>NZ_CP160405.1:0-4527494 GCF_040741385.1 Methylomonas sp. HYX-M1
ATGAGCGCAATCTGGAATAATTGTCTGGCTAAACTCGAACACGAGATTCCGTCCGGCGACTTTAATACCTGGATACGCCCGCTGCAGGCGGTGGAATCGGGCAGCCAACTGAAATTGTTGGCCCCTAACCGCTTCATCATCGACCATATCAAACAACATTTTTTTTCGGTGATCGAAGACGCAGTCAACGAGTTTTCCAACGCTACTTTGGCAGTCCATTACGAAATCGGCAGCAAAAAAGCGCCCGCGCTAAAGACCCCGGCTATAAACAAAGCGCCGGCGCAAAAAAAGAATCAACCGAACTTTTTGAACCGTGCATTTACCTTCGAGAGCTTTGTGGAAGGCAAATCCAATCAACTGGCACGAGCCGCCTCGGTCACGGTATCCGACAGCATCGGCAAAATTTACAATCCCTTGTTCATATACGGCGCGTCCGGTTTGGGCAAAACCCATTTGATGCACGCGATAGGCAACGCAGTGCTGCAAAAAAATCCCGACGTCAACATCGTGTACCTGCATTCGGAGAAATTCGTGCAGGACATGGTGAAAGCTTTACAACAAAACAGCATCAATTACTTCAAGGATTACTATCGCAACATAGACGTGCTGTTGATGGACGATATCCAATTCCTGGCCGGCAAGGAACGTTCGCAAGAGGAGTTTTTTCACACCTTCAACAATTTGTTAGACCAAAAGCACCAGGTGGTTCTAACCTGCGACAAATATCCCAAGGAAATCGACGGCTTGGAAGACCGGCTTAAATCGCGTTTCAGCTGGGGCTTGCCGGTGGCGATTGAGCCGCCGGACTTGGAAACCCGCACCGCGATTTTGATCAAAAAAGCCGAACAAGTCGGCGTGGCGCTGGATCAAAAAGTGGCGTTTTTCATCGCTCAGCGCATTCCCTCCAACGTGCGCGATTTGGAAGGCGCCTTGCGGCGAGTGGTAGCCAATTCGCAATTTACCGGCCGCGAGATTACCGTGGAGTTCACCAAAGAAGCGCTGCACGATTTGATTAGCTTGCAAGACAAATTGGTCAGCATCGACAACATTCAAAAAACCGTCGCCGAATATTTCAAAATCCGGGTAACCGATTTATCCGCCAAAAGCCGCAAACAATCCTTAACCCGGCCACGGCAAATAGCGATGTGTTTGGCCAGGGAATTGACCTCGCACAGCTATCCGGAAATCGGCGAAGCCTTCGGCGGCCGCGATCACACCACGGTAATCAATGCCTGTAAACGGGTCGCGGAATTAAAAAACGAAGACATCAAAATCGCCGAGGATTACAAAAACCTATTGCGCACCTTATCGCACTGACACCGGCCCCATCCGCTTACTTGGCAACAGGGTCGACGCTGCGAATCACGCCTGTTCCACAACTTTAACCCGCGGTTTCAATACCAACTTGCTTAACGCCGGTAACAGGATAAAGGTGCATACCATAATCCAGAAAATGCCTATGGTAATCACCAAACCCATGCTGGCTATGCCTTGGTGCGGGGAAAACGCCAAGCCGGCAAAACTGGATATCGTGGTTAGCGCGCCGTAATACATCCCTCTAGCCGTGCTGGATTCGTAGATGTTCTGATCTTCGGCCAGAGAATGATGCAAACGCTCCACCATATGAATACCGTTATCCACCCCTAACCCCATCAGCAAGGGCAAAGCAATAATATTGGCAAAATTCACCGGGGTGCCGGTCAGCACGGTGCTGGCCATGGTAAACAAGCCGGCTAATACTAATGGCGTCATCACCAACAAGGTATCCACCACGCTACGGCGGATCACCAACAGCAATAGCGCAATCGAAACCAAGGCGGTCAAAATAGCTTGCCGAAAAGCGGCCAGCACCGACTTCATCGATTCCCAATACATCACCGGCAAATCGGTCACGTTAGGCGCTATCGCTTGCACCTGGGTAATGAATTCCTGCAAATGCCCCAAGTCGTTCAAGTCCTGTTTCGGAAAGATTTGGATGCGATACAGGCCGCCGGCCGACAGCCAGCGCTGCTTGATGGGTTCCGGAATACTGCCGGCATCGATTTCCTCGGCTTGAAAACCGGTCAGCAATTGGTTCATCACGGTAGGCAAAGTACCCAGCAAGGATGTCTGAATTTTTTCCACGAATACTCCCCTATCCGGCGGAAAACGAGCATCCAGCTCAGTCAACACGTCTTGCAGTTCGTGGCGAAAGCTTTGTAGACAATGAATCTGCGCCGGATCGGTGCGGGTGGGCAACGTCGCATCGATGGCGGCCAGCATGCCGACGATGGCCGGCTTCGGATCGCCCCCGGTTTTCAATTGCGGAAACGAGCGGCTTTGCGCCCCTAAAGTCAGCATCATTTCGTCGACTAAATTCAATTTCTCCTGCTGATCGTCCGGCACCAAATCGAACAAACTCAAGGTTTTATCGACTACCGGCAATTTGGCCAAACGGTGCTGCAATGTCCGTGCTTCTTCAGCGTTAGCCGCCAAAACCGACAAGGTCATGGGTGACGTATCTTTAGTTTGCAACAATTCCTTAAACGCCCGCACCGACTCGGTTTCCGGATCGCGCAAATTGATCGGATTAAAATCGGTTTTAACCCCGAACAATAGTGCCGCGGCGCCTAAGGCCAGCAAGACGGTGGCTACACTGATAGGCTTGGCGTAATGCAAAGTCAGGTGAGCCAAGGCTTGCGACCATTTCGACGCGCCGGGATGCTGGCCTTTCAGCAAATGATGGAGCGGCGGCTTCGGCAACAACCTCAGCAACACCGGCAACACGCTGAGCGTTACGAACAAACAAATAAACAAGCTGGTACCGGCCAGCAGACCTAGCTCGGAAATACCCTGATAATCGGTGGGGACAAAAGCGTATAAGCCGATCGACGTGGTCGCCGCGCACAAAATCAACGAAGGACTGGTATCCAACACGGCGGTGCGTATCGCTTTTAACTTATCGCCTACCAATACGTCGATATTGTCGCGGTAGCGCAAACACAAATGGATAGCGTATTCGACCCCCAAACCGATGTTGGATACCGCGAACGCAACCGAAATCAAGTTCAGCTGCTTGACAGCCGCCGCTGCGAACAAACCGCAAAACACCATGCCCAAGCTCAATACGAACAAGGTCGCCAAGGTAAGGCACCAGGAACGGTAAGCAATCAGCAAAATACCGCATACCAATACGATGGAAAACACGCTCGCGGTAAACGTGCCCTTGCTCATGCCGGCCATTTCGTCGTGCTCCAAGCCGACCTCGCCGGTAATCCTTACCCTGACCGCAGGCAAATTCGGATCTTGAATCTTGGCCCCCGCGGCCCTAATCGCTTCAATAGCTTGCTCGGCCGGCAAAATGCGGCTGAAGTCGAATTTCGGTTGCACGAATATAAAAGCCTTGTCCGATTGCGCTTCGCTGATGCGATTTTCGGCAATCAAATTCTGCCACGACAGCAAGTCGGTTTCGCCGTTCAAGGTTTTATGTAAAGACGCGGCAACCTTGCCGATCAAAGACATCAAGTCGATGGGGACTTCGCCGCTACCCTGCTTGCCTTGCAGCGCGTCTATGAAAATCGAAAAAAATCCGTTTAGGCTGGGATCTTGGGAAATTCGGCCGATGAAGGGCTGCGCTTGCGCCAAAGTGACCGAAAAATCCTGTAATTTATCGGTATCCAGGTATAACAAACCGTTACGCTGAAAAAAAGCACTTTCATCCGGCCTGTAGACATTGCTGAAATGCTCGGTGTCGGCACGCAATTCTCTAGCCAAACGCTGAGCGGCGGCCTTGGTAAGCTCGGGACTGGAAGAGTCGAGCAATATCAGAACGGTATGAATGTCCTGTCCGAACGCTTGTTCGAATTTACGCCGGTTTTGCTGAAACGGCGCATCCGGCGCAACTAATTCCGCAGTATCGGTATTGATGCTGAGATGATTGCCGACATAGCCGATGGCCAAGTAAGCGAAAAAAAAGGCAATCGCCAGCGAAAAGCACGGCCGATACAGCAGCCAATTGCTCCAGCGAAACACCCAGTTACGCAAATGGGTTTCGATTAACATGCAAATGAAATTTAAAGCGCAGTGTTAATTAGATACAACGTGTACGCGGTATAAACCGTTAGCAGAACCCCGCCTTCCGGGCGATTGATACAACCTTTGCCGTTACTGCCGTAACCCATGACGAATAACGCGGCAGTCAACGCCGCCATCACCGGCCAATCCCGAGCCAATACCTCATGCGGGATGGGCATGGGCTGAATGTAGCCCGCCAAACCGACCACCGCCAGCGTGTTGAATAGATTGGAGCCTATGATGTTCCCCACCACCAAGTCGTGTTCGCCTTTGCGGGCGGCCGCTATGGACGACGCTAATTCAGGCAGGGAAGTGCCTACCGCAACTATGGTCAAGCCGATGATCAAATCGCTGACGCCCAAATCTTGAGCGATGGATACCGCACCCCAAACCAAAGCCCTGGAGCTCAGCATCAACAACACGATGCCGGCAATCAGCCAGATCCAGGCTTGAAATTCCGACATGGCATGTTCTTCCAGTTCGGCCTCGATATCGTGCTCTATACTGTCCGGCCTATCCTCTTGTTTATCGGATTTAGCCAGCCAGAGCATGGCGCCGACAAACGCCAGCAATTCCACAATGGCATCGTTACGCGACAATTCGCCGTCGGCAAGATTCAGGTAGACCAATAAGGTAGCCAGAAACAATATCGGCAACTCTTTTTTAATCAATCCGGATTTGACCGTAATCGGGCTGATGAGGGCGGTCAAACCCAGTATCAAGGCAATATTGGTGATGTTGGAACCATAGCCGTTGCCGAGTGCGATGCCGGGATTGCCTTGCAACGCGGCCAGAGCGGATACCGACAACTCCGGGGCCGAGGTACCGAAGCCGATGATCACGATGCCGATCAACAAGGGCGACAGGCCTAAGTGCTTGGCAATAGCCGCCGCCCCTTCGACGAACAAATCGGCGCTCCAAACCAACACAATCAAGCCGAACACGATCATTAACAGAGGCAAAGCCATGAAATACCTTAATAAATTATGCGAAATTCAAATCTATCGACCATGAAACCGGACTTTAAGACCGAATCAATCTACCGTCCATTGCACCAAGCCGCTATAGGCGGTAGCAATCACGACGGCGCCGAACAGTATCCTGTACCAAGCAAATATGATGAAGTCATGGCGGCTGATGTAACGCAACAAGCCTTTGACGGCGATCAAAGCGCTGATGAACGCCGCGCCGAGTCCGACGCCGAAAGATGCGATATCGTTATCGCCGCCCAATAACTCTCGATGTTTATACAAATCGTACAAACTGGCGGTCACCAGGGTGGGTATCGCCAAGAAAAACGAAAACTCGGTGGCGGCCTTGCGCGACAAGCCGAACAACAATCCGCCTATAATCGTCGCCCCCGAACGCGAAGTGCCGGGTATCAACGCAAACGCTTGAGCGATGCCCAGTTTCAAGGCATCCGACATACTCAAATCATCGACGTCGTCAACGCGGATTTTATGTTCGCGTCTTTCCGCCCACATGATGACAAACGCACCCACGATAAAAGCCAGTGCGACCGGAACCGGTTTAAACAACAGCGCTTTGATGTGATTACCGAACGCCAGGCCAAGCAGCGCCAGCGGCATAAACGCTATCGCCAAATTCAACACGAATCTTTGCGCCTTCCTGTCCCTGGGCAGCCCCAAAAGCACGCTGCCGATTTTGCGCCGATATTCCCAGCAAATGGCCAAAATCGCTCCCACCTGGATGACGATGCTAAACACTTTGGCTTTATCGTCGTTGAAATCCAGCAAGTCGCCGGCTAGGATCAAATGGCCGGTACTGGAAATAGGTAAAAATTCGGTCAAGCCCTCGACTATACCTAAGATTAAGGCCTTGACAAGCAATTCAACATCCATGGCTTGGCCCCTCGACACACCTGTCCAAATGAAGCTGCAACATAATTTAGGAATAAAATGACGGGATTAATTAGAGTAGTCGCGCCAAACAATACACGCGCGAACAGGGCGGGATTATAGTCGAATCGACTGCGCGCGTCACTGCATGGTCTTGCCCGCTCATACCTACCGGACTTTATGTGAACCTAAGGTAAACACGCCATAATGGATATTGTTTTCACTATCGAATTGGAGCCTGTTAATGGCCTTGGAAATCGAACACAAGTTTTTATTAGCGAACGACGGATGGCGCGAGCGGGTTGAACGCTCGGTTTATTACAAGCAAGGTTATTTAAGCAGCGACCGGCATAGCTCTGTCCGGGTCAGAATTTCCGACACCAAAGCCTGGTTGAACATCAAAAGCGCCGTAATAGGCACCCACCGGCAAGAGTTCGAATATGAAATTCCGCTAGCCGACGCGCAAACCATTTTAGCCGATCTGTGCCATAAGCCCTTGATCGAAAAAATCCGGCATTTTGTCCAAAACAGCGGACACACCTGGGAAATCGACGAATTCCTGGGGGAAAACGCAGGCCTAGTCGTAGCGGAGATAGAATTGTTGCAAATTGGCGAAAACTTCGAAAAACCCGCCTGGATCGGTGCCGAAGTAACCAGCGATTTGCGCTACTACAACAACGCCTTATGCAAAAATCCATTCAAAAATTGGAATAAATAACAAACAGTTAAATGAGGCGTTGAATTTCTTACAACAATGCTCTATATTTTCTGTATGAATATAGCGACTATTGTTGTTTTTTTGTTACTTTTATGCCGTCCGCTTTACGCGTCGGAGCTTGGCGCATCCATAGACAACTTGGAAAGCGCCTGGGCGTCCGTCTATTACCAGCCGGACGAAGCCGTACAAAAGCAAACCTACCCTCAGCTGCAAACGAAGGCGGCCGAATTGGAACGTCGCTTTCCCAATGCTGCCGAACCTAAGATTTGGCTGGCTACCATCATGGCCACCAATGCCGCTTTGGAATCGCCGCTAACCGCATTGACAACGCTTGCACAAGCCAAGCAGTTGCTGGAGGAAGCGATTGAAATCAATCCCAAGGCATTGGACGGAGCCGCTTACGTGACGCTGGGCACGCTGTATTACATGTTGCCGGGCTGGCCGGTTTCGTTCGGCGACGACGATACTGCCGAACAATTGCTGAAAACCAGTCTCGGCATCAACCCTAACGGCATCGACGCCAACTACTTTTACGCCGATTATTTACTGCGCCACGATAGAATCGAAGAAGCCGAAGCGTTTTTTATGAAAGCAATCAATGCGCCGGTCCGCCGTCAACAAAAGTTCGCCGACAGCCAATTGCAGAACGAGGCAAAGCTGGCCTTAGTGCGGGTACAGCAAAACAAATTCGACAAAGGCAACAGCAAATTCCGCGCCCGCTTCCCTACTGTCGCCAGTAATTGAGCGGACTGCCGGCGCTTTGCGCATCACTAAAATTCGGCAAGCCCCTGCTATTTTTCCCGCTTTGCATAATAATGCGCCTTTTTCTATGCACCGATAGGACCTGCCGATGAGTGAATACCCCGAAAAAACCTGCGAAATTGACCGTTTGATTCGTCATCCCAAGCTGGTAGCCGCTGCTTTGAGCGGCCAAAAAACTCAGCAACGTCGCGACGGTTTATATGCTTATCCGGGTGAGCATTTTCAATTGGAAGGCATCGATTTCATCGTCACGGCGGTCGAGCGTCAACGTATCGGCGATATGACGGATGCCGACGCGCAAGCCGAAGGCTATCCGAACATGGCTGTTTATAAGGATTTGATTTTAAAAATGCACGCCAATATGGAATGGAACGAGAACGGCTTGGTGTGGGTGCATAGCTTTAAACGTCAACAGCCGGAATAACAATATCCTTGCGCGCCAGTTCTTGCAAGGTATCCAAACCGAACCGGCGCGTTGCTTCCTCTGCCGCTTGCCCGGCCGTCCGGGCCGCCAAACTGTCCAAATAATAAGCGCCCGGCCGATTCGGCTGTTGTTCTATAGTTTGTAACAACAAATAGGTCATCGCATTGGTTTGCATAAACCTGACTTCATCGTTGCTGTCGCGATTGACGATCAAATAGGTGGCTTGTTCGGGCGCTTGCTCGGGCACAAACCCGGGACCTATCCGCTGCACCGGAAAACGGTAGACTAACGGCCAAGCCAGCGGAGACAATTGCAATGCGCGGTCGTGTATGTACTCCGCAAACGCCTCGCCTCCGAATTCGGGCTGGTCCCTCGCAATCGCCAACGCCATTTCCACCCATTCGTAGTGGGCCAATTCCAGCAAGAAAGGCAAATCCGCGGCATTGCGCCTTTCGTTTTGCAAATAATCTAAAAACTCTTCGGCAATTTCGGAAAAATGCGGCGTCTTGCACCGATGCTGCAAAAAGAAATCCCGGGCCAACGCCAACCAATCGGCATCAGGCAAAATCGATTTCATTACCGGGAAATTACTGCACAAAAAGCTGTTGATGTTGTTAAAAAACAACTCCCGGTACATCGCCATGCGCACGGGATGCACGCCGGCAGGCGGGTCGATTTGCTCCGGATCGCGGATGTAGGCGGCAAAACGGGCTTGCTCGGCCCTGAAATCGACGGCAGTCATGCAAAAATCAAGTCAGCCGGCTCCGCCTGCCGTTGCAGCGACCGTATCGTATCGACCTCCTGCAACAACTCGCTTAACGGCGGCAAATTGAAATCGCGCTCCAACAAGGTCGGAAACACCCCGAATTCCTGATAGGCGATTTCCAGCATGCGCCATACCGGATCGATGACCGGTGCCCCGTGGGTGTCCACCAAAAAATCTTCGGCCTCGACGTAATGCCCGGCGACATGCGCATAGGCTATGCGCTCCCCAGGAATCGCTCGTAAATATGCAAGCGCATCGTAAGTGTGATTGACGCTATTGACGTAAATATTGTTGATGTCGATCAGGACGTTGCAGTCCGCCTCGGCGACCACCGCGTTGAAAAAATCGATTTCCGACATCTCCTGCCCCGGCGTCGCATAATACGAGACGTTTTCCATCGCGATTTTATGCTCCAAAATGTCCTGCACCCGCCTGATCCGCGCCGCAACGTGGGTTACGGCCTCTTCGGTGAACGGTATCGGCATCAAATCGTATAAATGCCCTTTATGACTACAATAACTCAAATGCTCGCTGTAAAAGCGGATACCGTGTTCGGCCATGAAGGCTTTCAGCTGATACACGAATGCTTCGTCCAGCGGATCGCAGCTGCCGATAGACAGCGACAAGCCGTGGCAAACAACTTCATGGCGCTCCGTCACGGCCCTAAATTGTTTGCCTAACTTGCCGCCTATCGTCATCCAGTTTTCCGGCGCCACCTCGTAAAAATCCACTTGGCTGGGCGGGTTGGCCAAAACCTCGGGCAAAAACGCCCGTCTAAGGCCTAAACCCGCCCGGCAAGCGCCGGCAGACCGATAATTGGTCACACCCTAGCCTATTCGCCGGCTTTTTCAGCGTCTTCCTTTTTCATCGCGGCACCGCACGAACCTTCGCCGCCTTTCATCATGGCGCCGCAAGAGCCTTCCCCACCCTTCATCATGGCCCCGCAAGAACCTTGCGCGGACTTATCCGCATCGCCGGACATACCCCCCATCATGCCGCATGCGCCTTCTTTGCCTTTCATCATTTCCCCGCACATGCCTTCCATGCCTTTTTTCATTTTGCCGCCTTCCATCATCGCCCCGCACATGCCTTCACCGCAGGAGCCGTCGGCTTTTTTGGACTCGGCTTTTTTAGCGCTCATGCCGCAAGATCCCTCTTTACCCTTCATCATTTCACCGCATTGGCCTTCCATGCCTTTTTTCATTTCGCCGCCTTTCATCATGGCGCCGCACTTATTTTCACCGCAGGAGCCGTCGGCTTTTTTACTGTTACTGATTTTGCGGCCGTTTTCGTCAGCGACGTTGCCGCCGCAGGCGCCGTGAGCGGTTTTATTGGATACTTCGGCAACCATGTAACCGTTGGACAATTCGCTTAACGCAAATGGATTGGATTCGGCTTGCACGCCGGCCGCAAAGCCGGATAAAACGGCGGTACCCATCGCCAATGTCAAAGGAGTTTTGCTAAATTTTTTCATGACGCTCTCTCTTAAGATGTTCGGATTGTTGTTATCAGCTGCAGCCCATAGAGCCGAGCCCATGCGACCGACTCGCACTCCTTAAGTTCAGTCCTGTTTCATTGTAAACGCTCTATGTGGTTTTTTCTTTAAACTCGCATAAATCGGCAATACAGCAAGTTTGACAGCGGGGTTTTCGGGCTATGCACACATAGCGCCCGTGCAAAATCAACAAATGGTGCGCGTCTTTTTTATGCAGGCGCGGCACGCTTTTCTCCAATTTTTTCTCGACTTCCAGAACGTTTTTGCCGGGTGCCAAGCCGGTGCGATTCGACACCCGAAAAATATGGGTATCGACCGCTATGGTAGGCAAACCGAACGCGGTGTTTAAAACGACGTTCGCCGTCTTGCGGCCGACGCCGGCCAAGGCCTCCAAATCTTCACGGGATCGCGGCACTTCACCGCCGTGTTTACTTATCAAGCTTTCGCACAATTTGATGATATTGGCGGCTTTGCTGTTGAACAGGCCTATGGTTTTAACGTACTCCTTCAAACCCGCTTCGCCCAACGCCAAGATGGCTTGCGGCGTATTAGCCACCGGAAACAATTTTGCCGTGGCCTTGTTGACGCCTTTGTCGGTCGCTTGCGCGGAGAGCACCACCGCCACCAACAACTCGAATGGACTACTGAAATTCAGCTCTGTGGTCGGTTCAGGGGTAGCGATAGCTAAACGGTCGAAAATAGCGAGTCGTTTCTGCGCGTTCATCAATGACGTATCGTGGCAAAAAAAGAAAACGTTACAGCGCTTAGCCTTGCTCATGGGCTGCGCGCTACGTGTGTGAGGCGGACATTATCCTATATTGCCGGTTATAGATTCATTCAGTTCAGCCCGCCTGGCAGTCGCGAAAAATATACAGCCGTCGACAAGCGGCGCCGCAGGCGCTATTGTTTCGGCAGTCATTCATCAATCTGTTGCGCCAATGTCGGAAAACAAACTGATCCTAGTCGACGGCTCGTCGTTTTTATTTCGCGCCTTTCACGCGGTGCCGCCCTTAACCAACGCCCAAGGCCAACCCACCAACGCCATTTACGGCGTTTCGAATATGCTGCGCAAGCTGATCAACGATTATGCGACGCCTTATTTTGCCGTGGTATTCGATGCGCCCGGCAAAACCTTCCGCCACGATTTGTACCAGCAATACAAGGCCAACCGGCCACCCATGCCGGACGAATTACGGGTACAGATCCAACCCTTGCACGAGTTGATCCGCTCTTTGGGTTTGCCGTTGATCATGGAACCCGGGGTCGAGGCCGACGACGTGCTCGGCAGTCTGGCGCAAACCGCTGCCGCGCATGGCTTTAGCGTCATCATCTCCACCGGCGACAAAGATATGGCTCAGCTGGTGAACGAACAAATCACCCTGGAAAACTCGATGACCGGCACAGTGATGGATATTGCCGGGGTACAGGAAAAATTCGGGGTCAAGCCGGAACAAATCGTCGACTATCTGGCGCTGATGGGCGATACGGTCGACAACATCCCCGGCGTACCCAAGGTCGGCCCCAAAACCGCCGCCAAGTGGCTGCAGGAATACGGCGATCTGGATAGTTTGATGGCCGGCGCGGCCGACATCAAAGGCAAGATCGGCGAAAACCTACGCGCCAGCCTGCCGCAACTGCCTTTGTCGCGCCAACTGACCACCATTCGCTGCGACGTCGCCCTGCATTACGGCATTGAAGACTTGAAGCGCAAACAACCGGACCTTGCTGCCCTAAAACAACAACTCGGCCAATTGGGCTTCAGCAGCTGGCTTAAAACCCTGAACGGTGACGATGCCGCAGCCGGGAGCTTGGTCGAACCGACCTCTACGGTATCGACGCCCGTGCCGGCCGTAATCGCCAAAGACTATCAATTGATACTGTCCGAGGCGGATTTCGCCGCGTGGCTGGATAAACTCAAACAGGCCGAGCTGTTTGCCTTCGACACCGAAACCACCAGCCTGAACTATAGCGATGCCGAGATCATCGGCGTTTCCTTTGCAGTCGAAGCCGGACAGGCGGCATACCTGCCGTTGGCACACGCTTATCCGGACGCTCCGCAGCAATTAGACCGCCACGCCGCATTGAACGCACTACGGCCGCTGCTGGAAGACCCGCGGCGCGCCAAAGTCGGGCAAAACCTAAAATACGACGCCCACGTACTGCACAACCACGGCATCACCCTGCGCGGCATGCGCCACGACACTATGC
This sequence comes from Methylomonas sp. HYX-M1, assembly GCF_040741385.1. NCBI lineage: Bacteria > Pseudomonadati > Pseudomonadota > Gammaproteobacteria > Methylococcales > Methylococcaceae > Methylomonas > Methylomonas sp. HYX-M1. The sequence continues at coordinate 12,286 of NZ_CP160405.1, forward strand.
TGCAGTCGTACGTGCTCAACAGTACCGCCACCCGGCACAACATGGACGACTTGGCCAAGCATTACTTGGGCGTGGACACCATTCACTACGAAGACATTTGCGGCAAAGGCGCCAAACAAATCGGCTTCAGCGAAGTCGCGCTGGAACCCGCCGCCGACTATGCGGCCGAGGATGCGGACATTACGCTGCGCCTGCACCAAACCCTATCGGCGCAATTGCAACAGCAGCCCGGCCTTTGGTCTTTGTATAGCGATATCGAGATGCCGCTGCTGCCGGTGTTGGTCACAATCGAACAAAACGGCGTGTTAATCGACAGCGACATGCTGGCGCAACAAAGCCTGGAATTAGCCAACCGCATACTGGGCATAGAACAGCAAGCACACGACGTCGCCGGGCACGCATTCAACTTGGGTTCGCCCAAGCAAATTCAAGACATTCTGTACGACCGTTTGAAATTGCCGGTACTGAAAAAAACCCCTAAAGGGCAACCGTCCACCGACGAATCGGTGTTGCAGGAGCTGGCACAAGATTACCCATTGCCGCGCCTGATTTTGGAACACCGCGGCATGAGCAAGCTGAAATCCACGTATACCGACAAATTACCGCAGCAGATCAACCCGAAAACCGGACGTGTGCATACGTCTTACCAACAGGCCGTGGCCGCCACCGGACGTTTGTCGTCGACCGAACCCAATTTACAGAACATCCCGATTCGCAGCGAAGAGGGGCGAAAAATCCGCCAAGCCTTTATCGCCCCACCCGGTTGCACCATTGTCGCCGCCGACTATTCGCAAATCGAGTTGCGCATCATGGCGCATTTGTCCGGCGACGCCGGATTGCTCAATGCGTTTTCCAAAGGCGAAGACATCCATCGCGCCACCGCCGCCGAAGTATTTGAAGTGGCGCCGGACAGCGTCACTCACGATCTGCGCCGCTCCGCCAAAGCGATCAACTTCGGTTTGATCTACGGCATGTCCGCCTTCGGCTTGGCTCAACAACTAGGCTTGCCGCGCAACCAAGCGCAAGCCTACATTGATCTATACTTCAACCGTTACCCCGGCGTAAGGCAATACATGGAGGACATTCGGGAGCAAGCCAAGCGGCAAGGTTACGTGGAAACCCTATTCGGCCGACGCCTGTATCTACCCGACATCAATGCCAAAAACCAGGCTTTACGCCAATACGCCGAACGCACCGCCATCAATGCGCCCATGCAGGGTAGCGCCGCAGACATCATCAAACGCGCCATGATAGCCTGCGACCGATGGATAACCGACAGCAACGCCGACGTTAAGATGATTATGCAAGTACACGACGAATTGGTTTTCGAAGTCGCCACTGCGGACCTGGCCGCCTATCGCGAAAAAATCCGCAGTTTGATGACCGGTGCCGCCGAATTGGCCATTCCGTTGCTGGTGGAAGTCGGCAGCGGCGTCAACTGGGATCAAGCCCATTAAACCGGCGCCTGAAATGCCGCTAGAGATCGAATGAAGCTGAAATTCTGGGGCGTTAGAGGCTCCATTCCAACCCCCGGGCCTCAAACCGTACGCTACGGCGGCAATACCACCTGCATACAAGTGCTGCCTTCCAGCGGCGACCTGGTCATTCTGGACGCCGGTACCGGTATCCATGCCCTGGCCAAACAGTTACCGAAACAGCTCAACCGCCCGGTCCACATTCTGATCACCCACACCCATTGGGATCACATACAAGGCCTGCCGTTTTTTTATCCCTTATTTACCGCGCAAAACGAAATCCGCATCTACGGCGGCCAAGACCCGCTGACCGGCTGCGGCATAGAGCGGTCGCTGAGCGTGCAATTGCAAAACAGTTATTTTCCGATCAGCGAGAGCCAGTTGAAATGCCGGTTGCACTATCGAAATCTAACTGCCGGCGCAGAGCTGCGCATAGGCAGCCTGCGCATCGTCCCGACCATACTCAACCACCCGGTCCTCAATTTCGGCTACCGGATAGACGACGACGACGGCTCCAGTCTATTTTTTACCGGCGATTACGAAGTGCCATACAACCCGTACCCGCCCGAAACTGTCGAGTACGCCGATTTTCAACGAGTCGTCGAGCAGGAACGGCAGGAAGCGATTAAAGCGATGAGCGGCGTGGATGGCCTGATCATCGATTCGTCCTATACCGACGCCGAATATTCGAGCAAACAAGGCTGGGGGCACGGCACCTACGCGAGCTCGCTACGCGTCGCCAGGCTGGCCAAGATCAAGAAACTGTTTTTGACCCACCACGAACCGAACCGCAGCGACGACGAGTTGGAAAGCATCTTCGCCGGCTTAACAAACGATTCCGATACTGTCGGCTTACAGCTGTATTTAGCCCGAGAAGGTGCCGAGCACAGCTTGTGCTGAAAAATTCAGTTTTGCTTTAACTTGGCCAGCAACTGTTTTTGCCGCGCCAAACGTTCCGCTTTTGCCAATTCTTGCTGCTGCAAACGCCGATTACGGGCTTGATAACGCGAACGAGCCTTGTCCGCCGCGGCGGCGTCCCAAATAGGGTCCGCGACGTCTTCCATGCGAATGCAATCGACCGGACAAGGCGCCACGCACAGCCCGCACCCCGTGCAATGCCCGGCAATCACGCTGTGCATGTGCTTGGCCGCGCCAACGATGGCATCCACCGGACAAGGCGGTAAGCATTTTGTGCAGCCTATGCAATCCGCTTCGACAATGACCGCCACTTGCCTTGGCTTTTCCTCGCCGCATGCCGGATCCAAAGGCAGGTAAGCCCTACCCAATAACTGCGCCAACCGGCGGATCCCGGCATCTCCGCCCGGTGGACAGCGGTTAATGTCCGCCTCGTCCTTAGCCAGCGCTTGGGCATAAGGCAAACAGCCTTTATAGCCGCACTGACCGCATTGGGTTTGCGGCAACAGCGCATCGATGCGGTCCACCAACTCGTCGGACATCCGGCTATTTGATCCTCATGCCGGGTTGGGCGCCGGCATCCGGCGACAGTACCCAAATATCGTTGCCGCCGGGACCGGCCGCCAACACCATCCCTTCCGAGGTGCCGAAGCGCATTTTGCGAGGCTTCAGATTGGCGACCACTACGGTCAACCGGCCTTCCAATTGTTCCGGGGAATACGCGGATTTGATTCCGGCGAAGATTGTACGGGTTTCGTCGCCGACATCGACGGTCAGTTGCAGCAACTTTTCCGCGCCGTCCACCGGTTGGGCTTTAACAATGCGGGCCACCCGCAGATCGATTTTAACGAAATCTTCTATGTCGACAGTGTCTGCAATCGGCTCGCAGGTTTTTTCTTTAGGCTTGGGCGATTTTTCCAAACTTTCCTTGGAAGCCTCGACGATAGCGGCTATCTTGTCCGCATCGACCCGGGTCATCAACGGGGTAAACGCGTTGATGCGCTGATTCAGCAAAGGCTGGGCTTTGGCCGGCCAAGGTTGAACCGGTATGGCCAAGAACGCCTCTGCATTAGCCGCCAACGAAGGAATGACCGGACGCAGATAGGCAACCAAAATCCGGAACAAATTCAAGCCCATGCTGCAAACCTGATGCAACTCCGTATCCCGGCCGTCTTCCTTGGCGATCAGCCAGGGTTTCTTCTCGTCTATGTATTGGTTGGCCTTATCCGCGAGCGCCATGATTTCCCGCATCGCCTTGCCGAACTCGCGCTTTTCATACAACTCGGCAATCCCGCTTTCCGCATCGATAAAAAACTGAAACAACTCAGGCTCGCTGCATTCTGCCGCCAATAGGTTGTCGAATCGCTTGGCGATGAAGCCGCTGCAACGACTGCCAATGTTGACGACTTTGCCGACCAGATCGGAATTGACGCGTTGGCTGAAGTCCTCGAAGTTCAGATCGATGTCTTCCACCCCGCCTGCCAATTTGGCCGCGAAGTAATAACGCAAATATTCCGGATTCAGATGCTCCAGATAGGTGCGAGCCTTGATAAAAGTCCCGCGCGACTTGGACATCTTCTCGCCGTTGACGGTCAAAAACCCATGGGCAAAAACCGCGCTTGGGGTGCGAAAGCCCGAACCGTGCAACATGGCCGGCCAAAACAACGAGTGAAAATAGATGATGTCCTTGCCGATGAAATGGTACAGCTCGACAGTGCTGTTTTCGCCCCAATAGGCGTCGAAATCCAGGCCTTGTTTGTCGCACAGGGCTTGAAAACTGGCCATGTAGCCGATGGGCGCGTCCAACCAGACGTAGAAATATTTGCCCGGCGCCTGCGGGATTTCAAAGCCGAAATACGGTGCGTCGCGGGAAATATCCCATTCTTGCAAGCCGTTGCCCAGCCATTCCGCCATCTTGTTGGCCACTTCCGGCTGTAAATGCCCGGCCGTGGTCCAATCGTGCAAAAACGCGCTGAAATCAGCCAAATTGAAAAAATAATGTAGCGATTCCTTTTCGACCGGCTTTTCGCCGGAAATCGCCGAAACCGCGTTTTTCAATTCCATAGGCGAGTAGGTGGCGCCGCAGGCTTCGCAGTTGTCGCCGTACTGGTCGGGCGCACCGCACTTGGGGCACTCGCCTTTGATGAAGCGATCCGGCAGGAACATATTTTTGACCGGGTCGTAGGCCTGGGTGATGCTGCGGCTGTTGATGTGCCCGGCCTCGCGCAAACGGGTGTAAATCAACTCGGACAACAGCTTGTTCTCCGGGGAATGCGTGCTGTGGTAATGATCGAAAGCCACCCCGAACTCGGCGAAATCGGCTTTGTGCTGAGTCTCTACTTGGGCGATCAATTGTTCGGGCGTAATCCCCTCTCGGTCGGCGCGCAACATGATGGGCGTACCGTGGGTATCGTCGGCACACACATAATGGCATTGGTGGCCGCGCATCTTTTGAAAACGCACCCAAATATCGGTCTGGATGTATTCGACCAGATGGCCTAAGTGGATAGGGCCGTTTGCATACGGCAGCGCACTCGTGACCAGGATTCTTCGAGTAGACATGATTAGGTGTAGGCAAAAAACGAGGCGGAATTATTGCATAAAACCGCCCGGCTTACATGGCCGCGCCGTCGGATGGTAGGGCAATCGCACTTTGAATGCGGTAAACGGTCTATCTATTTGATAGCGAAGATGAGCATGCCAAGTACCGCCAATTTCCATCATTTTGCTACCCGCACCGACCGGCGCATCGCACGCCGAAAACAAACATCGTCTGCGGGATATTTTCGTCATTGCCTTACGCTGAGAGATTTGCGTTGGGCAAATGATTGAGTGTTGCGATTGATTCGCAAAGGTCAAGCGCGATTGCCCTGTGGACTGGCTATGTTTTCAATCGCTTTGCCGGATAGAGCCAAGCGCTCAAGGGCCGATTTGAAAACGGGCATTCGTCAAAGCTAAATTAATCGGCTATTTGCATTCTGAGGTTGGAATGAAAGCCACTGGGATGTAATGTAATGTTAAGTCCAGTTTGGTTTGGTTGGATTTCAGTGCTCGGAAAATTCACCGTTTGGTAAGCAAGGCATGATCGTCTTGTCCCGACCCTTTGCAGCCGTCGGATACCAGAACATAAACAAAATGAAGGTCTGGTTTTTACCGGAAAGGCGACAAGGTTAAACTATGCCTCAGATTAGACCCGTAACACATAGTAAACTCGATTAAAGAGTCTCTATGCAAGCTTTGGAAAATGCTATGAAAAAAACCATGTATGAAAAAATTTGGGATAGCCATCTCGTGGTGGATACCGAAGGACAGGCGCCTTTACTGTATGTCGATCGGCACCTGATGCACGAAGTCACCAGCCCTCAGGCTTTTGAAGGTCTGCGCTTGAGCAATCGCAAAGTGCGCAATCCGCACAGTATTTTGGCGACGATGGATCATTGTGTACCGACAAAAAATCGCGATCTGCCGATTGCCGATCCGATTGCTAAAAAACAGATAGAAACCATGGCCGAAAATTGCAGGGAAAACGGCCTAAACCTTTACGACATGAAAAACGCGAACAACGGCGTGATTCACGTGGTAGTTCCCGAGCACGGTTTCGTCCATCCAGGCATGGTCGTGGTATGCGGCGACAGTCATACCGCAACCCATGGTGCGTTTGGCGCGCTGGCGTTCGGCATAGGCACTTCCGAAGTCGAACATGTGATGGCCACGCAAACCCTGCCGCAGAAAAAATCCAAAACCATGCAAATCGTCATCAACGGCGAACTGTCCAAATATGCATCCGCCAAGGATATTGCCCTGGCCATCACTGGCAAGATCGGCACCGCTGGCGGCACCGGCTATGTGATCGAATATACCGGTTCGGCGATCAAATCGTTGTCCATGGAAGGCCGGATGACCTTGTGCAACATGGCAATCGAAGCGGGCGCCAGAGCTGGTTTGGTTGCCCCCGACGAAAAGACCTATGAATACCTTAAAGGCCGCGAATTTGCACCGGCTGGCGATTACTGGGATCAGGCTCTGGCTTATTGGAAGTCTCTACCCAGCGACGAAGGCGCCGTCTTTGATGCCACTGTGGTTCTGGATGCGAATGAAATAGCTCCGCAAGTGTCATGGGGCACGTCGCCCGAGCAAGTCGCCGGAGTCGATAGCTTGGTGCCTTCGCCGGAAAGCTTCAGCGACGACATCAAGCGTAAAGCTTGTGAAAGCGCGTTAGCCTATATGGGACTGACGCCCAACACCAAAATTACCGATATTCCGATTGATTTCGTGTTCATCGGTTCTTGCACCAACGGCCGTATCGAAGATATCCGTATAGCCGCGGAAGTGGCGAAAGGGACTAAAGTGGCCAACGGCGTCACCGCGATTGTAGTGCCCGGTTCGTACCACGTTAAGCAGCAAGCAGAACAAGAAGGACTGGACAAAATCTTTGTCGATGCCGGTTGGGAATGGCGCGAGCCCGGCTGCTCGATGTGTTTGGCAATGAATGGCGACGAGCTGTCCAAAGGTCAGCGTTGCGCGTCTACATCAAACCGAAATTTCGAAGGCCGTCAGGGCAAAGGCGGACGTACGCATTTGGTTTCGCCTGCCATGGCTGCTGCCGCGGCGGCTGCAGGCCATTTTGTCGACATTCGTACCCTTTAACGAGCAAGAGCAAGATAAGTTATGGAACCGTATAAAAAGCATGAAAGCATCGCTGTGCTGATGAACCGCAGCAACGTCGATACTGATCAAATTATTCCCAAGCAGTTTTTAAAGAAAGTGGAACGTAGCGGCTTTGGCCAGCATCTGTTTCACGACTGGCGTTTCAATGACGACGGCAGCGATAACCCCGAATTCGAGCTGAACAATCCGGCTTTTAAAGGCGCCAAAATCCTGGTGGTGGGTGACAACTTCGGCTGTGGCTCCTCACGTGAACACGCGCCGTGGGCCATTGCCGATTATGGTTTCAACACCATCATCTCTACGAGTTATGCCGATATTTTTTATAACAATTGTTTTAAAAACGGCATTCTGCCGATCAAGGTCGATAAAGATCAACTGGACACATTGATGGCTGAAATCGCGGCAAACGAGGGGGTGCGTTTTACCGTCGATCTGGAAAACCAACAGTTGAGTACGCCAGCCGGTAATGGCTTTAGTTTCGAAATTGATCCGTTTCGCAAAGGTAATCTGCTCAGTGGGTTGGACGACATCGGCTTGACCTTAAAACACGTCGATAAGATCGACCTGTTCGAGCAGCAGCATAAGCAGGATTTTCCCTGGCTTTGGGCCTAACCATGCCGACATTGGGCCGCACCGAAAACACAGACGAAAATCATGTTGAAAAAGCCAAGACATATCCAACTCATGGATACTACCTTACGCGATGGAGAGCAAACCCAAGGCGTTGCCTTTACGCCTACGGAAAAAGTCAGCATCGCCAAGGCCTTGTTGCAATTTTTAGGCGTAGATCGTATTGAAGTGGCTTCGGCCCGGGTATCGGAAGGCGAGAAGGCCGCTGTTAGTCAGATCAACCAATGGGCCCAGCAAGAAGGTTTTGCCGAGCGAGTCGAAGTCCTTGGCTTTGTCGACCATACCCTCAGCGTCGACTGGATCAAGTCTACCGGCGGCAGGGTAATCAACCTTCTGGCTAAAGGCAGCGAGAAGCATTGCCGTGAGCAACTCGGTAAAACCTTGGAGCAACACAGCGCCGATGTCTTACAAACCATCGCCCATGCGCATGAGCAAGGTCTGAAGGTAAATGTTTATCTGGAAGATTGGTCGAATGGTTATAAAGACAGTCCGGAGTATGTATATGGGTTGATGGATAGCTTGCAACACAGCCCGATCTGCCACTTCATGCTGCCGGATACGCTGGGTGTCATGTCGCCGGACGAAGTTTATTCAAGCCTTAGCGATATGTGTCAGCGCTATCCGAACCTACAGTTTGATTTTCATCCCCATAACGATTACGGCTTAGCCACGGCAAATGCCATGGCTGCGGTACGGGCGGGTGTCAGTACTGTTCACTGTACCGTCAATTGCCTGGGTGAACGGGCAGGCAATGCCTCCTTGGCGGAGGTGGCCGTGGTGTTGCGCGATAAGATGAACATGCAGTTGTCCATTAATGAAAGCGACTTGGTCCGCATCAGCAACATGGTCGAAAACTTTTCGGGCAAACGCGTTGCCGCCAATGCGCCCATCGTCGGTTCGGACGTGTTTACGCAGACTGCCGGCATCCATGCCGATGGCGATCAAAAGGGCGGGTTGTACAAGACCCGATTGGGGCCGGAACGCTTTTCGCGGACTCGCAGCTATGCCTTGGGAAAAATGAGCGGCAAAGCCTCTCTGAAAAAAAACCTTGAGCAGCTGGAGTTGCAACTTTCCGAAGAAGATCAAAAAAAGGTCTTGGCGCGTATCGTCAGCATTGGCGATTCCAAGCAAACCATCACCATCGACGACCTGCCGTTTATCATTGCCGACGTCCTGGAAAGCAAGGATTATCAGCACATTAAATTATTGGCTTGTTCCATCAGCAGCGGTCTTGACCTACCCTCCACCGTCAGCCTGCGTGTCGATATCAAGGGCGATAAACACCAAGCTACCGGTGCCGGTAGTGGCGGTTTCGATGCCTTTATTGACGCTATCGGCAAGGTGCTGGACAAGTACGGCTACCGTTTACCGACTCTGGCTGATTACGAAATTCGTATTCCTAAAGGCGGACACGCCAGTGCATTGACAGAATGTGTTATCACTTGGGATTGCGGCAGTGAGTTTCGCAAAACCCGCGGCGTTCACGTCAATCAGGTATTTGCGGCGATTTTAGCCACGATCAAACTCATCAATATCCAGTTGCACGAGACGCAGGCAACCTTGATTAAGTCTTTATAAAATAAAAGTTTACATAAAATCAAACAGAAGCATGAAACATTATAAAATTGCAATATTGGCCGGTGACGGTATCGGCCCCGAGATCACCAAAGAAGCCATCAAAGTTTTGAAACTCATCGAAGAACGTAACGATGTGACATTCGAGTTACTGCCCGCCGCATTCGGTGCCTGCGCTTATTTCGAATCCGGCTCAGCCTTTCCCGATCAAACCAAAGCCATTTGCGATCAAGCCGACGCGATTTTGAAAGGGCCGATCGGCTTGAGCCACGAAGATTCAAAACGAATCCCTATCGACGAGCAGCCGGAACGCGGTGCATTATTACCTCTACGCCGCCGTTACAATACCTATGCCAATTTCCGGCCGGTTTCGCTGCCAAAATCGTTAGCGCATTTTTCACCGTTGAAGCCCGAAATTATCGGTGAAGGTATCGATCTGATCATCGTTCGCGAACTGGTGGGCGGCCTATATTTCGGCGAGAAGGAGACGGGCATCAACGCTGCCGGTTTGCGCTACGTTCGCGAAACCCTGGAATACGACGAGGCACAAATTCGGCAAATCATGCAGCAAGCCTTTAAGTTGGCCAGCAAACGCCGCAAATTGCTGCACAACATTCACAAAAGCAACGTCTTGAAATCCAGTGTATTGTGGAACGAGGTGATGGAAGAAGTCGCCAAGGAATATCCTGATGTACAGGTGGTCAACATGCTGGTCGATGCAGCCGCTACCGCGCTGTGTCTGAAGCCAACCCAGTTCGATGTAATGGTGATGGAGAACATGTTCGGTGACATACTCAGCGACCAAGGCGGTGGTATTTTGGGTTCGCTGGGCTTGATGCCTTCGGCCTGCATCGGGCCCGATAAAGCTTACTACGAGCCCTCACACGGTTCGGCGCCGGACATCGCCGGTAAAAACATCGCCAACCCTTATTCGATGATAGGCTCGGTGGCGATGATGCTGGAAAACAGCTTCGACATGGCGGCTGAAGCCAAAAACGTTTGGGCGGCCATGCAGGGCGTATTCGGCGACGGTTATTCGACCGCTGATTTGTCGAAACCCGGCAGCGGTGTGACGATGATCAGCACCGACGAGTTTGGTGACAAAGTGGTGGAAAAGCTGCGTCAAATGCCCAGGGTTTAACGGGTTGATCAGAAATCCGGTTCTGTTGCGTTAACTCAATTTTAGACACAGCGCTGGCCACACCGCGCCAGCTTGACCTAAAGACGAAGGGGCCGCGTAGCGATGGACCCGCGTATTTTCGTGAGACCAACTGGTCAAGGCGACAATCGAGGGTCGCCGCGCTGTTCTGGGACGCTGAATTTTTGCGACTTCGGGTCAAAACCGTCGCGAAAGGCAAGTCCTGTAAATTCAATCCGCAGCCCTTGCGCGACGAGACCCGCCGCAAGGGATGCCCTTCGCGCCAGGGCGCAATTTCACGTGGCGGGAAGGTCTCGTCAACGGCCAAAGCCAACAACTGTGCCAGCATCCAAGCGGTGGAGCGAATTTGCATCCGGGTTTCCAGCACGGTGCGCGACTGTTGCCATAGATTGCTAATGCCCCAGCAGCGTTTCGGATGATGAAACAAGGGCTCGATGCCCCAACGGCGAGCATACCGTTCGAGAATGGCCGTGGCCGCTAACAAGTATTCCTCTCAACCAACTTTTGCATATAACAAGCTATTGCGCCCAGCTACAATCCAACCGTGTTTTGCTCAAAACGGTGCAGTCTGAAAACATGAGTCGAGCTGATTTCCAAGCCTAGAATGCAAATAGCCGATTAATCCTCGTAGAGCAATCCCCAATCCAAGGCTTGCCGGGCATCGGCGAAGATGGCCATGGCCGCGCGCATCCGCTTAAAACCCAAACGTCTATAAAACGATTCATTGCCCGGGGCGGTGTAAAGAATGATTTTGCGGTGTCCGCTGGAAAATTCGACTAACTTACTTATGATGGTTTTACCTATCCCCATACCTTGATGACTGGGTAAAACCGCTACGTCGCAGATATACGAACAATCCACGCCGTCAGCCAAGGCCCGGCCGGCGCCCACCAAATTGCCGGCATCGAATGCAAAACAAAAATACCGGCTATTTCCGAAGGCGGTTTTTAGATCGTTCGGATCTTTGTCACCCAATGGGGCTAATTTGTACAGTTCGGATAACGCCACCCAATCGATTCGGGTAGGCGAATATACCCATTCCACAGCCATTTTATTTCTCCCGAATCGTTATCGCCGTTGCTTGACGGGTTTGCCAAGCAAGCAGACAGTTGATGAAAGACGGAATTGTCTTACGAAAGTTTGTGCGCAAAGAGTCCCTTTCATTCGTCAGCCTCGCTGAATGCCTGAGGTCGACTCTGATCCGAGGCCGATTAACAGCTTTAACGAATTTGGCGGATGACATGCCTAGCGCCTATACTGATTTGGCGCATTTGCTTAAGTCCCATTGCCTTATTTTGACGGCGGATTGCGCAGCCTAAAAATAATTTTAAATATTTGGTACTCGATGGCTAGAGAGTTTTACCGGCTTGCGGGGATTTCGATTGGTATTTCTTGCCTTATAGGCAGGTAATAACCGCAGCGATTCTCCGCACCGGTCGATTCTTAAGCGGATTGCCGGTGCAAAATACTCGCTTATTCCGGCGAGCAGAGGAGGATACGTCCATGTTACCCCATTCTTACCCAAAATCCCCCAAGCAAGCGCATCCGCGCAGCGCAGACAATGACTATAAGTACCGGCCGGCGTTACTACTCACTTTTCTAATTTCGGGGTGTTCGACCATGACAAACGAAAATTTTATTCAGCCGTATCAAATTCAACGTGACGCGGCAACCACGCAAGCAATACAAGCCACCAGCGGTTTCGACACCGATGAGGCAAAAACTATGTTGGAAATGTGCATAGAACTGAATAACCAGGACGACCGCAACAATCCGGATCTGCCCGACCCTGAACACCAGTTTTATGCAAATCCTGTCGGCTGGGATTTGGTGTACGACAGCCGTATGCCGGGCAATACCCAATGGAATCGGCAATTTCCCTACACGGATGCCGACCGAGCAGAGGACAAACCAAACCCGAACGATATCAAGACTAACGGCATCAAACCTTTGAACGGGGCTTGGCTGTTAGCAAAATCGCAAATCCATCGCGGGGTTTATGCCTTGGCGGTGCGCGGTACGGTAGCTGAATGGCAAAGTATACTAACAGACGCCTACGCCACCACAATACCGGCTTTCGCCGGCGTTGAATATCCCAAGAATCACACGCTACCCATAGTTTTTGCCTCTACCCCCATGGCGGAAGTGCATCTGGGTTTTGCCTATGCGGCCTTAGGGTTGTTGTTAGACGACCAACGCGGCGTGCTGACCCAGATAAAACGCGTGTTAGCAAACGAGGACATTTCCAAGCTGTATATTACCGGCCACAGCCAAGGGGCGGCGGTAGCGACCTTGATTCAAGCGTTTCTGTATTACGCCATTCAAGAGGAGACCATTCCTTACGGCTTGGAGACATTAAAACACACCCAAATTAAATCCTATCTGTACGCCCAACCCAAGCCGGGCAATATGCAATTCGGATACGATTTCGCCCGCACCAGCAAAAATCAGGCATTCGTGATCAATAACGACCGCGATCCCATCCCGCAAGTACCGTTGAGTTTGGAATCGGTCTCCGAGGTGACCACCATCGTCGAAGCCGATAATGCCGATATTACCGTGGGCAGCAAAGTAGCCCAGCTGGCCAGTAAAATTACCGATGCAAAAAACGACGTGCGCGGCTTTTTCTCGGAAGTACCGATAGATGCAATGGTCAAAAAGTTTAAAGACGCCGAGATTAGCGAGTCGTTAGCACGTTACTTCACCGATTACCGGGCGCCGTTAACCGACGCCAAAGCGAAATCCTTGAACTACACATTAGCCGGCCAATTGATTCCGGTATTCGGTTTGGAAAAAGGCGGAGACCTATATCCGATAGAAGCTATCGACGGCAAGATCAAAGCCGACATCTTGCTGCAACACCATGCCACCAGTTACCGTAAGTTGATCGATCAACAATTGTAGCTTGAACGGCTAGTCATCTTGGAACTCTGGCTGGATACGGAGCGGATAGCGCCTTTATCGGAAATTGATGTTTCGGGATGGCGCAAAAAACAGCGCTTACCCTGTTGGTCATGCCGGCATTTGTCGGCCGGCTAACAGCGTTTTTTGCAACGCGTTATCGCTTACCCACAAATCGCCTGCCAACAAACGGGCGATTTGATCCTTCAACTGCGGATTACGGTCGGCTTCGAAAAACAAGTTATGCACGATGTTCGACTGATAAAAACGCTCCACGAACATGCGCATGGTGTTGAAACCCAGCCGATAGGCTTCGTCGTCGGTTGCGTGCAAAGCCGGGTCGGCTTCGCAGCCGTCGGCCAAACCTTGATGAATCCGGTCGGCGATGCGGGCCGCGCTGGTGAAGGCCAAAAATACCCCGGAGGAAAAAACCGGATCCAAAAAGCCCGCCGCATCGCCGCAGCAGGCATAGCGCAGCCCGTAACGGCGTTGATTGCTGTAACTGAAATCCGCTTCCACTCTTATCGGCCCGCTTTGTTCGACGCCGGTTAACAACCGCGTCAAGAGGGGGGATGCGGCTAAATAGCGGCGCAGCAAGCTGTCCGCATTGCCGTCGTTGGCGCGCCGCTGTTGTACCACCAAACCGACGCTTAACCGCCGTCCGGATAGCGGAATAATCCAAATCCAGCCGATATCGACCACAGGCACGTAGATGTTGCCGGTTCGAAACAGTTCGTCCGCTTCGTCGCCAGGTGGGATATTGTCGAAATGGGTATAAACGGCAAACTTACCCAGGTTTTCTATCTGCTCTATGCTTTTGGCCTGCTTACCCATGATGGCGGCGCGCCCGCTGGCGTCTATCAAGTAGCGACAGCGGTAACGACCTTGTTCGCTCAGCACGTTTACCGCTTCGGTTAGGCATTCCACGCCGATCACGCCTTCCCGCTCGCGCGTCGTTACGCCGTGTTTGCCGGCGTTTTCGAATAACAATTGGTCGAACGGCGCCCGCTCCAGCTGGTAAGTTTTCCGGTAGGCGCTCAGCGGAAAACTCATGCGCTGCCCACTGTGCTCGTCAATGAATACCGCACCGCTTTTAAACAGGTTGCCCTGACTCCAATCTATACCCAAACGTTGGACTATCGGCTCGCTAAAAGGCAGCATGGATTCGCCGATGTGAAAGCGCGGATGTTGGTCGCGTTCCAGCAGTAAAACCTTGTGGCCGTATTGAGCTAATAGCGTAGCCGCAGTGCAGCCGGCCGGCCCGCCGCCGGCTACGATAACGTCGAAATCGAATTGGGTTTGCATGGCGTAAAGCGAGAAGATGGGTAATGTGGAGCCGGTCTATTCGTATCCCGTGTCGGCCGAATAATGCCGCAGCTCATATATAGAGCTGCGCAGTAGCTGCGTGCCACGGATTTTAGCACTTCTGCCAGCAAAAGCCGTGCGGCCTTACTCAACCGGCTTAACCGCGAAATCCGCCGATGACTACCTGTACGGCTCGGCTAAAAACCATACGAGCCGGGATACGCAAGCATACCCGCTGGTAAGCCGTAGCGGCGCTTTGTCGCGTTAAAGCGGACGGGTTGACTGGTCAATGCTAGCGTTGCCGAAAATAGCGTAGCACTGTGGACAAACCGAGTAGTGCCAAGCACGGTAGCCAGACGTATTGAACTTCCGATGCCAATACGGAAAGTCCCCGTTCCGATAAAAATCGGCTCAGGCTTAACGGTGATACGGCGATCGGTCTGACCGGCGCAAAAAATCGTTCGCCGGAAAACGGCCATAAAAACGCGATACCCAAACCGCCGTTAGTGAACGCGTCCAACACGCCATGCGACAAGGTCGCCGCAGCCAAAAACCAAAATGCCCGTTTGGCCGGCACGCGCAAGAACTTGGTCAACAGAGCCCCCACAGCGGCAACCGTCAAAGCAAACGCAGGCGAATGGCTGAAGCCCCGGTGGCCGAAATCATTCTGGTAAGCAATGCCCAGCCGAAAGGCCAGTACATCCAAATCGGGTAACATGGCGGCGACGATACCCGCCAGCAACAATCGTCCGGGAATGTGGTCGCGGCCCAGCCCGCAAGCCAGGGCGAGCGGTACGGCGGCATGAGTGATAATGGTTGGCATTTGCGTGGGTAGATCTACGTTTCTAAAGCCGGAAGCCGCTAGCTCCACCGATTCGGCGCAGGCCGGCCGGCGTTTGAATGGTTGCAGCCAGATGCGGACTCATTCCCGGCGGAGGTAGCGAAACCGAGAAGCAATCGTCAAAACCTATGTTTGCCAAGCATTGCTCGATTTGTTTTGCTTGGGGGTGAAAACCTTCCAAACCCACAAGCTTGCAGCCGCTATCCGCGAGCTTGGCGGCGGGATGCCGATCTGCCGGCCATTGAATCAGTTGCGGAGCTACGCCTTGCATCACCAAATCGCCGTTTGCAGGTATCGAAATCAACCATTCCAGTTCGCCTCGGCACATGGGCTCGATCAGGCCCAAAGACAGCGAGGATGCAGCGCAAGCGGCCTCTATGCTGTCGGTATTGGCTACCCAAGCACGCAAACAGGGCGGGTTCAGGCCAAAAGCATCTAGCTCGAACCAGCGCGACCTGTTTGGTCGCGCTGCGGCCGGGTCTACGGCGATGACTTCCAAATAGCAGCTTTCGCCCAGCTTTAACAGACGGTTATGCGTACCCATGCGCGGATGAGTCCCGCCCGGTACCGGTTCCACCCCGAGCAGATTGCGCAGGTAATCGGCTCCCGCCTCCAGCGTTGGTGCGGTGACAACCAAGTGATCTATACGTGAGCGCGACATACCGATTCATTAAGGATTCAAGAGGGGTGCGGCGTTATTCGGCCGCCACTGGCGCCATGTACGTCCACCCATAAATAAGGCAATTCCAGATTGTTTAACCAGTCGATACCTTGTTCCTCTTTCAACATGGCAATCGTCGATGCGCTGCCGGCAACCACGCAAAATTGTCCGACCACGGTCACAGCCGCCAAATGAGCGACCGGCCAACCGGTTTTAGGATTCAATATATGTCCGTAACGAACGTTATCTAAGGTAATGCAGCGTTCGTAATCCCCGCTGCTAGCCACAGCGCCTTCGTATAACTCCAGCGTATCCAACAACGCATCGTGCCGTCTAGGATGCCGAATCCCTATGCGCCACGGGCTACCATCGCTGCGCGGGCCGATGACTTTAATGTCGCCGCCTAAATTCACTACGCCGTGTTTTACGCCATGGCTGTTGCACAATGCAGCCGCGCAATCGGCCGCGTACTCTTTAACGACGCCGCCGAAATCGATTTCCATGCCGGCAACCGAAAAAGCCAGCTGCGGCCTATGCCACAAGACTTTGTCCCAACCGACTTTGGCGATTAAAGTCTCGATTTCCCCGGATTCCGGCAATTTCCCACTGTCGAAGCGCCAAGCGCGGCGCAACAAGCCGGAGGTAATATCGAACAAACCGTCGCTTTGCTCGTAGCAGGTTACCGCATAGTCCAGCAAGCTGGCGGTTTCGTCGTCTATGTTTATGGCCCCGCCTGCAGCGGCAACCCGATTAATCTCCGATAAAAAGCTATCCGGCCGATAGCGCGAATAACGGGCTTCCAAACGCTGCACGTCGGCGACCGCCGCATCGATGGCTGCATTGGCCCGAGCGACACTGCTAGCGAATACCTGAATTTCGCAGGGTGTCCCCATGGCCTTGAATTGACGGCGAACATACTTCAATCCGGATTTATTCATCTGTAACAGCGTTCTAATCGGTTTGCGGCCTTTACGAGTGAAAATTCGTTATCCCTGTCGGCTTAGCCCTCTATTCAACAGCGCGGTATAACATGATACCTTATCCGAGCCATATGTCGGTCAAGCTTGCCAGTTAGACGAATGCTTGACTTTAGCAGCCTTCGGCACGGTTTCAGCGTTTAGTAGCCGATCACTTTGCAGCATTTTAAGACACTCGGCGATTTGCGACGCAAACGATCCCCAACCGACCTTTTGTCCGTCTACCGCAACGCACAAAAGCTTGCATAACGCCAACGACGCGGCTGTTTTTCGCGCTTTGCCGCCGAACAAAAACCGGCCTCATGCGGAGATATTGATTCTTGGTCATCGCAGGCTGCGGCCGGGAAGGCAGTTGTTAAAACAATCTGATGAATGGGTACATTCGGGAGAAAAAAGATGGCCGGCAATTGGGTAAAAATGCTTTGGCTGAGTCTAGTGCTCGGCGGCTGTAGTTTGGATCAGGCTGAACGCCTGGGATACGATGCCGTGCAGAGCTTCAGACAACAGCAATGTCTACGGGCACCGGCGGACAATTGCGATGCAAAACTAAGCTACGACGATTATCAACGTCAGCGTCGGCAGTGATAGCCAATGACTGACGGAGCGAGATAGGGCCGGGCGGCGACGCGGCACAGCACCGTTCCAACCATGTCGCCGTATCCTTTCTCCACACCGACGCCGTTACCGGCAAGCGAAGCGAAATCCATTTATCCCGCTTATTTTCGGATCGACTAAAGCGACAATAACCGGTTGATTTTTGCACCAAAATACAACGCAATATTCCAAACAAAATTACCAGCTCCAATACTTCAAATAAACCAAAATGCACTCAATTAGTGCATAACCATTTGTTTTTACTGGTTTTTTATGCTTAAATAATTATTGCTTTAAAAATAATTTTTATATAATGGAATTTCCTTAACTATGGAGATAATTCCATGTATGCAATACAAAATCCGATAATCCCGGTTTCGGCGGCGGAACTCACTCTCGACGGTAATTGCGGTTATCATATCTACAACGGCCGTATCGCGATTAATATCGGCAATATTGCTAATCGCCGCGAACACGGCAACCTTAGCGGCACGCTTTCCATCGAGTTGTGGGCCCTGCAACAGCCGTACCGGGGCGGCCAATTTTCCGGATTAGCGCTAGCCGGCACAACGATAGGCGAACTAAGAGGACAGCACTTTATTGGTCCAAGCACTTGGGAATTAGCGGCCCAAGAACCGGCGGAAGGCGAGTGGTATTTAACCCTGATGTTGCGTGAATGGAACGGTTTGGCCTACGAAACCCGGGATTTCGTCAACTTTGCGGTTCCTTATGTTGCGGCGGGCAAACCGGCCGTGGTTCGTAATCCGGGGAACAACGTAATCAACGTCAGTTTCGTCGAGTACAAAAAAGCGATCTCGGTGGACGCACAATCCGGTCATACAGTTTGTAACGAATCCGCGATTGAAGCGCAAGCGACTAAGCCTGCTGCGGCCGGTCTGGCCTTGCATGGCAATTGCGGTTACGAGGTATTGGATAAGCGCATCACCCTACATATCGGTGAAATCGCTAATCTGCGTGCCGAAAATACTGTCAGCGGCGACTTGTCGCTCGAGTTATGGGCTTTGAAACAAGCCTATCAAGACGGCGATTTCGACGGTTTTGCACTTGCCGGCATCCCTATCGGCGAATTGTGCGGTAAACATTCGATTTACGCCTCTCAGTACGAGCTGGACTATCAAGAACCGCCGGAAGGCACCTGGCAGTTGAGTCTGATGCTGCGCGAGTGGAACGGGCAAGCCTACGAAACCCGCGATTGCATTAACTTTGCGCTACCTTTATCGGTCAGGACTAAAAATACAGTTAGCCGTAAAGACCCAGATAACGTCATCAACCTCGGCTTTCAGGATACAAAAAAAACCGTAGCTCCCGCTAAACTGCCGGTGGCTGCTGTCGCCACTCCGCGCACCACCTCCATTAATCTGGCGACGGCGGATCAGCTGGCCGAGTTAAAGGGTGTACCCAAGAAAACGGTAGACAATATTGTTGCGGCGCAACCTTTCGATTCGTTCGACGATTTGTCGAAAGTTAAAGGCGTTGGCCCTAAGTTGCTCAAACTGTTGCGCGAGCTGTTTTCGCTTTAAACTTGCCACCGCAGTTAGTCGTAACCTTTATCAGCCGTTTTAGCGCTTGTTGAGCTGAACGACCGGGCGTGCCGAATTGCGGCGCGCCTGAGGAACGCGTATAGATTTCTTGCCTGGTTTAACCGCTTAAAGCAGCCGCTTCTCCAAAGCAACATAGCTTCCGCCATTTGCAGCGACCAACGTTTTTGCGCTTGGGGTTGCCTCGGTTTTTCTAACCGAAAAAGGCGCCGATAAGAACTGCGCTGGAGTTTTGGCGCTACATCAGCCGCTTAGCTTTTTGACGCGTGACTGCCTCACACTTTTATATACCTACTCGATATAGTAGAATCATGCTCCGATAGATTCGATTTCACGGCGCATAAGAACAACACGTTCGGTTTGGTAGCTATTGTTAGGAGTGAGGGGATATGTTTAAAAAATTGATGCTCGGTTTAATCGACCAGCCTTTGTTTACTAGTTTGTTTGTGGCTGATTTCGCCATTCTATTGTTCCATAGACCGCCATTCCTGTTCTCCTTGATGATGGTGGGAGCACTGGTTGGCATGAGTATGTACATGGGACAAAAATTCGAGTTATTCCGCAAGTAATTGTCGCAAGATAAAGTCCAAGGTTTTGTTAAACCCGCCGTCGACCGCGCGTCGCCGGCGGGTTTTTTACGCCGCTTAGGCGCAGCGTGCTACGACGCGCTGCTACTGTTGGCCGTGTGGTTTTTCGCCACGGCTTTGCTGTTGCCGCTAAATGGCGGAGAGGCCTTTCGGTCCGGGCAGTGGTGGTTTCCGCTATACCTGTTGGCTATCAGCTTCTTGTTTTATGGCTGGTTTTGGACCCACGGCGGCCAGACTCTCGGGCTAAAGGCCTGGCGCTTGAAGTTGTGCGGCTCAAGCGGCCGGGCTATCGGCTGGAAACAGGCGGCGATTCGATTTTGTGCCGCAGCTTTATCCTGGGCCTGTTTCGGATTGGGTTTCATGTGGTGTCTGTTCGACCCCGAAGCGTTGGCTTGGCACGACCGTCTGTCCGGAACCCGCCTGCTGCACCTGCCGGCCGAAAAACCCGGCAGTGAAAAATGATTATGCTATAGTCCTGACTCCACCTAATATTCGCTCTGTCGGGAGAATACAATGAGAACAATAACAACACTTTTGTCCCTGTGTGCAGCGCTAACGGCCTTTTCCGCCAACGCAGACATCAAACTCGAAAATAGCTCTAAAATACTTGGAACCTGGCGAGTCGACGCCGAAGCGGCGGCGTTGGACAAAGAGAAGAAAGCTTTGAACGTGACGTGGGAATTCCGTAAAGACGGTACTTTAATGACGAGCGCTGAAGACACCCGCGGCAGAACCAAAGAAATGGATATTGCCGTGAATTACAGCGTTGAAGATGGGGTGATCAAAAAACAAACGTCGCCGGGACGCGAGAAATACGAGGATTGTCATGTAGTGGAAATGGAAGGCAAGAAGATGGTTTTGAAATGCAAGTATTTGTATTTCTTCATGACTCATCAATAAACATCGATAGAGTCCGGCAATCGGATTGGCGGTTGCCGGCTTTTACCCTTATCAACCAATCTCCCCTTCTCCGAATATCGGCGCCGCGATCTGCTACGGCGAACTAACAAGTTAGGGTTAACGAAAACCGAACGGTCTGGCTAACGGTTCGCCGACGAATAGGCCTTGGCCGGGTTGCGCCACACTTTTCCAGTAAGCTTCGATGACTGTGCTGCCGCGCAAATAGTTGTACAGCAACAGGCCGGGGTTAGAAAACTTTACCGGAAAATTGCACGGCTCCACGACCGCTCCGTAGCTGGCGGTGGCCCCTGCCCGCAGCCATTCCATGACATTCATTTGATCGCTGCCTGACATCACGCCGCCGGCCGAGGTCAGATGATCCGCAACCGCACCGGGCAGAAACACATTGTCGCTGAGGTGAGGCACCCGAATCAGACCGGTAAAATAAAACATCACGTCCTTACGTCCCTGGATATAGTCGGTTTCCAGATATTGCACCGACCAGTAAGGATTTAAAGCGGCGGCGACTTTTGGAAATGCTACCGCGCGTGAGCTACGGGCTTTGTCCTTGGTTTTAAGCAAATACGCCGTGCCGCGTGGCTGCGAAAAGTCGGAGGCGATACCTCGGTCTATCAGGCGCTTGGCTTCGGCAAAATCGGCGGCCGCAAGCGTCATGGCCGGGCGCCAACCGTAGGTGTCGAAAGGTTTGCCGGTGTCACTGGCAAAATACGGGCTGCCGCGGGTTTGTTGGCAGCCTTTTGCGCAAAACTCGCGATCGAACCCGGCGGCGAAAGCCGTGGTGATCGACATGCATTCGACTCGAAACGGCTGCAGCCAAGTCAAGGCAAAGGCTTGCACGCGCTTCGGCGTTTTGGCGTCTACTTGCTGTTTGATGTGTCTGAATTCGCTTTCGGTCAACATGGCTTTCCGTGGTGGAAATTGCACATGAATGACCCGATCCGGCGGGATATGCCGCTGTTCGGCATAGTAATCGGCGATTTGCCGGCTTAGCGGATCGTTATCGTTTACGATCACCGCTAGATCGTCCGCGCTTAACGACGGGGCCGGACGGTACAACGGAGACAATTGCGCCCGGGCTGAAGTCAGGCTGAAAAAAGCGGCCGATAAAAAAGCAAGGATGAGTAGCGAACGAGGCATGGCGGAAAAAGGCTGGCGTACGCGGCCGCCAGCCGAATTCTCTGTTATTTGTCTTCGCTGACGGGCGGCGTCGTCATCGCTTTGGCATCCGGTCCCATGGGGATCGAATAATCGGTGGACGATATGATGTTTTGGGTGGACAGCTCGACCACGCGCAATGAAATGTAAACGTTTTTGCGGCCGGCAGCATAAGTGCCGAGTACGATGGCGTTGGCGTGCACGTTGTTCAACGCGTCTTTAGTCGGCTGCGGTAGCTCTAAAATGCCGGCTTCGTTTTTGGCAAGGATTTCGGTGGGCAATTCCATACCCATAACCCGATAACCGGCGTTATGTAGCGCGGAACTCAACTGATCCGACACAATGCGGCCGAACGGTAGGGTTTGCCCCAGATCATTGACGTTGACCAAGGAGTTGATCACCACCAGACTGCCTCGGGGGAGCGGAGTTTTCAGTTTTTGCAACAACAGTTCGGCGGCGTCGTAGCTGACTTCCACCAAATCGTCGTCCTCGACGTCATGGCGATAATAACTAGGGGTGCATCCGCCGAGCAAAGCCAGCGCCAGCGCGGCGTAAGCAAGCGTTTTGGTGTGGTGGTGCATAGGGCTATCTCCAGTTAAATTATAATTACGGCCTATCGCCGGAAACATGGCTAGGGTTAAAGTGTAGCAGAGGCGGGATTATCCGGCCCCTGAACATTCGCGCAGCGATGCCGCGGCCCGTATTCTTTAACGGCTAGCTGTGCCGCTGAATGGCCTCAGCTGAATCGTTCGATCATGTTCTCCGCTTGTTTGGCGAAAGCTTTCAAATCTCCGCTTTTCACGGTTTCTCTGGGAATGACGATAGCCGCGTCGATCGCCACGTAAATATAAACATAATCCTTATGCCGCTCTACCCGCAGCATTTCGGCCCAAGGGGTTTTGTGTTTGCCGCCGGGAGACTTTTCCAACAAATGTTCGGGCTCTATCTTCAGTTGGTGAATACCGAACATGGCTTTTTTTTCGGCATCGGTGTACTGGTTGAAAAATTGCCGGCGCATGTCGATTTTCATGATGAACGGCGAGGCGATAGCCCAGCCCAGCGCCAGCAAGGTTATGTAGGCCGTAGTCATCATATCGGTGTAATACACGTAGTAAAACAAGCCGAATACCAGCATCACGCCCGGTACCAGCATCCGGTTGGTGCGAATCTTCTTTTGTAGTTCGGCATCGCCGGCCATGCGCAGCTCGTTAAAGTGGACTAAGTCTTTATCGCGAAATTCGTATTCGATTTCAAACATGCAAACGTCTCGTGGGGATGGGGTTTAGTGCATTTTGATTTTGGCGTGCGTACTGCGCCGAAACAGATTGGACAAGGTCAACATGGCGGTGCGGAAGTAACCGTGAATCGCTACCTGATGCATTTTGTATAACGACAAATACACCATGTAAGCGATAAAACCGCCGACGCTGACGGTACCCATCAAGCTGCCCATCAACGAGCCGACCGTGCTGTATTTCCCCAACGATACCAGCGAGCCGTAATCTTGATAGATAAAATTAACCGGCGGTTTGCCTTTTAAACGGTTGCTCAGCGTTTTGGCCACTGTAGAGGCCATTTGGTGCGCGGCTTGGGCGCGTGGCGGCACGTTGCCGGTGCGGCCGCTCCAAGCGCAAGCGGCGCAATCGCCGATGGCGAAGATGTCGGGATCGCTGGTTTGCAATGTGGCATCCACTAGCAGCTGATTGATGTGGTTGGTTTCCAGTCCATCCAAGTTTTTCAGCCAATCCGGAGCCTTGATGCCGGCCGCCCAGACTTTCAGATCCGCGTCTATCACTTCGCCGTCGTGGGTATACACGGCGGTTTCGGTGACTTCAGTTACCCTGCGGCCCAACTTCAGATTGATACCCAGCTTGGACAATTGTTCCATGGTCGCTTGCGACAACCGCGCCGGTAAAGCCGGCAGCAGTTGGGTGGCGGCTTCTATGATGGTGATGTCGACTTGAATCGAACCTTCCAGGCCGTACGATGCCAACAATTTGGTCATTTGCAGCAACTCGGCCGACAATTCCACCCCGGTTGCGCCGGCGCCTACGATGACGATGGACAAGGGTTTGTCGCGTTGTTGGCTTTGTTTGGCATAGGATTCCACGTAGTAAGTTTCCACCAGTTGTTTCTGGAAACGGAATGCTTCCTTGGTGGTGTCGATGAAGCGGCAAAATTGGTCTACGCCTTTGATACCGAAGGTATTGCTGACGCTGCCGACCGCCATGACCAGCGTATCGTATTTGAAACGGCGTTGCGGAACGACGATTTCGCCCTTTTTATTGGGTATCGGGCCGACAATGATTTCCTTGGCGGCCCTGTCCAGGCCTTCCATGCGGCCGAACAAAAAGCGGAAATGGTTGCGGTAGGCCTGGGCCAAATATTCGATTTCCTCGGCTTCGGCCAAGGTACCGGAGGCAACTTCGTGCAGCAGCGGTTTCCAGATGTGCGTGGAAGCGGCGTCCAGCAGCGTGATGTCCGCCAGGCCGGATTTACCTAGTTTGTGGCCCAGTTCGGTGGCTAACTCCAAGCCAGCCGCGCCGCCGCCCACGATTAAAATTTTATGCGCATCGTTCGCCATGTCCTATCCCCCTTGTTGTTTTAGTTATGCTCTGATTCGGCAAACGAATCCATGCGGCGTTTCCGGCTGTATAGCGCTGTAGCTGACTAAGTTCGAGACCTCAACGCCTAGCCAGCATTTGCCGGAACTGCTCTACGGTGTCCGCAGTCAACGGTTGTCTTTGATTATCCCAGACTACCCCGTCCAATTCGGTGGCTAATATGTCTATGGTTTCGACGAAATCGTCGAATACCGCCAAGGGATTGTCGACCTCCCGCGGCTGCATGTAGAACACGATGCCGGGGCAATAAAATTGTTCGATGTGACTATCCGGAAAGGTACCCGGCTCTACCATGCTGGCCACCGCGAAATCGACCAAGCGGTTTTTATCGACCCGTTCGAATACTCTAACGCTACCGTATTCCAAGCCGGCCCGCTCGAAGGCGTCGTACAAGTCCACGCCGTTAAAGCCTTCGTCGGCGCGAGCGACGATGCTGAATTCGATCAAAGCCGGCAAGGTGGTTTTGGCCGGGCTTTTTTGCGCCTCGGGTTTCGTGGCCGGTTTGTGGTTGGGTTTGATCGCCTCGTCGTCCAGCAAGCCGTCGCCGTCCACCATCACTTCGCCGGGAAACAGATCCAGCTCTTCCTCTTCGTCCTCGTCGAATACGTCCGGGCCGCTGTAATGCGGATCGTCGAAATAGTCGTCGGCTTCGCGCCGTTCCCGCAGCGATTTGAAGAAATGCCAGATCAGCATGCCTATCATGACCAGCAGGCCGATCAAAATTATCACGACTCGTAGTAGTTCTTTGTCCATCAGCTTTCCGCCATGCTCACCGCTTCGTCAATATCAACTGCCACCATGCGGGATACCCCCGGTTCCTTCATGGTAACACCTGCCAAATGTTTTGCAATTTCCATTGTGACCTTGTTATGGGAAATGTATAAAAACTGAACGGTGGCGGACATGTCCTCCACCATTTTGGAAAACCGTACCACATTGGCGTCGTCCAAAGGCGCGTCGACCTCGTCCAACAAGCAAAACGGCGCCGGATTCAATTCGAAGATGGAAAACACCAGGGCCACCGCAGTCAAGGCCTTCTCGCCGCCGGACAACAAATGGATCGAGCTGTTGCGCTTCCCCGGCGGACGGGCGATGATGTTGACGCCGGCTTCCAGCAAATCGGTTTCGGTCAGCTCCAAATAGGCTTGGCCGCCGCCGAACAAACGAGGAAATTTTTCTTGCAAGCCGCCGTTGATTTTATCGAAAGTTTCCTTGAAACGCTGCCGGCTTTCGCGGTCGATTTTGGCTATCGCCTGTTCCAAGGTGTTCAGCGCATCGACCAAATCGTCGTGTTGCTCGTTCAAAAACTTCATTCTTTCGGATTGGCTGCGGTATTCCTCAATCGCGGTCAGGTTGATCGAACCGAGTTTTTCCAGTTGCTCGACCAAATCGTCCAAACGGTTTTTCCAGGCAGGTTCTCTAGCATCGGCCGGCAGGTTTGCCAAAAGCGCTTGCGGGTCGGCGTCGATTTCGTTCAGCTGTTCGGCTGCGGTTTGCTGGCGTACTTTACTGTCTTGTTGTTCGAACCGTACTTTATCCAGGGCTTCCTTCTGTTTTTCCAAGGCTAACTGGGCCTCGTGCTGTTGGCGGGTCAGTTCGCCTATGCTTTGCTCGGCGGCTTGTTGTGCCTGCCGTTGTTGCGCCAGACCGGCCTCGAATTGCTGTTTTTGCTCCAGCAACCGGTCCAGCTGCATTTTTTCGTCGTCCAACGGCGTCAACACGGTTTCCAATTTATGCTCCAGCTCGGCGATGCGGTCGGCCGATTGTTGGTGCTGGTGCTGTAAACGTTCGATTTGTTTTTCGGTCAACACTTCCGAAGCCTTTAGGGATTCGATTTGCGCGTGCAAGCGTTGCAAGTGTTGGCGCGCTTCCTGAACGGAGGCGTCGGTGTCTTGTTGTTGGGACTGCAGGCGCTGATTTAATTGTTCCAGTTCCAATCGTTTGTCGCCAAGTTCGCTGAGTGCGGCTTCGGCTTCTTGGCAAATCAAAGTCGCTTCGGCAATCGCTTCATTAATTTCGGCCAAATGCTGGCCGACTTCTTCGATTTCGTGATCCAGTTGTTGCAAGCGGCGGGTTTGTTGTTCCAGGCGCGCCGATTGGGCGCTGAATTCGGCGCTTTTTGCCGAATACTCGGCGGCTAATATTTTTTCCCGCTGCCGGCATTGCTCGCACGCGGTTTCGGCGGCTTTTAACGCCTGCTCGTTATGCTCCAGCCGCTGCTCGTCGTCCTCTATGGTTTGTTGCACTTCGTGCTGGTATTGCTTCAACTCCCTTAGTTCCTTTTCTCGGTGCAATACGCCGGCTTTGCTGTCGCTACCGCGGCTGATCTTTATCCAGTTACTTCCTAGCCACGTACCGTCGGACAAAATCACCGATTCGTGCGCTTGCAGTCGCATTTGTCGGGCTTGCGACAGCGACTCGGCGCAATACACGCCGCTTAACAAACCGGACACATCCCAGCGGCTGCGGAGCTTGCCGGCCAGTGCCGTGTCCGGTTGGACTGCACCGGCGACCGGACTGCGGGTTTCGAACAAGGTTAAGGATTGTTTGCCCAGCGATTCCAGCGCCGGCAATACCTCGTCGGCATTGTCCAGACAAACGGCCTCCAACGAACTGCCGAGCACAGTTTCCAGCGCCGTTTCCCAACCTTCCTCGGCCTCCAGGAATTCGGCCAAGCGCGGTTGCTGCGCCAAGCCGACTTGAGTTAACCAAGCCGCCAGTTCCTTTTTGTCCTTACCCATCGCATGTTGCTGCAACAGCTCCAAAGAACTGATTTTGCCGTTAACTTTTTGTAGTTCGGCGCGGCGGTCGTGCAGTTGCTCGTGCAATTGTTTGATGTGCGGACGCAACTCGGCAATGCGGGCCAACGCGGTTTCGATTTGGCTGTGGACGTTGCCGCGTTCGATTTCTGTCTGTTCGATGTCGCTTTCCAAGCTTTCCAATTCGTACTGTAATTGACTGTCATCAATGGCGTGACGTTCGCCCAGCAATTTATCCAGGCGGGTTTGCAATTGCCGTTGTTGATTTTGCCATTGTGCCAGTTTGGCGCGCTGCACTTCGACTTGTTCGCGGTAGCCGGCGTTCTCGGCCAAAAAGTGCTCCCATTGTTGTTGCCAACGCTGTTTTTGCACTTGCGCGTCCTGCTGCAAATCCAATAAATCTTCCTCGCGTTGTTTGGCAACGATCAGGGTTTCTTCCGCTTCCAGCAGGGTTTGCCGGATTTCTTCCAATTGGGCGCGATCCGAGGCGCAATCGTCTTGAGCCTGCTCGGCTTGCTGCTTCAGCCGCCGGATTTCCAGCAGGGTTTCCTCGTGGTTTTTTTCGTTATGTTTAATCGCTTGTTGCAAGCGGCCGACTTCGCCGACGATGGCGTAATATTCGGCCTGGGCGGTGTCCAGTTGTTGTTGCTGACCTTTTTGTTCGCCGCGTTTCAGTTCGATGGCTTTTTCGGTGTCGCGCAACAGCATGAACAAGCGGTTATGTTCTTCGGCAATGCCTTGCAGCTTGTCTTCCAGCTGTTGGGCGTTGCGCTGGAAGCCGGCCCAGCGCATGGCCAGTAATTCCTGTTTGGTTTGCCGTTCTTGGCGTTTCAGTTCGGTGTACTTCTCGGCTTTTTCGGCTTGTTTAGCCAGGTTTTTGATTTGTTTGTCGACTTCCTCGCGCAAGTCGTTCAAGCGCTCCAGATTTTCCCGAGTATGGCGCATGCGGGTTTCGGTTTCCGCCCGTCTTTCCTTATATTTGGAGACTCCGGCGGCCTCTTCGATGTGCACGCGTAAATCTTCCGGTTTGGCCTCCACCATCCGCGAAATCGTACCTTGTTCGATGATGGCGTAGCTGCGCGAACCTAGGCCAGTGCCTAAAAACAAATCGGTGATGTCTTTGCGCCGGCAACGCGAGCCGTTCAGCATGAACAAGGATTGGCCGTCCCTACTGACCTGGCGCTTGATGGAAATCGTGGCGTATTTGGCGTATTCGCCGCCGGCCTTGCCTTCGCTGTTGTCGAACACCAGTTCCACCGAAGCCACGCTGACCGGCTTGCGCCCGGACGAACCATTAAAGATCACGTCCGCCATGTTGCCGCCGCGCAAATGTTTGGCCGAGCTTTCTCCCATGACCCAGCGCACCGCGTCGATGATGTTGGACTTGCCGCAACCGTTGGGGCCGACGATAGCGGTCAAATTGCCGTTAATCGGTATCGTGGTCGGATCGACGAAGGATTTGAAACCAGAGAGTTTGATTTTTTCCAGCTTCATGCAGTCGGAGCGGATTCGGGAAAACTTTACACAGCCGCTTATTATCGGCGAAATAGATAATTGAATGCGAAGGATTTTAGTCAGCGAGCGGCGGTGATGGCTTGCGAATGCTTTATTCGGCGAATTGTCTGAGGCGCTTTTTTGCCGCTTCGGCAAATTCCGAATCCGGCTGCCGGGCAATGATACGCTCCAGTACCGGCTGACTGGGTGACTCCAGCATGGCGATGGCGCGTAAGCGTACCGACGGGAAATGTGCGTTCAAAGCCGCTAATTCGGTCAAGTAGCGGTTGCTGGATTGCAGCAATTTCAGCATCACCAGTTCAGGGTTGGCGGTAAACAGGTCGCGGACCAATTCACCGTATTGCTCTTGCAAACGGATTAGCTCGCGCCTGTCGAGTTTCTTCGGTTCGGTCGGATCGTCACAGCAGGCCACGACTGCGATTTCCGCTTGCACAATTTCGGTTTGCTTGCGCTTCTAGCAACTGCCGTACCTCGAATTCGCAACCGCCGCAGCCGGAACAGGCACCGGTGATGCGTGACAAGCGCTCCGGATCGGTTACACCCTGGTTAAGCAGATGTTCGATCTGCACGTCGGTCGTACCGCTGCAGGCGCAAATCACTTGAGATTCCTGTTCGGGGAGGGCTACCGTCATGTTCGGTCTATCGGAGCGTGGAGAATCTTATAAAAACAAGCCGTCGATGGGCGAAGACGCGGAAGCGAAGCGCTTGCGCGGCATGCGCCCGGCCAGAAAGGCTTCGCGGCCGGCTTCTATGCCTTTTTTCATTGCCGATGCCATCAGCACCGGGTTTTTTGCCGCCGCGATAGCGGTATTCATCAACACCCCGTCGCAGCCCAATTCCATGGCAATCGCCGCATCGGAGGCGGTACCGACCCCGGCGTCGACCAAAATCGGCACTTTGGCGTTTTCGACGATGGTTAGGATGTTGTAGGGGTTACGAATCCCCAAACCGGAACCGATAGGGGCCGCCAGCGGCATGACCGCTACGCAGCCGATCTCTTCCAAACGCTTGGCCGCAATCGGGTCGTCGTTGGTGTAGACCATCACGTCGAAACCCTCTTTGACCAACAGCTCGGCGGCGACGTAGGTCTCTGCGACGTTGGGAAACAAAGTCAACTGATCGGCTAACACTTCCAGTTTGACCAGATTGTGCCCGGCCAATAATTCGCGCGCCAAGCGGCAAGTGCGCACCGCGTCTTCCGCACTGTAGCAACCGGCCGTATTCGGCAGTATGGTGTATTTATCCGGCGGAATCACATCCAACAAATTCGGCTCGTTAGGGTTTTGGCCAATGTTGGTACGGCGAATCGCCACGGTGACGATTTGCGCTCCGCTCGCTTCCGTGGCCAAGCGGGTTTCTTCTAAATCCTTGTATTTGCCGGTGCCGACCAATAAGCGCGAGTGGTACGCTTTGCCGGCCAGCATAAAGTGATCGTCCTGACCGCCGCCTATGGCTTGCACGATTTCCAGCCGGTCGTCGTTTTGCAGCCGCTGCTCGGAGTGCTGGGTAAACGGCAAGATTTCCTTGTTGTACTCCACCGCAATGCGTTTACCGCTCAATCCCAAATCGGCAATGACGTCGGCGACGCTGCAGCCTTCCGCATAGTCGCGCCATTCGCCGTTGACTTGTATCTTCATCGTTTAACCCTTTCTACGGATGGCGGCCCGGCGCTGTTGCACCGCTACCGCCAATTCGTTCAATAATTTAACGCTGTCGTCCCAGCCCAAGCAGGCATCGGTAATGCTTTGTCCGTAAGTCATGGGTTTACCTTCCTCCACGTCTTGCCGGCCACCCACCAAGTGACTTTCCACCATGGCGCCGATGATACGGCTATCGCCGTTGGCAATCTGGCCTGCGACGTCTTGCGCCACCAACATTTGCCGTTCGAATTTCTTCATGCTGTTGGCGTGGCTGAAGTCGATCATAATGTTGCTCGGCAAGCCGGCTTGCTGCAGGCCGTCGGCCACTTGCTCGACACTGACTTCGTCGTAATTCGGCCGATTATTGCCTCCGCGCAGGATGATGTGGGCATCTTCGTTGCCGCGCGAGGAAAAAATCGCCGTGCGGCCTTCTTTGGTGACGGATAGGAAATGATGCGGACTCATCGCGGCATTGATCGCGTCTATGGCAATTTTGACACCGCCGTCGGTGGCGTTTTTAAAACCGACCGGGCAGGATAAACCGGAAGCCAACTCCCTATGCACTTGGCTTTCCGTGGTTCTCGCGCCTATGGCCCCCCAGGAAATCAAATCCGACACGTATTGTGGGGTAATCAAATCCAGATATTCGGTCGCAGCGGGCACGCCTAGATCGTTGATATCCAACAATACCTGGCGAGCCATGCGCAAGCCTTTGTTGATGTTGAAGCTGGAGTTCAAGTCCGGATCGTTGATCAAGCCTTTCCAGCCTACCGTGGTCCGAGGTTTTTCGAAATAAACGCGCATGACGATGACCAAGTCGTCCTCCAGCGAGGCTATCATGGTTTTCAGTTTGCCGGCGTATTCCACCGCGGCTTTAGGGTCGTGAATGGAACACGGGCCGATAATCACCAGCAAACGATCGTCTTCGCCGCTCAATATTTTGTGTATCGCTGCCCTGGCGCGCAAAATGGTGTTGGCAGCGGTTTCGGAGATCGGAATTTCTTCGTGGACTTGAATTGGCGGAACCACGTCCTTGGTTTCGCAAATTCTAAGATCATCGGTGTTATAGTTAGTTGGCATGAGGTATCTAGCGATAAACGCGCACGATTCGAACAAAAGCGTATTTTAACCCTTTTGCCGGACGCTGTTACAAACTAATACGGTAGCCCACCCAATGGCGGATGACAGGTTAATCAAACACTGCCTGACGGTATGTCTGGCGCAATCTTTCCGATTTACGGCGTTGCGGGAAAAGTTGCTCGACGTCGCCAGAACCCAGATATTTCGCAACGCAGTCATCGTCGATTTTAAAACCGGTTGCTCCATTGTCTTTGCTTACGGCGTGGTTGTGCACTGGAACGTTGCATTAGACGAACGCCGCGCCTTGCAGGAGGTTTTGCTCGATTACGCTGAACGCCCGGACGCCGACCCGCAAGAAGACGCGTTCAGTTACGAAATAGGCTGCGAACACGACAGAATCCAGCACGACCATATCGAATTACAATCCGGCGACGTCAAAGTGTTACTGGCCTTGTCGCATGCCATGGCGCAATCAATCAAACTGGCGGCTTTCGAGGGCAACGCCCTGGATACCATCCACGCCACCAGCCATCTGCCGGAGTCTTTGGCGCGAGAAGGCACGATTAATTTAAACCGAAAAACCATGGCCAAAATTCGCGGTCAGCTGTTTTTGACCAAAAGCGACATTATTCTGAATTTCGATTTATTGGATATTCCGGAATTTTTTTGGGAGCACCCGGAATACCAACACATCTATTCGATGGCCGCCAATTACCTGGAAATCCGCCAGCGCACCGACGTACTGTCCAAGAAGCTGGAGACCATACACGAGCTGCTGGAAGTATTGGCAGACGAGCAAAAACACCAGCATTCTTCCGCGCTGGAATGGATCATCATCTGGTTGATTGCGGTAGAGATTATTATGTCTTTATTCGACAAAATGGTGTGAATGCCACTCTGTCCCGGCGGGCAATGGTGAGGTCGGTGCCTATCAGCCTGGCATTACAAATACTGTAAGCACAGGCTGAGCGCGTATAGGCTTTTGGCCGAGGTATTGCAATCGCTACTGACAAGCGCTGCGTAAAAACGGAGCGGGTAGTAGCGTTTTTTGTTGTAGCTAAATACACGAGTTCGATTTCTCGAAATCAATATTTACCGCGTTACTGTCTATTGATTCCCTTCAGTTCCAGCCCATTAGGACACGGCATTAAGATGCTCGTTTTCGTAAAGCCTTAATTTTTTCCAGTTTGCAAATTTGCTGTCGTCGAAATAGGCATCGTGATCGATAGCATGCTCGTAGCAGCTGCGGAACAAGCGCGCAGTGCGAAACGCGTGCAGTTCGTCGTCTGCCGTGACGGTCTGTACGTTGCCGACCTGGAAGGTTTTATTACGGGATTTGCCGTCTTTAACCCAGAACACCGTATAACACAGATAGCTTTTATCTTTGCGGTGATCGAATTTGATGGTCCTGGATACGCCGGTAACTCCGGTGGTGGTTTTGTTTTTTGGGGGTTTCAGAAAGCGAGTTTTACTACCTTTCAACACGACCAACATTTGGTCGCGCCAAGTAATGGCGGCTTTAAGCGACTTAGTCTTGCTGCCCCATAGCTTGTGAGAGAAGTAGCGGCTGCTTTCTTTGCCGCGCCGAACAATGCGAACCTGATAACCGAAGGCATCGGGTTCGGTAATATGCTTCACTTTTGCCATATACGTTAACCCTGGTGATAAAAAGCCTACACGATGTCCTGAATATCCCAAACACCGTCCGTTAGTCATGTAAGCGATTGATTACAAGTTAACGTGAATTTGTCAGCTGCGCAAGTTTAATTTACAAGGATTGCTGGATTAATCCCTACTATTTTCGTGTAGAATAAGTTGTCGACCTATCCGATAGGCGCAGTTATAGTTATAACCCTTTGTTTTTCAAGAACTCTATGGAGAAGATCAATGAGCGTTTTAGTAGGCAAGCAAGCACCCGATTTTACAGTTCCAGCTGTTTTGGCTGACGGCCAAATCGTCGATTCGTTTACTTTTTCCGAAGCGACTCGCGGCAAATATGCGGTAGTTTTCTTTTATCCGTTAGACTTTACCTTCGTCTGCCCTAGCGAATTGATCGCATTTGACCATCGCATTGAAGAATTCACCAGCCGCGGTGTAGAGGTCATCGGCGTGTCCATCGACTCTCATTTCACTCACAACGCATGGCGCAACACTCCGGTCAACCAGGGCGGTATCGGTCCTGTCCGTTACACATTGGCGGCGGACATGACTCACAGCATCTGCAAAGATTACGACGTAGAATCAGCCGGCGGCGTTGCGTTCCGCGGCAGCTTTTTGATCGACAAAAACGGCATGGTTCGCCACCAAGTAGTTAACGACTTGCCGCTGGGCCGTAATGTCGATGAAATGATTCGCATGATAGACGCCCTGC
The DNA here is from genome assembly GCF_040741385.1 of Methylomonas sp. HYX-M1. Classification (NCBI taxonomy): domain Bacteria; kingdom Pseudomonadati; phylum Pseudomonadota; class Gammaproteobacteria; order Methylococcales; family Methylococcaceae; genus Methylomonas; species Methylomonas sp. HYX-M1. The sequence goes on from NZ_CP160405.1 coordinate 46,198, forward strand.
AATTCCACGAGGAGCACGGCGAAGTCTGCCCGGCAGGCTGGAACAAAGGCGATTCCGGAATGAATGCCAGCCCGGCCGGAGTAGCCGATTATCTAAGCAAAAACGCCGATAAACTGTAAGCGTTACGCTTAAATAATAGTTGCAAGGCGCACGGTTTCGACCGCGCGCCTTTTTTATGGCTTAAGCACGGTCCAAACCGGATAAGTAGCGCGGCCAATCGAAAAACGGCCCCGGATCTTGTTTGCGGCCAGGGGCAATATCGCTATGACCGGCTATGTTCTGTTTGCCGATAGCCGGATAACTTGCCATTATGGCTTTGCTTAGCTCTATCAGGCTGTCGTATTGCCTGTCGGCAAAGCGCCGGTTGACCGAGCCCTCCAATTCTATACCGATAGAAAAATCGTTACACCGTTCGCGCCCGCGATAGCAGGAGAGCCCGGCGTGCCAGGCGCGGCGATCGAACGGCACGAATTGAGTCAGGCTTCCGTTTCTTCGAATCAAAACATGGGCAGACACGCGCAATGCGTGAATTTCGGCAAAATAGGGATGTTGCTGCGGGTCTAAACGGTTGAGAAAAAGTTGGTTGATATATGGTCCGCCGAATTGTTCGGGCGGCAGGCTGATGCAATGAATGACCAATAACGAAATATCGCCGGGATTGGGCCGCTCGTCGCTATTTGGGGACACTATTCGTTCGGCTTCCTCTAGCCAATGATGTTTGATGTCCATAACCGATCTTCAATAGTTTGTATTGTCCGATAGGCTGTTGCCCGGTTTATCCTGCGTTCAGCCCTGACATGCGAATCGTGACTGACGATTTTTCTCTGCCGGAATGACAAAATTTCCTGCCGGTGCGGAATATTTCGGGAAGTCGTTTTGACGAGACCCTTAGCCGTCCAAGGCCTTTTGCAATTCGGCTACGGATTGCGGGCGTTCTTGCGGCTGGACGGCCATGGCCCAATCGATGGCTTTCAACAAATATTCCGGATATTTGCGTTTAAAGGCTTTCACCGCAAGCGGTAATTGATCTTGTTTCAGCCTGTCGGTCGACGGTGGCGGTAATTTGGCATCCAAGCAGACACGCATGCTAGCCCCTATCGCGTATATATCCGACCACGGCCCTAACAAACTTTGATTATCGTATTGTTCGATAGGCGAAAAACCTGTGGTCAATATCTTGGCTTGGCGCGGCGAACTCTGCTGAGGATATTTGCGGATGGCACCGAAATCCAGCAACAGCGGGTCATTTTCCGCCCGGATCAAAATGTTGGCCGGTTTGATGTCCAAATGAATGAAACTGCGGCTATGAATCACGGCCACGCCGTTTAACAATAAGCGAAACACCTTCAGCAAAAACTCTTCGGAAATAGCTAGTAACCGTTTTTGCAGGATCTTGTCCAACGTGATGCCGTAGTCGTAAGTCATAACCATGTACACCGTGTCGTTGGCTTGAAAAAAATTGATGACTTCGACGATATTCGGATGCTTCAAAGTAGCCAGTACCTTGGCCTCTTCGAAAAACAACGAGCGACCGCGCATAAACATCGGCCGCATTTCTTCGCTGTTAGGCACCACCAAGTTGTTCCAAGTGCGGTGGGCTAATTTGCGCGGCAAATATTCCTTGATGGCTACCTGCACCTGGTCTTGTATTTGCCTAGCCAGATACACCGAACTGAAGCCGCCGTGAGCAAGCTCACGCTCGACCATATACTGATCTATAATGGTGCACGGCTGCAGGTAATTCCACTGCTGCGGATAGGTTTGCGGATCGTAATATTCGGCCATTCTCAATGTAAAGAGCGGGCATTCCCAGCGATTATAGGTGAAAAATGATTAGAAGCATGACAGCGTTTGCAGACGGCCAAATTACTGTCAACAACTTGACGATTTTGTGTGAACTGCGCTCTGTCAATCACCGCTATAACGACATCAGTGTAAAGCTTCCAGATTGCCTGCGTTTTGCGGAACTCGACATTCGCCGCTTAATTTCCGACAAATTAAAACGCGGCAAAATTGAATGCGGTTTAAGCTTTAAAAAGCAGCCGGGCAATCAAAACTTCAATATCGACATGCAAACGGTCGGCAATCTGATGGCGGCCGCCGCTAAAATCGAAGCGGCCATGCCGCATCCGGCCCCTTTTTCCGCGCTGGAGGTGTTGCAATTTCCCGGCATTCAACAGGAAAACGAAATCGATAAAGAAACCTTAAAGCAAAGCGTTGTTACCCTGTTGGACAACACCTTGGAACAAATGCTGGACACCCGGACCAGGGAAGGCGTTCAGCTTGCCGCGTTGATCGGCGAGCGCTGCGAAAAAATCGCCGAACTCGTGGAATTCGGTCGTAAACGCATGCCGGACGTGCTCAGCAACCTGCGCAGCAAATTGGTCGGCCGGATTCAAGAATTGGTGGCGGAACCCAACTTCGACCGCCTGGAACAGGAATTGGTATTGCTGGCGCAAAAGCTGGACGTTGCCGAAGAACTGGATCGCTTGCAAGCGCATCTCGCCGAAGTGTTGCGAGCCTTAAAACAAAACGAACCCATGGGCCGCCGCTTGGATTTTTTAATGCAGGAAATGAATCGGGAAGCCAACACCCTAGGCTCTAAATCTTCCGATCGGGAAATGACGCAAATATCCATAGACTTAAAAGTTCTGATCGAGCAAATGCGTGAGCAAATTCAGAACATCGAGTAGCGTTCCATAGCGTTTATCCGGGTATCAACCACCCGCCACAAGCCGCGTAATTCGCGGCTTTTTTATGCCTATCTGTTTCATATCATCCCAGGGAGGCGCATAATTAATGGGCACCAACAACAGAAAAATGTGTTTTTTATTGGTGCCCCCCCTGGAGGTCATTATGAGCGTTTTGCTAAAAACGCTCTGGTTCGTTGTTGGCGTAGCCGATTATTTTTAATGCTTTAAGCTACAGAGCACTATGAAAGCACAACTGAAACAGTTCATATTTTCCGAGCTGATTTATCACGAAAATCCGGACGCCTTCGGCGACGACGACGATTTGCTGGCGGCCGGCCTGGACAGCATGGGCACCATGCGTCTGGTCATGTTTGCCGAACAGGCCTTTGGGGTTTGCTTGCCGGATACCGAAATCGAACCGGACAACCTGCGCAGTTTGAACACGTTGCAACATTGGATCATGCGGGCCAAACCGGCATGAGCACCAGCTTGGCTTTCAATCCCGCCGATTATTTCACCTACGTGTTTGATCAGGAAATCCGCTCTGCCGGCATGCCCGGCGGCTACTGCGGATTTGCGCTGCACTTGCAGGCGACGCCCGATTTACAGCTATTGCAGCAACGACTGGATCTGCTGGTGGAACGCTTTCCCAAGGTCAGCGCGGAAATTGTCCGGCAAGGCAAACGCCAGGTTTGGCAAGCCAACGGCAAGCGCATCGCACTTCAAGTGGAACAATGCCGGGCCGGGGAAACGCTGCTGCAACGCATCGTCGAGATTTTCAACCGCTGCCCGGACCAGCCGCTCAGCCTGTTTTGGATCGCCGATGGAGTAGCCGGCAGTTTGTTGTTCAACTGGAACCATCCGCTTTTGGACGCGCGCGGCGCCAAAATCGTACTGGATTTTTTAACTTCCGATCAACCGGAACGGTTTTTCGAATCCGGTTCGCTGATCGCCGCCAAACTGGCGCAATGGAGTTGGCTGAAGAAACTGGGCCTGCTGATCAAGGCCAAGCGCCACAACCAATTGGCCAATAGCGTGGATAGCTGTTTGCCGACAAAAGCCGAATCCGGCCCGCAGCGCCTGGAGGTGCTGATACGCCGCTACGATCGCGAACAATCGCAAACCGTCGCCCGGCTGGCGCAACAACATACCGGTTTAGCCGGACGGACTTTGTATTATCTAGGGTGTTTTATCCGGGCAATGGAATTGGAAGGTCCGCCGGCCGTCGGCGAAGGCTACTGTATTCCCTATGCTTTCAATTTACGCCGGCAACATGCACCGACGCCGGTATTGGGCAACCACGTCGGCTGCCTGTTCGCCCGCGCCAGCCGGTCGCAAGCACGCGACCGGCAAGGTCTGTTTGCCCACCTGTTGGCCGAGCACCAACGGGCGGTACGCGACGAATTGGACATGGCTTATTTGCCGCTGATGTGGCTGGGGCAATGGCTGCCGCCGCCGCGTTACGCCAAATTGCTGCGCAAACAACACAGCGGCAACGAATTGAGCTCGCTATGGTTTTCGGACGTCGGCGATTTGACTTGGGGCGATAAGGGCTTTTTAGGCATTCCGGTAACCGGCATGACGATGCTGTGCTGGATGACCTTGCCGCCCGGCCTGGCATTATTGATCGGATACGTGAACGGCGAACTGAGTTTGTCGTTCAACTATCTGAAACCGGCGGTAGACGCTGGCTGGCTGGAGCGCGTTGCCAACCGGATGGAAGCCGAGTTGTTCGGAGTCGATGTCTAAATGTTGCTGCAAGGCTTTATCGCACAATGCCGGCTGCGACCGCAGGCCTGTGCTTTGCAAGAGGGCGAACGCCGTTTTAGTTATCTCGAGCTATACCAGCGCGCACAACGACTAGCCGGAATTTTACAAGCGAAGGGCGTCGGCCCGGGAAGCCTAGTGGCAATTGCCCTGGAGCGCGGTATAGACGCCAGTGTGGCGGTGTTCGGCACCTTGCTGAGCGGCGCGGCTTATCTGCCGCTGGATTTGAACAGCCCGCCGCAGCGGCTGGCTTTCATCTGCACCGATTCGGGCGCCACGCTTACCCTCGGAAATACTGCGGCACCGACTTGGAGCTGTGCGGATCGTTGGCTGCAGCTATCTGCAAGCGCAGAAGCCGAATTCAAACCGACGCCGATCCGGCCGGACGCGTTAGCCGCGGTGCTGTATACCTCAGGCTCTACCGGCCAGCCGCGCGGCGTCGCACTCAGCCATTCGGCGATAGGCGCTTTTGCCGACTGGGCGACCAAGCTGGTCAATTTAGGCCCCGGAGACCGCATCGCCGGCAGTGCGCCGTTGTTCTTCGATTTGTCCACCTTCGATTTGTACGCAGTACTGTGCGCCGGCGCCTGCCTATGTTTCGTGCCACCGGGGCTGACGCTAAGCCCGGCCCGCTTGAGCGCCTGGTTGGCGCAGACCGGCGTGACCGGCTGGTACACGGTACCGGCATTGCTGAGCTTTCTGGCTTATAAAGGCAATCTGGCCGATACGCCGTTACCAGCTTTGCGGTTTTTATTGTTCGCCGGTGAAGCCTTTTCTCCGCCGGCTTTAATCGCTTTGAGCCAAGCTTTGCCGCGGGTGGAATTGTTCAATTTGTTCGGCCCCACCGAAACCAACGTCTGCTGTTATTGGCAGGTACAAAGGTCGCGCCTGCAAGCGGATCAAGCGATACCGATAGGTGTGGCGGCAGCCGGTTGCAGTCTGCATATCGAGCAAGACAACGGCGAATTGTGGGTACGCGGACCAACCTTAGCCAAAGGTTATTGGCAAGCGGGGCGTTTACAACCCATGTTGAATTCCTTAGGTTGGTACCAAACCGGCGACAAGGTGAGCCGGCAGCACGGAGAATTGCAGTTTCACGGCCGCTTGGGGCGGATGTTGAAATGTTCAGGCTATAGAGTGGAGCCGGCCGAGCTGGAAGCCGCAGTTTGTAGCGTTCCCGGTGTAGCCGCTTGCGCGGTGGTCGGTTTGCCGGACCTTACCGCCGGGCAACGACCGGCCGTGGCATGGGTATCGGCCGGCGCCGACATCACCGCCATTCGAGAAGCCTTGAGCCGGCGACTGCCGGCCTATATGCAGCCCAGCCGCTTCATACGGCTGGACGAGTTACCGCGTTTGGCCAACGGTAAACTGGATTATGTGGGCTTAACGGCGCGGTTCCACGCGGATACCCTGCCGAAACAGCCGGCCGGCTAAAATTCGCCGGCGCTACGGAATTTGATCACGCCGAATTCTTCGATGTCGGTGCTGGTGAAATACAGGGTGCCGGACAGTGATTTGGGCGTCAACGAGCCTTTGTTCAATTTGGCTTTGCCGACCGCATAGATTTGTGCGCCGGACAAGGCGTGCACGCCGGTCATCATGAACGCGCCGGTTGGATCGACGTTACCGGTCAGCGTAGTAACGGCGCCGTCCAAATGGGTTTTCAAGCGCCAACTCCGGTTGGAGTCGTAATACAAATAGGCGACTCCCTGATCGTTATTATCCAAATAGATATCGCAAAACGAGTCGCTGTCCTGCGTGGCTTGTATGCAATGGGCTGCCTTTTTGGCGTTGAATTTGCCTACCGGCGGCTTGACTCCCGGATTGACTAACACGTCGTTTTGCACCACGTAACCGGACAGCGCTTTGATCGTGAATTGCGCGTTGACCGCCGTTTCCGCGCTATGCGCCGATGCGCCGACAACCGACAGCGCACAGGCTGCAAACAATTTGCAAACAGCATTGACAGTCATGTTCCACCCCCATTTTTAAGTGTTGTTCGTTTACCTGTAAGACCATAGTCATATTTTGGTCGGCAATCGATAACGAAGTTGCCGACCGAAAGCGCGACCGGCTCATTCAAACACTGCTAACCTACTGACCAAAAAAGATTTTACGCCTTCGATCTCGTTCTGCAAAATGACTATTGAACTGCGAGTTTAGCGGAACTCGACATACCCGCAGCCATTGATCCGTTTTCGCGTTTGCCCCATCGCCCCACGGCGGCGGCTCCTGCACCTGCTGGCCGCCGCCGAGCTAAAGTAGCCGGCTTCAAACGGTTGTCGCGGCAATTAACGCAGTGTCCACCCAAAAATTGCCGTCCCGGTCGATGCGAAAATAGTCGGCAACTTCGCTACTGCAACATTGCTGCAACGAGCGAATCGCCTGGCCATGCAAGGGATCGGCATTCATCCGCTCCAACCACGGAGTAAATTCCATCTGTATTTTAAAACCGATGGTTTGCTGGGTTCCAAAGCCGGCTTGTTGCAAAAACGTCAGCCATTCGTCCAGCGCCAAGTCGCGCACGTGCGACGGATCGCGCAGTAACTCCATGGTTTGCAGCCAGGTATCCAGCAAGGCCGAACCCGGGCTGATTACATCTACGATGACGGCCGATCCGCCCGGCTTGAGAACGCGGCGCATTTCCCGCAACCCGGCCGCCAAGTGCTGCCAGTGGTGCGCGCTGTAGCGGGTAACGATAATGTCGAAAGTCGCATCGGCAAACGGCAATTCACTTGCCGATCCGATTTGCGTAACCAGATTGTCCAAGCCGCTAGCTTGGGCTTGTGCGGACACTTCGGCCAACATTTGGCGGCTCAAATCGTAGGCAATCACTCGACCGACTTGCGGCGCCAAGCGCAAAGCGACATGACCGGCACCGCAGCCGACGTCCAACACACTAGCCTCAGGGCGCTTGGCCACCAGTTCGACCAGTTTGTCCAAGTCTTCGCCTTGGACGTGGACGCTGCTTTGTCGATAAGCTTGCGCTTTCGAGCCGAATTGTTGAGCGACTAGGGTTTGGTGCGATGCGTTTGACATGGGATGCTCCTCGGTTAATCAGTGTGGGACTATTGTTTCCCTGCCGGTAAACCGGTACAAGAGCCTGTTTTATACTGGTATAAAAGCTACCATGACAGAATCCGATCCTAGACGCTTGCTAGCGGCTTTCGTGCGCGCCCACCGCGAGCAACTAAGCGCTCCCGCCAACTCCGCCGGACGCCGCCGGACCCCGGGCTGGCGCCGCGAAGAAGTCGCTGGCGCCGCTGCCGTTAGCGTGACTTGGCTTACTTGGCTGGAACAAGGGCGGGAGATAGCCGTATCGCCGGCCGCTCTATCCCGCTTGGCGAACGTATTGAGATTGAGCGCAGCCGAGCGCGCCAGCTTGTTCGATTTGGCCGGCAAGCGCGATCCGGAGCTTTTGGCGGAACCGCAAGCGGATCTTTTGCCGGATTTGCTCGACCTGCCGGCTCAATTCGCCGGGCCGGCTTATCTGTTGGATGCCTGTTGGACTGCCAGGGCTTGGAATCCGGCGGCGGCGGAGTTATTTGCCGGTTGGCTGGATGCGGACAGCGGCGAGCGCAACTTGCTGCGCTTTGTGTTTTTAAATCCCAAGGCCCGGCAGTTATTGGCGGATTGGCCGGAGCGGGCCGCACGGCTTGCCGCCGAATTTCGCGCCGATTTTAGCCGCCAACCGCGACACGCGGCCATGCAAGCCTTGATAGACAATCTTGGCAACGACAGTGCGGACTTCGAGCGGTTGTGGCGCGATCAGGCGGTGTTGAGCCGGGAAGGCGGCGAGCGCCGTTTCGTGCATCCGGTTCACGGCGCAATGCGTTATAAGCAAACCACTTTACTGGCCGCATTGCAGCCGGATTGCAAACTGGTGTGTTTGCTGCCGGTGCGAAGCTGAGCTTATCCGGTATTACCGCCGCTTTCGCCGTTTACCTGCCTGAATTTATTGGGAGCGGGTCCGCTTGCCAAGCGCATCGGCGTATCCGGTAAATTGCCGATCACTGTTCCGCGCTTGGTCAAGATGGTATCGTAAGCTATAAATATACTTTCTACTTTGTGAAAACGATCGAATACTAATGAAAAGCCTCTGTATTACCGGCGCAATGCAAGAAGACCTCGAACTCGTCGCTAGCACCTTTGCTCAAGCCGGGATGGAAATAGTTAAAGCCGCGCGCCACGACCCAAAACTAACCATGGCGTTTTGGCATCGGCAAGTGCTCGCTGCAAATTTCGAACAAACCAAAGCCTTAAGTTCAATAGACGCACCGGGACGTTTGTGGGAGCAGTTGGCGACTGAAGTTTTCTTGACCAACATCGACGCGCCGGTGTGCGGCTGGGCTGAAAGCGACAGTATTTGGCTGTTGGATTTTTGGGCGCAGTTCGACCCGCACATCAAGTTCGTGTTGGTGACGACTACGCCGGAGCGTATGGTGGCTCAATTGGTCAGGTCGGCAAACGATATAGCCACGGTCGGCAAGATTGTGGACGATTGGTCGAAACGTCACCAGTTGCTGCTTCAGTTTTTCCATCGTAACCCGCAACGCTGCCTGTTGCTGGATGCCGCTCAATGCCTGCAGCAGCGCTCGGCACTGGTTGAGGCTTGCCGCTCGCGTTGGCAATTGCCGCTAAATGCCGCGCAACTGGAAGATTTGCCGGTCAACGAAGAGGAAAGGGTGGCCGGATTCCTGGCCCAGCAAATCTGCGCGTCCTATCCGCAAACCGCGGAATTGCGCAACGAACTATCCGCCAGCATTTGCGCACTCGCGCCCGGCCAGACGGCGGCCGATCCCTGGATCAGGATTCCCATCGAACAAGCCGTTAGCGATTACAGGAAGTTGCAGGATCGCTCCGAGGAATTGGAAAAACAGCGAGTGCTGGTCGCTCGGTTACAGACGGTCGAGTCCGAAAATCAGCAGTTAACTAGCTCGCTGCAACAAAGTTCTGCAAACGCGCAAAAACTGGAAGCGGAGCTGTCGCGCAATCAACAAGCAAACGAGTTGCTCCTGGAACAAGTACAACAGGTTCAAGAAGAACTGAAAAATCAGTATTTGGAGAATAACAGCCTGGGTAGCCGACTGGCGGAAGCCGATAAAAAGCTCAACGAGCACAACCATCGGCTAACCGAAGCCGACAAGAAAATCGAGGAGCACAAACACCGGCTGACCGAAGCCGACAAGAAAATTGAGGAGTACAAACATCAACTGGCAAACGCCAACAAGAATATCGAGGAGCATATTCGCGTTGCGCATGAGCATAAGCAGCATATCAGCGAGCAACAAAAGCATCTTGCTCACTTGAATCAGTCTAAGGCCGCGCTCGAAAAGACGATCGAGCAGTTAAGTCACGACAAAAAACAACAGGCCGATGCCGCAGCGGACTTGCAAAAACAGATTCCGCTATTGAACGAGCGCATCGAAAAACTGCAACAGGAAGCGCAAACTTTCGCCAAGCGGCGGGGCGAGTTGGAAAAACTCAATCAACAGCTGACCAAAGCCAAACAAGAGGGCGAACACGAGGCCAAGCTGTTGATGATGCAACTGCATCAGGTCCAAGAGGAATTGGAAAGCTACTTCCTGAAAAACCAGGAGCAGCAAAAGCAGCTCAAGGCCGGCGAAGAACGCTGGAAACGGATGTTGCAACGCTACCCGGACTATTGCGATTACCGATCTATCGACGTCGCGCAAAAGAACGCCGACGATCCGAGTACGTTAGTATGGTCGATAGCCGATTTGGATGCCGCCGGGCGAATCAACGAAAAAGTGGAAATAGAGACTAGTGTATACGGCGGCGAATTGGAATTACGTTTAAATCGGCAAGGGTCGGCCGACACCCCGTTGAATCGTTGGCCTTGCGCCGCGATGAACGACGCTTGCATCGTATTTCCGCCGATATCGAAACTGGCTCACGACCCCAAGGCAATAGCGACCATCTTGGACTTGGGCCCTAGCGATTGTAAATTTATGCTAGTGGTCTTAAAGCAACTCTTCAAGCTGTTGGAGTCTGCCGCAATGCAACAATCCATCGGTTCAGCAGACCTATTGCGTGCGTTACAAACCGGCTTAGCGCAATGGTTGGAAGCCATTGAAAAATTGGCCGTGACGCTACGCTACGATAACGTGTATCTGAAACGAGAGCAGGTCAATCCGGACTACGAACATTTGTGGCTGACTTTCGAGCAAATTTCGTTCAACGGCAAGGAATGTGCGAATTTTGACTTCCGCCTGGCTTGCGCGCAAGTCAGACCGGGCCACTTCGGCACTCATCCCAAACTGGAGTTTCCGCCGGTTGAAAACTGCGCGCTACTGGATTCTTGGTACGAGGAATCTTACGACGATTTCGGCGGCAAATTGGAACTGAGATTCGCCTTACCGAACGCGATGGATCTGGGGGTTTGGCAAAACCTGTCCAGCCATGATCAAGCGTTTATCGGCAGCCTGTTAGGCCGTTTGCCGGATATTCTTGCCGCCATGCAGCAAAAAAATAGTTCCATCCGCAGAGCGTGGGAAGACTGGACGGCGATGGCCAAGGACATGCAGAGAATTTACGCTTATTGCATCAATGCCGCAGCTCAGCAATCCGCAGCGGCCGAGCCTACCGCTACTCCACAAGCCGGATCGGCGAAATCGGTTGGGACCGGACCGAAAAAGCCGGCGAAATCCGCCCCGGTGTTACGGCGGACCCGATAGGTTCGATAAATCTTTGCGGTTAGCGGCGGGCTTTGAAAAACTCGATCAACAGCTCGCCGCAGCCAGCCGCTAACACTCCGCCTGTCCAATTTAACTGATGATTTAAAAACGGCGCGTCACTCAGTTGCAGCGGCCCACAAACTGCACCGCGTTTGGGATCGAACGCGCCGAACACCAAACGTCTAACCCTGGCGTGCATGATGGCGCCCATGCACATCACGCAGGGTTCCAAGGTGACGTATAGAGTACTATCGACTAGGCGGTAATTGTCCAAACGTTGCCCGGCTTGTCGCAAGGCCATAATCTCGGCGTGCGCGGTCGGGTCGCAGGTTTGAATCGGCTGGTTCCAGCCCTCCGCTACGCACTGGTTTGCCAAAACCAGCACGGCACCGACCGGAACCTCGCCGCGTTGTTCGGCCCGTTGTGCCAAACGGATGGCATGGCGCATCCAAGCTTCATCGTCGCTATTCGGGTCCGGTGACGCTGTGAGCGATTGAACTATTTTTGGTCCGGCGCAACGTGTTAAATCGGCCGTCATACCGGGGAAACCGCCGTGGCTTTGCTCAAGCGGTCCAACACCGCGTGCCAGGTTTCGTCGTCCGGCGGGCTTTCGATCAAAATGAGGTCGCAAGCTGAATTGTCCAACTCGCGCAATGCGCCGTATAAAGCCTGCTCGTAGCGATCGGACACTTTAGGCAGGCGCAGAATTTGTGCGTCGCAGGCTTGGTAGGGATTGTTTTCGAACAATAGTAGGGCCAATTTATTGCCGGCCTTGCTCAGTGCTTGCGCGCTGGCCGGCAATTGTTCCGTGGCGCACAGATAAGCCAGGGTATTGGGGGCGTAATGCACGGCCAACATGCCCGGAGCTCTGACCGCATGCTGGGATTTTAGCGTTACCGGTTGTTGCAGCACGGTTTCGAGTTCGCTGCGAGTAATGCGTCCCGGCCGCAACAAAACCGGTTGGGAAGCACTTAAGTCGATGATGGTGGATTCCACCCCAACGCTGCAAGGGCCGCCGTCCAAGATGCAATCGACCGCGTCGCCGAGTTCTTCGGCCACGTGAGCGGCAGTAGTAGGGCTAACCCGGCCGAAACGGTTAGCCGAAGGCGCGGCGATGCCGCCGCCGAATACGCGCAGCAACCAAGCGGCAACCGGGCTGCCCGGTACTCGCAACGCTACCGTGTCCTGGCCGCCGGTTACCTCCATGGGAACCGAGGCTTTTCCGGGCAAGATCATGGTTAAAGGTCCGGGCCAGAATTCGGCAGCCAAACGCCGGGCGCTATCCGGAATTTCCCGCGCCCAGTCCTGCATTTGCGTGGCGTAGGCGATGTGCACTATCAAGGGGTGGTTGGCCGGTCGGCCTTTTACCTCGAATATTTTGGCGACTGCGGCAGGATTGGCTGCGTCCGCCCCCAGACCGTAAACGGTTTCGGTCGGCACTGCGACTAATTTTCCCTGGCGCAAGAGTTCTGCGGCGGCTTGGATTGAGTTGGAATCAACAGGAATCGGTTTCAAAGCGGTACGGTTTCTAGCTAAAACCTTATTTTAAAACGATAACGCGAAATCGCCGTACAGAAATCTACGATGCTGGAAAGGCCGGGTAAATTCCGCCCAAAACGGTCGGCGCGGCGGCACCGGTCACGCTGCACAGATTGCCCGGCAAGCCGTGCAGGGTTTGTCTGGCTAACCAGGCGAACGTCATGGCTTCGACATAATCCGGGTCTACCCCGAACTCGGCGGTCGATACAACCGGCATCGCTAATTGTTCGGTCAACATAGAGACCAACAACGGGTTATGCACGCCGCCACCGCATAGCAGAATATAAGCGCTGGCCGGTGCGTACTCGACAATCGCCCGGCTTATGCTGGCGGCGGTCAATTTGCACAACGTGGCTTGAACGTGTTCCGGCTTAAGGTTGGAGAATGCGGCGATTTTGGTTTGCAGCCAATCGCCGGAAAAATACTCGGGCCCGGTGCTTTTGGGCGGGGCCAGGTCGAAGTAAGGATCGTCGAGCAAATGTTGCAATAACCGGCTATCGACGCCACCCTGCGCGCCCCATTGGCCGCCGGCGTCGAATGCTTGTCCTTGATGCTTGCGACACCAGTAGTCCATCAGGGTATTGCCGGGGCCGGTATCGAAGCCGATCACGCCGTCGGGCCGCAAGATGCTGAGGTTGGCAATGCCGCCGATGTTCAGCACTGTGATGGTTTGGTCCGGTTTGGCAAACATGGCACTATGAAAAGCAGGCACCAAAGGTGCGCCTTGTCCGCCGGCGGCAATGTCCCTGCGCCTGAAGTCGGCGACCGTGGTGATACCGGTTATTTGCGCTACACGGTTGGGGTCGCCGATTTGCAGGGTAAACCCGTATTCGCCGTCAGGGGCATGATAAATGGTTTGCCCGTGGCTGCCGATCGCGGCAACCGCGCCGGCCGCAACATCGGCTTTGTCCAGCAAGGCCAATGCGGCTTGCCCGAACAATTCGCCCAATTGCGCATCCAGCGTGCCGTATTCTTGCAACGACACGCTACCATTAGGTTGGCAAAACCGGTGTAATTGCTGTTGTAACTGTACGGTAAAAGGTTGATAGAAGCTGGCCAGCAAGCGCGGGATGCCGCTGCTAAAGTCGACCAGACCGGCATCGACACCGTCGATGCTGGTCCCGGAAATCAAGCCGATATACAGTTCGGAACGCTTAGTTGCGGGCAAGCTGAGCTTCGCCTTTAGCTGCTTGCAATTGCGCCAATAATGGTTGGGCCTGCGATTTGAATTTAGCCAGCAAGCTGCTATCCATCGGTAGGTTTCTCGGCAATTTGGCGGTGACCGGATTAACATGCTGGCCGCCGATCCGAAATTCGTAATGTAAATGCGGGCCGGTCGCCAACCCGGTTTTGCCGACGTAACCTATGACCTCGCCTTGGCTGACCTTACCGCCCAATTTTTGTCCGGAATGAAAGCGGGACAGATGAGCGTACAAGGTCGAATAGTTTTGCCCGTGCTGAATTTCCACCACGTTGCCGTAACCGTTTCTAACCCCGCGAAACACGATCTTGCCGTCGCCCGTGGTTTTGACCGGTGTGCCCACCGCCGCAGAATAATCCACGCCTTTGTGCGCCCGTATCGTGTTCAGAATGGGATGTTTGCGGTGCAGATTGAAATGCGAGCTGATTTTGGCAAAGTCCATGGGATTTTGCAGAAACGCCTTGCGCAAACTGTTGCCCTCCGGCGTGTAATACCCGGTGTGGCCGTGGTTGTCGGTAAAGCGCAACGCGGTATAGGTTTTGCCTTGATTGGTAAACTCGGCGGCCAAAATGTCGCCGGTATCAAATTCCTGACCGTCTACGTACAGTTTTTCGTAAACCACGCTGAAGCGGTCGCCGTCTTGCAAATTCAGAGCGAAGTCAATGTCCCAGGCAAAAATATCGGCCAGTTTCAGGATGATTTTTTCGGAAAGCCCTGCGCCTAAACCGTCTTCGAATAACGAAGAATGGACTTCGGCGGCCGCGCTGCTGATTTGATGATCGACTTTCTTGCTGAACAGCTTTACGTCGAAGCCGTCTTCCATGCGGGTGGCGACCAGGGTTTCGAACGGGTTCTTCGCGTAGGTCAATTGCTCCAGCTGACCGTCGGCGTCGACCGTGGCGACGACGTCTTGTCCGGGTAGCACATCGGCAAATTGTTTGCCGGCCGCGTTGCTGTGGACGATTTTATGCAAATCTTCCGAACTTAAATTCAATGTGGAAAAAATCGTGGAAAGATTTTCCCCCGCTCTGACCGTATGCTCCATGTCTTGAGAAAATTCGGCCGCCTGACCGGGTGCCGGCGGACTGACGATATTGGCGTATTGGTTGACCTTGGCCGAGATCAGTCGCTCTTGTTCGAGCGCTTTAGAGTTATCGAAAGACTTGTAAGGGATGAGTCCGTAACTTGCACTCGCGGCCACAACAGTGCAAGTGCTCAATAGCACTGTTTTGAGAATTCTGTTCTGCACAGCAATCACACTTCAATGTTAGTTCGATTCCATTGTAGGCAATTTTGTCGCGCATGGCGAATGCGGCGGGGAAATTTGTGCTAAATCGGTAAACTGTTACTTTATAATGCAGACAAGAAATTTGTTTGGGGAGAAGACCTTGTCACAAGAAATCTTGGCGCAGCTGCGTTACGGCGCTGACGAGCTGTTGCTGGAAGCCGAATTGATCAAGAAACTGGAAGAAAATCGGCCTTTGATCGTCAAAGCGGGGTTCGATCCTACCGCGCCGGATTTGCATTTCGGCCACACCGTGCTGATCAACAAGCTCAAACAATTCCAAGACGCCGGCCACAAGGTGCAGTTTCTGATCGGCGATTTCACCGCGATGATAGGCGATCCGACCGGTAAAAACGTCACCCGCAAACCCTTGAGCCGGGACGAAGTGGCGGAAAACGCCAAGACCTACCAGGAACAGGTATTCAAAATCCTGGACCCGGATAAAACCGAAATCCGCTTCAATTCGGAATGGATGGGCAAACTATCCAGTGCCGAGATGATACAACTGGCGGCCAAACATACCGTCGCGCGCATGCTGGAGCGCGACGACTTTCACAAACGCTACAAAAGCGGTCAGCCTATCGCGATCCACGAATTTTTGTACCCTTTGATACAAGGCTACGATTCCGTGGTAATGAAAGCGGACGTAGAACTCGGTGGTACCGATCAAAAATTCAACTTGTTGATGGGCCGCCACTTACAGGAATCGGAGGGGCAAAGACCGCAAGTAGTGTTGACCATGCCGATTCTGGAAGGTCTGGACGGCGTGCAAAAAATGTCCAAGTCCTTGAACAATTACATCGGCATTTCCGATCCGCCTGACGATATGTTCGGCAAAATCATGTCGATATCCGACGAATTGATGTGGCGTTATTACCAGTTGCTCAGTTTCGAAGCGATGGCGGACATCGAATCTTGGCGTAAGGCTTGCGATGGCGGCGAAAATCCGCGCAATTTTAAAGTCAGATTGGGCCAGGAATTGGTGGCTCGTTTTCATGGCCACGCCGCCGCGCAAAAGGCCTTGGAACATTTCGAGGCGCGGTTTCAGCGCGGGGCTATTCCGGACGAGATGCCGCATATAGAGCTACAGACCGGCGAAACCGGCATGGCAATCGCCAACTTGCTCAAAGAAGCCGGCTTAGTAGCCAGCACGTCGGAAGCCATTCGCTTAATCAAGCAAAATGCGGTGAAAATCGACGGCGAAAAGGTGGAAGACGGCAAATTGGCAATCTCGACGGCAACCACCCACGTTTACCAAGTCGGTAAACGTAAATTTGCCCGGATTGCGCTGATCGGAAATTAGTTTTCGAATGCTTTTCTCATCCTGCTTCAGGCCGTAAAAGGCGGCATAGAAAGAACACAATGACCATGGATTACAAACAGACTTTGCATCTCCCCAAAACCGAGTTCGCGATGAAGGCCAATCTGGCCCAGCGCGAACCGGACATGCTCAAGCAATGGACGGAAAAACAGCTTTACCAAAAAATTCGAGAGATTTGTGCCGGCCGGCCTAAATTCGTCTTGCACGACGGCCCTCCTTACGCCAACGGCGCGATCCACATCGGCCATGCGGTCAACAAAGTGCTGAAGGACATCATCGTCAAATCCAAAACCTTGGCCGGTTTCGACGCACCCTACGTACCGGGCTGGGATTGCCACGGCTTGCCTATCGAGTTGCAAGTGGAAAAAACCGTCGGCAAGGCCGGGGTTAAGGTATCGGCCGCCGAGTTTCGCAAACATTGCCGCAGCTACGCGGCCAAGCAAGTCGGCATACAGAAAGAAGAATTCATCCGCCTCGGCGTATTGGGCGATTGGGATAATCCGTATCTGACGATGGATTTCGTGTTCGAGGCCGACATCGTTCGCGCCTTGGGTCGCATCGCCGCCAAAGGCCACTTGAGCAAGGGCTTCAAGCCGGTGCATTGGTGTACCGATTGCGGATCGGCGTTGGCCGAGGCCGAAGTCGAATACGAAGACAAGCACTCGCCCGCCATCGACGTGCGGTTTGCCGTACTCGACGAGCATGCTTTGATGGCCCGCTGTCACCACGCCGGCGACCGCGAAGGCCACGGGCCGCTATCGGTGGTGATTTGGACCACCACGCCTTGGACCCTGCCCGCCAACCAAGCGGTCGCGCTGAATCCGGAATTGGAATACGCGGTGGTGCAATGCGAAATAGACGGTCAAGCCGAGCGCTTGCTGATAGCCGAAGCCTTGTTAAAAGACGCGGCCGTGCGCTACGGTATTGCTGAGCATCACGTAGTCGGCTATTGCAAGGGTAGCGCACTGGAAGGCTTGCTGCTGCAACATCCGTTTTATGACCGCCAGGTGCCTATCATCCTGGGCGAACACGTCACCACCGACGCCGGCACCGGCGCGGTGCACACTGCGCCGGGCCACGGCCAGGAAGACTACGTGGTTGGCATGAAATACGGTTTGCCGGTCGACAATCCGGTCGGCAGCAACGGCGTGTTCCTGCCCAATACCGAATTGTTCGCCGGACTGCACGTGTTTACTGCCAACGATAAAGTGCTGGAGGTACTGCGCGAGCGCGGCAAACTGTTGCACCATCACGCCCTGTTGCACAGTTATCCGCATTGCTGGCGCCACAAAACCCCGATCATTTTCCGCGCCACGCCGCAATGGTTCATCGCGATGGATCAAAACGGTCTGCGCGACACCGCGCTGGACGAAGTCAAGCGGGTCGATTGGGTGCCGGATTGGGGGCAGGCGCGCATTGAAGCAATGATTTCCAATCGTCCGGACTGGTGCATCTCGCGCCAACGCACCTGGGGCGTGCCGATTGCGTTGTTCGTCCACAAAGAGAGCGGCGAACTGCATCCGCGTAGCGCCGAACTGATCGAACAGGTAGCGCAACGCATCGAAGGGCAAGGCATAGAAGCCTGGTTCGAGCTGGATTCCGCCGAACTGTTGGGCGCGGAAGCCGAGCAGTACGAAAAGGTGAACGACACGCTGGACGTTTGGTTCGATTCCGGCGTCACCCATGCCGCCGTGCTGGAACGGCGCGAGCAATTGCGCTTCCCGGCCGATTTGTATCTGGAAGGCTCGGACCAGCACCGCGGCTGGTTTCAGTCGTCGTTGATGGCCTCGGTCGCGATGAGCGAGGTCGCGCCGTACAAACAAGTGTTGACCCACGGCTTCACCGTCGATGCCGAAGGCAAGAAGATGTCCAAGTCCAAGGGCAACGTGGTATTGCCGCAGACGGTGATGAAGTCCTTGGGCGCCGACGTGTTGCGCTTGTGGGTAGCCGGCACCGACTACCGCTACGAAATGTCGGTGTCCGACGAAATCCTGAAACGCACCTCGGACGCCTACCGGCGCTTGCGCAACACCGCGCGCTTCTTACTGGCGAATCTGGACGGCTTCGATCCTGCGCACCATTCGGTCGGCAAGGACGATTTGCTGGCGCTGGATCGTTGGGTGGTCGATAAAGCCTGGCAACTGCAGGAAGAGGTCAAGGCTGCTTACGATAGTTATCAATTTCAGGTGATTTATCAGAAAGTTTTGAACTTCTGCAGCATCGACCTGGGCGGTTTCTATCTGGACATCGTCAAGGACCGCCAATATACCGCCAAGGCGGATTGTCTGGCGCGCCGCTCCGGCCAGACCGCAATGTACCACGTCATCGAAGCGCTGGTGCGCTGGCTGGCGCCGATTACCAGTTACACCGCTGACGAAATCTGGCACTTCATTCCCGGCCAACGCAGCGAGTCGGTATTTTTGGAAACCTGGTACCAAGGCCTGTTCCCGCTGACAGCTAACGCAGAAATCAGCCGCGACACGTGGGACAAAGTCATGACGGTGCGGGCGGTAGTGGCAAAAGAACTGGAAGCGCTGCGTAAAGACGGCAAAATCGGCGCCTCGCTGAATGCGGAAGTCGAGTTATATTGCGACGAAAGTTATGCCGATGAACTGAACAAATTGGGCAAGGAACTGCATTTTGTGTTCATCACGTCCAATGCCGGGGTGTCGGCGATGCAGTTTTGCCCGGACGATGCGGTGTCAACCGATATTGAGGGTATCAAACTCAAAGTCAGCGTGTCCGAACACCCCAAATGTGTACGCTGCTGGCACCAGCGCTACGACGTCGGCGAACACGCCGAACATCCCGAGCTGTGCGGACGCTGCGTCGAAAACGTGGCCGGTGCCGGCGAGGCGCGCCATTATGCTTAAATGGTTATGGTTGTCGGCGCTGATCGTGCTGCTGGATCAAGCCAGCAAATTGGCGATCGATGCCAACATGCAGCTTTACCAATCCATACCGCTGCTGCCCTATTTCAACTTGACTTATGCCCGCAATACCGGCGCGGCCTTTAGTTTGCTGGCTCATGCCGGCGGCTGGCAGCGTTGGCTGTTCGCCGGTTTGGCGCTAGGCATCAGCTCGGTGATTGCGGTCTGGCTGAAACGCTTGCAACGGCACGAAACCCTGATGGCCGTCTCGTTATCCCTGATTCTGGGCGGGGCAATCGGCAACCTGATAGACCGGGTGGCTTACGGTTACGTCATCGATTTTCTGCACGTGTATTACCAGGATTGGCATTGGCCGGCGTTCAACGTAGCCGATTCGGCGATTTGTATCGGGGTGGGATTGATGTTGCTGGAAAATCTTACCAGCAAAACCGCCACACATTCCAAGACGGATCGTATTGAGTCGTAACGGATCGAGCGCCGCATTCAAATTGATTTGTCAGCAACCGCGTTGAATATTGCGCAGCCCCCCATCTCTGAATTACGCTCGTATTGCTGCTATTTTCTTGTCTAATTGCAACTGTATCTATCACTAGAAGTTAAACGCAACCGAATGGCCGCATTAGCCGGTTTGCGTTTTGGACTGAATCGCGCCTATCACGCGCAACTTTTTCCCGTTTAAACAATCCGTATAGCTGGTACAAACCGCGAAAGCATACACAAGGCTGCTCAAGCATGGCGGCTATCCAGCTTGCACTTTTTATAGCCCGGCTCCCCTACCCGATCACGATTCGGGGAGAATCCTTAAAACGCCAATTAACAGGGTAGGATAAATTGAACCAGGATTTTTCCATTCAACCGCAAAATTACGATTCTGCGGTGTTGTTTGGGTTGAGTCTGAGTAATTTCGGCTTGATGTATTTCGCCCACATTTACCTAGCCACTCATCTGACTCTTGATGCGTTCGAAGATTACAGCGTGGCCATTTCCCTAGTGAATATTCTTTCTACCCTTGCCACACTGGGTTTGGAAAAGAGCGCTTTACGCTTGGTTGCTTTATATATCGAACGAGAGAACTGGCCGCGCTTACGTGGCTATTGGTTATTTTCGTTGCGAGCGATTTTCTTGTTCAGCATTGTATTAATGGGGTTTGTCAGCGCAGGCTTGACTACCTGGCTGACCTGGCTGGCTATCGACTTCCATATTGGCCTGATTATCTATACCGGATTCTTACCGATTATTGCCTTGTGTCTGTTTGCGTTAGAAGTCGCGACCGTTTACGGCAGACAGGTTTGGGCATTATTTCTCTATCGCTTTTTGCTACCGGCCAGTTATTTACTAATGCTATTTGCGGTCGGCAATTCACCGTTAACTTTAAACGACAATACGGCTCTGATTTGTTTAGGCTCAGCATGGAGCTTGACCCTTTGTTTGTTAGGCGCAACTATCCGTTCGGCTCGTCCGGTTGCGGCTTGGCCGGCCAAGGCCGACACAGCCAGACGATTTGGATGGTTAAAGCGATCTTTGCCGTTATTGCTCAGCAGTTTGCTAATGACCGTGTTAGTGAGTGCCGGCACGCTGATTTTAAAAATTTTACATCCCTCGGAAGCCATGGTGGGCACTTATGCCGTAGCCATTCAAACCAGTAGCTTAATCGGGTTAATCGGTACATCCACCAACCGCTATTACTTGCCGATGTTGGTGGTGTTGATGGAGAGGCAACGATATGCCGAAGCGCTTGCCTTGTTAGGTAAGCGCATGCGTTTGATAGCCTGCCTTAGCGTCATCTTTTTTGGCATTGTGGTCCTTTACGGACCATCGATATTGCATTTGTTCGGCGCCAAATTCGATTTCGGATACCCTACCCTGTTAGTCTGTGCGGCCGGTGCGGTTTTTCATTCGCTGTTTTCGGATGCGCCCTACTACTTACAGTTTATGGGAATGAACCGGTTGGTTCTCAGTTTGATGGGGACTGGAGTAATAATGCTGATAGTATTGGCTAGTTGGCTGGGAAGCCGTTACGGCATGTTAGGCGTTGCGGTAAGCTACGCCGGTTCTACCGTGTTGGTATTCGTCGGATTGAAAGTGGTTGCCTCTCGGCACTTACGCAGTTTGGTTAGCCTTAATGCTCGATAGGCGTAACGCTGTGCACCACTTCGAAACAAGCCACGGTACCATTCATCTCGTTTGCCGCCAGCAAATAATGCGCGCCTTCGATTTGGAAGTGAGCAAGCCCCTCAGGCGAACTAATTTCATCGCCCGGAATTTTTCCTAAGGCAACGACTCGCGGCTGTTTGGGATTTTGCAAAGCAATCAATGCTAGGGAATCCGCCCGTTCCAAACCCACCACGGCCCAAGCTTTGCCGTTCATCTCGAATGCCACCAAACCTTCCGGTTCCGCGCCCTTTTTCTGGCTGCGCCTGTCCGGATATACTTGATGGGTGAAAGTGATTTCGTCGATTTGATTACCGGTATCGGCAACAAAATCCCCGGTGGCAGCATCGAACACACTCACGGTGCGTCCGCCGCTTTGCAGAGGTTCTTCGCCATCTTGGGCCTCGATATCCGTATCGCCTTCGTCGGCAGTCACGAAATATCGCCCGTCGGGAGTTAGCGCAATACCGTCCGGCTCTCTTAATGCCATCACCGATTGGTTAAACTCGATCCAGCCGTCCGATTTGCGGTCAGCCTCGTGTTCGGCAATGCCCATATTGAAATAACCCAGTACTTTACTGTTTTCCACGTCGACTTCCGCTACCTCGTTGGTTTCTTGCAAAGTCACGTAAGCCCGCTTACCGTCAGGTGCAACTGCGATATATTCAGGCTCCAGCAAGGTTTTCGAATTGGCGGTGATCGGAATCAGAATTTTAGCTTCACCCTTCTTTTCATTGCCGTAGACGTCGGCACCGTCGAACTGCCCCAACTTGACGTGTTTACTGTCGAATTTACCGTCTCCGTCGAAATCGACTTTCTTAGCGATTTTGCCGTCCCGATTCCAATCGATTTCGCGTTCTAAATAATGGCCTTTTTCAGCGATGACGAAGCCTTCCCGATGGGCGACATCGGCAAGCTCGATATTGGCATTGGCTTTGATTCGCCCTTTATCGTCCAGACGCACGATCGAAATACTGCCTTCGGCAGAAAAAAATTCTTGCGTATGCGGATCGAAGGAAAACTCTTCGCCCTCGTTGGCCACTAAAATCACTTTGCCGTCGTTTGAAAATATCACTGAGTCGGAGCCGTAACCAGTTTCGACGTGGTCCAATAAAGCCCCGGTTAGGGCGGAACGAATTTCCAGTCGGCCGCGCCATTCTCCCGCGTCGATCACGGCGGCGAAAACATCCAAACTCGGATGAAACGCTACGGAGGTTAATTCTTCACCTTGGTGTAAACCAAGGTTAAAGCGCCGGATTCGCGCAATTTTCGCGGGATGGTTCAAATCAAGGATGTCTGCTTCGCCGGTTTTAAAATTACTCAAGACCGCGCGCAGAGTGGACTGCTGGACGCTGATGATTTCAGTGCCGGCGTCGTAGCCCGAGTAATAGATGCAATGTGGTTGCAGCTGCGGATAATTTTCGCTCCGCAATACCGGAGATTGCATGCTACAGCCGGACAACAGAAGGAATGATAAGGCACAAAGGGCTTTCAACTACGTTCCTCGACAGACAAAAGATTCAGAGCGGGATCATATCGTAAAACAGTGCATATTAAAAAAGCCGCGCCGAATTTCCGGCGCGGCTTTTTGTGCGAGCGATAAGGCGTATAGGATAGATTAGAACGCCAACTGGCCGCGTAACATAAAGGTGTCTACATTAGGCTCCCCACCATCCGTAGTGGTCACTTTTGGATTATTCATATCCAGAGTTTTGTTGTAGTTAGCCATAAAGCGGATGTTGTTGTTCATGTACCAGTTCAGCGCTACGGTTAACAAAGACATCTGGCCTCCTTTGACTACGCCGCTATTCAAGTCGGCTTCGGAATACCGTGCTGCAAGCTCCCACGCCCCCCAAGTACCGTTCTTCAAACTAAAGTTGCTTTTGGGTTCAACTTTATAGAATTTACCTTTCTTGTATTTACGCGATTCGCCTGTCAGTGTGTAAGACGCTTCCGTGTACCAGCCGTTAAATTCGGCGTCGTCGTTGCCGTTTTTACGCTCCAACCACATTTGCGTATACTCGCCGCCCAAAGTAAAAGGTCCGTATAAGCCGTTGGCTTCTAAACCTACCATTTTGATGGCGTCGATATTGCTTATAGAACCGGTATCGATCAAATGCAGGTTAGACATATGAGAGGTTTCGGAACGCAGCCTCAAACTGCTGGTAGGTCCTTGAACGGCATCTGCAGCATTCGGATCTCTATAGTTACCGGCTATGCCCAAATGAATCAGTTTGGTCTTTTCGTTAATCGGCGCGTACGTCCAACGGGTGTTGATCGCCCAGCCTTCATCGGCTTTATCGTTTTGTGCATTAGGATCAACGGTCTCACCGTAAATACCGACTTGTCCCGTCCAGTCATTTTGGAAGCTGCCTACGTTCAAGCCGATGGCCCGGTCAACCGTAGGTTCGTTGAGCGCGTTCATCAGCGAGCGTTCCATGAACATCATATCGTTGGAGCTTTCTTGCAACTCCCGGCTAAATGCTTGTTTTTGTTGGCCGGCAGTGATTTCCATATCTTTTAAGCCGGTGTACTGGATGAACAAGTCTTTAGTCGATACCTTGTTATCCGCGAAATCCCACTGACTTTTGAAATCCCAGTCTTTGTAAAACGTTCCCAGCATTTCGATCCGCGCGCGACGAACTTCCGTGCCATCGTTTGCTTCGATACGATCCCCGTCTTCGGCCAAGTTATCATCGCCGCTGGTGTACGAAGCGTCCGCGTGGATACGGCCGCCCATTCTGAATTTAAAGTCTTTATCTTTGGACTCGAATTCAACACCTTTCTGACCCATTTTAACCTTAACCTCCTCCGTGGCTTTTACATGTTCGTCCAACGCTTTCAACTCGTTGTTTTTGAGCGCCAAGTCCTCTTTAATTTGCTCGATTTCCGCTTTTTGAGCTTCCAGCGCGGCTTTTTCTGAAGTTGAATCCTCTACCCTTTCAAATGAGCCCAGTTTTACTCGACCTTTACCGGGTTCGGCAAAGATTTGTTGAGTTTTTGAATCCACATACAAGTCCAAAGCCATGGCGTCGGTGCCTATGCTCGCGCCGATTATCGATGCCACCGCCAAGCCTAATTTCGAAAGCTTCATCCCGCAATTCTCCAAAAGATCTATTTATATTCAAATATTTATGTTTGAACAGTCGGCGCTTGACCGACTAGCCTGCGGCGATTGTAGGGATTGAATATGACAGTTTTATGACATAGGGCTTTGCAGCAGGTAAATCCGTTGCAAATTTGCCACAAAGCAAACTTTTAGAACTACTTTGAATTTTAAAAGCTTACGTGACGAACGTCGTTTTAAAACGGGGCTTGCGTTGAATTTCTACAACAAAAGCTCAGCGGACTAATCGCCTGCTGTTACCTGAGCCAACGGATTTTATTTAACGAGCGGAAAAGGCTTAGTTTTACCGAGTGAGCGGGTTTGTCGTTGTTGCCGATACCTTTGACGGTTAAGCGACGATGTTGACGAGTTTGCAACAAATCAGTGCAACTTTGCGCCAAACCAGTTTGTTTTGCAGGATGCAGAACTTAGGTAATCCATTTAATTCAAGTATTTTCAATACTTTAACTATAATGGTGTGCTTTATGCTTTGAATTGCTTGTGGGTGAAACAAGAGGCAGCAAACGGTTTCACTGAGATGATAAACGTAATGTAGTTTCAGCCTTCAAGGGAGAGTTGCCATGCAAATCATCAAGCATATTGTATTTTTCGTTTTTTTATGTTCTGGCAATTTGGTCCACGCCGGAGTCTGGACACCCGTAGCTACTCACGGCGACCTGTTAAACGGGGTGATGTCGTTCGTCGAAGCGGATAGTGCAGATTTTCAACTTTTCGATACGCCGAATTTTTCTTTCAGCCTACCGGCGTCTACGTTTATCCATGCCGATTCCGCAGCAAACCCGGATAGTTTTATTAGCCGGCCGGCGTTAACCGAGTTGGCTTTTACTGATTTCGCCATGGCCAAGCACGGAATATTATTTCGCGGAGCGCAAACCGGCGTCGAACCATTGATAGCCCATTTCTCTATCCCGGTTTTCTCGGACAATTCGGCATCAAAGTCGGCTCTGCTCGTCAACAACCCTATCGGCAATATTAGCAACAAGGCGTTGCCACAGTTAGCTTGGATGATGTGCGGTGCGATGATGTGTTTTTTGTTTCTGGAACGGCCTAAAAAAACCGATACTCTGGCAGCCTAATCCACCGCGTTTGTTTTCCCTCCGATGGCTTACCGGTCTACATCCGGGCGTTCGTATCATCGGAAGCAAGGCAATTGCAGCAAATAGTCTATTCCCATCCGGCGAGCATACTTGACTTGACCCGAATTTATCCTCGATTGGCGACGCTATAGCCTTGCTCGGGGTTGTGATTCTATTCGACAAGATTGTAAGCGCCCTTTAAATCACGCCATTGGTGGAGCTGTTCCGCAACTGCCTCCGGCAAAAACCGTCGAAGATTTCAAGGCATTGCTGCCTTGGCAACTCGTCGAGTCAAAACCACACAATAAACTGTTACAACGTAAGCGCCCAGCCGTACAGCCAAACTTGGCCGAAATCGATTGAATCACTGCCCATTCCGACGGGTATTCGTCTTGATGCTCTCGCACCATACGAACTGCTCGTTCTCGAATTTCCGATGAATAGTGTTTTGTAGTTTTCTCTTTCATGGCTCCATTCTCTCAAAAGTTGGAGCCTACGAGAAAACCAGGGCGATTCAGTATATACAAATTGCCAAAGTTTGGAGCCGCCAGACTTAACCCACAGATAAAGTCCGCCGCCATCATTGATGAAATAATCTTTTTCTTCTGGCTTGGCAGCCTTGTAGACCGCGTCCTTATTGAGTTTTTCAGACATCTTGCACGCCCCAGTGTGTACTTTTTCCGGAAGGTATCAGTGAGTACACGAAAAATACACGATTTGGTGTGTACTTGGCTAGTTTTCGTTGGATTGCGTCGGACAGTAAAAAACCCGCGAAGCCAGTAAACTTGCGGGTTTTGGATTGGGTTGCACCCAATTGGATGCATAAATGGTGCCTCAGACCGGAATCGAACCGGTACGACCTTGCGGTCGCGAGATTTTAAGTCTCGTGCGTCTACCTATTTCGCCACCGAGGCATGTTCTTATAGTATAAAATTTATCCCGAATATAATAGCCGCAAGCTATTGGAATACGCCACATCAGCGACAATGCCTTATAAACTCGATCTATTCAGCCATTGCCTCAAAGGTCTAAATTCAATTAAAAAAGCCCATCGAGGGATGGGCTTAAGAATAAGAGCTTGGCGATGACCTACTTTCACATGGCAAACTGCCACACTATCATCGGCGCGAAGCGGTTTCACTTCCGAGTTCGGGATGGGATCGGGTGGTTCACGCTTGCTATGGTCACCAAGCAAACTGGTTTGAAGGGGTTAGGCGCAAGGTAAAAAGTTCAGGGTTCAAAACAGCGGCGCTTCGCCGTGTAGCGTCTATCCTACTTTACCTTTCGTTTCCCTTCGTCATGAGCAGTATTGATAAAGGCTTCCGGTTTTTTGAACCTTGTACCTTGCTTCTTGTACCTGCCCTATGGAAATCTGTAGTTGCGATTGTTCTCTTACTTTTCAGCTACTGTCGCTGACCAAACGCATTGGGCGTTATATGGTCAAGCCTCACGGGCAATTAGTACACGTTAGCTACGCCCGTTACCGGACTTCCACACCGTGCCTATCAACGTTGTCGTCTCCAACGGCCCTTCAGGGGACTCAAGGTCCCAGTGAGATCTCATCTTGGGAGGGGCTTCCCGCTTAGATGCTTTCAGCGGTTATCCTGTCCGAACGTGGCTACCCGGCAATGCTCTTGGCAAAACAACCGGAACACCAGAGGTTCGTCCACTTCGGTCCTCTCGTACTAGAAGCAGCTTCCCTCAAATCTCAAACGCCCACGGCAGATAGGGACCGAACTGTCTCACGACGTTCTGAACCCAGCTCGCGTACCACTTTAAATGGCGAACAGCCATACCCTTGGGACCTGCTTCAGCCCCAGGATGTGATGAGCCGACATCGAGGTGCCAAACACCGCCGTCGATATGAACTCTTGGGCGGTATCAGCCTGTTATCCCCGGCGTACCTTTTATCCGTTGAGCGATGGCCCTTCCATACAGAACCACCGGATCACTAAGACCTACTTTCGTACCTGCTCGACTTGTCCGTCTCGCAGTCAAGCACCCTTATGCCTTTGCACTCATTGCCTGATTTCCGACCAGGCTGAGGGTACCTTCGTGCTCCTCCGTTACTCTTTAGGAGGAGACCGCCCCAGTCAAACTACCCACCAGACACTGTCCCTAACCCGGATCACGGGTCGAGGTTAGAACTCCAAACATACCAGGGTGGTATTTCAAGGATGGCTCCACAAGAACTAGCGTTCCTGCTTCACAGCCTCCCACCTATCCTACACAAGTAGGTTCAAAGTCCAGTGTCAAGCTATAGTAAAGGTGCACGGGGTCTTTCCGTCTAGCCGCGGGTACACTGCATCTTCACAGCGATTTCAATTTCACTGAGTCCCAGGTGGAGACAGTGTGGCCATCATTACGCCATTCGTGCAGGTCGGAACTTACCCGACAAGGAATTTCGCTACCTTAGGACCGTTATAGTTACGGCCGCCGTTTACTGGGGCTTCGATCAAGAGCTTCTCCTTACGGATAACCCCATCAATTAACCTTCCAGCACCGGGCAGGCGTCACACCCTATACGTCCACTTTCGTGTTTGCAGAGTGCTATGTTTTTGCTAAACAGTTGCAGCCACCGATTTTTTGCAACCCCCTTCCGCTTCAGCCGCGAGGGCTTACACGTACCAAGGGCATACCTTCTCCCGAAGTTACGGTATCATTTTGCCTAGTTCCTTCACCTGGGTTCTCTCAAGCGCCTTAGAATTTTCATCCCACCCACCTGTGTCGGTTTAGGGTACGGCCACCGATCACCTGAAGCTTAGAGGCTTTTCTTGGAAGCTTGGCATCTATCACTTCGCGGTTCCGAGGAACCACTCGTCATCACGTCTCAGCATATAGCCTCCCGGATTTGCCTAAGAGACCTGCCTACTTGCTTAAACTGCCACTTCCAACCGACAGCTGATATAGCCTTCTCCGTCACCCCATCGCAGTGATCACTGGTACAGGAATATTAACCTGTTTTCCATCGACTACGCCTTTCGGCCTCGCCTTAGGTGCCGACTAACCCTGCGTCGATTAACGTTGCGCAGGAAACCTTGGGTTTACGGCGAGGGGGTTTTTCACCCCCTTTATCGTTACTTATGTCAGCATTCGCACTTCTGATACCTCCAGCCGACTTTTCAATCGACCTTCGCAGGCGTACAGAACGCTCCTCTACCGCTCATCTTTCGATGAACCCGTAGCTTCGGTACTATGCTTAGCCCCGGTGAATCTTCCGCGCAGACCGACTCGACCAGTGAGCTATTACGCTTTCTTTAAAGGGTGGCTGCTTCTAAGCCAACCTCCTGGCTGTCTGGGCCTTTCCACATCGTTTCCCACTGAGCATAGATTTGGGGACCTTAGCTGACGGTCTGGGCTGTTTCCCTTTTCACGACGGACCTTATCACCCGCCGTGTGTCTCCCGTGCTCGCACTTCTCGGTATTCGGAGTTTGCATCGGTTTGGTAAGTCGGGATGACCCCCTAGCCGAAACAGTGCTCTACCCCCGAGAGTGATACACGAGGCGCTACCTAAATAGCTTTCGAGGAGAACCAGCTATCTCCGAGCTTGATTAGCCTTTCACTCCGATCCACAACTCATCCCCTACCTTTTCAACGGGAGTGGGTTCGGTCCTCCAGTGTGTGTTACCACACCTTCAACCTGGTCATGGATAGATCGCCCGGTTTCGGGTCTACACCTTGCGACTGAACGCCCTATTAAGACTCGGTTTCCCTACGCCTCCCCTATTCGGTTAAGCTTGCCACAAAATGTAAGTCGCTGACCCATTATACAAAAGGTACGCAGTCACCCCACGAAGGGGCTCCCACTGCTTGTACGCATACGGTTTCAGGTTCTATTTCACTCCCCTCTCCGGGGTTCTTTTCGCCTTTCC
This sequence comes from Methylomonas sp. HYX-M1, assembly GCF_040741385.1. NCBI lineage: Bacteria > Pseudomonadati > Pseudomonadota > Gammaproteobacteria > Methylococcales > Methylococcaceae > Methylomonas > Methylomonas sp. HYX-M1. The sequence goes on from NZ_CP160405.1 coordinate 75,820, forward strand.
CTCACGGTACTGGTTCACTATCGGTCAGTCAGGAGTATTTAGCCTTGGAGGATGGTCCCCCCATATTCAGTCAACGTTTCACGTGCGCCGACCTACTCGATTTCATGATCAATGAGTTTTCGTGTACGGGGCTATCACCCTGTATCGCCGGACTTTCCAGACCGTTCCACTAACTCGTCAACCACTTAAGGGCTGGTCCCCGTTCGCTCGCCACTACTAAGGGAATCTCGGTTGATTTCTTTTCCTCCGGGTACTTAGATGTTTCAGTTCTCCGGGTTCGCTTCAGTGAGCTATGTATTCACTCAAAGATGACGAGGTTATCCTCGCCGGGTTTCCCCATTCAGACATCGCCGGATCACAGGTTGTTTGCCACCTCCCCGACGCTTTTCGCAGGCTACCACGTCTTTCATCGCCTCTGACTGCCAAGGCATCCACCGTATGCGCTTATTCACTTGACCATATAACCCGAATGCGTCTGTGTTTGAGCACAGTCGATGGTGTTATTCTAGTCAGCTGACATGTTCGCTGATGTTGCTTGAGAACGATTTGCTGTTTTCACCGTCCTCTTTCGAGACCGATTAAACGGCAATTCGCATCAGTTTTGATCGTTTCCGATCAAGACTTGTTTACAGATTTCCATATTGTTAAAGAGCACTTGATACAAATATCAAGTCTATAAAGTCTTAAGGCCAACGACGCAAGGTCTCTTGACCGTAAAAGTTTATAGAGTTGATGCCGGCATCTTGACTTCAGATCGACGTCACAGAATGGTGGAGCCAGGGAGGATCGAACTCCCGACCTCCTGCGTGCAAGGCAGGCGCTCTCCCAGCTGAGCTATGGCCCCGAATACGATTCACTACACGCTTATTCGTGCTTTGTGTATGCGTTGGTGGGTCTGGGAGGATTTGAACCTCCGACCTCACCCTTATCAGGGGTGCGCTCTAACCAACTGAGCTACAGACCCAGGTGTGTCGTGTGGTATCGAAATAATGTGTTGTGAGCACGTAGAGCCGTTTCTGTCTTTGTAAGGAGGTGATCCAGCCCCAGGTTCCCCTAGGGCTACCTTGTTACGACTTCACCCCAGTCATGAATCACAAAGTGGTAAGCGCCCTCCCGAAGGTTAAACTACCTACTTCTTTTGCAACCCACTCCCATGGTGTGACGGGCGGTGTGTACAAGGCCCGGGAACGTATTCACCGCAGCATTCTGATCTGCGATTACTAGCGATTCCGACTTCATGCAGTCGAGTTGCAGACTGCAATCCGGACTAAGACCGGCTTTTTGGGATTAGCTTGCTCTCGCGAGATCGCAACCCTCTGTACCGGCCATTGTAGCACGTGTGTAGCCCTACCCATAAGGGCCATGATGACTTGACGTCGTCCCCACCTTCCTCCGGTTTATCACCGGCAGTCTCCCTAGAGTTCCCGGCCGAACCGCTGGCAACTAAGGATAAGGGTTGCGCTCGTTACGGGACTTAACCCAACATCTCACGACACGAGCTGACGACAGCCATGCAGCACCTGTCTCAGAGTTCCCGAAGGCACTCCGCTATCTCTAACAGATTCTCTGGATGTCAAGGGTAGGTAAGGTTCTTCGCGTTGCATCGAATTAAACCACATGCTCCACCGCTTGTGCGGGCCCCCGTCAATTCATTTGAGTTTTAGCCTTGCGGCCGTACTCCCCAGGCGGTCAACTTAATACGTTAGCTCCACCACTAAGCACTTAAAGCGCCCAACGGTTAGTTGACATCGTTTACGGCGTGGACTACCAGGGTATCTAATCCTGTTTGCTACCCACGCTTTCGTACCTCAGCGTCAGTTTGAGTCCAGAGAGCCGCCTTCGCCACTGGTGTTCCTTCAGATCTCTACGCATTTCACCGCTACACCTGAAATTCCACTCTCCTCTACTCAACTCTAGTTTTCCAGTATCAAATGCAGTTCCCAGGTTAAGCCCAGGGCTTTCACATCTGACTTAAAAAACCGCCTACGCACGCTTTACGCCCAGTAATTCCGATTAACGCTTGCACCCTCCGTATTACCGCGGCTGCTGGCACGGAGTTAGCCGGTGCTTCTTGTATGGGTAATGTCAGTCTACCGGGTATTAACCGATAGGTATTCCTTCCCATTGAAAGTGCTTTACAACCCTCAGGCCTTCTTCACACACGCGGTATTGCTGGATCAGGCTTGCGCCCATTGTCCAATATTCCCCACTGCTGCCTCCCGTAGGAGTCTGGGCCGTGTCTCAGTCCCAGTGTGGCTGATCATCCTCTCAGACCAGCTACGGATCGTCGCCTTGGTAGGCCTTTACCCTACCAACTAGCTAATCCGACATAGGCTCATCTATTAGCGCAAGGCCAAAAGGTCCCCTGCTTTCATCCGTAGATCGTATGCGGTATTAGCGTGAGTTTCCCCACGTTATCCCCCACTAATAGGCAGATTCCTATGCATTACTCACCCGTCCGCCACTCATCAAAGGTGCAAGCACCTTATCAGCGTTCGACTTGCATGTGTTAAGCATACCGCCAGCGTTCAATCTGAGCCATGATCAAACTCTTCAGTTTAAATCTAAAGCGATACTAAGAAAGATTAGTATCCAATCTTGACTCGACTACAGAACGTGCATTACATTAATTGACGTGGTCTGTATGTCGACTATTTCTTAACAGAAATTCGTCGCCCTACATGCCCACACACATTATTTCGATTTTCTTGTTAAAGAGCCGGCGGCTTAGCGCCCCGTTGAGCCTGTGCATTCTACAGCATTTCACAGACTTGTCAAACTTATTTTTTCCACCTTCCCGAGCTTCGCACACCCTGCGCAATCCCCTCACATCCCTACAATCTTCCACTCTCTCGAAAGGAGCCGACTATTCTAACTCATACTCGTCTTATGTCAACACATTTTTATCCCATTCAAGGTGAGCTCGAAGTTAGAGACGCATAACTTTGCTCGTTCCTCCGATTCTACAGCCTAGGCAAGACTTTCCCGCTGCTACTCAACCCGGTAAACCGGCGCACTGTGCATCAGCTTGTTTTCGTTGTAATTTGCCTCAAACTCTGCCTTTTTCAGGCTTTGCAACAAAGCCAACCAAAAACATATCCCGCTATTGCCGCAAATTATCCTGAATTTGTTGCTTGTTCTGCTCAGTCAGATTGCCGCGTATCACTTGGTTTTCGGTTTTTTTATTCATCACGATGATGGAGATGCGCCGGTTCATCGGATCATTTGGCGCTTGGACGTTGTAAGGAATGCTGGACGCCAAACCGACCACCCGCAACATCTTATCCGCCGCCAACCCACCTTGAACCAATTCCCGCCGCGCGATGTTGGCTCTATCACTGGATAATTCCCAATTGGAATAACCGGCGTCGTTATCCGGGAAAGGCAAGGCGTCGGTATGGCCGTTGATGGTAATTTTATTCGGCAATTCGTTGATAACTTTGGCGATCTCTTGCAGGATCAGGCGCGCGTAGTCCTCAATGCGCGAGCTGGCCAATTTGAACATCGGCCTGTTCTTGGCGTCGATGATCTGAATTTTCAAACCTTCAGGCGTTTGTTCCAACTGAATTTGATCCCGGTACTCGGCCAATTGTGCATTTGCATCCAACATCGACTCTATTTTGTGCTGCAATTGCTCCAATTTGACCTGTTCCTGCTCTTCTGCGAGTTTTTCGATTTGCTCCTGAGTAGGTTCACTGGGAGGTTTGTCCTCACCCATGTGCACTTGTCCGGCTTCTTTGGCGGAAAGATCTTGGCCGCCGCCGGGGATAATCGCGGTACGGTCGCCTACACCTTGGCCGCCGTTTAACGATACCGAGAACGGATTTTGAAAATATTCGGAGATTCCTTGCAGCGATTTTTCATCCATTGTACCCAACAGCCACATCAATAAAAAAAATGCCATCATCGCCGTCACGAAATCGGCATAGGCGATTTTCCAAGCGCCGCCATGGTGGCCGTGTCCTGCTTTCTTTTTGATTTTTTTGATGATAATAGGATTTTCGGACATGCGCCTGAGCCTTATTTACCCGATTTCAGAAAACTTTCCATTTCGCTAAAGCTAGGGCGAACGTGATGCGGGATACTGCAGCGCATGAATTCCACCGTCATCGGCGGCGAAGTGCCTTTGGCGCAATTCAGTAGACCTTTTTGCGCACAGCGGTAAGCGTGGGCTTCCTCTTCCAACCGGTCTTCCATCACCGCGGCAACCGGACCGACAAAACCGTACGAAATTAAAATACCCAAGAAGGTACCAACCAGTGCCGCCGCAATCAATTTGCCCAATTCGGCGGGTGGAATCCCCACCGATTCCATGGTGTGGACCACGCCCATCACCGCTGCGACGATACCGAAAGCCGGCATACCGTCTCCGACCCGCTGCACAGCTTTGATAGGGGCATGACCGGTTTCATGGTGTACTTCGATTTCCGCGTCAATCAAATCCTCCAATTGATTCAAATCGACCCCGGTCAATACCATCCGTAACTTATCGCATACGAATTCCATCAAATGATGGTCGTCGGCCACCTTGCCGCCAAACACCGAACTGCCCACCGGGTCGTCCACCACTTTTTCCAACGACAGCAAGCCCTCCTTGCGGGCCTTTTGCGCCAAAGCGCTAAAACTCATCAATAAGTCCAGATAATATTCTTTGCTATAGCGGCTACCTTTCAGCGTTCCCATGCCGCCGCCGATCGCGTCCTTAATCGTGCTCATCGAGTTACTGGCGACGAATGCGCCGAAGGCCGAACCGCCGATAATCAGCAGTTCGACAGGTTGTACCAGAACCCCTAAATGGCCGCCGGCCATTAAAAAGCCGCCGAGCACGCAACCTAAAATGATCACATAACCGATGATGACAAACATATTCGCCTTTAAGGTTGATAGATGTTAAGGAAGGTCGTCCAGCGTTGCTTCCTGCGCTTTAGGCAGTAAATCTTCGCGGCTCAATCCCATGCTCAACGCAAGGGAGCTGGCAATGTATATAGACGAATATGTGCCTTTTATCACGCCGATCAGCATGGCAATTGCGAATCCATGTATGGTTTTTCCGCCGAGCAATGCTAATGCCAGCAAGGTCAGAAATACGGTGAACGAAGTTAGAATGGTTCGACTCAAGGTGTCGTTCAAAGCCCGGTTGGCGATGTCGGAGATCGACTCTTGCCGACTGCTGCGCACGGTTTCGCGTATCCTGTCATAAACCACGATAGTGTCGTTGATGGAGTATCCCACCAAGGCCAGAATCGCGGATAGTACGGTCATATCGAATTCCCAGCCGAACACCGAGAAAAATCCCATGGTAATGATGGTATCGTGAAACAGAGCCGCTATCGCTCCGATCGACAATTTCCACTCGAATCGAACACTGACGTAAATCATAACGCCGATAAACGACAGTAGAATCGCGATACCACCGTCATTGAACAGATCTTCGCCGACTTGCGGCCCGACAAATTCCACCCGGCGCATATCGCCAGCTTCGGTTTGGCTGCTGTTCGCAACGTTCAAAATGCGTTCGGTCAGTTGCTTCTGCTCGATATCCGCCACCGGTTTCAGGCGAATCAATACGTCTTGCGAACTGCCGTAATGTTGAAGGTTGGCGTCTTCGAATCCTTGGCCTTCCAAAGTAGCGCGCATTTTCTCCAAATCCACCGATTGCGGATAATGTAGTTCGTAAACGCTGCCGCCGGTAAAATCGATGCCAAGGTGCATGCCGTTGACGAAAAACGAGGCAATGGAAATTAAAAATAAGGTTCCGGAGAAAAAGAACGCTAGTTTGCGTTTGCCTAGAAAATCGATGGGGGTGGAAGGTTTCATGAGTAAGTTTTCGAGTAAAAGTAATGACAAAGTTCGAGCAAAGTAAACGCCGCTTCAGCTTTTCCAAAAAGTCGGGTTGAACAACATTATCAGGGTAATGACTTCCAAACGCCCCAGAAGCATGGCAATTGAGCAAATCCAGGTTTGAAAATCGCTGAGGCTAGCGTAGTTGGTTGCGGGCCCGACTTGATGCAAACCGGGGCCGGCGTTGTTGATACAAGCGAGAATGGCGCTAAGCGCGGAAATCGGCTCCATCCCGGCGAACATCAGCGTGAACGTCAGCACAACGATGGATATGAAATACAAAAAAATGAAAGCCAATACCGCGAAGATGATTTTATTGGCGACGATGGTATTGCCGATGCGGATCGGATTGATGGCGCGCGGGTGCAAAATTCTGAACATTTCCCGCCCGGCTTGTTTAATCAACAGCAAAGCGCGAAACATTTTGATGCCTCCGCCAGTCGAGCCGGTACAAGCCGTCAGACAACTCAGATACAGCATCCACCAGGGAACAAATGCCGGCCATTGATCGTAATCGACGCTGACGAAACCGCAGTCGGTCGCAATGGACACTAAATTGAAAGTAACGTGGCGTAGACTAACCAGAAACTCCGGATAAGTCTGCATCTGATACAAATACGCGCTACACAGCAAAATACTACAGGCCAAAAGTCCCAGCATGGGGAGCGCTTCCGGATCGGCAAAATAAGGCGCAACGCTACGGCGATGGAAGGCGTCGTAATGAATGGCGAAATTCATCGCCGAAATCAACATGAACACGGTCAACACCCATTCGATGGCCGGCGAATCGTAAAACCCGATACTGGCATCGTGAGTGGAAAGACCGCCTAAAGACAAGGTCGCGAACGCATGACAGATTGCGTCGAACCAACCCATACCGGCCAGTTTCAGACAAAGTATGCACAGCACAGTGATACCGGCGTAAACGAACCACAACAATCGGGCGGTTTCGGTGATACGCGGCGTCATTTTGCCGTCTTTGACAGGACCGGCGATTTCGGCTTTGTAAAGCTGCATGCCGCCGACACCCAGCAAGGGTAAAACGGCGACGGCCAATACGATAATGCCCAATCCGCCTATCCAATTCAATTCGTGGCGCCACAGGTTCAATGCCGGCGCCAATTGATCCAGTCCGCTCAATATCGTTGCGCCGGTAGTGGTAAAGCCGGATACCGTTTCGAAAAATGCGTCGGTAAACGACAAACCCGGAATGCCCCACATCAGCGGCAAGGCGGCTACCGAAGACATCAATATCCAAAAAAACGCTACCAATAAGTAGCCGTCGCGGTTCTTCAATTCACCGCGAAAGCGCATGGTCGCCAGGGATAACAAGCAACCGCTGCCGATATTCAACAACATGCCGTCCACAAAAAACGCTTCGGTACCGTCCTTGTAAATCAACGCGGCAGTAATCGGCAACAAGTACGTTAGGCCGAATACCATCAGGATCAGCCCAAGCACGAAAATTAAGTTATAAAAGCGATTCATTAGGGGGGATGGACCTGCCCTTAACAAGCGGAACGAGCTTTATTCGGTTTTTTCGGAGTTGCGGGAAGAACGCCAAAACAGAAATGCGCCGAGCACAAGCAAGCCAATGAGCAAGTGGCGCTCGTATTGTTTGATGTCGCCAAGAAAAGTATGAGCAATATCGCCGAATTCGTACCCCAGATAGCCTACGGCGATTGCCCACAACAGAGCACCTAAGCCGTTGAGTGCGAAAAATTTACCCGAATGCAAACCGCTTGCGCCGATAACGAACGGGGTTACGTTGCGTATACCGTATAAAAAACGAAAACCCAACACGATTTTAAGTGGATGCCGGTGCAGCAATTTGAATACCTTGTCGGCTTTACGGTGCCAAAGCGGGCGTTTTTCCAGAAAAGCGATACCTTTGTGGCGGCCAAGATGAAAAAATAGCTGATCGCCGGCAAAAGTACCCGCAAAAGCGGTACACACCACCCAAGGCAACTGCAGATAACCTAAATGCGCAAAAAGGCCGGCGATCACCAAGATGGTTTCGCCCTCCAGAAAAGTACCCACCAAAAGCGCCCAATAACCGTAATCGATGATCAGTTGTTGAAAATCCATATTTACAATCTATTCCTTCAATCCGATTCGTCCGGAGACCGACCGGCCTCGCTTTGCTTGGCTTCGCCTTCTTTGAGAGCTTGCCTGAAACCTTTGATTGCCCCACCTAAATCCTCTCCCAAATTTCTTAGGCGCTTACCGCCGAAAACTACCAGTGCGATAGCTAAAACGACCAATAAATGCGGAATGCTGAAACCCATGACAACTCCTGCGCCGATAGCGCTCAAAAATACCGTTGGTTGAGCAAAAAATGCACGGCAATGCTGCCGGCAAATCCCAAAAGAATGGCCGGCATCCAACGCAAATGCCGGCTAAAGCTGTAAGCGCCTTTCATCTGCCCCAATAAACCGACGCCGGCGGCGGAACCTATTGCCAATAAGCTACCGCCGACGCCGGCCGTCAAAGTCACCAACAACCATTGGCCTTCGGAAATATCGGGATGCATGGTCAATACCGCAAACATGATGGTGCCGTTATCGATGAAGGCCGACAAAATCCCGACCAGTATATTAGCGTAAGTCGGATCCATGCCCGCGTAAAGCACATCGGACATCAAAGTTAAATAGCCGATGAAGCTCAAGCCGCCGACGCTAACCATAACACCGTAAAAAAACAATAGTGTGTCCCATTCCAAATCCGCCACACTTTTAAAAACGTCGAACCGCTCGGGTTTGGCCGGTTTCGGCAATTCGACGTCGAAAAACTTGTACACGTACTCGAAGCGGTTTTGTTCGGACTTCGGCTCGGTTTTCTGCAGGTAAAAACCTAGAAATTTCAGATAAGTCAGGCCGGCCAGCATGCCGGCGACCGGCGGCAAATCCAGAAAATTCTCAAAGCACACCGCCGTAACGATGGTCAATAAAAACAGAACGACCATAGACAGAGCGCCGCGTTTCATCGGTTGGGCCACGCCGATTGCGGCCGGCTGCTGCGCCGGTATCCAAAAATGCATGATCGCGGCCGGAATCGCGAAGTTGACCACGGCGGGAATGAATAGGCTGTAAAAATCGGCAAACGGCACCACTCCGCTTTGCCAAACCAACAAGGTGGTAATGTCGCCGAACGGGCTGAACGAACCACCGGCGTTGGCGGCGACCACGATATTGATGCAGGCGATGCCTAAGAAACGCGGATTGTCTTTGCCCATGGCCATGATAACCGCACCCATCAACAAGGCGGTCGTTAAATTGTTGCACACCGACGACAGTGCAAACGACATCACCCCGGTAATCCAGAACAATTGTCGGTAACTGAAGCCCTTGCTCAACAGCCATATCCGCAAACTGTCGAATACCCCGCGGTCTTGCATGGCGTTCAAATAAGCCATGGATACCATGATGAACAAGAACAATTCAGCATAGCCTTCCAGTACCGCTCTAAAGGCTACGCCTACTTGGGTATCGAAACCGCTGTAAACGTAATAGCCGGCTATCAGTCCCCAAATCAAACTAGCGGCCAACACCATCGGTTTGGATTTATGCAGTTCGATGACTTCTTCGATCATGGCCAGCACGTAGGCGATGGCAAATATCGCAACGGCGGCGAAGCCAATCCAATGGCCGGTTAAATCGACTCGGGATGCCGACTCTACCGAGCCCCCCGCCCAGGAAGCCACGGGAGCGGTCAAAAGTAATACAAGTGCTGAGATCAGTTGATACGGGGCCATGCCTACCCTATGCTTACGCCGTAAATATGCGGTCAAACCGATGCGATCCCGTCCATCCTTGGCCCTCGGTTTGCGAGGCGACAGTCGAGATTGCGGTTAGTCCAAATTGGAGGAGCGGGAACCCGGACTATTTCGAGTTCCCTTCGTTAACTTTTGAATTCTATCTTAAGGGCGCAGGAACGGCCAGATACTTTAAGATGAGCAACTAAATATTTGTAAAAAGAGACTGCGCCGCTGAAAAAATATAAAATTCGCCGTCCGAATGAGGCAGGAGACAATCGGCAGATGGAATGCTACCCATAATCTATCAGCAGGCTCCCTGTGTTCTTTCCACTTAACACCAATTGATTATTGACCGAGCCGCTTCGATAAGCCCTTTGCATCCAGCCGACTCCGTGTGGCCGACGTATATAACCGGGAAATACATTTACTGCCGATTCATTAGCGTTTGCCGGCAGGGTTGCTCAAGTATACCGACAAAGTGCGACGCGCTAAGTTAGACACCACTACGACCCGGTTTTCCGCTGAACGAATCCGCCGCGGATATAACTTCAATTGAAGTAGAACGTCTTCGCCGGGCAGCTTGACGATTAGCCTCCCTGCTACCTCCCGACTCACTACACTATAACGAGTTAATTGCCTTCCGACTAAACCAGGTTATGTTACGAATATTGATTGCTGTCTTTTTGTTATTGGCTACCGGCGTATCTTACCCGCGTGCTAACGAAGTTCCCGGATTTTTAGTACTGAATTACCACGACATATTGGAAGAGGAAGAACGCGTACCGCCGTTCGACCGCATCGCCGTCAATAAAGACCATTTAGAACAACATTTTGCCTGGCTGAAGAAAAACGATTACCGGGTAGTTAGCATTCAAGACTTGTTGGACGCCGCCAAAGGCGAGAAATCCTTACCCCCACGCGCCGTTCTGCTGACGTTCGACGACGGTTATCTGAGTTTTTACAACCGGGCCATGCCCTTGCTGAAAAAATACCGCTATCCGGCCACGCTGGCGGTGGTCGGCACTTGGCTGGAAGGGCAAGATACCGCAGGAGTCAAACCCTTGATGAGCGCGGCGCAAATCCGCGAGGTGATGGCGTCAGGCCTGGTCGAAATCGCCAGTCACAGCCACGACCTGCACCACGGCATTCCGATGAATCCGCTAGGCGACAAACACAGCGCGGTCACTTCGCGTTTGTACAATAGCGAATACGAAGAATACGAAAAAGACGAAGATTACCGAAAGCGCATATTCCAGGAAGTCGAAAAAAGCTCGGAACGCTTGTTCCAACTGGTAGGCGTACGGCCGCGGGTCATGGTGTGGCCGTATGGCGAATACAACGCCATCGCGCTGGAAGCGGCCAAACAATACGGCATAACCTTAACCATGGGGCTTAACGACGGCAGCAATACCCTAGCCGACCTCGGCGTCATGAAGCGGCTGATGATCACCGACGACGTCAACGGCGAGCAATTCGGCCGTATCGTTACCTCCCAACGTCAGCATTTGCCGCTACGGGTCGCGCACGTGGATTTGGATTACATTTACGACGACGATAACGTGCAAACCGAGCGTAATTTGAAGGCCCTGGTGGAAAGAATCAAAGCCAGCGGCGCCAACACCGTATACTTGCAGGCGTTTTCCGACCCGGACGGCGACGGCAATGCCGACGCTTTGTACTTTAACAACCGCCATTTGCCGGTCAGGCAGGATTTGTTCAGCCACGCCGCCTTGCTACTGCGCACCAAGGCCAACGTCAAAGTCTATGCTTGGCTGCCCATCATGGCTTACAAGGCCGACGTGCCGTTGAAATGGTACGTCAAGGAATGGCGCGACGGTGGTCCGCAGTTTTCCCGCCACATCTACACCCGGCTATCGCCGTTCAATCCGGAAGCGCGGCAGTTCATCGGCGATATTTACGAAGACTTGGCCAAATATTGCGATTTTAACGGCATACTGTTTCACGACGACGGCATTTTGTCGGATTTCGAAGACGTGTCGGCGCCGGCCATGGAAGTCGCGCATACTCTGTGGGGATTGCCGGATAATTTCGATGCCTTGCACGCCACACCGGCCTCGCGCATGGCTTGGGCGCAACATAAAACCGAATGGATCGGTCAATTCACCGATTATTTGACCGACCGGGTACGTTATTACCGGCCTTACGTCAAAACCGCGCGCAATTTCTACGCCTTGCCGTTACTAAAGCCCTACAGCGAAGAATGGTATGCCCAATCGTTACCGTCATTCATGAAACATTACGACTACATCGCCATCGAGGCCATGCCGTTTATGGAAGAAGCCGACAATCCCAAGCAGTGGCTGAGCGAATTGGTCAAAAAAACCGCCGAATACCCGGGCGCTATCGACAAGATGGTATTCGAGCTGCAAGCGGTGGACTGGAAAAAACAACGAGACCTGCCGATGCCGACCTTCATCGAGCAATTCGAGTTACTGAAAAAACTCGGTGCCAAGCACATCGGTTATTACCCGGACAACGTGCATCACGACCACCCCAAGCTGAGCGATTTGCAGCGTTTCTTTTCGGTCGCTAACCCGGATTGATAGTGATGAACGAATTTCTGGCGCAAGCCTGGGTGCAAAAACTGATCGACTGGTGGTTCATGAGTCGGGAGCGCTTGGAGGATATGCCTTGGCCGCTTTGGGAAGAGTGGCTGTCGCGCTTCGTATTTTATTACCCCTTGCTGATGGCCTATGTATGGATGATAGGCGGCATAATCTACTACTTACGTTGGGAAAGGCGGCCGCACAATCTGTTCAGCGACTTGCCTGAGCTGAGCGAGTTTCCGATGGTATCCATTCTGGTGCCTTGCTACAACGAGGGAGAAAACGTCAGAGAAACCATAGATTATTTGTTGCAACAGGACTACCCGAACTACGAAATCATCGCCGTCAACGACGGCAGCAAAGATAACACGTTAGCCATTTTGTGCGAATTGGCTAAACAACACGAGCGCTTGCGGGTAGTCAATCTGGCCAGCAACCAAGGCAAGGCCGTCGGCTTGCGCACCGCCGCACTGTTGGCCAACAGCGAATACTTGATCGGCATAGACGGCGATGCCTTGTTGGCGCCCAACGCCACGGCCTGGATGGTCAAACATTTTCTGGACGATCCGCACGTCGGTGCCGTCACCGGCAATCCGCGCATCCGCAACCGTTCCACCCTGCTGGGCAAAATTCAGGTCGGCGAATTTTCCGCCATCGTCGGCATGATCAAACGCGCGCAACGCGCTTACGGCCATGTATTTACCGTCTCGGGCGTGATTGCCGGTTTTCGCAAAACCGCGCTGCACGAAGTCGGCTATTGGAGCCCGGACATGGTGACCGAGGACATCGACATCAGCTGGAAAATGCAACTGGCCGGCTGGCGCATCCGTTTCGAACCCAATGCTTTGTGCTGGGTGTTGATGCCGGAGACCGTCAAAGGCTTATGGAAACAGCGCAGCCGCTGGGCGCAAGGCGGCGTTGAAGTGTTGCTGCGCTATTTTACGCGTTTGTGGCGTTGGCGCGCGCGCGGCATGTGGCCATTATATTTGGAATGTCTGGTCAGCTTGAGTTGGGCGTTTTTAGTGGTTGGCATGTTAGCGTCTGCGCCGCTGGAATGGCTGGCGGCCAAACAACCCGCGGAAGCCTTGGAAGATTTGTCGCCGCATTGGACCAGCATGTTGCTGTGCGTCACCTGTTTGATTCAGTTTTGGGTCAGTCTGGCCATCGATTCGATATATGAAAAGCGCAGCGGCAGTAACGCGCAACATTATTACTGGATGATCTGGTATCCGGTCGTGTATTGGCTGATCAACGTAGGCACCACCATCAACGGCTGCATCAAAGCCTTGCGCAAGAAAAAAGGTCAGCGCGCGGTCTGGGTTACATTGGATAGAGGTTTACGGCAAAAATGAAGCACGTCATCATCGACCAACCGCATTTGCAAAGCGCACAACAAAAACTGGGCTCGAAGCTGTTGGCACTAACGAGCTGGCTGTTGTGGCTGTATTTTTTGTTGCCGCTGTTTACTTTAGGCGGCTGGCTACTGGGCGTCAAAAGTTTATCCGACGAAATCCGCTGGTTCGGCGGCTACAAAACCTTGCTGGAACTTTTGGGCATGTATTGCGCCATCATCGTAGCGATCGGTTTGGCTTGGCTGCTGTGGTCGTTTTTTTTATCCTGGCTGCATGCCTCCATCAGGCCGCAGCCACATACCCAAGTCAGCGACGCGGATTTGTCGGCGCGCTTTCGCGTCGCGGATGCCGAACTCAAACAAGCCCGGCAGGCCGAGCTGGTTACCGTGCACTTCAACGAATACGCCGAAATCGCCCGCTTGGAATGCCAAAAAGCTGCAGCGAACCGCACCCAGGTTACTTGACTTTTCCGTTAGCCGATTCACCGGCTAGCTTATCCGAAGCGTCAAGAGCCCCCGGCCCATAATCGTTTGCCGCCGCTTCGAGTTTTGCCGTCCCGGGCTATAGGAGCAACGCGACTCGCGCCTCTCCTACCCAAGGTGTACTCAGCCGGATAATCGTTCGACCGGCAACGCTGAATAGTTTCAATCGGATCAGCATGCTCAGCCTTGTTCATGCGATTTCGTCGACGAACATAACGGCATGGTTCGACCCGGGCAAAACGCTTTTTCCGCGCCGCGATTCAAGCGTTAAAATCCCAAATTTTTGCACATTTGCCGTGCAAACTAGCTAAAAGCCTTGCGAGTCATCCGTGCGCAAATCCTTACGCCTAAAATTATTTCTAACCTTTTTACTAACCACATTGTTTGTCGTGGCCGGCATGTACCTGTTTATGCGCTGGTCGTTGCAACGCGGTTTCGAAGAATTAATCGAATCCCGTCAACGCGAGCGGGTGGAAAATTTAATCGACTCGTTAAGCGAAACCTACGCCGAAACCGACAGCTGGGAAGCGTTGGGCCAAAACAAACCGCAATGGATCCATCTGCTGATGCAATCCGACCCGCGCCGCAACAGGCCGCCGCGCCCCTGGATGGCTAGAGCCTTGCTGGAACCCGGCAACCAGTGGCCGCCGCACATCGACTCCGATCACGATCGTCCGCGTCATTACATTCCTTTGGAATTACGCGCCATGTTGCTGCGAGCCGACAAAAGCTTGGTATTCGGCCGGCCGGAATTGCAGGCGCAACTAGGCCTACATCCTATCGAGTCGCACGGCCGCACCGTCGGCTATTTGGGGCTATTGCCGGGCAGACCGGACAACCACTTAAACGATATTCGTTTTATAGAGCATCAAGCACAAGCTTTCGCTTGGATTGCGCTATTGATGGTCGCTTTATCCGCCGGTCTGGCGCTGTTGCTGGCTTACGTTTTAGGCAAACCGATCAAACGTATAGCCGCGGCTGCCAAACAATTGGCGGTGGGAGCTTATTCCATCCGCTTACCGGTCGAGTCGGCCGACGAATTAGGCCAGTTAGCCCGCGACTTTAACGACATGGCCGCCGCCTTGGAACAATCCGAACTGACCAGAAGACGCTGGGTAGCCGATATTTCTCATGAATTGCGAACCCCCCTGGCCGTGCTGCAAGGCGAATTGGAAGCCTTGCAGGACGGCATTCGCCCGTTGGATGCCCAAGCGCTGGAATCGTTACTCGCCGACGTATTGCGGCTGAACCGGCTGACCGACGATTTATACCAGCTGGCATTATCCGATCAAGGTGCCTTGAGTTACCGTAAAAACGACATCGATCCCCTGCAAGTTTTGACCGGCGACCTAGCGGCTTTATTACCGGCGTTCCAGCAAAAACACATTAGCGTCGAACTGCACGATAAAACGCAACGCAATCTGCTGTTACACGCCGATCCCGACCGGCTTTCGCAACTCTTCCGTAATATATTGAATAACAGCGTCAATTACACCGATCCGGACGGCAAACTGGAAATCGGCGTTACCATCCGGGGCGAAAAACACCTGTTGATCGAATTCTCGGACAGCGCCCCCGGGGTATCCGAAGCGGATAGGCTGCATTTATTCGAACGCTTTTACCGGGTGGAAGGGTCACGCAGCAGATATTACGGCGGGGCAGGTTTGGGCTTGGCTATTTGCAGCAACATTGTAGCCGCGCATAACGGCTCTATCAGCGCTCATCCCTCTTCGTTAGGCGGTTTGGCTATCCGCATCGAACTCCCCATACAACCGCAATGAACGACACGCCCCGAATTTTAATCGTAGAAGACGAACTCAAACTGGCTCAACTAGCCGCCGATTATTTGCATAACGCAGGTTTTGACAGCCAAATTCTTACGGCCGGAGATTTGGTGTTGCCCTGGCTGCGGCAGCAGCATGCCGATTTGATCTTACTGGATCTGATGTTGCCGCGGGTAGACGGCTTAACGCTTTGCCGAGAAATTCGCAGCTTCAGCCAAGTACCCATCATCATGGTAACGGCACGGGTAGAGGAAATCGATCGCTTGCTGGGGCTGGAATTAGGGGCGGACGACTATATTTGCAAACCTTACAGCCCGCGGGAAATGGTTGCCCGGGTTAAAGCGGTGCTGCGGCGTTTGCCGCACCCGGACACCCCAGTAGCGCCACCTTTATCGGCAACTCTGCTGCGCTTGAACGCCGATCGTTTAAGCGTGGCGGCGGCAGCCAAAGAAATCGAATTGACCGCGGTGGAATTCCAGCTGTTGCAGACCTTACAACGGCGGCCGGGACATATATTCTCCAGAGCGGTACTGATGGAGCTGATTTATCAAGATCAACGCATCGTCTCCGACCGAACCATAGACAGCCACATCAAAAAACTACGCAAAAAGCTGCAAGACCTGCTGCCGGGGCAAGAGCTGATACATTCGGTTTACGGTGCCGGCTACCGTTTCGATCCACCCGAGGCGGATTAAGCGGGCAAAATTTGCACAATCTTTCCTCAATTGCTACCAATTATTTGCGATTTTCCTCGTTAAAGTAATCACTGAAAACGGTGCTAAACCGTTGGACGTGAACTAAACCCGGAGAACCAACATGAACAAAACCATAATTGCAATCGCCTTAGCCGTTACTGTGCCGTTCGCAGTGATTGCCGCCACTCAAACGGAGGGCGAACCCAATCAATACCACAGAGGCGATCGTATCGAACGGATGACCAAAGAACTAAACTTATCCGACCAGCAAAAAACCCAATTGAAGGACATTTTTCAGCAACATCACCAAAAGCACGAAGCGTTACGGCAGGAATTGCGCCAACAGCTACAAACCGTATTGAGTGCCGAGCAATTGGCTAAATTCGACGAAAAACGTAAAAATCGCCACGAGAAATGGCGCCACAGACCGGAAGAGCAAGACGCTCCCAAAGAGCGCGACGCGGATAACTAAGTCAATGTCCTAACGATCATGAAACGGCTGCATCGCCCCCGGCAATTCAGAGCCGGTTAGCGTTAACGGGTCATCGTCGTGACGATGGCCCGTAAACAAAATGACTTTGATAGCAACGCACATGCAAGCACCCAATCGCCCCGGCCGAATAGGCTTTCAGAACTTGCAGGTTTTACGGAATCACCATTTGCTCAGGGTACGGTTAGCGCTTGATGCGGTTCGTCCGACCGCACCCTACCGGACTCTTCGTTGAATCATGGGTAATACGTCCACATCCTGATGCGCGCTTATATCGAGGGTGCAGCGCGAGCAGCTGGATGCGGCAGGATTCAACAGCGGGCGCTTGTTGGACAGTGTCGTGGAAACGCCTGCGGCCGCCGGAATTTTGGCCGGATTCGGCGCATGGCTGGTCGATAGGATGACCGGACCGGATTGAGCGTACACGCTTTACCGCGATGAAATACCGCGCACGGTTAAATTCTCTATGCTCCGGCTGCATACGGAAACCAAATCCGATCCATTCGCCGTAGTTGAACAAGCGCAATGCCGCTCTCGGCAGTCAAGGATTAATTGTTACAATGCGCCTCTGATCAATCAAAAACTAGTGATAAATCATGCGACTGCTATTGGTAGAAGACGATGCCATTCTCGGCGACGGCTTGAAAGCCGGTTTAACCTTGGAAGGTTACGCGGTGGACTGGTTGACGGACGGCAAACAAGCCGACGAAGCGTTACGCCTGAACCATTACGACTTGGTGGTGCTGGACCTGAATCTGCCGCGCATGGACGGCCTCAGCATTCTGAAAACCCTGCGCAAACGCAAGGACAACACCCCGGTGTTGGTGTTGACCGCGCGCGACGGCGTATCCGAACGAATCGCCGGACTGGACAGCGGCGCGGACGATTTCGTCTGCAAGCCGTTCGATTTGGCCGAAGTCTGCGCCCGCTTACGGGCTCTGGCCCGCCGCAACGAAGGCCACGCGTCGCCGCTGCTGGAGCACAAAGGCGTGGTGATAGATCCGGCCGCTCACCAGGTCACCTATAACGGCGCGGCGGTGGAGTTGTCGCAAAAAGAATACGAAATTCTGAATTATCTAATGAGCCACATCGGCCACGTCACCTCGCGAGCCCGCTTGGAAGAAGCTTTATACGCCTGGGGTTCGGAGGTGGAAAGCAATGCGGTGGAAGTGCATATCCACCATTTGCGCAAGAAGTTGGAGGCCGGTTTAATCCGCACCATACGCGGCGTGGGTTACGTCATAGACCACGATTAGGGCACGGCGTTGAGATTGCGCCCGCGCTCGCTTCGCAAGCAGCTGTTGCTGTCGCTGCTGTCGTCGCTATTGCTGGTTTGGGGAGGCACTGTTTATGTCAGTTACCAGCAAACCCGCGACGAAATCACCCAATTGTTCAACGCCGACTTGGCCCAATCGGCCCGGGTAGTGCACGCCTTCGTGGAAAACTTGCTGCAACAACGGCGCCTGACCAAATTGTGGGACCAGGACAAATCGCCCGATTTGTTCTACATGCCGATCTTGGGGCATAAATACGAACGCAAGATCGCCTTTCAATTGCGCTCTGTCAAAGAAGGCGTGGTGCTGCGCTCCGAAAGCGCGCCGGAGTTTGCACTGTCACTAACCCGTAACGGCTACAGCGAAACCACCATCGACGGCCAATTGTGGCACGTGTTCAGCATCAGCACGGAAAACGGCGACTACGTGATCCACACCAGCCAGCGCGACGACATTCGCCGCGAATTGGTCAAATCGTTGGCCAACCAGCAAATCCTGGCCATGTTGTTGGCCTTACCGGTGTTGGGCCTGGTCATCTGGTGGAGCATTCGCTTAACCCTAAGACCGGTCAACCGGCTCAAGGAGCAACTGGCGGCCCGCGAGGTCAACAATCTGCAGCCCTTGCCTTTACAGGGTCTGCCCGACGAGGTGATCCCCATCGTCCAACAGTTGAACGACTTGTTCGAATTGTTGCACCGTGCTTTCGCCAATGAGCGCAATTTCACCTCCGACGCTTCGCACGAATTGAAAACCCCGCTGGCCGGGCTGATGACCCAGTTGCAAGTGGCGCAAAAAGCCCCGGACGACCGGATGCGCGCCCAAGCCTTGCAAAAATGTCAGCAAGCGGTTACCCGGATGACCCATATGGTGCAGCAATTATTGACCTTATCGCGCGTGCAGCATCAAAACCTGCAACTCGGCCGGCAGCGGGTAGACTTGAATCAAGCCATCATCAACGCCATCGCCGAATTGGAATTTTCCGCGCACGCCAAGCAGATCGAAATCGAGCTGGCGAGTCCCGGGAAGATCGAAATCGAGGCCGACGCCCAATTGCTGGGAATTTTATTGCGCAATTTATTGGACAACGCGATCAAATATACCCCGGCCGGCGGCCGAGTGTTGGCCGAACTGGTGCTGGAAAACCGACGCGTAACGCTGCACGTCCAAGACAGCGGCCCCGGCGTGGCCGACCAAGATTACGAACGCATCAGCCAGCGTTTTTACCGTTGCGTGGAAACCGCGCAAAGTGCGGAAGGCAGCGGCTTGGGCCTGTCCATCGTGCAGCGCATCATCCGCCTGCACGGCGCGGATATCGGCTTTTCCAAGGCCGAACTCGGCGGCTTGAAAGCATCTTTGAGTTTCGATGTAGCGGCAAAGACGGGCTGACCTGCATTTGCCGGTTCTGCTTTGAGCGCCGATATGGTCTAATCACGGGCCGATTTTTTGCTGTTGTGTGTACTATGCCGACTTTGATAGTTAACCGAATGCGTCGTTTTATCCCGCTGGCGCTGTTGTGTTGGATCAGTGCGTGTTCCGAACAACCCGAATTTCAAAAGAGCAACGCCGAAACCAAGCTGGAAACGGTCGAAGTGTTCGATCCCGCCGCCCTGAATCTCGGCAGCTTAATCAGCTACGATCTCTACGCCGAAGCCAACAAGCTGCATCTATTATTTGCCGCCAACAGCGCCGCCGGAGCCGCGCAGCCGGTTTACATCGGCTACAGCTATTCCGAAGACGGCGGCCATCACTGGTCGCCGGCGCAGCAGCTGGAGCAACCGAGCGTCGGGCGTTTGGAGTCGCACAACGGCAACGATCTGCAAATCGCCGCCAGCGGCGCGAATCTGCTGGCGGTATGGCAGAAAACCGGCGAGATCCCCGGCATGGGGCCGTTACAAGCGCAGTATTCCTTAGACGGCGGTAAAACCTGGGCGGCGGGCGCCAATCCGACCGGGGCGGAAACCGACCAATCGCACGCGGATTTGCTGGCCGATAAAGTCGGCCGCTTTCATTTGGTTTGGCTGGACGATAGGGACGAAAACGGTTACCAAGGCTTGCGTTACGCCCGCTCCAGCGATACCGGCCGGCGTTGGGAATATGCGCAAACCATAGACGAATCCAGTTGCTCTTGCTGTTGGAACCGATTGGCGCCGGGGCCGGCTTATCAAATCTACACCTTGTACCGCGACATGGAACCGCGCGACATGGCCTTGGTGAAATCGTCGGATAACGGCCAAACCTGGCGGCGTTTAAACCGGGTAGGAGCTTTCGACTGGATTTTCGACGGCTGCCCGCATAACGGCGGGGCGTTCAGCATTGCCGGGGACAAGGCCCACGCCTTGGTTTGGACCGGAGCGGAGCAGCGCATCGGCTTGTATTATCTCAGCTCCTCCAACGGCGGCGTCTCCTGGAGCGAACCTCTAGCTATGGGCAAACCGCAAGCCGCGTTTCATAGCGATTTGGCCCACCGCGACGAGCGCTTGTTGGCGGTTTGGGACGAGCTAGGGGAACAAGGCTCGGAAATCAAGGCCGCACTGTCTACGACCGGCGGCCGGCAATGGCTGCCGCTAAATACGTTGTCCGCGCCGGAGCATAAGGCCGGCTTCCCGCGCGCCGTGGCCACCGCAAGCGGCTTTTTCGCCGTTTGGACCGACCAGGCGCCCGGCGGCGACAAGCGACTGGCAGCCTTAATCATCCAATAACTACAACTAAAACGAGAGAGTGATATGCGTATTTCAAGTTCTATTGCGGCCGGATTGCTAGGTTTGGCCGGCTTGTGCGGCTCGCTGGCCGCCGAAGCTCACGCGATTTTGGTCAAATCGCAGCCGGCCAAAGACGAAACCGTCAGCGCGGCGCCCAAACAAATCGATTTATGGTTTAACGATCCGGTCAGAAGCCAATACAAAGCGCTGGCGGTTATCGATGCCGAAGGCAAGCGGGTCGATAACCACGACGTGGAGCAAAGTTTGACCGACGGCTCGCACATTCATGCCACGGTCGGCGATTTGCCGGCAGGTACCTACACCGTACGCTACCGGGTGGTATCCGAAGATACCCACATCGTGACCGGCAAATTTCAATTTACCGTCAAACCTTAACCTTCATACCCTCCCTTTATTCAAATGAATCGTCGTATCGCTTTTTCATTGCGCGTGCTGGTGTTAGCCGCGTTCGGGCTATTGTTGCCGGGTTGCGAACAGCTGGGCATAGGCGCTAAACAATCCAACGCTCTCGGCAACCGGCCCGATTTGGATTGCATCATCGCCAACGATTTTTACGCCGTGCATTTCAGCGCCTATCTGCAGCCCGGCAAAGAAGATTTGGCCAGCGGCAACAAGGCGGCTTTCGTGCCGTTTTGCCAGCAAATTCCGCGTACCGGCAAAATGTTCTTTACTGCGGATTTGATCGACCGCGACATTCGGGAAACGCCTATCGGCATTCGCTTGGTGGAAGTGGAAAAAACCGGGCAGCCTGCGCCGGACGATGTCCGCGAGGTACGCACCCTGGTGGAGATTCCGGCCAAACTTTATCCCCGCGGTGCGGTAGAGGCGCAAGCGGAAATCGACCGAAACGGCGATTATCTGCTGTACTTCTTGATAGGCGACGCTATCGAAGAAGACGACAAATTCAAAGTGCCGTTGCAGGTTGGAACCGGCCCGGCTCAGATCCAGTGGCTGATGATAACTTCTCTGGCCGCGGCCGGCTTGTCGATCCTCGGCTTGTTGATTTGGCTGGTGCTGCGCAGCAAACGGCGCTCGGTCACGCTGGAAGGCGGCGAATGATGCAGACCGGCCAGTTTACTGCGCGGCTATTGCCGCGCTACGTTTTATTGTGGTGTACGGTATTCCTGGCGCCGGCTTGGGCCCATCCGCCCGGCTTGAGCTCGCTGGAGCTGAGCCTGCAAGCCGGACAACTGGCGGTGAAAGCCACGTTTGCCTTGCAAGACATCGAAGCGTTCGCGCCGATGGACAGCGACTTGGACGCCGAAGTCAGCGATGCGGAACGCGACGCCGCCAAACCGGCAGTCGCCGCGTTCGTCGCCGGCAAGCTGGCCATCGCGGCGGACGGCGTACAACTGGCGCCCGAAGAGCCCGGCAGCGTGGATTACGACGCGCAGAACAACGCCCACGTGCAGTTGCGCTATCAACCGGCACCCAAGCAAACGCTGGCGCTCGAGTCGAAGTTTTTAGCCGAGCTGCCGGAAGGGCATCAGCAGTTTTTACAAATTCGCAGCGCCGACGGCCGCATCCTGCAGGAAAAGATGCTAAGCCGGACCGACGATAAACTGCAAATGTCCGTGTCCGACGGCGGCGATAGCGGCTGGGCCACAGTATTTTCGGCCTTTTTCAAGCTCGGGGTGGAACACATCGTCACCGGTTACGACCACTTGTTGTTCTTGTTCGCGTTATTGGCGGTTACCCATAGCTTTTGGCCGGCGATTAAAATCATTACCTTTTTCACCGTCGCCCATTCGCTTACCCTGGCGTTGGCCGGTTTGAATCTAATCACCTTGCCGAGCAGTTTCGTCGAGCCGTTTATCGCCGCGACCATCGTCTATGTGGCGCTGGAAAACCTGATCCGCGGCGACCAGCCCAAAGGCCGGCATTGGTTAACCTTCTCTTTCGGCTTGATCCACGGTTTCGGCTTCGCCAGCGTGCTGCAAGAACTGGAGATAGGCACGGCCTCCAGCGGCATCTTGTTACCCTTGCTGTCTTTCAACCTCGGCATAGAAACCGGCCAAATCGCCGTGGCCGCTACAGTCTTGCCCATCATTTGGCAGTTGAACGGCAAAACCGAACGGGCGCCGGTTTTTTTGAAAGCAGGTTCCATGCTGGTGGCCTTGCTGGGTGGGTATTGGTTTTTGGAGCGTACCGTGTTGTAAACCGCGCGTCTGACCGAGATTAGGATGCTTTCGATCAGCAGTGCCTCCGGTTACCGCCCCGAACCCGCTAACAATGTCGGTATAATGCGGCAATTTTTAATGTCGAGACCGTTATGAGACCCAGTGGACGCCAACCCGAACAACTACGCGAAATTCGCTTCACCTGCCATTACACCAAACATGCCGAAGGTTCGGTGTTGGTGGAATTCGGCGATACCCGCGTGTTGTGCACCGCCAGCGTGGACGCCTCGGTGCCGCGCTTTTTGAAAGGCAAGGGCGAGGGCTGGGTAACCGCCGAATACGGCATGCTGCCGCGTTCCACCCACAGCCGCATGGACAGAGAGGCCGGCCGCGGCAAGCAAGGCGGCCGCACCTTGGAAATTCAACGTCTAATCGGCCGCTCGCTACGGGCCGCCGTGGATTTGAAGGCGCTGGGCGAACACAC
The DNA here is from genome assembly GCF_040741385.1 of Methylomonas sp. HYX-M1. NCBI lineage: Bacteria > Pseudomonadati > Pseudomonadota > Gammaproteobacteria > Methylococcales > Methylococcaceae > Methylomonas > Methylomonas sp. HYX-M1. The sequence goes on from NZ_CP160405.1 coordinate 99,386, forward strand.
CATCACCCTGGATTGCGACGTGATCCAGGCCGACGGCGGCACCCGCACCGCCTCCATTACCGGCGGCTTCGTCGCCTTGTCGATAGCCGTCGACCATTTGCTGAAAACTAAAAGAATCAAAACCAATCCGCTACACGGCCAAGTCGCTTCGGTGTCCGTGGGTATTTACAACGGCGTGGCGGTACTGGATTTGGACTACGCCGAAGACAGCCAGGCCGAAACCGATATGAACGTGGTGATGAACGAAGCCGGCCATTTCATCGAAGTACAAGGCACGGCGGAAGGGCACGCTTTCCGTAAAGACGAACTGAACGCCATGCTGGAATTAGCCGAGGCGGGCATCAACCAACTGCTGGAAAAGCAGCGCGCCGCCTTGCAACAGGCCAAACAAACCGCAGCCTAGCCTCGTAGCACTATGAGCAGCATTGTGTTGGCCAGCGGCAACGCCGGCAAAATCCGGGAGATTCAAGCCATCTTGCAAAACGAACGCATCGTCCCGCAGTCGCAATTCGCCGTACCGGAAGCCGACGAAACCGGTTCTACCTTCGTCGAAAACGCCATCATCAAGGCCCGCAACGCCGCCTTACATAGCAAATTACCGGCGATTGCCGACGATTCCGGTTTGGTAGTCGACGCGCTGGACGGTGCGCCCGGCGTGATTTCGGCCCGCTATGCCGGTATCGGTGCCTCCGACCAAGCCAATTTGGATAAATTATTGTTAGCCATGCAAAACGTACCGGCCGGGCGACGTAGCGCCCGTTTCGTTTGCGTGATGGTTTATTTACGCCGGGCCGACGACCCTATTCCAATAATCGCGCAAGGGGTTTGGGAAGGCAGCATTCTGACCGAAGCGGTCGGTGCAAACGGCTTCGGTTACGATCCGGTGTTTTGGGTCGAAGCCTACCGCTGCTCCTCGGCCCAATTGGCTCCGAAGTTGAAAAACAGCCTCAGCCACCGCGGCCAAGCCTTGAGTTTGCTAAGTCAACAACTGGCAGGCTCGTGAGCGTTTGTGCCGCCGAGATTGCCCGGCAATTTACCGGCGGCACTCCCGATGCGGTAGTACCGCTGGGCAGTGGTCTAATCAACGACACCTTTCTGGTAACCTGGCCCGGCGGCGATTTGGTGCTGCAACGTCTTAACAGCCGGGTATTCCCGCAGCCCGCCTTGGTGATGGACAATTTGGCTCAGTTAAACCGGCACGCGCAAACCAAACCGGCCGATCAAGTTCAATTGCGCATCCCGGCGATCATCGCTACCCTCAGCGGCCACCCGGTTTATCGGGACGGCGATGGCCACTACTGGCGCGCGCTGGAGCGAATTGCTCCGGCGCAAAGCCGGGATAACATGCAAAACGCGGCGCAAGCGCGAGCGGTCGGTCTGGCTTTGGCGCAATTTCATGCATTGTGCAGCGATTTGTCGCCGGATTTGTTGCACGACACCCTGCCCGGCTTCCACATTACCCCGGAATATTTTGCCGAATACCGGCAGTTGCGCCCGGAATTGCCTGCCGAACAAGCAGACCAAGTCCGCGCATGCTGCGCCTATATCGAATCGTGTAGCAATAAGCTGGACGTGCTGGAGCAGGCCAAGCAGCGCGGCGAGTTGCGCCAGCGAGTGATACACGGCGATCCGAAATTGAACAATTTTCTGTTCGAACCGGACGGCGACCGCATCGTCAGCCTGATCGACCTGGACACCGTCAAGCCCGGCTTGATCCATTACGACATCGGCGACTGCATACGCTCCTGTTGTCACGACAAAAGCGTTAACCGCTTCGATTTGCCGAGGGCGCGGCTCATCCTGCACAGCTATCTGCAAGCCGCCGGCGGCTTTTTAACCGCCGCCGACTTCGCCTATTTGTATCCGGCCATCTGGTTGATCCCGTTCGAACTAGGTTTACGATTTTTTACCGATTATTTACGCGGCAACCGCTATTTCAAAATCGAGCATCCCGAGCACAACTTACAACGTAGCCAAGCCTTATTTGCCTTGTGCGACGACATCGAAAGGCAAAAATCGGCGCTTTCAGATTGCATAGCCGCTATCGCGGCCGGTTTGGAACCGGCAATCGGTCATCGAGGAGTTTTTTAGTGAATGCGGGCAAGCCCCGACATCCTGCATTACGCCCTGCAGCTGGCCGAAGATATTCTGCGAATTCACCATGGCGATACAAGGGGATTCGTGCGCTGTGCCAGTTGTCGATTGCTGCAAGTGTCAGAACAACGATGCAGCCAATTCGGCTGGCGGATTGTGGTGGATAAATGGCGGCGATGTAAGAATTTTCTTCGCTGCAATGACAGAGTCATCGAAATGATGTAGCCAGCATCAACGCCAGCCGATTGGCTTTAGGCGTTATCAGTCAACCGCCTGACCGTTAGCGCCGCGCGTTGCTCGATCAGCTGTACGATGTGTTCAACCACCGGATTTCCGGCGAATTGATAGTTCGCCGATGTCTGCAACCTGCGAGCGACCACGGGTAGCCGTTGGCACAAGCCGAGGATACGTTTTCGGGTTTGTGCCACCGACAATCCCGCCGCTTGGGCAAAGCGCTCCCAGTGTCTTGCCTGTACTTCGCTGAATTTGTATTTGCCACCCAACTGCATCGCCATCTTTGGCGTCAGGCTGGGATAAACGGCGGTTGACAAGACGTCGTAGAGCGGCGCCAGAACTGCGCCCTTGTCGGCATACAAGATAGAAAAGTTCTTGGCATGGGCGTCGTGGTTGCCGATCAAAGCATTGAAAATGACCGCATCCAGCAGACGCAGTACCTGCGGCGCACTCGGTCGGGTCACGCGGCGGACCAAGTCAAAGCACTGTTCCAAACCCGGCCCACCCTCGTTCTGATATTTCAGTTCCGGTACCACGCCCAGTGCCTGACAGAAATCTTCCTGATGCAGCCGCAAGCGTTGGCCATTGGCAGCTTGAGTTCTGTCATAACGCTCGACCAGCAGAAATGAGCGGTCGCGAACGCTACAAATCCTCGACTGTGCGGTCTGAAAATGCATCGCATCGGCCAATGCCAGACAGAAACCTTCGTTGATCACGCTGTCTTCAACGGCGGCGATGGCCGGTTTGAGAATATGGCTACTGGGCGCGCCATTGCGGGGTAGACCGATTCGTTGACCATCAAACACCACCGGCAATTTATCCTGAGCGCCCGCCAACGATAAGCGCAAACCATCCTGACCGGCCAGCATCGGCCGCTGCGGCAATTCATCCAGCACGGCAAGCAGGTCATCGTCGGACAGCCAGTCAATATCGCTCGCTGAATTAGACACAGCGGGTAAACCGTCTGGCGGCAATAGCGAAACGGCACCGGCGCATTCGCCGCCAATATGATCGAGCAAGGCAAAGTCGTTTTGCTTCGAGACCTGAAACTGGCGTGCGACCAATTGGCGTAACTTGCCCTCCGGCAACAGTCCGGCAAAGAAAGGCCGCGCCTGCAAGTCGTTGAACGGTTCTACTTGCAACGGTAACGAACAGGACAGAGGGACTGCGTCGGATTGTTGCAGCCAGTCGGCGTCATAGCTAAATTGCAGTCTGCCTTCGACCAAGGCCAACTCTCCCACTCGACGATCAAATAAATAGACTGCCAGTAGATGGCTCATGGCATTTCGTCACCGGTTACGCTGGGCAGGCCATCAAGCATGACCTGCCCGCCCAGTGCTTCAATAACGCGCATCACCGTTTCCAGACGCACGGTCGGCTTGCCTGCTTCGAGGTCGACGATAAAGCGAACGCCAACACCTGCCGCCAACGCCAATTCGGATTGAGTTAATCCGAGCTGTTTGCGGGCGTTGCGTAGCGCTTGGCCAAGTTGTTGGGTGGAATGGATGTTGATCATAGTGTTTTTCCCGTTCGGGAAATTATTAGGCAAAACAATCAATATGCAAGTTTAATTTCCCGAACGGTAAATTTTATTAAAAATGTGCCATACATAAGTAACAGTATTCCCGTTCGGGAAAATTCGCCCTTTTCAGTGTCAGCGCTTCTCCCGCTCAGTGTTGCCGGGATGGATAGCATCACTAGCTGGTGATATAACTTGCAGTTACGGCGAGAACGAACAAAAAAGAAACCAATCGACAGCAAATGACTAGCAAACAGAAAAAATCCAAAGCAACCTGGAGCGACGTTAAATCCAAATTGGCTGACGTCGATCGTGTTGGCCTGATCGGGCTGATACTGGATCTATACGCAGCCAATAAAGATAATCAAACGTTTCTGCATGCACGATCGGGTTGGGCGAGGATATTCTCAAACCCTATAAGGACACGATTTCCCGCTGGATTTGCCCTGTTAACCGGCGTGCAAAACTTTCTGCATATTCTGGCCCAAGCTGAACACCCACTCTGATTTAATTTGAACACCGATTCTGAATCGAGTTGAACCTTACCGATTTCGGTAATAAAGTTTTACGTTAGTAGTAATTGATGCCAGGGCGGCTTGACGAGAACTTGGGCGAGAGGATACTGAGTTCTCCACGGGCGAGGTACCTACTTCGCTTGCAGTGCGGGGCAAGCCGTCTGGTTTGTTCCGTGCTGCACTTTACATCTCTGTTCTCCTAAAATTTGATTGTTTGTCTGAGGTTGTGCCTAGGGCCAGGACATCCAACATCAGTTTGATTTGTCCTTTGCTTAACCTTCCCAATTGTTTTCTTAACTCGTTTACCACGAGATATTCCTCAAGCGGCAAGCCATCAGGCAACTGAAAGTTTCTTTGAGATTGTTCTGCGCTATCCCACATTCCCGCTTGCTCTTCCTCGTCTAAATTCAGAACGTGTATCAACTTTTCTAAGACTTGTTTTGATGGAGGTACTTTGCGGCCTTTTTCCAGCAAGCTGAGGTAACTCGCCTGAATGCCAAGATCAGCTGCTAATTGCTTTTGTTGCAATTGGCGGCTACGCCTCACACGTTCCAAAAACAAACCAAAAGGACTCATCAACCAGTTCACAAAATCTAATAAATTTCATTTCGATACTAATATAATTTTTAATATATTACATTATGTCCTATATGTTTAGATTAACTAAATTCTTAGCGAAACATTTAGTTAAGCTAAACTATTAATTAAATAAAATTTCTATTATTCAAAGACAAAAAACAGCTTTGCACTTGATTGATTCGGCTTGCGCGTAATTTTAGCGGCTAAAAATTTATGAGCCCCTTGCCATAGAAATCTAAAAAGCAAATAACACGCCATTTATAAGCAATGACCTAGCTTTTTGCTAAAGCACTATTTCTTCGGTTTTTCGTATAATTTGAGATAGGTGTGTCCAATGCCGCGCTTGAACTTTGTTGACAGGGATCTTGCGGAATTGCGACAACACCTAGTACTGATTCATGACGGCTAAGTCCCTTAACTTCAATCCACGTCTAAACTTCGACGATTAACCGCATTGACTTTCGAGTGGACTCATGAAAGAAAAAACACAAAGCTTGATTGGTTTTCCCATCGACGAGAAATCTTATAAGGTTGAACTGGAATTACAGGATCGTTACACCGCTTATTCTTCGGAATCGGCAAGCGGCTTGTATTTCAACTTGCATTTGAATGGTGCTTTTTGACCACCAACTAGCCAGCGTAGTTTCCAGCCTCCGGCTACTGCTACATTGAGATAGTTTCGCGTTTTCATGTCAAAGCCCATCTACGCTGATGCCATTCTCGGCTAACCAAATCTTTCGTCTCTCGAAATCAGGTAACACCCGTTCAATTGACCGCCAAAACTCAGGCGTATGATGCGGTTGGCGCAGATGTGCTAATTCATGCACGACGACGTATTCTGCTATATGCGGAGGCAACAGAACGGTTTTCCAGTGAAAGTACAACCAGTCGCCTTTGCCGCATGAGCCCCAGCGGTAACCCAAATCCTGCACCTTGGCGCCGGCAGGTTTTACTTCCATGCGGCTCTGGAATTCCCTGGCTTTGGCCCACAACCAGCGGGTGGCGTGGATGGTATACCAATCGACAAAGGCTTCCCGCCCTCGTTCGACGTGGTCGCGCCGCAAACGAAACCGGCCGCTTACCAGCTTCAAGGCGATAGCCTGCACGTCGACTAATTGCAAACGATAGCTGCGTCCCAGGTATAAAAAGCCTTCGCCATCGACGAATTGCTTGATCGGCACCTGTTTTTGCAGACATTCTTTTTCCGCCAGCTTGGTGTAAATCCATTCGCGCTTTTCGATCACGAAATCGCGCAATACCGTCACATCGACTTCGGGCGGCGCTGACAACAACAAGCTGCCATCCCGCTCCACAGTGATCTGCAAGGTGCGGCGGCGTGCGCTACGTTTTACGGTAAAGCACAGGTCGTCAATCGTTAATTCGGAATTGCCGGTCGTTTCCACGTCAAACCTGGAGCAACTTATCGTGACTGGCTCTGGCTTGTTCCATCAGTTTATCTGCCAACACCCCGGCACCATTGCCATCAATCAAGGCCGGACGTAAACGCATCAGATAATCGAACAAGCGACCGTTCAGCGCATCCTGGTCGGCAGCCTTACGCGGCGCCCAAATTTCCGGATTGCCCTTCAACTCGTCGATCAGCAAATCAACCAACTCGACAGTTACATCGGTTAAACGCACGACTTCAACAGGAATCGGCACTTCACCACCCTTAACCACATCGACCACGGTGCGCAGAAACGGCAAATAATGTTCCGGCAGCTCGCTGGATGTTTCATCATTGGCGACGTGACCACTGCGCAGTTCGGCAATGATTTTTTGCAATTGCGCGATCAATTCGTCCCATTGCTGATCCAGGCTTTTTAGAATCTCACTAAGACGCTCGGACAGTTTGCGGTAACCGACCGGGTCTTCATCGAGGTGCTTTCTAATATGCGAGCGAATCGCGTGTTCCATTTCCGAGGCCTTGGCCCGGTCGTTGGCGGCACGACCGACGTGTCGCTCGAAATCGGCATCGGTTAGCTGGATCGGCGGAATTTTCGGATTCACACCCAAGGAAATCACATGCTCGTCGATCAGCTTGCGCACCTTGGCGCCGACATCCTTGCCCAACACTGGCGTGTCTTTGTAGCGGTTACGAGCGCGGGCATAGATATAGGCCAACTGCTTGGCATCTTTGATGAATGGCAAACCTTCCGGGCGGGGCAACACGGTATCCAGCGACGCCAAAAACGCCTTCAACTTAACCGCAAACTCGGCATGTATTTTTTCGCTGGCCAGTGCCTCGATACAGGCTTCGGTTTCCGCCAACGATTCCACGCCGCACTGGCGAAACACATCCACCACCCGCACATGCCGGTCGCGCAGTATCGGAATTTCATCCTGTAGACTGGTCAACGCGCCTTCAATGTCCTCGTCGGCATAGGCCGCCAGCGCTTCCTGCAAATGCCTCGCCACGCCGTAGTAATCGACCACAATCCCGCAACGCTTACCAAAGCCGGTGCGATTGACCCGAGCAATAGCTTGCAGCAATTCCGCTTCGCGGATCGGCCTATCCAGGTACATCACGCCTTCGATCGGCGCATCGAAACCGGTGAGCAACATGGATTTCACCACCAAAAACCCCAGTGGGTCGGTCTTGGTCGGATCGGCATGCAACAGCGGCTTTTTGAAACGCTTGATCAATTGCTCGTGTGCCGAACCGTCGGTCCACGGCTTCCAGCCTGGATCGTCGTTGTTGCTGCCGGAAATGATCGGTGCAAATTGCAGCGAGCGCAAAGTATCTCGATACCGCCAGGCTTGCACCACGGCCTGCACCTTTGGCGGCCTTTGGCATAAAGCTTCATCGTCCAACATCTTGTCGTCCGCCGATAAAGCTTCGGGGCATCGCGCAACAACTCGTCGCGGGCAAGCTGCAAGGCCTCGAAATAACGGACTGCCGCCAAGCGGCTATAAGCCACCACCTGCGCCTTGTAACCATTCGGCAGGATGAAAGTGACGTAGTGACGCAGCATGTCGCGGGCTTTGTCGGCAATCAGTGCCGGTGCGTCGAACAACTGACCTTTGGTGGCGTATTTTTGTTTGATCAGCTCCAGCTCTTGCGGACTGTGCTGCCGAAACAAGTCCTCGAACAACTCATCCAGGCTGGCACCATCCTTCACCGCGCCCTTGGCGGTGCGACCTTCATACAATACCGGCACCGTGGCCCCGTCCGCTTCGGCTTGCTTGATGGTGTAACGGTCGATGAACTCGCCGAAAATTTCGTGGGTGCGCTTTTTCTCGCCCATGATGATAGGCGTGCCGGTAAAGCCGATGCGGGCACTGTTCGGCAAACCGGCCAGCAGATTGGCGTGTAAATCGCCGGCCTGGGTGCGGTGCGCTTCGTCCACCAACACTAAAATGGCTTCGTCGTCGTTCAACACCTCGAAGGTGGCTTGGGCTTTGTAAGTGGATTTTGGCGTGGAGATACCCGCTTGTTTCGGCAAATCGGCGGCAGTCAACGGTGCGTCGTCAACCAGCTCCGCATCGCGATATTTTTGGATGGTGGCAAAAATCAGCCCCGGCCCCTTACGCTTGGCTAAATTCTTGATGCCGGTGGTATTGCTGGCGACTTCCACCGTCTCGCCTGTCAGCGTCGCAGTCGCCGATAGTTGCCGCTGCAAATCGTTGCGGTCGGTAACAACGATCACTTTGAATCGGCGTAGCAAGGGTTCCGCATGCAGTTTTCGCACCAAAAACACCATGGTCAAACTCTTGCCAGAACCCTGCGTGTGCCAAATGATGCCACCGCGCTGATCCGATTCGCCATGCTGCTTGCGGGTTTTTCCGGTTTTCAGCTTGTTCAGTGCCTTGTTCACCGCCCGATATTGTTGGTAGCGGCACACGGTTTTAATGGTCTGACCTTCTGCCTGCATGAACAGCATGAAATGCCGGATGACATCCAGTAAATGCGCTGGCGTTAAAAGGCCCGCAATCAGACGCTGTTGTTCGGATACTATCGTCTTGCCTAACCGGTCGGCCACCTCGGCTTCGTTGCCCGAACCGTCCGGCCCGACCACCGTTTTCCACTGCGCAAAATGTTCGAACCCGCCGCCGATGCAACCGACCCGCGCTTCGTCGAAGGAACTGGCAATCAACAATTGCACCGTGGCAAATAAAGTTTCGTTGCCCTCGTTGTCGTCTACTTCCAACGCTGCGTGGCGTTGATTAGCGTAGCGGCGCAATTGATCGACCGCCTCGGCCAAGGGTTCCGGTATCGACGGACTTTTGCATTCCACCACGACGATGGGCAAACCGTTCACCAGCAACACCAAATCCGGCACGATAAAAGCCTTGGCGCCATTAAAGCCCGGCGGGCAATCGACACGGTACTGGTTAACCACCGTGAAGCGGTTATTACCGTGCGTTTCCCAATCAATATAACGGATGGTCTGGCCGCGCCCGCCGTCCCAACCCGGCAAGCCCTCCACGGTAATACCGTCTATCAACAAGCGGGTGACCTTTTCGTTGGCTTCCATCAACCGGCCACTCAAGCGGCTAATCGCCGCTACCGCTTCGGCAATCCTCTCGTCATCCAACCAGGGCAGGCCATCGTGCAAATTCAATGCGCGCAACCGCTCACGTAAAACCGCTTCCTGAATCACCTCGGCAAAACTGCCACGCCCGGTGACAGCGGGATCGTCCAAACTGCCTTCGACTGGCGACCACCCGAGTTGCGTTAACTGCGCGATAAATGGTATTTCAACGTCTTCCAGTTCCCGGCCCATGATCTATTCCGTGTTTGATTAACTCATTTCAAGTTGCGATTGTCCTATAGCCGCTCATAGAGGCTCATAGAAACCTCATAGCGGCTCATAGCCAGCTTTATAGACCAATGGGTAAACGGCCCAAGCTTCCCATCCGACGGGTAAAAAATAGTTATGTTGCCCCTGACAATCAAATAGCCGTCAAATAATAACAATCCAATTAAATCAATGCCTTGGACCAAAAATCCTTCTTCCGTAATATCGTCCAAGGCTCGGCAATCAAATAGCCATCCAATAGCTGCTCATAACATGTAACAGCCACCTATAGTGGCGTATAGAAATCTGATAGCAAACGCTCTAACAAAAACTATCGTCAGGCGAACTTCAAATTCACCGACTCAAAGCAGCGAATGACTCGACCGCTACCGGTTTGATCCAAGTCGGCTTTTTTTGGTGATTGATAATCGCCAAGTGCTCGGCTTCGATGGCTTTCAACACGGCAGCCTCAAAATATTGTTCCCCGCAGAAGTCGCATTCCAGGCAGGGAACATCATCGATAATCAACAACTCGTCGCCTTGTTGATGCAGATAACGCGTTAGCTTATGGCTTAAATGCTTGTGGCCGCAGAAGCTACATTGTTCAGTCATGGTTTTATCCTCGCTCATAAGGATTCTTAAATTTAGGTGGTGTGGGAATATACACTGTAATAATCACCAACCATTCACCTAGTGTGCCGCAGACCGCATGGATCGGCTTGCCGGCATCGGTAAAACCCACCAACAAACAGCTTTCGCCGCGGCCGGTATCTGGATACTGCTCGATAACGCGCCCAGAACGCAAGGCCTGTTCCACTTCCGCCAGCGATAAAGCGTCATTCTGCCGTTCACGGTCGGCGTGGCGAGAATAGCGGTACTGATTGTTTCCCGCACACGCCTTGATCCAGCTTTCATCAATCACTTAATCTACTTTGTCAGATTTAACAACGCCGTCATGCCCGCCGGGAAGTGGGCATCCAGTGCCATGGATGGCAAGTTTCGATCCGTCCGTGGAGTCTGGATTCCGGCAATCCATGCCGGAATGACAGTTATCAAACATAGATATGTATAACGATGAGAGCTCAAGATTGGGAACCAGGAACATAATCGGTTTTGGCAGCGTCTTCCTGAGCAGTTAACGCGAATTTACCCAACCATCGCTTAGAAAAGCTCGCTGCGGCGACGGGCAACCCGTCTGACGGCCCCGAAATATCGGCATCGGATTTTTGCGACAAAGGCAACACGATGAACTCGGCTTCCGCGCAGTCCGCAAACTACTCGGGTAATTCCAACTGCACGGTCAAGCCGTTCAACTTGCGGGTGGTTCGATGGGCATACATGGTTAAGCTCGGAATCTGGCGAAGAATGCTCAGGATAACTCAAGCAAGGGCGAGACGCGAACGCGGCCGGTGAGGAGGTCGTTCATTAAGCCAGACTTATGAGATTTGAGCTTAGCAGGCTGTTGATTTTATCTCCCCTGTAACCCGCATTGGCTGGTTGAATCAGATGTGTTGGTAAATCATAAAGTATTGTTCTAAATGATAAAATAGTTCTATCTCCAATCTATTGCATTGACCCCATGCGCGGCGCCGACATCACCCAAGAACCACTGTTCAGTTACCGAACCCTGGAAAGCCGGATTCCGAAGAAGCACCCATTGCGCAAGCTGCGTCAAGTGGTCGACTTGTTGCTCGCCACGCTAAACGACGAGTTCGACGCGCTCTACGCTCGTCGCGGTCGAGATTCCATTCCGCCGGAACGCTTGTTGCGCGCCAGTTTGTTGCAAGTGCTATTTTCCATCCGTTCGGAACGGCAACTGGTGGAGCATATCGACTTCAACCTCTTGTACCGCTGGTTTGTCGGCTTGACGATGGATGACGAGGTGTGGGATCACTCGACCTTCAGCGCCAACCGCGACCGTTTGCTCAACGAACGGATCAGTCGTTTGTTTTTCGAACGGGTACTGGCCTTGGCGGAGTGGAAACAGCTGATCTCTGACGAGCATTTCTCGGTGGACGGCACGCTGATTCAAGCTTGGGCCTCGCACAAAAGTTTCGTCAAAAAAGACGGCTCGACCCCGCCGCCGGAAGACGGCGGCCGCAATCCCACGGTCAACTTCAAGGGCGAGAAACGCAGTAACGAAACCCACGCATCACGCACCGATCCCGATGCCCGGTTGTACAAAAAGAGCGAGGGCGACAAGTCTCAGCTGGCTTTCCTCGGTCATGCCTTGATGGAGAACCGTAATGGCTTGGTCGTCGACGTCGAAGTCACCCAGGCCACCGGCACCGCAGAACGCGAGGCGGCTCACGCCATGGTCAAACGCACGATCCACAAACCGGGCGCGACCTTGGCCGCCGACAAAAATTACGATACGCAGGATTTTGTCGCCAAGTTACGCCAGCGCAAAGTCACGCCGCATGTCGCCAGCAAGGAAAAAGGTTCGGCCATCGACGGACGTACCACACGGCATGAGGGTTACCGGAAAAGCCTCAACGTCCGCAAGCGGATCGAAGAAGTCTTCGGTTGGGCCAAGACGGTCGGCCCGCTACGCCAAACCAAGTTCCGGGGTTAAAGAAGGTCGCCGCGCAAACGATTTTTACCTTTGCCGCCTATAACCTGACGCGCATGGGTACCATTTTCGGCTGGCGATACAGTACCGCCTAGGCGGTGGTGCGCCTGAAATCCGCCAAAAGGCGGAATTTAACGCCCTTCGGGGCGAATATAACCGGCTAAAACCGGTTTTTGAGGTGTGATCGGGCTTCCAGAAGCCCAACAAAACCAAAAAATGGTTTTGAAGCCGAAGGCATATAGGCAAATTTCAACACCCTGTTAGCAAGCAAATTCGATTCATTGGTTATACGTTCCGCGATAGACGCCATTCTTTCACAGATTGCAGATTGCTCGTATTCAGGAGGAACAGGAACGATTGGAGAGAGAATTTCACTCTTTGACAAATGAGGAATATCCATACCTTTCTGCTGTGCAAACAAATCTCTATGAAAATTAGGCCAGTTGGTCAAATAGCGAAGAAAGTCCATAGAGCAAAGTAATGGCACAAAGCGCCCCACTCGTTGGACAAGTAAGCAAGGCAAATCGCTTTGGTTAACAATAGAAAACTTCGCTCCCGTTTTTGTGAAAGTTCTATCCATACCTACCACAACATCACCCGCATTCAACAAGTAGTTTTCGAAAGATTTAACGGCTGTCTCATCCAAAAACTTTTGAACATCCCAATCAGGAGAGCCATACCCTACATTGTCTCCACGAAGTAACCTTGTTTTACCGGTATCAAGAAACCAATCTGATTTGAAAGCAAAACCGACTTGAAGATCAGCGACATGTTCCAGAGGTGTAGCATTCCAATCCTTCGGAATCCAGCCCAGCCGCGAGCGTTTGTAGAGGTGCGGGGCTTCGGGTTGGGGCGGGCGGAGTTCGCCGTTGGCGTCGATGCCGCGCGTCAGTAGGTCGTGCAGCAAACCCAGCTTGACAGCCTTGAGCTTGGCAATGATCGCCTCGGTTTCGCGGATGGCGGTGTCGAGGATTTGGGCGATTTTTTGCTGTTCGGCATAAGGAATATCAGGAACATACCAGCCCAACGTTTCTTTCGGGGATGCTCGCGTATGGCTATTTGTCGAACCAACTGCGACGCGAGCGAGCCTACCAGAAAATTGCTCAGACGAAAAATAGGCAACCCAGAAATCAAGAACATCTTCCTGACGTTTTGGATAGTAGCAAATAAACTCTGTTGAACAGCATGTTCGCTCCATCGGATTGCTTACTGCAACAACTCTCGGTTTTCGCGGATTGAGTTTGGAAACCAAAACAGCAGGATTACCAATTGACGTTTTGTTGCTCTCTATGGCTTCTCCGTATTCAATTGAGGGCCCACCGGTTTCGTCGTAAGCTGGGATGCTGTAATGAACAAACTCCAATTTTGGCTGCCTTAATGGTGCGACTTGGTCGCCATTGATCCGGAAAATATCTCCGAGAGGACTTTGTTTCCAAGGTTGGCTGCATGAATTTCCGTCTTCAGACATAACCCAATCCTTTCGAATACCCCTGTAATCTTCCAATCGTCATTCCCGCGAAGGCGGGAATCCAGCGAGGGCTGAGGGTGCTTGCTGGGTCCCCGTGTTCACGGGGACGACGGGAATAGCAAAACATACCTGACTCCTGCCAACCGTTTTGCATTGCTCCATTTGTCATTCCCGTGAATGGCCTGTCCCCGGCTTGAACGGGGACGGGAATCCAGCTAGGGCTGATGGCGCTTGCTGGATCCCCGCCCCCGATCAGAGTCGTGGACAAGCATTCACGGGGACGACGGATTAGGGGGTTTTGATGTCGTCCCACAGATCGCGCCAGTTTGGGTTTTGTTGCTCGATTAAATCCAGCTTCCATTTGCGGTTCCATTTCTTCAACTGCTTTTCGCGGGCAATCGCGGCGTTCATGTCGGCATGCAGTTCGTAATAAACCAAAGTATGCACCCGGTATTGTTTGGTAAAACCTTCGACCAGGTCTTCTTTGTGTTGCCAAATTCGTTGCAATAAATTACTGGTAACGCCGATGTACAAGGTGCCGTTGCGTTGGCTGGCGAGGATGTAGACGGCGGGTTGTTTCATTGAATTGCGAACGCCAACGATTTTAAGTCATTCCCGCGAATAGCCTTTACCATCCATGGCTTCTGGGTTCCGGCAATCCCTGCCGGAACGACGGACATTAAACATACCTCAACCCCTTCAAATACCCTTGCAACGCTTTGGAAGCCGAATCGCGCCGGCTTTCAATTTCCGTCAAGGTCACCCGGTATTTATCCCACCAGTTTTCAAAGCTGGCGACGATTTGCTTGCGCTGGGCGGCGATGTAGCGTTCCAGGATGGCTTGCATGTCGTGATGCAGGATTTTCAGCAGCAGCTCGGCCGCTTGTTCCGGCGTCAAGGCGTCGACTGCACGGTTCAAATGCTGGGTAAAGCCGTCCTGCTGGGTTTTGAGTTGCTTCTTGACGTCGGCCAGTTGTTTTTTCCAGGCCTTGATTTGCGCTTCGTCGACCGGGTTGTCGTCGTCCTCAGTTTCGCTGACCTCTTCGTCGTCATCGCTTTTGGAAGGGGCGGAGGCTTTGAGCTGGCTTTCCAGTTCGGCTTTTTGCGCTTCCAGTTCGCTTAAGGCGCTGACGAAGTCACCGAGCAGGAATTTGACCAGCTTATGTTCCAGCGGACTGTCCTTGCCGGCCTTGTCTTCCAAGGCGGTAACAATGCCGGTTCGCCAGGCGTCGACCACGCCCTTGCTGTCGCGGGCCATCAGGGTCAGGAAGTCGTATTTGCTTTGATACCAAAAGCCGGCAACGATGCCGCGCACTTGAAACGGGTCGAGCAGGCCGATGCGTTCCAGGTTGTCAGAAAAGCTGTGCAGCAGTTCAGTGCGCAAGGCCACCAGACTGGCAGCGTTGTCGCGTTGCCCGGCCAGCGCGGTGATGCGGGTACTGTGTTCCGTCCACCACTGCTCAAAGGCTACGCGGATCGCGGTTTCCTTGGCTTTCAAGCCGGGGTTGGCTTCGATGGCGGGCTTTAGCGACTGGCGGTTGTCCAGGTGGGGTTGGAAATCGTAATAGCTTGGGCTGTCTGGGCGTTGGACAAATACATCCAACGGATTCAAACCGTGTGCGTCGAACAATGCCATTTTGGCGTCGACTTCGACTTTGGGTACACCGCCGAGCAAATGGGCACGGACGTCGTGCGGCTCTGGCGGCGGCGCGTTGTCGGCGTAACGACGGATGTTGAGGTTGTAGTCGTTGGCTTTCAGTGTGGCGTTGTCGACGATGGCCGAAAAACCATCGATAGCCTGGTATTGGTCGAAGGTGGTGACGATTTTTTCGATGTGTTCCGGCAGCAGGAAATTCTGCGCCCGGCCTTCGAAGTATTCGCGGTCGGCGTTGATGAACAGCACTTTGCCTTGGCGCTCGGTGGGTTTGCCGCTGACGCGATTGGCACCGTCCTGCACGTGTTGGCGTAACACCAAAATGCAGGCCGGAATGCCGGTGCCGTAAAACAAGTTGGGGGCGACGCCGATTACCGCCTCCAGCAAGTCGGCTTTTTTGGCGCCGAGCGGCACTTGGCCGTAACGGAAGCGCTCGGGGAATTTCGGCGCCCAGGCCGGGGTGCCGTCGGCGTTCTTTTCGGTGTTGCCCCAGTTGATCGAGAACGGCGGATTGGTGAGGATGCGGTCGAAACGGCGCAGCTCGCGGTTTTCAATGTGGCGCGGATCGGCCAGGGTGTCTTCGTTTTCCAGATCGGCGGTACTGATGCCGTGTAGCAGCATGTTCATCTTGGCGATGGACCAGACCGTACCGTTGAACTCCTGGCCGAACAGATTGGCCTTGCGGCCGTCGGCACCGTGTTCGTCGATGAATTCCTTGGCGGCAATTAGCATGCCGCCCGAACCGCAGCAGGGATCATAAACGTGGTGGTGTAGTTCCGGCTTGATCAGCCGGACCATCATCCGCACCACGGCGCGCGGCGTGTAGAACTCGCCGCCTTTCTTGCCGGCCGAGTCGGCGAACTCGCCGATCAGATATTCATAAGCGGCACCGAGCAGGTCGGGGAATTCAAAATCTTCGTTGCGCAGCCGGTGCTGGCCAAAGTGACTGATCAGCTGACGCAGTTTGATGTCGGGGATTTTGCTTTGACCGACCTTGCGGGTGAAGTCGATGTGTTCCAGTACGTCGTGCAGGCTGGTATTGGCGGTTTCGATGCCAGCCAGAGCTTTGTTCAGGTAGTCGCCGACATTATGGTGAGCATCGTTGAGCAGAAAGTCGTAACGCGAATGCAGCGGCACCCAGAACGTGCTTTCGGTTTTGTACCAGCGGGAGATTTCGGCATCGGCTTCCGCTTCCGTCTGGGTTTTGCCATTATCCAACCCAAGTTTAATCACCTCTTCCCGACGTTGCTCGAACACATCCGAACAGCGTTTCAGAAACAGCATGCCGAAGATGTATTCCTTAAATTCCGAGGCATCCATCTTGCCGCGCAAAATGTCGGCGGCTTTGAAGAGATGGCGTTCCAGTTGGGGCAGGGTTAGCGGCATTTAATGGTCCGTTATGCTTAATCCATGAATCATACAGCGCTTCGAGCCTGGTTCGAAGCCATCTAGCATTCAGCTATTCGTCTTTAAATAACGGTAAGGCTATAAGGAGAGAACTTCACCCCTCCCGACAACCAATCCCCACTAGATAAGAACTAATCTCATTTACTGCTTTTCATTTAAGGTGTGTCCCCAAAAACATGTGGTTCGCCGTTCGCAGACCACTTCAAAGCACCATTAATAAATTTTGAGATTTCACATAAGAATTGTGAGACAAATTTAAGAAATTATGAGATCTGACAGACAAACATCTTATATATCAAGATTAGCTACATCCAATGCGTTTTTAACGATAAAGTCTCTACGCGGTTCGACTATATCCCCCATTAGAGTCGTAAAAATTTCATCCGCGGTTATCGCATCTTGTATAGTAACTTGCAGCAATCGACGGCTATTTGAATCCAATGTAGTTTCCCAAAGTTGTTCCGGGTTCATTTCTCCCAGCCCTTTGTATCGTTGGATGTGTTGACCTTTCTTGATTTCTTTCATCAGCCATTCGAAAGCTTGTTTAAAGTTCGTTACCGAAATTTCCCGCTCCCCCATTTTCATCAAAGAATCCGGTCCAAATAGGCTTAGTGTTTGTGCTGCGTAGGAAGCTAACTTTTGATAGTCCGGGCCTGAAAAAAAGGTGGCGTGAAGTACGAAAGTTTTGGTGACGCCATGCAATCGCTTAGTGACTGTAACATCGAAATCGTCGGTACCTTCGTACTTTATATCCGTACTGTAATCTACATTGCGGTCACTAGCGTTTAATGCTTTTTCCAACCTAGAGAACCAATCCAGCAATTTTGTCTTATCTGTTTTGATGTATTCGCTTAACGGTTCGATATAGGTCATTTGCTCCAAGTACAAATCATCGTAACGCTTTGCCAAGCGATTAATGATCGACATTACTCTTGCAAACTCGGTCGCTAGCTTTTCCAAACCCTGGCCTTGAATGGCTGGAGTTTCAGGATTGGGTTGCAATTGAGCTTTGTCCAACGCTAGTTGTATGAGGTATTGGTTTAGCGCGTTGTCATCCTTGACATAGTGTTCTTGTTTTCCCTTCTTAACTTTGTATAAAGGCGGTTGTGCGATATAAATGTGACCTCTTTCGACTAATTCCGGCAATTGGCGATAAAAAAAAGTCAGCAACAGTGTTCTGATGTGAGAGCCATCGACATCGGCATCCGTCATAATTATGATTCGATGGTAGCGTAATTTATCAATATTGTATTCATCCTTACCTATACCGCAGCCCAAAGCGGTGATCAAGGTTCCAACCTCTTCCGATGAAATCATTTTGTCGAAACGGGCTTTTTCCACGTTCAGAATTTTACCTTTCAACGGCAATATCGCTTGGGTTCGCCTATCCCGTCCTTGTTTAGCCGACCCGCCTGCAGAATCTCCTTCCACGATGAACAGTTCGGATAAAGCGGGATCCTTTTCCTGACAATCGGCCAATTTCCCAGGCAACCCGGCTATATCCAACGTAGTCTTACGCCTAGTCATTTCTCTAGCTTTTCGTGCAGCTTCCCGAGCACGGGCTGCATCAATAATTTTACCGGCGATGGATTTAGCTATGCTTGGATTTTCCAGCAAGAAATCGTTTAATTTTTCACTCAGCGTCGATTCGACAAGCGGTTTTACTTCGGAGGAAACCAATTTGTCTTTTGTTTGTGACGAAAATTTTGGATCGGGTACTTTAACCGATAAAACAGCGGTGAGTCCTTCCCGCGCATCATCCCCGGTAGTTGCTACTTTTTCCTTTTTAGCCAGCCCATTCATTTCAATGTATTGATTTATCGTACGTGTAAGCGCCGATCTAAACCCAGCCAAATGAGTTCCGCCATCACGCTGAGGAATATTGTTGGTGTAGCAAAACACATTTTCTTGATAGGAATCATTCCATTGCATGGCGACTTCGACAGTTACCCCCTCCTTTTCCACTTGGAAATAAAAAACCTGCTCAAAAAGCGGTGTCTTATTTTTGTTCAAGTGCTGTACGAACGCACCTATTCCCCCTTCAAATTCGAATACATCCTGTTTACCGCTACGCTCATCGGTCAAGACGATTTTCACCCCGGAGTTCAAGAACGATAATTCTCGCAATCGTTTAGCCAGTACATCATATTGAAATTCGACATTAGTGAAGATTTTCGAGCTAGGTTTAAAATTGATATAGGTACCGGTCCCTTCAGCATCTCCAATCACCGCTAAAGGTTCAAGCGGCTCGCCTAAAACGTATTTCTGCATGTGCAGTTTGCCGTTTTTACGTATTTTAAGAATCAACTCTTCAGATAAAGCGTTAACGACCGACACCCCTACTCCGTGTAAGCCACCGGAGACCTTATAAGCGTTATCGTCGAACTTACCGCCGGCATGTAATACGGTCATGATCACTTCGGCAGCCGATCTACCTTCTTCCGCATGGATATCGACCGGTATTCCACGACCGTCATCGGAAACCGATACAGAACCATCCTCGTGAATGATGACTTCAACCCCCGTGCAATACCCTGCTAAAGCTTCATCTATCGCATTATCAACAACTTCAAACACCATATGGTGCAGCCCGGACCCGTCGTCCGTATCTCCGATATACATTCCGGGTCGTTTTCTAACTGCATCTAAGCCTTTAAGCACAGTAATATTTGAACTGTCGTATTGTTCGCTCATACTTTATCCATAACCTGGTTTATTAGCGCCAGCTAGGCGCTTTGCGGTTGTTCGACACCAATTGCTGTTGTTGATGCGAATTTTTATTGTGTTTCACGTGAAACACTATGCTTCAGAAATGCATCCTTGTTCCACGTGAAACACTTTATAATTTTCAATGTGCGGTAAATCACCTAAGTCTTTTGTTTCATTACAGGTAATGAACACTTGGCAATTCATCTGAGTTAAGTATTTTAACAACTTAAGTCTGTTTTCTAAATCCAATTCGGAACTAATGTCGTCTAACAAGATACAACAGTTAGCACGCGCGAATTCTTCTAGTAAATGAACTTGGGCCAACAATAGCGCCACAATCAATAATTTCAATTGCCCGCGGGAAAGAAAATCCCTCGCTAAGCCGCAGTGGTTGCGAATAATTAGGTCTGCTCTATGTGGACCGGAATGAGTAAATCCATACCTTAAATCTTTGTCCAGGTCGGATTTGCAAACTTCATTGAGAGACAACGCCTGATTCCAACCGGAAAAGAAATTAACGTCCAAGGACTGAAAAGGAATAAAGAAATCTACCAATTGAGTAAATACGGGTAAGAGTTTTGTGACATACGTTTTCCTTAGTTCGTCAATCATTAAGCCGTTTTCAATGAGTTCTTTGTCCCAGGCTGGAATTTGATTAGCGTGTCGACTTTTCAGCAAGGCATTACGTTGCACAAGCGCACGTTGATATCTGCGCCAATATTGAAAAAATCGTTCGTCATCGTTGAATACCCCCCAATCCAAAAATGCTCGTCGATGTTGCGGACCGGCTTCCAGCAAATTGAAACTTTTGGGATTGATTAATTGAATTGGAAGCAAATAGGCTAAGTCGGATTTGCTGCGGGTTTCTCGATCGATATGAATTTGGGTCTGCTTGCAGTCTATTTGAATGCCTAGATGACGGTTAACGCCGCTATGTGCGGATTGTTGGGCAACCACTACAAGTTCAGTAGCATGGTAGTGAATAGCCTGCTTAACTTGATGAGTGCGGAAAGACCGTCCTCTTCCCAGCAAAAAAACTGCTTCCAATAGAGAACTCTTTCCGCAACCGTTACCGCCGATGATGAAATTTATACCGGGGGACGGAAATATACATGCAGACCGGATATTTCTGACGAAGCGAATATCCAGCTTACGTAACGCCATAAAAGCAATTACAAACGCATAGGCATTACGATATATCGATAACCGGCATTGACATCTTCATCATCGATAAAACAGCTACTAAGATTTGCCGCAATTGTGATCAAAATAGATTCGGAATCCAAATTAGAAACGGCATCTAACAAGTATTGCGCATTAAATGAAATATTGATCGCCTGACCTTCATAGTCGATAGAAATTTCCTCTTCGGCTTCGTCGTGTTCCGGGTTATGGGTACTTAGCTTTAATATCCGGTCAATAATGTCAAAAGTTATCCCCTTGTATTTTTCATTCGCTAGAATGGCAACCCTGACTAAAGCATCTCTTAGTGCCTGTTTAGGAATGGATATAGGCACATTCATGGATTGCTGAAATACTTTGGAAAAATCCGGAAATTTTGCGTCGATGAGCTTAGACGAAAATATCATTTGTTCGTAAAATATTTTTATATGCTGCGACGAAAATTCTATTTTCAGGTCAATATCCTCGTCGTCAATAAGCCGGCTGATTTCATGTACCGCTTTTCTCGGCAAAATAATCCTGGCTTCATAACCCGTTGCGGCTTCCAAGTCGTCTTCAAAAAGTGCCAATCGGTGCCCGTCCGACGCTACTAATTTCAACTTAGAGTTGCTGATGTGTAATAACAAGCCGTTTAGATAGTATCTGACGTCTTGATTGGCCATACAAAATAACGTTTTATCCAATCCTTTCTTAAATTTTCCGCCCTTTATAGCAAGCTGATAGTCGGCTTCCGGCTCATTGAACTCAGGATAACTGTCAGCGGGCAAAGTATTTAACAGAAATCGGCTACGGCCGGATGTCACTTTTACCTTATCGTCTTGTTGTTCAAATTTGATTTCCGCACCTACGGGTAATAAGCGGCAAATGTCCAGAAATTTGCGTGCCGGAACCGTAATCTCTCCTTCGTCATTATCGTCGTTAACAACAAGAGAACTAATAATTTGAATCTCGGTATCAGTACCGGTTAGGAACAGACGATTGTCTTTTAGTTGAATCAACACATTAGACAAAATCGGCATTGTTTGCCTTTTTTCGATTACATTGACTATCCGTTGTAATACCACGAGTAGCTGGTCTCTATTAGTAATAAACTTCATATAAATATTTTATGCTTATTATTAGGTGCTGAAATAGTTGTGTATAAGTGATTAATTTATATAAAAATCAATTGTTTATGACATTTATACAGTTGTTGTTTGTTAGCAAAACAGGCTGTTGATAAGTTGTGTGTCTTAGCGAGGAATCAAACACTACACATTTTGTCCACATCATAAACCGAAAGTAGACAACAATCTTGCCCACAAACCGATTTAGCAAATTTACGGGCTGTATAATTTCTTCGCCTGGTTTTTGAGGCGCTTGTGTGCCACGCTGTTGGCCACCGCTGAAAATGACACGATTCGATTTATTTCGAGGGGAACAAGCAAATCTGAATGAACACTGGTGAACTAGACGACAGCCTGATCCAAGCGTTGATGCAACCCAATCGCTACCCGTATCCGGTAAGCGCGGTTGAACGCTTGGAAACACATATTTCCTGGCTGTTATTGGCCGGCGATTACGTATACAAAATCAAGAAGCCGGTTGATTTTGGGTTTTTGGATTTTTCCAGTCTGGAGCGGCGCCGGTTCTTTTGCCAGGAAGAATTGCGCTTAAATCGACGTTTGGCTCCAACGGTATATTTGGATGTCATCCCTATCGGCGGTAGCCCGGTGCAACCGGAATTCGGCTGTGAGCCCGCCATCGAATATGCGGTAAAAATGTGCCGTTTCGCCGAGACCGATTTGTTGGATCACAAACTGCAGCAAAACGCCTTAACCAATGAAGACATCACCGCTTTAGCCGAAACGTTGGCGGTTTTTCATGCCGAATTACCCCCGGCCGCTGCCGGTTCCGACTACGGGACGCCGGACGCCATCGCCGTTCCGGCACGGCAAAATTTCGAGCAGCTAGTACGTTTGCTTGGCACTGAGCATCAACCGCGCCTCAGTGCATTGCGTATTGCTAGTGAAAGTGAATTCCAGCGTTGCCGGCTGCAGTTCGCCGAGCGCCTGCACGCCGGCAACGTTAAGGAATGCCACGGCGATTTGCACTTGGGCAATATTGTCATGCTCAACGGTCGGCCCACTCCGTTCGACGGTATAGATTTCAACCCGAATTTGCGTTGGATAGATGTCATCAACGATATTGCTTTTTTAGTGATGGACTTGCAATTTAGGCAACGAAGCGATTTGGCCTATGGCTTTTTAAACGCCTATTTGCAATACGGCGGCGATTACCCGGCTTTACAGGTACTGCATTTTTATTTGGGGTATAGAGCCATGGTAATGGCCAAGGTCGGGGCGATACGTTCCGCGCAACAGGGTGGAGTTGAAAACGGACGCTGGCAACGCTATCTGCAGCTTGCGGAAGACTATTATGCGCCGGTCTCGTCCCGGTTGCTTATCACCAAAGGCCTGCCGGGTTGCGGTAAAACTACGGTTTCTCAACAAGTGCTGGAACAGTTACCGGCTATTCGGATCCGATCCGACGTGGAACGCAAGCGTTTGTTCGGCATGGCTGCCGAACAACGGAGCGGCTCGCCTATCGACGGTGGAATTTATACCCAAGCGGCCACTGAAAAAACTTATGACCGCTTACTGGAGCTGAGTCGCTTGATTCTACAAAGTGGATTTAGCGTGATCGTCGATGCGGCATTTTTACGTCAGGCAGAACGCTGCCGTTTTGCCGACTTGGCAAACGAATGCGGGGTGGAGTTTATGATTTTGGACATCGATTGTCCGGAGCCTTTGCTGATACAACGCATACAGCGGCGGCAAATCCAAGCACAGGACGCTTCCGAGGCTGACTTAGCCGTCTACCGGTGCTTGAAAGCTTTCAACGAACCCATAGCGGCGCAAGAGCGGCCTTATACCCTTTCTATACATAACGGGGAACATTCGCTTGCGGTAATGCCGGACGGATTGCCTTTACTGACCGCCTTACAGCGCAAAGCTAAGTAATCCGATTGAGCTTAGCCCTGTTCTTGCCGGTTACAGCATTTAGGTTGCCGCAGCCGCCAATAACATTTCGGCCGCTTGCTTGGCAGCCGGGATGACAGGCAAGCCGGTTTGCATCTGCGCCCGCACGGTCGCGCCTGCCAATAACATCAGTATCTGCTCGGCTAGGGTTTCCGGGTTGTCGCATCCGGCTTGCTTGGCCAGCTCGGTTAATGCCGTTTGCAGGGATAGGTAAAACTCGGCAACGGCTTGTGCTACCGGACTGTCGCCGTCGGCGAATTCGGCCGTGGCATTGATGAAAGGGCAGCCGCGAAAAGCGGGGTTGCTGTGCATTTCGGCAAATACGTCGAATACGGCTAATAATTGTTGTGCCGGACTCATACCCTGATGTTGGATTCCAGCCAGAATTTTCGCTCTCATGGTATCGCCGCTTCGATGCAAATGTGCCAGTACCAAATCGTCTTTGGACGGAAAATATTTGTATAAGCTCATTTTGGTAGTGCCGGCGGCTTTGACGATGGCGTCCACCCCGGTGGCTTTGATGCCCTGGCTATAAAACAAATCGGATGCGGTATTCAGAATATGTAAACGGAGATCGCGTGTCATAAAAGTCGAAAAACAAAGTTGCAAATATACAGACCGGTATGTATTATTACAACAGACCGACCGGTCTGTCTGTATATATTTATTCTTTAATCAAACGGGAGATGCACCATGATCACACTGTACGGTTTTGCCATTAGCAATTATTACAATAAAGTTAAATTTGCTCTGCTGGAAAAAAACATTCGGTTTGTAGAAGAGGTCATTCCGCCTAGCCAGGAAGAAGCCGTATTGAAACGTTCGCCGCTGGGTAAAATCCCGTTCATCGAAACCGACGCCGGCTATTTGTCCGAATCGCAAGCGATTTTGGAATATTTGGAAGACGTGTTTCCGGACAATCCCTTGTATCCGGCCGATGCGTTTCAGCGTGCGAAATGCCGCGAGTTCATTCAGCACATCGAATTGAACATGGAATTGATCGCCCGCCGTTTGTACGGCGAAGTGTTGTTTGGGGCAAAAATTTCCCAAGAAACTAAGGACGAAGTTTTACCTAAAGTAGAAAACGGTTTGAAAGGTTTAGCCCGCATCGCCGGCTTTGCGCCGTTCGCGCTAGGGGAACAGTTTACCGCCGCCGACATCGTGGCTTGGCCGCATTTTCAATTGGTCGGATTCGTGACTCAACAAATTTACGGCCGCGATTTGGTTGCCGAGCATATTCCAGGCGCCGCAGATTACATCAAATTGATAGAAAGTCGGCCGCATGCGCAAACCGTCACCGCCGGCCGTAACGCCGCGTTGGCGGAATTTTTCAAAAATCGTTGATTCTTGCTGGCTCAGGGTGCTGCTTAGACAAGATAGCGCGGGATAGGGGCCATGGACGGCAAACGCCGGATAATGCTAGGCAGGCGGTATGATCTGCCCCTAATCTAGCGTTCGCTTACTGAACGATTTCGAAACCGGCGTAGCTTTTCGGATCGGAATAAGCCGACACCAATACTTCGCTGACTTTGGCCAGCAGCGGGCCTTTATGACACCAAGCGACCAATTCCTGCAAGGCGTCGCGCTCGCCGACGGCAACGATTTCTACGTCGCCGTTGGCCAGATTGCGGGTAAAGCCGCTGATATTGCGTTTGACCGCCTGTTTTTGCGTATTGGCGCGAAAACATACACCCTGCACCCGGCCTTTGACGATGATGTGCAAACAATCCTTCATCGGCTAATCCTCCAACAATAATGAATCTTTGGGTCGCGAGCAAAATCTTCCGGTATTGTTGCCGCGCTGATGTCTTGCAGCGTCACACCGGTCAACGCCTGCTCGTCCATTTTAAAGCGACGGAAGTTGGTGGAAAAATACAATACCCCGCCCGGTACCAATAAGGCCAGCGCGTTTCGAATCAGCTGCACGTGGTCGCGTTGCACGTCGAACACTGTTTCCATTTTCTTGGAATTGGAAAAGGTCGGCGGGTCCAAAAAGATTAAATCGAATTGCGGTTTATTGCGGGCTGCGACTTGTTCGGCCAGCCATTGCACGCAGTCGGCCCGCACCAGTTTATGTCCGCCGCGGATGCCGTTTAGTTCGAAATTGCGTCCGGCCCAATCCAGATAAGTGTTGGACATATCCACCGTGACGCTGGAAACCGCTCCGCCCACGGCGGCATGTACCGTGGCGCTGCCGGTATACGCAAATAAATTCAAAAAGCGTTTGCCGGCTGCTTGCTGCTGAATCAACAAACGGATAGGCCTGTGATCCAAAAACAACCCGGTATCCAAATAATCCTCGAAGTTCACCCAAAACTTGCAGCCGCCTTCTTCCACGACATGGTAGCAGCCGCGCTCGCCTAACTTTTCGTATTGATCGCTGGCTTTCTGTTTGCGCCGGACTTTCAAAAACACTTGATCGGCTGGTACCTGCATGACTTTAGGGATTTCCGCCATGGCACCCGCCAAGCGCAGATTGGCTTTGGCCGGATCTATGCTTTTAGGCGATTCGTATTCCTGTACGCTCACCCAAATCTTTTCTCCGCGGTATACGTCCACCGCCACGGCATATTCCGGCAGGTCGGCATCGTAGGCGCGATAACAACGCACGTCGTTTTGGGCGAGCCACTTGCTGAGTTTTTTCAGATTCTTGCGCAAACGGTTGCCGAACATTTCCGCTTGCGGATCTTGCTGCTCGGTTTGTGCGCGGCGATTGATCGATTCGATACGCTCTTGCTGCGACTTGGCCTTGGGTTCGAAAAATGCTTTTTCCTCGATATTGAAACGCAATAACTTGCATTCCAGCGCAGCGTTGAACAGCGTCACCGGCCTTTGCGAACGCAGCCCCAAGCGAAACCCGAGTTCCGGATTGCTGATGATCATTGCCGCCCGCCAACCGACAAAGCGCTGTTTCAACACTTCGCCGAAACGGCGATACAACGCCGCGGTTTCCGCTTCATCCCCCAAGCGTTCGCCGTAGGGCGGGTTGCAGACTATCAGCCCCGGCGGCCAGCTTTCGGCCGACGCCGCATCGGCTATGTCGCGCTTTTCCACGTGAATCTTGCCGGCTAGACCGGCGTTTTCGATATGCTGCAGCGCGGTCGCGACCGTGCGCCGGTCTTGGTCGAAACCGGCGATGACCGGCAGTTTCGCCAAACCGGCCGCACGGCGCTGTTCGGCTTCCTCCAACAAGGTTTGCCATAACACAGCGTCATGCTGTTGCCAACCTAAAAACCCGAAATAATCGCGTCGCAAACCAGGGGCGATGTCGGCCGCCATCAACGCACCCTCCATCAGCAAGGTGCCGGAACCGCACATCGGATCCAGCAATGTGCCACCTTGCGCGGCAATTTGGGGCCAGCCTGTACGTAGTAAAATGGCCGCCGCCAAATTCTCTTTGATCGGCGCGGTAATGGCGACGTCGCGAAAACCGCGTTTATGCAGGCTATCGCCGGATAAATCCAAACTCAGCTGAGCGATATCGTTATGCAGGTATATGTTGACGCGTATCGCCGGCCGTTCGGTATCCACGCTGGGCCGTAGACCGAACTTAGTGCGCAGTTGATCGACGATGGCGTCTTTGACTTTCTGGGCGCCGAAATGGGTATGCTTGATCGCCGGGCTATTTTTAGCATTGAACGATACCGCCAGACTGGCGTCGGCTGACAAATGGCGGCTCCAGTCCGTGCGCTGCACGCCGGTGTACAAGTCTTGTTGCGACCGGACCGGAAAGCTGTCCAAGGCTAGAAATACCCGGTTAGCCACCCGCGACCACAAACACACCCGATACGCCAATGCCAAATCGCCTTGGAAACTCACTCCCGCCATTTTTTCGTTGACTTCGGCCGCACCGAGGCCGCGCAATTCGTTGGCTAAAATGCCTTCCAAGGCTTTGGGTGCGGTGGCATAGAGTTGCAATGATTTCATTGAATGCTGCGAATGGTTAAATCGGTCGCAAAGCATACCAGCGCGCCGTCGGGAAAGGGGAGATTTTTACCCCCGCCGACACGCTTCAAAGTCGGTTATTGCCAGGATAGGTGCTTGAGCCAAAGGGGGATTGCCAAGGCCGGTAAGCCAGCGCGCTTAATGTACCGGGGGGGCTTTACCAATCAAGCATTCGGGTTTATCGTCGGACAAATCCCTGTCCGGATGATTTTGGCCGAATGGGTCAACAAACAAGTTCCATTGCCTAGGAATCGCTGCTCAATATTTACAACGTGCGATCACGTCGAATCTTATGGAGAAGACATACCCCGATCTTGCATTTGCGGTTGAAAAACCCGTACACAATTTCTACCCTCGGCTTTGGCGTAATACATGGCGATGTCCGCGTGCTTGATCAGAGATTGGGTGTCTTCGGCGTGTTCCGGGTAAACCGCCAGACCTATGCTAGACGAGATATTTAATATCAATCCGTTGATTTCGAACGGTAAATTGAGCGCCTGTCTGAGTTTTTCCGCCACGTCCACCGCATTCTTTACCGCCGGTAAGGCTGGTAGTAGTACCACGAACTCGTCACCGCCGATACGCGCCGCCGAATCGGTTTTTCGTAGGCAGCCGCGGATACGTTCCGCGACAAATTTCAGCAGCAAATCGCCGATATTGTGGCCGTGCAGGTCGTTAACCGGTTTGAATTTATCCAAATCGATAAACATCAAAGCCACCATATTGCCGGTAAGTTCGGCTTCAGTCTGCGCCTGTTGCAATCTATCCAAGATCAACGACCTGTTCGGCAAGCCGGTTAACGCATCGTGATAGGCCATATGTTCGACGTGGTCTTCCTTGAGTTTGCGTTCCGTGATGTCGTAAAACCACGCTAATATTGCCGCTTTGTGTTGATATTCTATGGGCGAATAAGAAGCCAAGGTCCATTTTGTCCAACTTTGTCCATCGAGCGAACGTAGTTCCAGCAATTTATTACTGATCTGGGTACCCGCACGAATGTGTTCCGACACCGCTGTATAATCTTCGGGTTTGGCATAGTAGTCGACGGGGGAGACTCCGACGATCTGTTCCGGCGAAGCTTCGATCAACGCCAAATAACTTTGATTGACGAATAAGATCCGGTTGTCCGCCGCATCGGCAATGCAGGTCGCGATGGGACTGTTTTCCAGCATCTGCCGCAGTTTGGTTTCGTTCTCGGTGGCGATGTGCTGCAAGCGAAAATTTTCTTCCAACTGCAGCGCGGAGTGTCGGGCACTTGCTGCCAGAAAAAACAAAAACAGCGAACTCATGACACTCATGCCCAAGGACGCGCTGCCGCCTAGATTGGCGAGAAAAAACGTATGCGGCAACAAAACCGCAATCAAAAACCCGTTGATGGTCAGGCGATCTACCGCCAGCGACGATGCGGCGCCGGCGCATAAGCCTATCAGAACGAAAGACACGTAAAAGATATGCCCGGTATTGCCGGGCGGCGCCAACACCACGCCGCCTATTCCCCAAACCGTACCGGCAAGCACGGCGCCGATGCGAAACAGCAACAACCAGCGGCGCATGGCCGCGTGACTGCTTTCGTCCGCGCTTCGCCGCCATGCCGCGAATAATACCGCCCTTGCGCTCAGCACCAGCGTCAAGGCCAAAGACCATGCGGTCAGGCGTTCCGGATCGATAACCGTGGCCTGAACCGTCACCAGAATAAACGCCAACATGCCGCTGACGCCGATGGATACAGGCAGATTGGCATACAGCAGGCGCACGCGCAGGGCTTGCAAACTCTCGGCATGCAAACTGAGTTGCGGATAATTTCTAAAAACGGAGGGGGTTAGAAAGGTAGCGACCGAAAAAGACGCCGTATCCGCGTTGCGATTTGTCGATGTTTTAACCACAGCTTGTCATGCCCTTAGAACCATTTGATCACCCAATAACAACAAGCGCCCGACCGCCGTCCGAAGAGTTAAACATAGCATCATACCCATATCTTTCGCGGTTACAGCGAGTGATGTTTACCAAGCGAATCGGGGTACCGCGCTAAGGCACCAAAGAAGCGGCACCGATCCTGTTCGACAGCGGCCGATGCAAATCGGGCCGAGGGCCAGCCCGGCGGAAGCCGTCCATCCGGCTGCGCCCGCTATTAGCCCGCCTATTCCGGCGGATCGCCAGCGGCCGCTTGGCTAGACACCGCTTACAGCAACCATCTCAAGCTGTAAGGCACTAGATTACGCAAGGCGCATAGCGCCCAGGCCAAAAGGCACAGGGCGAAGATAAGGCTGAGTAAACGGTGGCCGAACAGGTAATCGGCGAAATCCTCGGCGTCGATCTTGCCCAACGCGGTGCCCTTCAGCACCTGCGTAGCCCAGGCTCTGGCGTTTGCGGCATCCGGCCCTATGCTATCGGCCCACAGCCCGGCCAGGCCCAAACTCCAGTGCAGCAGGGTCGGCAGGACGTTGGTGGCGGCCAACAGCAACAGCCACATGACCGAGGACGGATCGGCGTTGAACTGCTCGATCACGGCTGTCGGCTCCACCCCCCAACCCAGCCGGCGCAGCAAGCACAACAGGCCGGCTGCGGCGAAGTACAATGCGGCCACCAATACCACCGCCTCGTCTGCCGCCCACCACGCCAGCCGCCATTTGTCCCGCCGCATCAGGCCCAGGAAATACTGGGTAGCGCCGACCGACAGATAATCGCACACCGCGTTCAGTAGCGGCAGCCAGCCGAGGAAAAATAGCAAAACAAAACTTGGTCTATCCACTGTTGCCCAATCTGTTTGGATCCCAGAGGATAAATGCTCTAGCCATAGGGGCATGGAAGACACACCTATTAACCAACAAATCAATAAGCTCGGCAAACGAAATGAATGTTTGAAATTAACGAATGAAAACTCGCCGCTCCTTGTTTGAACCTTTGTATTTCTCAAAAATGAAAGGCAAACGACGCCGAAAACGACAGAAACCGCTGTAAACACAGCCGCTCTAATATCGGTTACATTATGGACGGCTCCCGCGTATACGAAGACGGATACTATGATTACCGTACTAACGCCGATGAACAACTCAGCCATAAACTTGGCGACTATTAAAGCTACAGTCACAGCGAAAATGACATTTACCGCTAATAAATAATCAAGTTCATCAACGAACAAACTTAATTCAATCAGCATAATGCCAACGGCAAGAACCAAAAACAAAATACAAGCCAAATACGTTCGCCACAACGATGAGTTACCCATTGGTATGCCAAAGTTAGCGCCATCGGCAAAACCACTAACATGCGCGTTGGCCAATCCAAATTGTCTGGTAATAAGGCAACTTTGCCCAACTTGCCGGAAGCCCCGCAAATCCACGGCAACAACCAAAACAGCAGGGTAAAGGCTTTCGCGAAAGCCGCCGGCGCGAACGGCAGCGGATGGTATAAGGCCGCTAATACTTGTTGCGCCGTATCAGCGGCGCTGCGGCCGGCGGCGATTTGGGAGATGCGAGCGCGGTATTTGATGCCGTAATCGACGTAGTTACGGCCGTTTTCATCCGGGCGTTCCTTTTGTAATGCTTCTGCCAACGTTTTGCGCCTGGGCAACCAACTGCTACCCAAGCCGGTAGCTTGTAGAACGTACAAAATCAGCCATACCGCGGTTAGCGTCAACGCAACGGCAAACAGCCAATCGGTTTGCCAAAGATTTAAATACCCGCCCCATAATCGGTTTTCGGTTTCCTCTAGCGTTGTCATGGCCATGCCGTCGAATTTCGAATACCTGGATTTTACCTGCTACCCGGCTTATTCGGGCAAGCTTGCGATTTGCCCGCCCGTATCTGCCCGTAAAGCTCAGCCAACCGGCATTGATCACAGGCCGGCAACAGCCGTCATATCGGCAGGGAATGCCAATGTCTAGTGCACAGGGATTTGAAAGCACGGCGCCTACCGCTTGAGTTGCCGGTCAAAGAGACGAGAACAAGCCGCTTCCTTACAGTTTGGGTTCCGGCATTCTCTGCCGGAACGAGGCGGTCTGAAACGATAGCCGATCGATCTGAAATTGCCGGTAGCGCAATCTAAGGGCGAAAACCCGAACTGCAGCGGCGGCCTTACGCCGAATCTCGGATCAGGCCGAGTGGGTTTTACAGCAACAAACGGCGAATATCCGCCAGGTTGGCCTTCAAGGCTTCCATGAAGCGGGCGCCTTCGGCGCCGTCGATGACGCGGTGGTCGTAGGTAATATCCAGCGGCAATATTAGCTTGGGCTCGAATTCCTTGCCGTTCCAGACCGGTTGTACCTTGGAGCGGGTGACGCCCAAAATAGCCACTTCCGGGGCGTTGACGATAGGGGTGAACGCGGTGCCGCCGATGCCGCCCAGACTGGAAATGGTCATGCAACCGCCTTGCATGTCGGCCGGTTTCAATTTACCCAGCCGGGCCAGTTCGCTGACCTCGGCCAGTTCTTTGGACAGTTGGAAGATACCTTTTTTATCGACGTCGCGAATCACCGGCACCACCAGGCCGTTGGGCGTATCGACGGCGATGCCGAGGTGGTAATACTTTTTCAAATACAGCTTGTCGCCTTCCGGAGACAGCGAGCTGTTGAAGGATGGAAACTTTTGCAGCGCCGCCACCAAGGCTTTCATGATGAACACCAGGCCGGTGACTTTGATGCCGTCCTTGCCTTGGCCGGCATTGACCGCCTTGCGGAAGTCTTCCATCTCGTCGATGGCGACTTCGTCGTGGTAGGTTACCAGCGGCAGGTTCAGCCAGACTCGGGTCAGATTCTGGCCGGTCAGGCGTTTGATTTTACTGAGCGGCTTTTCCTCGATTTCGCCGAATTGGCTGAAATCCACGGCCGGAATCGCCGGAATGCCGGCCCCGCCGCCGCTAGCGGTCGCGCCGGAGCTCATGACTTGCTTGACGAAGTTCTTGACGTCTTCCTGCAAAATTCTGCCCTTGCGGCCGCTGCCGGCCTGAATTTTGCTTAGGTCTACTCCGAGTTCGCGGGCGAACAGGCGCACGCTGGGCGTGGCGTGCGGTTTAACGCCTTCGCTGCCGGCTACGGCTACCGGAGCCGGTTGGGCGGCCGGTTCGACCGGTTTGGGCGCTTCCGCGACCGGCGCGGGTGTTGGCGCCGGTTCGGCTGCTGGTGCAGGTGCCGGCTTTGCAGTCGCTGCTATCGCTTCGCCGACTTCCACGGTGGCGATCAAGGTACCTTCGGCGACTTTATCGCCCGGTTTGATATGTACGGCTTTGATCACGCCGGCGGCGCTGGACGGTAAATCCATCGTCGCCTTGTCGGTTTCCATCACCGCCAGGGTTTGTTCGACGGCGACCAGGTCGCCGGGTTTGACCAATACCTCGACGATATCGATTTCCGGCACGTTGCCGACGTCGGGGACTTTTACTTCAACTAAAGAACTCATGGGTCGATTTCCGTTATTGTCGTCGCATGTCGAATGGAATGACCTCGCCCCGACCGCCGCTCACCGGCATTAGCCGGTTGGCAACGGGAAAGGCGGGTTCGATACGCAAGGTATCGGGCATGGTTAAATCAGCCAAGGGGCGGTGGCGTCCGGGTCGATACCGTATTTGGCGATGGCGACGTCGACTTTGGCCGCGTCGAATTCGCCGGCTTGCGCCAGTGCGTTCAAGGCTGCCACCGCGACGTGGTATCTGTCTACTTCGAAGAATTTGCGTAAGTTGGCGCGAGTGTCGGAACGGCCGAAGCCGTCGGTGCCCAGCACGGTATACGGCCGTTTAACCCACGGCCGGATTTGTTCGGCGAAACTGCGCATGTAGTCGGTCGCCGCAATGACCGGACCGATTGCGTCTTGCAAGCAACGTTCGACGTGCGGCACGCGTGCGGTCTCGGTCGGATGCAGGCGGTTCCAACGCTCGCAGCTGTAGCCGTCGCGGGCCAGTTCGGTGAAGCTCGGGCAGCTCCACAAGTCGGCGTCTACCCCCCAGTCGTCGTGCAGCAATTGGGCGGCATATATCACTTCGATGAAGATGGTGCCGGAACCCATTAACTGTACCCTTGGTTTATGGCTATGCGGACCGGGTTTGAACAAGTACATGCCTTTGAGAATGTTGGCTTCCGAACCCTCGACCAAGGCCGCCTGCTCGTAGTTTTCGTTCATCAAGGTAATGTAATAGAAGATATCTTCTTGCTCCACGTACATACGGCGCAAGCCGTCGTGGATGATCACCGCCAATTCGCA
This sequence comes from Methylomonas sp. HYX-M1, assembly GCF_040741385.1. NCBI lineage: Bacteria > Pseudomonadati > Pseudomonadota > Gammaproteobacteria > Methylococcales > Methylococcaceae > Methylomonas > Methylomonas sp. HYX-M1. Next base: position 133,217 of record NZ_CP160405.1, read on the forward strand.
GGCGAAGGTCGGGTCGTAAGAGTAGCAGTTCGGCACGCTGGCGGACATCAGATGGCTGTGGCCGTCTTCGTGCTGCAGGCCTTCGCCGTTCAGCGTGGTGCGGCCTGCGGTACCGCCCAGCAGGAAGCCGCGGGTACGTTGGTCGGCGGCGGCCCAGATCAGGTCGCCCACCCGCTGGAAGCCGAACATCGAGTAGTAGATAAAGAACGGGATCATCGGCACGCCATGGGTCGAATACGAGGTACCCGCCGCGATCCAGTCGCACAAGCCGCCGGCTTCGTTGATGCCTTCCTGCAACACTTGGCCGTGCTTGTCTTCCTTGTAGAACATCAGCTGCTCGGCGTCTTGCGGCGTGTACAGCTGACCGACCTGCGACCAGATGCCTAGTTGACGGAACATGCCTTCCATGCCGAAGGTGCGCGATTCGTCCGGCACGATGGGGACCACGCGTTTGCCGATTTGTTTGTCTTTAACCAGTACGTTCAGGATGCGCACGAAAGCCATGGTCGTGGAAATTTCGTGACCTTCGCCGGTGCCTTCCAACAAGGCTTTGAAGGCGGACAAAGCCGGAATTTCCAGCGAGTGGGATTTGGCCCGACGCGACGGCAGGAAACCGCCCAGATCGGCGCGGCGTTGGCGCAGGTATTTGAATTCTTCCGAGTCTTCCGCGAAACGGATGTAAGGCAGGTTAGGCAGCTCTTCATCGCTGATCGGTAGTTGGTAGCGGTCGCGCACGGCCTTGATCGATTCCACGCTCATCTTCTTTTGCTGATGGCTGGTATTTTGTGCCTGGCCGGAATCTCCCATGCCATACCCTTTGATGGTTTTGGCCAAAATTACGGTAGGCTGGCCGTTGTGTTTTACCGCCGCGTTGAAGGCGGTAAACACCTTGATCGGATCGTGGCCGCCGCGGTTCAATTCCCAAATGTCGCGGTCGGTGTAGTCTTTGACCAGCTCCTGCAATTCCGGGGAATTGAAGAATTTTTCCCGCACGTAAGCGCCGTCTTTGGATTTGAAGGTTTGGTAATCGCCGTCTACGCATTCCATCATGCGCTTAACCACCAAGCCTTTTTTGTCGCGGGCGATGATGGGATCCCAACGCCGGCCCCAGATCACTTTGATGACGTTCCAGTTGGCGCCGCGGAAGTTGCTTTCGAGCTCTTGAATGATCTTGCCGTTGCCGCGAACCGGGCCGTCCAACCGCTGCAAGTTGCAGTTGATCACGAAAATCAGATTATCCAGTTTTTCCCGGCCGGCCATGCCGATAGCGCCCAAAGTTTCCGGTTCGTCGCATTCGCCGTCGCCCAAAAACGCCCAGACTTTGCGGCCGTCGGTGTTGGCCAGGCCGCGATCTTGGATGTAGCGCATGAAACGGGCTTGATAAATCGCCATGATGGGGCCTAGACCCATCGATACCGTTGGGAATTGCCAGAACTCCGGCATCAGCCAAGGATGCGGGTAAGAGGACAAACCGTTGCCGCCGACTTCTTGTCGAAAACTATCCAGTTCCGCTTCGCTCAAACGACCCAATAAATAGGCGTGGGCATACATGCCCGGCGCCGAATGGCCTTGAGAAAACACCAAGTCCCCGCCGTGTTTGTCTGAAGGGGCGTTCCAAAAATGGTTTTGCCCCACGTCGTATAGCGTGGTGGCCGAGGCGAAACTGGCGATGTGACCGCCGACATTGGTATGCTTGTTGGCGCGCAGCACCATCATCATCGCATTCCAGCGGACATAGGAGCGGATGGTGCGTTCGATGTCGAAATTGCCGGGAAATTTGGGTTGCTTGTCGACCGGGATGGTGTTGACGTAAGGCGTATTGGCGGAAAACGGGATATCCAAGCCCGCTTGCCGCGCGGTGCTGAGCAAGGTCTCTATCAAAAAGCTGGCGCGTTCGCTGCCCTCTTTTTCGATGACCGCTTGCAAAGCCTCCATCCATTCTTGAGTTTCCGCGGGATCAATATCGTGTTTGGCGACGTTGTCGGTATTGTTGGTCATTTCGCAACCTGGAAGATCATTAGCTTAGCCTGAAAAGGATACCTGAATTACCGGGCTTCAGCATCTTTTTTGTCCCCCCAAGGTTCGCATCGAGGCCTTCCGTTGGGAAACGGCCGGTCGGCGACTTTAGAACAAAGGTTTTTCCGCATCCGGTAATGTCAAGCGCTCGAAGTGATGTGTGAGACTAAGGCTTCCTGCCGTCGGCAATGGTGAACCGCGCATTGCCGGGATCGATGCGATTTTGCATCGCACCGCTGGAAATAGCGTAACGCCAACCAACCGCCCTGCCAAGCGTGTAGCGCCGGGTTGCGTAAAACAGCCGTTAAGAACTGCAAGACAGCATGGAACAGCCCGGTTTGTGTCGGGCCCAATCGGGGCGTTTTTCCGCGAAGCGTTCACGGCCCGGTTGTTCGTCGTAAGGTTTGCGCAATACCTCCAGCAACTCGTTGACCAGCGCGAAATCGCCTTGCTCGGCAGCGTCTATCGCTTGCTGGGCCAAGTAATTGCGCAGCACGTATTTGGGGTTGACGGCGTTCATGGCTAGCCGGCGTTGTTCCTTGGGCCTGCCGTCCTGGCGTAAGCGGTCTTGATACTGCTCGAACCAGGCTAATGCTTGCACGTGCACGTCGTCTTCCAGCGGTTTGTAGCCGGCTTTATCCATCAAGCCGGCAAACTCGGCGCCGGTCGAATCCTGATCGACCCCGGCCAACGCACGGAAGAACAAAGTCATATCGGTTTCAGCGGTGTGCAACAGCGAGAACAAATCCTTGACCAGTTGGTCGTCGCCTTGGTAACCGCTAAAGCCCAATTTGTCGGCCATCATGGTTTGCCATTGGCTGTCGAAGGTTTCGCTGAAGGCGTTAAGCGCTTGCTGCAAGGGATCGGCTTTTTTGATGATGGGATATAACGCATTGGCAAGTTGGACCAGATTCCAATAAGCGATCTTGGGCTGGTTGCCGAAGCGATAGCGGCGGCCCTGCGCGTCGGTGGTATTCGGGGTCCAATCCGGATCGTAATTTTCCAACCAGCCGTATGGGCCGTAGTCGATGGTCAAGCCCAGAATCGACATATTGTCGGTGTTCATCACCCCGTGCACGAAACCGACGCGCTGCCAATGCACGATCATTTGCGCGGTCAAACGGCAGACTTCCTCGAACCACTGCAAATAGACGGCTTTGCTCGGTTCGCCCAGGTGCGGAAAATCGGTACGCAAGGTAAAGTCCAGCAATTGAACCAGGGTGTCCAGATCGTCGCGGGCCGCGAACAGCTGAAAATTGCCAAAGCGGGTAAACGTCGGCGCTACCCGGCATACCACCGCGCCCTGCTCCAATTGCGGATTGCCGTCGTAAAACATGTCGCGGATGACTTGGTCGCCGGTCAAAATTACACTCAGCGCGCGGGTGGTCGGCACCCCCAAATGGTGCATGGCTTCGCTGCATAAAAATTCGCGAATAGAGGAGCGCAGCACGGCCAAGCCGTCGGCACTGCGCGAATACGGGGTCTTGCCGGCGCCTTTCAGCTGCAAGGCCCAACGGCGTCCTTCGGCGTTAACGATTTCTCCCAGGTTGATTGCGCGGCCGTCGCCCAATTGTCCGGCCCATTGACCGAACTGGTGGCCGCCGTAGCACATCGAGTAAGGCTGCATGCCTTTAGCGAGTTTATTGCCAGCGAAAATCTGACAAAAATCGTCGGATTGGCAATCTTGCTCCGTTAGGCCCAACTCCGCCGCCATTTCCGGCGAGTAAGCCACCAGGCTGGGTTGTTTGGCGGCGCGCGGTTGTACCCGGGAATAACAGGCTTGATACACTTGGCGACGGTAATTGTCCGGTTCTGGATCGCCCGGCAATTCCAGCACGAAGCGGTTGTCGAAATTCAGTTCGTCTAGCGGCGAACAGGCTAATGAGTCAGTCATGGCAATCGGATAAAATCGTTAACGGTCGGCGGCGGCTAAAAGGTCTGTCCGCTACTTTATAACAACCATCCCAGACATTAAGGTTCAATTTATGAAAACACTGTTTCTCAATCGCAACTTACGCGCGCTGAAACTGAGTTATCTTTTAATCGCGGCCGGTTTGGCCGCCACGCAACTGACCGGGTGTTTCACGGTAGGCCAGGAATTTGCCGGCTCCAAAGTACCGGAGATCAAAATCGGTCAAACCACCAAACAAGATATAACCAATATTTTCGGGCGGCCTTGGCGCACCGGCATGGAAGACGGCCACACCACCTGGACTTACGGCATTTACAAATATTCGCTGTTCGGTGCCGACGATACCCAGGATTTGCTGATTCGTTTCGACAATCAAGGTGTGGTGCGCTCTTACACCTTCAATTCCAGCCGCAAAAACTAAGTGTAGCGTCAGTGCTTAAATTCCGGCCGTCGCCAAGTCGGCGGCGGCCGAATGGAACCGCTTATTTTTTGACGTACAAGTCGGTAATCGTGCCGTCTATCATTTCCGCCGCAAACGCGAAGGTTTCCGACAAGGTCGGATGCGGATGAATGCTCAAGCTGATGTCGGTCGCATCGGCACCCATCTCCAGCGCCAGCACCGCCTCGGCGACCAATTCGCCGGCGCCCGGTCCGGTCATGCCGGCCCCGAGTATCCGCCCGGTTTGTTTGTCGGTCAGGATTTTGGTCAAGCCCTCATTACGGCCCAACGCCAATGAGCGGCCGCTGGCGGCCCAGGGAAAAGTGGCCTTGTCGTATTCCATGCCTTGCTGCTGCGCTTGGGTTTCGGTCAAACCCATCCAGGCCACTTCCGGATCGGTGTAGGCTACCGACGGAATGGTCAGCGCGTCAAAACCGGCTTTGTGGCCGGCGATGGTTTCGGCGGCGATTTTGCCTTCGTGAGTGGCTTTGTGCGCCAGCATCGGATTGCCGACGATGTCGCCGATTGCGAAAATGTTGGCGATATTGGTGCGGCCTTGTTTGTCGACCGGAATGAAACCGCGCTCGTCGACCGTGACTCCCGCGTGCTCGGCACCTATCAGCTTGCCGTTGGGGCGGCGGCCGACCGCGACCAACACCGCGTCGAACGTTTCGCTTTCCGGTGCATCCTTGCCTTCCATTGTTACTTTAATGCCGGCGGCAGTGGCTTCCATGGCTTTGACGCTGGTTTTCAGCCACAAGTTAGCATATTGCTTTTTGATCTTGCGTTGCAGCGGTGTGACCAAGTCTTTATCGCAACCCGGGATGATTTGGTCCATCAATTCCACCACGCTGATTTTAGAACCCAGCGCGTGGTAAACCGTGGCCATTTCCAAACCGATGATGCCGCCGCCGACGATCAACAACTTTTCCGGCACGGATTGCAGGGCTAACGCGTCGGTGGAATCCCAAACTCTCGGATCGTCGTGCGGAAAACCCGGAATCTTGGTCGGTTGCGAGCCGGCGGCGATGATGGCGTGGTCGAAGGTGATAGTCTGAGTGCCGCCGTCGCCTTCCACCGTCAAGCTGTTAGCCGAAGCGAATTGGCCGGTGCCGTGGATCACCGTGACTTTGCGTTGCTTGGCCAGTTTGCTCAGGCCTTGGTTCAAGGTGTTGGTGACGCTTTGCTTCCACTCGCGGACTTTATCCAAATCCACTTGCGGCTGGCCGAAGCTAACCCCGTGTTCGGCCATGGCCTCGGCTTCGTGGATGATTTGCGCCACGTGCAGCAATGCCTTGGACGGAATGCAGCCCACGTTCAAACACACCCCGCCCAACACCGGATGGCGTTCTACCAAAACCACTTGCTTGCCTAAATCGGCAGCGCGAAAGGCCGCCGTATAACCGCCGGGGCCGCCGCCAAGGACCAAGACTTCGGCGTGAGTTTGTGTGTTGCTCATGATAATGACACTCCTAATTGACGAATCCGATGTTGGGCGCGGCCTGTGGCGCATGCCGCCAAACCGATGGCCGGCGAGATCGGCGCACCGCCCGGCGCTTGTGCCTAACGCGGCTTGCCGCGATACGCTATGGTAGGTAGATTCTACCGGTTAGCGCGGTGGATAAAAACCGGATGCGCAGGAAAAGTTAGGCCGAGGATGACCATAAGCCGATTCAAACGGACGCTGGTCCGGTGAAATAGTAGCTGTAGCAGGGTATTTTGATCATCCAAGTGCGTTGACCGGGAATCTTGCCCTGAAACGTGCTTATGGCGCAAAAACCAGACAAACCCGTTGTTTCTAACGGAAAATAGCGGCTTTTAGAAAACAGAACGATTTCCCCATGAACATCCGCGAGCGTTTACAGCAGTATTGGTTATTGGCCCGGTTCGATAAGCCTATCGGCATTTACATTTTGTTGTGGCCGACCTTGTGGGCCTTGTGGATAGCCGGCGAGGGCAAGCCGGACGGTTTGGTATTGACCGTGTTCGTGCTGGGAGTGGTGTTGATGCGGGCGGCCGGGTGCGTGATCAACGATTATGCCGACCGCGATTTCGACCCGCACGTGGACCGCTGCAAGGCTAGGCCGATCGCCGCCGGCAAGGTGTCGCCGAAAGAAGCCTTGGCCGTGTTCGTTACCTTGTGTCTGACCGCGTTTGCGCTGGTGCTGTTACTGAACTGGTACACCATCGCACTATCGTTTATCGGCGCGTTTTTGGCCGCCAGCTATCCCTTCATGAAGCGTTACACGCATTTGCCGCAAGCCTATCTGGGCGCCGCGTTCGGCTTTGCCGTGCCGATGGCGTTCGCCGCGCAGACCGGCAGCATTCCGCCGCTCGCCTGGATTTTGTATTTGGCGGTACTGTTGTGGGCCTTGGTATACGACACCATGTATGCGATGGTGGACATAGACGACGATTTGAAAATCGGCGTCAAATCCACCGCAATCTTGTTCGGCCGTCGGGTACGCGAAATCACCGCAAGCTTGCAAATCGTCATCTTGGCCTTGCTGGGCACAGTCGGCGCAATGCGCGGCCTGACTTGGCCTTTTTACCTGGGTCTGACGGTCGCCGCCGGTTTGGCGATATACCAACAGATGCTGATTTTCCATTTTCACAAACCCGATTGCTTCAAGGCGTTTCTGAACAATCATTGGTTCGGCATGGCGGTTTTCGCCGGTATCGCCGCCGCTTACCTATGATCGACGCCGGCCTTTAGCCGGTGTTATGCTGTGGGAAAATGACAATGACAGCTATTTCGGGAGGTAACGTGACTCGTTCGATAAACCATCTGGCCGCGGTCTTGCTGGCGCTGGCCGGTTTTACATCGACCGCCGGCGAAATGAGCAGGGCGCAAGTCGAGCAACTGTTGGCTAAGGCCGATATACAGCACCCGGCCCAACTGCGCCGCAAGGATTTGACCGATCTGGATTTATCCGGCCTGGATTTTCGCAACGCCGACCTGTGGGGTGCGGATTTGCGCCGCTCGGATTTGAGCCGCAGCAATTTGTCCGGTTTGGTGTTGGATTTAACCGTGATGACGGCGATTAAACTCGTCGACGCCGATTTGTCGAACACCAGCATATTCGGGGTCAGTTTGGCGCGGGCCGACGCATCCGGCGCCAATTTCAGCGGCAGCCGGGTCATCGCGGTGATGGAAGGCGCCAATTTCAGCCGCGCCAAGATTACCCGTGCAGACTGGGCGGCGGACATGAAAAACCAGTCCATGGGCTTGATGCGCGCCAATCTAAAAGGCGCGGATCTAAGCGGCGCGGATTTGAGCGACAGTCAGTTCGGCCGGGCGCTGCTGCGCAACGCCAAATTGAAGGGCGCGAAACTGCGTAATACCGATTTGTTTTCGGCGGAAATGGCCGGCGCGGATTTGAGCGGCGCGGATTTGAGTAACGCCAATTTGTCGTCCGCCAATTTGCAGGACGCGGTGCTAACCGGGGCGATTACACAAGGCGTGCGGCTGGAAAACGCCCAAAATCTGCCGCCCAGTTTGGCGCGCTAAGGACGGTGACATGCGCATTCCTAAACAACTGTTGCAATGCAAACCGGTTGACGCCCTGACCGCGATCGAAAATAGCCTGAAACAAACCCTGAGCGCCAAGGACCTGACCCTGCTCGGCGTCGGGGCTATCATAGGCGCCGGCATCTTCGTGTTGACCGGTATTGCCGCTGCCAAATACGCCGGCCCGGCCATCACGCTATCGTTTGTGCTGGCCGGGGTGGCTTGCGCGTTGGCCGCTTTGTGCTACAGCGAACTCGCATCGATGATGCCGGTATCCGGCAGCGCTTACAGCTATGCCTACGCGACACTGGGCGAGCTGATGGCTTGGATCATAGGCTGGGATTTGGTATTGGAATATGCTTTGGCCAGCAGCACGGTGGCAATTGGTTGGGCCGGTTATTTAAATAGTTTTTTGCAAGCCTTGGGCTGGCAATTGCCTCCCTATTTAAGCACTGCCTATTTGGCCGACCCGGCGGCCGGTTTCGTCAATTTGCCGGCGGTGGTGATCGTGCTGCTGTTGACCGGTTTGCTGATCGTGGGGATACGCCAATCCGCCGTGTTCAATTTTTTTATGGTGCTGATCAAGCTAGCGGTGATCCTGGGCTTTATCGTCGCCGGCAGCGGGCACATTCAAACCGCAAACTGGGCCGATTTCACCCCGTTCGGTTTCGGCGGGGTGCTCACCGGCGCCGGCGTCATATTCTTTGCCTATATCGGCTTCGATGCGGTGTCGACCGCCGCTCAGGAAGCCGTCGACCCACAACGGGACGTGCCGTTCGGCATTATCGTTTCCCTAGCCTTGTGTACCGTGCTGTATATCGTGGTGGCCGCGGTATTGACTGGCTTGGTGCCATACACCGAATTGAACGTGGCTGCGCCTATTGCATTGGCGGCCGATCGTATCGGCATGAGTTGGCTATCGCCCATCATCAAAATCGGCGCGATAGCCGGGTTGACCTCGGTAATGTTGGTACTGTTGATGGGGCAAAGCCGGATATTTTTCGCCATGGCAAACGACAGGCTGCTGCCGCCGTTGTTTTCCAAAGTGCATCCCCGCTTTCAAACCCCGCATTTGTCTACCTTGCTGGTCGGCGTGGCGGTGGCCTTGTTGGCGGGTTTCATGCCTATCGAAAAATTAGGCGAACTGGTCAGCATCGGCACATTGTTCGCCTTTGTTCTGGTCTGCAGCGGGGTGATGGTGTTGAGAGTTAGCCAACCGGAATTGCACCGGCATTTTCGTTGTCCCGGTTCGCCCTATGTACCCGCCTGCGGAATCTTGGTTTGTTTGAGTTTGATGGCGGGGTTGCCGTTGGATACCTGGATACGTTTGTTGGTTTGGCTGCTGGTCGGATTCGCGATCTATTTCGGCTACGGCATTAAACACAGCAAACTGCGCGAACCGTGACGGCTGCGAGCGCTTCGGGCATTCCCGGCGCAAATCGTAGCGTTAAGCAGCCAAGCCAAGTTTTTTTATACCGCCTCGACCGGTAAATCCAAGCGCCGGTCTTCGCATAGCCATTCGGTCATAGTCTTAGCACTCAGCGGTTTGCAAAATAGGTAGCCTTGAATTTCGTTGCAATGGTGGCGGTGCAAAAACGCCAATTGCGCTTCGGTCTCCACTCCTTCAGCAATCACGCAAAGATTCAAGCTATGCGCGAGGCTGATGATCGAATGAGCGATGATCGCATCGTCGGGATTGCTGGTAACTTCGTTAACGAAGCTGCGGTCTATCTTCAGCCGGCTAATCGGAAAACGGCGTAAATAACTCAGGGAAGAATAACCGGTGCCGAAATCGTCTATGGATATGCTGACGCCCATGGCTTTGATTTCGTGCAATTGCTTGTTCACCGCGTTTACATCTTGCATCATCAGGCTTTCGGTGAGTTCCAGCTCCAGCATTTCGACCGGTAGACCGGTGTCTTGCAACACCCGTGTCAAAATACTGGTAAATTGTCTGTCGTAGAATTGCCGCGGCGATAGATTGACCGCCACCCGCAAATGCCCGAAACCCTGCTGCAGCCACAGTTTACCCTGCTCGCAAGCTTTACGGAGCACCCATTCGCCGATTTCGACTATCATTCCGGTTTCTTCGGCGACCGGAATGAATTCCATCGGCGGCACTTCGCCCAATTCGGCGCTTTCCCAGCGAATCAGGGTCTCTACGCCGACAACCGTGCCGCTGCCGGTATGGATTTGCGGTTGGAACACCAGGCGAAACTCGTTGCGCTCCAACGCGCGTCGCAATGCTTGCCGCAATTCGCTATAGCGTTGCGCCGCCTCATTCATGCTGGAATCGAAAAACTGGTAGGAATTTCGGCCTGCTGCCTTGGCCTGATACATAGCCGTATCCGCCGTTCGCAACAAATCGTCGATATTGACCGCATCGGTCGGAAAGATACTGATGCCAATAGATGCGGTGGTATAAAATTCGTGGTCGAGCAACGTGCAAGCCGGGGCCAACACGTCCAAGATTTTCTGCGCCACGGTGGCCACGTCTTGCAAGTCGGCGATGTCCGGCAACATTACCATGAATTCGTCGCCGGATAGTCGGGCGACCGTATCGTCTTCCCTGACGCAGGACTGAAAACGCGCTGCCACGATCTGCAGCAATTCGTCGCCAATGTTATGCCCGAATGCATCGTTGATGTGTTTAAAATTATCCAGATCGATGAACAGCACAGCCAGCTTTCCGGAGTACCTCTGGGCGTGCGCTTGGGCTTGCCTGAGACGATCCAGCGCCAATTCGCGGTTAGGCAAGCCGGTCAAGGTATCGAAATGCGCCAGATAATCCAGATGCAAGCGGGCGGTGCGAATTTCCTCGATTTCCCGCGCATTTTCTAAGACCAAGGACAGCGACCGGGCAAAACTCCAAGCGAGTAACTCGTCTTCGTCGGAAAAAGGCATCCCGTTTAACTTATCGCTGATGTATATCCGTCCGTATACCACGCTACCGCGCGATATAGGTACCGCCAGCAGCGAAGTCATGGGCGGATGGTTAGCCGGGAAGCCGATGCTATTCGGATGCTTTTTCAAATCGTCGAGCCGCAAAGCCACGTTATCCCTCGTCACTTCGCCCAGCAAACCTTTCCCTTCGGGGAATCGATCGATCAAGCTCGCCTGTTCCCTATTCACCCCGGTATAGATGAAATGCAACAATTGACCGCCGTGGTCCAAAATCCCGATGGCGCCGTATTTAGCCTCCAACAATTTGGTCAACGCCTCGATACCGACTTGCAACAAGTCTTCTTCCAGCGACGTGCGCGCCAACACGTTCAGCAAGGTACGCGAGGCTTCGTGCAGCTTTTCCAAGCGTCCGGACCACTGCTGTAATTCATTGCGCTCGAGTTTGGCGACCTGATATAGACGGCGGGTTTCCGCCAGTAACTGCATTTCCCGCCGTAACAGCTGTTGCAATATGCTGGTTTGCGTGACAACCCCGATAAATTGCCCTGCTTGATCTAAAATCGGCAGTGCGTCGCGTTTGCTTAAGTGCATCTGTTTCAGCACGTGATGCAAAGGCGCTTCGCTAGTGACGTGTAAATTAGGCCGGTGTTCGACTAAATCGGCGAATATCCACTCGGGATGTGCGGCGATATCGCTGTGCGTCGCCACTCCGCAAAAAGTCCCGCGATGAATGTCTTCGCTGAAGACGGCGTAAACGGCGCCTTCCGCTAGCGCGCCCGGTCGCTCTTCTTCCAATACCCGTTCGACCAGTGGCCACAAGCACTGGCTCGCTACCGTGGGTTTCATGTTCCGCCGCCGGAAACGATGACCTCTACATCCAACTCGAGGTGCAATACCTCGTCCGCCGCCATGATGGGTTTGATTTGCGATAGCACGAAATTTACCAATTGCTCTTGCGGCAAACGCTTCAACAAAGATTCCCGCACCAGAATGTCCGAAACGGTATCGTCGTCCAATTCGACGTGCGCATATGGGGCTTTGATCAATAGAGACAAGGCCCGGCGCATCGCCAGGCAACCAATCGGGGATTCTCGTCCCAAAACCAAGGCATCTTTGACCGGCGGAATTTTATAATCGGTGATCCGAGCGGAAAGCGCACTCTTCACGTGAGCATTAGTCATAACTATTTCTTAATAAATTTAAGGAAATCCTAACATTGGGGCATCACTACGACAAGTGCACACAAGTTCGAGCGGCTCATCGTAAACAGAAGATCGATAGGTCGAAAGAAGATTCTAGTAGAAGCGGTGGAATATCGGTGAGGCCTTACTAAGTGACGGCGAAGCGGTTTGGTCGCCTACGGGCACCAGCGGGTTGTCGGGTAGTCGAAAATAGACGGGACCGGGCTTGATTAGGGTTTATGCAGCGGATGCACCGGCAGCAATATCCGAAACAGCGTGCCGACTCCCGGTTGGGAATGGACTTCCAAGCGGCCTTGATGGTCCTGAATGATTTTGTAGGATAGCGATAAACCCAAGCCTGTCCCCTTGCCTATCGGCTTGGTGGTAAAAAACGGATCGAAGATCTTGGCCTTGGTGGCTTCGTCCATCCCGCTACCGGTATCTTCGATTTCCACGCACACCCAGTCGGCGTCGCGGTAGCCGGTGCGTATGGTGATTTTGCCGAAATTGTCTATGGCTTGGGCGGCGTTGACCAGCAAGTTCATGAACACTTGATTGAGTTGCGCGCCCACGCATTCGAACGGCTTAACCCCGCTATATTCCTTGACGACTTCGGCCTTATATTTAATTTCGTTACTGGCGATATTCAATGTGGCGTCCATGCCGGCCTCCAGGTCGAACATTTCCAGAATTTGATGGTCCACCCGGGAAAAATCGCGTAAATCCTGAACGATTTTTTTAGCTCGGGTGGCGCCTTCCAAGGATTCGCTCACCAATTCCGCCGCGTCTTGCTTCATGAAATCCAAATCGGCGCTTTGCTTAAGGCCGGCAAATGCCATGGTCAACGGATGGTCGGCAGGTAGCGACGCGGCCAAGCGTTCGGCCAAATCGGCCAGTTGCAGCAAATCCGCGACGTATTGCTGCAAGGTATGCAAATTGGAATAGATATAGCCTAAAGGGTTGTTGATTTCGTGGGCCACTCCGGCCGCCAGCTGGCCGAGGGAGGCCATTTTTTCGGACTGGATTAAGTGGCTTTGCGCCTCCTGCAATTGTCGGTTCAATTCGACTTGCTGGTTTTTTTCCCTTTGCAAGGCCAGATTGGCCGCGGTCAGAGCCTGGGTACGCTCGCTGACCCGGTTTTCCAGCTGCTGATTGACCGCGGCCAAGGCCGCTTCGGCTTGTTTTTGGCTGGTAATGTCCATGCCGCAACCCATCAAGCCGGCGAATTTACCGTCTTTGCGCACCCTGGGCACCGCGGTTTCCAGTATCCATACCGTGTTGCCGTCCGGATTGTTCAAGCGGTATTGAATTTTGAAACGTACCAATTCCTCGGCGGCTTTGCGATACGCGTCTACCACCGGTTCTCTGTCTTCCGGGTGGATGGTATTCAACCACTGATCTTTTTCGACAAAGCCACGCTGGATGCCGAAGGTTTTATACCAAAAGGTATTGCAAAAAATCGGCAAATGCCGGGCATTGGTGATCCAAATCAGGGCCTGCAGGTTATCCGCCAGTTCCTTGAAGCGGTCTTCGCTTTCCCGTAGCGCCGAATACAGATTGCTGTGCAAGATGTCCATTTGCTGGTAGCGGTCCAGTTGAATTTGCGCCGGGTCTATGCCCTTGTTCAGACTGATCGCCATCAGTTTGTCGGATTTCAAGGTGTGGTGACACACCCAATCGACCAAAAAATCCAATAAATCTTTAGAGATGCTGCCGGCGTCGGTAATGGCCTGCCGTTCGACCTGTCGGATTTTTTCGATGAATTCCCGATGCTGTTGGCAGTGCTTGGCGAAATACTCCGGGTTGTAACCGGCTTGCGCCATCAAATCTTCTTCGTGCTGGAAATGGTCTTGGGTGTAGGCCGCCAATTCCGCTATGGTATCAATGATGGTGCGTTGGTCGGCGCCCAGCGCGACCGCTTCTTCCAGGCGATTGATGGAATCCACTAATGCCTGATGTTCGCCGTCGACGTTGTCGATACCGACTGACAGTTGGTCGTTCCAGGTCAGTATGCTCATATTCACCACCGTTTCCGGCCGGATCGGCCGCCGCTAGATCTAACGCAGAAAATTATGGCAGATTACTGCAATCGCTCCGCTATTTTTAGACTGGCCTACACTTTTGTTTGACGAACTCGTGTCCGCCCAAACGCAAAACAGGCTAATAAGAACCGCGTACATACCGACTGTCTGTTCGGATAGATACCAATCAGACGCCGCCCTCGAAACGCAAACAACCGGAACATGGCGTTATGTGCCGATGAAGCGCAAGGGCAGGGGAGTTTCGTCTCTAATTTCCGCATCGTTCTTGCTGCTTTACAACTTAGGAGTTCCACCATGTCAATGAAATACGCCCTACTTCCGGCTTATCTGCTTGCACTGAGTTTATCGCCTAGCGTCTTTGCGCAAAGAGTGGTGGACTGCGACCGCGGCGCATCGCTCGCTAAAGCGCTTGCCCACAGCCATGAAGGGAAAACCATCCTGTTTACCGGTACCTGTAGCGGCCCCATCGTCATCGATACCGACGGCATCGTGCTGCAAGGCCAAGGAACGGCGGTTATCGACGGCAAGCAACAAAACGCCGTCACGGTGCGCGGCGCGCAAAACGTCAAAATGGCGGATTTGGCCGTGCGCAACGGCTTGATCGGCGTTTTGGTGGATGCGCATGGCCAAGTCACGCTGAGCAACGTCACGGCCGATCATAATGTCGTCAGCGGCCTGGACGTCGAAAACACCTCCTCCGCCACGATAACCGGTTTATTCACCAGCGAACACAATCAAGTGTTCGGCATCAACGTGAACGGCGGTTCCGGCCTGACCGTCAGCCGTGGCCAAATCGTCGCGCAAAACAACTTGTTGGGCGTACAACTGGGTACTGCGGCCAGCGGGTTTTTAGCGGACCCCAGCGCTAAAATCACCGCCGCCAACAATCAAAGTACCGGTTTGACTGTGGTGTCCGGCTCCCATCTGGTGTCTTTTGGCGGCAGCATCGTCGCCAGCGGCAACGGCCGCAACGGAGTATCGGTAAATTCCAAAGCGGGATTGGATTTGGATGCCGCGTCCGTACTGGAAAGCTACGACAACGGCGCTAACGGTGTACAGCTGGCCGAATCGTCGGTGATGACGCTGTTCAATACCACCGCGTTTTCCGGCGCGCCGGGCAGCACCACCTTGCGCGTGCACGATAACGGCGGCAATGGCGTAGCCGCATTGCATGCTTCCAATTTCACCATGGTCAACCAAGTGGCGTTGACCGGCAGCGGCAACGGCGGCGCCGGCTTTTTCGCCGATAACGGCAGTATGGCTACCTTGTTGAATGCCACCCTGAGCGGCAATGCGACCGACCTGATGCTGTCCTTCGGCGCCCGTAGCGATATTCGTGCATCGTCCGCCAACAGCATCGTCTGCGACGCCACGGTGCTAAGCCGCGGCGATTTGGTATGCCCTACGCCTTAAGCGCCTGGATTTTCTAATTAAGGTTACTAGAAGCCTGTCCGAGAATACAAAATCTCAAAAATTGACCACAAGGTGTTGAAAACCAACGGAGCCGGGCAAACCCGCTACGTTTACGACACCGCCGGCCGCTTGATCTACGAACAGGCCGGCAACGGCAGCGCCCGCAACTACGTGTGGCTGGGCGACGTGCCGCTGGCCGTGCGACCAAAAAGCCGACGGCAGCCTGGCCGCGATCTACTACATCGAAACCGACTTCGCCAACACCCCGCGCTATCTGCGCCGCGCCGCCGGCAATCTCAGCCAGCCGGTGTGGAGCTGGCCGTTCGCGGCCTACGGCGACGCCGTCGCTCAAGAAGACCCGGACGGCGACGGTGCGAAGGTGACGTTCAACCTGCGCTACCCCGGCCAATACTACGACAGCAGCACCGGTCTGCACTACAACCACACCCGCTACTTCTCGCCCCGCACCGGCCGCTACCTGCAGCCGGACCTGATCGGCCGGGAAGGCGGCACCAATGTGTATACTTACGCCAACGGCAACCCGGTGATGTTTACTGATCCGACGGGGACTTATGCCCTTGAAGCGGTTGCCGCGTTTTTCGAGGGATTTAGGGCCGTAGGTCCGATTAGCGAAGCGTAATCGGAGGAATGAAAATCCAAACATTCGTACGATTACGCAAAGCTAATCGTACCTACGCGGGCTTTGAATAAAGAGGGATAGGCATAACGACCAGCGCCGCTAAACATATAATCCTGCATGTCGTATTGAATGCTTACCTGACTCGGCGTACCTGTAATATTTGTGTTCCAAGGACGAATATGTAGGTTGTAATCTTCGGCGGATGGTGTTTTGGTACCGAATAAGTACAGTTTTATAAGTTCTATAGGATCGTAATTTGCCATGACAATATTCCTTTAAGGAACCTCTGAAAAACTGCCGTTTTGAAAATCAGCAGTGTAACTAACCGGTTAAAACTCAATAATCGACTGTATTTTTCATCAAAACAGCCGATTTTTCGCTGCCCAAGTCCCTTATCCGGGCCATTTTTCAAACTTCAGACGCAATCAGGCAGCGACATTCATAAGCGTCACCCCGAAGCACATTGGCAATCGCGGTCAGAAAGGTCAGGCGAGCAGTGTTTTTGGCTAAGCCCCGATAGCGGTTCTTGGCGTAGCCAAAGCGGATCTTAATATCCCGGAACACATGTTCGACCTTGGCGCGGCGGCTTGCCAGTTCTCTGGCTGCCGCGCGCAGTAATTGAGCCTCTTCGCTGTCGTCTTTCGTCAGCTTGGTTAGTTTGCCAGGACGCATCGCAACCACGCAGGTCGGTGGATTTTCGGCGGGCATCTCCGGGCGCTTTTCCAAGCCCTGATAACCGGCATCGCCGTGCACGAACTGTTCCTCGCCGTGCAGCAAGTGGGCGGCTTCGGCTACGTCGCTGACGTTGCCTGAGGTGACCTTGAGCGTATGCACCAAGCCGGTTTCGTGGTCAACGCCGATATGAAACTTACTGCCGAAAAACCATTGATTGCCCTTTTTGCTGGAATGCATCTCGGGGTCGCGTGACTGGCTTTTATTTTTGGTCGAGGTCGGGGCAGCAATCAGGCTGGCATCGACGATGGTGCCGGCTTTTAGAAACAGCCCGCGATCCGCCAGCGTTTGGTTGATGGCGTTGAAAATCTGCTCGGTTAGCCCGTGGGTTTCCAGCAAATGCCGGAACTGCAATATCGTGCTTTCATCGGGCACCGTTTCCAGGCGGATGCGGCAAAAACGCCGTAGCGATTCAATTTCATACAGCGCGTCTTCCATGCCCGGATCAGAGTAGTTGTAGACAATCTGCGCCACGTGAACATGCAGCATCGCACTCAAGGGAAACGGTTTGCGACCACGCCCTTGGCCGGATGCATAATGCGGTTCAATCACCGCCAGCATGACGGACCACGGCAATAAGTCTTCGAGTTGATCGAGAAACTTTTCACGCCGCGTGACTTTGCCTTTGTTGGCGTATTCGGCGTCGGCAAAACTGAGCTGTTGATATTGATCCATGCGCGCTATCTCGAAATCGGGGCTGTTGATGAATTATATCGCTCGCGGGGTATTAATCAGAGGTTCCTTAATGATAAAAACAGTGGCTATATAACTAATAAAAAAAGTCTATTAGTTCTTTATACTAAGATCGATAGGCTTATCCGGATCGAGTTTTGCTACGCAATGAGAGCTTGGCGTATCTCGAACGATGAAATAATCCTTACGTTTTCCGGTTGTAGTGTTTTTTGTTTCAAAAACGAGAAAATTCTCCATAGCGTTCGCTGCGTAACCAACATTTCCTAAAGAGGTAGGTGTTGACGATACAATAATAGGGCGAATGATTTTGCCATCCCCAATACCAATCGCATAATTGCCCATCCAAAACATTAAATCAGGCGTTCTAAATATCCTTCCAAGCAGACGAGGAAAATATTTAAAATCATCAGGTTCAGGAGTAATTGAAACATTGAGATCAGGAGTTAGCTCGCCTAGTAAGCGCCTTTTTTCTGCAGTAATTAAAATTGTCCTCTCCGATATGACAAACCAATTCAAAACTTTTTCGTTTTTTATTTTATCGAATAAGGAATTTACTTTTTTTCCGTCATAAAACAGCGCTTCTCCATCTGCTCCTTCAAACACTACGCCGCCCAACGAAGGTAATTCCTTGAAATTCACCTTAAGATGACCCCAGGGAAAAGGTGGACTTAGAACGGATTTCTCGGCTTGTTTGGCAATGGCATCGGCTAATTCCGGAGGCAGGAGTCTGGCTTGGCCGTTGACGATTTCTACTGCCGTCGCCGGTAATAAGCCGAAAAACGAGCGCCGGATGCTATAGACGAAAACCCTCTCCAGCGTTCGGCTGTAATAGCCGCTGGAACCAAAGCAGTGTAAAAAAAAGCCGGTTCCCGGCAAACATTCGTTGCCGAGCAGCGCGGATAATTCAAGCGGTTCACCGATGGTTGGTGGTGCAGTGCTAGTATCGACCGGCACCAGATAATCGGTATCGCTGCCATCCACCCACAACCAACCGTCTTTGGTTAGCGCCAGATTCCAGACGGTATAATATTCGCTGCCATTCACAGGGTCTGCCGAAAAGATGGGAACGCTTGTTACCTGTTTACCTTCGCCATCAAATAACCCCAAAAAGCCATAAATGCCATATTCAGGGAAGCCTTTCGTCAAAAATCGGTAGGGTTTGCCGCCGGCAATAAACTCCAGATTGACGAATTCCTTGGTTTGGATGTAGGGAGGAGTGAGCGAGCCGATATAGTCCGTGCCACCTTCCACGATAAAGTACCCCTTGCCGACTTTTAACTTGGTGATCCGACCTTCGTCCTGATGTGCCGACGCAATTTGCAATACCTTGTGTTGATCGTCTTGAAGGGCGACGTGGTGTCTGCCGGCGACGAGATAGTAGGTCTTGCCGTTATCTTTGTATTCGACCATTAGCGGACTGCTGGTAACCGACAGTTCGTCGTATTCATCGTCGCTCCGTTGCGCTACAGGCCGTTGGCCAAGTGCGCTCAAGCATAGGCCTTCAATAGGTTTGGCAAAGGAAATATTGGCTAAAATAAGGGATATATAGGATAGAATTGCGGTTTTTAAGAACCATTCTAAGTATTTTTCTTCACGTTTTAAACACATATATATCCTTTTAGGAGAATTAAAATATCGTGAATAGGGCCGTAGGGCGGATAAGCTTGCGTCATCCGCCGAATGAAATAAACTTGTTCCATGCCAAACTATCGACGCAATCGCATTCCGGGCGGGACTTATTTTTTCACGGTTAATTTGCTTGAGCGAAAATCGGCATTGTTGATCGAGCATATTGCCGAATTACGGGAAGCGGTCCGCGCAACTCGGCAACAACAGCCGTTTCATATCGACGCCTGGGTTGTTTTGCCGGATCACATGCACGCCATTTGGACATTGCCATCTGGTGATGATCAATACTCCAATCGATGGCGAGCTATCAAAAAAGCTTTTTCAAAAGCACTCCCAAAAATCGAATATCGCCCCCAAATCAAGGCCGTAAGGTGGAACGCGTGCCGGCTGTTGAAAACCAACAGGGCCGGGCAAACCCGCTATGTCTCCGACACTGACGGCCGCTTGATTTACGAACAGGCCGGCAACGGTAGCGCCCGCAACTGGCTAGGCGACGTGCCGCTACCTGCAACCGGATCTGATCGGCCTGGAAGGCGGCACCAATGTGTATACTTACGCCAACGGCAACCCGGTGATGTTTACCGATCCGACGGGGACTTTCGCGCTCGAAGATATTGGTTCGTACTTCGAGTCGTTTAGTTTTGGTTCGATGTTTAGTTCGATAGGTAGTGCTTTTGAGGGATTTGCTGGGGGTATAAACTCGATTGCATGGAATGTAATTTTAAATTCAGCCACTTTTGTAATAGTTTCCGAATAAAAGGGCTGACAATATCCTGAATCCGTGATTTCATCTATAAATCATTGAATGTAGGTTATTTTCCAACCGGCTTAGGTGAAATCTTAAAAACCAGTTTTCGTATTTTATTTCAATGAGTTTTAGTGGTTTTGGGTTTTAAAGTCACGGATTCAGGCATTAATACACCGCTGGCGGTTAATGCAGTAGTTTGATTATTTTTTGGAAACTTCAGACAATGAAAACTTTCATAAACTTATGATCAAAATTGTAAAGGCTGCCAGAGCTCACGTTTAAAAGCAGAAATGGATGGACATAAATCAACAGTGATCATATCTTTACGTACGAAAACAGCATCAAACTGATACAATGATTGCCCATAATAAACAATATCAACTATATCAATTAGCTGAAATCCATTGCTTTGCAGATACCCCATTCGTTCTATTGCGCTCAAATAAGTGCATTCAATAATTACGACTGACGCGAGGCTTAGTTTGGACCCAAAGCCTTTAATAACATTCAAATCCTGACCATCAACATCAACTTTTAGTAAAAAATTAGGATCTATAGTTGATGTTAACGCTAATGCATCAAATCTTTTTACGTCGATCGGCAAACAATCAACGACATCTTTGCCGTCAATCGATACCGATTGAGTACTAATCTTACTGTGAGTAACTTTCCCATCTTTATGTAATGAAGTTAGAATTAAATAAATTTGGGAGCTTTCATTGGACAAGGCAATCGGAAATAACTGGTAATTAATATTACTATAGTTCCGTTCAATATCCTTGAAGAAAAGACTTACTGGCTCAAATAAATAATGTTTTTTACTTGGAAAACATTGAATTAATTCTCCGGTACATTCTCTGACGCCCACGTCAACAATAGAAGTTACAGGTATCGCATTATAAATTCTCGCTAAAACATTTAGTTTGCTTGGCTTCGGAATAGATATACCCATAATTACCCCTATTGTTCAAATATTTTGATTGTAATGAATTATAAAGAGTGTTCTTCACTCCCAAACTATCAGGCTGTTGATTTTATCTCCCCTGTAACCCGCATTGGCTGGTTGAGTCAGATGTGTTGGTAAATCATAAAGTATTGTTCTAAATGATAAAATAGTTCTATCTCCAATCTATTGCATTGACCCCATGCGCGGCGCCGACATTACTCAAGAAGACCTGTTCAGTTACCGAACCCTGGAAAGCCGGATTCCCAAAAAGCATCCGCTACGCAAGCTGCGTCAAGTGGTCGACTTGTTGCTCGCCACGCTAAACGACGAGTTCGACGCGCTCTACGCTCGTCGCGGTCGAGATTCCATTCCGCCGGAACGCTTGTTGCGCGCCAGTTTGTTGCAAGTGCTATTTTCCATCCGTTCGGAACGGCAACTGGTGGAGCATATCGACTTCAACCTCTTGTACCGCTGGTTCGTCGGCTTGACGATGGACGACGAGGTATGGGATCACTCGACCTTCAGCGCCAACCGCGACCGTTTGCTCAACGAACGGATCAGCCGCTTGTTTTTCGAACGGGTACTGGCCTTGGCGGATTGGAAAAAGCTTGTCTCCGACGAGCACTTCTCCGTAGATGGCACACTGATTCAAGCCTGGGCCTCGCACAAGAGTTTCGTCAAGAAAGACGGCTCGACCCCGCCGCCGGAAGATGGCGGCCGCAATCCCACGGTCAACTTCAAGGGCGAGAAACGCAGTAACGAAACCCACGCATCACGCACCGACCCCGATGCTCGGCTGTACAAAAAGAGCGAGGGCGACAAATCGCAGCTGGCTTTCCTCGGTCATGCCTTGATGGAGAACCGTAATGGCTTGGTCGTCGACGTCGAAGTCACCCAGGCCACCGGCACCGCAGAACGCGAGGCGGCCCATGCCATGGTCAAACGCACGATCCACAAACCGGGCGCGACCTTGGCCGCCGACAAAAATTACGATACGCAGGATTTTGTCGCCAAGTTACGCCAGCGCAAAGTCACGCCGCATGTCGCCAGCAAGGAAAAAGGTTCGGCCATCGACGGACGTACCACACGGCATGAGGGTTACCGGAAAAGCCTCAACGTCCGCAAGCGGA
The DNA here is from genome assembly GCF_040741385.1 of Methylomonas sp. HYX-M1. Taxonomy (NCBI): domain Bacteria; kingdom Pseudomonadati; phylum Pseudomonadota; class Gammaproteobacteria; order Methylococcales; family Methylococcaceae; genus Methylomonas; species Methylomonas sp. HYX-M1. The sequence continues at coordinate 155,153 of NZ_CP160405.1, forward strand.
TCGAAGAAGTCTTCGGTTGGGCCAAGACGGTCGGCCCGCTACGCCAAACCAAGTTCCGGGGGTTAAAGAAGGTCGCCGCGCAAACGATTTTTACCTTTGCCGCCTATAACCTGACGCGCATGGGTACCATTTTCGGCTGGCGATACAGTACCGCCTAGGCGGTGGTGCGCCTGAAATCCGCCAAAAGGCGGAATTTAACGCCCTTCGGGGCGAATATAACCGGCTAAAACCGGTTTTTGAGGCCTGATCGGGCTTCCAGAAGCCCAACAAAACCAAAAAATGGTTTTGAAGCCGAAGGCATATAGGCAAATTTCAACACCCTGCTATAGCGCCACACGACTCTGGAGCGCTCTTGACTACATTTCCTATCAGAAACTTGATAACGACGACACGAACTATTGCTTAATTCCGTAAGTTAGCGATAGTATTTCGTAATTGCGCACTGCGGACCTCTCGTTTCCGCCAACGAAAGGGTGTACCGCAGGATTGTATACGGCAACGAAGTCTTCAATCGCTTGGCGTGGCTTACGATGTTTTGGAAACTCGCACCCCGCAACGCTTTACGCGGCAAAATACCGAACCAGATTTCCACCTGATTCAGCCAACTGGCAGAGATCGCGTGAAGTGGAGGTTCGGATGCTGTGCTGACCAAGCATCGCATTTTTGTAGGTACAGTAATTGTCCAAAATCACAGGCAATTTTTTGTCCACCAGTGTCTCCGCAACAAAGCTGTCCATAAAGCCGAGAGATACGGCGCTTGGTTTCGGTGCTCCGGGTAGTGACATTGCCGATCGCGATCTGCAGAGTAGCAAGCAAGTTGAGTGTCCTATGTCACTTGTAGGTACTCTTGAAACCGCATGCAATTTTACCGCTGTTGGTCTCAACAACCTTTTGTATCTGCTCGCCATTTCAGGCAACCCAGAATCATCTGCACTCGCTCGACTACGCAAAGCTCTTCCGTACAGCTTGTCGGGCGGCGTTCCAACTCCGCTCGTGTGCTTCCGCGGAACATCCAATTTTGGAGCTACTCGTGACATGTCTCTAAGGTTACATTATTAGCGCCTAATAACGCAATTCACGCAGATACGCTGTCGGCTTTGGGATGGGGCCGAGTTAGATGGCAGTGGGTTACCGAGCAATATTGGGTTGGTCGGATGCAAAGGGCCTGGGGGCGCAGCGGTTAAGGTACGGCGTTGAACAGAGGCAGCAAACGCCGGCGGTAACATAGGACGGACGCGGGCACTTGCGCCCAAGGTATCCGCCAGCCAATCCAATGCGCTGGTTTCCCGGCCGGGAACGCAGGTGGTTCCGGGAAGATAAGCACCTCGGCAATCGGTCATGGTGAACAGCTTTAAGCGGGTTACGCGAATGATGCGGTTCGTGCCTCACCGCATCTACGGCCCTGAGTTCGAATGACCAGAATTACGGAGGTAATGAACATCCACACCGAGCTCGGTAACGGAACGCCCGAGACCTTGAGTTCGCCGAAGGTTTCAAGTCGGCTCGTGTCCCACGCTAGCTTGCCGAACAGTTCAGGCAACACGACCTCACCGAACTGCCCGATATGCGTACCGTTGAAAGCGAACAGCATGAAGCGGTCGCCGGCATGTGGAACGTAGCCTTCGATCAGATTCACCTTAAGTGTGTTCTTGTTAAAGAAGACCGAGTCATTGAAGATCAGTGGTGCGTAGCAATCCGAACAGCGATCGGAGGAGGGCCCGGAAATGTCAAAGTCGATGATGGAGGTGGTCTCGAAGACGTGAGTGCCGTCGAGGTTTAAAAACGTCTGACGGTTTCCGACATGGAACTCCGCTTCGTAAATGGATTTGCCGTCTCCGCTAAACTCGCCAAGGCCGCTAACCCGGCCCTTAAAAGTCGCCGTGGCGCCCAGTTCGACATTGAATGTACCATTGTTTTCGACACCATCGAAAAAAGTGACCGCGCTTTTGTCCGCAAGACTGATCTGTCCTTGAGTATTATTGAGGTCGGCATGCACTTCGCTGTGGCTGGCGAGAAATTCGATACGACCCTCGTTCACTAATGTATCGGCTCGCAGCGTGCCCTTGCCGACGATGGTTCCCGCGTTGCGTAACGTTTGGTCTGCGTTAAGCGTTGAGCCATCCAGTTGGACCCGTGCATCGGCGGCGAGCGTCAGATTGCGGGCCTGGAGCGTCTGAGTGTTGTCAAGCGCAAGAGACCGGGGGAGCAGCGGTGCGCCTGCAGTTAGCGTGTAGTCATCGAGAAATCGCAGACGGCCTCCGCGCCAGTCGAACTGAGCGTTAGCCGAATTTCCAACGACAACCTTGCCTGCGTTCAAGGACAGAGTACCTTCCTGCAATACGTAAAGTCCACGCTTTCCAACGCCCAGTTCGAAGCGGTCGTTGATTTGAGTTTCTCCACCGAGTTGAAAGTATTGCCCGACGTTTTTCGATTCGGCTGCATCGACTCTAAGATTCTTAATCGTCACTGTGCTGTCCGGCCCCTGGATGAAGCGCGTTTGAATGTCCATGTCGTGCACGGTCAAGGCTCCCCCGTCCATAGCGACGCTGTTGGAATCGATCAGTTTGACTTGCCAAATGTCGATATCCGCATGGTTCAGCACGAGCGAGTTTGCGAAGTTCACGCCAAATTCACCTTTCATCCGACCGGCAAACTCCCCAGTGCCGATTAACAGCGTTGTAAATGGACCGGAGTTTTCTATTGCACCCTCGCCGGTTAGCTGCGCGATGTGGGCGGACTTCCCCCCAAGGTCGAATATTCCTTGCGCTTCGATATTCAGTTGATTGATCTGATGATGTTGTACGCTGGCGGCCGAAGCCCTGACCGTGCCGGCAACAACGTCGACAACATCGACGTCAGTGAAACCAAAATTAATAGTTCCATCCGCGAGTCTATCGCCGAAGCGCAAGGTGTAGCCCGGTTGCTCGCCATGAACATCGGCTGGATTCCAGCGTAGGATGGTGCCGTGAGCAGCGGTTATCACCGATGTGCCTGCAACGAACAGCCGATTGGTGAGTGTGGTGTCGGAAAAGGTATGAAATTCCGCCGACCGTAAACTAATCTGCCCGGAGCCTGGGGTAGCCCCTGGTTTCAAATTAATTGCCCCACCCTCAACATCCAAACCGCCGGAGAACGTGTTGACAGCATTGAGGGTTAGGAAGCTGCTGTTTTGCTTGTTGACTGAACCCGTTCCGGTAATGGGCGCATCAAGGCGGATGTCGAAAGGGGTGTCGATGACGAATGCTCCGTTGTTTTCGATCGCGCCGGTCAACGTGCCTTCGCCTTGTAGCGTCAGCGTGGCGCCATCGTCAATCACGGTCCCCTGATCGGGGCGAATCTCCCCGGATAGGATGGTGTCGCCCGCCACTGCGTCGAGTTGCAGATTGCCCGAGATTTTCCCCGCGAAGTTTCCACCCGCGACCGCGAATATGGCCTTGGATCCCGAGTTGCTAATATGCCCCGTGCCGCCGGAAAGGCTGGACACTAAATCGTATCCGTTGAGTTCAACAGCAGCCTTTGCTTGCACGCTAAGATTGCTTAGCAACGCACCCGCCGGTGCGTTCCCAAGTTTAAGTGAGCCGGCGGAAACGTCCACGTTGGTGGTCCGCAACAATTCTGAGTTAATCGTTGGTGAGGCGGCTAGGATGACCGTGCCATCGGCACCGGCCATGCCTATCCGGGTTTGGGCGGCTTGCGCGATAGTCTGAATATTATCAAGCGTGAGCGTCGTGCCGGCGGCCGCGGCGATCAGATTGCTCCCGGTTAGCTCAAAAGCGTTGTTCAGATTGGTGGTCGCCAAGGCGCGGAGCGTACCGCCTGCCAACTTTACCGCGCCACTGCCCAATGCAACGTCGTTTGTTACTGCGATAGTGCCGGCATTGACGGTGGTGCCGCCCGAGTATGAATTGGTGCCCGACAATATCAGCGTTCCCGCCAGTTGTTTGGACAGGGCGCCGGCGCCGCTGATCTCGCCGGATAATTCGACAGTAGGCGCGAAAGTCTGGAAATTCGCCGTGGCACCGCTGAAAATCGAGATTGGATTCGTTAGAACCATCGAGTTCTGGAAGAATAAGCTGCCCGTGTTTCCCAGACCGGAAGGGAGAATAGCCAGCGCGCTGTCGCCGATGACGGCCGGGCTGTCGATGACCAGGCCGGTGCCGCCGAGTACCACGGTCGCTCCTACCGGCGCTGACCCGCCCAGAATCATTGCGATAGCACCGACAAGCGCCGATAAGGAGTTGGCATTCTTCATATCGTATGATCCCTGTTTGTTTGATTAGCTTGCGGCGCTGCCAAAGGCGCACGAAAAATTATAAATGTCAATAATCCGAATGATGTCATTCAGCTGAAATAGTGAGCTGATTCGCAAATACTGTCAAGGCTAGCTAACAGGTTAACTGATTCGATTAGAGATACGCAATCGGACGGTTCGGTTCGATAAAATCAACGCTGTTGTCGCTTGGCAACCCTGTTGATCCATAAATATTTTTGGCACTTATGTATAACGCTGAGCGTAGCGCGTGGGAATAAGGGATAAGCCACTTGCCGTAATAAGAAAAGGCGACGGAACACCCAGCGTTTTCCCCATATTTATCTACAACCCCATCTTGGTTGTCCCTTTCGCTTCGAATTTTCGGCAAGGGATGTCGGATAATACGCTGAGTCTTTTTTCACTGCGCGGATGACCGTCTAACGATGCAAAAAAACCACGAAATTGACTGGCACGCCTTATCGGCCGAGCACGTAGCGGCACAGTTCGCCGTATCCGCCGACAGCGGACTGGACAGCGCCGAAGCGGTGCGCAGGCTAGCCGAACACGGCCCCAACCGCTTGACGCCGGCTCGCGGCAAAGGCGCGTGGCGCCTGCTGTTGAGCCAGTTTCAACAGCCTTTGGTTTATATTCTGTTGTTCTCGTCCGCAACCACGGCACTGTTGGGCGAATGGACGGACAGCAGCGTGATTTTAGGGGTGGTCATCGTTAACGCCCTCATAGGCTTCGTGCAGGAACGCAATGCCTTGCAGGCCATAGGCGCGCTGGCCCGCACTCTGGATACGGGCGCCACCGCGTTGCGCGACGGCCGTCGCCGCGCATTGAGCGCCACGGAACTGGTACCCGGCGACATTGTGTTTTTGCAATCCGGCGACCGCATCCCGGCCGATCTGCGGCTGCTGCAATGCAGGGAGCTGCGTATCGACGAAGCCGCGCTTACCGGCGAATCGGTACCGGTAGACAAGCAAACGCAAGCGTTAGCCGCCGCTACGTTGCTGGCCGACCGCAGCAACATGGCCTATTCGTCCACGCTGGTCAGCTACGGTAGCGCCATTGCCGTTGTAGTCGCTACCGGCGATTGCACCGAAATCGGCCGCATCAACCGGATGATCGCCGGGGCCGAACCCCTCGAAACCCCGTTAACCCGCAAGATGACCGCCTTCAGTCAATGGCTGCTGTGGGTCATCGTCGGATTTGCGGTAGCTACCTTTGCGGTCGGGGTTTGGCGCGGCGAAAGCTGGCTGGACATGTTCATGGCCTCGGTGGCGCTGGCGGTCGGCGCTATCCCGGAAGGCCTGCCGGCGGCCCTCACCATCACGCTGGCCATAGGGGTATCGCGCATGGCCAAACGCAACGCCATCATACGCAAACTGCCGGCCGTGGAAACCTTGGGCAGTACCACCGTGATTTGCTCGGATAAAACCGGCACCCTGACGCAGAATCAAATGACCGTACAGGCGGTTTATGCCGGCGGCGAGTTGTTCGACGTCGACGGCAGCGGTTATACCCCGGAAGGCGCTATCTCGCTTGCCGGTCAACGCATCGAGCCGCGCGCCTATCCGGCTTTAATGGAATGCTTGAAAGCCGGTTTGCTGTGCAACGATGCGCGGATCTATGCGGACCTCGACTGCTGGCGTATCGAAGGCGATCCGACCGAGGCTGCCTTGCTGGTTGCGGCCCATAAAGCCGGCCTGCACCATAGCCCGGTATGTGACGCACATCCGCGCCTGGACGCGATTCCGTTCGAATCGGAACGGCAGTTCATGGCCACTTTGCACCATAACCAACGCGACGACGTGCAGCACATTTACCTGAAAGGCTCGTTGGAAAGCGTGCTGGAGCGTTGCGATCACAGCTTGGACCGCGAACTTAAACCGGTTGCACTGGAACACGCCGCCGTCCGCCGCCAAGCCGAGTTCTTGGCGGCTCAAGGCTTACGGGTGTTGGCGCTGGCCCGGGTCGAACACGGCGACCGCACCCTGGAGCATGCACAAGTCGCCGGAGGACTCGGCCTGCTCGGCCTGCAGGCCATGATAGATCCGCCCCGCCCGGAGGCGGCTATTGCAATAGCCGCCTGCTACCAAGCCGGTATCGCCGTCAAAATGATCACCGGTGACCACCCTCTGACCGCGCAAACCATCGCCAAACGCCTGGGCATGCGCCAAACCGATCAAGTGACCAGCGGCGCGGAATTGGCGCAATTCGCCCCCGAAACTTACCGGCGCCGGGTCGAGCAATGCGACATTTACGCCCGCATTACGCCGGAACAAAAACTGCTGCTGGTCAAAGCCTTGCAAGCCAACGGCCGGGTAGTAGCGATGACCGGCGACGGGGTCAACGATGCCCCGGCATTGCGCCAAGCCGACATCGGCGTTGCCATGGGCATGGGCGGTACCGAGGTCGCCAAAGAAGCCGCCGCCATGATTCTAACAGACGACCATTTCGCCACCATCAAAGCGGCAGTCGAAGAAGGCCGCGGGGTATTCGACAATCTGGTCAAATTCATCGCCTGGACCTTACCGACCAACTTAGGCGAAGGCCTGGTCATCATGGTGGCGGTATTCGCCAACGTCGCCTTGCCCATTACCCCATTGCAAATTCTGTGGATCAATATGACTACCGCAGTACTGCTGGGTTTGATGTTGGCCTTCGAACCCAAAGAACCCGGCTTGATGCGGCGCCGGCCACGCTCGCCGGGCCAACCCATACTGACCGGTCAATTGATACTGCGTATTGTCATCGTCGGCCTGTTACTGCTGGCCGGGGCGTTCGGCCTGTTCGAATGGGAATTGCAGCAAGGCGAACCGTTGGCAAAAGCCCGCACCGTCGCCAGCAACGTGTTCGTAGTCGGCGAATTGTTTTACTTGTTCAATTGCCGCTCCCTGCACTATTCGATGCTGCGCGTCGGCCTGTTTTCCAATCCGTGGCTGCTCGGCGGCGTCACGCTCATGGCCGCCCTGCAAGCCCTGTTTACCTACTGGCCGCCGATGCAAGCCTTATTCGGCACCGCCGCCATTGGCTCGGACGAATGGCGTCTGATTGCCGCAGTCGGTTTGACGATCTACCTAAGCGTCGGTCTGGAAAAACTACTGATTCGCCGCTTGCGCCGTCACCGTTAAGCACGCTTAGTTGCTAAAGCGGGTAATACAGCGCTGGTTCCGGTCGCATATCACCTGCTTGGTAATCGGCGATGACGGTCTTTGGTCGACCGGCGCAGACGGCGCGGATCCGGTCGTCTTGGATTGCGCCTCGGTTTGCATCGCCTCATTCGGTGTCAGCGTCATGCTATCGGCGGTTTGATTAATTTTGAAGGACTTCAGTACATTCATGCCGATCAACACTTCGGACAGATGTTGGCTCAGATGGGCATCGACGTTGTGCAATTCGCAATCGCCCAATTTCAGACTGCCGATCACGGTCGATTTATTGAAAACCCGGCCGCCTGCGGTATGCGCCTCCACTTGCGCGCCGTAGGGCAAACGAGCCTTAGAGGCCAGTTGCATAGGCACTACCGTCAGCGTCGCCCCGGTATCGATCATAAACGGCACGGCCACCTCGTTGATCCTGGCGCTACCGGTAAAGTGGCCTTGCTTATCCGCTTTCAGCACGATGGCTGTAGTAGCGGTATTGTCTTGCGCAACAACCGGCGATACCCGAACAAACAGGCTTAAAGTTAAAGCAACCCGCAAAGCGTTGATGTTTCCGGACATAGTGATTTCGCCATTGTGCCGTGACTAAAGTCATTACTATCGTTGCGGCGGGCAAAGCCTGCGAAAACAATCGCGCCGTCGGCCTGACCGCTCGGCCGACCCGGCGCCTACGCTACAATGCCGCCTAAAACCATTCGCCGGAATTATATATGCCAAATCCCAGGCAAATCCCCATAATTAGCCAACTTTTACGTTGGCTCAGCCCACTTGCAACTGCGATCGTTTTACCGGGCTGCCTGTCGCCGATAGCGTTGAATAACGCAGTGATGGCCTACGACCAGAGTACCTCCGATATTCAATCGCAACAGCTGTTGTTGAATGTCGCCCGCGCTCATCAGCACCAACCGCTGCATTTCACCGGCATCTCCAACATCGCCGCCACCTTTAATTTTCAATTCAACGCCGGCGCCACGCCGGCCTTGACCGGCGAATCCGGCTCGTTGCTGACCCCTATTTTCGGCGGCACCGTTTCGGAAAACCCGACCATCAGCATCGTCCCGATAGAAGGCGAGGAGTTTACCCAACGTTTGCTCACACCCTTTCACGAGCATAAGCTGACCATGTTACTGCGTCAGGGTGCGGATATAGATCTGGTGCTGCGTTTGCTGGCCGGAGAACTGCGCCTCAAAGGGAATACCGAAGCACAAGACGCCGTTTTCTACAACAAACCGAGCGATAAAACAGGCTACAAACGCTTTCGCCAGCTAGTTACGCAAATATCCACCGTCCAAGACCGTCACCGCCTGTTTGTAGAACCTTTGCAATTCGAGCAAAGCTGGCATATTCCCGCGGATACGTTGGCTGCGGAACAATTCGCCGGCTTGCAAAAAGAATACGACCTCGATTTTGATGCCGCCGGCAAGCGGCTAACCTTAACCAAACGCTTAATCGGCCATACCGTGATAACCAATTACGATCCGCAATCCCTCACTAACGCACAACGTATCGCCTTGAACGACGAAGCGGATAAAGGCTTGCTCAACGATGTCATGGTCGACATCCGTTCGGACTATCCCGGCGGCGAAGTGCCGGTACACGGTTTTTTCCGCTTGCGCAGCTTTTACAATGTCGTGAATTTTCTGGGTAGGGGCATAGACGACGAATCCGAATATCCCGTCGAAAAGTTGCAGGCCACGCCGCACGTCAAAGAAAACCCGATTCACACGCTGGGCATTTCGGTTACCGAAGACGCACCGAACGATGACTCGCTTTACGTCGAATACGCAGGCAATTACTACGCCATCGCCCCGGAGGCCGGCTACCAATGGAATCGCGAAGGCTTCCGTCTGTTGCATCAGCTGTTTCAAATGACCATGACCGAGCTCGCGCAACGCGGCGCGCCCACGCTGACGATTTCGAAATAGCGCCTACCGGCGGCCGCGTAATTCAACGCGGCCACACTCTTTCCGTCAAACGTTCAATGCTCGTGTCGCAAATTTACAGTAGACCGAAAACGCGTTAACCCTTGGGGTAAGTCGCAAAAGTATTTTCCAATCCAGACATGAGCCTGAGAGAAGGGGGTATGAAAATTGCTTAGGTGGCAAATGCGTCCAATTTTTCCAACGTGATTCCCGGTTTGAGATAGGCTTCCGCCTCGGGCAATGAGCGGAACTTTTCATAGGGTGTCATCATGTCTTGATATTGATAGCGCGTGCGAATTTTGTCTTTCTTATACAACCCCGGCATCAGATAAAAATGCCGTTGGTAAAAAGTTGGCTGTGGCTCGGTGACGAAAGGCACGCGGTATGCGCCGGCCCAGCGAGCGTCGGACGGCGACTGTTCCAGCACCGTGCCATCGGCCAAGGCCACGGTGGATATGTCGGTATGGGTCACCCGCATAACCGGTCGGCGAAATTCCACGCCGTGGGCCAAGGTCGTGTACAGGCGCTGGAAGGGTTCCTGCCTGGTGCCATATCAACAATCGTTGGTGACGTTGACGATATATAGGGTGTCTTAAGCGGCCAAATCGTTGGACAATTTCGGAAACCGTTCGGGGCGGATGCCGCTCGGCAATCCGCCAAATCGAATGGATGACTTCATCATCAGCATACAAAGGAACCCTGTAAACCGATCCGCCGCCTTTGGGACGTGTCGGCACAACGCAAGGCGCTTTTCGAACAAACCCACGCACAAGATCTCGTCGTGCAGTAAAGACATCCATAACTTGAACAGCATCCATACGGCGCATCTCAGTTCGTATCGCGCCGAAATCCAAAACAACGCCAACCAGGACCAGATAGGCTGCATAATCTTTACTTCGAAGCGACAACTAGCTTAACTGCGCCAGCAAGAGCTGACTACCATGCCGGCTACCGCTGGAGAAGGCAGCCGAAATCTATTTATTACCAAAATCAATAGCTGGCAGGCTGCCACCCATTTCGTTTGCTTGATCGCCGCGGTTTTCGCTGTCGCCTAGAGCAAGTTGCCCGTTAGTGTTTGCGCCCCAGCATTTCATAGCGTCATTGTCCAACAATGCGCAGCTGTGATTGCCGCCAGCAAAGATTCGTTTGGCAGTGCGACCGGCTCCCAAGTTGACTGTAGGCAGGTTATCGCCCATTTCGGTTGATAAGCGGCCACGAAATTTGGTATCGCCCAGTCCCAATTGGCCAAAGCTGTTGGCTCCCCAGCATTTGACGGTTCCGTTATCCAACCGGGCACAAGAATGGGTTATTCCTAGGGCAATTTCAACGGCATAGCGGTCCACGCCTAAGTTGACAGCGGGTAGATTGTCGCCCATTTCCGACACAACGTCGGTACCACGGTCTTGGGTGTCGCCAAGGCCTAATTGCCCTGATTCATTGGCGCCCCAACACTTTAGCTGGTTATTATCGAGGATCGAACAATTATGCAGTGCGCCCGCCGCCAATTGAACTGAAGAGCGGCCTACCCCGAGATTTACGGCAGGCAGGTTGTCGCCCATTTGTCCCGGTTCATCACCAATATTACCGATGAATTCATGGGGGTCGAACAAACCAATGCCTAGACGGCCATGATCATCACTACCCCAACATTTGACACTGCCATCATCCAGTCGAGCGCAGGAATGGGCTGAATCGGGAGCCGCTTGGCTAAGCGCAACCTGCATGGCGGTTCGCCCCGTACCTAAATCGGTTGCCTTCAGCGCATCTCCCATTTGCCCAGGTTGGCTGCCAACTGATTGATTATCGGAACCGTTACCAAGTTCTCCCCACAAATTATTGCCCCAGCACTTTAATGAATTGTTGTCCAGTTGGACACAGTTGTGGTCGCCACCTACTGATAACTGAATAGCTTTTTGGTTAACGCCAAAATCCAAAGAGGGCAGGTTATCGCCCATTTCGTTGTTATTGAATCCAATATCGCCGAAAGAGCCCAGGCCAAGTTCACCGGATAGATTGCTACCCCAACACTTTACATCATTGTTATCGAGAAGGGCGCAAGTATGAGCGTAGCCGGAACCAATTGCCTTGGCGGTGCGTCCTGTTCCCAAGTTAACATAGGGGACAGTATTTGCTGTTTCTTTTGGGTGATCGCCGACTCCCAGAGAGTCATCGTCTGTAAATAAATCAAAAATGAAGCCAAGGCCAAGCCGCCCTCCAATGGAGTAACCAAAGCATTTAACTTTTTGATTACTCAACAGGAAGCAGCTGTGTTCATTCCCTAAGCTGGCAGAAACGGCTTTAATCGAGGTGCTGCCACCATTATTTCCACCAGCATTCACTCCACCCGTTTCAGTTACAACGGCATCGACAAATGAAAGCATCGATGTGGCTATTGCGGATGATTCAAGCCCTGAATAGCTAAATCCCTTGGCAGTCGCCTTGTTTATTTTGGCGTTTGCAGAGGCGATAAACTTGTTTTGCGCTTTTAACAGGGCTGAGGCGAGCTTGTCTGCATTGGCCTTGGCGGCGTTGGTTGCATGAGCAGTCAATGCCGATGTGCAATGTGTGCCAGCGGCAGACAATAAACCGGAGTAGAGAGAATTGCTGGCTGTATCGGATGAATCCCAACCGGTTTTAAAGTCGGACAACAAAGTTTCTATATCGAGAATTTCACCAGCCACTAGCGTATTGCCACTGTCGGATAATGTGCACTGACCCCCTTTTTTTGCTTCTTTGGCTAATACCTTATCCCAGCTGCTGACAAATTTGTCTTTGGTTTTAAGAATACAGCTATCTCTTTTGGTGGTTTGCGGGTCTTTGCCAGGTTTCTTTGTGTAAGTACTCTCGCATGAAAATGCTTTCTTGCATAAAGTGGCTACTGCTTTAAGCTGCGCAGATTGGCAACTTGCTGTTGAGGCAATTGAGATGGATGGAAACACAAATGTCCACAAAATTAAAACGTTTGCTAGCTTGAACCAAAATGGGTACATCAATTTATTCCTCTATACAGATTTTGGAGTTTTAAATTTTCAATATGAGTTAACAAAAAGTTTTTAATAACCGAAGAATATCTCAATTTCGTCGTAATCGTCAAAACCACATGTTCAGAAACACGTGTACTAATCGACCGTGCCGGCATTGAAATCGATCGGTATCGATAAAATCGCGTTGAAAGGGGCTATGTTGGCGTTTCGTATGAACCCAATGGCTGGAACGGATCACGGCATTAGGGCTTACCTGTTTTGCCGCCTTTGCGACCACATCACCCATTACTTTGTTGGGTGCACAACCAGCGGTTTTGTCGAAGGACTCAACAATAAGATCAAGGTGATCAAGCGCCGTTGCTACGGAATTTATAACTTGGGACGATTATTCCAACATATTTGGCTCGACGTCCGGGGGGCGGAAGGTTCTGTTCGCTGAACACCAGATATTGGGGTTACCACGGGAAATGCGCACCGAGAGTTTATTCGGATCCACGTTTTTTCGCTCTGGGGTGAGCGTTGTCATAGACTTTTGCTAGATGCTGAAAATCCAGGTGCGTATAGATTTGCGTCGTACTGACGTCGGCATGACCCAGTAATTCTTGCACCGCGCGAATATCTTGGCTGGACTCCAGCAGATGACTGGCGAACGAATGTCTGAGCATGTGCGGATGGATATGTTCCTTTAGTTCGCGCCGCTCGCACCAGCGCCGCAAGCGCAGTTGCACGTTGCGTTGGCTTAATCTAGCTCCGCTACGGGAAACGAACAAAGCGGGCGACTCACAATCCGGCCGCTGCGCCAACCAAGCGCGCAAGGCCGCTACGGCCTTAGCGCCTACCGGCAAGTAACGTTGTTTGCCGCCTTTGCCGTGGCGAACCAATAACATGCCTTCGCTCTGATTAAGGTCTTTGATATCCAGCATGACCAGTTCGCTCAAACGCAAACCTGACGAATAAAACAGCTCGAACATGGCGATGTCGCGCAATTCCAAGCTACTGTCGGCAGGAGCATCCAACATGCCGGCCACTTGATCGACATCCAAAAGCTTGGGTAACTTTTTAGCCGGCTTGGGCGCTCGGACTCCTTGGGTCGGATTGTCGACAGCCCTGCCTTTTTGCATCAAAAAACGGTAAAAACTGCGGATGGCGGCCAATTTCCGGCGTAGCGAACTGGCTCCAAGGCGATTTTGGTGGCGAAAAACGATAAATTGCCGCACGTCGGCCGCGCCGGCTTGGGTCCAATCCGCCAATTTCCGGCTGACACAGAATTGTTGCCACTGCTTTAAATCGCGCCGATAGTTGCTAAGGGTGTGCGCAGAGGCCCTTTTCTCGCCACGCAAGTAATCGATGAAACTGTCGATCGCCTGCGTGGCTTCCGGTGTCATTGCCGGCTTAATTGCGACAACAAGGAAATCAGCCGGGTACCGACGATTTCGCTCATCTGCGTTAAAAACAAGCTGCCCAAGCTGTAATGGAAGCGTCCTTCGTCGCGGCTACCTATCGCCAGCAAGCCGTCCAGTTGGGTAAACGCCATGGGAATGATCGCGCAGGACTTGACTTCCACCGCGGCGTCGCCGAATAGAAAACGCGCTTGGGCCAAGGTCGGCCTCCCGCATTTGGGCTGATTAGTGGTCATTTCCTGATTGAAAAGCTTCAAGTTCGCATCGTCTGCTGCCACAAACAGATTGCTGAGCGGCGAGTCCGGGCAAGCACCGACGATTTTTACCGCCACAAAATCGGTTATAAAGCATTCCGCCATCACGTCGGTCAGATTGGCGACCGCTTCCTCCAAACTGTTTGCTTCCAGCATGGCCAGGGTCAGCTCGTGCATGCGGCTGAAGGCCGCATCGTTTTCCCGGGCAATATCGATCAGCGCGTTCAATTGGTTTTCCTGCTCCTGGTGTTTAACCCGGAACAATTCCAATTGCTTGGCAATCAGCGAAATGGCGTCGCCGCTCGGGTGAGGTATCCACATGCGTTCCAGCAAATCCAAATGGCTGTGGAAAAATTCCGGGTGCCGTCCCAGATACTCGACGACTTCGGCTTCGCTCAGCGAAGAAATCTGTGCTGTCTCGTTCATAACGTTATTTGTCCTTGATATACCGTGACGGCAGGACCGGTCATCATTACCGGCCTGCCTCGCCCGGGCCAGTCGATGCGCAACGACCCGCCGGGCAAACTGACTTCGACCCGGTTATCCAGTAGCCCCTGTTCTATGCCGGCAACCACCGCCGCGCAAGCCCCGCTGCCGCATGCCAGCGTTTCCGCCGCGCCGCGTTCGTAAACCCGCAGCTTGACATGGCTTCGGTCGACCACTTGCATGAAGCCGACGTTGACCCGCTCCGGAAACAAAGGATGGCTCTCCATCAATGGCCCGATGCGCTCGACCGGCGCCGTATCGACGTCGTCCACCGCAATCACCGCGTGCGGATTACCCATGGACACTGCCGCGAAGGTTAAGTCTTGACCCGCTATCCGGGTATGGTATAGCACAGACTCGGCCGGCATTTGAAGCGGAATCTGCTCAGGAGCGTGCCTAGGAACGCCCATGTTGACGGTAATCGCCCCGTCGCTATCGAATTTGAGCTGCAACTGCCCGGCGCCGGTATCGACCACCAGCAAATCTTTATCGGATAAACCCTGTTCCCGCACAAAGCGGGCGAAGCAGCGGGCGCCGTTACCGCATTGCGAGACTTCGCTGCCGTCGGCGTTGAAAATCCGGTATTTGAAATCGGCATTGGCGGCCTGCGGCTTTTCGACTAGCAGCAATTGGTCGCAACCGACGCCGAAATGCCGGTCGGCGATGAAGCGAATGTGCTCCGGGCTCAAGGCAATCGCTTGGTTGACTGCGTCTATCACCACGAAGTCGTTGCCCAAGCCGTGCATTTTTCTGAAAACGATGTTCATGCTGTTACGGCAATAGCTGTTCGCCGGCCCATAATTGTTCCAGGGATTCGCGTCGGCGCACCAGATGCGCGCTGTCGCCGTCGACCATCACCTCCGCGGCGCGCGGCCTGGAGTTGTAATTGGAACTCATGGTAAAGCCGTAGGCGCCGGCCGAGCGCACCGCCAGCAAATCCCCCGGCGCAATCGCCAAAGCTCGGTTCTTGCCTAAAAAATCGCCGGTTTCACAAACCGGGCCAACCACATCCCAAAGCTGTTCGCCGCCAGCGGATTCAGCGTCCACCGGAATTATGTCCTGCCAGGCGCCGTACAGCGACGGCCTAACCAAATCGTTCATCGCCGCGTCGACGATGGCGAAGTTCTTGCCGTCGGTCGGTTTTAAATATTCGACTTTAGTCAGCAAAATGCCGGCGTTACCGGCAATCGCTCTGCCCGGTTCCAGCATGATTTCCGCCGTGCGCCCGCCCAGTTTGTCCAGCAGCGCGGCGACGTATTCGGCCGGTTCCGGCGGCGTTTCGTCGCGATAACGAATGCCCAAGCCGCCGCCCAAGTCGATGTGTTGCAAGACTATGCCTTCGGCTTGCAGTTGATCGACCAAAGCCAGCACCCGCTCGAAAGCGTCCAGGAACGGCAGGGTGGCAGTCAATTGCGAACCGATGTGACAATCGATCCCTACTACTCGGACGTTAGTCATTTGCGCGGCACGCCGGAATTCGTGCGCGGCAAGTTGAATGTCGATGCCGAATTTATTTTCCTTCAGGCCGGTCGAAATATAGGGATGGGTTTGCGCATCCACATCCGGATTTACCCGAAACGACACCGGCGCCACCATGCCCAACTCGCCGGCGATGCGATCGATGCGGTCCAACTCGCCGGCGACTTCCACGTTGAAGCAGCGAATACCGGTATTCAAAGCCATGCGAATTTCGTCTTCGCGTTTGCCGACCCCGGAAAACACAATTTGGTCCGCCCGGCCGCCGGCCGCCAACACGCGCTGCATTTCGCCGATCGACACAATGTCGAATCCCGATCCCAAACGCGCCAGCACGTTCAACACCGCCAAGTTGGAATTGGCTTTGACCGCGTAGCAGATCAAGTGCGGGTGTTGGCCGAAGGCTTGGTCGAATGCCCGCCAATGCCGTTCCAAGGTTGCGCGCGAGTACACGTAGCACGGGGTACCGAACCGGGCGGCGATCTGCTCGGCTGCAACGTCTTCGGCATACAAACGATTTTCGCGATAGTTGAAATAATCCATGCTCAACGCTCGTCCGAAGGTAAAGGTTTGGCTTGTTTGGCGCTCTCCGGCTTATCCGGTAAATACAAAGCCCCGGTTTGGCCGCAAGCTTGGGCGAAATACGCTAAGGTAATCAGGAAGAAAATTCGAAACGATAACATGCTGATAGACTGAGGTTTACCGCGCGGGATGTGCGCAAAATGGCCGCAAACTATAGCATAAAAACCTTGAAATCCGGGGGCCGCAGGGACCGCTAAGATCGACGGGCACACCGCGCCTCGAAAAATTGACTTCACTGCCGGCAAGCCTTTTAATTAGGGGATTTTCGATTTGTCCCATCCCTAGCAACAACGCCTTGCCATCGAGTTTAGAAAAAATGCCGCATATCCCGCTCCGTCGCATTTGCACGCTACCCAAACCGTCTAGCTTTGCGCAGTCGTTCGGTTATTGAATGACGACTGCAGCACCGTTTTTCGACAGCAAGGCTCGGTTAGGCACTCTCGACAGTCCCATCGGCGTTTACGATTCCGGGGTAGGCGGATTGTCGGTATTGCGTGCCATTCAAGCGGTTTTACCGGGAGAGTCCTTCGTGTACATCGCAGACAGCGGCCATGCGCCATACGGCAACCAGGGCCATGCCTTTTTGCAAGCACGGGCGCATCGCATCGCCAACTTCGTCGTGGAACTGGGCGCCAAAGCCCTGGTGCTGGCCTGCAACACCATCAGCGTCGCCACGGCGGCGTCCTTGCGTAGCAGTTACGATCTACCGATAGTCGCGATGGAACCCGCGATCAAACCCGCGACTTTAAACAGCCATTCCCGGGTGGTACTCGTGTTAGCCACCGCCAACACGATACAAAGCGCCTCGGTTGCCCGGCTATGCGCCTCGTTCGGGCAAGGGGTGCACATCATTTTGCAGGCTTGCCCCGGCTTGGCGGACCAAGTCGAACGCGGCGAATTGGATTCCCCCGCTACTTACGCCTTGCTGGAGGCCTACGTGAAACCGGGTATCGCGGCGGGCGCGGATACGATAGTCCTGGGTTGCACCCACTATGCGTTTTTAGCGGAACAAATCGGCGAAGTAGCGGGCAAACACGTGCAATTGCTCGAACCGTCCGTAGCGGTTGCCCGGCAATTAGCCTACCGCTTGGAACAGGCGGCCATTCCACGCTCCGCGCAATCGCGGCCCACACTGTTCTATACCTCCGGCTGCCGGGATAAGCTCGGAGCCTTTCTCACTTCGGTCGGCATCCCGGCCGCTCGGATTCATCGCTTACCGGGTTGAACCCGGCTCTGCGCCGGCACAGTGCGGAACGATCCGCCAATTCGGCTAGAACGCTTCCGACTCGTTGCCCAAAGGCCGTTCCGGTACGACCACGACATTGGCGAATCCGCCGCCCACTGTGCGAAAATTAGTCGTTTGCCCTTGGTACAAACGGGCGCATACCGATTGAACTCGACCGTCGTACACGTAATTGCGTATATCCAGCTTCAATTCGGTCGTTTCCTCGCCTATCTGCCATTGCCGTTCGCTGGGTTGCACGATGGCTTGCACCACGTAGTCGGCCGCGACGATGTCCCCGAACACCCGGCGGGTTAGCTTGTCGCCCCTATAGGCGGCCTTGCTGCCGTATCCTTTGGCCGGCTTGAAAAACCATTGCTTGCGCTGCTGCCATAAACTATCCGCATCCATACCGGCCACTTTGAGCGTCTTTGCCACCCCGTCCAGCAATACGGCCTGCGTCCGTTCGTCCAGCCCCAAGCTGCGCAAGAACTCGGCATCGGTCAATAACGCCAAATTGCGCTTGTCCGCATACAAAGCATGACTGTGCGGATGCGGGGTCACCACGGCAGCCTGATCGAGATAGGCTTGCAATAATTGCCGGTGCGCCGGCTGTTCCAACCCGAAATCGGTCAAGCGGTTGTAAACCAAATCTATCGCCAGCTCGCCGTGCCACAATCGGCCGGCCCGCAATTGCAACTCTGCCGGATCGCATATCACCGCTTGGATTCTGTGTCCGGCAAACAAGTTTTGAAACAACAAAAATTCCGGCAACATGTATTGCCGGTTCGGCTGTTCGTCGACGATAGCGATGCTGGCCAGCGGCCGTTGGTTTCCGCTTAAGCGCCATTCGTTCCGAAACATCGCGACGATGGCCAAGGCCGCTTGCACCGGAGAGTCCGGAAAGGCCAAGCTGCAAGGGCAGCTGTCGCAAGCGCTATGCGCGCTGGCCATTAACAAATTGATCAAGGCGCCGCCGGCGTTGGTATTGATCTCTATCAGTTTCGGCCCGTCTTGACCCAGATGGAAGTCAAACCCCAGGAACACCCCGCGCGCCTTGGGCTGAAACCGCGCGGCCTGCGGCGCGTAGCTCAACACCTGCTGTCTATACCCAGGATGTGCAATCACCCGTTCCAGCGCTTCTATGATTTCGCGCTGGCGTTGCAAGCTGGACTCGGCGACAAACACCGCCGCATCCGACAATAAATGCGGCCGTTCTTCGGTAATCATCTTAAACAAGCGTTCGCCGTCCGGCTGCTGCGCCAGTTGCCGTCGCAACTGCGGGCGACTTAAAGACACGCAATGGCAATCCCTGTTCAGCTGCTCGGCACGCCGCAGCCCTAGGTTATGGTCGAAAACAGTCATGCGGCTCATGGGAGTAACAGGTGATGCCGTAAAGCGGTCGCAGTAAAATCACGCCACCGATTCGGCAAACTGCGGAACAGGATTAATCGCGGAAATTGTTGAATTGTAGCGGTTGGCCTAAATCTTCGGCCCGCAGCATTTGGATGACTTCTTGCAGGTCGTCGCGCTTTTTGCCGGTGACGCGAACTTTATCGCCGTTGATCGCCGCTTGCACCTTCAGTTTTTTGTCTTTGATCAATTTGACGATTTTTTTCGCCAAGTCGCTGCCTATACCTTGTTTTAACGTAATCGGCTGTTGCGCGGTTTTGCCGGTATCTTGAATCTTGCCGCTTTCCAGACTGGAAATGTCGATACCGCGCTTGCCCATTTTGGAATACAAAATCGGCAGCATTTGTTGCAGTTGAAAGGTCGACTCCGCTTTCATCAAGATGGCGTCTTCCTGCTGCTCGAAGCTAGCGTTGCTGCCTTTAAAATCGAAACGGGTAGACACTTCTTTATTAGCCTGATCGACTGCGTTGGTCACTTCGTGACTATCCAATTCGGAAACGATATCAAACGATGGCATGGCGTTGATTTTTCAATGCAAAAGGGTTACGCACTATAAAGGCTGCGCCGGGTAAATTCAAGACGCGGCACAGGGATGTCGGCCCGCTAGCCTGCGGGACTTAATCCGCATCGCGGAACAGCTCCAAAATCATCTGCTTTTCTTCTTCGTCCAGGATGCTTTCGGTGCTGAAGAAATAGGGTGCGCGCGAATATTTGGGCTGGTCAGCCCTGCGCAATGCCCTGCGCCTATCGATCTTGCGTCTGTCCTTGGCGCGTCTATCCTTTTTTCGACGCTCGGTTTTCGGCCACATCACATAATGCTCCTGCATCATGGCTATCCATTCCGGCGAATTAAAAGCAAAGGTATTGACCCGCCGCTCTTTTTGCCTGCGCACGTAGGTGCGGCGAACTTCGGTTTCAGAATTCATGCTTAGTACGTGCTTAGCAGTCATATTCAATACATAAAACGTTAACGAGCAGGAGTGCACCAGGCGATTACCAAACTTTAATCTTAATAATCAATAAATTACAGACATATTATCAGGTTTGGCGGCGTCATGCAGTAGCCCATAAGTATCTGTTGCGCCAACCCGTTTATTGTTCCAGACCCGAAAAACCGTAGAAAGTTGATTAATGCTTTATTAATATCGGAAGCACGGCGTAGTTCTCAAGCGAGGAAACGGAAAAAGCTTGAAAAAGATTGTTAAACAAAGCGAGCCACCGTTAGCCGCCTGCCGTGTTACTATCCGGAGAGTACTGTTGCGCTGGAGGCTAATATGCAAGCGAACATCGGTTTAATAGGCCTAGCGGTCATGGGCCAAAACTTGGTCTTGAATATGAACGACCATGGTTTCAAAGTCGCGGTTTACAATCGCACTAGGTCCAAAGTGGACGAATTTTTACAAGGTCCCGCCAAGGGAACGCAAGTCATAGGCGCATATTCCCTGCAAGCACTGGTAGATCAACTCGAAACCCCGCGTAAAATCATGTTGATGGTCAAAGCCGGCAACGTGGTCGACCAATACATCGAAGACCTGCTGCCGTTGCTGTCTGCGGGCGACATCATCATAGACGGCGGCAATTCGCTGTTTACCGACAGCAACCGTCGCACCCAATACCTGAAGGAAAGGGGTTTGCTGTACATCGGCACCGGCGTGTCCGGCGGCGAAGAAGGCGCCCGCCACGGCCCCTCGATCATGCCGGGCGGCAACGCCGCGGCCTGGCCGGCGGTTAAACCGATATTCCAAGCGATCAGCGCCAAGGTCGATGGCGAGCCGTGCTGCGAATGGGTAGGGGACAACGGTGCAGGACATTACGTAAAAATGGTGCATAACGGCATCGAGTACGGCGATATGCAATTGATTTGCGAAGCCTACCAACTGCTTTCCGAAGGGCTGGGCTTGAGTACCGACCAAATGCAGACGATTTTCGCCGACTGGAACCGCGGCGAACTCAGCTCCTACCTGATCGAAATTACCGCCAACATCCTGGCTTATAAAGACGAAGACGGCTCAGCGCTATTAGATAAAATCCTGGATACCGCCGGGCAAAAAGGCACCGGCAAATGGACGGGCATTAATGCGCTGGACTTGGGGATACCGCTGACCTTGATCGGCGAATCGGTCTTCGCCCGCTGTTTGTCGGCGCAAAAAGACGAAAGGGTTAGAGCCGCGGCAGTCCTTAAAAAACAAGTGCAGCCTTTCGAAGGCGATCGGCAAGCCATGATCGGCGCGGTACGGCAAGCCTTGTACGCCTCGAAAATCATTTCCTACGCCCAGGGTTTCCAATTGATGCGGGAAGCGTCCAAGGAATACGGATTTGCCTTGAATTACGGCGAAATCGCCTTGATGTGGCGCGGCGGCTGCATCATCCGCAGCCAATTCCTGCAAGCGATCAAACAGGCTTATCAAAAAAAACCGGATTTGGAGAATCTGCTGTTGGCCGATTTTTTCGTAGCTGCGATGCAACAAGCCGAATCCGGCTGGCGGCAGGCTGTGATTCTGGGCATCCGGGCCGGCATCCCCACGCCTGCGTTTTCCTCGGCGCTGGCCTATTACGACGGCTACCGCAGCGAGCGCCTACCCGCCAACTTGCTGCAAGCGCAACGCGACTATTTCGGCGCCCACACTTACGAACGAGTGGACAAACCGCGCGGCGAGTTCTTTCATACCGACTGGACCGGACACGGCGGCAAGACTACCTCGACCACGTATAGCGTTTAGCCCGCCGCCATGCGCCGAACCGACCCGCAGTTGAGCCACGGGCCAACATCGGCCCAGGACCGATAGGCCGAAATCGTCCGGGCACGGCACTGCCGGCGTCAAAGCCTGTCGGGCGTCGGATTTAGCCCCCTACTAACTGCGCGAACATGTCCCTACTTTATTTCCCTCTTCAGCACAGAGCTGTTATCGCATGTCTTTTGAATTCGGTTTGATTTTAATATTGATATTTCTAAACGGCATTTTTGCAATGTCGGAAATGGCGGTCGTCTCGTCACGCAAGATCCGCTTGCAACAAATGCTCGAGCGGGGCCACAGCGGAGCGGCCAAGGCCCTGGAACTGGCAGAACAACCCACCCGCTTTTTGTCTACGATACAGGTTGGCATCACCTCTATCGGCATTCTTAGCGGCGCGTTGGGCGAAGAGGCCATTACCAAACCATTGATACCTTGGCTACAGTCGTTTACTTACCTAGCGCCGTATGCCGAAAAATTGGCTTTAGCCGCCACAGTGATTTTAATTACTTTCTTGTCCTTGATTGTCGGCGAGTTGGTGCCTAAACGCCTGGCGCTGAATTTTCCGGAACGGATAGCCGCGCTGATAGCCCGACCCATGCATGGCTTGTCTTTGCTGGCTTTGCCGGCGGTAAAGCTGTTGAGCTTAGCCACGGAAGTCTCGTTATGGCTGATGCGCATCAAGCCCAAAAACGAACCATCGATGACCGAGGAGGAAATTAAGCTTCTGTTGGCCCAAAGTACAGAGGAAGGCGTACTGGAAGAGGCCGAATTCCATTTCATGGAAAACATCTTGAGACTCGACAAGCGCAATGTCGCCTCCATCATGACGTGGCGTCAGGACATCGTTTGGCTGGATCTGCGCAAACCGTTCCAGGAAAATCGCCGGCTGATCATCGAAAGCTCGCACGGGGTGCTACCGCTTTGCGCCGGCGGGCTGGAGACGGTCGTTGGCTTTATCAAAGTCAAGGACATTCTTGATCGGGTATTGATGGGAGACCAGCCCAGCCTCGACAAAATCATGGTCAAGGCGCTGTTCGTCCCCGATTCGATTAGCTTGATGGGCCTTTTGGAACAATTCAAGCAAGCCCACCTGCATACCGCGCTGGTAGCCGATGAATATGGGGAGATCAATGGTTTGGTGACGTTAGGCGACGTATTGGAAGCGATCGTCGGCACTTTGGCGACCAGTCCGTTGGAAGATAGGCCGGAAATGTTGCAACGCGAGGACGGTTCCTGGCTGGTGGACGGCATGCTGGACATTCACGAATTTCGGACGCATTTTCGCTTGACGCCGGTCCCCGAACAGTCCGATAGTCACGTCAACACCGTTGGCGGCTTCGTCATGTTGCATCTGGGCTATGTGCCCAAAGCCACCGATCATTTCGAGTTGCAAGGTCTGCGTATCGAAGTTGTGGACATGGACGGCAACCGGGTGGACAAAGTGCTGGTTTCAAGCCCGACCGGATCCAATCAAAATCTTGGGCATTGATTGCAACGAGACGGTCTACCCGCGCCTCGCAGGCCCCGGCATCGAAACCGGCAACCGTTTTTTCCGCGATGGTTATGG
This sequence comes from Methylomonas sp. HYX-M1, assembly GCF_040741385.1. Taxonomy (NCBI): domain Bacteria; kingdom Pseudomonadati; phylum Pseudomonadota; class Gammaproteobacteria; order Methylococcales; family Methylococcaceae; genus Methylomonas; species Methylomonas sp. HYX-M1. The sequence goes on from NZ_CP160405.1 coordinate 178,613, forward strand.
TTACTATCGGCGAGGTTCAGGCCGGCATCGATTTGACGCGTGAGCACGATTCGGCGCAACCACAGCGGCTTACGCAGCTTGGCGCTATGGTATTCGTCATGAAAGGCTTTTATGGTGCAACGTTCATTACTCATTGCTGTACTTTTACTTCCCGCCGCCGCTTGGGCATTCATCAAGCCCGTACGGGTCGTTGCCCCCCGGCTGACAGGTATTTCATGCAGCAGCGAATTCATCTGCACGGACGCCCCGGCTCGATACCCGGAAGCCGCTACGCTTTACGATGAGGCTGTGCATTTTGTCGAGTCGGCCGCCGGCCCGATCGGAAAAAAGCCTCGCGTCACGTTCTGCGCGACCGCAGCCTGCTTTCAAGCCTTTGGCTTAGGGAAACGTTCGGCCGCTACTATCGGCACCTTGGGTATTGTGATCAGCCCTCGCGCATGGAAGCCTTACTATGTGCGCCACGAAATGATTCATCACTTGCAATACGAGCAACTTGGCATGATAAAGGTGTGGCATGGTCCCGAATGGTTTATCGAAGGGATGGCGTACGCATTGAGCGAAGATCCGCGTCCCCAGTTATCCGAGTCCTTTGAACATGACCGTTCCCGGTTTAAGAATTGGTATCGGCAGGTCGGCAAACAACAGCTTTGGATCGAGGCAAGTCATCTATGAACACGCACAGTCCCGCGCTCAAACCGGATTGCGTCGACGCGCCGTCCTTGCGCCGCACCAGCTGGGAGAGGTAGCGTCCGTACCATGATTCTCGAGGTCGCCCCACTCCGGGTCCGAGCCGGTCAAGCTGAAGAATTCCAAGCCGCCTTCCTGGAAGCGCAGCACATCATTTCGGCAATGCCCGGCTGCTTGTCTCACGAACCGGGGCGCTGTCTCGAGCATCCCAATGAATATATTCTGTTGGTGCGCTGGGCGTCGCTGCAAGCCCACGAAGCCGGCTTTCGCCAGTCGCCGAGGTACCAGGAATGGAAACGGCTGCTCCATCACTTTTATCAGCCTTTTCCGGCCGTGTCCCACTATGCGTCGGTACCAGGTGCCGACGGCGGCTAAGCCATCCCGTCCAGACTACGTCTTGCAGTTGCGCGCGAACCGCCTATGCCCTTAACCGCTTTCCATCCCCTCGTGGCCGATTGGTTTACCGGGCGATTTGCCGCGCCATCGCAGGTACAGACCCAGGCCTGGCCGGCAATCCGGGCCGGACGGCAGACGTTGATTGCGGCGCCGACCGGCTCCGGCAAAACCTTGGCGGCATTTTTGGCGGCGATCGACGACTTGTTGCAGCAAGGATTGCGTGCACCGTTGCCGGACGCAACCCGGGTGTTATACGTGTCGCCGCTTAAAGCCCTGTCCAACGACATCCGCAAGAACCTGGAACAACCCTTGGCCGAAATCCGCTTCATGTTGCTGGAGGCCGGCCTGCCGGACGTAGCGATTCGCGCCCAAACCCGCACCGGCGATACCTCGCCGGCCGAGCGGCAAGCCATGAAACGTAATCCGCCGCATATCCTGGTCACCACGCCGGAATCTCTGTACATCTTGTTGACTTCGGATTCCGGCCGGGAAATGCTGAGCACGGTGCATAGCGTCATCGTCGACGAAATCCACGCCTTGGCCGGCAACAAACGCGGTGCCCATCTGAGTCTGTCGCTGCAACGGCTGGACCGTTTGTGTCCGACGCCGCCGGTGCGCATCGGCATCTCCGCCACCCAGCGGCCGATTGAGTTGATGGCCGCATTCCTGACCGGCAGCGAGGCGCGGCCTTGCACCGTCATTGATACCGGGCACGTGCGCCGGCGCGATCTGGCAATCGAAGTCACCGGCTCGCCGCTAGAGGCGGTGATGGCCGCCGAAGTCTGGAGCGAAATCTATCAGCGGCTGGAAGACTTAATCGCAGAGCATCGCACGACCTTGATCTTCGTCAACACCCGCCGGCTGGCCGAACGGGCGGCGGCGGCTCTGGCCGAGCGCCTGGGCGAGGACTGCGTCACTTCGCACCACGGCAGTCTGGCCAAGGAACACCGCTTGAACGCCGAACAGCGGCTCAAGCAGGGCAAGCTGCGCGCCTTGGTCGCCACCGCATCGCTGGAGCTGGGCATAGACATCGGCGAGGTCGATCTGGTATGCCAACTCGGTTCGCCGCGCGCGATCTCAGCCTTCTTGCAACGGGTGGGCCGCTCCGGCCACCGGCTGGGCGCAGTGCCCAAGGGCCGGCTGTTTCCGCTATCGCGCGACGATTTAGTGGAATGCACCGCGATTCTGGCGGCCATCCGCCGCGACGAACTGGACCGCATCCGCGTCCCCGACCATCCGCTGGACGTATTGGCTCAGCAGATCGTCGCCGAAGTCGCTTGCGGCGAGTGTTCGGAACCGGACTTGTTTCAACGCTTCGCCGGAGCCTGGCCCTACCGCGCGCTTAGCCGCGAGCAGTTCGGCAACGTGGTCAAGATGCTGGCCGACGGCTACCACACCCGGCGCGGGCGGCGTGGCGCCTACTTGCACCGCGACGCGGTACACGGCCAGCTGAGGCCGCGCAAAGGCGCCCGCCTGACCGCGGTCTTAAACGGCGGGGCGATTCCCGACCAATTCGACTACGACGTGATCATGCAGCCGGAAGGCCTGTTCATCGGCACGCTGAACGAGGACTTCGCTTTCGAAAGCCTGCCGGGCGACATTTTTCAGCTCGGCAACAATTCCTACCGGATGCTGAAAATCGAACAAGGCCGGGTCTTCGTCGAAGACGCTCACGGCCAACCGCCCAACATTCCGTTCTGGTTCGGCGAGGCGCCGGGGCGCAGCGACGAACTGTCGCAAGCGGTGTCCGAGCTGCGCAGCCTTATCGACGTCTTGCTGGAAACGGGCACAGAGGCCGCCAGCCGCTATTTACATGGCGAGTTGGCGTTGCCGGCAGCGGCGGCCGAACAATTGCTGCATTATCTGGCCACTGCCAAAGCTGCGCTGGGCGTGCTGCCTACCCAACAAACCATCGTGTTCGAGCGTTTTTTCGACGAAACCGGCGACATGCATTTCGTGGTGCATTCCTGCTACGGCTCGCGGATCAACCGCGCCTGGGGCTTGGCGCTACGCAAGCGCTTTTGCCGGCGCTTCAATTTTGAGCTGCAAGCGGCGGCCAACGAGGACAGTCTGGTGCTGTCGCTGGGGCCGACCCACAGCTTTCCGGTAGCCGAACCCGCTCAATACTTGAAGGCCGCCACTGCGGAACAAGTGCTGATACAGGCCTTGCTGGCCGCGCCCATGTTCCCGACCCGCTGGCGTTGGGTGGCCAATACCGCGTTGGCCGTGCCGCGCATGCGCGGCGGCAAGAAAGTCCCGGCCTATTTTCAGCGCAACGACGCCGAGGATTTGATCGCACTGGTGTTCCCGGATCAATTGGCCTGCCAGGAAAACATCAGCGGCGAGCGGCAAGTGCCGGATCACCCCTTGGTGCAACAAACCTTGTACGACTGCCTGCACGAGATCATGGACGTCGACGGTTTGCTTAACATCCTCAGCGGTATCGAACAGGGCACTATCGCGGTGGTGGCGCGCGATTTGACCAGCCCTTCGCCGTTGGCGCTGGAAATCCTGAACGCCCGACCCTACGCCTTTCTCGACGACGCGCCGGCCGAAGAGCGGCGCACGCTGGCGGTGCAACAACGGCGTTTTCTAGCGCCGGAAGATGCGGCCGAGATCGGCCGTCTGAATCCGGACGCCATCGCTCGGGTGCGGCGCGAAGCCTGGCCGGAGGTCGCCAATCCCGACGAATTGCACGACGCGTTGTCGGTTCTGGGATTTATCAGCGCTGCGGAAGGGCGGCGCGGCGCGGCGGCCACGCTGGCTGAAGTCGGCCCGGACTGCACACCCTGGTTCGACAATTTACGTCGCAACCGCCGCGCCACCTTGCTGACGATTCCCGGCGGTCATTCGTTATGGGTAGCGGCGGAACGCCTGCACGCCTTGTTGAGCGTATTTCCTGCGGCGGGTATGGAACCGGAGATTGCCGCGTTAGACGTAGAAACCGACGACCGCGACAGCGCACTGCGGGAAATCGTTCGCAGCCGCCTGGAAGGTTTGGGACCGGTCAGCGCCGCACAATTGGCCGAACCTTTGGCACTGCCGGCGACTGCGCTGGAACCCGCTCTACTGGCTTTGCAAAGCGAGGGTTTCGCGATTCAAGGCCGGTTTAGCGACGGCAGCGAAGTGGAATGGTGCGAGCGCGGCCTGTTGGCGCGTATCCATCGCTATACCTTGAAACAGCTGCGTAGCGAGATTGAGGCGGTTGCCCCGGCCGATTTCATGCGCTTTCTATTCCGCTGGCAGGGCGTGGACGCGACCGGCCGGGAACAGAGCAATCTGCCGCAGCGCCTACAGCAACTGGAGGGCCTGAGCTTGCCGGCGATCAGCTGGGAGGCCGACGTGCTGCCGGCGCGGGTGCCGGGCTATTTGCCGAGCGAACTGGACACGCTGTGCGCCAGCGGCAAACTCGTCTGGCTACGACTGGCCCCGTCCGCCGGCAAAAGCCCCGGCCAGCGCAAACTGCCGGCCGGCAAAGCCAGCGCTATTAGCCTGCTCGGCCGCGACAGCTTGCCGCACTGGCGCGCCTATGCGCCGCTGCCGTCCTTAGCCGACATCGAACTGTCCGGCATCGCGCTCAGGGTATACCAGGTGTTGAAAGGCTTGGGCGCCAGCTTTTTCGAAGAATTGGTGGCCGAAGCCGGCTTGCTGAAAACCCAAACCGAAAGTGCGCTGGCGGAACTGGCGGCCTGGGGTCTGGTCAGCGCCGACAGCTTTCAGGGCCTGCGCACCTTGATTACCCCGCAGCCGGTACTGCATCGGCGCAGCAAGCGCTATCCGGGCTACGATCCCTTCGCCGCGGCCGGACGCTGGTCCTTGCTACGTCAGCCGCCGCAAGTCGTCGACGCCGATCGTTACCATCACTGTGAATACTTGGCGCAAGTGCTGCTGCGCCGTTACGGCGTAGTATTCCGCAAACTGCTGGAACAGGAAGACGTACTGCCGAGCTGGCGCGATTTATTGTATGTATTCCGCCGCCTGGAGGCGCGCGGCGAACTGCGCGGCGGCCGCTTCGTGCAAGGCTTTGCCGGAGAACAGTTTGCCTTGCCGGAGGCCTTGGACATGTTGCGCGCCGTCAAGCGCCAGGCCAAGGCGGGCGAATTCGTCACCCTGGGCGCCGCCGATCCGTTGAACTTAACCGGCATCGTCACGCCCGGCCAACGCATCGCCAAGCAAACCGGGCGGCGCATTCTGTACCGCGACGGCCTGCCGCTGGCCGCCAGCCAACAAGGCGGGGTCAATTTCCTGCAGGAGTGCGCCGTGGAGGAGCAGCCGCACTTGAAACTGGCGCTGTTGCGCCGGTTGCGCTAAATGCCGTGCCGAAAGAATTGGGCTATTTTGAAAATATGGTTGGCAGGGCAGCAGCCGGACTTTATCGGTAGGTCAAGCAAACGGTTGGAATTTCGCAGCCTTGTCCAATGACACATGAGCCTGAGCGAGGCGTTGTATTTCCAGCGCGAGATGAGCTTGGAAGCGCAAAAGTCGGGGGCATGGAGGCATTCGTGACGATACAAACTCAAGGACTAAAACGCTGGCGTAAGTACGAGCCTTTGTTTCCGGCAATCAGGCCGTCGCGTTTACGCTGACGGATCGGGTCGAGGCTTACGGCTGGATGAGCGATACGCTCAAGCAGTTTCGTTGTGCCCGCTGCACCCGTGCCGATATATGAAAAGTTTCGCTCATTGCCCGAGGCGGCAAGCTATCTCAAACCGGAAACCACCTTGGAAAAGCTGGAGATATTCGCCGCCCAACACCTCAATGAGGCTAGGGCGACACTCTTTCAATCAATAAATCCCAACAGAGTGGCGCTTAAGATCGTTCTCGCAAACAACCCTCGTCCAGGCTCATGTGTCCGGATTGAAAAATACTGATGACCGCATGACCGATGTTTCCGCCACAGCCAAGCCGGCCTCTATCCGAGCGAATTATGGAATGCGCGTATTATCCAGTAATCATCGTTTTAAATCATTAAGATACAGGCATGCTTGGCTTTTTAAGTCACGGATTCAGGATAATCTTAATGGCAAGCGCCTTTTACCGGGCCGCGACCGCTGCCGGTATTGGGTTTAAAAAACGGGGTACCTAGGATAAACGGTTTTGCGTCCCAGGCTTCCCAGTATTGCGGATTTTGGATTTCGGCCGAGCTCAGGGTGACCGCCCGGTTGGCATTGACTAAAAATGCCGTAATCAGCCAAGGTCCTTGTGGTAGGCGCTTGCCGCGCGCCGCTTTGTCGAACAGCATCGGCGCGCCGAACAAGGTTGTCGAGAACTCGCTGCCGAGAAAACTGTCTGCGGGTTTGTAAATGGCCTTGGCCGGATCTACTTCCGTGATATTGGAATAAGGTTGCAGCGAAGCCGGGTTGTCGTTGAAAGCCGGATTGGTCACTACCCATATTTGCGCGTATGGGAAGACGGCGTCGGAGCCGCCGGCCAGCCAGGCTTGCTGAAATTGGCTATTGCTTCCGTTGGCGTTCGGATTGACCAAAAACACGTATAGATGGTTGTCCATGATGCCGTCGCTAGCGGCGGCACCGGAGGCGGTCAAGTTGTCCTCGTTGACGACGGTAATCTCGAAATTGAATTGGTCGGACGGCAGCGTAGTAGCGGCCGGTTTGACTTTATTGGCTTTCGCCAGTCCGAAGCTTTGATTGGTTTTGGTGCACGGCAACCAGGGCTGAGTCGAATAGATGCGGGCGAGATTCGCGTCCGCACCGGCGCTGGCGACCGGGGCGGTGACAGTAATGCTTACCGACGGCGCGGCTAAAACCGGCAGGGTCAGAAGGCAAGCGAGCGGATAGAGGTAGAACTTTATGCGGTGCGGAAGGGTTTGGGGGCTGTTTAGGATTTGGCTAAAAATAACTTCGCGAAATGACTTTTCCTGCCAAACCGTGCGTGCCGAGCTCGGTCGACGCATGAACGGTTTGGCGCGGTGGATGCTCGGACTTTCCCGTCCATCCTTCGACAAGCTTAGGACGAACGGGAAAGTCCTGGTTACCCGAAACAGGGAATTGATGTGTAACCATAACCTTAATGACATTGGCCGTTGCCTCCGCTTAAGCCGGTGCCGGTGGTCGGCTTGGGAAACGGCGTACCGAGCAAAAAGCTACGCGCATCCCAAGCGTCCCAATTTTGCGGATTCTGCAGCTGGTTGGCGCTAATGGTGTTCCAGGGCAGTTTTTTGGCGTTGATCAGCATGGCCACTGCGATCCACGGTCCTTGCGGCATGTATTGGGCAAGGGCGCTGGTCCCGCGCCAGGCGGTGTCGAAAAACATCGGCCCCTCCAATAAGGTTGCGGCAAAAGTGGGCGACGTGAAGCTGCCGGCTTTTTTGAACACCGCTTGCGCCGGCTTTAGGGTTTTCAAATTGGCAAATGGTTTCAATAACGACGGATTGCCGGAAAACGACGCATTCATCACCGCCCAAACCTGGGCGACCGGCACGATTTCGCTCATATCGGCGGCGGATTTGAAGGCGGACGCCGATCCGGTCGCGTTGGGGTTCAATAAAAAGATATACAAGTCGTAATCCATTTTGTTGTCGCCGTTTAAATCCTGGTTGGTGACGGTAATATCGAATTGCAAGGCATCTTTTGGCTGGGTGGTGCCGGCCGGCGAGACGGGGTTGATCAGGCCGAAGCTTTCGTTGGATTCGGTGCAAGGAAGCCAGGGCATCGTGGCGTAAATGCCGGTGAGAGTGCTGTCGGCTCCGGCGGTGGTATCGGGAGCCGTTACCGTCAATTTCACGCTAGGTGCCGCAGAGCCGGTTTGCCAAAAGCAACAGACAAGGGCAACCAGCATCTTGCAAAAATGACTATCTACCATGAGGTTTACGGGGATTGTGGTTACGGTTCGGTCGAAAGTCCGGATAGTTTAGTTGTTTGTAATAACTATGACGACCTCGCGTTGCCGCGCGACTTTGCCCCGAAGCGTTAGTAGGCGCATGTGTTTGCTGGGGCGCGGTCTCGTAGCGGCACGGCCTCGTTCCCACCAGATTGACCTATGGATTTAGGGACGGCGCCCAGGCTTTATGAGTGTCAGTCGCCGTCGGCCGGGGCGGTTGCCAGCCAGTCGGCGATGGCGGTTCCGGCCCAATGACCGCTGGCCAGGCAAGCGCTGAGCAAGTAGCCGCCGGTGGGGGCTTCCCAATCCAGCATTTCGCCAGCACAGAATACGCCGGGCAACTTTCGCAGCATCAAATGGTCGGTCATTTCCGAGAATTTTACCCCGCCCGCGCTGCTGATCGCCTCCGCCAGCGGCCTGGGCGCTCGCAACTGCACGGGCAAGGCCTTCAACAGCTCGGCCAGCTTGTCGCCGTCGTTCAATACGGCTGGCGCAGCAATTTCCCGCAACAAGGCGATTTTAATGGCGCTTAAGCCCAAACGTTTGCGCCAGTAATTGCTGGTCGATTCCTTACCGCGCGGCAGTTGCAACCTTTCCAAGGTCGAGGACAGCGAGCGGCCCGGCAATAAATCCAATCGGATTTCGGCCTGACCTGCCGCTGCGATAGCGTCGCGCAACTGTGCGGAAGCGGCGTAGATCAAACCGCCCTCCAAACCGTATGCGCTGACGGTCAATTCGCCTTGCAGGGCATGGCTGCGGCCGGATGAGTCGGAAAATTCCAAGCGAACCGGCTTGAGCGGCTGACCGGCGTAAGTTTCCCGGAAGCGAGCGCTCCAGTCGACTTCGAAGCCGCAATTGGCCGGGCGTAGCGGGGCGATGTCTATGGCGTGCCGGGTTAATGCCTGTACCCAAGCCGCGTCGGAACCTAATTGCGGCCAGCTGCCGCCGCCCAGCGCCAGTAACACCGCCCGGGCCCGGCAAAGCGTATCGCCGTGCGGAGTGTGAAACCGTAACTGCCGGTCGTGCCAATCCAGCCAGCGGTGGCGCATGTGAAAACCTACGCCTCGCCCGCGCAAGCGGTGCAGCCAGGCGCGCAATAACGGCGCGGCTTTCATTTCGCTCGGAAACACCCGACCGGAACTGCCGACGAAGGTTTCTATCCCCAAATCGTTGGCCCAAGCTCGCAGGGCTTGCGGCGGGAAGGCGCGCAGCATGGGTTCCAAATCGCGACTGCCGCTGCCGAAGCGGGACAAAAACGCATCGAAGGTTTCGCTATGGGTTAGGTTCAAACCGCCTTTGCCGGCCATCAGGAACTTGCGTCCGGCGGACGGCATCGCGTCGAACACGTCTACTTCGATACCGCGTTGCGACAAAACCTCCGCGGCCATCAGGCCGGCCGGTCCTGCGCCGATGACGGCGACCTTGGTTGTGTTTGGCGTCACGGTACCGGCGAGAGCATCAGGATTGATCCGTAGTCGCGAGCAATAGGGCCTCGATTTCGGCGCATTCCGAAGCGCTGAGCTCGAAGCCGAAAATCGCCAAATCTTGTTGCATGTGCTGCGGGGATGAGGTGCCGGTTAACGGTACGATGCCCAACTGGGTTAGGCAACGAAAGAAAATCTGCGCCGGAATCACGCCGTATCGTTCGCCTAAGCTAACGAGCAGCGCGTGTTTGAGCACGTGCGGGTTGGCGGTCAGCGTCCAAAAGCTTTGATAGACGATGCCGTGCCTGCGGCAGAAGGCGCGGATGGCTTGGTCGTAGCCGGTTTGCGCATAAAAACGGTTTTGCACAACGGCCGGTTTAACCTGCGCGGTTTGGTGAAGGTATTCGAGCAATTCAGGCTCGTAGCAATTGCTGATCCCCAGTTGTTTGACGTCGCCTTGCGCGACCAAGGCCTCCAGCGCCCGCCAGGCTTCCAGGGTTTGTTTCCGATCGGCCAGCGGCGAATGCAGGATCAAACCGTCCAGATAGTCGGTTTGCAGATTGTCGAGTGAAGTTGCGAACGATTGCGCCACTTGTTCGGCCAGTCCGGCGTTGGCATCGTAGGGGATGCGGAGCGGGTCGTGGCCGTTCAGCGGGGTGAATTTGGTTTGCAGATACAAGTCCCTGCGCTCTATTTCGGAACGGGCGCAGGCCGCGGCAATCGCCGCTCCGACGCCGGCTTCGTGATAGTGTTTGGGTTGGCAGGCGGTGTCTATGCCGCGAAAACCTTGGGCTATGGCCAGCTCGACCAGTTCTTGCGTACGTTCCTGTTTCCACGCGGTGCCGTAGAGGATGCGCGGCATGCTGACGCCGGCGGCGCTTAACACGGTATTGGGGGCTGCGTTCATCGAAATTACCTGAGTCTCAAATGCCGCCTAGCTTAGCGCAAATGCCCGGCCGAATGCGTGCCGAACCCGGGCACGATAGAGGCAAAGGCCTCACAACCCGAGTTCGCTGAGGCTGGGATGATCGTCCGGTCTGCGACCCAACGGCCAAAAGAACAGGCGTTCGCTTTCGATGATGGGTAAATCGTTGATGCTGGCGAAGCGGCGACACATCAGGCCGTGCTCATTGAATTCCCAATTCTCGTTGCCGTAGCTGCGAAACCAGCTGCCGGAATCGTCGTGCCATTCGTAGGCAAAGCGGACCGCAATGCGGTTGTCGGTATAGGCCCACAACTCCTTGATCAAGCGGTAATCCAATTCTTTCGCCCATTTGCGTTGCAAAAATTCGCGAATTTGGCCGCGGCCTATCGGGAATTCGGCTCGGTTGCGCCAGCCGCTGTCTTCGGTATACACCTGCACGACTCGCTCGGGATCCCGACTATTCCAAGCATCTTCGGCCATGCGCACTTTTTGCGCGGCGGTTTCGACGGTAAAGGGCGGTAAGGGTGGTTTGGTTTCCATCTCAGTCTCCGAGGGTTGAGCGTTGTTGTTATTGTTATCGGTTGAAAACCGGCGTCGCACTATCCTACAGTTTAATTTTCAACGAATGTAGTTTACGGTACAAATGGGTGCGTTCCATGCCTATGGCCGAGGCCAGTTTGGCGACGCTGCCGCCGTTCTTTTCGAAATGGTATTCCAGATACGACTTTTCGAAATGGTCTCTGGCTTCTTTGAGCGGCAGGTTGAAAAACTCGGGTACGTTGCTGCCCAATTTCGGTTGCTCGGCGATCGAGCCCAGGGCGTTTTTGACTTCATCCAGTTCGATGTCGTCGCCGGCGCCCAGTATCATCAGACGCTGAACCAGATTGCGCAGTTCGCGCACATTGCCGGGCCAGACGTAGTTGCGCAGATAGTTTTGCGCGGCCATGGAAAAGCGGCGAAACGGCAGTTTTTCGTGAATGATGAAATGGTCCACGTAATAATTCAGCAGGCTGGGCACGTCTTCGCTGTGCTCGCGCAAAGCCTGAATTTCCAGGGTTACCTCATTCAACAGGTAATACAAATCCTGGCGAAAGCGGCCGCTGTTGACTTCTTCGTCCAAAGCCATCCGGGTCGAGGCGGCTACCCGCACGTCCACCCGCACCGCTTGGCTACCGCCGACCCGTAAAAACGAACTGGACTCCATGGCGCTCAGCAGGCGTGCCTGAGTTTCCGGATCCATACCGCCGATTTCACCCAAGAACAAAGTGCCGCGATGGGCTTGTTCCAACAAACCGCGATATATGCGACCGTTATCTTCCCGACCGAAAAATTCCACGGCAGCGTTTTCCGGGGCGATGCTGCCCACCGAGACGTCGACGAACGGGCCGTCGCGGCGCGGGCTGTTGTTGTGCAGATAGCGGGCGAACATCTCTTTGCCGACACCGGGTTCGCCGACGAACAACACACGGGTATCGTGTTGCGCCAAGCGTTTGACCTTGTCTTTGGTGCGTTCGATCACGGCGCTTTTGCCGACCGGTTCGACGGTGATCATCAATTGTTGTTTTAGTCCGGCGTTTTCCCTTTGCAGCAAGCTGGCTTCCAGCGCGCGTTCCACGATCAACAGCAGTTTGGCCATCGATAATGGCTTTTCCAGAAAATCGTAGGCGCCCAAACGGGTAGCCTCCACGGCCGACTCCACTGAACCGTGGCCGCTCATCATGATCACCGGGCACATAGCGCCATCTTCGGCCACCCATTCGCGCAGCAAGGTAATCCCGTCGCAGTCCGGCATCCAGATGTCCAGCAGGATTAAATTCGGTTGGCGTAGATTTTTTTGCCGTCTGGCTTCGGCGGCGTTTTCCGCCATGGCCACTTCGTAGCCTTCGTCGGCCAGAATTTCAGATACCAATTGACGAATGTCCTGTTCGTCGTCTACCACCAGTATGTAGGGCGCTTGCTTGTTCATGCACTGTTTCCATATTCAAAGACCGGGAGCTGGATTACGAAACCAGCGCCCGCATTATAAGATGTATCCACCCAAATCACGCCGCCGTGTTCCTCGACGATTTTCTTGACGATGGCCAGGCCCAGCCCCGTGCCTTTAGCCTTGCTGGTGACATAGGGCTCGAAAATCGTTTCGATTTGTTCCGTATTCAAACCGCTGCCGTTGTCGTAAAGCGCCAATTCGACGAAATCGACGTTGTTGCGTTCCGCTTTGCCGATTCTGACTTCGATGTGGCATTGCTCGCCGGTGGCTTCTTGGGCGTTCTTGATCAGGTTGTGCAGCACTTGGCGGATGCTGATCGGATCGACTTCGACGATGGCTTGCCGGGTGGCGAACTTGGTAGTAAACACGATGGCGCTTTGATAGAGGGCCAGCACTTCCTGGATCAATTCGATCAAGTTGATTTTTTCCACCCGCTTTTTGGACGGACGAGCGTATTCGGAAAAATCGTCGACCATGCGCTTCATGGCTTCCACTTGTTGCACGATGGTACGGGTGCCGCGTTGCAAAAATTCGGCCGGGCCGTCTTGCAGTTCCTTGGACAATTTGTGCTGCAAGCGCTCGGCCGATAACTGAATCGGCGTCAGCGGGTTCTTGATTTCGTGAGCCAAGCGGCGCGCGACCTCGCCCCAGGCTGCATTCTTTTGCGCCTGGATCAAGTCGGTGACGTCGTCGAATACCACCACGGCGCCAACCCGGCTGCCGTGTTGCGAAAACAGCGGCGTACCGCGACATAACAGTTCTTGGCGGCCGTTCGGGCCTAAAAACACGATGCGCTGCTCCCAAATGTCGTCGGCTTTTTCCAGCAACTGTTCTATGGTCAACAATACGTCGGCCAGTTCCTGGTGGCGGCCGGCCAGCTCCGGCAGGGTTTGGTCGACGAAATGGCTGACCGGAATGTGCAGAATCCGGTAAGCGGCCTGATTGGCGGTGCGAATATGAAACGTGGCGTCGAAACTGATCACGCCGGCGGTCAGGTTGGACAAAATGGTTTCCAGATAGGCGCGTTGGTTTTCCACTTCCAGGCCGGCGGCGCGGGTTTCGTCGCGCGAGCGGGCGATGCGTTTGGTCATTTGATTGAAGGATTCCACCAAAAAGCCCAAGTCGTCCTGGCTCATCACCGGCAGTTCGTGTTGATAGTCGCCGGCCGCCACGGCTTGGGTGCCCTTGACCAGCTCTCTAACCGGAGCCACGATGTTGCGTATGCTGATAAACGCCACCCATATCGCGGCCAATAAGCTGAGCAGCAATACCAGCAGCAAAATCAACGAAAAGCTGGTTTTCAGCGCATTGCGCAAAAACGTCATTTCCTGATAGCGGATAAAGGCGAATTCGATCGAATCGGCCAAATCCGTGACCCGAACCGGAATCGGATACAGTACTTGCAGAAAGCGGCTTTGATTGCGGTCTATCGGCAAAATGATGCGTACCAGCATTTCGTCGTTGTCGCCGGGGTCGAAGGCGAAGTATTCCTTGTTTTGCCGCAGTTGCAGCCAGATTTGTTCGTCCGGCATATGCGGCAAAATGTCGGTCGGATTGGCGCTGCTGGAGGCCAATATCCGCCCCTGGCTGGAAAAAGCCGCCATTTCGGTGGCGCCGGATTCCAACCATAAGCTGCCGATTTCCAGCGCGATCAGGCTGTCGGAGTTATCTTCCAAGCGGGCGGCGATCTGCCGGGTTTGTTTGATATGCCAGTTCATGCGTTGCGCCAAGCTCGATTGGCTGAGCTCCAGCGCGTCGTCCATCGCCCGGTCGATTTCCACGTTGAACCAGCTGTCTATGCCTTGATGCAGGAACTGCACCGAAAAGTAATAAACGATGGCCGCCGGCGCCAGGGCCAGCACGACGAATAAAGACACCATGCGCGTGGTCAAACGCGAGCCGGCTTCTTTTTTCTTCAGTTCGCGGATCAGCGAATAGGCGTTGACCACGACCAGAGCCAACAGCATGATGGAACCCAGGGTGTTGATGACCAACAACCAGGAATGCATCTCGCTGAGTTTGGAGGATTCCTGGGTGGAACTGCTCATTAGCTGCAAGGACAGGACGATGAAGCCGAACAGGATGGCAATGGAGGCGCTGGCGGGCAGTTTTATTTTGGAATTGGGCATATGAACCAAGCGCTGGATAAAGACCATTGGGAATCCAGATACGCGAAAGGGCGTAGCGGAACGGGTAGCGTTTCCCGGTCGAATCTGATTTTTAACGCCAGTTTGTAGCGTTTGCCGGGCTGAAACAGCGCTGCGGGAATTGGGGCCAGGCCTTGCAAGCCGGACATGAAGTTCAGCGCGGCATTCAGGGTTAAATACATTTCGCTTTGCCGGGTGGGCGGGGTGACTTCGTATTGGTTCAACAAGGCGTGAAATTGCAGGGTATAGGGTAGTTCCCGGGCATATACCACCGCGTCGTACCAGCGCCCGATTTCGCGGATTTGCAAGTCTACCATCCAGGTTAGCGCTACCCCTTTCAGCAAAGCGTCTTTGGCGGTGGGGCTCAGCTGATAATCGATGCGGGCCTCGACCGTGTAGGCCGGCGGCGCGTGTTGCGAGGCGTCGGAAAGTTGTGCGTGGCGGATGCCGACACCAAAACCCAAGTCAGTTGCAAAGGCCTGGCCAGGCGCAAGTTGCCAAGCCCACAATAAAATCGCCCAGCTAAACCGTTTTACCGAGCTTGGCATAATAAAAACCGTCCATTTGCCGGTCGCCCGGCAGAATTTGCCGGCCGTGCGGACGGGCGATGCCCCAATGCGCCTTGATGGGCAATTCCCTCGCTTCGGGGTGCCCGGCTAAAAACTCGGCGATTTGCCGTTCGTTTTCGCGCTTCGATATGGAGCAGGTCGCGTACAACAATAGCCCGCCCGGCGCCAGCAACGGCCATACGCTTTCCAGGATAGCGCGCTGCAAGCCGACCAGTTGGTCGATGTCGCTTGGCCGTCGCAGCAGTTTGATGTCCGGGTGGCGGCGAATCACCCCTAAGCCGGAACACGGCGCGTCCAGTAGTATCCTGTCGAACGCGGCATCACTCGCCCAGCTGGCCGGGTCTGCCGCATCGGCAGCGCGCAGCTCGGCTTGCAGTCCCAGGCGGCGTAAATTTTGTGCCACCCGTTCCAGCCGCTGCGGATCGACGTCGACGGCCAGCAGGTAACGCAAGCGGGGTTCGCGCTCCAAAATGGCGGCGGTTTTGCCGCCGGGTGCCGCGCAGACATCCAGAACCCTTTGGTCGCTGTGCAGTTCCAATAGCTCGGCCGCCAGTTGCGCGGCGCCGTCTTGTACCGAGACCCGGCCGTCGGCGAAACCGGGCAGTTGTTCGACGCTTATGGCCTGATCCAGCACCAGGCCGCTGGCGCAATCGGCTATCGGTTTGGCGCCTATACCTTGTTCGGTCAGGCTCTCTAAGTATTGCGCCCGGTCGTTGCGGCTGAGGTTGACGCGTAAAGCCAACGGCGGCGAACGGTCGTTGGCGGTTAAAATCATGCCGGCCTGCTCGGGCCAGTCGCTTTCTAGCAAATCCAACAGCCAGGCCGGATGGTTTTGCCTGGCCTGCCGTTCGGTCGCCGCGGCTTGCAGCAGCGTTTCGCTGTCGCGCAAATAGCGGCGTAACACCGCGTTGACCAAGGATTTTGCCCAGGGTTTGTGATGGGCCGCGGCCACGGTCTCGGAGACGGCCGCATGCGGTTTGACGCGCATATAGCGCAACTGGTACAGGCCTGCCAGCAGCAGAGCTTTGACGTCGCTGTCTTTGGCTTTCAAGGGCTTGTCCAACAAGCGCCCGAGTAGGTAGTCCAGTTCGAAGTAATGGCGGATCACGCCGTAGCAAACCGCTTGAATAAAGGCGCGGTCTTGGTT
Organism: Methylomonas sp. HYX-M1; assembly: GCF_040741385.1. Classification (NCBI taxonomy): domain Bacteria; kingdom Pseudomonadati; phylum Pseudomonadota; class Gammaproteobacteria; order Methylococcales; family Methylococcaceae; genus Methylomonas; species Methylomonas sp. HYX-M1. The sequence continues at coordinate 194,735 of NZ_CP160405.1, forward strand.
GTCCTTGATCTTGCCTAGATGCTGGTCCAGCGCCGCCGTCAGGGATTGGCCGTCGCCGATCACTCTGGCCAGTATTACGGCTGCGCAGTTGCGTTGTTTCATGCGCCCAGTCGAACGCCGTCGATAGCGTGGGCGTTGAGAAAGTCCTTGCCGGCGACGCGTTTGCCGCCCGGCATTTGTACTTCCAACAACCTGACTACGCCGTCGCCGGTGCTGACGTCGAGAGCATGTGCGCCGCAATCGACGCTGCCGGGCGGCAGGTCGCTGCGCGTGCCGGGCAGGCAGGAGTTCCATACCCGCAGCACTTTGCCGTGCAATAAGGTTTGCGCGACCGGCCAGCCGTTCAGGCCGCGGATCTTGCGGTCCAATTCCTCGGCGCTGAGCCGCCAATCCAGTTCGGCTTCGTGCTTGTCGAGTTTATGCGCGTAAGTGACCAAGGCTTCGTCTTGGGGTTGTGCCGAGTCATTGCCGGCGGCGATGCGATCGACCACCTCGACCAGAGCTACGGCACCCATCTGCGCCAATTGATCGTGCAAACTACTGCTGGTGCTGGCCGCAGTGATCGGACAGGCGACTTTATGCAGCATGTCGCCGGCGTCCAGCTTTTTGACGACCCGCATGATGGTAACCCCGGTTTCCCGGTCGCCGGCCATCAGGGCGCGGTGTATGGGCGCCGCGCCGCGCCAGCGGGGCAACAGCGAGCCGTGGACGTTGATGCAGCCCAAGCGGGCGGCGTCTATCACGGCCTGCGGCAGAATCAGGCCGTAGGCCACCACAATCATTAAATCCGCGTTTAAAGCCTTTAGCGTTGCAATGGCCTCGGCGGCTTTGAAGTTTTCCGGCTGATAAACCGGTAGGCCGGCCTGCAACGCCAAGTGCTTGACCGGGCTGGGGCTTAATTTGCGGCCCCGGCCGGCGGGCCTGTCCGGCTGGGTGTAAACCGCGCAAACCTTGTGCTGCGAATTCAGCAAGGCTTGCAAACTGGGTACGGCAAACTCCGGCGTCCCGGCGAAAACGATGTCCATGGCGATGTTATTGGCCCTGTTGTTTGTGAATTTTTTCCAGCTTGGCTTTGATGCGATTGCGCTTGAAGGCGGATAAATAATCCACGAATAACTTGCCCTGCAAATGATCCATTTCGTGTTGTATGCACACGGCCAATAGACCGTCGGCCTCCAGTTCGAAAGATTCGCCCGCCCGGTTCAGCGCTTTGATCTTGATGCGTTCGGCCCGGCTGACTTTTTCGAAAAAACCCGGCACCGACAAGCAACCTTCTTCCGACTCTTCTTTGCCGGTTTCTTGGATGATTTGCGGGTTGATCAAACAAATCGGCTCGTCCTTGTTTTCGCTGACGTCCATCACGATCACGCGTTTGTGCACATTGACTTGGGTCGCGGCCAAGCCGACGCCCTTGGCGGAATACATGGTTTCCAACATGTCGTCCACCAACTTTTTGATATGGTCGTCGACTACGGGAACTTCCTCGGCCACATTGCGCAAGCGGCGGTCGGGAAATTCCAGGATCGTCAAAATACTCACCTAAAACTCCGAAAATTAACGCGAATGTAACGATTTTATCTTTTTTTGCTTTAATCCGAAATACGCAGACACGCTGTCGGCTTTGGGACGAGGCCGAGTTGTCCGATCCGGGCAGAAGGCGGTGGGCTGCCGAGCAATATCGGGTTGGCCGGACGAAAAGGGCCTAGGGGCGCAGGCGGTTAAGGTACGGCGTTGAACAGAGGCAGCAAACGCCGGCGGTAACATAGGACGGACGCGGCGCTTGCGCCCAAGGTATCCGCCAGCCAATCCAATGCGCTGGTTTCCCGGCCGGGAACGAAGGATTGGTGCCATTCGTCGCTAAGGCCGTACAGGCTGCAAAATGCAGCGCTCGCCAGTGCCAGACGCAACTCGCCGAATCCGGTGTGGCGCAGTGCGCGCCAGCTGCAAATGCCTATCGCAAAATAAGCGGCGGCATGCTCCAGCTTGTCTTGCCAGTCGAACATCATGGGAACCGGCAGGGTTTCCTGGGCCGATAGCCAGAAAATCAGGCTGCAAAAGCCTAGCAAAACGCTGAAGTCTAAGGTGCGGTTGTTTAACATCGGGTCACTCCCTAACCGGACGCTTTTCCAGTTTGCGTTGCAAGGTGCGCCGGTGCATGTTCAAGGCGCGGGCCGCGGCGGAAATGTTGCCGTCGTGCTGCATCAGCACTTTTTGCAAGTGTTCCCATTCCAAACGTTTGACCGATAACGGGTTGTCGCTGATTGCCACGCTAGCGTCGCCTTCGTTTCTATGCAAGGCGCTGACGATTTCGTCCGGACTGGCGGGTTTGGTCAGATAGTGAATCGCGCCCAATTTAATGGCTTCGACCGCGGTGGCGATACTGGCGAAACCGGTCAGCATGACGATTTGGGTGTTGCTGTCGAGCGAGATCAATTTTTTGACCATCTCCAAACCGGAGTCGTAACCGATGCGCAAGTCGATGACCGCATATTCGGGTTCGGTTTGTTCCGCCAGCGCAATGGCGGTGTTGACGTCGTTGGCAATGGTAACTTGAAAGTTACGCTTTTCCAAGGCGGGCTTCAGTACCGTACAGAATGTCACGTCGTCGTCGACTAGCAATAAATTGGGTTTATCCGTGGTAACTTCGGTCATAAGCACTCTCCTTAGTAATTAACGGTAAGTGAATTTCGACGCAAGCGCCGCCGGAATCCAAATTGTTGAAGCTGATCGTACCCTTGAGGCGTCTAATTGTGGTGCATGCCAAAAACAAGCCGACTCCCATGCCTTGTTTGTTGCTCTTGACCGGCTGTTGCCCGGCGAAACCGACCAGTCCGGGCGGCAGGCCGGGGCCGAAGTCGCGAATTTTAACGCATAAGTTGTCTATGTCCCATTCGGCGTGAAACTCGATACCGGCATCCTCTCGGGTGACTTCCGAGGCGTTGTTGAGAATGTTGATCAAGGAATGCGTCAGCGTGCGCTCGGCGATGATTCGCGCGTCCAGGTCGACATTATGCGCAATGAACAATTTTAGTTTGGTGGCGGCTTTATGGGTGCGCCATTGTTTCAGTACGTCGTCCAAATACTCGCTAACGTGGACGACTTTGCCGGATTCGGCGCGCATTTCGCCGGCCGACGCCGACATAACCGACAAGGCTTGTTTGCAGCGGTCTAATTGCTGTTTGAGGATGACCAACTTTTCGTTCAGTTCCGGAAAGCGACATTCGGGGAAGTCTTCGGCGATTTGATGGGTCAGGATGGCAATCGTCCCTAACGGCGTCCCCATGTCGTGGGCGGCGTTGGCGGCCAGCGTGCCCAGCGATACGACTCGCTCGTCGCGCAGGGCCGCTTCGCGCGCTTCGGCCAGGCTGCGCTCGCGTTCTTTCAGAGTCTTGGCCAATGCGACCACGAAAAACGCCACCAGGCCGGAACTGAATACGAAGCCGAACCACATGCCGAAAATGTGCAGATTGAAATAGCGCCGATCTTCCAGCAGCTGCATGCGCAAACTCATTTCCGGCGTCAAGTTGGTCATGTGGTGTTCGGCATGCGGTGCCAGCGCCGGCAACGGAATGTTGTAGGCAATCAGAACGGTGTAGACGCAGGAGGTGATGATCACCATGTTCCAGGCGTAAGATTGCGGCAGCATGATTGCGGTGACGATCAGCGGCAACAAAAATACCCAGATGATCGGATTGGAGGCTCCGCCGGTCAAGTACAAGAGATAGGCCAAGGCCAATACGTCCATGCAGATTTGCGAAAAAATCTCGTGTTCGGTCACCGGTTCCGGGGTGCGCAGCCGCAGCCAGGTATACAGATTTAAAATCGATATCGCGAAAATCGCCAGCCATAACTGGTTCATCGGTAGTTCGATGCCCAAGCCGTGTACGGCGATGAACACCAGGATGACCACTCCGAACAACAACAGGTTACGCAGGATGTACAACCAGTTTAAGTTTTCCCGAATGGAGATTTCGGCTTTGGGGAGGATGTGTGACAGCATAGCGAGGGCATTGAAAAACCTAACCGGGCTATGGTACTCCTGTTTGTGCGGCGGGCGGCAATAATTCGTCACCCTGAACCTCATTGTGGGAGGGGCACCACGGTCGCGACAAGGACGTCGCTCTTTCCGGCGACTTGTCGTTTTTCGCGGCGATGCAGCGGTTTCATGGCTGTTGGACTCGCACGGTGCTGGCGTTTCTGAGGCGGCGTTCATCGTTGCGCTTGTATGGGGTGAGCGATTTTCGAGTCTCGGCTGGCTGTGTGCTCGCCACCGGACTGGATCTGCACCGCGGATAGCGGCACCGCGGCGTGTACCGGCCGCCAGAAAGGTCACCGCTCGCCTGTTTCGGATACGCAGTAAGCATGGTCCGTACTAATCGATTCGTAAGGACATGCGTCGGCCTATCCAATCGCTTAGCTCCAAAATGCTGCCGAGCATGGGTTTGACTGCTATGTTCCCGGCCTAGAAATATTGCCGTTTCGCTGTTTGACCCGAAAATACAGCGTTCCGGAGGCAGTGGGTTACAATCATTTTCCTATCCATTAGCGGGAGGTTAGTCATGTCTAGCATTTTAGTAACCGGAGCCAACCGCGGCTTGGGTCTGGAGTTTTGCCGTCAATACGCCGCGGCCGGGTGGCGGGTGTTTGCGACTTGCCGCGAGCCTGGGGATGCGGCTGCCTTGGCGGAATTGGCAAGTCGTTTTCCGTTGTTGAGCTTGCATGCTCTGGATGTTGCAAATTTCTCGCAAATAGACGCTTTAAGTGCGGAATTGGCCGGAGAGTCGTGCGATTTGTTGCTGAATAACGCTGGAATCTACCCGGATAACAGCGGTTTGGGAAACTTGGATTATCAAGTATGGGCGCAGGCATTTTGGGTGAATACACTGGCGGCGGTAAAAATGGCCGAAGCGTTTCTTCCCCAAGTTGAGCGTAGCGAGGGTAAATTAATCGCGGCTGTCAGCAGCTTAATGGGCAGCATGACCGACAACACCAGCGGCGGCAGTTATTTGTATCGGACGAGCAAGGCCGCTTTGAATGCGGCGTACAAGAGTTTGTCCATCGATTTGCGCCCTCGCGGGGTGGGCGTGTTGATTTTGCATCCCGGTTGGGTGCAGACCGATATGGGCGGTAAAAACGCGTTGATTGACGCGAGCGAAAGCGTGGCGGGAATGCGGACGCAATTGGACGCTTTCACACTGAAGCAAACCGGGGGTTTCATTCGTTACGACGGCAGGATTGCGCCTTGGTAAGTTTGCAGGTTCAGCGAATCGTCCTTGACAGTTCGATCTCGGTTATGCACAGAGCGGAATTGTGCTCACGATAAAAAAACGCTTGACACTGCAACTCGTTGAAAAAAGTTCAAAAAAATTAAGCTATTGATATTTAAAGAGTTATTTGGCTGATAAAGTTTGCGCCAATTTAAGCTTAGCCCTTGAAATTCTAGGGGTGCAGCAAATTTTCGACACGTAATACACAAAGTTATCCACAGAATTTGTGTATATCTTTAGCCCGCTAGAACATGATTGCCGATTCGTCAAGCAGGCCTCGGTTTTTTAGCGCCGTAGCAATGGAGCGCTTGTCGGTTTGCGCTGGACTATACTTCCTAGACAAGTCGTAGGGTTATTCTTCGACTTTACCATGACGGTTTCGCAAACTACAGGAGTGTGTCATGACTACCTCTAAGACACTCACTATCGACGGCAATCAGGCGGCTGCCGCTGTCGCCCATAAATTGAACGAAGTCATCGCCATTTACCCGATTACCCCGTCGTCGCCCATGGGGGAATGGGCCGACGACTGGTCGGCGCGCGGCGTGACAAATCTCTGGGGTAGCGTACCCCAGGTCATCGAAATGCAAAGCGAGGGTGGTGCAGCGGGGGCCATTCACGGCGCGTTGCAAGCAGGCACCCTGGCGACCACGTTCACCGCGTCGCAGGGGTTGCTGCTGATGCTGCCCAACATGTACAAGATTGCCGGCGAACTAACGCCGACCGTGTTTCACATCGCGGCTCGTTCGCTGGCTTGTCAGGCCTTGTCGATCTTCGGCGACCACAGCGACGTGATGGCGGCGCGCAGTACCGGCTTTGCGATGCTGTGTTCCAACGCTCCGCAAGAAGTACAAGATTTCGCGTTGATCGCCCAGGCCGCCAGCCTGGAGGGCCGAATCCCCTTCATGCACTTTTTCGACGGTTTTCGCACCTCGCACGAAGTCGCTAAATTATTCGCACTGGACGACGCAATCTTGGAGGCCATGATAGAAAAGGAATGGATTAGCGCCTTTCGCGGCCGGGCATTGACTCCCGACAAACCGGTGTTGCGCGGAACGGCGCAAAATCCGGACGTGTATTTCCAAGCGCGCGAAACGGTCAACCCGTTTTATGCGGCATTACCGGACATCGTGCAACGAGCGATGGATAGGTTCGCGGATCTGAGCGGGCGCCGTTACCGTTTGTTCGAGTATGTGGGTGCGGACAATGCCGATCGAATCGTTGTCATGATGGGATCAGGCGCCGAGGCTGCCGAGGAAACCGTCGAGTTTTTGAATCGGCAAGGCGAAAACGTCGGTTTGTTGAAGGTACGCTTGTACCGGCCGTTTTCCCCCGACTATTTGTTGGCCGCGTTGCCGGCCTCGTGCCGAAAAATTGCCGTGCTGGACAGGACCAAGGAAGCGGGGGCGGACGGCGAACCGTTATATAAAGACGTGTTGACAGCCATCGCGCAAGCGGCGATGACCGGCAACGGTCGGTTTGCGCAAATGCCGGTCGTGGTAGGCGGTCGTTACGGATTATCGTCCAAAGAATTTACCCCCGGCATGGTGAAGGCCGTGTTCGACGAGTTGGCTAATGACAAACCGAAGAATCAATTCACCCTGGGTATACACGACGATGTTACCCATAGCAGCCTGGACTGGGATGCCGCTTTTCGTACCGACGCCCATGGCGGCGTGGTGCAGGCGATGTTCTACGGTTTGGGCAGCGACGGTACGGTGGGTGCCAATAAAAATACCATTAAAATCATAGGCGAAGAAACCGATTCCTATGCGCAAGGCTATTTCGTTTACGACTCCAAAAAGTCCGGCGCGGTTACGGTGTCGCATTTGCGTTTCGGGCCAAAGCCGATTAAATCGACCTATCTGATCGGCGAAAACGATGCCAATTTCATCGGTTGCCATCAAACGGTATTTCTGGACCATTACGACATGTTGGCCAACGCTGCCGATCATGCGGTGTTCTTGCTGAATACTCCGGTCGCGCCCGACGCGGTTTGGGACAGCCTACCCCTGCGCATGCAACAACAAATGCTGGATAAAAATATCCGTTTTTATGTGATAGACGGCTATCGGGTGGCGCAAGCTTGCGGCATGGGTAAGCGTATCAATACCATCATGCAGACTTGTTTTTTCGCGATCTCCGGCGTGTTGCCGCAACAGCAGGCTATAGCCGCCATCAAGCACGCGGTCGAAAAAACCTACGGGAAAAAGGGTCCGCGTATCGTGGAATTGAATTTCAAGGCCATAGACGCCACCCTGGCCGGTTTGCATAACGTGCTTTTGCCGAAACAGGCTACTGCCAGTTTCGACTTGCAAGGCCGGATCGACGAAACCGCGCCGGAATTCGTGCGGCGGGTGACCGCGGAGATCATCGCCGGCCGCGGTGATGCCCTACCAGTCAGCGCTTTGCCGGTGGACGGTACCTTTCCCACCAGTACCGCTGCTTACGAAAAACGCAATCTGGCCTTGGAAATCCCGGTATGGGAAACCGATTTATGCACCGAGTGCGGAAAATGCGCGATGGTATGCCCACATGCAGCCATACGCAGCAAAATTTATCCAACGGAAGCGCTGGCATCGGCGCCGCCGACCTTCAAGTCCGCGCCTATGCTGGGCAAGGATTTCCCGGCCGGCTTGGCGATGAGTTATCAAGTGGCGCCGGAAGATTGCACCGGTTGCAGTTTGTGCGTGGATATTTGTCCGATTCGGGACAAGTCCAACGCCAGCCGCAAGGCCTTGAACATGCGCCCGCAACCGCCGCTCCGCGAACAGGAACGGGAAAACTGGCGGTTCTTTTTGTCGCTGCCGGAGTACGACCGTACCCAAATCAAACTCAACACCATCAAAGGCGCCATGGTGTTGCAGCCTTTGTTCGAATTTTCCGGCGCTTGCGTAGGCTGCGGCGAAACGCCCTACATCAAGCTGGCTTCGCAGTTGTTCGGCGACCGTATGATAGTCGCCAATGCGACTGGCTGTTCGTCCATCTACGGCGGCAATTTGCCGACCACCCCTTGGAGCAAAAATGCCGACGGACGCGGGCCAGCCTGGAGCAATTCGCTGTTCGAAGACAATGCCGAGTTCGGCCTGGGCATGCGCTTATCCATAGACAAGCAAGCCGAATTCGCCGCCGAATTGTTGCATAGTTTACGTGAGCCCTTGGGTGGCGATACGGTCGACGCCTTATTGCAGGCGGACCAATCCGACGAGCCGGGCATTTACCAACAACGCCAACGCGTTGCCGAGCTCAAACAACGCTTGTCCGGATTGGCCGAGCCTGCCGCGCAAACCTTGCTGGAGTTGGCCGACTTTTTGTGCAAGAAAAGTGTTTGGATCATTGGCGGCGACGGTTGGGCATACGACATTGGCTACGGCGGCTTGGACCACGTGCTGGCCAGCGGCCGCAACGTCAATATTTTGGTATTGGATACCGAGGTGTATTCGAATACCGGCGGACAAACTTCCAAAGCCACGCCGCTGGGTGCGGTGGCCAAATTCGCGGCCGGCGGCAAAACCACGGCCAAAAAAGATTTGGGCTTACTGGCGATGGATTACGGCAACGTCTATGTCGCCCACGTGGCCTACGCCGGCAAGGACACGCAGACCTTGAACGCGTTTTTGGAGGCCGAAGCGCACGACGGTCCCTCCATCATTATTGCCTATGCGCCCTGCATCGCGCACGGCGTGGACATGTCCAATAACCATAGGCAACAGAATTTGGCGGTAAAAAGCGGTCACTGGCCGTTGTTTCGTTTCAATCCCAAGCGCATTGCGCAGGGCAAAAATCCGATGCAACTGGATTCGCCGGAGCCGTCGGTACCTTACCGGGAGTTTGTGATGAGCGAAACCCGCTTCAGCATGTTATGGCAATCTCACCCGGAGACTGCGGAAGCTTTTCTGGCGCAAGCGCAGCAACAGGTTAAACACCGTTATCGCTATTACAAGCAATTGTCTGAGCTGGAATGGAGCGAATCCGCCAGCGTCTTGGCGTTAAAAGCGCAAGCGGCGGCCGAAGCCGCCAAGGAGGCCTGACATGGCTGATTTATCCACCCGTTATTTGGGGCTGAATCTAGCCCATCCCTTGGTGCCGTCCGCTTCGCCTTTGACTAAGAATTTGGACTCGGCGCGGATTATGGAAGACGCCGGCGCCGCGGCTATCGTGCTGCCGTCCTTGTTCGAGGAAAAAATAGAAGCCGAAACTCAGCAAATGGAGCGCTTCTTTTTTAGCCAAAGCCTGGGGCACGGCGAGGCCGACTCGTTCCATCCCTTGCCGGAGCGGATTTTGACTTATCAAGATCAATATTTGGATGAACTGCGGCGGATAAAAGCGGCATTGGCCATTCCGGTCATCGCCAGCTTGAACGGCACCAGTGCCGGCGGCTGGATAGAATACGGCAAAGCCTTGCAGGACGCCGGGGCCGACGCCTTGGAATTGAATATTTATTATCTGGCGGCCGATTCGACCGAGTCCAGCGTCTGCGTGGAGCAGTTGTATTTGGACATTTTGCACGCATTGCGCGCGCAGGTAAGTATTCCTTTAGCACTGAAATTGTCGCCGCAATTCAGTTCGCCGATTCATTTCGCCCAGCGTCTGCAAGCGGCCGGAGCGGACGGTATCGTGCTGTTCAACCGCTTCTATCAAGCCGATATCGATTTGGATACCCTAGAGGTAGTGCCTAAATTGGAGTTGTCTACCCCCGCCGAAGCGTTGTTGCGCATCCGCTGGGCGGCATTGATGTTCGGCAGGGTCAATCTGTCGCTAGCGGTTACCGGTGGCTTTCATCATGTTGCCGACGCCATCAAAGCGTTGCTGGCCGGGGCGGACGTAGTGCAATTGTGCAGCGTGCTGTTGCAAAAAGGCCCGCATTATTTGGGCCAAATGCGTACTGAATTGGCGCAATGGCTGGACGCTCACGAATACCAGTCGGTTGCGCAACTGAAAGGGAGCGTCAGTCAACAACACGCAATAGACCCTGCCGCTTACGAACGTGCCAATTACATTCAGGTATTGGATAGTTACACCCCGGCTAGCGGGGTGTTGCGCTAGGCGTGTTGTCTCTCAATCCGGCCAAAAAAAACACAAGGTGTTGGTGCCGGGCGAAAATTGACCAACCGTACCGGTTGAAATTTGACCAGGGGGCGGAACCGGTTTTTGGGGTCAACGGCTGTGGATAAGTGTAAAGGAAACGGATAGCAATCGGGTAGTTTTGCCATCCGTTTCCCAGCGGGATTTTTAGAACGGATTCTCCTCGTACAAGATATCGTCTGGCGTTTTTCCGTTGCGTTTCGCTTTCTCTCTGGCTTGTATCCTTGCCTTGGCTTCTTCAGAGCTTTGCCGGAAGCGGTAGGATTCATTGCCGGTTTCTATGATATAGCAATGGTGCGTGAGTCGATCCGGTAAGGCGGTGGTCATTTTGGCATTGCTGAACACGTTGGATCATTCGGCAAAGGTCAAGTTGGTGGTGATCACCACACGGGTTCGCTCGTACAGTTTTGATAGTAAATGAAACAACAAAGCGCCACCATCCTTGGAAAATGGCAGATAGCCCAGTTCATCAAGAATGACCAAATCGACTTGAATCAAACGGTAGGCCAATTTGCCTTGATTGCTTGCCGCCTTTTCCCGTTCCAGTTGCGTGACCAGATCAATGGTAGAGCAGAAGCGGACACGTTTGCCGTAGTCGGTAATGGTTTTGACGCTCAAGGCAGTACCAGATGGGTTTTGCCGGTGCCTGTGCCGCCGACTAACACAACGTTATGCTTCCCGCACTGAATGGCCGCTTGTTTATGGATTCACTCACAGCTTCCCGTCATCGCTCGACGTTTGCTCTATCCGAGTTCGAGCAGCTCAATAGCCAGCCTGGGTGCCTTTACCGAGCAATTGACGACATGGTTAGAGACCGCGCGGCCTTACCGGGCAAAAAAGCGTAAACGCACCGTTCAGCGCTTGTATGAATGCTTACAGGTGGAAGACTATGTGGGTGGTTACAGTGCGGTGCCACGTTTTGTAAAGACGTGGAAAGCATCGCGTTCTGCGAGTCCGGCGATCAAACAAGCCTTCGTGCCGCTGCTGTTTCCGGCGGGCGAGACCTGTCAATTCGACTGGAGTCATGAAAACTGGAAACTTTTCAAAGCCGTTTGACATACTCCGGATAATTGGCAAAATTTCTAGCTGTTAAACTCGACTCCAGGGGCGAACTTTTGAATTCAGCGAATTTTAGAATAGCCTGACAAATAAAAGGGGGTTGGCAATATGTGGGGTCACGGATTCAGGTAAAAAGGATGCCAAGTACCCATCCAGGCTAAAAAAAGACAAATTTTGAAAATAGACTTGCAAATTTAGGTTATAGCTATATAATGTATGGATTCAACGACGGGTCGTTAGCTCAGCCGGTAGAGCACCGCACTTTTAATGCGATGGTCGTGCGTTCGAATCGCACACGACCCACCAATTAAGTCATTGGAAAACAAGCAGTTATCGATTATTCGAAGCTGCTTTTTTTATGCCCGAAATTTATGTGCGCGAGATTTACGCGACTTGAATTCCTGTTCTGTTATGCGTGATTGGACATCAGCTAACAACGCAATCCGTACATAAAAATAGTGATTTGCTGTTGCTGGCTTATTGGATGTGCGCTACGAGAACGCATATGCCGGCACCCTCGCAAAATTCCATACGTTAGCCTTGAAAGATCTGAAGGCCGACAGATGCGATGCGACTATCGAGCCGCTCCAATCGTCTCGTCGTCGCTGGCCGCCCGTCCCCCGTCCGTGTCCCGCGCGCCCGGCGCGCGTGCCCCAGCCGGCTGCCGGACTGCGCCTATCCCGACCGACCGGCTGTTGGACCTCGGGACAAGCGGAACCCGCAGTTGAGGTCCGAGCCGCCGGCACGGTCGCGGAAGCGAACGGCGGAACGGCAGAACCAGGCAAAGACGTTCCACGAGCCGCCGCGCAACACGCGGGAATCAGCCTCCGGCCCTACCGGATCGGTGACCGGCCCTTGCGGATAGGCCGCATAACCGTCCCGACACCATTCCCAGACGTTGCCGTGCATCTGGTACAAACCCCAGGCATTAGGAGGCAAGGATTTTACCGGTAGAGTATTGCGCCCCGAACAATTGACTTGCTCCGTCCTAATGGCCTCTCCAAACGAGTAAGCCGTCGCGGTGCCGGCCCGGCAAGCGTATTCCCATTGCGCTTCGCTCGGCAAACACAATTGCAATTCCGGCTGCAAGCCGTTTAGCTTAGTTAAAAATGTCTGAACGTCATTCCAGCTTACACTGTCTACCGGACGGTCCTTGCCTTTAAATTGACTGGTATTACCGCCCATCACCGCTTGCCACAAGGCTTGGCTGCACGCCGTGTCGGCCAGCCAAAAGCCTTGGCTCAACGTCACTTGGTGCTGCTGTTCATCGTCATCCCTTCCGGCTTCGCCCGGCGGCGAACCCATCAGAAATTGGCCAGGTTCTATCCAGCGAAAACATTGGCGAGCACCCTTGTAAGAAAATGCCATCCAAAAACTCCATTCGCGGTTCTCACCCATCCGTTCCTGCCCCCACTCGCTGGCCCAGCTGGCGGGAAATTCGTCGGGTATGGCGCGTAGGGTTTTATTCATTTGGAAACATTAGTAATAAAAGGGCGGCCCTCCGGCGAGCGTTTAGCACACGAAGTCTGACTAGCACGTCCGGGAGCCTTGGTTTTTGCCGATTCGGACAATGCCGAAACGGGCAGGACGAAAACCTGGTCATAAGCGCTCATTCCAACAGCGCTTTGAATTCGGGACAAGCGGAACCCGTTGTTGTGGTTCGAGTTGCCGGCATGGTTGTGGTTGCGATAGGCGGAACGGCAGTTCCTGGCATTGTCGTTCCACGAGCCGCCGCGCAACACGCGGGAATCAGCTTTGGCTTTCACCCTCATTTTATTTTATCCCGATACAGGCGGATGCAAACGAAAATTCTCCCGCCGCCACTGTTCGCTGTCGGCGCCTTTCAAAATAGCCTGTACCCCAGCGTAGGCCGATTGCAATTGTTTGGCGTCTATCCGCCCTAACCGGTATTGCCGCTCCCAAAATAGCCGACGTTGCTGGTAGCGGCGTTTTCGCCGCAAGCTCAAGCGGGTAACGCCCGGAAAAATCTGAAAGCCGCAAAAACTTAGCCCTTGCGCGCTTTTATGGATTTGCGGGAAATCCTTAACCCTTAACTGCCTTTCCTCCCGCAAATAATCGACGATCCAACTCAAAGATCGCTTGGCGGCCGCTTTATCCTCGCACCACCACACTATGTCGTCCATGTAACGGATGTTGGACCGCACTTCCGAAAGCTCCGCCAACCATCGATCCAAACCATCCAAATAATAATTAGCGAAATATTGCGAGGTCAGCGCGCCTATCGGCAATCGGCAATCCGCGATCCCGGCCGGTAACGGCAAGCAAACGCGTTAATTGCGCCGAGAAATCCGCTCCCTTAAACTTGCGATTTAATAACTACAACAAAATCGAATGATCGATGCTGGCAAAATACGAGCGGATATCGATCTTCACATACCATGGAAAGCGCTTGACCGCCTGTTCAACCGATTCCACAGCTTTATGCACGCCATAGCCTTTGCGGCAAGCGAAACTGCGGGTGGTCATGGCGTTGTCCAACACTGGGCCTGCCCAATTGATCAGTGCATGGTGAAATATGCGATCCTCGAAGCACGCTGCTTCGATAGTCCGACGCTTCGGATCGTGGATCACAAACGTTTTAGATCGGCCGTATGGCTACTTTTCGGCCATGATATCGACTGCCAATCGGTTAAGATTTGATTCTGCGTTGCTCAAGTAAGCGAAAACTTGATCGCGCTGACGCTTGCCTTTGGCCGCTTGATATAAAGCCAAATTTAAATTTGCCTGCTCGGCTATCTGCTCAAGGGTGATCCGTACCCGTTTCATCGATTCCGGTTTTCGGTTGATCCGCCCAAATAGCCGCCAATTTAGTGAGAAAATGCTGGCCATATTTTTCTATGCGCGCTTTCCCGACGCCCGGTATTTGCGCCAACTGCGTATTGTTGCTCACGCGCTGCTGCACCATAGACGCCAATTGATCGTTTGTGAATAAGGCATAGGGCGGAACGTTTTGCAACTCGGCCAGCTGTTTACCAAAATTGCGCAGTTCCAAATAGATGGCGAAGTCGGCCGCATTAAGAATTTTTTTATAATCGATTGCCGGCTGGGCTGAATGGTTCTCCGACCTAGTTAGGCTTGCCGAACCCTCCAACCAACAAACACAAACGGCCCAATAGCTGTGCTGACCGTCCATAACGAAATGCTTTTCTACGGAAACAACACGGTGGGCCAGACAAAAAGCGTTGAAATCCGCTTCCAGCCATTCGGAGTGCGTCGCGGGTATCGCAAAAAATTTATAGTGCATGCAGACGTTCCCCGGTGAATCATGGTTGGATGCCGAGTTGATTTAAAAAAACCGCAGCCCGCCCCCCGTCCGTGTCCCGCGCGCCCCAGCCAGCTGCCGGACTGCGCCTATCTGGACCAACCGACTGTTGGACCTCGGGACAAGCGGAACCCGCAGTCGCGGGAAGAGCTGCCGGCACGGTCGCGGCCGCGACAGGCGGAACGGCAGTCCCTGGCGTCGCTGATCCACGAGCCGCCGCGCAACACCCGGAAATCAGCCTCTGGCCCTACCGGATCGGTGACCGGTCCCGGCGGATAGCCCGCGTAACCGTCCCGGCACCATTCCCACATATTGCCGTGCATCTGGTACAAACCCCAGGCATTAGGAGGCAAGGATTTTACCGGTACAGTATTGCTTCCCGAAAAATTGACTTGCTCCTTCCTAATGGCATCTCCAAACGAGTAAGCCGTCGCGGTGCCGGCTCGGCAGGCGTATTCCCATTGCGCTTCGCTCGGCAAACACAGCTGCAATGCCGGCTGCAAACCGTTTAGCCTAGTTAAAAATGTTTGAACGTCATTCCAGCTTACTCCTTCTACCGGACGGTCCTTGCCTTTAAATCGACTGGTATTACCGCCCATCACCGCTTGCCACAAGGCTTGGGTGCACGCCGTATCCGCCAGCCAAAAGCCTTGGCTCAATGTCACTTCGTGCTGCTGTTCATCGTTTCCCCTTCCAGCTTCGCCTGGCGGCGAACCCATCAGAAATTGGCCAGGTTCTATCCAGCGCATGCGTAGTTTTTGGCCTAACACCTCGATATCTTCGAACAAGCCGAAGCGGTCGCGGCCTAAGCCTTTGCGATCATCGACACGGGCCGAGTAAAACCAAAATCCCGGATAACTGCGCCCTTCTGTATCGCTATCCCAGCGCGGCGCCGCAACCGGCGGATGCCAGAACCACTCGAAAATCTTGCCCTGCGCGCTTTGGGTTTGCATCAAGACCAGCCCCTGTTTCACCCCATAGCCCACCATCCAGGACGGGATTTCCTGAGCCGCACTCGCCTCAATGTGCAATACGTCGTTGTTGATCGTAACCGGGTGGACCGTCGGCTGCCGCCTGCCGGATACGGGCGTCGGCAAATCCAGCGTATGCTCGACCTCGGCTAAATCCACAGTCTGCAAGGCTGATGGCGTGCCAGTGTCCGGCAGCTGCAGCACTTGCCATTTTGATAAAACTGTTTGCCGATGCACGACATAAGGCTCAGAAAAATCGGCCTTTGACTCGGGCCTGGTCGTCAACAATAACTTGCCTCCACGTTGCAGCAAGCTTATTTCAAGCTGGTTTTGTGCCGGCGGCGCTAATTGTTGCAACAATTCGTGGTCTATTCCCTGCGGCCAAGCAAACTCGTTCTGAGCGGTGGCGTTGTCGCGCAGGCGCGATAGGATGTAGATAGCTTGTTGCTGACGGCTTAAGGCGTAGTCGCCGGAAAACGCCAAGCGCTGCCCAAAGCGCGTTGCCCAATCGTTGAGCCCGGCGTGTTCCGGATGTTCAAAACAGGCTTGCACCAAGCGCGACAGATAGCGCTCTCCTCGCTCTTTGATCGCCTCATTATTACGTTCGTCCTGATGCAATGGAATGCTGAGGCGGCTGAGCTCCGCCACGACTTCGAAATAAAACTCGTCGCAATATTGGCCGTGATAGGCGGCGATGAGCGCAATCAGCCGATTTTTTTGCTCTGGCGTTAACCGTTCGAACTGGCTTAAAAATGCGGTTAAGTGGGCGCGTTTACCTTCAGCCTGCCAGTACCAATCCTCGCCAGCGTTCGCCTGCACCTGCGATGAACGGCGCACCGCCACTTCGTAACTCACATCGGTCGCCACCGGCAACAAATAGCGTATCGCCCGTAACAGACCGGGCGCTACCCGAACGGCCGGGTAACACAAAGCCAGCAATTGCTCGAGAATGTCCGCCGAGTCGCCTTGCTCCGCTGCAGAACCCGGTATCTGCAATGGCTGCAAATCGCTGCCCCTATCCCAAACAATGCAGCGGTAAAACGGCAGCAAGCGCACATCGACCAGACGGCCGGCCACCGGTAACAACACAGTGGGCCGGATACCGTGTTGCCGTAACCGGCAGCCGAACGCCAACCAATCCAGCACCGCCTGGCGATTGTCGCTATGCAGGCCTAAATCGGACAAGATCAACAGCGGCGTGGTGCGCTCCGGCATTTGCCAGCCGGCGAAGATGGGCCGATTGCCGTGGTAACGCACGCTGACCTGACCCGGCCGGCCTTGGTAGACATATTGCACGTCCAAGCCTTCGCTACCGCTCCAATCCTGCAGTTGCTGCTGCAAAGCCCGATAATCCCGGCGAAACGGCACGGAATTAGGGTTGTTGTCGATCAACAGCCAAATTTTGCTTTGCCAGGTATAGCGCTTTTTTTTCGGCAGCTTGGCCGCTTGCCGTCCGGTCGCCAACCAATCCGCCAGTTTGCCTTCGTCCAAGCGAGTTCCCGGCACCTGTCCGCCCAAGCTCTTTAACAACATTGGTAACAATCGGCTCCAGGGCAGCAACGGCGGATCGACGACTTTGATTTTATGGCAAGCCGGCACCTCGCTTTTCCCCTGTTGCAACACATCGCCTTCGATTTGGGTAAACCATTCTCGTGCCTGCTCGGAGTCTTCGGCTTCCCGGGTTTTTTCCAGGCGGATCAAGCGGAAATAATGGCATTGGTCCGTTGGCGGCATCGGCGCTTCTTCGATAGCCGCGACGGGCTCCGACGCTTCGCCTGCCATGGCGGGTGTTTCCGGTTGGACAACTGGCTGGCCTGACGGCGACGGCTGCGACCGATCCAGCGTAAATTTAAATAGCTTGGCGACCGCAATTTGTTGCGGCTCGGACAATGCCGGCCCGGCATACAGGCTGCACAGTAAATCCGCAAAGCCAACACTCCCTTTGGGATAAGGGCTGCCGTTACGTTGGTGCTGCCTTTCGATCTTCATCGGCGTTCCGCTTAATCGCCGAGCATCTGCGGGTATTTATGCAGCGTAAATTTGCTCACGCTGTCCAGCATGGTTTTGTGCTGTTTGCGGTCGTTTTTACCCAGCACGATGATAGCCTTGACCAGATCCAGATATTCCGCTTGACCGGGTTTGTAAATAAGGCCCTTTTCCTGCGCTCGTTCCCGCTCTCTGAACACTAATTCCGCGGCGCTTTGATAGATGTCCTTGCTGCAGGCCTTCTCAAAATGCAATTGCGCTCGCGCAACCAAGCAATCGACAAAGGCCGATTGATCTTTGGGCAAATCCAGATGCAACACCAGGCATCGTCTGACAAACGCCAACGGCAACTCGCGTTCCTCGTTGGTGGTAATCATGACCAACGGCGGCGTTGCGGTTTTCAAGCCTATGGTTTTATTCAAATGCGGAATATGCAATGCATTATTGCCCAGCAGTTCCAGCAGCGCGTTAGGTAATTCCAGATTGGCTTTATCGATCTCGTCGATTAACAGCACGCTGCCAGTGGGCTGCCAATTTTTCCGTTCGAGTTGTTCGGGCTTGCTCAAGCGATATTGGCTGTTGCTATATACTTTGCCCGCATCCTCCCAGTCGAATGCCCACCATACCGGGCCCGGCGAAATGAAGCGCATGACGTCCAGAACTTTTTGCCGGTTTTTGGCAACGACACCTTGCAGGGCTTGAGCCTCGGACAGCCGCGCTACTGCGTCGAATCGCCACAGCAAGTCCTGGCTTTCGGTATGGGCGTCTATAACTTGGTAAACAAACAGGCGATCCAAGGCGTAAGCCGCCGCCCTGGCTAATTGGCTTTTGCCGACGCCGGGCTCGCCGCGCAATAGCAGTGGCCGGCCTGTGGCTAACGCGGTACGCAAGGCGTATCGGCTATCGTCATCGAATTGATGCATGGCTCGGGGCCACGAAGAATGCTCAGGCAGCGCTTGCTGTACCGCAGTTTGTATCTTTTCGATGTCTTGGCTGATTTGGTTTAAGGTTTGTTCCGTTTCAGGCATATGCATTCCATACCTTGTAATATTCGGTAATTACTCTTTCCAAATAGGTATCGCTAAACCAGAATATTTCTTCGCTAGCATCCGATTTAAGAATTATCCAGTGTAAATGTTTGATATGCGATTTAATCCAGTCAATCACTTCGGTTTCTCCAGCAGTTCCGTCTTTAATAATCCAGAAAAAATGCTCTTTGAAGTCTATGTCGCTGCTTTGGCTCATAAACTCCATAGCTTCGTCAAGTTGTCGAGCTAATCTATTGTTCAATTTTTCTCGGTCATCCTGGGACATTTCCGAGCCCCTGGGTACATCGGGCAACGACATATTGGCATCGACTATTCCCGCCAAGGCTATCAAAAAATCGGTAATACGCGCGCCCAAATCGATATTGGGGGCGTTAGGCAGTTGATGACTCTGTTGTTTCGCCAAATTAGGCACACAGTGTGTTAACCTGGAATGCACCACTTTTACAGTATTGGGATGAAGATTCGGCAAACTATACTCTTGCGTTATACCGCCCCGTTTTTGCTCAAGCCATTGCTCCCGTATAGTGAACAACAATAATTTGCCGAGTAAGCGATCCGCGGTATTTTTTAAGGATTGAACCGCACTGCTTCCCGTTACGTCGCCGGCAATTGCTAGCAGCCGCTCTTTGAATACGGTGCGCAAAGAGTCAATTAATGTAGTTAATGAATTTTTTGTACAGCAAGCTTGAGTGAAATGGGCAGTTAACTCAATTGATGTGGGACTTTCGCTAGTGGAGTTGATTTCGGAGTGGAATCTAGTCTGCATAGCGGCAAGTAGTGTTTTATTTGCCTCCAAGTCGCTGATCAAAGAATCAGTGACTTTTTGTAGAAAATCGTTTTCGTTATTTTGCTTGTTTTTGTAAACTTTCCAATCATGTTCTGAAAAATCCAGAACTGTCATCAATGCTTCTAGGGTTTGTTTCTCTGGCTTAGATGGAATTTCCTTTATTTTGAAATAGCGCTTAAATTGTGTCTTTGCTGCGTCACGTGGATTTGTTGATTGAGCATCTTTAATATCTTCTAACGCATCTATAACTAAGTTTTCCGCTATTTTAGAAGCCTCAGCTAATTTTTTTTCCCACGCTCGCTTTGCATTATCATCCGAGGCTTTATCTATCTCCTGCTGAAATTCTTGCGTTTTTTTCAGCTCCAAAGCTTTCAGCCGTTCATTTAAAAACTCAAAAAACCACTGCTTGTCTTGTTGCGATGGTAGTTGGATCATTTGAAAGTAAGCCTCATGTCCAGATCAATCTTTGCAATGTTGGATTATATAGTCCACTAACATATTAAAACACCAATCAGGATAAGGCCTATGTACAGGCGCCACGCCACGCGTAGACCACCCGAAGAAAAACAATTAATTTTATTGATTTATCAATCAGTTGAAGGCCAGTCAAGCTAGCCTAGCTTCTGACATAGACATGTCGATGCGCGTGTCTATATATGCGCCGGAAAATAATTTTCGACATTTCATTCAACGTCCGAATGTCCCGCCAAAATCGAAACCGCTAGCAGCAAAAAACACCAAGGCCTTGGTTTTTATTCGATTAACCGGAGTAAAACCATGAAACAAACGCATGACGCAACAAAACTAGCGAAAAGCTACCGGCTGCGCTTAGCCCTGAAAAACCGCTTTCCAAACTGGAGCCAATGGTTTTGGAGTTGGTTAACTGGCATTGCCCTACCTGGGCAAGAACCGTTGATCGTCTGGCGGCCTGAAACACGCGCCCTGGCCCTGTTTTTTCAGATCATTTTGGCGGCGTCCTTAGGTACATCGCTCATTAACCACATTGTAACGAGGATTGAATTATGGACATAGTATTCGATTTGTTGGGACTATTAGCCTGCCTAATTCTTTTGGGCAACGCGCAGTTGTATGCGGCCTCGGTGTTGATACACCACACCGGCCACGGACACGGCGCGAAGCCGCGCTGGTTTGGCAAACTCCTCGCCGAGTTAGCCGGCATACTCACGTTGAGACAACCGCTGGAGGTATACAGAGCCACCCATGGCCTGCATCATAGCGAATCCAGATTCGCTCGCGCCGGCTTAGACCCAGATGCGAGTTTTGTGCAAAAACAAGGCTTTCAACTGGGAGATAGCGTTTGGCTATCGTACTGGAAGCTGTTAAGACTGGTGTTGAACGTTAAACTGCAATACAAGCTGATTAAAAAACGGTTGACTTTGACCTTCGCCTGGCAAGACGGGCGTTTGCGCAATGTCGCTGCTGGGATAATTTGGACAGTGATTTTGTGGACCGTCATTCACCTAGCGGTATTCTTGCCGTTCGTGATTCTACTGATTTTGGCCATGGTGGTCGGCAATTTCTCAGCGATTGCAGAACTACTCTCCCGGCATAAGTGGTTCGTTGAAATTGACGATGAAACAAACCGCCAATGGGTGCTCTCTCACGCTAGGTTTTACGGCGCATTGCCACCCGTCGAGGGTGCGTCGGTCGGAGCTTGGTTGCTTTGGTTCTCCAAGATCCTTCAGGCTGTGATCGAACGTTCGCTAGTCGGGGCTGGCGATTTGGGATGGCACATCGCTCATCATGTGCGTTGGGATCTGGATGAATATCATGGCCAGCCGGCTTGGTGTAATCCAGTTTATGCTTATTATCCGTATCTGGACCAACTAGGAAGCGAGAAAATATATTGGTCAACCGCCGAAGCTATAGATGCGTGGTTTTTGGCAATGGAAGAGCAAGACATCTCGGACGATAAATAATATCGCCGCGATTTTTATGAAAAGCCAATGCGTGCCATCAACTGGTGGCGCGCATTGCGTCAGAGTGTCATTAAAATAGAGTTTTTATCTTCGAACATTTTTTTCGTCGGTGAGCATCATCCCCGCCAAACAGACAGTTGAAGATCAGCACCTCCCGAAGAAAAGGCGTGAAAAGCTACCTCAACTGTGCCCAAGTCAGAGTGATGGTTGAGGAATAATTCAGTGTGCATCTAAAGATGATTTCCCGCTACGTATACCAGTAGCCGAAACGTTATAGGATGTCTGATCTTAACGATCAAAGCCTACAAATATTCAACGGTGTTTATTCCCTGTTTTTTGTTTGAAACTCGTCATTGAACGAAGCTAACCTGAAACTTACCGAGGGCAACCAATACAGCATGGAGACGACTGTCTTAATTGATCAAATGTTGTTCAAAGATTCAATCAATAAACCTGATACGAAGTATTGCGAGCAGATGAGGAAACTTAAAATGACAGCATTCAAAGCAAAAGATGCTTTCAATACATCTCGATCTGAATTTCTGAAAGCGATTGAAGAGTGCTCGCCAAATAATATCGAAGCGGTATCAAAAAGCACTGTAGCCACCGCCAGACTCAAATTTAGTAGCGATTTAATTGTAAAATTGAATAAATTATTAGGTGAAAATAAGGACTGGAATAAGGAGTGGTGCGAAGAAGGGCAATAGCGGTAACCCGCCCGAATAGGCGGAAAGGCGGGGTTAGCGTGTTCCGAATAAATAACAAAGAAGGGTTAGGCGCCAACTATTTCACAGATACTTATACGCCTTCACGTCGCACGAATTCTTAAAATCAACTAAATTCAGCAGATCGCAGCCTAACTAATTTTCGCCATACCCCAAATTTGATTCTTTCTCCTTCACTATCACTACATTTCCAAGTTCTTACCAGATGTAGGAAATGTCGTTAACTGTGTCCATCCATATTTTTTAGCATAAACCTGATGAACAATTCGCAACGCAGACATAAAGCCACTTGCTTGTTCGCCCAACTCCGTTACTTTTTCAATTAGTTCTCGCCAAGAATCTACGTTGTTACCGCATCGATTCGCATGGGCAAATGCTGCGAGATATTCTGCAACTGGGTCAAGAGCAAAAGTGATCATATATCCCCCGCCTACTTGCCGCTGCTCCAACACTTGATTGTCTAGTAATCTTTGCAATGGCTTCAACTCATCGCCGAGTAAGCTTTCTTTTTTTAGGGCCTTTTCTGCCTCCTGTTGGTCGACCCGCTTAGGGCGGAAATCGTCACCCATTTCGACACAAGCTAGGATACCTGCAGCTAACAGCATTTTCTCCTTTGGCAAATAGTTTTTTGATGATTCGTCGCTTGGATTAATGCTACATAAGTATTCAAAATACACATCAGGTATGTTTGCAGGCATAGATTCAAAAACATTGAGCGAAGTATCATCCAACATTTGAATTAAAGCTTTTTTAACAAATAAAGTCACCAACAATGGTGTAATCTTTTCTTCCACTCCATTGATTGTAATAGTATTAGCTAAAGAGCGAAACAAATCACCTTGCGTTTTTATGTCCTTTAGTACAAAACCATTATCTGAGCTTTCAACTAATTCCTCTATAAAACTCATCAAACTTTCAGCGCCTAAACCGATTGGTTCAATATATTTAACATTAGCTTGATTTAAGTTGATTTTATAACGAGTGGTAAAAACTGCGGAACCTAACCACCCTGGTAGGTGTTTCATAGCCTCAACACTAATTGGTTGACGTTCTGATAATCGATCCACGATAAGTAGTATCCTCTTGGTTTTGAACAAGGCATGAACAAAAGATTCAGGCAAATCATCATCACGTACTATTTCCCGAACCCTTCGCACTAACCATAGCCTCACATCAGTCACATCTTCATCTAACCACATAGGCACCATGACATGATTTGTTAGTTTTTTGGCTAATCCCCAACTACCTAATTGCGCGGCAAAGCTTGTCTTGCCAGAGCCACCAGAACCGATAACCTGTAACAAGGTATGAGAGGATAAGAAATCGTTTATAAAATCCTGTGGTCGTGGGTGACGGACAACTAACTGTGTTTCACTCCTGCGCAAAGGTAGTGGATAATAGTGCAAACGCATGACTGCATCTTCTTCTTCGAAAACCTTCTTCCATATATCGATGTTTTTCTCAATCCAAGCATCTAAAACACGGGGTCTGGTAATTAACCATGGTAGAACAGTAGCTTGCATCGCAACTTGGAAACCTTCAACCCAGCTAGGCATATTCAATTTTTGAACCCCTTCAAATATGCCTAGACGTCGATAAAGTCCTAATAGGGAAAGTGGGTTAAACCAGTATAGGATAATAAGAATAAAGAACAGGACACCAACGGTTAGGGCAGTATAGGTCAATCGAGGATCGACTAGGTAAGGAATGAGAAATGCACGTTTATCAATAGGGTAGTGCAGAGAAAAATTGCTTCCCTTGATCATAACTTCAAGGAAAAATTTCTCACCAGCAGCTAAACTGAAATTTTTTGGATCAACCACACCCTCCCAAACACTATCAATTCGATTAAGTTGTACTTGATTTAAATTTCTATGGTTTTTGAAATCCACTTCATTTCGGCCCATAGCTTCCAATTTGCAATTGGTGCTTTCCAAACACATTTCATCTGGGTCATCTAATTTCAATCGAAGCCGCAACTGACCCAAATCATTCGGTAAGGAGCGATAACCTATTTCTTTAAGCATAGGCATGAGATTTCCATCTTCGTTTAAAACTAAAATGGCTCCATACTTGCCTAATACTGCCAAACGATTAGTGCCACCAGAAATAGAATTAAAGCGAGCTTTTGTGCCGCTCGTATCAATAAACCAGCTTCTACCGTCATCGTCCGAGTGTACTATGGTTCCTTTAGTACCTACGGAAATCAAACGATCTCCTAGACCATAAATTGCTTTAAGGTCTGCTTTAGTTCCGCTGTTCACAATATTCCAGCTTTCACCGTCGTCCTCTGATCGCATGATGACACCTTTGTCACCTACGGCTATCAAGCTGGTCTCATTGCCATGAATACCATTAAAGTGTGTTTCACTGTTACTAGTTACAACCGCCCAGTGTTCTCCCCCATCCTTGGAGAGAAAGATCATTCCATAGTCACCAACCGCTATAAATCGTTCATCTTTACCATATACAGCTTGAATTCTAGAATTTGTACCAGTATCCACTAATGCCCAAGAAGAGCCTCCATCATTTGAGCGCAAAATCGCACCACCATCACCTACCGCTACCAGTCGTTTTCCATTACCGTGAATAGCAACAAGAATATGATCAATGCCCCTATTCACGGTCTTCCAATTATTGCCATTGTTGCTTGAGCGAACAATCGTTCCGTCATCACCAACCGCTATCAATTTTTCACCATCACCATATATAGCTCGAAGCCAAAATTCGCTACCACTATGGACTAATTTCCAGCTTTCTCCGCCGTCTGATGAGCGTACAATCGTTCCGTCACTGCCCGCTGCAAGCAAAATATTACCAAGACCGTATACAGCTCGAAAATTAGAGTTTGTCCCGCTAATACGATTCACCCAGGACTTTCCAGCATCATTAGACTGAGCGATAACTCCATTATCGCCCGCCACCACTATTAGGTCACCGTCACAATATATAGCACCTTTTGTACTGTGGTGAAGACCATCTGAAGCCGTCCACGTCTGACCACTATCTTCTGATATGAAAATTGACCCAGATTCACCAACCGCGACGAGATTAGGGCCATCCCCGTAAAGAGTACTTAGATTCGCATTTGTTCCTATATCTTTGTTATTCCAGGTAATTCCATTATCATCAGATCGCCAAATTTCGCCCATCCCTATAGCGACCAACCATTCCCCAGCATCATAAATGTAATTAAAATAGCCTTCGTTATTGTTAACCACCTTGTCCCAGTGTATACCCCCGTCTTCAGAACGGATGATAAACCCATCACTCAAAGCTACTAATCGATCTCCGGCACCTTTTATTGATATAAGATCACCTTCGGTGTTGCTTTCCCTCTTATTCCATGTAACGCCACCATTATCAGAGCTTATGATAGTTCCAGAATTCCCCACTGCTATAAGTCGCTTACTGTTACCATGTATTGCGTTTAGGCTTTCATCAGTATTACTAACTTCCTCAGTCCAGCTTAAGCCGCCATTCATAGAGCGCATGATAACCCCAGTGATAGAGACGGCTACCAGTCGCGTTCCTTCAAGTGTTCTTTCGCCGTGAATAGCATTGAATCGTAACCCCCGATTGAGTACATGGTCCCAATTTTTGCCACCATTGGCAGAACGCAATATATGACCATCGCCAACCACCACCAGTTGCTCATCATCGCCATAGATGGCAGTGAGCTTAACGTTAAGGTCGAGGGGGATTACCTTCCACGTATGACCATGGTCATCAGAACGTATAATGGTTCCTTTCTCACCGACAGCTACCAATTGATGGCTGTCACCGTAAATAGCAAAAAGGCTAGAATCCGAGTTACTAGCTTCTGATGACCAAGTTTTACCCCAATCCAAAGAGCGTTTTATATTTCCCCCTTCACCGACTATTACACACAATTTTTCAACAGATTGACACCAGACTCCGGACCAAGATGGGGTGATTAAATTAATGGAAAAAGTCCTACGTTCTAGTTTAGATTTTGTATGCGGTTCACCATCAATATATTGATATCCATCTTTGTCACTACATCCTTGAATCAGACATGTCATAATTAAAATTATAAATATAAAAATAATATTTGTTGGCATTCTGGCTATAAGATAGCGTGCTTTCGATTTAATCATTTGGCAATTATCCTTTTACGGGTTTAAGCGCACACCAGCGGGTTTTTAAACTTATTAATAAATCAATAATTTGAAAAATCGGCTATTCAAAATTATGTAATTTTGTAACTACTCGCTTCCATCTAGAGTCAATTGAATAGCGATGAACGGGTCACCCCCTTTATTAATTTTCTTTTGACAAGTCATTTTAATTACTCTCTCACTCAGTATCGGAGGACTTTAGCAGGCTGTTGAAAAACGCATTTTGGCAAAAAATTTGGCACAACATATTGTTTAAACCTTCTTCAATAAACTAAATATGGATTTTTCTTACTAAAATTTTTAGAAAATCAACACCTGTTAGGTATTCCTCGCGAACCATTTCAAACATCCTGTAATGAATTAAGTATAGTGATTATATTTAGCGTCCGCTTGTACATATTTTAGCAGGAGCTTCGGAAAAGCTTGAATGGCAGTATTGGTCGGGGAGGCAGTGATAATGTCATTTTGCTAGCCCAATAACGGGCAGCCGGTTGGGTGGAAAGATGCCTTAACTATTGAAATCGGATAGCGACCCCGACCGGTCGGTTATGGCCGATCCAAGGCATTCAGAATCTAGCAGGGTTTGAATCGGAACCCTTGACGGCATTTCGACCGGACTGTCTGGCGGATTTGAAGTCGAAATCAGTGGTGGTTTTGATCGAAATACACTACAAATAACAGTATTACGATTTAATTGAGCTTATAGATTCGGCAAAATGAAGTTTTAACTTATTTCGCGGTGGTATTGTCCAAAGCCAGAGAATTTCTGGCTTTCCAAAAATGCCCAAGCGAAAACATTCAAAATTCAGAGGGCCGGATCAATAGGCTGCACCCAAATGGTTTAAAGCGTTAACGCTGCCTCAGCTCAAAACACTATTGGCTATCACATAAGCGCTCGACGGCCATTTTTAACTCGGCTATTTCGGCTTGACAGTAATGGTCGGTGATTCGTTTGGATTTATGCCCTAACAAATCCTGCCGACTCTCGAAACTGACACCGACTGCTCTGAGCCGGCGGCCGAAAGTATGACGCAAATCATGCACCCGACATTGTTCCAACTCAGCGCGGGTTCTAGCCTTTCGCCAGGCATGGCCATTTAGTCGTTGAACCGGTTCGCCTTTGTACGTAAAAACATATACTGCATGTAGCCCACGTTGCTGTTCGATGATTGCTTGGGCTACGCTATTGAGCGGAACAATTCGATCCTGGCCGTTTTTAACTCGCTCACCTGGCAAGATAAAAATGCCTTGCTGCTGATCTTCCTCACTCCAGCGTAACCGCGTAAGTTCTGTTTCACGCAGTCCGGTATGTAATGCAAACATTACCATCGATTTTAGATGTTCAGGTAATTCCATTAATAGCCGTTGCTCTTCTTCGTGGCTGATCGGGTACGGTTTTCTTGAATCAGATTTCAACATTGGCAATAAAGGCGGCTCATGCAACCAAGCGTTGCCTAGCTCGTCTCGCCATAAGCGCGCAGCCAAGGTCAAAACCCGTTTAATGATGGCTAAGTCTCGGTTGATGGTGACGTCCTTTAACCCAGCTTTACGTCGTGCGGCAATAAAAGTTTCCAAAGTCCCCATATGAATACGCTCTAGGGACAGTTCACCGATAAAGGGCACCGCTGCCTTTAGACTCACAGCATCGCGATCCAAACTTTTCTTTTCGGCTATTTGCAGATACTTAGTCGCCGCTTCGATAAATGTATAGGTTTTACGTTCACCGTAAATCAATTGGCCGCGGATTTCGTTAACCCGTTTAGCTAGGTAGCGTTCCGCTTCTTCGAGATCACTTGATCCAGTACTTTCGTAAATGCGTTTTCCTTTGACGACTTTGTTGATATGCCAGTAGCCGTTGCGTTTTGTGAGGCCAGGGCTCTTTTTTGCCATGAGATTTTTTCCTGATCTATTTTGTTTAAATTCGAGGTTTGTTTAATGCGACCTGCGCGATTGATATATCCGTCCGCCCACGCATCCAATTCGTTACGGTCGAAAGCGATGCCTTGACAACCAATTGAAATTTCTGTCAGCGACGGTCTGACCTCTTGGTTAAATCGGTTTTTGTCCATACCAAGATAAAACGACGCATCGCGCAATCGAATGAATCTCGGTGGAAATGGATAGCGAAAAGAAACGTGATTTGACATGTGTTTCACCACAGTGAGTTGAGTCACTACGCTCTTTACAGTTCTGAAAATCG
Organism: Methylomonas sp. HYX-M1; assembly: GCF_040741385.1. Classification (NCBI taxonomy): domain Bacteria; kingdom Pseudomonadati; phylum Pseudomonadota; class Gammaproteobacteria; order Methylococcales; family Methylococcaceae; genus Methylomonas; species Methylomonas sp. HYX-M1. The sequence goes on from NZ_CP160405.1 coordinate 223,229, forward strand.
TGGTTTTTTTGCGCCAACAGTTAGTAACGAATATTCCAACAAACAATTTGCAACACTGGTTTCTTACCGCTTCTCAACTGATGGAATGACGAAAATGAATGAACCCTCCGTAAGTGGGGCAATAAATACATGCGGATGAATTAAGAATCATCACAACCGAAATTGCGCCATGGCTTGCCTCTGTTGTTTTTCGCCACGCCGGTCATACAACGAAGTGGTTTGTATGTGCTCGTGTCCGGCCAATTGCCGAGCGGTGTTTAAATCCACGCCGAGTTCCAATAAACGACTCACAAAAGTGCGACGTAAGTCGTGTGGTGAACACTGCGCGATGCCGGCTTGGCTGCAACGCCGCCGTAGCAGCGCATATACTTGATGCGGCGTGAGCGCTGAAAACGGTTGATTAAAACCACCTACTTTGCCGATTGATTGCGACTGATCGATTTGAACAAACATGGGGCCCGGCAGAGTTCCGCGCTTCTTTAGCCAGATTTTTAGCACCTGTTTTGCTGCTATCGGCAGTGGCAAATTTCGTGACTTTTGGCCTTTACCACAGCGAATATGTAAATCGCCTAAACGCGTATCGAAATCTGATATCTGTAACTGAACTAGCTCCGCACGCCGCAATCCGGCATACAACAAGACGGTCAATATTGCTTCGTCTCTTAGCGCCACGCGTGGGTTCGGATCGTGACGACATGCCGTCATCAAGCGTTGCACTTCCCGCGCGGTTAATTGGCGGCCTTTAGCGCTCCTCGATACCGATACATTCGCCACGGATTGCACATGTAGCCAAGCATCGTGGGGAAAAACTCCGAGCTGAAACCCAACTTTAAGAATGCCGCGCACAGCAGCTAAACAGGTATTAATGCTGTTCGCGGACAATTGCTCCGCTTGTAAAGCCGAGCGCATGCTCATCAGATCGGCATAACGTAATGACAACCAAGGCCAATGCTCTAATGGACCATGCCAGTCACAACATTCGCCGACTCGTTGCAATAACGATCGCATAGATCGGCGCCCGGACGGCGCCAAATGATCGAGATAGATTGTCAACGCGCGGTGACTGTTTTCCACGTCTATTGTCGGGAGCGATAAAGTTGCTTCCGCGTTCATACCCAACCTCCTCCGATACTAGCGAGATTAGAAATGGCCACAGGCGCTAAAGAATGCCTCACACGTGATCGACACCGCCTGCGATACGCCACACACTGCAACACGTTAATACACATTAACGTGTTCGACCGGCTAAGAAAGGCCGTTCGCCACATGTCTCTCCGCATCCGATATCGAATACTTCTCAACTGGTGTGCGGAGTTTCGCCAATTGGCGACTGCGATCAAATCAGCGTTCATAAGCAACCTGCCTCGGCGAATGAGTAAAAATCGCCGGCAGCCACAATGACATGGTCCAGCAACCGAACTTCCACCAATGCCAACGCTTGTTTCAAATTACGCGTAAGTTGTCGATCAGCCTCACTGGCATTGACGGTGCCGGACGGATGGTTGTGCGCAACCACCAAAGCGCATGCATTTAATGCCAGAGCTTGCTTAACGATTTCTCGCGGATGCACACTGGCGGAATTGATGGTGCCAAGGAAACATACTTCCGCTTGTAGAATACGATGTTGATTATCCAAGTAAATGCAATAAAACAGCTCCCGTTCTTGAGTTCCCAATGCTAAGGCCAAAAACGCTCGGCAATCACTCGGACTCTCCAACGCAGCACCGCGCGCTACTTGCTGAGCAACCAACGCTAAGGCCTTCGCGATGATTTCCTCCCGAGACGCTGGACGAAGCAATGTGTATTGGCCGTCCTCTTCCAGCAAAAACGGTAGGCTTGTGGAAAGAACTCCGGTACTCAATTCGATGGGACTCATAGACTTATTCTCCAAATTCGATAGACGCGACGACGCCTAGGCCGCTTGCTTCCAACAGCGACGTCACATCTGAGTGTGTAAGTGGGGCCGTCAGCCGATTTGGGCCGTACGACAAAGAACCAGGTCGAACCGGCAGCTATCTAACAGAGCGAATAGCATGCCGCTAACCTTGAGAGCATTACGCAGTAGGCGGTTGTAACAAAGTGTCTATGTCGTCAAGAATCGCTTGGACACTGATTAGGGACCGGCGCAACGACTTAGTATTCAATCGCCGGGCGCTGAGCTGTTTGACCGTGTCCTTCAATTCCGACAGCAGTTCTTGAACCTCCTGAGATATGGGTTGCGCTAAAGTAACGTTGTTTACAGATGGGTTATGTAATGCCGGCTGGCTCGCGGCAGCGGCCGGTCCGCTCGGGGAGCGAATTTGACCTCGGCCTGAACGGCTTGCGGTCGGTGAATCACCCGCTGAAACGGAGGCTTGGTTTTCGGTGGTCTCAGCCATAGATACTCCTAATGTGTTTGATAAAACTATCGATCCGGCGCAATGGAAAGACGGCAATACCACTACCACTGCGCTCAATCTTTCAATTTATTCGCCGGTATGTCGCGTTTAATATTCTTCCGGCAATAACAAGGTAGTAACGCGACGATCTGCTTCGGTGATCAGCCAGACACGTAATGGCGAATCAGCTGAGGTCTTGTGTGCTTGCGCTACACTGGGAAACTGGTAAACCGACAATATTCGGCTCCATTGACTCAATGCCTCTTCATTAGCCTGCGCGTCTTCGCTGCTCACATTCCCCCAATCGCCACCTAGATGGCGTTGTAAAAGAGCCTGAGGATCAACCCCAATGCTTTTCAAAAGCGCCAATGCCCCCCGAGTTCCAACGAATTGGCCCGGATGGAAACGCAGTTGCGGAAGTGGATTCTGATCTTGTGGATCATTGTTGTTGGTACAGCTTGACATGATGCATCCCCTATAAACGAACTCAAAAATCAATCTAACTTAAAAAGTAAGCCGCCAATATACGAACCGATAAGAACAAAAGAACTATCGCAACTATTCTTCAAATTCATCGGCCTCTTCGGTTAACGGTGACCAACTCAACTCGTTCAATTCACTGAGATCCTGATCCTGTTCGCTCAGAGTAGAACATAACACCAAAGTCAGGCAACGCGCTAAGAAACGCACGCTAAGCCCCAGTTCTACTGCGAGCGAATACGACTCAGCCTGTTGTACCGCAAGGGCGTACTCCTTGCAGATGGATTTAAAACCTTCGGCCAGAACTTGCAATGATTCGCTTTCCCTATCGACAGATAATGAAGCCATAAAATTTCTCCTAGATAACATATAACTTGCACGTTTAATAAAACAGAACTCCCCCTTTAGCTCGCGCGATCAATTCCAGCGCTATGACGGACATCAGCTCGCGTATTAGCGTATTTAATTAGACAGGCGTCTAGAATAGAAAAGTTAATGGGAAGAGGAGCGGGGATAATTGCTTTCCTCCGCGGCGACAATTATAACATATTTTCATTATTTTGTCAATTAAATCAATAACTTAACCAATAATTACCGACTTTTGTCTTTAGCCAGCGATCGCCAGTGAATACCAAATCAGAAAATGACTTCAGCCTTCTGGAGAGCTTCAATGTCGTTTGCTATATGAACGTATCTTTTAGTATCTATTACCGTTTTTGATAATTCCGATAGTATCAGTTGTTCGCGTATCTCGGGGGTTATAAATCCCTACGGACAAATGTTCCATTTCCGCTACGTTTCTTTCTACTTTTAAGAAACTTAAGATTCCATTTTTTCATCCGATCTCAATCAGCTTTCGTGGCTATAATCCAGCCTCTGTAGATTTGCCAATTAAGGACAGTAAGTTCTTCAATGACTGAAAACAAGCTAACACTCTCTCAACTGGAACAATACCTTTCCAAAGCTGCCTGGATATTAAAAGGCCCCGTCGATGCCTCGGATTTCAAGGTCTACATCTTTCCGCTGCTTTTCTTCAAGCGTATCTCCGATGTGTACGACGAGGAATACAATCAAGCGATGGCCGAATCAGGCGGAGATGAAGATTACGCCTTACTGCCGGAATTTCACCGTTTTGATATTCCGCAAGATTGCCACTGGAATGACGTGCGGGAAACAGCTACCAATGTTGGATTGGCGATTGAAAAAGCCTTGCGCGGCATAGAGCAAGCCAATCAAGAATTTCTATACGGCATTTTCGGTGATGCTCAGTGGAGCAACAAAAACAAACTGTCTGACAAGCTGTTAATTGACCTGATTGAACACTTTTCCCAGTACCGCTTGGGCAATGAAAACGTCAATCCCGACATGCTGGGCCAAGCCTATGAATATCTCATCAAGCACTTTGCCGACCTGACCAACAAGAAAGCCGGCGAGTTTTACACCCCGCGTTCGGTTGTTCACCTGTTGGGTTTGATCCTCGATCCGCATGCCGGCGAAAGCATTTACGACCCGGCTTGCGGTACTGGCGGCATGCTATTGGAATGCGTAGACCACCTTAAACACAACCATGAAGATGCGCGTACGCTAAAACTTTACGGCCAGGAGAAAAACCTGACGTCTAGCTCCATTGCCAGAATGAACATGTTTTTGCATGGCATTGAAGATTTCGAGATTCTGCGCGGCGATACCTTACGCAGCCCGGCATTTTTTGAAGCCGATGGCTTAAAAACCTTTGATTGCGTGATTGCCAATCCGCCATTTTCGCTGCAAGACTGGGGTGCGGAAAACTGGGTCAACGATCCGTTTGGACGCAACATCGCCGGTGTTCCGCCAAAGAGCAATGGTGATATGGCCTGGGTGCAGCACATGGTCAAATCCATGAACAGCACAGGCCGTATGACTGTCGTGCTACCGCATGGCGCGTTATTCCGTAAAGGTTCGGAAGGCACAATCAGGCAAGCATTGATAGAGCAAGACTTGCTGGAAGCGGTGATTGGTTTGGGGCCTAATATTTTCTATGGCACTCAGTTAGCCGCTTGCGTGATGGTATTTAAGCAGAACAAAGCCCCTGAGAAAAAACGCAACGTCTTGTTTATCGATGCTTTGGATCAAATCCGTGTCGGTAGAGCGCAAAACTTCCTGGAGCCAAGCCACGTCAAGCAAATTTACGACTGGTATCAGGCCTTTGAAGATGTTCCCAATTATGTAAAGGTCGCCACGCTGGAAGACCTGAAAGAAAACGATTACAACCTGAACATCCCGCTGTATGTGGAAAAAATCATTGAAGACAATCTGCCCAGCGTGGAAGAAGCTCTGAGTGATTTAAAAGCGGCTTGGCAAGCTAGCCTGCAAGCAGAAGAAAAGTTTAAAACCCTGTTAAAAGAATTTATCCAGCCATGACCCAGCAAGAACTCGAAAAATACCTCTGGGGCGCAGCCACTGCCTTGCGCGGCACCATCGATGCCGGAGATTACAAGCAATACATCTTTCCGTTGCTTTTCTTCAAGCGTATCTCCGATGTTTACGACGAAGAGTTTGCCAACGCCTTGACGGAAAGCGATGGTGATTTGGAATACGCGGCTTTTGCCGAAAACCATCATTTCCAGATCCCCGATGGCGCGCATTGGAACGATGTACGGGAGAAAACCGTCAATATCGGTGCGGCCTTGCAAGAAGCCATGCGAGCCATCGAACAAGCCAACCCGGATACTCTGTTCGGCATTTTCGGCGATGCCAGTTGGACCAACAAAAATCGCTTGTCCGATGCCATTCTGACCAATCTAATCGAGCATTTTTCCCAGCACAAACTCAACATCCGCAACGTCCCGGATGACCAACTGGGCAACGCATACGAATACCTGATTAAGGAATTTGCCGACGATAGTGGCCATACCGCCGCCGAGTTTTATACCAACCGCACCGTGGTCAAACTGATGACGCTCATCATGGACCCGCAACCCGGCGAAAGCGTTTATGACCCGACTTGCGGTTCCGGTGGTTTGTTATTGAACTGCGCCTTGCATTTAAAAGAGGAAGGCAAGGAATACCGCACCCTCAAATTGTACGGCCAGGAAATCAATCTACTCACCTCCGCGATTGCCCGTATGAACATGTTTCTGCACGGTATCGAGGAATTTAGTGTGGTGCGCGGCAATACTTTGACGAATCCGGCCTTCCTAGAGAATGACGAGCTGAAGACTTTCAACGTCATACTCGCCAATCCGCCGTACTCGATCAAAGCCTGGGACCGCAAAGCCTTCGAGAGCGACCCTTTTGGGCGTAATCTATGGGGTACGCCGCCGCAAGGTTGCGCGGACTACGCGTTTCAGCAGCATATTCATAAAAGTCTGGATAAAGACAATGGCCGTTTTGCCATTCTTTGGCCGCACGGCATTTTATTTCGGGATGTCGAAGCGGAAATGCGCCGGAAGATGCTTGCAACCGATCAAATCGAAGCCGTCGTTGGTTTGGGAGCGAATTTGTTTTATAACTCCCCCATGGAAGCCATGATTTTGGTGGGTAATACCAATAAACCAGCGGAACGAAAAGGCAAGGTATTGTTTATTAATGGCAAAGAAGATGTCGTCGAAAACAAAGGCCAAGCTTATTTAACGGATGAGCATATCAGCAAGCTCTATAAAGCCTTTTTAGACTTCGTCGATATACCGCATTTCGCCAAGGTCGCAACCCAGGAAGAAATTCTGGCGCTAGATGGCAATATGAATATCAATTTTTACGTCAAGAAACAAAATACCGGCGATGACATTTCTTTTGCGGAAGCCTACCAAAATTGGCAAGATGCATCGGTACAATTGAACAACAGTATGCAGCGACTTTTCGATTCACTGACATCAAGCTGAAAGAGGATTACCATGAATTCGCAACAACTATTAAACGAAGCATTGCAACTCAAAGCCTCGGAAAAATTTTCGATAATCGACGCCTTGTTAAACAGTCTCGACAAACCGGATAGCGAAGTGAATGAAGCATGGAGTGTCGAAGCCGAAAAACGTTTAACGGCGTATCGGGAAGGACGATTAAAAGGGGTTCCAATGGAAGAAATCTTTAGCGATCAATCATGAAAGTCGTTTTTACCGAGCTGGCTAGATTAGAGCTATTGGACGCCATTGACTATTACGAACTGGAATTTTCCGGTTTAGGCAAACGCTTTCAGCAGGAAGTCAAAAGCGCCATTAAACGTATTATTCAATATCCCGATGCCTGGCCGTCAGAACGAAATGGCATCCGAAAATATGTGATGCACAAATTCCCCTACAAGCTTATTTATTCGCTGGAACAAGATCATATTTTAATCATCGTTGTCGCCCATCAGCACAGAAAACCGGATTATTGGGTCGATCGATAGCTTCATGACGATTAAGCGTAACCTTAGAAATATCCTATAAAAGTCATGAAAATTGAAATTAATATACCCGACAATTTACCGCAGACGATTGCGCTGCAATACTTGGCTACCATTCAGAAGCAAATAGATTTATTGGGGCAATTGGCATCTGGAAACAACCTAAATACAGCTAAGGCCAGATTAAAAAGAGGTTCTGCAAAGGGTAAAATTACCTTTATGACAGATACTTTTTAACCGGTTGAATAAATAAAATGGATAATTTTGTAATGGACCAAGCAACAGAGCTTCAACTGGATCGAAGTGATTGGCAACTGGTTAAATTCGGCGATCTCGCCATTCAGCAAAAAGAATCGATAGATCGGGATAACACCGAATTGACTCGCTATGTCAAAGGCGAGCACATGGGCTCGGAAGATTTGCACATCCGAGAATGGGGTGAATTAACCGATGAATATTTAGGCCCAGCTTTTAACAGGGTGTTGAAATTTGCCTATATGCCTTCGGCTTCAAAACCATTTTTTGGTTTGGATGAGCCTCTGGAAGCCCGATCAGGCCTCAAAAACCGGTTTTAGCCGGTTATATTCGCCCCGAAGGGCGTTAAATTCCGCCTTTTGGCGGATTTCAGGCGCACTACCGCCTAGGCGGTACTGTATCGCCAGCCGAAAATGGCGCCCATCCGAGTCAGGTTATAGGCGGCAAAGGTAAAAATTGTTTGCGCGGCGACCTTCTTTAACCCCCGGAACTTGGTTTGGCGTAGCGGGCCGACCGTCTTGGCCCAACCGAAGACTTCTTCGATCCGCTTGCGGACATTGAGGCTTTTCCGGTAACCCTCATGCCGTGTGGTACGTCCGTCGATGGCCGAACCTTTTTCCTTGCTGGCGACATGCGGCGTGACTTTGCGCTGGCGTAACTTGGCGACAAAATCCTGCGTATCGTAATTTTTGTCGGCGGCCAAGGTCGCGCCCGGTTTGTGGATCGTGCGTTTGACCATGGCATGGGCCGCCTCGCGTTCTGCGGTGCCGGTGGCCTGGGTGACTTCGACGTCAACGACGAGGCCGTTGCGATTTTCCATCAAGGCATGACCGAGGAAAGCCAGCTGCGATTTGTCGCCCTCGCTCTTTTTGTACAGCCGAGCATCGGGGTCGGTGCGTGATGCGTGGGTTTCGTTACTGCGTTTCTCGCCCTTGAAGTTGACCGTGGGATTGCGGCCGCCATCTTCCGGCGGCGGGGTCGAGCCGTCTTTCTTGACGAAACTCTTGTGCGAGGCCCAGGCTTGAATCAGTGTGCCATCTACGGAGAAGTGCTCGTCGGAGACAAGCTTTTTCCAATCCGCCAAGGCCAGTACCCGTTCGAAAAACAAGCGGCTGATCCGCTCATTCAGCAAACGGTCGCGGTTGGCGCTGAAGGTCGAGTGATCCCATACCTCGTCGTCCATCGTCAAGCCGACGAACCAGCGGTACAGCAGGTTAAAGTCAATGTGTTCCACCAGCTGCCGTTCCGAACGGATCGAAAACAAGACTTGCAACAGACTGGCGCGGAGCAAGCGTTCCGGCGGAATAGAGTCCCGGCCGCGGCGGGCGTAGAGTGTATCGAATTCGTCGTTGAGCGTGGCGAGCAACAAGTCGACCACTTGACGCAGCTTGCGTAGCGGATGCTTTTTGGGAATCCGGCTTTCCAGGGTTCGGTAACTGAACAGGTCTTCTTGAGTAATGTCGGCGCCGCGCATGGGGACAGTGCAATATATTGGAGATAGAACTATTTTATCATTTAGAACAATGCTTTATGATTTGCCAACACATCTGACTCAACCAGCCAATGCGGGTTACAGGGGAGATAAAATCAACAGCCTGTTATCCGAAAAATTGAGCAAGGCGATATTCTTTATGGTTCCAGACGGACCTATCTAAGAAAAGTTGCTGTCGCTCATTTTGACGGCATTACTTCCAATACCACCTTTGTTATTAAAGCCAACGAAGCCAAGATTGATAAACGGCTGTTGCCTTTTGTTATGCTTTCAGAAGGCTTTGCTGAACATTCGATTCGTAATTCTAAAGGTTCGGTGAATCCTTACATCAATTGGAAGGATATAGCCAATTATGAATTTTTGCTTCCCCCAAAAAACCAACAAGCGAAATTAGCTGAATTGCTTTGGGCTATGGATGAGGTGATTGAGAAACATCTGGATTCATTAAGATGTAGCGAGTTATTAATTCAATCTAATGAAAATTTGTTACTTAACAAATCGGATTACGTTACTAAAAATATTTTAGATGTTGCTGAAGTTCAACGTGGAAAGTTTGCGCATAGACCAAGAAATGCACCGCAATTTTATGGCGGGAACATACCATTTATTCAAACTGCAGAAGTTGTGGAAGCGAATAAATGGATAAAAAAATACTCGCAAACATTGAATGAGATTGGATTATCAATTAGTAAAATGTTTAAACGAAAAACAATTGTCATGACAATAGCCGCAAATATAGGATATGTTGGCATGTTAGATTTCGATAGCGCGTTTACTGACAGTTTAGTTGGAATAAATTCATTTGAAGACATACTGTCCCAAGAATATTTATTCTACTACTTGAATCATAAGCAGAAAGAAATAGAGAGCTTATCAACTGAAAGCGCTCAGAAAAACCTTAGTCTTGAACGCTTTGAAAGTTTCAAAGTAAATTTTCCAGAAAGTTTATCTGAACAATTACGGATAGTTGCAATTCTTGACAACATAAGAAACAACATGGAAGTAATTGAACTTAATGTTTTGGCTTCTACTTCTCTCCAAAAAAGCCTAATCAACCAAATCTTCTAACGATGGCTTTCACCGAACTTAACAGCGTCGAACATTACATCATTCACCAAATCAGCGGCGTGAATTTGAATAGCAGCAAGGTGGCCGATCCCAAGGCCGGATATGGCATGCAGTGGCTGTATCAATCTGCCGACGAGTTGCCGCGCGGCATCAACGAAGTACTGGTGGAAAGCGAACTGAAAGTGGCGCTATTGCGGTTGAATCCGGAAATCAATCAACGCCCGGAACTGGCCGACGAGGTAATTTACAAACTGCGGGCCATTTTGATTTCGGTGAATCAAATCGGTTTGGTCAAAGCCAATGAAGAGTTTTTTAAATGGCTGAGCGGCGAAAAGACCATGCCGTTTGGCGAAAGCAATCGCCATGTGCCGGTGCGTTTGCTGGATTTCGACGACTTGAGAAACAATCGCACTATCGTCACTAATCAGTTCCGCATCCATCACCGCGAAACCAAAATCCCCGACATCGTATTGTTGATTAACGGTATTCCACTGGTGGTCGGCGAGGCGAAAACGCCGATACGGCCTTCGGTGAGTTGGCTGGATGGGGCCCATGAAATTCATCATATCTATGAAAACGCCGTGCCGCAGTTATTCGTACCGAACATCTTGTCGTTTGCCACCGACGGCAAAGAGCTGTTTTATGGGGCGATTCGCTGTCCGCTGGAATATTGGGCACCGTGGCGCTTGGAGTCGGACAGTGGTGACATCGCCAAAAGCCTGGGTTTAACGGAAATCGGCAAAGAGCTAAGGGATTTGCTCAAACCCGAACGGCTGCTGGACATTCTGCAAAACTTTTCGCTGTTCACCACCAATAAAAAGAAGCAGCGCAGCAAAGTGATTCCGCGTTTTCAGCAGTACGAAGGCGCGAATAAGATCGTTCAGCGGGTGATCGAGGGGCGCATCAAGAAAGGCTTGATCTGGCATTTTCAAGGCTCGGGCAAATCGCTATTGATGGTATTCGCCGCGCAAAAATTGCGTAGAGCCACTGAACTTAAAAGTCCGACCGTGATTGTATTGGTGGATAGAACCGATTTGGATACCCAAATCAGCGGTACGTTTAATGCCGCCGATGTGCCGAATGTGGAAACCACCGATAGTATTAGCGAGCTGCAAACCCTGCTGGAACGCGATACCCGTAAGATCATCATTTCGATGATTCATAAGTTTCGCGATGCCAAGCCCAACATGAATGCCCGCGACAATATCATCGTGCTGGTCGATGAAGCGCACCGTACCCAGGAAGGCGATTTGGGCCGGCAAATGCGGGCGGCACTGCCGAATGCGTTTTTGTTCGGTTTGACCGGCACGCCAGTCAACAAGGCCGATAAAAATACCTTCTGGGCCTTTGGTGCCGAGGAAGATCAAGGTGGCTATTTGTCGCGTTATACCTTTCATGATTCGATTCGCGATGAAGCCACCTTGCCGCTGCATTTCGAGCCGCGTTTGGTGGATGTGCATGTCGATAAGGAAGCTATTGATCTAGCCTTTGCCGAATTCAAAGACAGCGCGGCTTTAACCGATGAAGAAGCCGATGCCTTGAACCGTAAGTCGGCAAAAATGGCGGCATTCTTGAAGGCGCCGGAACGGGTAGCGAAAATCGTGGCCGATATTGCCGGGCATTTTAAAGAAAAGGTCGAACCGCAAGGCTTCAAAGCCATGATTGTTACCCCGGACCGCTTTGCTTGCGTGCAATACAAGGAAGAGCTGGATAAACACTTTGCAACCGAAGCCAGCCGAGTGGTGATTTCGACTTCCGCTAATGACGATTTCGAGTTTAAGCAAAAGTGGGCCTTGGATAAGTCTGCACAGGAAAAGGTGGTCGATGAGTTTAACGATGCCCATGCCGAGCTGAAATTTATCATCGTCACTGCTAAACTACTAACCGGCTTTGACGCGCCGATACTGCAAACGCTGTATCTGGATAAATCGTTAAAAGACCATACCCTGTTGCAAGCTATCTGCCGTACTAATCGTTTATATCCGCACAAAACCTTTGGCCGTATCGTGGACTATTTCGGCGTGTTTGACGATGCCGCTAAAGCCTTGGAGTTTGACGAGGAAAGCGTCAAGCAGGTCATTACCAATCTGTCGGCCTTGCGGGAGCAATTACCCGAAGCCATGCGGGAAACGCTGGCTCACTTTGCTGGAGTAGATAGAACGCTGGAAGGTTTTGAGGGCTTGGAAGCCGCGCAGAACGCTATCAACAGTAACGAGAAAAAGGATGCCTTTGCTCGCGACTTTAAGTATTTGTCGAAGCTATGGGAATCCTTATCGCCGGATAACCTCCTGAACCTGTATCAAACCGATTACAAGTGGCTGGCTCAGGTCTACGAATCAGTAAAACCGGCGTCGGACAATATCGGCAAGCTGCTTTGGCTGTCTTTAGGCGCGCAGACCACGCAATTGATTCATGAAAACATCCATGTCGGTGATGTGCATACCTTGGAAGAGTATGTGCTGGATGCCGATGTCATCGAGGACATTTTCAATCACCCCGACCAGAAGAAAATCAAACAGCTGGAAAAACTGCTGGTCAAGCGCTTTCAAAAACATGCCGACCTGCCGCAATTCAAAAAGCTCAGCGAGCTATTGGAAGAACTGCGTGATAAGGCTGAAAAAGGCCTTATCAGCTCGATTGAGTTTGTCAAAGAACTCTGCAAACTGGCTAAAGAAACCCTTCAGGCTGAAAAAGAATTAGAAGAAGCGTTACAAGAAAAATCACCGCAAGCGGCGCTGACGGAGTTATTCCTGGAACTGAAAACCGACCAAACGCCGGCTGTAGTGGAGCGCATCGTCGCCGATATAGACGCTATCGTGCGAGTCGTGCGCTTTCCCGGTTGGCAGCATTCAACGTCCGGCGAGCGCGAGGTGCAAAAGTCGTTACGAAAGGCGTTGTTGAAATACCAGTTGCATAAGGATCAGGCGTTGTTTGATAGGGCTTATGCTTACATCAAGGCATATTATTAGGGGGGCTGTTGCCGTTTCGAACCAATAGTCTTGAAATTAGGGAGCGCTGCCTCATTGATTAACTTTTCGAACAAAAGGCAAGCAAGCGATGCCTCGGCAGCTTACGGATCTCCGCTGCTTTAAATTTGTTGATTTAGACGCTGTTTATTATCCTGTGCCAACTAGAGTCATCGTTGATCGTCACAACCGAGAAAAATCTGGCATATCTAACCCCTTGTCTTCTATATATTGTCTAAATTCTTCCCCCCAAGAAGTTTGCAACATTCGCAACAGCGTTTCGCGCGCGCCGCTAGCAACATAGACCCGCTTTTCATTGTCTTTCCTGCGGGTCGCAATAAGCATTAAGCGGAATTCACCGAGCGGCTTACATACCACTGCCGTACGTCCCACCATTGAGCTAATAGCTCTTTCCGTTAATAGTCCACATGTCAGTTGCAAGTGAGGATTACGTAGGTTTTTAAACGTCGCGTAAACTCCCTTGTCCGTTTCACCTTCACGAATAGTCAACACTGTCACCGCTAATGCGATCAGCTCCCAAGAGCATTTTCGCCAGGCAATCTCTATTGCATTTTCGATACTGACACCAGCATTAGACTCTAATAGACTGTGCATTGTGTTTAATATATGATGCAGGCTCTCGACATCATTTATAACTTCGGTATCAAAATCAAAATTGATCGAAACCTTCATTAGTGACTCCATTTATTCTTAATGACTACCCTTTCGTACGATTGATAATACGTCGAAAACTTGCTCTAATCACATTATAGACTGTATTAGACTGCACATATTGTCTATGATGAATCGGATGCCCATTACGTTAGTCAATCGAGGACATTCGACTACTTTCCACCCTCAACAAAAAAAACGAGATAAACCTATGAGCAAAAAATCCCCCTCAACAAGCAAACACAAAATGGATATATGGATTAACGATTTGCTTAAACATGGCATTGACGAAATTTGCGATCAGGACATCGAAGAGATCCTATCTTATCTAGAGGAGGAAATCTTAGAATTTAGTGAACTAACTACAGAAACCAAAACCTGTCGATTTAACCTACGAAGAGCGATTTACCTTCTTGACTCGGGCGGCGCAGAAAGGCTTGGTTACAGTTCTCTGAAGGAATGCTTCAACGACCTACTCGAAACCAATAACCATCCCTCAACGCTGTATCGGGAAGCCGCTGCCGCTCGCGTAGAGGCAATCTTGTTAGGGCCTAACAAAATCGGGACCATCAAAGAGTCGGTTCTCAGGCCACTAACGAAGTTGCAAGATATCAATTTCATTAAGACCGCTTGGAAACAGGCAATGGATTGTAGGCAAACACATTCGGGCTTCCCAACTGCGGCGATTGTCCAAGCTTCCATTCTCAAACTCCGAATGGAGTCAACAAACACTAAAAAGACTTCGTGGTCGGAAGGGCGCGCGGAAAAGATAGCCGAACAATTCGCCAACAAATTAAACAATATGGCAGTAAAGTTTAAAGGAGGATTAACTAAAAATCGGATCATACAAATTTTGGACATACTTGAACTTAAGCTAATTGAGCGCACGTGACAACAGCCAGGCGCGCTTATCATCATTTCGCAAAAAACCATTATCTCAATAACGCAGCTTGACTATACCGCTGTTACGGATTCGGCGAATGCGGAATCCGTTTTCAATAGCCAAATCCATATTCAACGCATCCTAATAGTTACTGTTTGAAAATGTTGAGGTATCTACCAATCTCTTGTTTTATATGTATATCCGATGAAACATAAACCCACTTACGAGCAATTAAAAATAATCAGATTCATCAACGGCACATGCCAAGTGACTGCTGGACCTGGCTGCGCTAAAACTACAACTTTAGCGATGCGCGCGCAATATTTAGTCGAGCGTGGCATCGTGCCCGGACAGATTGCGATAGCAACTTATTCCAAGGCGTTAGTTAACGATATTAATGCCGCACTAACCAAACTGCTAGGTGAAAAAATAGCAAGCCAAATTTCGGTAAAAACTCTTCACAGTTTTGGCTTATCGTTCATACAAAGTTATCAGAAAAGCCAAGGTGAGCATGAGTACAACGTTCTTAGTGCAGGCATGGCTGATCACATTTATCAGCAACTGGCGAATACCCATAATCTGTCGTTAAAACAAGTGAAACAGGGCTTTGCTTGTCTTGTTGCTAACAAATCAATGAAACAATTAGACGGTACTCAGAAAAAACGCTGTGAAAAAGCTTATCGCGAGTACTGCAATCAAAAGGAATTGAAGAATGTGATCGATTTTAATGACATGCTCATTCGCAGCCGAAAACTTCTAAGTCTAAACAAGCTAGAACCACCATTTAAACACCTAATGATCGATGAATTACAAGATATTTCAGCGATTGAGCGGGAGTTTATCTTAGCCTGCGAGCCATATTTAAATAGCTTGGTGTTAGTAGGAGACCCTTTGCAATCGATTTATGGTTGGCGCGGCGCCGGCCGAGAACACTGGGACAAGTTACTAAAGAAATTAAAGCCTAAAACTTTTTGGCTAACACAATCATTTCGCGTCCCGGACACCTGCATGAAGCTCTGCCATTATGTTGGAGTTCAAATCGATAGTGAGTTTGCATTACGCTCCAAGCATACTGGCCCGCCACCGAGGTTAATTGTAAGTGTCGATCAACATGCGCAATACCAATGGTTAGTACGACGTCTGAAGAAAGCTCAAGGCAATGGTGTATCGTTTAACGATGTCACTATTTTATGTCGAACTCGCCGCGAACTGCATCAATTAGCCTTGGCATTACGGGCCAACGGTATTCCAGTTTATGAAAGTTATCGTACGGAAGAGGATTGTCATCTTGAACATTTATGGGCATTAATTCAACTTACGATTTTGCAACAAGCTTGTGACAAAAAGCGCATTAAACAACTGAATCGTGAGCAGATTGGTCAAGCTCAAGCTTGGATCGACCGACTTTGGCTAGGCGCTAGTTTGAAAAAAACGTTGAAAGATCGGATACGGCAAAAGCCTAGCAAGTTGCTCAGCGTCAAATCCGACCATAGATGTTACTCGATGGTAAACGGAATGGATAAGGCCATTCGAAAAGCTACTCAACTAAAATGCATCGAAAGCGCAATTCAATGTTTGATCGATGCTTGCGGCAAAACGATCGAGCGCCGCAACCAAACACAAAAACCGTTTCTGATGAGCGACTTGGCAACCATCAAAACCCGGATTCGGCAGCAAAACTTGCAAACCCTGGATGTCATACCTTTCGCGCTTTTCCAACGAGACCGTGAAGCCGAAAAACCGCATAAAAGGATATTGCTGCAAACTATACACCATAGCAAAGGCGGTGAGTGGCCTTACGTCATAGTATTGAATGTCGTCGATGGAGTTTTTCCTCGTGCCAATACCCAAAATATTGTAGAAGAACTGAGTCTTTTCTTTGTGGCGATCACGCGTACCAGCCGACAGTTGTACCTTTTACAAACACCGACACCACCAATGCAACAGGCTCGCAAGGAAAATCGACGTGCTAGACGTGGATTGTGTTTGCGAGACCAATGCTCCCCCTTTCTAGGGAAACCTAAACGCTTAGGCATCAAAATCGCAAAGTCAAAAACGTAAAGATTACGTACTACATGATTCTTTAATATTTAAAAGCTGGAATCAAGAACCGAAATTAACCTAGTTTTTCGCGCTCAAGACTTAAATAAAAATAGACGCACGAAGTAGCTATTTTGATATCTTACTCTGACTAGCCTTATTATTGATTGTGTTTTCTAAATCGACCATCAATAAACTTAGAGACATACTTCAGTATCAGTCATATTATTTATATATCACGCACAATTTACAAGCAATATTGTTAGTGTAAATAGCAAAAAAAGACTGGTATTTGCAGGTTTTTAGCGATTTTTGCTGGAAATCTCTACCAATAATTTATGGATATATATAATTAACATTGGCGCAAAAAATGAAAACAGCACAATTGAGTTTTTCAATCTTTGAAGCAGTTTTAAGCAATTACGGTTTTGAAGTTATTCCTTATTTCGACTCTATACATATTGGACTGGATAGTACTTGTGACATAGCATCCGTAAGAATCTTACAATCTGAATACACCAGTCAAAATAAAAATAAGATCAAAATTTCACCATACTCATTAATGAAGCGTCCAACTATTAATACAAAGATCGAACTTGAACAACCGGAAGAGGCGTTATTGACGAAATTGAATGATGCTCTCAGTGGAGACTATTTGATTAATGAAGTCGAATTTGCGATTGATATTTGTTCCAAAAGCATAAAAAAGATTGAAATGTTGAGAACATTTTTCGATGACCACATGCTTTATCAGAGTAAATCACAAGGACAAGATCATTTTTATCATCATCGCTACGTTAATCAAACCGACTACTTTGCCAAACGCCGTCAACGCAGAGGTACGTTGGTTGTTTATAATATGCCTTCATCAAAAATTAGATATCAACCTTGCGTGCATATTGAGATGAGGATTTGTTATTCAACAGATTTAAAGGACATAGGTATTTACAGCTTGCAGGACTTGATTGACTTTTTACCTGATAAGTTTTGGAAAAACAGACTTGATTTAAGGGTATTAAAGTTTAATCAATTGGGTCACTTGACTCAACCGATCGAAACCGGTTTGAGCATGAGTAGCTATCAGCGTCGAGGCCAAAGGCTATATGAAAATTTTCACAGCGCTCAACATTTACTGAATGATTTCCCACAATACGAACCCGCGTTTATGCCGATTACCAATCGCCGAATGTTGGAATCACGATTGTTACGGGTGTTAGAATAATTATCTTGAGGTCCATTGAAACGGCCAGAATGAATTGGCATCGCCGGCCGCACAGTGAGATGAAAAATCAACAGACAAAGCCACAAAGGCTGAAATAGTAAACGAAGATTATTAGGCACTTGCCTGGAATAAAAATTCGTCTAAACTCACCGCCGTTTCCGGAAATTCTTTTAATAGTCTTTTGTCTTGAGTGACTAGCGTTATGGATAGTTGTCGAGCTAAAGCCACAAATTCACAGTCATAAACAGAACAAGTGCTACTGGCAACGAGGTTCATGACCGCGACAGAAGGCAAGCTAAACTCTCGGTCGGTCATCAACGATTCGGCTTCGTCTTGCAAAGCCAGCGCTTCGGTCAAGGAAAGGATGCTCTGCCTCATATACAGTGCAAGCACATTACGGAACTCGCTTCGCCAAAGCTCAGGAGCAGCCCAGTCAGGATCAACTTGAAACAACTGACTTGCTTTCTCGGAATAATTCGTCGGCAAGAACAAGTAGCTAATGATATTGGTATCGGCAACGATCATGGACGCCCATTCTCGATAGCTTGATTGATGTCGTCTGCTGTAATGATATTGGAGGTAATGCTGGTTCGTAGCTGCTCTATGCGTTGTAAACGGTCATTGCTGTTGGTTTTCTTAGCAACCAACACCTTCTCAAGACAAACTAAAACCTCACTGTTGATGCTACGCCGATGAAGTTCGGCAGCAGATTTCAATTGTTCGTACAACGAGTCTGGAATGTTTTTGATAGTCAAGGCGGGCATGGGTTCAGCCTCAGTAAATAAGCTTGATTGCATTATGGTTGCTAATCGAAACTCATGCAATCAGGTATTTCTAATCAGTTTTCATCAGGTTGGTAATGATCGAGCATCAGTCCATTGATTTGAGAAAAGTGCTTAATATTGCCCGTACATAACAACTCATTATGTTCCATCGCTGTAGCAGCAATTAAAGCGTCACCCATTTCCATGCTATGGCTCAAGGCAAATTGACGGACCAGCTGCCGGGCATGATAGGAAATGCTATGATCTACTTCATGAATGGTGAATTGAAGAGCTTGCAGCATCTTTTCAAAGATCGCCAATTCCTTTTTGTTTCGGCAAAACGGCACATACTCCATGTAAGTGACTGCGGAGAGAGACCGTTGCTGAGTGCTTAGAATCAACTCTTTGGCTGAAGCAACGCCCCGATCAGCATAGATCAATATGTTAGTGTCAAAGATCACTCAGCTCGCTCCGGCGACCTTTACGAATATTGCGTAATTCATCTTCCACGGTAGCAATACCTGAATCACGGTGCATACCGAAAAATTCATTCATAGCGGCTTCTTGCTCTTTTGAATTAACAGTGGGTACAGCCGGATGAACGACACCAAGTGTTTGGCCGTGGTAAGTAATCTCTACGATCTCTCCACGTTTAAGAGCGTCAATAAGCGCCTTGTGTTTGGATTGAAGTTGGGATGCTGTGAGCCGCATAATAGGAAAAATAAATACTTTAGATTATTTATTTTATCATTTTGAGGGCGCAAAACAATACAGGCGCAATGTTCAAGGCTAAAAATCTTACGCGAGATTTACGCGACATAGTTATGCGCTGTCGTGATTCGTACGGACATTACGCGACATTCGATAACAATTAATCATAACAATATCAATAAGTTATGAATTCGTAATTGCACTTTTAATGCGATGGTCGTGCGTTCGAATCGCACACGACCCACCAACTTTCGATAAATGAATCAACCAGTTAGGCACATGTGTCGGCTGGTTTTTTTATGCCTAAAATCCAGCTTGTCGTAAATGTGTCACGTAAGATTTTGGATTTTACTGACGTATTCCGCCAGATGATCCGCCGATAGATGCGCATAACGCATGACCATTGTCATGTCTTTCCAAGATCCCAGTTGTTAACCGGCGTGCAAAACTTTCCAGGGTCCTGGGGAAAAGGGCGTCGAAAAGTTTCCACCCCAGGTTGTTCAATGCCCGGCTTTTTGCCGGAGAATCCTGGAGTGATAGACGTGGAAGAAGTAGCCGAAATTCGGCGGTTGCATTTTGTGGAGAAAGTGACCGTCAGCGAGTTGGCCAAACAATTCAAATTATTCCGCCCCACCATCCGTAAACATCTCCATACGCTGGATGAACCGGTGTATCCGGTGCGTAAATCCCAGCCCCATCCCACGCTAGGCCCATTTCGCAATCAGCTTGAGCAATGGTTGGAAGCCGATAGTCGATTAAGGCCGTATCGGTGCGTGTCACGGCGAATCGCGTGCGTATGGTGGCTGAAGGACAGGTTATCGCTGACCACCCAAGACACTTCGGACGCGACCGGTTGATCTGCGATCCTTGGCATTACTTGCCGGTATTAGAGAAAAAGCCGGGGGCATTACGTCACGGTGCACCGTTCGTGACTTGGGATTTACCGGTCTCGATCACGGTGGTGCGTGACCGCGTACTGAAACAACCCAAAGGGGATCGCGCGTTTGTCGAGTTACTCATGATGGCAAGGGACCTGGGCGACAACGGCTTGGATGCTCTGGAAGTGGCTTGCGATTTAACCTTGCAGACCGGTATTATCAGTGCGGCGATTGTGCTGAATGAAATGCGCCGACTCACCGAGGCCGCACAGCCCGTGGCATTAAGCGAAACCGGTTCGGCGACGCCGACATTGACCATCGAGCCCATCGCCGATTGCAGCCGTTACGATAGCCTGCGGAGCGTGAATCATGTCCATTGATCGCGCCGCCCAGCTCAAAGAGGTGGTGCCGAAAAATTGAACAACCGATTAAGTGAAAGACCTGCTACTTTTGAACGTCCGTAAGGACAAAGCAATGGAGCAGAAGATGTCTAAAAAACCGCGAAGAAAACATTCACCGGCCTTCAAAGCCAAAGTCGCCCTGGCGGCCTTGGCGGGCGATAAAACCTTGGGGCAATTGACCCAGGAATTCGAGGTTCATCAAAATCAGATTGTCGATTGGAAGAAGCAGCTGAGCGAGCGGGCCGCCGAGGTGTTTGGGAAGCCCGCGGAGCCGGAATCGCCCCCCGTCGATCTGCAAGCCCTACACGCGAAAATCGGTCAACTGACATTGGAGAACGATTTTTTAGAAGGCGCGCTCACCAAGGCGGGATTGCTGAGCGCAAAGCGATGATCGACCGTCAATCCAAATTGCCGATTGGTCGGCAGGCCAAGCTATTAGGCATCAGTCGCGGCAGTGTGTACTACCTGCCCAAGCCGGTTCCGGAGCGCGAATTTGACATCATGCGCCGACTCGACGCACTGCACCTGAAACACCCATTCATGGGCGCTCGCCAGTTACGGGATCAGCTGAATCGGCAAGGCATCCCGATTGGCCGCAAGCATGTGAAAACCTTGATGGCGAAAATGGGCATCGAAGCCGTGTACTGCAAACCCAATACCAGCAAGAAGACGCCGGGGCATGAAATCTATCCCTACTTGCTGCGGGGCATGACCATCAACCGTGCCAATCAGGTCTGGGCGCTGGATACCACCTACATCCCGCTGGCCAAAGGATTCGCGTATTTAACGGCGGTCGTCGACTGGGCCACTCGCAAAGTCCTGGCCGCCAAGGTGGCGATTACGCTGGAAGCCTGTCATGCGGTGGACGTGCTGGAACAGGCTTTCAAGCGCTACGGCAAGCCGGATATCGTCAACACTGACCAAGGCAGCCAGTTTACCGCCAAGGCGTTTGTCGATGCCGTGAAAGGTCAGGGCTGTCTGCTCAGTATGGACGGTCGGGGTGCTTGGCGGGATAATGTCTTTGTTGAGCGCCTATGGCGATCGGTCAAATACGAGCGGGTTTACCTGCATGCCTACGATTCCGTCGGCCAAGCCCGCGCTTCAATCCTGGATTATTTCGAGTGGTACAACCACGAACGACCGCATTCCAGTTTGAAACGAAAAACGCCTCATCAGGCGTATAACGATGGGGTGCCAACCCTCAAGTTGGCCGCCTAAACCATGGCAGGGATTTCACTTTAAATCATCGATTTACTGTTCAAA
Source organism: Methylomonas sp. HYX-M1 (assembly GCF_040741385.1). Classification (NCBI taxonomy): domain Bacteria; kingdom Pseudomonadati; phylum Pseudomonadota; class Gammaproteobacteria; order Methylococcales; family Methylococcaceae; genus Methylomonas; species Methylomonas sp. HYX-M1. The sequence goes on from NZ_CP160405.1 coordinate 245,065, forward strand.
CCAATGGGGCCACTTCTCTCTCGCCTGAGCCACCGAATCATACGCATATAGGTAAACCCGTTCGTATTTGACCGATCGCCATAGTCGTTCGACGAATACATTATCTCGCCATGCGCCCCGTCCGTCCATGCTCAACTGGCACCCTTGGCTTTTCACGGCCTCGACAAACGCCTTGGCCGTAAATTGGCTACCTTGATCGGTATTAACAATCTCCGGTTTGCCGTATTGCCGGAATGCTTGTTCCAGCACATCCACTGCATGACAGGCTTCCAGCGTGATGGCGACCTTGGCGGCCAGGACTTTGCGACTGGCCCAATCGACCACGGCTGTCAGATACGCAAAGCCTTTACTCATCGGGATATACGTCGTGTCCAAGGCCCACACCTGATTAGCCCGATCAATGGTGATGCCGCGCAGCAAGTAAGGATAGATTTCGTGCCCGGGCGTTTTCTTGCTGGTATTGGGCTTGCAATACACCGCTTCGATGCCCATGCGTTGCATCAAGGTTTTCACGTGCTTACGGCCGATTTTGATGCCTTGCAGGTTCAGCCGATCCCGCAACTGGCGCGCGCCCATGAAGGGGTGCTTCAAATGCCATTCATCGAGTCGGCGCATCGTGTCTCGATCCCGTTCTGACAGTGGTTGGGGCAAATAGTACACACTACCGCGACTGATGCCCAATAGCCGGGCTTGCTGACCAATCGACAGTTTGGATTCTCGGTCTATCATCGCTTTGCGCTCAGCAATCCCGCCTTGTTGAGCGCGTTCCCTAAAAAATCGTTTTCCAGTGTCAGCTGGCCGATTTTCGCATGCAGGGCTTGCAGATCGACCGGCGGCGAGTCAGATTCTATCGGCTTACCAAACACCTCCGCTGCTCGCTCGTTCAATTGCTTTTTCCATTCGACAATCTGGTTCTGATGAACTTCGAACTCCTGACTTAACTGAGCCAGGGTTTTATCGCCCACCAAGGCCGCCAAAGCGACCTTGGCTTTGAATGCTGGCGAATGTTTTCTTCTTGGTTTTTTGGACATCTTCTGCTCCGTTTCTGTGTCCTTGCGGACCCTAATAAGTAGCAGGTTTTTCACTTAACAGGCTGTTCAATTTTTCGGCTCCACCTCTCTAGTTCGGAATAAACTTGCGATTAACACTAAAATTCTTGATCTAAAAACTTACCGGCAGCAGCAAGTGCCGATAGCAAAATGTTATCGGCATACTCGGCACCAGTTGAATCAATGGACTTTTGCTTGCTCTTGTTTGCGGCAATTGCTTCATGACCATTGCCAGCAAGTAACTCATTCAGCATGGGTTGATAGCCGGGTTGCCAGGCATCGAGCCCCTCAAAAGAGTGGCGCAGCGATTTTATAATCTGCATGCCCGAATAATCTAAATCACCCCAGAACCAAACAGGCAGTTGCTCTGAATCATGGATTAGCCAGTCACAAAAACGTTGGCAATCTTGATGTGCCAAATGCCCATGGGCCGCGAAATACACCGATACGCCAGAAATCGTGCGCAAGCGCTTTGCGCTGCCTTTAAAACCAGAGGCAAAGACGATAGCCAACCCGTCAAAACGGGTGGTTGTGTCGCGACTGGCTTTTTCAAAGGTCGCTAGATTCTCGATGAACAATACGCCGCTAAAGGGTGTTGTGGACAAATAAACCTGTAATTGGATCGGCGACTCTGGAAACGGACATTCATCCACATTAAGCAAAGTGGCGATCATAGCTTGCCGATTATCCAACACCTTGGACTGCCCCCAGAATAGGCGGGCCGAGACTTCGCGTAACAGTAAAGGCTCATCGATTAAGTTGGGTAGCAGATTGAGCCGCTCGACGATGTCTGCTGCCGTTTTGCCTGCGATTTCCAGTTTCTGTCCCGCAACTTGCTCTCGAATGGTTTCATCCACATTCAATTTTGAATACACAGCATCACGCCATAGCTGGGCCGAGCTTTTAACCGGTTGCGGGCGCTCGGTGACTTGGCGTAACAACGCCGGATCAACGATCTCAATACGCGGATTTAATTCGTATTGCGCTTTGCCGGGTTGGGTCTTGTCGGTTCTGATCGCCAGCCAGCCCCATTGCTGCATTTGCATTAAGTATGACCAATAAACCTCTTTGTCGGCTTCGAACTCGGCATCAAACAATGCGGGCAAAATTTTGCGATCGAGTTTCACTGGGCGCAACGGTTTGTCGTCGGCTTTATCGAGTTTATCGACCAAGCGATGCAGCAGCGATTGAACGTCTGGCTGATTCAGCCAATGTGGTCTATTCATGCGTTCGATTGTTCATCGGCCTCAAATGCCAACAAGGTTTGCTGACGCACTTGCTGGCGGCGCAATTCCCACAGCTCACGCAGCTTGTCGGGACGCAAATCGCGCTCATCGGCTTCCGAGATGAAATCCACTTCGCCGTTGCCTTCTGCCTCGGTGCGCGTAAAACTCCATTCCTTGTTGAATTCGGTTTTGATGGCACCGGCATGTTTGGTGGGCATGGCGCAGATCAATTGCATGTCCAGACTGTCGCGGATAAAACGGATGACATCATGGGCGCGGCGTTCGTCCATTTTGGCAAATGATTCGTCGTTGACCAGTAATTTCAGATTCATACCCTTATCGAAATGCTTGAGGCGATTGGTGACGACAGCTGCGCGAATGATGTAAGCCGGTGTTTCCAGCTGACCGCCGGAACCCGTACCCCATTCAGATAATGCCACGCGCGAACCGCTGTCCGAGTCTTTCCAGATTTCATAACGGCGGTAATTGCGATAATCAGCGACCCGCTGCAACTCCTTCAAGGCTTGTTCCTGATCATCGGCCAGCAATAGTCGGACCAATCGATCACGGATTAGGCACTGTTCTTGACTGAGTTCCTGATTGTCGAACAAATCCCCGGCATCCTGCGATTCCGACAAATCGTAGGCCGCACAGAAGAAGTCGTAATACTCCTTGAATTCTGGCACCCACACCGACCAGTCCAGCTTGAACTGATCGGTGCCGAATTTCAGTCTGCCGAGCTCGGTGTTGAGGATTTTCAGGGTTTTTACGCCTTGATCGACACTATTCCTGATCTCATAGCAAAATTGCTTGGTGAACACGTCTTTGAAGGACGATTCGGCGGTGCGCAATTTATCCAGATTTTTGACGAAGCCAATCTCGCGCTGCTCCTGCAATTGCTGACGTAAGCCTTCCAATAATTGAATTAGCTGGCGATATTGCGCCGCAAAGTCACTGTCACGCATCTGATGATCGTGCGGTAAATGCAGTTGCTCATGACCACGTGCATGCACGTTGTAATCGCCGATGCCTTCATGAATGCGACCATAGGCTGCCGTGGCCTCAATCAGTTGTGTGCGGTGTTTATCCTGCAATTCATGATTGGATAAAGCACTCACCATCAGTTCATCCACCTGTTGTTGGATGTTGGTTAACGATAGTGCTTGGTTGACCATGCTCAGCCATTGAATCGGTTGTAAATCATCTTCAATTTTCTGCTGTTTGGCGGCTAGACCACGCTGCAAAAGGCTCAGGGTGTTGTGTTGCTGCTCCTTGTCATGCAAGAATTTTCCGGCTTTCAGCGTGTGCTGTTGCACCTGTTGTTCCAAGGCGGACATCTGTTGATCTAGCGTATCTTTCTCGGTTTCCAGCAGTTGCACTTCCGTTAAATCCAGACGTGCCAAATCGGCCTGTGCTGCCTCGTGATCGCGTAAAGCCTGCTCTAGCTTGGCAGCCTCGCTAAAGCTGGGGGGCTGTAAATTTACTAACAAGCCCAGTAAGGCGTTGAGCTGTGTACCTTCGGTTTTTAAGGTTTGTAACTCCTGCTCGGCCCTGATGTAGTCATCCATGGCCTTCTGTCGGGCCTGAAACTGCGCTTCTTTACCAAAGACTAAATTGTCGGTTTCAGAGGTAAACATGGTGCGCGAGCCAGAGGCATTGCCATCCCTCATCAATCCCCGTGGGGTATAACGTAATTGTTCAACCGTATCGACTTTAACTACCGGACCGAATTGATCCACCAAATAGGCATAGGCAATGGGATGCTCGGTATGCAGCTCATGAACAATCGAGTCTTTTGATAACAACTCCGGCTTGGCTTTTTGTTTACATAAAGCTCCTTGAACGATTTTGGCATTCAGATGCTTTTGCTTGACGAACTCGATACTGCGCGCTTCCCAGGCTTCATCGACCACAAAGTTGAAACGGGCTCCGGCCAGATAGCCTTCAATCGCCGGTTGCCATTGCTGACCTTTGGGCTCGATCAAGTCACACAATACTTGCGCACGCGCAGCGGGTAGCTCAGTACGAAAGGCCTTCAGCGCACGGGCGATGTGATGAGGATAATCCGCGCCACCTTCGGCCAGGTTGGCTTTGCGATCGGCCAATTGTCGTTCTTGCGTTTTGGCTTTTTCCTGGCGAGTTTGTAACTGCCCCAGTTGACTATGCACTGCGGCTTGAAAGCTGTTTTGGGTACCGGCTAGCACTTGATGCAGTTGCTGGAACCGTGCTTCCATGCCGTCCAATATCCGCACCACCTGCAACAATAGATGCGCGTCGGCTAGTGGTTGCTGACAAAGCTGTGTCACTTGTTGTGTCAGCTCATTTAACGGTGCTTGCTCAATCGCTGCCAGCATATCTGCCAGGGTTTGTGCGGCCTCGGCTAATTCTCGCTTGGCAGGCGGAAAAGCCATGCCAATAATGCTCAAAGCCGTGCTGTGCAATTGACTGGCCTGCTGCAACGACGTGTTTAGACTCAGAACGGCGGCATTGGCTTGGGCCAATACAGCGCTAAGCCGGTCTTCAATGTGCCGTTTTTGATTGGATGCCTCAATGCCACTTAAACGTGCGGCCAAGCGTACTTGACTATCGTACAGGCTTTTTTTGTCACGGTTTAAACCCTCAATCTGGGTCTGTGCGCTGTGAATGTTTTTTTCCAGTTCGACGATAGCCCTGGTTGCCTGATCGATTTGCTCCTGGTCATGTAGCAAATTACGCTGCGACAAAGCCAGTTGATACTGCAAGGCAGATTCATACGCCGTATTAGCCTGATCGATCAGCTTTTCCACCCGTTCCAGACGCAGTACATTGTCCTTCAGACGATCACCTTCCTGGCGAAGATTATGGACCTGTCGCATCAGCTCACTGATTTGTCCAATACGTTGTGGCAATTGCTGGGTATCGTTTTCCAGAATCTGGGTTTTGACCAACTCGTCGACGCTGCCAATGGGTTTATGGGCAATCGATTGGCTCCATGCTTTAGCGGCCAGTTCGGCTTCCTGAAACGATACATTGCGCTGACCGCGAAACCGGCCATACAGCTGACACAGATATTCGCGCTTGGCATCACGTAAATTCAACACCTGCGGATACTTGGCTTTCAAATGGTTTTCGATTTTCTCAACCTCAACCACGCAGAGCTGCTCGCCACCGTCCATGCTGACCAAATCCGGTAAGCTTAATACCGCATCGTCAATGAGCAACAAGGCCAAACGTTCCTGCACCGCCTGACGACGTTCGCCGGAACCGTCGACCCGCGCCGCCGCCGCAATCAAGGCGGTAAATGGCTTACCATCTTCACCCGTATCCGGCTTGAACACGCCAGCCACATAGCCATGAGCACCGTTGGGACGGGCAAACAGATTGTCTTCGGCTCCGACGATGTACGACCAAAGCGTGCGCTTGCTCTTGCTGCTGCGCGAGGTTTGGGTGGTTTCGTCTTGGCCGGGATTGTAGCTGTAGATGTTTTGGTGGGCGGCGGTCATCACCGTTTGCAAGGCATCCAGCAAGGTGGATTTGCCGGAGCCGGTAGGACCGGTCAACAAGGTCATATTACCCATCGGATATTCATCGCTGCGCAATGAACCCCAGTTAACCAAAATTAATTTATCCAGCTTCATGCCTGCTCTCCGCTGCCATCCGGCTCACTGGTAACTTCAATCTGCCCTTCGGCTTCCAGAGCGGCTGCCAGCACATCCTCACTGATAATACCCAGTATGGTCGGCCTGATTGCGATCAAAGCATCTTCATCTTGCATGGAAAACAATGTGTTGTACTGAATCAAACGGTGGCGTTTCAAGTCTTTCAGCAAGCGCTCGCGGTCGCCCAAATTGTCGGGCAATGTCCGTTTGATCTGAGTTTGCAAAGTGGTGGCCAACTCGTCAAAACGAATCAGAATCTCACCCGCATCGCTGAGGCGGCTACCGCCTTCCACCAATCCCTGCTGATATAAAAACCGTAAAGCCAGCGCCGCTGCGACAAAATCCGCAGATAAACGCGCACGTAACGAGGCCACGACATCGACATCGTCTTCGACCATGCCGGGAATTTGCGCACCAGGCGCGTACAACCGGAAAAACTCGTTTTGCAGATCGTGGATTAACCGAAAACCGGCAAGCGCAAAGTATTCAACCAATAAGTTTTCGATGCGGCAGGCATCGTCGTAACAGCGCTGTTCCACGCCGTCTTCGTCGCGCACAATAATGCCCCAGGCAAACAAACGGGCAACGATTTCCTGAAAACGTTGCAGCTTTAGGTTTTCCGGCTGCAAACGGTCAAGAAGGCTTTGAGTCAGGGGCATGGTTCAGTTGGATTTGGTAGTCACTACCGGTGTAGTAAGGAGTTTGCAGTTGGCTGGGCAATTGCGTTGCAGTGAGACTTTCATCGCGGGCAGCACGTACTGCTTCCACCATTTGCATGTTTTGTAATAAATCGGTGACGGTTTCAACCGGCAGACTGGACAAGCGAATGGGCCGTTGCCGCAACCGCAATTCACCGCGTATGAAATTCACCACATCCTGATTGGACAAGGTAAACGCCGCTGCTTCAGCGCGTTGTATGGCCGCATTCAATCGTGCATCACGACTGATTTTGGGCAATGCAGTCACAGTCAAGGCCTTGCGGCGCTGCGAGGCACTGCGTAATTTAAAAGCAGATGGGTCTAATAAGCGTACTTCGCTGGCGGCAATAGAAGCGCCCAAGGCCTGCAAAAATTGCGTCTGATCATCACCTTCCAGAGCCGCCACTTGGGCAATTGCCCGACTGAAACCTTGCCGACTTTGTCCGCCTTGGAGCATCAAGGCTTGCTGCACAATACTGGCGGCACGGCGCATGTAGATATTCATGGCCTTGATCAGTTCAGGATGTTTGCCGGTACAGGCGACTTCTACCCGGTCTTCAATTCGATCCAGTAGCCAATCAAAAATACTGCTATCACCGCGTTCGGCATCGGCCCAACTGGCAATATCCTGTAACTGATTTTCAAAGGCCTGGAATTTACTGCTGTCCAAATTACGCAAGCGACTTAAGTTATCGAGGATGGCCTGACGATGGCGATCCACGTTGTCGGCAGTTAGTTGCTTTTTGAACTCTTTTTCAAAGCGATCCAGAAACTCGATGAATTCGTCCCAGGGTGTATTGGATGCTTCGCTCATCAAACGACGCACCAGTTCCTGAAAATAATCCACACCTTCCGATAAGTCGCTGATGATTTTTTCCGCGTAGTCGTAGGCGTCTATCAAATCATAAGCGTCGATATTTTTACGGGCGGCTTCCAGCGCATTGCGGCAACTGCGTACATTGCGTTGACGACTACGAGCGCGCATACGATCCAGCGACCACAACGCTTCGGCAAAGAGTTTGCCCGCGCGACTGAAGCGATAAGCCGTAACCAATCCAGAACGGTCACCAAAGGTTTCCAGCCAGCCGTCTTTTAATAAGGTACGAATCAGCACCGTGATTAGTTGCTGATCGTCAGCGCAATCTAACGCAGAAAGCTCGTCACCATCCTGAATACAGTCAACCGCCAAATCATTCATCAAGCCTTGCACAGACGCACTCAGCAAATCCTTTAAAGCATCGCGCGTCAGGTTTTGTGAATAATCCGCACTAGGGCCGTGCAAGCGCTCGTACAGTACACGCAAACAGGCGACCACCAACTCTCGGCGTTTGCCGGTTAGGGGACGAAAAAAGTGTTGCCGTTCAGACTCAAAGAACACTGGGATTTATAAAAGACTCAGGGAAAACGCTGATTCTATAGTGGGTAGTTGTGAAGCGAAAAATATTCTGCATTAGTTAATGTAGTAATCTGAATGTCATTCAAGATCAGCCCAGTCGCACACCGATTTTTATACAGCGAGAGAATCACTGAATGGCTTGCTATTGAAGACTCTGAAATTCAGCGCATGAACATTGAAAAATAGGTCTTCGTTAATCTGCTGGCTCGGATATTGAGTTTTACCGAATCAAGATTCGACTCTGGATTTAACCAATTCAACTGAATGGTCAATTTGGTTTTTAACCTTCTCAATCATCTGCAATTCTTCTTGATTGGAAATCATCTTCTTTAATTCCACCACGACATTAGGCAATGTCGATTCAATCCGCTCAATCATTTCAGTCATCAATTTTTCGATAAATCTGGGTTTGACGGCAACATACTCGGCAAACCGCAGCCAATGGCGGGCCATCAACCATTTAGGGCGATTTTCTCCACCAATCTTAAAGGCCAATTTCTGGCTTAGATGGGGATAAACAGCCGTGCAGACTAGATCATAGAATGGTGCTAATTGTGTCCGCTTGCCTTGGGTCATTAACGACAGGTTTTTGGCATGACCATCCATGTTGCCGACCAGCACATTGAAAATCACCCACTCGATCAGTCGTTTCTTATCCAGCGCTGGTTGACTGCTATGCGCCAATACCGCTTCGAAACAGGTTTTGAGTGAAGGTCCGCCTTCGGCCTCGTATTTTTTGCCGGATGAGATGCCTAAAATCTGGCAAAGGTCGTTTTGGTGCAGACGTAGCAAGCGCCCATCATCATCAATGGTTCGATCATAACGGGCGATAATCGCCGCCGTTAATTCCGGTGCGTAGCGAGCCTTTGCGACCTTCATGCCAATCCGTTCCGCCAAGACCATCACCAAGGCTTCATTGATTGCGGTATGAGGGATATCCTGCCGATGTTGAATAGATGGCTTGATGATATGGCTGGACGGCGCAGCACCCAGCGGAATCGACAAATTGCGTTGACCATCGATCAATACCGTCATTTTGTCTTGAGCACCTGACAACGACATGCGCGCCTGTTCGCCGGAAATATCCAGCGGAATGCCTCTGGAACGCTCGAACCAGGCTTTGATGTCTTCCGGCGTGACAGGCAGATAATGCGGCTCGCCGGTGGGTTCCATGTCATCCGGCAAAATCGAAAAAGCTCCCGCCGTATCGCCGCCAAATCGTTCCAGTAAGCCAAAGATATTACCCTGAGAAATCTGCGCGGCTTTGCTGATGAAATTCAGTACATCGCCTTCCGGTAGCAGGTTTTCGAAAAAAGCGGTGACAGCGTCGCCACTGAACGTTTGTTCGGTGAGCGGCAGATTGGGAGAAAGTCCGAAAGCATCGGATTTAGCTAACCAATCAGGTGTGTAGCTGAACTCCAATTCGTACTGTTTGCTTTCCTGTAAATGACCCACCAAATGGTCGCCAGCGAATACGGCCAAGCGTTTCATGATTGCCGATCCATGATCACAACATCCAAGCCCAGCAAATTCAGAATATGCATGACTTTATCGAATTGCACCGTGCCCTTGCCATTTTCCAGATCGCTGATGAAGCGTGTGCCGGTCTGAGCTAATCCGGCTAAATCCGATTGCGTTAAACCTTGAGCTTTACGCTGGCTGGCAACCATCTTTCCTAATTCCATGGCATTCTGAATATTACCGAGCGGTGGTTTTGGGTTTGTCATGGCATCGTGTTGTCGTTATATTACCGATCAGGAATTTTAGAAGATGCGCCATCCCTTTGCCAAGTAAACATTACCGATCGGTATTTTTTAATTAATGAACAACCTCGAACACGAGATCGCCGAGTTAGAGCAAAGGTTCCATATCTTGGATGCCGAGCGCGCGACGGTGGTTCAAGCGTTGGCAATACTTAGGCACAACGACGGCAGGAACAAATTGAAAGCTTTGCGCAACGGGTGGGCTAGGCAACGGTTACGCATCAATCAAGCCCGTCACCTTTTTTGATAGAATCTCAGGATAAAATTGAGTGGCGACTGTCGAGCCAGAGTTGACAGATATTATTTGAATGAAAAGGCAGAAGCTGTCATTGATAATGTAGGTGCGATTAGCGAAGCGTAATCGCACTTTTTTTATGAAAACATTCCTCCGATTACGCTATCGCTAATCGGAGCTACGCGGGCTAAGCAAGGGAAACATGGCAACTACTGTAACAGCAGCATTTAATGAGTTTTTGAAAGACAAAGTAAATTTAGATAGAAATAAAGTTTCAACAGCACGGAGTAGTAGGAATAGCCTTATAGATGAAATACATAAACTTCCTTCTAAAGATTCCTCATTTCCAGACTTGTATTCTGACAAAGATATAAATTTTGGTTCTTTTGAAAGAAAAACAAAAAAAAGGCCTCTTGATGATATTGATATGATGATTTGCTTGAATGCAAAAGGAGCAACTTACTATGAATACTCAGATAGAATTGAAATAACGGTAAATCCTGATGCAAAGAACCTAAAGGCATTGTGTAATCAGTCGACAGATACGCTCAATTCAATAAAAGTAGTAAATAAATATGTTAGTGGATTGAGTAATGTTCCAATGTACAAAAAAGCCGAAATAAATAGAAGGCAAGAAGCTGCCGTTTTAAATTTAACAAGTTATGATTGGAATTACGATATTGTTCCTTGTTTTTTCACTTCTGAAGATGTTTTAGGAAAAACATATTATCTAATACCGGATGGTAATGGGAGCTGGAAAAAAACAGACCCGAGGATAGATAGGTCTAGGACTTCAAAAATTAATCAAAACAATAATGGAAATATTCTTAATGTTATAAGGATAATGAAGTATTGGAATAAAAGGCCAACAATGCCTTCTATGTCATCTTATCTAATTGAAAACATGATATTGAACCATTACGAGTACAAAACCGATGCAAGTCAATATGTTGATGTGAACCTACCAGAAGTTTTTCGTTACATAAGAGACAACATATTTAATACCGTTCAGGATCCAAAAGGGATACAAGGAAATATAAACACCTTAAGCTATGATGAAATGCTAAAAATTCATAGTAGAGCAGATTTAGACTACACAAGGTCTTGCGAAGCGAGAAGGCTTGAAGATGAAAATAAACACAAAGAATCGATAAATAAATGGAGAGAAGTTTTCGGTTCTGAGTTCCCAGCTTACGGATAAATAAAATTTATGGATAATGAAATAATACTTAAGCAGAATAGAGCGGAAAACTTAGATTGCCTGGCGGCAATGCGTTACTTATACAGCAATGCTAAGTTTTATATGAAATGGCAGGTGTTTTTTAATGTAATTTTTATAGCCGTATTCTCCATAGTCGCTTATCTAACAAACAGCGATTTATTGTGGTTTAAATATGATATGTCTGCTCATCTGGCCTTTTTTAGTATTGTAGTAACCCTTATGAACACATTGGTATTTGTTCCGGTAATAAAAAGCAAAAAAGAGTTAGCAGCAAAAATACAAGAAAAATTTGATACAAATGTTTTATCTTTTGATTGGAATGATGTAAATATTGGTAATCCTCCTGACAACGAAATTATAAAACTTTTTTCCGAAAGGTTTAAAGAGAAAAGGAATTATTCAGAGTTGAAGGATTGGTATGCCAAATCTGTGGCAAATGTTCCGTTTTATGTTGCAAGATTTCTTTGTCAAAGGTCTAATCTTGTGTGGAATGTTGGCTTAAGAAATGAGTACATAAAGTACATTTTTAAATTTTCCGTTATTTTTGGTCTTGTAATAGCTGTATTTGGCTTTTTGTCAGATATTACATTTAGTAATTTTGTGCTCAATGTTGCGACTCCGTTATTGCCAATTCTTACTTTTTGCATAGAGCAATACAGAGAAAACAAGGATTCCATTGAAAATCTTGAAAAACTTAAACAGGATATGGACTCATACTGGCAGGAATTGATTGGAAATAAAGACTCAATCGAAAATGATGTTTTTGCTAGGAGAATTCAAGATGAAATTTACAAAAACAGAAAGGACAATCAGCTATTTTTTGATGAAATTTATGATAAATTAAAAAATAAGTATGAAGATGCAATGTACTATAATGTTAATCAAATGATCGAAAAATATAATAGAAGTTAGGGCCGTAGGCTGGGTTAAGCAACGCGAAACCCAGCAAAAGCTTTAAAACAATCTATTTCCCTTGCATTAAAACAATCATTTGTATATCTCAAATAATCACCTTCGACGCTGGGTTTCATTATCATTTAACCCAGTCTACATTAGCAAACCGACCGTCGGCTTATGGCGAACACAAACGCTCTGACTGCCAGTGTGTACTGATTGAAATCCAGCCAAACCGAATTCGCCTGAGCAACTCAACACATCAGCTCTCAGCAAACAACCTCGGAAACAGCATGTCAATGGATTGGCTGGTAAATCGCAGCGATATGGGGCCTTTGGGGGTCTGTGAATTGACGATGCCATCCTTGACCAAATCGGCCAACACCATGCGGGCGCTGCGTTCTTTCAGGCCGGTCACCCGCTCTGCTTCGCCGCGCGGCATTTCCCCTTGCAACAGAATCCGCTGCAAAATGAAAAAGGCTTCAGGTCGCAAACCTTGTCTTTCGGTGTAGATTTTCAATCGGTTGGCGAGTTGATCGAACTCGAACAATGAGGTCATGAATTTTGCCTGATCGATACAGACCGACAGGAACCATCTAACAAATTCGGTTAATGCTTGCTGCGACAGGTTACCGCGCCCATCCAAATCGCCTTGTCTTGGGCTATCGGCGACATCCATCATCTGTTTATATTCTTGCCTGCTGTTCAGGCCGCGAGCCAATCCCCTGGAAATCGACCATAACCCGAATGCGCCGATTCCGGCCTTAAGCCCCATGGCGTGGCTCATTAATCGGCTGACACGGCCATTACCATCGGGAAACGGGTGAATAAAGGCCAAACGGTGATGCGCAGCGGCCATCGCTAAAATTCGGCTGCCTTTGCCCATGGTTTCAAGCCGGTAACGCTGTTCGAAGTGCCGCATGAAATCCGTCACCGCTTCACTGCTGGGTGGCAGGTGGCGACCGACAGCCACATCATGAACAGTTAACGATCTGAATTCCCCTGGCACCATTTTGAAGTCTTGTTGGCCTTGCTTGATCATCAGCATCTCATCACTGGCGTCTCGGTAGAACTCGGCATGCAGCCATTGCAAAAAATCGCAAGACGCCGGTTCCGGCAAAGCATTTTGCGTGTGCATCTCGTCGATCAGTTTTTGCACACGAATATGCGCTCTGGCTTCGATCTGTAAATTGCGCCTGGCTTGATCGTTATCGAGTTCGTTGGCCAATGCGCGTTCGATATCGCGGGGCAGAGTGTTATGGCCTTCAATCAGATTCGAGTAATAGCAATTCATGATTCGCACCATATCGGCCAGGCTGGCTGCGGCATCGGGATGTAATCTGGCACCTAGCTGCTCAGTCAGTGAGGTCAATTCAGCCACCAAATCGACTACATCCAGCGGCGGATTTTGCAGCAGACAAGGCTCGATGCAATATATTGTTTCGGTTGGTGTTGGCATGCCGATCTTTAACTAATCTAATGAATTGTTTTTCATAGACTAATTATACAGATGGCTAAAATTATTGCCGATTTTGTTGCCGATACAATAAAACCAGATAATCAGCTGATTTCATTGAAGTTTAATGACATGTCGAAGGAAGAGAGTGCCGGTTTTGTAGGAGAACTGAGGTTGTTGGACATAAATGGCGCGTGATTAGGCGCACAATCATAGTAATGCGGTTTCACGCGTAAAATCGTCGGCGGTATCTTCCAATAGGGTAGCGCGCGTGCCACAAAAGCCAATCTTAGAAATGCCAATCGCTCAATACCCAGCCATGCGGCAGCCGTACCTGAAGACAACTTACCCTCTTTAAAAAGGTGGATGTCAGCCTGTTTTTTCAAATAGTCTGCAAATGGAAGCAATCAGCACAATCATTGGCGTAACCAGCGGTACCTATTTCGTGGCTCAAGGCGGTGATGGAAGGTATCGTAAAAAACAAGACCTTCCCCACTGAGAAACTTGCGCAAGTTTGGGCAGATGACATTGAGCACTGCATCAAAGCTATTCCATTGATGTCGCCGGCTCAGCTGTCGGCGCTGACCGAAGCCGACATCGAAGCCATGGGCGGCGCCGAGCTGTTTATCAAGGCCGGTAAACGTATCCGTTACAAGACTTTTCGCGTAGTCTGCGATGAATACCTATCTCGGTGAGGAAAGAAAGACTACAAAGGCCAGATGCAGCGGGTTGATTACTGGTGCAGGGTGTTCGGGGACCGCATCATGACCGACATCGACATCTTCGACTTGCGCGAACACGTTGACGACATGCTCGATGCAGGCGAACGGACTACCACGATAAACCGTAAAAAGGCAGTGCTGTCGAGCATCTACAAATTCGGCCTCAGTCGTGGCTATGTCGATGAAAACATCGTCCGTAGCGTGGTAGTCGATGACGACACCAAGCGTAGGGATCGGGTGTTATCGGATCAGGAGCGCCAGCGCTTGATTAAAGCCTGCCAACTGTCGCATTGGGACAAATTGTATCTGTTAGTGGTCATGGCCATGACCACCGGCGCCCGAAAAGGCGAGTTGATGAATCTGCGTTGGAACGACATCAATTTCAAAGATGGTACCGCCTTTTTAGGCGACACCAAAAACAGCACTAGCCGAGAGCTGTACCTTGCCCCGGTTGTTATTGCTGAATTGAAGCTTCACCAGGAAGTCGGTACGAACTTGATTTTTCCATCGGTCGAGCTTCCAGAGCAACCGATGGATTTCCGCGCAGCTTGGCGCAACGCCTTGAAAGCCGCCAATATCTCCGACAAAGACGTTTTGAATGCGGACGGCAGCGTTAAGATTGAGCGCTTTACCTTCCATTGCCTTCGGCACGGCTTCTGCTCAGCCTTGTCCGACGCCGGTAAAGAAATCAATCAGATCGCCAAACTAGCCGGCCACAAGAGCATTCAGACCACGATGCGTTACATCCATCAAGGCCGCGACCAGAAACGGCAAATCGTCAACGAGCTAGCGCAGGCGTTTAATCTGTAAAGACTTGCCGCCGCCTAGTTCTTGGATGAATTGGCCTACCCTTCAATTCATGACACAAATAATCGAGCTGATTGGGGCTTTACGTTTAGTCAATATGAGCACCGATCTACGTCACTCGATCCTAATCGACTATCGGCTTCCAACCATTGCTCAAGCTGATTGCGAAATGGGCCTAGCTTGGGATGGGGCTGGGATTTACGCACCGGATACACCGGTTCATCCAGCGTATGGAGATGTTTACGGATGGTGGGGCGGGATAATTTGAATTGTTTGGCCAACTCGCTGACGGTCGCTTTCTCCACAAAATGCAACCGCCGAATTTCGGCTACTTCTTCCACGTCTATCACTCCAGGATTCTCCGGCAAAAAGCCGGGCATTGAACAACCTGGGGTGGAAACTTTTCAACGCCGGTTGACAGTTTGCAGGCCGATATTCGCCCGAAATAGGGCAAAACCGGTGTCCGGACAACACATCTTCGTGCGGCGGATTAATTGTAACTCATTGATTTATAATAAATTAATTGATTTCCGTGTGGCTGCTACTTAGAATGACACAACGAATACTGGAGGTTTATAGCCATGGCTTATGGACTCAGGCCTTAACTATTCCGCTCTCAATGCTTGCAAAGGATTTAAATTGGCTGCTTTGATGGCGGGGACTACTCCGGTAGCGATGCCGATAAAAACCGAGACAAAAAAAGCACCAAGCAAATAGCTTCCGGCTAACTGAACAGGTAACGCGGGGACGAACAGGCCTGCCAAAACGACTAGGGCAATGCCCAGTACCAACCCGCCGACGCCGCCTGCGGCGCTTAGGAGGACCGCTTCTCCTAAAAACAATCGGAATATTGTGGATTTGTCCGCGCCTATCGCCCTCAATAACCCGATTTCGGTGACTCGCTCGGAAACCGCTATGCTCATTACGGTCAATATTCCCACCGACCCGACCAGTAGCGAAATGCTGCCCAAGGCAGCCACGGCCATGGTCAATACGTTCAACACCGAATCCATCTTTTCCAGCATTTGATTTTGGCTGATAAGCGTGAAATCTTCGCTGCCGTGCCGCATAATCAAACGCCGTTTGATGGCACGTTCCACATCTTCGGCGCGGGCTTGGTCGCTATACAGCACGTCGATTTCCATGACGCCTTGCCGATCGAACAGCTCCAATGCTTTACCCGCAGGAATGTAAACGGTGTCATCCAGATCGAATCCGAGTATCTGTCCCTTGGTTTGCATCACACCGGCCACGCGAAAGCGATCGTTGCCAATACGAATGCGTTGGCCGAGCGGATTGGTCGAGCCGAACAATTCCTTGCGCATTTTACTGCCCAACACCGCAAAAGCCCGCGGACTATTGAAGCTATCGTCAGGTAAAAATCGGCCTATTTCCAAATCGATTTTCCAAACCTGCGGAACGGCCGGCCCCACGCCCAAAATCGTGGTACGGCGTTGGCGTTGGCCCGCCTCTACCAGCGCATTTCCCTGCACGACGGGAACTACCGCTTCGATTTGCTCAATGCCGGCAAGGCTCGCGGCATCGTCCTGAGATAACGGACGCACCGTGCTGATGGTAGCGCCGGACAAGCCGAATGTAGTGGTTTTGCCGGGATATACGGCTATCAACCGGGTGCCGAACTGAGTAAATTCGCCCAGCACGAAGTGATGCACGCCGCGGCCGATAGAGGTCAAGATCACTACTGCGGCAATGCCGATGATCAACCCCAACGCGGTTAACAATGAGCGCTGTTTATGACTGACAATGCTGCGTAGCGCGAATTTTGCCGAGTCTTGCCAAAACATGCTCACCTTCGGCTCAAGGCATTAACCGGGTCTAACTTAGCGGCTTTTCGAGCCGGCAGTACGCCAAAGATCAAGCCTGTAGCCAATGCGACCCATACAGCAGCTAACCAGGCCCACACCGGCAAACTCACCGGAAATTCCGGATAAGCCCATGCCAATATCACGAGTCCGAGTTGCCCGATAATTGCGCCTAACAACGCGCCGGCGCAAGATAACAATGCGGCTTCAGATAGAAATAAGCCCAGCACTTGGTTTCGTGTCGCCCCCAACGCTTTCAGCAGACCAATTTCCGCAGTGCGCTGGCTCACGCTGACCAGCATGACGTTCATCACCAGCACGCCGGCCACGGTCAGACTGACTGCCGCGATGCCGGTTACGGTAAGCGTCAGCGCGCCGAGAATTTTGTCGAAGGTGCCGACTACGCTGTCTTGGGTAATGATGGTGATGTCGTCTTCGCCTTCGTGGCGCATTTGGATCAATTGCCGCACTTCGGCTTGTGCTTTGCGCATCGCCGAATCGGATGGCGTTTCGATCAAAATTCGAAACAAGGAATGACTATCAAATAATGCCATCGCCGCAGCAACCGGCACGATGACCAGCTCGTCGAAACCTACGCCTATCGACTGACCCTCGGCTGCCAACACGCCGATCACCCGAAAACGCCTATCATTAATCCGCAGCCATTGCCCGATTGCCGGACGGCGGGCGAACAACTCTTCGCGGATGGTTCTGCCGATGACGCAAACCGGCATCTCACTATCGATTGCCGATTCCGGCAAAAATCGGCCTTGCTCCACGCTCAAATGCCGCACCCGTAGCAAGGCATGGGTAGAACCCATGATATTGGTTTCCCGCTCCAACCGGCCGGCGGAAATCGGTGCCGAACCGACGGCAACCGGCGCCATCGCGGCGATGTGGCGAATTTTGAGCAAGGCACCGGCATCGTCCAAGGTCAAGTCGCGCGGGGTCTCGCCGAAAACCGGCGGATGGCCGCCGGTGGTTTCGTTTCTACCCGGCAGTACGATTAGCAGATGTGTGCCTAAAGCCTCGAATTCGTTGACCACATACTGCCGGGCACTGTCGCCCAGCGCGGTCAGCACGCAAACAGCGGCTACTCCGATGCTCATCGCCAATACGATCAGGCCTGAGCGTAACGGCTGGGTTTTGACGGCTTTAGCGGCTTGTACCAGAGTGTCACGCAATTGCATGACGGCAGTGTATCGCTATTGTAAATAAAGACCCAGCCTTATTCCGAGTACACTAAACCATTGTTTGCTCAGATGAGTTCCGTGATTTCGAAATTATTACTCTTGCATCGGTCGGCTTGGATATGCAGCATTGCCCGTCGAGGTCTGTTGCAGATGGTGCTGGCTTGCATATTCTTTTCGTTGATGAACGCTTGCGTGTACGGTATTCGCCAATTGGACGGCAGTTTGCCGGCTACGGTAATCAGTTTCGTCCGCATTGTCTGTAACTTGTTGGTAGTGTGGATTCCGGCCAGTTTAAGCCGTCGGGCCGGCGAGCTGATCGGCGACAAGCGACCGTCGTTGTGGTTACGCGGTTTGTTCGGCACTATCGCACTGATGTTGTCGTTCACGGCGATTACCCGAATCGGGCCGGGCGAAAGTGCGTTTTTAGCCGCCAGCAGCGGAGTATTTGTTGCCTTGCTAGGGCCGTGGGTTTTGGGCCAGAGCAATAGCTTTTTGGGATGGCTGGCAATTTTGGGTTCGTTTGCCGGTGTCGGCTTGATGTTTCAACCAAGCGCCACTCCTGCCGATTATTTGGGCCGAGCCATGGCCCTGGCGGCGGGTTTTCTATCGGCGTTAGCCTATTTGATGGTGGCGCGAGCCGGGCGCAGCAACTCGCCGCAATCGGTGATTTTTTATTTTTGCCTGGTGGCATTGATGGTGCATCTGGCTTACTTTGCCGTTTACGGCTATCGCTTGCCGCAGGGTTGGCGTATCTGGACGTTGCTGCTGGCCGCCGGCTTATTAGGTAGTGCGGCACAAATGGCGATGACGCGCGCCTATCAACAAGCGCCGGCCGCCATGGTGAGTGCCGTCGGCTATTTGGCGCCGGTATTGAGTTCGATCTGGGCTGTTTTGTGGTTCGCGCGCGTGCCGGACGGTACGACGTTATTGGGCTCCGCACTGATCCTACTGTTCGGCGTCCTATTGCCGTTTTTGCGTTGATGTTGCCTTAGGACAACGAATGTTACATTGTTGCCACAACGGTGCGCGTTGCACCATCTGATTCACGCTGGATTGCGAGGTTATTCGCCAAGACATTGAAATGTATTGCTTAAATCATGGCGCACTACTTGCTTTACTAGAAGTGTTTTCGTAAACACGAGGTGAGCTTATGGCAACCTGTCAACGTTTTAGCGATATCTCCGTATCGGAACGGATTCTGAACAGCTTGTTTTTACTCAGTATTGCCGTGGGTTATTTGTTTTCGCTGGGGCAAGTATTTTTCACCCATCAAGGTCGCGACGGCGCACCGGGGATTTCGGTGGCGGATATCGCGATTGCTTATCACGGCAGCCCTGATCAAACCCGTTTGGCCGCAGCCATCAATGGCCCCATGGCCGGAAATTTGAAATCGCCCGCCGATAAGTCGGCCATTCTGGATTGGATAGACGCCGGCGCACCGCAGGCTTGGTATCAATCGCAAATCGCCCCAATATTGCAGCGCGACTGTCTCGGCTGTCATGCCCCGGCTAGTGGGATGAATGTGCCGCCTTTGACCAGTTACGAACACGTCGTCAAATTAACGGAATCGGATCGCGGCGCATCGGTGCCTTCGCTGGTGAGGGTGTCGCATATCCACGTATTCGGTATCGCGTTCATTCTGTTCTTTGTCGGCAGATTATTCATCCTGTGCGAGATTCCGGTTTGGTTGAAACGCCTGACGATCGGTATTCCTTTTATGAGTATGCTGACCGATATTTTTGCTTGGTATCTAACCAGGGAGAATCCGGGGTTCGCCTATTTGTTGATTGTCAGCGGCGGGCTGATGGGTTTGTCGTTGAATTTTCAAATCGGCTTGAGTCTGTACCAAATGTGGCAACCGGAACTGAACTGGCGGCAAATCTACTCAGGCGCTAAAGCCAGCGTATGTCAATTGACCGCCTCCGTTTGCTTAGGCGTAAGCTGGGCGAAAGATCTGGCTTCGCCGGCTTTGCAGGCCTTTTGGGCGTCGGTCAACGACAGCCGTAGCCACGACGGGTTACGGCATTTTACGCTTAACATCGGCAAGCAAATACACGATAAGTTGGTCCGGGCAAAACGCTAGACAAGAGTCCGGAGACTATCGGGCTAGCCTTGCTCTATTTGTTGCAGATAGCTGCGGGCGATTTTACGCAATCCGTTGGCGGACAAGTCCAACCCCAGCGGGGTCGTAACGGTTTCCAGCTCGTGCATGACGTCGGTCGGTGCTAACAGGGTTAAAAAGCGTAGCCCCTCAGCGCCCGGAATATGGTTGGCGACAGTGCGCAGCAACGGGGTCAGATCGCTCCAAGAATCGTTTAAAAAACGGCGTAGCGGATCGGCGGCTTCAGGTGTTGCCAGCAGCGCTTGTTCTAAGGTTACTCCGGCTTTCTGCAACATGGTTTGCAAGCCGGCGCGCTGAGCCTCTCCGCCGCTTAACTTGGCGTTGGTGATGGCTTGACCCAACGAGCCCTGCCATTTTTGCCAAACTCGCCGCCATTGCTGCATCTCTTCTGGGTTGAACGGCGCGCTGACCAAGTTGCCGGCCGGTGGTCGGTTGGCGCTGAATGCGACGTCCAGCACGATGTTGCCGGCATTGGCTTGCACCTTGCGGAACCGCAAGCTGTTGACGGTATCGTACAATTGCTCGCTGTTTTCGTCCGGCACGAAAGGCAGCAAGCCTTTGACGATATCGCCGCGAGCGCTGGCCAAGTCGATTTTCAAGGCAGCCAAACGCGGCGCAACGGCTTGCTGCAGCAAGTCTTGCAACTGGGCAATGTCCAATTTGCGGCCCTGATTGTCGAAGGCATCGATGTGCGTCACCGGAAAGCTCAACACATTGCCGGAGGCGTCCAGCGTCGGCGCCTGCAGCGTTTCCAATATGCCGTTCCATTCCACCAACTTCATGCAATTATTGCCGAGCTGTGCGCCGAACCTGGCATGCACGTGGTTGCTGATTTTCACCTGGCCATCCGCGCCGGCAAGCTGCGGGTTGGCCAAGTCGACATAATTGCATTGTTTGGCGTCTTTCCATACCCGGGCGCTTTGTCCGTTGCCGGTGAACAGTTGACTGACCAACACTTGGCGAATCAAGCGGTAATCCATCGGCACGGACAACGTCGTTTCGGCACCGAAGCTCGCCAAGCTAAAACCGAGCGAGCAAATCAATATGAAACAGCGTTTGATGGTCATGATTTATCTCCGCTCAGTTGCATGGCGCCGCGATACGCCGAGGATATCGGATAGCGCCGGTCGCGGCCGAAAGCGCGGGCGGTAATGCGGATACCCGGCGGCGATTGGCGGCGTTTGTACTCGTTTCTGTCCACCAAGCCGATTGCCCGCTCCACGGCTGCGCGCGGGTAACCCAGGGCGACGATTTCAGCCGCCGATTTATCCTGCTCTATATACAAGGCCAGAATCGGGTCCAAAATCGCATAGGGCGGCAAGGAGTCTTCGTCTTTTTGATCGGGGGCCAGTTCCGCCGACGGCGGACGTTCCAGCACGCGCTGCGGAATGACAGGGGAAATGCCGTTGCGGTATTCGGCCAGTTTATAGACCAGCAGTTTGGACACGTCTTTCAGCGGAGCGAAGCCGCCGGCCATATCGCCGTACAGCGTGGCGTAACCGACGCTCATTTCGCTTTTGTTGCCGGTAGTCAACAGCAGTTTGCCTTGTTTGTTGGACAGCGCCATCAGCAAAACGCCGCGGCAGCGGGCTTGGATGTTTTCTTCGGTGGTATCTTTTTGGGTACCGACAAACAACGGCGCCAGCATGTCGGTAAACGCGTTCACTGCCGGTTCTATCGGAATCGTATGCAGCTTGACCCCCAACGCCGCCGCTTCCAAGGCGGCGTCTTCGTTGCTCATGCCCAGGGTGTAACGCGAGGGCATCGACACCGCTTCCACCCGGTCGGCACCCAAGGCGTCGACCGCCAGCGCCAACACCAAAGCGGAATCTATGCCGCCCGACAAACCCAAAATCGCACCTTGAAAGCCGTTTTTGCGCACATAATCGCGTATACCCAACACCAAGGCTTGATATTCGCTGACCACCGGTTGGTACAGCGGGGCTACCTCGGCCGGCTGCGGACCTTGAGGGCCGAATTCGACCACGCTGAGCTGTTCAACGAATTCGGCGGCGCGGAACACGATGTCGCCGTTTCGGTCGGCAACAAAGGAGGCGCCGTCGAATACCAACTCGTCCTGACCGCCGATCTGATTCACGTATACCAAGGGGATTTGCGCTTCTCGCACTTGGCGGCAAATGATGGTCTCGCGCTCTTGCATCTTGCCGGCGTTGAACGGAGAAGCGTTCAACGCCAGCACGATGTCCGCCCCGGCCGCACGGTTTTCGGCGATGATCCCGGGCTGCCAGATGTCCTCGCAAATCGCCAGCGCCAGCTTAACCTGGTTGACCTCGAACACTCTGATCCGGTGGCCGGCATGGAAATAACGCCGTTCGTCGAATACCCCGTAATTGGGCAGAGCTTGCTTGTGGTATTCGGCGACGATGGCACCGTCACGCACAACCACCGCAGCATTGAACACTTGTCGGCCGTGCAGTTGCGGATAGCCGATGACCGCAACAATTCCGTCGATTTGCGCGGCTAGTTCGGCTAGCGCGCGTTGCGCATCCTGAACGAAGTCGGCGCGCAGCAGCAAGTCCTCTGGCGGATAACCGGTAACGCACAACTCCGGAAACACCACGACGTCGGCTTGTTGCTGCTTGGCTTGATCGACGGCGCGCGCTATTTTTTTGACGTTACCGGCGATATCGGCGACGCTGAAATTCAATTGGGCGAGAGCGATTTTTAAGCTCATGGATTATTGGGGAAAACACGCGCGCATCGCCGCGCCGATGTCCGAAGGCGAGCTGACCATGCTAACGCCGGCCGCTTGCATCGCCGCGATCTTACCCGCCGCCGTGCCGCTGCCGCCGGTGACAATGGCGCCGGCATGGCCCATGCGTTTACCGGGCGGCGCGGTTTGGCCGGCAATGTAGCCGACCACCGGTTTGGTCACGTGCGCCTTGATGAATTCCGCCGCTTGTTCTTCATCGCTGCCGCCGATTTCCCCGACCATGACGATGCCGTGTGTGTCCGGATCGTCTTGGAAACGGCGGATCACGTCGATAAAGTTCATGCCGTGTACCGGGTCGCCGCCGATGCCGACGCAAGTGCTTTGTCCCAGGCCTTCGCGGCTGGTTTGATGCACGGCTTCGTATGTCAAGGTGCCGGATCTCGACACAATGCCGATTTTACCCGGCACGTGGATATGCCCGGGCATGATGCCTATCTTGCATTGGCCCGGAGTAATGACGCCGGGGCAATTCGGACCCACCAGCAAAGAACGGCTGCCTTGCATGGCCGCTTTGACGTTCAACATTTGCAGCACCGGTATGCCTTCGGTGATGCATACGATCAATTCGATACCCGCGTCCACCGCTTCCAATATCGCATCAGCGGCGAAAAAGGGCGGTACATAGATCATGGTCGCATTGGCGCCGGTTGCCTTTACCGCTTGTTGCACGGTATCGAATACAGGCAGACCCAAATGAGTGGAGCCGCCGCGGCCGGGCGTGACGCCGCCGACCAATTGCGTGCCGTAAGCCAAGGCTTGCTCGGAGTGGAATGTTCCTTGTTTGCCGGTGAAGCCTTGGCAAATGACGTTGGTGTTTTTATCGATCAAGATAGCCATTACGCTACGCCCTCCGCCAATTTAACCGCCAGTTCGGCCGCTTGATTCAAATCCGCGGCAGCTACCAGTCCCAAGCCCGATTCGTTGAGCATATTCCGCCCCAATTCGACGTTGGTTCCCTCCAATCGGACTACTACGGGGATGGTCAGGTGCATTTCCTCTACCGCAGCCAAAATACCCGAGGCGATCACGTCGCATTTGACGATGCCGCCGAAAATGTTGACCAGCACTGCTTTGACCGTACCGTCCGACAGTATCAGCTTAAACGCTTCTTTGACTTTGTCTTTGTTGGTGCCGCCGCCAACATCCAGGAAGTTGGCCGGTGCCCCGCCCTTTAATTTAACCATGTCCATGGTGGCCATGGCCAAGCCGGCTCCGTTCACCATGCAGCCGATGTTGCCGCCCAAGGTGATGTAATTCAAGTCGAATTGCTTGGCTTCGGCCTCTTTGGCGTCTTCCTGGCTTACGTCGCGCAGGGCCGCAATATCCGGATGCAAAGCCAGCGCGTTATCGTCGAAATTGATTTTTGCGTCCAGTGCCAGCAGGCGGCCGTCCTCGGTTTCTATCAATGGGTTGATCTCGATTTGGCTGCAATCTTTAGCCAAGAACAACTGATACATGCCGTGCAAAATAGTTTGCAGCTGCGCATGCAACGCTTTGGGCAAACCGAAAGCCGCGGCGATTTGCCGGCCTTGGTAAGCTTGCAGGCCGGCGGCCGGATGCACGCAGACTTTAACGATTTTTTCCGGCGTTTGCGCAGCGACCGCTTCGATGTCCATGCCGCCCGCGGCGGAGGCGACGAATATCAGCCGTTCCGTTTCCCTATCCAATAACAGACTCAGGTAATACTCGTTTTTGATAGCCGAAGCCTCCTCTACCCAAACACTGTTGACCGGCAAGCCGGCAGCATCGGTTTGATGCGTCACCAAGCGGGTTGCGATCAGCGCGGCAGCCAGTTTTTCGGCGTCTTCCGGACTGCGGGCCACTTTTACCCCGCCGGCTTTACCCCGGGCACCGGCGTGTATTTGCGCTTTGACCACGACCGCGGCGGCGTCCAAGCTTTGGGCGACCTGCAGCGCTTGTTGCGCACTTTCCGCCACCCCTCCTCGTGGAACCGGGATCGAAAAATCGCGGAACAGTTGTTTGGCTTGATATTCGTGAATATTCATTAATAAAGACTCCGCAGCTTTACCGTAAGAAGGAATAATCGATATGCCGCTATCATCGCACATCGCCCGCTTAAGGCGGCAGCGAAAATGCGCGAGGCGATTGCTGCGGCGGGGACCTGGGCGATTTCCAGCTGTGTCGCCGAATAAAACTCGGCGTCATTCCGGACCGTTTGTTGGTCATCGCCTCAATTGACGGTTGCTTGTCGCAATCAGGCATAGCTTTCCAGCCAATCTAAACGCTGCGGCCTAGGCCGGGCCGCAATGTTCGAGAAGCCGAGCCGCCGAGCGAATTCAGCGGCAACGATCGCCGATAGGCATTATGCTTATGTTAATTCCCGCAGAAAAGAGCTGAAACAGGGGGAAGCATTTCGATAAGCATATTCGCCTTACCCCCGTAACCAACCTTGTAGCGATGTCCGACAATCTGGCCGATACCATTTACCCCTGCCCATTTTCCAAGGCTTACGGCATACCGAGCCGGCAAGCTTGGTTGTTGTTGAAGATTTTTTTGATTTATCGCTTCATCAGCGCCAGCTTGTTTTCCATGCTGTTTTTTTTAGGTTACGGCATGTCGCTGCTGGGATCGCATGATGAAAGACTGTATCAAGTCGTCAGCCTGAGTTATTTAGGCATTTCCTTTGGCGCCGCTCCGGTGATATTCAAGCGCTGGCTGAGTTACAACCAAGTGGCGCAACTACTGATTTTGACCGACATCGTCTGCTTGACGCTAATGATGCACGCCAGCGGTGGGGTCGCCAGCGGCGTTGGCGGTCTGCTGGCGATATCGATTGCCGCGGCCGGTCTGTTGTTGGGTGGCAAATGCGCCTTATTGGTCGCAGCTTTGGCAACCTTGGCCGTGTTGACCGAAGAACTTTTCGCGATGTATAGCGGTTTTTTTAGTCTTAAGACCTTGAATTATTCCGGAGTATTAGGCATCGCCTTTTTTGCGATCGCGCTCATTTCGGTGGTATTGGCGCAACGCGTCGAACAATCGGTGAGTTTGGTCAAGCGGCATGCACAAACCATTACTCGCCTGGAGGAATTGAACCATTACATCATTCAACACCTGCAATCCGGCATCATGATAGTGGACAGCCGGCAGTTCATCGTGCAATGCAACCAATCCTTGTTGCGTTTGCTTAACCTTAGCAAGCCGCCGGTCCGCTTGGCGGACTTTTCCCCGGATATTCAACAGGCGTTTTTGCTGTGGCTTGAGCATCCCGATAGCGATTTCGCAATTATCGACATCGGGCAAAGCTCGGAGGTCCACGTGCGCTTCTCTCCTCTGCCGGTGGAGGGCGAGGGTTTGCATTTGCTGATCGTCGAAGACATTGCCTTATACAATCAGCGCTTGCAGCAAACAAAGCTGGCGTCGTTGGGCCGTTTGACCGCGAGTATCGCCCATGAAATTCGCAACCCGCTCAGCGCGATTAACCATGCCAGTCAGCTATTGTCCGAGTCGGCGGATTTAACGGGCGAAGACCTGCGCTTGACCAGTATCATTCGCAATCATTGCCGGAGGGTCAATAAAATCATCGAAGACATATTGACCTTATCGCGGCGCGAGCCTTCGCAGAGACAACGCATTGCACTCGACCAATGGCTGCCGGCCTTCGTGCAGGAACAAAATCAATTGTACGGCAGCAAGAAGCCGGCATTCGAACTGCAGAGTAAAACCAAAGGGCTGAACGTTTACGTAGACTCCGGGCATTTAAAACAGATTCTGGACAATCTATGCGCCAATGCTTTGAAATATGGTCAACCGGAACTCGGCCCGATTATGATAGAGGCGGACTTTTTCGCACAACGGCCATGTATCCGGGTGATCGATAACGGACACGGACTAGCCGGCGAACACCTCGCCCACCTGTTCGAACCGTTCTTCACCACTTCGCATCAGGGAACCGGCTTGGGCTTGTATATCTCCAAAGAGTTGGCCGAATTGAATCAAGCCGAATTAATTTACGCCAGGCAGCATGATAGAACTTGCTTTACCTTGTATTTGGCGAATGCCGACCACGTAGTAATAGAAATATGACCAAACCCGTTGCATTACTGGTAGACGACGAGCCCGACATTTTGGAGCTACTGGAAATTACCCTGAATCGCATGGACATTCAAACCTGCGGCGCACAAACTTTGGCGCAAGCCAAACAGTTGCTGGCCAATCAATCGTTCGATTTATGCTTGACCGACATGCGCTTGCCGGACGGAGACGGCTTGGAGTTGGTCGATTTGATTCAAAGTACCGGCTTGTCGCTGCCGGTTGCCGTAATCACCGCGCATGCCAGCGTCGACGTCGCAATCAAAGCCATGAAAAAAGGCGCTTTCGATTTTTTGACTAAACCGGTGGATTTACAGGCGTTAAGGCAGTTGATCGGCAACGCTTTACAGATATCCGAGCTGCAAGGCGCCAGCAAGGAACGCCGCACCCGCGATACTTTGCTCGGCGAATCGGCGGCGATGCGGGAAATTCGCTCCAAGATTCAAAAAGTCGCCAGAAACCAGGCGCCGATTTATATCAGCGGTGAATCGGGGTCGGGCAAGGAATTGGTGGCCAAGTTGATCCATCAACAAAGTCCGCGGGCGGACAAAGCCTTCGTTGCGATCAACTGCGGGGCGATCCCGCCTGAATTGATGGAAAGCGAATTTTTCGGACATAAGCGCGGCAGTTTTAGCGGTGCGATAGCCGACAAACAAGGCTTTTTTCAAGCGGCGCACGGCGGAACCTTGTTCTTGGACGAAGTCGCCGATCTGCCGTTGGCCTTGCAGGTTAAACTACTCAGAGCCATTCAGGAAAAGAAAGTACGGCCGATAGGCGAACAACAGGAAGTAGCGGTGGACATACGCTTACTCAGCGCCACCCACAAGGATTTGGCGAAAATGGTACAGGAAGGCAGTTTTCGTCAGGATTTATATTACAGGATCAACGTCATCGAACTCAGCTTGCCACCGTTACGGGCCCGCGCCGAAGACATCCCCCAACTGGCATTGCACGTGCTGCAACGATTGGCCAAGGCTAACGGCGTGCTTACCCCGCAACTGAGTGCATCCGCCCTCGCCGCACTGCAGCAATACGAATTTCCCGGCAACGTCCGAGAGCTCGAAAATATTTTGGAGCGCGCGTTGGCCTTGCACGAAGGCGATTGCATAGACGCCGGCGATTTAAACATACCGGCGCAGCACGGCAATGCGAGCTTTAACCGGGAACAGCAAGAAAGCGCACGGAAAAACATGACGTTGGAAAGCTATTTGCAAAACGTCGAAAAACGGGCGCTGACAGCGGCGCTGCAACAAAACAGCTGGAACAAAACGGCAACTGCACAACAACTTGGAATGACGTTTCGTTCCTTGTGTTTCAGACTGAAAAAATTCGGCTTGGATTGAGCGACCGTTACCGGTATTTTTCCATGCTTTTCAATTGGTCGAGAGCGGATTGAATCTTGGTATGCGTTTCGTCATCCAATTCGTTGTTTTTATATATTTTATCCAGCAGCCCTTCCTCTACTAACGCTTCTTTGATCCAGCGTTTAACGAAAGCATAATTGCCGGTGATTTTGACAATTTCCCCGGTCTTTGGATTTTTGATTTGATCACGCGCAAGCGCGGGGCCGGCAGCTACGGGCTTGGGTGTGGTAGTGGCTTTAGATTTAGCGGCGGGTTTTTTGGCCGCCGGTTTACTCGATGTTTTTACGGGAGGGGCAACCGGAACCGGGGTGGAAGGCGGCGCAGAGACGCTTACAGCCGTTTGCGTTTGCTCGATTTCCGCGTCCTTTGGGGGTGGGGGCGGCGTATCCAAGGCATCGCCGGATTCCGGTTTGCCCTTATTATCCGCAACGACTTCGAATAGTACATAAGCCACAAAAATGGTAGTCGCAACAAAAAGCAGTTCTGCCATAACCTCTCCCCTTGGTTGTTTTAGTTTTAAGAATAATGAGATAGCAATAAGGTATATCAAATTCGAATATACCAGACCCTATAAACGCGGTAAACCGCAAACCCTAAATTAACCGGTTTATCTCGAGTTTGTAGCCCGATTATTCGTCGGTCGTGTCCGCGTTTTCGGATTGACTTTTCGGCACCTGATTTTTTTGCGAATTCAATAAGATGGACAAGGCCACTTGTTGCCCGTCGAGTAAGTTGCGTTCCGGGCGGCCGAAGGCGTAGCCTTGCCCGAGGTTGACGCCAAACTCTTTTAACTTGAGGGCAATATTCGGAGTTTCGACAAATTCGGCGATAGTTCTTTTGCCGAGTTTTCCGGCAATTTCGACCATGGATTTGACCAAGATTTGGTCTGTTTCGTTATGGTCCAAATTTCTGACAAACTGGCCGTCAATTTTCACGAAATCGACCGGGAAAAACTTCAAATAATTAAACGAGCAAAACCCGGCACCGAAATCGTCCAGCGCAAATTTACAACCTAACTCCCTTATTTTGTTGATCATATCGCGCGTGCGTTCGAAATTGTCGACCGCTGCGGTTTCGGTGATTTCGAAGGTCAGGCGGCCGGCGTCCACCCAGGTTAATTCCAGCTTATCGCGTATCACTTGCAACAAATCCGGGTATTCGAACGCCGTACCCGACAAATTGATCGCTAGCGACACGCGGGAAAGATAGGGCGGCAGCGAGGCTAGAAAATCGATGGCGTGTTCGACCACCCATAAATCGAGGGCGTGGATTAAACCCATACGCTCCGCAACCGGAATGAACTGATCGGGCGTGATAATTTGGCCGTCTTCGCCGCGCATTCTCAACAGCACTTCGTAGTGGGAAATATCGCCGTTATTCAGCTGCACGACCGGTTGGAACACCAAAAACAAGTCGTTATCCCGCATGGCTTTGCGAATGATGGGCACCCAGTAGATGTCGCGGCGGCGTTCTTTGACCGACTGATCTTCGTGGTTATAAATTCTAATTTTGTCCCGGCCGCTGATTTTTGCGAATTTGCAGGCCTGGCGCGCGTGCAAGATCATTTCGCCGGGATGTTGGGCGGGATTGGCGGTATCGAGCGAGGCAACACCTATGGAGACGCTGACGCTGTAGCAGATTTCGCCGGTAAAAAATCGAAAATTCTCCACCGTCGCGCGTATGGTTTCCGCCAGCACATAGGCTTGTTTTTGCGCTTTGTTTTCCAGGAACAGGCAAAACTCGTCCGCGCCTATCCTGGCGAACAAGCTGTTCGCCGGAATCAATTTACGAATCAGTATGGTCAGTTCCACAAGTAAGCGGTCACCGACATCGAAACCCTCCAGCTCGTTGATTAAACTGAAGCGATCGATGTCGATAAACAGCAATGACCCCTCTTTTTTCATCTTGTTGCTGAGGTTCATAATCAGCTTCAGCTGGCGCTCGAAACTGCTACGATTGAATAAGCCGGTCAATTCGTCGTGAGCGACCAGAAACTTTAATTTGGCCTCGATCACACTTTTGGATGCCAGTTCGTTAATCAACTGTTCTTCTTGTTGATGGCGTAATAAACGTTCCTGCTTTAACCGCAGCAAAAAATTGACCGCCAATATCAGCGTGTTGGTATCCAGAGGCAGCTTGAGCTGGTAGGTCAGACATTGGTCTCCGGCGGAATGACTAGCAGGCCGCGTCGTAAAATTGCCGGAGTTCTGCCCCATAATAACGAACGGAATGAAACAACCGTCGCCTATCCCGGATAAGCTTTGATGCACTTCCTGCCAAACGCAGCCGGGCAACAGCTCGTTCAGAATAATCAAACCGATTCTGTCCGGCTGATCGTGAAATGGCCTGAGAATGTCGTAGATAGAACCGCCGTTCGCGGCTTGGCGGACGTCGCTAAATCCGTTTTGCTGCAAAGAAACGATGATCTGCTGCGCGGCGGTTTTGTCGTGCTCGGCAACGATGACGAGTTTTTCTTTCAAAGAGTCGCAAACAGTCATATACCATCCAGGTATGTTGGGTTATAAAAGGAGGCGGCGCTAAATCAAAAGCGTAATGTAATTAATTGCTTACGCTAGACTTGTATTTCTGCGGATAAAAGATAAGCTAAAAGTGTGTCCGCCCCCCATAACTCAAGGCTAAGGCCAGTATAGGCGCAATTTTCGCATTTGTAATTTGTTAATGACAATTTTTACTCAAACGCTGAAGGCAGAAGATTTATTACGAGGCGATCTAAAGTTAGCGTCGCCGCCTACCGTTTATCTGGCATTAACCAAAGTTATCGAAGATCCAAACAAATCCAATCGCGATGCTGCCGCAGTCATAGAAAGCGATGCCGGCTTGGCAATGCGTTTGCTTAAAATCGTCAATAGTGCTTATTTCGGCTTTCCTGCCAAAGTCAGCTCGCTACCGCTCGCGGTTTCTCTGATCGGGGTTAGAGAACTGCAAAATTTGGTGCTGGCGACTTTGGTGATCGAGCGATTTTCCGAGTTACCCGGCCAGCAGTTTTCCATACACGACTTTTGGGCCAGAAATTTGCGTTGCGCGCTCGCCGCACGGCATTTGGATGTTTTGTCGGGCAAAAAATATGCGGATACCGCTTTTTTATGCGGCTTGGTGCACAACATCGGCCAGCTGGTTATGTACAGGCGCATACCGGTGCTGGCTAGAGAAGTAGACCTTTTATTGCGCGCTCAAACCTCGCCCGACATTGACGAAGCAATGATAGAGACACAGATCATTGGTTTCGATAGGTATCAGGTCGGTGCCGCCTTGTCGACCATGTGGAAGTTACCGCCGATAGTGACTGATTCGATACGTTTGCATCGGTTTCCCGATTTCACCGGCCAGCATGCGCAGATAGCGACATTGGTAAGATTGGCCAATCAATTGAGCAAAGCGGATATGCCCGGACTTTCTGCGGCAATCGACGGGGTGGATTTGAGTGTGGAACAGATTAGCGTCGTGCTCGATCGAGTTCATGAGGAGTTTGCAACCTTATTCGATTTATTTTATCCGCCGGCGTAACACCCTGAAATAAAA
This sequence comes from Methylomonas sp. HYX-M1, assembly GCF_040741385.1. Taxonomy (NCBI): domain Bacteria; kingdom Pseudomonadati; phylum Pseudomonadota; class Gammaproteobacteria; order Methylococcales; family Methylococcaceae; genus Methylomonas; species Methylomonas sp. HYX-M1. The sequence goes on from NZ_CP160405.1 coordinate 276,997, forward strand.
GGCTCAATAACACTGCTAGGTTCCCTAGCCACCGGTTACGACATTCCACAAAAATCGACGCACAAGCAATATGCCTGACAAGCCTCTTCGATGAACACGCAGTAATGAACCTGCTTTTAACCACCGAGTTTGTGATAATGACCCGCCGTCGGCTATGAGCCGATATCATCCCTTGAATATCGATGCAGAGAATTTATTATCACTATGCGGCGTTAGCCGGTTTTTTCGGTTTGTTTTTTTTGCTGATGGCCTGGCCGACCTTGTTAGCGCCGAACACCGGTTTACCCAAGGCGTTGCTGTTGATCGTCAGTGTCGGGCCATTGTTGTTACCGTTCAAAGGCTTTTTAAAGGGGCACTTGAAAAGTTGCACCTGGATGAGCTATCTGAGCCTTCCATATCTGCTACACGGCATTACCGAGGCTTATGCCGATCCCATTCAAAGGCCGTTTGCATTAACCGAAGCGATATTCAGCTTGCTGCTTTGTTTCGGCGCAGGGTGCTACGTTTATACGGCGGAAAAGCGTTAAATTTCATGCCCGAACAACTGATAGTGCAATTCGAATATCGGAGCGACCGAACGTTTGCCGGCTATTACCCGGGGGCAAACGCCGAAGTGCTAAGGCATTTGCAACGCACGGCCATAGGCGAAGGCGAACAACAAATTTTTTTGTGGGGTAGCCGCGGCGGCGGGAAAAGCCATTTGTTGCAAGCATGCTGCCAATTCGCCAAGGCGCAAGGCAAGGATACGTTTTATCTGGATCTTTCCGTCCAAAGTCTGCCAAATCCTAACATCTTGGACGGTTTGGAGCACGCCGAGTTGGTATGTCTGGACGACATCCATAAAATTGCCGGCCAGCCTGATTGGGAACTGGCCCTTTTTCGGTTTTACAACGCGCACAGACAAAACGATAACCGTCTCATTCTATCGGCCGAAAGCCCACCTAAATACCTGGCTCTGCAATTACCCGATTTAAAAACGCGCATGGCTTGGGGATTGACGCTGAAAATCCAAGACATGGACGACGTCCAATTGAGCGAAGCGTTGCGTTTCAAGGCGAGGTACTTAGGGTTTGATATGCCGACTAAAGTAGCGCGGTTTTTAATCGCGCGTTATGTACACGATTTAACGGCGTTGTGGCAAGTATTGGCGCATATTGACAAAGCGACCCTATCGGCACACCGCAAACTAACCATTCCGTTTTTGAAACAAATCCTGGCGGACAAGCTTTGAGTGCGAATATTTTGATAGTCGGTGCCGGGGCGATAGGCGGATTTTACGGCGCATTATTGGCAAAAGCGGGGTGTAAAGTATCGGTAGTCTGCCGCTCGGATTACCGAATAGTCTCGACGCAAGGTATCGAAATCGACAGTTTCTCGCTCGGGCGTTGGACTTTCCGTCCCAGCCAAGTGCTACAACATAGTCGGGAATACAAAGGAGACCCGGATTTTCTGATCTTATGCTGCAAAGTCGTGCCTAGCGTAGACCGGGCGGCATTGCTACAAGGTGCGGTTGCCAATAAAACCGCGCTCGTGTTGTTGCAAAACGGCGTGGAAATCGAGTGGGAGCTGCAGCAAGCCTTCCCCGACAACGAATTGATCAGCGGCTTGGCGTTCGTTTGTTGCAATCGCACAGCGCCCGGCAAAATCGAGCATTTGGCTTACGGCCGCTTGGCCTTGGGAAGTTTTCCCGCCGGCCTCAGCCCGGCTACCGAACGCCTGAAAAATATGTTTAACCTAGCTGGCATGGAATGCGTCAGCAGCAACAATATCGTGGCCGACCGCTGGCAAAAGTGCGTATGGAATGCGCCTTTTAATCCGCTATCGGTTTTGTCCGGCGGTTTATCGACTGCCGAGATCCTGGCAACGCAAGAGGCTTTAGTCAGGCGCATCATGCAAGAAGTTTGTGGCTTGGCAGAAGCGTTAGGCTATCCGATGCCGGAACACTGCGTCGAATACAACATCGAGAAGACCCGCCGCATGCCGCCGTACAAAACCAGCATGTTATTGGACTTCGAGCGCGGACAGCCGATGGAAACGGAAGCCATATTGGGCAATGCGGTGCGTGCGGCCAAACGCCGCAATATCGCTTGCCCAAGTTTGCAAACCCTATATGAATTAATGTGTTTGCGCGAGCAGGGGCAACATAAAATCAAAACATAAAATTCTTGCAATAGAATTGACATTCTGTTTTTTTTGATTTTCGAGTAGAATGGGCGGATTTCTCATTGACACTGTTCGTGCAGAAAACTTCGGCAATAGTGCCAAGAGTAAAAACGTTTTCATCTCCATCAAGAGTATAACCATGACTGATCTATCGCTATATAGAAACATCGGCATCTTCGCGCACGTCGATGCCGGTAAGACCACCACTACCGAACGGATTTTGAAGCTGACCGGAAAAATCCATAAAATCGGCGAAGTACACGATGGTGCGGCGACGACAGATTTCATGGTGCAAGAACAAGAACGCGGCATCACCATTCAATCGGCGGCGACAACCTGCATGTGGGCGGGCAGTACCAATCAATTTCAACCGCACCGCTTCAACATCATCGATACTCCGGGACACGTAGACTTTACCATCGAAGTATATCGTTCATTGAAAGTACTGGACGGCGGTATCGGCGTATTCTGCGGTTCCGGCGGCGTTGAGCCGCAATCGGAAACCAACTGGCGCTATGCCAACGATTCTAAAGTCTCCCGCGTCATCTACGTCAACAAACTGGACCGGCTGGGTGCCGACTTCTACCGCGTCGTCAAACAGGTCGAAGACGTATTGGGTGCGAAGCCGGTCGTAATGACCTTGCCTATCGGCACCGAAGAAAACTTTGTCGGCGTCATCGATTTGCTGACTCGCAAAGCCTGGATCTGGGACAACTCCGGCGACCCTTTGAAATACGAAATTCAAGACGTGCCGGCCGACATGGCAGAGCAAGTCGAGGAATGGCGCGCTAAACTGATCGACCAAGTCGCCGATCAAGACGACGATATTATGGAAAAATATCTGGAAGGCGAAGAGCCGACCATCGAAGAAATTAAAAAATGTATCCGCAAGGGGACCATCGCGATGGACTTCTTCCCGACCTTCTGCGGCTCTTCCTTCAAAAACAAAGGCGTGCAATTGGTATTGGACGGCGTTATCGAATACTTGCCGAATCCTACCGAGGTCAATCCGCAACCGGAAACTGACATTGAAGGCGTACCAACCGGCGAACACGCCATTGTCGACCCTAACCGCCCATTCCGCGGCCTGGTGTTCAAAATCATGGACGACCGCTTTGGCGCGCTGAACTTCGTCCGGGTTTACTCCGGTAAATTGAAAAAAGGCGATACCGTATTGAATACCTATACCGGCAAAACCGAACGGATAGGCCGAATGGTGGAAATGCACGCCGACGACCGTAACGAAATAGAAACCGCGCAAGCCGGCGACATCATCGCGTTGATCGGTTTGAAAAACGTACAAACCGGCCACACTCTGTGCGACCCGGACAAGCCGGCCACATTGGAGCCTATGGTATTCCCGGATCCCGTCATCTCGATCGCGATTTCGCCGAAAGATAAGGGAAGCAACGAGAAAATGGGCATCGCAATCGGCAAAATGGTGGCGGAAGACCCGTCTTTCCGCGTCGAAACCGACCAAGAATCCGGTGAGACCATCATCAAAGGCATGGGCGAGTTGCACCTGGACATCAAAGTGGACATCCTGAAACGGACCCACGGCGTTGAGGTTAACGTCGGCAAACCGCAAGTCGCCTACCGCGAAACCATTACCCAGCGCATCGAAGACGAATACGTCCATAAAAAACAATCCGGCGGTTCCGGCCAGTACGCGAAAATCAACTACATTATCGAACCGAGCGAGCCGGGTAGCGGCTTCCAGTTTGAGTCATCCGTGGTCGGCGGTAACGTCCCGCGCGAGTTTTGGCCTGCTGTCGAGAAAGGATTTAAAGCCAGCATTGATAAAGGCGTGTTAGCCGGCTTCCCTTGCGTGGATTTCAAAGTCAATTTGACCGACGGTGCATTCCACGCGGTCGACTCGTCGGCTATCGCCTTCGAAATCGCTGCCCGCGCCGCTTACCGTCAAACGGTTCCTAAAGCGTCTCCACAGTTGTTGGAGCCGATTATGAAAGTGGACGTGTTCACCCCGGAAGCTCACGTGGGTGACGTGATCGGCGACTTGAACCGCCGGCGCGGCATGATTAAATCTCAGGATCCGGGCGTGACCGGCGTACGCATCAAAGCGGACGTGCCTCTGAGCGATATGTTCGGTTACATCGGCGATTTGCGCACGATGACCTCCGGACGCGGCCAGTTCTCGATGGAGTTTTCGCACTACACGCCTTGCCCGAAAAACGTGGCGGATGAAGTGATCAAGGAAGTGAAGGAACGCGAAAAGAATAAATAGCGGCCTGCACGGCAGTCGATAGCAGTCGCTATCGGTTGCCGTATTCAGGTCTTATCAGGCCAGCATCGGACTGCCAGCCGGCAGTCTTGTTATCAACCCCGTTTCCGCGCATAGCGGAAGTCCGTTCATTATCTAACCTTGGAAGGATATTATGGCTTTTGTAGTTACCGAAAACTGTATCAAATGCAAATTCACCGATTGCGTCGACGTGTGTCCGGTCGATTGTTTTCACGAAGGGCCGAATTTTTTGGTTATCGACCCTGATGAATGTATCGACTGCACCTTGTGCGAGCCAGAATGCCCTGCGAATGCAATCCATTCAGAAGACGACTTAGCTGACGATCAAGCACATTTTGCCGGCCTGAACGCCGAATTGTCCAAAACTTGGCCGTCGATTACCGAGGTGAAAGACGCCTTACCCGATGCCGAAGAATGGAACGGAAAACCGGGCAAATTCGCATTATTGGAAAAATAAGCTTGGAAAGCCGCTAAGCGCTTAGCGGATAACACAAATATTATAATTTTGCACCGCCATAAGGGTGGCCGGCGACGGTCGTTTACCAACGTATCGGGCTGTCGGCTTCACCCAATCGGGGCGGGAATTCTCTGACGATTTCAACCGTCGTCCCCCTGCGCCTATCCGCAACCCGCCTGTCTTGGCCGAAAACGTTTTTGAATGTCGGCCGGTTTTGCCGCACATCGTTATGCCAACTGCGGTAATAATACGGCCGAATGACGGTGAACTTGCCCTTGAAGCGATTGCCCCTTAATTTCTTAATTGCCCTGGCGGCCGCGCTGTCCGGCAGAACGTTGATCAAGCCGTGGCATTCTAAATTGCCGGTTTTCGGATCGTGTAATACCAGTACTCTGGCGCCGATAATTCTGCCGGCTTTTTTAAACAGCCCGCCTTTTAAAGCCGGTTCGATGAAATCCACAAGCTCCCGCGGATGGCTATCCATGGGAATTTTCCGCAAGAAAATGACCATTAGTATGTCGGTAGTTTAAACAAGCACTAAATAACCCCAAATTCCACGACGGGAGATACCCAATAATGAATATCATGCCCGGTAAATTGGCTTTTCAATTTTTCAATTAACGCCGAAATCACCTGTCGGGTTGCATAAAGCTGATAACGCTTGGACTGGTGTTCCGGACCGTCTAATTCGGTCATAAACCGGATAATATTATACTCTTGCCCAACCGGTTCTACGCTGGCTTCTTGCTTGTATTCCAATTCGAAATTAACTAAACATTCGGCAACAGCCAATTCTATTAACGACGGTACGACAAAAGTAACTTGATATTGTTGGTGATGTAAAGCGTTATAGAAATCGTCTTCGGTATTGAATCTATCGGAGACGTTTTTGATGACTTGCAAATTCTTACCGCGCCGCCGATCGCCGTGGCGTTTTTCGATAAAATCGCTGTTAGTTTGAGCGAGTTGTTGCCGCGGATCGTTATCCCAACTGCGGTGAAAATACGGGCGAACCAGCACATACCTGCCGTTTAAGCGTTTGTTGCGCAACATGTTTATCGCCTTGCCGACCGCCCATTCCGAATCTAAAGTCACCAAACCGTGATATTCGATAGAATCGTAACGAATATCTCGCAATGCCAATATTTCTATATTCAGTATGCGGCTGGGTTTTTTAAAGAAACCGTTATATAGTGCAGGTCTAACAAATTCGGAAATCTCAACGTGTCTCGTATTAGCGGGTATACGGCGTAAAAAAAGATTCATATTGCGACGCTTTTAATAAAAATTCGGTTATTAGAGTAGCAGCTTACGCGGAGTTTTGCTCGCCGCTCATGCCTGATGCCCGCAATAACAGAACAAGCTGCAGCCATGCTACCCCAAAACCTAGCCGCTTTTATAGTCTAAGGCGGAATCAATAGCCATTGCCGCCAAGACGGAAACGCCAAAATTCTGCTGCAGGCGGCTTGACCGGCCGAATGATGCTAAAGCGTGCCGTGCTCCAAGACCGGAACTATCCAGTAATGAAATCCGGTGCCGGAAAATTCCGTTTTGATTTTGCTTAATACAGGCGCTAGTAGCTGCTTGTCGATATACATCTGGAAGCCCACTTTGCGTTGCCGGCCGGTCACTTGTTCGGCTACCGATAGGCCCTCGTTTCGATGGTCGTGGGCATAAACCGGAAAACTGGAGAAACCTTGCGCGGTTTCGAAAGTCAGCAAGCAATCGACCATGGCTTCTTCCAAGGTCGGGGCAACGTGGATGGTCACTAAAAAAGCGTCGTGCATCATGCGGCGGACTCCCGGCCGTGGCCGAATAGCGAATACAAAATAGGCAACAAAATCAGCGTCAACAAGGTAGACGAAACAAGCCCGCCGGTTACGACGATAGCCAGCGGCTTTTGAATTTCCGACCCCGGCCCGGAGGCAAACAACAAGGGGATCAAGCCGAAAGCGGCGATACTGGCGGTCATCAGCACCGGGCGTAAGCGCCGGGCGGAGCCAACCATGACGACCCGCGCAATCGGCATGCCCGCGGCATGCAGTTGATTAAAGTAACTGAGCATGACTACGCCGTTTAGTACTGCAATGCCGAGCAGCGCAATAAATCCCACCGATGCAGGTACCGACAAATATTCGCCGGAAAGCCATAAAGCGAACACTCCGCCTATCATAGCTAACGGAATGTTGGACAACACCAATACCGCTTGCCGTACCGAGCCGAAGGTGGAAAACAACAGCAGGAAAATTAAACCTAACGATACCGGTATCACCAGAGCCAAACGGGCCGCAGCCCGTTGCTGATTTTCGAACTGACCGCCGAATTCCACTCGGTAACCCGGCGGTAATTGAATGGACTCGGCAACCCGCTTGCGCACTTCGTCGACAAATCCCACCAAATCGCGGCCTTCCACATTGCTGCGCACCACTACAAAGCGCTGACCTTTTTCCCGGCCTATCGATACCACGCCTTCGACTTCGCGGATATCCGCCGCGGCGGTAATCGGTATATGGCCGCCGTCCGGCAAAGTCAGCTGCAGATTGGCAAAGCCGGCGGTATCGGCGCTACCGCGCAGTAGCAAGGGGGTGCGTTTGACACCTTCTTGTACGATGCCCAGCTGCGTGCCTTCGATTTGGGCGCGCAACATGTTTTCTATCCGGTCGCTGTCCAAACCGAAGCGTCCGGCTGCATCCCGCTTGATGTTCAATTGCAGAAACTGCATGCCTTCGTTTTTGCGCATAAATACGTCGCTGGAACCTGGGATGCCGCGCAGCAGCGTTTCGATTTGTTCGCCTAGGCTGTTTAAAGTGCTGAGATCGGTGCCGAACACTTTGACTGCCAGATCGCCGCGGGTACCGGTCAACATTTCCGACACCCGCATTTCGATAGGCTGGGTGAAGCCGTAGGCGATACCCGGGGTGTGCGGCATGATGGTGCGAATATTCTCGATCAACTGGCTTTTGTCTTCGCTACGCCATTGTTCTTTTGGTTTCAATATCAAAAACATATCGGTTTCGTTCAAACTCATGGGATCTAGTCCCAATTCGTCGGCACCGACCCTGGACACTACGGTTTTGACTTCCGGTACGTGTGCCAGAATGTTTTTTTGTACCAACCCGTCCAACTTGACCGAGTCTTGCAGGCTGATGGACGGCAGTTTTTCCAGCTGAACCACGATCTCCCCTTCGTCCATGGTCGGCATAAACGTACTGCCGATTTGGCCGAAGACTAGGATGGTGGCCGCGAACAGCGCACCGGCGGCAACGAATATTTTGGTTGTATGCGCCAAGCACCAAACCAAAACCGGCTGATAAAGGCGTAGCAATTGGCGCGGCAACCAAGGTTCTTCGTGCGAAACGTCCCTTAATAAAAAAGACGCCAGCACCGGTATCACGGTAAGCGACAACAGCAGCGAACCGGACAAAGCAAACACGATGGTCGCAGCTACCGGTCCGAACAACTTGCCTTCCAGCCCCTGTAAGGTCAAAAGCGGCAAGAATACGATGACGATGATCAGAATGCCGGAAGTGACCGGCACCGCGACTTCGCGGGTCGCCCGATAAATCATGTGCAACCGCGGCAAGCGTTCAGCTTTTTGGTGGTCGGCCAGCTGGGTGATGATGTTTTCCACCACCACTACCGCACCGTCGACCAGCATGCCTATCGCAATCGCCAATCCGCCCAAACTCATCAAATTGGCCGACATGCCGAAGGCCTGCATCAACATAAAAGTGATCATGGCAGCCATGGGCAAGGCTAGCGCTACGGTTAGGGCCGCGCGCAGTTCGCCTAAAAACAAAATTAACAATACGATCACCAAGGCAATGGCTTCGAACAAGGCGCTGCTGACCGTATGCACCGCTTTGCCGACCAGATCGCCGCGGTTGTAAAACACGTTAATCCGCACGCCGGCCGGCAGAGTGGGTTGCAGTTCAGCCAACTTAGCTTCGATCAAATCCACGGTACGGCGAGCGTTTGCGCCGCGCAGGCTCAAAATGACGCCGGTTACCGCTTCGCCGTTGGCGTCCTTGCTGACCGCGCCGTAGCGGGTCAGCGCACCGATTTTGACCTGCGCGACATCTTGAACCCGTATCGGCACCCCATGCTGTTGAGCGATGACAATGGCGCGGATGTCGTTTTCGCCGGTAATCCGGCCTTCGGCCCGCACCACCAAGGCTTCCTCTCCTTCGGTCAAACGCCCGGCGCCGTCGTTACGGTTGTTGGTTTCCAGAGCGGCGCTCAATTGCTCCATACTGATGTTGCGGGCCGCCATCTTCATATTGTCGGGTATGACCTCGAAGCTGCGCACCAAACCACCCAGCGCGTTGACGTCGGCGACGCCCGGCACCGTGCGCAGTAGCGGGCGTATCACCCAGTCCAACAAGCTGCGGCGGTCCATCAAGCTCAAGTCGCCGCCCTCGATCGCAAACATGAACATTTCGCCCAACGGCGTAGTCATCGGCGCGATGCCGCCTTGCACGCCGGGCGGCAGATTACTCCAGACGCCGTTCAAACGTTCGGCGACTTGTTGTCTGGCCCAATAGATATCGGTGCCTTCCTCGAAATCCAGGGTAATGTCGGTAATCGCGTATTTAGCCAACGAACGCAACATGGTTTGATGGGGTATGCCCAGCATTTCGATTTCTATCGGCATGGTGATGCGGTTTTCCACCTCTTCCGGAGTCATGCCGCTGGCCTTGACGATGATCTTGACTTGAGTGGGCGAAACTTCCGGAAAAGCGTCTATCGGTATGTTTTTAAAGGCGTAATAACCGCCGCCGCCGAGCAACAGCATTAGCAGGCAAACCATCAGCCGCTGCGATAACGCGAAGCGAATCATGCTTTCCATCAGTCGTCACCGCCCAAGCCCAACCATGTCGCCTTCAAGGCTACGGCCCCCTGAACCGCAATCGATTGCTGCTCGGTCAACGGGCCCTTGATCAGCGACGCGTTTTCCCGTTTACCGACAATCTCGACCGGCGTAACCGCAAAACCGTCTGCGTTACGAACGAAGACATAGCTGCGTCCGGCATTTTGAGCGAGTGCGGTGTTGGGCACGTTAAAACCGGGACTTAGCGCTTGCTGCAAGACTTCCACATTCAAACGTTGACTAACCTTCAATTGTCCGGCGTCGCCCTCGACCACTGCGCGGGCCAGCAGGGTCTGGCTGTCGGGATCGACACTACGGCCGACAAAACTGATGCTGCCGAATTGTTGAGTGCCGGTGATTTGCACTCTGTCGCCGACCTGAATCCCGCCGCCGCGTTCTTGCGGTAGATAGATCTCCAGCCAAAGCTGCGACAGATCAGCCAACCGGTACAACGGCGCTTGAATATCCAAACGCGAACCCAAGGTGGCGAAGCGGTCCAAGACTGTGCCGGCTATCGGCGCCTTGATGGTCAGCGTGCTACTTAAGCGATGAGTTTTCGCCAGCGCGTCTATCTCTCGAGTAGACATGCCGGCCATGCTTAACAATTGCCGCGATTCGTCGGCTACCGCGGCCTTGCTGGCGTATAGCGCTTGGGTTTCCTGCCAGCGCCGCTCGGCAACCACGCCGGCGTCGAACAGTTTTTGGTCCCGGTTGCGTTCCAATTCCGCCAAATGCAAGGCGCTACGGGCAGTCAGGAATTGTTGCTGCAAGCCGACCAATTCCGGGCTGTGTATCTGCGCAAGGGTTTGGCCTGACTCGACTTTGTCGCCGATATTGACATGCAAGCGGGTTAACAAACCGGGTTGCGGCGCGGTCAGCAACAGCTCGCGGTCGGTGGGGACGGCGACGGTGGCCGGCGCGGATAGCGCCGGAACTTGCCGGCTGGCTTGCAATGAGGCCACTTTAATGGCCAGATTGTCGATTTGTTCCGCGGTCATGCTGATCTGCATCTCGTCTGCGCCCGCGGCCGGCGCGCAACTCAATAAACCGATGAAAATAACGATGCGCTTCATGGTAGTACTCCCACCGCTTGATTGTAGAACGCGGTATTGCGCCGCAAGTTCACCTCTTGTTCTTTGGCATAGCGGGTCGCCTCGAAGCTGCGCGCTTGAATTTTCAGTAAATCCAACAGATTGATTTCGCCGGCTTCGAAACTGAGCGTCATCATTTGCAAATGTTGCTGGGCGATTTCCCGCATTCTTTTGGCTATCGCCAATTCAGTGCGATTGACTTCCAATGTGTGTTCGGCCTCGTGCAAGCCCTTTTCCAACTGACGTTGCAAATGTTCGCGCTGGGCCAACATACGGTTGAGTTCCAAATAGGCCGCGGCGATCTCCGGGGCGTCGTAAGTACTGTGACCGAACGGAATGACCACGCCTATATTGGCGCTCTGCAGGTCGTTACCGCCTCCGGCGTCGCGGCTGCTATTGGCGCCGATGTGTACTTTCGGCTGGTTGACGGTATCGGTGGTTTTCGCCCATTCGACTTCGGCTTGCCTGCGGGAAATTAAAGCATTAATAGCTTCCAACAGCGGATGGTCCGGGCGGACCTCCTGAATCGTGCTTAGGGTTTCCGTGAAATTGGCGGGAACGTGGGTGGTCTGGGTCAAGCTGGAATAGGCTTTACGGCTGTGCATCAGTTCGGCTTCCGCTTGCGCCAATACGCTTTGATTTTGTAGATGATCGGTTTCGGCCAACAACAAATCCGCGCGGGGCAAATCGCCCAACTCCACTCGCCGCTCGACTTTGGCTAACAATTGTTTGGAAATTTCCAGATTGTTTCGGGCTTGTTGCAAACGGTTATCGGCCAATGCAATGGCCCACAAGGCTTCGCGGGTTAAACGGGCCACTTCCAGTTTAACCACGGCCGATTGTTTGGCGGCGGAAGCGCCGGCTTGTTCGGCGATATTTTGCGCGGCGCTACGTTGCCCCCAAAACCAAGGCGTCCATTCCAGGCTGGCGGAGGCATCGCGGGCGCCTTTATCACTGCCGATCCTGTCGTCGGCATATTCCAAGGCCAGTGCGGTAGAGCCGGCAAACCAGGCGTCGCCGCGGATTTTCAACGCGGATGCTTCGTCCGCCAAGGCCTGGCTGATGAGTCTGTCCGGAAATTTATCCAAAGTCTGGTCCACTAGTTGGCTTAAGCTCAAGCCGGGATCGATTTCCAAAGGGTCAAGATGTTCCACCAATAGCGGAGCTTCGGCGGTAGGACTAAGCGGTTCGGCACGGCCGGGTAAGACGGTCAAACACAGTAACGGCAAACAGTAAGTCATATGACGTAAACGTGTCATATCGAACTCCAAGGAATGAAGAGAACCGGGCTTGGTCGTTAAAAGCCGGGTATGGCAAAACATAGCCGAGACGCAAAAACAGAACGGCTACGGCAAAAGTTTAGGCGGGAGGGGCGCGGGAAGGAGGTTGTTGGCTAAACAGCGTTTGGAGGTAAGCCGCTACGTGCGGTGAAAAATTCAGCGTATCGGCGCAAAAAATTCGCTGCGGGCCAGGTTCGGCCGCGACACAACAAGCAACATGATCGTTGTTGTCCGGATGTTGCGGCTTGATGGCCGATCCGAGTTGTACGATGGCGCTTTGTACTCCGGCTACGTAATCCGGAAGGATTTGCAGTTTGGATTCGGAAGATTTGACGGACAGATGTTCGAATTCATGCAAATGAATGCCGAAATTCAGATTGGTTTCGTCGACATGGGCGTGCACCAGCGGCGCGGCGAATTGCAGCGACACCAGAGCAAGCACCAAAAATTGACGCAATAATGCAACCATTCGACGATTTAATAGTCATTCAGTGGGTTTGCTGCGCTATGCTATACCTTACACACCCCCGGCGCATCTGTTACCTCGCCTCTCAGAGAGACCGGGGTGGATCAAAAAACCGAAGTATGAAGTGCGATGACTAAAGATTGTAGCGCGCTGCATAAGCCGATATTCTACTTGAAATTATACAAACAGCCCTAATTTATTGCCGGGCCGAAGCAGAAAGCAGCAGCGTTTTGCGAGCCGTTAACATCGGTGAACAGATCAGCTAAGATATTGAAAATTATGTATTTATTTAAACGTTGTATCGAATCGCCCCATAGCCGGCCGGTACCGGCCGCATTCGGAATCCCAAGATAACCATCACAGGTAATCCAGCCATGAACAAAAAAATCGGCCTGTTGGCCACGGTATTTTTATCTTTAACTTTGTTGGCAACCGGCATACAGGAAGCCCAAGCCAAACGCTTGGGCGGAGGTAGTTCTTTCGGTAGCCGCCCCAGTTACAGCGCGCCTTACCAACGTTCGACCAGCCCGTCGTCTCCGGCCGCTCAAGCCAGCCGCACGCCAAACCAGCAACAAGCTGCAAGCCAAAATCAGGCGGCTCGGCAAAGTTGGGCGAATCGCGGCGGTCTGATGGGCCTTTTGGGCGGATTGGCTTTAGGAGGTTTGTTGGGTTCCCTGTTTTTCGGCGGTGCGTTCGAGCATCTTAATTTGATGGATATGCTGATATTTGCCGGCATCGCTTATTTACTGTTCCGCCTGTTCGCGGCCAGGTCCGGCGCCCGCCAACCCACGCCCAGCAGCGTGTACGGCCGCAACGACAACCACGATGCCGTCGGCAATCAGTACGGCAATCAAGGCCAGTACGGCGGCAGTTCGTCGGGTTTCGACACCGACGTGATGTTCGGCAAAGATGGTCGGCGGGAAAACCATTCGCAAGCGCCCAACGTTCCGGCGGATTTCGACCAAAAAGCCTTTCTGGCCGGTGCGGAAAGCGCGTTTCGTTATCTGCAATCGGCTTGGGATAACCGCGACTTGGCGGCGATACGCGGCTTAAGCACCGACAAGGTATTTGCCGAGATTCAAGCGCAATTACGCGCTTCCGACGCACAAAATAAAACCGAAGTGTTGAAAGTCAGCGCTGAATTGTTGGAAGTCAGGGAAATAGACGCCTATCTGGAAGCCAGCGTATTGTTCGACAGCATCATGCGCGAAGACGACGGCGACACCGAGCAAGTGCGCGAGGTGTGGCATTTCGTCAAGCCGGTGAGCAGCAAACAAACCAAATGGTTTTTAGACGGCATTCAGCAGCTGGAAATTTAAATGTCGGCCAGCGGCGAGGAGATTCGCCAGCGCTACGACCGCTTGGCGCCTTGGTTCGACAGTCTGGAAGGTTTGGTGGAAGGCTTGATCTTCCGCCGCTTTCGTAAAAGACTGTGGGACCAAGTGCGCGGCGAGCATGTGCTGGAAGTCGGGGTGGGCACGGGTAAAAATTTCGCGTTTTACCCGGCCGACGCCCGGATGACTGCCATAGATTTCAGCCCGAAAATGCTGGCACAGGCGCAACGCAAAAAAATGCGTAACAATCTGGACGTGCATTTGGATTTAATGGACGTGCAAAGCTTGGCCTATGCCGACAATTGCTTCGATACCGTGATAGCCAGTTTCGTATTTTGCTCGGTACCCAAGCCGCGCAAAGGTCTCAAGGAACTGCACCGGGTACTAAAACCCGGCGGGCAATTATTGCTGTTGGAACACGTGTTGAGCTCCAACCGGGCCTTGGCATGGCTGATGAACGCGATCAATCCCATGGTCGTGCGCCTATTCGGTGCCAATATCAACCGGCAAACCGTAAAAAACCTGCAAGCCTGCCCTTTTCGGCAAATTTATGTCGATCCGGCCAGTACCGACATGATCAAACTGATCCGGGCCACCAAATAAGTCGTTTCGTTAGGCGTAACAACTGTCCAGAATTTCTTCGTCCAGCAAATAACAACCCGGATCTTCGGCCCAAAAATTACCGGTGAGTTGCTGGGCCCGCACCCGAGTGTTGCCGTTGCAGATGTTTTGAAAATCGCAGCGTTCGCAACGCCCTTGCAACGGCCGCGGCGAAGCTTTTAAGCCCGCCATCAACGGATCGGACACGTCTTGCCAAATTTCCGAAAACGGCCGCTGCCTGACGTTGCCCAAGCCGTAATGCCACCAGAACGTATCCGGGTGCACGTTGCCCAAATTATCGATGTTGGCGACGTTGACCCCGGACGCGTTGCCGCCCCATTGCTGCAATTTGGCTTGAATGTGTTCCGCCTGCTCGGGAAAACGCCGCCGGACCCAATGCAGAAAATACACTGCGTCGGCGTCGTTGTTGCCGGTAACCACTTCCCTATGTGTGCCGGCAATTTCCCACGCCAAGGCTTGTTCGAACAAGCGGTCCATCACCTTACGGGTTAATTGAAACTCGGCATCGTCTTTGCGGTTTTTATTGCCGCGGCCGCCGTAATTCAAGTGCGACAGGTAAAATTTGTCTATATCCTCGTCGTCCATCAAGCGCAGCAAGGCGTCGAAGTCGTGGGCGTTGTCCCGGGTCAGGGTAAAACGCACGCCGGCTTTGATGCCGTGTTGGCGGCATAAGCGGATGCCGGCCAATGAAGCGTCGAATGAACCCGGTTTCTGCCTGAATTGGTCGTGAGCGTCCCGCATGCCGTCCAAACTGACGCCGATGTATTGATAATCGATGGCGGCGATTTGCTCGATATTCGCTGGGCTTATACAGGTGCCGTTGCTGGACAAGGCCACATAAAAACCCAAATCTCGCGCCCGTTGCGAAATGGCAAAAATATCCGGATGCAGCAAGGGCTCGCCGCCGGACAATATCAATACCGGTACTTTGAATCGTTTCAAGTCGTCCATGACCGCATAAATCTCCGGCGTGCTCAGTTCGCCCGGAAAATCGATGTCGGCGGAGGTGGTATAGCAATGCTTGCAAGTCAAGTTGCAGCGGCGAATCAAATTCCAGATCACCACCGGGCCGGAAGGCTTGCGCGGCGGCGTTAACGGGCTGGGGTGCAGAAGTTCTCGGACGTATTGACTGAGTCTGAACATGGCTTACTCCGCGATTCTCAGGCCGGTTTTTTTCAGGATTTTACTGCTGTACAGCACGTCGTGCGCACGGGCGTGGCTACCCAGAACCTCGGCCACTTGGACGACCAAGGCTTGCGCCTCGGCTTCGGTTTTGCCGTGTATCATCGCGAACAGATTGTACGGCCATTCCGGCAAATGCCGCGGCCGCCGGTAACAATGGCTGACAAAGGGCAAAGCCGCCACATCAGCACCTAATCGGTCGACACAATCGTCCTCCACGTCCCACACCGTCATGCCGTTATACCGATAGCCTAACTTGAAGTGATTCGGCACCGCGGCAATCCGGCGGATGATGCCGGTTTCTTGCATTATCGTCAGGCGTTGCATCAGCTCCTGCTCGGAAAGTTGCAGTTGCTCGGCTACGGCACGGTAAGGCTCTGACACCAAAGGCAGGCCGGCCTGAGTGGCAAGGATGATTCGGCGATCTACGGCGTCTATAAGCATGGCGTCATTATAATATCGATTCGAAATTTTATGTTATGGCGCATATGATGGCAGAAACCGACCAGAGTTGCCTCACAGAATAAAACCACAAAACACAGGCAGACGAGCGCGCTTACGTCCCGTTGGCATTGCGCAATGCCTGATCCAACAGAGAATACCGGCTGGGTTGCTTTGCCGGTTGGCTAAACCACGCCCGGAAATGCACTCGGCCGATATGCATGACTGGATGTTGATGACCAAACTCACTAACTACCTTGTTCTAAGGTAGAGCCAACCCGAGCCGGTGCCGATTATTCGTCGTCCTGTCCGAAGCGGGGCAAGCTAAATTTTCTGCGGTAATCTCCAGGCGAAACGCCGACGATACGTTTAAACAAACGGCGGAACGAAGCCGAATCTTGGTAACCAACCTGCCAGCTAATCTGCTCGACCGACGCTCCGCTCCGTTCCAGACGGCGTTTGGCAGCTTCGATGCGCAAATGCTGCACATATTGGATCGGCGAATAACCGGTGGCCTGGCTGAAGCGGCGCTTGAAACTGCGTTCCGGAATTCCTGATCGCTTGACCAGTTCTGCGACCGGAGCGGCCGCCGCAAAATGGCATGCCAACCAAGTTTGCGCGTCTTTCACCACGGCGTCCTGATGATCGACCGGTTGCTCGAACACCAAGTACGGGGTTTGACCGTCTCGGTGCCATTCCAGCGCAAAAAATTTGCAGAAAGCTTGCGCGGCAGCCGGCCCGACGAAGCGCGCAACCAGATAAAGCACCAAATCGTGCCAGGACGCGGAAGCGCCCGACATGACGAACTGCTCGTGCTCTCCGGCGATGACCAGCATTTTCTCCAGGCGTAGCAACACTTGCGGAAAGTTTTGCCGGAAAGTCCCTGCAAAAGCCCAATGCACCGTCGCCGCTTTGCCGTCCAACAAACCGGTTTCAGCCAACAATAATACGCCGGAGCAGGCCGAACACAAGATCGCCCCCCCGGCATGCACGGTTTGCAGCCACTGCACAATGACCGGATAGCGCCCCGTCTCCCAAATCGCATTCTGCACCGCAACCGACGGAACAATCACCACATCGCTGGTTTGAAGATCGTCGAACGTACGCTGCGGTTGCAAGGCCAAACCGCTGGCAGTTCGAAAGGACTCGCGGGAAGGGCCGACGATGTCGACCTGAAACGGCGAGCTTTCCGGGATCACATTGTCGTAACCGCTCAACAGCGTAAAGGCGTTTAACACGTCGTAAATCCCGCTAAGGGTCGAAAACATCGCATCGGGAATTGCAACGATACTGACATGAATCTTGGCCATGGTTAAGACCTCGGGTCTGTGGCTCATTCCCTGGCATAAATGAACCGAACCTGGCCATTCTGACACTCGCCCGCTGAAGTTTAAAGCCGCAAACTATGACTACGACCTGATTTAACCCAAAAAAACCGGAGGAACAGATGACCGCTACCGCACAACCCGCCGATCAGCAACAATTGCAACACTTCCTGGACCGAGTAGTAGGGGATCTGGCAGCCTCCTACGGTGGCGTGATGGTCAGCCTCGGCCGCAGGCTGGGTCTGTATCAAGCCATGGCCCAAGCCGGACCTTTGAGCCCGCAACAACTCGCCCGGCGAGTCGGCTGTGCCGAGCGCTACGTCCGCGAATGGCTCAACAGCCAAGCCGCCGCCGGCTATGTGCAATACCACCCGGCCGGCCAGTGCTACGAACTGACGCCGGAACAGGCCATGGTATTAGCCGATGAGGACAGCCCGTTTTTCATGGCCGCCGCCTGGGACGTCGCCGCATCGATGTGGCTGGACGAGGAAAAAACCCTGCACGCCTTCAAGTCGGGCGATGGCGTCGGCTGGGGCGAGCACCACGATAGGCTGTACTGCGGGGTCTCGGCTTTTTACCGCAACTATTACAAAGCGCATCTGGTATCGCAGTGGCTGCCGGCCCTGGACGGCGTCGAACAGCGCCTGCGGGCCGGCGCCCGCGTGGCCGACGTGGGTTGCGGCCACGGCCACTCCACGCTGCAAATGGCCGCCGCTTATCCCAACTCGCGGTTTTGGGGCTTCGATATCCATCCTGGTTCAATCGAGGCCGCGCGGCGGCATGCCGAGCAACAAGGGCTGGCGAAGCAGGTCCGTTTCGACCTTGGGCATGCCCAGGAATACCCAAAAGCCGGTTTCGATCTGATTTGCTTCTTTGATTGCTTGCACGATATGGGCGATCCGCTGGGCGCGGCAAAATATGCCGCCGAAGCCTTGACTCCGGGCGGTACGGTGATGCTAGTGGAGCCCTACGCCAACGACCGGGTCGAGGACAATCTGAACACCGTCGGCCGGCTGTTTTATGCCGCCTCCACGACGATTTGCTGCGCGCATTCGTTGTCCGAGCACGTCGGCCTGGCCCTGGGCGCACAAGCCGGCGAAGCGCGCTGGGCCGAGATATTCCGAGAAGCCGGTTTCAACAACCTGCGCCGGGCGGCGGAAACGCCGTTCAATTTGATTCTGGAAGCCGGAATATAAAAATTCGCGCACCTGACGCCCCGGCTAACCGGCAGCACCTTGTGGTCCGGTTTACCGCCGCTTTAGGCATTTCGTCGGTTTGTCTCGATACCGGGACGACTTGAAATCCGGATTGTTGCCGAATTTGTCGATCGGACGATAAAGGTACCCCCCACTAACCTTTGATCGTAATACAGGATACGGCTTTCAGGCTGTCCAAAGCCCCGGTGATCACGGCGCAAAAACGTGCCACAGTTTGCCGGCAAAGCTGATGTCCGTGCTGTTGCCGAAACCTTGCGTCTGTTTGGCCGTCCCCAACAGGCAAAACCGGATAGCCGCCAAATGGATGGACGCAATATAGGCGGCATAGCGGTTTTTTTTCAAATACACTTCAATGGCCCGGCGCATCGAATACAGTTCCAGCATTTAAGCCGGTGACAGGTCCTATCGGTCGTCAGAAAGACCGCTCAATCATGCTTGCCGGTCTATCCGTAAAGCCTGCCCGACCATAGGGCATAGGCTTGTCGGAGTGCTACGCGCCCTTGTATTAGGCGTTTTTGACGGTAAACCACCAGCCCGGTGGCTCAGGCAAAAGCCCGCCTGGCCGATGAATCCGCAAAACCCCGGCACCGGCTTGTCGGAGAACGGTTTGGCGGAGTGGGGAAAACCCGAAACGTCGCCCGCGCGCGGACAGGGTACAATCGAGGCTTTTATCGAATTAGCCAAGAGCTTTTACCTATAGACGATGAATCCCCTTTATTATCAGGCTCGTTTTGTCTGCAGTGCGCCCAAGCTGGAGTCGGCTCCCGCCGACCAGGGCATGGAAATCGCGTTTGCCGGACGCTCCAACGCCGGCAAGTCCAGCGCCATCAATACCATCGTCAGGCAAAACGCCTTGGCGCGGGTCAGCAAAACCCCGGGCCGTACCCAGTTGCTGAATTTTTTCGAGGTGGACGAGCAGCGCCGGCTGGTGGATTTACCGGGCTACGGGTATGCCAAAGTGCCGGAAGCGGTTAAACGCGATTGGCTGAAAATGATGGAGCGTTATCTGCAGCAACGGCAAGCCTTGTGCGGCATCGTGTTAGTCATGGACATTCGCCATCCTCTGACCGAGTTCGATTGGCAGATGGTGCGCTGGTGCGAGCACAGTCGCTTGCCTTTGCACATCTTGTTGACCAAGGCGGATAAGTTGAATTACGGGGCGGCTAAAAATGCCTTGCTCGCGGTACAAAATGACTTGGGGCAGGCGCAGGTGGAGATCAGCTTGCAGCTGTTTTCCGCGCTGGCCAAAACCGGAGTCGACGACGCCCATCAAATTCTGGACGAATGGTTCAAGCTGGATGCGCCGTCGTAAATTGCGCGGTGCAACCGGCTCGGGTAAGGTAAAGCCGGTAAAACAATCATATATTCGAGGGGGGAAGCTATGAAAACAACCTTGTTCTGGCTGGGTGGCGCGCTGGTAGCCGGGGCTATGCTCTCCGGTTGCGATTCCAAGCCGAGTGCGGCCGTGACCGAAAAGCCGCGGGCGGAGAACTATCAAACCGTCAAAACCTTGCAAGGCTTGGTGACCTTAGACGAGGGGCCGGCGAAAACCGGCATCGTCAAGGCCTTGAGCGAACAAGGCAAGGTTTTGGCGGAAACCCGGCTGGAAGACGGTCCGCACTACGCGCTCGATATTCCGGCCGGCACTGAGTTGCCTATCGTGCTGGCCTATTATCCGAGCGCCGAGGCGGGCGAAAAACAAGGCATGATTTCCGTGGTGGTGCACGCGGCGGCGAGCAAGTTCGACATCAATACCTTGAGTACCCGCATCGCCAAACAAGCCAAAGCCTTGGGCGGCTATACCCACAAAAATCTGGTGCGGGCTGCGGAAGAATCCGGCACCGTACCCGCAGCCAATAAAACCACCGCCGGCTTCCGCGGCGATCCGACCACCCAGTACGGCGGTTGGCATTGATCTCGGCAGAGCCCTAGCGATTGCCGGTCTAAACCGGAGTTGCCCGCGCCGGGTTAAATTAAATCAAGTCTCGCCGCACTCCGGCTCCAGCGAACTGCGCCAGTAATGGCCTTCTTTGGTAAACAGGCGGCGGCTTTCGGGCGGGCCCCAGCTGCCGGCCGGATAAGTGGGGATGTAGTCGCGTTCGGTCACCCAGGTTTGCAGGATCGGGTCTACGATGCGCCAGGCGTACTCGACTTCGTCGAAGCGCAAAAACAACGAGCGGTCGCCGTGGATGACGTCCAGCAGCAAGTCTTCGTAAGCGTCGATATGGCGTTGGTCGGGCTGGCGAAAACTGGCGTCCAGGCTGGTGGTGTGGGTGCGCATCTCCAAGCCCGGCTGCTTGACGGTCATTTCGATGCGTATGCATTCTTCCGGTTGTATGCCCATCAGCACCCAGTTGGGATTCATGCAACTGACGTGGGTGCCGTGGAAGAAATGCAGCGGCGGGTGGCGGAAGCAAATCGAAATGCTGGATTGGCTGGCGACCATGCGTTTGCCGGTGCGCAGATAAAACGGCACGCCGCGCCAACGCCAGTTGTCGATCAGCAATTTCATGGCCGCGTAGGTTTCGGTGGTGCTGTCGGCCGGAATGCCGGCTTCTTCCAAATAGCCGGGGACTTTTTGCCCGGCTATGCTGCCTTTACTGTATTGGCCGCGAAAGGCGTGAGCGTGCACGGCTGTTTTAGGGATAGGGCGGATCGATTTCAACACTTTGACTTTTTCGTCGCGTAACGCTTCGGCGTCCATTGCGACCGGCGGTTCCATCGCGACCAAGGTCAATAATTGCAGCAAATGGCTTTGCAGCATGTCGCGCAGGGCCCCGGCGCTGTCGTAATATTCGCCGCGGGTGCTGATGCCGATGTCTTCGGCGTGGGTGATTTGTACGTGGTCGATGTAATTGCGGTTCCACAAGGGTTCCAGCATGACGTTTGCGAAGCGGAATACCAGCACGTTTTGCACCATGCCTTTGCCCAGATAGTGGTCGATACGGTAGATTTGTTCTTCGGTCAGATAGCGTTGCAGGCGTTTTTGCAAGGCTTGTGCGCTTTCCAGATCGTAGCCGAAGGGTTTTTCGATCACCACGCGGCGCCAGCCGTATTCTTCGCTCAGCATCTCCACTTTGCTTAAGGATTCGATCACGTGGCCGAAATCGTCCGGCCCGATCGCCAAGTAAAACGCGACGTTTTTCGGAAACTGTTCGGCGTCGTCGTTCAGTGCAGCCGCTAATTCGGCGTAACAGGCCTCATCGTCCAAATTGCCGCGGTGGTAAAACAGACGAGAGCTGAAACGTTCGAATACCGCTTGGTTGAGTTTGGTGCCCTCTTTTTCCTCCAGCATCTGCCGGGTTTCCTGCAGCCATTTGTCTCTATCCCAGGGCCTGCGGCCTACGGCGAGAATACGCGTACCCTCGGGCAATTTATTTTCCATTTCCAAATGATAAAAACCGGGCATGAGTTTGATGCGGGCCAAATTGCCGGTGGCGCCGAAAATTACATAAGTGCAGGCTTCGTAAGACATAGGCGGAACTCCTAAGGTCGAGTGGGGGCGGTGAAGCGCCGCGACTACTGCCGGCGCTACGGTTTAACTTTACTACGAAACCGCTGTTCCATTCCCCGCAAAATACCGGCGGCTGAGTGCACGATTTTTAAATCGGACGAGTTAGCTGACCAAGGTTTTTGCAAAAAAAGTTTCATTACGGCCGTATTTGTAGTAAATACAAGCGGCTTAGCCGGGTTCGGTTTTAAGAATTCGCTAAGGCGCATCTATGATCCGCAGATAACTACAACAAAATTACGATTAGGAGGGCATCATGGAACCTGCACAAGACAATATGGCCGAATCTGCAGCGGCTTGGGGAACGAACGAAATTATGCTGATGGTCGCAGTGGCGCTGGCGGTGCTGATCGCGGCGGTCGTATACGCCTTAAAGAAAAAAGACGCCGGCCGGACTGAGCTAAGAGCTGCGCCGGAACCGACTGCACAACCTGAAATTGCGCCCGTGCCGGCAGTCAGCACGCCGGCTGTCGAGCCTGCATCCGTGCCGGAAATTTCGTTGGCAAGCACAGTGGAGGCCGAACCGCAAGCCGAGCTGACTACCTCGCCAGCCCGGGCCGAGACCGTTGCGACAGAGCCGGAAGACTCGGTGTTGCATCGGCATTACGAGGCCGAACAAACGGCAAAACACGACGCGCAAACCAACCCCTATCCGACCGATTCGGTATTGCGCCGGCATTACGATAGCGCGCACAAATTGGTGCCGGATCCTGCCCCTGCCTCTGTTGTTGAAGCTGTAGTAACCGAGCCGGCAGTCGAACCCCCGGCAACGTTGATCGAGAAAGCGGTAGCGCAAGCCTTTGCCGAGCCGGCACCGAGTAGTGACTCATCCGAAGTGGCTCCAGCGGCTGAAACGCCTGCCGCGGTGCCGGAAGATTCGATTTTGCATCGTCATTACGAAGCCGAGCAGGCCGCAAAACGCGAAGTGCAAATCAACCCTTATCCGACCGATTCGGTGCTGCGCCGGCATTTCGATGCGGCGCATAAATTAGCGTCGGAACCGGCAAGCAGCGCCGTAGTTAACGATGCGGCGCTGGAGGTTGTCGCTCCGGCAGCAGTCGCAGCTCAACAACCGGGCGCAGAAGAAATCAAAACAGTAAGAATACCGCAGGATTCGGTGCTCAGAAGGCATTTCATCTCGCAGCTTAAATATCAAATCGAAGCGGAATTGCCGCCTATTCCCAGCGATTCGGTGTTGCGCCGGCACCATGAAGCTTTACTGAACGCAGAGCTTAGCAAGCGTTTATCGGCATGATCAATCGCTGGCTCGGATCGGATTTCGCTGTTCGCGCGGGCATAGTGTTCGCCGGCCAAGTTTAGTAAACTGCCCAATCGATTTTTTCACGATTCAAAAAAGCATGACCTACTGTATTGCTGTGTCGGTCAGGGATGGCTTGGTTGTCACATCGGATTCCAGGACTAATGCAGGTATCGACAACGTCAGCGTGCATTGCAAAATGCACGTGGTGCCGACTTTCGAGGATCGCAAGATTGTCTTGCTGAGTGCCGGCAATCTTGCGACGACCCAAGCGGTGTTGGATCAGCTGCGGCGCGACATCAAAGAATGTTGCGCCGTCAATATGAACACGGTGCACTATCTTTCGGAAGCGGCGGAGTATCTAGGCCAGGTCAGCCTGGAAAAACAAAACCGGTTAGGCAACGCGGGGCAAAACAGTTTCTTTCCGGCCGCAACCTTTTTATTGGCCGGCCAAATCGGCCAGGACCCGCACGGTGCCTATTTGGTGTACCCGGAGGGAAATTACATCACCACTTCCCTGCAAACCCCCTATTTGCAGATCGGCGAAATCAAATACGGCAAGCCGGTCTTAGACCGCTTTCTGAACGTCGAGACCTCGCTGGAAGATGCGGCCAGATGCTGCCTGATTTCGATGGATTCCACCATGCGCAGCAACGCCAGTGTCGGCCCGCCGGTCGATTTAATGATTTACCGTAAAGACGGGTTAGCCTTCGACAAATATTATAATTTTCAAGAGGATGATGAATACATCATCCAAATGCGCCGGATCTGGCAAGAGAAACTCAGCGAAGGCTTGGCGGCGATGCCTTCGCTGGAGACCTCGCTATCGCCTAAAAACTTCCCCTCGCTGAGCTAGCCTCAGCTTAGCTCCGCCTCGTTTTTGCCGGGGCGCCGTCATTTGATTGCGAACGATTTCTTCGTAAGCAACTGAACCTCCTTTTTGATTATCAATTGGGGAAACCGTAATTGCCTGGCTTGGCAAAATGGCAGCCATGTAGATACGCACTGCGTACCTTTTTTGGCGTTTGATTTATCGGAAACCTACCCGTTGTTTTTGCCGCCCGATACGACCGGACTTGCCCCGTATCGGGCGGCCGCACAAATACGGTCAACGCCTGACGGCCGAAGCGATTGCCGGCTTGCCGTTGTGCGAGCGGTCGTTAACGCTGCACGGCAAACCCCAAAAGCTGCGGCTACGGTCGGCAGTGGCCTTGGCCCGCTTTCTGAAAGACGCGCCGGTGCGGGCCGTCTGGTGCGAGTTTTACGACGACCGGAAACAGACTTGGGAGAAGCCCCGCCTGGCTGCTGGTCACCGAAACGGCGTTATCGGCCTCGGCCATTCTCGAACTGTAGTGCTCGCCGTTGGGGCATCGATCCCTTGTTTCATCATCTGAAACGCTGCTGGGGCATTAGCAATCTGTGGCAACAGTCGCCACCGTGCTGGAAACCTGGATGCAAATTCGCTCCACCGCTTGGACGCTGGCACAGTTGTTGGCTTTGGCCGTCGACGAGACCTTCCCGCTACGTGAAATTGCGCCCTGGCGCGAAGGGCATCCCTTGACGGCGGGTCTAGTCGCGCAAGGGTTGCGGATTGAATTTACAGGACTTGCCTTTTGCGACGGTTTTGACCCGAAGTCGCAAAAATTCAGCGTCCCAGAACAGCGCGGCGCCTCTCGATTGTCGCCTTGACCAGTTGGTCTCACGAAAATACGCGGGTCCATCGCTACGCGGCCCCTTCGTCTTTAGGTCAAGCTGGCGCGGCGCGGCCAGTGCTGTGTCTAAAGTCGATTGCAAGGAATGTAATTTTAAATTCAGCCACTTTTGTAATAGTTTCCGAATAAAAGGGCTGACAATATTTGAAGTCACGGATTCAGGTTCATTCTATAAAACCAGTACCGTGAAAGATCACGTGCATGCCATTTACACCAAACTCGGGGTGCGTAATCGGGATGAAATATTGCCCAGGCTGATTTCGGATGGTGGTTTTAGAGACGACGGCACACAATTGAATTGACGCGCGTCCGGTTGTTTCGCTTGTCAGTGCGCGCAAATTAGGCCGGATTACCACGTGTTCCTGCCGGCGCATGAGCGGGCGGGCGATTGCGCACCAATTCGGCGTTCAATTTTGGTGCAAAGACCGGCGCGCAGCCAATGTCCTCGTACCAGTCAAACAATGCTGTACAGAAGCAATCTACATCACTTATAGTTTGAGCCCAATGGCATAGCTCTTGCTGGACGCTAGATATGAGCACACAAAATACCCCTACCTACTTTGACGAGATGCGGAACGGCGAAAACGTCGTTCGCGATATTTACGGCAATTATCAACGTTGGCTTGAGCAACTTCCGGACGGCACCCTGGAGCGAAAGAGTGCGGAAGCGGAATTGTTGTTCAGGCGCTTAGGCATCACTTTTGCGGTTTACGGCGAAGCGGCCGGTTCCGAGCGGCTGATTCCGTTCGATATCGTGCCGCGCATTTTCGGTGCCGAGGAATGGCGCAGGCTGGAAAAAGGCCTCAAGCAACGGGTTCAGGCGCTAAACGCCTTCCTGCACGACATCTACCACGATCAGGAAATCATCAAGGCCGGCGTGGTCAGCGAACGGCAGATCCTGGGTAACGTGCTGTTCCGCAAGGAAATGCAGGGCATCGATTTGCCGAATAAGGTGTACGCCAACATTGCCGGCATCGATTTGGTGCGGGTGGCGGAAAACGATTTTTACGTGCTGGAGGATAACCTGCGCACGCCGTCCGGCGTCTCGTACATGCTGGAAAACCGCAACACCATGATGCGTTTGTTTCCGGAATTGTTCGCCAGTCATACGGTGGAGCCGGTCGAGCATTACCCGCAAATGTTGTTGGATACGTTGCGGGAATCCGCGCCGGCGAATGTTTCCGACCCGACCATCGTGGTCATGACGCCGGGTTCCTACAATAGCGCTTATTTCGAACATGCTTTTCTGGCCAGCCAAATGGGCGTGGAACTGGTGGAAGGTCAGGATATGTTCGTGCACCAAAATAAGGTGTATATGTACACCACGGAAGGGCCGCAGCAGGTGCACGTGATTTATCGGCGGGTCGACGACGACTTTCTCGATCCCATGGCGTTCCGGCCGGATTCGGCGTTGGGCGTGCCCGGTTTGTTCGAAGCCTACCGTAGCGGCAACGTGACCTTGGCCAACGGCGTCGGCACAGGCGTGGCGGACGATAAGGCCACCTATCTGTACGTGCCGGAAATGATTCGTTTTTATCTGGGCGAAGCGCCGTTGTTGTCTAACGTGCCGACCTGGCGCTTAAGCGAGGCGGACGATTTGCGTTACGTGCTGGCGCATTTGCCGGAGCTGGTGGTTAAAGAAGTTCAAGGCTCCGGCGGCTACGGCATGTTGGTTGGCCCGACCAGCAGTAAAGAGGAAATCGCAGCCTACAAACAACGGATTTTGGCGGAGCCGGCCAGTTTTATCGCCCAGCCGACTTTGGCGCTTTCCACCTGTCCGACCATGGTGGAGTCGGGCGTCGCGCCGCGTCATGTGGACTTGCGGCCGTTTGTATTGTCCGGCAAAGAAATCCGCTTGGTGCCGGGTGGTTTGACCCGGGTCGCGCTAAGGGAGGGGTCGTTAATCGTCAATTCGTCGCAAGGCGGCGGTACCAAGGATACCTGGGTATTGGAGGAGTGATTCATGCTGGCACGTACTGCCGACAACTTGTTTTGGATGGCGCGCCATATCGAGCGTGCCGAAAATACCGCCAGGATTTTGGACGTGGCCCATCGCTCGGCGCTGTTGCCGTTGGATATTGAGGGTGCGGAGGCGTATCTGTGGTACGCCCCGCTTAACATTACCGGCTGTGCAGCCAGTTACGAAGTTAAATACGGTCTGGCGCGCGGCGACGACGTCACCCGTTATATGGCGTTGGATCCGGATAATCCTTCCAGTATCTATAGTTGCTTAAAGCTGGCTAGGGAAAACGCCCGGGCGGTGCGCGGCGCGATTACCTCGGAAATGTGGGAGGTCATCAATTCCACCTGGCTGGAACTGAACCGCATGACCTGGAATATGGATATCGACAAATTTCCGGATTTTTTCGATTGGGTAAAAGACCGGTCCCACATGTTCCGCGGGGTAACGCTAGGGACGATCATCAAAGATATTGCCTTGAGTTTCGTCAAGTTAGGCACTTTTTTGGAACGGGCGGATAATACCGCCAGGATACTGGACGTGAAATACCATATCCTGTTGCCCAGCGTGAACGACGTCGGCGGTTCGGCGGATTATTATCAATGGGGTTCGTTGTTGCGCTCCGTGAGTGCGTTCGAGGCCTACCGCAAGATTTATCGCGATGTGATTTCGCCGCTGCGGGTCGCGGAATTGTTGATATTGCGCGACGACATGCCGCGCTCTTTGCATGCATGTATGAACGAAGTCGAAATGGCTTTGATCGATATCAACGGTAACTCCGGGCGCGAAGCGCGCCGGCGTGCCGGCAGACAGCATGCGGCTTTGCATTTCGGTTCGATCGAAGACGTGGTTGCCCAAGGTCTGCACGAGTATTTGACCGAATTCCTGGATCAAATCGCCTTGTTGGGGCAAGACATCCGCGCCGCCTATCTCTCTCGGCGCGATCAATTCGAACCGGTACAGTCACGCTGGAATGGCATGCAAATGCAATAAGCACGCGCTTATCGACTCAAAGAAATTTTCCATGACTTATTGTGTAGCTTTGAAACTAAATGCGGGGATGGTATTTGCTTCAGACTCGCGTACCAATGCAGGCATCGATCAAATTGCCTGCTTCAAAAAAATGCGCAGCTTTGTCGAGCCGGGCGATAGAACGATAGTAATACTCAGTTCGGGCAATCTGTCGATTACCCAAAACGCGACCAATCTGTTGGAACAGCACGGCCGGCATCCGGAGAGGCGTAACATTTGGAATGTAGAATCGATGTTCGACGTCGCCCAATTGCTGGGCGAGGCGCTTAGGGAAGTTCGCCAGCACGACGGTGCTTTTCTGGCGCAGAGTAATGTCGATTCCAGCGCCAATTTCATCGTCGGCGGCCAAGTGAAGGACGAAGACATGCGCCTGTTTATGGTCTACGCCGAGGGTAATTTCATCGAAGCCGGCCAAGAAACGCCCTATTTCCAAATCGGCGAGACCAAATACGGCAAGCCTATCATCGACCGCGTCATTACGCCCGACATTCCGCTCAGTGAAGCGGTGAAGTGCGTGTTGGTGTCCTTCGATTCGACGATGCGCAGCAATTTGTCGGTGGGTCTGCCGATAGACGTGGCCTGTTACACCAAAGCCAGCTTACGCTTGGACTTGGAGCAACACATTACCCAAGACGACCCGTATTTTTCCCAAATCAGCCGGCGTTGGAGCGACGGATTAAAAGGCGTGTTCGCCTCGTTGCCCAATCCCGAATGGCTGGTGGACATAGACTTCAACAGCCATTTATCGAACAACGATTGAATGAGCGTCTGACATTCGAACGGCCGGTTTTTGCGGTTTCGGGATAAATGGCGGTTGGCAGGAGAAGTGCATAGCATTCGCTAAACCGCAGTATGTATTTGAACCACTGTTAACGAGCCGCTACGGCTTCGATGACATTACACACGGAACCATTATGACCATCCGCGTTGCCTTACATCATAAGTCCCATTACATTTTCGACCGAGCGGTCGTCGCTTCTCCGCACGAAATCCGCTTGCGTCCGGCCGCGCACAGCCGTACGCCTATCACCGGATATTCTTTGAAAATCAAGCCGGAGAAACATTTCATACACTGGCTGCAGGATGCTTACGGCAACTTCGTGGCGCGGATAACCTTTCCCGAGCCGACGCGGGAAATCGACGTCACGGTCGATCTTCTAGCCGACATGACGGTGATCAATCCCTTCGATTTTTTCGTAGAGGAATGGGCGGAATATTTTCCGTTTAAATACCCGCCGGCGTTGCAGACGGAATTGGCGCCGTATTTGGAGGTAACGCCTATGGGCCCGCTGCAACAAGCGTGGCTGCGGCAATTGGATGCTGACACGCCGAAAGAAATCACCACCACCAGCTATTTGGTGATGATCAACCAGCGGCTGCACAACGACATCGCCTATACCATCCGTCTCGAACCCGGCGTGCAAACAGGCGAGGAGACTTTGGTGAAAAAATCCGGTTCTTGCCGCGACAGTGCTTGGTTGCTGGTGCAAATTCTGCGCAGCAAAGGCATTGCCGCGCGTTTTGTATCCGGTTATTTAATCCAGTTGGTGGCGGATCGAAAGCCTCTGGACGGTCCGGCCGGGCCGGAGGCGGATTTCACCGATTTGCACGCATGGTGCGAAGCGTATATTCCGGGAGCGGGCTGGGTAGGATTGGACGCGACCTCCGGCCTCTTGGCCGGCGAAGGCCACATTCCGTTGGCGGTCAGCGCCGCACCGGCTTCCGCCGCGCCGGTTACCGGCATGACCAGCATTTGCGAAGCCGAACTGAAGGTGGAAATGCAGGTCGCCCGCATCCATGAAGATCCGCGGGTGACCAAGCCTTATACCGAGCAACAATGGCAAGCCATCAGGGCGCTGGGCCAGCGCATCGATAGAGAATTGCAAGCCGGCGACGTCCGGCTGACCCAAGGCGGCGAGCCGACTTTCGTATCGGCCGACAACATGGACGGCGCCGAATGGAACGTAGCTGCGCTGGGCGAACAGAAATGGCAGCTGGCCAACGATTTGCTGAGCCGCTTGCAGGCCCGTTTCGCGCCGGGCGGCGTAACTCATTTCGGACAAGGTAAATGGTACCCCGGCGAACCCTTGCCGCGTTGGGCGCTGAACGTGTTTTGGCGTAAAGACGGCGAACCCGTATGGCATAACAAAGCCTTGGTCGCCGATACTCCGGACGATCTGCAAACTCCGGCGGTGCAAGCGTTCGGTGAGGCCTTGGCTTTGAGATTGGAGTTGAATTCCGGCTACCTGATTCCGGCCTACGAGGATCCTTGGCACGCTTTGGACGAAGAAAGCCGTTTGCCGCCCAATATCGATCCGCACGAAACCGACTTGGAAAAAGCCGAAATTCGTAGTGCGCTGGCCAAGCAATTGCGGGCGGGCTTAGCGGCGGTAAAAGGTTTTGTACTGCCTTTGAAAGCGGTCGGCGACGGCCATACCATTTCCTGGCAATCCAGCGTCTGGCCGCTCAAGCACGAGCGTTTGTATCTGTTGCCGGGCGATTCGCCGATGGGCTTGCGCCTGCCTTTGGGCAGCTTGCCGTGGGTTGCGCAGCGCGAAAAGGAAGTGGAAACCCCTACCGACCCGTTCGTAGCCCGCAGGGATTTAGCCAGCTACCCGCGTGACCGCATCCTGAAAAGACCGCGGCCCTTGTCCATAGAGCCGATTGCCAAGGACGTGATACATACGGCTTTGGCGTTGGAAGAGCGCGACGGGTTTTTGTACCTTTTTCTGCCGCCGATGAGTACACTGGAATCCTGGCTGGAATTGGTCGCCGCAATCGAAGATTGCTCGGAAAAATTGCAGCAGCCCATCCGCCTGGAAGGCTATCCGCCGCCGCACGATCCGCGCTTGCTGACACTGTCGGTGACCCCGGATCCCGGCGTTATCGAGGTTAACATTCATCCGGCCGAGAATTGGGACGTGCTGGAAAGCCGTACCGAGTCGCTCTACGAAGATGCCCGGCAAACCCGCTTGGCGACGGAAAAGTTCATGCTGGACGGACGGCATACCGGCACCGGCGGCGGCAACCACATCACCCTGGGCGGTGCGACTGCGGCGGATAGTCCCTTTCTCAGACGGCCCGACTTATTGCGCAGTTTGGTGGTGTATTGGCAGCAGCATCCGGCCTTGTCGTATCTGTTCTCCGGGCAGTTTATCGGACCGACCAGTCAAGCGCCGCGGGTCGACGAGGCGAGAGACGATAATTTGTACGAGCTGGAAATCGCTTTTCAGCAGATGGAGCAGGTTCTGCTGGTTGGCCAAGAAAATGCCAGGCCGTGGCTGGTGGACCGGTTATTCCGCAATCTGTTGATCGATTTGACCGGTAATACCCATAGGGCGGAGTTTTGCATCGATAAACTGTATTCGCCCGACAGCGCAACCGGGCGGCTGGGATTGCTGGAATTACGCGCCTTCGAAATGCCCCCGCATTACCGCATGAGCTTGGTGCAATCGCTGTTGCTGCGCGCGTTGGTGGCACGGTTTTGGAAAACGCCGTATCCAGGCAAATTGGTGTACTGGGATACGTCCTTGCACGACCGCTGCATGTTGCCGCATTTCGTGGAACAAGACATGCGCGACATCTGCCGGGATATGCGCAGCGTGGGTTACGAATTCGACGACAATTGGTTTGCGCCGTTTTTCGAATTCAGATTTCCCCACTACGGCAGCGTGGTTTACGAAGGTGTACAGCTGGAGTTGCGTCAAGCGATAGAGCCCTGGCACGTGCTGGGCGAAGAAGTAACCGGGGCCGGTACCGCGCGCTATGTCGATTCCTCGGTCGAGCGCTTGCAGGTCAAGGTCAGAGGTATGATAGGCAGCCGCCACGAAGTAGCCTGCAACGGCCGCAAGGTTCCTCTGCATCCGACCGGGATTCCGGGCGAATACGTAGCCGGCGTGCGATTCAAGGCGTGGTCGCCGGTTTCCGCACTGCACCCGACTATCGGCTCGCACGCGCCGTTGGTGTTCGACATCGTCGATAGTTGGAATAATCGTTCGTTGGGCGGTTGTACGTACCATGTCGGTCACCCCGGCGGGCGAAATTATGAAGTGTTTCCGGTCAATGCCAACGAAGCTGAAGCGCGGCGCCGGGCGCGGTTTTGGGAACACGGACATAGTCCGGGGCCCATGCATTTGCGCGACGAGCCGCTCAATCCGCGTTTTCCGATGACCTTGGATTTCAGATGGCAACCGCGTTGAAGACGATTTGCCTAAATTGGAGCCGCGAGAACGTCAGGTTGCAAAATCGCTGCTTGTTAGCCGCACTGTTTGCCGCGTAAATGCGGTGCCCTAATGTCGTGAGGTAGGTACCGACTATGTTGTGCTCAACCAAAATGCCGCGCTTTGGCGATAAACAGAATTCGCCGTTTTTCGAAGAGTATCTGCAGCGCTTGTTGGAGCAGCGCGACCGTAGCGGATTGACCGAAATGATAGGCGGCATCGAAGCCTTGATGATCAGCGTCGAGCCGGGCAACTCGGTGGAATACATCGCCGAATTGGCCTTGATGACGCCGTACCAATATTTGGTCACGCTGGACGGCGACAAGCACATGACACACGTGCTGCGCATAGACATGAATTCGCCGGACATTTTGTTGCGAGAAGTGAAAGGGCCGGACCGCTTCGATATTTTTCGCAGCTTGAACGATTTGTATCCGGTGGGGGCGATTCGCCCCCACAGCCGTTATCTGGGCGAAATTTTGTTGGCGAGCGACAGGCACGCGGTGGTTGCCGAGCAGCAACAGCGTCAATTTCGGTTTTTCTCGGTAGGCGAACTGGCCGATCTGGACTTGCCGTTAAACGTCAGTTTGTCCAAGCCCTCCCCTTATACCCAGAATCTGGTCGGCTATATGGAAAGGCCGATAGACGGGATCAGGGTTTACCATCATGGAGAATGCGTTATCTTGTCCGCGGCTCAAGCAGCCAACGACAGGGGCAAAGAGATGCAGCAGCGCTTGGGGATAACCGATTTAATCCTGCCTATCGATCATCTGGCGACCCGGGTGTATAGCCAAAATCGCGAGGTCGCAATACTGGAATATCTGGCCTTGTCCAGCTATTACTACTGGGGAAGTTACGACATCAAAGACCAGAACTCGTCTACCAATGTGACCAAGAACATCCGGGAACAGCCCGAATCCATGAGTCCGGCCAAAGTTTTTACCGCTAATAATTTTCCCTATTGCGTCGGTCATTTGGACAATCTGCCGAGTCCCACCGAAAGTTTCGTTCGCAATTACGGACCGCGATTGCACCATATTGCGGTAGAAGTCAAAGACGGTCAGACGCAAGGCAAGGAAAACATCGATTTCATTGTGGAGGCGATAGCCGCGCAAGGAAAAGGATTTTTATTGGAAACGGTAGGGTCGCGCGAGGAAGGTTTGAAGCAAATTTTCTCGTCGGCTTCCGATTTTTCATCGTTGATTATCGAATACGTACAGCGCTTTGGCGATTTTCAAGGCTTTTTCACCCGGGAAAACGTCGCGCTATTGACCTACGCCGCCGGTCAGGAAGAGGGTGTGAAGGGCAAAATTTCCTAAGGTTTACCGCTAGCTAAACCGGCGCGGCGACTGTTGCCGGTTGGGCATGCACTCGTCGTCAGCTAGCGATACAAAACAATCGTTGCAGCAACCGTAGCGGTCCATGTAAGGCGCCGGTAACAAACAAGCGCCTTATTCGATGACAGAAGCGCATTCATGCGCCGGCCGGCGTTTAAAAGTGCTCTATCGCGTCCCATTATCCGACAAGTTATTTCCGGCTACATGCCAAGCTTGCTAAACCTTTACCGTGCGAATGGGCCGATGATAAAATTCCCCACCGTTTCGCGCGCACCGTAGCGTGCGATTCGCGTCAATGCGGACGCAGGGTAGCTGGTCAAGGTTATGCTTTCGTCCTCCGCTTTGTTAAAATCTGCGGGTATTTCCCTTCGCAGCGCGTCGATGGGACTGAATTTTACCTGCGCTGCTCATTCCGATTCCGTCGTTTTACCCATATGCCTAAGCAACCGTTGACAGCCTTATTTCGCCCCGAAGTTTTGGCAATGTCCGCTTATCACGTAGCGGACGCCAGTCGTTACATTAAACTGGACGCCATGGAAAATCCCTATACTTGGCCGGAAGAGGTGCAGCAAGCATGGTGGGACGAGCTAAAGGCTTGCCCTATCAATCGCTATCCGGACCCTGAAGCTCGCTTCTTGGCCGAGACGTTACGCGATAGCAATCAAATTCCCGGGTGTGCGGACATTTTATTGGGCAACGGTTCTGACGAAATCATCCAAATTTTGCTGATGGCGCTGCCTAGCACTGCGAGCGTTATGGCGCCGGAACCGGGTTTTGTCATGTACAAGCAGATTGCCCGCAGTTTGGGATTACGTTATTGCGGCGTACCGTTAATGGCGGAAAGTTTCGCATTGGATATGCCGGCCATGCTGGAAGCGATCCGTAACGAGCAACCGGCGGTGATCTTTTTGGCATATCCGAACAACCCGACCGGGAATTTGTTCGATGCCGAGGCGATGGAAGAGTTGTTGCGAGTGAGCACGGGATTGGTCGTGGTCGATGAAGCTTATGCGCCTTTCGCTGACGCCAGCTTTATCGGTTTGTTGCCGAGGTATAAAAATCTCCTGGTCATGCGGACCTTGTCGAAATTGGGTTTGGCCGGCTTGCGCTTGGGGTTTATGGCCGGTGCGCCGGAATTGTTGGCGGAGCTGAATAAAGTACGGTTACCGTACAACATCAATTGCTTGACTCAAGCGACCGCTCGGTTCGCCTTAAAGCATTCGGGATTTTTATTGGAGCAGACTCAGGCGATTCGCCAACAACGGACATTTTTGGCGGGCGAATTAAGCGGGCTGGCCAAACTGCAGGTGTATCCCAGTGCGGCAAACTTCATTATGCTGCGGTTGTTGCACGGTTCGGCCGACGGCGTGTTCGAGTCCTTGAAACAACAAGGCGTGTTGATCAAAAATTTGTCGCCTCAAGGTGGAATGTTGCAAAACTGCCTAAGGGTTACGGTGGGTAAACCCGATGAAAATCAAGTGTTTATTCGGGCCTTAACGCAGGCTTTGGCTTAATGGGACGGTTTTGCTCTCGTTGGCTGCTTGGGCAAAGCCGGGAAACGTTCCTGTCGAACGCTTTTTTGCTTTAAACCGGCCGAGCAGTGGTATATTTGCGGCAAAAATTATAATAATTGATGTGGTATATGCGCATCATCTCAATCAGGAGTGTTATTTATGAACCATGAAGGCGTAGATACTTCAAAGCGCCAGTTCCTCACTTCCGCGTTATCGGTGGTTGGGGCCGTGGGGGCCGGTTATCTGGCTGTTCCGTTTCTTTCGCAAATGCAGCCTAGCGCCAAAGCAATGGCAGCCGGTGCGCCGGTAGAAGTCGATGTGACCAAAATGGAGCCCGGTCAATTGCTTAGGGTGGCGTGGCGCGGCAAGCCGGTATGGGTGTTAAACCGTACCCCCGACGTGCTCACCACCTTGGGGACCTTGGACAGCAAACTTGCCGATCCCTTGTCCAACGAATCTCATCAGCCGGATTACGCTAAAAACGCGTTCCGATCCATCAAGCCGGAAATTTTTGTTGCCATCGGTTTGTGTACTCATTTGGGGTGTTCGCCGACTTTCAGGCCGGAAATCGCGCCCAGCGACTTGGGTAACGATTGGAAAGGCGGTTTTTTCTGCCCGTGTCACGGTTCGTGGTTCGATTTGGCCGGACGCGTGTTCCGCGGGGTGCCGGCGCCCAGTAATTTGGAAGTGCCTCCTTACCGCTATGTAAAGGACACATTGATCATCATTGGCGAAGATAACGAGGCGAAACCGGCATGAAACAAAGATTAAATCGTTGCAGCTCATGGCTGCTGGAGCGTTTCCCTATCTCCGATTTGTGGAACGAACACATGGCGCACTACTATGCGCCCAAGAATTTCAACATTTGGTATTTTTTCGGCTCGTTAGCCTTATTCGTCTTGGTCAACCAGTTTGTGACCGGCATTTTGTTGACCATGAACTACAAGCCGGACGCCAAACTGGCATTCGATTCGGTCGAGTACATCATGCGCGACGTCAACTGGGGTTGGTTGGTGCGCTATATGCATTCGACCGGCGCGTCGGCGTTTTTCATCGTCGTGTATTTGCATATGTTCCGCGGCTTGATGTACGGCTCGTTCAAGCAGCCGCGCGAGCTGATCTGGATCTTCGGCATGCTGATCTTCGTTTGCCTGATGGCCGAAGCCTTTATGGGCTATCTGTTGCCGTGGGGGCAAATGTCCTACTGGGGCGCCCAGGTTATTATCTCGCTGTTCAGTGCGATTCCGGTCATAGGCGACGAATTGTCGTTATGGATACGCGGCGACTATGTGGTATCCGATGCAACCTTGAACCGCTTTTTCGCCTTCCACGTCATCGCAGTGCCTTTGGTATTGTTGATTTTGGTGTTTTTGCATATCGTCGCCTTGCACGAAGTCGGTTCCAATAATCCTGACGGCGTCGAAATTAAGGAAACCGTCAATTGGCAGGGCAAACCGGTGGACGGCATACCGTTTCATCCTTATTACACGGTAAAAGACATCGTCGGGGTCGGCGTCTTCATGTTTTTCTTCGCCGTAGTGATTTTCTACATGCCGGAAATGGGCGGTTACTTTTTGGAGCATGCCAACTTCATTCCGGCCGATCCTTTGAAAACGCCGGAGCACATTGCCCCGGTCTGGTACTTCACCCCGTTCTACGCGATATTGCGCGCCGTGCCGGATAAATTCGCCGGGGTCATCGCGATGGGCGGCGCCATCGTGGTGTTGTTCATGCTGCCCTGGCTGGATCGAAGCCCGGTTAAATCCATCCGCTACCGCGGCGGCATTTTCAAAAAAGCTTTGTTGTTGTTCGTCATCGCTTTCGTCGGCTTGGGGTATTTAGGCACCCAACCCGCGACGCCGGTTGCCACATCCATAGCACGTGTATTTACGGCCATTTACTTCGGATTTTTCTTGCTGATGCCGTTGTATACGCGTTGGGAAAAAACCAAGCCTGTTCCGGAGCGTCTTTCGGAACAGCCGACCTTAGAGGATCACATCCCGGCATTAAAAGCATTGGTAGACGAAGTCGTTAGCGTTGAAACTTCTCCAGGCATGATGGGGGCCACCATCGTCAAGCGAAAACCGAATTGGGTCGGTGTCAAAAGCGTATTGATCCGTTTCGCCATCCATTTGAAGAAGAGCCTGGATTGAGTCATGAAAAAAATTCTCTTTATTTTATTGTTTTTATTGCCGATTGCCGTCCATGCCAGCGGCGGCGGTGTCGAATTGGAATCGGCGGACATCGATTTGAGCGATAGCGCTTCGTTGGAACGCGGTGCAAAATATTATGTAACCTACTGTTTGGGATGCCATTCGGCCAAGCACATTCGTTACAAACGTATTGCACTCGACTTGCATTTGGACGAGGGCGAAATCCTCAAAAATGTCGCCCCGCTAGGCGCCGGTATTTACGATCAAATGCATTCGGCGATGAACGGTCATGATGCGGAAAAGTGGTTCGGCACGACGCCTCCCGACCTGTCGTTGATTGCCAGGTCGCGCGGAGCCGATTGGCTGTACAGCTATTTGAAGGGCTTTTACAGCGAACCCGGCAAGCCCACCGGCGTGAACAATAC
This sequence comes from Methylomonas sp. HYX-M1, assembly GCF_040741385.1. Taxonomy (NCBI): domain Bacteria; kingdom Pseudomonadati; phylum Pseudomonadota; class Gammaproteobacteria; order Methylococcales; family Methylococcaceae; genus Methylomonas; species Methylomonas sp. HYX-M1. Next base: position 314,829 of record NZ_CP160405.1, read on the forward strand.
GGTTTTCAAAGACGTCGCGATGCCTAACGTGTTTTGGCAGCTGCAAGGTACCCAAGCGGCCGTTGTCGAAAAAGTCGACGGGCAGGATGTGGTGACCGCTCTCAAGTTGGAAGAACCGGGGCAGCTGTCGCCGCAGGAATTCGATAAGTTGGTGAACGATTTGGTGAATTTTCTGGTTTACGTCGGCGAGCCGGTCCAGTTGGAGCGTCAGGCAATGGGTAAATTCGTTTTGTTCTTTCTGTTGATGTTTATCGCCTTGGCTTATTTACTCAAAAAAGAGTATTGGAAAGACGTCCACTAGGCCGCAACTACGGGGTGCCGATTCGGCGTCCCGCCTGCTGCCAAGCGGGGTTAGGCCCGCTTGGCAGCCCCCAAATCCATGTGCAACCATGGTACAATCCGCCCCGTTTTTAACCCCGCTCCGCATAGAGGTTTTTTTCGTGGCAAACATTTCTAGCCGAAAATCTGCAATGGTTTTGTTCACGTCGTCGAACTGTATCATGAGCCATTGCGCCCGCCTGGTGGTTCACGAGAAAGGCGTACCGGCCGATATAGAATACTTCGATCCCAACGAACCGCCCGAAGACCTCCTGGAGCTCAATCCCAACGGGACTTCCCCCACTTTCGTAGAGCGCGACCTTGTGCTGTACGACGCCCGCATCATCATGGAATATTTGGACGAACGCTTTCCGCATCCGGCTTTGCATCAAATGGACCCGGTATCGCGCGCCAACACCCGCATGCTGATCAAGCGCATAGACCAGGAGTGGTATCCGTTACTGGAAGAGATGCAGGTTCACGGCGATAAAAAAGGCGGTAAAGCCAGAAAAATGTTGAAGGAAAGTTTGATGGCAGCCGCGCCGGTTTTCGATGCCAACACCTATTTCATGAGCGAGGAATATTCGTTGATCGATTGCGCGATGGCGCCGTTCTTGTGGCGTTTGCCCAGCATAGGCGTCGATATTGCCGGTTTGGGCAAAGGCATCACCGGCTACGCCAATCGCCTATTTTCCCGTAAGGCGTTTCAAGAGAGTTTGAGCTTCGAAGAAAAAGCCTTGATGGCAGCCAAATAAATGACCCCGCTCAAACCCTATTTAATCCGTTCGATCTACGAGTGGATCAACGATAATCAATTGACGCCGTATCTGTTGGTCAATGCGGAGTTCCCCGGCGTCAACGTGCCGAACGAATTTGTCGAAAACGGCAGAATCGTCCTGAATATTCGTCCGCAAGCCATTCAAGGATTGGCGCTAGGTAACGACGAAATCGAATTCAACGCGCGATTTTCCGGTAAAGCCATGCGGATCAATGCGCCCATTCAAGCCGTATTGGCGATATATGCCAAAGAAAACGGCCGGGGAATGGTGTTCGATCCCGACGATCACGAGTCCGATCCGCCGCCGGAGCCGGAAAACGAACCGCCGAAAAAACCGCAACTCAGAATAGTCAAATAACCGCCGGCTGAGTTATGGCGAAACCGATTTGCAAGGTTAAACTAAGCTATCGTTTGCCGTTCAACGGAGTATCGCCATGACTCACGCCAGCCTCGAAGTGTTGTCCGATACCGAAATCGAATCCCGTTTGGCGGCACAATTGCCGCATTGGTATTACGAAAACGGTTGGATCAGGCGCAAATATAAAACCAGCGGCTGGAAGGCCACGTTGATGGTGGTCAATACCATCGGCCACTTGGCCGAAAAAGCCTGGCACCATCCTGACTTGACGGTTTCCTATGCGTTCGTGATCGTCAAACTGGTCACCCACGCCGCCAAGGGCGTCACCGACAAGGATTTCGCGCTGGCGAAAAAGATAGAGGACGTCGTGCAATGGGATGCCGCCGCCGAATCCGACGGCATTTTCGAAGGCACGCCGGACGACCCGCGTTTCAAATACATCAAAAAAGACTGAGGACAGCACGATGACTGAAATCACCGAGGTACCCAGCCCGTTCTGCGGTATCGGCACCGACGATCTGAGCGTCAAGGTGGACGGCTTGGCCGTGACAGTGACCGCCAACGGTTGCGCGGTCAACACCCCAGGCTTCGAGCAGCCGCTCACCGACACCGCGCCGCGCGTTGGCGGTCTGGCTGTCGATCTGGACACGGCGGTCGCCAAAGCCGCGGAATTGCTGCGCGGCACCCAACAACCGGTGATCGCCGGTTGCGCCACCGACGTCAACGGCATGCGCGGCTTGCTGGCTCTGGCCGATAAAGCCGGCGCGGTGGTGGATAACATCAACTTCCCGGCCGCCCGCCGCAACCTGCTGGCCTTGCAGGATTCCGGCTGGATGAATACCACGCTGGCGGAGGTCAAAAACCGCTGCGATTTGTTGCTGATCGTCGGCACTGATTTGGAAGGCTTCGCGCCGCGCTTTTTCGAGCGCTATTTGTGGACCGAGGAAGCGATGTTCCTCGACAACACCGCCAACCGCGAAGTGATTTATTTGGGAAAATCGCCATCCGGCACGGCCTCTACTTCACCTGCCGGTAAAACGGCAATGAGCTTGACTTGCGCCGACGCCGACCTGCCGGATGTAATTGCTGTGTTGTCGGCACTGGTCAAAAAACAGCCGGTGCAAACGCAACATGTCGCCGGCATTGCCGTTGCCGAATTGCAAGCGATTGCCGACAAACTCAGAAACGCAAAATACGGCGTGATACTGTGGGGCGCCGCCGCGCTGGCTTACGACCACGCCGAATTGACCGTACAAGCCATTTGCAACATCGTCAAGGACATCAACCTACAAGGCACGCGCTGCTCCGGCTTTCCACTGGGCGGTCGTGAAGGCGATCAAACCGCCAACCAAGTGTGCGGCTGGACTACCGGCTATCCGGCGCGGCTCAATTTCGCCCGCGGCTACCCGGAATACGATCCGTTTTTGTACGACAGCCAAGCCATGTTGTGCAACGGCGAAGCCGACGCCCTGGTTTGGGTGCATGCTTTCAACAGCAACGCCAAACCGCCAGAAACCGAATTACCGATCATCGTAGTCGGCCGTTCCGGCATGGCCTTCGATAAAGAACCCGACGTCTTCATTCCCGTAGGCACGCCCGGCATCGACCATGCCGGCCACGCCTACCGACTGGATAACGTGGTGGCGATCCGCCTGAAAAAACTCAGAGATTCCGGCCTGCCCAGCACCGCCGAGGTGCTGCATGCCATCGAACAAGCCCTTTAGGATACCGACATGCTGACAAAACTCACAGGCGGCACCGTTTACGATCCGGCCAGCGGCATAGCCGGCCAGCAACAAGACCTCTACATTCAAGACGGCCGTATCGTCGATGCGCCGAAAGACGGTCGCCCGGTAGACCAGGAATACGACTTGCGCGGCAAAGTGGTGATGTCCGGCGCCATCGACATGCACACCCACATCGGCGGCGGCAAGGGCAACATCGCCCGCACCCTGTTGCCGGAAGACCACCGCCTGGACCCGGTGCATCGCACATCCATCACTCGCTCCGGTAATGGCCATGCGATGCCGTCCAGCTTCGTCGCCGGCTATCGCTACGCCGAGATGGGCTACACCGCCTGCTTCGAACCGGCCGTGTTGCCGATCAATGCCCGTCAGGCGCACATGGAAATGGGCGACACGCCCATCGTCGATAAGGGCGGCTACGTGATGCTGGGCAGCGACGATTTCCTACTACGCATGCTGACCGCGAAGAAAGACCAGAAAGCCGTCAACGATTATGTGGCCTGGACGCTGAACGCCGCCAAGGGCATCGGCATCAAAGTCGTCAACGCCGGCGGCATCAACGCCTTTAAATTTAACCAGCGCAAACTGGATCTGGACGAGCAAAATAGCCATTACGCCGTCACTCCCAGGCAAATTCTGCAAACGCTGGCCAAGGCCGTGCAGGAATTGGGCATCACCCATCCGCTGCACGTGCATGGCTGCAACCTGGGCGTGCCGGGTAACGTCGATACCACCTTGAATACCATTCAAGGCGTGGAAGGCTTGCCGATGCACTTGACCCATATCCAGTTCCACAGCTACGGCACCGAGGGCGATTTCAAATTCTCCTCCGGCGCCGCGCAAATCGCCGAGGCGATCAATAGCAATAAAAACATCACCGCCGACGTCGGCCAGATTCTGTTCGGCCAGACCGTCACCGCCTCCGGCGACAACATGCGCCAGCACGCCAACCATCGCTTCGCCAGCCCGAACAAATGGGTGTGCATGGACATCGAATGCGATGCCGGCTGCGGCGTGGTGCCGTTCAAATACAAGGACCAGAACTTCGTCAACGCCTTGCAATGGGCGATTGGCCTGGAAATCTTCCTGTTGGTCGAAGACCCGTGGCGCATTTTCCTGACCACCGACCACCCCAACGGCGCGCCATTCACCAGCTATCCGCACTTGATCCGATTGCTAATGGACCGCAGCTTCCGCAACGACATGCTGGCAACCATCCACCCGGAAGCGCAGAAAATGACCACCTTGGCCAGCATCGAGCGCGAATACACGTTGAACGAAATCGCCATCATGACCCGCGCCGGCGCGGCCCGCATCATCGGCTTGAAAGACCGTGGCGCGTTGGCGCCCGGCAATTTTGCCGACATTACCGTCTACACCGAAAACCCCGACCGTCAGGCGATGTTCACCAAGCCGAATTACGTGTTCAAGGACGGCGAACTGGTGGTCAAGGACGGCGAAGTGGTCAAAGTCACCTGGGGCACGACCCACATCGTCAAGCCGGAATACGACCTGGCTATCGAAAGAGACCTCAAGCCTTATTTCGACAAATACCTGACCATGAAACTCGGCAACTTTAAAATCAGCGACGACGAAATCAGTGAAGACGGACGCGGCAGCTTGACGGCGCATCCGCTAAGAGGTGCAGCATGATCATCAACGGCGTAACCATAGACAAAACCTTCGCCGAAGCCTTCCCGATGAAGGCGACGCGGGCCATCATCACCGCCCAGAACGAGAAATGGGCGATGATTTCCGCGCAGGCCATGACCGGCTTTGCCACTTCCGTGATTGCCTGCGGCTGCGAGGCCGGCATCGAGCGGGTGTTGAGCCCGGAAGAAACCCCGGACGGACGCCCCGGCGTGGCGATCATGATTTATGCGATGGGCGGCAAGGGCTTGGCCAAGCAATTGGAAACCCGCGCCGGCCAGTGCGTACTGACCTCGCCGACCTCGGCGTTGTTTGCCGGCATCGCAGGCGGCAAGCCGATTCCGCTGGGTAAAAACCTGCGCTTCTTCGGCGACGGTTTTCAAATCGCCAAGAAAATTGTCGGCAAGCGTTATTGGCGGGTGCCGGTCATGGACGGCGAGTTTCTGACCGAAGCCACCACCGGCATGGTTGATGCGGTCGGCGGCGGCAATTTTTTAGTGCTGGCGGAATCGCAACCGCAAGCCCTGGCGGCCTGCGAAGCAGCCATCGAAGCGATGAAAAAAATCCCCAACGTGATCATGCCGTTCCCGGGCGGCGTGGTGCGTTCCGGTTCCAAGGTTGGCTCCAAATATAAAGCCTTGAGCGCTTCGACCAACGACGCGTTTTGCCCAACTTTGAAAGGTGTTACCAAAACCGATTTGTCGCCGGAGATTGAATCGGTGATGGAGGTCGTCATCGACGGTTTAACGAAAGAAGACATCGATAAAGCCATGCGCGTCGGCATCCAGGCGGTTTGCGACCTGGGTGCAGCCAACGGCATCAAGCGCATCAGCGCCGGCAACTACGGCGGCAAACTCGGCCCGTTCCACTTTCATCTGCAGGAGATCATGGCATGACCACGTTAACCTTCACTCTGATCGAAACGCCGCCGGCTCAACGAGTCGATATGTCGCCGCTGGTTTGTCAAAAATTAGCCGGGTTGAGCCTGGATCAAATTGCGGCGATTGAGCTTCAATGCGGTAATCGTACATTGCGGGTCGAGCAATTGTTTTACATCACCGGCAGCAATACCCAGGAGTTAGCGTTCGCCGGCAGTACCGATAAATTGGATTTCATCGGTAAAGAACTGCAGGGCGGCAGCATTTGCGTACAAGGCAATGCCGGTGCTTACTTGGGTATGCAGATGAAGTCCGGGACGATTAACGTCAGCGGCGACGTCGGGTTATATGCGGGCTGCGAAATGAAAAACGGTTTGATCCAAATCGAGGGCGACGCCGGCGATTTTTTAGGAGGAGCTTTGCCCGGCAACAAACAAGGCATGAAAGGCGGAACTCTCTTGGTTAAGGGTAATGTCGGCCAGCGTTGCGGTGATCATATGCGTCGCGGACAGATATTGATTGAGGGAAATGCCGGCGATTATTGCGGTTCGCGAATGGTGGCAGGCACGATAGCGGTCATGGGCAGCGTCGGCCGGTATGCCGGGTATGCGATGCGCCGCGGTACCTTGCTGTTATGGAACCGGCCGGCTTTGCAGGCGACCTTCAATGATTGCGGATCGCATACCTTGGCATTTCTGCCCATGCTGTTCGCTTCATTCAAGCATTTGAATTCGCGTTTTGCGGAGAGTGGCGCAGCCTTCAATCGGGTGCAGCGCTTTGGCGGCGATATGGCGGAAACAGGGCGCGGGGAAATACTGATCAAGCTATAAAATGCCTAACGGTCGCTCGATCAAGCGACCGTTCCATCCCTTCGTTAAACGTGGGGGTAAAAGGTACCGGCTGATTGTTATGGGTTGGGATCTACGAATGCCGGTCCGTAGGTGGTTTCCTTGTAAAAATCATCCCAAACATAGATAGGGTCTACGATCGGTTCGCTCGGAATGGGCGCGGTGAATAAATCCAACATACCCACGCCCATGCGTCCGCCCATGTGCAACATGCCTTTAAGCGTGCCGCCGACGAAGCCGTAGGCGAAATTGCTTTGGTTGTTGATGATAATAATATTCTTGGGAATTTCCGCCATGCCCGTTGTCATGTTGGCCAGGCCGCTCAGAATTTTGTGGCCGAAAATTTCGCCATAGCTTACTGTAGAGTCTTCCTCCGCCCAAGCGGTATTGGTCGCTAATAAATTTAGGGTTACCGCCAAGACTGCCAGAATCTGTTGCTTTCGTTTCATAAATTTTCCTGTCAACGGGTGCGGGTTGAGATGGTTGCGCCGCGCATGCTCTGCTGTTGCAGCCCGAATTTTTACCGGGCTGCGAGCAAGGCAAGTATAGCAGAGCCGTAGTTGTTACTTTTTCAGGGCGCGGGCGAACGCGTTACTCATGCTGTTTTGTAACGCGGGTTGCGGCTTGGCCTTTTGCGCGGATTTCGCCGGCTTGTCTTTTCTAACCGGATCGGCTTCCTCTATGCCGCTTTTCATACTCAACGAAATGCGTTGCCGTGCTACGTCGATTTCCAGCACGCGGACTTTGACGACGTCGCCGGTTTTGACTACGCTGCGGGGGTCCTTGACGAAGGTGTCCGCCAAATGGGAAATATGCACCAGGCCGTCCTGGTGTACGCCGATGTCGACGAAAGCGCCGAAATTCGCGACGTTGGTGACTACGCCTTCCAAGCGCATGCCGGGTTGCAGGTCGGAAATTTTCTCTACGCCTTCCTTGAAGGTTGCGCTTTTGAACTCGGGACGCGGATCGCGGCCGGGTTTTTCCAATTCCTGCAAGATATCGGTGACCGTCGGCAGGCCGAATTCGATACTGGTGTAATTGGCGGGATTCAATTTTCGCAAAAACGGCGCTTGCCCTATCAGTTCGTTAATCGATTTGCCGGTGTCGTCCAGGATGGCATTGACGACCGGATAGGCTTCCGGGTGAACTGCCGAGGCGTCCAGGGGATTATCGCCATTGACGATGCGCAGGAAGCCGGCGGCTTGTTCGAAAGCCTTTTCCCCCAGGCGTGGCACTTTCTTCAGTTGTTCGCGGTTGGCGAACGGTCCGTTCTGGTTGCGAAAGTTGACGATGTTTTCGCTAATGCCGGCACTCAGGCCGGATACTTGTTTCAATAGTGCAGCCGATGCGGTATTGACGTCTACCCCGACTGCATTCACGCAATCCTCGACTACGGCGTCTAGCGTGCGGGCCAGCTGGGTTTGGTTGACGTCGTGCTGGTATTGGCCGACGCCGATGGATTTAGGCTCGATCTTGACCAGTTCGGCCAGGGGATCCTGCAAGCGGCGGGCAATAGAGACGGCACCGCGTAGCGATACGTCCAGTTCCGGAAACTCTTTGGCGGCCAGTTCGGAAGCCGAATACACCGAAGCGCCGGCCTCGGAAACCACGATTTTTTGTATCGGCAAGTCCTGGTGGCGCTTCATCAAATCCGCTACTAATTGATCGGTTTCCCGGGACGCGGTGCCGTTGCCTATGCTTACCAAGCGGACGTTGTGTTGGCCGATCAAGCGCGCAAGCGTGGCGATGGATTGATCCCACTGGTTTTTAGGCGGGTGCGGATATATGGTTTCGGTTGCGAGTAATTTACCGGTAGCATCCACGATAGCTACTTTAACGCCGGTGCGGATGCCGGGGTCTAAACCCATAGTGGTTTTATGGCCCGCAGGTGCGGCAAGCAGCAAGTCGCGCAAATTACCGGCAAAGACCCGGATCGCTTCTTGTTCCGCGGCTTCCCGCAAGCGCAGTTTTAAGTCCATGTCGATGCGGGTGAATAACTTGATCTTCCATGCAAAACGGGCCGTTTCCGCCAGCCAGGCATCGGCGGGTCGGCGGGTGTCGCTGATCTCGAGGCGACGGCAGACGAATTGCACGCATAATTGATGTTCTTCTTGGTCGTGCTCTGCAGGCTTCAACGATAATGTCAACAGGTCTTCGTTGCGGCCGCGGAACAAGGCTAGGGCCCGGTGCGACGGAATTTTATTGATAGCTTCGCGGTAGTCGAAATAATCTTTAAATTTAGCGGCTTCGGTTTCTTTGCCGCTGGTCAGCGTCGATTCCAGAATGCCGTTGTTCCAAATCCGTTCCCGCAGTTCGGTTATTAGTTCGGCGTCTTCGGAAATGCGCTCCATGATGATTTGCCGGGCTCCGTCCAATGCGGCGGCTATGTCCGGCACGCCTTTGCCCGCGTCTATATAACTTTGTGCGACTTGTTCCGGAATCAGATTGCGATCGAGCAGCAAGGCGTCGGCCAAGGGTTCCAAGCCGGCTTCGCGGGCGATTTGCGCCTTGGTGCGCCGTTTCGGTTTGTAAGGAAGGTAAAGGTCTTCTAATAAGGTTTTGGTTTCGGCCGCTAAAATAGCTTGTTCGAGTTCCTGGGTCAGTTTGCCTTGAGATCGAATGCTATCGAGTATGCTGTCGCGTCTGGCGTTGAGTTCGCGTAAATACAATAGGCGTTCTTCCAGATTGCGCAATTGCGTGTCGTCCAAGCCGCCGGTTGCTTCTTTCCGGTAACGAGCGATAAACGGGACCGTGGCGCCGGCATCTAATAATTCGACCGCAGCGGCGACTTGATTGGGATGGGCGGATAATTCTTGGGCTATGCGTTGGATGACGTCCATATTAAAAACTTAATCGGCTATGAAGCCGGTCATTTTACCAAGCGCCGGGATGTTTGCGGAAAACGGACTGGAGGACGAATATAGCGGAAACAAAAAAGCCATCTCCCAACGCGTTAGGAGATGGCTAGATCGTTTTAAGAGCTTATTATTGTTGTTGTAAGCTTGCTTATTCTGCTTGGCTCAGTACGTCGTTGTTGTAGTCTTTGTGTCCTTTCAGAACTTGAGCTTCTTGGGTAACGTCAGAAGCGCCGCCGTATTTCAAGTGTTCGGTTTCGCGGCTTTTCAGCAGGAATACACCAATGATAGCGATCAGAGTAACTGCGATGACGACGGTCATAGTGTTATCTTTTTCTTGTTCAGCCATTTTTAAATCCTCATTTGATTGTTGTAATAATAAAAGCCCTTTATAAAAAGGAGCAACTCGAGTTGCATGTCGAAGTTAGTATTATTCTTGGTCGACGGGGCATTTTTTACACGTAAATTTGTTTTGTGTCAAAACATAATTTTCATTCGTTTGCGTTATCGAACGGCGGGCTGCTGAGACGGCAGAAAAATTGAGGGGGTGTAAGGTGTTTGAGGTAGCTGAACTTGGGCATCGCATCGAAAAATCGGTGTACAAACAGCGGTCGGCAGAGCTGCGGAGCCGCTTGCTAACCATTCAAGATAAGTTGAAGGCTTATCCCTTTCCGGTGATCATAATCATCTCCGGGGTGGACGGCGGCGGTAAGGGCGAGGTCATCCATACCTTGAACGAGTGGCTGGATCCGCGCTATTTGCGTACTATCGCGTTGGCCGAGCCGTCCGACGAAGAACGGGAAAGGCCTAAATATTGGCGTTATTGGCGAACCTTGCCGGCCAAAGGCGGCATAGGTATCTATGTGGGGTCTTGGTATAGCGAGCCGATAGCGCAACGGGTTTATCGTAAAATCGACGACAATGCCTTACAGGCCGAGTTGGCTCGCATAAACCAACTGGAACAGCTATTGGCCGACGATAATGCCCTGATCATCAAGTGTTGGTTGCACTTGAAAAAAGAAGCGCAAGTGAAAAGGCTGAAAGATTTGGCGAAAAATCCGGCTACCAAATGGCGGGTAACGGATAAGGATCGTCAGCATCTGGGGCTGTACGACGAATTCATACAGGTCGCGGAAAAAGTGCTCAGCGAAACCGGTAACGTATACGCTCCATGGTTGATCGTCGAAGGTTCCGACAGGCGTTATAGCAGCGTGACGGTCGGACAATACGTGCTGGAACGCATAGAGCGGCATATCGGAGCATTCGACCGTGCGAGGAAAGAACGCCAGACGAGCCAGCCTGCGAATGATACTTTGGTGCAGCAAAATAATCTGCTGGATGTTTTGGATCTAAAGCTCAAGCTGCCCAAGTCGGAATACAAGAAGCAATTGGAAAAATATCAGGGAAAATTGAACGAATTGAGTCGTTTCGCGTTGGCGGCCAAACGTTCCAGCATTTTGGTGTTCGAGGGCTGGGATGCCGCAGGCAAAGGCGGGGCAATCCGGCGATTGACCGAGGCGATGGACGCCAGGCATTATCAAGTGATCCCCATCGCGGCGCCCAGTGACGAAGAAAGAGCCCATCATTATCTGTGGCGTTTTTGGCGACATATTCCTAGAGCCGGACAGGTGACCATTTACGACCGCAGCTGGTACGGCCGGGTGCTGGTAGAGCGGGTAGAAGCTTTGGCAAGCGAGGCCGAATGGCGGCGGGCTTATTCGGAAATCGTCAATTTCGAAGAGGCGTTGGTAGGCCACGGCATAGGGCTTGTCAAGTTCTGGCTGCACATCGATAAAGACGAGCAGTTGGCTCGCTTCAAACGCCGGGAAAAAACCGGTTATAAGCAATTCAAAATTACCGATGAGGATTATCGTAACCGGGAAAAGTGGGACGAATACCAAAAAGCGGTCAACGAAATGATAGCTCGCACCAGTACCGGCCGCTCGCCTTGGTTGCTGGTGGAAGCGAACGATAAATATTTTGCGCGGATAAAAGTGCTTAAAGCGTATTGCGAACGGTTGGAGGAAATGTTGGATGAAATGGGCAAATAATGCCGTTAAGCCGCTGTTATGGCTGGTTATGGCGGCGGCAACCAACGGCTGTGGCTGGTTGCTCGATTCCGCCACCGAGCGATTTGCTTCCGGTTTGCAGCAAGCCGTGATGGCGCATAGCGACCCGCAAACGGTCGTGCAAGCATTACCGGCGTATTTGTTGGCCTTGGAAGCGGCTTTGGCGAAAGATGCGGACAATCCGGACCTGCTGCTGACCACGGCGGACTTGTACAACGCTTATGTCGGCCTAATACCCGACGACCCGGCGAGAAAGCGCCGCCTGACGCAAAAAACCTTCACTTTGCTGCAGCAAGGCCTTTGCCGGCAAGGCTCTGCATGGTGCGATTTTCCCAAGCACTCTGCCGAACGCTTGCAAGCCCGGGTGGCCGAAGCCGAAGTCGCCGAGTTGGAAAATCTTTACCGGATAGGCACTATCTGGGCGGCGTGGATACAGGCTAGGAGTGACGACTGGAACGCCGTGGCAGGACTCGCGGCGGTTAAAGCCGTCATGCTGCGGGTGGTCGAGTTACAAGACGATTACCAACAAGGCAAAGCGCATGCGTACTTGGCCGTGATGGAAAGTTTGCTTCCCGAGGCTTTGGGCGGGCATCCGGAGCTGGCTAAGCAACACTTTGTTCGGGCTTTACAGCTGGCGCCGGATAATCAAATGTTCGCGGTCTTGTATGCCAAGCATTACGCTAGAATGGCGTTCGATCGCGATTTACACGACAATCTGTTAAAAAAGGTGTTAAGTACGCAAATCGATAAACCTGACTTGAATCTGGTCAACGCCTTAGCGCAACAGCAAGCGCAACAGTTGCTGGACAGCGCGGACGACTATTTCTGAATAACAATAACTACAACCTTCCTATGTTTTGCAAATTCATCAATGCCTTAGCTTTAGGTCTGCTATTGCTTCAGGCGCAATCGGCCGCAGCGGCCGTCACCTTGAAAATCGCCACCCTATCGCCGGACGGTTCTTTTTGGATGCAGAAAATGCATGCCGGTGCGCAAGCGGTAGAGAAACTAACCGACGGCAGAGTGGTGTTTAAGTTCTATCCCGGAGGGGCGATGGGGGATGATGCGACGGTGCTTAGGAAAATTCGCTTGCACCAATTACAAGGCGCAGCCGTTACCAGTAGCGCTTTGCGCACCGTCTATCCGGATATTCAGCTGTATAACCAAGTGTTGCTGTTTCAAAACGACAAAGAAGTCGATTACGTCAGACAGAAAATGGACGGCGAATTGATGCAGGGCTTGGAGCAGCAAGGCTTGGTGGCTTTGGGTTTCGCGGATGTCGGCTTCGCGTATTTGATGTCCACCGTGCCGATTACCACCTTGGCGGATATGCACAGCCAAAAAGCCTGGGTGCCCGATGAAAATCCGATAGCGCTGGGAGCCTTCAAAGCGTTCGATTTATCGCCTATCCCGTTACCTTTGCGCGACGTGTTGATGGGCTTGCAGACCGGCATGATTAACGTGGTGGCCGGTTCTCCGGTCGGGGCGCTGGCGTTGCAATGGCATAGCAAAGTCAAATATGTCACCGATCTGCCCATGTTGTATTTATTCGGCGCTCTTGTCGTCGACAAATCGGCATTCGAACAAATATCAGGCGAGGATCAAAAAATCGTTAGGGAAACAATGGCGGCGGTGATCAGCGAAATCGATAGGCGCGGGCGCCAGGACAATCAAGATGCCATCCAGGCCTTGCGCAATCAAGGTATTGAATTTATTAAGCCGGATCCTAATGCGGCGGCCGAGTTTACCCGAAAAATTCTCGATTCTTCCGCCGATTTTGAACGGGAAGCCGGCTTTAGCAGCGAAAAAGTTGCTCGAATACGCGAGTATTTAGGGGCGCTACGTTCACAAACACAGCCGTGACCGCGCGCTGGACGGCTAAATTGCGTAGGCTGTTGTTGGTTGCCGAGGATTTGTTGCTGGCCTTAGCCGCAATGTCGCTAATGCTGGTGGCAGTGGCGCAAATCATTTTGCGCAATGCATTCGGCAGCGGGTTGTTGTGGGCCGATGCCTATATGCGTATTGCGGTATTGTGGATAGCCATGTTGGGAGCGATGGTCGCCAGCAGGCACACCAATCACATTGCGGTCGATTTAGTGAGCGCGCATTTGCCGGACACCTGGCAGGCGGTTTTTCTGAGGTGCCGGCATGCGCTTACCGCCCTGATATGCGTGGCGGTTGCCTGGTTTAGCGGCGATTTCGTTGTGCAAGAGGCTGGCTATGCCGACATCGCTTTTGCCGGTGTTCCGGTCTGGTGGTGCGAGGCTATTTTGCCGATCGGATTTGCCGTCATGGCTTGGAGGTATAGCGCCGCCGCACTGTTCGCAGACACAGACTGTCGGAAAGACCAATGAGCGCATTGGCCATTCTAGTACCGTTGTTGCTATTGATTTTGGGTTTACCGCTGTTCGCGGTAATAGCGCTGGCGACCATTTTTGGCTTTTACCACAGCGGGATAGACTTGAGCGTAATTGGCGCCGAGATTTACCGCTTGAGCAATACGCCGCTACTGGTCGCACTGCCGTTGTTTACCTTGGCGGGCTATTTATTGTCGGAAAGCCGAACCTCGGAGCGGCTGTTACGGTTATCGCGCGCCTTATTCGGCTGGTTGCCTTTCGGCTTGTCCGCAATCGCGCTGGTGGTTTGTGCCGCATTCACCGCATTTACCGGTGCTTCAGGCGTGACCATTATTGCGTTGGGCGCATTGTTACTGCCCATTTTGCAACACGAAGGTTATCAACACCGCTTCAGTTTAGGATTGGTGACCACTAGCGGCAGCTTAGGCTTATTGTTGCCGCCGTCGGTGCCGCTGATTTTGTACGGCGTGGTCGTGCAGCAAATGGATGTTGCGGCGGAAAAGTTTACCCTGCAACAATTGTTTTTGGCCGGGCTGCTACCCAGTGTATTAATGCTTGCATTGTTGATTGCTTGGACGCCTTGGGCTAACCGCGACATGGCGGTGCAGCGAACGGCTTTCGCCTGGAGCGAGCTTTGGCAAGCCGGCAAAGCTGCGGCTTGGGAGCTGCCGTTACCGGCGTTTGTATTAATCGGCATTTTCGGCGGTTATTTGGCGTTGTCCGAAGTGGCCGCCGGTACCGCATTGTACGTGTTGATCGTCGAAATGTGCGTTTACCGGGAGATCGCGCCGTCGGCATTGCCGGCAATTGTCAGTAAAGCCATGCAGATGTTGGGCGGTATTTTGTTGATTTTGGGCGTGTCTTTGGCTTTTACCAATTACTTGATCGACGCGGAAGTGCCCACGGTATTGTTTGAATGGGTAAAGTCCCATGTGGACTCTAAGAACAGCTTTTTACTGTTGCTGAATGTGTTTTTATTGGCGTTGGGTGCGATTTTGGACATTTTTTCCGCATTGGTCATCGTGGTGCCGTTGATCGTGCCCATCGCCGTCGGATATGGCGTGCATCCCGTGCATTTGGGGATTATTTTTCTGGCCAACATGCAAATCGGCTATTTGACTCCGCCTGTCGGCATGAACTTGTTTATCGCCAGCTACCGGTTCGAAAAGCCGATTCCGGAGCTGTACCGTGCTACTTTGCCGTTTATGTTGATTTTGTTGGTCGCGGTGTTGATCGTTACTTACGTACCGTGGCTAAGTCTCTGGTTTTTACCCTGATCCATATACCCTAGGACGTTTTATGCTTAAACATTTACATTTGTTGTTTGTGGCCATCGTGATCGTTAGTTTCGTTGTGCGCTTGGCGGCCGCCGAATGGAAACCGGAGCTCAATCAGCAAAAGTGGTTGAAAATCGCACCCCACGTATTAGCTACGCTATTGCTGCTGAGCGGAATCGGCTTGGTGTTTCAAGGCAGTTGGTTGAGCGCTAACTTCGGTTGGATAGTCGCTAAAATCGTGGTGATGTGCGTTTTCATCGGCTTGGGCATATTGGCGATGCGCTCGCAAGGTCAGCAGCGTTGGCTGGCGGCGGCGGGGGCCTTCGTGAGTTTTTTTTATATCGTTAAAGTGGCTTTTAGCAAAGCAATTTTTCCGTTTTTTTAAAATTGCATAGCCACAAGTAAAAACATCGGCAAGCCCCTAATCGCGCTAGGCTAGCGATATGTGATATGGGCCACTTTTTGTAGCCAAAGTGCAACATTGGATGCTGTTCGGCCACGAAAAGGGTTGTCAAAGATTAGATGCTGGGTTACCCTGAACCGCCTTTTATCAATTTACTCGATGTAAGGAGGTGAAGGATGCGACAAAACAGATGGATTTTGAATGCCATATTTTCTGTTTCGCTGATGTCCTTTTATTCCGTCAGTTTGGCAAAGGCTGACAAACCGGTTGGCGATTCTTATCGAAAAACCGGTGTCGCTTCGATCTATAACGATAGATATCAAGGCAAAGCCACTAGCAGTGGCGAAGCCTACGATAGAAACGCTATGACCGCAGCGCACAATACTTTGCCGTTGGGTGCTACAGTGCGAGTGACCAATTTGCACAATAATCAAGCTGTAGTGGTTCGCGTGAACGACCGCATGCGTAAATCCAATAGCCGTTTGATCGATTTATCGAAGCAAGCGGCACGTAAACTTGGGTTTATCACGGCCGGTCTCGCCAAAGTAAAAATTGAAGTTTTAAGTATCTAAAGTTTCAATTTTTACCTCGTAAAAACAAAGCCCGGCATAGCCGGGCTTTTTTATGCCGCAAAACAAGACGGTTAATCGTCGCCGCCAAATACGCCCAACAGTTGTAACAAGCTGGTAAACAAGTTATACAGCGAAACGTATAAAGAAACGGTAGCCAGAATGTAATTGGTTTCCCCGCCGTGGATGATTTGGCTGGTTTGAAACAATATCATGCCGCACATCAACAGGATGAACATCGAGGCGACCGCTAGGGACAAAGCGGGTAGCGAAAATAAAATAGCGCCCAAGCCGGCGAAGAACGCCACCAATATGCCCACCATCAAGAATCCGGCCAAAAAGCTGAAGTCTTTGCGAGTAGTCAGCGCGTAAGCGGAAAGGCCTAAGAAAATAACGCCGGTACCGCCCAAAGCAGTCAAAATTAATTGATGACCGTTGCTAAAGGCATGTAAATACATGTTGAGTATAGGGCCTAGCGTCACGCCCATGAAGCCGGTTAAGGCAAACACGCAAGCGATGCCCAAGGCGCTATGGCTAAATCTATGGGTCAAATACAGCAGACCGAAATAGCCGACCAAGGTCACAATCAAGCCGGGGTGAGGCAAATTCAGGAACATTGCCAGCGCGGCCATGGCAGCGCTGAACAGCAGCGTAGCGGACAGCAATAGATAGGTATTACGTAATACTCTATTGGTTTCTAAAACTTCCGTTTGCGAACGAACGGCTGCATTTAAACGCATGTTAATATCCTCCTTAGGAATGAGAGCGTCGATAGGACTGTACGTTGGGGAAAGAGTTTCCAAACAGTGCGTTCCCGCGAGCTAGTATAAACAACATCAGTTGCGAGGGTGTAATTCGTCATGTCAGGTCAAACGCCTTACGACTTTATCGGCGGGGAGCCCGCGATTCGCGGTTTGGTCGACAGGTTTTATTTTTATATGGATATTTTGCCCCAAGCGCAAGCTATCCGGGCCATGCATCAAGCCAATTTGGCTACGGCAAAGGAAAAATTATTCAAATACCTGTCAGGATGGCTGGGAGGCCCGAATCTCTATGTAGAAGAATACGGCCACCCTATGCTCAGGATGCGGCATCTACCGTTCAGAATCGGTGCAGCCGAACGCGATCAATGGATGTTATGCATGAATAAGGCGTTAGAGGAAACGCCGATGGATTCCAGGCTCAGAGAGAATATTCGGCAAGCTTTGCAGCAATTGGCTACGCATATGATTAATCTGGAGCCCAATATAGCTCCGGCGCAGTCCGAGCATGATTGAACTGAAAATGCCCGCTTGGGCGGCAAAAAACGGACAGTCTTTCGAATATCAAGTGCGGCGCAGCGCCAAGGCGAAGCGGACGCGTATTGTGATCACCAACGAAAAAGTGGAAGTGGTGGCGCCGTTCGACGTGCCGGAGAGTCGAATTCAGGCTTTTATCGCAGCCGAGCAAGAGTGGATAGAAAAAGCGCTAAATCGGGTGCTTAGTCGGTCTGCCGGCGCCGGCTGTTTAGGTTTAGCGCCCGCCGACTATAGCGAAGGCGTGAACGTACCGTATCTGGGCCGCATGTTGCCGTTAACGATAGCCAAGACTACAACTAACAGGCTACGAGTAGAATTGCAGGGACTGGAGCACTTTACCGTCTATGTTCCGCAAAATCTGATCGGCGATCGTTCGGAACACATTCGCGCCGGGTTGGCAAGTTGGATGAGGCATCAGGCAAGACAACACGCGCAAGCGTTAATTGCTAAACATGCCGGTAAATTCGGCCTATATCCACGGCAATTACGTATCAAAACGCTAAAGTCGCGCTGGGGCAGCTGCGGACCGAACAACGATATCAACCTGAATTGGCTGTTGATGCTGGCACCGGCGGACATGCTGGAATATGTGGTGGTCCACGAGCTCTGCCATATCAAGCATAAAAATCATTCGCCGGCCTTTTGGGCCTTGGTGGCTGCGCACATGCCCGATTATCCGCAACGCCGGCAATGGCTCAAACAACATGGGGCCGGTGTGATGCGTGGTCTATAAAGTAGTGACGGCGGATGCTGGTCTACCGGGCACGCCGGGCCCTTCGCTCGCCACTGAGTTTTTAGGTTAAATGCCGCAAGGGGTGAGCAGAATGACTCAATTCAACAATGAGGCCTGTAAAAACAATTGCTTGTAAACCGCAACAATCGCGGCTTTTGTGTTATTTGCCGGTAAGCCCTATAAAGCTTCGGCAAATTGGCAGGATACCTCGCTAATTTTTTGGTTCGAGCCGGTTAGACTTTTGGCCGGGCAGAGCATAAAACTTATTTAAATTCATGTTGTTGTAGCTGTTGTTGCAATATCGTCCCCGCCCCTCGGCTGAGGCGGCGCCGACTTTAAACTTCAAAAAATTGGCGCGCTAAATGCTTTCCCGCTAGCGCGTTTCCTTTGCCGTTTTTATCCGCGGTTTTCTTTCCGAGTCATTTCGTTCCGGCAGCGGCCAAGCCGCGCTCTAGCGGAGACCAGCCGGCGGGACGCGCTCCTCTGTTTGGCGTCCCGATTGATTGAATCGCTCGCCGTGGTTTCGAAATTGACCTTCTACCGATAGGACTGACTTTATGACTTTAACTGGACCGATGACTTTGAATGCGCCCAGAGCGCTGGTGGCGGCTATGGTATTGTTGGCGGCGAATACCGCCGGCGCCGGTACTTTGAACGGAGGGGTATTTAACATTTCGTTCGACCATCCGGATAATTTGCTGGAAGGATTGACCCTGGGACCGGGTGCGGTTTCCTCCTACTATGTCGCTAATTTTTTCGATAAATCTTTAGCCGATTCCGAGGCCTTAAACGAAACCGGCGAACTGATCGCCGTGCCTAGCTACACCTACCCGGCCTCCGAGACGCTATCTTTCGAGCTTAATCCCACCAGTCTGGCAGGAACCGGGATTCCCTCCGGCAGCGGCGGCCGCAACAACCAGATCACGACGCTGGCTTGGGCGGCCGATCAAGACGCCTTGGTCGATGCTTCGAGTTTTAGCGCGACAGGCCAAGTCGGTTTGAACGGGGTGGTGATGACCCGCGGCAGCTTCGGCGGCACATTGATTTCCGGCGATTACAAATTTTCCTATATTGCCGCCCGCAACGACGGCATCAATAGCGGCTGGGCCTTAACCAACTACATCAGCTTCGCTTCCACCACTTACGATACCCGCAATATCAGCGTCACCACCGACGGGGATAGCCTGGTCTTTACCGGCGAACTGTGGTGGTCGCCCAGCACCTCGGCGTTTCTATTCGGCGGTGACGGATCGTCCTCGGCCGGACGCGCCGGAACTTTCAGTCTGATCTCTCCGGCGCCCGTACCGCTGCCGGCAGGCATTTGGTTATTCGCTAGCGGCCTCCTTGGCGTGATTGCTTCCAGGCGCCGCCAAGCCTAAGCGTCTCAGGCGTCCGACCGGTCGTGGTCGGACGCATCCGTTCAACCTTCGCCGAATCATCACCCATGTTATTTTATCGCTCAATTCGTTTGTGTTTATCCACCCTTTTCTCAGTCAAACTCGGATTTTGCATGCTGGCGCTGCTGAGCGTAACCTTATCGGTACGGGCCGCAACGGTTTCCGGCGGCAACATGATCATCAATCTGGATCGCGACGCCTTGGCGGCGGCCATCGCGCTGGACGCCACGCCGGCCCCGTCGATGTATCTGGAGGAGTTTTTCGACGCACAAGCGGCGAATAGCCGTACCTTCAGTCAAATTCTGGAAGATCATATCGTGCCGGGGGTGGCCGAAATTCCGGCCACCAACCTGAGCTTTGCGGTCAACGGCAGCCAAGTGAGCAATCTGACCGGGCGCTTCGGCAAACCGACCACGATAGACTTCGATCCCGCCCATTTCGAGAGCAGCGTCAGCGGCGCCATCGGCTTGGCGGGGGTGCTGCGTTACCGCATCGATATTGATTCGACGCACAACCGCATTCTATCCGGCGATTACACGCTGGAATACGATGCGAACAAGGTTGACGCCGGGTCCGGCCGGTCCGGCTGGACTTTGTACAACCACGTTTCGTTTGTTGCCGAGTCGTTCAATCTGTTCAATGTTGTCATGGATTTGGCGAATGGCAGTTTGATATTGACCGGCGATTTGGGGCTGGGCGAAGGCTACGATCATTTGTCCGGCAGCCGCGGGGCGCTGGTCGGCGACTTTCGTCTGGAAACCGCGGTGGTTCCGTTGCCGCCGGCCCTGGGGTTGTTCGCGAGCGGATTGTTGGCTCTGGGAATGCGCCGATTTACTAAGGGTGAGCGCGGATGAGCGCGGTGCACGATGCTGCGGATTTTGAACTGCCGCGGTACCTGCTAGGCGGCATTGCCTTATGGCTGCTGGCTTGCGCTCCGCCAAGCGCCTCGGCGCAGACGTATGCGACGGGGGCTTACCGTAGCGTACAGATCAATGTCGACGCGGCCGGTAACAATATCGTCGGCGACGCCGCCAACGAACCCACGCTGGCGGTCAATCCCCTGGATGCTAACAACATGGTCGCGGCCTGGCGTCAGTTCGATTCCGCCGCCTCGTCGTTTCGCCAGGGCGGCTGGGCCTATACCGGCGACGGCGGCGCACACTGGCATTTTTCCGGAGCGCTGACGCCGGGGGAAGGCCGCAGCAATCCGACCTTGGATGTCGATGCGCTCGGCCATTTTTATTATCAAAGTCTGCATTTCGATCCGAGCTACACCTTTGTCGATGAAATTCAGCTGCTTAAATCGCTGGACGGCGGGCGCAGCTGGGAAACCCCGGTATTCGCTTACGGCCAAGGCGGCGACAAGGCCCAATTGGCGGTGGATCGTAGCGGCGGCGCCGGCGACGGCCACGTGTATCTGAACTGGCGCGATTGTCTGGCGGAGCAATGTTTCAGCCGCTCGGTGGACCGCGGCGCCAGTTTCGAGCCGCCTATACAGCTGCCGATCACGCCGACCTTCGGGACGATGCGAGTCGGTAACGACGGTGAATTGTACATGGCGGGCCGGATCGAACCGCCGTTCTTCGACGAAGAAAACATGGACCGCAATCTGCATAAACACGTGTTCGTCAAATCGCTGAATGCCCGCGATGCAACGCGGACGCCTAGTTTCCAAACCAGAGAAATCGATTTGGGCGGTTGGGCGCCGTTGTTTCTGTTCAAACAAAATCCCAATGCCTACGGACCGGTCGGCGACGTGCAAATCGCGGTCGACACCTCGGCAGGTGCGCGCCACGGCGAGCTGTACGTGCTGGCCGGCGTCGATCCGCCCGGTGCGGACAATCTGGATATCAGCTTCGTTCGCAGCAGCGACGGCGGCGACTCCTGGTCCGCGCCGATACGGGTCAACGACGATCCGCAGGGCAAGAATAATTGGAACTGGTTCGGGATGATGGGAGTTGCGCCGAACGGTCGCATAGACGCGGTTTGGTACGACACCCGGGATAGCGGCAAATACCAAGTGTCCCGCCTGTATTACAGCTATTCCTGGGACGGCGGCCGCAGTTGGAGCCGGAATCAACCGGTCAGTCCGAGTTTCGATACCAGCATAGGCTTGCCGCACGGCTCGCAGAAAATGGGCGATTATTCGACCTTGGTGGCGCGCGAGGACGGCGCCAGCGTGGCATATGCCGCGACCTACAACGGCGAACAGGACGTTTACTATCTGAACGTATTTCCGGACTGCAACGGCAATGGCCGCTCCGATGTGTCGGATATCGAACAGCGCCGGGTGGGGGATGCCAATTTCAATCACATTCCCGACAGCTGCGAGACTATCAAGGTGGCAGCCGATCTGGACGGTGACCGCGACGTGGATAGGGCGGATTTGGCGCGGCTTGTGGCGCAACTCAACCGGCAGGTCGCGGCCGGCGATCCTATGGACCTGGACGGTAACGGCCTAGTCAACGCACTGGATGCCCGCAAATTGACCTTGCTGTGTACCCGGCCGCGTTGTGCCAACCAATGAGATTGTTTTCCGGAAATTGAAATTTACGAGGAGGATAGCTATGAACAGCATGTTTAGCCGGGTCTGGCTTTTGGCCTTGCTGTTGTCGAGTGCCACTGCCGCCAATGCCGCGCTCGAACTATCCCTGGGTTCGCGCCAATCCTGGGCGGTGTTGAGCGTGAGCATTGCGATTTCCGGTTTGGAGGCCGGCATCGCGCCGGCCCTGTCAGCCTACGATTTGGATTTGTACTTCGACGCTTCCCGCTTGGCTTATCTGGACACAGTGGTCGGTGACGGGCAATTGGGGGACGAACTGGACGTGTTCGACGCGGGTAACAACCTGATTTCCGCCTCGCTGTCCCAACCCGGCCGGTTAAATCTGTTCGAATTGTCGTTCGACGATCCGGCGGATTTAAATGCATTGCAAGCCGACACGTTTCGCCTGGCGCTTGTGAATTTCGTGGTGCTGCAAGCGGGCGAGACCACGCTGGATTTGACAATCAACGCCTTAGCCGATGCCGACGGCGAGGCTTTGTCGGCCAGTCCCGCATCGCTAACCGTTGCCGCAGTCCCTCTGCCGCCATCGTTGGTCATGATGGCGACCGGCCTGATGCTGCTGTACACACGCCGGCGAGAGCGAGGCCGGCAACCGGCTTAGTCGGGTTAACCACGATGTCCCGCTCGTCATCCCGCTATGCCGGCTAGGCAAATACTTTACTGAGCGACGTAAGTCGCGCTAGCCCCACCGCCCGGTTTTGAGCCGGCGTCTCCCGGCCGACGCGGCAAGTCGGGGTTAAGCCGCATGCCTTGTGCCTCTTCTCGCCACGGGCTTTTTGAGCCGGTCTCCATTCGTAAGCCGGCTCCGTCCCGGTTTGAACCGTACCCCTACCTGACTGCGTTACAGCTATAACCGGCATTGCGTCTTAGGATGATAGAATGCCGGCGGGTGTGGCGGTGCGCGCCGTCGATTCAGCAAACGAGACCGAAATCTTTGATAAAGAGGAATGTATGCGTAGTTGGAAGCTAATACCTACGTTAGTCGGTGTGACGATAGTCGGTGCTATCGTTTTGTACATCGCATTTTATTTCGTGTTTCTGGATTTCTTCGTCGATTTATGGTGGTTTAGGTCGCTGGATTTCGAGACCTATTTCTGGCTGCGTTTGTTGTACCGATTCATTTTCTCCGGCGCGGTGACGCTATTTTTCTTTGGAGTGTTTCAATTTCATTTTTGGATCGCGTCGCGTTATTTGGGTTTGAATCCGCCGGAGGAGGTCTGGTTGGACGACAAAAAACGCCGGCGTTTTCAACGTTTTGCCGACACATTCATGTCCGGCTCGGTCAAGGTGTTTACTCCGGTTTCCGTGCTGTTGGCGGTCGCCATCGCCGTACCGTTTTATTTGCAGTGGGAAGACGCCTTGCTGTTTTTCTTCGGGAACGACGCCAAAATCGCCGACCCGGTGTACGGCAACGACGTCAGTTTCTATCTATTTTCCTATCCGATTTACGTGTTGATCCAAAAGGAGCTATTGACCACCGCGCTGATGGTGTTTCTGGCTACCGGTCTGTTGTATTGGATGGAACACATCTTTATTCCGAATCAAGGCAAGGAATTTCCGCTCGGAGCCAAGATTCATATGACGGTACTGTTTTTGTTCGTTGTCCTGTTCGTCGTCTGGGGTTACTTGCTGGACCGCTTCGGCTTGTTGTTTACCAATACCCGCGAGCCGGTGTTTTTCGGACCGGGATTCGTCGATTTACGCTTCCATCTACCGCTGATTTGGTTGTCGATACTGGCATTTTTAGCGATTGCCGGTTCGCTGATTTTTTACGTGTTCTCGGAGCGGCACCGCAGCAAAACCCCGATTGTCATTTCCGTGTTGAGCTTTTCGGCCATTTTGCTGTTGAAAAACTCCGACATGCTGCCGGGATTGATCGACAAATTCATTGTTAGGCCGAATCCGACCCGCACCGAGGGCGCATTCATGAAATACAACATCGACGCGACGTTGACCGCCTACGGTTTGACCAACATCCATACCATCGAATTGCCGATCAAGTTGGAACCGACCAAGGACATCGAAGACTGGTCCAATAAGGAGCATTTCGAAAATATCCCGGTGTGGGATAGAGAGTTTTTGATCGACAGCTACCAGCAACTGCAAGCGATCAGGCCCTATTACCGCTTTACTACGGTGGACGAAGACCGCTACTTCATTCACGACCACCATCAGCAAGTGAATTTGGCGGCACGCGAAGTCAATATCAGCAACCTGCCGCGCGAAGCGCAAAACTGGGAGAACACCCATTTGCGCTATACCCACGGTTACGGCGCGGTGGTGTCGCCGGCGGCCCAGGATGCCGGCATTCCCATCGTTTGGTATTTAAGGGACTTGAATCTGACGTCCAACGTCGGTTTCGAAGTTAAATATCCGGATATTTATTACGGTCAAGAAAAATATCCTTACGCGATCGTGCCGAACAACTTAATCATCAAGGATATTTCCGGTTCGGATTTGGACGATACTCCGGATTATCACGGCAACTCCGGCATACCGATTGCGTCGTACTTTCGCAAGTTGCTGTTTGCGTTTTATTTTAAAGACGAAAAGATATTTTTCTCGCCCAATATTACCAAGCACAGCAAATTGTTGATTCGGCGTAACATCGACGAGCGTATCGCCACGCTGACGCCGTTCTTGCATTTGGATAAAGATCCGTATTTGGTCATCGAGAAAGAGCGTTTTTATTGGATACAAGACGCATACACCTTATCGGATAAATATCCGGTGTCTCAGCCGGCGGCGGACGACTTTTTGGACGGCAGTCAGAAATTCAATTACATCCGCAACTCGGTGAAAATTGTGGTCGACGCCTACGACGGCAGCGTCGATTACTATATTGCCGAACCGGACGACCCTATCGTCAGCGCGTATAGCCGGGCGTATCCCGGCTTGTTCAAAAAACTGGAGGAAATGCCGGAGAGTTTGCTCAAGCATTTGCGCTACCCGCGCGATCTTTACTACATGCAGATGAAGCTTTACGCCAAATATCACCAGGACAGTCCGGAGCTGTTCTACGAGCAGGCGGAAACGTGGCAATATGCGACGGTGGACGGCGAACCGGTGTTGCCGTACTTCATCACCATGGACTTCGGTCGCTGCGGCAATCGGGAGGAATTCGTGATGATCAACCCCATGACGCCGGTGCACAGGGATAACTTGAGCATGGTCGGCGTGGCCAGTACCCTGGATCAGCATGCCTGCGACAATAGTTATAAACCGGGCGTCACCATTTATAAATTTCCTAAGGCGGTGCAGGTCAACGGGCCGTCCCAGGTTAATGCGTTGATCGACCAAAATCCGGAGATAGCCGCCCAATTCACGCTGTGGAACCAGCTCGGTTCCGAGGTGAAAAAAGGCCGCATGGTGATTCTGCCCATGGGTAATTCGGTGTTGTACGTGCAACCGATCTACATGTTAGCGACTAAAAACAAAATCCCGGAATTGGCGCGGGTCATTGTGTCCATCGGCAATCAGGTGGTGATGGACACCACGCTGTGGGGAGCATTTGCCAGCTTGAAGGAGTCGTTCCTCAAGCAGGCAAACGGTTCGACGTCCGGCACTACGATTAAAGCCCCCAAGCAGTAAGCGCTACCGTTTTTCGCATGGCCGGGAGCAAGCAAACCGAAGTCAGCTATCGGCTATTGATATTTTGCGCGTTGTCATGCGAAGCCAAACCGCTGATCGAGTATTGGCGTTTGAGGGCTTTGCCGGGCCTGGGGCCGTTCGGTTTTTTTGCCGATCGCGATAAGGCCCTAGTCGTTAGCGGCATAGGCAAAACCGCGATGGCGGCCGCAGTGGCGCACGCCTTGGCGGCTTTGCCGGTCGAGCCGCAGCCGGCGCTGTTGAATCTGGGGGTTGCCGGGCATGCCGAGGCGGCTTTAGGGCACGCGTATCTGGCGCACAAAATCACGGATGGCGATAACGGTAAAGTGTTTTATCCCCAGTTGCCATTCGTTGTACCGTGCCAAACAGCTAAGCTTTGGAGTTTGTCCAAACCCTCGGCCGAGTATGCGCATGCCGGTTTATTGGATATGGAGGCCTCCGGTTTTGCCGAGATCGGCCTCAAATTCAGCACGGCGGAGTTAGTGCACGCGCTGAAAGTAGTGTCCGACAACCCTAGCGAGCCGTTGGCGCAGGTTCAGCCGGATTTGGTTGCCAGTTTGATACGCCGGCATTTGCCTATCGTCGACAGTTTGAGTCAGGCCTTGTTGGAACTGCGCGCGGATTTACAGGAAACGGACGTGGAATTGTTCCATCGCTTGCGGCAAGAGTTTCATTTCAGCGTCACCGCTGCCGCACAGCTAAAAACCTTGTTGCAGCGTTGGTCGAGTCTGCGCGGCTTGGATTCTTGCCGGTGGCGGGAGCAAAATTTGCGTAGCGGCAAAGAAGTGCTGGCCTGGTTGCAGCAGGAATTGGCGCAAACCGAGTTTTTTTTGTGATTACCGTTGTCGGGCCGATAGCATGCGCCCGGAAGGGGATATAAAGCTATGTTGCTGACTTTTTTTCGGCATGCGACGGCCGAACAGCACGGTCTTTCCAAGCCTGATGCCGACAGGGCGTTAGTAGAAAAGGGCGAAAAACAAGTGCTTAGAGTTGCACAATTTTGCAGCCTACATCAATTGCTGCCGCAACGCCTGTTGACCAGCCCGCTGCTCCGGGCCCAACAGACCGCGCAATTACTGCGGGGCGAGTTGAGCGGCTGTCCCGCGCCGGAGGTGGTGGATTGGTTAAGGTTAGGAACGCCGGCCCAAACGGCCGGGCGCCGGATCGAAAGTCTTCGTCGCGAGGCCGACGATGTTTGGCTGGTTGGCCACGAGCCTGATATTTCCGCGCTGGTCGCCGAATTGCTTGGGATCGGCCAATTCTGTTTACAAGTAAAAAAAGCGTCTTTGACGCGATTACAGTTCGATAACGGGACGGGGCGATGGTTGTTATTGTGGAGCTTGCCTTGTGCTTTGATGCGGTAAACAACGGTTATGAATAAACTAGTGTTATGTTTGATTGCGGCCGGGTTCAGCGCCAATTGCGCGGCTCGTTCGGAAGCGGAAATTTGGGCGAAAGTGGCAGCGCCGACTAAAAGCGCGCGGGCCGAAAGCATAGGCAGCTATACCAACGGCTGTTTGCGCGGCGCCCAGGCCCTGCCGGTTACCGGCGTCGGCTATCAAGTCATGCGTTTGTCGCGTAACCGGTTTTACGGTCACCCGGATTTGGTCCGCTACATTCAAGACTTGGGCGCGTTTGCGTCAGGGCAAAAGCTGGGCACTTTGTTGGTCGGCGATTTAGGTCAGCCGCGCGGCGGCCCGACAGTCAGCGGCCATAAGAGCCACCAAACCGGGCTGGACGTGGATATGTGGTTTTTATTGCCGAACAATTTGGAAAGCCGGGTGTTGTCCAGCCAGGAGCGGGAAAGCTGGGGAGCGCCTTCGATGTTGGATGCCCATAACGCCGTCGATTTCGGCCGTTGGACTCAAGCCCACGAACAGCTGTTGGAGACGGCGGCCCGCGATGCCAGGGTGGAGAGGATATTCGTCAATCCGGCGATCAAACAAGCCTTGTGTAACGATAAGGCGCGCTTCGCCGACAGCGCATGGTTACGCAAGATTCGTCCCTGGTGGAAACACGACGACCATTTTCACGTGCGGCTTAAGTGTCCCGGCGGCAGCGACGATTGCAGCAGCCAGGAAGCGGTACCGGCAGGCGACGGGTGCGGCGCCGATTTAGCCTGGTGGTTCAGCGCCGAAGCGCTCGCCCCGCAGCCTGCCGCCAAGCCTAGCGTGAAACCGCCTTTGCCGGCTAAATGCGCCGAGGTATTGTCTCAGCCCTAATTCCGTCCGGGTAGCTTGTCGTGCCAATCACACAAAAGCGCTTGCCGGGCGCTATTTGGCTGGGAAATCCGCATTGGCAGACCATTTATCCCGCCTTGTTGCGCGCTCCCCTAACGCTGTTTCGCACCCGGGAGCGTTTGCCAACCCCGGACCAAGATTTTCTGGATTTGGATTGGTACGGCGAAACCGGGTCCGACGTCGTTATCATTTTGCACGGTTTGGCCGGCAGCTCCGAATCGCAATACGTGACGAGTTTGCAGCATTTGCTACGGCAACAGGGCTTTGCCAGTGCCGCGCTGAATTTTCGCGGTTGCAGCGGTCAACCCAACCGCTTGGCGCGCAGCTATCATTCCGGCGACACCGGCGATCTGAATATCGTATATCGCAGGTTGCGGCACAGATTTCCGCAAGCCAAGCTGTCGGCGGTCGGTTTTTCGTTGGGCGGAAACGTGTTGTTGAAATGGTTGGGCGAACAAGGCGAGCAGCTCGATTTGACGGCTGCGGTTGCGGTTTCCGTACCCTTGGTGTTAAGCGAATGCGCTGACCGGATGGATAGCGGATTTTCCAAATTTTACAGCGCCTATTTGCTGGCCGAATTGCGCCGCTACATCGGCAAAAAACGGGTTTTTCTCGATGCGCAAGGTTTGGACGCCGAAGCGGAAAAATTGCGCAACCTCGGCGATCTGCGCCGCTTGAAGTCTTTTTGGCAATACGACGATCAAGTCACCGCACCCTTGCATGGTTTCGCCGGAGTCGACGATTATTACCGGCGTTCCAGCTCCCGGCAGTTTTTGGGCCGCATCGCAGTGCCGACCTTATTGATTCAAGCCGAGGACGATCCTTTCATGACGCGGGCGGTCTTACCCGCACCCGCTGAGCTGGCGGCACCGGTGACTTTGGAGCTTTACGACCGCGGCGGTCATGTCGGTTTTTTAGACGGCGTCGGCCGCAAGGCGCCGCATTCCTGGCTGGATAAGCGCATTGCGGCTTATTTGCTCGAGCGGCACGCGGGTTCCATCCGCCTGTAGTTGGCCGGAATATTGAGTGCGCATATCGGATATCGGCGAATTAAGAATAAAACCTGGATTTCACCAGATCAACACAACATTCAGTTTGGTTAGCCATCTGCTCAAGCATTTGCAGTTCTGCAGGATTTGAAACCATCCGCTTTAATTTCGCCGCGACATTGGGCGCCTGTGAAGATTTGTTCGGTGAGTGGCAGATTGGCGCAAAGCGCAATGGCGTTGGGATTGGTCAACCAATCCGGCGCGTAACGAAATAACAGTTGGTACTGTTGGCTTTCCTGTAAATAACCGACCAATTGCTCGCCGGCAAATACGGCCAAGCGTTTCATGATTGCCTATCCATAATCACGACATCCAAGCCCAACAAATTCAGAGTATGCATGACCTTATCGAATTGCACCGTACCCTTGCCGTATTCCAGAGCGCTGATAAAGCGCGTACCGGCTTGGAGCGAGTCCTGCTAAATCGGCTTGCGTCAATCCTTGCGCTTTACGGTGAAGTGCGACGATTTGGTCCAAAACCATGGCATTCTGAATATTACCGAGCGGTGGTTTTGGGTTTGGCATAGCATCGTGTTGCCGCTATATTCCCGATCGGGAGCTTTAGATGATGAGCCATCCTTTTGCCAATCAAACGTTACCGGTCGGTAATTTATACCTATGAATAGCCTCGAAAGAGATCGCCGAGTTAAAGCAACGGCGTCACGCTTTGGATGAGGAGCGCGCGACGGTGGCACGAGCTTAAGGCAACGGCGCCAGAAGCAAATCGAACGCTCTGCGCAACGAGTGGCTAGACAACAGTAATGCATCAATCAAGCCCGTCACCTTTTTGATTGAATCTCTCGATAAAATTGATTGGCGGCTTACGACCCTTACGAGACGCTCAGCTCAAAAATGACCTTCCGTCTGCTCTATGACTCTGAGAAGCCATTCGCGACAGGCGAACAGCTGGCCTACTGGTGTTCGCATTTGGCGCAGTATTATCGTAAAAATTGCTTTGCCCATATATCTCCAACATTCGCCCTCGTGGTTGTTCCGTTGTTGTTCCGTAAATTTGTTGACAATGATAGCTTGCTTAGCTAGACTCTGTTTTCAGACATTTGGAACAACAACGGAACAACGGTGAAAATGATGAGCGACAACTTTTACACTGCGAGCTTAAGCAGAACTCAGGGCCGTAATACTTGGGCGGTAATCTTCCGACATCCGAAGAGGACTGATCCCACCACCGGAAGGGAGGGGTTACGAGTTAGACAAAGCCTTAAAACTGAAAATGACCAGGAAGCTGGAATACTTCGAGACCAAATGAATACGTTGCTAGCGAGCCCTAACCTATGGGATCTCGGCGCACGTGAGCAGGCATTAACCATATTCGATCAACGCGTCGTTGATATTTTCTTCTACAAGATCGAAGGTGGCGAAACTGACTTTCTCGCGCTACGAGATAGCGTAATAGAGCTTCCGTCTTCGCAGAATAGCGACTATCGCCGAGCACTATTTCTCGGCACCACTGGCGCAGGCAAGACGACAGCGTTAAGGCAAATTATGGGCACCGATCCATTGAAAGAGCGATTCCCGTCAACGTCGACGGCCAAAACTACCGTTCATGAAACGGAAGTAATCCTCCGAGAAGGACTTTACAGTGCCGTAATCACTTTTTTCCCAATGGAAGATGTTCGCGAGCATCTAAAAGAATGTGTCTCTGCTGCCGTTTTGGCAGCATACCGGAAGGAATCCGATGCCGACCAGATGCGCCGCTTGCTCACTCATGTGAATCAACGTTTCCGCTTTAATTACGTACTTGGCAATGGCTCAGTCAAGAGTTCGAGTGATTTTGATGACGACGGTGATAGCAACAGCGATCCCGAAGATAGCGAACTTCTGATACGCACTAACGAAGTGCTTTCGTTCGCGCTGGAATCGATCAAAATCCTCGCAGAACTCTATGGGGCGTCGCTTCGGACGGAACTAAATGCGACAGACGAGAAGGACCAGCGTGTCATTGATGAACTGTTTGAAGAAGAACTTGACAAGCGGACACGAGAAGACGAGAGATTTCAGCAAGTCGTCGATGCCGTCATGGACGAAATAGAGGAGCGATTTACCCTTCTGTCCAACGGCAAGCTTCAAAAAACGAAAGTCGGTTGGCCCCTGTCGTGGACTTGGGAGACCGAAGATCGAAATGCCTTCATCTCAGAAATTTCGCGCTTTGCTTCGAACTATGCCCCGCTATTCGGCACACTTCTGACCCCACTGGTGAACGGGGTTCGCGTTGCAGGCCCTTTCTATCCAGTGTGGACGAATGACAAACCGAAATTGGTACTTCTCGACGGTGAGGGGCTTGGCCATACACCTCGATCGATGTCCACAATCTCGACAACCCTTTCAAAGCGAATTGATATGGTTGATGCCGTTATCCTGGTTGATAACGCGACCCAGCCGATGCTTGCTGCGCCCGTCGCGGCGATGAAGGAACTGGTCTCATCTGGAAACTCTGCCAAATTGATCTTCGCCTTCACTCATTTCGACAAAGTCAGCGGCGACAACCTGCCAAGCCCATCGGCCCGTGCCGATCACGTCCTTGCCTCAGCAGAAAATGTGCTCTCTGCCATCGGCGAAGACCTCGGACCGTTTGCCGAGCGAGCATTACGCGCCCGGCTTGCAAGCTCTCGAGTTTTCCTTGCGAACCTCGATCAAAGATTGGATATTGAATGCAAGGATGACAAACGCACGGCCACTCAACTAAGTAAGCTTTTGGAGACGATAGACGGCATTGTAGAGCGTCCTAAACCAATTGACTCGCGCCCAATCTATGACCGGATGAACCTTGCGCTCGCCGTCGAACGTGCGGCAGAGAGCTTCCGTAATGGGTGGCGGCCTCGACTCGGCCTGTCAGGAAAGCATAGCACTGAAAAAGAGCACTGGACTCGTATCAAAGCCCTCAGTCGACACATCGTGGTGATGGGGGCCGATCATTACGACACGCTGCATCCAGTGGCTGATCTGAGGAAGGAGTTAAGGCAACGGCTTTACATACTGCTTCAGAATCCAGTTGGCTGGAATGGGCCAGAGCCAACCGACGATGATAAGCAGATTATTTTCGACGCCATCGCCGATGATCTTAATCGCCGCTTGTTCGACCTATCTTTGCGCAGAGTCAAGTCTGAACGCTTGGCCGATTGGCGCCACGCATACGACGAATCAGGCCCACGCTCAACGTTCCGACGCGCAAAACTGATTGGAGAGAGCATTTACGACTTAGCTGCTCCAGTACCTGACCTAACCCCATCGCCAGACCGGAATGCCTTCTTGCAAGACGTGGCCACTGTGACCAGAGAGTCGGTTGAACTAGTTGGTGCGATTTTGAACTGAAGAAGTCGGTTTGACACGTAATGCTTTTAACGAACGTCGGCAACCTGAAATATTGCCGACGTTCAATTTATCGATTTTGATCATGAGAAAATGACAGCAATTGGCCGAACACAAACGCTCTGACTACCAGTGTATATTGATTGAAATCCAGCCAAACCGAATTCGCCTAAAGCCCGACAGCATCAGCTCTCGGCAAATAACTTGGGGAACAGCAGGTCGATGGATCGGCTGGTAAATCGCAGCACCCCAGCAAATGAAAGTTTTTCGGTGGGAGAGACGCCTTCGACGCGACGAAGGCGTCGCTCCCACAATGACTTTCATAGTCATTGCTCAGTCAGTGAGGTCAGTTCAGCCACCCAATCGACCACATCCAGTGGAGGATTTTCCAATAGATAAGGCTCGATGCGATTAAGCGGTTTTGCCGGCGCCGAGATGCCGGGTAACTGCGCTTGGCGTCACGTCATGCCTTCCCCGTGTCCGAGCTAACGCCGGGTCGGCCGGCAGCGCCTTAGCGTGCAACGTCTTTTCGCCGCCCGGGCGTCCGCTTTGTTGATTTTGCGATTGCCGTCCAAGTCGCGCACATCGTTGACGTCTATCGGTTTAGGCGCTTTTTTAATGGCCCGCAAAATCAGGGCGACGTCGATTCGGTCGACGTCGCCGTCCAAATCCACGTCGCCCAGCGCCGGGACGGTATAAGTCACCTCGTCGTAAGCAATGCCGACGCCGTCGCCGACCGCCAATTTAAAGGAATAGTTGCCGGGACGGGTCGGGGTGAAATAGGCCGACCGGTCGTCGGCGCCGTTCAACGCCATCGCCTCGCCTTGGGTTTGTTGCCAGCGATAGCTTAATGCGTCGGGACCGGGGTCGGTATCGACGCTGGCACTGCCGTCCAACGCGACTAGGCTGTGCAAGCGCGCCAGTTTGTCGGCGCCGGCATCGGCCAGCGGCGGCTCCGGCACGGTAACGACGACTTCGTCGTAAGCGATCAGATTGCCGTCGCCAACCGCGACGCGAAAGGCGTAACGACCGGTTTGAACCGGAGTAAAACCGGGGGTGGCGGTATCGGCGTTTTGCAAGATCACGCTAGTCCCGGCGGTTTGTTGCCAGCTAAAATTCAATTCGCCGGGGCCGGGTTCCGGGTCGTAGCTGGCGCCGGCGTCCAGGGTTACCACAGCATTCAAACCGACTGTCTTATCGGCGCCGGCATCGGCGACCGGCGCAATCGGCGTGTCGGCGGCGCTCACCGTGACCGCGACCTCGTCGTTGGCGCTGGCGGCGCCGTCGTTGACGGTCAAGCGGAAGGCATATTGGCCGGCTTGGCTGGCGACGAAGCTCGCGCCGGCGCTATTGCCGCCGCTTAACTCGACCGGGCTGCCGACGGTTTGTAGCCATTGATAGCTTAACGCCTTCGGCGCGGCGTCCGGGTCGTAACTGGCCGAGCCGTCCAGCTCGACGGTATCGCCGACCTTGACCGAGCGGTCGGCGCCGGCGTTGGCGATAGGTGCGACCGGTTGCACCGGCAATGTCTCGATGCGCTCCAGCAAGGCATCGGAAAAATCCTCGGTCGACAATCCGGCGTTGAATAATACGTAGAACGGGGTGGACGACTGGATGCGGCGGTTGGAACCGACTTGCAGTTCCAGCAAATAAGCGCCGACCGGCCCGCCGAGCGTACCTTGGGGGGGTTCCAAAAAGAAATTCAAGTGGGTGTGCAAGCTGCCCGAGTTGTTGGCGGCGTCTACCACCATTTGCGCCTTGCCGGCGATGCCGCTGCCGGTAAACAAGGTTACCGCGGTTTGGTTATCGAAACCGTCGGCAAAGCAAAACAACTGGCCGCCGCACTGGTTGTAGTCGGTGATTACGTAGGCCGGATCGATGGCCCCGGCCAGTTTGACGCGCACATTGGCCGGGGCCGGCTGCCAGGCGCGAGTCTCCGGGTTCCAATATTCCAGGATGCCCAGCGCTTGGTAATTGACCAATTCGCCGGCCTCCAGCGCGCCGTCTACCGCTTGAAACCCCGGATTCGGCGTCTTGTAAGGGCCGCCGGAGAAATCGCGAAAGTCCGTCAAATACACCATCTGCCCGCTGGCACCGTCTACCGGTAAAGTCCCGGCCGGCAAATTCAGGCTGCCTGTCAATTGGGTCAGGTCGCAACCGACCGCACCGGGCGTGCGGCAAAAACCGGCCTGCATCGCGTCGCCGTCGGCCCAAATTTCCACGTCCAAATGCACGGCGTAAACCGGAACGGCGACGGTGGCCAGCAGCCAAGCCAGCGGCTTCAACATCGCCGGCACGTGCGGCCGCTTTGGTTTGACAAGGCCGGACGGGCAGGCCGCAATTTGGGGACGAATGGTTAGGCGCGGCAAGCGGTGACGAAACATAGGGAATCTCCGGCGTTACGGATTACTGTGAAAGCTGCGCGGGAACAGACAGGCTCTTTGCGGCTCGAAAAATGTCGTGGCGATAGGCTGTAGCTGCAACTCATCGGGCCTAAACGTTGTCATGGCTTAAGCATGTTTTAGAAGGTGGCGCGAAAGCCGATCACGACGCTACGGCCCGGCTCCGGCGCGAAATTGCGCAAAAACGACACCGAGTTGCGCACTTCTTCGTTCAATAAATTGTTGGCTTTGGCGAAAAGCCATAAATCCAAGGGCTCCAGGCTTTTCCAATGGTAATCGGCGCCGGCGGCCAGCAGGTGGTAGCCGGCCGTCGCCGTTTCGGCGTTGCCGGGGTGGCTTTGCGCTTCGCCGCGGGTATAGCGGATTGAAGCGTTCCAGATCGCGTCGCCGAAGCCGAGTTCGGCGCCGAAGCGTAGCGGCGGCAGGCGTGGGACATCGCTGCGGTCGCCGTCGGCAAAGCGTCCGCGCACCCAATCGGAAAACAGCGTCAGTTTCAACCGGCCGAGACCGGTATCGGCCAATACCGCTTGTGCCTCGGCTTCGTAACCGGTGAACCAGGCGTTGCGTTGGTCGTAGGCGTAAATCGGCAAACAATCGACCAGACTGACGCAGTCGGCGTAAAACTGCGACTGGTGATAACTGTAAAAGCCGGACAGGCGTTTTTGATAGATGTAATCGTCGCTCCAGTTGTAATAGCCGTTCAATTTGAGCGACAGCCGCTCCGATTGCCAGTCCAGGCCTAGATCGGCCAGATTGACGGTTTCGTTGCCCAATTTGACGTTGCCGACCTCGAAATTACGCGTCGCCAGATGCGGGCCTATCGCCAACAGCTCCTGGATGTCCGGCGCACGCTTGGCCCGGCTCAGCGTCAGGGTCAGCCCGGCGTCGCGACTGAAATCCCAGCGGCCGGACAAGGACGCCGTGTCGGCACGAAATTGCAAGCTGTCGGGCAGGGCAATGTCGGCAAAACGGGGCGGCAGACCGGGCGGGGTCGGGAAGCGCAGATAGTCGGTGCTGGGGTCGATGCGCAACCGCTCGGTACGCAGGCCGGCTTCCAGCGTCCAATCGCCGAATTGCAGTTTTTGCAGGGTAAACAAGCCTAAGGTATCGCCTTGGGTCGGCGGCACAAAGCTTTCCACCCCTAGCGCGGCGAACTCGCGGTCTTGCCAATGCGCGCCGAAGCTGCCGGTCAGCGCGTCGAAGAAAGTGTGGTGAATTTCGAATCGGCCTTCGCCGACTTGGTTGGTGAAGGTGGTGAACGGCAGGCCGCCCTCGACTTCGGTATGGGCGTAATCGACGATGCCGTAGCGGAACGCGACTTTTTCGATGCCGGGCAAGCGCGGATACCAATCGCTTTTAAAGTCGTATCGGGTCTGGCGCATGTCGATGCGGATACTGGGATTCAAGGCTTCCGCTCCCAGGATGTCGGCGAATTCGTCCAGCAAAGCCGGGTCTATGTCCGGCAACAGCAATTCCAATCCGTCCAAATCGCTGGGGTCTATGCCGTGCGTGCCTTTGGGCACGCCGTAGCGGTTGGTGAAGTGGCCGACCGACAGGCCCGCCATGGCCGATTCGCCCAGCCAAGACAAACCCAGCGAGCCGCCGACGCTTTCGCTGTCGGTATTGGGTATCGTGCCGTAGGCGTTAATGAGCTTGTTCAAGCCGAATTGTTGGCGAACCGCGCCGGCATCGATCGCGGCGCCGGGAATTTCGGTGTCGTTGCGGTTACGGTGAAAACCGGCGACCCGCATCGCCAATTGCTCCCGGCCCAGGTCGAATTTAAAACCGGCGTTAGTGCCGTCGGCGTTGGTGTCGAAACGGTTTTCGACGGCGCCTTCGATGACGCGCCCCGGTACCTTTTCCGGAATCCGGTTGTCTTTGACATCGACGAAACCGCCGATCGCGTTGCCGCCGTAGCGAATCGTGCCCGGCCCGCGTACCACCTCGATTTGTTCGGCAAACAGCGGTTCTATCGCCACCGCGTGATCCGGGCTCAAAAAGGATGCGTCGTGGCTGCCGATGCCGTCTTGCATGATGCGCACCCGCGAGCCGCTCAGGCCGCGGATTACCGGTACGCCGACGCCGGGACCGAACGAGGCGTTGGCAACGCCCATTTGGTTTTCCAGGGTTTTGCCCAAGGTGTCGGCTTGCTGCCGGTACAAGGCGTCGCCGCGCAGTTCGCTGGTTTGCGGCGCGATTGTGGATTTCGTCCGGTCGCCGATCACTTCGACCGTGTCTAGGGCTATTTCATCGTCTACCGTGCTGCGTTCAAAATCCGTAGCCGCCGGGTCGGCGGCGCTTGCTAGCGGGCTGAGCGTCAGCAAAAACGCGGTTAGCGTCAAGCGTGCACACAACGGGCTGTGCCGGAAAACGCAAGCAAACCTTGTTGGCTCAAGCCGATTGGGGCCGCTGGGAATAGGCCGGGGGGGGCGCGGGGGAGCGCAACTGCGCGGCCTGATGATCGGGAATCGTTGCATTGCTTAAAAATTTTTGCGGTGCCGCAAGGGCCGAGGGGGGAGTTAAACCCCACCCCCGGCGGCGAGCTCAATTGCAGGTCGGCAAGCGGACGACGCTTTAAACATGCGCTTGGCGGCGGCGTCCTGTGTACAGCCAGCCCATCAAGGCGGAACCGAACATCCACACGGCGGCCGGCAGCGGTACCGGTGCGGTTGCCGCAGAGACCGCCGCTTCGAAGTCTGCGCTAGCCAAGCCGCGGTTGAAAATGATGTCGTAGCTTGCCGAAATCGCCAGCGGAGTTTGCGATTCAGCAACCGTCTCGAACAATTGCAGCGTAATCCAATAGGCGCCTACGCTGCCGCCTAAAACGTTGCTGGCGTTGCGAATCGCCATGTCCAGATGTTCGTGAATATCGCCATTGCTGTCGAATTGCCCTATTACCCCGGCGCCGTTGCTTACGCCGTCAGCCGAAAATACCGAGGTGTTGCCAAGCGCGTCTTCGATTTGGATGTGTTCGCCGTTCAATACCGAATTGCTCCAAGCCGAGCCGTTCCAGAATTGCAAGGAACCGATGCCTTGAAACCATAGCCAGTTACCGTCTCCGAATGCGCCTAACGCGGTGTCGGCATCGTAGCCCGGATCGTCGGTACGGTAAGCGCCGCCGGATAGGTCGCCGAAATCGGCTTCGAACAACGTGCCGTTCAATTCGATTTGCCCGCCTTGTTTCCAAGGCTGAATGTCGCCGTCGTGTTGCTCCGCCGCCAGCGGCGCGGACAGATTGATGCTTAAACCCAGTATCAACGCGGGTTTTAACCAAAGATTACTCATGAACGTTCTCCTGTTATGCAAGTGAAAGCCCGGCCTGACTCTAGGCGACGAGCTGTGTGAACCAAGTCACTATGTTATATTATAACATCTCATACAGGAGCACAATGTCATTTGTGCTGCTCCCTAAGGCTAGCCTGACGGGATCATTCGCGCGATCTCACCTCCGCATGGCTTATTCATGAAATGGGCCCAACTCTCGGAGACTTGGCGCGTGGCGACGCGTAGCGCGAGAGGTCAAGAATGATGCGGGCAACGTCATTCAAACCGCAAGCTGACAGGCTGCCAACGCCTCCAGCATCTCCTGCTTGGGTAAATTGCGGCCGATGAATACCAGATTCGATTCCCTAGCCGCGCCGTCCGGCCACGGGCTGCCGAAACCCTCGGTCATCAGCATGTGCACGCCTTGATAAATGACCCGCTTGTCGCAGCCGGCGATATTGAGGATGCCTTTGTAGCGCAGCAGGTCGTTGCCGTAGTCGCGCACCATGATGTCCAGAAACGCCAAGATGCGGGCCGCATCGAGCGGACGGTCGGTACGGAACACGAACGAACCGATGTCGTCTTCATGCTCGTGACTGACGTCGTCTAAAAAATCCGGCTCGATTTTCAGGATGTCGTCCAGGTTGAAACCGTCGATGTCCAGTATGTCGTGCAACTCGGTGGCGCCGAAATGCACGCGCTTGATCGGCGCCCTGGGGTTCATCGCCCGCAAGCGGGTTTCCAGGTCGGCAACCACTTCGGCTTCCTGCAAATCGGTTTTCGATAGCAAAATCCGGTCGGCAAAACCGACTTGTTCTTGCGCTTCGTGATGCTCTTGCAATTGCATGTGGGCATGCACCGCGTCGACCACGGTGACGATGGCGTCCAGTTTGTAATTTTCGGCGATGTCGGGTTCGATGAAAAAGGTTTGCGCCACTGGCGCCGGATCGGCCAGACCGGTGGTTTCTATGATGACCCGTTCGAAGTGGATAACGCCGCTTTCCCGCCGCTCGGACAATTCGGCCAGGATGCGTACCAGGTCACCGCGCACGGTGCAGCAGATACAGCCGTTGTTCATCGTGACGATTTGCTCGTCGGTTTGTACCAGCAGTTCGTTGTCGATGCCGGTTTCGCCGAATTCGTTTTCGATCACCGCGATGCGGCGGCCGTGCTGTTCGGTGAGGATGCGGTTCAGCAGTGTGGTTTTGCCGGCGCCGAGAAAGCCGGTCAATATCGTCACGGGTACCGGGTAGTTGAGTTTTGGGGCGGTTTGCATGGCGGTCTCCTTGGGGGGAATGACTCGTCCGTCGTCAAGGACGAACGATGAAGGCATAGAAATTCATAGCGTCGGTTTACGGCGCTCGATCAGCGCATAAGCCGAGTGGTTGTGTATCGACTCGAAGTTTTCCGATTCCACCGTGTAGGCGCCGATGCGCGGCTCGGCGTCCAGGCGGGCGGCAACGTCGCGCACCATGTCCTCGACGAATTTGGGGTGGTCGTAAGCGTATTCGGTGACGTATTTTTCGTCCGGACGCTTCAGCAAGCCGTAGATAGGCGACGAGGCTTCGGCCTCGACCAGCGCGATCAGATCTTCGATCCAGATGAATTGCGAGGTTGCTACCGTGACGCTGACGTGGGAGCGCTGGTTGTGGGCGCCGCGTTCCGAGATTTCCTTGGAACATGGGCACAAGCTGGTCACCGGCACCACGATTTTGACTTTGGTGCGGCAACCCTGGGCGTCGATTTCGCCGATAAAACCGACTTGGTAATCCAGCAGACTGCGCACGCCGCTGACCGGCGCGGCCTTTTCGAGGAAATACGGAAAACGCATGTCGATGTAGCCGGATTCGGCTTCCAGCCGCTGTAGCATTTCCTGCAACATGACCGGAAACGAAGCAATGCTGATCTCCCGGTCGTGGCCGTTCAAGATTTCCACGAAGCGCGACATGTGGGTGCCCTTGAAGTCGTGCGGCAGATTCACGTACATATCAAAACGAGCCACGGTATGTTGTTCGCCGCCGTTTTTATCCCGCACCCGCACCGGATGCAGAATGTCCTTGATGCCGACTTTGTCGATGGCGATACGGCGGCTGTCGGCGCGGGCCTGGATGTCTTCGATGGGGTTCATGGTTTTTACTGGTTGTAACGGCTTAATGTGTATTGGTCGAGGCGACTGTCATTGTTGTGTCACTATCGCGACGGCTTTTTAATGTCGGGTCTCGGCCCGACAGCCGAGATACTTTCTTTTGCGTGGCCAAAAGAAAGTATCCAAAGAAAAGGCCACCCCCGCTGCCGCTTATTCCCTGCGCTCCTCGGGTTTGAACGGGGTTTTCCGAAGGGGCTTCCCAGCCCCCGCGGAAAACGCGCGGCATCCTTGCCGCGCCCCTTCGGGCTATTCCGCTCAAACCCTGCGATGCTCGGCGCGGCAGAGGGGATGACAAATCTCGACTTCGTAGCGCAATGTCGTCATTCATGCACCTTAAACCTGGGATGTTCGCCGAAGTCGGCGTCGTTGACCGCGTATTGGCCGAGTTTCAGGCTGTAGAAGCGGTCGAAGTGTTGTTTGACAGTACGGATGATGCCGGCGTCGTAAACCGGGGTAACGGTCTGGGCCAAGCCGGCCGGCCGTTCGATCACGATGCCGTCTTGTACCACCAGCCGGCCGTTTTTGAACAGCAAGGCGGCGTCGGCGAACATTGCCCGGTAGTCGGGACGAGCGCCGGTACGCTGACCAGGATGGTAAACGGCGATGTCGGCAATGGCGCCCGGCGCCAGATGGCCTCTGTCGTTGAGGCCCAGCAGCGTGGCGGCGGCGGAGCGGGTCATGCTGGCGACTTCGCTCAGGGTCAATTCGCGCTTTAGATTCGGCAGCAAGGTCAATGCCAGGGCTTCCTGGTTCAGGTGGGCCATGCATTCCTGTCGGTAATCGGCGTCCATCAGCAAGCGCAGCAGTTCCGGGTAGGCGGTAAACGGCGCGCCGTTGGGGTGGTCGGTGGTGAAAAACAGCCGCTCCGGCGCCTCGGCCAGTAAAAACAGTTCCAGGCCAATCGCCCATTGCAGAGTGTTGACGAAGCTGGCTTGGCGGTAGCGGTACGGCACCACGCCGCCGGAGCCTTCGGTTTCGGCGTCCCACATTACATATTTGCTCGGGCTGGCGTCGGCGTGGCGGCTATATTGGGCGATGACGTCGCCGGAGATGGTCACGGTCTGGCCGAACAGCACTTGGCCGACGTCCATGCTGATGTTGGGGTGGCGGTTGAAGGCTTCCAGCAGTTTGGCCGCCGCCGAGGAAAAGCCTTTGGCGCCTTCCGTACCGTAAGCGTAAAACTGCACGTGGGCCAGGTGCATCGGCAGGCCTTGCGCGGCTTCCATGGTGGCGATGATGGTGTCGACGTTGCCGGGGATGCCCAGGTTGTTGCAATGCACGTGCGGCGGATGTGGCACGCCGAGCTGATGCACGGCGGTTTGCAGGGTTTGCAGAATCTGCCGCGAGCTGACGCCGTAATCCGGTACGATGTCGTCCAGACCGAATTGGCGGACGTTGCTTTTGAAGGCGTTGGCGCCGCCGGCGTTGATGATCTTCAAGCCCAGCGCGCGGGTGGCGTTCAAGGTCCAGGCTACGTAATCGTTGATTTGGTTCTGGCCGGCCTTGGCCCGTAGCAGTCGCAACAACAGTTCGTCGTTGCCCAGGATCGCCAGCGCGGCGGTGTCTATGATCGGGATGTCGGCCATTTGCAGGTGCACGTCCAGCGCGCCCACCGGCAACATCGCCGGTTCGACCACGCTGGTATAGCCCATCCGCGCGTAGCGGTAGCCGATGTCGGTACTGGACCACTTGGCGGAACTGAAGGGATGGTTAAGCCGCCGCGCCATATGATTGCGGTGCTGCTCCGGCAACAATACCCGGGCGGTGTTGACGTTGCCGCCGGCGATGTGGCTGTGGATGTCGATGCCGCCGGCCATCACAATCTTGCCGGTCAAGTCGTACACCGCGTCGAAACGCGCGCCCGGTCCGGGATCGGCGACAATCGCCCCGTCGCGGATGAACAGGTCGCGGGTATCGCCGTGCAGGTTTTGGCTGGGGTCGTAAATCGAGCCGTTGTACAGTTTGATCAGCATGTAGGTTTTTGTTGCGGTAGTCAGTAGATACGCACCGCGTACCAGTACCAGATTAAAGGTTTCCGATGAATCGTTTGCCAAAAGGTACGCACTGCGTACCTACGCTTTACAACATATCCAAAGTCAGCAACAAGCGGCGCGGCTGCACCGCGGTGGGGGCCGGCGAGCGGTGCACCAGGCCGCGGCCTTCGTTGCCTTCCCAGTGTTCGCCCTTCATCAGGCCCACCGCGTAGGCCGGCATTTGCCGGATTGCGGTCGGGTCCAAGATCAAGCCGGAACAGTCGTCCGGCTTTCCGCAAGCGCCCATGCCCAGCTTGCCGCGGTCCAAGGCATACTCGGGCAGCCATTCGGTACCGATGCCGCCGTAGCTGCAAATCAACCGGGCCGGCACCCGGTCGACGTGAAAGCGCGGGCACATGGCTTTGTCCAGCGTGTACAGACGGAATCCGGCCTCACGCAACTCGAATAAGTCGCAAAATGCCCCGACCAACATTTCGACGTCGTCCAACCAAGTTTGGTAACCCGGCAGCGCGGATGCTTGAGGCCAAATTTCGCCGAAATCAAACTGCAGTGGATCGATTCGCAGGCTGATTTCGACGCCGACTTTCCGTGCCAGCGCGGTATAAACAAAATGTTCCATGTCGACCGGAAACGTCCGTTCGATCAGGCATAAGTTGACGTTGTGCCGGTAAATATCCGCCAAATCGGCAAAATCGCGGGAAACCAGGCTTTTCATCGGAGAGTGCAGCCATGGCGGCGCTAAGTGTTGAGCGGCTTGGCCGGCAGGGCTTAAGGTTTGCCTCAAAAAATGGGCTACGGGCATTTAGGCCTCCTTATGCGGTTAACAAAATTTGTTCGAACAGCACGACGGCCTGCATGCAAGCAATGCCCAAAGCGAAAGAGACGGCTTGCCCGCCAAGATGGGGCAAGGTCGAACGCTCGTGCAATACCGGAATCAGGTCGGAGGCGGCAATGTAGATAAAGCCGCCTGCAGCTATTGGTAACAATACGATCAACGACGATTCGGCGACTTGGCCGAGCAGCAGGGTAAACAAGGCGCCGGGCACAACGGTTAAGGAACAATAAAAGTTGTACAACACGGCTTGCCTGGGTGCATATCCGCCACGCAGCAACGCGCCGACGTCGCCCAGTTCCTGCGGTACTTCGTGGGCAATGATCGCCAACGTGGTGGTCAAACCCACTACCGGGTCGGCCAAGAAGCTGCCGGCAATCAACACCCCGTCGACGAAGTTGTGGATCGCATCGCCGATCAGATTCATTTTGGCCAAAGGCAAAATTTCGCCGGCTTCGGCCTGGGTGTCGACAGTGTGATCGTGGCGCCAGCGCACTAGCTTTTCCATGACGAAAAAGCCGAAGACGCCGATCAATACCATCAGGCATACATCGCTGACCGAGCCTTGTCTGGCCGTGGCGTCCGGAATCAGATGGATGAAAGCGTCCCCCAGCAATACCCCTACCGCCAAG
Source organism: Methylomonas sp. HYX-M1 (assembly GCF_040741385.1). Lineage (NCBI taxonomy): Bacteria > Pseudomonadati > Pseudomonadota > Gammaproteobacteria > Methylococcales > Methylococcaceae > Methylomonas > Methylomonas sp. HYX-M1. The sequence continues at coordinate 358,419 of NZ_CP160405.1, forward strand.
GCAACTAAGAACGGCACGATTTGTTTTAGGCGCTCCGTCGGCAGCCACAGCGCAAGCGCGCTCGACAGCGAGCACAGGCTGACGGCAAGGCAAGCGGCAATGCTAGGTAAAACGCTGTTCATGTCGGTTCTTTGCCCGGATTTTTCAGCGAGCGATAATCGCGGTGCGAGCTATAGATAAAATCGGCCAACCGGTTCGGCAGTACGTGGGAGATGAAATGGGCCAACATGAAACCGAGCACCGCCGAAAACACCAGGGTGAGCGCCCGTTTGTGGGTTTTATCGTCCAACAACGGAATCACGGCGCCGAGAATGATCAAGAGTTCAGCGCCTATCAGGTGCAGATAACTATCCAGACCGGTCATCTCATCCTCCTACACGAAAATGGCTAGCCGCCGGAGCGCACGGCTAGTCAAGCCAAGCACATGCGTAATGGCGGTACGCTGCCCATGTCGCTTCCGGCCGAGTTATTTTCACCGGTGGAACTCATGCCGTAGGGAGGCCGCGCTTGCGGCTAAGGCCGATATATCCGAATAAACCGGATGCAAAAAACCAAAACGCCGCCGGCAACGGAACCGCGGTCGGTGCGAAGTCGAAGTAAAAACGTCCGGAATTGATATTCGCGTCATTTAAGCCGACCAACCGAAATTCGGCGGTATACGTGCCTGCAACGGCATCGGATGCGGTCCAGAAGATCGGCGAGAATCCAGTAGTAAGGTAGCTATCCAGGTTGATGGTGTCGCTGATGGCGAACAGGTTGGCGGTTTGTTGGTCGCCGACGAACAAACCGGCCGTGGCGGAGATCAATTGCAGGCCGATAGCGGTATCGCCCAGCAAGGTCGACCAGCGGTTGTTGCTGCTGTTGAACAGAATCTGCTGTTCGCTGCCGGTTTCGTGCCCTGCCAGGTCGTCTACCCGAGCGAAGGTCAGGTTGCCGTAGTCTTCCGACGGATTGTTTTGGGACGTGAGTTTGCCGCTATACAGGCTACCGCTGCCCCAATTGAGTGCCAGAGGCGCATCCAGCGAGGAAATTTCCGGAATGCGGTTGTTGGTATTGGTGTCGTTGGTCGTTGGCGACCCTGCTGGGCCACTGTATGCGTAGGCGCCGATGCCGTGATAATGGTTGCCGTGGTTGAGAAGTAAGGTCAGATTGCCGGCATTGGGGTTTGCCAGGCCGTTGTAAGTGCCGGACGTAAAGGTGTCGGTACCGTCGATACCGATGTAATAGCCGGCCAAGCTACTCTCGGCAGCGAGGGATTGGCCGGCTATGCTCAATCCCATCGCAAGCAGCGCTACCGGTAACAGTTGGTTTTTTTTCATGGTATTGCCCTCCAAGGCAAAGGTTGGAAAAGTAGGCCGGCGATACGGTTTGCATCGCCGGCGGGTCGAGCCGTTTGCTTGCGCGTCATTGCGCGAACCAAAGCGGAAACGGGTCTGCATACCGGCGCCAAGCCATGGGGCCTGCCGCCAATTCGGCCTCGGTCAGTAAGCAAGCGTCGAGCTCCCGACAGACTTGTTCGGCATCGAGGTTTTGGCCGATGAACACCAGTTCCTGGCGGCAATCGCCATAGGGTTCTTGCCAATGTTCGCGAATGTCTTCTAGGTACTCTTCCGGCCATTGATCCTCCGGTACCGACGCCCACCAGCGTCCGGCCAGACCGTGGCGCATGATGCCGCCGGCTTGCGACCAGTTGCCGGCGTGCTCGGGTCTGGAAGCCAACCAAAAAAAGCCTTTGGAGCGCAGCAACGTGCCGTTTTCCCACTCGCCTTCGTGCAAATGCTGGTAGAAGCGTGTTGGGTGGAAAGGGCGGCGGGCAGAGTACACAAAGCTGCTGATACCGTATTCTTCCGCCTCGGGAACATGCTCGCCGCGCAATTCCTTGAGCCAGCCGGGAGCCTGTTCGGCTTTTTCAAAATCGAATAGCCCGGTATTCAATACTTTGCCGAGGTCGACTTGGCCCATCGCCATCGGCACGATTTCGGCGTCGGGGTTCAGGCTGTGCAAGATGGCCTTGAGGTTGACGATTTCGTCGCTGGCGATCAGATCGATTTTGGAAATCAGGATCACGTTGGCGAATTCGATTTGGTCGACCAGCAGGTCGGCGACATTGCGCTCGTCGTCTTCGCCCAAAGCCTCGCCGGCCTCCTTCAGACTCAGGGCTTCCTGGTAGTTGCGCATGAAGTTGACGGCGTCGACCACGGTTACCATGGTATCCAGTCGGGCGATGTCGGCCAGGCTAGCGCCGGTTTCGTCGCGAAAGGTGAAGGTTTCGGCAATCGGCAGCGGTTCGGCGATGCCGGTGGATTGACAAAACCCATCCTTGGGTTTTGCCGCTGGCGCGGTGCTTGCGCATCCCAATTTGCTCCCGGCAAATTGGTCAATCACCAGATAATCGAAGCGGCCGTCCCTGGCCAAGTTGCCGACCTCGATCAGCAAATCCTCTCGTAGGGTGCAGCACAAGTTTGCCGGGAGCAAACTTGGACGGGCAAGGCCCGGTGCGGAGCACGCAACCCAAGGATGGGTTGCGCAAATGCACCCGTTACTCATTTCGACCAGTTTTTCCTGGCCGCGATTCAGCTGCACCTCGTTCTTGACCAGCGCGGCGTCGATGTTGACTTCGCTCATGTCGTTGACGATCACCGCCACTCGCCGGTTTTCGCGATTGCTGAGTATGTGATTCAGCAGCGTGGTTTTGCCGGCGCCGAGAAAGCCGGATAACACGGTTACCGGGAGTTTGGGTTGATGAAAAGGATTAATTGCTGTCATTGGTATGTTATATTATAACAATTGGTGATTCAAAAAAAGGCGCTCCTCTCGGTGCGCCTTCGCCGCTATCGATAATTAATAACTTAATCTAAACCCTACTTCCGCCCCGCGTCCGGCTTCCGGCGCAAAATTGCGCAGATAAGAGGTCGCGTTGCGGATGTTTTGATCCAGCAAGTTGTTGCCTTTGGCAAACACCAGCAACCGGGTGTCGTTGGTCGCTTGAATCTGGTAATTGACGCCGACGTTCAGCAAGTAATACCCTGCGGTAGAGGTCTCGAACTCGCCGACGTGAGTTTGCTCGTCGGCACGGGTCAGACGCAGATAGCTGGAGAGTTTGTCCTGATTGTAATCCAGTTGCAAACCGTAGCGCAGCGGCGGCATGCGCGGCACGTCGCCGCCGTTGACGAATTGGCCGCGGGTGTAATCGCTGAACAAGGTCAGTTCCAGCAGGCCGAAATGGTTTTCCAGCATCGGGAAAATCAGCTTGGCTTCGTAGCCTTTGAAAATGGCGTCCTGTTGGCTGCTTTGCACTACCGGTTTGCAATCCACCGCGCACGGGTTGCCGTCTTCGTCGACGAATTGCCCGGTGCGGCGTTGGTAGATGTAATCCCCGGCCCAATTGTGAAACAGGTCGAGCTCGGCCCGCAACCAGTCGCCGTTGAAGCGGTAACCCAAGTCCAGGTTGTATGCGGTTTCTTCGTTCAGGTTCAAACTGCCGATTTCGAAGCTGCGAGTAGCGTCGTGGTAACCGTTGGCCAGCAGTTCCTGGACATTGGGCGCCCGCGATGAGCGAGTCACAGCCAGATTGATGCTGTTGCTAAGGTCCAATTTCCATAATGCCGCCGCCGATGCGCTGACCGGGGTATAACTCAAGGGGCTGAAACCGTCCGGATGAATATCGGTTTGCTCGACGCGAGTACCGAGCTGGTAGGTTACCGGGCCGAGATCGAAGGCTTCGACGCCGAACACCCCGTAACTATAGGTATCCGATCGCGGCACGATGCTGGCACCGCTCAATTTCTCGGTTGCGTTGAAATCGCTGATCTGGGCTTGAAAACCGACCGCGCCGCGTAGCGGACCGATGTCCTGGTGATTAAGTTCGATACGGCCTTCGTAGCTTTTGTTGGTGAAGAACGCGCCGGGCTCACCGTTGGCGATTTCGGTATGCTGATAATCGGTGTAACCAAGACGGGTACGCACACTTTTAGCGAACGGCAACGGATTGTTCAGTTCGCTTTTGAAATCGTATTTGTTCTGCCGCATTGCGATTTGTACGGTTTCTTCGCCGGTGCCGTCCGGAGCGATGCCGTAGGTATTGTTCAGGTTATTGATCGAGGCGCCGGCATAACCGAAATCGTCGATCCAAGACAAACCGGCCGAACCGCTGATCGCTTCCGCCCCGGTGTTGTTTAAATAGCCCTTAGGATTGTCGACGACAGACAACGACGGATCGGTAGTCGCTACCTTGGCGCTGTCGATGCCGCGACCACCGATGTCCAAATTGTTGCGGTGGCGGTAAAAACCATCCAGGTGGTAGGCGATGTGATCCCGGCTACCTTCGATTTTCATCGTCGTGCTGGTTTCGTCGCTGGTGGAGTCGAAGCGTTGCTCCAACGCCGCGTTCAAGGCTTTGTCGAAGGCCTTGCCGGGAATCCGGTTGTCGATCACGTTGACTACCCCGCCCATGGCGCCGCTGCCGTAGAGTAAGGTCGCCGGCCCGCGCAACACTTCGATGCGCTCCGCCAGCAGCGGTTCGACGCTGGTGGCGTGGTCCGGACTGATCGCCGACACGTCGTTGGCGCCGATGCCGTTATTCAATACCCGCACCCGCGGACCGGCCTGACCGCGTATCACCGGCGTGCCGACGCCGGGTCCGAACGACTGGCTGGAAATGCCTAGCTCGTTTTTCAAGGTGTCGCCGATGCTGTGACCGGTTTTCATTCGTAATTCGTCGTCGCTCAAGACGGTAATCGGCGACAAAAAGTCGGACAGTTTTTCGCGAATCGGCGAAGTGACGACCACGGTTTCCAATACCGGAAGGGACTCTTCCGCATAAACAGGCCCCGGCAAATTGCCGGACACTACTAATAAAATCAGTCGGGTGTGTTTTGAACTCATATTTTCAACGTTATATCGTCACTCTTGGTGACGCAAAACAGCGCGTCAATTCCGATCCGGTTTCAGTCGGCGCTACGATTGCGGATAGCAGGGTAGTGTATCCCGACAATGTAACCGGCCTTTTACAGCCCATACCCATGCCTTTATCGTTTGTTACCAGCATTCGCTCTAAATGTTCGAAGCATCCATTGCCCTGGACCAATCCTGACCTCGCAGCAACTCGACTGAACAAAAAATAGACATTTAATGGCATTTCCGCCTGCGAATGCTTCGGACAAAGTCTTGACCCACTCGGTTTAGCAACAGCAGTGGCGCACTTGAGACGGCGGATAATTGTTATAATATAACAACACAAATCGCGACAAACAAGCCATCTCTCAACGCAATACTTTTATGCTGCAGGATACGCCCGTGAACGGCCGCCGCTCATCCCCGGTTCGGCCGGCGGTCAAAGGATGCGCTCCGCATGACTCCAAATCGCCTGGCAAGCGTTCGCACCTAACATTAGGCGTTGGTGTTGTTTTGTAGTATTTTGCTCGCCACTCAGTGCGCCCGGCAGACCGACTTTTGCAACTCCGCCGACGCCTGATTACTCACTATCCGTAAAGACCTTGCCTAGCCATCGCCGGCTTGCGATTGGCTTAGTCAAAAACCACACCCTTGCTTCCGGAGAACCGTCATGCCCTTAACCCGACGCCGCTTCCTCGCCTTAACCAGCGCAACCGCCGGCGCGGCCTTGTCGCCATCGCTGATCAAGGCCGGCGGCACTGCTGCTCCAACCATCAAAGCCATTGCCTTCGACGCTTTTACCGTGTTCGACCCGCGACCGGTCGCAGCAGCAACAGAACGGCGCTTTCCAGGGCGCGGCAGCGAACTCAGCGCGCTGTGGCGCAGCCGCCAGTTCGAATACAGCTGGTTGCGTACCCTGGGTGGACGTTACACCGGTTTTCGCAGCATTACCGCGCAGGCGCTGTCCTATGCGGCAAACGCGCTTGGTTTGCCGTTAGCCGACAGCGACCGGGACGATCTGGTCGCTGTGTTCGAACAACTGCCGGCCTGGCCGGACGCACGACCGGTATTGTCCGAATTACGCGAACGCGGGATACGGCTGGCGTTTTTGTCGAATCTGCCGGAAGCGATCTTGCTGAAACTGAGCCGGGACAACGATTTGCAAGCGCTGTTCGATCCACCGCTCAGCACCGACCGGGTAAGCGCTTTCAAACCGGACCCGCGCGCTTATGCGATGGCGCTGAATGCTTTCGGGCTAACCAAGCAGGAAATAGCCTTCGCCGCCTTCGGCGCTTGGGATGCGGTTGGCGCCGCCTGGTTCGGCTACCCGACCGCCTGGATCAACCGCCAGCACTTGCCGTTGGAACAGCTGGAGCAGATGCCGGCAAAAATCGGACCGGATTTGACGACATTGCTCGAAATGACGCAAACGGCCCAAATCTGAACATCCAACAAATCGTCTGCCTATGCGGCTTTCAGAGTAAAAAAGGCCATCAGCCGCTGTAATTGTTCGGTTTGACTGGTCATGTCTTGCGCGGTGGCCGCCAACTGCTCGCTAGCCGCGGCATTCTGTTGGGTCACTTGATTCATGTAACTCATCGCGGCATTGATTTGATTAACGCCGTTAGCCTGTTCGCCGGAGGCCAGAGCAATTTCCTGCACCAATTTCGAGGTCTCGATGATGCCGGGCACAATTTCCTGAAGCAAGCTTCCCGCCGTTTCGGCGGTATCGACGCTGCTCACCGCCAATTCACCAATTTCTTGCGAGGCTATCGAACTGCGTTCTGCCAGTTTGCGCACTTCGCCCGCGACCACGGCAAATCCTCTGCCGTGCTCGCCCGCCCTAGCCGCCTCGATAGCGGTATTTAAAGCCAACATATTGGTTTGAAAAGCAATGTCGTCGATGATACGCACCTTGTCGGCAATGTCGCGCATCGCTTCCACGGTGAGTTTGACGGCTTGCGCGCCGTCGCCGGCATCCTGGGACGCTTTACCGGCAATCGCCTCGGTGTTTCTGGCATTTTCGGCATTTTGGTAGATGGTGGAAGTCATTTGCGCCACGTTAGCGGAGGTTTGCTCGACATTGGCGGCTTGCTCGCAGGATACTCGCGCCAAGGATTGCGAAGTCGCGCTGATTTGATCTGCGGCGTTCGCCAATTGTTCTGCGGCACCGGCTACTTCGGTAATGGTCAAGGCCAGCCTGTCGATGGTGTTGTTGACGGTATCCTTGAACGCCTGCAACTGTCCGCGATAACTAGCTTGCATCGACCGGGTCAAATCGCCGTTCTCAACGCTGTTCAGCACGTTTATCGCTTCGCTTAAGGGCGCGATGAGGTTATCCAGCGTATGGTTAACGCCTTCGACGATTTTTCGATAATCGCCCTGATGTTTGCCGAGATCGGCACGCGCACTCAGCTGCCCTTGTTGTGCGGCACCAGCCAGCATCAAGGCATCGGCTACCAAGGCATTGATGGCGTCAATGCACCCGTTCAAATTGCGCTTGATCAGGTTAAAGTCGCCCTGGTATTCGGCGTTGATTTTTGCCGGAATATTGCCTTTGGAAATAGCGTCTATGGTATTCGCCGCCGTGTTCAACGGGCCTATTACTGCGTCTAAGGTCGCATTGAACCCCTCGACGATTTTGCAGTAATCGCCCTGATGCTTGCCGGCATCCGCACGCATCGACAAATGCCCGGCCACCGCCGCCGCCGCGAGGTCGTTGGCGTCTTTTATCAAGGCGTTGATAGCATCGATGCAAGTATTTAAATTGTTCTTGATGACATTGAAATCGCCGTTGTATTCAGCGGTGATCTTTGCAGGCATGTTGCCCATGGCGATTGCGTTGATCGAACCGGCCGCCATGTTCAACGGACCGATCAAGGCATCCAGCGTCGAATTGACCCCGTTGATGATCTTCCGATAGTCGCCGAGATGGCGGTTGGCATCGGCGCGTGCGCTTAAATTGCCGGCAACGGCCGCCGCGGATAAACCGGTCACGTCACCTATCAAAGCATGCACGCTGGATACCGCCGAATTCAAACCGTTTTTCAGTTGATTGAACTCCAAACCGTAATCGTTATGGTCCGGCGCCGGCATTTCTCCTTTGCCCAGCTTGCCCAAGCCCGACAACATGGCCTTGACCGAGCGCAACACGCCGGTTGTGGTTGTCCAACTGACGTAAACGAAGCACGCCAACAGCAGCAATACCGTCCCGAACAGCTTGATACTGGAAAGCCGAATCCGCGCGATTCTGCCGTCCAGCGCCGCGTTCAAAGCGCCGTTCAAGGCCTCGGAGGCGGAAAAATGCAAGTCGATGACGGCGGTTAGGTCCCGCATGAATACGTCCGGGGCAAGATCGAAATTTTGCGCTTTCAGAAGCTCGGTTTCCACCAACTTGCTGAGGCCTTTGGCCTTTTGAATCATCGTTTGAATGTCGGCGAGGGTGGAGGCATTCAGCGTCGAAATTTTCACCACGTTTTCCATCAACAACATCTGCTGGTTATCAAACGACTTCAGCGCATAAAAAATCAGCACCAAATCGTCCCGGGCAAGCTGCTTTTGCATCAAGGCTTTGGTTCCCAGTCCGCGCACGTTGGCTAACAGTTCGGCCATTTCCGGCAATTGGCTTACCGACAACGCTTGCAAATAATAGCTATCGATTTCCGGGTCCAACGAAAGCGCCGAAGCATCGGCGATTTTCCGGTTAAAGTGCAACAGACTTTCTATCCAAGCGGTATGCAGCCAAAAACTGTCGTCAGCTTTGGTTTGGGGTAAGGAGGCAAGCAGCTTCGCCCATTCCTGCCGTAATTGCGCCAAATCCGCGTCCATGCCTAATTCGGGGTGGTTTTGGTCGATTGCGGCAATCTCGGTTAATTGCGCGTCGATGTCTCGCCGAGTCGCCAACCAGCGTTCGGCTACCGAAGAATCTCCGGCCAGCGCCCGGTTAGCGAGGCCACGATGCATCTGTACTGCCTGCAGTAGTTTTACGGTCTTGTGCAAGTATTCGCCGCCGTGCTTCTCTTGTTCGGTCATGGCAATTTGTTCCAGGCTGCCGCTCAGTAGCGCAGCGCTCGGCGGGGCAAACATCATGATTGCCAGCAGTGTTAACGCTATGAATTTATACGCCAGTTTCAAATTGTTCATTCGCTACTTGTCTCCGCCGAAAACCATAAATAGAGCGCCTATCGCGGCAAGGGTGCGCTAGCTCCCTGCGCGCCGAAAGGGGGGTAGTTTTACGCTACAAAGAATAGACAAGGAGAGCGAATACGCTAATCGGCAGACGCTTTATGGCCGGACTTGGGTTTACGAAGTGTCTCAGCGGAGATGCTCTCTCGCCGCTCTCAGTCTTGCAGTGCGATTTTTGAATTATTGCCGGCTCTAAGGTTATAGTGAGTCCGGCTGATTTTCGAACGAACAGCCGAAGACTCGACCGTCTCCGCCAAACCTAAAAGACTGCTGCTTGTAGCATGCGGCGGCTGGCGAATATTTTGTGCCGCACACTAAAAACCAAACGAGGCCTACCATGAATCTCGACATAAACACGGACAAATTATCGAAATTGACCGACACCGCTCTTGCCCATTTAACCGAAGTAGGCTTGAAAGTCATAGGCGCGCTGCTGCTGTTTCTGATCGGCCGCTGGCTGATCAAGATTGCGATCCGCTTGATGTCCGCCGCATTCGACCGTCAGCATTTCGACCACACACTGGTCAGCTACATCAGCTCCGTGGTGTCGGTAGGCTTGAATGTTGTACTGATCATCGCATTGCTGGGCTATTTCGGCGTGGAAACCACCTCTTTTGCCGCATTGATTGCCGCGATGGGTATCGCCATCGGCGCGGCTTGGGCCGGCCTATTGGCCAACTTCGCCGCCGGCGCGTTTCTGATCGTGTTGCGCCCGTTCAAAGTAGGCGACTTCGTAACCATGGCCGGCCTCACCGGAACTGTCAAGCAAATCGGCTTGTTCGCGACGACCATCAATACCCCGGATAACGTGATGGCCGCTATCGGCAACAACAAAATCTTCTCGGACAATATCCAGAATTTTTCGGCCAACCCCTATCGCCGGGTCGAGCGTATCGCACAGCTAGCTCACGGCGTAGATCCGAATGACGCAATACGCCGTTTGCAACAGGCATTGGCAAGCATTCCTAACGTATTGACCGACCCTACCCCCAGCGTGGAAATATTGGATTTCAACCTGTACGGCACGGTGTTGGCCGTGCGGCCGTTTTGCCACAACGACCATTATTGGCAAGTCTATTTCGATACCAATCAGGCAATTGCCCGGGAGTTTGCAGCGGCCGGCTACCCGATACCGGAACAGCGTTGGGTCACCCGGCAATTGGACGCGCCGGCCGCACCCTAAATAAACATCGCAAGGCTTGGACTTTAACGGCCGGCGCCACGCCGGCCGCATCGAATCGGCAAAGGCGCTACCCGTGCGTTTTTAACCTTCATTGATGGAGAAGCCGTCTTCCATCCCCTGCTCGCGCTTATCCCATTCGTCTCGAATTTTCAAAACGTCGGGCAAGCGGCTTAAAAACACCTGCACCAAGCCCTCGTCGAAATGGTTGCCTGCGTTATCTTGAAAATACCCCAAGATGCGATCCAACGGCCATACGTCTTTATACGACCGTTTCATCGACAGTGCGTCGAACACGTCGGCCACTGCGACGATACGCGCGGATTCCGGTATTTGTTTCCCCGACAGACCGTTCGGGTAACCGCTGCCGTCCCATTTTTCATGATGATTCAGCGCGACCTCCGCGGCTAATTGAAACACCGGCGCGCTGCTTTGTTTTAAGATGCCGTAGCCGATTTGGGTGTGGGTTTTCATGATGGCCCATTCATCCGCATTCAATTTGCCGGGCTTTTTCAATACCGAATCCGGAATGCCGATTTTGCCGGTATCGTGCATAGGCGCGGCTAATTCCAATAATTTACAGCGGTCGGAGTCCCAACCTACCGCTTCCGCCAACAGCCGGCTATAGGCCGCCATCCGCCAAATATGCATGCCGGTATCGGTATCGTTGTAATGGCCGGCTCTGCCCAACATATGCACGGCATCGCGGTAACTTTTTTCCAGCGTCTCGGTTTTGACGAGCGACAAATGTGTTTTTACCCTTGCTTGCACAATAGGCACCGACACCGGTTTGGCGATGTAATCCACCGCTCCGACGTCGAATCCGGCTTTTTCGTCGATTTCATGGTTCATGCCGGTGATAAAAATGATAGGGATATGTTCGGTCGCGGCATTGCTCTTCAAGCGGCGGCAAACTTCGTAACCGTCCATATCCGGCATTTGCACGTCCAGCAATATCAAAGCCGGCCGGTGCTTTTTAACTGCGCACAAGGTTTCTTCGCCGCTACGGGCAAACACGAGTGCGTACCTATCCTTTAATGCCATGCGCAAAATACCCAGGTTATAGGGTTCGTCGTCTACACAGAGTATGGGACCGCCGGACATACCAATTCCCCCGAATTACTGGTTGACCAATTGTTCTATCAGTCGTCGCGTTTCTCGTTCCGCTGCGCGAAAATCGAAGCCGTCCAGCATATCGAATAGCGGTTTTAACGCACGGTAAGGTAAATGCGCCGCCAATGCTTGCAATAGCGGCTCGGCTTGATCAGGGTTGTCGCTATCCAAGGCCTGCAATAATTCCTGCAACAAGCGTAGCGAAGCTTCAGCGTCGTTAACTTCCGCAACGGTTGTTGCGTCTATCGGCAACGGCGGAGCGATGCGGGCTATTGCCTGCAATGCAGCGTCCAATTCGGCTTGCAGCTTGCCCGACAACGCTTGCGCCGGTAAACCGGCTGCGAGCGCTTGCTCCAACTGTTCAGCCAAACGCCAAACCGTCATGACGGCCAAATTACTCGCAGTCCCTTTCAGTTTATGCACTAGCGCGTTGGCTTCGGCAATGCGTTTTGCGGCAAGCAACTCGCCGATTTCATAGCCGTCGCGGCCGTGCGCATCCGCAAATTTGCGCAAATATTTGTAATAGGTTGCCTCGTCGCCCCAACTGTGCAAACCTCTTGCCATGTCTATGACCATGTCGGCTTCCTCAGCCTTGCCCGGCTGTACCGGCAAGGCAGTCGCCGGAATATCCGGAATATAGCGTTGCAGCAAGGTCACTAATTCGTCCACGTCGAACGGTTTAGCCACGAAGCCGTTCAAGCCGGCCGCCAAAGCGGCAACTTGCTGATTTTTAAAAGCTCCCGCAGTTAATGCGATAATCGGCAACGACTTCAAACCCAGCACGTCCCGAATTTGCCGGGTAGTTTCGTAACCGTCCATCAGCGGCATCTGTATATCCATCAAGACCACGTCAACGCCTTGGGTATTCAGGTTAAGCCATTCGAGTGCGACCGGTCCGTCATCCGCCACTTGGACGCTGCCGCCCTCCGCTTCCAATATGCGCCGCGCCATATCGCGGTTAATTTCGCTATCGTCCACCACCAGAATGCGCAAGCCCGCGAGGCGTTGCTTATCCGGCTCTGCGTAAACGGCATGGACGCCATGCTGCCCTAGGCGCTTACGCTTGGCTTCCGACACCGCGTTATATAGATTGGAGGCGGTAATCGGCTTGCTGAGCACCCCATCCGCTAGTTCGATTCCGGCTTGGCGCAGCAAGTTCTCGCGATCGTAAGCCGTGGCGATCAGGATGATAGGCGCAGCCGCGTCGCCCAGCGATTTTTTAATGCTGATGCCGGCTTCCAAGCCGCTCATACCGGGCATATACCAATCCAGCAAGACGATGTCGGGCAGCTTGTTCAGTTGAGCCTTTTGAAAAAACCGCTCCACGGCCTCTTCTCCCGAGCAAACTACCTCGGGGTTCCAGCCGATGCTGCGCACCGTCGCCGCCAACATATCTCTGGCTACGGGGTGGTCGTCCGCAATCAAAACACCCTGAAACGCCATGGAGGGATGCACAAAATCTTGCGACTCGACCAACTCCACCGGCAATTCGAACCAAAAATCGCTGCCTTTGCCCGGCTCGCTGGCCACGCCGATTTTTCCACCCATTTTTTCGACCAGTCGGCGGCAAATGGTTAAACCCAAGCCAGTACCGCCGAAACGGCGCGAGGTGGAGCTGTCTTCCTGAGAGAAGGCGTTGAATATTTCCGCCTGCTTGTCCAGCGTTATGCCCTTGCCGGTATCTTTGACGCTAAAGCGGATGCGTTCGCTTCCCTGATGCCGAGGCAATCTGCTCGTCGTAATCAGCACGCTGCCCTGATCGGTAAATTTCAAGGCATTGGTCACCAGATTGACCAGGATTTGCTCCAATCGCAAAGCGTCACCGCGCAAAAACTCCATACCCTGCGGTGCCGGGCCCATGCTTAATTCCACGTCGGTTTTATGCTCTACGGCCGACATCAATGTCGCGACATTGTCCAGCACGTCGTTGAGTCTAAATGGCGCGTGTTCGATTTCCAAATGCCCGGATTCGATTTTGGAGAAATCCAAAATATCGTTGATGATGCCGAGCAAAGAACGCCCGGCTACCCGGATTTTTTGTATGAGTTCCAACTGGTTGGCGTCCAGCTGGGTGCGTTCCAATAAATACGCCAAGCCGAGTACCGCATTCAGCGGGGTGCGGATTTCGTGACTCATATTGGCCAGAAAATTACCTTTGACGCTGGCCAGGCGTTCCGCCTCCAGCCTAGCCGCCTGCAATTCTTCGGTGCGCTCGGTCACGCGCTTTTCCAGCCATTCGTTCATTTGCAAAATCGTATCTTGCGCGCGTTTACGTTCGGAAATATCGGCAATCGTGGCGAGTACGAACAATTTACGAGTATCCCGATATGGACTTAAGCCGATTTCAATCGGAAATACGCTGCCGTCCTTGCGGGTACCGTATAAATCCCGTCCCGCGCCCATGGCCCTGCTGGTCGGCGCGCTCATGAATACCCGCCGTTGTGCGGCGTGCTGCGCGCGCATATCGTCTGGCAGCAACATTTCCACGCCGCGGCCTTGCACTTCGGACACCGCGTACCCGAACATCGATTCGAAAGCGGGATTCACCATGACGATGCGGCCTGTCTCGTCCACTACTAACAGCGCATTGGTGTTGGCCTGAAACAACATCTCAAAGCTGGCTTGCGCATCCTGCAGCCGGCGGGTTGCTTCTATTTCGTTGCGCACCAAGGCCGCTTCTTTCTCGGCCTGCATTTTTCCCGCTTGGCTTTGCACCAAACGGGCGATACCTATAGCGAATAACAGCAATACGATAAATGCCCCGAACAGCTTTGCCGGCCAAATGCTCCACGCCAATTGCCGCAGTGCCTCGTCCGGAAACCGGCACAGCACTGTCCAGCGTATTTTATGCGACACGCTCGTATCTTTATCGAACGCCGGAACAACACGTTTCCAGGTCCAATATCCGTCGGGTAACCGCAGATTTCCGCTAGGTTTGTCGAGGATTTGTTGCCATAACCGCGGATTTTTAGTTCCTAAGCGGAAATCTTGTCCAAGCATGAAGCCCCATTCGTCGCTTTGTACCGGACTTTTCAGCCAATAACCGTCTCCGTTTAATAACATCACCCGATCGCCTGCCGGCCCGCTACTGGCAACAAAAGTCTCCAGCATCGAATCGGCCGAAACGTTGATGATCAAAATTCCCCGTGCCCCCCCATGTTGATCGAAGATCTTACCCGCAACTCGGATAGTTGCTTTATAAGGTCTTTCAATCTCGCCGTTTTCGACACTTAAATCGAGGGGAGAAATGTAGACGACGCCGGGGGGCAGCGCCATCGTTTCGGAGAAGTAGTAACGCTGGCGCTTGTTCTGCAATTGCTCTTCAGGCACTACGCTCGGCCGGCCTTCGCGGTTATTGACCCTCACCCGCTCCATGCCGGCTTCGTCTATCCAGCGCACCTGATCATAACGGGGATTACGCGACAGCAACGATGTAAAAGACTGTTCGATTTGCGCTAAGTATTGGCCGTTTTCCGCTTGATAAGCCGCCCTCACCGGTGCCTCGTTGATCAAGCTGTGCAAATGTCTGACCGGTATGGCCAATTCTTGAACTAAGCGGCCTGCCCCTAAATCGACATAGGCCTTTTCTTCGGCCAGAATGGTCGCCACTTCGGTCTTGATGCGCGATTCCGCTAAGGCCCAAGCGCCCGCGATAACCAGAACCGCTACCGGAACGAACAATAGTAGAAACTCTCTCGTTAGCTGAGATAGTCGGCTAGTGTTGGTTCGGCCAACGGATGGGGTTAATTCGACCGGGATTTCAGCCATACATTTAAGTCTATTACACGAGGCATCGGACCAGCATCTAAGCTTATCCGGCAAAATACGCTCAAAGTATAGGCTAGATAGCTTTCGTTAAGCGAGCAGCTTTCGAGTGGTGAAAACCGGCTAAGTAAGCGGACGGCATTTTCAGCGCAATTCGGTGAAAATGCCTGAATTTAAAAACTCTCGATAAGGCATCCTGCTGTTTGGAATAACGGCGGGCTAGACGGCGGATAAGGCGATTAGTGTTATCAATGCACGTACACCTAACGGTCATGAAGGTCTGGCAATCGCCCCGACAAATGAAAGGTCGTTTGGTAGGCGCGACGCATAGTCGCGATGAGGCCTTGCGAATCGCGGCTATGTGTCGTTCCCACCATGATTTTCATAGTAACAGATAAAACCAAGCGGATTGCATACTGACATTAACGGTTGATCAGAGTTTCAAAGCCGGTTAACGCCGGGGCCGGAGAACTGCCGGCTGCGCAACAGCTTGGGTTTCAAGTTTAATTACCGGCTGCGGCCGAAGACTGTTGATTGTGCTTGCGCAAATTGTCCAGTGTGCCTGTCAGAGAACCGCCGTTGGTTTCGATTTCGCTTCGAAACGAACTCCGGTAAGTGGCAACCAAACTCACCCCGTCGATCAGGATGTCATACACTTTCCAACTGCCTCGTTGTTGCAGCATGCGGTAATCCACTGCTATGGGTTTACGCTCCGCCTGTAAGATTTGGGTTTTGATCAAGGTTTTTTGACCGCTGGGATCCGCGTCGCTCGGAAAAAACTTAAGCGACCAATTTTTGGCTTCGGCAAACCCTCTGGCGTACACCCGCATCAGCAAGGTTTTGAATTCGCGGCTGAATTCGGATCGCTCCGCCGGCGTAGCGGTTTTCCAATAGCTACCGAGCACCAAGCCGGATACCAAGTCGAAATCGATATACGGATCGATTTCGCTAGCGACGTAGTCCGATAGCTGCTTGAAATCTTGGCCCGCTCCCGCGCTTTGCAAGTGTTCCTGGATACGGCTCGATACGCTCTGCACAATGGCTTGCGGATCGTCCGCCGCACCGCCTACCGCAGCTTGAGTGCCGGCCGGTGTCAACACCGCTGCGGTAGCCAGCGTTATCGCCAATAAAAATGTTTTCATGTCTGATCTCCGAGTCCGGTCCGTCTATTAAAAAAGCGAGGCGTAAGCAAAAGTACTCTGGAATCTGCCGGCAAAACCGCACATTCCTGAGCGCTAAGGTTACGCCCCGTTCACTAAACCATAAACCGTCGCAGGTTAAAACACTCTTAAAGGCCTGGCGAAATAACCGGACTGCTCTTTTGCCGCCCCTATCCGGCTTTGTTCGCATTCGAACCGCTTTCGTCACGAGGCTCGTCATCCAGTCTGACTTCTTCAGCCGCGCTTTTCGGATTTTGTGCATCTTCCGCATACACAGCTATAGACATAGGCAATGCGGAAATCAGTACCAAGGAGCAGTTTTCCCGATGTGATGTATACGGTTTTTCATCGTGTATTCCTCGTTGAATGACTAAAAACGGCTTCCCCACTATGCAATAACAAGGCCACGGCCGTTCCATTTGGACCGTTTTGGCAAGCATTCAACTAAGCTTTAGCTGATGTCCCTGCCGGTCCGACGCTTAGCCCTAACCGAATAAAAAGATCTTTTCCTCGCTCCTGCCGGCTTCGGACTATTTCAACCTTGTTTGCCTATTACCGAAACTTCTCTACTCTAAACGGCCTCCAACCGCGCGAGACTGTCCATTCGCGCAACCACAAACTAACTTCATTTGACCCTATTCAAGGAGCATCCCATGTTCAAGCCGCTTGCTATCGCCGCCGCCGTTAGTCTATGCAATATTCCGGCGCACGCAGCCGATCGCTATACCATAGACAGCCGCCACACCTTTCCCAGTTTCGAAATCGACCACATGGGCTTTTCCACCCAACGCGGCCGCTTTGATAAAACGACGGGCAGCATCGAATTGGATGCCGCCGCCGGCCAAGGCAGCGTAGACATCCGGGTAGAAGCGGCTTCTATCAGTACCGGCTTGGCGGAATTGGAAGACCGATTGCGTAGCGCGGATTTCTTCGACGCCGGGCAATTTCCGACCGTCACATTTAAATCGGACCGGTTAACCTTTACCGGCGAGCAATTAACCGGGGTGGATGGGATTTTGACGATGCACGGCGTCAGCAAACCGGTGCACCTGGACGTGGAGCACTTTCAGTGCGCGATGAACCCCATCCGGATGAAATACGCCTGCGGCGCTAATGCGACCACCACGCTCAAACGCTCCGATTTCGGGGTCAGCAAATACGTGCCTATGATTGCCGATCAGGTAAAAATCGCCATCCAAGTCGAAGCGTTCCGGGATTGACGCCGGGCGGGGCTAAGCTCTGAGAATATGGCTTAAGTCGCTATTCTCAGGGCTTTTCCATGTTTTGGATGAAGGTGTCGGCCTCGTCTATGGATTTTTCCATCGCAGCGATCAATGTGGAAACGTCGGATTGCACGCTGCCTAACTGGCCTTTCAACGACGCTATCGCTTGCGCGTTCAAATTGTGTTTCAAATACAGCACTTGGTCGCGGAATACCGTCAGCACCGGCTGGATTTTGGCCTCCGCCTGCTTCATCGCCGTTATCAATTGTTTGTACTGAATTCGGGTGGCCGCCAGCTTTTGTTGGCTGTTGCGGCGCATGGCCACATTGCTGTATTGCAGCAACTCGGCTTCCCATTCGCTAAACAAGGCCTCGGACACATCTTCGATATCGCCGATACGTTTATGTACCTCGGTGGCCATCTTTTCGCTGGCTTGGTATTCGCCGTTCAATTTATCGTAACTCGCTTGCAAATCTCCGCCGTTGAACTGAGTCAATGCGGTGAACCGTTCCAATGCCGTTTTGAACTGTTGCTTGGTTTCTTGCTGGGTATCCCTGGCCTTCTCGACCCGATACACCATCACCTCCCGTTTAGGAATGCCGACTTGCTCCAAACCTTTGTAATAAAGACTGGAACAAGCCGTCAGGCCGACCAGCAAAACAGTTAAAACCAGTTGACGCGTTAAGTTCATGTTTTCTCCCGTTTATTGAGCTTTTGATGATAAAACATTCCGGCCGCAACCCTATCGAATCGCATCATGCAAATCATAATGACTGCGGATATTGACCGGTTTGTTGCCGATTCTTGCGGACATGTACAAGCCTATCGGTTAGTTTTGAACTTGAACCGCATGGCGGCTTGAGGAATTTTTGGGACACTCCGGTACTTTAATTCTTATCTGTGAAAATTGGGAAACTTCAGCGTGTAAAGCCACGATTATGATCCCGGCTTTCGCGCTTTCAGGCTCATGTGTCATTGGACAAGACTGATAATTGCAAAATCGACGGTTTTTTAGGATAATTAACAGGATATATTGAATTGGAGAGATGGCCGAGCGGTCGAAGGCGCACGCCTGGAAAGTGTGTATACGGCAACGTATCGAGGGTTCGAATCCCTCTTTCTCCGCCAATTTAAGAGTCTGAAGACATCTCGGACGATCCAAGAAACCCGCAAGCGACAAGGCTTAGCGGGTTTTTTATTGTCCATCGTCGTCTTATGTCGTCTATTGACATACCGCCATTCGTAACGCCAAGCCCAAAGAAAAACCCTATAAACTTCAGGACGAAAAGGGCTTTATCTGTTGGTTAATCCTAACGGATCCAAGTATTTCCGCTACAACTATCGCTGCGCCGGAAAGCGCAAGACGCTGGCGCTTGGCATCTACCCGGATACCGCCTTAAAAGACGCTAGTAGTTCGTTCCATTAATATATTGACTAATTGAGCAAGCTCCAAGTCGAACTTTTTCCAGGCGAACATATTCGTAATCCCGGTCAACCGTTGGCGCCTTACCGGGAACCGGCGGCAAATAGGGAGCCGTTAAGCCGATGGCTTGAACCCCAGGTGTTGATCCCAGTCCACTGAATAATGCCATTGCTGCACCTCGTTAAATAAAGGTAAAACATCGACAATTTCGACGAATTTAAATAGATGGGGCCGTTAAATGCTTACGAAAAGCGATTAAAAAACGACTTTAGTCTGCCAATAGGGCGCTACTGTCGATAGCCGAATAGTCGTGCCGACCACGGGAGAATGCGCTAAGACATTGAGTAGCGGTGAGCAGGCCAATAGCGGTGATTCGGGATTGGAGCCGTGCTCCGGGGGCCGGCGGCCTTCCGGGGTGCGGAGGGCCGAGTAGGGCGATGGCCGAATCCTGTTGTTCCGCTGCAAGGATCAAAGCCGTTGCCAGCGGGCCGCTGCCGTGATGCGGAAATAAATGGACGGGCCAGTGTTCGTCATAGTAAACCAGCAACAATTCTCCGCCGTGGCAAGCCAGTTGCGCCCATGCTTCCAGCACAGCCATCGCCAACGTGTGGTGTCCGCCGGCAATGGCCGTTGCGGGTCGGCGGTTGCCGTGGGCGATGCTCCAGTAGCCGGCGACGCTGTTTTGTACCGAGTTATGGAAATCGCTGGGCGATACCAAGCCGTCCGCTTTAGCCAATTCCGACAACAGCCGGTCGGTGGTTTGGATTTCTCCGGCTACGCTGGCGAACACGGCCGGTAAATCAGCCGGCTGGCGCAAGGCATTCGCGCAGGCTTTTGCCGCTGCGCTGAAGGCTAATCGCATGGATTGGCTGCTGCGCCGGCGCAAGACCGGTGGCATTGCATCCCGTTCCACCGCGTCGCATGCAAACGGCAAGCCGGTCCGAAACTCGTCCGCCGCCGCGCATACGGCATATGCCAATACGCTCATCGCTTTCATAGGGCTGCCTCCAGCAATACGCTGGCGTTGTTGCCGCCGAAGCCGAACGCGTTGCTTAGGATCAGACGCGGGGCTTGATCGACCATCGGCTCGGCGCTCACCGGTAAAGCCAGACTAGGGTCGACGACACGTAAACCGCAGGTACCTGGGATAAAGCCGTGTTGTAAAGCCAGTAGGCTGACGACGGTTTCCACGGCGCCAGCGGCGCCTAAGGTATGCCCCAACAAACCTTTGACTCCGCTACACGGCGGCGGATGGTCGAAAACCTGCAGGATGGCTTTGGCTTCGGCTGCGTCGTTCAGCTGGCTGGCGGTGGCGTGCAGATTGATGTGATCGACCTGTGCGGGTTCGCGGCCAGCCAAGTGCAAGGCCATGCGCATGGCTTGGGCGGCGCCGTAACCTTCTGGATGTGGTGCGCTCATGTGGTGCGCGTCCGAACTTTCCCCTACAGCCAGTAGCCGGGGACAAGCGAAATTGTGCTCGCTAACCCGCTCCAAAAGTAACAAAGCGGCAGCTTCGCCGATATTGATGCCCTGCCGTTCGACGTCCATGGGGCGGCAGGGTTTTGCATCGATCAATTGCAGACTGTTAAAGCCCCGCAAGGTCAAGCGGCACAAGCTGTCTACCCCGGCTATCAACACCGCGTCGCAAACGTCGGCGCCGATCAGGCGTTGCCCGGCGGCCAGCGCTTTGGCGCTGGACGAGCACGCGGTGGATATGGCGTAGCAAGGTCCTTGCAATTCCAATTCGCGTTGTAAAAATTCGGCGGTTGCTTGCGCGGTGTGGGTGTGCAGGAAATCGAAGCCTGCCGGCATGGCACCTGTCCGTGACCATTCAAAATAGCCGGCTTCGGTTTCCAGAATTCCCGAGGTGCTGGTACCGAGTAGCACGCCGATGCGGTCGGCGCCGTAGCGGTTGCGAGTGGTCAATAGTGCGTCGCGAAAATCCATTTGCGACAAGGCCAGCAGTGCCAGTCGGGCATTGCGGCAATCGTAGGCGGATAGCTCGGCGCGCGGTGCGGACAACGGCTTGCGGATTTCGCCGACCACGGTCGCAAACGGCAGCTCGAACAGGCTTAACGGTTTCAACAGGCTGCGATTGACCAGCAATGCCTGAGTTAAGGATTCGACGTCGTTACCGGCTGCACTGGCGCATTGGAACGCGGTTACGGCAACCGCAGCGAGGGCGGGCTGAGGCGCCGTCATATTTCGGCTCTACGCGGAATCAGCAATGGGCAAAGCAAAAAACCTAAGCCCACACCCAAGCAGACCGACAGCGCCAGAATAGGCAAGGTCGGAGTTTTACCCAAACCCAAGGCGGCGAATGACGCCAGGGTGGTCAGAGTAGACGCGGCGATGGCATGATAAGTGATCAGGCTGTCGCGGCTGTTCCGGTCGATAAAAAAAATACCGTAATCCACGCACAGGGAAATGGCCAGCAGCAAGCCTATGACGTGCAAAAAGCTCAAGGCTTCGCCCAAGACTGCCCAGGCGCCGAAAATGAACAAAGTGGCCGCCAAGCACGGTAATAGCGTCAATAAGCCGATGCGTACGCTGTGTTGTTGCCAAGCGACGCAGAGGCCCATCGCCACTATTCCGAGTGCCAGCATCCACAATGAGCGGTCGCGGTAGCGAGCGGCCAAGGAGTCAAGTTGATCTTTTTGACTGTAGTAGCGCACACCCGGCAAGCCTTGCAATGCATTTGCGACCACGGCCGGGTCGTGATCGCCCAACCACAGGGCGAACCCGGCACCGTGCTCGGTTTGCAACGATTGGCCGGCGAGAATTTGTTGGACCGGCGACGTCAGCAGTGCAGCCGAATCCAGAAAATCATGGCCGGCCGCGCGTAGCGCCAATTTGTCGGCCGCCAAACCTTGTGCGTTTAACGCGGCGTGCCAAGTCTCGCGAAACTTTGGCGTGATGGCGGCGTTATAAGTCTCGCTGTTGCGGTGTTGCAATTGTTGGGATACCAGCCAGGG
The DNA here is from genome assembly GCF_040741385.1 of Methylomonas sp. HYX-M1. NCBI lineage: Bacteria > Pseudomonadati > Pseudomonadota > Gammaproteobacteria > Methylococcales > Methylococcaceae > Methylomonas > Methylomonas sp. HYX-M1. Next base: position 380,336 of record NZ_CP160405.1, read on the forward strand.
AAATAAACCTTGGTAGCCGCTCAAGCGAGCTTCCCCTTGCAGCGTTTGCAAGCGGCGTTCGGCGGCCTCGCTGCGCTGCAATGCGGTTTCCAAATCGTCGGCCTGGACCAGCACGAAGCGGCCGGGTTCTATGTGAGAGAAGTGGCTGCGCACTGCTTGATCTCGTTGTTTTAGTTCGTCCATGTTTAACGCCAGATTTTGCATATCGTCCATCCAGCGCACTTGCGGCAACCAGGCGATGGCCACTAGGGCGGCGCAGCCGAATCCGATTAGCAAGTGCCGGCGCCGGCGTCGGCAGAACCCTAACCAGCCGGCTATGCCGGGTAACTCGACCGGGTGCAAGACGACATTCGCCAACAGGGCCGGCAAGACGTAGCGGGTCAGGAGCAACGCGGCAACGATGCTGAATAAGGCAAAGGCCGCAATTTGTTCGAAACCTGGAAAGCCGCTGGAACCCAACGCCGCATAACCGATGACAGTGGTCAAACCGCCCATCGCCAGGGCAGGCCACAGCAAGCGTGCCGCCTGATGCGGCGTTTCGCCGTGCTTGGCCGCGTGCACCATCACGTGTATGGGATAATCCACGCAAATGCCGATCAAGCTGGCACCCAAGGCCAGGGTCAGACTATTGACTCGTTCGAACAGCACGGCAATGCCCAATGCTCCGCACAAGAAGGCCGCGGCCTGGATCAGCAAGATCCAATGCAAAGCCGCAAAGGAGCGGAACAGTAATAAAAACACCGCAATCACCCCAGCGCCGGAGGCTGCCGACACCAAACCGACGTCGCGGCCGATTTCCCGTTGTGCGGCACTGCTGAACACCGGTACGCCGGCCATGGCCAGTCGGAACGAACTTCCGTTCTCGGCGTTCAGCGCCGAGAACGTTGTAACAATTCCGGCTTGCAGGCGAGTTTGCGCATCGGCGTCCAGGGCCGCCGCTCGGCTGTTGAGCAACAGGGCGCCGTCGGCCGTGGCCGATACGAATTGTTGTTTGATCCGTTGAAAACCTTGCAGCGACAATAACAAAGGGTCTTGTTTGGCTACCGTTTTGACGAATGCGGCTTGCGGCGACAACAAGGCTTGTTTCAGCCCGGCGGCTTTGGCCGGCAAGGCCGCCGGATCGAATATCGCAGCTGCGTCCGCTTCCGGATTCAAGCTGAAAATGCCGGCATGATGAGGAGCATACGAAGCCAGCGCATCGACCCAGGCGCGCGGCGGTTGTTTGGCTAGCCAGACCTGTTCCACGTCTGCCAGGTCGGCCAAACGCTTCACCAACTGATTGCTGAAGGCGGCCAAGGTGGTCTGTTCCGCGTTGGCCGGCGCTTCCACTAACAGCAAATAGCGTCGAGATAGCTCGCCGGATTTAAGTAGATTGGCCAGCAAACGGGAGTCTGCATCTTCGGTGGCGGTGAAAAACGCGTTCAAATCCGATTCCACCCGCAATTGCCAGGAGGTGAGTGCCAGTAGCAAAGGGCATAGCCATAAAAATATCCGTTTACGCCATGGCAAAGACACCGCTATTCTCCGGCCGCTTCCCGTAGCAACGCGTCTATGGTCATGCCGCCGCCGGCTTCGGGTGCGGACGCGTCGATACGGTAGCGAGTGATTTCACCGTCCGCTTGACGTATGCTGATGTCGCGTTGCCGGGTGTCGCCGTTACCGGCGATTTCTATGCTGGGCAGACTGGTTTCGGCGGCAGCAGCCTTAGGGGTAAAACGTAGTTGCCAGCCGTTGCCTAGCGGGTGCAAGGCAATTTCATAGTCGGCTTGCAGCTGTTCGATGCGGCCTTGCAAAATGGCACGGAACGCGGCTATTTGTTGTGCGGCGTCGCCGGCCGCCTCGATAGAGGCGCTATGTCGCTGCTTGTTGATGGGATCCCAGTAATACAATTGCTCGCCGGCAATGGCCATGATGACCCGCTGCGGGACGGTTTGCAGTTTGACCAAATTGCCGGTGGCGTCGGTTAGCATAAAGCCTTGTGCGTGCCAGGGTTGGCTGGCCAGTTCCAATTCGCGGGTTTCCTCGTAGCGGTAATAGCCGGGTCCCGTTTGCTTCAGCAATTGCACCCAGTTTGCCGGTTCGCCGTCGGCCCAAGCGGCGAACGGCAGCCACGCACATAGCCAAATCCAATAGTTCATGTACCGCTGTTTTTGAAAGCCTTGTGGCCGTTTAAGGCAAAAAAGCGTACGGTTTCCAGCACCGGCGGGATGTACAAATCCGGAAAACGCTTGCGCCGGTACAGCCATTCGCCGACGACTAACAGCCCCATCAACAGATAAACCAGTACGCCGGTATACACGGCCCAGACCTGTTGGCCGGCCAACAGCGGTAGCACCGCGCACACCGGCACGTTGAGGGCAAAGAACCAGGTCCACGCCTGGGTGACTTGCCGTAAGTATTCGGCGATGCCGGGCTCGAGTTCCGGAAACTGCAAGCGAACCAAGCGCTCGCATAGCGACGGCGGAGCCAGCAGGGTATGGCCGAACAAGCATGCCAAGCAAAGATAAATCGCTGCCGGCAGCAGCCAAATCCAATAGCTGGCCGCCGATTGGGCTGCAATGACCAGCATGGCGGACAACGCGAAGCTACCGTAACGCCAGGATGCTTTGGTGAGTCGCCAGCCGCGCCATGCCGTCAGCGCGGCGAACGTCAGCAACACCAAAGGTGCATAACCTTGCCGGGCGAAATAAGCGCTGAGAAACGGGTAAGCCAGAAACAGGCCGGCAATCGTGATGCCGCGCAATGCACCGAACATGGCTAACGGGTGCGTTGATCGGCGACGAATTCGGCCAGAGAACGTAAAGACGCGAATATCTGTTGGTTGCGCTGGTCGCCGGAGGTGATTTTGATGCCGTATTGACGATCCAACATCACCCCAATTTCCAAGGCATCTATCGAATCCAAACCCAAACCGTCGCCGAACAGTGCGGCATCGGCCGATAGGTCTTCCGGTACCATATCTTCCAGGCGCAAGCCTTCGATGAGCATAATTTTCAATTGGCTGATCAAATCGTCTGACATCGCGATTGGCATTCCGTTGTTAAAGCCGCGATTCTACACAAATTTTCGGTCCCGGCCAAAAAGCCTTGGCATTCCGGCGGAAAATTTCAAGCTAGTTGTCGCCTCAGTGTAAAAAAACTTATGCGGCAATTTTATACGGGTTAGCACTCTCCTGAGTTAATGGGCGTGGGTTTCGGTGTGGTCCGGATTTACGTGCACGGTATGGATCCTGTTCCGGTTGCGGGTCTGTTGACTCCGGCGTCTCGGATTTTGCCGGCGAGCGTTTTCATAAAGCGCTTTGCGTTGAGCTAACAGCGTTTCGTCCACTCCCGCATGGCATTGGGCCGGGGTGACAAAGCCAATGGCGCGATGCCGATGCTCATGGTTGTAACCGCTGCACTGAATCGCCTACCCATTGCCCTGCCTCTGCCAAGACCCCTCTATTTCCGGCGTCACTGCACGCTGGTTAGGTTTGGTACCGTCGGTGATATTCGGCGGAACGATGACGCCGGTGGTAGTGGTAGTTGCTGCGACGGCTAACCCGGCAAAAAGACTTGCCTTAGCACCGAGACGACGGCTGAATCAACCTGTGTAGTACGGATGCCGACAGGCGATCCGCCAATTCCAAACGACTCCGCAATGCGTTCCACGGATTAGCTTACCCAGCTTGATACGGAGCTCGGTATTGAGAATAGAAACCAAGGCCTACTAGGCCGGTAAGAAAAACCACAGAGCAGCTGGCAATGGTACAGGCGCTGTAAAAAACGTTTGAGAATAAAGATAGCCGTCTTTATAAATATCTATCTGATGCTGGATAAATCGATCCAGCCATCGCCGAGAACTAAAAGTTTCACAACACCTTGTAAGTCTCCCCAGTAGTCGCCGCTAATTGAGGCGGCAGTACTGCCGGTCCTTCGGATAGGTCGGTAATCGGGTCAGAAAGGAAAGGAACGTCAAGTAACGAGTCTTCAAAAAAACTAGTGCCAATTTGAACAAGATCATTTGCTGATCCGTCAGACCAATAAAATCTTACAGATAGAACGCTATCTGACATAAGGGGACGGGATGCCGGTATAAGCTACATCCTCAAAATGAAAGTAATAGGATCCGTCTTGACCATTAATCGTTCCTGCGTTGGCAAAGCTTGAGATTACGAAACAAAACCAAGCTACCAGATAGTGTTTAAATTTCATAATTTACCTCTAAAATGGATGTGTTTTGATGTAATGTTTTACATCGGCTTTTGATTTTTATTAGGGTTCAATTGGTTGATAAGCGCCTAGCAAAAAGTTAACGTGTATTTTGAGCCAATCCTCGTCCAATCTCATCAATGGCGTTTTCAAGCTCGTCGGGAGTAAACCTTTTGAAGGGCAACCATTCATATTTCATTTGGCGCCACAGCAATTCAATTCGGTTCAACTCAGGACTATAAGATGGCAGGAAATGCATGCATGAATCGAACGGTTTGGCGGATTTTAAGACGCCAAAAGCGACGTGAATCAACTTACGCATCATGGCGCCATTAATGAGCTTGTTGGGTTTGCCGGTATCGGCTAATCGGCTGCGGAATGGTTTGCCCCCAGGCTGTTTTATAAAGCATCACCATGGCAGGCATGTTAAAGCGGGGGCGAGCCGGATGGGCGTACCATGCACAGCGGCGCCCGCTACGGACGTTAAGATTAACCTTATGCAAAGTAATGCATTGCGCCGATCAACGGAGTTTTCGGGTTCAACGCCAGCTTCACGGACATGGTGCTGAGCAGAGTTTCGAACCGGCCTTTGGCGACGAAGTTTTGCAACAAATTGCCGTTTTCGAGCGCGCCGCGTATTTTCGGCCCTATCCCGCCGCCGATGAATATCCCGCCGGTGGCCAGCGATTTCAAGGCCAGATTGCCGGCTTCGGCACCGTAAACCTCCACGAATAAATTCAACGCGGCGGTGCAAGCCGGGTCTTCGCCGGTTATGCCCAATCTGGAGATGACGGCGTTGCGGTCCATGCCTTTGATTCTGGCCGGGGGGACGGCCGGGCAGGCCGGTGCGATGCCGCTATCGACTACGAAATCGTATAAATGGCTGAACCCGGCGCCGGACAGAATCCGTTCGTAGCTGACGTGAGTCGGAAACCGTTGCCGTAGAAATTGCAGCAGTTGCTCCTGCAGCGGCGTTTGCGGGGCGAACGAGCAATGCCCCCCTTCGGTGGCGACCGGATGGTGGCGTTCGCCGTCCCAATAAAGCATGGCTTCACCTAAGCCGGTGCCTGCGGCGATGACGGCCATATTGCCGGTATGCGATTCCGCGTTGGGATTTAATTCGACGAAATCGGCGGCCGGCAGGTGCAGCATGCCGAGCGCCATGGCTTCCAGGTCGTTGAGTAGCCTGACTTTGTCGGTTTGCAGGCGTTGTTTCAACGAGGCACCGTCCAGGCTCCAAGTCAAATTGGTGGCGAAGCAGCGTTGGTCGACCACGGCACCGGCAAAGCCTATGCAGGCCGCATCCACTGTTACCTCGGGCGGCAGGAACAAATCCATGATGGCCTCCAGGCTCGGATATTCGCCGCTGGCGAAGGTTTGTTCCTGTTGGATGCTCAAGCGACCGGCGCCGTCCCGATCGACTAAGGCCAAAATGGTTTTGGTTCCGCCTACGTCTCCGGCCAATATCATGCGTGTCCTCGTTAAGAATGATGTTGATTGAGCAAATGCACCAGTGCGTCGAGTATGGCGTTGGCGACCGCATGGGGCGGCAATTGATAAAAGGCTTGCCAGGCCAAGGATACGTTGTCTTCGTATTTGTTTTGGTAATCCGGGTGGGCTTGCAGCCAGGCGATTCGGACGGCGTGGCCGATCAGGATGTCGGTGACCAATACGTCGTCTATGCGCAGGTCCGGATTGTTTTTCATGATGAAGGCCAACGCTCTGAGCGCCTCGACGGTCAGCTGCCGGTAAACCGGAGCCTGGATTTTGTTCAGCACGTGGTTGATGTGCAGTTTGAAGCTTTGTTCGCCCGGCGTCATTTGCGCGAGCAGGGTTTCGCTGTCTATACGTCGGTTGCTGTTATATTTTTCGCCGAGCATCAGGCCTTTGCAGCGATGCAGCAGCAGCCAGACGCCGCCGAAGAATTCCTCGTTTTCGCGGCCGAAATTGCCTTGTTGTTCGCGCCAGGCATACCAGTCTTCCGCGTCGCCGACATGTTTGGGATTGATGCTTTCCGGGAAGCGGGCCGAACTGAGGTCGCAGCGGCTGCCGTCGGTTTGCAGGGTTTCCATCCGGCCCAATTGGGTTTCGCTGTTGGCATAATCTTCCAAGGTGGCGCGCAACAATTGCAGCACCGCGTGCGGAGGTAGCGCCATGATGGCTTCGAACGCCTCGTCCAGCGATTCGCATTTGGCCAGCCTTTTTTGCCGGGCGATGATCAATTGCAATATGTGGCCGACGCGAATGGTGTGCATGTCGGCGAACAGGGCGTGATTCAACTTGATCAACATGCCCAGGTAAAGAATCAACTCCTGAATCAGTATTTGTTGGCTACCTTCGCCGGGGTTGAAGGTGCGGATGATTTCCAGGATTTGCCAGGAATCGGCGGGTCGGCGCAAGGTGGCTTTGCCGCTGTAGGCGCGGCCGACGGTCAGGCCGTGTTGGCGGACCAGAATGTCGGTGGCGCTTTGTTCCAGATTGATGTCGTATTTGCCCAATAAACTGGCGCAACGGCGGATCACCTTCCAAACGTGTCGGTCGGCGGCCCGGCTATAGACTTCTTCCAACAAATCGCAAACCGTAGCCGCCTGACCGAAATCGTTACCAAGGCCGCAAGCAAATTCCAAACCGTGCCGTTGCACCAGTAGGTTCAGCACTTCCAGTTGCGCGCACAAATTGCCGTTGCGCCGCAATTCGTCCAGTAACAGCGCGTCGTCCGCCAATTCCCATTGGGTCAGCTGCAAACACGAGACGGCTTCGAGCAACTCCGGGTTCGCCGGAAGCACGTTGGCAAATGGCCGTTCCGGTTCCCGCCAGACGGCGGCGGAAAATTTGAAATCGTGTAAATAGCCGATTTTCTCTTGATAGACCTGAGGAGCCGCGGCGCTTAGCGACTCTAGTTGAATGGGGGTGCCCTGCAGATCGCCGCTTTGCAGCTGCTGGATGAAATCGAGCAAGACTTGGCGGCTGTCGCCGGCCAACATGTTGTGTTTGACGTCTATCACCATCAGCGGCAAGCCGGGTTTGTCCCAATGCCTGGCGACGTAGGCCAGTTCCAGGCGCAAGCGCTGAATCAGCAGTTGGTTGTCCATCGCCAGATAAAAACCTTTTTGGCTGACGAACTGCGGCAGGAATAGCAAGCGCTCGCCGGCGAGCTCGTACAGCTTGGAGGTGGACAAGGTGCGTAGCTGGCGCAACGGACGCCCGCTCAGCCTCATCCGGTCGTTGCGGCCGACTTGGGTATAGGCGGCAGCCAATTCGCTGGCTTCGCGGACTTGGATAGGGGCTATCTCGGCCCGGGTTTGGCTGGCGATGCCTAACGCCGCCAATTCGTTTTGCACCTCGGCGTCTTCGGCCAACAGGGCGATTTGCACCCGGGCCGGGTGGCGGCTGTGACGTTGCCGATGCCGGCCCAAAGGATCGATGTCGGCAAGGTCGAGAAACCCGTCTTGAACCAAACAGCCCAAGATGAACAGGCTTTGCGCCCATACCAGGGGCACGTTTTCGTTCGGTTGCCGGGTTTGGCTGTGCGGATCGGTTTTTTCGGCTTCGACCGCATCGGCCGGCACCCAATACAATTCCGGTAGCAACCATTGACCGCGATCCTCGACCCGCAAGGCTTCCAATTTGCGTCGGTAGTCGGCGGCGCTGTGCGTATCGCCGTTAAACAAGCCGTTCAGCAACAAGTAACAAAAGAACAGCGGCCACTCGCATTCGATGTCGGCGAATTGCTTCAACTCGTTCGGTTCGTAATGCAGGCGCTTATGGTCTTCCAGTACGGTTTGATGACCGTCCAGTAAAAAGCGTTTGCAGCCGTAACGGCCTTGCAGTTTTTCGACGATGGCGGCCTGAGTGCGTTGCCGCAGCTCCGGATCGTCTACCGCGAAGGCCGGAAAGCCGGTGACACTCAGGACTGCGGCGTCGACTTCTTTGGAAATGGACTCGCGCGGCAGCAAGGCTTCCAGCGTGATGCGGGTGCGGGCGATGTCGTCGCTGACCACATGGACGATGGCGCTTTGGCCGCCGTCTTTGCCGAACAGGTTGAAGTTGGCCATGGCTTCCAAGGCCGCTTTGGCCATGCCGATCGAGCTGGCGTTCAATTCGGCGATGCCGTGATTCATCTTGTTGCCGCGTTCCCAGATGCCGTAATCCGGGGTGCGGTAGGTGCGACTGACGTAATGCACCAGATTTTGTACGAAGTTGACTTCGTCCAGGCTGAATACGATGCGCAGTCCGGACTCGGTCATTTGCGCCAGCATCAGCAGAAACAGCGAAGTGGCGTCCAGTTGCAAATGTCCCCATTCCCGGTCGCCGACCACCACGTTGCCGCTATGCGTGTCGTATTTAGCGTGCAGCGCATCCAAAGGGTCTTGGCTGTGCTTGAATTTCTCCACTTTGTCGGCCTGCTTCATCATGGAGGTCAACAAACCGCGCATCAGTTTGACCACGCTTTGTTCGAGTTCGTAACGTCGATCCGCGCGGGCTTCGGCTTTGCGATAGGCCAGCGCCAAGCCCCAAGCCGCCAAAATGCTGTATACGTTGTCCCTGACCCAGGCGTCGGTGTAGTTGCCGTGCGTGGTGATGGCGGTGCTGGCGGGCAGCAGGCCGGTGATCCAGTCTTGCCTGTTCAGAATGATGCCTTGAACTTGCCGGTAGTATTCGTCCAAGCCGGAAAGCGTGTCGACCGGCGCGGCGTTTACCGGGCTAGGCATGGATGCGGTCATTTGACTGAAAAATGGTTTATACATGGGACTCCGGCGCTAGGCCTTGGGTAAAGTCACTCCCAGCTGTCCTTGGTACTTGCCGCCTCTGTCCTTGTAAGAGGTTTCGCACACTTCGTCGCTGCCGATAAACAGCATCTGCGCGACGCCTTCGTTGGCGTATATTTTCGCCGGCAGCGGCGTGGTATTGGAGAACTCCAAGGTGACGTGGCCTTCCCATTCAGGCTCCAGGGGGGTGACGTTGACGATAATCCCGCAGCGGGCGTAAGTGGATTTGCCCAGGCAGATGACCAACACGTCGCGCGGAATTCGAAAATACTCCACCGTGCGCGCCAACGCAAACGAATTCGGCGGGATAATGCAAACGTCGGAATGGACGTCGACGAAACTGCCTTGGTCGAAGTCTTTCGGATCGACGATGGTCGAGTTGATATTGGTGAAAATTTTGAATTCGTTGGAGCAACGGACGTCGTAGCCGTAACTGGATGTGCCGTAGGAGATGATGCGGCCTTGCGAGGATTCGCGAATTTGGCCGGCTTGAAACGGTTCTATCATGCCGTGCCGCTCGGCCATGCGGCGTATCCATTTGTCAGATTTGATGCTCATGTTGCGGGTGCTGGTTATTCGATGGAATGAGCCGCCAACATAGCATATTTTCCCGGCGCAAAGCGCACCGGCGTCGCTTTATCAACGCCGGTGCCGGCCGGTTTAATGGGCGTGCTCCGGCGGGTTTTCCGTTACGTCGGTCCGGCGCAGAACATAGCGGCTGGCTAGCTCGCCGGTGTAGGCTTTGCCGTGGTCGTCCAACTGCATCAATTGGCCGTCCCCGATTCGGTATTGGTGGGTGTCGCCGGCTTTGCGCGGGGTCAGAGAAATCGTCTGGCTGGCTTCGTCCACGCTGTATTTGCCTTTCTCGACGAAATCGCGCGGCGACCTGCCGACGTACTGGGTGATCAGAATATAGCTGCCGTTTTTGTTCAGCGCTAACGAGGTTTTCAAGCCCATGCAATCGGCGCAGGGTAAGAAACCGTTGTATATGCCGGGCCAATCCATTTTTTTAGCGGGGTGATGCGCTTCGTCGTGGGGTGCGGATTGAGCCGAAGCGTTGCCGCAAAGCAAGCCCGAGGCCAGAATCAGTGCTGAAATCGATTTTAGGGTGGTAGTGATTAGCTGCATAAATGTCTCACAATTTTTCGGACTACAGTGCGAGGGTTGAAACAAGCCGGCCGTTCGAACAAACCGCCGGCGGAAGCGGAGTATGCAAAGGTTTGCGCGGACGTCATCGGCGCTTGCCTCCGCCCAGCAAGGAGCCCAACACGCCACGGATGATTTGTTTGCCGACTTCCTGGCCTATGCTGCGGGCGGCGCTTTTGGCGGCGGCTTCCAATACGCCTTCGCGGCGGCGGCTACGTTTGCCGGTGGTATTGCCGCCGAGCAGTAGATCGGTCAAACCGAAATCGCCGTCGCTCTCGGCCGGCTGCCGTTGTTCGCGGGATGAATTAGTCCGATCGGGTTCCGCGCGCTGTTTCAGGATTTCGTACGCCGATTCCCGGTCCAGTGCTTGTTCGTAATGCCCGAATATCGGCGAATCGGCGATAAGCTGACGGCGCTCGCCGGCCGTCAGTGGGCCGACTTGCGAATGCGGCGGCCTGATCATCGCGCGTTCGACCGGGCAGGGGATGCCGTTTTCGTCCAGAAACGACACCAGAGCTTCGCCAACCCCAAGTTCGGTCAGTGCCGTTTCGACGGCTAAATCGGGATTGCTGCGAAAGGTTTGCGCAGCGGCTTTGACGGCTTTTTGATCGCGCGGCGTGAAGGCACGCAATGCGTGCTGTACCCGGTTGCCGAGTTGGCCGAGCACGTTATCCGGAATATCCAGGGGATTTTGGCTGACGAAATAAACCCCTACGCCTTTGGAGCGGATCAAGCGCACCACGTGTTCAATCTTCTGTAGCAGCGCGGTCGGTGCGTCGTTGAACAACAGATGGGCTTCATCGAAAAAGAACACCAGCTTTGGTTTATCCGGATCGCCGGCTTCCGGCAAATTTTCGAATAATTCCGATAATAGCCACAACAGTACGGTGGCGTAAATTTGGGGCGAGTTGTACAAGGTTTCGGCGGCCAGAACGTTGACCACGCCGCGGCCATCGACGGTTTGCAGCAGGTCGTTGAAATCCAGGGCCGGTTCACCGAACAATTTGTCGCCGCCTTGTTGTTCCAGCTGCAGCAAGCCGCGCTGGATCGCGCCGACGCTGGCGGCGGAGATACTGCCGTATTCGTCGCGCAACTGTGTTGCGTGTTCGGCTGCGTATTGCAGTATGGCGCGCAGGTCTTTCAAATCCAACAGCAACCAGCCTTGGTCGTCGGCGATTTTGAACACCGCGTTGAGCACACCGGCTTGGGTGTCGTTCAGGTTGAGCATGCGTCCCAACAATAAAGGCCCCATGTCGGAAATCGTGGCGCGAAGCGGATGCCCGTCTTTTCCGAACACGTCCCAAAACAGCACCGGCACGTTTCGGTAGTCGAAGTCTGAAAGCGCCAGCGCCTCCACCCGGGCGGCGATTTTGGCGTTGCCGCCGCCGGTTTTGCCGAGGCCGGACAGGTCGCCCTTGACGTCGGCCATGAAAACCGGCACACCCAAGTCGGAAAATCCTTCCGCCATGGTTTGCAGGGTAATGGTTTTGCCGGTACCGGTCGCGCCGGCAATCAAGCCGTGGCGGTTGGCCATGCCGGGCAGCAAGTGGATGGGTTTGTCGGTTTGCGCGACTGACAGCGGTTGGCTCATGTAGGCATCCGGAAAAATTTTCGCTAAACCATAGCATGCTTGAGTGATTTTCGGCAGCTAACCGTTGCAGAAAGCTGCTTATCGACGTCACCCGGAATCGGCGCGGAGCATGCGACTGACTCGCACGGTTTGGGCTAAAGCCGTCCGGTTTTAAGATGCCGGGAATCATAACCGCGTTACGGGATTACGGCCCCTGCGGGAACCCGGCTCAGCCCTGTCTGAGCCGGGTTTTTCCGTTATAATCGCGCCACTTTTCATCAATTTATGTGGACGTAACGTGTCGACTAACAACGATGTCTCAACTTTTCAAGGCTTGATTCTGACTCTGCAACAATATTGGTCCGAGCAAGGCTGCGTTTTGTTACAACCCTTGGATCAGGAAGTGGGAGCGGGTACTTTTCATCCGGCCACTTTCCTACGTGCCATAGGACCGGAGCCTTGGAACTCGGCTTACGTGCAACCGTCGCGTCGCCCGACCGACGGCCGTTACGGCGAAAACCCCAACCGTTTGCAGCATTATTACCAGTATCAGGTGGTGATGAAGCCGTCGCCGGACAACATCCAGGAGCTGTATCTGGGGTCGCTACGCCATCTGGGCTTGGATTTGCTGGAGCACGACATCCGTTTCGTCGAGGACAACTGGGAATCGCCAACCCTGGGCGCCTGGGGCTTGGGCTGGGAGGTCTGGTTGAACGGCATGGAAGTCACGCAGTTTACCTATTTCCAGCAAGTCGGCGGTTTGGAATGCAAGCCGGTGACCGGCGAGATTACCTATGGCCTGGAACGCATCGCCATGTATCTGCAAGGCGTGGAATCGGTGTTCGACCTGGTCTGGACCCGCGGCCCGCAGGGTGTGGTGACTTACGGCGACGTGTTCCACCAAAACGAGGTGGAGATGTCGGCCTTCAACTTCGAACACGCCAACGTCGAATTCCTGTTCCAATGCTTCGATACCTTCGAAGCGGAATGCCAAAAACTGCTGGAACAAAATCTGCCGTTGCCGGCCTATGAAATGGTCTTGAAAGCGTCCCACTCGTTTAACCTGCTCGATGCGCGCCACGCCATCTCGGTCACCGAACGCCAACGTTACATCTTGCGGGTGCGCAATCTGGCCAAGTCGGTTGCCGAAGCCTACTATGCCCGGCGGGAGAGTTTGGGTTTTCCGATGTGCCTTAGTTAAACGGAAATAACGTGAGCGCGTTTTTCAATTCGGTACAAATTCGCAACTTCAAATCGCTGAAAGACGCGACGTTGCAGGACTGCAAGCGAATTAATGTGCTGATTGGGAAGCCGAACGTCGGCAAGTCGAATATTTTGGAGGCGATTGGGTTATTTTCGTTGCCTTATATTCGATACAGTCAAAGCGACAAAATTACTCAGTTTGTCAAACTGGAAAATTTAACGGAAATGTTTTTTGATGGCAATACTGAAAATACCATTGATATTAGCACTGATAGTAATGATTCTATATCAGTCAAGTTTAATGACAAAAGCCAAAAAGAGCAAATCAACATAAGAATAATAGAAATAGATCAAAGTTATATACCATTAGAGGCTGAAGATTTTTTTCCAGACATACCACACTCTACTACAGAGGAAATAATAGTAAACCACGACCTAAGCTTGCTGCACCCTAAAGTGCCAAATGGCAAGTCAAAATTTAAATATTACAAATTTCCTGAGTTTTTTTGTTTTGACAAAAACCCATTATCAGAGCTAACACCTCCAAGCGGAAGTAATTTATTTCAAGTGGTGCAAAAAGCCCCATTAAAACAAGAGCTATCTAAATTGTTTCACGATTATCGTTTAAAACTACTGCTCGACAAAACCAGCTACACACTGCGAATTGTTAAAGAGCTAGACGATAACTCCCTTGTATCGCTGCCATTTAATGCAATGGCCGACACTCTGCAGCGCATCGTGTTTTTCAAAGCGGCAATCGCTTCGAACACCGATTCAATTTTGCTGTTCGAAGAACCCGAAGCCCATTGCTTCCCGCCGTATATCGCCCACATTACTCAGGAAGTCATTGCCGCAGAAACCAATCAGTTTTTTATCGCCACACATAGCCCTTATGTACTGAATGCGTTTTTGGAACAAAGCCGCGAGGAATTGGCTGTTTTTATTATCGATTATGAAAATGGACAAACGGTAATTAACCGCTTGACCGATGCCGAGTTAACCGAAGTCTACGATTACGGCATAGACGTATTTTTCAATTACGAACGCTTTACCCGGCATGGATAATCATATTTTGCCGGAGTGTTACCTCGATACTATGTTAGCGGAAATATTGGTAAAGCCTGTTTCTGGCTATAACCATCAAAAGGGTTGCAGCACGGTCACTAGCAAAATGCAAAACTGTAAGCACCTTAAAGATAATTTCGCCGTTGGCGTACTGGATGACGACAAACAACAGACACCCTATTTAAATGAGCTTCAACTGATCGCAGAAAGATCCGGTTTAAAGCTGTATAAGCATCCGCACAAACACCATTATTTGATTTTGCATCCGCCAATCGAACAATGGATATTGGATGAGGCAAAATCGGCCAATATCGATTTGAGCGCCTACGATTTACCCGGAGAACGAAGCGCGTTGCAAAAACAAACCAAAACCGCCACCAGCAAACACGATTCGCGATTCAAACGGTTATTTCGCGATTTGAAATCCGGCGACAGTTTTAATCGGTTATCGAATTGGCTCTGTTATTTAAAACAGCATCCCTACGATGCCTGTATCGAACATTTACAACACCTATAAACTTTGCACCATAGGCAAACGCTGTGACGATCACTCAAGATTTATTATTCGAACTGGGCGGCGAAGAACTGCCGCCCAAATCCTTGAAAAAACTCAGCCAGTCGTTATTGGACGGCATGGTCGCCGGCTTGAAAGACGCCGGCTTGAATTTCAGCGAGGCCAAGGCCTATGCCACGCCGCGCCGTTTGGCCGTTCTGATTCGTAACCTCGACAGCCAGCAGGCGGACAAGGTCGTCGAAAAACGCGGTCCGGCGCTGCAAGCGGCTTACGGGCCGGACGGCGCGCCGAGCAAGGCCGCATTGGGTTTTGCATCCAGTTGCGGCGCCAGTTTCGAGCAATTGGAGAAACTGGAAACCGACAAGGGTGCGTGGTTGATTTTCAAGCAAGCGGTCAAAGGTCAGCCGACCACCGAATTGATGCCGGACATTATTCGTAAAAGTCTGGCGCAATTGCCGATCGCCAAGCGCATGCGCTGGGGCGATTACGATCACGAATTCGTGCGGCCGGTGCACAATGCGGTGTTGCTGTTCGGTAGTGAAATTATCGACGCCGACATCTTGGGCTTGAAAACCGGCCGCCATAGTTTCGGCCATCGCATGCACGCACCAAATCCGATCGAGTTGAGCCATCCGGACGAGTATGTCGAAAAATTGTTGACGGCGAAAGTCACCGTCGATTTCGAACAACGCATGCGGCAAATCGAAACCGGCGCCCAGCAGGCGGCGACTGCATTGGGCGGCATCGCCCATATCGAGGAAGAGTTGCTGGAAGAAGTCGCGGCCTTGAACGAATGGCCGGTGCCGGTGGTCGGCAATTTCGACGCCCGCTTCCTGGAACTGCCGCAGGAGGTGTTGATCACCACGATGCAGTCCAACCAGAAATATTTTCCGGTCAAGAATGCGCAAGGCGGCTTGCTGGCGCATTTCATTACCTTCGCTAACATCGAAAGCTCCAATCCGGCTTCGATTCGCGCCGGCAACGAGCGGGTGGTATTGCCGCGTCTGGTCGATGCCGAATTCTTCTGGAAACAGGATAGAAAGCAATCCCTGGCCGACCGCGTCGACAGCCTGAAAACCATCGTGTTTCAAAAAGACCTGGGCACCTTGTTCGACAAGACCGAACGGGTCGCCCAACTGGCCGGTTTGATCGCCGAACAGCTTGGCGCCGACGTTGCGCTGGCAAAACGCGCCGCCTTGCTGGCCAAGACCGATTTGCTGACCAACATGGTTAGCGAATTCACCAACCTGCAAGGCACCATGGGCCGCTACTACGCGGTGGCCGACGGCGAGGATGCGGCGGTTGCCAATGCCCAGGAAGAACAATATTTTCCGAAACAATCCGGCGGGGAGATTCCCAAAGCCCCCATCAGCGTGGCGTTGGCCGTGGCGGAAAAAATCGACACCTTGGCCGGCATCTTCAGCGCCGGGCTGATTCCGACCGGCGACAAGGATCCTTACGCCTTGCGCCGCGCCACCTTGGGCATCTTGCGCACCCTGATCGAAAACGGTCTGGCTTTGGATGTCGTCGAACTGCTGAACGCAGCCTTGGCGCAATTCAGCCATAAGTTCGACCAGGCCGAAACCCGGCAAAAAGTCGTCGGCTTCATCTTCGATCGCCTAAAAGGCTATTGCCTAGATCAAGGCTTTAGTAGCGACGAATTCGAAGCGGTGTTGGCGGTTAATCCGACCCGGCCGTTTGATTTCTGGCTTAGGATCAAGGCCGTGCAGTCCTTCCGCGCCCTGCCCGAAGCCGAAAGCCTGGCCGCGGCCAACAAACGCATCATCAATATCTTGAAAAAGTCCGAGCAGCCGGTTTCGGAAACCATAGGCGCGCTGGTCGAAGCGCAGGAGAAAAATTTGCTGGTTGCCGCCGAGGAAGCTGAAGCCGCGATTCTGCCGCTGTTGGCCGAGCAAAATTATCCGTTGGCTTTGAGTCGTTTGGCTCAGCTGCGCGATAGCGTCGATGCCTTTTTCGACGGCGTGATGGTCAATACCGAAGATACTGCTTTGCGTAACAGCCGGCTGGCGTTGCTGGCCAAGTTGTCCGGCCAATTCTTGAATATCGCCGACATTTCCAAGTTGCAAGCGTGAGCCGGCGTTATGTCGTGTTGGACCGCGACGGCACGATAAATCTCGATTCCGCCTCCTTTATCAAGTCGGCGGACGAATGGATTCCGCTGCCCGGCAGCTTGGAAGCCATTGCGCTGTTGAATCGGCATGGTTTCGCGGTCGTGGTAATCAGCAATCAATCCGGTGTAGGACGAGGCTTATTCGATCCGGCTACTTTGGATGCGATGCATGCCAAGATGCGCCGGCTGGCAGCAGCAGCCGGGGGCTCAATAGAGGCTGTATATGTTTGTCCGCACGACCCGGAGCAAGGATGCGACTGCCGCAAGCCTAAGCCCGGCTTATTTCTCAAGTTTGCTGCCGATTTTGGCGCGGATTTGACCGAGGTTTACGCCGTTGGCGATTCGTTACGCGATTTGCAAGCCGCTGAGGCGGTGGGTGCTAAACCGATTTTGGTGAAAACCGGTAAAGGCGCCGATACCTTCGCCAAGCACCCCGATTTACTTTGTCCTATTTTCGATACTTTATATGACGCCGCTCATTTCATCGTCTCGCAAAGCTGATTTGCGAGTGATCTTAGGTTCTACTTTATTCTTCATTTATGTGGTGTTGTCCACGCCGATAGTCGGTTTGGCGATTCTGGGTTGTTACTTTATGCCATTTTCCACGCGTTATAAGATCGCGGACATATGGATAGATTATTTGTTGTTTATGCTAAAGCTGTGTTGCGGGTTGAGTTATCGGGTGGAGGGGTTAGAGAACGTTCCGCTAGACCGCGCCGCGGTGATTCTCAGCAAGCACCAATCCGCGTGGGAAACTATCGCCCTGCGGCAAATTATTTCGCCGCAAACCGCCGTATTGAAAAAATCATTGTTGCAAATTCCGTTCGGAGGCTGGGCATTGGCTACCTTAAAGCCGATTGCTATAGATCGCAGCAACCAGAAAGAGGCGTTGAAGATGTTGTTGGAGCAAGGAACCGCTCGCTTGCAGGAGGGATTGTTTGTATTGGTGTTTCCCGAAGGCACGCGGGTTGCCCCCGGAGCTAGCAAAAAATTCAATGCCGGCGGGGCGATGTTGGCTCACAAATCCGGGTTTCCGGTTATCCCTTTGGCGCATAACGCCGGGGAATTTTGGCCGCGGAATAGTTTTTTGAAGTATCCGGGGGTAATTACTGTGAAGATTGGCCCGGAGATTAGCACTCAAGGTAAGAGCTCCAAAGAAATCAATGCCGAAGCGGAGCAGTGGATTGTAAAAACGATGGATGAGATGGCGACTTAAGGCTTTAAGAGTGCTCCGTGCTTAACTCGGATGGAGCGGTAGAATATCAAGTAGCCATAAAACATAAGGCCCACTGACGTGGGCCTTACTCAGGAAGTTTTTAGTCCTGTCAAAGCTGCTTACTGAAGACCGCTGCCTTGTTGGCTAGGTGTGCCGTAACCTTTCGGTTTTGGGTTGCCACCGTCTGGATCGTCCATGCAGCCGCTCAAGCTAACAACCATAAGAGCCATGGCCAAAAGGGTAAATACTTTCTTCATAACATCCTCCGATCTAATATTAGGGTTATTATAATTTTTGCGCGCCCTAACAGGACACGCGGAATTTTATAACATGACAAATTGGCACTTGCAAGAGCCAATTTCCAAATAGCTTACAGAGCGTCGATGTCGGCCGGCAGATCGATTTTAATTTCTCTGCCGTGCCACTGGGCATAACCTATGCTGGACCATGCTCCGGAAAGGTTGTTTTGCCGAAGATTGGCTTCCCACTCGAACGGTGCCCGAATTTTTTTCATTTTGACGATAAAGCGCGTGCCGTCCGGAGCTAGGCCTAGTTTATGCCCCCAGAAGGCGGTGACCTTCATGATGAATTTTTTCAGTCTTAATTCGTCGATATTGGGCGTAACCGCGATATTGGCCCACATGGAGTGCACACGGCCCCAGTTAGGCGCCAGCAGTCGGCCTTGCTCGTTGACGAAAGGCAACCATTGTTCGTTACCGTTGCCATCAATATAGGTAATCGCCAGCAGGTGCTCGTAACCGGCGAAGTGATCGTGCAAATACAAGGCGTGCGGGGTAATGCCTAAAAAGGTGTGGGAAAACATTAACAGCGCGTTGCTCATGTCGGCTAGCGCACTGGAAAAGGCGGTTTGCCGGGTGTCGATTTCGTAACGGTACAACAAGCCGTAATGTATGCTGCTGTTCAGCTGTAATAGGATTATAAACGCTAACGTTTTAGCGACTTTATGCAGGTTCCGTTTTGTTTGCTTGTCGTTTTGCGAGGCGAACAGCAAGTCGTATAGGCTTGGAGATGGCGGTGCGCTGATGCTGGAAGCACAGGTGATGTCACAGTCGAGCCTCGCTCGATTGTCGGCAATGCGCCGATAGATGCGCTGCGCAATTTGGCGTATGCCCGGTAAGGATAGGCCGTAGCCGAATACGGCCGGATAACCCATGGCGATTAAAATGCGCGCATAGGTGTCTATGCCGCTATAGACTTTTCCTTGGCGGTCGACGGCGTACAAATCGGTCAACAACGTTTTTTGCTCCAGCCGCATCAGTGCCGGATAGTCTTGGGCATGCAATTGGGCGGGTTTGAATTCCACGCTACGGCGCACGTCGAAGTGATTTAGGGTTAGCACGGTGCGATTGCACAACGGACACTGTTGATCGTATAGCACGGCTAACGAGGGTTCGAGTTGTCTTATCCGGGCACCTATTTTTCGGTACCAAGACAGTGGCATGACCAGCGCGTAGAATATCAGCATGCCCAATCCGAACGGGTAAATGTTAAACGACAGGGTAATGCCAAGATGTAGGCTTATGCCTATCAGAAAATAAACGGGCCGCAGTAGCCGAAAATCGAAGAGGAACGGAAAGCTGAATTGGAAGGCTAAAATCGTATAGCCTATCGCCTTTTGTAGGCTTTCCTGATTGAGCAGCCACGACATATCCAGCGCGGACAAGTAATAAGGCACCGAAGAAGGTAGCCAGGCTCCCAATCCGTTGCGCCAATGGGGGGCGAATAGCTTGTGGATGGCCGAGTCGAAATACAAAAAGCCCAGGCAAATCAGTACCGGCAACAAATAGCTGAGCCTGGAAACCTGATTTGGTTGATATTGCGAATAATGCACAAAGGGCTGGGCTAATTTTTTACGTAACGCGTCTATCGCGAACGCTTTATCTATCGGCATGAACAGTAGAAAAAAATTCGCGCCGATCATGAAAAGATCGAAGCCCCCGTCGAAATCGCGTTGCATGGGTGTGAAATTGACGAAGATCAGCCACAGCAGGTAATTGGCTATGCTACTGAAGCGGCAGCGATAGCCGATGGCTAGGCAAAATGCGATGACCGCCCATAGCCATAAGAAACAGACGATCATTGGGAATTCGACGTCTATATAGGGTATAGGGTCGAAAATCAAATGGTTGAAATAGATTAAGAACAGAATTTCCTGCAGGGCAACAAGCCCGTATAGCAAGCGGAACAGACCGACTCCGGTTGCGGGGACCTGTTGGTTGGACAGGGCGAAAACTTTGGAATATAAGCGTTTGTACATCTTCAGGACGGCTAAAAATGTACAAATTATAAGGTATTAGCCGATTAGGAAAAACTGGCGGGCATAAAAAAGGCGGCTTCCATTGCGGTGCCGCCTTTATTCAGAAAAGCTAAGCTTACTGCTTGTCGCTTACTCTTCGTCTTTAGGTTCGGCAAACACCCATTTTACGAAGAAATATCCTGCAGCGATAATGACTACCGCTCCAATCATGCCTGATGGTTCTTTTAACATTTCTGTCAAGTCTAAGATCGCTCCCATGGGTGCCTCCTACCTTATTGTTAATTGGTCATTGTTATCAAAAAACGCCGAGACCGGCGCCAGAGCGCCATATGTTACTTTAGCTAACTTTAATGTCAAGCAATTGATAATCTTCGAAGAAAGAGTGAGCTTGAAATTGCCAATACGAGCGAATAGAAGTAGTATGCACCTTTAACTTGTTGCATAAGAATAACAATAGCTAAAGGGGAGCAATCATGATAGGTGGTATAGTGATGGTGTTGGCTGCGATTTGGGTCTACCAGACCATGATGAGGGCCAAAAAGAGCAGCGTAATGATGTGGGTGGGCATTTGTTCCGTAGTGTTCTTTGGGGTCGAATTCGTAGCGCAAATTTTCTGCATCGAAATTATCGACGCCTTAGGCGGTAGAGACATCGGCGAAAGTTATGATCGCGAGTTGACTAGTGTCGGCGATAGACGGACGCAGGAAAATGCCGGCGGTTTCTTGGTCAACAGCTTGTGCGAGTTGTTCCCATCGGCGGCCGGCGTGTTGGCGGTAGCGGCAATTCGGACCTTGGTGATTTTGAAAGAAGCGCCTACGCTCGCTAACTTGTTCAGCGGTATGAAAGAGCTGTTTATCAGCATCAAAGACAGCTTCAAAGTATCCGGCAACTAATGCTGCAGGCGAGCAAGCCCGACTGCGGTCTGGCTTGCTCGCTAGGGTTCGTCAACCCAGAACCAGCGATACGACAAATACGATGGCGCCGATCAACAATACAGTCGCTATCGCTCCGACGACGATATAAGCCGGCAGAGAGCCGTCCTTAAAATCGATCTCCCGATTTTTATTGCTCTGTACCCCGATTCCCGCGGCAATGACGCTTTTAACAACATGCAGTAGATCCGGTTTAGACATTTTTCCTCCTCGTTTTACATTTTAAATTCCGTCGACACCTTAAAAGGTTGCGCTTTTTCAACGCCTTTTGCTAATGACCAATTCAACGATATTACATCAGCAGCTCTCGCAGAGAATTTTGTTCTTGGACGGTGCCATGGGCACCATGATACAGAGCTACAAGCTAGGGGAAAAGGATTACCGCGGCGAGCGTTTTGCGCAGTGGCCGGTGGATTTAAAAGGCAACAACGATTTGTTGTCGCTTACCCGGCCGGAGATTATTCGAGCCATTCATGGCGCGTATCTGCAAGCCGGCGCCGATATATTGGAAACCAATACCTTCAACTCGACTCGGGTTGCGATGGCCGACTATCGCATGGAAGAGTTGGCTTACGAGATTAACCTTGCTTCGGCAAAACTGGCCAAGCAAGTCGCAGAAGAGTTTAGCGCCAAGACTCCGGAAAAACCGCGTTTCGTCGCTGGCGTGTTAGGGCCTACCAATCGCACCTCGTCGATGTCGCCGGACGTTAACGATCCCGGGTTCAGAAACATCAGCTTCGATGAATTAGTAGATGCTTACAGCGAAGCCACGCGCGGTCTGATAGCCGGCGGCGCCGACATTATTTTGATCGAAACCGTGTTCGATACCTTGAACGCCAAGGCGGCGATTTTTGCCGTGGAGTCGGTATTTGAGCAAATCGGTTACCAATTGCCGGTGATGATCTCCGGCACCATTACCGACGCCTCCGGCCGCACCTTGTCCGGCCAGACCGCTGCCGCATTCTGGACTTCGCTGAAACACGTCAAACCGATTTCGATCGGTTTCAACTGTGCGCTCGGTGCCCGGGAATTGCGTCAGTACATCGAAGAATTGTCCAATATTGCCGACACCTACGTCTCGGCCCACCCCAATGCGGGTTTACCCAACGAATTCGGCGAATACGACGAAACCCCGGAAATGATGGCCGCCGAGCTGGCCGACTGGGCTGCCAGCGGTTATCTGAACATCATCGGCGGCTGCTGCGGCACCTCGCCGGACACGATCCGCGCCATCGTCGCCGCGTTGAGCAAATATCCGCCGCGACAAATTCCCAAGCTGGAAAAACGCTGCCACCTGGCAGGTCTGGAAGCGATGAGCATCGGCCCGGAAACCTTGTTCGTCAACGTCGGCGAACGCACCAACGTCACCGGTTCGGCGGTGTTCAAGAAAATGATCGTCGAAGAGCGCTATGAGGACGCACTGGAAGTGGCGCGCCAGCAGGTCGAAAACGGCGCCCAGATCATCGACATCAACATGGACGAAGGCATGCTCGATTCCAAAGCGGCGATGGTGCGCTTTCTGAATCTGCTGGCGGCCGAGCCGGACATCGCCAAAGTGCCGGTGATGCTGGATTCGTCGAAATGGGAGATTCTGGAAGCCGGCCTGAAATGCATCCAGGGCAAGGGCATCGTCAACTCGATCTCGATCAAGGAAGGCGAAGCCAAATTCATCGAACAAGCCAAGCTGGTGCGGCGCTACGGCGCGGCTGTGATTGTGATGGCCTTCGACGAAGTCGGCCAAGCCGACACCATGGCGCGCAAGATCGAAATTTGCAGTCGCGCCTACAAGATTCTGACCGAGCAGGTCGGCTTTCCGCCGGAAGACATCATCTTCGACCCGAACATTTTCGCGGTCGCCACCGGCATCGAGGAGCACAACAATTACGGCGTCGACTTCATCGAAGCCACCCGCATCATCAAGCAAAATCTGCCGCACGCCTTGATTTCCGGCGGCGTATCCAATGTGTCGTTCTCGTTCCGCGGCAACAATCCGGTGCGCGAAGCGATCCACGCGGTATTTTTGTACCACGCGGTGCAGGCCGGCATGGATATGGGCATCGTCAACGCCGGCCAGTTGGCGATCTATGAAGACATTCCGCGCGAATTGCGCGATGCGGTCGAGGACGTGATTCTGAACCGCAACCCGGACGGCACCGAAAGATTGTTGGACATCGCCGAGAAATATCGGGGCAGCGGCCAGGCCGCCAAGCAGGAAACCCTGGAATGGCGCGAATGGCCGGTTAACAAACGCCTGGAACACGCGCTGGTCAAAGGTATCGCCGATTTTATCGAGGAAGATACCGAAGCCGCCCGCCTGGAGGCCGAGAAACCCTTGCACGTGATCGAAGGCCCGCTGATGGACGGCATGAACGTGGTCGGCGACTTGTTCGGCGAAGGCAAGATGTTTCTGCCGCAAGTGGTGAAATCGGCGCGGGTGATGAAAAAAGCCGTGGCCTATCTGATGCCGTTCATGGATGCGGAAGTCGACGGCAGCGAACGGCAAACCAACGGCAAGGTGCTGATGGCCACCGTCAAGGGCGACGTGCACGACATCGGCAAAAACATCGTCACCGTGGTGTTGCAATGCAATAACTACGAGGTGATCGACATGGGTGTGATGGTGCCGGCGGAAAATATATTGAAAACCGCCCGCGAGGAAAAGGTCGACGTGATCGGCCTCAGCGGTTTGATCACGCCGTCGCTGGACGAAATGGTACACGTCGCCAAGGAAATGCAGCGCCAAGGTTTTACCATGCCGTTGATGATAGGCGGCGCCACCACCTCGCGCGCCCACACCGCGGTCAAGATCGAACCCAACTATGAACAGCCGACCGTTTATGTCACCGACGCTTCACGCGCGGTCGGTGTGGTCGGCTCGCTGTTGAGCCAGGATTTAAAGGCCGAATTCGTCGCTAAAACCCGCGAGGAGTACGCGCAGGTACGCGAGCGGCACCAAGGCCGGCAAGCAAAAAATCCGCAGCATGCATTGCCGTCCGCACGCAGCAATAAATTCGATTATGCCAGTCATCAACCGGTTAAACCCTGCTTTTTAGGCACTAAGCTGATAGACGACATTTCTCTGGCAAGTTTGGTCGAATACATCGATTGGACGCCGTTTTTCCTGACCTGGGAATTATCGGGGCGTTACCCGGCAATTCTGCAAGACGTCACGGTAGGGGTCGAGGCGACGAAGTTGTTCGAGGACGCACAAGCCATGCTGCACGCCATCGTCGAAGAGCGCTGGTTGGCCGCGAAGGCGGTAATCGGCTTTTTTCCGGTCAATAGCGACGGCGACGACATCGTGCTTTATGCCGACGACAGCCGCACGCAACAGCGTATGTTGTTGCACCATTTGCGCCAACAAAACGTAAAGGCGCCGGGTAAACCGAATTATTGCCTAGCCGATTTTGTTGCTCCGGTTGAAAGCGGAATTGCGGATTATATCGGCGGTTTTGCGGTGACCTCCGGGATAGGCATCGAAAGCAAGCTGCAGGAATTTGCCGAGGACCACGACGATTACAGTGCCATCATGCTGAAAGCGTTGGCAGACCGCTTGGCGGAAGCCTTGGCGGAATACATGCATCGCAAGGTGCGTACCGAATATTGGGGTTACGCCGCGGACGAAAGCTACGATAACGAGGCATTGATTGCCGAGGAATATCGTGGCATTCGGCCGGCACCCGGCTACCCGGCTTGTCCTGACCATACCGAGAAGGCAAAACTGTTCGAATTGTTGGATGCGACTGCTTTGACCGGAATTAGCTTGACGGAAAGTTATGCGATGTATCCGGCGTCGGCGGTCAGCGGCTGGTATTTTGCCCATCCGGACTCCCGATATTTCAACGTCGGCAAAATCGAGGCGGACCAACTGGAAGATTATGCGCGCCGAAAGGGGATGCCGCTTGAGGTTGCCGCTCGTTGGTTGGCGGCACATTTACAGCATTGAGCGATGAAAAGCGTATGCAAACCCGCATAGAACATTTTTTGGAACGCGTGATGTACGCCAGCCGCTGGATCATGGCGCCGGTATTTTTAGGGATGAGCGTGGTGCTGGTGGTGTTGGCGATCAAGTTCTTTCAGGAGTTGTACCACTTCGTGCCGCATATTCTGGAAATAGACGACGGCCAAATTATCCTGCGTTTGCTGACCTTCATCGATTTGGCCTTGGTGGGCAGTTTGACCTTGATCGTCATGTTTAGCGGCTACGAAAACTTCGTTTCGCGCTTGGACATAGGCGCAAATGCGGAAAAACTGGATTGGCTGGGCACGCACGACTACGGTTCGTTGAAATTGAAGGTCGCCACGTCGATAGTGGCTATTTCGTCTATCCGTTTGCTCCGGGTGTTTATGGAAGTCGAACACACCGAAAACGACAAGATGCTGTGGTTTGTCATCATTCATTTAACCTTGGTGGTTTCCGCTTTCATCATGGGCTATTTGGATAGATTGTCCAAACATTGATGATAGAGTTTTTGTTGTTCGGCACCGCGGGTTGCCATTTGTGCGAGGAAGCGGAAGCCGTGTTGGCCGAGCTGGGTTTGGCTTACGCGTGCCGGGAGATTATGGATGACGAGGCGGCGCAGCAGCTCTACGCGCTTCGGATACCGGTGTTATTGCATATCGAAAGCGCCTCGCAATTGGATTGGCCGTTCGATGCGGGACGGGTAACGGCGTTCGTGCGCCGGCACAAGGCATAAAAAAGCCGGTCCGATCATCGGACCGGCTTTAAAGGCCTAAGCGCTTATACGATTAAGCGTCGTAGTTGGCGTTGGCGAATTCCCAGTTTACCAAGGCCCAGAAGGCTTCCATGTATTTCGGACGGGCGTTGCGGTAATCGATGTAGTAAGCGTGTTCCCAAACGTCGCAAGTCAAAATCGGGGTGAGGCCGGAAGTTAACGGGCAACCGGCATTGCTGGTGCTAACCAATTCCAGCGAGCCGTTGGCATTCTTCACCAACCAAGCCCAGCCGGAGCCGAATGTGGTGACCGCGCATTTGGTGAACTCTTCTTTAAATTTTTCGAAAGAGCCGAAGGTACGCTCGATGGCGTTAGCCAATCCACCGGTCGGTTCGCCGCCGCCGTTGGGCGACAAGCAGTTCCAGTAGAAGGTGTGGTTCCACACTTGCGCGGCGTTGTTGAACATGCCGCCTGACGATTTTTTCACGATGTCTTCCAAAGACATGCCTTCGAATTCAGTGCCGGGAACCAAGTTGTTCAGGTTGGTTACGTAGGTTTGGTGGTGTTTTCCGTAGTGGTACTCGATGGTTTCGGGGGAAATGTGCGGAGCCAAGGCGTCGTTTGCGTACGGTAATGCAGGTAATTCGAAAGTCATCTTAATTCTCCAGAGTAAGTGAACAGCAGCCATAGCCCGAGAGAGGGAGCTCACAGGCTAATAACCCAGTATTATAATAAACAATTATGGCAAATCACTATTTTTAGAATGGTAGTTTTCAGCTGGGCGAGGCTGGGCTTACGCTAAAATCCCGGCGCTGTCGGCCTAGCAAGCGCGGTGCTCACGGCGTGGCCGGCTGCGGAATGTTTTTTCGGAATGTAGAGTTTGGAGGGTAGTGATGCGGTATTTACATACCATGGTAAGGGTGAGCGACTTGAGCGAGTCGCTGGATTTTTACTGTAATAAATTGGGCATGCGCGAGATTCGGCGTATGGAAAGCGAGGCGGGCCGCTTTACCTTGGTGTATTTGGCCGCGCCTGCAGACGGCGGCACTGCCGAAGCCGTCCAGGCGCCGCTATTGGAACTGACCTATAATTGGGACCCGGAAGTTTATAGCGGGGGGCGTAACTTCGGGCATTTGGCGTTCGAAGTCGATGACATTTATAAAATATGCCAAGCTTTGCTGGATCAAGGAGTCATCATAAACCGCCCGCCGCGTGACGGCTGGATGGCATTTATTCGTTCGCCGGACGCGATTTCCATTGAGTTGCTGCAAAAGGGCGCGGCGTTGCCGCCGCAAGAACCTTGGTGTTCGATGCCGAACACCGGTAGTTGGTAAGCCGATTTGCCGCCGCTCAGTCTGTATATTCATTTTCCGTGGTGTTTACAAAAATGCCCTTACTGCGATTTCAACTCGCATGCGCTCAAACAAGACTTGCCGGAAGAGCGATACATAGCGGCACTGCTGGATGATTTACGCGTCGAAATAGCGGCTTTGCCGCAGCCGCGGCGCATCGAAAGCATTTTCATGGGCGGCGGTACGCCGAGTTTGTTTTCCGCCGCGGCGCTGGAGCGCTTGCTGAAAGGCGTGAAAGCCTTGGTTGAATTGGCTGACGATTGCGAAATTACCCTGGAGGCCAATCCCGGAACCTTCGAGAGTGCCAAGTTCAGCGCTTACCGGGAATTGGGCATTAACCGCTTGTCGATAGGCATTCAAAGTTTCGACGACGCGCAACTAGCACGGCTGGGACGGGTGCACAATGCGGAGGAAGCTTTCGGTGCAGCACAAATTGCGCGCGACGCGGGGTTCGATAATCTGAATTTGGATTTGATGTTCGGTCTGCCGGAGCAAACCGAGCACAGCGCAATCGCTGACGTGGCAGCGGCGTTGTCGCTAAAACCTACCCATATTTCTTATTACCAGTTAACGCTGGAGCCGAATACTTATTTTCACCGTTATCCGCCGCAATTGCCCGACGACGAAACTATTTTTACGCACCAGCAGCGTTGCCAAGATCTGTTGGCAAAACAGGGTTATAAGCAATACGAAATTTCCGCTTATGCCTTGCCTGGCTTTCAATGCCGGCACAATCGAAATTATTGGCAGTTCGGCGATTATCTGGGCATAGGCGCCGGAGCGCACGGTAAACTCAGTTTGGCGATGCCGGGGCACATTCTGCGCACAACAAAGCCTAAGAATCCCGAGCAATACTGGTTGAACCCCGCGGGCGGCAGTCGAGCGGTGATAGCGCAGGATCAGTTATCCTTGGAGTTCGTGATGAACGCCTTGCGCTTGAAATCCGGATTTAGCTTGGCCGATTTTCAGGCTGCGACCGGCTTAGCGGTGGATGTATTGCAACCCGCATTGGCTCAGTGTCTTGAGGCAGGGTTATTGGCTCGGCATGGAGAGCGCGTGGCATGTTCCGCAGTCGGTTGGAATTTTCTGGATAGCGTGTTGCAGAAATTCCTTCCTTGAAACATGGGTATAATCCCTCGTCGCTTTATTTCAGATCCTTAACTTATGCTTGACTACCAACAACAATTTATCAGTTACGCCTTGCAATGCGGCGTATTGAAATTCGGAGAATTCCAGCTCAAATCCGGGCGAACCAGTCCTTACTTCTTCAATACCGGCTTGTTTAACACCGGCGCTCAGCTGGATCGTTTAGGCCGGTTTTACGCGCAAACTTTGCTGAGTGCGAATGTGGCGGCGGATGTATTGTACGGGCCGGCATACAAAGGCATACCCTTAGTCAGTACGACGGCAATTGCCTACGCCCGTTTGCATCAAGACATTCCCTTTGCCTTCAATCGCAAAGAAGCCAAGGATCACGGCGAAGGCGGCGTGTTGGTCGGCGCGCCGTTACGCGGCAAGGTTTGGATATTGGATGACGTGATTACCGCCGGCACATCGGTGCGCGAGTCGGTCGAGGTGATAGAGGCCGCAGGGGCAAGCGTGGCCGGAGTGGTAATTGCACTGGACAGGCAGGAAAAAGGCCAAAATGAATTTTCCGCGGTCCAAGAAGTTACCCGGCAATTCGGTATTCCGGTTTTGGCCATCATCGGCTTTCAACACATTATCGAGTATATGGAGCAAGAAAGCGGATACGCGGAGCGCTTGCCGGTGATACGCGCATACAGACAACAATACGGTGTGAACTAGCGCGCACGGCGCGACGCTTACGGGCTAGAGTAATTGGTCTACAATTACGCCTTATCTATAACCGCTTGAACTTTGTGAGTACAGTCAGCACATAGGCTTGCCATGAGAAATTTGGATTTTAAAGAACAACTGCACGAATATTCGAATTGGCGCGAACAGCTGATACAGGCGATTGAAATGTATCGGGAGTGGCGGGAGCGTTATAACTTCAGCGACCCGCAAAGCACGGAAGCGATTTTGAGCATTTTGCACGGTTTGCATAACGATAGAGTGACATTAGCGTTCGTCGCCGAATTTTCGCGCGGAAAAACCGAATTGATTAATGCACTGTTTTTTGCCGAAACCGGTGTGCGTTTGTTGCCGTCATCGCCGGGGCGAACCACGATGTGTCCTACCGAATTGTTTTGGGACGAAAGCGGAGGCAGTTACATTCGGCTGTTAAACATAGAGAGCCGCTTGGAAGAAATCACGTTAATGGATTATAAGCGCAACCCCGAGCGCTGGACGCAAGTGGATTTGAATATCGATTCGCCTACCCAAATGCAAGAGGCTTTCAGAGAATTAGTAGCCACCAAACGGGTAACCAAGGAAGTGGCCGATAAACTGGGGTTGTGGAACGAGCGCGAAGCGGCCGAACAGGGTATCGTTAATCCGGAGTCTGTAGAAATTCCGTGTTGGCGGCATGCGCTGATTAGTTTTCCGCATCCTTTGTTGAAAGAGGGCTTGTGTATCCTGGATACGCCGGGCTTGAATGCGTTAGGTACCGAACCGGAGCTGACGCTGAGCATGCTTCCTAGCGCTCAGGCGATTATCTTCGTGCTGGCGGCCGATACCGGGGTTACCAAAAGCGACCTGGAAATGTGGAAAAGCCATGTTTGCGGTTCCCGTGGGCTGCGGCGTCAAGGGTTGGCCGTCGTAATGAACAAGATTGACTCGATGTGGGACGACTTGGCGGGTGATCAAGGCTATCAACTAGCGATAGAAAAGCAAGTGGAAACCTGCGCGACTATTCTGAACATCGAGAAGCAGGTGATCTTTTCGGTATCGGCTAAACAAGCGTTGTTGGCAAAGGTAAAAGGCGACAACGCGTTGTTCGAAAGGAGCCGTTTGCAAAATTTGGAACAGTATTTGTCCGTGGATATTTTGAGCCAGCGCCGCGAGATTCTGCGAGGGGCCATCGAAAAAGATATCGGCTTTTTGGTCAGTGAATCCATTAAACTGATGAATACCAAGCTGGTAAATGCCTCCAAGCAATGGGAGGAATTCAAACAAATGGATTTTGAAAATCAAGAATTGACCGGTAAGTTGATGGCCGAAACGCGGGATAGGCAAAATGCTTATATGGCCAATATCGAAAATTTTCAAGCCAGTCGCAAGGTGTTTGCCGTGCAGGCCAAAATGTTGATCGATTCTTTCTCTAAGGAAAGAGTGGATGAAATCATCGCACGTACCAAAGAAGACATGCGCAAAAGCTTGACTACCTACGGCATGAAGCAAAACATGCGTAAGCTGTTCGACGAATTACGCGATTTGTTGCAGGATTCGGTGGATATTACCGAGGAAACCCGCCGCTTGATCAAGGCTATCCACAAGAAATTCCAAGAGGAATACGGTTTTAAGGAAATCGAGCCGCAGCTGTTTTCCATCAAACAATATCAATTTGAACTGGAACAAATTTTCGACGAAGGTGAAGCGTTTCGAAGCAGTGCCCGCACCACGATGACTGAACAAAATCTGGTGATCAATAAGTTGTATGGGACGTTGATCGCCAAAGCTCGGACGATTTTGCAACAAGCGCATAAAGATGCGGCGGCTTGGAGCAACAGCGTGCTAACGCCGCTGATGCATCAGATTAAGGATCACAAAAAACAAATCGAAAGTCGGTTGGTGATGTTAAGAAAAATCAACGAATCCAAAGGTGCGGTCAGCGAAAGTATCGCGCAATTGGAAGCGGAATTAATGCCGTTGAAACAGCAGCGCCAAGAATTGCTCGCCATCGTGAAAGCGATGCAAATCAATGTTACCGATTCTAACTAAGCTGAGCTAAGCACGACCGGGCTCTCTGTGAACAGACGGCCCGGTCGGTATTACGAAAAATTGCGGCCGTAAAAAATTTCGGCCATTTCGTCCTGCAGCTGTTCCTGAATTTCCTCTTTTTCTTCTTCCGTAAAATTACTTTCTTTTTCGAACAAGTAATTCTCCAGTTCGGTTTCCTTGAGCATCATCTTGGTGTGGAAGATGTTCTCTTGATAGACATTGACGTCTATCATTTGGTATAGCTCTTTGGTGCTTTCGGCGATGTAGTTCTGGATTGAGTTGATTTTGTGGTCGATATAATGCTTTTGCCCGGAAATGTCGCGGGTGAATCCACGCACCCGGTAATCCATGATTACGATGTCGGACTCGAAGCTGTGAATCAAATAATTCAAGGCCTTAAGCGGGGAAATCTGCCCGCAAGTGGACACATCAATGTCGGCGCGGAACGTGCAAATATCGGTATCCGGATGGCTTTCCGGATAGGTGTGCACCGTGATGTGACTTTTGTCCAGGTGCGCCAAAATCGTATCAGGCAAAGGTCCGGGCGATTCCGAGTTCATGCCGGCCGGAATCACCGCGCCTTCGGAAATCAGCATAGTCACGCTGGCGCCTTGCGGGTCGTAGTCTTGATGAGCGATGTTCAGTATCTGCGCGCCGATGATGTTGGCGACGTCTTTCAGTATCTGAGTTAGACGTTTCGCGTTATACGCCTCGTCGATATATTCGATGTAGGCTTTTTCTTGTTCCTTGGGCGCGTAACAAACGTCGTAGATGTTGAAACTCAGGGATTTCGTTAGGTTATTGAAACCGTGTAATTGTAATTTGCTCAACCGATTAACCCTCGATTATTTCGAAATCATGGCTAATTTCCACGCCGGCATGACTTAGCATAATCGACGCCGAACAATACTTTTCCGCGGAAAGTTTGACTGCACGTTCCACGGCCGATACGGAAAGATTTTTGCCGATTACCTTAAAGTGCAAATGAATTTTGCTGAATACGGCAGGCGTTGCGTCGACTCGTTCTGCCGACAATTCGGTGGTGCAGCCGGTAATTTCATGACGGCCTTTCTGCAAAATATCCACGACATCGAATGACGAACAACCGCCTACCCCTAGTAATAGCATTTCCATTGGCCGAACTCCGATATTTCGTCCGCCGTGTTCAGGCGGGCCGTCCATTATGACCGCATGACCGCTGCCGGACTCGCCGACGAACGCCCTGCCGTCAATCCATTTAACCGTTGCTTGCATGTCAATTCCTTAAAACCAAAATATGAGCAAATTTTACAATGATAACAGTTGAACCAACGTTTTTTTTTGCACAAAAGTACAGTTTTTTGATAGGGTAACCCAATCGTTTGGAAAAAATTATTACAACAATGAATCCGCTACCGATGAGAAAAAACCATAAGATTTCCCAAGCTGCGTTGGATGCGTTTTTGCACGTTTGCCACATTCGCAGTTATCCGGCGAAGTTGACCATTGTGCGGCCGGGGGACGTTGGGGACAAACTGCTGTTCGTCGTGGACGGCTCCGTAAGTGTTAGCGTCGAGGACGACGACGGGCACGAACTGATTTTGGCGTATTTGAACAAACATGATTTCGTCGGCGAGATCGGGGTGTTTAAGAATGCCGAAATTCGTAGCGCGTACGTCAAAACCCGGACTAAATCTCAAATGGCCGAAATCGGTTACGACCGTTTTAAAATGCTGTTGAATAACGAGTTGCGGGAGCACGCTGTAGAAATTTTGACGGTTCTCGGCGAACAGTTGTCGACACGGTTATTGATTACCAGCCGTAAGTTCAGAGACTTGGCATTCATGGACGTGGAGGGCCGCATTGCTCGTACTTTACTGGATCTGGCCAAAGAACCCGATGCGATTACTCATCCGGACGGCATGCAGTTGCATATTACCCGGCAGGAAATCGGCCGTATCGTAGGCTGTTCCAGAGAAATGGCGGGTAGGGTTTTGAAAGAGTTGGAAGACAAAGGCTTGATTACTGCGCACGGTAAAACCATTGTTGTTTTCGGGACTCGCTAAACTGTTCGGGAGTCGCTTTCTAGTATCCCGGTTGCCCGCTTTCCCAGGCGTATTTTCAGGTTAACAGCGCTCCGATGCTCTCTGTCTTACCTCTGGGAAGCGCCCGGATTTCGCTTTCCTGATACCAGACGGGCTGTTTCGTTGACGGAAATCGCCGGTTTTCATTTTTGCGCGAATCGGTTTAATCGGATTGGCGTTACCGCATAAATCAAGCGCCAAGAGTCGGATATATCGCCTCGCCGGTCAGAGCTATCTTTAAGACACTATCCAAATGAATAAACCGCAAATTCCGGGGACGGTTTGGGCTTTAGGTTTTGTAAGTTTGCTGATGGATGTTTCGTCGGAAATGATTCACAGCCTGCTGCCCATCTTTATGCTCGGTAGTTTAGGCGCCGGCGCTACGTTGATAGGGCTGGTGGAGGGAGTTGCCGAGGCTACGGCGTTGATCGTCAAAATATTTTCCGGTGCACTCAGCGATTATTTGGGCAAGCGCAAGCTGTTGGCAATCGTCGGATACGGTTTGGGAGCCGCCAGTAAACCTTTGTTTGCACTGGCGCTCAGTAGCCAAACGGTGTTTGTCGCACGGGTGGTCGATCGCCTTGGCAAGGGCATTCGAGGGGCGCCGCGTGATGCTTTAATTGCTGACGTTTCCCCAATCGAAATTCGGGGGGCTGCATTCGGGTTAAGGCAGGCTTTGGATACCATTGGTGCGTTTCTGGGGCCGCTGTTGGCAGTCGGTTTGATGCTGGTATGGGAAAACGATATTCGTGCGGTGTTTTGGGTTGCCGTTGTGCCCGGTGTGTTGTCGGTGTTGTTGTTGTCCGTCGGCGTGAAAGAGCCTGCGATTACGCGAGGCGGGTGCAGGACTAACCCCATTGGCCGGGAGTATTTGGCTAGGTTGAGCGGCGCTTATTGGCGAGTGGTCGCCGTCGGCGTGATTTTCAGTCTTGCCCGGTTCAGCGAGGCGTTTTTAGTCCTGCGCGCACTGCAATGCGGGGTGTCGCCAGCCTATTCGCCGCTAATTATGGTTGCCATGAATCTCGTTTATGCGGCGAGCGCTTATCCTTTCGGCAAGCTTTCCGATAGGCGTAGCGCAACGTATTTGCTCGTCGGCGGCCTTTGGGTATTGATAAGCGCCGATCTGATCTTGGCAATTGCCGATAGCTGGCAAGCTCTAGTCGTCGGCATTGGCTTATGGGGTGTGCATATGGCTATGACCCAGGGATTGTTGGCCAAATTGGTCGCCGATACTGCGCCCGACTATTTACGCGGCACAGCCTACGGTATGTTTAATTTATGCGGCGGGGTTGCGATGTTGCTTGCCAGTGTTCTGGCGGGTGTACTGTGGGATACATTAGGCGCCGGTGCAACGTTCCTGGCGGGGGCGATGTTTTGCGGTTTGGCATTGCTGCTGATCCGGGTAAGTCGCGTGAGCGCTTGACCGGTTGGACCCGGAAGCTGCGGTCTCGCCTCCAAATAGCAAATCGGTTAGAATTCGCGAGGATTTTACGCAACCGGCCGCAATTAGCCGCAAGCGTTAATCCCAATTACTATCCGAAAACAGGGGCTAAATAATGATAAAAACACTGCTGACCGTTTCTATTTCTCTGGCACTTGCCGCGAGTAGCGGTTTTGCAGCTGCGCAAAGTAAAGCGGGCAAGGAAAAAGCCGCTACTTGCGCCGGTTGTCATGGCGAAGACGGTAATAGTCCGATGCCGTCGTTTCCAAAATTGGCAGGGCAGCATCAAGGCTATTTGCTGAAACAATTGCAAGCGTTCAAAAGCGGCACCCGCTTGTCGCCCATGATGGCACCGTTAGCGACCGGTTTAGACGATAAAAGCATGGCGGAAATCGCTAGCTATTATAGCGAGCAGAAAATAGCCGCAAATTCGGCGCCGGTTCTGCCGGTGGATGATGACGACGATTCGAAGCCGGCAAAAACCGAAGCACAAAAGCAGGCAGAATTGGAAGATTTAATTACTCAAGGCAAAGATCTTTATCGAAACGGAAATATAGCCAGAGAAGTATCCGCGTGCGTCGCTTGTCACGGGCCGTATGCGGAAGGTAATAAACCGGCTTCTTTTCCGGCCTTGCATTCGCAACATGCGGAGTATTTGATCAAAACCCTTACCGACTTCAAAACCGGCGCCCGCAGCAACAATCGGGAAAATATGATGCATATGATTGCAACCAAGATGACCAATGAAGACATTAAAGCGGTTGCATACTACATTTCCACCATCAAATAACCCGGATAGTGCAAGCTGGACGCGCTGGAAACGGCCGGTTTGTCATCGATAGACGGGTGCCTGGCGAATGGCTAGGCACCGCTTGCTACAACGTTTTGCTTGGTTAACAGGACGCCGGCTCTAATAGCCTTCGGGAATTATTAGATAGGCGTGCCAACAACGGAGAAAAAATGCTTAGAAAAATTGCTGCAGTGGGTTTGTTGTGTTGTTCGGTTTTAGCGCACGGCGAATTGAATTACGAATCGGTTTCACCGCCTCAACCGGTCCAAAAACCCGATAAAGTGGAAGTGATCGAATTTTTTTGGTACGGCTGCCCGCATTGTTACAGTCTGGAACCGGAAATGAATAAATGGCTGGCCAAAAAGCCGGAGAACGTTAACTTTATCCGGCAGCCTGCGGTATTCAGCGATCTGTGGGCAAAACACGCGAAAGCTTTTTTTACCGCCGAGGCCCTAGGGATAGTGGAGAAAGTGCATGCGGACTTGTTCGATGCCATCCAGAATAAAAAGCAAAAACTGGCTACGGAAGACGAATTGGCCAAATTTTTCGTGGCGCATGGGGTCAAGGACGAGGATTTTCGTGCCGCCTATCACTCTTTTTTGGTCGATGCAAAAATGCGGCAGGCGGAAACCATGGCGGCCCGCTATGGGATAACCGGGGTGCCCGCGCTGATCGTAAACGGCAAGTACCGCGTGACCGCGACTACCGCCAAGTCACAGGAAAACATGTTGAGTGTGACCGATCAATTGATTCAACAGGAATCTCAAGCCAAATAACGGATATCATTAAACTAATTTTAACCGAACAAGCTAAGCGTTTATTCAGCTTGCGGTTTACGTGTTTTACCGAACGAGGTGTCAGAGAGTATGGGTTTGTTCGGCAATAAACACGATGGTGACGATAAGTGGAAGACTAAGTATTTCGACTTGCTGATCGAGCAAGAAAGCTTTGAAAAAGAACAGCAAGGTCTGCGCGATTTGTTCTGCAAAACGCTCGTACGTTTCGCGTTGGCGGTTAAAGGCTTCGATCCCGGTCTGGATCCGCATTTAGAGCGCTTGCGTAAGTCGCTTAAAGCCGGGATAGCCAATCCCTTGTTGCGGCAGGAATTGGAAGCATTTAGCAAGGCCTTGTATTCGCTAAAGGATTTGCAGCAGACTTCTCATCTGGATGCCAGCCTGCTGTTTGAGTACTTGATACAAACCCATGTCGAACTGGAATCGGCATTGCAGCGGATTCAAGCGAATTACCAAAATCGAGAAATTCCTAATCAGCAGCGGTTATTTCTGGCTTTGGCGGACCTGCTTAAGAACGTCAACGCAAGTGAGGCACTGCAAAATGTTATGGCCGACAATCGGACGGTCGGCGAACAGCTGTTAAATTTGCTCGATAACGTGCAGCTGCCGCCGGCCTTCGCGCAGGATGCGGCAAATCTCAGAGTCCGGCTTAACCAACTACAGCCGCTAGCCCCGATATTCGACGACGGCGTGCGTTTGCTGCTTTCCGTCAAGAAACACATTGATGTCGAGCAGCAGGAAATGGCAACTTTTTTGACGCGCTTGACCGATGAATTGACGGATTTGGGCATCAAGACGGCCGGCATGGGGGTTGCCGCGGAAGACTCCTTCATCAAGCACAGCGATTTCAATCGCACCGTGGAGGCGCAAATCGTTGAGTTGCAACAAAACTCCGCGTCGGCTACTCAGCTGGAGCCGTTAAAGCAGTTGATCGAGCTGCGGGTCCACACGCTCAACCAGCAGTTGCAGCAATCTCGGGCTCAGGAAGAGGCGGAAAGAACTAACGCGCAACAGCAGTTGAATGCCTTGGTGCAAAAATTACAGGCCTTGGAAGAGGAAACCTCTGAACTGAGATCGCATTTAGATGTGGCGCAATACAAGGCTACACGGGATCCTTTGACCGAATTGTCCAATCGATTGGCGTTGGACGAACGCTTGGCTAGCGAATTGGCCCGGTGCAAACGTTACGGTGGTGCATTGTCGGTCGCGGTGTTCGATATCGATTATTTCAAAAACATCAACGACACATACGGGCATAAGTCCGGCGATAAGGTGCTGATAATCATAGCCAAGCTGTTGAGTCAGCATTCGCGAGAGACTGATTTCCTGGCCCGATTCGGCGGCGAAGAGTTTGTGATGTTGTTACCGGAAACAGGGGCGGAAGCCGCGTTCGGCGTTGTGGAGAAAATCCGGCAAGTTGTCGAAAACAGCGGTTTCAATGCCGGCGGCAACCGACTCTCGATCACGCTGTCGTGCGGTTTGACGGAATATGTAGCCGGAGACGACAACGAATCTATCTTCTCCCGGGCGGATGCCGCGTTGTACCAAGCCAAACAACAAGGCCGCAATTGCTGCGTGCCGGCTTGATTGATCAGTAGAGCAAACCGCCGCATTAATTCCCCGAGAAAATTGCCAGGCATTTGTAAAAACTCAGATTCTGGCGGCAAAAACCGTATACGGTTTATAATCGTTTGCTTTGAATTCAATATCACACTGGAAGTATCATGCTGGGTAAGCTGGTTAAATGGGTTATCGGTAGCCGGAACGATAGGCTGATTAAGAAAAAGCGCAAGCTGGTCAAGAAAGTCAATGCATTGGCGGCCGAGTATGAAAAGCTCCCCGACGTTGCGCTCAAAGCCAAGACTCAAGAGTTTCGCGACCGCTTAGCCGCCGGCGAAAAGCTCGATAACTTAATTCCGGAAGCTTTTGCGTTAGTCCGGGAAGCCTCCACCCGGGTATTCGGCTTGAGGCATTTCGACGTGCAGTTGATCGGCGGCATGGTGCTGCACGCCGGAAAAATCGCCGAGATGAAAACCGGCGAGGGTAAAACCCTGATGGCTACCTTGGCGGCTTATCTGAATGCCTTGCCGGGCAAGGGCGTACACGTAGTTACCGTGAACGATTATCTGGCTCGCCGCGACGCCGAAACCATGGGGCGGTTGTACGGTTTTTTGGGGCTGACGACCGGCGTGATCGTGAGCGATCTGAATCACGAGCAACGTAAAGCCTCATATGCCGCCGACATCACCTACGGCACCAACAACGAATTCGGCTTCGACTATTTGCGCGATAACATGGCGTTTAGTCTGGAGCAAAAAGTACAGCGCGACTTGCACTTTGCCATTGTCGACGAAGTCGATTCCATTTTGATCGACGAGGCGCGAACTCCGTTGATTATCTCCGGGCAGGCGGAAGGCAGTACCGACATTTACTTGGCCACCGACCGCTTGGTTCCGTATCTAAGCCGGCAGGAAAAAGCCGACGATCCGGAAATGCAGGACAAAATGCCGGGAGATTACTTCATCGACGAAAAATCCCGTCAAGTCCACTTGACTGAATCGGGCTACGAAAAAGTCGAGCACATGCTGGCTGAAGCCGGCTTGATAGCGGAAGGTTCGACCTTATACGATCCGGCCAATATCCGCTTGATGCATTACGTCAATGCGTCGTTACGCGCGCGCTGCTTGTTTCAAAAAGACGTCGATTATGTGGTCCGCAACGACCAAATCATTATCGTTGACGAATTCACCGGCCGCATGATGAGCGGACGGCGTTGGTCCGAGGGCCTGCATCAGGCCATAGAAGCCAAGGAAGGGGTGACCATTCAGAAAGAAAATCAAACCCTGGCCTCGATTACTTTTCAAAACTATTTTCGCTTGTATGAAAAATTGTCCGGCATGACCGGAACCGCCGATACGGAAGCGTTCGAGCTGAATAAGATTTACGGTCTGGAGGTTGTGGTCATTCCCACTCATAGACCGATGATCCGCAAGGATATGGGCGATCTGGTTTATCTATCGGCACGGGAAAAATACGATGCAGTGATTGCCGACATCAAAGATTGTTATCAGCGCGGTCAGCCGGTGTTAGTGGGCACTACGTCCATCGAAAAATCCGAGTTGATTTCGACGTTGTTAAAAAGCCACGGCATCGTCCATGAAGTTTTGAACGCCAAGCAACACGAGCGCGAGGCACACATCATCGCTAACGCCGGGATGCCGGGGGCGGTAACTATCGCAACCAACATGGCCGGCCGGGGTACCGACATCGTACTGGGCGGTAATTTGGCTGCCGAGCTCGACAGTTTGGGCGAACAGGCTTCCGAAGCGGATAAAGAGCGGGTGCGCGGTGCTTGGCTGGATAGGCATCAAGCCGTGCTGGCCGCCGGCGGTTTGCATGTCATCGGTTCCGAGCGCCACGAATCGCGACGTATCGATAATCAGCTGCGCGGTAGGTCCGGCCGGCAAGGCGATCCGGGATCTTCGCGTTTTTATTTGTCGTTGGAAGACGATTTGATGCGGATTTTCGCGTCGGACCGCGTGGTCGGTTTGATGCAAAAATTGGGCATGCAAGAGGGGGAGGCGATCGAGCATCCTTGGGTAACCCGCTCTATCGAAAGCGCTCAGCGCAAGGTGGAGAATCGCAACTTCGATATCCGGAAAGAAATTCTGGCTTACGACGACGTCGCCAACGATCAGCGGAAAGTGGTGTATGCCCAGCGTAACGAGCTGATGGCGGCCGACGATATCAGCGATATTATTTGCGCCATTCGCGCGGATGTTATCAATGACATCGTCAGCCAATTCATTCCGCCGAAGACCATGGAAGAGCAATGGAATATTCAGGGTTTGGAACACTGTTTAAAACAAGACTTGAATCTGTCCTTGCCGTTGGTCGAAATGATGGCCGCCGACAAATCGCTGAATGAAGCTAAGTTGCGTAAGCTTTTGGTGGAAAAATCCGAACAAGATAGTGAGGCTAAAGCCCGAGCAATAGGTGTGGATGTGGTCAGGCATCTGGAGAAAAGCGTGATGTTGCAAGTGCTCGACCATGGTTGGAAAGAGCATCTCGCCGCTATGGATCAATTGCGGCAAGGCATTCATTTACGCGGCTACGGCCAGAAAGATCCTAAGCAGGAATATAAGCGGGAAGCCTTCCAAATGTTCAACAGCTTGTTGGACCATATCAAACAAGAGGCAGTCACTATCCTAGCCAAAATTCAGGTGACGCGCGAGGAAGACGTGCAAGCGATGGACGAGCAGTTGCAAGCGCCGGTGGACATGCATTTCGAGCACGCCGAGGCCCATTCGGCGTTCGAACTCGAACAACCGGCCGAGCAAGACTCGGGGGCGGCCGCAACTGCCGAGTCGCAAACTTATGTACGGCGCGACCCCAAAGTAGGTAGGAACGATCTTTGTCCTTGCGGCTCGGGCATGAAATATAAACATTGTCATGGTAAATTGAACTAAAGTCGGCAAACCCGCTGTTTCTCCGGTATTCAATCGTTGTCGTAGCGGACTTGACCGGTCAGCGAGCCAAGTAACTTGAGTTAGAGGTTTATTGATGCAGGCAAGGAAATGCTGAAGGTACTTGCAGATATTGCCGTAAGCAAAGCTTGTGATTCGATGACTATGTCGGTGCAGCCGATAGGGCTTGCAGCGGTTGATGGATAAATTCGGTCTTTCTAAATTTCTCAAGGGGTTAGATCATGATACACAAAGTCTTCCGTAAGAGTACCCCTAAAGCCGACATTACCCGGTTACCTAAACTGGGGATGGCGGCTGAGCATATCACTTCGGATTTCAAACGTTATTACAGCCATCGGCTAGGCCGGGACGAAAACTGCCGATCCCCGCACTACGCTTACGAAGCGTTGTCTCTGGCGATATGCGACCGTTTGGCGGAGCGCTGGAAAAAAACCTACAACGTTTATCGGGACATCGATTGCAAGAAAGCGTTTTACCTGTCCATGGAGTTTTTGATCGGACGCTCGCTAAGCAATGCCATGTTGAATTTGGGCATGGACGAGGAAGTGATCAAAGCGCTATACGACTTGGGGCTGGACGCCGAAGAGCTATTGGATAGCGAACCGGACGCCGGTTTGGGAAACGGTGGCTTGGGGCGGTTGGCGGCTTGTTTCATAGATAGCTGCGCCAGCTTGCAATTACCGGTTACCGGTTACGGCTTGCGCTACGAGTACGGCATGTTCACTCAGGAAATCGTCAACGGCGAGCAGGTCGAAAAACCCGATCACTGGTTACGCAACGGCAACGTCTGGGAAATCGAACGGCCGGAGTATATGACCCGGGTTAAATTCGGCGGCCGTACTCAAATGCATATCGACGAAAACGGACACAAGCGCAGCAGTTGGGTGGAGACGCATGACGTGCTGGCTATTCCCTACGATACGCCGGTACCGGGCTATAAAAACGGTACCGTCAATACCCTGCGGTTATGGAAGGCAATTGCTACCGAAGAATTTAATTTGCAGGAGTTTAATGCCGGCGATTACGCCGAAGCCGTGGCGCAGAAAAATACGGCGGAAAACATCACCATGGTGCTGTATCCCAACGACGCCAACGAAAACGGCAAAGTGTTGCGGTTAAAGCAGCAATATCTTTTGGCATCGGCGAGTTTGCAGGACGTTATCGCCAACTGGGTGGGGCGGCACGGCCGGGATTTTTCCAAATTTGCGGAGAAAAACTGCTTTCAACTCAACGACACCCATCCCAGCATCGCGGTGGCCGAATTGATGCGGCTATTGGTCGACATTCACGGGCTATCCTGGAACGAAGCGTGGCAGATTACCCGCAATACCATGGCCTATACCAACCATACATTGTTACCGGAAGCTCTGGAAAAATGGTCGGTAAATTTGATGCAAAGTTTGCTGCCGCGCTTGATGGAGATCATATTCGAAATCAACGCGCGCTTCTTGGCGGAGGTTTCGGCGCATTGGCCGGGGGACGGCGCCAGAATCGCCAGAATGTCGCTGATTGAAGAAGGGCATGAAAAAAACGTGCGCATGGCGTATTTGGCTATCGTCGGCAGTTTTTCGGTCAACGGGGTGGCCGAACTGCACTCCAAGTTGTTGAAAGAAGGCTTGTTTAAGGATTTTTATGAGCTTTGGCCGCACAAATTCAATAATAAAACCAATGGGGTTACGCCGCGCCGCTGGCTGGCGGGTTGCAATCCCGAACTTGCGGAACTGATTACCGCGACAATAGGCGATAGATGGATTATCGAGTTGTCGGAACTGGCCAAGCTAAGACCTCATGCCGAAGATCCGGCGTTTAGGGCAACCTGGCGTGAGCTCAATCAGGCCGCCAAGCAACGCTTGGTCGATTACAAACGCACCGAGTTCGACATCGAAATCGACGTGGAGGCCTTGTTCGATGTTCAGGTCAAGCGCATTCACGAATATAAACGGCAAGTATTAAACGTATTGCACGTCATCCATTTATACGACCGCATTAAGCGGGGCGATACGCAAAATTGGGTTAACCGTTGTGTGTTGATCGGCGGTAAAGCCGCCCCCGGTTATGCGATGGCGAAAAAAATTATTAAGTTAATCAATAATATCGCGAATGTCATCAACGGCGATCCGGATGTCGGGAATAAGCTCAAATTAGTGTTTTTACCCAATTACCGGGTTTCGGCCATGGAAAAAATCTGTCCGGGTGCGGATCTGTCCGAACAAATTTCCACCGCCGGGAAAGAGGCTTCCGGCACCGGCAACATGAAGTTCATGATGAACGGCGCACTGACCATCGGCACTTTGGATGGGGCGAACATCGAAATTCGCGATGAGGTTGGGGCGGAGAATTTCTTTTTGTTCGGACTCACGGAAGCCGAGGTGGAAGCATTAAAACCGCATTACAACCCGCAAGCTTATATCGATCAAGATACCGATTTGCAAGGCGTCATGCGCTTGTTGGAGTGCGGCCATTTCAACCAATTTGAGCCCGGCATGTTCGACGACGTGATTGCGTCGATCAAAAACCCGCAAGATCCGTGGATGACTATTGCGGATTTTCGTAGTTATTTGAACGCGCAAAAGCAAGTCGAAGAAGCTTGGCGCGATCAGGAACGCTGGACAAAAATGAGCATTCTGAATACGGCGGCCAGTGGGAAATTTTCGACCGATAGGACTATTTCCGACTACAA
Source organism: Methylomonas sp. HYX-M1 (assembly GCF_040741385.1). Lineage (NCBI taxonomy): Bacteria > Pseudomonadati > Pseudomonadota > Gammaproteobacteria > Methylococcales > Methylococcaceae > Methylomonas > Methylomonas sp. HYX-M1. The sequence goes on from NZ_CP160405.1 coordinate 423,476, forward strand.
CAGAGAAATCTGGAAATTGTCGCCGATAGATGTGGAGCAATATTGATACATGTTGGATGTTGTCCTCTATCAGCCGGAAATTCCGGCAAATACCGGCAATATCATTCGATTATGCGCCAATACCGGCGCGCATTTGCATTTGATTCATCCTTTAGGCTTCGAATTGGACGATAAGCGTTTGCGGCGGGCCGGTCTGGACTATCACGAGTGGGTCAACGTCAGGCAGTATGCGTCGTTGCAGGACTACCGGGAAAGGGCCAAGCCCAATCGCTTGTTTGCACTCACGACTAAAGGCAGTACCCAGTACAGTCGGGTAGCGTTTCAGGTCGGAGACGCGCTGTTGTTCGGCCCGGAAACGCGCGGCTTGCCCGCGGATTTTTTGGAGAGTCAGCCGCGTCAGATGAATTTGGTATTGCCGATGCGCAGGGAAAGTAGAAGCTTGAATTTATCCAATACGGTCGCCGTGGTTCTTTACGAGGCTTGGAAACAGCTCGGTTTTCCGGGTGCGCAGGCGATTTAGCATTGAAATGGTCGTTCAAAACCGGCGAACAGCGTTGCTGTAATACGAATTCGCTATGATGCCGGTTTCGTCGACGAATCCGTTAGATTTAGTTGGTTCAGAGAAAGAGGATATTGAATGAAAAAGCAGGTCGCTTTAATTACCGGCATCACCGGTCAGGACGGTTCTTATTTAGCCGAGTTTCTGTTGGAAAAAGGCTACGAGGTGCACGGCATCAAACGCCGGGCATCGCTGTTTAATACCGAGCGGGTAGACCACATTTATCAAGACCCTCATACCACGGATGCCAAATTTCATCTGCATTACGGGGATTTAACCGATAGCTCTAACCTGACGCGCATCCTAAAAGAAACCCAACCCGACGAAGTCTACAACCTGGGTGCCATGAGTCATGTCGCGGTGTCGTTCGAATCTCCGGAATACACGGCGGATGTCGATGCGATAGGGACTTTGCGCTTGCTCGAAGCCATACGCTTTTTAGGGATGGAGAAAACCACTCGCTTTTATCAAGCCTCCACTTCGGAATTGTACGGCCTGGTTCAGGAAATTCCGCAGAAGGAAACCACGCCGTTTTATCCGCGTTCGCCTTACGCTGTTGCGAAATTATATGCGTATTGGATTACCGTCAATTACCGGGAAGCTTACGGCATGTATGCCTGTAACGGCATCTTGTTTAACCACGAATCGCCGCGTCGTGGCGAAACTTTCGTGACGCGCAAGATCACCCGCGGTCTTGCCAATATCGCCATGGGCCTAGAGCAATGCTTGTACATGGGAAATATGGATTCATTGCGTGATTGGGGGCATGCGAAGGACTATGTGCGCATGCAATGGATGATGTTGCAGCAAGAACAGCCGGAAGACTTTGTCATCGCGACCGGCGTGCAATACTCGGTCCGTCAATTTATAGAAATGTCGGCAAGCGAGCTTGGGATTACCTTGCGTTGGGAGGGAAGCGGGGTCGACGAAAAAGGCTATGTCGAAGCGATTAGCGGGGACAAAGCGCCGCACGTTAAAGTCGGGCAAACTATCGTTTCCATTGATCCGCGCTATTTTCGACCGGCCGAAGTCGAAACCTTGTTGGGCGATCCTAGTAAGGCGAAACAACGTTTGGGTTGGGAGCCGCAAATCACCTTGCAAGAGATGGTTAAAGAGATGGTGGCTGCCGATCTGGAGCACGCCAAAAAACACGCACTGTTACAGCATGAAGGCTATAGCGTTGCGGTAAGCAAGGAGTAGCGGATGTCCGACAGGCAAAAGAAGATTTATGTCGCAGGCCATCGTGGGATGGTGGGTTCCGCCATCGTTCGGCAACTTCAGGCGGCTGGTCACGACAATATCGTGGTCAAAACGCATGGCGAATTGGATCTGACCGATCAAGCCGCGGTGAGCGAGTTCATGCAAGCCGAGAGACCGGACCACGTGATTTTGGCGGCAGCCAAAGTGGGCGGCATCCACGCGAATAACCAATATCCGGCTGAATTCATATACCAAAATCTAATGATGGAGGCGAACGTCGTGCACCAGGCATGGCGTTCCGGCTGCACGCAGCTGTTATTTTTAGGCAGTTCTTGTATCTACCCTAAATATGCCGAGCAGCCGATACAGGAGTCGGCTTTGCTTACCGGGGTGCTGGAGCCGACTAACGAACCGTATGCTGTCGCCAAAATTGCCGGTATCAAACTGTGCGAGTCTTACAATCGGCAGTATGCGACCGATTACCGTTCGGTGATGCCGACCAATTTGTACGGCGAGAACGACAATTTTCACTTGGAAAACAGTCACGTCATTCCGGCGATGATCCGTAAGTTTCACGACGCCAAAGTCGCCGGCGCGGCGAGTGTAACGGTTTGGGGTACCGGCGTGGCGATGCGGGAGTTTTTACACGTGGATGATATGGCTGCGGCTTGCCTGCACGTGATGAGTTTGTCCAAAGCAGCTTATCAACAGGTAACTGAGCCGATGTTATCGCATCTGAACGTCGGGACGGGAGTCGATGTTACCATACGCCAATTGGCGGAAACCGTAGGCAAGGTAGTCGGTTTTACCGGCAATATCGAATGGGATAGCAGCAAGCCGGACGGAACGCCGCGTAAATTGATGGACAACAGCAAATTGCGTGCATTGGGCTGGCAACCGAAAATCGAGCTGGAACAAGGCTTAGCCTCGACCTACCAATGGTTCGTCGAACATATAGCGGAAATTAAAAATCAATAAGGCGATTGCCAAGAATCAGGATATTTCTGACGGGAGATTTCCTAAAGCGCTTTACACGATGGTTATGTTTTGAAAGGCCGGTTTGCGAATGTTAGCAAAACTAGGCAGGCCGCAGCCGGTTTACTTATCCGGTTAGAGTGAAAAGTGCAGATCTCAATTTAGATGGGTTGGAGTGATCATTATGCAAATGGAAGCAATAAAGAGTAAGTCCTATACACCCGGACCTAACCCTTTCTGGGTGTTGTCGTTATGGGGCTTAGCCGTACTGTTATTGACTGGCGTGCTATATGATAGCTTGCGCATGATGGTGGAAGTATGGCTCGATACCGAAGAATACAGCCACGGATTTTTCATACCGCTTATTTCGGCGTATCTAATTTGGATGCAGCGCAGGGAACTGGCGTTCGTTAACGGTTTTCGCGAGTCTTCAATCGGATTGGCCCTGTTGTTTTTTGCATTGTTGCTGGGCGTGTTGGGCGGATTGGCAACCATCAAGACCCTGCAGCAATATGGCTTCATCCTAGGCCTTAGCGGATTGTTCGCCGCGGCATTCGGCACGCGCGGCCTGAAAACCGTTTGGGTTGCCTTGTTGTTTTTGTTTTTCATGGTGCCGTTCCCCAGTTTTATACTCAACAACCTGTCGTCCAAGCTGCAGTTGTTGTCTTCCTGGCTAGGCGTGGAATTCATACGCGCATGCGACATCATGGTGTTTCTCGAGGGAAACGTCATCGATCTTGGCGGCTATAAGCTGCAAGTGGTGGAAGCGTGTAGTGGGCTAAGGTATTTGTTTCCGCTGGCCAGCCTGTCTTTTTTGTGCGCCTATTTATTCAAAGGGCCTTTTTGGCAAAAGCTCTTAGTATTTTTATCGTCGATTCCGTTGACGATTTTTATGAACAGCTTCCGTATCGGTGTGATTGGCGTTTTAGTCAATTATTGGGGTACCGAAATGGCCGAAGGCTTCTTACATGATTTCGAAGGCTGGGCGGTATTTTTGCTCTGTATGGTGTTGTTATTCATTGAAATGTGGCTTTTTGCCCGGCTGAACGGCAGTAACACCGCTTTTTCGGAATTGGTCCAGTTGCCGGACGAATGGTTCGACGGCAAAGCGAATTTCAGCGCCGACGTAAAACTCAACCAATCCGTTTTTGCTTGTATAGCCTTGATCGTATTCATGGGGGCTAGCATGCATGCCATGCGCGCCGGCGAGGACATCATTCCGCCCAGAAAAGTTTTTGCAAGTTTTCCGGTTCAATTGGGGCAGTGGCAAGGGCGGCGAGACTACATCGACGGACGCTACCTCAAGGAGTTGAAGTTGACCGATTACGTGGTAATGAATTACGTCAATCCAAGTCAGCGTAGCAATGTGAATTTCTACACCGCTTATTACGAGTCGCAACGAAACGGCGCGGCCATTCATTCTCCGCGCAGTTGCATTCCGGGCGACGGCTGGCAAATTACCGGCTTCGGGCAAAAGGAGTTTTCCGACATTATGTTCCAAGGCCAACCGTTGCGGGTCAATAGAGCCGTTATCGAGAAAGGCGATTATAAACAATTGGTTTATTACTGGTTTCCGCAACGCGGGCGTATGGTTACCAACGAATATCTTGTCAAATGGTATTTGTTTTACGATGCGATTGCCATGCATCGTACCGACGGCGCCTTGGTCAGATTGGTTACCGGGCTGGAACCCGGGCAAGAATTAAAAGAGGCCGATCTTAGACTGCAAAGCTTTTTGAAAGAGTTAGCGCCCGAGCTTGCCGGTTATTTGCCCGGAGCCGAGCCGCAGACGAGTGTAAATTAGCCGGTCGGGGCTGATGGCTGGATTTCCGATTGAGTTCATCTACACTTCGCCATTAGTCTGTCTAGCATTAACGGTAGGGTATCGATGATTGTTTGGTTGTCTTGGGGATGGCGGGCCTCCCTTTTTTTCGGCGCAATGTTGTTTAGCGCACTGCTTAGCGCCGACACGCTGCAAATCAATCCCAATCACCCCGAGCGATATACTGTCGTGAAAGGTGATACCTTGTGGGACGTCTCGGGTAAATTCCTGCAGCATCCCTGGCAATGGCCGCAGTTGTGGCGCAACAATCCGCAGATTAAAGACCCGCATTGGATCTATCCGGGCGATACCTTGTATTTCGCGTACGTCAACGGGGAAGCCACACTCAGTTTTTCACCGAACGGCCAAGACTATAGCGATACGGAACTAGTGCCTCATGTGCGCGAATCGGAGTTGCAGCAAGCGATCCCGATGATTCCGAACGAAGCGATTTCTCAATTTCTGAGTTCGCCTAGAGTAGTCAACGCAGAAGAGCTTGCTTCCTCGCCGTATGTGTTGGAGATTGTGGACGAACATTTGGTCGGCGGTATAGGCGACCGGTTTTACGTGCGGGCGATTGAGCATCCCGAGGGCCTGTCGTATACCGTATTTCGTCCCGGCAAGCCTTACGTAAGCCCGGAAACCCAAGAAATCCTGGGATATGAAGCGCAATACATTGCCGACGCGGTAATTGAGAGGCCTGGCGATCCGGCGACTTTGCGTATCATGAAAGCGGAAATGGAGGTCCAGCGCGGCGACTTGATCATGTTGAGCGCAAATGGGGAAATGGCCTTGAACTATTTTCCTAAGTCCCCGGAAAGTCCGGTTGCGGGAAGCATCATTCAGGTGTTGGGCGGGGTGTCGCGTATCGGTCAGCACGATATCGTGGTCGTAGACAAGGGCTTGCGGGATGGTTTGACTGTCGGTCATACCCTGGAGATATTTCGACGGGGCAAGATAGTGATTGACAGAACCAGGACTAACGAGCCGGAACCGGTTCAGTTGCCGGACGAACAAGCGGGGCTGTTGATGATCTTTAGGCCGTTCGACAAAGTCAGTTATGCATTAGTCATGAAAGCGGCTTCCGCCATCCATGTTTACGACAAAGTAAAAACGCCGTAAGCGCGACGGATTTAAGTTCGGATTAGATTTGTCCGCGCTCGGTAACTCGCAGATACGCTATTGGCTGGCGCTTTCCCGTACGCCGGGATTAGGTCCGCTTACCGCGCAACGCTTACTGGCTCAATTTTCTGTGGAACGAATTTTTAGCGCGTCGTCCGCCGAATTAAAGCAGGCCGGTTGTCCGGATAAATTGGTCGATTCGCTGCAGGCGCTGGAATGGAGTTTAATCGAGCAGGACTTGCTGTGGTTGGCGCAAACGGAAAACCATGTGGTGGTTTTCGACGACCCGGATTATCCGGATTTGCTGAAACAAATCGCCGATCCGCCCTTCGTTTTATACGTTAAAGGAGATCCCCGCTTACTGAATAGGCCACAGATTGCCATGGTGGGGAGCCGAAATCCCTCGGTTCTTGGGGCAAAAATGGCGCAGGAGTTTGCCGGAGCCTTAGTCGCAGCCGGATACGCGATTACCAGCGGCATGGCATTGGGTATAGATGCGGCGAGTCATGTTGCGGCGTTAAACAGCGGAGGAAAAACGTTAGCTGTGGTCGGCACGGGTTTGGACCGCGTGTATCCGGCTAGACACAGGCAGCTGGCGGTTGAGATAGCCGAGACAGGGGCTTTGATTTCGGAGTTTCCGTTAGGCAGCTCTGCTAAAGCCGGACATTTTCCGCGCCGCAATCGCATCATCAGCGGGATGTGTCAAGGTTTGCTGGTTGTGGAAGCCGCCGCCCAAAGCGGCTCCTTGATCACCGCCAGGCTAGCGCTGGAACAGAACCGGGAAGTCTTCGCAATTCCCGGCTCCATTTACAATCCCCTGGCAAAAGGCTGCAACGCGCTGATTCGGCAAGGCGCTAAATTGGTAGAGTCTGTGGACGACATCTTGGAGGAATTAGGGCAATACAATCAATTGCCTAGGTCTAGCGGCGCACAAATAAATCACACTATGCTTGACCTGGAGCAACAAAATCTATTGAATTTGATTCCGTACAGCCCGATAACAGTGGATGAACTGGTTCGAGCAAGCGGTAGCTCGGCGGAAAATGTATCTTCAATGCTGTTGGTTTTGGAGATGCAGGGCTATATTGCTGCCGCGGCTGGTGGTAGTTATTACCGTATTCAATAAAGGCTCCGATGAAAGAAGATATATTTGATGTGTTGATTTATTTATTCGAAAACTATCTGGACGGGGATAGCGAGAGTTATCCCGATACGGACGTGATTGCCAACGAGCTATTGGATGCGGGGTTTCAGCAACCCGATGTCAGCAAGGCTTTTGATTGGCTCGAGTCCTTGGCTGACATTGAAAGTTTGGAGCCTAGAGCACCGTCTTCTTTTCGAATCTTTAGCGCACAAGAACAAAGCGTATTCGATCTGGAATGCCGTAGCTTTCTGTTGTTTTTGGAACATACGGGCATATTAAGCGCGGCTAATCGGGAAATTGCCATAGATAGGGCGATGGCCTTGAAAGAAGAAGGCATTACCCTGGACAAACTCAAATGGTTGGTATTGATGGTGCTTTTGAGTCAGCCTGGCGATAGCGCGGCGTTCTCCCGTATGGAAGATATCGTTTACGATTTAATACCAACTTCTTTGCATTGATTTAAAAGGTGCTATGACTAAAAGCTTGGTCGTTGTCGAATCTCCCGCCAAATGTAAGACGATAGAAAAATACCTGGGTAAAGATTTTCAGGTATTGGCATCCTACGGTCACGTCAGAGATTTAATCCCGAAAGAAGGCGCTGTCGATCCCGAGCATGGCTTTGCCATGAAATATCAGGTCATCGACAGAAATCAACGCCATTTGCAAGAAATCGGCAAAGCACTTAAAGCGGCCGATACTTTGTATCTCGCTACTGACCCAGACCGCGAAGGCGAGGCCATTTCCTGGCATGTGTTCGAGTATTTAAAAGAAAAAAAACTGCTTAAGGATAAACACGTACAGCGCGTCGTGTTTCACGAGATTACCAAGAAGGCGGTGACCGAAGCCATAGAAAACCCAACCGAGCTGTCTACCACCTTGGTGAATGCGCAACAAGCCCGCCGGGCTTTGGATTATTTGGTGGGGTTTAATTTATCGCCCTTGTTGTGGAAAAAAATTCGCCGCGGCTTATCGGCCGGGCGGGTGCAAAGTCCTGCGCTACGGCTTATCGTAGAACGGGAAATGGAAATCGAGGCGTTCAAGACTCGGGAATATTGGTCGCATACTGCGGACGCTGTTGCGCAAGGCCAGCCGTTTAAGGCCAAGCTGACTCATTTCAACGGAGAAAAGCTCGGTCAATTCAGTTTCACCGACGAAGCCAAAGCTTTGGACGTGAAGCAAGCCCTGCTTGAGGCTGGCGACGGAAAGCTGATCGTTGCCAAATTAGAAAAAAAGCAACGCAGCAAACATCCCGCTCCGCCGTTCATCACCTCTACCTTACAGCAGGAAGCCGCCCGTAAACTGGGCTTTACTACCAAGCGCACCATGATGGTTGCTCAGCAACTGTATGAAGGTATCGACTTGGGAGGCGAGACGGTCGGCCTGATTTCCTACATGCGGACCGATTCGGTCAATCTGGCCGACGAAGCCATCAACGATATTCGTGCGCTGATTGCCGAAAAATACGGGTCGAAAAACGTGCCTAAAGAGCCTAGGCACTTCAAAACTAAATCCAAAAATGCGCAAGAAGCGCATGAAGCGATTCGGCCGACTTCGGTCCAGCGTTTGCCTGAACAAGTAAAAGATCGCTTATCCGCCGAACAATTCAAATTGTACGATTTGATTTGGAAGCGCACGGTGGCCTGCCAAATGTTGCACGCTACGTTAAACCTGGTTGCGGTTGATTTGCATTGCGGCAGCGAATTGAACGTATTCAGAGCGACCGGTTCGACTGTGACCCATCCGGGATTCATGACCGTGTATCTGGAAGGGGTGGACGACAGCAAAGACGCGGCCGACGATCAAGACCGGTTGTTGCCGCCGATGGAGGAAGGCAGGCCGGTCGATTTACTGGATATTGTCGCAGCGCAACATTTCACCGAACCGCCACCGCGTTTTAGCGAAGCAAGTTTGGTAAAAGCCCTGGAAGAATACGGTATCGGTCGGCCGTCGACCTATGCGACGATTATCTCGACTTTGCAAAACAGAGAATACGTCACTCTGGAAAACAAACGGTTTTTCCCGACCGATGTCGGTAGGATTGTTAACAAGTTTTTGACCGAACATTTCACTAAATATGTCGACTACGGATTTACTGCCGATTTAGAAGACGAATTGGACGCCGTGGCGCGGGGCGAAAAGGATTGGGTGCCGTTGATGAACGCATTTTGGCAGCCCTTTAATCAGTTGATCGGTGAAAAAGACGAGACCGTGCAACGCAAAGATGTTACGCAAGAACATATCGATGAAAAATGTCCGGAATGTGCTAGCCCATTATCGATAAGGTTAGGACGCAACGGGCGTTTTATCGGTTGTACTAATTATCCGGCCTGCTCTTACACGCGCAATTTAGGTGACGATAATCCCGGTGTCGGTGCGGAGAATGAGGTCGTCGAAGGCAGGGTATGTCCTAAATGTACCTCACCTTTAGTCATTAAGAGTGGACGTTACGGAAAATTCATAGGCTGTAGCGCTTACCCTAAATGCAAACATATCGAGCCCTTAGAGAAGCCGCAGGATACCGAAGTTGAATGCCCGCAATGCGGAAAGGGCTCGATTTTGAAACGCAAGGCCCGTAGCGGCAAGATATTTTATTCGTGCTCCGAATACCCGAAATGCGATTACGCATTATGGGACGCGCCCATCAAAGAAAGTTGTCCGGCCTGTCAATGGCCTATCCTCACCTTGAAAACCACGAAACGGCGCGGCACCGAAAAAGTGTGTCCGCAAAAGGATTGCAAATATGCGACACCGTACGAAGGTGATCCCGCCGACGTAGACGGGCCCAAGGTGAGGTGAGTGTCGGTTAGTCGGTCGGCATCGGGTGTTGATAATCCAACAAGATTTCTTGGCCGACGCTGAGTTTGTGCTTTTCCGCGCTACCGGCTTGTAATTCCAGCATGTAGTTCGCAGGAGTAGGCGACGAGTAAATCGGACAGGGATGCGTGACACAGGGTTGCCGGTTGGGTAACACACCAACGATGATCGCGTCGGCATTCAGAAAGACCACGTCCAACGAAATTAGCGTGTTCTTCATCCATACGCCGATAGCTTGAGGTTCCGGATAGACGAACAACATGCCCCGGTTTTCCGGAAGAACCGGACGAAACATCAGGCCGGCGGCCCGTTGGCTCAGGGTGTCGGCGATGTCGATTTCCACAACATATCCGTCAGGAAGTGCCGCGTGCCCGCGGGCCGTATCCGCATGGCCGCGAGTCGGACAAAACAATCCGAATACTATAAGAAATGTGGCGAATATTCTGGACATGCTAGCCGGGAAATACTCAAGTGAGTTGTTTTTAAGCGGTTGAATTATTATAATTGTCCGCTATTCGATTTTGCGAGCGTGGCGAAATTGGTAGACGCGCTGGATTTAGGTTCCAGTGGCAACCCCGTGAGAGTTCGAGTCTCTCCGCTCGCACCAACTCCTTCCCTGATTCGCAACCACACAGCGTTTTCCACTTGCTAGAATCCCGCTGATAGGTCTCCCCCTAAATTCCACTGTGTATTAACTGAGGTAATGCAATGCAAGTTTCTGTCGAGAAGACATCAGAGTTAAACCGAAAAATGACTGTCAGCGTGTCGGAGGACGTTTTCCAGGAAAAGCTGGAAACACGCTATAGAAAACTGGCCAAGGAAGTTAGAGTCGACGGGTTTCGTCCGGGTAAAGTGCCGACCAGTATGGTCAAAAAGCTGTATGCCGAGCGGGTAAAGCAGGAAGTTGCCGGTGACTTAATTCAATCGACTTATTATCAGGCTTTGCAACAAGAAGCGTTAGTGCCGGCCGGGCAGCCGCATATCACTTCGAGCGATGATGAAAGCGGTTTTCGATACGTAGCAGAATTCGAAGTCTATCCTGAGATCAGCTTGGCTGCGGCGGAAGGATTGGAAATTCAACGCCCGCAAGCTACGGTGACGGATGCGGACATAGACAAAATGATTGAAAGGCTGCGTCAGCAAAGAAAAGCCTGGAATGTGGTCGAGCGCGAATCCCGGGATGGCGACAAAGTGACGATTCACTTTTCCGGCGTTTCGGAAGGGGAAAACTTTACCAACGGTAAAGCCGAAAATTACGTCGTCGAAATTGGTGCCAACCAAATGATTCCGGGGTTCGAGGATGAATTAAAAGGCCTGAGTGCCGGCCAAAGTAAAACTTTTTCCATTACCTTTCCCGAAAAATACAACAGCGAGAAATTGGCTGGAAAATTAGCCGAATTTGAAATCGAAATGGCAAAGGTAGAAGAATCTGTTTTACCGGAAATCGACGCGGAATTTATCAAGTCATACGGAGTAGAAGAAGGCGATGCGGGGTCTTTTCGCAACGACGTGCAAGCCAATATGGAACGCGAGTTGGCGGAAGGGCTGAAGAGCAAACAAAAAAGCGCCGTTTTGGATGCATTGTACGAAAAAGTTCAAATTGCCTTGCCGAACGCTCTTATCGATCAGGAAATTCAGAATTTAATAAAACCGTACGCCGATAGAGCTGCGAAAGCGGGCGTTAAAGTGGAAGATTTGAATTTGCCTACCCAAATGTTTGAAGAACAAGCAAAACGTCGTGTGGCGCTGGGATTGATATTGGGTGAAATCATCCGTGTAAATCAAATCAAGGTGGATGCCGAGAGGGTACGCGCCGTCATTGAGGAGATGGCTAAAAGTTATGAGAGACCTGAAGATGTTATTAACTGGTATTATGCGGACAATAGCCGTTTAAACGATGTTCAGCAGATGGTTTTAGAAGATCAGGCTGTGGACTGGGTCGTCGAGCGTGCTAGAGTCACCGATCTAAGTGTCGGCTTTGATGATGTCATGGACAGACAACAAGCATAGGAATCCCCCCAACATGTCTAATTTTGAAGGTCTGAAACAAATGGCACCGCAAGCCGCCGGCGGCTTGGTGCCTATCGTGGTGGAGCAAACGGCCAGAGGCGAACGGTCGTTTGACATTTATTCGCGACTGTTAAAAGAGCGCGTTATCTTTTTAGTTGGTCAAGTGGAAGATTACATGGCCAATTTGGTAGTGGCGCAATTACTGTTTTTGGAATCGGAAAATCCGGATAAAGATATACATTTGTATATCAATTCGCCGGGCGGTTCGGTCACTGCCGGCATGTCGATTTACGACACCATGCAATTTATTAAGCCCGACGTGAGCACCATGTGCATCGGTCAGGCGGCCAGCATGGGGGCGTTGTTGTTGGCAGGCGGCGCAGCCGGTAAGCGTTACTGTCTGCCGCATTCAAGGGTCATGATTCATCAGCCGCTGGGCGGGTTTCAAGGTCAGGCTTCGGACATTGCCATTCACGCCAAAGAGATATTATCGATTCGCGATAAATTGAACAAAATCCTAGCCCATCATACCGGGCAGCCGTTGGAAAAAATTCAACAAGATACCGATAGGGATAACTTTTTGAGTTCCGAACAAGCGGTTGAATACGGTTTGGTGGACAAAGTGCTATCCAGTAGAAACGGTTAATTCAATATTCGCCGCATGGCGGCGAATTTCTTGGGAATCTCGTTTATTTTTGGTATATCCTTCAGCCATTGAAGCAATGAAATACCTCGGGGTCTGCTCATGAGTAAAGACAAAAAAGGTAAGGACGAGGATAAGCTCCTTTATTGTTCGTTCTGCGGTAAAAGCCAAAACGAAGTCAGAAAATTAATTGCCGGACCGGCTGTTTATGTCTGTGACGAATGCGTGGAGTTGTGTAACGATATCATCCGCGACGAATTGGCCGAAGATGATAAATCGGTTGGACATGGTGCTTTGCCGAAACCGAAAGAAATCAAATTGGAGCTTGATCAATATGTGATTGGTCAGGAAAAAGCCAAGAAGATACTCGCGGTTGCCGTATATAACCATTACAAGCGCTTGCGTAGCAATAGCAAGAAGAGCGACGTCGAACTGGCAAAAAGTAACATCTTGCTGATAGGTCCTACAGGTTCGGGCAAAACCTTGCTAGCGGAAACTTTGGCTCGGTTGTTGGACGTTCCTTTTACCATTGCCGACGCTACTACGTTGACCGAAGCGGGTTATGTGGGCGAAGACGTCGAAAATATCATTCAGAAAATTCTACAAAAATGCGATTACGATGTAGAAAAGGCTGAAACCGGTATCGTATACATCGACGAAATAGACAAGATTTCCCGTAAATCCGATAATCCGTCGATCACGCGAGACGTCTCCGGCGAAGGGGTGCAGCAAGCGTTGTTGAAACTAATCGAAGGTACGGTTGCCTCGGTGCCTCCACAAGGCGGTAGAAAACATCCTCAGCAGGAATTTTTGCAAGTCAATACTGCAAACATTTTGTTTATCGTTGGCGGTGCTTTTGCCGGTTTGGATCGCGTGATCAAAAGCCGTACCGAAAAAGGTGGAATCGGTTTTTCGGCTGAGGTAAAAGCGAAAGACGATACCCAAAATGTCGGTGAAGTATTCGCTGACGTACAGGCCGAAGATTTGATCAAGTACGGTTTGATTCCTGAGTTTGTTGGCCGCTTGCCTGTTGTGGCTACCTTGGAGGAGTTGGACGAACAAGCGCTGGTGCAGATTTTGACCCAGCCTAAAAACGCCTTGATCAAGCAATACAAACATTTGTTCGAAATGGAAGGCGCGGAGCTGGAATTTCGCGATGAGGCGCTAAGCGCAATTGCTCGCAAATCGATGGAACGAAAAACCGGTGCCAGAGGACTGCGCACTATTGTCGAGAATGTGTTATTAGATACTATGTACGAATTGCCATCCAGCGATAACATCGTCAAAGTGGTTATAGACGACAGTGTGATACAGGGTCAATCTGAGCCGATTTTGGTTTATGAGCCGGAAATGAAGCGCGCTTCGTCCGCCGAGTCGTAACGGGACAATCGAATTTTTGTCGAAGGGGCTTGCAAACCAAGCCCCTTTTTTTTGCCTAAAATCTAAATATTCTTGTTTTCTAACAGTTCGTCCTCATATACGATTGCAGGTACCCCTTTTCGCCCACAGGATATGAACTCATGACTCACGAAAACGCCCAAGATGACCTAATACCCGTGCTACCGCTACGCGACGTAGTGGTATACCCGCACATGGTGATTCCTTTGTTTGTTGGACGAGGGATGTCCATTGATGCATTGGATGCAGCGTTGAAACAAGACAAACAAGTATTGCTGATTGCGCAAAAACAAGCGGAGATTGACGAACCTAAATTCGACGACCTTTACAAGGTTGGCACCCTGGCCAACATATTGCAGCTCCTCAAATTGCCGGACGGTACCGTGAAAGTGCTGGTGGAAGGTACGCAACGTTGTTCGGTATTGCAATATCACGAATTCGAAGGCTATTGCGCCGCCAACGTATTGGAATTGAACGACGAAATCAGCATAGACGAGCAAGAGATGGAGGTGTTGCAAAGAACGGCCATTAGTTCGTTCGATCAATACGTCAAATTGAACAACAAAATTCCCCCGGAGGTGTTGAATTCGCTGTCCGGTATCGACGACCCCGGGCGTCTGGCCGATACCATGGCTGCGCATATGGCGTTGAAAGTCGAAGAAAAGCAAAACATGCTGGAAATGGTGGATGTAGCCCGACGTCTGGAAGGCCTAATGACGTTGATGGAAGGCGAAGTGGATATTTTGGAAATGGAAAAGAAAATCCGCAGCCGGGTCAAAAAGCAAATGGAGAAAAATCAGCGCGAATACTATTTGAATGAGCAAATGAAAGCCATTCAAAAAGAGCTGGGCGAAATGGACGAAGCCGGCAATGAAGTCGACGAGTTGGAGAAAAAAATCGAGAATGCCGGGATGTCTGCGGAAGCTAAAACTAAAGCTAGCGCGGAGCTGAACAAACTAAAAATGATGTCGCCGATGTCGGCGGAAGCGACGGTAGTGCGTAATTACATCGATTGGATGGTGAACGTGCCTTGGAAAAAGAAAACCAAAGTGCGTCACGACCTTAAAGCCGCGGAACAGGTTTTGGAATCCGAGCATTTCGGGCTGGAGAAGGTTAAGGAGCGTATTCTCGAGTATTTGGCGGTCCACCAGCGTGTTAAGCAATTGAAAGGCCCTATATTGTGCTTGGTTGGGCCTCCGGGAGTGGGAAAAACGTCATTAGGTCAGTCGATTGCCCGGGCGACTAATCGCAAATACGTACGTATGGCCTTAGGCGGCGTTCGCGACGAGGCTGAGATTCGCGGTCATAGGCGGACATATATAGGTTCCATGCCCGGAAAAATTCTGCAAAATCTTGCTAAGATAAAAACCCGGAATCCGATGTTTTTGTTGGACGAAATCGACAAAATGGCAGCCGATTTTCGCGGCGACCCGGCATCCGCCTTACTGGAGGTTCTGGATCCCGAGCAAAATCATACTTTTTCCGATCACTATCTCGAGGTCGATTTCGACTTGTCCGACGTAATGTTTGTAGCGACGGCGAATACCTTGAACATACCCGCACCGCTGATGGATAGGATGGAAATCATTCGTTTGGCGGGTTATACCGAAGACGAAAAAATCAACATCGCGACTAGGTTCTTGATTCCGAAGCAAATCAAAAACAATGGCTTGAAAGAATCTGAGATCGAAATTACCGAGGTGGCGATCAGGGATATTATCCGCTATTACTCGCGGGAAGCGGGTGTTCGTAGTTTGGAAAGGGAAATCTCTAAAATCTGCCGCAAAGTCGTTAAAGATCTGTTGTTGCAAGCATCGGAAAGTCGAATCGTTATAAATTCGGAAAACCTCGATAAATACCTGGGCGTTAGGCGCTTTACCTACGGTGTCGCCGAAGACAACGACCAAATCGGTCAAGTAACCGGTTTGGCGTGGACCGAAGTCGGTGGGGAATTGTTAACCATCGAAACGGCAGTGATGCCCGGAAAAGGTAAACAGCAAGCGACCGGCAAATTAGGTGACGTGATGAAGGAGTCCATCGATGCGGCGGTCACGGTGGTTAGAAGCCGGGCAAACGTGTTGGGTATCGATAACGAAGTGTTCCAAAAAAACGATATACACATTCACGTTCCGGAAGGGGCGACACCGAAAGACGGACCTAGTGCAGGCATCGGCATGTGTACCGCCATTATCTCGGCGTTAACCAAAATTCCGGTGCGTGCGGATGTGGCAATGACCGGTGAAATCACCCTCAGAGGCGAAGTTTTGCCGATTGGCGGTTTGAAAGAGAAGCTTTTGGCTGCGCATAGGGGGGGGATTCGAACTGTTGTGATTCCTGCGGAAAACGAGAAAGATTTATCCGAAATTCCGGAAAACGTTAAAAGCAATTTGACGATCAAATGCGTCCGTTGGATAGACGAAGTTTTAGAAATTGCCTTGCAACGCTTGCCGGTCCCTATCGTCGTTGATTCGGCTGATAAAGCTGATGCGCCTGCCAAGGGCGATGTCAAGGCGCAGACTGTGGTCGCACATTAATCTTGCAAATTAGCCGCAAGACCTTGGCTGCCGGGGGATTGCGGCTATCTCTGAACTTGACATTGCTTGTTTCCCGTTGATATAAAGGCCTACCTTCCGTGGGGGAGGCTAGGGTAACGAACGGAAGCGGGGGCGAACCTGTCACTGGTATATCGATTCGCTTTTTCGAGCATAATTAGTACAACGACACATCCAAAGGGGAAATAAATGAATAAATCGGAACTGATTGACGCGATTGCGGCAGCATCACAATTGACTAAAGCCGATGCGGGTCGTGCTTTAGACGGTTTTATCAAATCGGTTGAAGAGGCTCTGAAAAAAGGCGATTCGGTGGCTTTGGTAGGCTTCGGAACGTTCGAAGTAAAAGAAAGGGCTGAGCGCAAAGGCCGTAATCCGCAAACCGGGGAAGAAATTACCATCAAGGCTGCAAAAATTCCTTCATTTAAAGCTGGCAAATCTTTAAAAGATGCTGTAAACTAGCGTTTCTTTAGTCGGGTGCTTAGCTCAGCTGGGAGAGCATCGCCCTTACAAGGCGAGGGTCGGGGGTTCGAACCCCTCAGCACCCACCAGACTTAGGAGCGGTAGTTCAGTTGGTTAGAATACCGGCCTGTCACGCCGGGGGTCGCGGGTTCGAGCCCCGTCCGCTCCGCCAAAACAGAAACCTCGGGCCGAATGGCTCGGGGTTTTTTTTTGCGCATTGTTTGCGGTTCGGAACCAAGTTTCACGCTGTTGAAGGACAGAGCTATGCTATTAGAAATTCGAGAAAAAGTGCAGGGTGTATTCGCGACGATCATTCTGGTATTCATTTGTGTACTGTTTGGATTGTGGGGGATACAAAACTACCTAGGCGGGGGAAAAGAGGCGCCGGTGATCATCGTCGGCGATAAGGAGTTTTTTCAACGCGACGTCAACCAAGCGTATCGGCAGTTCGAGCAGAACTTAGCCGGTATGAAGTTCGACGAAGAAACGCTGAAGCAACAGGTTGTAGAAAAATTGATTCGAGACGAAGTGCTGCTGCAATACGCAGAGTCGCAAAAGCTAACGGTGACGGACGATGTTGCTCGGGACTTCGTTCAGTCTTTGGAGTATTTCCAAAAGGACGGGAAATTCGATAAAAGCCAATATCAAACTTTGTTGAACGCGCAAGGCATGTCTTCCGACGAATTCGTCAGGCGCATTAAAAAAGCGTTGATCATGGAGCAGGTACAGCGAGGCATAGTCGATAGCGGTTTTGTGACGCCGGCCGAAATCGAAAGCTTTTTTAAAATTCAAAATCAACAACGCGACGTCGAATATGTGACGTTGCCGTTGAAAGTTGACGCTACGCAACCGACTGAGGAAGACGTTAATGCCTACTATCAACAGCATTTGGATCGCTTTCAAACCGAAGAACAAGTTGCTATTCAATACGTCGAGTTGGCCTTGTCCAAACTGGCTGCCGGCGTCAAGGCAACGGACGACGAGTTAAAAGCGTTCTACGAGGAACAAAAAGCGCAATACACCACGCCGGAACGCCGAAAAATTAGCCACATTCTGTTTGCGTTCGGCAAAGACGGAAACCAGAGCGAAGCGCTGCAACGCGCGCAGCGCGCTAAACAAGAGTTAGCCGGCAAAGACTTTGCTAGCTTGGCTGCCGAAGTATCCGACGATAAGTTGACTGCTAAAAACGGTGGAGACCTTGGGCTTTTTAACGTCGGCGTGATGGAAAAAGACTTTGAAGAAGCGGCTAGTCGCCTAAAGCAAGGCGAAGTTTCCGATCCGGTTAAATCGGCGTTCGGATATCACTTGATTAAGGTAACTGAACTGGTAGCGGGAGAAATAAAGCCGTTTGCCACGGTTAAATCCGAACTATTGCCAGCCTACCAAAAAGCTCAAGCGGAAAGCCGTTATAACGAATTGGCCGAAAAGCTTGCGGAAGTGAGTTATGAAAACCCTGGTAGTCTGGAAGCAGTCGCTCAATTGTTAGGGGTTGAAATTCAAACCACACCTTTGTTTACGCGAGTGCGTGGCGAAGGGATTGCCGCCAATGACAAGGTTAGGCAGGCCGCATTTTCGGAAGACGTGTTGAAAGGCAACAATAGTGAGCCGCTGGAACTGGCAGGCGATCAGGTTGTGGTATTGCGTATGCTGTCGCACAATCCGGCAGCTACCAAGGATCTGAATTCGGTCAAAGATCAGGTCATAGAAGCACTGCTCAACGAGCGCGCGGGCCTACGCGTCACGGAGCTCGCCGATAGCTTGAAAAAGGAGTTGCAATCGGGAAAATCGTTTACGGAAGTTGCGCAGGCTGCGGGATTGACAGTCAAAAAATTATCCAGTGTGACGCGTACGGCTAAAGACATCGATCCTGGCCTTGTGCAAGCCGTGTTTCGTGCAGCAAAACCGCAAGCCAATCAAGCTAGCGTAGTCGTAATAGATAACGTAGGGGGTAGTAAAACGGTCGCCGCCATCAGTCGTGTTATCGAAGGAGCGATGACGGAGGCCGATAAGGCCCAGCAAGCAGGTTTGGCAAAGAACATGGCCGCGGCATTCGGCAGAGCGCAATTCGAAGCAGTTTTGAATCAGCTGGAGACCGAAGCCGACCTTACCGTTGCCAAGCCGTAATCGGCAACGTTTGCTCAACACTGAATGGAAACGATTTTGCGCATGGACGCGCGCACCTAACGCACCTTAAATGTTAGTGGCACCAATTTCTTAAGGTCTGCTCCTTAACTTCCTTCAAAGCGTTTTCATTTTCTTGCTGCGCGGAAATGTGCGTACCGGTTTTGCTGTCGATGTGTATTATTGATAGTCGATGCTCTCACCACTACCGCCTCAATTGACTGGGGCGTTAGCTGCCTTCTTTGGTCTGTAAGATACCGTTCGATTGTTCGCCTTGCGTTGTTTGCCTTTTTAAGTGGGCTCTGTTTCGATGCCGGATTCGAAATGGCTTGTCATAAAAAGGTAATATGGCGTTGTTAGATTTGCAGATCGATTAGGCTGAACCGTAAAATGATTATGTCGAATTTGAATGCCCTGGTTGTGGAAGACGACGATGCCATTCGGGAAATGTTGCTCATGGTATTGGAACAGGCCCAATTGCAGGTTACCGCGGTCGGTAGCGCGGAGCAGGCACTGCAAGCGCTTGCGGAACATAGAGTCGATTTGTTGCTACTGGATTGGATGTTGCCGGGTATCAGCGGAGTGGAGCTGGCTCGTCGCCTGAAACGGGAGCCCGGCTACAAAGACTTGCCGATTATTTTGCTTACCGCGCGGGGAGAGGAAGAAGACAAGATTCGCGGATTGGAAATCGGTGCCGATGATTACGTCACCAAGCCGTTTTCACCTAAGGAGTTGATTGCCAGAATTAAAGCGGTGATGCGGCGCAGCGGTAAGCTGACCGAAACCGGGCAATTGAAGATAGGCGATTTAACGCTGGATGCCGATCAACATCGCTTGACCATTGCCGGAAAGACGGTGGATGTTAGTCCGACCGAGTTTCGGCTTATGCAGTTTTTTATGGCCAATCCCGATAAAGTCTATAGCCGCACCCATTTGCTCGACCAAGTTTGGGGGCGTAGCGTCTACATAGAGGAGCGTACGGTCGATGTGCATATCCGTCGCTTGCGGAAATTACTGGCCGAATTCGGCCGGGAAGATTTGATCCAGACAGTACGCGGATTCGGCTACCGCTTTTCCATTGCGGGGTAACCAATGGGGCGTTGGAAGCGAGAGATAGGGATAGCCATCGCAGTGATGCTGCCGCTTTTGGTATTGGGCTGGTTTATCGGGCACACCAGTCAGATGATGCTGACGGCAACCTGGTTAATGCTGATCAAGCAATGTTTATCGATAAACGAATTGGAGCAGTGGCTGGCACGCGGGAACTTCCGCGACCTTAAAAATCGAAAAGGCATTTGGTCGGACATTTATTACCATTTATGGAAAATCAAAAAAGCTGAGAAAAAGCGTAAAAAGAAATTCGGGCGGGTGATCGACCAATTTCGGACATCTACCGATGCGCTGCCCGATGCGGCCGTGGTGTTGGGCGAGTTTGCCCAAATCGAGTGGACCAATAAGGCGGCGCGCGAAGTGTTAGGTCTTAAGAAATCCGACAAAGGCCAAAGGATTCCTAATTTAATCCGAAGTCCGCAATTCATCCAGTTTCTAAAGTCGGAGGATTATCAACAAAAGATCTGTATCGCCTCGCCGATTAACGACAGCATCATGTTGCAAATCAGTATCGTACCGTACGGCGAAGGCTTGCGGCTGATGTTGGCGCAAGACGTCACGCAAATTAAGAGCATGGAACGCATGCGTACCGATTTCGTTGCCAACGTTTCGCACGAACTGCGTACCCCCATCACGGTATTAAAAGGCTATTTGGAAACGCTGCAGGAGGTGGACGAAATACCGACGCCCGTGGCGCGTTCGTTGGCGCAAATGTCCGCGCAAACCGAACGCATGCAGCATTTGATCGACGATCTGCTAATGCTGACGAAATTGGAAACCAAGCCCAGAAAATCCGAATGCGTCAAGATGCGCGAGCTTTTGGAGCAAATCTGTAAGGAAAGCGATTTATTGGAGAAAGACGAACGCCGCATCGAATTGAAGGTCGATAGCAATGCCGATTTGGCCGGAGACATACAGGAGCTGCAGAGCGCATTTTCCAATTTAATCGTCAATGCGATGAAATATTCGCCGGCGATTTCCCCTGTCAAGGTTACTTGGTTCGCCAGGAGCGACGGGATGTTATGTTTAGAGGTGGAGGACTTTGGCGAAGGTATCCCCGCTCTCGACATCCCGCGCATCACCGAGCGGTTTTACCGGGTAGATGTTAAGCGCAAACACAAGGTGACCGGTACCGGTTTGGGCTTGGCTATCGTTAAACACGTGATGGCGCGCCACGACGGCAAATTGGAAATTGAAAGTCAGTTAGGCAAAGGTAGCCGCTTTCGCTGTTTGTTTCCGGCGCAAAGAGTTTATTGCGCTTGAGCTTCCGCGTTTCCTCAATAATACCGCGTAAATAAAAACGCGCTCGATAGCGCGGCATTTTTTATAATTGCAGCCTTTTTGAAATTCTTGCGAAGAGGCTGAAATGCTTGCCGACACCGTTATCGAATTGTCGCGTTGGCAGTTTGCCGTCACGGCACTATTGCACTTCTTGTTTATACCGTTCACCCTGGTGTTGGCGCTGTTGCTGGCTGTCACCGAAACCTTGGCGGTTTTTAGCGATGCGTCTGCGTACCAACGCACGCTAAGGTTTTGGCGGCACATTTTCGCTATCAATTTCTTGCTGGCTCTCGCCACCCGCTTGTGGGTGTTATGCGAGTTCGGAATGAACGGTTCCTATTTTTCCCATTATGTAGGCGATATCGTGGCCTTGCCGTTGGCGATAGAGGCTTTTACCGGCCTGGCTGCGGGCGTTGCCTTGTTCGTGCCGTATTGTTTTGCCTACCATAAGTTGTCTAAGTTTCAGCGCTGCTCCGCGATTTGCCTGCTGGCGCTGGCGGTACACAGCTCCGCTTATTGGGTGCTGGTTGCCAATGCTTGGTTGCAGCAGCCGATAGCCGCGGCTTTCGATTATCAGTCTTACCGGATGGTGTTGCAGGACGGCCTAGGTATGTTGTTCAACCCGGCAGCGGCGGATACATTTATCCATGTTTTGGCGGCGAGCTATCTGGCCGCCGTAGCGGTGATCTTGGCAGTTAGTGCCCGCCAGTTACGCCAAGATCCGCAGGACTCTGCGGCCCGTTATATGTTTAAGTTGGCAGCCCCGTTCGGGCTCGTTGCCGTTGCGGTTTTGCTGTGGCAGAACGGTTCATCGCCCGACGGTGCTAACTTGGTGCAACGGGCAAAATATTCCGTTTTACAGCAAGCTGCAGACGCAACGCTTTTGACCGATTTTCAAGCGCGCATACGTAGCGGCATGGAAACTTATAATTTGTTGCAGCAACTGCGCGACAGCGATAACGATAAGCAGCTCTTGTCTGACTTCAACGGCCGTCAACAGGATTTGGGTTACGCCTGGTTGTTAAGCTCTTGGCACAAGCCCATAGTTGGTGCTAGCGCGGGGCAGATAGAGTCAGCAGCACAATCCGCGTTGCCGGCGTATCGATTATTATTTTACGGGAGTTATTATTCGATGATCGCCGTTGCATGGCTTAGCGCCGTTTTAATGTTAGCAGCGGTTTGGAAGGCTTTTGCCGGGGCCGGTTTGCCTGCTTGGCTGATCACGTGTTGCTGCTACGGCTGGAGTTTGCCTTGGCTCGCCAGCATATCCGGCTGGTTTTTTGCGCAAGGAGGTTTGCAGCCATGGGTTGTTGCAGGGGTGTTGCCGATCCGGTTGGCAGTGTCTTCGTTAAGCGTTTCCCAATTGGCGGTGAGCAGTGGCGGATTCGTACTGCTATGCGTAATTCTGTTAATGGCCGGACGATATGGCTTGCAGCAAGCCAATCGGCAGGCGGCGACGGAGAGGTCGGTATGACGATGGATCTGGAGTCGTTACGCTTGATCTGGTGGTTAATTTTGGGCGTTGTTGTCGTTGTATTTACCTTGTGCGAAGGTTTAGCCTTGGGCGTGTTTTTGCTTCTACCGCTTGCGAGCCGGCAGCCAAGCCATAGCCGGCAAATGTTGCAGTCGATCGCACCGACCAGCTTGCTCGGCCTGCTTTGGCTATTGGTTTTGTTGGCGACCTTATTTGCCGTATGGCCCATCGTCTACGCAGTGTCCTTGGCCGGTTTTTATACTTTACTGGTTCCCTTGCTTACGGTGCTGTGCGCGCGGACTGCCGCGTTGCCGCTAAGATTGTTTGAATTAGCAGCTTGGGAGAAATATGAAAACCGGATTGCGTTGGCCTGCGGTTACCTGCCGGCGATCACATTAGGAATCATTGCCGGCAATCTGCTGAAAGGTATCCCGTTTCATTTGGAAAGCGATATGCGTATCCTGTTTTTAGGGGATACCATTGGCTTGTGTAATCCGTTTGCGCTGTTAGTGGCGGCTACGTTTACGGCGCTACTCGCTTTCTACGGCAGTTTGTGGGTACAGTTAAATACGGAGGGTCAGCTAAGGCATGAGGTGGCTGCGCTTTCCATGCGTTTGGCGCTGGTGTTTGTCGTGCTGTTCGTGCTGACCGGGTTATGGTTAAGTCATTTGGAAGGCTATCATATTACCTCCGAACTGCTTCCCAACGCAGCGTCCAATCCGTTGGCGAAATTCGTCAAACGCGCAGAAGGCCTGTGGCTGGACAACTACGAACATATCCCGGTTTTGTGGGGGTTGCCGGTATTCGTCGCAGTCGCCGCGCCGGCCGCCGCCGCCCTTGCACTGAGGGGTAAGGCTTATTACGCGATGTTGACGGGCGTGTTGACGGTTGGCGTAGCGGTTTTGACCTTCGGGGTTTCTATGTTTCCGTTTTTGTTGCCGTCGAATATCTCGTTGAATACCTCGCTGAGCATTTGGGACAGTAGTGCCAGCCAAACCAGCGCCGGCTTGTTGCTGCCGGTCGGCTTGATCGCGGTTCCGCTAATAGCCGTTGTTACTCGATGCTTGTTCGGATTTTTTAACCGGCAAGACTTGGCAAAGGATTGATTTTTGCCGCTAGATGCCCCAAGCTAACTCGGCCTGGGGCGTGTATTTGCCATTGACAATAATAATAAGGAAACCCGTATGAAAAAGCTTTTGAATTACGCCTTGATCGGTATCGTTGCCTTGATCCCGGTCGTGGTGATATTGCAAATCGTCTTGTTCGTCAAAGACCGTTTTACCGATTTGTTCCGGTTCGTTTACGGATATTCCGATAATTACTTTATTACTTTTTTGTTGTTCGGCGCTAGCTTCGCCGTTATCACTTATATAGGTCACAGAGTCAGCTTGGGCCGATTCTCGATTATTGCGGCGTTCGAAAAGCTGGTCGAGCGCATTCCGCTATTAAGCACGATATACCGAGTAACCAAGAAGTTGGTGCATATGATTGCCGGCCACGAATTGCAAGAGCCGCGCGAAGTGGTTTATATAGAATATCCGAAAGAAGGTGTGTGGGTGCCGGCTTACGTCACTAATAGAATTCAAGACAGATACATACTTTTCGTGCCGACTTCGCCTAATCCCACATCCGGTTTCGCGGTCATCGTGCACGAATCCAAAGTCATTCGTTCCGAGATGAGCATAGAACAAGTGACCAGTTTTATCATCAGCGTGGGTGCCGATTTCGAGAAACCAAGCGAAGTTGACAAGTTGCCTAAATAGGCTAATCGTGGGCAACTCTTATTTAAAAGATTCCGGCTGCAACTAGTCGGAATCTGTCGTTAACAGTCGTATATCCACCTTGTGAACGTCCTATCGTATTACATCATCCGCGAAGTCACTAAAGGGGCTTTGCTGGCTTTGCTGTTATTGCTTACCTTGTTTAATTTATTCACCTTCAGCGACGAATTGAAGGATTTGGGCAACGGCAACTATGGCTTGAAACAAGTCCTATGGTATTTAGTACTGACCTCTCCCAGGGTGACGTTCGAATTGATTCCGTCTGCGGCTCTACTCGGCAGTTTGTTCGTGGTCGGTGCCATGGCCAACAATCGCGAAATTGTGGCGATGCGGGCAGCCGGGTTTTCTACCTTTTGGATTATTCGTAACATTATGCTGGCCGGCCTGATATTGGTAGTGCTGGCGGTAGCCATCGGCGAATTGGTGGCGCCGGCCAGCGAGCGCACGGCGCAAGTGTTGAAAACCACCGCTCAAAATAATGGTGTGGTGCTACGCTCGCAATACGGGATGTGGTTGCGCGAGGGTAACCGTTTCATCAATGTGCGTAAGATTCTGGACGACGGGTCGTTGGGCGACGTGCGCATATTCGAAATCGACGAGCAGCACCGTTTGATTAGCGCAACCCGCGCCGCGCACGGTATATTTTTAGGCGAGCAACGTTGGACTTTGCAGAATGCGGCGGTTTCGATTTTTAATCCGGACCGCGTCGATGTCAAATCTCAGGCCGAAATGCCGTGGCAATCCGGCATAGATGCCGATTTGCTCAAAGTGGCGGTGGTCAATTCGGACAATTTGTCGTTATACGATCTTTATATGTATATCGATTTTTTGAACGCCAACCAGCAAAAAGCCCAGCGTTACGAACTGGCGTTTTGGAGCCGCTTGATTAATCCTTGGGTAACCTTCGTGATGCTGATGGTCTCGGTGCCTTTGGTGATCGGCATAGGCCGCGGCATAGGCGCCGGAGGGCGCATTACCTTGGGCGTACTCATCGGCATGACTTTCAATATTCTGGACCGCATCGTCGGACACATGGGCTTGATTTACGACGTCAATCCCATGTTGATAGCGGTCATGCCCAGCTTGACGGTGTTTTTGATCGCCACGGCGACCGTGTGGCGTTTAAGTTAACTGGCGAGCCGCCAGGGGTTTGCCGCCGAATGCCTGGTTGCGCCCGGTATATTTGGCTTGATACAGCATGGAATCGGCATGGTCCAGCAGCAATGAAGACGCTTGTTCGGATTGAGGTACTAATGAGGCATAGCCCGCGCTGATTGTAATCCAGCGCGAGACTTTGGACGAGGCGTGCGGGATTTGTTGGGCCTCGATTCGCCGGCATAATTGTTCGGCAATCAGCCACGCGCCGTCGCTGTCTGTTTCCGGAAGTAAGATCACGAACTCTTCCCCGCCGTAACGGGCAACTAAATCGCCGGGCCTGCTGACCAGCATCGATAGCTGCGAAGCGACCCGCTTTAGGCACATATCGCCAGCGCCGTGCCCGTGGAAATCGTTATAACTCTTGAAGTAATCCACGTCCACCATGATCAGCGCCAGCGAAATTTGGTTGCGTTGCGCGCGCCGCCATTCCTGTTCGAGGACTTGATCGAAGCGGCGCCGGTTCGGAATGCCGGTCAAGCCGTCTATCCAGGCCATGCTTTCCAATAAATCGGTCATTTGTTTTAAGCGGATGTAGTTGCGGATCCGCGCTTTGACCACCGGTAAATAAAACGGCTTGGCGATGTAATCCAAAGCGCCGAGATTCAAACCTTTCTCCTCGTCGTGCACGTCGCTCATCGCAGTGACAAAAATGACCGGAATGTCGCAGGTTTTGGGGTCGGTTTTTAAGATGCGGCACACCTCGTAGCCGTCCATGTCGGGCATCATCACGTCCAGCAATATCAAATCCGGAGCGCCTTGTTTGGCAATGGTTTCCAAGGCTGCGGTACCGGTGGCGGCGACCTTGATCCGGTAATCCTGAATCAAATTTTCGGCGAGCACCTGAATATTGGTGGGGGTATCGTCGACGATCAAAATTAACGGTTTAGGTACTTCGGGGTTCATGACGGGTCTCCTGCGCTATGACTCGCTATGACGGATTCTAATTCGTTTAGCGTGTCGGTTGCACGCGGGTAGTCGATATTGCTTACGTGTCTCTCAATTTGCCGCAGCAGCTGATGGGCGTGCGGCGCAGGTAGGGCATGGTGCAATTTGCCGAGCAATTCGTTAGGTACGAAATCGCAGCCTTCCAGTAACTGGCGCAGCTCCCGGGTCAAGGCCCGCGCGGCGGACCAGTCCGTTTGCCGCGCGGGCGGTTGATCGGCAACAACAGGGACGGCATATTGCCGGAGGGTGGTCATTACTTGCTCGAAACAGCGGATAAATTCACTATCGTCGGCGCCGGCGTCGGCGACCAATGCTTGCTCCAGCGCGGCGGCGGCTTGACTGAGCCGGATAGCGCCAACCATCCCGGCAGCGCCTTTAAGCGTATGCAGCGAGGTGAGTGCTTGATCGATTTGGCCTAAAGTGCGTTGTTCTCGTAAACGCCGGGCGAAGTCTGCAAAGCGGTCCGCGAAATGGCTGAGAAAACGACGCAGTTTGGCTTCGTCTTTACCCAGGGTCTCCAAAATATAGGCGCGGTCGAAACCGGGCAAATCCTCGGCGGGTTTGGAAACGGGTTTATAGCTTAGCGGGGCGGGTTTGTGATGCGGTTTTATGCAGCGTATTAACTCGGATAACAATACGTGCGGCAAGATCGGTTTGCCGACGTGGGCGTTCATGCCGGCCGCCAAACAATCGTTGCGGGCCGGCTCTTGCACGGCGGCGGTCATCGCGATAATCGGCAGGTTTTTAAAGCGCGGGTCTTGGCGAATGACGGTAGTGGCTTCGATTCCGCTCATTTCGGGCATTTGCAAATCCATCAGCACTGCGTCGAAATTTCCGCGCCGGACGGCTGCCACTCCTTCCAAGCCATTGTTGGCCACGGTAACGCTAAGCCCGGCGTCGTGCAAATATTCACAGGTGACCATTTGATTGATTTCGTTGTCTTCCACCAAGAGAATCCGCGCCCCGCGGATAGGTGCGGCTAATTCGGCTAAGTTCGGACCGGAATAACCGGTATCGTCGGCGATAATGTGTCCGCCTTGTAGACGGGTCATGGCATCCAGCAAGGTAGAGGGCATAACCGGTTTCAGCAAAATATCGTCCGGCATGGCGTCTCTGGCCGCATTGAGTACATTTTCCCTATTGGCGGCGGTTACCATAATGACCACCGGCGCATGCTGAATTTCGCCGCGTGCGACCATGTCTTTGATTTTACGGTTGACCTCCACGCCGTCCATGCCGGGCATCTTCCAATCGAGTAATACCATCTCGAAATCGCGGCTGTCGTGTTTGGCGTTGCGCAAACGGAGCAAAGCGTCCGGACCGGATGCGACTTCTTCGGCTTCGAAGCCCCAGGATTGTAATATATCCCTTAACATTTGCCGGGACATTTCCAGGTCGTCGACTATCAGTACCCGCAGCGGGCGTAGGTCGGACGATAGTTGTTTGGTGTTCGGCCGCACCTGGCACTTTAAGGTCAGGGTAAATTCGAAAATGCTGCCGATCCCCGGCGTGCTTTGTACGATCAATTGGCCGCCCATCATGTCGACCAGGCGTTTACTGATGGTGAGCCCCAAACCGGTACCCCCGAAACGGCGGGTGATGGAGCCGTCGGCCTGGGTGAACGGTTCGAATAAATGAATGACTTGTTGCGCGGTCATGCCGATGCCGGAGTCGCGTACCGAGAAATGCAGAGTCACTTGGTGGGCATCGAAATCCCGGCGACCGATTTTGACGTGGATTCCGCCGTTTTCGGTAAACTTGACCGCGTTTCCGACTAGGTTGTTCAGCACCTGTCCCAAGCGCAAGGCGTCGCCGATTAGATGGTGCGGTGCGTCCGGATCCAGGTCGAATACCATCTCCAGACCTTTCTCTTCGGCGCGGACGATGAATAGGTTCAGCACGTTTTGCAAGACTTCTTCCAGGTCGAAAGGCTCGGATACCAGTTCCATGCGGTCGGCTTCGACTTTGGAGTAATCCAGAATGTCGTTGGTGATGGCCAGCAAAGCCAGCGACGAGGTATGAATTTTCTGCAGGTAGTCGCGTAATTTTGCCGGTGGATCGTTTTTCAGGGCCAAGTCGGATAAACCGATCAGCGCATTCATCGGGGTGCGAATTTCGTGGCTCATATTAGCCAAGAACATGCTCTTGGCTCGCGAGGCCGCCTCGGCTTGTTCTTTGGCCTGCAGCAGCTCCGAGGTGCGTTGCGCCACTTCTTCTTCCAAGCGGTCGCGATGAGTCGTCAGATCCATGTCGCGCGTTTGAATTTCTTCCAGCATGCTATTGAAGTCCTGTACCAGCGAACCGATTTCGTCGTCACCGTGCCGGCTTACTCGCAAAGTGTAATTTTTTTGTTCGGCGATGGTTCTTGCGGTTTGGGCCAGTTCTTCTATCGGCTTGGAGATGACTCGTTGCAGCCGAACCACCAGTAGGTAGACCAGTAACAACGACGAGCTTGCGGCGGCTAAACCCTTGCTTAAATCGGTGGCTTGATCGTTCCACAATGCCGTGAAGTTGGCCTGGACTAATACGGTGCCTACGCGTTCGGTGTTTTTGACGACAGGGGTGATGAGATCGGCGCGGCGGCTCCAAAAATCGGTGCGTAGTTCGCGCGAGTCGACATGGTAGTCCGGCGGTAAGCCGTAGTCGTGCCGGTTGCGGCTCCAATGCGCCAGAATGCTGTCGTTTTCGGATAGCATCCACGCGGCTTCGATTTCGGGGTGGTCCTTGAGCGATTCCAGTAAGCGTTGCGCTTCGATTTTATCGGAGAATACCAAGGCCGCTTGACCGTTTTGCGCCAACACGTCTCCCAGCCCGGCGATTTCGGTCAAGGTACTCTGGTAGCGGCTGACGGCGGAACTGACCACGATTGCGGACATGCTGACCAACAAGCAAGTCGTGCAGCTGAGCATGATGATGGAGACCAGTTTTGTCTGTAACGACCAGTTGGGAAAGTCCGGTAACAAACGCATCGGTCTATCTCCCATAAACATAAGATGCAATATTCAGCAATTGACCCGGCAGCCTAAGTCCGGCGTTGTTGATCGATTCCAAGTTAACTTCGAACACGACTTTGTTGTCCAGAAAACGCAAGCCGATACCGCCGCCTTTTTCGGCGAAGTCGCTGATGTCCGACAAGGTTAATACCGGGGAATTTGCCAAGGCTTTGAGCAGCGAAACGAAACGGCCGGCTTCCGAATTACCGATGAATACCATGTGGCAACCGGTTAACGATGGGTCGGAAAAGCCGTGGGTTTCGACGGTCATGACATGTTCGCCGGCTTTGCGCCCTTCGAAATCGTGCAAGGCGCCGTCCAGTGCGTCGGCGCCGACTACGCATAGTTTCAGGTTGGCGTCGCTAGGCAGGGCTTCGGCCGGCCATTCGACGAATTTGGCGAAATTGTACAAATAAGCGGCTTTAATTTGGTTTTCGGAAAATCCATTGGCGGCGGCGATTTGCCAGCCGGCTAGGAGGACGAGTAGCCGGCTGCCGTAAAAGGCGACTTGCGCCATGAACCGCAAGCAATATAACCGGCCTAGCAGGCTTGCGTTTGCCGATTTCAACAGATGGCCGGCGCGAACCAGAAGCGAGCTTAATCCTTCATGCTTATTCTGTTGCGCCATGAGCGGGTAATTGCTGATAAGGGTCCGAGCGGCTGAATTAGAAAGTTACTGCAATTAAATCATCGGGACAGATATTAGTGGAATTATCAGCGTAGGTAAAACACTAGAAATAGACGGACGCAAATCGTCCGTCTATAAGAGGTATGGATTAAACGCCGAGTTTTGCCGCGCAACGGCAAAATCCGTTCAACTCTACATAGGCGCTGCCGGTTTGCGCACCGTCTACGCTGCATGCGCCTTCCCAATAGACCGGGCCTATCCATAAGGTGTGCTTGGCGTGTAGCTCTTGATCTTTCAGCAACGGTTGTACCGTAAATTTTTCCCCGCGTACTTCGAGCGCCCAGCCTGACGGATACGTACAGCCGGTGTTGGGGCTGGTCCATTCGCCTAACACCGTGACTTCGAATTCGTGTGCGGCCAGCGTGACGGTGCGGCCTTCGGCGTCGGTAATGGAGCCGGATTTTTCGACCGATGCGTCGTTGCCTTGGAAATCGAACAACATGATTTGCCGGTTGTCGTCCAATTCGAGCGCAAACCATTGCCAGCCTTGATTGATGGCTTGATAAAGTTCGCCGTATTGCCGGTCGAACCAGCTGTTTCCGGTTACTGAAAAGGTTTGGCCTTTGATGCTCAAGCTGCCTTTGGTCGCCATTCTGGGGCGCGAATAATAATAGGTATAACCGCCGAAACGATAGGGATGCGCGTCGCCGCCGTAATGCATGGCGGCCGGCAAATCGGTATCGAGTTGCAAGTCCAGCACATAATCGCCGATTTCGGCGTGCAAACGGTCGTGGCCGCCGCCGCCGACCGCGGTGACTTTGTTGCCGATGCCGGAGCTCAGGTTAAAACCGTTTTTGGTGCGGTCGGGTAAGTGGAATTCCAGAAATTCCTCGAAGCTGAAGGTTTGGCCGGCAACGTCGGTGATGGCTGCCTGCACCAATTGATCGCGCATGATCACAAAACTGTCGAAAGCGAAAAACACGATTTCGAATCCGAACCGGCGTCCGTCTTCGGTATGCAAATGACCGGTCCAGTACCACCATTGCACTTGTTCTTGAGGCAGGAAGGCGTCGTCCGCCGGCAATTCGACCGGACCGATCAGGCCGCGCTTGGGAAGAAACATACAGACGATGACCGCAACCGCCAGTAGCGCCCACGGTAACCAAGCAGGGTTGATCAGAGCGATGATGGCCACGATGCCGCCGACTATCCAGGGCAGTTTTTTCCAGATTTCACGCATTGTTATACCTCGCGGTTTTTTCTTAGGATTAAAATTCCCAGCTGATTTTGCCGTAAATCGATCGCGGTACTTCCAGGGATGTAGCGGGTAGCGAAATAGAGGACGAATCGCGGTATTCCAGATGGGTTGGAGAAAACAGGTTTTGGGCGGTGACCGACAGCTCGAGGCCGGAAACCGGCTGAAAGGCTAGTCTGGCGTCGAACGTGGTATAGGCCGGTACGCTTTGCGTGACCGCGCTCAGCTTGCTGACGTGGCGCAGGGTAAAGTCCAGTTTGGCGTGATCGGCAACGTCTATTTGCCAGCGTAACGAGGCCCGGTGCCGCGGGCTCAGGCCGGCAATGTCCGGGTTATTAACGTCGTATTGACGTTCCATTTTCAGGTGGGTGTAGTAGCCGGTCAAGCGCATCCAGTCCAATGGCGCCCAATCGGCGGAAATTTCTATGCCGCGGGTGGTAACCTCTTGCTCGGAATTGAACCAATGTAACGGCAAGGTGAAGGTCGCCGGGTCGAAGGCGCCGCGCCTGAACATGATTAAATCGGTGTAATGATTGCTGAATGCCGTTATATCGGTGGAAAAATGTTTATACCATTGAGCGCGGTAGCCGATTTCGAAAGCTAACACTTTTTCGGCTTTCAGGTCTGCGGTCGGAAAAGCGCGGACCTGTGCTTGATCGAACGGCGGCGGAGCACCGGT
Organism: Methylomonas sp. HYX-M1; assembly: GCF_040741385.1. Taxonomy (NCBI): domain Bacteria; kingdom Pseudomonadati; phylum Pseudomonadota; class Gammaproteobacteria; order Methylococcales; family Methylococcaceae; genus Methylomonas; species Methylomonas sp. HYX-M1. The sequence continues at coordinate 455,602 of NZ_CP160405.1, forward strand.
GGGTACGGTGCCCAAAGCGATATTGGCTTGCGATTCGCCCTGGGTTGGGTTGCGCGACGCGCGGGACGCCGAAGCCCACACGCTGTGGTAGCTGTTCGGCGTCCACAGCATGCGGATATTGGGCTGCACCTGGGTATTGCCGAAATGGCTTTCCTCCAGCTTGCTGCCCAAGGTTAGCTTTAATACGTTGTCTATTAAATTGATTTCGTCTTGCAGGAACACGCTGCCGTTGTGATAGCCGAAGTCGCTTTCGGTGTAGGCTATGCCGTTGGTATTGGTTGCCGCATTGTGGATGTAGCGGTAACTGGCGCCCCACATCAGGTCGTGGTCCGGGTTAGGGTGCAGACGGTGCTGAAAGTCGACGTCGAACATATCCTGGGTATCGGACAAAATCGGCGAATTGAAGCTGACCCGGTCGTAATAACTTTGCAGCATGAACTCGGAGCCGTCGTCCAAGTTTCCTTCCCAACGCGCCAGCAGATTGGCGCCGTCCGCTTTGTCGTCGCCGAAATTCAACACATTAAAAGGGGGGGCGACGGTCAAAGGGTAAGTGGTGCGGCCCACGGATTTTCGGTAAACGTCGCCTTGTACGGTAAAGCGATGGTCGTTGGAAATTCTTTGATCGTAGCGGAATCCGCCTTGTGCCGAGCGCCAGTCATCGTGCGCGCGCTGGCCGTCGGCGCCGATGTTGGCGGCGCGTTCGAAGGCTTTGCCGTAAACCCGGTAGCTGCCGTCGTTATCGAGTTGGCCGCCGTGACGAAAGCCGGCGAAGCCTTGTTCCTGGTTGCCGCCGCCGGCAACGAACAAATCGCCTTGGGTGTCTTTGGCTTTTTTGGTAATGATGTTGATGACGCCGTTAACCGCGTTGGCGCCCCACATCACCGCGCCCGGCCCGCGTATGACCTCGATACGTTCTATATCTTCCATCAGCGTGTCCTGCAAATTCCAAAATACCCCGGCAAACAGCGGGGTATACAGGGTGCGGCCGTCCATCAATACCAAGAGTTTGTTGGCGTAGCGGCCGTTGAATCCGCGGGCGGTGATAGCCCAGGAGTTCGCGTCGATTTGGGCGACTTCCAGGCCAGGAGCCAGGCGTAAGGCTTCCGGGATACTGGTGGCGCCGGAGCGGCGAATGTCTTCCTGGCTAATGATGTAAGCGGCTGCGGCGGTGTTGGACAGCGATTGGGTTTTGCGGCTGACCGACGACACTTGCATTTGCATCAAGTCGGTAATGGAAACGTCCTCAATGGCCGCCGGGGTGTCTGCAAAAGCCGCCTGTTCTATGCCAAGCGATAAAACGAAGCAAGGTAGATAGCCGATTAGATTGCGGTACCCGCGTTGGTTAAAAGGAAACTGCTTGCAAAAAACCGGTGGTTTCATAGTCGTTATTTAGTCTGACGCATATCTCGAACGAAGGTGAGATTGTCCGTCGCGTTGCCGAATTCTTAATGAACTATTCAAACTAAAGGGGAAGATTTACAGCATGCTTTTTCCCTTTGCTTGGGTTTGTGCCGAAAGCGCATGTAAGAATAGACAACAAGTCTGAAAAATCTATAGAAAACTATTGACAAATCGTGTTGCAAAGGTGTTTGACTTTCGGCTGCGCTAAAGCGCCTCCCTACGAATTTAGGCGATAAATATCGAATTTTTTCAGGAGGAACAAGTGTTTGTATCCGCCTAAGTTAACGCCGTGTTGGTACGGTAATTTACTTTACCGTTAGGGCCGGTCTCGTACAAACCGCGTCGAGAATGTGTCAAACTGCTTGTCGAGTTAAAAGCAGCCTAAAGGCGGTTGGGGTAGAGAATTTGATGTGCTTGCGTCCGGTAAACATCCATCCAAGTTTTTTTGATGCGCGCGTTTGCGTACCAGGCGTATGACAAGCAGGCGTTCATCCGGCATAGTGCTCTGCCTGCTGGCGCCGGCTGTGGGCTTGTTCGCTTGCGAAGCGGCGGCGGAATGGCACGCCAACGTGAAATTATTGAGCGATTACCTCTATCGCGGTTATTCGAAAAGCCGGGGCAACCCTGTTGCGCAAGCAGGGCTGAATTATTCGGCGGAATCGGGCTGGTATGCCGGCTTAGGCTTGTCGCAAGCACGCTTCGACGATCAGCTTAATCCCGATAGAGCCGAATTGGAATTGACGCCGCAATTGGGTCGGACTGTTCCGGTGACAGACGCATGGCGGGCGGATTTGTCGGTTTTAGGTTATGTGTTCGACAACAAGGTTTTCGGTTTGACCTCCGATTACGCGGAGCTTGCAGCCGGCTTGCATTATCGAGACTGGTTCAGTGCAAGAGCGTCGTTTGCTCCCAATGCCTATAACCGCAGCGTCGAAATCTTTAATTACGAGACGATCGCCCGCTATGATATCCGCGATGATTTACAAGTGTCCGCCGGCTTAGGGTTTCATCAAGCCGGGGCTTTGCTGGGTAAGGATTATTTTTTCTGGAATGCCGGCTTGACTTGGCATCTATCCGCGAATTTAGCGGTCGATATACGTTACGTCGACGTTGCGTTGCAGGACGAACAGCACGCCGACGCGCATTACGACGGTTTTTATCCGCGCGTGCAGGAAAACAAATTTTTGTTTGCGGTCGCGTTGGGATTTTAGCCGCAAATAATTCGCTTCCGGTTTGAACCTTGGGCCCTGTTGCCGGCATTCAGCAGTGATAGCCGTTTACTGGCGAAGAGGATAATGTGTGTGCCCTTGCGATTAGTCTATAACCGAAGCCCGGATATGTTGCTACCGTTGTCACCGGATCACGACGAACACGCCTTGTTGCAACGGATCGTGCAAGGAGACGCGCAGGCGTTCGAGCGGTTTTATACCCTGTACTATCCGCGTTTGTTCCGCTTTATTCTACGGGTTACCCGACAAGCGGACCTCATCGAGGAATTAATCCAGGAAACCTTGTTGTTGGTTTGGGAACAGCCGCAGCGCTTCAACGGCCAAAGCAAGATATCCACGTGGGTGTTGGGTATCGCCTACCGAAAGTCGCTGAAAGCTTTGGCTAAATCGGCCAGACAACATCACGACCTGGATTGGCTGGAATTTAGCGAAACCACGGGAGATCCGCTGGAAAACTTGGCTATCCGTATCGAAACCAGCGATTGGTTGCATCGGGCTTTAGCGTCTTTGTCGGCCGAACAGCGGGCGGTGATCGAATTGACGTTCTATCACGGCTTGTCTTATCTGGAAATCGCCAAGATTTTGGATTGCCCGGAAAATACCGTTAAGACCCGGATGTACCACGCGCGCAAGAAATTACAGGCTTTAGCCGACTCGGAGGGGCAGTAAGCATATGAGTCGAAGTTCGGATACCTTTATGTCGGGGCACCAACAGGTTGTGTTGTTGTTGCCTTGGTACGTCAACCGTAGTTTGGCGGACGCCGAACGGCGGCAAGTCGAGCGGCACGTTAAAGAGTGCGTGCTGTGCCGAAAGGAAATCAGTCGCTTGCAAAATCTGGCAAAACTGGTGCAACAGCCGACGGAACTGGACTTGGCCGCGCGCAATTCCTTCGCGGCGTTGCGCGGCAAATTGCAGGTGCCGGCGGACGCGAATCGGCAAGGTGCCGGTAAGCAAGCGTCTACCGTGCGGTGGCTTAATCGCTCCCGCCTGTACCGTATAGGCGCAGGTCTAGCGGTCGCGGCTTCCTTGTTTTTGGCGTTGTTGCCTGTGCTGCCGCCGCGTCAGCCGGCGGATGTTTACCTGACTTTGGCCTCCCCGCTTAAAGCGTCGTCCGCTCAAGTAAAGCTGAAAGTGGTTTTCTCTCCATCCTTGCCCGACTCGCAAGTGGATGCCGTGCTGCAGCATCTCGGGGCCGTTCGCGTGGGCGAGCCGAACGCGGCCGGCGCGCTGACTGTAGAGCTGAGTCAAGACCCCGGCCAGGCTTTGACATGGTTGCGCGCACGTCCGGACGTGGTATTTGCGGAGTTTGCGGTGCAACCATGACGCTTTGGCGATACCGGTTTTGCTTGCTTTTGAGCCTAGTGCTGGCGGGATGCACCGGCCATCAGGTGGTGCGCTTGAGCGACGTGCCGGCGCACGCAGAGCGCCGGCTGCTGGTGACATTCGTGGACCGCACCATTAATCGTACGTTGTCGGCTAATGCCTTGGACAGCTACGCGTGGCACGCTAGCTACGGGAATTCGGATTGGAGCGAACGCTTGGCCCGGCGCTTGGCGGAACGGCACAAGCTGCAGTTGCTTGCGCAATGGCCGGTGACCGAATTGGGCGTCAGTTGCGTAGTCTACGAAGTGCCTGAAACGGACAACATCGACTTTGCGTTAAAAGAGTTGCAACAAGATAGCGAGGTACAGTCGGTCCAGCGCATGCAGCAGTTCGATGTGCTGGGCGACGAAGCGCCGAAGGCGTACAGTGATCCGTACCTCGGTTTGCAAACCAGCTTTAACGCCTTGGGCATTGCCCATTTGCATAAAGTCACCACCGGCCGGGGAGTACGCATTGCTTTGATCGATACCGGGGTGGATGCGGAGCATCCGGATTTGCGGGGACAAATCGTTCATGCCGAAAATTTGGCGCCTCTGGGTAACGAACAACATGCCGCAGATATGCACGGTACCGCCGTCGCAGGAGTATTGGCTGCGCAGCCGGGCAACGGCGTAGGAATAGTCGGCATTGCGCCCGATGCGCAAATCCTGGCGTTCAGGGCCTGCTGGCCGCAACAAACCGGTAAACTTGCCGCACGCTGCAATAGTTTTACCTTGGCCTTGGCTTTGAATCAGGCCATCCGTATGCATAGCCACATCATCAATTTGAGCCTTAGCGGGCCGCAAGACCCGCTATTGCAATTATTGATAGAAAAAGCGTTGCAACAGGGGATCTCCGTCATCGCTGCGCTACCGGAACAAGATCAGGGCGGTGGTTTTCCGGCTAGCGTACCGGGGGTGTTGGCCGTCGGTTACGGCGACGTCGAGCATAGCGCCGGACTGACGGCGCCGGGCAAAGACATTTTGACGACCTTACCCAACCGGGCCTACGAATTCATGACCGGCAGTTCGTTTGCCGCTCCGCACGTGGCCGGAGTGGCCGCTTTATTGTTGCAACTGCATCCCGATTGGCGAGCGCAGGACATCGGGCGGGTATTGCACGCCAATATGCGCTTAAGCGCCGAGCAACTGAACCGCTTGTTCGATTCGCAAACGTTTATCGCCGAACAGCGCTGAACCAAGCGCTTGCCGTTTTCGGCGAGCGCTCCACGGTGACGGCTATTCGCGGCTATTGTCGCCGTCTTTCAATCCGAAACTTCATCGCAGTTTAATGTTGCTTGATGAACCTTTAGCGATTCTCGGGCATTTACGAACGTTGCAACAACAAAAGCACGGCGTCCGCGGATTTTCTCGAAATGTCCGGCGGCGAGACCATCCACTAAAAGATAAAGGTTCGTACTATGAAACAAACGACAAAATTTAATTTAAGCCTACTGTTGCTCACCTGTGTCGCTTTGGCCAATCCGGCCTACGCCAGAAAAGGAGCGGACGACGTTACCCCGGAAGCGCCGGAATCGGCTGCGGACGATCATGGCGGCGGACACGAAGCCGGCGACGACCACCCGAAAGCGGCAAGCGGTAATGTGCGCAACGCTAAATCAGGCGTGGTAAAAGGCCGGTTTACTTCGCTCATCGACACGGTGACAGTTAAAGGCAGTTTAAAGCACGTGGTTAAAAAAGCCGGCGACAAACAAGATTTCGTCATTAAACTCAAAGTCGGCAAGTCAGGGCCGATTACCGCGGAAAATTTCGATACTGCGGTGGTTAGGGCAATTTTTCCGGACGACAGCGTTTGCGAGTTGGAAGCGGACGATACCGTCGGGCGTTTTTACGAATATGCGTTGAAATTGCGGGTGCGCAAAGGCGAGTTCGACGAAAAGGACGGTTCCTGCGATAGCGCGGCGATTCCGGATTATTCCGGCGGGGCCGTGGTCATCGAATTGGACGAGGACGACGATACCGGTACCGCTAATCAGGCCATCGCTTCCGGCAGCTTTTGATTGCTAACCGGCATAATTGCAGGCCGCCGCCGCCAGTCGCGTCCGGCGGCGGTTGGCCGCTCTTTTATCTCAATGATTTGCGATTTTTATCAGTAACAACAGGACGGTGATGGCCAAAAGAGCGCTTAAACTCTGCCAAAACAGCAGGGGCCTGCGTTCCAATAACGGCGGCCTGACTTTTTGCAGCATGGCTTTGTTGGGTTGCCGCAAATCGAATAAGAATTCCGACAATTCCTCGTAGCGTCGGTAGGGATTGATGTGGACCGCTTTTTTAAGCACCTCGTCTATCCAGGCCGGAATTTCCCGCTTATCGTCCAATACCGTTCGGTAGGTCAGCTTACATTGCGCGGCGCGGGAGGTGCATTTGGCGATGTCCAAGCCGTAAGGCAAGCGTCCCGACAGCATTTGGTAAGCCAGCACCCCTAAGGAAAAAATGTCCGAACGATTGCTGCCGCTCTCGCCGAGAAAATATTCCGGGGCGGTGTATTGCGCGGTACCCAAAATTTCCGTGCGGGTAGCCGGCGCCAGGGCTTCGATTAAACCGGCGACTCGGGTGGAGCCGAAGTCTATGATTTTTATGCTGCCGGTTTTATCGATCATGATGTTTTCCGGGCGAATATCCTGGTGCAGCATTTCCAAACGGTGAAAGGCTTGCAAGCCTTTGCCGATTTGTTCGATGATGGACCTGACGGTCGCCAAATCGGGCTTGGGATTGTCTATCATCCATTGTTTCAGCGTTTGACCGTCGATGAATTCGCTAACCAAATACAAATAATGGGCTTTGCGGGTCTGCGGGCAAGGTTTCAGCACGTGCGGACTGTTGACGCGCCGGGCGATCCAGTCTTCCATTTGAAAACGTTCTAAATAAGCGGCGTCGTGACGCAAGTCGGTGGCCGGGGTTTTGATGACTACCGGTTGCTCGCCGTCCATCGCTAAAAAAACGTGACTGCGGTTGCTGGTGTGCAAGCTGCGGACGATGGTATAGCCGTCGAAGTTCATCCTCGCTTGCAACGGCGGCGGAAACGGTAGTTCGGTTAATTGCCGGTAGGCCTCCGCGGCGTCTTTGTCCGGTAATTCTTCGACCCGGACGATTTGTATGGTCAAGTTATCGTCGCTTTGCCGATGCATGGCTTCGGCGATGATTACAATCGCGGCTGCGTCCAGATCGTTGGCGTATTCCCTCAATGCGTTGACGATAAAACTTTCGGAGGCGAATTCGTAGACGCCGTCGGTCGCTAAAATGAACGTATCGCCCGCTTCCACTCCTAAGGCCTGGTAATCGATTTCCAAGTGCGAGTCCATGCCCAAGGCCCGGCTTAAATAGCTTTGCTGCTGAGATACCCGTAAACGGTGGTCCTGGGTCAGTTGTTCCAAACCAGCGTTTTGCAGCCGGTAAATGCGGGTGTCGCCGACGTGAAACAGGTGGGCGGTAGCGGATTTCAGCACCAAGGCGCTGAAGGTGCAGACGTAGCCGCGCTCGGTATCGTAGCGATATTGGCTTTGCCGGGTATGGGCATACAGCCAGGAGTTGGTCGCGGTCAGCACCCGCTGCGCGGATTTTTTTACCGACCAGGCTTCCGAGGTACAGTAATAGTCCTCCAGAAAGCCGATCACCGCGGCTTTACTGGCTATTTGGCTGACGTCGCTACTGCTGATGCCGTCCGCTAACGCAACGGCTATGCCTTTGCTGCCGAGTTGCGGCTCTTTGGGGGCGTAACAGCCGTAGAAATCTTGATTGACGGGCTTACGGCCTTTGTCGGAATGTTGCCCTATGGAAACGCGCAGTTGCTTAGCCATTGTTTAGGATTCCACCAAAAATAACGTCCTGAAATGCATTCGCCGTGAGGCGAGCTCGGCAATTTCAGGTAGAGAAAATCATCAAGCACGATGCACAGGTTTTCGGGGAAATCGGCGGTGCCTTTTAATTTTGCCGTCACCTTTACCGTTTCCATAAGCTGCTTGGCAATATCGCGCGTATGCAGCCCCACATTCCGGCAGGCTGAGTGGAAAGTCAAAGCGCAAGGACTCAAAAGTCCTTGCGCTGAAACTCTGTCGTGCGGATTAAATTCGTTTGATCGTGGCTTCAACTTTTTTGAGTTCGAGACGTGCCATTGCCAAATTGGCGCGTGAGCGGTCCAGGGCGAGATAAATGAAAATTTCGCGGTTGGATGCCAACGGCCGTAATAAGTGGTACTGGGTTCCTAAGCTGATCAAAATGTCTTCGATGGTGTCGTCGCCTAAATCGATGGCGCTCATGGCTTTGAGTTTTGCTTGTAATACTTCCGTATTGGCGGCCGCAGCAATTTCGACCGGAAAATTTCCGACTACGAAGGATTCGAGCATCATGCCGCTGCTAGAGTCCACTAGTGCGGATGCGATAAAACCGTCCAATTTTTTGAGGGTTTCGACGGTATTTGCCATAAAGATTCTCCTGAGTTTTTGCGGCCGCGGACAGGTTGCCGTCGCCAATGCGGCCGGGATTGGCGATGGGTGCTTAACCGTATTTCATCGTGGTTGCCAGCAAGGCATGCACAAGCTGCATGAGGTCTTCCTGCTTGCGTGCGTCGATCTTGAACACCGGCCACGCATCGCCCCGGTTTTTGAGGTAATGGGTGTATTCGTTTAGCGATGGGTTGGGGCGGATGTCGTTGTGTGTGACTCCGATTACCGCGTGATGCTTCGCCAAGTAAGGCTTGAAGCTATTGAGGTAGTAATCCAGCTCGTTCAAAGAATCGCTTGATTCGTTGCTGACCAAAATGATGAGACCGAGTGCGTTGTTTAGCAGTATCTCGCTCATAAAATCGAACCGGCGTTGTCCCGGTGCGCCGTAAACGTGCAGCTGCGTTTGTGTGTCGATGGCGAGAGAGCCGTAATCCATGGCAACCGTAGTCGATTTTTTTCTGAGTTGAGTATGGTCGCTCGGTGCGGCTTCAGTGGAAATGACGTTGCCGTCGCAAAGTGTCCGGATGGCTGTTGTTTTGCCGGAACCGACGCTGCCGACGATGAGTAGTTTTAGTTTTTCTTTCCAGTTGAATTGAGAGGATGGCCCTTTCGGTTTGCTGTGAGAGGTTTGAAGCCATGGTTGCTTCGATAAATGGGTCGCGATTTCTTTTAGTAAAATCGTAAACTCAAGTGGCGAAGGGAGTTTGCCGTTGGCCGGACGGTGCAGATACCATTTCGCTTCTTTGAAGGGTTGGCTGGAATAGGCGATAAGGTGTTCGCGGGAAAAGCGATGCTCGAAGTCATGCCAAGCTTGCAGGTCCCGGGCATCGGCGGTTGCTATCATCAGGATCTGCGCGTCTTTAAGTTCGTTAACGACTTGCCAGGGTTGTTTCCAATGATGAGCGCGCGCAAAAAAGGCTGTCATGCGGTTGGCTTCCGATTGATTGGCGAATCCGTAGAAGCCGATACGGATAGGTGCGATGAACGGCATCGTCGGATGGAGAGAGGCGTCGTTGGATGAATGGTTCATGTCGAGAGTGGTTGCGTTGCAATTCGAATAGTCGCGCGCAAAATGAGTTTTGAAGGGGGACCTAACGTATTAGCTACTGTTTTGGGTCTGCTACGGGATATTGCTGGAATCTGCTGTGACTGGCGCCATCTTCTTTATGATCCGGTAGCATGTTGGGGGACAAGGCTATCAGAAAATAAAAAAAACGCAGGTAAATATTCAGCATATTTAAAAAAAGCTAGCAATTCAGCGGGAAGCGCAAATCCCTTCCTGCTGTAGAGGGAGCAGCATCTTAGCCGGTCGGGTAGAGACGCTAACGGTTTAGCCCGGATTTTCCCCTGGGCTGTGGCAAGCGGGAAAATCCAAGCCTATCAAAACAGGGATGTGATGTTTGCCAAAATTCTTAGAGTGCTCGTTTGGGCGCGGTTCTCAGGTGAGTGGTGTACAAGGTTAAGCCGGTAAACGCCAAGCCGCCGACTAAATTGCCCAGCACGGTAGGGATTTCGTTCCAAACAAAATAGTCCATGATGGAAAAATTACCGCCCATGATCAGACCTGACGGGAATAAGAACATATTGACGACCGAATGTTCGAAAGTCATGCCGAAGAACAGCATGATAGGCATCCACATCGCGATGACTTTGCCACTGACCGAGGTGGAAATCATCGCGCCGACTACCCCGGTGGACACCATCCAGTTACACAGCATGCCACGGATGAATATCGTCATCCAGCCGGCCAAACCGTATTTGGCGTAGCCTAGGGTTCTGGCTTCGCCTATTCCGGCCAGTTTTTTGCCGACCGCGTCCGGTTCTACCGAGAACCCGTAGGTAAAAACAATGGACATCATCACCGCAACCGTCAATGCGCCGAGAAAATTGCCGACGAAAACCAGGCCCCAGTTGCGCAATATGCCGCCTATGGTAACCCCCGGCCGTTTATCCAGCCATGCCAGTGGGGTCAGCACGAAAACCCCGGTCAACAAATCGAAACCCAGAAGGTACAGCATGGAGAAGCCGACCGGGAACATGATAGCGCCAAAAATGGGCGAGCCGGTTTGCACGGTAATGCTGACGGCAAACACTGCGGCTAAGGCCAGGATGGCACCGGCCATGTAGGCACGGATCACCGTATCTCGGGTGGACATATAAATTTTCGATTCGCCGGCATCGACCATTTTAGTGACGAATTCGGCAGGGACTAAATAAGACATAATTCACCTTAAGTATTAAGTGGGGAGTGCAATGAATTAAGACGTTCACGGGGAAAACGCGCTAATTCCTTGGAAAAACCCGGATATGGGCAAGGATTTCCCTGTTAACGAGCGTTTAGCTCGAATACCTAGGCGGCCTCGCGAAGTTCGAGGCAAAAACAATAGACGAGCAAAAACCGAGCGCTTAACGGTTAAGCGACACTCAACGCCATTGTTGAAGGGAAATGCGATGCGACGTTGCATCGCAAAGATAGCAGCACGCAGCATGCCAATCGCAAAAAAATGAGACAATTCGTAGTTTTTATTCGGCCGTAGTTTGCCGGTACAGCAGGCATTGCACTGAGTTGCGAGGTGTTTGCACTATTTTGGTGCTATTGTCGGCGCGTGCTGCGGTCGGAGCGGAAAGGCGTTGCGAGCCGGTTAACCGGACGCGGCGATGCGGCCGTCGACGATGCGGATTTGCCGCTTGGCCCGTTTGCCCAGCTCAGGATCGTGGGTAATGACGAACAAAGTTACTCCTTGCTCGTTCAACGTTTCCAACAGCCCGACAATCTCTAGGCCCGATTGGCTGTCCAGATTGCCGGTGGGCTCGTCGGCCAACAAAATCGGCGGCCGCATGATCATCGCTCGGGCAATGGCGATGCGTTGCAGTTGTCCGCCGGATAGTTGATTCGGTTTATGATCGGCCCGGTCGGACAAGTTCACGGCAGCTAAGGCTTGGTCGACCTTACGTTGCCGTTCGTTTCTCGAAATCCCGGCTAATAGCAACGGCATTTCGATGTTTTCCGCCGCGGTGAGGCGCGGGATCAAATGGAAAAACTGAAAGACGAAGCCGATGTTGTGGCGGCGGATGCGGGCGAGTTCGTCGTCGCTTTGACGGGTGACGTCGTTGCCGTTCAAGCGATAACTGCCGGATGAAGGTTGATCCAGCAGGGCGATAATGTTCAACAGCGTCGATTTGCCGGACCCCGACGGTCCCATCACCGAAAGGTATTCGCCGGCCGCCACCTGCAAATCGATGCCGTTCAATGCGCGCACCGTTTGTTCGCCGACTTGAAAATGCCGATGAATATTGCACAACTCGATCACGGTTTAACGCTAACCTTGGCGCCTGCCGCCACGCCGTCTTTCCCGATCGACAACACCACTCGCTCGCCGGCGTTCAAGCCGGAAACGATTTCGACGTAACTCCAATTGGACAAGCCCGGCTGAAAGCGGCGCTCGCGTAGCGTGTTGTCGGCCTCTATCAACAATACCCGGTTGTTTTCCAATACCGCTTCGGTCGGCAAGCGGAGTGCGCTGTCTTTTTGCGCGATCAGAACTTCGATGTCGGCGCTGTATCCGGGCAGCAATTCGGTTAAATCTTGCGGGTCTTTCAAGGTGACTTCCACTTCAACCGTGCGGGCCTGCTTTTCCTTTTCCAGCACGTAGGGCGCGATGCGGGTAACCTCGCCGGAGCAGCGTTTATCGGCAAAGGCGTCCAGCGACACGCAAGCCTTCATCCCGGTTTTGATCGCCGCGGCATCGACTTCGTCTATCGGTGCGGAAACCGTCAGACAACTGAGGTCCAATAAATCGATGGGCGGCAAGGTGGGTATGCCGGGCGGCGATGGGGTGACGAATTCGCCCAATTCGGCGTTGACTTTGGCGACTCGTCCGTCGAAAGGCGCCAATACCAAGGTGCGGCGCACCGCCGCTTCGGCAACGGCTAGTTGGGCTTCGGCGACTTCCACCGCCAGATTGGCCGCTCGGCAAGCTGCTTGTTGCGATTTGCTGCCCGTTACCGACTTGTCGACTTGTTCGACCGAAACGATTTGTTTGTGTTGTTGCAGGCGGGATAAGCGAGCCGCTTCGCGTTTTGCGCCGCCGGCCAGTTGGCAGCTTTGTTCTGCGCTGGCGCGTTTGCTTTTGATCTCGACCTTTTGCAATGCTACTTGCGCTTTGAGGTCTTGGTTCCAGACTTCCAGCAATAATTGCCCGCGTTGTACCGAGTCGCTTTCGCGCACGTGCAACGCGGCGACTTGTCCGCCGGTAGCGGGCGCCAAATAGGCCCGTCTACACGCTTTCACGGTCCCGACCCGAGTGTTGGAGACGGTGGCGCGGACTTCTCCTGTGCCGACGTTGTAGGCTTCGACTTCTATCGGCGCAGGCCGTCGGCTGTAAGCGACGGCCGCGGCAATCAGCATCAAAGCTGTAATCAGTAGTACCGGCTGTTTGCGCATGGTTTGCGGATTCGGGGTTGCAATTGCGACTAGGCTAACCCGAAGCGTGCGGTTTATCAAAAAGCAATGACGAAAACTGTAGGGCGCGTGCTGCCGTCAAGCGACGCAGGGTAATGGCGGGCGAGTAATGCGACTAATCCGCCAGCAGAGCCGCAACGGCGCCGATCAACGACAAGCAAGCGGCGGATAAGGATAGCCATTGATGGCGGCGAGCCTGTGTCAGTTCTTGGTGAATAACGCGTAATGCCAGCTGTTCGCCGCGGTCGTATAAGCTGAATACGGCGCTGATGGTCGAAGTGGCGGTTTCGAAATAGTGGCCGGGATCGATGTTGCTGATTGCGTCGCCGATAAACTGCTTCTCGACGGTCTCTAGCAAATGCTGAATGTTGGTGTGTAATTTTACCGACACCGGCTGAAATTCGCCGTCCGCGCTTAAGTAGGTTTTGCTGGCGAAAATACCGGTTTCGGCTCGTTTCAAGGCTTGCCGGATGCGTTTGACCAAAAAGCCGAGCTTGATCCGTTCCGTGGTTTTGCTGCGTCCGGTTGCGGCAATGCCGACACCGATGGCGCGCGCTTGGCCGATGGCTTCCGCGACGTCGGGCAAAAGGTGCCAAATAGTTTCGGTAAAGCTGTAAGGGCAGCTGCTGTCCCGGTGCAGGTGTGCCTGTTCAGCTATATCTTGTAGCAGCTTCAAGATGTCGGCAATCACGATGCAGTGGCGCTCGAAACTGTATTCCTTTCCGGAGCTGCACGCGTTGTTCTGTAAGTCCTGCCAGCTTTGCCGTATGCGGCCGAATGCCGAAGCGTGCTCGCTAAACTCCGCAAGCAGTTCGGCGAGCGTGTCGCTGTTACGGGCTATTTCGGCCTGCAGTGCCGGAATTTTGTATTTGAAGCTTTGGTCGCCGTTCAGGTAACCGCTAACCATACCGCGATGTTGTTGGGCTTGGGTTAACAGTTGTTTCAAGCGGGCGGTCAGTTCGATGCTGCGTTGTTGGCTGCGTAAATTAGCCAGGCGTCCGCAATGGTTTTTGTAGAGCATAGACGCGGCGGCGAGCATCGAGAATGCGAGAAAAGCGGCGAAATAACTGATCATCGGAGTAAGTGTGCGGGTTAATGCATTGCCACCTGAGCCAATCGGGTGAGGTGATTGGCAACCGAGGCCGATTCTTGAGCGGCTATGCTGTTTTGTTCGACCCCGGCGGCGATGGTTTCTATGTTCCGGCCGATTTCCCGGCTGGCTTGCGATTGCTGATCGGTACTGGCCGCAATCGCCGATACGCTCATCAGGGTTTGGTCCGCGTATTCGCAAATGTTGCTTAACGATTGTTCCACGTCTAAGGCGCGGGCAATTCCCTGTTCGGTATGCGTTTGCGTGTTGGTGATGGACTGGGCTGCCAGATGGATTTTTTGCCGGACGGTTTCGGTCGTGCCGGTGATTTCTTCTGCCGATTGTCTTACCCGATAGGCCAAGGAGCGGACTTCGTCGGCTACTACGGCGAAGCCGCGGCCGTATTCGCCGGCGCGGGCGGCCTCGATGGCCGCATTCAATGCCAGCAAATTAGTTTGATCCGAAATATTTTTGATCACTTCCGAGATGTTGGAGACCTGTTGAGACAAGACTTCCAGGGTTTGCATCAGTGTCGCCATATCCTGAATCTCTTGAAACAGTTTGCGCATTTGTCCAATAAAACTGTCTACGGCTTGATGGCCTTCCGAGGATAGTTGGTGTGTCGTGGAGGAAATTTGTTCGGCGTCGCGGCATTGGTCGGCGACGTGTTGAATGCTGGCGGACATCTGTTCTATCGCCGCCGCCATGGTTTCGGTACTCTGTCGCTGGTGTTCAAGTTTCCGGGCGACGGCGCCGGCGCTATGGTCCAACTGCTCGGCCGCGTAGGTTACTTCTTGCATGGAAGCGCGCATGGCTTCCACTTGTCGCCCCAGTTCCAACGCCATGTCGTTAAATGCCGAAAAGGTTTGGCTGGTCTCATCCTGCCCCTGACAGGTCAGCCGGGTATCGAAGCGATTTTGCGCCAATCCCTTTATCGCGGCAGTCAAGGCGTCGTTGTCCCGCTTTAACCCGGAAAATAAACCCGCCAACGCCAGCATCCAGGGGATGTTGCTTACCAGTAGCGTCAAGCCTTCGGCAGTCATCGGAGAATTCAGCAAGCGGGCGGCTGTCAGCGCCGGCGATAAGCAACACAGTGCGAATAGCAACAGAAATTTCTGCCGGTAAGGGAGGGAGTCCAAAAAACGTCTGATCAATCCCATCTATGCAATCTCCGGATGACATGTCAAGCTCGAATGAAAGCAACATATGGGCCAGATGGGAAGGCCTTATTTTCCCGGGGGCAATAAAGCTATTAATGCCATTATGGTGCAGCTTGATCGCTAGTTTGCACTCTTTTGGATAGTTTTTTCGGCAAGGACGGATGGGGAAAATGGCTGTGTCAAAATGGTGCGTGCGGGTGGCTTGACTATGCAGTGACGCTTACGAGTCGGCTAACCAAGCGTCCACTAAATCGGTAAAAATTGCCGGTTCCTCCACGTACAACCAGTGCCCCGTGTTGGCGATGGTTTCAATCCGGGCTAACGGAAAATGCCGAAGGATCGCATCGGGGCGGACATAGGCGGAGCGTTCTCCGGCAATAAACAAGGCGGGGGCGGAATACGCAGCCGCTTCGGGTTCCGGAAAGGCAACGATATTGTGTCCGGTTGCGGCAATGATGTCCAAGTTGATGCGCCAGAAATAGCGTTCGTTTTCGAACAGCAAATTTTGTAACAAAAACTGGCGAAAACCGAGTTCGGGGATTGCACTTTCCAAATGCCGTTCCGCGTCTTTACGGTTGCCCAGGCTATGCAGCGGCAATTGGCGTAGTGCCTGGATCACGGGGTCGAAACTATGCTGATAGCTGACCGGCGAGATGTCGGCGACGATCAAGCGGCGCACTAGATTCGGCCGGTGTAAGGCCAGCCACATCGCGATTTTTCCGCCCATGCTGTGCCCCAAAACATGGGCGCGGTTAAGGTTGCGATTCTCTATGAATGCGGCAACGTCCATTGCCATGCTGGGGTAGTCCATGGCCGCATGGTGCGGCGAGGCGCCATGGTTGCGCATGTCGAGCACGTAGACGCGGCGCTGTGCGGCGAGGCGCTTGGCAACGGAGCGCCAATTGCGCGACGACGCTAAAAAGCCGTGTAAGATGATCAACGGATCGCCCGCCGCGTCGCCGAATTGTTCGTAAGCTAATTCAATGGTTTGCATGATGATCGCTGGGTAATGGCAGTGGGAGGGAGCATTCGGTAGTGGTTACGCGCGCGCATTGTTTGGTTAACAGGTCGTTAAATTTTGCGTCTCGCTTCTATAACGTTGCTTAACTGGCCGATTTGTCCGAGGATTTGGCTCAATTGCCCGGTACTTTCCACCCGAATTTGCATCTGTAAGGTTGCGGATAAGTCTGAGCGGGTTTTCAGCGTGGCCTCGCTGACATGTATCTTGGCTTGTCTCAACAACTGCGATACGTCGCCCAGCAGATGATCGGCTTCCAAAGCCTCAATGATGATGGTTACGGTGTGGTGCGCTTTGTGGTTGCCGCTCCATTCCGCTTCCAGTAAATGCTTGCGCTGTTCGGCGTTCAGCAGGCGAATGTTTTCGCAATCCCGGCGGTGGATGGTGATGCCGCGCCGATGCGAAACGTAGGCGACGATGGGGTCGCCGTTAACCGGGGTACAACAGTGTGCCAAGCTGGTGACGACGTTGTCCAGATCCGCGACGGTTACCGTCGATCGGTCGTTGCGGCGGGGTTGCGCCAATTTAAAAGACAGCGGGGCCAACTCCGGAATTTTCAGCGCGCCGGCTAATTGCCGAGTGTTAATGTCGCCCCGGCCCAAGGCTTGATAAAAATGTTCGGCGTCCGCCATTTTGAAATGCTTGAGCAAATCGGGCAAATCCGGTTGCTTGATGCCTAACCGCTTGCATTCTTTATCCAACAGGGATTTTCCGGCGGCTATGTTTTCGCTGAATTCCTGTTGTTTGAACCAGGCTTTGACTTTGCTGATTGCGCGCGGGGTTTTCAGATAGCCAAGGTTGCTATCCAGCCAGTTGCGATTGGGATGGCCGTTCTTTACCGCGATGATTTCCACTTGCTCGCCCGACTGTAAGGGGTAAGTCAACGGCTTGATGTGGCCGTTGACTTTTGCGCCGCGGCAACTATGACCGACCTCGGTATGGATGGCATAAGCGAAATCCAGAGGTGTGGCGCCTTTCACCAAGTCTATCAACTGGCCGGAGGGGGTCAGCACGAAGACGCGGTCGGAAAACAATTCGGTGCGGAAATTGGCCAGTAAATGGTCGTTATTGCGTTCTTCCAGCAGCATGCGCAACGAGGCGATATTGCGTTCGGAGGCTAGGTTGTGCTTGCCGCCTTCCTTGTAGCGCCAATGCGCGGCCACCCCGAGTTCGGCAAATTCGTGCATGGCTTTGGTGCGAATTTGAATTTCAATGCGGTTGCCTTGTTTGTCCAGCACGACGGTGTGCAAGGATTGATAGCCGTTTTCCTTGGGATTGGCGATGTAATCGTCGAATTCTTTGGGTATGGTTTGCCATTGGCTGTGTGCCACGCCCAATGCGGCGTAGCAATCGGCCAAACTGCCCACTATGACTCTCACGGCCAGCAAATCGTAAAGTTCTTGTATCGGCAGACGTTTGCGCAGCATTTTGCGCCAAATGCTGTAAATGTGCTTAGGTCGGCCGTAGACCTTGGCCTCGATCTGATGCTGGCGTAGCGATGACTCCAGTTCGCTTAAAAATGCTTGAATGCAAGACTCCCGTTGCCCGCGCTTTTCCGCCAACGCCGCAGCGATTTCTTTGTATTGCTCCGGTTTTAAATAGCGAAAAGCCAGATCTTCGAGTTCCCATTTGAATTGGCTGATGCCCAAGCGGTTGGCTAACGGCGCGTAAATGTCCAAAGTTTCGGTGGCGATGAAGCGGCGTACCTGTTCGCTTTCTCTGGCCAGTCCGCGCAGGCGCTGGATGCGATAGGCCAATTTGATCAACACCGCCCGCACGTCGTGCGTCATGGCCAACAGCATGCGGCGCAAAATTTCCGCTTGGTCGGGCTGCTCGGCCATGTCCAATTTATAAATGCTGACGGTGTTTAACCAACGCACGTCTTTAACGAGTTGCGCCACGGTTTGATCGAATTCCGTCTCGATGTCGGCTTCGCTCAACTTGTTTTCCAGCTGCGAATCGCTCAGCAGCGCCGCCAAAATAGTCGGCAAGTCGATGTGGACGGCCGATAAAATCGCGGCAACGTCGATGCCGCGCGGGCGCAAGTTAACATCGGCTGCACTTGCTTCGGTTTGGCCGGTCAAGGCCAAGGCGCGCTTGATTTGTGCGAGGTCGGGGGCGGATAAGTCCGGAAATAAGCGGGTTACGATGTCGGGGATGTGCATGCCGATATTGTAATGCAGGGCATAGTGCTACCGTTGAGAACGGTATCGCTTACAGAAAAAATCGATGCGGATATAAAGTCGCGTAGCCTGCCGGGGCGGCAACGGATGCCGGGTTAAAGGTTTTTTGGCGGTAGTGGAATGTGCGGGGAACGCGCCACGATGGGGAGCATGCGCTCCCCGCTGGATTCATGTTTGGCTTTTAAACAACCGATTAAGAAAATGCGGAATCCACATCGGCATTTGCTTAGACGGCTAATGCGTCATGAAGAAGAGTTGGCGACTTCCACGGTAATCTTTAATTTGGAACCGGGTTTGAGTTCGGAACGGTTTTTCGGCACGTTGTTCCATTTGCGCAGGTCGGTGACGTTGACCTTAAATTTTTTGGATATCTGCGCCAAGCTGTCGCCCGGCTTGACCGTGTAGCTGATGTGTTTGAACGTCGGTCCGGTGGAGGCTACGGCTATCGCGTCGCCGGTTTTCAGGATTTTCAATTTTTGTCCGGCTTTCAGCGGCTTTTTAGCCGAAAGCTTGTTCCAGTTGACTACGTCTTGTTGGTCTACGTTGAATTTTTGCGATACCGCCCATAAGGTGTCGCCCTTTTTAACCGTATACAGTTGTTTATTGGGACGTTCTTTGGCGGCGGTGGCCTGCTGCGCTTCTTGGCCGGTATCTGTAGAGGCGACTTCGGTATCTTCGCGGCCTTTGATGGATTTGAAGGAAACCGGAATCAACAAGGTTTTGCCTTGTTCGACGGCGTTGTCGTCTAAATGGTTGACCTCCTTGATTTGCTGCAAACTGGCGTGGTGGTGTTTGGCAATCGATTTGAGCGATTCTTTTTTTCCGACCGTGTGATATTCCCATTTGATGCGCGCGTCACTGGACAAGCCGGCCAGTTTTTCTTTGAAAGCATCGGCTTTTTCCACCGGTACCAACAAGTGATGAGGGCCGTCGGGGGCGGTGCTCCAGCGGTTGAAGGCCGGGTTCAGTTTCAAGAAGTCTTCGAGCGAGGTTTGCGCCATTTCCGCAGCTTTAGCCAGATCGATTTGCGATTTGACGTCTACCAGCTCGAAATAAGGTGCGTTGGCGATTTGCTGCAAACTCAAGTTGTATTTTTCGGGATTTGCAAAAATTTTTGCTACCGCCAATAAGCGCGGAACATAGGTGGCAGTTTCGTGGTTAAGATCCAAAGACCAAAAGTCGGCGGGTTGGCCGCGGCTAAGGTTTCTCTCCATGGCATGGCGAATATTGCCTTTGCCGGCGTTGTAAGAAGCCAGCGCCAACAGCCAGTCATGGTCGAATTCTTCGCTGAGCTGTTTTAAAAAGGTAGTCGCGGCCTGGGTGGATTCCACGATGTCCCGCCGTCCGTCGTACCAGCTGTTTTGCTCCAAGCCATAGAGTTTTCCGGTCGGCGGGATGAACTGCCATAGACCCGATGCCTTGGCCGGCGATTCCGCATCCGGGCGAAACGCGCTTTCTATGACGGGCAATAATGCCAGTTCGCCGGGAATGTTTTTCGCTTCTATTTCGTTCAATATGAAATACAAGTAAGGTTCGGCACGTTGTTGTACCCTGGCCAGATAATTCGGATTGCGCAGATAAAAGTTTACTTCCCTGTCTATGCGCGAATTTTCGACCTCGGGCAGTGCATACAGCGATAGCATGCGGTCCCAGATAGTGGCATTTTCTTTCGATTCGTCGTCCTTGTCGTCGAAACGCAATTTGCCGTGATGGCTACGAGTAAATACCGAAAACTTACTGGTAGACGTCGGTGTCAATGAGGTTTTGTGACCGGTTTGACTACAGCCGGTAGCCAGTAAAATAGGCAACAGATAGGACAGATGTCGGGCCGATTTTTTCGAAATTGAGCGAGGCATTGTCTTTACTCTTAAAATCAAAAAACTTGATGCTACCATGGCTTACCGGCAAAACACAACAAACCCTACCCTTTCGGGCAGTATTCGATGAAAAGAACATTCCTATTTTCACTTTATCAAACCCCGCGGGGCAAGCTGTTGCAAGCCATGGAGGCCAAGTATATCAAACGCTGCCTTACCGTTAGTTGCAAGCAGAAACAATTGCAAATCGGTGGTTTGGGGTGGGAAGATGAGTTTGTGGATTGCAGTTTGTACAGGAATTACCTGATTTTGGACGGCAAGGCCCTGGGACATGCGGCTGCCCTAAAGGTCAGTGCGAAGTCGTATAGCCTGCCGATTCAATCCGAATCGATGGATTTGGTCATCATCCCGCATATGTTGGAGTTCGACGCTTTTCGATTTCGGACGATGCGCGAGGTACACCGCGTGTTGAAGCCGGGCGGTGAGTTGGTGGTTTTGAATTTCAATCCCTTGAGTTTATATGTCTGGCTGCAGTTCTTTTTGGATAAAAAGTTCCGCGATCCCTGGCGGTCGCATTTCATATCGCGCGGGCGAACCTCGGATTGGCTGAAATTGTTGAATTTCGAATTAATGAATACCGCCGAATTCGGTTTGGATACGTTTACGATTACCATAGGCCGATTTTCCCCAATCAGTAAACGCATGTTTTCCATGGCTTACGGGGTAAAAGCGGTGAAGCGCCAGTATTCCTTGATCCCGCTCGAATCGGTCGCGGCGCCGGTAAACCGTTTGTCGGCGGCCGGGATTGTCGCTAAGGCAGAACCGCAAGTATTTAGAGATTTTTATGAATGACATCGTAACGGTTTACACGGACGGTGCGTGTAAAGGTAACCCCGGTCCCGGCGGCTGGGGTGTTTGTTTGCACTACAAAGACAAAGAAAAGCAGTTGTGCGGCGGGGAGGCCGAAACGACCAATAACCGCATGGAGTTGATGGCGGCGATTCAAGCCTTGGAAGCCTTGAAGCGTCCTTGCGCGGTAAAATTGCACACCGATTCCAAATACGTGTTGCAAGGCATTACGGAATGGATGGTCAACTGGAAAAAACGCGGCTGGAAAACTGCGACCAATAAACCCGTCAAGAACGAAGATTTGTGGCGACGACTGGATAATGCTTTATTGCCGCATGAGGTGGAATGGGTGTGGGTTAAGGGTCATGCCGGCAATGCCGGCAACGAAAAAGCCGACGAATTGGCGAATCGCGGCATTGCCCAAATCAAACAATAACAACAAACGGTCAGGGGGGCGGTATGTTAGGGGTAGTAGCGGCTTTGGCAATCGGATACTGGTTTTACAGCACGGCCGACCGATCCGGCAGGGCGCCGGTATCTTGGGGCATATCCGGCGTGGTGGTGTATTTTCTAGCGGCTTTGATTTGGAGTTTAACGGTGACTCCCGGTATCAAAGACGCGGCTACCCATAACCCGAGCGGCATGCTGATTTTTATCGTGCGTTATGCGTATGTAGGCGTTGGAGTGTTGGCCGCCGCGGCGGTCAATTTGTTGCTAAACAAGGCCGGCGATTGAGCGAATCGCCTAAGGCTTGGTCGGTTTATATCGTGATATGTAGCGACGGTGCTTTATATACCGGCATTAGTACCGACGTGGACCGGCGCTTTCGGCAACACGCGAGCGGCAAGGGGGCAAAATTTTTCAGAACTCGCCGTCCGCTGCGGATTGCCTATATCGAAAACGGCTACGACAAGTCGCAAGCCAGCCGCCGCGAGCGTGCGATCAAGCGGTTAAAGTCGGAACAAAAGCGAAGTTTAATTGCGCAGGCGCCGGTCGCTACTTCAATCGGTATCGCTGGCCGGCGCGATCAGGCATGTTAGGGCAGATTTCCGGCGAAAACTATGTTCACCCAAGCGACCGGTCCAATGGCTGAATAAAATTTCGGCGCGAATCGGGTGAATTCACGCTTGGCCATCGCCTTAATTTTCCACCAAACACAAGCGACGTTCCTTTACGGTTGAACCGTCTATGTTGAACGCGCGTAACTCCAACACGCCTTTGGTGCCCATGGAGATGATTAGATAGAGCGTTTGCGGGTAATTCGCCTGGGCAATGTCGGTGGCTGAGGGTATTGCGGGTGTTTCCGGGTGCGAATGGAAGATGGCGAACAGGGTTTCCTGTTTGTCGCGCATGGCTTTCATTGCCGCGATTTGCTGGCCGGGTTCCATACAATAGCGGTTTTGCGGATGTTCCGCGCTGTTGGCGACCGGATAGCAGCTAACCGGCTTGCCGAAGGCGTTGGCGCCTATCAAACCGCAAATTTCCTGCTGAGGCGAGGCCTGCGCCAAATGCAGCAATTGGTTGGTTAATTTTCGCGGTAGGCAAATTTCTTGTTCGATCATGTAAAGCTCCTTATCCCTGACGTGACGCGCGGGTTGCCGGCTAGGTCGGCATGGTTGCGGATGTTGCGATACCCGTAGTGTTGAAAGAGTTGCCGCACGGCTTCGGCTTGATCGTAACCATGCTCTACCAGTAAATGCCCGCCGGGTTTCAGACGCTGGCCGGCTTGTTCGGCAATTGTGCGGATGTCGCGTAGTCCGTCCTCGCCGCCGATCAGCGCGGATTGAGGTTCAAAGCGCAGGTCGCCGAGCCTTAGATGCGGGTCGCCGGCTGCGATATAAGGCGGATTGCTGACCACAATGTCGAAATCGTAGTCGACAATGTTTTCGAACCAATCCGATTCTAAAAAACGGGCGTTTTCGACCCCGAGGCGGCTGGCGTTTTGTTTGGCTATTGCCAGCGCTTTAGGACTCATGTCGACAGCAAGCACGACACTCTCGGGGCGTTCTGCAGCCAAGCTCAGGGCGATTATGCCGGAACCCGTACCCAGATCGAGCAGTTTGCCTGGCGGTTGCTTGGGTAGGCGCTCCAGCGCCAGTTCCACCAAGAGTTCGGTATCGGGACGGGGAATCAGTACCGCGTCGGTTACCAGAAATTCGCGCGACCAAAACTCTTTGGTTTGGGTCAAATAGGCAACGGGTAGGCCTTGGCGTCTATGTTCGATCAAGTCTAAGAAACATTCGACATCGGCCTGCGCAGGACAATTGTCCGGCCAGGCGCGCAGATAGGAACGTTGCTTTTGCAAGCAAAAGCATAACAACACTTCGGCGTCCAGCTCCGGCGTTTCACTGGTTGGCGCAAGCTGCATCGCGGCCGATTGCAGCAGTACGGTAATGGAAGAGGACATAGTGGCGGCCGCAGACCTCCGTGCCGTGCAATTAGGCATTGCCCAGCTGCGTCAGTAATTCAGCCTGATGTTCGTGGATCAATGGCTGAATCACAGGCTCAAGGTCGCCTTCCATGATGTCTTCCAATTTGTAAAGGGTCAAATTGATGCGGTGGTCGGTCAAACGGCCCTGCGGAAAGTTGTACGTGCGAATCCGCTCCGAGCGGTCTCCGCTGCCGACTTGTAATTTACGGCTTTCGGATTGTTCGGCCTGTTGCTTTTCCTGTTCGGCAGCCAACAGGCGTGCTTGCAACACCGACATGGCTCTGGCCCGATTCTTGTGTTGCGAACGTTCGTCTTGACATTCCACGACTACGCCGGTCGGTATATGGGTGATCCGAATGGCCGAATCGGTCCGGTTGACGTGCTGGCCGCCGGCGCCTGACGCGCGATAGGTGTCTATGCGCAGATCGGCCGGATTGATGTCGATTTCGTCTACGCTGTCGACTTCCGGCATGATGGCCACCGTGCAAGCGGAGGTGTGCACCCGGCCTTGCGATTCGGTTTCCGGAACGCGCTGCACGCGATGGGTGCCGGATTCGAATTTAAGCTGCGAATACACGTTCTGACCGCTGACGCGCATGATGATTTCTTTGTATCCGCCGTGTTCGCCGCGGTTTTCGTTAATGATTTCCACGTTCCAGGCTTTGCGTTCGGCGTAGCGTTGATACATGCGTGCCAAGTCGCCGGAGAAAATTGCAGCTTCGTCGCCGCCGGTGCCGGCGCGAATTTCCAAGAATACGTTGCGGTTGTCGTTTGGATCCTTGGGCAATAGCAAAATTTGTAAGTCTTGTTCGAGTTGTTCCTGCTTTTGCTCCGTCTCTGCCAGTTCTTCCTTGGCCATATCGCGCAGTTCCGGGTCGCTGTCTTTGGCCATTTCCTTGGCGGATTCCGAGTCCGCTTCGTTGTCTTGGTAGGCTTTGTAGCAGGCAACGATGGGCTCCAATTGCGCGTACTCTTGGCTGAGGCTGCGGAATTGGTTTTGGTTGCTTTGCACTTCCGGTTGGGTCAAAAGGGCGGTAATCTCTTCGAAACGTTCGGCTAGATTTTCCAGTTTGGTGCGAATTGAGGGCTTCATTCGGGATTAACGTAATTTGAAAATTTCTCGCGATGCGGCGATTAAGTCGTGGCGCTCATTCGAGCCGGCTTCCCGCAGCTGCGCGCACGGAGTATGTATCAGTTTGTTAGTCAAGCTATGGGCCAGACGTTGCAATACTTCTTCCGCCGAGGCGCCGCCTTGTAATTGCGAGATGGCTTTGGCCAGCACTTCGTCGCGAGTTTGTTCGGCTTGTAAGCGGAAATCGCGTATGGTTTCTTGGGCGCCTTGCGAACGCAGCCAAGCTAAAAAGTGTTCAACCTGAGTGTCTATGATTTCTTCGGCTTGCTCGGCTGCCCGGCGACGCGAATCCATGTTTTGATTGACGGTGTTTTGTAAGTCGTCCACCGTGTACAAATATACGTCGCGCAATTGCTCCACCTCGGCTTCAATGTCGCGCGGCACGGCCAAATCGACCATGAACATCGGCTTGCGTTTGCGTTTTTTCAGCGCGCTTTCCACCCGGCCCTTACCCAAAATCGGCAATTGACTGGCTGTGGAAGAAACGACGATATCGGCTTCGGCCAAATGATCGGGAATTTCGGACAGGGCAATCGCGTATCCGTTAAACTGCATAGCCAGACTGTGGGCTTTGTCGAAGGTTCGGTTAGCGATGATAATCCGGCCTATGCCGTGCTGGAAAAGATGCCGGGCGGTCAGTTCTATGGTTTCTCCGGCACCGATCAGCAATGCGGTTTGATCGCTGAGTTTGTCGAAAATTTGCTGGGCGAGTTGAACTGCGGCGAAGGCGACCGATACCGGGCTGGAGCCGATCGCTGTGTCGGTCCGCACTTTCTTGGCGGCCGAAAACGTATGATGAAACAACTTGCTGAGGTTCTTGCCTAGCGTTCCGGCTTGGTTTGCGGCGTGGTAGGCGGTTTTCATCTGCCCGAGGATTTGCGGTTCTCCCAAAATCATCGAATCCAGTCCGCAAGCTACGCGGAACATATGCCGGATGGATTGGCTGTCTTTGTAGCTGTATAGGTACGGGGTGAATTCCCCAGGTTGGATGAGTTTGGTATCGGCTATCCATGCTATCAAAGGGCTTTGATCTTCACTTTGACTGTGGCAATAAAATTCGGTGCGATTGCAAGTGGAAAGGATCGCGGCCTCGCTGATGTCGCGCACGTTGCGCAACGTTTTTAGGGTGTTGTCCAAGATATCCGCAGGAAACGCCAGGCGTTCGCGAATTGCGACCGGCGCAGTATTGTGGTTGATCCCTAAGGCGAGTAACGTCATCGTTAACAATCTAAGGCATTGTGAAAGTACGCCATTTTAAGTAAAGCGTTGTTTTTATCCAAATCTAATACAAGCTTAAACTGAACTACGAGTATTTTCTGATACTCTATATCTGTAATTTACACGTCGGGATATTTGAATTGCATGAATAAATGGATCGGTATTGCCATGGCTTTGTGTGCGTCGGGCTGTGCTATGGCGCCGGAGACTACGCCGGAAACTGCGACGACGATAAGCTCGCAAGAAGCCTTGGCGGCTAGGCCTAACCAAAACACGGTTATCGACGAAGAAGTTCTCTATTTGCTGATGGCGGCGGAGTTGGCCGGTCAGCGTGATCAGTATGATTTGGCGCTGGATGCTTATTTGCAAGCCGCCAAACGGGTGGAGGATGCGCGCATCGCCGAGCGAGCCGTGCGTATCGGCATGTTTTTAAAAGACGGTAAGCGCACCCGGGAAGCGTTGGATATTTGGTTGTCCAAGGACGAAAAAAATCTGCCGGCCCGAAAGTTTGCCGTGTTGCTTGCGGTAAAAAGCGGCGATAGGGAAAGTGCAGTCGAGAATCTCGATGCTATTTTGTTGGAAGACCCGGCGGGTTTCGAAACCGGCATGTTGGAGATGGTCAAGGGTTTGGAAAAAGAGGGGAGATTGCCCTTCATGGACGACGTGCTCAGTGATCTGGCGTTAGCTCACCCTGACGATACCGGGGTTTTATTTCTGCAAGCCGTAGTCGCCTCCTTGCAAAAAAACAACGAAGTCGCACAGCAAAAAATCGGCCGAGTGCTGGAGTTGCAACCGGATTGGAATAAAGCCATCATTTTTCAAGCGCAACTTGCCGGCCGCTCCGGGGATATGGATAAGGCCCGCGAATATTTGCAGAAGGCTTACAAACAAGCGCCGGACGACAAGCAGCTGCGAAAAATGCTGTTAGAGGTATTGATGAACACCGGGGCGTTCGATGACGCAATTCGCTTATGTCAGGCGTCTTTAGACGAAAACCCGGAGGATGGCGAAATGTTGTTTATGTTGGCCATGATCAGTTTGCAGCAAGCGCAAGTGGATAAGGCTGAAAGCCATTTGGAAAAATTGCTGGGCAATAAAGAGTGGGAGGCTCAGGCCAGCTTTTATTTAGGAAAAATAGAGCTGGATAAACAGCATGCCGATAAGGCCTTGCAATGGTTTGATAGGGCCGGAGCGAAAGGATTCGGATTCGATGCCGATCTGGCGGCTATTTCGCTGTTGTTATCGCAGAAAGACATGGATGAGGTCGAGACTAGAATGGGGCGTTTGAATAGTAAATATCCGGACAAGCATTTGCGCATTTTGCTGATGAAGGCCGAGCTTTACAATCAGACCGGTCGCTATCAAGAAGCTTACGATATGTTAACTGAAGCGTTAAAAGAGGCGCCGGAGTCGCGTGACGTGTTGTATGCCAGAGCTTTAGTGGCTGAAAGACTGGGACGGTTGGATGTGTTGGAGGCGGATTTAGGCAAAATTTTGCAAAGCAATCCGGACGACGTTGGCGCCTTAAATGCAATGGGATATACGCTGACCGATAAAACCGAACGCTATGACGAAGCGGAAAGGCATTTGCAAAAAGCGTTGCACTTGAAGCCGGACGAAGCGGTGATTATAGATAGTTACGGTTGGTTGCAATTCAAGCGCGGAAAATACGAATTGGCGCTGGAATATTTACGCAAGGCCTACGAAAAACAACCGGAAAACGAAATAGCGGCGCACATAGCCGAAGTGTTGTGGGTGATGGGTAAAACGCAAGAGGCGAAAGATTTTTTTATCGGTGTGTTCAAGCGCTTTCCCGACGACGAGTATTTGTTGAATTTTAAGAATCGTTTTCTTCCCGAATAACGATGGCTTATTACTGTTCGGCTTTGGTTTTGCTCGTTTTGTTAACGGCTTGTGCGCCCATGTCGGCGAGTAGGGGCGGTTTGTTGTCTGAGTTTGCAGGGATTTCGGAACGGCATGAAAATTGGGTTTTTCAGGGGCGCTTGGCGGTTGCCGACGATCAGGATTCGGCTTCCATGTCGATAGAATGGCAGCATAACGGTAACAAGGACCAGATTGATTTGTCCGGTCCCTTGTCGCAAGGTCGGGTGATATTGATCGTCACGCCGGAGCAAGTGATCGTCGATGATGGTGAAAGCCGCACCACTTATGACGGTTCTCCCGAAAATGTGATGCGAGAGCAATTCGGCATGGAAATACCAGTGGATTCTTTGCGCTATTGGGTGTTAGGCGGCGCGGATCCTAATCTTCAGGCCGTTTCGCAAGAGGGAGGCTTTTATCAGGCCGGTTGGTTGGTTCGTTATTCGGAGTTGCAAGCGGTAAGCTCAGGTGCGTTACCGCGGAAAATATCGGCGGTTAGGGATAAAACAAGAATAAAGTTGGTTATCGATCAATGGAATCTGCTGTAAACATAAACGATCAGATGGCGGGGTGGGGCTGTAAATGGCCGGCGCCGGCAAAAATCAATCTGATGTTACGCATCACCGGGCGGCGAGCCGATGGTTATCACAATTTGCAAACCGTCTTCCAATTATTGGATTTATGCGATTGGCTAACGTTTTATCCGGATGAAAGCGGGCGGGTCAGATTGCGAACGCCTACGCCTAATGTGCCGGAAACCGAAGATCTCACTGTGCGAGCCGCGCAATTGTTAAAATCGCACACCGCTTGTCGGCACGGGGTAGTTATCGAACTTGAGAAGCATCTACCAATGGGTGGCGGTTTGGGCGGCGGAAGTTCCGACGCAGCCACCGTGCTGGTAGTTTTGAACCGATTGTGGGGGGTGAATTTGCCGCAGGAAGAGTTGCAGGCGTTGGGTTTGCAGCTTGGGGCGGATGTGCCTATCTTCGTGTACGGTCATTCGGCCTGGGCGGAAGGGGTTGGAGAAAAGTTGGCTTATATCGATGTCCCCGAAAAGTGGATGGTCATCATAAAGCCGGATTGTCATGTCAATACGGGGCAAATTTTTTCCGCAGAAGAGTTGACAAGAAATAGTAATTCAATCACAATGCAGGACTTCATTGCAGGGGATGAATGCAATGATTGCACTGCGGTAGTGAGCAAGCTGTATCCTCCTGTTCAAAGTGCAATCGATGCTCTGTCCGTATATTCGAAGGCAAGACTAACAGGGACTGGAGCTTGCGTTTTTGCATTGTTCGACACGGAGCATGATGCAAGAGCGGCTTGTCAATCCCTTAGTAAAGATTGGTCTGTCTTCTTGGCAAAAGGGATGAATCAATCATTGCTTTATAAGCAATTAGGACAGGGAAATGTTGAGTTCAGTAATTGGGCTGTCGCCAAGCGGTAAGGCACGGGGTTTTGATCCCCGCATACCTAGGTTCGAATCCTAGCAGCCCAGCCACATCATCTTAGCTTATATCCTCGAGGTCCTTTGAATGCGCGATGCTTCGATTATGGTATTTTCGGGTAATGCCAATAGGGCACTGTCCGAAGGTATTGTTAGGAAGCTGAATATGCGTTTGGGCATGGCCACGGTAGGTCGTTTCAGTGATGGCGAGATCTTTGTAGAAATCGAGGAAAACGTTCGCGGACGGGATGTGTTCGTGGTGCAGCCGACATGCACGCCTACGAACGAAAATTTAATGGAACTATTGGTCATGATCGATGCTTTGCGTAGGGCATCGGCAGCGAGAATTACCGCTGTTATTCCGTATTACGGATATGCGCGCCAAGACAGGCGTTCACGTTCGGCCAGGGTGCCTATCACGGCGCGGTTGGTGGCGGATATGATCGGGCATGCCGGTGCGGATAGGGCTTTGACCGTAGATTTGCATGCCGATCAGATACAAGGTTTTTTCGGTATTCCGGTCGACAATGTGTATGCTTCGCCCATTTTGTTGGGTGACGTGTGGAAGCAAGAATACGAGAATTTAATCGTCGTCTCCCCGGATGTGGGCGGAGTTGTAAGGGCACGCGCGTTAGCGAAGCGTCTTGGGGATGCTGACTTGGCCATTATCGATAAGCGCAGGCCTAGGCCGAATGTGTCTGAGATTATGCACATCATCGGCGACGTCGTTGGCAGAACGTGCGTCATGGTCGATGATCTAGTCGACACCGCCGGTACGCTTTGCCATGCAGCCGCAGCGCTGAAAAAGCATGGTGCGGTCAAGGTAGTGGCGTATTGTACGCATCCGGTGCTTTCCGGGAAGGCTGCCGAGAACGTGCGGAATTCCGTATTGGACGAGCTGGTAGTGACTGATACTATCCCGTTGACGGATGAATTGAAAGCAATCGGCAAAATTCGACAGTTGAGCGTTGCTGAAATGTTGGCTGAAACGATAAGGCGGATTGCGGTGGGCGAGTCTGTAAGCTCGCTTTACGTAGATTAAGTAACGTTTAGAGAGTGCTGGTAAAGCAGATTTTGGAGAATTAAACATGGCTAACGTATTTGAGTTTGTTGCAGAGGTACGCGGTGCGGCCGGCACAAGAGCGGCGAAAGCGATTCGTCGTCAAGGCAAAGTTCCTGCAGTGCTTTACGGCGGGACAGCAGTACCGGAAATGTTAACTTTAGATCACAATGATCTTTTAAAACACTTGGTTCACGAAGCGGTTTATTCGCACGTTTTAGATATAAAGGTCGATGGACGTACCGAGAAAGCCGTTCTCAAACAAATTCAGCGCCACCCTGCAAAGCCGCAGATTCTGCATATCGATTTCATGCGTGTCGACGAGACGCACAAATTGAAAGTCAGAGTGCCTTTGCATTTTGTCAATGAATCGACTTCAGTCGGGGTCAAAAAAGGCGGGGTGATTAACCATGCAATGGTCGATGTCGAGGTGGTCTGTATGCCATCCGCTTTACCCGAATTCATTGAAGTCGATTTGGCTAACGTTGACTTGGGTGAAACCGTGCACTTGTCTAATTTGGTGTTGCCGGCTGGCGTAGAGATTCCCGAGTTGCAGCACGGTCCGGAGCACGATCATCCGGTTGTGCAGGTTGCGAAAGGCAGAGGCGGCTCTGACGAGGGTGTTCAAGCCTAGAAGCGGATCCTCTGCATGATTAAGTTGATTGTGGGACTGGGAAATCCCGGCCCCCAATACCAAAAGACCCGGCATAATGCCGGGTTTCTTTTTTTGGACCACCTGCTTTCTACGTCATGCGGTAAATGGAGTCATAACGCCCAATTCTCGGGTGATGTCGCAACCTACCTTGGTTTCGGCTGTAATGTGTTATTACTGAAACCTATGACTTTCATGAATAAAAGCGGAATTTCCGTTACGAAAATGCTGCATTACTACAAACTGAAACCGGAAGAATTGTTGGTGGTACACGATGAATTAGAGTTGGCGGAAGGCTTGGTGAGGTTAAAGCGGGACGGCGGGCATGCCGGTCACAACGGTCTAAGAGATATAATTGCTCATCTGAATACCAGGGATTTTTTCCGGCTTAGGGTTGGAATCGGTAGGCCAAATTCCGGTGCCAATATCGCCGATTACGTTTTGTCGAAGCCTTCTAGTCAGGCACTAGAGGCTTTCGATGAATTATTTGCTAGGCTTGCGGCCGAAATTTCCAGTTTGGTTTCAGTGGATATCAATACGATTAATACGAAATTTGGCTCGTAAGCAACTCGCAATGAGTTGAAGCAGGTGTTGATGTTTCCCGGAAATTTGACAGCACTAATAGGTTGTATCCATTGTAATGGTCTCTGCGCTGTACGCGGAAAACCCTTCAAATCCGTTCTATCTACCTGCGCATTCCTTTTAATGCTGTGAAACTTCTAGTTTAATTCGAGGGGTGCAATAAAAAAGGGGCGCTACTTGCGCCCCTTTTTTTGCGAAAACGTCTATCGCAGCTCAACGGATTACAGGAAGTTTGCCAGCTTGGCGAATCCTTCTTTAGCGGCTTTCAGTTCTTGTTCAGCACCGGCTAAGTCGGATTTTTTAGAAGCCAATCTAGCGGCTTTCAAACGTTGTCTCACTTTGTCGCGCTCGAATTCGAATTTATAGTTGGCACTGGCTTCGCCCGCCAATTCGTTAATTTCCGAAATTTTTGAAGTCAATTCTTGGGCGTTTCCGGCGGCAACAGAAGCCAAGGCTTCTTGAATTTTAGCATCGACTTCTTTCAAGACTTCAGGAGCTTTACGCTTGGCGCCTTCCGCGAAGGCGGAGCTATTGAAACCCAGCAAAGTGAACAACAATGCGAAAGCAATAATAATTTTTTTGGTCATAATATTCCTAAGGTGTTTTTAAAGAAATTGTCTTAATGACTAAGGTGATATCAAGATTCGGGACAATAATGCGATTGGTAATATAGAGGTGGTCGAAACTGCGCCTTTGCAATTTGCCATCTACACGTGATTAATACCCCGAGCGCCTTACCCTCGGGAGGAGGGGCTTGATCACGCCGCTATCGAAACAGTAGTCGTGTAAAGCGAAAGAATTATACCAGACAACAGTGCCGGGTATGTTTCAAGCGCGTGACAAAACTTGCCGCAGTCATATGGAAGGCAGGCGTAATTTTCCGTACCTGCGGGTTTTCCAGCAAACAATCCTGTCGTGTTCCAACTGATCAAATTAAGCCGTGCTCGGCAAAGGAAAACGGTGCTCCGTCCCCGACGATAAAATGGTCCAGCACGCGAATGTCGAACAATTCTAAGGCTTGTTTCAGCCGGTCGGTTATGTGTCGGTCCGCCTGACTGGGTTCGTTGATGCCGGATGGGTGATTGTGCGCAAAAATGACGGCAGCCGCGTGGCAGCTCAAGGCTTTTTTAACCACTTCGCGCGGGTAAACGCTCGCATTGTCGATGGTGCCTCTAAACATTTCCTCCCATTGAATGACGCGGTGTTGGCTATCCAAAAATAGGCATGCGAAAACTTCGTAGCTATAGTTGCGCAATTGGGCGTGTAGATAGGCGCGAGTTGCATCAGGGCTGGTCAACGCGTTGCCGCGGGTAATCGTTTCCGCGAAATAGCGGCGCGCCATTTCTAAGACGGCTTGCAATTGTGCGTATTTTGCATCGCCTAGTCCGTGACATTGACAAAAACGTTCATGTTCAGCGGCCAATAGAGCTTGCAAGGAACCGAATTCTTGCAAAAGCGATCGTGCCATTTCTACGGCGGATGTTCCGGCGGTGCCGGTACGCAAAAAAATCGCCAATAGTTCGGCGTCAGTTAGAGAATTCGCGCCTTTGCGCATCAACTTCTCTCTGGGGCGTTCATCGGCGGGCCATTCTTTAATGCTCATAGCTACTCCTGCTGGCGCGACGATATAAAAATAGAAGGATGTAAATGAATTTGCCATAATTTGCAATTAACTACGGAGGCTGGTCATTAGTTCTAAAAATATATTGCTTGGAGTGTGTGGCGGTATCGCAGCGTATAAGTCCGCCGAATTGATTCGCTTGTTGCGCAAGCGCGGCTATGCGGTCAAAGTGGTGATGAGCGCGAACGCAGGTGCGTTTATCACGCCGCTGACGTTGCAGGCGTTAAGCGGACAGCCGGTTCATAATGAGCTGTTCGATCCGGCACAGGAGCGGGCCATGGGGCATATCGATCTGGCTCGCTGGGCGGATTTGTTGCTGATTGCACCTGCCAGTGCCGATACTCTTGCAAAAATGGCTCACGGTATTGCCGACGATTTACTGTCCACGATTTATCTTGCTGCCGAATCTCGGGTTATTGCGGCGCCGGCTATGAACCAAGCGATGTGGAATAAAGCAGTTACGCAAGAAAACATTGACACATTGCGACGGCACGGGGTCCAGCTAGTGGGGCCGGAACCCGGCGAGCAAGCTTGCGGAGAAACCGGATTCGGCCGTATGAGCGAGCCCGAGCGGATTGTCGAATGTGTAGAGGCTGCGTGCGTTAGCGACCGGTCGCTGGCAGGGGTTAAAGTTGTGATTAGCGCCGGACCGACCCGCGAGCCCCTGGATCCGGTGCGATTCATCAGCAACCGTAGCTCCGGAAAAATGGGTTATGCCTTAGCGGAAGCGGCTGCGGCCATGGGCGGGGAAGTGGTTTTAGTCAGTGGCCCGGTGCAATTGCCGCCGCCGAAATCGCTACGTTTGGTGCCAGTCGAATCGGCGTTGGAGATGTACGATGCGGTGCTGCGCGAGGTCGGATGCGCTCATCTCTATATCGGCGCCGCTGCGGTGGCCGATTATCGGCCTGTGGCTGTAGCCCCTGCTAAAATCAAGAAGCAGCAAGAGGTCGGCAGCATAGCGTTAGTGCAAAACCCGGATATTATTTCCGCAGTAACGGCATTGCCGGCCAAGCCCTTTGTCGTCGGTTTCGCTGCGGAAACCGACGATCTGGAAGCCTATGCGCTAGACAAGTTACAGCAAAAAAATTTGGACATGATTGCTGCCAATTGGGTAGGGCGCAACGAAGGCGGATTCGACAGCGATCACAATGCGCTGCAAGTATACTGGCGCGGGGGGAGCAGGCTGTTGCCGCTGGCGACCAAGCGTTGTTTGGCGAAACAGCTTTTAAGATTAATCGAAGAGAAGATGCATGAAAAAAATCCGCTTGAAAATCCTTGACGCTAGGCTAGGCCGCGAAATTCCCCTGCCTAGTTACGCTACGGTAGGATCTGCGGGAATGGATTTACGCGCATGTCTGGACCAAGACATCGTCATAGCGGCGGGAGAAACGGTTTTAATTCCGACCGGACTGGCCGTGCATATAGCGGACCCTGGGCTAGCTGCGGTCTTATTGCCGCGCTCAGGCTTAGGGCATAAGCACGGCATAGTGCTAGGTAATTTGGTGGGATTGATCGATTCGGATTATCAGGGGCAAATCTTTGTGTCTTGTTGGAATCGTAGCGAACAGGCATTTACGGTACAGATCGGCGAACGCATCGCCCAAATGGTGTTTGTGCCTGTCGTGCAAGCCGAGTTCGACTATGTCGAAGAATTCGACGTGAGCAGTCGCGCTAGCGGCGGTTTCGGTCACAGCGGGCGGCACTGACCTTTAAAAGGTGACATATGGGCCGGGTTTTTACCGTAATTGCTTCACTGGCTGCGCTAATGGTGGTATTGGCGGGCGGGGTTTCGCATTGGTTTTCCTCTCTTAAAGTCGATACGGCGAAAGAGGCGGCCGCGATGACGGTCGCAGCCAGTTTGGCCGGCGCACTTTCGCAACAGTTGGAGGCGTTGCAGCAAAGCGTGGACGGAGTGGCGCAGCTGCCTCAAGTCCTGCAGGCGTTTGCCGGCCAATCTCCGCAACAATTGGAGCAAACGGCGAACGATTTGCAAACCGCCATCCCTTTTAACTTGCGCTTGCGATTACTGTTGCCGAATGTCAACACATTAGATCAAGCGCATAATCCGCCTATGAGTTTTGGCGACTTGGATATGGTTAGAGCAAGCTTAGTCGCTAAGCAAAAGCCGGTGATCCAAGGAGAGGCCGGGCAGCGCCATTTGGCTTTTACCAGTGCGGTTCGCGACGGCGATAAGGTAGTCGGAGTCGTATTGGCGAGTTTGAATGCCAATATCCCGCAAAATTTTTTGGCAAAAATCCCCTATACCGGCGGCAAATTAACGTTGAGGCAAGAACAGCTGACGCTTGCTTCGGTGGGTGATTTAGCGGATGACGAACAGGACATAGAGCCACAATCGATTTCGATTCCCAACAGCCGTTGGACGATAGACGTGCAGGTACAGGTAAAATCCGATATAGCCGACACGGGGTTATCGTTCGCGATTATTTGCCTGCCGGCATTGCTTGCTTGCTTGGGGTTTTTTATGGGCTATAGAAAGCTTTCGGATAGTCTGCGTCAGGACCAAAGTAGTATTCTTAAAGCGGCAAAAGACATGATGCAAGGCAAGATCGCCGGCAATTACCCGATGCAATTGCCGGAAATGCAGCCCATCATCACGGCTATCGCTCAATTCAAGCGGGTTTTGGATCAAGAACAGGCGGTTGCCGGCAAAAGCCCCGTATTGGTCGAAGACGAGGATTTTTTCGACGAGTCCTTCGATATGGATTTTTTGGAGCCTATCGGTGAAAAGCCGCAACCGTTGCAAACTCCGGAAGTATTAACTTCCGTGCCGATCAGCATGCCGGATTTAACGATTCCGCTGCCCGTCGCGCAGGCAAAAGAGGCGCGAGCTATCGGCGGTCAAGGAATGGATGTGGTCGAATCGTTTTTGCCCCCCGACCAATTCGAGCAATTGGCGAAATCCGTTACCCCTCGGACGGCGGAAACGACGGTAACCGAAAACATCCCCCCTAGTAACGACCGATATGCGAACTATTTCCGATTTGGCCGTGTGGTGGGGCAACATTTCCCCACAGATTTTTGCTTTGCAATCGGTCAGGCCTTCGCCAGCGAGGCGAAGGCCCACAACGTTAATACTATCGTTTTGGCGCGCGATAGCCGGGAAACCAGTCAGGCGTTGGTGGAGGAGTTGACGAAGGGCCTATTGTCGGCAGGATGCGACGTATTGAATATCGGCATGGTGCCGACGCCGATATTGGCGTTTGTCGGCCACCATACTGACGGCCGTAGTGCGGTGATGGTTTCCGGTGGAAATTTGCCGGCGGCGTATAACGGCTTGAAAATGATCTTGTCCGGCGAGCCCGGATCGCAGAAGTTAACGGAGCGTTTGCAAGCTAGGATGCGGTCGGGCGATATCTCGCGAGGTGTTAGCGGGTCGGTAGAAAAGAACGGTTTATTCATTAACGAATACATCGGCATCATCTCCGAAGACATCCATATCGTTCGACCTATGACGGTCGTATTGAATGCCGGTAGCGATGTAGTCGGGCAAATAGCGCCACTATTGCTGCGCACCATCGGTTGCGATGTGATAGAGCTCGGCGACGGCCGGATTTTCGATCCGGCCGAGCCGGCTGCTTTCGAGGCTTTAAGTAAAGCGGTTGTCCTCAATAAGGCCGACGTTGGATTGGCTTTCGGCGGTGATGGGGACACTCTGGTGGCGGCAGTCGATTCCGCCGGGGAAATCCGTTGGCCGGATGCTTTGTTGATGTTATTTGCAGCCGACGTATTGGCAGTAAAACCGGGCAGTGCCGTGGTATTGGATTCGGCTTGTTCCAGGCATTTGGCGCACTACATCACGCGCAAGGGCGGACAGCCGGTGTTGTCCGCCGAGGGTATTCCCGGATTTTTCTCCGCGGTCAAACAACACGGCGCCGCATTGGCCGGAGACTTTGCCGGGCATTTCGTATTTAACGATCGCTGGCTGAATTTCAGCGATGCGCTGTACGCCGCTGTCCGATTGGTGGAGATTCTTTCCTCGGACTCGCGGGTCAGCACCGAGCTGTTCGCCGCACTACCGCATGGCGTGGCAACGCCGGAATGGCAGATTTCGGTAACGCCCGGAACGCTGGAGCCGCTATTGGCCGCGATGCGCTCGACCGGCACGGCCGACGGTAGCTTAGTCGATGCGGACGGCGTGCGGGTGGAGTTTGCGGATGGCTGGTGGTGTCTGCGTCCGGGATTACTCGATTCGGTCTTGGGTCTTCGTTTCGAGGCCGATAGTGCGGCGGCGTTATCGCGTATTCAAACCCTATTTAAACAACAATTGCTGAATATCAGACCCGATATCAGCTTGCCTTTTTAGCGCTGTTACACATGAAAGAAAAAACCGCTCACCAAATCGCTCACGTATTAATCGAGGCTCTGCCTTATATTCAAAAATTTAAAGGTAAGACTGTCGTCATCAAATACGGCGGTAATGCGATGATAGACGAAGGCTTAAAACACAGTTTCGCTCGCGATATCGTGTTGATGAAGCTGGTCGGCATCAACCCGATTGTCGTGCACGGCGGCGGCCCGCAAATCGGCGAGTTGCTAAAACGCTTGGGCAAAACCTCGGAATTCGTCGACGGTATGCGGGTTACCGATAGCGAGACCATGGATGTGGTCGAGATGGTCTTGGGCGGTTTGGTTAACAAGGAAATCGTTAATTTGATCAATATGCATGGCGGTAAAGCGGTCGGTTTGACCGGAAAGGACGGCAATTTCATCCATGCCCGCAAAATCAATATTACCAAAGCGGGTGCGTCGCTGGACGATGCGCCGGAAATTATCGATTTAGGTCATGTCGGCGAAGTCGGCAGCATCGATCCTGCCGTGGTGGAAATGCTGGGCAACAGCGATTTTATTCCCGTCATCGCGCCGATTGGCGTGGGCAACGACGGCCATTCTTATAACATCAACGCCGATTTGGTCGCAGGAAAGGTGGCGGAGGTGCTAAGGGCCGAAAAGCTGATGCTGCTGACTAACATTCCGGGCATACTGGATAAAGACGGCAAGTTGCTGACCGGTTTGCGTTTAACCGACATCGATAATTTAATCGCCGACGGTACGATTTACGGCGGGATGCTTCCTAAAACCCGTTGCGCGACCGATGCGTTAAAAGGCGGGGTGAACAGCGTGCACATTATCGATGGACGCATAGAGCATTCGGTACTGTTGGAATTATTTACCGATCAAGGTATCGGCACCTTGTTGCTGCGTAGATAAGCGCAGTTGTATATAGCCCACGAAGTTCTTGCGAATGGTTTGCGCCCTATCGCTGGCGCAAAGTTCTTTGCCGACCGTGGAGTTTTTACAGCGGACATCCAGAAAAATTTGCGGTTTGTCGGGTTCTTGTCCCAATCGGGATACGGACAAGCCAATGTCGTTGTCATTGATAGGGGGAGCCGACATGATTAATAGCTCGGTATCGACATCGGGACCGGTCGTTGCAAATTCGCGGACAAACTGACCGGCGATTGCCCAGGCGTTCTCGCATATTTCGGTGTTCTCGCAGCTGAAAAGCCCGAGTTCGTCGTTGCTGTGTACTGCGGCGTTTGCAGCGTCGTTGACTCCGCCGCTTTCCGAGCGCGTGAGTATTTCAAAGCGGGCGATGTCGGCGCGGAATTCTTTTTCAGCCGCTTGCCTGTCTACGGCATGCCTTTGCAAATCCAGGTCGGCTTGCTTGATTTGTTGTTCGGTCGAGGCGATATCGGCGATTAATTTTTCCGGGATCGTCCGCCCGTTGCGTTCGTTTTCCGCTGCTTGCTGCTGTTGCTGAAGCAGTTGTTGTTCCAGTCGCTGTTTATTACCTTCTAATACGCGTTGTTTGCCGTCCATTAACGCCATTTTGTTTTCGAAAGCGCGGTTTATATCGTCCAAGGTACGGTAAGTGGCCAACAGTACCTTGTCGCTAGCCGCCTGTTTTTCGATGAGTTTGTTTTGCTCTCGGCGTAAGCTCTGCAAGCGCTGTTGCTGGGAAAGTTCTTCCGCCGATTTGGCTTTGTCTACGGAATCCAGGATGCGGGCATCCTGGTTTAAGGTTTCCCGTTTATGTTTGACTTGATCGGGCGGTACTTGGTCGGAAAAATACACGTTGCCGTTTTCGTCGACCCAGCGATACATTTTTTTTGCATACGCGGCGGGTGCGGCGACGAGCCAATAAGCTACCGCTAGCGGCAGCAACCAGACCAGCTTGCCAGAACGTACACTCATCGCCGGGATTTAGCTCAACATGCCGGCCAATTCCTGCAACGGCGGCAGCAGCATCATTTTGGCAAGCTGCAGCAGCACTAATGCGACCAGCGGCGATAAATCGATGCCTCCTAAATCAGGAATCATGCGGCGGCAGATCGACAATACCGGTTCGGTCAAACTGTACAGCAAAGACGCTGCGCCGCTGTAGCTCATGGGCGCGAACCAGCTCAGTATCGCACCGGCAAAAATGGCGTACACGAAAATGTCCAGCAACATTTTCAACAAGGCCGTGAATGACAGCACCGTCAGGGCGGCTATGCCTATGCCTACGCCTTTGATGGACAAAATCGCTAGATTGGCCAAGAGTTGCAACAGCAGGGCCAGCAATAAACAGGAGGTGTCGATGCGGCCTACCGCCGGCACGAAGCGGCGGATGATGCGAAGCGGCGGGTGGGTGATTTTGACCAAGAATTGCGAGACCGGGTTGTAAAAATCCGCCCGCGTCCATTGAAACAAAAATCGTAACATTACCGCCAAGATATACAGCGAGGTGATGGTGTCGATTAAAAACACCAGCGGATCGGTCATATAGTTGGATCCCATTTATTCGGCTCCCAGTTGTTTGGACATTTCTATAGAACGATCGCGGGCCGCCTGCAAGGCCTTAGCGACCAAGGCTTCGAAGCCGTTTTGCTGAAACGTTTCGATTGCTTGCTGTGTGGTTCCACCCGGAGAAGTCACTCTTAGCCGCAGTTCGGCGGGCGATTCGCTGGATTCCAAGGCTATTTTAGCCGCACCCAATGCGGTTTGCTGAGTCAACAAGCGCGCGGCTTTTTCGTCCAATCCCATGGATATTGCTGCGGCTTCCATGGCTTCCATCAACAAGAAAAAGTAAGCCGGGCCGCTACCCGATACTGCGGTAACGGCATCCATCTGACTTTCGTCGGCCACCCACAAAGTTAAGCCGACCGCGCGCAGGATGTTTTCGGCCAGATCTTTTTGTTCGTCGCTGACGTTCGGGTTAGCGTGCAGCGCGGTGGCACCGGTTAAGACTAATGCCGGAGTGTTAGGCATGCAGCGCACTATGGCGGTCGAATGTCCCAACCAATGCGCCAAGCTGGCTTGCGAAATGCCGGCGGCTATCGAAACCACCAGCGAATGCCGTTGTTGGACCAGGGGAGCAATTTGCAGGGCAACATCGCGCAATATTTGCGGTTTCACGGCCAGAACAATGACGTCGGCTGCTTGCACGATAGCGTTGTTGTCGGCCGAGACATTCACTTTCAAGCGTTGTTGATGTTCTTCCAATAGGAGGGGGGCTGGGTCGGACACCCAAAGCTGTTGAGGGGAGTGGCCGCTGGCAATCAAACCGCTCAGCAAACTACTAGCCATGTTGCCGCCGCCGATAAATCCGATCGTTCGAGTTTTCATAACTTATCGTTCTGAATCCATTGGTTAATAATTAAAGTTGACGCATTTTACATGACTATAGCGTCGCGCCGTTAAATCTAAAGGCCGGCGCCGTCGGCCTGCAAATGCTGCGGGCGAATCCCGCCCAGCCATAGCGCGGCAGCGTAGACTCCCATCGCGATGCCGACGGTGCCGGACAGATGCAAAGCGCGTTGTGCGGCGGACCAATCATGCCAGACGGGCAGTTTGACAAAATACATCAAAAACAGTGCCATCGCCGTGCTGGCAAACGCTATTCTCAATCCGAAGCTTTGCCAGCCGGGGCGCGGGCGATAGACGCCTTGCCGGTATAGGGTAAAAAACAATAATCCGGCGTTGAGATAGGCCGCTAAGGTTGCCGCCCAAGCAATGCCGGCGTGCGCGAAAGGCCAAGCCAACATTACGGATAGCACCGCGTTGCCTATGATCGAATAGAGGCCGAAGCGCACGGGAGAGCGGGTATCCAGACGGGAAGTAAAGCCGGGTATGAAAACCTTGATTAAGGTGAATGCCAACAATCCGAACGCGAAGGCAATTAAACTTTCACTGGCCATCAACACGTCGTGGCGATCGAATTCGCGATATTCGAATAGCGTTGATAGCAGTGGATCGGCTAACAGCACTAAGCCCAATGTCGCCGGTACACCGACCAACAACACAATTTTTAGGCCCCAATCCAAGGACGCGGAAAATGCGACCGGATCTTCCGCGGCATGATTGTTCGATAGGCTGGGCAAAATAACGGTTGCGACGGCAACGCCTAAAATGCCCTGGGGGAATTCGACCAGCCGTTCGGAATAATATAGCCAAGATACGCTGCCGGTTTCCAAGCATGAAGCGACTAAGGTGCCGAAAATTTGATTCAATTGGGTGACCGAGATGCCGAAAATTGCCGGCAGCATCAAATGCAGCAGGCGGCGTACCTCGGGGTCGCTTGCACCCCAGCGTAAGCGCGGCAGTAGGTTTAAGGCATGCAAGGCAGGCAGTTGCAGCGCAAGTTGCAACACGCCGGCTATCACAATACCCCATGCCAGTGCAGTGACAGGCTCTCGGCACAGCGGCGCAAGCCAAAGCGCCGCGGCGATCAAACAAATATTCAAGACGACGGGGGTAATCGCGGGTAAGGCAAAACGGCCTTTTGCGTTTAACAAGGCTCCGGCCAAGCCGGTCAAGCTGATGAAAAATAAGTAAGGAAACGAAATTCGCAGCAGTTGCACCGCCAAATCGAATTCGCCGTCTGCGTTTAAAAAGCCCGGGGCCAGTAGTGTTACCAAGGCCGGGGCGGCGAGCATGCCTACCAATGTCAATAGCAATAACAAGGCCGTTAGCGTGCCGGCGGCGTTGTCGATAAAACGTTTTTGCGAGAGGGAGTCGGCCTTTTGCTGTTGCTCCGCAAGCAGCGGGATTAGCGCATGGGAATACGCGCCTTCGGTATAAAGACGGCGCAGTAAGTTGGGTATCTTGAACGCGGCAAAAAATGCGTCGGTGGCGGCGCTGACGCCGAAAATATTAGCAATCAACATGTCGCGTACGAATCCTAAAATCCGCGACAGCAAGGACATGCTGCTGACCGTCGCAGTCGATCGATAAAGTTGTTTGCTCAAGCAGGCTCCGTTGAGTCGCGATTATCCGGTGGCGATAAAAATTTGACAATCATAGCATCCAAAAAGATAATACGCCGTTTTCTAATTACTCGAATAATCTGATCCCTTATGGCTAATTCACCACAAGCTAGAAAAAGAGCGCGTCAGGCAGAGAACAGCCGTATTCGCAATGCCGGGCAGCGCAGCAACCTTCGCACCTTTATCAAAAAAGTAATCGCTGCAGTTAGAGCGGGCGACAAGGACCAAGCGCAAGCGGCCTTTAAAGCAGCTGTGCCGGTGATAGACTCCGCAGTGAACAAAGGCTTGATTCATAAAAATAAAGCGGCTCGCAGTAAAAGCCGGTTGAACAGCAGGCTGCGGGCAATGGCTTAAGGCTTATTGTTTGAAAGAATAATTTGCGAGGCTGGCGCCTTAAAACGCCAGCCTTTTTTATGCGCCGAATTCACGATTGTTGCGGGCTTCCGGCGGCTTCGCGATAATAAAACGCCCATTGCCGGACATGCAGATGCTTACGTATCGGTGACTTTATGACCGAGACGCATAAGGCGATAGAAAACAGACACCACACTGCGCAATATTCGTTCGGGTTGTCAGTGGTCAGATCTGAAATCAGCGGACCCAGCAAATAATGAAATCCGACGAAACGCCAAGAGCCGTAAAGTATCGGCAGGTAAAACGCGGCAGCGATATAAGCTAAGGCGTGTAAACCCCAATCGAAGCCGAACAGCCAAGCTATCGGTTCCGACAATAAGCCGTTCAGCGGCATTTGCCAAGCAATATGCCAGTTGCCGGATACCGAACATATTTCCGGTCCGCAAAACCCCTCCACGCCCTCGGCACAGGCGCCGGCCCAGGCAAACGGAAACATCTTGATGATAATTGCCAGGGCGCTAATGGCGCATATGCCGTATACCGTGATGCGGATTTTGTGTTTTACACTTTCCGGTATGAAATACATCGCCACCATATTGACGAAGAACGGTTGAAACGCGATATGCAGGTAGCCCAATAACGTGAGCACCTGATTGTTGGGATTGTCGCAAACATCGATATAAATATACGTTATGGCCTGTAATAACTCCATCAATGCGAAATACGTCAGCGGTAACCATAATTCCCTGGATTCGCCTTTGTAAGCCACATAGACGGCAGTTGTCAGACCGGCGGCGGCCAGCACGCCGGACGCTTCTCCACTCCAACACATTGCATTACCCTCTGTAATTGTTATGATTTCGATGCGGGTAAACCCCGCAGCTAAACATTATTACATAGGCAATATTGCATTTTAATGGCCGGGATCAAGCCGGTTTGCGTTGAAATTTCGGGCGACGCAATACGATAGTTGCCCGGCGGCGAGGGAAATTTGTTGCAGCGGTATGCGGTTTAGACCGCCATGGTGGCGGTTAGCGGTGAATGGTGGGTATAGCCTTGTAAAACGAAATCGTTCGGTTCTATGCGCTCCAGCCACTCGGGTTCGTAGCGTCGTGTTTCGCGGTAAGCCGGTATCCTGGCGGTAAGCGCAAGCTGGGGTAGCGGTAAAGGCGCTCTGGACAGCTGAGTTTGCAGCATGTCCAGATGGTTTTCGTAAATGTGGGCGTCGCCGATGAAATAGTTAAACCAGCGCGGCGTATAGCCGGTCAAGTGGCCGACCAAATGCAATAGGGCTGCGCCTTCGGCTAAGTTAAAGGGGGCGCCGAGACCGATGTCGTTGGAGCGAACGTAAAGGCACAGCGAAATCTCCTGCTTCACCGTGTTGACCAAAAATTGATACAGCAAATGGCACGGCGGCAGTGCCATTTCGTCCAGCTGGGCCCAGTTCCAGCCATGAAACAGGATGCGCCGATTTCCCGGGTCGCTCATGATGGTGTCCAAGCAAACGCGTAATTGGTCGATCGCCTTATAAAGTAATAGACCGGGTTCGCCGTTATCTTCCACTTCGCCCAGAATGCGATAGCCGAGAGTTTGCGCGTATTCGACCTGCTTGTCGCTTTGCGGGCTAGCGGATTTGATAAGCTTATAAGCGGGCCATTGCCGCCACTGCACGCCGTAAATCGGCCCCAAGTCGTCCGGTTGCAACCGATAGGGGTTGGCCAACCATTGGCTGTTCTCGTTAGCGTTTTGGTCCCATACTTTGCTGCCCAAGGCCCGAAAATCGGCGGCATTGCGGGATGCACGCAAAAATCCGACCATCTCTGCCATTGCCGATTTGAACGCCAATTTTTTAGTGGTGATCGCCGGAAAACCTTGTTGCAAATCGAAGCGCAACATGGCGCCCGGCAGGCTGCAAGTGCGTATGCCGGTGCGATTTTGCTGCCAAGTGCCGTGATCGAGAATTTGTTGAACCAAGTCAAGGTATTGGCGCATGTTGGCAGGGGGCGAGGAAAGATGCGAAATGATTGGGAAAAGTGGCTAAACAACCGGTCGGGCGTATTACCACATTAAATCGTCGGGGACTTGGTAGGCCGCGTAGGGGTCTTCTTCCGAATGGTCATGTTGAGAAGCATCGTTTAGTACCAGTACACAGGCGGCGTCGCGCGACTGAATTTTGCGGGCGATTTCGGCCGGAACGATCTCGTAGCGCTGGTCCACGTTGACAATTCCCGCTCTGCCGTTGGCCAGAGCACTTCTAAGTTTTTCGTCGACTAATACCGTTTTGACTTTGTTTTGATGGTTGAATTGATAGCTCAGG
Organism: Methylomonas sp. HYX-M1; assembly: GCF_040741385.1. Taxonomy (NCBI): domain Bacteria; kingdom Pseudomonadati; phylum Pseudomonadota; class Gammaproteobacteria; order Methylococcales; family Methylococcaceae; genus Methylomonas; species Methylomonas sp. HYX-M1. The sequence continues at coordinate 500,600 of NZ_CP160405.1, forward strand.
CCGTCGGCCGTTTGCGAAATACGATTCAGATCGACGATTTGCTTGATTTGCGCAGCCAAGGCTTTTTGCTCTTCCGCCAGTTTACGTTGTAAGTTTAGTTCCCGGTCGCGTTCGGCTTGCTGTTGGCGAGTCTGCTCCGCGCTTAATTTAACCTCGTCGACCCACTCGACACCGGTGTTGCGTTGCAGTTTCTGTTGCTTGCGTTTTTCGGCTTTGACTTGTTTGGCTTGATTGCTGTTGGCCAAGCCGGCTTTCAGTAATTGCTCTTGTAAAGAATGGAGTTGCGTTTTTTTCATGATACTAGCCTGCCGGTGCGAAGCAAGGAGGGTAAGGATTCCTGTAGTCTGATCAGTCCGGGGTAGGGGTGGCTGTCAACGGCCTAAAATTTTACCACTGGCGTATTGTTGCCACCACGATAAGGGGCGAATTACCGGCTGCGGGCAACTGTCGTAACCTTGATATTCGATGTCGCGAAACACCTCGTGGCGCAGCCATTGATACGCTTGCGGCGCACTGATTTTTAGTCTTTCCGGAATCAGGATGTATTGGGCGACTAATTCCGCCAGCTTTTCCTGAACGCTTCCGTCATAGCGGCCGGCGTTGACTTCGTGCAGGTACTCGAACGCTTCGAACCACTTGGAGGGCCACAGGGCCAATTGAGCTGCGGAAACGATTTGCATGATTTGTTGGTCGTTGGACATCTTGTGGTACTTGTAGAAAAAGTACAAGTCGTCCGTGCCGTTCCAGAAATGAAAATTGTCTATGGTATGGGCGATTTCGTGTACCGCGATAGGCAGGCGAAAGTCGACCAGATATTCGGCGTTTATGTCGCGGTATACCGTACCTTCTTTACCTTTGTCGAAGGCGGAGACCGTGAAAACGATCAGGTTTTGCCCACTGAATACTTGGGCTACGGTCTGTGAACGAAAGCCTATGCCGGGTACCAGAGTTAAGGGGTGAGTGTAATCCTGCCAGATGCTGGTGTCGTAATCGTCCTGATAGGCTTCCCGAATCAAGTTTTGTACTGCGCGTGGTTTATCGGCGATTTCCTGCGCCAGTTTGTCGATGGGTTTGGCTTTGCTGATGCTTTGCCGTAAAAATCCCGGAATTTTGCGGACGGCTTTTTCGAATGCGCGAATATGATCCTCGCTGAAGCGTTTGATTTGATAGCGGTAGTCTTCGCTATGTTTCACGATGGTTTTGGTATCGTAAAACAAGGCTAAGGCCCGTAATGCCGCATCGGTATCGCCCCAATATTTTTCCAGGACACATAAATCCGGCGATTCGTTGGATTGGCAGTCGGCGCGGTAATCGGCCAAATCCTCCAGATGCTGAGGATTTTTATGGTCGGTCAGAACCGCTACCGCTTGCGCGCGCAGATGCGGACGGCCGCGTTCGTAAAACTGCAGCGAGGCGCGTAAAACCGAAGGCGGCAGAAAGGCCTGTTCGCTGGTCGCGCATAACAGCTGGTTGTCTTTAGACAGCGTGAAAAAACGGTTTTGGAACAGGGTTTCGGCTTGGTCTTGCGCCAAAGCCGCTCCATTCAGCAGCCCAACAGCGGCCGACAGGAGGATGAGATGTTTCAAGCGTTATTTATCCATGCCCATGGCATCCCAGGCTTCTTCCATCATGGTTCTTTCCTTGTAATCGACTGTGGGTGCGCCGTTGGGATAATTCAGTTTATAAATGCGCTCGGCGTCGGCGGCCAGATCGTTGAGGCCTAAGCTTCGGTAGCCTTCCTGCATGATTTCCAAGGCATGCGGAACCGCCGGGGTGCGTTGATATTCCTTGATGATGTGATTCGCCCGGTCCACTGCGGCGACGTAAGCCTTGCGGCGCATGTAAAAATCCGCCACGTGCAGCTCGTACATCGCCATGTTGTTGCGTAAGGCGACCATCCTTAGGCGGGCGTCCGGCACGTATTTGCTGTTAGGAAAGCGTTGTATCAGTTCCTGGAAATTGTCGAAAGCGTCTTTGGCATTGCCCGGGTCGCGCTGAGTGGAATCGGTCGGCATAAATCGGTCGATAAAGCCGATGTCGCGGTTGTAATTGATCAAGCCTTTCAGATAATAAGCGTAATCGACGTGAGGATTGCGCGGATGGACTTTGATGAAGCGGTCCGCGGCCGCCAATGCGGCTTCCGGCTCGTCGTTTTTATAATAAGCGTAGGCGATGTTCAATTGCGCCTGAGCGGCGTAATCGCCGAACGGATAACGGGCCTCTAAGGCTTCGTACAGTTTGATGGCTTTCTGGAAGTTTTTCTCTTCCAACGCCGCTTTGGCTTGTTGGTGAAATTTCGCGTCGTCCCAGCCCACGTACTCGTCTTGTTGTTCCGAACCGTCCCGTTTGCCGCCGCCAAAGAGTTCGCATCCGGACAGAAAACAGCTCAAACTGACGAGAATGACGGTTTGTACTAAAAGTAATCGCATAGAAAATACAACACGTTGTAATATTGCAAGATTTTGCAGCAGGTTCGGACAGAATCAAAGGCTGCGAGTATAACGTAAAAAACCATTATGACGACATTAATAGCAACAGTTCCCGAAGAGTTGGCAGGCATGCGCTTGGACCAAGGTTTGGCGGAAATCTTTCCCGATTATTCGCGCAGCAAGTTGCAAACCTGGATCAAGGCCGGCCGGGTATTGGTGGACGGCGAGCAAATGCAAGCGCGCCACAAATTGGACGGCGGTGAGGAAATCGAACTGGATGCCGAAGCCGAACAGGTTGTGGAATACGACGCGGAAGACATTCCGCTGGACATCGTTTACGAAGACGATGCGTTGTTGATCGTCAACAAGCCGGCCGGATTGGTCGTACATCCCGCGGTCGGCAATTGGCACGGCACTTTGGTGAATGCATTGCTCCATCACCAGCCGGCGTTGGATACCTTGCCGCGAGCCGGAATTGTGCATCGGATCGATAAAGAGACCAGCGGCTTGTTGATGGTTGCCAAAACCTTGGCTGCGCATACCAGCCTGGTCGAACAATTGCAGGAGCGGGCGATTGAGCGCGAATATTTGGCATTGGTGAAAGGCTGGATGACCGCGGGCGGTACCGTGGACGAACCGATAGGCCGGCATCCGACGGATCGTAAGCGCAACACGGTGCGACGGGACGGCAAAGAAGCGATTACCCATTACCGATTGGAGCAGCGTTTCAAACGTCATACGTTGATTCGGGTGAAATTGGAAACCGGGCGTACCCACCAAATTCGGGTGCATATGGCGCACATCAATTACCCTTTGGTTGGCGATCCGGTATACGGTGGCCGATTTCAAATGCCGGCCGATTGCAGCCCGGCCTTGGCGGAAGCGCTGCGCAATTTCAAGCGGCAAGCGCTGCATGCGGCCAAGTTAGGCTTGGAGCATCCGGAAACCGGCGAATATATGGAATGGGAACAAGCCATGCCGGACGACATGCGGTATTTGCTTGAGGTATTGACCGAAAATGAATTGGATCCGACCTGACTGGCCGCTACCGTCGACGGTGCAGGCCGCCACGACTTTGCGGGACGGCGGCGTAAGTCTGGGGTGCTACGCTAGTCTGAATCCGGCCGATCATGTCGGCGATAATCCCGAACATGTCGCTCGCAATCGTGAATTGATCCGAGAGGGGCTTGGTTTGCCCGGTGAACCGGTTTGGTTACAGCAAGTGCACGGCGTTCGGGTTGTGAAAGCGGATCAAACCATTGGATTGGAATGTGCCGACGCCAGCTATACCGACCGGGCCGGGGTGGTTTGCGCGGTTTTGACCGCCGATTGTCTGCCGGTGTTGTTTTGCGGCGACCGGGGCGAGGTGATTGCCGCCGCTCATGCCGGTTGGCGGGGCTTGCAAGCAGGCGTGATCGGGCAAACCTTGCTGGCCATGCAGTGCCGGGACGTCTCGGTGTGGCTGGGGCCGGCGATAGGGCCAGCGCATTTCGAAGTCGGCGACGAGGTTAGAACGGCGTTTGTCGACAGCGATCCCGTGCATTCGGCGGCGTTTCGCGCGGTAGCACCGGGTAAATGGTTGGCAGACCTCTACGGTTTGGCGAGACAGCAGTTGCGGGCGCTCGGTGTCGATGCGGTATACGGCGGAGGGGATTGCACGGTGGCGGACGGCAGTCGATTTTTCTCCTACCGCCGGGACGGTACGCGTACCGGGCGTATGGCTAGTCTGATTTGGAGAAATTGATTTTGGATGTTTTGTTACTGATCGTTATTTTTACCGCGATTGGCGGATTGCTCAGCGTATTGGCAGCCGGGGTGTTTTTGCTGTTGCCGGAACATTACCGGGAAAGTGCGTTGCCGCACGGGATCAGTTTCGCGATCGGCGCGTTACTCGCCGGCGCCTTTTGCGGGTTAATCCCGCATGCATTCGAGGATGTGGCGGCCAGCGATATTCCGGTTTTGTCGGCCACTTTGATGGCCGGCATTTTGGTTTTCTTTGTTTTAGAAAAGTTGCTGGTTTGGCGGCACTGCCATGCGCACGCCTGTGAAATGCACGGAGAGGATGCGCATCATAGCCACAATAGCGCTGAGAACAGCCATCAGCACGGGCGGCGGGCTGCCGGTACCTTCATTATTTTAGGCGACGGCATTCATAACTTCGTGGACGGTATTTTGGTCGGTGCCGCGTTCCTGACCGACGTGCATTTGGGAATGGTGACCAGTTTGGCGGTGGCTGCCCATGAGATTCCGCAAGAAGTCGGCGATTTCGCCATATTGCTGCATAGCGGTTACGAAAGGCGCAAGGCCTTGTTATATAACGTGCTGGCTAGTTTGACCACGGTTGCGGGCGGGGTTCTGGCGTATTTCGGTTTAGGTGACATGCAAGCGTCATTGCCGTACTTTCTGGTTTTGGCGGCATCCAGTTTTATTTATATCGCCGTCGCCGACTTGATTCCGTCATTGCATGTTAAAACCGATATCAAAACCTCTTTGCAGCAAATAGGGTTTATTTTGGCCGGCGTCGCTCTCATCGTCAGTATGCAACATTTGGCGCACCGTTACGAAGCGGCCGATTACCGGGCGATTGGCGCGATCGAGAAGTAGCTTGGCGCTTAGTGCCACAGGCCGCCGATCCGCCAGCGGGGAGGGGTTGTGCAATGGCGGCCCAGCAGTTCTAGCGGAATCCCGGTTTCGTGCGGCCAGAGCTCGGCGTGTTGGGCCCGGGCGTATCGGGTCAGTCGTTCGATGCGCGCTTCAGTGGCTGGGTGGCTTCTAAGCCAAGACGGTTCGGGATTTCCCCAACCGGGCAATAGCACCGACAGCCACGAGCGTTGGGCGCGCTCTATCTTTGCCAGCGCAGAGGCCAACCCCATGGGGTCGCCGGTGAGGCTGGCCGACTTCAGGTCGGCGTCGAACTCCCGGACGCGGGATAAGCCTAGTTGCGTCAATAAAGCCAAATGTGGAGAAAAAACCAACAGTAATATGGCTAGCGGGTTGATATTCACGCTGTAGCCTTCTGTTAGCAGCAACGGCAGGGACAGCATAATTAGAATCTGGCCTACACCCGAAAACAAATTAGTCAAGCGGCTGATGTAATCGGCCAGTCCCATTACTTTCAAGTCTCCGTTGGCGATATGGCTGATTTCGTGGCCCAATACGCCGGCGAGTTCCCTTTGGGTTAGCTGGCTCAATAAGCCGTCGGTCAGGGCGATGGCGGAATGCTTGCGGTTTCCGACCGCGAATGCATTGATCACTGCGCTAGGTAGGTAGTACAGCACCGGCGTCGCCGGTAGCTCGGCGCGTTGGGCCAAGCCGTAAACCATTTGCCATAGCAACGGGGCTTGATCCGGATAAATCGGCCGGGCGCGATATAAGCGCAAGGTTAGCCGCCACGCCGCAACCGGCTCGAACAGCAGGGCGAAACCGGCACCGAATAAAGCGGTCCAGAAGCCGAGTTCGCCTAAGATCAAACTGCCGGTCAGGCCGCTGATGGCCAACAGCAAGGCCATCAGCAACACGGTTTGTAGCCGGTTGCTCCAGGCGTGTTGCTGGGCAAATTCGCGGCTCACGTTACCTCCTGGGCTAGTTGCCGGGCTGCAAGGTGACGGTGAGCTCTGTAGCCGTACCGTCGCGTAACACTGTCACGTGGACTGTGTCGCCGACTTGTCGTTCGTCCAAAATGCTTAATAGCTCATTGGTGGAATTCACCGGTTTGGCGTCTATGGCGGTAATGATGTCGCCGGGGATAATGCCGGTATCGTTCACGCTAGCGCCGAGTAGGCCGGCTTTCTCCGCCGCTGATCCGGGTTGTACACGTAATATCACAACCCCGTTTACCCCCAACGCTTGAACCAGACGTTCGTTCAATGGTTGATTAATTTCTATGCCCAGAGTCGGCCGAATGTATCGGCCATTTTTGATGATTTCGGGTACGACTCTGGCGACGGTATTTACCGGCACAGCAAAGCCAATGCCTGCGGAGGCACCGCTCGGGCTATAAATTGCTGTGTTGATGCCGATCAGGCGGCCGGCGGAATCCAATAGCGGCCCGCCGGAGTTGCCCGGATTGATTGCGGCGTCGGTTTGAATCAAGTGTTCCACCGCAGGCCCTTCGCCGCCGCCCAGCGATCTATCCAGGGCCGAAACGATGCCGGTGGTCAGCGTCCAGTCCAAACCGAAGGGGTTGCCGATGGCGAAGACTTTTTGCCCTACCTTTAAATCATGGCTGCTGCCGATAGGAACCGGCGGCGGGCGCTTGAATCCGACTCCGATTTTAAGGACAGCGATGTCGTGTACTTGGCTGGCCCCTACCAGCGCGGCTTTGTAGTCGCGGCCGTCCGCTAATTTGACGGTGGCTTCGTTGGCGCCGGCGATCACGTGAAAATTGGTTACGACGTGGCCCGCTTCGTCCCAAATAAAACCGGAGCCCGAGCCTTTGGGCACGCTGAAGACGTCGCGGGTCCAAATGTTTTGAACCAGCGATGCGGTGGTAATGAATACGACCGTATCGCGCGACTTTTCGAACAATTCGATGGTGCTTTTCTCGTCTGCCGCCAAATCGCCTCTGGCCGTTACCGTGCGGACCGGGGTCGACGTCGGCGTGAAAGCCGCTTCCAGCGCCGGTAACCATTTCCACAACACGATCAAGCCCGCGAGCACCAGTCCGAGTGTGACGATTCTTTGCGTAGTGGGGTCGGTGGATTGAGGGATTGGCATGCTGAATCTCTAGCAGTGAAGACGAGCGGGAGCGGTTAAAGGCCGGCGGCTGATTGACCAAACCGCCGCCGGCGCGCTGGGATTACATGGCGGATTGCAGGTAGTTTTGTATGCCGATTTGTTCGATCAGGCCTAATTGGGTCTCTAACCAGTCGACATGTTCCTCCTCGCTTTCCAAAATATGCTCGAACAATTCGCGGGTGATGAAATCGTTGATCGATTCGCAATAGGCGATGGCTTCCCTCAGTAGTGGTAGGGCTATATGCTCCAGTTTCAAGTCGCATTCCAGCATTTCTTTGGGATTTTCGCCGATCAATAATTTACCCAGGCTTTGCAGGTTGGGCAGGCCTTCTAAAAATAAAATACGTTCGATGATTTTATCGGCGTGCTTCATCTCGTCGATAGATTCGTGATACACCTTCTCGTTGAGTTTGTGATAGCCCCAGTTTTTGTACATGCGGGCATGTAAAAAATATTGGTTGATTGCGGTAAGTTCGTTTTCCAATACTTGGTTCAGATATTCGATGACTTTTTTGTCGCCTTGCATGGGGGGATCTCCTTAAACGGGTTTGACAGGAATAGTTTAGTCGGACTGGCAAGTGGTGAACACGTTATCACAGTCGCAAGCAGTTAACTACCGAATGCTCGCGGACCTCAGGGTAGAGAACACGCTGAACGTCACGGACTTGCGATACCGGCTTTGCCAGGTTTTTATGGTTGCTCCGCACGTGGAGGCCGTATCCAGTTCGTTAGAAGTGTGTTGTTGGCTTGCCGGCTACATCAGCGGCACTATTTGCGGCAACAAATGGCCGTTGGTAGCGAGTATTTGTTTCGGATACACGCCCGGCACACCGCCGAAATCGGTAACCGTTCCGCCGGCTTCCATGACTATCAGCGCTCCGGCTGCCACGTCGTACAGATTTAATTCCTGTTCCCAGTAAGCATCCACTTGACCGTCGGCCACGGTACATAAATCCAGCGCGGCCGAGCCGAAACGACGTTGCCCGGTAGTCACTTGGGCGATTCGACAAAACCTGGCCAAATTATTGGCATCCAGATAGTCCCGCAAACAAGCGAAACCGGTAGAAACCATGCTGTCGGCCAAATTGACCTCCGTGGACACCGTGATCGGCCGTGCGTTTTTCCATGCGCCTTTGCCTTTTTCCGCGCAGTAATAATCGTCTAAGGCCGGGCCGTAAACGGCCCCCATCACCAGATCGCCGGCCAGTTCCAAAGCGACGCTAATACCCCAGAAATACTGACCTTTAGCGAAAGAATGCGTACCGTCGATAGGATCGACAATCCAGCGGTTCAGTTGATTGGCCGACTGGCCGCTTTCTTCCCCCCAAAACCCGTATTCGGGACATAATTCCGTGAGAGATTGCTTCAGAAAGTTTTCGACCGCGACGTCCGCTACGGTCACCAGATCTCTGGCGCTTTTTTTGTTTACCGCCAGTTGAGCGACATTTCCAAAATGCTCCATCGCCAAGCTGCCTGCTTGGCGAACGATATTTTCCAACGAATTCAAGCTTATCGGCATGTTGCTTCCTTAAGGTTATGCGGTTGCGGCGCAATCTCGGCAATCGAGACTTGCCGAGATTGGAATTTCGGCAGCAGAGGGCACAGGTCTTGGCGGCATGGGTTGCACGGATTTATCTGTACCTGTGTCCTCCGACAGAGACGGCGCTGCCGAATATCAAGGTGCGGAGAGTAATCAGGGCGTTACAAGTTGTGGTATCCGGTTTCCTCGTGCAAGCCGATGTCGAGGCCTTCGACTTCGATATCTTCGCTGACCCGCAAACCTATGGCCATATCGATCACTTTAAGTGCTAAATAGCTGAATACAGCGCTCCACGCCGCTGTAGCCAATACCGCTAAAGCTTGCACCCCGACTTGTTCTTGCATGCTAATGCCGGCAAGACCCAAGCCGCCCAAGCTGTCGGCGGCAAAAACACCGGTCAATATCGAGCCTATGCAGCCGCCGACGCCGTGCACCGGAAAGACGTCCAAGGAATCGTCGATTTTCAAACGGCGCTTAACGTATTGCGTGGCGTAAAAACATACCGTACCGGCGATGATGCCGATTACCAAGCCACCGAACGGGCCAACGAATCCGGACGCCGGGGTGATCGTCCCCAGGCCGGCCACCATCCCGGTAACGATGCCTAACACGCTGGGTTTGCCGAAGCGTAGCCACTCGATAGACATCCATGTCAACGAGCCTGCCGCGGCCGCGATGTGGGTAACGGCGATAGCCATACCGGCATTGCCGTTGGACGTCAAGGCGCTGCCGCCGTTGAAGCCGAACCAACCGAACCACAGCATACCGGCGCCGGTCACCACCATGGTCATGTTGTGCGGAGGCATGGCCGTCGTCGGAAAGCCGCGTCTTGGACCCATGACCAAAGCGGCGACCAAAGCGGCGACGCCGGCATTCACGTGAATGACGATTCCGCCGGCAAAATCTTTGGCTCCAAGTTGGGCCAGCCAGCCGCCGCCCCATAGCCAATGGCAAACCGGGGTGTATACCAAAATCAACCATAATGCGCTAAACCACAACATCGAAGAAAACTTCATGCGCTCGGCAAAACCGCCGACGATCAGCGCGGGCGTGATAATCGCAAAGGTCATCTGAAACATGAAATATACGGTTTCAGGAATATCGCCTGTCAGAGAGGCAGTGCCCATGTCCGGCACGAACATTTTTTCCGCTCCGCCGATAAAACCTTGCCAGTCTCCACCGTCGGCGAAAATAAAGCTGTAAGCGCCTGCCAACCAGAGGATGGATACCAAGCAGGTAATGGAAAAGCATTGCATTAATACGGACAAAACGTTTTTGCTGCGTACCAAACCGCCGTAAAACAGCGACAAGCCGGGTATTGTCATGAACAACACCAGGGCGGTAGAGGTTAACACCCAGGCCGTATTTGCTTGATTGAGGGTGGCCGCCATTGCTGAATTCGGCAGCAAGAAAGCCGGTAAAGCCGGCAATACGATTTTTATTATTCTTGTCATGGTGGTGATTGGTGGATGGTTAGCATGATTATTGCCGCCGATTAAAACAACAAAATCGCCTGGGCCTTACGGCCCGGCGATTTTGTGGTGATCGAAACGGCTGCGTTAGCGCTAAATAGCGTCCGGCCCGGTTTCTCCGGTACGGATACGGATAACTTGTTCCAGGTTGGTTACGAATATTTTGCCGTCGCCGATTTTCCCGGTGTTGGCGGATTTGACGATAGCTTCGACCGCTTGGTCAACGATGGCTTCCGTTACAGCGATTTCCAGTTTGACCTTAGGTAGAAAATCGACCACGTATTCGGCCCCCCTATAAAGTTCCGTATGCCCTTTTTGCCGGCCGAAACCTTTAACTTCCGTGGCGGTTACCCCGGCTACACCGATATCCGACAACGCTTCGCGTACATCGTCCAATTTAAACGGCTTGATAATCGCGGTTATTAATTTCATCGCTTCCCCAAAAAATGAATTGTAAAAATGCCACTTATCGGCTTGATTTTAGTACTAGATGATAACGTAGAGATAGCAATCAAACAGAAAGTAGGCACGCTATCAAAACTTATGGGAATGATAAAAAATTCTAGGTCAACATACAATTTTAGTTGCGGAAACAATGTCTAGTGAGATTCGGCAATCCGGAGCGGACCTCCCCAGTGAGGCGGTCCGCTTTACAGTGTTTAAAATTGCTGCAACTAGAGGTTGTATGAGGATTCGCCGTGCGTGGTTATATCCAGGCCCTCGCGCTCGGAAGCCTCGTCGACGCGCAAACCCAGCATGATGTCGGTGAGTTTGAAGGCTAAAAACGATACGCCTCCCGACCATACAATCGCCGTCATCACGCCCCATGTCTGACTGCCCAATTGTGCAGCCATGTCGTACTCGGCGACAGAGTTGGATACATAATCCCATACGCCTGAGCCGCCAAGAGCCGGACTCGCTACGATTGCGGTTCCCAGTGCGCCTATGATGCCGCCTATGCCGTGGACGCCAAAGGCATCCAAGCTGTCGTCATATCCTAAAGAGTGTTTCAATCCGCTTACGGCCCAGAAACAAACAGCCCCGGCTATCAAACCCAAGAAGATTGAGCCCATTGGTCCGGCCCATCCGCACGCCGGCGTGATGGCTACTAAACCGGCGATTGCACCGGAAGTGGCGCCCAGCATGCTGGGTTTGCCGCGGGCCATCCATTCCACGCCCATCCAGCCCAGTGTGGCGGCGGCGGCGGCCAGCATGGTGTTTAGAAAAACCATGGCTCCCAGTCCGTTTGCTTCCAGGTTTGAACCCGCGTTGAATCCAAACCAGCCGACCCACAGCAAAGAAGCTCCCACCAAGTTTAAGGTCAAGCTATGCGGAGCAATAAACTCCTTGCCGTAGCCAATGCGCTTGCCGATCATTAAGCAGCCAACCAGACCGGCGATGCCGGCGTTAATGTGGACTACGGTGCCGCCGGCGAAATCCAGTGCGCCTTTTTGAAATAGGAAGCCTGCGGTACTTGCTGCGGCATCCGCGGCCGCTTGATCGGTATAGGCGTCCGGACCGGCCCAATACCAAACCATGTGAGCCATGGGTAAATAGCAAAATGTAAACCAGAGGACGGTAAACATTAGAACTGCCGAGAATTTAACCCTTTCGGCAAAAGCGCCAACAATCAATGCAGGCGTTATGGCCGAAAAAGTCAATTGGAATGCAATGTAAACATATTCGGGGACGTACACGCCCTTGCTAAAAGTGGCGGCAAGAGACTCGGGTGTGACGCCGCTTAAAAATGCCTTACTAAAACCGCCAAAAAAAGCATTTCCTTCCGTAAATGCGACGCTGTAGCCGTAGGTTGCCCACAAAATGGCAGACAAAGAAAAAATTACGAATACTTGCATCAGTATCGAAAGCATATTTTTTGCCCGTACCATGCCTCCGTAAAACAGCGCCAGCCCCGGAATGACCATCAGAGTAACCAGCAAAGTCGATACCAGCATCCAAGCGGTATCGCCTTTATCAACTGTTTGCTCTGCAACTTCCTGGGCATAGCTAACCCCGCAAAACCCCGCAAGCACGAGCGACGCAACAGTTAGGTAAATTTGTTTCATTGTTTTATCCTCGCTAATGGTTTAAAGGGCTTCTTCGCCGGATTCGCCGGTTCTAATTCGCACAACCTGCTCCAAATTGGCGACAAAAATCTTGCCATCGCCGATTTTTCCGGTATTGGCCACTTTGACTATGGCTTCTACCGCTTGATCGACCAGATTATCCGCTACGGCTACTTCGATTTTTGCCTTGGGCAGGAAGTCCACGACGTATTCCGCGCCACGATATAATTCGGTATGGCCTTTTTGACGCCCAAAACCCTTTACTTCAGTCACGGTAACACCCGATACACCAATGTCGGACAGTGCTTCGCGCACATCGTCCAGCTTAAATGGCTTTACTACCGCTGTTATAAGTTTCATAAATGCATACCTCTTAAGTTCATGGCCAAATTACCCCTGGGGTTTCGTAAATAACGCTATTCTCAAAAGCAAAGAGCATACCAGTATTGAAGCAGCTGTTTTATAAAGGCTTTTGTCTGGGAGGTTCAGAATTTTCCATTTCAAAGCACCAAAATGGTACGTTTTGCTTTATTTTGGAGCTAGTGTCCGGGTTTTGTGCTCAAGCACTGTTGTTTTTTGTCGTTTTTAGGCTAATTTGCTTAAAATTCTTGTTGCGCAACAACAAAAAATTGGTTTTTAGCAACAAAAGTGGTGCACTTGATGCACTAAGTTTGTGCGATCAGAATGGATTGAGTAGGGCTTATATCTTCAAGCTATTGATAAATATAGTCTTTGTCTTTGGCATGGTAAATGCTGCGTTTATGGGTGAGCATTTACCGGAGAAAATTATGATAAAACCACCTATTACCTTTCCCCGCACATATCTGGCAATCGCATTAACGCTAGCGGCAAATACCGTTTATGCCGGCGATAATTGGATGGAGGCTCCGGGTCTTCTGGGCGCGTTGGGCGCGGATCCGAATGAGCTCGGTTTCATGAAAAACAACAATCTGAAATTCGGCGGCTGGGTTAACAGCAGTATCAGTGCAAACATGAGCGGCAGCCACAGCGATGGTTTCAACGGACCGATCACGTTTAACGATCGCACCGGCGAAGTGCAGATGAATCAGCTGTATTTGTATTTCCAAAAAGAAGTGAATGTAAGCGGCGATCAATTTGATTTTGGCGGTCGGTTCGACTTCATGTACGGTACCGACGCCATTTTCACCCAAGCCTACGGTAACGCTTATGTGAACCGCGGTAACTGGGACTTGCACATCAACGGCCGCGACGAGCGCTTTTACGGCATTGCGTTTCCGCAAGCCTACGCCGAATTCAATTTGCCGATAGGTACCGGGGTTGACGTAAAAGTCGGACACTTTTACACCATCATCGGCTACGAAGTCGTAACCTCGCCGGACAACTTCTTCATCACCAAGCCCTACACCATGCAGTACGGCGAGCCTTTCACCCACACCGGTATCTTGGCCAACTACTCGATAGACGATAATTGGAACATCTCCGCTGGCGCGGTAACCGGCAGCAATACCGGCGGTTGGGACGGCAACTTCGATCGTGGCTTGGGCAACTGGGCATTCTTGGGCGGCGTAACCTGGACCAGCAACGACGCGGGAACGTCTTTGGCGGTTACCTCTACCGCAGGCGAAGTGGCGGAGAATAACAGCGGTGCTTGGAATATGTACAGTGTTGTCGGCAAACACGATTTCAAGGACAACCTGCATTACATCATCCAGCACGATCATGGTTTTGCCGATAACGTAGGGGCTTTGTCCGACAATGGCGACGCCGAATGGTACGGCATCAACAACTATCTGATTTACGACGTCAACGACAAGCTGTCCGCCGGTTTACGGGCGGAATGGTTCCGCGACCATAACGGTTATCGCATCAACGGACCCGGCCGCTGTTTTGCGGCTGCGGGAAACATCGGCAGCAATTATGCCTGCCCCAACGCTACCAGCTACCCGCTTGCCGGTAGCAGTTATTATGGTATTACTGCAGGGTTGAGCTATAAACCGATGGCGTGGTTGAATCTACGTCCTAACGTTCGCTATGACTTTACCGACGACGTCAAAGCTTTCGACAACGGCAACGGCCGTAACCAGCTTCTGGTTACCGCCGATTTCATCGTTACATTCTAATTAGCCCGCCGCTTTAGAAATCAAACCAAGCCTCCCGTTCGGTCAGCCGAGCTGGAGGCATTGATTTCTATAGCTCTTTCCACTGATTGGTGCTATCGTAAGCATCGTTTTTTAACCATCACTAATAATTAAACCAGTAGGAGATTTTGGCCGATGTCAGTAGATAGCGCACTCAAACTTATGCAAGAAAACGACGTGAAATTCGTTGATTTTCGTTTTTGCGACTCCCGCGGCAAAGAGCAACACGTGACTTTTCCTGCTCACGCCGTAGACGCAGACACTTTTGAAGAAGGCAAAATGTTCGACGGTTCTTCCGTTGCCGGTTGGAAACACATCAACGAATCCGACATGATTCTGATGCCGGACGCCAGCACCGCTAAAATCGATCCATTCTTCGACGACAAAACAATGATTTTGCGCTGCGACATCATTGAGCCCAAAGACATGCAGGGCTACGGTCGCGATCCGCGCTCCATCGCCAAACGCGCCGAAGCCTACATGCAATCTACCGGTATTGCCGACACCGCCCTGTTCGGCCCCGAAAACGAATTCTTTATTTTCGACGACGTACGTTGGAGTGCCAGCATGGGTGGTTGCTCTTACCAAGTCGACTCCGAAGAAGCCGGTTGGAACTCCGAAAAAGTCTACGAAAACGGCAACATTGGCCACCGTCCGGGCGTAAAAGGCGGTTATTTTCCCGTTCCGCCGGTCGACTCTTTTCAGGACATGCGTTCAGCGATGTGCTTGGTCTTGGGCGAAATGGGACAAACCGTTGAAGTGCATCACCACGAGGTGGCGACTGCCGGCCAATGCGAAATCGGCTCCAGATTCAACACCTTGGTTAAAAAAGCCGACGAAGTATTGGAATTGAAATACGTCATCGCCAATATCGCGCACGCTTACGGCAAAACCGCTACCTTTATGCCGAAACCTTTGGTCGGCGACAACGGCAACGGCATGCACGTGCACCAATCTCTGTCCAAAGGCGGCGTCAATCTGTTCTCGGGCAATCTGTACGGTGGCTTGTCCGAAACCGCTCTGTACTATATCGGCGGCATTATTAAACACGCCAAAGCGATCAACGCCTTGACCAACGCCTCCACCAACAGTTACAAGCGCTTGGTACCGGGGTTCGAAGCACCGGTAATGTTGGCTTACTCAGCGCGTAACCGCTCTGCGTCCATCCGTATTCCTTACGTCACCAACCCGAAAGCGCGGCGTATCGAAGTGCGCTTCCCGGATTCGACCGCCAACCCATACTTGGCTTTCTCTGCCATGTTGATGGCCGGCTTAGACGGTATTCAAAACAAAATCCATCCGGGCGACGCGATGGACAAAGATTTGTACGACCTACCGCCGGAAGAGGAAAAAGCCATTCCGCAGGTATGCTTCTCGCTGGACGAAGCCTTGAAAGCCTTGGATGCGGACCGCGAGTTTTTGACCCGCGGCGGTGTATTCACCGACGATGCCATCGACGGCTATATCGATCTGAAATCGCAAGACGTACAGCGTTTACGCATGAGCACTCATCCGATTGAGTTCGACATGTACTACAGCCTGTAACCGCCTCCATCTAGCCTTAATACGTTAGAGGTTGAAAACCCCGCAAGCCTTCTAGGCTTTGCGGGGTTTTTTGTGCGGGAGTTTAGGCCTTTCTTCACTTAAGGGAGCGTGGTCCCTTGCTTATAAGGCGTCGTTTATCGTGATGTTTACTGCTCGGGTGGCCGAACGATAGGAGGTTGCTCGAAATAAGCGAGTAGAAAATCGATGAAACTGGTCAATTTAGCCGGATAAAAACGCCGTTGTAGGTAGGTTGCGTATATGGAAACTGCTGGTCGGCGGTAGGCTCGCAGTATTTCGACCAACTCGCCGTTGTCCAGATACGATACTACCGACAAGCGCGGCGCTTGTACTATGCCCATGCCCAAGGCTGCAGCTTGACATAGGGCGCGGCCGTTATTGGAGGCCAATAGCCATTGCGTTTTAACCCGACGAGTTTCGCCGGCTACGTCGAAAAGCCAGAAATCCCCGTGCGGGGTGTCCAGGTAATGCAAGCATTGGTGTTTGGTTAATTCATCTATGCTGGTCGGTTCTCCTTTCAACTTAAGATAAGCCGGCGAGGCGAAGGTGCATAACTCTGTTTCGGCAATCTTGCGTGCTACGACGCCCGGGTCCAGTTTGTCGGTTACCAAAAGAGAAACATCGAAGCTGCCGTCGCGTAGATTGGGTGGCTTGTTATCCAGCGTCATTAAGATACTGACATCCGGATAACGGCGTAGATAATGTTCGATAGCAGGCACCATGTAAATGCCGCCGAAGTCGATAGGTGCGCTGATTTTGAGTTGGCCGCTGATTCTTTCTCCCAGACGTGCGGTTGAGGCTTCCAATTCCGCCAAATCTTCCAACAGTTGCTTTCCGCGGTTGTAAAAGGCTTCGCCGGCACTGGTCAAACTGAGGCTGCGGGTGGTTCGGTTTAACAAGACCACACCTAGCGAAGCCTCCAATTGTGCGATGTATTTGCTGATCATCATCGTGGAGACTTTCAACTCTTTGGCTACAGCAGAAAATGTGCCTAGCTCGACTATGCGGCAGAAAACGTGCATGTTGTTGAATTTGTCCATGTTAATAATATAAACCAAAAGTTTATATTTTATAAACCTTGTCGTGTCTTTAAACCAAAATAAAGTATGTATAAAATCTGCGTCGGAGATAGTCCTTACTACGTCCGGCAGTAATATTGGGAGCCGGACGCTTTTTCACACCAGGGGATAATAATTATGAGCAAGATACTGAACGAAGTATTAATGGCGAACCGTGAGTACGTAGCTGGGTTCAACAAAGGCGACTTGGCAATGCCTCCGGCACGTCAATTTGCTATTTTGACTTGTATGGATGCACGATTGGACCCGGCAAAATATGCCGGGCTATCCGAAGGAGATGCTCACGTCATTCGAAATGCCGGCGGCCGTGCCAGCGACGATGCAATCCGTTCGTTGGTGATTTCATATAAATTGCTGGGGACCAAGGAGTGGTTCGTCATTCACCATACTGATTGCGGCATGGAAACCTTCACGAATGAAATCATGGGCGACTTATTGGCTAGCAGTTTGAAGACCGCCAGTATCGATGCGTCCGGCTGGCACGACGGTGGGGAAGGCCCGGGTTCCACGGACGGTAAGTTTATCAACTGGTTGACAATCAAAAATCAAGCGCAGAGTGTATTGGAAGATGTAAAGCGGATCAAAGCGCATCCCCTTGTGCCGGCTAACATTCCGGTATATGGCTATGTATACGACGTTAAAACCGGTAGCTTGATAGAAGTGCCGGAAGCTAGCGCAGCTGGCGCAGCCGGGTAAGGAAGATAAGCGAAACCGGTTTAAGATCGGTTTCGCGCTTTCAGCTGTCAAACATCGAAGCTGAACAAGTCGAACTGGTGAGGCGCAGAATCGTGGTGTTCGTTGCCATGGCGGTTGATGCCGTTCTCCAGCTCCCGTTGCAGCCAATGCATGAGTACCTCGATAACATAACTTTGTTCGTCGGTGTTTAAGGCGGATCCGCAAGCGATGCCATGCCATTTTTGTAAACAGCCGCGGCAACAACAGGCAGTAGCATGTTGTGCGGTAAATACCGGATGGCCATGGTAGGGCGTTTGTTTGCCGTCGTTAGGAATGACGGCGGGAGCCAAGCGTCGGCGAACCAATTCGCTGGCGTGCCGGCTGATCCGTACCAAACCCTTGTGATGCAGATAGCGCCAATCTGGCTGGTTAAGGCGAAAGCGGCTGCGAAACTCCGACGCCGCCAATCGCGCGAATAGGCGGTCATAATGCTGCATGACGGGCGGAAAGATTAAGGATGCAACACTTGGGCAAACAGTGCTTGCATGGCTAGCCAAGACTGTTTGTCGGCTTCGGCGTTGTAGGCCAGCGGAAGTCCATTGCGTTTCGCCATCCGGTCGGCGTCCGGATTGGTGAAGCCATGTAAAGCGCCCGGATAGTTGATAAACTGGTAATCAGCGCCGGCCGCAGTCATTTCCTGTTTGAACGCCAAGATGCTATCGGCTGTTACGAAGCTGTCGTCCGCGCCGTTTAACACCAGTATTTTGGCCTTGATTTGCCCGGGCCGGGCGGGCGTTTGGGTGGTTAAATTGCCGTGGAAGCTCACTACGGCGGCTAAGTCCAAGCCTAGTCTAGCCATATTCAACACTGTTGCGCCGCCGAAACAATAACCAATTGCGGCTATTTTACCGGGGTTTACCTGGGGCCTGTGGCTGAGCAGTTGTTTTGCCGCTTCAAAACGTTGTCGAATCGCGCTCGGCGAAGCGGCGAGGCTGTTCATAAATGCAGCGGCATCCTTGGCGTGCTCGGTATGACGCCCGTCTCCGTACAAGTCTAAAGCCATAGCCGTATATCCGAGCCCGGCAAGCATCTCTGCGCGTTTACGGGCATAGTCGTTTAAGCCCCACCATTCGTGCACGACCAGCACGCCAGGCTGTTGTGCTCCTTTAGTGTCGTCCCAGGCTAAATAGCCTTTTAAACGGGTGTTGCCTGCCCGGTACTCAATCGTTTCAGTACGTAAGGCGGCAAAGGTAGCGTAGCTAAAGAGCAGCGTCATGATTAAAAGCGTGTATCGCATGCCGAGTTTCCTCCTTGGGTGGTTTTGATCCAGCGAATGACTGCTGAAAGCCGTTAAAAAAAGCGTGTTGCCGGTTAATTTGGCTAGCCAAGATATAGCAGCGTCCTCGGGCCGATTGTCGGGTCTTGCCGCGACATGGTTGCTCCATCGGTTAATCCGACGTTAATGTTCGGCTAAGCAAGCGGATTTGTGTAGAATCCAAGTATTTATCAACTATTAGTCTGTAGTGCACAGGTAAGTATATGAGCAAATCCATCGTTCTGACCGGGATTACCACAACAGGTACACCGCATTTAGGCAATTATGCCGGTGCTATTCGTCCTGCTATTAATGCTAGCAAGGATGAGCAGGTCAGACCTTTTTATTTTTTGGCGGACTACCATGCGTTGATCAAATGCCATGAGCCGGCTCGCGTCAAACAGTCCAGTTTGGAAATTGCGGCGACTTGGCTGGCTTTGGGGCTGGATACCGAAAACGCGGTGTTTTACCGGCAATCGGATGTGCCCGAGATTTTAGAGTTAACCTGGATTTTAACCTGCGTGACGGCGAAGGGGCTGATGAATCGAGCGCATGCCTACAAGGCTGCGGTCGCCGAGAACGAAGAAGGGCAAGGGAACGATCCGGATAAGGGCATTACTATGGGGCTGTTCAGCTATCCGGTCTTGATGGCCGCGGATATTTTGATGTTTAAAGCGCAGCAGGTGCCTGTCGGCAAAGACCAAATTCAACATATTGAGATGGCGCGCGATATTGCTAGTCGTTTTAATCATTTGTACGGTGAACATTTCGTATTGCCTGAGGCCGTGTTGGACGATAACGCGGCGACCTTATTGGGTTTGGACGGGCGCAAGATGAGTAAAAGCTATAACAACACGATTCCGTTGTTCGAGCCGGAAAAAAAATTGCGCAAACTCATCAACAAGATTAAAACCAATTCCTTGGAGCCGGGGCAGCCCAAAGAAACGGAAGGCTGCACGCTGTTTGGAATTTATCAAGCGTTTGCCAACCGGCATGAAATCGACGCGATTCGCCAGCGTTATGCGGAGGGCATAGGGTGGGGGGAGATGAAGCAAATTTTATTCGAAAAAATAAACGATGAGATTGCGCCAGCCCGTGAGAGATACGAAGCTTTGCTGCAAGCCCCCGAACATATCGAGCAGCAGCTATGCCTGGGTGCGGAGAAAGCGCGAGCGATCAGTCAGCCGTTTATGAGGGAGCTGCGCGAAGCGGTGGGAATAGCGCCGATTATGCAGTGTTAGCGATAGGGCTTTTGTGAGGGGGTGATATTGTGAAGCGTCTCATTAAGTTTGTACCGATTGTTTGGTGCTTAGGGACGGTGCGTGCAGACGATATGACGCTGGACATCACCTCAGGCCTGCTAGGGCAGCAATCGACTCAGCAGTCGGGGGTGGACGCGTTCACCAAGCCGCCCACTAAAGCCGGTGAGGAAAAAAAACCGCAAGAATCGCTTAAGCCGTCCAAGCCTAACGTTGTTGAGGCGGTGGATGAGGATGTCGATGAGCAGGGCGAGTTTTCTTCGCATAGGGCTGCAATGCCGGCTATACCTAAACCTAAACCTATTTCCAAGTCTCATGAAGCGGCCGCCAGTGCGAACCACGAGGCCGATGACATGAATCGCCGTTTCCCCATTGCGGCGATGCTGACTCGAAAGCCTTTGCAAGTTTCGGATTTGGATTTCATCGGCGTTCAAGCGGTGAGCGGATACGAGGTTATCGGAGAGTTGCAAAGCGAATTCCGTAACGTGTTGGGTGAAGAGAATTTCGCGTCTCTGGGAGATACCTATTTAGAGGTGAAACAAATCGACATCTGGCTGGAAGCGACTTTAGAAAGTTACGATTTACCGGGCCAATTGCAGGGTGTCGGCGCTATTCTAGGATTGAACAGCGAATTTGCGGCCAGTTTATTGTTCGGGCCGGAAGGTGGCGATTCCGGCGGCGTATATCAGCCGTTGACCTCCCAGACTGTCAATCCTTTGAATGATTTTGAAACGCTGGGGCTTAAGCGTGGTGATTCTACAATTGACGATGAGTTGGTGCGCGACAGTATTTTTCGCTGGATATTTGAATTGTTTAAGCTTAGCAATATCCTCGTCGTCGGCGTTGCGGTATTTGTATGCTACTGCATCGTCAAAGTGATACGGATTGTGTTCAAGCAGCGCAAACTTGACGACTCGTCAACGATGTAATCGGCTTTGTCGGTTCGATGACAAGTTTGCCGGTGTTGCGATGCTATGGAACAAACAATCTCGCCCGAGACAGCGCTATCTACTTATCATAAGCAAAATTTTGAGACAGGTTTTGTCCGTATTTCCTAGGCTGATTAGCCGCAAGTTTATTGTAGAGGTTGTAAAGTATGGGTATTAGATTAGTTTGCGGTTTAATTTGTGTGTTGCTAGGAACAGGCGCTTGGGCTGAAGCGGGAAGCGAATTGTTACCGGGAACCATCCTTAAGGTGAAGCCGAGTGTTGTTGCGGTAGGCACCTATATGCCGGCGCGGAATCCGAACGCGGTTTTTTTAGGAACGGGCTTTGCGGTTGGCGATGGGCGTAAAGTGGTAACTAATGCTCATGTTGTAGGCAAACAATTAGACGTAGGGCATTTGGAGCGTTTTGCTATATTTTATCGGCAAGACGGAAACGAACTGATGCAAGAAGTGAGTTTGGGGCAAACCGATAGTCAGCACGATTTGGCCGTTTTGACCTTGACTCAAGGCCGACTGCCTGCGCTGGAACTCGCAGATTCGACTACAGTTAGGGAAGGCGAGTTGTATGCATTCACCGGCTATCCCATTGGGATGGTTTTAGGCCTATATCCGGTTACGCACCGCGGTATCGTTTCGGCCATATCGCCCAACGCAATCCCTGTCATATCGAGTAAGCAATTGAATTTTAAAATGGTAAAAAGTTTGACGACGCCTTTTGACGTATTCCAACTTGACGCGACCGCGTATCCCGGCAATAGCGGTAGCCCACTTTATGATATCAGCGATGCTAAAGTCGTTGGCATCATTAATAAAGTGTTCGTGCAAGGCAGTAAAGAAAATGCCATTAGCAATCCCAGCGGTATTTCTTATGCGATTCCCGCAGAGCACATTCGAAAACTACTCATGTAAGTCGCTTTCCCGCGAGTAAATTAACTACCAGACCCTTCGGAACAACAAGAATGATCAGAATTTTTAGGCACTACATCTCGACTGCTTACTTATGGTTGATGTTGGCGGAATGGGTGGTGTTTTATTGCTCCATGCATATCGGAGCGGCCGTCAGATTTTTATACACCGAGTCTTGGTATTCGCAGTGGGAGATGGCACAAGCCTCGTTAATGTTTTCCGCCGTGTTTTCGTTAAGTTGCTCCGCATTGGGCTTGTATCGGAAATCCCTGGACCGGGAAGAATACAAATTACTCGAGCGGATTAACTATAGTTTTACCGTGGCAATATTCGTTTTAGTGTTCGTTTATTACGTGATACCGGAACTGATGTTGGCTCGTAGTGTGTTAATTTCTGCAATCGTCGTATCGTTTTTCGGCATGCTGAGCACCCGGTATTTGTTCTACCGGTTTATAAGTCTGGACAACTTGAAGCGCAGAGTATTGGTAATAGGAAGCGGTCGGCGAGCGGCGGAATTGGATGTGGTCAATTCCACATTTGTATTTCGAGGATTCGAAATAGTCGGTTATTTAGCCATGGAAGACGAAGAGCAAGCAGTTGGGGAAGTGTTTGCATTAAACGATACTTTGTCGTTGGCTCAACTGGTTGCCCAGCAAAAAGTGGATGAAATTGTTATAGCAATAGACGATAGACGCAAGAAACTACCGGTAGACGATTTATTGGACATCAAAATGTCCGGTGTCGTCGTGATGGACTTGCAGACCTTTTACGAGCGGGAGCAACGCTTGGTGTTTCTGGAAGCATTAACCCCGAGTTGGCTGGTATTTTCCGATGGGTTCGTCAACGACGGCATGCGGCCGATTATTAAACGCGGGTTCGACGTGATTGCCAGTGTGCTGCTGTTATTGGTTAGTTGGTGGGTCATGTTACTCACCGCGATTGCCATCTATATCGAAAGCGGCTTTGGAGCTCCGGTGCTTTATAGGCAGACTAGAGTCGGTTATCGAGACCGTCCGTTTCAAGTAATCAAATTTCGTAGCATGCGGGTGGACGCAGAAAAGCACGGCGCCCAATGGGCAAGTCAGACAGATAACAGGGTGACCCGCGTGGGTAAAGTCATTCGAACGTTTAGAATTGACGAATTGCCGCAGTTATTTAATGTGTTGAAAGGCGAAATGAGCTTTGTTGGCCCTAGGCCAGAGCGTCCCGAATTTGTCGAAGGATTTGAAGCCCGAATTCCCTACTACAAAGAGCGGCATCGCGTAAAACCTGGGATTACCGGTTGGGCGCAATTATGCTACCCCTATGGCGCTAGCGAACAAGATACGTGGCAAAAATTACAATACGACCTATATTACGTTAAAAACTACAGCTTGTTTTTAGACTTGGCGATTATGATGAGTACCGTTGAAGTTGTGCTGTGGGGAAAGGGGGCTAGGTAGTCGCACGCATCCCTAATGCGAATTAAAACAGTAGGTGACGAGCTACTTTATTAGTCAGATGCATTTAATTCGGAGGCTCGTGTTTTTTTTGTGGTTGGCGAATTATGATGTAAGCTAGTTTTGGTTAATTTAACAGTTTTAGAAGGTGTCTATGTTTGTAAAGTTTGTTGTATTACTGGTTTTAATGTTTTTCGGTTCGCATGCACAAGCGAACGGTAAAATAAGTTTATTTGTATTTGGTGATAGTTTATCGGATGTTGGTAATGACTATATCGTAACAAATACAGAGGGGGTGGCGGTACCCATACCACCTGCGGGCAGATATTATAACGGCCGATTTTCGAATGGGCCAAATGCTGTCGATTATTTGTGGGAAATCATTGGGGATGGGTCTTCGGTTAAACCGGTAGAAAGAATTGCTGATGTCGAAATTAACAAACAGACACAAGCCCTAAGCTTTGCATATGGTGGCTCTGAAACTGGTTTGAAAAATAGCGTTTTAGGGCAATTTGAAGTAATAGGGTTGTTGGGCCAGATAGATATGTTTAGGGCATTGAAAGGTAATCACAAGCATCTTAAGCATGGTATCGCTCTAGTCTGGAGCGGGGCTAATGATTACATCAACCAATATGCGAATGGAGAAATGGTTTCCGAAGCGGATGTTATTTCGAGGCTGAAAATTGCAATACTTGGCTTGTATTGTCAGGGGGTACGTAATTTTTTGGTCCCCAATTTGCCGGATTTAGGTGAAATTCCGCTTGCTTATATTCTGTCTGAGTTATATTCGGATATTGAGATTCCGAGGGTGTTGTCTAAAAACACAAGTAGGCATAATACAAAGCTGGATAAGCTGATCAGAGATTTACGCCGGTTGCCGGGTGTTAATATCAGAAAAGTGGATATATATAGTCTCGTTAAAAACATTGTTTTGAATAGAGGCGTTGTATCCGGACCTGCTTCAGGGTGTTTGTTTAGTCCTATTGTCGATGAGGAGGCGTGTAGCCCAATTAGCTTTGAGGAAGGAGATGGGTTGATTTTTTGGGACGAGATTCATCCCACGACAGAGTTGCATAGGGCGTTTGCCGATGAAATACTAAAGGAACTATTCAAAGGGTTATTCCTTAAGAAAAATTAATTTTGCCCAAATAAAAAAGCCGCCAAAATTTCGTAAGGCGGCTTTTTGTTGTGAACTAATATCAGTTAATGATTAGATTTCACGTTTTGAGCGAGCAAGGCCCAGTAAGCCAAGGCCTAACAACGCGATAGTGGTAGGTTCCGGCAGGTCCTGAGTATTGCCATAAATAGAGCCGTTTCCACCATTAGAATACGCAGCATTTGTTGTGGTGTTAAATTGCGCGTCTGCGGTATAGGTCAAGGTTTGGGGGTCGAAATAAGGCTGAGCAGCACCACCAATAATGTTAAACGTGGCGCTAACGACGCCGTTTTCTACCGTTCCGCTGGTAAACGCAAGGGAGCTAAATTCTAAATCGAGAAACAAACTTCCTTCGTTAACTGCATCGACTTGAGCTTGGTTTATGGAGGTATTTGAAAAATTTGGTGTCAAATCATTGATGTAAATTTTTGCCCAGGCGTTGGTAATGTCGAACGTTTGATCGTTGTTCAGGCCGATGCCGCCGAAAGAAAATGTCAATTCGCAGCTGGGTGTAGTGCAAGAAACAGGGTTTGCTTCGTTGATGCGGTAGATTTCGCCAACTCCAGACAAGAAATAGCCGCTAGCGCTAGAGTCGCCCGTTAAGCTGCCTAATACGGTGTTAATGCCTACTGCTCCAGCCAAAACAGGGTCAGCGCCTTCTGCGAGGCTGCTGGTGCTGTAGAATTGGGTGAAATCAAATTGACCAATCCAGTCAATTTCAGACAGGTTAACATAGTTTGGGTCCCAGGTTACGCTTCCGTCTGGAGTGGAAACCGTTAAAGCGCTGGCTTCGCCAGCTACTGCCAATAGTGCTGAAGCAGCCAATAAGTTTAATTTGTTCATGAGAGTAGTCCCCGAGTTTATTAAGTACGTCAATTACATAGCATGTAGTGTGCCAGTGTGCTATTGGGTTTCGGGGGGCTCCGAAGAGCGTCTTTAACTAGTTGTTTTGTAATTAATTCTCTGGATTGAGGTGGTTTTTGTCGTGCTTTAAAAAATCTGACGATAGCTTTGCAGCTTAGATTTAATGCTGGTTTGTAAAAAATATTGACACACTGTTGAGTCGCCATGGCGACGTTAACGCGCGCACTGCTTATCTATTGTCAATTCTATCTAGTTGATTTTTGGTGGCTTAATTCGAAAGTCTGGCTTTAGTTAGTAGCGTTGGAGGACTGATAAAATTTAGTCACTCTACGGTAAAGATCGGCTTAACACTACTTTTGCGTCTAGCGTCGTTTGAAAAACGTTGGAGTTTTCATGGCTCTTAGAACAGTTAACTAAAATGTCTTTGGTTGGTTAGAAATTCTATGCTCTTATCGAAATAGTGGAGGATGTATGTTGGACCATCAAATTGAACAAGCGATGTTGGATTGGGGGGCTGTGTTAGGTAATGACGCTGTTGATTTTTCCGCGGAACCTATTGCGTCCACGCTTGGCTCTACAAAGCGCGTGCCGCTTCGGTTGACTCCCAAAGATGTTACCGAAGTCATTTCGATAGTGGAAATTGCCGGGAAACATAAAGTTCCACTTTATCCAATCAGTACCGGAAACAATTGGGGATACGGTTCGAAATCGCCGGTCATCGATGGGTGTGTCGTCGTTGATCTGTCGAAAATGGACAAGGTGTTAGCGTTTGATGCTCAGACGGGTATCGTCACGTTGGAGCCTGGAGTCACCCAGCGCAAATTGAATGCTTATCTTCAAAAGAAAGGCTGCTCGTTCTTAATCCCCGTAACCGGGGCCGGTCCGGATTGTAGTTTGATCGGGAATGCTCTGGAGCGTGGGTATGGAATCACGCCTTATGCCGACCATTTTGCCGCGGTGATGAGTTTGGAGGCGGTGCTGCCGGATGGCACGCTTTATACTTCGATGCTCGATGGATTCGGAGGTGGAGATGTCAATAATCTGTTCAAGTGGGGTGTTGGGCCTTATGTCGACGGAATTTTTTCCCAGGGTAATTTTGGTATCGTCACCAAGATGACCATCGCGTTGGCGCCGATTCCCGAGCGCATGGAGGCGTTCTTTTTTAGTGTAAAAAGAGATGACAAGTTAGAGCTGGCGGTCGAAAAAGTCCGCAAAGTGTTACGGGAAGTGGGAACGGTAACGGGCTCTATCAATTTGATGAATAAGCACCGCGTGCTTTCGATGTCCGAAGCTTATCCATGGGATGCGATTGGAGAAGACGGATTGATACCCGACGCAGTATTGCAAAAAATGATGCGGCGCAATCAGGTGATGGATTGGACCGGGGTTGGGGCTATATACGGCAATAAGCGTGTCGTGGCGGCAGTTAAAAAGGAAATCAAAAAGATTTTGTCTCCAGTGGCGTCGCGCTTAGTGTTTTTAACGCCCGGAAAGGTATCGTTCTTGGCACATTTATTGGGAGCAATACCGGTCGTTCGCGATGCACATATCATGAACACGGTTGCGACACTCAAAAAGACCATGGATTTATTCGCGGGTGAACCGAGTGAAATAGCTTTGCCGTTGGCCTATTGGAAATCGGGCGAAAAGCCGAAAGAGGGTGATCCGATGGATCCGGACCGTGATGGATGCGGGTTGATCTGGTATTCGCCGCTGATTCCCATGCGGCCGGATGTGACGCGCGAATTTGTGGAAATGGCCAGCCGAATTTGCAGGGCGCACAAGATAGAGCCGCTTATCACGCTAACTAGCGTTTCGGATAGGTGTTGGGACAGTACGGTGCCTATTTTGTTCGACAAACGCAATCAAGCGGAAATTGGTCGTGCTCACGCTTGCTATGAGGAGTTATTGGATGCGGGGCGCAAACTAGGGTTTGTGCCCTATCGCTTAGGGATACAGTCGATGGGGCTTTTGGCGGACGAGAGTGTACAGCCTAAGCTGCTGCGTAAACTGAAAAATGCGATCGATCCCGATAACATAATCGCGCCTGGCCGCTATGGGTTGTAAAATTTTCAGACAAGTCGGCGGGAGGGGATTTAATAGCAATTAACGGGGAGCGATCTCAGAATTCGTGCCGCCCCTTAAACGCATGGGCTAAGGTGCCGCTGTCTATGAATTCCAGCTCTCCACCCATGGGTACGCCGTGGGCGATGCGGGTGGCGCGGATGTGATGTTTCGCTGCTAATTCAGCCACGAAGTGGGCGGTGGCCTGACCTTCAATAGTGGTGTTGGTGGCCAAAATCACTTCGCTGATATTGTTTTGTTCGAAGCGATGCTCCAGTTGTGCAATGCCTAGTTCGTCCGGACCGATACCGTCTAACGGGGAGAGGCGGCCGTGTAGCACGAAATATTTGCCGTTAAATCCGGTTGCTTGATTTAATAGCCAAACGTCTGCGGCGTGCTCGACGATGCAAATTACGTCGTTTGCCCGATTCGGGTCCGCGCAAATTTCGCACTGCTCCGCTTCCGTGAAGGTGCGGCAATCTTTGCAATAGCCGATTTCCTCCATGGTTCGGACCAGCAATTTTCCTAATTGCATGCCGCCTTCGCGGTTGCGTTGCAACAGATGAAACGCCATGCGCTGTGCGGACTTGGGGCCTATGCCCGGCAGGCAGCAAAGATTTTGGATTAATTCTTTCAGCAAGCCGCGGTCGCGCATGCTTAAAATGGCATCTGAAAACCGGGAGGCAACGGTACTCCGGCTGTAATTTCCGCCATTTTTTCCTTTTTCATTTTTCCGACCTTGTGGACTGCGTCGTTAATGGCGGCAGCTACCAAGTCTTCCAGCATATCCTTGTCGTCGCCAACCAAAGAAGGGTCTATGCTGACTTTGCGAACTTCGCGCTTGCCAGTCATTAATATACTGACTAAGCCGCCGCCGGATTCGCCAATAACTTCCATGTTTTCAAGCTCGTCTTGAGCTTTTTTGAAGTTTTCTTGCATTTTTTGGGCTTGCTGCATAATGCCAGCGAATGCGTTTTTCATGATGTCTACCTTTTAGTCGAGCGGTTCTATCGAGCCCGAAATGACGTGGGCACCGAATTGTTCGGATAAAGCTTGTATGTTTAGGTCGTTGTCGATGGCGTCAACGGCGGCTTGCTGTCTGTCTTCCCGAGCTTTTTGCATTTCTAACGCGGGTGTTTGTTGTGGGATGTTTTGAGAAATTATCTGCAATTTAATAGGCTTGCCGTAATAATTTTGCAATGCGCTACGCAATTTGTCTTCCGCCTGGGTGCTTACGCGTTGGAAGCCGGGATCGATAAGCAAGCGGCAGACATTGTCTTCAATGCCGTCGAGCGCGCAATTATGCGCCAGCTCGCGCGCCAAGCCGGTTATTTTAAGGGCTGAAACGATGTCGCTCCAATTTTCCGGGTTTCCTGCCGCGGGGTGGGTTTCGCGCACCGCGTTAGTTGGATGTTCAAGCGGGGGCGCTGCGGTAATCTTTGATGGCCGGCTCGGTTCGGATGGGCGTTGCCTGGGCGTGTTTGTCGAAGGTTGGGGCGCGTCGAGCGGGCTAAAGCTTAACATGCGCAGCATGATCATTTCGAAGCCGGTTCTGGGATCAGGGGCCAGAGTGAGGTCGCGCCGGCCAATCAGGCCGATTTGGTAATAAAGTTGTACGTCTTCGCCGCTCAGGGTGGCGGCCAAATTGGCAAGCATCTCCGGGTCGAATTCCGGAGCGATGAAATCCGGAATTTGTTGCAGTATTGCCACGCGATGGAGAATGCGTAGCATCTCCTCCAGCATGGCCGAGAAGTCCGGGCTCAATTCGGCGGCGTGAGAAATGGTTGCCAAAAGTGTCTTGCCGTCGCGTGCGGCGAGGGCTTGTAGCATGTCTGTTACCGGTTCTTGGGCGACGCTGCCGAGCATGGCGGCTACTTCTGCCGTATTCACTTGGCCGCTGCCGTAGACTATTGCTTGGTCCAGTAGGCTCAGTCCGTCCCGCATGCTGCCGTCCGCGGCGCGAGCGAGGAGCTTTGTAGCGGCCGGCTCGAAAACGATATTTTCTTCGTTCAGTATCCGCCGCATTTGCGCATCGATTTGTTCGGGCAAGAGCCGTTTCAGGTTGAATTGCAAACAGCGGGACAATACGGTGACGGGAATTTTTTGCGGATCGGTGGTGGCCAGTAAAAATTTAACGTGTGGCGGGGGTTCTTCCAGGGTTTTCAATAAGGCGTTGAAACTGTGTCCCGACAGCATGTGAACTTCGTCGATCAAATAAACTTTATAACGTCCTTGATTGGGGGCGTATTGAACGTTGTCCAGCAAGTCGCGGGTGTCTTCCACTTTGGTGCGGGAGGCGGCATCGACTTCGATTAAGTCCATAAAGCGGCCTTGTTCGAAGGCTAGGCAAATTTCGCAGACGCCGCAGGGATTGCAGTCTTGCAGATTTTCACAATTGATGGCCTTGGCGAGGATGCGGGCCACTGTGGTTTTGCCTACCCCGCGGGTGCCGGTAAATAAATAGGCATGATGCAGGCGGTCGTGTTTGAGCGCATGCGACAGCGTTTGGCTGACGTGTTCTTGACCGACTAATTGAGTGAAAGTGCGAGGGCGCCATTTTCTGGCAAGAACCTGATAAGCCATCATAGCGACCGGGGCGGGCAATTAGGGCGGCTACCATGCCAGCCGCATCCCGGCACACGAATCTGCTGCTACCGTTGCTCCCTTCCGGGCCTGGCGGGGTTTACAGCGTATCGTTGCGAGAGGACCGACACGGTAACCATAATGGCATCGGCTGTCGCCGAAGAACGCGCATTATGCAGAAAACGAACTACCGATGCAAGTTTTAACGTAAACTGATTGAATTGACAGCGGTAGACAGTGTATGCGCGAAGGATGCGCCGAATTTACCGGCCAAACGGTCGAATAATTGTTCGCGTGGCGTGAAATTGACGACCTCTTCTGCTTCTAGCGCTTCTCTGGCCACGCTGTCGATACTGCCGAAGGCGTCCGCCAAACCGATTTTGACGCCTTCTTCGCCGGACCAAACCAGTCCCGAAAATAGTTCCGGCGTGTCTTTCAAGCGTTCGCCGCGCGCGATTTTAACGGCGTCGATAAATTGTCCGTGAACTTGATTCAGCATGGTTTGCATATGTTGCGCTTCTATCTGATTGACCGGAGAAAAAGGATCCATGAAAGCCTTGTGTTCGCCGGCGGTCAGAAGGCGTCGTTCCACGCCGAGTTTGTCGAGGATGTGGGTGAATCCGAAGCCGTTCATCACCACGCCGATCGAACCTATGATGCTGGCAGGGCTGACAAAAATCTTGTCCGCGGCGGCGGCGATGTAATAGCCGCCCGACGCACACATATCGCCGACTACCGCGTAAATCGGCAATTCCGGATGTTGTTTTTTCTGGCGACGAATTTCCTCGTAAACATAGGCCGACTGAACCGCACTGCCTCCTGGAGAATTGATGTTAAGGATGACGCCTTTGGTGTTTTTATCCTTAACGGCATCGCGGATGCCTTCGATAATGCTGTCTGCGGAAGCGGCTTCTCCGTCGGCGATGATGCCCAGGACATCGATGACCGCAGTGTGCTTTTGGTTTGTGGTTATTTCGGTTTCGAATTTGGGGTAAGCCATTAATGCCAATAATAGGCTGGCATACGCTAAGGTTGCGAATTTAAAAAAAATCCCCCAGCGGCGAGCCCGGCGCTGTTCTTCGATCGCTGCCATCGCTAATTTTTCCAGGACGGATTTTTCCCAGTTTGGCTGATTGTCGGGTTGTTGCGAATGCTCCATAGGTGGTTCTCTCATAGCAAGGCGGTAAGATCGGTCGGGTAAGCTAGGCAATGCAGCGGTTGGTATTGTTGCAGTGTCCGGGCCGTATGGGCGCCGCAGGTCACGGCAATCGCGGTTACCCCGGCATTCAAGGCCATTTGCATATCATGCACGGAATCGCCGACCATGACAGTCCGTTGTTTATTTATGCCTAACTCGGTCACGATTTCGTCGATCATCAGCGGATTCGGTTTAGAGGCGGTTTGATCGGCGCAACGCGTCGTGCAGAAATAATCCGTCACGCCAGTGGCTTGTAAAGCGCGGTTCAAGCCGGCGGACTTTTTGCCCGTGGCAACAGCTAGCCGGACGCCGGCCGACCTATAGTGCTCCAGCATCTCGGGGACGCCGGGGAACAAGTCTGCAGGGCCTGCCGGTTTGGAAAAAAACTGTTGGCCGTAGTGCGAGGCAAGCCGGAATCTCGTTTCCTGGTCCAGATCGGGAAACAATAGGTTCATCGCATTTTCGATGCTCAAGCCGATGATATCTTTGACGGCTTGGCTGTTCGGTACCGGGCAATCGTTATCGGCTGCGGCGGTTTGGATGCAATGGACTATCCAATCGACGGAATCGACCAGTGTACCGTCCCAATCGAAAATGATTAAGTCAAAGCGGTTCTTCATTGTTTAACAGTTGTTGTAAATCGTCCGGTAAAGGCGCGTTAAATTGCAGTTTGGTTCCGTTGCCCGGATGGGTGAACGCTAATTGTTCTGCGTGCAAAAACAGGCGTTTGTAGCCCTTTTGGCTAAACGTCTTGTTTGTTTCGACTGCGCCGTAACGTTCGTCGCCGACGATGGGGAAGCCCAGCCAGGCTGCATGAACACGGATTTGATGGGTCCGGCCTGTTTTAGGTTCCGCACGGACTATCGTCGCCGTTTTATATGGCTGCAAGCGGGTAAACAAGGTTTCCGAAGGTTTTCCGGCTTGACTGACGATCACGAAACGTTCGCCGCCGCGCCCGACATTTTTGAGTAGCGGCGCATCCACCCATTGCTTTTTGCGAGTAAATTGTCCTGCCAGCAATGCCAAATAGGTTTTCTGTATGCCGTCGCCGCGAAACATTTCGTGCAGTTGCTTTAAGACCGAACGTTTTTTGGCGATAAGCAGACAGCCGGAGGTATCTTTGTCCAAGCGGTGAACCAGTTCCAGAAATTTTTGAGCCGGCCGAATTTGCCGTAACCCCTCGATGACTCCGGATTGAATGCCGCTACCGCCATGCACGGCAAAACCGGCCGGTTTGTTCAGTACCAAAAAGCCGTCGTCTTCGTACAAAATGTGGTTTTCCAAGCTGAATTTCAAGCCGGGTTGGACGATGACGGCGTCCGGGTGATCCGCCGTTCTGACCGGCGGGACTCGAACGACGTCGCCTTCGGCCAGTTTATAGCTGACGTCGGCTCTGGCCTTGTTGACCCTGACTTCGCCTTTGCGGACCATGCGATAAATGCGGGTTTTAGGCACGCCTTTCAACAGGCTGATTAAAAAATTATCCAAGCGTTGTTCGGCATTGGCTTCGCCGATAGTAAGCCATTGAACCTGCGGAGGATTGGGGGTTGAGGTGGTATTCATGCACGATTACGCTATCAATACGGGCAAAGCCGCTGTTTAAAATTGCTGCACTAAGTAAACATTGCTATATTAGGCTAGTTTATCTGTGTGATAAACCGGACAATGATTATTCAATGGCCACCGGCGCATAGCAGCCCTCGCCAAATAACATCAAAAAAGAATTTATTCGGGTTTTATCGCTCAACCCATGAGGAGCGACTACGTCCAATACTAAGAGCCCAGCAAAACAGATCCACCCACTTTGCAAGCGCCATCCTCGGCAAGACCGATTCTGCTGCTCCAAACATAACGCACCTAATTGCCGTTTACAGTCAGCCTGGCTGCTCAATTAATACACCCAAGGTGGGATAGCCGCCTCAATGTCGCGGTAAGTCGTACTGTTTCAAACTCTTCGGTAGGATAAATAACAACAAGGATTACTGAATGAAAAGAATGCTTATCAACGCCACACAGCCTGAAGAGCTGAGGGTGGCTTTGGTAGATGGTCAAAAACTTTACGATTTTGACATCGAAGTCCCTTCAAAAGAACAAAAAAAATCCAACATCTATAAAGGTATCATCACTCGGGTGGAGCCGAGTTTAGAAGCCGCATTCGTCAATTACGGCGCGGAAAAACACGGTTTTTTGCCGTTTAAAGAGATTGCGCCGGAATATCGCAATCAGGATAGCGACGACGGTAAGCCGACGTCCAAGGCCGGCGTGCGCGAAGGTCAGGAAATCGTCATTCAAATCGAAAAGGAAGAGCGCGGCAACAAAGGCGCCGCGCTAACGACCTACATCAGCTTGGCCGGCACCTATCTGGTATTGATGCCGAATAACCCCAAGGCTGGCGGCATTTCGCGCCGCATCGAGGGGGAAAACCGTAGCGAGTTGCGCGAAACCATGGCGGACTTGGAAATTCCCGACAATATGGGATTGATCATACGCACCGCCGGTAGCGATAAAAATGCCGAAGAATTGCAGTGGGACTTGAATTACCTATTGCAGCTTTGGGAAGCGATCGAGCGTTCCAGCCACGAGCAAGCCGCGCCGTTTCTGATTTTTCAGGAAAGCAACGTCATTATCCGGGCTTTGCGCGATCATTTACGCGGCGATGTCGACGAGATTTTGATCGATCAGGAAGGCGCATTCAAGCTGGTGCACAATTTCTTGAAGCAGGTGATGCCGCACAATCTACATAAAGCCAAGCTTTATCAGGATAGCGTGCCCCTGTTCAACCGCTACCAAATCGAAACCCAAATCGAAATGGCTTACAAGCGCGAGGTTTCGTTACCGTCCGGCGGCTCCATCGTGATCGACCATACCGAAGCCTTGACCTCGATAGACATCAACTCGGCGCGGGCGACCAAGGGTAGCGATATCGAAGAGACCGCGCTGAACACCAATCTGGAAGCGGCCGATGAAATTGCCCGTCAACTGCGCTTGCGTGACTTGGGTGGTTTGTTCGTCATCGACTTCATCGACATGATGTCGAATAAAAATCAGCGCGAAGTGGAAAATCGCTTGCGCGATGCCCTGAAAATCGACCGCGCCCGTATTCAAACCGGCCGTATTTCCCGCTTCGGCCTGATGGAAATGTCCCGGCAACGTTTGCGGCCGTCGTTGGGCGATTCGACGCAATTGACCTGTCCGCGTTGCAAGGGGCAGGGTACGATCCGCAATGTCGAATCGGTCACCTTGGCCGTATTGCGGTTGATTGAAGAAGAGGCGATGAAAAAGGGTACCGAACGCGTGATTGCCCATCTGCCTATCGATTGCGCCACCTTCCTGCTCAACGAAAAGCGCGCGGCCATTCAGGAACTGGAGGCCCGTCTTAAGGTGAGCATTGTGGTGTTGCCGAGCAAACATTTGGAAACGCCGGCTTACGAAATCGAGCGGATTAAGTCTTTGGAGGGGTTGGAAGAAAAACCCAGTCACATGCAGATCAAAGAAGACGAAATTGCGGTGCCCGAGTTTGCCAAGCAAGTGGTACCTAGAGCGGAGAAGGCGGCGGTCAAAGAGTTTTTGCCCGATGCGCCGGCGCCGGTACAAAACAAAAAGACGTCCGCCAGTTTGATCCAGCGTTTTTGGCAGCGTTTAATCGGGCAAAAAAAGGTGGAGGAAGCGGCCCAAGACAACGTAAGGCCGGGCGGAGAATTGAAAGCTAAGTCTAGGATGGGGCGCAGGGATAGGCCGAATGGCCGCAACGGCAGACGCGGAGGAAAGCGGGCGGGAAACCAGCCGGCCGATGAAAATGTCAGCGCACAAAGCTCCGTCAATGCCGACGGAAATACCGAGAGGCCGGAAAATAGCGTTGCTCCGCTAGCCGCCAAGCCGCAGGTAGGCGAGCGCCCGCCCAGAAGGGGCAGAAACCGCAGGCGCAATGTCCGTAACGGTGCAGAAAGACGCACGGAGTCCGGCGTTGCCGACTCGGAGCAAGCAGGGCGGGGGGCTGCTGCGGATGCTGGTAACGTTAACGCCCCGTTTGCCGACAATTATCGTAACGACTTTGCCGAACGCTCTCGGCCGGCCGATTTCGAGCCGCGCGAACCGCGTCAATCTGACTATGAAGAGCAGCGCCCTAAAGTCGTCGTAGACGAATAAAGGGTTGGCCGCTGGCAATTTCGCCGGTGCCGCGCGTGATACGCGGTGCCGGCTGGCTGGCTAGTCAAACCGGCTGAATAGAGCCGGTTTGTAAACCGAGGTGCAATACCTCGATATTCACGAATAAGGCTTGAGTTTATCGAACCGGCGGTGTTCGGTCTCCGGTCGTCGCCTCTCCTGCCTCCGGTTGTGCCGTCAAGCTCTTAGGCAGTTTCTTTTTTACCTTCACGCCCAGCTCTTCCAAATTGCTGGCTTGCCGTAACAAATTGCCCTGGCCGCTGCTGAGTTTATTAACGATACCGTCGTAGGTTTTTTGCACGGTGCTAAGTTGGTTGCCGAGTTTTTCGATGTCTTCGACAAAGCCGCGGATTTTGTCGTACAGCGCGCCGGCCTTGTCGGCGATCAGCCGGGCGTTTTCGTTTTGTTGTTCGTAGCGCCAGATGTTTTGGATCGTGCGCAGGGTTGCCAATAACGTGGTCGGGGTGACGACGACGATTTTGTGCTCGAAGGCGTCGTTGAACAGTTTCTCGTCGCCTTGAAAAGCGGCCATGAAAGCGGCTTCGATCGGCATGAACAGCAGCACGAAATCCAGCGAACGCAAGCCCTTCAAGCTGGAATAGTCTTTGCCGCTAAGGCTCTTGATATGAGTGCGCACCGCTTCGACGTGTTGCTTCAGGGCTTCGGTGCGTTCGGTATCGTCTTCGCTGGAACAGTAGCGCTCGTAGGCGTTCAATGACACCTTCGAATCGATCACCACGTCCTTGTTGTCCGGCAGGCGGACGATCACGTCGGGTTTGAACAACCGATTGTCCTGGTCGCGGAACGCGCCCTGGGTTTCGTATTCGATGCCCTTGCGCAGGCCGGATTGTTCCAGCACCTTTTCCAGAATCATCTCGCCCCAATTACCCTGGGCCTTGTGGTCGCCTTTTAACGCGCGGGTCAGATTCAGCGCTTCCTGGTTCATTTTCTGGGTGTCGCGGCGCAACGAAACGATTTCCTCGCGCAGGCTGATGCGGTCCTTGGTTTCGTTGTCGTAAACGCTTTCCACCCGTTGCTTGAACTCGCCGAGCTGCTGCTTCAGCGGTGCCACCAGCGTTTCGATACTGGTCTTGTTATGCTCGACGAATTGCTTGCCGCGTTCCTCGAAAATCCGGTGCGCCAGATTTTCGAACTGGGTTTTCAGTTGATTTTCCGCATCCTGCAGCAAGCGGATTTTCTCTTCGTTATGCTTGTGTTGTTCTTGCTGGCGGGTATTCAGTTCAGCGTTTTCGGTTTTCAGGACCAATAACTGTTGTTGCAAGGCTTGCAACTCGGATTCGCGTTGACTTAGCAAGCTCAGCCTCTCTTCTGCCACAGCCAGTTTCACGCTTTGTTGCTGCAATTGCCGATTCATGTCGTCGATTTGAGCCGACAGCGCGGTGCGGCGACTCCCGCCTAGCCAAACCGCCAGCGCATAACCGAGTAAGCCGGACACAATCGCCGCTGCCGGTACTATCCAAATTTCAATCAAGCTATCTTTCCTCTTAGTAGGCTGCAAGCCGGTAGCATTAGGGTTGGAAAGCAGGTTTATGGGGAGGCTTGCGTGAGCTGGAGGCTGTCCGAGCCGACCATGTTTGGGTAGCGGCTCAGCCGTGACGGATGATGCGTTGTGTGATCCAACGCCAACCGTAATAGCGCGACAACATCCATAAAGCCACGCCGAGTAACAAGGCTTCCACCCAAAAATAACCCAGCCAGACCGGCACGATGCCGCTAAGTACCCAACTGTGGTTGACCTTTTGCAGGTTGGCGTAGGCGAAATAAATGCCGAACGCAATCAGTACGCTACCGTATACCCCGCCACGCGGTGACGAGCGCGCCAAAGGCACGGCCAATACCGCCAGCAGCAATACGCCCAACGGTGCATTCAGGCGGTCTTGCAGCAACACGATTTCGGTCAATTTATCCGAATGCCAAATTTCTCGGGTAGGCAGGGCTTCCAGGTGCGGCATGAAACTGATGGTCTTTCGTTCTACCAACACGGCGTATTCGGCGAAGCTCTCCAGCGTATAGTCTTTTTGACCGGGTTGGCCTTGTATGCGTTGGCCGTTTTGCAAAATCAAATACAAACCGCCGGGTAAATATTCCAACTTGCCGGATTCGGCGTTGACTACGCCTAATTTGTCCTGTTGTTTGTTTTGCACGAATACCCGGCTCATCGTGCCGGATTCGTCGACGTTCTCGGTATAGAAAATTATTTCGCCGTCGCTGTATTCGCTAAAGCGTCCGGCGGATATGCCGCGGATGTCGGCGCTTTGTTTATCTAAATAGGTCATTTTCTCGCTTTGCGCTTCCGCCCAGGGCGAAGCCAGCATGGACAAGCCGGCGGCGCACAGGCTCAGCGGCAAGACCAGCCATAACACCGCTTTATACAGGGTGAACAGTCCGCCGCCGGCGGATGCGATAGCGGCCATTTCCTGCTCGCGATACATGCGGCCGAGCACCATCAGCACGGCGATGAAGGTGGCGGCGGGCAAGAACGCAGTAATCGCGATGATGGTTTTGAAACCGAGTAGCGCCAACACGGTTTCGTTGGAAATGTTGCCCTCAATTGCTTGCGCCAACACTTTAATGAACTTACGGCTGACGATGATGACGACTAGAACGGTTAATACGGCTAAAACAGTTTTGAATAAATCCTTGACGATCATTTTATCCAGCACCGTCATTAGCCGAAACGGCCGTCCGTTGCCGGGGATGCCGCGGCCGTAAGTCATCAATTTTCCTTCCGACATAATTTTTCCGGATTTTCTTAGGTTAAATTCAGTGGTAACAGGCCGAGCGCGTTCCGTTTTCCCAGCCTGTATGTTCCATCGGCCCGGGCGTAAGATGTCTATGCGGCCGTTGGCAGTACACTACCGCGCCGGCACAGGCACAGGCCGGTATTTGCGGCCCGATAGGTATATAATTTGTCCGATTCCTGCTGCGGGAAGCCCTTCCTTGAGACACATACAGACACTGCCATGGACTATTCTATAGAAAGCTTATCCCTAGACAAATTGCAAAGCGCCTGCCTACTCGTCGGACTCTACGAAAACCAGCAGCTCAGCCCGAGCGCGACGGTGCTGGACGGCTTGTCCGGCGGTCTGATCGGCAAGCTCCTTGCCCGCGGTGACATCAAGGGTAAAGTCGGCGAAACCTTGTTGATAAACAATCTGCCGGATACTTCAATCGAACGGGCAATATTGGTCGGCTTCGGCGAAAAAAGCAAACTTACCCGCAAGCAGTTTCGCAAAGCCGTTACGGCAGCGGCGAAAACCGTTAAAGATGCCAAAATCAAGACGGTCGATTGCGCGTTGCTGGATATCGAATTGGATAAAGCCGATGCACAGTGGCTGACCCGGCAAATCGTCGAACTGCTGAACGACAGCGCCTACCAATACACCGCGACCAAACAAATCGAAGAGAAAATCGCCTTGCAGGCCGTGCGGATCGTCGCCGGCGACGCTAATTTGGCGTTGGCTCAAACGGGGTTGCAACAAGGGATTGCCATTGCGCAAGGCGTGGCATTGACCAAAGAATTGGGCGATTTGCCGGGCAATATTTGTACGCCGACCTATCTTGCCGAGCAAGCCTTGGCATTGGCCGGGCAACACGAAAAACTCACCTGCGAAATTCTGGAAGAAAACGATATGGAAGCCTTGGGCATGGGGGCATTTCTATCGGTTTCCCGCGGCAGCCGGCAACCGGCAAAGTTGATTTGCTTGCAATATCGGGGCGGGGCGGAAGACGCCAAACCTGTTGTGTTGGTCGGTAAAGGCCTGACCTTCGACGCCGGAGGCATTTCCTTGAAGCCCGGCCAGGGCATGGACGAGATGAAATACGATATGTGCGGCGGTGCCAGCGTATTGGGCATTTTGCGCGCCGTGACGCTGATGAACTTGCCGTTGAATGTCGTCGGCTTGATTCCGTCGTCGGAAAACCTGCCGGACGGCAACGCCAACAAGCCGGGCGACATCGTCACCAGTATGGCCGGCCGGACCATAGAGATATTGAATACCGACGCCGAAGGCCGCTTGATTTTGTGCGATACCCTGACCTTCGCAAAAAAATACGATCCCGAGGTCGTCATCGACATGGCCACTCTGACCGGGGCGTGCATCGTCGCGCTCGGCAGGGTACCTAGCGGTCTGTTCAGCAACGATGAAAGCCTGGCGGCTGACTTGATCAAAGCCGGCGAATCTTCGTGCGATTTGCTGTGGCGCATGCCGATTTGGGAAGAATATCAAGAACAATTGAAATCCAACTTCGCCGATCTGGCCAATATCGGCGGACCGGACGGTGGCAGCATCACCGCTGCGGTGTTCTTGTCGAAGTTCGCCGATAAATTCCGCTGGGCGCACATCGACATTGCCGGTACTGCGTGGCGCACCGGGGCGGGTAAAGGCGCGACCGGCCGTCCGGTACCTTTGTTGAGTCAATATCTGATCGACCGTGCCGCGGCCTGACGTCGTTTTTTACGTCCTGGCATCCGAATCGGCGGCGGAGCGGCAGGTATTTGCCTGCCGTTTAATCGAAAAACTCTATCGGGACGGACAATTTTG
Organism: Methylomonas sp. HYX-M1; assembly: GCF_040741385.1. NCBI lineage: Bacteria > Pseudomonadati > Pseudomonadota > Gammaproteobacteria > Methylococcales > Methylococcaceae > Methylomonas > Methylomonas sp. HYX-M1. Next base: position 540,740 of record NZ_CP160405.1, read on the forward strand.
CTATGTGCTCGCCGACGATAGCGCGCAAGCCGCCGAAATCGACAAGGCTTTATGGACGTTTCGTGCTGGCAGTTTTGTGCCGCACCAAGTGTTTCAAGGGCAAGTGCCCGCGTTTCGCAACACCGTGTTAATCGGCGGCGACCCGGTTCCCGAAGGCTGGGAGGGGGTGATCGTCAATTTGTCCGGCGCGCTTGCGCCGCTGTCCCGTGCCACGCGGCACATCATCGAAATTTTGGATGCCGGCGCCGCTTCCAAACAGGCCGGCCGCAACCGCTTCAGGCATTATCAAGAAAGCGGTATCGCCATTACCACGCATGTACACAATGGCCACGGCTGGGTGGAGTCGCGGCGGCCGGCGCAAAATTAACGCGGAGTGTGCGCCGTTGAGGGGTATGGGCCGGGCGCGAACAAGCCGCGAATGATGCCAATTTATTGCCGTCGCGTTAGTATTGCTGACGTGCTTGCAAACCACGAAATTCCTTCAACTATTTCAATCGGAGATTACCCATGAATTTTTTTGTCCATAAGCTTTCCATCGGCGCGATGTCGCTGCTGGCATTAAGCGTTCAACCTGTATACGCGGCAACTTCGGCGCAGGCGCACATCGATTGGAACGGCATCAACGTGACTTATTTCGACTTATCCGACGGTAGCAACGTCCCGCTACTGACGTGGTCCACCCAATACGGCCAGATCGATTCCTATGCGTATTCCGGCAGCAACGGCGATTATCAAAACGATGCGCAAAGCGCTGCGGATTTCATCAGCAGTTTAAGCGCCGCGACCACGACGATCAACGCCCAAAGCAGCACGCTACGCGATGGCGACGATTTGAACGCCTATGCGGCCAGCCAAGTCGGCTTTGCATCGCTGTTAGATTCGAATTACGCAGCGGCGACGGCTTACAATTTCGGTTCCTTTCAAGTCACGGGATTCGGGTTGGCTTTGATTTCTATCGATTGGTCCATAACCGGCAGTCACGACGCTGCGGATTTCAGTAGTTATTCCAGTGCCCAAGTGGCGTTGGCCGCCGAATACACTGACGGTAACGGTAATGTCGGCAAAAATACCGGCGGCGGCAATGATACCGCAGGCAGCGGTAGTGAGTTTTCCCGGAGTGGAACGTTCACGATCACGCTGTTCAGCGACGGCGTGCACGGCGTGACGGGCAATTTAGCCGCGCAAGCCTCGGTATACAGTTTTAGTCCTGTGTCGCAAGTGCCGCTGCCGGCTGCGGCTTGGATGTTCGGTTCCGGTTTGCTGGGGCTGTTGACTGCGGTTGGGCGCAAATCCGGCGCGGTTTAGTGTCCCGGCGGGTTTGGTTCGGTCGGCGGGGCCGGGCCGGGCCGAACGCTAGGCAGGCGTTTCTCGTTTCAATTCCCGGCCGGAACGGCTCGAAAACCCTGCCCGGCATGCAGGCCGGCGATTTCAGGGCGCACATCGGCCAAACCGTCGCCGAGTTGCCCGAGTTGCGGCAAAAATCCCAGTAGCTGGCAGACGAGTTGGCGGAATTTCACAACCCCGACAGGTAAACGGCGTTCGGAAAAATAAGGGATTAGCTGTAACGATGTCTAAAGCGTGGCTATGTTTACAGTGCTGATCGGTAAAAATCATGGGCGCAAAAGTTGGGAAAGCCGGTGCATCGCGTTATAATATTAGATAACTCTTAAATACTAACATTGGGTGCGCTTATGCGACTGGGTATTTTGCAGCTAACCGTCACCGTCTCCGTTATGCTTCTGGCTGCCGTAGCGACGGCCGAGTCCGGTCCCGCCAGCTTTACGCTCCAGCAAGCCATCGATTACGCGTTGGAAAACAATCCCGAAGTGTCCATCATGCAAGCGCGCATCGCGCAGGCCGACGCGCAACTCGGCATGGCGTTGGCCAACTATTATCCGCACATCAAAGCCAGCTTGGCTTACCAGCACAGCGACAATCCGGCCCAAGCGTTTGCGATGATCATCGCCCAACGCCGTTTGGATTTTAACGGCATGGACTTCAATCATCCCGGCGGAGTGGACGATTACCGCCCGCAAGTGACCGCCACTTATTCGCTGTTTCGCGGCGGCCGGGATTACTACTTGAGCAAAGCCGCCGAACTGGGCGTCGAAACCTCGGAACTGGAAACCACGGCTACCCGCCAGCATTTGATCGCGAACGTGACTGCGGCTTTTTACGCGCATCTTGCGGCCCAAGAGGCTCATCAAGCCAGCTTGCGCGCTATCGACGCGGTGGACAGTGAATTGCAGCAAAGCCGCATCCGTTACGAGGCAGGCACTTTACTAAAGTCGGACGTATTATCGTTGGAAGTTCAGGACGCCGAAGCCAAGGACGCGCAACTACAGGCCGCAAACGCCGTCGACATAGCCAAAGCCATGCTGAAAACCTTGCTCGGTATGCCTGTGGACAGCGAATTCGCCGTCAACAGCGACGATACGCCAACCCAGCCGCAAACGCCGGAAAGCTACCAAACCTTGCTGGAGCAAGCCATCGCACAACATCCGGCGTTGCAAGCTGCTGAAAAACGGGTGGAAATCGCCGAACAGCAGTTAAATGCAGCGGAGGCCGCGCACTTGCCGCGCGCCGACGCCTATGTCAGCTACGGCTCCAACAGCAAGAATTTAGCCTTCGGTAGCAATCGCGACAACGTCAGTGCCGGGGTGATGGTGGAGGTAGACGTATTTTCCGGTTTCGCGACCCAAGAAAATGTCCGCAAAGCGGAGCGTGAACTGACTGTTGCCAGGGAAGCGGCACGGCAAGCTCGCTTGCAAGTGGAGAATCAAGTCAATACCGCGCGTCTGCGGTTGCTGGAAGCGTTGAACCGCGAGCAAGTGACTTCGTCAGCCGTCGCTGCGGCCGAAGAAGCCTTGCGTCTGGTCAAAGAACAGCGCGACGCCGGGGTCGTTACCGTCACCCGCTACATCGAGGCCGAGGTCGCCCGCGACAAGGCTAAAACCCGCGACATCTCGGCTCGCTACGATGCGTTGCGCGCCGACGCGGAACTCAAGCAAGCCATAGGCTTTTGGAATTAGTCAACCTAGGATAGCGCCATGTCTGAACACAATAGTTTCTCGCTGGAACGCAAGTGGTGGGCGCCGGCGGCGGCCGTTGCCTGCTTGTTGTTAGTCATCCTGTTCGCGTTGGGTTTTATCGGCGGGCCGGATAAAGTCGGGCCGGGGAGAACCCACCCAAGCGTCATGCCGTTACCGCCTGCGGCGCGTACCTTGAGCGTACATGCGCAAGCGGCACCCGACGCATTGGCGTGGCAGGGCAGCGTGCGCTCGCGTAGCGTGGCCAAGATCTCGGCTAAGTTGAACGCCAGGATTAGCGAGGTATTGGTGCACGCCGGCGACAGGGTAAAAAAAGGCGACGTCATCGCCCGCTTGGACGACCGCGACCTCAGAGCGGCTTATCAGGCCGCCGCCGCCGCATTGACCGCAGCCCAAGCGCAAGCCGGCCAGGCAGGGGCCGACGAAAAGCGCATGATCGATCTCTACCAAAAGCAAGCGGCAACCCGGCAAAATTACGACGCGGCCCTGGCTCAGGCCAAGGCCGCGCGCGCGCTGGCGGCGCAAGCGGCTGGCGCGGCGCAGCAAGCTAAGGTCATGCTGGGGGAAAACGTACTGTATGCGCCGTTCGCCGGGGTGGTCGGCGAGCGCCTGAAAGAGCCCGGCGACCTGGCTTTGCCGGGTGAGCCTGTAGTGTTCCTGCACAAACCCGAAGACTTGCGCTTCGAAGCCGCGATAGCCAGCCATTGTTTCGGCCAAATCCGGCTCGGACTGCCGGTAACGGTACGCATCGATGCATTGGCGCGCGAGATGTCCGGCACGGTCGACGAAATTGCGTCGGAAATCGATCCGCAAACCCACACCCGGTTGATCAAGGCCAATCTGCCGGTCGACCCGGGTTTGCAGCACGGCCAGTTCGGCTGGTTGCGGTTGGGCTGTCAAGCCGAACGGCAGGCTTTGTTGATCCCGCAATCCGCCGTATTGCACTATGGTCAATTGCAGGCCGTGCGCGTGGTCGAGGGGCAAAGTCTGCATACGCGGCACATTCGTACCGGCAAGCAATACGGTGAACAACTGGAGGTATTATCCGGTTTGCACGACGGCGAAACCATTCTGATCGACAGTGAGCCGGCGCCATGAACCAAGATCAGGCTAGCTTAAAAAAAGACAGCTTGACGGTCGCCATCGTCCGGCTTTTCACGACTTCACACCTGTCGCTGCTGTTTTTGCTGATTTCGTTGTTAGCCGGCGCCGGGGCGCTGATGCTGACGCCGCGCGAGGAAGATCCGCAAATCATCGTGCCGGTGATGGACGTATTCGTCGAATATCCCGGCGCCGGCGCCGAGGAAGTGGAAAAGCGGGTGACAACGCCGTTGGAGGTGTTGCTCAAACAGATTCAAGGAGTCGAGTACGTTTACTCGGCCTCCGGCCCGGGACAATCGGTCGTGACCGTGCGTTATCAGGTCGGGCAGAGCATAGAAGACAGTTTGATCAAGACCCGCGATAAATTGGACGCCAATCTGGATGTCATTCCCCCCGGCGTCACCCGTTGGGTGGTCAAGCCGGTGGAAATCGACGATGTGCCGATCGTATTGTTGAATCTGTCCATGCCCAAAGCCGGCGAAGATATTATGGCCATTCGCCGCATTGCCGAGGAACTGATAGAACGGCTGCGGGCGATAGACGACGTCGGTAAAAGCTGGGTGATAGGCGCCGCGCCGCGCCGTATCTCGGTGTATCCGGATCCTGCCAAGCTGCAAGCCGGCCGGGTCAGCCTACTGGAAGTCAAGCAAGCCTTGGCCTTGAGCAATGCCAACCTGCAAATCGGTAGCTTGGGCCGGGATAACCGGGAAATCGTGTTGGAAGCCGGCCCCCATTATCAAACTCCGGAACAAGTCGGCGCGACGGTATTGAAAAACGTCGACGGCCGTTTGTTGTATTTGCGCGATGTGGCTGAAATTATCGACGGTCCGGCGGATACCGATTATTACACCCGCATCGGTTTCGGTCCCGGGGTCGCCGACATGAAAATGGTTGGATACGCCGGCGGCGAATTGCCGGCGGTCGGCGAGGAAAGGCAAACGGCGACTATTGCGATTGCCAAGCGGCGCGGCAGCAACGCGGTCGGTGTCGCCGAACAGGTATTGGAATTGACCGAGCAACTGCACGGTACCCTGATTCCGGACGACGTGCTGATTACCGTCACCCGCGACTATGGCGAAACCGCCGATCATAAAGTCAACGAGTTGGTGATGCATTTGTCCATCGCCATCTTGACCATTATTGTGTTGCTGGCATTGTCGTTGGGGTTTAAGGAGTCGATGATCGTATCGTTGGCGGTGCCTATGACCTTTGCGATTACCTTGCTGCTGGATTTGATCTTCGGATACACCATCAACCGGGTGACGCTGTTCGCCTTGATTTTGTCGCTGGGCTTATTGGTCGACGACCCGATTGTCGACGTGGAAAACATCCACCGCCATTACAAGCTGCGCAAACAGCCGCCGCTGCAAGCCTTGCTGACCGCCGTGGACGAAATTCGTCCGCCCACCATTCTGGCGACGTTCGCCGTGATCATGTCCTTTGTGCCGATGTTTTTTATCACCGGCATGATGGGACCTTACATGGCGCCTATGGCGTTTAACGTACCGATTGCGATGCTGATGTCGCTGCTGATTGCTTTCACTGTAACGCCATGGGCCAGTTACCGCTTATTGAAAGGCGATTACGGTAAAGATCACGGGCCGGCCTTCGACTTGAAGAAAACCCTGGGTTACAGGACCTATAGGGCCATCCTGGCACCGCTGCTGGCCGATAAAAACAAGGCCTTGTGGTTTTTGGGGGCAGTGTTTGCCGCATTTGTGCTGTCTACGCTGATGGCGGTCACCCGGGTCGTGCCGTTGAAATTACTGCCTTTCGACAACAAAAACGAATTACAGCTGGTTATCGACATGCCGCGCGGCTCCACGTTGGAAGCTACCGACCAGGTTGCAGCGGCGTTGGGCCGCTATCTGGCGACCGTCAACGAAGTCAGCAGTTACCAAGTTTACGTTGGTTTGGCCTCGCCTATGGATTTCAACGGCATGGTACGGCATTACTATCTGCGCCAAGGCGCTTACGCCGGCGACTTGCGGATCGTGTTGGTGGATAAGACCAAGCGCGAGCAACAATCGCATGCCATCGCTTTGCGTATGCGTCCGGAGATCGACAAAATCGAAAAGCAATACGGCGCCAACATCAAAATCGTCGAGATGCCGCCCGGACCGCCGGTACTGTCCAGTGTGGTCGCCGAAATTTACGGCCCGCCGGAAGCCACTTATGCCGACATTCTGCAAGCCTCCAAACGGGTCCGCGCGGATCTGGAATCCGTCGAAGGCGTTGTGGATGTGGACGATTACGTGCAAGCGCCGCAGCAAAAACTGCAGTTTAAACTGGATCAGGACAAAGCGGCCTTATTGGGCATTAGTAGCCGGCAAGTCGCCGACAGTCTGCAATTGGCGGTACAAGGCGGCGCGGCAGGCACCCTGCATATCGGCAGCGAACGCCAACCCTTGTTGATTGAATTGCGCATTCCGCGTGCGGCGCGCGCTTCGGAGGCCGACTTGCTGGCACTGGCGGTCAAATCCGCCAATGGCGAACTGGTGCGCTTGAGCGAACTGGGCGAATTCACGCACGACATTGCCGACCAAACCATTTACCATAAAAATCTACAGCCGTTGTCCTACGTGCTGGCGGAAATGGCCGGCCGCAGCCCGGTCGAAGCGGTCTGGGACTTGGGCGACAAGCTGGAGGAAAAGCCGCTGCCGCCCGGCTACCGGGCCGAAATGGCCGGGGAAGGGGAGTGGAAAATCACCGTGGACGTATTCCGCGACTTAGGGCTTGCCTTCGCGGCGGCGATGGTGATGATCTACATCCTGCTGGTCGGCCAGACCGGCTCGCTGGGCATCCCGCTGATCATGATGATCGCCATCCCGCTGACCGTGATCGGCATCATGCCCGGCTTTTGGTTTATCAACCTGTTTGCGTCGGATGTGGGCCCATACGCCGATCCGGTGTATTTTACCGCCACCGCGATGATCGGCATGATCGCGTTGGCAGGCATCGTGGTGCGCAATTCGATCATCCTGATCGACTTCATCGAGAACATCTATCGCAGCAACCCGGAGATTTCGCTGGCCGACGCCATCGTCGAAGCCGGCGCCACTCGCTTGAGCCCGATCTTCCTGACCGCCGCCTCGGCGGTACTTGGCTCGGTGATGATCGTGCTGGACCCGATCTTTTCCGGCCTGGCCTGGAGCTTCATCTTCGGCATTATCGCCTCGACCTTATTCTCGCTGGTGGTGATACCGGTGGTGTATTTTTTGATCAATCGGGAGTTGCCGAAAGCGGCGATAGTTGAGCAGTGAGTGGTTTTGCACTATGTCCTTTATTGATTTGATTGTATGTATTTAGCGGCGAGTGCCGGTTCGACGGGATTGTAATTGCGGGGAAATGCTGCGAGATTGACTTCCTCGAACCGTTGATCTAGTCTGATTTCGCGAACTAAATCACATGTTTCTCTCCTTCCGGACTTCTCACTTCCTATGGCATGCCAATTACCTATCTTGTCCGCACTGTTTGACATTGAGCGTTTCGAGTGTTCGATCGAGGCCGTCAAGCAGGATGTCGGCTTATGAGATTACGAGTCGGAATAGTCGGTTTAGGCCGGGTAGGCGGCGGCGTTTTACGAAACAACTTTAGTCAGGCCGGCGGCGGTCGGTTCGATATACGCGTGGTCTGCGACGTGATGCCGATAGACCACGTCGCTTATTTGATCGCGCATGACAGCAGTTACGGTCGGCCGCCATTTACAGTAGATATTGACGACGACGATTTGTTGTTGGATGGAATACGGGTAAGGTATCTACGGGTTGATCGGCGCCGGAGTCCGCCCGAAAAAGATAGTTTTGGGGCATTGCGCGAGTTCGAGTTAGACGTGTTGTTCGATGCGACCGGTACTGCCACGATCAACGACTTTCGGGCCTTGATCGTCCAAAACGTGGCCAAAAAAATCCTTTGCACTTGGAATGTGGCGGGTGCCGACATTAGTGTCGTTTATGGGGTCAATCATCAGGCTTACGATCCGGCTAGGCACGACGTGATTTCGGCCAGTACCTGTACCGGTAACGCGATGGTGCCGATTTGCCATATCCTGCATAGTCATTTCGGTATGGATTATGCCCGTATTATCACGATACATCCGGTTTTGTCCGATCAAAAGGTGTTGGACGCCTACCATCCCAATTCGCAATTAGGCCGGGCTTGTGGGGTTTCTATTGTGCCGACGCCGACCAATGTCGGCAAATCGACGAGTTTGGTGATTCCGGAATTGGACGGCAAGTTGGATTCGTTGTCCTACCGGGTGCCGACGGCGGTGGTGTCGGTGATTGATTTGACCGCTACCCTTTCGACCGAAACGTCTTTAGAGGCGGTTCGCGAGCGTTTAGAGGCGTATGCTAACGGCGAGCTAAACGGGATTGTATGCTGTGAGTACGGAAGTTGGGGGCATCAGAAAGCCAGTATCGATTATCTGGGTGCGCCCTATTCGGCAATCGTGTTGATGGAGCACTTGACGCTTAGCAACAAGCGTCAACTGGGCATGGCCTTGATGCACGATAACGAATTTGCGTATTGCTGCCGGGTCTTGGATGTGTTGCAGATAATTGAAGCGAAAAACCGGTGATTTCATTGACGAAAATGTTATGAGCCGTTCTGCCGAGAGCTGCCAAATTCGCAGGGAATTGCATCCAATGCTTGAAATGTTTATCAGGCATGGTAACTTTGTCGCTCTTACCATAATAATAATTACACGAGAGGATACATTCCATGAGTGCAGACGATAACAACAAACCCGAGAACGTGAATCCAAACGAGGAAAATACGCAAGCAAGCGAATCCAATCCTAAAGAAACGATGGCTGCTGCACAAAATGCGGCGGGTAATATTCTGAAAACGCTGACCGAGCTGAAGGAAAACAATCCGAAGGTGTTCTTCGGTGGAGTCGGTGCGGTTGTCGTTGTTGTATTGTTGCTGTTCATGTCCGGCGGTTCCGATCCAAAACTGCCTGTGCATCAAGCGAAGCCTATCGTCATCGGTCAAAATTATGTGCTGAAAAGTGCGAATGCTTACGACTCGGATTCTACTGTTCGATTAGTCGCCGTACCGGGCTCTATGGCTGCCTATGACGATACCGAAGAAGACGATCGTGAGGGAGGTTGTAAACATATGCCTCAAGGCACTCCGGTTAAAGTGATTCAATCCCAAGACGCTTACGGCAAAAAGGATGTATTCGTCGAGGTCGAAATGACTACAGGCGAATGTCAAGGTAGAAGAGGCTGGGCTTTGGCCATCGACTTACAGTAGAACATTGATTGCGCTGTATATGGAGATGCGGTGAATCGATAAGTTGGGCGAAAAAAGAAATAAATTGTTTGACGGATAAAAAATATTCGTGGATAATGCTCAGATCATGTGACGGAGGGGTTCCCGAGCGGCCAAAGGGATCAGACTGTAAATCTGCCGGTTCTACCTTCGGAGGTTCGAATCCTCCCCCCTCCACCATTAATTGAATTGGATCTGCGGGTGTAGTTCAATGGTAGAACTCCAGCCTTCCAAGCTGATCACGTGGGTTCGATTCCCATCACCCGCTCCACTTTTGGCTACGGTAATGACGCTCATATAGCTCAGTAGGTAGAGCACTTCCTTGGTAAGGAAGAGGTCACCGGTTCAAATCCGGTTATGAGCTCCAGTTAAATAAATTGTCGTTCTTAGGGTGTTTAGGTAATGGCTAAAGAAAAGTTTGAAAGAAAGAAACCGCACGTAAACGTCGGCACGATTGGTCACGTAGACCATGGAAAAACCACGCTGACAGCGGCGTTGACAAAAGTCATGGCGGAAGCCAACGGCGGTGAAGTCAAAGCCTTCGATCAAATCGACAACGCACCTGAAGAACGCGCGCGCGGCATCACGATTTCCACTTCGCACGTCGAATACGAATCCACTACGCGCCACTACGCGCACGTAGACTGCCCGGGACACGCCGATTACGTCAAAAACATGATTACCGGCGCGGCGCAAATGGACGGTGCTATCCTGGTTTGTTCGGCAGCGGACGGTCCGATGCCGCAAACACGCGAACATATCTTATTGTCCCGCCAGGTTGGCGTGCCTTACATTGTCGTATTCCTGAACAAAGCGGATATGGTAGACGATGCCGAATTGATCGAATTGGTCGAAATGGAAATCCGCGAATTGTTAAATCAATACGAATTCCCGGGCGACGACACCCCGATTATCGTGGGTTCTGCGTTGAAAGCGTTGGAAGGCGACCAAAGCGAAATCGGCGTGCAATCCGTGATCAAATTGGTAGAAGCCCTGGATACATACATTCCGGAGCCTGAGCGTGCAATTGACGGCAAATTCCTGATGCCTATCGAAGACGTATTCTCGATTTCCGGCCGCGGTACAGTCGTTACCGGCCGTGTCGAGCGCGGCATTATCAAAGTCGGCGAAGAGGTTGAAATCGTCGGTATCAAGGCAACTATCAAAACCACCTGCACCGGTGTGGAAATGTTCCGCAAATTATTGGATCAGGGGCAAGCAGGCGATAACGTCGGCGTGTTGTTGCGCGGAACCAAGCGTGATGAGGTTGAGCGCGGTCAAGTGTTGGCACACGTCAACTCTATCAAGCCACACTCGCACTTTAAAGCGGAAATTTACGTCCTGTCAAAAGACGAGGGTGGTCGGCATACCCCATTCTTTAACGGTTATCGGCCACAGTTTTACTTCAGAACCACCGATGTAACGGGCGCGGTAGAATTGCCTGAAGGCGTAGAAATGGTGATGCCGGGTGACAACATTTCCGTCGAAGTGAAATTGATAGTGCCTATCGCTATGGATGAAGGCTTGCGCTTCGCGATCCGTGAAGGTGGTCGTACCGTGGGCGCGGGCGTTGTGGCTTCTATAATCGAATAACATTCTTAATTATCTGGAATAGGTCAGTAGTTCAATTGGTAGAGCAGCGGTCTCCAAAACCGCAAGTTGGGGGTTCGAGTCCCTCCTGGCCTGCCATCCGGATATATAAAAATAATAAATAATGAACGCACAAGCAGAGCAGGTCACTTCTATAGGTGATATCGTAAAATTAATAATTTGCCCTTTGCTGATTGCAGCTGGGGTTGTTGCGTTCTATCACTTTTCTGATTTTCTGCTGTTGTATCGTGTACTTGCCTTAGTATTGATTGTAGCTTTTGCGGTGGGTATTTGTTTTACCACGGCAAAAGGGCGCGCTGTTTGGCAATTTATCGGTGAGTCTAAGCAGGAAATGCGGCGCGTGGTGTGGCCTACGCGGGAAGAAACATTTAGAACGACAATATTGGTCTTTGCAATGGTATTTATTGTGGGGCTGATACTTTGGTTGCTCGATATGTTTCTGCTCTGGGCAATCCAATTGCTAATGAATCAGGGGATTTAATCCATGTCGTTGCGCTGGTATGTGGTACACGCGTACTCAAATTTTGAAAATAAAGTTAAGCAGTCCTTAGAGGAGCGCATTAAGCGGGAAGGGCTGCAAGATTATTTCGGGAAAATCCTGGTCCCAACGGAAGAAGTCGTAGAGATGAAAATGGGGCAGCAGCGTAAAAGCGAGCGCAAATTTTTTCCTGGCTACGTCTTGGTTCAAATGGAGTTAAACGACGAAACGTGGCATTTAGTTAAAAACGTGCCTAGAGTATTGGGATTTATCGGAGGGGCTACAGATAAGCCTTCGCCGATTTCGGAAAAAGAGGCGATGGCAATCCTTAATAGAGTTGAGGAAGGGGTTAATAAGCCGCGGCCTAAAACGCTATTTGAAGTCGGAGAAGTTATTAGGATAATCGACGGGCCATTTAAAGATTTCAATGGTAGCATTGAGGAAGTCAACTACGACAAAAGCCGTTTGAGAGTTTCCGTGTTGATTTTTGGTCGCTCAACGCCGGTAGAGCTGGACTTTGTTCAAGTAGAAAAAATTTAACTTGCAGGGCTAAATATCTGAATCCTTGCCATGCTCATGGCAAGGATTTTTGTTTGTATGGGGAGCTGAAAAGCGTTAGTACCCGAATAGGAGCTAAAAATGGCTAAAAAAATCGATTCATATATTAAATTGCAGGTAAAAGCAGGCGAGGCTAACCCTAGTCCTCCGGTTGGTCCTGCTTTGGGCCAACGTGGCGTCAATATCATGGAGTTCTGTAAAGCCTTCAATGCTAGAACCCAGGAAGTCGAGAAAGGTTTGCCTTTACCTGTCGTTATTACTGTTTATAGTGATAAAAGTTTTACTTTTATTACCAAAACTCCACCCGCATCTATTTTGTTGAAAAAAGCCGCAGGCATCAAGAGTGGTAGCAGTAAGCCTAACTCCAACAAAGTCGGCACCGTAACGCGGGCTCAGTTGGAAGAAATCGCCAAAACAAAAATGGAAGACTTGAATGCTGCAAATTTAGAGTCGGCAGTCAAAATTATTGCGGGCAGCGCTCGCAGTATGGGCTTGAACGTGGAGGGATTGTAATGGCTAAATTTAGTAAAAAAACGCAGGCAATTAAAGCCAAAGTGGTTAGAAGCAAACAATATTCAGTATCTGAAGCCATTGCGATATTGAAAGAATTCGCAAATGTCAAATTTGACGAGTCGATTGATGTAAGCGTCAATTTGGGCGTCGATCCAAGAAAATCCGATCAAAACGTTCGAGGTGCATCGGTATTACCCAATGGTACGGGTAAAACCGTACGTGTAGCGGTGTTTACCCAGGGGCCTAATGCCGACGCAGCAAAAGAAGCAGGCGCCGACTTAGTAGGCATGGACGACTTGGCTGAGCAAGTAAAGCGCGGCGAAATCAATTTTGACGTCGTTATTGCCTCTCCGGATGCTATGAGAGTCGTCGGCCAGTTGGGTCAAATTTTAGGTCCAAGAGGCTTAATGCCTAACCCTAAAGTGGGAACTGTAACGCCCGATGTCGCTACTGCCGTAAAGAATGCCAAATCCGGACAAGTTAGATACAGAACCGATAAAGCCGGCATCATTCATTGTTCCATTGGCAAAGTCTCTTTCGACGAGACTGCCATCAAACAAAATCTGGAATTTTTGATTACAGATTTGAAAAAAGCGAAGCCTACCGCGGCGAAAGGCGTGTATTTAAAGAAAATTTCGTTGTCGTCCACGATGGGACCTGGATTGTGGATCGATCAAACTAGCATCGAGATTTAAAAAACTTTGGGTTGCCGGCAAATCGGTAACCGTCAAAGACCGTAGGTGCGGAAGCTTAATATCCTACGTAGACGGAAGCTCGAACTAAAGGATTGGAAAGAGTACCGTGAAGGGGCATCTATTAGATGCATTTGCAGTGCTGATGAAAGTCAGACGATACAGGAGATAGATGTGGCACTCAATTTAGATGGCAAAAAAGTTGTCGTAGAGGAAGTTGCAGAAGTAGCAGGAAAAGCGCTTTCGGCGGTTGCGGCCGAATATCGAGGCTTAACCGTTTCCGAATTGACTAAATTGCGCAAAACAGCCCGGGAAACAGGCGTGTATTTGAGGGTGGTAAAAAACACACTGGCAAAACGCGCAGTGGTTGGGACCGAATTTGAATGCATGCAAGACGGTTTAACCGGGCCGCTTATTCTGGCCTTTTCGTTGGAAGATCCAGGTTGTGCGGCGCGATTGGTACACGATTTTGCAAAAGAGCATAACAAGCTGATTGCGAAAGTCGTTGCAATTAACGGTCAAGCATTTGACGGCTCCGAGTTGGAACGATTGGCGAGATTGCCGACACGCGATCAAGGTATCAGCATGCTGATGTCTGTCATGAAAGCACCGGTGGAAAAACTGGCACGCACCTTGGCTGCGATCAGAGACGAAAAAGAAGCGGCGTAAACTCACGATTAACTGATAAAGCTCAAAATATACGAGGAATTTAGAATGGCAATTTCGAAAGAAGATATCTTGGAAACAGTTGCAAACATGACTGTGATGGAAATCGTTGATTTAATATCGGCGATGGAAGAAAAATTTGGTGTATCTGCAGCTGCCGCAGTCGCTGTGGCCGCACCTGCAGCGGCTGCAGTTGTCGAAGAACAAACCGAGTTTGATGTCATTTTGACCGGTTTCGGCGAGAATAAAGTAGCAGTAATTAAAGCCGTTCGCGGTTTAACCGGTTTGGGACTGAAGGAAGCCAAGGATGCGGTAGAAGGCGCTCCGACTACTTTGAAAGAAGCTGTCAGCAAAGCTGAAGCTGAAGCTGCGAAAAAAGAACTCGAAGAAGCGGGCGCTACCTGCGAAATCAAATAAGCAATTTGTTTGCTCATCGGGCGCAAGCCCACCAAGCCGGGCTGACGGTATTTTACCGTCGGCCTTTTACTGCTTGTAAGACGGGCAGTATCAATCATCTCTGACGAAGAAGGTATAGAAGCAATATGGCCTATTCTTTTACCGAAAAAAAGCGCATTCGTAACAATTTTGGAAAAGGCAGTGAAGTTCTGGATGTGCCTTATCTGTTGGCAACGCAGATCGATTCGTATGCCAGCTTCCTGCAACTAGGCGTACAGCCGGAAAAACGAAAAAATCAAGGGTTACACGCGGCGTTTTCCAGCGTTTTTCCGGTGGTGAGTCATTCCGGGTACGCAGTGCTTGAGTACGTAAAATACCGTTTAGGGGAACCTGCTTTCGACGTAAGAGAATGCCAGCAAAGAGGCGCGACATTTTCCGCACCGTTACGGGTATTAGTTCGTTTGGTTATCTACGACAAAGATGCGCCGGCTAACACCAAAGTCGTGAAGGACATTCGCGAACAGGAAGTTTACATGGGTGAATTGCCGTTGATGACGGAGAACGGTACCTTCGTCATTAATGGCACCGAACGCGTCATCGTGTCGCAATTGCACCGTTCGCCCGGAGTGTTTTTTGATCACGACAAAGGCAAGACTCACTCATCCGGGAAATTATTGTTCAATGCACGGGTAATACCTTACCGCGGCTCATGGTTAGACTTTGAATTCGACCATAAGGATGCCGTTTATGTGCGAATAGACCGCCGTCGAAAAATTCCGGCGACCATATTGTTGCGTGCGTTGGGCTACGACAACGAAGAGATGATTAATATTTTCTTCGACACCAATAAATTTTCATTGGCCCCGAATCGTTTTATGTTTCACGTCAAACCGGAGCGCTTGCGAGGCGAGATGGCGGTATTCGATATCAAGCACGATGGGAAGGTTTTGATCGAGGAAGGGCGGCGGATTACCGCAAAACACGTACGCCAGCTTGAAAAGGCCAACGTCACCGAAATAGAAGTGCCTAAAGATTATCTTTATGGAAAAATTTTGGGACACAACGTCGTTGATAAATCGACTGGCGAATTGGTAGCAAACGTCAACGACGAATTGACCGAATCCCTGTTGCAGAAATTAATTGACAACGACGTTAAAGAAATTAATACCTTGTATGTTAATGACTTAGATCGTGGTCCGTATATTTCAAACGCCATGCGTTTGGATACCACGACGAATCGTCTGGAAGCATTAGTCGAAATCTACCGGATGATGCGTCCGGGCGAGCCGCCTACCGTAGAGTCCGCGGAAAACTTATTCGAAAATTTATTTTTCACCGACGAGCGTTACGACTTGTCCGCTGTCGGCAGAATGAAATTCAACCGTCGCTTGGGCCGTGAAGAAATCGAAGGTCAAGGCACGTTAAGCAAAGAAGACATCATTGATGTTTTAAAGGAATTGATCAAAATTCGTAACGGCAACGGAACAGTAGACGATATCGATCATTTGGGTAACCGCCGGGTACGCTCGGTTGGAGAAATGATAGAAAACCAATTCCGGATCGGTTTGGTCCGCGTTGAGCGCGCCGTGCGGGAACGCCTAACGCTTGCGGACTCCGAAGGTTTGATGCCGCAAGAAATTATCAATGCCAAACCGGTTTCGGCGGCAGTGAAGGAGTTCTTCGGTTCCAGTCAGTTATCGCAGTTCATGGACCAAAACAATCCGTTGTCTCAAGTTACTCACAAGCGCCGCGTATCTGCGCTGGGACCGGGCGGTTTAGCCAGAGAGCGGGCCGGATTCGAGGTCAGGGACGTTCATACCACTCATTACGGTCGGGTATGTCCGATTGAAACCCCGGAGGGGCCGAACATCGGTTTGATCAACTCTCTGGCCGTGTACGCGCGCACTAACGAATACGGCTTTTTAGAAACGCCGTACCGCAAAGTTGTTAACGGTGTTGTAACGGATCAAGTCGATTACATCTCTGCCATTGAAGAGGGCGAATATGTCATTGCGCAATCCAGCGTAGCGGTAGACGACAACGGCAAATTGATCGAAGGTTTGGTTTCTTGCCGTTATAAAGACGAGTTTACCTTGGCGTCTTCCGATACTGTGCAATACATGGACGTCTCTTCAAAGCAAATCGTCTCGGTCGCGGCATCGATCATTCCGTTTTTAGAGCATGATGACGCGAACCGGGCGTTGATGGGCTCCAACATGCAGCGCCAAGCGGTACCGACATTGCGTGCGGAAAAACCGCTGGTTGGCACGGGTATGGAGCGTGTTGTTGCCAAGGACTCCGGTGTAACTGTCGTTGCAACGCGCGGCGGTAGAATCGAAGCGGTCGATGCCGCCAGAATCGTGGTGCGAGTAAACGACGAAGAAACCGTTGCCGGCGTTCCGGGTGTCGATATTTACAATTTGATCAAATACACCCGTTCGAACCAAAACACCTGCATCAATCAAAAGCCGCTAGTTAAGTTGGGCGATATCGTCAACAAAGGCGATATTCTGGCGGATGGTCCGTCGACGGACTTGGGTGAGTTGGCGCTTGGGCAAAATATGCTGATCGCGTTTATGCCTTGGAACGGTTATAACTTTGAAGATTCCATTTTGGTGTCGGAACGGGTGGTGAAAGAAGATAGATTCACCACTATTCATATAGAAGAGAAAACGTGCGTCGCTCGAGAGACCAAGCATAGTCCCGAGGAGATTACCGCCGATATTCCGAACGTCAGTGAAGAAGCGCTATCGAAACTTGACGAGTCCGGCATCGTTTACGTTGGAGCGGAAGTGAAAGGCGGTGACATTCTCGTCGGTAAAGTTACCCCGAAAGGCGAGACGCAACTGACTCCGGAAGAAAAGCTGCTAAGAGCGATTTTCGGCGAAAAGGCCGCAGACGTGAAAGATACCTCGTTGCGAGTGCCTAATAACGTGCGGGGAACCGTGATCGATGTTCAGGTATTCACCC
Organism: Methylomonas sp. HYX-M1; assembly: GCF_040741385.1. Classification (NCBI taxonomy): domain Bacteria; kingdom Pseudomonadati; phylum Pseudomonadota; class Gammaproteobacteria; order Methylococcales; family Methylococcaceae; genus Methylomonas; species Methylomonas sp. HYX-M1. Next base: position 558,052 of record NZ_CP160405.1, read on the forward strand.
GCGACGGCGTTAAAAAAGATAAACGGGCGTTGGAGATCGAAGACGCCGAAATCAGACGTTACCGTAAAGATCTGGACGACCAATTAAAAATCGTCGAGCACGACATTTTTGCCAGGGTTAAAGCAACTCTGAAAGGTAAAAAGGCGGAAAAGGGACCGAACGGTCTGAAAAAAGGCGAAGAAATCGTTGAAGCCTATATGAACGGCTTGACGAATTCCGAACTGCTTAAAATTAGGTCTCAAGACGAAGACGTCAATGTTTATCTGGAGACGATTGCAGAACAAGTCGAGCAACAACGTAAACAATTCGACGAACGTTTCGAGCAGAAAAAGAAAAAAATCACCATGGGCGACGACTTGGCGCCGGGTGTGTTGAAAATGGTCAAAGTGTATTTGGCGGTCAAAAAGCGCATCCAGCCGGGCGATAAAATGGCGGGACGCCATGGAAACAAAGGGGTCATTTCGCAGATCGTTCCGATCGAAGATATGCCCTATACGGCCGACGGTACTACCATCGATATCGTGTTGAATCCACTGGGTGTACCCTCGCGGATGAACGTAGGGCAAGTACTGGAAACCCATTTGGGATGGGCGGCGAAAGGATTGGGTATCAAGATCGGCAAGATGTTGGAGGCGCAAGCCAAGGTGATAGAAGTTAGAGAGCTTTTGGAAAAAATTTATAACTGCAGCGGTAGAAAAGAAGATTTAGCCGGCTTGTCCGACGCCGAAATTCTAGATTTGGCATCTAATTTGACCGAAGGCGTGCCGATGGCAACACCGGTATTCGACGGCGCTTCCGAAGAAGACATTCGCAGCATGTTGAGCTTGGCCGACTTGCCTGAACATGGCCAGACCGTTTTGTACGACGGCTTGACCGGCGAAAGGTTCGAGAGGGAGGTTACTGTCGGATATATGTATATGCTGAAATTAAATCATTTGGTGGACGACAAAATGCATGCGCGTTCAACCGGGCCTTACAGTCTGGTCACGCAGCAGCCACTCGGCGGCAAAGCCCAGTTCGGCGGCCAGCGCTTCGGTGAGATGGAAGTTTGGGCATTGGAAGCATACGGTGCCGCTTATACGCTGCAAGAAATGCTGACGGTCAAATCGGACGACGTTACAGGTAGAACTCGAATGTACAAGAATATCGTCGACGGCAACCATACGATGGAAGCCGGAATGCCGGAATCATTCAACGTGTTGGTCAAAGAAATACGTTCGCTGGGAGTCAATATCGAAATGGAACAGGAATGATCCCACGCTTGGGACGACTAAACACTGGACATTATCGATTTACATAAAAAGAGGGTACGCTCTTGAAAGATTTAATGAATTTTTTGAAACGACAAAACCGCTCCGACGATTTTGACACGATAAGAATCGGTTTGGCTTCTCCTGATATGATTCGCTCATGGTCTTACGGCGAAGTCAAAAAACCGGAAACGATCAATTACAGGACCTTCAAACCGGAGCGCGATGGGTTGTTTTGCGCAAAAATCTTCGGGCCGATTAGCGATTACGAGTGCTTGTGCGGTAAATATAAACGCCTGAAACACCGTGGGGTAATTTGCGAAAAGTGCGGCGTAGAAGTTACCTTGTCAAAAGTACGTCGCGAACGGATGGGGCACATCGAATTAGCTAGCCCGGTCGCACATATCTGGTTTTTGAAATCTTTGCCTTCCAGAATCGCGCTGTTACTGGATATGACACTACGTTCCATCGAAAGAGTGTTGTATTTCGAGACGTTCGTAGTCACCGATCCGGGCATGTCGCCGTTGGAGAAAGGGCAATTATTGTCCGACGAAGAGTATATGAACGCGGTGGAAGAACACGGCGATGATTTCGTCGCAAAAATGGGCGCCGAGGCTATTTACGATTTATTGAAATCCATAGATTTAAAAGAAGAAATCAATAATTTAAGGGAGGAAATCAATTCGACTTCCTCCGATACCAAAATCAAGAAATTTTCAAAACGCTTAAAAGTCATCGATTCGTTGCTCGCCTCTAACAATCGACCGGAATGGATGATTATGCACGTTTTGCCGGTGTTGCCGCCTGAACTGCGTCCATTGGTACCCTTAGACGGGGGGCGTTTCGCGACTTCGGATTTGAACGACTTATATAGACGGGTCATCAATCGTAACAATCGCTTGACGCGGTTGTTGGATTTAAACGCCCCGGATATCATCGTTCGCAACGAAAAACGCATGCTGCAAGAAGCAGTGGATGCACTGCTGGATAATGGCCGCCGCGGCCGTGCGATTACCGGAAGCAATAGACGGCCGTTAAAATCCTTGGCGGATATGATCAAGGGCAAACAAGGGCGCTTCCGGCAAAACTTGCTCGGCAAACGGGTGGATTACTCAGGGCGCTCGGTAATCGTGGTTGGTCCGACGCTGCGGTTGCATCAATGCGGGTTGCCGAAAAAAATGGCGTTGGAATTGTTCAAGCCGTTCATCTTCAGCAAACTGCAAATGCGCGGTTTGGCAACCACCATCAAAGCGGCAAAGAAAATGGTCGAGCGCGAAGGCGCCGAAGTATGGGATATTCTCGAAGAAGTGATTAGAGAGCATCCGGTACTACTGAACCGTGCGCCAACCTTGCACAGGCTGGGTATTCAGGCGTTCGAACCGACTTTGATTGAGGGCAAGGCCATTCAGTTGCATCCTTTAGTATGTAGCGCCTTTAACGCCGATTTCGACGGAGACCAGATGGCCGTACATATTCCGTTGTCAGTGGAAGCGCAGCTGGAGGCGCGCACCCTGATGATGGCGACCAATAACATTTTGTCTCCGGCAAACGGTGAGCCGGTAATCAACCCCTCACAAGACGTGGTATTGGGTCTTTACTACATCAGCCGGGAAAAAGTTAACGCAAAAGGCGAAGGCAGCATTTTTTCCGATCTTGCCGAGGTAGGTATCGCACTAGACAACAAGGTCATTGAATTACAAAGTAAAATTGAAGTTCGAATCACCGAGAAAACAAAAAATTCCGACGGCGAACTTGAAGAGACAACCACTAGAAGAAAGACGACGGTAGGACGAGCGCTTATTTGGAACATCGTTCCGGACGGTATGCCGTTCGAGTTAGTCAACGTGGATATGACTAAGAAAAATATTTCGCGCTTGATTAACTATTGTTATCGTTATCTCGGAATCAAAGATACGGTGATTTTGGCCGACAAAATCATGTACTTGGGTTTCAAATACGCTACCCGGGCAGGCGTCTCGTTCGGTATAGAAGATATGGAAATTCCCGCTAAAAAGGCCGATATCATTCGTGCGGCCGAAGGGGAAGTCAGCGAAATTCAAAATCAATATGCGTCCGGTTTGGTTACCGACGGCGAGCGTTACAACAAGGTAGTGGATATATGGTCGCGCGCGAATGACCAAGTTGCCAAAGTGATGATGGAAGGCTTGGGTGAAGAAGATGCAATCGATTCAGCCGGTAAGACAGTCAAACAAAAGTCGTTCAACTCTATATTCATGATGGCGGAGTCGGGCGCTAGGGGTTCGGCAGCGCAAATAAGACAATTAGCGGGTATGCGTGGATTGATGGCCAAGCCGGACGGTTCAATTATCGAAACGCCTATTACCGCGAATTTCCGCGAAGGCCTGGACGTACTGCAATATTTCATCTCGACCCATGGCGCACGGAAAGGTTTGGCCGATACAGCTCTGAAAACCGCAAACTCAGGTTATCTGACGCGTCGGTTAGTCGACGTGGCGCAAGACTTAGTCATTGCAGAATATGATTGCGGAACCGAAAACGGCCTAACCATGATGCCTATCATCGAGGGAGGAGACGTCGTCGAGCCGTTAGTGGAAAGGGTATTGGGTCGGGTTGCGGCTTTGGATGTTACCGATCCGGGTAGCGATAAGGTGTTAATTCCAGCCGGTACGATGATCGATGAAAATTTGGTATCGGTCCTGGAAGAAAATGGTATCGATAAGATGGTGGTGCGTTCGGTGATTACTTGTCAATCGCGTCACGGAGTATGTGCCAAATGTTATGGCCGCGATTTGGGACGCGGGCATTTGGTGAATAGTGGAGAGGCTGTCGGTGTCGTCGCTGCACAGTCGATCGGCGAGCCCGGAACTCAATTGACCATGAGAACCTTCCATATCGGCGGTGCCGCGTCAAGGTCTGCAGCGATCAGTAATGTTCAAGTTAAGTCGGCGGGTAACGTTAAATTGAGCAATTTGAAGACTGTTAAAAACCGCGAAAACCATTTGGTCGCGGTGTCTAGATCCGGGGAAGTCGGGGTCATGGATGATTACGGACGGGAACGCGAGCGCTATAAGATTCCTTACGGTGCGGTTTTATCGATTGAGGACGGAAGCGAAGTTAAAGCTGGAGATATTATCGTTAATTGGGATCCGCACACCCATCCGGTAATCACCGAAGTGGACGGGGTCGTTCAGCTTCATGACTTTATTGACGGGGTAACCGTTCAGGAGCAATCGGATGAGGTGACAGGCTTGACCTCGCGGGTGGTTACCGATCCTAAGCAAAGGAGTTCCGCCGGTAAGGAGCTTCGCCCTATGGTGCGTTTGATCGATGAAAATGGTGGATTGATCAGTTTGCCGGGTACCGACATTCCAGCACAATATTTTTTACCGGCCGGCGCAATCGTGGGCGTAAAAGATGGTGCGGAGGTAAAAGTTGGTGACGTACTGGCTCGGATTCCGCAAGAGTCCAGTAAAACCCGCGATATTACCGGTGGCTTGCCGCGAGTAGCCGATTTGTTTGAGGCAAGAAAAACAAAAGACCCGGCTATTTTGGCAGAGGCGACCGGTATGGTTTCCTTCGGGAAGGAAACCAAAGGAAAGCAGCGCGTCATTATTACCGATGCTGACGGGGAGCAGCATGAAACCTTAATCCCTAAATGGCGGCATATTACGGTGTTTGAGGGGGAGTTTGTCGAGAAAGGGGAAACAATTGCTGAAGGCGAACTGACACCACACGATATTTTACGTTTAAGGGGCGTCGAAGAGCTCGCGGACTATCTGGTCAAGGAAATTCAAGACGTTTATCGCTTGCAAGGTGTGAAAATCAACGATAAGCATATCGAAGCGATAATCCGCCAAATGTTGCGCAAAGTAGAAATTACTGCATCCGGCGACACGGATTTTGTTAAAGGTGAGCAGGTTGAAAGGACATTGTTGAACGCAGTTAACGAGAAGGTTGAAAAAGAAGGGCGTATTCCGGCAAGTTACGAGTCGTTGCTGCTTGGTATTACTAAAGCTTCTTTAGCAACCGAATCGTTTATTTCCGCGGCCTCGTTCCAGGAGACCACTCGTGTGTTAACGGATGCGGCGGTAAGAGGGATCAGCGACAACTTGAGCGGTTTGAAAGAAAACGTCATTGTCGGACGGTTAATTCCAGCGGGGACAGGTTTGGCCTATCACGAACAGCGTCGGAAACAAAGAAAAGGCGATGCAGCAGCTGAATCGGAATCCTCTATGAGTGCTGCTGAAGCTGTCGATGTCGAGGAAGCATTAAAGCAAGCGTTGAATATTGAGTAATACGTAATAAATGCTTGACCGATGTCTAACTAAAAGGTAACATGATCAGCTTACCTGAAATAGGTTGGCATGATTGACGAGTGAGCCCGCAATAAGCGGGCTCCGTAGCAAAACAATTGTATCGGAGTAAATAATGGCCACGATCAATCAGTTGGTCCGTAAGCCTCGTGCGAAAAAAATAGAAAAAACCAATGTTCCCGCTTTGGAGGCGTGCCCTCAAAGACGCGGAGTCTGTACGCGTGTATATACTACAACGCCTAAAAAGCCCAATTCCGCACTGAGAAAAGTTGCTAGGGTTAGATTGACCAATGGTGCTGAGGTTAGTAGTTATATCGGCGGCGAGGGACATAACTTACAGGAGCACTCAGTGGTCTTGATTCGTGGTGGCAGGGTAAAGGATTTGCCGGGTGTGCGCTATCACGTAGTGAGAGGTAGTTTGGATACATCGGGTGTTAAAGATAGAAAATGCGGTCGTTCCAAGTATGGGGCGAAGAGACCTAAGAAATAAAGAAAGGTTAACGGCAAATGTCAAGAAGAAGGGTGGCGGCCAAGCGCACAATTAATCCGGATCCGCGTTTCAGTAGTGAAATGCTATCAAAATTCATGAACATGATTATGCAAGATGGTAAAAAATCCGTTGCTGAAAAAATTGTTTATGGTGCTCTGGATGTAATTGAGGCTAAGGGGCATAAAGAATCTTTGGAGTTGGTGGCTAAGGCATTGGAAAACGTTCAGCCAAGGGTAGAGGTTAAGTCCCGCCGAGTTGGTGGCGCTACATACCAGGTGCCTGTTGAGGTGCGCCCTGCTCGCAGGGTGGCACTGTCCATGCGGTGGCTGATCGATGCGGCGCGAAAGCGTAACGAAAGAACGATGGCGGCAAAGTTGGCCGGAGAATTACTGGATGCGTCCGAAGGGCGTGGTGCGGCGGCTAAAAAGAGGGAAGATACCCATAGAATGGCTGAAGCCAATAAAGCGTTTGCTCATTACCGTTGGTAATTAGTTCATCGTTGATTTGAGGGAGTAAACCAATGGCTAGGCAGACCCCTATAGAGCGCTATCGCAACATAGGGATAATGGCCCATATTGATGCGGGTAAAACGACGACTACTGAAAGAATATTGTTTTATACGGGCGTTTCCCACAAGATTGGGGAAGTCCACGATGGTGCGGCAACCATGGATTGGATGGAGCAAGAGCAAGAGCGTGGAATCACAATCACATCTGCCGCTACTACTTGTTTTTGGTCTGGGATGGATAAGCAACGCCCTGTTCATCGGATAAATATTATAGACACGCCCGGGCATGTTGATTTTACGATCGAAGTTGAAAGATCTTTACGTGTATTAGATGGGGCGTGCGCTGTTTTCTGTGCCGTAGGTGGGGTAGAGCCGCAATCCGAGGCGGTATGGCGTCAGGCCGATAAATATCATGTTCCGCGACTGGCGTTCGTCAATAAGATGGACAGAGTTGGTGCGGATTTTTTGCGTGTCGTCGAGCAGATAGAGAATCGGTTAGGTGCGGTTGCTGCGGTGATGCAGCTGCCGATAGGTGCGGAAGAGTCTTTTTCTGGTGTGATTGACTTAATAAAGATGAGGTCTATCTATTGGGGTGAAGAAGATTTGGGAGTCGATCCTAAAGAGTCCGATATACCTGAAGGGTTAATGAAGTCCGCTCAAGAATACAGGGAGCGCTTAGTAGAGCTGGCGGCTGAGGCAAATGAGGGGTTTACGGAAAAATACCTTGAAGAGGGAGTGTTATCCGAGCTCGAAATCAAAGAAGGAATTAGATCAAGGGTTTTGAAAGGAGGGATTGTGCCGGTGTATTGTGGTGCAGCCTTTAAAAACAAAGGTATACAGTGTCTCCTTGATGGAGTGTTGGATTTTTTACCTTCACCCGCTGACTTACCTCCTGTTGGCGGTGTTTCAACAGACTCGACTGTGCCTGTTGTCAGAAAAGCGGATGACGAGCAGCCTTTTGCTGCGCTGGCATTTAAGATTGCCTCAGACCCATTTGTGGGTATTTTGACGTTTGTCAGGGTGTACTCTGGGGTTCTAAAGGCTGGCGAAGTGGTGCTTAATGCTACGAAAGGCAAGAGAGAGCGAATTGGTCGGCTTGTCCAGATGCATGCAAATAGCCGGGAGGAAATCTCGGAGGTTCGGGCGGGCGATATCGCTGCGGCGATCGGGCTGAAAGATGTTGTGACCGGGGATTCGTTTTGCGCTATGGATGCCCCGATTTTGCTGGAAAAAATGGAATTTCCTGAGCCGGTTATTGCGATAGCCCTGGAAGCTAAAACTAAAGCGGATGAAGATAAATTAGGTGCGGCATTGGCTAGGCTTGCTCAAGAAGATCCGTCGTTTAGAGTGGCTATAGACGCGGAATCAGGGCAAATTATTATTTCAGGGATGGGGGAGTTGCACTTAGAGATCATTGTAGATCGATTAAGACGCGAATTCGGCGTCGCTGCAAATGTTGGTGCTCCTCAGGTTGCTTACCGGGAAACGATAAGTGATGCAGTGCAATGCGAAGGGAAATTTATCAGGCAGACTGGTGGCAAAGGACAGTATGGCCATGTGGTTATCCGGCTTGAACCAAAATTACGCGGAGAAGGTTATTCATTCTTTAGCGAGATAGCGGGGGGGGTAATTCCGAAAGAATTTATTCCGGCTATTGATAAAGGTATCCAGGAGCAAATGGAAAATGGCATAATAGCCGGCTTTCCTGTGGTGGATGTAAAGGCGAGTTTAATAGACGGGTCGTACCACGAAGTCGATTCGAACGAAATGGCGTTCAGAATTGCCGGGTCGATGGCTTTTAAAGAGGGGGCTGAAGCCGCTCGGCCGGTTCTTCTGGAGCCGTTGATGAAAGTAGAAGTTGTAACCCCAGATGAATACATGGGAGACGTGGTAGGCGATTTAAACAGACGACGCGGAATCATTCACGGTATGAATGATGTTTTGGCCGGTAAGTCAATAGAGGCCGAAGTTCCGCTGGCGGAAATGTTCGGTTACGCCACTGACCTGCGATCCGCGACGCAGGGGCGTGCCACGTACAGCATGCATTTCGAAAAATACAACGAAGCGCCTGTAAACGTCGCTAATGCGATCATTAAAAAAATGTTTTGACTATTGGTAAATTTTAGGTAACGACTCATGGCTAAAGAAAAGTTTGAAAGAAAGAAACCGCACGTAAACGTCGGCACGATTGGTCACGTAGACCATGGAAAAACCACGCTGACAGCAGCGTTGACAAAAGTCATGGCGGAAGCCAACGGCGGTGAAGTCAAAGCCTTCGATCAAATCGACAACGCACCTGAAGAACGCGCGCGCGGCATCACGATTTCCACTTCGCACGTCGAATACGAATCCACTACGCGCCACTACGCGCACGTAGACTGCCCGGGACACGCCGATTACGTCAAAAACATGATTACCGGCGCGGCGCAAATGGACGGTGCTATCCTGGTTTGTTCGGCAGCGGACGGTCCGATGCCGCAAACACGCGAACATATCTTATTGTCCCGCCAGGTTGGCGTGCCTTACATTGTCGTATTCCTGAACAAAGCGGATATGGTAGACGATGCCGAATTGATCGAATTGGTCGAAATGGAAATCCGCGAATTGTTAAATCAATACGAATTCCCGGGCGACGACACCCCGATTATCGTGGGTTCTGCGTTGAAAGCGTTGGAAGGCGACCAAAGCGAAATCGGCGTGCAATCCGTGATCAAATTGGTAGAAGCCCTGGATACATACATTCCGGAGCCTGAGCGTGCAATTGACGGCAAATTCCTGATGCCTATCGAAGACGTATTCTCGATTTCCGGCCGCGGTACAGTCGTTACCGGCCGTGTCGAGCGCGGCATTATCAAAGTCGGCGAAGAGGTTGAAATCGTCGGTATCAAGGCAACTATCAAAACCACCTGCACCGGTGTGGAAATGTTCCGCAAATTATTGGATCAGGGGCAAGCAGGCGATAACGTCGGCGTGTTGTTGCGCGGAACCAAGCGTGATGAGGTTGAGCGCGGTCAAGTGTTGGCACACGTCAACTCTATCAAGCCACACTCGCACTTTAAAGCGGAAATTTACGTCCTGTCAAAAGACGAGGGTGGTCGGCATACCCCATTCTTTAACGGTTATCGGCCACAGTTTTACTTCAGAACCACCGATGTAACGGGCGCGGTAGAATTGCCTGAAGGCGTAGAAATGGTGATGCCGGGTGACAACATTTCCGTCGAAGTGAAATTGATAGTGCCTATCGCTATGGATGAAGGCTTGCGCTTCGCGATCCGTGAAGGTGGTCGTACCGTGGGCGCGGGCGTTGTGGCTTCTATAATCGAGTAATAGCAATGGCGAATCAAACTATCCGCATTCAACTGAAAGCATTCGATCACAAGTTAATTGATCAATCGGCCGGTGAAATCGTTGAAACAGCTAAACGTACCGGTGCCCAAGTCAAAGGGCCTATACCCTTGCCGACCCGGAAAGAACGGTTCACGATATTGATATCGCCGCATGTTAATAAAGATGCGCGTGATCAGTATGAACTGCGCACCTACAAAAGGCTGTTGGATATAGTAGAGCCAACAGATAAAACAGTTGATGCGTTAATGAAGCTTGATCTCGCCGCTGGCGTAGATGTTCAAATCAAGCTGAAATAAGCAAAAATAGAGGAATCGACAGATGTCATTAGGTCTTGTTGGTCGTAAGTGCGGGATGACGCGGATTTTCAATGAAGACGGTACTTCAGTACCGGTCACCGTGCTGCACATAGACTCGAATCGTGTTATTCAAGTAAAAAACATAGAAATAGACGGTTATCGCGCTGTGCAAATAGCTGCCGGGCACATAAAGTCGTCAAAAATTAATAAAGCAATGGCCGGGCACTACGCTACCGCAAATGTGACTGCGGGTAGAGGTTTGTGGGAGTTTAGGCTAGGCGAAAGTGAAGGCGTCGATTTGACTGCGGGTTCAGAGCTTTCTGTTAGCGTATTCGAGGCCGGCCAACAAGTCGATGTTTGCGGCATTAGCATAGGTAAAGGTTTTGCTGGTACCGTTAAACGGTATAACTTTAGAACTCAAGACGCTACGCATGGGAATTCGCGTTCACATAGGGTGCCTGGATCTAACGGTATGAACCAAACTCCGGGTCGCGTATTTAAAGGAAAGAAAATGTGTGGCCACATGGGGGCGGAAAAGACCACCGTTCAGAATCTGACTATTCACTCTATCGATATAGAGAAAAGTTTGATTCTGGTAAAGGGGGCGGTTCCGGGGGCTAAGGGCGGAGATGTTACCATCACACCAGCAGTTAAAAGTAAATAAAGGTTACGTTATGAGTTTGCAAGTTCCTGATATCGAAAGCCAACAAGCCGGTAGTGAAGTATCAGAATCTGTTTTCGGGCAGTCGTTCAATGAAACTTTAGTTCACCAGTTAGTAGTTAAGCACATGGCCGCCGCAAGATCTGGCACCAAAGCGCAGAAAAATCGTTCTGCAGTTAGTGGTGGTGGCAGCAAGCCATTCAGGCAAAAAGGCACGGGTCGCGCACGAGCTGGTACTACTAGAGGTCCTATTTGGAGGTCAGGAGGAGTGGCGTTCGCAGCTCAGCCTCGTTCATTTGACCAAAAACTGAATAAAAAAATGTATCGCTCGGGCCTTCGTTCCATATTCTCCGAGTTATTAAGGCAAAGCCGTTTAGCGGTATGCGATAGTATATTTCCTTCAGCACCGAAAACTAAAGAGCTCGTGGCGAAACTAAAGGACTTGGATGCAAAGCGCGTGCTGTTGCTTGTAGAAGATCTGAACGAGAATTTGATTCTAGCAGCACGTAATATGCCTTATGTTGCGGTGATGACGCCATTAAGCGTCGATCCAGTTACTTTAGTATCAGCTGACAAAGTATTGGTAACCAGTTTGGCGCTTAAGCAATTAGAGGAACGTTTGTCATGAACAACTATAAATTACGACTAGCGACTGTTTTGACTGCCCCGGTGATCTCAGAGAAAAGCGCCGTAATTGCGGAAAGTAATCAATACGTATTTCGGGTGTTGAAAAGCGCTACAAAGCTTGAAATTAAAAACGCTGTAGAAGCGATGTTTGATGTAAAAGTTGATGCTGTTCGGGTGTTAAACGTTAAAGGCAAGGTCAAGCGTTTTGGCCGTAGCTTGGGTAAGCGCTCGGATTGGAAAAAAGCATACATCAAGCTTCAGTCCGGTTATGCAATCGAACTGGCCTCAGCATAGGCAAATAGCAATTTTAGGAATGGGTAGAACAGCATGGCTATTCTAAAATCAAAACCGACCTCTCCAGGATCTCGGTTTGTGGTGCGTGTAAAAAACGATAACTTGTATAAGGGTAAGCCATTTGCGCCGCTACTAGACAAGAAATCGAAAACAGGCGGTCGAAATAATGCAGGTAGAATAACCACTCGCCATGTTGGCGGGGGGCATAAAAAATTCTATCGGATTGTCGATTTCAAACGAAACAAAACAGAAGTTCCTGCCGTTGTTGAGCGAATCGAATATGACCCGAATCGGACTGCGAACATTGCGTTGCTGCTCTTCAAAGACGGCGAACGCAGATACATTATTGCACCAAAGGGCATAGAAGTTGGCCAAGAAGTAATGAGCGGAGAGACCACGCCGGTCAAGCCAGGCAATTGTATGCCGCTTAGAAATATACCTTTGGGTGCTGTGCTACATTGCGTTGAATTGAAGCCAGGTAAAGGTGCTCAGTTGGCTCGTAGCGCGGGCACTTCTGTTCAGCTCGTTGCTAAAGATGGAGCTTATGTCACATTAAGGCTGCGCTCTGGCGAGATGCGCAAAGTACCTTCTGATTGCAAAGGTGTAGTCGGAGAAGTGTCCAATTCCGAACATAATTTGATTTCTCTGGGGAAAGCAGGCGCAAAGCGTTGGCGAGGCGTTAGGCCGACCGTTAGAGGGGTGGCAATGAACCCGGTAGACCATCCGCACGGTGGTGGTGAAGGCAGGACCTCAGGTGGGCGTCATCCAGTATCTCCATGGGGTACGCCGACAAAAGGATACAAAACACGCAAAAACAAACGCACTGACAATATGATCGTCAGACGCCGCAAGCAGAAATAACAGGGGTATAAAACGTGCCACGTTCAATTAAGAAAGGTCCTTTTATTGACCATCATTTGCTGAAAAAAGTAGAAGAAGCTGTGAGGGCGAATAATCGGAAACCGATTAAAACATGGTCTAGAAGATCGATGATAAGTCCTGAAATGTTGGGCTTGACGATAGCTGTCCATAATGGAAAACAACACATTCCGGTTCTAATTACGGAAAACATGGTCGGACACAAATTGGGTGAGTTTTCCCCGACGCGTACCTATAAAGGCCATATCGTAGATAAGAAATCCAGATAGGAGGATGTGTGGAAGTTTCAGCGAAATTAAGCAACGCGCCCTTATCGGCCCAAAAAGCCAGATTAGTGGGTGATCAGATAAGAGGTTTGTCAGTAGAAAAAGCACTAAACGTTCTTGCATTTAGTCCAAAGAAAGCGGCCGGTATCTTCAAAAAGGTTTTGGAGTCAGCAATCGCGAATGCAGAACACAACGAAAATGCCGACATCGACGACTTAAAAGTTTCTACCGTGTTTGTAAACGAGGGGCGTGTGATGAAGCGAATAGCTGCACGGGCGAAAGGGCGGGCGAACCACATTCTTAAGAGAACGTGTCACATTACTGTAACTGTAGCGGAAAGTTAATAGAGGTTAAAAATGGGTCAGAAAGTTCATCCTACAGGTATACGCCTTGGGATAGTTAAAGATTGGACGTCCAGATGGTACGCAAACAGCCAGAACTACCCCGTTCTACTCCTGCAGGACCTCAAAGTTCGCGAATATATTAAAAAGAAGTTGGCGCACGCTTCAGTAAGCAGAGTGCAAATCAACAGACCGGCTAATAACGCCAATATCACTGTACATACCGCCCGGCCTGGCATTGTAATAGGAAAGAAAGGCGAAGATATCGATGTACTTAGGCAAGATATCTCTGCGATGATGGGCGTTCCCGTTCAATTGAACGTGGAAGAAATCAGAAAGCCGGAGTTAGATGCTTATCTTGTGGCTGAAAGCATTGCCCAGCAGTTGGAAAAGCGGATCATGTACCGTCGTGCAATGAAGCGAGCGGTAACAAATACAATGAGGTTAGGTGCGGAAGGAATTAAAATAACCGTTGCCGGACGTTTGAATGGTGCTGAAATCGCAAGAACAGAATGGTACAGAGAAGGGAGGGTTCCACTTCACACTTTGCGCGCTGACATTGATTACGGTACAGCCGAGGCAAAAACCACGTATGGAATCATAGGCATCAAGGTTTGGATCTTTAAAGGTGAAGTGTTTGATCTTGACGCTCATACCGCTTCTTTGAATTCAGATTCGAAAAAGTAACAACGGAGTCAAGACTATGCTTCAGCCGAAAAGAACAAAGTTTAGAAAGCAACAAACCAATCGAAACAATGGAATAGCTACCAGGGGATCTTCGGTTAGCTTTGGCGAATATGGATTGAAGTCCATTAGTCGTGGTAGAATGACCGCCCGCCAAATTGAAGCTGCTCGAAGAGCGATAAGTCGGCACGTAAAGCGTGGCGGCAAAATTTGGATACGGATTTTCCCGGATAAGCCGATCACAAAAAAACCGTTAGAAGTTCGTATGGGTAAAGGCAAGGGTAGTGTAGAATATTGGGTTGCACAAATTAAGCCTGGTACCATGTTGTTCGAAATTGAAGGCGTTTCAGAAGAAATGGCCCGCGAAGCTTTCACTCTGGCGGCAGCGAAGTTACCGGTAAAAACCACCTTTTCAGCACGGACAATAATGTGATGAAAGCAAAAGAACTGCGTGAGAAGTCGAAAGAAGAGCTGCTTACTTCTCTATATGAATTAGCTCGTGAACAATTTAATTTACGGATGCAAAAAAGTATAGGGCAATCTACAAAATCGAGCCAAATTAAACAAGTTAGGCGCGATATTGCCCGTATTCACACTATTTTGGGCGAAAAGGATAAAGGCGTGATATGAGTGAAAATCCAGAGAAAGTACGTACTTTAACCGGTCGTGTAATCAGCAATAAAATGGATAAAACTGCTTCAGTCTTGGTCGAGCGCTTGGTTAAGCATCCGGTCTATGGCAAATATGTCAAGCGGTCGACAAAGTTTTTAGTGCACGACGAAAGCAATTTATGTCAGCAAGGGGATCTTGTTAGCATTACTTCGTGCCGGCCGATTTCAAAAAGAAAAACGTTTAAACTGGTAGAAGTATTAGAGGCTTCTAGCAAATAAATATATTAAGTACATTTTTAGGAATTCAAAATGATTCAGATGCAAACTAGCCTTGACGTCGCCGACAATAGTGGCGCAAAAAAGGTCATGTGTATCAAGGTCCTTGGTGGTTCGCACCGGCGATACGCCGGAATTGGGGATATTATCAAGGTCAGCGTCAAAGACGCAATGCCCCGCACTCGCGTCAAAAAAGGTGATGTTTATAATGCGCTAGTAGTTAGAACGCGTAAAGGCGTGCGTCGTCCGGATGGTTCGGTAATAAGATTTGACGGTAACGCAGCAGTCATTTTGAATAATCAACTACAACCTATCGGTACTCGTATATTCGGGCCTGTTACCAGAGAGCTTAGGGGGGATAAATTTATGAAAATTATTTCTTTAGCTCCAGAAGTGTTGTAAGCGAGGTCCGAGGCGATGGATAAAATCAGACAAGGCGATGAAATAATTGTTATCGCTGGGAAAGAAAAAGGTAAATTAGGAAAAGTCGTTAAAAAACTAAATAACGATAAGCTAGTTATAGATGGCGTTAATACCGTTAAGAAGCATCAGCGTGGTAATCCAAACCTTGGGATTGCTGGCGGTATTGTCGAAAAAAATATGCCTATTCATATTTCAAATGTTGCTATTTACAACCCAAAAACAAAAAAAGCTGATCGGGTAGGATTTAAAACTTTGGACAGCGGGAAAAAAGTTCGTTTGTTTAAATCCACTAGTGAAGTTGTCGATTTATAAGTTTGGGGGTAGATGTGGCAAGACTTGAAGAGAAATATAAACAAGACATTGTGCCTGCATTGTTAGCACAATTTGAGTACAAATCGGTCATGCAAGTGCCGAAGTTGACCAAGATCACTTTGAATATGGGGGTTGGCGAGGCAATTGCAGATAAGAAAATTCTGCAATCAGCGGTATCCGATTTGGAAAAAATATCCGGGCAAAAAGCAGTTATTACGTTAGCCAGAAAATCAATCGCAGGTTTTAAAATTCGTGACGGAATGCCTATCGGGTGCAAAGTAACTTTGCGTGGCGCCAAAATGTATGAATTTTTTGATCGATTGATAACAATAGCAATTCCGAGAGTAAGAGATTTTCGGGGAGTTAGCTCTAGAGCTTTCGATGGTCGCGGTAACTATACTTTAGGGATTAAAGAGCAGATTATTTTCCCGGAAATCGATTACGATAAAATTGATGCCTTACGTGGGATGGATATCTGTATCACTACAACTGCTAAATCCGATGAAGAAGGGTTAGCATTGTTGAAACAGTTTAACTTTCCATTCAGAAACTGAGGGCAATTTATGGCTAAAAAATCTATGATTGCGCGTGAAGTGAAGCGCGCTAAGCTTATAAAAAAATATAAATCAAAGCGAGATGCTTTAAAAAAAGTTATTAGTTCTCCAAGTTCTTCTATTGAAGATAAAGAGTCTGCGCAACTTCAATTACAGAAACTTCCACGAGATTCCAGTAAAGCACGGTTACGAAACAGATGTAATTTAACTGGCCGCCCACATGGTTATTATCGTAAATTTGGGCTTAGCCGTAATAAATTACGGGAAGCTACGATGCGTGGCGATGTCCCTGGTGTAGCGAAAGCGAGCTGGTAAATCTTTATCGGGTTTGTGGAGAAATAACAAATGAGTATGACAGATCCAATCGCAGATATGCTTACCAGAATTAGAAATGGTCAAGCTGCTGGAAAAAAAAGCGTCAAGCTACCCTCGTCTAAATTGAAGTCGGCGATAGCGAAAGTATTAAAAGAAGAAGGATATATCACGGATTTTCAGATCGAAGAAATTGGATCGCATAAAGAAATGACTATTGTATTGAAATACTACAATGGCGTGCCTGTGATAGAGAGGGTGAGCAGAGTTAGCAGGCCCGGGCTAAGGATATATAAATCAAAAGATGAGTTGCCTAAGGTGCTCGGTGGGTTGGGGATAGCTATAGTTTCTACTTCCAATGGGGTGATGACCGATCGCGCCGCTAGAGCTATAGGCCATGGCGGCGAAGTGATTTGCACGGTATGCTAACAAATAGGAGGGTTAAATGTCACGTGTAGCAAATGCACCTATTACGTTACCTACCGGTGTAGAGGTAAAAATGGTTGGTGCTGTCATTCAAGTATCCGGGAAATTAGGCGAGCTATCGTTTTGTGTGCCGCAGTCGGTAGGCATAACCATTGAAAATAGTCAAATCGCAATTACTTGGAATGACAGTATAAAAAATGCAAAAGCATTTGCAGGAACCACTCGAGCTTCTGTTGCCAACATGGTTAAAGGAGTATCCGAGGGGTTTGTAAAAAAGATGCAATTAGTGGGTGTTGGTTATCGGGCTCAAATATCAGGCCAAAAGCTTACGCTATCTCTTGGGTATTCCAATCCAGTCGAATATATAGTTCCCGAGGGAATCGTTGTAGAAGCGCCGTCTCAAACAGAATTACTAGTTAAAGGCAGTAACAGGCAGCAAGTTGGACAAGTGGCTTCTGAAATTCGCGCATTTCGGCCACCTGAGCCTTATAAAGGTAAAGGTGTAAAGCTGGCTGACGAGTTCATTGCTCGTAAAGAAGCTAAGAAAAAGTAGGTAATAGAAATGGATAAGAAATCTGCGAGAATGAAGCGAGCAATAAAGCTGCGCTGCAAAATAAAGAAGCAAGCCGTTCATCGACTGACTATACATAAAACTTCTCAGCATATTTATGCACAAATATTAAGTGTAGATGGTTGTTCAACTTTAGCTGCTGCATCGACTGTGCAAGCCGAAGTGAAGGCTCTGGTCGGACGTACCGGTAACATTAATGCTGCAGTTGAAGTGGGGCGAAAAATTGCTGAAAAAGCGTTGGCTGCCGGTGTCAATGAGGTTGCGTTTGATCGTTCTGGATTTAAATATCACGGGCGAATAAAAGCCCTTGCTGATGCAGCGCGTGAAGCTGGTTTGAATTTTTAGGAGTAAGTTAAGATGGCAACAGCAACAGCGCAACAAGGTAGCAGCGACGGTTTGCAGGAGAAACTTGTTTCTGTTCGGCGAGTCGCTAAAGTGGTAAAAGGCGGTAGAGTATTCGGCTTCGCCGCGCTCACCGTTGTTGGTGATGGCGAGGGTAGGGTTGGATACGGCGTATCTAAAGCTAGAGAGGTACCGGTAGCTATCCAAAAATCGCTTGAACAAGCTAGAAAAAACATGCGCAAAGTGGCGCTCAATCAAGGAACATTGCAATACTCGATTACTTCGAATGTTGGTGCCGCAAAGATATATATGCAACCTGCATCTGAAGGTACCGGAATTATCGCGGGTGGTGCAATGCGGGCTGTATTTGAAGTCGTTGGGGTGCACAATGTTTTGGCAAAGTGTATAGGTACAAGCAACCCTATCAATGTAGTTAGAGCTACCATAGAAGGCTTAACTTCGATGCGAGATCCTAAACAAATCGCAGCGAAACGCGGTTTAAGCGTAGATCAAATCATGGGGCAATGAAATGGCCGACAAAAAACTTAAAGTGACAATGGTCAAAAGTAAAAATGGCCGACTAGAAAAGCACCTGCAATGTCTTAAAGGATTGGGATTAAGTCGTATTCGCCAAACAGTGGAGGTAATCGATACCCCGGAAAATAGGGGTATGATCAATAAAATCTCTTATATGGTCACGGTGGAGAAGGCATAATGTTTCTTAATTCTATTGCCTCAGCAAACGGGGCGCGTAAAAAGTCTAAGCGAGTCGGTCGTGGTATTGGTTGCACTGACGGTAAAACTTGTGGTCGTGGTCATAAAGGTCAAAAAGCGCGCGCAGGTGGTTATCACAAGGTTGGCTTTGAAGGTGGTCAAATGCCGCTGCAAAGACGTTTGCCGAAAGTTGGTTTTAACTCTGCCATGGCAAAATTTTCAGCAGAAGTCAGGTTAAGCGAGCTAGAAGGGCTTCATGTCGAAGTAATCGATATTGATGTTTTAAAAAAATACAGCGTTATAGCTGCTGCGGTATCAAAAGTTAAGGTAATCAAGTCGGGAAATCTATCTAGGCCTGTTTATATTAAGGGCTTGCAAGTTACGCCGGGCGCTAAAGAAGTAATCGAAGCTGTCGGCGGAAAAATCGAGGCATGACGCTGTGAGTAAACAAGGTTTTGATGTGCCGGTAGGTAAGTTTCAGTTCGGGGAGCTGAGAGCTAGGCTGGGTTTTGTTTTGGGTGCATTTATAGTATACAGAATAGGAGCTCACATTCCTGTGCCGGGCATAAATCCGGATGCTCTTGCTGCTATGTTTGCGCAGCAAGGTGGTTCGATTCTAGACATGTTCAACATGTTTTCGGGTGGTGCCTTAATGCGACTAAGTCTTTTCGCACTGGGCATTATGCCTTACATTTCTGCATCAATTATTATGCAGTTAATGACGATTGTGGTCCCTGCTTTAGAGCAAATTAAAAAAGAGGGGGAGTCGGGGCGGCGAAAAATTACTCAGTACACTCGATATGCGACTGTAGTGCTTGCCTCTTTCCAGTCGGTTGGAATTGCTATAGCTCTTCAAAATCAAACTGCAGGAGGTATGTCTGTAGTTATCAATCCTGGTGCTGTGTTTGTAGTGGTTACTGCTATTACGTTGGTAACTGGGACAATATTTCTGATGTGGCTTGGCGAACAAGTCACCGAGCGAGGGCTAGGTAACGGTATTTCCTTAATTATATTTGCTGGTATAGTATCTGGCTTGCCTTCTGCAATCGGGGGGACTCTGGAATTAGCGCAAACCGGTGAAATGAACGGTGCATTCATTGTTCTGCTATTTTTGATTTCCATTCTTGTGACTGCCCTAGTTGTGTTTGTTGAAAGGGCGCAGAGACGGATAACTATTAATTATCCTAAGCGGCAACAAGGCAATAAAGTTTATGCAGGACAGTCCTCCTTTTTGCCGCTTAAGCTTAATATGGCCGGAGTGATTCCGCCGATTTTCGCATCAAGTATTATTCTTTTTCCTGCTACAGTCGCAGGGTGGTTCGGGCATATTGACGGATTCGCGTGGCTAACTGAAATATCGACAGTTTTGTCACCGGGTCAGCCTGTTTACGTAATGTTCTATGCGTTGGCAATAATTTTCTTCTGTTTTTTTTATACCGCTCTCGTTTTTAACTCTAAAGAAACGGCAGAGAATTTGAAAAAATCCGGAGCATTTTTACCGGGCATAAGGCCAGGTGTTCATACCACTTTTTATATAGACAAAGTAATGTCTAGGCTCACTTTATTCGGTGCTATTTATATAACTCTGATTTGTCTGCTGCCGGAGTTTTTGATTGTCTATTGGAATGTTCCATTCTCGTTTGGCGGCACTTCGCTTTTAATCATTGTGGTAGTTGTAATGGATTTTATTTCGCAAATGCAGACTCATTTGATGTCCCAGCAGTATGAGGGGCTTATGAAAAAGGCAAATTTAAAAAGAAACTAATTCAATTACAAATACTGTTGAGGGTAATCAATATGAAAGTTCGGGCATCAATAAAGCCAATTTGTAAAAACTGTAAAGTAGTTAAGCGTTCTGGCGTTGTAAGAGTGATTTGTAAAGACGGTCGTCATAAGCAGCGTCAAGGATAGATTTTTTTTGTCTATATAGTATAATGGATAATTTTAAACTGATTATCGCTCGGGAGAACGCATAATGGCTCGTATTGCCGGAATTAACGTGCCGGACCATAAGCACGCCGAAATTGCTTTAACAGCGATTTATGGTGTTGGTCGACCAACTGCAAAAGTGATTTGCACGAAGGTTGGTATTAAAGCAACCGCCAAGCTTAAAGATTTGACCGAAGAGCAGATCGAATCGATTAGGAAAACAATCGCTGCTATGACTGTCGAAGGTGATTTGCGTAGAGAAGTTTCGATGAATATTAAGCGCCTAATGGACCTTGGTTGTTATAGGGGTATTAGACACAGAAGAGGCCTGCCTTTGAGAGGACAGCGTACTCGTACAAACGCAAGAACACGAAAAGGGCCAAGAAAGCCTGTTACTAAATAATATTTTGGTTTAAATAAGTATGGCTACCCAAACCAGAACAAAAAAACGAATACGCAAAGAAGTTGCTGATGGTATTGCACACGTTCATGCGTCGTTTAATAACACAATCGTAACCATCACTGATAGAAAAGGTAACGCCCTGTCGTGGGCGACCTCCGGTGGTTCGGGCTTTAGAGGCTCAAGAAAAAGTACTCCTTTCGCGGCGCAAGTGGCTGCCGAAAAAGCGGGTCAAGTTGCACTTGAATATGGTGTAAAAAATTTAGATGTTATGATTAAAGGCCCTGGACCAGGAAGGGAGTCTGCTGTGCGCTCATTAAATGCGCTGGGTTTTAAAATTTCCAACATCGTCGACGTTACCCCTATTCCCCACAATGGCTGTCGACCACCCAAAAAACGTAGAGTTTAATAGCGGAATTTTACACAATGGCTAGATATATTGGACCGGTATGCAAGCTTGCCAGGCGCGAAGGAACTGATCTGTTTCTTAAAAGCCGAGGCAAATCATTAGATAGTAAATGTAAACAAGATCAAAAGCCTGGACAGCACGGAGCAAAGCGTTCTCGAAATTCCGACTATGCGTTGCAGCTTCGCGCAAAACAACGGTTGAGAAGAATTTACGGGGTTTTGGAAAAGCAGTTTAGAAACTATTATAAAACTGCGGATCAAAAAAAAGGAGCTACAGGCCAGAACTTGCTAGACATTTTGGAGTCTCGCTTGGATAACGTAGTTTATCGAATGGGGTTTGCTTGTACTCGAGCGGAAGCAAGGCAATTAGTATCTCATAAAGCGGTTTTAGTTAACGATGCTTTGATCAATGTTCCTTCTTATCATGTATCCGCTGGTGACACGGTGAGTATTAGAGAAAACGCTAAGAGTCAACAACGTATTAAAGACGCTATAACTGTCGCAGAGCAATACGGCTTTCCGCAATGGGTTGAAGTCGATACTAAGAAATTGGCTGGTCAATTTAAATCGGTTCCTGATCGAATTGATCTTGGCTCAGAGATTAATGAACAGCTTGTTGTCGAATTATATTCAAAATAAGTGTGACTTAAAAGGTTAACAGAAATATGCATAACGCTGTAGCGGGGTTGCTTAGGCCTAAGCTAGTCGAAGTTGTAAGCCAAGGCATGTATCATTCCAGAATCATTATAGAGCCACTGGAAAGAGGGTTCGGGCATTCTCTTGGTAATGCGCTTAGGCGGGTGATTTTGTCTTCAATTCCAGGGTGCGCGGTAACGGAAGTATCAATTGCCGGAGTAGTCCATGAGTTTACATCTATCGAAGGGATTCAGGAAGATGTCATCGATATACTACTTAATTTAAAAAAGCTTTCAGTTATACTGCATGGGAAAGATGAGGTTGTATTGACATTATCTAAAACTGGTGTTGGGCCTGTCAAAGCAAGTGATATTCAGTCTATCAGCAGTGTAGAAATTATAAACCCCGAGCTTGTTATCGCTCATCTAACTCAAGATAAACAACTGGATATTAAGATTAAAATCGAACGGGGCAGGGGGTATATACCTGCAGCCCTACGAAAAGAGATGAATGAAGACAGCCCAGTCGGAGTGCTTCTGGTAGATGCTATGTTCAGTCCAGTCGTGAAGGTTGCATATCATGTTGAAAGCACTAGGGTAGAGCAGCGAACTAATCTAGACCGGTTAGTGATTGATCTGGAAACCAATGGTTCAGTAGATCCCGAAAAAGTCATTAAGGATGCTGCTTCAATTTTACATGACCAATTGTCTGTGTTTGTAGATTTCGAAAAGGTTAAAGAGACTCAACCTGAAGAAATTAGTACCGAAGAGGATTCGTTCGATCCTATTCTGCTAAGACCTGTAGATGATCTTGAGCTTACTGTCAGATCTGCAAATTGCTTGAAAGCTGAAAACATTTTTTATATTGGTGATTTAATTCAACGAACTGAGGTTGAATTACTTAGAACTCCAAATCTTGGTAAGAAGTCATTAACTGAAATTAAAGATATTCTTGCGATAAAAGGGTTGTCTTTGGGGATGAGGCTCGAAAACTGGCCCCCTGAAAATCTCGCTGACCATTCCAATAATTGAACAACAGATTGCAAAAATGAGACATCGTAAAGTAGGCAGGCAACTAAATCTTAACAGTAGCCATCGGAATGCATTATTTTCTAATCTGGCTAGTTCGCTAATAAAAGAGGAACTGATCAAAACAACTTTGCCGAAAGCAAAAGAGCTTCGAATGTTTGCGGAGCCTCTTATTACGCTATCAAAAGAAGATAGCGTTGCAAAGCGGCGCCGAGTATTTGCTAAATTGCAGGATAGAGATGCGGTCACTAAACTCTTTACTGTGCTTGGTCCGAGATTCTCTGGGCGGAACGGAGGGTATCTTCGTATCATTAAATGCGGATATCGAAGTGGTGATAATGCGCCTATGGCATACGTAGAGCTTGTTGATCGCGATAACTAACTCACGGAATTAATATATTGCTGGTGTAGCTCAGTTGGTAGAGCAGCTGATTTGTAATCAGCCGGTCGCGGGTTCGAGTCCCATCACCAGCTCCATAAAATCAAAGGCTTAGGTATTTTTACCTGGGCCTTTTTTATTTTGAGCCACCAAGGAATCACCAGGAAAGAAAGCGAGCGATGGTAATTAGCGGTAATCTTCTTTTGCCGACCACGCGCTCACTTTTCCCGGCGGGATGGGCGTTGTTACCTGTCGGCGATGGGGTGGTGTTTCTCCACCCCACGGCAGTGCTGTTTCATGATGTTGGTGTTCGGAATATCCGAGCGCATTTTTGTAAAGCACGTTAATCCAGCGCGTATTTTTTGCGTTTACGCCAGAAAGTCGCTCTGCTCATGCCCGCATAGCGCGCCGCATCGGCTACCCGCCCATCGTTCATTTGCAAGGCTTCGCGTATGACTTCGGCTTCGCTGCGAATCGGCATTTGCGTGGCGATTGCTGCCGGTTCGGCCAGTGGCTCGCGAAATTCCGGCGGCAATTCCTCTATCGTCAGTTCGTTGCCGCGACCTACCGCAAACACGTATTCCACGACATTCTTCAATTCGCGCACATTGCCCGGCCAGCGATAATTCAGCAGTATCCGCATCGCATCCGGCGCGATAGCATCCAGCCGCCTTCGGCTTTGCCGGTTATGTTGTTCGATACAGTGCCACAACAACAGTTGTATGTCGCCGCGCCGTTCGCGCAAGGGCGGTAAAAAGACGGGCACGACTCGCAAGCGATACATCAAGTCCTCCCTAAACCGGCCGGCTTTAACTTCCTCGCGCAACGATCGGTGCGTGGCGGCGATAATCCGCACGTCCACCGATACTGGCGCATCGCCGCCTACCGGAATAAAGCTCTGTTCCTGTAGCACTCTAAGCAACTTCGCTTGCAATTCCAGCGGTAATTCCGCCACTTCGTCCAAAAACAAGGTGCCGCCATGCGCGCGCTGGAATAATCCGGCATGGTTGCGAACCGCTCCGGTAAAAGCGCCCTTGACGTGGCCGAACAACTCGCTCTCCAACAAGCTCGGTGTCAACGCCGCACAGTTAATCGCTAAAAACGGTCCGTTGCGGCGATTACTTTCCAGGTGTAACGCGTGAGCCACCAATTCTTTGCCGGTTCCGGATTCTCCGCGTATCAACACCGTCACGTCGGTTTCCGCCACGTTATGAATAATTTTTAATGCCTGCAGCATCTTAGGATCGCAGGATAAAATTCCGTGAAATTGTTGACAGGTAGCCGTGTGCCGTTGCGTAGCATGGGCTTCTTTTGTCTGCCGCGCCAACAGGTAAAGCGCACCTAAAACGCGTGCTTGCTCATTGCACATCAAGCCGGTTTTTACCAGACAGTCGGCATGGCCGCCGTTGAGCAAGTCGAACGACACTGTTTGCGGTTCGAGGTTCGTGTCGGCTTGCCTTGTACCCGGCTTAAGCGCATTGGCCGCCGTCGGTCCCACCAGGCCAGCCAGGTTTTTGCCGACAGCGTCTGCCGCACTGATTCCTAGCAGAGACAAAGCGCCCTCGCTGCAAAACAATACGGTTCCTGTCGTATTTACCGCCATTGCCGCAGCGCCGCTTAGCGTTGCCAAGGTAGCAATCACCTTTACCGAACCGATTTGCTCAAGCCAATCCTCAAAAGTCACTAACTGTTTCACGCTGCCCGTTTAACGTTTCAATAACGTTTCAAATGTATCACATTTGTTTCAATGTTTCATAATGAAACCGGCACGCGGCAAGCTATCGCTCTGCTCTCGACCTGCTATCGCTTGAATCATCAGGCTTATAAAGCCGATAGGCCGTGAAGCGATTTGGCACGACAATTGATATAAGATAATTAGACTATTCTAATTTATAGGTAATTTGAGGAGCTTCCCATGATTTTCCGCCAACTGTTCGAAACCGAAACGTCGACTTTTACTTATTTATTGGGTTGCGAGCGCACCGGAAAAGCGGTGTTGATAGACCCGGTTGCATCGGAAGTCGAGCATTACCTTGCCTTGTTGCGAGACCTGCAATTAAAGCTGGTTTACACCTTCGAAACCCATGTGCATGCGGACCATATCACCGGCGCCGGCTTATTGCGCGACAGTCTCGGCAGCAAAAGCGTGGTGCATCGCGACGCCGGCGCAATGTGCGCCGATTTACTCGTCAGCGACGGTGTCAGCTTGCAAGTGGGCGATTTGGAATTCCTCATCAAACACACTCCCGGTCATACCGGCGGTTGCGTGAGCTACGTGATGGCGGATCGGGTGTTTACCGGCGATGCGTTATTGATAGGCGGCAGCGGCCGCACCGACTTCCAACAAGGCGACGCCGGCCAATTGTACGACAGCATAACCGGCAAATTATTTAGTTTGCCGCCGGATACCCTGGTCTACCCCGGCCATGATTATCAAGGCAATACCGTATCGACTATCAAGCAGGAAATGGCCAAAAACGCCCGCTTAGGCCAAGGCCGCAGTCGGGAAGAATTCATAGCTATCATGAAGGAGTTGAAGCTAGCCTATCCCAAGTACATTGAGCAAGCCTTACCCGCAAACCAGTCCTGCGGATCCGTTGCGGCTCAAGACTAGGAGAAAAGCATGCTGTTGACCTTGCTTTTGTCTTTAGTGATCGGGCTGCTTTTAGGTTTACTGGGTGGCGGCGGATCGATCTTGACGGTGCCGATGCTGGTTTATCTGCTGGGCGTTCCGGCCAAAACTGCGATTACCACCTCGTTTGTCGTGGTCGGCTTGTCCAGCATCATCGCGTTGATTCCGCATGCGCGCCGTCACTCGGTGTGTTGGAAAAGCGGTTTGTTTTTCGGCCTGTCCGGCATGGTGGGCGCTTTTGGCGGCGGACGCCTTGCCGGACTTTTTTCCGCCGATTGGTTAATGACATTGTTCGGCCTGATTTGCATCGCAACAGGCATCATGATGTTACGTGGCAAAAAAGCCGAGCGCTCTGCGTCGAAGGCCGCGGCCATCGTTTCGGTGTGCCCATTGACGGTACCTTATCGACGAGTTCTGTTCGACGGGTTGTTAGTTGGCGGCCTAACGGGAATGATAGGCGTGGGTGGCGGCTTTTTAATTGTCCCCGCACTCGCGCTATGGGTTGGCCTGCCCATGCATGGCGCGATCGGCACCTCGTTATTGGTCATCATCATGAATGCACTCGCCGGCTTGGCTGGCTATAGCCAGCATGCAGAACTGGACCTCGACCTCACTATCATCGTTTCCGCAGGCGCATTAGTCGGCAGTGCGCTGGGCGCGGGGATTTCCGGCTTCATTAACGAAGCGAAACTTCGCCGAGCATTCGGCGTAACCGTTGTAGCGATAGGCGTTTACGTATTGACTCAGTCCGTCAGCGAGGATTTGATCGCCAGCAGCGAGGTATGGCTGGAAAACATCGGGCATAGTATCGGCTTGGTATTCGGCTTGGCAGGGTTAGCAATCTTGATCCGCTTCGGCCGATGGCTACACACGCTGGAGAACGTTAATTTTTCCGGCAAACATTCCGCAGACAGGCAATAAGTCATGTCGATCGAACGCATACTACACACACGCATGGCTTTAAAGAGCAAAGCCGACGAGTTAGGCAACTTGTTGATTGAAGCGTTTCACTATCTAGCCTTATTCGTCATCGGTGCCAGTATCGTTTGGGCGGCTGTCGTCGATTACGGCAGCATGATGAGGCAAGGCAAAGCCAGCATGGGTGACATTTTGCTGCTATTTATATACTTGGAATTGGGCGCCATGGTCGGCATTTATTTCAAAACCAACGTGATGCCGGTGCGCTGCTTGATTTACATCGCCATTACGGCATTGGCCCGCTTGTTGATTGCCGACGTGCAAATGCACCACCAAACCGGTTTGGGCATTTTATGGGTTTCTCTGGCGATATTCGTGTTGGCAATTTCAACGCGGCTGATTTTAAAGCCCCCCGCGGATAGCGGCTAGACATACGCCAATTTCACAATTTATTAGTCCAACTCAACGACAGGAGAGATTAACAACGCTAAATTATCGCCTCGGCGCCTAAAGTTTCACGACCAGCTCAACAAGGAAGGTTCTCTACAACAACTATTACAACAAACCGCTTCAGGTTGAGGAGCCGTTATGACACACACTACCAATCCACACCGCCGCCGCTTCATCAAGACTGCCGGTACCGCCGGCTTATTAGCCTGGAGCGGCCTACCCGGCTGGCTCTCGGCGATGGAAGGCATGGGGCACATGCCAAAACTGCCCGCCCGTCGGGCATCGCCGAACTTCCGTCCGGATGTAGAAGTCGACCTAATTTGCAAACCGTCCGCCGTTTCCATCCTGCCCGGTCAAGCAACGCGCGTCATGCGCTATACAGCTACCCTCGTCAGGGGCCCAGCCGACACCGTATCGGAAATCCCCGGTTCGTATCTCGGTCCGATATTGCGCTTTCAAAAAGGTCAGAAAATTCGAATCAATCTGCATAACCAACTCAACGAAGCGTCCATTACCCATTGGCACGGCCTGCACGTGCCGGCAGAGATGGACGGTCATCCTCTATACGCGATCGATAAAGGCGAAACCTTCGTTTACGAATTCGCAATGCTGAACCGTGCCAGCATGAACATTTACCATCCGCATCCGCACAATGCCACTGCCCGGCAAGTCTACATGGGGTTGGCCGGCGCGATTTTGGTGAACGATAGCGAGGAAGCCAAATTGGACTTGCCTGCCGGCGAATACGAAGTCCCTATCGTCATACAGGACAGGATGTTCGACGTCAGCAACCAGTTCCAATACGTCCGTCACATGCACGACCGCATGATGGGCTTTTACGGCGATAGGATTTTAGTCAATGGCTTTGCCAACTTTCGCCTCGACGTTGCCAGCCGGGCCTACCGCTTTCGCATCATGAACGGCTCGACGGCGCGCATTTACAAGCTGGCCTGGGATGACAACACGCCGGTCACCGTCATCGGCACCGACGGCGGTTTGCTGGAACATCCAGTGGAAAAACCCTACGTTATGCTGGCTCCCGGCGAGCGCTTGGACGTTTGGGCGGATTTTAGCGGGCGTAGCGTCGGCTCCCAGCTGGTCATGCGCAGCCGTAGCTTTTCCGGCGCATTGCCGAGAATGGCCGAGCACATGATGGGCGGCATGCACGGTTCACCGTTAACCATGGGCAGCGATTATCCGATTTTCAGCGTCAAGGTAGGCCGCCAAGTCAGCGACAGCCCGAAATTGCCCAAGTCTCTGTCAAGCATACGCCGCTATGGCTTGAACGACACGGCCAATCCCGGCAAGCCGGTTCCCATCGGTATTTCCGAAGGCCCGATGCGCATGCTGTTGAACGGCAGACCGTATGCCTATAACGACGTGTTGCCTAGCGAACGCATTCCGGTCGACAGCGTTCAGCTGATGGAAATATTCCACGCACACGGCGGCGGCCATCAAGCCGACGAGTCCGCCGGCCACCGCATGGGCGGCATGGGCATGATGGGCGGAGGCATGCGCCATGGCGGAATGGGTATGCGCCACGGTAGCGAGCAGCAAGCAAACGGCACGGGATCTCGTATGGGCATGGGCGGTATGGGAGGCATGGGTATGATGATGTCCATGGCGCATCCCATCCACTTTCACGGCCAATATTTCCAGATTTTCGAGCGCAGCGGCGGTAGCGGTGCGGGCTACGCCAGCGTTAAGGACGGTTTTGTGGATAACGGCTGGAAAGATACCGTGCTGGTCATGCCGGGCGAACGCCTGAAGTTAATCAAGCCGTTCGAGGATTTTAAAGGCTTGTTCATGTTTCATTGCCACAACTTGGAACATGAAGACATGGGAATGATGCGGGAATTCTCGGTCGAATAAAGGCCTGCGACATTATGTCTCGCCGCCGCAACTGGCAAAGCCGCTATTCCCGTATAAAACTTGACGTTGTTATTTCGAGGTTATCGACCGACACAGGAGAGTAGGCTTATGACCTTCCAATCGAGAACGCTATCGATCGGCGGCATGCACTGCACGGGTTGCGAGGACGTCATTCGGCAAACGTTGGAAAGCTTGCCGGGTGTCGAACGCGCCGACGTGAGTTTTGCCAAGCAAGTTGGCGAAATTACCTTCGACGACTCCCGCATCGGCTTGGCGGAGCTGGAGCGCGCCGTTATCGGCAAAGGCTATTCAATCGGCGAGCCTGCAACCCGTTTTGCCGCTAAAGCCAGGCCTTGGTTGTTGTTTATGCTGCTGCTGTCGGTCGTCGGCGGCATTACATTCTGGGGTAAATCGCAAATGCCGGCTTTGATGCAAATGATGACGGCGCATTTGGATTTTGCGGCGTTGCTAGGCATCGGCTTTTTAACCGGATTTCATTGCATAGGCATGTGCGGCGGCTTTGTGGTCGGCTATACCGATACCGGTTTGCCCAAATGGCGGCAGATGCTGGCCCATCTGAGCTACGGCTTCAGTAAAACCTTATCCTATACCAGTCTGGGCGCCGGCTTCGGGCTGTTGGGATCGGCGATTGCGATTACGCCGCAGTTGCGCGGAGCGCTAGCCTTGGCCGCCAGTCTGTTTTTATTGCTGTACGGCTTGAGGATGCTCAATGTTTTCAGCGCGCTGCGGCGCTTTGTTCTGCGCTTGCCGGCAAAGCTGAACCGGGAGTTGCAGGAAAAAAGCCTGCGTACCCGCAGCCCGTGGCGCACCGGTTTACTCAGCGGTTTGTTGCTGGGCTGCGGCCCGCTACAAGCCATGTATGTGATGGCAGCCGGTAGTGGCGATCCGCTCCAAGGCGCCACGATACTCTTGCTGTTCGGCCTGGGTACCTTGATTCCACTGTGGGGGTTCGGACTATTCGCGACCTTGCTCAGCGCGAATGCCATGCGGCAATTGGTGCGGGTATCCGGGGTATTGGTCATCGTGATGGGAATCATGATGGCCCAACGCGGCATGCTGATGCTGCAAACCAATGTCATGCCTGCCATGCAGCAGCAGTCCGGCCACTAAGCCTTATGATTCGATTTGATAAGTGTGGGCAAAAGGGATTAATCCGCTTTATTAAATTAGAAAAATCTAATATTCTAACAATGCTTTCCAGCGTCAATCCGCTTCGATCACACCCAAACCGGAGAACACCCTTGCCGAATCGCCCCATAAAAAGCCAGCTGCCGCCCAATCGTTTTGCCTGGGAAATCGGCGTGGCGTTGTCGCTGAAAATCCTCTTATTGATCGGCCTATGGTTTCTGCTGTTTCGCTGGTTGGGCCAACCCTTACAACAAATCGATATAACCCGGCATTTTGCCCCTAAGGATCAAGCGACCATTAGCGCTCCCTCCCCCGCCACTCAACTTAGAAAATAAGGAGAACCGCCATGTTCGGTGATGATGTCGTCATGCTGTCCCGCATGCAATTCGGACTCACAGCGATGTACCACTTTTTATTCGTCCCGCTAACCTTGGGGATGACGTTTATCCTCGGCATCATGGAATCGGTGTACGTGATGACCGGCAAGGAAGTCTATAAGGACATGACCAAATTCTGGGGCAAACTGTTCGGAATCAATTTTGCCATGGGGGTGACCACCGGCATCACCCTGGAATTTCAATTCGGTACCAACTGGGCGTATTACTCGCATTATGTCGGCGACATCTTCGGACCCTTGCTGGCTAGCGAGGGTTGGATGGCGTTCTTTTTGGAATCCACTTTCGTCGGCCTGTTTTTCTTCGGCTGGGACAAACTCAGCAAGGTGCAGCACCTGGTCGTGACATGGTTGCTGGCGGTCGGTACCAGTTTGTCGGCATTGTGGATTCTGATTGCCAACGGCTGGATGCAATATCCGGTGGGTGCCGAGTTCAATTACGAAACGCTGCGTATGGAAATGACCAGCTTCGCCGACGTGTTCTTTAACCCGGTCGCCCAAGTCAAATTCGTGCATACCGTAGCCGCGGGTTATGTCACCGGCTCGATGTTCGTGCTCGGCATCAGCTCCTGGTATTTGTTGAACAAGCGCGACATCGGCTTCGCCCGCCGCTCGTTTTCGATCGCTTCCGCCTTCGGTCTGGCATCGATTTTATCGGTCATCGTATTAGGCGACGAAAGCGGTTATACCGAAGGCGAAACTCAGAAAATCAAATTGGCCGCCATCGAAGCCGAATGGGAAACCGAACCCGCTCCGGCCAGTTTCACCGCCTTCGGTTTGCCGAATCAACAGCAAGAACGCACCGATTACGCCGTTAAGATCCCCTACGTGTTAGGCCTGATCGCCACCCGCTCGATAGACGAAGAAGTCAAAGGTTTAAAGGAACTGCGCAATGAAAGCGAAAACCGGGTCAAAAGCGGCATGCTAGCCTACGGCGAGCTGCAAAAACTGCGCGCGGGCGATGATAGCGATCACACCAAACAGGCCTTTGAAACCCACAAGG
Source organism: Methylomonas sp. HYX-M1 (assembly GCF_040741385.1). Classification (NCBI taxonomy): domain Bacteria; kingdom Pseudomonadati; phylum Pseudomonadota; class Gammaproteobacteria; order Methylococcales; family Methylococcaceae; genus Methylomonas; species Methylomonas sp. HYX-M1. The sequence continues at coordinate 589,730 of NZ_CP160405.1, forward strand.
CGGACCTAGGCTACGGCTTGCTGCTGAAAAAATACACCGACAACGTAGTGGATGCCGACGCCGCCACCATAGCCAAAGCGGCCAACGACACCATCCCCAAAGTGGCTCCGCTGTTTTGGACCTTCCGCATCATGGTGGCGTGCGGCTTTACCATGCTGTTTATCTTCGGCATGAGCTTCTACTACTGCGCAACCCGGGTCGCCGACCAGAAACGCTGGCTGATGCGAATGGCGGTATGGTGTATCCCGCTGCCGTGGATCGCCGCGGAAACCGGCTGGTTCGTCGCCGAAGTCGGGCGCCAGCCATGGACCATCTCCGGCGTGTTACCCACGCAACTGAGCGTTTCCAGCGTCAGCGCCGACCAGTTGTGGTTCAGCATCGGCGGCTTCGCTTTGTTCTATACCACGCTGTTGATCATCGAATTGTTTTTGATGTTCAAGTATGTGCGCTTAGGGCCGAGCAGCTTGCACACAGGGCGCTATTTCTTCGAACAAACCGCAACCGCACACTGAGGAGGCCGACATGCGCTATTCAATTACCAGCTTTTTGCTTGCCGCGGTATGCGCGGCGTCGCTACCCGCAAATGCTGACACGCCCGCTAGCTCGGCCCGCCTGGACGAAGTCGCCGAACGCGGCCGCCACGCCATGCCGTTCGCTCTGGAAAAGACTTTGCATATTTTCGAGAAAACCCCGCACGGCGGCATCCAGCAAGTGATCGCCAATAATCCTAGCGACCAAACTCAAATCGGCCTGATCCGCCGGCATTTGGCGGAGCTGAACATGCGCTTCAAGCAGGGCGACTTTTCCCGACAGCGCCAGGTGCACGGCGACACCATGCCCGGACTGGCCGAACTGGCCGCTAGTCACTCGCGCATTCAATTCAATTACCGCGAGCTCTCCAACGGTGCGGAAATCGAATACAGTGCCGAAGATCCGGGCTTGGTGGATGCAATCCATCGCTATTTCAACGCTCAACTACGCGATCACGCCCGCCACGCGACCGACGGCAAACCGCCGCATTGCCAGCACATGCAGCATAAACACGCTGGCAAGCACCATCCGCATAACCAGGAGTAAGTCATGTTCGATTACGAAACGCTACGTTTGATCTGGTGGTTATTCATCGGCGTCGTCGGCATCGCCTTTGCGATTACCGAAGGATTTGATTTCGGCACCGGCACCTTGTTGCCCTTCGTCGGCAAAACCGACGTGGAACGGCGCATCATCCTCAACACGGTCGGCGCGACCTGGGAAGGGAACCAGGTGTGGCTGATTCTGCTGGGCGGCGCCATTTTCGCGATCTGGCCTCCGGTATATGCCACCTTGTTCTCCGGCCTGTATGTCGCCATGCTGCTGGTCTTGTTTTCGCTATTTTTTCGCCCGGTCGGCTTCGATTACCGCAGCAAACTGGAAGATACCCGCTGGCGCAGCGCCTGGGATTGGGCGCTGTTTCTCGGCGGCACGCTACCGCCGTTGCTGTTAGGCGTATTGGTCGGTAACTTGCTTCTAGGCTTGCCGTTCCACTTAGACCGCGATTTACGGGCTTTCTACGACGGCTCGTTTTGGGCCTTGTTAAGCCCGTTTGCTTTGCTGTGCGGTGTCGGCGGCGTGCTGCTTACCAGCTTTCACGGCGCGCTGTTTTTAAAGTGGCGGAGCGAAGGCGTGGTCCACGCCCGCTCGATCAAGGCTATCTCAATCTTGGGTCCCGCTCTGCTCGCCGTGCTGGCCGTCATCACTTTTTGGACCTTCGCCGGCATCGATCGCCCGGAGCTGACCGCCATGGCCGGTACCGCCGCGCCATCCAACCCTTTGCATAAAACCGTGATCGCAAACGGTACCGGCTGGTGGGCGCATTTTACCGGGCATCCTTGGATGTTACTGGCGCCGCTTGCCGGCTTCGGCGGGTTTAGCCTGGCCTGGTTACTCGGCAAAGGTCGATCGCGCATGGCCGCATTTTGGGCCAGCAGTTTGGGCATAACCGGCATCGCCTTGACCGTGGGTTTCGGTTTGTTTCCGTTTCTGCTGATCTCCAGCACCGATCCCGGCTCCAGCCTGACGCTGTGGGACGCCAGTTCCAGCTACGCCACGCTGTCTCTGACCTTCTGGATTACCGTGATATTTCTGCCCATCGTGCTGCTTTATACCCGCTGGGTTTACAAAATCATCTGGGGCAGCGTGACCGAATCCACTGTTTTAGAAGACAGCCATACACTTTATTGAGGAGACAAGCGATGTGGTACTTTACTTGGATACTTGGTGTCGGCTTTGCCGCGGCATTCGGCATCATTAATGCGATGTGGCTGGAATCGGTGTGTGACATCGATACCCACGGTATCGATCAATCTTGTGACACCCTGCATAAATCCGACTGAACCAGCAGTAACCGGCAGGTAGGCCTCTCGGCGCTACCTGTCGGCACTTTACCAGGCAAGACTAAGTCGCAGATAAACGCAGAATCAGTTGATACCTTCGACTAACAAATTATCGAAGGCGCTGGGTTTGTTGTACCAGGTGTAAAAGGCGATAGAGCCGAAGGCATGCGCGGTATCCACGACGCTGAATACCTTTTTACCGTCTATCCAGACTTCCAAAGTACTTCCGTTAGCAACCGCTTTCATCTGATAAGTCCGGCCTTGTACGTATGGGACTGCGTCGGCTTGCAGCACCGTGACTACGCCGCCGACCTTTTTGATCAAGCGTCTATACGCTCGTTCCTTATCCCAGGAAAACCGGTAGTAATTATTCGCGTCTTTATAACGGAACATCACGCCTATGTCGTCGTCGTCTCCGGAACGCATGGTGAAACTGGCTTGATAGTTGGTCCAACTCGAACCCGGGCCATAGCGCAGGAAGGTGCCTTTTTTATCCAAGGCGGTAGCTGTAGTCGGCGTGGAATAAATATCGCTTTTTTGCAGCAACTCGCCGTTTTCTATCGTCCAAATCGACGGCGCTAAATAGGTGCCTTCGTTCACTACCGTCCAATCGACCAAACCCCAACTGCCGTCAAACGGCTCGGCCAGCAATACGTCCGACGTGCCGGGTTCCAGGATGTTTAGGGTGTAGTCTTTGCTGGTTGATAAGCTGTTTTGGTCTGTTGCGCTCACCGTAAACGTCGAGCCGCCCGCCGCTGTCGGGATACCGGAAATTACCCCGGTCTCGGTATTCAGCGATAAGCCGTCGGGAAGCGCACCGCCTGCCAATGCAAAAGTTAAATTACCGTAGCCTATCGTTTCCAGCGCTTGAGAATAGGCCAAGCTGCGGGCGCCGTTGCTCAAACTATTCGTCATCAAAGTCGGACCGTCGAATATCCAGTGATCGGGTTTGTAAGCCCAAACTTCACCGGCGTTTTCGTTATGCACGCCAATAAATATGTCGTATTGATCGATATATTTCCATTTACCGAGGATACCCGTTCCCGGGCCATAGCTCGGGGCTCCGACCGAATTGCCGACCGGCACTTTGTCCAGGGTTACCCGCGACGGGCTGGTGATGCTGGCGGACCAGACATCGCCATAACCGTTCCATAAGAAGAACTTTTTCCGCGCGGTGTCGTAGTCCATTCCATAAGTCGCAATTTTTGCCATGCCCGGGGTGTTATAAACCACTTGGGGTTTTTGGCTTTTATTGGTCGGAGAGGCTTTATCCAGTTCCCAAAGGGTGAATCCGGTTCCGCCGGCCCTTACGAACAGATTGTTTTCCAAATCCAATCCGGCCGCGCCTTGACCGCTGACGTAAAGATTTTTGATGCCGATCAGACTCCAAGTATCTTGCGCCGGGTCGGCAGGGTCGTTAATCGTGTATCGGAACAAACCGGAACTCGTGGTAAAGCTTTGGATGTAGATGACGTCCTTGCCGCCTTCTTCTCTATAGGCGGAAGCGCCTTCGACAAATGAGGCTATGGGCGCGTTGTCGCGGTTTTGCCACATGTTGCCGCCCTCGATGCTGGGATAAGCCGCACTGATGACGTTTGAGCCCGTGGTGCCGCCCACTTTATTCGGGTCGGCCAAGTCCGGATTCCAAAAATAAGGACCGGTCGGCGTTCTGGCCGGATAATCTTTTTCGAAGCGCCAACCGGTATTGAAAGCGGCTCCGCCAAAATTGACGAATCTATCCGCCACGGGGGCAAACACGTTGTTGTCGTAGGTATGCGAACTGGTGGGTGCATTTTCTACACCGTCCACAGCTTCGAACACCGTCGTAGTGCCGGGTACCAGCCTAACATCGCTAGGCAACGAGCCGCGCGCCCACATCAAATCGTCCGCCCGCCACAGATACACCTCGTTGCCGGCATAGTTGGCGTGTCCGCCGCCCCAGAAAATCATCGCCCGCCGGTTGCTGTCCCAAGCCATAGAACTCCAGGCTTGCAATACCTTTTTCGGCGACCCGGAAACCGTATTGGGCGGCCACGGAATCAACGCCGTAGCCGGCCATACCGATTGAAAACTGTTTGTGTTCAACTTGACCCATTGGCCTGGACCGACGCTATTCAGTTTGTCCATTAAAGGATCGTCCGACGCCACAGCCATTCCCGAAACGGTAAGACTCAATATGCACGCCAGCGCATTTGTTACGGATTTCATATTCCCCTCCCAATCAACACAATTCGCCATGAGCTTCTAAATGAAGTAAAACTAAGTCATTCATCTATGGCATTTGAAATGAATGACGTATGTTTACTTAAACTCGGCGACGAATTTTCCTTATGGAATCAGATGCTTTAGTCGATTTACGACCATACCAGCCAAGCTAAGCCGACTACGCGCACAGCATATCAGCCGAGAAGTAATTCACAAACTACCCAATAGTCATATTTTTTTTCCGGTCTTTATGATATGGCGCCATGACATCAGGGAGAAGGTCTTTCAAGAAAATCGGCTGCAACCGGGTATTACGCAAAACGGCAATCGCCCAGGCAAATGGAAGGTAGTTTGGTAGGAGCGACGCATAGTCGCGATGATGGCCTTACGAATCGCGGCTATGCGTCGCTCCTGCCATGACTTTCATAGTAAAAACAAAAAGGTGCGACCGGCTAAGCCGGCCGCACCTCCGCATGGTCAATCAACTAACAGCGCTGACGCGTTCGGCGTTCAAATCGGTACGACCTGCCCTACGCAACAGGACACCCAAGCCGGCCGCAAACAAGTACAGGGCGCCGGGTAGCGGTACCACCTGCACTGCCGCATTGGTAGTATCGGGAGCGAAATCGGATATTTGTCCGAAACCGGCCGGTAAACTACTGTCGCGCGGCCATAAATTCCACGTGTAAGCGGTTTTATCCAAACCTTGGCTAGGCAATAGTGAACCGTCGATAGTCGCCGTCAACTGATTGCCGTCGATAACTACCGTGCCCGCGGCTAAAGAGGTAGACGCCGTTGCCGGGGTCAGGACTGTTACCGTACCGCTTGCGCTACCGGTCAACACCACGACCGAATCGAATACGATATCGGACAAACCATTCCCAGCAAACCGTGCCGTACCGGCACCGCGATCGAAACCTAGTACATAAATGCCGCCTGCAGAGCTACCGACCGCTGCCGCAAAACTAGCTTCGAAACGAAATACGTCGGTATTCGGATCGTAGCTAACCGAAGCCGCGGCAACGTCCAAATCTCCGAGGGTGCTACCGATATAGCCGGCAACGTAATCCCCTAACGGGTCGTTCACGGTGGCGGCCCGCGTAGACTCGGATGCAAACAGCAACGGGCACATCCAGAGCGTAAACCATACAACTTGCGAAAAAATTGTTTTCATAGTTTTCATCGAAATCCTCCTGAGACAGTATTTTTAAAGCCGGCGGAGCGTGACGTCATCTGGGCCGGCCGGACAAGCCGGAAAACGAGTATTTCCACACCTGATCAGTATGCAGAGATACTCTGCAGTGAATTCCCGTTACCGGCTTAAAAGTTCAATCGGCCTAACAGGATTTTGATTTTTGCGTTCGCATTGCCGACTACTGAAAAACTTACACGCCGTTTAACAAACTGGCGCCTCCTGTTTTTGTAGCGCGCTTGGCGGAAGGTCGAAAAAGCGTTTCATTAGAATGGACTCGAGCGGAGTGTCTTTAAGAATCCGTTTGATTTGTACAGCGCTATCGCCGTTTCCGTAGGGATGGGGAATTTCCGAATTCCAAGACCGGGTTTCGGAGTAGACGTGCCGTAGTGCGCCGGCGATGGCGTCGGCTTGCGGGGGGCAGTTGATCACGCTGGCCGCGCATAAGCGGCCGCGCTGGCGCTCGCCGATGTTCACGGTCGGTGTTTGCAGGGCGGGCGCTTCCAACAGGCCGCTGGAGGAATTGCCGACTACGGCGTCGACTTCGCGCAGCAGTGACAAATAGCGCAGAGACCCCAGCGAGACGAAGGCCGTCACCCGCTGCGGATGGTGTTCGCGGTAAGTGTTTATCATTTTGCCGATCACGCGTCCGTCGGCGTCGGCGTTGCTGTGAGTGAACACGATATGCGCGTCTTCGAAACGATCCAAGGCCTCCAGCAACTGCGCGAACTGTTCGCCGGCGCTGTCGCATTCTAGGGTGGTCGGGTGGAAAGTGACCAATAAGTTGCGCTCGCCCAGCTTGAAATCCAGGCTTTGCTCCAATTCGCGCCGGCTCAGTAGCCTCAGCCGGCGGATGTTATCCAAGCCGAGGGCGCCGACGTTGAATACCCGCTCGGGTTGTTCGCCGAGCTGTATCACCCGCTGCCGGTAGGCTTCGGCGGCAGTGAAGTGTAGATGCGATAGTTTGGTCAAGGAGTGGCGGATCGCATCGTCCACTGCGCCTTCCGTGAGTTCGCCGCCGTGGATGTGGGCAATGGGGATGCGCAAATTTAGAGCGGCTTGTGCGGCTGCAAAAATTTCGAAGCGGTCGCCCAGCACGACCAGCATGTCCGGTTGTAAATCGGCCAAGGCATCGGCAAAGCCGATCACGCCCAAACCTAGCGCTTTGGCGATACCGACCGGGGTATCGGACGACAGCAGCATTTCCACTTTGCGGTTGATGGGAAAACCGTCGGCGGCAATTTGCTGCCAGGTCAATCCGAATTCCGGCGACAAGTGCATGCCGGTGGCGACCAGTTGCAGTTGCAAATCCGGGTCGTCCACTATTTCCCGCAATAGCCAATAAAGCAGGCCGTACTCGGCGCGGGAGCCGGTGATGACGCAGAGTTTGCGCGGAATGGCCATTAGCTTGCCACGCTGCTCGGTATATTGACCAGACGTGCCGACAGCCGACGCGAGTTGGCCAAGCCATCGGTTTGGCAATGACGAAACATGGGTAGGTCGGACATCAGTTCCCACAACGGGCGGGTCATCACATCGCATGCATTGGTGTATGTCAAAAATGCGTCGCGTTGCGCCAAGTCGTTCAGCAGCAAGGCGTTTAGCCAATAGTTGGCGCTGGCTCCGGCGGGTTCCGGGAAAAAAGTCGCGCCGGTTTCGGCTGCCCATGCCGCATAGCGGGCGGCGAGCGTGCGCTTGGCGGCGATGAAGTGCGGCAATTGCTCCAGTTGCGCCAGACCCAGCGCGGCGTTCAGATTCGGCATGCGGTAGTTGTAGCCTATTTGATCGTGTTCGAACTTCCAGGGATGCGGCAGTTTGGCGGTAGTAGTCAAGTGCTTGGCTTTGGCGGCCAATTCGGCGTCGTCGGTCAAAATCATGCCGCCGCCGCCGGTGGTAATGATCTTGTTACCGTTAAAACTCAACACGCCCAGCAAGCCGAAGGTGCCACAGTGGCGGCCTTGCAGCCGGCTGCCCAGCGCTTCGGCCGCGTCTTCCACCATAGGTAAGTCGTATTCCCGGCAAATCTCGGTTAACGCCGGCATCTCGCACGGATGGCCGAGGCTATGCATCGGTAAACAGGCGGCGATACGCCGGCCGCTCCGTCGGTTGTAGATGCCGCCTGCGCGGCGTTCGGCGTACTGCGCCAAAAAAGCGTCGAGCGAGGCGGCGGATAAACCCAAGGTCTCGGCTGCGATATCGAGAAAGACCGGTTCTGCGCCGCAATAGTGTATGGCATTGCAGGTGGCGACAAACGTGACGGCTTGGGTCAGCACCTCGTCGCCGGGCCGCACGCCGGCCAGCAATAAGGCGATATGCAAAGCCGCGGTGCCGTTAACCGTGGCGATGGCATGCGAGCTACCGCAGTACGTGGCAATTTGTTGTTCGAACTCGCCGACGTAAGGGCCGACGCTGGAGACGAAAGTGCTATCGATGACCTTATCTAAATAACGTTTTTCGTTGCCGGCGAAGTGCGGCGCGTGCAAGGGTATGAACTGATCGCTATGGTAAATTTCCCGGACCAGCCGGACAAAGCTTTCAAACATTGTAAATGTCCGTTTTGTACTTGCGCAGATTATCCGGGTCGCAGAACCAGGCGATGGTGCGGTTCAAGCCTTGTTCTAAGCCGACTTGTGGAATAAAACCGGTTAAGGCATTGATTTTACGGTTGTCGCAACATAAGCGGTTTACTTCCGAGGCGGCGGGACGCAAGCGTTGCTGGTCGGTGAGGAACTCCACGTCGCTTTGCATGAGGTGTTTGATCAGATTCAGCGTGTCGCCGATCGAAATTTCGAAATTGGAGCCGATGTTGACGATCTCGCCTACGGTTTGCGCGGATTCGGCCACGGCAATAAATCCCCGGCAGGTATCTTCCACGTAGTTGAAATCGCGGGTCGGGGTAAGGTCGCCGAGGTGGATCTGCTTTTTGCCGGCGGCTATCTGGGTGATGATGGTAGGAATGACGGCGCGCGCCGATTGTCTCGGCCCGTAGGTATTGAACGGCCGGGCGACGGTGACCGGCAAGCCGAAGGCGTGGAAAAAACTCATGGCCATCGCGTCGGCGCCGATTTTAGAGGCGCTGTAAGGCGATTGCGGTTGCAACGGGTGTTTTTCGTCTATCGGTACGTATTGCGCGCTGCCGTACACTTCCGAGGTCGAGGTATGCACCAAACGGGCTATTCCGGCGTCGCGTGCGGCTTGGCACAGGTTTAAGGTGCCGCGGATGTTGGTATCGACGTAGCTGTCCGGTGCTTGGTAGGAATAAGGAATGGCAATCAGCGCGGCCAGATGGAAAACAGTGTCGACATCCCGGCAGATTACTCGGCAAAAGTGCGCATCGCGCACGTCGCCGCAGACGATTTCGATATCGTTTTTACACGTCGTGTCGTCCAGCCAGCCCCAGTTGTTGAATGAATTGTAGTGCGCCAAGGCGCGCACCCTATAACCTTTGGCCGCCAACATCTCGGTTAAATGCGAGCCGATGAAGCCGTCGGCGCCGGTCACTAATACCTTTTTCATACCAAACCTTGCTTAACGTAAGCCTCTGCGATGGCCCAATCTTCGGCCGTATCGATATCCAAGCTTTGCACGGCGTTCATGATCAGCGGCGCGGCGCGCGGCGGATAAAACGAGCCGTGTTCCGTTAAATAGGCGGATTTGCACAAATACATGGCGCCGTTCGGGGTTAGTAGCGGTGAGCTTTGCTGCCGGCTGGTCTGAGTGGGGCGTCGTGTGTCTAATGCCTGCAGGAAGCCCTGTTCCCGGCGAAATAGCGTGGTTAAATCGCGGTGGATTTCCTTGCAGCCGATTACCGAATCCGCACCGACGGCGTCGACTAATTCGACCGCTTGGCGAAGTATAGACGGCGGACGAAACGGCGAAGTGGGCTGTAGCCACATGGTAAGCTCGGGTAAGTAGCCGTGTTCGGAGTCAAACCATTCCAAGGCATGTCGTATGACTTGCATAGCCGATGCGTCGTCTCCGGCGTGTTGCGCCGGCCTGAGATAGGGGACTCGTAAGCCGAGCCGCCGACCTAATTCGGCATAATCGCTACTGTCGGTAGACAGGATTGCCAAGGTGTCGGACAAATCGCCGGCCAACACGGCCTCTGCCGTCCATTGCAGCAACGGTTTGCCGGCCAATGGCTTGACGTTTTTATCCGCTATGCCTTTGGAGCCGCTACGGGCGGGTACGATGATTAAGAGCCGAATGTCTGGACGCATTGGGGGCGAAAGCTATGGGTCTGGGTTAGTGATTTAGTTCGGTAACGGCCGCTATTGGCGTGTAACGATAGGTCAGTCGTTGCGGGTTCGTCAAAAAAATGGCAGCGCCGGGCTATTGAGCGGCAAGTTTACGCTTGGGGCGGCAAAATTTCGCAGCCCATCGAATGATAAGGTGCGGAAATTTTGGCGCATTATTGACATGTTTTTCATGTAATAGACTGAATTAAAAATAAGTTTTATTAGTTTGGCACGGAAAGTGAATTCATTGGGTAACGGCAATCATGCCTGATCCATTTAAGAATTTGCAGGAGAACGATCATGCCATCATCAATGGTCATAAATACCAACATCGCTTCGCTGACAAGCCAGAAGTTTTTGAGCCGGACCAACGACGGTCTGCAAACTTCGATGGAACGGTTGTCGTCCGGTTTGAGAGTGAATAGCGCTAAAGACGACGCGGCCGGTTTGGCCATAGCCGACAGGATGACCTCGCAGATTCGCGGCATGACGGTCGCGATGCGCAACGCCAACGACGGTATCTCGATGGCGCAAAACGCCGAGGCCGGCATGGGCAATATTACCGATACCTTGCAACGCATGCGCGATCTTGCGGTGCAAGCGGCTAACACGGCGGCGGTCAGTTCCAGCGACCGGCAGAAATTGCAAACCGAATTCAAACAACTCGGCCAGGAATTGAAGCGGATTATTCAAAATACCGAATTCAACGGCAAAAAAATCTTGGCAGGCAGTTTGAAAGGTGCAAATTTTCAAGTCGGCGCGAATGCCGGTACCGATAACCAAGTGTCGGTTACGGTCAGTAATTTGCTTTCGATCAGCGGCTTGAACGTGTTGTTCGGAAACAGTTACAGTATCGGTTCCAATGCTACCTCGATTAGGGTGCGTTCGGCCATCAGCCGGATAGACGTAGCCGTCGAGCGGGTCGATATTTTTAGGTCTAAACTGGGGGCGATACAAAATCGCTTCGTGACTACTATTGCCAACTTGCAATCTTCGATCGAAAACCAAAGCGCTGCGCGCTCCAGGATTATCGACGCGGATTTTGCGGTGGAAACGGCGAACCTCAGTAAAGCGCAAATTTTGCAACAAGCGGGAACGGCAATGCTGGCGCAAGCGAATCAAGTGACTCAAGGCGTGCTGCAACTGTTGCGGTAAGCTTCGGAAAGTAGGTATGCGATGGATGAAAACAATTGGATTGAAGACCAGGGCTTAGGGCCAGTTAGCGTTAATCGGTTCGGAGAGCGTTTTTTTTTCAACCTGAACCGGCATGCCTTCGATCGAACCGGGGCCGAAGCCTTGTTCGATGCCAAGTTTTCGGAAACGCTGTTCAAGGAAGATTCGCTCAATATCATCGTCGGTACCGATTCCGGTTTGTTGCCGCGTTACGTGCAGAACCGGGGCGTACCCAAAGGGGCGCGTTATATTTTCGTCGAGCCGGACGAGGTGCTGCCTGCGCTGCAAAGCCACGGTATGTTGGCCGATTTGGACGAGCGCATCGTCTGCGTGGACTTGGTGCATTGGGGCGACGCCATCGCCCGCTTCAAAATTACCGATTATTTCTACATAGAGGCCGTCCGTTCCTTCAACGCCGTTTGCGCCCAGGATGATTTCATCTTGAAATATGCCGAACTGAGTTGGCATTTAACCGAGACGCTGTCGCAATTGCATTGGCAAAACAGCGTTGAGTTGGGTATGGAAGCCTTCATTACCCGCCAGCTGGACAACGTTGCCGATAACCGGCGTCCGGCGATTTTGCTGAAAAACCTGTTCAAACACCAGACCGTCGCGGTGCTTGCCGGTGGACCGTCGCTAGACGAAGCGCTGCCTTGGGTAAAGGCCAATCGCCGGCGTTTGGTAGTGTTTGCCGTGTCGCGTATAGCGCGGCAATTGCTTGCCGCTGAAATCGAGCCCGATTTCGTTTTTTCGGTAGACCCTACCGAACTGAGCTTCGACATTAGCAAAGAAATGCTGAGGTTCAGTGACAAAGTGACTTTCATTTGTTCCTATCATACCGTCCCCTCGTTGTTGAGTCAGTGGCTGGGCAATGTGTTTTATTTAGGCGAGCGTTTCCCTTGGTCTTCGCCGTTGAACGTAGCGAACTTGGGCAGTGCCGGGCCGACCGTGACCAATACCGCTTTGAATGTCGCTTACGACATGGGGGCTCGGCAAATCGTGCTGGCCGGGGTGGATTTGTGTTTTACCCGAGAAGGCTTTACGCATGCGAAAGGCAGCGACGAACAGCTGGCGGGACCGCGATTCAATTTGACGTCCTTGCAAGTCGAAACCAACGCCGGTTTTTTGGCGCCTACCAGCTGCGACTTTGCTCAGGCCATCCGTTCGTTGAGTGTGCAAGCCAAGCGTTTGACGGGATTCGGTTGCCGGCTGATCAACGCGTCCGGCGCTGCGGCAAAGGTCGAACATGTGGACTTTTTACCCCTGTCCGCCATCGTTTTGCCGGACGAGCCGGTAGATGCGCCGAGTATGGTGGCTGCCGGATTGTCCGGCGTGGAAGACGACGACCATTACTTTCGCGCGGCGAAACAAGAGCTCAAACGCGCGCAATTTCAAATTCAGGCTATCGCCAAGCTGGCGGAAAACGCCCGGCGGATTAACGATCAGATGTACGATGTGTCCGGCGTGATTGTCCATTACAAAGACAAACAAAATTTGGACAGGATAGAGAAAAAGTTCAAGCGCGAATACCGGCAGTTCAGCAAGTTGGTCAAGCGTTTCGGCATTCGCCGATTCATCAAATTAGCCAAACCCTTCGTCGACGAGGAGTGGAGTGCGGAGGAAGCCAAGCGCTTGGGCAACGTATATTACGACGCCTATTTGGAGGGCGCTAATAAACTCGCGCAATTGCTGGATCAATCGCTACGGCGCATAGCGGTCAGGGAGGCCGAGTTAGTGCAAGTGCCGGATCTTCGATGGTTGTGCGAACACTATCGGCAAGAGCGAAGTTTCGGCCGGATTCGGCGTTGGTGTACGCCTTTCGTAACCCAAGTCTTGTCGGCTCAGGACCGGCAGGCTGCCGCGGAGCTGCTTAGCGAATTCGAACAAGTCATTGAAAACAAACAGACCCGGCATTTTGCTAGGGCCAAGAGCTATAGCAATTTGGCCACGGTAAAGCAGCGTGCGGCGCTGTTGTTCAAGCATCAAAAAATGGCGGAATTGCAGGATTTACAGTCCGCTTTGAATAAACACGAACAAGCGTCGTCGGTCGAGGTTTACCGCTGGTTGATCACCGCTTACTTGGCCGAATTGCAAGCGAATGCCGATGAGGCGCTTGAGGCTTACCAAAAAATAGTCGATGCCGGAGAGTTGTTGCTGGAGGAAGCGTTGAGTCGGATTGCCGCTATCGCTATCGATAAGGAAGACGCCGCTACCTCCGATTTGGCTTTACGCTGTTTGTCCGGTCTCAACCCGATTTATTTGCCGCATTATGCGGAAATTCGCCGGTTACACGACGATGTGATAGGGGCTATCGATGCCTATAACGATTATATCCGTCAATTTCCGGACGATACGCCGGTACAGATCAAATTGGCAACGTTGTATATGGAATGCCGTTTGTACGACGGAGCGGAGCTGATGCTGGACTACCTTTTGAAAAATAAGCCGGGTTTGGAGGTTGTCGGTAATTTGCAGCGGCAATTGCAAGCGCTTAAACAAGCCGGATAGTTAAAGCTTTGCGTTTGCCGGCCGATAAAGGCTGCGACGTTATCACGCTTTATGGAGGCGATTATGGTCGATTCAGTATCGGGTGGCAGTGCGCCGGGGTTAATGACAGCTTTGATGAAAGAAGCCGGCGCCAAGCAAACTTTAGAAGTCACAATGGTAAAAAAGGCCCAAGACGTGCAGCAAATGCAAGGCGAGGCGGCGGTTAAGTTGATCGAGAATGCAGGCAATGTGGCGCCGGCCGGCGGTATTGATGTGCACGCTTGATGCGCGCTGTTCAAGGCTTTTTCAGAATCAGCTCCAACACCATTTTGCTGCCGAAATAGGCCAGCAATAACAAGACAAATCCGATCAACGTCCACTGGATGGCGGTGCTACCCCGCCATCCATAACGTACCCGTCCCGCCAACAACCCGGAAAAGATAACCCAAGCGATGATGGACAACACGGTTTTATGCACGAGATGTTGAGCAAACACATCTTCGATAAACAGGAAGCCGGTAGTTAACGAGGCCGTCAGAAAAAACAGTCCGGAAGCGATCATCTGAAACAACAGGGTTTCCATGGCCTGCAAGGGGGGCAGGGCCATAATCATGCGCTTGGGTTTGTGGCTGCGCAGCTGTTGATCTTGAATCGCCAGCAAGATGGCTTGTAGCGCAGCGATATTCAGCAAGCTGAAGGCTACGATGGACGACAAAATATGCAAGCTCATCCGCCAATTTTGCGCCGCGAAATGGTGGCTTTGCGGCGGGAATGCCATATCCAAGCCCAAGGCGAGTGCCGCGATAGGAAATACGGCGATGCCTAATTTTTCAACAGGCTTATCGAAAGCCGCAATTTGCAGTATCAGCACAATGAAAAACGCAACCAGCACGGCTGCGTTGAAAAATCCAAAATTGAAGCCATTTTGTTGTTGAAATAATCCGATTAGATACAGGGCGTGTAAAACCGCGCCGAGCCAGGCGAATCGGCCGGACATTTTGTGGTTTTCGCGGCGGCTGATCAGCTCGCCGATAGTCGAAGACGAGGCTATCAAATAACCGATAATCGACGAAATGCCGATGACTATGCTGCTCATATGGGTTTTCGGGAAATCGAAAAGCGTTGCCAAAGGCTTATGTTAAACTATGCGGTCGGATTGTTCTAACTCCGCGTTAGCACTAGCCGGGCCCTTTATCAGTTTTATGAAGACGCAGATATGTTTGATAACTTAACCGATCGCCTAAGCGGCACATTAAAAAAATTAAAAGGCCAAGGTCGATTGACCGAAGCAAACATCAAAGACACGATGCGCGAAGTGCGTATGGCTTTGTTGGAAGCCGACGTGGCGCTACCGGTCGTGACCGAGTTTATCGAACAAGTCACGGAACGCGCGTTGGGCCAGGAAGTACAAACTAGCCTGTCTCCTGGGCAGGCGATGATCAAGATCGTGCAGGCGGAACTGATTAAAGTGATGGGTTCCGCCAACGAAGAATTGAGTTTGCGTACTCAGCCGCCGGCGGTAGTGTTGATGGCGGGCTTGCAAGGTGCCGGTAAGACCACGACCGTTGCTAAGTTGGGCCGGCATTTAAAGGAAAAGAAAAAGAAAAAAGTCGGGGTCGTCAGTGTGGACGTGTACCGGCCGGCTGCGATCAAGCAGTTGGAAACGTTGGCGAACGAGGTCGGTTTGCGTTTTTTCGAAAGCGAAGCGTCCGAAAATCCTATAGACATAGTCAACCGGGCTTTGGATGCGGCCAAACGCCAATTTATCGATGTGTTGATCGTCGATACAGCCGGGCGCTTGCACATAGATGCGGAGATGATGGACGAAATCAAGGTTTTGCATGCAGCCATCAATCCTATCGAAACCCTGTTTGTCGTGGATAGCATGACCGGTCAGGATGCTGCCAATACTGCAAAGGCATTTCACGATGCCTTGCCGTTGACCGGCGTCGTATTGACCAAGGCCGACGGTGATGCGCGGGGCGGTGCGGCATTATCCATCCGGCACATTACCGGCAAGCCGATTAAGTTTATCGGCATGGGTGAGAAAACCGATGCCTTGGAGCCGTTTTATCCGGATCGTCTGGCTTCCCGGATTTTAGGCATGGGTGACATGTTGTCCTTGATCGAGGACATAGAAAGTAAAGTCGATAAAAAGAAAGCTGAACAGCTGGCGAAGAAGATTCAAAAAGGCAAAAGCTTCGATTTGAACGATTTGAAAGAGCAATTGGAGCAAATGCAGAGCATGGGCGGTATAGGTGCCATGATGGATAAATTGCCCGGCATGAACAACGTACCCAAGGAAGTTAAGGAAAAAGTCAACGACAAAGATCTGGCCAGACAAATTGCGGTCATCAACTCCATGACGCTGCAAGAACGCAAATTTCCTGAGCTGATTAAAGGCAGTCGCAAGGAGCGTATCGCCAAAGGTTGCGGGTTGGATTTGCAGGCCGTTAACCGCGTACTCAAGCAGCATCAAATGATGGAAAAGATGATGAAGAAATTCAGCAAGGGCAATATTGCCAACATGATGCGCGGTTTAAAGGGCAATATGCGCGGTATGCGCATGTGAAGGAACGATTTATGCTTCACTTCTGAAAAAAATCGCGTAAAATAATCCGATTAAATCCTGTTTCAATACTTGAAGGTAAGTAAATGGTAAGCATTCGTTTGTCCAGAGGGGGCGCAAAAAATCGTCCTTTTTATCACGTAGTCGTTACCGATAGC
Organism: Methylomonas sp. HYX-M1; assembly: GCF_040741385.1. Classification (NCBI taxonomy): domain Bacteria; kingdom Pseudomonadati; phylum Pseudomonadota; class Gammaproteobacteria; order Methylococcales; family Methylococcaceae; genus Methylomonas; species Methylomonas sp. HYX-M1. Next base: position 606,124 of record NZ_CP160405.1, read on the forward strand.
AGAAGTAGTCGCGACGGTCGTTACATCGAGCGATTGGGTTTTTTTAATCCCTTGGCGCGTGGCGGCGAGCAGCGTTTAGTCTTGGACGTCGAACGCGTTGCCTATTGGCAAGCGAACGGCGCCCAGCCTTCTGATCGCGTTGCAAAATTGATCAAAGACGCTCGTAAAGTTGCCGCTTAATTAGCTTGCTGGATAGCGAATATTTGCACGCCGGCACGATTTCCGGCGTCTTCGGAATTAAGGGATATGTGAAAGTTTTTTCGCATACCGAGCCGCGGGAAAATATTCTGAAATATTCACCTTGGTATTTGCGGAAAAATCAGCAGGTCGAGCAAGTTGAGGTATTAAGCGGACAATTGCACGGTGGGAACGTCGTAGCAAGACTGGATGGTTTATCCGATCGAGATGCTGCATTGGCGTGGATCGGTGCCGAAATATTGATATTGAAGCGCCAGTTACCTAAGCCCAAACCGGGCGAATATTACTGGTCGGATTTAGTCGGCCTAAATGTGACGAATACTCAAGGTGTATATTTGGGCCGGGTAGATCATTTGCTCGAGACCGGTGCAAACGACGTGTTGGTGGTATTGGATGCTGAAGTGGAACGTTTAATTCCGTTTATTCAACAGCATACGGTGTTGAATATCGATTTGTCAGCCGGCTCTATGCTGGTCGATTGGGATCCCGATTTTTGAACCGTCATGCGCTTCGATGTGATCAGTATATTTCCGGACATGGTTCGGGGTGCTGCCGGATATGGTGTAACCGGTAAAGCAATCGAATCCGGCTTAATTGGTTTGTCGGTTTGGAATCCACGCGATTACACCTACGACAAATACCAGACGGTCGACGACCGGCCCTATGGGGGCGGTCCGGGCATGGTTATGAAATACCAGCCTTTGATGGAGGCGGTAGCCGCGGCGAAAGCCGGCTACTCTAAAGGTGAGGTTAAGCGAAAGGTTGTGTATTTGAGTCCGCAGGGACAGCCCATTACTCAGGGCTTGTTGCTGGATGCTTGCGGTTTCGATCAATTAATTCTGGTAGCAGGGCGTTACGAAGGAATCGACGAGCGGTTTTTAGACCATTGTTGCGATGAAGAATGGTCCTTAGGTGATTACGTGATCAGCGGTGGAGAATTAGCGGCTCTGATCGTTATCGATGCGGTGAGTCGCCTGCTGCCGGGGGTGTTGGGCGATGAAGAATCAGCCAGGCAGGACTCTCATTATAACGGTTTGTTGGATTTCCCTCATTTCACCAGGCCTGAAGCCAGCGAATTAGGCAAGGTGCCCGAGGTGTTGCTGAGTGGGAATCACGCGCAAATTAATCGATGGCGTATGAAGCAGTCCTTGGGGCGCACGTGGCAACGACGGCCGGAGTTGCTGGAAAAATTGGAACTGACTGCAGAGCAGCTGGCTTTGCTGACTGAATTTAAATTTGAAATTGAACATTTAGGGTGTGGTAATGAGTAAAATTATTCAAGAATTAGAAACGGCGCAGATGAAGCAAGATCTGCCTGAATTCGGGCCCGGCGATACCGTCGTTGTGCAAGTTCGGGTAAAAGAAGGTAACCGCGAAAGATTGCAGGCATTCGAAGGCATTGTGATCGCCAAACGTAACCGCGGATTGAATTCCGCTTTCACCGTGAGAAAAATTTCCCATGGCGTCGGCGTCGAAAGGGTATTCCAAACCCACAGTCCTACCGTGGGTGGTATCGAGGTTAAGCGCCGCGGCGATGTTCGTCGTGCCAAATTGTACTATTTGCGCGATTTGACCGGTAAAGCGGCGCGTATCAAGGAAAAATTGTCTTAAGACAATTTTTCAACTGTTGTTGACACAGCAGTATTTCGAAAAGGCAGCGAAAGCTGCCTTTTTTATGCTTATAAGCTATGGACTGGGCGCAAGCTTGTTCGTTACGTTGCTACCGAAAGCTGAAATGCCGGCGGGTGGAATCAGGCGTCGCAGCAAAAACTCCGAACGAGTGTTCAAGGCGAACAATGTCTAGGTTCGCGTCTTTTCCAAATCTCGAGTTGGCTGAAACATGAGCGGATCTGCGCAGATCATCGAAGCATTTTTAAGCGCGTTATGGTTGGAATTCGGCCTTAGCGAAAATACTCAAGCGGCTTATGGCAGCGATTTAACGCTCTTCGATAATTGGTTGAAAGCTAAAGCGTTGTACGAAGTCGTCCCTGGGGATATTTCTGAATTTCTGTCGGAACGTCAGCGGCAAGGACAAAGTGACCGCTCGGCAGCGCGCATGCTATCCAGTCTGCGCCGTTTTTATGCTTATTTATTGCGTGAGAATAGTATAGTCAGCGATCCTACTCAGTTAATTGCCGCGCCCCGTCTCAGTCGTTTGCTTCCCGGCTCCTTGTCTGAGGCCGAGGTCGAGTTGCTGCTGCAAGCGCCGGAAATCAGTAGCAATTTGGGTTTTCGAGATCGGGCAATGTTGGAATTGCTGTATGCGACCGGTTTGCGGGTTTCGGAATTAGTCACCATTAGCTTCCAGCAGGTCAATTTTCGCCAAGGTTGTGTCAGGATTAGCGGTAAAGGCGATAAAGAACGGCTGGTGCCGGCCGGCGAAGAAGCGATGGAATGGCTGGAACGTTACTTGGCCGGGCCGCGCAAAGCGATCTTAGGTACCCGGCAAAGCGATGCGCTCTTCGTCACGGCGCGAGGGGGTGGTATGACACGTCAAGCATTTTGGCATATTATCAAACGCTATGCCGAGCAAGCCGGAATCGGAAAAGATTTGTCGCCGCATACGCTACGGCATGCGTTCGCGACCCATCTATTGAATCACGGCGCCGATTTGCGGGTCGTGCAATTGTTGTTAGGGCATGCGGATTTGTCTAGCACGCAAATTTATACTCACGTAGCCTTGCATCGACTCAAGGAATTACATACAAAATTTCATCCCAGAGGATAAACATGACCGAACTCATTCATCCCACAGCGTACGTAGAGCCAGGTGCGGTATTAGGCGACAATGTGCGGGTAGGCCCTTTTGCGGTGGTTGAATCCGGGGCTGTCGTCGGTGCCGACAGCCATATAGGCGCGCATGCCGTGGTGCACGGCCGCGTCAGAATGGGTAGCGGTAACGTATTGCATCCTCACGCCGTATTGGGCGGCTTGCCTCAGGATCTCGGTTTCGATCCTTCGACCGATACTTGGCTGGAGGCCGGCGACAACAACGTGTTTCGCGAAGGGTTTACCGCTCATCGCGCGACTAAGCCGGGAGGCGCCACTAAAATCGGCTCCGGCTGCTATTTTATGAATAACAGTCACGTGGCTCATGATTGCGCGGTCGGCGATGCTACTGTTTTTGCAAACAATGTGGCGATAGGCGGTCACGTACAGGTGGGGCGCAATGTGTTCATGGGGGGCGCTGTAGTTGTGCATCAATTCTGCAGAATCGGCTCTTACGCGATTGTGCAGGGTACGACCGGGATTAATATGGACGTCATTCCTTACACCTTGGTGGGTGGCCGGCCGGCGAAGCATTATCGCTTGAATACCGTCGGATTAAGACGGGCGGGCATTATCGGCGAGCGGAGCCGAATACTCTCTAAAGCCTTCCGCTTGCTTAGAAATAAAAGCAGTTTGGACGGCTTGCAATCTACCGAAGAACTACAATACTTGAAAGCTTGGTTACAGGCTGAATCTAAACGAGGCATGCATGGATTTGTGGAGCTTGGCGACAAGAATCACGAGTAGCGAATAAGTGCTACTACCTTCCAGGCCAGTAGATATTTATCAAGTGATGTGGTTTGATTCTCCCTCGCCGGTTTCGCCTGCGGTTCGGCGATTATTGTAATTTTTCACAAAGGTCCGGTTTAATCAGTCGTTGCTTGGATAGTCGCTTAATTCATGAAAATCATTACTGTTGATCAAAGTACGGCCATGGCGGATTGTTGTCTAGCCGCCGGGTATGAAGCCGAATGTTGTACCGACGAAGTTAAAGCCTTGCATGTCGTCGAATCGATGCAGCCGGCCTTGATATTGGTGAATCACGCCGTGCGCGGCATGGAGACTCCGGATTATTTGCAAATGCTGCTGGATAGTGCTCCGAACGCAAGCATCGTAGTCGTCGGGCAGAGTTTGAGTGATGAGAGCGTCGTGCAGTGTTTGTTGGTTGGGGCAAAGGGTTATCTGGACCTGTACCAGTTGCCGCTCTATCTCCCGAAGTTGGTTGATGTATTGATGCGTGGCGAAGCATGGGTGAGCCGCAAATTGGTGTCGCGTTTGTTGGATGCCATCCGGATGATGACTGCAGAAACGCAAGCCGTCTGACTTTTTTCCTTGACCCGCCGCAGTACACGGTCTAGCTGCGAGTAACTGTGTGGTCTTTCTTATCGGCATGTCCAAATTTGCCATTTGTATTTTCCTAAATCGCGGGCCTTGATGACAAGCATAATATGCACCGTTAATCTCGAGTTGTTCCCTGTCTAGCGTTTTTATCAGGGTTTTTTGATGCGGCAGTCAATTCTGTGCTGCTTCTGCTAGGATTGCAGCTTAGTTGTCGATCCAGTCGCTGAAAGCCATGACCAAAAAAATGCCGATCATCCATTCGCAGGCCGTGATTGCCGAAACTCGTCAGTTCCGGATAGAAGCCTTGGAGCTCGAGTTTGGTAGCGGGCAGACCCGACGTTACGAAAGATTGGCTAGGAGCGGCGGTAACGGCGCGGTGCTTATCGTTCCAATGCTTAGCACGGATACCGTATTGTTGGTGAGAGAATACGCCGCCGGTTTGCATCGATATGAGCTGGGTTTGCCAAAAGGTAAAATCGATGCCGGCGAAGACCGATTCGCCGCCGCCAACCGTGAATTGCAAGAAGAAGTCGGTTACGCTGCAAATAAACTGCACCATTTACATACCGTTTCGTTGGCGCCTGCTTACTTGGAGCACATGATCGATATCATTGTCGCCGAACAATTGTTTCCGCAGAAGTTGGACGGCGACGAGCCGGAAGAGCTGGAAGTAGTGCCTTGGAATATCAACAAAATCGATGCCTTAATGGCTAGCGGCGAATGCAGTGAGGCCAGATCCATCGCCGCCCTCTATTTAACCGCGGAATTTTTACGCAACCGCCAGTCAAACGGGTAGTCAACACTACCTTGGTTACGCTATGAAATCGCTTGTTCTTGTCGTGCTGCTGGCGCTAAGTACCCAGTCAATTGCTGCGGTGCAACCGGAAAACGTATTGGCGCCCGGATATACCGCGTTGAGCTACATGCCGGCGACTCCGGGGAGTTATCGCTTACCGGTCATCGAGCCCGCCGCCGATGGTGAGGTGTTGACCAGCGAGGCTAAGTCCGTGCGCTTATACGATTTAATGGGTGACAAACTGGTGTTGCTTAGCTTTATTTACGCCAGCTGTAGTGACGTGAACGGTTGCCCGTTGGCCACCCAGGTCTTGCATAAAATCAGCCGGCAATTGCAAAAACGGCCGGAACTGGCTAAGCAGTTGCGTTTGCTGACCTTAAGCTTCAATCCGCAACACGATACGCCGGAAACGATGCGCCGTTACGGCGAAGGCTTTAAAACCGGTGATTTCGATTGGCAGTTCCTAACCGCTCGTGATGAGCAAACTCTGCAGCCGGTTTTGCAAGCCTATCGGCAAAATCTGCAGAAAATTTACGATGCGGACGGCAAATTCACCGGCACCTATTCGCATTTGCTTAGGGTCTATTTAATCGATAAAAACAAAGATATCCGCAATATTTACAGCACCGACTTTTTGCACGCCGATACCGTCATCAACGACGTCGAAACACTGTTGACTGTCGAGTCTAGAGCCACCGGCGAAAATAACAGCAGTTCGGAGGTCTTGTACCGGGCCGGCGACGACAGGCAACATTACCAAGATAGCGATTACCGTACTCACTCGCTGGCTTTGGCGCAGCGCCGAGGGTTGCCTGCCAAATTGATAGATTTCGCTCGCAAACCGCCTTTAGGATTGCCTAAATTACCGGTGGCTTATACTGAATTGATCGATAACGCCACGATCGCGTTAGGCAGAAAATTATTTTTCGATAGACGTTTGTCGCTGAATAATACTTTTTCTTGCGCCATGTGCCATGTGCCTGAGCAAGGTTTCAGCAGCAATGAAATGGCCACCGCAGTCGGCATCGAAGGCCGTAGCGTGCGTCGCAATACGCCGTCGCTGTACAACGTTGCTTACGCCCGGTTGTTGTTTCATGACGGTAGGGAAAACCGTCTGGAGCAGCAAGTATGGGGACCGCTTTTAGCGTATAACGAAATGGCTAATCCGTCTATCGGTTATCTGATCGACAAGCTGAAAGATAGTCCGGATTATAAAGACTGGTTCGAAAAAGCCTTTAAACAAGGACCTAGCATGGAAACGGTAGGTAAAGCCCTAGCCAGTTATCAAGCTACGCTGAATTCCGCCGATTCGCCTTTCGACCGTTGGTATTTCGGCAAGGATAAATCGGCATTGTCCCCGCCCGCGCTGCGCGGTTTTAGATTGTTTACCGGTAAAGCTGGTTGCAGCAGTTGCCATGCTATACAGAAACACAGCGCACTATTTACTGATCAACTGCGCCATAATACCGGCATAGGCTACGCCGACGTAATGCTTAAAGAAGTCGGCAAGCAACGGCTTCAGCTGGCACCTGGCGTGTTCGTCGATGTCGACAGCGAGAATTTGCAAGGTTTGAATACCGGTAAAGCCAACGACCTGGGTTACTACGAAGTCAGCCAAAATCCGACCGACCGCTGGGCTTATAAGACGCCTACGCTGCGCAACGTGGCTTTAAGCGCGCCGTATATGCACAATGGTTCGTTGTCGACCTTGGCTGACGTGGTGCAGTTTTATAATCGAGGCGGCCAACCCAACGAAAACTTATCGCCGCTCATCAAGCCTCTAGGCTTGAGCGATGCGGAAGTAGCGGATTTGGTAGCATTCCTGATGGCTTTGACTGGCAGCAATGTTGGCGCGCTGGTTTCCGATGCGTTTGCTGCGCCGGTAGGCAATTAGCTTTTCTTGGGGTTCATTGCTAATTTGACTATCCGCATGTCCAGTGAGTTGGCGTTGATCGTCAGCTCAGCCACGGTTGCCGGCAACTTAAAGCGGCGAGGCCCGGCGCTGCCGGGGTTCAGATACGACACGCCGCTTCGCTCGATTATCGCCGGCTTGTGCGAATGGCCGGAAACGACGATGTTTATTCCGGTTGACGCCGGGTCGATGGTGAGTTCGGCCAGATCGTGGATCAGGTAAATGCCGACTTGCCCTACTGTAAGGTTGATGCTGAGCGGTAACTCCTTAGCCCAGCAGCCCTTATCGTTATTGCCTCGCACCGCCGTGACCGGCGCCAATTCGCCCAGCTGTTGCAGCACCTCAGGTTTGCCGATATCGCCGGCATGTAAAATCCGTTCGCAGCCCTGTAACGCCGCCAGCGCTTCCGGTCGCAGCAAGCCGTGGGTGTCGGATATGATGCCGATGCGGTAGGGCATTATGTGATTTCCTTTAAGCTGTCTGTTAGTTTGCTATAGGGGGCAGTCAACGAGGTTGGCCTGATATTATGCTGCGATAAGAATTCCGGGGTTATTCAGATGATGTCTTTGCGTTAAATGACGGTGCCGGCCAGGTTTTGCTGCCGGATCGGTCGAACTTAGTCGCCCGGTTGCCTAGATCATCTTTAAAAGATAAGGCGTTCAGCTCATTTAGATTCTGGCTGTGCCATCGGCATACCGTTTACGCTGGCTGGTATATAAGGAATAAAGGCCAATGGTCGTAAATTTATCTTGACATAAAATATGTTTGAGTTAGAATAGTCGGCTCCTTTCGAGAGAGTGGAAGATTGTAGGGATGTGAGGGGATTGCGCAGGGTGTGCGAAGCTCGGGAAGGTGGAAAAAATAAGTTTGACAAGTCTGTGAAATGCTGTAGAATGCACAGGCTCAACGGGGCGCTAAGCCGCCGGCTCTTTAACAAGAAAATCGAAATAATGTGTGTGGGCATGTAGGGCGACGAATTTCTGTTAAGAAATAGTCGACATACAGACCACGTCAATTAATGTAATGCACGTTCTGTAGTCGAGTCAAGATTGGATACTAATCTTTCTTAGTATCGCTTTAGATTTAAACTGAAGAGTTTGATCATGGCTCAGATTGAACGCTGGCGGTATGCTTAACACATGCAAGTCGAACGCTGATAAGGTGCTTGCACCTTTGATGAGTGGCGGACGGGTGAGTAATGCATAGGAATCTGCCTATTAGTGGGGGATAACGTGGGGAAACTCACGCTAATACCGCATACGATCTACGGATGAAAGCAGGGGACCTTTTGGCCTTGCGCTAATAGATGAGCCTATGTCGGATTAGCTAGTTGGTAGGGTAAAGGCCTACCAAGGCGACGATCCGTAGCTGGTCTGAGAGGATGATCAGCCACACTGGGACTGAGACACGGCCCAGACTCCTACGGGAGGCAGCAGTGGGGAATATTGGACAATGGGCGCAAGCCTGATCCAGCAATACCGCGTGTGTGAAGAAGGCCTGAGGGTTGTAAAGCACTTTCAATGGGAAGGAATACCTATCGGTTAATACCCGGTAGACTGACATTACCCATACAAGAAGCACCGGCTAACTCCGTGCCAGCAGCCGCGGTAATACGGAGGGTGCAAGCGTTAATCGGAATTACTGGGCGTAAAGCGTGCGTAGGCGGTTTTTTAAGTCAGATGTGAAAGCCCTGGGCTTAACCTGGGAACTGCATTTGATACTGGAAAACTAGAGTTGAGTAGAGGAGAGTGGAATTTCAGGTGTAGCGGTGAAATGCGTAGAGATCTGAAGGAACACCAGTGGCGAAGGCGGCTCTCTGGACTCAAACTGACGCTGAGGTACGAAAGCGTGGGTAGCAAACAGGATTAGATACCCTGGTAGTCCACGCCGTAAACGATGTCAACTAACCGTTGGGCGCTTTAAGTGCTTAGTGGTGGAGCTAACGTATTAAGTTGACCGCCTGGGGAGTACGGCCGCAAGGCTAAAACTCAAATGAATTGACGGGGGCCCGCACAAGCGGTGGAGCATGTGGTTTAATTCGATGCAACGCGAAGAACCTTACCTACCCTTGACATCCAGAGAATCTGTTAGAGATAGCGGAGTGCCTTCGGGAACTCTGAGACAGGTGCTGCATGGCTGTCGTCAGCTCGTGTCGTGAGATGTTGGGTTAAGTCCCGTAACGAGCGCAACCCTTATCCTTAGTTGCCAGCGGTTCGGCCGGGAACTCTAGGGAGACTGCCGGTGATAAACCGGAGGAAGGTGGGGACGACGTCAAGTCATCATGGCCCTTATGGGTAGGGCTACACACGTGCTACAATGGCCGGTACAGAGGGTTGCGATCTCGCGAGAGCAAGCTAATCCCAAAAAGCCGGTCTTAGTCCGGATTGCAGTCTGCAACTCGACTGCATGAAGTCGGAATCGCTAGTAATCGCAGATCAGAATGCTGCGGTGAATACGTTCCCGGGCCTTGTACACACCGCCCGTCACACCATGGGAGTGGGTTGCAAAAGAAGTAGGTAGTTTAACCTTCGGGAGGGCGCTTACCACTTTGTGATTCATGACTGGGGTGAAGTCGTAACAAGGTAGCCCTAGGGGAACCTGGGGCTGGATCACCTCCTTACAAAGACAGAAACGGCTCTACGTGCTCACAACACATTATTTCGATACCACACGACACACCTGGGTCTGTAGCTCAGTTGGTTAGAGCGCACCCCTGATAAGGGTGAGGTCGGAGGTTCAAATCCTCCCAGACCCACCAACGCATACACAAAGCACGAATAAGCGTGTAGTGAATCGTATTCGGGGCCATAGCTCAGCTGGGAGAGCGCCTGCCTTGCACGCAGGAGGTCGGGAGTTCGATCCTCCCTGGCTCCACCATTCTGTGACGTCGATCTGAAGTCAAGATGCCGGCATCAACTCTATAAACTTTTACGGTCAAGAGACCTTGCGTCGTTGGCCTTAAGACTTTATAGACTTGATATTTGTATCAAGTGCTCTTTAACAATATGGAAATCTGTAAACAAGTCTTGATCGGAAACGATCAAAACTGATGCGAATTGCCGTTTAATCGGTCTCGAAAGAGGACGGTGAAAACAGCAAATCGTTCTCAAGCAACATCAGCGAACATGTCAGCTGACTAGAATAACACCATCGACTGTGCTCAAACACAGACGCATTCGGGTTATATGGTCAAGTGAATAAGCGCATACGGTGGATGCCTTGGCAGTCAGAGGCGATGAAAGACGTGGTAGCCTGCGAAAAGCGTCGGGGAGGTGGCAAACAACCTGTGATCCGGCGATGTCTGAATGGGGAAACCCGGCGAGGATAACCTCGTCATCTTTGAGTGAATACATAGCTCACTGAAGCGAACCCGGAGAACTGAAACATCTAAGTACCCGGAGGAAAAGAAATCAACCGAGATTCCCTTAGTAGTGGCGAGCGAACGGGGACCAGCCCTTAAGTGGTTGACGAGTTAGTGGAACGGTCTGGAAAGTCCGGCGATACAGGGTGATAGCCCCGTACACGAAAACTCATTGATCATGAAATCGAGTAGGTCGGCGCACGTGAAACGTTGACTGAATATGGGGGGACCATCCTCCAAGGCTAAATACTCCTGACTGACCGATAGTGAACCAGTACCGTGAGGGAAAGGCGAAAAGAACCCCGGAGAGGGGAGTGAAATAGAACCTGAAACCGTATGCGTACAAGCAGTGGGAGCCCCTTCGTGGGGTGACTGCGTACCTTTTGTATAATGGGTCAGCGACTTACATTTTGTGGCAAGCTTAACCGAATAGGGGAGGCGTAGGGAAACCGAGTCTTAATAGGGCGTTCAGTCGCAAGGTGTAGACCCGAAACCGGGCGATCTATCCATGACCAGGTTGAAGGTGTGGTAACACACACTGGAGGACCGAACCCACTCCCGTTGAAAAGGTAGGGGATGAGTTGTGGATCGGAGTGAAAGGCTAATCAAGCTCGGAGATAGCTGGTTCTCCTCGAAAGCTATTTAGGTAGCGCCTCGTGTATCACTCTCGGGGGTAGAGCACTGTTTCGGCTAGGGGGTCATCCCGACTTACCAAACCGATGCAAACTCCGAATACCGAGAAGTGCGAGCACGGGAGACACACGGCGGGTGATAAGGTCCGTCGTGAAAAGGGAAACAGCCCAGACCGTCAGCTAAGGTCCCCAAATCTATGCTCAGTGGGAAACGATGTGGAAAGGCCCAGACAGCCAGGAGGTTGGCTTAGAAGCAGCCACCCTTTAAAGAAAGCGTAATAGCTCACTGGTCGAGTCGGTCTGCGCGGAAGATTCACCGGGGCTAAGCATAGTACCGAAGCTACGGGTTCATCGAAAGATGAGCGGTAGAGGAGCGTTCTGTACGCCTGCGAAGGTCGATTGAAAAGTCGGCTGGAGGTATCAGAAGTGCGAATGCTGACATAAGTAACGATAAAGGGGTGAAAAACCCCCTCGCCGTAAACCCAAGGTTTCCTGCGCAACGTTAATCGACGCAGGGTTAGTCGGCACCTAAGGCGAGGCCGAAAGGCGTAGTCGATGGAAAACAGGTTAATATTCCTGTACCAGTGATCACTGCGATGGGGTGACGGAGAAGGCTATATCAGCTGTCGGTTGGAAGTGGCAGTTTAAGCAAGTAGGCAGGTCTCTTAGGCAAATCCGGGAGGCTATATGCTGAGACGTGATGACGAGTGGTTCCTCGGAACCGCGAAGTGATAGATGCCAAGCTTCCAAGAAAAGCCTCTAAGCTTCAGGTGATCGGTGGCCGTACCCTAAACCGACACAGGTGGGTGGGATGAAAATTCTAAGGCGCTTGAGAGAACCCAGGTGAAGGAACTAGGCAAAATGATACCGTAACTTCGGGAGAAGGTATGCCCTTGGTACGTGTAAGCCCTCGCGGCTGAAGCGGAAGGGGTTGCAAAAAATCGGTGGCTGCAACTGTTTAGCAAAAACATAGCACTCTGCAAACACGAAAGTGGACGTATAGGGTGTGACGCCTGCCCGGTGCTGGAAGGTTAATTGATGGGGTTATCCGTAAGGAGAAGCTCTTGATCGAAGCCCCAGTAAACGGCGGCCGTAACTATAACGGTCCTAAGGTAGCGAAATTCCTTGTCGGGTAAGTTCCGACCTGCACGAATGGCGTAATGATGGCCACACTGTCTCCACCTGGGACTCAGTGAAATTGAAATCGCTGTGAAGATGCAGTGTACCCGCGGCTAGACGGAAAGACCCCGTGCACCTTTACTATAGCTTGACACTGGACTTTGAACCTACTTGTGTAGGATAGGTGGGAGGCTGTGAAGCAGGAACGCTAGTTCTTGTGGAGCCATCCTTGAAATACCACCCTGGTATGTTTGGAGTTCTAACCTCGACCCGTGATCCGGGTTAGGGACAGTGTCTGGTGGGTAGTTTGACTGGGGCGGTCTCCTCCTAAAGAGTAACGGAGGAGCACGAAGGTACCCTCAGCCTGGTCGGAAATCAGGCAATGAGTGCAAAGGCATAAGGGTGCTTGACTGCGAGACGGACAAGTCGAGCAGGTACGAAAGTAGGTCTTAGTGATCCGGTGGTTCTGTATGGAAGGGCCATCGCTCAACGGATAAAAGGTACGCCGGGGATAACAGGCTGATACCGCCCAAGAGTTCATATCGACGGCGGTGTTTGGCACCTCGATGTCGGCTCATCACATCCTGGGGCTGAAGCAGGTCCCAAGGGTATGGCTGTTCGCCATTTAAAGTGGTACGCGAGCTGGGTTCAGAACGTCGTGAGACAGTTCGGTCCCTATCTGCCGTGGGCGTTTGAGATTTGAGGGAAGCTGCTTCTAGTACGAGAGGACCGAAGTGGACGAACCTCTGGTGTTCCGGTTGTTTTGCCAAGAGCATTGCCGGGTAGCCACGTTCGGACAGGATAACCGCTGAAAGCATCTAAGCGGGAAGCCCCTCCCAAGATGAGATCTCACTGGGACCTTGAGTCCCCTGAAGGGCCGTTGGAGACGACGACGTTGATAGGCACGGTGTGGAAGTCCGGTAACGGGCGTAGCTAACGTGTACTAATTGCCCGTGAGGCTTGACCATATAACGCCCAATGCGTTTGGTCAGCGACAGTAGCTGAAAAGTAAGAGAACAATCGCAACTACAGATTTCCATAGGGCAGGTACAAGAAGCAAGGTACAAGGTTCAAAAAACCGGAAGCCTTTATCAATACTGCTCATGACGAAGGGAAACGAAAGGTAAAGTAGGATAGACGCTACACGGCGAAGCGCCGCTGTTTTGAACCCTGAACTTTTTACCTTGCGCCTAACCCCTTCAAACCAGTTTGCTTGGTGACCATAGCAAGCGTGAACCACCCGATCCCATCCCGAACTCGGAAGTGAAACCGCTTCGCGCCGATGATAGTGTGGCAGTTTGCCATGTGAAAGTAGGTCATCGCCAAGCTCTTATTCTTAAGCCCATCCCTCGATGGGCTTTTTTATGCGTGTAAAGTAAGCGATCTATAGACAGCGTCGTAAGCGTCCAGCCGTTCCACCTCGTTAAGGCGTTGCTGATTATGATTTAATCGCGTTCAGCGAAAGGCAGCAATTGGTCGATGCGGCTGTTGGGCCAAGTAAGGAGTTTTTCCAAGGTGTCTTTTAACCAGGCCGCCGGATCGAGACCGTTGAGCTTGGAGGTGCCAAGCAAGGTTTGAATGACCGCCGCGCGTTGACCGGCACGTTCCGATCCTGCAAACAACCAATTCTTTTTTCCTAGGGCAATCGGCCGAATGCTGTTTTCGGCCGGGTTATTGTGTGTGCCTTGCTAAGGCGCATCTGATTCGTCGGTGTAAATCCGACCCGGCTAACTCTCGCTCCAGCCGGAAGCACTTGGGGCGGCTCGGGAGGTAACAAACGGGCTGAAGCACTCCAAGAAAAGGTCTCCCTGGGAGATCAGCGGGCCATGCGGGCCATAACGTGAGTGAACACTGAGCAGGCCTCGAAATGTCGTCGTGGGAGCCGACCCGCCATAATAACGGGGAAGGCCGATGCTTTTACGGAATCGAGCGACAGAGTCGTAAGAGTCCCACCGGGGTAGTGGTGATAGCACGCATGGGAGAGATCAGGTGGGCAACAAGGGAAGTCCCTGTGGGTGCCCTGATGGCGGCAACGGCGATCCCGTGAGGGATGGAGCCGGCCTGCAGGGATGGCGGAGGGGCGCGTAGTAGTGGTGAAGCCGGGTAACGCCGGTAGAGCGAAGGCGCCCTGTTTCGAAACGTGATGAGGAAAGTGATAAGAGCTAAGGGGATTGACGTGAGTCTACCAACCTCGACAAGTACGGTTCAGATATTACAGACTTCATTGCAGGCGAAAGCCAAAGCAGAACCAGACTACCGTTTCTACAGCCTATGGGATAAAGTCTGTCGTATCGATGTGTTGCAAGTTGCCTACCGGCGCTGCCGCGCCAATCGTGGCGCTCCTGGCTATGATGGCATCCGCTTCGAGCCGATCGAAAACCAAGGGCTAGACGGCTGGCTGGAAAGAGTGCGGCAGGAGTTAGTGGTCGGCGAATACCGGCCGCAGCCCCTGTTGCGCGTGTGGATACCCAAGGCCCAAGGCGGACAGCGTCCTCTGGGCATTCCGGCTATCCGTGACCGCGTGGTCCAGATGGCGGTGTTGTTGGTGATCGGTCCGATTTTTGAAGCCGACCTGCTTCCCCGACAATACGGATTCCGACCTGGAGTCGATGCCAAGATGGCGGTCAGAATGATCCATTTCGGTATCTCCCAAAGGGGTAAACGGGAAGTCGTGGACGCCGATTTGTCTAACTACTTCAACACGATTCCCCATGGTGATCTGATGCGCTGCGTTAGCCGCCGGATCGCGGACGGCACGGTGCTGGCTACGATCAAACAATGGCTAAACGTAGCGGTGGTGGAGCATTGCGAACACGGTGAGCGCCGAACCACGGAAGCGAAGGACACGGGTCGAGGCACCCCGCAAGGCGGTATTATCTCGCCCTTGCTCAGTAATCTTTACTTCCGGCGCTTTCTTTTAGCCTGGCAGAAATTTGGTTTTGCCGACCGGCTTCAGGCCGAAGTGGTGAACTATGCCGATGATCTGGTGATTCTCTGCCCGAAAGGACGGGGTCAGGCAGCCATGGAGGCCATGCGGTGGCTGATGAACCGACTGGGGCTGACGGTCAACGAGAAGAAAACCCGTCTGGCTATGCTGCCAGAGGAGCAGTTTGATTTTCTTGGTTACACCCTGGGCCGATTCTACGGCAAGGATGGACGCCCTTACTGGGGAACACGTCCGTCGAAGAAAGCGATCAAGCGATTAAAACAAGGTATCCATGACGCCACATCGTCGCGTTGGAATGCCAAACCGGTGCAAAGCCGGATTGACGAACTCAATCCGATGATTCGAGGTTGGGCGGGTTATTTCAATCAGGGACCGGTCTGCCCAATCTACCGATGCATCCAGGATTACGCGGAGCGACGGCTGCGAATCTGGTTAATGCGCAGACGTGGTCAGCGCGGAACGGGGTATCGCCAATACCCTGACGAGTACCTGTATGAAACTCTGGGGCTCTACCGCCTGCCACGTACGCGCGCCGACCTGCTGAACGCGAAGGCTTGAGGTTCGAAAGAAAGCCGGATGCGGGAAATCTGCACGTCCGGTTTGACGAGCGAGATGTGGAAACGGAGCGATGGTTAGGCTAATGAGGCACTGCCAAACGAAAGAGGCAGCAACAGTTAGGCCTAACCTTAGGCCATCGCGCCACATCTCGACTCTACCGATGGGCAGATCGCCGGTTTCGGCGTAACGCCTCAGCGCCGCCCAGCGTTTCAAACTGTAATCGATGGCTTTTGCCGTTGCACTGTTGGGCGCGGTGTTCAGACGGATTTGCTGTAGCCAGTCATGCAAGGCGGTCACGTGGGTAGGCTTTTTTCGGCGCGCAGCTGTTTTCGCTCGGCCGTGCTTAAATCACGGGCTTCGGCTTCAACCGCATACAAGGTAGCGATGCGATTCAAGGCTTCATGCGCGATAGGACTTTGACTGACTTGGAACAGGGTAGAAAAATGCTCCTGCATTTTCTGCACTTCCCACATCCCTGTGGGTCGTCGAAGAATTTCCGGCGCGCATGCCCCAACACGCCAGTTCGACACACGGTTCGATCAGGCGCTGATGCTCGGGATGCGCACGGGCGGCCGCAAACAGGGCTTTATAGCCAGCGTAGTCATCGACCAACAGCTGGCCTTGCCAGTCCCCAGAAATTGCTGCGCATACCGGCCACTGCGACCGGCTTGATAATCGAAGACGATGATTTTCGGCCCCGGTTGCAAGTCGTTGCTGCGATAGGCCCATAGATAGGCTTTCTTGGTTTTGCCGTTACCCGGATCGAGTTGGGGCACTGGCGTTTCATCGGCATGTAAACTATCACGTTGCCGTAAATGCCACGCCAAACGATCCGCCAACGGTTGCAAGGCAACGCCGAGTCGGCCCCCCAATCGGCCAAGGTGGAATGGGACAAGATCACCCCGTCCCGAGCGGCGATTTGTTCCAGCCGGTACAGCGGCAGGTGACCCAGGTATTTGCCGATCATCACCCAAGTCAATAATCCGACCGCCGCCATGCCACCGTTGATCACCGCCTGCGGAATCGGCGGAGCGGGGATGGTTTCGCAAGTTCGGCAAGCGTATTGTGGACGAATGTGCCGATGCACGAAAAACTTGGCTGGCTCGACATCCAATTGTTCGCTGACGTCTTCGCCGATCTTGACCAAGTCCCGGCCGCATTGACCGCAGGTGCAGGATTCCGGTTCATGGCGATGTTCGATGCGCGGCAGATGCGCAGGTAACGGTTGCCGCCCGGCGCGTGGGCGTTAAGGGCGGGTTACCGTTTCACAAGGCTCCGTGCCTTGGAGTTGTTCGACTTCGGCTTCAATCGCTGATATATCCGTGTTCCAGGTTTCCTCGAACACATCGCGTTGCAGGGGAGCTAACGCTTCGCTCTTGGTACTGAAGCGGATGCGTTTGTAATAAGCCAGCTCGTGGGTGAGCGCGCCGATTTTAAGCTCTTTGGCCTGAATGAGTTTGGCATCCCGCTCCGTCTGATCGAGAAGCGCCTGCAACATCGCCGCGACTTGGGTTTTGGCGGTGGGGTCCAGGTTTAATTGATCGAGTTCGGCCACGGGATTCATCGGCGGTATTATACCGTAATCATGCGCTTATGCCTTGATATTACTGGACTTTGTCCGGTATTGGACACTTTTTTACACCGTCTCAAACCTGCCAGTCGGATTGGCATTGGGCCGATAAGCGCTGCCAGTCGACCCCGGCGATCAACTAGGCCCACTGCGCCTGACTGATCGCAAAGACCGGATCGGACACCTTGGGCCAGAGGAAACGCCCCTGATGCAAACGGCGTTGACACAACCAGACACCGTTGCCATCCCATAGCAACAGACGCCAGCGGTTGCCGGCGCGGGTACGGAAAATAAACGCCGACCCGGCACAGGGCGAATGACCGAGGCTTTGCTGGACGATCGCCGACAAGCCGTCCAGGCCACGCCTCATATCCACCGGCGCCACCGCCAGCCAAATCCGCGGCGGCGTATCGATCAAGCCAGGCATTTGAGCAGTTCCGCCAGCCAACGAGCCGATACGGTCACCGGCAACTCCAAGCGATGGCCTTGGGCATGAGTGAAGACAATCCTGTCAGACCTAACCTGTTCAACCTGCACGGGGTTCAAGACCGCCCAATTTGACTGGGGTAATTTGCGATAATCGCTCAGTCGCGCTCCGAACGTCCGGACATTGAGTTGATATTGGCGGCAATAATCGACTTGCGTTATGCCGCTGCTTTGCCAAGCTTCAATATGTTGACGCCATTTTGACGTTACGGCCATAACTTCTCCTGATCGAAAATTCACAGGATGCCGCGAACAAAATAGTTTTTACAGGCGGTTCCGCTGGCCGCTTACAACACGTCCGTCGAAGAAAGCGATCAAGCGATTAAAACAAGGTATCCATGACGCCACATCGTCGCGTTGGAATGCCAAACCGGTGCAAAGCCGGATTGACGAACTCAACCCCATGATTCGAGGTTGGGCGGGGTATTTCGATCAAGGACCGGTCTGCCCAATCTACCGAAGCATCCAGGATTACGCGGAGCGACGGCTGCGAATCTGGTTAATGCGCAGACGTGGTCAGCGCGGAACGGGGTATCGCCAATACCTTGACGAGTACCTGTATGAAACTCTGGGGCTCTACCGCCTGCCACGTACGCGCGCCGACCTGCTGAACGCGAAGGCTTGAGGTTCGAAAGAAAGCCGGATGCGGGAAATCTGCACGTCCGGTTTGACGAGCGAGATGTGGAAACGGAGCGATGGTTAGGCTAATGAGGCACTGCCAAACGAAAGAGGCAGCAACAGTTAGGCCTAACCTTAGGCCATCGCGGCACATCTCGACTCTACCGATAGGCCAGGCTCCGTTCTCGACAAAGCGGTTCAGCAGCTTCGGCCATTGCGACGATAGATAGTGCAAAGCCTTGCCCAGCAAGCTACCGGGCGAGACCCCATGCCGATGCTCTATCAGCAAGCCTTCGATCTTAGCCAACACCGGTTTGCTACCACTTCGGTCTGAAAATCAATGGCGTGGTTTAAAGACCGCTTACGCTAAACTGCCGGACTATTGGCCAGCAATCCAGCATTTGACGCTGGACGAGTATCAAGCGTTAACAGAGTTCGCGCTAGCCACCACGGGGCAATCCGTCACAGACAAAGCATTATTCATTGTCAATCGGTTATGCGACGCCTTCCAAACAGCGGGACTGCCACGCAATCATATTCTGCGTTCCGTCCTAGGGAAAGCTAGGCGCTTCGGCTTAACGGCACTGATCGTGGATGCTATCGGCTGCGAACGGGAAACATTCTCGCGATTGCGGCCTGAGTTGGCGAAAGCTCTGCAATGACAGGCGCGAAAATCAAACAGCCGACTTCGGTTGGGCCTCACTCAAGCAGAGTTGGCGAGGAAAGCGGGATGCTCAAGAAACCACATTGCATCCCTCGAAACGAGCGCCAGCTTGCCGAGTTTAAAGCTGTGGTTGAAACTGCAAGCGGTTTTGGGGCTGTAACACCAAGATGAAGTTAGGTTGGCGTCGTTTCGTGTGTACAGATCAAGCGTTTAAAATTGTTGTACCGAAACCAGCTTTTCAAGGACTCATCAAAAACTCGATTTTCTAAGTCTTTGATTTAATTGGTCGGGACGGCGGGATTTGAACCCACGACCACTTGCCCCCCAGACAAGTGCGCTACCAGGCTGCGCTACGCCCCGAAAGATTTGCTTGTTCGATGAAAGAGGAACGAAATCTGCTTATTATGATACCACAATGTAAGCCTAGCGTGCTTACTTGAGTAGCTCCAGGATATCCTCCAACTCGCCTATCATTTGATGAATTAACTGTTTGGTGCGCAATGCGTCTTCTTTGGCGTTATCGCTGACCAAATGCGCGCGGGCGCCGCCTATCGTGTAGCCCTGTTCGTAAAGCAGGGCGCGGATTTGCCGAATCAGCAATACGTCGTGTCGCTGGTAATAACGCCGGTTGCCGCGGCGTTTTACCGGGTTGAGCTCGGTGAACTCCTGTTCCCAATAGCGTAATACGTGCGGTTTAACGCCGCATAATTCGCTGACCTCCCCTATTGTGAAATAACGTTTTGCCGGTATCACCGGCAATTCGTTGTTATTACTGGGTTCCAGCATAGGCTTCTACTCGGGCTTTGAGTTTTTGACCGGTTCTAAAGGTCACGACTCGACGAGGAGTAATGGGAATTTCTTCCCCGGTTTTAGGGTTGCGTCCGGGGCGGCCGTTTTTATCGCGTAGCTCGAATTTACCGAATCCGGAAATTTTGACTTGCTCGCCGCTCTCCAGTGAGTGCTTGATTTCTTCGAAAAAAAGTTCGACGATTTCTTTCGCCTCCCGTTTGTTTAAACCCAGGTCTTCAAACAACTTCTCAGCAATATCTGCTTTGGTTAATGCCACAATCACTCCCTCAATTTTGCATTCAATTCGGATATCATTTTTGCTAACAACTTGCGAAATATAGCATCAATTTCCGTGTCGGTTAGGGTTTGCCCGAAATCCTGTAGCACTAAACTCAAGGCGACGCTCTTATACCCGTCTTCTACGCCTTTACCCTGGTAAACGTCGAAAATAGAGGCTTCGCGAACCTTTTCCTCGTTGCAGCCATGGATGCATTCCAGGATTTCGGCGGCTGAAATTTTTTGTTCGACGATAATGGCCATATCGCGCCGCACTGAAGGGAATTTCGACAGTGGTGTGAAACCGGGCTTGCGACTCGCCAGAAGTGCGTCTTGAGCGAGTTCGAACAAAAATACCGGGCTAGCAAACCCCAGTTGCTTTTCCAGGTTGGGATGCAGCATGCCTAGCCAGCCCGCCGGTTGACCGTTTTGATCCAAAATTTGCGCGCTTTGCCCCGGATGTAAGGCCGGATGCGATGCTGACTGGTAAGAAAACGGCCGGGCGGACAGCGCCAAAAGCGCTTCGACGTCCGCTTTAACGTCGTAAAAGTCGATCGGCCGAGATTTTTCCGCCCATTGTTCGTTGAAAACGTTGCCGAGCGCCAAACCGGCCAACATTTTTTGTTGATCGGTACGACCTTGGTCTACTACAAAGCGTAATCCGCTTTCGAATAGACGGACCCGGGTTTGTTGGCGGTTGATGTTGTATATGGCGGCATTGAGCAATCCGCACCACAGGGTGGTACGCATGACGGCCAGTTCGGAAGAAATTGGATTTTGCAACTTGACAAATTCGTACGACGGCGCAATTAAGGACTGCATGTGTTCGTCGACGAAGCTGAAGGTGATTGCCTCCTGATAACCGCGATCGACTAGGCAATCTTGCGCGCGACTAAGCGCGATTTGTGTTTCCGGCGCTTGGCCCAGTTGGGTGCGCATGTTAGGACTGCCGCAGGGCAGGTTGTCGTAGCCGACAATACGGCCTATCTCCTCCAGTAAGTCCTCTTCGATGGCGATGTCGAATCGAAATCCGGGTGGCGTGATTCGCCAGCCGTCGGCGGTTTGTTCGGTTTTCATGCCCAAGCCTTCGAACAACGCTTGGATTTGCGCTGGGTCTTGCGTGATGCCCAGGACTTTTTCGATGCGTTGCCGGCGTAACGGTACCGGTGATCGGGCCGGTAACTGCGCAGCGTTAACCGTCGCATTGATCGGTCCGACGCTGCCGCCGGCGATTTGTACGATGAGTTGGGTAGCCCGTTCGATGGCGCGCTGCTGTAAGGTGAAATCCACGCCGCGTTCGAAGCGGTGCGACGAATCGGTATGCAGGCCGAACTGTCTGGCTTTTCCGGCTATCGCGAGCGGGGTGAAAAACGCGCATTCCAGGAATATATCTTGCGTGTCGTCAGATACCGCGCTGTCGCTGCCGCCCATAATGCCGGCCAGAGCCAAAGCCTGCCGTTGGTCGGCGATGACCAACGCTTCGCCGTCCAGCGCGACGGTCTGATCGTTTAACAGGTTGATACTTTCTGCGGCGCGGCTGTTACGCACCACGATGGGCGCAACTAACTTTGCCGCGTCGAAGGCGTGTAGGGGCTGGCCAAGTTCCAATAGCACGTAGTTGGTAACATCGACCACCGGGCTCAAGCTGCGTATGCCACAACGGCGCAGGCGTTCTTGCATCCACAGCGGAGTGGCGGCGGCTACGTTCACGTTTTTAATCAAGCGGCCCAAATAGGCCGGGCAGTCTTCCGGCGCTTCGACTTGGATAGGCAATTGCTCTTGGTGGTCAATGGGAGTGGCGGCCATGGTCGCATGCTCGAATTTCATGCGATTCAATACGGCGACTTCGCGAGCGATGCCTTCGACGCTCAAACAATCGGCCCGGTTCGGAGTCAGACCCAATTCGATAATGTTGTCGTCGAGACTTAGATAGTCGCGGATGTCGGTGCCGACCGGAGCGTCATCAGGCAATTCCATCAATCCGTCCGAACTAATGGCAAGCCCCAGCTCTTTTTCCGAGCACAACATGCCGGATGACGATTCGCCGCGCAGTTTGGATTGTTTGATTTTGAAGTCGCCGGGTAAAATTGCGCCGATTAAAGCGGCGGGGACTTTCAATCCCGGACGCACGTTGCCGGCGCCACAGACGATTTGCAAGGCTTCGCCTTGACCTACGTTGACGGTACAAACTTTTAATTTGTCGGCATTCGGGTGTTGGGTGGTCGTTAAAACTTCCCCGACCACTACGCCGCTGAATTGGCCGGCCACCGGTTGAACGGCGTCGACCTCCAAACCGGCCATGGTCAACTGGGCGACGAGCTGGGCCGTGTCGACAGGTGGGTTGACCAGCTCCCTTAACCACGCTTCACTTACTTGCATGACTCAAGCCACTCTTAGTTAAACTGTTGCAAAAATTTAAGATCGTTTTCGAAGAACATGCGTAAGTCGTTGATGCCGTAACGCATCATAGCTAAACGCTCTACTCCGGTGCCGAACGCAAAGCCGGAATAGCGTTCCGAGTCTATGCCTACCGATTTGAAGACTTCCGGATGGATCATGCCGCAACCGCCGACTTCAAGCCAGCCGGTTTGTTTACAGACGCGGCAGCCTTTGCCATCGCACATCACGCAGGATACGTCGAATTCGGCAGACGGTTCGGTAAACGGAAAATACGAGGGGCGAAAGCGGACGTTGACCTCTTTTTCGAAGAAAGCCCGCAGGAATTCGAAAATCACGCCTTTGAGGTCGCCGAAACTCACATCGGTATCTACTAGAAAGCCTTCTACTTGATGAAACATGGGCGAATGCGTCATATCTGAATCACAGCGATAAACCCGACCAGGCGCTATGACCCGCAATGGCGGTTCTTCCGATTCCATTACGCGAATTTGTACCGGAGAGGTATGGGTGCGCAGCACCGTGTGGGCATCGAAGTAAAAGGTGTCGTGCATGGCCCGTGCCGGATGGTGTTCCGGAATGTTTAACGCACCGAAGTTGTGGTAATCGTCTTCAATTTCCGGGCCCTCGGCGATCTGAAATCCGGCATCGGCAAAAATTTTTGCAATTCTGCGCTGGGTAATCGTCACCGGGTGTAGGCCCCCGCTGGTTTGGCCTCTGCCCGGCAAGGTGACGTCCAACTTTTCACCGGCTAAGCGCACTTGTAGTTGTTCGGCTTCCAAGCTGTGCTTGCGGGTATCGAACGCTTCTTGAAAACTGTTTTTGGCGTTGTTGATGGCCAGGCCGGCGATTTTGCGTTGTTCAGGGTCCAAGCTGCCCAGTTCTTTCATGTACTGGGTGATTAGTCCTTTTTTGCCGATGTAGTGGACTCTGACCTGATCGAGTTGATTGAGGTCTTGGGTCTGTGCAAGCGCTTGTAATGCCTGCGAAAGAATTTCTTCGATACTAGCCGACACGACTAAGCTCACTATAAATGTGGAGAAGGGCGGTAATGGGAGCGGATTCTGATGGTCAATCAGAAAACTCCCCGCGGAAGCGGGGAGCGCATTTCGTTCGGCCTGTTTATGATTAAAGGCCGGTTGCAAACCGGTTAGGGTTTGCTTTGATTTGCAATGGCTATCTTTGCGATTTCAGCAAATGCGTCCATGTCCCTGACGGCGAGGTCGGCCAACACTTTACGGTCTATCGCGACGTTGGCATTGTTCAAGCCGTTGATCAAACGACTGTATGAAGTGCCGCAAATACGCGCAGCCGCGTTGATACGGACAATCCAAAGTGCGCGAAATTGGCGTTTTTTCTGTTTGCGGTCGCGATAAGCGTATTGACCGGCTTTAATAACTGCCTGTTTGGCGACACGGTAAACCCGGCTCCGGGCGCCGTAGTAGCCTTTGGCTAACTTTAGGATTTTTTTGTGTCTTGCTCTTGCGGTGACGCCGCGTTTAACTCTTGCCATGATCTTCTCTCTTCAGTAACGGTGTTATCAGCTATAAGGCAGCATGCGTGCTACCAACGGCGTATCTGAAGGATGCAAGATTGCGGTTTTGCGCAATTGTCTTTTACGCTTTGTAGTTTTCTTGGTCAGGATGTGGCGTTTATGCGATTGTTTGCATTTAAAGCCGCCGCTTCCGGTTTTTTTGAAGCGCTTGCTAGCGCCGCTGTGGCTTTTCAGTTTTGGCATTTGTTTTCTCCAATGAGTAATGATGAATCCCTGCGATTAAAACCCGGTGAGGCAAAATGCTCGGCCCCAAGGGATTTGGCAACAATAGTCACCACTTGACGACCCAAACTAGGATCGGTTTGCCGTGTAAAACGACGGCAGAATCACTTTTTCTTTTTCGGACCCATGACCATGACCATTTGCCGGCCTTCCAGCTTGGGAAATTGCTCGACAGCGGCGACTTCATCCAAATCGGTTTCTATGCGCTTTAAAAGATCCATGCCTAGTTCGCGGTGCGATAGCTCTCGGCCTTTAAAACGCACGGTAATTTTGGTCTTGTCGCCTTCGTTTAGGAATTTGATCAGACTGCGCAGTTTGACTTGGTAATCGCCTTCTTCTGTGCCGGGACGGAATTTGATTTCCTTGATTTGGATTTGTTTTTGTTTTTTCTTGGCGGCTTGCAGCTTTTTGTTTTGCTCGAACTGATATTTGCCGAAATCCATTACTTTGCAGACCGGGGGGTCCGCATTCGGGGAAATTTCGACCAGATCCATGTCGGCATCGTAGGCGGTCTGTAAGGCTTCCGTGATTGAAACAATCCCAATCTGTTCTCCTTCGGCGCCTATCAATCTCACTCGTCTAGCGGTGATTTCTTCATTCAGGCGCGTTGAATCTTTTTTAGAGCTGATACCCTAATCCTCCAAGTTTGTTTTTTATTTTTTGTTCGCGATGTCGGTTTTCAGTCGTACAACCAGGTCGTTAAGACTCAAACTACCAAGATCTTCGCCCTTTTGGGTGCGAACGGCTACCGTTTGGTTTTCCAATTCTTTGTCGCCGATAATCAAAAGATACGGTACACGCTGCATGGAATGTTCGCGGATTTTATAGCCTATTTTTTCATTTCTCAAGTCTATTTTGGCTCTAAAGCCTTGTTTTTCCAGTTCAAGCCGGATTTGTTGCGCATATTCGCTGTGTTTGTCGGTAATATTGAGCACCATGGCTTGCACTGGCGCCAGCCACAGCGGGAAGTTGCCGGCGTGTTGCTCGATCAAAATACCGATAAAGCGTTCCAAGGAGCCGAGGATGGCTCGGTGTAGCATTACGGGGGCGTGGCGGGCGCTGTCTTCGCCGATGTAGCTGGCGTCCAAGCGGGCCGGCATGGAAAAATCGACTTGAATGGTACCGCATTGCCAGACTCGGCCGATACAGTCTTTTAGGGAGAATTCGATTTTCGGTCCGTAAAATGCGCCTTCGCCCGGTTGTAATTGCCAATCCAGGTTTTTGGCGTTCAGAGCAACTTCCAAGGCTTGTTCGGCTTTATCCCACACCAAGTCGTCGCCAACGCGGTTTTCCGGTCTGGTAGATAGCTTGATAATGACTTCGTCAAAGCCGAAATCTTGGTAAACTTCGAATAGCAAGTCGATGAAGCGGGATACTTCGGATTGAATTTGCTCTTCCGTGCAGAAAATGTGGGCGTCGTCTTGTACGAAATTACGCACCCGCATCAAACCGTGTAAGGTGCCGGAGGGTTCGTTGCGGTGGCAAGAGCCGAATTCGGCCAAACGTATCGGCAAGTCGCGGTAACTTTTGATGCCTTGATTGAAAATCTGGACGTGGCACGGACAGTTCATCGGTTTGACTGCGTAATCGCGGCTTTCCGAGTGGGTGGTAAACATCATCGCGCTGAACTTGTCCCAATGCCCGGACTTTTCCCACAGCGAGCGATCAACGATTTGCGGGGTTCTGACTTCGCCGTAGCCGTTGACCCGCAGTTTTTCCCGAATGTATTGTTCGACTTGCTGGTATATGCTCCAGCCTTTGTCGTGCCAGAACACCATGCCGGGTGCTTCGTCCTGGGTGTGGAACAAGTCCAGGGCTTTGCCGAGTTTGCGGTGGTCGCGTTTTTCCGCCTCTTCCAGTCGATGCAGATAAGCGGCTAGTTCTTTGCCGTCGTTCCAAGCTGTGCCGTAAATGCGCTGTAGCATTTCGTTATTGGAGTCGCCGCGCCAATAGGCGCCGGCGATTTTCATTAGTTTAAACGCTTTAAGCTTGCCGGTGCTGGGTACGTGCGGGCCTCGGCACAAGTCGGTGAAATCGCCCTGGCTGTACAGCGACAACTCCTCGTTGGCCGGAATGGATGCGATGATTTCTGCCTTGTATTTTTCGCCAAGACCTAAGAAAAATTGTACGGCGTCGTCGCGCGACATCACTGTGCGACTGACCGGGATGTCTTGATTGGCCAGTTCCTGCATGCGTTTTTCGATTGCGGCCAAGTCTTCCGGAGTAAACGAGCGTTCGAAGGCTATATCGTAATAAAATCCGCTTTCGATGACCGGACCGATGGTTACTTGGGCGTTCGGGAACAGTTGTTTGATGGCTTGCGCCAGCAGATGGGCGGTCGAATGGCGAATGATTTCGATGCCGTCTTCGTCCTTGCCGGTGACGATTTGCACCTCGGCATTACTATCTACGACGAAGCCGGCGTCCACCAGTTTGCCGTTCACTCTTCCGGCTAAGGTGGCTTTAGCCAGTCCGGTGCCTATGGATTTGGCGATATCCAGCACGGAAATGGCGTGTTCGAATTGGCGTTGCGAACCGTCGGGGAGAGTGATAACAGGCATGTCCGATTCCACAATAAAAAAAGCACCGACTAGCGGTGCTTATATTTTTGGTAGGCGCGAGTGGACTCGAACCACCGACCCCCACCATGTCAAGGTGGTGCTCTAACCAGCTGAGCTACGCGCCTAAAGTCTCGCAAATTATTCGGCTATTATACGGAGTGTCGAGCGAACATGCAATCAGTTTTTTATTTTAATTAACGCGAGCGCAAACTTCTGCGGGCGCGTTATAAAGACAAGCGAATTTCGCCGTGCCATCGATCTGCATTGGCTATCGGATCTCCCGCCTGCGCCGTCTTGTGCTTTCGCCCTTGAACCGGAGGTTCAAGTGGAAACCAAATCCAGTCAATCAGGCTTCCTGACATCAATCAGGCATGCACACCATGAAAGGCAAACGGTTTCCGGGGTAAAAACAGGTTCAGGAAACACCCAGCACTGCTCGAACGCTGCAGGAGAAGGGGCGTATTCTAAACAAATTCTTACGGATTTTCTAAAGCGTTTTCGATTTTTTGGCGCAATTCGGCTAGGCGCTGGCTCAGATTGGCCTCCGGTATGCTGGTTTTTTGCGGATCTGCGTCGCAAGCCAGATTCAAGGCGGCAAGCACCGCGATGCGATCGGCTCCGGCAACTTTGCCGGTGTCGCGAATTTTACGCATTTGCTGATCCAGCGCTTGTGCGGTGCGAAGTAAACTCTCTTGCTCCTCCAATGCGCAGGCGATTTTGTATTCTTTGCCCAATATTTTTAACGAAACGGCGTGAACGGATTTACTCATCAATCGTGTTCCATAGCCTTTAATCGGGCAATCATGGCCTCTACACGGGCTTTCGCCAGGGTGGTTTTTTCCAGTAATTTGGCTTTTTCTTTAACCAGCGCGTCTTGCTTGGTTTTTAGTGTTTTGTTTTCGTTCTTTAGCGAATTGAATTGAGCAATCAGCGCATCTAATTTTGCCTCTAGGGCGACCAATTCGATTGCAGGGTCTTTTTCGGATTCGGACATGGCGGATGACGAGGGATGACAGCAGATTAAAATCATCGAAAATGCCGAACAATGTTAGCATAAGCACCGGTTTTAAACAGCCGTGACAGGCTTAGAGTCATACCTTAACGATGTACCAAGCGATCAATACGATTCTGGAAAAATACCGCGCAGCTATCGATGCTGCCGAGGCACATGGCATGGCTAGCGGCATGCTGTGCATCGCCCGGCAGACTGATGTCGGCAATTGGTTTCGGGTGCTTTTCGAGTCGGAAGAACCGTTGCTGGACGAAGATGCGGATTTGCTGGCGCAGCTTTTCGAACGAACTCGACAGTTGTTGGACCCTGAAGCAGGCGATTTCGAGTTCGATTTGCTGTTGCCCGACGAAGACGAGCCGCTATTCGAACAGATTGAAGCATTAAAAAATTGGTGCCAAGGTTTTTTGTTCGGTGTCGGCTATAACCAAGGCGGTAGCAGTTGGTCCGGCGATAGCGCGGAGATCATGCGGGATGTGATTGAATTTACCAAGTTGGATAGCGACGCGGACGGCGATGAAGACGAAAGTGCATTGACCGAAATTCGAGAATATCTCCGTGCTGCAGTGTTGATGGTGCGCGACCAATTTCTCGATCAATCGCAAGCGAATTTGCATTAGGATGAAACATGAAACAAGCCGAATTCAAAAAACGCCGGGCGGCACTGATGAAACGGATAGGCAAAGGGAATATTGCGATTATCGCCAGCGCTCACGAACGTACCCGTAACCGGGACGTTCATTATCCTTACCGGCAAGATAGCGATTTTTATTATTTGACCGGATTCAACGAAGCAGACTCGTTAGCCGTGTTTATTCCCGGTCGGGAAAAAGGTGAATACGTGCTGTTTTGCCGTGAATTCGACCGGCAAAAAGCCTTGTGGGAAGGGGCGCATGCCGGTTTGGAAGGAGCTACAAAGCATTATGAAGCCGACGATGCCTTTCCGATCGATGACCTGGACGACATTTTGCCGGGCATGCTGGAAAATAAAGCCAAAGTGTTTTATCCGATGGGCAAGGACAGCGAATTGGATCATAAATTATTGGAATGGATCACCCATATTCGCAGGCAGTCGCGTAGCGGGGTGAGTGCGCCGGGGGAATTGGTATCGCTGGAGCACGTGTTGCATGAAATGCGATTGTTCAAAAGCGGCGACGAGCTGAAGTTGATGCGCCGCGCCGCCGAAGTTTCGGCCAAAGCGCACGTTCGGGCCATGAAGGCGTGTAGGCCCGGCTTGTATGAATATCAAATCGAGGCCGAATTGTTGCACGAGTTTACTCAGCATGGACTGCGCGCGGTGGCTTATCCGTCCATCGTCGCCGGCGGCAAAAATGCCTGCGTGCTGCATTACACCGAAAATCGTGACAAGTTGCACGCGGGGGACTTATTGTTGATCGACGCCGGGGTGGAATGCGACCACTATGCCAGCGATATTACCCGGACCTTCCCGGTATCGGGGAAATTCAGCGAACCGCAACGCTTGCTGTATGAATTGGTGCTGAGCGCACAAGCGGCGGCCCTGGCGCAAATCCGGCCCGGAATGCCGTGGAACAAGGCGCATGAAGCCTCGGTTGAGACGCTGACCAAAGGCTTGGTGGAACTGAAGTTGTTGAAAGGCCGAGTCAAAAAGCTGATCAAGGATGAAAAGTACAAGCAGTTTTACATGCACCGCATCGGCCATTGGTTGGGCATGGACGTTCACGACGTCGGCGATTACAAAATCAAAGACGAATGGCGTTTGTTAGAACCGGGTATGGTGTTGACGGTCGAACCTGGACTGTATATTCCTGCCGATTGCGATACGGTGGACAAGCAATGGCGAGGTATCGGTATACGCATCGAAGACGACGTATTGGTCACCAAAGACGGCTATGAAATATTGACCGGTGGGGTACCTAAAACCGTAGCGGACATCGAAGCGTTGATGCAGGTAGCCTGAGATGAGGACGCATTACGACCTGATTGTGGTCGGCGGCGGGTTGGCCGGAAATTGCCTGGCGCTGGCGCTGCAACACAGCGGTATGTCGATTGCGTTGGTCGAGGCCGCCAGCCGCGAGCAATTGCGTGATGCGCCGGCAGGGGATAGGGCCTTGGCCTTGGCGGCTGGAACTGTGGAGGTGTTGCGTTCCCTGGGGGCTTGGGACGGGGTGGCGGACAAAGCCACAGCTATTAAAAACATTCACGTGTCGGATCGAGGCCATTTCGGTAAAACCCGTTTATCGGCCGCCGAGCAGGGCGTGGAAGCATTGGGCTACGTGATTGCTGCGCGCGATATTGAGCAGCACGTGGCCGACTTGGTGCAGCAAGCAGGCATCGACGGTTTGTTCGAGGCCCGGCTAGTCGGCTTGATGTCCGGCCCGGACGAAATCAACGTGAGTTTGAAACAGCACGGCCAGTCGTTGAATTTATCGGCGCAGTTATTGGTGGGCGCCGACGGCGGCCAATCCAGCGTGCGCAAACTGTTGGATATTCCGCTGCAGCTTACCGATTACGGCCAAACGGCGTTGGTAACAATGGTGCAATCGGCTTTGCCGCATTGCAATACGGCTTATGAACGGTTTACGGAACAAGGCCCTTTGGCCTTGCTGCCGGCAGCCGGCAAGCAGTCGTCCGTGGTGTGGACCCGCAGCCACGAACAAGCGCAGGCATTAATGGCCGGGGGCGAAGCCGAGTTTCTGACCGAGTTGCAAGCCTGTTTCGGTTACCGTTTGGGCGCTTTGAAATTAGCGGCGCCGCGGCGGGCGTTCGCGCTCAGTTTGATCCGCGCCGAGCGGATGATAGCGCAGCGAGCGGTGATTATCGGCAATGCCGCCCATCAGTTGCACCCGGTGGCGGGGCAGGGTTTCAATTTGGGAATACGCGACGTGGCCTTGCTGGCTGAGTATTTGCAAGCACAACAGCGTCTGGATGCCGATTTGGGCGCGGCGTATTGGTTGGAGCGGTACGCAAGGCAGCGCTTAAAGGATCACGACAAAGTCATTGGTTTTACCGACAACGTCGTCAGGATATTTTCCAACGACTGGTTGGCATTGGCGGCTTTGCGCAACACCGGCTTGACCTTGTTGGACCATCTGCCCTTCGCCAAGCGCTTATTGACGCGTCACGCGATGGGAATGGCCGGCTGACGCGAGTCGCTCAGTCTTTGCTGCCGATCAGCACTCGGCCGTTTTCGATTCTGACCGGAAAGGTCGCCACGTCTTCATAGGCGGGGGCGCATTTGACTTGGCCGGTTTTCACGCAGAAGCGCGCGCCGTGCCTTGGACAGATGATTTCGTCGCCGTCCAGTTGGCCGCTGGCGATTTCCGCGCCGTCGTGGGTGCAGACGTCCTCGATTGCGTAAAATTGACCATCCAATTTGAACAACGCTACATCGTAACCGTCCACTTCCACCAGCATGTGTTCGCCGTCGGCCAACGCGGTCGCGGCGATCACGTCCGTCCATTCGCTCATGGTTTTCTCCTCATTTCAGATACACGTCGTAACGTAACAGTTTGCCCGAGTAAACGGTCGAAGGTTTGCCGCCCAGCGGTTCGGCATAATCCGGGCTTTTTACCACGACGCGCTTGCCCGTCGCCGACCAAGCGGCGGTGAATAATTGCTGCCGGTCCAGGTCGTCGCCTAGAATATCGCGCAAAACCGCCATCGATTTTCGCGTGGCGGCCGATTGCTTGCGTTTGGGCGGGAACATGGGGTCCAAGTAAATGCACTCCGGCGTTTTCGGCAAGCCGGCCAACAAGCGGATAGCATTGCCGATCAGTAGATTGGGCGGTTGCAGTTCTCGCCGTTGCACCCAATCTTTTTGCGCTAAACGCTGGTAGCCGTCGCGGATGAGGGCCGCCATCACCGGCGAACGCTCGATGCTGGTCACTTGATAACCCATCCTAAACAAGGCCAAGCTGTCTTGCGCCCAGCCGGTTGTGGCGTCGACGACGGTTTCGGTTTTTTTGCCAATGGCTTGTGCCAACAAATCTTTTTTCGGCGCCGGGTAGGAATGCTGTTCGCCGGGGCGCGGGGCTATGTCTACCGTCAAGCCGCCTTTTTTCAAGCTTTGTCTGTCTAACAAGGTCAAGCTGCCGTTGCGGTAGGCCAGAAAATAGCCGTGAGCGCTGTCTGTGGCCTCGTCGAATGTCAGGATCGGTGCGCCTAGGCTTATCGCTATATCTTCGACGCGCGCATCGGCAATCTCGGTGCGAATGAGCGCCAAGGTTCCGTTAGCGGCGGCGGTCGGATCAGACATCCCTTGCCACTGTCGCTAAGGCTTATTCGGTAGAAACCGCTTCCAGTTGGTTTTTCAGGGCTGCATCCAAAGTATGCCAGGCTAGGGTCGCGCACTTGACCCGGGCCGGATATTCGCGCACGCCCGCTAATACCGCCAGCTTGCCGATGGCCTCCAAATTGATGTCCTCGCTCTTGCCGGTGGTCATTTCGTGAAATTGCTTGAACAGGGCTTCGGCCTCGTTCTCGCTTAAGCCTTTGATGATTTCGGTCATCAGCGACACCGATGCGGTGGAAATCGCACAGCCCGAGCCTTGAAAGCTGGCATCGTCGATCACGTGGTTGTCGTTGATTTTCAAAAATAAAGTCAATTTGTCGCCGCACAATGGATTAAAACCGTCCACGCGCCGGTTGGCGTCTTCCATGATGCGGAAGTTGCGTGGATTGCGGTTGTGGTCGAAGATAACTTCTTGGTACAGGTCGCGTAGTTCGTCAAACATTAGCCAAACACCTCGATTAAAGATTGAATGCCTTGCAGCAAAATATCGATTTCTTGCCGGGTATTGTACATTGCAAACGAGGCCCGCGCGGTGGCCGGCACGCCGTAAAAATCCATCACAGGCATGGCGCAGTGGTGGCCGGCGCGCACGGCGATCCCCAGGCTATCCAGCATCGTGCCTATGTCGTGCGGATGGATATGATCCAGCGTGAACGACAAAATGCCGCCTTTATGTTCAGCTTGGCCGATGATGTTGAGGCCTTGGATTTGCCGAGCTTGCTCGGTGGCGTAAGTCAGCAACTCGGCCTCGTAAGCGGCGATATTAGCCATGCCGACGGCACTGACGTAGTCGATGGCCGCGCCCAGGCCGATGATTTCGGCAATCGCCGGCGTACCGGCTTCGAACTTTTGCGGCAGACCGGCGTAAGTGGTTTTCTCGAAAGTGACCTGCCGGATCATGTCGCCGCCGCCTTGGTACGGCGGCATCGCTTCCAGTAAGGCTTGCTTGCCGTACAACACGCCGGTACCGGATGGACCGTAGAGTTTGTGACCGGAGAATACGTAAAAATCGCAATCCAGAGCCCGCACGTCGACCGGCATATGCGGTATCGCCTGGGCGCCGTCGAGCAACACCGGAATATTTTTGGCGTGGGCTGCGGCGACGATTTTCTCGACCGGGTTGATGGTGCCCAAGGCATTGGACATATGGGCGATAGCCACCAATTTGGTTTTTTCGCCCAGTAACTGTTCGAAGGCGTCGAACATCAGTTCGCCCTTTTGGTTGATAGGTACCACTTTCAATACCGTGCCGGTCTGCTGACAAAGCATCTGCCACGGCACGATGTTGGCGTGATGTTCCATCGCGCTGATTACGATTTCGTCGCCGGCTTTAAGCTGCGAATGACCGTAACTTTGCGCCACCAGATTGATCGCCTCGGTCGCGCCGCGCACGAAGATGATT
Organism: Methylomonas sp. HYX-M1; assembly: GCF_040741385.1. Lineage (NCBI taxonomy): Bacteria > Pseudomonadati > Pseudomonadota > Gammaproteobacteria > Methylococcales > Methylococcaceae > Methylomonas > Methylomonas sp. HYX-M1. Next base: position 639,579 of record NZ_CP160405.1, read on the forward strand.
TCCTTGGTGCTAGCCGCATTGATGAAGGCCCTGACCTTCTCCCGCGCGCCTTCGAACTTGTCGGTGGCTTTGACGCTCAAGGTATGCACGCCGCGATGAATGTTGGCGTATTCGCGGCTATAGGTATGGACGATGGCATCGATCACCGCTTGCGGCTTCTGGCAACTGGCGGCGTTGTCCAAGTAAACCAAGGGCTTATTGCGGATTTTCTCGCCGAGGATAGGGAAATCGGCGCGGATTTGTTCGATAGGAAATGTGCTCATCGCTCGCTAATGGGTTAAATTGATTTGGTCGTTACTAAACATTAGAATCGATTCAGTCGATTCCTTACTTGGATACCACCATGGTCGCCGTTTTTCCTCAAAAACACCTCACCGACATTGCAGAATGGCATCGCATGGGCGAGGCCGGCATTTTTCCGCCCGAAGCGCGCATGGAATTGATTGAAGGAGAAATTTTGCACATGGCACCCATCGGATTTAATCATGCTGGACATGTTGATCGTTTAAATCGCATTTTCTCCCGCTTATGGGATCGAGGAATCGTTGTTCGTATACAAGGCCCGATCCGACTGGGCGACCTGTCGGAACCGGAGCCTGACGTCTTACTGCTTAAACCCGATACCGATTTTTATACCACTCGCCACCCCACTGCCGCCGACGTGTTGCTAATCATCGAAGTCTCCGACAGCACCTTATGCTTCGACCGCGAGCAAAAACGCCGGCTTTACGCCACCCACCTGATTCCGGAATATTGGATCGTCAACTTGGTCGATAACTGCCTGGAAGTTTACCGGCAACCGGAAAGCGGTGATTATCGGGAGCAAAGCACTCTGTCCAAAGACGACGCTATCAATCCGGTATCGCTGCCGGAGATTCAAGTTCGAGCCGCAGATATTTTGTAAGCGCGAATTCAGGACTACAAACTCATCGCCGGAAATCGTTCCAACAACTCCTTCAATAACAAGCCTTTCAGTTCGGCATTCTCCAGCTTATCGACCATTTCATTGGCAAAGGCAAAAGTCAAAATGTTTCTTGCCGTTTCCGCATCGATACCGCGTGATTGCAGATAAAACACTGATTTTTCCTCCAACTGGCCGACCGTGACGCCGTGCGAACATTTCACATCGTCGGCATAAATTTCCAGTTGCGGCTTGGTATCGACTTCCGCATCCGCCGATAACAACAGATTGCGGTTGTTCATTTCCGAATCGGTCTGTTGTGCATCCTCAACCACAATCACCCGGCCTTGAAACACGCCTCGCGCTCGGTTATCCAGCACCCCTTTGTAAAATTCGCGGCTGACGCCCCGCGGCTGCAAATGGTTGATGCGGGTGTGGTTATCGATATGCTGGCGATTGCCGCCCAGATACAAACCGTTCAACCGACACTCCGCGGCCAGTTCCAAATCGCTATGTATATCGCTGCGCGCCAATAAAGCGCCGAAGGCAAAGTTGTGATGCATGAAGCGGCTGTCGCGGGCTTGTTTGACGTAGGTGCCGCCGAAATGGCAAGCCTTTTCGGCTTCGGCCTGCCATTTATATACGGTCAAACCCGCATTGGCAGCCAGAAAACATTCGTTGACGGCGGCGGAAAAATAGCCGGACGCGCTGCCGATATAGGTTTCGATAATGCCCGCTTCCGCTCCCGCGCCGATAACAAACAGGTTGCGGGTTGCGGCCAAAGCATTTTCCGCCGTCGCCACATGCAAAATCTGTAAGGGTTTTGCCAGCCGATGGTCGGCGGCGACTTCGATTACCACGCCGTCGCCGGACCAGGCGCTGTTAAATGCCACCAAGCTATGCTCGTCATTGCCGACCGCCGCGCCCAAACGGTTTTGCAGCAACTCCGGTTGCCGGCGTAAGGTGTCGGCTAAACTTTGTATCGAAGCCTGCGCCGGCAAACCGGATAGCCGCGACAACTCCGGCATAAAGCAGCCGTTGACCAGCACCACGCTCCAAGCGTTTTCCAACCGATAGGCATCCAGCCAATCCGCATCGACAGCCCGATTATCGCAGGGCGTAAACAGGGTTTTGTTTAAAACCGCCAGATTGGTATAACGCCACTCTTCGTCGCGTAGATTCGGAAAGCCGTGCGCTTCGAAAGCACTTAAACCTTCGGCACGAAACTGCTGCAGCCACGGCAAATCAGTGCCCGGCAATGATCGAGCCATCGCCTGATAGGCGGCCAAATAAGCATAAGCCGATTGTTGTGCCGCCATCATGCCGCCTGCCCTTCCAGCCAACTGTAACCTTTTTCTTCCAATTCCAGCGCCAGCTCCGGCCCGCCGGATTTGACGATCTTGCCGTTCGCCAGCACGTGCACCACATCGGGTTTGATGTAATCCAGCAGGCGCTGATAATGGGTGATCATCAAGAAAGAACGCTCGGGCGAACGCAAGGAATTGACACCCTCGGCGACAATGCGCAAAGCATCGATGTCCAGGCCGGAATCGGTCTCGTCGAGTATGCACAATTTCGGTTCCAGCACTGCCGCCTGCAGAATCTCGTTACGCTTTTTCTCGCCGCCGGAAAAACCTTCGTTAACCGCGCGGTACAAAAACTTCTCGTCCATCTGCAGTAGTTTTACCTTGCTTTTGACGATGGTCAGAAAATCCATCGCATCCACTTCCGGCAGGCCGAGATGCTTGCGCATCGCATTCAGAGCGGCTTTCAAAAGATAAATATTGCTGACGCCGGGGATTTCCACCGGATATTGAAAGGCCAGAAACACCCCTTCGCGGGCGCGGATTTCCGGGGCCATGTCCAGCAGGTCTTTGCCTTGGTAAGTCACGCTGCCGGCGGTGACTTCGTAGCCCGGCTTACCGGACAGCACGTGAGACAATGTGCTCTTGCCGGCGCCGTTGGGGCCCATAATGGCGTGGACTTCGCCTGGGTTGATGTCCAGGGTCAGGCCTTTGAGGATGGGTTTGTCGTTTATTGATACGTGGAGATTTTTTATGCTGAGCATACGTTTTGTACCTAAGTTTTTAAAATGTAGGCTGGGTAGAGCAATGCGACACCCAGCATTTAAATCTTTGTTTTTGTGTCGCTAACGCGACGGTTTAATTAAATGTGTCGGTTCGCGGACCGACAACCGCGATACTTTTCCTTGCTTGTCCAAAGAAAAGTATCCAAAAGAAAAGACCCCCGGATGCCGCTTATTCCCTGCGCGAATACGAAAACCATCCTTGGTTTTCGCCCTTACGGGTCAGCCTATCGGCTGCTCAAATTTGCTCCAGGCAAATTTGTCGGGTTTGAGCGGGGTTTTCCGAAGGGGCTTCCGAGCCCCTACGAAAAACGCGATGCATCCCTGCATCGCCCCTACGGGCAAATCACTCAATACATCCATGTACCTCACCCTGCGGGTGCTAACGCATGCAAATCGGCTATCCTGCCGATTTGTCCGCTCAAACCCGCCGGTGCTCGGTGCGGCATTACGGGAGAAAACCATCCCGAAATTAAAGTTATAAGTCGAAATGGTAGGTCCGATTAGCGAAGCGTAATCGGACGTATGTTTAGCTTTTCAGCCTATTTGCCTCATTCACCAAAAAAGTTCGATTTTGTAAATCGAAAAATACCGATTTCTTATTAGTCCATTCGTCCGATTACGCTTCGCTAATAGTATCTACGCGGGCTAAGTTTTTATAGTTTCGAACAAGCGGATAATGCTCCAAATACCAGTATTGAAAAAATAACTTTAGAAGTGTACTTCGTCTTAGATGACTGCAATATAATGTAAAGTCCAATTAAAATTAATAGTGTAGAAATAAGTTCCGCCTGAGTAAAATCAACATCCAAGAACGTGTACTGCGAATTTACTCTTATTTTTTCAATCAATAATCGCTCAAAACCACTCAATACCAAATATATTGAAAATATATACCCTTTCGTATACGGCCTTTTTCTAAACAGCCACAGCACCGAAAAAATGCAAAAAGCCATGAAAATTTCGTATAGCGGCGTTGGGTACACTCCTGGCGCTTGAATGAAAACGCCGACTATATTATTTTCGTATGTTTGAGCCCACAACCAATCGGGAAGCCAATTCGGCTTTAATAACATGTTCGCAGGAATACCCCAGTCTCCGTCGCCGGATACTTGACAGCCAATCCGCCCAATTCCGTAGCCTAAAATCATTGAAGGCGCTAAAGCATCGAGCATGGGTGCAAATGGAATCGATCGCTTTTTTAAAAATAAATATCCCGTGGTAAACGCAAATACTAATCCTCCATAAAACGAAAATCCCCCGTTTGAAAAAATCAGTGATGCCGGATTGTCTATGAATTCTCTTGGGTGCTCAAGAATATGAAATATACGCGCACCTAAAATTCCACTGATTGTACAGGCAAACATCAAGTCGTTTAGCATTTGATGCGCCGGCAAATGAGTGCCGGAGTTTCTCGCTGGGTTGGGTAGGATGTTGTCCGTTTCAAATCGTATAACTTCCTTTTTTCCAACCCATGTCGAAACAATTATCGACAAGGCAACAAAGCTGCCAAATGTTGCAATGGGAAGATGTATCTGCGTTCCAAGCACAGAATTTATCAAGTCACTTAAATATGGGTACGCCATTATTTGGCCTCTAATTGTTAGGGGCGATTGGTAAAGAATAATCTGAACTACGCGAGCCTAATGCTTTCCTAGGGTTTTTATATTTCTGAATAAAACTGTTTTGCGCGTTGTCTAGCAGCTGGTAATTATAAATTGCACGATTAATATATTCTTCCGCTATGTTTTGTGATACTGGGGGGTCTTTGTCAGAATTATCGTTTGAATGCTTATATTTATTCCTGAGATAATTCAATAAATTTCTTTTTATGTATTCATTTTTAGGCTGATTTTCTTGTTTAACTTGGTCAATATTCTTCATATAAATGTCGATATAACTCTTGTCGCCGTTTAATCTGACAAGTTCTCCAAGGATTTCTTCGTTGGCACCAGCTAAAGTCGTGGCATATATATAATATTTCTCATGCAGAAATAACAAGATAGCTCTATTCAGCTGTCTTTTGGTAATTTCAAATTTACTAACCCATTCAAATTCGATATTTACTTTCATGGAATTGCCGCTTTAGAAAAGTTAGAGACATTCAAATTTCATTTGCTGAAATAAAATTGTCATTCCAAGTAAAAAAAATACTTGGGTTTTATAGCCCATCCTAATTCGTAGGATTTTCTGAACGTAGAGATAAACCTCTATTCGCCGTCAAATCCTACGAATTTCTGCTAACGCAAGAACACCAGGCCACTTTCAAGCTCGTTACAGGTTTAACCCCCTGATGCCGCGCCGAGCACCGGAGGGTTTGAACGGAATTGCCCGCTGGGGCGATGCAGGGATGCATCGCGTTTTTCTTAAGGGCTGGGATGCCCTTTCAAAAAACCCGTTCAAAGCCTTTGGAGCGCAGAATCCAAGCGGCATGGGGTGGCCTTTTCTTTGGATACTTTCTTTTGGCCGAAAATTGCTCCTGCATTTTCGGCATTCGCCACATTCCTGTGGCTCGCCAAGCAAAAGAAAGTATCGCGGCCGTCGGTCCGCGAACCGACATCAAAAACCACCCGTCGCGACAGCGACACCTTCAAATGAAAAGCCGTCATGTTGGGTTACGGCTGTCACCTAACCCAACCTACGAAAACCGAAATTCACTCCCCCAACTCTACGTAATCCCGCAATATCTCCCGATGAAACGACTCCGGCAAGCGCGCCCAATCTCTCGCCTCAATCAGTATCGGGATATTCGACTCCCGCACCGCTTCCTGAAAACGTTCCAAAGCCTTTAAAGGAATTTTGTCCAAATCCGCCGATCGCAACACAATGTCCAAATCACTCGCGTCGTGGGCATCGCCGTTGACTCTGGAACCGTAAGCCCAAGCCGTGACGCCGGGCAAATGCTGCACCAACAAATCCCGCAAACGCCGTCTATCCTGTTCTCTTAACAGCAATTTGTCCGGCACTAAAATTGCCCGCTGATCACGTCGTTTAGCTGCTTGGCGTCGGCAATAAATTGCGGCAACAGATTCAAAGTTTCCTCCGCAAAACCCTCGCCGTAATCATGGGCAGTATCGTTACGGTTGTCCCGATACTGTAACCAACGCTCTACAGCCTCCACCGAAATCAAACCATGCTTGGCGGCATGGCGAAATACATCTTTGAAGGTCAATGCATCGACCTGCTTCGGTGACGCAAAATAGGGCTTTAAAGCCTTTTTCAACAATTTGCCGGACTGTTCCAGGATGATCTCGAATTCCTTCACACAAGCGGCGCGGTAAATGTCATACATCGCTTCATCGTCGGCGCGTTCGCTTAGATACCCTTGCGCCCGCTCCAAGGTGACGATGCAACGGGTGAAATAATCAGTGTTGAGTTCGGCCATCAGCCAACCGCCCCTTCCAAGCTAATCCCCAACAACGCCTGCGCCTCGACCGCAAACTCCATCGGCAATTCCTTAAACACTTCCTTACAAAACCCATTCACAATCATCGACACTGCATCTTCCGGCGACAGGCCGCGTTGTTGGCAGAAGAACAGCTGGTCTTCGCTGATTTTGGAGGTAGTGGCTTCGTGTTCAATTTGCGCCGTGGGTTGTTTGACTTCGACATACGGAAAGGTATGCGCGCCGCAGCGGTCGCCGACCAGCAGCGAATCGCACTGGGTATGGTTGCGGGCATTTTCGGCGGATTTGGCCACTTTGACCAAGCCGCGGTAGGTGTTCTGCGCCCTACCGGCGGAAATACCCTTGGACACTATAGTGCTGCGGGTGTTTTTGCCGATGTGGATCATCTTGGTGCCGGTGTCAGCCTGTTGCAGGTTGTTGGTCAGCGCCACCGAATAAAACTCGCCGATCGAGTTGTCGCCCAGTAGCACGCAGCTAGGGTATTTCCAGGTGATAGCCGAGCCGGTCTCGACTTGGGTCCAGGAAACCTTGGCATTACGGCCGCGGCATTCCGCCCGTTTGGTGACGAAGTTGTAAATCCCGCCCTTGCCGTCTTTGTCGCCCGGATACCAGTTTTGCACAGTGGAATATTTGATTTGAGCGTTATCCAATGCCACCAATTCCACCACTGCGGCATGTAGCTGGTTTTCGTCGCGCATAGGTGCGGTGCAGCCTTCTAAATACGATACGTGCGAGTCTGCGTCGGCGATGATCAGCGTGCGCTCGAACTGGCCGGTGTTGGCGGCGTTGATCCTAAAGTATGTGGACAATTCCATCGGGCAGCGCACGCCTTTGGGGATATAAACGAAAGATCCGTCGGTAAACACCGCCGAATTCAGCGCGGCGAAGAAATTGTCGCCGACCGGTACCACGCTGCCCAGGTATTGTTTGACCAGTTCAGGGTGTTCCTGCAACGCTTCGGAGATTGGGCAAAAAATGACGCCGGCTTCCTTGAGCTTTTCTTTAAATGTGGTGGCTACCGATACGCTGTCGAACACCGCGTCGACGGCGATGCCGGCCAGTCGTTCTTGTTCGTCCAAGGGTATGCCCAGCTTTTTGTAGGTTTCCAGCAATTCAGGATCGACTTCGTCCAGGCTTTTGGGTTTGTCTTTCTTCGACTTAGGCGCGGAGTAATAACTGATGGCCTGATAATCGATAGGATCGATTTTTAACTGGGCCCAGTTGGGTGACGGCATGCTTTGCCAATGTCTAAACGCTTTGAGCCGGTACTCCAGCATGAATTCCGGTTCGTTTTTGACGATGGACAGCTTGCGGATCACGTCTTCGTCCAGGCCGGGCGGAAACGTGTCGACTTCCAACTCGGTAACGAAGCCGGGCGTGTACTCTTTACGTATCAGCTGTTCGATTTCTTTGGCGGTGGCAGACATAGGCTTTCTCTATTCGTTAACGGTATAAGCGGCTGACAGGAATGCTGACTTCGCTGGGTTGTTTAAAGGGCTGGATCATGTCGGCCAGGGTAACCGACTCCAGTGCCAAGGCGATTTTTTGATTGACCAAGTGCCAGTTGCCCTGGATGCGGCAGCCTGCGGCTTGTTCGCAGCCTTTGTGCGAAACCGAGCATTCGGTCAGGCCTATCGGGCCTTCCAGCGCGCTAATGATGGTAGCCACTGTAATTCTATCGGGATCTTTAGCCAATAAGTAGCCGCCTTTGGCGCCACGCACGGAGGCCAACACGCCGGCTTTGGTCAAAATTTTCAATATCTTGCTGACGGTAGGCAGAGCGATACCCGTGGTCTCGGCAATTTCCAAAGCGCCGTGGAGCCGGGCTTTGTCTTTGGCCAATACGCTCAGTATTACAGTGGCATAGTCCGTCAGTTTGCTTAATTTGAACATAGGGCTCTCAACAATTAGGACTATTCTAGTCTTGTTTAATTTCTTAGTAAAGCGCTTGGTTATTGGAATGTGTCTATAAGGTGTTGAATTTCCAAAGGAGAAATAGTGTTTTTCCCTTGCGTGTGCCACGATTGGCCCGATTGATTATGGTCTTGCGCGCGAACGCCGGTGATACAATGCCAGCATTTCAATCAGGCGATTGGTCAGAATTTTCGTGGATTCCCAAATTTCTCAGACGTTTGTCGATGCGCAGCCCGCGAGGCTGCGCGAAATTCCTTACAACTACACTTCATTCTCCGACCGGGAAATCGTCGTCCGTTTGTTGGGGGCGGAAAATGCGCGCGTTTTGGAGTCGTTGCGTAACGAGCGCATTACCGGGCGCTCGGCGCGCATGCTGTTCGAGGTGTTAGGCGATATCTGGGCGGTGCAACGTAATCCTTATCTGGAAGACGATCTGCTCGATAACGGCAAGCGTCGGCGCGCTTTGCTCGATGCGTTGCGGCATCGGCTTAAACAAATGGAAGTGCGCCATCACGAGCACGAAGCCGAGTTCCCGGATCGTGCCCGCCGGGTCGGCGTGTTGATAGAAGCTGCACATCAAGCGGTGGATAGCTTCGAAGCGCATTTCGACAGGACTCGGGATTTGCGGCGCAAAGCTATGTCTCAGCTGACTAAATATACGCGTAAAGACAATATCCGCTTCGACGGTTTTGCGCGGGTGGCACACGTTACCGACGCGACGGATTGGCGGGTGGAATATCCGTTTCTGGTGTTGTATCCGGATAGCGAGGCCGAAATCGGCCAGTTGGTGCGCGGTTGCATTAAGCTCGGCTTGACCATGATTCCGCGCGGCGGCGGTACCGGGTATACCGGAGGTGCCGTGCCTTTGACGCCCTATTCCGCCGTAATCAACACCGAGAAGTTGGTACGGATAGGCGCTATCGACTTGGAAACCCAGCTGCCGGGGGTCGCTCAGCCCTATGCCACGGTTTTCACCGAGGCCGGGGTGGTTACCCGCCGGGTCATGGATGCGGCCGAACATGCGGGCTTGGTGTTTGCTTGCGATCCGACCTCCGCCGACGCGTCTTGCATAGGCGGAAATATCGCGATGAACGCCGGCGGCAAAAAAGCGGTGTTGTGGGGGACGGCCTTGGATAACTTATTGTCCTGGCGCATGGTCATGCCGGACGGCAATTGGTTGGAAGTGGAACGTCTGAATCATAACTTGGGCAAGATACACGACCAGGATGAAGTCGCTTTTAATTTGAAGTCCTTGGACGCCAAAACTCAAAAGTTGCTGAGCGAAGAACGTTTGGTCATGAGTGGGGCGCAATTTCGCAAAGGCGAGCTGGGCAAGGATGTGACCGATAAATTTCTGGGCGGTTTGCCCGGTGTGCAAAAGGAAGGCTGCGACGGGATCATTACCTCCGCCCGCTGGATATTGCACAAAATGCCGCCGCATACCCGCACTTTTTGTCTGGAGTTTTACGGCCAAGTGCGGGAAGCGGTGCCGGCTATCGTGGAAATTCGCGATTATCTGGCGGCTTTGCCGAAAACCGGGAATACGCGGGTGATGCTAGCCGGCTTGGAGCATTTGGACGAGCGGTACGTGAAAGCCGTGGGTTATGCCAGCAAAGCCCGGCGGCAAGCCCGGCCCAAGATGGTGTTGATCGGCGATATCGTCGGCGACGACGAAAACCAAGTCGCGTTAGCCGCCTCCGAAGTGGTGCGTATGTGCAACGACCGCGGCGCGGAGGGGTTTATTGCAGTCAGCGCCGAAAGTCGCAAACGGTTTTGGCTGGATAGGGCGCGCACCGCGGCCATCGCCAAGCACACCAATGCGTTCAAGATCAATGAAGACGTAGTGATACCCTTGCCGCGCATGGGTGACTACTGCGACGGCATCGAACGTATCAATATCGAATTGTCGTTGCGTAATAAATTGCGGCTGTGCCAGGTGTTGGCGCAATGGTTGGCCGGCGATTTGCCGCTACGAGTGTACGAGGAAGACCATAACAAAAACGCAGTGCTTTCCGAGCGCCGCCAACAAGCCCTGGAGGCGGTAGAGACTGTGCGTTGCCGGTGGCAATGGATCTACGAGCATTTGGATGTGTCGTTAGACCAGGCGGAAGCGACATTTCCCGAATATCGGATAGTGTGCGGCGAGTTGACCAACCGGGCGGCGGCGCCGACCTTGTTTCACCGCTTGCAGGATTATTCGCTACGGGTTTCATGGAAGAATGAATTGCTGCCTTTATTGAGCGAAATTTTCGCCGGAGATAATTTTCGGCCGATTTTGGAGCGCATTCAGGCCATTCACAAAGAGGTATTGCGCGGACGGGTGTTCGTTGCCCTGCACATGCACGCCGGCGACGGCAATGTGCATACCAATTTGCCGGTGAATTCCGATCATTACGAGATGTTGCAGGAAGCTAATGCCGCCGTGGCACGCATCATGGAACTGGCGCGTTCGCTGGGGGGGGTGATTTCCGGAGAGCATGGCATTGGCATCACCAAATACGAATTTCTGCGCCCGGAAGAATTAGCGGATTTTCATGCGTACAAACAGCAAGTCGATCCGGAAGGCCGTTTCAATCGCGGCAAGTTGATGCCCGGAGCGGATTTGGGTAACGCCTATACGACCTCGTTCAGCCTGATGGGCTTTGAGTCGTTAATCATGCAGCAAAGCGATATCGGCGCGATTTCCGAATCGGTCAAAGACTGTTTGCGTTGCGGCAAATGCAAGCCGGTTTGCTCTACGCACGTACCGCAAGCAAACCTGCTTTATTCTCCGCGCAATAAAATTCTGGCGACGTCGCTATTGGTCGAAGCGTTTTTGTACGAAGAACAGACCCGGCGCGGCATTTCCATTACCCACTGGAAGGAGTTCGAAGACGTCGCCGATCATTGCACCGTTTGCCACAAGTGCTTCAATCCCTGTCCGGTCGACATCGATTTCGGCGAAGTATCGATGAACATGCGCAACCTGCTGCGCAAGATGGGTAAGCAAAGTTTTAACCCGGTCAAAACGGCCGCGATTGCCTTCCTCACTGCCAGCAGGCCCGGTAGTGTCAAGCTCATGCGCAAATTGCTGATCGAATGGGCGTATAAGGCTCAGCGCATGGGTAGCCTATTTCTGCGGCCATGGGGAAAAGCGCAGTTGGCGCATCCGCCGTCGTCTACGGGTAGGCCGGAATTGCGCGAATACGTGCTGCATTTCACGAATAGAAAAATGCCGGGGAAATTGCCCACAAAAACCGCCAGAGCCTTATTGGGCATCGAAAGTCAGGAAATCGTACCCATTATTCGTGATCGGCAAAAAACTCAAACCGATTCGGAAGCGGTGTTTTATTTTCCGGGTTGCGGTTCGGAGCGCTTGTTTTCGCAAGTCGGTTTGGCCACGCAAGCCATGCTGTATCACATCGGCGTGCAAACCGTATTGCCGCCTGGGTATCTGTGTTGCGGATATCCGCAACGGGCGGCCGGACAAAGCGATCAGGCACAAACGATTACCACCGAGAATCGGGTATTGTTTCACCGTGTCGCCAATACGTTGAATTATCTGGATATTAAGACGGTCGTGGTCAGCTGCGGAACCTGCTTGGACCAATTGGTCGATTACGAATTCGACAAAATCTTTCCGGGCTGCCGTTTAATCGACATACACGAATATTTATTGGAAAAAGGCGTGAAGTTGGACGGAATTAACGGCGCGCGCTATTTGTATCACGATCCTTGCCATAGCCCGATGAAGCAGCAAGATCCCATGGCTACGGTCAGAGGGCTATTGGATGCGCCGGTCGCAAAAAGCGACAGATGTTGCGGTGAATCCGGCACTTTGGCCGTGGCGCGCCCGGATATTTCTACCCAAGTTCGTTACCGTAAGGCGCAAGAGTTGCACAAGGATTGCAGTCAATTACGGGTCGACGATACTCTCGGGCCGATAAAGGTTTTGACCTCGTGCCCGTCGTGTATGCAGGGTCTGCAGCGTTACCAAGGGGATGTCGAGCAGATCGAGGTGGATTATATCGTGGTGGAAATAGCCAAGCAGATTTTGGGCAAGGATTGGATGCGCAACTACATTAAGCAAGCTGGCGAAGGTGGGATTGAGCGGGTTTTGGTATAAAACGATTCGGCGTGGCGCGTTTCGAATGGAAAATTGGAAAACGCCCGCCGATAGCGAATCTCAGCGCTTAGCGGCCGGCATGACTGACGTTACGTGGCCAATGAATATTCGGTGGAGCCGTCAACGTTTGTTCAAACACGTTAATTGCTTCGTCACAAGTGATGACCTCTTGCCGGCTGTCCAAAATAAATTGCGCTAAGTTCTGTATGCAGTTCCAATAGCGGAAGTCGTCAACAAACTCATAAGCTTGGATCAATAGTTCCGAAAGTTTCTGCTCGCGTAATAGTTTAGATGTAATAAAGCTTTCCAGGTAATATTGGGCGCGCTCCAAATCCGAGTGTCCCCCGTAAAAACGCAGTGCGTTGATGTCGATTAAATTAATATTGAACGGTTCGCCGTCGCTAATTAATACGTGTTTAGCTTCCGCTAACGGGCCGGAAAGTAAATTGACGATATCGGCTTCGTATGCCCGTTGGCAACTGTGTTGCTCGTCGGCAGTCAGAAAGGAGAAGCTTTCGATAACTGCAATCGGTAGGTTCTGGGTTAAGTTGCCATCAACAACTTTGGCGTAGAATTTGCTGTTATTGGCTGATGAGTGTTTGACTTGGATTTCAAAAAAAACCGGGGGGAGTTGCTTTTGCCGATTTCTGATATGTATTGCGGCGGCGTGGCCTGCTTCGTGAAATGCCGTGCGCGAGCGGAGCTCGTCTGTTTTTACGAAGGCTGAAGCTGCCGTTAGCGAATAGTTTCGTTCCATAAGCGACCTCATCCAAAAAAAGATGCGGCTAAAAGCCGCATTGAGGAAGGATATTAAAACTCTTTACCCTTAGGAGAGGGAGCGCATACAAGAGTTGCATGCAGTTTAAGTTTTCCGCAGCGGTTTGAGAATGTGACAAATTGACGCGTACGCCTGATTTTCGGGGAATGGTTCACGGTTTTGCGTTAATGCCCTCGAAATTTATTTCAATTTGGTTTTTAAGCCAAAAGGTATCGAAAGAACGAGCAAACAAAGTAGCCAAGTAATCAGTTGTCCGTTAGTCAGGGTGTAATTCAACGCCGCGGCCAACCGGCCGGAGAATGCCGGGTGGGCCTGGATTAAGTCTCTGGCTCCGAAGAAAGCGCTGGTTTCGCCGACAATTAAGGCGGTTGCGGCGAAAGTTAGCGAATATGCCAGTACGCGGTAGCGTTTTGCCGAAGCGTAGTCGCCGATAAGCTGATCGAAGTCGAGATGAGTTGTTGAAAGCTTTTGCAACTGCAAGGACAGGCAGCCGATCAAGCCTAAAAGACCTAAGCAGGGCAGGTAGAATTGTTCCGTCGGAAAACTTAAATACCGGCCGTTGAACGCCAAAGCGCAGGTCTTAAATAATGCCAGGGCGATAAATAGATAATAGAGAACGCGTAGTTGGCCGGCTAATCCGGGGTTGGGCTCCGCGTTGGCAAAAATATCGAGGTAGCGGCGTAGTAACAACAGGCCGAGCCAGCCGTTGCCAATCACGACCGTCGCGGTATATAAGCGCTGCAGGCAGTCGTAACTGGTATACCATTCCAAGCGTGCTACTGTGGTAATGCAAATGCTGAAAAGCAAGGCTAGCGTGGAGAATGCCGCTAATTTAGGTAGATTTACGCCGGTTAAACCGGTAGCAAAGTAAACGGATAGCGTTAAAAAGATTAGGGTGGCAACGACAAAATGGAAGGCCCAGCTCGGATTTTCGCTGACCGGGCCCGTAAGCGGAAATACGGGTTTTCGATCGGCGGACAGCAGCCCCCAATTGGCGCCGACTACGCCTTCTAAATCGCTTTTCCACGGTTGATTGAAGGCTTCGACGATGTTGTAATCGAAGCCGTGTTTATTCACCACTTCAATCATACTGCGGATGTATTTTGCCGAATTCACCACGCTGGGTGCGGCGAGGCCGCGTTGGCGCCCGGCGCTGGGCCAGCCCGATTCGCCGATCAAAATCTTTTTACCGGGTGCTATTTGTCGTGCTTCTTCTTCTACTTGATTAACGATTGCTTCCAGATGTTCCGGGGCTCGTTCTACGGCAATCGGTTCGTCTTCCCAATACGGTAAAATGTGTATGGTAATAAAGTCGACTTCTTTAATTAATTGCGGATGTTTGACGTACATCGACCAGACGTCGGCATAGGACACGGGCTGTTTGACCGCACGTTTGACTTCTCTGATGTACTCGATTAACCGGTCAATTTCTAAGTCGCCGCGCAGCAATACTTCGTTACCGACAATAACCCGTTTGACGGTATTTGGGTAACTATTGGCGGCCTTAATCAAGGCGGCGATTTCCTTTTGATTATCCGCATAGGTAGAGCCTAGCCAGCCGCCTTGTATAACCTCTACGCCGTATTTTTGCGCAATCTCGGGAACCGCGGCTATGGCGCCGCCCATGCTGGTATAGGTTCGGATGCTGCGAGTTTTGTCGGCTAGCAGCTGCATGTCTTCGTCGATTAACTGGTAGGAGGGAAAAGTTTTTTCCAACGGGTTGTAGCCTTCCGGAAACGGTGCAAACGACAGGCTGGCTAATTTGCCTGATGGCACGTCGATTCCGGCGTCTACCGGGCGGTTGATTTGCCAAGCCAAGATAGCGTGAACTAAACAAAGCAAGATGATACAAAGCAATAAGCGTACTTTGGGCATTGATAACAGGGACACGAGAGAGGTATGAGTTTGAAATGGATGAGGCTTAACTTTACCGAGAGGCAAGGATTTAGCTGTTCGTGATCATATAGGATTCGCTGTCGGTTGATAATGTTGAGTCCAATGCCCCTGTGCATGGCTTCCGGCTGAGCGGTTTGTCATTGAGCATTGCAAGACGATGTTGATTTACATATCCGCCGCCCGTTTGGGTGAAACGATGATCCGTTACACACAATAGCGGGCTTTGCCCCGGTCATCCGATTATAATGACAACTCGACATTTTAATCGTTGTCGGTTTAATCCTCCAAGGAAGGTAAGCAAATAATTACTGTACTTTGCCTACGGGTTCTGGTTACAGTATGAAAATTTTATTACTGGTTGCCTTGTTTACCGGGCATTCGATAAGCTTGTCGTCAACTTTTTATGAGGCTTTTATGCATAAAAAAGTACTTCCCATTCTGTGCGGGGCCATATTGTTACCGATGGCGTCCGTGGCTACCGCAGTAGTCAACAAATTGCCCGAATCCAGCAATGTCAAAATGGGTGTCGCAGAAGAAGTGTGTTCCGATTTTGTAGACCCGAAATGGCGGGATGCGCAAGTCATAGACGGTGTTGAGATTCAGGAGTCCAGAATGTGTAATCCGGACAATCCTGCCGATATTGCCGCATTCGTAAAAGGAACCAACAATATCTCCATGGCCACGTTGATGCAGACCCAGTTGGCTGCCGACGCGATTACGGTCGGCAATGACATGGACGGCGACGGCGACCCCGATCACTACATCATTAAATTAGAAATCGCCGAATTGAACGGGCATACGCCGGATTCGCGCGAGCCTACCACTACGTTCGACATCGCTCCCGGGATTAGACCCACTTTTTGGGTTTATGCGCCGAAAACGCGGGATATGTCGACCTTAAGCTTGTATGAACCGATTGCAAACCCGCTGTTGCGGGTACCGTCGCCCGTCATTCGCGTTGAGCAAGGCGATATCGTTTGGCTGGTGCTGGAAAACAGCCATTATTTTCCGCATTCCATTCATTTGCACGGAGTCGACCATCCCTACATGGATATGGGCGGAGAAGGCAATGACGGTGTAGGGCAAACCGGACAAATGGATGTGATGCCGGGTAGCAGCAAGACTTACGTGATAAAGCCCCGCCAAGCCGGCACCATGTATTATCACTGCCACGTTCAGCCCCACACCCATATTCCTATGGGCTTGCAAGGGATTTTCGTCGTTGAAGAAAATCGGCCCAACAACTGGGTGCAGGTTTTTAACGTGGGCGCCGGTCAAGTACGGCATCCGTCGGTAGCCGTGTCAGAGAAATACGCCTACGAATACGACTTGCACTATCAATCGGCCGACAAGGAATTGCATTTGATGGCGCGCTCCGCCAACGACCCCAGGTTGCTTGGCAAACGGTTGAATTTGGAATACGACATCACCGATTCCGCGCCGGATTATTTCATGCTCAACGGCCGCTCCTTCCCGTACACTTTAAGGGAGTCGCTGATCGTTTTGGAAGAAAACAAAAAAGCCAAGGTGAGAGTCCTGAACGGGCACGAAGAAGCGTTTGCCATGCACGTTCACGGTCATAAACCGATGGTGACTCATTACGACGGGGTTGATAACGGTCCGTCTTCCTATATCAAACGCGACGTACATGCGATGGTACCCGCGCAGCGTATCGACTTGGAAATTAACGGTACCGACGATGGCTTGAATAGTTTCGGTCAGGGTGTTTGGATGTTTCACGACCACGTGGAAAAATCCTTTACCACCGATGGGATTGGTGAAGGTGGTGATATCAGCTTGTTGGTGTATAAAAATTTTCTGGATGCAAAAGGCATTCCCGAGGTGCACGGCGCGAGCTTGTTGCCGTATTTCACCAAGGAATATTGGGAGGGCAAGTATGCAAGCTGGCAGGATTATGACGCCTGGAAGAGTTTAGGCTTGCCGGAAATTCGCACTACGGCGCAAAAACCTTTCGTGCCGGCGGCGCCGGTGGCGAGTAACACGGCTGCCGATGTGCAAGCCGCACCTAAGGCGGACAAGCCTTCGTTCATAGGTCAATTGCTGCAAGGTATCTTGCTGGGTTTAATCGGCTATACCCTGTATTTCAATCGCGAAAAACTGCTAGGCATGATCGGAAAATAACCCTAATAGCCGGCGTCGACATCACTCGCGATGCCAAGTGCCTTGCTAGCCTGACCACATAATCGCCGCATACAGTTTGTATGCGGCGTTTTCTTTTATGCTGGTCCGCAGTCAAGGTGGAGCTTAAAACTGTGGCTATACAGCCGAAATTTCCGTAACCCATTTTATGACGTCCAAATTAAACCCGCAGCAACTTGCAGCCGTGAGGACCATCGATAGGCCGTTACTGGTGCTGGCGGGAGCGGGAAGCGGCAAGACCCGGGTGATTACCGAAAAGATTGCCTATTTGGTAGCCCAAGGGGTTCCTGCTAGACATATCGCCGCCGTTACCTTTACCAACAAAGCGGCCAGGGAAATGAAGTCCCGGGTTAGCAAATTACTGGACGACAAAAACAGCCGCGGGCTCAGAGTGTCCACTTTTCATTCCTTGGGGTTGGACATACTGCGGGCCGAATACAAAATCTTGGGTTACAAAGCCGGCATCAGTTTGTTCGACGAACAGGACCGCTTAAGTTTGTTGAAAAATTTAATCAACCATGGCATCCAAGGCTGCGATATCGATCAGGCGGAACACTATCATTGGCAAATCGGGCAGTGGAAAAACGCCTTCGTGACCTGGCAGATCGCCAAGCAACATGTCGATGCCGCCACCGCAGCGGCCGCCGAGTTGTATGCGCAGTATTCACGCAGCCTCAAGGCGTATAACGCGGTGGATTTCGACGACCTGATATTGCTGCCGGTCATGTTATTTCAGCAGCATGCCGAGGTGCTGGAAAAGTGGCGGAACAAAATCCGCTATTTGTTGGTAGACGAATATCAAGATACCAATGTCACCCAATATCAGCTGGTCAAAGCGCTGACCGGTAATTTGGGGCGATTTACCGTGGTCGGAGACGACGATCAATCTATTTACGCCTGGCGCGGCGCTCAACCGGAAAATTTGCGTCAATTGCAGAAAGATTTTCCGCGCTTACAAGTAATCAAGTTGGAACAAAATTACCGTTCGACCCGCAGAATATTGAAAGTCGCCAATCAATTGATTGCCAACAATCCGCATGCTTTCGAGAAAAAATTGTGGAGCGAGCTGGGATACGGCGATCCGTTGCGCGTGCTGGCGCATAAAAACGACGTGACCGAAGCCAAGCAAGTGGTTGCGGAGATCATTCATCACCGCTTCCGTCACGGCGGCAATTATGGCGATTATGCGATTTTGTACCGCGGTAATCATCAGTCGCGCTTATTGGAACGCGAATTACGTGAAAATAACGTGCCGTATTTTTTAAGCGGCAGTACCTCGTTTTTTGCGTTAACCGAGATTAAAGACGTATTAGCTTATCTGCGCTTATTGACTAACCCCGGCGACGATGCGGCGTTTTTGCGGGTGGTTAATACCCCGCGCCGGGAAATCGGTCCCTCTACGTTGGAGAAGCTGGGGGAATATGCAACCGAGCGGCATATCAGCTTGTTCGATGCTTGTAAGGAATTCGGCTTGCAGCAGCGTATTGCGGACAAGGCGGCAGTGCGCCTGCAGCAATTTTGCGACATGATTGCCGAAGCGGCGATACAAGTCGGGCGCGACGATATGTTTGCCGGGATTCACCGCTTGCTGGAGCGCATTCAGTATCAGCACTGGCTTCAGGAAAACAGCAAGACTCCCGGTGTGGCGGAACGGCGGATGAACAATGTCTTCGAACTGGTGGATTGGCTCAAGCGCATGGCCGGAAACGAGGAAGGCAGCGAAAAAAGCTTGGCCGACGTCATCGCCAAAGTCATGCTACTGGATATTTTGGAACGAAATCAGGAAGCCGAAGCCGGGGATCAGGTTAGTCTGATGACCTTGCATGCGGCTAAGGGTTTGGAATTTCCGCACGTGTTTTTGATCGGCATGGAAGAGAATCTGTTGCCGCACCAAAATAGTTTGGAAACCGGGAATATCGAGGAAGAACGCCGTTTGGCCTATGTCGGCATTACCCGGGCGCAGCGCACGCTGACCTTTAGCTATTGTACTCACCGCAAACGTTACGGCGAATTGATCGAGTCCGAGCCCAGCCGCTTCTTGAGTGAGCTACCGGAAGAAGATTTGGAATGGGCTAACCGTAAGCAATTGGATCAAGAGGAAGTCAAACAGCGGGGCAAGGCCAACTTAGCTCACTTAAAGACTATGTTGACCTAGCCGTGTTATTTCAGGTTATTGCAAGACTACAAAGAACGCATCTCCGCCGCGCTGCAGGTTGATCAACAATGCGGAACGTGGATCGACCACCTGTTTTAGCTCGTCGATGTTTCTAATTCGATAGCGGTTAACGCTAACGATCACATCGCCGGGCCGTAATCCGGCTTTCCAAGCGTGCGAAGACTGTGAGACTTTTTCCAGTTCTACCCCTTCCAATTGGCCTTTAGGGGTAGCAATTAACGATACCCCTTTCAGCAGCGGGTGCAGTTTGTCGCCGGCTAGTTCCTGGCGTTTCGGTTTGCCTATGACGGCTTGAAAACTCAAGCGTTCGCCGCCGCGGATTACCTCGATGGTGGCGGTGTCGCCCACTTGCAGTAAGCCGATGGCGGTTCGAATTTGGCTGCTGCCATTTTTAATCGCTTGTCCATTGACCGCGACGATAATGTCGCCCGGTTCTATCCCGGCTTTTTCTGCGGCCGAGCCGGTTTCCACCCGGCTGATTACCGCGCCGTGTTGGCTTTGCAGGTTAAAGGCTTTAACCAATTCCGGGGTTAAATCCTGAGTGGTTACCCCAAGTAGGCCGCGCCGTACCTCGCCGTGTTGCACCAAAGATTCCATGATGGTCATCGCCATGTTGGAGGGAATGGCGAAGCCGATGCCGACATTGCCGCCGTTTGGCGCCAAAATCGCGGTGTTCATGCCGATAAATTCTCCGCGTAGGTTAACCAACGCCCCGCCTGAATTGCCGGGGTTGATGGAGGCGTCGGTTTGAATAAAGTCTTCGTATCCCTCTATGCCTAAGCCGGAACGGCCTAAGGCGCTGACTATCCCCGAGGTTACGGTTTGGCCGAGGCCGAAAGGGTTGCCGATAGCGACGACGAAGTCGCCGACTTTCAGTTGATTGGAGTCGGCGATGCTTAACGCGGTTAGGTTGTCGGCTGGGATTTGGATAATCGCCACATCGGCTTCCGGATCCGTGCCGATCAATTTGGCGTTCAGTTGGCGGCCGTCGCTTAAGGTAACGGTGATTTTGTCGGCTTTATCGATTACGTGATTGTTCGTCAGTACGTAACCTTCTTCCTTGTTGACAATCACTCCTGAACCTAAACTATTGCGCTGTTGTTGTCGGCGCGGTTGATTCGGAATGCCGAAAAAATGCCGAAACACCGGATCGTTCATCAGCGGATTTTCTTGCGTATTGACATTGGTAGAGGTGGAAATATTGACCACGGCAGGCATACTGCGTTCTAACATCGGCGCAAGCGACGGCAAGGATTGCCCGTCCACTTCGGTCGGCCAGGCCGCAATTCCCGGCGCGGCAATTAAGCTCAAGATAAAAATTAGAAAAAGCTTGGTGTAATTACTCATGACTAATCGTTCTGGAAGTTAATTCGGCTGCATGGACAAGCGATTTGCAAAAACGTTTCAGCAGAAACTGTGTCTGCTAATGCACTATGATAACTGTTGTTAGCAATCTAAACCTGTTTTAGTTGGTTCGCATGTCAATCGATATCGATTCGGAGCAAGCACAAATCATACGGCGCCTTATTCCGTTGGCAACCTTGCCGTCCGCGCAATTCGCCCGCTTATGCAAGCAATTGGTTGTCGAGCAAAAGCAACATGGAGAAGTGTTATTCAGGCGAGGCGACGAACAGAGTGATTTGATTTATCTGCTCAATGGTTCAATAAACTTGTGTACTGAATCATTTAAGATTCAGACTATCGAATCGGGGACGGATTCGGCCCGCTTTGCCATTGCCCACCAAATACCGCGAAAAATTGATGCCTTGGCCGAGGGGCGCGTTCAATTTCTCCGCTTAAAGTCTGACTTGTTAAGGTCAATTCAAGGTATGCCTTATGAAGAAAGTGAAAGCACTATGATGGTCGAAGAGTTTGAAGATTGCGACGATTGGATGACTACTTTGCTTAGGTCGCCGGTGTTCAGAGCATTGCCGCCCGCGAATTTGCAAAAAATTATGATCGGGCTTGAAGAAGTGTATTTCAAAGCCGGTGACGTCATCATCAGGCAAGGCGATCCCGGCGATTATTATTACATCATCAAAAAAGGCCAGGTTTTGATCAGTCGCCGGCCTTATCCGAATGCTAAAGAAATTAAATTGTTGCAACTGGGTGATTCGGATACTTTCGGCGAAGACGCCTTAATATCGGGTAGTCCGCGGAACGTTTCGATTACTGCGATTACCGATATTTGCCTGTTGCGGTTAAGCAAGGACGAATTTATTGCGTTAATCAAACAGCCAACGCTCAAATATATTGAGGTCGACGAGTTGCCGGGCTATTTGCGTAACGGCGCTGAATTGATCGATGTTAGAGGGCCGGATGAGTTTCAAAGCGGTCATTTGTCCGGCAGTATCAATGTGCCGTTTTTTTCGTTACGCATGTATATCAAAACGATGAATCGGCATCATCCTATCGTGGTGGTTTGCGGCGACGGACGTACCAGCGAGTCGGCGGCGTTCGTGTTGCAGCGTAATAAATTCAATGCGTTGATTTTAAGGGGCGGGCTGGATAAATTGCCGCAAGAGCAATTGAAGTCCGAGCAGGCGTTGTTTAACATCGACGACGGTACGGAAACCAGTAATCTAACCGAATCGGCCGAAACGCCGGCGAGCAAAATGCTATTTGCATTGGAAGATAATACGGTAGCCGAGCTTACCGAAGCGGTAGAGCCGGATTTGCAGGTGGTCGTTCAGCAGTTGCGCGAGCGTTGTATGTTGTTGGAGGCTGAAAAAGCAACTTTGCAGTTGAAATGCACGTCTTTGAGCAGGCAATTGAAATTGGCGAAAGCCGAATTAGGACGCTTTAAAGAAGGTGGCAGCTAGCCGGTGTAAATCGGCTGGGCTGCGCTGATTCCTAATAAGTTGCTTATGACTTATTTAATTTTCGCTTCTTTGTAAATCACGTGTCTACGTACGACAGGGTCGTACTTTTTGATTTCCATTTTTTCGGGCATGGTTTTTTTGTTTTTTGTGGTTGTGTAGAAATGCCCGGTGCCTTCAGTTGACACTAATTTGATTTTGTCACGCATTTTCGGTCTCCTTTAGCGCTGTTAAATTTTTTCGCCGCGGCTGCGGATGTCGGCCAATACTGCGTCTATGCCTTTCTTGTCGATAATGCGCATGCCTTTAGAAGACACTCTTAGGCGGATCCAGCGGTTTTCACTTTCAACCCAAAATCTGTGATGATGCAGATTGGGGGTAAAACGCCGTTTGGTCTTGTTCATGGCGTGCGAAACGTTGTTCCCGGTGACCGGGCTCTTACCTGTTACTTGGCAAACTCTAGACATGACTACCTCAATGCGAGCTTAAGATTCAAATTAGCCGAACTTTATACCAAAAATTAGGTTTTGGGTAAACAGTGCCCGGTAAATTAAATTTGGTAGAATCTAGCGGTATTTTTCAATAACAAGGTTAGACGTATGGCGCTTAAATTCGGTATGGTCATGGATCCCATCGATCGTATCAACATCAAAAAGGATACTAGCTTTGCTATGTTGCTGGAAGCGCAGGCGCGCGGCTGGGAGCTGCATTATATCGAGCTGGGCGATATGTACTTGCACAACGGCCAAACCTATGCAAGGACGCGGGTTTTAACGGTGCAGCGCAATCCGGAACAATGGTTTGAATTTCAGTCCGAGCAAAACTTGGCCTTAGCCGAGTTGGATGTGATTCTGATGCGCAAGGATCCGCCGTTTGATCAGGAGTATATCTACGCCACTTACATGCTGGAACAAGCGGAACGCCAAGGCGTGCTGGTTGTTAACAAGCCGCAGTCTTTGCGCGACGCTAACGAAAAAATGTATACCGCCTGGTTTCCGCAATGCTGCACGGACACTATAGTGGCGAGAGATCCGCACAAGATTCGTGCGTTTTTGCAGCAGCAAGGGGAAATCATTCTCAAGCCCTTGGACGGTATGGGCGGGGCTTCGATTTTTCATGTGCGTTTGGATGACCCTAACCTTACCGTCATCCTGGAAACCATGACAGCGCACGCAACTCGCTTTATCATGGCCCAAAAATATTTGCCGGACGTCAAAGACGGGGATAAAAGAATTCTTATGGTGAACGGTGAGCCCATTCCTTATTGCTTGGCGCGAATTCCCGCCAGCGGCGAGACCCGCGGTAATTTGGCTGCGGGCGGGCGCGGGGAAGGGCGGCCGCTAACCGAACGCGACCGCTGGATAGCGGCGCAAGTAGGGCCTACGCTACGCGAAAAGGGTTTGATATTCGTCGGCCTGGATGTCATCGGTAATTATTTGACCGAGGTGAATGTGACTAGTCCGACTTGCGTACAGGAATTGGATAAGCAATTCGGCATCAATATTAGCGGTCAGCTAATGGATTACATTCAAGATCAAATTCGGTAAGCCTTATGCCGATATCTCCGACGCCTTATGTTTCGGCAAGCGCTAGCGACACGCTATTTTTGGCGCTGTTTGTGGCTACGGTTGTACATATCGGCGTGTTGTTCGGGATCAATTTCCAAACGCCGAAAGCGCCGAAAATCGACCAATCCATAGAGGTGACGTTATCGCATACGCCGCTAAAAAAACCGCCTAAGCAGGCCAGGCTTTTAGCGGACGAGCATCAGCTCGGGGCGGGGAACGATACGCAAAAACCCCAGCCTTTAGCGCAAAGCTTGCCGTCGCCGCATAGCGAAGTGTTGCGGATGCCGAAAAGCGATCAGCAAAATCGGCGGGTAAGCGAGGTAAAAAAACCGGCTCCGCAGAAAATAATCACTCAAGTCGACTCGCCGGTCAAAGCGGTGCAGCCGACAGAATTGACGGCAGAGCCGGCGGAGCAGACCGTTCAAGAGGCGCCTAAGCTCAATGTCGAAACGTTACAACAACAAATTGCCCAACTGGGCGAACAAATTCGCCATGCGAAACTAAGTTCCGAGGAAAGCAAAATTAAGTTTGTCAACTCGATCAGCACCCATAAGTACTTGGCCGCTCAATACGTAAAAGATTGGGAAGATAAAGTTGAGAGGACGGGTAATCTCAATTATCCTGAAGCGGCAAGAAACAAAGGGAAGTCTCAAACGTTGACGATGGATGTTGGTATCCGGGCCGACGGCAGTATTTACAGTATGCGTGTGGTGCGCTCCTCCGGGAGCTCGGCTCTGGATGAGGCGGCAAAACGAATCGTGAAAATGAGCGCCCCTTTTGCAGCAATCCCCACGGAATTATTAAAGGAAGTAAACGTCCTAGTAATTACCCGGGTATGGAAGTTTTCCGACGAAACCGGCATGACTGCCCGCTAGCCAACAATTATCGTTATGACAGACGCCACCTACTTGAATAATCAGTTTTTGATAGCGATGCCGGGCTTGTTCGATCCGCATTTTTTTCACACGGTCACTTATTTGTGCCAACACAATCAAGAAGGCGCATTAGGCATCGTAATTAACCGGCCGACCGGCATGAAATTAAAGGATATATTTCAGCAAATGAAAATCGATTCCGAGCTCGAACACGTGTTAAACGCACCGGTATTTGCCGGCGGACCGGTGCAACAGGAGCGCGGGTTCGTCATTCACACACCTTGCGAACGGCATTGGGATTCCAGTATCTCGACGGCGGACAATATTGTTTTGACCAGTTCCCGCGACGTATTAGAAGCGATAGCCAAAGGCGATGGGCCGCAACATTATTTGATCGCACTAGGCTATGCAGGCTGGGGCAGTGGTCAATTGGAGCGGGAAATCGTCGAAAACGCCTGGTTGAATACGCCTTGCGGGGAAGCCATTTTATTCGATACCCCGGTGAGTCAACGCTGGAATGCCGCGGCCGGTCAGTTGGGCATCGACATTAACCGCTTGACCGCGCCGGCCGGACACAGCTGAGCATGCCCGCATCATGCGATCCCTTGGCGGCTGCCTTAGCGGGCGACGCCTATTTGGGGTTTGATTTTGGAAATAAAAAAATCGGGGTGGCGGTCGGCTACGCCGGTACCGGAATAGCCAGCCCGCTAACGACTTTACGTTCGCCAAATCAAGTTCCGGATTGGGCTAAGATTGCGCAACTGGTCGCGGAGTGGCGGCCGATAGGTTTGGTCGTGGGTATTTCACTGCAGCAAGACGGTTCCGATAACGTGATTACCCCGCGCATGCGCAAATTTTGTCGGCAATTGCAAGGCCGTTACAATTTGCCGGTGTTCGAAGTCGACGAGGCGCTGACGACTTTTTCCGCCAAACAATTGCTGTTCGACGATCTTAAAGTGCGTGCCGGCAAGCTGTGGGCAGTCCAAGATCAATTGGCTGCCCAGTTAATTTTACAAAGCTGGTTTGATCGTTAGCGGTTTAGGCCGTTGATTTCCCGTCGTTGTGGCAGTAATTTATTTCCCATTTTAAATCAATTGTTTAAAATGCTTGGGCTGTGCGGCTTTAAGCGGCGGCCGGCGTCAATTGCCGGCTCGTCCGGAATAACCTTCATTCATATCCCAATTCGTTATGCCGATTAATTCACTCGACCTGGAAAATTTGCTCGACACACTGGAGAGCGATATTCGCCGTAGTATCAAGGAGCGTAAACTTGACAACCCTTTGTTGATCGGCATTCACAGCGGGGGGGCGTGGATTGCACAACATTTGCACAGCCGCTTGCAACTCGCCGGCCCTTTGGGATTAATGGATATTACCTTTTATAGAGACGACTTTTCTCAAATCGGCATGCATCCAAACGTCAAATCCAGCCAGCTGCCGCCGCAATTGGAAGGGCGCAACATCATTCTGGTAGACGACGTGTTTTATACCGGGCGAACCATACGTGCGGCCTTGAACGAAATTTTCGATTACGGGCGGCCTAACCAAGTGTTATTGGCGGTATTGATAGAGCGCAACGGCCGGCAAATTCCGTTGCAGCCGGATTGCCGCGGGGTTCGCATCGAATTGCCGGAAGGTCAGCGCATCAAATTGACCGGCCCGCAGCCTTTGAGAATCGAAATCCAAACCCTGGCCTGCGCAGCCTGAATATGCCTAAACATATCCAACTGACCGAATCCGGCAGGCTGAAGCACTTTTTGACGATAGAAGGTCTGGATAAGGCGTTGTTGACCGAGATTTTGGATACGGCCGAGTCCTTTACCGGAGTGTCCGAACATCAGATAAAAAAAGTCCCGCTGCTGCGCGGGAAGACCATCGTCAACTTGTTTTTCGAAAATAGTACCCGCACCCGCACTACCTTCGAATTGGCCGCCACCCGCTTGTCGGCGGACGTGTTGACAGTCAATATCGCCACCTCGGCCACCGCCAAAGGCGAAAGTTTGCTGGATACCATCCGCAATTTGGAAGCCATGCACGTCGACATGTTCGTCGTACGGCACGCCTTGAGCGGGGCCGCGCACTTCATTGCCGAGCACACCGCTCCCCACATCAGCGTGATCAACGCCGGCGACGGCCAGCACGCGCATCCGACCCAGGCGATGTTGGATATGTTCACGATTCGCCAACATAAAAAGCAATTCGATGGCTTGAAAGTGGCGATAGTCGGCGACATCTTGCATTCACGAGTGGCTCGTTCGCAAATCTTGGCCTTGAACACCTTAGGCGTTGCCGAAGTTCGGGTGATTGCCCCTAAGACGTTGTTACCTGCTCGAGTTGAGCACATGGGCGTGATTGCGCTGCAGGATATGCGGGAAGGTCTCAAAGATGTCGATGTAGTGATTATGTTGCGTTTGCAAAAGGAAAGAATGAATTCGGCTTTTTTACCCAGTGAAAGCGAATTTTTTAATTGTTACGGTTTGACCGAAGAGCAACTGCACTATGCCAAACCGGACGTCATCGTCATGCATCCAGGTCCGATTAACCGCGGCGTGGAAATCGCGTCGTCGGTCGCGGACGGCGAACGCTCGGTGATTTTGCAACAGGTCAGTAACGGCGTAGCCGTGCGTATGGCGGTAATGACTATGGTTTTGGGCGGATACGGAGGTGCGGCATGACTAAATGTCAGGATAGACATTTTGCATCGCCGCAGGCGACCCTGAGGGGTGCCGCACATGGAGGCGCGGCCATGACTAAATGTCAGGATAGACATTTAGCATCGCCGCAGGCGACCCTGCGGGGTGCCGCACATGGAGGCGCGGCCATGACTAAATGTCAGGATAGACATTTAGCATCGCCGCAGGCGACCCTGCGGGGTGCCGCACATGGAGGTGCGGCCATGACTAAATGTCAGGATAGACATTTTGCATCGCCGCAGGCGACCCTGCGGGGTGCCGCACATGGAGGTGCGGCATGACCAAGTTAGTAATCGACAACGGCCGCGTCATCGATCCGGCCAATGACATCGATTCGGTAGGCCCTGTTTATATTGCCGACGGCAAAATCGTCTCGGTTCTCGACAAAGTCGATACCTTTAGTGCGGATGTGCGGATAGACGCGGGCGGTCGCATCGTCTGTCCGGGCTTGATCGATTTGAGCGTGCGCCTCCGCGAGCCGGGGCATAGCCAGAAAGGTAGGATCCAATCCGAGACGCGTGCGGCCTTGGCGGCCGGCGTCACTTCTCTGTGTTTGCCGCCTGATACCAAACCGTGCATCGATACCGCCGCGGTAGTGGAATATATCAAGGACAAAGCCGAAGCGGCCGGGTTTCCGCAAGTGTATAGCATAGGCGCTTTGACCCAACGGCTGGACGGTAGCGAATTAAGCAGCATGTTCGCGCTAAAAGCGGCCGGTTGTATTGCGGTCAGCAACGGCCATGCTCCGCTGGCGAACTTATTGATCTTGCGACGCGCGATGGAATACGCGGCGACCCACGATTTGTTGCTAATGTATCGCGCCAACGTGGCGTCCTTGAGCGGTAAAGGCTGCGCGCACGAAGGCGCCGTCGCCAGTCGTTACGGTCTGCCGGGCATACCGTACGCGGCCGAATCCATCGCGCTGGCGCAATGTTTGGAGCTGGCCCAACTGACCGGCTGCCGTTTGCACGTCAGCCAGATTAGCTGCAAACAATCGGTGATCAAAATTCAGCAAGCCAAAAAATACGGATTGAATGTGAGCGCCGATACCGCCATTCACCAGCTGCATTTAACCGAAGACGACATGCAGCCCTTCGATAGCCGTTACCACGTATTGCCGCCGTTCCGGGCTCAGGAAGACCGTCATTATTTGCGCGAAGGCTTGGCCAGAGGCACGATAGACGCGGTAGTTTCCGATCATCAGCCGCACGACCTGGACGCCAAACTGGGGGCATTTCCGGAAACGGAACCGGGGATTGCCTCGCTGGAAACCTTGCTACCGCTCAGCTTGCAATTAACCCGGCAAACCGGCATGAGTTTAACCAAAGCCATCGCCGGTTTGACGCAAAAACCCGCTGCCATTTTAAGGTTGCAGGCCGGGGCCTTGACGCCGGGGTTCAAGGCCGACGTTTGCGTGTTCGACCCGGATATCGAATGGCGGATCGACGAAGCCAACTGGCTGAGCGCCGGCCGGAACACGCCGTATTGGCATAAAACCATGCGCGGCAGAGTCACCCATACCATTCAAGGCGGGCGGTTGGTTTACCGGTTGGCCGATTCGGACGCAAGGGAGCGAGCATGATTTGTGTGAAAAACCGCCTGTCGTCGGATACGGCCAGTTTCATCGACGATTTGAAAGGCGACCAATCCTGGCGTATTTTTCGCATCATCAGCGAATTTACCGAGGGCTTCGACGAATTGTCCGGGCTGTGCGACGCCATATCCATTTTCGGTTCGGCGCGCTTGGAACCTGAGCACGCCTATTATCAAAAAACCGTGGAACTGGCGCAGTTGTTGAGTAAGCACGGCTTTGCCATTATCAGCGGCGGCGGACCGGGCATTATGGAAGCCGCCAACCAAGGCGCCCAGCTGCAAGATCAGCTGTCCATAGGCCTCAATATCGAGCTGCCTAGAGAACAAAAGCCGAATACCTATCAAAACCTATCGCTGAATTTTCGATACTTTTTCGTCCGTAAAGTAATGTTCGTGCGTTATTCCATGGGCTACGTCTGCATGCCCGGCGGTTTCGGTACTCTGGACGAGTTTTTCGAAGCTCTGACTTTGATGCAGACCCATAAAATCTATCCTTTGCCGTTGGTGTTGTTCGGCAGCGATTTTTGGGGTGGCTTGATGGCCTGGCTGGGAACTAAATTATTGGAATACGGCACCATTTCCGAGGACGATTTGAAATTGATCACCGTGACCGACGATCCGCAACAAGTCGTCGAGATCATGGTGACCCACCGCGAATGGAAAAACAAACAGCGTCAACATTTAATACCGTAAACCCATCGTCCAAAGGAGGAAACATACATCATGGCTGATTCGATGTCGGCGCAAGCCGCTATGCAGCAGTTAAAACAACACATCGACACGCAAATTATCGGCCAGGACCTGCTGGTGGAGCGGATGTTGATTGCGCTGTTGGCGGACGGTCATTTATTGGTGGAGGGCGCGCCGGGCTTGGCGAAAACCCGGGCGATCAACGTACTGAGCCGCGGCATGGAAGCCGATTTTCATCGGGTGCAATTCACGCCGGATTTGTTGCCGGCGGATTTGACCGGTACCGAAATCTATCGCCCGCAGCAAGGCAATTTCGAATTTCAAAAAGGCCCCTTGTTTCATAACCTAGTGTTGGCCGACGAAATCAACCGCGCTCCGGCCAAGGTGCAGGCGGCGCTATTGGAGGCCATGGCCGAACGGCAGATTACCGTCGGCAAAGCCAGTTACCCTTTGCCGCCCTTGTTCATGGTCATGGCTACCCAGAATCCGATCGAACAGGAAGGCACTTACCCGCTGCCGGAAGCTCAGCTAGACCGGTTTTTGCTGCACGTTAAAATCGATTATCCCGAAGCCTTGCACGAAAAAGCCATCTTGCATTTAGCCAGAGCCGAAGCGCGCAACGACACTCCGCTTGCCGCCGTTGCGCCTTGCAAAGTCACGCAACAGCTGCTGTTCGCCGCTCGCCGGGAAGTGCTGGATATTTATATGGCCGACCCGTTGGAGCAATACCTGTTGCAAATCGTGTTGGCCACCCGTAAACCCAAAGCCTACGGCGACGACCTGGCCAATTGGATTGAATACGGTGCCAGCCCTCGAGCCAGCATCGCCTTAGACCGCTGCGCCCGTGCCAAAGCCTGGTTGGACCAGCGCAATTTCGTCGACCCGGGCGACATACAAGACATGGCGTATGACGTGTTGCGGCACAGAATCATCCTGTCTTACGAAGCGGAAGCGGAAGGTCTGCGTAGCGACGACGTGATCAAACAATTGATTAGCCGCATTCCGGTTCCCTAACAGCGGCGGATAGCGCACGCCGCATAAACCGACACAACTATGAATATCTCCTTCGAAATCGTCCCGCGCAGCCTGGAAGCCTTCGCCGAGCAATACGCGTTCGTGCAGCAATTGAACGATGGCATCGATACCATCAACGTGCCCGATATTCAGCGCTTCGACACCCGCAGCTGGGAATTGGCCACCCGCGTCGACCGCGGCAAATACCGTTTCGTTCCGCATTTTCGGGCTATAGACTTTCGGATAGAAAGCGGTGAACTGTATCGGATTATCGAACAGTACCAATTGGACGACGTGTTATTGGTGAGCGGCGATCCTCCGGAAGGTCTGAAACGGGCCTTTTACAATACCAGCGTGGTGGATTTGATTCGCGCCACCCGGCAACGCTTTCCCCGGTTACGCATTTACGCCGGTTTCGATCCGCACCGGCAAGGTGTGCAAGACGAATGCGATTACATCAGCCGCAAAGCGGATGCCGGTGCCGGGGGGTTTTTCTCTCAGCCGTTTTACGACCAGCGCATGGTCGACATTTACGCCGAGCATATGGAAGGCTTGGATACCTATATCGGCATCAGTCCCATCACTACTCAGGCGTCCAAAAACTATTGGGAAGTCAAAAACAAAGTCAAATTTCCCAAAGGTTTTCAAGCCAATTACGACTGGAACGTCGAATTCGCCAATCGGCTGATCGAATCGGCGCAACGCAATCGCTTGCACGTTTATTTCATGCCGATACGCATTGATTTGGTTAAATATTTTGCCGGCATCAACTTGCCCGGCAAGCCTTAGCGCAGCGGTTGGTACTCAGGAAACATACCCAGTTTAAAACTCTCCGCCATATGCTCGGCGTGGGCGATGGCTTGCGTGGCGGCATCCGCCGTCAACACTTCGCGGGCGGTCTCGCGAAAATAGCCCAACCAAATGTCGAAATGCTCGATTTCGATCGGCAGTCTGGCATGCAAGGGGTAAGGGCTGCCTTGGTAGTCCGGAGTTTTCAGCAATACCCGCGACCAAAAATTGCTCACGATCCGGTGGTGAGCGTCCCAATCGTCGATAACGGCGTCGAAAATCGGTTTCAAATCGGCGTCGCTAGCGGCGCGTCGATAAAAACGCTGTACCAACTCCGCTATCGCTTGTTCGTTTAACTCGCTGTGTGCCATATATCTCCGCTCGGTAAGTTAAGGTGTACGTTCCGGTAACAACATGTTTTTTGAATAGTGCTCGCATTCAATGGACATGGGGTTCCAGCGGCCTGCGCCATCGAGACAGCGGTCGATCAGAATCTCCCGCGCTGCCAATGGTGCCAGTGCAAGAAGGGCAGCCAATGCGGCGAACAGCCAGATTAAGCGATCCGACTTTGGAAGGCGGTCGAGCGCACGAAACAAGAAGGCAGCAGCGAAGAAGCAAGCGAACGACAGCGCCAGACTAGCCTGTGTGCGGCGCTCCCACCCGAGCTTGTGTTCGCTGACTGGGTCTCCAGCCAGCCTCGCACTGAAGATCGCGTCGTTCAGTAGGTACGCACCAGCCGCAACGGCCGAGACGAATAAAACCCAGCGTAATATTCCGAGCGGTGCGGGTGTCATGTGGCCTAACGATTAGTATCGATCAAAGATCAGTGGGTTCGTTTTCATTACCCTGTTTCAACCGCTTGAGTAGCGGACCCGTATGCTAGGTGGTGTGGGGAGGGTGAGAGAGAAACTCGCCCTTACCCGATTAGGCGACCAGCTTTTTTAGCTGTTTTACCAAACAGACTATAAACACGAAAGCAGCGCACGCACCAGTTGCCACTAATTGTTCGCGACTATTCGGTGGAATGACAAATATAAATCCGTGTCCCTTTATTAAGGATGAAAAACTGGAAACACAGAATGGCATAGCAAACAGCCTAAAAATCTGCCATTTATCCGCCTTCGATCCTGGCTTTCCCGACACACTAAGTATTAGGGCAATGCCAATTACAACGCAAATCCCAATGGAGTTAATCCATAATCGTGGATCTGGATCAAAGTAGAAAAAGACTACTACGATGTACCAAATCAGGTAACACCACAGGACAATCTTTCCTTTCGTCAAATTTGCTAAATAGTCAAATATCACTATAGAAAACTACCGCTAGCCTAGCGCCCAGCTCAGCCGAGGAGGCGCGACAGCGCCGACGTCGGCTGGAGCGCCGTGTTATGTTGCCGAACGGATAGATTCATATCTAATGGCATGATTGTGATTCATTAATTTTGCTGCATTTATGAGATGAGTCCAAAACTCCTTGCCGGGGCTCGGATTATCTTCAATCACCCCATCAAGTTCCTCCATTGCAAGGAGCAGTTCATTGGCTTCAATATAGGACAAGAAATCATTTTCTCTGTATCCATTATCGGATTCGATGACATTCTCAGGGAGCAACTGATATGCAGCCATCAATTCTTGCTCAATGCTTTTCCATTTTTCCTGCAAACCCATTGCTCACCTTGCAACATAACGTGGAGGTAACCGGCGCTGCGCGGCTTTATCGCGCAGCGTCCGTGTTGACCGCAGGGTTAGACCTCTGGCGGCCGCAAAGAGAGCGATGCCCCCGTGCGATGACGCCAGAGAGCCGACAAGTTTGCGCATTAGTTCTCCTCGGTTCCCGCAACCAAGCGTTCTGCGGTAGCCAAGAAGGCCGGCATTTCGCTGAAACTTCCACCAAGCCGTTCTCGAACCAAAGGCCCTTGGTCCTTCCATTGGCCGGGAGCGCTTTCCACTTGAAGGAGACCGTAGCTCTCCTTTCCATCCCACACCAAGCGGAATCTCGGACCCCGCCCGGCAAACACGGCATAGGCAGAACCAAACGCCGCGGGGTTCAAGTGTTCTTCCACCAAGGTTCCACCTGCGCCACGGACAACTTCGCGGAGAGACGAGTACGCGTGCATAAGAGGTCTAACGTTTTGCATAACCGGCAGGCCGGAGCGGCGGAAGGCTTGTGCCGTTCGGCACAAACGAGCGCCGCGGAGGACTGTCCGAGTTTATGCGATTGTTATGCATTGAGGGCCGTAGGATGCGGTGAGGAACGAACCGCATCGATCGCGAACGATGCGTTGCATGCTGTTTACCGCATCCTACGGCCTAAGCCGGTGAATGATCTTTCAGCCAATCCTTCAACGCATCATTCATACGCGTTTGCCAGCCACGGCCCGAAGCCTTGAACGCCTCAAGAACATCCGCATCCAATCGAATGCCGGTAAACACCTTAGGCGTTTCCTTGCGCGGTCTGCCGCCTTTAGGTTTAAGCATTTCGGCAGCCAGTTCAGCGCCAAAAATTTCCGGCAACACTTCGGATGCCGGGCGGAAGTGCTTAAAGTCCTCTTCGGTCAATTCGCGAACTTCGCCCTCTGCGTCAGTCAATGGTAAGCGGTTTGTCATGTTTACGTGCCTCTCTAGGGTTGGCTTTACGAAAGCTGATGACTCGAACACCGCCAGCGACAGGGGTAAAACACAGCATGTGCAGGCGGCCATCCAGATAGCCTGCCGCCACAAAGCGCCGCTCGGCGTACGCTTTGCGAACATCCTCGTCAATGCCGGCGCTAGACCAGTCAAAATCAACTACCCGCTCAAAGCTCAAGCCGCGTTCGGCGATATTTTTGGCGTTCTTAGCGGGGTCAAATTCGATAATCACGGTAGTTATTGTATAAACAAAAATAGCAAAAAAACAAGTTATTGTTTATACAGTTTACAGCTCATAGGATGTGCTGAGCGGTAGCGAAGCGCATTAATCGCGAACAATGCGCTTCACGTTGTTCAGCACATCCTATTTAGCGCATCGTATCGTGGTCAATCATTTAATTATTATCGATATATTAGGTGCGGAGGTGTTGTGTTTAGTTTTTATTTTATTCCTGAAATTCCATTTAGAACCATATACCTTTGTCGGGGAAGTAGCTATAGGAAATCGGTTTAGGTGATCAACATCTGAATTACCATCAGAAACCCACATCGACCTTAGTGTAACAAAGGGCTTGAGTAGGTCGTACTCAGGGGTAATTGTTGCTACAGCCTTTGAACGATTAACTGATACGCATAAATGTGCAGAACCACCATCGCGGTAAGAGATATCAAGGCATGGAGTTACTGGATCAACAATAACTATCTCCTCAATGTCGACAAAGGGGCGCGGCGGATTCGCTAAACTTTCAATAGCCGGACCCATAATCACCGAGCTACCAAAACAGGTATCATTTACGCCTTGATCATTACGAACTCTAATAGGAGGATGCGGTTTTAGGCGCATATAGCCATCCTGATAAATGACCATGACAACAGGCCACGACTTGACTTTATTGATTTTTTTGTTCAATTCCAGCCTATGACCTTGATAGACGACCCCGTTAATTTTTACGCTCATTGTCTGCGCACGCCACCAATTTGTTTCCGTGTAAAGCCAAAAAACATTTTGACCGTTATCGAAAATTTTCTGCGATGACGAAGCGGTTGATGAATTAGATGGAAGTAATGCGGCGGTTGTGCATCCTGAAAAATCCTCGTGACACGAAGCTGTTACTTTAGATGTCAGATATTTTGGATGATTTGCCTTGATCAAAAATTTACCAACATGAGACGCGTAAATTGGGACATTAATGTTGTCTTCTTCTGCACAAGCAGTCGGATAGGATAGATTTTTAGCATATCCTCTGCCCGATGCAGAGGCATAATTCGCTGAATAAAAGAACACGAGAACGATGACGTTGATTAGTGAAATTATTTTATTGTGAAAGTTCATATGCTTACCAAATCAACAAAAGATGAACCACCATTGTGAACAATTAACGCGATAAGGCGCGCTAGTTAGGGTGTGCCGAAGTTAAGAGACGCAACGGACGCGAGCGATGCGCTTCACGTTGTTCAGCACATCCTACGGCCCTATTTAGCGCACGTTATCGCGTTTTGAACTCCGGAGGAAACGCCCCGTGCGGACCCGCATGCGAGGTGTTGTGGAGGCTGGGGGAGAAAATCCCCCGGCTATCCGATTATGCATCGACGCGCGCTCTTGCATTTAGCACCCTTGGGTGAATGCCGTCTAGGTGGCCAAGATTCTTGGCAAAAGACCGCACTTTGGAATTGAACTCAATGTTTCCTTCTAATCCGCATGAGTTTCCCTCAATCGTCTTTGCCATTTGATCGGCATGTCCATCGGGGATCAATTCATCGGCGTAAAGAGTAGCAATCTCCCCTGGCGCAATGATCTGCTTGTTAAGAATTGACATCTTTATAATCGCGCCGCCACACCAGAACCGAAAGCTGGCGCGATCCAGTTCGACAGGAAACGGCGAAAGATTGATGGCTTGGAGCCAAAGAGTAATTGATGCCCCTTTGCCAAGATTGACGACAACAGAATCGTGGCGTGGCTTGATGTCGACGTAGATCAGACCAGCCAATTTTTCCGGCGTGAAATAGCGCCGCAGGAAGAAGGCCGGGAGACGACGAAGAATGCTCCAAATGCTTTGAATTGGGATCGTCTCAAGTGCCATCGGTCGCGTTTCCTAGAGATGCATAACGATAAGGGTAACTTGACGGCGAAAGCGTAGCGACGATAGGAGCGTAGCTTTTGCCGATCAAGTTGACCCGCTGGTTATGCAAATTCATCCTTCAACCTCAGAAAGCTTGCCATTTACGAAGAAAAACTTGACGCCATCAACATCAATTAAGTTCTCTTCTTCAACAATGAATGCGTCCTTATTCACTTGGCGCAAAATATGAAGAATATCTTTCTTCGTGTATTGCTGCCCACCTTTGACCACTAAGGCTTCGAGCATTCCGACTGCTTTTGATTTTTCATCAAGGCTTACTTGTTGGTAAGTGTATGTAACGCCAGCATCAATAGCCGAATAGAGCCAGAAAATGTTGGTGGTGATTAGTAACGCCAAGGCTACAAAGGATGAAACTTTCCACTTGTTCATGATGTTGACTTGTTATGCATAACAAGTAATTAAACAGTTTCCGTATAGCAACCGGGATTGGTTCATCTCTCGGTAGTTTATTGATTGATATGCGGTTTCCATAACTGTATATCAGCCGGGTAGTAAGGCGATGATCGAATTGGGGCGATTGAATCAGATTGGGCGCTAAATCGCAACTGGGGTTACATGGGGCGCATCGGGTTAATGTTTGCAGTTCGGTGCTACAGCGGGCGATCAAGCCGAGTATCCAAGGGCATGTGGAACGCGTTCAAGCCTGGGATGCACCAGCCGATTTTGTGCGGTTTCGCCCATGCATCGCAGTGCAGCTCTTGAGTGCCCGGTCAATCATTAGGCAACTTACGCCGGCAAAGTAGGCTTGGGCGTAATCGAGTTAGGGGGTTGCGGCTGGCCGGTATTTGAACGGCAGGTATTGGGCTTGCCATTGTTGGGCGCGGATGAAGGCGGCCAAGTCCAGTTCGGCTAAATCGCTGCGGGTTGCCGAGCCGTCGGCCAAGGCTTGCGCCAGTACCCGTTCCGCAACCAGTAGGCTGACTTCGCGCAAATCGGCGATGGGTGGGTAGATTAGGCCTTGCTCCAACCAATGTTCGGCGGTGTAGTCGGCCAGCGCGTAGGCGGATTCCAGCACCATGGCGTCGCTGATGCGCCGGCATTCGCCCAATACCGCGGCGAAACCCAGACCGGGAAAGATGAAGGCGTTGTTGCCTTGGCCGACCGGACGGGGCTGTCCCTGCCATTCGACCTCGCCGAACGGGCTGCCGGTGGCGACGATGGCGCGGCCTTCGGTCCAGCGATAAATGTCGGCGGGCACGGCTTCGCAATTGGCGTTGGGGTTGGACAGCGGGAATACAATCGGTTGCGAGTGATGTTTAGCCATCGTCCGGATGAGGGTTTCGTCGAACAAGCCGGCTACCCCGGATAAGCCGATCAGCACGCTGGGTTTGGCGTGGCGGACCACATCCAGTAAGCTGGGGTTGCGCTCCCCCATGCCCCAATCCTGGAAGCATGCGGGGCTGCGCGCCAGCGGTAGTTTGTAGGCGTCGTGCGGCGCATTAGTGGCGACCAGGCCGTGCGCGTCGATCACGTAGATTTTGCGCTTGGCGTCGGCTTCGGATAAGCCGGCGCGGATCAAGCCGTCTCTTATCACGCTGGCCACGCCTATGCCGCCGGCGCCGGCGCCGGCGATTACGACGGTTTGCTCGCCCAGGGTTTCGCCTTTTTTACGGCAGGCATTGATCAAGCCGGCCAGCGCCACCGCGCCGGTACCTTGGATGTCGTCGTTGATGCAGGGTATGGAATCCCGGTAGCGTTCCAACACTTCGAAAGCCACGTTTTTCGCGAAGTCCTCCCATTGGATCACGGCTTTCGGCCATTGTTGCCGCACCGCGGCGACGAAGCGGTCTACCACTTGCAGATAGGCTTCGCCGCTCAGGCGCTTGTTGCGAGTACCCAGATAGTCGGGCGCGTTCAATAATTCTTCGCTGTTGGTGCCGACGTCCAGATTGACCGGCAGGGTTTGAAACGGGCACAAGCCGCCGCCGGCGGTATATAGCGCCAACTTGCCGATGCAGATCGCCAAGCCGCCCATGCCTTGGTCGCCGATGCCGAGTATCGCCGACGAATCGGTGACGACCAGCATGCGGATGTCCTGCCACGGGTAGTTGTGCAGGATTTGCTCGATGCGGCCGACGTTCTCGGCGGATACGGTCAGGCCGCGGGCGGTGGTGAAAGAGGCGCTGAATTGCTGTACCGCCAGACCGATGGTAGGGGTGTAGACGATGGGTACCATCGCTTCCAAATGGCGCTCCAACAAGGCGTAGAACGCGACTTCCGAGCGTTCCTGCAAGGCGCGCAAATACTGGTATTTGGACAAGTCGTCGGGCTGCTTTTGGTAGTTGGCGTAAAGCCGTTGCAGTTGACGCTCCAAATCGGTGACTTCCGGCGGCAGCATGCCGTCCAGGCCCAGCGCTATGCGTTCCTCGATGGTAAATGCGGTGCCTTTGTTGGTGGCCGGCAGGCGCAATAGCATGATGCCGCGAATCGACACCGCCAAATACGGTGCGCCGTTGTCGTCCAAACGGTAATCGAAGTAATCGCTTATTGGGCTGGTCATGGAGTTCCTTGCAGCGGCGCAGGCGTCGCGAGCGGTTAAGACGGCGGCAATGTATCGGCTTTCATCCTACCGTACTTCAGCGGCAATATCACACAAAATGGCGTGGAATTAGGCCGCCGGGCGCCGTGCAATCAGGAAATTCGGAATTTAATATCGGCGAACAATACCGGCTGCGTCTAATCCCGAGCGGGCGGCGCATATTCCATGTGATATTGGTAGTGATCTTGGCTGATGATTTTGAAGCCTAGCCGCTGGTACAAGCGAAAGGCTTGGCTGTGCAAAAATACGTGCAGCCGCAAGGGTTTGCCGGCTGCGCCGGCTTTATCGATCAAATCGCTAATGATGCAACTGCCCAGGCCTTGGTTTTGAAACATCGGGTGAATTTGGATTTCGGTCAACTCGAGGTGGTCGGGGTAATCTTTGAGCGCGATGCCGCCGACGATGCGCCGGTTGGCAAGAATTTTTCTAAAGTCCCCGCTCGCCCATTTTTGTTCGAAATAACGGTATTGATCCGCAGGGTCCCAACCGCCGAATTGCGACAAAAACACTTCTTTAAACGATAACACGTGCAAATTCCAAAAGAAATTCTTGTCTTGGGCGTTAGCCGGCTCGAACTGGATCAGCATTCAGGCGGGTATTGTTAGCGGGACTGCCGGCATTGGCCTGCCTATGGCTTGTCGTGTTGGGAGTGCAGCCACGCTTGCGGTTGCAGCGACAAAAAAACCATCAGTTGACAATCTCGGCCACCTTGCCGTTGTTGAAGCGGACCACGAAACGGTCGAAGCGGTTGGTCCAATACGTCCAGTTGTCGGCGGCCAGTGACGGGGTTTCGTGTTGCGGCGGGTGGCCGATGGCGGCCAGCACCGCCTCGCGGCTCATGCCGGTGATGGCTTTGCCTGTCCTGATCGCGGCTTGTTCGGCGGCATTGAAACGGCTTAAATCCACTTTGCTCGGGGCGGCGATTTTCTTGAACGCCTCCGGCATGGCATCTTTGCTGTATTTGGGCACGTTTTCGATGGTCAAGATTTGCCCGGTGCCGAGCAGGCGGATTTTAGCGTCGCCGCTGCTCATGGCTTCCAGCACGATTTCGGTGTTGATCGGCACTAACACGCCTTTGCGGTAATTGGTGGTGCGGTAGGTATTCTTCTCCTCGAACAAACTGAACTGGGTGTAGTACACCTCGCCGGTTTGTACCTCGGCCGGCATTTGTTCGGGTTTCAAGGATTTATTGCAGCCGGCAACCGACAGGGCGGCGCCTAGCAGCGCGAATAGAAAACGGCGTTTAGTCATCGACAAGCTCCGGGTCGTGATGGGCGAGGCCGTGCGGATATGTACTCGGACAAACCGCAAAGCGGCAAGCCGTGCATGATACACGCAACAAATCTTGATAAACAGGTATGGCGAGATAGAGTGAGGCGGCGCATTCTGGTAGGAAGGTTTGGGGTAAGGCGCCGCCGATAGAGGCCTACTGAAGTATCCTTGCGATCAAATATTCAGCACGATATGCGATTTGGGAGCGAATAGTACGGCTGCTCGCTCCAATGCATGTGCCAATCGAGCATTTGCTCGGCAGGCATGGGGCGGGCTATGCCGTACCCCTGCGCCAATTCGCAGCCGAGCTGCAGCAACAATTCCCCGTGTTTCTCGCTTTCAACGCCTTCGGCAACCACCTGTTTGCCAAAAGCGGCGGCCAGATTAATGACGCCATTCAGAATCGATTGATCGTCCGGGTCGTCAAGCATGTCGCTCACGAAGCTCCGGTCTATTTTTAGCGTGGTTACCGGCAAACGTTTCAGATAAGTCAAAGACGAGTATCCGGTGCCGAAATCATCCAGGGCAAATGCTACCCCCAGTTCTTTACACGCATAAATAACATTGGATACATGGTTTATGTCTTCGAGCGCACTGGTTTCCAGCACCTCGAGCTCCAGGCAATCGGCACCTATCGATGGATGGGCTGCAAGCAACTGTCGTAGGCGTTCGACAAAGTCCTTTTGTTGTAATTGGCGTGCGCCGATGTTGACGCTCACCGGAATTTTCAGCCCGGCTTTGTGCCAGATCTGAAGTTGGGTTAGGACGGTATCTATCACCCATTCGCCGATTTCGACAGCGAGCGGATGATCCTCGATGACCGGCAGAAATTCACCGGGCAGCAACAGGCCGGTTTCCGGGTGATTCCAGCGTATTAACGCCTCCGCACCGACTATTGCTCCAGTGCGCAAATTTACCTTGGGTTGGTAAAACAGTACAAATTCGCGCGCGAGCATGGCCTGACTTATGCGGTTCAAGGATTCGTGGCGATTGCGAATGTAACTGTCCTGATAGGCATCAAACGTATGGAGACAGTTTTTGCCGGATAGTTTTGCTTGATACATGGCCTGATCGGCCTGACGCAACAATTGATCGGCGTCAACTTCTTCCTCCTGTGGATAAAAAGTTACCCCCAAGCTGGCCGAAACATTGAATACCAAATCACCGCACGCTGTCGGCTCGGCAGCCGCTATCAACAAGCGGTTTAATATCGGCGTACTCGATTCCATATCGGCCAGCTCCGGCAATACGGCGACGAATTCGTCGCCGCCGATTCTGGATAAGGTGTCGCCTTCACGCAGTGCTTGTTTCATTCTGGCGGAGACAGACACCAACAAATGGTCGCCGGCTTCGTGTCCGTAAGTGTCGTTGATGGCTTTAAAACCATCCAGATCAAGGTAGGCTATCGCCAATTTATCGCCATTGCGTTGCGCCTGCACAATCGCTTGGCGCAATCGATCCGCCAGCAGAATGCGATTGGGCAGGTTGGTGAGCGCGTCGAAGTGTGCGATATGTTCCAGTCGCTTCTCGTGCTCCTTGAGTGTTGTAATGTCGGAGAATAACGACACATATTGGCTAACATTGCCTGCCGCGTCGCGTATCGAGCTGATGGATTCCATTTGGGCATAGATCTCGCCGGTTTTACGGCGATTCCATATTTCCCCGTACCAGTGGCCCTTCTCAAGCAATTGCTGCCACAAATTGGCGTAAAAACTTGGATCGTGACATCCGGAATGGAGAAAGTGAGGGAATCGGCCGATGGCTTCCTCGCGGCTATAGCCGGTTATCAGGCTGAAAGCGTCATTGACGTCAATGATGGTTCCATCGGTTCCGGTAATCATGATGCCTTCGCGCGCATGGGTAAATACGCTGGCGGCAAGTTGTAGCTTTTGCTCGACCTGCTTGTGCTCGGTGATATCGGTGTGAGTGCCGATCATCCGCACCGGGTTGCCGTCAATATTGCGGCTCACTACCATGCCGCGGGCAAGAATGTATTTATAACTGCCATCCTTGCATCTCATCCTAAACTCTACCGAATAAAGCGGGGTCTTGCCCGTCAGGTAATCCTGAAGGGTTGCCGTGACGCCGGCCCTATCGTCGGGATGAAGCCGATCTTCCCATTCTTGTTTAACGGCGAGCAGGTCGTCGTCGCCGTAACCCAGCATTTCCTTGTAACGCCGGGAAAAGTTCACCTCATTGGTGGCGATGTTCCAGTCCCAAACGCCGTCGCCGGAACCTTCGATGGCGAATTTCCAGCGAAATTCGCTTTCGGCCAGTTGGATTTCCGCCTGTTTGCGCTCGGTAATGTCGCGTGCAGTGGCATATGTCGCGCCGTCGTTTTGGTCGAAATAAGCTGTCCAAGACAAATGTATCAGCCTGCCGT
The DNA here is from genome assembly GCF_040741385.1 of Methylomonas sp. HYX-M1. Taxonomy (NCBI): domain Bacteria; kingdom Pseudomonadati; phylum Pseudomonadota; class Gammaproteobacteria; order Methylococcales; family Methylococcaceae; genus Methylomonas; species Methylomonas sp. HYX-M1. The sequence goes on from NZ_CP160405.1 coordinate 682,005, forward strand.
CTTTGCAAACGTAACGGTTTTCAAAGGCAAGCGACTCATGACCCAATATGTGCCGCGCCATTTCCTCTGCGGTTTTTTGCCTGTCGTCCGCAAAGACAAAGTCCAGAAACGGTTTGGCCAACAATTCGGATTCGCCAAAGCCCGTCAATAAAACAAAGGCCGGATTGACTTGCTTGAAACAACCTTGCGGGTCGGCAATGCACATCGGCTCCCGGGTGAGCCGGAAAAATCGAAAATACTGCTCTCTTTGTTGCGCGACCCGTTCGCGTTCCAAGACTTCCGCCTGAAGCTGGCCGGTAAAATTTTGCAGCCGGGCCGTCATCTGATTGATAGCGGCGGCGAGTTCGCTAAATTCATCCGTACCGACGCAGTCAATCCGATAATCAAGATTGCCCTCGGCAATCCGCTTGGCTCCTTGATGTAAAGGTAATAAGCGTTTTTTAATCAGCCTGCTCAGCTGCATCGAGTTCAAAATGGTGGCCAGTGCCAACAGAAATGCAAATAGACTGACAATGCCGACTAAATATTGATAACTTTTCTCCACCCTATGGGTACTGACATCCAGCAAAGTCGTAGCCAGATTAAGGCTCTCGGATATCCGTAGCAGTAGCTGACTGACCAGTCGTTTGTCTAACTCCGCATAAACGCCTTGTTTGTCCGTGACTTGATTCAATGACTCGCTGTTGTTGACAATGCGCTGAAAAATGTCTGTGGATTGCTCGAAACTCCCGCGCAGCTTGTTCAATTCAGGCTTATCGTCTGCGTGAGTGTGTTGTGCAATGACCCGCTCTATCAGTTGCGCAACATTTTCCTTGTGCTTGTCCCAATCCCTCTGCGCCCGCTCTTCTCGATATAAGAGATATTGATCCCGAAATACGGTTAATTCGAAGAAACTGCGCACCAGATTATCGACCAGCATGTAGTCGTTTTTTTGCCGCTGGTAATGCGCCATGGTCCAGAACAGGATTGGCAGCAATAGAATCACTGCGACGATCGTAGACGCAGACAGAATTTTTAACCGTTTGATGATCCGCATGAAAGCCTAGCGGTAGATAGTTACGGCGGACGGTTTGATAGCCGATAGGCTATCGAAATGAATGTGTTGTTGGTAGTCGGGCATGACGGTTCGATCGGTCAGCCGGTTTTTCATGGCCCAGCGGGTTTCGTCTTCCAAGGTAATCAGCAGCGTTTGATCGAGTGTCACAGCATAATTGAAATCAGCCCAAACATTCTTGATCAGACTCAATGCCAACCCGGTGGCGCTTGCCATAATGGCTTGAGCCGCATCCGGCTTTTCAGCGACGAAGGTTTCGGCCTTGAGCAAGGCGCGTAGAAAGCGCTTGATCGTATCGGCATTTTTTTCGATAAACGCTTGTTGTGCGGCGATATTAAACGTTTCGGTGTAGATGTCCCGGTCGTAAAAGACCGTCACATCGGAACCTAATTGCCGTTGAATTTGTGTCAGCGGGTAGTTCCAGGTGCAAACCGCATCGACCTGCCGGAGTTCGATACTCTGCAGCATGTCTTGAGGATGGATGGCAACCGCCTCGATTTCCGGTCTGGTCAGGCCGGATGCCGTCAAAATGGAATCCAGAAAAAACTCGGATGTCGTGCCGGGGGTGTAGCCGACGCGCTTTCCCTTTAAATCGGAGAGTTCGGCAATGCCGGCATCCCGTCTGGCCGCAACGGCGTGATTGCTTGAACTGGTGACGATATTGGCAATTACGGCGACCCGTTCGCCGCGCAATATGCTGAACATCAGCGGCGTTTCGGCAACGGTTGCGAAATCGGCTTTATTCTCAAGCACCGCTTGCAAGGCCGTTTTGCCGAAACTATGCAATTGAGGCAGCACTTCCAATCCCTCCTCGGTAAAAAAACCTTGAGCCAACGCGACATGCATCAGCGCCGATTCCGGTTGATTGGTGAAGGCAACGGTGATTTTTCTTATCAGCCCCGGGTTTTGCGGCGGGGACTCTCGGCAGGCGGCCAACAGCGTGAAGCACATCGATAGAAGGAAAGCTTTAGCCATTATGAGCTTGTGCTGCGTAACATAAACCACTATTCAACACTCTAAAAATCGATCAATTTGGCTAACAGGGTCAAAGCGACACGGGTGGAGAAATGCTGGTCAATGACTGTGTAAGCGGTACAGTTATACAACGACTCGCTTGGTTAACCAACAATTATTCGAAAAAACCTGAATGCTCTATCTTATTGATTAACTTAGTCGTTAGGCGACTTTTGCATCGCTCGGCGATCTTGAATGATCGAAGGCGCATGCCGTGGTTCTATCGGCGTCTCACGCAACTATCCATGTGTGCACTATTGCCTGCCGGAGCAGTCAGCCGCCAAGGCGTCATAAAAAAACGGCAACGTTGGGTCGGCGGATTCGGCCGGGTTATTGCTCAGGCGCTTCGCCCAAACCCAACTTGTGCAAGAAAATCGGCGGCGAGGCGTAGCACATTTCCCCGGTGTCGCTGTTAACCGCGGCTTGTATGGTTTGGGCTTTGGCCAGAATTTCGCCGCTGCCGGCGTCGCTGATGCGGTATTTGATTTTCATCCGGTATTCCCATTCCACCAGTTCGGCGCGGACTGTAAGCTTTTGTTCGAAGCGGGCCGGTTTGACGTAACGCAATTGCAAATCGACGATGGGCCAGACGTAACCGGTTTGGCGCATGGTCATATAGCCGTAGTCGATTTTGTCCAGCAAGGCGCAGCGGGCGAGCTCCAAATATTTGCAGTAATGGCCGTGCCAGGCGATGCCGAGGATGTCGATGTCGAAAAACGGTACGATAACTTCCACTTCGGCGCTGATCATGGCTATTTTTCCAGGGTGGGTCGCTTGCCCCAATACGGATAAAAATTAAACCATTGCAGGGGCGCCGCGTGGCAGTGTTGTTCCAGTCGTTCGGCGTAGCGACGGGCCAGTTGCTGCAAGTGCTGTTCGCGTTGCTCAGGATTGCGAGGAATGCGGATAGGCTCTGAGAAGGGTTGCAAGCGAATTTGAAACCTGCCCTCGGTACGGTAGCAAAACAAGGTGAACACCGGGCAGCGTAGCAGCGATGCCAATAAATACGGGCCTTGCGGGAATTCGGCCGGCCGGCCCAAAAAATCCGCGGTCACGGTGCGTACGCCGCTGACCGGAATCCGGTCGCCGACCATCACCACGAATTCGCCGGCTTCGATTTTGCTTTGCAAGTCGATGGCGACCGCCGGATTCAGTTCGGTCACCTGAATCAATTTGATGGTGTTGCTGCCGCTGGCGCCCAGTAAGCGGTTGAATTTCTCCGCGTGCCGGGTATGTACCAATATGTTGAGGCGGATTTGACCGCGCTGGTGAGCGACCGCCTGGCAAATTTCCAGGTTGCCGATATGGCCGCTGAGCAGCAGGGCGCCACGCTTTTGTGCAATCATCTCCAACAGTACAGGCCGGTTGGGAAAGTCGACCGAGGCCGGGTCGATCAAGCCCATCCAGGCGACGATTTTATCCAGCAGGGTTTCGCCGAAACCGACGAAGTGCCGGTAACTCAAGCGCCAGCCGGGCCTGAGTCCCAAATCCGGAAAGTAGGCGGCAAGCTGTTGCAGATACTCCAGCGAAGCTTGCCGGGCTACCCGGCCGGTCAAAAAATAGTAGCTGACCACCGGCCGCAATATCAGCCGGAACGCGTGACGGCCGAACCGCCGGTAAATCCACACCAACGTTTTGATGCCCCAGATAACGCTGGTTTCCTGCATCGCCGCCCAATGGCCGGTTTCCGTCATCGAAAATGCCTCGCCAGTAAGGTGGGCAAGCGGTATAGCATGCCGAAGAACAGTTTGGCGTGGGTTAGGCTGATGCGCAGATTGTCTTCCAAACCGCGAAAATGCGAGATGCCGTCGGCCGGATAGCCGACTTTAGTGGGAATAGACAGCACCGGGACGCCCTGCCAGTAAAGCCTTACCAGAATTTCGATATCGAAAGCCATGCGGTTTTCCAGCGCGGCATTGCGCAGTAGTTCGGCCGTCGCCGCCAAAGGATAAACCCGGTAACCGCACATGGCGTCGGCAATGTCCAACGACAAGGTGTTGATGTAAACCCAAGCGTGGGTCAGGTAGCGGCCGTAATAACGCGCTTTGGGGATGCTGGCGTCGAATAGTGGACGGCCCAGCACCATGGCGGCCGGGTTGGCTTGGGCAGTGGCCAAAAATTGCGGAACGTCTTGCAGGTCGTGTTGGCCGTCGGCGTCGATTTGCAGGGCGTGGCTGTAGCCTTGCCGTTCGGCGTGGCGCAAGCCGGCTTTCACCGCGCCGCCCTTGCCCAGATTGTGCGGCAACCGAATCGTGCAGACCCAAGGATATTGCTGCGCCAGATGCTGTATCGTTTCGGCGCAGCCGGTTGCGCTGCCGTCGTCCACCAAGATGCAGGGCAAGTCGAACCGCGCCAACTGCCGGACGATGGCCGGCAGCGGGCCTTCGTGGTTATACACCGGGATCAGAAAACAAGGTTTAAACATGGTCGGCGTAAAGATAGATCCGGCCCGAACTGAATTCGGTATCGGCGGCGGCGTAACGAAATTCCAGTTTTTGCTGAGCTGCGTTATAACGCAAACGCAGTTGCAACGCTTGTCCGGGTAACAACAGCTCCTTGAATTTTATTGCCTCCATGCGGGCGAAGCGGCCGGCAAGCGGCAAATAGACTTGTCCGTAGTGCATGGCCCAGTGGATTTGTACCACGCCCGGAACGATGGCGATGGCGTCGAAATGGCCGTCGAAATAAACTAACTGCGGTGGAATGCAAAGGCTCAATTCCACGCCGCTTTCAATCGCGGCCTTGCCTATGACTTCGGGTAATAATACAGCCGCCGGTTCGGCTTGATTTTGGTGATTCAAAAGCTGGCCTTTACTTTACGGCGGATCAGCATTTCCACGCCCATCAGGATACCCATTAACACATAAAAGATGCAGCCATTATAAAGGCTCCACAGCGCGGCATCGCCGTGTAAAGCGGTAAGCAGCGAAATCACTGCGTTCAGGCAAAAAAACAAGGTCCAGACTTGGGTCACCCGGCGGGTATAAGCAATGCCGTGCGGCGGCAAATTCGGATACTCCAGTCGGGCCAGCCGTTCGACCACAGTGGGCGGTTGGTACAAGCTGTGCGCGAATACGGCGGCGAAACTCAGGCTGACGGCGACCGGATAGCTTAGCAGCCATAGTCTGTCGTTCATGAATGCGCCGAATAACAGAAATACTATGGCGGCAGGTAGCACCAAACGGTTGGCGGGACTTTGACTTTGCTTTCGGGTTTTACCTTGCCGGGCCAGACGCAGCAGGCCAAGGCCGGCTAAACCTAAAGCGATGCCGCGCGGTTGAAAGCTATCCAGCAACAGCCACAACAGAAACGGGTAACTTAGCGTGACCAACCAAAACAAGCCGTTCAAAACGGCCGTAGGCCAGCGGTATGCGGCTTCTCGCTCCATCTATCATCAGCCGACGACGACCCGGTGTACGGTCTCGACCACGTCTTGCACGGTGCGGGCGTTTTTGAAATCTTCCGGGTTGATGCGTTTGCCGGTAATTTCCCGCAGCCTCACCATCAGGTCGACCGCGTCTATGCTGTCTATGTCCAAGTCTTTGCCCAAGTCGGCGCTAAGGACGATGTCTTCCGGCGCCAGCTCGAAGATCTCCGACATGATTTGCTTTAACGTGGCCAAAATTTCGTCTTGGGTGTTCATAAGTGGGTAGCGTGTTGTTGCGATACGACGAAGGCGGCCAGAGTGTGTACCGAGGCGAAATGCCGGGCCAGCGAGGCGGCGGGCGTGTGCACATCGAGGTCTATGCAGTATTTTTTCTTCAATGCCACACCCAGTTCCAGTGCGTCTATGGAATCCAGGCCCAAGCCTTCGCCGAACAACGGCGCTTCGCTGCCGATGTCTTGCGGGCTCAAGGCGTCCAGTTCGAAAATATCGATGATTAATTGTTTAAGCTCGGCTTCGAGTGAGTCCATGGTCGGCCAGCCGGTCGGTAAAATAGGTTTCCAATTGCCGGGTGACGCGTCTGGCTGCTAACGAGCGATTGTCGCTGCCGGAAATCGGGCTGAGCCGGATATGATCACCTACAATCAGGCTTAAAGTAAACTTCTTTTGTGGGATTTGATACCACCGCTCCTGCTTGGTCAGGGTGGTCGGGCGACAGCCCAATAACACCGGCAATAACGGGGCTTGGGCGTGCAAAGCGATTGCCGCGGCGCCGCGTTGGAATTTGATGGCCAGTCCCGGCGTGGTGCGCGTGCCTTCGGGAAATACGATCAGCACGCTGCCGCCGTGCAATTCTTCGGCGCAGCGCTCCAGCAAGGTTTCCGGGTCTTCGGCGTAGATATAGCCCATGGCCCGGATCGGAATGCGCATGAACGGGTTTTTGATTAACGCCGGTTTGACGATGCAACTGGCGTTGCGGATTTGCGAAATCAAAAACACGATGTCCAGCAGGCAGGGGTGGTTGGCCACGACGATTTGACCGGATCGGTTCAAAATTTCCGGATCGCTGACCCGGTAATCCAATATGCCGACGGTTCGCATGAAATTCATGTATAGGCGAAAAACCTGCTGCATCAGGCGGCGCGAGCGTTGGGTTCGGATTTGGTTGCGGCCCAGTAACGGCGCCAGCAGCGGGAATACACCACCCCACAGCAGGACGCCGACCGCGCCGAACAAAAAGAAGCTCAGGCCGGTAGCGAACAAGCGCCACAAGTAATTCAGGCGGTTAGCCAAGAGTTAATCTCCACTGCCACAGTGCGCGCCGGGTGGCAACGCTGCCGTTCAGTTGCCCGCTGCAGGCGGCTTGCAGCAGGGCATAACCGGCGTCCGGCGACGGCGGCCGGCTTCTGTCCGGCGTGCGGCACAGCTCTAAGGCAGAACCGGACGCGCCGGGGTTGGCCAAGACCATGGCCAAGGCCCAAGTCTGTTCCGGACCGTGAATATGGGTTAGATACACCTCCGGCAAGGCTTGATCGTAAGCGACCAGCAATACCCGAGGAACTTCCAGCAATAGCCCGGCCGCTTCGACCAAGCCGGCAAACACGTCGTCCCCGCCGCCGGCTAAAGCCAGATAAGGCTGGCGGCTGGCGCATTGCAATCCGTACAAGCCGCCGATGGCGTTATGCACGCTCAAACTGAACCGGCTGGGCGATAGGGCTTCGCCGCGCGCCAGATCGGTCAGCATCTCGAAGTAATAGCGGCTTTCGCCGTGGCGGGAAAAAAATATGGACGGCATGTCGCCGCAGGCTTGCCGGCAGCGCCAAGCGCTTGCGCAGGCGGCCCTGGCCAGCGGCGACAGACGGCGGCGTTGCATTATCGGCAAAAACTCCAGATCCGGATGCTCGCCGGTCAATAGGCCGCCTTCCGGCCAGCAGTCGTCGGATGTTGCCGGGTTGGCCTGCCAGCCGCACCAATGCAATAAAGCGAATTTGAAACGGAGCGTGTCGCCGGGGTTGGTTGATTGCAAGAGCGCCGCCATGGGCCGCACCCGTCAGCCGCGCCAGCGGCGCAGTACCAGCGAGGTATTGATGCCGCCGAAAGCAAAATTGTTGCTGATCAGGTAGTCGGTGTCGATAGCGCGGCCGTTGCCGGTCAGATAGTCCAGCGGCGCGCAGCGCGGGTCGGGGTCGTCCAGGTTCAAATTGCCGTGAAACCAGCCTTCGCGCAGCATCTCGATCGCCACCATAGCCTCCAGCGCGCCGCAGGCGCCCAAGGTATGACCGGTATAGCCTTTCAGCGTGCTGATAGGGGTTTGTCCGCCGAATACCGCGAAGGTGGCCTGACTCTCGGCGATGTCGCCTTGCTCGGTGGCGGTGCCGTGGGCGCTGACATAGCCGATTTGCGCCGGCGCCAGGCCGGCGTCGGCCAATGCCTGACGCATGACTACCTGCATGGTGTCGGCGTTGGGTTGGGTGACGTGGGCGCCGTCGGCGTTGGTGGCGAAGCCGACCACTTCGGCGTGTATCGTTGCGCCGCGTTCGATAGCGCGTTGCAGTTCTTCCAACACCAAGGTGCAAGCGCCTTCGCCTATTACCAAGCCATCGCGCCGTCGGTCGAACGGGCGCGGGGTCAGCTGCGGCTGGTCGTTGCGGGTGCTGGCGGCGTACAAGGCGTCGAACAGAGCCGCCATGGTCGGGCACAATTCCTCGCCGCCGCCGGCCAGCATGACGTCTTGCTGGCCGAATTTGATCGCTTCGTAGCCGAAGCCTATGGCCTGACTGCCCGAGGTGCAAGCGCTAACGGCCGGTAGCATGCGGCCGCGTACTTGAAAAAACACCGCCACGTTGGCCAAGGTGGTATGGCCCATCATTTTTAAATAGGTGGTGGCGTTCAGGTTGCCAATGTCGTGGTGCAGCAGCATGTTGCCGAAATCGGCGATGGCCGAGGTGGAGCCCACCGACGAGCCGTAGGATACGCCGGTGCGGCCGCTGCCGATCACGGGATCGTCCAGCAAGCCGGCGTCCAGCAGCGCCAATTCGGTGGCGCGGGTGGCCATTTGCGATACCCGCCCCATGCTGCGGGTACGTTTGCGGCTGTAGTGCGCCGGCAGTTCAAAGCCTTCGACCGGCGCGCCCAAGCGGGTCAGCAAGCCGTTGTAACGTTCCCAGTCCGGTAAATAGCGTATACCGGATGCGCCGCGCTGCAGGCGGTCGCGGATCTGCGCCCAGTCGTTGCCTATCGGCGAAAAGCCGGCCATGCCGGTAACCACCACCCGCCGCATCAGCACAAACCTCCGTTGACCGAAATCACTTGGCGGGTGATGTAAGCGGCGTCGTCGGACAGTAAAAAAGCCACTAAGGCGGCCACTTCCTCCGGTTTGCCCAGGCGTTTGGCCGGAATGGCGTTGACGATCTCGTCCACCGGCACGCCTTCCAGCATATCGGTTTCGATCAAGCCGGGTGCGACGCAGTTGACGGTGATTTTGCGCTTGGCCAGTTCGACGGCCAGCGCTTTGCTGGCGCCGATGATGCCGGCTTTGGCGGCGCTGTAATTGACTTGACCGCGGTTACCGATCAGGCCGGATACCGAGGACAGGGTGACGATGCGGCCGGGCCGGCGGCGCTGGATCATTGGCATCACCACCGGATTCAAGACGTTATAAAAGCCGTCCAGATTACCGCGCAGTACCGTGTCCCAATCGTCGCTGCTCAGGGCCGGGAAGGCATTATCACGGGACAGGCCGGCGTTGCAGACTACGCCGTAATAGGCGCCGTGGGTCTGCATATCGGCTTCCAAGCTGGTTTTGGCGGCTTCGCGCTCGGCCAGGTCGAAACACAGGATACGGCTGCGTTGGCCCAATATCTCGATTTCGCCGCGAACCTGTTCGGCGTCTTGTATCCGGCTGCGGCAATGGACAACCACGTCGTAGCCTTCACGTGCCAGGCGCAAGGCGATGGCTTTGCCTATGCCGCGGCTGGCGCCGGTAACCAATACCGATTTGGGGCTCATGCGGCTTTTTGAGCGATAAAGCGCTGCCAGTCTTCCGGTAGCAGCACGTTGAGTTTGGCCGCCGCTTGGATGCCGGCGCCGTCTATCTTGCAATCGAAAACCGCCATGTCGTTGGCCGCTTCGATGATTTTCTCCGCGCGCACGGTCAGCACGGCGCCGCACGGAAAGCGGTCGACCGAGCTTTGGTAATGGCGGGTGCCCAATAAAAATCCCAAGCCTATCTCCAGGCCGGCGCGGCGGCGCTGGTAGCCGGAGTAGGCGCCTATGGTCTGTGCCATGTATTCCAAGCCCAGCCAGGCCGGGACGCAACGGTCGGGGCCGGAAAACAAGCCGTCGTCGCGCACGCTCAGCTGCACCAAGGCGTGTTGATCGTCGGCCGCCAACAAGCGGTCTATCAATATCATGTTGCGCGATTGCGGCAATAAATCGGCCAGCGGAAAATTATCCGGCATCAGAGAAGTTCCGACTTACCGAGCAGTAAAGACACATTGTTGCCACCAAACGAAAAAGAATTACTGAGGCAATATTGTAACGGCTGGTTGCAGCGATGTCCCGGTGCGACGAAGTTCAAGCTCGGCAAGGTTGGATCGGCTTGACCGTCCCAGCGGTGTGCCGGCAGCCTGCGCTCGGGATTGAACTCGGATAACAGCAACCAGCACAGTGCCGCTTCGATGGCGCCGGCCGCGCCCAGGCAATGCCCGGTAGCCTGTTTGCTGGAGCCGCACGGCGGCGTAGTACCGAACAAGGCGTGTACCGCCAAGGCTTCCATCGCGTCGTTCTGGACGGTGGCGGTGCCGTGCAGGTTTAGGTACTCGATTTGCCGCGGGCTGAGGCCGGCGTCGCTCAAGGCCGCTTGCATTGCGGCCAATGCGCCGCTGCCGTCCGGGCGGGGTGCGGAAATGTGGTAGGCGTCGGCGCTGGCCCCGCCTCCCGACAATACGAACGGGGCGGGTTCTCGGCTCATCATGAATAAAGCGGCACCTTCGCCGAGCACGGTGCCGTCCCGGTTGGCGCTGAACGGCAGGCAGCGGGTGCGACTGATGGCGGCCAGTACGGAAAATCCCTGCAAGGTGGTGCGGCACAAGCTGTCGCTACCGCCTACCAGCACCGCATCGCATGCGCCCAGGCGGAGCAAGCGGCGGGCGGACAATAAGGCGTTGGCGCTGGACGAGCAGGTGGTCGATAGGGTGTAGGCCGGACCTGCGATACGCAAATATTCGGCCAGAAACTCGGCTGCACCGCCCAGTTCTTGTCGGCTGTAGTGGTAGGACTCCGGAAAAATCCCCGTCGCTAGCAATTCGGCGATCGCGCGTTCACCCTCGGCAATCCCCGACGTGCTGGTGCCCAGCACTATGCCGATTCGGTGCGGTCCGTAGCGGGCAATGGCTTGTGTCGTAACGGCTTCGATTTGACCTAGGGCGGCCAACAGCAGTCGGTTGTTGCGGCAATCGTAGCGGTTAAGCCGGGGCGGAATACGCGGTAATTCGGCTTGCACGGCCATGGCGGGAATGGACGCCTCACCGCAGCTTAGGGTTTGCGGCTGCGGGGCGCGGCCGTCCAGCCAGGCCTGCAGCACGCTCGGTTTGTCGCAGCCGAGCGCGGAGACGATGCCGACGTCGTGCAGGTAGGCTGCCGCTCGCATCATTACTATAGCGGCGGACAAAGTTCGGCGATGGCGCTGAGCCGCTTGTCGCTGCGTTGCGTCATCGGGTTGTCGCCGTCCCAGGCATAGCCGGCCAAAATGGAACTGATCATGGATTTAATCCCGGTCAACTGGTAGGGCTCGAACAGCAGGCGCTGGAAACGGCCGTCGTACCAGGCGTCGACGAAGGCGCGAAATACGTCTATGCCTTTGCGTAACGGCCGTTCGTAATCGCTATGCCAATCCACCGCCGCGCCGTTGAGTTGTTGATGCAGCAAGGGCGCGGCCAATGCCGCCGATTTCAGCGCGATGGTGACGCCGGAGGAAAACACCGGGTCCAAAAACTCGCCGGCGTTGCCTAGCAGCGCATAGCCTTGGCCGTGCAAGGCGGTGACGTTGGCGGAATAGCCGCCGATGCGGTTGGCCGGGGTGTCGAACCCGGCGTCGGCCAGCAGTTGCGCCAAGCGCGGCTCTTCCATGGCGATGCCGCGCAACACATCGATGGGTTTGCCCGGCCGCTGTTCGATCCAGCCGGCCGGCGCTACGACGCCAAGGGAACTGCGGCCGTTGCTGAACGGAATCAGCCAATACCAAACTTCGTGGCATTCCGGGTGGATGGCGATCAGAATTTTGGTGCGGTCGTAGTCGGCGACCTTGATTCGGTCCTCGATATGGGTGAACAAGGCTTGTCTGGGCGCTAAACCGCTAGCCGTTTCCAGGTTCAGCAGTTTGGGCAACACTCTGCCGAAGCCGCTGGCGTCCAGTACCCAGGCCGCTTGCCAGCGCCGAGGCCGGCCCTGATCGTCCAAGCCGCTCAGGCGAGCGCAGCCCGGCTCGGAAAAATCGGCGGCGGTAATCTCATGGCCGTAACGGATGGGTACGCCGTTGGCGGCGGCGGTGTCGGCCAACAGTTGATCGAAGCGGGCGCGTTGCACTTGGAAGGTCGTGCCCCAGCCCGGGGTGAACTTTTCGGAAAAGTCGAATTCGCTAAGTTTGCCGGCGTGAGAAAAGGCCGCGCCGGTTTTCAATTGAAAGCCTTCGGCCACTATGGCGTCCAACAGCCCGGCCTGTTCCAGGACCGGCATGCATTGCGGCAACAGGCTTTCGCCGATGGAAAAACGCGGGAAGCGGTGTTTTTCCAGCACCAATACCTTGCGGCCCGCTTGGTGTAATAGTTGCGCGGCAACGCTGCCGGCCGGGCCGGCGCCTATGATGATTACTTCGGCATCCATCGCTGAGTCTGTCTCTGTCTATGGGTAAAATATAAGTTTTGTTTCATTGACTGCAATCGCGCCAAGGTCGCCAGCACACGCATGCCAATTGAGTCGGCAACAATACCGCAGCAGACGGTTTTCATGCAGGACGAGCGGCCGTTCGCCCTGTTCCAAGGTCGGGTGATCAGCCGCCGGCAACTGTGGCGAGACGTATCGGCTTTGGCCGAGCGCTTGCCAGCCAAAACCCATGCGCTCAATCTGTGCCAAAACCGTTACTTGTTTTGCGTGTGCTTGTTGGCGGCAGCCAGCCGCGGGCAAATTTGTCTGTTGCCGTCTTCCGCCCATCAACGGGTACTTTACGATATTTTAAAGGATTATCCCGATGCCTATTTGGTCGGCGAACAGATGCCGGAGATGGCTGGGGTTTGCCGTTTCGAGGTAGGCCGACCCGCAGCGGGCGGCGGCGGCAACATTCATGCGGCCGAGATAGACTGGGCGCGGGCCGGAGTCGTCGCGTTTACCTCCGGCAGTACCGGTAAACCCAAGCCTTGCCCGCACAGTTTGCTCAGCTTGCTGACTTCGGCGCGCATGGCGCTAGCGGCGTTGGGCTTGGCGGCAAGCCGGCGCGTGATGATTTCGACCACGCCGCCGCAGCACATGTACGGTTTGGAAACCTCGGTGTTTTGGCCGTTGAGTTCGGATTTGCTGTTATACGACGGCCGGCCGTTTTATCCGGGCGACGTGCAGGCCGCGCTGGCGGCCGCGCCTTGGCCGGCGCTATTGCTTACGACGCCCGCGCATTTACGCTCCTTGAGCAAAACCCGGCAGGCTTGGACCAACTTAGCCGGGGTGCTGAGCGCCACCGATACCTTGCCGCATGCCTTAGCCGCCGCCGCTAAAGCCGCGTTAGGGTTGGAGGTTTGGGAAATCTACGGTAGTACCGAAACTTTGTCGTTCGCCTGCAGGCAGGCGTTAAGCGCACGCGCGTGGCGCTTGTACCCGGGCTGTCGCTTGTACCGGGAGCGGAACCGGGGGCCGGTTTGGCTGGAGGCCCGGCATTTGCCCGAGGCCGCCGTTTTATCCGACCGGTTGAGACTTTTGGACGGCGAGCGGTTTGCGGCGTTAGGCCGCGATGTCGATATGGTGAAAGTGGCCGGCAAGCGCGCTTCGCTGAGCGATTTGAATCGCATTTTGTGCGAAATCGCCGGGGTCGACGACGGGGTTTTCTATTCGGTTGACGACGGTTCCACGGAGCCGCGTTTGGCGGCGTTCGTGGTCAGCAGCTTATCGGCTGCCGAGTTGCGTAGCGCGTTACGTGCGCGGATAGACGATGTGTTCTTACCGCGAAAAATCCAGCGGGTGGCGACCATCCCGCGCTCGGCGACCGGCAAATTTACCCGGCAGGCTTTGGAACAGCTGTTGCAAAATTGGTAAAACCCGGCGGCAAGCGAGCTGCGGCAACGTGACGCATTTTTAATATTAGGAAATACTGATAATCTATGGTCATTGCAACGCTGTTCAGCTCATTGCAATAACGTCCTCCCTCCAAATCCGGCCGTCGCGCCGGATTTTTTTTGCTTTACCCCTCCAAAAAAGCTGGGTTTACAATCAAGTTTCGCACCGCCGCTTTTCCGGGGTGATTTGGGTGACAATCCGCTCAGGTGCTTGTTCCTTAACTTTATAGTAGCGAGCCTATGATGCCTTTATCCGGCTTTATTCGCTCGGCATCCGAATGCACTAAACTTTTTCGTGGTCAATGACATTGGCCGGGGTCTCCTCTAGTTCTAAGATCGTCCACTAGGAGCAAGAGGGTGTCAGGTCGTTTGCTATTGGAATGAACAGGCGTTAGAAAACTGTGAGGATTAATTTGGGTGCAATGCTGGAACGTATTAAAGGCTGATCATGACTATTCTCTTTTCGTTTGCGGCTGAAAAAATCTGGCGCGCCATGCCTAAATCGAATCGGGAAGCCATTCTGTCCTCGGTTTGGTGTGGACAATGCCGAGGTAATACGACTATGGTCGATTATTCAGTCCAATCATTGGGCGATGAGGTGATTTTGTGCGGTAAATGCCAAACTTGCGGTGCGCAAGTCAGGCGGGTGGTCGACTGATAGGCACGAGGCCTCTGTTTCAAATGCAACTTGCTTCATTACTGACTATAGGCTTTTCGTTCGGTGCGGCAGCGCTGTTATTGCTGGGAAATCTTTTGCAAAGACGCGAGCCGGTCAGTTTCCAGGCCAAGGCGGCAGGATTTTTGCTGTTAGCGGATTTGACAGCTTTGCAGTGGTTGCATCTGCAATACCTGCTCGGTCGCCCGGATGCCGTGTTGTCTAAAGTTTATCTGGGGCTGTTGTTCGGTGTTGCTCCCAGCTTTTACTTTTACAGCCGGCAATTGCTGGGTGGCGTGGCAGCCTACCGCCGGCGCGACGTTTTACATTGGCTGCCGTTTACATTGACGCTGTTGTCATACCATTGGGCGTTTCTATCGGCTTTCGCGGTTGGCAGCGGCTATTTGCTTTGGCTGTGTAAGACGGTTTACGGCTTACGCGGCCAGCGGCGGCGCTTTCATCTGGAATTGCTGTCGTTGGCCGGCCTGTTGGCGATTGCCGTGGCGGTAATCGTATTAGGTTTGCTAGGTCCGCTACTGGACGACGGCCGTTTTATCAGCGTTTACAGTCTGTTGCTTGGCTTGGCGTTTTTCACCGTGGCACTGACCTTGTTGCGTTTCCCGAATCTTGCCGGCGAGGTGTCGGAAGCGGTGCAGGCGGCCTATGCCGAGTCTACATTGAAGAATATCGATAAAGCGGCGGTGCTTGCGAAACTCGATAAGTTGATGAGCGAAGATAAACTGTACACGCTTGAGGGCATAAGTCTGGCCGCTGTGGCCGAGCCCTTGGCCATTAGTCCTCACCAGTTATCGGAATTGATCAACACCGAATTCGGCCAGGGCTTTTCCCGTTATATTCGCGAACACCGCGTTGCTGCGGCCAAACAATTATTGCTAGCCGACCCGCAGGCTTCGGTGTTGTCGATTGGATTGACGGTTGGCTTTGCCACCCAATCCAATTTTTATGCCGCCTTCAAAGACGTTACCGGCATCACGCCGGGCCAATACCGCAAAAAGCCCGACTGAATCGGCCGGCGCTAACCGATCAAGCCCCCTGTTTGCTGCGGCCGTTTACTCCGAAATGATCATTTTGGATGTTTATAAGGCTTTGAAAATAAAGCCTGTTAAACAGTAGCGGCCATTTATTGTTCCTGAATGATCAATCAGGAAGATTGCTCGCGTCGCGTGGCTTATCTTGCTCCTGCCTTTCGATTTTAAGGAGCAAAGCATGGACATTTTACTGACCGGCGCTAGCGGTTTTGTCGGCCGTGCGGTATTGGCCGAACTGCTCGGCCGGGGACATCGGGTAACGGCCTGCTGCCGGAATCCTGAACAACTCACTATCCGACATGAACACCTCGCCACATTTGCTGTCGATTTCAACGAAGCCGATACCGTAGCGGCGTGGTGGCCCCGTCTACAGGGCATAGATGCCGTCGTTAACTGCGTCGGTATTATCGCGGAAACCCGCAATCAACGCTTCGAAGCCCTGCATAACCAGGCGGCATCGGCGTTGTTTACTGCGGCGGATCGGGCCGGCGTCGGCAAAGCGGTGCAGATTTCGGCCCTTGGAGCGGACGGCACAGCAGAGTCGCCCTACCATGTAAGCAAGAGGACCGCCGACGATGCCTTGCGGCAATTGCCGTTGGATTGGTTCGTGCTGCAACCGTCGCTGGTTTACGGTGATGGCGGTCAAAGCGCAGCGCTGTTTTATGCGCTGGCCTCCCTACCAATACACTGTCTACCCGATGGCGGACGGCAATTCATACAACCCGTTTATATTAATGATGTCGCCGAAGCGGTTGGCCGTTGCTTGGACGCAGACACGACGGGCCGCAAAACGTTGGCCTTGGTCGGCCCCGAAGCTATCACCTATGCCGATTGGTTGGCAGGCTTGCGTCGGCGGCTGGGTAAAACGGGAGCTACGGCGGTATCCATACCGCTACGTTACGCAAAGCTTGCCGCAAGTCTCGGGCGCTGGATAGGTGAGCCCATTCTGAGTCCGGACAGTATTGCGATGCTGGCTAGAGGTAATAGTGCGGATGTTTCCGTATTGACCGATTTTCTTGGTCGCCCGCCCGTCAACGTTACTAGCCGATTGTTCGAACGGCCTGCCAGCCAAGCCGAACGCTGGCAGGCCGGCTTGTATTTTTTACGGCCGGCGGCCCGATGGGTGATCGCATTGGTTTGGCTGTGGAGCGGCGTCACATCGCTATTTTTCTATCCGCACGACCTCAGTTACCGTATGCTGGCCGATACCGGTATAGAAGGTTGGATAGCTGCCTTGACCTTGTATGCTCTGGCGCTGATGGACATCGTTTTCGGCGTCGCGACGTTGTGCCGTTACCGCATTCAATCGTTGTTGCTTTGGCAGTGTTACATCGTCTTCGCCTACAGTATCGTCGTGGCCTGCCGTTTGCCCGAGTTCATATTTCATCCATTCGGGCCCTTATTGAAAAACCTGCCGTTCTTAGTCTTGTTGCTGGTTTACCGCGTATTGGAAGGAGAAAGACCATGATGTATTTAAGCTTGAAGTTGACTCACATCCTCAGCGCCGTCGTTTTATTCGGGCTAGGTTGCGGTACAGTGTTTTATAAGGTTATGGCCGATAAAACCGGGGAGCATGCCGCGATTGCCGCGACTAGCCGCCATGTAGTATTGGCAGATTGGTGGTTCACGACGCCAACCGTATTGATACAACCTGCTACCGGTGTGTTGCTAGCGGGGCAATTGCCGGCTTCGTTAGACGACGGCTGGCTGTGGTGGACTTTGCTGCTGTATTTAATCACCGGTTTGTGCTGGCTGCCGGTAGTCGTGTTGCAAATCCGCATGCGCGACATTGCCGTGCAAAGTCTTGCGGAAGGCAAACCGTTACCCTATCTGTACCATTATTATTCGAAACTCTGGTTGTGGCTGGGGGTACCTGCTTTCTTCGGCATGATCAGCATCACCACGTTGATGGTGTTTCATAACTCACTTTGGAGCTAAGCCCATGACAAAAGCATTGATGCAGAAAGTTTTAGGTGAAGATTGGTACCTGCTCCCGGACAGCATACGTCGGCACTACGACATCAGCGACGGCGGCAAAAGCCGGCTGCACGGCGAGATGGAAATAACTTATCCTGGTTATTTGTTTCCATGGGTCTGGACGATACACCTGTTCGGAGGCTTGGTGCTGTGGCCGGGCAAGGCGGTAGCGGCGGAAGTCGACAAACGCGCCGACGGCGGCGTTTTGCAGTGGCGGCGCACGCTGAGTTATGCCGACGGCAAGAGCGATTGTTTTTATTCGAGTATGCGTTTTGCTGCGGACAACGAGCTGATCGAAGACATCGGTTTTGGATTCGGTTTGCGGATGCGAGTCGAAGTCGACGAAGGCGAATTGCTTTACCGTAGCCTGGAGCACTTTTGGCAGTGGCGAAATTTCAAGCTGAAGATACCGGACTGGCTGCTATTGGGAAGTGCCGAAATCAGGGAGCATGCGCTCGGTGATGGGTTTCGACTGGATTTTAAGCTGACTCATCCATTATGGGGTATCACTTATCGTTACGCGGGTGGCTTTCTGTATTCTCCCGCTCAATAACCACTAAGGCGTTTAAAAAATGGCTTACCGCAATGAATTGTTGCAATCCAACCCATCGCTATTTAGTACCGACGGATCAGGCCTTAATGCTCATTCCGTTATTTTTTCAAATGTGCCTCACTGTTGCTATCGTGATATTTTCCTGACTGAGGGCTCGAAGACCTCAAATTGAGGTCGTCAGCCGAATCTGTTACTTTGCCCGGCTTGACGGCTTACCTTAAGACAACGGACAAAACTCCCGGCGGCATGCGCGGCATCCATACAGAATCCAAACAAGAACGTTACGACGTGGTGGTGATAGGCGCCGGGATCGGCGGTTTGAGCTGCGCGGCGTTGTTGGCCAAAGCGGGTAAGTCGGTGTTGGTGGTCGAGCGCCACGACAGGCCCGGCGGCTATGCGCACGGTTTCAAGCGGCGTGGCTTCCACTTCGATGCCGGCGTGCATTTGGTCAGTGGCTGCAGCGCCAGGGGGTATGCCAACGGCAGTACGATTTACCGGATTTGCCGGGCGGTCGGGATAGACGCCGACGGCTTGTTCATCGACGTGCCGCGTTATGGCCGGGTGGTTTATCCGGACGGACAGTTCTGGTTGCATAGTGGCGAAGCCGAGTATGTCGACGCTCTGTGTTCCCGGTTCGGGTCGGAGCACGCCGGTTTGCTGGCGCTGTTGCGCTTGTGCCGCAAGATTGCGGAGCAGTCGGTAATGGCCGACGAGTGGCTGGCGCAAGGCCGAGAGAGTAGCGGGTCGCCGGCGCAAGCTTTAGCCGATTTGTTTCGCTACAGGCGCGCAAGCTTGGCACAGGTATTGGACGAATATCTCGTCGACGCCCGTTTAAAAAGCGCGTGCGCGGCGCTCTGGCCTTATTTGGGGCTGCCGCCGTCGCGACTGTCGTTTTTGTACTGGGCGGTCATGATGGCCGGCTATGTGTACGAGGGTGGCTATTATTGCCGGGGCAGCTTTCAGCAGTTCGCGAATGCGCTGGCGGGTGCCATTGCAACGCACGGCGGCGAAGTGATGCTGAATGCCGGCGTCAGGCGCATATGCTGCGAAAGCGGCCGCGCCGACGCCGTCGTATTGGAAAACGGGCAAGTGATCGGCGCGGATGCGGTGGTTTCGAACGCCGATGCGCTGCTGACCGCAGAGATGTTGTCCGCCGGCGGCAACGACTTGGCGGCATGGCGGGACAGGGTCGCGGCCATGCAAGTGTCGCTGTCGATTTTTGCCTGTTACCTGGCCACCGACAGGGTGCCGCCGGCGTCGCAGCTCAGCCACGAAGCATTTTTTTTCCCGAGTTACGATCACGAGCTGAATTACCACCGCAGCTTGGCCGGAGAAATGACCTGGTTTTCGGCGACTATGCCGGGCGTCAGCGACCGGTCTGTCGCCCCGGCGGGCGGTCAGGTAATGATGCTGACCAGTTTATGTCCGTTCCAGGTCGGGCGCTCGTGGCGGGAGGCGAAACCGGCGTTCCAGCAGCGCTTGCTGGAATTGGCGGAACGCGAATTTCCCGGCTTGGGTGGCCGCATTTTGCTGGTGGAATCGGGGTCGCCGCGCACCATGGAACGTTACACCTTGAACCGGCACGGCGCCGCCTACGGTTTCGCCGCAACGCCGGAGCAAATAGGGCCCAACCGGCCGGACGTGCGCGGCGCAGTGCCGGGCTTATATCACGTAGGCCATTGGACCCGGCCGGGCGGCGGCGTGGCCGGCGTCAGCGTTTCCGCAGTATTGGCCGCGCAAGCGGTATTAGAGCGGCCTAAGCTGCAGGATTTTTGGCAAGCCTTGCAGGCTTAGTCACATGTCCGCCCCCGGTTTATGTTCCTTACAACGCAGTTGACCGGCCGATGGCGATTACCCTGAATTTTCCTAGCACAAGGACGGCCGGCAGCGTAGCGATAGAACCGGTTCCGGACCGGCGGGCGTTGGCCTTGCTGTTGCTGTCGGTGTGCTTGATTACCGTGCCGCACGCCTGGCACATTCCGCTACCCTTGTTTGGGTTTTTCGGCGTGCTGGCGGCATGGCGGGCAGTGACCTTGTATCGGCAGTACGGTTTGCCGAATCGCACGCAGCTGACCTTGCTGACGTTGCTGGCCATTGCGCTGTTGGTCAGTCAGCAGCGCAGTTTTTTCGGGCGCGACGCCGGTACCGCCGTGTTTGTCGTGGCTTTAGGCTTGAAGTTGCTGGAAACGCGCAGTCGGCGCGACGCTTATCTGGTCGTCAATCTGGCTTTCATCGTGGCCGCTTCGCAGTTTTTATATCAGCAAAGCTTGTGGATGGCCGGGTATGTGTTAACGGTATCCGGCCTGTTGTTGGTGACTTTGCTCAGCTTGCATTCGGCTACGCTGCCGATAGGGCGGATGCTGAAAACGGGATTTGCTATCGGCTTGCACGCGCTACCCCTGGCGTTGCTGATGTTCGTGTTTTTTCCCAGGGTCGAAGCGCCGCGTTGGATGTGGTTGCAGGATCAGCACAAAGCCGTGTCCGGTCTGACGGACAGATTGGAGCCGGGCTCGATCAGCGAGCTGAGCCTGTCCGACGCTTTGGTGTTCAGAGTGCGCTTCGATGGGCCGATTCCGCCGCCCGCCCGACGCTATTGGCGCGGACCGGTATATGTCGAAACCGACGGCAACGGCTGGCGCGCGGTAAAGCAGGCGGATCAACGTGCCGATCCGCCGGAGATAGTCGGCGATCGGTACGCATACACCTTGTTGTTGGAGCCGCAAGCGCAGAATTTGGTGTACGGTTTGGAAATGGCTGAGTCTTTCGGTCCCGAGCTGAGGCGCAATCGTTATTACCAATTGCAGGTCAAGGAAAAACCGCTGGAGCGCGCCGAATACCGCATCGTGTCCGGGGCGGAATACAGGATTTTGCCGCTCAGCGACCAAGAGCGCCGGCAAGCCTTGCAATTACCGCAGCCGGTTTCCGGGCGCCTGCGCGATTTCGTCGCCGGCATGCAGCAAGAGGCCGCCGGTCCGCAAGACTTGATCGATGGGCTGCTGCGCTATTTTCGCACCGAAAATTTTTATTACACGCTGACGCCGCCGTTGATGCCGGATCAGCCTGTCGAGACCTTTCTGTTCGAAACCCGGCGAGGATTTTGCAGCCATTACGCGACCGCCTTGGTGTATTTGCTGAGAATTGCCGGCGTTCCGGCTAGGGTGGTCGGCGGTTATCAAGGCGGCGAAATCAATCCGGTCGGCAATTTTCTGGAAGTCAGGCAGGCGGATGCGCATGCATGGGCGGAGGCGTGGCTGCCGGATAAAGGTTGGGTCCGCGTGGATCCTACCGCGGCAGTGGCGCCGGAGCGCATAGAGCGAGGGGTGAACGTAGATTTGCAAATCGCCAGCGGCGAAGTCAGCTTTACGTCCGTCAGCATAGGATCGGCCGGAGATTGGCTGAAACGCAGCCGGCAATTATGGCAAAGCATCGATTACAACTGGCAACGCTGGGTGGTCAATTACAACAGCGAAAATCAAGCGCAATTTTTTCGCGATTGGGGCATCGATAGCACGTTCAAGCTGGCGCAGTGGTTGTTTGCGAGTCTGTTACTCGTCGGATTGCCGTTAACCGCTTGGTTATTGAAAACGCGCGTCGCGGCGGATCGAAGCGTGGAATGCTATCGGCAGTTTTGCAGGAAAATGGCCAAGGCCGGCGTAGAAATCGGTTACAGCGAAGGCGCGCTAGCCTTCGCCGAGCGCGCCGCAGCCGCAAAACCGGAATTGGCGGAGCAAATCGAGCGGATTACCGCTTTGTACATTCGTATTCGCTATCAAGCGCAAAGCGATGCGGCCGATTTACGGACATTGAAAAATAGGGTGCGCGGGCTGCGTATCTAGCTCATCAATGCAAGTCCGGCACTTCCGAATTCAGCGTTCTAGCCGGTTGCTGCTGTTTGGCTTTTTCTTGTTGCAATTCTTTGTTCCCTTCGCCGAACATGGTGGCGGCAACCATGAACAGCACTGCGCTGATGACCAGTACCGGCGCCCGTCCCGGAGAATCCATCCAAAAAAAGATCCATTTAGGTTTGATCATCCCTACGATCAAAATAACCGCCATCAAGATGAAGATGTTGAACGAATAGTAAATTAGCGTGTTCATGCTTAGGCCCTTAAACCGGCAGGTTGTCGAAGTATGCATTATTATTAGTTGGTTAGCAGTTTGCAATATCTACTATTTCGAATCGAAAACTCCGGGAGGCCTTATGGGCGGGTTCAGTTTGTTTGTCACCGTATTGTTTGCGTTTGCCATTTTAATGGTGTTCATGAGCGTGAAATCGGTACCTCAGGGCATGGAATACACGGTCGAACGTTTCGGCAAATACATCAATACCCTGACGCCGGGGTTGAATATCATCGTACCTATCATCGATCGTATCGGTCGGCGCTTGAATATGATGGAACAAGTGCTGGATGTGCCGTCTCAGGAGGTGATTACCAAGGATAATGCGATGGTCAGGGTAGACGGCGTGGTGTTTTACCAAATCATGGATGCCGCCAAGGCGGCTTATGAGGTCAACTACTTGGATGTAGCCATCATCAATCTGGTCATGACCAATATCCGCACCGTGATGGGTTCCATGGATTTGGACGAGCTGTTATCGCGGCGCGACGAAATCAATGCCCGGTTGTTGGCGGTGGTGGACGACGCGACTACGCCTTGGGGCATCAAAGTGACCCGTATAGAAATCAAAGATATCGCGCCGCCCAAGGACTTGGTCGACTCTATGGCAAGACAAATGAAAGCCGAGCGGGAAAAACGCGCACAGATTTTGGAGGCGGAAGGCTTGCGGCAGGCGGAAATTTTGAAAGCGGAAGGCTTGAAGCAAAGCGCAATCTTGGAAGCGGAAGGCCGTAAAGAGGCCGCTTTTCGCGAAGCGGAGGCGCGCGAACGGATGGCGGAAGCCGAGGCTAAGGCCACGATGATGGTGTCGGAAGCGATAGCCAAGGGCGACGTGCAAGCGATCAATTTTTTTGTGGCACAAAAATATATCGAATCGTTGAAAGCGGTTGCGGCGGCGGACAATAGCAAACTTATTTTGATGCCGTTGGAAGCCTCCAGCGTGATCGGCGCGTTGGGCGGTATCGGCGAATTGGCCAAAGAAGCCTTGAATAAAAAGGGCTAGACATGGAGGCGACGCAAATCGAATTTTGGTATTGGTGGGTGTTGGCGACCGGTTTTTTGGCAATAGAGCTATTGGCCCCCGGCTTTTTTTTCCTGTGGCTGGCGGTTTCCGGTTTTGTGGTGGGGTCGCTGGTCTGGATGCAGCCGGCCGTATCGTTTGAAATACAGTTATTGATTTTTTCGGTACTGGCGGTGGCTTCAGTGTTGGTTTGGCGCCGTTATTTCCACGCCAAGGACCAGCAAAGCGATCAACCCTTGCTGAATAAACGAGGGGCGCAATATATCGGGCGTACCTTTAATTTGGTTACCGCCATCGAAAACGGCCAAGGCAAGATCAAAGTGGACGATACGACTTGGAAAGTGCAGGGGCCGGATTGCCCGTTGGGCAGCAAGGTGAAGGTGCTTAACGTGAAAGGCGTGGTATTCGAGGTGGAGCGTTGCGGCGAAGCTACGGAGCCGGGAAAATAGCTGTCAAATCGCAACGCTGTTTGGAATGCAGGGAATTGGCTACTATGAAAGTCATGGTGGGAGCGACGCCTAGCCGCGATTGGCAAGGCCCTCATTGCGGCTAGGCGTCATTCCTACCAAGCTACCTTTCATTTGCCGGAGCGATTGCCAGCCCTTCAAGATCGTTAGGTGATTTTCGGCGAAAAGATGCCCGGCTGACCGGTTTTTTGCCTATAGACTGCGGAGCATACCCGAAGGGCAAAAATCCGGCGCCTTCGGGTAGGTACATTCTTGGCTATCGCCTTAGATGAGTTCGTCCAGCAAAGCTTGTGCCGCTTGTTTTTGTTCTTTCGAACCTTTCTCCAGAACCTCGCTCGCGATTTTTCTGGCCGCTTCGGTGTCGCCCATGTCGATATAGGCTTTGGCGAGGTCGATTTTAGTTTCCAATTCATCCATATCGGTTAAATCGGAAACGCCTAAGCCGAAATCGCTTTCTTCTTCCGCGCCCAGGGCGGGGGCATCGAAGTCGAAATTGAAGTCGAATTCGTCCGCGTCGCCAGCGGCGATGTTCTCCGGCTCTTTGCTGCCGGAAGAGGCTAGCGTCAGCGGAGCCGCGGATTTGTCTTGTGCCGGGCTGACAAATTCGGGGAAATCCCAGCCGTCCGGTTCTTCGACCTCGGTAGCCGACGCCGTTTCTTCCGGTTGCGGTGCGGGGGCTTGTTCGGCGGATTTGGGCAGGCTGTCGTCCAAATCGAAGCTGAAATCGAAAGTTTCGAATTCTTCGGCCGGCGATTTTTCCCCTGTAGGTTTTTGTTCTGCAACCGAACCTAAATTGTCGAAGTTAAATTCTATCGATTCGATGTCGGTATCCGCGGTATTTTGTTTGTCTTCCTCGGCTTCATCATCGCCGATAGAAAACGAACTCAAATCGAAGTCCAGGCCGTTGTCGTCCAGCGCTGCGTCTTCGTCCAGCCGTAATTCGCTTAAGTCGTCGTCCAACTGCAATTCGCCTGCTGCGTCAGTCTCCGGCGTTGCGGGTTCCGATTTCGGTTCGAATGAGGCTTTAGTCTCTTTGCTATGCTGCGCGGGGCTGGCGGTTGCCGTTTCGGATGCGGCCGTTCCGCCGAATAACGGCGAGTCCGGAACGATTTCGCTAGCCATATCGGTCACTTTGTTCCAAAACCCTTTATCGGCCTGTTTGCCGGCCTTGGCGAGTTCTTGGGCGTAATTTTCGAAGGCTTCGCGGTTTTCGTTGGCGTAGAAGATTTCCAGCAGTTTGAGCTTAAATTCGTCTTTCTGAGGATGCTCTTTGATCGCTTCTTTGATCAAATCTTCCGCTTGTTGGTAGCGGCCGTAAGCCAGATAAACATCGGCCTCCGATAATGGGTCCACTTCGGCTTGATCGGTATCGAAAGCCTCGAAATCGCTGGGAGTAAAGTCGCTGATGAAGGAGCTTTCCCCTACCGTGCCGACATCGTAATTGCCGCTGGAGGTCATGTCGAGAACCGGTACCGATAATGCGCTGTCTGCGTCCGGCATTCTGATTTGGGTGGCCGAGGCAAACATGCTTTCGGTATCGGGTTGCCCTTCCGGTTTGCGTTTACGCCGGTATAGCCAGCCCAGTGCACCTAGAATGCCAAGGCCTAGTCCCCCGGCTGTCAAGTAATATACGGACGAAGAAAAGAAGCCCTCTTCTTCTGCAACCACTTCCGGTACCGGTGGAGGAACTGGTTTACGCGGTTGCGGAACAGGTTTGGGGACAATCGGCGTCGGCTCGGCTGTGGGAGGCGGTTGCGGTGCCGGCGTTGTTTGTTGCGCCGGTTCTATAGGCGCCGTCGGTGTCGGGACTTCCTGCTGTACGTCCGGAGTTTCCGGCTGTGTTTTGGCCTCAGGCTCAGGCGTTGGCGCGGGTTGGCTGGGTACGGCCGCGCCTTGGTTTTGTAACGTCGCCAATTGTTGGTCTTTCAACGCCAACAATTGCTGCATCATGTTGATCTGCTGTTCCAGGCGGTCGATACGGGCTTGTAGATCGGCTTGACCGGCGTCCGCTTCACCGGCTCCGCTATCGCCGCTGATATTGCCGCCGGTAGAGGTTCCGCCGGATTTGACTTGAGCGCCGACTTCGGCGTTCTCGGCTATTTTTGCATCGCTGGGGGCGACAAGCTCCAGCGGTTTAGGCGGTTTGACATCGCTAGGTTGCGGCTTGACCGGTGCGGCTGCTTTAGCGCCGGCTTTTGGCCCGGATTGCATAATCGCCGCTGTTTCGGGAATTTTTAAAACGACTCCGGTTTTTAACGAATTGATATTGCCGTGATTGAATGCGTCGGGGTTGGCGCGGTACAGCGCCGTCAGCATTTGCTTGGTGGGGACTTCGCGTTGCTGAGCTAATTGTTGTGCGATGTGCCACAAGGTATCCGCGCTTTGCGTTGGTCCGTATTCTCCGTCGGTCGGCGTTTGCGGTGAAATAGTCGAAGCGGTGCGAATCGGACTGCGGCTGCGGCGTGGCGTAGCCTTGGGCGCGCTCGGCTCTTCCAACGGCTCGATACGGTATTCCGGACTAATCGCGCTTGGAAGAGGCGATGGTTGGTATTCCGCCGGCGGATCGATCAGGACGGTGTATTCGCGATATTGGCTACCCTGCGGCCAATTGATTTCCAGCAAGAAATTCAGAAAAGGCTCGGTGATCGGTTCGCGCGAGGATACTTTGACGACGATGTCGCCGTTAGCTTGAACAACCGGTTGAAATTTGATTTTGGAAAGAAAATAACTCCAAGGGATGCCGGCTTGATCGAATTTTTCAGGCGGCGCCAAACGCACGCTAACGTCGGCAGGATTTTCGCCGGAAGCGATATGAAGTTTGATTTGCGCTTCCAGTTTTTGGTTGAGTGCCGAATGTAATTCTATATCTCCGATACCTAACGGCTGTGCGGTTATCGGCGCCAATAACGATACCATCGCCAACAGTTGGGACACAGCTTTTACGTTCGATTCCTTCACAGAGTTACACCTCGGCACTTTCGACTGGATGCGCTTGATACGCTTGGTAATCTTAGCTTAGATGTATTTTTTTACCAGCACTTCGGCAATCTGCACACTGTTAAGCGCCGCACCTTTTCTGACATTATCCCCAACCACCCAAAGGTTTATACCCATAGGATGGGATATGTCTTCTCTGATGCGTCCAACGTAGACGTCGTCGTGGCCGGCCGATTCGGTTACCGCGGTCGGATAGCCGCCGGCTACGCGTTCATCCAATACGGTGACGCCGGGAGCCGCATCGAGCAGGGCTTTGACTTCCTCGACGCTGATTTTACGTTTGGTTTCGATGTGTACGGCTTCCGAATGGCCGAAAAACACCGGAACTCTGACCGCCGTCGGGTTAACCTGAATGCTGTCGTCGCCCATGATTTTGCGGGTTTCCCAGACCATTTTCATTTCTTCTTTGGTATAGCCGTTGTCCATGAACACGTCGATTTGCGGCAACACGTTGAAGGCGATTTGTTTGGGATAAACGCTGGGCTGCACCGGCTTGGCATTCAACAAGTTAGCGGTTTGGGTGGCCAGCTCTTCGATCGCCTCTTTGCCCGTGCCGGAAACGGCCTGATAGGTGGCGACGTTGATGCGTTCTATGCCCACCGCGTCGTATATCGGTTTCAACGCCACCAGCATTTGGATGGTGGAGCAGTTGGGGTTGGCGATGATGCCGCGGTTTTTGTATTCGGCCACTTTTTCCGGGTTGACTTCCGGGATCACCAGCGGAATGTCGGCGTCGTACCTAAATTGCGAGGTGTTGTCTATCACCACGCAGCCGGCGGCGGCGGCCTTAGGCGCATATTCCGCGGAGACCGACGCGCCGGGGGAAAATAGGCCTATCTGCACTTTGGAAAAATCGAAACTCGCCAAGTCCTGGACGACCAGCGAGCCGCCTTTGAACGGAATGCGCTTGCCCGCGGAGCGTTCGCTGGCCAGAGCATATACATTGCCCACCGGAAAATTGCGTTCTTCCAAGATGCTGATCATGGTTTCGCCAACGGCCCCGGTGGCACCGACAACCGCGACGTCGTAGGTTTTCGACATATATTAGCCTCCTAAGGCGGTGACGACGGCGTCGCCCATTTGCGCCGTGCTGACTTTTTTCATGCCGTCGGAATAGATGTCCGCGGTTCTGACATTAGCGTCCAGAGCGGTGTTTACGGCTTGTTCGATACGCTCTGCGGCGCCTGCTTCGTTAAAGGTATAGCGTAGCATCATCGCGGCTGACAAAATGGTGGCCAAAGGATTGGCTATCCCTTGGCCGGCAATGTCCGGCGCGGAGCCGTGTATCGGTTCGTACATGCCTTTGCCGTTGGCGTCCAAAGAGGCGGACGGTAACATGCCGATCGAGCCGGTCAGCATGGCGGCCGTATCTGACAAAATATCGCCGAACATATTGGTGGTGACGATGACGTCGAATTGTTTCGGCGCGCGCACCAATTGCATGGAGGCATTGTCGACGTACATATGGCTGAGCTGTACGTCGGGATATTCTTTGCCGACTTCGGTCACCACCTGCCGCCACAGTTCGGTGCATTCCAGTACGTTGGCTTTATCGACCGAACACAGTTTTCGTTGGCGTTTTTGCGCGGTTTTGAAAGCGGAATGCGCGATGCGGCGGATTTCCGATTCGCTGTATACCAGTGTGTTATAGCCCTGCTGTTCGCCGTTTTCCAGTAAACGAATGCCGCGTGGTTGACCGAAATAGATGCCGCCGGTCAGCTCGCGCACGATCATGATGTCCAAGCCGGATACCACTTCCGGTTTCAGTGTGGAGGCCGCCACCAATTGCGGGTATAAGATAGCCGGGCGCAAATTCGAAAAAAGGTTCAATTCGGAACGAATGCCCAGCAGGCCGCGTTCCGGCCTGACCGCGTGCGGCAGAGGTTCCCATTTGGGGCCGCCGACCGCGCCCAATAGCACCGCGTCGGAATGTTTGCATAAATTCAGGGTTTGCTGCGGCAGCGGCGTACCGAACGCGTCGTATGCGGCGCCGCCGACTAGTGCGGTTTCAAAATTTAAGCCGAGATCCATGTCGGAGTTTAAAAATTTCAACACTTTAAGCGCTTCGGCAACGATTTCGGGGCCGATGCCGTCGCCCGGCAATACTGCGATTTTTTTCGTCATTGATTTACCTGGATATATAAAAGGTGTTATGCGTCGTGAAACAGCCAAGGTGCGCGTTTGGCGCGCTCCGCCTCGTAAGCTTTGATGCGCTCGGCGTGTTGTAACGTCAGGCCTATATCGTCCAAACCGTTTAATAAACGGTAACGGCGGTTGTCGTCCACGTCGAAGCCGATTTGCCGGCCGTCGGGTGTGGTGATGGTTTTCCGCGCCAAATCGACAGTCAGTCGATAGCCGTCGATCAACTCTTTGAATAACTGATCTACCTGTTCGGCGGGTAACACGATGGGCAAGATGCCGTTCTTAAAGCAATTGTTGAAAAAAATATCGGCAAAGCTTGGGGCAATGATAACTCTGAAGCCGTAGCCTTCCAGCGCCCAAGGTGCGTGCTCGCGCGACGAGCCGCAGCCGAAGTTTTCCCGGGTCAACAATATTTGGGCGCCTTGATATTGCGGTTGATTTAATACGAAGTCCGGGTTCAACGGGCGATTGTTGCAATCCATTTCCGGTTCGCCGCGGTCCAGATAGCGCCATTCGTCGAACAGATACGGGCCGAATCCGGCTCTACGAATCGATTTCAAGAACTGTTTGGGGATGATGGCGTCGGTATCAACGTTGGCGCGATCCAATGGCGCCACCAAGGCCGTCAAGGTGGTAAATGCCTGCATGGTTACAACTCCTCCGCAACGTTGACGAAATGGCCGGCAATGGCGGCGGCGGCGGCCATGGCCGGGCTGACCAGATGGGTGCGTCCGCCGTAACCCTGTCTGCCCTCGAAATTGCGATTGGAAGTCGAGGCGCAGTGTTCGCCGGCTTCCAAGCGATCCGCGTTCATAGCCAGACACATCGAACAGCCGGGTTCCCGCCATTCGAATCCGGCTTCGAGGAAGATTTGATCCAGGCCTTCCGCTTCGGCTTGCCGTTTGATCAAGCCGGAGCCGGGCACGATCAACACTTGTTTCACCGTGTCGGCTTTGCGGCGGCCTTTGATCGCGCCGGCTGCGGCCCGTAAGTCTTCGATGCGCGAGTTGGTGCAGGAACCGATGAAGACTCTGTCTATGCGGATGTCGGTGATTTTTTGCCCGGCCTGCAGGCCCATGTATTGCAACGCGCGCAGCATGCTTTCGCGTTTGACCGGGTCGGGTTCTTGGGCCGGATCGGGCACCTGCGCATCGACCGGTACTACCATTTCCGGGGAGGTACCCCAGGTTACTTGCGGTTTGATGTCGGCGGCGTTTAGTTCGACGACTTTGTCGAATTTGGCGTCGGCGTCGGAATGCAAGTTTTGCCAGTAGCGTACCGCCATATGCCAGTCGTCGCCTTTGGGCGAATAAGGCCGGTCACGGTAATAATCTATGGTGGTCTCGTCGACGGCTACGAGTCCGGCGCGGGCGCCGGCTTCTATCGCCATGTTGCAAACTGTCATACGTCCTTCCATGCTTAGGGCGCGGATCGCTGCGCCGCCGAATTCGATGGTATAGCCGGTACCGCCGGCGGTACCGATTTTGCCGATGATGGCCAGTACGATGTCTTTCGCTGTCACGCCGGGGCCGGTTTGGCCATCGACTTTGATCAGCATGTTTTTGGCTTTTTTTTGCACCAGGCATTGAGTGGCCAGCGCATGCTCCACTTCGGAGGTGCCGATGCCGAAGGCTAAGGCGGCCGAAGCGCCGTGGGTGGAGGTATGCGAATCCCCGCATACCACGGTCATGCCCGGCAAGGTAGCGCCTTGTTCCGGACCTACCACGTGGACTATGCCTTGCCGCATGTCGCTCATGTCGAATTCGGTAATGCCGAATGCGCGGCAATTGTTGTCCAGCGTATCCACTTGCAGGCGAGAAATCGGGTCGGCAATGCCTTTGGCTCTATCGGTGGTCGGCACGTTATGATCGGCCACCGCCAGATTGCGCGAGGTGCGCCAGGGCTTGCGCCCCGCCAGCCTCAGGCCGTCGAAGGCCTGAGGAGAAGTGACTTCGTGCAGCAATTGCCTATCGATGTAGATCAAGCACGAACCGTCGTCTTCGACGTGTACGATGTGGTCGTCCCAAAGTTTGTCGTATAAAGTTTTACCTGCCATTACGGGATCTCTAATTCAAAACGAGCTACTAAGCATCTGCCGAAGTCGGTCCGGTTGTATTGCCGGACTTGCGGCCGGTTTGTGCCAACGGATTAGCTTAACGCGGCAAACAGCCTTTCGGTAATTTCCTGCACGCTGCCGACGCCCGAAATCGATGCGAATTTGGCGTTTTGTCCGGGGGCGGAATAGAATTTTACCAAGGGTTTGGTTTGTTCGTGATAAACGCTCAGACGTTTGCGCACCGTTTCTTCTTGGTCGTCGTCACGTTGGATTAAGGGTTCGCCGGTCAGGTCGTCTACGTTTTCCTGTTTGGGCGGATTGAATACGACGTGGTAGCTGCGGCCGGAACCCGGGTGTACCCGGCGCCCGCTCATGCGTTGAATAATGTCTTGGTCGTCGACCGAAATTTCCACGACATAATCCAATTCGACCCCTAATTTTTGCAGGCCTTCGGCTTGGGCGATGGTGCGCGGAAATCCGTCCAGCAAAAAGCCGTTTTTGCAATCCGCCTGGGCGATGCGCTGTTTGATCAGGCCTAAAATGATGTCGTCCGATACCAGGCCGCCGGCGTCCATCACCTTTTTGGCTTCCAAGCCCAGCGGGCTGCCTTCCCGAACCGCGGCGCGCAGCATGTCGCCGGTGGATATTTGCGGAATCGAAAATTTTTCGGTAATGAATTGAGCTTGGGTGCCTTTGCCGGAGCCGGGGCTGCCTAACAGCATAATGCGCATCGCAACATCTCCAAAGAGTCAGATGATTATTAAAATAAAAAGGGCCACATTCTAGCTTAACCGGCCGGGGTTTGCCGAAATCTTGCGGCAAGTTCGATCAAATAATCTTACGGAAGCGTTGGCCTACCGGTGCCGGGCGATGGTGTTATTGGGTGCACAAATTTTCTAAAAGTGACGAGCGATAAGGCGTTTCCGCGAAAAACCGGACATTTAGCGGTTTTTGTCCGTTGCCGCAAACCTTTACTATATTCAAATTTTCATAGCCGAACATTCGATCCGCTCCTGTCGCAAACATGCGTCGATTTCCAGAGGAATATAAATGGTTTACCGGTATTTGGCTTTAGGCCTATTGTTTTGGATTTCGCCGGGTGTTTGGGCTGCGGATGGGTTTGAGCCTGTGAGGCTGCAATTGAAATGGAAGCATCAATTTCAATTTGCCGGGTATTACGCCGCCCTGGAAAAAGGATTTTATCGTGATGCCGGTTTAGACGTCCGGATAGTCGAAGGCGGACCGGAGCGTCCCCCGGTGGAGACTGTTGTAGCCGGTTTGGCCGATTTCGGCGTCAGTAACTCGCAATTGATTTTGGAACGCGGCAAACGTCAACCGGTAGTGGTGTTGGCGCCGATCATCCAACATTCTCCCCTTAGTTTGGTAGTCAAGCGGGACAGCGGCATTAGCACTGTGGCGGATCTGGCAGGTAAACGCTTGATGATAGGTCCGGACGACGCTGAACTTCAGGCGTATTTTCGCGATTCCGGATTGAAAGCCGGGGATTACCAGCGCCAAGTGCATAGTCAAGATGTGCACGATCTGATCGACGATCGTACCGACGGCCTGTCGGCTTACACGCCCGACCAACCCTATACCTTATATAAAGCCGGGGTGGACTACCTGGAGCTGCGGGCCATCAACGCCGGCATCGACTTTTATGGCGATACCTTATTTACTTCGGAAGATTATCTATCCCGGCATCCCGAACAGGTGAGTGCCTTTCGAGCGGCATCCTTGAAGGGCTGGGCCTATGCCATGCAGCACCCGGAGGAAGTTGCCTTATTGATACACCAGCGTTACGCCCCGGATCGTTCCATGGAGCATTTATTGTGGGAGGCTATGCAGTATCGGCCTTTCATCATGGCCGATTTGATCGAGCTAGGCCACAACAGCGTTTCCCGCTGGCGGCACATCGCGGATGTTTACATTCGCTTGGGGATGTTGCCGGCCGATTTCGATATGCGCGGCATGTTTTATCAAACCGAGGCATTAGACTTCGGTCGCGTTTATCCCTGGTTGATAGGTTTGGCGGTCTTAGTGCTGTTGTTTGCCGGGTTTGCGGCGTTTGCGCAGCACGGACGGCGTACTTTGTACCGCTTGCATAACCGGCAGGAAATGTTGGCCGCCAATTTGCCCGGCGTGATTTACCAATATTTACTCCGTGCGGACGGCAGCGCCTGTTTTCCTTACGCCAGTATCGGACTTTACGACGTTTTCGGCGTGCCCCCGGACCAAGTCGGCGAAGATGCGTCGCCGATTTTCCAGGTGATGCATCCGGACGATGTGCAAAGGGTTAAAAACGGCATTCGCACGTCCGCGGAGCGCTTGACGGTGTGGCAGGACGAATATCGCGTCAAACATCCTGTGAAAGGCGAGATATGGGTCGAAGGCAGGGCCAGCCCTATGCGCACCGAAAACGGCGACGTGTTGTGGCATGGTTTCATAGCCGATATCAGCCAGCGTAAACAGCTGGTGCGGCAGCTGCAGGAAAGCGAAACCCGCTTCAGACAGATGTTCGAATATATTCCGGTCGCTTATCAGGCTTTGGACGTCAACGGCAAGTTCGTGGATTTTAACGACGGATTACAGCATCTGTTGGGATATAACCGCGAACAACTGCTGGGCATGTGTTTTAGCGATTTGTGGCATGACGACGACAATTTGGCTTGGGCCGGTTTGTTTGCATCCTTGGAAATTCAAGAATCGATTTCCGACGAACTGACCTTGCTACGGCAAAACGGCATCCCGGTAACCGTTTTGATCGATTGTCGGGTGCAACGCGACGAACGCGGCAGATTTCAGAGAATTCATTGTATTTTGCATAACATCACCGAGCGTAAAGCCATGGAGGAGGCGATTACGAAAAGTGAGCATAAGTTTCGAAACATTGCCGCAACCGTGCCGGGTATGTTGTGCGATTACGTATTTCCCCCGCACCGAAACGCCCGATTTTTATATGCCGGCCCGCGTTGCCGGGATATTTTGGGTTTAGAGCCGGAGGCTTTGTTGGCTGATTTCAGCTTGTTTTTGCAAATGCTGCACCCGGATGATTTGGTGTCGTTGGCGCTAGAACAGCAGGCGGCCGAAATGAACGACAGGGTATTCAATGTTGAATGCAGAATTAAACTTGCCTCGGGGCAGGCCAAATGGATACAGATTGTTTCCCAAGCCAATCCGGCGACAGCGGACGAGTCCGCCGTTTGGAGCGGGATTATTTTGGACGTTACCGAGCGCAAGCGCATCGAAGAAAACCTTGCCCGGGCCAAAGAAGCCGCGGAAGCGGCCAACCGGGCGAAGTCGGTGTTTTTATCCAGCGTCAGCCATGAACTGCGCACGCCGCTGAACGCTATCATAGGTTTTAGCCATCTGTTGGAAACCGACGTTGAGGAGCCGCTGAGCAAAAGTCAGGCCGAATCCTTAAGCTATATCGCCCGTAGCGGCCAGCATTTGCTGAAATTGGTTAACGAAATTTTAGATTTGGCCAGAATCGAGGCCGGCAAAATGGATTTGGAAATTGCCCCGGTTTTGTTGCGTAGCTTGTTCCAAGAGTGTTTGCCGTTATTTGCCAACATGGCGGCGGAAAAACAGGTCACAATGAATACCTGCGGGGTTTGTCCGAAAGGCCCGGACAGCGAGGGCCTGTCCGAATGGCAGGCAATCTGCCAAACCGGCATGTTGGCGGTCATGGCGGATAGATCGCGTTTGCGGCAGGTGTTGAATAACTTGTTGTCTAACGCAATCAAATACAATCGAGCCGGCGGCAGTGTCAATCTGCGCTGTTCGGTGCGCGGCGATTCGGTTCGAATCAGCGTAACAGATAGCGGAAAAGGTATTGCGGAACAGTATTGGCCGGAAATGTTCACGCCGTTTCACCGTTTAGGCGCAGAAAACAGCGCTATTGAAGGTAGTGGTATAGGCTTGGTGATCTGCAAACAGTTGGTGGAAGCCATGAACGGCGCTATCGGTTTCGAATCTCAACAGGACGTAGGCAGTACCTTCTGGATAGAATTGCCGGTAGCCGATTTTTCCGTCTTGAACGGCGCCGGCATCGGCGAGCAAAGGGAAGAAGCCAAGCATACCCGAGCGTTGCCGGATGTACACGGCACTGTCGTGTACATAGAAGACAATTTGACTAACGCCATGTTGATGCAGCATATTTTGCGTAGGGTACCCGGGATTACCCTGCGGCATTTTCAGGCCGCGGAACCGGCGCTGACGGAGCTGGAACAGCTTGAGGCCGATTTGGTTTTCGTGGACGTCAATTTGCCGGGAATGAACGGTGTCGAAGCGCTACGCCGGATTAAAAATAATCCTGCGACGGCCGAGCTACCTGTTGTGGCGATTACCGCCGATGCGCTGAACGGTGCGGGGATAGCCGAGGAGCACGCCGGATTTGCCGATTATTTAATCAAGCCGTTCGATGTAGATCAGTTAATGATGGTGTTGCAGCGCTTAATCGGCGTGCGGCAGGAACAAACTGCTTGCGATCCGTTCATGCCCGAGAACAATCCGTTAAGCCTCCCTGGGCCGGTTTGCCCTGAGCCCGGTCGACAAGCGAACGGAATTTAAAAGGCTTGAACGATGGTTGAGCGCGTATCAAACGCTCACGTTTCGGCAGGCTGTTTTGTTTACGCGCCGCAACCGATTTTTAGACGCATGGGTTCGCTAGCGTTTTGCTTTTCTCCGGTTTCAACTAAGCACTCATGATGCGTAATGTCTTGTTAGTCAGTCTGACTGCCGTTGTTTTCGTTACCGCGGCGGCCTATGGCTTGTTGGCGGCTTCCATACCCGAACGCGCCGGGCAGGCGCGATTGCCGGGAATGCGTGCAGCAGCCGAGGTGCGTAGCGATCAATTGGGCGTGCCCTATATCAGCGCCGCCGATCGCGAAGATGCATTCCGCACTTTGGGCTATTGGCATGCCCGCGACCGGTTATTTCAAATGGAACTGATGCGTAGGAAAGCGGCCGGGCGTTTGGCGGAATTGTTCGGCGCGCCGGCTGTGTCTATCGACCGCAAGCAAAGGGTTTACCAATTTTCACGGACGGCCCGGCAAATCGTTGCCGATTTACCCGATGCGCAGCGGCGCGGCTTATCGGCCTACGCCGAAGGGGTTAACGCTTATCTGCAGCAAACCGGCGTATTGCCGCCGGAGTTTTTGGCGTTGCGGTTTCGTCCGGAACCTTGGCAAGCGGCGGATAGCATTTTGGTGATTTTGGCGATGTTTCAGACGCTCAACGGTCAAGAGCAGGACGAGCGCATGGTCAGCGTCATGCAGCGCGCAATGCCGGCAGACTTGGTTAGCTTCCTGACGCCGGACACGGATCTTTACGCCACGGTTTTGGTCGGAGGAGCCGCGCCGCGCCGCGCTAGCCAATCCGTGCCGATAGCGGCGTTGGTCGCTTTACCGGAAGCGTTCGTGCAATTCGCGCAAGCAGGCGTCGATCTGGAAAATGTCGTAGCCGGCTCCAACAACTGGGCCGTAGCCGGCAGTAAAACGGCCGACGGACGGGCGATAGTCGCCAACGACATGCATTTGACTCTGGGCGTGCCGAACATCTGGTACCGCGCCGATTTGCGCTATCAAGATCGGCAGGTGTACGGAGTGACCTTGCCCGGCGTGCCCGGCGTCATCGTCGGAGCTAACCGGCACGTGGCTTGGGGCTTCACCAACGTTACCGCCGACTTGTTGGATCTGATTGCTTTGGAAACAGATCCCGAACATCCGGGTGCTTACCGTACCCCGCAAGGTTGGCGGCCGTTCGACAGTCATAACGAAACCATCAAAGTCAAAGGCGGCAGCGATATTGAGTTGACGCTGCAAGACACGATTTGGGGCCCGGTTTCCGATCAGCCGCTATTAGGCAAGCCGGTCGCGATTAAATGGACGGCGCTGGAGCGGGGCGGCGTGGATTTGGGCTTGATCGATCTCGATGCCGCACAAGACGTTAAGCACGCGATGGCGCTCATCAATCGAGCCGGCGGTCCGCCGCAGAACGTGGTGTTTGCCGATGACGAAGGTCACATCGGTTGGACCTATATGGGGCGCTTTCCTAAACGCGTCGGTTTCGATGGCCTACAGGTCCGCGCTTGGGCCGACGGAACGGTGAGCTGGCAGGGATTCATTCCGCCGGAAGAATTGCCGCGATTGTACGATCCGCCTGAGGGCTTTATCGCGACCGCCAACAACCGCACCCTCGGTAGCGGCTATCCCTATGTGATCGGGCACAACTGGGCCCTGAGCTACCGCGCTTATCGTATCGCGGAATTGCTGGGTGAAGATAAAGTGTTTACCGAGCGGGACATGCTGGCCATTCAACTCGATAGCCGCAGCGCCGCCTTGGATTTTTACCGGGAACTGGGGCTGCGCGAATTGCAGGCTGTAGCCGACCTAGACCGGGAATTACGGGAGGCGCAACAAGCTTTAACGGTTTGGGACGGTTATATGCGGGCCGAAAGCTTGGGTGCGGCTTTTGTCGCGGAGTTTCGTAAACAATTGGCGGAGACGGTATTTGCACGGGTCGTGGCTGCCGGGCAAGCTTACGATCCGGAGTTTAGGTACGCCTGGCGGGAAATGGAGACGCCGTTGCGCCAATTGTTAAGCGAGCGGCCCAAAGGCTTTTTGCCGACGGTATATCGCGACGATTGGACGCGGATGATAATCGCGGCACTGCGGCAAACCGGCCAAGCGCTCCGCAAACAATACCCCCATCGCGAACCGTCTCGCTTGACTTGGGGCGAGACTCAGCGCATCGATTTACAGCATCCTTTTAGTAAAACGCTGCCTCAGTTAGCCGAATGGCTGGATATGCCGAGTTTTGACAGCGGCGGGTGCGCCAGCGTTTGTGTGATGGTGATGGGTAGCGGGCACGGTGCCAGTGAGCGCTTGGCCTTATCGCCCGCTCATCCGGACGATGCGCTGCTGCAGATGCCGGGCGGGCAATCCGGACATTTCTTGTCGGCTCACTATGCCGATCAGCAAGCGTTTTGGCAAGATGGTCGGGCCGTGCCGTTGCGTGGCGATACGGATGGTGCGGTATTACAAGTGCTGCCGGATTAGACGCGGCCATGCTGTCGATCGCCTCGAATGGCTCGGGGGGCTCAATGCTCGGTTTTAGACGCTAGGGCGTTAGCGATTTTGGCAAATTCCGCCAGCGTGATGGCTTCGGCCCGCAATTCGCCATCAATGCCGAGTGCACTGAGTTCATCCGCCGATATGAAATTGCGCAAGGAATTACGTAGCGTCTTGCGGCGTTGGGAAAACGCCTGAGTCACCAGAGTCCCGAAAGCGGACAGGTCGGCTATTGGTACCGGCGGCGCGGCGTGGGGAGTCAGGCGTACAATCGCGGACATGACTTGCGGGGCCGGGTGGAAGCTTTCCGGCGGTACGTCGAACAGCCATTCGGCGTCGCAGTAATATTGGATCATTACGCTCAAACGGCCGTATTGCTTGCTGCCGGCTTGGGCGCAAATGCGGTTGACGACCTCTTTTTGCAGCATAAAGATCATGTCTTCTATGCAGCAGGTTGTTTCCAGCAAGTGAAACAGCAGCGGGGTGGAAATGTTGTAGGGTAGATTGCCGATGATCCGCAGTTTTTCCGCGTTTTTAGCCAGGCTGCTAAATTCGAATTGCAAAGCGTCGGCACTATGTATGGCGATTTTGGGGTTGGTAGCGAATTGCTTTTGTAAGCGGGCGACCAAGTCCCTATCCAGTTCGATGACGTCCAAGTCAACGCCGCTTGCTAACAGGGGATTAGTCAGGGCGCCCAGGCCGGGGCCGATTTCCACCCAATGCTCGCCCGGTTGCGGATGAGCGTAGCTCAAGATGTCGTTAATGATGCTGTGATCGTGCAGAAAATTCTGTCCAAACCGCTTGCGCGCTTGATGGTTCATAATCGGTTATTTAGATTGGATCATTTCTAAGGCGGTTTGCAACGCGAACTGCAAACTGCCTAAATTGGCTTTACCCGAGCCGGCTAGGTCGAGCGCAGTGCCGTGGTCGACCGAGGTGCGGATGATAGGCAAGCCCAAAGTTATGTTGACGGCTTGGCCGAAACCTTTATATTTCAATACCGGTAGCCCTTGGTCGTGGTACATGGCCAGCACCGCGTCGGCGTGCTCCAGATATTTCGGGGTAAACAGCGTGTCGGCCGGCAGCGGCCCGTATAAATGCAAGCCTTCGGTACGCAAGCTTTCCAGCGTGGGTTCTATCACGTCCATGTCTTCTCTGCCCAAATGGCCGCCTTCGCCGGCATGCGGGTTCAAGCCGCACACCAATATCCTGGGATTGGCGATGCCGAAGCGCAGGCGCAGATCGTGGTCCAAGGTGCGAATGACATGGGCCAGCCGATGTTCGGTGATGGCGGCGCTGACCTCAGACAAAGGCAGGTGGGTGGTGGCTAAGGCAACTCGCAAACCGGGAGTGGCCAGCATCATGACCGGCGTGCCGCCGGTTTGTTCGGCGATAAATTCCGTATGGCCGCTAAACCGGATGCCGGCGTCGTTGATGACGCCTTTGTGGACCGGTGCGGTGACCATGGCTTGGAACCGCCGTTGCAGGCAGCCTTGGGTGGCCAGCCAAATCGTTTCGATGACGTAGTCGCTATTGGCGGGATTAAGGCGGCCGCACACGGCAGGTTCCGGCATGTCGACCGGCACAATGCTCAGCGTGCCCGGCGGTGCGATGCGGGCAGGGGCGGCGTCTTCGAAAGGTACCGGATTTAGCGGCAAACCCAGTTTTTTAGCGCGCTGCCGTAATAATTCCGGGCAGCCGATCGCGATTAGCTGGCAACGGTGCGGCAGTTGCGCCAATTGCACGCACAACTCGGGACCTATGCCGGCCGGTTCGCCGGGAGTTATGGCGATGCGGGCGATTGTCATGTTAGCGATGGTACCGAACGATCAAACCGGCTTGTGTTCTTGGCAAATTTGTTCGCTGTCCTCAACGCTGAGTTTTTCTTGCGTGAGTTGACAAAAAAATTCACCGTCTTTTTCGCTGAAGTTGCGGCAAGTCTTGCAGACGCCGAAAGATTGCGATTGGTTGGCTTTTTGCAACGCGGTCAACGCTTGTTGAAACACATTGGCGTCCGCGGGGGCCGGGGCGCTGCTGTGCAAAATGTCGGTGGCGCTGGAAAATAAATCCGAAGGACGCGCTTGTCTCAATACGTCCGCGCCGTCGGGCAATAAGCGCAAATGCACGACCCGGCGATCGCTGGCATCCGGCACTTTTTCGATAAAGCCTTTTTTTTCCAGAATGATCAACGATTGCGAAACGGTACCGCGGGTCATGCCCAGATAGTTGGCGACTGCGGCAGGGGTGTTGCTGAAGCGATTGGCGCGCGACAAATAATTCAAGACTTGAAAATGTACCGGCTGCAAGCCGAGTTCGGTGCATTTCTTACGTTCTTCCGAGCGTATTAGCGAGGTCATGCATTCGATGAGTTCGTAGATGTCGGTTTCGGGCATAACGGCGATGCAAATATATTTGGAAAGAAAATTGACAAATCTTATTATAGTGCTTAAATATCGATTCGAAACTACTTTGTGACATTCGGCCTGGAGCCATGCCGAGAATTGCTTGACGCAATAGAGCGAGCGCTGTTCCGCTCCTGCATTTATGGTTTAATGCCCCGGCTTGGCTCTTCTTTTTTTACGACGGATTACAGGAATTGTAAATGAAAACCACAACTATAAAACGACTGAATCAATCCGTGCTGGCCGGCGCCATTGCCGCTTTGTTGTTCTCCCTGAGCGCGGCAGCGAATTCCGACGACATGCACCGGTTGTACCAGGATAATTGCGCCAGTTGCCACGGCTCCGACCACGGCGGCTATCTGGCGCCGGCTTTGAACGCCGAAACGTTGAAAGGTCGCAGTCCCACCGCATTGCGCACCATAGTCATGGCCGGAAGCTTCGATACGTTGATGCCGCCGTTTTACGGTAGGTTGAGCGACGACGAAATCCGTGGGGTCATTAAACACCTGCAAAGCACGCCTAAGCAACCGAATCCGGCTTGGACTTTGGATGACATGAAAAAGTCGCTGAAGGTTTACGTCAAAGACGAAAGCACTTTACCGGATAAACCCGGCTATCAAATCGATAGCATGGACAATCTGATCGGAGTGGCCGCACGTGGCAAATACGGTCGCGGCGAGGGCTCCAAAGCCATTTTCATCAATAGCGTTACCCATCAGCCGGTTGGCGAAGTAGCGACCGGCACAGCGGCGCATATTATCGACTTCAATCCGGCCAATCCGCGCTGGGCTTACGTCAAAACCGATACCGCCGAGATTTTTAAGGTCGATTTGTATTCGATGAAAGCGGTGCGCAGCATCAAAACCGGCTGGAACGGCCCCGGTATGGGGGTGTCGCGCGACGGCAAATACATCATGGCCGGCTCGTTCGTGCCGCATAACGCCGTGATCCTGGATGCCGACACGCTGGAACCGTTGAAAACCTTCGAACTGGAAGGCATCGATCCGGACGGCAAACACGTGTCGTCTGATTCCGGCATGATCATCGGCACGCCGTACGCCGATATTTTCGCTATTGCCTTGGAAAACGCCGGTCAGGTCTGGATTGTCGATTATAAAAAAGAAGGCTTTCCGGTCACCAAAATCGAAAAAGTCGGCCGCCATTTGCACGATGCGTTCCTGACCCACGGCGGCAAAAAGCTGATGGTGGCGTCCTATGACGACAGTATCGTCGCGGCGATCGATCTGGAAAAACGCGAATTGATCAAGCAATTGCCGGCCGGTTGCGTGCCGCACGTCGGTGGCGGTTCGGCGGTGGTGGTGGACGGCCGTACCTTGGGCTTCGGCACCAATTTCGGCGACTGCGACAAGATGGTGGTCAGCGTGTGGGATTTGGACAAAATGGAAGTGGTCAAGCAAGTGCCGGTTTCCGGCGGCACCGAATCGCCGGCCGCTCATGCCAACGCGCCTTATGTCGCAGTGGACATCATCAGCAAGGACAGACGTGCTCGTACCGTGCAGTTGATCGACAAAAAGTCGCTTGAAGTTGTCAAAACCCTGGATGTCGGCGGCCACGCCTACTTCCCGGAATACAGCGCCGACGGCAAATTTTTGTACATTAGCGCGGGCTATAACGGCGACGAAGTGGTGGTTTACGATTCGCACTCGCTGGAAAAAGTCGCGTCTGTTCCGATGGAAAGTCCGGCCGGTATTTTCTCGCGCGGCCGGGTCAAATACATGACCCGCGGTTTGTCCCCGGATGAAATGGAGGCCGGCAAATGATTAAGCAAGTGTTTGCGATTACGTTGTTGGGGTTGGCTGCCGGCGGTACGGCCCAAGCGGCTAACCTATTTGCCGGGCAAAGCAGGGCGGCGGCAGTCTGTTCTCAATGCCACGGCATACGTTCTCCTAGCGCGGATGCACCGTTTCCGCCGTTGGCCGGCCGGGATGTCGAATATCTGAAAATGGCGTTGAAACAGTATCGGGATAAAACCAGACCGTCCGATATTATGAATGCGATAACCGGTTCGCTGACCGATGCGCAGATTAACGATGTCGCCAGTTATTACGGCCATTTAAAACCGTGAGACAGTTGGTTTGCTTGGCTATCATGATCGGTAGTTGTGCCGTTGCGGCCGAGCCCGGTTTGCAGCGGCAGCAAGAATTGATCGATTTGCTAAAGCACGATTGCGGTTCCTGCCACGGCTTGCCGCCTAAAGGCGGCCTAGGGCCTTCGCTGATGCCGGAAGCTTTGGCTTCTAAAAGCGACGCCGAATTAGTTGCCGTGATACTGCACGGCAGGCCGGGCACGGCGATGCCGCCGTGGAACACTTTTCTAAGTTCCGACGAAACCGAATGGTTGGTGCAGCGCTTGCGCCAACCCTAAACAAAATCACTAAGCTTTGTGCCGCGGGAGTGGCGTTATGAATAGTTTTGCTAGAGTGTTGATAGGGGCGCTGGCCATCAGTGCGGTTTTGTCGGTGCCAGTAGGTGCGGATAGCGCTTTAGCACCGGAGCAAGTGGTTGCCCAAGCCTTCCAGTCGCATCGTAGCGATTTTCAGATCCAACTCAAGGGCACCATCGTC
Source organism: Methylomonas sp. HYX-M1 (assembly GCF_040741385.1). Taxonomy (NCBI): domain Bacteria; kingdom Pseudomonadati; phylum Pseudomonadota; class Gammaproteobacteria; order Methylococcales; family Methylococcaceae; genus Methylomonas; species Methylomonas sp. HYX-M1. The sequence goes on from NZ_CP160405.1 coordinate 724,871, forward strand.
AAGCGCTTGCCCGACGACAATCAGGGTAGCCGTCATCAAAAATTCATTGTTAGGTTGGCGAACGGACAAACATTGCTGGTAGCGCATAATATCGATCTGGCCCCGCGGGTCGAAAACCTGAAAACCGGCGATAGTGTCGAGCTGTTCGGAGAATACGAATGGAGCGAGAAAGGCGGCACGCTGCACTGGACTCACCGGGACCCCGCGCAACGGCATGCGCACGGCTGGATACGGCATAACGGCCGGCAATACGATTAGAAGCGCAGGAATGCCGCGCGGCTAGCGGACTATGTTTAAGGTTATGGATTACTCTGAAATGGCAGGCGCTCGAAAGACTAACGACATAGCCACGTTGACTTGCATTGGCCGTGCTTTCATGCGCGTTAGCTTATAAATGATTAGGCGGCAACGATGACATTACGCATAGGGAAAGTTTTACTGGCGGCGCTCTGGCTAACCGGTGCTTCGGCCTCTGCCGAGCCTCGCGGCAGCGGCGATTTGGGCGTGATTATCGAACGCGAAACCGGTAGCGTGCAGATCGTCAACACCAGCCGGCCGGCGATGCTGAGCCGTATCGAAGGTTTGGGCGATTTATCGCATGCCTCGGTGGTATTTTCCCGCGATCAACGCTACGCCTACGTGTTCGGGCGCGACGGCGGCTTGACCAAGATCGACTTGCTGCAGGACGTGATCGACAAGCGCATCGTGCAAGCCGGCAACAGCATAGGCGGTGCGATTTCCCAGGACGGCAACGTCATTGCGGTTTCCAATTATGCTCCGGGCGGGGTCAAATTGTTTGCGGCCGATAGTTTGGAACAGCTTGCCGACATACCGGCTGTTTACGGCGAGGATAGTCAAAGCGAGGATAAGTTGTCCAAGGTAGTCGGCTTGGTCGACGCGCCCGGGCAACGCTTTGTTTGCAGTTTGTTCGATGCCGGCCGGATTTGGTTGATCGATGCCCATAATCCGCGCCACCCGCAGTTGCAGGTCTTTAAGGATGTCGGCAAACAGCCTTACGATGCCTTATTGACGCCCGATGGTCATTTTTATGCCGCAGGGCTTTTTGGAGAAAAAGGCTTGGCTTTATTGGATTTATGGCAGCCCGAAATCGGCGCTCGGCACATTTTGCAAAGCTACGGCAAGGATGACGAGCAGTTGCCGGTTTATAAGATGCCTCATCTGGAAGGTTGGGCGCAAGCCGGCGACTGGTTGCTGGTTCCGGCGATGGGCCAACACGAGGTTTTGGTGATCGACAAACGCAACTGGGAACTGTACAAGCGCATACCGGTAGCCGGGCAGCCGGTGTTCGTAATGGCTAGACCGGACGGACGTCAGGTATGGGTCAATTTTGCTTTTCCGGACAATCAAACCGTGCAAGTGATCGACGTTAAGGATTTTAGCGTGATCAAAACGTTGAGCCCCGGCAAAGCGGTGATGCATATGGAATTCACGCCGCGAGGCGAACGGGTTTGGCTGGCCTTGCGCGACGAGGACAAGGTAGCGATTTACGATACCGAAAGCTTTGCGGAAGCCGCCGCCTTAAATGCGCGCAAACCGAGCGGCGTGTTTTTTTCCTCTCGCGCCCATAAAATCGGCTTATGAAACTTTCGCCCTTGCATAAGCGGCTGCTAAACGATTTTCAGCAGGATTTTCCGCTGAGTTCCGCGCCGTTTAACGAAATTGCCCAGCAGTTAGGTGTTGACGAAGAACAAGTGTTAGATGCATTTGCGGAATTGACCGAGTGTAATGCCATTAGTCGCATAGGACCCGTCATCACCCCAAATGCAATCGGAAAAAGCGCCTTGGTGGCTATGGCTATTCCTGATCACGATTTGGAGCGGGTTGCCGCCGTCGTCAGTGCGATACCCCAAGTCAATCACAATTACGAACGGGAAAACCGCTTCAATTTGTGGTTTGTCCTAATTGCCGAAGATAAAAACCGGTTGGACGAGCTGGTTGCGCGCATTGAATTGCAAACCGGCTATTCGGCAATGGTTCTGCCGATGTTGGCCGATTATTTCATCGACTTAGGCTTCGAACTGGATTTGCATGATTGAAGATGCTAAAGATTTCGCGTTGATTGCTGCAGTGCAAGCCGGTTTGCCTGTTGCGGCCCGGCCGTACGCGCTGATCGCCGAAAAGATCGGTTTGACGGAAGGACAGGTGCTGGAGCGACTACAGCGTTTACGCCAATGCGGTTTGATCAAGCGCTGGGGGGTGGTTGTGCAGCACCGAGCACTGGGTTACCGGGCGAATGCGATGATAGTGATGGATATTCCCGACAGTCAGGTGGATCAAGTTGGCCGGCTTATCAGCCGCTACGACTGCGTAAATCTCTGTTACCAGCGACCGCGTTACCCAGGCGTTTGGCCGTATAACTTGTACTGCATGATACACGGTAAAAGCCGGGATGCCGTTTGGGTTCAGTGGCAACACCTACAAGACGAGTGCCAATTGCAGGCCTATCCGTTCGAAATGTTGTTCAGCGCTCGCTGCTTCAAACAGCGCGGTGCACAATACGCCCGATTAAACCAAGGAGCGACAAACGGCGCCAATCCGCAAATTCCGGCCTCAAATCCGGTCGCCGCTTATGGATGAGATAGACCGGGCCATTCTGAACCGGCTGCAAATAGGTTTCCCGATTTGCGCTTCTCCTTTTTTAAAGGTTGCAGAACAACTGGGAGTGGACGAAAACGACTTATTGCTGCGGTTGCAACGAATGCAGGCCGACGGAGTACTGTCCCGGTTTGGTCCCATGTACCACGCCGAGCAGATGGGCGGCGCGCTTACTCTAGCGGCGCTTAAAGTCCCCGAGGAGCGTTTCGACGAAGTGACCCGCATCGTCAACAGTTTTCCCGAAGTAGCGCACAATTACGCGCGCAGCCACGCATTGAATATGTGGTTTGTACTGGCCAGCGACCAAGCCGAGCGGCTAGCGGAAGTCATTGCCGCAATCGAGTCCGCTACCGGCCTTAGGGTGTACGATATGCCGAAAAACCGCGAGTATTATGTAGGACTCAATTTCGCCGTGTAACGGCAAGCCGGTCAAACCGCGTCGTCGGCGGTTAAAAGGTCATCGAAATAAGCTATCGTTTTGATCAAGCCTGCGTCCAGGTTGACGGTAGGTTGCCAATCTAACCATTCCTTGGCTTTGCTTATATCCGGTTTACGCTGCATCGGGTCGTCCTCGGGCAACGGTCGAAATACCAATTTGGAACCGGTGCCGGTGAGGTCGATGATTTTTTCCGCCAATTGCCGAATGGTAAATTCGCCGGGGTTGCCAAGGTTGATAGGGCCGGGGCATCGCTGGTTGCTAGCCGGGCCGGGCTGCAAATTCATAAATTGGATAAACCCGTCCACCATGTCGTCGACGTAGCAAAAACTGCGGGTTTGTTGACCATCGCCATACAAGGTAATGTCCTGACCGCGTAAGGCTTGGACGATAAAATTACTAACCACCCGCCCGTCGTTGGGATGCATCCTGGGACCGTAGGTATTGAAAATACGGACTACGCGAATATCCAAATTGTGTTGGCGGTAGTAATCAAAAAACAAGGTTTCGGCACAACGTTTGCCTTCGTCGTAGCAACTTCTGCTGCCGATGGGGTTCACATTTCCCCAGTAACTCTCCGTTTGCGGATGTACGGTCGGATCGCCGTATACCTCGGAGGTGCTGGCCTGAAAAATTCTGGCCTTCAAACGTTTGGCCAAGCCCAACATATTGATTGCCCCGTGTACGCTGGTCTTGGTGGTCGCTACCGGGTCGTGCTGATAATGTATAGGGCTGGCCGGGCAAGCCAAGTTGTAGATCTGATCGACTTCGATATAAAGCGGAAAGGTTACATCGTGACGTAGGAATTCGAAGCGCGGATTGTCGAATAAATGTTCGATATTGCGTTTAGTGCCGGTAAAAAGATTATCCACACAGACAACTTCATCCCCGTTATTGATGAGCTGGTCAATCAAGTGTGAGCCGAGAAATCCGGCACCGCCGGTAACTAATATCCGTTTACGAGGGTTGTATTGGCGCATGAGAAAGTATTGGCTAGTAAAACTTAATGTCGCTTAGTGCTGTTGTATGTGTTTGATAGTAATCTAAAGATAAGGAATTGAGTCAAACAAAGAGTTGGCTACTATTATTAGTAAGTTTTAATCGACTTTGGTGTGAGTTTTTTCGACCCATCTTGTAAATTGCGCTAGCATTTTATGGTTATTTTGTGGCTATATTTTTTTCTTTTCGTAATTAATTAGCTCCATCAATCCCTGGATAAGATTGTGTTTGGTTTTCCAGCCGATTTTATTCAAAATAATGCAATTTGCTACGCTCTCCATAGATTCGTTTTCCCGATAAGGTAACGCGCCAAACTTTAAGATAGAACTAGAGTTTGTAAGCTCGTGAATTAACTCCACTAGTTTTTTAATGCGTATTCCCTCACCGCTGCCAAGTTCTAGTTCGCAATAATTGTCATTGATTCTTTGATAGTTTTCCAACAAACTAAGGTAGGCATTTGCAGCATCAGTGACATAAATAAAATCACGTTTTTGTTCCCCTCTTGTTAGATTGATACAGTCTATGTTGCGTAAGCATTCGTTAATTATGTATGTGACAAACTTAGTATTATCATCCTTGGGGCCGTAAATGTGTTCTAGTTTTATATTAAAAATCTTTGTATTAGATGCGGATTTTTTTAACCATTCGCTAAACTGATGCTTTGATAGCGAGTAGGCGTTAACGGTTTTTGGTAAGGCTGTATCAGTATTGAAAAAGGTTTTAGCGTTATATTGATTGGCTAATTCCAGTAGCTTTAAAGGGAATAATAAGTTGGTTTCTATTAATGCACTGTTTAACTCTGAATTGCGGCCGTAATTAGTTGCTGCATGGATGATGTGAGAAATGCCGGATTTACTTTCGAATGGCCGGCTTAGTTCGCTATTAATGTTAAACCAATTAATAGAAGAGCGTATTGCTGATACGCGCCAAAAGTCACTTGATTCTCGATAATATGCTGCAACTTGATAATTATGATTCAGTAGCACTTCTGCAATATGACTACCGAAAAAACCTGTTGCCCCCGTGATTAAAACAGATCTCATGATTGAAAAAAGGCCTTTAGTTCGCTGATCATAAAATCGAGCATTTCTTTATTCAGCATGGGACCTAAACCTATCCATAAGCTATTGTTCATGACTAAATCGGTATTAGTCAAGTTGTCGACTATGCGGTGTGGCTGATTTTCAAAATACGGTTGCCTAATAAGGTTGCCGGCAAATATTAAGCGCGAGCCTATATTTTTACTATCTAAATGTTGTAATAAGTCAACTCTTTTCTTATCGGCATGTTCTCGAATGGTTATGGGGAAACCAAACCAGGATGGATTACAATTTTGTGTTGCCTTGGGAAGGATGATTTTATCTTTTAGGTCGTTTAGGGCGTTATACAAATATGAAAAGTTCGCACGACGTTTTTCGATAAAAGCTTCTAATTGATCCAATTGTGCTAATCCAACGGCTGCTTGCATGTCGGTAATTTTTAAATTATAGCCAACATGCGAATATGAGTATTTGTGATCGTAGCCTTTGGGCAAATCTCCTAATTGCCAACAAAAACGCTTGCCACAGGAGTTGTCTTCTCCCGGCGCGCAATAACAATCACGCCCCCAGTCTCTAAATGATTCAATAATTGGTTTTAATATACCACTGTTAGTAAATACTGCCCCTCCTTCACCCATAGTAATATGGTGAGCTGGATAGAAGCTAAGTGTGCCTATATCCCCGAAAGTACCGACATGGTATGATTTGCCGATTTCGATAGGCTTTCCCTTATAATCGGTAAGAGCTCTACTTGGGGAATAAGTCGTACCTAATGCATCACAGCAGTCTTCTATGACCCATAAATTGTGTTTACGTGCTAAGTGTATTATTTCATCTAGGTTAAATGCATTGCCCAATGTGTGAGCCAGCATAATTGCCCGTGTTTTATCGCTGATTGCGGAAGTAATTTTATCTGTATCTATATTGTAAGTACCTAATTCAACGTCGACAAAAACAGGAATTAAGCCGTATTGAAGTGCGGGGTTAACAGTGGTTGGAAAGCCTGCTGCAACTGTAATAATTTCATCACCTGGTTTTAGCGCTCTATCGCCTAATTTTGGGGATGTTAGTGCAGCTAAGGCTAGAAGATTTGCCGAAGAACCGGAGTTAGTGGTTAATAAATGTTTAACTCCTATAAATTGTCCTAACTTTTTTTCAAAAGCCTTGTTGAACCTGCCTGTTGTTAACCAGCCATCCAGAGACGACTCGACTAATAATGTTAGCTCTCTATCGCCGAGTACTTTTCCTGAAACAGGAATGTGTTGTAGGGTTGGTGTAAATGGTGTGGACTTATATTTTATTTCGCTAAATGCAGGAATATGTTGTAATATTAATTGGCGGAATAAATATTCTAAAAATCTATCGGTGAGTCGAGATATTTTTTTTATAACAATGTTCTGGTTTAAACGAACGTGCTGATTAATATGTAAATAACCGGAATGTGGTAACGGTGTGAAGTTGTTTTCATAATGTTCTGCTTCTAGCTTTATTGATGTCGAACTGCTATTCGAGCTTGCTGTAATAAAGGCAAATATAATTTCACCATATTCGTCAGCGGAAGATAATGCTAGCGCAGGGCGTTTTTGCCGGCTAGCCAGGTTATCAAATGGAAACGGCAACAAGCAGATATCGCCACGTTTAATTGAAGTTTCAAAGGTCATTCCAGATATCCTCGGCAGCATCGGCTAGCACAGATTGAGCGAACCCTTGCTGGGGCTGTCGTATTGCTGTTTCATCAGAAAAAGGTACTCTCTCTTGAGTAACGGGTGAAATTCGGATTTCGATTTGTTGATTAGAGAATTCGGGTAACACTAGCAACAAGTTCCCGTTTTCAGGGACAGTTTTAATTAGTATTTTTGTGCTCATAATGTTCATTTCCTAGAGTTGTCGCGGATTGCTGGTAAGCTGCGATTTGAGCTAAGCAAAATTCTTGCATATTATTGCCGGTAATTTCGGCTTTATGCCAATCAACAATTGCTTGTAACGCTGTTGTAAGCGACCACGCAGGTTTCCAGTTCAATAGGGAATTTGCCTTGCTGCAATCAAGCTTTAAATAATGGGCTTCATGCGGATGACTGTCATTGTCAATTTGCCACGGAGTGTCCGAGCCCCATAATTCAGACATTCGCCTGGCTATCCATTCAACAGGTTTAGTGTCTTGATGGTAAGGGCCAAAATTCCAAGCCTCTGCATATGGAGCTCCTTCGCAATAGAGTTTTTCTGCCAGCATCAGGTAACCAGATAATGGCTCAAGTACATGTTGCCAGGGACGGATCGCGTGAGGATTGCGGATGTATATAGTTTGGTTGCGTTGAAGTGCTTTTATGATGTCGGGGATAAGCCTGTCTTCAGACCAGTCGCCTCCGCCTATTACGTTGCCAGCGCGCGCGCTGGCTATTGCAGTTCTATGCTCAGAATAAAGGTGGGTTGGGAAAAAAGAGTTACGATATGAAGAAATTAGCAATTCCGAACAGCCTTTACTACTGCTATAAGGGTCAAAGCCTCCCATGGGCTCGTTTTCACGATATCCCCAGTGCCATTCTTTGTTTTCGTAGCATTTGTCCGTTGTAATCATCACAGCTGCGCGAACGCTGTTTACTGATCTAATTCCTTCTAAGACGTGTAAAGTTCCCATTACATTAGTGGCATAAGTTTCTACCGGAGCTTGATAAGAATAACGAACTAGGGGTTGCGCGGCTAAATGGAACACAATGTCCGGTTGTGTTTGTAAGAATATACTTTTTACTGATTCTAAATCGCAAATGTTGCCGATTTCCGAATCAATGCTATTTGCTACTTTAGCGACTTCAAATAGTGAAGGTGTGGTCGCCGGTTCAAGTGCGAAACCAGTGACTTTTGCGCCTTGCTGCTTGAGCCAAAGTGCTAACCAACCGCCTTTGAAACCGGTGTGGCCGGTTAATAGCACGTTTTTGTTGTTCCAAAAATTAGTCATTGCCAGATTTTCCAGGGAGCGCTACCAGACTGCCACAATGATTGCAGATGAATTTTATCGCGTAAAGTATCCATGGGTTGCCAGAAGCCAGAGTGTTGGTAAGCCGCCAGTTGGCCGTCTTTTGCTAGTAGTTCCATTGGAGTTTTTTCCCAAATTGTTGAGTCGTCGCTAATATAATCAATCACTTTAGGCGACAAAACGAAAAAGCCGCCATTGATCCAGCCCCCGTCCCCCTGGGGCTTTTCTTGGAATCCTTCTATTTTGGTGCCTTTTAAGGCCAGTGCGCCGAAGCGACCGGGTGGTTGGGTAGCTGTTAAGGTGGCTAAGACTTTTTGTTCCCGATGAAATTTAATAAGTTTGGAAATATCAATATCTCCAACACCGTCCCCATAAGTAAAACAAAAAAACTCTTCGTTTTGTACATATTCCTTGACACGCTTCAATCGACCTCCGGTCATGGTTTTATCGCCTGTGTCAACTAATGTTACTTTCCAAGGTTCTGCCTTGCTTTCGTGGACGTGCATTTTATTGGATTGCATGTCGAAAGTGACGTTAGAAGTATGTAGAAAGTAATTTGCGAAATACTCCTTTATAATATAACCTTTGTAGCCGCAGCAAATAATAAATTCATTTATGCCATGTGCGGAATAGGTTTTCATTACGTGCCATAGTATTGGCTTTCCGCCAATTTCTACCATGGGCTTGGGCTTAGTGTCAGTTTCTTCACTGAGGCGAGTGCCAAGCCCGCCGGCTAGGATTACTGCTTTCATGATGTAGTTAAATAAAAGTTAAAGAGGATTGTAGGTAAATGCTTTTGGTAAATTTATATTTAATTATACGATAAGGTAATAAGCTTCGTTCAATGACTCTGCTTTAATGACTTGGTTAGTTGTAGCTGCTTGATACTAGATTTATCACTTTCAATCCCCATAGGCGCAATAAACAGGACATTTGGCAGGGTGTACAAGTCTAAGTCCTTTATAGTTAAATCTTTCGCCTGGTTTTGGCCAGAGTTTTTCACTATATACGAAAGTTTTGAACATTTCTGGGTAGTCGGTTTCCATATCTTGTCTTGCTACATTTGTTTTAATAATTTCAGAGCCAACAAATGCTTCACATAAGGGCCAGTACTTATTGGCTTGAATTTTATCCAATTGTTTTATATTTAAATTAATTTTTTCTAAAATTGAAGAGTAAAATTCCGCAATTTGACGTCTTTGAGAAAACAAATAATCAACTAATGAAACAGTGTAGCCCTGCAGCCCGAAAAGTGTCTGATACACGTTGTTTTGTCCATAGTAATGCCGAGCAGCTTCGAAATGTGGCCAATCAGCGTTGACGTGTCGGATAGTTTTAGAAAAAAACTCAATTGAATCAAATTTTACAAGATCAAAAAATTGGCTCCATGTGCCGCCGGCTAAAATAATGTCATTATCTATCTGTATTATCCAATCAGTTGGCTTTAGATCGGGTAATAATGTTCTTACTAAATACGTGCCATAGTCGCCATTCCTCCAGCTATTAATAGAGGCTGGTTCGAATGGTGTGACTGGAAGATTTAAATCTCGAAATGAGTCTGATGTGAAAGTAAATATGTCATTCTTTATTTCGTCAAATAAATATTGTATGAAATGTGACAGAGAGTTGTTTTCATTGTTTAGTAAAATAATGCATCTTGCAACTCGAAGGTCTGATTGGAGATCGAGCCATACATTTATATGCATTTGTGAAATGTAATGCGTTTTTATTATAAAATAAATGTTTGGCATGGTTAATGGCACTCGAGTTTTTGTGATTTATGTGGTATATTATCTGTGATAATAGTGTGTTGTTTTTTTATTTTAAGAATCGCGTAAAATAGATTTTAAATTGATGGTCGACGGAATTCATAGGTTTTGTGACTCCCTCGCGTAATTGTTCTTTCGACCGAGTGATGAATCGAAGCCAGTGGTGTTTGGCGTGTTTCCAGACGATTCGATCAGATTGGGCTCGGGACTGTAAGGTGGCAAATGAAGCAATATTAGGCGATGATCAGTCATTCGGTTAGTTTATCTGAGTCGAAGTAGTGATGCATCGTTGTGTTATTCCTGAATCCGTGACTTAACAAGGCGCATAAGACTCTATCATATTGATTTATAAGATATAATATTGGATAATACGCGCATTCCATTTTCACCCAGCGAGTGAGTCATGAAGCGGTTTATTCTGGAGCAGTCTGAAACTGAATTTTATACCAGCCATTCCGGTTTAGCCTTGGTCGGTTTATGTTTGAATCGGTACGGCCAACTGAATCAGGCCTTGGAAAAAGGTATTCCGTTGCGGCACGGTATTTCTCACGCCGATATGATCAAAAGCATTATTGGCACACTGTGCCTGGGCAAAAGCGATTTCGAAGCCATCGAAAACCATCGCGACGACGAGTATTTCAAAGCCGCTGGCCATTGATCAAGTGCCGTCCAGTGCCCGTCTCAGACAACGCCTGGATGAACACGCCTAGGCCCTATTGCCGATCGTTTATCAAAGCAACCTCGATTTTCTGGCCCATGCCCAGGTGCCGGTCACGCCGTTAGCCACCGGCCATGTCGCGCTGGATATCGACGTCTATCCCATGAACAACGAAAAAAACCGCAAGGAAGGCGTCTCCCGAACCTACAAAGGCTTCGATGGCTATTTATGCCCTTTAGGTATGCCTCGATTGCCCTGTATCTGGGCTGGTGCATCGGTAACGAACTGCGCGAAGGCAAGCAGCATTGCCAATACGAATTCCGCTATGCGCTGGAGCGTGGACTCGCCGCCGCGAAACGCTTGACCGCTTTGCCTTTGCTGGTGCACCTGGATGGCGGTCACGACGCGCTCGACAATCGCATCGACTTACACGATGCCGATAGGGTCGACTTCATCATCAAATGGAACCCGCGCAAACAGGATGCCGACGCCTGGCTGGCCTACGCCGAACAACACGGCCAGTGGACCCCGCCGCGCGACGGCAAACGGGTGGCGCTGTTTAGCGTCACGGATGAACAGACTCGACACGGCAAAACCTATACCTGCCGTCGAGTCATGCAAATGACCGAGCGCACCATGACGCCGCAAGGCCAATGGCTGCTGATGCCGGACATCGAAATCGAAGGCTGGTGGACCAGTCTGCCGACAACCGACTACGACGACGCCTCGATCATCGCCCTGTACCGCGACCATGCCACTGCCGAACAATTTCACAGCGAATTCAAGACCGATCCGGACATTGAGCGCCTCCCATCCGGCAAATTCGCCACCAACGATCTGATCATGACGCTCAGTGCTTACAGTTACAACATCCTGCGCTGGATCGGCTTGCTGGGCGAAGAAAGCCCGGTCAGACATCCTGCCAAGCGGCGCCGCATCAAAACCGTGGTCCAGGAACTCATGTATCTGGCCGCGCGACTCATCCGCAGTGGCCGCCGGCTCAAGCTGCGTTTCTCGCAGCTCTGCCCGGGCTTCATCGCCTTTGAAGCCACCTACGCCAAACTCGCCGCCGGCTAGCGACTGATTTCTAACCCTCAAAGCCCGCCACCTATCACTGCGTAAATACGGCAGTGAGCACATCGCTGCGCTTAAAATCCAGCCAATTTATCCATGCCTGGAAAAAACGCCTGCTAATAGGGTGAATTCTAACAGGGTGTTGAAATTTGCCTATATGCCTTCGGCTTCAAAACCATTTTTTGGTTTTGTTGGGCTTCTGGAAGCCCGATCACACCTCAAAAACCGGTTTTAGCCGGTTATATTCGCCCCGAAGGGCGTTAAATTCCGCCTTTTGGCGGATTTCAGGCGCACCACCGCCTAGGCGGTACTGTATCGCCAGCCGAAAATGGTACCCATGCGCGTCAGGTTATAGGCGGCAAAGGTAAAAATCGTTTGCGCGGCGACCTTCTTTAACCCCGGAACTTGGTTTGGCGTAGCGGGCCGACCGTCTTGGCCCAACCGAAGACTTCTTCGATCCGCTTACGGATTTTGAGACTTTTACGGTAACCGTCGTGCCGGGTTGTGCGACCGTCAATGGCGGAGCCTTTGTCTTTGCTGGCGACATGCGGCGTGACTTTGCGCTGGCGTAACTTGGCGACAAAATCCTGCGTATCGTAATTTTTGTCGGCGGCCAAGGTCGCGCCCGGTTTGTGGATCGTGCGTTTGACCATGGCATGGGCCGCCTCGCGTTCTGCGGTGCCGGTGGCCTGGGTGACTTCGACGTCGACGACCAAGCCATTACGGTTCTCCATCAAGGCATGACCGAGGAAAGCCAGCTGAGACTTGTCGCCCTCGCTCTTTTTGTACAACCGGGCATCGGGATCGGTGCGTGATGCGTGGGTTTCGTTACTGCGTTTCTCGCCTTTGAAGTTGACCGTGGGATTGCGGCCGCCGTCTTCCGGCGGCGGGGTCGAGCCGTCTTTCTTGACGAAACTCTTGTGCGAGGCCCAAGCTTGAATCAGCGTGCCGTCCACCGAGAAATGCTCGTCAGAGATCAGCTGTTTCCACTCCGCCAAGGCCAGTACCCGTTCGAAAAACAAACGACTGATCCGTTCGTTGAGCAAACGGTCGCGGTTGGCGCTGAAGGTCGAGTGATCCCACACCTCGTCATCTATCGTCAAGCCGACAAACCAGCGGTACAAGAGGTTGAAGTCGATATGCTCCACCAGTTGCCGTTCCGAACGGATGGAAAATAGCACTTGCAACAAACTGGCGCGCAACAAGCGTTCCGGCGGAATGGAATCTCGACCGCGACGAGCGTAGAGCGCGTCGAACTCGTCGTTTAGCGTGGCGAGCAACAAGTCGACCACTTGACGCAGCTTGCGTAGCGGATGCTTTTTGGGAATCCGGCTTTCCAGGGTTCGGTAACTGAACAGGTCTTCTTGAGTAATGTCGGCGCCGCGCATGGGGACAGTGCAATATATTGGAGATAGAACTATTTTATCATTTAGAACAATACTTTATGATTTACCAACACATCTGACTCAACTAGCCAATGCGGGTTACAGGGGAGATAAAATCAACAGCCTGCTAAGCCGTTACACTCGATTGCAAGGAATGTAATTTTAAATTCAGCCACTTTTGTAATAGTTTCCGAATAAAAGGGCTGACAATATTTGAAGTCACGGATTCAGGTAGAGTTCTGATCGATCATGCTTTTGAAAACAGCTTCGTACTTGCTCACGGTAACATCAGTATTGTGGTACGAACGAGCGGTTATGTGGCCACGTAATCCGTGTCTTAGTATATCGTCTGAGTGATGGAGTGCCCAGGCAAGGCCTTCCGCAAAATGACTTGTATCCTCATAGCGCGCAATAAATCCAGTATTCATATGTTCAACTAATTCGGGTACATTGCCAACGGGAAATGCTACGACCAGCGTGCCGGATAATAATGCTTCTGGAACCGTTTGAGGAGCGTTGTCTTCTCGTGATGGAAATGCAAACACGTCAGCTGCGGCGTAAATTAATGATAGCGCCTTTGGATCGGTGATATAACCCATATTATGCATAGGGATTCCTAAATCGAGGCTAGCTGCCCCAAATAATAATCCGCGTACATTGTTTGCTTGGCCTTTATTAACTAATACGCGAATGGCATCGACTAGAAGATCGCCGCCTTTTCGTAAGTTGTTCAATGCATCTGCGCCGAAGACGATAAATTTGGCATCAAATGGAAGGCCTAGTTTACTTCTCGCAACCAGTTTGTTGGTAGGATTAAAATCTTCAGACGGGATTGGATTTGCTATTACGCGTATGTCGCGACCTTTAAATAGCGAGCTTTCTTTTGCACAATCGGCTAGCCATTGCGAAGGGGAGACAATGTGAAGATTTTTTAACTGAGCATACGCCTTTTTCTTTGTGTGCCAAATTTCGTTGGCTAGGTGTTTGCTCTTATTTCCAAGCAATGGACAGTTGCCGCACTCATTGCGATATTGAATGCATCCTTCTGAATAATGACATCCCCCGGTAAATGGATTCATATCGTGTAGTGTCCATACTATCGGGCGATTTCCGGCGATAGTAGGTAAATTTTGTATATCTAAAATACCTATTATCCAATGAAGATGTATCACGTCAGCGTTGGAGATTATGTAACGCAATTTTTCAAGATCGGCAATGCTACCCGTTTTAGAGAAAAGTTCTCTAGCACTCAAGGTGTCAACGTCTTTTTGAGTAACCACGGCTACTTCCCGCCAACGATTTCTAATTTCGAGGTCCGAGCCAGATATAGTCGTCGGAACTTTGACAACATAGGGGGAATTAGTAGATTTGCGAAATATGGTCGCCAAATATGCCTGATGCCCCCGTTCTCGTAAAACTTCTACATTTCTAAGCGCTGAGATACCGGCTCCACCATGATCTTGTGTAGAAATTGCACATATAGAAAGTGAGTTTGCTTTAGGAGGTGGTGTATAAGGAAACTGCCGAAATCCGAATTCGAAAATTTCTCTGATTTTAGGGTTGCGAGTTTTTTCTAAGGTTATTCCGCCAGCTTCTTCGAATGCAGACTGTAAAGTTTCGAAGAATGTTTTATTTTGTTCAGTTGAGAAATTTTTTCTCATGTTTTCAAAGAACGGGACATTCCAATAGCTAAAAAGTAGAAAATCAGCAATATCGATAAATCCATGTTTCTTGAGTGTGTGCCAATCTCTTCGCCGCCATTCAATTTCGTCCATGTTTTTACGAAAATTGAAGGTATTCATTGCGCTTTTGGGATTGGCTAGATAATGATATACAACATCCGGAATAACGCTGATAGACCTCGCTGTGGTTAACGCATCTACAATAAATACGCTATCTTGTCCCATTTTCAGGTCTTCAGGCCAAAAAACTCGTTTTGCAAAAGAGCTTTTATAGAGGTATGACCAGTGGCCTTCGGTCGACTTTAAGAAATCTGGGTAGCTTTTTAGTGTTTGATTGACAATATGCTCACTTCCGTCATTTAGGCCTTTTCGAACAGCATTGGACTTTTGACCAGCAATTTGTTGTTCGTGAATAAACGAACCTTTAGTCATCTCGCTTTTGTATCTAATGGCATATTTGTAAAGTGTCTCAAGTGCATTAGGAGGAATTCTGTCATCCGGGTCAATGCTGAAAATATAATCGCCTTGTGCTAGAAAAATTCCTCTGTTTCTTGATGCCCCATGACCAGAATTTATTTCGTTAAAACGTCGCTGGATGCGTTTATCATTCTTTGCATATTCGTCGATTATTTTTTGTGATCCGTCCGTAGATCTGTCGTTAATACAAATAATTTCAAAATTTTTGAAGGTTTGCACCATAATGCTATCTAGGCAATTGGCAATAGTATCCTCACAATTAAATATTGGCAAAATAATACTTATTGCAGGATGAGTAACTTGTGGGGAGAAAGGTATGGTTTTTCGTAATGGTTTCTTATTTAAAACAGAAGAGAATGCATCCAGGTCGATGTTCTGCCAAGCATTATGTCCTTGATTCGCTCGATCAGTCACATAAGCGCGAGCTGATGCGCGAAATCTTGGAGACTTGTAATTTCTTGAGATTTCGCATAGTCTTTCAGGGGTAAGCTTTTCAAGCGTCATTATATCCAGTAGTGCGGTCATCGATATGCCTGGATATTGCTCTTCCAAAGCTCGACGACGCTCTTCGTATAATTGACTTATATTTGCACTTGATACACCGGATGTTCGGAAATTTAAAAGCGGTATCTGAAGTTCATAGTGGGTATACCCTTTCCAGAATAAATGAGCGGTAAAAATGCGGTCTGCAATTACGGCATAACTAGTGTCATAGAGTCCGACTTCTTCATATATTTTAGCCGCGATTAGCATCGTTTCGTGGCGGAGGGGCATTCTAAAGTCAACGGAAGCATCGAACGAAGAGCTTGGCTGAACTCTCATAAACTTGCCATTGCCATCGGTATAATTAGCCAGTGCCGATACGAAATCACATTTTTGTGTAAGCTGTGCTTTCATTAATAGTTCGAGCGCTTCCGGTTCGTACCAATCGTCTGAGTTGAGGAATATAATGTATTCCCCTAAGGCAAGTTCTAAACCTTTGTTCATTGCAGCATAAATGCCGCCATCCGGCTCGGAAACATAATAGTCAATGATATCTTCGTTTTGGAGAATAATATCTATAGTTTTGTCTTTTGAGCCGCCATCAATAATAATGTATTCAAAGTTATTATAGGTTTGCTGCCGTATAGATTGAATCGTTTGAGAGAGTGTGTTTTCTGAATTAAAGCATACCGTGACCACTGTAATGAGTGGTAAATTTGGTATTGATTTCTTAATCACGCCTTTTATTCGGCTGCCTCCATCGGATATGCGCTTTCCTGTATTGTCAGGGTAACGTAAAAACTTACCTAAAAAATTGTTAGAAGTTGCGAGATTGCGTTCAGTTTTTGGTAAAGTTTGTTGATTTGAATTCATTTCGGATCAGTTCTTATCGCTATGTGTCGCAATTAAAAGTCAGTTGCTAATTCGACAATCCGCAAGAATTAAGCGAACAAAAATTAGCAATGTGCTCCGTCTTCTAAAATGTTAGCCGGGGTGAGATAGTGCTCGGGCACTGGTTTATTATCGTTTTTGCAGAATATAGTAATCGTTTAATAATATTAAGCGATGAGCAAAAAATGCTTATTTCGAGCAAAGATAAGAGCTTTGCAAAAAGTTGGCGTGCATTTCAATCAATGTATTCTCGAGTGAATGCGCACAAACAAGTTCGCCGGACATGTCGACTTTTTGCTAAGCATTAAATACTATTTTATTCAGTAATAAACATAAAGCTCCAGACTATTTTTTAACGGGCCGGTAAAATATTGGTAATGCTATGTTGTTGATACAATATGTAACAAAAATTTTTTATCCTGTTTTTGTTAGCGCCTGAGTTATTAAATTTGACCGGCCTGTTTAAAGTTATATATGGCTTTTTCGACTTTTTGTAATTCGAAAAAGCCTAAGAAGCATCAAGCTATAATTATTGCTGGTTGGAATTTATATTCAGCCCGGATTTATACAGCTGAAACCACTTCCAAGTTGCGCTCATAGCATCTTCTATGCATATCGTAGGACAAAAGTTCAGTTCTTTTTGTGCTAGATCAAAATTAGCAAAATTTCGGTCCACCTCGCCCTTTCTTTTCGAATCAAAAAGAATCGGGTGTTCGAATGCGCCAGTAGTATCTCGAGCGATTTCTGCAAGTTCTTTTACAGAAACTTCGCGGCCGCTAGCGAGATGGTATACGTTGAACCCAGGCTTTTGAGCATTCAAGGCAGCGATAATGCCTCTGCAAAGATCGTCTACGAATAGAAAATCACGAGTTGCGGAACCGTCTCCGTATATGCAAATTGGTATTCCATCCATGATGGATTTAAAGAACGTAGTCACTGCGCCTTTCTTATGCCAACTTATAGGACCGACTACGTTTGCAAACCTTAAGGCGGTAATTGACATGTCGTAGGCGTTGGCAAAGGCGCAGCAATAACCCTCGCCAGCCAGTTTACTGGCGCCATACGGAGAAATTGGCCGAGGTACTGATTGTTCGTTCACCGGTGGGGATGCGTTGCCGATTAATGCCCCGCCGGTCGATGAGAATATGAGTTGTTGGATCCCGGCGCTACGGGCGGCGTTCAGTACCTTAAATGTGCCTTCGACGTTAATGGAAAAATTTTCTTCCGGCGAGGCGACGGACTCTACGACAGATCCGTAAGCGGCGAGATGGATAACGGCATCTTTGCCGGTGAATGCGGATGTTAAGGCTGCTTCGTCCCGTATGTCGGCCGTTATTATTTGATATGCATCGGGGGCGTCGAGATATTCAACGGCACCGCGGCTCAGGTTGTCGAGTATGGTAATGTTGTGTCCGGCAAGGCGCAGCATGGGCGCTAAATTGGCGCCGATAAAGCCGCAGCCGCCGGTGATTAGTATATTGGCCATCGTATTTCTCGTTAGCTTGCTTGCTCGCTGGATTGTTTGCGTTCGCTGTTCCAATAAGATACACAAAGTATTTTTGTGCGGTCGCAACGCGCGGCGTATTTTTTGGCAATGTCGGTTACTTCGAGTAGTAAGCCGTCTTCCAAGGTGGTTGGATTTAAGCCTAGGCTGAGGAAACACTTATTTTCGACATGCAGTTCGTTTTCGTCGGCTTCTTTACGCGGATTGGATAAATATGAGACTTGAGCGCCTGCCAATCGGGAAATCAGTTCCGCCAGCTCGCGCACCCGATGAGTTTCGGTCATTTGGTTAAAGATCATCACCTTGTCGCCGCGTTTAGGCGGGTTGGCTAAGGCGATTTCGATACATTTGACGGTATCGCGGATGTGAATAAACGCGCGTGTTTGGCCGCCGGTTCCGTGTACGGTAAGCGGGTAGCCGATGGCGGCTTGCATTAAGAAACGATTTAACACGGTACCGTAATCGCCGTCGTAATCGAAACGATTGATCAGGCGTTCGTCCATTGACGTTTCCGCGGTGTTGGTTCCCCAAACGATGCCTTGGTGCAAGTCGGTGATGCGCAAGCCGTCGTTCTTATTGTAAAACGCAAACAGCAGGGCGTCTTGCGTCTTGGTCATGTGATAAATGCTGCCGGGATTGGCGGGATACAGTATTTCCTGTTCGACCACGGCGCCGGTGTCGGTTACGACTTGAACGGTTAGATAACCTTCCGGTATTTTCATGCCTGCAGTGCCGTATCCGTATACGCCCATGGTGCCAAGATGGGCCAAATGTATGTCGCGGCCGGATTCGACAATCGCGCATAGGACGTTATTGGTCGCATTCAAGTTGTTGTTGACGGTATAACGCTTCTCTTTTGAAGACTTCATCGAGTAAGGGGCGGCACGCTGCTCCGCAAAATGGACAATCGCGTCGACTTCCTCGCTAATTATTAAGTCCAATAATTCGCGATATTGTTGAGAAACGTCAATATTGCAAAATTTTATGGTTTTACCGGTGATTTCTTTCCATGCCGCCAAGCGTTCGGATAGGGGTTTGATCGGGGTTAAGGACTCGACTTCCAAATCTATGTCTATCTTGCGGCGCGATAAGTTGTCTACGATAATAACGTCATGGCCTATATTCGATAAATGTAATGAGGTTGGCCAGCCGCAAAAACCGTCTCCACCTAATACCAATACTTTCATCCTGGGTTCTCCTAATTATTTGATTTTAAAGATTCGAGCAATAGCGCTCGGCATTGTAAGCAGTCTAGTTGGCTTAATAAGTCGTTTAAGTCATGTTGGTTTAAATTGAATCTAAAATGGGGGAGGAAGTTGTTTTCTTCGCACGAGCGGATGTTTGCGTAATAGCCAAATAGCTTTTGATTCGATGTCGAGCTATTTATATACTTTGGGTTGCTATAAATGCTGCTAATGCTTTCTATCTGGTTAATCGATATTCCTAGCTCTCGATTAAGTATTTCTTCTATGCTTGTTTCAATCGTGTCGACATGGGAAAATCGGCCGCCGGGAAAGTCCAGGGTTTCAATGCCAATACCAGGCCTGAACGTTTTGTCAGGAACCAGAATTTGCTTGTTTTGGATCGGGATAATAATGACCGAATCAGCGGAAACGGTACGCCAATAATCGATCAACCGGTTGTTTGGGTCTTGCCATCTCTCGCCTATCAGCTCTATCCACGGTGAGCTGAAAGAGGCAATTTTTGCAATGTAAGTCCACATGTATAAGCTAAAGCACCGTAAGCGGCCGCGCTAGTTGGCGTAGTCTTCAGCCACGGCAGGTTTGTAAGAGCTAACAGGTTGTACAGCCTTCACCCTATTCGCTGTGTGGGTGTCGCTGCGGTAGGGCGTGATTTCCGGCATGAATACGTATCGAACTACATTATTGCAATGCGATATTATCATCATAACTCAATAATTTGCAAACCTCTTTGAAATTCGCCGAGTTATTTACCTCGTTGACGAAATTCAAATCATAAGCGCGCCTGGGGCGTTCCGAAATAATATCTCCTTTGCGTCCGCTGTCGCCGGTGAGTTTGAATTGCGAAAACGTGTCTGTAAAGCCGGGGTCGAAGCGAATAGATAGTTCGCGGCACATATCGAACATAATCTTGTTTGACTGTTTCACAAAATCTTCATATCTAAAGGTCTTTACATTAGCATGATCGCGTAAAAAATTAAGGTACCTAATGCAATATTCATCGAAATTGGGAGGAGAAAAGTGTAGCCATTTGTTTTCACGAAGACTCAGGTAACTATCAATAGGATTTCTGACGGTAACAATTGATTTAACGAGATAGTGTTCGCTAAGTATATTGTCCAATAAAACCTCATTGCGTGCTTTGTCGCCAGTCAAATAGATGCTGTGCGTGTGTTCTCTGAGTATCAGGCATTTATTGGTTTTTGATAATTGCTCTAATATTAGTCCGATGTCGTTGCAGAATATATCCTTAATTAATTCTCTATCGAAAGCACCGTCGGACTGGTGGAGTATCGATATGATGTCTCTCGGCTGAAATGTAGGATTTTGCGGTTTGCTTAAACCTAACCGGCTAAACGGATCAATTTCGCTTAACAATACCGTATCAGGTTGTGCGGCCAGACACTTGGAAAATAATGTGCCGCCAGTGCAGGAAAAGTGATGAATCACTCTGACTATGGGCTTTGACGTTGGTTTTTTTACGGCTCGATTGTGGAAGTGAATCTCCGTTTCGCTGACGACGTCAGAACGCCAGGAAATTCCTAGACGCTTAAGTTCAGTGTTTATTCTGTCCCTATAATCGGGTTCTTCGTCCGTATCGATCCCGTTAAGCGCTGCCGCAAAAAAATTTAGGGCACGATCATTATGGTTAATTAACGATTCAGTTTTGCCTAAGGTATTATATACACCGGAGATCAATATTCGGAAAAGAAACAATCTGTCGCAATGCCATTGGTTGGCAGCGTCGATGAGTTGTTGAGCGTATGTTTTGTTGCCAAGTTGTAAATATCCCGCTGCGACTAAAACGGCTAGTTTTGCGCGCTCAGGGTGGTTATTAATGGTTTCAAATTTAACTTGCGTCAAATTTTCCCAATTTCCCACGCGCCATTCGTCTTGTATTCCGGCTAGGATATTGTCCGAAGCAAATCCTGTTTCAGGAGAGTTGTCGTTAAGGTCGCTGGCGTCTGCAAGTAAATTCCTTTCAATAGCTGTGGAAGGGGTGGTACCCATATCGGTAATAGCACTTACTTCGGAGAGCCCCTCTGCTTTAACTGAATCGAATCCAAATAATTTTTGCAAGGCTTTAAACATAGGAAATTATAAAACTAAGCCGGAATCAATGTGCTTGCTTCAACAACACGGTAGCTATTATATATTTATAGTTTGGCGCTAATAGCTTTGGAGTCATTCCTAAATACTCACATATCGAATTTGTTGGGAATATTGATGTCATCTAGTTGTTTTTGCTTAGTTAGGCTGTAACTGTTTAGCTATATATTTCGTAGAATCGCGACTCGCGTCGCTGCTGCATCTTCACTTGTTGCATACTATCGGTATTCCTGCATAAGATAAAATACTTACTGAATAATGACTATTGGTTGAGTCAAGCTTAAAGGCATGACTTAGCTTTTATTCTCCAGGCGTGCCATTTCTTGATGTTGACGTACGTTACTATATAAACGTTCGTCGCCATAGCCCCCTTTAACGGCAATTTGAAAATGTTTTATCATTCTGTTGTGGTCTTGCAGCAGGCAGGCGGCTTTTGCCAAATTGTTATGTACCCCTGAAATTAATATTCTACCTAATAATTTCTTATCGCAACCCCATTGCTTAGCTAACTGAATATAGTGTTTACCGTTTTGTATGTCGCCGAGCTGATAATGCGCGGCTGCTACTAGTAACGCCAGTTTTGCGCGCTGGGCGTCGGCTTCGATTGTTTCATTATCTAATGCGATTAAACTCTCCCAATCTCCGAATTGCCAATGGCTCAACGCATTTTCCAATGTTTTTTTGGGTGTATCGTAATTAACTTCGGCTGCCGTTAACTCTTCATTCCAGAAACCGCGATTCATTGTCAATCCGCTGGGGATTTGACTAAATAATGCCGCATGCCTGGGATTGTTGGATTCGAAATGCCAGTGAAAATGGATTTCTTCCATTCGTCTTGATGCCGGTGGATTATCGTACATAGGTTTCAAGTGCTTGGGCTTGAAACGAAGTTTTTTATTGAGCCATGTAATTAATTTGGTCAGCATTTATAATCGAATGATTAAATAGTGTGAATTGAATTATGAGTCCGATTCCCGTAATAATAAGTCTTTAATTAATTCAATTTGACCTTCCGCTTTGATAAGTTCTTCTTGTAAAAGTTGTTGGCGGCGCATGGTCTCTTGATGGTTTTCCGTTAGTTCTTGCAGTTCTTTTTGCTTTTCGATGCGTAGTGCGGTTTGCTCGTCGCGGGCCTTGGTCAGCTGTTCGATGGTTTGCTGCCGTTGCTCGGCAGTTTGCTTGGCGGCATCACGCTCCGCGCTTAACTGGTCGATTTGGGTTTTACGCTGTTCGGCGAGTTGTTTTTGTTCGTCGCGGGCCTTGGTCAGCTGTTCGATGGTTTGCTGCCGTTGCTCGGCAGTTTGCTTGGCGGCATCTCGGTCGGTGATCAATTGATCGATTTCGGATTTACGTTGCTCGGCGAGTTGTTTTTGTTCGTCGCGGGCCTTGGTCAGCTGTTCGATGGTTTGCTGCCGTTGCTCGGCGGTTTGCTTGGCGGCATCTCGGTCGGTGATCAATTGATCGATTTCGGATTTACGTTGCTCGGCGAGTTGTTTTTGTTCGTCGCGAGCCTTGGTCAGCTGTTCGATGGTTTGCTGCCGCTGGTTGGCGGTTTGCTTAGCGGCGTCGCGCTCCGCGCTTAACTGGTCGATTTGGGTTTTACGCTGTTCGGCGAGTTGTTTTTGCTCGTCGCGGGCCTTGGTCAGCTGTTCGATGGTTTGCTGCCGTTGCTCGGCGGTTTGCTTGGCGGCATCACGTTCCGCGCTTAACTGGTCGATTTGGGTTTTACGCTGTTCGGCGAGTTGTTTTTGCTCGTCGCGGGCCTTGGTCAGCTGTTCGATGGTTTGCTGCCGTTGCTCGGCGATTTGCTTGGCGGCGTCGCGCTCCGTGTTGAGCTGGTCGATTTGGGTTTTACGCTGTTCGGCGAGTTGTTTTTGTTCGTCGCGGGCCTTGGTCAGCTGTTCGATGGTTTGCTGCCGTTGCTCGGCGATTTGCTTGGCGGCGTCGCGCTCCGTGTTGAGCTGGTCGATTTGGGTTTTACGCTGTTCGGCGAGTTGTTTTTGTTCGTCGCGGGCCTTGGTCAGCTGTTCGATGGTTTGCTGCCGTTGCTCGGCGATTTGCTTGGCGGCGTCGCGCTCAGTGCTGAGCTGGTCGATTTGGGTTTTACGCTGTTCGGCGAGTTGTTTTTGTTCGTCGCGGGCCTTGGTCAGCTGTTCGATGGTTTGCTGCCGTTGGTTGGCGGTTTGCTTGGCGGCGTCGCGTTCCGCGCTGAGTTGGTCGATTTGGGTTTTACGCTGTTCGGCGAGTTGTTTTTGCTCGTCGCGGGCCTTGGTCAGCTGTTCGATGGTTTGCTGCCGTTGCTCGGCAGTTTGCTTGGTGGAATCACGCTCAGTGCTGAGCTGGTCGATTTGGGTTTTGCGTTGAATGGCAAGTTGGGTTTGTTCTTCTAGCGCTTTATTTACTCGAGAGACTTGTTGTTGGAGGTCGTTGATGGTTTGGGTTAGCGCATCTTTTTCGTCGGCTAGGCGGCTTGCGAGGTTGTGACTGTCGGTGAGCTGGTTGGTCTGTGCTAAAAGTTGAGCGGAAATAGCGGCGATTTCGGTTTGCTGCTGATTGATTTGGTGCGTCCTAGCTTCCAGTTGCGCGAACGACTGCGTTTGTTTGGCTTCAGTATCGATACAGAATACGGCATGAGCAATTTTCGGATTATTGCTTTCCAGGGTAACCGCGAGTTTGAAGCCTAGCGGAGCGAGTAACTGTTGAATGGTTGAGCGCGAAATGGGCGATAAGTTGGCTGTGCTATCGACCAGTGCGCATTTCACGATCAGCACATCGACATTGGCCAAATGGCCAAGCGAGCCGGCAATGATGGTTTTGGCGGGATGGCAGTCGATGATCAGCCATTGATGCGGCATTTTGGCAAACGACGCGAATTCGGTTTCGGCTAACAGTTCGTCCAGCTTGCCGGTTTGGCGGGTGGATTCGGTGTTAACGCGTAAATTGGGCCAGAATGGTTGAAGCTGGTTAGGGTCAAAAAGGCCGTCTTCGTCCGGATTGCTGGCGGAGTAAAAGATGGCTTCACCATCTTTTTCATTCAATACCCTGGCTGCGGTTTTCCATTGCGAATTCTGTTCCGTCAGCGCTTGTGCCCATGCCAACCGGGTTTCATCGGCGTCTATCAATAACGCCTGCGGGATGTGCCAATTTCTCCAAAAGTGTAATTCGCCAAAACCTTTGCCGGCGCCGACGTGGATTACGGTTTGCGGTGGCAGTAGCGATTGCAGAAGTTCCAGGGTGGTTTTGGCGATCAGGTTCATGGCTGAATTGCGGAATCTAAAATGTGTTGTTGCGGTGTGTTTTTCGAAAATACCGATTGTTTACGTGGTCTTTCGGCAATGGTAGCAAGCGCATCGGCGGGGAAGTCTTTTTAGTAAGAAGCATTGCAAACCGGGTATTTCAGCTCATAGTCTTGCCCGGATCGGCTGCACTCGGAACAGTTTTGCATAGTGGTTAGCGTAGGAGGGCTCTTTGCTTCGGTGCTTAAATCCAAAGCAAAGATAGACCAGTATTGGAATTTGTGAATTAAGCCGCAATACCGTTATGCCGCAACAAGGCGTCGATATTGGGCTCACGGCCGCGGAAGTTCTTGAACAGGGTCATCGCGTCGCTGCTGCCGCCTTGCTCCAGGATGTTATGCAAAAACGATTCGCCGGTTGTCCGGTCGAAAATCCCCCTTTCTTCGAATAGCGAAAACGCGTCGGCTGACAGCACCTCCGCCCATTTGTAACTGTAATAGCCGGCAGCGTAGCCTCCGGCAAAAATGTGCGAAAAACTGTGGGCGAAGCGGTTGAACGCCGGTACCTTGACCACGGCGACTTGATCGCGCACCTGCTGCAGGGTTGGATAGATGCGGCCGCTTTTGCGAGGATCGTAGTCGCGGTGCAACTTGAAATCGAACAAGCTGAATTCCAGTTGTCGTACCATCATCATGCCGGCCTGAAAGTTTTTTGCGTTCAACATTTTTTGGAATAGCTCGTCCGGTAATGCCGCGCCGGTTTGATAGTGACCGGAGATCAGATTCAGCGCTTCTTTATCCCAGCACCAGTTTTCCATGAACTGGCTGGGCAGTTCCACCGCGTCCCATTCCACGCCGTTGATGCCGGATACGCCGAGGTGGTCGATCCGGGTCAGCATGTGGTGCAGGCCGTGTCCGAATTCGTGGAACAGGGTTTCCACTTCGTCGTGGGTGAGCAGGGCCGGGTCGTTGCCTGCGGGTGGGGTAAAATTGCAGGTTAAGTAGGCGACCGGGGTTTGCAGGCCGGCGCCGGTTTTTTTGCGGCACACACAATCGTCCATCCAGGCACCGCCGCGTTTTTTGGCGCGGGCATACATATCCAGGAAAAAGCGGCCGCGCAATGCGCCGTCTTTGTCGACGATTTGATAGAAGCGTACGTCCGGATGCCAGGTATCGACGTCGTCGATTTCGCTGATTTGCAGGCCATACAGGCGTTCGACAATGGCAAACAAGCCGGGTACCACTTTGGTGTCCGGGAAGTAGGCTTTTACTTCTTCTTGCGACAGTTGATAGTAGTGTTGGCGCATTTTTTCCGAGTAATAACCGATGTCCCAGGTTTGCAGATCGTGCAGGCCGTGCTGATGTGCCGCGTATTGTTTCAATTCGGCCAGGTCACGGCGGGCTTGACGCCAGGATTTGTCGGCCAGATCTTCCAGAAAGTTGACCACGTCGTCGGTGGACTTGGCCATTTTGGTGGCCAGCGAATATTCGGCGTAGTTGGCAAAGCCCAGTAATTGGGCTTTTTCGTGGCGCAACGCCAGTATTTGCTCCATTACGTCGCTGTTGTCCCAGCGTCCGGCGTGCGGGCCTTGGTCGGAGGCGCGGGTGCAGAACGCTTCGTAGTGTTCGCGGCGCAGCTCGCGGTTGTCGGCGTAGGTCATGATGGCCAGATAGGACGGGAACTGCAAGTTGATCAGCCAGCCTTCTTGGCCTTCGGCTGCGGCGGCTTGTTTGGCTTGGGCCAGCGCGGATTCCGGTAGGCCGGCCAGATCGTCGGCGTTGCTAATCAGCTTGTGCCAGGCGTTGGTGGCGTCCAGCAGGTTTTCTTCGAATTGGCTGGCCAGTTTCGACAGTTGTTGGTTGATGTCTTTGTAGCGAGCTTGTTGTTCGCTCGGCAGGTCTACGCCGGACAAATGAAAGTCGCGTAAGGCGTTGTTGACGATTTTTTGTTGGGCGCGGTCCAGTTCGGCGAATTGCGCACTGTCGCGAATCGCTTGATAAGCTTGCTGCAAGGCTTTGTTTTGTCCGACTTCGGTAGCGTAAGCACTGAGTTTGCCCAGGCAGGCGTTGTAAGCGTCGCGCATGGCGTCGCTGTTGACCACCGAGTTCATGTGGCTGACCGGCGACCAGGCTTTGTTCAGACGGTCTTCGGCTTCTTCGATAGGTTCTATCAGGTTATGCCAGGTGTACGAGCCGCCGCCGGTCAGTTGACGTTCGATAACGGCGCGCGCGTCCGTCAATAGCTGTTCGACGGCAGGTTCGACGTGTTCGGGTAGAATTTTGGAAAATTGCGGCAGTTCGGTAATTTCGAGTAAAGGGTTGTTCATCGTGATGTGGAATTCGGTTGTAGCAATAAAGCGTCAGGATAGGAATTGCATAGCGGCATGTATACGCGATTGGGCTTTTTGCAAAATGGTTAACGAGAAATCCGGGTCAAGTTTGCCGTCGGCAATTTTGGCATAGGCGGGAAGGGAATTGATATAGGGCAGGCCTTTAATTTTGGGGTCGCCGAAATAGCTATGCCGTTTCGCCAAAATAACGATGTCGGGGATGCCAAGCTCGGTGCCGCCGTCGTAAAGCCAGTTTTCCGCTACTAGCGGAATTTTGCTCAATTCGGCGGAGAAGCCTAAGGTATGCAGCAGCAAAGAGCCGACCGGTCCTTTTAAATGCGGTAAAGCCGCTTTCAATTCCGATAAGCTCGGATATTGTTCCGGGTGCTGATCGGCGAAGTTGAACAGGGGAATGGCGCCTATATCGCAGATCAAGCCGGCTAGCAGCGCGTCCTCCGGGTTAAGGTCGCTACATTCTTGCGCCAATACGAAGGCGAGGCTGGAGGTGTAGATGCTGGTTCGCCATAACTCGTACATGGCGTGTGTCAACGCCTTGTCGTTGGAACGAAACAATTGTTTCAAGCTGATGCTTAATACTAAGTTTCTGGTGGCGTTCAGGCCAATACGGTTCACGGCGTCCAGGCAATTGTTGATCGGCACGGCCGTTGCATAAAGAGGGCTGTTGGCGACTTGGATGAGCTTGGTGACGATGGCGGGATCGATATGAATAATTTCCACCGCGTCTTGTATGCCGATGTTGCGCTGCATGGCTTCGCGCAATTTAAATGCGACGTCCGGCAAACTGGGCAGGCGTAGTTTGTTGTCCAGGTAGGCCTGAGCGAAGCTGCTGAAAAAACGGTTGTTGCTAATTTCGGCGGGAAGCGTGATGTCTAAATACGTCAGACTTTCCGGATCGGTGGTTTGTTGCGCTTGCCAGAGTCTGTTGATGTCGGCGGGCAGTTTCAAAATTTTGACGTCGGATAAGGCTTTGGCTGTTGCCCCGAAAAGCTTGCCGCTATTAATCGGCAAGAAGGCTAGGGTGCTGCCGGCTTTTACGGTATAGGCATTCACGCTCTCCGGTTGCATGATGAGTTCGCCTTCCAGCAAGTAATAGACGAAATCGGCCGGCTTGCCGCGTTCGAATAGGATGCTGCCTTCACTGTAGAACATCGTCGCATGGGACAGACTAGCCACGGTTTCGTTGTCTAAGTCGCGTATTGGCGCGAATTTTTTTAGTTCGGCAACCGACAAGTTCTGCTGGCAGGTCACTAAGGGAGGTGTGCAGGTTCCGGATTCGCCGGCCGGCAGGTTGGCGATGTTTTGTTTATCCGAAGGTGCGTGGGTATCTTTGTTGGGGGGGGATTTCTTCAACCATCCGGTTAGCCAGGTCATCGCTGTCAAGCCCTAAAGAAACTGAGCGCCTCAGCGATTTGCTGTTTGGCGTCTTGCAGCGCTTGCAAAGACATATCCGGTGTTAACGATTTGTCCCCTAGTTTGATGTAAGCCGGCAGGGTGTTCAACGGCGGTAATTTTTGCTTTTGCGTGCCGCCTAACTGCGCATGAAAACGCGCGAGTAACACAATATCGCTCAGTTGCAGATCAGGCTGGTCGTCGCAGTACCAGTTGTCGGTTTGCGCGGGGATTTGCAGCAAGTTTTCCGGAAAATTCCATTTTTTCAAAATGATGACGCCGACCATGGCTTGTAAAACCGAAAAGGTTTCGTCCAGTTCCAGCTCGCTGTATGCGCTTTCGGACAAGCTTTCGGCGTAAGTGATAATGGGCAAGGCACCGATGTTGTGCACCAAACCGGCCAATAATGCCTCGTCCGGGTTTACGCTGCTGGTCAAGCCGGCCAAGGTGTAACTCAAGCTGGCGACTTGTATGCTTTGCCGCCATAGTTGTTGAATGCGGTTATTCAGCAGGCGGCTTTTGCTGCGAAACAAATTATGCAAACTAATGCTGGTTACCAAGTTTTGAGTGGCTTTCAAGCCGAGTCGGTTGATGGCGTCGTGTAATTTGGCGATGGGTTTGACGGTTCGATACAACGGGCTGTTAGCCACTTGGATCAATTTGGAAGCGATGACGGGGTCTAAATTAACGATTTTCACGACGTCGGCGATACTGATGTCTTGCTGCATCGCGCTTCTTAGCCGTAATGCGACATCCGGTAAGGTTGGAACGTGTAATTCGTCGCGGCGAATCGCGTTACAAAAGCCGTGAAATAAATTGCTTTTCCGTAGCGCGTCGGCGGTGTTTTGCAAATTGTCCAACGGATTGTAAGCGGAAGCGACTTGCGAGCTGCGTCTTAATGCCGAAAGCGGCAAATAGATGATTTGCGTGGCGGATTTGGCGATGGCGCTGAATTGGTGTTCTGTTCCGGTCGACAACGGATAGCAGGCCTTGAAGGTGGCTTCTTCGACGTTGTAGCCCGCGCCGCTATTCGCTTCCAAATAGACTTTGCCGGAATACAAATAGATGATTTGGTCGGCACTTTCGCCGCGGTTAAAAATGATTTGTCCCGGCAGAAAACTGCGAACGCTCACCACCAGTTGTTGCAGTTCGTCGGGTGGCAGTTCGCCGATAGGCATCAAGTTTTGTAAATAACCGATCGGCAGGTTTAAACGGCTGTGGACCGGTGATTGCGGCTCGGGTAGCGGCGTCGCGGCGGTTTTTTTCTTCAGGAAATTCCAAATCATGAGACTTAAGTCAGGAAGAGGCGTAAGGCGGAGTGGATTTTCGATTTTGCATCGTGGAGGATGGCTAAGGTATTTTCCGGGGATAGGGCGATACCTTTAAATTTTCCTGCGGCGGGAATCGAGGTGATGGCGGGCAAGGGGTCGTGCAAGGCTCTGTTGCCGATCAGGGTGTGCAGACGCGACAGTACTACAATGTCCGTCAGCGATAAGTTATCGCCGGAGTTTTGATACCAGTTGTGCGAATTGAGGCTGACGTCGATGAACTCCGGCGCGAACTGCCATTCTTTTAAAACGGTAGTGCCGACAACGGGAGTGACTATCGGTAATGCTTCGGAAATTTCCTTGTCTTTGGTGAATTCGTTCGGAAGATTGGCGACGAAATTCAAAAAAGGAATGCCGCCAATGTCGCTGACCAAGCCGGCGAGTAAGGCGTCTTCTGGATTAATTTCTTTACCGGCCTTGGCTAAAATGTGGCAAAGCGTGGATAGATACAGGCTTTTTTTCCACAATTCTTCGAGTCGCAGTTTGATGGGTTGCGAACGGCTTTTAAACACTTGCTTCAAGCTTAGCGAGACTACCATGCTGCGGGTTGCGTTTAAGCCTATGCGTTTGATCGCGTCCATGCAGTTTTTGGCTGGCGCTTGCGCGATATATAGTGGGCAGTTGGCCACTTCCACTAGTTTTGCCGAAATCACCGGATCAAGGTTAACGATTTTTACGATCTCGTCCAAGTTGACGTCGGCCTGGATGGCTTTGCGAATTTGGATGGCGACTTCGGGTAGCGATGGGATTTCCAGTTCGTGATTGAGGTAATGGTCCGCAAATAAGGCTAACAGGCGGTTATCGCTGAGTTTCGGCGGTATTTCCAACGCCTGGTGTTGATTGCGGTTACAGGACGACATGATGCTGAGCGAAACGCGCAATAAGCTGACCTCGGTTTCCGTGACCGCCGTGGTCGTATGTTTGTTGCCGCTGCAGATCGGAAATTTGGCTTTAGGGCTGCCGGCTTCTATCGAGTAACTGCGGCCGTTCTGGTCGGTAAAATTAATGCTGCCTTTGATCAAGTAAATGGCGGAGTCGGTCGGCGTATCGATAGTAAATAATGTGGCGCCGGCCGGGATCGACTCCATGTGGTTTTCTTCGGCGAAGCTCAGGCGGACTTCTTCGCTCAGGTTACGGACCGGGAACAGCTGTTCCAGAATTTGTGGAGAAACTTTCGCTCCTTTATCGGCTAAATTGTGCCATTTGCTGAATTTGCCTGGGAAAGCCATAGTCGGTCCTTAGATGAACGATCCGTTGGTTGGAGGTTTAAGGAATTAAATGCCGACTAGTAGTTTAGGTCAAGATTCCGAGGCGTGGAGATTGCGTTCCCGGTTTAATAGATTGATGACCGCTGCCGTGTCGGGGCTTAACCCGCGCCAGAGCCGGAACGCTTCAGCCGCCTGTTCCACCAGCATGCCCAAGCCGTCCACGCTTTTGGCCGCGCCATGGGTTTGTCCCCAGCGGACGAACGCGGTCGGTTGATTGCCGTATGCCAAGTCGTAGCAGACCCCGCCGTCGCGCAGTACGTGATCGGGTAAAGGCGGCAACTCGTTGCTAAGGCTGCTGGCGGTCGCATTGATGATCAAATCGAACCCGGACAAATTATGCAGATCGGCATAGCCGCCGCTACGAATGGGGCCTAAGTGGCAAAATTCTTGCGCCAGGTTGTCGGCTTTTTCGACGGTGCGATTAATAAGCAATACGCTGTCCGGAGCCAGACCGAATAAGGCGCTCAGTATGCCGCGGGTAGCGCCGCCCGCGCCCAGCACCAAGATGCGGGTTCCGGAAATTTTCACTTGATGGTTGCGGGTTAAATCGTTCGCCAGACCGAAGCCGTCCGTGTTATCGCCCAGCAGCGTTCCGTCCGTTTGCAGCGCCAGGGTATTGACGGCTTTGGCTAATCGGGCGCGCTCCGTTAACTGCTCCGCTCGTTGCCAGGCGAGTTCTTTCAAGGGAATTGTGCAGTTTAAACCTTTGCCTCCTCCCGCCAAGAAAGCCGAGACGCTAGCGGAAAACGTGTCGGCAGGAACCGCGACCGCGGCGTATTCAAGGTCTTGCCCGGTTTGTTGGGCAAACAAACGATGAATGCGTGGCGATTTGCTGTGTCCTATCGGATAGCCGAACACCGCATAATGATCAATCGTCTGCATATTGTCTGCGCTGTGTCGTCCGGTAGCTCCAAAACACGGTCACTATGATCAGCAATACACCCAGGCCGATACAGGTCCAAATGTATTGTTCGATATAAGCGACAATCAATGAGCAGGCCACCAAAAAGAAACCCAGTAAACGGAATTGCCAGCCGATGCGGTAGCCGTCGAGGATGGTGGCTAGCGCCAGGATCAGCAATATCACCAAGCTCGCCCCGATTTCGGTCAGTTGACCTGACTTGTTCAGAAAGAACGCTGCGCCGACGATCAGCAGCGTGTGCAGCCAATGCATGCCTTGTTGTTTTACAATTTCGCCGAAATCTTGTGCGCCCGCTTTGGCTTGCAGCCACGAAACGAAAATCGACAAAGCCGCGAATACGAACACCATGAATAGCCAATAGCCGTAACCGTCGTGAATCGAAAAACGCGTGATGCTAATGCCGGTCAGCGAAAGGATGACCAGCAAGATGAAAACGGCCTCTTCCAGGCCGACATGGCGTTTGCTTGGCAGCTGCGGTTCTTCGTCTTCGGATATGTCCATAGTCAATCTCTCGATAAAGGCATGGCTTATTCGCTGAGCCACTGGGCGACGTTTTTGGCGTAATAAGTCAGGACGGCGTCGCAGCCGGCCCGTTTAAACGACAACAACGATTCCAGTACCGTTTGTCTCTCGTCCAGCCATTGATTTTGGGCGGCGGCTTTCAGCATGGCGTATTCGCCGCTGACTTGATAAGCAAAAGTCGGTACGCCGAACTGTGCTTTAGCGCGGCGAATGATGTCCAGATAGGGCATGCCGGGTTTTACCATGATCATGTCCGCGCCTTCTTGTAAATCCAGGGCGATTTCCCTTAGGGCTTCGTCCGAGTTGGCCGGGTCCATTTGGTAACTGTATTTGTTGCCGCCGGCTAAATTCCCGGCGGAGCCTACCGCGTCTCGAAACGGGCCGTAGAAGCTGGAGGCGTATTTGGCGGAATAGGCAAGGATGCGGGTATTAACGTGCCGGTGCTGTTCCAGCGTCGCGCGAATCGCACCGATTCTGCCGTCCATCATATCGGACGGTGCGACGATGTCCGCGCCGGCTTCGGCATGCGACAAGGCTTGTTTGCATAACACCTCTACCGTCGCGTCGTTGCTCACATAGCCGTCGTCGTCCAGCAGCCCGTCTTGGCCGTGCGAGGTAAATGGGTCCAAGGCGACATCGGTAATTACGCCTAATTCCGGAAAGTTGGTTTTTAAGGCTTTGACGCAACGTTGCGCCAGGCCGTCCGGGTTGTAGGCTTCGCTAGCGTCTAGTGACTTTTGCCGTGGGTCGATTACCGGAAACAGCGCTATAGCAGGAATTTTCAAACGCTGTACTTCCTCGGCTTCTTGCAACAGCAAATCGATGCTGAGCCGCTCGACGCCGGGCATGGAAGCAACCGCTTCGCGCCGGCCCTGGCCTTCGATAACGAACATGGGGTAGATTAGATCGTCCGTGCTCAGGCGATTTTCCCGCATGAGTCGACGGGAAAAATTCTGGTAACGCATGCGGCGCAAGCGAGTGGCCGGATAAAAGTCGTTAGGGGCGGGAATCTTTTCCATAGTAAAATATCGCCGAAATTTGTTTCGGGCCGAGGTGAACGAAAGCCGTTCGCTGTCGGATCATTAAAACATTGTAACAGTGTATCGCGGGCAATTATCTGATTTTGCCGGATGATGCGTCAGTAGAGGCAGTTGAAATTACTATGAGATTGAATGTAAACGTCGTATTCGTTTTACTGTTCGGATTGTTGACAAGTATAAGCACGGTTGTCGGCGCTGCGGAACTCAGCGCGCCGCAGCAGGTGATCGACGACGCTTCGGTGCAACTGAAAACGAAGATGCAAGACCCCGGATTTACCAAAGATTTTCGTAAGATTACCGAGTTTGTGCATTCGGTTATTTATCCTAGGGCGGATTTCGATCTGATCTCGTCGCTGGTGTTGGGCAAGCTTTGGAAGGAAGCCAGCGAGCCTGAAAAAGAAGCGTTCAAGCGAGAGTTTCAGACCTTGCTGATCAGAACTTATTCCCGGGCGTTCGTCGAATTTAAAGAGTGGTCGGTACGTTTTTTACCAATGGGCGATTCCGAAGGCGATCAGCGCAAGGCCATGGTTAAAACCGAAATTTTGCAGCCCGGCTTGCAGCCTATTGCGGTCAACTATCGAATGTTGTTAAGTAAGGGCGAATGGAAGGTTTACGATATTTTGATCGAAGGGGTTAGCTTGGTGACCAACTACCGCACCAGTTTTAAAAACGAAGTCGAACGTACCGGTTCGTTGCGAGAGGTCATTAATCAACTGGCCAAACGGAATTCGGAAGCGCTTTCCGGTAATACCAACTCTTAAACGTTCATCAGTCGTTTTGCACCTCCGCCCCGAGCGGAGGTGTTGTCCCATGACATCCAAGAAAGATTCTTTGTACGCTTACCCGCTGGGTGAAGTGGCGGCGTTTCAATTCGATAATACGGTTGCTAACGTTTTTCCGGATATGATTCGGCGTTCGGTGCCGGGTTATCAAACCATGATTTCCGCTGTCGGACATTTGTCGGCGCGCTTCTGTCAAGCAAATTCTCAATGCTACGATTTAGGATGCTCACTAGGCGCAGCTGCGTTGGCGATGCGGGAAGCTATTTGCGTGCGGGGCTGCAGAATAATCGCCGTGGATAATTCGGATGCCATGGTGGCCGGTTTTCGACAGAATTTGCAACAGATAGACGAGGCGGAAAGTGGCGAATCCAAACCGGAAGTCAGTGTGTTATGCGATGACATTCGGAATGTCGAAATCGAAAATGCCTCGGTCGTGGTGCTGAATTTCACCTTGCAGTTCATTCCCCTGCTAGACAGGCCGGCTTTGTTGGCTGCCATTTATCGCGGTTTGTTGCCCGGGGGCGTGTTGATCTTGTCGGAAAAATTGATGTTCGACGACGCTAGGCAGCAGGCTTTGCAAATAGATATGCATCACCATTTCAAAAAAATGCAGGGCTATAGCGAATTGGAAATCAGTCAGAAACGGACCGCATTGGAAAACGTGCTGATTCCGGAAACCTTTGTCAAACATCAACAACGCTTACTAGAAGCCGGATTTGCCAGTGCCGAAATTTGGTTTCAGTACTTTAATTTCGCCTCTATCATTGCCTTGAAATGACGGACTATCAAGCGCTGTACGAAGCTCTGCAAGCAGCGGGCGACGCTCGATGGGCGGCGCAAGTTAAACCGGAAGTCGAACGGATTCTATCCGCATCCGCTCACGGAGATTTTGCTCGTTGGCAGGCTGCGATAAACCGGTTGCCGTTATTGGTGCCGGATGCCGTGGATCTGCGAGATGGGGTGCGAATCGGTTCCGCGGGGCAAATTGATCCCGCGCAGCGTTCCCAATTGATAGAGGCGTTACAACAGTTGCATCCGTGGCGAAAAGGACCTTATGGCTTGTACGGCGTGGAATTGGATACCGAGTGGCGGTCGGACTGGAAATGGGAGCGAATCAGGCAGCGTATTTCGCCGTTGACTGGTCGAATGGTGTTGGATGTAGGATGCGGCAACGGTTACCACTGCTGGCGCATGCTAGGGGCCGGTGCGCGACTCGTGTTGGGCATTGATCCTACCCTGTTGAGTGTCATGCAGTTCGAGGCCGTCAATCGGCTGTATGGCTCTATGGCGCCTATTTACCTGTTGCCGCTTGGCATAGAGCAAATCCCGCCGGACTCGCATTTATTCGACACTGTATTTTCCATGGGGGTGCTGTATCACAGGCGTTCGCCTATCGATCATTTGTTGGAGTTGCAAGGTTGCCTACGTCCGGGAGGTGAATTGGTACTTGAAACATTGGTCGTTGAAGGCGATGAGAATACGGCGATGCTGCCGCGGCAGCGCTATTCGCAAATGCGCAATGTTTGGTTTTTGCCGAGTTGTGCTGCGCTGGAAAAATGGCTGTATCGTTGCGGATTTCGGGATATTGAGTTGTGCGATGTCGCGAGCACTACGGTAGACGAACAACGGAGTACTGAATGGATGAGATTTAATTCGCTTCGGGACTTTTTGCATCCGGAGAATGGAAGCTTGACCGTTGAAGGGTTGCCTGCGCCGGTCAGGGCTATTTTTATCGCTAAAAATCGATGATTAGACTGGTGTTGAAATTCAGTTGCCGTCGTCTACACTAGTAATCTGGCTATGCTGACATACTTGTATAGCTTAACTTTGCTTGTGATTTTAGGAGTAGAACGATGAAAATGTTACTTGCAATGCTATTGCTGGTGCCGGTGCAAGCGCTTACTGCCCCGGTCAACATCAATTCCGCAGATGCGGCGACAATTGCGGAAGCGTTACCCGGCATCGGCCCCAAGAAAGCCGAGGAGATCGTCAAATATCGCACCGAGCATGGACATTTCAAATCCGTGCAGGAGCTTGAAAACGTCAATGGGATAGGTAGTAAAACGCTAAAGGCTATTGAAAAAGATATTATTATTGAGCAGGCTGTAGAGCAAAGCGGCTCTATGCCTCCGGCCGAAAATCCACCGCCTGCTCAGCCGCAAAATAACAGCCAATAACCCTCAATAGATGGTCGATGCTGCCGAAATATGGCGGCATCGTTAAATCAGCGGGCGCCCCATGTTCATTTGGAGCGCCGTCCAAAACCGGCTTTAGGCTGCGCGGGCATTGACATCTATGCTATTTCTACCTTACAGTTACCGGCGCATCACGAGTATGTGACTGGCCCAGCAGATTGTGGCGACAAGATAATCAGCATTCCTATAATAAAACCTTTCGGAGCACATCACATGGCAAGACCATTAATTCAAATGGCGTTGGATTCTTTGGATTTCGACCAAACCGTAGCATTGGCTGAGCAAGTAGCGCCTTACGTCGATATTTTCGAAATTGGCACGCCTTGCATCAAATATAACGGTATCAACTTAGTCAAAGAATTGAGACAACGTTTTCCAAACCAACTGCTGTTGGTTGACTTAAAAACCATGGATGCCGGCGAATACGAAGCCGGTGCGTTTTATGCAGCAGGTGCGGACATCTGCACCGTATTGGGCGTTTCCGGCTTGGCTACCATCGGCGGCGTCATCAAAGCGGCGAAAAAACACGCCGCTGAAGTACAAGTTGACTTGATCAACGTACCGAACAAAGCCGAGTGCGCACGCGAATCCGCAAAAATGGGCGCGCAAATCATGGGCGTACATACCGGTCTGGACGCGCAAGCCGCCGGCCAAACCCCGTTTGCCGACCTGAACGACGTCGCTTCATTGGGCTTGAACGTTCGCGTATCCGTCGCCGGCGGTATCAAACCTGCCACTATCGATCAAACCGTTAAAGCCGGTGCCAACATCATCGTTGTCGGCGCTGCCATCTACGGCGCGCCCTCTCCGGCCGAAGCCGCGCGCGAAATTCGTGAATTGGTAGAAGCTGCGGCGGTGTGAATCATGCATCAAGATTTAGTCATCAAAAAAATCTCCGGCATTCTCGAAGCTACTCCTGATTCGCACGACAAAACGTTGGTCGACATGCTCGACGGCGCCAAGCGCGTATTTATTTCGGGCGCAGGTCGTTCGAAACTGGTAGGTAATTTTTTCGCAATGCGTCTGATGCACGCCGGCTACGATGTCAGCGTTGTCGGCGAAATTGTTACGCCAAGTATCAAAAACGGGGATCTTCTGATCGTGATTTCCGGATCGGGCGAAACTGAGCAGCTAATCGCATTCACTAAAAAAGCTAAAGAAGTCGGCGCCAAAATCTGTCTGATTTCCGCAAAAGACGACTCGACTATCGGCGATTTGGCGGAAATTACCTTGCAAATCGGTAGATCGGAACAATACGGTAAAGTCAAAGGCATGCCTATGGGTACCGTTTTCGAATTGTCTACCTTGCTGTTTTTGGAAGCGACTATCTCTCATGTAATTCATGAGAAAGGTATTCCTGAAGAAGAGATGAGATCGCGCCACGCGAACTTGGAATAAGAAAGCTTGCTTTAAACCTGTGACTCTATCGAGTCGCAGGTTTTTCGCCGGTTACAGAGGGGGCTTGTCTGCTTGCTCGACAGAGTGGGTGTGTCGGCCCTTTAAATCATTGAGCCTCAGCTATCGCGGTGTTTGCATGTCAAACATCGAGCCAAAAGAATAAATAACAGGAGACCCACATGCCTTCGCGCCGAGAATTAGCGAACGCCATCCGCGCACTCAGCATGGACGCCGTGCAAAAAGCCAACTCCGGACACCCTGGAGCCCCGATGGGGATGGCGGACATCGCAGAAGTCCTATGGAACGACTATTTAAAACACAACCCGACTAACCCGAAATGGGCCGACCGCGACCGCTTCATCCTGTCGAACGGCCACGGCTCCATGCTGATCTACTCCTTGCTGCACTTGGCCGGCTACAATCTGCCGATCGAAGAATTGCAAAAATTCCGCCAACTGCACTCCAAAACCCCGGGACATCCGGAGTACGGCTACACCGACGGCGTCGAAACCACCACCGGTCCTTTGGGACAAGGCATCACCAACGCCGTGGGCTTTGCTCTGGCCGAGCGTACCCTGGCCGGCCAATTCAACCGTCCGGGCCACGACATCGTCGACCATTACACCTACGTGTTCCTGGGCGACGGCTGCTTGATGGAAGGCATCTCGCACGAAGCCTGCTCTTTGGCCGGCTCGATGAAACTGGGCAAACTGATCGCCTTCTACGACGACAACAACATCTCCATCGACGGCGAAGTGCGCGGCCACGGCAACGTAGCCGGCTGGTTCCACGACGACACCCCGAAACGCTTCGAAGCCTACGGCTGGCACGTCATCCCCAAAGTCGACGGCCACGATCCGGATGCGGTGAAAAAAGCCATCGAAGAAGCGCGCAGCGTCAAGGACAAACCGTCGATCATCTGCTGCCAAACCATCATCGGCTTTGGTTCGCCCAACAAACAAGGCAAAGAAGAATGCCACGGCGCCGCCTTAGGCGAAGCCGAAGTCGCCGCTACCCGCGAACAACTGGGTTGGCCGCATCCGGCGTTTGAAATCCCGGCCGACATCTACGCCGGATGGGACGCCAAAGCCAAAGGCGACCGTCTGGAAAGCGCCTGGAACGACAAATTCGCCGCTTACCAAGCCGCGCATCCGGACTTGGCCGCCGAATTCCAACGCCGCATGGCGGGCGACCTGCCGGCCGACTGGGCGGAAAAATCGGCGGAATTCGTGGCGGCGGTCGACGCCAAAGCCGAAACCATCGCCAGCCGCAAAGCCTCGCAAAACACCCTGAACGGCTTTGGCCCGTTGCTGCCGGAACTGTTGGGCGGTTCCGCCGACCTGGCCGGCTCCAACCTGACCCTGTGGTCCGGCTGCAAAGACGTCTGCGCCGAAGGCTACAACGGCAACTACGTCTACTACGGCGTGCGTGAATTCGGCATGAGCGCCATCATGAACGGCCTGACCCTGCACGGTGGCTTCAAACCGTACGGCGCCACCTTCCTGATGTTCTCGGAATACGCCCGCAACGCCCTGCGCATGTCGGCCCTGATGAAAGCGCCGAGCATCTTCGTTTACACCCACGACTCCATCGGTCTGGGCGAAGACGGCCCTACCCACCAGCCGGTCGAGCAAACCGCCACCTTACGCATGATACCCAACATGCAGGTCTGGCGGCCTTGCGATGCGGTCGAGTCGGCAGTCAGCTGGAAAGCGGCTATCGAACGTAAAGACGGCCCTAGCATCTTGATCTTCTCGCGTCAAAACCTGCCGCACATGACACGCAACGCCGGGCAAATCGCCGACATCGCCAAAGGCGGTTACGTGTTGCGCGGGGAAGGCAGGCCGGACGCGATCATCATCGCCACGGGCTCCGAAGTTGAATTGGCGGTCAAAGCCGCCGAAGCGTTGGCAGCGAAAGGCAAAAACATCCGCGTGGTGTCCATGCCGTCCACCAACGTATTCGAAGCCCAAGATCAGGCTTACAAAGACAGCGTATTGCCGCCTAGCGTCAGCGCGCGGGTGGTCGTGGAAGCGGGGGTCAGCGACGGCTGGTGGAAATACGCGGGCAGCCATGGCAAAATCGTCGGGCTGGATCGTTTCGGCGAATCGGCGCCAGCCGGCCAGCTCTTCAAAGAGTTCGGCTTCACTGTCGATAACGTCGTCGCCAACGTCGAGGCTGTGCTTTAACCCAAAGAACTAATGAGCCTAGTTCGTCTAGGCTCGAACGGTTTTAACGAATCATTAGGTGAAAAACGTGAAAAGAGAACAAGTATTAACAGGCGTTATGGCGGCTTTGGTGTTGGCTAGCCCTCTGGCTTTAGCTGAGTCCGATTATCCGGCGGCGGATTTTCAGCCGAAAGTAGTCTATTCGGATCCTAATTACAAAGCCGAGGCGCCGCAGCCGGCGGCTGCGGCGCCAGCCGTGGAAAACGATCCAAACTTCCCGGCGGCCAATTATCAACCTAAAGTGCTGTTTAACGATCCCGGCTACAAGCATAGTTCGGTTGCCCCTGTTGCTCCGGGTGCCAGCCGCCCGGCAGCTGCTGTCGCTTCGTCTGCGAGTGCCGAGGTCGAAGCTAGTGCTCCGGCAAAATCCGGTTCTTCGGATACCACTTTGTTCGGCTTGATCGCAGTTGCCGCAGTTGCCGGCTATTTCTTAATGAATAAAAAAGGTGGTAGTAGTACTGCCGGTGCGGCGGATTATTCAGTAGCGAATGAAGGTGCTACAGGCGTTGAAAAATATCTGGAAAAAATGGGTGCCAATAAAACCGGTGTTGCTAAATATCTGGAAAAACAAACCGAAGTGCCGGCTACCGGCGTATCCAGATACATGGCCAAACAAGTGGTCAAAGACAGAGAGGCCGCGGCTGCTAAAAGGGATAACGGTTAATTCCTATAAGGGTTTTACCCACGCATGACTACTGAGTAATGCAAGATATGTGGGCTTCCGTAATTCTTTAACATGCATTAATCAATATCGCCACTCATGTACTTTAAAGTATCTTGATGCTTGAAGCCGCAGACAGTGGCGATACTGTTCCAATAATAATAAATCTCGCGGCATACTGATTGCCGTCATTTAATGCGTAGTTAGAGTGATTGCGCTTTATGGAATCACATTCTCATCATCAGGGAAACAAATCAATCTAAATAACGAGGATACTCCTATGGCAAAAAATTTACTTGAGCAACTAAGAGAAATGACGGTCGTGGTTGCTGATACCGGCGATATCCAGGCTATCGAAACCTTTAAGCCGCGCGACGCTACCACCAATCCGTCTCTGATCACCGCGGCCGCGCAAATGCCCCAATACCAAGAGATCGTAGACGATACCTTGAAGGGCGCACGCGCCACCTTAGGTGCAGCGGCTTCTGCGGCTCAAGTGGTATCGTTGGCGTTCGATCGCTTGGCGGTCTCTTTCGGTTTGAAAATTCTGGAAATCATCGAAGGTCGGGTTTCTACCGAAGTCGATGCCCGTTTGTCTTTCGACGTAGAGGGCACTATTGCCAAAGGCCGCGATTTGATCAAGCAATACGAAGCCGCAGGCGTTTCTAAAGAACGCGTTTTGATCAAAATAGCGGCAACTTGGGAAGGGATCCAAGCGGCCTCCGTGTTGGAAAAAGAAGGAATTCATTGCAACTT
The DNA here is from genome assembly GCF_040741385.1 of Methylomonas sp. HYX-M1. NCBI lineage: Bacteria > Pseudomonadati > Pseudomonadota > Gammaproteobacteria > Methylococcales > Methylococcaceae > Methylomonas > Methylomonas sp. HYX-M1. Next base: position 766,242 of record NZ_CP160405.1, read on the forward strand.
GACCTTGTTGTTCGGCATGCATCAAGCTATCGCTTGTGCGGAAAACGGTATTACGCTGATATCGCCTTTCGTTGGCCGCATATTGGATTGGTATAAAAAAGACACCGGCCGTGATTCATACCCGCCTCAAGAAGACCCGGGCGTAGTGTCGGTTACCGACGTTTATAACTACTACAAAAAATTCGGCTATAAAACCGAAGTAATGGGTGCCAGCTTCCGAAACATTGGAGAAATTACCGAATTGGCCGGTTGCGACTTATTAACTATCGCTCCGTCTCTATTGGCCGAGTTGCAATCCGTTGAAGGCGAACTGCCGCGCAAGTTGGACCCCGCTAAATCTATGGATGCGGATATTGAGAAAATTAGTGTCGACAAAGATACTTTTGACCGCATGCACGAAGAAAATCGCATGGCTAAAGAAAAGCTTGCCGAAGGTATAGACGGTTTTGCAAAAGCTTTGGAAACTCTGGAAAAATTGTTGGCAGACCGCTTGGTCGCTTTGGAAGCATTGGCGGCTTAAAACCGTATCGCCAATGCTATTGCGCGCGAAATTCGATTCGCGCGCAGCAATTTAATAATAAGGCCGCCGAATCGAGTACGCGGCCTTAGTTTGTTTTTAACAGGAATATTAGATGTCTCAAAAAATTTTAGATGTAGTTAAACCGGGCGTCGTAACCGGGGACGATGTACAAAAAGTTTTTGCAGTTTGCAAAGCTAATAACTTTGCGCTGCCGGCGGTTAACGTGATTAGCACCGACACCATTAACGCGGTATTGGAGGCGGCGGCAAAAGCCCGCTCGGCCGTAATTATCCAGTTTTCAAACGGTGGAGCAGCATTTGTAGCGGGTAAAGGCTTGAAATTGGAAGGACAAGGTTGCTCCATTGCCGGTGCGATTTCAGGAGCTCACCATGTACATGCAATGGCGGAACTCTACGGTGTGCCAGTTATTTTGCACACCGACCACGCAGCGAAAAAATTGTTGCCTTGGGTAGACGGTATGCTGGACGCCGGCGAAAAACATTTTGCGGCTACCGGCAAACCTTTATTCAGTTCGCATATGCTGGATCTTTCGGAAGAGAGTCTGCAAGAAAATATCGAAATTTGTGCCAAGTATTTGGAACGCATGAATAAAATGGGTATGACCCTGGAAATCGAACTGGGCTGTACCGGCGGCGAAGAAGATGGGGTGGATAACAGCGGCATGGATCATTCGGCGTTGTATACCCAACCGGAAGATGTGGCCTATGCCTACGAGCATTTGAGCAAAATCAGTCCTAATTTCACGATTGCGGCTTCCTTCGGGAACGTACATGGCGTGTATTCTCCCGGTAACGTCAAGCTGACTCCGAAAATTCTGGATAACTCGCAAAAGTATGTGTCCGAAAAATTCGGCTTGCCCGATAAGTCCTTAACTTTCGTGTTCCACGGTGGCTCAGGCTCGTCACCGGAAGAAATCAGAGAGTCAATTAGCTACGGTGTAGTGAAAATGAACATCGACACCGATACGCAATGGGCAAGTTGGGAAGGTGTGATGAATTACTACAAGAAAAACGAAGGCTATTTGCAAGGGCAAATCGGTAATCCGGAAGGTGCCGACAAGCCGAACAAAAAATACTATGATCCGCGTGTATGGCAACGTGCCGGTCAAGTCGGTATGGCGACTAGGTTGGAGCAGGCTTTCCAAGATTTAAACGCTACAAATTCGCTTTAAGCCTTCTTTTCCTGCGGCATTCGCAAGTAAATGTGAGTGCCGCTCCCCTTCTTTGACGCGCCGAGTTTTTGACGCGCGTTAACCCTGACCCGGCGTTATTTCTGTTGGTGCGACAGATGACAATAGGCCGCTTGCTGCCTACACTTCTATAGCCGGCCGATTTCTAGTAAAAATTCACTAAAAGTAAGTCGAGACTAGGCGGGTAGTTGTCCGAATACAGTGGCTCAATTCGTGCTTAAACACATTCACAAGGTAAGTTATGGCGGAAAAGACTTCTAAAGAAGGTGAAACCAAGTCTTCGAAAAAGTGGTTGATCATTATCGTGCTGATCATTTTGCTTTTAGGAGGTGGCGGTGCCGGTTATTACTTTCTGGTATTAAACAAAGCCGATGAGGTATCGAAGGAGCATAAAAGCGATCAACAGGAAAAGGCGGCAAAACCGGAAGAGGCTGAGCACCCGGTAGTTGAGCCGGACGTTTATTATGAAATGTCCAGTCCGTTACTTGTGAATTATCCTGCCGGTTCAAGCGCGCGGATCATTAAAATATCGGTATCGATTCAGGCTAAAGGCGACGCCAGTGTAGAAGCCTTGAAAAAACATGAGCCTATGATTAGGAATAATTTGTTGATGGCGATTAGTGCCATAGGCGCCGATAAGGCGAAAACCTTAGAAGGCAAAAAAGAGCTGCAAGCGTCGATGCTTAGCGAGGTTGGCAAGGTGCTTGAAAAGATGGCTGGCAAAAACAGCGTCAAAGACGTGTATTTCACCGAATTTGTGATGCAGTAAATGTCTACCGCGGATTTACTTTCACAAGACGAAATCGATGCGCTATTGCATGGCGTCGACGACGGCGATATCGATACCGGATTCGAAGATGAGGAACTCAGTAAGGCAATAAGGACTTATGACTTTACCAGTCAGGAACGTATCGTGCGCGGCAGGATGCCGACGCTGGAAATGGTGAACGAGCGGTTTGCTCGTTATTTTCGAATTTCGTTATTCAATTTTTTACGTAGAGTCGCCGAAATCTCTGTTTCCGGGATTCAAGTACAAAAATTTTCGGAATTTATCCAAAGTTTGTTTGTTCCGACCAATTTGAACGTCATCAGAATGTCGCCGCTACGCGGCAGAGCGTTGATCGTCATGGAACCTCGATTGGTTTTTACCGCGGTGGACAACTTTTTCGGAGGCGGCGGCCAATTCTATAACAAAGTAGAAGGAAGGGAATTTACTCCGACTGAGATGCGTATCATTCGATTGATCATCGACATGATATTCAAAGATTTGACCGAAGCATGGAAGCCGGTTATGGATATGGATTTCGGATATATCAATTCGGAGGTCAATCCGCAATTCGCCAATATCGTCAGCCCGTCGGAAATTGTGGTGATTTCGACGATACACGTCGAATTAGAGGGCGGCGGTGGCGATATCAACGTAGCCATGCCTTACACCATGATAGAGCCCATCCGGGAACTGCTTGATGCGGTGACGAGCGACAGGGGCGAGGTCGATGGTCGTTGGCAAGAGTCGTTGCGCGCTGAAGTAATGCGTAGCGAGGTGACGCTGAATAGCAATTTAATAGAAAAGGAAATGTTGATCAGCGAAATTATCGAATTGAAGAAAGGTGATGTCATTCCCATAGAAATGCCCGAAACTGTGGTGTTGGAAGTGGAATGCGTCCCTATCTTCAGAGGAAAGCTTGGTTTGTCGGACGGCAATTATGCAGTTGAAATAATTGAGAAGATGTCGCTTGATAACCTGTAACGAATAAGACGAGGCGAGTGATATGGGCGAAAACGATGAAATGGGCGATGATTGGGCTGCTGCCATGAATGAACAAGCCCAGGCCGAAGCGGATTGGGGTGATGCTCTAAAAGAACAAAGTGCGGCAGGCAAGAATCCGGGTTACGAAGCGGCCGAGTTTCCGCATCTTAGCGAAACCAAGACTAAGCCGATAGGCGGCGACGAAGTTAGATTAGACGTGATTTTGGACGTGCCGGTAACCGTATCGTTGGAGATAGGGCGGACAAAAATCAACATTCGCAACCTTTTGCAATTGAATCAAGGTTCGGTAGTGGAGTTGGACCGCTTCGCCGGCGAACCTATGGACGTGTTAGTGAATGGAACCTTGGTCGCACACGGCGAAGTCGTCGTCGTAAACGATAAATTCGGAATTCGGTTGACCGACATTATTAGTCCGTCCGAACGCGTGAGAAAGTTAGGCTGATGCCTATTCTAAGAGCGCTTGTCTGCATTGCGGTCACTCTGATCTATGTTGACGGTCATGCCGGCGTCGGTGGGGCGGATGAGGCGCATCATTCCGTGTTGAGCTTGGCCACGGTCGGCCAATGGTTGGTGTCGTTATTGCTGGTGCTGGCTATCTTTGCCGGCTTGGTTTGGCTGTTAAGGCGTAGCGGAACTCTGACGCGTAGCGAAAAAGGGCAATTGTCCGTCATCGCCGGACTTTCAATCGGTATGCGGGAAAGACTGGTGTTAGTCCGGGTTGGGGACAAACAATTGCTATTGGGTGTTACGCCGGGGCGTATCGACAAGTTATTGGAATTGGACGGCGATGCTCGCTTGTTTGTGGGGGATCCAATCGCAGGAGCGGACGGCGAAACGTTCGCCGATAAATTGCAACGCTTAATTCAGGCCAAGAACCATGCGTAAGCTTTATTGCTTGGGGGCATGCGTCGGATTATGGTTGTTAGGCTTGGCTGAGGTTCAAGCGGCGCCCCCGGGAATCGAGGCGATTACCGTGACTAGCAATGCGAAGGGCGGTGAAACCTACACGGTTACCATCCAGATCTTGGCCATTATGACGATGCTGACCTTGCTGCCGGCATTGCTACTGACCATGACGTCTTTCACGCGCATCATGATAGTGCTTGGTTTGTTGCGTCAGGCGATAGGTACCCAGCAAGCGCCGAGCAATCAAGTATTGTTGGGCTTATCGTTGTTTTTGACCGCATTTATCATGATGCCGGTTCTGGACAAGGTCAACGACACCGCGATTCAGCCCTATCTGGAAGAGAAAATCGATATTACAACGGCCATTGCTAATGCCTCTGAGCCCTTTAAGCAATTTATGCTCCGGCAAACCCGGGAAACGGATATCGACATGTTTGTCAGGATTTCCGGGCGGGAGAGCATCGATAAGCCGGAAGAGGTACCTTTTTCGATCTTGGTCCCGGCCTACGTGACCAGCGAGCTTAAAACCGGTTTTCAAATCGGTTTTTTAATTTTTTTGCCGTTCCTGGTGATAGACATGGTGGTTGCCAGCGTATTGATGTCTATGGGCATGATGATGCTTTCGCCAATGATCGTATCGTTACCCTTTAAGTTGATGCTGTTCGTGTTGGCGGACGGTTGGTCGCTGGTGCTGGAAATGCTAGCGGCAAGTTTTTACGTTTAATCGGCTAAAACCATGGTTCCGGAAACGATTTCGGTCATTGCCCAAGAAACGGTATGGATATCGGTGAAGTTAATGGGGCCGGTGTTGTTGTCTTCTCTAGCGGTGGGGCTACTCGTCTCCATGTTCCAGGCGGCTACGTCGATTCAGGAACAAACCCTAACCTTCATCCCGAAATTGGCCACCATCATTATCGTGCTGATGATAGCCGGACCGGGCATGCTGCAAATGCTGATCGATTACTTTCAAGATTTGATGCGCGAAATACCGCATATCATAGGATGAACTTCAGCGAAGACCAGCTCATCGCTTACCTTGTCGCGTTTTTCTGGCCATTTTTACGCATCAGTTCGATGTTTTTGTCGATGCCCGTGATTAGCGTCAATACGGTGCCGGCAAAATTAAAAGTGTTTTTGAGCTTGTTGATTACCATGACCCTTTATCCGGTGTTACCCCAAATGCCGGACATTCCGCCGTTCAGCGCGGCCGGCTGGATGGTGACCGTACAGCAATTGCTCATAGGTCTAGCGACCGGCTTTATTTTACAAATGGTGTTTTCCATCATGTTGTTTGCCGGACAGTCGATAGCCTACAGCATGGGATTAGGCTTTGCCTCGTTGGTCGATCCGACAACCGGCGTGCAAACGCCGGTGATCGCCCAATTGTTCATCATTGCTTCCAGTTTGACTTTTTTGGCGGTAGACGGGCATTTGCTGTTGATAGAAATGTTGGCGCAAAGCTTTTATACCTTGCCTGTTGCCGTTTCCGGTCTGCAAACGGACGATTTATGGCGCATGATCAGTTGGAGTTCGCAAATTTTCGCCGGCGGTTTGCTGTTGGCACTGCCGGTCATCTCGACGTTGTTGTTCGTCAACATTTGTTTTGGGATTGCCTCTAAAGCGGCCCCGCAACTGCAATTGTTCGGGGTCGGCTTTCCTATCACGATATTGTTGGGTATGGCATTGGTTTGGATAGGTATCGTAGAGATGCTGGACGCCTTTACCGACATGCTGCAGCAAGGCTTTAAATTGGTCGGCGAATTGTTGAGGCTGTCTTAGATGGCGGACGATTCCGACGACAAAACCGAAGACCCTACCGGTAAGCGAATCTCCGAATCGCGTAAGAAAGGCCAGGTTCCCCGTTCCAAGGAATTGAACACTTTTGTGACCTTGATGGTTAGTGCCGCCCTGTTTTTTTATACCGGCGGCTATATGACGCAAAACTTGTTGGAAATGCTAAGACGCCACCTTTATGTGCCGCGGGAGAGAATTTTCGACCCGGCCATATCCGTCGCTTATTTCAAGCAGGCATTCGAAACCGGATTCTCGATTGTGGCGCCGTTTATGCTTGTATTGCTGGTGGCCGATTTATTGACGCCATTGATGATGGGAGGCTGGAATTTTAGCTCGGAGGCGTTCGAACCCAAGTTTTCCAAATTAAATCCTTTACAGGGCATAAAAAAAATTTTCGGGATTCAAGGTGTCGTAGAGCTGGTCAAGGCCATACTCAAGGTCGTGTTAATCGGCTTCGTTGCATGGAATTTGTTTAAGTTAAACATTGACTATTTCATGAGCTTGAGCCAACAAAATTTAGAAGCCGCGCTAACCCAGGTGGGTAACAAAATCGTGTTTGCAGTGCTGATTTTGAGCGCGACCTTTCTGCTGTTAGTGATGCTGGACGTGCCTTATCAGTTATGGAATCACCAGCGCCAGCTGAAGATGACCAAGCAAGAAGTCAAAGACGAAGCCAAAGACGCCGAAGGAAATCCGGAAATCAAAGGCAAGATTCGTCAATTGCAGATGCAGGCAGCCCAGCGGCGAATGATGGAAGCTGTCCCGAAGGCGGATGTGGTGGTAACCAATCCGACTCATTTCGCCGTCGCATTGCAATACGACCAGCACGGGCCCGGTGCTCCGGTGTTGGTCGCTAAAGGTACGGATTTGATTGCCGCGCAAATACGCAATATAGCCTTGGAGCACAAGGTGACCTTAGTGGCCGCGCCGCAACTGGCCAGAGCTTTGTATTATTCCACCGAGTTGAATCAGCAAATTCCGCGCGGCTTGTTTCTGGCAGTGGCTCAAGTGTTGGCCTACGTGTTTCAACTGCGGGCGGCCGCCAAACAGGGCTGGACTAAGCCGGCTCCGCCCAGCGACGTGCAAGTGCCCGACGAATTTAGAACCTAAACGCAAGCAGTCATGGATTTCGCCAAATTATTTGCTACCGTCAAATCGCTGACCGGCATGGGCTTGGGGGCTCCGCTGGTTATCATCATGCTTTTGGCGCTGTTGGTGCTGCCGTTGCCGGCATTTTTGCTGGATTTGTTCTTTACCTTCAATATTGCTTTTTCCCTCATCATCTTACTAGTGGTGATATACACCCTGAAACCGCTGGAATTCGCTTCGTTTCCCAGCGTGATTTTGGTGGCAACCCTGCTGCGCTTGTCCTTGAACGTTGCTTCTACCCGGGTGGTATTGATCAAAGGACACGAAGGGGGCGATGCGGCCGGCAAGGTGATCGAAGCATTCGGGTCGTTCGTGATTGGCGGAAATTTCGCGGTAGGCGTGGTGGTATTCGCGATCTTGGTGATTATCAACTTTGTGGTAGTGACCAAGGGGGCCGGCCGGGTGGCCGAAGTGAGTGCCCGTTTTACCTTGGACGCCATGCCCGGCAAGCAAATGGCGATAGACGCCGATTTAAACTCGGGTTTAATCAATCAAGACGAGGCGAGAGCGCGTAGGGAAGAAGTCGCAGCCGAAGCCGATTTTTACGGTTCCATGGACGGTGCCAGCAAATTCGTGCGCGGCGACGCCGTGGCCGGCATCATCATTTTGTTCGTCAACGTCATCGGCGGTTTGGCGATCGGCGTCGGCCAACACGACATGAGTTTTGCGGATGCGGCAAACCGTTACGTATTGCTGACTATCGGTGACGGTTTGGTGGCGCAGATTCCCGCCTTGTTGTTATCGGTCGCGTCGGCGATGGTCGTCACGCGCGTCAGGGGAAGTAAGCAGGATTTAGGGCAGCAAGTATCGTCGCAATTGTTCGAAGATCCTAGGACCCTGATTGTTACCGCGGTGGTCATGGGTCTGCTCGGCATCATCCCCGGCATGCCTAATGTCGTGTTTATTTTGTTGGCCTCGGTGCTGGGTGGTGCGGCGTATTTGTTGGACAAGCGGCGCAAACGCGAAGAAGAAAAGGCGTTGGAAATGGAGCGGATGCTGATTCCGCAGCAGCAGTTGGCCAAAGCGGAAATCAAGGAATTGAGCTGGGACGATGTCATGCCGGTCGACACGATAGGCTTGGAAGTCGGTTATCGCTTGATTCCCTTGGTGGACAGGAATCAGGGCGGGCAGTTGATGACCCGTATCAAAGGGGTTCGAAAAAAACTGTCGCAAGAATTGGGTTTTTTAATTCCGTCCGTGCATATTCGCGATAATCTGGATTTGTCGCCGACCGCTTACCGAATTTCGTTGATGGGGGTTACCGTAGGCGAGGCGGACATCATGCCGGAAAAGGAAATGGCCATCAATCCAGGACGAGTATTCGGCAATTTGCAGGGTGTGGCCTGTAAGGATCCGGCGTTCGGCTTGGATGCGGTATGGATTGAAGTCGCACAAAAAGATCATGCGCAAACCTTAGGTTATACCGTCGTCGATCCGGGCACCGTCGTGGCTACGCACTTGAGCCATATCTTGCAAAATAATGCGCACGAACTGTTCGGCTACGAGGAGGCTCAGCAATTACTGGATAACTTGGCGAAAGTAGCGCCGAAGTTGGTCGAGGATCTGGTCCCTAAGACCTTGCCGCTCGGTTTAATGGTCAAGGTCTTGCAGAATTTGCTGCAGGAGAGAGTGCCGATAAGAGACATTCGTTCCATCGCCGAAACTTTGGCGGAGTACGGGGTCAAGAGTCAAGATCCGGACGTGTTGACGTCCGCCGTGAGGTCGTCCTTAGGGCGGTCAATTGTCCATGAAATCAATGGAGTACAAGCGGAAATTCCGGTAATAACTTTAGAGCCGGGGCTGGAACAAATATTGCATAAGTCATTGCAGACGGCGGGCGAAGGCGGCGCCGGGCTGGAGCCCGGATTGGCCGAACAAATGCACCAATCTTTGGAAGAAAGTGCGCAACGGATGGAATTGGAAGGTCAAGCGGCAGTGCTGCTGGTTTCTTCGTTCATCCGGCCTTGGTTGGCTCGTTTCGTCCGTCATTCGATTCCAGGCTTGCACGTGTTGGCGTACAACGAGATCCCGCAAGATAGGCAAATTCGCGTGGTGTCTACGGTTGGACAGCGCGGTTAACGATTAACGAGGTTAAGCGATGAAAATTAAACGCTTTTTTGCAACAGATATTCGCCAAGCCATGCGCATGGTCAAAGAAGAGCTGGGTGCGGATGCCGTGATTATGTCCAACCGCTCGGTGGACGGCGGCGTCGAAATTGTGGCGGCTCGGGATTTCGACGAACAAGTCATCCAAAAAAATCTAAAGCAACAGCAGGAACAGGAAGCGGCGGCCAGACGGCAAAAAAAACACGATTTGCCCGAGTTCTCAGGGGAGAACAAGCCGATACACGTGCTGAGCAGCGCTCGCAAGAAAGGCAATGAAACGGAAAGTCCGATCCGGCGCAACATGGACCAGTACTTGGGCTATGCGGAAAAGGTGCAGTTAGGCAATGTGAATGCGCAAAAAATTGCCGATAAAATGAAAGCGGCGGATAAGCCCGCCTGGGCATTGGGTGCCGAAAGCGCGCATAAGCCGCAACCGCACGAGCCTGCAAACCCGGCAGCGCTAAACAATCTGGCTCAAGATAAGTTTTTCGAAGAAATGCGCCGTGAAATGAAGGATATGCGGGCTTTGTTGGATGCCAAGCTGTCGAATATTTCGCAACTGCCGCTACCCGACGCCCAGCCCTTGCGCGGCGAATTGTTGGAAAAGCTGAGCGATTGCGGCTTTTCCAAAACATTGGCTACCAAAGTCGCCAATCGATTGGGTGGCCACCAAAAATTCGAACAGGCTTGGGCCAAGTCGCAAGAGATGTTGGCCAGAGCGATGCCGATTGCGGAAGACCGGTTGCTGGAGCAGGGCGGCATAGCGGCTTTGGTCGGTTCTACCGGAGTCGGAAAAACTACTACGATTGCGAAGCTGGCGGCGCAATATATTTTGAAGCACGGTTCCAGGCAAATTGCTTTGATCACTACGGATAATTACCGTATCGGTGCTCACGAGCAAATCAATACGTATGGAAAAATTCTGGATATTCCGGTGCGTATCGCCGGCGATGCCGAGGAATTGTGCCAACACGTCCAAGATTTTAGCGACAAGCGTTTAATACTTATCGATACCGCCGGTATGAGTCAGCGCGATTTGCGCCTGGCCGAGCAAATCAAAACTTTGCGGCACGGCGACTTACCGATTCGTTCCTACTTAGTCATGTCGGCTAATACTCAATATAAAGCGGCTCTGGAAATTATCGATGCATTTAGTATGCTGGAGCCGCAAGCAACTATACTTACCAAGTTCGACGAAGCGGTTTGCAGGGCCTCAGCGCTCTCCGCGCTCATCGAAAGGCGTATGCCTTTATCGTATATAACCGACGGGCAACAAGTACCTGAAGACATTTATATGCCGGAAGCCGAAGCTTTGATACAGCATTGTATGACGTTGGACGATGAGCACTCCGACATGGATGATCTGGACCAAGAGCGTTGGTTGGCGGAAGGCCATGCGTAAGTCGTCGGATCAAGCAGCGGGAATACGAAACATGAGACAGATGAAACCGGTTCGGGTAATAGCGGTCACCAGTGGTAAAGGTGGCGTTGGCAAAACCAATTTGTCGGTCAACATCGGCGTGGCTTTGGCCAAATCGGGCCGGCAAGTGGCGATATTGGACGCCGATATGGGCTTAGCCAACGTCGATATTTTGTTGGGCATGTTTCCGGAGTTCAACCTGTCCCACGTGTTGAGCGGCGAAAAAACCTTGAAGCAAATCATGATGCTGGGACCGGCCGGATTGAAAATTATTCCGGCCTCTTCCGGCGTGCAACGCATGTCGGAATTGAGCAGTGCCGAACAGGCCGGCTTGATCAGAGCGTTCAGCGAGATCGATAAAGAGCTGGATATCCTGATCGTCGATACCGCAGCCGGCATTTCCGCCAGTGTGGTGAATTTTGCCAGGGCGTCGCAGGAAATTATTGTCGTGGTGTGCGACGAACCGACTTCGTTGGCCGACGCCTATGCCTATATCAAGTTGCTCAACCGCGATTACGGATTGAATAGTTTTCACATCATTACCAACATGGTGCAATCGGCCGAACACGGCCAAGCACTGTTCAGCAAGTTAAGCAAGGTAACCGACCGTTATCTGGATGTAGCCTTACATTACGTCGGGGCGGTGCCTATGGACGATTACCTGAAAAAATCGGTTCAGAAGCAAACGCCGGTAGTCGAGGCGTTTCCGCAAAGCAAGTCGGCTTTAGCCATTAAAAATTTGGCGAGAAAAATCGATCATTGGCCTATCAAGCCTAAAGCCGGCGGTTATCTGGAATTTTTCGTCGAACGCATGATTCAGTACAGTACCCAAGAGGATGTTGCATGAGCGGAGCGGCAATGTATGCTGCTGTGCAAGCGGGTGGAGCCAATGATTGGGTCATCCAGCATGCACCGTTAGTCAAGCGCATTGCCTACCATTTGATGGGGCGTTTACCCGACACCGTACAAATCGAAGATTTAATTCAGGCCGGCATGTTGGGGCTTTTAGAAGCGGTTAAGCAATACGATGCCAGCCAGGGCGCCAGTTTCGAAACCTATGCCGGCATCCGCATCCGCGGAGCCATGCTGGACGAATTACGTCGCGCAGATTGGACGCCTCGCTCGGTACATAAAAAAGCGCGTATGGCGGCCGAAGCTATACGCAATGTGGAAAATCGCCTGGGAAGAGACGCTAACGAAACCGAAGTCGCGGCACAAATGGGCGTATCGCTTGAGGAATACCGGCATATTCTGCAGGATACCGCGGCGTGTAAGACCTTTAGCGTGGAAGAGCTGGTTCAAGGAGAAGATAGCGTTATTGATGAAATCCATACTCAGCATCATCCCGAGCAGCAATTTATAGAGCAAAGTTTTCAACAGGCACTTGCCAACGCGATCGCAGATTTGCCGGAAAGAGAGCGCTTGGTTATTTCGTTGTATTACGATGAAGAATTGAATTTGCGCGAGATTGGGCAAGTGTTGGAAGTCAGCGAATCCAGAGTGAGCCAAATCTGTAGTCAGGCATTATTGCGTCTTAGGGCTAGGCTTGCAGATTGGCTGGAAGGAAATGATAATGGCGGCCGCATTTAAACCATAGTAATTATTGGTTTTTTAGGATAATTGCATTGGTTTTCAGACCTTTTCGACTTAATTTGACGACGTAATCTGGGTGGAGATTTTCCTTGGATAAAAACATGAAAATTCTGATTGTCGACGACTTTTCGACAATGCGGAGAATTGTGAAGAACTTATTGAAAGACCTTGGGTTTACCAACACGGTAGAAGCGGACGACGGTAAAACCGCGATACCGATTTTGGAAAAAGGCGGCATCGACTTTTTGATTACCGATTGGAACATGCCGGGTATGACCGGAATCGATTTGTTGAAGGCCGTTCGGGCTAATCCTCATTTGGCGAACTTACCGGTTTTGATGGTGACTGCGGAAGCCAAGCGCGAGCAGATCATCATGGCTGCGCAAGCCGGGGTGAACGGATACGTCATTAAACCGTTCACGGCGGCTACGCTTAAGGAAAAAATCGAAAAAATCTTTGAACGCATTGAAGGTTGAAAGTAGTGGATTCGAATACAACGAGCGATCTTTTGGACTTAGCCAAAAATTTGGTGGCAGCACTGGAGGCGAAAGACCAAACAATGGCGGACGAATTGCTGGACGAATTAGCCGGGCTCAGGGAAACTCAACTGTTTAAAGAGTTGGGGCGTTTGACGCGCCAGTTGCACGATACCATGATCAGTTTCAATTTGGATGCAAAGTTCGCCGTGATGACGGAGCAAGATATTCCCGATGCTAAAGAACGTTTGCATTATGTCATTGCGATGACCGAGCAGGCAGCCAATCAAACGTTAACTGCCGTTGAGAATTTGCTGCCGATTTCTCAAGAACTCAACGATCAAGTCGATCTTTTGTCGGGAAAATGGTCGCGTTTTTTGGATAGAGAAATGCCTTTGGAGGAATTTAAAGCCATGTCCGGCGAGATTTCCCGGCATTTTAAAAAATCCAAAGGCGAGTTGGAACAGGTTCAAGCCGGTTTGAACGACATTCTGATGGCACAAGGGTTTCAAGATATTACCGGTCAAATCATCCGTAAAGTGATAGAACTGGTTCAGGAGCTGGAAAGCAGTATGGTCAAACTGATCAGTATTTCGGGCAAACGCAAGTTCGAAAAAGGAGCGATAGAGGACGCCCAGCATGCACCGCCGGGCCCCGTCGTACCGGGTATCGACGACAGACAGGGCGACGTTGCCACCAGTCAAGTCGACGTGGACGATTTATTGTCTAGCCTGGGATTCTGAGGGGAACGGCATGGCTATCGATCTTGACGACGAAATCTTGCAGGACTTTTTGGTTGAAGCTGGTGAAATTCTCGATCAGTTGGGCGAACAATTGGTCGAATTGGAACAGTCGCCTAACGACCCTGAATTGCTAAATGCGATTTTTCGAGGATTTCATACCGTAAAAGGTGGTGCAGGTTTTTTGGCGATTCACGAATTGGTAGAAATTTGTCATACCGCCGAGGATGTTTTTAACGTATTGCGGCAAGGTGAGCGTGCGGTTTCGGCAGATTTAATGGACGTCATCCTTCAAACGTTGGATGTGGTTAACGAAATGTTCGGAGAGGTACGCGCCGGACGCGATCCTCAGCCCGCACCGCCTAAATTGATGGGGCGATTGAAGCTATATTCCACTCCGGACGGTGGTAACGGAGTGCCGAACGAACCGGCTGCCGTTACCGCGGAACAAGAATCGGTGCAGCAGGTAAAGTCTGGTTCCGCACAAGATATTGTCGTGCAAGAGTTCGAGTCCATGCTGAACATGGATGAGCTGGGGGACGGTGAGGAGCCGGGCGACGCCGGCGACGAAATTACCGAACAGGAATTTGAAGACTTACTGGACGCATTACATGGAAAAGGCGGTTCGCCAACCATCAAGCAGCCAGCCGCAGAACCGAAACCGCCGATCGGCGACGAGATTAGCGAAGACGAATTCGAAGAGTTATTGGACGAGTTGCACGGCAAAGGAAAATTTAAAGCGCCAAGCCAAGCTGGTCCTCAAATTGCCGATGCCGGAGAAATCACCGAGCAGGAATTTGACGACCTCATGGATCAATTGCACGGCAAAGGAAAGTTCGACGTGCGAAACTTGCCCTCCTTGCCTGCAAGCCCAAAAACACCGGAGCCGCCGAAATCGGAACCTACGGTAGCCGCTCGGAAACCCGAGCCTATTGCGCCTGCTGTCGCCGAGTCCGATTCGGAGCCGCTTGTAAGACCGGCTTCCAAAGCGGGAGCCTTGGAAAGTCCGGGCGATAAGTCAAAAGTCCCGGCGCAGCAGACTGACACAACCGTAAGGGTTGATACGCAAATTCTCGACGACATTATGAACATGGTCGGCGAGTTAGTGCTGGTTAGAAATCGTTTTCAAACGCTCAAAGCCAGCGCGGAAGCCAATGAGCAATTATCTAAGGCCATTTCAAACCTGGATGTAGTCACCGCGGATTTGCAGTTGGCGGTTATGAAAACCCGCATGCAACCGATCAAAAAAGTATTCGGACGATTTCCTCGCGTCGTTCGCGATTTGGCAAGAAGTTTGAAAAAGGAAATACGCCTGGAATTGGTGGGGGAAGAAACCGATTTAGATAAAAACTTGGTGGAGGCCTTAGCCGATCCCTTGGTGCATCTGGTCAGAAATGCGGTAGACCATGGTATAGAGATGCCGGAAGAGCGCTTGGCGAAAGGCAAGCCGCGGGAAGGGGTGGTGGTGTTGAAAGCCTCTCAGGAAGGCGACCATATCGAGCTATCCATTCGCGACGATGGTACAGGAATGAATCCCGATGTGTTGCGCGCCAAGGTAGTGGAAAAAGGCCTAATGGATGAAGAGTCGGCTGCCAGATTGGACGATAAGGAATGTTTTAACCTGATATTTCTACCCGGTTTTTCTACCAAATCGGAAATTTCCGACGTTTCCGGCCGCGGCGTTGGCATGGACGTGGTTAAGACCAGGATTGCGCAGATGAACGGCGTCGTCGAAATCGATTCCGTAGAAGGCAAGGGCAGCAACATTATTATCAAAGTCCCGCTGACCCTGGCCATTATGCCCACTTTGATGGTGAAGCTGGGGGCGCAAGCATTTGCGTTGCCGTTGGCGAATGTGTTGGAGATTTTGGATTTGGACCTGACCAAGACCAATAAAGTCGACAATCAACTGGTAGTGATGGTTAGAAATCGTGCCTTGCCGTTGTTTTACTTGAGCGAATGGCTGGTGAACGACCCTTATTACACCGTGAATAAAAAAGTGACCAGCAGTCATGTAGTGGTTGTTAATGCCGGCGGCAGACAAGTGGGGTTCGTGGTCGATCAATTGATAGGGCAGGAAGAAGTTGTGATTAAGGCTCTTGGCGCAAAACTACACGGCTTGGATGGTTTAGCCGGAGCGACCATTACCGGGGACGGCAAAATAGCATTAATTTTGGATGTTCCGGGCCTGATGAAACGATATGCAGGTTAACCTGGATTTCTCTTGATAGATAAAAGAAAAGCCGGATAACCTCAATGGGTTTGGCGCAGTGTCGCGTCGATAAAGTCGGGGGGATTGAAGCGGGTAATCTAAAGCAACTCGAGTTTCAGCACGTTTTAGCGCCGGTGCGAGTCAGTGCGATAAAGAGGTCGTGAACAGTTAGCGGTCAAAACTTTTACCAGCTTCAAATAGTTGATTGAATGGATATATTAAGCATTATTGGTGTTCTGGTCGGGTTTTCCGCCATCATTGGTGGAAATATGATGGCGGGCGGCCATGTGGATTCATTGATCAACCTCCACGCTTTCGTGATCGTGGTTGGCGGTACATTGGGAGCTACTCTGTTGCAATTTCCGCCTAAAGTGTTTTTGCGTTGTTTACGTATCTCAATCTGGGTCATTAGGCCGGAAAATTTTCAATTGAATCGGCAGATCGAGAAAATCGTGCGTTGGAGTACTATGGCCAGAAAAGAGGGCCTATTGGGTTTGGAATCCTTGATTGAAACCGAACGGGATCTATTTGCCAAAAAAGGCTTGCAACTTTTAGTAGACGGTAACGAGCCGGACGTGATCCGTGATTGTTTGGAGGTCGAACTAACGACCAGAGAGCATTTGGACATGCAAGCGGCACGGGTATTCGATGCTATGGGCGGCTATTCGCCGACTATCGGTATTATCGGTGCAGTTATTGGTTTAATTCACGTGATGCAAAACTTGGCAAAGCCGGAATTACTCGGCAGCGGAATAGCCACTGCATTCGTTGCCACTATCTATGGGGTGGGCTTGGCGAACTTATTGTTTATTCCCATCGCTAACAAACTAAAAGCCCACATTTTCAGGGCGTCTCAAGCTCGGGAAATGGTGATCGAAGGCGTTTCTTCAATCGCAGAAGGCGAGAATCCCCGAAATATAGAACTGAAATTATCCGGTTTTATGTTGGAAAAATAACGCTCGTACCATGGCCAGACGCAGAAGAAAAATGATAGAGGAGGCGGAGCATCACGAACGCTGGATGGTGTCTTATGCGGATTTTATTACCCTACTGTTCGCGTTTTTTGTCGTGATGTATTCGATATCCTCTGTTAACAAAGGGAAGTACGAGACGTTTTCCGAGTCGTTGGATCAAGCCTTATTTCACAGTGAAAAAATCGTTAAGGAAGCCGAGCCGATAGAAATCGGGGTTATTCCCACCCGTGTACAGCCTATCGAGTTGCCGGATTTAATGACGGTTACGGAACAAGAGCATCAACTTAGCGAAGAAATAAAGCAGGAAAAGCAAAGGTTGGATGAAGTATCCGACGAGTTTCAGCGTGCATTGCAACCTTTTGTCGAAAGCCAATTAGTCGGCATAAACAAGCACGAATTTTGGGTTGAGTTGGAAATGAACAGCGAGTTGCTTTTTGCTAGCGGTAAAGCGGAGTTATCCGGCAAAGCTCTGCCCGTTTTGCAAAAAGTGGCTGAGGTTGTATTGGCGGTCCCCAATGTCATCAATGTAGAGGGCTATACCGACGATGTGCCTATATCGACAGGTTTGTACCCTTCGAATTGGGATTTATCCTCAGCCCGTGCTACTACGGTTGTGAAGGAGTTAGTCAAAAACGGTGTCCCGCCTGCTCGTTTATCAGCCGTTGGGTATGGAGAATTTCATCCTATTGCCGATAACAGTGTCGAAGAGGGGCGGTTCAAGAATCGGCGTGTTGTTTTGGTGTTGATGTCACAGGCTTTTGCGCGTTACGGAATGACAGACGAACAAAGAGCCAAGGCGCTGAACTTAAAATCGGAAACCGATCACTCTGAATCTGCCGGTAACGTGCGGTAAAAAGTGGCGTCATTATGAAAATTTGGTCAGTTTCCAATCAGAAAGGCGGGGTAGGAAAAACCACTACAGTGGTTACTTTAGGTGGTTTGTTGTCCGGATGGGGCTTTCGGACCCTATTGGTTGATTTAGACCCGCACGGCTCTCTGACCAGTTATTTCAAAATGAATCCCGATGAAGTCGAACAAGGCGTTTACAACTTATTTCGCGACGCGAGCGAAAAAAAGAAAAACGTTAATCCCGAAGTCTATTTGGCGTCTACCGAATTCGACGGATTGTCGGTTTTACCCGCATCGACCGCAATTGCTACTCTGGACAGGCAAGTCGCTCAAATGGGTGGAATGGGATTAGTGGTTGCAACGGCTCTCGGCAAGCTCAAAGACCGTTACGATTATGCGATCATTGATAGCCCCCCCATGCTCGGTGTGCTAATGATCAACGCGCTCGCCGCCTGCGATCATTTAATCATTCCGGTATTAGCCGAATTTTTGGCCTTGAAAGGGCTGGATAGAATGGTCCATACCATCAATATGGTTTTTCATTCTCGAAAAACGCTGCCTAAATTCACCATCGTTCCGACGATGTACGATAAACGAACCAGAGCGGCAAGAGACAGCTTGATAGGGTTGCATCAACAATATCCCGACAATGTCTGGAGTTCGGTAATCCCGGTAGATACCAAGGTACGAGAAGCCAGTAGAGTGGGGGTGCCTTTGTCTCTGTTCGATAAAAGTGCCAAGGCCGTAGAAGCCTATTCCGAATTATTGGAGCAATTGTTGTTGGAAAAAGGCGAAGACAAACTCGTGGCGAATAGATTATGACTCGCTCAAAGCCGCCTCAGCACATCGTTCAGCAACAATTGGCATTAGATGCCTATTTAACGACTTTATTGGAAGAAATTCCGGATGGCGACGCCGAGATAGGCCGCCAGCCGTTAAACGAGCGGCAGATTGCACAGCAGGGGGCGGAAACGCCGAAGAGGCAGACCGCTAAAGTTATCACTCAAACAATTGAATTGCCGCCGCAAGTAACGCGAGAGGCGCTTGACGATAAGCCTGCTGCCCATATTTTGCCGTCTAATCTGGTTGCATATCAGGCGCCGGCTAAGTTGCATCCCTTATCGGTAATGCCTTATTGGGCGCAGCACGAGTTTCAAGCGTTGTTTTTTAAAGTCGACAATTTGATATTGGCTACCCCGTTAACGGAATTGGCCAGAACCATCAAGATAGATAAAAAACCCGGCCAAATTCCCGGTCAACCCTCTTGGTTCATGGGGTTATTAGACGAGCAAGACAGCCGAATCGGCGTGTTGGACATGGGACAACTCATTTTCGGGAAATTACGCGGTAGTCAACGCGATCTGGAAAAGAATCCGTTCAAAAGTATTTTGATTACTCAAGATAAACGCTGGGGCTTGGCGTGCGACGAAGTTTTATCTATAGGAAGGGTAAGGCCGGATAAAGTACGATGGCGAACGAGTCGACAAAAAAAGCCTTGGCTGATCGGTACCGTGATCGAGGAATTGACGGCGATCATCGATTTACAGGCTTTGGTTCCGCAGCGCAGAAAATGATTTTAATTTAAGTGGATGCATAATTATGAGTGAAGATAGAAAACAAACTGACCCGATCATGCAGTGGGTGACGTTTTGTTTAGGGGATGAAAAGTACGGTATCAATGTGATGCAGGTGCAAGAGGTTCTAAGAATCACCGAGATTGCTCCGGTGCCAGGCGCTCCGTCTTATGTGCTTGGTATTATTAATCTTAGGGGTAATGTCGTGACGGTGATCGATACTCGAAACCGTTTCGGCTTACCCTCGAAGGAGCCGGATGATGCCTCAAGAGTGGTCATTATCGAGACCGATAAGCATATTATCGGCATACTAGTCGACAGCGTCGCGGAAGTAGTGGAAATGCGGGCTTCCGAAATTGAGACAGCCCCTAACGTCGGCAACGAAGAAAGTTCCAAATACATTCAGGGGGTGACGAGTCGCGATAACAAGTTATTGATCTTGGTCGATCTCAATAAATTTCTTAGCGAAGATGAAAAAGCCGAATTGGACATGTTCTGACTCCGTTAACCGGGAAAAATCGGTATGCCTGAAATCCCGCCCTTAGGGCCGAGTTTGCCGCTGCAAGTGGTGGAAAAAGCCGGTCCTCAGCCGCAACGCAAACGTAAACCACAGCCCCGGCTGCGATCCGCGCCGCAAGACCCTAAGGGTGCGGATCAGGAATTACCGCAGACTCAGCATATCGATCAGTTCGTATGAGCGTGGACTATTTGCTTTATTCATTAATAGTGTTGGTTGCTTTACTATTGCTTGGCTTAATCGGGTTTTGGCGTGAGACTAAAAAGCTCGGCCGGCGGATTAGGAGTTTGGAAGCCGGCTTGCAACAAACCCATGAGGATTTGGCCGGCATCTGCTCTGCGGCCGTAATGGTCGATAAACGCTTGGCGGCTAATGATGCGCGTTTGGATCAGGTTTGGGAGTTTGTGCAGGATCAGGGTCAGGCCGACATGGAAAAGTTTGCCGAGGTGCCTACGGCATCTACGCAACAAAGTTATGATGGTGTGATTCAGAAGATTCGCTGGGGAATAAGTTTAGACGAATTGGTGAAAGAGTGTGGATTAACCCGCGATGAAGCGGTGCTTTTGATGCGGTTGCACGGCGCTAAATCCGGGCGTTAGTTGTTTTGCGGCGTCATTGTGATTTGCAGTGAATTGACAATTTGTCGCGCGGCAATTAGCCACATTTTCGGCGCGGATGTTTTTTACTAGACTTTGGCCTGCTTGCCAATTGTGTGGCGAGTCTAGTTATTCAAACTATAGGGAGATTAGGCATGAAAAAAAATACCGCTATTTTGTTGATCACATCGTTGGCGCTCGTGTTAACCGCATTTAAAGTGACTAGTGCCGAGGAAGAGGTGCAACAAATCGAACCCAATAAATCCGTCGCTTGGTATGTCGCAAATATCAAGGACGCGAAGATCAAGAACCAACAATGCTATGACGATCCGAATCTTAAAGATACCGAAGACTGTCAGAATGCGCTACACGCACTGCAGATTAGCTTTAAAGGCGGCAATTAGTTGACCTGTTAAAGGGTTTAAAGCCACAAGGTTTTAACATGATGATTGCCGCGTTAATAGTGTGTTGTATTTGTGCGACAGTTTGTCGCCTGTGACAATCGGTCACATTCACAAATTCGAAAATTAGCATTAGACTGCGCGCAACTCTAGTATTGTTTTGCGCAGCTGAGTTGCTTTACCCTCTTCCTCAAACGGCCCCTAAAGGCCGTTTTTTTTTGCCTGGGTTCCGGGCGCGACGAGAGAGGCTGATCAAAGTTCTTGTTGTAAGCGCCGGTAAATGCCGCCGAAGCTGCCGTTGCTCATCAACAGTACATGGCATGGTTTATTGGTTTCGGCTTTCACCATAGCGATGATGTCATCCAGCGTGTTATGAAAGATAATCTTGTCGTTATATTGCTTAAGGCAGCTTAAATCCCAGCCTAAGTTGTCCGGCTGGAATACGATGGCCGTATCGGCTGCCGTTAACGATTCGGCTAAAGATTGCGTGTGTATGCCTAAACGCATTGTATTGGAACGCGGCTCGACGATCGCGACTATTTTCTCGGAACCGACTTGTTTCCGCAGTCCGTCCAGAGTTGTTTTGATGGCGGTGGGGTGATGGGCGAAGTCGTCGTATACGGTGACGCCGTTTTTGCGGATTATGACTTCCATTCGGCGTTTCACATTTTTGAATTGCGCAAGTGCCGGTACGGCGTCGGATGGGGCGATTCCGACGTGGCGGGCCGCGGCTATGGCCGATAACGCATTGCTAACGTTATGCAATCCGGTCAAATTCCACGACACCTCGCCCTGCTGTTTGCCCTGAAAGCAAACCGTAAAAGCGCTGCCGTCGGAACGCAATAAGTCCGCTTGCCATTCGCTCTCGCTGCCGATTGCCGTGCGAGTGACCGGTGTCCAGCAACCCATCGACAGTACGTCGCTGATGTGCTGCTCGGCAGCGGGCGCGACGATCAAGCCCGAGCCGGGAATGGTACGGATTAAATGGTGGAATTGCTTTTTGATTGCATCCAGATCTTCGAAGATATCGGCGTGGTCGTATTCCAGGTTATTCAATACGGCCGTGCGCGGGCGGTAATGCACGAATTTGGAGCGTTTGTCGAAAAAAGCACAGTCATATTCGTCGGCTTCGATGACAAAAAAATCGGATTCCCCCAAGCGTGCGGACACTCCGAAATTCACCGGAATTCCGCCGACTAAAAAGCCGGGTTTTAGCCCGTTGTATTCCAGTATCCAGCTGAGCATGCTGGTGGTGGTGGTTTTGCCGTGAGTGCCGGCTACCGCTAGCACCCATTTATGCCGTAATACGTGTTCGGCCAACCATTGCGGCCCGGATAGATAGTTCAGGTCGCGATTCAATACGGCCTCGACTTCCGGATTGCCGCGAGAAAGGGCATTGCCGATTACCACGATGTCCGGGGCGCCATCCAAATTCTCCGCACGATAACCGCGCATTAACGCTATGCCCTGTTGTTCCAATTGAGTGCTCATAGGCGGGTAAACGTTTTGGTCCGAACCGCTGACTTGATAGCCTAGTTCGCGGGCAATCAAGGCCAGTCCTCCCATGAATGTGCCGCATATGCCGATGATGTGAATATGTAAACGGGATTGATCGTTGGCTGTCATGGTTTGGCTGGTTCCGGAGTGGCTTCTGGATTGGCTGGGGCTTCTGCCGTAGGTTGTTGATCTGTCGGTTGTTGCTCCGGAGCGGGCGCGGGCTTGGCGCCGGCGTCCTCTAATAATTTCACGATAGATTCGCGACCGGTTTTCTTGGCTTTGTCTAAAACGGTTTCTCCGCGGCTATCCTTAGCGTTTAAGTCTGCACCGGACAAGATCAATAGCTTGATTATATCCGCGTTGCCGTTCAGGATTGCGTCGCTTAGCGCCGTCGATCCTGATTTATCGGCTAAATTGGCGTTTGCTCCGTAACTTAACAGTAGTTTTACAATCCGTATGTTGCCGTTGTAGCTTGCAACCATCAACGGCGTGCGGTCTTGGTCAATCTTGCTGTTGACGTCTATGCCGTCGGCCAGTAAAGAGCGAACGCGTTCCAGATTTCCGCTCGCAGAGGCGGCAAAAAGATCCCGGCCGTCCGCAGCCGGTACCGCGATAGAAAAGGCCAGCAACCAGTAGCGCAACAGGGTACGGGTAATCATCGATTAGCTTGCGTTTGCGTAATAGTTGGGGTGAAATAAGGAATCATTTATGCGACACATCTTCTATCAATGAGCGAGAAAAACAAAGTTTTAGTTGAGGCTAGGCCGCAATATATTGAATCTCAGTCGTCGCCCGAGCAAAACCGTTTTGTGTTTGCCTATACCGTGACGATTACCAATGTAGGTTCGGTACCTGCACGTTTGTTGACCCGGCACTGGCTGATTACCGATGCGAACGGAAAAGTGCAGGAGGTCAATGGCGAAGGCGTGGTTGGCGAGCATCCTTATTTGAATCCGGGCGATTCCTTCCGTTATACCAGCGCAGCAATGATTGAAACTCCGGTCGGCGTAATGCAGGGAAAATATCAAATGCAAGCGGATACCGGCGAAAGTTTCAGCGCGAATATTCCTAAGTTTACCCTGTCCATTCCGCGTACTTTGCACTGATGGCGATATACGCAATCGGTGACATCCAGGGGTGTTACGACGAATTTCGGCGCCTATTGGATGCTATCGGTTTCGAGCCCGCGTCAGACACCCTATGGTTAGCAGGCGATCTGGTCAATCGCGGGCCTAAGTCGTTAGAAACCTTGCGGTTTGTAAAAAGCCTGGGCGAATCCGCAGTTACCGTGCTTGGCAATCACGATTTGCACTTATTGGCCACCGTCACTGCGGCGCGTAGCCTAGGGCGCAAGGATACGTTGGAGCCGATTCTGGCTGCACCCGATAGAGACGAGTTGTTGCATTGGCTCAGGCATCGGCCCTTGTTTCATGGCGATGCCAGCTATTGCATGTTGCACGCCGGTTTGCCGCCGCAATGGGATTTGACCGCGGTGAAGGCGATGGCGCTATTTGCCGAACAAGCGATACAAAGCGACGATTATGCTACGGTGTTGAAGTCGATGTACGGCGACGAGCCAAGGTTGTGGCAAGAGGGATTGTCGGACATGGAAAAAATTCGCTTCACCATTAACTGTTTGACCCGTTTACGCTATTGCTCCGCGTCCGGTGAGCTCGACTTTCATTTCAAAGGCCCGGTCGGCAGTCAGCCGGCTCATTTGCTGCCCTGGTTTTCGGTACCCGGACGGCGAAGCGCGTCTATGCGGATCATTTTCGGACATTGGTCCACGCTTGGTTTCTACCATGGTCACAATGTCTACGGCATCGATACCGGTTGTCTATGGGGGGGGCAGTTAACCGCATTGGAACTTAGTTCCTCGCCGCGCAGAATCAGTATCGATTGTCGGCGAACCTTGGCCCCGAACGTAAGCTGATCACACTTCTAGGTTAAACCCTGCACAAGCTAGATTTCCAGTAACTATTCAGCGTTTGACAAGATGAGGGCGGTTTGCCTCGTCCCCCGCTCTACCGGGTGAGTAACCGTACTTGGCACTGAATAAGTCTTAAAGCTAGAAAAAGCCGCTGCTGCTGTCAGAAACAGGCCATAACGCCGACAATTGTCGTCAATTGAGCAAGCGAATGGGGGGGATATCGCTTGGCTCAAAATTAATTGCTTGAATTGTAACGAGAAAAAACAAAAAACATTCGCTTCGATTTTGGTTTGGATATTGCTTGAAGAGCAAGTAACGGTAGGTTATTTCTCACAGGTGATTTATGAGCAAAATCGGCATTTTTTTTGGCACCGATACCGGTAGCACCCGATTGGTAGCAAAAAAAATATACAGCGTATTAGGCGACGAATTGGCCGACAAGCCTAAAAACATAAACCGTACCCGGCCGAACGAGCTATTGGCTTACGACGCGTTGATCCTGGGTACGCCTAGTTACGGAGTGGGCGACATGCCGGGTTTGGCCGTAGGTTGCCAAGAGCCCAATTGGGCGGAATTCGTGCCGTATCTGGATGATGTGGATTTAAGCGGCAAGCGCGTGGCGCTGTTCGGTTTAGGGCATCAAGAACGTTATGCTTCTCGCTTCGCCAGTTCGCTGATTCAGCTGTATCGGGTATTTTACGGTTACGGTGCAACCATCGTCGGGCGTTGGAGCACCGAAGGGTATCAATTCGAGCATTCGGATTCCATCATCGACGGCCAATTTGTCGGCTTGGTGTTGGATCAGCGCGGTCAACCGCATATGACCGATCAGCGGGTACAAACTTGGTTGGCGCAAGTTACCCCGCAATTGTTGCCTGCGGCGGCTAAGGCAGCATGACTATGCCGGCCGCCGATTTAGAAACCGATTTAACGCCGTTGGCGGATTGCGGCGCATGCCGGTTTAGGGCGAATTTGCTGTCGCAAGGCGCTTGCAAACCGGGCGATTGCTGTGTGGCCGCCAATAGCGGCAGGCAAATCGACCGTTTTTTCAAAGCCAATCCGCAATTCGCACCGGATTATGCTCAAGACGGCTTTTGGGAACGCAGGGCAATTGCCGCCAGATATTTGCCGACCAATTTGCTGCCGCCTTTGTTGAAAGATCCGGATGAGGCGGTGCGGCGGGTGTTGGCGTATCGGGTACCTTTCGACTTGCTGATACAGCTGCGTAACGACTCGGATAGGGAAGTACGGATAACCGTGGCCGACCGTCTACCGGAAGAAGAACTGGAAGCGATGGCGGACGATCCTGATTACTTGGTGCGCGTTTATGTGGCGCGACGTTTGCCGCAAGGGCGCTTGTTCCGCTTGGTAGCGGATCCCGACAGCGAAGTCAGGCGCATCGTGGCGACGCGGATTCCGGCCGTGAGTCTGGGTTTGATGGCGCACGACGCGGAAGTCGAAATCCGCAGAATCGTTGCCCAACGCATGGAAATCGAAGATTTGGCCCTGATCAGTAAAGATCCGGATTGGACCGTGCGATACGAAGTCGCGCTACGCGCTGCCCCGGATTTGCTACAGAGTTTGTTGGACGATCCCGAGGAAGAAGTGAGATTAGCCGCCAGTCAATGTTTGGAAAACAACACGAGTCATGAACCTGCCCATAATGAATGAGTTTATCGTCGGATTGACGTATGCCGACCGCTTGCAATTCGCTTCTAGCGCCCGTCACGAGGCAATTCGGACTTGGGCAGGCACCCGGGAACTCGCGGCTTTAACCTCGTTGATGGGGCCGATGAGCGATGGACCGGAATGGCCGGCGGGCGCGGCGTGGGCAGCCGGCAGGAAAGACGATGCTTGTTTCGTCGTGTCCGACGGCCTGTCTGATCCTTGGGTGGAGCGGGACAGGCCCGAAAACGGTTTGGGTCTGGAGGTTTTCGTGGAATCGCCGGATTCCGGCATAGCGGACGATGCGCCGTTGACGGCTTTGGCCGATACCTGGATGTTTCCGATGGTAGCGGAAATCAGCCATACCTTGGCCAGTTATCCGCGCTTGGCAGTGAAATTGCTGGAAGGGCAGTTGTTGTCTTTAGAGTTTAACATCGATCATATTAAAGACGGCCGTGGCAGAGTCGGTGCCTTGCTAGTGCCTATGGTGGACGATGCCGAATGGCAAGTAGGGGGCGGCAAAGTCGCTCTGATTGCTGCGGTGTTGTTGACCTTGCCGGAGTTACGCTTTCTGCGCGGCAAAGGGGAACAAGGCCGGCGGATCATGTTGGAGCGGCTCAATGCGGCCGGCATAGGCCGGCTTTCCTTGTTGCATAGACGTTCGTTGGTTTAACGGGAGATTTGTCGATGAATTTGAATCAACAGGTCGCGGAATGGTTAAGCAGAAACGGATTTTCAACGGAATCTATTGCTTCGACGAATGCCGCCGGACAATACCCTCTGATATTGGCTGCCCAGCAAGCGGAAATTGAGGTGTTGCAATGGCTGCTCGCCAACGGCGCGGATTTAACCGTTCTGGATCTTTATGGCAATAACGCCTTGTGGGCGGCCTGTTTTGCCGAATCAATCGATTGTATCGAGCTGTTGCTGAATGCGGGGATAGACCCCGATTATCGAAATCCCAGCGGGGCAACGGCGTTAATTTATTCATCGTCCAGCGGTAAAGCGGCCATGGTTGCGAAATTGCTGCAAATGGGCGCGAATCCACTGTTAACGACTCAGGACGATTTTAGCGCCTTGGATCTGGCTGCAACCCGCGAGTGCTTGTATTTACTGCGAAATGCCGTTAAAGCGATAGGTTAGGCGCGGGTTGCGGGGGGTGTTTCGGCGCTTTCGGAAGTATGCTGTTCGACTGCGAAAAACCGGCGGACGTCTTCCAAATCCCGGCTACGCTGCATCGCCGGCACGCTATCCAAAAACATTTGCCCGTAAGCGCGTTTAAGCAACCTCGGATCGCACACCATCAACACGCCGCGATCGTTAATGTCGCGAATCAATCTTCCCACCCCTTGGCGCAACATGATGACCGCATTGGGCAGTTGGTATTCAAAGAAGGGATTGCGGCCTTGTTTCTCCAGTGCCTGCATCCTAGCCTTAAGCACCGGGTCGCCCGGAGAGGCAAAAGGCAGCTTGTCGATGATCACGCAAGAGAGTGCGTCGCCGCGTACGTCTACCCCTTCCCAAAAACTGGCGGTCGCCAGCAGGACTGCATTGCCTAAGCTCTTGAATTGATCCAGTAAAGCCGATTTGGAACGGCTGCCTTGAATCAAAATAGGATGACTCAATTTGCCTTCCAGCCGCTGAGCGGCGCGTTGCAGGGCCTTATGGCTGGTGAACAAAAAAAACGCCCGTCCGCGACTGGCCTCCAATACCGGTAAGACGAAGTCTACGATTTTATCGGTGAACTGCGGATCGTTGGGTTGGGGGAGGCCGCGCGGATGGTAAAACAACGCTTGGTTGGGATAATCGAACGGGCTTTCCCAGCTATGGCTGGTGGTTTTGCTTAAGCCCAGATTTCTGGAGAAGTGGTTGAAATTATTGGCGACGCTCAGCGTGGCCGAGGTGAAAATCCAGCTGGCTCTATGTCTTGCCATAAAACTGCGAAACTCTTTCGCGATATCCAGCGGGGTACGGCTCAAAGTAAATGATTTGCCGAAGGTTTCGTACCATTTGATCCATTGGCCGGCCGTATCGTTTATCAAGGTTTCCAACTGGGCGTCCAAGGTTTCGGCCCGTTCGAAGCAGGCTTCCAAGCCTTTGCTGCGAACCGACGCGCGTTCCAGTTGATCGGTCAAGCAGGCCAGTTGTTTTTGCAAAGTACCTAACGCGTCTATTAATTTCGGATCGGAATCGATGTCTTGCCAATCGCCGCGTCGCAGTTCCAGGCCGAAGGCTAAGCGCAGGTTTTTGACTTCCAATTGCAGATTGTCGCAGGCCGAGCGTAAGTCGGGCATGTCCTTGGCGTGGCTAAAGTACTCCGCTAAAGTATCGTCGGCTAAATCGACGAGTTGTTTACCGCTCACAGTTTCGCCTAAAAAGCCGGATGCCGTGTCGGCCAGTTGATGTGCTTCATCAATGATGACGACTTCCGCATCGGGTAGCAACTCGCCGAAACCGGTTTGCCGAATCGACCAATCCGCGCACAACAAATGGTGGTTAACCACTACGACATCCGATTCTTGCGCTTCTTTACGGGCCTTTAATACAAAGCAATCGGTGTAGTCCGGACAATTTTGCCCTAGACAATTATCGGTGGTGGACGTGGCGTTAAACCATACTCTATCGCCGTCGTGTACGTCGGCGATTTCAGAAATGTCGCCGGTTTGCGTGCGTTGAGACCAGATTTTGATTTGCGACAGGGCGTGCGCTTCCGCCTGTTCGTAACCGAAAGCCGAATTCAGCGCCAATTCCAGCCGATAGGTACACAAATAATTGGACCGCCCCTTTAGCAAGCGGGCTTTAAACGGAACTCCGCTCAAGGCCTTGCGGATCAGCGGCAGATCTTTGTTGAATAATTGGTCTTGAAGATTTTTGGTGCCGGTAGAGACAATGACTTTCTTGCGGGACAAAATCGCCGGAATCAAATAGGCGAATGTCTTGCCTGTGCCAGTGCCGGCTTCCGCTATTAAATGCTCACGCTTGCTGATTGCGTCGTAAACCGCTTGCGCCATTTCGATTTGTGCGCGCCTTGGAGAATAACCGTTGATGACTTTAGCTAATTCACCTTCTGCTCCGAATATCTCGGTCAATTCGGACACGTTTTTTTCCCTATTGCGTTTAACGGCCGATAAAGCTGTCGGCTTTGGCTTTGGCGTCTTTAGAGCCTTGATAGTTTTGTTGAATGCGGCGCGCTTCGGCAATTAAAAGCCAACTTTTCCGTTTCAGATCCGAGTTATTTCCGGCGAGTAACGCCGCTTTACCCGCCAATTCTTCGGCTTGCTGCGGACGATTTTGTTTAAGTCTAAGCTGCGCAAGTTTATAGGTCAGTACCGGGTTTCGGGAGTCGATGCGCAAAGCGCGTTCCGTAGCGAAAACCGCCGCGTCGAGATCGCCGGATGCCCGACTTCGGTCCGCGTCCGTCAACAAGGCAATAACCGCGGGCGGAGAGCCGCTGGGGAGTTGAGCGTCTTCGATTGAAATTGCAGGTTGGGGGGGCGGCGGTACCTGCACCTGCCCGAAATTCGTATCGGGTTGCTCGATAGGGGGTTGTGTAATGACGGGTTGTTCCAGCGGTTGAGCCTGTAGAGTCGGTTGACTGGGTTCGATTTTAAACTCGCGTCTTCCCGGATCGATGGCGTAAGTCGCCGTGCCATTCGAGACCGGCGGTTTCGATGGAGCCGGGGGAGACGGTTTCTTAGCCTGCTGATTTTGCGATTGTTGCGGCGTCGAAGTCTTAGGTCTTACCACTTGCGGGGCTGGTTTGGCTTTTTTAGGTTCTTGAAAGGTACTGCAAGCGGCATTGACAAGCAAAACCGGGATAACGAGCAATAGAGATTTAGATTTCATGTAAGTTTTCGGCAAGACGGCCGATTAGAAAAGTTCGACTTCGTCGTCGTCCTCGTTATTTTGTTGGTTGGCCGCTTCCACCAAGGCGATTGCCTCATCAATGCTTTTGCCTTGATGAATCGCATCGAACATGATTTTTTCCGATTCCATGGTGTAGCGGCCGCGAATTTCCTCTTGGAACTTATACCATTCCATAGGGTTATACAGGCGCGTCGGCGATTCGATAATATCGGACAAGCCTCTCAGTCCGACTGATACGTGGTGCAGGCATTGTTGGAGACGGTCATGAAATTGGAAAGCCACTACCGATGTTTGAATCCTGTTTTGAATGGCTGCGCAATATTTTAATGCTTCCTCGGATTTGGGGCTTTGTTCCATGCTGGATAAAATCTCGTGTATCGAGCTTAGATCCTCGACCATGCTGGTAAAGGAGTTTACCAGTACGTCGACAGCCTCGTCGCCCACTTTCATGCCCCCTTCTACTTGGGCGACAGTTACTGCTAGCAATTTAACCGTTTCCCTGATTTGGCTCCAGTCCAAGTCAGGCTGGGAGGAGCCAGAATAAGTCAATTTCGATACCATAATACGTTATACGCCTGTGATACAGGTAGGTTGATCGATGTAACACCCTTATAAATAAGGCATTCTAGTTGAATACATCCGGTAACACAAACAGCCTTGTCCAATAACGCATGAGTCTGGGCGAGGCGCTGTATTTCCACAGTGAGATGGGACTGGAGGCGCAAAGGTTGGGATCATGGAGAGAATGACAATGCGTCAAATACGAGCAGTTTTAAGATCTAGTCTGAGTGCCGGATTGAGTATCCGGAAAATCAGCGCCGGTACCAAAATCAGTGTCGGCAGCATTCAGGCGATTCCGCAAAGTCTGCAAACGATATCGAGTATTGACGGACTCAATCCCGCGCGGCGGACAATGGCAGTTTGCAATCGGCCAATATGAGTTTGTAAAACTCGTTCTCTGCCAGGGCGGGTCAAGCTGGAGTTCAGGGATATGCCGGCCTAAATTGTATTGATAAATAACATAGTTTTATTTGTTTCCGACAGTTTCTTGCCTTGCTTCGCGCAAATTCGGCCGCCTTGGTTATCGGTAGCTTGAGTCGGGAGTCTTTATGCCTTTGATATATGCCATACAAACATTTCCGGTCGATGTTCGATATTCTTGTCCGTGTCGGATCAATTTCGTTGGACCGGTTTTTGCCTTATTGGGTGATCGTTCATTGAGCCGCACCGAAGCACAGGAGCTTTACCCACCCGTGTCCTCCGTTTCCCTAGACTGCAATCAGGTTGCCGATTTATTCGTCAGCCATCGTGACGATATCGTCAAAACTACTTGTTGCAACGGGTTGGTTGCCCGGAGACGGCGCAAGACTTGAGCCAGGAAGCCTATTTGCGCATGTTGCGTAAGGAGCAAGTTTCGCATGCCGATAATCTGATCGGTTATCTATACCGCATCGCCGAGCGCTTGGCCCTGGATTTTCTTCGCTACGACCAACGGGTAACGAGCAAGCACGACCAACTGAACGACGATTTGATTTGCCCGCGCACGCAGCCGGACACCCTGATACAACTCAGCTGGGCATTTCCGAAAAAACCGTGCAGCGCCATTTGGTCAAGGCCATGCTGCATTGCCACCGTCGTTTCGAAAGATAGGATGCCGCCGCATCATGACAGCCTTCGATCAGCGTAGTTTCGACCAAGCCGTGGCTTGGTTCGTTGCTTTGCAGGATGAGCGTTGCGACGCTAAAACCCGCGCCCGTTTCGAGCGTTGGCTGGCCAGCGACGCCTCGCACCGAGAAGCTTACGCGGCGGCGCAAACCTGTGGGGCAATCTGGACAACCTGAAACAACTCGAGGTGCCGGGATTGGATGCTGCGCGTTCGACGCGTCCGCGGGCTCGACATTCAGCGCTGACCGGCGTTGCCCTGGAAATCCCGCAATACGCCAATCCGCTGTTCGGCTATTTTTCGCCGTTGCAAGCGATGCCCAAACCGCAATCCTCACCAACAGTGATCGGACAACAACGGATTAGCCTCGATCAAGCGGTCGCCGCCGGCCAGTCGGTTTTTCCCGACGCCCGCTTGTGCTGGATCGAAACCCCGCACGACGCCGACGGTAGTTTCCGCATCAATCTGCGCCAAGACGGCGAGCCTAACCGGCGCTTCCCGAAAACCAATGTCTGGGTCGACCAATACAGCGGCCGGATATTGGCGGTCAGCAATCCCGCCGATCTCGGCGCTTCGGACACGCTGATCAACTGGCTGCACCCCTTGCATAGCGGCGAAGCCTTCGGTTTGAGCGGGCAAATATTGGTGTCGATTTCCGGCTTGGCCTGCCCGCTGCTGTTCGTTACCGGCCTGATTCGCTGGCTGCAAAAAGCCGGCGCGAAGCGGCGGGGCCGGCCGCTTAGTGTGGCAGAACGCCGTTGGCTTTAATCACGTGCCCCATGACCGCGGCCCATGTTGCCGGAGTGTTAAGCCCTGGGAGTGAGTTGGCTATCTCCCCCAACTGCGATTGCGGATGAAGCGGCGTAGTGTATGATCTAGCCGCCAAATTTGACGCGTGTCCTATCGGTGCGTATTGGATCCGGCATAAACAGGATGCAATCGATGCGCGGTGCGTCTTTTATTAAGTACCGGAATACCAATAACAATGAGCATAGAAATTAAGCTTACCGATCAACATTTTCCCGTATCTCCGGCGTTTATCAATTTCCTGTATCACTTTGACAACGGCCTGCCGTTCGAATCGCCGTGGCACGATCAGTTGAGCGAAACGTTGAATAGAGACAGTCAAGCTCAGCAACGAGCCGTCACGCATGCGGCGGAGGTGTTGGCATCCGCCGGCGGGAAAAACGCCTTGCAACGCAGTTACGAATTGTTTGTGGCTATCTTGACCGGAGACGTAGCGCGCTTACGGCCGATTCATGAACGCTATCGCTTCGTTTGCGTAGTCGGCTGTCCCCGGCACGGCGGTTCGTATTTAACCAAGCAGCTGTTTCTGGCGCTGGGCTGGAAGCCGGAGCAAATTCCCAACGCGATTGCCCACGATGGCTTTCCGGATGCCGGTCCTTTCGAGATTAAACAAGGCGTGAATAGCGTTACCCATTCGATGCAGGGTATGGCGGAATATCTCACCATGGTCGAGCTGTTTTACGCCAACGCCCGCTTGTTCGACAACCGGGTGGTAGTGCCGAAAAAAGCCACTAAAGCAGCGTATCAAGGCGGTTTTTTTCATCAATTGTTAGGCAGCGAAACCGAGTATCTGCTTACTTTGCGTCATCCGGTGGCCGCGTGCATTTCCACTTACGAAAAATCCGGGGGATTACCCGTCGACGGAAAATTCGCGGTTAGAGGCAATATCGAAGAATGGGCGCGTAGAGACGCCCAACTGGCCGGGGCGCAATGGATCGAGGCAACCAGACCGGATTACTTCGACGTGTATTTACGCTATTGGGAATATTACCATTACCAGCTGATACATAGCGGTTTAGCCGCTAGTCCGCACTGGCGTACCGTGGCATACGGCGAAGCGCGGATACAGGCAACGGCACAAGGTTTTTACCGGCGCTACGGCTCCGACAACGATGCGGAAAAGTTTTATGTATTTGCCAAACAAGACCGTCATGCGGATT
The DNA here is from genome assembly GCF_040741385.1 of Methylomonas sp. HYX-M1. Taxonomy (NCBI): domain Bacteria; kingdom Pseudomonadati; phylum Pseudomonadota; class Gammaproteobacteria; order Methylococcales; family Methylococcaceae; genus Methylomonas; species Methylomonas sp. HYX-M1. The sequence goes on from NZ_CP160405.1 coordinate 799,639, forward strand.
GGCTGCGCAAAGCGGAACCGGCGTTGCTCAGGGTCAGGGATGCCTGGGCGGCGGCGGGGAAAGCGTTTCCGCTGGACGAGCTGATGGAAGCCTGGTGAGCGAAGCGGTAACGAACAATCAAACAGAATTTGACGCGGAGTGAGCATGACTACGAATACGGCACCGGTTTTTTCCAATTTTACCGATTCGAACGTGACTGAAAGTTCGGACGGGACGCTACGCTTAAGCGGCGACACGGCCTCGGTTTACGATGCCGAATTGGCTGCGCTGGGCGACGGCGGCGATTACAGCGGAGCGACGCTGACGCTGACCGACGCGCAAGGACGATTGGCGGCCATAGGCATCGCCGATAGTAGCTTCCTGTTGGACAAGGAATCCGGTTATCTGCTCTATCAAGGCGAATCCGGCGCTTTGCCCGTCGCCGAAATCAATCAGGCAAGCGCCGGCAGTTTTTCGTTGAGTTTCGTCGATTACGGCTATACGCCGAGCCAGGACATCGTCAACGCCTTGCTGCGCAGCCTGGTGTTGAACGATGCGACGCCGCCTTCCTCGCTCGATTTGCGCTGGCGTTTTTCCGACGGCAATAGTGGAGACCAGGGCAACGGCGGCGCGTTGCAAGCGGAAAGTACAACGGCGCTGCAAATCACCGCGGTGAACAATGCACCGCAATTAGTCAGCCATGCCGGCGATTACGCGGACATTGTGGCCTTACTCGACGACGGACAATTGTTGGTGGCGCAACACGGCGCACTAGGGTTGAATTCGAGTTCTTCGGGCTTCTTCGCTCACTATCATTTGACATCGAGTTTGAGTCAGCTATCGGCCGACGGCGGCTTGAATGGCGAATACGGTCAAAACGGCAGCGTGGAATTAGGCATTCAGCTAACCAGTGTGGATGTATTGGACAACGGCAAGCTGCTGCTGGGGGGCTATTATCCGGATGACAACAACAGTTCTTCGGCTGCTGTGCAGTATGTGATACAGCAGCTGAATAGTGACGGCAGCGCCGACGGCGGTTTCGGGGTTGACGGCAGGCTGCAAATAGAGGGGCAGTTGTCCTCGCTCAGCGTGCAAGACGACGGGAAAATCTTGGTGTGCGAAACGGAATCCGGCGGTAATAGTGGCGGCGGAGCGTTTAGGCTCGCTCGTTATAACGCGGAGGGCAGCCTGGATAACGGCTTTGCCGGCGACGGCATCGCCGAAACCGAGTTTCATGGTACAGCCAACATAGTCAGTGTCAATGACGACGGCCAAATTTTGGTGAGTTTGTACAACTATGGTAGCAGCAGCTTTGGAAGCAACAGCTATGGTAGCTATCTGATTCGATTTAACGCCGACGGTTCGCAGGATGCCGGCTTTGCAGGGGACGGCAAGATAGAAGGCAGCGTGGTTGCCAGTTCGGCGGACGGTAGTATATGGGTAGGTTACAGCCATACCTCATCCGATAGTTCGACGGGCAGTTCGGACACTAACTACACCTTGAGCCACATACTGGCCGACGGCTCGTTGGATACCGGCTTCGGCAGCGACGGCAGTATCACGATAGCAGACCGTTACGTGTCTTTCGTCGAGGTCAGCGACGACGGCCAATTGGTGTTAGGGGAATCGACCCGCGGCGGTTCCAGCGGAAATTCCGGGGATTTTTATGTGGCTAAATACAATGCCGACGGCAGTTTGGATGCCACGTTCAGCGACGACGGCATTGCCGAGACCGGGCATAGAGCTTCGTATGCCGGTTTTGTTTCGGTAAACGACGACGGACAGCTGCTGCTGTCGTTATCCGGCGGTTATTGGGGCGGTGGATCGTCGTCCGCCAGCGGTTTGACCTACGTTGCGCCTTCGTTGCTGCGGCTCGATGCCGACGGCAGCGTCGATACTGAGTTCGCCGACAACGGCAGCATAGACGGCGATTTGCTGGCGATCTTGGCCGACGGCGATATTGTGGTCGGTAACGACCACGGTCATACCGATAACGATGCGGCCCCAAATGCCTACACCATTTCCCGCCTGAATGCGGACGGCTCGTTCGATACCGGGTTCGACGGGGACGGCAGTTTGAGCTTGCTCGACAAAAATGTTTCATGGGTTGCCGTACAAGACGACGGCAAGCTGGTGGTCAGCGAATTGGAGCAAAACAGCAGCGACCGGTTCCTGGCCTTGGAACGCTTCAATGCCGACGGCAGTTTGGATCAGGATTTCGGTACCGAGGGCAGGGTCGTTACCGATTATCTGGTCAGTAGGGCCTATATCACCGGCATCGACCAGGACGGCAAAATATTGGTCGACGCCTTCCAAAACAGCGGTTTGAGTTTGCCTTACAGTGGCTTATTCATCCGCTTCAATACCGACGGCAGCGTCGATACCGCGTTCGGCAGCGGGGGCTCGATAGACGGCGATTATCTCTACGGCTATGGCGGGGATGGTATTAGCTATGTGCGCAACGAGGTCTACGTTGCCAATGAATCCTACAACTTTGTTTTCAAGCTGCTGGCGCAAGACGGTAGTTCCGCGATGGAATTCGAAGGCAGTCAATTCGCTACGTGGTTGCCGTACGGCGACAAATTCGCCGCGTTGCAGAGCGATGGAAAATTGTTGATGGGCGGGGGAGCATCGGGCGATTATCGGATCCATCGCTTGAATGCGGACGGCAGTTCGGATAGCGGGTTTAGCAGCGACGGCATCGTCAAAATCAATGCCTCGGTCGGTTTTGTCAAGTTGTTGGACGACGGCAAACTATTGGTTGGCGAATTGATAGCCGACAGCGGCAGTAGCAGCGATTATCAGTTCGCCGTGGCGCGTTACGGTACCGACGGCCGTTTGGATACCGGTTTTGCCGGCGACGGTCTGGCGGAAACCGGCTTCTCGGCAACAGATGCGGACTTGGTTGCGGTAAACGCCGACGGTCAATTGCTGTTGCGCCTGGAACAGGAAACCAACCTTAGCAGTCACGACGCAGCCTTGATTCGGGTCAATGCCGACGGCAGCCTGGACGGCGCATTCGCCGACAACGGCCGCTTGCACGGCGAGTTGATAGCGGTTCTCGACGACGGCAAACTGGTGGCCGGCGGTTTGGAAGGTTCCGAGAATTCCTCGTTGGACGTTCGATACGTGGTCAGCCGCTTGAAGGCGGACGGTAGTTTCGACAGCGATTTCGACGGCGACGGCCGCTTGGAGATCGACTTTCCGGTCACTTCGGTGCGAGTACTGGACGACGGCGGGATCATGGTCAGCGAGTTGACTCCCAACAGCAGTACCGGCGGCGTCGAAGTCGTGGTGGCGCACTATCAGGCCGACGGTAGCGCCGACGACCAATTCGGCAGTGCCGGCGTGGCGGATACCGGATTCGTAGCCGCCGACGCCCGCATTATCGACGTCGATACTACCGGCCGCATCCTGTTGCAATTGACGGGCAGCGGCTTGGACGGCTCCGACCAATTGATCAGGCTGGCGGCAGACGGTGCGGTCGACGATCAATTCGGCTTGGGCGGCAGCGTCGACGGACAGTTGCTGACGCAAACGGCCGACGGCAAATGGTTGATCGGCGCCACCGCATTCGACGGCGCGTCATTTACGCTTACCAGACTCAACGCCGACGGCGCGTTCGACGACAGTTTCGACGCCGACGGCGAAATCGCTATCGATGCCGCGGTCGCCGCAGTCGGCCTGTTGGACGACGGCCGCATTCTAGTCGCGCAAGACGCCGGTGCCGCCGCAAGCTTAGGCAATCCGCAAATTGCATTCGCCTTGTACAACGCCGACGGTAGTTTGGATAGCGCGCTTGACGGTAGCCGTAGCATAGCGATGGCCGGCCAAGTGAGCGGTATCGACGTGTTGTCGATTTCGGACGATGGACAATTATTGATTCGCCTGGATTATGCCGACGACTCCGGCGATGCCGATAAGGGCGGCTTGCCGTCCCTGCTGCGCTTGAACCCGGACGGCTCCGTCGACCGCAGTTTCGCCGCGGCCTCGGACGCCGCCGGCCCCGTGCTGTTGGATGCTACGGTTAGCGTGGCGGACGCGGAATTGGACGCTTACGGTTGGGCTAACGCCACGGTGACGCTGCAACGCCGGGGCGAAGCCGCTGCCGACGATCAATTCTCGGCAAATCAAGGCGGCAGTTTGGCCGAATTGATCGAAGGCGGCGAGTTGAAAGTAGAGCAAACCGTCATCGGCACGGTCAGCCAAAATAGCGCCGGGATCTTGCGGTTGACCTTTAACGATCAGGCCGGCTCGGAGTTGGTTAGCGCTGCACTGCGGCAAATTGCTTACGAGAATGTCGGCAGCGCAAGCGGTGCGGTGGAAATAGCATGGCTATTCAATGACGGCAATAGCGGCGAGCAAGGCGACGGCGGGGCATTGTCGGCCAGCTTGATCAGCTGGGTGAATCTATCCGCGTCGCCTGCAGGCAACCATAACCCGGCGATTACCTCGGCCGGTACCGGCAGCGTGGCGGAAAACGCCGCGCCGGGCACGGTCATTTATACCGCAACCGCGACGGATCAGGATGCCGACACGGTTTTAAGCTTCAGTTTGGCCGGAGCCGACGCTAACTTGCTGAACATCGACGGCAGCAGCGGCCAGGTCTCGCTCAAGAATGCCGCGGATTTCGAAACCAAAGCCTTTTACAGTTTCCAAGTGTTGGCCAGCGACGGCAGCGCCAGCGTAGGCAAGGCGGTGACCGTTTCGGTCGAAAACGTCAACGAGGCGCCGCAATTCACTTCCGGCGCGAGCGGTAGCGTGGCCGAAAACGCCGCGACCGGCAGCGTGATTTATACTGCGACGGCAAGCGACGTCGACGCGAACAGCAGCCTGAGCTTTAGCCTGGCCGGCGACGATGCCGATTTATTGAATATCGACAGCAGCAGCGGCGCGGTGACATTGAAAAATCCGGCGGATTTCGAGACCAAGTCCGGTTATGTCTTCGAAGTCGTGGTCAGCGACGGCAGTTTGAGCGCCAGTCAAGCGGTGCAAGTTAACGTAACCGACCTGAACGAAGCGCCGGCCATCGGCTCCGCCGGCATAGGCGGCGTTCCGGATGGCGCGGCGGCGGGTACGGTGATTTATACCGCGCTCGCCGATGACCCGGACGCCGGCGCCACGCTCAGCTACAGCTTGTCTGGCGCCGACGCCGATTGGCTGAACATAGACGCGGCCAACGGTCAAGTGACCTTGAAGGCGGCTGCGGACTTGAACAGCAAAGCGGATTATAGCTTCGAGGTAATAGCGAGCGACGGCGAACTGTCGGCCGGCAAAGCGGTAACGATCAGCGTCGGCTTCGTCAATCAGGCGCCGGAAATTACCTCCGCCGCCACCGCCAGCGTGGCTGAAAATGCCGCCGGCGATAGTGTGGTCTACAGCGCGACCGCCAGCGATGCCAATCCCGGCAGCGAACTGCTATTCAGTTTGGCCGGAGACGACGCGGCTTTGTTGCGCATCGACGCCGGCACAGGCCAAGTGCGCTTGCAATCCGCCGCCGATTTCGAAACCAAAGCCAGCTACGCCTTTCAAGTAGTCGTCAGCGACGGCGAATTGAGTGCCGGCAAAGACGTGGTACTGACTGTGACCGACGTCAACGAAGCGCCGAGTCTGACCGCCCCGGCGGCAATTTCCTATACCGACACCGCCGGCGACGACAATTTCGCGGCGCAGACCGGATCCTTGGCAGCCAACGATCCCGAAACGGCCGCCCTGAGCTTCGGGATCGTAGGCGGAAGCTTGTCCGGCGACGGGGCGGCCGTTGTGCTGGCCGGGCTGTACGGTACATTGAGCGTCAACGTCGCCGCTGGAAGCTACCGTTACGATCCCGACGATGCGGCCTTGGAGTCGCTCACTCAAGCTGCGGCCGAACATTTCACTGTGACCGTCAGCGACGGCAATACGTTGGCCAACGCCGATTTGGCCGTCGAGATAAGCGGGGCGAACGACGCGGCCGAGATCGGCGGCGATTTGAACGGCGAAGTCAAGGAAGACGGGCAGTTGGAAGCGGCCGGAAGCCTGATCGTCGCCGACCGTGACGGCAGCGCCGATATCGTCGTGCAAACCGCTACGCTGGGAAGCTACGGTACGTTCAGTCTGGCGGCCGATAAAACTTGGCATTATCTGCTGAGTAACGCTGCCGACGCCGTGCAAGCCTTGGGTAGCGGTGTACGGCTGACCGATAGTTTCAGCGTGCTGGCGGCGGACGGCAGCAGGCAAACCGTGACGATAGGCGTGTCGGGCGCCAGCGAATACAACGAACTGACTGCGGTTAAACCCGGTAAATACTTGGGCGGCAGCAATAACGAGTCGATAACGGCGGATTCCGGCAACGACAGAATCGACGCCGGGGACGGCGACAACTTGGTTGACGCCGGCGCCGGCCGCAACAGCGTGAAAGCGGGTATCGGCGCGGACGACATCACGGCCGGCGAGGGCAACGACAAAATCGATGCCGGCGAGGGCAACAACAGCGTAGACGCCGGCGGCGGCAACAACAACGTCAAAGCCGGGGCCGGAGACGACGCTATTCGTTGCGGCGACGGCAACGACAAAATCAATGCCGGCGAGGGCAACAACAGCGTCGATGCCGACGGCGGCAAGAACAACGTTAAAGCCGGTAGCGGCGCCGACGAGATTATAGCCGGCAGCGGAAACGACGTTATCAATGCCGGCGATGGCGAGAATCTAATCGACGCCGGCGACGGTAAAAACAAAGTCGTCAGCGGGGCCGGCGACGATAAGGTCACTACCGGCAGCGGCAACGACAACATCGCTACCGGTGCCGGCAACGACGACATAGAGGCCGGCGCCGGTAAAGACAGAGTTAACGCCGGCGCGGGCGACGATATAATCCTGGGCGGCGAAGCTGCCGATAAATTGAGCGGCGGCAGCGGCAGCGATATTTTCGTATTCGCCGACCTTGCCGTCGGCGGCGCCGATACCGTCACGGACTTCGCCGAGGAAGACCTGCTGCGCCTCGATACCTCGGTATTCACGCAACTGCTAGGCGCTACCGCCGCCAACTTCGCGGTCGGCAAAGCCGCGGTCGACGCCGACGACTACCTGATATTCGACGACAAGAAAGGCGTGCTGTGGTACGACGCCGACGGCTCCGGCGCCGGAGCGGCGATCAAAATCGTGGGCTTGAAAGGCTCGGATAGCCATGGACTGAGCTTCGACGATCTGGATTTCGGGTAAGCCTTTCCAGCCGCATGCTTGCGGCTCGAGCGGGCCGGCTTAACGTTCATGAGGTGACGGCATCGCCCCGGCAAATGCAAGTCAACGGTGTTATGCCGTTAGTTTTTTGAGCCGCTGCCTCGTGACTTTCAGAGTAATATAGAAAGGTCGGCCCGCGTCGTTTCTTCGGCTATGTGCAAAATAAGCTTGGAATACAAGCCACTAAACTTTACCTGTGAGTTGAATCTCATGGCCGGAATCCGGTTCCCGGCAAATTATCGGCTTGGTAATGGATCAAATCGTAAATTTCCGCCAGTTTGTCATCCGGGATTTGCTTGATTTCGGCGATGATTTGGTCTTGTAGCATGACAGTGTTTCTCAATGGGCACATTTTTGTTTACCCAACCGAAAAATGCGCAACCGGAAGGTGCTGAAAATGTTTATCCAGGGTTAAAACCGTTATGCCGTGACGTTGGGCGACCGTGGCAATTAAAATATCGGTCAACGGCAAGGTTAAACCTTTAGCGCGTAGTTGTTGGGCAAGCATGCCAGCCGAATCAATCGTTATCCTCGGTTGGCAGGTAATGAATGGATTGGAACAGTAATCTTAACCGCCAGGCTTCCTTCTCCTGTTTAACGCCTTGCAACAATTCCGCAATGACTACACCCGTTATTGCGGCTTGGTTGGCTTCAATCAAAGTGGCAACCTGATCACCCATCTGACCATTTTTGGATTTGAAAAAGTCGATCCAGGCACAAGTATCGATTAACACCCGTTTCATGACGGACTTTCCAAGTCTCGTAATGCTTGCCAATTGTCTTCAACATCGATCGTCCCTGGCAATTCAGCAATTCTTGACGCTGCTTAAAGCGAATGTATTCCTCAATCGCTTCGGCAATGCTTTCCTTGGTCGTTTTGGCTTGGGTGTAAATCAACAGTTGTTCCAGAACGGAATTATCCAGGGAGATAGTGGTTTTCATTGTAGATAACCTCGTAATAATATTTCAGAATTCGCGCTTGATGCGTACATTCCTCACCGCACCCAGACTATTCGTTAAATTATTCGTAATGTGTCCACATCATGATGATCTTAATCGCCTGCTCGTTTTCCAAAACCTCATACACGAGCCGATGCTGTTTGTTGATACGCCGGGAAATCGCACCTTTTAGATCGCCTTTTAAAAACTCAAATTCAGGTGGATACGCATAAGGATCCTGAGCAATTAAGTCTAAAAGCGTCTGTGTTTTAGTTTGTAAATTAGAGGCGGTTATTAATTTGGCGTCTTTTTTAGCGCGCTGGGTAAAGTAAAGCTTGTACATTACCAATCCAAACGATCCGAACACTCGTCCAAAGGCGTATTCAAACCATCGATAATCGCTTGCTTGATTTTCGGGTCTTTAGACAAATAATCGCTGTCGCTCTCGGTGTTGAGGGTATTTTTAAGGAATAGCACAAAGTCCAGAACTTCTTTTTGGGAAGTCAACGGCAGTGTGTCGATTTCTTGATGAATTTTTTCTTGCAGAGAATTCATTTTTTAATCTCCGTTTGTCGTTCGGTAGCGAACTAATTTAGTTTGATAGTTCATTCCACTCGTTGCGTATTGTCAGAAACTCGGAATTGATCTCTTCGTCGCTACGCTGTCCGGCCGGCAGACTGTGAAGAAAAGCGGCCAAGGCTTCGTTGGCTGCGGGTTGCGGCAGTGAATTCGGTTTGGACTCCAGAAATTCGACGAAACGTAAAACCTCCAACGCCTTGGCGGGCGGCAGGGCTTTGACGTGTTGGTAGATGGTGTCGGCGATGGTCATTTAACTTGTTCTCCAGGAATCTTAATTTAAAAAAGTCCAAAAACTTGCAAAGTCTGATGTTTTAACGTTCTTCAATATCAATTTTTTTGTTTACGCAAACGATTTCATTTTGCTCATTCAATGAATAAACGAAAGAATGAACTCTGCGCCCAACGAAATCATCGTGATGCTCGCCATATGCGCCTTTTTCTCCGGCAATAATCCAGACCGGAGCCAAGTTTTCTTTATCAAGTAAATCTAGCAATGCTGTTCTGTCGATCAGTGCCGTAGTCGGTCCTTCTTCATGTACCGATGGATCTTTGAACAAAGTTTGGCCTTTCTCGTCTGCAAAACATAGCGTGCTTCCATTAATTAGCCTTAAACCAAGCTTTTGTATTAGCCACGGCGCAGGCAAATAAGTATTGATCGTCCCTTCAATCGAGTAATCATATCCGCCACGTTCCGCAGTATATTCGGCATATGTTGGTAGCGCTTTGTACCGAAAGCCATAGTCTCGATCAATGGCTTTCCAGTCATCGTCTAATTCGTATGACGGATACCAAGGGTATTCACCGATAAATGAACCATAAAATTCGCCGACTTTCGGAAATGCATCAGGATCAATCATGTTATGTGTAGAAATCGCATTTATGAATTGGTTTTTATGCTGTTTTTTGACGACTAAACACCAGCATCTGCACCATGAGTCGATACGCGAGTCCAAATCATACGAGGTGCTGTAATGCTTAAAACTTTTCATAACCAACCAGCGCTGTTCCGAATCTGGATCGGTTACATCCAGCAACGATGCACTATTCAATTGATCGGATTCGTTTTGTAGCCACAGTTTTTGCTCTTGCTTATTCAATAAGCGCAGTTTAAGTGTTTGCGGAGACCACCAGGCATGGGGATGATTTTCCCAATTGTCGTCTTTGGTTTTGCTAATAAGCAATGAAGGATCGATATTTCGTTTGTATATTTGCCAAGGACCTTCATATCGGCCAGCGTCATCGCTATAACCGGAGTCATAAATTAAATTGTCCGCTATACGGGCCAATAATTCATACAATGCTAGCCATTGGTATTTTTTACCAATACGTTCCATTTGTTTATGGCGTCTGCCCCGGCCGGAACCAATTCTGCCATCGAATTCGCCGAATAAGTCATAGGTCCACCCGTAATCGTGAGCCCGTTTGGTTACCCATCGCTGGGCTAAAATATCGTCAAAATGTTCCGGTCGATTATTTGAATATCGATTCAGAATTTGCCTTATTCCTTGTCGGCATCCAGACCAATATTGATATTTATATTTGTCATCGAGTAAGTTAATAAATATTTTCTCAAGCTCTTCGAATCTAGCGTCGTTTTGCTTCCTTTGTTCCAACTTCTTATTATCGTAAGCGACAATTTCAATTTTGACTTCAGTATCGGAGGCTTGGCTTTTTGATTTTTGACTTTCTGAATTTAGCTCCGAACTATTGCAGTCGATACAGAATTTCAGAATGTCATTAAATGCCGAAAGTTGATCAGAATTTGCATGATCGGCTAGCATTGAACGGAAGGCTTCAAAATTTTCGTACGGTGTTATTGCTTTATCTACGCCCAACGGTGTTACTGTCCAATGATGAACGGAGGGCTTAATAATATATTTGGCAAAATCGCCAAGCCACTCGCTACTTGCCGACCTAACAATATCATCCTTGTATTTGTCGCCATATTTCGCTAAATCCTTTTCGTCGACAAATTCAATCGGCCAATCACTTTGATACGGTGGCCTGACTTTTTCAATTTCTATTTGTTCAAGCAATAACTCGCAGTGCAATGCGTATTCGATGATACCCCTGGCATAGTCGCGCAGAAGCAAATGGGCTGGCGGCTTACCATCGGCAAAAATCCATTGGTAAACAAAAAGAGCAAGTTCGGCAAGATTTTTCTGGGTTTGTGCTTGTAATGCAGCGCCATAGCAGGCGGCCAATAATCTCTCCAAAATGTAAATGTCATCGACTTGCTGGAAACGTTCCAACAAGCTAAGTGCTAACGGCAAACGCGGCGCTAACAATGCAGACAATCCTTTAGTGGCTCTATCTCGAACGGTGCGATAGGAAGTCGAAAATAGCCAAGTCAGCATAGTTGCCGCCAATTCAGCGCGTATCGGGTCTATTTCCTCAAAACCCGATTCCACTGTCCAGGAAAGCAGGGTATCAAGTGGTGAACCATTCTCTAGGTCAAGATTAGCGATAGCAATAGACCATTTCGCATCGCGCTCAGGCATCGTCAAAGGGGCCAATTTATCGTGCAAGTAATTGGCATTGAAGCGGTTGTTAGGCTCGGTACTGACAGCAACAAGTGTTTCCAGCCAGGGATTGCGATAATTTTGTGATAAATCAATCACTAATTCACGGGTTCTATCGGTAAAAAAATCCTGTCGGCGCAATAACAAACTGTTCAAAAATGCTTCATTAATTGTCCATTTGTATGATCCGTTGGCTGATGGAAATATATCGAGCAATTCGCAATCTCTCGTTTCCGGTAGTAAAACCGATAATGCTTCGATAATACCGGCAACCCTGTAAACATCTTTACGAGAAAGAAAATTATGTAGCGGAGTCCCTGCCTCCAACGGTTGAACGCTATTATTCGAAGAAAGCTGCTCATTTAACAAATGCGTCGCTATTTGAAAATCGCTGAAACGCTCGAACGTGAAACGTGCTTGTTCTTCTAACTGATTATTTTCGATATAAACAGGCTCAATCGTTAAAATTCCCTCATGTTCGAATTGGCTCAACAAGCTGCGGTCATGTTGGCCCGTAGATGCATATATCGAATCAAAACAAGCGATAGTTGTTTCAATTGACAGGTAGGAAGATTGATTGGATAGTAGTTTCGCAGTAAATGCCTTTAACGCCCGCGCAATAATGTTCTGCCTTTTATCCAGCCCCATCCGCAATTCAATTTGGTTGGCTAATGATTTTAGATAAAAATCGAAATATTCCGTTAAACCTTGTATTCCTCGTGGAAAACAGTTAAGCCCTTGTCGTTCCAAACTGTCGCACAAGGTTTTAAGGAAAAGCGGGTTGTTAAATTCTGGCAATAAATGCGGAACACTGGGCCGGAAAATTTTGCGCTTGGCCAGATAAGTTCTGGCTGCGTACCCGCCTCCGTCGGCAAAACCGTGATGTTCTATCTGCTTCAAGCTATCGCGCAGAAGAGAATCAGCAGGCAAAACAAATGGCAGGTAAGTTGTGCGGCATGAAACGATAAGGGCAAGATGAGGGTAGCGTTTAACTTCCTCGATTAACAGTGCCAGGTATTGAGGCCAAATTTCTACACCGAAACGTTCGTTTAATGCGTCGATTATCAGCAATGCTCTCACGCCTGCAGCTTGTCCCGCCGCATCCAACGCTCCGAGAAAGGTTGAAAATGAGATATGCCTTAAATCCAACTGCTCAAGAATTTGCGTACGAGGGTCTTGTAAGAAAAACTGACTGTTGATCAAAAAAATAGCCGGGTAACCTTTTTTGATTGCATCATTGGCAATATCAGCCAACAGATGAGATTTGCCAGTTCCCGCTTCGCCGTAAAGAAGCACAGCCTGTTCATTTGCCAGTATCCAAGTATCTGAACTGAGTTTTTCGCTTATTTCTTCAAGTGTTTGTCCGAACGTATCTACATCATTTAATGCGCTGCTAATTTTATCTATCTCTGATTTGTCTTTTTCCTCTGACCGAATATGCCATAAATGAGCTTGACATTGATTGACAATGATTTGGATTGGTTGAATTTGACTGCACCATTCGGCGGTAGGATAAGACTTTGTTACAGGAAAGCTTTGATTTAGTAGGTCGATTAGTTTCGCGCTTTGGTTTAATAACGCCTGTAAATCAGTTTCCGGTATATTTTTCTGTTTAAAGTCATTGCATCGCTTTATTAACGACTTAATGAAATACTCGCGTTGCTCCTCAAGCCAAGGTGATCGACTAATGCCTAAAAATACCTGCCGTATTGGTAACGATATATGAAATTGAGGCGTATATCGGGAACCTAACGAATTACTGGCAGCGTTGATGTGCCGAGAAAACCAAACAGGAGTAAAGCGAAGTTCATCAAAGAAAAAGCACATCCTCCCGGCGTAAAACGGATCATTGCGATGCAAGCGCTCGCGAATATCGGTAGCTTGCCAAAGTATAATTTCGATATTGCGATCTTCGCTTAACTCAGAGAGACGAGTCGTTTTCCAATCTATCCAACGTTGCCCTTCTGTTTTATTTTTTCCGGTTCGCCCATCTTTAAGATCTATTGGTAGGCAGACAATGTAACGCGTCAGTTTGGGATGCTTCTCGATAGCTTGTCTAAATGACTCTGTAAGCTGTGTTATTTGACCGGATTCGAACTTATCGAAAAACTTCGCTTGCCAACCTGTTTCCGTTCCGTCAGCTTGACGCACATAGCATTCAACCCCTGCATCTGAACCATGGCCTTTACGAAGAAACTCATCGCCTACTACTCTTGGTTCAAGAGATGCAAGCTGGCAACATAACTCTTCAAAGCCATAGTGTTGGCTACCATTCAATGAACGAATTTTTAGCAGGTCGGTGTTAGTCATCGTCGTCGACATCTCGATGGCGCACATCGTTCCCCAATCCCTCTGCCGGCGCATGCGCCCAGCGGTTGCGGATGGTTTGGGCTTCTTTCAGCCAGTTTCGCGCGTCCCGGTTAAAGCCGCCTTGGTTGGCTATCTCGTACCAGTTTTGGTTGGCTATTCGCAATAAAGCCGCTAAGTCGAGCCGCTCCAATGTATGCGAGGGTAATGAAGCTGCGAAGGTTTTTTGCTGGTAGGTTAATTTGTCCAGTACCAGCGATTTCCACCAGTCGGAATCCAGCGCCGGCAATGTGGCTGACAATAGTTTGAGCAGTTGTTGCTTGAGCAGGCCGAGGATTTCCATATTTGATTGTCCGATTCCGGCTGACGGAAGTGTTGGTTAGTTGGTCATTTGGGTGTTTTAGCTAATTTTCCGGGCAAAGTCACGTGGCAATCAGTGCGTGACAGCCAAGGTCTTGATTTGCTCAACGGCGCAGGGTTACCCGTTCATATCTGGCGTATCGGTTGGGGTAGCGGGTGCTTAACTGGTTAACTTGAATGTCGCCGGGCTACATTCGATTTCAGCCTGCCGGAATCGAAGCCTGGGGGGCAGCCAGGTGGCCGGTTTTGCCTACAGTTCTCAACTGCCGGAATGGCTGAATGGTTACGACTTTTCTTGATAAAACCAGGCCGTAGAGCCAGCGTAAGTTTGCCGATGACAGGCAGAAAGAGGGCTACCCCTTGTCCGGCTTCATGCCGATTTGCCGAATGTCGTGTTCCATTAACAAGAAAAGCGCCGGAAGCGTTTGCCACTCTGCCTCAGTTCAAGCTCAATTCCGCCCTAAGCCGTTCTGCCATCAAGTCGACGAACGAACGGATTTTGGCCGAGGAATGGCGGCCCTCGCGGTGCAGGATATGCACCGGAACCGGCGGACTTTCGTAGTCGCCCAGTACGATTTTCAATAGGCCGCTACGTAACGCTTCGGCAATCTGATAGTTCAGCAGGCGGGTAATGCCCAGTCCCGCCTTGGCGGCAACGGCGGCCGAGTCGTTGTCGCTGACGCTCAACATCGGTTGTACTTTGACGGTTTGCTGCCGGCCGTCCTGTTGAAAGCGCAGTTCGTTGTTCGGATTCAGGCCGCGGGCCAGAATGATGCGGTGTCGGCTTAAATCGTCCGGGGATTGCGGGATGCCGTGCTCGGCCAGATAATCCGGCGCGGCGCACAGTACCCGCCTGACCGACCCGACCCGCAGTGCCCGGTAGGTCGAATCGGGCAACTCGGCGATGCGTATCGCCACATCCACGCCTTCTTCCAGCATGTTGACCACCCGGTCGACAAACAAGGCATTGACTTCCACCGCCGGATAACGGCGCAAATAGTCGATGATGCCTGGCATGATGAACAAGCGGCCGAACAATACCGAGGCGGTTACCGTCAGTTGGCCGCGCGGTTCGGCGTTGATGCCCAGCGCCGCGTCGTCGGCTTCGTCGGCCAGGGCGATGATGCGTTTGGCGTCTTCGTAATACTTCTGGCCGGCTTCGGTCATCCGCACGTAGCGGGTGGTGCGATTCAATAGCTTAACCCCCAAACGCTCCTCCAATGCCGCCACCGCCCGCGTTACGGCGGGCGGCGACATCTGCAACTTGCGCGCGCCGCCGGCAAAGCCCTCGGCTTCGACCACGGCCACATACACACTCATTAAATGCAATCTATCCATCTTTAATTCCACTTATCGGAATAGTTAATTGATAATTTTAGTTATTCTTTAATTGATCGCAATAGAGCACACTGTACCCGCCTGTTGAATTTCAGCCGGGCCAATGACAAATCCTTTATTTCATTTTTGGAGAATATCGATGAGCCGTATTAGCAGCGTCAGCAACGAAACCGCCAATGTCGAACAACGCGCATTGTTTGAAGCCATCCAGGGCCGGCTGGGCATGGTGCCGAACTTTCTGCGGGTATTCGCCCACTCGCCGGATGCTCTAAAAGCCTTTCTCGGCTTGCATCACATCGCCGAGCACGGCTCGTTGGACGCCGGCACCCGCGAACGTATCGCGCTGGCGTTGGCCCAGCAGAACCAGTGCGAATATTGCCTGTCCGCTCATACCGCCATCGGCCGCAAAGCCGGTTTGAATGGCGCGGAAATAGAAGCCAACCGCGCCGGTACCAGCCAGGACGCCAAGGCGGCGGTTGCGGTCAAATTCGCCCGCGCCCTGGTCGAACATAAAGGCGAGGTGACTAATGCCGAGTTGCAAGCCATGCGCGACGCCGGCTTTAGCGAATCGGACATCGTCGAGGTGATTACCCACGTCGGCATGAACATTCTGACCAACCTATTGGGCAAAGCCAGTCGGGTCGACATCGATTTTCCGAAAGTGGGGTTAAAACAAGCCGCTTAAGCCCTAACCGGGCGAGACGCAGGGAGGGCGTTTGGCCCGGTGTATTGCGTTGAATGGAATTAGGTATTGCAAATTATGACTATTCAGCACGGTTAAGGCCTGTGCCGGAGTAGTCGTCAACCTCTCAACCCCGTCCGGAGACGCCCGCATGGCCCGTGCATTTGCCAAGATCAGCTTTACACCCAACGTCCAAGCGGTACAAACCGAACGTGGCAGCCGCTCGGCCTATCGCGCCGCCGAGCTGGGCGACGCCGAAACGGTGGCGCTAAGCGAATTTGAACAAGCTTTCATCGCCGAGCGCGACAGCTTTTATCTCGCTACCGTGAGCCAAACCGGTTGGCCTTATGTGCAACACCGCGGCGGGCCGACGGGATTTTTGAAAGTATTGGACGAGCAAACGATAGGTTACGCCGATTTCAGCGGCAACCGTCAATACCTGTCGGTCGGCAACTTACGCGGCGACGACCGGGTCAGTTTGCTGCTGATGGACTATCCCGGCCGGCAGCGCTTGAAAATTTGGGGAAGGGCGCGGGTGGTGAACGAACGAGACGCGCCGGATTTGCTGACAAGACTGGAATTACCCGACTTTCGCGCCCCGGTCGAGCGCGGCATCGTCATCCGGGTCGAAGCTTACGACTGGAATTGTCCGAAATACATTACGCCGCGTTACAGCCAACGCGAGGTCGAAGCGCTATTGGTTCAGGCCCGTCAGCAACAACCGGTGGCCGACACAACGCATGTGCCGGCCGCTCCGGGCAACGGTCCATTGCCTTTGAGCGTGAGCGGCATTCGCCAATTAACGCCCAGCATTCGCGCTTACGAATTGCGCCATGCCGACGGCGCGCCATTGCCCGCTTTCCGGGCCGGAGCGCATCTGCGCGTGCCGATTGCGCTACCCGACGGTACGCTCACCAACCGGGCCTATTCGCTGACCGACGGCGCTAACGATCCGGATTGCTACCGTATCGCAGTGCTGCGGCTGGATGACGGCGACGGCGGATCCTGCGCCGTGCACGCCGGCTGGCAACTCGGCACCCGAATCAACGTCGAGGTGCCGGAAAACTATTTTCCGCTACACGACGACGGACGTCCGGCGCTGTTGATTGCCGGCGGCATCGGTATCACCCCCATCAAGGCCATGGCCGAAACCTTGGCCGCGCGCGGCACAGAATTTCAACTGCATTACAGCGGCCGCACGCCGCAGCAGATGGCGTTCGTCAATGACTTGCAACGGCAGTTTTCCGAGCGATGCCGGTTTTATTTCAGTCAGGCGCAAATCCCGACCCGGTTGGACATACCAGGTTTGCTGGGTAAGGCATCCACCGACACCGTCATTTATGTCTGCGGCCCGACTCGCCTGATCGAAAGTGTGCGCCAAGCCGCCCGCCGGCTCGGAATCGCCGACGAACGGGTGCAATTTGAAAGTTTCATTTAACTGAAGGAGTTCAGCATGATCACTCTGTATGACATGTCGCTATCCGGCAATTGCCACAAAGTTCGCTTACTACTGAGTTTGCTGGCTTTGCCCTATCAAATCCAAGCCGTGGATTTACGCGGCGGCGAGCAGCGCGGCCCAGGCCATTTGCAACGCAACCCGTTCGGGCAAGTGCCGGTGTTGGACGACGACGGCCTTATCATCCGCGACAGTCAGGCCATTTTGGTGTATCTGGCCAAGCGTTACGGCGGGGAATCGTGGTGGTCGGACGATGCTTACTCGTTGGCGCAGATCGCCGCCTGGTTATCGACCGCCGCCAACGAAATTGCCAACGGTCCCGCCAAACTGCGGGTACACCATAAATTCGGTAGTCCTATCGATACGGCGGCGGCCGGGCAAACCGCCGACAAGGTGCTGGGCATTATCGACCGCCATCTGCAAAGCCGCGATTGGCTGGTCGGCGATTCGGTATCCATCGCCGACATCGCCGTCTACCCCTATTTGGCATTGGCGCCGGAAGGCGGTTTGGACATAGCCGCTTATCCCAACATCCTTGCCTGGTTTCAACGCCTACGCGCCTTGCCCGGATACGTGGCCATGCCGGGCATGTGGCAAGCCTAAATCATCCAATCGTTTAGCATGGAGAAAGCAGATGACTCAAGAAGTCAAAGCCCCCGTCCCACCCTTTACCGCCGAAACCGCCGCGCAAAAAGTGCGTATGGCCGAAGACGCCTGGAACTCGCGCGATCCGGACCGCGTTGTCCTGGTCTACACGGAAGACACCCTCTGGCGCAACCGCGCCGAGTTTCCGCAAGGTCGCGAACAAGTGCGCGAATTTTTGCAACGCAAATGGGCCAAGGAACTGGATTATCGCTTGATCAAGGAATTGTGGGCGTTTACCGCACACCGCATTGCCGTGCGTTTTGCCTACGAATGGCATGACGATTCCGGCCAGTGGTACCGCAGTTACGGCAACGAGAACTGGGAATTCAACCCGCAAGGCTTCATGCAGCGCCGTTTTGCCAGTATCAACGATTTGTCGATCAAACCGGAACAGCGCTTGTTCCATTGGCCGTTGGGTCGGCGGCCCGACGAGCATGCCGGCTTGAGCGATTTGGGTTTGTAACCCGGTTTCGGCGCCTGTATGGAAATCCGGCAATGGTTGTGCCCGGTGCTGGTGCCGTTCTGAAACACAACATTGCCGATCATTGACAAGGCGGTGATCGCGCAGTCGCCACCTTCAAGTGTGCGCAAATCGATCGCGGCATAGTTTGAACAATCGGGTTGGGCTGATAGAGCTTGCGAAGGCTCGCTCGCTGATTTTATCCCTCCGTCGCCTTCTCGCTTCGGCGACAGCGGCGCACGGAGTGCGAATGCCTGGATGGCATGAGTCAGCAGGCGCCCAGGATGCCGCTTAGCTCACTCGGCACATCCATGTGCCTCGCCCTTCGGGTGCGATGCACGCAAATCGGCTATCCTGCCGATTTGTCCTGCGGTGCTCGACGCGGCATAACGGGAGCCCACCCGCCGTGAAAATCAAAACCGTCTAATATTTGCGAGGTTTTGTAGGGCGCATTAGCGATAGCGTCATGCGTCGAATCCTTGAAATCCCCCATGCGGCGCAATACGGCTGCGCCTATTGACGCCCTACGATTGCGCCTTACGGCCTGAGTGCTAGCGAAGCGCGGACAACGCGGGCCATGTTGTTTACTGCATACCACGAGACTTGATTGACGTCATGCGGGCGCAGGGATATATTTCTTGTATATAGCATTTCGGAGTCACCCATGGCGACCAGTACCGTATTTACCAACAACCGCAGCCAGGCCGTGCGCCTACCCGCCGACATGCGCTTTCCCGACAGCGTCAAAAAGGTTGAGGTTCGTGCCGTCGGGCAGGAGCGCATCATTGCCCCGGCGGGCGCGGCCTGGGACAGTTTTTTTCTCGATGGCCCGAGCGTCAGCGACGATTTTCTAAACGAACGGCCTAGCCAGCAGCAAGGCGAGCGCGAGAGCTTTTAAGCGCATGCTGAAATATCTGCTCGACACCAACATCGTCATCTATGTGATTAAGCGGCGACCGATCGAGGTATTGGCAACCTTCAACCGGCATCACGGCCGCATGGCGATTTCAGCCGTGACCTTGGCCGAATTGATCCACGGCGCCGAAAAAAGCCAATTCCCCGAAAGAAATCTCGCCACGGTAGAAGATTTTTGCAGCCGTTTGCAGGTATTGCCTTACAACGACAGCGCCGCGCTGCATTACGGCGGCATACGCGCCGCGTTGGAGAAAATCGGCCAGCCGATTGGTGTAAACGACCTGCATATCGCCGCTCATGCTCGCAGCCAGGGTTTGATACTGGTCAGCAACAACTTGCGGGAGTTCGAGCGCGTGCCGGGGTTGTTGATGGAGAATTGGTTGGGGTGATTTTTTCTGGGTAGGGTGTGCTGAGCGGTAGCGAAGCGCATCAATTGCGAACGATGCGGTGCACGTTGTTTACCGTTGCCTCCGGGACTGTTTCTAAGCAAGCAGTATGTATAATACACACCATGAATAGCGCGGAATTAATCAAGCAGCTGCAAAACGATGGCTGGCTATTACGAGGCGTGAAAGGTTCGCATCACGTTTTTACCCATCCATCCAAGCCTGGGCATATTAGCGTACCGCATCCGCGCCAGGACTTGGGTCACGGACTGGTCAACAAACTACTGAAGCAGGCAGGTTTGAAATGAGATACCCGATAGCGATAGAAAGCGGCGACGAAACCCACGCCTACGGTGTCGTGGTGCCCGATTTGCCCGGTTGTTTTTCCGCCGGCGACAGTTTGGACGAAGCGATAGCCAATGCCAAGGAAGCCATCGAATTATGGATGGAGACGGTCATCGAAGACGGTCAAGCTATTCCGGAAGCAGCGCCGATTGCCAAGCATCAAGCCGACCCGGAATTTGCCGGCTGGATTTGGGCGGTCGTGGAAGTGGATCTGTCCAAACTGTCAGGCAAAGCCAGGCGGGTCAACATCACGCTGCCGGAACGGGTGCTGGCAGCGATTGACCAAGCCGCCGCGCGATTCGGCGACACCCGTTCCGGATTGCTGGCTAAAGCGGCATTGGAATATGTCGAGCGACATTCGGAAGCTTGATCCAATTCCGTATCTTGTGGGCCGTACGTCCTGATATTGTCGAAGGGCGAGCGGCATTTTTCATGGACTAACTGCTCTTTTAAGTTAATTCGTTTTGGTGTCGCTAGCGCGAAAGCTTGATTGAATGCCGGTTCCCACACCGACAGCCGAGACCCGACACATAAAACATCCGTCGCAATAGCGACACCGAATAATCAATAGCCCCCCAATCCCGGATTCCGCTTCGCTTCATCCAGGCTACGCATCAAACCAATAAAACCGCCACCTCATTCATAATGAATCCACAACCGCAAAACTTTAACGTGCTTCTCGCCGCTCAATATTTGGTAAATCAAACGATGCTGAATATTGATGCGCCGGCTAAATCGCCGACCCGTTTTTCATAATACGGCGGGTTCTGAAAGGGATCGTTTTTTGAGACTAACTAAGAGTTGCGAGGTTTTGTCCTTCAATCCCGCCGCCGCGAGTTTACGGGCGTCTTTTTGCGCTTGTTTGCTGTAAATGATTTCCCGGCTCACCAATCGAGTTCCTTGCTGCATTCCTCGGCAGGGAATGCCGGGCTTTCCAAATGATAGTCTTGCGCATGCCGGCGTTTTACGTAAGCGCGCTTGACCGGATTGTTAGAAATAGAGTTGGGGTGGAGCGCATCATCCTCTTTATTGCGAATGGCGTATTCCCGGAAATATCTTTGCCGCTTGCGCCTTTATGGGTAAAGCGGTAGAGGACCAAAAGGGTCGGTCAGTCGGATCGATTTTTCGGGCAATCGCCTAAAGCCTTAGAGCATGCCGGTCAATCCGAATGCGGATGCGGCGATCCCGGTAAAAGGCCGATTAGGGCCGGGTCGTGTTCCTTGTCGCCTAAATCGGCGAAATCGATCACTCGGTAATCGGCCGTTTCCGGCGTAGGCCAGGGGGAATCGCCCAAGTGATGCCATTCTATCAAGCGCGTCTGCAAGGCATGGTCGCGGCGCTGGCGCTTGATCAACGCGGGCAATTGCAGTTGCGGCAGCCACAACAGTTCCAGGGTCTCTTGTTCCTCGGCTATGCTGCCGGCGTAACGAATCGCGCTGAACTCGCCGTATCGCTCTTCGCCGACGGCGTGCAACGCGGATAAGTCGGTCGGAGAAATCAGGGTGGCCAGCGTGGTCCAGATCGGCAGTTGGCCAATCGCTTTCAAGTCGCCGGATACGTATTCGATCAGTCGTTTTTGGGCGTGAAACAATTGTTGGTGGTTGATCTCGCCGTAATGGGTGCGGCTCCACACTTCGCTGCTTTCGGCGCATAGATTGTGCGTTTCGATTCGATCGGCGGCGCGGTACAGGCGCCAACGATAATGCCGGCTGCCGTTTTTGGGGCGCTTGGCGTAGGTATCGCTTAGCGTGGTTTGGTACTCCGCGGCTAGACTGGGTAACGGTTCTTGGATACGCAGTGCGGGCAGCGGTTGGCCCGGCTGGTCGGCGCACGCGCTCAGAAAAAGTAAACAAAGCATGTATAAACCGGCGAGTGTATGAGGCATGGATGGGGTGCGGCTGGCGAGGCGCAGACGGAAAACGGGCGGTAAGGATTCAATCCGCGCTCCTGAAAATGTAGGCTTTTGCAGTAATCAAGGGTTATCGGCCGGGTTTGAACTGGAGAGCGTGCGCCATGACTTGATAAATATAGCTTTGTTCCTGCACGCCGTGGAATAAATACGCCTTAGGGCCGGTGGCGTAGATGGCTACGTCTTCGGCGGCGTGGGTTTCCAGTTCCAAAGGTACCGCCGCTTCCTGTAAGAAATCCGGATGGGCGCTATCCAGGCTGTGCAAATCCGGGCGCTTGCCGGGGCCGCGGTAGCCGGGACCGTTAGCATAACCCAAGGTGGTATAGGGCTGGCCGTTTTTGTCCAACGCGAAATTCTTAGCGCCCGGATGTTTGACTAAACCCAGGATGGGATTGCCGCGTTCCGGGTAGCCGGCGATGGTAAAGGTGTGGCTGTGATCGGCGGTAACGACGATCAAGGTGTCGGCGGCGTCGGTTTTGTTCACCGCTGTGCGTACCGCATTGGATAGTTCTATGGTATCGGTCAAGGCCCGGAATGCGTTGCCGGCGTGGTGGGCCAGGTCGATGCGGCCGGCTTCCACCATCAAAAAATAACCCTTGGGATTTTTGGCCAATAGGTCGATGGCTTTCTCGGTCATTTGGCTTAAGGACGGTTCGCCGCCGCGGTCGCTAGGGCGATCGTATTCGTATTCCATATGCGAGCGTTCGAATAATCCCAGTAAATGCTCGGTGGTTTCCGGGTCTACGGCGTCGAATCCGGCTTTGTCGTAAACGTAGGCCGCTTTGGGATATTGTTTTAGCCACTGCCGGGTTAAATCCAAACCGTCTTTGCGTCCGCCGGTTTTGCCCTCGTCTTCCGGATCGGCTTGGCTGGCCGGGAGAAACATGCTGCGTCCGCCGCCCAGCGCCACTTCCAAACCGTTGCCGTAGCCGAAATTCACCAGTTGCCTGGCAATATCGCCGATGGCGGTATCCGCCGGCAGTTGCGCGTCCGATTCCCAGTCCCGCTCCGAGGTATGGGCGTAGCAGGCGGCCGGCGTGGCATGCGTCAGCCGGGCCGTCGTGACCACCCCGGTCGATAGGCCGTGTTGTTCGGCTTGTTCCAGCAGCGTTTTTACCTGGTAGCGGTTGACGACGTTGAGGTCTTTTTCCTTGCGGTTTACTTCGCTGCTGACCGATAGCACGCCTTCGTTGGTTTTTACCCCGGTGATGATCGCGCTCATGGTTGGCGCGGAATCCGGCGTTTGTTGGTTGGCGCCGTAGGTTTTGGATAAAGCGACATAAGGAAATCGCTCGAATTCCAGTTGATTTTCTTCTCCGCCCCTGTGATTGGGTTTGCCTTGCCCTTCCAGAATGCGCGCGGCGGTGACGGTGGAAATCCCCATGCCGTCGCCGACGAATAAAATGACGTTTTTGGCGAAGCGCTGGTTCGCCGTTAATTGTTCGGCGGCGTGCAGACTGTCTTTGCCGTTTTTTTGCCAAAATTCGGCGGTTTCCAGGGGCGTGCCGGCGGCGGTTTGATTGAGCATCGAGAACAACAGGGCGGTTAACGGTGCGGTGTGGATATTCATTCGAAAAGGAGTGCGGTACATGGTTGAAAGCTTGGCGTGACGGCGGGTGGCGACCGTTTCGCGCATCCGCTTGCTACCCACATAGTACAACGCGATTGTTGCAAATCGGTGTTGTCAATCTTCGAAAACCGAAATACTGTGCCTGGGTTTGGCCGAGCCCGCCGTTGTTCGGCAAGGCCCGGCGTTCGGAGCGTCAGCCGCCGTCGACGATCAGGGCTTTGGCTTCCAGTTTCAGGGCCATTGCCGCGTTCAGCAGCTTCTTGCGTTGATTGCCGAAGTTTAAGCGTTTTAAGGCTTTCTTCTCGTAATCCAGGGCTTTCTGTAATTTGTTCAGGGCTTCCGGATACGGGTTGATGACGGCTTGTTGCAACACTTGAACGGCGTCTTCGGTGTCGGCCAGGGCTAATTTGACCGCGTTGTTGCTTGTTTTGCCTTTGTAATCGATCGCTTTTTGATCCATTTGATTGGAGCTGCGTATGTTCTCCAGCACGTTGATGCTGCGCAGAAACATTGCCACCGCCACGACTTGCGACGAATCCAATTTGACTTGGCGGTTTTTAGCGCTGGAAGTGAAGGCGCCCAGCGAATTGTTGAACGCTTCGGTGTTGTAGAAGGCTACCGCTTCTTCCAGGGTGCTGATGCTGTGATTATGGAAAAACGGCGCGGTATCCGCCGCTTCGATCAACGACGGGGTGCTGAAGCGGTGCAGGTGTTTGCCGGCGGTTAACGGCAATCCGTCTTTTTGCGGGACTACGCTGTCGTCGCTATAACAGGTTTGGTCTTGGTCGGGGCCGCAATCGTCTTGTTGTTGTTGACCGAAGCCGCCGTCGTAGGCGACGTTCGGATCGACCAAGTGGTGCGGTTGGTCGCGCATCCGCTCTATGCCGGTATCGCGGGTCGGATTGCCGCCGGTGGTGGAACTGATGGCGCCGGCGTTCATGTGGCAGCCGTTACAGTTTGCGGTGGTGCCGAATATCGGCAGGCCGCTTTCGCTATCGATGGGATTCTGTTTGGTGTCGAACAATAATTTGCCGCGCTGTACGATCGGCGATTTAAACGTCATCGCCGCCAGATTGATGTCCTGACTGCGGCCCAAGGACAGGATGTAGGCTTCCAGCGCGTCCAGTTCGTCTTCGCTGGGCATGCGAAAATCGACGTTTTCCACCCGGTTCAGGGATTGGGTCATGTGCTGTTTGATCGCGCCTTTAGCGAAGTCGCGCAAGCTGCCGCCGTCCGGAGCGCCGTCCGCCGACCAGCCTATCGCCTGGGTTTCCCGGTTTCCGGCTTCGGCAATGGGGTTATGGGTGGCGTAGTAGTCGGTGTCTTGGCTGAATTCGCCACCCAGCTCGGTGGTTTCGAATACCAAGCTTTGGCCTATGCCCAGTAGCTGCGAGGCGGAACGCTCGACCGGCGGCCGGTCGAAGCCGTCGATGTTGGCGCTGAACAAGCCGAATTGGCGAATCAGCGCCGGTTTTTCCAACTCCGCCAGTTGGCTATTGTATTCGGCGACGAACAAGGGATCGTTGGCGGGTAAGGTAGCGATGTAGGCCGGATCTATCGTGTGGTTGTTGTCCGGACGGTGGCAGGTCGAGCAGGTACGACCGTTGCCGGCGAAGGTTTCTTCGGTAAACAAGCGTTGGCCGGTCGCTATCAGCGCCGCTAATTGTTGTTCGGGGGTTTGCGTCGTGCTTTTAGCCGCGTAAGCCGGCTTAGGAAGTAGGAAGGAAAACCCGCCGGCATCCTCGCTACGGGGGGCCGAAACTGCGGACACGTTGGTCAACGGCAAGGCGCGTTCGCTGAAGTACAGACGTTGCAGTAATCCGGGCGAACCGCTTAGCAGCGCGTGGGTTCGCGGGTTATCGCCGGCTTCGGCAATCGCTGCGGCATCCACTGTAAAGTCCTGCATCAGCTCACGGTTCAAGGCCAGTGTTAGTCGGTGATGATCGCCTACGCGCTGCAATTGGCCGAGGTTGATGGCGTCGGGTTGCCCGCCGCCTCGCTGCTGGTTGTTCAGCAGCCATAATTGGTAATCGCCGGATTCCGGTAAGCCGTCGATAGCCGCGGATAAACGGCCGTCGATCAAGTTGATCGATACCACACCTTTTCCCAGGTTTGCGGCGGCGGACGACGTTTTCGAATAGGCCACGCGTATCTGCATACTTTCCCGGTCGGAACGCGCTTCGTGGCTGGTTTTCCAACGTTGGTAAAGGCCGTTTAAGGTGGCCGAATCGCCTAAACCGGTATAGGGCGTTTGCGGGTTTTGCCGGCTTGTGCCGAGCGAAATGCTCAATATCGCCAGTACTAACAGTAGAGCCGATAGTCGGTATGTTTTCGGATTGGAGTGGTGGAAGAGTTGGTTGGCTGGTGTGTGTTTTTTCATATTTGGTTTGTGCTCTGTCAACAACAGCGCTTATCGGTATTCTCTTTTGCAATCAAAAGCCGCCGCTAACCATGGTGATGGTCCGGTACGCAATAAGGCCGAAGGTTTCGTTCTTTTAAAGAGCAATCCCGCTCTGTGAATCGGTTAAAGCAATACTCAGACCAATGCGCCGATTCGGTCTGCATAGGGCAGGCAATGCGAGCGCTTTATGAAAAAGTGCGTTAAAAAACTTAGTTTGGGTGATTTCCCGCATTAATCTTCGGGTTAATGGGGCAAGGGCTGAAGCCGAATCGCTTTAAGACAAGGGGGATTAAAGACTTAAAACAAGGCTAGGGCTTTTAAACAGGATAAATAATGTTTGCGGCCACGGTCCGGAGCAAATTCTTGGCCCGGCAAGCGTAAACCGTAGCGCAGTCCGCTGTGTTCCGCGTCTATCAACCAACGGCATAACAGGCTTAGCCGTTGCTCCCGGTCGCTGCCGGGGGTCACGGCGTAATCCAGCCATAGTTGATTGGCGTCGCTGCTGCCGGCGTACTGTTTGGTTTGAAGTTGCCGGCCTTTGGCGAAGGTTTTCCAATGGATGTGGCGTTGTGGGTCGCCGAGTTGATAGGGCCGGGCGCCGTAAAACTCGTCGCTACCTTGGAGCCGGCTCCTAAACTGTGTGCCGTTGTCTTGCTGAGCTTGGGGGAGAGGCGGCGCGTAGGCGGCCGGTTGGGGGTATACCAACAATTTGCGGTCGAAACGCAGTGGTGACCAGGCGCGGAACAAGCCGAGCGGAAAACAAGCGGATAGTGTTACGGTGCCGCACACCAGCCATCCGCGTTGGCTGGCCGGCGTGTATAGCGTAACGGTTTGGGTTTGCTTGGCCGGCAAGTCCAACATGAGGCCGTCGGACAATTTGATATGAATGCCGTAACGCGTTTGCCAAGTGGGGTTTTGCAGGTAAAACACGAATCCTGCTGCGGTACCGGCGAAGGCGTTTGCCGGCTGTCCGGCTCCGACCGTCAAGCCGGCCAGCGCATTGTAGGTGTGCAATATGGTCACGAAGAACACGCCGGCCAGCAGGAACGCTAAAAAATACGCCAAATTGTTGCCGTAGACAAAGGCGATCAACATCAACAAGACGATCAGCAGTGCGAAACCCAGTCCTCTGCGGGTCGGTAGGATAAAAATCCGCCGCTGGTTTAGGGTAATGGGATCGTCGCCGGGCGCTTCACCGCGCAAAAACCGGCTGATGTCCAGTCGTTGTTTTAGGGTTAATTTCAATGGACCGGTATATGCCGAAAAATGGGGGCGATTACCGCTTCCGGGTCGGCAACGTCGGGTAGCAAGCGATGGGCGGCGACGGCCGGCAATATCGCTTGAAGATCGTCCGGCAGCACGCTATTGCGGCCGTGCAGATAAGCCCAGGCTTTGGCGGCGGCCAACAAAGCCAGTCCGGCTCTGGGCGATAGCCCGCAAGGGTAGTGCTCCGACTGGCGGGTAAATTCCAAAATGGCTTGCAAATAGTCCAGCAAGGCCGGCGAGACGTAAACTTGTTCCGCCGCCAATTGCTGTTCCCTTAGCCGGTCCGGCGCTAGCGCCACCGGTAGGTCCGCGATCAGCCGGTGCCGGGGTTGGCCTTGCAGAAGTTGACGCTCCGCTTGCGAATCGGGATAGCCTAAGGCGATGCGCATTAAAAAACGGTCCAGTTGCGATTCCGGCAACGGAAAAGTGCCGATTTGGTGAGACGGGTTTTGGGTGGCCACCACAAAAAAGGGCTGGGGCAGCGGGTAGGTTACCCCTTCCGCCGTGACTTGACGTTCTTCCATGGCTTCCAGTAACGCGCTTTGCGCTTTCGGCGTGGCGCGGTTGATTTCGTCCGCCAAAATCAATTGATTGAAAATCGGCCCGGGATGAAAACTGAAACTGTGTTGGCGGGCGTCGAACACCGAGCTGCCGATGATGTCGGCCGGTAAAATGTCGCTGGTGAATTGGATGCGTTGATATTCCAGGCCGAACAGTCCGGCCAGGGTATGGGCGAGCGTGGTTTTGCCGACCCCCGGCAAGTCTTCTATCAACAAATGGCCTTTGGCGAGTAAACAGCAAACCGCTAGGCGTATTTGCCGTTGTTTGCCTAAGATGACGTGCTCCGCCTGTTCGAGCAATTGGCGTAAGGCGGAAATGGTTGGGTCGGCTTTGGTTGGCATGATGGGCTGTAAATAGGGTTGAGACCGGGGCGATGGACTGTTGGCTGCGAGATGGCAGCAAAGTTTGCCCGGCCGATTATGTTAAAATTTTTCGATGAGTGAGATGGAAACCTTTAAATTGATCGAGCGTATTAGCTCGATTTTACGTTCCGAAGAACGTAAGCGCTATGCCGCTCTGGGGTTGCAGCCGATACACGGCCAAGTTTTGGAATATTTATCCGGTTGCAATAAATATAGCAATACCCATTCCGCGGTTGCGGAATACTTGGGCCTGACTAAAGGTACCGTTTCGCAGACCATCCAAATTCTGGAGCGCAAACGCTTTTTGCAAAAGCAAACCGATAGTTTGGACGGTAGAGTGGTTCATCTGACCCTGACCGACAGCGGACGCGGCTTGGTCGCAGGCTTGAAGCCCTTGGAACTATTCAAGCAAGCCGAACAAGACGCCAGCCGTCAGGCGTTCGGCAGTATCGAAACGGCTTTGCTCAAAACCCTGGAAATTTTGCAAATTGCCAATCAAAGCCGCAGTTTCGGCGCTTGCCGGACCTGTCATCATTTCGCCGTTCAGGCTAACCATTATCTGTGCGGCTTAACCGACGAAGCGCTGGATCGCGAGGATACTGATAAACTATGCCGAGACCACGTGCCTAAAACACATTCCAGTAACGACCGAGAGTAATCCTATGTTCGATCCCAAAGCTATAGACGGTATCGCCGACCGTATCGCCAGCGCCATCCCGCCCGGTTTCAGCCATTTCAAGGAGGATATGGAGAAAAACCTGCACGCTTTTTTGCAGAGCGCCTTATCCAAGCTGGATTTAGTCAGCCGGGAAGAGTTCGAAGTGCAAAAAGCGGTTTTGGCAAAAACCCGCAGCCGCTTGGAAGCCTTGGAAAAACGTGTCGAAGAGTTGGAAAAACGCTTGGCCGGCGAATAGTGTCTTATGTCGCTGGCGGTTGTCTACAGCCGTGGCCGAACCGGAATCGCCGCGCCGTTAGTGACGGTTGAAGTCCACGTCGGTAACGGCCTGCCGGCGTTGAACATCGTCGGCTTGCCCGAAGCGGCGGTTAAAGAAAGCAAAGACAGGGTGCGCGGCGCCATTATCAATTCCCAGTTCGAGTTTCCGTTTCAAAGAATCACAATCAATTTGGCTCCCGCCGACTTGCCGAAAGAAGGCGGGAGATTCGATTTGGCGATTGCGTTGGGCATTTTGGCGGCATCCGGGCAAATCCCCAAAGACGGCCTAGCTCGCTACGAGTTCGTCGGCGAGTTGTCGCTGGGCGGTCAGCTGCGTCCGATCACCGGGGCATTGCCGGTTGCCATACAAAGCCGGGATGCGCATAGGCAACTGATCCTGCCAGTAGAAAACGCGGCGGAAGCTACTTTGATCTCGGATATCGAGCTATTGCCGGCCGAAACCTTGTTGCAAGTCTGCGCGCATTTAGCCGGTACCCACGCGCTGGATAGTTATCGGACGCCGTTAACTTCGGTCGAGCAGGAGTTTGCGCTCGACTTTGCCGACGTGCACGGTCAATATCACGTGAAAAGAGCGATGGAAATCGCCGCCGCCGGGCGTCACAATTTGTTGATGCTGGGACCGCCGGGTACCGGGAAGTCGATGTTGGCGGCGCGTTTACCGACCATATTGCCGGCGTTAACCGAAAGACAGGCTCTGGAGACCGCGGCAATCGCCTCGATCAGCGACAGCGGTTTGGACGTATCGAAATGGCGTCAGCCGCCGTTTAGAGCGCCGCATCACACGGCATCGGCGGCGGCCTTGGTTGGCGGCGGCAGCAATCCCAAGCCGGGCGAAATCTCATTGGCGCACAATGGGGCCTTGTTTTTAGACGAATTGCCGGAGTTCGACCGTAGGGTTCTGGAGGTACTGCGCGAGCCTTTGGAGACCGGGCATATCACGATTTCCCGGGCGAATCGGCAAGCGGAGTTTCCGGCGCGCTTTCAATTGATTGCCGCGATGAATCCTTGTCCGTGCGGTTATCTGGGCGATGCGTCCGGCCGCTGCCATTGTACCTCGGAGCAGGTGGCGCGTTACCGGGCTAGGGTATCCGGGCCTTTGATGGATAGGATAGACATGCATTTGGAAGTGCCGCGGGTACCGTTAGCGGTGTTGCGGGTCGGCGATTCCACGGTGGAAGAGGCCAGTGGCGAAATTCGCCGCAGGGTAATCGCGGCCCGCAAGTTAGCCGAATTGCGTCAAGGTAAATGTAATAGCGAACTGGGTGCCAAGGAAATCAAAGCGTTGTGCCGTTTATCGGATACCGGACACCAGTTGTTGGAACAGGCGATGGAAAAATTCGGCTTGTCGCACAGAGCCTATCACCGCATTTTGAAAGTGGCCAGGACGGTGGCCGATTTGGCCGATTCGAGTGCAATAGAAACGTCGCATTTGAGCGAAGCAATCGGCTACCGCAAACTGGATCGCAGTCGTTAGGCATGGCCGAAACAACGCAGGTTGCGAGCGTTGGGGGCTGGCCCGTAGCTCGCAACCGGACAGGGCTATTGCGAATAACTGACGTTGGTTAGGCTGTCTTTGACCACTTTAGGAGTAATGAACAGCAGCAATTCACGTTTGGTTTGGTCTTTGAGCGTCTTTTTGAACATCCAGCCGACTAAAGGCAAATCCGAAATCCACGGTATGGTGCTGACGGTTTGGTTGGTGTCGGATTCGTACACGCCGCCCAATACGATGGTCTCGCCATCCTCCACTTGTACCATGGTTTCCAGTTCGCGCTTGTCTATCGCCAGAGTGCTCAAGCCGCCGGTGGTGACTTGGTTACCGCGTGAGTCGCGTTTGATTTGCAACGACATGATGACGCTGCCGGTAGGGGTGATTTGCGGGATGACCTGCATTTCCAGCACCGCTTCTTTAAATTCGGTTTGGGTGCCGTTTTGGCTGACGGTGGTGTAGGGGATTTCCAAACCTTGTTTGATCGTAGCGGGCACCCGGTCTGTGGTCATGACTCGGGGATTGGAAACCAATTCGCCTTTGCCGTCGTCTTGCAGGGCGCTGATTTCTAAATTCAGCAAATAATCGGCCCCGCGTGCCAACGTCATCGCTAACGAGCCGCCGCTGGAGGCCGCTAAGGCGGTGCCCAAGTCTTGCAGAATTTGGGAATTATCGAAGCCGGTGCTGTTGACGCCTGTGGTGCCGGTACCGGTAAAGCCGAATTCCTTGCCGCCGCCTACATCGGCTCTTTTGGCGACACCGAATCGGGTACCGATGTCTTGAGCGAACGAGGTGGTTGCGATCACGATGCGCGATTCGATTAATACTTGCCGTACCGGAATGTCCAATTTAACGATCATCTTGTGAATTTCTTCCAATTGCTTGGCAGTGTCTTTGACGATCAGTGTATTGGTTCTGGCATCGACGATGACCGTGCCGCGCGCCGAGATCAAGCGTAAGTCGTTGGCTTGGGTGCCGCCACCGCCGGGAAGCCCGCCGGGATTGCTGACCAGGCTGGTGGTGGCTGAACTGGTACCGCCGCAACCGGCGCCGGCCGCGCCGGCCGCGCCGCCACCTTTGGTCGATTGAGACAGCGGCCCGCCGCCTTGATTAAAGTTGCCTTTACCCATCAACACGTTACAAATGTCGGTGGCTCTGGCGTAATTGATTTGTATGTTTTCGGTTTTCAGCGGTTCTAATTGTTCGTAAATTCTTCTGGCCTCCAATTCTTTTTCTTCCAGAATTTTGATTTCCTCGGTAGGTCCCACCAGAATCACGTTACCGTTTTCACGTTTGGATAAACCGCGTAATTTCATCACGACGTCCAGGACTTGATCCCACGGTACGTCGTTGACGTGCAGGGCAATGGAGCCGCTTACCGAATCGGTGGTCACAATGTTAATTTCTTTGCCCTCTTGGGTTTTGATGTGGTCGGCTAGAATCATCAACACCGATTTAACGTCGATTTCCTGGAAATTCAACGATAGCTTGCTGCCCACGTACGGGGTTTTTTCCCGCAACTTCGCTTCTTTTTCGGCCGGCGTCAACGGACGGAATTCCACCGTCAGCAAATTATCTTCTTGAAACGACGAATACTCGTAGTTAGGCGTATTGGGGGTGATCGAGATACTGACGTTGTCGCCGCGCGGTATCGCGTCGATTTTTTGTATCGGTGTAGCAAAATCGGCAACGTCGAAGCTTTTTATCAGCGATTCCGGCAATTTGGTATTCAAAAAATTCAATATGACTTTTGTGCCTTGCTGTTTGGCGTCCACCAAGGTGTTGGGCGACGATAGCGACAACAGCAAACGGCCTTCGCCTCTAGGGCCGCGGCGAAAATCGATGCTCTTAATGGCTTGTTCGGGGATGAACCGGCTGAGCGAAGCGTCTTTAGCCGCCGTACGTTGCAAGGTTTTGCTGACTTCGGCGATAGTCGCGGCGGACTTTAAGACGATAAGGAACTTGTTATCGACGGTTTTGGTTTCGTAAGGGACTTTTTGAGTCAGGTTGATGACCAAGCGGGTGCGCTCCGGCGTTTCCATCACGTAGGCGGTATTGGCGGCGCCTTGGTTGATAGGGAAGCTTTTCTTCGCTAGATTGCTTTTTACCCCGTTGAAATCCAGAGCCAGACGCGCCGGATTGTCGGTCTCGAAGATCTTGGGCTGGCCGACAGGTGCGCTGAGCTCCAACTGGATCTGCAATTGGTTTTCGCCCAAACTCGAGAACTCCAGGTTGTTGATGGAGATTTCTTCGGCCGTAGCCAGCGTGGACCACAGCAATAGGCTAAAAAAGCACCGGTAGAAGTATCGGTTCGGTGCGCGCCGGAGGGGTTTAATTTGCGTAGTGCTCATATTCATAACCTTTTTACTCGACTAGGGCCAAGGTAGCCGCTTGTTCGCGCCAGGTGCCCGGTTTGTCGGGTACGATTTCCGTTAATTCGATTTTATCGTCGAGAATACGTATGATTCTGCCGTGGTTTTGCCCGATATAATTTCCGACTTGTACGCTGTGGATGGTGCCCTCCTTGGTTTTAACCAATCCCCATAAGCCTTTTTGATCCGTCAAGGTTCCCATCATGCGTAACGAGTCTAACGAAAAGGCTTCCAGTTCCTCTTTCCTTCGATTAAAGTCGGGAATGATGCCGCCGGTTGCGGCAATTTGCGCCTGGTTTTCTTCGGCGGTTTTTTCCGCCGAGTGAAAGGGGTCGCGCAAACCATCCGGTTTAAATACGAATGCTTCGACAATTTTGTTTTCCGGCAGCGGTTCTATGCTGCCTTTGGGACGAGCTTTTACTTCGGCAATGTATTTGCTCAAATCGCTAATGTCGTCGTTGACGCAAGCGTTCAGCAGCAGCAGTGCGGCAATCGGCGTGAAGTTGAATCGGCGGGACTTTCCGGGGTAATGGCCTGTCATCGTTTACCGACCCCTTTTCGGTTTTTTCTGGGAGGCGCCGGAGTCGCCTTCGTTATACGTTTTTATCACGGCCGACATCGCTAGTTCGGTTTTGGAATTGGGAGCCGGAGCGATGTTGACGTTGTGTACGGTGACAATCCTAGGCAGCGAAGCGAGTCCGCTGACGAAGAGTCCTAATTCGTTGTAGTTGCCTATCACTTGAATGTTGATGGGTAATTCCGAATAAAAGTCTTTACGCACTTCGGCGTTAGGTTGAAACAATTTGAACTCCAATCCGGCCGCCAAGCCGGTTTGGGAAATGTCCACCAACAGATTGGCGACTTCGGCTTTGGTCGGCATTTGTTTCAACATTTCCCCCCAAGGACGATTCTATTTGTTCGAGCTGGGCGAGGTAGTCGGGGAGGTTGATGGCTTTTTTTTGTTTGGTTTCGAACGATACTTTTAAATTGGCTTCTTCCTGTTCCAAGGCGTTCAATTCGTCTAATTGCGGATTGGTGATGTAATAAATGTCCGCGGCGACCACCAGAACGGAAACGATTACTCCCGCGGCAATTTTTACCGGCGTGGGCCAGGTACCGGCCGCATTGATGTCCCAATTGATTTCGGAAAGGTTCATGGTGTTTTGCCGTTTTGCTCGTTATCGGAGTCTTTTTCCTGCTTCGCGGTCAGCGAAAAGTCGTTCAGCGTTTCGCTGTCCTTGCCTTGACCTTTGATGACGTTCAGCGCGGCCGAGCTTAGCCAAAACGAATTATCGATTGCCCGCATGAAAGTCGACACCCGGGCGTTGGACTCCGCTTTACCGTCTATGGTCAGGTTGTTGTCTGCCTGTACGAACTTGGTCAGGTAAATGCCGTCAGGCGTGGTCTTTGGCAGTTCGTCAAACAAATGCACGATTTCCGGCCGGCTTTCCTGCAATTTTTGAATGACGTCTATCTTGGTCAGCAGTTTGTTCTTTTTCTCCTCGATTTCTTTGATTTCCGCTATTTTTTTGTCCAGGACGGCGATTTGATCGCGCAGTATTTGGTTTCTGTAGTTTTGATGTTCCTTCATCGCATCGATTTGCAGATAAACCAACAATAGGATGGATGAGGTAAACAACACGCCGGCGCCGATACCGGCGGCAAAGTCTTGTTGGCGTTTTTTACGGAGTTCTTCTCGCCACGGGAGTAAGTTGATTTTGGCCATTAGTCGAAACTCCTCAAGGCCAGACCGCAAGCGATCATCATCGCCGGGGTATCGTTACTCAAGTTTTGCGGCTTGACTCTGTTGGATAACGCCATGTTGATAAACGGGTTGGCGATGTACGACGACAAACCCAAGTCCCGTTCAACCAGTTTTTCCAGGCCCGGAATCGATGCGCAACCACCGGCTAAAATTAAAGCGTCTATGCCGCGGTTGGCGCTGGAGGATACGAAGAACTGCAGCGAGCGGGCGATTTGTTGCAACATGGCCTTTTTAAAAGGCTCCAACACGTCGGGAATGTAATTGTCCGGCAAGCCGCCGTGCCGTTTCGCCAAACCGGCTTCTTCGTAAGACAAGCCGTAACGGCGTTGGATTTCTTCGGTCAGTTGTTTGCCGCCGAAGCCCTGTTCCCGCGTGTAAATGGTTTTGCCGTTGTGCAAGATGTTCAGCGAAGTCAGGGTTGCGCCGACGTCGGCAATCGCAACGGTTTTATTGGCCATGTTTTCGGGTAATTGATCGACCAACAAGGTAAACGCGTTTTCCATTGCAAACGCTTCCACGTCTACGATGGCAGCTTTCAATCCGGCGTAATTCAACGCCGCTACTCTATCCTCTATGTTTTCGCGTCTGGAAGCGGCCAGCAGCACATCGAGCATTTCCGGATTACTTTTGGACGGGCCTTGTACTTCGAAATCCAAATTCACTTCGTCCAGCGAATAAGGAATGTATTGATCGGCTTCGACCATGATTTGTTCTTCCATGTCGGCCTCGGTCAGGGAGGCTGGCATGGTGATGATTTTGGTCATCACCGAGGAACCAGCTACCGCGACGCAAGCGCGTTTCGCACGGGTGCCGGATTGTCTGGCCGCAGCTTTGATCGCTTCGCCTATTACTTCGACATTGGTAATGTTTTTGTCGATCACGGCGTCTTGTGGCAGAGGAGCGACAGCGTAACTCTCGACTTTATAGCGCGCGCCCGTCCGACTCAATTCCAACAGTTTGACGGCTGCAGTGCTAATGTCTATGCCGAGTAAAGCGGCCTGACTCCTGTTAAACCAGCTCATGAACTAAACCCAATTGAAACCTCTAAATCGTGTGCTATATCTACAGCGCTATCGCGAGCGCCCCTCAGCTAGGAGCCAAGTATAGTAAGGTTTTGCTATTTTCATACCTTAACACAAGTTAAAAATAACTTTAACTTTCCCCTGTAAATATAGCGCGTATAGATCAATTTTTTGAGCTGTCGAATTGCATGTGTCGGATCGTGCATTAAGGAATGCGTACCGGCGGAAGGATGAAACCAGCGTAAGAAAGTTAGCAAAAGCAGGCATCTTTGCGAATTACGCTAAAATCTTTCAAATTTCTATCGTAGAGTACCCGTGCAGGTCAGACATCAAATCAGGCCGTTGAGAATGTTAGCGGCCCTGTTCAAATGGTTTTTTATCGCCATCGCCATTTTCGGCATCAGTTTTCTGGTTGCCGCTTATTTTTTTATCGTCGAGCTGGACAAAGAATTGCCGGACATCGAGCAGTTGGAGCACGTTCAGTACCAAATGCCGCTCAGCGTTTATAGCCGGGACGGGCTGTTGATAGGGCAATTCGGCGAGAAGCGGCGTATTCCGGTTCCAATCGGCGAGATTCCCAAGCAGCAGTTGAATGCTTTTTTAGCCGCGGAAGACGAACGGTTTTTTACCCACCCGGGCGTGGATTACAAAGGATTGCTGCGTGCTGCGAATCATTTGCTGAAAACCGGCAAAAAAAGTCAGGGTGGCAGTACGATTACGATGCAAGTGGTGCGCAACTTTTTAATCAGCAAGGAAAAAACGTATTTGCGCAAATTGAAGGAAATTTTGCTGGCCTTGAAGTTGGAACGGCGTTTTTCCAAAAACGAAATTTTCGAACTGTACTTGAACAAGATTTATCTCGGCCAGCGCGCCTACGGATTGGCGGCGGCAGCCCAAACGTATTACGGTAAAAGCCTATCGGAATTGAGTTTGCCGCAGCAGGCTATGTTGGCGGGATTGCCCAAGGCGCCTTCGCTGTACAACCCCATCGTTAACGTAGAGAGAGCAACGGAGCGGCGCAATTATGTTTTAAAGCGGATGTTGGATTTGAATTTTATTTCCGCCGGGCAGTTTCGCCAAGCCTTGGCCAGCAAAGACGATGCGGCCATTCAGCCGACTGTCATAGAGTTTGATGCGCCTTACGTGGCGGAAATGGCGAGGCAGGAATTGTTGGAGAAGTACGGCGACGATGCCTATACCCTGGGCCTGAAGGCTTACGTGACGGTTTCTTCCGGTTTGCAGCAGGCGGCGGATAACGCTGTGCGCACCGGTTTGCATTTGTACGACGATCGTTACGGCTATCGCGGTTTGCCGCACAAAAAACTCGCTAAACAGAGTGCGCTGAAAAGCTTGCCGGCGTTTGGCGATTGTCGTCAGGCAGTCGTCTCCGCGCTGTCGGAATCCGGATTTGTTGCAATGGCAGCGGATGGAGCGGAACTGATGGTGGCCTGGGAGCAGGTGCCTTGGCGGCGAGCCGAGGTAGAGCGGTTTCGCAGTAAGCCGTGGCAGGGCTTTTTCATTCAACCGGGTGATATTGTCTGGCTGCGGCAGTTGGAAGACGGTCGCTGGGCTTTGAGCCAAATTCCCGCGGCGGAAGCTGCGCTGGCAGCGGTCGATCCTTTTTCCGGAGCCATTCAGGCGATTTCCGGCGGTTTCGATTTTTATCGTAGCCGTTACAATCGGGCCACGCAATCCAAGCGGCAACCCGGGTCCGGTTTTAAGCCGTTCATTTATGCAGCTGCGTTGGAGAAGGGGTTTACCCCGGCCAGCATTATCAACGATGCACCGATAGTGATAGCGGATCCGTCTCAAGCCAACGATTGGCGTCCGGAAAATTATACCCGCCGATTTTTAGGGCCTACCCCGTTGCGGGTTGCACTTAGGCAATCGATTAATTTGGTGTCGATCAGGCTATTGCAGGACATTGGTATTCCTTACGCATTAGAGGTTGCGATGAGGTTCGGTTTCGAAAAGGAGCAATTGCCCGGGACCTTGTCGCTAGCCTTGGGTAGCGGATACGCGTCGCCGCTGAAAATGGCGCAGGCCTATTCCGTATTTGCAAACGGCGGCTACGCCGTCAAACCTTATTTGATTGAAAGAATCGATGATTACAGCGGCAAAGTCGTGTTTCAGGCCAATCCGGCCGGCGTGTGTCGGCATTGTTCCGAAGGTTTGGAATCCGCCAACTCCGCCCGGCGCGTCGTTTCCCCTCAGGTAAATTTTCTGATGAATAGTCTGCTGCGCGACGTGGTTGAGCGGGGCACGGCAACTACGGCGAAACAATTGGGGCGTAGCGATTTGGCCGGCAAAACCGGTACCACCAACGACCAGCGCGACGCCTGGTTTAACGGTTATACCCAGGATTTTGCGGTTTCCGTTTGGCTGGGTTTCGATAATTCCAATTCGTTGGGGAGAGGGGAAACCGGTGGAAAAGCCGCGATTCCGATCTGGATGGAATTTATGCGCAAAGCCTTAAAAGACAAGCCGGAAATGCCGCTGGTCGCGCCCGACGGTATCGTTCAAGCATACGTCAATCCGGAGGATGGCTTGTTATTGGATAAATCCAACAAAAACGGCTTGTGGGAATTCTTTGCCGAGGAAACTGCGCCGAAAAGCTATTCGATGCCTAAGCAGCCGGAATTCGAATGGGATGAAAATGCGGAGGGTTTGCAGGAGGCTTTGTTTTGACCCGCTTCCGCTGCTAACCGCCCGGCAATGTTTGGGCGGTTAGTGGCGCAAGGGTATTTGCGTTTATTTGCCGAACTTTTTACGGAATTTGTCTACCCGGCCGGATGTGTCGACTACGCGTTGTTTGCCGGTGTAAAAAGGATGGCACGAAGAACAGACCTCGATATGTAAATCTTTACCCAGCACGGAACCGGTTTCAAAAGTATTGCCGCAACCGCACGTGACTGTAATCTGTTTATAATCAGGATGAATTTCTGGTTTCATATTGCTCACACACCCGTTTGGGCTACATCTAAAGAGAACTGCTTATAATACGATCTAACAAGCCTTGCCGCAATAGTAAAAAACGCTATGGCATTAGTCGGCTGTAGACGCGGTTTCGACCTGAGCGCGAAAAGACGGCGGCGAATTTCGAATCATTAGCGACAACACGATAGCCGGAATACCGATAACGGCCGCGTAGACGAAAAAACCGCCGTATCCGACGCCGGCTACGATTTGCCCGGAAAAGCCGCCGATCAGTTTCGCTGGCAACGTCATCAATGAACTGAACAACGCGTATTGGGTTGCGGTGTAATTGGCGTTGGTCAAACTGGATAGATAAGCGATGAATACCGCGGAGGCTATGCCGCCGCTCAGATTATCCGCACTGACCACGGCCGCCAGTGACCATAAATTCGGCGGAATAATCGCCAAAGCCGCAAACAGCAAATTGGTCAGGGCCACCAAAACCGCGCCGAGTAGTAAAGGGCGCATGAGTCCGTAGCGTACCACCAAAACGCCGCCTAATGACGTGCCGAATATCGTCATGAAAAAGCCGAACAATTTGGTGACGTCGGCGATTTCTTTTTTGCTGAACCCCAAATCCAAATAGAATGGATTAGCCATGACGCCCATTGCAATATCGCTCATTTTATAGAGGCTGATCAGCGCCAAGATGGTGATGCCGTGCCGGCCGTTGCGTTGGAAAAATTCTACGAAGGGGCCGACGACGGCGTCGAAAAACCATGCCGCGAGTCCGGTAAAGTAGCTTTGTTTGCCGGATTGTCCGGCCTGATGATTGCTTTGTTTTGTCGCTAAGTTGGCGTTGTGATGCGGCTCCGTGATGAGGAAGGTCGTGACGATGCCCGCCGCCATCAGGTAGGCCATGGTTTGATAGGCAGTCGACCAATCGAAATATTCCGCGATATATAGTGCGCCGGCACCTGCGGCCAACAATGAAACCCGGTAGCCGAAGATATACGCTGCAGCCATCGCGCCCTGATATTCTTGAGCGATTGCTTCTATCCGGTAAGCGTCGATCACGATGTCTTGGGTGGCGGAACAAAAGGCCACAATCACGGCTAATAAGGCTGCCTGTTCCAACTGATCGGCGATAGTGAGACGGCTTATGCTCCAAAGTCCTAAGGCAATGCCTAGTTGCGAGAGCAGCATCCAACTGCGTCGTTTGCCCAGGCATCGGGTAAGTAAGGGGAGGGGGGCTTTATCGATAATGGGAGCCCATATGACTTTAACGGAATAGGCGGCACCGACCAGGCTGAAGTAACCGATGATCGCCAGGCTGATGTTAATGTCGGCCAGCCAGGCGGATAAGGTCGACGACACCAATATGAAGGGTAGTCCGGCGGAAAAGCCGAGAAAGATCATTGCCAGCACCTTGGGTTGGCAATACACGGAGAACGCGCGACGCCAAGATGAATGCGTCTTAGGCATCGGCGAATTCCGTGGTTTGGACGTAGGGCTGTTAACCGTTAATCAGATAATGGGTCAGGATGCTGGCGAAATAGCCGCCGGCAATCACGGGTGTCCATTTCAAGTGGCTGAAAAAGGTGTATTTATGATTGGATTGGCCCATTAATGCCACGCCGGCCGCGGAACCGACCGAAAACAATGAGCCGCCTACTCCGGCTGTTAACGTTACCAGCAGCCATTGGTATAAATCCATGTCAAGATTCATGTTCAGCACCGCGAACATCACCGGAATGTTGTCGACGACCGCGGAAATAATACCAACCAGAATGTTGGCGGTGGTGGCGCCTAGGCCGTCGTACATAGCGGCGGACAGCAGCTCCAAATAGCCGATGTAGCCCAAACCGCCCACAGCGAACACCACGCCGAAGAAGAACAGCAGAGTATCCCATTCCGCGGCTTTAACTTTGTTGAAAATATCGAATCTCGAACCTTCTACCGTGTAGCGTACCTTCAGGCTATAGCCGTACAGCATTAATACCGATAAGCCCAGCATCATGCCCATGAATGGCGGCAGATGCAGGAATTGTTTGAAACTGACCGCGCTGACGATGGTTAATAGAAACAAACCGCAGACTTGGATTGCGCCGGGTCTCAACTCGACGGCGGCTTCATCCACCGCTTCCGGCTGGGCGTCGGGAATGGCTCGCGACATGAAAAACGCCGGGACCGCAAAATTGACTACGGATGGGATAAACAGTTTGAAAAAGTCGAAGAACTCGGCGTAACCGGCCTGCCAGACCATCAAGGTAGTGATGTCGCCGAACGGGCAAAACGCGCCGCCGGCGTTTGCCGCTATTACTAGATTCACGAAGCCGATGGAGACGAAGGTTTCGTTGTCCTTGCCGACCGCCAATACCACCGCGCCGACCAACAATGCGGAAGTCAGATTGTCCGCAACAGCCGATAAAAAGAAGGTGATGATGCCGGTAATCCAAAACAATTGCTTATAGCCGAATTGTTTTCTGATCAACCAGGAGCGTAAGGCTTCGAAAACGTTGCGTTCCGCCATGGCGTTGATGTAGGTCATGGCAACCAGCAGGAACAGCATCAGTTCCGCATATTCTTTCAGGTCATGTTCGAAGGCCGCATGTAATTGCTCGCCCGGTACTCCGGCCTCTTGAGCCAGGATAGCGACGTGTGCCCAAATGACGGCCGCGGCGAAAATAACCGGCTTGGATTTGCGTAAGTGGGTGAACTCTTCCGCCATCACAAATCCGTATGCGATTATAAAGATCAGAACGGTGTAGATCCCTCGTTCCGTACCGGTTAGTCCCAGGTTACTAAATTCCTCGGCCATGGCAAGTTCCGGCAAGAACAAGAGACCGGCCAAAATTGACAGTAAGCGCAACAAGTTAGCCCCCTTATTAAAAAGTTATGGTTGTTTTAATGGTGAAAAAATCAACTGGGCATGTTATCACCTAATATTAATCTTTGTCATTTAAAGCCCTGCAGTATATTATTGCGCGCTCAATACAACATGCCTGCCTTGCGTAAAACCTTAGTAAATGTATCAATATAACGAGCGAGATCAGAAACTTATTGAAGAGCGGGTTGCTCAGTTTCGCGGACAAACCCAGCGTTTTTTGAATGGCGAATTAGGGCCCGACGAGTTTAGAGCCTTGCGCTTGATGAATGGGCTTTACATTCAAACTCACGCGCCGATGTTGCGGGTGGCCGTTCCCTACGGTTTGTTATCGTCCAAGCAGTTACGCATGTTGGCTAAGGTAGCCAGAGATTACGACAAAGGCTATTGCCATTTCACGACTCGGCAAAACGTACAGTACAACTGGCCGGCTTTGGAAAGAGTGCCGGACTTGCTGGCCGACTTGGCCACCGTGCAGATGCACGCGATTCAAACCAGCGGCAACTGT
This sequence comes from Methylomonas sp. HYX-M1, assembly GCF_040741385.1. Lineage (NCBI taxonomy): Bacteria > Pseudomonadati > Pseudomonadota > Gammaproteobacteria > Methylococcales > Methylococcaceae > Methylomonas > Methylomonas sp. HYX-M1. The sequence goes on from NZ_CP160405.1 coordinate 841,753, forward strand.
TTGCGCAACACGACTTCCGATCATCTGGCCGGCGTCTGCCTCGATGAAATCGAAGATCCAAGGCCTTATTGCGAAATCATCAGACAATGGACCACGCTGCATCCCGAGTTCGCGTATTTGCCGCGTAAATTCAAGATTGCCGTCAGCGGCTCAGAACGCGACCGGGCGGCCGTGCAGTTACACGATATAGGCGTTTACCTGGTAAAAAACTCGGCCGGAGAGGTCGGATTCAGAGTGTTGGCCGGCGGTGGCTTGGGCAGAACGCCGATGATAGGGCAAACCGTAAGGCCGTTCTTGGAGAAAAAATATCTGCTGTCCTATCTGGAAGCGATCTTGCGGGTTTACAACCTGCTGGGCAGGCGGGATAACAAATACAAAGCCAGGATCAAAATCCTGGTTAAAGAAATCGGTTTAGAGAAATTCACTGCTTTGGTGGAAGAAGAATGGCTGCGTATCCGCGACGATTTACTGCTCAGCGAGCAGGAAATCGAAGCGATGAAAGCCCATTTTCTGCCGCCGGCTTACGATGCCGGCGCATCGAACGAAACCGGTTACCCAGCACAGTTAGCAGCCGATCCCGACTTTGCCACTTGGGCGAAATATAACACGGTCGAGCACCGTGTGCCCGGATATCGGGCCGTATTCGTTTCATTGAAAGCGCCCGATTCGCCGCCCGGAGACATTACCGCCGATCAGCTCGATGCCTTGGCGGAGTTGGCCGACGTTTACAGTTTCGGGGAAATTAGAACTACCCACCGGCAGAATCTGGTACTGGCGGATATAAAACAAGCCGATTTATACGTACTGTGGCAAAAGTTGGCGCAATTGCAGTTGGCCACGCCTAATATCGGCACCGTTACCGACATGATTTGTTGTCCGGGTTTGGATTTTTGCTCGCTGGCTAATGCCGCTTCCATTGGTGTTGCCAAAGAAATCAACCAGGTTTTGGACAACATCGATTACGTGCACGACATCGGCGATCTGAAAATCAACATGTCCGGCTGCATGAACGGGTGTGCGCATCAAAGCGTCGGGCATATCGGTATTCTAGGCGTCGATAAGAAAGGCGAAGAATGGTATCAAATCACCCTGGGCGGCTCTTCCGACAACGAAGCAGCCATTGGAGAACGATTGGGTCCGGCCGTCGCTAAAAACGAAATTACTAAGGCTATCACGGATATATTGGACGTCTACTTAAAGCAACGTCTGGACGGCGAGGCCTTTTTGCAAACCGTAAAACGTATCGGATTGGAACCCTTTAAAACGCAAGTGTATGCCACTCATTAAAGATCGACAGCTTATAGAGAACTCATGGCGATTTGTCGCCGACGACGAGCCGTTGCCGGAGGCCGGAAATATTTCGGTTTCTCTGCATCGCTGGTTAAGCGAAAAAACCTCGCTGTTGCAACGTGCCGGCCAGGCCGGCGTCCGTTTGATTTCTACGGAGCCGGTGGAGGCTATTGCGGGCGATGTAACAGCTTTAGGCTTGATAGAGCTCGATTTCCAAAATTACGGTGACGGGCGGGCGTTTTCGCAAGCCAGAATTTTGCGCGACCGTTACGGGTATCGCGGTGAGATTCGGGCGATCGGCAACTTTCTCGCCGACCAAGTGTTTTATTTGCACCGGGTGGGCGTCAATGCGTTCGACTGCAAAACCGAAAAAGACATCGCATTGGCTCTTGCTGCGTTAGACGATTTTTCCGTTTTCTATCAAGCGTCCGTCAACAACTAAACAGCGAAGGTTCCGTTCCGGAACGGTGTATTCAGTTTAGCGTTATCGCTTTGCCGAATTCCCGGCGGGGTTGCAGCCCGAATCCGCCGGACCGGCAACTGCATTCTACGGCGGGAATTTTTTTCCAATCGCCTTCATTGTCCTTTCAACAAAGATCGAAGAGTGACGCAGCCGATAGCGGTTTGCTATCGGCTGCGTTTCGACGCCGCGCTAGCGGCTTTTCATGATGCTAATGCCTTTCAGCAGGTTTAAGGCTTCATGCAACGGGTAGTCCCGCAGATCTGATTCCGCAGTGGCATCGGCGCTTTTTTCGTTGCTTTCTTTGCCGTCGGTATCGTCCTCATCGCCGGTTTTTTTATCGACTTCGTTGCCGTTAGATAAGTGTCCGGATAGGTCGGCTTCTTTGATCGATTCGATTTTCGCTTGCTCCAGAGCTTCCAGCTTGACTCTGGCCAGCGTGACGTCCGGCTCTATGCCTTGAGCCTGAATAGAGCGTCCGGACGGCGTGTAATAGCGCGCGGTGGTCAATTTGACCGCGCCGCCGTTGCTGGTGGGCAGTATGGTTTGCACCGAGCCTTTGCCGAACGATTTTTCGCCCATAATGATGGCCCGCTTGTGATCTTGCAGGGCCCCGGCCACGATTTCCGAAGCGGAAGCGGAGCCGCCGTTGATCAACACCACGATGGGAGCGCCGTCGATAATGTCGTCCGGCGTTGCGGAGAAACGCATCTCGGAGTTTTTGATGCGGCCTTCGGTATAAACGATCAAGCCGGATTCGATAAACGCGTCGCTGACGTCCACCGCGGCATTCAACACCCCGCCCGGGTTGTTGCGCAGGTCTAAAATAATCCCTTTCAACGGTGCTTCGTTTTCGCGTTTCAACTCCGAAATCGCATCGACCAAGCTCTCGCCGGTGCCGGATTGGAAGCTGCTGATTCTGAGATAGCCGTAGTTTTTCTCCAGCATGCGGCTTTTGACGCTTTTTACCTTGATGATGTCGCGGGTCAGCTCGAATTTCAGCGGGGCTTCGGCGCCTTCGCGTATCACCGTCAGCACGATTTGACTACCCGGTTCGCCGCGCATGAGTTTTACCGCTTCCGCCAAGGTCATGCCTTTAACCGGTCTATCGTCTAAGCGGACGATCAAGTCGCCGGCTTTGATGCCGGCTTTTTGCGCCGGGGTATCGTCTATCGGCGATACCACCTTGACAAAACCGTTTTCCATGCCGACTTCTATGCCCAATCCGCCGAATTGGCCGGTGGTGCCTTCTTGCAGCTCTTTGTACTCTTCGTCCGCTAAATAGGCGGAATGCGGATCCAGGCCGGACAGCATGCCGCGAATGGCGTCTTCCAACAATTTCTTATCGGAAACCGGTTCGACGTAGTCTTGTTTGATGCGGCCGAAAATCTCTGTAAAGGTGCGAAGTTCCTCGAACGGCAGAGTGTCCGATGCGGCAACGGGAGCCGCCGGAGCGCCGGGTTTTTGCGCCAGTACGTTGGCGCACAAGCTGATGGTAGTACCCAGCATGAAACCGATCGATAACACTAACAGGTGAGTTTTGTTTCGCATGTGTAATAAGTCTCCGACAACCTTTGTCCTAAACGTAAATAAATTAAAGATGGGGGTGTATGCTCAATATGTAAAGTAGGCCGGATTTGGGGCTTGTGAACTAAATACAAGCGGGCGAACTACTCGACAATAAGCGTGATAGCGAATTTTTTGTCGATTTTAATCGGAATTAGGCCGTCATGGGGTGATTGTTAACTTTTACCTAATCTTCGGCACCATTTTTCCGGATCGACCGCCTTGCCTTGCTGGCGAATACCGAAGTACAGCGCCGCTTGCGATCGGCCGCCGCTACGTCCTACCGACGCTACGCTATCCCCGGCTTTGACGGTATCGCCTACGCTTTTGTTTAAGCTTTGGTTGAATGCGTACAAGCTCATATAGCCTTTGCCGTGGTTGACGATAATCATTAAACCGTAGCCGCGCAACCAATCGGCGTAAACCACCCGGCCGGCTGCCACCGCATGGATGGCGGCGCCTTCTTTGGCGGCGATCACCGTGCCGTCCCAAGTGGTTTCGAAACGTTTGCTGCCGAAACGTTCCAAAATCGCGCCTTGCACCGGCCACGGTAACTCGCCTTTCAACTCGGCAAACAACTTGCCGGTGGGCGGAGTGTCAGGCTTGGCGGATACGGGTTTTTCCGCTTGCGGTTTTGACTGTGTCGCTTCAGGCGGCGGGTCGGGATTGCGTCGTTTGACGTGTGAATCCACATGCGAACCTTGTTCGCTATTATCGTCGGATATAGGAAGCGATGCCAGCAGCGCGGTCAGCTTTCGTTCGTCATGCAGCAAGTCGGCGAGTTGGTGTTTTTTTTCCGCCTGATCTTGCTCCAATTCGCCGATTAAGCGCTCTCTTTGTTGTTTAAGGCTGTAAAGGCGCTCGGTTTCCCGTTGTTTTTTATTCAAAGCGATTTGCAGCAATTGGGATTCCGATTGGTTTTGTTGTTCCAGCGCGCGCAATTTCTGTAAATCGTCCTGGATTGCGCGCAGATTCCGCGCTCTTGCTTTGACGATGTAGTCGTAATATTTGAGCATGCGGCCGGTAAGCGCCGGATCGTGTTGCTTGAGCAGCAAATCCAGCCCGCTACGACGGCTTTTTTCCATGATAAACGCCGATTTGACCGTGTATGCCAATTGCTCGCGTTGTTTGGACAAATCCTGTTGGGTGGCGGCGATGTCCGTACGCAACGCTTTTAACCGGGTTTCGAAGGCTTGAATGCTGATTTTTAACTCGTTTAACGCGTTAGCCTGTTCGCCGTATTGGGTTTCCAGATTGCGCAACTCTTCGAGCTGCGCGGCTTTTTCCTCGGTCAAGCGCTTTACCTGAGCGTTAACTTTCAGCTTCTGCGCCTGAATCTCGTCCAGCTGCTGTTTGGCATCCGTTTCCGAGGTCGCGTATGCCGGGCGCAAACAGCACAGAACGGCCAAACAGAGCAGCATTGCGTATCTCATCGATGACTAGTCGGACTGAATCGGAAAGTTGAAAGGTACAGCTTACATTTTATCCTTCAAAAACACGCTTAGCGAATCCAAGGTGGGACAAATGAATCATATTTCAATGAAATCAGATGGTTGGCGATTCCTGCGTGCCGTCCTGGCTACTCGTTACGACAGTTTAAACCGCAACGAGCGGTGCTTTCGCACATAGTCGTGCTGCTTAAGCTAACGGCGGGCGGTAAAATGCTCGATTCCCGGCGTTTTCCGGCTTGGGCGCAATTTAACAGGCGGCCCGCATTCATCTCGGCCCGAACGCCTAAAAAATTTGGACTCTCCATGACCAGCAGCAATGCATTTACCCAGCTTCAGGCTTTTCTTAAAGACATGTTCCAATTCGGCGAACATGATCTGGACTTCGGCCTGTACCGCATCATCCGCTTGAAACGGCAATTCATCGAAAACTTCATAGCCGGCGACGGCCGGGACAGCTTGCGCGCCGTGGTGACAAACGCCTTGAGCAGCGTGCAGAACGCGCAAGTCAAGACTTCCGAACACTGGCTGGCGGGGTTTGCCGGACGCTTCGGCCAAAACGGCGCGCCGGTCTGGCAAAAATTGTATGACAACCCGTTCGACCAGGCCGCTCTCGACAAATACCAACTGCTGTTCCAGCTCAGCCCCGAGGAACAACAACACGGCGAACAGCACCTCGCCACTTGGCTGGAAGCCCGGCAGCTTGACAGCGGCAATCTGGAAGCCAAGGTTTACAACCACCTGCTGAACTTCTTCGAGCTGTATTACCAAAACGGCGACTTCGGCTATAACAGCCGCGCCGCCAGCGCCTTCAAGGTGGCTTACGAGGCCGACTACGACGGCTCGGACGTCCTGTTTCACTGGAAACACAAGGATAGCTACTACATCAAAACCGGCAACGGCTTTCACAGCGTGCGTTTTCAGCTCGATGCCGGTGAACTCGGTGAGCGCTGGCTGGAATTCCGCCTGACTCAAGGCAGCGCCGCCGCCGCGCAAAGCGCCGAGCGCAACAATAACAAAGACAGCCAGAGCAAACGCTACCGGCTGGCTGCAATCGATTCCATACCAGAGGTTGATAAAACCGTCTGGCAAATACGTTTCGAACTGGCCGACGCCAACACACCCAAAACCGAGCTTTACCCAAGGCTATGGCAAACGCTGTTCGGCGATAGCGATTTAACGCCTTATCTGTACAAGAAACCCGGCAAACACGAAGCCTTGCCCGGCGCGCCCTTGTTCAATGACTTGAAAGACGACGCCGGCAACGCCGAGGGCGGCCAGATCAAGGGCATAGCCCAATTACGCCTGAAATGGGATAAATATCTGGACGAACTGGCCAAGCGTGACGAATTCGCCAACTTAGGCAAAAACGCCGAACAGCGCATCGAGGCCCTGGCCAGCGACGCGATTGCCAATGCCCTGTTTCAGCTCGACAAAAACCTCAACAAATTCTATGTCGGCAACGATGCCGACTACTTTATTCATAAAGACTTGCTGGGCTTTTTGAGCCGGGAGAAAAGCCGCTTCATCAAGCAAGTGGTGTTCTCCGATCTGGAAAGCCTGCTGCACGCCGGCCAAGACAACGCCACCGTGTTGATAGCCCAAGCCTTCAACCAAGTGGCCGACCGTTTAATTCAGTTTTTGGCTGCCATCGAAAACTTCCAGAAAGGCTTGTTCGAACTGAAAAAGCAGGTGGTCGATAGCCACTATCTGATTTCGCTCGGCAAGATACCGGCCGAGTTTTACCCGCGCCTGCTGGACAATGCCGCCCAAGTTGGGGAATGGCGCGAGGTGTACGGCATCGACATCGCCGCGCCGGAACAACTGGCCGAGCATCCGGCCCTGGTGGTCGATACCGGCTATTACGCCGAAACCGGTCCGGACAGCGGCATCACCCGCAACCCGCTGCAAGACGATTTGCTCAGCCACCCGGTTTTCGACAATCTGGACGAACAAACCGACGGCCTGCTGGTCAATTCCGAAAATTGGCAAGCGCTGAACCTGTTGCAGGACAAGTTCCGCGGACAAATCAAGACCATTTACATCGACCCGCCCTACAACACTGGCGGCGACGGTTTTTTGTACAAGGACAGCTTCAAGCATTCCAGTTGGGCCAGCATGATCCACGACCGTCTGCAACTGGCTTACCCGCTGCTGAGTAAAAACGGCGTACTGTTTGCCAGCATAGACGATAAAGAACGCACCCAACTGGAAACTCAGTTGCGGCAGGTATTCGGCGCCGGCAATCGGGTGGAGGAACTGATCTGGGCGCAAAACTCCACCAAAAACCAGTCGCCGACCTATTCCAACAACCACGAATACATCGAAGTGTTCGCCAAGGATCTGGAAACCGTCAAGGCCGAGCCGATGATGTTCCGCGAACCCAAGCCGGGTTACGAAGAGATGATGGAACTGGTGGCGCGGTTGAACCCGGATTATCCCGGCATCGCCGCGATCGAGGCCGAAATCGCCGCGCTGTTCGAGCAGCACCGCCGCGAGTTCAGGGCCGAGCTGGAAGCACAAGGCCTAGAGTTCGATAAGAGTCTGGATTTGTGGAAGGGTCTTTACAATTACAGCCATGCCGAATACCGCGACGCCGACGGCCGTTACGTGCCGGAAGACGAAGCCCGCCAACGCGAGGCCAATATTTGGATTTGGCAGGAGGCTGACGCCTCAATGCCGCTGGTGTCCGCCGGTTCGAAAAAACCCAGCGTCAAAGACCCGAACGACCCCAATTACCGTTTCTATCAACCGTTACATCCAATTACCGGCAAACCTTGCCAGCCACCCAAGCGCGGTTGGGTTTGGCCTCGTCATCCCTTGGAAGGATTCTCCCAATCGTTCAGTGAATGGGATGACGACAACCGGATTGCCTACGGCGAAACCGAGCAAAAAATTCCACGTTTAAAGCGTTTCATTCACGAAGTGGACACCAATGTCGGGCGTTCAGTTATAACTGATTACACCGACGGCGAAAAAGAACTCACAACCTTGCTGGGTAAATCGCGCAGCTTCCCCAATCCCAAACCCACCACACTGATCGAGCGCTTTATCCAGCAAACCGCCAATGCCGGCGACTGGGTGCTGGACTTTTTCGCCGGCTCCGGCACCACCGGCCAGGCGGTGATGCACAGCGACCGGCAACGCCGCTTTCTGCTGACCGAAATGGGCGGCTATTTCGACAGTATTTTAAAACCGCGCATCAAGCGGGTGATGTACTCGACGCATTGGCAGGACGGCCTGCCGACCCAAGCCGGTCATGTCTACCGTCTGATCAAGGTGCAAGGCCTGGAACAATACGAAGACCTGCTGGATAACCTGCACCCGGTGTGGGACGACGCCAGCCTGCCGCCGCCGGTTCCGGTCAAATACCTGTTCCGTCCGGAGCAGCAAGCTATATTGTCCACGCTGGATTTGCGCCGGCCGTTCGCCAATACCCTGACCGTAGGAAAGGCCCGGCAAACCGCAACCATAGACCTGCTGGAAACCTGGTGTTATCTGCAAGGCTATTGGCTGAAATCCCGCCGCCTGTACCGTAAAAATACTCGGCCTCTCCCTGAGGGAGAGGCGCTGGGTGAGGGCGAAACCGAATCCGGCCTGACACTGGACAGGGATTATCTGGCCGCCGAAACCACCTACGGCACATTGGTACTATTCCGCGACATCAAAATCGGCGAGGACGACAGCGCGCAAATCCGCGCTATTTTAAGCCTGTACCGCATCGAACGGCTGGAGCTGAATTTGGACGCCGATCTGCGCCAGTTGCCGTTGCCGGCTACGCTGATTCAGGCCCACGATTTTCTGCGGGGCGCGCAATGGAATTGAAGCTGTACAACCGGGTCAAGCGCGAGTTGCTGGGCGAGTTTGTCGGGCGCGCCGAAAACAACGACGCTGCTTATCAAAAGTTGGTGGAAGATTTCGCCTCCGCGTCCACGACCGGCATCAAAAAAGTCTACGCCCGCCGCATCCAGGATTGGCTAAGGCAATACAACAGCCTGTTGTCCCGCCCGTTCAAACTGCGCTATTACCAGATTCTGGCGCTGTATTTCACCGAATACGTGTTAAGCGAGAAACGGGCCGGTAAAGATTTTACCGAACAAAAGGCGCTGGCTTACTGGATGGCGACCGGCAGCGGCAAAACCCTGCTGATGCATTTGAACCTGCTGCAATACATAGACCATATCGGCGGCGGCAACGCCTTTGACGAGTTGCACATCATCCTGACCACGCCGGGCGTGAATCTGATAGAGCAACACCAGCGCGAACTTAGCGAAACCGTGCAGCATTTGAACCGCTTTTACAGCAACCGCATCAAGCTGACCTGCGAAACCACCGCCGCACTGCTGAACAAGGAAGCCGGTTTCTTCAATTTGCCGGACAACAAACGGTTGTTCCGGCTGGTGCTGGTGGACGAAGGTCATATCGGCCTGGCCGGCGGCGGCCGCGAGGTCGGCGCGTTCAAGGCCTTGCGCAGTCAATTGCTGGCGCCGGAAAACAGCTTTTTGTTCGAGTATTCCGCCACCTACCACGGCATCGCCGACAAATACGTGCAGGAATACCAGGAACAGATCGTCTACGACTACAACTATTACCGCTTTTTCAAGGACGGTTACGGTAAGGATTATGCATTTCAGTCGTTGAATGACGACCGTTTTGCCGATACCGGCCAGACCGAGGCGGGGTTTTTCGACGCCACCCTGTCTTGTTTGCAGGACAAACTGGCGACCTATGAACAACTGACGGTCAACCACGCTCGACACAGCGGCGAATTGCCGTTTGCCGGCCGTTTTCCGCACAAGCCGCTGCTGGCTTACATGGGCAATACGGTGGAAGACCCGAAAAACGAGGGCAAGGGCCGCGACGAGGTATCGGACATCCGCAAGTTCGTGGTGTGGCTGGCGCACTTGTCCACGGCGGACAAGCAGCGTTACGCCGAGGCCTTCAACGGCCAGTATCTGGGCCAATTGACGTTGACCCGCAGCCCCGGCATTGCGGACGAAATCTGGTTGTCGTTCGGCGACGGCGATTATTGGGGCTTGATCAACGTCGGCAACGGCGACAAGTTTTTCAACGATTGCGCCGAACATCCGCAATTGCAGGACGCGCAAGGCCGGTTGTGCGTTACCTTGCGCAAGGCGGCGATTATCGGCAGCCGTTACGGTTTCGCCGGTATCGACGATTTGGCCAGCCCGATCAATGTGCTGGTCGGCAGCCGCAAGTTTTCCGCCGGTTGGAATTGTTACCGGGTGTCGCTGATTGGCCTGATCAATCTGGGTTCGGCCAAGGGCAATATGATCATCCAGATTTTCGGCCGCGGCGTGCGCCTTAAAGGCTTGAAGGAAGACGGCAAGCGCCGCAACAGCGAACATTGCCTGGATTATGGGGAGTTGCTATCTACACCCGATACGGCGGGCCGGCAATTGCGGCGGCTGGAAACCTTGAACGTATTCAGCTTGAACCGCTCCTGGCTGGAAACCTTTTTGCAGGCGCTGGAACAGGATATTCCGGCGATTTCCGGGCCTTACAGCGTGGAGGTTCAGCCCGCCGTGGTGCGGCTCGGCAAAAAGCGGCTAGCCAAAACCTTTGCCGATTACCAAGACAAGTTATTGGCCTTCAAAGTGGGCTTGAGCGAATTCGACGCGCCGCTGCAAGCGGTGTTGAATCCGGCCAGCCACGAATGGCAGTGGCGCTACCGGGATGCGAACGGGGATATCGACGGCGTGTTGCAGCCGTTTGCCATTTCTCTTGACTATCGTTCCAATCCGGCATCGGCCGGGGTGAATGTCGTCCATGATCTGAGCCATGCCTTAGCCCACTATGGCGGCTTCATGACGCCGGGGCATTTACAACGGCAACTGGCGGTCTGGTCGGTTCAGCAGCGAGTGCAATTTTATGTGGGGCAAGCCAACGATTTGCAGCCCTTGACGCTGGCGGTTCTGCTGCCCTTGCTGGCCGAAGTCCGATACGACCGCGAACTGGACAGCCGCAGTCTGGACGTGATCGAACGTATCGCCGAGGAGGTGCAACGCGACCTGCTGGACAAGGTCTTCCACAAAATCCGCTATGTGATCGACAAGCGGGCTTATCGCTACGAAGCGGTCAAGCAAGCCGTGGGCGACGAGCCGGGCGACTTCATCGAGCGCTATACCTTGACGTATGAGTTTGCCAATCAGCAAGACAAGCAACATTTCGAGGCCAAGGCCGGCACGCGCGCGGACATCGAACAGGCCTTGCAGGAAAATCGGGGGGCTTACCATATCTACGAACCGCTGTTGGGCGAAGCCGATGCGGACTTGCTGAAACCGCATAAACTCCAGCGTATTGGGATTTCGCCGGACAAACTGAACGGCGGCGAAAAGAAGTTTTTGCGCGACATCTTGGCCTACATCGATTTGAACTTTGCCCACGATCAGCGCGAGTTTTACCTGATGCGCAATGTCGAGTCCTTGCGTTCGATTGGTTTGTATCTGGAAGGCGAAACGCGGGTGTTTTATCCGGATTTCGTGTTATGGATTGTGAATGACAAGAAAAATGAGACGACGATTGTGCTATTTGACCCGAAAGGCCAGACCGGCATCATCGATGAAGCCGAGCTGGGCATCAGCGGCAAAGCGGCCTTGAACCAAAAAGTCACGGTGGCGACCGGCCGGCATCTGGCCGAACTGGCGCGGGAATTGACGGCCAAAACCGGCCGCAAAGTCATGATTCATTCGTTCATTCTGTTGCGGGACAGTTCCAAGCTGGGCAGGCCGAAAGGCAGTTCGCTGACCGATAAGGAACTCGCCTTAGCCGAAGAGATGATCCGGCAGCATATTCTGCGTCTGGATTGGCACGAAAAACGGGAAAACGGTAGCCGGGGGTTCAGGCTGGATAACGGCGAAACCTATCTGAGCCGGCTATTCGCCCAAATTGCCGGGCAAGAATCGGGTAGCTGAGCTGCTTCGTTCCGCGGGTGGGCCGGAGGGCGAACCTGAAAGGTTTTAGCGGTTTTACCGGGCGGGCCGGTTTGCGTTTTCGCCAGCGTTCCAGCTATGGTATAAAAACCGCCGGTCGAGCGGAAACCGCTCGGTGCGACACCCTAAAATCAATAACAAGCAAACTATGCCGCGGGAGTTTACCTATGGGTATCATGCAGGAATTTAAAGAATTTACCATGAAGGGCAATGTCGTCGACATGGCGGTCGGCGTGATCATCGGAGCAGCATTCGGTAAAATCGTCACCTCGCTGGTCAGCGACGTGATCATGCCGCCGATAGGTGTGTTGCTGGGCGGCGTCGACTTTACCGACTTGGCCGTGACCATACAGGCCGCCGCTAAAGCGGCGGACGGCAGCGTGATACCGGCGGTGGTGATTGGCTACGGTAAATTCATTCAGACCGTCATCGATTTTCTGATCGTGGCAGCCGCGATTTTCGGCATGATCAAAATTCTCAGCTCGTTCAAGAAAAAAGCCGAGCCGGCCCCGGAAGCTCCACCGGTCCCGTCCAATCAAGAACTGCTGCTGGCAGAAATCCGGGATTTATTGAAAAACAAATAATCCTTAGCAGACAATCGCTTAGAACGCTGGGATTGTAGCCCGGCGTTCAGATCCGATATTCCGCCGAGCGGGCATGGGCGGTCAAACTTTCTCCGCGAGCCAGCACGGAGGCGGTTTTGCCTAGTTCCGCAGCGCCTTGAGCCGAACAATTGATCAAGCTGCTGCGTTTTTGGAAATCGTATACGCCAAGCGGCGACGAATAACGGGCGGTGCCGGACGTCGGCAGCACGTGGTTGGGGCCGGCGCAGTAATCGCCCAGGGCTTCGGCGGTGTAGCGGCCCATGAAGATGGCGCCGGCGTTGCGGATCTGTTCGGCCAAGGCTTGCGGCTCGGCCACCGACAGTTCCAGATGTTCCGGGGCGATGCGGTTGGCGACTTCGGCCGCTGCCGATAAATCCGGCACTTTGATGAAGGCACCGCGTCCGGTCAAGGAGGCGCGAATGATGTCGGCCCGCTCCATCGTCGGCAGCAGGCGGTTGATGCTGGCTTCGACCCGCTCCAAAAACTCGGCGTTATCGCTGATCAAAATCGCTTGCGCGTTTTCGTCGTGTTCGGCCTGGGAAAACAAATCCATCGCGATCCAATCCGGCTCGGTTTGGCCGTCGCAAATTACCAGGATTTCGGAGGGGCCGGCGATCATGTCTATGCCGACCTGGCCGAATACCAGTTTTTTAGCGGTTGCTACATAGATGTTGCCGGGGCCGACGATTTTATCCACCGCCGGCACGGTTTCGGTGCCGTAGGCCAAAGCCGCGACCGCTTGAGCGCCGCCTATCGTGAATATCCGGTCGACGCCGGCGAGATAGGCGGCCGCCAATACCATCGCGTTGGTTTCGCCGCGCGGCGTAGGCACCACCATGATCAATTCGCCGACCCCGGCAACCTTGGCCGGAATCGCGTTCATCAACACCGAGGACGGATAAGCCGCTTTCCCGCCCGGTACGTACAAGCCGGCCTTGTCCAGCGGCGTGACATTTTGCCCCAGCAGGGTGCCGTCGGTTTCGACAAACTGCCATGGCTGCAGTTTTTGCCGTTCGGCGTAAGCCCGGATGCGTGCGGCCGCGGTTTGCAAGGCTTGGGCTTGAGCGGCGGGCAGACTTTCCCAGGCTTGTTGCAAGGCCGTTTTGCTGAGTTCCAGCTCGGTGCCGCAAGTAAAAGCCGTGGCATCGAAGCGGTTGGTGTATTCGATTAGCGCCGCGTCGCCGCGCCGGCGGATGTCGGCGATGATGTCCAGCACCCGTTTGTGGATTTCCAAGTCTTCGCCGGCATCCCATGCCAAACGTTGCTTGAGTCGGCTAGCGAAATCAGCGGCGGCATAATCCAGCCGAAACATGGAAAGTGCAGTCATGACTGTGCCCTCTTAGCCAGGGTGATTTCGAATTGGTCGATTAAAGCCTGAATAGCTTGATGTTTCATTTTCATGGCCGCCTTGTTGACTACCAGCCGCGAGGTAATGTCGGCGATCAATTCGCGCGGCTCCAGGCCGTTGGCTTTCAGGGTATTGCCGGTATCGACCAGATCGACGATGCAATCGGCCAAACCGACCAGCGGAGCCAGTTCCATCGAGCCGTACAATTTGATGATCTCGGCCTGGATGCCGAGATTCGCGAAATAACGTTGCGCCGATTTGACATACTTGGTAGCCACCCGCAAGCGTCCCTTGACCGGCGGTGCGCCGACCGGCCCGGCCGTCATCAGCCGGCAGCCGGCTATGCCCAAATCCAAGGGTTCGTACAAACTTTCCGCGCCGTGCTCCATCAGCACGTCTTTGCCGGCGATACCCAGGTCGGCCGCGCCGTATTCGACGAAGGTCGGCACGTCGGTGGCGCGAATGATCACCAGTTGTACGTCCGGGCGGGTGGTTTGCAAAATCAGCTTGCGGCTTTTATCCGGGTCGTCTACCGGAGTAATGCCGGCTTGTTCGAGAAACGGCAAGGCTTCTTCGTAAATCCTGCCTTTGGAAACGGCGATGGTCAGCATGGGAAGGTTTCGCTTATTCGGGTACCCGGCGTATGGTCGCGCCTAATTGAGTCAATTTTTCTTCGATGTGATCGTAACCGCGGTCGATGTGATAAATCCTGTCGACCAACGTGTCGCCGTCCGCCACCAAACCGGCCAACACCAAACTAGCCGAGGCGCGCAGGTCCGTGGCCATGACCGGTGCGCCGGTCAAACGTTCTATGCCGGAAATAATCGCGGTATTGGACTCCAGCCGGATTTGCGCCCCCATGCGTTGCAACTCTTGCATGTGCATGAAGCGGTTTTCGAATACCGTTTCGGTGATCACGCCCACTCCGTCGGCCACCGCATTCAATGCGGTAAATTGGGCTTGCATGTCGGTCGGAAACGCCGGATAGGGGGCGGTGCGCACCGAAACGGCGTGCGGGCGGCGGCCTTCCATGTCCAATTCTATCCAGTTATCGCCGCAGGTGATTTTTGCGCCGGTTTCTTTCAGTTTGTCCAGCACCGCGTCCAGCAAGGTCGGATCGGTATTTTTCAATTTGACTCGGCCGCGGCTGATCGCGCCGGCTACCAAATAGGTGCCGGTTTCGATCCGGTCCGGCAGAATGTCATAGTGCAAACCCGGCCGGCCCAGCCGTTCAACGCCCTCTACCGTCAAAATATCGGTGCCTATGCCGCTGATTTTGGCGCCCATCTTGTTTAAAAAATGCGCCAAATCGGAAACCTCGGGTTCCTTGGCGGCATTTTCGATAATGGTAGTGCCCTCGGCCAGGGTGGCGGCCATCAGAATGTTTTCGGTGCCGGTCACGGTGATTTTTTCCAGTACCAGGCGGCAGCCCTTTAAGCGCTTGGCTTTGGCATGGATGTAGCCGGCCTCGACCTCGATATCCGCACCCATTTTAACCAACGAGTCGATATGGATGTCCACCGGTCTGGAACCTATCGCGCAGCCGCCCGGCAGCGACACGTGCGCTTCGCCGAAGCGGGCCAGCAGCGGACCTAATACCAGGATGGAAGCGCGCATGGTTTTGACCAGTTCGTAGGGCGCTTCGTATTTGTCGATGCGGCTGCTGTCGACTTCGACGTTCATTTTTTCGTCGACCAGCAGCCGCACGCCCATTTGCCCCAACAGTTCCAGGCTGGTGGTGATGTCGCGCAAATGCGGCACGTTGCCGATACTGACCGGCAGTTCGGATAGTATGGTTGCGGCTAAAATCGGCAAAGCGGCGTTTTTGGCGCCGGATATTTTGATTTCGCCCGATAAGGGGTTGCCGCCGGTAATCAGTAATTTATCCATCGATGTTTGTAAAGGAAGTGAAGCGGTTCAAGCGCCGGCGCCGGAAAAATAGTCGGTTTTATCCAAACCGCTTAATCTGGCGAGGGCCAACAATTGTTCCGGTACGTTTTTGAAGGTTAAGCGCGCGCGTATCATCCTGCTGTGGCGAATCCATTCGATCATTAACGCCAAGCCGGCACTGTCGGTGGTCTTGACTTGGGCCAAATCGATGCAGATTTCGTCTATGCCTTTCAGGTATCGAAACGACTGCAAGCTGTGCTTGTCGATGTTGGCAAAGGTCAAATTGCCTTCCACGCTGAAATAGCCGGGCGCTTGCTCGGTAAGGTTCAATCTGCCCATTATTTGCTATCCGCTTTGTTCAGCAAAAACTTGCCTATCATTTGCTCCAGCACGATGGCCGAACTGGTGATGTCGATTTGGCTTTTGTCTTGTAGATAGTCGTCCGACGAGCCCGGATCGATGCTGATGTATTGCTCGCCCAACAAGCCGGCGGTATAGATGCTGGCCGCGGAATCCATAGGCAGATTGTCGTACCGGGATTCGATGCGCATTGTCACTATCGACTCGTGGCTGTCTTTATCCAAAGCGATCGAAGATACTCGACCGATGCGCACGCCGGCGACCGAGACCGGCGATTTGACTTTCAATCCCCCGGAATTTTGAAACCGCGCGGTCACCGTATAGCTGTCGTTGCTGGTGTAAGTGCCCAGGTTGCTGATTTGTAGCGCCATGTAAAACAGGGCGCCTATGCCCGCGGCCACGAACAAGCCGACCAGGGTGTCCTGTGTATGCGAGTGCTGCATGTTAAATGTCTCCGAACATCAAAGCCGTTAAAATGAAATCCAAGCCTAAAATGGCAAACGCCGAATTGACCACGGTACGGGTGGTGGCGCGGCTGACCCCTTCGGAAGTCGGGACGGCGTCGTAACCTTCGAACAATGCGATCCAAGACACCACAAAACCGAATACCAAGCTTTTCACCCAGCCGTTGACGATGTCTTCGCGAAAATCGATGCCGGCTTGCATTTGTGCCCAGAACGAGCCGTCGTCGACGCCCAGCATGCCGACCCCGACCAGATAACCGCCCATTACGCCTATGGTGCTGAAAATTGCCGCCAGTAACGGGTTGGAGAGCAAGCCGGCCAAAAAGCGCGGCGAAATGATGCGGTTGATAGGGTCTACCGCCATCATTTCCATGCCGGACAATTGTTCGGTGGCTTTCATCAAACCGATCTCGGCGGTCAAGGCCGATCCGGCCCGGCCGGCGAATAACAGGGCCGAAACGACCGGGCCTAATTCGCGCACCAGCGAGGCGGCCACCATCAGCCCCAAGGACTCTTCGGCGCCGAAGTCCGACAGGATATAAAAACCTTGCAGTGCCAGCACCATGCCGACGAACAGCCCGGATATGGCGATGATCAAAAACGACAGCACGCCGACCGAATACATTTGTTTGGTCAGTAAATTCAGGCGCGGCAGCACTTCGCCTATGCCGGACAGGGTGTGCAGCAGAAAGAACGTGCCGCGCCCCAATTTGGCGAAACCGACGCGGGTGGTTTGTCCCAATGATTCCAAGTAATGCAACATGTTTTGCCGAACCGCGTTATTTAGAGGCTAATAAATCGTCGAGATAGTCGCGCGCGGGGTAATGAAAGTGCACCGGTCCGTCCGCATCGCCGTTCATGAATTGGCGCACCCACTCGGATTGCGACACCGCCAATTGTTGCGGTGTGCCTTGCCCGATGATTTTACTGTCCGATAATACGTAGACGTAATCGGCAATCGCCGCAGTTTCCTGCACGTCGTGCGACACCACGATGCTGGTCAAACCCAAGGTGTTGTTCAACGATTTGATCAAATGCACCAACACGCCCATGGAAATCGGGTCTTGGCCGGTGAACGGCTCGTCGTACATGATCATCATCGGGTCCAAGGCAATCGCCCGTGCCAACGCTACCCGCCGCGCCATGCCGCCGGACAATTCGGCCGGCATCAACTCGCGCGCGCCGCGCAAACCCACGGCGTTCAATTTCATCAACACTAAGGTACGGATCATCGATTCGGGCAAATGGGTGTGCTCGCGCAACGGAAACGCCACGTTATCGTACACGTTCATGTCGGTCAGCAGCGCGCCGCTTTGAAACAACATGCCCATCCGTTTGCGTAGCGCGTAAAGTTGCTTGGTTTTCAAACGATGCACGTCTTGTCCGTCTACCAGGATTTGTCCGGCATCCGGATACAACTGCCCGCCGATCAATTTCAGCAAGGTGGTTTTACCGGTGCCGCTCGGGCCCATGATCGCAGTCACTTTGCCGCGCTGTATGGTCAGGCTGACGTCGTCGAAAATCTTCCGGGCGCCGCGGGAGAAACTAAGATTTTTGACGGCGACGATAGAGTCGTGAGAGACGGCGCGGCTAGGCATTTGCTTGAATTTGCGGAAAATGGCGGCAACTGTAATCGGCTATTGTCCCCGACCCGCCGAGAACAAGTCAATGACTCGGGATGAAAACACAGGCCATAACATGCAATAATAGTACCTTTTTTAACGCGGCAAATTGGCGATGGGTTTTCAGCAAGATCAGGACGTTCAGGCATTGGCGCTCGCGGTGATACAAACCGAGATGCAGGCCGTGGCCGATCTGGTGGAACGCATAGACCGACAATTCGTAGCCGCCTGTCGGCAACTGCTGGCTTGCCAAGGCCGCGTGGTCGTCACCGGCATGGGCAAGTCCGGACATATCGCCGGCAAAATCGCCGCAACCCTGGCCAGTACCGGTACCCCGGCGTTTTTCGTGCATCCCGGCGAAGCCAGTCACGGGGATTTGGGCATGATCACTCGCCAGGACGTGGTGTTGGCTTTATCCAATTCCGGCAACACCGAAGAAATTTTGACTATCCTACCCATCATTAAGCGCTTGGGGGTGCCGTTAATCGCGATGACCGGCAATCCGGAGTCGCCGTTGGCTCAGTTTGCCAGCGTACATATCAACGTCGGCGTGTCGCAGGAAGCCTGTCCGCTGGGTTTAGCTCCCACCTCCAGTACCACCGCGGCTTTGGTGATGGGAGACGCATTGGCGGTATCTTTGTTGCAGGCGCGGGGGTTTACCCGCGACGACTTCGCGCTGTCGCATCCGGGGGGCAGCTTGGGCAAGCGCCTGCTGTTGCAAGTGCAGGACGTCATGCACTGCAACGGGGAAATACCCAAGGTGTCCGATGCCGTTTTGGTTAAACAGGCTTTGCTGGAGATGACCGACAAGAAACTCGGCATGACCGCCGTGGTCAACGGCGAGGGCAAAGTGAGGGGCATATTTACCGACGGCGACTTGCGCCGCATGCTGGAGAAAAATCTGGATGTACACACGACGCCGGTGTCCGAGGTTATGACCGAAACCTGTACTACGATTGCGGCGGACATCCTGGCTGCAGAAGCGATGCAAATTATGGAAACCAAGAAAATCAACGCCTTGCTTGTGGTAGACGCCGACAAGAGCCTGCTCGGCGCGTTGAATATGCACGATCTGTTGCGCGCGGGTTTGCGCTAATCGGCGATGATGGAAGCGCTCAATCATTTAAGCGGCGAACAGCGCGCCAAAATCAGCCGGCTGAAATTGCTGATTTTGGACGTTGACGGCGTACTCACCGACGGCAGGCTGTTTTTCGACGATAGCGGCAAGGAGTACAAATGCTTTCACGCCCGCGACGGCCACGGCATTAAATTGTTGCGGCAAACCGGCGTGGAAGTTGCGGTCATTTCCGGTCGCAAGTCGCATTCCGTGACGCTTAGGATGCAAAGTTTGGGGGTTGACCGGGTTTATCAAGGTCACGAAAACAAACGGGCCGCCTTCGCCGAGCTGTTGGACGCGCTGGATCTAAAAGCCGGTCAAGCCGCCCACGTCGGCGACGATATTTTAGACTTGCCCATCATGACTCAGGTCGGATTTGCGGTGGCGGTTGCCGACGCGCATTTCGCGGTCAGGCAACGCGCCGATTGGTGCACTCAAAATCCCGGCGGTTTAGGCGCGGTTCGCGAGGTATGCGATCTGATCATGCTGGTACAAAACACCTTCGACGCGGCGCTAAAGGCTTACTTATGAGCTTTTGGGACAAATATCAGCTATACGTTTACGTAGCTTTGCTGGCGCTGGCCTCGTGGTGGCTGCAGCAGCGTTACGAACAACAACAAGCGGAAATCAAAGTGGCCGAAAACAGCCCGGATTTTTATAGCGAAAGCTACAGCAAAGTACAAATGGACACGGACGGCCTACCGAAAAACCAATTGCACGCCAAAGCGATGCAACATTACAAAGCGGACGGGACAACCCACTTGCAGCAGCCGGTGATGACCTTGTTCAACGCCAACGCGGCGCCTTGGCTGATAACCGCCGATAGCGCAATCTTGGCGGCCGACGGCGATCATTTGCAGCTAAACGGCGAAACCCACATCAGCCGGGAGGCGCGTGTCGGTAAGCCTGCGTTGCGAGTCAATACTTCCGACTTAAACGTCGTACTCTCGACGCATTACGCCGAAACCGCGGCGTGGGCGGAGATTGTCAGTGTGCCCAACAAAACCGCGGGCATCGGTATGGAAGTGACCTTTGTCAGTCCGGTTAACTTGAAGCTATTGTCCAAGGTAAAAGGGCGTTATGAAGTTAAATAAAATAATGCTGAGCGTTTTTATCCCGTTATTGGCCGTACAGCCGATAGCCGCCTTAGAATCGGATCCCGAGCAACCGGTTTACATCGACTCGGACCAGGCCACTTACAACGAAAAAGCCGAAACCAGTACTTATACCGGCAACGTGGTAGCGACCCAGGGCAGTATCAAAATCGATGCCGACAAGCTGGTGGTGTATCTGAAAAACGGCGACATCGTCAAGCTGGTCGCGACCGGGAATCCGTCCAAATTCAAGCAATTGCCGGCCGCCGGCAAAGACGAAATTCACGGCGAGGGCTTGGTGAACGAGTTTTATCCGGACAAAAATCTGTTGATTTTCACCAAAAACGCTTCGGTGTGGCAGGGCGACGCCCGGCAATCCAGCGATTACATCGAGTACGACACCAAAAATTCGTTGCTGAAAGCCGGCGAGGCCAGTTCGGACGGGAAACGCGTACATTCCGTGATCAAACCTAAAGCGAAAAAAACTCCCTGATATGGCCCGGCTGCGCGCGAACCAACTCTTCAAAAGCTATAACCGGCGCAACGTGGTCGACGGCGTCAGCCTGCAGGTCGATACCGGCGAGGTAGTCGGCTTGCTCGGTCCAAACGGCGCCGGCAAGACTACCAGTTTCTATATGCTGGTCGGTCTGATCAAGGCCGAGGCCGGCGAAATTTTTCTGGACGAGCTAAGCATCACCCATCACCCTATGCACCGGCGCGCCCGCCTGGGTATCGGTTATTTGGCCCAGGAAGCGTCGGTGTTTCGCAAATTGAACGTAGCCGACAACCTGCGGGCGGTGCTGCAAATCCGTAACGATTTGACCGACGGCCAGATCGAATTGATGATAGACGAACTGTTGGGCGAGTTCGGCATCAGCCACTTGCGCAGCCAAATCGCACTGGGATTGTCCGGCGGAGAAAGGCGTCGGGTCGAAATAGCCAGGGCTCTCGCCTCCGAGCCGCAATTTATTTTGCTCGACGAACCTTTTGCCGGCGTAGATCCCATCTCGGTATTAGAATTGCAAAAAATCATCGCGCATTTGAAAAATCGCGGTATAGGGATATTGATCACCGAACACAAAGTTAGGGAAACTCTGCAAATATGCGACCGGGCCTACATTATGAATGCCGGCCGCGTGATCGCCGAAGGGCCGTCGCGCGAGTTGGTCGATAATGAGGAAGTACGCCGGGTATATCTGGGCGACACATTTAGTCTATAGCGATCCGAATAGTTATGAAGCAATCCTTACAACTTCGCATCGGTCAAAGCTTGACCATGACGCCGCAGCTGCAGCAGGCCATCAAGCTGCTGCAGATGTCGACCTTGGACCTGCAACAAGAAATTCAGCAGGCACTCGAATCCAACATGATGCTGGAAATCGAAGAAGACGATCTGCCGACGTTGGAATATCGGGATAAGAAAGCCGACAACAACGACCAAATGACCAGCGAGGGTTCGCAAACCGATATGCCGGACGAACTGCCGGTCGACGTTAGTTGGGACGACGTTTACGAAAGCACGCTGCCGACCGGAGAAGATGGCTCGGACAGTAGCGAATTCGAAACTTTTCGCGGTAAAACCCAAACCTTGCAAGATCATTTGCTTTGGCAATTGGATTTAACGCATCTCTCCGAACGCGACTACGCAATAGCCACCGCCATTATCGACGCCATCAACGATGACGGCTACATCACCGGCGAATTGCACGATATTTACCAAGGTCTGCTGGAACAATTGGACGATTTGGAAATGGACGAAGTGCAGGCCGTGCTGCACATGATTCAAAATTTCGATCCGGTCGGCGTGGGCGCGTTGAACTTGGCCGATTGCCTGTGTTTACAGCTAAGGCAACTGCCGGACGATACCCCTTACAAGGAAGATGCTCTGGAATTTGCCGGCCGCCATCTGGAGTTGCTGACCAGTTGCGATCAAGCCCGTTTGATCAAACGGGTTGGTTTCAGCGAAGAACAGCTGAAAGGTGTTCTGGCCCTGATTCGCAGCCTGGACCCTAAGCCGGGCGCGAGGCTGCAGGAAGCCGACGTCGAATACGTGGTCCCCGACGTGTTCGTTGCCAAGGTAAAAGACCAATGGCAAGTGGCCTTGAATCCCGACATCGCGCCCAAATTGCGCATCAATCCGTTTTATTCGGGCATGATCAAACGGGCCGACAACAGTCAAGACAATGTCAGCATGAAGAACCATTTGCAGGAAGCACGCTGGTTCATCAAAAGTTTGCACAGCCGCAACGATACCTTGTTGCGGGTGGCCAAAAGCATTGTGGAAAAACAAGGCGAGTTCTTCGAGCATGGCCCCATCGCGATGAAAGCCATGGTGCTAAGAGACATCGCCGAAGAACTGGATTTGCATGAATCGACCATCTCGCGGGTCACCACGCAAAAATACATGCACACTCCGCAAGGCGTCATCGAATTCAAATATTTCTTTTCCAGCCACGTCAGCACCGACAGCGGCGGCGAATGCTCGGCTACGGCAATACGGGCGTTAATCAAAGAACTGGTCGGCAACGAAAACCCGGCCAAACCCTTAAGCGATAGTAAAATATCCGACTTATTGAACGAGAAAGGCATCAATGTGGCGCGTCGTACCATCGCCAAATACCGCGAAGCCATGTCGATTCCTTCCACCAGCCAAAGGAAACGGCTAATTTAACCGAAACAGGAAGCACATTTTCTATAAACAGGAGTATTTCCATGCAAATCAGTATCACAGGCCATCACGTTGAAGTTACCGAAGCGTTAAAAGCCCATGTAGAAGATAAAATCAGCAAGCTGAAACGCCATTTCGATAACGTGGTGGATGTACATGTCATTCTGACCGTCGAAAAGCTGGAACAAAAAGCCGAAGCCACGGTACAAGTATCCGGTGCCAAACTGTACGCCGACGATACCCAAGAAGACATGTACGTCGCTATCGATAATATGGTCGATAAATTGGATAGACAAATCGTCAAACACAAGGAAAAATTGCAAAATCACCGTTAAGCGTACCCTAACTTCGACAGGGCGAAGCCGGATTCGCCCTGTTTTCCGGCTCCATTTATGAAACTGGTCATCATCAGCGGCCTATCAGGCTCGGGAAAGAGTATCGCCCTGGATACATTGGAAGATTGCGGTTATTACTGCATCGACAATTTGCCGGTAACCTTGCTGCAAGGCTTCATCGATCATATTCTGTTGGAGCGCAATACCACTTACAACAAGACTGCAATCGGCATAGACGCCAGGAATCAAACCGAGAAGTTGG
This sequence comes from Methylomonas sp. HYX-M1, assembly GCF_040741385.1. NCBI lineage: Bacteria > Pseudomonadati > Pseudomonadota > Gammaproteobacteria > Methylococcales > Methylococcaceae > Methylomonas > Methylomonas sp. HYX-M1. The sequence goes on from NZ_CP160405.1 coordinate 865,235, forward strand.
CGGATTTCCCCGACAATCTCAAATACATCCGCGATAAAGGCATAGACTGCGAAGTGGTCTACATGCAGGCCGAGGAACGCATATTGCTTAAACGCTACAGCGAAACCCGCCGCCGCCACCCTCTGACCACCGCGGCACGCACCCTGCCGGAAGCCTTGGAAATCGAGCAGGAAGTGTTGCGTCCCGTAGCCTTGCATGCCGATATCGTCATCGACACCAGTTACACGCAATATTACCAATTGCGCGATTTGCTCAAAAACCGCTTGGGCGAGAAGGGCAAAAGCAATTTATCCGTGTTGTTTCAATCGTTCGGCTTTAAATTCGGCATCCCGCTGGACGCGGATTTTGTGTTCGACGCCCGTAGCTTGCCCAATCCGTACTGGGTGGCCGAATTGCGCGGCTTGACCGGACAAGATCAGCCGGTGATCGACTTTCTGCAAAACGAAACCATCGTTAAAGAATATTTACACGACATCAGCCAATTCATTGAACGTTGGGCGCCGCGCTTCGAGTCGGATAACCGCAGCTATCTGACGATTGCCGTCGGATGCACCGGCGGTCAGCACCGTTCGGTGTACTTAGTGGAAATGCTGGGCAAGCAATTTCGCCAAACTGCGTCCAACATCATCGTCAGACACCGCGAATTGCGTTAACCCTCTTTTTGCGCCAATCCATGCCTTGATTATGACTGCCGTACTTCAGTTAGAAAATCCCAGACACCTGTTAGATAGAGCCGGCTTGATTTTGGAGAAAGGTTCCATCGTCGAAATTCGCAATTTCGTGCACACGCTATATCCGGCCGAAACCGCGCATATCCTGGAAGCCTTGGAGCCGGAGCAGCGTGCGAAAATATGGGCAGTCATTCCACCCAGCGTGATGGGGGAAATATTGGTCGAAGTCAACACCGAGGTCGGCGGCAACTTGGTGAAAATGACCGATCGCAAGGACTTAATCGCCGCCTGCGAAAACGTAGATTCCGACAACGTAGTCGACCTATTGCACGTGCTCCCGGAGCCGCTGCTGTCGCAAGTGGTGGAAGCCATCGGTACGCATAACCGCAGCCGTTTGGAACACAATTTGCGCTACGACGAGCACAGTGCGGCCGGGTTGATGTCGCACGACGTGATTACCGTGCGTGCCGACGTCACGCTGGACGTAGTCGCGCGCTATTTGCGCTTGCGCGGAAAAATTCCGGCGACTACCGACAGCTTGATCGTGGTGGACCGTAAAGAACAGTTTCAAGGCGTATTGCCGTTAAGCCAGTTTTTATCCAAGGATCCGCACAAAAAAGTGATCGACGTGATGGACAACCGGGCTAAAGGCGTGCCCTACAACATGCCTGTGCGCGACGTCGTCAAACTATTCGAGCAACGCAAACTATTGTCCGTGCCGGTGCTTGCCGACGACGGCAAGGTGTTGGGGCGGATTACCATAGACGACGTGATCGGCGAAATACGCGAGGAAGCCGAGCATTCTCTGATGGGTATGGCCGGCTTGAACGAAGAACAGGATATGTTTGCGCCGGTGACGACCAGCACCCGCCGCAGGGCTATCTGGCTGGGAATCAACCTGCTGACTGCGTTCTTGGCTTCTTGGGTGATCGATTTGTTCGAAGATACGATTTCGCAAATTGTCGCGCTTGCGGTATTGATGCCCATCGTCGCCAGCATGGGCGGTATCGCCGGCAGCCAAACCCTAACCCTAGTGGTTCGCGGTTTAGCGTTGCAACAAATTTCGGCAGCAAACGTCTGGAGTCTATTGTTCAAGGAAATTTCGGTCGGTGTGCTGAACGGCATGATCTGGTCCGCCATTGTTGCCGGCGTCGCCAGCTTTTGGTTCCACAACGTCGATTTGGGCCTGATGCTGGGAGCGGCGATGATGATCAATCTAGTCTGTGCCGCCTTGTCCGGCGTCGCGATTCCGGTTGCGCTGGAACGTATCGGCATAGACCCGGCGCTGGCCGGCGGGGTGCTGCTGACCACCGTTACCGACGTGGTCGGGTTTATGGCTTTTCTGGGTTTGGCGACATTGTTTCTGCTTTAAGTGTGGCCATGCTTTTTCCTATGGAAGATGATAGTATTCTGAAACAACCTGCTGATCCGGTATGAAAAATCTATGTCCATCAGTCCAATGCCCGTACAGAAAATCGTTTTGGAGTTCAAAAGCACGTCCCTGACCCTCCCGGTATTACTTCTGTCCAGCACTGACCTAAACCTGATAGAACAGCAACTGCAAGATAAAATTGCCCAGGCACCCGAGTTTTTCAAGCATTCTCCGCTTTTGATCGACTTACAAAAGTTAAACGCTAGCGAGCAAGAGCTTGATGCCGAAGCCCTTATTCATTTGGTGCGCGGTTTGGAACTACTCCCTATCGGGATCCGCGGCGGGACCGAAGCGCAAAACCGCATGGCGTTAGCTAACGGTTTACCGGTACACGCATTGCACGGCAGTGCTTCATCGCCGAGTGCCAAACCCGCGCCTAAGCCGCTGACGGTACCGGAAACCGGTCAGGAAAAACCGCAAACTCAGTCCGTCGAAAATAAATTGCTGACCCAGCCCGTTCGTTCCGGGCAGCGTGTGTATGCCAAAGGCGATTTGATCATTACCGCTACCGTCAGCGCCGGCGCGGAAATCATGGCGGAAGGCAATATTCATGTGTACGGTAGCCTACGCGGCAGAGCCTTGGCCGGCGTACAAGGCAATCCGGATAGCCGGATATTCTGCTCCGATTTACAAGCCGAGCTGATTTCCATTGCCGGCATTTACCAATTGAGCGACGATATTAAGCCGGACATGGCACACAAGCCGGTGCAAATCAGCTTGGACAATCAAACATTGATAATTAAAGAAATATAAGCACGTTTCGGAGGAACAACATTGGCCAGAATTATCGTGGTAACGTCGGGAAAAGGTGGAGTGGGCAAAACCACAACCAGCGCGGCTGTCGCAATGGGCCTGGCAAAAAGAGGCCACAAAACCGCCGTGATCGATTTCGATGTGGGCTTGCGTAATTTGGACCTGATCATGGGCTGCGAACGCCGGGTGGTTTACGACTTGATTAACGTAATCAACAACGAAGCCAGTTTGAATCAAGCGTTGATCCGGGACAAGCGTTGCGACCAGCTCTACATACTGCCGGCCTCGCAGACGCGCGACAAAGATGCGTTGAGCATAGAAGGCGTCGAGCGTATCCTCGAAGAGCTGTCCAAAGATTTTAAATACATCGTCTGCGACTCTCCCGCCGGCATAGAAAGAGGTGCGACTTTGGCCATGTATTTTGCCGACGACGCATTCGTCGTGACCAATCCGGAAGTCTCTTCCGTCCGGGATTCCGACCGGATGTTAGGCATACTGGCCAGCAAATCCCGCCGTGCCGAGCGTGGCGAAGAGCCGATTAAAGAATACTTGTTACTGTCCCGCTATTCGCCGGATCGAGTCAAACTCGGCGAAATGCTCAGCGTCGAGGACGTGCAGGAAATCCTATCCCTGCATTTGTTGGGCGTAATCCCGGAGTCCAAATCGGTTTTGAACGCGTCAAACTCCGGTACACCCGTTATCCTGGACGAACAAAGCGACGCCGGCCAAGCGTATCAAGACATCGTCGCCCGTTATCTGGGCGAAGATAAACCCCACCGTTTCATTGAGGAAGAGAAAAAAGGCTTGTTTAGTAAGCTGTTAGGGAGAAAATGATGAGTCTCTTGGATTATTTCAGGGCATCTAAACCCAGTTCCGCTTCGGTAGCCAAAGAACGCCTGCAAATTCTGGTGGCCCACGAACGAGCGTCGCGCAATCAGCCGTCCTACCTGCCGCAATTGCAGCAAGAACTACTGGAAGTGATACGCAAATACGTCAACGTCGGCCAAGATGCCATTACTGTAAATTTCGAACAGGACGGCAATCAGGAAACCTTGGAGTTGAACATCGTGCTGCCGGACGAGCGTTGATTCTCATGGCACCATTGTCCGGATGCCGCCGAGCGGCGTCCGTAACCGGTCTTTTTGCTGCAATGTGAGGTGTTGAAATGAGAGAAGTAATAGGTGAAGCCGCCGGTAAAATCTGGCACTATCTAAACGACAACGGCGCCGCCAGCGTCACTAAAATCACCACGGAAACCGGTTTGGGTAAAAACGAGGTGCAACGCGCCATCGGCTGGTTGTTAATGGAAGATAAATTGAACATCGAGGTAGTCGGCCGCGCCGAAACCGTGTCGTTAAAATAAGTTTACGTTTCTCAACCCTGCTTTAAGTTCAGCCTAAGCGATTACCGGCATCGTGGCACAACCATGATGCCGAGCTCGGGTATGAACTGCAGGGTTTTTTATTGCGCGATTTTTGCTGCTGTCATTCTCCGCACCGTGCGGCAAATCTACTACATTTGTTAGTATTACAAGCTTACCCGCTTACCATTCGTTACCACTTTCTCGCCTATTGCTTCGGAGTTTTACACTCGATATGAAAGCCAAAATAGCTACTTTGTTTTCGATTATTTTCCTGGTGTTGTTGAATTTCGCCATCTGGACTTACGTCAACAATCCACTCCAGCTCCCGCCTTGGAACAGTACCATGATGGGGGTGACTTATAACGGTTTACGCAAGGATTTCAGTCCGGAACTTAAAAATTACCCGACCCGCGAGCAAGTGCAGGAAGATTTCGAATTGCTTGCCGGTAAAGTTCATTCGATTCGTACCTATACCGCTTTGGAAGGTATGGAAGTCGTACCGGAAATCGCCGCCAAAAACGACATTAATCTGGCCATGGGCGCGTGGATAGACCTGTTCGCCGACACCACCACCGAACAGGATAAGGCCACGATAGAGCAAAGAAACCGCCGTGAAATCGAAAGTCTGGTCAACCTGACGAATCAATATCCTAAGACCATCGTTCGCACCTTGGTCGGTAACGAATCCTTGTTGCGCGCCCGCGGCATGATGGCCGACGCCGTCAAAGCCGATATGAGAGCGCAATACGGTGATCAATTGAGCCCGCAGGCGTTCGAAGACAAGGTCGAGGCCGAAATCAAGCTGCGGGTAGCCGAAAAAGCCAAACAATTAATCGAATACATTCGCGAAGTCAAAAAGCGCACCTGGAAGCCTGTCAGCACCTCGGAGACTTGGGATATCTGGGTTGCCAATCCGGAGCTGGTGGCCGAGGTCGACTACATAGGCGTGCACATTTTGCCTTACTGGGAAAACGTCCCCGTGGATCTTCCAGAAGGTGCCGAAGGTACCAGCGCCGTCGAGTATGTGTTCCAACGTTATTACGAATTGAAACAGCTGTATCCGGACAAACCGATTGTGATCACCGAGGCCGGCTGGCCGTCGGTCGGCCCGGAGCGCGGTTCGGCCACGGCCTCATTAATCAACCAAGCCAAATTTTTACGGGCGTTCCTGAACCGGGCGACCGCGGAAAAAGTGCTTTATTACGTCATCGAAGCCTTTGACCAACCCTGGAAGATTTCGATCGAGGGGACGGCAGGTGCTTATTGGGGCTTGTTCAATGCCGAACGTCAGCCCAAATTTCCCATGGAAGGCGAAGTGGTCGCCAATCCGATGTGGCGTAACTTCGCATCCGGCGCGGCGATACTCAGCGTGATCTTGATGGGCGCCTTTTTGTTTTCGCGGCGCAGCCTGAAGTTGCCGGGTAAGCTGGTATTCGGTGTTATCGCCAACTTGGCGGCTTCGGTGTTGTTCTGGTCCGCATCGATTGCGGCCGAGCAATATCAAACCGATTTTTCGGTGGTGTTCTGGGGAATACTCTTGATGATGCAAGCCATGGCGATATTGGTATTGTTGACCGAAACCCTGGAACTCACCGAAGTGTTGTGGCACCGCAAGGGCCGCCGTACCTTTAGCCCGTTGGCGCCGCATCCGGAATTCAAATTTCCGAAAGTCTCGATTCATTTGCCTATCCACAACGAACCGCCGGAAATGGTGCGCAAGACTCTGAATGCGCTGGCCAAGCTGGATTATCCGCATTACGAAGTATTGGTGATGGACAACAATACCAAAGACCCGGCGGTTTGGATGCCGGTGCAAACCGACTGCGACCGCTTAGGAGAGAAGTTTCGATTTTTCCATCTGGACAACTGGCCGGGCTATAAAGCCGGCGCTATCAATTATGCCTTGGAAAATACCGCAGCCGACGCGGAAATTATCGCCGTGATCGATAGCGATTACATCCTGTCGCCGGATTGGTTGAAATGCATGGTGCCGTATTTCGATAGGGAAAACGTCGGTTTCGTGCAGTCGCCTCAGGATTACCGCGACGCGCATCAAAGCTGGTTCAAGGATATGTGTTACTGGGAATATGCCGGTTTTTTCAATATCGGCATGGTGCAACGCAATGAATATAACGCGATTATCCAGCACGGCACGATGACCATGGTACGTAAATCGGCCTTCGAAAAAGTCGGCCCATGGGGTGAATGGTGTATTTGCGAGGATAGCGAATTGGGCTTACGCTTGTACGAAGCCGGTTACGATTCGGTGTATTGCAAGGAATCGTTCGGACGCGGCTTGATGCCGGACACCTTTTCCGGTTACATGACCCAAAGGTTTCGCTGGGTATACGGCGCCATGCAGATCATCAAAAAACATTGGCGGCATTTCTTGCCTAACAAGCGCTCGGCCCTGACTTCCGCGCAACGTTATTATTTCGTGGCCGGTTGGTTGCCGTGGTTTTCCGATGCTTTGGCTTTGCTGTTCACCATGGCCAGCTTGGTTTTGACCGCCATTCTGGTAGCTAACCCGCTGCATACCGAACTGCCGATCAATGCCTTTTTGTTACCCACCATAGGCCTGTTCGTGTTCAAGGTGTTGCGCGGCTTATGGCTGTACAAGGCCAGGGTGGCCTGTTCGATACTACAAGCCTTGGGCGCGGCCTTAGCCGGCTTGTCGTTAACGCACACGGTTGCCCGCGGTACCCTGCAAGGCTTGTTCACTTCCGGCAAACCGTTTATGCGCACGCCTAAATACGAGGCTCAAGGCCCGTTAATCGCGGGCTTGTTGGTCATTTGGCAAGAGCTGTTGCTGTTGAGTCTGTTGGTCGCCGGTATCGTCGCGATGCGGATGACCGAACAATTCGACACTACCAGCGGCCGGCTATGGGTGGCGGTACTCGCCGTGCAAGCGGTGCCCTATATCGCGACTTTTTTGACCATCATCATCAGCGTCGCGCCCAATTACTTTCCCGGCAAGCTATCGGCGGACGAACTGGACGCAGAAGCTTAATCCTACAGAAGCAGGCGGGAGGCCGCCCGTGGCCGCTCGCCTTAAGCAATGCCGGACGCGCAATAGGAGACGGGCGGTTTTTACGAATGAGGTAAAGCAAGCCGCCGGTCTAATTTAGGAGAAAACAATGAAGTTTAAAGTGAAACGACTGGTTGTGACGTTGACACTGCTCGCCGGGTTGCCGGTATACGCCCAGGAACCGCAAGGCAGCGAATTTTTGGATTTGATTCTATATAGACCGTTGGGTCTTGCGGCTACGGTAGCGGGTTGCGGGGCTTTCGTGGCCCTAGTGCCTTTCACGGCGTTCGCCAACATCAGTCCGCCGCACGATGCCTTTGATCTGACTGCCGACATGCTGATTTACAAACCGGCCGGCTTTACCTTCGACAGGCCGGTTGGCGTCCTCACTCCCGACGCGGATGGAAGATACAGACGCCATTGATTCCCTGGCCTCCGCCGCTCAGGCGGCGGTATGCGCTGCTTTGGGAACGGGCGCGGTGCCCGCCAAACCTTGAGCAGCGCAGTTCCTATCGAGCAGCTCCCTATGCGCGCAGCAAAGCTTTGATCAATTTTTCGGACAATTGCTCTTCGACGAATTGCGGCTCGTTAGGCGGATACAAAGACACTTCGTCGATTTCGAAGCCGTATTCGGCGCCCAGCGCAATCAGTTCTTTAATTTTCATACAGGCTTTCAATTTTTCTTTCAAGCCCTCGTCAACCTTAGACTTTTCTGAAAATTCTTTAATGACCTTAACAGACATAGATGACTCCGTAAAATAAACACAATTTAAGTGGAATATTCCGTTATCTCTATAAGCAAAAATATGACCAATTTATCCGGCTTAATCGAATCATTGAATATCAATGCCTTACAGTCAACAAGGAATTACGGTGATTCGATTGGCCGACAATTCGCGAGGCGTTTGTCGCTTTTACGACAATCCTCGCTTTGATAGTCTGTCAAGCTTGCGCCAAGGCTAAGCCGCGAAATACCGAACAGCGCTTGAATACCTCCATGGTCGGTGCCAATTGTTTTTGTTGACAAAATTTGGCGACCAGTTTGGTCAGCCCTTTGATGTCGCGGCCGGTGGCCTCGGGAAAGACCGCCGCCAATTCGTCGATCAAGCCTTCCGCCACCGGCAACGAGAATTGCTCGGTCATGACCCGCCAGATTTTGCAGCGGTCGACGTGGTCGGGGGAGTGATAGCGTATCATCGCGATACAGCGGGACACGATGGCTTCGTCGATGTCGTCCACCCGGTTGGTGGTCAAGAACAACAAGCCGTTGAAATATTCCAATACCCTTAAAAACACCCCGACCACCGCGTTGGACGCCAGATTGTCGGCGCGCTTTTTGATGTACACGTCGGCTTCGTCGATCAGCATGACAGCCCCCCAACGTTGAGCACGAATCAGGGTGTCTTTCAGGGTCTTTTCCATTTCGGCGACGTTCAGGCCCAATTGCCCGGAATGTACCCGGTACAAGGGGCGTTTGATGATCTCCGAATACACCTCCGCCGTCAGCGTTTTGCCCACCCCGGCCGGACCGGCGCACAACACTGTAGTACCGCCGGATTTACCGGCTACGATGTCGTCCATCAACATGTCCATTTCCGCCGTTAATATATCGATCAGATCGGTTTGCTCGGGCGGCAAAATCAACTTTTGTTTCAGTTCCGGCTGGTATTGGTAGGGCAGCATATCGTCGACGTATACCCACACGTGGTGGTGTAGCTCCAAATGAAACATCAAGATATAACCGTGTACCGGCAGCTCGGTGAACAGGCCGGCCGGAATTTCCTCTTTAAACGACTCCATGGCTTGCTCGGCCTTGCTGTCGTAACGCATGCTTCTACCGGCCTTGCGCAGGTATTTGCCGAGAATGTCGCCGGAGGCGTCCAAACTCAGCGCCCGCTCCGCCAAAATGTTTTCGTCGTTGACTAAACGGCAGGCGCCGCCGCCCGACGACATAATCACGGTGCTTTTGCGGGTCCAATCGTTGCTGCGCTGGTTAGCGGTGGGGTCCTCGGCGTAAATTCCGGTACCCCAACCTGAAAACTGTTCGCCGTAACGCGCCCGCCAATCGAAGTAGCGGGCGGAGGTTTCGTCGTAACTGGCAATCAAATCGGCGGTTTCTTTTAAAAAGCCTTTGGCGGCGAAAATCTCGGGGATGGTTTTACCGTCCAAATCTTTGGCGCGGATGATTAAGGTTTCGATGGCAATTTTGCCGCGACTATTGGCTTTCAACTCCAGCATAATCCGCCCGGCTTCTTCTTCGCCCGGCGGCGTGTAATCCAAGCGGGTAATCAAGTAGGCGTGGGTACGGCCGTTGCCCTGCACTTGAAACAACCAGCCGCGAATCGCGCCCTCCAGCAAATAACTGGCGATGTCGGGCAGCAACATTTCCAATTGGTCGGCGCCGTATCGGCTGCCCTGGTCGGCCAGGGCGCTTCTCAATGCCTTCAACATCGCAGCCTGTTGCTGCAAGGTATCGCCTTCCTGCGCGTACAAATCGGCGAGACTGCCTAACTCGGCGGGATTTAATTGGTCGTAAAGCACGTGTGCCTTGTTGCCGAAGCGTAAATGCTCGGACAGGCTATGCAAACGCGGATGTTCCGACATCAAGGGTTCGAGATGGCGTTTTTCTATGATTAGTTTCATGAACACGACTCCGGGGAAGGTAAGGCAAGACAAAGCAATTCGGCTAAATGCAACGGTTGGCTGAAACCGCCGTTGGCGATTTGTTGCTGACAGGAAAATCCGTTGCTCAGCAAGACGGCTTCGGGTGCGGACCGTAAGGCGGGGAATAACGCTAATTCCGCCATTTGTTGGGCGTGCGGGTGATGTTCGGCCTCCAAGCCGAAGTTGCCGGCCATGCCGCAACACGACGACTCGATCAACTCGAATTGCAAGCCGGGAATTTGTTTGAGCAGCTTACGCATGGACTTGACGGCCCCGACCGCTTTCTGGTGACAATGGCCGTGCATCAATACTTTGGGCAGCGCGGGGATGGCCGCGAACTGCAGGGTCCAACGGTTGCCGGTTTGCTCCCGGACGATGAACTCTTCCAGTAACAAAACTTTTTCGGCTAGTTTGCGCGCCGGTTCGCCCAAGCCCAATTTCAGGTATTCGTCGCGCAAGCTCAAGATACAAGACGGTTCCAAGCCGATGATAGTGCTGCCCGCGTCGATGTGCGGCAACAACGCTGCCAGCAAGCGCTGAGCCTCGCTCTTGGCCCGGTCGATCAAACCGTTGGAAAAATAGCTGCGGCCGCAGCACAAGGGACGGCGGGTTTTATCTTCCGCGCCGGCCACGTGCACGCGGTAACCGCCGGATTCCAACAAACGCACAGCGGCGTCCGCAGCGGCGGGGTTGAAATAGCGGCTGAAGGTGTCGACGAACAGCACCACGGAGCGATCATTCCGGTCGGCTAGGGCGGGTTTACACTGAAACGCCCGCTCGGCGGGTAACGGCAATGGCGCCGCCGCGCTAATACCCAAGTACTTTTCTCCCAGTGCTCTCAGCCAGAGGCTGGCGTTGCGCCGGGCGATCAGACGGCGTACGCCCGGCAGCGCCAGCAAACGCGGCGTTTCGGCCCATAAGCGGCGCCTGAGCGGTATGCCTTGTTGCGCCGTTTTTTGCGCCAAGAATTCGGCCTTGATCAAAGCCATATCCACTTCGTTTTCGCATTCCCGTTTGCAGCCTTTACAACTCACGCACAGCGCCATTGCTTGTTCCAGGCTTTTGTCGAACAAGGCCTGGGGGTTTTCGGCGTTCAACGCCGCTTTCAATAACTTGACTCTGCCGCCGGGCGACAGCAACGGATTGTCGCTGATCCGGTAACTCGGACACATCACCCCTTTAGCGGATTTTTGTTCGCATTGCCGGCTACCGATGCAGACAGCCACGGCTTTGGCAAAATCGGCGCCGTGTTTGGGAATGTCGGCATACGCATCGCCCATCCCGGCGTTTTCGTAAGACGACCAATCGAGAAACAGTTTCATAATGTCGTAGCGAGTTTAAAACCGGCTTCAAGCAAATTCGGCGCCAGCCAACAAAGTCCTTACCTTGGGGGCGGCGGCGGCGAAGCAATGTAGTAAGTCCTACAATTTTCCGACTTTCGGCCGCTAAACCGACAGCCAATTTCCATGAGGTCGCCGCCAAGCTTGGTCTTAGCGCAAAGGTCACGAGGCACAAACCTTGCTTTTGGTATGGTTTTATCAATGCGAAATCTTTATGAACTTGGACGATTACACTTGCCGTTATTTCATTAGCTATAGCGGCGTAAAACTGCCGTTGAAGCTGGTCAACGAATTCGAAGGCAGCGGTTTGGCTAACCGCAATACCTATTTTCGCGGCTATTTCGATACCGACCAGCGTTTAATCCGCTGCGAAAAACTGGTATACGGCGAAACCGAACTACTGCACGACTACCAATACGACGACAGCGGCGTACTGAGACGCGCCGAAATTACCGATGCGGACGGCGAACTGACCGTGTTGCATTTTGATGCGGCCGGGCAAGCCGTAGAAGAATAAACAGTCATAGCCTCGGCGCGTTGATTCCCGGCGCCGACCTATCGGTTAGGCTTGTCAACCCCGGATACGGCGTTCGACCGTGTTACACCGGGGGCATTGTGTTGGTCAATTAACAAGCAACCCAAAGGCAGCTTATTCTCCGAGCTGCCATACTATCGTAACGCCAAAATTGGCATTGGCGCTCTGTCCTATTTGGGGGGGGCCGCGCAAGCCGTGAGTAAGCTGCGCAGGGAGCAATTACTCGACGGTTAAAGCGTCTTCATCTGCCAAAATTCCCTGTTACCCATAAGCCGAGGCTACTTCGTGTTTAAGCATTCAATCGGCCAATCAGCCGCCATTCTGAACAGCGATTTTGTTGCTCTTTTAATAGTCGAGGACATGCGCATCGTATGGGGCAATGCGGCCTTGCACCGCATTTTGGGTTACGACCCGGATGAACTGATCGGGCAACCCATCCGCATGCTGTTTCTCGATCAAGAGAGCTATGAATCATTCCGACGTGAGGCGAATTCGGCGATCGCCAACGGGAACAGCTACTCCGGAACCATTCCGCAGCAACGCAAGGACGGTACGACGGGTTGGTATGAGTTCAATGTTTCAAGTCTTGTGGGCGAGCCTGACGCGATAGTCGGTGCCATCGTCGACAGAACCGCGTGGTACCGAACGGCCCGGGAACTGCAAGAGAGCGAATCGCGTTATCGGTCGGTGGTGGAAGATCAGATCGAGGTGATCAGTCGATTGTTGCCGGACGGCACCTTCCTGTTCGTCAATGACGTCTATTGCCGGGTATTTGGAAAATCCGCCGATGAATTGGTGGGTAATCACTGCTGGCAACCAATAGCTCATCCGGACGATTTGCCGATGATCGAGGCCAAGCTCCGCGAAATGTCGCAGGACCATCCGGTCGTGACCATCGAAAACCGGGTATTTGACGGCAATGGCGACGTACGTTGGATGCAATTCGTCAATCGAGGGTTTTATGGCGTTGATGGGGTCCTCAAGGAAATTCAGTCGGTTGGCAGAGATATTACCAAGCTCAAGCAGGTTGAATTAAACCTGCGTGAAAGCGAGGAAAGGCTGCAACGTGCCCAGTCGGTCGCGCGAATCGGTAGTTTCGCGATGGGCAGCGATACTGAAACCTTCAGTATGACCAAAGAAACGGCTCGATTGTTCGATCTTGACGATACGGGGGTAACGACATTCGTTGAATGGTTCGCGCGCGTGCATCCCGACGATCAACGCAACGTTGAAATTGCTTGGCGTGCCGCCTTGCGAGGTGCGCCGTATGACATGACCTACCGCATCGTGGTGCAAGGCCAGATCCGCTGGATCAGGGCAATGGCCGATCTGCAATTCGATGTTGACGGGCAGCTAATCAGGGCGGTCGGGACGGTACAAGACATTTCCGACCTCAAGCAAATCGAGTCCGACCTGCGGGAAAGCGATGAACGTCTGGAAATGGCGCTGGCGGGATCGGAACTGGTCATATGGGACTGGAAAATTCCTGAGCATAAAGTCACGGCGGGCAATCGCTGGTTCGAATTGCTGGGCTATACCAAAGCAGAGCTGGGCGACGATGAAGCCGATTGGATGAATTTGATCAATCCCAAAGGTCTACAAGCTTTAAAACAGAAACTTTTATCTCATTTGCACGGCGAAACCGCTAGTTTCGAGAGTGAACTCCAGTTGCGGCACAAGGACGGCCATTGGGTTTCGGTCGAAGCCAGAGGCAAGGTGACTCGAAGGCTCAAAGACAATGCCCCGCTGCGTATGGTGGGTACGATACTGGATGTCAGCCAGCGCAAGCGCCTGAATGAAGAAGGGTTGAATTTGCTGAAGCGGATCGAAGCGCTGATCCGCGAGAGTTCGTCGCATTCGCTAGGCAAAGCGGACGAAAAAAAATCGGTCGAAAACTTGACGAAGCGGCAGCGGCAAGTGCTCGGTATGATTGCCTCCGGTATGACATCGGCGGAAATCGGCAGGCGTTTGCACCTGTCTACCGCAACGGTCATTTCGCATCGCCGCAACCTGATGGCAACGTTAGGTCTGCACAGCACCGCTGAAGTCACCCGATTTGCAATCGATCACGGTCTGTTGACAAGCAACTAGCGCAAACAACGCCTCGTCTGCATTTATTTAGCATATATGAGTCAGAAAAATACCACATAGCGGTGGTTATTTTTGGGGTTCAATTACGTATGCTTTCCTGCCCGAACTTCATTACAGCACGACCCATGGCGCAAGATGAGTACAAGTTATCTCCCAACATGACCATTATTTCCCACACGGATGGGAAGAGCATCATCACCCATTGCAATCACGACTTCGTCCAGGCTTCGGGATATAGCCTGGAAGAGCTGATCGGCAAGCCGCACAACATATTGCGCCACCCCGATATGCCGAAGGAAGCGTTCAGAGATTTGTGGGATACCCTTAAACGGGGCAAACCATGGAGTGGCATCATTAAGAATCGTCGCAAGGACGGCGGCTACTACTGGGTGCGGGCAACAATCACACCATTGCCGGATAAAAGCGGCTACACCTCCGTGCGCGTCATGCCGACCACTGAGGAAGTAAGCTCGGCGCAAGCGCTCTACAAACGCATGGCCAAGGGGGAAAAAATCAAGTTGCGCGAAGGCAGAGTCGCCAACGCATCGCTCAACCCGCTCGACAGATTGAACATCTGTCAACGTTTGTGGTTGATGACGCTGGCGCCGATTGCCTTTATCTTGGCACTGACGCTGAAATATGCCGGAAGCGAAGAAATCCTTTTCAGTTCCGCTCTCGGGGTAATGCTGATTCTTCTGATCGCGATCAGTGTTATTCGTTATCTCACCGCTACCCTAAAACAGACTGCGGAAACTTCGATTGCCATAGCCACAGGCAACCTGCTCCAGCCTATTCCTGCCAGTCTGGACGACGAAATCGGCGCGTTGGTGGCTTCGATAGCCATCATGCGCAACAACCAGCATGAGGTAATCGCTACCTTAAAGCGTAACTCGGAAGTGCTTACCCAATTTTCCAACAGGCTCAGCGCATCCGCGACAAATGGGGCGCAAACTGCGGTATCCCAATACGAGGCGGTTTCAAGCATGTCCGAGGCAACGGAGAAATTATTGGCATCGTTCGAATCTATCGGAGACAGGGTCAACAATGTGACTTCGGCAAGCGAACGGTCCTCGGCGGTAGCGGACACCGGCGGTCAAATCATCCATGACGCCGCGGAGGAGATGCGCAAACTAGGCGAAGCGGTTCATACGACCGCCCAGAGTATCCAGCAACTGGAGGAGATGTCTCTACAAATAACCGGGATCGTCAATGTGATTCGAGAGATTGCCACCCAGACTAACCTGCTGGCCTTAAACGCGGCTATCGAAGCCGCACGGGCGGGGGACGGCGGGCGGGGGTTTGCGGTTGTTGCGGATGAGGTGCGCAAGCTGGCGGTCAGGACTGCGGAATCCACCTGTGAAATTGCCGCAATGATAGGCAAGATTCAGGCCGGAACCGCAAACGCGGTAATCAACATGGATACGGCAGTCGTCAATGCCGCCGAAGGGGTAAAGCTGGCACACAAGACCGGTGATTCCGTGATAGGCATCCGAACCGAAGCAAGCCAAGTATGCGATGCTGTGATCGAGATTACCCGGGTGCTTAAGGAACAGGCACTGGCGGCCAAGGATATTTCGCAACACATCGTGACGGTCTCCCACGGTGCGATCAACAATAGCATAGCGGCGGATGAAACGGCCTTGTTGGCCGAGCAGATTAAAGAAATCTCTGCGGCGCTCAGCCAAACAACAGAAAAATTCAAAATTTAGCCCGGCTATTCCGTCGCTTGAATTGTCGGGCGCCTTTGCGTCAGAAATGCTGCAGGCTGGCCGCCGCAGCATATTTTCAATCGGCAATAGGCTTTGCGACCACAGGCTAGGCGGGCTTTGTCGCAATCGTTGGCGGTTGCATGCTTTTATGCCCGCTTGGAAATCAATCGAAGCAATCGAAACTCATTTGTCCGCCCGGCGCGGGTTTGCGAAACAAATCGCAACGTAAAGCCGGTAGCGCCGTATGCAGTTGCGTGCGCTTGCTGATCAAGCGAAAGCGTTGGCCGATCAAGTCGGAGTAGGCACCGGTGCCGCGTAAGCGTTGATGAAAGCTGGGGTCGTAAACCTTGCCGTCCCGGCTGTCGCGTACCCGGTTCAGCAAGTGTTCGGCCTTCAGCGGATAGTGCTGCTGCAGCCATTCCCGGAATAAATCCGCTACCTCCAACGGCAAGCGCAGCAGAATGTATTCGGCGCTTTGCGCGCCGGCTTCGGCGGCGGAGCGGACGATGCGCTCGAGCTCCGGGTCGGTCAATACCGGTATGACCGGAGCGACCATGACGCCTACCGGAATGCCGGCGGCGCGCAGCCGGGTTACGGTTTGCAGTCGGCGCTGGGGTGCGGCGGCACGCGGCTCCAGTTTACGCGCCAATTCCCGCTCCAGACTGGTGATGGAGATGAACACCGAGGCCAGTCCTTGTGCCGCCATGTCCGCCAAAATATCGATATCGCGTTCGATCAGCGCGGATTTGCTGACGATGCTCACCGGATGACGGCATTCCGCTAAGACTTGCAATATCTGCCGCATGATGCCGAATTGCCGTTCCAAAGGCTGGTAAGGATCGGTATTGGTGCCCAAGGCCAAGGGAGCGCAGCGGTAGTTGCGCCGGCCGAGTTCGTCGCGCAAGATCGCGGCGGCGTCCGGTTTGACCAGAATGCGGGTTTCGAAATCCAAGCCGGCGGAATAGCCCAGGTAGGCGTGGCTGGGACGGGCGAAACAATAGATGCAGCCGTGTTCGCAACCTCGGTAAGGGTTGATGGAGCGGTCGAACGGGATGTCCGGCGATTGGTTGTAAGTGATCAGGCTGCGGCTGGTATCGACGATGGTCTCGGTCGCTAGCGGCGGCAAATCCGCGTCCAAACCGTTCCAGCCGTCGTCTTCCCAGCGTGTGGTTTGCTTTTCGAAGCGGCCGGCTGCGTTACTGACGCTGCCGCGGCCTTTATACACCAAGGGGCGCTTTGTCATCGGTCGGCACGGCGGAAAACCGGTTTACCCAGGCCAGCAGGGCAAGCACGGTTCATTCCCGATCGCGAGGTGGGGTGGCCGGCGGCAAGTTACGGCTTGCTTCATTCCGGCCGGCGCGGCGGTACCCGCGGCAAGTCGTGGTGTTCCAGCACCGCGCCGTCTTGGCCGCAGAATACCGCGGTGGCCAGGTCGGCGAAGATGCCGTGTTCGGGGATGCCGGGCAGCGCGTTCAGACGGTCGTTCAGGGTCTTGCCGTCCAGTGCGGGATCGAATACGGTAT
Organism: Methylomonas sp. HYX-M1; assembly: GCF_040741385.1. Taxonomy (NCBI): domain Bacteria; kingdom Pseudomonadati; phylum Pseudomonadota; class Gammaproteobacteria; order Methylococcales; family Methylococcaceae; genus Methylomonas; species Methylomonas sp. HYX-M1. The sequence goes on from NZ_CP160405.1 coordinate 882,344, forward strand.
CCAGCACCAAACTACCCGACGAAGTGACGAACAAGCCGTCGCCGTTGGCGCGCAACTTCGGTTGACCGCCGATTTGTTCCAAGCTGCGGCTAAGCAATTGCCAGGCAAACGGCAGCACTTCTATCGGGATAGGGAAGTTCTGGCCGATGCGTTCCACGCGTTTGCTAGGATCTATCAATACCCAGAAGGCCTTGGCGGCTTTGGCCAGCAGTTTTTCCCGTACCAAGTCCGAGCCGCGGCCTTTCAACAAGGTCAGATCCGGCGCGACTTCGTCGGCGCCGTCCACGTAAACGTCCAGCCGGCTGATATGTTCCATGCCGCGAATTTTGAGACCTAGCTGCTGGGCTTTTATTGCGCTGACCACCGAGCTGGATACGACTTCTAGCGCCAAGCCTTCCTGTTGCTGGCGGCGCGCCAGAGCTTCGATAAAAAAATTGGCGGTGGAACCTGTGCCTAATCCGACCAGCATATCGGCTTGAATCAATTGGGCGGCATGTTCGGCGACGCGTTGTTTATCGTTCATGGCGGGCTCCGGGCAAGAGGGTTTAGGATTCTAATTGATTTAAGCGCTTTTCCAGGTCTTTGACTTTTTGCAACAATTCCGGCAGTTTAGCCAGCGCGGCCAATTCGCGCCAGATCACTTTGCGGTCTTTGGCCGGGCTGCCCCAGACTTGGCTGCCGGGCGCTATGTCTTGCGAGACGCCGCTGCGCGCCATCACCACCGCCCGACTACCTATTTTGACATGGTCCGCCACGCCGACGCTGCCTGCCAAGATAGCGCCATCGCCGATCTCGCACGATCCGGAGATGCCGCATTGTCCGCAGACGATGACGTTTTTGCCGACCTGATTGTTGTGGCCCAGCTGCACCAAGTTGTCGATTTTGCTGCCCCAGCCGATGCGGGTGGAACCCAAAGCGCCGCGGTCTACGCAGGTATTGGCGCCGATTTCCACGTTGTCTTCTATGACCACGTTGCCGACGTGCGGGACTTTGACGTGCCGGTTGCCGCGGTATTTATAGCCGAAGCCGTCGGCGCCTATGATGGCCCCGGAATGAATGGTCACGTTATCGCCGATTTGGGTGCGATCGTAGATCACCGCGTTCGGGTAAATCCGGCAATTTTTGCCGATCACCACCTGATTGCCGATATGGGCATTGGCGTCTATGGTGCTGCCGTCGCCGACCCGGCTATGTTGACCTATGCTGGCGAACGGCCCTACGTGTACGTCGCTGCCGAGTTCGGCGCTGGCGGCGATGGCGGCACGTTCCGATAGTTGCCTCTCGAGAGCCGGTTCCGGGTGCAGGGCTTTGACGGCGTCAATGAAGCTGATTTCCGGGTCTGCGCAAACCAACAGGGTTAAGCCGGCCGGCACATCGGCGTCCAGTAACGCTTCGGAAATGAAACAGGCCGATGCGCGGCAATCTTTCAGATATTTTTTGTATTTGCCGTCGCTGAGTACCGTGACTTGGTGTGCTTGGGCCGACATGATGTCGGCGGCCGATAAAATGTCCACGCCGCCGTCGCCGCGTGTTTCGGCGCCGCATAAGCGGGCTAATTCCGTTATTTGCATGCTGTGTCCTATTTCCAAATGCCTATGATGTGGGTGAAGTCGTCCGTCCAGGGTTTTAGACCGAAGGTTAGCGGCAATTTTTGCCAATGGCCGAGCGGACTGTGTTGCAGCTTGTCCAGGCGCTGCGGGTTTTTAGCGATCACCACCCAGTCGGTAGCGACTACCAAGGGTATGTCGGTTTCCGGTTTGAACTCTTGAAGCAAGCCGGCGAGTTTTTGGCTTTCGACATGGTCGGCCAAAACTTTTTTCAAAGCCAGGTGGCGGTTGGTGATATGAAATGCCAGCAGGCCGTCCGGCTTCAATTTGTTCAAATAAAGTTGCAAGGCCTCCCGGGTCAGCAAATGGGTAGGCACCGCGTCGGAGCTGAAGGCATCCATGATCAATAAATCGAAACTTTGCTCGCTTTCTTTTTCCAGTGATAAGCGGGCGTCGCCGATGACCATGTGCGCTTGCGGGTTGCAGCGCTGCAGATAATGAAACCAGGTCGGGTCTTGCGCGACTTTGACCACCAAAGGATCGATTTCGTAGAAACTCCAGTTTTGTTCCGGTTTGGCGTAGCAGGCTAAGGCTCCCGCGCCCAGGCCGACCGCGCCTATCCGCCAGTTGCCGTTTTGATCGTCGAATTCGGCGAACAACTGGCCGATAGGACCAGGGCGGCTGTAATAGGTTAAAGGCGTGGTGATCTGGCTGGCGGTCAAACGTTCGGCGCCGTGTTTGGTAGTGCCATGGTACAGTTCGTGGACTTTTTCCGGCCGGCTGCGTTCGTCCGCTATCACGGTTGCGCGTACTGACAACACGCCGAAAAAAGTCCGTTCTTGAAACAAGGTGTTGCTGGCCAAACTATGCAAGCCTAGTGCGAATATCAGGATCACCGCAGTTAAAAGTCCGAGTCCCAGCGGGTGGTGTCGTACGGAATAGGTCAGGCCGGCCAGCAGGATCAAGGCGCCGCCGATGACGTCGAGATACTGAAACAAGTCGTCGCTGCCGAAGTAGATGCCAAAACCCAATGCCAAAAGGACAAGCGGGAATATGGTTTGCCACCACCAGCGGCCGCTGCGGAAACCCGGCCTTAGTAACAGTGCGGCCACTATCATGATCGGATATTCGTAGACCGCGTTGAATATAAACGGCGCTACAAAGGTATTGAACAGACCGCCTAACATGCCGGCAAACGACATGATCAAATAAAACCGGGTTAGGTAACGAGCCGGCGGCCGTTGTTTGGCCAATTCGCCGTGGCAGACCATGACGGCCAGAAAGAACGCCAAGCAATGCAGAATCAGATCCAGCCAATAAGGCAGCACCGCCGGATTAATGAAGGAATAAGCGATGAACAGCAAAAGTACCGCCGGTTGAGCGGCAAGCATGGCGGGGTGTATGCAAGCGGCCCATTTGGAAAATACCAGAATGAAACTCAGCAGGTACAAGGTCAGCGGCACTATCCACAGCAGCGGAACCGCGGCGATGTCGGTACTGATGTATTGTGTCAGGCCCAATAACAAGCTGGACGGCACCAGAGCCAGAGCCAGCCAATGCAGTTCCTGCCAACGCCCGGGCGGCGGCAGGTCGGTTTCAGGATCCGCTTCGGCATCCGCGCCATCGTCGCTTGGTAATTCCGGATGTTTGCGCCACAGGGCTAGAGCGCAGGACAAGATTAGCAGGCATAGCAAGCCGTAACCTATGCTCCAGAGCAGCCGTTGATCGGCCAAACCGATATTGGGTTCCAGCAAAAAAGGATAACTCAGCAAGGCCAGCAAGCTGCCGGCATTACTGGCGGCGTATAGATAGTAAGGGTCGCTGCTGCTGCGGTGGCCCAAGTGAGAGAACCATTTTTGCAGTAACGGCGCCGTCGCGGAGACCACGAAAAACGGCAGACCGATTGCAACGAACAAAGTGCGGATCAGCCAAAACGCGGGATTGCCGTCGGTGGGCGGCTCGGCTTGTTCCGGCAGGGCCACCGGCAATACCAAGACACTGAATATCATCAATGCGGTGTGAATCTGAATTTGCCGCAAGTCGCCGGCCCGGCTACTCAAGCGATGGGCATACCAATAACCGCCGAACAACAGTGTCTGATAAAACACCATGCAGGTGTTCCAGACCGCCGGCGTGCCGCCCAGCAGAGGCAGTAATAATTTGCCGAACAGCGGTTGCAGCACGAACATCAGCATCGCGCTGAGGAACAAGGTGGTGGCGAATAATGCCACCGGCGATAAAGCATGTTTTGAAGAAGAAGTCATGTCAGCTATTGTTGTTATTAGACTCGGCTGCGTAACGCGGTGGTTTTCCAGCGGCCTGCTACGTAATCCAGCGCTTCTTGTATGTTGAGATCGCGGGTGCCGCCGCCGGTGCGCACGAAAAATTTCGGGGTATTGCCCTGGTTTAGAAATACCGGTCGAATGGCCGGGGAAATGATAACCCGGCACACGTCTTTATGGTCAACGACGTGAAACAGCACGTGCACGCTAGGGCAGAGATCCGCGCCTAAATTGGCGGAAATGCCGGTCATCAAGGCTTGTTCGAAGCCGTCGCGGTCCGGCCGTTTCAAGGTTTGGTAATCGGGCTCCAAACCCAGGATTTCGCCGTTATCCGCCACGCCTATCAACAAGGTGCCGCCGAGGTGGCTGTTGAAAAAACCCGCCAAGGTTTTCATGATCACCATTTCCAGATTACGGTTGACCCGCAATTCCTGCAGGTCCCAGCGCAGCGACGATTTGAATTCCAACAACGGCCCTTCGCCTTGACGGACAATGGAGGGCAAATCTTTGTCCAGTTCGGCCTTCAATGCGTCCAAATCCAGCAGGCGTTTGTGCAACACCTGGTAAAAACCCAGCGACAACAAACCGAGCAAGGCGCCGATTTCGGCGTAAAACACGATGATGTTGTTTTGGTTGATCTGTCCGGTGACGACTTCCGAAAATTGGGTCAGGACGAATTCGATAGACGATAGCGGGTCGGCGTTGCGCTCTCTGGAGCTGATGTAGTCGTAGCTGGGCGCCAATAGGAAAATGCCCATGCCGGCGCCTATCCAGGCGGCAAAAAAATAAATCTTCAGTTTTTGTTTCCAGATTTCCAGCAACTGCAGCAAAAAGCGTTTCATGGCGCGGGAATGTCCGAATTCGATGGGGATATATGCATTGAAACCGTTAGCCGACAGGCGGTGCCGCGCTTGTTGAATGCAGCATAGGCAGCGTCGATAAAACGCCTTAGCACGTCGGGACGTTGTGGTTTTTTAAATCGTGGCATTTACCGGATTAAACCGTTCTAAACGAGGGATTTGCCATGATGAGCATGCGCTGTTGAATAGGTGTTTCACCGTAGATGCACTAAAGATGGGCGTTACCGTGTTAGAGGTATGTCCGCCGCTTGAGCCGAGCTGCAGCCGCTATGTTAACTGAAACCCGCGGATTTATTCAGTGTTTTAGCGCTTAGTTAACCGAAGGCGGCTAAACGCGGCCGGTTAACGTTACAGTTGCTATGCCCGTTAGAACGATACGCGGAGTCAACATGCGAAATAACGCAGTGCGGAAAATGAATTTGATACCGGCCCTGTCTGGAAGTGCCGGTTGCGACTTGCCAGGTGTGGTTTGGTTGTTTACTTCGGCCTTGCTAGGCGGCATGGGCCTGAAACGGCGCTGACCCGGTCGATTGCACTCGGCGCGCCAGGCGGGTGAGGGCGATGCGGCGGCCCTCGCACTCCGCCGGCGCGGCGTCGGCTTAGTCCAAATTGTCGGTGACCGCGCCCTGCGAAGCCGAACTGACCAATTTGGCATATTTGGCCAATACGCCGCGGGTGTAGCGCGGGGCGGGCGCTTGCCACTTTTCGAAACGACGGGCGATTTCGTGCTCGTTGACGTGTAGGGTCAATTGCTTGGTTTCGGCATCTATGGTGATTTGATCGCCGTCTTGCACGACGGCCAGCGTGCCGCCGACCTGCGCTTCCGGGGTGATGTGGCCGACCACGAAGCCATGGGTGCCGCCGGAGAAACGGCCGTCGGTGATCAGCGCGACGTCCTTGCCCAGGCCTTTACCCATGATCGCCGAGGTGGGAGACAGCATTTCCCGCATGCCGGGGCCGCCTTTTGGACCTTCGTAGCGGATCACGATCACATCGCCCTTGACGATGCTGCCGTCCAAAATCGCTTTCAAGGCTTGTTCTTCGGCGTCGAACACTTTGGCTTTGCCGGTAAACACCAAACCTTCCTTGCCGGTGATTTTGGCCACCGCGCCTTGCGCCGCCAGATTGCCGTACAAAATCGCCAAATGACTGTCTTTCTTGATCGGGTTGTCCAGCGGGCGGATCATGTCTTGTCCGGCCGGATAGTCTTGGACGCCGGCCAGATTTTCCGCCAAAGTTTTGCCGGTCACGGTCAGGCAGTCGCCGTGTAGCAGGCCGATGTTCAACAATTCTTTCATCAACGGTTGAATGCCGCCGATTTCCACCAATTCGGCCATTTGGTATTTGCCGCTGGGTTTCAGGTCGGCCAGCATCGGGACTTTGGCACCGATGCGGGTAAAGTCGTCCAGCGTCAAATCGACGCCGGTGGCGTTGGCCATCGCCAATAAATGCAACACTGCGTTGGTGGAACCGCCCAGCGCAATCACCACGGTAATGGCGTTTTCGAAGGCCGCTTTGGTCATGATGTCGCGTGGCTTGATGTCTTTTTGCAAGAGTTCCAGCACCGCCGCACCGGCGCGCTCGCAATCGAGTTTTTTGTCGTTGGAGATTGCCGCTTGTGCCGAACTGTTCGGCAGACTCATACCCAACGCTTCTATCGCCGACGCCATGGTATTGGCGGTATACATGCCGCCGCAGGAGCCGGCGCCCGGTATGGCTTTGGCTTCGATGGCCGCCAACTCGGCGTCGTCGATCTGGTTGTTGGCGCGGGCGCCGACCGCTTCGAACACCGACACCACGTCCAGCTTTTTATCGTTGTGGCAGCCGGGCAGGATGGTGCCGCCGTAGACGAAGATGGCCGGCCGGTTCAGACGGGCCAGCGCAATCATGCAGCCCGGCATGTTTTTGTCGCAACCGCCGATGGCGACCACGCCGTCGAAGCCTTGGCAGCCGACTACGGTTTCGATCGAATCGGCAATCACTTCCCGCGACACCAACGAGTATTTCATACCCTCGGTACCCATCGAGATGCCGTCGGAGATGGTAATGGTGTTGAATATCACCGCCTTGCCGCCGGCAGCGTCCACCCCGCGTGCCGCGTCGTCGGCCAGGTGGTTGATGTGCATGTTGCAGGGCGTAACCATGCTCCAGGTCGACGCAACGCCGATTTGCGGTTTGGCGAAGTCTTCGTTGTTGAAGCCGACGGCGTGCAGCATGGCGCGGCTGGGCGCGCGCTCCATGCCGTCGACGACGAGCGAGGAAAATTGGCGGGTTTTGTCGGTCATGGCTTTACGTCGAATAATGAATGAATCGAATGTTGCCTTGCGCGGGCTCGGCAAAGCGGGGGTGCCGGTTAACGGCGGTGGCGAATCATGGTTGGTAGGCGGCTAAAACGTGTCCCAGCCGCTGGAGCGGCGGCGCCAGCTAAGCTTGGGTAGAATGTAGCCTAATAGTACGCCGAACAGCGCCAAGCCGCCGCCGTACAAAAACCAGTCTTGATTGGTGCTGTCGGTTAACGCTTGGTTTTCGCGTTTCAATTGCTGTAATTCCCGTTCGACGGTCACTACCCGTTCTTGCAATTGGTCGCGTTGTTGTTTCAGTTGGATGGCGTTGGCGGCTGTCTGTTGCAGTTCGGCCAATTCGGTGCCTAGGCGGTCTTTTTCCTTACCCATTTCTTCGCTGCCGACTTGCAAGGTTTTTAAGGCTTTGTTTTCTTCCTGCAAGGTTTCCAGCTTTTTGTTCAGCGCTTCCAATTGCGCTTTGGCACTGGGTTCCTTGCTGATGTAGCGGGTGAGTATGTAACCTTCGGCACCGTTGGCGGCTTGCACGTAGGTGTAGCCGTTTTCGGTGTTGTCGCCCAGGATGTTTAGCGGCGTGCCGTTAGGCAGCATGCGCACGATGCGGCTGCGTTCGCTTTCGCCGCTACGTATGGGCAGGTCTACGCTGTCGGTTACGTAACCCGTTCTGGCATGTGCCAAACCGCTGCCGGCGATGAAAATCAGTAGGCGGAGTATGCATTTTTTCACGGCAAGGCTCTTTATGAGATCGACAATAAGCCGACGATTTTATCGAAATTATCCACAGATGAGAAATTCCAACAGCGCTTTTTGCGCGTGTAGGCGATTCTCGGCCTCCGGAAATACCACGCTTTGCGGGCCGTCTATCACCTCGGCGCTGACTTCTTCGCCGCGATGAGCCGGCAAACAGTGCATAAACAAGGCGTCCGGATGCGCGGCTTGCATGGTTTGCGTGTTGACTTGAAAGTGGCGAAACGCCACTTCGCGTTTTTTTTGTTCCTCTTCCTGGCCCATGCTGGCCCAGACGTCGGTGACGACCAGGTCGGCATTTTGAGCGGCTTGTTCGGGCGAGGCGCAAAAGGCGACTCGGTCGGTAGCCGGTTCGACGATGGCGCTTGACGGCCGGTAATCGTCCGGGCAAGCGATGTTCAATTTGAAGTCGAATTGTCTGGCGGCGTTGATATAGGAATGGCACATATTGTTGCCGTCGCCTATCCAGGCCACGGTTTTACCGGCGATGTCGCCGCGCCGTTCGAAATAGGTCTGCATATCGGCCAACAGCTGGCAGGGGTGTAGCAAATCGGTTAAGCCGTTGATGACCGGAACCCGCGAGTGTCGGGCGAAGGTGGTGACCGTTTCGTGTTTGTGGGTACGCAACATGATGCAATCGACCATGCTGGAGATGACTTTCGCACTGTCTTCCAGGGGTTCGCCGCGGCCTAATTGGGTGTCGCGCGGCGATAGAAAAATCGCGCTGCCACCGAATTGCACCATGCCGGATTCGAAGGAAATTCGGGTACGCGTGGACGATTTTTCGAAGATCATCGCCAACACTCGGCCTTTCAAAGGTTGAAAGTCGGGGTCGCGATGATTTTTCAATTCGATGGCCCGCTGAATCAGAGTGCGTAACTCGCTGCCGGTCAAATCGAGCAGGCTGGTGAAATGTCTGATGGGTTTCATGGGGTAACGGTGAATGCTTGGATGAGCGCGGATAGCGTGTCCGTTAGTTGGGCGATTTGCCGGTCGTCTATGACCAGGGGCGGCAGCAAGCGGATGGTGTTGTCTGCAGTGACGTTGATCAGCAAATGCTTTTGCAGGGCCATCCCCACCAGCGCGCCGCAGGGTTTATCCAGTTCTATGCCTATCATCAGGCCTTTATGTCTGATCGATACGACATGCGGATTGCCGGCGGTTTGTTCGGCGATAGCGTTACAAATTTGTGCGCCTTTGATTTCGGCTTGTTGCACCCAATCGCTATGCGTCAAGGTGTCCAATACTGCGAGCGCCGCGCTGCAGGCCAACGGGTTGCCGCCGAAAGTCGAGCCGTGATTGCCGGCTGTCAACACCGATGCGGCTTTGCCGCTGGCTAAACAGGCGCCTATCGGCACGCCGTTGCCCAAGGCTTTGGCCAAGGTACAAACGTCGGGCAGAATGCCGTTGTGCTGATAGGCGAAGAAACGACCGGTACGGCCTATGCCGGTTTGGATTTCATCCAACATCAGCAACAAGTCGAATTGATCGCATAAACCGCGAATCTGGTTTAAATAATCGGCGGCCGGGATGTTGACTCCGCCTTCGCCTTGTATCGGTTCGACCAATATGGCTACGACGTTGGGGTTGTTTTGTACCGCGGCGCGGATCGCACCGATGTCGTTATAAGGGACGTGAGCGAATCCGGGTAAGAGCGGAGCAAAACCTTGTTTGATTTTAAGATTGCCGGTCGCGCTTAACGAACCCATGGTGCGGCCGTGAAAGCTTTTATCCATAGTCACAACTATGGGTTCGGCGATGCCTTTGTCGTGGCCGTATTTGCGGGCGATTTTGATGGCGGCTTCGTTGGCCTCCGCCCCCGAATTGCAAAAAAAGGCGTTGTGCATCCCGCTCAGTTGGCACAGCTTATCGGCCAAGTCTTCTTGCAATTGGACGCCGTATAAGTTGGAACTATGAATCAAGCGCTGGCTTTGCCGGCAAAGGGCTTCGTGCACCGCCGGATGGGCGTGTCCCAAGTTGCAGACCGCGATGCCGGCGACCGCATCCAAATAGCGGTTTCCGTCCAAATCCCATAACCAAGCGCCTTCGCCGCGCTCGAATTTCACTGCTTGCCGGGCATAGGTAGGCATAAGGTGTGTGGTCATTTTGTTAAGAGCAAGAAGGAGTTACAAGTTCGGACGGAGCTAAAAAAAAGCCGCGATTATATTTTTTTGCTCCCCGCTTAGCAACAGGATTCTTGTGTTCGGTTTAGCCAAGTCGCATCCCGCGTTTGTTCTCGGCTTGCTGATCACGGGCGGGCGACGGCGTTTGTTAGCAAGCCCTTGATTGACGATTGTTGGGGGAGGCGTTTTCCTGCGAAAAAACTATCCGGCTGACGCCTTTGAGCTGAACAACAATCCCGGGGCATTCGGTTACATTTATGTTGGCAATCGCCTTAACCCTGCGATTTTACGCTCAATATATTTTGTCCGGACTGGTCGAGGTTTTTGTCCAAGGCTTTCAGTAACAGCTGATCTTGTTGATAGATGTCCCGATAAAAATGGACTTGGCCTTGCTGATCGACGAAAGAAGTCGAATAGATGAATAACACAGGGATAGGATTTTTTAAGGATACGCGGCGGGTTTTGCTGTCCGACATGGCTTGCAGAATGTTTTCGTTATTCCAATCGGAGTCCGGTTGGTTTTTTAATACGAATTCGGCCAATTTATCGGCTTGGGCAACTCTCACGCAGCCGTGGCTGAAATCGCGGCGGCTGCGTTCGAATAGTCTGGGCGATGAGGTGTCGTGCAAATACACGTCTTCTTTATTGGGAAAGACGAATTTGACTTTGCCCAGCGGGTTATTTTTGCCGGGACGTTGTCTGACCCGAACCCGGCCGCTTTTCAGGTCTTCGAATACGCTGTCCCAGGAGTCGGCGTCGCTTTCGTTACGTTCCACCAGCTCGATGTCCTGGCTCTCCAAGTAGCCGATGTCTTCGTATAGTTTGGGGAGAATTTCCTTATCGAGAATGCTTTGCGGGATGTTCCAGTAGGGCATGAATTCCAGATAACGCATTTTTTCGAACAACACCGGCGTTGGGTTCTGCAGCGCTTTGCCGACGATGACTTTCAGATTCAACGGTTCGCTATCGTCGTTATCGTTGAAGGCCCATAATTGAAAAGCCGGGATGTTGACAATAATCAGCGGACCGTCGATGTCGTCCGGCAGCCAGCGCAAGCGCTCCAAAGCCAGTTCGATCTGCAAGATTTTTTGTTGCAGCGTTTCGTTCAATTTAGCGGCGGTTTCCGTGCCGATGATGCCGTCGGCCAGCAAGCCGTTCTGCAGTTGAAAGTTTTTTACGCCTTGTTGCAGCGCTTCCGAATAGATTGTGTCTTCTGCGAGCGATTGCGGGCTCATCGCGCCGGCTTGAATTAAACGTTGCCGTAGCAATGGCATTTGCGGGTGAGTCTCGAACGGATGCAGTGATGCGTTGAACAGCAAGGCTTCCCGGTTGGCTTCTTTGGGTAACTTTCGGTAAGCGGCTAATACGTTTTGTAATTGCCGGTATTGTTTGAATTTCGGCCGCAGTTGGTCCGGCAGTTTATTGAGCGTTTGATGTTCGAGCGCTTGCGCCAGCAACGCCGGAATGTCGAGGGTTCGGTTTTTGCCGAAGGTTTGCGGATAATCGAGTTGCTGCGGGCTGACCCTGCCAAAATGCAAGTCGTTGGCGTAGCGCAAAAAAGCGATGGAAAAAGCGGTGTCGAATTCTGCCAGTTCTTGCACGGCGCCGGTCGCTATCGAGCCGGCCAGGGTCAAATTTTTCCGCAGCAGTTCGGCATCGTAATAGCGCGGGTCGAGTCCGTCCGCAAAGGCCTGGGCAATCATCGTCAGACCTTGTTCGACCGCCGTATGATTTCGATTTGGGGGTAACCAGAGCAGTTGGTAACCGGTTTGCCGATATAGTGAGGCTAGCTGTTCGGCGAGCGGGGAAAAATCCGGCGAACTCAGCAGCGGATTGCGTTTGCCGGCGATGAGGGTTTTGAGCGCATCGGCCGTTGCGTCTTTTGCACCGGCGTTATCGGTTGCCGATTCGGTTTGCGCGGAAAACAGCAGTAATGCCAACAGCATCAGATAAAACGCGCGGGGAATAGTCCCGGATTGGCGCCCATGATTTTGCATAATAGACTCGATACACAAAGGCCCATAGGAAAGGCGAGTGTTTAGTTAACTCGCCGACGACAGGAAAACCTTAAGCCGTTCGGTTTGAGAAGCGGGGGATGCAACGGCTTGATTCCCCCTGATTTTCGCCGGCGCTTTAATAAACGTCTCTGACGTAACGTTTTTCTTTTTTCAAATTATTGACGTATTCGACAGTGTCGACCAGCGTCAGTTTGCCGTGTTCCCTAATGATGTCGTGCAAGGCTTGGTCGACGTCTTTAGCCATCCGGTAAGCGTCGCCGCAGACGAAAAAATAGCCACCTTGTTCTAGCCAGGCGAACAGCTCGGCACCGTGTTCCTTCATACGATCTTGCACGTAGATTTTCTGTTCTTGATCGCGGGAGAAAGCTAAATCCAGGCGGGTTAAAATGCCTGTAGCTTGCATGTCTTCGATTTCGTTGCGATAAATGAAATCGGTGGCTGCGTTACGATCGCCGAAGAATAACCAATTTTTGCCATTGGCGTTGCGGGCGCGGCGTTCCTGCAAAAAAGCGCGGAACGGCGCAATCCCTGTGCCGGGGCCTACCATGATCATCGGTAAATTATCGTCGGCAGGAACCCGAAAGTTATTGTTTGGGGTGAAAAAAATCTTCACGTCGCTGTCTGCGTCGACCAAGTCCGCCAGATAGGTGGAGCAAACCCCTTTGTGATGGCGGCCGTGTGCGTCGTAACGAACGCTGGCGACGGTCAGATGAACCGCGTCCGGATGTTGCTTGCTGCTGGAGGAGATCGAATAGGCACGGTGCTGCAAAGGTTTCAGCAAGGCCAGGAATTCCGCGGCGGATAATTCGACGGACGGGAACTGTAACAGCAAATCCAGGGTGTCTCGACCCCAAAGATAGTCGGACAGTTGATCTTTATCGCCGGCTTGCAGAAGGGCGTTCAACTGTTGATCGCCCGAGCGTCTGGCTATTTCCTCGACCAATTCCTTGCTGGGGGTTTTGATTTCGAAATGGGTGCGCAAGGCTTCGGACAGCGGCATCAATTCGCCGCCGACCGGCTCGTCCTCGCTGCCGGTACAACCTAGTGCCTTGACGATTTGTGCGACAAGGTCGGGACAGTTGGTCGGTACGACGCACAGGGCGTCGCCGGCTTCGTAGCTGAGTCCGGACCCGGCAATCGAGATTTCGTAATGGCGGGTTTCCTTCGACGAATGTTCCGCGGTCAACAGACGGTTGACCAGCAGTTTGGCCGGGAATGGGTTTTTGCGGTTGTAGGCCGGTTTACCGTTGTCTTGACTGCCGGTATCGACCACGGCGACGGTGGCGGCACCTTCGGCCATCAGTGGGATGACCTCGCTAATCCATTTTTCGGCCGGAGTTTCGAAGTCGACGTCGCAATCCACCCGATCGAAAATCCGCTTGGCCCCCAATGCGCTCAGCCGGTTATCCCAATCTATCCCGGCTTGGCAAAACAAATCGTAGCTGGTATCGCCTAAAGCCAGTACCGAGTATTTGACGTTTTCCAGGCGCGGCGCGTTATCGCCGTTGGCCGCCTCCCACAGCATTTCGGCATTGTCGGGCATCGCCCCTTCGCCATAGGTGCTGGTAATGATCAGCAAATATTCCATTTGCGCCAGCTGGCCGATTTCCACTTCATCCATGCTTTTCGCGACCGGCAGCAAGCCGTGGCTTTTGGCTCTGGCGGCGGTATCGTGGGCCAGGGATTCCGAATTACCGGTTTGACTACCGTACAAGATGTGCAAAGTTCGGGCATTTGCGGGGTTGACGCTGCCGGCGCTCTGGATCATGTGGCTATGCATGCCGGCAAAAAATCCGCTTAGCCAAGCGCGCTGAATTTCACTAAAAGGGGCGTTTTCGGGAATAAAAGGTGATTTCATTTCTATACCAATGGGGTCGTGTCAAACAGACCCGGTCGCTTTACAAATCAATACTCGCTGTGTGTCGCTGAATGTTTAACCGCACTTAATCGCCGGCCCCGTCGCCGGGCGACGAGAGCCGGAGAATGCCGGCATTGCCAACCGGAATTTAAGGCTATGCTATTTCGCTGTCCAGCATTTCCTTTACGATGGCTAAGCTTTCCAAGCTCGCCAAATTTTTGTCGACCGAGGGCACCTCGGCCAATGCTGTCCGATTGATTCGGTTTTGTTGAATGATCCAAGCGGTGGAGCCGATTGAATAGATGCTTTGCACATCGCGCAACATCAATGTGGTTTTGTAATCCGTCAAGCGTTTTTGCGCCATTAACGCGGCCAGTTGCTTGTCGTCGTATTGGCTATACGCTTCGCGGATGTTTTTGATTAACGCATCTTGCAATTTGCGCGGCCTTTCGGTGATCAGTTTATAGGCGTGTTTATCGATCAAGGCCGGTGTCACCGGCAATCCGGACTTGTCGAGCTGATCCTTGGCGATTTGCTGAGCTTTGTCGATCACTGCGTAGCTATTGATCAATTTCAGCGTCAACTCGGTGTCGGTTTCGCCATAAGCCGGGATGGCGCCGCCGAATAACGCGGCACCGGATAGGTAGGCGCGTTTGATTTGCTCGATTTGCTGTTGAGCGAACGCCACCGACAGTTCTTCGATCATGGCTTTGCGGTCCATGCTTTGTTGTAAATAGTCGGCGGTTTGGGTACGGTTCAACCAAGTCGGTAGTGCAAATTTGAAAAATTGACGCTCTACAGGCCAATTAGCCATGATGCGTTTGGCCGTTTCCGAATCGGTGTGTTCGATGTGCTGCTGCAGCATGTACAAAATAAATTGCTCATGCGCTTGCGCCATTTCGCTGTCTTCGGTCAAACGATGCAGGGTGACGGACGTTTTATCGTACAGGGCTTCCAAACGATCGTGTGGATCGTATTGATAGGCGTTGCCGCCGGACATGCCGGTGCAATAACCCTTGCCGAAACCGCCTAAATTCAATACCGCGCCGTTGATCATGTATTCGCAGGCGAAATCGCCCACGCCTTCCACCACCGCCATCGCGCCGGAGTTACGTACCGCAAAGCGGTCGCCGGCTTCTCCGTTGATGAAGGTTTTGCCGCCGGACGCGCCGAACAGGGCGAAATTGCCGATTAACACGTTTTCACCGGCTTGACTGGAGCCACCGCCCGGCGATTTAACCACGATGGTGCCGCCGCATGCGGTTTTACCGACGCCATCGTTGCAGGTGCCGGTGTGTTCCATGCGCAACCCGTCGTTGTTGAAAGCGGCATAGCTCTGGCCGGCCGAGCCGTAGGTGCGGACGGTGATGGTGTCGTCGGCCAGATAACGCCGGCCGTGCTGGTTGGTGTAGATGATTTTGCTTGCGGATATTTGTTCTGCCGACAATTCGTATTGCAGTAGCCGCTCCAAATCGATGGCGGTTTGTCCGCCTACGCTTTTGTTGCGGTTGTTCAATTTGAATTCGCTGCCTTCGATCACGATAGCGTTACGGCCTTTGTCGAACAGCTCGGATTTCACCCGAGCGAAGATCAGGTCGTCGATGGCAAAGTTTTTTTCCAGATAGATCGGCTTTTCAATTTTGACTTCTTGGACTTCGGCGAGCAATTTTTGCAAGTGCAACTGACCTATCATGCTTGGGTGATTGATCAGATGCAGCAATTCGGTTTTGCCGCGAATCTCTTTCAAACTTTGGTAGCCCAAATCCGCCAAAATTTCGCGCACTTCGTGGGCCAAATTCATGAAATATTGAGCCAATACCCGCGGGTCGCCTTTGAACTCTTCGTGGGCGGTGGTCAAACCGGCCGGACAACGTATGTTGCAGTTTTTGGCCATCACGCAGCGCAGCATCATTAGCGCCGTGGTGCCGAATTCGAAGGAGTCCGCGCCGAGTATGGCCGATTTGATTACGTCGGCGCCGTTTTGGTGGGCGGCGCTGCAACGCAGGACGACTTTGTCGCGCAAGCCGTTGACCGCCAGCGCTTGATGCACTTCGGCGATGCCGATTTCCGGAGAGCGGCCGGTATTTTTCAAGCTGGTGACCGCTGCCGCTCCGGTACCGCCGGTATTGCCGGCTACGTTGATCACGTCGGCGCCGGCTTTGGCGACGCCGACCGCGATAGTGCCTATGCCTTCTGAGGATACCAGTTTGACGATCACCCGAACGCGGGCGGCTTTGGCGTCGTGGATCAGCTGGCCCAAGTCTTCGATCGAATAGGTGTCGTGATGCGGCGGCGGGCTGACCAGTTCGACTTTCGGCGTGCCGCCGCGTAAAGCGGCTATTTCCACCGAGACCTTAGGCGCTGGTAGTTGGCCGCCTTCTCCGGGTTTTGCGCCTTGGCCGATCTTGATTTCGATTTCTTCCAGATTCGGGTCGGCTAAATAGCCGGCCCAAACGCCGAAGCGGCCGGACGCAAATTGCTTGATCTTGCTGGAGCGTATGGTGCCGAAGCGGCTGGAGTGTTCGCCGCCCTCGCCGGAGTTGCTCATGCCGCCGGCGATGTTGGTGCCCTGGGCGACGGCTTCGTGGGCTTCGGCCAACAACGCGCCGTGGCTCATCGCGCCGGAAGCCAGGGTCGGGGTGATTTGGTGAGCCGGTTGTACCTGATCCAGCGCTATCCGTTCTCGGCCGGGTTTTACCTTGCTCAAGTAGTGGTACAACAGACTGTCGCTATCGTTGACGCGGATGTTGAGATTGCCGTCTTCTATCGACGCCGCAAAATCCTGTCCTAAGAAGCGGGCTTTAAAATGTTCCGCGAGTTCTTTTAGCCGTGTTGCATTGTTATCGGACGTCAGTTCGATCCGGAACACCGCGCCGTTGCTTTGAGTAACGCTGAGGCCGCGAATCAAAAAGTTGTTGTTCCCCGGTAGGTTTTGGCTTCCGAGTAAGCGGTCGAAATCGGCTTTGCTCTGTGCTGTGCTGACGTCGACGGGAAATTCCATGACGTCACGTAGCGCAGCCGGGCGAACCGCGCGCTCCTGCGCCAGATTTTTGGTAAAACTGCGATAGGCAGGGGTAATGCCGAACGCGTCGATCTGCGCCGGCGTGCGTTTTTCGTAGCCGAAATCCAGGTAAGCGGTATCGCTGGCCTGTGCGGCTTGCTGTTGCGGTACGTATAGAATCGCTTCGTCGGTCATGGCGATATATTCGCGTACCGCGGTGTTGCCGAAGGTATGGCCGGCGCCGTCTTGACGTTCCTTGAACAGGCCGAGGAAGGGGATGTCGCTTTCGCTTTGTACTGTCAGGGCTTTATGATGCCATTCGCAAGCACTGGCGGCTATATCGGAAAACCGCGCGCCGCCGACCGACGAGTTAATGTTCGGAAAATAAGGCTTCAGCTTGGGTTCATCGGTATCGAGATAATTGGATTCGAAAAATTCGCCGCCGATATAACTTTCCGCAGTGCACAGGCCGAATTTGCCCATGGTTTTCATCAACGATTTTTCTACGCCTTTTTGGAAGTGGTACAAGGCCTTTTGCCGTGCCGCCGCGTCGACGTATTCGGTCACTACCCGGTTATGCACGCTGAGCGGGCAAATCGCCGAGGCGCCGAATCCCAAAATCGTCGCCACGTCGTGCGGACTGGCCGCTTGTCCGGTTTCCATGATCAGCGACGAGTTGAAACGCAAGCCTTGCTTGACCAAATGTTGATTGGCTGCGGCAATCATCAGCAAGGCGGGTATCGCTGCGTGGGTCTTGCTGATGTTGGCGTCGCTTAGAATGATGATGCCGGTGTTGGCGCGCGCAGCCTGTTCGACCTGATTGCATACTGCTAAAAATGCTTGTTCCAGCAGCTGTTCGTTACGCTGTGGGTCGGCGAAATCAGGGGTGTACAGCATGTCCAGGGTTACGTGTTTGACCTGGGTTTGTCGGCGGATTTGTTCCAGTTGCGTGCGTTGCAGAATCGGCGACTCAATCATGAGCTGCTTACTGGCGCTAGGTGCGAATGTCGGTTTGGCGCCCAGGGCGACGCGCAAAGTCATGCCGTCACTTTCCCGTAAAGAGTCCAGCGGCGGATTGGTGACTTGGGCGAAGCGCTGGCTGAAGTAGCGCGACATGCCGCCTTCGGCCGCGCTCAATGCGTTGGGCGCCAGGCCGTAGCCCATGGCCGTGACTTTTTCCAGGCCGGTTTGCAGAATCGGATCGAGCAGGAATTTAAAGCTTTCCTGATTCAGCGAATAGGCGGTATGACGCTGGTCGATGTTCAATTCGTGGTCGTTGCCGACTTCGGCAAGCTCGACCTTGGGTAACTGGTCGATGTGTATACAACGTTGTGCCAATAACGATTTGTAGTCTTTTTCGCCGGCCAAGCGTTCCATGACTTGGCGGCTGTCGTAGGACTTGCCGCTGTGATGGTCGAAGTACAACATACCGCCGGCTTCGATACGGCCGCGGCGTAGCACTTGCTCGGGCGGAAAATCGATTTGCCCGGCTTCGGACATTACCGCCAGATACTCCGCGGTTTCGACCGAACGCAACGGGCGTAAGCCCAGGCGATCGAGGCGGGCGCCGACCCGAATGCCGTCGTTGAAAATCAAGGCCGCCGGGCCGTCGTTCTTCTCTTCGTACAGGCTGAAATATTCCAGCATGGCCCGGACTTCCGGAGACAGCGTCGGGTCGTTTTCCCAGGCCGGCGGCATCATGGCCAAAATGGCGGTAACGATGTCGAGTTCGTCTTCGTTAATGCGGCGGGTTAGGGTTTGGTCCAGGCGGCCGGAGTCCGATTGGCCGCAGGGGAATACGATGTGTTTATTGTTTTGTCGAGCAATGGCGTTTTCGCTGAGGCGGTTTTTTTTGTCGGTGTTCAGTTCGCCGTTATGCGCCATGTAACGGAACGGTTGTGCCATCATCGTGGCCGGCGCGGTATTGGTCGAGAAGCGGGTGTGGAAAAACAGGGTGCTGATTTCGTGGTCTTTGTCGTACAAGTCGACGAAGTACGGAATGACTTCAAACGAGTTCAGGCGGCCTTTGTAGACCAAGGTGCGCGAACTCATGGACAGCGGATAAAAACCTTGCAATTCCGGGCGTTTGAAGCCGTCCGCCTCTATGGCCAGCAAGGCTTGTTGAATATGTCTTTCGAAGGCGTCATGGCTTGCGTCGGTTAAAGAAGCGGGACGCCCGAAAATAAGCTGTTTGATCGGCAGTTGCGCTTTGACTGATGCGGCGTTCAGCACTGCTTTGTCGACCGGGACCTCGCGCCATTTGATAACCGGCAGATCGAACTCTTTTAAATGCGTTTCGATTAATTGTGTGGCAATCGCGTCGTATTGGGCGTGATTTTCCGGAAAAAAGAAATTGGCAACCCCGAATTGACCCGGTTGCAAACTCTCATTGCCGGTGATCTTGCGGAAGAAGGTTAACGACAGATCTATATTGACGCCGGCACCGTCACCTATGCCTTCGGCGCTCATGCCGCCGCGGTGCGGGATGGTGCACAAGGCTTCGTGCGATTTCAACAACAGGTCATGCGTCTGTTTGCTATCCTTGCGTGTGATGAAACCTACGCCGCAACTGTCTTGCGATAGGTCGGCATCGTAGAGCATGTGAATTGCGTTATATTTCTGGGCGTTATTGATCATTGCTATCCAGATCCTGTCTTGCTGGTTTAAACGCGCCCTCGTGCCGATTTGCGCAGAGGGCGACTGTGCCGAAATGGTGTTTATGGCAGCTGCGTGTTACAGTCGCCAATAGCAGCAAAAATTCTGTGAGATTTTCTTAAGTTTTTCGGCTAGAGAAACTTACTAATGATACCATGCGCCGGCTTCTCTGTCATGGTGTGCGTGGCAGCGTTAGCCTTTAGCTAAAAGGTGCGAGTATTGATTTATGACTAATCTGCAACAAGAGTTCGATGTCATCGTGGTTGGCGGCGGAATGGTTGGTGCTGCGATTGCTTGCGGCCTGGGTGGCAGCGCTTTGAAGGTTGCCGTGATAGAAGCGCAAGCACCGGAGCCTTTTGCTCCCGAACAAGCGCACGATTTAAGGGTTTCGGCTTTAAGCATCGCATCCAGAAAAATTTTGGAATCCATCGGCGCCTGGGATGGCGTGGTTGCCAGAAGATACTGTCCGTTTCGACGCATGCGGGTTTGGGAAAGTAGCGGCGATACCACGTTCGATAGTGGCGATATCCGTTTTCCGGAATTAGGCTATATAGTCGAGAATCGAGTCACGCAATTAGCCTTGCTCGAGCGTCTTGCGGATTTTGAGAACGTAAGCGTGTTAATGCCGCAGGCGATCGACAAAATTCTATATGACGGCTGTTCCGCTCGGGTGCAATTAACCGACGGTGCCGAGTTGCATGCGCGTTTATTGGTGGCGGCCGACGGCGGACATTCCAAAGTTCGGCAGGCGGTCGGTTTAGGCGTCACCAGCTGGGATTACAATCAGCACGCCTTGGTGTTGTATGTGGAAACGGATTATCCGCAACAAGACATCACTTGGCAGCGCTTTGTGCCTAGTGGGCCTCAGGCTTTTCTGCCGCTGACCGGGCATTTCGCCTCGTTGGTTTGGTATCACTCGCCGGATGAAGTGCGTCGTTTGAAAGCCTTGCCGTTCGACGCATTGCAACAGGAGTTGGTTGCCGCGTTTCCCGAGTGTCTGGGTACTATCAAGCGCATCGTTGCGGTTGGCAGTTTTCCGTTACGGCGCCAGCATGCGCAGCAGTATGTCAAGCAGGGGGTGGCGTTAGCCGGCGATGCGGCGCATATGATAAACCCGTTAGCCGGGCAAGGCGTCAATATCGGCCTGTTGGACGCCGCAGCTTTGGCCGAAGTGTTGGTCGATGCGGCGCATGCCGGGCGGGACATTGCGGATGTCACGGTGTTAAGGCGTTACGAAGCCATGCGACGCAAGGAAAATCTCAAAATGATGACGGTCATGGACGTGTTTTATCAGTCGTTCAGCAACGACATCATGCCGATCAAATTAATCAGAAATATAGGATTGGGGCTGGCGCAACGTTTATCCCCGGTGCGGAAAAAAGTGATGAAGGCGGCGATGGGCTTGGAGGGTCAGTTGCCCAAGCTGGCGCGCGGCGAATCTTTAAACTTGAGATAGGGCGGTTTCCGGCCTCAATATACTCGGCTGATCGGTTTTTTTGTTCGGCTGCTGTTGCAAAGAGCAAAAATCCGGTGCTATTCGGGTATATTAATTCTTGGCAAGCGCCTCAAGCCGCTATGAGCCGGTTGTTGTGTTTATTTGCCGGATACGTATCGAGATAAAGTGTTGACGATACGTTGTCTGAAGTCCGGGTCGGTTATCGGTTGGGCGTTTTGGTCGGTAATGTAAAACATATCCTCAGCGCGGCTGCCTATGGTAGTGATTTTGGCGTCGTGCAATTGAATTCCCAGTTCGTTGAACGCGTGCCCTACCGAGGACAATAAGCCTGCTCTGTCGGTGGTTACCAATTCTATGCTGCTCAAGCGCTTGGGCGTGTCTTCCAAAAAGGTAATACGTGTTTGAATCGGGAAATGCTTGGCCTGACGGGATTGTTTGTGAAAATTTTTAGAGGTTTTGACTTGTTTTTCGCGCAAGCATTGTCTTAATGCGTCGCAGATGTGGATTTCGCGATGCAAATCGATAATCGCTTCTCCCGACTGTTCCAATACCTGAAAGCTATTCAGTACATAATCGTCGTCGGAGGTAATGATACGCGCATCCAAGATGGTTAGGCCCAGATAGTCTAGGGTCGCTGTACAGATGGTGAAGATTTGCTCCTGGTTTTGGGTATAGACGAATACTTCGGCGCTGCCGCGCTGGGTTTGCGGTCGTAATAGTACTAAAGGCAAATCGTGTTCGGCGCTTGCGGCAATCGCAATGGTATGCCAAGCGATTTCGTCCGCCGAATAACGCATGAAATAATCTTCGCTCAAGTGCTGCCACGAATGTTCTATGGTGTCTTGTTTTAACCCGAGTTGGCGCAAAATGGCTGTGGCTTCCGTTTGATTTTCTTTGATGCATTCGGAACGGGCCAAGGGGTTGTGTAAGCCGCGGTGTAGTGCTCTATGAGTGGCGACGTACAGGTCTTTCAGCAGCGCGTCTTTCCAGTTGTTCCAAAGGCTGGGATTGGTGGCACGGATGTCGGCGACGGTCAGTAGATAGAGATAATTGAGGTATTCGATGCTGCCGACCTGCAATGCGAATTGGTGTATCACGTCCGGATCGCTGATGTCTTTGCGTTGCGCGGTCATAGACATCAGCAAGTGATTACGCACCAGCCAAGTGATCAATTTCGTGTCGTGCTGGGTTAAGTCGTGTTGCTGGCAAAACTGGCTGGCGATAGTTTCGCCGAGCATGGAATGGTCGCCGCCGCGGCCTTTGGCGATATCGTGAAACAGTGCGGCGACGTATAGTACTTCCGGTTTGGGGACCAGCATGAAGATGTTGTTGCAAAACGGTAGTTCCTTGCTGTGCTTATCCAGTGCAAAGCGGCGCAAATTCCGGATGACGAACAACGTGTGTTCGTCGACGGTATAAATATGGAATAAGTCGTACTGCATGCGCGCGACGATGTTGGCGAAATCCGGCATGTAGGCGGCCAGCACGCCGTATCGGTTCATGCGTTTAAGCTGGTGGGTAATGCCGCGCGGTTGCCGGAGTATTTCCACGAACAGCCGATTGGCGGTTTTGTTCTGTCTAAACTGCGCGTCTATCAGTGGCAGATGTTTGCGAATCAAGCGAATGGTGCCGGCCCTGATGCCTTTTAACGAAGGCGCTTGCTGCAACAACAAAAAAATTTCCAAAAGGGCGAGCGGCTCTTTCTCGAATACGTCTTCGTGGCTGGCTTCCAGGTAGCCGGCAATGGCCGAAAAATTTGCGGTAATCGGTATTGGAATTAGGGTTTCAGAATTGTTGATCAGGCGTTCGTTCAATAACTGCAGCAGCATCTCGTTCAAGCATTCAATTTCCGCCACCGTCTTAAAAAAGAACTGCATGAAGGCTTCGACGTCCGGTTGCTGTTCGTGATCGGCGAATCCGAATAGTTTGGCCAGCTCGCGCTGATAATCGAATAGCAGCCTGTCCTCGCAACGGTTAGTGACGGTGTGCAGGGCGAAGCGCAGTCGCCATAAATTGTCGCGCGCGGCGATTAAGCTGTCGTATTCCGATTTCGGCAAAAAGCCGTATTTGATCAGTTCGTGCAATGAATCGGCGTTGTAATGATGTTTGAACACCCAGCCTATAACTTGTATATCCCGTAAGCCGCCGGGACCTTCTTTGATATTCGGTTCGAGGTTGTAAGCCGTATCGTGGTATTTGCCATGCCTTTGTTCTTGTTCTTCCATTTTGGCCAGGAAAAACCGCTCCGACGACCACAGTTGGCTGGCGATGACTTGTTTTTTCAGGGCTCTGAACAAGGATTGGTCGCCGGTGATCAGGCGCATTTCCAGCAGGCTGGTGAAGATGGTTTGATCCTGGCTGGCTAAAGCGGTGCATTCGAATACGAAGCAAGTGCCGAGGCCGGGTTTCAAGCCGATGTCCCAGAGGAAGTTGCTGAATGCCGACAGCCGCTCCTGGACATTTTCGGAAAAATTTTGGTCCAGTAAGATCAAAAGATCAATGTCCGAATAGGGGAATAATTCGCGCCTGCCATACCCGCCGGTTGCGACAATGGCTTGTTTGTTAGCCTCGTCGCCGAGAAAATGTTGCCAGCATGTGCTCAGCAAGTCGTCGATGAATTGGGCTTTTTCAGCAAGCAGGAGGTGCGGTGATGCGGTCGGGTCGAAGCGCTGCTTTAGTTGAGCGTTGGCTTGTTGTATGGCTTGTTTGTAAGCCGAAATCGGCGCGTGTTCTGAAAAGTAATCAGAAAAATTGAACGTCAATCGGCTTGGGGATACGTTCAAAATTCTTCCCGCCGCAAGGTCAGAATTTCGTATCCGCTTTCCGTCACCAGAATAGTATGTTCCCATTGGGCGGAAAGGCTGCGGTCTTTGGTTACCGCGGTCCAGCCGTCCGGCAGAATTTTCATGTGGCGTTTACCGATGTTGATCATGGGTTCTATGGTGAAAATCATACCCGGTAACATCATAGCGCCCTCGCCGAGTGTGCCGAAATGCATGACATGGGGTTCCTCGTGAAATTGTTTTCCGATGCCGTGCCCGCAAAACTCTCGAACGACAGAGTAGCGATTGCTTTCGGCGTAGGTTTGGATGGCATGTCCGATGTCGCCGAAATGCGCGCCGGGTCTGACTTGTTCTATACCCAGAAATAGGCATTCGCGCGTGATGTTGACCAAGCGTTTGGCATGCGGGCTGGTGTCGCCTATGCAAAACATCTTGCTGGTATCGCCGTGATAGCCGTCTTTGATAACGGTAATGTCGATGTTGACAATGTCGCCGCTTTTTAATTTTTTGTCGCTGGGAATGCCGTGGCAAATTTGGTGATTGATCGAGGTGCAAATCGATTTCGGATAACCTCGGTAGTTTAACGGAGCGGGAATTGCCTGTTGTTCGTTGACAATGTAATCGTGGCAGATACGGTCAAGTTCTTCAGTGGTGACACCTGCTGTGACGTGAGCTTCTATCATTTCGAGTACTTCGGCAGCTAACCTGCCTGCAATGCGCATTTTTTCGATTTCGTCCGGGGTTTTTATTGGGATGCTCATGGTGAGGCGGTGCGCTCAAAAAAGATGTATAGATTGACTGGCCGGACTAGCGGCATGGCGCTGTGTGCGGCTTGTTATGCCGCCCAGTCTACCAGACTTGGTATTGTTGTAAAATCACAATCATGGTATAAAGCCAAGTTCACTATGTTTAATACTCACGCTCGTCGACACGTCTGATAGGGTGCCGGTCATTTTTATGACGGTCATCAGGCGGGGCGGTGCGGAGGCGTAACCCATGCCGTAAACGGCAATTTTTAGGAGAAATCAATGGCAGCAGTGTCAATGCGTCAAATGTTGGAAGCAGGCGTTCACTTCGGGCACCAAACCCGGTATTGGAATCCGAAAATGGCATCCTTCTTGTTCGGTGCCCGCAATAAGATTCATATCATCGATCTGGAACAAACGCTTCCTATGTTTAACGATGCAATGAATTATCTTGGTCAAATGACCGCCAACAAAGGCACGATTCTGTTTGTAGGCACCAAAAAAGCCGCTCGCAAGGCGGTGGCCGAAGAGGCGAGACGCTGCGGCATGCCTTACGTGAATCACCGCTGGTTGGGTGGTATGCTAACCAACTTCAAAACCATCAAAAAGTCTATCAATCGTTTGAAAGAATTGGAAGCGATGAAGGCGGATGGTAGCTTGTATCAAAAATTCAGTAAAAAAGAAGCTTTGGGAATGGAACGTGAATTGGAGAAACTCGAGCGTAGCTTGGGCGGCATAAAAGACATGCGCGGTATTCCCGATGCGATTTTCGTGCTGGATGTCGGTTATGAAAAAAATGCCGTCATGGAAGCGAAAAAATTAGGCGTGCCGGTTGTAGGCGTCGTTGACTCAAATAATTCCCCGGAAAACATCGACTATGTTATTCCCGGTAACGACGACTCGATCCGCGCAGTCACTTTGTATTGCCAAAGCGCCGCTGCGGCGGTTTTGGAAGCTAAAGCGTTGCGTATGGATGCGGGCAGTAAGTCTGACGAGTTCGTCGAGGAAGTTGTCTCCGAATCGTAACATTCGCTGCCCGGCATTAGCTAACGCTGACAGCGACGGCGTTAGCTTTTGCTATCAACTTGATTTAAACGCCTCCATTGTGAGGCGTTTTTTTAGTTAACGAATTTGAGGAAATAGAGAATGAGTATTAGTGCGGCGATGGTGAAGGAACTGCGTGAGCGAACCGGTTCCGGCATGATGGAATGTAAAAAAGCCTTGGTGGAAGCCAATGGTGACATGGAATTGGCTATCGAGAATATGCGTAAAGCCGGCCTTGCCAAAGCGGATAAAAAGTCCGGTCGGATTGCGGCAGAGGGCATCATCGGTGTAAAAGTCTCCGACGACAACAAAACCGTGGTCATGGTCGACGTGAACTGCGAGACCGATTTTGTGGCTAAAGGCGAGGATTTCACCGGCTTTGTGAACGATGTTGCCGGTGCTTTACTAGCGGCTGAGGTGGAAAACGACGAGCAATTGCAAGCTTTAACCCTGGCGAGCGGCCAGAGCGTTGACGATACCCGCCGTGCGTTGATTGCTAAATTGGGCGAAAATATTACGGTAAGACGCTTTCAAAAATTTGCCACCGCTAGCGGTGGTCAAGCATGCTATCTACACGGTACCAAAATCGGTGTAATCGTTGAGCTAGCAAAAGGCGATGCCGAATTAGGCAAAGATGTTGCGATGCACATTGCGGCCAGTAAACCTATGTGTGTCTCGGCGGATCAAGTTGCGCCTGAATCCATTGAAAAGGAAAAAGAAATTTTCTTGGCGCAACAAGAAGAAAAAATCAAAGGTAAACCAGCGGATATCGTCGAAAAAATGGTTTCCGGCCGCATCAATAAATTTTTGGCGGAAGTGACCTTGCAAGGCCAAGCTTTCATTAAAGACGATAGCAAAACGGTTGCTCAGCTGTTGAAAGAAAAAGGCAATGACGTGGTACGCTTTGCCCGTTTTGAAGTCGGTGAAGGCATAGAGAAAAAAGAAGAGAACTTCGCCGAGGAAGTGATGGCGCAAGTCAGAGGTTAATGCCTCGGAAAGACAAACCCGGTTCTTACCGGGTTTTTTCTGTATCAAAAGATTGCCTAAATCACGCTAGAGGATTAGCCGGTTGAATATGAGCCAGATTATTTGTCAAAGAATTTTACTTAAATTAAGTGGCGAAGCGTTGATGAGCGAAAAGGGTGGCAGTATTGATCCCGATATCGTTCAACGTTTGGCTCAAGAAGTTAAAGAATTGTGTGATGCGGGTGTGCAGGTTGGCCTGGTCATCGGCGGAGGAAATATTTTACGAGGCGCTGAAAAGGCTTCGGATGGTTTAAACCGGGTTACCAGCGATCAAATGGGGATGTTGGCGACGGTGATTAATGCTTTGGCGATGCAGGATGCGCTGGAATATCTCGGGCAACCCGTCCGCGTGATGACGGCGTTGAAGATTAATCAGGTTTGCGAAGACTATATTCGGCGGCGAGCGGTACGGCATTTGGAAAAAGGCCGGGTGACAATATTTGCCGCCGGTACCGGCAATCCTTTTTTTACCACCGATACCGCGGCGAGTTTGCGTGCGATTGAGATCGACGCCGAGTTGATGATTAAAGCGACTAAAGTGAAAGGCGTATATTCGGCCGATCCGAATAAAGAGCCTGATGCGGTGTTTTATTCGCGTTTGACTTACGACGAAGCGATCGATCAACGCTTAAACGTCATGGATACGACGGCGTTGGTATTATGTCGGGATAATAATCTGCCGATGCGGGTGATGAATGTTTTTGAACCTGGAGCAGTAATGCGTTTAATGCGCGGCGAAGATATAGGCTCCCTAATCGTGAGGAATTGAGGAAACAATAATGATCAGTGATATTCAGCAAGACGCCGCGGCGCGTATGGCGAAAAGTATTGAAGCGTTGCAAAAAGCATTCAGTAAAATTCGTACCGGGCGCGCTCACCCGAGTTTATTGGATCAAATCAGCGTCAGTTATTACGGTTCCGAATCCCCGCTTTCTCAGGTTGCTAATATCTCTGTTGAGGACGCCAGAACATTAAAAGTAGTGCCGTGGGAAAAAGGCATGGTGCAGGCGATAGAAAAGGCGATTATGTCCTCCGGTTTGGGTTTAAATCCGGCTACGCAGGGAACGGTCATTCGCATACCTTTACCGGCATTGACCGAAGAGCGTCGGCGGGATTTAGTCAAAATAGTCAAAGCCGAAGCGGAACAAGGCCGGGTTTCGATTCGCAACATCCGTCGCGATGCCAATGCGGCCATTAAAGATGCATTGAAAGACAAGCTGGTTTCCGAGGACGATGCGCGTCAGGGTGAAGATAAGATTCAAAAATTGACCGACCAATACATCAAAGAGGTAGAGAAGCATCTGGAAGAGAAAGAAGCCGATCTGCTGTCTATTTAACATACGAATTAGCTGCAGACCTTTGGAATTCCGATATGGCTCGCGATCTTGGCGGCAAAATAATCGTTAACGGCGAAAAACCTAAGCATATTGCCATTATCATGGATGGCAACGGACGCTGGGCGCAAAAGCGCATGATGCCGAGGATCATGGGACACCATGCCGGCGTTAAAGCCGTGCGAAAAGTGGTTGAATATTGCGCGAAGGAAGAAATTCAAGTGTTGTCGCTGTTTGCGTTTAGTAGCGAAAACTGGCGCAGACCGAAAGAGGAAGTCAGCCTGCTGATGGAGTTATTCATGAGCACGTTGCAATCCGAGGTGGATAAGCTGGATAAAAACAATATCCGGCTACGGATAATCGGTGACAAATCGGTATTTCCGGAAAGTTTGCAAAATAAAATATACGCGGCCGAGCGTCAAACCGCCGAAAATAGCGGACTGACCTTGGTGATAGCCGCTAATTACGGCGGACGTTGGGACGTTACCCAAGCGCTGCGGACCATTGTTGCCAAGATCGGCGCAGGGGAAATCGCCGAGCACGAGGTTAGCGAGCAAGTGATCAGCCAACATTTAACCACGGTCGATTTGCCCGACCCCGATCTTTTCATTCGTTCTGGCGGCGAGGAACGGGTCAGTAACTTCCTGTTATGGCAACTCGCTTATACGGAACTGTTTTTTACCGACGTATTATGGCCCGATTTCGATCAAGAAATGATGCAAAAAGCGGTCGACAGTTTTAAAAGCCGGCAACGGCGCTTTGGGCATACCGGAGAGCAAGTCGTCGATAAACGCGTTTTATAACCAATAACTACAACTATAAATTTACGATTATGTTACACCACCGCATTCTTACCGCCTGCATATTGGCCGCAGTCGTTGTTTTGGCCGTATTTCAATTGGAAGCGATTTACTTTTCGTTATTTGTAGCTTTGATTACGCTGGCCGGCGCATGGGAATGGTTGGCCTTGAGCGGCGTGGAAAAGTTGAGGCAGAGGCTGATATTTTTGGCTGCGTTAATTTTTCCGATGTTGGGAGTAACCTATTGGACTCTCTTTTTAGAGCTGCTGGGGGAGGCGATGGAGTGGCCGGAAGTGAAAGAATACTCCGATGCGCTCGAATGGTTCGTTGTCGTACCGGTATTGTTCTGGATTACAGCCATGGTACTGATTCGCCAAGCGGCGCCGCAGCTGTTGAAGGCGGAGTTTAAACCACGGCTGGAATTCTTTGTCGGATGGTTGATATTACTCTCTGCCTGGATGTTCCTAAGCAAGTTGCGGGCTTATTACGGTTCCAGCATGGTGCTGTATTTTTTGGTTTTAATCAGCGCCGCCGACATCTCGGCCTTTTTCGCAGGGAAAAAATGGGGCAAGGATAAGTTGGCACCTGAAATTAGTCCCGGAAAGACTGTGCAAGGCATGTACGGAGCTTTAACCTCGGCGATGGTTTGCGGAATCGGATTTTATGTATTCGGCAAATTGTTATTCGGAGATTCGGGCGAAAATCAAGACGATTCTTTGTGGTTTTTGAACGAATTGGTCTTAATCGACGTCATCATTCTGTCAGTGCTAACCGTGCTAATATCCATATACGGCGATTTATTTTTCAGTTTAATGAAAAGGCGTAAAGGCGTGAAAGATAGCGGCAATCTGTTGCCCGGACACGGCGGAGTATTGGATAGAGTCGACAGCATTATTGCTGCCACCCCGTTCTTTTATGCGGGTATTTTATTAATCGGCCGGATATTCTACTCATGAAAGGAATCTGCATATTGGGGGCAACGGGTTCGATAGGCGTCAGCACCTTAGACGTTGTCGGCAGGCATCCCGACTTATACAAAGTCGTTGCGTTGACGGCCAACGGCAATATCGATGGGTTGTTTCAACAATGTATGCAGCATCGTCCCGAATATGCCGTCGTGGTGGATGAAGCCAAGGCCGCCGATTTTTGCGAAAAAATTGCGGCGTCGCCAATAGCCGATATGTCCGTATTGTCGGGTCCTCGGGCATTGGAACAGGTCGCGACCTTGGCTAACGTCGATACCGTGATGGCGGCAATCGTCGGAGCGGCGGGTTTGTTGCCTACTCTTGCGGCTGCCAAAGCGGGTAAAACGGTATTGTTGGCGAATAAAGAAGCCTTGGTGATGTCCGGGCAAATATTCATGCAGGCCGTTAGTGCCTCGGGTGCAACCTTGTTGCCTATAGACAGCGAGCACAACGCTATTTTTCAGTGTATGCCGGCAAATTACGTTGCAGGTCATCGCGCCAAACAGGCCAGACGGATTTTGCTGACGGCGTCGGGCGGGCCGTTTAGAAAAACCCCCTTGGAGGCATTGCCCGATGTGACTCCTGAACAAGCGGTGGCCCATCCCAAATGGGACATGGGGAGAAAGATTTCCGTCGATTCGGCTACCATGATGAATAAGGGGCTGGAATTAATCGAGGCCTGTTTGTTGTTCGACATGGAGCCTGACGACATTCAAGTGGTCATACATCCGCAAAGTATCATTCATTCGATGGTAGATTACGTGGACGGCTCCGTGCTTGCGCAAATGGGTAATCCCGACATGCGGACGCCGATTGCCCACGCCATGGCATGGCCGGAGCGTTTCGACTCCGGCGTTGCTCCTTTGAATATTTTCGAGGTAGCGCATATGGATTTCGAACAGCCGGATTTACAGCGTTTTCCATGCTTGAAATTGGCATATGAAGCGATAAAAGTAGGAGGGATTATGCCAACCGTATTAAATGCGGCCAATGAAATCGCGGTCGACGCGTTTTTATCGGAGAAGGTTAGGTTTACCGATATAGCGCTGATTATCGAACAAAGTATGGCCCGGTTTGCACCTGAATCGGCCGATACCTTGGACTTGGTGTTGGCCGCCGACCGGAAGGCCCGCGATGTAGCCGAACAAGTGATCCAGGCGCTGTCCGCTTAATGGATACTTTGCATACCCTGTTTTACTTCAGCGTGGCAATCGCAGTGCTCGTGGCTTTTCACGAGTTCGGGCATTATTGGGTCGCGCGGCTAGCGGGTGTCAAAGTCCTTAGATTTTCGATCGGATTCGGGAAGAAATTGTGGGCGTATCAAAAAACGCCCGAGCAAACCGAATTCGTATTGTCCGCCGTACCTCTAGGTGGTTATGTCAAGATGGTTGATGAACGCGAAGGCGAGGTTAAACCGGAAGACTTGCCCTATGCATTCAACCGTCAATCAGTCGGTGTCCGCACGGCGATAGTGATGGCCGGTCCTTTGGCGAATTTACTGTTGGCGGTCACTTTGTTTTGGTTGGTATTGATTATCGGCGAAACCGGTCTAAAGCCGGTGGTAGGAAATATCAGCCCTGACAGTTTGGCGTACGAGGCCGGTTTTGAAGTCGGCGATGAAATTATCGCCGTCAACCAAAAAAGCACTCCGACCTGGAGTTTGGCATTCGATGAATTGTTTTCCTTAGCGATAGACGGCGCTCAAGATATTGTTGTAGACGTAAAAGCCGGCGACGGCAGTCAGAAGTTTAGGGTATTGAAATTCGCTTCCGCCGATTTGGTGAGTCCGGACGTATTAAATAGCCGTCTGGGTTTGCAGCCTTGGATGCCCAAGATAAAGCCGATTATCGGAAAACTATTGGACGGGGGCGTGGCGAAGCAGGTAGGCTTGCAAGTCGGTGATCTTATCGTTAGTGCCGATAACCGTCCCATAGCCGATTGGCAACAATGGGTAGAGTACGTTCAAGCTAGACCTGATAAGGAAATTACCGTTCTGCTTGAGCGGAACGATGTACAAACTTCGTTACAACTGACGCCGATTCGAGAAGAGCCCGAAGACGGTAAAGTCGTGGGAAAAATTGGCGCCGGTCCTTTAATTCCCGATAACCTGATGCAGGATTTACAGGTGGAATACTCGATGTCGCCGCTGGCTGCTGTGCCGGTTGCGTTGAATAAAACCTGGTTTTATTCGGTTAGTACGTTAAAAATGATAGGCAAAATGTTTATCGGCGCCGCCTCTGTCGAGAACTTGAGCGGGCCTATTAGCATAGCGCAGTATGCCGGCCAATCTGCTGAAGTGGGGTTTACTGCCTTTTTAAAGTTTCTCGCATTGGTTAGCGTCAGTTTGGGCGTATTGAACTTATTGCCCGTACCCGTTCTGGATGGCGGCCATTTGCTGTTTTATTTCATTGAGTTTATCAAAGGCAGTCCTGTACCGGATAAGATGCAATGGTATTTTCAGCAAATCGGTATGTTTTTGCTGATGTCCTTGATGACCTTGGCGCTATTTTTAGACCTGGACCGTTTATTTCAGTAGATCTGAACGAACGCAACGCCGCCTTGTCTGCCCATTATCTTCCAAAACCTAATTGGTTCATCTTATGAAAAAATTGATGCGCGTTTTGACTACGATGTCAGCGTTAGTTGCTTTAACGACCGGATATACCGATGAGTTAGCCATTAAAAAGACTTTAGGCGAGTTTGTTCCCGGAGCTCGTATAGACTCGATTGCCCCGATGGAGATTAAAAGTCTGTACGAAGTGATTGCCGACGGCAACATTTTTTATGTTTCTGAGGATGGTCGTTATTTACTGCAAGGCCAAGTGTTCGATTCGGTCGAAAAGAAAAATATTACCGAAGATAAAATGGCAGGCGTAAGAAAACAGGCGTTAGATAAGGTTGGCGAGCAAAACATGATTGTCTTCAAGCCTGATGCTAACAAACACATAGTGTCTGTTTTCACGGATATCGATTGCGGTTATTGCCGTAAACTGCATTCGGAGATCGATCAATATCTCGCACAGGGCATCACCGTGCGTTATTTGTTTTTCCCTCGAGCCGGCAAAGGTTCGGACTCTTACGCAAAAGCTGTTGCTGTTTGGTGTTCTGCAGACAAACAAAAAGCTCTGACTTCGGCCAAAAAGGGCGAAACCGTGCAAGCCAAGTCCTGCGATAATCCGATAGACCGGCATATGCAATTGGGCGAGGCATTCGGTATGAGCGGAACGCCGATGATTGTGACGGAAAAAGGCAATGTTTTGCCGGGTTATGTTCCCGCGGAAAAGCTGGCCAAAATTCTTAATGCCGAATAGTTTACGGGCATGTATGTTTTGCTAAAACTGACGTCCTAAAAAACCTGTCTGCCGAAACACAATCAGGTCCTATTCCGCTATCCCATCTACGCTTTCTTTTTTATTAGCTAGTGCGAATGTCTGAGGGCATTCGCTTTCCATTCTATAAATCGGACCGACATAAGCGCTGTCCGGATTAGTGCGGCCTGCATAATCCGAAATCTATTCAGTCTTGCTATTTCTACTTTGAAGCATGCCCATCCTTAGAACAGAAGTCGTGTTCGGGCCCCATTGTTTTTCCGAATTCGCTCGGTATCATCCTGTTTGCTCCTAATGCGTTAATCTTATAGGAGACGTAAAATCCGTTATTTTGGTAAATGTTAAGATCACTCATACTGGGTTTGCGTCTAAAGTTAGTCAAGCTCAAGATGGTTTGATTGAACGATGACAACGCTTTTGTGTCGGATCTAAACAATTGAGATATGAGCGACCGGATTTAATTGACGGGTTTTACTGAATCAGGAGAGAAAATGCGAATTAAGTTGCCTTTCGAAATGAATATTCCAATCGCGGGAGAAGCGAGCGTCGAAATTGATAAAACCATGAGAGAAGTATTTTATTTCATAGGTGAGCGATTTTTCGATAATTATCCTAAATGGGCGCAGGAAGTTATTGGTTTCGAGGCTCTTGATGGTGTTGAAGCCAGAGTCGGGGCAAAAGCCAAGCAACTACGGCAGGAGCCCGATGGAACATTCGAATCGATATTCGAAATCATTGAATATCAACCTTATGCCACAGTAGTGTTTCAAGGCATTCGAGATCCCTATAAACACCACTATCAATTGCAGGGACAAGAAACCGAAAAACCAACCAAACTGACGTTTCGCTTCGAACTTTTGGAGCTGGACGTATTTATGCGGCCCTTCGAAAAATTGATACGCTATGCGATCGAAGAAGGGGCGGAAAATACTGTAGAAAATATAAAAAACCTAATCGCGGCTGAGTGCTGATATAAAACCTATTTATTCGGAGTTGTCAATATGGAGTTTGTAGTTCATAAAGATACGGGATTGATTCCACAAGTGTTGGCCGCCATCCTGGATGAATGCGTCAATGGCGTTACGTTAGCTGATCCTGATCTGGAAGATGCACCAATTGTTTACGCTAATAAAGCGTTTGAAAAATTAACAGGTTATAGTCGAGAAGATATTGTAGGTAAAAATTGCCGATTTTTACAGGGTAACGATAGAGATCAAGAAGCTAGGTTTATAATTGCCGAGGCGATTAAAAATCGAGAAACCGTAGAAGTAACTCTGAGAAATTATAAAAAAGATGGAACTTTATTTCACAATAGATTGAAAATAGTTCCTTTGTTTGATAAAAAACAAAGAGTTATTTATTTTTTGGGTGTGCAGCACGATATTACGGTACAAGTAAATAATACTAATGAATTATTAGAGCTAAACGGCATTATTAATGCTTTAAAAAAATAAAACATTTGCGTGTATAAGGTATGAGCTCAATTAATAACGGTTCTAATCCGGATTTGCTACTTAATCAAAGTTTACTCGGACTAGCGGTTTTAGCCTTCGTCGTATTATTAGTGATTGAGAAGCGAAAGCCTTATAGGCAGTTTCCGTCCAAAGTGTATAAAGAATCAATTGTGACGAATACCACGGCATTTTTGGTTAACAACATCATTCTTACCGTACTCAAAGCATCCTCATTATTTCTGGTGGCGCAAGAGTTTTCATATTTAGGTTTGTTAAACGGAATGCAAACCGGGCCCGTTAAATTTTTGTTGGTATTTGCCCTATTTGATTTTGCAATTTATCTTTGGCATGTTGCCGGTCATAAGTTTGAATGGTTATGGCGATTTCATAAGGTGCACCACAGCGATAAAAGTTTTAACGTGTCTACCGGGTTTAGGTTTCACGTGCTCGACTTGCTGTTGGAAATAGTTTACAAATGCATATTTGTTATTTTAATAGGTGTAAATGCCTATTTGGTTTTATCGATAGAAATTATCGAATTATTTTTTATATTTTTTCATCATGCCAACATTAAAGTGCCTAATGAAGAATATGTTTCTAATTTTATTATCACCCCGTATTTGCATCGAGTTCATCATTCGAAAATACGCATAGAACACGATAGTAACTACGGCATTGTTTTGTCCGTTTGGGATAAGATGTTCGGTACCAGAAAGGAGTTGGTTCCTGCAAATATAGGTTTGGATTTAATCGAGGCGGAAAACTTCGTGCAATTGTTTTCGCTGGCGTTTATTACCGAACGAAAAATCAGGCAGCTTTTAGGCTTAATTCCAAAAGGCAAACGATAACAAATCAATGTAGTACGTTAACTGGGCATCGGGATGATTATTAAAACCAAAAAACAAATCCCGGATAGCGGAATAACCGATCCGAAGATTTTTCAGCAAAGAAGGCGGATTATAAAAGCGCTCGCTCTGGCACCTGTTTTGCCTTTGCAAAACACCTATGCAAATCGCGATAGCATAGAGAATAAATCGTTTGCTAAGCTGAACAAGGTGGCGCCTCATTTGGAAAATGTGGACCTAACTCCGCCGCAATTCGTCAAAAATTTCACTAATTATTACGAGTTTTCTTTTGATAAAGAAGAATCCTCGCAATTGGCAAGCAAGCTTGTAGTATCCGATTGGAGCTTGGAAATAGCCGGCGAGGTGGAGGTTCCGAAAAGGGTTTATATCGAAGACTTGCTTAAGTCGGCGTTGCTTCAGGAATATAGGTATAGACTTCGTTGTGTGGAAGGTTGGTCTATGGTCGTGCCTTGGATAGGGCTTCCGTTATCCGGAATATTGAGTGCAGCTAAGCCCTTGTCGTCCGCTAAGTTCGTAAGGTTTACCTCGATATTTCAGCCGGAAAATATGCCCAAGCAAGCTAAGGGTGCCATGTTGGACTGGCCGTACGTAGAGGGTTTAAGAATTGATGAAGCCATGCATCCATTAACCATCCTGGCGGTTGGCATGTACGGTGAATATTTGCCTAAGCAAAATGGGGCGCCGGTTAGATTGATTGTGCCATGGAAATATGGGTTTAAAAGTATAAAAGCGGTTGTCAAAATAGAATTGTTGAAAAGGCAGCCGATAACAAGTTGGAATAAGTTTGCAGCCGATGAATATGGGTTTTATGCAAACGTAAATCCCAAAGTGCCGCATCCTCGTTGGAGTCAACATTCGGAACGGGTGTTGGGAACGGGTTTTTTTACGCCCAGACGTAACACCGAATTATTCAACGGCTACGGGGACGAAGTAGCATCAATGTATAGTCAAATGGATCTGCGGCAATTTTTCTAATGTCATTGAAGCTTGATAATATCAGAATTCCGGTGGCGCTTTGCTGTTTGTTGCCTTTGTTTTGGTTGTTGTTGGATATTTTATTGGATAGATTGGGTGGCAATCCGATTCAAGCCATTACTATTAGGTTAGGGGATTGGGCGCTCCGATTTATTTGCATCACCTTAGCGATAACGCCGGTTCAAACGATTACGAATTGGCGTGGCATGGCCGATTTTAGGCAAATGTTCGGAATGTATGCTTTTTTTTATGCTTCGTTACATTTGTTGGCATACTTATTCGTTGACCATGCAGCGGCCTGGCATACCATATATGTGGATATAATCGAAAGCATTTATTTATGGATGGGGGTAATCGCTTATTTCGTCATTTTGTTGTTGGCGGTGACTTCTCCAAATTCAGCTAAAAAACGTTTAGGCAAAAATTGGAAAAAATTACACCGTTTTATATATTATGCCGCAATCATTGCTGTCACTCACTATATTTGGCAGCTGAAGGGCAATTTAATCCAACCCTTGGTTTATTTGATTTTAGTGATTTTGCTATTAGTTTTCAGAATGATGGTTTGGTTAAAAAGTCGCCAGTTGAGTAAATTGATGTTGCCCCGCGGAAAATCCGTACATCTCGATCAGAGCGATTGAGGAGATATAAAACTCGCTATATGTGGAGGTGAAACATGAACCAGCCAGCCGTATTAGTGACCGGAGGAACAGGGTTTCTGGGTAGCGCTTTAGTGAAGCGATTACTGGCCGGCGGATATGCCGTTACCGTATTCAGCCGAAGTTCGGCTAAGGTGGCCGGCCGGTTCGATGCGTCCGTTAAAGCCGTCACTCGCATTGACCAATTACCTGAAGCGGATCAATTTTTTGCCGTGGTAAATTTGGCCGGAGCGGGTATTTTCGACGGTTTTTGGACGGCTGCGCGCAAGGCATTAATCAGGAATAGCCGAATCCAGTTCACCTTGCAGCTAGTCGCTTGGATGACGGCGGCTAAGAGCAAGCCGGCGTTCGTTAGCGGCTCGGCGATAGGCTATTACGGTAATCAAGCGGAGCGAATCCTGGACGAAGACAGTAGGCCGGTTAACGATTTCAGCCAGCAGCTTTGTGCGGATTGGGAGACGGCGGCCCGCACGGCAGAGCTTGCCGGGATAAGAGTGTGTTTGATTCGTACCGGTTTGGTGTTAGGTGACAAAGGCGGCATTCTAAACAGGATGTTGCTGCCGTTCCGAATGGGGTTTGGTGGCAGATTGGGTAGCGGGAACCAATGGATGTCTTGGATACATATCGACGATTGGATCGCCATTGTTATGGCGATGTTAACCGATTCGACGATGACGGGCCCTTATAACGCGGTGGCGCCGGAACCCGTGACCAACCGCCAATTCAGCGCGGCACTGGCGGGCCAATTGCATAGACCCATGCTCATGCCTATGCCGGAACGCTTGCTAAGATTGGTTTTGGGCGAAATGGCCGATGTGTTGCTGGGTAGTCAACGAGTCGTGCCTAAGCGCCTTTTAGCGAGTGGATTTCGCTTTCAATTCAATCAGCTCAGTCAAGCGCTACACAATATTTTAAATCCGGTTTAATCCGCATGTTGATAGATTCTTTGTCTTTATTATTGGCATTTACCTCGTTCCTAAGCGGTTACGAAGTCTGCTTGATTGCGTTGGCACTTGGCTTATTGATTTATGCTGTTACCCCTGAGCCCGATGTCGGCTACGAGCCGCGTACTCCGACGAGCTTGTATTTTTATTTGCAGTGGACTTGGTTGGGCTACATCAAACTTAAAGACGCATTTTGGCCGTTTTTTATTCTGTATAACAGTTTATTGTTTTACATCGATTACCGGATCGATCAAGGTACTTTTACGGTCGCAAGCTGGGTGACCATGCACATTATCATGGCTATGCCGTTGATTTACTGGACCGGAGCGGTGTGGCGCTGCTCCAAAAATTGTCAACGGCGGTGGAGTGGGGTGGCGGCGCGTTGGCTGGTCGTTGCCGCCTATTTAGACTTGGCACTACGCTGGGTGATTTATCAGCATTACCCGAACATTATGTTCAATTGTCAGCAAATGATTATTCATTGGGGCGATTGCGTTTAAACGCCCATGCATCGCAGTTATTCAACCTCGTTGTTCATTTTTCGGCGAGATTTACGCCTTTATGATAATGCCGGCTTGAATGCGGCCTTGACAAACTCCAAGCGGGTGTTTGCCGCATTTGTTTTTGACCCCGAACAAATCGAGCCTCATGCCTACCAAAGCCGTTTCGGCTTGAACTATCTGTTGGAAGCCGTGCAGGATTTGCAGGAACAGTTGCGCGCACGCGGTGCGCGCTTGCATCTTTTTTATGCTGCTCCCATCCAGGTGTTATCCGTCTTGCATCGGCGGTTGAATTTGGCCGCGGTTTTCGTCAATCGCGATTACACGCCGTTCAGCAAACGAAGAGATTCCGAATTGGCGGCGTATTGCGCGGATCACGGGTTAGGCTTTTTTCAGCATGCCGATGCGTTGTTGAACGAGCCGGAAGCAGTGGTCAAAGCCAACGGCGGCCGCTATCAGGTGTTTACCGCTTTCTATCGACAAGCGCATGCCATTCCCGTCGCGCAACCTCGCGAGTTAGCGGCCGGCGAATTCGTGATCGACGCCGTACCGGAAGAAATCGAGTCACCAGCGCGATTTGCAGGGCCCTGCAGCAGTCCGTTGCGGGGCGGGCGCGCTCAGGCATTGCAACGCCTGCAGCAATTGTCCAAGCTGGTTGCTTATAGTCTGCAACGCGATTTTCCGGCGCTGGAGCAAACTAGCGGATTGTCCGCTGATTTGAAGTTCGGTTGTTGCTCGATACGGGAAGCCTACTTCGCCGCGGTTTTGAATCTTGGCTCCGACCACGCGCTGCTCAGACAATTTTATTGGCGGGACTTTTTTTACCATATCGCCGTTGATTTTCCACACGTATTCGGCCACGCTTTCCAGCCGCGATTCGACCATTTGTCTTGGCGTAACGATTTAGCCGAATTTGAAGCTTGGGCGGCGGGACGTACCGGCTTTCCGATAGTGGATGCAGGGATGCGGCAGTTGAATCAAACCGGCATGCTACCCAACCGGCTTAGAATGATAGTTGCGTCGTTTTTAGTCAAAGATCTACACGTCAGTTGGCGCTGGGGAGAACGCTATTTCGCCCAGCGATTGGTCGATTACGATCCTTGTTTGAATAACGGCAATTGGCAATGGGCAGCCTCAACCGGCTGTGACGCGCAGCCGTATTTTCGAATTTTTAATCCTTGGTTACAGCAAAAAAAATACGATCCGGATTGTGCTTACATCTCGCGTTGGCTGCCCGAACTTGCCCAGTTCGCGCCGCATGCCATTCATAATTGGCACATTAATCCTTTGGCCTGCGATTATCCGCCGCCCATGCTCGACCACGCCGAGCGTAGTCGTCAAGCCAAAGTGCTATTTCATGACATAGCCTCTGATAAATAATGGAACCTATATTAATCGGTATAAGCAGTTGTTTACTGGGTCATACGGTTAGGTACGACGGTGCGCATAAATACCACAGTTATATCGAACGCACGCTCGGTCAGTATTTTCAGTTTAAACCGTTCTGCCCGGAGTATGCCGCCGGGTTGGGCGTGCCGCGTCCGGCGGTTCAGCTGAGAGAATTCGGTGGCGAGGTGCGCGTCGTCGGGGTAAAAGATCATAGTTTCGACGTTACCGAGCAACTGCGGGAAACCAGCGCCCGTCAGAGCGACTGGCTTGCTCCGCTGTCGGGATATATCCTGAAAAAGGATTCGCCAAGCTGCGGCATGGAGCGAGTCAAGATTTATAAGAACGACATACCGGCTAAGACCGGTGTAGGTGTGTTCGCCCAATTCATGCAACGGCAATTTCCCGATTTGCCGGTAGAAGAAGAAGGGAGGCTCGGTGATCCGATGCTGAGAGAAAATTTCATTCAACGGGTTTTCGTACGGCATCGTTGGTTGGAATTAAAGCGAAGCGGCTTGAGCAAGCATGGCTTGATCACCTTTCACAGCCGACATAAATTGATTGCGATGAGTCACGAGCAAAATCGAGCCAAAAGTTTAGGCCGTATGCTGGCCGATGCCGAGACCGGCACTATCGATCAGCTTGCCGCCCGTTATTTCGGCGAATTAATGGCCTGCTTGCAAATCGTTGCCACCCGCGGTAATCACGTCAATGTGTTGCAGCATATACAGGGTTATTTAAAGCATACATTAGACGGCGAGGACAAAAAGGAACTAGTGGAGACCATCGAATCCTATCGGCGTGGCGAGGTACCGTTAATCGTGCCGTTGACGTTGTTGCGGCATCATTTTCGCAAGCAGCCCGATCCTTTTATCGATGCGTCGTTTTACATGGTTCCTCATCCTGCGCAATTAGCCTTGCTTAACGAAATTTGACGACCTCGTTATACAATGCCGGTGTTTTTCGGCCAACGCTCTGCAGTCTCACATCAAAATTCGATAAGGTAACTTTATGGAAACATGGCAAAAACTTGTCCCGGTCGGCCAAGATCTTTGGCAACAATGGTATCAACTGACCCTACACAATCGGGAATACGCCGTTGCATTGGTGGTGTGTGCGGTTTTGGTCACTGCAATTTTTTACAGTATCCGCATCGGATTTCTGAAAAGCGCCTACCGAAAATTGGAACAGGCCAGAGCTGCCGCACAAGCCGAACTCGAGGAAGCCGGGACCCATGTTGCCGCCTTGCAACAGCAAATCGCACAATTGGATGGCGAGCTGCAGCAAGCTAAGTTGGATGCCCAGGCTCAAGCCAGCCAAGCGGCAAGCAACGCAGAGAGTTTGTCCCGGCGCAACAAACAATTGGCGGAAAGTGCGGCTAGCTTGACCGAATGTTTCGAGTTGAGCGTGGAGAAACTGCCGGCAGCCGATGCGGCGCATTTGCCGGAAGCCTATGCGGCCATCCTGAACCGGGCGGCGGAGCGCTTTAGAAATGAGTTGCAGGCCAAGGCGCAGTTGCAACTATCGTTACATGCGGAAGCGACGAAAACCGCCGAAAAAGAAATGCTGGCCAACGGCTTGCAAGACCGGTTGAACATTCAAAC
Organism: Methylomonas sp. HYX-M1; assembly: GCF_040741385.1. Classification (NCBI taxonomy): domain Bacteria; kingdom Pseudomonadati; phylum Pseudomonadota; class Gammaproteobacteria; order Methylococcales; family Methylococcaceae; genus Methylomonas; species Methylomonas sp. HYX-M1. The sequence continues at coordinate 923,606 of NZ_CP160405.1, forward strand.
GCAACAGCTGGCGAAGTTGGAATTGGAATTGGAACAGTTGCAGCATGCGCGGCAACAATGGGAAGCCGATAAACAACGTCTCACCACGGAAATTCAGGGCTTGAAAGCGCAAGCCGCGCTGGCGCAAGCGTCGGCAAGCGTTCCGGCTGCTCCGCCGGCGCCGACGATTGCTGTCGGTGCGGAATTGGAACCTGTAGCGGTTAACACGCTTGCCGACTTAGACGACGGCACCGTCAAACAAGAGTCCGCAACGGCAGATTGGGCAGCCGGCGAGGAGGTTGTTTCGCCGAAGGCGCCGATGGACGCCGAGCCGGTAAATGTTATGGAAAGTCGGAAAGAGGATGACGGACCGCGCAAAGGCTTATTCGCCCGGGCGATGAGTTCTTTCAGCAAAATCGACGGCAGATTGGGCATGAATACGGCTGCCGATGTAGAAGAATTGCAAACCGATGCCGTTCTCGGCGAAGTGCCGGCCATTTCTGCAGAAGAGCTGTCACCGATAAGCGCAGCAGCAAGCGTGGAAACAAGCGCCGTTGCCAAAAATTCCGGCATTTTCGGCATGTTCAATCAACCGGCAATTCCGGAGGAAACGCCAACGCTGCCTATTCAAGCAGCCGAGCCGGCCAAACCCGATACCCAGCCGAAAGGCAAAGGATTTTTCGCGAGAACCCTGGATTCCATCGCTAAAATCGACGAAAAACTCGGCATGAAACCGGACATGACAGCGGTTGAAGCGGAACAGCCCGCAAGGGTCGAAACCTTGGCCGCTACGGCTGTGCAATCTGAAGCGGATGCCGCCGATAAGACCCAAGCCTTTGGGGACGGCGTTTCCGCCAAACTAGGCGGTCTGTTGGGCGGATTCGGGAAACCGGTCCGGAAAAAAAATGCACAGCCGGCTGAGGCCGACGAACGCATTGAGCTTGCCGATAATGGCGAAGCGGCGAAAAAGGCATCGCTGTCCGGCTGGATGAAAAAACTTAAACCGGGCAAGTAAACCGTTTTTCCGTTTGGGGCCGAAGCTCCGTCGGCCTCAGCCAGCCGTTCGGCGGCATTGTGCCAATAAGGCGCTCAGCGTTTCAGCGCCTAGTTGTCTGGTCTTTTGTATGTTGCGAGCCGGTATGTTTTCCGGATCCGGAAAGGTGGCAATCGCCCGTTCTATGCTGGATTCTCTGAGCAAATGCAGCATAGGGAAGGGCGATCGGTTGGTGTAGTTGGCGGCGTCGTCTTCGCTGCTCGGCTCGCTGAACTCGAAATGATAGTCGGGATGAAAACTGGCTATTTGATAAATGCCTTCGTATCCCAGCTCGATTAGCAATTGTTCGGCGATAGCCAGTATGTCCAAATAATCGTCGAAATCCTCGTAACCTTCGGGCAGTATCAACAGCGTGGTTTCAGTTTCCGGATTTTTATCCAAATGCTCGCATTCCTCGACTACGGCTGCCAAAGTCTGTTCCGGCAGCGGCGTGCGGCACACCTGATAACGTATACTGTTGGAGAGATGTTCGCGTCTAGCGAAGGGACAGATTTCATAGGCAATCACGAAATCGGTGAGCCATCTTCCGGTAGCTTCAATAATGTGTTGATCATTCATGGCTGTTAGAACCGTTAATAAAGTTTTCGCGATTGGCTGCTTAGCCTCGGTGTGTTTGGTATTTTCGGCCTCGCACGCAAACGAGATATTCGAGTGGCACGACGCGGCGGGTAAGCACCATTATTCCGATCGTTCGCAGCAGCCAGCCAGAATTTTACAGATTGAGCCCGGTGCAGACTATTACTTGGTAAAAAAGGTCTACGACGGCGATACCGTATTATTGGCAAACGGCTGGAAAGTCCGTCTGTTAGGCATCAATACCCCGGAGGTGGCGGGACGATACAAAGCCGCCGAAACGGGCGGGGAAGCGGCCAAGGCGTGGTTGATTCGGGCGCTGGAAGGAAAAACCGTCCGTCTGGAATACGACGCGGAAAAACAGGATGCGTACCGGCGGGTGTTGGCCCATCTTTTTAGCTCGGACCGCAAGCACATCAATGTAGAGCTGGTTAAGTTGGGTTATGCCGCGGTGGCGATCCATCCGCCGAATTTAAAATACGCAGGGACCTTGTTGGCTGCCCAGGCACAAGCCGAGCGCGAGCGTTTGGGGATTTGGCGGGAGGCTGATTACGCGGCTGTTCCGGCCGAGCAATTGACGGACGGCAACTACAAAGGTTGGAAACGTATTACCGGGCGCGTGCACGATGTGAAATTGGGCAAAAAATATGGCTATTTAGAACTGTCCGATCAAGTTTCGGTACGCATCGATAGCGCCAATCTAAGCCTTTTTCCGGCTCTGGAGGGATATCTGGGCCGGCGCATAGAAGCCAGGGGGTGGGTGAGAAAGTCCCGGCAGCGTTTTGTGTTGGGCGTGCGCCATCCGGGCGAAATCAAGGAAATAAAGTAAAAAAAGGGGGCATAAAGCCCCCTTTGGAACGCGAGGGTGGGGGGTTATTTGTCGGTACGTCTATAGACCACGCGGCGATTGTAGGCGCGGCCTGCATCGGTATCGTTGGATTCTACCGGTTGACTTTCGCCGAAACCTACTGTGGTCATACGGTTGCCGTCTATTCCTTGGTTGACGATTTCTTTCTTGACGGATAGTGCTCGGCGTTCGGACAAGCCTTGGTTGTAGGCTTCGCTGCCGACGCTATCGGTATGGCCTTCGATTTCTACCGTCAGCGTCGGATTCAGTTTCATCACTTTAACCGCATTGTCGATCAAAGGATCGTATTTTGATTTAACGACGTCGCTGTCGAAATCGAACAAGACGCCGTGGAACGCCCAGCAGCCGTCTTTATCGACAATCGCGCCTTTCGGGGTGTCCGGGCATTTGTCTTTGTCATTGAGTACGCCGTCTTGGTCGTCGTCTTTAGGCCCGGGTTTGCCGTCATTGAAAAACACCTGCTTGACGAATGCGCTCATGCCGTCGGCATTGGCGACGCTGGTAGCATCGGTCGTAACGCCGCAGCCGGACGTTTGGGAAATTTCCTGCAATACCGCTTGGCCGCCGACATCGCTCTCGTTGCCGACCCAGACGGTGTGTATGCATAAACGGTCTCCGTATTGAGCCTTAAGCGCCTCTGCGGCGGGTATAGGCGAGGTTTCGTCCATGCCGTCGCTGAAGACGATCAGGGCGATGTTGCCGGGTGCCGAGGCTAAATCCGCATTGGTTGCGCTCAACGCTTCCGCCAAAGGCGTACCGCCGCTCGAACATTGCATGGACAGAATCGCGCTTTCGAAACCGGATGCCGAATAAGGCTGGATGCCTTGATTCAGTTGGGACGTGCTCCAGTCCACACAGGGACCGAAACCGAAGCTGCGCAGGCCGGAAGACAGCGGAATGGCCGGAATGCTTTTATTGAATTTATTCAGCAAGTTTTTTTCTACGTCTAATTTTGTTCCGCTGTACTCGGAAGCGCCCAGGTAGGTTTTGCTCATCGACGAAGACGAGTCGTTCAAGACAAAGAAGCTGTTGGTTTTCTGTACGAGCAGGCCGGCTTTGACTTGAGCGTTCAAGTCTTCGGCTTGAAAAGGTTGAAAAGTATTGCTGGATTGCGTTGCACAACCGGACAAGATCACGCCTGTCAGCGTTGCCGTAAGAGTGAGCATTTTTTGCATGAATGGTCTCCTGGTGCGTTATATGAATTTCGGCTCGTAGGCCTGGTTTTAGAGTCTAGCATTTTTTGTGACTAACTCTCTAATACCAGCGTAATTTTTAAAGCTTACGTGCTGCTTAGTTTTTGGACTTAAAATACCGGCGTTTTTTGCTTGCATTGTTAGAGTACGTCAAGCGGACTTAAAGTTTGGCATGCGAGCGTACTATAGCGCCGCCGGTTAATCCCAACCAGCCGGTGTTTGTAGGTTTTTAGTAACTATTCGGCGCGAGGCAAAAATCCCTGTTCCGATGGAGAGGGTGAGGACAGGGAGCACTCCTTTATCTTGGCTGACGCTGAATGAGTACCGTTTTTTATAGCTTAATTTAGGTAATTATTGAAATGACGATTAGAACCCGCTTCGCTCCGAGTCCCACCGGCTATCTGCACGTAGGCGGAGCCCGCACGGCTTTGTTTTCCTGGTTGTATGCGCGCAAACACGGCGGTAAATTCATTTTGCGTATCGAAGATACCGACCTGGAACGCTCCAGTCAGGAGTCGGTGAATGCGATCTTGGAAGGCATGACTTGGTTGGGGCTGGAATACGACGAGGGCCCTTTTTATCAAACTCACCGCTTCGACCGGTATAAAGAAGTGATCCAGCAATTGCTGGATCAAGGCGACGCCTACTATTGCTATTGCAGTCGCGAGGAGCTGGATGCCTTGCGCGAACAACAAATGGCCAATAAAGAAAAACCGCGCTACAACGGCAAATGCCGTACTGCGGAGGCCGCAGACGGCGAGCGGGTGGTGCGTTTCAAAAATCCGGATCACGGCGACGTGATCATCGACGATTTGGTCAAGGGCCGTATCGTGGTTGCCAACAAAGAACTGGACGATTTGATCATCGCCCGTTCGGACGGCACCCCTACTTACAATTTGACCGTTGTGGTCGACGATATGGATATGGGAGTGACTCACGTAATCCGCGGCGACGACCACGTCAATAACACCCCGCGGCAAATCAACATACTAAAGGCTTTAGGGGCGAGTTTACCGGTTTACGCTCACGTGCCGATGATTTTGGGGGCGGACGGAGCGCGCTTGTCCAAACGCCACGGCGCAGTGAGTGTGATGCAGTACCGCATGGACGGCTATATGCCGGAGGCCTTGCTGAATTATTTAGTGCGGTTGGGCTGGTCGCACGGCGATCAGGAATTGTTCAGCGTCGACGAGATGATACAACTGTTCGATCTGGAAAAAGTCAACGTCTCGGCTTCTACCTTTAACACCGAAAAACTGTTGTGGCTTAATCATCAATATTTGATGAATAGCGATCCGGCCAGGGTGGCGCATCACTTGAGCTGGCATTTTGGTGAATTGGGCATAGACCCGGCTACCGGGCCGGCGTTGACGGATGTGGTGCTGGCCCAACGCGAGCGTTGCAAGACGTTGGTGGAAATGGCAGAACAAAGTGTCTATTTCTACCGCGACTTCGATAGTTACGAGGAAAAAGCCGTCAAGAAAAATTTCAAGGCCGGCGTCGAAGACGTATTACAGCATTTATGGAGCCGCTTCGACAGTTTGTCAGGTTGGCAGCCGGAGGCTTTGCATCAAGTCGTCATCGACAGCGCAGCGGCGTTGGAGCTCAACCTGGGCAAAGTGGCGCAACCCTTGCGAATTGCCGTATGCGGATGCGGAGTGTCTCCGGCCATAGACCAGACCTTGTATCTGTTAGGCAAGGAAAAGACGCTGGATAGAATCGCGCGCGCCATCGAATACATCAAACAACATTGCTGAGCGGAAAAGCCGGCAGGCTTGGTATAGGCGAGGACACGGACGTTTCGGTCTAAACCGGGTTGGTATTCAGTTTTGCCGCCGCCTGCTGTTCGAATTCCGCCAGCGGCAGCGGCTTGGCGAACCAATAGCCCTGGTAGGTTTTGCAGCCCGATTGTTTCAGAAACTCGTACTGAGCTTGCGTTTCCACTCCTTCGGCGACGCATTCCAGCAGCAAGTTTTCGGCCATGCCAATGATGGTTTGCACGACTATCGTGTCGTTAGGGGTCACGCCGATATTGCGTACGAAAGATTGATCGATCTTGAGTTGGTCTATAGGCAATTTGGTCAAGTAGGATAACGACGAATAACCGGTGCCGAAATCGTCGATCGAAAACTGTAAGCCGGTTTCCCGCAAACGCTGAATTTTATCTATCGTATCGTCGATGTCGCTTAGCACCAACGATTCGGTTAATTCCAGTTTCAGGCGGTCGGCGGCACTGCCCAGCCCTTGTATCGTTCGGCAGACTCGTTCGACAAAATCGGTTTGATGAAACTGTAACGCACTGACATTCACCGCCAGCGTCAGCCTGGACAAGCCGGCGTCCTCGTCCCAGCGTATTAACTGTTGACAGGCGCGTTCCAATACCCATTGGCCCAAGGTCACGATCAAGCCGGTTTGCTCGGCGAGTGGGATAAAATCCTGCGGCGACACTAAACCGCGTTGCGGATGTTGCCAACGCAACAAGGCCTCGGCACCGACAATGCGGTTTAGGTGGTCTACTTGCATTTGGTAGAACAATACGAACTGATTTTCCCTTATGGCCAGACGCAAATCGTTTTCCAGCCCTGTTCTGGCCTCCAAAGCGGCTTGCATGGCAGGATCGTAGAACATCAGGCTGTTGCGGCCTTTGCGTTTTGCCTGGTATAGCGCCGTTTCCGAATGTTTCAACAATTCGCCGGCCGAATGGTTGCTGTTTCCGAACACGCTGACGCCGACGCTTGCCGAGCAATGGTGTTGTTGGCCTTTAAGTAGATAAGGCCCATCTATGCAGGTCAAGATTTTGTCGGCCAGCACTTTGACTTGTGCGGACGCCCGGCAAACTTCGTCGCCTACACCGTTTAACACCACGACAAATTGATCGCCGCCGGGTCTGGCCACGCTGTCGTCCTCGCGCACCGAATTTTGCAAACGTCCGGCGACTTCGGTCAACAACAAGTCGCCGACGGCATGGCCCCGCGTGTCGTTCAAGCTTTTGAAATCGTCCAAACCGATGAACAGTACCGCGCCGAAGCTACCGTTACGGGCGTTTGTGGCGATGGCTTGCTGCAAACGGTCGTACAGCAGTTTACGATTCGGCAAATGGGTTAATTGATCGTAAAACGCCAGCCGTTCGATTTCGGCTTCTGCGGCGAGGCGGGCTCGCTCGCGGCTGAAATTTTCCAGAGCGAAATTGATTTCATCGACCATTTCCGACAACAGATTGCGGGCCGATTCGTCGAAGGCCATAGCCATGGAGGCCTGCAACAACAAGGCGCCGATCACCGTGCCGTCGCGCCAAAGCGGTAACGCCGAAATGGCATGATGATCCGCATTATCGTCTTGCGGCGTGCCGTTCGGGGCGACAGACCACAACGCACGCTGTTCTTGAATGGCGGCCTTGCACGGGTGGCCGGCATCTTGCGCAATCAATCTATCCAACTCCGCTAAGCTGCGTGCTTCCCGGCCGGCACAAGCAATGGCGCGAAGTTTCCCGCTTTCTCCGTCGTTCAGCACGATACAGGCGCTCAGGATGCCGTCCAACTGGGCCGCGATTTGACATATCTGCGAAAACAATTCGTCTTCGCGAATGCAGTGCAAGATGGCTTTGTTGCATTGGCTTAACACGGCGTAAAGTTGCATTTGCCTGTGGATGCGGGCCTCGGCGTTTTTGCGTTCGCTAATGTCGCGCGCGATGCCCAGCACGCCGATCAAACCGCCCGCTTTGTCGTACATCGGCGTTTTCAAGGTTTCGAACAAGCCGTGGTGGCTGCCGTCGGCGAAGTTTAAATATTCTTCGTTGGCGCATACCCGGCCCGTTGCCGTTGCACGCAGGTCATGACAGCGAAAAGAGTCGGCGAGCGGTTTGTCTACGAAATCGTAATCGGTCTTGCCGACAATATCCGCCTCCTTTGCGCCGTACAAGGATTCGAAACGCCGGTTGCAGGCCAAAAACACCCCGTTAGGGTCTTTTAACCAGACCAAATCCGGAATGGTGCGCAGCAAGGTATGCAGTTGCGCATGGGCGATCATGTAATCGTTCAAGGTCGTTTTCAGTTGCTGTTCGCTGGCCAGCAACTGGCGGTTGCGTTCTTTGACGACGTCTTCCAGATGATGGCGCAGACGGGAAATTTCCAGATGGGTGCGCACCCTGGCCAGCAATTCTTCGCGCCGAAACGGTTTGGTGACGTAATCGACCGCGCCGAGTTCGAAGCCTTGCAGTATCTCTTGCGGTTCGCTAATGGCGCTGATGAACAACACCGGGATGTTGCAAGTGTGCGGGTCTGCTTTCAGCCGGCGGCAGACGGTAAAACCGTCGATCACCGGCATCATGATGTCCAATAAAATAAGGTCCGGGGTTTGACTGCGAACGGCTTCCAACGCGAGTTCGCCGCTAAGCGCCGGACGCGCGTCGAAGCCTTCGTTCTTGAGCAAGTCGGACAACAATTTCAAAGACGCCGGGGTGTCGTCGACTATCAAAATTTGGCTTTTTTCGCTCATAGCAATCAGGAAATGGCACGTAACGCAGTCAGAATAGCGGGATAATTCAAATCGGCAGCCAACTTCGCCAAGATTTGCGCCAATGTGCGGTTTTGTTCTTGAATTCGGGTTATGGCCTGTTCGATGCGGGCGCCGTCCAGACTGATCAAGGCCGCTTCCAGCTCGGTTCGGAGTGCTGCGTTCACTCCTGTCAGCATGTCGGCGCCCAGGCCTGGTTCGGCCGCAGCCGCGTCCGGATAATCGGCGTAAAGAAACGACACGCCGAGTTGTTTGCCGAGGCAGGCGTATAGTTCGGCGGCTTGAAAGGGTTTGCCGACGAAATCGTCTATGCCGCCGGTTAACATTTCCGCCCGCTGTTCGGTAAAAGCCGATGCGGATACCGCGACGATTTTCACCTTGTTTCCGCCGGGCAACTTTCGGATGATTTTAGCGGCTTGCAATCCGTCCAATACCGGCATTTGTCTATCCATCCAGATGAAATCCGGTTGCCAGCTTTCGAACAAGGCGACGGCTTTTTCGCCGTTTTCCACAGCCATAACGTCCAGGCCGATAGTTTTCATGAGTTGCGTCAACAACAAGCGGTTTTCCGGCTGATCTTCGGCGATTAGAATGCGCAACGGTTTTTGGCCCGGGGCGAGGCCGATCACCGTGCGCTCATCGACTTTTCTGTTGCGTTGAAATTCGCTTGCGCTGGCCAGCTGCAAGGGGATTTCGATGCGGAATAAGGAACCTTTGCCCACTGTACTCTCCAGGCTGATCTTGCCGTTCATCAGTTGCACGAATTGCCGGGAAATGCTCAAGCCCAGCCCGGTGCCTTTGACATTCGCCGCCGGATTGAGTTGTACGAAGGGTTCGAAAATACGCTGCCGCGCTGGTGCGGGAATTCCCGGCCCGCTGTCTTCGACTTCTATGGTTAACGTAGGGAGTTTGCCCGAGGCGGTAGCGATGCGAATGATGACCTGGCCGTGCTCGGTAAACTTGATCGCATTGCCGACCAAGTTGATCAGCACTTGCCGTAAGCGGGCTTGGTCGCCGATCAGGTAGCGGGGAATATCGGCCGCCGACTCCACCTTTAGCTGCAATTGTTTATCCAGGGCGCGTATCCGCATCATGTTCGCAACTTGTTCCACCATGGCCGGTAAATCGTAAGGCGCTTGTTCCAATTGAGTCCTTCCGGCTTCGATTTTGGCCATTTCCAATACGTTGTTGATCAGCGTCAGCAAGTGTTCGCCGCTGTGCTGAATGATTTCCAAATTGCAACGGTCGTCGCCTTGGATTTCGGCGTTGCTCAACAACAAAGATGAGAATCCCAATATGGCGTTTAACGGCGTCCGCAGCTCGTGGTTCATGTTGGCCAGGAAGGTGCTTTTAGCTTTGTTAGCCGCTTCCGCTGCCTCGCAGGCCAGGCGCAATTGCTCGGTGCGGCGTTGTACCGTTTCTTCCAGCAAGTCTTTGTAGCGCGAACGTTCGGCTTCGGCGTGTTTGCGTTCGCTGATGTCCCGGCAAATGGCCAGGTTGTAAACGCTGCCGTCGTATTCGAAATAATTGCAAGTCACCTCGACCGGAAACAGTTTGCCCGAACGGGTGCGGTGGACGGATTCGAATTGCATTTGCCGCTTGAACGACAAATCCTGCCAAAAATTTTGCCAGCGTTCCGCCTGCCATTTCGGGTCGATGTCGGCGATACCCATGTTCCCGGTCAATTCAGCGCGGCTATAGCCTAAGGTATCGGCGGTACTTTGATTGACGTATAAAAAACGCGGATCCTTCTCGCCGGTCAGCAAAATGGTTTCTCGCACTTTATCCAGGGCGAAGCTGAGTAAATTCAATTGGTGCTGGGTCTGTTTGCGTTCGGTTAAATCGTAAACCAGACCGACGAAGCCACCGACAGAGCCGTCGGCGTTCAGCAGTGCGGTGATGCAAAGATTGACCGGGAAGCGCTGGCCGTTCTTGCGAATAAACGTCCACTCATGCTCTTCCGACTGATGGTGCAACGGCCGGGTAACGAAGGCGGTAAATCCGGGCTTTACCGGATAGCCGAGTTCGTCCGACAAGGTTGTCGCGTAGCGGGCGATTTCCTCCGGGTCGTGCCAGCTTAGCGGGGTCGTGCGGCCTATCACTTCGTCGGCACGGTAGCCGAGCAAGCGTTCGGCGGCCGGATTGAAACTGGTGACGATGCCGTCGGCATCGGTGGTGACTATGCCGTAAGCGACGTTATCCAAGATGGTGCGGCGAAAATTGCTCAATTTAAGCAATTCGGCTTCGCGTTCCTCAATCGCATCCATCATCGCGTTAAAGCTGCCGGCCAATCTGGACAATTCGTCGCTGCCGCCGGTTTGCACACGGTGCCGGTAATTGGCGGCCGCTTGAATGGTTTCGGTGGCCGCCGTCAGTTTTGCGATAGGTTCCGCTACCGTGCATTTCAAAACGTGCAATTGAATCGCGGTGGCGGTCAGCATGACCAATAGGCCGGAGGCAAACAACCATGCCAATTGCGCGGTTTGATTTTCCAGTTGTCTAAGACTCATGTGCAACTGCAAATACGCACCGTGGCTCAAGGCCAGTCGCAGTTGCGCGTGCTTGCCGTTGAGGTGCAGGCCGTTGCTCGGCAGCGTTACGGACGGCGCGTCGCCGCTGGTAAAGCCGGCCAGGCGTTCGCCGTTTTGCAGCACGATCTCGGCGCCGAGTATTTCAGGATTGGCGTGCAGCGTTTCTAAAATCTCTTGGGCGCGGCTAGGGTCTTGAAAGGCAATGGCGGCATCGCTGCCTACCGCAACAAACCGGGCGTATGGCTCTATGATTTGCCGGACTCTTTGTTCCAAGGTCAAACGCTGATAAACGGCCAAGCCGGCTGCGCCTAGCAGCAAGGCCAGCAGAGCCGCCGTCCAAAGTACCGATGCCAGCCGGGTTTGAATGCTCATGCTTCACTGCCCTAATCAGCGTACACGGATGAAAGCGCCGTTGACCAAGACATCGTTGGACACTTCCAGCATCTTGGTTTGAATTTTCAAACTTACCGAACGGGCTTGATCCAAGTTGACGCTCATGCCTATCCGGTCGCGGACGTTGAAGCGGATGATGCCGCCTTCGTCGAGGAAGGTATCGGCATCGCCGGCCGTCAAAATAGGCATGCCGCGCGTTTCGGCCAGTATCGCGCGGCGTAGCGTGTCGTCTTGATACGTGACGTAGGCGATGTGGCAATTGCGCGCTTCTTTGGCGTTGCTGACGCGGACGACGGTAAAGCTGCGGCCGTTTTCATTGCGGTCTTGCAGGGTATTGTCCAAAATTTCGCCGAAGGGATCGGGGCCGATCACGCAAATGCGCCAGTGGTCCGCGACGCCGTTAAACGCGCTATCCGGCCAGTCGACATAGTGAGCGAAGTTGCGCAAAAAAGCGGCTTTGACCGAATAAGGGTTTTCTTGTGCCATGGCGTTGGCGTTAAGCGCCGAGGCGGCATACAGGAAAACGAAAGCACCGGAGACGGATGCGGCGAACAAGCGCGTGGTGAGCCGAGTTCGTCGCGCTAAACGGAGCCGGAGTTTGCCTGTCCTTGTCATGATAGGCTCCGACGTCTCAGTAGTTGAGCGAAAAGTTGATCATCAACTCGCGCGGCCGGCCCCGGCTGCTTTGCGAGGGACGATAGTGTTCGTCTAGTAGGTTTTTACCGATGAGATCGATGGTTAAGGCATGGTTACCGAATTTCCAGGTGTAACCGATCAAGGCGTTGAGCAAGGCATAGGTTTGATGCGCCGATTTCGGGGTGTCCGGCAGCAAGGTTTGATCGTAGACAAAGTTAACCCCGCCGCCGAGGTGCAGGCCGGCTAAGTTGGCGTCTTGAAAATCGTAACGGGTCCAAAGATTGGCCAAGTGCGGTGCGCTCATTTGCAGCGGCGCGTCGTGATAGCGCAATACGTTTTTGTAATTGGTGCGGCCGGCCGCGTCCAGCGTCGCCGGGTTTTGCGCCAAAATCGCAGCGTCTTGGCCGCTGAACTCGGTGATTTTGGCGTCCATGTAGCTGTAAGACAGATACATTTGCCAGCCGTCCAAGAGTTTTGCACTGGCATCCCACTCGATGCCGCGCGAGCGTTGTGCGCCGGTTTGCACGCTGTAAATGGTCGTGACCCCCGATGCATCGGTGACCGCCAGATCGTTGACGATGTTGCGGTTTTCGATGTCGAAGTAGGTCAGCGTGCTGCTGATGCGGCCGTCGAATAGGTCGGCTTTGAGGCCGACGTCGAAGCCGCGGCCTTCGCTGGGTTTGGCGGTCGATTGGCTGCCGTCCAGGTTGTTGATCAAAAACGTGCCCGGCACGAAGGATTCCGAATAGCTGCCGAACAGCGACCATTGCGGCGTTAGTTTGAACAGGGCGCCGTATTGCGGGGTCACCCGGTTGACGACCGCGCTGGGTTGGTCGATACCGGACAGGCGGTCCGATACTTGCGATTCGGTCAAGGTCCAGCGCCAGCCGCTCAAGATCAACAGACGGTCGTCGAACAAGCCTAGCGTCGAGCCGCCGTACAACGATTTGTCCACCGCATTGACGTTTTGATCGAAGCGGGCGGCGGTCAGCATGGACAGTGGAATGAAGGTGTTGCGGTTCCAAGTGGTGGGGTCGCTTAAATCCCAGCGCGGCAACGGCGAGCCGATAGGGTTGCTACCTAACGCCGGATTGTTGGGGGCTTGGCCGGCCGTGCGATAGAAATTGCGGTCGACGTATTGCCCGCCCAGCAGCAGTCGCAAGCTGGCGAAGCCGAAATCGTATTTTCCAACACCTTGCAATTCTATGCTGTCGTCGCGGTTGCTATAGAACTGATGCCTGACCCGGCGGCCTTGTACCACGGATTGGTTGTTGGCCATGCCCAAATTGCCGGTGAACAAAGCGTCTACATCGTATTCCAGATGCGAATAGCTGCTGCGCAACGACCAGTTGGAATCGACCTTGAAATCGATCCAAGCGCTCAAATTGTGGGTGTTGCTGTGTCGGTAATCGGTATAAGCCATGCTGTTCCAATTATCCGGCAAGCCGGGCACGTCCACTCCGGACAAGTTCGGATCGGTCGCTGTCGGCACTACGCCGGCCCAGGTACCGTAGCCGGGTTTTTGCATCAGCTGCGGTTCTTCGATTTTCTCGAAATGTTCGTATTTCAGCGAGGCGCTGACTCTATCGTTAGGCTGCCACAACAGCGACGGGGAAATATTCCAGGAATGGGCGTCGTAAGCGTCCCAGTAATGCATGTCTTGATCGTAAGAGGCCGCCAACCGGTAAAACAGGGTGTTGGACGCCGGACCGGTTACGTCGGTGTCGAAGCGGTATTCGCCGTAGGAACCGTAGCGGGCGTCCGCATTGACGGCGAATTGCCGTTGCGGGCTTTTGCTGATGACGTTGACGATACCGCCCGGCGCGACCTGGCCGTACAAAAACGATGCCGGCCCTTTGACGACTTCGACCCGGGCGATATTGGTGAAGTCGAAAATCGACGGACCGTGCATGCCGTCGCGTAGAACCTGGATATTGCCGCCGGGTAGCGAGCCGACCGTGAAACCGCGGATGGCCAGGTTGGCGTTGCCTTCGTTGAAATCGTTGCTGCGGTAAGTCACCCCCGGCGAGTAGCGGGCGATGTCGAAAATGTCGCGCGGTTGTTGATCTTTGATAAAAGCCGGTGTAAACGCCTGAACGGCGAAGGGCAGGTCGCGAATCGGCGTATCCAAGCGCGACGCCGAGACTGAATTGGATGCTTTGTAGCCGCTATCCAATTGTGCCGATACCTCGAAAGGGGAAACGACCACGTTGACCAGTTCGCTGATGTCCATATCCGCTACGGCCTGGGCAGGTGTTTTGGCGGTTGTAGGACGCGAAGCGTTTTCGCCCGTAGATGGATTTTCCTGCCAAAAGTCTTCCGTGCGGGCAGGCTGACTTAACAACAATGCTATTGCGCCGATGGTTTTAACCAAGAATGTCGGGCTGTCGCGTCTCATGCTCAGTCTCCTGACAGGAACCGCCTTATTGTAGTACCGAATTTAGGTTTTTTGGCGGCCCGGCCGAAGGCAATACGGCTACGCGCTATGCCGAGCTGGGAAGATTTGGAAGCCTTGCGCTAAAGGTTTGTTTCGCCTTGAGTAGAATGGGCTAGCGGCAGCGTAACTTTCTTTTCACGATGATCCGCAGCCTTGCTGTTATTGCAATTGACTCGGCAAACACAGCGCTTTTGCCGTTTTGCTAATCAATACCTGAGCGCCGAAACGGTCGTTGACGGAACTGATTTGTGAGTTGGGCCTGGTTTGGGCCGGTTTGGTTTTGGCCAAGCGTACAGGATAACACGTCAGTAAATCGGTTTTGCCGAAAGCGGAAGCGCTGCTGTCGTCTAGTGCGGCCGGGGCGCATAACTTAGACGGCGGCGCCAATTTAAACCTGAGAGGACCGGCCTGATCGTCTTGCAACAACAATTCCGTAGGCGTGAATTTCGCTAATGCGGCTTGGCCGGGCTTAGCCTTGGCTACTTTCGCCTTGTAGCATTGGAAATGTGTCAGGCGGGTGTCGTTCAAGGCGGTGGCGCCCCCGTCTCCTGCTGCTTTGGCGCCGGGTGACAACAGACTGGCCGGGGCGGACAGATTTAAACTCAGTTCGCCGAGTTGATTGCTGATGGCGACGGTTTTGGGTTGGAATTTGCTTTGCGCCGGTTTGGTTTTTGTCGGTTGATTCAAATACTCGGTCAGATGGGCGGGGTGGCTGGCTGTTTGCGTGTCGTTTGAGCCGATCGCAACCGGATTGCACAGTTGAGCCGGTTTGCGCAGGTTCATTTTTCTGGCCTGTTCTACCTCGGCCACGCCGAGGGCGTCGGCTACCGGCAACGCATTGACCGGACTGAATTTGGGATAAGGACCGGTGCCGCGCGCTGCCTTGGCCGGGCTGGCTTGCCAGCACAGGAAGGGATCCAAACTACCGCTATCGTCGCTCGGTGCCGTCAGCGGACAATCCTGCGACAGGCAGGCGGCGATGAAGCCGATGCCGGTGGAAACGATCAAATCCGGCTCAGTGTCGTCGTTCAATTGCGCCAGTTTGGCGTCGCCATAGCTGCCCAAGGAAATAAAGCCGCTGAACGTGAAACTGCCGTCGCCGTTGCCGCGCAGGCCGGCCGCGCGCGACGAGCTGCTAATGCTAAAGCCCAAATCCGGTTTGCCGTCCCGGTCGGCGTCGGCGGCCTGTAGACCCGCCAAACTGCCCAAATTCAAACCCAAGGCTTGCGAACCGGCAAAACCGCCATTGCCTTGGCCGGCGAAAAACTCAATATCGTCCTGGTTGTTGCTGCCGATGATCGCGGCCAGATCCAGCTTGCCGTCCAGGTTGAAATCCGCCGTGGCCAGTGACTTGGCAATGACGTCGGCGCGCACGATCTGCGCCGCCTGAAAGCTGCCGTCGCCGTTACCGAGAGCCAGTTGCAAGCTGCCGTTCGGCGCGCTTTCGTTGTCGCCGTAGTGGGCGATTGCCAAATCCGGCTTGCCGTCGCCATTGAAATCGGCGCTGGCAACCGCGACCGGTACCACGCCGACCGCCAGGGCAGGTTGCAAGGTGAAGCTACCCGCGCCGTTGCCCAACAGCAGTGACAGGCTGTTATGCGTCGGATCGGTCGCGATTAAATCGGGATAGGAGTCGTTGTTGAGCCGGGCACTGGTCAGAAACTGATTAGCCGAATAATTAGGCTCCGGCAGGGCTATCGTCTCGGCGTCGGTGAAACTGCCGTCGCCTTGGCCCAAACTGATGAGCAGATTGGGATAGCTGCCCGAGTTCAGAAAGGCGGCGTCCCGTTTGCCGTCGCCGTTCCAGTCGCCGCTGACCACCTTGACGCCGTCAATCGGCCTGGGTAATAGGGTGGGGCTGTCGAAGCGGCCTTGGCCGAGACCGAGCAGTAGCGCGGCTTGTTGGCTGTGGTTGGCGACCAAAAGATCGGCGATGCCGTCGCCGGAAAAGTCGGCGGCCACGCTATCGAGCGCGCCGAGGATGTATCCGGTTCCGTCGGTGGTCGGATAGGCCGGCAAGCCGCTGAAATAGCCGTCGCCCTTGCCGTAAAGCAGGCTTAGGTGGTCGTCGTAACTGTTGGAAACCAGCAAATCGGTTTTGTCGTCGCCGTCCAGATCGACTATGGACACTTCGGCCGGATTGTTTCCGGTCTGGTAATAGCGCGGCGGTGCCAGACTGCCGTCGCCTTGATTCAACAATACGCTGACGTTGTTGCTGCCGCCTGATGCCAGCACCACGTCGGGTTTGCTATCGGCGTTCAAATCGCCGACCCGCACCAAATAAGGCGGCGCGCCGAGCGGAAAACGGCTGGCCGGCAGAAAGCCGCCCGCGCCGTCGCCGAGCAGCACCGCGCCGTTGCTGACCAGATCGGGATTCTGGTCACCGTTCAGGTCGGTTGCCGCCAAGGATTGCGCCAACTCCGGTACCGGAAAGGTTTGGATCGGCTGAAAACTGCCGTCGCCGTTGCCCAGACGCAAGGCGATGGTTTGCGTCTCGTAGTCGTAATCGGCCACCGCCAGGTCCGGCTTGTCGTCGCGATTGAAATCGGCCACCGCTACGTCGAAAGGTAATTTGCCGATGCTAACCGACTGCGGCGCGGCAAAGCCGCCGCTGCCGTCGCCCAGCAGTAGCGACACGTCGCCGACGCCGGCAAACGGATCGCCGAGATTGGCGGTGACCAGATCGATATGGCCGTCGCGGTTGAAATCGCCGGCCTGGATGCGTTGCGGGCGTATGCCGGTGGGAACTGCCGTCGAGGCGTCGAAACTTCCGTCTCCTTTGCCAAAGTAAATGGAAATGTTATTGGTGGGTTCGTTGGCCGAGGCTGCATCGCTAATTCCATCGCCGTTAACATCGGTAAAAATCAGGTCGATCGGCCCCAGCGCATTGGTTACGGCAAAGCGATGGGGCTTGCCGCCAACCGTTGCAACCAACACTTTAGATCCTCCATGCGTGCCGCACTCCTTTTTTAGCGCCTGAACCAACGATTCCCCGTTCCCCAGATTGCTTAGCCAGATGTTCTCGGCAGTTGATGCGACATTGGCCGTGGAAAACTGGAGCGAATTTGAACTCGATGCCGTTGATTTACTTTTGGATCCATCTGCGCAATCTATATCAGATGATTTTGTGCATCCTTGAATTAAAACCAAGCCGCATAAAAAAATCGCTTGGATCAGCCTTCCACGCCTCTCAAAGCGCCGTATTGAACACAATGTTAAAAAGAAGCGAAACCAATGATTGATCCGATCAATCTTTAACGGCAATGGCGTGTTGGTCTTAGGCATTGTGGATTCCTGAAATTCAAACCGGCTAGTTAGTGTTGACCAGACATCAGGGTTTACGAAAAAACCGTTCATATTCGTTTCGCAATAGCCGACAGAACCGAAGCATGCAATCCGGTTGGATAGTGTCCGGCTTGCGGATTAGCGTGACAACGCCGAATTCTCCGGTTTCGGTGAAGTAGCTCAAGGTCAGATGGTCGGCCTTATCGCAGTTATCGAGCGGAAAATCGACGAAAGCCGCGCCTTGGTGGCATTTGAAATCGCTGCCGGGACGGTTGATGCGCGTAGCGAAATATTGGTGTTCCAGACGCACCACCCCGGCATCGACAATTAAGGCGGCGGAGGTGCTGCGCGAGGTGGATTCCGCGGTCGACAAAACAATGCTGATGGTTCGCCAAGTCTGCTCGATGCTGAACGTTCCGGTTTGAGACTGTTGTTCGCCGGCCAGACTTTTGTCGACGCCGGCTTGCCAAACTCCGTTGATGTTGGGCGTGGTGATGCCCAGCAAGCGGCGGGCGACGGAGCACCGCCACAAGTGCGATGAGGTCAGATTACCGAGCAGAATGTATACGATGGGCGTCGAAACCGGAACGGAGCTGATGCTTAGCCATGGCGACGAGTCGGCAATCGCGTGCAACGCATAGCCGATGGCCATGGCTATCGGCGAGGCGAATAAACTCAAGCGCCAATACACGCCAAGGGATTCGGCCGGTTGATTGATATCGTGAACAGTGTAGCGATGGTAAGCCATGATTGCCTCGCACGCAGGAGTCAAGTTTTTAAGGTGGGTGGCTCGATGATGCGAGCTTTGCGGGCTCGGGTCAAGTGTTTCTATAGCCGCTCTTGACAATCCCTTGCTCTTTAACGGATGACAAAGACGTGATTTGATGCTGACCGTTGGATAGTCGAGTGGCAACCGGTTCACCGTGCAGTTTGCGGCTCGATATACCTTACCTGAGTGCTCCGGCTTGCTTGACTAACAGCCGGGGTAAATCCGCTCCGCAGCTTTTGTCGAACGCGGCTCGGCGACCAGGCCGGACGACCGCACTTTGACCGCATTCAACCGCGCCCGCTAGGTTAGGTCTGTGACCATAGGCGGGCCGGTTGATCTGCCACGAATGAAAGGTTGTTGTAAGCTTGGCTGATTAGAATTTCGACTTTGCGCCACTTTCCATTCAGCCTTATGCCTTCGTCGTTTCTATGTGCCAGCGATGGGTTCGGTTTCGCTAGCGTTATGAAAACCAGACAACCGGTAGCGATTGCTTGCCGTTTGACGGACGCCGTCCGTAGCCGGGAACAGGCATGCGATAGCGGTTTGCTGCCGTGTGTGCCGGCCGGCCTAAGCAGGCGATAGCATGATCACCTCTAAATTCGTGCACCGCCCGGTGCTTTCCATCGTCATGGCCATCCTGACTATCTTGATCGGCCTGCTGTCGCTGACCCGGTTGTCCGTTACCCAATTTCCCGACATCGCCCCGCCCGAGGTGAGTGTGACCGCCAAGTTTATCGGCGCCAATGCCGAGGCCGTGGTCAAGACCGTCGTCACGCCGCTGGAACGGGCGATCAACGGGGTGCCGGGCATGGCCTATATGGCGTCGGTGTCCGGCAACGACGGCGTCAGCGTGATACAGATTATCTTTAAAGCCGGCACCGATCCGGAAGTGGCCTCGGTCAACGTGCAGAACCGGGTGGCCTCGGTGTTGGACGAGTTGCCGGAAGAAGCGATCAAAGCCGGGGTTATCGTCGAGAAGGTGCAAAACAGCATGTTGTTGTACATCAATATTCTCAGCCGGGACCCGAATCTGGATGAAAAATTTCTGTACAACTTTACCGACATCAACGTGCTCAGGGAGCTGAAACGCATTGAAGGCGTGGGCTTTGCCGACATCATGGGAGCGCGGGAATACGCGATGCGGGTTTGGTTGAAACCCGAGAAATTGCTGATGTACAACATTTCGCCGGCCGAAGTCATCGAGCAATTGCGCGCCTACAACGTCGAGGCTGCGCCCGGCAAGATAGGCGAAAGCTCCGGGCGAGACGCCCAGGCCATGCAGTATATTTTGAAATATACCGGCAAATATAACACCGTCGAAGAGTATGAAAACATCGTTTTGAGCGGTAAAAGCGACGGCGAAATTTTACGCTTGAGAGATGTGGCCGAAGTCGCTTTCGATTCGCAGGATTACGACGTGTTGTCCAAGGAAAACGGCAAACCTTCCGCGGCCATCATGCTGAAACAGCGGCCGGGCAGCAATGCCAAGGAAGTGATAGCCAACATCAAGGCCACTATGGAACGGATCAAGGCCGAGTCGTTTCCGCCCGGCATGGATTACAGTCTGAGCTACGACGTCTCCAAATTTCTGGACGCTTCCATCCACGAAGTGGTTAAGACCTTGCTGGAAGCCTTTGTGCTGGTGGCCTTGGTGGTGTTCGTTTTTCTGCAGGACGTCCGCTCCACCCTGATTCCGGTGGTCACCGTGCCGGTTTCGTTGATAGGCACGTTTTTCTTCCTGCAACTGATGGGCTTTTCGTTGAATCTGATTACCTTGTTTGCCTTGGTGCTGGCGATCGGTATCGTCATCGACGACTCCATCGTGGTGATCGAAGCAGTGCACGCCAAGCTGGAGCAAGGCAATATAGGCCCGAAACGGGCCACCGAACAAGCCATGCGGGAAATCGGCGGTGCGATTGTCGCGATTACCCTGGTGATGTCGGCGGTGTTTTTGCCGGTGTCGTTCATGGAAGGCTCCGCCGGCATTTTTTTCCGGCAATTTTCCTTGACCATGGCGTTTGCCATCGTGCTGTCCGGCATCACCGCCCTGACCTTGACGCCCGCGCTGTGCGCGTTTTTCCTGAAAGCCGTGCACCATCATCCGCAGCACAAAACCGGCTTGCAAAAATTCTTCGCCGGCTTCAACCGCCGGTATAACGGTTTGGCGGAAGGTTACAAAAGACTGATCGGCAGGATAGCCAACCGTAGATCGATTACCTTCGGTATCTTGCTGGGGTTCTCGTTCGGGGCGGGTTTAATCGGCAAGCAGGTACCTTCCGGTTTTATTCCGCAGGAGGACCAAGGCACGATTTACGCCAATATCACTACGCCGTCCGGCGCCACGCTGGAACGCACCGAACACGTGGTGGATGACGTGCAGCGTATTGCGTCGGAGATGGATGCGGTGGATTCGGTATCCAGTCTGGCAGGCTTCAGCGTGTTGTCGGACGGTACCGGGGCGGTCTACGGCATGAATCTGATCAGCTTGAAGGACTGGCAGGACAGACGTCTGTCCGATAAGCAGGTCATCAAACTGCTGGAGGAAAAAACCCGCCACATTAAAGACGGCGGCATCGAGTTTTTTACCCCGCCGCCGGTGCCAGGCTTCGGAAATTCCAGCGGTTTCGAAATGCGTTTGTTGGATAAAACCGGCGGCAGCCTGGAAAATTTGCAGAAAGTCGCCGATGAGTTCGTAGACGAACTTAACCGGCGGCCGGAAATCAGCAACGCGTTCACCACTTTTAACACCCGCTTCCCGCAGTTTCTGCTGCACGTCGATATCGACAAGGCGGCGCAAAAGGGCGTGACCACCGAGAGCGCCATGAGTACCTTGCAAGCCCTGATAGGCAGCGAATATGCCACCAATTTCATTCGCTTCGGCCAGATGTACCGGGTAATGGTACAAGCCTTGCCGGAATACCGTGCCAAACCGGACGATTTGCTGAAGCTGTACATAAAAAACAAAGACGGTCATATGGTGCCGTTTTCTGCATTTTTACGGGTGGAAAAAGTTTACGGTCCCGAACAGGTTACCCGTTACAACATGTATACCTCGGCCATGGTCAATGGTCAGCCCGCCGAGGGCTACAGCAGCGGCCAAGCCATCGAAGCCATCAAGCAGGTGGCGGCGCAAAAATTGCCCAAAGGGTTTGGTTACGATTGGGCCGGTTCGTCGCGCGACGAGGCCAATGCCGGCCATCAGGCCGTTTTTATTTTTCTGATCTGTCTGCTGTTCGTCTATCTGCTGCTGGCCGCCCAGTACGAGAGCTTTCTGTTGCCCTTGCCGGTGATCCTGTCCTTGCCTATCGGCATCTTCGGCGCCATGTTTTTTCTATGGTTGATGGGGCTGGAAAACAATATCTATGCGCAAATCGCCATGATTATGTTGATCGGCATCCTGGGTAAAAACGCGATTCTGATCATCGAATTTGCCGCCTTGAAGCACAAGCAAGGCCAATCGGCGTTCGAGGCCGCCATAGCGGGTGCCGTGTTGCGTTTGCGCCCCATCCTGATGACCTCGTTCGCCTTCGTCGCCGGCCTGATTCCGTTGATGTTCGCGTCGGGGGCCGGCGAAATCGGCAACAACACCTTGGGCTCGGCGGCGGCCGGCGGCATGATCTTCGGCACCGTGTTCGGTGTCATTGTTATTCCGGGCTTGTATGTGGTGTTTGCCGGTGCCGCCGACAAACATCGGCGCAGCGATCAAAAAGAAAAAGCCCCTTTTACCGAGACTTGGTAGCTGTCCGGCGGGGGCTCCAATTCCGCCGGCAAACTTGGGCAGACTTGAAATAGGGGGCTAGCCCGGGGGCAGGTCAACCACAGGCCGGACTCTTTGCCGCCACATATTGGATCACGCAAATGACGGCGTTTTGCGGGTCTTGCAATACGGCAAAGCGGCCGACTTCCGGTATGTCCTGCGGCGGCAGGCACACGGCACCGCCGAGTTGTTGCGCCAGCGCGGCGGTTGCGTCGACGTCGTCCACGGTCACGTAGGTGCCCCAATGCGGCGGCATGCCGGTTTTGTCGGCCGGTATCGCCATCAGGCCGCCGATGTGGTGGCCGTCGCAATTAATCAAGGTGTAATCGACTCCCGGTAAGGCGGTGGGGGCAGGTTCCATTTGCCAGCCGAACAAACTGCTATAAAAGGTTTTTGCCGCTTCCGCGTCGCTGGTTAACAGCTCGCACCAACTGAACATGCCGTGTTGCAGGGAGTTATAGTGGCCTTCACAGCCGGGCGCGGCGTCGGCCGGCTCAGGGGTGCTGCCGCTGCCGGCGAACAAAGCATCCATGCGGCTTTGCAAATCAGCCGGGTCCACGTCTTCCAGGTGGCTGGCGATCATCCAGTGGTGGCCGAACGGATCGGTCAATGCGCCCATGCGATCGCCCCAAAACTGGTCGGCCGGCGGCATGGTTTCCACTGCGCCGGCGGCGATGGCGCGGGCGAAAAAGGCGTCGACATCGGCGACATACAAATGCAGTTTGACACAGCTGCCGCCTAGCGTATGCGGTGCGGTGGACGTCGCCGCCGGGTATTCGTCGGCAATCATGAAATGGGATGCGCCGATGGTGAATTCGGCATGGCCGACGGCGCCGTTCGGCATGTGCAAGCGCATGGTCTCGGTGGCGCCGAAGGCTGCGCGGTAAAACGCCAATGCCGCCGCGGCGTTTTTTACGGTTAAGTACGGGGTTACACTCCGGTGGCTATCCGGAATCGGGTTGATGGTGCTCATGGAATTACTCTCCGGTGGTTATTGTTTGTCACGGGCTGAATTTGCCTTTGCTTGGAAAAGGATGATGTAGCGGGAATGGAAGCATGTCCGCATTTGCGCGGCAAAAGACATTATCCCCTTATCGGCAGCGGGCGCCGACGGGTTAGTCTAACATCTAAATTGTCCTGCGTTAACCATGGCCGGCCGCCGGTTGCGGGATGTTGCCGGACACGGGGTCTGCTCACGCAGCTTTAACCTAACGATCATGAAGGTCTGGAATCGCCCCGGCAAATGAAAGGTAGTTGGTAGGAGCGACGCATAGTCGCGATGATGGCCTTGCGGATCGCGGCTATCTGTCGTTCTTACCATGACTTTCATAGTAAAGAGCAGTTGAGTCTTGAAAAATCCCGTTCGCCCGGAGTTTATCGAAGGGTGAGCGGAATTTTTCAAATATCCGGAGGGTGGGTGTGTTGTAGATCGTCCGAACTTCGACGTTGCTCAGCACGAACGGCCTACAATACACGGCAACTGCTGTTTTTAGGTTTAACGGTCGCTATAGACGGTTTTGCAAACGTTGCGGGCGTCGCAGACTACGTTTTTGCGGATATTGAGATTTTTGCGCGGTTCGGGTTCGGCTGCAGCCGGTTGCACCGGAGTTTCCATCGCCTCGCCCGCGCTAAGGGTCATGGTTTCGCTGTCGTGCGTGATGCGAAAGTGCCTAAGAGCGTTCATGCCGATCAGCGCTTCGTTCAAATTGTCGTTGATGTGGGCGTCCAGGTTGCGGATTTCCAGGCTGCCGATTTTCAGGCTGTCGATGTGAGTCTCGCGTTCTAATATCCTGCCGCCGGCCGTGTTGGCCGGAATGTATTGGCCGTATTGCAGATGCGCTGCGCTGGCCAGCTTGGCTGGTATGACGGTCTTGGTCGCGCCGGTGTCGATCAAAAACGGTATCGGAGTGCCGTTGACCAGTGCGGTACCGCGAAAATGGCCGTAACGGTCGATTTTGAGCGTGGTTTCGCCCACAGAAACCAGCGCCTGTTCGGTTTCGCCGCGGGCGGCGTTAGCGGCTACCCGGTTCAAGTATCCATCGGCGGCCAACCACAGCAAGGCCAAGGTTGCGGCGGGATACAACAAATACGGCCAGGAGCCGGCGCGTTCGGTTGGTTTGCTCATGGTTTCCTCCCGGC
This sequence comes from Methylomonas sp. HYX-M1, assembly GCF_040741385.1. NCBI lineage: Bacteria > Pseudomonadati > Pseudomonadota > Gammaproteobacteria > Methylococcales > Methylococcaceae > Methylomonas > Methylomonas sp. HYX-M1. Next base: position 947,732 of record NZ_CP160405.1, read on the forward strand.
AGGACGGTTAACCTACCCGCGGTCTACGGTTGGCTAAGCTATGCAAGGCCAAGGCCAGCAAAATTAAGCCGGTGCCCACGATAATTTTCCAGGTCATGGGTTCGTGGTTCACGCTATAGCCCAGCAGCAAGGACAAAGGCGGGGTGATTAAGGTAATCAGCGCCACCGAAGTCGCACTCAGATGGATCAGCAGGAAATAGTACAACACCAAGCCCAACGGGGTCGCCAGCAGGCCCAGATACAGGATAGACCATAGGGTTTGCGGCGTCATGCTCGGCGGCCACGCGCCGCCGTCCGCCGCGTACCAGGTCGCCAGATACAGCGGCAGCGACAACAGCAAGCCGCCCGAGACTTGAGTCATGGCCGGCAAGCCGGCGTCTATCCGTTTCACCCATACCGAGCCGGCCGATTGCAACAGCACTGACAGCAGCATGCCCACCAATGCCGGGATGGCGCCGCCGGGCAGTGCCAATGCCGATTGAAACATCAATACCAAGCCGGCTACTCCCAGCAAATAAGCCGATAGCTTGCCCCAGCCCAAACTGGCTTCGTTCAGCGCAAAAGCCGCCATAGGCGCTGTCATCAACGGGCTTAAGCCGAAAATCACCGATACCCAGCCGGACGGCAAATATTGAGTACACCAATAGGTCAGCAGCAAACTGGCGTAAAGCTGCAAGGCGACGGCGGCGTAAGTCTGCCAGGCTTTGCCGTGCAGCGGCAGATGTTGGCGGGCGAGCGGCATGGCCAGTAACAGGCATAACGCGCCTATGCTCATGCGCGCGGTGGCGGCGAATACGAAACCGACCTCGCCGCCACTCCATTTGATAGCCAGCGGCGTGGTGGCCCAAATCGCCACGACGACCACGTACGCAAACGCAACGCGCATCTTGGACCGGCGTCAACGATGCGCGCGCTGCGCCAGCAAATCGTCGACGACGCCGGGATCGGCCAGGGTCGATGTATCGCCCAGTTCGTGCACGTCGCCGGCGGCAATCTTGCGCAGGATGCGCCGCATGATTTTGCCGGAACGGGTTTTAGGTAAACCCGGCGCCCATTGAATGACGTCCGGCAAGGCGATGGCGCTGATTTCTTCCTTGACCAAATCGACCAATTGCTTTTTCAACTCGTCGCTGGGTTGCACGCCGAGGTTCAAAGTGACGAAGGCGTAGATGCCTTGGCCTTTGATGGCGTGCGGATAGCCGACCACGGCCGCTTCGGCCACGTCGTGGTGCAAGACCAGCGCGCTTTCGATTTCCGCTGTGCCCAGGCGGTGGCCGGAGACGTTGATTACATCGTCCACCCGGCCGGTGATCCAGTAATAGCCGTCGGCGTCGCGGCGGGCGCCGTCGCCGGCAAAATATTTGCCCGGAAAGTGCCGCAAATAGGTGTCCAGAAAGCGTTGATGGTCGCCGTATATCGTGCGCATCTGTCCCGGCCAGCTTTGGGTCAACACCAAAATGCCTTCGGCCTCGCCTTCCAGTAGACGACCTTCGTTGTCGACGATGGCCGGTTGTACTCCGAAAAACGGCAGGGTCGCGGAGCCGGGCTTCAAGGCAATCGCTCCCGGCAGCGGGGTAATCATGATGCCGCCGGTTTCGGTTTGCCACCAGGTATCCACGATAGGGCAGCGGGTTTCGCCGACCACGTGGTAATACCATTCCCAGGCTTCCGGGTTGATCGGTTCGCCCACGCTGCCCAGAATGCGCAAGCTGCTGCGCCCGGTACGTTTGACGAAATCGTCGCCTTGCGCCATCAGCGCGCGAATGGCGGTCGGCGCGGTATAGAAGATATTTACCTTATGTTTGTCGACCACTTGCCAGAAACGGTCGGCGGCCGGATAGGTCGGTACCCCTTCGAACATCAAGGTGGTAGCGCCGTTGCACAAAGGGCCGTACAACACGTAGGAATGTCCGGTAATCCAGCCGATGTCGGCGGTACACCAGTAAATGTCGCCGTCGTGGTAATCGAAAATGTACTTATGGGTCATCGCCGCATACAACAAATAACCGCCGGTGGTATGCAGCACGCCTTTGGGTTTGCCGGTGGAGCCGGAGGTATACAGGATGAACAGCGGATCTTCCGCGTCCATGGTTTCCGCCGGGCAGTGCGGCGACGCCTCGGCCATTGCAGCGCGATAGCAGACGTCGCGCTCGGGATGCCACGGAATGTCGTGGCCGGTGTGCTTGATGACGATGAGGGTCTGCAGGTTGGGGCACTGTGCCGCGGCTTTATCGGCGGTTTGCTTGGAATGGACGATTTTGCCGCCGCGGTAGCTTTCGTCAGAGCAAATCAGCACCCGGCAGTCGGCATCCAGGATGCGGTCGCGCAAGGCGTCGGCCGAAAATCCGCCGAAAACGATGGAATGCACCGCGCCGATGCGGGTACAGGCTAGGATAACTACTGCCGCTTCGCTGATCATCGGCAAGTAAATGCACACCCTATCGCCCTTTTTAACGCCCTGCGCTTTCAGCACGTTGGCGAATTTGCATACTTCCCGGTGTAATTCCTTATAAGTCAAGGTACTGTCGTCGGCCGGGTCGTCGCCTTCCCAGATAATCGCGACTTGGTCGCCGCGGGTTTCCAGATGTCTATCCAAGCAATTGACGCTGACGTTCAATTTCCCGCCGACGAACCAATGCACGTCGCCTTGCGCGAAGTCGCAATGCGTTACCTGTGTCCAGCGTTGTTCCCAATTCAAAAACTGTGCGGCTTGCTCGGCCCAAAAACCTTCCGGGTCGCTGATCGAATGCTGGTACATGCTATGGTAGGTATCGGCGTCGATATGCGCCCGGCGGGCGATCTCGGGTTTTACGGGATAGACATGATGCTCTGACATGGTAATTCCTTTGGTCGGGTCCGGTTCTTGTGCGTGGTAGACGCTGGCATTCGGGAAAATGTAAAGCCACCAAGCGTATCCTAAGCCAGGCGCCGCGTCCACTGGGATTAAGAGGGCGCACGTCAATACAGACGGCGACGAAATAGCCAGCCGGCGTTGGCCAAACACAGTAAGCCGATCAAGGCCAGAGGCCAATATTGGTCGCGCAGCTTGGCGACGTTCAAGCTTTGTCAAGGAATTGTGAGGAAACACAGGGCGATTCAGCTTACCGAGGGCTTGGGGTATTTTTAATCCGAGGCATTCGGTTCTACAATTATGTTTTGACAATATAAGCGCTTACTATATAATGCCCGAATTGACACGCCAGTCGTAGTCAAGCCGAGGTGGTGAAATTGGTAGACGCGCTAGCTTCAGGTGCTAGTGGGGGTAACCCCGTGGAGGTTCAAGTCCTCTCCTCGGCACCATAACTTATGTTATTGTTTTTACTCGATTTTTAACAAATCGAGCAGATAGAAAACTCCCTATGTAACCCATACTGTAGCCCATTGTGTAACCCACGGGGCGGGAGTTTTATCTTGTCTCATCTCTATAAGCGCGGTGATGTTTACTATTACCGTCGCCGTATTCCTTCCGCTTCTAAGCGTTTTTGCGTATCTCTTAAAACCTCTAATCATGCCGATGCTTCACGGTTGGCATCATGCTATGATTATTATTTTTCGCAAATAATTATCAATCGCATGAAGTTTGATTTTAAAAATATCAATTTTGATAACATTAGTAAGCTGGAAGTTACCATCGGTGCCGATGGTTCTAGAACACTAAAAACAACGCCAGAGGAGATTAACGCTACTAACGGCGATAAGTTCTCTATGCTTTTGGCTGCTTTTGGTAGTGGCTTGTCGGTTATTCATTCTCCTTCTCAAATTCCTTCCGTTTTGCCGGATTCCTCTGTTCCTGCTGCTGTTCCTGTTCCTGTATTTGATGATTCTTTACCTACCATCGATGAAGCTATAGAGCTTTATCGCAAGCATCGCATTTCAAAAAAAGAGTCAATGGCTAAGTTTGATACGCATTTCAAGCGTTTGTCAGAGATTTGTGGGTCAATGCGTATTAACCAAGTTACTTATAAGCACGCTTTTGAAATCGTAGAAAAGTTGAAGCAGATGCCTTGGAATATGCGTCCATATTTTCACTTGTCTATGGATGATATTATTGATCAGTATGATGGTGACAAGTGTTACACTTATTCTAACGTCAATAATTATATTGACAGATACAATAGTTTTTTTAACAAGTTTTTAGCTTCTGTTTTTCCTGATTCCAATATTCGCGTTAGCCCTTTTTCCACTTTGCGTCTTGACGAAGAACTGACTCCGCCTCGAATGGATAAAGTGCCTTTCGAGCATCAAGATTTGAAGGTTATTTTTCGTTCTAATCGTTTTTCGATGAAGGACTTTTCTCATAATTATCAGTATTGGGGGCCGCTGATAGCACTTTATACTGGCGCACGTCGCGCTGAGATTGCTCAGATTATGAAGAAAGATGTCTATATGGTCGATGATTATTGGTGTATTGATATAAATGACGATGATTTGGGTAAGAAATTAAAAAATATTGGTTCTCGTCGTATTGTCCCCATACATCAAGAATTGATCGATTTGGGTTTTCTTGATTTCGTTAAATCTGTTAATGGTAATCCAGATACTCGTATATTTCGTGAGATTAAGAAAAGCACGGATAAAGAAGGCTTTGGTCGTCCGTTGGAAGAATTTAACCGGTACATCAGGACACTCGCTAAATTCGAGAAGAAATATTTCCATTCGTTTCGCGGAACATTTTCAAGCGATTTGCACGCCGAAGGTGTCGATTATATTACTCGCTATCGTCTGTCCGGTCGTGCTGAGCAATCTCGTACAGTAGAGGAAAAGCATTACATAAAGCTTAAAATGAAAACCTTGCATGAAAATCTTCATAAAGTGTCTTATTGGCAATTTGTTCAGCATTTAAAGCCATAGTCCGTAGAAAATTACACATTACGCATGTAATCCTACACGTGTAAAGTGTAGCAATTCTACACTTCTCTAAATCTTCACTATTTCCAGTAGCGAGAAACCATTTATCGTTTTTCGCCGCTTTTTACGTCGCACCTTCCCACCTTATAACCTCATTATAGTTATCTTTCCGTTATTTAGACAATAATATCAATTCATTATATTCTTCTTATTATCCATATAACACAAACATAATTATAACTGCATTATCTAATAAATAATCGATATATAACATATATTCAATTATGTTATATATCTAAGCATTATAATAATAGTTTCACGTGAAACCAAAAAAAATAAAAATATCGTGAATGAAAAAAAGCGGATTCTTGTTTTTAGTGATAATAGACAGCGTAGAACGCAAAAATGATATTTAAAAATAAATATAAATAATAGCTGTCTTAATCGCATGCGCAGCGAAGCGAAGGCGTTTCATCTAAAGCGAATAGAGCAGCGCGAACATCGATAGTTAATATATATTGTGACATTCATCAAATAAAATATTAGTTTCTATATTATCGTTATTCTATTTTTGATATATACTTTAAATATATCTTAAATTCAAGTCACGGACGACGAAAATGCATCACTCGCATTTTAATCATAGGCAATATCATATTATCGGCGATTTTAATACCGCTGCGCCTGTCGTCTCGTATCGCAAGCCTGTTCATCTTAAGGGCTCTCCTAATAAATCAACGATAGTAGATCGCAAAGCTTCATGCATCCCTCTTCCGCTCGTTGTCGATGGTCGTCCTAAGCACATTCTGGACTGCCTGACACTCGTCTTCATGTCTGATTTCAGCATGTCAAAAAACCCTTCCAGCGTTGAAAGCGCGTTCTCGTTGCATGGAGCTTTGCCGTCCTCTATTGTCAATTATCGATTTTCAGCTGATGACCATGTCATGTCTGTCAAAATCATCGATTCCTTTGCTTTCGATGTTTCCAAGAAAAGGGATTTTCTAAAGAAATATTTCGATTTTTTCCGTCTTAAGTTCCCTACCGGTAAAACCTATTCTTCGATTTTGCTTCGCATGGATCGCAAGTTTTTTCTTGTGCGTAAAGACAAGCAATATAAACATGCTAAGTGTCTTTCTGACCTTTTGAGTGGTGTTGTCGGCAAGCATGGCGCTCTTTACGTTTCTGATTGGGTCGTCGATGAAGCAAAAGAGCGTAATGACCGCAATATAGCTAAGCTCAAAGACACTTATTTGGTTTCTTCTCGTGGTCACATGACTATTTTCGACGCTTGGCAGTCTTCTGTCAGCAACCCTATTAATCGTCGCAATGAGTTGCTTACACGTATTAACGGCATGGAGAAAGCTGCCAATGAAATGGGCTATGCCTGCCTTTTCGTTACATTGACCGCTCCTTCGTCTTTTCATTCTTCATCTCGCAAATACCAAGGTTTTACGCCTCGCGAAACTCTCAATGTGCTTAATTCGCAGTGGAACGAGTTCCGCACTGAATACTGCAAGAACAAGGGTATTGAGATGTTCGGGTTGTCGATTATCGAGCCGCATAAAGACGGTTCGCCTCACTTGCACAAAATCCTTTTTTTGCCTTCTTATGTTATCGATGGTGTTGTCGCTGAAATGTCTAAAATTGCCCTTCGCATAGATGGCGACGAAAACGGTGCGGCTCCGCTTCCTGGCTTTAACCACTTTTCTGCTGGTCATTACAAGAATGTTAAAGGTCAATTTATCGAGTGCGACAAAGACACAGACGGCGCAATGCCTGCGTGCGGCGGCCGCTTCAAAGCTGTTTTGATTGATCCTGAGCGCGGAAGTGCGACAGGCTATGTTGTGAAGTATGTCACAAAGTCATTGGGTTTTGATGTTGACAATCAAGATTATGATGTGCAATCAGACATCAATTTTAGAATTCGCGCGTGGGCCAGTTTCTGGGGTATTCGTCAATTCGACTTTTTTGGTACTCCCCCTGTTTCTTTGTGGCGTGAATCACGTCGCATGTTTCAAGAATGCCATTTTAAGGTTGAGTCTCAAGACTCAAGTGGCAGCTTTTCATATATCCGCATCACTGACGATTCCGGCAAAAAGCGCTGCTTTGGTAATCAGCAGTTGACCGATGCTATCGATCAGGCTGTCTATCATGCCGGTCACACCGATTTTAAAGAGTTTGTTGACTCTATTGGCGGATTTTCAGTTTCTAAGAAAGACCTCTCTATACATACATATTCAGTTGAGAAACTTAATAAGTACGGCGAGAAAGTCAGAAAGCTTGACGGCCTTGAGTATCAAGTTACGCTTGAAGAAAATTTCGGTGTTTCTACCGTCGACAGACATTGTAATCATGTTATCGAATGGAAAATCTCAAATATCCCGCATGTTGATTTGCAAGAATCTATTAAGTCTATTACTGCAAGCTCATTGTCTCGTGATGCTTCTTTCCTTGTTTATGATAAGACTAATATTAAGTCATATGATAATCGTATTATCGGCTGGGTATGTTCTGGTTTTTCATCAAATGGTGTTGGTCAATTTTCTTCTGATGCAGACTTTGACGATTACAAGCTTGCTCATTCTAAGCGCTTGAGCGCTTTGATTGACGTGCATCAAAACACCATAGATTTTGATGCAGATGTTAAGCGCGGAGCGCTGGCAGAGCTTGCGATGGTTGCGGGTGAGTCGCATCGCGCCGCGACCGCAGACAGCGGGAGCGAAGCCTCTCGGACTCGTATCAATAATTCTGTAATCAAAGAAAAACAGGAAATTAAAGAAAAAGTGCTGTTTTCTTGTTATCCGTCTATTACTAAGCGCGGTACAGCAGTCAAATACTCTCATTTGTACTGTAATTTCAGAAATTAGCTAATTTAATATCAAAAAACAATCTGTTTTAATACTGATATTTCAATATCAGCGGATTCTTTTTGTCTTTTAATTAAAATAGTATCTTTTTGCAATCTTGATAATAATAGTTTTTAGTATATAATATATATTGAAAGACAAAATCTTTCATCTATCCGTTTGCCCTCGCTTGAATATCAAGCGAGGGATTTTAAACGGCATCAAAACAAATTAAATGGATTTACAGATGATTACTCTACAGGGGCAAGTTTTAAATATCTTTCGATCAGATGATTACAAAAACGCTAAAACTGGCGAAGTGACTTTGGGTCGTTCTCGCGTTCAGATTTTAGGCGAAATTCATCTTGAAAGTGGCGACGTGCAAATGCAAATCTTCGAATTGTCTTTGCCTGAGCGCTTCAAAGACGAGATGCAAGAATACAAAGGACATGTTGTTCGTTTCGAGATCGGCGTCGGTGCCACGGCTACGGGGAAGGTTTACATCATGATGGCTCAAAAAGCGCACATCGTTTTAGTTAAATAAGGATTTCATGCATTCGCATGGACGCGTTGCCTGACGTTTTTTTTCAGGTTTTATAAGGAAATTAGTTATGAACATTAAACAAAAATTTGCTGCTGCATCTGCTCTTACTGTTGCTTCTGTGAGTTCTGCTTTCGCTGCTGTTCCCACTGAAGTTACTGACGCTATTGCTACTGCTAAAACTGACGCCGTGTCTTTGGGCGGTTCTGTTTTAGTTGTTGTTGTTGCGTTGTTCGGCTTGATGCTGTTGCGCAGAGCAATTAAATAATCCATTTTTTGGGTTGTTTGATGGGGAAGGCGGGGTTTTCCCGCCTTTTTTTAGAAGGAAACGGAGACATGGATGTCAAACTTATATAACGGCTATTGCTATAAAACGATTGAAGAAGCTGCTGATCACGAGCTTTCTACTTATGTGGTTTTTGGTAAAGACTTTATTTCTTCTATCACGAGTTATTCAGTCACTTCTCAAACTACTGTTGATTTTACTGTCGAATATAATAATTTTTCTGATTTTTTTTCTTCTAGTCATCATTTTACTAGAGTATATCCATCATGTTCGGTTGTCGGTTCTGATCCAGGACTAAATTCTTCGGGTTTAACTGTATCTGATGCAGTTGATTTGTCCTGGTCTGTTGTTGCTGTTCTTGTATCCGCTTACTGTTTTAAAATTTTAATCAGGTTTCTGAGGTCTTTAGAATGATCGCTGATATTTACGTTTATGCAATTCTGCTCTCAATAGTGGGTTCTGCATGGATATTATTCTCAGAGTAGTATTTTTATTGCTATTTGCTGCTAATGCTAATGCTCTTACTTATCCTGCATTAACATCATCGCCCGCGTCCGACGGTTCTTCGATGAACTATACAATAGACTCTGCGGGTAAAGAAATAACTCCTATCGGGGGTGATCTTATCAACGGCGCTACCGCTGTTAATAACGCTGACGGAACTGCTTCATATAAGTGGGTTCAGCATCTTGACGAAGTCGCAGCTGGCGTTGGCGCCGCTGCTGCCGTTACGCATGCTCTTTCTTATGCCAGCATTATATCTTCGACCGGCATCGCTTCTTCTGTTTCCGCTTTTTTTGTTTCAAATCCTTACGGCTTCGCGGCTCTTGCTATTGCTGGCGTCATTCCCAGCATTGTCAATTATTTTAGCAAAAACGGCGTCACTGTTAACAGCGACGGCACTCTTACTCAATCTTTGCCTTACGTTTATTGCGTCAATCCCAGTTGCTCAGTTTATCAGGGCCGATCTGCAGCAGATACTTGCTCGAATCCGGCGTCTATCAATTATCTGCGAAATCTTTATCAGCAGCAGAATGGCACCAGCCGCACGATCGGCTATATTTCTCCGGCTACTTCTGAAACCGGGTGTAACAGTTATATCACTTATCTTGACGGCGTTAGCTATTGGCCGAATGAATCGAGTCGTAATCCTTGGTATATTCAGCTCTATAAAGTCGTTCCGACTGTCGCTGTAAATGTTCCTCTCGATCCTTCTTATCTTCAACCCGCTTTAACTAAATCGCCGTCTGATCCTGCGGGTGTTGTGCATGATATTAGTAACGGTATAACGCTCGGCTGCTCAGCTGGAAAGTGTAGTAAGTCTGATATTGATAAGATGCCTGTTTCCGGTTCTCCTACTGTCGCTATTCCTGGCGGTAATGTTCAAATTCCGCTCGAATCTTCGAATAGTGTTACGCCCGACGGCAGGGTTAGAAAAAGTAAAACCGTTTTAGACGTTCAGCAAACTAGCCCGACATCTTTTTCTGTTTCAGAACAAGAAACTGTTGAGACTATAAACCCCGATGGCACTTCTAGCACTGCTACAGTTAGCAATCCTGCTACTCCTTCATCCAATTTTTCTAGCGATACTCAGACTTCTACTCAACCTGCTTTTGATTTTAAGAATGATTGTGAAACAAATCCGAATTCCCTGGGCTGTGTCGATGTTTCTAATCTTAATCTAGACGATCCTACTAATCAGAAGCCTCTTGATTCTTCTGATTTATCTAGTTTTGACAAGACTGTTAACCTTGTCACAGATTTTGCTCCAGCGAATTCCCAAGTGGGCACTTGTCCAGCCCCTTTGGTTGTTCATTCCAGTCTTTTAAGTATGGATATTACCCTTCCTTGGGATACCGTTTGTCAGTTTGCAGTGATGATACGACCCATGGTCGTATCGTTAGCTTATTTGTCAGCCGCTTTTCTTTTTGTTGTTGGGAGTTAATTCATGGGCGCTATTTTACGAGTTATTTTGCAGCTTGTTGGCTTGTTTACAGCTGAATTCATTGGCAAGTTATTGTTGCAGTTAGGTATTGCTAGCGTTACTTATCTTGGTTTTAAAGAGCTTTTAAATGTCGCAATTTCTCATATTCAAGAAAATTACGGCGCAATTAATGGCTCAGTTTTGCAGATATTACATCTTTCTGGTTTTACAGACGCATTTTCTATAATAACTTCTGCAATTGTCGCAAAAGCTGCAATGGTTTCAACAACTAAATTTGTTGCTAGCAAAATAAATACTTCATTATAGTTGGCATTTAAATGTAATATGCTAAAATAAAGTATAGGAAAGGATTTTCTATATTATTAAAACGGATTTTAATTATGATTACACTTATCACCGGCACACCCGGTGCCGGCAAAACCCTTTGGACTGTCAATGAAATTGACAAGCTTTTAAAGCGCGAAGAAAAAGACGCAAAAAAAGAGAATGGCGACAGTCATACTCCTCGCGCCACGTTGTGGGTGCATGGTATTAAAAAGCTAAAAATCCCACATATCCCAGTATATTGTCATTCCCCGCTTTGCGATTTATGCCGTTCTCAGGACGAAGAAATCAAGAAAGCCAAGGAAGAGGGTAAGCCGGTTTATTATGTAGACGATTGGCAAGAATGGGCTTGCCCAGGCTCTCTAATCGTAATCGATGAAGTACAGCGCATCTGGCGTCCTCGTGGCTCTTCTCAGAAGCTTCCTGAAGCTGTTGCAGGCTTAGAGACTCATAGACATTACGGTATTGATTTCTGGCTCATCAGCCAAGGCCCGCATCTCTTTGATAACTTTATTCGTTTGTTGGTTGGTCGACATATTCACTTAGTTGCAAAATGGAACAAACGTTTTCAATATGAATGGCCCGAATGCAAGCAAGACGTCACATCAAGAACTGATGCAACGGTTTTCGACTATAAATTGCCAAAGCATATATATGGCATGTATCACAGTGCTGAAGTTCATACAAAGCTTAATCTTAGAACACCCAAAGTCGTCTATTTTGTTGCAGCTATAATTCCAGTGGCTTTGTTCGCTGTTTATCATTCTTTTACTAGCGTGATAATGCCTAAATTGAGTCCTGATAAGCCAGCTATCGAGTCAAAAAAGACTGACAAGGTTGGCGTCGACAAACTTGCTCAGACAGCTATAGAACATAATGATTTAAAGCTTACTCAAGTTTCTCAAGAAAAAACATATTTTGATTTTGAACCAAAAATCAAGAATGTACCTGAGTCCGCTCCCGCATATTCTGGTCTTTTTAAAGTTGAATCTGCTCCGATCTTAGGTGCTTGCATCAAGATTAAAGACAAGTGTTCATGCTACACGCATCAAGCAACACCTTATCCTTCTTCTCATGAATTTTGTGAAGAAATGGTAAAAGGGCATTATTTTAATCCTTACTCTAAGCCCGTTGTTGTTCAACCTTTCATTGCTTCTCAAGTTTCTCAAGATAAACATAAAGATAATATTTTTGAGTCGCCCTTGAATTCAAACGAAACTATGTAATACTTAATATTGTGAATCTAATTAAATGGAGTTAATATGTCATCAATAAACTATTTACAAACTCAAGTCGCCGCATCAAAGCAGGGTTTATCTATATACGAGCGACATTTTCAAAATGATACTGCAAATATAATCAGCGCATATAAAGAATTGGTTCGATTACAAACTAATTTAATTGAAGCTTTGCAATTTCAATTGCCTGTGTATCCTACATATCAACTCGAAGACGATTATTTTGAAATAGTCGATCCTTTTTATAGTGATTTCGATTTCCATGGATGCGATTATGAATGAATATCAACTACTTCTATTAAAAGAATTAATCGAAATTTGGAGTAAAAATAATGGATAACGTTAAATTGATGATTGTTGGTAGTTTTCATAGAAAGCACGGTCTCACTTTTCTTCGTTTTTCGTCTGATCAAGCTTTTGTTGATCGCATTTTAGAAGATTCTGTCGACGAAATTCTGACTGTTAAGATTTTAAGAGATAGTAACGATCACAGATCATATGTGATGCACATTCTTGATTAATAAATTCAACATTGATAGATATTCATTTCATGATAGTGAGACATATAAATTATCTGGCGAAGATTTTTATTTGTATGTTCTTGAGCAAGAAAAACAGGGCATCAATGCCCTGTTTTCTGGTGATGCAACCGCGCGATTCAGGGGTTCTTTTGTCGTCATAAATTATAAATCTGGCAAAATTCGCGAAACTTCTCCCCATATTCAATATTTGGTCGATAGGCTTGCATCGTCTGGCTTTTCAGTCGACAAACAAGAGCAGATATTGCATGGTTGTAATAACGAAATTGCGATTGATTATTTAAAAAGCCTTGTCGAGCAGGACACTCTAAATAATCTGATTGAGAGTAATGATGACAATATTCAGCTTTGTGATTATATTGATTTTGATAACGACATAAATTCTTTTGATTTTTAGTCATGTATAAAGAAAATTATCTTGAAGAGCTAACTAGGAAAATCGAATATAACAGCTTCATGATTCGTTGTATTTACGTCGACATCAGCGTTTTGTTTGCTGAGCAAGGTTTGCTTTATACTCAGAATAATATCTACGATATGAACAAATATACTCTTCCCCGCGCTTTCAATTATGAATATTTATCTCTTTTGGATAGAGTTGAATTTTTCATTGATCGAAACTTGTTGCTCAAAGATACTGTTGATTTTGTCAAAAAGATGTCTGAATCAGAATATGACGACCATCTTTTTGCTATTTATGCTGAAGCTTTCTTTTCTATTCAACCAGGTTGCATTGACAGCAAAGAAGATTCTCATCATTTCCTTTATTTTATTGATCTCATCATACAGTTCCAAACTAAATGCGCTGATTACCGCGTCGAAATGATGTTCATTAATAACTTCTATTATATCCGTATAACTAGATCGAATGGTTTTTGTATTGCTTATAATGATTTTATGCACGAAGACTTTGCAATGCCAATTTTTACTAAGTGCGAATATTCATTGTATCGAATGCATGTTTATGATTATCTCTTAACTAAATCCGACGATTATCAATCAAAGTTTTTCAATCGCGTTCAATCTCCGCATTCATTAGATCAACATGAGTTTTATGTTTACAAAGAAGAGTATGAACTCAATTTATTGGTCGTTGACGATACCCATCCTTTTCAAGATTTTAGTTTTTAATATTCTGCGATATTCATCACAAAAATATTTAGAAATTCAATGAAAATATATTAACGAAGTGGTAAAAAGATACTATACTATAAGTATAGACAAACTAAACGGAGTTAATAAAATGAAAACTAAAGAAACTACTCAAGCTGACGTCGACTATCTTAAATATATTTTTTCAAAAGATGTTATTAACGTTAAAGAAGGCTATCTTGTCGATATTTATGTCAAGGATAATACTTTTCATGGTTTTAGTATTTACACTGTTACAAAGCAAGTTTATCTTGATTATTTGTCTTTTGTTGAAGCTGAAAAAGAAGCGTTGGTAAAAGAAGAAGCAACAAAAATAGAAGCTGAGAAAACTGAATCAGAGTTAAATTATGAAGAGTCTGGAGACTCTAAGATTCAACAAATCAAATCGCAAATTGAATCATTAAAAACTCTTGAGCGTTATCTTGATAATGAAGTCTTGGCAGTTTGGGCATTGAGCAGCTATGATCTCATTTCGCAAAAGCCGTCTTTGCCAGATTTTGATGTCGATCATTATCATGATTTGATGCGTAAGAGTAATAAAGTGTTTTTTGAGCTTTGCAAATTGTCTGAAGAGCTTCGTCATGAAGAATCTTTCGAGTGTATGGATTTTATTAGATAAATAAATATTTTTACCGCCTTCTTATAGAGAAGGTAAAAATATACGGGCGGCAAGGTTTTAGCGATAGCGTTTTGCTGCCTATTTTAAATGCCGTCTTGATTGGAAAATCAAGACACAACAACGGAGCATAAAGTCATGGATGACATTCGAAAATATTATGAAGCAATGAACGAAGCTACAAACTATCGTAAGAGTTTGCCTGCTCGTTATGCTATAGCAGAAGTGTCGAAGCGCAGATATTATGAGCTTTTCGAGCGCATGAAGATCGCTAAGAAAACGCCAATCGAATACGCTAATAGTCGTAGCTATTATTATACTTGTAGAGCTGCTTGGTGTTATTGTTTAGAGCAAGAAGCTAAAGCTTACTATGATTTAGCAAGCAAAGAAAAAGATGCGTCGACAAAAATCACTTACATAAAAGCGTATTGCAAGCTTGTTGATTACTTGCGTGAATGTCCGCCTGATTCTCAGCATAATCATTTGAAGCAAGCTGAAAATGGCGAATATGTCAGTGAATGGAAAGAGGCTAAAAAGCCTTACGTTAAATCAAAGTCTAAAAAAGGACAGAAACTTCCAAAGCTTTGGCAGGATACTTTTTTTAATTATTTGTCAGCTTTGGATTCAAAACAAAAAGACCAGAGCGACTATTTAACTGCTGTGTGCTGCCTTAAATTATTTGGTGTCAGGCCGCAAGAGCTGGCTACTGGTGTGGTTGTGCGACAAAAAGACAATATGTTGCACATCGTCGTTAAGAGTTCGAAGACTCATAGGGGGAAGTATGGTCAGGACATTAGGAGTTTTTCTGTTTATAGTGATTGTCCTTATTTCGCTCATTTAAAATCTTTAATCCATGATGATTCTGATCTTATCGTCAAGATTAAGAGCGCTAAAAACCTTGCAGAGCAGTTGCGCAAGTTCAACGACAGGCTTTTCCCAAGCCTGTCATCAAAAGTTAGCGCTTATACTTTCCGGCATCACTTTTTAGCATCAGCTAAAAGCTTGCTTACTAAAGAAGGCGTTGCTGTCGTTGCTGGTCATAGCAATGACCTTTCTCAAAGCTATTACAGTAATCGTAAGGGTGCAGGCACGTTCAAGATTGATAATATTAATGGCACTAAAAGGGTTAAGCTAGTTTCAAAAAACAATCTTAATCAATTGCTTTCTGATTTAGCGCCTTCTATGTAAACCATTTTTTTTTCCAGTATGTTGCTGTGAATTTGCCTTATTTCGTCATCGCTTTTTGATGCTGTAAATCTTAGTGCAGATGCAGCAACATAATTAATGTCTAAGTCAAAGCTTATCCATTTTCGTTCAAGATTTTCCGCTACAGAGCCTGTCGTATTCGATCCGCCAAATATATCGACGACGATGTCTCCAGGTTCTGTCAGCATCTTTATGAAGAACTCAGGCAGCTTTGCAGGGAATCTCGCTGGATGGCCTTTTATTCCAAGCATTTTGCATCCTGACAAGTAAGTTCCATTTGATTCTGAATTCGATATTTGCAGTAGGTTTGATGGTATAGCTCCGCCATTGTCTTTTCCAAAGCCGGTCCCTATGTCATGACCAGATGGTCTTTTTGCCGGGCTGTAGAATTCGTCAGGTGCTTTCAAAAGCTTTTTCATTCGTTCGCTGTATTCTGTTAAAACCTTTGATACGTCCGCTTTCGGCCACTCTGTTTTGCTGAACCACCATACCGTGTTAACAGAGTCTTTTGCCCTTATTTTACGTTTGTTTACCCACTCGATTGGCGAGGGTAATTTGCTGGGGTTATACCAGTAAAATTCTTCTGCAAGGTAGAACCCAATTTCGTCGCAAAATCGCAGTAAAACACGAAATTGGTAAAGGCTTCTTGTCGGAACTCCCTTTTGATATGCGCCGCCTAGGTCAAGCACAAAGCTGCCTTCTGGTTTTAGTTTTTTAAATACCATTTTCCCGAATTCAATCAGCCAGTCGACGTATTCGTGCTGGTCTTCGTTTCCATATTCTTTTTTTCTTAATAATGCGAATGGCGGACTTGTCATTACAAGGTCAATGCTGTTGTCAGGCATTTTTGCCATCAATTCAAGTGAATTTCCGCAGAACATGGCGCCTTTTTCTGTTCTGTAGGCTGGTTGCCTGTCAAAATTAAACTCCATCAATCAAAACCTTAAAATTGTTGCTAAAAATGATACTTATATGCTGTAGACCCAAAGTCGTCAATCTTTAATTATTTGTCATATGAAACGAGCCAAACATGGGTCAATTAGAGAGCTTTTCGCCAAAAATCTTAAGCGTCTTCGCTTAAAAAAAGATATGTCGCAAGAAGAGCTTGCCGAGGCGTCAGAATTACATCGTACGTATGTCAGTTCTGTCGAGCGTGGTGAGCGCAATATATCTCTTGATAATGTCGAAAAACTTGCAAATGCACTTGATTCAGATGTTCGGCTTTTCTTTGATACCGACAACGATTCAATTGATGAAAGTTCATCCTGACAAAGCCATACTTGACGAAATTTTCCCTTCTCTTCGCAAATACCAGCAGTTAGCAGAAAAGCACGGCATCAACGATATTTTTCAGGATAACGGCGGCAAGCTTTTGCAAGTCATTTTGACGACGAGCTTAGAGGTTTTGCCAGGCCGCGAGGGTAATGATGCTAAGGATGAAAACGGTAATGAATATGAGCTGAAATCAGTTAATCGCTTGCTGACAAAGAGTTTTTCGACTCATCATCATATGAATCCAACGATCATTGCTAAATACAAGCAAGTCGACTGGGTTTTTGCTATTTATGAGGGTATCGAGCTTCTTTATATCTATCTTTTGACGCCTTCACAGCTAATGCCATTTTACGACAAGTGGGAATCAAAGTGGCATGCTGATGGTGGAAAAGACATTAATAATCCTAAAATTCCCATGACATATGTTATGGAACATGGCAAGTTGATTTTTTCCAATATCAGTATTTATGAGTAGTTTTGCTTATGGTATCATTTCCTTGCTGTCGCCCGTTTTGTAGCCCGAAATGTAGCCCAGCGGGGAGTTTTTTCTCCTCAGAATAATCGTTTTTTATCAATAAAAACAGTTACTTAGTGAGTCGTGTTTTTTCTGAGCAGAGTCAAGTCCTCTCCTCGGCACCATATTACGGTTTCAGGTGGTAGCATCTGACAACAAAACCCGCAAGCTGTAAGGCTTAGCGGGTTTTTTTATGCCTCACGTGGCAACACCTAACACCGAGCAAAAAATCTTGGCGATTGGCGAATATCCGGCTATCGGCCTAGCCGATGCCCGCGCCAAGCGCGAAGAGGCCAAAAAGCAGCTTGCCAACGGCATCGATCCATCGACCGCCAAAAAAGCCGCCAAAGCGGCCAGCCAAGACGCCGCCGCCAACAGCTTCGAAGTCATTGCCCGCGAATGGCACGAAACCCACATGGCGAACAAAACCGCAGACCACGCCAAGAAAACCTTGCTCAACCTGGAAAGGGACGTTTTCCCCTGGCTGGGCCGAATGCCCATCGTCAACATTGAGGCACCCGACGTGCTGGCCGCAGTCAAACGCATCGAACAACGCGGCGCGAATGAAATCGCCTCGAAGACCCGGCGAGCCAACGGCCAAGTGTTTCGCTACGCCATTACCACTGGCCGCGCCGTTAGAAACCCGGTTCCCGATCTGCAAGGGGCATTCGTACCAACCACTGTCAAACACCATGCCGCCATCAGCGACCCGGTACAAATCGGCGCATTGCTGCGAGCCTGCGAAGGCTATACCGGTCACTTTACCACCCATTGCGCGTTGCGCTTGTCCTTCTTGGTCATGTTGAGGCCTGGCGAAGTGCGTAAGGCCGAATGGTCTGAAATCGACCTGGAGCGGGCCGAATGGCGCATTCCGGCCGCCAAAATGAAGATGCGCGAGGAACACATCAGCCCGTTATCCCGGCAGGCGCTAGCCATCTTCGAGGAAAGCAAGCCGCTGACCGGTACCGGCCACTTTGTGTTTCCGTCGGTACGCAGTAACGCCAGGCCCATGTCGGAAACACCAGCACCGGCGCTGAAATGACCGCCCACGGCTTCCGGGGCATGGCTTCTACCCGGCTCAACGAAGCCCACCTATTCAACCCGGATGCCATCGAGCGTCAGCTTGCCCACGGCGAGCAAAACAGTGTCCGCGCCGCCTACAACCGAGCGCAATACCTGCCGGAACGGGTGAAGATGTTGCAGTGGTGGGCGGATTATTTGGACAGCTTGAAGGAAGGCGCGGCGGTGGTGCCGTTTCAACGCAAGAGCGCCTAAGCGCTATACTCCAAACGCCATGGGCGGTTGTTTCCAATGGGAACGGTTACAGGCGCGAAAGTGATGGTATGATCCGGTTCGAATCCGGCACCGTTTATGGCCTGGATACCAACATCAGCAAGGCAAATTACCAACACCTCATCAATGCGCCGGTACCGGCCGCATTTCGTAACGACAAGCTACCCACATCATCACCCTTGATAGTGTTTGATTGTGTCGAATGCTGTTGCTTGGTGTAACGCTACAGCATACAATGCCGGCATGATTAAATCGTTCCAACACAAAGGCCTGAAAGCCTTTTTCGAAACGGGCAGCAAGGTCGGCATCAAGCCGGAACACGCTGCCAAGCTCAACCGGCAACTGTTGCGCCTGGACATCGCCAAGACAGCCAACGACGTGAACTTGCCCGGCTGGCGCTTGCACCCGTTGAGCGGCGATCTGGCCGGCCATTACTCCATCGTCGTCAATGGCAATTGGCGGATGACCTTCAAGTTCGAAGGCGAAGACGTGGTGTTGGTCGATTACATGGACTACCACTAAGAGGCAACCCCATGACGCAAATCCACAACCCACCACACCCCGGCGAAACCTTGCGCGAAGACATCTTGCCGGCGCTGTCGCTGACGGTCACCGAAGCCGCCAAGCAGCTTGGCGTCACCCGAGGCACCTTGTCCAAAGTGCTGAATGGCCGGGCGGCTATATCGCCGGAAATGGCGCTCAGAATCGAAAGCTGGCTCGGCGTCGAGAATGGCGGCCGGGCCGATCTATGGATAGCCCACCAAGCCGCCTACGACCTTTGGCAAGCCCGCCAAGCGGGAGCGCCTACCGTGCAACGGGCGGTGATACCGCACTGAAGCAACCCGGCAAGGCCATTGATGAGGCCGGCTGACACCCGATAAACCGCCTAGCCCGACGGGGCGAAACCTGGGCAACCTATCACCCAGTGACGCGGTTTTCCTCTTGAATGGCAGACCGAGAAAGGCCGAATGATTGATTACGATTTTTGGGGCATAAAGCAAGAGTTTACACCTGAATCCGTGACTTCAAATATTGTCAGCCCTTTTATTCGGAAACTATTACAAAAGTGGCCGAATTTAAAATTACATTCCTTGCAATCGAGTGTAACGGCTTAAAATTCACCCTATTAGCAGGCGTTTTTTCCAGGCATGGATAAATTGGCTGGATTTTAAGCGCAGCGATGCGCTCACTGCCGTATTTACGCAGTGAGAGGTGGCGGGCTTTGAGGGTTGAAAATCAGTCGCTAGCCGGCGGCGAGTTTGGCGTAGGTGGCTTCAAAGGCGATGAAACCCGGGCAGAGCTGCGAGAAACGCAGCTTGAGCCGGCGGCCACTGCGGATGAGTCGCGCGGCCAGATACATGAGTTCCTGGATCACGGTTTTGATGCGGCGCCGCTTGGCAGGATGTCTGACCGGGCTTTGTTCGCCCAGCAAGCCGATCAGGCCGATCCAGCGCAGGATAAAGCCAATATCAAACAAGTCCCAAATCGTCCCCGTCGGATCAGTAAACATCACCGGGTTGCCGCCCGCGTAAGTATACACATTGGTGCCGCCTTCCAGGCCGATCAGGTCCGGCTGCAGGTAGCGGCCGGTGCGGGGCGAGAAGTAGTGGGTGTGGTTGTAGTGCAGGCCGGTGGTGCTGTCGTAGTATTGGCCGGGGTAGCGCAGGTTGAACGTCACCTTCGCACCGTCGCCGTAGGGTGCGAACGGCCAGTGCCATACCGGCTGGCTGAGATTGCCGGCCTGTTCGTAGATCAAGCGACCGGCGGTGTCGTAGACGTAGCGGTATAGCCCTGACTGCCGTTAGCCGGCGGGGTCGGGGCGATGTTTTCCCTCGCCAGGTGTGTCGTTGTTGCA
Source organism: Methylomonas sp. HYX-M1 (assembly GCF_040741385.1). NCBI lineage: Bacteria > Pseudomonadati > Pseudomonadota > Gammaproteobacteria > Methylococcales > Methylococcaceae > Methylomonas > Methylomonas sp. HYX-M1. The sequence continues at coordinate 968,210 of NZ_CP160405.1, forward strand.
ATAGGTGGCTTACTCCGCGAATCACCCGTCGATATCATAATAAACCGCCGCATGGTCGTAGGCGATCCGCAATCCAAATGCCACCATACGGCGAAACCGCGATGCGTTCCGTCTTACGGCCTTGATTTGGGAGCGATATTCGATTTTTGAGAGTGCTTTTGAAAAAGCTTTTTTGATAGCTCGCCATCGATTGGAGTATTGATCATCACCAGATGGCAATGTCCAAATGGCGTGCATGTGATCCGGCAAAACAACCCAGGCGTCGATATGAAAGGGCTGTTGTTGCCGAGTTGCGCGGACCGCTTCCCGTAATTCGGCAATATGCTCGATCAACAATGCCGATTTTCGCTCAAGCAAATTAACCGTGAAAAAATAAGTCCCGCCCGGAATGCGATTGCGTCGATAGTTTGGCATGGAACAAGTTTATTTCATTCGGCGGATGACGCAAGCTTATCCGCCCTACGGCCCTGCCGTTGCCGGCCTGTTCGTAGATCAAGCGGCCGGCGGTGTCGTAAACGTAGCGGGTTTGCCCGGCCCCGTTGGTTTTCAACACCCGCCGCCGGCCGCTGTCGTAGCGGTATTGCTCGGTGTTAGCGACTTGGGTGAATTTAGTCAGGGTACGGTCGGCGCCGTAGCTGTAGACAAAACTGCCGTAGCCGGTAATGAAGCCGGATTGATCGTATTGGTAAGCAGCGGTATAACCCTGACTGCCGTTAGCCGGCGGGGTTGGGGTGATGTCTTCCCTGGCCAGACGGTTGTCGTTGTTGCAATAGGTGGCTTGCGCCGCGAATCACCTACGACATACGGCCCTGCGTAGGAGGAGTCCATCCCATTGCCATACGGCCTTAAATACAGAAAACTATTCTTTACTGCGTTCTTCGGCAATAGCCAGCTTCTTACGTTCGGCCGGACTCAACACAGATTCAATTTTCCTATAAAGCTCGGCAGCTTCTCGGTACTTACCTAGCCGAAATGCCTCGTGTGCCTTGGGCCGCAATTTATCTGCCATCACGTCAAATGCGTATTTCTCCGCCCATAATTTTCGTTGGCTTCCAAGCGTTGTAAAAAACGCCGGATCGCCTTGCAACACTTTTATGCAATACCGTTTTGCCAATTCTGCTGTTTTTGTAAGACCATCGGCAAGAACCTCTTGCGTTGTCGCTGTAGGATAGCGATATTTTTCCGCGAATTCAGGATCAGTAGAGCGAATGCATTCCGACAGCGAATACCGAACTCCTTGGCGAGTAATTCCAAAGCCGATTTCGTATGATCGCCGTCCGTGATACACGTCAACGTCAATGTCGCCATTCCGATAAAGAACAAGCGTCGGCAGTGACTCAACCTCCACGAAGCCAAGAGCACTTAGGAATGCAAATCTCTCCTTAACAAGATTCGCAAAGTTGAGGTATGTGCGGTCCACCCCAGAAGCACCGTTCCTACTCATTTCGGCGGATTCCAAAAGTTCGTGTTAGCATCGAACGTCCATCCGCGTTCTTTAAGCAGATATCGTTCAGCGTTCAGGAATTGACCGCCGTTATCACCAACTGACGCATCCCTAATCGGCAAGCCCCGATTCATCTCACTACGAAGCACGCCAGAGTTCTGCGCCCAATCCGACTTTGAGTTTCGTTGATACGGCAAACGATCCAGCAGCGACTTTTCACCATTCCCCAAGTTTTGAAGGTCTTTAACCCTACCGATGACAGTGGTTGTCTCCTTTGCAACCTCCACCGCATTATCCGTAACCCGTCTGATCGTCCCTAAAGCCGGTACTCCCGGAGCCAATCCAATCGTATCGAGCGCTAAGTTGACGCCATTATACATGGTAGGGGCCATGGCGAAGGTAGCAAGACTATTGGCAAAAAAGCCAATATCAAACAAGTCCCAAATCGTCCCCGTCGGATCGGTAAACATCACCGGGTTGCCGTTGGCGTAAGTATACACGTTGGTGCCGCCTTCCAGGCCGATCAGGTCCGGTTGCAGGTAGCGGCCGGTGCGGGGCGAGAAGTAGCGGGTGTGGTTGTAGTGCAGGCCGGTGGTGCTGTCGTAGTATTGGCCGGGGTAGCGCAGGTTGAACGTCACCTTCGCACCGTCGCCGTCCGGGTCTTCCTGGGCGGCAACGTCGCCGTAGGGCGCGAACGGCCAGTGCCACACCGGCTGGCTGAGATTGCCGGAGGCGCGGCGCAGATAGCGCGGGGTGTTGGCGAAGTCGGTTTCGATGTAATAAATCGCCGCCAGGCTGCCGTCGGTTTTTTGGTCGACCACGGCCAGCGGCACGTCGCCCAGCCACACGTAGTTGCGGGCGCTGCCGTTGCCGGCCTGTTCATAGATCAAGCGGCCGGCAGTGTCGTAGACGTAGCGGGTTTGCCCGGCCCCGTTGGTTTTCAACACCCGCCGCCGGCCGCTGTCGTAGCGGTATTGCTCGCTGGTAGCGGCTTGGGTGAATTTAGTCAGGGTACGGTCGGCGCCGTAGCGGTAGACAAAACTGCCGTAGCCGGTAATGAAGCCGGATTGGTCGTAGCGGTAAGCAGCGGTATAGCCCTGACTGCCGTTAGCCGGCGGGGTTGGGGTGATGTCTTCCCGGGTCAGACGGTTGTCGCTGTAAGACAAAACGTCAGTACGTCTTAAGGCGCCGCTACCTGTGTAGTTTTCCAAGCGGGTCAGGTTGCCGTTGTTGTCGTGTTCCAGCAGGGTTTTTTCGGCACTGGCGCGTGACTTTTGCGAAACCAAGCGATCGAAGTCGTCGTAGTAGAAGGAGGTTATGTCGTAAACAGTTACCCGATTGCGACTGTCGTAGGCGAGATAATGGTTATACATGTCGCTGTTGTTAGCCTGTCGCATCCGCACAACGATTAAGCGTCCGCCGTTATCGCGGGAACGAATGTATTTCAAGCCGTTGCCGAAGGTCAGGCTGCGCAGGCGCTTGTCTAACGGTTGGTAGCTGACGTCGCGGGCCAAGGTGTTGGCGGTGCCGTTCAGGCTGGCGCCGACCTGGGCGATGCGAAAATCGCCGTCTGCATAGGCGTATTCGATGCGCAAGCCTTTGGGATAAGCGACGGCTTGCAGGCGGTTGCCGGGGCCGTATTCGTAGGCCGTGCTCAAGGCCGGCAGGCCGGTAACGGCTTGCTCGCTGTGGGTGACGTTGCCGCGGGCGTCGTAGCGCATGCGGTCGGTGACAGTCAAACCGCCGGCCGAGGTGCGGCTGCTTTCCACCAGGCGGCCTACATAATGGGCGGCATGGGCGCTATCGTCTGACGGCGCTTTGTCCCAAGTTTGACTTTCGCTGCCGCCGTCGGAGTAATCGACCCGGGTCAAGCGGTCCAGGGCGTCGTAGTGTTTGCGGGCGCTGTTGCCGTCGCTGTCTTCCCGGTAGATTTCGTTGCCGGCCAAGTCGTATAGCGAGCCGCGATTGCCGAAGTCCGGCGAGTCTTCGTCAATGTGTTTGCCCAGTTCGTTGTTGGTCAATAAGGAGGTGGCGTTGACCGGATCGACCACTTGCGTGACCCGGCCGGCCACGTCGTAGTCCAGGCTGAACAGCGGAATTTTGGGGCCTAATTTGCCTTTGCTCGACAGTGTGGCCAGGGAGCGATCGCTGATTTGATCCAGCACGGTGTAGTCGGTCAAGTCGCAGATTTCGCCGCTGATACAGGATCGGGTCTGATGATTGTTGCCGTCGTAGCTCAGGGTTTTGTCCCATGCGCCCGTGCCGTCGGCGGTTTCGATCAGCAGGCCTTTTTCGTCAAAGCTTTGTTTCCAGGTTTGGCCGCTATCGTCACTACGTTGCGCGATGGTTTGCAGAATGTTGCCGCGGCTGTCGCGCCGGTATTCGAGCGTGTCGGTAATCTCGCCGTGCGTCAGGCTGACGGTTTTTACCGAGCCGGCCGGGGTATAGCTGTAGTTGAGTACGCTGCCGTCCGGCCGGGTTTGGCTTTGCAGGCGGCCGTTGGTGGTGTAGCTGTAGCGGGTCACGTCGTCGCCTACGCTTTCCGTGACCGGCTGCCGCAGCGTGTTGTATTCGGTCACGCTGTGTACGCCGTTGATGTCGACTTGCTCGGTGATTTGGCCGTGAGCGTTGACGCTGAGCACGGACGACACCCGACCCAAGGCGTCGGTGGTGCGCCACAGATCTCCGTTGCGGCGGTATTCGGTGACCGTACTGCCGTTTTCCGCGCGTGGCCCGGTTTTGCTGACTTTTAAGGTGACGTGGCTGCTGTTGTCGTAAACGTAGGCATAGTCGGTCTGATGGCAGGTGGTGGATGTTGCCGGGCAACTGTCGTCGACCAAGGCTTCCGTAGCCGGGCGCACGATTTCCCGAATCACCTGGCCATTGTCGTCGTAACGCCAATCCTTGGCGACTTCGCCGACCACTTCCGAGGTTTTCAGCGGAAAGCGCTCGTCCCAGGTCCAGGTGGTGAGGCGCTCTTGTTTGGTGCCGTCGGCTTCGGTGCGGGTCAGCGGCAGGCCGCGGTTGAGTGTGCCCTTGGGGTAGGTGAAGCGGGTAACCCGGCCGAGAAAATCGGTACGGGTTAGCAGGTCGCCTTTGATATTGTAGGTGGACTTCTTAAAATCCTCCTCGCAGTCGGCGCAACGGGTGTTGGTCGAAACCGCTCGGTAAATCCTGGAATAAGGGCCGGTATCTTGACTGACTATATCGAAATTTTTTCGGGTGACAAACGAGCGGTATTTGTCGGTATCCGAGTCGGCGAATTTTAAAGTTAATTCGTGCGGATCGGCCAGACTGGCGCGCAGCGTGCGCTCGCTAATCAAATTCTTTTCGTTATGACCGGCCATTGCGATGGTTGTAAACCTTGGCCTTGAGTCCGCGCCAGCGCAAAGAAATTCGTTTTTAATTAACGTATTGCCATTTTCCACCACCGACTTTAAATAAGAAAACCTAAAATTATCTTTGGTATCGCAATTGATGAATTCCGGTCGGTAGGTTCTGGTAAGCGGCTCGCTGCCTTCCAGCGCCGCCGGGAAGGTGAATTGGTTTTTGTAAAGAGTTACGCCGTTGACGACTTCTTTCAGCCCAAGTACATATTTATAAATCTGGCCGTCGGGATCGGTAACTAACACCGATTTGTCCGGGTTGAAGGTAAAACGCAATTGCCGCCCGCTCGGCACGTGCGTGACGGTCGATAACTTATCGTCGACATAGTCCAACCGGTGCTCGATGCCTTGCCGGTTAAACCGGGCCAATAAATTACCGTTTTTGTCGTACGCTTCCCGCATGCCGCTAGAAAATTGGGTATAGACCCAATCGTAGGTTTGGCCGTTGACGACGCCTTTTTTCTCCAAGGTATCTCTGAGATCGTCGCGTAACGGCTTTAAATTTTTGCCGAAGGTGATGCAGACGCCCATGGTGCACACCTTGATTTTTTCCACCGTGCTCAGTTGGTTCAGAATGCAACTGGAATAATTGTGCCCCCACAGCGTGCCCATGTTGTTGCGGTAATCGCAGCCCGGGCTGGTGACGGATCGTGCCGAGACGTTGTAGCGAGTAAACTCTAACGGAAACTGTCCCGTACCCCGGTAATCGGTTTCGCTTAATAGGGTGAAACCGCCCCGCAGGTCGGTGTCGAATTTCACCTCCGGAATGCGCTTTTTGTCTTCGGTCGATTGCAGCGGGCCGGAGAATTCTTCGTAACCGAGTCCGGACTCGTCGGCCCGGCCGATGAGCGGACTCATTAGCCCGATCAAGAGCAAGCAGCCGTAAACGAAAAGGTTTCGGTGGTGATGTTTGAACATGTTAAAAATCCCGATGTTTGAATGGATAACGGCAGTTAAACAACGCATTAAAAGCGCGGCGGCTGAGCCTGCAAGGAAGACGAGTATCCGGCCGTTTGCCCGGACAGGCGCGCGCGCCCATCCGGGCCGGCCGGAACAAAAAAGGAAAAAAGCCATAAGCTGAAACGGGCTGTGACGGAAGGTTTCCCGATTTCCAACGTTGACTTGCACTGGTGTGCATCCATGGCTTTAAGCTTTACTTTCAATAAATAGCTTTTGAGTTGAGTTGTCTATAACGTTAGCGGTTAACCGACTCCGACAGGCTAACGCCATTAGCCTTGCGAAATACGGCGGGCTGATATTAGCTTAAAAAATACGCCGACTCAATACCTTTAGCAAATCGCAGTCGAGACAATATTCCATATATATTAATAAGTTATGTAATCATATTCTTACAGGCTATCAAGATAGGCGCGCTGGCATGTAATCTAGTAATACATTGCGCGGCATGCAAAGCCTTAAGGTACGCATGGCATTCCCCGCCGACTTTAAATGAGCATAAAACTTTAGCTGCCTCCCCGGCGGAGCCGGGGAATTTATCGTGCTTGCTTAACGTTGCTTCCAACCCGACGGCGTTTGGATAAATTGTCCGGGCGCCGCTTTTTCTATAACTTTTTGCGCTGTCAGCTTAGCCACCTCTTCCGCCGATACGCCGTTTTTGGCGGCTATCCGCTCGTATTCGGCCCGCCGTTGGGCGTTGATGTCGTTCACCAAGGCTTTTACGTCACTGGGTGCATTGGGGTTAACCAAGCCTAAATAACCGTTCATCAGTTCGCCGACTAGTCCCGCTGACTTTGCTTGCGCTAAGTCGGCCGCGGCGACCGGGTTTGCAGCCAACCAAAACGACAATAAGCCGGCCAACAAAAAATGCGTTGCTTTGATTCTCATTGAGGGCTCCTTTAAAACAAACCTTTTTCGCTACTGATCAGGGCATCCACGTCTTTTTCCACTTTGAGGCGAATTTCGTGTTCTATTTTGACGTTCATATTGATTTCTATCGGTTTTTCCGGCGCTTCCAATCTGACGGACGGCGAGCAGGCTGTCATTAACAGCGTATCGCAGACTAGGCCGGCAATAAATGCCGCTTTCAATTTCATAGAGTTCTCCAAGCCGCATTGTGCGGCGCAGTATTGACGGTTTCGGAACATTTTGTTTTACGGTTTGGCGTTTTTTACCTGTTCGAGAATCGGCCGCTCGAAATCGCCTGCCAGTACGCCTTTTTGCAAGAGTTCCGGCAACTGCCCGTGCAATTTCAAGTTAAACGCCAAAGGATGACCGGACAATACCGACGGATTTTTGCCTTCCAAACGCAAACCTAAACTATAACTGCCATCCGGCCGGTAATCCACGCCGGCTTGCAGGGCGTGGTATTGCAAATTTCTCAGCGCGCTGAAAGCCAAATTTCCGTCGTCCCCCGGGCCTGTGTAGCGCAGGACTCCCGGCACTATCCCCGTTAACGTTCCGTCCTTCAGTTCCACAGTGTCGGATTCGACGCTTAACGGCAACTTACCGTTCAGCATGCCGGTTCCCGACAAATTGGGGTAGTTCATGGCTTGCAGTAGCTGCTGCAGATCGACATTGTTGACGACTAAAATCAAGCGTATCGGCCCACCGGTCAGTTCCAATTCGGCCGGTTCCAGCTGCAACTTGCCGCCAAACATAGGCAGACTGGCTTGATCGATTGCCAAGCGGCCGTTTTGGTAAGCGGCGTTAAGTTGTATGTCGCGAAATTCGGTGTTTTCATTTAATTGCCAGCTCGGCACTGTCAATGAAACAATATATGTGGGTAGTGTCGATTCGGCGGCGTCCAATTGCACAAATCCTTTAGAGATGTGAGTAGAGCCTATTGCCAGCCCCAAATCATAGCCTTTTAGAAAAACCGCGTGCGTCATAGGCTTGCCGGCCTGCCAGTGCATGCGCACGGCTCCCATGATCTCGCCGGCGTTAACTTGCCAAGCCGAGGTTGCCGTCGGCAGCCAAGGCGCTGCAAGCCGGCGGGCTTGAGCGGCGCTGAGTGCCAGATGAGCGTCTACCGCCAACTCGTCGGCGGCTAATTCGAGTTCCGCGCCGGCCAGATAGTCGTTATGTTCGGTTAACTGCAGATAGCCTTTGAAGCGCTTATGGTCTTCCGGACTGTTGCCGTGCAAATGCAATTGCGCCTGTATCTTATCCAAAGCCGGCCAGATGAGCGCGGCGAGTGGCTGCCTGATTTGGTTCGGCAGCCATGCGCATTGCGTTAGCCAGCCGCGCAGCAACTCCACGTTCGCTTGCAAGCCGATGAGCGGACTGTTATCGGGCGGATTTCGGCCATAGTTGCCGGCCGCTATCGCACTGCCGTCCGCTTTGCGCAGTTGCAGTGAAAGCATGCCGGCGCCGAAATCCTGCCCTATGCTCAAGGCATATTCGGAGTCGTTGAGTAAAACCTGTACAGTTTGTTGTTCGGCAGTATTAAATTCCGCCTGACCTATAAATCGGGACTCTCCCCAGGGCGCGATTACCGTCAGATCCAGTTGCTTGATAGAGAGGCTGCGTAGCGGCAAGCGTAGCGCCGCCGCGGAATCCTCGGCCGGGGTGGTATCGGTATCGCTGTCGGCTCGATAGTGAAACGTCAACTTGGCTTTTTCGATAAAGCCGGTATCCGGCTGCAAGGTTTGCCAGTCGTAATTCAGATTCGCCTCGCTCAGTTCCGCCGCCAATAAGCCTTTCCCGGTCTCTAATTCGAATTGCAGATGCGCCAATGCGGCGTGATCCATAGTCAAGCTCAATCCGGAAACGGCGGGATTGGCAAATAAGCTTTGTGCCATTAAACGCCGTAACGCCTGTTCGCCCAGCCAATCCCGTTGTTGCCAGACTAACCATCCGGCCGATACTGTCAGCAAACAACACAAGGCCAAACCGATTTTGAAGCGCATCCGGCCAAGCCGGCCGGGCGAGGAAGCCGTCCGCATGCCTGGTTAAATGCTCACCGTTTGCCCGCTGGCGGCCGATTTGAGCGCGGCGACAATAACGCGGCAATTTGCTTTGGCGTCGTCCAAGGATAAAAGCGGCGGTTTATCTTGCAGCACGCAGTCGCTGAAATGCTCGATTTCCAGTTTGAAGTGATTGGCCGCGGGTAAGCGCTCCTCGCCTTGGCGGCCGTCTTCGCTCCACCAGGAAATGATCGGAATATCGCCGGGCAATTGCCAAACCACATGGCATTTAAGCCCTCCCTGGCTGCCGACGATTTCGTATTCGCAGCGGCGAGCCCGCTGGAAGCTGAAATCGAACTGGGCAAAGCGGCCGTCGCCGTAATCCAAAATTCCGCTGCTGGCAATATCGGCGCCGCTATCGGCGTATTTAGCCATGCAGGTAACCGCCGACGGCGCTTGCTCGAAAAACATGCGGATGACGTGTATCGCGTAACAGCCTATGTCCCACATGGCGCCGCCGCCCCGGTCGACGTGTTCGGCCAGCCGGTACATGCGGGCCGGACGCATCATGAACGAAAAGCAACTGCGTACCGAACGGACGTCGCCTATCAAGCCGGATTGGATGATTTCCATCACGCGCCGGTGTTGCGGATGAAATCGGTACATAAAGCCTTCCATGACTTTGACATCGTAGTTGCGGGCGGCTTTATCGATCGCTTCGATGTCGCTTAAAGATAATGCCATCGGTTTTTCGCATAGCACATGCTTGCGATGCGCTATTGCCCGTAACGCCCATTCGGCATGTTCGTGGTTTGCCATCGGTAAATAAACCGCTTGCACGTCCGGGTTGGTTAGCAAGGCCTCCATGTCGTCGTAAGCGTGTATGCCGGGATAGCAAGGGGCGTATTTTTTGAGCGTTTCCGCCGCGGCCCCCGGCCGCCGGCTGGCGATTGCAACCAGTTCGGCATTGTCGGCTTCTAAGATAGCGGGCAACAAACGCTCGTTGACGCGGGCTGCGCCCAGAATGCCCCAACGTAGTTTTTCGGCTTGGTTCATGATGCTCGGCTCCTGCTGATAAGTTTTATTTTCGAATCCGAGTTTGCAGGCTTAATGCCGAACAGTCAAACCCGCACGCCATTTTCGGGCAAAAGCGGCTGAGGGACGGACGCATCCCCGGCGGAACTATGTGAATTTGCGGCTAATCCAATCGGCATTGCGGTCAAGGAGGTAGTTATGAAAATGCATCCCGTAAAATCCAGCAAAATCGATGTGATCGGCTACGACGACGCGACGCACAAAATGCGGGTGTCGTTTCGGGGAGATTCCTCGTTGGATTTCTGCCACGTGCCGGAAGCGGTCTTCAACGCGTTTTTGCATGCGCGCTCTAAGAATAGGTTTTTCAAACGCCACATCTTGGGAGTTTTTCCGAGTTGAGCCTGACGCTGCCGCTTCAGTTTCCGACGGCGGCGGACGGTACAAAGCAAGCTAGCCTTCGCAACGTGTACAGGCTTACGCTGCAAGGCGTTTTTGCAACAAAAATATTTTCGTTGCAATCGGCTCCACTCCACACAGCTTTACTAGACTTACCCTGCCGTCAACTAAAAGGAATTCATTATGTCCGCATCTATCGAAAAATTATTCGACAACCTGCATAAACTCCCCCAAGTTCCCGAGGTAGTGCGAACCTTGATTAATCAACTCAACGATCCTCATGCCGAACTGCTCGATATTGTTAAAACCGTCGAAAAAGAGCAGGTGATTGCTTTGAAAGTGTTGCGTTTGGTCAACTCCGCTCACTTCGGTCTATCGCGAAAAGTCGGGTCGTTGAGTGAAGCCGTGCTGCTGATTGGCATGGGGCAGCTCAAGACGTTGGTGATTGCGTCCGGCCTGGTTGCCTCGGTGCCCAGCCTACAAAATTTCGATTTAAGGAAATTCTGGAGCACTAGTTTCAGAGCGGCCGAGTACGCCAAATGGTTCGCCGCAAGAGCCGGGGTAGACGCCGACGTGGCATTTACCGCCGGCCTGATAGGCGGCATGGGTAAGTTACTCATCCACATGGCTTACCCAAGCGAATCCAACGAAATCGAACAACACGCCAAAGCCGGCCACCTAAGCCGGCCCGACGTGGAACGAAAACGCATCGGATTTACCAACCAACAAGCGTGTGCGGAACTGTTCAGACGCTGGAAATTTGCGGACGAGTTAATCGATGCAATCAATCAATCCGCCGAACCCCTCACTTGGGAAAACCCATCCGCCTTGGCTTACGTCGTGCATCTGGCACAATTCATTAGTTATTGCATCGATTGCAATATGCCTAAAGAAACGATCGAGCAAAATTTCCCTTATCCCGTGGCCGAGAAACTCGGCCTGGACCGAGACGCGGTCGATGCCGATTTATGCGAGCTACTCCTGCTCGAATCGCCGCTGGAAGATCTCGCCGCTTAATCGTCAAGGCCGGGCAGGAACACTGTTCGATTAGAAGCGGTTTTTGATTGACGGACGTCAATACTTAACGGGGCGGCGTGTGTTCGAATGGTTTTGCCGGTAAGTCGTTAGTCTTTACGAATGCCAGGAGGTAGGGATGAAAACATCGTTATTCGATTACGACATATTGATAGACCAAGCGCGAGCGCTTTACGCCGCACTACATGCCCGCAGGGTCGCCGCCGCCGATTCCGAGCTGAGTCGATTGGAAAGCTTGTTCGAGAGGGCCGAAGCCCGTTACCAACGCCGCCTCAATCGCTGTGCAATCTGCTACCGCCTACGCAATCACGATTGCATTCGCGAGCCCGGCCGGAAATCCGTGGCTTGCCTGCGTAACGGACAGTTGCAACAGGCAGCCTGACAGCCGGCTGTTTCTTTATCCTGCCGGCCGATAGTCATTATGTGTTTCAAACGGCAACGACCCTTACAAATTCCGGCTCAGTTAGGCCGCGCTTTTACCTCATCCACCGGCTCAAAGCGGCCGTAATTCAGCAAAATAGCCGGCAGCAACAGTAAATTTAAAATGGTTGAAGACGTTAAACCGCCGATGATGATGGTTGCCATCGGCCCCATGATTTCTCGGCCGGGATTGTCGCTGTCGAATGCGACAGGCAGCATGGCTAATGCCGTAACGGAAGCCGTCATCAAAATTGACGGCAAACGCTCTTGAGCGCCCCGCAACGCGGTAGCCTGAGACCAGATTTGCCCTTCTTGTTCTATCAAATGGCGATAGTGCGAAATGAGCATGATCGAATTGCGCACCGTGATTCCGAATAAGGTGACAAAGCCGACGAACGAGCCTACCGACAAGGACGCGTCGGTCACTAGCACCGCCGCAACGCCCCCGAGCAGGGCAAAGGGCAAATTCACTAAGGTTAGCGCGGTGTGGCGTATGCTCCCCAACGCCAGCGAGATAAAAATCAATACCCCGGCCCCGGCGATGAGAGCATGCACGATTAACACCCGCCGCGCTTTAGCTTGCTCCAACGCGGCGCCGATGATTTCCGGATAGCTGTCGCTACTCCACGATAGCTGTTTGAACAATTTATCCTTAAGTTCGGCGATGAAACCGTCCATGTCGCGCTGATCGACGTTACAGGTAACCGTTTGCGCTCGCAAAGCCCCTTGATGCAGAATGTTGTACCTGCCTTCGCTATGGCGGATATCGGCTATTTGACCGAGCAGCACGCGCTCGCCTTCGGCATTTTTGATAGCCAGTTGTTGCAAGGATGCGGCCCTGGAACGCAGCTCCGGCGCTAAGGTAACCGTGACGTCGACGACGCGGTTACCCTGTATGCTTTTGCCGACAATTCGACCGCCGTAGGCGGTTTCCAGTGCCGTCATCGCTTGTGCCGGCGTGATGCCGCGAAACTTCAACTTGTCCAAATCCAGTTTGATTTGCAACATCGCCGTCGCGGATTGCGAGCGTTGTTGTACGTCGATAGCGCCGGCAAGTGTGCGCATTAATTCGGCGACCCGTCCGGCTTGCTCATCTAATACCGCAAGATCGCTGCCGTAAATATTGACGACTACCGATGCGGTGTAGCCGGATATGGTTTCATCCACCCGTTCGGTCAGAAAGGTGTTGGCTTCGTAATTGATGCCGGGGAATTCGTTCAATAGGGTTCTGAGTTGATCCAGCACCCGCTGTTGTTCTCGGCCGGACAAGGGTTTAAGGCGTACTTCGTATTCGCTGTAATGGCTGCCGTAAGTGTCGGCACCGCGTTCTGCGCGTCCGGCCCATTGCGATACAGACTCCACGCCGTCTACGCCCAAAAAGCGCGCCGTCAGCAACTGCCCTATCCGTATCGATTCTTGCAGCGAGCTTCCCGGGATGCTCGCGGTATGGACGATGAAATGCCCTTCGCGCAATTCGGGTAAAAACTGATGCTCCAAGCGGGAAAACCCCCAGATGCCGGCTACGCAGGCCAGTACTCCGCATAGCATCACCATGCGAAAATGCCCGATAACCCATTGCAATTGTTGAGCGTACCCTCGCTTTAGCCAGCGCACCAAAGGTGGCTCTGCGGCCGTTAGCTGACTTTTGTTTAGCAGCAGGTGACAAAGTGCAGGCGTAAGCGTCAGCGCGGTAAGCAGCGACATCAAGATCGCCAAAATATAGGCATAGCCTAAGGGAGAAAATAAACGCCCGGTTACGCCGTCCAAGGTCAGCAAGGGTACAAACACCAAGGCAACGATGAAGCTGGCGTATACCACCGACCCTCTAACCTCAAGCGAAGCACGTTGAATGACAGTGCCGGCCGTTTCAGGGAGCAAGCGGCTTTGATTTTCGCGCAAGCGGCGAAAAATGTTTTCGGTATCGATGATGGCATCGTCTACAACTTCACCTAGCGCAATAGCCAAGCCGCCCAATACCATAATATTCAGATTGACGCCCATCTCCAACAACACGATTACCGCAGATACCAGTGATACCGGAATCGCTAATGCGGCAATCAGCGAGCTGCGAAAATTGAATAAAAACAGGTATAAAACCAGGATGACGAAGCCGCCGCCAAACAATAAATGACCGGCTAAGTTGTTAACTGCGGTCTCTATGTAATCCGCCGGACGAAACAAATGCGGAAAAAAGCGAATATCTTGCTGCTTAAACAAGGGAGCGAAGGCGGCCAATGCGGCTTCGACTTGTTTAGAGACGGACAAGGTGTTGGCGCCGAATTGGCCGATGACCATCAATACCACGCCAGGCCTGCCCATGATTTGCGCGGCGCTGATCGGCGGTTCCGCCGAATAGCGTACCTCCGCGACATCCGCCAATGTGATGTTGCCGGCGTTTAAGCGTTTTATCACCACCGAGCTGAATTGCTCGGGCGTGACTAACTGGCCTACCACTTGTAGGGTGAAACGTTGGTTGCTGTTTTCCAAAAAACCGGCGCCTTTGATTTCCGCCGCCGCAGCCGCCGCGGCGGCCACTTGCTCGATGTCTAAGTTGAAGCGTTGCAACGCCTCCGGATGTACTTGAATTTGCAGTTGCGCGACGTCGCCGCCGAATACGTTGACGTCGGCCACTCCGGGAATGGCGAGCAATCGGGGAGCGAGCGTCCAATCGACCAGACTGCGCAATTCCATCAAGGACCGGGTGTCGGAGCTCAAACCTAAAGTCATTACCGTTGCGGACGACGAGGACAGCGGTACGGCAACCGGCGTACCGATGCCGGCCGGTAATTTTTGTCCCAAACTAACCAGGCGTTCGGCGACCAATTGCCGGTTTCTATAAATATCCGTGTCGTCCGCAAACGTTGCGGTAACGATGGACAAGCCCTGAATCGACTCCGAGCGTAGGGCTTCCAAACCGATTAACGGTCTTATCGAGGTTTCTATCGGCTGGGTAACCAAAACTTCCACTTGCTCCGCAGCTAAACCGGGCGCTTCAGTCTGGATAATGACGCGTTTGGGCGAGAATTCCGGAAAGATGTCCAGTCCGGCGTCCGAAAATCGGTAAATGCCGTATGCGACTAACAGAACGGCAACGGTAACCACAATACCGGAGTAGCGAATTGAGAAACGGATTAGCGCGGCTAGCATGGCGTGGGCGAATCGGTAAAAACTCCGCTATTGTGCCTTGCTCGCCGGATTCCGGTCTAATTTAATGCCGACAAGGATTGAGTGGCCGCGGACTGGTAGTCTGCTTTCTGGGCGGGTAGATACAAAAAAGGCGTGGAGAACCACGCCTTGTTGCCGGGGTTAGCTTTCAAACATTACCAACTGAAGCTGCCGGAGGTCGCACCGCTACCGTCGTAACTGAACCCGATTTTTTCGCCGTTGGTTACCGCGAAACTGCAAGTACCGCTGGTGCTGGCCGACAAGGTTGCGCCGTAGAAGATCGCTTTGCCGGCGTTGTTGGTGGTTACGGACGATGTGCCGGATATGGTTTTAGAACTGCCTTTGGTAGGCATGTACGATCCACTCCATGTGCCGTATACCGTGGCGCCGCTGACTATGGAACCGGCCGATTCAACCGTAACGGTAGCTACGCATCTGGATTTGCCGCCGCTCAACAGTTGGCGAGTGACGTTGGTGCTTCCTACCAGCATATTGGCGTCGGAAGCTGCTTGAATGACAGTGATGGTTTGAGTTGAACTGTTTTTCAGACCGGTATTATCGGTTACTGTCAAGGTAGCGGTATAGTTTCCGGGGGTGTTGTAAGTATGATTGGCGCTGGAACCCGTTGCATTGGTAGAGCCGTCGCCGAAGTTCCAATCGAATCCGACAATGGAACCGTCTTGATCGTACGAACTGTTGCCATTGAAAGAGGCCGTCAACGGACCATCCCCTTCGGTAGGCGTGGCCGACATCACTGCGGTCGGCGCCATCATAGAAACCGTGCTTTTCGGATAGCTACCGGTTATTTGGTACTGGCCCAAGCTAGCGTAATCCGAATATCCGGTGGTCAAATCGCCGTAACCCACGCCGTCGATGCGCAAATAGAATTGTCCTGATCCTAACGTCGCGCTGATAGAAGCCGACAAGCTGGTGGCCGGATTGGCGCTAGCAACCACTTTTCCGGCAGAATCCAACAATTCTACGGAAATATCCAGGTTAGAACCGGATGCAATGGTACCGGAGGCTACATTGAACTGCACTGCACCGCCATCGGTATAAAAAGTGAACATGTCCAAGTCCGTTCTGCGTTCTATCACGCCGGTTTGCACCACGGCGTTAGCGTCGCCAGCCAATGGCGCGGCGTTTGCCAGCGTATCGGCGAAATCATCGGCGCGTAGCGGAGTTCCGGCAGCGCTGATGACTGCAATGTCGTCTTGCAAATTGTTGGCATTGGGATATTCGCCCTTACTCCATTGGGTGGCCGGTTTGTAATAACCGGAGCCCATAATCGGCGCCCATCCGGTAGCTCCGCTACCATGGCCTGCGTAGTAAGTGACGCTGGAATTGCCGTCATGGGTTAAATTCAAATTGTGGCCCACCTCGTGCGATACCGCTTCAGCCACGTATTTAGGCGCACCATTGCCCAATTTATCGAAAAATACCCAAGCTGGCCGGTAGTAATCCGGATTCGACGAAGAGTAGTAGGAAAATACGTTTAGATAAGCAATGCCGCCGCAGGATTGGCTGCATAATTCCGGCATCGAACGGGTAATGACGGCTCTAGTGCCGTATTGAGCATCCGAGCTACTGGTTCGTTGCAAGGCATCGGCGCTCGGTTCTTCGGTGGTGACGTCTACATCAAAGGGTGCGTAATCTTCCGCCACCCGTTGCCAGATTTCTTTAACTTTACTTAATTCGCCCGAACTAAATGTGCCGGGAACTCCGTCGGTGTCGTAAGCTTGCGCGTTTAGCGTGCCGCTATTCCAGGCGGTGCTGCTTGCGGCATGACCGTTGAAATCCAGGTAAATCACCCGATTCGATCCGGGTTTACTGTGCAATGCGAAGGCGTCGGTTCCGGATGCAATGGTATTAAAGGTATCGGTAGAACTTACCGTTGCCGCCTGTTCAAAATCAGTAGTGCCACTTTTTTTAGGGCCGGGGACAGTAGGGGCCGCGGCTTGATTCTCTTCTTCAACGTATAGCAGGCGGCCGCTTTCGTCTATCCATGCGCTTGAATCGGTACGTAATATTTCGGTCAGTTTTTCAGCCGACATATCGTAGGCTTTAGCCACCTCAGGCAATCTTTCGCCCAAAGCATCGATAGCCGCTTGCCCGTTCGCTTTAGATTTTAAGCTGATTTGCGGAAACGGAGTTTCCGCATCATTATTCGCCACAAGAGTATTAGCAGCGTTCGCGGAGCTTTGCGCATTGGCGCGAACCACGGAGAGGGGCTGTTGCAATCCCGAACCGTTTAAGCCGGAAACGATCGCTTCTACACTACCGTCGAGTTGAGCGGTTAATGCATAGTTATAACCAAGCAGCGCTTGCCGGGCGGTTTGAACATCGAAAAAATGTAAACGCTCGATTGGAAATTGGACTGGCGCATTTGCGAAAGCGTCGTTAAATACCGTGTGATGAGCCTGTGTTTGAGCAAATGCCGTTGATGTGTCGCTTACCAGAGCCGTGAATACGGCAGATACGATAAAAGTTGTTCTGTTCATAGTCTTCTGTCCGCTTGATTGGGTAAAGAGTGGGTATGTCTTTGCCAAGATGTTTTTTTTATTTGGTCGGGGCTTAGTAAACGAAAAACGGTGCGTGTAATCTGTGAATTACTTTTCAGTCGGCCACAGCCGTATGGCGGCGCAAGCGAATTGCGCATCAATTTGTGCGACGTTGCTTATTTATATTTATAAAACAACACTTTGAGTCGCTTTAAGCACAATTCTTTGCGCAATCCGGCAGAATTGGACTAAACCGCTTAAAGCAGCACGGGGCAAATGGGGTTCTTGATGAAATATCCGAAATAGTTCGCGCTTTTTGGAGGCAGGAACCGGATTGGCGGCCTGACGAATCATGGGTAGAGCAAATTATCAGTTAGCAATATGACGACAATACGAGTGCGATTAGGCTATCGCATTCGGTAACTCACGAAGGCTGCTTCGACGAAACATATTGATAACGGGGACTAAAGCATCCGCTCTCGCAAAAATAGGATCTTTGAACCGGTAAAAATGATGTCAACACAAAACCATTCGTTCGATTAACAACTCAACATGATCTCAATTTTTTAGATATTAATCCAGATACTGGCGGTGTGACAGGTTTTCATCCGGCAGCAGTTTCATCGGGCTTTGATGGTGAAGGCATGGCGTTCCGGCCGGCGGCGAACTGTAGTGGTCTAATAAAAATGGCCACCCTGGGCCAAGGCGTGATCGGTCCATTTCACCATGTCTGAATATCTCGCAACACCTGTTCCGCGGGTGTGGCCTTGCCTTGTGCGGCATCCTGTTGACCGCGTCGGATATTTTCCTGCACATAAAGCCGGTATTTGCTATACATTTGTCCGACTTCGTTTTTGCTTAGCCGTTTCAACATTCAAGGATGCTGTCATGCTTATTCGTCATTCCATTGTTACCGCCAGTGCCGTCATCGCGGTTGCCGGCCTAACCTCCGCCTGCTCGTTGTTCGAAAGTTCGTCCGACAGTTCCGCGGGAATTTTTAATCTCGTGTCGAGCCCGCTTACTTCCAGTTCCGATTCTTCGTTGACCAAACAGGAGCGTTACGAAAACGACATCGCCAACTATACCGCTCAATTCGTCGAATCCGATCACGGCACGTTGGATAATTTTCGCGCCGATGTCGGCGAAATGGCGCAGGAATACGGCATCACCGATTGGGAGAACGATCGTAACACCTTTATCGGCATCGGCCGCGGGCTCAAAAAAGCCAAGTTGGGCAGACCGCAAATTTCCGCATTCAGCGAAAGTCTGACCAACAAAGATCCTTTAAAAATGCAAATCATCGACGAAGGGCTAAAAAAATAGGCTTGCCTGTTTGGGTTAAGGCCGCAGTGCGCGTATCCGGCTTGTTGTTACGCGCCTGTCTGTGCGCGGCCATTGCCGCTTGTACTCAGGTACGGGCAGCCACATTCGACTTTTTATATATCGAAGCTAACGAAGGCTCGGCCAGCGGCGGCCATGCGGCCTTGCGTTTCGGCGACCGGGTTTATCATTTCCAACACGAGGACTCCGGCTGGCTGCAGCTATACCGAGATAGTTTTTCGGCTTTCCGTTTTCAATATGCAGACCGGGAGAATCGACCCATCCATGGTCATAGCATTCAGGTCGACGCCGATTTTCTCGGCTTTTTACAAGATCATTTCGATCGCTTGTTATTAAGCCAACGCCGGCAATTGGCCAAATTGGCAATCACCCGAGACGGCCTTGGATTGATTGCGGGATTATCCAAACAAGATCGCCATGCGCTGATCGATTTACAAGGCGCCGGTTATTTCCGGCAGCATTACAGGCCCACGGAAACGGATAGTCCGCCGCGCACGCAGTCGAGTGCCTTGCTCAGCGAAGTCACATTGTTGGCAGAGCGCAGCGACGGCGCGGGATTCATCCAACGCAAACGGCTAAACGTGTTGCACGAGTTGTTGACTTTGACGCCGGAATCCGGCGCCTCGCCCGGAGAGAGCGAAGCGGAACATTCGACTAACGCGCTACTGCCTTTCGTGCAACGCTATCGCTACCAATTAACGAAACTAGCCGCATTAGACGTATTGCAAGCAGCCGTCCCGCCGCGCCCGGAAAGCATGCTAAGTCTGGCCGGGCAAACGCCGCGATTGACAGATGCACAGCACCGCGCGTTGGGCGATTTTCGCGAGCGCTTGATTCAAGACGCGCTTCGCCTATTGCATAGCGAACGCCCCGATTGGGGCTATCCACTTTTGGTGGTTTTGGCCAGATTGCACGCAGTCGACGCATCGTTACAAACGGGTTATCCGGTGGTGTTGTCCCGCCTGATCGACAACGCCGATGCCGGCCCGGTGCCGGAATATAAATTTGCTGCCTTATTGCAACGCGGGCTGCAAACAGTTGCGCACGCTGCTGCCGGGCTGGCTGCGGCCCGGTTACCTGACGAGCGGAGCTATGCCGATTGGGAAATGAGCGTCAATGCGCTATGGCAGGTATTGCATGCCGCAACCGGCACTTTGGCCGTTTCAGCGTTGACCCATACGCCGGCGCTCGCCGCCGAAAGCGAATTACTGCCCAGTGTACATTCCGCAGACGCGCTAAGGGAATATGGAAACCGCTTGCAAAATCAGCTTGATAAGCAGATTGCCGACCTGGATCGGCGCTATCGGTATCGAATTCTGACCCACAATTGCGTCACCGAAATCTTCCGCCAGCTCAATGCTGCCGCTTCCGACTATCATGCCAACCGGCACGCGGTTTCGCTAAGCGAGGCGGAAGCCGCAACAGATATATTCGGCGGATACATCCCGCCGGCAGGATGGGATTTCATTCCCAACCAGGCATTTTCCCAAGTCGGCTCGGAATATCGCATCGCCGGCAGTTACCGCATTTCACCCTATCGCGAGCGCGCATTGGCTGCCATGGCCGCTAATGCGGATTTTTGGCGCGGCTTAAGGGAAGCCAATACGCTAACGTCTGGTGTGTATCGTTGGAACGAAACCGACGCAGTCTTCTTGTTTTTTACGCAAGACTCTATTTGGTTCAGGCCGCTACAAGGCGGTTTAAATTTAGCCGCAGCGGCCGGCGAAAGCCTGTTCGGCTTGTTCAGTTGGCCTTGGGACGACGGCAGGCACTTACAACACAGTCTCAAGGGCGCCGCGGTCAGCTTGCCGGAATTGTTGTTTTTCAACATTCGCAAAGGCTCGTTTCCGGATTTACTCGGGGATGGTCCTGTCAACATGGCCGTGAACACGCCATAAATTATCGTGCCCGGTATGGCAGGCAATCGTGATACGCAAAGCGCGGACAGGCGCCTTGGTGCCTAACTATGTGGCCATGGACCGGGCGCTCAAGCCGCGAAAAAACGCCGGGTAGCAAAAATTTGCGGCGAAAAACGTTTGCCTTGCCAGGACAAGCTACGCTTCAACACGAAATCGAAACGGAAAGGGTGATAATCCTGCAAAGCTTGCAGCGGCGCGACGGCGTCTTCGGCTAACAAACCCGCTGTAGCGAAGGAGGCCGGCGAAATCAGCGGCAAAATGCCGGTCAAAGGATAATCCGAGCCGTACAGCAAGCGGGGGTGCCAAGCCGTTTCGCTAAGCAGCGTTTTGATGACGTTCGCATCGCGGTTGCGCAATATTATTGCCGAAATGTCGCCGAACAGCTGAGCGTGCCATTGGGATTGCGTCATCATGTGCGCGAATAAGTCGAAACTTCTGACGTGCTTGCCGTTGTCGTCTCTATCGCTGCCTATGCTGGCGCAGTGGGCGACCACGACCCGCACGCCGGCATCCAAAGCCCTTCGCAGACGTAGCGGATTGCCGAACTCCGGTCGGTCGGCACCGGTTACGGCCTTTTCTTCCCCACTATGACTGATGACGGGGATGTCCAGAGCCGCGGCGGCTCGATAAAAGCGATCGCACAGCGGCGAGGCCGGGTCTATGCCCATCGCCGGCGGCAGCCATTTAACCGCACGGGCGCCGTTTTTTACCGCTTGTTGCAACGCTTGTACGCAATCCTGCCGATAGGGATGAATACTGGCTACCCATTCCAGCCGGTCCGGGTAGCGTTGCGCAAGGGTTTGGGCATAGGCATTGGGTACGTAAAAAAATGAATGGACGTGATCCGCGTCGCCGGCCGCGCCATGGGTGCGGTCGAAGGCATACAGCATGGCTTTGGCACCGGTAGGCATGCTGTCCAGCAATGCCAACAGGCGATTCAGATAGCCCAGGTCCTGCCCGCCGGGACGGCCGGTACACGCCGCGTTGGAGTAAGCCCGGTATTGCAGCGATTGCAGCGGATGTAACAGCGGTTGTCTCATGGCGGGATTGAGTTCAATCCCGCTGTCGCCGTCGCCGGAGCCTAGAATATGCACGTGGCAATCCCACCACTCGTTCGGGTCTATCCCCTGCCAAGCTTCGGTTTCCAAGGCGGAGGCCGGCGCTTGGCGCGGATCCAGGCATTGATTGCTCAGTCGCCACCATCCTTGGGCTGCCGGGCTGCAAGCCGTCAAACCCAGGCCGGCCATGCTCAAAAAGCGGCGGCGCGAAACCTGGTGCGGCTGTTCAGGCGAGGTTGAGCTAGGCATTTTATCCTTGTATACGGGCTTATAGCATCGCTTGTATAGATTCAGGCTATCCGCTATATATTGGGCGCATTTCAACATTCGGTGGCCGCTTTGTCCGGCGAGGAAGCCTGGCTACGTCCTGCTAGGTTGTGCATCAGCCGCCATGCCG
The DNA here is from genome assembly GCF_040741385.1 of Methylomonas sp. HYX-M1. NCBI lineage: Bacteria > Pseudomonadati > Pseudomonadota > Gammaproteobacteria > Methylococcales > Methylococcaceae > Methylomonas > Methylomonas sp. HYX-M1. Next base: position 990,173 of record NZ_CP160405.1, read on the forward strand.
CTCAATATCCGGTAGGAGATCGACAGTGCAATTTAAAGATTATTACCAGATTTTAGGCGTAAATCGGGATGCGGCGGTAGAGGACATCAAAAAAGCCTATCGTAAACTGGCCCGCAAGTATCACCCGGATATTTCCAAAGAAGCCAACGCTGAAGCGCGGATGAAAGAAGTCAACGAAGCTTACGCGGTATTGTCCGATACCGAGAAGCGGGCGGCTTATGACCAGTTGGGGCGCGGCTATCGGCCCGGTCAGGAATTTCATCCTCCGCCCGATTGGGATGCCGGTTTCGAGTTTTCCACTACCGATGCCGGCGACTTCGGCGATTTTTTCAGCCAATTGTTCGGGCGCATGGGAGCGGGCAGGCGTCAAACCGGTCCGTTTGCAAGCGGCGGCTCGGTTCACGGCCGCGGCGAAGACCATCATGCCAAAGTATTGCTGGATATTGAAGACGCCTTTAGCGGTGCCACCCGGCAAGTGAGTCTGCGGGTGCCGCGTCTCGATGCGCAAGGCCGAGTCGGTTTGGACAATCGCACGTTGAACGTCAAAATTCCCAAAGGCGTGCACGAAGGCCAAATAATCCGCTTGGCCGGCCAAGGAGCGCCGGGATTGGGTAGCGGCACGCCGGGCGATTTGTTGCTGGAAGTGCATTTCAACCCGCATAAGTCGTTGCGCGTCGACGCTGCCAATCTGCACATGAGTTTGCCGGTCAGTCCTTGGGAAGCCGCACTGGGCGCGGCGATTTCGGTCAATTTATTCTCGACAGTGCTGAAAGTACGCATACCGGCCGGCACGCAGAGCGGTCAACAGTTACGCTTGCGCGGCCAAGGGATACCCAGTACGCCGCCCGGGGATCTGTTTTTGGACATTCAGGTATTGTTGCCGCCCGCGACTAGCGCTAAAGCGCGGGAAATCTATGAAACAATGGCGCGGGAACTGGCATTCGATCCGCGCGCAGACAGGAGGATATAAGCGATGCCGGAAGCGAAGCAGGTGATAGACGCCATACTCGAAGCAGGCGGATTGACTTTACAACAACTGGCCCAATTATCAGAGGTAGAGCCGGAATGGATTAGCCGGCATATAGCCGAAGGTTTATTGTCGCCCGGCAAGGAACAGGCCGGAGAATGGCGATTTTCCAGTGCCAGCTTGTTAAGAATACGTCGCATCGTTAGCCTGGAGCGCGATTTCGAAGCCGTACCGGAACTGGCGGCACTGGTTGCCGACTTGGAAGAAGAAATCGCTATTTTGCGCAAGCGTTTGCAGCGGGCCGGGCTGGATTGATCCGGATGCGCGTGTCTGGGGCCGCCATCGCAAGGCAGGACTTTGTTTTTAAGTTTTCCGATCAGGGGGAAATGGCATGAGCGAATTACTCCACTTGGCTTGTCCGCACTGTTTGGCGGTCAACCGTCTGCCGGCCGAACGGTTGGCGCAAGGACCTAAATGCGGTGTGTGCCATAGGGCTCTGTTTGACGGTCATCCGATTGCATTGAATGCGGAAGGGTTCGACAAACAACTGCAGCACAATGCGCTTCCGCTGCTGGTGGATTTTTGGGCGGATTGGTGCGGACCGTGCAAAATGATGGCGCCGGCTTTCGCCCAAGCGGCTCGGACCTTGGAGCCGCGTATGCGGCTGGCCAAGGTCGATACCGAGGCGGAGCCGGAACTGGCCGCCCGTTACGCTATCCGCAGTATTCCCACGCTGATTTTGTTTCGCGGCGGCCGGGAAGTGGCGCGGCAGGCCGGCGCCATGGCGGCCGGCGATATTGTCAACTGGGCATTGCGTCCTCAATGAACTTGCCGGCGGTTGGTTTTTACCGCGCCCGAATCGGGGTTGCGCTCGATGGATGATAGAATCGGCGCTTTTTTCAAACGGATTGATTTTGCAATGCTGAAACGTGTTTCTCTAGCCTTGGCGTCTTTTTGCTTGGCCACTTCAGGGGCGGTTGCCGAACCTGAGGACGATTGGTCGGTCTGGCTAAACAGCACCTTGCAAACCGATTTCGGCGGCAGCCCCTATCTAGCTTATTTGGAGTTGGCGCCGCGTACCAAGAACGACAACGGCGAATTTGCCCAGATGATTGTGCGACCGCTGTTGGGATACAAAATCACGCCGAAATTGCAAGTGTGGGCCGGCTACACCTGGCAGGGCGAATACAGCAAAGATAACGATTTTGACATGGCGACTCACGATGCCGTGCAGCAATTGCAGTGGATCGACAACTGGACGCCGCAGCTCAACTTCCAGTACCGGTTTCGAGTGGAACAGCGTTTTTTCGCCGACGAAGCCGATGCCGGACATCGCATGCGTCATCGTTTGCGTTGGCTGTATTCATTGCCCGCCAGCCAGGTCTATCTGATTGCGCTGGACGAATTGTTCGTGTATTTCAACTCTATCGACGAAGGACCGAGAGCGCATTCGGTTCAAACCGGCGTCAACCAAAATCGAAGTTATGTCGGAGTCGGTTACAAATTGACGCCCAAGATCAATGTCGACACCGGCTATCAATTGCACTATGTGCATAATTACGGCACGCCGGATTTGTTGAACCATGTTTGGTTGACCAATTTCAACCTCAACTTTTAGTCGGCAGCCGAAAGCCGGCGGTTTTTATGCGGACATTGCGCTTCGAACGCGCAGTGCGTCGCGTACTCGATAAGTGAGTTTTTATGCCTAAATTACGATTAGTTGCTTTGACTTTGCTGTGGTTTTCCCTACCTCTGCATGCCGAAACCGTCGGTTGCGTTACCACCAGTTGGAAGTTGATCGGCGCCAATCACAAAGTTTGCGTCGAGGCGTTCGCCGACCCGGATATTGCTGGAGTTACCTGTCACGTCAGCCAGGCCAAAACCGGCGGTATTTCCGGCGCCTTGGGCGTGGCGCAGGACCCGTCACAGTTCTCGTTGTCTTGCCAGCAAACCGGGCCGATTCAATTACCCGGCAAGATGCCGGAGCAAAAGGAAGTATTTTCGGAAGGCACGTCGTTGTTATTCAAGGAAACCAAGGTCATACGCTTGTGGGACGAGGCACACAACAGCTTGGTGTACTTGGCGATCAGCCGCAAGATCATCGAAGGGGCGCCGGCTAACAGCATCTCGACGGTGGCTGTTAGGCCTTGGGGTGGCGGCGGGCAATGAGTCAGGAATTACCCCGTGCGGCCGAAGAACGGATTGCGGTGAGTCTGAAAACCCTGATCGATCTGGCTCAACCGGCTGCCGCGCTGAAACTTCAGCCTGGCCGGATACGCGCGGCGCAAAGCGGCAATTATTTGTCCGGTTTCAAGGGGCGCGGCATGGCGTTTTTGGAAACCCGGTTGTACCAGCCGGGAGACGACGTGCGGCGCATGGATTGGCGGGTGACCGCGCGCACCGGCAAAGCGCACAGCAAGATTTTTGCCGAAGAACGCGAGCGACCATTGTTTATTTCGGTGGATTACCGGGCCTGCATGGCTTTTGCCAGCCGGGGAGTGTTCAAGCGTGTGCAAGCCGCTAAATTGGCCGCATTGCTGGCTTGGAGCGGCTTGAAACAAGGCGACCGTATCGGCGGGCAAATATTCGGTGAAGCCGGGTGCATGGAATTGAAGCCGCGCAACGGCAAAGCAGCCTTGCTGCGTTTTCTGAATGCCTTGGTACAACCGGTTTATACGAGTGTCGGCGCGGAAGGCTCCAGTGTCTTGGAGCGGGCTTTGGTTCGCTTGCAACACCATGCCCACCCCGGGAGTCGGGTGTATGTGATCAGCGACTTTCGCGGTTTGACGACCGGCGTTGAAAGCCACTTGACCTTGCTGTCCCGGCACTGCGAAGTAATATTGCTGCAAGTCTACGATGCCCTGGAAACGCAATTGCCGCAAACCGGCCGCTACCGGTTTACCGACAAAATACGCGATTTGGTCGTGGACAGCGGCGACATTGGCCTGAGACAGGAATATGGCCGACGCTTCGAGCAGCGTCAGGCCCGATTGATGCAGCTGTGTCAAAAATTGAGTTTAACCTTACTGACTTGCGACACCCGGCAATTGCCGCAACAAGTGCTCAGTGTCCATGCGTTGTCCACTCAGTCGAATAAAAGCGTGCGAATTTAGGTGTTGGCTGGTGTTGCGTCGTGTAAATGTGGCTCGAGTTTGATCCGTTTCTACCTACGTTGGATATAGGAAAGACAGTGACGCCGCTCGACGAAAATCCGCTTAAGGAAATCTATCGCGACCGTTGGTTGCTGGCGGTACATAAGCCGGCCGGCTTGTTGGTGCACCGCAGTCCCATCGACAAACACGAAACCGAATTTGCCTTGCAGTATGCTAGGGCCCTGAACGCAGGCGCGCACGTTTACCCGGTGCACAGGTTGGACCGGCCAACTTCCGGGCTGTTAGTCTTCGCTCGCGATGCCCGGACTGCCCGCAGTTTGGGTAAAGCGCTGATGGCCGGCGAAGTCCGCAAAACTTATCGGGCCGTAGTAAGAGGATGGCCGCCCGAGCAAGGTTTGATCGATCATCCGTTACGCGACGAGCCGGACGATCGGCGTCTGAAGAGCGAGCCGCACGCGGTGCGCCAAGCCCGCACCGGCTACCGACGTTTGGCGACTACGGAAATTCCGGTAGCAATCGAAGGTCACGCCACCAGCCGCTACAGCTTGGTCGAGTTGTATCCGGAAACCGGCCGCAAGCACCAATTGCGCCGACACATGAAGCACATCAGTCACCCCATCATCGGCGACGCCAACCACGGACGCGGTCGTCACAATCGTTATTTCGCCGAACGTTTCGGTTATGGCCGCTTGATGCTGGCGGCTACCGAAATGAGATTCCGGCATCCCGCCACCGGCGCGGAGTTGCATTTGCATGCCGAGCCGGACGCCAGCTTCATGCAAGTGTTGTCGATATTTTAACAGGCGTCCGCCGGAGACTGGCGCCGGGGTGATGCACCTCATCAAGCAAAGCCGAACAGCAGCCCCAGCAAGCCGCCGAATACGCCGCCCCAAACCACCAGCCAGCCCAAATGTTGTTTGATGATGGTTTGCACGATTTCTTTGACCATTAACGGGGTCAGTTCGCTCAGCCGTTTATCGATGACGGCTTCGATTTTTCCGGTTAAATCCTCGCCGATTTTGTGCGCGTTCAAACCGTGCTGCAGCGCTTGCCTAAAACGTTCGGATTCGACCATTTCCTGCAGGGTATGCCGCATTTTTTCGCACACCGGTGCTTGCAACGGCGCCAGTGCCTCTTCGCCGCCCATCATCATCACCATGCCGCCGAACGGAGAAGCCATGATGGAAACGACCAAGCCTTGGTAAATTTTGTCGTAATCGACCGCCTCCAACAAAGGCTGTAAATTCAATACCCGGCTGCCTTGCGCTTCTTCGGTTTCGATAAAATTTTCGATATTCTCGACGGTAAAGAATTGCTGCATCATCAGAGCTTTGATCGAGGCTTTAAATTCTTCGAACCGAGCGGGAATAACCCCGGAGCCGTACAAATAAGGTACTTTCTCGAACAGCATATGAACGGCCAGCCAGTTGGTGATGGCACCGGAGAAGGCAAAAAAACCGATGGCCTTGAAAGTATCAGAACCTACCGGGCTGATATAGCCAAGCAGAATGATCAAGGCGGAAATTGAATTGGTGAGAAAGCTTTTGTCGAGGAATTTTTTTGTGTCCATGAGTGATGATGTATCGAGTGATTGGAAGTTAACGTTGCGAAACGCAGATAAGGCGGCGCTCCAAGGTTGACCGAATCATCAATGGGTGCGGTTTGGAAAAATTCAAGATTACTATGGTTCGTAGTGCAAGCGGTCTATAAGCGTTGGGAGCCGGTGTTTGGGCGGCCGAGCTTCTGTGTTGGGCTCAGGGTCCGGTTGCTGCATTGATGCTCGGATCGAAGCATGCTTTTATGCCGGCGTTTGTTAAGCTCCTGCCGGCATGGGCTTTTTAGATGCGGCCGATTCCGTTGAGCAAAGTAAGCCTCCTTCGGGGGGGGGCATGGCGTTACTCAAAAACAACCGCTGTTTGAGGCGATTTTTTAAATCTTTTACTCAACTATAAGTAATTGATTTTATATGTACAAAAAAGCTGTTTCTTGAGAGCGCTTTAGGCAGGGAGCCGGCCGGGTTTACGGCGATGCTAGCGGCCGTTACCGGTAATCCTCATGTTTACTATGAAAGTCATGGTGGGGGCGACGTATAGCCGCGATTTGCAAGGCCATCATCGCGACTATACGCCGCTCCCAGTGCGCTCGTGAAGGCGCACACATCGGATGGTGAAAGTCCATGTCAGGGTATGCCAAGGCTCTGTGGCTGGAGGTGGATCGTTGGGACGTGTGTGCGAGATAAGCGAGGAGCTCTGTGCGGTGGCGCGAAACCGGGCAGGCGTCAGAGCTCGATACGACTACATGGAGGCAGGAGGTAGAGCAACGCAGGAGCAGTTGCCGAGCACGGAAGGGGCGAAAGCCGCGAGAGGCTGGGTTAGCCCGGCTCAGGCCCGCTACTCAGTCTGTTTGTCGTTCGGCCTTGCTTTTGAGCGTTGTCATTAAACGGGACATCGCTTGTGTCAACTCGTCACCACTATCAGCCGGACTATGCGGTGCCAATGCTGCAATCGTATCGGCCGAAGGCAGCCTGGCCGGCCGCAACGGGCGGACGTCCCGCCACGGCGGTAAAATCTTGATGCGTACCTTGTCGATTTTGCCGGAAGCGATAGTAGTCGGAAGGTTGAGCAGGGTGTCCTGATAAAACCTCAGCTGCGTAGCCCAGGCGGAGGAGGTTGCATATATCGTCAAGCGTTGCCGGTTACGTAAGCAATGTACGATATTTTCCGCTATATTTTGGGGTAATAGGGAGCGCACTTGCTGCAGCAACTGCCGTTGTTCGGCTATCTGCACCAGACAATAGGCCAAGGCGTGGTTTTCATAGCCTAGGGCCGATTTGAAAACGGTTTTTTTCGATAGATTCATACTCTCGCAATAGATCAGGAAACGGTGGTGGTACGATGAGAACGTTTTTACAGGCTTTACTGACAAAGACGCAATTCCAGCCGGTCCGCTTGTTGACTATTCTTAGGGCCGTACAAGCCGAGTTTCGGCATATTCCGTCTTCGGCTGTCGACATCCTGGCCGAAGCTTTGCAGATTTCACGCACTCAAATCCTAGCGGTCGCGGAATTTTACAGTTTTCTGCATTTGACGCCACAAGGGCGTTACGCGGTACTGTTCAGCGATTCGATTACTGACCGTATGCTGGACCAGCAAAATCTGCTGCATTACGCGGCCAAGCGATGGAATGTCGCGATTGGCGAGGTTCGCGCCGACGGCATGGTCAGTTTGCATACGACGTCTTGCACCGGGTTATGCGATCAAGGCCCGGCGGCTTTGATCAACGGTATCGCTATTGCGAATTTGAATCGGCCAAAAATCGATCTCATCGCGGAACTGATCGAACGGCAAGCGCCGTTAGCTCAGTGGCCAGCCTCCTTATTCGCTGTCAACGACAATCTATATAAAGCCGGTTTATTGCTCAAATCTTCGCTCGACAGCGGCGCAGCGATTCGGGCCGCATGCGCGCATGACCGAGCTGAGGTCTTTTCCGAGTTGGAACGATCCGGGTTGCGCGGTCGGGGCGGTGCCGGTTTTAAGACCGCGTTGAAATGGCGTTATTGTGCGGAAGAGGTTTCCGACCGCCATTACGTGGTATGTAATGCGGACGAGGGGGAACCCGGTACTTTCAAGGATAGAGTGCTGCTGAATAGTTTTGCCGATCAGGTATTTGAAGGCATGACGGTATGCGCCTTTCTGATAGGCGCCCGGCAAGGGTTTTTGTATTTGCGCGCGGAATACGAATTTTTGCACTCTAAGTTGGAGGCTGTTCTCGAGCGGCGCCGACAAGCCGGTTTGTTGGGAAATAACATTCTGAACAAAGCTTTCGATTTCGACATCGAGATTAGGTTAGGTGCAGGCGCTTATATTTGCGGCGAAGAATCCGCGCTGATTGAGTCGTTGGAAGGTAAGCCGGGCATTCCCCGCAATCGTCCGCCTTATCCGGTCAGCAGCGGCTATTTGCAAAAACCCACGGTAGTCAACAATGTGGAAACTTTTCTGGCGGCGGCGCAGATCGTCGTGCGCGGGGCGGATTGGTTTAACGTGCAAGGGACGGAAAAATCTCCGGGTAGCAAAATTCTCAGCGTTAGCGGCGATTGTTTAAGGCCCGGCATTTATGAATATCCTTTCGGTACCCCGGTCCGGCAAATACTGAACGACTGTGGTGCACGCGACGTACTCGGCGTGCAAGTGGGCGGGCCGTCCGGGACGTTTATATCCAATAGGGAACTCGGTCGCTGCTTGGCGTTTGAAGACCTGCCTACTGGCGGATCGTTTATCGTGTTCGATAACAGCAGGAATATCTTGCAAATCACCCAAAATTTTATCCATTTCTTCGCACACGAAAGCTGCGGTTTTTGTACGCCGTGCCGGGTGGGGACTTCGTTATTGAAGCAACAACTGGATAAAATCGTGGAGGGTCACGGTTCGGCCGGCGATGTGGCGGAGCTGGAAAGTCTGTGCCGGTTGGTCAAGCAATACAGCCATTGCGGTTTGGGACAAACTGCGGCGAATCCGATTTTGTCGACTTTGCAACGCTATCCCGACGTTTATCAAGCTCAGCTGAAGCGTATCAGTTACGAGCCGGGATTCGATTTGGACGGGGCTTTGGCTGTTGCCCGGCGCATGGCGAATCGCGACGACGCCGCGGCGCATTTGTCGCAAGTGGAGGAGTAAACCATGTCGGGCACGATAAACATCGACGGTAAGACCGTGCCGTATCGGGACGGCCAAACCATTATGGACGCGGCCATTGCGGCGGGTATCTATATTCCGCATTTATGCCATAAGCCGGGGTTTACGCCGCACGGCAGTTGTAAGCTCTGCACGGTTAAGGTGAACGGGCGCAATTGTTCCGCTTGTACGTTTCCGGCGGCGGACGGTCAAGTGGTGATCAACACTAGCGACGAGTTGCTGCAAGACAGGCGGCGAATCACGCAAATGCTGTTCGTCGAAGGCAATCATTTTTGTCCGTCCTGTGAGAAATCAGGTAATTGCCAGTTGCAGGGTGTTGCTTACCATTTGAATATGCTGGATAACCACTTTCCGCATTTTTACGCCGATCGGCGGGTGGACGCGTCGCACCCGGACATCATGATCGACCATAATCGCTGCATATTTTGTAATTTGTGCGTGCGCGCCAGCCGGGAAAAAGACCGGAAAAACGTTTTCGACATCGCCGGACGCGGGATCAATAAACGCTTGATCGTCAACTCGGTCAGCGGCACGTTGAAAGACAGCGCCATTAGCGTCGACGATTGCGCTGCTCATATTTGTCCTACCGGAGCCATTCTGATCAAGCGCAGTGCTTATCGCTTACCCATAGGTCAGCGTACTTACGACCAACGGCAAATCAGTGATGTGGCGCTTTCCGGGGAGGTGGAACATGGCCAAGATTAAAGTCGCTACCGTGTCATTGGCCGGATGTTTCGGCTGTCACATGTCGTTCCTCGATATAGACGAGCGCCTGATCGCGTTGCTTGAGGTCGCTGAGTTTGATCGTTCGCCATTGACGGACATAGAGCACTGCGGTCCTTGCGATGTTGGCCTGATAGAAGGGGGTGTTTGTAACGCGGAAAATGTGCACGTGTTGCGCGAATTTCGCAGAAATTGCAAAACGCTGGTTGCAGTTGGTGCTTGCGCAATCAACGGCGGCTTACCGGCCATGCGTAACCAGTTTGCCTTGGAGGAATGTTTGCTGGAGGCGTATCGGGACGGAATTGGCGTCGAGAATCCGCATATTCCTAACGATCCGGAACTTCCTCTGTTGCTGGACAAGGTTCATCCCATCCACGAAATCGTTAAGGTCGATTATTTTTTACCCGGTTGCCCGCCATCGGCAGATGTGTTCTGGACATTTCTGAGTGCGCTATTGGCTGGGCGCGAACCGAGTTTACCTTATGAATTAGTTCATTACGACTAATAAGGATGACAAATGTACGAACATCTCGAAACTGCCGCTAATCCGGCCGGGTTGAAGCGGGTTGCCGTGGATCCGGTGTCCCGCGTGGAAGGACACGGCAAGGTCACGCTGTTACTGGACGAGAATAATCAAGTCCGACAAGCGCGCTTGCACATCGTCGAGTTTCGCGGCTTCGAAAAATTTATCCAAGGCCGCCCGTACTGGGAGCTGCCGGTGATGGTGCAGCGTTTGTGCGGCATTTGCCCGGTCAGTCATCATCTCGCCGCCGCTAAAGCCATTGACCAGTTAGTCGGCGTAGATCCGCCGGATTTAACCCCGGCCGCCGACAAGTTGCGCCGCTTGCTGCATTTCGGCCAGGTGTTGCAATCGCACGCCTTACATTTCTTCCACCTATCCAGCCCCGATTTGTTATTCGGTTTCGAAAGCGATATTAGCAGGCGCAATATTGTTGCGGTGTTGGCGGATTATCCCGGCATCGGCATGCAAGGCGTCAAACTACGCAAATACGGTCAGGAAGTGATACGCATGGTATCCGGTAAAAGGGTGCACGGAACCGGAGCGATTGCCGGCGGAATGAATAAGGCGCTCGACAAAGACGAGCGGGATTACCTGTTACAAGACATCGAACAAGTGATCGTTTGGGCGCAGGAGGCGGTAGGCTTGATCAAAAAGGTGCATACTTCCAACCAGGCTTTTTACGATACTTTCGCTACCGTTCCCAGCAGCTACTTGGGCCTTATTAAACCGAATGGTGCTTTAGAGTTATACCACGGCGGTATTCGCGCAAAAAATGCCGATGGAGAAATCTTGGTCGACCATTTCGATTATTGCCGATATTACGACTTGATACGGGAAGAAGTAAGGTCATGGAGTTATATGAAGTTCCCGTATCTGACTTCAATCGGCAAGGAGCAAGGCTGGTATAGGGTCGGTCCGCTGGCGCGGCTGAACAACTGCGATTACATCGATACGCCATTGGCCGAGTCTGCCCGAGTGGACTTCAAGCTGCACGGCGGCGCGATGATGGTGCATAGTACGTTGGCTTTTCATTGGGCGCGCTTGATCGAGTTGTTGCATTGTGCGGAAAGTATTCGGGATTTATTGCACGATGCGGCTGTGTTAAGTCGGGATCTCATCGTTAAGGGCGAAAAGCGCTACGAGGGCATCGGGGTGATAGAAGCGCCGCGAGGTACTTTGTTTCATCATTATCAAGTCGACGAAAACGATATTGTCACTAAGGCCAATCTGATCGTGTCGACCACGAGCAACAACATGGGGATGAACGAATCGATACGGCAAGTCGCGGCGGAGTATCTGTCCGGCCGCGAGTTGACCGAGCCTTTATTGAATAACTTGGAAGTAGCTATCCGCGCCTACGATCCATGTTTGTCTTGCGCTACCCATGCTATCGGCAAAATGCCTTTGCAACTGGAATTGGTCGATTCGGCAGGCCGTTTGCTGGACCGCTTGACGCGGGATAGCGACGGCGGTTTTGTACGCTGAGTACCGATGGTTGCGCCGGTTTTGATTTTCGGCTACGGCAATCCCAGTCGTGGCGACGATGCGCTGGGGCCAAAGGTAATCGAATATTTGCAGTCGCGATATAGCCCGCAGGACGTTGAGCTGTTAACGGATTTTCAGTTGCAGATTGAGCATGTTCTGGATCTAAGCGGACGTCGGACGGTGTTGTTTGTGGATGCTGCGGTTATCGGCGATGGACCTTACGCTTTATCGTTGCTTCAGCCTGAACGGGATAACAGTTATAGCAGTCATGCTATGAGTCCGTCGGCATTACTCGCTGTATATCAAGCGGTTATGGGGCAAAATCCACCCTGCAGTTATATGTTGAGTATACGTGCGCGTTCCTTTCAATTGGGAAGCGGACTCAGCCATGCGGCTGCCGAACATTTGATCCAGGCTTGCGGGTTTGTCGATGCGTGGATTACCCAGCTTTTTCGTGAAAACATAACGGCAAATTGAGCGGGTGGAAAGCCATTTTGCCCGCTTTAACCTGAATCTTTGCCGAATGGCCAGAGTTCAGTGCCGCCGTCAAATGATGCGATTGAGGTTTAGCCGCATGGACCTTTCCCCTTAAGATCGAATCTTTTTCTTTGACATATCGACTCACAGCTCCCAAAATTCAAGGTCCGCCATCAGACGAAATGCGACTGCCGGGGAAATTCGTCTATCAAGCGTTTCGAGATTATGATTGCTAGGTGCTTGGTATCCTAATAGAGCATTCGCTATCTAAGCGTTTTTTTTTGTTAGAATTTTAATAAGCACACTACAACACCAGCACAACACACTTATGAACAAAAAAAAAATTATCCTGTTTGTCGCTTGTTTAGCAGGCCTTTTAGCCTTGCAAATAAAGTTTTTATTACCGTGGATGTACGATATCGCCGCATCGGATTTGTTTTTAGTCGAGTCTAAAGATACAGCAAACCCTATGCCTATTTCCAACGACATGACGAATCTGGCGTTTTTGCAATGTAATCGATATGTCAGCAATCAAATCGGTTCAGAGGGTAGCGCTCAGTTTGCCAGTCAACCGGCAAATGCCTGGAGTTTGGGAAACTACGAATACATCGTTAACGCGGAAGTGGAAGTGACTTTGAAAGATGTACCGACTAATTTATACCACTATGTCTGCAGGATTCAGTACACTGAGGGTGACGATTTGTCCGGCGTGAACAATGGCGACAATTGGTCGGTAGTCGGAATAACAGGATTGCCGGACCTTTAAGCGAAAAGATTCCGTTTGGGAGTTTTCTTAGATTCCCGCACAGGCTCGCTCGCAGCCTGTGCATAACATAGAGCCGGATTTTTTTAGAGAGAAGATTCGGCTTTTCAGTGAGCCCGGAGGGTGGCGGCAGTCATCCTTGGTTAGGCAGTCCATGTTTGCCTTAAGTAGGTAACCTATTTTAGGTAAGCCGCTCGTGTTGTTGATGCTTCGAATTTGATATACATTCGGATCAATCATCCTCTTCAACTTGCCGGCTAGGTCAAGAAAATCAGATGTTGCGTCACTTTAAGCAATACAATGAATAGCATTTTTTTGCCGTCGCTTCTCCGTCTCGAAATCAACCGCTATGCTTATGCGATGGCTGCCGTCTTGCAGCCTTGATTAGCCTGACCCGGTTCGCGATGCGGTTTCGGAAAATTTAATCCAGTTTGTACCCACCTTGAAGAACAGCTCTCTAGATACAAATTGCCAGCTTGCCGACGCTTTGGGCATCGGGGAAGACGAAATCACTCGGCGCATGTCCTTTTTAGAGTTTGCGGATGAGGATAGACGGATGCTGGCCCAAGCGAAGGATTTGCTGCAACCTCTGCAGGTTGAAATTGCCGAGGCATTTTACGAATTTATCCTGTCTTTTCCGGAACTAAAAAATATAGTCGACGCTAGCGGTACCGGCATTGAAGAGCTCAAACGCATCCAAGGGGACTATTTCACCTCTCTGCTTGATGGAAATTACGACCTAAATTACTTTTGCGATCGCCTCAACGTTGGTTTGGCGCACGAACGTATCGGTTTGGATATTAAATGGTACGTCGGCGCTTACCGGAAATACTTGTCGGAAGTTTACGACCGGCTCCACGGCCAGCTGTCCGGTGACATCGAGTTGTTACACCGAATGTTTGCAGCATTGGGCAAAGTCGTGTTGTTGGACGCGGGACTTGCCATAGACGCCTATAACTTTTCCAACAAGCAGGCAGTTTTGGCGCTGGATAAGCGCTTGCACGAATTGATCCAAGGCATAGACGGCTTTGTTTGGGAATACGATGTCGCGTTGTGCCGTTTTCGCTATGTAAGCAACAAAGTAGAGAAACTGCTCGGATACGCGCAGCAACAGTGGTTAGAAGACTCGGGTTTGCGTCAGCGCATCGTTCATCCGGATAATCAGCGCGATACGGCTGAAGCGTTTACCAAAGCGTGTCAGGAAGGCGGAAATTTTGCGATTGAATATCGGGTTTTTACGCTAACCGGCAGCACGGTGTGGGTAAGCGAACGGGTGAGTGCCGAAAAAAATGCGCTAGGCCACGTCACTTTGCTGAGAGGCTTGATGTTGGATGTGACTGAGCGTAAACGTAACGAGGAGCAGTTAGCGTATTTGGTGACCTATGACGAACTAACCGGTTTGCCCAATCGCAGTTTGTTTGTCAGCCATTTAAAAATCGCATTGGCCGAAGCTACACGAAACGGCCGAAGATTGGCCATCTTATTCTTGGACCTGGATGGTTTTAAAGATATTAACGATAGTTTAGGGCATGAGGCTGGCGATCAGTTGATTAAAGGCATAGCAAAAACTCTGAGCGACCGTTGCTTGCGTAAAGATGACTTTATTGCTCGGTTCGGTGGCGACGAGTTTTGTGTGATTTTGGAAGATAAGCAAGACTATTTTAGACCGGAGACTGTCGCCGAGCGTTGTTTAACTCAGTTGGCTAAGCCTATTTTGATCGAAAGCAATTGCATTTATCCACGGGCGAGCATAGGCATTACTCTATTTCCCGACGATGCCGAAACGCCGGAAGCATTGCTGCAGTGCGCGGATAGCGCAATGTACGCTGCCAAGACCGCGGGTAAACATCGGTATACCTTCTACAACCCGAAAATGACGCGCTTGGCGGAGCAGCGGTTGAGTTTGGAAAACGATTTAAGAAAAGCGGTGGAATTAGGGAGTTTTGTTTTGCATTATCAGCCTCAGATTGCGTTGCTTGATGGCAGAATGGTTGCCGTAGAGGCGTTGATTCGTTGGATCGATCCGGAAAGGGGGATGGTATCGCCGGACGAGTTTATTCCGGTTGCGGAGCGTATAGGCTTGATCACGCCGATAGGAGAGTGGGTGTTAAGCACTGCCTGCAAGCAATTCATGGTTTGGCGGCAGGCAGGTGTCGAGCTGGATTACATCGCCGTGAACATTTCAGCTATGCACTTCGAATCGAAGTCTCTGCCGGCAACAATCGATAAAGTCATGCGCGAAACCGCCATACCTGCTTCTGCACTGGAGTTGGAAATCACCGAAAGCGTGTTGCAAACGAATGTGGATTGTTCGGATTGTTTTAAGGAGTTGCAGACCTTGGGAATTAAAATCGCCATTGACGACTTTGGCACCGGTTATTCCTGTTTGAATTCGTTGACTCAATTGCCGCTCGATTGTTTGAAAATCGATAAATCGTTTATCCGCGATGTTTTAAACAATACCAATGATGCGGCGATTGTAGCCACAATATTAGCGATGAGTAGAATTATGAAGTTTAAGGTTGTTGCAGAGGGAGTGGAAACCCTGGAGCAACTGCATTATTTGCATGCCGTAGGCTGCGACTTGGCGCAAGGCTATTATTTTAGCAAGCCGGTACCTGCGGAGCGGATTTCCGAATTGGCGGTATCCGGTTTTTTACCGCTATAGTGAATTTTTTACGGTAATAATGGATTGCTAGCGTGGCTGCCAAATCTAAGTTAGAGCAAATTTTGTTATCCAATCGTCCCGCCCCGATTTTGCCTACCGGTTTGAATCGCCTGTTACAAGCCTTTGAAGCGCATTCGCTCACACCCAAGGATTTGGTCGAAGTCATTTCGGAATATCCTGCTATCGCTGCGCGGCTGCTGTTTGTTGCAAATTCGGCGTGGGCTCCGCCTTCGGTGCCTATAGAAAGTTTGGAAGCAGCTTGTATTCGCTTAGGAGTAACTTTAGTTCGTAGCGTAAGCATTTCGTTGTGCATCACGGCTTCATTCGATGTGATTAGCCGCTGCCCGGCGTTCGAGCCGGAACGGTTTTGGTGTACCGCGTTGATGGCTGCCGAGGCTTCTGCTTTATTGGCGGACATGTGTGTCGGAATTGATGTTCCTGATAACGCCACGATGTATACGGCTGGATTGCTGCATAATTTAGGTTTGTTGTGGTTAGCGGGAAATTGGTCCGAAGAAACTTCGAGGGCGTTGCAGCTCAAATCTGAACGGGATGACATTTCGGTAAGAGCCGCCTTGCGCGAAGTCGTTGGCATCGATTATTGCGAAGCGGGTGGCGTGCTCGGCAGGGCGTGGAAGTTGCCTCAGGTGCTGGTGTCCGCAATCGAGTATCACAGTGCCGAGGATTATCCCAATTGTGCGGAACCGAGTGCTGTATTGGTCGGCTATGCGTTAGAGCTTATGGATGCTTTGAATTCGGAGAGCGAACAAAGCCCGTCTTTGCGGGAGCGGGGCGGGATAGCGCTCGATCATCAGCGTTTAGACGAGGTGTTGCAACGTCTGCGCGAGAAACGCCAAGAAATCTCGAGATTGTCTAGCGTTATATTTTCCTGAGGATTATCGGTAAGCATAAAGTCACGACTGTTAACTGCTTACATTTCATGCCATTGTTGATTAGGCGCGACCAATTTCTTGGATCCTTTTAGGAAAACGGTTGCACGCACTCACTTAAAAAGAGGGGCGGATTAAATAATGGTAAAATAAGCGATCTTTTTCTTCGCCGTGTATTTTTATGACAGACATAGCCGCACTTTATCAATCGGATTTGCCAAATCTAAGGTTGCTAGGACGTGGAAAAGTGCGGGATATGTATGAAGTCGACGAGAAGCATCTTTTGATCGTCACCACGGATAGGATGTCTGCGTTCGATGTGGTATTGCCAAATCCGATTCCCGGTAAAGGGCTGGTTCTAACTCGACTAGCCAATTTTTGGTTCGACAAAACTAAACATATCATTGCGAATCACATCGCGGACGATCTGAGCTTGGAACAGGCGGTTTCCGATCCTGAGCTGCGCCGGCAAATCGAAGGGCGGGCTATTGTGGTTAAACGCCTTAAACCTCTGCCGGTAGAAGCTATTGTGCGAGGTTATTTAATTGGTTCAGGTTGGAAAGATTATCTAGCAAACGGTAAGGTCTGCGGCATTGTCTTGCCCAACGGATTGAAGCAAGCCCAGCAATTACCTGAACCGATTTTTACGCCATCGAGTAAAGCGGAAGTCGGAGTTCATGACGAGAATATCAGCTTTAGTCAAATGGTTGGTATGTTAGGTGAAACCCTTGCCGAGCAAGTCCGCAACGTTAGCTTGCAGATCTACGGTTATGCTGCAGAGTTTGCCCGTCAGCGCGGCATTATCATCGCCGATACCAAGTTTGAGTTTGGCTTGGACGATAATGGCGTTTTACATTTAATAGACGAAGTCCTTACCCCTGATTCGTCTCGATTTTGGCCTGCGGACCAATATCGCGTAGGCATTAGTCCGCCAAGTTTTGATAAGCAATACTTGCGGGATTATCTGGAGACATTGGACTGGGATAAAACGCCTCCCGGCCCTCGGTTGCCCGAACAAGTTGCTGCGCAATGCAGCGACAAATATCGCGAAGCTGCAGCCATTTTGATAGGGGATTAATATCCCGTATTCACGTAGCTAAGAGCATGCGCACGTCTATTCATTT
Organism: Methylomonas sp. HYX-M1; assembly: GCF_040741385.1. Taxonomy (NCBI): domain Bacteria; kingdom Pseudomonadati; phylum Pseudomonadota; class Gammaproteobacteria; order Methylococcales; family Methylococcaceae; genus Methylomonas; species Methylomonas sp. HYX-M1. The sequence goes on from NZ_CP160405.1 coordinate 1,007,597, forward strand.
TGTCATTGAGTTGTAATAAATTATTGATTTAAAAAGATTGTTAAGTTGGTCGCCGGTTTTTAAGTATAATCAGGAATCTTTAATAACACCCGAGGAATACTTATGCTAGACGCGGAATGGTTCAGCGAAGCGCAGCATGCAAACGGTACTGCATTTTCTCTAAAAATTAAGCGAAAGTTGCACGAAGAGCAGTCCGAGTTTCAGTTTTTGGAAATCTATGAAACCGAGCATTTCGGTAATCTGATGGTCATCGACGGCTGTACCATGGTTTCCACTCGAGATAATTTTTTTTATCACGAGATGATGAGTCATCCGGTTTTGTTCAGCCATCCTGATCCGAAAAAAGTTTGGATTATTGGTGGCGGGGATTGTGGTACGTTGCGTGAGGTCTTGAAGCACCAATCCGTAGAACAAGCCGTGCAAATCGATATAGATGAAAGGGTTACTCGCTTAGCGGAAATTTATTTTCCCGAACTGTGCGTATCAAACAACGACCCGCGTGCCGAGCTGAAATTTATCGATGGTATCAAATGGGTAAAAGATGCTGAGCCGAATAGCGTTGACGTCATTATTGTCGACAGTACCGATCCTGTCGGACCCGCCGAGGGGTTGTTCTGTGCAGATTTTTATAAGGATTGTTTTAATGCGTTGACTGAAAATGGAATAGTGATCCAACAAAGCGAATCGGCGTTGTTGCATATGGATATACTAAATGAAATGCGGCAAGAAATGCGCGCTGGTGGCTTCGAAAACATGCAAACTGTGTTTTTTCCACAATGCATTTATCCGTCCGGATGGTGGAGTGCGACTATGGCGGGTAAGTGCGACTTGTCAGCATTTCGGGAGCAAGCTAGCGCTAGCAAAGATTTCGACACGACCTATTACAATCGAGAAATTCATCTGGCCAGTTTAGCCATGCCTGAGTTTTTCAGAAAACATGTGTTGAAATAAAGGCGTCAAGCTGTTTTAGCAGTCTAATCATTGATATATAGTCATTTGCTGCTGTAGACATCTACATTTAAACGCAGTCGAATGTGTTTGCTAGCACGTTTCCATCTCTGCCAACACATGACATATCTGTCATGTGTTGGCAGTCTAGTCATCAGTAAAGTTCTAAGCCGCTTTAATTTACGCTTAATTTCTTCAAGGCAAACTTAGTCATAATATTGCGTTACGGGATAAATTCTCTAACGAAATCAGGCGGTAGTGCTCAGTCTAGACATTTGTTTTCGAATCTTTCCGGGAACGGTGGGCAATTGTGAATAACTTGGCATACAAATAGCATTTTCCCTAGTAATCTCGAGGCCGATTTTGGGTGCTGCTTTTGCTGACGCGAATTTTCAAGCTCGTAGAGAATAAACAACAATAATTCGGGTGATCCTAATGGTTAAGGTTAAGATGTTTAATATTGTAATTACGTTGGCAGCATTTGCTGCATTGGTGTTTTTGCTACCTGCAGATAAAGATTTGCCTCAAGCGACTAAAAGCAAACAACAAACTTATTCAAGTAAAGAAAACATTTCTACCAAATCTAATGAAAAGCAGTCGACTACAACAGACAGCGGCTACTTGAGAGCCGTCTAATAGTTTTGTAATAAGTTGAATTTAAGGCTTAAATATGGGTAATTTGAATCGTTGTTGTAATTGGCTTTTTGTTTATTGAGCTTGTCTAAGGTATTGTTTGACTTTAGATATTAAAATGGGCTTTTGATTCTTTCGCTTCAAAACAAAAAACGACAATGGCGATTGGAATTAAATATGAAACTTATTTTTACATTGAGTTTGTTAAAAAAAGTATTTCTACTTAGGAAGTAAAAAATGAGGTTGTAGGGTCAGCCGCAATATGTATACTCCCCATTTAAAATTTACCTGTCTGTAAGTTATAGTGTTTTTCAAGTCCCCTCTATATAAAACTTTCCAGTTGCTTTTCAATTTTTTCTAGGTCCAATTTTCCGATATTTTTCCATTCAATTTTTCCAGTCGGCGATATAAGTAAAGTGGTCGGAGTGAATGTTATTCCGCCGAATTCTTTTGCTAAAGCGTCGGTTGGATCTAAAGTAATGGAATACGGTATCTGCATGGCTGTTGCAATTTCCAACACGCGATTAGGTGGATCGTAAGACATGGCTATGGCGATAATCTTTAATCCGCGATGATTGTATCGGGCATGCAAAGAGCTCAGTATCGGAATTTCTTGAATGCAAGTCCGGCAGTCGGTAGACCAAAAGCTAACGATCACAGGATGTTGTTTCAAATCAGCTGAATTGATTGTCTCCCCCTTTATCGTTACAAAGCTGGTTTTTGGGATGTGATCGTCATGATTGTGTCTATATAAGGAAACAATGGACATGCATGCTATCAATACTCCTGAAGCAAAAATTAAAAGTTTTTTAGTGCGCATAGGCCGATATTGACATGTGCGTTATGGGGCTGTAACAAGAACGCGGGTTTGGTTTGTATCGGATTCGTTTTTCGTTCATCACATATTTTCGCTTAAGCCACTTAATTAGGACGCTACAACAGACGTTAGCATGTCGGTGTATTGATGAAGCTGCGAATATGTTTGTTCCATAGCTATACCTCTGTAAAATATTGCACAATTGACTGTGGCCTAGGGTGACACGATGAAAAGAATCCTTATTTCCGACAAACTGGCCGATGATGGTATTAATTTTTTAAACGCGCAAGAAGGAATTCAAATTCATATACAAACCGGGGTGTCGGAAGTCACGCTTTGCGAAATCATACCTGACTTCGATGCGTTGTTGATTCGCAGCGATACTCAAGTTACCGCTAAGGTATTGAAAGCGGCTAAGTGCCTCAAAGTGGTGGGAAGGGCCGGGATTGGCGTCGACAATGTCGATTTAGAGGCGGCCATGGAACAAGGCGTCATTGTAATGAACACCCCGGATGCGAATGCTGTCACAACCGCAGAGTTGGCCATCGCACATATGTTTTCTCTAAGCCGGAATTTGCCGAGCGCCAACTTGTCGGTGCGTCAAGGGAAATGGGAGCGTAGCAAATTGATGGGTGCCGAAATTGCCCATAAGACACTGGCAATTTTGGGTTTTGGCACAATAGGCCGCATCGTAGCGCAACGCGGCAACGGTTTAAGTATGCGGGTGATCGCGTACGATCCTTATGTGGCGCCGGAAATTTTTGAAAAATATGCAGCCGAGATGGTGGATTTGGATGCTCTGATCAGGCAAGCCGATTTTTTGACTCTGCATTGTCCCTTGTTAGAAAAGACGCGTAACATCATCGGCATGAAGCAGTTGGCAATGATGAAAAAAAGTGCGAGGCTGATCAACTGTGCGCGTGGAGGATTGGTCGACGAACAGGCTTTATTCGATGCTTTGAACGAAGGGCGAATCGCCGGGGCGGCATTGGACGTGTATGAGCAAGAGCCTCCCAAAGACTCTCCGTTGTTCAAGCTGGACAACATTGTGTTTACCCCGCATCTGGGCGCTTCCACCAAGGAAGCGCAAGTGGCGGTTAGCGTGGAAATCGCTCGACAAGTCGTGAAATTCCTGCAGACCGGGGAAGCGGTCAATGCCTTGAATTTGCCGCGGATGACCGCAGAGGAGTTGAAACAGGCGCAGCCCTTTATGAACTTGGCGCGTACGCTGGGAAAAGTGATGGTGGGCTTGATCGATCAACCTATCCATAAATTGGAGGTTTCAGTTTACGGCAAAGCGGCTTCCTGCAAGATTCGGGCAATTTCGGACGAGGCTTTGATCGGGTTGTTAGCCGATAAGTTGTCCACCCCGGTTAACCGGGTCAATGTGGACGGTATAGCAAAGCGTCAAGGTATAACCTTACATGAGTCTCAGGCTGAGGAAGCGGAAGGTTATCAATCGCTGATCAAGCTCACCGGATATTGTGGTGACGGGATATTAAGCTTGTCCGGTACCTTATTAGCGGACCATCATCCGCGTCTGGTCAGTATTGATCAATTCGAAATCGAAGTGGTGCCTGAAGGCGTGTTATTGTTTACCCGTCATACCGATAGGCCGGGAGTCATCGCGGCGATTAGCTCGATATTGGGTAGTTGTAATATAAACATTACACGCATGGCGGTGAGCGTTGCGGATGGTGAGCAGTTGGCGATGATGGCTATTGGCGTATCCGATTTATTAGACGGGAAATTGCTGCAATCCGTTTGTAGCGTTCCTGCAGTTCATAGTGCAAAGCAGATCAAATTATGAGTTTTGAGGTTGTTTGTTTCGATTGTGACAGTACGTTAAGCCGCGTTGAAGGCATAGACGAATTGGCGCGTCGCAACGGTTTATTCGAGGAAGTCTCGGCATTAACCGATAAGGCGATGAATGGCGAATTGGCTTTAAACGAGGTCTATGGCAAAAGACTGGAGCTTATCAAGCCGGATCAAGCGGCAATCGACTGGTTGGCGGATTTGTATATTGCCGAAATGGTGGATGGGGTGGCCGAAACCGTAAGCACTTTGTTAGCCAACGGCGTAGGCGTACACATTATTAGCGGTGGCTTGCGTCAGGCGATTTTACCGCTCGCGGCGCGTCTGGGTATTCCCGACGAGAATGTTCATGCCGTGGAGTTGCTGTTAAGCGAAACCGGTCAGTACGTCGATTACGTGCGCCATTCTCCGCTAGCGGTTAACGGCGGAAAGGCGCGGATTTGCCGACGATTGAAAATGCAGTTTAGAGCGCTTGCTATGGTAGGTGATGGAAAAACCGATTTAGAGGCGAAAGAAGCGGGTGCGTTTATGATAGGTTTCGGTGGCGTAGTAAGTAGACCTCTGGTACAAGAGCAAGCCGATGTGTTCGTAACCGATCGATCGTTGACGGCGGTATTGCCCCATGTGTTGTAACAAGAACTCGAAAAAACCGCTAGGGCAATGATAAAATTCAAAATTTACAGTTAAGAGAGAGACAATGGCTGGGCATAGTAAATGGGCGAACATCAAACATCGTAAAGGCGCGCAAGACGCCAAGCGCGGCAAGATTTTCACCAAGCTAATCCGTGAAATTTCCGTTGCCGCTAAAAGCTCAGGTGGAGGCGATCCGGCCAATAATCCCGCTCTACGCACTGCGATCGATAAAGCCTTGGGTGTCAATATGAAGCGTGACACCATCGATAACACCATTAAAAAGGCCACGGGAGCACTGGATGGCGACAATTTCGAAGAAGTTCGATACGAGGGCTACGGACCCGGCGGTACGGCTGTGATGGTGAACTGTTTAACCGACAATCGTAATCGCACCGTCGCCGAAGTCAGGCATGCCTTCTCCAAACATGGCGGAAATTTGGGTACCGACGGTTCCGTAGCGTATATGTTTCGGAAAGTCGGTATCATAAGTTTCGGTAACGAGATTAACGAAGATGCGTTAATGGAAGCGGCTATGGAAGTCGGTGCCGAAGATATTGTCAGCAACGACGATGGTTCCGTGGATATATTCACGGCGCCTGAAGATTATTTGAACGTGAAAGAGGCTCTAATTGCCGCAGGCTGGGTTCCCGAGAACAGTGAAATTACCATGCATGCGGATACAAAAACCGAACTGGATGCCGAGGCAGCGGAAAAAATGCTCAAACTGATCGATCGCTTGGAAGACTTGGATGACGTTCAAGACGTCTATACCAACGCCAATATTAGCGATGAGATTATGGACGCCGTTGCTGCCGGCTGAGTTCGAAACTGCATACGTAAGGCTTTGAGTAGAATTCTTGGGATAGATCCCGGTTCTCGAATAACAGGATACGGTGTTTTGGAACCCACATCGGGCGGCATCCGATACGTAGCAAGCGGGTGTATTCGCATTCATGCCGAAGACTTTCCGTCCCGGCTGAAGCAAATATTCGATGGTATCAGCGAGATCATTGCCTTATACCAGCCGCGGCAAATGGCTATCGAACAAGTGTTCATGCACAAAAATGCCGATTCGGCATTAAAGTTGGGACAAGCACGGGGGGCCGCGATTTGCGCAAGCATGAATCAAAGTCTGCCGGTTTTCGAATACGCGGCTCGACAGGTCAAGCAGGCTCTGGTGGGTAACGGAAACGCCGATAAACACCAAGTACAGCACATGGTAAAAATTCTGTTAAGCATCAGGGGCGATTTGCAAATCGATGCCAGCGATGCATTAGCCATTGGTTTGTGCCACTTCCATTACCAGCAAACCGCTCAGCGATTAGCCGGGGTTATCTCTTGATTGGTTATTTACGCGGCCAGGTAATTCAAAAATCCCCGCCGCAATTGCTTTTGGAGGTACACGGCGTCGGTTACGAAATCGAAGCGCCTATGACCACGTTTTACGAGTTGCCGGCCGTGGGCGAGCAAGTTTGCTTGCATACTCATTTGGTTGTTCGGGAGGACGCCCATATTTTGTTTGGTTTTAGCAATCTGGCGGATCGCACCCTATTTCGCTACCTCATCAAAGTAAATGGGGTTGGGCCGAAATTGGCCTTAACCATTTTATCCGGCCAAAGTGCCGAGGAATTTCAACGTTGCGTGAGCGATAGCGACATTAAAGCCTTGGTGCGCTTGCCTGGAGTTGGCCAAAAAACTGCGGAAAGGCTGATCGTGGAAATGCGCGGTCGTTTGCCGGCGTTTTCCAGCGTGCACGGCTCAGGGAGTTCTCTCGTTTCCGCAAGCGAGACGCAGCCGAGCCATGCTAAGCAAGAAGCAATCAGCGCCCTATGTGCGTTGGGCTATAAGCCGCAAGATGCCAATCGGATGATACAGGCGGTTGCCGGCGACGAGTTGAGTTGTGAAGACATGATTCGCCAAGCTCTGAGAGGAGCGGCCAAGTGATTGAAAGCGATCGTTTGCTGACGGCTCATGGCGTCAAAGACGAAGAGCGCCTAGACCGAGCAATTCGCCCCAAGCGTCTCAAAGATTATGTCGGCCAACGCGAGTTACGGCAGCAGATGGAAATATTCATTCAGGCCGCTGTGAGCCGTTCGGAAGCGCTGGACCATGTGTTGATCTTCGGGCCGCCGGGCTTGGGCAAAACAACGTTGGCTAATATCGTGGCTGCGGAAATGAACGTGAGCATACGCCAGACTTCCGGGCCTGTGCTGGATAAAGCCGGCGATTTGGCCGCCTTATTGACCAATTTGCAAGCACACGACGTATTGTTTATCGACGAAATCCACAGGTTGAATCCGGCCGTAGAAGAAGTGCTATACCCGGCTATGGAAGACTATCAGATTGATATTATAATAGGCGAAGGTCCTGCTGCTCGTTCCATAAAACTTGATTTGCCGCCATTCACCTTAGTCGGTGCGACAACGCGTGCCGGTTTGCTGACATCCCCGTTACGAGACCGCTTCGGTATCGTCCAGCGTTTAGAGTTTTACAGTATAGAAGAGCTTTCCGACATTGTGTGCCGGTCGGCGGCCATGCTGGGTATCGCAATCGATAAGTACGGCGCCGAAGAAATTGCCAGACGTTCGCGCGGTACGCCGCGAATCGCAAACCGGCTGTTGCGTAGGGTCAGAGACTATGCCCAAGTCAAAGGGAACGGACAAATCAGCGATAACATAGCCCGGCAAGCGTTAGAAATGTTGAAAATCGATAAGCATGGTTTCGATATGTTGGATCGTAAATTGTTGTTGGCGATGCTCGAACATTTTGACGGCGGGCCGGTGGGTTTAGATACGTTGGCTGCAGCGATCAGCGAAGAACGCGGTACGGTAGAAGACGTTTTGGAACCCTTTTTGTTACAGCAAGGTTTTATCATGCGAACGCCACGCGGCAGGGTTGTTACGCAAAAAGCATATGATCATTTTGGTTTGAACCCGCCAGGGCGCCCACCTGCAACAGAGGACTTATTTGATCGTTAATGGATTTGCCGAAACGCATGAAGACATTTAATTGGCCGGTTCGCGTTTACTACGAAGATACCGATGCCGGCGGAGTGGTATTTTACGCGAACTATTTAAAGTTTTTCGAACGCGCCCGTACTGAAATGTTGCGGCAAGCGGGCTTCGAGCAAGACAGACTGATGGTAGAACTGGGCGTCCTCTTCGTGGTGCGCTCGGTTGGGGTCGACTACTTAAAGCCTGCCCGATTCAATGATCAACTCGACGTCAGCGCCGGCATCGTTGAAGTCAAAAAAACCAGTCTTACCTTCGAACAAGCGGTCACGCGAAACCTGGACATATTATGTACGGGTAGTGTACGCATCGCGTGTATAGACGTGCGAACTATGAAACCCCAACCCATTCCCGTTGCCATTATGGAGCAGTTAACATAAATGAACGCTGATTTGTCGATTATCACGCTGGTTAAGGAAGCCAGCTTCGTTGTGCAGTTCGTCATGTTTATCTTACTTTCGGCGTCGATAGTATCTTGGACTTTTATATTCAGTAAGCGGCGCGACTTGAATCAAGCCATCGACATTACCGACGAGTTCGAAGACGAATTTTGGTCCGGCGTCGGCCTTGCGGAGCTTTATAAGCGCATGTCCGGCGATCGGTTCGACCCCGAGGGCATAGAAAAAATATTTTTAGCGGGTTACCGAGAGTTCGCGCGTATGCGGCAAAAAGGGGATGTCGAGCCGGCCATACAGGTAGAAAGTGCGCAAAGGGCCATGCGCATCGAGTTGTCCAGGGAATTGGATCGGTTGGATGAAACTTTGCCGTTTTTAGCAACAGTCGGTTCTACCAGCCCCTATATCGGCTTGTTCGGTACGGTATGGGGCATTATGAATTCGTTTCAGGCTTTGGGCGAAGTCAAAAATGCTACGTTGGCCAACGTGGCGCCCGGCATTTCCGAAGCGCTTATCGCTACTGCTATTGGTTTATTTGCCGCAATCCCGGCGGTAATCGCTTATAACCGGTTTTCCACGCGCTTGGACCGGTTGGCCGGACGATACGAACTGTTCATCGACGAATTCGTCGTGTTATTGCAAAGACAGGCGCACAGCAAATGAATGTAGCGAACAGTAATCGTCGGTCACGGAAACGCCGTGCGCCTATGGCTGAAATTAACGTTGTTCCGTATATCGACGTTACCTTTGTGCTTTTAATCATCTTCATGATCACCGCACCTTTAGTCCAGACAGGCGTAGACGTCGATTTGCCGCAAGCCGAGGCGGAATCGGTCGATTTGCAAGATCAGACTCCGGTGATCGTATCGATCAAAAAGGATGGTAGCTTTTACGTTGATATTGGCAATGGCGACGAAGAAGCCGATACCCCGGTAGACGAGGATGCTTTGCGAACTCGGGTAGCAGCGGTGTTTCGCAATAATCCCAAAGCTCAGTTATATGTGCGCGGCGACCACGAGGTCGATTACGGCAGTATCGTAAAAGTGATGGTCGAATTGAAAAAAACCGGTGCGCCCAAAGTCGGTTTGATGACATCGCCGCCGCCCGAACAATGATTTGCCGTGGATTATGAGAAAATTCGGACCTTCGCTAGTGTTGGCCGTGCTGTTGCACGTGCTCATTTTCGCCGTTTTTTTATTGAGTTTTAATTTCAGCGCTGAGCCCGAAACGGCGCAAATCTCTCCGGCCGACATTATCGAAGCGACTGTTTTGGACGGAGCGGAAATCGATGCCGAGGCGGAGCGCTTAAGGCAGGCGGAAGAAATCCAACGTGTAATGGAACAGCAGCGACAACAAGCCATAGAAGAGGCTCGAAATAAAGAGCAGCAAATGTTGGAGCAGGCTAAAGCTCAGCGGGTATTAGAAGAAAAAAAAGCCCTGGAGCAAGCGGAAAAGTTAAAGCGTGAAGCCTTGGAGGAACGCAAGCAACAAGAACGGCTGGAGGCCGAGAGAAGACAGGAAGAGCAACGATTAGAAGAAGCCCGGCAACAGCGGTTGTTGGAAGAGAAAAAGGCTAAACAAGCGGCCGAGGTCGCAGAAAAACAGCGGCAAGCCAAATTGCTTGCTGAAAAGCAACGAGCTGAGGAGGCGGCACGAGCCGCTGCGGAGGCTAAAGCAAGAGCCGAACAAGAAAAACAAGCTGCACTGCTAGCTGAAAAAGCTAAGCAGGAAGCGCAAGTCAAGGCGGAAAAAGCGGCAGTTGAAAAAGCCGAACAGCATAAAAAGGAAAAACTGGCCGCAGAAGCAAAGGCTAGAAAAGAGGCTGAGGCGAAAGCGGAGGCCGAGGCAAAAGCGGAAAGAGAGCGTTTGGCCCTAGAGACTGCCGCCAAGGCGAAGGCCGAAGCGGCGGCTAAAGCCAAAGCGGAGGCAGAGGCTAAGGCTAAAGCCGAAAAAGAGAAATTGGCTGCCGAAGCTGCCGCCAAGGCAAAAGCCGAGGCGGCGGCTAAAGCCAAAGTGGAGGCAGAGGCTAAAGCCGAAAAAGAAAAATTGGCTGCCGAAGCCGTTGCCAAGGCAAAGGCCGAGGCGGCGGCTAAAGCCAAAGCGGAGGCGGACGCCAAGGCTAAAGCGGAAAAAGAGAGACTGGCTGCCGAGGCTGCCGTCAAGGTAAAGGCCGAAGCGGCGGCTAAAGCCAAAGCGGAGGCGGATGCCAAGGCTAAAGCGGAAAAAGAGAGACTGGCCGCCGAGGCCGCCGCCAAGGCAAAGGCCGAGTTAGCGGCTAAGGCCAAAGCGGAGGCGGAAGCCAAGGCTAAAGCGGAAAAAGAGAGACTGGCCGCCGAAACTGCCGCCAGGGCAAAGGCTGAAGCCGAAGCTAAAGCCGAGAAAGAGCGTCTAGCCGCGGAAGCAGCCGCTAAAGCTAAGGCGGAACAAGAAAGGCAAGCGGCAGAGGCCGCTGCTGCGGCCAAGGCTGAACAAGAGCGTCAAGCTGCGGCGGCAGCCGAAGAAGCACGTATTAATCAATTGATCAAAAATAAAACCGAGGCGGCTTGGATAAGACCGATGAGTGCTGCAGCCGGTCTGAAGTGCGCAATTCAGGTAAAATTACTACCTGGCGGCGATGTCATGGATGCCGTCGTGGTCGAAAGTAGCGGCGATCCCGTATTCGATCGATCTGCGGAAAATGCGGTCAGAAAAGCAACGCCTTTACCGGTGCCGCAAGACAAAGTGTTGTTCAATCAAAAATATCGCGTGTTCAAATTGATATTCAATCCTGGTTAGGTATTACACGGAAAACTTGCAATGAAACTATTCGCAAACATATTCTGCATTAGCGTTCTGATTTTGATATCCGAATGTGCAAGCGCGGAAGGGCTCACAATAGAAATTACCAAAGGCGCGCAAACGGCGGTGCCGATCGCCATCGTGCCCTTTGCACAACAAGGCAGCATAGGCAATGTCAAGCTTTCCGATGTGATCGATTCGGACCTGGCCGGCAGCGGTTTTTTTAAAACCTTGGCCGAGGAAGATATGCTCACTCAGCCAAGCGAGCCTGACAAAGTCAATTTTCGCGATTGGCAAGCGCTGGGCCAGGATTACTTGACAATAGGTCAAATCCAGGGCAACGGCAATAGCTTCAACATCGAATTTCACTTGTTCAACGTTCATAACGGCCAGTTATTGATGGGTTATCGCCTGACTGTCGGTCCCCAAGAGCTGCGGCGCGCGGCCCACCATATCAGCGACTTGATTTACGAGAAACTTACCGGGCGTAAAGGTGTTTTCAACACGCGCATCGCCTATGTGACTAGTGCGGCGCGCGGAAGCGGCAAGCAATACATGCTGCAAGTGGCCGATGCCGACGGTTACAATCCCAGGACCATAGCGGAGTCGCCGGAACCTATCATGGCGCCGGCGTGGTCGCCCGATGCCAGCAAAATCGCTTACGTATCGTTCCATACCAAGCGCTCGGCTATATATGTGCAGACTTTGGCGAACGGGCAGCGGGAAAGCGTTGCCGCATATCCCGGAATCAATGGTGCGCCGGCGTTTTCGCCTGATGGCAGTAAACTGGCAATTACCTTGTCCAAGGACGGTAGCCCGGATATTTACGTATTGAATTTGGCTACGCGCGGATTAACCCGGTTGACCTCCGGTTTGTCGATTGATACCGAGCCGACCTGGTCGCCCGACGGCAGTTCCATTGTGTTCACTTCCGACATGGGCGGAAAACCGCAGCTTTACAGCATTCCGATTTCGGGGGGCAGAGCGACTCGCTTGACATTTCAAGGCGACTACAACGCTAGGGGACGATTTTCTCCGGACGGCCGTAGCTTGGCGATGGTCAACGGCAGCGGCGGGCGTTACCGGATTGCCGTGTTGGACTTGGCTTCTCGCACGACGACCTTGCTAAGCGAGGGTAACTTGGATGAATCTCCGAGTTTTGCGCCGAACGGGGCGATGATATTGTTCGCGGCAAACCGTGGCGGACGTTCGGTATTATCAGTAGTCGCTAGCGACGGCGCGATGCAGCAAAAATTGGATTTCCAAAGCGGCGGCGTCCGCGAACCGGCCTGGGCCCCTTAACCTTATTTTTATTTGACTTAGCAAAATTTTGGAGACGAAGTATGAAATTCAGTAAATCTTGTTTGGCCTTGGCAATGCTGGCGGTATTGGCGTCCGGTTGCGGTTCGACGGACGAAGAAAGCAGTTTCACCGAAGGGCAAGGTAGCGACGCTTCGACCAGCGGTTATAACAACGGGTCAATGTCCGGTAGCCAATTCGGCAACGGAGACGGCTATTCGTCCGGATACGGTTCGGGTTCCGGCAGTAATTTGGGCCCGGAGTTTAGCGACCCGAACAATCCTCTGTCCAAACAAGTCATCTACTTCGAGTTGGATAGCAGCCAAGTCAAACAGGAATTCGTTCCGGTCGTTGCCGCACACGCTCAGTATTTGGCCTCGCATCCGAATCAACACGTGATTTTGGCCGGCCATGCCGATGAACGCGGTTCCAGCGAATACAACATCGCTTTAGGCGAACAGCGCGCTAAAGCGGTGGAGCGCATGATGCGCGCGCAAGGCGTAACCGCCGGCCAATTGGAAATTGTCAGTTACGGCGAAGAAAAACCGGCGTCCGCCGGCCATGACGAGTCGGCCTGGCAAATGAATCGTCGGGTCGAAGTAGGCTATCAATGAAAAAAAACGCACTTCTAATGCTGTGCGCAAGCATCGGAGTTAGCGCCGACGCTTGCGCGGTTCAGCCTAATAGCGATGCTTATGGCAATAGCGTTAATTACGCGGCACCTGCCGAATCGGCGAGTGACAGCGCTGTTTTCGAGTTGTTAGGACGTTTGGAACAACTGCAATTGGAAGTGCAGCAACTGCGCGGCATGGTGGAAGAGCAGGCGCAAACTATCGCCGACTTGGAACGCAAGCAAGGCAATATGTATTCCGATTTGGACGAAAGATTACAGTTGCTTTCCGCCCAACCGGCATCCGCTCAAGCTTTAGCAGCGCAAACGCCGAATCCGGTAGTTGCCGCTCCGCCGGCGGCGGAGGCCAGTCAGCCGTCGCCGCAAGCTGTCGCTCAGGCTGCGGCCGCACAACCGGCAGCGGTTAGCGAAGCGCCTAAATCCGCGCCCGCGCCGTCAGCCAGTGAGCAAGACCGTTACAAAGAGGCTTACGATACCCTGCGCAACGGTCATAATGGTCAGGCAATTCAAATGCTGCAAGCTTTGTTGGCCGATTTTCCGGCCGGCGCTTATAGCGATAATGCGCAGTATTGGTTAGGGGAGGCCTACAAAATCGAGCGCGATTACGATAAATCCCGTCTAGCCTTCGCCAAAGTAGTCAGTAATTACCCGAATAGCAGCAAAGTTCCGGATGCCTTGCTGAAATTGGGTTATATCGAAATCGAACAACAAAATCCCGCAAAAGCCCGCGACTATTTGACGCGGGTGACTACCGGTTACCCCGGCACTACCGCTGCGCATTTGGCGGCCAAAAAACTGGCTCAACTGCCGCAATAAGCAGCGATGTCCATTTCGCTCCGTATCACGGAGATTTTTTACTCTTTGCAAGGTGAAGCGAATACGGTCGGAATCCCCACCGTATTCGTGCGCTTGACCGGTTGTCCGTTGCGCTGTGCCTATTGCGATACGGCCTACGCGTTTAACGGCGGCGAACGAGTGCCGTTAGCCGACATTGTTGCTCAGGTTAAAGGGTTCCGTACAAAATATGTGACGGTGACCGGCGGCGAGCCGTTGGCCCAGCCCGGATGCAAGGAATTGCTGCGAACCTTGGCGGATGAAGATTATTTGGTCTCACTAGAAACCAGCGGTGCTATCGACTTATCCGGAGTCGACGGACGCGTGGTTAAGGTGATGGATTTAAAAACCCCGTCATCCGGGGAAATGCACAAAAATTTGTACGGAAATATCGAGCACTTGACGCAACAGGATCAGGTGAAATTTGTAATTGGCGATGACTCCGATTACGTTTGGTCCAAGCAACAGTTGGTCGATTTTAATCTTTCGGGTCGTTGTCAGGTCTTGTTCTCGCCGGTGATGGGAATGATGTCACCCACCGAATTAGCGGACCGGGTATTGGCGGACCAATTGCCCGTGCGCTTTCAAATTCAACTGCATAAGCTACTCTGGAACGATGCCCGTGGAAAATAAGCTAACGGCTAAGTCCGCTATCGTTTTACTGTCCGGAGGATTGGATTCCATTACAGTATTGGCCGGTGCACAACGGCAGGGTTACCTCTGTCATGCGTTAAGCTTTAATTACGGTCAAAGGCATAACGCCGAACTGGCTGCGGCTAAGCGTATCGCTCACCAGTATCAGGTGCAGTCGCACAAGATCATCGAATTGGGCTTGGGCAATATTGGCGGCTCGGCTTTGACGGACCCGCATATCGATGTGCCGCTGACCCCGCAGTCAGGTATTCCTGTCACCTATGTGCCGGCTCGCAACACCCTATTTTTGGCGTTTGCATTAGCTTGGGCCGAAGTTTTGGAGTTGCAGGATATCTTCATTGGAGTGAATGCGGTGGATTACTCCGGCTATCCGGACTGCCGCCCGGAATTCATTCAAGCGTTCCAAACCATGGCAAATCTTGCGACCAAAGCCGGCGTCGAAGGGCGGGAAATCCGCATTCACACGCCGTTAATCGATTTAAGCAAGGCGCAAATCATTGCGCGCGGGCTGGCGTTGGGCGTTGATTATTCCGCTACCGTATCGTGTTATGCGGCCGATGCGGACGGTAGAGCTTGCGGTAGTTGCGATGCCTGTCGCTTACGCAAGGCTGGCTTCGAGGCTTTGGAGCGGCCGGACCCAACTCGTTATCAGTGCAACAATTCTTAACGGCAGCCGTGCAGGGCTCGGATTTGTGGATTATGCTTAATCGCGATCTACAAATCGAAACGGAACCTGCGTCATGCAAATCAATCATGAGAAATCCCAATTTATTGCGGTAGCGTCCATTGCGGCCGAATTAACCTCGGTAATGGAAGTGGCCAAAGAAATTTCATTGGCTGCCGCGAACGCCAAAGCTATTGCCTTTCGAGCCGGGGAGAAGGCCAAAGGTTTTCAACCGATTACCGACTACATCAACGAGCTGGCCAAAGATGCGATGGATCTGGTTACCCGCATCCACGAGCACGCTACCCAACTGTACCGAATGACGGTAAGCGAACACCGCATGACCTACACGAGTGCTCAATTGCAAAAAATAGCCGCCGCGGTTGCGACGACCAAAGCGCCCTATGCGTACTCGTTAGCTGAACCTATCCGCCGGTTCGAAGAAAGGCGTAAGGATGAATATTTTGCTTTTGTCGATCAGGCTAGTGGTTTGGTGATGCAGCTGACCGAGATCATGTATCCCGCCCGGGCGGCACGGGTAATCGCTGCGAATTCTCGAATCGAGGCTTCTCAAGCGGGAGAATATATGCAAAGTCTGCAGGCAGTAGCCGAAAGTGTCGATAACGCCGCGCAAGTTATTAACGATAAAGTGCATAAATGCCGTAGCGCGTTAGGCTTGATCACCAATACTCACTAGTATCCAGTCAGACGAAGAGGTAAACAACACAATGAAATCGACCAAAATTTATGAAGGCAATTATCAATGGATAATGTTTGGTAGAGATCCGCACAAGCCTCAAAAGCTTATCGATACCAATCAATATATGATTCGCACCGACAAGCGTTGTTTGCTGATGGAGCCCGGTGGCGTGGAGCTGTTTGCGCCGATGTTGTCGGCGGTGCTGCATTATGCACCTGTCGAGGAAATCACCGATTTGTTTGCGTCGCACCAAGATCCGGATATCGTATCCTCCTTGGGTTTATGGGATCAGGTGTTGCCTAACGCTAAACTGCATGCCCCGAAAATTTGGGAGGGTTTTATTCGGCATTTCGGCTGTGAAAATATCGACTATGTCGGCATTCCGGATCATGGCGGCACTATTAATCTGGGAGCTTTAGAGATTGAATTCATTCCTGCACATTATTTGCATGCGACAGCGAATTTTCATGTTTACGATCCG
Source organism: Methylomonas sp. HYX-M1 (assembly GCF_040741385.1). Classification (NCBI taxonomy): domain Bacteria; kingdom Pseudomonadati; phylum Pseudomonadota; class Gammaproteobacteria; order Methylococcales; family Methylococcaceae; genus Methylomonas; species Methylomonas sp. HYX-M1. The sequence continues at coordinate 1,023,890 of NZ_CP160405.1, forward strand.
CAGGCAAAAATTTTGATGTCCGGTGACGTGGGGGCGTCGCTGGAGTCAAACGAGTCTCCTTTATTCGTAGAAAATTTCGAAGCGCATATCGAAAAAATGCGATATTTTCATCAGCGTTGGATGCCCTCTAATCAAGCTAAACGTGCATGGATAGAGCGTGTGCGTGGCTTGGATATCGACATCATTGCCCCCCAGCACGGCCGAATGTTCAAAGGCGACGATGTCAAGCGCTTTCTGGAATGGTTCGACGGTTTACAAGTTGGTATTGCCGTATAAAACAAGCATTTGCTGCGAATAATGTTTATAATTGCGCACCAATAGCCCTCGTCGAGAGACGGGGGTTTTTTGTTAGACAGTGTTTTGGAGTGTCTCGTCGCACATGGCGCAAAAGCTTTACATACAGACAAACGGTTGTCAGATGAACGAATACGATTCCGACAAGATGCGGGACGTATTGCAGGCCTCGCACGGCATGGAGTTTACCGAAAATCCGGAGCTTGCCGACGTATTGTTGTTGAACACGTGTTCGATTCGGGAAAAAGCGCAAGAGAAGGTGTTCTCGGCAGTAGGCCGCTGGAAAAAAATCAAAGACAAACGCCCTGACGTGATTATCGGCGTGGGCGGTTGCGTAGCCAGTCAAGAAGGCGCAGCGATTCAACAGCGCGCACCTTATGTCGATATCGTCTTCGGTCCGCAAACCTTGCATCGCTTGCCGGAATTGTTGAATCAGGCGCGCAATGGGGTTAAACACGTCGTCGACATTTCGTTTCCGGAAATAGAAAAGTTCGACAATTTACCCGAGCCACGGGCAGAAGGGCCTAAGGCTTTCGTATCGGTGATGGAAGGCTGCAGCAAATATTGCACTTATTGCGTAGTTCCTTATACCCGCGGCGAAGAAGTCAGCCGGCCGCTTGCCGATGTCGTTGCGGAAGTCGAAACCTTAGCAAAACAAGGCGTCAGGGAAGTCAATTTGCTGGGACAAAACGTAAATGCGTACCGCGGTGTTCTACCGGACGGCGAAATTGCCGGTTTCGCATTGCTGCTGCATTTTGTTGCAGCGGTCGACGGTATCGATAGAATTCGGTTCACGACCTCGCATCCCCTGGAGTTTACCGATGACATCATCGACGCGTTCGCCGAAATTCCGAAATTGGTCAACCATTTACACCTGCCGGTGCAAAGCGGCAGCGACCGCATATTGGCGGAAATGAAGCGCGGCCATAAGCGGGCGGATTATTTGGAAATTATGCGCAAAATTAAGGCGGTGCGTCCCGGAATTTCGCTTTCCTCCGACTTTATCGTCGGGTTTCCGGGCGAAACCGATCAAGATTTCGAGGACACTATGTCGCTAATAGAAGAAGTGGGCTACGACTTTTCCTATAGTTTCATATTTAGTGCGCGGCCCGGCACCCCCGCCGCCGAATTTCCGGATAGCGTTGCCATGGATGTGAAAGAGCAACGCCTGCAACGTTTGCAGCAGCGTTTGGCGGAAATGACGCTGGCGATATCCGAGAGTATGGTAGGTTCAGTGCAAAGCGTTCTGGTGGAAGGTAAGTCCAAGAAAAATCCGCTGCATTTGACCGGGCGCACGGAAAACAATCGAGTCGTTAATTTCGCGGCACATCCGCGTCTGATCGGTCAGTTCGTCGACGTGCTGATTACCGAAGCGCTACCCAATTCTCTACGCGGCCGGATAGTGGAATCTTCGCTTGACGGCATAGTGGCTAAGGTTGCATGTTGAACACAGCCGAATTCACTCAAGAAATCACGTTATTACCCGCCGACATTCAGCGCTTATCCAACCTATGCGGTCAGTTGGATGTGCATTTAAGGCAAATCGAACAAAGGTTGCATGTCGATATTTCTAATCGCAGCAATCGTTTTCAAATTACCGGCATAGACGCAGCGGTAAAGGCGGCTTGTGCAGTGGTGCAAAAATTGTTCGAGCTGGCGGAAAAAGAAGAAATTACTCCGGAACAAGTCCACCTCAGTTTGCAGGACGCCAATATCGATCAATTATTGGCTGCGGATTCCGGAACGAAAACGGAACCGGTTGCCATCAAGACTAAGCGCGGCTTCATTAAAGGACGCGGGCACAATCAACAGGACTATCTGCGTAAAATTCTGACTCACGACATTAATTTCGGCGTAGGTCCGGCCGGTACCGGCAAGACCTATTTAGCGGTCGCCTGCGCGGTGGAAGCCTTACAAAATGAATATGTCAGACGTATCGTGCTGGTACGCCCGGCAGTGGAAGCCGGGGAAAAATTGGGCTTTCTGCCGGGCGATATGGCGCAAAAGGTAGACCCTTATTTGCGTCCGTTGTACGATGCCCTGTACGACATGTTAGGTTTCGAACGGGTCGAAAAGTTATTGGAAAAAAACGTGATAGAAGTTGCCCCCTTGGCTTTTATGCGGGGTAGAACGCTGAACGATTCTTTTATTATCCTGGACGAAGCGCAGAATACGACGACCGAGCAAATCAAAATGTTTTTGACTCGCGTCGGTTTCGGTTCCACTGCGGTTATTACCGGCGATGTCACCCAAATCGATTTGCCCAGCGAAAAGATGTCCGGGTTGAAGCACGTATTGAAAGTGTTAAAAGACGTAGAGGGTATTAGTTTCACGTTTTTTGGCGTAAAAGACGTGGTCAGGCATCCCTTGGTACAGCGCATCGTCGCGGCATACGACCGCTACGAACAACAGGAAGCGTCCCGCTCCAATCCATGAATTTCCTAGAAGTACAAATTGCAACCGAATGCGCGAATATTCCGGGCGAGCAGCAGTTCCAATACTGGGTGGATACGGTGTTGAGCGACGCAACCCGAGATAGCGAAATTGTGATTCGTCTGGTCGACTTTGCCGAAAGCGCCGAATTAAACCAACAATTTCGGAATAAAACCGGGCCGACCAATATCTTGTCTTTTCCTTTCGAGCCGCCGGCGGAAGTCGAGTCCGATTTACTCGGCGATTTGGTAATCTGTGCCCCGCTTATTGCCGAAGAAGCCTTGCAGCAACATAAACCCATTGACCATCATTGGGCCCATATCACCGTACACGGTATACTGCACTTATTAGGTTACGATCACATCGCAGAGCAGGACGCCGAGGAGATGGAGGCCGTGGAAGTCAGAATCTTAACAGTATTGCATATCCCAGATCCCTATCAGGAAGCGAGTACGCCATGAGCGACGGTATCCCCCCGACGAGTCAATCCCATCAGAAAAGCTTATTGGAAAGAATCAGTCATTTTTTGACCGGAGAGCCGCAGGACCAAGAAGATTTGTTGGAAATTCTGCGGGAATCGGAAGAAAAGCATTTATTGGACGCCGATTCGTTGGCGATGATCGAAGGGGTGATGCAGGTTTCGGAGTTGCGGGTCAGAGATATTATGATCCCGCGCTCGCAAATGGTGGTGGTACCCAGAGAAGCCGAGTTAGAAACTATTTTCCCCTTGGTCATCGAGTTTGCCCATTCCCGGTTTCCGGTGATCGAGGAAGACCGCAGCAAGGTTGTCGGTATTTTGCTGGCTAAGGATTTGTTACCGCATGCTTTACGCGATAAAACCGCTAAAGTGGAAGACATCATGCGTCCGGTCGTAGTCGTGCCGGAAAGCAAGCGCTTGAACGTATTGCTCAAGGAGTTTCGTACCGAGCGCAATCATATGGCTATCGTGGTCGACGAATACGGAAACGCCGCCGGATTGGTCACAATAGAAGACGTGTTGGAACAAATCGTCGGCAAGATTGAAGACGAACACGACGACGACGATACCAAGGAATATATTTCGCAGCGCAGCGAACGGGAGTTTATCCTGAAAGCATTAACGCCGATTGTAGAATTTAACGACTATTTCTCTGCGGATTTGGAAGACAACGATTGCGATACGGTGGGTGGATTAATCTTGCAGCGATTAGAGCATTTTCCAAAAAAAGGCGAGAAGGTGGAAATAGACGATTTCGTATTCGAAGTTCTACGCGCCGACAACCGTCGCGTTCACTTGCTAAGGCTTAAGCTCAAATAAGCCGCATGATTCAACTTGTTTGTATCGCATTATTGCTATTCCTCGGAGCCAAAGCAGCTTGAGTAGTCGTGGCATACTTCGCAAGACGGAGCGCGGCATACGTATAAACCTTCCGTTTCGCACAATTGTTTATATAAAAACTTTTTCCATTTCATATCCCGGCTATTATGCGCGGCCAATTCCGGAAAATTGTGTTGAAGCATAGCCGTTAGTTCTTTTCGGCTCCATAAGCCCAAATCCTGCCAAAGATGGTCGCTGCCCAAGCAGGCCGCCACGATAATCGTTATCAAAAATTCCGTGACATTGGATTGTTCCCTTGCATACTGACGCAGCAAGTGTTCCAGGTCTTGCTTTTCCAGCATGCGGCTGAAATCCAACGATTTGCCGGAAACTGCATAGTCGGCCAGTGGATAGGCGGGAAACAGGCTAGACGAAAACTGTTCGAATTGTTCGCCAGTCATGCCCAAGGCATCGGGCAATACACCGTCGCCGACCAGCCAGCTCGCCACGATTTGCGCCAGCCAGTGGCTATTGGCGGAGGGTTCGCAGTGGGCGATCAATTCCGCGTAATAGTGTTCTCGAGTATACGAAGCGAGTGCGGGTATAGACATGATGCGGTTCCCCTTCGGTTGGAAATGCCGCACCGGTGACGCATGGGTATGCTGCAAGGCCAGTGTGACATTTTTTACGTGCAGGTTAAGTTAGTATTGAACGCGGATATCTTCGTCGCGCACGATCATTTGGCAGGCTAGGCGCCAATCGGTCGGCAAATCGTCGACAGCCATGGTGTCGATTTGCTCTTGAGTGATTTTGCCGAGTTCCTTCAATACAGTCTTTTCCTTATCGGTCAAAGGACCGCCCATGCGCTGATTTTTCTTGTCGATGCTGGAAACCTGCACGATGCAGGTGCCGCACTCCCCGTCCTCGCAAGAAAAGTTAATGGGGATTTTGTTTTCCAGCGCTAACTTCAGCACGGTTTGAGTATGGCTGCCGGCAACGGCGTAAACCGTTTTGTCCCGGTATTCCGGACTGGTAAATGTAATTAAAGCCATGATGAGTACCTCTAAACGTTATGCGGGTTTGACGCAGATTTTGCCGCCTAACACCTGTGCTTGGCAGGCTAAACGGTTGTGTTTGCCGGCCATGTTTTCCCTCAGAATTTTGTCTTCCAATACCGAAGGCTCGCTGAGATGATTCCAGCCTTCGGTCACTTTCATCAAACAGGTGCCGCAGTCGCCTTCGCGGCAGCCGTAGGTAATGCCTGAACCGACTTTTTCGGATATTTCTATTACCCGAGTTCCAGCCGGAACGGTTACGGTCACACTTATATCTTCAAACGTAATGGTCGCTTTCGCCATTGATAACACTCCGTAAATAATAACAAGCACGAAAATAACCGACTCCGCGGTATCTTCGTTTGGTTTTCGCCCCAATTTAGCGGCGATAAATACCCGCTTCGTACCGAATGCGGGTGACCCGCGCGTCAAGTGCGGGTTTGGTCTTCGGACTCGTCTAATTCAGAGTCGGAAGGCCTCACATCAGGTCTGAAATATCGAGAGTTTTGGCGGCTCTGATGCCCATCAGCTCTTGGGCAAGCTCGAGGCCGAATGCTTTACACTCCACGATTTCCGCGTCGGTAGGGATCAACTTAACTCGGAGTCCGGGTACCGGAACTCTTAACTTCAAACCTCTCAACCGGTCTTCGACCAGTCTGACGCCTTCGCCCGTCCATCCGTAAGAGCCGAATACCCCGCCCAGCTTGTTTTTCAAGTTGACGACGGTTAACGAAGACAACAAATCCCAAATCGGCTTGACGGCATCGCCGTTAATGGTCGGCGTGCCTAGCACCAAACCGTCCGCTTCTTCGATTAAATCTACGAATGGAGAGACTTCGCCGCCTTCCAGGTCGTACAAAGAAACCCGGACTTCAGGTACTTGCATGGCTCCCTGGTAAATGGCCTCCGCCATGCGGCGGGTGTTGCCGTAAGAGCTGATGTAGAAAATCAACAAGGATTTTTGCTGGGGACTGATTTCGCTATGCAGCGCGGGGCTGGACAACTGCCGGTAACGATTGATGTATCGATCGGGGCGGTCGCGTAATATCGGCCCGTGGGTAGGGGCGATCAGTTTGAGCGGCAAGGGTTCGATCAACTCCAGGGCGTGCAGTACGTATTCTTTAAACGGGCGCATGATATGCGCGTAGTAGTATTCGAACGAAAAGCGGAAATCGCCAACCTGATCGTTGAATAAACGTTGGTCGCAAAAGTGGCAGCCGAAGACGTCCCCGGAAAACAAGGTTTGTTCTTCCGGTACGTAGGCGCATTGGGTATCCGGCCAGTGCAAGTAAGGGGTGTGCAAAAAATGGATGCTGCGATCGCCTAGCGAGACAAAATCGCCGGTTAACACCGGTTTGTAGCTCAACTCGTCCTGTTTGAGCAGGCCTTTTAACATCGATTGCGCCTTTTGCGAGATGAACAGTTGCGCCTGCGGCGCGCGGCGCATCAGTTCCGGAAGTGCGCCGGTATGGTCGGGCTCCAGATGATTGAGGACGATGACTTTGATTTCGGAATAGTCGGCGATGCTTTCCAAGCGGGCAAAAAAGTCGCCGGCAAAGCCTTCTTTAACGGTGTCGACCACTGCAACGCCGGTACTGCCACGGATCACATAGGCGTTGTAGCTGGTACCGTTAGCGGTTCTCAAGATAATATCGAATGTGCGCAGATTAGGGTCCAGCGCACCGACCCAATGGACGCGTTCAGACAATGCTACCGCTTGAGGGGCCCCTGCGGCATTTGTCAATATGGCGGCGTTCATGGGCTGCATGCTTGTTGCCTATGTTGCCGGGTACAGGTTTCCGGATCGTTGGCGTCCCGATTCGTATCCAAACCCAGCCACGCGTCTATCTGTTCCGCCTCGAATCCGGCGCGCCGTTTGCCGTCGACTTCCAGCAGCGGGCGTCTGATCAAAATCGGGTCTGAGACCATCAATTCGATTGCTTCCGGTTCGCTCAGAATATCGGGATTGATGGCACCGCTTTTAATCGCCGGTGCGCTTCGGTTAAACCATTCCTGTACCGGCATGGAGCCGAAGAATGAACGCAATTTAGCGCGATCTTGTTTCCAAGGTTGCTGAAGTAGATCGTACACTATCAGCAAATGTCCGGCTTTGGACAAGAGTTGCTTTTGCTTGTTGTTGTTTATACAACCGGGCTTTTCATAAAAATGCACTATTGCCATAACAATTAATGCGCTTGCAATGCTGCCATGGCCTCCGCCATTTTTTCCGGTGGAATGCCGGTCAGCGAGCCGGGCGGATTGATTTCCATGCCTTTGGCATCCAGGATTGCGCCTTCGATCGGACAAATCGTTGCGCATTGCGGCGTATCGTAATCGCCGTCGCATTCGGTGCATTTTCTAGGGTTGATCAGAAAATGTGCCTCGGCTTTGTAGATGGCTTTGCTTGGGCACAGAGGTTCGCAGGCGTAGCAATTAACGCAGGTATTGATAATCTTTAAAGCCATGACATCACCTTAACTTGTTCTTTCGTTTTTAATTAAAGTGGCAGGCCGGCTTGCTTATCCATAAGCCAGCCTGCCGACGAGTCCATCTGCGCTATGCATCGATCTGTTCGAAAAGGTGCCTAAGGCTATTCTTTTCGAAGCCGGCTAGGCGGGGTGCCTAGCCGGTTATCGATCAAGCGGTAGCGCGTATTCTGCCTTCCGCGTCGTCCAGTTTGCCGGCAGCCGCCATTTCCTCGTAGACGGCCATGACGGCTTCTTCGATCGGCTCCATCGCGTGTTCGCCGTTGGGTTGGATGCCGGCTTTTTCCAGCATATCCCAAGGTTCATAACCGATCTTAGAGCACAGAACGACTTCGCAGCCTTCCAATGCACGAATGGTGCGTTGCAATACGCTTTCGCCGTCGCCGCAGGTGTCGTCGCCGCTGCAATACAAATCGGTTTTACGGTGGCTCATGAAACGAACGCCGTTCGGAGAGGCTTCGTAAATCAAGAACTCTTTCGCGTGGCCGAAATGTTGGTTGATGACGCCTTGACCGCTGGTCGCGATAGCCATCAATACCGGACGGGTGTCGAGTTTTTTCGCTTCGGCATGCTTAGCGGCCGCTTCATCTTTCTTGGCGCGTTTGCTGTGCATCTCTTCGGCAATGGCTTCGTGGATGACTTTGCGTTTTACCATGGCGGATTGATAATCGATTTCCATCTCTTCGATTTTATCCAGCGTGAACTCGTCGCCGCGGTCTTCACCCAACAAGCCAACCGCGTCCGCCCGGCATTGGCGGCAATGGCGCATCATGTTCATGTCGCCGGAGCAGGCGTCTTGCAGATCCATCAATTCGTCTTGAGTCGGTCCGCGTTGGCCCATTACCCCAAAGAACGTGCCGTGTTCCGCTTCGGCGATCAACGGCATGACGTTGTGCAGGAAAGCGCCTTTGGTTTTGACGATTTTGCTGACTTCGGCCAAATGCTTGTCGTTAATGCCGGGAATCATGACCGAATTGACTTTGACCAAAATGCCTTTTGCAACCAGCATTTCCAAGCCTTTTTGCTGTTGTTCGATCAGGATGCGGGCACCTTCCACACCTTTAATGCGCTTGTTTTCCCAGAAAATCCAAGGATAAATTTGCGCACCGATTTCCGGGTCGACGCAGTTGATCGTGATGGTCACGTGATCGATGTTGTGTTTGGACAATTCTTCGACCGATTCCGGCAATGCCAAACCGTTGGTGGACACGCAGAGCTTTATGTCGGGCGCGTCTTCGCTCAGGCGGCGGAAGGTTTCGAACGTCCGGTCCGGATTGGCTAACGGATCACCGGGGCCGGCAATGCCCAATACCGTCATTTGCGGAATGGTAGCCGCCACCGCCATGGTTTTTTTCACGGCTTGATCAGGCGTCAGCAGCTCGGAAACCACGCCTGGGCGGGATTCGTTAGAGCAATCGTATTTACGGTTACAGTAATGACATTGAATATTGCACGCCGGCGCGACTGCTACGTGCATGCGGGCAAAATAATGGTGAGCGTCTTCCGAATAGCAGGGATGATTTTCCACCTTGGCGCGGATTTCGTCCGACAAATGACCCAGTTGGTCGTCGGATGAGCCGCAAGAATGGGATGAACAGCCGCCTGCACTGGCAGCTGGGGTTTCGTTTAATACTGGCAATTCCATGAATGTCACCTCGCTTGATTTGGTTCGATTGCTTTCAAGCATAGGTTGTGCCAAATCATAATTTATTGAAATATATGATTTCTTTGGTTAAATACCGCCTGTATTTGTCGGAAACCAAACAGGATGCCTTCTCGCCGATGTGTTTTAGTTGACAAATTTGTAATTTCCACATTTAACGGAAGGGTTTGATTTTTATGGCAATGAATAGAGGTGGATGGCACAAGAGCCATTGGCATGACGCGCGGGTTGTGTAACCCGCGTAGGGTTAGGAGCGTCTATCGGTTCGCCGTTATGGACGGATACCATGCATTGGGAATGGCAGATAAATCACAGGTTGCGGCAGGGGCGGCCGACCCGACGTCCGTGTCCGGGTCAGGGGGGCGGTTTGCCTTCGCTTAAACCGGTCGTGCGAGCACCAAATTACTGCGAGGTGTTGGCGCCGGCCGGCGCGTAAGCGCTGACGCTGATCTCCAAATCCGGTTGACCTTCCTGGCCTTTTTGTCTTAAGCGCAAGGCGCCGCTCAACGAAGCCGGGGTGGCGGAGGTGCAGCCGCTTTGGACGAAAAACCAGGAGGAGTCGCGTTGCGAGGAGCCGTCAGGATCCTGGTAATTGACGTCGGTGGTGAAATCCACCCAATTGGTGCTGATAGGCGCCACGCTGGTCAAAGGTTGTGCACTGTCGCCCGGCTGGTGCACGACCGAGGTATAGGTCAGGCCGGCCCGGTATAACACTTCGTCGGATTGCTGGGCGCCGCGGGTGACGAAATTATAGCCGGCGGCAATGGGGCCGCGGTCTCTATACCCTGCCCGCACCACGTCGTTGATTTCGAAATATTGGGTGCCGGCGGTGTTGGGGTCGTAATCGACGTTGTTCAAGCGAATTTTCACCCCGTACACGCAACTGGTACCGGCGGAGTTGCGCCACACCCGGTCGGTCAGAGTACCGATGGTGATGCCGTTGATTATGATGTTGCGGGAGGTGGAGGCTTTTTGCGAGTAACCGGATACCGGCGGACTGTTGGACGGTACGGCGCAGGTGTTGTTTTCGCCGCCGTTGGGCGAAAATGTCGGCGGGGTGGATTCGTCGGAACCGAAATCGCCGGTCAAATTACAGGTGACGTAGGCCGAGGTGCCGCCGGACACCGGCACGCCGGTGTCCGGCAGGCTGACTAGACCGGTCGCCAACGCGCCGGAAGAGACGGCCAAACCGCCGAGCAAGCCGCTGATCATCGAGAGTTTTTGCATAGTAGTTTCCGTTTGAAGTGAAAGTAAGCCGGCGCCTTAGCAAAGCCGGTAAGAAAAGGCATCCGTGCCGGAGCGCGGTTAAAAACCGTGTCCTATGCAGGTCGTGACCTGCACTCCATCTACCGTGACGCCGTCCGGACAGACGGCGGCGGTGAAATCGGTGGCGGCGTCGATTACGGCGTGTTCCGTGTTTTGCGCATCCGCCAAATTGGCGCCGTGCAGGTCGGCGCCGGAGAAATCGCTGCCGGCCAGATCGGCGCCGGCCAGATCGGCGTTTTGCAGGTCGGCGCCGTTGAAATCGGTATCCGCCAAGTAGGCCGAACTCAAATCGGCAGCGTTCAGCTCGGCTCCGGCTAAACTCGCGCCGGTTAAATTGGCGTAGGCCAGTTTGCCGTTGGCCAGTTGCGCGCCTTGCAGATTGCTTTCCGCCATTTGCGCGCCGCTCAACGTGGCGCCGTTCAACTTGGCGGCGCTTAAGTCGGCTTGATTCAGTTGGGCGCCGTACAAATTCGCGTCGGAAAAATCGGCATGGTTCAAATCGGCCCCGGCGGCGATTAGCGGGTTGTTGCCGCCGGTTTGCAGTTTGGAGAAATTGGCGCCGGCCGCTTGGGTCTGCGGGCTCAAAGTCAGGGAGCCTATGACCGCAGAACCGCTCAAATCGGCGCCGCGTAAATTGGCTTGCCCCAACTCTCCGGCCAAGCGGGCGTTGCGCAGAATCGCGCCTTGCAGGTTCAAGTCCTTCAAATGGTCTGCGGTACTGAAATCGCACTGGCTCATGTCGCGCAACAGTTCGGGATGGGCGCAAGCGAAAGGGTCCGGGCCGGCTTGTCGTTCGGTGGGCTGCCAGGCTTGCGGATGTTCGTCCGGCGGCAGATTTTGGTTGGCGTCTATCAGGCTTTGATAGACGACTTGCCGGTAGCGCACGCTGTCGTTCAGGCCGTACACCGGCTGCTCGCCCCAGTCGCCACGAAATTCGCCGGCCGCTCTGGCGGTCGGAGCGGCTTGCGTGTCACCGTCGAGGCCCAGTCCGACGAATACCCGGTCCCAGCCGAGATCGCTGTCGTCATTCCCTGATGGGGATTGCCGCGCGGAGACATCCGTCCCGGCCGAGGCGTGTGCAGTATGCGCGCGCGCTGAGTGTCCGCTCGCCTGCGTTTGCCGGCCGTCGAGCCATAATTCGGCCAAGGCGATAGCCATAACTACGGCGAGTAGTGAGAGTCCTAAGGGTCTGGTGCGACTAGTCATCATGCGGTACCGGAATCAGCGGGGAGGTTGCAGTGCGAGCCGGACATACCGGCCGCAAAAGACTAGTGGGATAAGGCGGATTTGCGTATAGGAAAAACTCCTTAAATTCATTGAAATATAAAGGAATTTTTCCCATATATGGCCGGGGCGTGGTCTTGTAGAATGCCTTAGGCCGTTAGAGGCGGCTGGTCGATTGATTTCGTTTGCCCGTCTACCCTTCACCGCTTGCATGCCCGCATTACTCTCCCGAATTGTTTTCGCCGCCGGCCCGGCGGGCCGTGTTCAACGCGTTTTGTTAGCCGGTCTATGCGGGTTGGCCGCCGACGCGGCGTGGTGTCAAGCACCGCAAGCGGAGGAGTCGCCGACGGTTTTGCAGGAAATTGCGGTAGACGAGGCGACCGAACTGGAAACCGTAGTGGTGGAAGAGAAAGCCGCAACCAAACTCGGGCCATTGGAAGGTCTGCTGTTGGAAAAGGAGCAAATCCCCGGTAACGTGCAATCTTTGAGCGGCGAGGAGATTAAGGCCTCGTTCGCCACCAGTATGGGCGATTTGCTGAACAGCCGGCTGCAGTCGATCAACGTCAACGATTACCAGGGCAATCCGTTTCAAATGGACATCAGTTTTCGCGGGTTTTCCGCGTCGCCGCAGCTTGGTACCCCGCAAGGCTTGTCGGTGTTCGTCGACGGGGTACGGGTCAACGAGCCGTTCGGCGACGTCGTCAATTGGGATTTGGTGCCGATGAATGCCTTGTCCGGCGTGGATGTGTTTCCCGGCTCCAACCCGCTATTCGGCTTGAACACTCTGGGCGGGGCGCTGTCGCTACGTACCAAGAACGGTTTCGACGATACCGGAACCTCGTTGCGCTTTACCGGCGGTTCCTGGGATAGAAAAAAAGGCGAATTGACCGCCGGTTGGAATAACGGCACCTTGGGCGGCTTTATCGCCTTTACCGGTTTCGACGAGGAAGGCTGGCGGCAAAACTCGCCGTCGCAAGTCAACCAAGGTTTCGCCCGCCTGGATTTACGTGGGGACAATTACGCGTTGCGCTTCAGCAGCTTGCTGGTCGGCAACGAATTGTTGGGCAACGGCTTGGTACCGACCAGTTTGTACCGGCAGGATCCGAGTGCCGTATTCACTTCGCCGGACGCGACCACTAACGAGCTGCAACAATTCACCTTGGGCGGTGAATTGTTTTTTAACGACGAGCTCAGTCTGACCGGACAAATTTATCGGCGCGACAGTAGCCGCCAGGCGGTAGCCGGGGATATTTACGAGGACTTTTCCGAGATGGAGGCCGGGGATTTGGACCGGCCGATGCAGGCGAACGGCACGCTGACCGGCGATCCGGTTTGTCTGTATCAGGACGTCAACCACGACGGCTTGCCGGATTACGGCTTGGACCGCGACGGCGACGGCTATGTCGATAGCGGCACGCTGAACATGGAAAATTTGTCTCTAGCCGACAGCAACTATCTGGTTCGTTTGCCGTCGTTGAATTTTCCATGCAGCAAGGTCAAATACGACCGTACCAGCGGGCCGCGCGACGGTGCGGCCGGCGACAATACCGATCCGATTTCCACCGATCCCAGGCATTCGCCCAGCGGGGTCGTCCAGGGTACGCCCATCGGTGTCATCAGCAAGACTGCGGTCGGTCAATTGACCGACGGCGCTTCCTTGCAATTGAACTGGAACGGCAAACAGCATAAATTCATGTTCGGCGGTTCGATCGACGACGCCAATACCGATTTCGCCACCAGCCAGCGTTTGGCTCTGATAGACGCCAGCCATAGGGTGTACAGCGATCCGAGTGCACTGGATCCGATTTATACCGCCGGGCAGCAAGATATCGTCAACAATAGTTTTGCGGGCAAGTCGACTACTCTCAGCGCCTATTTCAGCGAAACCTATTCGCCTTGGGACAACTTGCACTTGAGCGTATCGGGGCGCTTTAACCGCACCCGAGTCAAAAACCGCATGCGCGCCCGGACCCGGGCCGGTTTCGAAAGCTTGAGCGACATTCAAAACCTCAATCAATACCGGCCCAACGTCATCGTCTGTCCGTCGAACGATCCGGCTTCCTGCCCCAACGATCCGAATTATCAGGACCGTTCTTGGTTGTCCGACGTGTATTTGTCGCAAGATCCGTATTGGGGCTTGGGCCAATATTCGGAAACGCCGACCTCGGAAGTGTTCGACTATCTGTCGTTCAATCCGTCGGCCGGCATCAGCTATTTGCCGTTTAAAGACCAAGACGTGCCGTATCGGGACCTGAACCCGTTTTTCAACTGGAGCCAAGGTACCCGCACCCCGTCCAGCGTCGAATTGGGTTGTGCTTACGACGGTACCTTGGTCAGACAAACGCCGGGCGATCCGAATTCGCCGCTGATCCCGAAAAGCTTGGCATCGGTCGGCGGCGCTTGCACCCTGCCTACTGCCTTGTCCGGCGATCCGTATCTGCCGCAAATTTTCGCCGATTCGTATGAAGTCGGCTTGCGCGGTAAGGCCTTCGGCGATTGGAACTGGAATGCCGGTTTGTATCGCACCGATATTCGCGACGATATTTATTTGGTGGGCATCACCGCCGACCGCAGTTTTTTCGACAGCATAGGCGAAACCCGGCGGCAAGGCATCGAATTCGGCTTCAACGGCAAGGCCGGCATTGCCGACATCAGCGTCAATTACGGCTATACCGATGCGACTTTTCAATCGCATTTGTTCATGCTCAGCGCACACAACAGCAGCGCAGCCGTGGTCAGCCCGGACGCCAGTTACGGCCAAGTGTTGTACGACGAGACCGGCCGCCCGCTACGGGCTTTGAACGATATGATAGAAGTGCGACCGGGCGACCGCATGCCGGGCATCCCGCTGCACAACATCAACGCTTCGTTAAACTTGCACCTGACCGAGCAATGGCAATTCGGCATCACCATGGTGGCGCATTCCTCGTCGTACGCGCGCGGTAACGAAAACAACCAACACAGCCAGGGGGCTTACGAATATTACTATGGCTTTAACGAGCAGGGCGAGCGGGTGTTGTTGAAAGGCCGGCAGTTCGCCGACGAGGGCAAAACGCCGGGTTACGTGGTGTTTCATCTGAAAACCCGATACGAAGTCGGCAACGGTTTGGCATTTTTTGCCATGGTCAACAACCTGTTCGACCGCGAATACGCCACCGCCAGTCGGCTGGGGGCCAATCCGTTCTCGCCGTCTATTCGCGGCGCCGTGGGCGGCAGCGGTTGGAATTACAATTCTGCGGAATGGCTGAGCAGCACCTTCATCGGCCCCGGCGCGCCGCGCGCCTATTGGGCCGGGGTGGAGCTGAACTTTTAAGCGCGTCCTGCATTGTGCCGGTTCGGGTTACCATAGCGCCGCTTTAAACCATCGAATAATCAGACACAAACAGGAGCAACATGGAGATTTTATTGATAGGCGCGGTCGCTTGCATGGCGGCCTTAATCGCATCGGCGTGGCTGATGACTTTCGCCCGCTGGTTTCCGATTCCGGGCATAGACGGAAAATTTCTGGTGGATTACAAAACCATGATCCGCGCCCACGTCGATTATGCGCTGATGGCCTTGTTCAACTTGGCTTTTTACGGCGTGGGCATCGATTTGCCGGTGTTCGCCT
Organism: Methylomonas sp. HYX-M1; assembly: GCF_040741385.1. Taxonomy (NCBI): domain Bacteria; kingdom Pseudomonadati; phylum Pseudomonadota; class Gammaproteobacteria; order Methylococcales; family Methylococcaceae; genus Methylomonas; species Methylomonas sp. HYX-M1. The sequence goes on from NZ_CP160405.1 coordinate 1,039,218, forward strand.
GTTGGTGCGTGGCAATCGGCGGCTTTGCCAATCCCACGGTATTCGTCATCGCCGCATTCGACCCGGATTTCTGGCAGAAAAATCATTGGCGGGTATACACCGCAATCAGCTTTGCGCTAACTACTATCGGTTTTATCGGAGTGGGCGCGGCGCTGTTGAGTCGCGCTTTGTAACGGCCCCCGGCGTTTCTAAAGGCTTAGCACTCTTTCCGCTCGGGCGCACGCATGGCTAGCTCTCGGTTGACGAATGGTTTTTCAGGTAGGGTAAAAATTCCTGATCTTCGATCAACATATGTTTGGCGATGAGTTCGTGGACTAAAAATCCGAATAGTTCGCTGGTTCCTAATTCGCCGCGGCGAAACGCGGCTACGCGCTGCAGGGTTAACTCGCTAAGGCGCTTATGGCAGCTCGTGTGGTGTTCCAGATTGGGAAAGCCGATTTGGGCTAGCACGGTTTCTTCGTCGTGAAAATGCTGCTGCAGCGTTGCGACCAGATCATTCAGAATGGCCGCGGCTTGCGGGGACGGGGTTTTGGCGATAGCGGCCGCTAATAAATCGTTCGCTAATTGGAACAAGGTTTCATGCTGATGATCGATTAATTCGTTGCCGGTTTTGTAGGTGTTGTTCCAGCTCAGTTTCACTAAGCCGGCCGGATAATGGGCGTTACTCGCCGCGGAACAGTCGGCGGCTTGTACTTGGTTGCGGCCGTGTTTTTTGGCGGCGTAAAGCGCTTGGTCGGCGCGTTTAAGCAGGACGTTCAAATTTTCCGGGCCATGATTCAGCGTTGCAACGCCGATCGAAATAGTGGCCCGCACCGGAATGTCGTCTTTGTTCGCCAAGTTGGCGGCGGATACCGCTATGCGCAAACGTTCGGCAATCTGTTTGCCTTCCTCGCAAGCGGTCTCCGGCAGAACCGCGGCAAACTCCTCGCCGCCCAGCCGGCCGACTTGGTCCGCTTCTCGCAAGGTTTGACGCAAAATGCCGGCCACTTGCTTGAGTACTTGATCGCCGGTGTCGTGACCGAATCTATCGTTGATCGCTTTAAAATAATCTATGTCCAGCATCAATAGCGTTAAGGCCGAACCGTAGCGAACGGCGCGGGCCAATTCGACTTCCGCCAATGCCATAAAATGCCGGCGGTTGGCGATTTCGGTTAAAAAGTCGGTATGCGCCTGGCGTTCCAGTTCGGCTTCCGTTTGCGAATGTTCTATGGCGATGGCGGCAAGGTTGGCCGCGCTTTCTATCAGTTCCAAATTCCGCTCGCTCGGCGCCTGCGGATGATGGTGATAGATTGCGAAGGTGCCGAGTATCCGGCCTTTGGACGATAAAATCGGTTCGGACCAGCAGGCCGCTAACTTGGCCGATGCGGCCAGTTCTTTATAAGGCGCCCAGTAAGGGTGGGTTTGAATATTCTCCACGATGACTCGTTTGCGGGTGGCGACCGCGCTGCCGCAAGAACCTACGCCGACGCCAGTGCTGATGCCGTTAATCGCCTCGTTGTAAAACTCCGGCAAACTGGGTGCGGCACCGTGTATCAGGTGTTGGCCGTCCCGGTCCAGTAACAGGATGGAGCACAGCATCCCCGGGTTTTCGGCTTCCAAATTGTGCACGATGTCCAGCAAAATCTGCGGTAACGATGCGCCGGTAGCAATTAATTCCAGGGTCGATTTTCGGGCTTGATCGTGCTGTTCGGCGCGCCAACGGTCGGTGATGTCGTGAAAGCTGACCAAGCGGCGGTTGCCGACCCAATTGACGATCATGTCCACCCGCCGAATCGAGCCGTCCTTGCATGTCACCGAAGCTTCCAGTTGCGGCGGCTTGAGGCCTTTAGAGCGAGCCTCGGCGGTTTCCTGCACCCACTTGGCGACGACTTGGTTACGGTAGTTTTCGTCCGGGTAAGCCAGCCGGTACCAATGCTCTATCGTGGGAATGTCGGTTAAGTTGTAACCAAACAAATCGATAAAGCGTTCATTGATGTACTCTATTTGGCCGTTCACATTCGACCAGCCTATGCCGATGGGCGAAGAATCCAAGATGGCCTGGAGTTGTATCCGGCTGTCGCGTAGTGCATCCGCCGTTCGCTCCCGTTCCTCGATTTCGGCCAATAATTGCCGGTTCGTTTCAGTGAGTTCGGCGGTGCGCCGGGCGACGTGGCGGGACAGATTTTCATTCAAGTCCGCAAGACGCTTTTCGGTGTCCCTCTGTTTTAAGCGGTTCAAACCGTTGCCGGCCAACATTTGCGCCAACTGCACGTAGAAGTTCATGATAGGTTTGATACGCTCGCGCTCAATGATAGGCACGGCCCGAATCGCCGTAAGATATTCCGCCTCGTCGAAACCCATTTGTTGCGCTTGTTTGCGAAAAAACTCCAAATCGGGCGGCTCGTGCAGCACCTGGCCGAAATGTAAGGTCGCCAATGACCGGCCTTCCACGATGATAGGCGTGGCGTAATCGAATAGACCGTTAGTGCATGCGCAGCCGCAGTATTGACCTTCCGCCACGCTGTCCGCCAAGGCGCAGTTGCTTTGTTGGCAGCGCTCCAAGGTTCGCGGGGTGGCGCGGTGAAAATCCGTGCAGACTTTTTGCCAGCCGGCCGCGCTGATAATCTGATTGTCGGTGTCGATCAAACCATGAAGTATGCCGGTCGCTTCATATAACGATTGCAGCAAACTGTGAAACTGTTCGATGTCGACCAAGTCGGAAAAGCGGTAGTTCATCGATATGTTGTTGATGCCATGGTTTGAGAGAGGGGGTACGTTGTGATTATCGGCGGGAATGCGCCTTTAATACAAAATTGCGAAACATAGTGTGAAGGCGTTTGAAAAATAAGCTGCAGCTATCATAGCGTCAATGTTGTTAAACCGTAACGAATGGGTGGCCCCACGGCGTCTTTCCATGTGCTGACGATTTTAGCTTGGCCGTTGCGGCAAGGTTGCCGCCATTCGAGAAGTGCCGGTCATGGTGGGCTTAACCAATAGCGGCGTTGCGAAGCGCGCCAAGTTTGCATGTCCAGATGGTTGCCGGTTACGGAGGCTACAATCGCACCGCTCCGGCCGGTGATCAATACGGAAGCGCCCAATTGTTGGTAGCGGGCATTAACGGCAGGATGCGGAAAGCCGAAACGGTTGGCGTGACCGGCCGGAATGAGTACCCAAGCCGGTTTGATTTGCTGCAAAAATGCCGGGCTCGAAGAGGTTTTGCTGCCGTGGTGCGGGGCAATCAAAATAGTGCTGGCCAGACTGCCGCCATAGCCGCTGGTCAAACTATCCTCGGCTGCGCGTTCGATGTCGCCGCTGAACAATACGCCAAAGTGCGGGCCGTTGATTTGCAAGACGCAAGAGTTGTCGTTTTCCGAGGCAAAGGGGTGTTCCGGCGGGCCAAGCATGCGAAAGCCAATCCCGTTCCATTCCCACTGCTGGCCGGCGCGGCAATAGCGACCGCGCTGTTGTTTGGCCCAATAAGGGGCGCTACTGTAGATGGTGTCGACCGGCATCTCGGCCAGTAAAGAGGCGGTGCCTCCGCTATGGTCATTGTCGGCGTGGCTTACTATTAGCGTGTCGATTCGGCGGATTCCGCGGTAACGCAAATACGGCAAGACCACGCTTTCGCCCATGTCGGCCTGTTCGGAGAAACGCGGGCCGGTATCGAAGACCAGTACGTGCTCCGAGGTTTCCAGCACGGCCGACAGACCTTGGCCGACATCTAACACGCTTAAGCGAAAATCGCCATGTTGCGGTAGGTCGCGCGTCGGAAACAGCAGCGGCAGGCAAAACACCGCGCACCAGTGCCGGCCCGGCAAGCCGCGCGGTGCCAAGGCTAAAGCGACGCCGGCCAGTGCGCATGCGAGCGCGAAGGACGACGGCGCCGGCAGCGAGACACTGGCGGCGGGAATGGTAGCCAACAGGTTTAGCGCATCGCATAAGCCATTGATGATAAAACCAAGCGGCCAAAGCAAAACGCCGGCTAATTCGCTGGATAGCAAGCCTAGAGCGGCTGCCGATAACGCAACCGGGGTGACGATTAAGCCGACCAGTGGGACCGCCAACGCGTTGGCAATGGGGGCGATCAGCGAGGTTTGCTGAAAAAACAGAATCAATAGCGGCGTCAAGCCGGCCGCCATGGCGATATGTAGCGTAACGGCGCGCCGCCAAGCCGAATCCGGTACCAAACGTCCGCCGGATATATACAGCAAGCAAGCGACGGCGGCGAACGATAGCCAGAAACCGGGCGAAATCACGGCCAACGGATCGAAAGCGGTGACGGCAACCAAGGCCAAACAAAGGGTGCGGCTCGCCGAACTATGCCGCTGCCAAGCCAAGGCCAGCAGGGCTATGCTTAACATGACCAGGGCGCGTTGTACCGGTATGGTCAAGCCGGCTAAGCCGGCGTAGAGCAAGGCCGCCGACCATGCCGCCGCTGCCGCGATTGCGGGAGGCGCTAGTTTGCCGGGCCCCAGCCAAGCGGCGGCCCGGCCGGCGGCCCAAAACACCAGGCCGGCGATCAGGCTGACATGGGCGCCCGAGATGACCATGAGATGAATCACGCCGGTGCGGCGGAACAGCTGCCATTGCGGACGATCGATTTGTTGCTGATCGCCTATCGTCAGCGCTTTGACGATGCCTAAACCAGCCTCGGCCGGCATGGCGAGATCGAGGTTGTCGGAAATGCGCTGCCGCCAGGCGGCTAGCGTTCTGGTCGGCGAGAACGGCGGGGATGTTACGTGTGCCGCGGTCGGGTTGGTTCGCACGTAACCTGTGGCGTCTATCCCGTTGGCGAACAGCCAGGCCTCGTAGTCGAAGCCGCCGGGATTGCTGCGTCCGTGCGGGGCTTTCAGGCGTACTGTCAATGCCCAACTTTGTCCGCCTTTTAGCAGGGGAGTAGGTTCGTACCAGCTGAGACGAATTTTTCCGGGAATGCCGGGCGCGGCTTTCAGCACCGCGAATTCGAAGCTGATCCTATGCTGATCGATGCGCGGCAAGTCGGCAATATAGCCCTCAATGCGAACATCACGGCCTTCCCATTGTGCATCCAAACGCTGGGCCAAGCGCCAGTGGCCGAATAACGACGCCCACAATATTGCCGACAACAACGCACACCCCCAGTGTCGCAAGCCTAGCCGGGTGCGGCCGAACGTGAAAGTCAAGGCGCACAGCGCTAGAGCTTCCGGCACATCCGGCAAGCGGGTCAATTGTTGTACCCAGGCTATCCCGGCTACGAAGGCGAGCGACCACCACATGGGGTTGCGGTGTCAGCGCATCTCCGGAGAATTTTGCGTGGCTAGGCTGCGTTTTGTACACTGGCGGATTTTATTAACCGGTTGCTTATTCATGTCGTTCAACCTGCCTCACAATTTGCTGCGTAAGATTTGGCGTCAATCTCATGTGTTTTTAGCCTTGGCGGTCGGGCTGTTGTTTGTACTGCAGGGAATTACCGGCAGCTTCAGCGTTTACCGGGAAGAGTTGGATAAGCTGTTCAATCCCGAGCTGCATGTCGAGGCTAAGGCGAATCAGTTTTTGCCGTTAGATACAATATTAGCGGAAATTCGAAAAGCCCACCCGGATAGACACGGTTCCTGGGTCTTGGAAATGCCGGTAAGTTCTGACGGTGTGCTGACGGCCTGGTTCGAAAAACCGCGCGAAAGCGTAGATCTGTGGTACGCACCGCTGATGGTTGCGGTGGATCCTTATACGGGGCGGGTGCTCGCCAATCGGTTTTGGGGGCAAACCTTGACTACCTGGGTGGCCGATTGGCACAGCCATTGGTTATTGGACGCGGCCGGCAGAGTTTGGGTGGCACGTTTGGCTGTACTGCTGATGCTATCCGTGCTCAGTGGCTTGTGCCTGTGGTGGCCGGGACGGAGCAATTTGCTCAAGGCGTTGCGCCTACGCCACGATGCGGGTTTGATGCGCTTATTAATGGACAGCCATCGGCTGCTGGGACTTACGAGCGCGATTTTGCTATTGCTGCTGGCATTTACCGGTTTTCATCTGGCCAATCCGGCATTGTTGGAGGCGTGGACCGGGGCTGGCGGCATGGGGCACGGCGATGCCGGGCCGAATGTCCGCAGTACCGCGGTGCCTAACGGCAGACCGATTTCAGTTGAGGAAGCGGTATTGGTCGCCCGCGGCCTGTTTCCGAGTTCCGAATTGCGGCGAGTCACTACCCCGGCCGGAGAATTGGGAACTTACAAAGTCAATTTGCGGCAGCGGCGCGAACTCAATCAACGCCACTCGTTTACTACGGTGTGGATAGACCGGTGGAGCGGGCAGATTCGCGCGGTCAACAATCCGATTTTATACACGCCCGGCCAGACCTTCACCACCTGGCAATGGCCGCTACATACCGGCGAGGCCTTCGGTAGCGGGGGGCGTTTGTTATGGTTTTTGCTGGGGTTCGTACCGTTGTTGCTGTGGACTAGCGGCGTTGCCCACTGGTTATACCGCCACGGGCACTTGCAGGATAAAGCCGTCCGGCCGGGCTTGTGGGCGCGAGCTTTGCCGGCCAGGCTGTTAAATGCGGGTAAAAATCTAATTTTGCTGCTGTTGACTTGGTGGAATGGTTGTAAATACCTGACACGTTGGGCGGTCGCATCCGGTGCGCGCCGATTTCGGGTTTTCGCCGCGCAGTGTAGAGAGCGCTTAAACCGTGGCGAATAAAGCGGACCGTACTGCCATTTCATCAAAATCTCAAGGACAAGAGCAGCGCTTAGCCTGAGTCTTGTCCTTGAGAGCTAAGGCATTATTGGTCGAGTGTTTCGCAGCTGCGGTATTTTTCGCCATTGTTGCAAGTATCGGTACCGGGGCCGCCGCTTAATTTATCGGTACCGTCGCCGCCGTCCAGGGTGTCGTTGCCGGCGGAGCCGTTAACGATGTCGTTGCCTGTGCCTGTGGTAACGGTGTCGTCGCCGCTTTGGCCATTGACTCGATTGTTGCCGTCGCCGGCGTGGATTTCGTCGTTGCCGTTGTTGCCGTTGATGCGGTCGTTGCCGGGGCCTGTGACGATGATGTCGTTACCGTTGCCGCCGTTGATGACGTTGTTATCCGGGCCAGCAATTAAGTAATCGTCGCCGTTGTTGCCGTTGATGACGTTTTTGCCGTAGCCGCCGTCTATCGAATCGTAGCCGTCGCCGCCCTTGATGTTGTCGTTGCCGTCCAAGCCGCAAATGATATCGTCACCCTTACCGCCGTTAATGATGTTGTTTTTGCTGTTGCCGATAATAACGTCGGAGGCATTGCTGCCTTTGATGGTGACTTGGGTGGGAAATACGAAAATATCCGGGTAAAAACCGAAACATTGGTAAGCGCCGCGGTCGTGCAAAAACACGTCGTCTTTGTTATTGGTATCCCCAAGGGCAATGTCGGTAGCGACCGAGTCAAATACGATAAAGCGGCCGTTAGCCGATATGCTGGGATTGGCACTGCTGCCGTTACCGGCTTGCCCGTAAGGCGCGATCCAGGGCGGTATGTACGTGGCTACCGATACATTGTTGAAGCGGCCGTATTGGGTATCGCCGACCAGGATTTGGTTGACGTTGTTCGCTCGATAGCTGTAAACCACATAGCGACCGTCGCTGCTGATCGTGGCATTCGAGGAATAGGCGTTTTCCAACGAAGGGCTGACCATGCGGGCGAATGGCGGGTTATTGTGTTCTTGGTACTTCCTGTCCAGCACGTAAATATCGCGCAAGCCGTTGTAGTCCCCTATGATGAGATTCGTGGCATCGGATTCGAACGCGACGTAAACCGCATCAGCCGAAATGCTGGGTGCGTAGCTGTCGCCGTCGGCCAATACGCCGTCGGCGGTTTGGCTGACTCTAAGCGTTTGCGCTTGAGCCCTATCCCGTACATAGATGTGGTATTTAGCGTTGCTGTCGCCCGCCACCAGATTACCGGCTATTGAACTGAACGCCACGAATTTGCCGTCGCCGGATAGGGTAGGACTTTCGCTGGGGCCGTTGGCCTGGGTATCGGTGCCAGCGATGGATACTCTCTCGGTGGTGTGAGCAGCCCAGTTGTGGACGAAGATGTCGATCAGGCCGTTGGTGTCGCCCGCGACTAAATTTGTCGCCTTGGATTCGAAAGCGATCGTGCTGCCGTCGGCCGAAATGGCCGGATGTTGACTGAAGTTGTCGGCTTGACTGCCGTCGCTTTTCACCGAAACTCGAATGGTGTCGTCGGTTTGCCTATCGTGTAAAAACACGTCGACCGCTTTATTGCTGTCGCTGTCGACTAAATTAGTGGCGGCGGATTCGAAGGCGACGTAACGGCCGTTAGCCGAGATCGTCGGATGGTTGCTGGCCGCGTTACCGACGATGCCGTCGGAATTGACCGAAATCAGTTCGACTTCGCCGGAAACGATATCTACCAGATAAATATCGGCCTTGCCGTTGTTGTCGTCTTGTAACAGCGGCGCTAGCGATTCGAAGACCACGACGCTGCCGTCGGCGGATACGCTCGGATTTTGGTTGGCGCCCGCCACTTGTTGTCCCGAGGACGTTAGAGAAATGCGGGTCGTCGTCGGTACGGCGTTTGCAGCGTTGGAAAGTAATATCGCCGAAAACAGTAATATCCAGGGGAAACCGTGCACACGCGATGCGATGCGGGCGGCAGAGCAGGTCATAAATGCGCTCCTGTCGGAAAATTAGTAAATGTAAACATATGTTAACAAATTGAATCGGTCGCTGAGCTATGTACTTTGGGGCGAGGCAGGCAGGCGTATCCGCGCCTTGCTTAAACCTGATAGAATTCTTAAGTGCTTCCCAAGCTACGCAGAGTGTAGAAATGCCTAAAAAAATAATAAAAAAATATTTACCGGATCCCGAAAAAATCAAATCGATAAAAAGCTTGCAGTTTTTAGGCGATCGTTTGCATGACCCGAATTTGTGGCATTTAAATCGCCATTCGGTTGCCTTGGCATTCGCGGTCGGCCTGTTTTTCGCCTGGGTGCCGTCACCGACGCAAATGGCGATGGCCGCTGCCGGAGCATTGTTCGTTCGCGCTAATTTGCCCATTTCGGTTGCGCTGGTATGGATTACCAATCCGATAACCATGCCGCCCTTGTTTTACTTTGCTTATTTAGTGGGCATTTGGTTGTTGAATAAACCGCATTTCGACGGCGAATTTGCGCTGGACAGCGTATTTTCCAGCATGGCCGACATCGGCGGGCCGTTTTTGTTCGGTTGCTTGGTGGTGGGGGTTACCTGTTCCGCCGCCGGTTATTTCGGAATGAACGCTTTTTGGCATTGGCATGTTGCCCACCGTTGGAAGGTGCGTAAACGGCAGCGCGCAGAAAGACGGCAGCAATCTTGAGTGCCGGCATCAGGGCGATGCTGCTAGCCGCCGCCCTGATTCTTAGGCGCTAAGCCCTCGCCTCGTTTGCCGAATAAACGGCAAATGCAGGGAGTTACCGTTTGTAAGCGCTCGTCGCGCTAACAAAACCATTTTGCAGGTTCCAAACTATTTGTGCTGGCGGCATGACCGGCAGATACAACTGGTTTACCAAGTTTCCAATCTTAATCGGTCATAACCGAACTTTCGGGCTTGACCGGCCAGCGCAAGCCTCGCGCCTCATAAGTCATCAAATCGCTAAAAACAAGCCCGCACTATCGGTAGGGACGGCCTTGATATGCGCAAACTTCTGTTTAGGAGTATGCCTTGTTGAGATAACGCCGGTAGCAGACGGCCACAAAACCACATGATCTATGTTGGTTACATGACATCGGCTAACAAATTGTCGTTATGCATCCACGCCTTGATTGTGGTTATTTTAAAAAAATATAATATAAACAGGATGTTGTGGGTAAAAAACTGTTTGGCATGGCCATTGCATTAATAGCATTGTCATTAACAACACGCCCACAAGAGGAGAATGTCATGGCATTACGTCAATGTGCTATATACGGTAAAGGTGGTATCGGTAAATCGACCACTACGCAAAATCTGGTTGCGGCTCTGGCTGAAGCCGGCAAAAAAGTCATGATCGTCGGCTGCGATCCTAAAGCCGATTCTACCCGTTTGATCCTGCATGCGAAAGCGCAAAACTCCATCATGCAAATGGCTGCCGATGCCGGTAGCGTTGAAGATTTGGAACTGGAAGACGTATTGAAAGTCGGCTACGGCGACGTTAAATGCGTTGAATCCGGCGGTCCAGAGCCCGGCGTAGGTTGCGCAGGCCGTGGTGTTATCACCGCTATCAACTTCTTGGAAGAAGAAGGCGCTTACGACGACGACTTAGACTTCGTATTCTACGACGTATTGGGTGACGTTGTTTGCGGCGGTTTCGCTATGCCTATCCGCGAAAACAAAGCCCAAGAAATTTACATCGTATGCTCAGGCGAAATGATGGCTATGTACGCTGCCAACAACATCGCTAAAGGTATCGTGAAATACGCTAACTCCGGCGGCGTGCGTTTGGCCGGTTTGATCTGCAACAGCCGTAACACCGACCGCGAAGACGAGCTGATCATGGCTTTGGCAGAACGCATGGGTACTTTCATGATCCATTTCGTGCCACGCGACAACGTTGTACAGCGCGCTGAAATCCGTCGTATGACCGTTATCGAATACGATCCAACCGCGCAACAAGCTAACGAATACCGCGCTTTGGCTCAAAAAATCATCGAAAACAAAAAATTGGTCATCCCAAGCCCGATCACCATGGACGAGCTGGAAGACTTGTTGATGGAATTCGGCATCATGGAAGCGGAAGACGAATCCGCTATTGGTAAAACTGCTGCTCAAGAGTAATTAGCCAAGCAGGGTGGGGTTGCCTTGTGCTGTCCCACCCTTTAAACGGCGAGCAGTACTCGTTGCTTGCCAACGATTTCTCAAAACTGGTTATGTCGGGAGATTGCCCGCGACCATAGGAGGATTACATCATGGCTGCCATGACTAGAGAAGAAACCGAAGCGCTTATCCAAGAAGTGCTCGAAATCTACCCTGAAAAAGCAAAAAAAGACCGGGCTAAACACTTAGCCGTCAACGATCACGAGTTGGAAAAATCCAACAAATGCATTACCTCCAACCGTAAATCATTGCCGGGTGTAATGACTATCCGCGGTTGTGCCTATGCCGGTTCTAAAGGTGTGGTATGGGGTCCTATCAAAGATATGATCCATATTTCACACGGTCCTGTCGGCTGCGGTCAATATTCCCGTGCCGGTCGTCGTAACTACTATATCGGTACCACCGGCGTTAACGCATTCGTAACGATGAACTTTACCTCTGACTTCCAAGAGAAAGACATCGTATTCGGCGGCGACAAAAAACTGGCCAAATGTATCGATGAAATCGATCAATTGTTCCCATTGAACAAAGGTATTTCTATCCAATCCGAGTGCCCAATCGGTTTGATCGGTGACGACATCGAAGCGGTTTCCAAAGCGAAATCCAAAGACATCGGCAAAACCGTTGTGCCTGTTCGTTGCGAAGGCTTCCGCGGCGTATCGCAATCTCTGGGTCACCACATCGCCAACGACGCGATCCGTGACTGGGTTTTGGACAAACGCGACGGCGACGACAGCTTCCCAACCACTCCTTACGACGTTGCCGTTATCGGTGACTACAACATCGGTGGTGACGCTTGGGCTTCACGTACCTTGTTGGAAGAAATGGGTCTGCGCGTAGTAGCTCAATGGTCCGGCGACGGTACCATCGCCGAGATCGAAAAAACCCCGAAAGTTAAATTGAACCTGATCCACTGCTACCGTTCAATGAACTACATTGCACGGCACATGGAAGAAAAGTACAGCATTCCCTGGATCGAGTACAACTTCTTCGGCCCGACCAAAATTGCTGAATCTTTGCGCAAAATCGCTGCTCACTTCGATGACACCATCAAAGAAGGTGCAGAGCGCGTAATCGAACGCTACAAAGCCGAATACGAAGCGGTTATCGCCAAATACAAACCACGTCTGCAAGGCAAACGCGTCATGCTGTACATCGGCGGTCTGCGTCCTCGCCACGTTATTGGTGCTTATGAAGATTTGGGCATGGAAGTGGTCGGTACCGGTTACGAATTCGGTCATAACGACGACTACGACCGTACCATTAAAGAAATCGGCAATGCGACTTTGTTGTACGACGACGTCACCGGTTACGAATTCGAAGAATTCGTTAAAAAAGTGCAACCCGACTTGATCGGTTCCGGTATTAAAGAGAAATACATTTTCCAAAAAATGGGTATCCCATTCCGGCAAATGCACTCTTGGGACTATTCAGGCCCTTATCACGGCTACGACGGTTTCGCGATCTTCGCCCGCGATATGGACATGACCTTGAACAATCCTTGCTGGAAACAAGTCAAGGCCCCTTGGAAAGCCGAGGCAGCAAGCGAGCCGGTTAAAGCCGTCGCGTAATGTGCACGCGCAAGGTGGGCGCAGCCGCTGCTCACCTGCCCTCCGAAGCAAGAGCGGCCTGCTTTGCGCGATGCCCAACGAACATCGGTGCACAACACCCGATTTAATCCAATCACGCCTGTCCACAGATTAGTGGCGCGTTAGGAGATTACTATGAGCCAACAAGTCGACAAAATTGAACCTAGTTACCCTTTATTTCGCAACGACGAATACAAGGACAACCTTGCCGAAAAGCGTGCCCTGTACGAAGAGCGTTTTCCGCAAGAACAAATCGATGAAGTATTCGAATGGACCACTACCAAAGAATACCAAGAGCTGAACTTCCAACGTGAAGCGATCACAATCAACCCCGCCAAAGCTTGCCAGCCCCTGGGCGCGGTATTGTGCGCATTGGGTTTCGAAAAAACCATGCCGTACGTACACGGATCACAAGGTTGCGTAGCCTACTTCCGTACTTACTTCAACCGTCATTTCAAAGAGCCGGTGTCTTGCGTATCCGACTCCATGACTGAAGACGCAGCGGTATTCGGTGGACAAAAAAATATTTTCGCCGGTTTGGAAAACGCGAAAGCCTTGTATCAACCGGACGTAATTGCCGTATCGACCACCTGTATGGCGGAAGTTATCGGCGACGACTTGAACGCGTTCATCAACAACGCCAAAAACGAAGGCCATATTCCGAAAGAGTATCCGGTACCGTTTGCGCATACTCCAAGTTTCGTTGGTAGCCATGTTACCGGTTGGGACAACATGTTCGAGGGTATCATCCGGTACTACACCCTGAACTACATGGAAGACAAAGAAGTCGGTTCCAACGGTAAAATCAACTTCGTTCCGGGTTTCGAAACCTACTTGGGTAACTACCGCGTGATTCATCGCATGATGAAAGAGATGGGCGTAGGTTATTCCTTGTTGAGCGATCCTACCGAAGTTCTGGATACGCCTGCCGACGGTACTTTCCGTATGTACTCGGGCGGTACTTCTTACGACGAAGTCAAAGATGCGCCGAACGCGATCACTACCGTGCTGTTGCAACCTTGGCAATTGGAAAAAACCAAAAAATTCGTCGAAACCACTTGGAAACAAGACGTGCCTAAACTGAACATTCCGATGGGCTTGGAATGGACCGACGCGTTCTTGATGAAAATCTCCGAGTTGAGCGGTAAGCCGATTGCCGAATCGCTGGAAAAAGAACGCGGTCGTTTGGTCGACATGATGACCGACTCGCACGCTTGGTTGCACGACAAAAAATTCGCATTGTACGGCGATGCGGACTTCGTGTTGGGTATGACTAAATTCTTGCTGGAATTGGGCGCTGAAGTAACCGACGTATTGGTTAACCACGCCAACAAACGCTGGAAAAAAGCGTGCGAAGCGATGTTGGCCGAATCTCCTTACGGCAAAAACACCACCGTACACATCGGACGCGACTTGTGGCATTTCCGTTCATTGATGTTCACCAACAAACCGGACTTCATGATCGGTAACTCGTACGGCAAGTTCATTCAACGCGACACCTATTACAAAGGTGAAGAGTTTGAAGTGCCGCTGATCCGTATCGGTTTCCCCATCTTCGACCGTCATCATCTGCACAGAATGACGACCTTGGGTTACGAAGGCTCCATGTACATCCTGACCACCCTGGTCAACTGCGTACTGGAACAGTTGGACAAAGAAACCAAAGGTATGGGAACCACCGACTACAACTACGACTTGATCCGCTAAGCGTAGACGTACCAGGGTGGGCTCGGGATCTCCCGAGTCCACCCTCCCATCGTTTCAAGTCGGGTGTTAACATAGCCCGGACAATCTTATCTCAATCGGAGAAATCTATGCCTAGCGTGATGCTGAGAAAGCGTGAAGACGGCAAGCTACTGTTTTACGTTGCTAAAAAAGATTTGGAAGAGACCATAGAATCGTTAGAATTCGACAGCCCGGACAAATGGGGCGGCGAAGTGATTTTAGGGGATGGTTCCAAATATTTCTTTGAAGTCCTGGATGCGCCGCCTAAGATTCCTATCACTTTGCAGGCGAAAAAAGTTGCGGAGGCCTAATCATGGCGCTTTACATCGTTGCAGACGAATGCATTTCTTGCGGTGATTGCGCACCGGTATGCCCTACCGATTCGATTAAAGAAGGCGCAGTGGTGTTCGAAATCAGTAAAAAAACCTGCACCGAATGCGAAGGCGATTTCGATGAGCCGCAATGCGTCAGAGTTTGCCCCATAGATAACTGTATCTTGCCCTTAGTAGCTTAAAATCGGTCCGGTTCGCGGACACACCTTCTATTTTTTTCCAAATTAGCGACGAATCTAGGAAAACCACATGATCAGTCCCGAGCAAGTACAAGAGATAGCGACGGCGGTAAAAGGTCGGGTGTTGAGTGAGACGACGATAGCTTCGTTGCGCGCGGAATATCCCGGCCTACATTTCACTTATTGCCTTGACGACGACATTTCCAATCACGAGCCTGTGCTGGAATGCGGAACCTTCAACCTTTACTTGGTCGACGGCCGCGAACACTGCTTGCGTTTCACTAGCGTTCACGAATATGCCTCGGGGATCGTCATCGCAGAAGTGATAGACGAGTAAGCAGGCGCATGGCAGAACCGGCAAATCATATCCAGGTTCCGTTCGGCGATTGCAGTTTATGCCCATTTAGAAACAAAACCTTGTTGATGGGTCGCTGCATGCCCGGCCACACCTGCGTGCGCGTGGAAAGCGGCAAGCAAATCGACCGATTTTTTAGGGTCAACCCGGTCTACGCGGAACACTATCTGCGCGATCCCTATTGGGAACGACGCGCGGTTGCCGCCCGCTATGCACCGCAAAAAGCCTTGCACGCCTTGATCGAAGACAGCGACGAAGTCGTGCGTCGCGTCGTCGCTTTTCGATTGCCTTCCCACCAATTACAGGCTTGGATAAGCGATTCCGACCGCGACGTGCGCATGACCGTAGCCGAACGCATAGACTTGGAACACTTAGAGCAACTAGCGGATGACAGGGATTATCTGGTACGCTTGACCGTGGTTAAACGCTTGCCGCCCGGCCGCTTGTTTCGTTTCATTAAAGACAGGGACACCCAAGTGCGCAAACGGGTAGCCGAGCGGCTTCCGGAAGTCAGTTTGGGCCTGATGATGGCCGATCCTTCGCCGGAAGTGAGGCGCATCGTTGCGGAGCGCTTGCCGGCCGACGAGGCCGTGGCGCTGTTGAACGACAGCGATTGGGTGGTGCGGTATACGGCGGCGACTAAAGTTAGCCCGGAAAATCTGCCGCCCTTGCGTAACGACCCCGAGCCGGACGTACGAGAATTAGTGCTCCATCGTCTCCATCTAACTAGCGATACCGATTCGAAACATGACTGACGCCCGCTTGACCGTAACCGGACCCGAAATTGCCGAATGTTGCAAAAAGTGTATCCCAGGCCAAACGGACGAATTACTGACGCAAAAATTGCAGAGCCTGTATCCCGAATTTCCGGTTCATCTGGCACAGGTGGGCGAAGAGTGGTACCGCTTGGGTGGCGTGGTAGGCTCTGACGGCAGCCGGATTGCCAACGATTTGACCGAGTGGGTGGAACGAACCTACATCGAATGCGGGCAAAACCTACAGACCTTGATCGACTACACGCTGGAGCAACGCTTGATTGCCACCAAGCAGACCGGCCATACCCTGTATTTCGTCGTGCAAACCGGCGAGCAGGCCGAAGATTTCACCTTGATCGAAGTCGATAAAACTCACGAGGTATCGGATCGGATGTTGGCGAACGAAACCCGCCCGCCGGAAGATTTGGAAGAGTTTATCGACCCGTTACACCCTTTTTGCATAGACAGCTTTTGCTTCGGGCAATCCCGGTACGCTTACCGGCGCAAAACCGACGTGCGTTTATTCATGGAAGTCGTCAACGAACGCCACAGCGGCGAGCATCCGGTACAGCGCTTCATGGACGATTGGAACCGCAGCAGTGCCGGGCAAAAGCATAGGATGTCCGACGATTGGATCATTCGTCCTTATAGCCATACCGGCCGTTTCGGCGAGCAAATCGTCAACGTCGAATTAATCAACGTGCACCAAGGCCATTTGCCGCATTTGGAAGACTTTGCCGGCAAAAAAGGCAGTGCCTTGAGTAATTTACTGAATCGTTTCGACCGGCAAGCCGGTTATCCTTTTGCCTGGTACTTTTACATGCTGAAAGGCAAATTGGTATCCACCCATAGCGCGGAAGCCGTGTTCGCCGACATTTCCGGGGATTTTGCTTATTTGCCGCAACGCGACGAAGCGGTGCTGCGCGATTGGATTGCCAGCCCCTACAACGTGTAAATCCATTTACTCAAGCCGGGCGTGATTAAGATCAACCGGCATTTTCCGCAATAACTTGTCGAATCAATTGTTCCGCAGCCTCCAGTTCCCGCTCGAAAACATCGGTGCGGTAGGCTTCGTGATTCAAATCTATCGCGTTTTCAACCGGTGTTATCGAGTCGGAGCCGACGTAAACCCGGGTTACAGTCGACAGCCCCGGTTGCAAAGGTTGGGCGCGCAAGTCGTCGGCATTCAAGGCAATTCGCACTTGCAGGCGCTCCGCCACATGGATGAAATTGCCGGTGGCGTTATCGGCCGGCAATAGCGCGAACGTACTGCCGGTGGCCGGATTGATGCCTTGTACCCGGCCACGGTATACCCTCTGGGCTTGCTGGGCGTCGATGCGAATCTCGGCCGGTTGACCGACGCGTATCGGTGCGGCTTGGGTTTCCAGAAAATTGGCCTCCACCCATACCTGATCCAACGGGACAATGACCAGCAACGGCGTGCCCGGATTTAAACGGTCGCCCACGTGCACTTTGCGCTTGGCAACGTAACCGGATACCGGAGCAATCACGTTTTGCCGGCTATAGTCCAGGAAAGCGCGTCGCAGCCGGCTTTTGGCGCGTTCGACCGCCGGATGTTCGCCGGGCTCGGACCGGCCTAATTGGGCGAGCAAGCCTTGCCGTTCCGCCTCGGTTTCACGCAGGCCGGCGATCAATTCCTCAATGTTATCTTCAGCATTTTGCACGTCCTGCTCGGCGGCGGCACCGTCCGCGACCGCGATCGACAAGCGCGCCAAGTCGTGTCGTACCCGTTGCAGAGCCGCTTGTTTGGCGTCGGCACGATGCGTTAAGGCTGCGAGTTGAGCTTTTAGGGCCATGACGTTGCGTACCGCTTCCGCCAGTTCGGCTTGGGCCTGTTGCAAAGCGATCAGCGCCTGGGCGCCGTCCAATCTGACCAAAATATCGCCTTTGTGAACCTTTGAGGTGTTTTCCGCCAGGACTTCGACGACCGTACCTTCGCTTTGATTTTTTACCGTAATCAAATGTCCGGCAACGAAAGCGTCGTCGGTGCCGACCCAATCGCGCTGATCCAACCACCAAAATAATAATGCAGTGATTGCGACGACAGTCAGTGTGGCTGCCAGGGAAACTAGACGGCGCTGGCGTTGACGCAGGCTTTCGCGCGGACGGATTTTTTTATGCATGGCTTAGGCCTGGTGATTGAGATCGTTACGGCAAATGCGGTGTGCCGTTGCTTTCGGCCAGGTTCGGCGCATCGCTTACCTTGACGGAATCGGCGTCGTAGCCGCCGCCCAAGGCTTTGATCAAGCCGACCGACACCTTTCTTTGTGCGACTTCGAGACCAAGCAGCACCAAGTGCTCTTGATTTTCGGCAATGCGGGCTTGTAAAACCTGAAGCCGGTCGGCCAGTCCGGACTGGAGCAAACGTGCGGCCAGCCGGCTTCCGGCTGCGGCGGCTTCCAACTTGGCACGTTGTTCGTTGCGGCGGGCGGCGAATTCTCGCCAGCGACTCAAGCTGTCGGCGACTTCTTGCACCGCGTGCAATAGCGCCGCGTTGTAGCGTTCGACTGCGGCGTCGTAGGCGGCTCGACGGTCAGTTAGTTTGGCTCGCAGCAGGCCGCCTTCGAAAATCGGCAATTCTATGGCCGGCCCGACCGCGTAGGCCAAGCTGGCGCCTTGCAATACAAGGTCCGTCAGGCTGACGCTATGTAAACCGCTGAACGCGTAAAGGTTGACGTCCGGGTAAAAAGCGGTTTCGGCGACCATGACGTCCTCGGCGGCGGCCTCCGCTTGCAGTCTGGCGGCGCTCAGGTCGGGGCGCTTCGACAACAAGCGTAAAGGCAAATCGGTCGGTAGATGTAAAAGTGCAGCTGCCGTGTTAGGCCTAATGGTCAGCGCCTGCCCCCAATCGGCGCCTCGCCCGGCCAGCACGGCCAAACGGTTGCGTTGCGTTTCGGTCGTGCCGTGCAAGCGGGCCAGTTCTTGCGCGGCCTCACTCAGCGCGATTTCGGCTTGCAGCGTCGGGGCGTCGCCGCTAAGTCCGGCCCTGCGCTTTGCCTGCTGCAAAGCCAGCAAGCCTTGCCGGTCCGCCGCAATCCGTTCCGCCAGCTGTGTTTGCGCTAGGCTGGTTTGTAAGTCGAAATAGCAAGCGGTCAGTTCGGCGGTAAGCAGCAGGCGCGCGTCTGCCAGTTCCGCCGCGCCGGCCAACGACCGGTCGAACGCGCTTTGCAGCGCGGCGCGGTCGTGGCCCCAAAAATCCAGGTGGTAGCGCAACACCAAGGGATTGATCAGCAGTTGTCGAAAATGCTCGCCGGCCAGCTTGGCCTGAACGCTGTTGGCGGAGAAGCGTTGCGCGCTGAAACCGAGACTGGACTCCAGCGTCGGATATAACTCGGCGCCGCGTGCGTCCACCAGGGCTTGCGCTTGTGTCAGCCGAGCAGCGGCGATATGGATGTTCGGGTTATCGCTTAAGGCGGTGGCGATCAGCCGGTCCAGTACCGGATCGTTGAACTGCCGCCACCAGTTTTGTTCCGGCCACGCCCGCTTGGCGGTGGCTTCGGTGCCGGCTAGGTCAAGGGTTTGTCGAATGGCGGGCATGCCTTTCATGCGGGCAGGCGTGTCGCCGTTACTGCCGAGCCGGGCGCAGGCGCAACACAGGCAGGACAACCAGATTGCGGCCCAGACACGGCTCGGCAGCCGGGTAAGCGGCGGCATCAGATTTCCTCCGCGACGACTTCAGCCGCTAATTGCGACAATGCCGGTTGTGCGCCGGCTTCGTTGGGCTTGCGCGGCGGATGGGCAAACCAAACCAAGGCTGCCAGCGTCAGGAAAGCGCAGCCGGCCAGCCAGTAGGCGTCGCTGATGCTGCGAATTTGTTGGGCTTGCGTGACCAGTTTGGCAAACTTGGCGAAGGCCGCCGCGTCGCTGTAACCGGCGTCGACTAAGCGTTGCAATGCGGTAAAGTCGGAGTGGTTTTCGGCGAATCTGTGCAGGTGCAGCGGGGTCCGGCGATACAGCACGATGGCTTGCAAGGAGATGCCGAATCCACCGGCCGCTATGCGCAAAAAGTTCGCCAATTCCAAGGCCTGCCAGTGCCGTTCCGCCGGTAAATCGTGCAACATCAATCGCGTCAGGGGCACGAAAAAACTGCCCAGGCAAATGCCCTCCCACAATTTCGCCCAAAACAGCCGGTCGAAAGCGGCCGGATCGTCGAATCGGCCGAGCCAAAAATACACGGCGGAGAAAGCGGTAAGGTTGATGCTGGCCAGTAAGCGGGCGTCGGTGCGATTGACGATTTCGTGCATTATGCCGGCGGTCGGCTTGGCGAATATGGCCATCGGTAAAAATACCAGGCCGGCCAGCAACGACGAATAACCCAGCGTGACTTGCAGTTGCACGATCAACATCGATAGCAAGCCTTGAAACATCAGGAACCCACAGCACAAGGCGACAACGCCTATCGCGACATTGCGTCGTTCGAATAGGCGAATGTCGATATAGGGATGTTTGACCCGCGCTTCCCACCAGATCCAGAAAACCAAACTGGCGACGGAGAACCCGGCTACTGCCGAAAGGTAGGGCGAGTTGCCCCAGTCACTATCGTTGCCTTGGTTCAATAAGGTTTGCAGACCGAGCAGGGTGCAGGCCGCGAGGGCAAAGCCGACGCTATCGAAGCGGCGGCGTATCGCACGGCTGCCGCGAGCGTACAGCAAAGCGCCGATGCAGGCGGCAATGCTCAGCGCCAGCGCGATGTTGAGCCGGAACAGCCAGCGCCAGCCCACGCTATCCGCTATCCAGCCGCCTAAAGGCGGGCCCAGGGTAAACGGTGTGAGGGTGAGCAGATTCCAAACCCCGATACCCAGAGATTTTTGCCGTTCCGGGTATTCTTTGAGCAGCAGCGATTGGCCGATAGGCAGGCTCACGCCGCCGGAAAAACCTAAAAGAATACGCGCACTTAGATAAGGCAGCAGCGAGGTAGCGTAGGCGCAGCAAGCCGAGCTCAGTGCAAAAACCAGGCACGAGGCGATGAAAGGTCGGTATTCGCCGATGCGTCGGGAAAGCCAACCGCCGACCGGATAACCCAACGCCAGGCCTATCATGTAATCGGTCTGGGTCCAGGCCGCGAAACTGAGCGGAATGCCCAAGCCGCCGGCAACCCTGGGCAGCATGGCGATATAGGCGCCGGCGTTGAATACGACCAACGCATGGCCGCCGCCTAAGCACAGGTTGAAGAGTAAAAAGCGCCAGCCGCGTAGGCGCTTGAAATAAACCCCGCTCATTTCAGGGCTAGCGGTGGGGTAGCCGGCACAACATGCCAGCCTAAGTCGTCGAATGCGCGAGCCAGCAAACGCTCGCCCAGTTCGGAGATAAGCTTTTTGAAGGCTGCGCCGTCGGTTTGCAGCGAATGCAGCGCCGCATCGTCGACACAATAAGAATCGGCCGCGGTGCGTGCCAGGACCCGGCCGGTTTTCGGGTTGATCAGTTTCAGCATCACCTGCAACGATACTTGACCGGCAAAAATTCGATAACGGTTTACTCCGATTTCCACAACGGCGTCGTAACCGTGCAGCTCGCTGTAACGGCTGTCGGCGTCCGCCTGCGCGTACCAATTTTCCACTGCGCGGCGCCAGTGCTGCAGTTGTGCGTTCCGTTCCGACTTGACGATCGGCAGCGGGCGAATATCGCGATGGACGCGGCTGTGTAGCCAATGGTCCGATAAATTGGCGCGAGCGATTTCGGCCAAAACGACGGTCGGCGTCCAGATGGGGGCCGGTCCACTCGCTTGCTCCCCTGCCGTTACTAGCGTGAAGGTATCGAGTTCGTTCGGGGCGATGGCTCCGGCAATAACGATGCCGCCGGCATTGCGGTACAGGTGCCGCTCCGGGTCTAGCGGCATGGCCATGTTGCGGTAGTGCGCATAAGCCGGTATCCGGTCTTCGATGGGGTCGGGCTCGATGTCCAGCGGCGGCGTTTCCAGCGCCACAATCAGCACGGATTGCAGTTTGCTGAGTTCCGCTTCCGGCAGGCGGACAGCCGGTGTCCGGCAACCGGTCAATAAACAAGCCAAAAGCACATACCGGGCGGATCGGGTTGCCGCTGCGAATAGTTGGCCGATTCCGGATCTAACCGCGTCGGCTGGCGTTAAACGGTGGGTGATCGGCATATCGGCTCTCCGCAGCTGGTTCGGGAATTTGATGGCGATTCACTATAGGTAGAGCCTTTGTATAAGTAAAACGATATTTATTAGACTTTCGTATCGATAATGTCGATACTAAATCCATGGACATTGACCAAATCAAAACGTTTTTAAGCGTCGCCGCCAACGGCAGCTTTCTGGAAGCGGCCAATCGTTTATACGTCACTCAATCCACGGTCAGTACCCGCATCCAGCGTCTGGAAGCTTATCTGGGGGTGCAACTGTTCGTGCGTAACCGGGCCGGCGCCGGTTTGACCCTGGCCGGCAAGCGCTTTTTGCGGCACGCCAAAACCTTGTTGTTGACTTTGGAGCAAGCCAGGCACGACATCGGATTGCCTAGCCGATATAGAGCCAGCGTGAGCATAGGCGCCCGGATTGCCTTGTGGGAAGGCTTGCTGCCGCGATGGATAGGCGAAATTCGCAGGACGATGCCGAACATATCGTTGCGTAGCGAGATCGGTTTCGAGGAGGATTTGATGCGCGGTTTGGTCGAGGGCAGTATCGACATCGGCTTGATGTACACCCCGCAGCACAACCCGGCCTTGATCATCGAGCATTTGTTCGACGAGATTTTGGTGCTGGTCGGCAGCGATCCCTATCGGCCGTGGCCGAACGACGATTACATCTATGTGGATTGGGGGCCGGGTTTTTATGCTCAGCACAGCAATAGTTACCCGAATCCGGAGCGTCCGGGACAATGGGTGAATATCGGTTGGTTGGCGGTGCAATTGGTGTTGTGCAACGGCGGATCCTGCTTTTTGCCGATTCGCTTGGCCGAGCCGTGGTTGGCGGCCGGCAAATTGTTTTTGCTACAGGACGGCGCCGGTTTCCGCTTGCCGGCCTATATGGTTTCGCAACGAGACGGCGATGCCGAGGTGCTGACGCCCATATTGCAGCGCTTTCGCGCTTTAGCCGCGCTGGAAAGCCAAAAACGCCAGAGTTAGCGTTTCCGGTTTCGGTTCTAGCAAGTTCCGCGCGACCCGTCGTGGATGAGTCCCGTCGCTTATCAGTCACGCCGAGGATGCCGCCGCTCGCGTGTTGACAATCAATCGATTGATTGATATGGTTTCAATCGATCGATTGATTGAATACCGGACGCGGCGAAAGTACATGGGCAATGACAAGACGGACAATAAGGAGGGGGGCGACGCGCGTAGCCGGTTAGTGAGCGCGGCGCTCAAATTGTTTGCCGAAAAAGGCTATGAAGGCGCCTCCACCCGGCTGATTTGCGAAGCGGCCAACGTCAATATATCGGCGATTCGCTATTACTTCGGCGATAAAGCCGGCCTATATCGGGCGGCGTTCACCGAACCTATGGGCGAGACCCGCTGCGGGGGCGATGTCCGTGCTTATGCCGATATGCCGTTGCCGGAGTTGTTGCGCCGCTTCTTTACCGAATTTCTGGAACCCTTCAAAAAAGGCGAAGAACTGAAGCTGGTCATGAAGCTGCATTTCCGGGAAATGGTCGAGCCGACCGGTGCTTGGCAGCAGGAAATCGATGCGGAGTTAAAACCGCAGCACGACGCGCTGGTATCGCTGCTGCAAAAGCATTTGCAGTTAGAGCAAGCCGATACCGACCTGCACCGCTTGGCATTCGCCATTGTCGGCATGGTAGTGCATTTTTACGTCGGTCAAGACATCCTGACCGCAATAGATTTGCCGTTAGTGGATACGCCCGAGGCTATCGACACCTTGGCCGACAGATTGAGCGGCTTCGCCCTGTCGATGATAGAAGGCGAAGCGGCCCGGCGCAGGCAATCCCTGGAGTAATCCAGCTTATTTCCATTAGCGGCGCGCCCGGATGTCGGTACGACGGGGTGCCATGAAATTCGTCGAATCGCCAGCGAACCAAGTTCGCGGATAAAGGTCAGCTTCACTGGAGGATTTATGACCATCAGCAAAATCGTTATATCGTTGACCCTAGTATTGATGCTGTTAGGCATCGGTTTAGCGGTCGGCAACAACCAAAAGCAACCGGTGCAATCAGAGCCGGCAAACGTGGCGAATCCCGCGCTGAGCGTGACTATCGTCCAACCGCAAATGCGGCAGATGCCTAATCGCCTGACGGCTAACGGTTCTATCGCCGCCTGGCAGGAAGCCGTGATCGGCGCGGAAATCGGCGATTTGCGTCTGGCGGCGGTCAAGGTGCAAGTTGGCGAATTCGTGAAGAAAGGGCAGGTACTGGCCGATTTTGCGGAAGAAAGCGTGTTGGCCGACCTGGCGCAAGCCCGGGCTTTGGTAGCCGAGGCCGAAGCGAATCTGGCCGAAGCGCAGGTCAATGCGGAACGTGCCAGAAAAGCCTCGCTGTCAGGGGCTTTTAGTGCGCAGCAAGTCGATCAATATACTACTGCGGCCAAAACCGCGGCGGCCAAACTGCAATCGGCTCACGCCCAGTTGCAGATTCAGCAGTTGCGCTTAAAGCACACCAAGGTGCTGGCCAGCGACGACGGTGTCATCTCTTCGCGCTCCGCGACCTTGGGTGCGGTAGCTACCAATGGTCAGGAATTGTTTCGTTTGATTCGGGGCAATCGGCTGGAATGGCGCGGCGAAGTCACCGCCGCCGAAATGACCCGGTTGCGGCCGGGCGTCGGCGTTACGGTCGAGGTCCCCAACGTCGGCAGCGTGACCGGGACGCTACGATTTTTAGCACCGACCTTGGACGAACAAAGCCGAAACGGCTTGGTTTACGTGGATTTGCCCGATGCCGCGGCCAAAGGTTTGCGGGCCGGCATGTTTGCCCGCGGCGAATTCGCATTGGGGGATAGCGCCGCCTTGACCGTGCCGCAAGACGCCTTATCGTTACGGGAAGGCTTTTCTTACGTGTTTCGGGTCCACGCGCACAGCCAAGACCAGGCCCAAGTCGAGCAAGTCAAAGTCCAAATCGGCCGCCGGGACGGCAACCATTTGGAAATTCTGGCCGGTTTGCAAGCCGACGATAGGCTGGTCGCGTCGGGCGCGTCATTTTTAGCCGACGGCGATAACGTCAGGGTGGTCATGCCGTGAACGTATCCGCGTGGTGCATCCGCAATCCGATTCCGGCCATGATGTTGTTCGTGCTGCTGAGCTTTGCCGGCATGCACAGTTTCAAGGCCATGAAGGTGCAAAATTTTCCGGACCTGGAACTGCCGACGGTCACCGTGACTGCGACTTTGCCCGGTGCGTCGCCGGCGCAAATGGAAACCGAAGTGACGCGAAAAATCGAAAATGCGCTGGCTACGTTACAGGGCTTGAAGCACATTACCAGCAAAGTCCAAGACGGTAGTGTCACGATTACCGTGCAATTTCGCTTGGAGAAACCGGTGCAGGAGGCGGTGGACGACGTGCGCTCCGCCGTTACCAAAGTCCGTACCGATTTACCCGGCGATTTGCGCGATCCGGTGGTCAATAAATTGGACTTGGCCGGCTCGCCGATTTTTGCGTTTACCGTCCGTTCCAAACAACGCGACGACGAGGCCTTGTCGTGGTTCGTCGACGACACCGTTTCCAAACGACTGTTGGCTGTCAACGGCGTCGGCGCGGTCACCCGGGTAGGCGGCGCCAGCCGGGAAGTGACTATTGGGTTGGATCCTGTCAAGCTGCAAGCCTTGGGCGCTACGGCGGCCGACATTTCCCGGCAATTGCGCGACATGCAACGCGAAAGCGCCGGCGGCCGTACCGATTTGGGTAGCGGCGAGCAACCGGTGCGTACCCTGGCGAACGTGGCCTCGGTAGACGAACTGCGGCCGCTGCAATTGACCTTGCCGGACGGTCGGCACATCCGCCTGGATCAAGTCGCGCAAATCGACGATTCGGTGGCCGAACCGCGCGCCGCTGCGTTTTTGGACGGCAAACCGGTAGTCGGTTTCGAAGTAACCCGCAGTCGGGGCGCCGGCGAGGTGGAAGTCGGCAGCGGGGTCAAACGCGTCTTGGCGGAATTGGCCGCGGCCAATCCCGACATAGAATTCACTGAGGCATTCAATTTCGTCGCGCCGGTGGAGGAAGAATTCGAAGGCTCGATGTCTATGCTGTACGAGGGCAGTGCGCTGGCCGTACTGGTCGTGTGGCTGTTTCTGCGCGATTGGCGGGCAACCTTTATTTCGGCGGTAGCCTTGCCGTTGTCGGTTCTGCCGGCATTCGCCGGTATGGACTATTTAGGCTTTTCGTTGAATGTGATCACTTTGTTGGCGCTGTCCTTGGTGATAGGCATATTGGTCGACGATGCGATTGTGGAGGTGGAAAACATCGTCCGCCACCTGCGGATGGGAAAATCCCCGTACCAGGCGGCCATGGAAGCGGCCGACGAGATCGGTCTGGCGGTGGTGGCCACGACCTTTGCGTTAGTGGCGGTGTTTTTGCCTACGGCGTTCATGAGCGGGGTAGCCGGGCGGTTTTTCAAACAATTCGGTTGGACGGCGGCGCTAGCGGTGATGGCGTCTTTAGTCGTGGCGCGCATGTTGACGCCGATGATGGCGGCCTATCTGTTAAAAGCCCATCCCGAAGCCGGCGGAAGCGAAGGGCCCGTGATGCGGCATTACATGCGGGCCGCAGCCTGGTGTTTAACGCACCGGTTGACGACTATCACCGGTGCGGCGCTGTTTTTCGTCGCCTCGCTGCTGTTAATTCCGCTGTTGCCGACCGGATTTCTGCCGGCCGACGACAATCCGCAAACCCAAGTGTTCGTGGAATTGCCGCCGGGCGCGACGTTGCATCAGACCGAACAGGCCGCGGAAACCGCTCGGCGGCTACTTGCGCCAATTCCCTATGTGCAACGCGTCTATACCACCATAGGTGCCGGTTCTGCCGGTACCGATCCGATGGCCGGCTCGCAAGGCAGCGGCGAGGTCAGAAAAGCCACCTTGACCATCACCTTGGCCGGGCGCAACGCCCGGCCGCTGCGCAAGCAGGCAATCGAGTTGCAAATCCGGCAAGCGCTGCAGCAATTACCCGGCGTCCGCATCAAAATCGGTTTGGGTGCTTCCGGCGAAAAATACGTCTTGGTGTTGAGCGGCGACGATCCGCAAGCGTTGAGTCGTGCCGCCCGTGCCGTGGAACAGGATTTACGGACCATACCCGGCTTAGGCAGCATTGCTTCCAGCGCGGCTTTGATACGGCCTGAGATTGCCGTGCGTCCGGATTTCGCCCGCGCGGCCGATTTAGGCGTGACGACGACGGCCTTGGCCGAAACCCTGCGGATTGCCACGGTCGGCGATTACGATTGGTCGCTGTCCAAACTGAATTTGGCGCAACGGCAAGTGCCGATGGTGGTCAAATTGGCGCCGGAAGGCCGTCGCGATTTGGCGGTGCTGGAACGGCTGGCGGTGCCGTCCAGCAAAGCCGGCAGCGCTACGGTGTTGGTAGGCCAAGTGGCCAAGCTGGAGTTGTCCAGCGGCCCGGCGGTGATAGACCGCTACGACCGCTCGCGCAACGTCAATTTCGAAATCGAATTGTCCGGCCTGCCCTTGGGCGACGTCACCGCCGCGGTGCAAAATCTGCCCAGCATCAACAACCTGCCGGCCGGCGTGAAACAAATCAACATCGGCGACGCCGAAATGATGGAGGAATTGTTCGGCAGTTTCGGCTTGGCCATGCTGACCGGGGTGTTGTGCATACTGGTGGTGCTGATCTTGCTGTTCAAGGATTTTTTGCAACCCATCACGATATTGGCGGCGCTGCCATTGGCGTTCGGCGGCGGCTTTGTGGCCTTGCTATTGACCGGCAAGGCGTTTTCCATGCCGTCTCTGATCGGCTTGGTCATGCTGATGGGGATTGCCACCAAAAATTCCATCTTGCTGGTGGAATACGCCATCGTCGCCCGCCGCGACCACGGTTTAAGCCGGGTCGAGGCTTTGCTGGACGCTTGCCATAAAAGGGCTAGGCCCATCGTGATGACGACCATCGCCATGGGAGCCGGCATGCTGCCTATCGCGATGGGCGCCGGCGACGCCGATCCGTCCTTCCGCAGCCCTATGGCTATCGCCGTTATCGGCGGATTGGTGACCTCAACCTTGCTCAGTTTGTTGGTCATTCCGGTGGCTTACACCTATTTGGACGACTGCAAGCAGGGCGGGCTGGCGTTTTGGCGGCGGCTTACCGGTACTGCGGTGGCTATCGATGAGACGAGGCCCGGAATAAGCTAAGACGGTTGCGTCAATTCCTTTTTTTAGCGGATCATCCAATCCGCCCGCTTTGTTGGGTTGAAACGTTCGGAACGGAGAATATGCCATGCACCGTTTAAGGCTATGCCTAGCAGTTGAAAAATAAACAAGTAAACCGATAACCAAATCGGCAGGAAAAACAACACGGCAAAGTCCGCTGCCACAGCTACGTTCTCAAGCAAAGCCATGGTGATCCAGGGCAATGCCAACGTGTTCCAACTGAACACCCAAAAACCGGCTAACCAACGTTGCCCTATTAGCAGAGCGCCGAGTAACACTCCGATACAACAGATGACTATTTCGGTCAATTCGGCCCGAAAGGCGATCATAGGCAGGCTGTAAAAACCGGTGCCAGAGGGCAAACCGAACAGTTGGAACAGATGCACCATCAAGGCGTACAAAGAGACGAGTAATAGCCCGATGAAAGCTGCAAGCCAGGGATGGGGGTTAGTGGTCTTCATTAAACCGGCTCCGGAATGTAAGGGCTCATCCGCTCCACCGGTAAACAGATTCGTCGGGGTGCAGCCTGAGATTTTTGGATCAAGAATGGCGATCGAATACCCTGGAACCATGGCAACGCAGTGGTCCATCGCAATTGGTGTGCTGCATTGAGCAGCAGATTAATATCCGCATGTTCACGGAGCGGCTAAGCGGCTATCGAAAATTACCTGCACCGGTATCGTCTGCACCGATCCCGGTGCAGGTTGGGCCAGCGCCAACCGCAGCGATTGTCTTTACGCTCGCCCAAGGCTATCGTCTGGAATTACCGGCTTCCGTGTTACCCTGCCCCGCTCGAATCCTTTGTCGAATAGTAACGCAACCAATAAAAGCCAATTTTCTGGTAATGCCGAATGGGCCGCAATCCGAAGCCGATGAGAACTGAGTGTCGGCTTGTTTGGCGCTTGGAATGTAAATGATTCGACCGTGGATTATCCGGCGGAATAGACATCGGTATCAGCAGCGGCCGGCGGCGGGTGTTGAAAACCAACGGGGCCGGGCAAACCCGCTACGTCTACGACACCGCCGGCCGCTTGATCTACGAACAAACCGGCAGCGCCCGCAACTACGTGTGGCTGGGCGACAACCCTTCTGACAAGGGGGCTGGCCGTGGTCGACCAAAAAACCGACGGCAGTCTGGCCGCGCTCTACTACATCGAAACCGACTTCGCCAACACCCCGCGCTATCTGTTCAAAAAACATTAGGACTCGGTATGTCCATATGCACTGATGAAGCCGACCGGATTAAAAGGTAACCACCACATCGGCGCCGAAAATAAACTGGCTGTCCTTGTTGCGTTCGTCGTATGCATCGACACCTTGCGACCAATCGTAGCGCGCTTCGGGTCTAACCATTAACCACTTCTCCGGCTTCCAGTTAACGCCGAGCGTCGCGGCATAATAGTTGGCCGCTCCGGTCGCCAGTACCGCGCAACTTGGGCACATTTGACCGACCCGAACGCCGTCGTCGTCGCGAAACCATTCGCCGCGCAGGCCCACTCCCAACGTATCGGACACGTCGTATTTCAGTTGCGAATGAATACCGTACCATTCGGCGTCGGCGAAATTGTTCAACGGATGCTGCTGCTCGATACCGTGGTCGTGTTGCAGCACGTAGTGCCAGCGCTCGGCGAAGTTGTGCTGAAAGACCAGGCTGTAAAAGGTGCGGTTATCGCGTTTGTCGATGCCGGTCTGGCGCTGGAATTCGCGCAGATTGTTGTCGCTGTTGACGTCGCCGGTGATCAGCGTGGCGGTGAAGGAGGTCGCCGCATCGTCGCTGGCCCAGGTGGCGCCGCCCAGGAAATTCCAGTTCTCCATGTTTTTGTCGAATCCGTCCCAGGCGCCATTGCCGTCCAGCACACCATTCAATTTAGTGTGGCCGCCAGTGACTGCGCCCAAGGTGATACTTAAATTGTCGTTTAGCGGATAAGTGGTGGTCATACCGAAATGGGTAAACGGCTCGCCGTATTGGAAGGTATAGGGATGGGTGTAGAAAAAATTGTCCGGCGACAATCCGGTCTCGTAGCCCATGATCGTATAAAACCGGCCGATGCGCGTCTTCAGGCCGTTGCCCAGCGGCATGAAAATATCCAGATAGGCATTGGGGATCGCCAGCTTGTAGAAACGCTCGTCGGAGCCGATCAAGCGGTTGTCCCAATGCCCGCCACCGTAGGGGTTGATGGTGTTAAAACGGGCGTCGCTGCCGTACATCAGGGTCAGCATGCCACCGATGTCCCAATGGTCGCCGCCGGTATCGACGTCGCGGATCAACTCGCCGCCGAGCTGGTGCAGATTGAACTCGTTGGCGCGGTCGGCAAACACCACGGGGCCATTGTAGCGGTCGCCCGGATCGTTGGCGTTGTAAACGATACCGGCGTCGGCCCAACTGCGGACGTGTAAATTGGCGGCCTTCATCCAGGGCAAGTCGTTGATAAACGACAGGCCGTTCAATAAACCGGCGCGTTCCTCGGCCGGTAATGGCGACATCGCCAACAATAGCGGTGCGGCATACAGCCAGTCGCGAGTTCGGGAAGCAGGGGTTGGCATGAGTATTCTCCTGTCGGTCAATGAGTCAGCAAACTTTTTTCGGGCGCAAACGCCCCCGCAAGCCGGAAAATCCGGCTTGAATGGTTAGGATTGAGGAAAATTAAATGGCTAAAACCGGCGGCTTAGTCCGGGCGAGTGAGATAAGCGCGCCAGCCGCCGAAGCCGGTGATGTCCAGTGCCTCGCGCACGGCGGCCGCCTCGCAGACAAAGCCCTGTACGCTCGTACCATCCTGCAATTGCACCCGGCCTATGCCCAGCGGCGCCGGGATTTCGGCGACGAATTCGCCGTATCGGTGAATTGGCAAAGCCCAGACCTCAACGGCGATGGCCGCGCCGGTGTCGTCGCGTACCATGCCGGGCCGCTTGCCGTCCGGCAATGCGTACAGCCGATACGTGGGCGCGGTGTGCGTGCATTGCAGCAAGATGCCGCCGCGACCGGTCAACAGATGATTCAGCGGCAGGCCGGACAGATGCGCGCCGCACACCGCGACCCGAACAAAGCCGGCCAAGTCGTCGCCGTCCGCTGCGGGAAATTCTGAGCTTAAGGTTTCGGAGACACCCAATTTATGCGGCGCCAACTGTTCTCGGCGTTTCGCCAACGCCAGCAAAGCCCGGTCGGCAAAGGCCGGCGCGCACAGCGTGATGCCGAACGGCAGGCCATTGCCGCGAAACCCGGCCGGCAGTGCGATGGCGCTCAGGTCGAGCAGATTCATGAAATTGGTGTAATAGCCCAGCCGGCTGTTCAATTCGACCGGATTGGCTTCGACGGCGGCAATCGGGTAAATCGTGCCGGTGGTCGGCGTGACCAACACATCGACCTGTCGCCAGATTGCATCGCTTTGCACCATCAAATTCTGTAAGCGGTAAAACGCACGCCAGGCATCCGCGGCCGACAAGTCCGACGCTTTGGCCAAAATGTCCCTGGTAACCGGAAATAAAGCCTCGGGCTTGGTCTGCATTAGTTCACCGGCCACCAGATAACGCTCGGCCAGCCACGGCCCGGCGTAAAGCAAGTCGGCGGCATCCAGCAAGGGCTGAATGTCCACTTCGACCATGCTGCCGCCTTGGGCCTGCAATTGCGCGACAGCCTCGGCAAGCAAGGCTTCCGCCGCATCGTCGCCGAAAAATTGCAATTGCTCCGGCTTCGGCACTCCGCAGCGAAAGCGGCCGGCAAAGCCGGGCGGCACCGGCGAGGGCTGGTCTCGGCGGTTGTAAGCGTCCGTAGCGTCGTACACATTGGCGACTTGTAGCACCCGCTCGGCGTCGGCGGCCGTCAACGCAAACACCGAGACGCAATCCAAACTACGACAAGCCGGCACCACGCCAGACGTGCTTAACAAGCCCCGCGTCGGTTTGACACCAACCAAGTTATTGAAGGCCGCCGGCACCCGACCGGACCCGGCAGTGTCGGTGCCCAAGGCAAAACTGGCCAGACCGCTCGCCACCGCGACCGCCGAGCCGGAACTGGAACCACCGGCGATGTAAGCCGGATCGAAACTGTTTTGGCACACGCCGTAGGGCGAGCGGGTACCGACCAAGCCGGTCGCGAATTGGTCCAGATTGGTTTTGCCGACTGGAATCGCGCCGGCGGCTATCAACTGCCGCACCACGAACGCCGATTGCTCTGGCTGGTAGGCATAAGCCGGGCAAGCCGCCGTCGTAGGCAGATCGGCCAGATCGATATTGTCCTTGATCGCAAACGGAATTCCGTACAAGGGCAACTCGTCCGGCGACTGGTCTGCCAATGCCGCGGCGTAAGCCTGCAGCCGTTCGAGCGGCACGCGGTTGATCCAGACCCCGCGCTGCGGTGCCGATTCCAATCGCTGCCACAGCATGCTTACCAGCGCCGTCGGCGTCAGCATACCGTCGCGGTAGGCGTGGCTCAGACCAGCGATGCTCAGGACTTCCGGTAATTCGCTCCAGGTTGTCATGCCTCCTCCCCGGCCTGCAACACCAATAAATCCTGGCCGGCGCTGATTTGTCCGCCTTCGGCGCAAAACACTTGCCAGACCGTACCGTCCTCTGGTGCCGTTACCGGAAACTCCATTTTCATCGATTCGACCACCACCAAGGCATCGCCTTGCTTGACCCTATCGCCGGCCTTGACCAGTACTTGCCAGACGTTGCCGGCGATATGGCTGGCCACGGCCCGGGCACCGGCCGGCAAGTCCAGCTCGGTATCGATGGCCGCCGCCGCGACGGCCTGATCGTCGGCGTAAACCTGGCCGGCTTGCGCCCAGCGTTCGCGTTCGGCGTCGAAGGCCGCCTGTTGCCGGCTTTTACATGCGGCGATCTCGCCGGCGTGTGTGCGCAGAAACTCGTTGTACTGGCGCAAACTGAAGGTTTCCTCGCGGATATCCAGTTTGAGCTTGCCGCTGATCAAGTCCTGCCGATGACGCAGCAATTCCTCGGCGGATACCGGATAGAAGCGGATTTGGTCGAAAAAGCGCAGCAGCCACGGCTTGCCGTCGCGAAAATCGGCGGTTTGCCGGTAGCGGTTCCACATCGGCACGGTGCGACCGACAAACTGGTAGCCGCCCGGGCCTTCCATGCCGTACACGCACAGATAAGCACCGCCGATACCGACCGCGTTCTCCGGGGTCCAGGTCCGGGCCGGGTTGTATTTGGTGGTCACCAGCCGGTGGCGCGGATCGATAGGCGTCGCCACCGGCGCGCCGAGGTAGACGTCGCCCAAGCCCATTACCAGATAACTGGCGTTGAACAGGATGTCCTTGACTTGGTCGATACTGTCCAGACCGTTGATGCGGCGGATGAATTCGATATTGCTCGGGCACCACGGCGCATCCTTGCGCACCGACTGCATGTATTTTTCGATCGCCAGTTGCGTGGACGGGTCGTCCCAGGACAGCGGCAGGTGGACGATACGGGTCGGCACTTCCATGTCTTCGATGGCCGGCAGTTCGGCTTCGGCTTGCGCCAGAATCCGCAGCAGTTCGTCCAGCGGCAGGCGGCGGTCGTAGTGCACTTGCAAGGAGCGGATGCCCGGCGTCAGATCGACGATGCCGGCAATGCGGCGGTGTTGCAGCCAGGTCATCAAGGCATGCACCCGAAAGCGCAGATTAAGATCCAATACCAAGGGACCGTACTCGATCAGCAGATTGCGGTCGCCGGCCTGGCGATAGGTCACCGCCACCCGGTCTTGGCCGGCTGGAAGCTGGGCCAGGATGCAGCTTTCCGCGAAATCGGGTGGTGCCGGCAGTTCCGGTAACGCGGCATGAGCCGGGTCGGCCAAGGCCTGCTCGACCTGGGCATCCAGTTTCGCCGCTTGTGCGCGGTTCAGGCGGATGAAACGCACGCTATTGCCGGGCTTCAATTGGCCCAGCTTCCACAATTCGGCCGCGACCACGGTAGCTGGACAGACAAACCCGCCCAGACTGGGGCCGTCCGGGCCGAGAATCACAGGCATGTCGCCGGTGAAATCCACCGCGCCGATGGCGTAGGCGTTGTCGTGGATGTTGGACGGATGCAAACCGGCCTCGCCGCCGTCGCTACGGGCCCAGCGCGGTTTCGGGCCGATCAAACGGATGCCGGTGCGATTGGAGTTGTAATGTACCTCCCAATCGGTCGCGAAAAATTCGGCGATGTCCGCGTCGGTAAAAAAGTCCGGCGCGCCGTGTGGGCCGTACAGCACGCCAATTTGCCAGTGCTCGGCGTAACGGGGCAGCGCGCCTCGATTCGGCACGATTTCCTCGGCAAAGGCTGTTTCCGCCGCGACCGGCAACACGTCGCCGACCCGCAGCACCCGGCCGCCGTGGCCGCCGAACTGGCCGAGCGTGAAGGTGGCTCGGCTGCCCAGATATTCCGGCACGTCGAAGCCGCCTTGTATCGCCAGATAACTGCGGCAACCCTGGCCGGCAATATTGCCCAGTTTCAACACGTCGCCGGCCGCAACTGCAATCGCCTGCCAGTAGGGTATGGCTTGACCGTTCAACTCGGCTTGCATCGCTGCGCCGGTTAACACGATGCGGGTGGCAAAATTGAAGCGCAGGCTGGGGCCGTTGATGGCCATTTCCAGCCCGGCCGCATCCTCCGGGTTACCCAAAATTCGGTTCGCCAAGCGAAAGGCCAGCATATCCATCGGCCCGGACGGTGGCACGCCGACGTCCCAATAACCCAAGCGCCCCGGATAATCCTGAATCATGCTTTGGGTGCCGGCTTCCAGCACGTCCAGGGTGCGAGGCTGGTAGCTCAGGCCAGCCAGGTAGGCGGTGATCTGGTCACCATTACGAAATACGTCGTCGGCGACGATCCGCCGCAAATAGGCCAGATTGGTTTCGATGCCGTACAAGCGGGTGTCGGCCAAAGCTGCATCCATTTGCGCCAAGGCCTGTTCGCGATCTGCCGCATGGACGATGACTTTGGCCAGCAAGGGATCGTAATGCGGCGTGACCTCCAGGCCGTTCTCCAGCCAATGATCGACCCTGACCGCCTCGGGAAACCGGCAATCGGTCAGCAAGCCGGATGAAGGCTGGAAATTTTTGTTCGGGTCTTCGGCGTACACCCTGACTTGCATCGAACAGCCTTGTGGCGCATGCCGGTATTGATCCAGAAATGCCCGGTCGCCGGCCGCCAACCGCAGCATCCAGGCCACCAGATCGGTGCCGGTGACTTGCTCGGTGACGCCGTGTTCGACCTGCAAGCGGGTGTTGACTTCCAAAAAATAAAATTCGCCGCTGTCCTGGTCGTAAACAAATTCGACCGTGCCGGCGGAGCGGTAATTCACCGCCTCGGCCAGCGCCAAGGCATGGCGGTAAAGTGCCGCGCGGGTCGCGTCGCTGAGGCCCGGCGCCGGGGTTTCTTCTATCACTTTCTGGTTACGACGCTGTACCGAACAATCGCGCTCGCCCAAATGGATCACCCGCCCGGCGCCGTCGCCGAAAATCTGTACCTCGATATGACGGGCGCGCTCGATGAATTTTTCCAGATACAAGCCGCTGTCCTTGAAGTTGGCCGCGCTCAAGCGCTGCACCACCGCAAACGCCTCGCATAGCTCGGCCTCGGTGCGGCACAAACGCATGCCGATACCGCCGCCGCCGGCGGTACTTTTTAGCATCAGCGGGTAGCCTATGTCGGTAGCCGCCTGCAAAGCCTGATCGATGTCCGCCAGCAAACCGGTGCCCGGCAGCAAGGGTACGCCGCAGGTTCTGGCGATCTCGCGGGCGGTGTGCTTCAAACCAAAGCGCCGCAATTGTTCCGGCGTCGGGCCGATGAACACGATGCCGGCGGCCGCGCATTGCTCGGCGAATTCGGCGTTTTCGCTCAGGAAGCCGTAGCCGGGATGAATGGCCTCGGCGCCGGTAGCCAGCGCTGCTTCCAGAATCCGCTCGACGCGCAAATAGCTGTCGGCCGCCGCCGCGCCGCCGACGCACACTGCTTCGTCGGCTTCCCGGACGTGACGGGCATGGGCGTCGGCTTCGGAATACACCGCAACGCTGGCGACGCCCAATTCTTTTAAGGTCCGCATGATGCGGCAGGCGATTTCGCCGCGATTGGCGATCAAAACCTTGTTAAACATGAATCCTCGTTTGGCGGGCCGTCCCGCCTTGACATACCGGCGCCGGGTCGTCCCGGTGCGGATGAAAAATCAATCCCAGATCAGCAGCCGCACCGGCGTCGGGTTGTAGGCGTTACACGGGTTGTTCAACTGCGGACAATTCGAAATCAGCGCGATCACGTCCATCTCCGCCCGCATTTCCACATACTTGCCCGGCGCGGAAATGCCGTCGGCAAAGGTCAATTGGCCGTCGGGCGTGACCGGCACGTTCATGAAAAAATTGATATTGCTGGCGATGTCGCGCTTGGCCAGGCCGCAGTCGGCATGGCCGATGGCCAATAGAAAACTGTCGCGGCAGCTGTGCATGTGCTTCTTATCCAGCGCATAGCGCACCGTGTTGCTCTCGGCGGCACAGGCGCCGCCCAGGGTGTCGTGGCGGCCGCAGGTGTCGGCGACGATGGTCAATAAAACGTTGCCCTCGCCGGAGATCAGCTGGGTGCCGGCGCTCAGGTACAGATTGCCTTGCCGGCGGATGGTGTCGCTGGCGCTGTAGCGTTCTTCATGGTCGGCCGCGCTGTAAAACAAGGTGTCGACGGCTTGGTTGCCTTCCAGATCCAGGATGCGAAAGGTCTGGCCTTGTTTGATGGTATGCAGCCACGGTTCGCCGGCCGGCAGGGTGTAATCGTATATGGCGCTGCTCGGATCGAGGGTGCTTTCGACGATGGGCATAGGGTATTCCTCGTAAAATCGGTGTTACAGGTAATAACGTTCGGTATTGGTAAAGCCGCGGCCGTTTTCCGGGCGGAAATTGCGGCACTTGTCGTCTTGATCCGGCAAAGCGCCGCGATAGGCCTCCAGCAACACCGGTTTGGGCTGGTAGTGCGGATTGGGATCCAACGGGTGCGGACAGGTGCTAAGCACTACCAGTGTGTTCATTTCGAAACGCAGTTCCACTTGGCTGACTGGAGCGGAATGGCCCACCTGAAACTGCAGATTGCCGTCCGCGCCGACCGCGACCTTGCTGAAGAAGTTGAGGTTGGCCACCAGATCGCGTTTGCCCAAGCCCCATTTTTCCAATTCGATCAGCAGGCTGTCGCGACCGTTGCGGTACATCGCGTTGCGATGGCTTTGATAGCTGGCGGTACCGTATTTGGCCAGCACGTGCGCGGCATCGGACACCCCGCATACGGTGTCGTGCCAGCCCAGCGTGTCGCCGGTAATCGAGCACAACACCCGGCCCATGTCCGAATAACAGACAAAGCCTTCAGTCAGATGAAAGGTATGCTGGGCCTTTAGGGTGTCGGCCATGTTGTAGCGTTCGCTGCGTTCGTCGTAGTTGATAAACAAGGCCGCCAGATTGGCGCCGCCTTCGCTGTCGGTCAGCCGCAGGCGGTTGCCGCGCCGCATCCGGAACGAGGTATGGGCGCCGGCCGGCAAGGTTTCGCTCCATAGCAGGTCGGTGGTATTGATCGAGGCTAAGCTCATCGTTGTCTCCTGAATCGGTTATAGCGCCGGAGCCTGGCTCAGGCGCTCGAGTAGTTCGAAATCGGTCTGCATGCCGGAGGTCTCGCGGATGCCGGCCAGAATTTGTTTTTTTAAGGCAATGAAGTCCGGGTTCTGTTTCATGTCCTGGTCGCGGTGATCCGGCAACGGTACCGTATGCACCGCGGCGATGCGTCCCGGCCGGGGGGCCATCAACACCACCCGGTGCGCCAGATAAATCGCTTCTTCCACGTCGTGGGTGACGAACAGCACCGTGGTTTTTTCCAGGATGGAAACGTGCAGGATCAGATCGTGCATTACCTCGCGGGTCTGGGCGTCCAGTGCGCCGAACGGTTCGTCCATCAACAGGATGCGCGGCCGTGCCATCAAGGCCCTGGCGATGGCCACCCGCTGCTGCATACCGCCGGACAGCTGATTGGGGTAGGCGCCGGCCACGTGGCTTAGGCCCATCAAGCGGATCAAGGCGTCGGCCCGGCCTTCGGCGGATTCGACATCGCTCAGCGTCGACACGTCGCGGTGCACCTTCAGTTGCCGGCAAAACCTGATGTTCTCTGTCACAGTCAGCCACGGATACAGGCTGTAATGCTGGAACACCATGGCCCGGTCGATACCGGGGCCGGTAATTGCCGCGCCGTCGACGCTAACGCTGCCGCCGCTGGCCGGTTCCAGGCCGGCGACGATGCGCAGCAAGGTCGACTTGCCGCAGCCGGAGGCGCCGACCAGAGTGACGAACTCGCCGGGCGCAATGTCGAGATCGGCATTTTGCAGCGCGACGATGTCCGCGCCGTTGGCGGCAAAGCGTTTTTGCAATTGGCGGATTTGGATGATGGGTGTGGTCATCGGCGCTATCTCCGGTACAGCCAGGGGAAGCTGCGGCGATGCGCCCAGCGGAAGCATTGGTCGGTCGCCAACCCGAACAGGCCGATCAGAATGATGCCGGCGAAGATTTTGTCGGTTTGCAGAAAACGTTGCGCCTTCAAGACCGCAAAACCCAGCCCGGAATTAGCCGCAACCAACTCGGCCACCACCAGGTAAGTCCAGGCCCAGCCCATCGTCACCCGCAGGGTATCGAGTATGGCCGGCTTGGCCGACGGGATGATCACCCGCATGACGATTTCGTCGCGGTCGGCGCCCATGGTTTGCGCCGCCTCGATTTGCTCCATCGGCACCCGGCGCACGTCCTCGGCGATCATCAGCAGCATCTGGAAGAAGGTACCGATGAAAATAATCGCGATTTTGGCGCCTTCGTCTATGCCCACCCACAGCATCACCAACGGAATGAAGGCTGCCGCCGGCATATAGCGGATGAAATCGGTCAACGGCTCGAATAAAGCTTTGACCGGCGCATAAGTGCCGACCAGGACGCCTAAGGGCAATGCCAACACTGCCGACAATAAAAATCCGGCCACCACCCGGTAAACGCTGATCGTCACGTCACCGAGCAAATCGCCGTCGTGCAGCCATTCCCAGGCGCTGTTCAGCACCAGCGGCGGGGTCGGCAAAAACACCGGGTCTATCGCGCCGCCGGTCGAGGCCAGCCACCAAGCCAGCAGCGCCAGCAGCAAACCGCTGCAGGCGATCAGCCAATGAATGCGCCGATCCAAGCTGGCACGTATCGCCCACAGCGGTCGGCGCGGATTCGAATTGTCAGTCATAGTCGCCACCTTGAGCTAATGAGCGGCGAGCGCTTCGGTCACCAACGAGGCGTCAAAGCCGGCGGCTAAATCGGGCACGGATTCGATCAGGCGATTGTCTTTTAGAAAGCCGGCGATGGTAGGACCGACCGCGGCCAGCGAGGCTGGTTCGCTGGCGGCGGCCATGGCTTTGAGATTGTCTTCGAGGGTAAAGAAACGGGTGCCCGGCAGAAACACTTTGTAGGCGTCCGGTTTCATGCCGACCACCTTGGCCATGATGGCAACGGCCTGGTCGGGTTGTTCGCGTATAAACTGTTGCGTGTCCTGCCAGGCTTTGATCATGCCGACCAATTCGGCGCGGTGAGTTTCGATGGCTTTGACTCGAGCGACCAGCAAATCGGGGATCAGGCCGGGCATATCTTTGGATGTGAACAGCGCCGCGCCCTTGCCGCTGGTCTGGATATTATTGACCCAGGGATTCCATACCACCGTCGCATCGACCCGGCCGCTCAGGAATGCCGCTGCGGCGTCGCCGGCCGACAGATTCACGGTTTTGATATCGTCGAAACTCAAGCCGTTTTTGCTCAGCGCGGTGGCGAGCACGAAATGGGAAATCGAATAATGCTCGAGGGCGATGGTTTTGCCTTTCAGGTCGGCAAAGCTTTTGATGGCGGGATTGACCATCAAGGCGTCGTTGCCGTCGGAATTGTCATTGACCAGAATCGCTTTGACCGGCACGTTCTTGCTCAGCGGCGCCATGGTGTCGGACCAGGTTTGGCAATTGGCGTCCAACTGGCCGGCCGACAAGGCCGAGATCGAGTCGGTGTAATTGGCAAACCACACTAATTTGACCTTGGCCCCGTATTTTTTGAAATAGCCGTTTTTCTCGGCGACGTACCATGCCACCCAGCCGGGCCAATCGCTGACGCCGACCTTGATTTCGGCGCGCGCCGGGATCGACAGACAAAACAACGCCGCGGCAAGCACCAATGCCGGGAATCGGGAGAAATTGCGGGAGGAAATTGAGGTCATGAGCAGCTCCGGTCGGGTTGAAAAAGCTACACGTAGAGGCGGATCGGTTTGCTAAACCGTCTGACCTCCCGGGCTTTTATCCCGCCGTGTAGCTCCCCGAAAGAAGCCGGCAACTCTCGGTCGCTGACGCTCGAAAACGAGCCGGAACCCTAGTCACCATTTTGATAAGGCGCTTGTGTGATCGCGCCTCACGTGTTTCTTAAAATATTAGCAAATGATATGCCTAAATATTATTTATATTATAATCAATAAGATATGAAATAATGCCGATAACAAAATCCAGTATTTTGTTTTTTAATGGTGCAATCAGCGAAAAAAAGATCGAAATTGGTGCGCAAAAACTAAAAACATTGATTTCCGAAAGGGAGCTGTTTTTGATTTGACCAAGCGCAGTCCAATAGCTCAAGTTTACTGATTTGACCAAGCGCAGTCCAATAGCTCAAGTTTACACAGTCGGCCGCCCGGCCCGAGAGGGCCTATCAAGGCCGCGAGAAATGGATGCCGAGCGTAACGGCGACAGGGACGTGATCGAGCAGGCGGCGATGCTCAATATCGCCCGCTTGCACGATTTTTACTACAACTTCATCGAAGATTCCGGCTGGTTGGGGCCTTTGGAGTTCGAATCCGAACAGCCATAGGGCAAAGCCGGCGAAATCCGGGTGCAGCCCGGCAATTGCACCGATTATTGTCACAAGTCGGTACCGCGCGCCGATCCGCGCCGCTATAACATGTCGCCGAATAACGATGCCGACAATGCCTGCCCCGAATATTCCGACAGCAACCACAACATACACGGGCGTTTGCTCGGGATGTTGAACGCGGATTACACCGGCAGCATACAGCGCGACAGCTTGAATCGGGAACTGAAATTGGCCGATTTGGCGGAAGATAATTCCAAAACGGCTTTTCTGTTGAGTGCTAAAGACAACGGTACCCCGGACGGCAGTTGTTTTTATTGTCACGCCGGTCGGCAGGATAAATACCAGCGCGACGTGATGACCGCCGCCGGCGTGAATTGCATAGACTGCCACGGCGACTTGGCGGTGTTGGCGGGCGGCGGAGCCATGGTCAGCCGGGGGAAAGGGGACAGTCATATCGATTCCAGGGATCCGCCGGATTACAACGCACCTATCGACAAGGACAAACTGGCGCAAGCCTAATATGAGCTGGCAGAGCAGTTACGGTCCCGACGCAAATGGTAGTTACTACTTGCTGATCAAAGGCGACGCCGGTTTGTACCGGCGCAACGGCAATGTTGTATCGACTTTGGACATGGCTTTGATATTTGCCGGCGGTACCGGTGTCGATAACGGCGACGGCACGTATGTTTTGACCAACGGCGATCAGAGCGAAACCTTGAGCGAGGTGCAGTTGCTGGACAAGGTGAAAACTTCCGTGAACGTCTGGACGGTAAGCTTTGTGCGCATTCCGTGGGCCGAAGAATTATCCTGCGCGAATTGTCATACCGGCACGGGCGACGAACCGGTCAGACGGCGTTCTTACGATATGACGACCGGTATTTTCAGGTTGCAGGAAGTGACTAACGAGCGATTCGCGGAAAATCTATTACCGAAAAAGCACGATTCCAGTTACACCTTGCTGGTGCAGGACGGGCAAAGCTGCCCGCCCGGTACCTATTCGGATACACGGAGCGACGAAGGTCAGCATGTCTGCGTGCGCGGTTTGTTTAAAGACAGTATCGACCGGCATGGCGCGGTGCCGTGCGAGGCCTGTCACGGCGCTACCCATACGATTTGGCCTAATCCGAATCCCTACGCCAACGATAACGTTACCGCGTTGCAGTTGCAGGGGCA
Organism: Methylomonas sp. HYX-M1; assembly: GCF_040741385.1. Lineage (NCBI taxonomy): Bacteria > Pseudomonadati > Pseudomonadota > Gammaproteobacteria > Methylococcales > Methylococcaceae > Methylomonas > Methylomonas sp. HYX-M1. Next base: position 1,081,268 of record NZ_CP160405.1, read on the forward strand.
TGCCGGCACGCTGTTGGAAGGTAACGTTTGTCATACCGAAGGCGCTTTCAATGACGGCACTGTGGACGGCGTGCGCTACGGAACAGGCATTCTGGCCGGTCCGCACAATATGCACCCGGTCAACGATGCATCCTGGTGGAAACAGCGCGATAGCGGGCCTACCAACAGCAGCGATCAAACCAGACAGGGCGGCTGGCATAACGTGTGGGCTAAAAAGCCCGGAGCGAACGGCGAAGACCAGTGCGCCGCTTGCCATGGGGCCGACCACAAAGGTACGCGCTTGTCGAAAACTCCGGTCGACCGCACGTTTAGCAACGGTAAAGGCCGGCCGGTTTACGTCAAAGCCGGCGATTATATCGGCTGCGATTGATGCCATAGCCTGGAGCAAAGTTTCTTGAAGTAAATTCCTTGCGAAACTGCCGTGGCCCGGCTATTCGGCCGGACCACGGTGCCCGTTTTATTCGTAGTCGCACTGCGGCAGTCGACGCGTGTCGCGAAATCTTCACATTACGCTGCTATTTACAAGCGATTAACCCGCTCGAAACGAGTCGGCGGGCTGTCGTTAGTCATTAATTAAGATCCGCGCCGTGAAAGCAATTAAAAAATACTATTGGCTGGTATTGTTCGCAATGTTTTTATTAGTCTCTGTTTGGTTTGCCGATTATTTAACTCTGGATGGGATTAAAAGTAATAAGCAATGGATCAAAAACATCATAGCACACCATTATATTTTATCGGTGGCTGTGTTTTTTATCGCTTGCAGCGTTTTTATTAATTCACCGCTACCGATGGCGGCGGTTATTAAGGTGATGGGCGGCTATTTTTTTGGGTTTTATTATGGAGCCGTTTATAATATATCGGCGACGCTTATCGCCTGCTTGCTAGGCTTTTACTTAAGCCGCTACGCGCTGAAAGACTTATTCGAGGCGGCGTATTATCAAAGGTTGCAAAAAGTCGAGCAAGAAATAGAGGTCAACGGCTTTTATTATTTCTTAAGTCTACGCTTAGTAATGGTAGTACCTTATTTCATTATCAATGTAATTGCCGGAATTTCTCGGGTATCGTTCAAGCACTATTTGTTTGCCACCGTATTAGGCGTTATTCCCAGCTCCTTGATTTACGCGAACGGCGGCAGCAAATTGGAGCAGATCGAGTCGGTCGCGCAATTGTTGCAACCCGAGTATGTCGTCTCGCTGGTTTTGCTGGCTTGTGCGCTATTGTGGCCGGCGTTGCAACGCAAATAAAGATTTTTTCTCCCCGGGCTGTGCTGTAGCTTGCCGCCATGGCCGCCTAGCTTCTTGCTTTTGTCTTAAACTCCAACCCTACACTTAGCCATTTGCCGTAATGGGCTGCAGACTTTTATCGCCCTGTAAGTTTCCCTATGCATGTGTTACATTCTTGCCGGCAGGCGTCGGGTATGACCGGCGGCGAATATACGGCAGGTTGGATGCGTATATTAGTGCTTATTATTAACGGCATTCTAATAATCATTATTATTTATAAGCGGGAGGGAGTATGTTGTTTTTGGCGAAGTTATGTGGGATATTGACGTTGGTTTGGTTTTATTTGGCGGCTAAAGAACATAAGGCGCCTTTGGTCAACTGGGCTATTATCGGTTTGATAGGTTATTGGTTGACCTGGTGGTTGGCGAAAATGTTATTTGTGGTGCCGCTTGCCGATATTGTGCCTAAACATTCGGTTGTGGAGTTTTTATTAACTCAAACTCCGGTGGCATTCGCGCTTGGTGTTTGTTATTTCATTCGTAAAAAGTTAATTGCCGGTATTACTACCGCAAGTTGAGTCGGAAAACGATGCGTAAGGTCGCGTTGGTCACCGGTGCCGCTAAGCGGATAGGGGCTGGGTGTGTGCGATATCTGCACCAGCGCGGCTATTACGTCGTGTTGCATTACCGTAGTTCGCAGGATCAGGCACGGCGTTTGGCGGACGAGTTAAACGCCGGCCGAGCCGATACGGTAAAAATTTTTGCAGCGGATTTGTCCGATGTTGATAGGATCGAGAGCTTGGCACAAGCGGTCGTTGCGGCTTGGGGCAGGCTGGATCTGTTAGTAAATAACGCTTCGGCGTTTTATGCGTCCCCGTTTGGCAGTGTCAGCGAATCGGTATGGGACGATTTATTTGCGAGTAATCTAAAGGCGCCGTTTTTTCTGACTCAGGCGTTGGCGCCGGCTTTATCGCAAAGTCGTGGCGCCGTCGTGAACATCGTCGACATTCATGCCGAACGGGGTTTGCCCGGATTTTCGGTGTACAGCGTTGCCAAAGCGGGTTTGGTGGCGATGACCAAGAGCCTGGCGAAGGAGTTGGCGCCCGCCGTGCGGGTCAACGCGGTCGCGCCGGGAGCGATTTTATGGCCGGAGCAACAAAACCAAGGCGGAACGGGTGCCGAGCAAGCCGAGATATTGCAGAGGATAGCTTTGCAGCGTTTAGGTGCGGTCGAGGATGTCGCCAAGGCGGTGGTTTTTTTGGCCGACGATGCCGATTACATGACGGGGCAGGTACTGACGGTCGACGGTGGCCGCTTATTGTTTTCCTAGTATCGGGTCAAAGTCGATTTTATGCTGGTTGACCTGCGACTTGTCGAACGCTTGCCAAAGTTCCAGGTAAGATTTGCCGTTAGTCGGATGTATGCCTTCGGGAGCGACTTCCGCCAATGGCTCCAGAACGAAGGCATAACGTTCGATCTCGTCGCGGGGAATTTGCAGGCGGCCGTCGCGTATCACTTGATCGCCGTACAAGATCAAATCCAAGTCCAAGGTTCGGGCGGAAAATTTTTGAGATTCTTGGCTGCGGCCGTGTTCCAGCTCGATTTGCTTCAGCAGTTTGGCAACCTCTTTGGCCGTCAACTCGGATTGGAAACCGACGATCAGATTAAAAAAACTATCCCCTATGAAACCGACCGGCTCGCTTTCGTAAACGCTGGACAGGGTTAGCCGGCCAAATAGGGATTGCAATGCCCGCAAGCTGGATGGAACGTGAATTTCCTTGTCAATATTGCTGCCGACGCTGATATATCCTTGAGGCATGTTATTTTTGTCCGCGTTCTATGATGATGCCGACGTCTCGGGCTCGGCTGATCGCGCCCTTTTTGTTCAATACGATTTTCACCCAAGGGATTGGAAATTCGCTTAACAACAGCCGAGCGATTTCCTCGATCAGCGTTTCTACCAAGAAGTATTCGCTGGCTTCCACAAAGTTGACGACTCGGTCGGTCACAGCTTTATAGTCTAGCGTATGGATAATGTTATCGGTTTTAGCGGCTTGCCGAATGTCGAAAGCCATTTCGATATCCAGTACGATTTTTTGCTTGATTTTGCGCTCCCAGTCGTAAATGCCTATTACGGTCTCAATTTCCAGGCCGCCTAAAAAGATAATATCCATCGTCAATTTCCAGTTATCATATTTTTTTGATGTTTCAGTATCGAGTATCTGACTCGCTTGTACAAGTGTTGACGTGAGAGGTTGATGGAATGATTGAATGGCTGCTCGTGCCTTTGGCTTACCTAACGGGATCGGTATCCAGCGCGATTATCGTGTGCCGGACGATGGGCTTGGCGGACCCCAGGGAAAACGGTTCGGGCAATCCGGGGGCTACTAATGTGATGCGGATCGGCGGTAAAAAGGCGGCGGCCATAACCTTGGCGGGCGATGCGTTAAAAGGGTTGATTCCGGTGCTGTTAGCTAAAGTCCTGGGGGCCGATAGTTTGGTATTGTCGCTCGTGGTGTTCGCTGCGTTTATGGGGCATTTGTATCCGATATTCTTCGGGTTTAAGGGCGGTAAAGGCGTGGCGACTTCGTTCGGCGTGACCTTGGGTGTCGACTGGATGTTGGGGCTGGCGGTGTTGGCTACTTGGCTATCGGTATATAAAATCGGCAAGATTTCTTCCTTGTCCGCCTTGGTCGCGGCGCTGTTGACCCCACTTTATGTTTGGTTGATTGTCGGAGACCTGTCGTTAACGCTTACGTTTGGCGCGATTTCCTTGATCCTGTTGTGGCGCCACAAAAGCAATATCCAGCGTTTGCTGGCGGGAAGCGAGTCCTAATCAAAGTTTGGGTAATTCGTCCATCGGCCAGCGCGGGCGGGCGAAAATTTCCAAAGGCTGCGTTTGGCCGGCCAGCAGGCGCTGACAACCGGCGTAGGCGATCATCGCGCCGTTATCGGTACAAAATTCCGGGCGTGGGAAATGGATAGATGCTCTTTCCCGGCTCGCCGTTTGCTGTAATTGTCTGCGAATTTCCAGATTGGCGCTGACGCCGCCGGCTACTACCAGACGCTTCAAGCCGGTCTGCTGCAAGGCGCGGCGGCATTTGATCGCCAAAGTTTCCGCGATGCTCTGTTGAAATGCATAAGCAATGTCGGCTTTGTCTCGTTCCGAGCCGCTACTGGTCTGGAAGGTATTCAGCGTGAAGGTTTTTAAGCCGCTGAAACTAAAGTCCAAACCCGGGCGGTCGGTCATGGGTCGCGGGAACTGATAGCGCGGTTTGCCGGTTTGCGCCAGCTTGGCCAACTCAGGTCCGCCTGGGTAGTTTAGGCCAAGCAGTTTGGCGGTTTTGTCGAAGGCTTCGCCGGCTGCATCGTCCAGGGATTCGCCGAGCAAGCGATACCGGCCGATGGCGCTGACTTCTATCAACTGAGTGTGGCCGCCGGAAATCAATAAGGCGACGAATGGAAACTCGGGGGCGTTAGATTCCAACATCGGTGCTAACAAATGTCCTTCCATGTGATGGACGGCAATCGCCGGAAGTTGCCAAGCCCAGGCCAGACTGCGGGCGGTGGCGGCGCCGACTAGCAAGGCTCCCATCAATCCAGGGCCCGCCGTGTAGGCGATGCCGGCCAAGTCGGACGCGGCTAAGCCGCCGTCGGCAAGTACCGTTTTAATTAACGGAACCAATTTGCGTACATGATCGCGCGATGCCAACTCCGGTACCACGCCGCCGTATTCGTTGTGCGTGCTCACTTGGCTATGCAAGGCGTGGGCGATTAAACCGCGTTGCGCATGATAGACGGCGACCGCAGTTTCGTCGCAGGAAGTTTCTATGCCTAAAACGTACATTAATTTTTTGAATAAAGCCGATTTGTCGGTATAATCCGGCGGTTTCACGGGGTGTGTTTTCGCCTAACGTTTTTTCAAGATACTAACACAACTGGATAATTGCTAATGCCATCAGTAAAAGTTAAAGAGAACGAACATTTCGATATCGCGATTCGCCGTTTCAAACGCGCATGCGAAAAAGCCGGTGTTTTGGCCGAAGTTCGTCGTCGCGAATTTTACGAAAAGCCCACCGCTGAGCGTAAACGTAAAGGTGCTGCGGCTGTTAAGCGTCATTTGAAGAAATTGGCGCGCGAACGTTATGCGTTGAAAAATTTGCGCCGCGGCAGACCGCAAACCTAATCGGTCATGAGCGAATTAAAAGAGCGTATCAAGGAGGATATGAAGGTTTCGATGAAGAGTGGCGATAAAGCCAGATTGGGCGTAATTCGCATGATCTTGGCAGCCATCAAGCAAGTCGAAGTCGACGAGCGCATAGAGTTGGGAGACGACAGGGTAGTGGTTGTGCTCGATAAAATGCTGAAGCAGCGGCGCGAATCGATCAAGCAATACCGAGATGCCAATCGAGTCGATTTGGCGGAAGTCGAAGAGGCTGAAATTGCGGTTATTCAGGATTTTTTGCCTAAGGCTTTGACCGAGGCCGAAATCGAGCAAATGATCGATAAGGCGATTCAAGAGTCGGGCGCTAGCTCCATCAAAGACATGGGTGCGGTCATGGCGATATTAAAGCCGCAGATGCAGGGTCGGGCCGATATGGCAGCCGTCAGTGCAACGATAAAAGCAAAATTCGCCGGCTAGCCTCGGCGATATTTTTGTCGGTAGTATGTCCGGCAGGATACCGCGTCAATTCATAGACGATCTGCTATTGCGAGTCGATATCGTCGATCTGATCGACTCGTACCTTCCTTTGAAAAAAAACGGAAGCAACTACGTTGCCCGTTGTCCGTTTCATTCAGAAAAAACACCTAGTTTTTCAGTGAGTCGCAACCGGCAGATGTATCACTGTTTCGGTTGCGGTGCCAGCGGGAATGCTATCAGCTTTATGATGGAGTATAGCCATTTGGGCTTTGTTGAAGCGGTAGAAGACTTAGCTGCTTTGGCTGGCGTCGAGGTTCCTGATAATCGTAATGCCGAGCTCGACGTTGAGCATAAAGACCGGTTGGTGCGCTTATATTCGGTGTTAGAGGGCGTGGCGGCGTTTTATGCGGACCAATTGAACTCGCCGGTCGGTCGGAGTGTCGATCAGTATCTAGCGAAGCGTGGGATTGGAAAACACATAGCCCGCGAATATCTGCTGGGTTTTGCGCCGCAGGCTTGGGAGGAGTTGCTGCGTCGTTTCCCGCGCGAAGACTTAGTGGCGGCGGGGATGTTGGTGGTTAAGGACGACGGCAAGGTTTACGACCGGTTTCGTGGTCGTCTCATGTTCCCCATTCGCGACAAGCGCGGTCGAGTGATAGGTTTCGGTGGGCGTGTTCTGGATGACTCTTTGCCTAAATATCTGAATTCGCCGGAAACGCCGGTTTATTCGAAAGGCAGCGAAGTTTACGGCTTATACGAATTGTTGCAGCGTAAAAAGCGGCCGGAACGCATTGTGGTGGTGGAAGGCTATATGGACGTGATCGCGCTGAGCCAATTCGGCATCGGTAATGCGGTGGCCATGTTGGGTACGGCTACGTCGATAACTCAAGTCGAGTTGTTGTTCCGTTTCGCCGCGGAATTGGTGTTTTGTTTCGACGGAGATAATGCCGGCAAGCAGGCGGCATGGAGAGCGGTGGAGGCCGCGTTGCCAAGTTTACGCGATGGTCGGCAAATAAAAATCATCATGCTGCCGCAAGGGCAGGATCCGGATACGTTAGTGCGCGAATACGGGGTGCCGGAGTTCGATAAGTATCTGCATGGTGCAACCGCTTTGTCAGACTATTTTTTCGAGCATTTGGCTGCCGGCTCCGGCCTGTCGACGCTTGAGGGTCGGGCCGCGTTGATGGCGGCAGCCAAGCCTTTGCTGGAGAAACTTCCGCAGGGTTTTTTTCGCGAAATGATGTGGAAACGCTTGCGGCATGAAACCGGTCTTGTCGGGGGCGATAGTAAGGAAAATCGAGCTACACTTAGCTCGAAAAATGCGGTTGGGCAGGGCGGTCGAGTGGGACGCAGGCCGAGTTTGCTGCGAAAAGTGTTGGCATTGTTAATGCAATACCCGCAATTGGCGGGCGGAATGGAAATTAGGCTAAAGCGGCTGGAGGGTTTGGAATTTCCCGGGATGGAATTTTTGGCGGAAATTTTGGCGAAGATCCGGCTTGAAAAGCCGGAAAGTGGCGCCATTTTATTGGAGTCTTATCGTGGTGGTCCGCATGAAAAGATCGTCAATAGTTTAGCCGCCATGGACTTGGGCGTTCCGGAAGGCGGCGAGGAAGCCGAGATTACCGGAGCGTTAACGCAGCTAGTCAGACAAGTTAAGCGGCAAAAGCTCGACGAGTTATTGGATAAAGAGGTAAGAAGCGGATTGGGCGATGAAGAAAAACAATTGCTGAGGGCATTGTTAAAAGACCGCGTCTAGAAGTTCGTCACTAACATTGCTATAATCTCGTGTTCTGTGGCGATTGGTGCTGATAACCTATTGTGAGCAAAGAATGAATCAAGAACAACAGCAGTCTCAACTCAAACAACTGATAGCAAAAGGTAAAGCGCAAGGCTATTTGACTTACGCGGAAGTAAACGACCATTTGCCAAGCGACATCATTGATCCGGAGCAGATAGACGATATTATCGGCATGATCAATGACATGGGCATTCAGGTATACGAAGTTGCACCTGACGACGATGATTCTTTGATTAGTTCGGATGCCGTTGTAGCTGTCGACGATGACGAAGAAGTTGCCGAAGTTGCCGCTCTGGCTTCGGTCGATAGCGAATTTGGCCGTACTACCGACCCCGTGCGTTTGTATATGCGTGAAATGGGTTCGGTAGAGCTTTTGACGCGCGAGCAGGAACTGAAAATTGCTAAACGTATCGAGGAAGGCCAGCGTCAAGTGGTGAGCGCAGTCGCTCGTTCAGGCTTTATCGTGGAATCCTTCATCGAAACCTTCGATTCCATAGAGGACGAGGAAGCAGGAATTCGATTGGGCGATTTGCTGCAAGGTTTTGTCGACTATAGCGAAGTCGAAGAAATCGAGGTTGAGGATGTAGATCTGGAGGCGCCTGCGGAGGATGCCGACGAAGAGGAAGTCAAGGCCGTCGACTACGAAGAAGTCAAGCAAAAAGTTGAGCTGCTGAAAAAAGCGCTCAAGGCTGCAAACACCGCTGTTAAAAAACATGGCTACGGCCATGACAAGGCGGAAAAAGCCTACGAAGCGGTGGACGAGGTGTTTTCTATTTTTAAATGGACGCCGCAGTATTTGAAAAAAATGACGTCTATTGCCGAAGAATTGATAGCTACGATTCGCGAACACGAAAAACAAGTCATGGATGCGTGCGTCAAGAAATCTAAAATCACGCGGCGCGACTTCATTAATTCGTTTGCCGAGAACGAGGCGAATTTAGATTGGCTGGACCGGTTTATTGCGGCCAACTCCGGTTGTGCGGCGTTGTTGGAAGATAATAGAAGTCGTGTGCTGCAAGCTCAGCAGCGCTTGGCGGATATAGAAGGCCAATACGGCCTGAGTATTTCCATTTTGAAAAGCCTATGCCGCAACATTTCTTTAGGCGAAGCGAAAGCTAGAAGAGCTAAAAAAGAAATGATAGAAGCCAATTTGCGTTTGGTGATTTCTATCGCCAAGAAATATACCAATCGCGGCTTGCAGTTCTTGGATTTAATTCAGGAGGGCAATATCGGCTTAATGAAGGCGGTCGATAAATTCGAGTATCGTAGAGGCTATAAGTTTTCCACCTATGCTACCTGGTGGATCCGCCAAGCAATCACGCGTTCGATTGCCGATCAGGCCAGAACGATTAGGATTCCGGTGCATATGATAGAGACTATCAACAAGTTGAACCGGGTTTCCAGACAGATCTTGCAGGAGTTGGGGCGCGAGGCAACGCCGGAAGAGCTCGCCGAGCGCATGGAAATGCCGGAAGACAAAATTCGCAAAGTGCTAAAAATCGCCAAAGAGCCGATATCGATGGAAACCCCTATCGGCGACGACGAGGATTCGCATTTGGGCGATTTTATCGAAGATTCCAAGATGCTGTCGCCTGTGGAATCTGCTACAATTGCCGGGCTACGCGAATCGACACAAAACGTTCTGGCCGGTTTGACGGCTCGGGAGGCAAAAGTCCTGCGCATGCGCTTCGGTATCAACATGAATACCGACCATACTTTGGAAGAAGTGGGTAAGCAATTCGATGTAACCAGAGAAAGGATACGCCAGATCGAAGCGAAAGCGTTAAGGAAATTGCGCCACCCGTCGCGTTCGGAACAGCTGCGCTGTTTTCTCGATGAATAAATAGGGCCCTTAGCTCAGTTGGTCAGAGCTTCCGACTCATAATCGGCAGGTCGTAGGTTCAAGTCCTACAGGGCCCACCATAAATTCAAGGCCGTATTCAACGGCCTTTTCTTTTTCCACACTATTTTCAAGAGGTGTGTCGCTGTGAATAAAAATTACCTTTTTACGTCAGAGTCCGTATCAGAAGGTCATCCCGATAAAGTAGCGGATCAGATTTCCGACGCCGTCGTTGATGCGTTGCTGGCCCAGGATCCGCGTGCGCGAATCGCTTGCGAGACTCTAGTAAAAACCGGAATGGTACTGTTGGCGGGCGAAATTACTACCAGTGCCTGGGTTGACATGGAAGAGCTGGTTAGGAAAGTCGTATGCAGCATCGGTTACGATCATGGCGATATCGGTTTTGACGGAAATAGCTGTGCGGTATTGAATGCGATAGGCAAGCAGTCTGCCGATATTGCCATGGGGGTAGACGAGTCGGACAATCACGAACAAGGGGCGGGCGACCAAGGCTTGATGTTTGGTTACGCCACCAACGAAACCGACGTGTTTATGCCGGCACCCATCACCTATGCGCACCGCTTGGTGGAAAGACAGGCATTTCTACGGAAAAATAAAACCTTGCCGTGGCTGCGTCCGGATGCCAAAAGTCAGATTACCTTCCGATACGAAAACGATAAACCTGTCGCCATCGATGCGGTCGTGTTATCCACGCAACATTCTCCGGAAGTCGGCGGCAAATTCTTGGAAGAAGCGGTCATGGACGAGATCATACTGCCGACTTTGCCGAAAGACTGGCTACATAAAGACACCCAATATTTCATCAACCCGACCGGCCAATTCATCATCGGTGGTCCTGTAGGCGACTGCGGATTGACCGGGCGTAAGATTATCGTAGACACTTACGGTGGTATGGCGCGTCACGGCGGCGGTGCGTTTTCCGGCAAAGACCCGTCCAAAGTGGATCGTTCCGCGGCCTATATGGCGCGCTACGTTGCGAAAAACATCGTTGCAGCCGGCTTGGCCGAGCGCTGCGAAATTCAGGTGTCTTACGCGATCGGCGTGGCGGAACCGACCTCGATTACCGTGGAAACATTCGGTACGGGTAGAGTGGACGAAGCGCGTTTAGTGAAAATCATCAGAGAGCATTTCGATTTGCGTCCCAAAGGCCTGATTGCTCAATTGGGGCTATTAAAACCGATTTACCAGCCGACTGCCGCTTATGGTCATTTCGGCCGTACCGAAGCGACCTTTAGCTGGGAAAAAACCGACAAAGCCGAGGCTTTACGGGACGCAGCAGGTTTATAAGCAGACTCAGGAGACTTCAAAGATGCAAACCGATTACAAAGTTGCCGACATGGCTTTGGCGGACTGGGGTAGAAAGGAGATCAATATCGCCGAAACCGAAATGCCCGGTTTGATGGCCTTACGTAGCGAATACGGCGATTCCCAGCCGCTGAAAGGTGCGAGAATTGCCGGTTGTCTGCATATGACCATACAAACTGCTGTCTTGATCGAAACCTTGACGGCCTTGGGTGCACAAGTGCGTTGGTCGTCCTGCAACATTTTTTCCACTCAGGACCATGCGGCGGCGGCCATAGCGGCGGCGGGCGTTCCGGTTTTCGCCTGGAAAGGAGAGAACGAGGAAGAATTCGACTGGTGCATAGAGCAAACCATTATCGGACCTAACGGTTGGCGGCCTAACATGATTTTGGACGACGGCGGCGATTTGACGGTGATGATGCACCAAAAATTTCCGGAATTGATGGCCGACGTTAAAGGTTTATCCGAAGAAACCACCACCGGCGTGCACCGTTTGTACGAGATGGTCAAAGCAGGGACCTTGAAAGTACCGGCGTTTAACGTCAACGACTCGGTTACCAAGTCTAAATTCGATAATTTGTACGGCTGCAGGGAATCGTTGGTCGACGGCATCAAACGCGCTACCGACGTAATGATCGCCGGAAAAATTGCCGTGGTGTGCGGTTACGGCGACGTCGGCAAAGGTTGCGCGCAATCGTTACGCGGTTTGGGAGCCACGGTTTGGGTGACCGAGATCGATCCGATTTGCGCACTGCAAGCGGCTATGGAAGGCTACCGGGTAGTGACGATGGACGAAGCGGCTTCACTGGCGAATATTTTTGTTACCGCAACCGGTAACGTTTCGGTCATCACTCACGACCACATGAAAGCGATGCGCGACCAAGCCATCGTCTGCAACATCGGCCATTTCGATTCCGAAATCGAAATCGCTGCCTTGCGGCATTACCGCTGGGAAAACATCAAACCTCAAGTCGACCACGTGATTTTTCCGGACGGAAAACGGATTATTGTGCTGGCGGAAGGACGTTTGGTAAATTTGGGCTGTGCTACCGGCCATCCTAGCTTCGTGATGTCCAATTCGTTCTGCAATCAGGTACTGGCGCAAATCGAATTGTGGAACAACGCTTCCGCTTACGAAAACAAGGTCTACGTATTGCCGAAAAAATTGGACGAAAAAGTCGCCAGGGCGCATTTGGCGCAAATCGGGGTCAAATTGACGCAATTGACTGCTGAACAGGCCGACTATATCAGCGTTCCCGTTGAAGGTCCTTACAAACCGGATCATTACCGGTATTGATTCGGTAACGTTTCAGGCCGGCGTTTCCGAATCGCAAACGCCGGCCTGGAAGCGGCCGTGTTCTTGAGTGTGCGGGTTAATCAAGCTTTACCCGCGGTAAAAATCAAATATTCGGTCAGCTTTTCGGCAAACAATACCTGTTGTGCCAGACCGACTAAGTAATTGGCGGTTTGCGCCGGCGTACGCAAGCCCAGCCATTGGCTGAGTTTTTGTACCGGTTGCAAACGCTTGGCTACCTTATACATATACTCCGCCGAGGCCAGGGTTTGGGCGGTAATGTCGTGGCAGACGACATTGACATATCCTTGGTTTTCCAATAACGCCTCGAATTCATCCCGGGCGCATAAATTGGGTACCGCCCAGCCGTTCAAACAGGTTTTCACTGCTTGCCATTGACGCTCGTCGAAGTGCCGCTGCAGCAGAAAACCGTCGCAAACCACCAATTTGCCGCCGGGTTTCAACACACGGAACGCTTCGCGCAGAAAATCCGCTTTGTTCAAAGCATGGCAGGAGCTTTCCAACGCCCACACCGCGTCGAAGCTGGCGTCGGCGAAGGGCGTCGCGCAAAAGTCGGCGACTTGGAAATCGACCAAGTCGGCTACGCCGTGGCGGCGGGCGTGGCGGCCGGCATGGCTGGCTTGTTGGGCACTGATGGTGATGCCGGTGACCCGATTGCCGTGCTGTTTCGCCATCCAAATACTGCTGCCGCCTATGCCGCAGCCGGCGTCCAGCACCCTATCATCCGGTTGCAGGCCGGCTTTGGTGTACAACACCTGATTTTTGTTCAATAGAGCCTGATGCTGATCATACGGGCTAGCGCAATCCCAATAACCGTAGTGCAATGCCAGATTGTCGCGGTTACACCAGGCAAACAAGTAGTCGCGGTAACATTCGTCGTAATGGCGGGTGGCGTCCGCTTTCAGCCGGTCGCCTGTGATCTTTGGGGCTTGAAGTTGGTCGCGGTAATCCTGATTGGGTTGAATGCTGTACATCGATGGGAACGCTTAAACGGCAAAAACCGCAGATTATAAGCCAGTCCGGGGTGTTTAAGAGCCGGTAACAGGTTGATGGGCGGAAATAAGCGCCCACATCGCCCGCCAGACCGGTTCGTTCAGTTCGCCGATATGCCGGTAGCGGATGATGCCTTCGGCGTCGATCGCATAGGTTTGCGGCAGGCTGAACACGTCCAGGGCCAGGCCGGCGGAGGCGGCACCGTCGAACATGACCCAAACGAACGGATCGCCTTGTTGTTGCAGCCAGGCTTTGGCCGACTCGGCTTCGTCCTGGTAATCCACTCCGTATATATTGATGCCGTATTGGCGGGTGATTTCCAACAACAACGGGTGTTCGTTGCGGCAAGCGGTGCACCAAGTGGCCCAAACGTTGATCAGGGCGGGACCTTTGATGTCGGCGCTGTCCAGCAGGCGGCCGCCGTCTTGCAAGGCCGGCAGGCTGAAGGCAGGCACCGGCTTGCCGATCAGGCGGGACGCGGTGCGGTTGGGGTCGAAGGTCAGACCGCGCCAAAACAATAAAGCCAAAGCTAATCCGAGCAGAACCGGTAGCCACAATAATAATGTCGGAACCGGCTTGGATGGATTCATTTTAAATAATCCAATTCGCGGGTTCTGGACAGCTCCTTGTCGTGGTAATACTTGAATTTGGTGATGGCCTCCAGGCCGTGGCAATCCACGCAAAAGGTGTCTTTGACGCCTTTGCTGCGTAAAAAACTGTTGATCGGCGAGCCTTCCACGTTGTCTTTAAACCCGGTAGGCTTGACCGCCGCCGGTTGCTTGCGCGATTGTGCCAGTTGTTCGGCGTCCCAGAAATGCGGCTCGTGGCAGGTGATGCAGGCGATTTCCCCGAACTCCTCGATTTTTTCCTGCTTGTCCAGCAGCGGCATACGTTGTTTATCCGAGCGCAGTACCAAGTCCTGGTGCGGGTGGCTGAAATGTTTCACCACTTTTTTCTCGGCTATGCCGTCCTTTTGATGGCAATTGACGCATAACTTGTCTTCCTTCAGTTCGACTCGGTCGGCGTCCGGATCCGGCGCGCCTTCCGTCACCCGCCGGGTGGCGTCCAGATGCGGGGCTTCGTTTTTGCCGCGGTGCAGGGTGTGGCAGGCGCCGCACACGCCTTTGTCCGGCAGTTCTTCCAAGCGGTTGTCTTTTTTCTCGGCGGTGATGCGCAAATCGTGGTCGCTGCCTACCACGGCTTGTTTGCCGGCGTGGCAGTGCGAACATAGCTGGCCGTCGCGGTGATCCTCCACCAATGCCGGTGTGTTAAGCTCGCCGCGGTGCACCGAATGGCAGGTCAGACATTTGACTTCCTTGGTCTTGTTGCCGGCAATCTCCACTTCGTCGTCCATTTTCAGGTTCACGGGATGCACGCCTTTATGCTTGGCGTCGTCCTTGTCTTTGGCGTGCTGGCGCTCGTGGCAGGTTTCGCAAAAGTCGTTGAGGTCGTCCAACTCGTCTTCCAGCAGCGGTGTCCCCAGCTTGCCGTCGTGCACCTTGTGACAGGTCTCGCACGTGACGAACTCCACTTTTTTGTCGTGGCGTTTCATCGGTTTGTCGGGTTTGACGTTGACCGGATGAATGCCTTTGCGGCGGGCGTCCTGTTTGTTTTTGGAAAATTGCCGTTCGTGGCAGGCGCCGCACAACCGGCCTTTGTCTTCCGCCAGCGAGGTCAGGGCGTCTTTGCCGTGGCCGCCGTGGATTTGATGGCAGCTTTGGCAAATCAGGCCGTTGTCGTGGCCCAAGGCGCTGCCGGCTTGTTTTAACGGATCGGCCAAACCTTCCTGCAAATTCTTGTCGCTGGGGTAACCCGGGGCGTCTTTAGTCGGAGGCTCTGCCAGTTTCAGGGCCAGGGGATGATTGATGCCGCGCTTTTTGACGTCGGTTTCCCGGGCGTGCTTGATTTTGGATTCGTGGCAGCGCTCGCACATGTCGCCGCCTTTGCTGGGGATTCGTAGCCAGGCGTTTTGGTGGCCTTGGTACAAGGTGTCGTTGCCTTCGCCTTTGGTATGCGGGGTGTGGCAGCTGGTGCAGGGTAGCTCTTTGTCCTTGGTATGCGGAAATTCGTCCGGCAGTTTGTCCTTGCGTTCCTTTTCGTGGCGCTTGTCCTTGCGAGTCTGCTCGTCGTAAATCGTGGCGTGTTGCTCGCCTTGGCCGATGCGCAGGCGCGAATCCAACACCGCACCGTTGTGGCAGCTGTAGCACATGGCCAGCGCCGCTTCCGGCAGCATGCCTTGTTTGTCCGTTTCGTTACCTTGCTTGGCCCAGGATAAATGGCAGATCAGGCAGTTTTTTTGCGAGGCGTCGGGGCTGGTGTCGTTATCGACGGTGGTTATGGTTTGCTCGCCGACTTTGATCGGCAGGGCGACCACCTTGCCGGCCAGGGTTTCCGCTGCATACAGCACGCCGTCGCGGTAAGCCAGACCGGTCGGCGATTGCAGTTTCACCGGTTTGCCGGCGGCGTCGCTCAGTTCGCCGGCCGCCGCGCCGGCCTTGAAGACTTTGACGGTGCCGAAATAACTGTCGCTGACGAACAGCAGTTTATTCTCCCGGTCCATGGCGATGCCGTTGGGGCGGAACAGGTGATGAGCGTCGCTGCCGAAGCTGCCGATCCGGCTGAAGAAACGGCCGTTTTGATCGAACATCTGTACCCTGGCGTTCAGAATGTCGGTCACGTATAAGTAACCGTCGCTATCGAACAGCATTTGATAGGGGTATTGAAACTCGCCGTCCATTTCGCCGCGCCGGCCGAAGCAGTCCAGCACTTTAGACACTT
The DNA here is from genome assembly GCF_040741385.1 of Methylomonas sp. HYX-M1. Lineage (NCBI taxonomy): Bacteria > Pseudomonadati > Pseudomonadota > Gammaproteobacteria > Methylococcales > Methylococcaceae > Methylomonas > Methylomonas sp. HYX-M1. The sequence goes on from NZ_CP160405.1 coordinate 1,097,179, forward strand.
GCACATCGTAGCGGCAAATCCTGTGGTTGGCGCGGTCGGCCCAGAATAACACGTCCTGGTAAACCGCCACTGCCACCGGTTCCGGCGCGGCTAAAGGCTGGGGTTGTTCCGCATCGGCGCTAATTGCCGGCGGGGGAGGCAGCAAATTTTTGGCCGGCAGAGTTTGGCGGATTTGGCCGCCGGCGTCGATTTGCAACAGGCGGCCGCCGTCCGGGTCGGCCAGCCACCAATGGTTTCGGTAGCCGAATGCGTCCAGCGCCGAACCGGGGACGCCGCCGGCTTGGCTTGGCGTGCCGCCGGCAAATACGGTCAGGCCGTTTAAATCCAGCACGGCCAGTTGGCCGGCGTCGTTCCAGGCCAGGGCGGCCGGTTGGGCCAGATGTTGAGCGAAGGTGCGTATTTCGGTGGCCGGCAGCGCCGCAGTCAAGCCGCTCCATAGCCACAATAGGCCAAGCAATAAGCTCCGCATCGGCTTAGCGCAGCATGTCGCGGATGGTGATGCGCTGGTCGTCCTTCTGGTAACGGCCGAAGAACTGCGCAATCACGTGTTTTTGCATGGCTCGGGTTTGCTCGGGATTGGCGCCTAAGGCCGGCAAATCCAGCAACGGCTTTTCGCTGCTATGGCAGGCTTGGCATTCCGGGCCTTTCTTTTCCAGCGGCCAGTGGATTTTGGCGCGTAACGGAATTTTTTGTTCCGGCGTGGCGTTTTCCCATTGTTTGGCAATGCCGCGGCTGAAATCGCCGTCTTTCAGGGCAATGGCAAGTTGACCTTGGTAAAACGGCGCGATTTTCGGATTGTCCGGTCGCTGTTTTTCGTTGTCGAGGTCTTTGCCCAGGCGGAACAAACCGGCACCGTCGACTGTGCTGCCGGTTTGATAGTCGAACCAGTAGTAATCCAGTTTGGCGTCTTGTGGACGGAAATGACAGGTCTCGCAGGCGATGAAGCGCACGTGCATGTTCATGAAAGCGCGGCTGCGCAGCTGTTTGCTGTGCGGCAGCGGGCCGTGGCAATCGCGGCAGAAGGTGGCGGGCGCAGTTTCCAGTTCGCCCGCTTGTTTGTGAAAAGGCTGGATCACCGGCTTTTTGCGGATTTCCACGTCCTTATGTTTTTGCAGCAAGTCGGCGGCATGCTCCAAAGCTTCCCGGTCCGGCACGGCTTGTTCCATGCGTTGTTGATAAAGCGGCACCGCCTGAGCGGGTAAGGCCGCGCAAGCCATCAGCAGCAACGCAAGGCTTTGTATTTCCAATTTCATGGCTTATTTCCCCGGACGTCGATAGCGGCGTTGCTGGCGGCGCAGCAGCCGAATCAAGCGTTTGATGTTCAGACGAATGTATTTTCGGTAACTTTTAGCCAGCAACAGGTTGACGTGCTGTTTTAAGGACAGCAGCTTGGACTGTTTTTTCTTGGGTTTGCTGCCGATGATGATGGTCTGGAATTTGTCCGCGCCGAAAATCGAATTATTGGTGTTTTTGCTCAGCTTGCTGCGGTCGCCGCGCCATTGCCAATACACGCTACCCAAGCCGAAAATCAGCGACAGTAATCCCAAAATTGCCGCAGCGACGAACCAGCCCGAATGGCCGCTGTGTTTGCCCAACAATTGCTCCAAACTGTCGCGCAGACCGACATTGATCATTGCCACGTCGTGTTGCGGCACGGTGAAGAAACCGCGGTTCAGGGGATTTTTTGCATAACCCTGGTGGCAGCCGGCTTGGCCGCAGGTTTTTTCCAGATTGTCTTTATGTACGCTGGACAGTGGGTTGTTGTCGTTGTACACGGCGTGATGCAAACCGTCCGGCGCGTGGCATTCCAGACAGGACGCACCGTGCAAACTGCCGTCGGCCAGCAGGCGGCCGTGCAGCATTTTGTCGTAGGTTTCCACCGAATGAATGAAGGCCAGGCTGACCGGTACTTTTTGCTTGGTTTTAGGATCCTCTTGCTCGACCTTGGCCATTTTGGCGACGTCGCCGTGACAGTCGGTGCAAATTTTGTTGGATTCGTTTTTGTTCAAGCGGTTGCCGATGTAGCGGCGCAAAATATGGCCGCTGAACTGGTCGCGCCAGACATCGCCTTCGTGGCAGGTACCGCATTCGGCGTCGTTGTGGGCGAAGGCTTCCTTGAACGCCTCCCATTGGTTGTCGGCGATATAAGGCACGTTGGCGTGGCAGCGACGGCAGGACGGCAAACTGGACTCTTCGTCCTCCTCGATGCGGTTGCCGGCCGCGAATTTTTTGCTCCAGCCCTTGCCGTGCGCCGATTTTTCGTACTCGTCGACGATTTTCTTGTGGGTGAATGCCTTGCCTTCGGACGGTTCCTTGACGTGGCAGCTCTCGCTGCAATCGACCAGACCGTCTTTTTCCTCGTGCGGATAGTCGGTGATTTTGCGGTGGCAATCCTTGCAAGGGACGGAGCCGTGCAGCGAGCCGTAATAGTCGGCTTTCAAAATGCTGGCGGAACGTAATTGGCCGTGTTTATCGATATATTTCAAATCCGGCAGGCCGTGGCAGGAAAAGCAGCCGTCCGGGTCCGGATGGCGCTTTTCCGCTAAGGCCGGCAGGCAAAATACCAGCAGTGCCCACAGTAAGCAGAGTCCGGCAAGCCCTGGCCCGATTCCGCGGGCGCGTCCCTTAAAGTCCGTCATTTTCGCGTTGTTTGGATGATCGAATGAAAATTAAGTCAGTAACACCGCCACCGCCACCGCCAAACTGAAACCGGTGACGATCAAACCGTTGACTACCCGGCCCCAGTTGATTTCCTGGGCGGTAAACGCCGGTTTGCGACTTGAAAGCAGGTCGATTTGCCAATCCGGTTCCGGAAAGATTTCCACGCCTTTTTTGATCCGTTTCGGGGTTTTGTTGCGTGACGCAGTGGTCCATTCGATCGCATTCCAGTCGCACACGTCCACGCATTCGTGACAGGACATACACGAGGTTTGATCGACGATGGCCACTTTATCCACCATTTTGATCGCGCCGCACATGCAGTTTCTGGCGCAAACGTTGCAGCCGGTGCAGCGCTGTTTGTCGACCCGGATTCGGTGCATAGAGCCGAAGCGGGCGCCCAGCCGGTTGACCAGGGCGTCGAACGCGCCGATAGGGCACATGAATTGGCAATAGGTGCGGCCTTTGTTGGCGAAAAAGCCGAGCAGCAGCAACAGCGACAGGTTCGCCAAGCCGACCGCCGAGAAGATGAAGGCCAGGCCGACGAAACCGCCGGACAAGGCTTCCACCAGGCGCGGCACGGTGATGAAATTACACAAGGTACAGGCGCTGATGCCCAGGGCCGGCAAGATCACCAGGTAAGTGCCGAGATAGCCGTAGCGGATCTGGATTTGCGGCAGCCAGCGGTATTCGATTTTCCAGCGTTCGTTCAGCATGCGGCTGACCAGTTCGCTGAAGCCGCCGACCGGGCAAATCCAGCCGCACCAGATGCGGCCGAAGAAAAAGGTGGTCAGCAGGATCAAGCCGAAAGCAATCACCCCGACCATGGCCGCCGAGGCGTGCACGATGAAATCGTCCAGGGTCATGCCGGGAAAGTACAAGTAAAACCGGCGCATGCACAGCCGGCCGCACAAATCGCTATTGCCGGCCAGTTGCGGCAGTACGGCCAAAGGCCCTAAAAAAAGGGCGCAGGATACGGCGATTGCGATATAGCGGTAACGTTGCGGTTTAGGCACTTCGCGCCATTGTTCCAATAGCTTCATGCTAGCCTCCTGAAAGATCGGGTAGTTTCAAAACCAAAAGGTTGTGTGCAGCGTCCTTGTTGTTTCGGTGGCGTCTCGCTGCGCCGACACCCCCTTTATTTCCTTTATTCATACATTCCGCCGCAAGCCGGTCGACTTTCCGGACAGCGGCTGACGGTTTAGCGTTCGAATTCATGGCAACTCAGGCATAAGCTGCCGTCCAGGGCCGGCAGTCTCAGCAGCACTTCGTTGCTTAAGCGCCGGTAGCCCAGGTCAGGGCGTTCACCGTGTTGCATGGCCAAAGCCAGTAGGCGTTCGTCTTTGTCGGCGCGAAACACCTGGTCCCAGCTATGCTCTTGGTACTTGACGCCTTTTTTGACGTCGGCCGACACTTGGGCGCCGGCCGGGTTGTTGATATCCATGACGCCTTCCGGATGCGGCGAATGGCAGCTGACGCAGGTCACCCGGCCGTCGGCCGCCAAGGGCAGGATGATGCCGTGTTCGCGGGCGGCCTGATCCATGTGTTTTTTCATGTTGTCCTTGGGCTTGGCGCCTTGATGCTCCAGCGCGTTCAGATGCGGAGTCTTCAAATGGCAGCCGAAACACAGCTTTTCTGCCGGCAGACGCAGCTTCAATTGTTCCCGGGCCAGCGGTTCGTCGCGTTGCTCGTGGACTTTTTCGTGGCAGTACAAACAATGTTCTTTTTTGATGTCGCCGCTTTCGTCCAGCATCAGATGTACGTTGGGGCGCTGGTGCGACTCTTTGTCGTGGCAGTTGTAGCAAAACTTTTCCAGCGGTCGATACGGGCCGCCGCGCAGAAAGTTGGCGGCCTTTTTGTCTATCTTGTCGTACGGCGTTTCGTCCATTTTTTCCAGGCCGTGGCAGGTTTGGCAACTCAGTTTGCCGTCTTTCAGTTCGAATGCCGCCGGCGGTTGCATGCCGTCGGCCAGTTCGACGTCCACCGCGTGGTGTAAATCCGGCAAGCGTTTGGATTGCCGGTAGGACTGGCGCTGCCAATCGTCGGCGGTATCGGCCAGCAGAGCCGGCGTCCACAGTGCCATTAACAAGGCGGCTATAGTCTTCATAAGCCTCTTTGCACACTTTCGCCGTGGTTGTGGCACACGGCGCAGTCGCTGCCGCTGTTGAAATGCACGCCGGTCAAGCCGTTGCGAGTGACCGTATCGCCGCCATCCAAGGTTTGGCTCATGTTGTGGCACAGCACGCACAGGTCGCTGTAGTCGTCGCCGACGATGTCGACCGGATAGGGGTGATTGCGAATGTCTTGTTCCAACAGCGGCACGCCTTGCCGGGAGTTTTCGATGATCAGGTTGGGGTTGCGGGTGCCGTGCAGGCTATGGCAATCCGAGCAATCGACGATGGTTTGGTAAGCGTAAGCGCCGCTACGCAAACCGTTGTACAGGCCGATACCGTCGCCGTCGCGTACGCCGTGCGCATCGATCAGCGTGTAATAGTCTTCGGCTCTGAGCGACTGGTCGCGGTTGCCGGCATGCTTGATGCGCCATTTTTTCTGTTGGTGGTCGACGTTGTGGCAACGCAGGCAGAACTCGCTTTTATTGTTGTACGGTTTTTTACCGACGTCGGCGTCGTTGAACACGGTCAAGTCCCGGTTCAATTCGAATTGGCCGTCCATGTCCGAGCTTTGGTGGCAGACCACGCATTGCTTGCTGGTGGTGCGAAGATCTTTCGGGGTGTTGAAATCGTGGCGGTGGCGTCCGCCGCGGACCGGCGACAGGGGCAGGTCTTTGCTGTTGTGACACACGATGCATTGCCGGCCGGCGTTGCTGCCGTTGCTGCCGTGACAACCGGTGCAGGTGCGGAATTTTTTGCGGTTGACGATGGTTTTGATGTCCGGCACCGAGTTATGCAAACGTTGCAGAGCGTGGCAACTGCTGCAATTGGGTTTGCCCCAGGCCTCACCGTTGCCGTGGCTGGCGTCCAACAACAGATTGCCGGTGGCTTGCGAGACGTTGCGGGCACAGGCGGGGTTGGCCGCTAGTGAGCAGCACAAGATCAGCAGCAGGCCGAGCGTTGCTAACGGGCCGGGCCGTGAGTGGTTGGCGAGAGAAGGTACAGCTAGCATCTCAACGATCCCTCGCGGTATGGCAATCGCTGCAGTAAATTTCGTTATGGCAGCGGCCGCATCGGCCGCTGTCCAACCGCGACTCCAGGCCGTGCAGGGTGCGGTAGCCCAGGGGGTGGTAACCCGCGCCGGCGGTGTCGCGGCGCAAATGGCAATCGGTACAGAAGTTGCGGTCCAGATGGCAGGTTTGACACCACTTGTCGTCCTGGCGGGCGATTTCGTTATGGTGATTGGCATAGTCCAGGCGGTGGTCGGCCGGCCAGATTTTGGTTTTATCGTCGTGGCACAGATCGCAGCGCCACGGGCCGCGCATTTCGTCCACGTGGCAGCTGTGGCAGATCGGCTTCAGGGCTTCGTTGGCGATGACCGTGATTTGCTTGAGCTTGTCGCTATCGGACATGTCGGTTTTGTTAAAGGTATGGCACAACAGGCAGCTGTCGCCTTCTGCTTTCATCACTTCCATGTGTGCGTTGTGCGGGTAATACACGTCGCTACGCTTTTCCCGTTGTTTCCACCATTTTTTTTCGTCGTCGTCGTCCGCCGGCATGGCAACGCCGGCCGGGGCGATGGTTTGTGCCGGACTGGGCAAGCTCAGTTGCAGCAGGAATAGAAACAGCAGAAAGCGGGTCATGGGGTTCTGGCTTGAAAACGGTCGAAATAATAGGTCAATTGCAGTGCGGCCAAATATTCGTTACTCAGGGCGGTGTTGTCGATGTAACTGCCCTTGAAGGCCAAAATAATGCTGGAGTCCAGCATGTAATGGACTTCGTTCTCGATGCCGCGGGCTTGGTTGTGACCGTACAGCAGTTTGTCTTCCACCCGCCAGGCCAGATTGAATAAGTAGCGGGTCTTGGCGTTCATCGCGTGGCTGGCCGACAGATACACGCTGTTGGCGCTTTCGCCGCTATTCAGTTCCAGATAGTCGTATTCGCCGCGCAGATTGAAACCGGGACGCCATTGATAGCTGACGCCGGCGTTCAGGCCGGTACCGCTGTAGCCTTGGTCGCGGCCGGCCGCTTGCAGGCCCACGGAATATTTCAGCCGCTCGTTGTAGGCGTATTCGGCGGAACCCCGCCACACCCGTTGCTCGCCCAAGGCATAGGCGCTGTAAAAGCGGTCGCGGAAGCTGACGTAGGGTTGGCGCGGCCGGTAAGCTTCCAGATAGTTGCGGATTCGCAGACCTTTGAGCGGATCCCACCAACTGTCCAGCATCACGTTTTCCAGCCGGCTTTTGTCGGCCGCATAAGATGCTTGGAGAAACAGTTCCAACGGCTTGTCCTGAGCCAGCAAATGTCCGGCGAAATGAGCGGTACCGTTGATGCGGTAGGTGGTTTTGCCGTGCTGTTGCACGATGCCGCCGCTGCCGCTTTCGTCGGCGTCGAACTGGTCGTCGCTAATCAGTTGTTCGCCCAAGCTATCGTTCAATACGCTAAGTTGGTTGCGTTCCAGGCTTTGCAGGCCTAAACGCAGGTCGAAGACGTTGATTTGCGCGCCGCCCGCAGCGAACGACCAGTGCGGCGCCAGCTTCAGCAAGCCCTCCGCACCGGCGATCCAGGCGGCGTCCAGCGAGCGGACGTGGTCCACTCGCAAGGGCCGGCCGGCGTAGACTTCCAGCGTGAAGGGCCGGCCGTTGAAACTGTAACCGGCCGAGGCGCCGTCCAGCAGGTATAACCCTAAGCTGTCGCTACGCTCGAAGCGGCCGCCTTTAAGCGTCAGCGACCAGTCCGGCAGGGCTTTTTCCAAGAAGGCTTGGTAAACCTTCAGGTCTTCCCGGTAAATGTCGGTACTGGCGCGGCCTAGCGTGCTGATCCGGGCGTTGAGTTGCCGCTCCGGATTGGTATAGGCGAACTGGCCCCAGACTTCGCCGGTGTAGTCGCCGTCGCGGTTGTAGCGGTTGTCGGTTTGCAGCTTGCTGCGTATCGAGCCGCTCCAATTATCCGCAATAGCCGGCAGCGCCGTCAGCCAACACCAAGCCAAGCCGGCCAGACAAAAAGCCGGCGCGGCAGTTAAGGTGCGCACGCAGTGATTATCCCCCGTCATCTTTGGTCCGAAAGTTCCATCTTTGAAAATGCGCTTCAATCCGTCGCTCGGGTTATGACCTCGAAGGGTTCCAGGCCGCTGGTCGCTTGCCGGTTGCTATCGGCCTTGCGGCGTTTCAACGCCCATGTGTACAAGCTGGCGACCCCGACCACGCAACTGCCGCAGCCGGCGCATTTACCGGCGGTCGGCAAGGTACAGGCGGTCGCAAGCGCGGCTTGTCCCAGGGCGATGCCGGAGCCGGCCAACCAAGGCAAAAATTGCCGCCGAGCTTTGGCAAGCCGGCCGTTATCGGGCTCGGCGGCATCCGGCGCGGGGTTGTTGAGATCGAGTGCGGAGTCGGCGTTGATCGTGTTCATGCTATTTACCTCAGCGTTTCTTTTTCGACTTGATGTCGTACAACACGCCGCGGGCCGGCAATTCGCCGACCAGCGCGGTTACGTAGCCGTAATCGGACGTGGTGCCGGGAGTGACCGAGACGATTTGCGCGTCGACTGCGGCAAACGGTTTTTTCTTGGCCAACACCTTGGCGTCGTCGGCGTCTATGGCCAGAAAGCCGACTTCGCCGGGGTCGGTGGCGCGGCCGGCGTAAGGCAGTTTGATCAGCATTTTGTAGCCGCCCAACGATTGCACGCGTTGCTGGTTTTGATCGCGTATCGCGAACTCGAACACCGAGCTGGTGACCGTACCTTTCAGCTTGCCTTGTTTGAGCAAGTAGTTTTTCAGCGTTTTGGTTTTTTTGCGGTTTATGCGGCGGGAAAAATCCAGCAAGTTGTCGCTGCCGACTTCCAGTTTGTAATTGGGGACTATGTTGCGGCTGGCTTCGTTATAAGTCACCACAATCCCCAAATTGCGCATCTCCCGGTCCACGATACGGTTGTTGAAGAAAAACACCTCGGTTTCGGACATGGCTTGCAGCGCGGAAACGGCCGCGGTGTCGCCGTCCAGTTCCAGCGTGGTTTTCACGGTGCTGGCGGCCAGCGGTTTGAATTCGCCTTCGACGATGCTGTGCGAGGTGGCGCGCAAGGCGGACATAAACGGCTCGACGTTGGTGGCGTCCAGAATGCCGTCCACGTTTTCGACGATGTTGCCGTCGCTGAGCGAGTAATAAGGCATGTCCAATTTCACCACGCCTTCTTCCACCAGGCGCGGGTAGGCGGTTTTATCGCTCATGCCGGCGACCACCCGCACGTTTTTACTGCCCAATACGCCGTCCGGCTTGACTGCGGAACTGACCTTGCCCCGGCTGTCGCGGGTATGGCAATCGTCGCAAGGCATGGTGGCCACCGACGGCTTGGTGTTGTGCGACAGCAAATAGTCGTTGGATTCGGTCCAGACCAACTGGGTGTCGGGGTTTTTGTAACCTTTTTGGCTCAACAAGGCGTCCAGGCCTGCTTTTAGCTGTTTAACCTCGTCGTAACTGGCTGGGGCTGCGTCGCTGCCGTCGACTTGCAGGCGTTCGCGGCGGCTGACCATGCGTTGATTGGCTTTATCCCACCAGTAATAGCGCGGGGTGGCTTGATAGGGCGTCATGCGCAAGCTGCCGTCTTCCGCTTCCCGGTAGCGGAAGCGAATGTTCAAGGCCGCGCCGTCGTGCTTGACCTCGGGGATATGGCAAGTCTGGCAAGCGATTTCCTCCAGATGCACCAGCGTAGTTCTATCCAGACTATTGGCCGGATAGCCGACCATGTCGCCGTTGGCGCGCCATAATTCCCGGTGTGCGTCCAAAATGGTGGGTTGGCCGGACGGTAGCGCAGCGTTTTCGGCCCCGCCGAAACGTTCGCCGCCGTGGCAGTATTCGCAGCTGTAAGGGCCGGGTTGGTAGTTCAAGTCGCGGCGCACGTCCTGGTCGGAATTGCCGACCCGGAAGTTGTGGTCGGCGTCCAAGTCCACGTTCAAATAGCCGGCCTTGTAATACTGCTTGCTGTGGCAGGCGTTGCAATTTTCGATGTCGCGCGACTCCGTGCCTTCGGTCCAGGTTTTGCTTTTGTGGATGTCGTCCCGGTAGTCGTCGATGAGGGTGCCGTCTGCGGCGTATTCGACTGCGGAGACCGCGCCGTAGCCGTAAAAGCCGCGCCGCCAATGGCTGGTGGAATGGCATAGCATGCAGTTGTCGTTGTCCGGAAAGCGCAGCATCGGCATCTGCATTTTGCCGTTGGCGTCGAAGGCGCCGGAGTCCCAGGTCAATTGGGGTGTGGCGCCGCTGGCGGTACCGCTGACGGATCTGAGCAGAAAGCTGCCGTTTTCCGAATCCGGCGCGATGTTGAGGAATTGGAAAATCGCCGAATTCGCCTCGCGGAAATGACCGTTTTTCAAGAGTTGGTTGGCGCGGAGTTCGCTCCAGGTATCGGTGCCGGTCAAGCCGCAATCGTTACCGTTGCATTCGACGATGCGGTCGGCCGAGGCGGCGCTGTTGTTTTTCAATTGGGACAAATCGGCGTGGCACAACAGGCAATCCGGCTCCATGACGCCGCTTTGTTGCCAGTCCCAGCGGCTTGGGGTGTCGCCGCCTTGCCACTCGAAATAGTCGCCGTCCCATTCGGCTATCGCGCTGTCCGCGGTTTGATCGTAGCGCTTGCCGGTGCGGTCTTTTTCCGCGTAGCCGCCGCCGTTGTGGCAGCCGCCGCAGGTTTTGACCAAGCCGGGTGCGCCGTAATCCAGAAACTCGCCGGCGAAGGCATTGGATTTTTTCGATAGCCACAAGGGGTTGTTGTCTAGCATGCAGTTATAGCCGCCGAAATAACCGGGCGATACCACCGGAACCACGCCGCGTTGGCTGCCGAAGGTATCGTTAGCTTCGTCGCGGCCCATTTCGAAATGGTAGGAATGGGCGATTTTATCGATGTCGTGACAGCCGCCGCCTTCGCCGTTGCCGCAGCTCATGCGGGTGCTATAGGGCTTGTTGCTGTCTTTGACGTGTTTACCGTCTTCGTCCAATAGCGGTATGGCCGGGTGCAGGACCGGTTTGTCGAAGTTGTTGACGGCGGCAACTGCGCCCGCGACCGACAAGAGTAATAACCCGAATAACAAACTCCGTTGTACTAGGATTTTCGATAAGCGCATGATGTGGGGGCAGCCGAATAAAGACAATTGGTGATAACAGTTAGCAAAATGCAAGCCATGTCCTGTGTTGCTTTAGGGCTTGTCAATTCTAAGTTTGTGCCGGTTGCGGTCTCGCCTGTACCGATGCAAGCGTGAGACTGTTGTCGCTGTAGTTGATTGATTTTCGGTAATTGCTCAATCGATTACAGAAAAATTTTAACTTACCGGCAGGCTTGGCATGGTTAATGCCTTTGCATGAGCTAAAACCCTGGCTGTGGTAAGGAAAGTGAGGCTAATGGCGCTTAATAATTGAACTATGTTATTTAGCGATTATAAAGTATGGGAATGCGGGATATGCCGCATTTGCGCCGGCGGGGCCGGTTCTGCATTCAGCCTGTCCGGCGCTTGGCGCAAAAAACTCGGACTGTATTGTTTGAGGTCGGGTGTTTTCCGGTGGGCGATAGCGCCGGAACTCGCTGGTACGGCGGGGCTTTGCCGAATCGGTTAAGCCATGGGCAGGCGCTAACCCGGCGGACTCAAGGGAGCCAGTGCTTAGAAAGTCGATAAGGCCGGGTAATAGCGGGCTTCCGTAGTTTTGAGCTTACATCGGCTGCGGCAGCATAAGCTGTCGGGACTATGGGTCCGGCTTTTGAGAGAGAGGCTTCGACCTGATTTTTTTCAGAACGGCTCAAAAGGGATGAGTGTTGTAGCATATTGAAATAAAAAGGTATTTTTTTAGTTCATCGTCAGTGGAACGGTTTTTGCTGACGCCACTCTCGTGATTTCATTCTTTTAACCGAAATCGCATGAATTGCCGGCCGTTTTTCACCTACGTCATGCGGCCGTCAGCGCTTACTATCTTCACGAGAGAGAATAATAATGGCTAAAAATAACAATCGCTCAGGGCCGCCTGGGGCTAAGCGGCTGGGCCTGTTGCTGCTAACGCCTTTGATGGCGGCGATGCTGGTCCCGCCTGCCGACGCCGCCACCAAGATTGCCGCGAAAAGTAAATTCGACAAAAAAACCGGAAATCTGGTGGTGTCGGGTAGGGTGAAAGGCCTGGCGGCCGGTTCGCCGGTCACGGTATACGATGCGGCCACCAACCAAGTGTTGTATTCCAAAACCATAGACAGCAAGGGTAAATTCCAATGGACGGTGCCGGCGAACAGCGATTCCTTGTGTAAAGTCAACGTGGTGGCCGGCGACGCGCAACAAGCGTTTTCCATCGGTGGGGCCGACAAAACCTGTAAAAAAGCGCCAACCTGCCGGATTGCCGAGGGCGATAAACAGATTCAAGCCGGCGCCGGCGTCAGTTTGAGCGTGGACGCTAGCAAAACCTCGAAAAAAGATCCGCTGAGCTTTAGCTGGATGGTCAGCAACACCGGGCCTACCGTCACCGCCAGCGCTACGCAGACCCCAACCGCGACCGGCAACAGTCTGAGTCACACCTTTGATTACACGGGTTTGTACCGGGTCGATTTGAAGGGTAGTAACTCTGCCGGCACCTGTAGCGATTCGGTGACGGTCTCCGTGGCGCCAACCAGTTCGCCTAGCAGCGAGGCTTTGGCGGCGTCGGCGAAGAGCTCGGCTCCGGCGGCTGCGTCCGCTTTGAACACGGCGGACGGCGGCTACGTGGTGTTGCCGTTCGAAGAAACCGGCATGCAGGGCGGCAGCCAGGTCAACCTTCCTTACAACCCGTTAATTCCCTATAACTCTCTGAACGCCCAAGTCATTCAGAAGATAGAGCATAAGCCGGTTATCGTCGGCGACGGCACGGCGTCCGCGTATTATTCGGCCGGCATCAACCCGACTGATCCCGTGGGTTCGGATTCCATCAACTCCACCAGCCAGAACTGGTTCGGCGAGGGCAAAGTGGGGTCTAACGTCGATTATGCAGCTTCGAAGCATGATACCGATCCCAGCAGTAAAACTTATCAATATCCCACCCAAAACGAGTTCATTGCCGGCCAGGACTTCGTCGATGCAACCGTTCGTAAAACCGAGCAGTGGGACAGGATGTATCAAAAAAATCGAACCACGCAAACCGGTTTCGACATGGCTTGGCAGCAAAACCGCTTTAGCCCGGCCAAGCCGCTGGCGCAACCGGACGAAGGCATACGCGGTTTTGTCGATATGGGCGAAGGCGTCAGGGCCATGCCGGGCATAGCCGACCCGTATAACGCCAACGATCCGCAGGCGATCCCTTACAATTCCGCTCAAAATGCCTTCGTGGCACAGTTCATTCCGGCGTCTAACGTGGACGACAAAGGCCGGGTGAATCCTTACCCCGTGATGCGAGTGGAAGCAAAAGTCGACGGTGCTACCGTGGCAAAAGCCGATACCGTTTATACCACCGCATCGGAAACCCGTTGCCGCGAGTGCCATTTGCCGGGCGGTATCGCTGCCGACGATCAAGTTTGGCGCACGCCGGTTACCGAGGCAGAACTGACGTTGACTGACGGCTCTCCCGGGCCGGCTACCGGTAAAGGCAGCTTTTTCAAAAATGACTCCGATGTGCGAGTGGCTGCGAAAGCTCACCCGCCGGCTATCCATAACCGTTTTACCAACAAACACCCGGAAAATTCCAGCTTTAATAATCTGATTAATTCCGGCGCGGATATTCCACGTCACACCGATACCGATATTCGTACCGATAGGGTGAAAGAAGTACGGTGGGTTAAATTGGACGACAACGGTAATGCGACGAACGAGATTAGCACGACTAAGCCGGCCGATACGCAAGGCTGGACCGAGCAAGTCCGGCTTAAATTCAGATCCGGCGCCGATTATGGCAATGCGGAAGACCCTGTCGCACAAGAGAAGGCCGCTTTGTTTAACACGCTGGTGATGCATGATTACATGGTCAAATGGGGGCCGAACCCTGATTTGAATAAAGTTTGGCCGAAAAGCTACTCGTCGCAATTGGCGGATGCTTATTCTGAGGACGATCTTGGTACCTCTGCATCGCAGCCGATGTACTTTTGCTCCGGCCACCATCAAAGTCAGATGAAGTTCGATGTCGGTATAGGCGCCAAATCGCCGGCGACCAATCGTTCCGATTACTCCAGGGCTTTCCACGCGTTCCATGGCAAGTTTCAGGTGTATAAGGCGGATGTCACTAGCGGTGCCGACGGTAAAGCGCACCTCAAGGGCGAATTGGTCCGCGACAGCCGCGGTCATCCTTTGATGTACGGCGGGCGCGGTTGGGATTCGCAAATGGACGACGACAATGGCATTCCACTGGTATTGCAAGAGGATGGATCGTTTCCCGATAACTCCGGCTTGAAAGGCACTGATCCTTCGACTTGGGATTCAACCAAATTTAAGGTTAACGCAAGTTTTGACGGTAATGGCGTGCGTACCAACGAATACTATGAGCCTGATAAAAACAACTGGCGTCCGGATTTGTTTCCGATGCGTAGCGATGCCGAGTTGATGTTGCCGTTCGGGGAAAACGTGGCGATGGAAGACAACTGCGTCACCTGTCATACCGGTAAAACCGAGAAAAGCTACCGCGACATCCATCACGCCGCCGGCTTGAAATGCGATGCCTGTCACGGCGACATGCTGGCGGTGGGTAACGTGTTTCCCAACGACAGCTACGATCAAAACCTGATGTGGGCCGGCGCGATGGGGGTAGACGTCGACAATGGTTACGACTACAGCAGTTTGGCGACAGCGGAAGCCAATCTGTTGAAAAGTCAACCGGTCGACTTTCGCCGTCCGTGGTTGGACGAGCCGGATTGCGGTTCCTGCCATATCGGCGATGCCAATCTGAAAGAAGGCGATACCTTGTCCAGCTCGCATAGCGACAGCGGCCACGTCAATCACACCTTGGCCAACGTGTTCAGTGCCGGCTCGCTCAAGCAGGCCTGGATGGATGGCGACAAATCGGGGTGGTCGATGACGCCGATCAACGCGCGCTTTGCAGTGATGCCGTTGACCGAACAGCGCTTGGAAAAAACCACCACCAGTTATGCCGAGCAACCGTTATCGCAAGCCTTGTATCGCAAAAGCGGGGACGTGCACGGTTCCGGGGCTAACGGCAACCTGACTTGTTCGACCTGTCACGGCGGTTCGCACGCGATTTGGCCTAACCCGAATCCGGACGCCAACGACAACGTCACCGCCAAGCAATTGCAAGGCTACGACGGTAATATCGCCGAATGTTCGGTCTGCCACGTCAAGGACGATTTCGACAGCGGTTTGGTGGCCGACAACGGGAAGTTGGTGCACGGCAAGCAGCTCGGCGTAGCGCAAGGGTACCGAGGTTCCGCGACGGTAGTGCCGAACGTCAACGATACCGCGCAAAACGCGTTCCTGGCCGGCCCGCACGGTTTGCATCCGGTCGGCGATACGGTCAACGAAGCCTGGTGGAAAAACGCCGACGGCATTCATGTCGACGACTTCAAGAGCAAGGTCGGCAACGGCGGCTGGCACAGCGAGATGGCTTATAAGCCAGGCCCGGACGGCGAAGACCAGTGCGCGGCTTGCCACGGCAAGGATCACAAAGGTACGCGCTTGTCCAAAACCTTGGTGGCTCGCGAATTTGTCAGCGACAAAGGCAAGAAAATCAAGGTGGAAGCCGGACAAGTGATCGGTTGCGATTTGTGCCATGCGATGAAGGTCAGCTTCAAACGCGCGCCCAATCCCAAGGCTAAGGACGGCGGCTGGCCGGCGGCGGCATTGCATGCGCCGCCGATGCCGGATGCGATCAGCCCTTCCGGTTCTAACGGAGGTGGCGGCGGCGGCCATTAACAGGCGTTAACTCGCTATAGTCAGGGAAAGGGACGAATTTTCGTCCCTTTCTTTTATTCGTTTCGCCCATTCGAATGACTAGGTTTTTGTTCTGAGCAGTTCCCTAGTTATTCGAATTGGCCGCACGCTAAAAATTTGTGAGCGATAACCATAGGTAAGATCAATCAATGAATAGGAATGTTTGTTCAGGTCGCGGCTTGCGAGAGGCGATGACGGCGGAAGCGCGGTTTCACCGGTTTTTGAATAGGATGCTGATTATCGTCTCTATGCTGTTACTGATTGAAACGGCTTCGGTGCAGGCGGCTAACCAAAAGCCTGTAGCCCTGGCCGGGGAAGAGCAAAGCAAGGCGCGATACGGGCGCAACTGAACGGTGGGCAGAGCTATGAGTCGACGGTCGGGCGAGCTGCTGCCGTTGCGCCTGCTTGAATCGTGGACAGAGACAAATAGGCGTTAGATTGTCCGACAGCCTAGAATAAGCGCGTTAGGGTTTTCAGGCTGGGGCGGGCATTTTTTGAACTTTTTCTCGTGCCGAAAACCTGAGCAGGGTGCCGAACGTAAAGACCTCGAGCCTGCCGCTAATGTTCTTCCAAGCTAAAGCCTGTTTGCTCGGTTTACGCGAAGCGGAGAGTAATGGTTTTTTGAATTGAAGTCGGTATTTTACGGGCCGTCAACGCTATTGCACGGAGAAACGCTTCATCGTATACTTCGGATAGCTTGATCAAGCTAGCACACAACTAAAACACCTCTGGAGGGTATGCAAATGAAATGGGAAACACCAGCTTACAACGACATGCGTTTCGGTTTCGAAGTGACCATGTACATTTACAACCGTTAAGCATTAACAGTTGTGTACGAAAAAGGGGCAGTAGCTGCCCCTTTTTTTTTGCCTGCCGTTTTCTTATCCCTTATCATTTAAACCCGACTTACAACCAAGCTCATCATGAAAATAAGAGTTCTCGGCGCCGGCGCCGGCGGCGGTTTCCCGCAATGGAACTGCAATTGCGACAATTGCGGCCGTTACCGCAGAGGCGAATTCAACGGCAAAGCTCGCACCCAATCGTCCATCGCGATTAGTACCGACGACCGCAACTGGCTGCTGTTCAATACCTCGCCGGACATTCGCGCCCAACTGGAAGCCTTCCCCGCCATACAGCCCAAGCAAGGCATACGCGACACCGGCATCAAGGCCGTGTTGCTGATCGACAGCCAGATCGACCATACCACCGGCATGTTGATGCTGCGCGAAGGCAAACCGCTGGACGTGTATTGCACTGAAATGGTCAAGCAGGATTTGACCAGCGGTTTTCCGTTGTTCATCATGCTGAAGGATTACTGCACGGTCAACCATCATGCCATTGCCTGCGACGAAACCCCGTTCGAGATTCCCGGCATAGACGACATCCGGCTTTATGCCCATGCGTTGAAAAGCAAGGCGCCGCCGTACTCGCCGCACCGTCACGATCCGCACGACGGCGACAATATCGGCGTGATCATAGAGCAAATCTCCACGGGAAAAAAACTGTATTACGCGCCGGGGCTGGGCGAGATAGAACGGCAAGTGTATGCTGCGATGCAAAACGTCGATTGTTTGCTGGTGGACGGCACCTTCTGGACCGACGACGAAATGGTCACTCGTGGCATCAGCCAAAAGCGTGCCCGCGAAATCGGCCATTTACCGCAATCCGGTCCCGGCGGCATGATCGAAGTGTTGAACGGCGTGCCGAACGCTCGTAAGATTTTGATTCATATCAATAACACCAATCCGATTCTCGACGAAGATTCGGCTGAGCGTAAGATCCTGGAGGCCAACGGTATCGAAGTGGCTTACGACGGTTTGGAAATCGACTTATAACAAAAGGTGTTAAATGACTGCTGACAATCAACCCTGGAGCCGCGAAGAATTCGAAGCCAAATTGCGCGGTATGGAAAAGTACTATCACATCCATCACCCGATGCATGTGCTGATGAACGAAGGTAAGCTGACCAAAGAACAGCTGCAAGGCTGGGTCGCCAACCGCTTTTATTACCAGGTGATGATTCCGATCAAGGACGCCAACATCATGGCCAATTGCCCGGACCGGGAAACCCGCGCCAAGTGGGTGCAGCGCATTTTGGATCACGACGGCCACCCGGGTGATACCGGTGGCATTGAGGCCTGGATCCAACTGGGTATCGCGGTCGGTTTGAGCCGCGAGGAAATCACTTCGCTGAAACACGTATTGCCGGGGGTGCGTTTCGCGGTCGACGCCTACGTCAATTTCGCCCGTCGCGCCGAATGGCACGAGGCTGCCAGCTCGTCATTGACGGAACTATTCGCCCCGAAAATCCATCAACAGCGCTTGGACAATTGGCCGGACGTGTATCCTTGGGTTGAGCAAGAAGGTTATGCCTATTTTAAAAAGCGCCTGACCGAGGCCCGCCGCGATGTTGAGCACGGCCTGGAACTGACGCTGGACTGGTACAAAACCCGCGAACAACAAGAGCGCATGCTGGAGATCCTGAAATTCAAGCTCGACGTGCTGTGGACCATGGCCGACGCGATGTATCTGGCCTACGTCGCCGACATGCCGCCGTATTTCAATATCGAGCAATAACATGCAAACCGCCGCACGGCTACGTTTCAGTGCCGAAGATTATCTGGCTTGGGAAGCAACCCAGGCTGAAAAGCACGAGTTTGTCGCCGGCGAGGTGTTTGCCATGCTGGGCGCGCGGCAGGATCACGTTATCGTCTCCGGCAATATTTTCGCGGCGTTGAAACAGCGCCTGCGCGGCACACCTTGCCGGGCTTACGTTGCCGATATGAAATTGAAAGTCGAAGCCGCCGATGCGTTTCTCTATCCCGACGTCATGGTGTCCTGTCATCCGGAAGACCGTAAATCGGAGCAATTCATTTCGAATCCGACGCTGATCGTCGAAGTATTGTCCGACTCGACCGCAAACTACGACCGCGGCGGCAAATTCGTCGCTTACCGTAAGCTGGATTCACTAAAAGAATACCTGGTCGTCGACATCGAAGCCCGTCGGGTGGAATGCTTCCGCCGTACTGCCGACAACGATTGGCTGCTGCACGATTACGTCGGCGAAGCCGATTGCGACTTGAGCAGTTTGAATATCCGCTTACCGATGGCGGATGTTTTTGAAGACATCGAAGCCGTGTAAACCGGCAATCACCTTTTTCAAATCCGAAGCCCAATGACGATCAACCCCGACCAAATCCTGCAATTCTCGCCGTTGCACCGCCTGCAATGGGAAGAAGCCCAGCAAAAATACGTGATTCTCTATCCGGAAGGCATGGTCGAGCTGAACCAAAGCTCTGCCGAAATCCTCAAGCTGTGCGATGGCGCTCATAACCCGGCGCAAATCGTCGAGGCACTGGAAGCCAAATTCGAGACCAGCGGCTTGAGCAACGACATCCACAATTTCCTGAACATCGCCCTGCAACATGGCTGGATCAAACAAGGCTAACATCACCCCGCCGCGCTGGCTGCTGGCGGAACTGAGTTACAAATGCCCGCTGCAATGCCCGTATTGCTCGAATCCCTTGGATTACGCCAAATACCCGGATGAGCTGAGTACCGACGACTGGAAACGGGTGCTCAGTCAGGCGCGCAAAATGGGTGCGGTGCAACTGGGCTTTTCCGGCGGCGAACCTTTGACCCGGCAAGACTTGACCGAACTGGTGCGCTACGCCCGCGAGCTGGGTTATTACTCGAATCTGATTACTTCCGGTTACGGGCTGAGCGAAGACAAAATCGTCGAGCTAAAACAGGCCGGTCTCGATCACATTCAGGTCAGTATCCAGGCCAGCACTCAGGAGCTGAACGACCACATTGCAGGCACCGCGACCTACCAACAAAAACAGGAAGTCGCCCGCCTGATCAAGAAACACGGTTATCCTATGGTGTTGTGCGTGGTAATCCACCGCCAGAACATTCATCAGATGCCGCAAATTCTGGAAATGGCCGAAAACCTCGGTGCCGATTACCTGGAACTGGCCAACACCCAGTATTACGGCTGGGCGCACATCAACCGCGACGCCTTGCTGCCAACCAAGGAACAATTCGAGGAAGCCGAGAAAATCGCCCAGGCGTATAAGGTAAAAGTCGCCGGCAAAATGAAGATTTATTACGTGGTGCCGGATTATTACGAAGACCGACCCAAAGCCTGCATGAACGGCTGGGGCACGACTTTTTTGACTATCGCTCCGGACGGTACCGCGCTGCCTTGCCATTCCGCCCGCGAGTTGCCGGGACTGGACTGTCCCAACGTCAAGGACTTCAGCATAGAACAGATCTGGAACGAATCGAAAACCTTCAATTTTTTCCGCGGTACCGAATGGATGCAGGAGCCTTGCCGCAGCTGCGACGAAAAGCACAAGGACTTCGGCGGTTGCCGCTGCCAAGCGTATTTGTTCAATCAAGACATCTTCAGTACCGATCCGGTATGCAGCAAGTCGCCCAACCGCAATAAAGTGGATCGAATCATTGCCGACGCCCGGCAAGCGGCTTTGGCGGAACAGGAGCGGCCGCTGATTTTTCGCAACAGCAAAAATTCCAAGCGTTATTTCGGCTAGTGCCGAGCGATACCCTCAGCGTTTGCGCAAAAAAATATCCCGTTTACCGTTGTCGTCGTTATCGATCAAATTACCGGCTTCGGAAGCAAACGCCGCCCATTTGCCGTTAGCGGAGATCGTCGGCGTATAACTGCTGCCATTGCCCCCGACCGACAGCAGTTGGGTTTGGCGGGTTTTCACGTCGTACAAAAATATGTCGTCCACGCCGTTATCGTCAGCAGCGACCAAATTGCTGGCGGACGAGGCGAATACGATCCAGCGGCCGTTGGCGGAAATCGACGGATCGGCGCTATCGCCGTTGCTTTCCGCCGCAATGCCCTGTGTGACGCGGGTAGTGCTGGCTTTTTTAACGTCGTATACGAAAATGTCGGTTTTGCCGTTGTTGTCTCCGTTCACCAGATTGCTGGCCGCGGATGCAAAGGCGATGTAGCGGCCGTTGCCGGAAATCGACGCGCTTTTACTGTCGCCGTTTGCTCCGGGGCCGGGTATCAAGGCTAGACTAGCGGCTTTTTTGTCGTACAGAAAAATGTCGGCGTGCCCGTTGCCGTCGTTGCCGACCAGGTTGTCGGCAGCAGAGGTGAAGGCAATCCAGCGGCCGGTCGCGGAAATGCTGGGAAAATTGCTGTTACCGTCGTTAACGGCGCCGGTTGTTCCGGCCGATACCCGGCTCAGCGTTTTGCGTTGCTTGTCGTACAAAAAAACGTCGTCCACGCCGTTGTCGTCTCCGACCAGCAGATTGCTCGCAGCCGATGCGAAGGCCAGCCAGCGGCCGTTGGCGGACAGCGCAGGCGCATAGCTTTCGCCGTTGCCGTCCCCGCCGTCACTGCTTGCCGAAACCCGCGTGGTGTGGCCCTTGATGCGGTCGGTTAAAAAAATGTCGCCAAACTGGTTGCCGTCGGTTTCTATCAGGTTGCTGGCAAAGGAGCGAAACGCCAGCCAGCGGCCGTTGCCGGACATCGTGGGTTCGAAGCTGGCGGAATCGCCCGATTCGCCGTTTTGGTTGACCGAAACCAGCCGGTTTTTCTTCTGCACCCTGTCGAACACAAACACGTCTTCTATGCCGCTGTCGCCCGCGACTAAATTGGTAGCGACCGACGAATAAGCGATCCAGCGGCCGGTGGTTGAGATAGTTTGTCCGAAGCTGGCTTCGTTACCGACCCGGCCGGCCGCGTCTGTGGAAGCGCACAGCATGCCGGCAGGCGCGGCGTGCACATTAGGACCCAACAAGACCGTCGCCAGCCAAAGCATCGAAATGCCGGAAACCAGGTTGGTCGGGATAAAAATCTGATTTGCCATGGTGTTAACCGGAAAACCTTAAGTCAGCTTGGGCTTAAGTGTAGAAAACAGCGAGTAAGCCTGTGAGTAAATTTTGGTGCGGACCGACTTTGGAACCCATCGCGCCGGCTGGTTGCGAAGATTCGGTGAGCCTCAAAATGCCTAGCGGCGAGCTTGGCCTCGCCGTGTCCGCAGTCATCGCTTCAACTGCGAAAGCAAGGGTAGCGATGATTACGGTTTAAACCGGCGTACATATACTTGTTGAATTCCACTGGAGCCGTCCGAGTTTGGCTTCGCAAGTTGATAGGCAATCCAGCGACCGTTGGCGGCGATGCCGGGCTTGAGCGTGATGCTGTCGGCCAGTCCCTTGGCGGCGACCGGGTAAATCGATGTGTTGCCGGTTTTGCGGTTGAGGCTTCTAATGACCCACAGATTCTTGGAGACTATTCCGAAATCGGCCAAGATTCGGCCGTTGTTGGTGATCAGGGGTGTTTGAATGAAGCTCGGATCTTTACCGTCGCTACGATAAACCCGTTCGGTTTTTCCCAATTTACGGTCGAACACGTAAGTCCGGGTTTCCTGTGTCAATTCATTGTCTGGCGCGCGGTAAATCAATTGATAGCTATAGCCTATCCGGCGGGCGTTTAGGGAAATCGATGCCCATAACGGCGAGAAGCTGAGGATAGTGCCGATGTCTAAATCGGGGTTGATCCGTTCCGTGGTTCCGGTTTCTACGTTGTGTATAAAAATATCCATCAGGCCATTGTCGTCCCCCTCGACCAGATTCGACGCTCTCGAACTAAACACCACCCAGTTCCCGTCCGCCGAGATGGTCGGCGCTTGGCTGGCACCGTTGCTCTGCGTTCCGTCCGAGCTCAGCGAAATGCGCCGGGTTTCCCCGCTTTCCAGGTCGCGCAAAAAAATGTCGGCGGCGCCGTTGCTATCGTTGGCTACCAAATTCGTGGCGCTGGATTGAAAGACGATGCGGCGGCCGTTGGCGGAAATACCGGGCGCCGAGCTGGCCTTGTTGCCCTGGATTCCGGACGAATCCACCGAAACCAACACGGTTTCCCCGGTTTTGCGCCGGTGCAAAAAGATGTCTTGCACAGCGTTGCTGTCGTTTGCCACCAGATTGCTGGCCAGAGACTCGAACGCCACGGAACCGTCTCTACTGACCGTAGCGTGAGCGCTGGCCGCATTGCCGGCCGCTCCGGCGGAATCGACCGATGCCTGAATGGGGGCGGCTTTGGCGCTGAGGCACATCTGCGTCCCCAGTAACAGCGCCAGCAGCAATGATTTACCGCCGGAGCGGGCGGATTCGGGCTTTGCTATGGTCAGCATCCATTGTCTCCTGTATTGATTGTATCTGCGCATCGGCGAGAGTGCCTGTTCCTATTTATTCCTGCGGCCTAGGCCGGGTATTAAAGCAGAGATTGACAAACGATTTTATGAAACTCGGCTTTGCGTCATTCAATCGCGATTTTGAATCGGATGTTGCGAGCCCCATTCAATGGGCTTGCCGCTGTGTTTCCGGTTGGTTGCCGATTTGTGCTATGGCTGTGGCAAAATAACCGGTTTAACGCAGCATTGAGCTTGGAGCGAGCGGTGGTCACGGCATTAGGAAAACTCTCTAACGGGCAGTATATCTTTACCGGTGGCTGCCGTGAATAATCGAGCGATTAGCGAGCGCGATCTGGCCGTCGTTTGGCATCCTTGCACCCAGATGAAGGACCACGAATGGTTGCCGCTGATTCCGATCAAGTCCGGGCAGGGAGTATGGCTGGAAGATTTCGATGGTCGGCGCTATTTGGATGCGGTCAGTTCCTGGTGGGTCAATTTGTTCGGCCACGCCAATCCGGACATCAGTCAAGCCGTCAAACGGCAAATCGATACGCTGGAGCATGTGATTCTGGGCGGCTTTACCCATTTGCCGGCCGTGGAACTGGCGGAACAGCTGGTGGCCATTACGCCGCAGGGCCTGGACAAATGCTTTTATGCGGATAACGGGTCGTCGGCCGTCGAAATCGCCTTGAAAATGAGTTTTCACTATTGGCGCAATTGCGGCCGGCCGCAGAAAACCAAGTTCATCACCTTGGAAAACAGTTATCACGGCGAAACCTTGGGTGCCTTGGCGGTCGGCGACGTGGCGTTGTACAAGGATACTTACGCGCCGTTGCTGATGGAGGTGATCACGGTTCCGGGGCCGGACTGCTTTCACCGCGACACCGGCGAGAGTTGGGAGGCTTATTCCTTACGCCGCTTCGAGCACATGCGGCAAACGCTGGAGCAACATGCCGATTCGGTTTGCGCGGTGATCGTCGAACCGTTGGTGCAATGTGCCGGCACTATGCGCATGTATCATCCGGTCTATCTTGCCCGTCTGCGCGAGGCCTGCGACCGGTACGGAGTACATTTGATCGCCGACGAAATCGCGGTGGGTTTCGGCCGCACCGGCACGCTGTTCGCTTGCGAACAAGCCGGCATCAGTCCGGATTTTATGTGTCTGTCCAAGGGACTAACCGGCGGCTATTTGCCGTTGTCGGCGGTATTGACTTCCGACCGGGTCTACCAGGCTTTTTACGACGATTACCAAAATTTGAGCGCGTTTTTGCATTCGCATAGTTACACCGGCAACGCCCTGGCTTGCAGCGCAGCCTTGGCGACCTTGAACATTTTTCAAACCCACGACGTCTTGGGCCGGAATCGGCAATTGGCGGCGGCGATGGCGCGGGCGGTCGAACGCTTTGCCGAGCATCCCAACGTCGGCGAAGTCAGGCAGACCGGCATGATAGTGGCGATAGAACTCGTCCGGGACAAAGCCGCCCGCCTGCCGTTTCCGTGGCAGCAAAGGCGCGGTCTCGGCGTTTATCGCCATGCCTTGCAGCGCGGCGTGTTGTTGCGTCCCTTGGGGAACGTGATTTATTTCATGCCGCCTTACGTGATCAGCGAGCAGGAGATCGAGTTGATGGCGGAGGCGGCCTGGGAAGGCATACGGATTGCGGTGCAAGACTGATGCGCGTATCGAGAATATTCGTGGATATGGCTTTGAACGTAGGGGGGCGGGTCACGCTGGACGAGGCGCAAGCGCATTATGTGCGCAGCGTGCTGCGCTTGCGTCAGGATCAGCCGGTGGTGTTATTCAACGGCTCGGGCGGAGAATACCTGGGACGCTTCAGCGAGGTGAGCCGCAAAGCGGTCAGGGTGGAGGTGCAGGCCTTCGAAGCGCGAGACCTGGAGTCGCCGTTGGCGGTGCATCTGGGTTTGGGCATTTCGCGCGGCGACCGCATGGATTTTGCCGTGCAAAAAGCGGTGGAGTTGGGGGTGGCGCACATCACGCCCTTGCTGACCGAACGTTGCGTGATCAAATTCAGCGACGACAAAAAGCAGCAGCGGGTACAGCATTGGCGCGGCATTGTGCAACACGCGGCGGAGCAATGCGGCAGAGCCCGTGTGCCGGCGTTGACCGAGGTCAGCGAATTGTCCGCTTGGCTTGATTGTCAACAGGGTTGCAAAGTATTTCTGGATCCCTACGCGGAACGGAGTTTGGCGGATGTGCAGCCCGAGGCGCAGCAACTGACCTTGTTGTCCGGTCCGGAAGGCGGATTTAGCGAGCAGGAGCGCGAATGGGCCAAGCAAGCGGGCTTTGTGCCGGTGCGGATGGGCGCGCGCATTTTGCGTACGGAAACCGCGGTATTGTCGGCGTTGGCGGCCGTACAGACGTTATGGGGAGATTTTCGTTGATTGCCGGGCTACGCGCCGGGTTGGCGCCGCTGCTGTGTTTGCTTTTGTTAATCGGATTAGCTTGCGTGGCGGCTTACGGAGTGATGCAGCTAGGCGGCGATTTTTTACCGCTACACAAGTGGATCAGCAAGCTGACGCTGGCTTTCTTATTGCTTAGCGTATTCCCGCTAAGGCCGTATCTCGGTTTTAGTTGGGCGGATTTGGGATTTGCATCCACAAAAACCTTCTTTCGTCAGCTAGCCCGAGGGTTATTGTTGAGTTTGCTTACTTTGACGCCGCTCATTGCCTTGTTGGTGGCCTTGGATATTCAGGTGTGGGATGCCAAGCGGCATTGGTCGGCAGGGGGCTTGGCCGGCAAACTCGGTTTGGCGTTGCTTGCGTCTTTATTCATCGGCGTCGGCGAAGAACTGCTGTTTCGCGGCTTATTGTTGAGTTTTTTAAAGCGCAGCATCGGCGTTTACCCGGCTGTGGCGCTGACTTCGTTGTATTTTGCGGCACTGCATTTTTTAAAGAGCGACGTGCAGATAGCGGTCGCGCAACAAACGTTGACCAGCGGTTTTGTGTTGACAGCGCAGGCATTCGCGAATTTGGCGAATCCCAAAATTCTCGATGCGTTTATTTCACTGTTTGTGATCGGCGTGTTTTTGGCGCTGCTAAGGCTGCGTTTTGCAGGTAACTTGGGAGTTTGTATCGGTTGTCACGCCGGCTGGGTCTGGCAGATCAAGGTCACCAAGGACTTGTTCGAGCTTAACCATCAGGCGGACCACCTGTATTTGGTCAGCGGCTACGACGGCGTCATTGGTCCCCTGGTTAGCGTATGGCTGACCGGAACGTTGATCGCTTGGCTTGGGTTCGGCCGCCGGCGCAACGCGGCCAAGTCTTAGCTTGCCTTGGCGATTGTGTGCTTTCGGGTTTACAAACCGCACACGATCTCGCGCACCAGCTCCGGGCCTCTATAGATCAGCCCGCTATAAACTTGGATCAGCCGCGCGCCGGCATCCAGTTTTTCTTGCGCGTCTTGCGCGCTCAGTATGCCGCCTGCGGCAATGATGGGCAGTTTGCCTTGCAGGGCGTCGGCCAATTGTGCCACCACGGCGGTTGCGCGTTGCCTGAGCGGCGCGCCGCTCAGGCCGCCGGCTTGCTCGGCGAGGCGGTGGCCGGCGACGGACTCGCGGGCGATGGTGGTGTTGGTGGCTATCACCGCGTCCATGCCGAATGCAAGCAGCAGATCCGCGATATGTCTGACCTGTTCCGGGGTCAAGTCCGGGGCGATTTTGACCGCGATTGGCGTGTATTTACCGTGCTGCCGTTGCAAGATCGTCTGTTCTTGTTTCAAGGCATCCAGCAGTTGTCTGATTTCGTCGCCTTGTTGCAGTTGGCGCAAGTTTTGGGTGTTGGGCGAGGAAATGTTGATGGTGACGTAGCTGGCGGCCGCATAGCTTTTACGTAATCCGGTCAAATAATCTTCGCGGGCTTGCTCTATCGGAGTATCGGCGTTTTTGCCGATATTGATTCCTAAAATCCCGCGGTAGCGGCATTGTTCCACTTGCCGCAGCAAATGCTCGATGCCTAGGTTGTTAAAGCCCATGCGATTGATGATGGCCTGATGCTCCGGTAAGCGGAACAAACGCGGTTTGGGATTGCCGGGTTGCGGACGTGGCGTAACCGTGCCGATTTCGAGGAAACCGAATCCGACCGCGGACAGCGCGTCTATGTACTCGCCGTTTTTATCCAGTCCGGCGGCGAGGCCGAGCGGATTTTTAAATTGCAAACCCATCGCTTCGACCGGTTTGTCCGGCAGATTCGGAAATGCCAGCCGGCTTAGGCCGAGCCGGCGGCTTGTTTCCAGTAGCTGTAAGGTGGCATGGTGCGCGCGCTCCGGGTCAAGCGCGAACAACAACGGACGAAGCAAGGGATAGAGATTCATGGCGTTAACGCTTGAGCGCGTAATGGCTGGGGTCTAGGGCGGATGGGCGTTGCAATATCAAGTCGGCAAGCAAAGCGGCCGATGCAGGCCCCATCACCAGACCGTTGCGGAAATGACCGGCGTTGATGCTTAAGTTTTCGATTTCCGGATGCGGGCCGATAAACGGCACGCCGTCCGGCGTACCGGGACGCAAGCCGGCCCAATGGGCGGCTATCGGGTATTTTTTGAGCGCCGGCAGCAACTCGGTCGCGAAACGGTACAAGGCCGATTTGGCTTGGTCGGTGGTGGTCTTGTCGAAGCCGGTGCTTTCCACCGTGCTGCCGGCCAGAATTTTGCCGTCGCGGCGCGGAATTAAGTAGTGGTCACCGTCCAGCACCATGCGGCATAAAGTTTCCGGTTCGGCGTCGAACAGCAGCATTTGCCCGCGCACCGGCTTAATCGGCAATTGCAAGGCGCTATCCGGCAGCCAAGTAGTCAGCCATTCGGCGGTCCATGCGCCGGCGCAAACGACGGTGTGGTGGGGGGTAAAGCGCTGGTGCTCGCTCAAAATGGCGGTCAAACGATTGTTGCGGCGCTCGACCGCCACGATGCGGCTATGTTCCAGGATGCGGACCCCGTTTTTCAGCAAATAGGTTTGCAAAGCTCTGAGTAATCTGGGATTGCGGACTTGGGCAATGTCCGGCAGCCACAACGGATTTAGCAATTGGGTGTTAAGCCCGGGGGTTAAGGCTTCGGTGACGGGGTGGTGAGCGATGCCGCGATCTAAGCACCAGGCTCTCGCAGCCGTTATGTCCGGATTCTTACAAATCAGCATGCCGCACGGCGTCCATTCGGGGTCTATGCCCGTCTCGGTATCGAGTTTCGCGCACAGCGGCGGATAGCGTTTCAAGCTGTTCTCGACCAGGTCGGAAATGGCTGTGGATTGGCGCCAAGGATAGATGGGCAGCAAAATCCCGCCGCCGGCCCAGGAGGCTTCGCGCGCTGCCGCCGATTTGTCCAAAATCGTCACTTGGCAGCCGGCGGCCGCAAGTTCCAGCGCGGTTAGAAAGCCGCTGATGCCGCCGCCGATGATGAGGATGTCTGTTGCAGATGTCATTGAGGCTTGTCGTCGAAAATTCGGCTGGTCGCCGCGATTTTAGCGCATCCGAATCCGGGTAGGCGGCTTATCAGTCCGAACATAGTTGCGCCTTGACGGTGCGGATTGCGATTGGAGTGTTTATTTTAAACGAGATGTTGTTTTTTTTTAACATTCTCTTGTTAAACTTTACTTGTTTTTAATATCCTATTGAAAATTAAAAGTTTTTATTCGTGCAAAAAATCAACATAAAACTTGTGTCGGTAGGAAAGTGCTGCTATTATTGCCAGCGTCGAAAAATACTGTGTTGCGTTTTTGCAAATTGCAGGCTGTCTTACAACAATAACCCTTGGGGGGACGACAATGACTTTCAATAAATCTCAACTGGCGCTAGGAATCGCTGCCGCTTCTTTGACGATGGCTATGGCGGCGCCGGTTCAAGCAGCCGATACCAAAGCCGAGCGGGTTGCCGATGCCGCCGCTAGAAAAACCGAAGCGCTGGAACTGCAAATGCAACAAATGGCCGAGCAAATGCAAGCCATGCAGGCGGAATTGAGCCGTGTTAAAACGACATCGGCTAAAGCGTCTACCGAAACCGCGAAAATCGAAGAACTGGACCACTGGATGGCTTCCATGAAGTCTGCCCCGGCGGTTTCCGGCTCTAAAGACAACTTGGTTATGGTTCGTGGCGGTTTCACCACTTTGGATCAAGACAGAGGTAGTCCCGGTTTGTTGGGTGCCGTAAACAAAGGCGCTTTCTTGTCCAACAACGAAAATAACGATGGCTTTTACTTTGGCGGCGCGTTCGACTTCAACGTCAATAATGACCTTTTCGGTTTGATGGACGGTACATCGTTCCTCGTTGAATTAGGCATTGAATACGCACAATATGGTAGCGGTGTGAACGCTGTATCATCAGGTTATTTCACTCCATTAGTCGATGGCACTCCCGTAGCTGTTGCAACTAACAACACAACTTCGACTGACGCCCGTTTAAGAATCAACGCTTCGCCGAAAATCAAATTCATGCACGGCAGCAAATTGCGTCCTTGGATCATTCCTGTAGGTTTGGACATCAACATCTTGGGTGTTCCGTCTAACGCAGTTTCCGTATTGAATGCGGGCATGAACTTCGGTGCCGGTGTCGACTACGAAATCTGGAGAGGCATCGTGGTGGGTGCCGATACTCGCTATCACTATTCAACCGGTGACTTGGATGGTACGCCGACTGACGGCCTGAATGCCGGCGGTTACGTAGGTTTCCAATTCTAAGCTGAGCCCATTTCAGCAAAAAAGGGAAGGCCTCGGCCTTCCTTTTTTTATGCGCGCTTGGTGGATAAATCAGTGGCCGATCCGTGATTGGAAAGTGCCGGAATCGGTCGCCGTCTCGTATCAGTCCAACGCCGCCGGCCCCCAAAGACAGGCGCCGGCCGGCGCCAGGTTGACCAGTTTCTCGTTGACGAACTCGTAGAAACCGCGCTCGGCCAGCTCGCGGCCGTAACCGGAGTTTTTGACGCCGCCGAACGGCAGTTCCGGAGCGGTCCACGCCGGCTGGTTGACGAACACCATGCCGCAGTCGATTTGCGCGGCAAGCGCGCGGCCGCGTTCGATGTCGGCTGTGAATACCGAGGCGCCGAGGCCGTAAGGCGTGGCGTTGGCTAATGCAATCGCCTGTTCGGCGTTGTCGACCATGTGGAACGCCGCGACCGGTCCGAACAGTTCCTGGTTAAACACCGGATTATGTTCGTCTATGCCCGTAATCACGGTCGGTTGCAGAAAATAGCCGGGCCGGGCGAGGCGTTTGCCGCCCAGCGCAATCTGCGCGCCGGCCTGTTTGGCTTGGCCGATTTGCTCCAGCAGCCGGTTCAAGGCCGTTTCCGAAGCCACCGGCGCCAACGTCGTCTGCGGATTCATCGGATCGCCGGCCCGCAGCGCCGCCAAGCGCGCGGTGAATCCGTCCAGAAACGTCGCGGCGCGCTGGCGGCCGACCACGATAATCCGCTTGGAGCCGACGCAGCATTGGCCGTTGTTGAACATCCTGCCGAATACCGCGCCGTCCAGCGCCGCTGCCAGCGGCGCGTCTTCCAGCACGATCAGCGGATCGCTGCCGCCCATTTCCGCGACGACTTTTTTCAATGCCCGGCCGGCGCGTTCGGCCACGGCCGCCCCGGCGCGTTCGCTGCCGGTGATCGTGACGCCGCGAATGCGCGGGTCGGCGATGGCGCGGCCGATTTGCTCGATACCGGCAAACAGATTGGTGTAAACGCCGTTCGGCGCGCCGGCGTCCGCGAACAACCGCGACAAGGCCAGCGCCGCTTGCGGCACGTTTTCCGCGTGCTTCAGCACCAGCACGTTGCCGGCCATCAAATGCGGCCCGGCGATGCGCGCCACCTGGTAGTACGGAAAATTCCACGGTGTTATGCCCAGAATCGCGCCGATCGGCTCGATCAGTACCCGGGCATTGCGCGCATTCGGTAAGGTTTTGGGTTGTAGAAAGCTCGCGGCATTGTCGGCGTAGTAATCGAGGATCGCGGCGGCAAGCTCGACTTCGGCTTGGGCTTCCCCGATCAGCTTGCCCATCTCTAGCGTCAAATAGTGCGCGTACTCCGCTTTTCTTTCCAGCAGGATGGCCGCCGCCTTGGCGACGATCTTGGCGCGCTCGTCGATGGCCCGATGCCGCCAGTCGGTTTTATATGCCTGGTCGGCGTTGGCGATGGCAAGTTCCAGCTCAGCATCGGAGAGTTCGGCATAGGAGGCGAGTAATTCGCCGCTTGCCGGATTGATGGTTTGATAGGCCATAATATGAATTCCTGTGTAGTCGATTACGCCGTGCCAGAACAATCCGGCGCACGGGTAACACGAGGTGAACGGCTGGCGGAAGCAGCGACCGGCTCATTTCGGGCCGGTCACTTGTTCGTTACTAACCCGTCACGCCTGGCGTCAATAAAAAGTGGCCGGCAGGCAGCTTTTCTTGATAGGTGTAGGGGCTGGCCTTGTTCTCGGCCACCCAGCGTTTTTCCGCGATTGATTCGAACGGCGGCGGCAGTTCGCCTTGCAACGACCAAAGATCGAACGGGGTTTCGTCGATGGAAATTTCCCAATCGAAACCGCGCTCTTTGACAAATGGCGCAATCACTTCGTCCAGCGTCCGCATCCACCATTCCCGTATGATGGGGCCGGGTAGGGTTCGGGCGATCTGGTCAACCTTGAAGCGAACAAACTTGTCGTTGCGTACGCCGCCGACGAAGCAATTGCCCGGCTCCACTTCTTCATAAATGACCACGGCATAAAACCTAGGGATAGGTACGCCGGCATAAACGTTGGTAATGTTTTCCGCCAACTGTTGTTTGTCTGCGGCGCTGAAGGCGCCGGTCGGATGGTAGACTTTCCACAAAGGCATGAGGATTCTCCTGAAAGTGAGTTATTAGGCCAACTCGAGTTGGCCCGGTTCGGTAGCCGCTAAGGCCGAAATCCGGCCGCCTGGCGCCGGCGGCGATCCGAATTCGGGCGACGCGCCGTTTGCTCGGATTTTGCGAGACCCTTGGGAGGAACCGAGCTCAACGGCGGCGTCGGCGCATACTCTAGGCCGACGCCAGCCGTGGGTAAAATGGCGAATATTCATGCGCTGATGAATTTTTTCGATGCCGGTTGTCGAGGCGTTTTCGCTAACATGCGGCGCTAAAAATTTGCGGGAATCCAGCTATGGCCGATTTGAGAACCTTCGATTTGAATTTGCTGGTCGCTTTCGATTTGCTGATGCGAGAACGCAGCGTGTCGCGGGCGGCGGAGCGCATGTTCATCAGCCAGTCGGCGATGAGCCACGTGTTGCAGCGCTTGCGCCAGCAATTGGAAGACCCGTTGCTGGTGAAAACCCCGGCCGGCATGGTACCGACCGCGCGGGCCCTGGCGCTGGTAGAGCCGGTAGCGGCGGTGCTGAAGGACGTGGAAGGGTTGATCAAGGCACCGGCCCCGTTCGATCCGGCCGGCAGCCGGCGCTCGTTCGCGATTGCCGCCACCGATTACGTCGAGGCCTTGCTAGTGCCGAAACTGGCGCCGCGCATCGCCCGCCAGGCGCCGGGGGTGAACGTACACTTCAAGCGCACCAGCAACCGGTTTCCGCTTGAAGCGCTGGAGCAGGGCGAAATCGATTTGCTGTTGGGTTTCGAAGTGATGCTGAACCCGCCCAAGCATCTGCATTGCCGGACCTTGTTCGAAGACTGCATGGTCTGCGTGGCGCGGCTCGGCCATCCGGTCGTGAATCCGCAATTGACCCTGGAGGAATACATTGGCCTGCCGCACATCATGCTGTCCGGTACCGGCGCCGGCAGCGGCCAGGTCGATAGCTGGCTGGCCGAGCGCGGCCTGGAGCGGCGGGTGGCGTTGACGGTTTCGCATTTCTTGTCGGCGCCGTTGATTGTGGCGCAAACCGACATGGTCATGGCCTTTCCTAAGCGTGCCGCCGAGCAGCTTGCGCAAAACCAGCCGCTGCAATGGGTGCCGTTGCCGCTGGATTTGCCGGATTACGCCACGGTGATGGTCTGGCATCCGCTGCATGACCGCGAGCCGGCTAATGCTTGGCTACGCGGCGAAATCCGCGCCGCTTGCGCCGATTTGGGCGCCTAAGCGAATTCCGGTTCGCCCAGTTCCGGAAAATAGCGCAACTGCATGCGCCGGCAATATTCTGTCAAGGCCGGTTGCGCCAGCGCGTATTCCTTGACCGGCGAGGCAACCGGACAAGCGAGTAGATTGATCAGGATGCCGTAGGCGGAAGCGTCGACGCTGGCGGGCTGATCGCCGAGCAAGTAGGGCTGGTCCGCCAGCGCGGCAGCCAATGCTGCCACGTCCTGCCGGCCCAACTCGAATACCTGCGCGGCCGGCAAGCGGCCGATGCCGTGGCCGCGAATCTGGCTTTTGATCCGCAGTCGGTAAAGGCTGGCAATGCCATCGGTAAGCAGCGGCGGCAGGCCGTGAAAAATCGCCTGTTTGTTGATGCGCCAATTCTCCGGCCCGGTTTGCCAGCGGCTGTACATGCAGACCCAGTACAAATGCTCTTCCAGCAGGCGTTGCCAAGCCAGGGCTTGGGCTTGTTGCCGCTCGGAAAGGGTTTGGTCCAGCCGGTCGCCGAAGCACTGTTGCAGATAGCTGATAATGATCCGGCTATCGGCGATTTTGCGGCCGTCGTGTTCGATGTAGGGCAGTTTGCCCAGCGGCGCGGCAACCGGTAGCGTTTCCACGATCCGGTACTCGATTGCCGCCATGCGCAGATAGGTTTCCAGCTTGGCGCAAAACTGGCTGGGGTTGGGAATCTGCCAGGCTCTGGGGAATTGGTACAAAGTGATCATTGATGCTCTTCGCAGTGGCTTTTGAATGTGAGGCATTTAGCCGATTTCCCGCGAAAAATATACCCGACTGACCGATATTTTTGCCCACTTTCCTATTCAAAAATTTAACCGGATTGTAATGAACCTAATTCAGATGATTATGAAAGTTGGTTTTGTCGCGCAGGCAATGTTCGTAAAACCTCGGTTGCCACAGCGTTTTCGCACCATTGGATTTGACCTCGGCGGGAACACGCCTAGAAAAAGCGGTTTTCACCATTTGCCAGCGGGTAGAAAAATCGGCATCGCCACAAGGTAAACTCCACAAACAATGCAAATGGTCGGGCAGTATCGCCGCAGCCAAAAGCTTGAAAGGCCGTTTGTTTTTTACTTCTCGGAATGCCTGGCGGAGCAATATCACACGTTGTTTATCGGCAAAAATAGCCTGTCTACGGTCACAAACCGACGTAAAGAAATACGTGCCGCCTGGAATGTACAAACGTCGATAATTACTCATAAAACAACCTTAGAAATCAGATGAAACGGCAAGGCATTCACAGCATGTGGGCCAAAATCCTTGCCATATCCAATACAGCCTTCGCTTATTCCGGCCTATCGGGTTGGAGTAAAGTCAATCGGCGTTGCAAGGCTTCGATGACCTTCTCGGCAATCGAATCATGAAAAGGTTGTTTATCCTGAGCCAAGTTACATTGCTCCAAGGCATCGTAATACGCCAGCTGGGATTCGGCATCGCCGTGAATAATGGCAATGGGGTAGCCGTGTTGCAGCAAAACCAGATTCATCACCAAGCGGGCGGGCGGTGCGGCCATTGCCATTCACAAACGGGTGAAGTCACCAGCCGTTCATGCAGCTCGGCGGCCAGCACAATCTCACCTTCCGCCACGACATAGGTACGGGATGCGCCGCTGACTTGGTTGGGTCTAGCGCGGCGTTTGAGCCAATTGCCCAACCCCGCAGCTAAAATTACCTAGCTGATGCGGTGCGGACAGCAGAATCGGCTCGGACAGTATTAATTCTGCCAGGGTTTGGGAGCGGCCATCAGGCGCTCAAACCCTTCACCGCTGGGCGGTTGATCCGGAAGGGATTCTTCGGCGGCGCGGCGGGCGGCATCGATCATGAATTCCGAGCGGGTTTTGCCCCGAGCTTTGGCGGCTTGGTCAATCAAGGCGCGAATCTCGGTGCGAACCGGATTCAGCGCCGAGCGGCCGAATGCCTTGTGGGTGGCGGATTTCATCTATGTCAAAACCTGACAAGGCTTTGTCTATGTGGCTTTTGTAATCGATGTATTTGTTCGCTACCTCGTCGGTTGGAAAGTCTCGTCTTCCCGCATGCCGACTTTGTACCGGATGTGCCGGAGCAGGCGCTACATGACCGGCAACCCCAGCGCGACGGCGGCCTGATTCACCACAGCGTCCGCGGTGTACAGTACGTGTCGATCCGCTACCGAGCGATTGGCCGAGGCCGGCGTTGAAGCTTCGGTGGGCAGCGTGGGCGACTCTTATGACAACGCCTTGGCCGAAACCATCAATGGTTTGTATAAAGCCGAGCGGATTCACAAACAGTCGTGGAAAAACCGCGAAGCCGCAGGGCAATCGCGCTTAAATTCCACCGATCACTGGTAGCAGGTAATTGTTATCCCATCCGGCCTTGAGTCGCTTGACTTTGACGCCGAGCTTGCGGGATTTTTCGTTTTTGATCAGATTCAGGGCAATGTGGCGGATGGTAGCCAGATTGGCGGCGCTGTGGCCTTTTCGGGTGCGATTACGATCTTCATCGAAGGTAACGTCCAGTACCGGACCATTAAACACAGAGGTCTCATCGAGACCCATTTTCAAGACGCGTGCTGTTGCAGCCACTGCCAACATTTATCCGCGTCCTGGTAACCGATATAACGCGCGGCTAACGACATCGGATTGACTGAAATACCGGGATATTTTGCGTGGACTACTTCACTCTAGCGGAGTTGCTCGTTCGATACTGCCAGGGCTTCTTGCTGGTCGCCGTCCGGTACGGCTTGCCAGCCGCCGCCCAGGGCTTTGTAGACGGCGGTCAATGCGCTGGCGGTTGCGGTTTCACTTTGAGCCAGTCGGGTTTGATCTTGCAGTAACCGAGACTCGGCGTCCAGCACGGTCAGAAAGTCGGTCAAGCCTTCGCGGTATTGCAGTTGCGCCAGTTCGCGGGCTTGCCGGCTTGAAGCCTCGGCTTGGGCCAGCAAATCGCGCCGCCGGCGTTGTTCGCCGTAATTGACTAGGGCGTTTTCGGTGTCTTCCAGTGCGGTCAATACGGTTTGTTCATAATTTGCCAGACTGGCCTCCGCACGCGCGTCGGCTGCTTTGATTTGCGCGTACACTCGGCCCAGGTCCAAGGCCGCCCAACTGATTTTCGGGCCTATCGAATACGATTCCGAGCCCGGCGCGACCAAACCCGATAAGGTCGTCGCTTCCAAGGAAATGCTGCCGACGAAGCTGACCCGGGGAAACAGATCGGCTGTCGCCACGCCGATACGAGCGGTGGCTGCCGCCAAGGTGCGTTCGGCGCTGCGAATGTCCGGCCGGCGGCGGAGCAAATCGGCCGGATTGCCGATGCCGATCAGTTCCGGCGCCTTCGGCAGCGCGGCGTGTGGTGTCAAACGTGCGGCCAAGGCATACGGCATTTCGCCGCATAGTACGCTTAAACGATGTATGGCTTGTTTGAGGCTGGCGTCCAAGTCAGGCAAGCCGGCCCGAGTGGCGTTCAATTGGGCATCGGCTCGCGCCACATCCAATGGGGTTCCGCGGCCGTTAGCGAATTTCGCCTGGGTGATGGTCAAGGTTTGCCGTTGATTGGCTACGTTTTGCTCCGCCACTTGCCGCTGCAATTGCAAGCCGCGCAATTCGAAATAGTTGCGCGCCACTTCGGCAATCAGGCTGATGCCGATGTCGTGCAAGCTGGCCAATTGCGCGTCGACCTCGTCGTTGCTGGCTTCCACATTGCGCCGCACCCGGCCGAAAAAGTCCAACTCCCAACTGGCGTCGAAGCCGGTGTTGTACAGCTTCAGTTCGCGCGGGACGAAGTTGCGGTTGTTCAATGCGCCGCTGCTGCGTTTTTGTTCGGTGTAATTGGCATGCGCGCTAATGACCGGGGCCAATTGCAACCCGGCTTGCAGATACAATGCACGGGCTTCGCGCAAATTGGCTTGCGCGGCTTTCAGCTCGCGGTTGTGCGCCAGCGCGAGCTCGACCAAGTCGGTCAGTTGCGGGTCGTTAAACCCGCGCCACCAGAGCAAGTCGACCGGATTGTCGGAATAAGGACTTGTTTCGCCGTTGGCAAAGCCGGCCGGCGGATGGCTGTCCGGGGTTTGAAAATCCGGACCGACTGCGCAGCCGGTCAGCGCCAGGCTGGCAGCGGCCAATAATACGTGGGTAACAAAAGCGCTGGGTTTTGCGTTCATGGCCGGCCCTGTTCGGAGTCAAGATGTTGAGCGAGCGTAGCGGTTTGACGCTTGCCGCCCAAGCGTTTCGCAACGGCTTGCACTACCACGTAAAACACCGGGGTGAGCAGTAAGCCGAATAAGGTCACGCCTATCATGCCGCTGAACACCGCGGTGCCCAGCAAGCGTCTGGCTTCGGCGCCGGCGCCGCTGGCCACGACCAAGGGAAATACCCCCATGATAAAAGCGAACGAGGTCATCAAGATAGGCCGCAAGCGGATTCGGGCCGCCTCGGTAGCCGCCTCGACGGCGCTCAAACCTGCCTCTTGCCGGTGTTTGGCGAATTCCACGATCAAAATCGCGTTCTTGCTGGCCAAGCCGACCAAAACGATGAAGCCGACTTGGGTAAAGATGTTGTTGTCCATCTGTGCCAGCCAAACCCCGGTCATCGACGACAATATACACATGGGCACGATCAGGATGACCGCGAACGGCAGTGACCAACTTTCGTATTGGGCCGCCAGCGCCAAGAACACGAACACCACGCTGAGCGGGAATACCAGCAGCGCGACGTTGCCGGCCAATACCTGTTGCAGGCTGAGCTCGGTCCATTCGAAATCGAATCCGGGCGGCAATTCGGCGTCCAGTAATTGATTCATGGTTGCTATCGCCTGGCCGGAGCTGATGCCCGGCAAGGTATTGCCATTAATTTCCGCGGCGGGATACATGTTGTAACGGGTGATTTTATCCGGCCCCAAGATGTTTTCGACTTTGGCGATGGCGCCCAAAGGCACCATGCCGCCTTGGGCGTTTTTGGTTTTCAATTGCGCGATGTCGTCGCCGTTCATCCGATAGTTCGCGTCGGCTTGCGCCACCACTTGGTAGGTGCGGCCGAATAGATTGAAGTCGTTGACGTACAACGAGCCCAAATAAATCTGCAAGGTTTCGAAAATGTCGCTCAACGGAATGTCCATAGCCTTGGCGCGACTGCGGTCCACGTCTACGAACAGTTGCGGCACGTTGGCGCGGAAGGTGGTAAACAAGCGGCTCATGCCGGGCTGTTGGTTGCCTTTGCCGATCATGTCCGATACCACTTGCTGCAGGGCGTCGGTGCCGGCGTTATTGCGGTCTTGCACTTGCAGCTTGAAACCGCCGACCGAGCTCATGCCGCGTATCGGCGGCGGGGCGAACACGGCGATATAGGCGTCGTCTATGCTTGCCAAACGCTGACCCAAGGTTTTGACCAAGGCGTCCGCGCTGAGCTCCGGTTTGCCCGCCCGGTTGTCGAAATTGTCCAGGCGGGCGAACAAGGTGGCGACGTTGGATTGCGCCGAGCCGGTCAGTACCGACCAGCCGGCGTATGCGTTGACGTGGGAGACGCCCTCGGTTTCTAAAATGATGCGGCTGGCTTCCTTGACTACCGCTTGGCTGCGCGACAGCGACGCGGCGTCCGGCAGTTGCGCGTACAAAACTAAATAACCCTGATCCTGCTGCGGAATGAAACCGGTAGGGACTTTTTCGAAGGCGAGCAGATTCAGGGCATTCAAGCCGACGTACAGCATCAGTACGACGGCGCTCATCCGAATCAAACGGGCGACCAGGCGCGCATAGCCGGCGCCGAACGCGGCGAAAAATCGGTTGAAAGCGTTGAAAAACCAGCCGAACCAGCGTTCCACGAAACGGGTTACCGCATCTTTGTCGTGGTGAGCCCTATCCAGCAGCAGCGCGCACAAGGCCGGACTCAAGGTTAGCGAATTGAAGGCGGAAATCACGGTCGATACCGCAATGGTAAAAGCGAATTGCTGATAAAACGCCCCCGATACCCCGGTGATGAATGCGGTCGGCACGAACACTGCCACCAATACCAAGGCCGTGGCGATGATAGGGCTGATGACCTCGCTCATTGCGGTGCGCGCAGCGGCGCGGGCAGTCATGCCTTCCGCCATGTGTCTTTCCACATTTTCTACTACCACGATGGCATCGTCGACCACGATGCCGATGGCCAATACCAAGCCGAACAGCGACAGGGTGTTTAGCGACAGCCCCAGGCCGGCCATGACGGCGAAGGTACCGATCATGGACACCGGCACGGCCAGCAACGGAATCAAGCTGGCCCGCCAGTTTTGCAAAAACACGATGACGACCAGCACCACCAGCAGCAAGGCTTCGAACAAGGTTTCCACCACGGCCGCTATCGATTGCTGCACGAACACCACGGTGTCGTACACCAACAAATAATCCAGGCCTTCCGGGAAGCGCGGTTTCAATTTTTCCATGGCCGCCAGCACTGCCGCTTTGGTATCCAAGGCATTGGAACCGGGCAGTTGGAAAATCGCCAGGCCGACGGATTCTTCGCCGTCCAAAAACAGGCCGGAGTTGTAATCCTTGGCGCCCAGCTCGATGCGGGCCACGTCTTGCAAACGGGTGATTTCGCCGTTTTTGTCCTGTTTGATAATGATGTCGCCGAACTGTTCAGCGGTTTGCAAACGGCCCAAGGTACTGACCGTGTATTGGAATTCGGCATTTTCCGGCGACGGTTGCTGACCGACCACGCCCGCGGCGACTTGTACGTTTTGTTCGCGCACCGCCGCGACCACTTCGCCGGCAGTTAGGTTTCTGGCCGCGATTTGTTCGGGATTCAACCACAGTCGCATACTGTAATCGCGGGCACCG
Source organism: Methylomonas sp. HYX-M1 (assembly GCF_040741385.1). Lineage (NCBI taxonomy): Bacteria > Pseudomonadati > Pseudomonadota > Gammaproteobacteria > Methylococcales > Methylococcaceae > Methylomonas > Methylomonas sp. HYX-M1. The sequence continues at coordinate 1,136,810 of NZ_CP160405.1, forward strand.
AACACGATGATTTCGCCCACGCCGGGTAAGCGGGCCAAGGTATCCTTGATTTGCAACAAGGCGTAATTGCTCAGGTAGACGCTGTCGTAACGGTGATCCGGCGAGATCAGATTGACTACCAGGCTTAAATCCGGACTGCGCTTTTTGACGCTGATGCCTTGCCGGCGCACTTCTTCCGGCAGCTTGGGTTCGGCCAGTGCCACCCGGTTTTGCACCAAAACCTGGGCTTTGTCCAGATCGGCGCCCGGTTTGAAGGCGATGGTCAAACTCATGTTGCCGCTGTTGGTGGATTGCGAGGACATATACAACATATCCTCTACACCGTTGACTTCCTGTTCGATCGGCGTGGCCACCGTGTCGGCCACGACCTGGGCGTTGGCGCCCGGATAACTGGCGCTGACCACCACGGTGGGCGGGGCGATTTGCGGATATTGGGCGATCGGCAGGTCGATCAAGGCCAATGCGCCGACCAGCACGATGACGATGGACAGTACCGCCGCGAAAATCGGCCGGTCTATAAAAAAGTGGCTGAATTTACCCATGAGTTATGGCGCTCCTTGCGCGCTCAGCTCGATGCGCTCGGGGTCGACCGAGAGGCCGGCCTTGAGTTTTTGCCCGCCTTCGACGACGACCCAATCGTCGACGTTCAAGCCGCTTGTTACCGCGCGGAGCGGGCCGACGCGCGCACCCAGCGTAACCGTGCGGTATTCGAGCTGATTGTCCGGTTTTACCACCCACACGAAATTTTGCGCCTGGTCGGCGGAGATAGCCCGTTCAGGCAGTAACAAAGCCGGGTAAGGCCGGCTGCCTTGCACCCGCATCCGGGCGAACAAGCCGGGGCTCAACAAACCGTCCGGATTGGCGAACACGCCGCGCAAGCTGATGGTGCCGGTGTTGGGGTTCTCTTGCGGCGCGACGTAATCCAACCGGCCGGCGTGCGGAAAATCCGCTTCGTCGGCCAGGGCCAACTGCACGGGGATACCGGTCAAATCGCCAGCGTCCGCGCTGCCGAGCCGCTTGCGCCGGTACTTCAACACCGATTGCTCGTCGGCATCGACATAGACATAAACCGGGTCGGTGGCGACGATGGTCGCTAACACCGCGGCATCGCCGCCGGCATTGACCAAGTTGCCGACAGTGACCATTTCCCGGCTGATGCGGCCGGCAATCGGCGCGCGGATTTCGCTGTAATCCAAGTTCAATTGTGCCGTGTAAACGTTGGCCTCGGCGGAAGCGACTGCGGCGCCGGCCTCGCGTAGCGTTTCCCGCCGGGTGTCGTATTCTTCGCGGGATATGGCATTGGCGCGGCTCAGGTTTTCCGCCCGTTTCATGTCGGTTTTGGCCAAATCCGCTTTGACCTTGGCCCGTTCCAGTTCCGCTTTGGCGAAATTTAGTTGGGCTTTGAAAGGTTTTTGATCGATCACGAACAATAAGTCGCCGCGCTTTACCGTGCTGCCGGCGGTAAAGTTCTGCTTTTCCAGAAAGCCGGATACTCTGGCCCGTACTTCGACCGTATTGACCGCTGCCACTCGACCGGTAAATTCGTCCCATTCGCTGACCTCTTGGGCGATTGCTTTGGCTGCTTTAACGCCGGGCGGCGGCATGGACGCATCGTTGTTTACGGCGTCGCCGCAGCCGGTAGCGGCAAGGGTGACGGTTATTAAGCCGGCCCTGATGATTGCCGGTATTACGCTCGCCCGCTGCTTGTCGACGAGGCGGAGTAGAGGCGGGTTGAGCCGGTATATGAGCGGCGTCGACGCAGGGTGGGGCGAGTGTGGCATGGCTGGATGCTCCGGCATAAATAAAAAGGTAATGTACCTTACCGTTTAGTTTATGGTACCCTGTTTTACCGTGTCAAATGTATTTTCGATTGGTTGAACATGGTTAAATGCGGCCGGCCGGCCAAGGGTTGCGAGCAAGAAAGTAGCGACCGCCTATTGGATACGGCCTTACAGCTTTTTTTAGAAAACGGTTACGGCGATCTGAGCATGGAGAGCCTGGCGCGCGAGGCCAGAGTGTCCTTGCGCACGATTTACAACCAATTCGGCGGTAAAGCCGGGGTGTTCGGTGCGCTGATTCGGCGTTGCAGCGACCGGTTCATCGGTAGTTTGAAAGACGGGCAGGACGGCGATCTCGAGCAAGCTCTGGTCGCATTCGGGGTCAAGTTTCTGTTTCAAATATCCAGGCCGGAAGTGATGCGGATGCGGGCGATTCTGATTGCCGAATGTCAACGCTTTCCCGATCTGGCCGTGCAGTTTTATCAAGAAGGCCCCAGCCGCACGCTGGCGCACTTGGCGGAATTCTTCTCCGCCCAACAACGGGCGGGGCGGATTGTTGCCGATTTTTCCGCGCAAATTCTGGCCGATCAATACATCAGCGCATTGCGCGGCGAAAGAATGCAGCGCCAGCAGTTGGGTTTGGAAGATGCTCCAGACCAAGCGGAAATCGAGAGTTGGGTCAAGCTGGCCACCCATTTGTTTTTACGCGGCTGTTGTGCGCCGTAAAGCCCCGATTCGGCCGCTTGCTACGAGTCCGGCGGATGCTGTGGTCAACTTCAAGAGATTTGCACAATTCTGCATTTTCGGCAAAGCGGATGCGTGGCGATGAATTCGGCAAGTTTGGCTTGCATGTGCTCATTAGCAATGCAAACGAGCGTAGCCGCCTGCCTGGCTTTCGCGTCAGTTCGAGTTGAACGGTGGGCGGGCACGGTTAACCAATTGAGTTAACAAGCGGGGAAGCTGCAGCATATCGTCGAATAGTACTTCATCCGCGATTCGGCATGACGCTGTCTCAGCGTTTCGCACATACCGGAAGGCTTTCATGCCTGCCGCTACGGCTGCCTCAATCCCAACATTACTGTCTTCTACCACCACGCATTGGCTGGGCATAAAACCCATCGCATTTGCCGCATATCGGAATAAACCGGGCTCGGGCTTCCAACAGCCAACGTCATAAGCGCTGAAAAGGTTGTCATCGAAGTAGCGGGAGAGGCCGCTAACCTGCAGCGCCTGACGGATTTTCAAAAGAGGCCCGCTCGATGCAATGCATTTGGGAAAGTCAGCGGTTTTGAGCATTTCAAGAACGCCGGGCATAGGTTTCAATTCGCGACAGAACAGTTCCGCCACGTGCTGGCGATAATTCAGTTCGAACCCATCCGGCAACTTCCGGCAAAGACGGCCTTCAAGGTCGGTAAGGATAGACGCCAGCTTCTTGCCGCGATAACGCAGGGTCAAAGCGTCCACCGTATCATCCAGTTGCGGAAGCAGATCGAGAAACGCTTGATTGCAAAGCCCCTCGCTGTCTACAAGGGTACCGTCCAAATCAAAGATTACACAGATGCCGGTCATTTACGGGGGGTACTCCGGCTAGGGGGTGCAAAGTCTGTTGGGGGATGGCTTACCGGGGTCTTGCCCCAAGTTTACCATCGCGGAATCAATAAAGGTCGCCTAATGCGCCAAAATCAACACCCCTGGCTTGCCTGTTACTCCGGCCAGCGCAGGCGCGGTTAAACACTGAATACGTTCATCTCCTTCCAATGCTGGCTGAATACCATGTCCGAGTTGACGATATGCTTGCTCCAGCGCTCGATGAATTCCGGCACATCGCGTTGGCCCAATTGATCGTGTTGGATTTTTTTGTCCAATTCCATTAGCTTCTCCAGCATCAGATTATGTTCCTTGGCGTGGTTCGAATAATGCGTGAACCCCGATTTTTTCATTAAGCTCTCTTCTTCGCCGAAATGTTCCTTGACGTGCTGGTAAAGCTCGAACATCAAGTCAAGCCGTTCGTCCTTGTTGCGGGCTACGCACAATTTTTCGGCAATCTTGAAGAAGTCCTGGTGCTGATTGTCCACCCGTGGATCGCCCATGGCATAACAATCCTGCCACACGCAATGCGCCATGCTGCCGGGCAAGGCTTTGGACATTTCCGTGAGCTGCCGATGTTTGGCGAGGTAGTCCGCGGTCTTGTCGCAGCTTTTTTTAAATACGAATGCTTTACGGGCCTGGTGATAGGCGTCGCTGCCGTAAAAGTTGGCGTGCATCTGCGCCAGTTCGAATTTCCGGTACGCCGCCAACGGTTTGACGGCCTCGTTTCGGCAACGGATTGCGGCCTTTTCGGCCAACATTTTTTGCAGATTGGCCGGGTCGGCGATCAAGGTGTTGACTGAATGGCGGATTTGCGCGTCGAAGATCGCATGCTGCCGGTCGAGCACCTTGTCGACCATGCCCAGGTGCCAGGCCCGGCGTGCGCTGAGCGGCAGGCGCTGTTCGGTCAATTCGGCCGCGGTGGCGTGCCCCACCCGCTTCGGTAATAAATAGGTCCAATATTCGGAGCCGTACAACTCGCCCATGTTTTTGTAGTGCGGGTTGAAAACCACGCCGTCGCGAACGAACACCTTGTCCGGCGCCAGCGCCAATATCGCGCCGCCGGCGCCGGCGTTGCCGGCCACTGCGGCGACGGTGAGCTTGTCCATGGTGGTGATGATTTGCAGGATCAGGTCGTCGATGGCGTTGATGTTGTCCCAGGATTCGTCGGCCGGATTGGCCGCAGCCTCGATCCGGTTTAAATGAATGCCATTGGACCAGAAGTCGCCGCCGCCGGTCAGGACGATGGCTTTCACATCCAGCGTCGCCACGTGTCGATAAACCCGCAACAGCAAGCGGCATTGCTCGGTAGACATGCCGCCGTTGTGAAACTGAAAATGTAAATAGGCGGCCTGGCCGGCGATTTCGTACCAGACTTCCTGCCAGGGATAGTGTCGGCCTGGCCGGGTGTAATCGAGTTCGATGCGCTTGACGGATTTGCCGAACCAGCCCGACAGACCGGATTGCGGTTTCGGCAGCAAATCGGCCAATGCGGTTGCCGCCGGCAGCTTGATCGCCCTGGCATCGCCGGTTTTGGGTTTCAGATGGCCGATCCAGATCGAGCCGTCGAGCGTGGCGCGGCAAATAGCGCCGTCGGCAACGGCGACGATCTCGCCGGGTTTGCCGCCGAAGCGCTCGCCGGCCGCGGCGTTGTATAAATAAAACGGCCGGCCGTACAGATCGTCCAGCACGCCGGGACTGCCGTCGGCGGCGTGGATTCTGGCCAGGATTTCGGCGGTCGTGTGCCTGCACCAGTCAATGCGGCGATCGGCTTGTTTCATGGCCGGCCGCAGCCGGCCTTTGACGTCGGCCCGATTGTAGTCCAGCGGCTCCGGCCGAAAATGCGGCGAATCCAGATAGGTCATGGCTTCCCACAGGCAATCCACCGCGCACTGCGCTACCTCCCGATTGAATATGCTGCTCTTGCTGGCCCGGCGTAGCGGGAAACGTTTCGCCGCCCAAATCGCGCCGGCATCCATTTCCCGGGCGGCGGCCAGCAGCGTTACCCCCCATTCCGCTAGCCGTTCCTGAATCGCCCAGTCCAGCGACGACGGGCCGCGGTCGCCTTTGATGCCGGGATGCACGATCAGGCACAGATAGTTTCGGTAAAGCGCTTCCGGCAGGCGCCGGGTCAGATAGGGACACAGAATCAGATCCGGTTTGAACAATTCCACGCCTTCGATCAGTTGCGCCTCGTTGCCGAGATGCAATTCCACCGAAACGTCGTAACCGGCGTCGTCCAGTTCGGTGTAAAAGCGTTGAGTCAATCCCGAAAAGGCAGTTGAGATCAATAAAATGCGCATAACGGTTCTCCTTGCTGTCGTTACTGCCGGACAAAGCGGCGGCCTGCCCGGCCGGCGGTATCGCCGCGGTTATTGGGGGGAACTTCGCACCGGCCGATAGCGCACCGGGCGCGAACGGAATCGGACGGCTAACGTCCGCGCTGTCGCCGGGTTTTATCCTGGCTTGGTCAATGCAGGGATGTGGCGCGACTGAATCGCTGTCGATAGTTTTGCGGATTGACGCCTAACTGGCGGAGGAAGGTGCGCCGCATCCGCTCCGGGTCCTTGAAGCCGGTCTTATCGGCGACGCTTTCGATGGAGAGTTCGGTAGTTTCCAGAAAATGCCGGGCTTGGTCGATGCGGGCGGTTTCGACGAACTTGGCCGGGGTCATGCCGGTTTCGTTCAGAAACACCCGGGCGAAATTGCGCGGACTCATCGCCAAACGTTCCGCCATCGCTTCCACTTTCAGATCGGTATGCAAATTGGCGACAATCCAGGATTGCAATTCGCGCAAGTCGGTGCGTTGGAACGCTTCGTTGGATAAATAACTGCTGAACTGGGATTGGCCGCCCGGCCGTTTCAGAAACACGACCAGGAAGCGGGCGACATATAGCGCCAAATCGCGGCCCCAGTCTTCCTCGAGCATGGCCAGCGCCAGATCGATGCCGGAGGTGATGCCGCCGGAGGTGAAAATATGACCGTGTTTGATGAAAATCCGGTCGGCTTCGACCTGGATGTTCGGATAGCATTGCGCCAATTGCTGGCTGTAATGCCAGTGGGTGGTGGCAATCCGGCCGTCCAGCAGGCCGGCCTCGGCTAACAAAAAGGCGCCGGTACACACCGAGGCGATGCGCCGGACCTTAGGCGCCATCGCGGCGATCCAGTCCAACAGTTCCCGGTTGTGCACTTCCCGCGAAATATCGCCGCCCGGAATCAGCAAGGTGTCGTATTGGGCCGAACTATCGCCGTAAATGTCTTCGGCGACGACTTGCAGGCCGGACATGGTCGCTACCGGCCCGGGGCTGCTACCCAACAGCTTGATCGTGTAAATCGGCTCGCAGTCGATACCGTGTTGGCCCAAGCCGAGATTGGCGAAGTTGAACACTTCGAACGGCCCGGTGATGTCCAGCGATTCCACGCCGGGAAACACGACGATGCCGATGGTGCGCGATTGGTATTTGAAGTTCTCCGGATGAGCAAAGCTAAATGCCGTCATGACATCTTCCCCCGTTAGCTGATCTCGTTGACAAGCCTACTCGCTCTGGCGAAGGATTCAATGACAACTTTCCCTCGTTTTCCGCCAAGACGCATTGCGGCAGGAACGGCCGGGTTGAGCCCAGTTTAGAACTCCCTATCAATCGAGCCGATCGCCATAGGCTGTCAGCTGCGATTGGCGAAAACCGACTCGGACGCGGCTGTTGATTTCGTCGCTGCCAATAGGAATTTGCTAATCGGAGCGGTCTTCGATCTATCGTTTTAACGGTTTGGGCGCGTGACCGGATAGTTCCGATTTAAGTCGATTGCCGGAAACCTGCCGCGCCAATCGCTATACAATGATCTGCATCATTATTCCCGAGCGGACGCGGATAAGCCGGAACGGGCGTTTGTGCGCTCGGTTCCGGCGCTCCCGTACTTCGGTTTGCGTTCGTGTGGATAAAATGTTTCGTCTTCCATCGCCAAGCAGAAAAATCGACATAATCCCAAATGAAAACGTGGCTTAATCACTGGATGGCAGGTACGGCGGAGCGGGAAAACCGGGCGATGCCGGCCGGACCGTTTGTATTGGCAGACTTTACGCCGCGCCCGGCTACCCAGTTGCTGATACTGCAACCCACGCCGTTTTGCAATCTGGATTGCGACTATTGTTATTTGCCGCAGCGCGATTCGCGCGCCCGAATGTCGCTCGACACGGTGAAACTGGCGGCGCAACGCGTGTTGGAGGACGGCCTGCTGGGACCTGAACTGACCGTGGTTTGGCATGCCGGGGAGCCTTTGGCGGTGCCGGTCGACTTCTACCGGCAAGCGTTCGGCATTTTCGACCAGTTGTTGAGCGGCCGTTGCCGGGTATCGCATTCGATACAAACCAACGCCACGTTAATCGACGCGCACTGGTGCGAGCTGTTTAGTCAACATCGGGTCAGGGTCGGGGTCAGCGTCGACGGTCCGGCAGCGATTAACGATAGCCACCGCAAGACCCGGCAGGGCAAAGGCAGTTTCGCTCAGGTGCAGCGCGGAATGGCAGCGTTGCGCCACCACGGCGTTCCGTTTCACGTGATTGCCGTGGTGACCGCCGACAGCCTGCCGCACGCTCGATTATTGCATGATTTCGTCCTCGAACAGGGCATAGGCGAGATCGGTTTCAATTTCGACGAAGCCGAAGGCCCGCACGCCGATTCCAGTTTGCGCGGACGGGAGGCGGAACATAGGCGTTTTTTCGAACAACTGCTAGCCTTGCAATTGCAATCCGCGGATCGATACCGGGTTCGCGAATTGGCCAATGCCTTGAGCTTGATTCAACACGGCTTGCCGCGCTATTGCTGGCGAGGCCGGGATTGGCCGATGAACGCGCAGACTTTGCCGTTCGCTATCGTCACCGTGGCCTGGAACGGCGATTTTTCGACGTTTTCTCCGGAACTGCTGGGTCAGCCGGCGGCGGAATTCGATAACTTTGTGCTGGGCAATGTGCATTGCGGTGGATTTTTGCAAGCCGCCGAGCGGCCGGCGTTTGCACGTTTATGGGAAGGCATCCTGGCGGGGACTGCCGTTTGCCGACGGTCTTGCGGATATTTCAATTATTGCGGCGGCGGCGCGCCGGCCAACAAATGGTTCGAAAACGGCGGCTTGGACAGCGGCGAAACCTTGTATTGCCGCAGTATGTTGATTCGGCCGTTCGAAACCGTATTGCAGGCCTTGGAACGCGAGGCGGCGGGACAGGCCGGAAGCGGAGAGCAACTATAGAGGATAGGAGCATGGCATGGGCATGATACCTGCCAAAAAAGTATTTCTGAGCAGCACCACCAAAGACCTTTGGCAATACCGGGCCGAAGCCGGCCAACTGATCAAAAAGCTCAATCAGGCTTATCAGAACAAGTTTCAATTGATCGAAGTGACCATGGACACCGAGGCCTTGGACGGCGAGCGGATTCCGGCCCTGGACCGCTCGCGCAAATGGGTCAGGGAAGAGTGCGATTGGCTGGTATCCATCATTGCCTGGAACTACGGCTACGTGCCGGCAGGGGAAAGCCGTAGCGTCACCGAATGGGAATATTGGGAAGGGGTGGAAAGCGGTAAGCCCTGTTTCGTGTTTTTGGCCGGCGAAGTCGGCGACGGCGAAAAAAAATACCGGGCCTTGGGTTCGGATGTGGAAAAGGAAAATCTGGCCGATTGGAAGTCCACCGATTTGGTGCCGCCGGAACATGCCCAGGCCTTGGCAAGCTTTAAAACCAAGTTGCGGGAAAAGGATTTTCGCATCTTCGCCAACATCCAGCATTTTCTGCAGCAGTTGGAAGAGGCCTTCAAAAAGCGCATTGAATTGGAGCTCAAGCAACAGCCGGAAGCGGCCAACGCTCAACGCCAAGATACCCAGTATCTGGTCGAGCTGATGAAGCTGAAAGATCAAATCCAAAACTGTTTGCAGCAGGTGGAGCAATTGGCCGGCTTGAAACAAATCCACGACCGCTTGCACCAGATCCGCCAATTCGGTATTCGCCGCTGGCGCGAGGAAGTCAGCATGCAATGGCAGGACGGTCCGATGAGCGACACCACCAAGGTCACATATTTGCTGGGCTTGTTGAAGATCAAAGAAGCGCGCGGCGAACTGTCCGGTTACGCTCACAATCTGCCCGAACAGGCGGATCTGGCCAATTTGCAGCTGGTGATCGGCAAAGTGTTGGAGACCGAGTTTCAAGATCAACCGAAGGACAAGCAAGCCTTCGATCACATCACCCATCTGTACGCCGCCCGGGTGCAGTCCGCCTTCGTCAATGCCAACGGCACCATGTTGCTGAAAGCTAACAATATGTCCACCTGCTTATTCGATGCGGCGGCATCCGCCGAGTCGACTTTGAAAGCCGACGATAAAGGATTTTTGAAAGAGGTGGTACAGGCGTTGAACGACGGTCACGTCAAAGTGCAGCGTTTGTTCAACAAGCATAACGACTGGCAGGGCATGCACGATCAATTGGAGCGCATAGACCAAACCAAGGGCTCCAGTCTGTTCGTCTACGATTTGGAAGGTTTTTTGGATAATCCGGAGCGGGTTGCCGGGTTGCTGCAACACGCCAAAGCGGTTTCCGAACAGTGCGACTACCGGACCGATTGGTCCAGTAAAATCGCGGCGCTCGAACGGCATTTCGCCGATTTGCAAATCGACCGCAGCGAAGCGACTTACGAGCGGATGCGCAAAGCCTTCGACGACTTGTTTTTCGACGTGGACAAAGATACGTTGAAAAAAGTGGAGAGGGCGGCCGGCTGCGCCCGCCAATATGCCGACAGCGTCAGCGCGCAATGGCAATTGGCCAACCGGCGCCTTGGCGCCAACCCGCAGTAACAGGAGAGCTTAGATGGCCTTGCTAGATTTACGCGATTTGATCAAAGCCGGTAACGAACTGGAGCCCCGTTTCGACGGCTTGCAACCAGGCAGCCCCGAGTTCGAGGAATGGTTGCGGGAATTGCAGGATTGGTTGATGCGCTGTGTGGATTACGGGCGGTTTTTGGACAACGGCAGCCCGGAGCGGCGCGCCTTGCAAGGGCGGGTGGATTATTGGACCTCACGCTTGGGCATGCACGGCGTCGGTTTGCCGATCGACCAGCTGGCCGCGTTCGATCCCAGCGCCGGCGTAGTGCTGGACATCGATAGCCCCTTCCCGGGCCTGAAAGCCTACGACGAAGCCCAGCAGCGGGATTTTTACGGACGCGACCACGAAACCGCCGATTGCATTGCGCGTTTGGAGCGTAATCACATTCTGGTCATCGTCGGCGGGTCGGGTTCCGGCAAATCCTCACTGGCTCTGGCCGGCGTGTTGCCGGCTTTGCGCGACAAATATCCGCAATGGCTGTTTCCCAGCCCGTTCACGCCCGGTGTACGTCCGTTCGAATTTCTGGCCGCCGCGTTGTTGGCTGTAGCGGGTTCGGAGGGCGATGCGGCCGAATTAGCCGGTCGATTAAAAGCGCAACCCGCGCAAGCCGCTGCGGTTTTGGCCGAGCTGACCGGGCCGGGCGCCGGAATCCTGTTGGTGATAGACCAGTTCGAAGAGCTGCTGACATTATGTCAGGATGCCTTGGAACAAGCCGCCTTCGCCGAACTGTTGTGCCTGCTGTCCAGCCCGGCGGTCGGCGCCGCCGGTTTGGATTGCCGGGTATTGCTGACCTTGCGCACCGACCATCTGGCCCGTTTGGAAGCCAGCGAGCCGCTGAAACACCTATACGGTTTGGTCAGCAGCATCGATCAAAGCGAAGGCATTCTGCAGCTGGCGCCTATCGGTTTCGAGCATATACGCCAAGCTATCGAAAAGCCGGCCCGCAAAGTCGGCTTGCGTTTTATTCCGCCCAGCTTGATCGATGCCTTGGCCAGCCAGGCAGCCAGTTTGGTCGACGGCTTGCCGCTGTTGCAATACGCTTTGCGGCGTTTGTGGGAGCAGCGCCCGCGCAGCGAGCCGGTGCTGGACGAACATGGCAGCGTCGTCGAGCCGGGCAAACCCTTGGATTTTATCAATCAAGCCATGTTCGACGCGCTACCGGACGTTCAAGGCGCTTTGGGCAAAGTCGCCGAACAGGTTTATCGGAACTTGGACGACAGGCAACGGGCGTTATGCACGCGCCTGATGCTGGAATTGGTGCTGTTGGACGAAAACTTCGAGCAGCCCTTGCGCCGGCGGCGGGGCAAAGCGGAATTGATGGCGGTACTGAGTAAACAGTGGCCGGAACACGAAGTGGAACGGGTCATCGCGGCTTTCGTCGAGCCCGGCCTGTTGCGGCAAACCGGCGACGACGGCTTGCTGTTCGAAGTGGCGCACGAAGCCATGTTTCGCAACTGGGCTACGTTTCGTGACTGGATAGCCGGTCCGGAAGCCAAAGCCCGCTTGCATGCGATTAAATTGATTACCCGCGAAGCGCTGGACTGGCACAACCATCAACGCTCCGCCGATTATTTGAAGCTGGCCGGCGCACCGCTGCAAGCCGCGCAGCGCTATGTGGACGACAGTTGGCTGGTCGAAGGCGAAGTGACCGATTACGTGGCGGCCTGTATTGCCGAAGAACAACGCAAGGCGGCCGAAAAACGCCTGGCCGAACAGGCCAAGGAAGCGGCTCAGCAAGCGGAAATCGCCAAAACCAAAACCAAATACAAGTATTACACCAGCTTGGCGGTGTTGGTCCTGATACTGGTGAGTGCGGTGTTTTACGCGCTGTGGGCTCAGGCAAGACTGAATACCCAGCAAAACATGATCCATTTGGTGGAGCAGGAACGTAAAAGCGCTGCTTTAAACGTATTGCCGTGGATTTTGGCCTCCAAAACCCAGGCGCCTATCGACCTGGATTTAACCTATTCCAGCGGCAAATACGGCGGTAGCGATTTTCGCTACGTACTGGCACTGGCCTTGGACAATATGGACGACAAATTTCAGTTTACCCCGCGCGGCAGCAGCAATGCGCTGATCGTCGGGCAAGGCAGTGCGGTGTTGCAGTTCGATAACGCCGTTCCGCAGGACAAAGCCTTGCGCGTCTATCGGCTATGCGAAGACGGTCGTTTGGACCAGGCGCCTATCGAGATTCGTTACGGGCAAGGCCAGTTGGCGGCGCAAGCCAACGTGTCCCCGCCTGTGTTGGCAAACGGCAGCGATACCCGGTGGTTGATATTGCCGTTCAAGGTGGCGGGTTCCATGCGCGGCTGGGAGGTGGCGATCCATCGTTTGCAATGGCCGGCTCCGGCCTGCGCCGTCCATGACAAGCCGGACAGCGGTCACGCCGAGGCTATCGACTCCGCCCGGCAAAGCTTTCCCGATGCCAGCGACTTTTCGGACCTGGCTTTTTCGGCGGACGGCCGTTACGCCGCGTTCAGCGTGGTGAGCTATAAACCCAGGATACAAAGCGCCGTTTGGTTGTTCGACGCCGCTAGCCAGCGCTGGCAGGACGCCTCGCCGGCTTCGGTCGGCAAAGATGCGGACGATCACCAAGACGTGGTTTCGGCCCTAGCCTTCAGCGGCGAGCTACGCGACGGCGTGCCGGAGCTGATTACCGGCCGTTTGAACGGGGCGGTCTATTGCGGCGGCAAAATCCAGCCTACGTTGGACGCCAGCCAAGTCCAGCAGATTTCGGTCAGCCGGTTGCGTAGCGCCGGTAAATCCGACAACTGGCTGGTGGACCGGCACTTATCCGGGCAAACCGTGGTGCGGCAATGCAACGGCAGCGCGGAACCGTTGCGCCTGACCTTGGACAAGCAGGAGGCTACCGCCGGCTTGTCGCTGCGCGACATTGATTTCGGTGCCGACGGCGGCGTCCGGCCCGTGGTAAGTTACGTGGCCGACAAGCGGCCGCAATGTTGGGAATTGCGGGCCGAGCGCTGGCGCCCCATGGATTGCGGCTTGGGCGACGCCGTTACCCAGTTCGTCATGGTGAACCCTCAATACGCGGTGGCCGTCGAGCCGGGAGCAGTGCTGCGGCGTATCCGTCAACGTCAGCCGCAGTTTAGCAATCAAGCCGAAGCCAGGGTTGCCGGCGAGGCCGGCGTGGTTTGGCCCAAAGCGGTGGGCCAAGGGACGACGGCCGGCAGCGCCACCCGGTGGCAAGCGATGCATGGCTCGACGACTACCTTCAAGGCAATAGCCGGCACCGACGTGGAAATTCTGTGGGCCGCAGTGTCGCCGCACGGTCACTACATCGCTTGGTTGGACGGACACATCGACACCACCAAAATCGATTTGCATATTTATAACGTGGAGTCCCGGCAGCTGGTGGAACTGCCCAAGCCGCCGGAATTGGACAGGAAAAATATCGACGCGGTGGATTTGGTGGTCACCGACGACGGCATGGCCATCTTGGGAGTCCTGGACAAGCTGCATTTATACAGCGCCGATGGCGTTAAAGAAGAAGCGGTGATGCTGAGCCGTTTGAACGGTAATGCCGAATTTACCGTCGATCCGAATATCAATTGTTTGAACTTGTCGGAAGACGGCAAGCGTCTGGTGATAGGCACCAAGGGCGGGATGTTGGTGGCTGCTGCGGTGGTTCCCGGCAACTTGCTGAACACCGAGCAGAAATACCCGTATATGCGCGCCAACGTGGCGGCTTGCGCGGTGGACAACAGTGGTTTGTTGGTGGGCGGCTACGAAACCGGCGCCATAGAGGTATTTCCGGCCGATAGCGCTGCTAAACCGTTTGTGTTGCCCTTGCATGCCGCGATTCAGGTCACCGAGTCCGTGCACACCCTGAGTCTGGATCTCGCCCGCGGTTATTTGGCGGCTTTGTTCGACAAGCAAAGCGGCAACTGCACGGCCAGCGGCTTGTCGGGGCAGTCGGTACGCATTTGGAGTTTGGACGCCGCGGCCGGCACCCCGCTAGTATCCAATTATTGCATCCCCAACCGCGACGTGCTGGCTATCGGCCGTTTGCACGAGCAGGACGGCGGTTTGCACTTGCCTGTGGTATTTGCCGATACGGTGGAGCTCAGACCCTGCCGAGGTTGCGCCGCACCGGCGGAATCGGCCGACGCCGTGCTGCAACGTTTGATGGCTGAGGCGATGCGTAATGGCGCGGAAGAGAAAGGGGATATGCGCGAATTCGGTATCGAATTGAAGGCGGCGGCGCCGTGAGCCGTCGAAAACGATAGCGTTGCGCGCCGACTATGCGTGGTTCCGGGCTATCTGCAAGGCGCAGGCGGCGGCTAGACGCCCGGTTTGCGCACCGCCCTCCATAAAGCCGTAATAAGCATCGCTGAGTTGCTCGCCGGCAAAAATCAGGTTGTCGAATACCACTTGTTGTGCATCGGCCGGGCCGGCTTCCACCCAAAAAAATTCGGCGAATTCGGTTAGTTGTCCGGGCTTAAAGTTCGCGTATCCGCCGCCGGTAAAGCGGCTTCGTCCCCATGCGCTTTTCAGCAGGGTTCCGGTTGCCGAATCGCCGGCGCCGGGTAAGACGCGCTCCAACTCGGCAATGAATTGTCGGCCCAGCGCTTTGAAATCGCGGCTTCGGTTTAACCGTTCGACTTGCTTGCCGCCCAAGAAAAAATTCAGCGCGCCGTTCGGTCGCTTGGGTTGACGTTGCGATTCGTCCCATACGGCGGCAAACCCCATATCGGTCCATGCCGCCAAGCTGAAGCCGGCCGGGTTGCGCCAGAATCGTTCGGCGAATCCGGCGATCAGTTTTTCATTGGCGCCTAAGCCGGTTTCGTTGACGAAACGGCGGAATAAATCGGGCAGCCGCACATTCAGCGCGACTTGACGGAGGGCCGGAAACGGCATGGCGACGATCACGATGTCGGCCGATTCCGAGCTGCGGTCGGCAAAAGTCAATTGATAGCCGTCGCCGAAGTGCGTGAGACTGTGCAAAGCCTTACCGTAGCGGATTTGTCCCGGCAAGGCTGCTGCCAGCGCGTCGGTGAGTCGGGCCGAACCGCCGGTGACCGCAAACGCCTCGTCGCTGTAACCGAGTATTTCCACCGAGCGGCCGTCGACTTGCGGTAATAAAAACAGCAACTGCAAGGCGGAGGAATCGGCGGGTTCCGCGCCGTATTCGGTACGAATGGCGTTTTCGAACAAGACCCGGACATAGCCTGCCCGGATTTTGTCTGCATGCAAATTCAGGTAGTCGGCAACCGAAAGCTGATCGAAAAACGGGGCATAGCGCTCCCAATCCCGGTCGATCAGGGCGGCGTCTTCGCTAATCTGTGCGGCTAGCGCGAATATGTCGGCGGCTAAGTGCTCGGCGTCGTAGCTTAGGCCGTCGAAAAAATAGGCTTCTTCGGGAATGTCAGTGCGGGCGGCGTCTTTGAGTCTGTCGAACAGCGCAATGTCGAAGGCTTTGGCTAGCGCGCGCATCTCCAAATGGTCGGTATTGATCAGTTCGGCGCCGAGGTCGACGGTCAAGCCGTCGTCGATAGTGACGGACAGCATGCGCCCGCCGGGTCGGCTGCGGGCTTCGTACACCGTGGCGATAATCCCGGCTTTGCGCAGCCGGTATGCGGCGTTCAAACCGGCGATGCCGGCGCCGATAATGGCGACGCGCGCCGCCGGCTGCGGCTTGCCGGCGAATGCCGGAGCGATGCCGCTCAATTCCAGCACGCCGCCTATTCCCGCTGCAACCGAGGTTTTGACGAAGCGGCGTCTATCCCAACCGAGAACGGTATGCGGAAGCGGGGCAGGCCGCTGCCGGGATTCAAGATAGTCGCGTCTAGCGGCTTGTAAAGCTAGGACGAGTTTGCGAAATAAAATGCTGTGCGCCACGACAAAGCTCCTGAGCAAATGGAGAGAAGAGCATATTTTGCGTCGGAATCCCTTATTAGGGAACTAGTTTGCTTGGCGACGATGCGACCGGGAAATCAGGTGCCGGACGGCTGCCAGCATGTCTATCACGATAAAAACTTATCGATTTCAGCGAATAACTTGCTGACTTCAATAGGCTTGGTCAAAAAACCGGCAAAACCGGCCGCTTTTTCTTTGAGACTCGGTTCTTTCGGTATGTTTGCGGTTACCGCGATGACCGGGATATTGACCGTCGGCGGATGGGCTTTCAAGGTTTCCAAGGCTTGGTAACCGCTCATCCCGGGTAAATTGATGTCCATCAGGATCAGCGACGGCGGGTTAGCCAACGCCAGACCTATGCCTTGTTCGGCGTTGCCGGCGACCAATAAGGTGATATTGGGGCGCTTCTCGAAAATGCTGCGAATCAATTTGACGTTTTGCGGGTTATCTTCGATGTACAGCACGTTGTAACGCCGGTGGCCGGCGGTTTTGGCGGTGCCGGCCGTTGGCGGCGCCGATTCGTTGACTTGAGCGTCGAATTCTTCGCAAATAGGGAAGCCTACCCAAAAAGTACTGCCTTGTCCCGGCTTGCTGTCGAAGCCGATTTCGCCGCCCATGGCTTCCGTCAAACGTTTGGTGATGACCAAGCCGATGCCGGTACCTTCGATATGGCTTCTTTCGGCGCCGAGACGGTCGAACGATTCGAACACCCTGTTTTGTTTGTCTGCGGGAATGCCGATGCCGGTATCGCTGACACTGATGCGTACTTGCCGGTCTGTGCTCTGCGTGCGTAAGCGGACTTGACCGCCATCCCGGTTATATTTGATGCCGTTGGATAAAAAATTAATGACGATTTGCCGCAAACGCTTGCGGTCCGCGTAAACCGTAAGCTGTTTGCTACCGTCGCAGTCGACGTTGATGTCTATATTGCTTTCCCGCGCGCTGGGAGCAATCAGGGCCAGACTGTCGGCAATGACCGCTTGGACGTTGACGGGTTGCATCATGTAATCCAGCTTGCCGGCCTCGATGCGGGACAGGTCTATCAGGTCGTTGATGATGGACAACAGGTGCTTGCCGGCGTTTTCGATTTCCGCGGCAACTTCGCGGGTTTCTGCCGGATTGTGCTTGTCCATTGCCATCAATTGCGAGAAGCCGAGCACCGCGTTTAGCGGCGTGCGTAATTCGTGGCTCATGCTGGCCAAAAATTCGCTTTTGGCCCGGTTGGCTGATTCGGCTTGATTTTTGGCGTTTTCCAGTTCCGAAATGTCGCGGGTCACCACCACCGTATGGCTGACTTCTCCGCTTGGGGCAACGTAGGGGTAATAGCTGATCGCGCATTCGCGCGTCCCGATGGCCGGGAAATCGATTTCGGCCTGATGCGATTGCGGTACGCCTTTGGTAAACACGTGCTCCAATTGCGGGGCGATAAACTGCGAATAACGGTACTCACCCCAAACTTCGCCCGCGGAGCGGCCGATTGCCTCGGAACGCTTGACGCCCATACGCGCGCACCAGCCGTCGCTGACCGCTTCGTAGCAATGTTGGCGATTGAGCACGCTCATGGCATCCGGCACGCTGTTGACGATGAATTCGTAGCGGCTTAGCTCGGCCTGACGCTGCGACAAGGCGTATTGTTGCTTGAGCACGTCGTTGAAGTTGTCGCTGATGCGTTTGCCGTTGACGCACAAGTACAAGGTGATCAGGCCTATCGACAGTGCCGCGGACAAATGCAGCGAATCGCTGCGGCTTAGACTGATTGCGAAACCGGCCAACAGCGCGGGCGAACAATACAATTGGTAGGAAATTTTGTCGGCCGATAAAAAGGTAATACCGCCGGCAAACAAGCCGAACAAGCAAAACAACACGAAGAATACATAAGGCGCATCAATGGCCGGCAAAAACAACACGGCGGCCGCGCCCCAAATCAAACCGAATACGGCCATGTGCAAACGGTATAGCTGTAACCACTTGCCATAATCCGATAGGCTGCCGGCTGCGCGTTGGCTGCGGTAGGCGCTGGTAATCGCGATGCGTAACAAAAGCGCCGGAATTTGCAGCAACAGCCAGGCGGCAATATGCATGGCATTGGCCACTTGCAGCAGCACCGAAGCCATGACGATCGCTATCATGGCATTGGACAGCAATTCCATGGCGATGCCGCTGTAAAGGTTGTGGGTGCGGGTTTCCAGGCTAAGACGCGCGAGTGCGGCGTCCGGCGCCGCATGGTTTGTGGCGTTCATAGGCGGAATCCTTGGCCGATGGGCTGAAGTGCGTGTTGATGGGAATTGGCAATTGAGCAAATTTAGCATTTTCCCGGCTAAAGTGCGCGTTAAACCCACTCAGGTTGGGCCGCCGGTACGGTATAGATTTTTGATGAAAGCGGCTTTACCCTCAAGGGCACAAGCGCCAAGAAAGGCGAGGCGTCCGCCGGTGTTGCCCGGCAGTCGAACTGACGCTTGGGCCAAGTGGATAACTGTCAGGTGGGCATCTTCGCAACCTTGTACCCCCAGGGCATGAGTGCCGAGGCGACATGACCACCTTAATCGACGCCCGCCTGTATTTGTCCGAGGACTGGTGTCTTGATGAGGCGCGCTGCAAGAAGGCGGCGATTCTCAAGGAGGCGCGCGAGTTTCTCAGTAAATTTCAACTGACACTGGCGATGCTGGAAATCGCCCGGCAACGCGGGATTCAATTCGGCTACGTCGGCATTGACGGCGGCTACGGCAAGGAACCGGCTTTCCTGCGGGGTGTTGAGCATAAGGCTGCCGTTTTGTTGCGGATGTGCATTGTGGTCAAACGATTTATCTGCAAGACCCTGAGCCGTACCCGAATGGTTCGGGCGGGGTAGAAAGCCAAGCCACCGCCAGCCGCAATGCACAGTCCGACGCGTAGACCGGTGGGCGGCCGCGCAAGCACCCGGAAGCCTGGCAGCGACTGACCGCGTGAGGCCGAAAAAGGCTTTTTGATCGCCGATTATCTGCATGCCCTGGTTTGGGTATGGGATGGTCAAGAAGAAAACCCGCGTTGCTGGCATTGGCTGGTACGGCGTGAAGTCGGCATGGAAGCTAGATCGCACATTGCTTATTCGGCGCGCCCGCTTGCTATCCGGCATGCCGGCCAAATTAAACGGTATGGCTACGTATAGCGGGCGGATAGCCTTGACGGGCGGTTTTGTCGTGGCCGAGCGTCCTACTAAGCCGCAGTTAGCGGCATTGCGGTCCGGCTGCGATATAATGCCGGCTAACCAACGCAATGATTTCGTGGCCGCTGTTAGGCTGCGAAAACTCCCCAATCAGATTCGAACCTCCATGCAAGCTACTGAATTCAAGCGTCGCCGCACTTTTGCCATCATTTCCCACCCGGACGCCGGTAAAACCACCATCACCGAAAAACTGCTGTTGTTCGGCGGGGCGATTCAGCTGGCCGGTTCGGTCAAAGGCCGTAAAGCGGCCAGGCACGCGACTTCCGACTGGATGGAGATGGAAAAGGAGCGGGGTATTTCGGTAACCACGTCGGTGATGCAGTTTGAGCACAAAGACGCCATCATCAACTTGCTGGATACTCCGGGCCACGAGGATTTCTCGGAAGATACCTACCGTACCTTGACCGCGGTGGATTCGGCCTTGATGGTGATCGACGTGGCCAAAGGGGTCGAGGACCGGACCATCAAGCTGATGGAAGTATGCCGTTTGCGCGATACGCCCATTCTGACCTTTATCAACAAATTGGACCGGGAAGGCCGCGAGCCGATAGAGCTGTTGGATGAGGTCGAAAGCGTGCTGAAAATCGAATGCGCGCCGATGACCTGGCCTATCGGCATGGGCAAGCGCTTTAAAGGCGTATACCAAATGTACAAGGACGAGACGATTTTGTTCAGTCCGCATCACGGCGGCAAGATTGCCCAGTCCGAGACCGTCAAAGGGATAAACAATCCGCATCTGGACGAGTTGCTGGGTTTGCAGGCCGACGAATTGCGCGAAGAAATCGAATTGGTAAAGGGTGCCAGTCACGAATTCGATCTGGAAAAATATTTGCGCGGCGAACAAACGCCCGTGTTTTTCGGCTCGGCAATCAACAATTTCGGCATTGTCGAATTGCTGGATGCCTTCGCCGAGTTTGCGCCGCCGCCGCGGCCGCGCCAATCCGAACAGCGTTTGGTGCAGCCCGAGGAAGACAAGTTCAGCGGCTTCGTGTTCAAAATTCAGGCCAATATGGACCCGGCCCACCGCGATAGGGTGGCGTTCATGCGCATTTGTTCCGGCAAGTTCGACCGGGGCATGAAAATGCATCACGTCAGGACAGGCAAAGGCATTCAAGTCGCCAACGCGATTACCTTTCAGGCCGACAGCCGCAAGAACGTCGAGGAAGCTTATCCCGGCGATATCATCGGATTGCACAACCACGGCACCATACAGGTGGGCGACACCTTTACCCAAGGCGAGACGCTCAAGTTCGGCGGCATCCCGTATTTTGCGCCGGAGCTGTTTCGCCGCGTGGTGTTGAAAGATCCGTTACGGGCCAAGGCTTTGCAAAAAGGTTTGGTGCAACTGACCGAAGAGGGGGCCACGCAGTTGTTCAAGCCCTTGAAGAATAACGATTTGATATTAGGCGCGGTTGGTATTTTGCAGTTTGACGTGACCGCGCACCGTTTGAAGCACGAGTACAACGTGGAGTGTTCTTACGACGCCTCGCCGATCAGCACCGTGCGCTGGGTCAGCTCGGCGAATCCGCTCAAGTTGGAAGAATTCAAAAACAAGGCCTTCGAAAATCTAGCGGAAGACGGCGGCGGCTATTTGGTGTATTTGGCCACCAGCCGGGTCAATTTGCAGCTGACCGAAGAGCGCTGGCCGGACATCGTGTTCAGCGCTACCCGCGAATTGTAAGGTGGGTAGGGCGCGCCGCTGCGGCATCGGCGGCGGCGCGCCGGGCTTATTTAGGGTCCGCCTCGTTGGTAAAAATAGGATTATTCAAGTCTTCTTCTGTCAGTTTGGCGCGTTCTTCCGGATAGATGTGCCAGAACGATTGGTCGATGGCGCCGTCGCTGTAGCTGTTTTTGCGGCTGTGGCCGAACGGGCACCACCAGTTTTCCACCACTTTGACCAAATAAGCGTGCCATTCGAACAGGCCTACGCTGAACGGGCAATACCAGGTGCAGTTCAGGATCCAGAACAATTTGGATTGCGCCATGCTCAATTTAAACGAACCGTCCATGACGATTTGGTTTTTCAAGGTGTAGCGGTGACTGGCGCGGTCGGGCAAAAAGTCGCGGTAGGTTTTGACGTTTTCCGCGCCGACCAATTTCAGGCTGAAATAAGTCAAATAAGCGCTGAGGAACACGAACGGCAGCGTCAAAATCGGCAAATAGATAAACACCAGGCCGATGGCGCGCGAGAGGACCGATTTCTGTTTGTGATGGCAACCGATGTTGACGCGCTCGGCGCAGGATTCGCAGGCTTTCATTTTTATTATCTCCTTGGGTGGGTTGTGTCGCGCTCGGGTTCGAGCAGTTGGTAAATTCTTAAACAACCTTCGCAGCAGAAGTGCCGCGTCTCGCCGCTTTGCGGGCACGGCAAACTGAAGCCGGCGAGTTTGACCGGTTGACCGCACAGCAGGCAAGGCGGATAGGTTTTCGCCATTGTTGTCCTTACATCCTGGCCGAGACCGCACAAAAAAAGGTTTTCAGGTATTCGGTCTCCGGCATCGCCGGTAATATAGGGTGGTCGGGGCCCTGGCCGCCGGCGGCGACGAAAGTCAGATGTCTATCGATGTGTTTGGCCGAGCCGCGCAGGATTTCCTGCAAATCCGCCCGATGTAAATGATGAGAACACGACGCCGATACCAGCAAGCCGTCGTTGGCCAGCACTTGCAGCGCCAATTGATTTAGGCGCCGGTAGGCTTCGTAGCCGGCTTGATAATCTTTCTTGCGTTTGATCAGCGCCGGCGGGTCCAGCACGATGGCGTCGAAATGTAAATGCTGATCGCGGGCTTGTTTCAAAAACTCGAACACGTCGCTACGCACGCATTGCAACCGGTCGCCGACTCCGTTCAAGGCCGAGGATTCCTTGGCCAGACTTAAGGCGTGTTCCGAGCTGTCGACGCAAGTCACTTCGTCGGCTCCTGCCGCGGCCGCGGCTATACCCCAAGCGCCGGCGTAACTGAATAAATCCAGGACCTTGAGCCCTTTGCTCCAGCCGGCTAATTGCGCCCGGCTGACTCTGTGGTCGTAAAACCAGCCGGTCTTTTGGCCGGCGGCAATATCGGTTAGGTAGCGGATGCCGTTTTCTTCGATCAGTACGCGCTCGGGCAAGGTGCCGTGGGCCAGTGCCGTCTCCAGGCTTAGATTTTCCAATTGCCGCTGGCTGTTGTCGTTTTTCAGCAAAATCGCTTGCGGTGCTATCAGCTCGATCAGGACTTTGAGTAGCACCGGCTTCAGGTTTTCCATGCCGGCCGTGGTGATCTGCACCGACAGTACGCTGTCGTAGCGATCGATCACCAAGCCCGGCAAACCGTCGCTTTCGCCGTAAACCAGGCGGTAAAACGGTTTGTCGAACCAGCGCCGGCGCAATTTCATGGCTTGTTGCAGCCGGGAACGGAAAAATTTTTCGCCTATGCTGCTGTTGGGTTTGCGTGTCAACAGCCGGGCGCAGATCAAGGCGTGCGGATTGACGTAAACCACGCCCATCGGCTGGGCGCTGCTGTCGTGCAATACCGCTAAACTGCCGGGTTCGAATTGTTCCAGCGGGCTGCGTTTGCTGTCGATTTCGTTGCTAAATACCCATAAATGGCCTTGTCGTAAGCGTTTATCTTCGTGTTTTTTTAAAAACAGAGCGGGGTAAGTCATCGGAATTATATCGGCGTTAGGCTAAAACCGGCGGGTTCGATGGCGGGAATGACCAAAGCCAGTTGTATGTGTAGTGATTGTTGCGGGGTCCACAGCGCGTTACCGCCGAATTGCCCGGCGGGAAATATACGTTCGGCGACGGTGCGGCCGGTCAAATCGGTCACGGCCAGTTTCAAATCGGGCAAGGCTTGGTTGACCGCGGCTTGGTTGGTGAGTACCGCACTCAGCTTATAGCCGGAGGCCAAATAAGGTTTGAGTTCGGTGTGCGATACCGACCAGGCCGAGGGATTGCGATACGCCGGCAGGTTAAGGCCGAATCGGGCGGATAGTGCTACAAGATCGGCGTATAGGTAGGATTGCTGCCATGATGGGCCGGCCTTGAAATAGACGAATTGTAAAATCAGCACTAGCAACAACCAGGCATTACCGACCAGCCACGGCCACTGTGCGTTGGGCCGGTCGTGCTCCGGCAGGTCGATCGGGGCGGCGGCTATCGGGTTTATCCGTTCGCCGGCTTCGTCGCTCAAACTCGGTAACGCGTCGAACGCACGCCGGCAAGCGACGCAGGTTAACAAGCCCCGCGTTTCTCGCAATTGTTGGGTACTGACCGGTTGCTGCCGGTCGCAATGCGGACAGCGGCTAAACATGTCAAGCGGGTTTTCGGGCGTCCAGGCGGCACCAATCCTCCAGCCGTACCGGTTCGGAAACCGTTAGGCCTTGGGCGCGATAGGCTGCGGCCACCATGTCGGCCTGGTCGTGCAAGATGCCGGATAGCACCAGATCGCCGCCGGGTTTGACCAGGGCGGCTATGGTGGGGGCTAGTTTTATCAACGGATTGGCGAGAATATTGGCGACCACTACGTCGGCGGGTACGCCGTGAAACTGCTCCGGCAGGTAGTAGGCGATTTTGTCGGCTACCCGGTTTTTATCGGCGTTGTATTGGGTTGCGGTGAGGGCTTGCGGATCGATATCCACACCGTCGGCCCGCTCGGCGCCTAGCAATATTGCGGCTACGGCCAGGATGCCCGAGCCGCAGCCGTAATCGATCAGGGTTTTGCCGGCAAGCGGATGGGCGGCCAGCCATTCCAAGCACATCGCGGTAGTGGGGTGGGTGCCGGTACCGAAGGCTAAGCCCGGGTCCAAGGTCATGCAAATTTGCCCCGGTTGATTGATTTCTTGGCCGCTGGGGCAGACCCAAAATTTGCCGGCAAATTGCATGGGTTGAAAATAGTCCATCCAGGCCCGTTCCCAGGCCTGGTCTTGAATGACTTCCGCTTGCCAATACGCTAGAGGGCGGCCGATAAATTGATTGAACAGCAAGGTTTGTACGACGTCCGGGTCGGTATCCAATTCGAACAATGCAGTCACCCGGGTGTGGCTCCAGATTTGGGTTTGGTCGATAGCGGGTTCGTAAACCGGCTCGTCTTCGGCGTCGCTGTAAGTGACCGAAACCGCGCCTAATTCGCTGAAAAAATCCGACAGTTCCGGAGCGGTTTGCTCGTCCGTGACGATGGAAAGCTGGTGCCAGGCCATAGTGCGGGAGATGGAGATAGGTCGGCTGGAGCGAAGTATCCTACTCCGCTCCAGCCGGTTATTAGTGGATGCCCAGTTTCTTTTCCAGGTAATGGATGTTTTGGCCGCCTTCGACGAAGGCGGAATCGTTCATGATGCTTTGCTGCAACGGAATGTTGGTTTTGATGCCGTCTATGACCATTTCGCTCAGAGCGGTGCGCATTCTGGCGATGGCGCTGTTGCGGTCGTCGCCGTGTGCGATTAATTTGCCTATCATCGAATCGTAGTAAGGCGGAACTCGGTAGCCGTTGTAGATATGGGTTTCGCAGCGGATGCCGGGGCCGCCGGGCATATGGAATTGTTCTATGGTGCCGGGGCAGGGTATGAACGTTTTCGGATCTTCGGCGTTCAGCCGGCATTCGATGGCATGGCCGGTAAAACGCACTTGTTCTTGGCTGATGGACAGCGGTAGGCCGGCGGCGATGCGTAATTGCTCTTTGACGATGTCGAAACCGGTGATCATCTCGGTCACCGGATGCTCCACTTGCACCCGAGTATTCATCTCGATGAAATAAAACTGGCCTTTTTCGTACAAAAATTCGAAGGTGCCGGCGCCCAAATAGCCGATTTCACGGCAGGCTTGGGCGCAACGTTCACCCATCTTCGCTCGTTGTTCTGCGGTGATACCGGGCGCGGGCGCTTCTTCCACCACTTTTTGGTGACGGCGCTGCATGGAGCAATCGCGTTCGCCCAAGTGGATCGCGTTGCCGTGCGAATCGGCCAACACTTGAAACTCGATGTGGCGCGGGTCTTCCAAAAACTTTTCCATGTACACGGTGCCGTTGCCGAACGCGGCCATGGCTTCGCTTTTGGTCAGGGAAATTGCGCCGATCAAGGCTGCTTCCGTGTGTACCACCCGCATGCCGCGGCCGCCGCCGCCGCCGGCGGCTTTGATGATGACGGGATAACCCACTTCGCGCGCGAGTTGCAAATTGGCGTCGTCGTTATCGCTCAAAGGCTCGCCGTTGCCGGGGACGCAGGGTATGCCGGCCGCGAGCATGGCTTTTTTGGCGGAGATTTTGTCGCCCATCATGCGGATGGTTTCGGGTTTGGGCCCGATGAACACAAAGCCGCTTTGGCTGACTTTTTCGGAAAAGTCGGCGTTTTCCGATAAAAAGCCGTAGCCGGGATGGATGGCTTCGGCGTCGGTGACTTCCGCGGCACTGATGATGGCCGGGATGTTCAGATAGCTTTGCGCCGACGGCGCGGGGCCGATACAGACGGCTTCGTCGGCCAGACGTACGTGCTTCAAATCCCTGTCCGCTTCGGAAAATACGGCGACGGTTTTAATGCCCAGTTCGCGGCATGCGCGTAATACGCGCAGAGCAATTTCGCCGCGATTGGCTATGACTATTTTTTCGAACATGACTATCCCCCTGTTAGCGTTTATTCGATCACGAATAATGGCTGACCGTATTCCACGGGATGGGCATTCTCGACCAAAATTTGTTTGATTTTGCCGCTTTTATCGGCTTCGATTTGATTAAGGATTTTCATCGCTTCGATGATGCACAGGGTCTGACCGGCGGAAACCGATTGGCCGATTTCGACAAATGCGGCCGAGCCGGGCGACGCCGAGCGGTAGAAGGTGCCGACCATCGGCGATTTGACCACGTGGCCACTGATTTTTTCTTCCGCCGGAGCGGCAATCGGAGCGGCGGCTGCCGCGGGTGCGCCGGTCGGAGCGGCTGTGGCAAGCGGTGCGGCGTGTACAACCGGGGCCGTAGCGGAATACCGGCTAATGCGAACGGATTCTTCGCCTTCTGAAATTTCTATCTCAGCAATATCGGATTCCTCGATAAGATCGATGAGTTTTTTTATTTTTCTAATATCCATTGTTCTGAGTTCTCTCGTGTAAGATCTGATGAGCGGCTTGAAAAGCCAGTTCGTAACCGCGTGCACCCAAGCCGCAAATAACGCCTAAGGCGATATCCGAAAAGTATGAGTGTTGCCTGAAAGGCTCGCGGGCATGCACATTGGACAAATGTACTTCAATGAATGCAATCTTGGTGGCCAGCAAAGCGTCGCGTATCGCTACGCTGGTGTGAGTAAACGCGGCCGGATTAATAATGATGAAATCGACCTGGTCGTGGTACGCTTGATGTATCCGGCCGACGATTTCGTGTTCGGCGTTACTCTGAAAAAATTGTAAAACATGGCCTAAATCGTTTGCCATTTTCTCCAAACCGGCGGCAATGTCTGTAAGGGTTTTATGACCGTAAAGTCCGGGTTCGCGTACGCCTAACATATTCAAATTAGGGCCGTTCAAAACGGAAATCGTTGCCATGGAAATGCCGAACAATGGAGGATTTTTAAAACGGGAATTCTGCCTAAATTGTGGAATTTTGTCCAGAACTTCCCCAAATTGACGATTAATTATCCGGAAAGTAGTGATTTGTCTAAGGTAGGTAATGCAACTTGCGCTTGCCGACGCATTTATTGTGTAATTTTGCATAACCGGCATAGGTGGGCGAAATGATGGGATTTTTATACCTTGCTGTGAGCGCGGTTTATTGTGCGGTCGGTCCTGCGCGTTCGCAGGATCGAATGGAATTTGTGGAGCGAGGGGACATGCTTTATGAAAACCATTGCCGGGATGCCTGCTCGTGCAAATAAACCGTTGGCAACGTGTGTTGGCTTAGATTGGAAAAACCGGAGATCGATCAGATGCCGTTATCTCAACGATCGGTACTGCCATTATCGCTAAGTTGTTATCTGAAGGTGACGGCTGATGAGACGCCTGTCCGTGTTGTGGAAGCTTAAATGGTTGTGCGTCATTCTGGTCATGATGACGTTGGACTTTAGTCCTTTTCCAGTCTCGGCATTGCTGTTTTTGTATATTTTTCTATTCAAGCCTTTATGGTTTAAGGCATTTGTCGAGCGCTTATATGAGTGAATCAGGCTGCGGAGCTAACGTCAAACCAATCCGTATTTGATCGGATAGCCTGGTATTCGACACCATCGTTATTCTCAATGTGCATTCGGACTACGGGAAAGCCGGTTTCGTAGCGCGAGTCCGGCGTTAATTTCGGGATAGAATATCCGGCTGAATTTTCGCTCCGTTTAAACTAAGCGCACGTGTTCGGATCAAACCCGTAACTTCTGATTTGGATATAAGCGCCGTGCGTTCATCGTCTTTTTGCCAACAGTTCTGCAAATCTGCGGTTTTAAGCCGGAGATAATTTGCCGGGCCCATTCAACAACAGTCCTTCGTCACTACCGTGCATTCCTCCAATAATTCAACTCGAAAGATTCGTATCCTTCATCTTTTAACCTCTACGGCGGGTGGGCTCGGCCAGTCGGTGTTAACTTTGCTGGAGCAGTTGGATGCCAGCCGTTACGAACTGGTTATCGCCTTCGGTCCCGGTTACCCGTTAGACCAAGAGTTTCAGAAAACCGGCTATAGAGTGGTGGTGTTGCGTTTCGAGCGTTGGTTAAAAGCCAAAAACGTTTTGGGGTTTTTCGATTTATGTCGGTTTTTGCGTAAAGAGCGCTTCGATATTATCCACGTGCATGGTGGTAATGAGGTAGGCATATTGGGACGTATTGCCGCCGCTTTATTTAGTCGGGCCCATCTGATTTATTCGTTGCACGGCACGCCTACCGTAGACCGTCTGGCTTTACCGATTCGCGCGGTCATTCGGGGATTCGATCTTGTGTTGGATAGAGTGACGGATCGCTATATAGCGGTCTCCCGGCATATAGCACAGCGTTACTTGGATAAAGGCATCGGGCGGGGGCGCATGACTGTGATTCATCACGGAATCCCGATATACAGTGAAGAGCCGCAAGGCGAGGTCAAGGACTTAAGAAAAGAATTGGGTTTGGCAGGCAACGTCAAATTGATAGGCACGATAGGGTTGCTGGAAGAGCGCAAAGGTATCGAATATTTGTTGCAAGCGGTTCCCGAAGTGGTACGGCAGTTACCGGATTGTCGGTTTTTGATCATAGGTGCCGGGCCGCTGTTGGATTCGCTGCGAGCCTTGAGCGAAAGTTTAGGCGTAACGGAGTCGGTCTTATTTTTGGGTTGGCGAGACGATGCCAAGCAATTGATCGATTCGTTCGATGTGTTATGTCATCCGGCACTTTCCGAACCTTTCGGATTGGTTTTGTTGGAAGCGATGGTGCATTACAAGCCGGTGGTGGCGTCTGCAGTGCAAGGGATACCCGAAGTGGTGGCTGACGGTGAGACCGGTATTTTGATTCCGTCCCGAGATCCGGCGGCAATCTCTCTGGCGTTGCTAAAAATATTGAATTCTCCCGACTGGGCCGCGCAATTAGGCAATAACGGGCACCGCCGAGTCGTCGAGCATTTTTCTTTGTCCCACATGGCGCAGCAATACGAAGCTGTCTATCGGCAGTTAACTGCGTGATTGCTGCATTTCTAAGTTATTTCTAGGCGAGAAATTGAGATGAAAACAATAAAAATACCTTTCGGAAATCAGTTACGCCGTAATGATTGTGGCAACGGGATAGTCGGGCTTAAGGGTCGCGTGCTTGTTTCAGCTTTAGCAGTCTTGATTTCACTGTATGGGTCATCGGTTGTAGCGGCCAATATTACGATAAAAGGTGACCAAGCCATGACGCATTTGCCCAATGTGCAGGGTTTCTTGCATGGTTTCGACGATGTAAGTTACGACGAAAAGCGGGTCAACATGGTCATGATGAATGAGTTACGCCCCAAGTTTTGGCGAATCGGTATGACCGACAAAGCCGGGTTGAACCATATCCTCGCCAAAAAAGTAAATCCGAATCAAAAGATTACTTTGGTGGTTAGCGATCAATTGGCGGTGATAAAAGGCAGCTACCAAGCGTTAAAACCCTGGGAGAATTGGAATGCTTACCAACAATTGGTGCGCGATCTGGTATCGCTGTATAAACAGCACAATCTGAACATCGATTATTGGGACGTTTGGAGCGAGCCCGATACCACTGCGATGTGGTCGGGTTCTTGTGCTCAGGCTATGGAAACCTTCAAGCGGACGTTTGAAGCGATACGCTCGGTGGATTCATCGGCCAAAATCGTCGGTCCTAGTGTCAGCGACATTAATAGCAAAGGGGCGTGTGGTGATTCATTTTTCGGCCACTTTTTGAACTACGTTGCCGAACAAAACCTGAAATTCGATGCAATATCCTGGCATGAATTCAATCATCCGGAACAATTGCCGGCCCAGGCCGAGGTGATCAGGCAGTTTTTCGCCAAGCATCCAAGTCTAGGTATGCCGGAAATGCACGTTAACGAGTATTCAGGGCCGTTGGATGCGCCGATAGCCGGTTGGGCGGTAGGCTGGTTGTATTATTTGGAAGCGGCTAATCTGAATTGGGCAACTCGCGCCTGTTGGGGGCAGGGCTGCCAAGCGGGATTGGATTGGTTGTTTACCAAGAACACTGCCACCACCCCGTTATACTGGGTGCATCAAAGCTATGCAAATTTACCGTCAATGCGCTTGCGTAGCGTCACCGATACGCCAAGCGTTGTAGCAATGGCAGGTAAAAACGACGCCAAGCAAGAGTTGAGTGTGTTGGTTGGCAGGTTTTCCGGCAAGCAGGTATTCGGTGCCGCGGAGAATGTTACTTTGGTGATAGAAAACTTTCCTTACCATTTGAATTCGGTAAGTTATACGGTAAAGCGTATCCCGAGAACCTTGCAACCTACCCAGGAATTGGTGGCCCCAATACCCGTTAGTAACGAAAACTTGCCGGTCACTAATTCCACCGTAACCCTGAGTTTGCCGGCATTTCAGGACGGTGATGCTTATTTATTATCTTTGAAAGCCGTTCAATAAGGAGGCTTCTGCAGAGGTGGTGCTTAGATCGCGCTTCTACATTTTTGTCGGGGCGCATTGCAAAAGCGGGGATTTTTGTTGGAATCGGAGAGAAGTCATCCAGCCGCTCTGCTGAAACTTGGACGAGCAGTCAAGCGCGTTAGAAAAAGGCTTGCAGGATGCTTACCATAACGCCGTACTCATGCGATGGATGAGGGCATAGATGACAGCGCTTTGGCGATTGTGCTGCAAAGCGATGGCGGAATGTTGGCGTCCCCACGGGGGTTCGAACCCCGGTTACCGCCGTGAAAGGGCGGTGTCCTAGGCCACTAGACGATGGGGACTAGTGATGTTTGAAGTGCAGTGGATAATTTCTAGCCAATGTTGGCGTCCCCACGGGGGTTCGAACCCCGGTTACCGCCGTGAAAGGGCGGTGTCCTAGGCCACTAGACGATGGGGACAGGACTATAAGTTATCAAATTAACTACTTGGTGGAGCCAAGCGGGATCGAACCGCTGACCTCTTGCATGCCATGCAAGCGCTCTCCCAGCTGAGCTATGGCCCCGTAGTTGAGACTGGTCATTATACAGAGCTTGATTTTTTTGTCCAGAGATTTTTAACTGTGACGTAATGTGAAGGTTACCGGTCCGTCGTTGATCAGCGAAACTTGCATATCCGCTCCGAAACGTCCGAATTGCGTTGATGGATGGACCACTGCAGCGCGCTGTTGCAAGTAAGCAAACAATTGCTGCCCTTTCTCGGGCGGTGCAGCTGAGGCAAAGCTGGGACGATTACCTTTTTGCGTATCGGCGGCTAACGTAAATTGGGGAACCAACAGTAAAGCGCCTTGGATGTCACGCAAGCTCAAGTTCATTTTTCCGGCGTTATCGGGAAAAATGCGGTAGTTGAGTATTCGTTCCAATAGTCTGTCCGCTTGTGTCTTGTCGTCGAACTTTTCCACTGCGACCAAACCCATAATGCCGCGGCCTATGACGCCGATATCGATACCGTCTACGGTCACTTTGGCTTCGGTTACGCGTTGGATGATGGTAATCATTGCAGACTTTGCGGGTGGTTATCGAAATGCGCTAGAAGGGTAAGTTCAATGGCTGGCCGGTAACATTGAAGCATAATCTCCGCTTACGATGCGTTTAAGGTTGTCGGTTTTCAAGCAATATCGGTAAATCCAAACTTCCAGATCAGTCCCGTCGGCTAAGCGGGCTATTTTTCGACAGCGTTCATATTCATGCGGTTGCGGATGGCGCGGCGTGCATTCTTCGTATGTGTCCAATAACGCAAAAGTGGGTTGAGGATGCAACAAACGGTAGACTTCACCACGGACTTTGGCTTGGTCATGCTTATTAATAGCGCAAACCCAACCCGGGTAAGCGCCTAAATCGTAGAGGTTGCCGGGTACGGTTGCTTCTGCCATGAATTCGCTATCCCGGCGCAGGTAAGGATGTAAGCTGCCGTCGTTTGCGCGGCGTAACGTGCCGTATACGAAAAGGTGATTCAGCATGATCGGAGAGCAATGCAATGTTGAAAAACGCTTGCAATTCACTTAGGTTGCAGCACCAAGATTTTGCATTACAGGGCATCCGGCTAAAGCGGGTTTGGCGCGGCTGTGCCTTGCTGGAAAATTAATAGCGTATATCTATCAAATAATACCGGGTTTGTTGTGCTCCAACACCTATTACGATTTCGTCGTCCAAGGTTTTCTTCAATAATGCACGCGCCAATGGCGAATCTAAGCTGATCAAGCCTCCGGATGTGTCGATTTCGTCGGCACCTACGATGCGATAGGTGATTTCTTCGCCATCCATGGTTTCTAACGTGACCCAGGCACCGAAAAACACCTGCTGTTGATTGCCGGGTTTCTCGGCAACGACGGTTAGCGAAGGTAGGCGTTTTTGCAAATAATGAATGCGGCGGTCGATTTCTCGGAGCTCTTTTTTGCGGTAAATGTACTCGGCATTTTCCGAACGGTCGCCTTCCGCAGCGGCTGCGGCGAGTGCGGCGGTCACGTGCTTGCGCCGTTCCCACAGGGCTTGCAATTCGGTTTCCAGCTTTTTATAGCCTTCAGCGGTGATGTAAGGCGAGGATTTCGGTTTGGGCGGTCTCCAACGTGACATGCGGTTCCGTGATGCGGTTATAATGGGGTTTTGAATCTAGCGGACAAAGCTCATGCAAATTACTGATAAAACGGCTGTTTCCATCCATTATACTCTAACAAACGTCGACGGCGAGGCGCTGGATAGTTCGAGAGGTGCCGAGCCGCTAGTGTATTTGCACGGCGCGGGCAATATCATTGCCGGATTGGAAAATGCCTTGACCGGTAAAACCATAGGCGATGTTTTCGATGTCAGCATTCCACCTGCGGAAGCGTACGGCGAAGTGGTACCGGAAATGACCCAAGTGGTCTCCATCAAAATGTTCGAAGGCATGGACGTGGAAGTAGGCATGCAGTTTCATGCGGACGTCAATTACGGAAGCGGCGTGATTACCGTAACCGAAATTAACGGCGACGACGTAACGATTGACGGTAATCATCCTTTGGCCGGCGAGACGCTGAATTTTGCCGTAGAAGTGATCGACGTTCGGCCGGCAACGGCTGAAGAGTGGGCGCATGGCCACATTCATAGCGGCGGATGCCAGCATTAATTAGCCTAGATCAGCATTTTAACGCCATTGAGATATGAAATTTCATCCTTGCATAGACCAGTGCACGAAAGAAGGTAGCCATTGCGAAGGTTGCGGGCGCTCGCATCAGGAAATTGCCGGAACCAAGCAAATCGTGCAAGCTGCCGTGCAGTTCATCCGCCAGCAGGATTACGAAAATCCCGACGAATTCGTTGCCGCCATCGCTAAAAGCATTTTAAAAAAATTGCAAAAGCCGGCGTGAGTTGCGAATCCGGATAGACGTGAACTGCCTGTTGCAATTTTCTCGGCCTAGCTTTTGTTCTTAACATTAAGTTACAGCACCCTGCGATTCGGCGGCGCGACGGCTCGCGCTGCCCGGTTTTTTTATTAAGCGGATTTCATGGCTATGAACCGCATAATGGCTGTTAGTTTGTAATTCCGTGACTCTAGGTCTATGCTCTGTCCCGATGCAAGGATGATAAGCGCTTCACATTATCCCATGCCGGCGAGTGGCTTGCCCAAGTCTAATTTCACAGTCAATTCTTTAGGTAAACCTCTATGGCCGACGCGGTTTCGCTCAAGGATTTAATCGAAGCATTGGCCGGTTCGGTAATTTCCGCGCAAGATCGTATAGAACAGCATCATATAGCCAAGTTGGCTCAATATTTCGATGCGAAATCCAATCGGCCGATTTCCGTCAATATAAAGCTGCCGGATTTGTCCGTCGGTGCGGATGAAGAAGACGAAGTCGACATCAGCATACCGTTATTGGCTTTGGTGGGCTGTTCCACGCTGTCAATCAAAGCGATGGACGTGGAGTTCGACGTGGATTTATCCGATGTGGGCGATCCGGAAGATGTCCAACATCCGCCTTCCGCTCAGGAAGGTGAAAATCAGACTTGGCACAATTTGAAACCTTCCAAATCGATAGGTGTGGACTGGCGAGCGGCGGGCAGTAAAAAAATGGCGCGTTTGTCGCTCAAAGTCGAAGCGCAGGAGCCTACCGAAGGCATGGCAAGGCTGATTCAGCGGCTCAACAAATTAATTTAGTCCCGGAAATCACACAAGAGGTGTAGTCATGGCAGTAGCAGATCAGTTTAGAGGTTTACCAATGGCGGATTTGATAGGCGGTCCGCTGATTGCCGCGAGCGACGCACAGGTCACCTTGGCCAACGCGACAGCGTCGTTTATTAAAACCGTCGGTTTTTTACCCAAATACACGAACGGTCAGTTAGACCAGAACGACCCTTACGGCGACATTCGCACGGCGAAATTCAAATACAACCGTCCGGTGGGAGCGGCGACGCCGGGTGACAACGGCTTGGTACCGACCGAAACGGTGGAATTGGAAGTGCCTTTGCTGGCGATAGTTAAAATTCCGTCATTGAGTATTACCAGCGTCGACATTACTTTCGACATGGAAGTAAAAAGCTCGGAAAGCTCTAAAGAGACCGATTCCAGGTCCGGAACGTTGGAAGCCGAGGCGTCGGTAGGCTGGGGGCCGTTTAAAGCCTCGGTAAAAATCAGCGGTTCGATTTCTTCCGCGAAAGAACAAGCCCGTTCCACGGATAGTTCCGCGAAATACCATGTGGAAGTTCACGCGAAAGACAGCGGCATGCCGGAAGGATTATCCAGAGTATTGGACATGATGAATGCGTCGATAGCGCCTAAGTCGGTATTGCCGGCACCGGCAAACAATGGTACGCCCGCTAATAATCAGGCTAACCGCAATGTCCAACAACCGGCGACTCCGAATGGATAAGGTTCGGACGACGGGTTGACGGTTCTTTGGAGGCCAGCCTATCGCCGGCCTCGCTCGGTTTCCGGGGCCTGCGGTTACAAGTTTTGCGATCAATAGGTTTAACGTTAGCGTTCATGTTCGATCTAACTGATGTCAGTTTCGTAAAACGTATCGTTGTCGGTAACAACGATCCGGAGCGTATGCAATCCGAAGCTGAAATTCAACAGGCGGCTGCCTTGTTAAACCGCTGTTTAAGCGAGCCGCCCAAGGGGCGCATCATCGGCATAGAGAAAACCTTCAGCATTCTGAATATCGGCGAACATCAGGTGGTACTGCAATGTTTGATCTATCACGTCGGTTTCTCGCGTAAACCTTATTGGTTGGAGGACACTCAGTAATGCAATCGGTTGCCGAGGATAACGGGTCTTGAAACAAGCGGTCGCGACCTTCGACGATTTTTTGCGCGGCTTGCAACGTGAAGTTGGCTTGGCGCAAGCGGCTTTGCAAAAAAAACACGAGAGTTTGGTCAGGCGCTATTTCGACTTGCAAGCGGACGGCCAATTAAAAGCGATTAATTGGAAGGTTGAAATAGCCGATGCTAATGCCGCGGACGGCGAGGCTATGGAACTGCCCCTGCTGTCTTTGCTGCCGCCTACCCGGCATAAAGTGACCGAAGTTAGTTTGGAGTTTGCGGCCGACATCGTCGAAAACCGCACTAAATCCAACAGCGGTCGGGGAGCGTTAATGGTGGTGATAAAAAGGCGCCGCTTTTGGAGTAAAGGCGGGCAACGCAAAATTAAAGTGATGTTAATCGGCGACCAGCCCGGCCGGGTAGAAGTGTATTTGGACGGGGTTTTGTTTAAAACCGTCGATGGGGCGCGAATTGCGTCGGAATTGGAAGGTTAAGCGGATGGGATGTTGCAAACGGGCCCTCTAAATGGCTAAAAACGATGAGTTTGCTTTTCAGTTGTCGGAGCAAGACGAGCAATGCCTACGTGCGATTATGGCTGACAACAAGATTACGCCGTCTCGGCCTTTAAATCTCGATTTGCTAGGCTATAGCTTGTTGGCGGTAGCGTTGGCCTGCGGACTTTTTTTCTTGAAAGACAGTGTCTGGTTGGCAAGCTGGGCCGGCGACTTCGCGGCGTCAATACGCAATGCTTGGGGTAGTGCGAGTCTTCCTAATTGGCTTTGCGAACCATAAGCATCAATAAAACGGTACCATCGACAGGAGAAAGCGATGACGACATTCAAGTGTCAACCCAAAATAGCCGCCATTGGCATAGTCTGCGCAATGACGGCTGTGGTGGCCTACGGCAAGGATTCGATGGTAGGAGTTTGGTCCGGTCAGGTAGCCGGCAAGACGAACAGACCGGTCTCTGTCACGTTGAACATAGAGCAAGACGACAGCTTGGGTCAGGCTGCGGGTAGCATTGAGTATGGCTTGCCTTGGCAATGCAGCTTGAATTTGCAATACGACGGCGAACGCGAAAGTAACGGCGCGAAGGTGTTCTCTTTGTCCATTCCGCTCATCGCGGCCGCGCCGGGGCCGCACTGCCAAGTCTTGATCGGCGGTTTTGTATCCGTTTTAACAACGGACTCGGGGACTTTATCAACCCTAGTCGTAACCCGCTACAACGACGTCAAAGACAAAACTACACTAACCCGCCGTCCATAGGCGATTTCCAGCGAAAAACTATAGTCAACCGATGGGTCTTTTGTCCGGTTACAACGCTCGAAAACACCTACTTAATGCCACTACTATGAAGCTCTTTTTTAGCTGGTCGCCGCACCCAAATGGCGTCTTCGAGGGTGTGCATTCTTGGCAGCGGCTTTAATCATTCACCGAGCGGGGGACTTGTGTTATTCCCCTTTGCCTCCGCTAGCCGGAGCAATGTCCAGTTTGCACTGTCCGCGAAAATAATCCCATGCCAAGCAACGCTGTCCGGTATCGGGGTTTAGGCACCAAGTATCGATAGGGACGCCGTTTCGCATCACGGCTTCGGTTTTCCAACCGTCTGCCAGACATTTTTGGACGGCCGGGTTAGGCATGCGCTGCGCAGCCGCGGGCTGCGCAGCGTAAGGTGGTGCCGAGCATGCCGATAACAGCAATAACACACATCCTGCCGCAATCGAACAGGGCCGCGGCAACGTGAGTGCGATCATTGCGCCGCTCCCGGCATCGCTTGACGCTGTGCTGCCGGGAACACGGCTTTGTCGGCGGAATCGACATGCTTTTTAAACAAGTGTTGCGCGTTGCGTTGCATTTTAGGTGCTTCGGTGCTTTGGGTTTTGTTAGTGTCCAAAAAGGTTAAGGTGCGATTGCCGTCGGCAGTTTGGGCGATGCGTACTTTTCGTGCTTTAGCGAATTTATCGGGCAGTTTTTTACCGTTGTAGGCGCTATGACTGCCCGAGCTAGCGGTAGCTGCTGCCGTCGATTTTGCGGCGATTGCGTTCGCGGTTTTGCTTGCGCCGCTTTGCGCTGCACCGAATAGCGAATTTACCGACACATAACCCCAGGAATACGACGTGTTGTTTAGCTCGTCGGATTCCGCCACTACATTTTCGTCGTCTATCCACAGCGCCATGTAGTAATAGCCGTTGGGAATAAAATTGCCGTTCGCATCCAAGTAGAGATCGAAGAGGTAGGGGTTGCTATCGTCGCGATAAAACAGGTAGCCGGCCTCCAAAGTAGAGGAGGTGCGGTCGCTTACCAGTTTGTAAGTGTTGGCTGAGCTATCGGGTAAGAATTCGGAATCGGTTAGGACCAGATTGATATTCCAGCCGGCTGTGGCGGTAGCGCCGCCGTTGTTGCTGACTTCGTAAGTCAATTCGCCCAGGCCGCTGTAGTCGTCCCAAGATGCATACCACGTGTCTATACTCAGGTCGGCCGAATTGTTGGATAAGCTGACAATTGCGCTTGCGGGCGAAACATTATTGTTTTCGTCGGATTCGCGCACATCGTTTTGGTCGTCAACCAGTAGAGCCATGTAATAATCCCCGGGCTCCAAAGTTTGCGGAATCTGAAATTCGATACCGTTGCCTTCATCGATACTGCGGTATGCGCTGCCGCCCGTGTCCATGCTAAACGGTATCGCCTCGTAGACTACGTAAGTGTCGTTGGCGTTGATGATTGAATCGGTTGAAAGCAGCAAGCTGACGGTGATCCCACTGGGTGCTTCGCCGGTTCCGCCGTTCAGAACCTCCCATTC
Source organism: Methylomonas sp. HYX-M1 (assembly GCF_040741385.1). Taxonomy (NCBI): domain Bacteria; kingdom Pseudomonadati; phylum Pseudomonadota; class Gammaproteobacteria; order Methylococcales; family Methylococcaceae; genus Methylomonas; species Methylomonas sp. HYX-M1. The sequence continues at coordinate 1,174,683 of NZ_CP160405.1, forward strand.
CAGTTCACCGTGGCCGCCAATGTTATAGTCTAAGTCGGCGCTCCAGTTCTTGATTTGCAAATCCGGCAAATCGCCGTTATCGGGAGGCACGGGATCAGGCGTGGGTGTGACGTCGCCGTTCGGACCGTCTTCCAAAATCCACATTTGGAACGTGACTTGCGGGAAAAAATCGTAAGGCATCCAGAAAAAGCCGCCATCGCCCCAGCCGGTCCCCCAGGAATTGATCACTTTCACGGCTCCGCCGACTTTGTTGTTGTCGTAACCCACCGCAGTGACGGCGTGACGGCCGTGCGGTCCGTTATTGTTGCCGTCGGTAGAGTTGTAGACCGAGTTTTCCCCTTTCAAGTTATAAAATTGATCGTAAACCTCTATGCCCAACACGACGGGCTTGCGTTGTGCCAGTGCACCCTTCAAATCGCTTAAATTGCTTAAGGTACTGCGTTTTAAGGCTTTAAATTTCGAGGCTTGCTCGAAGGCGGCTTGGCTGGGTGTCGCGGTAAAATCTTGGTCGGTATACGGCATCCGGTCCAGGGTTGCCGCACCTTTTTCGATGATCAAGTCCAGCGCATCGTAGATTTGTGAACCGTTGTCCTGACCACCGTTGATTTGGTTATAAATAAAAGCCGGGCTGAACAAGTGGGTATTGGTATTTAGTGACCAATTCATCTCGGCTTGTTCTTGGTAACTTTTCAATGCGTAACCGGTAGCCCAGGCGACGCAACTGCCTTGCTGGCCTTGGTCGCCGGGTGTGGGGAAATCGCCGCTAAGATCCACCGCTTCCGGCTCGGTCGGCGGAGCGCCGGGGGCACCTAACAAGTTAGAAGCCAAATGCGAGCGGTCGAAGGTCGAATAGGTTTTAGCGTCGACCTCTTGAGCGCCGGTGCCTTTGTCGTCGCTGCCTTGTTCTACGTTTATCAGCACATCGGCTGTGGCGCTGTAGACTTTGCCGTCGGTGACTCGATAAGGCAAAGTGATTTGGCCGGTAAAGTTAGGGGCTATGCTGACGTAAAGTACCCCGGATTGCGGATTTAAATAAGCAAAGTCGTAACCGACCCCGGAGATGTCGGCGCTTAAGTCATAATTTAACGTATCGTTGTCCGCGTCATCACCGATCAGTTGGGGCTGTAAATACGGAACTGCTGGGTCGGCGTTAAAGCTTAAGGAATGCGCCCTAGGTATTTTGTTGCCGGCCGGCCCTACTCCTATTTGTGTTTCTACACTGTTGTTGCTGGTATCCGCATCCTTTTTATGAAACTTGACCGACGAAACGCTGCTGAATTCGCCTAGGGAGCTGCCGGTCAAAGCGACTGTCCAGTTTTTACTTTCGCCCGGACGTAGGCGATTGGTTCTGCAGGTTAATTTTTTCAATCGTTTGGCTCTTTTACTGGCGAAACGACAGCCTTTCGAGGCGGATTGAAAGGTCGTGTTATCCGGCAATTGTTGGGTAACGACTATGGTCCTAGCCACTTTGCTGCCAATGTTGTCCACATTGACCGACAAATTTATCGTATCGGCTTGGCTAACCACGCTCGGACTGGCGATTACTGTTAGTTTTAAATCGGTGCCAAGTGCCAACGCGGACTGATGGGCAATTGACAGTAAGCCTAGAAACAGTATTGAGCTTGCTTTCATGGGTGCCTCCACTGCGAGAGAAGTGCGAGCGATAGGTTGCGATAACCGAATGTTATACGAATAATTTTATGCGTTAGTCTAATCTGCAAACAGGCGATTGCAAATCGAAATCTCTTAGTTTGTACAACGCGTCGATTACGATGATTTTTCACATGAATCACTGTTGACAGTTACTTAACCGATAAGCCTCTTGCTTGCTACCTTTTTTAGTGGGTGTAACTTCAACTAGATAGCGGTCGATTAATTCGCCTGATGTCGTTCTTTCTGCTTCGCTACGATCTACAAAACAGAAGTGGCCCCATTGGTTTGAACAGTAAATCGATGATTTAAAGTGAAATCCCTGCCATGGTTTAGGCGGCCAACTTGAGGGTTGGCACCCCATCGTTATACGCCTGATGAGGCGTTTTTCGTTTCAAACTGGAATGCGGTCGTTCGTGGTTGTACCACTCGAAATAATCCAGGATTGAAGCGCGGGCTTGGCCGACGGAATCGTAGGCATGCAGGTAAACCCGCTCGTATTTGACCGATCGCCATAGGCGCTCAACAAAGACATTATCCCGCCAAGCACCCCGACCGTCCATACTGAGCAGACAGCCCTGACCTTTCACGGCATCGACAAACGCCTTGGCGGTAAACTGGCTGCCTTGGTCAGTGTTGACGATATCCGGCTTGCCGTAGCGCTTGAAAGCCTGTTCCAGCACGTCCACCGCATGACAGGCTTCCAGCGTAATCGCCACCTTGGCGGCCAGGACTTTGCGAGTGGCCCAGTCGACGACCGCCGTTAAATACGCGAATCCTTTGGCCAGCGGGATGTAGGTGGTATCCAGCGCCCAGACCTGATTGGCACGGTTGATGGTCATGCCCCGCAGCAAGTAGGGATAGATTTCATGCCCCGGCGTCTTCTTGCTGGTATTGGGTTTGCAGTACACGGCTTCGATGCCCATTTTCGCCATCAAGGTTTTCACATGCTTGCGGCCAATCGGGATGCCTTGCCGATTCAGCTGATCCCGTAACTGGCGAGCGCCCATGAATGGGTGTTTCAGGTGCAGTGCGTCGAGTCGGCGCATGATGTCAAATTCGCGCTCCGGAACCGGCTTGGGCAGGTAGTACACACTGCCGCGACTGATGCCTAATAGCTTGGCCTGCCGACCAATCGGCAATTTGGATTGACGGTCGATCATCGCTTTGCGCTCAGCAATCCCGCCTTGGTGAGCGCGCCTTCTAAAAAATCGTTCTCCAATGTCAGTTGACCGATTTTCGCGTGTAGGGCTTGCAGATCGACGGGGGGCGATTCCGGCTCCGCGGGCTTCCCAAACACCTCGGCGGCCCGCTCGCTCAGCTGCTTCTTCCAATCGACAATCTGATTTTGATGAACCTCGAATTCCTGGGTCAATTGCCCCAAGGTTTTATCGCCCGCCAAGGCCGCCAGGGCGACTTTGGCTTTGAAGGCCGGTGAATGTTTTCTTCGCGGTTTTTTAGACATCTTCTGCTCCATTGCTTTGTCCTTACGGACGTTCAAAAGTAGCAGGTCTTTCACTTAATCGGTTGTTCAATTTTTCGGCACCACCTCTAAACACCCATGGTCAATTTGAGATTCGATTGATCTTGCCCATTGTTCAGCAAGAGACTTACTAGAAAATGATTTGCTTATTGGGCTTTCACCCTTGCGTCTAACTTGTACTTGCCAAGAACCACTTGGTAGCTTTCTGATGGTTGCCATAGCCGTTTTATCCTGTTCACTATGAATGATTTGTGAACGAAAAGCTGCTATGCGCTGGTTTTAGACTATTTACTAGCTATAACCCTTTGATTTTAATGGTGCCGGCAATAGGAATCGAACCTACGACCTTCGCGTTACGAGTGCGACTTTGGTAAAAACTCTCGGTAATCACCGACTAAACTAGTTAAATAAATTCAATTAGTTATTTAGATTCTGCTGTCGAGCATTACCGGGTAAAAACGACGTTTTTTATAGCGTAGTGCGACAAAAGTGCGACAAAGATTTATAATCAAACCCCAGAAACAAAGCGGGCTCGATGGTGTTACCAGCACCAACAAGCCCTAACCGATTCACTTAACGAGCAGGGTTAAGCAATGGCTACCGCAAATTATAACGCCATTGCCCCCAAGGGGTTTATATGGCGACCATCACGGAACGAGCCGACAAAGACGGCAAGCCGCGCTATACAGTTGAAATACGGCTTAAAGGCCACCCTCGCGAAACTGCTACCTTCAAACGCCTGACCGACGCCAAAAAATGGGCCGCTTCGACCGAAAGCGCCATTAGGGAAGGCCGCCACTTCAAAAGCACCGCCGCCAAAAAACACACCTTCGCGGACGCAATCGAACGCTATATCCGCGAAATTCTGCCGACCGAATTTACCAACGTTGAACAACGCAACCGGCGGCCTATTGCGGAATGGTGGGCTTCACAGATCGGTCATTGTGTGATGGCGGACCTATCAACCGCCACCTTTGCCGACTGTCGCAACACTTTAGCAACCACCGGCGGGCGTAAGGGGCGACCGCTGGCGGCGGCCACCATCAAAAAGCATTTTGTTGTGGTCACGGATGTTTTAAAGCGGTGCGTTAATGAATGGCACTGGTTGGAACAATCCCCGCTGAAAGATGGCGGCGTTAAATTGCCCGACCTGCCGCGGGGAATCGTGCGCTTTTTAGATGATGACGAACTAAACCGGCTAACTATCGCGTGTAAGGAGTCGCCTAACCCATTGCTTTATCCGGCCTTTGTTCTGGCTATTTCGACCGGGATGCGGCAAAGCGAAACGATGAACCTGTTTTGGCGGGAGCCGGAAACGCTGCCGACCGAAACCGCTTGGGGGGTGGTCAATCTAGCGGAATCCTGCATCATCTTGCACGAAACCAAAAACGGCGACCGGCGGCGGGTGCCGCTGGCTAGTCAAGCGCTGGTCGAGCTGCAAAAACTCAACAAAGTTAGGCGCCTGGATTCGGCGTTAGTGTTTCCAAGTCCTACCCACCCAAACAAACCGGTTGAACTCAAAAAAGCCTGGCTGAATGCCCTGAAGCGGGCCGAGGTGAATAATTTTCGTTGGCATGATCTGCGACATTGCACCGCGTCATATTTAGCGATGGGCGGCGCGTCCATGGTCGAAATCGCGGCGGTATTAGGCCATAAAACCTTAGATATGGTGAAGCGTTACAGCCACCTATCGGACGGCCATATTTCTAACGTAGTCGAGCGGATGAACAGCCGGATATTTGGTACAACCCCATAAGCAACAGGTACAACATGAATACCATCCCATTTGACACCCTGGAATTTGCCAACCGCCTAAAAGCCGCAGGCTTTAGCGACGACCAAGCCCAAGTGTTAACCGAGCTACAGCGTAGCGCTACCGACAGCACTCTTGAGCAGGCACGGCATGATTACCATTTGGACGACGTAGCCACCAAGCGAGATTTGAAAGAGATTGAAACTGCGCTACGCCATGATATTGAAATGCTCAGAGCTGAAACCAGCAAACAAATCGCGGAAACCGGCAGGCAAATAGCAGAAACCAAGGCCGACTTAACCCGCTGGATTATCGGCGCCGGTTTTCTGCAAACGACCTTGATTATTGGCGTATTGCTGAAAATCGCTCACTTGATTTAACTGCTTATCAAGCCTATTTGGACGGCGGCAAGGTTTTTCACAGCCTATGAATAACAAGATTTTTGGGGATTAATGGTGTCTTTTCTTCGCGATAAATTGTATGAGTATCAGCAAATCGCTAATGCGAGAATGGCAGATGAGTTGAAGGAGCAGCATTTGAAACAACTGGAGGCCGAGCACGCGGAAGCCGAAAAAATGGAGCGAGAAAAAAACTCGATTATCGAATTTGAAAGGATGGATGTGCCGGCGACGATAAAGCGATCAATGAGCAAAGAAAGCCTAAAAACAGAATTTGATAAAAGGTTGGAAGTATTAATGGCGTGGATGAAAGATATGGGTTTTAAAGCAGGCGATAAATTACCCAAAAAATATACTATCGAAAAGGTTTATTGCGAACTGGCAGGAATGGACGGTGATTTGTTTAACTCGATTGGTCTTTCAAGTTTTGAGAGGCATTTTTGGAGAAAGCAAAAAATATGCGAATTAACGCGGGGCAATAAGTCTACCATCTTGTAAAAGCCGAAATCGTGCCAAATAAGGGGGCTTTAAGCCCCTTTTTTAATGCCAAGACAAAATATTAAGGGATTGTTTCGGTTGACTCCAAACCGTGACAACTCAAAAACTGTCACGATTTTGTCGTGATTTATCATCTTTTTTAAACAAAAACAATACCATACGATTATGTCCGAACGCCGCCGATACCCGGTAGCAACACATGGAGATGATTATATGGCATCCACGCATACCACGCCTAACTGCGACAATACATTATATTTGACCGTTGAGCTGTTTAATAAAAAGCACCCAGCCTTTCCTGTGGGAACTTTGAGGCATTATATTTTTTATAAAGAATCAAATGGACTTCAAAAAGCTGGAGCAATATTTAAAATGGGGAGAAAAGTATTAATTAAGGAATCTGCGTTTTTTGAATGGATAGAGTCCGGCGCGGCAGCCACAGCATAGGTCAACATAATGACAAATACTACACGCCGCTGCGCCGGCTGCGGCACACCGCTACGGCCGGGAGAGCATCACGCCTGCCCGATGTGCGTAACATACACCCGACTGCACGCCGCGCTCGCATCATTTCGAGCGTTAGTCACCGCTTCCCGGCATGAGGGTGAAAAATGAGCAATCGGCACATCACCATGGCGTTCTCCATGCCGACCAACGCTAATGAAACGCTCGTCTTAATTTGCCTCGCGAATAAAGCAGACGACATGGGTTTGTGCTTCCCGAGCTACACAACCTTAATGGCCGAGACAAAGCTGGCAAAGGCAACGCTAGCCAAATCGTTACACATCCTCGAAGGCGCTGGCTTGATCGAAAGGAAGAGCCACGGCAGCATCGGCACTGGAAAAAAAGTAAACACATACAAAATGCTTTTTGACGAAAGCTGGTTCGTTAAATCATCGATAAGTTCAAGCATTGAACTAGCGATAAGTATACGGATTGAACTTATCGAAAAAATCAACAACTTACGCGCAAGCAAGCGCCAGCCGATAAGTTCAGCGCTTGAACTTCGAAAAGTTCAACGCTTGAACTCGATAAGTTCAACCCCTGAACATGAACCCCCATATAACCCCCATAGTGAATCCCCATTAATAAAAATAAACAAAAGCGACATTTCGAAATCCAAAAAAGCCGAAGATGAAACCAATCGAAATCCAGCAGAAGAAATATTCAATTTCTGGCAAACGACAATGAATCATCCCCAGGCGGTGTTCGACTCAAAACGAAAAGCCATCATCACCAGAGCCCTAAAAAGCTATACCGTCGATCAACTAAAGTCCGCAATAGCAGGCTGCTCAAAGTCAAGTTGGCATATGGGCCAGAACGACAAGAGCAAAGTTTATGACTCACTCGATTTGATTTTTCGAAACGCCGACAAAATCGAGAGCTTCATTCAAAACTCAACCATCAACCCACCCCACGGAGTAACAGCCCATGCAAACAAACACCAAAGATCAACAGCCATTGCGGGCCAAATTTTCGGCGCAGCAGCTCTCGTCCATGATGCCCAACGAGCGAGCACTCGCGGAGACGGATACCCTGTTTCTGCGAATGATGGGTATTTACTCCCAGCTCTGGATTGACCACTTCCCGACCCAAGAAGCCTACAAAATTTCCCGGCATGAATGGTCGATTCAGCTCTCTAAGCTAACTCAAACTCAGATCGAACGTGGGGTGCAGGGCTGCATATCCAGCGGCGAAAAGTTCCCACCAACGCTACCGCTATTCGTCAAATACGCTACCGCCGAACCAGAGCCAACACCCCGCAGCCGTCGCAAGGTCTACTAAAAATGGTTAACAATAACAAGCAATTGTCTTACGAAAACGCGGTTGTTAGCATCCTGCTACGCAACCCGACGGCCATTACAAGCGTTGAAATAAACCCATCGTGGTTCGAAGCGTGGCGACACGTAATCAGCGCCGCAAAAGCGATCGCCGCGGCCGGAACCGAGGTCGATGCGCTTAGCATCCACGAACACCTCAATCGCCCCGGCCTGCTTCAACAACTCGTTGATCTACAACAAAATCAGACAGGAGCTGTTCAGAACTTACAAAAATACCTTGCCGGCTTAAGAGAAATTCACCAGTCCAAAAAGGTTCGCCAAATTCTGACCTCTACCCTCGCCAACCTCGACGCCGGCCAAGACCTTAGCGCGGCGCTAAGTGATCTAATGCAAGCGACGGTAAACGAAATCTCGCAAGATTCAAGGACCTACAACTACACCATCAAACAGGCGATGGGGGCGTTTCTGGACCACCTGGATAACGCCTACGACACCCGCGAGTCCGGCGGACTCGGACTAAAAACCGGCATCAGAAAAGTAGACGCGGAACTGGGAGGCATGCACCCCGGCGACCTGGTTATAGTCGGCGCCCGCCCGGCAGTAGGCAAAACTGCATTTGGCTTGTCCGTGCTGTTAAATCTCGCCAAATCCGGCAAAAAAGTTGGCTTTATCAGCACGGAGATGCCCTCCAACCAAATCATGGCCAGAATCGTTGCCGCCGAGACCGGCATCAGCGGCCACAAGATTCGAGACGCCAACCTAAAAGACACCGATTGGCCGCTGATGACCACGGCAACCAAAAAAGTTGCTGGCTTAAACTTTCGGATCAACGATAACCCTAACGTCACCATCGCCGACATTGCACTACAAGCCAAGGCTTGGATGGTTGATGGCGGTGTTGACCTGATCGTGATCGATTACTTGACCCGTGTTAAACCAACAAGATCAACCGGAAGCCAAGTGCAGGACGTAGCCGAAGTCGTCACAGGGTGCAAAAACATCGCCCGGCAGTTAAACATCCCGGTCATGGTGCTTGCTCAACTGAACCGAAACGTCACTAACCGCAAAGACCCGCGACCCAATATGGCCGACTTGCGAGATTCCGGAGTCATTGAGCAGGAAGCCGACCAAATCCTCCTACTTTATCGAAACGACGACGATCTATCCCCCGCTGAGATCATCATCGACAAAAACCGGCACGGCGGCTGCGCCACGCTGTTAGTCCAATACCTGCCGGAAACGATGCAATGGACCAACCTACCAGACCAACACCCATGAAAAGCACCTTTACCAAAACCCGCGAAATCGCAGCAATGTTCGACTTATCAGAAGACGACCCACTCGAACTTGAAGACCAGTTGTTATACCTAGTCGGAAGAATCTCAAAAGCGTTGGACGCCGGGCGCATCACCACCAGCGACCCAGAGGCCGAACTGGCCTTGTTGGCCCTGTTAGCTTCAATTTCAACAAATTTCATCGGCGATACATTTCCCCTTAAACACCACGAGCACAACACCGTTCAATAACCCAGTGCATCCACTATTTTCCATCACAATCTGTCGCCATCTAAACCCGGAAAATTGCACAAGTTGCCGCTGAAACGGCGAGGAAAATAACCCCAGAAATCAAACACCGGGGCTGAAATGACCGACACGAAACAAATTGACTTGCTTGATCTGAACGAAGTCCTCAAGTGGCTGAAAATCAGTCGAGCGGGCTTTTACAAGCACATTGCCGACGGCACTTTCCCGCAGCCCATAAAAATCGGCACCCGCTCGCTCTGGTCCGCTACCGATCTAAAACAATCCATCAACAAACTAAACCCGAACAATACCATGGAAACTCAACAACCCGTATCCCGCAACGAGGCAATCCGCGCACAAAACACCATTCGATCCCTTGCTCCGGCCGTCGCATCGCTTGAGGCGCTTCCCGCCACAGCAATGACGCCGGAAGTTAAAACAACATTGACCCAACTTAAAGCTGACCTTCAAGCCGCGCAGTCGATTGTTAACCAGGCTGCCCAGCAACTTGAAAGCAAGGATGTTGCCATCATCAACGCAGCCGTGACATTATTTTTCAAGATCGATAACGAAATTCACGAGGCCAAAACGCTGCAAGCCAACCTCGCGAGCAGCTACACCTCAAAAATCGAAGAGCTAACCAAAAAACAATTTTCGCCCGAAGAAATCGCGAAAATCGTCGCTGACCCAGCTCCCGAAATTGCCGCGCTGGAAGCAAAAATCAAAGCCCTTCACGCCGAAAAGGCCAAGTGCAATAGCTACTTAGCGGATTCACCAAGGTTCGATGAAGAGTTGCTCGCCGGTACCCGCGCGTTCGAAGTCCGCGACCTCCAAAAATTTATGAAAACGATGGTAATCGGATGATGCTCACCATAACCCGGCCCGGCCACGTTAAAGCCAAGCTCACGCCGCTGATTGCCGCCTTGAGGGAAATAGACGGAGAATCAGTTAGTTACAACCCAGAAGCCTTCGAATCCGCTGCAGCGTTGTTGGTCCGCTGCGAACGGACACTTGCGGCGATCGATAACCCAAACTCTGGCCCTGCTAACGATCCGCTTAAAGACCTTCCAGCCAAAGTTGCACTTCGAGCACTCGGACTTACCATCCAAATCGAAGCCGAAAACCGGCTCGGCCAAACCGTCCTTGACCAATACCAGCGCGACCTAACGGACCTAAAACTCAACGGCGCCACTCTCTCCCAAGTCCGCGAACTCGAAGCAGAAGCAAAGGCTAAATCCGAAGCGCACCGGCTAAATGTCGTTGAATTGCAAGCTAAAAAAGCGCACTTGGACGAGTTTCTAGCCACCGCGCCGGACTATGACCTTTCGCTGTTGTCCGGCACCGAGTTCAGCCTGCTGGAAGCCTAAATGGAAGCCAACTCTACCAAAGATGAAAGCCAAGACAAGCGCGAGCTGATCCTTTCCAAAAAAATCGGCTCCCGATTGCGCGAGGCTCGCGAGATGTGTCAGTTCACACAAAAAACAGCCGCTCGACTGCTCGGTGTAGATCAACTCACCATCAAAGCCCTAGAGGGCAGCGATGGCCCGGACAATGGTTATATCCCCCTCTTGCTCATCGCCGATTGCGCCAAGCTCTACGACGTGTCGATCGATTACTTGTTCGGCTTAACTGATGACTTCGAAACCGGCCCGGACAAGCCGAGATTCGACTTCCAAGCCCTAAACTTCATCGTCGACGCCGGCTTCAAAAGCCGGGCTAATCTCTTAAACAACCAACGGAAGTTAGACAATAAGATCAATGCGGTAGCCGAGTCTATCAAGACACTCATTACCGCCGTCAAAGCCGCCGATGACGGGTTTATGCGCTTTTGGGAACTGAACCCGGACTTCGACCAAATGCCGGCCGGCTCGATGTTCATCAACCGCTTGGACGCAGCGATCAATATCGCCCGAGAAGCCGCCTGCCGGTTGGTTAGGAACAGGGTATTCGAAATTGAATACCTACATCAATTCGACCCCGATCAGGTGCGCCAAAATCCACACGAAGCCCACGAAAAACAGCCCCGGCAAGTAAGCAACCAAGCCAACCGCTATGGCCGCGAAGCCTAAACTAACCGCCGAACAGTGGGAAAGCGCTAAACGCGTCTGGGAAGCCGATCCGCGTAAAGGATTCCCCTGGCTGATCGAAAAACTTGAATTACCCGTTAGTGCTGAAGCCGTCAGGTTAAAAGCCAAACAAGAAAATTGGGTGAAACTTGGAGACGAAACACCAAACTTGGAAAACAAAAAATCCAAGCTTGGAAAATCGCAAACTCCAAGCTTGGACAGCAAACCCAACCCTGTCGCCAAGCCAACCCCTGATCCAAGCAACGAAGCGCCAGCGTGGGAGTCTGTAGACGAATCCGAATACGCCGCAATCGGGCGTCCTACCTACTATCTACCCTCACACGACCGACTGGCATATGACATGTGCTTGCGCGGCACAACCGACGCCGAAATGGCCGAAGCATTTGGCGTGACCGAGCAAACCATCAATAACTGGAAGCGCAAGCACTCGACCTTTTTTGAGTCCATAAGGAAAGGCAAGTTGGTTGCGGATGCCGTGGTGGCAGGAAGTCTTTACAAGAAAGCAACCGGCTACCGGTACCTCGAAATCAAGATCAAGGAAATGGCGGATGAATTCGGAAACATGACTCCGGTTGAGAAGGTTGTCACCGAAAAGGAATTGCCGCCCGATACGGCGGCCGCATTCCTTTGGCTCAAGAACCGCCAACCGAAATACTGGCGCGACAAGATCGAGGTGGAAAGCACTCACAAACTCGATCCGGAAATGATGGCGCGTATCAAAACAGAATTTGTCGATCGCATGGCGGCGGCAAGAGAAAGACAGCGAAAGGTGCTGCAAGCGCGAGGACTACTTGCAGTCGAAACTCAAGATGAAAACCAAACCGAAGAGGATTAGCAATGAATCAGTTACTGATGATTGATAAGGCCCCAACAATGTCTTCGCTGGAGATTGCGGAGTTGACTGGAAAAAGGCATGACCATGTTCTTGCTGATATTCGAAAGATATTTGATGGCGCAGGAATTTCGGCTCCCGATTTTTTGGGAGTCTATAAGAATCAACAAGGTAGAGGCACCCCATGCTTTTACCTGCCGCGCAATTCTGCGCACCTTGTTGTGTCGGGATACTCAGTCAAATATCGACTGCTTAATTTTCAGCAATCCGAAAGAATCAACAAAACAAGGACAAGCTGGAATAGGAGAAAGCAAATTTGCTGGCACCTACAGAGACAACGCTAACCGAATCAGGCATTCCTACGCTGAAACAAAATATACGACTTAACCATGACCGACATCATTTACACATCCGACTGGGGCGGGCTGTCCAAACACCTGATTGCGTCGTTCTACGAAGTGGATCGAGACGGTAAGCGCAAGAAACACGCTAATATTGTGGTGAAGGCGCCGATTGCCGACGACGCCAACCTTGAGGTGACGCTCAATTGGCAATCGCCGTTCGAACAGGCTGGACCGGAATCGAGCTTTCCTTCCTTTGCGGCCCTGCTACAGTCCGGAAGCACGCAAGCCGTAGAAAGCGTGCTCGACGTGTTTTTCTCGAAAAGTATCGCCGACGACGTAAAGCCTTACCTTAAAAAATTCGAAGGCCGTACCGGCATTACTAAGCTTAACTCGACGCAAGTTTTCACCGGCATGCCACCGGTAAAACTCAGCCTGAACCTACTGTTTCGGGCCTGGAAAGACCCGGCAACCGAAGTGCAGCAGCCCTTTAATCAACTCATGAGCTGGGCCTTACCGAAAAGTCTGGCGAAAGATAGCGTACTAGCTGGGGCGCTGACCGGACTCATGAAGGGCTCAAAAGATTGGATAGAGGCGGTATTGCCTTCCGAATCCCCGACCCTGCTGGGCATGACCTACAAAAACAACCGCTATGCGCCCCTGGTCATCGAGTCGATCCAGCAACCCATTTCATCACCGGTCGATGCCGACGGCCAATTCGTTGAATTGATGGTACCGGTTTCGTTGGCGACCTTAACCGCGATCGATAGAAACGATTGGGCAACCTTTAACATCAAGCGATAACAGGTATCAAAATGCACTCACACATTACGTGGGACTCCACCAACTCACCGATCAATACCACCTTTGCCCACCTGCTTTACAACATCCGGCGCTCCGACGCCAGCGAAGGCTTGGTCATGGATGCCGTTACCCTGTCCGACATTTTGGAAGAAGTGGAGCAGCTGGCGGTATTCGACGCCTTGGTGTCGCCTTATGCCAAGCTTCAGCGAAAAATGGACGTGCTAAAAGGCGTCATGGAGCGCGTAGGCGGCACCGTTAAGCCCGTCGCCATGCAGTTGAGCGAACCATTCAAGCAGAACGGCGTCGCGCAAGTGGCCGCGGTATTCGAGCTATCGGACGGGCAAACTATTTCGATCTTTTTCCATAATCCGGATGTGACGCCGGGCAAGATAGCGCCGACTGACGAAATGATTAGTTGGAAGTGGCTGCTGAATAAAAAGGACATCACCATTGTGGTAGCAGCCGAAAACGGCCTGGACTTGAACATCAAAGCCGTTGCGCAGCGAGTGATAAAACTTGCCGAGAAAAACAGCGCGGCATTCGCACGGGCAAACACCAAGCGAGCCGAAAATTTAGCCGCTATCGAGTCGCTGAAAACCGAGATTACCGGCCTGGAAAAAGAACTGGCCGACGCCCAAAAGGCATTGAAGCTCGCCAAAATGGAAGCCGAAGACCGGCTATTAACACCGGTAACCGCCGAGCTCTACGCCAAAATTCAAGCGAATCCCGCGCTATTAGGCCGTTACGGCGATGCCCTGGATGCAACCTTACGCGCCCGAATCTCCAACGTCAAAAAAATACTGCTTGGCTGGCCGAAATGGAGCGAAACCGAGCGCGACCTTTACAAATCGGTTAACAACGGTCACAACCTGATCTATCTGTCGATCGGTCGCAATAAGCCAAGCAACAAGCTTACCGAGGTAGTCTACAGGCTATTGATTTCCCATTCGTCATCACCCGACTGGATCGAGCTGAAAAGCATGCCGGACGACTTAATCAAAGCGCCGCGGATAATCGCCGAAGAGCTTGACCGGGCGGCCAAATGGCCTGAGTACCTGCATTAGTCCAGCGCTTGCCCTGACCTCCCGCACTTCCCCCGGCGGGATGGGTATTGTTACCACATTACCACGCCCTATGTTAAACAGAGACCGATCATCATCAAGCCTTTGTCGTTAGCTCAGGATGATTTTGTCATTGAACATTTCGTGGTTTTGGCATACTTTAATTTGGTTGGCAACCCCAGCTTTGGCTGCTGGGATCAATGTCGATGCAGAAGCGGCGATGGAGCTATCTGGAGCCGCTTTTGTGTTTTCAGCACTGGCCGAAGCCATTATGCAGGTATCCTTGCAAATCCTGTTCTATTAGCACAGTAACACCGTAAAGAACCTCAATTGGTGTCGATCAAAGGCCAGTGAGTGAGAGCCGGAGAGAAACCGGCTCTTACCCGATTAGGCCTCACTGCGCTCGTATGTGATTGTTGCTACCACGTGAGGTTGAAACTGGATGTGGTAACGAGCGACTTCATCCCAAAGCGTACGAAGCGAGATCGCCAATGGTTCGGTCGGTTTGCTGAGATGCGCGACGCCCTGAACTGCGTACTTCTCAAGTTCGTCTTCTTCGGCCCAACCCCACTTTGCCATGCGCTTAACGTACACCAAACAGTCGGACGTTTCACCAATTGCCTCCAGCACCTGTAGGCAGCAGACACCTTCGAGGACACACGAGTCGAGAGCTTGGACATCAGCGGCCAAGCGCTCGATGTCAAGGTTGACAAAGAAAGAACCTTGATGGCGGTGAAGGTAGTCGTCGGCGCTGATGACCCTGCGGCCGAGGCCGACGCCGAGTGCTCTCGCGATGGTTGTCTTTCCCGAGGCCTGAAAGCCGTCCACTGCGACAAGGCGCGCCTGTTGCTGCAATGCGGCTGACACGACTTGCTCGGCAGTGGTGCAACGGGTCAACTGTGAGGCCTAACGCAAAGCTAAGCCGAGGGCCCGCCGGAAGCGGGATCGTCGGATTGAGCGCCTAGTTGGGCACCATCCTGAGACGAAGTAACGAACTGCCTTCGTACCCAAAACAGAAGGGTAATACAGCCAGTAAATGTCAGAACGGATATAGCCAGCTCAAAACGTGCCAAATCTGCTTCCGATATCAGCAGCAGAACTGCCGCCGACAGCCCCAGAATTAGTGGCTCAACTGCTTCATCTGGTCCGGGCGTGAATAACATATGTGCGAGCTCAACCCCTGCGGAGATGGCCAGCGCGTACCCAACGATGTGAAGCGGATGCTTACTGTCCAATGCGCCTATTACCGGAACTGCTTCGGGGTCCAATGAAAGACACAATGCGAGTTTCGCAAAAAGAAGGAGGGGAATTGTGAGTCCGATGAGCATCTGTAGACGCACCTTCCACAGCGCAGCACGTGGACCATATTTCTTATAGAGCTCCCCCGCTGACTTCGCATCGCTCATGAGTTATTCACCATTGCTTGTTACGCCCAACAAGTTATTAAGCTGTTAACAGCATATCTACCAAAAAATACGGAATGAATAGATAGATTATTGATCCGCATACATTTATTAATTCTGTATATCATCTTTGGCAGTTAGTTACGGCAGGTAATTATCCTGTGGCAGCGATTGAATCATATTGGGCGATAGGTGGCAACGGGTCGACACCAATCAATCGCTCTAACACGCGAATTAGACCACCTGCAAAATTGCTAGCATGAAAATCAACACTTGACACCACCCCAAACGCAGTAGCACAATCTAGCCATCCTCGGAGCACCGAGGGCGGGATTCGAACCCCGTTGTTTGCTAAGGCGTGAATAAGAAGCCGCAGTCACGCGGTTTTTTTATGCCCGTCATTTTGCGCGGCTATGCCGTGTTCATCCATTATGGCGTGGTTATTTGGGCAGCCGTAAGGCTGGCCGCTCCTTAGCGCGGTAGTTCGAACCCACTTAACCACGCCGCCCACTGATTCGAACCATGGGCAGCGGTTGATCATCCAGCTAAGGAGAAACCGACATGACAGCTCAAACCTACACCACCGCTGCGCCATGCACTAACGTTAAGCGGCTGCAAAATGCCATCATCGATATGGATAGTCAGGCGCAAACCGGATTTGACGAGATCGAGGCTATTGCCAGCCTTGTCTTGTCCGCGATGGAGTCACCCGAAAGATATCCAGACGACGAAGACATTGCTCAAGCGCTTATCGTCATTATGCACAAGGCTAGCGAAATCAAGAACGACATCAATTACGCTGCTGAGGTCGTTGGCTGCAATTACAAAGACGAATCAACTATGCGGCGCTACGAGGCATACCGGGCCAATGAGGAGAAGAGACGTGGCTTGCAATCTCATGCAGCAAACGGGGGTGAAGAATGAGTGCAGAAACCGCCGAAGCAGCTGATTTTGGAGTCTCGCGAATCGACAAGGCGATGTGGGCATTATGGGAGCGAGCGCGGAACAGTTTTAGCGCCGATGAACTTGAATGGTTTGCTGGACTAGACCATGACGTGCCAGCCAATTTAAGGCGCGCTGCCGAGACTTTGGAGACCGCCTATTGCAACTCCAAGGACGAAGCCATAAGCAAGGACGATGCACTGGAAATAGTGTTGTCAGTTTCGATCAACATGTATGCGCTGGCCGCTATTGTCGATGTTTCCGGCAGTGCGGTTGACAGGCTTCGCCATCCGGAAATTTATGGTTTAAAAGGTAAAGATAGTTTGGCGGAAACGTAAAGCGGATAGAGACCAGGTGTTGACCTCTTCCAACTGTGTAAACAAGGGGAATTGAACTACGGCAAATTTTGCCGTAGTTGCCGACTTGTAACAATGCCCAACGCTAGGGAAGTGTTGGAGAATGGAAACCAAACCTGCGATTTGCCGGTTTGACATTTCGTCGCACCCTATGCGGCCGTGTCAAGGTCTAACAAGGCAGCCGGTGCTCTGGCGACTTTTTTATGTCGGTTGAATGGTATTTAAAACCGGAAAACGCCGCATTACGCCTATTTTTTGAGCCATAACATAGCGACTCCTTGTAACTTTTGGGAGTCGTTATGTCTCACAAGATTCTGAGAAAGCCAGACGTTCTAGCTAAACTCGGCATTAAAGAAACCCTTTTTAAAAAAATGATCAAGGCTGGCGCATTTCCGGGCCCAATCCTACTTGGTGGCGAAGACGCCAAGGCGACAGGGTGGCTTGAAAGCGAGGTGGACGCCTGGATCGATCAAAAGATAGCCGAGCGTGACGCGATTGCTGCCGGAGGTGCGCAATGAGCACTAAGTACGAGATTATTGAAATCGACACCGTGGAGATTACGGTTGATGTCTCGATGCTGATCAAATCGGATGATATGTTTTTTAGCGCGACTGATCTTGCCAAGCACTTCGGCAAAAAACCAAAGGATTTTTTGGCCTTAGAGTCAACAAAAGAATACATCGACGAAATTTTTAAAGGGGAGGATTCTCCCCTTAAGAAATTTGATGACTTGGTCCGAATCACGAAAGGGAAGTATGGCGGAACATGGCTTCACAATGAGTTGGCTTTCGAGTTTGCAGGTTGGTGCAGCGCAACATTTCGGCGCAAGCTCCACAAATGGACAGAATCACGACTTGCCGAAGAGCACCAGCGCCGACAGCACCGACTTGAAGCCAGAACCGGCTTTTTACCGATGACCAACGCGATACGGGCGGTGCATTCAGAGTTGAAGCCTTACCACTTTTCTAATGAGTGCGACATGATTAACCGGATCGTTACCGGCATGACATCCAAGAAGTTCAGGGAAGTGCGCGGAGTTGAAAGCGTGCGGGATGCGCTTACAGCCGCACAACTGCAATTGCTGGAAAAGCTGCAACGCCAGAACACTGCATTAATCGAACTCGGCTTTGGGTACGAAGAGCGCAAGCGGATGTTGCAACAAGGCGGCGGTATTGCCGACGCCATTGAGAGGCAAAATGCCGCCTAACCGTAAGCGATCTTTTTACTTGGATAAGAAGGATCGAAAATCGAGGGTTTGTTGATGGCGAGGATGTTTGCGATGCGCTCGGATATTCAGACCACACAGACGCCATGAAACAGCAATGTCGTGGGGTGGCGAAACACCACCCCACGACCAACAGTCGTGACAATCCCCATCGCCGCTGGGGGCGCACTGGAAATCAAGGTGAACGAATCGTTCACTCCTACTGGACTATCCCGCCGGGAAAGTGTGGGAGTCGCCAGAGGGGGTCTGAACCGAAGTGACCCCTTCGCAACACCCCCATCCCGCCGGGACAAGCGCTGGAGGTGAACGAATTAATCAAGATCGATTCCCGCGAAATGTCGGGGACAACCATCCAAACATGTAACGCCCGTGATTTGTGGCAATTCGTTGAGAGCAAGCAGGATTTTTCAACATGGATCAAGAGCCGAATTGCAAAATACGGATTCACGCAAGCCATTGATTTTGTCGTTATTGATAATTTTATCAACGACGGCACCGCCTTTGGCGGCAAGCGTAAAACCATCGATTACCATATCGCACTTGACATGGCGAAAGAACTCGCAATGGTCGGGCGGAGCGCAAAAGGTAAACAAGTCCGTCAATATTTCATTGCGTGCGAACGAAAAGTCAAAACCGGCAAATCGGCGGTTTTGACTCAACCGGTTTTTCGGTTCAGTACCAAGACTCTACCGGCGGTGTCATATCAAGCGACCCTCCTCGCCTCGAATGGATCGCTTTCGTTTATCGCCAAAAACGTCGCCGAAATTCTTGAATTGCATAATTCAGTCTAAAAAAATCACCCATTCCGGACGAAAACCGCCACTGGCACCAACGGAATTTTACTGAATTAAAGGCCGGTATCGGCCAAGAGCCGCCGGTCAAAATTTTCAAGCGAATGACTGGTCAATCGCAGAAAGCGGCCCTTAGAAATGTAAAGCGGACTGAACATAGTTTAAGGTTGTATCAGCGCTATCACTTTCAACAAGCTTCGCAAAACCACGGGCGTTTATGGGGTAACAAAGCCACTCGTAACATTTACCGAATGCTACGAAGATTCCCAATATTTACGCATTAATTCCAAGCCAAAAGAGGCACTCAAATAACTGCAATACTTTTGTAAGTCATCGGATTTCGTACGATCTGCTAAATCAGATACTGACTTAATACATATTGTTTTCGGAGAGGGAGCTGTTGTCATGCTAGCAGTGTAATACATTCCATAACATTCCATATCGACAGCTGCCATCTTGCGATGTTGACCTCGAAATACATTCTGTAGATCGGTTGAGGCAACTACAGAACTACCAGATACCATTGGAGCTACAATCAGTTTAGCTCTTTCAGATGGCGCATTTCCTTGAAATTTAGATTGAAACTCGTGGAGTTTAGATTCAATATTTCGAGCAATCGCTACGAGATCGCTTGATGCATCCTTTTGATTTGGGGCTGGTATCAAAACGCCATCCTGATTCCATTTTCCCTCCTGCCAATCCCAACTTTTATCAGCAATAACTACATCTCCGACACATACATTTTGATCCGAAAACCCCCCACAAATTCCCGTCATCATAAGTACTCTGGGCTTGAACATTTGAAGCAACGTGTCAGCAGTATGTGTCGCGGCTACCATTCCCATCTGAGAAAGGTGTGCGAAAGCAACTCGCTTTGTACTACCTGCATAGGTGATGTTACCTAACTTAACAATTACACCACGGGTTAAAAATTTCTCAGATGTAAGTTCAGGCTCCCATGTCGAAAGCACAGCCTTTAACTCTGGATCACACAAGGCTGTAAGAACACAAACATCGTAGTCATAGGTTAATTCTGCATTCTTAATTTTTTGCAAATGAGATACTGTAGTACCAAGAAATTTTTTCCAGCTATCGGAGCCTAGTGTAACTTCAATAATATGAGCTGTCAGATTCTGAAATTCATTCTTATGCTGCTCTAATGCATTAAGGTCGGCGGTAACTCCGATAATATATTTCGGAGCATTATAATTGCCGTCTTCAACAATTTGTTTTAATAGCTCAATACTTGTTTCACCATGCGGGTTGGCATCCTTTCTAATTGGTAACAGTACATCAAGTAGCATGATGTCAAACGCTACAACACTAAGCAGTTTGCGAGCTTCGGCAGCGTGAAAAGCTACAGAAATATTTGTATCCTGTAAACCTAACCCCAGAAGTTCGTTTTTCAGAATAGTGATTTTATCTAAGTTGTCATCAACTATTAATATCTTCATTATTTATTTCAATTCTTGCGTTAATTAATGCTGTTAGAAGGGCGTCACGCCAGTCACCAAGTTGACCAGAGTAATAAATGACATCAAGAAATCGAGAGCCAAATTTTTGGTGTAGCTCTTCTTTCAATGCGTTTAAATCTTTGCGCCCTCCATTCCTATCCGAAGGAAATTCTTCGTATTGTGTTAACACAACGCTATAGGTAGACGGTGATTTAGCTTCAATAAATCGAAGGATATCACTACCACCAAAACCCTGTGGCTGTCCTCCAGTTCGATCTTTGGAAACATCGAATGTTGGTAACGACATATCAATCACTGCCAAAGTGACTGCGTGTGTAGAAAGTACCCGAATTGCACTCGACAGTGAAGTAGCTATTTCCAGATTAGCATTTGGTATTGATTCCTGTAAAAAAAAATGCACTGCCTGAAGTTTTGGCTCATCATCTTCAATTATAAGTACAAGGGGATTATTCGTAGGCTTCATACAAACCTTCTCGTTCGTAGAGAGGAATAGTAATTTGGATCATCCAACGCTGGTCAACAATATCAAATTCTAAAGGGTGTAATACCAATGTGCGATCAACAAGCCGAGTTAATCTTGCAAGTTTTGGTAGCCCGGAACCTCCCTCACATCGCGCAAGTTCAGCATTATTTTGAGATAGATATTTGGTTTTAAGAATTTCCAATTCATTTGTCTCCAAAATTTCTATCCTTGCTTTAGATAAATTACTGAAGACTTTAAATGTTAGCAATTTATTTACACTATCAAAGTTAGCGTAAAGATCGAGAGCCCCTATCTCTTCTCTAAGCCCAGAATGCTTCCAAGCATTCTCAAAGATAACAAATAAACAATCAGTTACTACTGACAATCCTGAAGGAGATAAAGACAAATCTTGTTCAGGCATATTACAAAGGCTAACATCGATTGGAAATGCACGATAAACATTTGTAGTCGCTGTCTTAGCGATGTCTATCGCAATAGAAAATGCATAGTTATCATGCCCGCTGGTTTGAGGCGGTTTGAACCAATCAGCAATCGTATCGCATTGACTTTGAGTTGTGGTAGCTACTGTATGGATCGTTGTAACTAGCGGCATGGTTTGCGGACTAATATTGCGTAGTTTTTCGGCTAGGGTATCAAATTCCGCTTGAAGCTGATTTTTAACATCTTGCCGAACATACATCCCTAGTTTTATTAATGACGGTTCAAGGAGTTTCCAAAATATAGAATATCCCATGTATACAAGCGATTGAAATGATATATTGCTCTCAGCTATTAACTTTGTAAATGCTCTAAAAAGTTTAACGTCTGTTCTGGAAATTTTGTCTGGTATTGCTCCTTTAGGTTTTTTCTCAGAAATAATTTGTACACAGTCATTTACCAAATCGTCACCAATACCTTTTAATCTCATAGTAAATGTTTCGAGTGCGGCTATTACCAATACCCTATCTTGCTCAGAAATATTGAGTGTTGATCCCCAACGTTTATCGAATGCAGTCTGAGAGAATAATCCTGTCGAAGAATACAAAAGTCTCTGATCTTCCAAGACACCAAATAAAGTTCCACGCAAGCTGCCATGCCGAATTCGTAAACTCAAGTAGCAATCCAAGCCTTCATAAGGATCGTGTAAAAACCTTTCAAATAAACGTTCCAACAATTTTATGAGTAATGCGTCCGCCTCAGTCGGTTCTCCTCCCCCTAATTCTTGCAGAAAATCAATATTATTAGGTGAAACAAGATATTGTCTAATCAGATCGTTAGATAATGTGTCATTCGACTGACTTTCTAGTAACTTCATCAGGCGCTCATAATCCTGGTATAGTTCTTTTTCAGCCCATCTGTACAATGCCACTTCATTAGCAAATACACGAGTTTGATCAATTTGCCGCAAGCCGTTTCGTAGGGTTTTGTCTAGGGTTAATTCTTTTATGGCATCGATATAATCAGCTTTATTTTGTTCATCCCAATTCATCAATAACTGCATAACCTGCATTCGTTCATTCCGAACATCTTCTGTAGATTCAAGAAAATAGTTCATGGTAAGATTCTCTTCAATCCAAACGTCTCTTGCGAATGCTATTAAAATAGCATTAATAGTTTTATCATTTATAATATCAAACTTTTCAGAAACGTATTTTAAACCACCCATAATAGCAACTTCCTGGCACGCCATTTTACATATACCGTGAATATCCTGGTCTTCAGTCGTAATATAAGCATGGTGCGAGACAAGTCCAACTAAAATAGGGTCTATGTCAGTGAATGATGAGAATTTTCTATCCGTGAAGATTTTGGCTATGGGAAATTCAGTTGCGTAATGTGACGCTTTAAGCAACCATTGCGTCATTAGTTCAAACGCTTTTTTAAGCTCCCCTTTGTTTGTAAAAACTTTAAGACGAAGTTTTTCGGACTGCCGAGTCAAAAAATAAGAACCAAAATCAGCCATACAGTCGCACAACCAAAATGCTTCGTCCCACCGCTTCTGCTTGATTAATTGTCGCCCCAACCATAGATAGCTGAGTGAATCTTTAGCCGCTAAGTCTTCTATTGGATTACCATGTAAAACATTTAGAAAACTGGCGACTCGTTCATGCATTGCACAGCACTCATCTTGAGCTGATGATTCTAAGAAAATCTCGATAATTTCATCTTCCAATGCAGTAATTTCATCAAATTGCCAACCACAGACAGTTAGGCTCAATGCTAGTGGTAGTACTGTTTGTGAAGTTAGATCTCCAGCAAGCAATTGTGGAGAAATGCCAATAGCAACGCCAATATCGAGACTTTTAAGATTAGTTCCCAACTTAACAATATTTGTTATTGCCTCCAATGCTTGAATTCCTTCTTCATCACATTGACGTACATCTTTAAGCACATCTTGAAGAAACGGTGAAATATTTGATGGTAATTCATCCCAGCAGAGTCTCGATGTACAAGCGTCGAAAAGCAATTGAACTGATGGTGAATTGGCTACTGATAAAGCATTATTACTAGGCATGATACCAGTCAATGCAATATGAAGTTTTTGCAACCTACAGTCAGTATAGCCATCTTTAAGTAATGTATTAATAACTCGAATAGCGTCTGGACGCAAAGATTGCAAATCAGTCGTATCGTTTACGATATTTACCAATGTTTCAATAATTGCTTCGTAATAATCAATAAGACTTGATGTTAATTCTCGTGAAAGAATGATGGGTAAGGCTGACTCTTTCTTGCCATATAAACTTGAAAGTGAACGATATATTAAATACGTTGGCAGCCAATCACCGGCATTGGTAAATTCGGGGAAAGCATTTAAGCAATTCCAATGGAAGGCATCATAAGAAAAAGTCGGATCGTTGCGATCACTTACTACCTGTGCTATTAAACGGAGGGTTCCATTTTGCGCTATTGATTTCCAAGTTGCTGCGAGTGATTTCTGCGCCTCTATGCCCTTGCTCAGTTGCTCAAGTGCAAGTCGAAGCTCGATAGCCCATAAACTCCAGCCGCTTTTCACACAAAAAATATCCAGATTAGCTGCGGCAGTATCTATTTCGCCTGCCAAAATAATTTCTTGGATTTCTTTTTCAAAACAACGATATGCATTGATTTTTGTTGCTTGACCGCTAAGCCATGCACTTGCCCACGCCAATTCATTTTTTAAAGAAATCGGAGTTAATGGTGGATAGCTCCAAAGAAGATGTCCAATTTCACTAGAACCAAGGCGGAATAGTTTTGCTGTGTCTAATATTGCAATTCGTCTAAACCTCTGCAAATCAGAGTAATAATTCGATGGATGGGTCTTTCTAATTTCGTTTAAAGCATAGATTGCTCCATTGAGCTCTACAGCGTTTTTTACCCAGTCCCAGTTACGAATTTTTCCTTTTTTATTTTTCACTATATGCTTCCAGTAGCGCTGTGAATATTCTTTGATTTTGTACTAAAAGATATGAGTTTAGCAATTTTCCTTTCTTAAGACCGTCAGTTGTGCATCACTAACCAGCCGATCAAATAACAGCGGTCAAAGACGGTTATGGGTCGGTTTCGACAGTTCACAGCTCCTGAAATACCACATGCTGCACTGGCGCAATCATATCGGATTGGGCAACGGTATTGCGATTGGAATTACTTGTCGACTTTGGGTAGGAAACAGCGGCGGGATCGCTCGGAATGCACATGAATCCAGCGATGCCCAAACAACGACGTGCAAGTTAGATGACGACGAAATTTAAAACCTACGATTTGTCGGTTTTAACTCAGCGGAATTTTCCGCTTAGTACGAAGAGGGAATGGGAAGGTCATTGCCCCACCTCAAATTCCCGCGCCGGGAATAAAGACGAAATTCAAAACCGGCAAATCGCAGGTTTTGGCGCAGAAACGGCCAACGGAGATAGACGAAAGCAAATTTGCGTCGGTTAATAAATGGGCAGAATAGACTTTGTTTCAATCTCGTTTGCCGTGAGTGCTGCCGACTTCCGTCTTGTCATAATCGATCGCTGACATGAATTGGGATCAGAAATGGAAAGGCTTACCCTTTCTGGCTTTCACAAACCAGTCGTAGCCGCCCTAGCCAGGTCGACGAAATCAATAACTTCTTTGGGATGCTGCGCACTCACACCCCGCTGATTCTGGCATACAGCCCGCCTTGCAATCCAAACACCATGAAGCCAGCGATGACGGAAAGAGCGCCGAGCAGAAAGAAGCGCATCGCAATATATCCCCTCCGGAACAAAAGTCAAATGAATTGCCGAAGTGCTAACGACAAAAGCAAATAATTGCCGAAACCGATATACCGGAAATTCCCGGTATCGTGTCACCGGCGTTTCATTTGCCAGAAGTACTAGCCTATGGGAAGCAGTCAAACCGCCATATCGGCGGTTTGGGTCAATGGCGTTTGCATGAGGCCGAATCTCACTCCACCCACTTTCCCAAAATGTCGAGAACATTCGATTGTTGTCTGGGGATTTTATTTTTCAGTGCGACAAAAGTGCGACATTTTAAAAATCACCAACTTACAAATCATCGTAAGCTATTGTTTTTAATGGTGCCGGCAATAGGAATCGAACCTACGACCTTCGCGTTACGAGTGCGCTGCTCTACCTGCTGAGCTATGCCGGCTTGGATGGGATTTATTTGTAGATGGCTTTGGGGTCTTTTAAAACCGGGTCCTTGGCTAGCCATTGGCCGTTCTCCAAGCTGCGGTAAAAGCAGCTTTCACGGCCGGTGTGACAGGCGATGCCGCCTTCCTGGTCTATTTTAATCAATATGACGTCGTTATCGCAATCGAGTTGTATATCCACGATTCTTTGCCGGTGGCCGGATTCTTCGCCTTTACGCCATAGTCGTTGGCGCGAGCGAGACCAATAAACGGCGTATCCCTCGCTGGCCGTCAGTTGCAGGGATTCTTTATTCATCCAGGCAAACATGACGACTCGGCCGGTATCGTGTTGTTGCGCGATGACCGGCACCAAGCCGTCGTTCGTCCATTGGACTTCGTCAAGCCAATTCGGCGTCATAATCTTACCTCTATGCCTTTTGCTTGCATGTGGCGTTTGGCTTGTTCCACGCTATATTCGCCGAAATGAAAAATGCTGGCGGCCAGCACCGCGTCGGCTTTACCTTGCAGGATGCCGTCCGCCAAGTGGTCCAGGTTGCCAACGCCGCCGGAGGCGATTACCGGTACGCCTACCGCGTCGCTGACTGTCCGGGTTAGGGCTAGGTCGAAGCCGCATTTGGTGCCGTCTCGATCCATGCTGGTCAGCAAAATTTCGCCGGCGCCGAAGGCTGTCATTTTGACCGCCCATTCCACGGCGTCGATGCCGGTGGGTTTACGGCCGCCGTGGGTGAAAATCTCCCATCGGTCCGCTTCGCCGTCCTGACTGACCTTTTTCGCGTCTATCGCGACGACGATGCATTGCGCACCGAATTTATCCGCCGCTTCCCGGACGAATTCCGGGCGAAAAACCGCGGCGCTGTTGATGCCGACTTTGTCGGCGCCGGCATTCAGCATGCGGCGAATGTCGTCCAAGCTGCGGATGCCGCCGCCGACCGTTAACGGGATAAACACTTGGCCGGCGACTTGTTCCACGACGTGAACCATGGTCGTTCGGTTGTCGTGGGTGGCGGTAATGTCCAAAAAGGTGAGTTCGTCCGCACCTTCCTGATCGTAACGCCGGGCGATTTCCACCGGGTCGCCGGCGTCGCGGATGTCGACGAATTGCACGCCTTTGACGACGCGGCCGTTATCGACGTCCAGGCACGGAATGATGCGTTTTGCCAAGCCCATAAGTTATCCGAACGATTCGGCCAGTTTTTCGGCTTCGGCGAAGTCCATGGTGCCTTCGTAGATGGCCCGGCCGGTAATCGCGCCCATAATGCCTTCGTGCGAGACGGCGCCCAAGGCGCGGATGTCCTGCAAATTGGTGATGCCGCCGGAGGCGATGATGGGGATGTTGACCGACCGCGCCAATTTCGCCGTCGCTTCCACGTTGACGCCTTGCATCATACCGTCGCGGGAGATGTCGGTGTAAACAATGGCTGAAACGCCTTGCGCTTCGAATTTTTTCGCTAAGTCGATG
Organism: Methylomonas sp. HYX-M1; assembly: GCF_040741385.1. Taxonomy (NCBI): domain Bacteria; kingdom Pseudomonadati; phylum Pseudomonadota; class Gammaproteobacteria; order Methylococcales; family Methylococcaceae; genus Methylomonas; species Methylomonas sp. HYX-M1. The sequence continues at coordinate 1,201,626 of NZ_CP160405.1, forward strand.
ACGTCGTGACGCGACAGCTTGGACCAGCCGTCGATCGCTACTTTGCCGTCTCTGGCGTCCAGGCCGATGATGATGTGGCCGGGAAATTCGATGGCGATGTCGCGGACGAAGTGCGGTTCGCTGACGGCTTTGGTGCCGATGATGACGTATTCCACCCCGGCTTCCAGATAAGCCTGTATGGTGTCTTCGTCGCGAATGCCGCCGCCGATTTGTACCGGTACGTCGGGATAGGCTTCTACGATGGCATGTATGACTTCGGCGTTTTTGGGCTTGCCCGCGAACGCGCCGTCTAAATCGACTAAATGCAACCGCTTTGCGCCTGCTGCCACCCAGCGTCCTGCGACGGCAATCGGATCGTCGGAAAACACCGTATCGTCTTCCATTCGACCTTGACGCAGCCGCACACACTTTCCTTCTTTCAAATCAATTGCAGGTATCAGCAACATAGCTTTATCTCAACGTTAAACCACTCGATGAATAATGTTAAAAAGCCGAACGGGGTCGGCGGAGGTTAATTTGCGCCATCCCAGCGCAAAAAATTTTGTAATAGCTTAAGTCCTACTGCTTGGCTTTTTTCCGGATGAAATTGCACGGCAAATACATTGTCTTTCGCCAGTGCGCAAGCAAACGCTTGGCCGTATGTGCTGTGTGCGATAGCGTCGCTTGGCGAATCCGGCTGGGCATAATAGCTGTGTACGAAATAAAACCGGCTCGACTGCGGTATGCCTTGCCATAACGGGTGGGGGGTTTGCTCCACTTGGTTCCAGCCCATATGCGGAATTTTCAGCCGTTGTCCGGTTTCGTCGCGGCAGGGATCTGGAAAACGGCGGACGTGACCGGGAATGATGTTCAGGCATTGGGTACCCTGGTTTTCTTCGCTATCGGTCAACAGCGCTTGCATGCCCAAGCAGATGCCCAAAAAAGGTTTGTTGTGCGCGGCTTGTTTGATGGCGTCGATTAAATTTAAGCGCTCCAGGGCGTCCATACAATCGCGTATGGCGCCGACTCCGGGAAATACGACGCGATCGGCTTGTTGTATGGTTTGTACCTGTGCGCTGATGCGGACGGATGCGCCGGGTGCCGCGTGTTGAAGTGCTTTGGCAATGGAATGCAGATTACCCATCCCGTAATCGATAACGGCAACTGAAGACATAAAGATAGCGTTGTTAAAAAGGATACGGCGTGTGGGGGGATTATAAACTACCTTTGGTTGACGGCATGATACCTGCCATACGGGGGTCGGGGCTAATCGCCATGCGCACGGCGCGGCCGAACGCTTTGAAGACGGTTTCGGCAATATGATGGGCGTTGCCGCCTTTCAAGTTGTCTATATGCAGCGTGACGCCGGCGTGATTGACGAAACCTTGGAAAAATTCCTTGAATAAATCGACGTCGAAGTTGCCGATCCAGGCGCGCTTGAACTCGACCTCGTAAAACAGTCCGGGTCGGCCGGAAAAATCCACTACTACGCGCGAGAGCGATTCGTCCAACGGGCAATACGCATGACCGTAGCGGTAGATGCCTTTTTTATCTCCCAGCGCTTTGGTGACGGCTTGTCCCAAGGTAATGCCGATGTCTTCTACGCTGTGGTGAGCGTCTATGTGCAGGTCGCCGTGAGATTCAATCGATAGATCGATAGAGCCGTGCCGGGCGATTTGATCCAGCATGTGTTCTAAAAAGGGCAGGCCTGTTTGGAACGAGGTGACGCCGTTGCCGTCCAGGTTGACCGCAACTTTGATTTGGGTTTCTAGGGTATTGCGCTCTACCTGAGCGGTACGGACAGTCATGCTGGCGGCAAGTGGGGAAATTACTCAAATAGTTTACGTGATTGTGACAGCTACGCCAAACTCTTGCTGGCTATTTCGTACACGTCTTTCGACAGATGGGGAGTGTTCACGATGCGTTGCAGCTGTTCTTTCATTAGATTTTGCCGGGCGTGATCGTAGCGGCGCCATTGGGCGAAGCCGGTGACCATGCGGGAGGCGATTTGCGGGTTTATGTCGTTTAGGGCGACAACTTGGTCGGCCAGGAAACGATACCCGTCGCCGTTTTTCGCGTGAAAATGCACCGGATTGGCTTGGCTGAAAGCACCTATCAGCGCTCTGACCCGGTTAGGGGTTTTGATGTCGAAGGCCGGATGTTGCATCAATGCCAGCACGGTGGCGAAGGTATCAGGCATGGCGCTGGAGGCTTGCAAGGCAAACCATTTGTCGATGACCAGGGCTTCGTGTTGCCATTGCCGATAAAAGCTATCCAGACAATCGGCTTTTGCCGGGTGATGGCTGTTGACGATGCCGGATAAGGCCGCCATTTGATCGGTCATGTTTTGGGTGCTGTCGAATTGCTGTTGGCTTAGCTGGTAACTTTCCGACGATTCCAGTTGACTCAGATAGCCTAAACAGGCGTTTTTCAAGCGGCGTCGGCCTATCGCCATGGCGTCGAATTTGCCGGATTCGTCGCGGTGGTGTATCAGGTAAACACGCTTGAAATCGTCCTGCAGGGCCTGTGCCAAGGTGTCTTTGACGAATTCCCGGGCATGGTGGATGGCGTCTACGTCGACCACCGCCATTTGCCCGGCCAGATAATTTTCTTCCGGCAGGGCCAGCAACAAGGCTTGGTAGGATAAGTCGTCGGCTTCTTCCTGCAGCAGGCTATGGAACGCGTCGATCAACAGTGCGTTCAGATGGAGCGGACGCTGGCGGCGGATGTCTTCTATCAAGCCGAAAATGATTTGTTTGGCCAGTTGTTGGCCGGCTTCCCAGCGATTGAAGGTGTCGTTGTCGTGGCGCAGCAAAAAGGCCAGCTCGCCCAACTCGCGCGGCATTTCCAGATTGACCGGCGCGGAAAAGCCGCGGAGCAACGATACCACGGGGCACGCATCGAGTTGTTCGAAAACGAAGATTTGGGCGGCTTCGGTTACATTGAGCGTGATTTCTTCCGAGCTTTCGCCGTGTATGACAATAGGCGCCGGCGAACCGTCCGGATTCAGCAGGCCCAATTTGACCGGAATGTGCAGCGGCAGTTTTTCGGGTTGACTTGGAGTAGGCGGGCAGCTTTGCCGAATATCCAGCCGCAACTGCCTTTTATCCGGGTCATAGTGTTGCGATACCGTCAGCACCGGCGTGCCGGCTTGGGAATACCAGCGGCGGAATTGGCTTAAATCGACGCCGTTCGCGCTCTCCATGGCGTTGACGAAATCGTCGCAGGTTACGGCTTGGCCGTCGTGGCGTTGGAAATATAAATCGCAGCCTTTACGAAAGCCTTTGGCGCCGAGCAACGTGTGCAGCATACGGACCACCTCAGCGCCTTTTTCGTAAACCGTCAAGGTATAAAAATTGTTGATTTCGATATAGGCTTCCGGCCGGATGGGATGGGCCAGCGGACCGGCGTCTTCCGCAAATTGGCGGGTGCGCAGCATGTTGACGTCTTCGATGCGTTTGACAGCCGGCGAGCTGCGGTCGCCGCTGAATTGCTGGTCGCGGAATACGGTGAAGCCTTCTTTCAAGCTCAATTGAAACCAGTCGCGGCAGGTAACCCGGTTGCCGGACCAGTTGTGAAAGTATTCGTGGCCGATGACGCCTTCGATGTGTTCGTAGTCGCTGTCCGTGGCGGTGTCGGGACGGGCCAGCACGAATTTGGTGTTGAAAACGTTCAGGCCTTTGTTTTCCATCGCACCCATATTGAAATGATCTACCGCGACGATCATGTACAAATCCAGATCGTATTCGCGCCCGTATTGCTCTTCGTCCCAGCGCATAGCATTTTGCAGAGATCGCATGGCGTGTCCGCACTTGTCCAGATTGTGGGGTTCTACGAAAATTTCCAAGTCAATCCGGCGCCCGCTCATCGTGACGAAGCTGTCTCGCACGCATTCCAACTGGCCGGCAACCAGGGCGAACAAGTAGCACGGTTTGGCGAAAGGGTCTTCCCAGCTAACCCAGTGCCGGCCGTCTGCGTTTTCGCCTTGGCCGGTTTTATTGCCGTTGGACAACAGAACCGGAAAGCGAGCGAAATCGGCCGTTAGTTTGGCGCTGAAGCGGCTCATGACGTCCGGTCGGTCCAAGAACCAGGTAATCTTGCGAAAACCTTGCGCTTCGCATTGGGTGCACAGCATGCTGCCGGACAGGTAAAGGCCTTCCAGTGCGGTATTGGCTTTGGGATTGATGCGGTTTTCGATAGCGACGGTAAAGGTGCCGTCTTGTGGAACGTTATGCAGGGTTAGAAATTCGGGAGTGAGCAGATAAGCGTCGCTCGACAGCGCGGTGCCGTCCAGGTCAATGCTCAAAAGTTCCAGCTCTTCGCCTTGCAAGGTTAACGAGGTATCGAGGTGCGCGCTGTCCGGATTGCGCCGCACCGATAGCCGTGAACGGACTAGCGTGCATTGTTCGTCCAGCTCGAACTCCAGGTCGATCCGATCGATTAAATATTCCGGAGGCGTGTAATCTTTTAGATAGATGGTTTGAGGGGCTGCGTCGCGCATCGATTATCGCTCTTCTTGTGGTATGGGTTTGGGTTTGTAGGAGATCAGCCAGTATGCCAGGCCCAAGGCTATGATAACCGCTGCAATCGCAACGATGTAAGGCCAATCCAAGTCCGCGACATCGAGCATGATGACTTTACGGGAAATAGCCATCAGCGCGGTAGCCAGCACCAGTTTAATCGGCAACACGTCGTGCCTGATATAAAAAGTGATGCTGATGAAGATTTCGACCGCAATCAACACCGACAATATCGAGCCGAACACGGCCAATAAGTCGGAAACGGTGAGTAACAACAGCGGCGGCGCAACCAAGCGTTGGTATAACACGTAAACTACGTCCGCTACACCCCATAAAATCACCAAAGTCGTTAATACGGCTAAGGTCCGCACCGCAATATGGATGACGGATTGCAAGACCTTGAGCATCGCGTCTTCCGGCACCGGCGGTAGTTTTTCTTCATGAATGTCCGGATCGCGCATGCCGCTCCGATTGGGCTGGCGCACGGGTGCGGAACTTGGCGGGCGTGGCGGCGTAGCCATGGTTTATTCCTCCGAACGCCGATAGGCGGCGTATGCCAGTAAGCCCCAAGCGGCGAGAAATGCCGTACCGCCGAACGGGGTGATCACCCCCAGCCAGCGGATTTTCAGGATTGCCAATAAGTACAGACTACCTGAAAACAGGACAATGCCGGCCAGTAATGCCCAGCCGGCCCAAAGTAATTGCCGTCGGGGTGGCAAGCTGCCGATTAAACCGAGCAGTAACGCATGCCACATTTGATAATCGACAGCGGTTTTGTAAATTTCCAATTCGTAAGCGGACAATGCTGATTTCAAACCGTGGGCGCCGAACGCACCCAACCCGACGCCCGAACCGCCTGCGATTGCCGCCCAAAACAAAAAGCGCGTTTGCATTATTTTTCCAATAGCCGTGGCATTAGCTGAACCAAGTTGCAAGGCCGGGTACGGTAGTCCAACTGCTCCTTGATCAACTGCTGCCAGGCGTCCCGGCAAGCGCCGGACGAGCCAGGTATGCAGAAAATATAAGTGGCGTTCGCGACCCCGGCGACGGCGCGCGACTGTATGGTCGAACTTTTAATGGTGTGATACGACAGCATTCGAAAGACTTCTCCGAACCCGTCCAGAACTTTGTCCAATAGTGGCAATACCGCTTCCGGCGTGCCGTCGCGGCCGGTCACGCCGGTGCCGCCGGTGCTGATGACGGCGTGTACGCTGGGGTCAGCAATCCATAAGCTGACGGCGGCGCGGATCTGGTAGATGTCGTCGGCTACGATTTTCTTGTCGATCAAGCGATGGCCGGCTTCGGTTAAGCCCGCCACCAAGGTTTGACCGGATGTGTCGTCCGCTTCGGTTCGGCTGTCGGATACCGTTAGTACGGCAATGTTTAGCGGGATGAATTCTCGATGATTTGACAAGCGCTACCTCCGGTTTATCTGCTGAATTCTAAGGAACCGCTACAGGGCTAGCAAGTGATTCCTGTCCGTGAAACTGCCTGTTGACTAAAGCCTTCAAGTGTAGACGATAGACAGGGAAGGTTGGTTTTGCCACCTCGTGGGCGGACTCGTATCGGAAGGCTGTTCCGGCTGTAATTGGCGCTGTATCTGTGCGGTGATATGATTACCGGCTTATAAGGGGCCCGATGCAACAATTTAGCCAATGGCTCGAGCCATCCCCGTTGGGTATGCGAATTGTCGGACTGCGCCGATAATTTGTTGCAACTGGGATTAGGATGGCCTGTTTATTGGGGGGGATCAAGCCGAATTGTGAATAGGCATCGGGAATTTTAGACGGTAGTTGCTTCCTCTCGCGATACTTGACGGAACAAAAACAACATAGGGTTATTGTCATTTTTAAGTTTTTCAAAAAGATTTTTTCGCCCAAGCGGCATTCCATAACCGTCACCGAGCGGCCGGTTACACAGCGTTCGCTGAGAATCTACTCAAGATCGGAGCATTGCATTTCGCGTTCGCAAATCAGCGATAACGCGCTGAAAGTACTGCAACGTCTGAAGAAAGCCGGTTTCGAGGCTTATCTGGTAGGTGGCTGCGTTCGGGATTTGTTGCTGGGGCGCGAACCGAAGGATTTCGACGTCGCGACCAATGCGAGTCCGGAACAGGTCAAGCAAGTGTTTAGAAATTGCAGGATCATCGGACGGCGCTTCCGCTTGGCTCACGTGTTTTTCGGCAAGGAAATCATCGAAGTCGCCACATTTCGAGGTTCCGCCGAGGACGACGCCGATCGGCAACTAGTGCACGAGGACGGACGAGTGTTGCGCGACAACGTATTCGGAACGTTGGAAGAAGACGTCTGGCGCCGCGACTTTACCGTCAACGCGCTGTATTACAACATTCGCGACTTTTCGGTGGTGGATTATACCGGCGGCATGCAAGATCACGCGGATGCGGTATTGCGCTTGTTAGGCGATCCGGAGCGGCGTTACCGGGAAGATCCGGTTAGGATGCTGCGGGCCGTTCGCTTTGCGGTAAAACTGGGTTTTAAACTGCATCCGGAGACTGAACGGCCGATATTCGCATTGGCCGATTCGCTCGGCAGCATTCCGGCCGCTCGTTTGTATGACGAGGTTTTGAAGTTATTTTTGGCCGGATACGGCGTGCAAACTTTCGAGCTGTTGCGGCACTACGGCTTGTTTGCGATTTTGTTTCCGGAAACCGACGCTTGCCTGGAAACTCAGGAACACGAATTCCCGCGTTTGTTCCTGATTCGGGCGCTGGAAAATTCCGATACGCGCTTTGCGGCAGGTAAAACGCTGACACCTTATTTTCTGTTGGCGGCTTTGTTGTGGGAGCCTTTGCAGTGCGCGGTGCAGCGTTTGCTGCAAAGGGGCGAAAACGAAACCATCGCCTACCAAAGCGCGGCGAACGAGGTGTTGGCTAAGCAAGTCAAAATCATTGCCATGCCGCGACACATTACCCAAGCGATGCGAGACGTTTGGTTCATGCAAGCCAAGTTGACTCGGACCGTCGGCAGCCGGCCTTACCGATTGTTGGAACAGCCGAAATTTCGGGCGGCTTACGATTTTCTGCAGCTGCGGGCCGAAACCGGCGGAGCCGATCCGGGCTTGGTCGATTGGTGGACCCGCTTCCAGAGTGCGGATGACGAAGAGCAGCGTAAAATGACGGCTCCGCCTAAAAATGGCGCGCCCAAACCGCGCACTAAAAATCGGCGTTACCGCGGCAAGCCCAAAACCGGCGGTGCGCCGACATGACGGCTGTAAGTGTGTGGGGCGAGGCGTACATAGGTTTGGGCAGCAATTTGGACGAGCCGTTACGTCAAGTGCTGAGCGCGGCGGACGAAATTGCGCAGCAGGCACAAATCCGCAAACTGGGCTTGTCTGCGCTTTATGGCAGCGCACCGGTAGGGCCGCAAGATCAACCCGATTACGTCAACGCGGTGATGCGGGTGGCTACGCTGTGTACGCCGCACGAGTTGCTTGCGGTTTTGCAGCAGATCGAGAATCAGCATGGCCGGGTCCGAAATCAGCGCTGGGGCGCCAGGACATTGGATCTGGATCTATTGTTGTACGCTGAAGAAATAATCGATACCGCCGACTTACAGGTGCCGCATCCGGAACTAATTCGTCGCGCGTTTGTATTGTATCCGTTAGCCGACGTGGCGCCGGCCGATTTACCGATACCCGGGTTAGGGGTGCTGGCGGATTTATTGGCCGCTTGTCCTTTTCAAGGTTTGCATAGGATCGAGTTATGACACTTTATGCCGAAGCCCCCAAAACGCTTAGCATTGCCGATATCGGCGCATTAAAGCGCGCGGGCGAGAAAATCAGTTGTTTGACGGCGTACGATGCCAGTTTCAGCGCCTTATTGGATCGATGCGGCGTCGAGATGCTGATGGTTGGCGATTCCTTAGGTATGGTGGTGCAAGGACAGGTCAGTACCGTGCCGGTGACGGTCGACGACATGGTGTATCACACCCGTTGTGTGACGCGGGCCCGCAAACGGGCCTTCGTCATTGCCGACATGCCGTTCGCCAGTTACGCCGATCCGCAACAAGCATTGCGCACCGCCACGCGCTTGATGCAGGAAGGCCAGGCGCAAATGGTCAAATTGGAAGGCGCTAAGCCGGAAATCATCGCGTTTTTAGCGGCGCAAGGGATACCGGTGTGCGGACATTTGGGCTTGCTGCCGCAATCGGTGAACCTGATCGGCGGATACAAGCTGCAAGGCCGGGATGCCGGGCAAGCCCAACAAATATTGGCCGATGCGGTGGCTATCGAGCAGGCGGGCGCGGGCATGCTGGTTTTGGAATGCGTGCCTGCATTATTGGCGGCGGAAATCAGCAGGCAGTTGACGATTCCGGTGATAGGCATCGGTGCGGGGGGCGATTGCGACGGCCAGGTACTGGTGTTATACGATATGCTGAATATTAGCGTGGGCAAGCGCCCGCGTTTTTCTAAAGACTTTCTGTCCGGGGCGGCGGACATAGAAGACGCCGTGCGTGGTTTTATCCAAGCGGTCAAGTCCGGGCAGTTTCCGAGTTTAGAGCAGAGTTATTGAATTTATGCAAACCTTAACGACCGTCGATGCCGTCAGAGCCCTAATCCGCACATGGCGGCAGTCCGAGCAAACCGTGGCGTTCGTGCCTACCATGGGCAATTTGCACGACGGACACATGCGTTTGGTGGAAATAGCGCATCAGCAGGCGGATCGGGTCGTGGTCAGTATCTTTGTCAATCCGGCGCAATTTGCTCCTAACGAAGATTTCGATAGCTATCCCAGAACCGAAAAAGAAGACAAGGACAAATTGGTCGGGCAAGGTGCCGATTTACTGTTTTTGCCCGGCGTGGCGGAAATGTATCCCCAGGCCTCGCAAACCAAAGTGTCCGTACCCGATTTGTCCGCCTTGCATTGCGGTGTTAACCGGCCGGGACATTTCGACGGCGTGGCCTTGGTGGTATGCAAATTGTTGAACATCGTGCAGCCGGATGTATTGCTATTAGGCGAAAAAGACTTCCAACAACTGGTAGTGCTCAGGCGTATGGTGTTGGATTTAAATCTGCCGGTGCGGGTTCAGGGCGTGGCGACGGTTAGGGAGGACAGCGGCCTGGCAATGAGTTCGCGCAACAGCTATTTATCCGACGAAGAGCGGACGGTGGCCCCCTTGCTTTTCCAATGTTTATGCGGTGCCCGGGAGGCTGTCTTGGCCGGCGAGCCCGAGCAGGCCATGCTGCAGCGCCAGCAACAAATACTCAGCGACGCGGGGTTTGTATTGGATTATTTCAGCCTATGCCGTAGCGCGGATTTATTGCCCCCCGACGCGGACGATACGGATTTGGTGGTCATGGCGGCTGCTAGGTTAGGCAAAACCCGGCTTATCGATAACATCCATTTCAGTCGCAAGTGATTCGGCGTTTTTCAATCGGCGCGACGGCGAATGCCTTTCGCTGGCCGCCAATCGATCGTTAGGGTTGGTCCCCGCGATTGCCCGCGGCGCAGGCAGGCGCTGACGAGTGGCGTGTTTGATAGCTATCGGCATTTCAGGCATAATCGCCGGTTCACTCGTTTTTGAAAACGTCGATTATGCACATCAATATGCTGAAAGCTAAGTTGCACAGGGCTCGTGTGACACATTCCGAACTCGACTACGAGGGTTCGTGCGCCATTGATGGCGATATCTTGGATTTGTCAGGAATTTTGGAATACGAGCAAATACATATTTACAACATCAACAACGGCCAGCGTTTTACCACCTACGCGATTCGTGCCGAAAACGGCTCCGGTGTGTTTTCGATTAACGGGGCGGCGGCGCGCTTAGCCTGTCCCGGCGATTTGATCATCGTTTGCGCCTTCGCTAGTTTGGATGAGGCGGAGTTGAAAAATTATCAACCGGTATTGGTGTATTTCGAGGCCGGTAATAAAGTCAGCCATTGCAGTCATTCGATTCCGGTGCAAGCCGCTTGAATTGAGTCCGACTCACACACTCACGCAACGCTTCTCAATCGGGCGCACACATCGTGTTGCGCCCGCAAATTCTAAAAAGCCCGGCTATTGCTTTAAAAATCAAGTTGCAAACGATGGATTTATGCGACCTGTGAATTTCGGTTAGGCTTCGGCGACATCGATTTCGCTGATTTTTTCCGTTAGCGTGATGCTTTGTTCGATGTTGACCAGCACTTTTTGCAGACCTAAGCGTTTGTTGCTGTTAATTACCATAGGCGATTTGATCGAGCCCTTGATCGTTGGCTTGTCGTTACCGCTCTCGTCTTTGTGCAACACGATTAGGATTAAAATTTCGTCGCCGTCGCTAATCTGCAATAACTGCTCTTCGGCGTCGGTCAAGACAAAACTGTAGTTGATGTTGAAGTGGACAGGGTGGGCGACGGATAACGTTAAATCTTCGTTATCCAGCGATTGCAACCAATAGACAATATCGCTGCCTTCCTGATGAAACAAATTGAAGCGGGTTTGGTCTTCGAAGCCGGGAATCCCATGCGGAAAAGTAATGACGGTATCAGGGTTGACCTGTTGATTGCCGAGCAACTTCGATTGAATTTCCATAAATGTGCCTGTTTTGTTCGCGTGAAAACCGATTTGACTCAGTGGCCAAGTTATAGCACGTCAAGCGTAATTTTCAATGCCGGTGACGCGCTAAAATAGCTAACGGCGCTTATTTGCTTGATCGGCATCCAATAGCTGGTAGAATTTGCGACCCTCTTTCAGGTGTTTGGATCGGTCGACAAGCGATCCCGCTTAAACAGGAAGCCGGTGCGGTGAATTTTCACTCATTCCGGCGCTGCCCCCGCAACGGTAGGTAAGTTAACGGTCTGCAATCACGCCACTGTGCCAAGGCATGGGAAGGCTGCAGTTCCGGCTGTATAGCCGCTTACAAGCCCGGAGACTGGCCTGAAGGATCGTTCGAGACAGCGGAGGGCTGTCGACGAAATGATCGTTGCCTGCTTCGGTCCGTTTCGCGCACCCGCTTATCCTCTGTCGTTTAATAACCCTTGATGCGCGGCGGGCGCAGAGGAATTCATGCGACAAATTAAAATTGCGTCATCAATGCTGTTCGGCATCGGTGCCATCGTTACCCATTCGCCGGCTGGCGCGAACGATCAAACCGGCTTTTTACCCGAAACGGTAGTGACCGCGACCCGCAGCGAAACGGTCACTGCGGAGCTGGCCACCGCGACCACGGTGTTTACCCGGGAAGACATAGAGCGCTTACAGGTCCGAACCTTACCGGATTTGCTCAAGACTGCGCCGGGTTTGGACATTACCCAAAACGGCGACTACGGGCAATATACTAGCGCATTCATGCGCGGCACCAATTCCGACCACGTGCTGGTGCTGATCGACGGAATCAAGGCGGGTTCGGTGACATTGGGTTCTGCCTCGTTCCAGTTCCTGCCGCTGGATCAAATCGAGCGGGTGGAAATCAGCCGTGGGCCGGATTCCAGTTTGTACGGTTCGGAAGCGCTCGGCGGCGTCATTCAAATTTTTACCCGTAAAGGCAGTCGTTCGGAGCAGCCCAGCATCAGTTTGGATGCCGGAGCAGGTTCTTACGATACCTTCAACGGTGCGGGTAACGTCAGCGGTAAAGTCGGTAATAGTTGGTACGCTTTGGGCGCCTCGCATTTCAACAGTCAAGGTTTCAATCTCCGCAACAGCGGCGAGAACGATAGGGACGGCTATTACAACACCGGGATCAATGCGCGTGCCGGACATCGTTTCGATAATAATGGCGAAATCGAAGCCAGCTTCATGCGCGCGCAAGGTAAAACCGAATACGACGGCATTCCGAATCGCACCGAATTCGTCAATCAGATGGTGGGTTTGTCCGGTAGCCTAGACGTGTTGGACAATTGGCGCTCCAGTCTGCGTTTCGGACAAACGCTGGACGAAAACGATAATTTCAACCCGGACGGCAGTTTTTACGGCCGTATCAATACCACCCGCTGGAACGCCAGCTGGTTGAACGAAGTACGCCTTAACGACGACCACCGCCTGACTCTAGGCAGCGACTATCGGGTCGACGAAGTACAGAGCAACGTCAATTACAGCGAGACGTCGCGTTACGACGTCGGTGTGTTCGGCAATATTCATAGTCGGTTGTTGGAGCGTCACTTCATCGATGCCTCGATACGCTGGGACGAAAATCAGGCCAGCGGCGATTATGTGACCGGCAGCATCGGTTGGCGCTTCAATTGGGATTACGGCTTGAGTACCTTCGCCCGCTTCGGTAACGCTTTCAAGGCGCCGACCTTCAACAGCTTGTATTGGCCGCACCAACAGTCTACTTTCTTCGGTACCACTTATATTACCGAGGGGAACCGCAGTTTGCGGGCGGAAGAGTCGACGACGGTGGAGGCCGGCATCGGAGGGCAACATGCCTGGGCGCAATGGCAAGTACGCGCTTATCATACCGATATCGACAATTTAATCGATTGGAGCGGCTTGGTGGTCAATCCGACGACGTATTTGTATCAGCCGGTTAATTTGGATAAAGCGCAAATTGACGGCATGGAAGCCGAGGTCAGTACCGAAACTTGGGGCTGGCGGCATGCGCTTTCAGGCAGTATTCTCAGTCCGCGCGACCGCAAAACCGATTTAAGGTTGGCGCGCCGCGCGGAACAGAGCTTGTCTTACGATTTATCGCGCGGATTCGGCGCTGTCGACGTTGGTGCCCACGTATTGGCGCAAGGTAACCGTTTCGACGACAGGGCGAATACCATAGTGGTTGACGGTTTCGTGACTTTGGACTTGCGGACCGCCTACCATATCGATAAACACTGGACGCTGAGCGCCAAGTTGAATAACGTGCTGGATAAACGTTATCAAACCGTGAATACTTATTACACGGCCGATAGAAACTTCTTTTTTTCCATTCATTATCAAAACTGATCCGGGAGATACTTGTATGAATTCAGCTCAATTGACCGTCAAACCCGGCGCCGTCGCCTTGATGGCGTTAATGGCCGCCACGCGATTTCACCACTTCGGGTCGCCGTTTGCCTTGCCGGACGCCTCGTTGGCGGTATTTTTCCTGGCCGGTTTATGGCTGGGCGGACGCTACCTGTTCGCCCTGTTGCTGGCGGAAGCGGGGCTTATCGATTATCTGGCCATCGCCCAGCTGGGCGTCAGCGATTATTGCATATCCGCGGCATATCTGTTTTTAGTACCGACCTATGCGGCGATGTGGTGGGGCGGCAAATGGTGCCGCCGGTTCGCGGCCGTGAACTTCAATACGCTGGCGCAGCAGGCGGTGGCGCTGGTGAGTGCCACTTCGCTGGCCTATCTGATTTCCAACGGCAGTTTTTATTGGTTATCCGGTAAGTTTGCCGGCGGCAACTGGACAGGATTCCTGGAAAGTTTCGCCAAGTATTATCCGTCTTATCTGCAATACACCGCGATTTACGCGGTCACTGTGTTTGCATTGGTGGTTCTCGGCAAAAACGTGCTGGGGCAACGTGCAACCCAGCATACCCATTAAGCCTGCGCTGGTTGGGTCGCCGGGGGCCGGCGGCCCGTTTCTAATAAATCCCGCTTAACCCTGTGACGCTGATGATGGCCGTGCTTTTGGCCATTGCTCTGGATTTTGGCCTGGGCGAGTTACCCAATCGTTACCACCCTTTAGTGTTTTTCGGGCGCTGGGCCGCGCGGGTGGAGCATTATTGCTCGGCTTCGAGTAAAGCCCCCAGGCTGCAACGGTTGTTCGGAATGGTAGCGTTAACGGTTGCGCTATCGCCGGCTTTGCCTATGGTATTGCTCGAACGCAACTGGCTGCTGGACGGCTTGCTGCTGTATTTTTGTATCGCTGCCCGTAGTTTGCAGCAACACGCGCAGCGGGTCCGGACGGCGCTGATCGCCGATGAGTTGCCGTTAGCCCGGCAACGGGTCGGGGATATGGTTAGCCGCCAGACCGGGGGCATGGATGCGCCGGCCGTGCGGCGAGCCGCGATAGAATCCGTGTTGGAAAATGGTGCCGATGCGGTGTTCGCGCCGCTGTTCTGGTTCGCGGTATTAGGCCCGTCCGGGGCTGTGCTGTATCGTTTGGCGAATACCCTGGACGCGATGTGGGGTTATAAAAATCAGCGCTATCGATATTTCGGCTGGGCGGCGGCACGATTCGACGACCTGTTGAACTTTGTGCCGGCGCGGCTGACGGCATTGACTTATGCGGTTCTAGGAAATGCTCCAGCGGCATTGCAGGCTTGGCGCACCCAAGCAGCCCTGTTGGAAAGTCCCAACGCCGGCCCGGTGATGGCTGCCGGTGCCGGCGCATTGAATCTTGAGTTGGGTGGTCCGGCTAGCTACCACGGCGTCGTCAAGCAAAAAATTTGGTTCGGTGGTGTTTGTCACCCGGAAAATGCCGACATCGATCGCGCCGTAACCTTGGTTTTTCGGGCGTTGGTCTTATGGGTTGCGGCAATCGGCATGTATGACTATGTTGCTTGAACACGGCGGATGTCTGCAGCTGGCCGCCCGGCAATTCGGCATTCCGGCTGCGGATTGGCTGGATTTATCCACCGGTATTAATCCTAATGGCTGGCCGGTACCGCCGGTGCCGGCCGAATGCTGGTTGCGTTTGCCGGAAGAGCAGGACGAATTATTGCCGGCGGCCAGGGCTTACTACGGCAATTCCTCGCTATTGGCGGTAGCCGGGTCGCAAGCGGCGATTCAAACCTTGCCGCGTTTGCGTCCACAGTCCAGGGTAGGGGTCTTGCATCCGGCTTATGCCGAACACGCCGGTGCCTGGCAGCGGGCCGGACATCAGGTTACGGCGCTGCAAGTGCATGCGCTCGAATCGGCGTTGCCGGCTTTGGATGTATTGATTTTGATCAATCCGAACAATCCGACCGGTTGCCGTTGGCCCATAGCGCAATTGTCGGACTGGCACGGCCGCTTGCAACAGCGGGGCGGTTGGTTGATCGTCGACGAGGCCTTTATTGATACGACGCCCGAGCTCAGTTTGTCGCCATTGCCGGTAAAGCCGGGTTTGATCGTGTTGCGTTCGCTTGGCAAATTCTTTGGTTTGGCCGGGATACGCTGTGGATTCGTGATCGCCGAAACGGCAATACTACAGCGATTGGCGGCAGAACTCGGGCCGTGGGCCATCAGTCATCCGGCTCGCTATGCGGCGGCGCGCGCACTAAAGGATACGCAATGGCAACGCGAGACGGCTATCCGTCTCAAATTGCAAAGCCGGCGCTTGACCGATCTACTAAGCGAAAATGGCTGGCCGCCTAGCGGTGGCTGCGATTTGTTTCAGTGGATAGAGACCGAATACGCCGGCCAATTGCATCGGATACTGGCCGAACAAGCGATTCTGACCCGTTTGTTCAGCCGGCCGGCCAGCGTGCGATTGGGCTTGCCCAAAGACGAACCGGCGTGGCGGCGCTTGCAACATGCGCTGGCGCATCCCGGGGTTTTAGCTCTGCAAGCCGTCAAATCGGGTTAGTCGGTGTCTTGCCCGTTGGCGTTGGGATTCGTCAACACCTCGTGTTCTTTACGCATTAGCCAATCCGACATGAGCGCGTAGCAGGTCGCCAGTAGCGTGGGGCCGATGAATACCCCTATAAAGCCGAAAGCCAACAAACCGCCCAAAATACCGAACAGTATTAAAACGAAAGGTAGTTCGACTTCTCGGCTGATTAACAGCGGACGTAACCAGTTGTCGATGGTTCCGACCAGCAATAAAAACCACGCGGCCAGAAACAAAGCCCAGCCGGCTTCACCCTCCATCAGTAACCATGCCGAAATCGGCAACCAGACTAGCGTGCCGGCCGCCGGAATAATCATCAAAAAAAATGCTGCGAAACCCAACGCGAACGCGTAGGGCACGCCGGCGATGATAAATCCCAAAATGGACGCCAGGGCTTGAGCCAAGGCGGTACCTAAAATGCCGTATACCACCGCCCTCAAGCTGGAGCGGACTATGGCCAATATGCGTTGGGTGTTTTCGCCGGCCAGACGCTGCATGAGGTTAACGAAATGTTGGGCAGCCTGTTCGCCGTCGCGGTAAAAAAAGAACAGCGCCAACAAGCTAAAACCCATATGTACCAATTCCCCGGCTAGACGTATGCCTTGTTCCAACGCCCAGCTACTGGCGGGAAGTGTGTATTTTCTGGCCAGATCCAGGACACGATTGGAATCTTCCGCAAAACTTTGCCAAGTTTCGCTTGCGCCGTCACCGACCAAGGGCAGCTCGCGCAACCAGGCCGGGGCCGGCGGCCATGCGTGAGGCTGGCCGGACAGCCATTGCAGTAGCCGGTTGACGTCGTCCGGGATGGCCGAGGCCGCGGCAACGAACGGCGTGAGCATGAACAAACCGATGGGCAGAACCATGCAAGTCGCCGCTTGGGTTGCCGTCAACTTGTAGTCTCTGAGTTTGTGATACATCGGCCAGGTAACGAACGACAAAATCGCGGCCCAGAGCATGTCGACAACAAACGGTTTTAATACTTGATAGCAGCCGAACAGCAGCAAGCCCAATGCAAACAGACTTGCGGTTTTTTCGTAGCGTGACGTGGCGGTGGGCATATAAGGATTCCTCAAAGCGAATACAACGCTACCGCACAGTTTTTTCGGCAAGAGCCGCTGTGAGCCGGCGCTCTGTAGCCGGAAGGGCTGTGCTTAGATGGGCCGGATTATAAAAGTTTTTGAAGCGGACGCGGCTGCGTTTGTGGGTCGATGATAAAGCCAATCGTCTAAAAATGCTTGGCGATAAGTTGTCCAAAATCAGCTAGCGGATTTGGCCGAAGGGGATGCTACGTCCTGGGCGGGTACGTTTTACAGCATGTTTTTCAATCAGTTAATCATGCGCAGAGCAGTGGATGTGAAGGGCGCTGATTGATATTTTGTTGCCGAGGCGATTGACTTTGTTAAGGTAAAAGAGTAAAGGGTGTTATGCTACCGTTTTTGTCGAGCCGCTGCTTTGGGTGGAGGTGGCCCAGATATGATTTCCAGTGCGACATCCAGTATCAATAGTTTTGCATACGACCAATTGAGCTCGACGCTTGCCAAGCGTAGTGCCGAACAAGCCGCGCAGAAAGCCGACGCGTTACGCGAGCAAGCCGACGCTGCTCAAGCGTTGGCGGATCGATACGATGCCAAGGCGAGGAGTCTGGATAATCAAGCCAACAAGGCTGAAGTCAATTCCGACGAAGCCCGGTTGCGTTTGACGCTATCGGGCGCATTTAAGAATGCAGGGCAGCAGTTGGTGCAAACGGTCAATCAAGCGGTAGTCAAGCCGGATGTTTATGCTGCGTCCGAAAGCGCTCTGGTATCGCAGCAGCAAACTATTATCGGCGGTACTATCGATACTACCGCTTGAGATTGCGGTGCGGGTTTGAACTGTTTGTCTCGTTGTATTCCGCGGTATTTGGCTGTTACCGTTTCTTGTAGGAGAGGTTGTCATGTTGTCGCCTATTAGTCACAATTCCCTGGATAAAGCGCAAAATTTGCTTTATACCAATATGCAGCGCCTAAGTTCCGGAAAGGCTATCAATTCAGCCGCGGACAATCCCGCCGGACTAGCCATTGCCAATGCGTTTACCAGTCAACTCGGCGGGCAGCAACAAGCGATCGGCAACATTGCCTCGGGCTTGTCGTTGACTGAAATTGCGGGCGGCGGGGCCGGCCAAATCACCGATAATCTGCAAAGAATTCGCGAGCTGACCGTGCAAGCCGGTAGTGCCGCGTTGTCCGCCACCGACCGGCAGAGCATTCAAGACGAAATCGACAACCTTAGTCAAGGCATAGACAGTATTGCCAACAATACCCAATTTAACGGCCGGCAGTTGCTGGACGGCAGCTTTTCCGGACAAGTCCAGATCGGTCCGGATTCCGGCGATACCTTGGAGTTGAATCTCGGTGATTTGACCGGTTCCGGCTTGGGCATTTCGGGCTTGGACGTAAGCAATGCCGGTAGTGTCGGCACGGCGTTGGATAGCATAGATTCCGCAATCGGTCGCGTTAGCGATCTACAAAGTACGCTAGCGGGAACTTCGGCCGGCTTGAGTTCGAATTTAGCCAACCTGCAAAGTAGTTATCAAAGTTTGGCGCAAGCGCGTAGCCGTAGCCAAGATACCGATTATGCTCAGGCGAGTTCCGATTTGAGTAAGGCTAGGGTTAATAATCAGCTGGCGGTTTACGCCGTGAAACTTTATCAGGATAATCAAAAAGCCGGTGCGTTAATTTCCCAATAAGCTCGGACGCGTTCGTTAGGTAGGATAGGTGTTTGATAGGGAGGCTCAGAATGGCCTACCATGCCATTTTTACTGCAATAAGCAGCAGAGTTACTCCGAAATAGCGCTTTAGCGTATCGGCAGGTAATCGATGTGCCCATTTTGCGCCGACAGGGGCCGAAAAAATGCTGGTGGATGCGATTCCGAACAATGCCGGGATATAAACGTAGCCCCAAAAACGTCCGTTTGCGGCGTTTTCGTTTCCCCAACCCAACAGCACATAACTGAAAGCCGCCGAATACGCGATAGGCAGCGTGCAGGCGGACGAAGTGCCGACTGCTTGTTTCATCGTGGTGCCGCAAGCGGCTAAATAAGGGACGGTCATGGTGCCTCCGCCGATGCCGAGAAGGGCGGAAACCGCGCCTATCGACGTCCCGGCCAGAATGTCCAAAAGTCGAGTCGTGCGAATAGGCTGGGTGTTTGCCGGCGGTGCGCTCAGCAAGCGTTTGCCGGTGACTATCAAATAGCAGACAAACAACCAGCGTAATAGCGTAGCGCTCAGATAGTGGGCGATTAATGCGCCTAACGATGCGCCGACAAACAATGCCGGGGCAAGCGCGGCGACCCGCGGCTGTAGAATATTGCCCAGCTTATGGTGAGTGGCCACCGAAGAGAGCGAGGTCAGGGTTGCGCTGGCCAGCGAAGTGGCTACGGAGATCAGCAAGGTGTGCTCGACGGCGAATCCCTGTGCGATCAACAACCAATTCAGCAGCGGCACGATCACTACTCCGCCGCCCAAGCCGAATAGACCGGCGGTAACGCCCGCTAATACGCCTAGCAACATACAGGCAAAAAAGACTTCCACTCGATAAACCGTTATCCGAATAAGCACAGCGATATGATAGCGAGTCATTTATACTGTGCACTCTTTAAATCCACCAATTAGTGGGTCTGGCTTCATGAAAATTTATCTAGTCGGCGGTGCGGTACGCGATCGTTTGTTGGATTATCCGGTTAGCGAGCAGGATTGGTTGGTGGTCGGGGCCACGGTTGGCGAAATGCTGGAGCGAGGTTACCGTCAAGTGGGGAAAGACTTTCCGGTTTTTTTGCACCCGGAAACGCAGGAAGAATACGCATTAGCCCGTACGGAACGCAAAACTGCGCCCGGCTACCGGGGATTCAGCATCAACGCGGATTCGGACGTGAGCTTGGAAGAAGACTTGCTCAGGCGCGATTTGACCATCAATGCGATGGCGATAGGCGACGACGGCGAGTTGATCGATCCGTTTAACGGCCGTTCGGATTTGCAACAGCGGGTATTGCGCCACGTATCGCCGGCTTTCGGCGAGGATCCGGTGCGGATTTTACGGGTGGCGCGCTTTGCCGCGCGCTATGCCCATCTAGGTTTCGTTGTCGCGGAGGAAACCCGGCAGCTCATGCAAGACATGGTGACCGGCGGCGAAGCCAACCACTTGGTGCCCGAACGGGTTTGGGCGGAATTGTACAAGGCCTTGAGCGAAAGGTCGCCGGCCGCTTTTATCCGGACCCTGCAAGATTGTCATGCGCTACCGACCATTTTTCCGGAAATACACGCTTTGTTCGGCGTACCGCAGCCGGCCAAATATCATCCGGAAATCGATACCGGTGTGCATAGTCTGATGGCGGTCTCGCAAGCCGCATTGTTATCCGATAAACCCGAAGTGCGTCTGGCCGCCTTGCTGCACGATTTAGGCAAAGCGGTTACCGATCCGGACAAATGGCCTAGCCACCACGGTCACGAGCGCCTGGGTTTGCCGGTATTGGATCGGTTTTGCGAGCGCTTGAGAGTACCCAAGGCCATCAAGGGCTTATGCGCGCAAGTGATGGAATACCATACGCTATGTCATCGGGCTTTCGAACTGCGGGCCGATACCTTGACCGACATGTTGCAGGCGCTTGGCGCTTTCAAGCCGGCAACGCAGTTACAGGACTTTCTGCTGGCCTGCGAGGCTGATGCGACCGGTCGGACCGGCTTCGAACAAGCGCCTTATCCGCAAGCCGCATACATCCGGGCCGCCGTCGAAGCGGCGCTGGCCGAAGATACGCGTACCGTGATGCAACCCGGTTTGAAAGGACCGCAAATCGGTCAGGCCATCAAAAGCATGCGGAGACAGGCGATCAACAATTTCAAACAACATTATTCCCGGAACCTATCCATCCGCCACGCATGAATCCGTTTTTTATTACCGTCGGCTTATTGACCTGCAGCAACATTTTCATGACTTTCGCTTGGTACGGACATTTAAAAGCTCTACAGCACCAGCATTGGCTTTGGGCGGCGCTGATCAGTTGGGGATTGGCTTTGTTCGAATATTTGTTGCAGGTGCCGGCGAATAGAATCGGCTATACGGCGATGAACGTCGGTCAATTGAAAATCATCCAGGAAGTGATCGCTTTGACCGTGTTCGTGCCGTTTGCCATGTTCTATCTGAAAGAACCGTTCAATAGGAATTATCTCTGGTCAGGCTTGTGTTTGCTGGGGGCGGTTTATTTCATATTTCGCGCCAAGCCGCTTTAAGGCGATTGTCTTTCACTAATGACGCCCGGCTGACCGGTCTGTGTAGTCGGACAAAAAAGACCTGTCATTCGGGGTATTTTTCGCCGAAAATCGCACCATCCACCTAAACGCCGTACACCCCCATGCTTAGTTATAGACACGGTTTTCACGCCGGAAATTTTGCGGACGTGCTCAAGCACAGCCTGCTCGCTTTAGCGATTAGCGCGTTGAAACGTAAAGACAAACCTTTTGTGTACATAGATACGCATGCCGGGGCGGGTAAATACGCTTTTAAGTCCGAGTTTTCCCAAAAAACCGGCGAATACCAACAAGGAATCCAAAAGGTCTGGGACGAGGCGCAGCCGCCGGCGGAGTTGGCGGCTTATTTAGCGGCGATACGGGCGGAAAATACCGGGCGTCGTCTGCTGCGTTACCCGGGATCGCCGCAATTGGTACGCCGTTTGATCAGAAATCAAGACCGGTTGCAATTATCCGAATTGCATACCAGCGATTTTCAGGCCTTACACGAATTGTTCGTTGCCGATAAGCAAGTCAGCGTCTCGAAAGAAGACGGTTTGGAAAAATTGGCAAAAAAATTGCCACCCATTCAAAAGCGCGGCTTGGTGTTTATCGATCCGAGTTACGAAATCAAAAGCGAATATTCCCGGGTCATCGAAACGCTGGAGCAAGCCTACCGGCGCTTCGCCACCGGGATATTCGTCTTATGGTATCCGGTGATAGACCGCGACGTTACCGAGGCCATGCTGAAGCGCATGCAACTTAGCGGCATACCCAAGCAATTGCGCATCGAGCATTGCGTGGCCCCGGACGGCGCTTGGTCCGGGATGACGGGTTCAGGCATGCTGTTCATCAACCCGCCTTGGTTGTTGCTGCAGCAGGCGGAAATGCTGTTGCCGTGGTTGAACCGGGTATTGACGGACGGTCAAGGAACTTGGACGATAGAATGGTGGGTTCCCGAAAAGGTGGGATAGCTAGGTGAAGAAATACGTCGATCTATTAGTAGCAGGGATGGTTGCGCTGGCGGTGGTGTTTTACGACGTCAGTCTGGAATTGATCGCCGAATTGCTGCACTTGTTGCTGGAGACTCTGCACAATATGTTCGAATTCCTCGAATTGGCGATAGAACATACGATAGAGCATGCGTTTCACACCGAGCACCATACCAGCCAGATCATCACGTTTTACATTCTGGTTGTATTGGGCATTGTTTTGCTCCGCTGGTTATGGCGGGTAGTGCCGCATTGGTATCGCGGTATGCTGCGGGTGGTCCGTCAGACATGGATAAGGCGAAAAATCGAAATGGAAATCTATTGGTTGTCTCTAACTTTAAGGTACAAAATCACCTTGATTTGTACGGCATTAGGCGTTGCTTACTTAGCGTCGTTCTTCGTCATGTAACCAGTGGATAAGCGTAGCGGCGAACCGGAGCTTTTCTGCTTTATTCGAGCGCGCTTGGCGCGGCCGGCTATTAACGCTTTAAAAAATCTCCCGTCAATATTTCCGCAATCCGCCGATTCGGGTTAGGATGACGGCTGAAATCAACCCTTGGCATTTGTCTATTTCAACCATTGCCGACGCAATTTTGGTTAGCGTTTATGACAAATGCTTAGGGATTAACGCGCAAAAGTCGTTGCTTGCCTGGGGGAGCCCTAGACCGGCCGGAATGCAGCCCAACCAAGCGTCATCCCGTGGCTTATGCCAATATTTACCGAATTAATCGAACATGCCTTTATCAGAACAAGTCAAACAGTCCATCCTGGGGGTTAGCGGCCTCGATACCCGGGACGTAGAGCGGGTCATGAATGCATTGCTCAGCGCGCCGGTCGATGCGGCGGATATTTATTTTCAATCCAGCCATTTCGAATCGTGGTCTCTGGAAGGCGGAATAGTCAAAGAAGGTACGCATTCTATCGAACGCGGTGCCGGAGTCCGGGTCGTCAGCGGCGATAAAACCGGCTTCGCTTACAGCGACCTCATAGAACTGCCCATCCTGTTGGAAGCGGCTAACAATGTCAAAGCGATCGTGCGGCAAGGCCAAACGGCCAGACAGCATATTCAGACTCCCGCCGGCTGGCCGCAGCTTTATCAACCGTTCAATCCGTTGCAGTCTTTAGACGATCAAGCGAAAATCGATTTGCTGAAGCGCGTCGACGCCGAGACCCGCAAACTGGACGAGCGCATTGAAGAAGTGATGGTTAGTCTGGTAGCGGCTTACGATCATATTCTGGTGGCCAACCAGGACGGCTCGCTGGCGGCCGATATCCGCCCGTTGGTTAGGATGAACGTCAGCGTCATCATGGTCGAAAACGGCCGGCGCGAGCAGGGCAGCATGGGCGGCGGCGGGCGTTGCGATTACCGTTATTTTTTAGACGGCGATAAAGCTTTTGAATACGGCAAAGAGGCCGTGCGTCAAGCTCAGATCAACTTGCAAGCCGGCGATGCGCCCGCCGGCAACATGACCGTGGTACTCGGCCCGGGATGGCCGGGTATTTTGCTGCACGAAGCCATAGGCCACGGCTTGGAAGGCGATTTCAACCGCAAAGGCACCTCGGCGTTCAGCGGCAGGGTGGGAGAGCGCGTCGCGTCCGATTTATGCACCGTGGTAGACGACGGTACTATTCCGGGCCGACGCGGTTCCTTGAGCATAGACGACGAAGGTACGCCCACCGAAAATACCGTGCTGATCGAAAAAGGCATCCTGAAAGGCTACATGCAGGACAAGTTAAACGCCAGGTTGATGGGCGTCAGACCGACCGGCAACGGCCGCCGCGAGTCGTACGCCAATTTGCCCATGCCGCGCATGACCAACACCTATATGTTGCCCGGCCAAAGCGATCCGGAAGAAATCATCCGTTCGGTCAAAAAAGGTTTGTACGCCCGTAATTTCGGCGGCGGTCAGGTGGACATCACCTCGGGCAAATTCGTGTTTTCCGCCAGCGAAGCGTATTTGATCGAAGACGGTAAAATTACCCGGCCGGTCAAAGGCGCGACGCTAATCGGCAACGGCCCCGACGTATTAACCAAGGTATCCATGGTAGGTAAGGACATGCAGCTGGACAGCGGCGTTGGCACCTGCGGTAAAGACGGGCAAAGCGTGCCGGTCGGCGTCGGCCAACCTACCTTGAAAATTGACGGCTTGACGGTTGGCGGTACCAGCCTGTAGCCGATGGCAACGCATCACAAGAGATAAGACATTGCAAAATCGGGATGAGATAGAGCGTTTGAAATGGGTGGTTCAACAGTTGTTGGACGAAGCGCAACAACAAGGCGCCAGTTCGGCGGAAGCGGCATTCAGCGTAGACAACGGCTTATCGGTGACGGCCCGCTTAGGCGACGTCGAAACCATTGAATACCACTGCGATCAAGGCATAGGGGTGACGGTGTATTTCGGTCAGCAAAAAGGCTCGGCCAGCACTAACGACGTGTCCCCGGCTTCGTTAAAGGAAACGGTCAAAGCGGCTTGCAGCATAGCCCGCTACGCCAGTCCCGACGAATATGCCGGCTTGCCGGATTCGCAGTTGTTGGCGACCGAGTTTCCGGATCTGAATTTATACCATCCCTGGACATTGGATGCCGAAAAAGCAATCGCGTTGGCGATCGAATGCGAAGACGCCGCCAGACAATACGACACGGCCATCAGCAATTCGGAAGGCGCGACGGTCAATAGCCATCAAGGCACCCGGGTATTCGGCAACTCGCTGGGTTTTTTACAGGGTTATCAATCCAGTCGCCATTCCATCAGTTGCGCCGTATTGGCCGGCAGCGGCGATGCGATGCAACGCGATTATTGGTACAGCGTGGCCCGCAATCCGGCACTGCTGGAATCCCCGAAGCTGGTCGGCGAAAAAGCGGCCAAACGCACGGTGGCGCGCATGAAAGCTCGCAGTCTCAGCACCCGGCAATGTCCGGTGCTGTTTGCTCCGGAAATGGCCTCCGGCTTGATCGGTTCGCTGTTAGGCGCGATTAGCGGCGGCAGTTTGTACCGTAAATCCTCCTTCCTGTTGAATAGCCTGGATACTCAAGTCCTGCCCGACTTCGTCCGCATCCACGAACAGCCCTTGCTGGTTGGCGGCATGGGCAGCGCTAGCTACGACGCTGAGGGTGTAGCGACGCGAGCCCGCGATATTGTCTCCGACGGTATCGTACGTTCTTATATTTTAAGTACGTATTCCGCGCGCAAGCTGGGTATGCAAACGACGGGCAATGCCGGCGGGGTACATAACTTGATTGTCGAGCCCGGCGGCAACGATTTTGCCGCGATGTTGAAATTGTTGGATAGCGGCTTGTTGGTGACCGAGCTGATGGGCCAGGGAGTAAACCGGGTGACCGGCGACTATTCGCGCGGTGCCTCCGGGTTTTGGGTGGAAAACGGCGAAATTCAATTTCCGGT
Organism: Methylomonas sp. HYX-M1; assembly: GCF_040741385.1. Classification (NCBI taxonomy): domain Bacteria; kingdom Pseudomonadati; phylum Pseudomonadota; class Gammaproteobacteria; order Methylococcales; family Methylococcaceae; genus Methylomonas; species Methylomonas sp. HYX-M1. The sequence goes on from NZ_CP160405.1 coordinate 1,227,232, forward strand.
GCAGGAAATCACGATTGCCGGAAACTTGAAGACCATGTTGCGTAATTTGGTCGCGATCGGCAACGACGTAGACATGCGCGGCAACATCCGGGTCGGTTCTATCTTGTTGGAGCAAATGGCTGTCGCAGGCGAATAGCGCTCATCCACCCGCCGACGGGGGCGCCTTTGCCCCTTGCGCGTCAGTTGCCGGAAATCGCGAAAACTTCCCCGTGTAAAATCACGTAAAATGCCTGTCCGCCTTGCGGATGGGCGTTGTCGGCGGACGGCTTGGTCTGCCTAATTCCTTCCATTCGCTGCGACGATACTGCCACAAGTACGTTTGGAACGATACAGGATCGGCGGGTTTCATTTTATTCATCATAGAACTACCGCCTGGGGTTCGGTTTAAAAAGATAGATAGCGATTGCATGAAAGACCTGAATACGCCGATTCTGTTAAGTGGCCCCGGCGACGTATCGCTGCCTTGGGCGCAACGCATTGTCAGCCGCTATGCCGGCCAAGCTAAGGTCAAAGCCGTCAATCTGGCGTCCGTAGACGTGGGCACTTCGACCCGGTTACGGATAGAAGTCGACCACGACGCGCCGGAACTGCTGCCGCAGCGATGGTTCGTCAAAACCCCGTCTCTAGCCTGGAAGTCGCGCGCGATCACCGCATTGCCGCGCTTTCTGCATAAAGAAGTTCGCTTTTATCAGCGATTGTCTGGGCACATCCCGCTGAAAATGCCGCGCATACTCGCGGCCGAAAGCCGGTTTGGCAGAGGATCCATCTTGGTGATGAGCGATTTGGCCGAGCATGACTTCCGGCCAGGGCGTGCCGCGGATGCCTTGTCCGTCGAACAAGCCCGCTTGGTGGTCGGGCATTTGGCGAAATTGCACGGACGCTATTGGAACCGGCCGGCAGTGTTGCATCAGCATCGTTGGTTGAACGGTTTTTCCCAGCAAGTCGAACACTCCATGGGCGCTTTGCTGGCGGTACCGTTGATGAAACGCGGCTTGGCCCGGGCGGGCGGGTATGTGGTTACCGGCTTGCATAAACCCGCCATACGCTATGCCGCCAATCGGCGCCGCTATAAACGCCTACTGGCAAACGAACCGATGACGCTGGTGCATTACGATTGCCATCCCGGCAATATTTTTTGGACAGACCGCGAACCGGGCTTTTTGGATTGGCAGTTGGTGCGTTGGGGAGAGGGGGTAGGCGATATTGCGTATTTCCTCGCTACCGGTTTGCAACCCGAGCTAAGGCGAGCGCACGAGCGCAGCCTTTTACAGCATTACGCTGCCGAGCTGGAAAGTGCCGGCGTGGGTGCAGTCAACGATAATGCCTTGTTTCGTCGCTATCAAGCGCATTTGGTCTACCCGTTCGAGGCGATGACGGTTACCTTGGCGATAGGCGGCATGATGCAAGCCGAAGCCAATCTGGAGCTCGTTCGCCGCACGGCGATAGCCGCCGCCGACCACGACAGTTTCGCAATCCTGGAGCCCTGATCTCAAGTCTCGATTACTATGAAAGTCATTGTGGGAGCGACGAGGCGTCGCTCCCACCGAAAAACTTTCATTTGCTGGGGTGATGCCGCTTTTTCATGCGCGTTACGCAGGCGTTTGAATTTTGGTTGCGATGCGTTGCAAGCTGGACACCACCAGCGCTTGAGCCCTTTCGACCTCGTCCGCTTCCGCGTAACAGCGCAATTCCGGCGCGTTACCGGATGGGCGTAAATGCACGATTTCCCCGTTTTCGAAGGTCAGGCGCAGCCCGTCCGTAGTGTCGCGCAGCATGACCTGTCCCATCGCGTCGCCCCAAATTCCCCGGTAGGCCTCGCTGTCGCTTTGCAGGGTCGCCAAAAGCGCTTGGCTGCTGGCGGTGGGCAGGTTTTGTATTCTATCGCTGGCGGTAAAACGCTTGGGCAGGGTTGCGCTCAAGGCGGATAGCGGCAGGTTTTGCGATTTGGCCATGGCCAATAATGCCAAGGCCGGCAATAGCGAATCTCGGGTCGGCAAGGCCGCCAGCGCTCGGCCGTTGACCTTCAAGCCGGGGCCGGCCAAAAAGCCGCCGTTGGCTTCGAAGCCGGCGATGCCGGCATAGCCCTCAGCTTGCGCTTGTGCCATGCCGGCAATCACATACGGCGAGCCGATGCGGGTGCGGATAACCTGGTCAAACAATGCGCTGGTTTCTATCGCCGTGTTGCAACTGACCGGAGTTACCACGCAATCCGCGGATAAATAATGCGCACATAACAAGCCGACGATATCGCCGCGCAGCCAAGCGCCGGTTTCGTCGGCGATGAGCGGTCGGTCGCCGTCGCCGTCGGTGGAAATAATCGCATCCAGTCCATGTTCGCGCGCCCATTGCCGGCCGCGTTGCTTGTCGTCCTCGCTAACCGCTTCGGTATCGATAGGGACGAAGACCTCGGTACGGGCTAAGCCCAACACTTCGGCGCCCAGCGAACTCAAGATGTCTTTCAAGCAATCGCGCGCGACGCTGGAGTGTTCGTAAACGCCTATCCGCCAGCCTTGCAACAATTCGCACCCGAATACATCGAGATAGCGTTGCCTGAATAAGGCCAAAGCTTGCGGATTGGCGGTTAGTTGGGGGAGGAGGTCCGGCTCGGGCAATTGCACGCGGGCGCGGCTGATTGCCGCTTCGTCCGCTTTGCTGATCTCGCCTTCCGGACGGTAAAACTTAATACCGTTACGGTCGAAAGGGATGTGGCTGCCGGTGACCATGACGGCCGGCATGTTGTGGGCGAGCGCGTAATAGGCCAAGGCCGGGGTCGGTAGGGCGCCGCAAAAATCGACTTCGCAGCCGGCCTTTAGGATGCCGGCCGCACAGGCTTGGGCTATCGCCGGACTGGACGGGCGCAGGTCCATACCCAACGCAATCTTTCGACCCGGAGCGGCCAAATCCAAGCCTTGCAAAAACGCTAATGTGTAGGCGGCGCAAACCGGCGCGGTCATTTGCGTTACCAAGCCGCGGGCACCGCTGGTGCCGAAGGCTACGCCGCTATCGGCCATCAGTTGTTGAATGTCTACGCTGGTCATGTGATCGAGTGTGCTTGCCGTATGTGGTAAAAACTGCAGTTTACCCTGAAAACAAAGCGCATGCGTCGGCTAAGTCGCTGCAGACAACCCGCTGCGGTGGTTGTCGGCGTTAGGTTTTAGCCGCGACGGTGCAGTTTAAAATCGGGTGAAGGCGTGTAAACCATATTAGGGCGAGGCAATGCGATGTGATAGCCCTGGGCGTAGTCTATGCCCATGTCGCACAGCGCGTCGAAGATCGCCTGATTTTCCACGAATTCGGCGATGGTGCGGATGCCGATGTCCTGGCACAGATTGGACAAGTTGCGTACCAAGGCGTAGTCGACCTTGGTCGTCAAGATGTTGCGGACGAAAGCGCCGTCGATTTTGACGTATTCGAAGCGTAGTTCGCGCAGGTAGTGGAAGGAATTGTAGCCGCTGCCGAAGTCGTCCAGCGCGAAGGCGAAGCCTTTACGGCGTAGATTGGTCAAAAACTGGCGCATATTGGTCATGTCGCTGATCGCTTCCCGCTCCAGAATCTCGAACACGATGCATTGCGGCGGAATATTCAATTGGTGGCAGAGTTCTTCCGCGTAGCCGAGTATGCCCCGGCCTTGGATCTGCTGGGCCGAGATGTTGATGAACAATTTGCTGTCGCGTTGGCTCGGGTCGGCGAGAAATTGGCTTTTCGCGGCGAAGGCCTTGCTGATGATGGCGTGGTCCAAATCCCGGCTCAGACCGTATTTTTCGATCGTCTCGATAAACATAGCGGCCGCGACGGTGCTGCCGTCGGTTTCTTGCAATCTGGCCACGGTTTCGTAGGCATACACATTACCGGATTTGCAATTGATGATGGCTTGGAAATAGGGGGAAATGCGGCTGGCGCGCAAGGCTTCGCGCAAATGTTCGGCATGGTCGCGGCTGTTGCGGCTGCTGGACAATTTGGCCGGCAATGCGTCTACGGTGCTGACCCCGTCCTTGCCCATTTCCTTGGCGTGGTACATCGCAATATCCGCGCCGGACAGCAAATCGTTGATGCTGACCGCGTCGACCGGATAGCTGACCACCCCTATCGATACCGTGACGTGATAGCGCTTGCCGTCTTCCGAGCTCAGCGTCAATTCGCGCAGGCTGCGGCCGATGTTGTCGGCTACCACCATGGCGCCGGGCCGATCGGTCTCGATCAAAATAACCGCGAATTCGTCACCGCCGATCCGGGTCGGCAAATCGCCCTTGCGCAGATGCGAGCGCAGTACCTCGGCAATCGCGCACAAAGCTTGGTCGCCGGTCGGATGGCCGTAGGAGTCGTTGACGTCCTTGAAATTGTCCAGGTCCAGCAGCAATAGCGAAAACGCGTGATTGTGCCGCTCCGAGCGGCCGATCTCGTATTCCAGCATCGCGTTGAAATGCCGGCGGTTGTACAGGCCGGTCAACGGGTCGTGCATCGAATAGTATTCCAGCTCACTCAAGGTGCGCGACAGTACTTTGCTGGAGCCGACCACCATCACCATCACGGCCAGTATCGAACGAATCACGCTTTCTTCCTGCGGGGTCAGATTCTTGTCCGAGGCATAGGCGACCCCGAGTAGGCCGGCCAGTTTAGGCGCGTAATCCGGTACCGACACGGTCAGTAGATGAACCTGGGAAATGGAACTGACCGTCGATGCGGACGGAAGCATGAATTCCTCGAAATCCAGCGGCGTGTCCTGCGGCAAACCCAAGTCGGTCAGCATGCGGCCACCCAGCATTTTTGCCGCTTCGCGGCGCACCTCGTCGGTATAGTCGCCCAAATAATACAAATACAGCGACAGGCCGTGTTCCTCGGCGAAAGCGATGAAGAAAAAATTGAACGGGAATATGGCGTGAAAATCGACCAGGATTTCCTGGACGAAGTCCTTCCACTGAGCGACCCGCTCGTGTGACAGAATAATCCGTTCCAATACCTGGCTTTGCCGTTCCAGCAGGTCTTTTTCGATCAGGGTGGTCGATAGTTGATTGATTGCGTGGTTGGCGCGGCTCATCAGCGAGCGCAGGTGATCCGAACCGGCCTGCCATTGCCGGCTGCGTTCGTTCAGCAATAGTGCCAACGCGTCGTCCAGCCTGCCGCAGAATTCGCCGGTATCCGCCATCACGCTGCTTAATTTATCGAAATCGCGGCTGCCCATCGCTTGCCGCAGGCCGGACATGATTTCGTGATGGATGTTTAGGGTCAGTTCCCAAACCCGATTGCCGTATTGCTGGGTACGGGTTTGGCTTTCCAGCAGCGAGGCCAAATGGTTGGCGATCTCCAGGCGCAGTTGTTCCAAATGGTTGGTTTGCGGCAAGGTCATGACCATTCCTCGGGGAAGCGTCCGCCGCTTTGCATTAGATCGATACCGCAGGGTAAATCTTTGAGCCAGGCCAGAAAATCTCCGACCGCCGCGCCGCGGTAAATAGGACCGTGCTGCGGCGCCAGCATGGCTATGTCCAGCTCGGCGATGGTGTCGAGCCAACAGCGTATCGCTTTGTTGGAACACATATAACGTTGGTGAAAACCGCGGATGTAAGGAATGTGCGCGGCAAAATCGTCGACGAAGGGCCGGTCGTCGTCGGCCGGCATCATCGCCGCACCGATGTCGCCGGTGAACAACACCTTGGCGACAGGATCGTAAACATTGATTTGGCCCTCGGAATGCAGGAAATGGGCCGGCAGCAATTGCAATTCGAACCCCGGCGCGATTTCGCAGATTTGGCCGACGTCGGGGATGCCGACAAAGCGGCTCATGTCCTTCAGGCCGTAGTGCGGCAGAAAACGCATCCAAATCCGCGACACGTAGACGTTGGCTCGGCAAATCTCCAGCCAAGTGGCCAGACCGCCGACGATGTCGGGGTCCTGGTGCGACAGAATGATGGCGCGAATTCCATCGGGGCCGACGTAGCGCAGCATTTCCGCCAACACCCTGGGCATGACGCCGAATCCGCCGGGATCGAGCAATACGCCGTCGTCGCCTTGCATCACCAAATATTGATTGGAACGGATGCCGTTTTCTTCACTGGAATCGCTCTCGTTCAACAACAAGAAACGGTGCCGGTCGGAATTGAATAAATGAATGTTGCGCATGGAGCTGAAGGTAAACAAATTCGATTGAACGGAATGCCGGGATAAGGCAATGGGCTGGGAAGTGTATCGGAAAAACCTTTTCCGCCCTATAGAAATTGTCCATGGAAAACAAAAATTGCCGCGTCATCGCAAGAATTGCGCTTTGCGTAGGAAGTTATTGAATTTACATCAGAAGCGTCGGAACAAGGTGGGCGATAGATGCTCGGATGTTCCGCTCAAGCCCGGGTGCGAGGTTGGGTGAATTTGCCTAATATCCTTATCGGTTCTTGTCGTGTCGATCAGGCTTTAAAACGGCGGGTGTGAGCGCTTTACAGGACTAAGTTACAGTCCCCGGGTGGTCAAGTGGGAGCAAACAGGTTGAAGGTAAGCGGCGGGCAAATTGGCATTGTTAACCGCCAAATTGCCGCCATTCAGAATCATGATTTAAGAATAAATTTTTTTAAATCAATCTGTTATTTGGTGGCGGCGGGGATTGAACCCGTGGCCGTTCCTTGCGAATCAACCATTTATTGCTTACCTTTGTCTTTTTTGTGTCAAATCTCTTGGTTAATGACTCAGTAGTCTGCGAGCCAACAAGGCTTGCATATCTCTTCTACCATCCACGATCAGCATAATATAAACGCTTTGCCCTTTCACTCGATAAATCACCCGATAGGGCTTAAAAATTACTTGCCGATATTCCGTAATGCCTAGCGAGATTAGCTCTTTGGGAAATGAGCCGCGCTCAGGAAACTGGGCAAGGTTTTCAACGGCCTCCATCAAACGATCCAGCACATTGTCGGCACTTGTTTTCGAATCAAACTCGGCGATATAGTTGTAAATTGCTTCTAAATCCTGTTCTGCGCCTTTGGTCAGTAGCACCGCGTAATCAGGCTCTACCATCAGTCGGTTACATGTTTGGCGCGAAGTCGAGCCGCTACATCGGCAACCGGTATAACCTGGCCTTGTTCGATTTCCTGATTACCTAATGCCAGAATTTTCAATAGTGCTAGAGTTTCTTGCGTTTCTTCATAGGATGCAACATCCTGAAGCACCGCTTTCGCCTCACCGTTTTGAGTAATAACCAACGGTTCGCGTTGCTCTGTTAGCAGAGCTAGTACCTCAGCAGCATTAGCTTTTAAGTAACTGATAGGTTTTACTTGAGAAGAAAAGCGCATAATTAAGTCCTAAGCGTATTGTGGACTTAATTTAGTCCTTTTTTGATCTACATGCAATTCATTTGCACATAATTGGCCTTGCGAGAGTACGGAGTCTTACCGGCGGTTAGAGTACGCGCAGGGGTTGGATGCTTAATGACAACAAATTTTGCCAAATTCTATCAATAATCTTGGCTGATAGCGGTCACCGGCAACAGTCGGCCAATTTGAGACATTCAGGCAGTGAAAATATAACCTCTTTAGACGTCCGGTCACTGTTAGTTACCAGACATCTACTACCCCATTGTGAGGCTGAATTAAAAGCTGGTTTGAGACGGCCGGACACAATTAATGTATATGACATTCTCGGCGGTTTTACGCAGCGGTTTCTACATGCAGTTTTCAAGCGCTTACGTAATAGCGAGCCAAGCACGTTTCCTTATGCTGCAGTTGCTGGGGGCATCTGATTTAATGTCTTGAGCGTATGCCCCCGGATATGCACCCAAAATTGCCTGGATGTGGGGGGAATTTTCTCGGATGTTGTTGGACGAAGTATAAACGAAAAAGCCCGCGTAATGCGGGCTTAGTGGATTTTCGTGGACTATCTTGGATGGTAAATTGGTGGAGGCGGCGGGGATTGAACCCGCGTCCGCAAGCACTCCGCCACAAGCTCTACATGCTTATCCCGCGCTTTTAATTTAACGGTTGACTACCCGTCGGGCCAAGAGGATCAACCGCGATTTCGATTGGATTTAACGCTTTTAGCTCCGAACAAAGCCTTGGCGCGATCTTATGTAATATGATCCCTGAGCGCCCCCGAGAGGACTCCAAGCGCATAAGGACACTTGGTCAGAGAAGTGGTGCAGGTTTTAAGCTGCTAAAGCCACTGAGTAGTTTTCGTCGTTTGCGAATACTTTTTTTCAGTAGGTTTTACGAGCGGTACTGTGCTCGGCATGCACCTGAGGTTTTGCTACCCACGTCGAAGCCATGTCGCCCCCGGTGTCGCTATTGTATCCAATTTCGATATGAAGTGGGGCGACATTTTTTAGCGTTGCAACTGTTTGGTTTGTGCGAGTAGGGTTTTCAAGTCGACCGAGAATTTTTGCCGGGCGATGTCGCCTACCGTCCCGGTGTAGCTTCGCTGCAGGTATAAGTCCACTCCACATACTTTGCCTATCATGGAGCAGCGTCCGCTGATGCCGAATTCACCGGCGGCCAATCGATAGGTGAGCGGCACGCAGTCGTTTCGCAATATTGCTCCGCCGACTATGAAGTCTGCTCGTTGGTCGAATGCATCGTAATCCAGGGTTTCAGGTATTAACGCCAAGTGGGCCAATAGGATAGGTGTGTCGTTCAAACTGCCGAAAATATCGCAATAGGCCTTGGCCAACCGGGGTAGCAGCCAGTCGGCTAACGCTCGGTAACCCAAAGGACCGGCTGTTTGAGCGGCGAAGTCTTGCAAACCGTGGAAACGCTTCATCCGCTCTTTGACATGTTAACGGTGATAGTGCGGGCTTAGCTCATGCACGGCGTCGACCATGGCGGCTACGTGGGCCGGGTCGATGTCGGGCAGTATGCCGTGACCTAAATTGAACACGTGGCCGGAACCTTGGCCGTAGCCTTGCAAAACTTTGCCGACTTTCTCTCGGATGACGGCCGGTGGCGCATACAGCGTCAATGGGTCCATATTGCCTTGCAAAGCGACTTTATCGCCTACCCGTATTCTTGCTTGGCCGATGTCGGTTTGCCAATCCAAGCCCAGCGCGTCGTAACCCGTATCCGCCATGGCTTCCAGCCATAGGCCGCCGCCTTTGGTGAACAAGATGGTGGGAATAGTGCGGCCGTCGTATTGCGTGTTCAAGGCTTGTCTGACCCGTTGTGCGTAACTTAACGAAAATTCCAGATAATCGGCGTGGCTCAATGCGCCGCCCCAGGTGTCGAATACCATGACGGCATCCGCGCCGGCCGCGATTTGTGCGTTCAGGTAGACGGCGACCGCTTGAGCGGTTTTATCCAGCAATTGGTGCATCAAGGCAGGCTGCTCGAACATCAAACCTTTGACTTTTTGAAAGTTTTTGCTGCCGCCGCCTTCCACCATATAGGTTGCCAAGGTCCACGGACTACCGGAAAAACCGATGAGCGGCACTCTGCCGTGTAGGTTGGTTTTGATCAAGCGAACGGCGTCCATTACGTAACGAAGCTCGGTTTCCGGATCAGGTATCGGTAAGCGTGCCACATCGGCCGCACTCCGTACCGGGCGGGCGAATTGCGGGCCTTCGCCTTCGGCGAAGGATAAGCCTAAACCCATGGCATCCGGTACGGTCAGAATGTCGGAAAACAAGATGGCGGCGTCGAACCGATAGCGGTCTAGCGGTTGCAGGGTCACTTCGCAGGCCAATTCCGGGTTGGTGCAAAGTTGCATAAAACTGCCGGCTTTGGCGCGGGTGGCGCGATATTCGGGCAAATAGCGTCCGGCTTGGCGCATCATCCATAGCGGCGTACGTTCGACGGGTTGTTTTAACAGGGCGCGAAGGAATAAGTCGTTTTGTAAGCTAGTCATGAGTTTGCTGGAAGGTTGGTGCTGCGAGAGGTCCGTCTCGCCGGTTAGGAAAATGCGGTCATTTGCGCCGGCTGTCTTTTTGTATGGCTTTCATGCGCTTGATGACGCCGGCTCCGAATTCGGCCGGCATCTCGGCTTTGGCGGTCATGGCCTCGCCGGCGGTAGCAAATGCACCGTAGAGCAGCACGTATTTTTCCTGGCCGGCCTTACCGATGGGGTAATATTTCAAATCGTTGGCATAGTTGGCGTATTTGCGCAAGAAGCGGTCTACGGCGTTGCGGCTGGATAGCACCATGATTTGCACGGTGTAGAAATCGCCCGGCTGTTCGTGTATCCAAGCGACGTCGCCGATTTCCGCCGATTCGGCGGAACCGGGTACTTGACTCGAGCTTTCTGCTTCGACCGATTTCGGTTCGGCCGGTTTTTCCGGTTTGGATTTGTCCGTGCCGGTTTTTGCGGCGGCCGGTTTTATCGGTGCCGGGGTGACCGGCGGGGTCGCGGTTTGTTGGTTGCTCGTCGGCAAAGCCGCGTCAATGGCGCTTGTCGGCTCAATGGCGGTGGGGGTTGGGGGTTGTTCGCTGGCAGCGGCTGGCGGATTGTCCGGGGTAGCGTCGGTAATTTGCGGTTTGACTACGGCCGGGACGGGAAGCGGGTCAAGCGCTATAGTGGCTGCGGGTACGGGAATCGCTTCGGGTCGGTCGCCGGGTAATGGCGGCGGCGAGAGCGATTGATTGGCCGTGATGGGGAGCGCCGCTTGCTGTGCGGTTTGCGGACTAACCGGTTTGTTAGCGTCGCGAATGAATTGACCCCGCCATTGATAGCCTAGCGCGGCTAACGCCATGCTAAGGCCTGCAATCAGCAGCATTTTTCCTTTGCGCTGTTTTTGCAAACGCCGCATTTTCGGTAATTCCGCGACTATCCGCCCCGGAATGCCGTGGGTTTTGTTCAGCAGTTTCTCGACCAGCTCGTCGGTGACATCCGCGTATGAAAGGGCATATTGCCCTTGCGCCGATAAATTTTGCAGATAAGTTAGGCATTGGCGATGGTTTAGCGGCGGCAGTTCGATGACGTGGCAGGCGTCCAAGCTCGGCTCCGTCGCGGTTTTCGCGTCAAATTCGTCGTGGCGCATGGCCAATACCAAGCGCAGGCCGGCCAGTGAATCGGCAAAACGAAGTAATTCGCCTATCAGTCCGGGAACCAGCGTGCCGGCATTGTCGACGATTAAGACGGCTTTGTGCTTGGAACAATAGGCTTTAAGGCGTGACAAGTCGAAGCGGTCGTCGGCGCTGCCGGGTATTAGACTGGCGTCCAGTTGCGTGGCGATGGCTTCGAAGCTCAGGCGCTCCGAGCCTTGCAACAGGCAAATGGGCCAAATTCCCTTGCAGCTGTCTTGCAAGGTTTTTAGCAATGTGGATTTGCCTATGCCTTGGGGGCCGCAAACCACCAAGGACTTGTGTAAATTCGTGAGTAAGTGAATCAACAAGTCCAGCTTTTGCGATCTGTCGATAGAAATCAAGGCGTGTTCGGACGCCTGTTTGTCCCGGATCGGCTTTTTAACGCTGTAAGTTAGATGGTCGTGATCCAGCATACTCTTCCAGCGTGGCTTTAAGCGGCGTCAGGTCGACATTGACCGGCAAAGTGGCTCTACCCGGCGTTTCCAACAAAATCACCCGTATTTTGCCGTCGACATTTTTTTTGTCGACCGACATCAAATCGATGTATTGCTCGGTCGTCATATCGCTAGGCGGATCAACGGGTAGGCGTGCGGCTTGCAAAATCGCGATTATCCGCGCAACTTCGGCGTCGTTCAGCCAGCCCAGGCGGCGAGACAAATCCGCGGCGAAACAAGTGCCTATTGCTACCGCTTCGCCGTGCAGGTAATTGCCGTAGCCGCTGCCGGTTTCGATGGCGTGGCCGAAGGTATGACCCAGGTTTAGCGTGGCGCGCACCCCGGTCTCGAATTCGTCTTCGCCGACCACTTCGGCTTTGTTAGCGCATGAGCGCTCTATGGCGTAGGCGAGGGTAGGCTTATCTCGCGCCAATAATAATGGCATGTTGGCTTCCAACCAGCTTAGAAATTCCGGGTCGCGAATCAAGCCGTATTTGATGACCTCGGCCAATCCGGCCGACAGTTGCCTGTCGTCCAAGCTGTCCAGCACATCGGCATCGGCGATCACGCATTGCGGCTGGTAGAACGCGCCTATCATGTTTTTGCCCAATGGATGATTGACGCCGGTTTTGCCGCCCACCGACGAATCCACTTGGGCTAATAGGGTGGTGGGGATTTGGATGAAGGCGATACCGCGTTGATAGCAGGCGGCGGCAAAACCGCCCATGTCGCCTATCACGCCGCCGCCCAGCGCAATCAAGGTTGCGTTGCGGCTGAATTTCTTTGCCAGCAGGGCATCGAAGATTTTTTCCAGATACGCAAGGGTTTTGAATTGCTCGCCGTCGGGCAATATCACCGTTTCCACTTGATGGCCATCGGCCAACGTAGCGGCGATTTTGCCGGCGTACAGCGGAGCGACGGTTTCGTTGCTGACGATGACGACTTGTTTGGAGCGGATGTGGCGGGCTAATAGTTCCGAGTTGTCCAGCAGCCCGGAGCCGATGTAAATCGGATAGCTGCGGGCGTCGTTCAGCTCAACTTGCAATACGTTCATATTGTTCCAACGCAGCTTGGTATTGCTGCAAAATGGTTTTGACTATGGTTTTACCCGGCAGTGCGCCGGAGTCGATTTTAAAGTCCGCGCATTCCATATATAACGGTTCGCGTTGCGCCAAAAGGGTTTGCAAGCGTTGGCGCGGATTATCGGTACGCAATAGCGGCCGTTGCGTGTCGTGCCGGGTACGGTACAGAATTTTATCGATAGAACAGTGCAAATATACGACGAATCCGCTGTTTTTCAGGGCTTCCCGGTTCTCCGGTTTGATCACCGAGCCGCCGCCGGTCGCCATCACGATGCCGCTGAGGCTGGTCAAATCCTTGATTACGGCTTGTTCGCGCATGCGGAAGCCTTCTTCGCCTTCGTACGAAAAGATGGTCGGGATGTCGACGCCCATGCATTCTTCGATGACTTTGTCGCTATCGAAAAACGGACGCTGCAACGCTTTCGCTACCTGCTTGCCGATAGTGGTTTTGCCCACCCCCATCAAACCGATCAAATAAATGTTCGCCGGATGCTTCATGTCGTGCAGTGCTGAGCGTTTAAAGCTCGGCATTATATGCCTTTTTTCGAATTGGCCGATAGTGCGGCGGCAGAAGCGACGGATATGCCAACGTCGAGTCGGGCAGGCTCTTACGCACTAATCTCGCGGTGTATAGCGCCTGCACAGCATTAAGTAAACAATTGAATATCGCTCGACATCTTAAACCGTTTAGAGCGGCAGGAGGCTGCCCGGGAGAAACGGTGGCCGGCGTCGTCTAAGCACACTTTGCCGCTTGGTTTTTAGCCTTAACGCTTGTTAAAGATGGGCTAAGGTTGTGGGTTTCGCATCCCTAGCGCATCTTTGCCTGCGGTTGGCGGACGTTGGCAGTCGCTTTGCATCGGACAGAAACTGGCTAAACAAAATGACAAAATATTGATCAGGATCAAATAGCAGGATGATCCGAAACGCGAAAATGTGATTTTTGCCTGTTTTTCCGCTCGACGGAACGCTCGGCACCATAGTGCGCGGCAACCGGCTAAAACCCGAACATGCTTATGAACGAATCAGACTATCTTGGATTTTTTGCCGCTCAACATCAGGCATTTGCCGACACTCTTGCCGTCCGGCGCGGACAAGCGGACTTGATTGACGGCTTATTATCCCTGGCTTTCAGCAGTTTCGACGGCAACGTGGAAGCTGAAAGCGCAAACCACCCGCCCATCGCTTGCCATAAAGGCTGTGCCACCTGTTGCACATTGCGGGTTACCGCTTCCGCTCCGGAAGTGTTGCTGGTAGCCCGCTTCATCCGTTGGCAAGATCAACGCGACCCTGCTTCCAACCTTGGCAAGCGGGTCATCAAGGCCAATCAAACTACCGTCGGCCTCGACGAAGCCGCCAGAGTCAAATTGCGCAAAACCTGCCCATTTATCCGCCGCGGCGCTTGCGGCATTTATCCGGTACGGCCGTTGGCCTGCCGCGGCCATGCCTGTTACGACAAGCGTGCGTGCAACGAAGCCGCGGCCGGCCGCATCGCCGAAATTCCGTTATCTTACCCTCACCGCAATTTCCGTAGCTTGATCCAAAACGCTTTGCAATCCGCTTTGCGTGATGCCGGCTACGTCTGGGATTTATACGAACTAAACAGGGCTGTGAGCTTGGCCTTGCAACAGGAAAACAGCGAATCGGCTTGGCAAGCCGGAATGGATCCATTCGCCGAAGCTGTGGTGAACGACATCGGCCGCGAAGAAATGGCCCGCACCTTCGATACGCTAAAGCGCTATCAAGCTTAATGGCAGGATGATACGCATTTTGCGTCTCCTCATGGATCAGTCTTACAGGTTAAACAAATCCAGCTGCCGATAAGCTTGCACAGTAGGTTCGTTATTAAGGCCGGACAAAATAACGCCTAACAAGCGCACCTTCTTACCTACGAAATCGGTGGACGACAATAAATTGGCCATCAGCTCGTAGGTGGCGTTACAGTCGGTCACGGGCTCGCTTAAGGTGCGCCCGCGGGTGATTTGTACAAAATTCTGATATTTGATTTTGACGGTCAAGGTGTGCGCCGACAACCGATTGTCCGCCAGTTTTTGCAAGGCCTGCTGCAGCAACAGTTTCAATTGCTCCAGTATCACCTCCGCATCGTCTATGTCTTCTTGGTAAGTCATTTCCACACCCACCGATTTGCGCTCCCGGTGCGAGTTGACGATGCGCTCGTCGATGCCGCGGGCGATCCGGTAATAATGCAACGCGGCTTTGCCGAAATGCTGTTGCAACACGTGCAGAGGGGTTTGTTTCAACGTCAGGCCGTTGGTTATACCCAAAGCTTGCATCTTCTTTTCGGTGGCGGGACCTATACCGTGAAATTTGCCTATCGGCAGCCGGTCGATAAAATTCTGGGCTTGCTCGGGCATGATCACGTGCAGGCCGTCCGGCTTGTCCAAATCCGATGCCAACTTGGCTAAAAACTTGTTGTACGACACGCCGGCGGATGCGGTTAATTCGGTCTCGCGCTGGATGTCGAGCTTGATTTGCTTGGCCAACCAGGTGGCCGAGCCCTGAAAACGCCGGCTATCGCTAACGTCCAAATAAGCTTCGTCCAGCGACAAGGGCTCTACGCAATCGCAATAACGGATGAAAATACGGCGTATCTGTTCCGAAACCTGACGGTAAACCTCGAAACGAGGCTTGACGAAAATGGCTTGCGGGCATAGCCGGTACGCGTGCGCGGAGGGCATGGCCGAATGCACGCCGAATTTGCGGGCTTCGTAACTGCAGGTGGCTACCACCCCGCGCGAATCCGGCCTACCGCCGACGATAAGCGGTTTGTTGCGGTATTGCGGGTAATCGCGTTGTTCGACCGCTGCGAAAAATGCATCCATGTCGACGTGGATGATTTTGCGCAGTGGCTCGGACATGGTTTTAGGAGGGGTCGGACGACTCCAGCTCGGCGGTCAGATTCCAGTCGGAGAACGGAAACGGCAGTTTGTCGGTATTGAAGGTCAAAAACAACAGGATATGGTAGTGATAAGTCGATAAATTGCGGCCGAAACCCAGGATGTTGGGATTCACGGCTCCGGTCAGCAAAACCGAACCGACTTGTAACAACACCACCAACCAAATCAATAGCTTGACCATGCTGTCTATCACCGCGTAGATCAGCATGAAAATAATGCGCTTCCAGGTTTCGATTTTCTTCAAATTGTCGTTCAGCATTTCTTGCACGGTTTTAACCTCTATTCATCACGTCGCGCAAATCCAGGGCCGCCGCATTGGCCCGGGCAATATAATTAGCCATCGCCAAGGAATAATTGGCGAACAAACCGAAACCGTCGCCGTTCAGCACGACCGGGCTCAGCGTAGGCGTCAAGGCGTTTTCCAAGGCTTGGATCATATTGTCCAAGGTGTTCATCGCCCGTTTGTCCAACAAAATGTCGGAAAAATCGTGCTTGATCGCTTTGAGAATGTGCAGCAAGGCCCAGCAAGCGCCGCGGGCTTCGTAGAACACGTTATCGATTTCCATCCAGGGGGTTTGCCCTATCGTCGGCATGTTAAAGTCGACCGGATTGGACGGATCGCCGTGCGCGGCACCGGAAAATTTGTCGGTACTGGCCGCCAAACGAGTGGACAAACCGCCCAAGCGTTTGATCACCACTTCGGTGTACTGCCACAAATTGTCGGCGCGGGAGTGAAACTGAGCCGGACGCGAGGTGGAAGACGGATTTTGCAGGCGTGACATATAGTGATGCAAAGCATCCACGCCTTTGACGTATTCGGCTTCGGTAGACGGCAATGCCCACGAATTGTGTTCGTAATAAAAATACGGCTCGGCTTGAGCCAGATCGGGGTCCTCCGCCGACTGCGATTGGTCGCGGGCAAAATGGTTGCGCAAAGCCGTGGTCGCATCGCGCAACATCACCAGAGCACCGTACTCCCAGTTTTGGATGTTGTCGCAAAACAAACCGGGAGGAGCGACGTCGTTGGTCAGATAACCGCCGGGCTTGAATAAAATCACGTCGGCGATGTGCGCCAGCGTGTTGGCATACACGTAGCCGATAGGCATTTGATCCGTGTGAGTCACGTTCATACGCTCGATCGCTTCGTCTTGCACGTTGAAGATATTCGGCTCGCGGCTCCACCACTCGCCCAAAACCAGCATCACGATAGCGACAACGCCCACCAACGTACCAAACCCCCAGAGTATGCCTTTAGACTTGGCGTCCTCGTAAGCATGCGGATTCTCTGACATGTATTGCGTATCCTAAATGTACTATTAAAATTGTGAGCTTATTACCGCTTTTATCGCCGGGTATGGTAGCACGGTTTACCGCGAAGACATCCCCATTCAATGCAGATTACGGCCGGATTGCTCCCAACCCGCCGCAGACATCGGCGGCATTTGAATGAAAAAGCCGTTATTCAGCAAACCGGCCATTACTTTTTGTACATCTTCCCGGGCCAATTTGCGCTCGGCATTCAGCTCAAGCTCCATTACGAAACTCAGCCGACCGAAATCGGCTAATAATTGCGCAGGCAGCACCGAAAAGTCGTCTTTGTCGCGCAAATATAAATACAGCTCGTCTTTTTTAGCGCTCTTATATATAAAACAATGCATTACCGTTCTCCTTGTCATAATTGCTGCCAATTTTACCGGTTTTTAGCTAGAATTTTGCTCCGCTCATCCTCTAATTCTGTAAGCCATGCAACCTGCCGCACCCGATAGCTTTTTTCGCTTAGCCTGTTGGTTCGAAGGCGCACTAATACCGGTTGCCGTGCTGGTCGGTCGGATTACCGACATAGATCCCTTCGCCGAACTGAATTTCGCAGAATTGGCTTTGTTTAACGGCGCACTGTTGACCCTGCCCTTGTTGCTGTTGTTTTGCCTGTTGCAACAATTGCCCTTCCCATCGCTACGACATATTCGCGAATTGCTGCTGGAAACCTTGGGCTCCAAATTACACCAGCGGCATTGGACCGACTTATTCATCCTGGCCTGTATCGCCGGTTTTTCCGAAGAGCTGCTGTTTCGCGGCACACTGCAACCTTGGCTGGAATACAAAACCAGCCCGGCTACCGGCTTGCTACTGAGCAACGCCATGTTTGCGCTAGCGCACGCGATCACTCCGCTTTATGCGGTATTGGCTATGCTGATGGGGATTTATCTGGGCATGAGCCTGGATTAC
The DNA here is from genome assembly GCF_040741385.1 of Methylomonas sp. HYX-M1. Classification (NCBI taxonomy): domain Bacteria; kingdom Pseudomonadati; phylum Pseudomonadota; class Gammaproteobacteria; order Methylococcales; family Methylococcaceae; genus Methylomonas; species Methylomonas sp. HYX-M1. The sequence goes on from NZ_CP160405.1 coordinate 1,244,874, forward strand.
AGCGGCGAACGCCAGCTGCTGACGCCCATCGCGATACATACTTTTTACGATTTTTTCGCTTTTTTGATCATTATCCGCGACTATCGCCGCAGCTTGTGAGATTTCCATATGCCGTCCTACTCCGCCCCGCAGTCCATGACGCCGCACTGGCTGGTATGTGCCATGATGCTGACCTCGCTGGCCCTTTACAACCTACTCTGCCACTTGTTTGCAGAGCAAATCCGCGTCGGCAACTTACCGGAAGCGGACCGGGTTTTGATCCGCACCGTATTGTACGTGTCGGCTATTGTGTTGTTTCCGCTCACTAATCTGATTCGCCACGTTCTGCTGCGCCTCAATCAAACCATGCCCGGCCCGACCGACGCACGGCAACGCTATTTCACCACCATCGTCGTCACCCAGGCGATGATAGAAATCGTTAGTACCTTCGGTTTGGTGATGTTCGTATTGGGCGACGATTTCAACACACTGTATATTTTTACTCTGCTGGGTGTAGTCGGCATTTATTTACACAAGCCCAAAATCGAAGAATTGGCAAGCATCCAAGACGCACTATCCCATCGCGCCGGCTAATCCGGCCGCAAGGAAGGCACGGCTTTCGGCATCTGCGGCTTAATTTACTCGCCGCAACCGACCGGACAGCGGCGCTTTCCTGCTTCGTCGCGGCGTAAGCCTATCCTGTCCCATGGTTTTTATACGGCCACTTAGGTTGTACAATACGCTGCTTTTCAAAAAATTAGCTCAGGTGTTACATGAAGATCATACAGGAAGCGCTCACGTTCGATGACGTGTTACTGGTTCCCGCCCATTCGACGGTTTTACCGCGCGAAGTGGAACTGAAAACCCAGCTCACCCGTAACATCACGCTCAACATCCCTTTGATTTCCGCCGCCATGGATACCGTCACCGAAGCCCGGTTGGCCATCGCTATTGCCCAGGAAGGCGGCATCGGCATCATCCACAAAAACATGACCATAGAACAGCAAGCGCGCGAGGTGCTGAGGGTCAAAAAATACGAAAGCGGCGTCATAAAAGATCCGATTACCGTCTCGCCGAATACCACCGTGCGGGAAGTGTTGGAATTGACTCACGCCAAAAACATCTCCGGCGTACCGGTGGTCGACGGCGAAGAGCTGGTCGGCATCGTTACCAGCCGCGACCTGCGCTTTGAAACTCGTCTGGACGAAGCCATCCGTTCGGTGATGACGCCCAAGGAGCGCTTGGTCACGGTCAACGAAGCCGCCGGTCAGCAAGAAGCCATCGCCAAACTGCACAAACACCGCATCGAAAAAGTCTTGGTGGTTAACAACGACTTTCAATTGCGCGGCATGATTACCGTCAAAGATATTCAAAAAGCCAAAGATAATCCGCACGCTTGCAAGGACGAACAGGAACGTTTGCGGGTCGGCGCCGCGGTCGGTACCGGAACCGGCACCGAAGAACGGGTGGAAGCCTTGGTCAACGCCGGCGTGGACGTGATCATCGTCGATACCGCGCACGGCCACTCACAAGGGGTATTGGACAAAGTACGCTGGGTTAAACAAACCTTCCCCAACGTACAAGTCATCGGCGGCAACATCGCCACGGCCGCCGCAGCGCTCGCCTTGGTGGAGGCCGGCGCCGACGGGGTCAAGGTCGGCATAGGTCCGGGTTCCATCTGCACCACCCGCATCGTCGCCGGGGTCGGCGTACCGCAAATTACCGCCGTCAGCGAAGTCGCCGCCGCCTTGAAAGGCTCGGGCATTCCTTTAATTGCCGACGGCGGCATTCGTTACTCCGGCGACGTGGCCAAAGCCTTGGCGGCCGGCGCTTATTCGGTGATGTTGGGCGGCCTGTTTGCCGGTACCGAGGAAGCGCCCGGCGAAGTGGAACTGTTCCAAGGCCGCTCCTACAAATCCTACCGCGGCATGGGCTCCTTGGGCGCGATGGCGCAGCAACAAGGTTCCAGCGATCGTTATTTCCAGGAAGCCGAAATCGTGGAAAAATTGGTGCCGGAGGGCATCGAAGGCCGCGTGCCTTACAAAGGCAGCGTGTTGGCGATCATTCACCAGCTGCTGGGCGGCGTGCGCTCCAGCATGGGCTACACCGGCAACCGCACCATTGCCCAAATGCACGACAACGCTCAGTTCGTGCGAGTCACCAGTGCCGGCATGCGCGAAAGCCACGTGCACGACGTAACCATCACCAAAGAAGCACCGAATTACCAACTGAATTAACTCGAATATAGGGTGGGTTAGCCAAGCGTAATCCACCCTATCAAGCCGCCCGGCGAATTACGCTTCGCTTTTATGCACTAAGGCTAAATCCGCCCATACACAATAGACCCGCCGCCGTGACACAAACCAATATCCATTCCGACAAAATCCTGATCCTCGACTTCGGTTCGCAGTACACGCAACTGATTGCCCGCCGCATCCGCGAGATCGGCGTGTACTGCGAAATCTATTCCTGCGACAGCAGCGACGAAGAGGTCAAAAACTTCGGCGCCAAGGGCATCATTCTGTCCGGTGGCCCGGAAACCGTGACCAGCAGCGACACCCCGCGCGCGCCGCAAGCCGTGTTCGAACTGGGCGTGCCGGTATTGGGGATTTGCTACGGCATGCAGACCATGGCCGAACAGTTGGGCGGCAAGGTCGAATCCTCCGACCACCGCGAATTCGGCTACGCCCAAATCCGCGCCCGCGGCCACTCCAAACTGTTGAAGGACATCGAAGACCACGTCTCGCCGGAAGGCTTTGGGCTATTGGACGTGTGGATGAGCCACGGCGACCGCGTCGTCGAACTGCCGGCAGGCTTTAAACTGATCGCCAGCTCGGACGGCGCGCCAATTGCCGGCATCGCCGACGAAGACCGCGATTTCTACGCGCTGCAATTCCACCCGGAAGTGACTCACACCAAGCAAGGCGGGCGCATCCTCGGCCGCTTCGCGTTGGATATTTGCGGCTGCGCGGCGCTGTGGAACGCCAGCAACATCATCGAAGACAGCATCAGCGCGGTACGGGAAAAAGTCGGTGGCGATCAGGTGATACTGGGCTTGTCCGGCGGCGTCGATTCCTCGGTGGTCGCCGCGTTGCTGCACCGCGCCATAGCCTCGCAACTAACCTGCGTGTTCGTCGATACCGGCTTGCTACGCCTGCACGAGGGCGACCAGGTGATGGCGATGTTCGCCGAACACATGGGTATTAAAGTGATCCGGGTCGATGCCGAAGCCCGCTACATGGCCGCGCTGTCCGGCGTCAACGACCCGGAGCAAAAACGCAAAATCATCGGTGGCCTGTTCGTGGAAATTTTCGACGAGGAAGCCGGCAAACTCACCGACGCCAAATGGCTGGCGCAAGGCACTATCTATCCCGACGTGATCGAATCGGCCGGCGCCAAAAGCGGCAAGGCGCATTTGATCAAATCCCACCACAACGTTGGCGGCCTGCCGGAAAACATGAAGCTGAAACTGGTCGAACCGCTGCGCGAATTGTTTAAGGATGAAGTGCGCAAGCTCGGCCTGGAACTGGGCCTGCCAGCCGACATGATCTACCGTCACCCCTTCCCCGGTCCCGGCTTGGGTGTGCGCATCCTCGGCGAAGTCAAAAAGTCCTATGCCGACTTGCTGCGCAAGGCCGACGCGATCTTCATCGAAGAATTGTATCGCCACGATTTGTACAACCAAGTCAGCCAAGCCTTCGCGGTGTTCCTGCCGGTCAAGTCAGTGGGTGTGATGGGCGACGGCCGCAAATACGACTATGTCGTCGCGCTGCGCGCGGTGGAAACCATAGATTTCATGACCGCCCGCTGGGCGCACCTGCCATACGACTTTTTGGACCTGGTCTCAAGGCGCATCATCAACGAAGTGCCGGGGATTTCCAGGGTAACTTATGATATTTCAGGTAAGCCGCCGGCGACGATAGAGTGGGAGTGAAAATAGGTAAAAGGCGTATCAATCGCGCCGAAAATGGCAATGTTTGCAAATTTTCGATGGCTTGATTCATCGCCTTAACGTAATTTTGCACTTCTTCCCAGTCATCGCGTTTATCCGGCGCAACATTCTCCTGTTCCAGCAACGCATCTTCCATATTGGTCTGCGTACCTTCGATTCGACTGGATTGGGTAGACTCTTTTAGCACGTACATGCGGATGAACAATTCGATATTAGGAATGTAGTCGGAGTACATGTCCAAGCGACCGAGTGCACGATCCGCTGACCCAGTAGCTGGATCAATTCCATGTCGTCCAAAACCCAGAGGCGATTGATCTTAGAGAGCTGGAAGCTTTTATAGTGTGATTGTTGCGTCAGTTGTCCGGCAGAAAATTTTTCATCTAGTCATTTCTGTAGAAAATTAAAACAGCCCCGCCGCTTATTCTTTATTTTATGGAAAAACTAAAATAGCGCCAGCGGCTATTTTAGGTTCGTCTAGAAACGATAGTTTTACGCTGAAACATAACAGTTTCATCGCGCCCACGCTTCGCACGGTAACTGCAGTGACGGACGCTCCAGCATCCGGTAGGCACCGCCGGAGCGTGGAAGCGATAAATAATAGCGTTTAGCCCGTTTCTCAGCATTGTTTTATATGAAATGCTTGATTTCTGTTGTTCTCTTCTTTGCGTTGGTCCGTTGCCTAGCGTGGTGAGTAGCATGCTTGCGGTCATGCTTTATATTGGCGCTGTTGGAGGTGTAGGCTTCGCGTTCAGATGCAGATAAACCGGCAAATTCATCAGGAATAATACACATGGCAATACTATTGTTTTTTCAATTAAAACAATAAATTGACTGTATTGCGTGTTGTGTATTTTTGCTCGGTGGATATAGTGAAGGCGTGTTTTCGTTGCTGCCGGTAAACGGTTTGGGAGGACGGATGAAAATCGCTAAGTTAGCTGCTGTAGGAATCGGACTATCGGTATTTGCCGTCGCCGGTCTGGCCGGAATTATCCCGTTGGAATTTGCCGTGCCGCTCTTATTGTTTGCGGCATTGATGCGCGGCAGTCTGTTGTTAATCGAAAAAGCGATCGACAGCGCGGCTCAGGCTAAGGAAGCCGATAGGCAGTAATTCGCAAACGGGTTAGTCCGGGGGACCCACGACTTTTGCCGTTGGCGGCAAGCGCGGCGTAATGCCTTCGACGAATACGGACGTAAGGCTGGACGGTCTCTCGGGCTGGTGTCCTGGGGTAAAAGCCAAGCGGGAGGAGGGCGATTAACCTCGCACGCACTAAAAGCGCGAGGTTAATCGTAAAGCGCAGCGGCGCTATTGTTTGACTTTCGGCAGTTCCTTGTCTTCGGTGTTGAAATGGCAAAGTCCGGCGGCAAAGTAATTGCATTCTTCCGATTGTTCGATTTTGGCTCCTGTGGGAGACAATTTAATCGTCAAGGTGCAAAAGTGGCGCTCGCTGGGGATTTGTTTTTTCAAAACCAACTCGTTTTCGCCGACATATTTTGCTTCGCCGGAAATATCGGCAGTGCAAGCGTGTTGGTCGCCGCTGCTGTCGGTCGGCTCGAAATCGACGTCAGCGTAGACCGTAGTTTGTTTACCGACTGTATTGATTTTTAAGTGTTGAACGTGCTTGCCGTCGGTCAGCACATAGTGATCGGTCAACGCAAACGCCGAACCGGATAACAACATCGACGCCAAGAACAGGATTTTTTTCATACTTTCTTCCCATGGTTATTATTAGAAATCGCCACTGCTTGAGCTGAGTCGCTCAATTCGTAGCCGAAAAACACCGAAATCCGAGGGCTTTGCTGGCAGCAAAACGCTACTCCAGCCGGTTGATTGTTAAACAATTGTCCCGCCGATGAGTCTCTGAACGCAAGCCGTAGGCATTTCAGCCTCTTTTCCGCTTTGCCCGGTACAGTCTTGGGTCCGCAACAGCGTCGGCTATCGTGCATTTTTAAAACAAACCGTTACAAAGGCTCCGCTCGTCTTACCAGGCTCCCAGCATTTTATCACGTTGCGTGGAGCACCCATTTCAAGACGTTGATCGATTAGCCGAGGCCGGTTTGTAGAGTTCGTTTGTTGCCTTAAAACCTGAACAAGAATAAGGCCGAAACAATTTCCGTTACCGGGCTTAGGGGCATCCGCAAACGGCTGGTCCGCATGATCAGGGGAGGGCTTCTATGAGCGGATGCACAATCCCCGAGGCCCTGCGCCGGTATGCACCCGGCGATTCGCCGACACAGCGTTTGAAAGCCCGGCTGAAGGCCGATACCGAATCGTAACTGCAACGTTCCGCGACCCGTTCTATGGTCATGCCGGATTCTTTTAGCCAGCACGCCGCAATCTGCATGCGCCATGACAGTAAATATTCCATCGGCGGACAGCCCAGCAGAGCGGCGAATTTTTTGGTCAGCGCGGCTTTGGACAGGTGGGCCTGTTGGGACAGTTCCTGCATGTTCCATGGCTTCCAAGGCTCTCGATGGATTGCGGTCAACACGGCTCCCAGACGAGCATCGTGCAGCGCGGCGAATAGTCCGTGGCTGACCAGTTGCTGTTCGATACAGTGACGGACAACCAAAATGAACAAGCCGTCGCACAGGCGCTCGATCAGCGCGAAGCGGCCGAGGCGTTCGGTTTGGCTTTCGGCGATCATCATCCGGGTCAACTCGGCCAGATGCTTTCCGGCTTGCTCGCGACGGATCACGATTTCCGCAGGCAAGGATTGCCACAACGCCGCTTTCGGCAAGCCCAGTTCGATCAGGCCGCACACAAAAGCGGTACTGCCTTGCGCCCAGCTAACCGGCCGGGCATCATCGGCGCCGAAGCTCAATTCATCGGCGCTGTAGGATAGATAATGCTTTTCGGCGTGCGGTAGAAACAAGATTAAATCGCCTTCTGCCAAAGCCAAGGGTTGGCGCCAAACCGGCGAATGGATCCAGCCGTTGCCTTTGGTCAATAGATGAAACCAGACGTCGCTGTCCGAATTATGGTCTATCGCCCAGCGCCCGCATACCCCGCCGGCATAAATCAGCTTGGCGCGTAGATTGAGGCCTTGCAGCAGAGAGGTGATCGTGTCCATCGTTTGTCCAGCAGGGTGAGCTTGTATGCAGTCAGTGGTTACCGTATTGGCCAGTCTAGCAAAACGGCCTTGCCGCGAATATCGATCATAGCTGCCTGCTGACCCAATTGAGATGGGGGGCTGGCGGATCAAGCTAAACGCGTTTTTTGAGCATGAATTATCGTGTTTCGGGCATGTTCTTCCGGTCAGGTTGCACCTACACTCGCGGACGGCGGCCTAAGTGGAAGCCGCGATCTTGTAAGGTTAGAGGATTAGCGATGGCATCACGTGCAATAGTAATTTTTCTTTTAGCGAGCGGTTTGACTACGGCCAACGCAGCGGTAGTGTGGAAAGGTCGCGAATCGACGTTGAACGCGAGTTACTTGGTGGGAGCGGGACCGGTGATGCATTCCGATAACGTCATTGATACTTCGGATTCAATGACGGATCGATTTGCTATGGCTATCGCCGGCAGCGATGCCGCATCCGGCGTTTTATTAGGCCAGCCCTGGAGCGGCGCACTGACGTATTCGGCGGCACACGAATTTGCGGTTTTCGGTTCACCGCAGAATCTGGCCGCGATTACCAGCAGCGGCAGTTCGAATGCCTCGGCAACCTTCACCGGCGGCACCAGTATCGGTGTGAACGTTCGCGCCCCGGGAAACAGTTGGGCGCTGGAGTTCGACGTGACTGGCCCTACCCCTTACACGTTGCAGGGCAGCGTCGGCGACAGCAATACGCGTAATACCACGGCCGGCGTTCAGCTTCAGCGTTTTACCGTTACCTGGGTTCCAATCGAATTATTCGCCGATACCCCAAGTTTTTACCAAACAGGGGAGTTAGCTCCGGGACAGTACCGCATCATCGCCACCGCTGCGGCGACGGCCGGACTATTGGTGCCTGCCGCTGAATCCGTCTGGAATTTACAACTGACTTTTGTGCCGCTACCTCCGGCCGCTTGGTTGTTCGCCGCTGTTTTGGGATTTTGGGGCATCAGTCGGAAGAAAACCGGTTGATTACCGGTTAGCTTGCAAAACCGATGTGACGGGAGCAGGCACTACCCGCGCAGGCGGGTGGTTAAGCGCAAATAAAACAAAGCGCATTATCCGATCAGCAATCGGATCGAGTCGGCCGCAGTCTATGGCTTGATGCAATCGAATCCGGCATAGAGTGAGGAGGTAGCTACGCACAATCCGGTTGGAAGCGAACCTGCGGCTCGCTGACTCCGCTACAGGCAGTGAGCGGGGGATACTCCCAAGTCTGCCTAGCTTGGCCGTAGTAGAGGCGTAACAGGCTACCAGCCTCCCTTGATGGATGCGGTGAAAATCCTCAGTGCTTTTCAGTGGCCAGGGTGATTGCCGTTTTCGTGCGTGTTAGTTGTAAAGACAACGGCGAGAGAATGCCCCCTCCGTCTTGTCGTTAACAATGAGGGGCTAGCTTGAAAATGAGGAGAGTGTATGCGAAAAATCAATACGATACGCGCCGTTTTGCCGGCGCTGAGCATTATTTGGCTGACGGCCATTTCAGCGCCTGCCTTGGCTGAAACCTGTCTTTGGGAAGGAAAGGCGCCGGCCTGTAACGGCGAATGCCGGCCGGGTTATACCTTGGTCAAACGGAACAAGGAAGGCGACGGTAAAAAGTGTGTGACCGGCACCAAGGCCTATTGCTGCAAATCGTCGGATGTCATCATCAGGGGAACCGCACCGTTCTGTAACGGCAAGTGCAAGGAAGGGGAGGAAATGCTGGGCGACTCGGACTATGGGCCGAAGGGCGAAAAATGCGAAACCGGCAAGGCGGCCATCTGTAGAATTTCGGTTCGCTGAACGGGCCGGGCTATTCGGCTGCCCGGTGAACTGAAAGCATGTGCGGTTTGAAGTCATAAACAGGCCTATAAAAGGCCGTGCGAAAGCTCGATCAAGTTCCGGCGTTGGCTGTTAGAATCAGTAGACGCCGCTATTGATTGACGACGGCTTTCGGATTAATCGCTAAGATTAATTGCATGGCGACCATCAATCAAACCTATTCGGATTTTAAAGCCGACCTCAAACGCTTAAACGATACCGCACCCGTCCCGGTTAAATTGACGTTTTTCCGGGCATTGCGCTTGATTTCGCGTCAGGAGTTGTGTTGTTTATTGCTTTACCGCATTTCCCATCTTTGTTATTGCCGGGGAAACAAATGCTTAGCCGGCTTTCTTTATCGCACCAATTTGTTGTTGACTGCTGCGGATATTCATCCTAGAAGCAAGATAGGTCCAGGTTGCCTGATTGCACATGCAATCGGCTTGGTTGTCGACGCGCAAATCGGCCGAAATTGTACGTTATTAGGCCATAATGTCGTGGGGCCGGCGTACAGCAACGGCCAATGGAGTTCGACTCCGACGATAGGCGACGATGTGACGATTTGTTTAAAGGCCTTGGTATTGGGCGATATTGAATTAAAGGATCAGCTAACCATAGGTCCTTATAGCTTGATCGACCATTCCCTGACAATTTCGAATTGTGTGGTCAGTTGCGTGCCGACTAAGATAGTTACCGCGCCACAAGCAACGCCGGCGAATCCGATTGAATAATTTTTACTATCTTCCTAATCTATGTCCGTAACCTAAGCCGATTGGTGTCAGGTATCGTCGCGGCCTCTTCAGCAAAGAGAGTAGGACGTGATTTCACTGTTCCACGTTAACTTGCAAAAAAAGCGATGCGCAAACCAACAAAGCTGCTGCCGTTACTGTTGATAACGAGCGCATGCTCTCAATACGACAATATTCCCGTTTTTCAACAAACCGTGCCGGAACCGGACGCTCAGGCCTTGGGCGCTCAAGCCGAACAAGCCGAAGGCATAATCTCCGGTCAAGCGGGGCAGTCGCCCGTTCCGGAAAATTTGCCGGCATCCGAACCGGTCGAATTGAGCGAATTTCCTTTGGAAGACAACCGTTACCAGGGGCAATTGCGTTTGCGCGTCGGCGATTCGGTCAAATTCATGGTTTGGGGTTATCCGGAACTGGCGCACGTCGCGGAGGTACAAGCCAACGGCGGCGTGACGCTACCGCTCGTCGGAGAAGTTGCCGCCAAAGGCCGCACGGTCGAAGATATCCGCAACGACGCCACACAGCTGATAGACGAGTTGTCGCGTAAGCAATACGATAATTTTCAATACGAGGACAGCTTGACCTTGTTCGTGTGGCAGCACGACGATTTGAAAATTACCGACGTCGTCAAACCGGACGGCACCGTCACCTTTCCTTTGGCCGGCAAAATACAGGTGGTGGGGCGCAGCATAGACGAGATCGAGTCCGATGTGCGTAATCGCTTGAAGCAGTACATCTACGACCCGCGCGTTTCCATTGTACCCAAGCTGACGCGGCGCAATATCGTCAGCAACCCTTTGGTGTCGATTTTGCCGCAAGACCTCAAACCGCGGCAAGTTGCGGTGATCGGCGAAGTGATGGTGCAAGGGCAAAAACCGATTGCTAGCGGTACCCGGGTCATGGACGCTTTAGCTGCTTCGCAGATCAAAGTCACCGGCGATATGGACAGCGTGGTGATTATTCGCAACATCGATTCCAAGCACCCGCAATATCGGCGGCTAAAGTTAAGCGAATACATGGAAGGCACGGCACCGGAACAAAACATTTTTTTGCATGAGAACGACGTCATCATTTTGCCTAAAACCAAAATTGCGGAAGTCGGCCAATTCGTTAACGATTTCTTTACCAGCACCAAACCGATATTGGAATGGTATATTGCCAGTCAGCAAACGTTTTACATCAACGACATTCTCCGGTTAAGCACCGAGGCCACCAAGGCCGCCATTCGCGCTTATAACCAAAGCACCGTTAACCCCACTTTGCCATCACCACCGTCCCCATGACAGCGATGCAGACACGCAACGGAATCGACGTAGAACACGAGTTGCCGACTCGCCGAGAATTGTTAGGCTTGTTTTTCGAATACAAGCGCAGCGTGTTGGTGGTTTTATGTACCACGATCGCAGTCAGCGCGTTCTTGGTCTATTACTTGTTGTCGCCGAGTTACGAAGCGAAAGCCAAGATCATCATCAACAACAGTCAATTGATGCAGCCTTTGGCCGATTCCGCTCCGCAAAGCGATTTCGAAAAAGTCATCGACTTCAATACCCAAAAGGATGTAATGGCGAGCGCCACTCTGGCGGCTGCCGTAGTCAAACAGCTGAATCTAAAAGACACGCGTACGATAGGGCGCATGGAAAAATTGAGTATGTGGGTGGGCGATATCAAGCGCACCTTAGGAAAAAGTTTGGGCATCGACTCTTGGGCTAAGCCCCATGATCCGGAGGCGGCAGCCATCGCTGCGGTGTTGGACAATCTGATGGTGGAAACGGCGCCGGAAAGCAAGGTCTTGAAATTAAGTTACCGGGCAAAAAATGCCCAAGAGTCGGCCGATACCTTGAATGCGCTGGTCAACGAATTTCAAAACTTTTACAACCAAACCATACGGGCGCAAGCCAACGGTATTATCGATTATTTGCAAAACCAACTGAACGACGTTACGACACGTCTGGAGCATTCCGAGAAAGAGTTGGAGCACTTCAGAAAAAACGACAGAGCGGTGTTGAGCGAGCGGGAGGGGCGGGTGCAAAGCATAGTCGGTATTACCGACAGCACCGGCGCTCAGGACGAAATCAAAATCTACATTTTGAAAATGGAAGACGAATTGCGCCAGTTATCCAGTTTGTTTGCTGCGAGTGATCCGCGCATCGTCGGCTTGAAAGCCAAGCTGCAAAGCTATGTCGCCTTGATTAACGCCATTCCCGAACGCGAATTGGAATTGCACCGGTTAAAACGCCAGTTCGAACTGGACCAGGAAAGCTATCTGTACATGAAGAAAAATTTGGAGAAGGCCACCTTGATCGCAGAAGGCCAAACCGATCAAATGCGCTTGGTCACCGTGTTGGAAAAAGCCGAAGCAAACGAAGACCCGGTGTCGCCGAAGCGTAAGCTGACTATGATCTTGTCCGTGTTTTTAGGTACCGGCTTGGGGCTAATGCTGGTTTTGGTATTGGCTTACTTCGATCATTCTATCGGTTCCGTCAAGGACGTCAGTACTCACTTAGGCCTCAGAACCATAGGCTCGCTACGTAAAATTTAAATGATGAATTCCCCTGCAAGCTTGGCCCCGCCGGGGCTCACCTTGGACGAGCTAAGCGCTCGTATCGATAAAGACTACGCCAAAATACTGCGTCATCCCGAAGCAATGGAGTTGTTTCGGGCCTTGGACAACGAGTTGTACACCGTTTTTCGCGATCGAGCGCATGCGGTGCTGATGACCAGTGCGGCCGATGCGGAAGGAAAAACCAGTCTGGTGTTGTTGCTGGGGGTTTTTAGCGCCCTGTTAGACAGAGAAGCCAAAGTAGTATTGATCGACGCGAGCGACGACCAGCGTTTGTTTCGGGTTTTAGTGGGCGAAGCGCCGCGCGTGGCGTTGGTCAATCTGGAGTCGGAACAGCTTGAGCAAGCGTTGTGTCCTACCTTGCTTGCCAATTTACAGATCGTCTCGTTGTACGGCTCTGGCAATGCCGCCAAGAAACTGCCGCACCATCGCCTCAGCAAACTGTTAGACCTGCTGCTGCAGCGGGCAAACCGAGTAGTGGTGGATAGTTCGGCGGCTCATCGTAACCGAGACGTGTTCGCCTTGGCGGCTATCGTCAAACACAGCTTAACCGTCGTCAAATACCGCGGACCGATTCGCGAGCAGGTACAGGTACTGATTAGCGAATTGGAACGCGCCGAATGTAAACAACTGGGCGTGGTGATTAATCAGCGTATCTATAATCTACCGGCGTTTTTATACCGCCATGTTTAGCGTTTACGGCGAAAATGCGCCGCGCACCATTTTCGCCGTAACGCTGGGTATGCTAGGCGCCGCCGTGTTGGTGGCAGGCGCGGAAAAACACAATCTGCTGGCAGTGGGGGTAGCTTGCGGTCTGCCCGTGGCGTTGCTGTTGTCGGTGCAACCACGGCGGTTAACCCTGCTATTTTTACTCGCGATATTGGTATTGGAAGAGTTTCCCAGCGGGGAGGGAGAAACTCTGGAACGCTCTACGCGGACCGCGTTTTATTCCGTTTCGCTGGGAATTCCCGGCTTTTATGCGCCCGATGCGTTGTTGGCGGCAACTTTGGCGGGGTTCACGATACGCTTGTTGTTGCTGAAACAGTCGTTTGCCCTGCCTTTAGATCGCATCTCCTTAGGCATAGCCTTGCTCTGCGCGGTACTGTTGACCTCTACCGGGTTATCGGTCTTGTTCGGCAGTCCTTTCGATGCGGCCGTGGCGAACGTATCCACCACCATGCCGGCGGTTAACGAACGCGCGGCCAAGCTGATAGCGTTGTTTCAGTTTAAAAACTTTTCGCTACTGGTATTCGCTTATTTACTCGGCTTGTTTTTTTTTCGCCGGCGGCGGGATTTGGACAATTTCGTCCATACCTTTCTGGCGGCGGCCGTCATTATGGTGCCGATAGGGGTTATTCGTTTCGCTTTGCATCCCCGCTTGATGGCGGAGAACAAACCGCTGTTCTATCACTCGCCGACTACTTGGATTTTCGGCTTGGTTATTTTTTACGTGTTATGTCTTTGGATTTATCGTAAAACCACGCCTCGGCAATTGCTCTGGCTAGGCATACTGTGCATCATTTTGAGCGGGTTTATTTTCGCCTCGTTTCGCCGGACCATGTGGGGAGCGATTATCTTGGCCGCAGTCGTCTTGGCGTTTCTGATTCCGCCGCAGCAGCGCCACCGTTATTTTTTGTTGATCATGGTCGGGATTGCCGGGATGGGCGCGGCTTTGTTGTTCAGTCCGGGGCTTTTGGCCGCCATCATGAACCGCATCAACGAAACCAGCGTTAGCGATCCCTCGACCTTATACCGCATGACGCTGTTCATCTGGTTTCATCAAAATCTTGCCGATCTACCGTTAATGGGGGTCGGGTTTCGGCCGCTGTGGGATATTCAGGCTAGGTTGGGATATTTCTCGACCAATTTGGAGAACATTCACAGCCTGTATTTTTGGATACTGTTAAGACTTGGTCTGCTCGGGGCGCTGTGCTTGCTGGTGATATTGGGACTGACGATTTGGGAAATTTTGAGAAAATTGAAAAATCGGCGCTACGCGGAATACCACGCCTTAGTGATCTGCATTTTCCTGGCATTGGTGATGCTGTTGTTCAGCGGAATCTTCAACCCGGTCTATGCGGAAGTACGCTACATGATTTTGTTCGGGTTTTCGCTGGCGATCATTTCCCGCTTGCCGCAAATAATCGCACAATCGCCGGCTAAACTGTGACCCAGTTAAAGTTTTTGTTGACACAAATGCTTACTTTAAGTAATCATTTTCTTACAGTAAGCGCGGCAGGTCAGAGTGGGTTCTCCTGTTCGGTTTATTCGATAACGGAGAACAATGATGAGAAAAAACATTCTGTTAGCTACGCTTTTAACCGTTTCGTTGGCTTTGCCTTTCAAGTTTGCCAATGCGGCATTCTCGAATCCCGATCCTGCTACCTTTCAAGACGATAGCGGTTCGGAACTGTTTAGCCCGACCTCCGGTAATCAGTTTTTTACCTTAGAGTTGGCCGACCTCGGATCGTCTGTGACCGATACCATTTTCGGCTTTTATGTGAAAGGGACGGATCCCACGGATCCCTCTAACCGTATCGAATTATTCGGCCCCGGCAACCATAACACGGCACAGGCGTTTTTGGTCGATTTGACCGCCGGTATCGTATTCGACTTAAACACGGCCTCGGTTGCGGGCAGCTTTGCGGCGGCGGGTAGTGTAATCGGTTTCTACTACGAGCTGCCTTTGTTGGGGGATATGGTTTTGTATAGCCAGTCATCCTTGAATAGCGGCGGGTTGGACGCGTTCGGCTTTTTCCCATTGATTGCCGATCCTACCGTCTGGTTGGTGGAAGTGGCGGTTCCTGACGGAAATGGCGGCTCGTTTCCACTAGCCTTCGAACTGGCCGCTAATCTCAATGCCATTCCGGAGCCTGGCGTGTTGGCCTTAATCGGCTTGGCGGGCTTGTTGTTCAACGTTTCCAGGTCTAAGGCCGGCGTCAAATCGTAAATCTACCGATCTTTGCCCGACGCAGCCGCTATCAAGTGGCCGTACCAAGCTTGCCCGATTACCTCGCGGGCATAGCGAGTTTGGTAAAGTCGATAATTGTTTTTTCCCAGGGTTGCTCTAAGTTCGCCGGACTCGACAAGTTGGGACAGGGCGTTTTCCCAGTCCGCGCCGCTCTGCGTTAAATAGCCGTTTTCCGCCAGGATCAATTCCCGATTGATGCCGACCGGCGACGCGACCACCGGCAAGCCGGCGGAAAAATACTGAATTAATTTGAATGCGCACTTACCCTTCTCGTAAGGCATGTCCCACAAGGGCATGATGCCGATATCCGAGGTCGACAGCCATTCGGCTTCAGCATCTCTTTGCCAGCGCAGGTACTCGACGGCAATGCCTTGCATGGGCAAATCGAATATATCGTCGCCGCCTATTAAGCGCAGTTTGAACGGATAGCGTTCGGCCAGTTTTCGAAATACCGGAATCAGCTCCTGCAAATAGCAGGCGTTACCTAAATTGCCTATCCAAACGATGATAGGTACGTCGTTCGACTTAGGCCGCCAACCGCCCAAATCGTCGTAACCGGTCGGCAAAATATGCACCTCGCGATGAAATTGCAGGGCGTAATCGGCTAAAAATCGGTTGCCGACCACGATGCGCCGACTCATGGCTATGAGTTCGCCCACTCTATCCGCATACCAAAACCGTTTACGTTGGTTGACCGAATTAGACGGCGCAAACCAGATGGCGTCGTCCAAATCGTACACGACGTTGGGATTCAAGCTGCAAATCAAGCGTTCGACCCAAGGTTTTCCCAGCGGGAAAACCTCGCGCTGGATGATGATTGCGTCGTAACGCCTAACCTTGGCCAGCAACGCCGGTAACCGTACTAAACAGCAATAAGCGAACATTGCGGCTTTGCGCAAGCTCGCCCACGAACCGCGGCGGCGGCGGTCGCGAAATAAGTTCGAGGTAATCAGGCCTTCTACTTCCAGCCGAATGCCGCGCGCCTGCAAATCGGCTTGATAAGCCGTGACGCGGTGGTAGACGGAGGGTGCTTCGGCAGGGTAAACGCTTACACACAACACGCAAAGCTCGGGCTGGGTTGTCATTGCTTGATTGCCGCTGAATGGGGCTGGGAGGATTGGTGGCTAGGGATAGTTCGAATTGGCTTTAATCCTGTCGCGTAATGTTTCAAACGCCACCAAGACTTCGGCGGGGCTGATCAAGTCGACGCAAGGGTGAGCCAACGGACAAGCCATGGCTAAACAAGGGCTGCATTCTACCGGATGATTCAACACGATAGCTTGTTTATTGATGGGCAACCAGATAGGCAAGTAGTTTCGGCTGCTGAATAGTGCGACCATCGGTAGGTTCAGGCCGTCGGCCATGTGCATGGGGCCGCTGTTGCTGGTGACGATAGCGCTACAGCGTTCCATCAATGCGCCGGTATGTTGCAAATGGGCTCGTCCGGCAAAATTTCTGACCCTGGCTTGTTTGTGGTCTGGCAGGCTGGCACACATGCGCTCCGCCGCCGGTCGTTCGATTTCTCCACCGAATATCAAGACGGAAATATCGGTGTGCCGTTCCAGCAAGTTTTCCAGAAACGCTTTGGCCAAATCTTCGCGCCATACTTCGGCGGGCTGTTTGGAGCCGAAAAAAAAGCCGATCAGCGGCGGCTTGAGGCCCTCGTGCTCGATGACCTCGGCTGCCCGGCGCCGGCTGGCGTCGCTCAAATAAAAGGCTTTTTTATAATGACGGTTACCGGCTTGGTTTAACAAACGCAAGGTGGTATCGACGATGTTCTCGCCGGCCAATTCGGTATCCGTCGGCACGGGCACGGGGTGAGTCAAAAAAGGCGCCAGCTCGGCCAGCGCAAACCCGGCCCGGTATCTAGGCATCGCCAGCCGCATCAAGAAAGCGTTGCGTTTGAAAACTTCGGCGTTGGAGCAAAAGGTGTTGAATGTGGGGGTGTGTAAATCCACCCACAGATCGTAACGCCGGCCAAGTAAGCGCCAAAGCAATAGGTATTTGCCCCAAGCCTTGTCGTTTCGATAAATCAGCAAGGCGTCTATATGCGGATTATGACTCAGTAGCGGTGCGACGTTGGCGCGGACTATCACCGTAATGGCTGCGTGCGGATATTTTTCTCTTAGTGCGTGTAAGGCGGGAGTAACTACCAAGGCATCGCCCAGGTCGGCCAGCATCAGACAGGCGATGCGCCGAATTTCCTCCGGTGCCGGTAGGGGCGGGGTCGTCACTAAGTCCTCCGCCGGGCAATCACAATCAGCTGCTCGCCCCAGCCGAATAACGGCGACCAGGGTTGGGAGAATAAATAATCCAAACCGCGTAGCAGGGTTCTGACCAGTTTCAACAGGCCGGTTTTTGCCAATAGCGTTTTAATCTTCTCCTTGCGGCCACGGGTTTGATAGTAATCGGCCATTTCCGCGTCGCCGTCCGGCTGTCTGCTTTTGAACGATCCCAGGGTTTGCCGTATCAATCCGGCGATGTCTATGCTGCGGATCACCACGTGTTCGACTTGGTATCCGGTCGCTTCCAGCATTGCGCATAAAGTCGCTTTATTGAATAACTGAATATGTTCGTCTTCGCAGTTGACGACCCACCATTGGGCACCGAAACAGCGCCTATACAGGCTGTCGAAGTTGGGGGTGGAAATCAGCAACAGCCCGTCCGGGTGCAGCCAATCGCGAATGCGGGTCAAGCAAGCGCGCGGCGACTCCAAGTGTTCTATCACTTCCAGCAAACTGACGACGTCGAATGCTTGGTCCGGGCGGAATTCTTCGACGGCGGCGTTATGAACCTTAAGCCCCAGCGCAGTTCGGGCATATTCGGCGGAGGCGTTTCCGTATTCCAAGCCTTCGACCAGCCAATGATTTTCGCGAGCCACGCTTAAAAAAGCGCCGGTGGAACAACCGATATCCAACAGCCTCGTGCCGGGTAGACGGTGCAAGCGCTGCAATTCGGCCAGATAACTGCGGTACAGGCTTAAGGTATTTTCCTCGAAAGCAATTCTGATCCGTTCGGCGTCCACGACGTCGTTTTCCGCCCAGGCTTGCAGTTTTTCCCTTAATAAGGCGGTTTTTACTCTGGGATTGACGTAGGTCATTCCGCACTGCGGGCAGCTTACCAGCCAAGAGTGGTGCAGGCGGTAGCGCGGCTGGCCGTCGCAATGGCCGCAGTAATCGCAACAGACCGGGCTATAGCCGTCCGGAAGGGTCGTATCCATTTTAGGCCTTTTTCCTGCCGAGTACGTAAAAGCCTCCGGCCAATTTATGGGCGTCCGGGTGGTTTCTCATTAATTTGTCCAAATATTTCCATGGGAAAAACAGCCAGCGAAACGCGCCGTTAACCAATTTGCGCAGCTTTGGATAGTTATCCGGGATCAGCATGCCGCACAAAATATTGGCCGATTGCAAAATGGCCGAAACCGGCCCCAGCGTGATGCCGAATTGCGGTTGCTCCAGGCCGGCGAACAATTTTTTCATCCCTTCCAAGGTAAAGCGGTGAAAATCGTTGGGATAACCGTGAAAGAAAAAAATGAAAGGCAGTTCGGCGTATAAGCGGCCGTTCGGCTTTAGCACTCTGAGCATTTCCGCCACTACCCATTCCGGCTGGTAAACATGCTCCAATACCGCGTTGCAGATCACCGAGTCGAAGCAGTTGTCGCGAAACGGAATGTGGTGCGCGTCGCCGACGCAATCCACGTTGTGAAACGCGGCCAAGTTCAAGGTGATTTCCCTGTCGGAATAACGGTGAGGACCGCCGCCGACGTTCAGGATGCGGGTAGCCTCGCCTTGATAATCGAACAGTGCTCGGGTGTCCGGGGTGCGGCGCAAATCGGGATTAAAGTGCAACATCATCTCGGGCGGACGCAAAAAACGGTACACGCGTTGTAAGAGCGTGGCGCGGGTCGGTTTGCTGTGTTCGTATTCGGCGACCATGGCTAGTCCGTGCTCGGTCGAGAGTTCTCCTGCGTGGTTTTGCGCGGAGCTGCCGGTCAACAAGATCGGAATGCCGTTTTGTACGGGATACTGCGCGCCGCAGCCGCTACAGACCAGGGTTGCGGCGCTGGCCTGTAGCGGATAGGTTTGACAATGCGGACAGCAAAAATCGGCGGCGTATTCGGCGAGTCTGGACGATAGCATAAGCACCTTAATTTTTTTCGGCGACGAGTAAAATGTCGGAATCCGGACCGGGCCAATCGGCAAGGCCTAATTTTTCGCCGATTCCGGCGATGAAATAGTAGGGCAAGGCCGCCAATTTACGTTTTAAACTGCCCGAGGTAATTCCGTAGGCTTTGGCGCCGTCGTATCGGCGGTAAAACATCACCTTCATGCCGTGCTGGTCCAGCCAGGCCGATATGCGTTTGTCGTCGACCAAAGGATGGAAAGGCGTCGGAAACACATCGTAATGGCCGTCGCCTCGGTCTTTTTTACCGACTATCCAGCGGTAGTACCAGCGATGAAAGCCATACGGCGTCAAACGGGTAATCAGCCCTTTCAAACTGCCGCGGTTGGGAAAACCCAAAATCATGATGCCGCCCGGAACCAGGCTTTGGATCAATTGGGTCAAGGCGATATCGGGTTGTTGCAAGTGTTCGATCACGTTGAAACAAATCACTGCACGGATGCAGTCGGCGCGAATAGGCAAGCGGTGTAGATCGGCTTGCACCCTGGCTTCGATTTGCCGGTTGCGCGCCAGTTGGCCGTAGTCGATATCGATGCTCAGAAATTGACTGGCGCCCGGCAAGTTAAAATGGCTGAAACTGCCGCCTCCCGCCTCCAGCACAAAGCCTTCCCAGGCGGTATTCCCGGCATAACGTTCGGCAAGATAACGGTTGCATTCGGCTATCATATTGCAGCTTTTGGGGGGTCAGGTTTTAAAGTAGCGAAGTGAAAGCGGTTTAGATCCATTGCTCGAATAAAGCCTGATACTCGGCCAGAATTTTTTCCCAAGTGAAAGCCTCCTGGTGCCTGCGTAGCGCTTGCGATTTTAATTTCGCCAACTGTTTATCGTCCGTCAACAAGGTATCGATGATGGCCGCGCAGCCGTCTTCATCGGAAAAATACAGCGCCGCATCGCCGGCAACCCAGCGGTTGAATTTGTTGTCGTGCGCGACGATGGCGTTACCGGCACCCAAGGCTTCCACCAAGGACGGATTGGTGCCGCCAACCGTATGTCCGTGCAGATAAAACAGCGCGTTGACTCTTAAGGCCTGCACAATCTCTTTATCGTAAATGGCGCCGGTGAACAACACCTCGTCGGACGCCGCGGCTTTAACGGCTAACTGATAAGGCAAACCGAGCTGATAATCGCCCAATACTACCAGCGTTAGTTTGCGAGTTTTACGCGACCAAGCCCGCACCATGTCCAAAATAAGGTTCTCCGGTTCCGCGCGGGCAATGACTACCGCATACGTTTCCCGGCGCAAGCCGTAGGGTTCCGGCGCATGCATCTTTATGCAATCCGCCCCGTAGGGAATCATCGCGATCTTGTTCGGACTCACCCTGCCCGACAATAGCGCCTTGATTTCCGGATGGTCCGCGATTAAATGATTCCCGATAAAACAGCCTAGCCAGTCGTTCAACCATAGCCAAAATCTAGCCCAAGCCGGCCATTTTTGCCGGCGCCATTCTATGCCGTCCATGTTGATGATGTTACGGGTTCCGGTAAGTCGGTAAATCAAGCCGAAAACAGCGGTGTTGTAGCCCAAGGTCAAAACCAGTCCGCTTTCCCGGCAGGCATGCCAGGTGGATTTCCAATCGAACAGAACGGTACTAATCGCGCCTTGAACGGTTACGGGAACATGAACCCGTCTGATGCCGCGCCATGTGTCTTCGGAAATGGCGTTTCCGCTACAGGCTTGACAATACACCGTTACTTGCCAGCCCTGTTCCTGTAAATAAACAGCCAGATGTTCGGCGAAAGTCTCGAAACCGCCATGGGCCGCGGGTACCCCCCGTGTACCCAGAATACGGAGTTTTTTATTCGTCACGATAACTTTAGTTGGAATATTGAAAGAATAAGCAGGTAGTTAGCCAAGTCAGCCGTCGGATTGCCTACGGGCTTGAGTGAAAACCAAACGATATTGTCCCGGTTTTGACAATCAGCTTGTTTAAACGGCATTTTTTGTAGTCTGGCAGACGAGAATTTAAGTTTAGGGCGAAGTTTTCCAACCGTAGTCATACAGGAGTCATACAGGGGGCGATGAACGTGTTTACGCAACTTAACACAGATAAATTTCAGCGTAAATTTAGGTTACGCATTCGGAACGATTTAAAGACGGAATTTGTGCGAATGCGGCCAAGCAGTTGGAGTGGCAGAATCGCCGATGTATCGGCGGCAACTCGCAAGGTGGAGTTTGGAAAGGTTTTTTAAGCGGTTAAGACATGAAACGTAGCCGTCGAGCGGTAGAGTCGAATGTATTCGACCCGATACCGCCGGCCGCGTATAAATCAATCCGCATGATTTTTTAACAACGGCATTGCATTGGTTTATGGGGGAGGGCTGAATGAAGGGCGATCTTATTGCTTGTGGCAGGCGTGCTCATCATGCGGCAAGCCTGCGGCCAAATTGCCGCGCATGTAAGCCTCGATGGCGCTTAACGGGTTGGTTTCCGCGGTTGTCAACAATGCGGTATTACGCAGGCCGAGATTGCGGATGACGCCTTCCCCGGCCGAACCGGCAATCGCAACGTCCACGTAATGCAGAGGGTGGCGGTTTCCGTCGCCGCGAATGTGCCATTCGTGCAGGCTGCCGGTTTTCGATAAGGCCAATTTCCAAACCGGATCGGCGGTTCCGTTGGTTAGGTCGACCGCAAATATTTGCCAATCCGCAGCCCTGCCGGCGTGAGCTGCAATGTTTCCGCTATCGTCAAGCGCGACCGCAACCAGGACTTCCGCCACAATTCTCCCCCTTAGCAATATAAATTCTGCATAAATTGTATGGGAATTACTTGCAAATGCCAACCGTTACAGAGTTTGTCCGGCTTAACAGTCGAACCCGCGCCGATCGCCGTGACCTGCGAGTGCGCTGAAGTCTAAAAAACCGGAAATATCGGCGCAATCCAGCTGATCCGGGTGTAAAAACTGCCAGCCGTATTCCAAATAAACGCCGCTGGTCAGAAAAAAACGGAATACTTCAGCATCGATGTGCCGATCCAGCACCATGTTCCGCATAATCGCCAAGGCTTCGCTGAGTCGTTTGGGTGTTTTATAAGGCCGGTCGGCGGCCGTTAACGCTTCGAAAATGTCGGCGACGGCCAGCATCCGTTCCGGTATGGACAAGTCTTCGGCCGTTAAACATCTGGGGTAACCGGTGCCGATTAAGGTCTCGTGGTGCGTGGATGCGTAACGCGCGACCTTGGCCAGTTCCTTGGGGAAGGGGAGGCTTTCCAGCATTTTGATCGTGCTGATCATGTGTTCGTTGATTTTGAAACGGTCTTCCGCGGTTAACGTGCCGCGCGACACGCTCAAATTGTACAGTTCGCCTTGGTTATACAGCAGTTCGGGGATGGGCATGCGGATGCCGAATTTGGCTTCGTATCCGTTATGGTGCAAGCGCGGATGCCAATGTTCGGGTTTGTCGGCCAACAGGGGTTCCTGGGTCGGCAACGACGCTGGTGCGGTGGGGTAACGTTGCAGTTCGACGGCGGATAAGCCCAGCCGGTCGTCGAAATGGCGTAGCCAGGTGGTGTTGGCTAATGTTTGCAAGCGAGCGATATCCGATGCATCCAAATGTTCGCCACCGAGGTTGGTTCGGGCGACGAAGGCAAAGTCCTCTTGCAAGCGGGCTTGGATTTCGTCTCTACGCAATGCCGCTGCGGCACTGGGTGCGGTCAAATAGTCGATCTGTGCGTCGCGCCACAGCACTTCGAAACGCATGCGGACCTCGTGGATGCGGTTGTATATGGTTTCCAGTTTGCTGGCTTTATCGACGATGTGTTCCGGGGTGGTGATTTTGCCGCAATCGTGTAACCAGGCCGCGATGCGAAACTCGGTCCTCTCGTCTTCCGATTGGAAACGAAAGTCTTTAAACGCACCCGCCGTCGCCCGTTCGGCGGCTTGGGCTATCATCAAGGCCAACTGCGGTACCCGGGCGCAATGCCCTGCGGTATAAGGCGATTTGTCGTCGATCGCTTGGGCAATCAAGCGGATGATGGACTCCATCAGTTCTTTTTGTTCCCGCTCGTGTTGCTGCATCGCCGCGGCCATTTCGCCTATCGAATGCGACAACTCGTCGATTTCGATGATCGCGCTATCGCGGACCCGTACCGCCTGGTAGTCGCGATGTTGGATTTTTTGGTTTTCCTGGGCCAGACTTTTGATCGGCCTGACGATAGGCGAAGCGAATAGCCAGGATACCGGGAGCAGCAACAGCAAGCCGAAGGCGGAAGCCACTGCGGAAATCGCCACTTTCTGCAAGCTGGGTGTCAGGACGACGTCGATAGGGACCAGGACGGCGAAATATTCATCCGGGTTATCGCTGCCGTGTAGCCGGGTCAGGTAAATGAAATGCTCTTGCCCGGCGATGTCGGTTTGGAAAAACCGGTCGCCACCGGGCGCAAGGTCGGGTTGAGGCAATATTTGCGGATAAGGTACTACGGCTAAGTCTGCAACGGCGTTTTGTGCATCGCCGTTGCCGAACCATTTGCTTTCCAAGCGCTTTAGCTGTTCGGGCGAGAGTGCCGCCAAGGCTTGATTCAAAATGTCCAGCAATTCGGCGTGGTGTTTGTGCACCAACAAGTTCAACTGGTCCGGAAAGTCCAAATCCTGTTTGTTCAGGTTTTCGTTGAAGCGCAAATGTTCCAGAAAATATTGATTGGCAGTGAAACGCAAAATAGCGGCCGAATCCAAGGTCGCGTGTGCCGTGCCGTTCAATACGGCGACTAACGACTCGCGCACCGAGCCGGTCTCCAGTACCGTGATTTGCGGGTAGGCGGCCCGGACGGCTTGAATGCTGGACCAGCCGGCCGGAATGGCCAACACTTTACCGTTCAATTGCGTCAGACTGGTCACGGGTTCGACATCGTCGCGAGTCGCTACCGCCGGCGGCAAGCTGATGATGGGGGCGCTGAACAGGCCTAAATCCCGATTGGCGGAGGTCGGAACCAAAGGTTGCAAAATGTCCAATTCACCTTTTTTAAACAGCTCCACCAATTGCGGCCAACTGTAGCCGTTAACGAATTCCACCTGCAGTCCGGTCATTTGCGCCAGCAAATTGATCAAATCGATGGCATAACCTTTCGGTTGTCCCGAGACCGCGTAGTCGATGGGCGGCCAATCCATTTCGTTGGAAACCCGTAGCCTTCCCGAATCGGCCACCGAACGTCGCTGTGCCTCGGTCAATGGCAGGGGAGAGACGCCGGCTAAAGGCGGGACGTCCAGCGACAGTCGATTGCCGGCGACAATGTCGCCTGTGGCGCTATAGATAAAAAGTTCGCCGTCGTGGCTGACCGGCAAGCGGTTCAGATAAGCGGATAAAGACGACAAAGCGATATCGACCGCCAATACCGCGCCGCTGCCGGCGACCACGGTCGAATACGTTTGGCCGGGCGCTTGTAAATGCTGAAACAAATAAGGCGGCGATTTTTCCACCTTGTCTGCGCCGGCTTGTTTAAACCACGTGCGTTCGCGCGGATCGTATGCGCTCCGTTCGCGCTGCGTGCTGCGCTTTTCGAACGCCGCATCGTAATAGTCCACGCTACGAAAGCGTCCTTCCGCATCGCTGGATAGCTGTATCACGGCCCAGCGGTCTGCCGGCATTGCTTTCAGCAGCATGCGAACTGCAGGGTCGGCCTCCAGATTGACCAATTGATACAAACTGCCGTCCGGGAAGGCCACGTATATGGCGTAAAACAGCGGGTTGCGTTGCATGACTTCCGCGAACAAACCTCGCGCCTCCGGATTGATCCGCGGGCCGAGCAGCAAATTCGGAAAGCGCGCCAACAGGGCCGCGCTTTCGCTGGCACGCGTGTCGATTGCGCTCAGGTAATCCCGCGTTCTGGCGGCGCTGAGCCGGTATTGCGCCAGTGCGGCGTCGACCGCCATCTGCCGGCTGAAATGGTATTGCAAGCCTATCGCCGCGGCGGCGGTAAGCAGCGTCGCGATCACGAAAATGCTGACTACCGTCAGGCGGATGGAAAAGCGCAGTCTTTGCACGGGGGCGGCTGGATTAAATGGCGCTGAGAATGGTTACGGCTTGCGGCAACTATAGAACATTTGGCGACTAACTACCGATGAGAGTTGCAGACGTGGTAAAGCTTGGGTTGACGGCGTTAACGAACCTTGAACGGGGGGATGTCAAGTTACAGGAATCTCGGGCTATTCAGTCGGTTTAACCCTTAACGCACGCCACCTGACGGTTGGCTGGATTATTGTCAGACGGAGCCTTTGCCGCAAGGTCCGCATCCTTAGACGTTAGCGGACAACAAACCAGCGTTTCTGAAATAAAAAGGCCACATTGACCAAGGCGATCATTACCGGTACTTCAATCAACGGCCCGATGACCGCGGCAAAAGCGGCTCCGCTATTAATGCCGAACACCGCCACCGCCACGGCGATAGCCAATTCGAAGTTATTGCTGGCGGCGGTAAAGGCCAACGTGGTGGTTTGCGAGTAATCGGCGCCAACCATTTTGCCCATGGCAAAGCTGATCAAGAACATCACGACAAAATAAAGCAGCAGCGGTATAGCGATACGCAATACGTGCAACGGCAATTGCACAATCAACTCGCCTTTCAGCGAAAACATCACCACGATGGTGAATAACAAGGCAATCAACGTCAGCGGACTAATCTTAGGGACAAATTGTTGCTGATACCATTGATTGCCCTTGGTTTTCACTAGTATCCAGCGCGTGCTGAACCCGGCTATAAAAGGTATGCCCAGATAAATCAATACGCTTTGGGCTATATCGACCATAGAGACGGCAACCAAACTGCCTTGCAAGCCGAACAGCGGCGGCAGTACCGTCACAAACAGCCACGCATAGACACTGAAGAACAACACTTGAAAAACGCTGTTGAAGGCGACTAAAGCGGCGCAGTATTGCTTGTCGCCGTGCGCCAGCTCGTTCCAAACGATGACCATGGCAATGCAGCGTGCCAGGCCGATCAGGATCAATCCGGTCATGTAATCGGGATAGTCGCGTAAAAACCCAATCGCCAACCCAAACATTAGCAGCGGGCCGATCAGCCAATTCTGAATCAGGGACAAGCCTAAAACGCGCCAGTTGCGAAACACGTCCCCCAGTTCTTCGTAATGAACCTTGGCCAGAGGAGGATACATCATCAGGATTAAACCGATTGCGATGGGTATATTGGTCGTGCCGACCGATACCAACGTATTGATTCGATTGACCTGATCGGGTAACGCGAAGCCTGCGGCCACTCCGATCGCCATCGCGATAAAAATCCAAAGCGTCAAATATCGATCGGGAAACGACAGTCGCGGACTCGGGCAAATTGGCTGATTCATGATGGTTGCCTGCGGGATGAAAAATCAGCTTGGGCGGCAATTTGACGAGGGACCGCAACAAGACGTACTCCGGTCGGTCGGCAAATCGGAGTCGTTACCGAACGTCGGAATATTTTTGAGCGAGTGGAAGGCTTCCCAGGGGATGCCCTGCGGGTCTATCGTCCAATACTTATCGGATTCGGCGTAACAGCAGGCTGCTTGTTTTTGTTCAATCACCGGCAAAGCCGCACCGTGCAGAATCTGTTGCACTTGTTCCAAGTCCGACGCCGATTCGACCTGAATGCCTAAATGATCCAATCCGGTTTGGCGGCCGCGGCTGGAAATCGCGAAATTGATGCGCGGGTCGTCCAGCATCCATTTGGCGTAATCGTCATGCAGCACGCTCGGCTCGGTTTGGAATAAGGCGCTGTAGAAGGCGATGTTTTGTTGCAAATTGTCCACGGCGAGATGGATATGAAAACGTTTCATAGGGATACCCCTTTGTGTGGTTAAGACAGCAAGCTGCCGATACGATCGAGTTCCGCTTTCAGGCTTTGCGGATCAGTTTGTAAGGACTGTAGAGGAAGAGCCAGAAACTGTTCGATGCGGAAACGGAGAATGCCGTATGCAGTTTCGAATGCCGCCTTGATTTCCTGCTCGTTTCCTTCGAAGTGCGCGGGATCTTCGACGCCCCAATGACTGCGCAAAACCGGACCGAGATAGGCCGGGCAGGTTTCTTTGGCGGCGTTGTCGCACACGCTGATCACGATGTCCGGCACAACCGGTAAATCGTTCCAGGATTTGCTGTAATAGCCTGCCGTCGAAATGCCTTTTTCCTGCAGCAAAGCCACCGCCCTGCTATTTAGTTTGCCGATGGGATTGCTGCCGGCGCTGATGGCATGCCAACCGTCAGGCGCCAAATGATTGAAAATCGCTTCACCCATCAACGAACGGCAAGAATTGCCGGTACAGAGAAACAAAACATACATAGCGGAATCATCCAGTAAAAAAATCAATCGGTCGGACGGCAAGACGATGGCGAGGTATCGAAGCAGCAATCCGGCTGTCCTGCGCAGCATTCGGCCGTCAGGTAATCGATCAATGCTTGCATCACGCTCAGATTGGCTCGGTAACGTAGAAACCGGCCTTCCTGGGTGACCGTCACCAAGCCTGCATAAGTCATGGCTTTCAGGTGAAAAGACAAATTGGTCGCGGGTAGCGCCAAAGCGCTAGCAATTTCCCCGGCAACCAAGCCGTCCGGCGCATGCTTAACCAGTAAGCGAAAGACGTCCAGACGTACGCCGGAGGCCAAAGACTCGAATAAGGTGGTGGCAAGTTCTTTATCCATAAATCCACTATACAATAATTATTGAAATAATGAAATATTTATTGCCGGGTCTCGATAGTCGGCTGTTAGCTGTAAGCGGACCGGCCTGCCGGGTAACTTGATATTGGCTTGCGCGTCGTGTCCTACAAGGGTTTGCCCTAAAAATAAACGTCTTCTAAGCGATTAAATAGCGGTATGCTAAACCGGGTTGGGGTCGGCCGGCCGAATGGCCGCCGATGTTTGCTTATCGGCTGCTGCGAGTCGGTAACATACCCGTCATTCAATTCGGCCCAAGACTTGCTGCGCTCAAGTTTTGGCCCAGTCGTTTATTGAGGAGTTTTAAATGAGTCAACTTGCTGAAGTAAATAGTGTTGCGGAAATAGAAGTCGATGAGAAAACCCTGAAAGTCGCGTTTGCCACTTCAGACGGTGAAATTGTCAATCAGCATTTCGGTTCGGCTTTGGGGTTTCACGTATACGGTATCGACGGCACCACCGCCACACCGTTGGCAGTTAAATCGTTCGATAAAGAAAAACGTGACGGCAATGAAGACAAACTGGTGCCTAAGCTTGCCTGGTTAACCGGTTGCGATTTGGTGTATTGCGGCTCTGCCGGCGGCTCGGCCACCAATCAATTGATTAAGCTGGGGGTATATCCCGTCGTCGTTAAAGACGGCCCTGAAATTGCTGAGATCATTGGCGACTTGCAAAAGGAAATAACCGGCAGCATGTCGCCTATGCTGGACCGGATTTTTAAACAAAAAGTCCGTAAAGATGAGGGGCGGTTTGACGAAATCGCGGATGAAGAGTGGGAGGAATAAGCGCGCCTTCCACCCATCATTAAAATGGCTCGCTCCCCGGACATTGATCGTGGGAGCGATGCTCTCGCCATGACGTTAGGCGCAAACAACTTGTGCCAGGCGTTTGAACGGCTTAAATCTAGCGCTTTATTCGATATCGCCCGCTAAAGCGGTGTCCACCGCCCGCAAAATGTAATCGTTGCCGCGAATGTTGCGCGCAAGATCGACGATTTCTTCATAAGCATAATTGTGCAGATTGAAGCTCATTTGGTCGATTTGTTTGTCGTCTATAAAAATATCGAGTAGCAATAGCACAAGGTTGTCGTGCTGATGTGCGTTATCCAACACCTTTACGCTGGATACGATGCGCATATGCTCGTCGATGTTGTTGATGTATCGTAACGACGATAAATGCTCGATTTGTGAGGGGCTTAGAACGTTGTTATTAGTCATCATGAAGCTCGAATTAAGGCCAAGACGGTTTATCCGGAGTCATTGGGCAACAAAATTTATGCCAAATTTTCCGGGATCGAATCCTGATTCGATCCCAAGTCGCCAAATACTAACGCGTGCTCCAGCCGGCATTTTTATTCGGAGCGATTTGCCTTGGCGGCATCCGCCTCAATAAGGATTTACCGGGGACAGTTTGTCATCCAGTTCCTCGATGTCCAGCAAGTCTTGCGGCGGTACGTTGCCGTCATGAACCAAATAATTTCTTTGCGACAGGTAGGCACCGCGGAAAAAAGCGTAGCGATCTAAAGCGGCTTCAGTGGCGATTTTTTCGTTTTCCAAATTATCCGCCCGTAAATCGGTCGTATTTAGCGCGCCTAGGCCGATGGATACGGCCCGGGAGACCGTGGCCGAGGAAAAATATAAGCCCGTATAGCTAATCGGATTGGTGGCTGTGTCGCCCAGCAAACCGAATATTCCACGCGGCGAACTCGGTCCTAATAACGGCAAGACTAAATACGGGCCGGCGGGGACTCCCCAGACGCCCAAGGTTTGATCGAAATCTTCCTTATGCTTGGGGAAGTCCAAGCCGCTGGCAACGTCGATTAATCCGCCTATACCCGCCGTGGTATTGAGCAGCAAGCGCGCGGTATCCTGGCCGGCTTCGTCCAGCTTACCTTGCAGGGTGTTATTGATGACGACGCGGATGTCGTCCAAGTTGCTGAAGAAATTGGTCACGCCGCTGTCTACGATGTCGGGCGTTATCCAGCGGTAACCTCTGGCGACCGGTTTCATCACGTAATCGTCCAGGCTATCGTTGAATCCCTGCATGCTGCGGTTCCACCCCTCGAACGGGTCGTCCGGGTTTTTCGCAGCGCTTGAGGCGCATCCGGTCGCTAATATGATGATGGCCATTGCGGGCGCTAATAAACGGGATGGTCCCAAACGCATGCTTTTATACCTCGTTAGTTGTAGGCCGGCACAAGGGGTGGCGCAACATAGCACACAATGCCGGCTAGTCGGCAAGGAATTATAGGCGGTGGCGGAACAAATAGGACCTGCCGGCTTAGCTACCGATTAAAGTTAAATTTCGCTATCGCAACAGGGCTCGTTTGCCAGTTCTTCGCAAGCAGCATACGTAAAATCGGCTCATAAAGCGTTAGCCCGTGTAAGTCGTATTTGGAGAAACCGGCCGGCAGGGCGGTTGACAAGGTTTCGGCTTGCTGTTAGCTTTCCTGGCACTCTTGGGCTTAGAGTGCTAATAGTGGTTTTTCGGGTGGAGTGGTTGTGGCCAGTAATCCAGATTTAAACGACAGGTCTTTGTACCTATTAAAAACCTTGGTTGAGCGTTATATCCAAGACGGACAGCCCGTTGGATCGCGCGTGTTATCCAAGGATGCGAATCTCAAACTGAGTCCGGCAACCATTCGCAACGTGATGGCCGATTTGGAAGATTTGGGATTGATTCATTCGCCGCACACCTCCGCCGGCAGAGTACCCACCGTCAGCGGCTACCGTTTGTTCGTCAACAGTTTGCTGACGGTTAAGCCTTTGCAATTGCAGGAATTGGATCAGTTGCATAGCCACATGTTGTCGGAAGCCGACGCGCCGGCCGAGTTATTGTCCAAGGCTTCCAAGTTGTTGTCTGAAGTCAGCAAAATGGCAGGTGTGGTGACTTTGCCGCGCCGGGAGTCGGTCACGCTGCGGCACATCGAATTCCTGCCGATGTCG
The DNA here is from genome assembly GCF_040741385.1 of Methylomonas sp. HYX-M1. Classification (NCBI taxonomy): domain Bacteria; kingdom Pseudomonadati; phylum Pseudomonadota; class Gammaproteobacteria; order Methylococcales; family Methylococcaceae; genus Methylomonas; species Methylomonas sp. HYX-M1. Next base: position 1,275,730 of record NZ_CP160405.1, read on the forward strand.
AGTGGCCGGGTTCTGGTGATATTCGTGACCGACGGCGACGAAGTGCATAACAAGATTATCCATACCGAGCGGGTTTTCGCCGCATCGGAATTGCAGCAGGCCGCCAATTACCTGAATTCGGTCTATAGCGGTCAAAGTCTGGCTCGCATCCGGGAACTGATTTTATCCGACATGGAACAGGATAAGAACCAGGTCAATCAGGGCATGATAGATGCGGTGAATATGGCTAAATTGGCGTTCGAGCAGCAGCCGAAGGAAGATTATGTGCTAAGCGGCGAGACCAATCTGATGGGGTTTTCGGAATTGTCGCATATGGATAGATTGAAACAGTTGTTCGAGGCATTCAGTCAGAAGCAAGGAGTGATTCACCTGTTGGATCAATGTCTTAACTCGGAAGGCGTGCAGATTTTCATCGGCGAGGAGTCCGGGTACCGGGCCTTCGATCATTGCAGTTTGGTGACTTCGTCCTATTCGGTCAACGATGAAGTGGTCGGGGTACTCGGAGTGATCGGCCCTACCCGGATGGCTTACGAGAAAATCATTCCCTACGTCGACGTTACCGCAAAATTATTGGGAGCGGCCTTGAATAGTAAATAATCGTCCCTATCGTTTACGGACTGAAAAAAATTAATACTGTGGAGTAGAACATGAGTCATCAGCAATCAAGCCACGAGCAGCAGACAGACAGTGAATTAATTGCCGAAGTGCTTGAGCAAACCAAACACGCGTTTAACGAGCCGGTTGGAGAAGAGGCGCCGCAGTCTGCCGAGCAAAGCGCGGAACTGGATGCTTTACGTGCCCAGTTGGAAGAAGCGCAGCAACAGGCGGCGGCCAATTTGGATAAAGCCATGCGTGCTGCGGCGGAGATGGACAATCTGAAAAAGCGCATACAAAAAGAATTGGACGACGAGCGCAAATACGGATTGGCCAAGTTCGCAAAAGAATTGCTTTCGGTCCTGGATAGCCTGGAATTAGGTATACAAGCCGCTACCGGCGACAGCCCGGAGATGGCTAAATTACGCGAGGGCAGCGAGCTGACGATTAAGCAGTTCGAATCCGTATTTGCAAAATTCAACATCGAAGCAATCGATCCCACCGGTCAACCGTTTAATCCGGAGTTGCATCAGGCGATGGTCATGCAGCCGAGTACCAGCGTTGAGCCGGGTCACGTTATTACCGTATTCCAAAAAGGTTATGTGCTGAACGGCCGCTTGTTGCGCCCGGCTATGGTGGTCGTGGCAAAAGCGGAAGACAAACCCGCCGATAGTGCAAAAATCGATGAGCAGGCTTGAAATTTAAATCATCAACCGCATATCGCTAACAACTTATTTACAACTAAATTCAAGTCCGGAGAACATCAATGGGTAAAATGATCGGTATAGATTTGGGAACCACCAATTCTTGCGTGGCGGTGCTGGACAACGGCACCGCGCGCGTCATCGAAAACAGCGAAGGCGCGCGTACCACGCCTTCCATCATCGCCTTTACCGGCGACAACGAAGTGTTGGTCGGTCAGTCCGCCAAACGTCAGGCGGTCACCAATCCGGAAAACACCTTGTTTGCGATCAAGCGTTTGATCGGCCGCCGCTTTAAAGAAGACGCGGTGCAAAAAGACATCAAAATGGTGCCTTACAAAATCATCGAAGCCAACAACGGCGACGCTTGGGTGGAGTGTCACGGTAAGAAAATGGCGCCGCCGGAAGTGTCTTCCCGTGTATTGATGAAACTGAAAAAAGACGCCGAAGCCTTTTTGGGCGAAGAGGTTACCGAAGCGGTCATCACCGTGCCGGCCTATTTCAACGATTCGCAACGTCAAGCCACCAAAGACGCCGGTCGTATCGCCGGCCTGGATGTGAAACGTATCATCAACGAGCCGACTGCGGCGGCGTTGGCCTTCGGCATGGACAAGCCGAAAGGCGACACCACGATTGCCGTGTACGATCTGGGCGGCGGTACTTTCGATATTTCCATCATCGAAATCGCCGAAATCGAAGGCGAACACCAGTTCGAAGTATTGGCCACCAACGGCGACACCTTCCTGGGCGGTGAAGATTTCGACTTGCGCATCATCGATTTTTTGGCGAACGAATTCAAAAAAGACAACGGTATCGATTTACACAACGACCCTCTGGCTTTGCAACGGCTGAAAGAAGCGGCGGAAAAAGCCAAAATCGAACTGTCGTCGTCCGAACAAACCGACATCAATCTGCCTTACATTACGGCGGATGCGTCGGGTCCGAAACACTTGAACATCAAGCTGACCCGCGCCAAATTGGAGTCATTGGTCGAAGATTTGATCGAAAAAACCAAGGGTCCGTGCTTGCAGGCGATCAAAGATGCCGGCATATCCAATGCCAAAATCAACGACGTGATTCTGGTCGGCGGTCAAACCCGGATGCCTAAGGTCCAAGCATTCGTCAAAGAATTGTTCGGCAAAGAGCCGCGTAAAGACGTTAATCCGGACGAAGCGGTGGCGTTGGGTGCGGCGATCCAGGCCGGCGTATTGGGCGGCGACGTCAGAGACGTCTTGTTGCTGGACGTGACCCCGCTGTCGCTAGGTATCGAAACTTTGGGCGGCGTGATGACCAAATTGATCGAAAAAAACACCACGATTCCGACCAACGCCTCGCAAGTGTTCTCGACCGCCGAAGATAATCAAACCGCCGTGACCGTGCACGTGCTGCAAGGCGAACGGGAAATGGCGTCGGCCAACAAGTCGCTGGGCCGTTTCGACTTGCAGGACATTCCGCCGGCACCGCGCGGCATTCCGCAGATCGAAGTATCCTTCGACATCGACGCCAACGGTATTTTGAACGTGTCGGCTAAGGACAAAGCCACCGGCAAGAAACAATCGATCATCATTAAAGCGTCCAGCGGTTTGTCGGAAGACGAAGTGCAGCGCATGATTAAAGACGCCGAAGCCCACGCCGACGAAGACCGCAAACTGAAGGAATTGGTTTCGGCCCGCAACAGCGCGGAAGGCATGATCCACGCCACCGAGAAATCGCTGAAAGAACTGGGCGATCAAGTCAGCAGCGACGAAAAATCGGCTATCGAGTCGGCTATCAAAGATCTGCATGCCGTGTTGAAAGGCGACGACAAAGACGCCATCGAAGCCAAAACCAATGCCTTGACCGAGTTGTCTGGCAAGCTGGCCGAGCGGGTTTATGCGCAAAAAGGCGGCGCGGAAGCGCAGTCCGGTGAACATACCGCCGGAGGCGCGCATCAGCAAGCGGCGCCGGACAACGATGTGGTCGACGCCGAGTTCGAGGAAGTTAAAGACGACCACAAATAAATCGTCACCGGCGGTTTAATCGAAGTAGGGTAAGAAGCGGGGGGTTGGATAACCCCGGCTTCTTAGTGCTGAATCACTCTATATAACCGCCAATTTACGTTGGCGGTTTTCCACGTCATGGCAAAAGAAGATTTTTACAAACTGCTGGAAGTCGATCGCAACGCCAGCGAGGCGGAGATCAAGAAAAGCTATCGCAAGATGGCGATGAAGTTTCATCCGGATCGAAACAAAGACAATCCTGAAGAGGCCGAGCAAAAATTCAAGGTGATCAAGGAAGCTTACGAAGTGTTGTCCGATCCGAAGAAGCGTTCGGCATACGATCAATTTGGCCACGCCGGCGTGGATCCGTCCATGGGCGGACGCGGCGGTTTCAGCGGCGCGGAAAGCTTTAGCGACATCTTCGGCGACGTATTCGGCGATATTTTCGGCGGTGGCCGCCAGCAACGCAGCAGCGTACAACGCGGTGCGGATTTGCGTTACAACCTGGAATTGACCTTGGAGGAAGCGGTAGGCGGTACCGAAGCGGTCGTCAAGGTGCCTGTGTTGGTTGCCTGTGGCGAATGTAACGGTTCCGGCGCCAAGAAGGGCAGCAGTCCCGTTACCTGTACGACTTGTCACGGCCACGGTCAAGTCAGAATGCAGCAAGGCTTTTTTTCGGTTCAGCAAACTTGTCCGAATTGCCGCGGTACCGGCAAGCAGATCAAAGATCCGTGTCCCAAGTGTTACGGTCAAGGGCGGGTGCAAGAGACTAAAACCCTCAACGTCAAAGTGCCGGCCGGGGTGGATACCGGCGACCGGATTCGTTTGGCCGGCGAAGGCGAAGCCGGGATGAACGGCGGTCCGGCGGGCGATTTGTACGTGCAAGTGCAAGTTAAAGAACATCCCATCTTTACCCGCGACGGAGCGAATCTATATTGCGAGGTGCCGATCAGCTTTCCGACCGCTTGTCTGGGCGGTGAAATGGAGGTGCCGACTTTGGATGGTAAAGTCAAACTGAAAATTCCTGCGGAAACGCAAACCGGCAAATTGTTTCGCTTGCGCGGCAAAGGCGTTAAACCGGTACGCGGCGGCTCGATCGGGGATTTATTGTGCCGGGTGCAAATCGAAACGCCGGTACGTTTGACCAAAGAGCAACAAGTCTTGCTGGAAAAGCTGCAAGAATCGCTAACCGGCGGCGGTAAGCAGCACAGTCCGCAAGAGCATAGCTGGATGGATGGCGTGAAAAGCTTTTTCGATAAATTGACAGGATAGTTTCATGGTGCGTATTGGATTGGTCGGAGTTTCCGGTCGTATGGGCTTGTGCTTGATCAAGGCGGCAGCCTTGACGGAGCATGCCGAATTTACCGTCGCGGTATCGCGTCCGGAAAGTCTGGCCATAGGCAAAGATGCCGGCGAGCTGGCAGGGATCTCCACCCTCGGGATAACCGTGAGCGATGATTTGCCCGCTGTCTTGGACTATTTCGATGTGTTGATCGATTTTACCCGGCCGGACAGCTCGATGGACTATCTCGACATTTGCCGGCAAGCCGGCAAGAGGGTAGTCATCGGCACTACCGGTTATTCCGATGCGCAAAAACAAGCGATAGCCGTTGCAGCGCAACAAATACCTATCGTGCTGGCGCCGAATTTCAGCGTAGGCGTTAATTTGTCGTTGAAGTTGCTGGAAACCGCTGCCAAAGTGATGGGGGAATACACAGACATTGAAGTTATAGAAGCCCATCACAGACATAAAGTCGACGCACCGTCCGGTACTGCCTTACGGATGGGCGAAGTGGTTGCGGCAACATTGGGGCGTGATCTCAAACAATGTGCAGTTTATGGCCGGGAGGGCGAAACCGGGACCCGCGATCGGAAAACGATTGGCTTTTCGACGATCAGGGCGGGAGACATTGTGGGCGAGCACACGGTAATGTTTGCGGATGAGGGCGAGCGAGTGGAAATTACCCACAAAGCCACCAGCCGGATGACGTTTGCCAACGGCGCCGTTAGGGCGGCAATTTGGCTGGAGGGCAAGCCGGCCGGGCTGTACGACATGCAAGATGTGTTAGGTCTAAAAAATTGTTAATGACCGGCACGGCATAATTTCGTAAAATTACATCAGTTTTTCTCACTCCGGAACGGGATTAGTCGTCAGACTCATCCCGTTTTCTACATCTAAGGTGGCCTAATTTGAATAATCCCGCAATACTGGTATTGGAAGACGGAGCTGTGTTTCAAGGCACATCGATCGGGGCAGACGGTTGTTCAGTGGGCGAGGTGGTTTTCAATACGGCATTGACAGGATACCAAGAAATTTTAAGCGACCCCTCGTATGCCCGGCAGATCGTTACCTTGACCTACCCGCATGTCGGCAACGTCGGCGTCAATGCCGAAGACGACGAAGCCGGACAGGTTTTTGCCAGCGGATTGGTTATCCGCGATTTACCGCAGCTTGCCAGCAACTGGCGCATGCAACAGAACTTGCCCGATTACTTGCGCGCGCGTGGTGTAGTGGCCATCGCCGACATCGATACCCGCCAATTGACCCGCTTGTTGCGCGATAAAGGCGCGCAGCGCGGTTGTTTAATGGCCGGTGCAGACCTGGATATAGAAGCCGCCAAACAAGCGATCGACGGTTTTCCCGGTTTGCAGGGCATGGATTTGGCTAAGGAAGTGACTACCGCCGGCGTTTACGAATGGAGCGAAAACACGTGGCAGCTAGGTAAAGGTCATCCGGCGGCGACTCATTTGACCAAACACGTGGTGGCTTACGATTTCGGCGTCAAACGCAATATTCTGCGTCTGCTGGTCAATCGTGGCTGCCGGGTTACCGTGGTGCCGGCTACTACCCCTGCGGACCAGGTGTTGGCGATGAATCCAGACGGCGTGTTTCTATCTAACGGACCGGGGGATCCCGAGCCTTGTGATTATGCGATCGATGCGATCAAGACAATTTTGGAACGCAAAGTACCGGTATTCGGTATTTGTTTAGGCCATCAATTGCTGGCATTGGCGAGCGGCGCTAAAACAGAAAAAATGAAATTCGGCCATCACGGGGCCAATCATCCGGTACAAGAACTGGCAAGCGGCAAAGTGATGATCAGCAGTCAGAATCACGGTTTTGCGGTCAGCGCCGAGAATCTACCGGTCAATCTGAAAGCAACTTACGTATCGCTATTCGACGGCAGCTTGCAAGGCATAGCCCGTACCGACGTACCGGCATTCAGTTTTCAAGGTCATCCAGAGGCCAGCCCCGGCCCACATGACGTCGAAGCTTTGTTCGACCAATTCGTCGCATTGATGAACTAAGCGTCTTTTGCCCAATTTTCACTGAGTATCATGCCCAAAAGAACTGACATAAAATCGATTTTATTACTGGGGGCCGGCCCTATCGTGATCGGCCAGGCTTGCGAATTCGATTATTCCGGCACCCAAGCGTGTAAAGCCTTGCGCGAAGAAGGCTACAGAGTCGTCTTAGTGAATTCCAATCCGGCCACCATCATGACCGACCCGGATATGGCGGATGCCATTTACATCGAGCCTATCGATTGGCAGACCGTCGAAAAAATTATCGAAAAAGAACGTCCGGATGCGATTTTGCCAACCATGGGCGGGCAAACTGCACTGAATTGCGCGTTGGCATTGGACAAACACGGGGTATTGGCGAAATACGGCGTGGAAATGATAGGGGCCAGCAAAGACGCCATCAACAAAGCCGAAGATCGGGATTTGTTCAATAAGGCCATGCGCAAAATCGGTTTAGAAGTGGCTAAATCCCGCGTGGCGCACAGCATGGAGGAAGCGTTCGCCGCACAAGAGGAAGTGGGTTATCCGACCATCATTCGGCCGTCGTTTACCATGGGCGGTAGCGGCGGCGGTATTGCTTACAACCGCGAGGAATTCATCGAAATTTGCGAGCGCGGTTTGTCGCTGTCTCCGACTAACGAACTTTTGATCGAAGAGTCGGTTTTGGGTTGGAAAGAGTTCGAAATGGAAGTGGTGCGCGACTCTAAAGACAACTGCATCATCATATGCTCCATCGAAAACTTCGATCCGATGGGCGTGCATACCGGCGATTCGATTACCGTCGCGCCGGCGCAGACCCTGACCGACAAGGAATACCAGATTCTGCGCAACGCTTCGTTGGCGGTATTGCGTGAAATCGGCGTCGATACCGGCGGCTCTAACGTGCAGTTTGCGATCAATCCGCAAGACGGCCGTCTGATCGTGATCGAAATGAACCCGCGGGTGTCGCGTTCCTCGGCTTTAGCGTCCAAGGCTACCGGCTTTCCCATTGCGAAAGTCGCCGCCAAATTGGCGGTCGGCTATACCCTGGACGAACTGCGTAACGAAATAACCGGGGGTAAAACGCCGGCTTCGTTTGAACCGACGATCGACTACGTCGTCACCAAAGTGCCGCGCTTTGCCTTCGAAAAGTTTCCGCAAGCCAACGACCGGTTGACGACGCAGATGAAATCGGTCGGCGAGGTGATGGCGATAGGCCGGACTTTCCAAGAATCGTTGCAAAAAGCCTTGCGCGGCCTGGAAGTCGGTGTGGACGGTTTGGACGAAACCGTTGATTTAAGCGACTCCGGCAGCCAAGACATCATACTGCGGGAATTGCGCTACCCTGGCCCTCGCCGCTTATGGTTTTTAGCCGATGCGTTTCGTAGCGGTTTGAGCTTCGACGAAATCCATCAAGCCTGCAAAATCGATCCTTGGTTCTTGGCGCAAGTTGAAGATTTGATAGTCACCGAAAAAACCTTGGCTACCAAAACCTTGGCGACCTTGGAAAAAGGCGAATTGCTCAGGTTGAAACGCAAAGGTTTCTCCGATGCGCGTCTGGCCAAACTGTTGGCCACTAAAGAATCCGAAGTGCGCAACGTCAGGCATAAACAAGGCGTGCGGCCGGTTTACAAGCGCATCGACTCGTGCGCGGCTGAATTTGCTTCCGATACCGCATATCTTTATTCCACTTACGAACAAGAGTGCGAAGCCGCTCCGTCCGCGCGCGACAAAATCGTCATTTTGGGCGGTGGCCCCAACCGGATCGGGCAGGGTATAGAATTCGACTACTGTTGCGTACACGCGGCATTGGCCTTGCGTGAAGACGGCTACGAGACCATTATGGTTAACTGTAATCCGGAGACTGTTTCTACCGATTTCGATACGTCGGATCGCTTGTACTTCGAGCCCTTGACCTTGGAAGATGTGCTGGAAATCATCGATTTGGAGAAACCCAAGGGCGTAATCGTGCAATACGGCGGGCAAACCCCGCTGAAATTGGCGCGGGCGTTGGAAGCGGCCGGCGCGCCTATCATCGGGACTTCCCCGGATTCGATCGATTTGGCCGAAGATAGAGAGCGCTTTCAGCAGTTGTTGGAGCGCTTGAACTTGAAACAGCCGCCGAATGCGACTGCGCGCTCGGTGGAGCAAGCGGTGAGTTTGGCCAAAGAAATCGGCTATCCCTTGGTGGTGCGCCCCTCTTACGTGCTGGGTGGCCGGGCAATGGAAATCGTATTCAACGAGGAAGGTTTGCGCCGCTACATGAAAGAGGCGGTCAGCGTGTCCAACGATTCGCCGGTATTGCTGGACCGCTTTTTGGACGACGCGGTGGAAATGGATGTGGACGCGATTTACGACGGCGAAACCTGTTTGATTGGCGGTTTGATGGAGCATATCGAACAAGCCGGGGTGCATTCGGGCGATTCCGCTTGTTCTATCCCACCCTACGATTTGCCGGCGCACATTCAAGACCAGTTGCGCGCACAAGTAGCGAAAATGGCCGAAGCTTTGGGTGTTTGTGGTTTGATGAATACCCAGTTCGCCATTCAGGGTGAGACTATTTTCGTGTTGGAAGTGAATCCGCGTGCCTCGCGTACCGCGCCGTTCGTATCCAAAGCGACCGGTTATCCGCTCGCTAAAATCGCCGCGCGTTGCATGGTTGGTAAATCGTTGAAGGAACAGGGCGTTACCGAAGAGCGCATACCCGAGTATTTTTCGGTTAAAGAGGCGGTGTTTCCGTTCATCAAGTTTCCCGGCGTCGATCCCTTGCTAGGTCCGGAAATGAAATCGACCGGAGAAGTGATGGGGGTTGGCAGAACATTCGGCGAGGCTTTCGCCAAATCACAACGGGCCGGCGGGGTGGATTTGAGTCAAAGCGGTAAGGTGTTGATCAGTATTCGGGATGCGGATAAGCCGAAATTGCCGGATTTGGCCAAACGCTTGATCGAGAAAAATTACGAAATCGTCGCGACCCGTGGAACGGCAAGAGTGTTGAAAGAGGCCGGAATTCCTTGCCAGGAAATTTTCAAGGTCAACGAAGGCCGGCCGAATACCGTCGATATGATCAAAAACGGCGAAATTCAATTGATCGTCAACACGACGGAAGGCGTCAAAGCCGTAGCCGACTCCTTTACCATGCGTAGGGAAGCGTTGCAGCGCAAAGTAACCTATTACACCACCATGGCGGGGGCCAGGGCGGCCTGTTTTGCATTGGGAGAGCTGTCTGCGGGCAATGTCAATTGTTTGCAGGATTTACACAAAACCTTCGAGGGATAAAAATAACAAATGTTTAGGAGTTGTACATGAATAAAGTGCCGCTAACCGTGGCAGGCGCAAACAAATTACGCGCCGAGTTGGAAGAGCTTAAAACGGTGACTAGACCCCGTATCATTCAAGCCATCGCGGACGCCCGCGAGCACGGGGATTTGAAAGAAAATGCCGAATACCACGCTGCGCGTGAACAACAAAGCTTTGCGGAAGGCCGTATCGCCGAAATCGAAAGCAAATTGTCGAACGCCAACATCATTGACGTTACCAAGACCGACGCCGGCGGCAAAGTCGTATTCGGCGCGACCGTCAAAATAGAAGATTTGGATTCCGGTAAACAAGTAAGCTACCAGATCGTCGGCGAGGATGAAGCCAATATCAAGGAAGGCCGTATTTCTGTCGGATCGCCTATCGCCAGAGCCCTGATCGGTAAAGAAGAGGGTGATACGGTAATCGTCAAAGCCCCCGGTGGCGACATCGAATACGAAATTATCTCGGTAGAATATCTATAAGCGGAAATAGAGGAGGCGAATCGCCTCCTCGAATTATTTTTTCTTGGGATTTTTTCTATACAGAACCACGATTTGGCCAATCGATTGCACCCAGTCAGCGCCTGTGTCGGCGATAGCCTGCTCTGCGATTTCGGCCCGCTCGTCGCGTTCAGCCCGAATCCTGATTTTGATCAATTCGTGGGCGTCTAAAGCTGCATTGATTTCTTTGACGACTGCAGGCGTCAAGCCGGCTTGGCCGACGATCACTACCGGTTTGAGCGTATGAGCTTGCGCTTTCAATTTTTTTCTTTGGATAGGGTCCACTGCGAGTCCTTTAAAATTTAGCCGCGCAATTTTACACGAATCGAATTCATGGCACGTAGCAAAAGTAGCCAGCAATGGATGCAGGAACATTTTCACGACGAATACGTCAAAAAAGCCCAAGCAATGGGTTACCGTTCGCGAGCGGTATTCAAACTCAGCGAAATTCAGGAAAAGGATAAAATTATCCGGCCGGGTATCAATGTGGTCGATTTGGGGGCCGCGCCCGGCGGCTGGTCCGAATATGTTAGAAAACTTTTAGGAAAAAACGACAAGATTGTCGCGCTGGATTTATTGGAGATAGAACCTATCGCCGGAGTCGACTTCATCCGCGGCGATTTTCGCGACGACGACGTGCTGCAAAAACTTTACGAAATTCTTGCCGATCAGCCCGTGCACTTGTTATTGTCGGACATGGCCCCCAATATGAGCGGTAACAAGGAAACCGATCAGCCGCGCAGCATTTATCTGGGGGAACTTGCACTCGATGCCGCCCAACAACTATTGGCTCCCGGCGGCACCTTACTAATCAAAATGTTTCAAGGGGAAGGATTCGATGCCTATATGCAGGAAGTGAAACGCAATTTTAAATCTACAGTTATTCGCAAGCCGAAAGCCTCGCGTCCCAGAAGCAACGAAGTCTACATTTTGGCGAAAGGTTTTAAATAGGCTGGTAAACTGTGTTATTAAGGTCTGTCGGAAGCTGTAATTTAGTTTCGAAAGGCATTTGAACAAAAATTAAAGTGTTTTCAATTTTGGGGCCGAAGTCGGTCCGGAGCGCGTAAATTGAGCGATATGTTAAAAAATTTAGTGCTGTGGGTTGTCATCGCAGTAGTGTTGATGGCGATTTTCAACAATTTCGGCGCCAGGTCGATGCGTAGCGACGCGACTTTATCGTATTCGCAACTGATAGACGCAGTTAAGGCCGGTCAGGTGCAGCAAGTAGCGATTAACGACAACACCGTGCGCGGCAGAATGCAGTCCGGCGAGAAGTTTAAAACCTACATGCCGAACGATCCGCATTTGATTGACGACTTGCTGGCCAACAACGTTGAAATCGTCGTGCAGCCGCCCGAAGAACCGTCGATGCTGATGCAGATTTTCGTGTCTTTCGGACCGATTTTGCTGTTGATTGCGGTGTGGGTGTTTTTCATGCGGCAGATGCAAGGCGGCGGCGTTGGCGGGCGCGGCGGGGCGATGGGTTTCGGCAAGAGCAAGGCTCGCATGTTGGATCAGGATCAGAACAAGGTGACCTTTGCCGATGTTGCCGGTTGCGACGAAGCCAAGGAAGAAGTCGAAGAAATGGTCGACTTTTTGAAAGATCCGTCCAAATACCAAAAGCTGGGTGGCAAAGTACCGCGCGGAGCATTGATGGTCGGTCCTCCGGGTACCGGCAAAACCTTGCTGGCGCGGGCTATCGCCGGCGAAGCGAAAGTGCCGTTTTTTACCATTTCGGGTTCGGATTTTGTGGAAATGTTCGTCGGGGTCGGTGCTTCCAGGGTGCGTGACATGTTCGAACAAGCCAAAAAGCACGCACCTTGCATCATTTTTATCGACGAGATTGACGCCGTCGGCCGCTCGCGCGGTGCGGGCTTGGGTGGCGGTAACGACGAACGCGAACAAACCCTCAACCAATTGTTGGTGGAAATGGACGGTTTCGAAGGTCACGAGGGCATCATCGTGATCGCGGCGACCAACCGTGCCGACGTGCTGGATAAAGCCTTATTGCGCCCCGGACGCTTCGACCGTCAAGTCGTGGTCGGTTTGCCGGATGTCAGAGGTCGCGAACAAATTCTGAACGTGCACTTGAAAAAAGTGCCGGTCGCGGACGATGTGAAAGTCAAATATATCGCACAAGGTACACCCGGTTTTTCCGGCGCCGATTTAGCCAACCTGGTTAACGAGGCGGCTTTGTTTGCGGCACGCTTCAACAAGCGCTTAGTCAGCATGGCCGATTTGGAAAAAGCCAAAGACAAATTGATCATGGGTGCCGAACGCCGTTCGATGGTGATGGACGAAAAAGAAAAGCGCATGACCGCTTATCACGAAGCCGGCCACGCCATCGTCGGTCGTATCGTCCCCGAACACGATCCGGTGTACAAAGTCAGCATCATGCCGCGTGGCCGAGCACTGGGTATTACCATGTTCTTGCCGGAACGCGACCAATACAGCGCCAGCAAATGCAAGCTGGACAGCATGATTTCCAGTTTGTACGGCGGACGGATTGCCGAAGAACTGATTTTCGGCTGGGAACAAGTCTCCACCGGCGCTTCCAACGATATCGAGCGTGCGACCGAGCTTGCCCGCAACATGGTAACGAAATGGGGCTTGTCGCAACGGTTAGGACCTTTGGCGTACAGCGAAGAAGAAGGTGAAATCTTTTTAGGTCGTTCCGTTACCCAACATAAATCGGTCGCGGAGGAAACCGCGCACACAATAGACGAAGAAATTCGGTCTATTATTGATCGGAATTACGAGCGTGCTGAAAATATCCTGAAAGAAAACGAAGATATATTGCACGCAATGTCCGAAGCGCTGATCAAGTACGAAACCATAGACAAAGATCAAATCGACGACTTGATGAATCGGCGTCCGGTGCGCGAACCCAAAGGCTGGGACGACACTCCGACGCCGCCGTTCAACAAGAATGCCGAGGCGGAACCTTGGGGTAAAGGTGCCGATCAGCCTTCGATAGGAGGGACTGCCGAGCAAGGTTAAAACGCTTGGGCAGTTGGAATTGAAGGGAGAGAGACTTCGGTCTCTCTTTTTTTTGCAAGTAGATATACAGGATCATAGATGGCGAAAAAATATTTTGGTACCGACGGTATTCGGGGAAAGGTAGGTCAATATCCGATTACGCCGGATTTTATGCTAAAGCTGGGCTGGGCGACGGGGAGGGTGTTTGCGAAAGAAGGTAGCGGTTTCGTGCTGGTGGGTAAGGATACGCGTATCTCGGGCTATATGTTCGAATCCGCGCTGGAAGCCGGCTTATCAGCGGCCGGAGTGGATACCAGAATGATAGGGCCTATGCCGACGCCGGGGATCGCTTATTTAACCCGCACCTTGCGCGCAAAAGCCGGCATCGTGATCAGTGCTTCTCACAATCCTTACTACGATAACGGCATCAAATTTTTTTCGGTCGACGGCACCAAATTGCCGGACGAATTGGAACAGGAAATCGAGCATTACATCGACGCACCGATGACGACGGTCGAATCGTCAAAACTCGGTAAAGTGAAGCGCATCACCGATGCCGCCGGGCGCTATATCGAATTTTGTAAATCTACGGTTCCGGCTTCGCTGGCCTTCAAAGGCCTTCGCATTGTCATCGATTGTGCAAACGGGGCGACCTACCATATCGCGCCGCACGTATTCAGCGAAGTCGGCGCGGAGGTAGTCACGATAGGCTCGGAACCGGACGGGCTGAATATTAATGACGAATGCGGTGCTACCAAGCCCGAAATATTGGCGGCAAAAGTGTTGGAATGTCACGCTGATTTGGGTATTGCGTTGGACGGCGACGGCGACAGAGTAATCATGGTCGACCACAAAGGCGAAATTGTCGACGGCGACGAATTGATATACATCATTGCCAAATCGTTTCAGGAGAAGGGTAAATTGTACGGCCCGGTAGTCGGTACTCTGATGTCGAATTTAGGCATGGAGCATGCGTTAAAAGCAATGGGCGTGCCGCTACTCAGAGCGAATGTCGGCGACCGTTACGTGATGGAATTACTAAAAGCGCGCGGCGGTTGTTTGGGCGGGGAAGGATCCGGACATATCATTTGTTTGGACAAAACCACCACCGGCGACGGTATTGTTGCCGCGTTGCAAGTATTGGCGGAAATGCAATTTACCGGCAAAAATCTGCACGAGTTGAAATCCGGTATGAAAAAATATCCACAAGTGCTGATCAACGTCCGGGTCGATAAAAAAGTCAATTTAAACGAGATGGATGGGGTCAAAAAAGCCGTGGCGGCGGTCGAGCAAAAGCTTGGCGATAAAGGCCGGGTGCTGCTGCGCGCTTCCGGCACCGAGCCTCTGGTTAGAGTCATGGTGGAAGGCGTAGACCAGGACGATGTTAGTCAATACGCCAGACAATTGGCCGACGATGTCAAGCAGGCAATCGCAGCTTGAACTGAATGCGTCTAAGGTTTATCATTGCCGGCTTTATTTGCTTCGGAGTTTGTGATGCGGCAATCATTGATCATGGGAAACTGGAAAATGAATACCTCACGGGACGAGGGCGTGCAGCTGGCCAAAGCGTTAGCGGAAGGCTTGGGCGGCGTCAGTCAGGAAGTGGCGGTATGCGTTCCGTTTGTTTACCTGTCTGATATTCGCAATGCACTGGCCGGCTCGCCGATTGCCGTTGGCGCGCAAAATGTCGCGGACCAAGCTGTGGGTGCCTACACCGGCGAGGTGTCTGCAGCTATGTTGGCGGACTGCGGCTGCAAATATGCATTGGTCGGCCACTCCGAACGCCGCAGCTATTACGGCGATAGCAACCGAAGTGTGGCGCAACGCTTTTGTCAGTCACAAAAACAAAACATCATTCCGGTTTTGTGTGTCGGCGAGACTTTGCAAGAGCGCGACGACAACAAAACCTTTCAAGTCGTCGACGAACAATTGGATGCCGTCATAGACGCAGCCGGAATCGAAGCGTTTGCCAAGGCCGTTATCGCCTATGAGCCGGTTTGGGCAATCGGTACCGGTAAAACCGCGACCGATGAACAAGCCCAGGAAGTTCACCAATACATCCGCCAACGTATCGCAGCTAGAAGCCAGGAAATTGCCGACAAAGTGCAAATTTTGTACGGCGGTAGCGTTAAACCGGATAACGCCAAAGGCTTGTTCGCAATGCCGGATATCGATGGCGGTCTGGTAGGTGGGGCGTCGCTCGATGCCAAAGGATTCTTACAAATCTGCCACTCGGTTTAGAATTTATCGTTAGGATTAACATGCTGTATCAAATTATCATCGTTTTTCATATCCTGTTGGGTATCGGCATTATAGGCTTGGTATTGATGCAGCAGGGTAAAGGTGCCGACGCCGGTGCGGCTTTCGGCAGCGGCGCGTCGGGTTCGGTATTCGGTGCCCAGGGTTCCGCGTCTTTTCTGTCCAGGAGTACCGCGATATTTGCGACTCTGTTTTTTATCACCAGCCTGGGCTTGGCGTTTTTGAGCGGGCATCAAAGCAAAAAAGCCGACATCATCATGGACACACCGGCTGCACCCGCACAAAAAGAAGACGTCCCCCTCACACAAAGTACTGTTGAGCAATCGGTCCCGGTCGCGACCTTGCCGAGCGAACAACCGATCAAAGAAGTGGATCCCTCAGCCCCAGCAGAATAAGACATTGCCGACGTGGTGAAATTGGTAGACACGCCATCTTGAGGGGGTGGTGACGCAAGTCGTGCCGGTTCAAGTCCGGCCGTCGGTACCAAATTAGGGTTTGAAGAAACCCAACGAAGTACAAAAACCCGCAAGTTTCCTGGCTTAGCGGGTTTTTTATTGTCCAGCGATGTGCAAAGAATACTTATACAATGCACCAAAATTAGTGACACTGAGAGTGATAGCGGCTAAAGTTACTTCATCCAGTATCACTTTTGGTGTCACAAAATGGCTGAAAAAATCAACAAGGATGCGGCTTACAAGGCTGCCAAGCCAAAAGAAAAGGATTACACGATTAGCGACGGTGGCGGGTTGTCGCTTTTCGTTAAATCAAATGGCGTAAAGCGTTGGATTTTTATCTATCGCTTTGACGGTGTTCAAAATCGGTTAGGTTTTGGTACTTACCCCGATACCTCTTTAGAGAACGCCAGACGCAAAGCCGAAGAAGCGCGCGAACAAATCGCCAATGGTATAGACCCCGGCGGAATCAGAAAAGAAGCCAAGGCAGCCAAGCAACTTGCCAAGGCCAATGACGAGCGGATCAGCGAAGGTTTGCCAATATTAAACAGCTTTGCGGATATTACCCGGCAATGGCTGGATTCTATCGCCCACCTTACCAGTGATAAAACCCACACCAAGAAAACCAGCAGGATTGAACGCTTAGCCATTCCATTGCTGGGGGATAAGCTAATCAGGGAAATCAAGTCGTCTGAAATACTGACAGTGCTAAAGCCGATGATTGATAAACAGCAGCTTGAAACGGCCCACCGGCTACACGCTGAAATCAGTTCGATCTTTGCCTATGCCATTGTCCACAACTTTACTGATTACGACCCGGCGCAACCAGTCGCCAAACAGATACCGGCCCAAAAGGTTAAACATCGAGCTGCAATCATCGATCCTAAGCTTGTGGCGCAATTGCTCAGGGATATAAGCAACTATCAGGGAACCTTTGTGGTGCAATCGGCGTTCAGGCTGTCGCCGTTGTTGTTTCAACGTCCCGGCGAAATCCGGAAAATGCTTTGGTCTGATGTTGACCTGGTGGCTCGGGAATGGCGGCCTTATGTGTCGAAAACAGATTTTCATCATATCGTTCCTTTATCAACGCAAGCTATCGCCATTCTAGAGGCAGTTCAACCCCTTACAGGTGGCGGCCAGTATGTTTTTCCGTCAAGTCGTGGGGATGGTCGGCCTATGTCGGATAACACCATCAGAACGGCGCTTAAATCGCTAGGTTATGAATCTGACGTGATGACCGCTCACGGCTTTAGAACCACAGCATCAACGCTACTCAATGAACAGGGATGGAATCCGGACGCTATCGAGCGGCAACTAGCCCACGCGCCACGGGATCAAGTGAGAGCGGCCTACAACCGCGCGCAATACCTGGATGAAAGGCGGCGCATGATGCAAAGCTGGGCGGATTACCTGGACGGCTTGAAGGCTGGCGCGCAAGTCTTGCCATTTAAGCAGGTAAGTTAAAACGTTATAATCAAATTTAACCGGATAGCCCGACGGGGCGACAAGCGGGATTCGTCCCCCGTTTCCGGTTAATCCTTATAGACGGCTTGCACTTTGACGAGGTGTTTTGAATGATGATTAGTTTTGGCCGACTTAGTTATGACAATTTGTCTGATTTAGAATGGATTGCTTTAAAACATTATCTTGATGAAAACGACCAGAAAATTTTGTCGAACATAATACTCAGCCAAAAAGAATTAAGTCCTGATATGCGTCGCTTTATAGTCGATCATATCGCCGGAAGAGTTTCGCGACCAGCAGGCAAAAAAACCTCAGTCAAAACGAGGAACAGCGCTATTGTTAAAGGCATTTTTTACCTTTTAAAAATTAGACACAAACTCACTTCCGGCGCACATGGCGATGGATCCGCCCAGATAATGGCCAAAAGGTTTAATGTAACGGAAGACGTTGCTCTCGATGCCTATAAAAAATTAAAACATCAAAAAGCCGATATTATGCAGCCTGGTTTGGAAGACGTAACATATTACAACGATCTGCCATCACCGCCGCCGATAAGACTCACGCCAGATTACCGCAAGGCATTGGCTAAGAGTGAAAAGGCTATTCTGGACATGCTGAACAGCATCCGAGAAACAAAATCTAGCATACTAGGTAAGGCTTCGCCGAAAGCGTCCAAGTGCAAAAATTTGTCGTTCGAAGCTATCGAAGCGTTAGAAGCGCAAATGCGCGAGGAACTCCGGGATTTACTGCAACTGGCAAGAGAACGAGCCAAGAAAAAAATGGAAAATGAAATAACGCATATTCCATGACACCATAAAAAATATTCCCATAATGCAGTGCCATATCCTACACAAGCCAAAGGAGGCTTATACGATATGGCAACATTCAAAACAAACATTACCGACCAACAAACTGTAATAGCTTTCGGCTATCTGCGAATCTGGCACATCGTCGGCGACCGCAAACGCGGCATTGAACCCTTATTACCGGTTGGCCGCTCCACCTTTCTGGCTGGCGTCAAATCCGGCAAATATCCCAAACCCGTCAAGCTAGGCGAGCGAACCACCGCCTGGAGAAAGGCTGATATTCTAGCTTTGCTGGATAGCGTGGAGGGTTAAGGAATGACGGGCAATAAAAAACCGCAAGAGGTAGGCGAACCCCAAGCGGCTTCAAAATCATTCAGCGATGGCAATTTTAACCAGTTCTTACACCGTATAAAAGCAGCAATTTACAAGCTGGCCCCTTGGTTGTTTTTCATGGGGGTGATGCATGGTTAATGCCGTCGAATCTTTCAAAACCGCAATACAAGCCCACGGCCTGCAACCGCCGGACACGATCCAACCCGGCAAATTGCACCGTTTCAGCGGCTATGACAAAGGGCGCGGTAATGATGCCGGATGGTGCAAATTGTTCGATGACTTGCGCGGCGGCGTGTTTGGCGATTTTTCCACCGGCTTAGATGAGCATTGGCAAATTGAAACCGGACACACCTACCCCGCCGAAGAACGGGCAGCCTTTAAGCAACGGATTGAAGCCGAGCGCCAGCAACGCCAAGCCGAGGAATTACAACGGCATGAATCGGCAGCAAAGCAAGCGGCTGAAATCCTGGCGGAGGCTGGTGGCGATCCGGCGCAACACCCTTACAGACTGAAAAAAGCCGTGTCGTTTGGCCCCAGGGTGAAGCGTGGCGAGTGGACGCAACGCGGCTGGCCTGATGCTTTGCTGATTCCGATCTATGGCGCAGACGGCAAAATCTGGACGCTGGAAGCGATCAACGCCGACGGCGAAAAAGACTACCTGAAAGGCGGACGCAAGGGCGGCGGCTTTCATCCGTTAGGCAAAATCAGCGGCACCAACCGGGTTTTGATTGGTGAAGGCTTGGCAACGGTGGCGGCGGTTCATGCAGTTGACGGCGCGCCAGCAGTCGCAGCCATGGACGCGGGCAACCTAACCGCCGTGGCGCGGGCTGTTCGTGTGTTGGCCCCGGATGCTGAAATTGTTTTGCTGACCGACAACGACATTAAACCGGACGGCAGCAACCCAGGCGTAAAGGTAGCCACCGAAGCGGCGCAAGCCGTGGGCGGGCGCGTGGCGGTTCCTGAGCTGGATGGGCAAAAATGCGACTTTTGGGATGTGTGGCAGCAACGCGGCGCTGATGCCGTGCGGGAGGCGCTGGTTAATATTCCGCAGGTTGCCGCCGTTGAAGGCTTAGCCAGCCCCTGGCCTAGGCCGCAGCCACTGACGGCCAAAATCGAACCAGAAGCCTATCCCCTGGACGCCTTGCCGGACACGATCCGGGCGGCGGTGGAAGAAGTCACGGCCTTTGCCAAAGCCCCGTTGCCATTGGTGGCGGGTTCGGCACTGGGCGCGCTGTCGTTGGCAATTCAAGCCCATTGCGACATCCAGCGAGCCCCGCTACTGGCCGGGCCGGTTGGCCTGTTCCTGTTGAGCATTGCCGATTCCGGCGAACGGAAAACCACGTGCGACGGCTTTTTTACAAAAGCGATCCGCCAATATGAAGCTGAGCAGGCCGAACTTGCCGTGCCATTGTTGAAGGATTACGCTGCGGAATTAGCGGCCTGGAATGCCGAACGAGATGGCTTGTTATCTGCGATCAAGGATGCAGGCAAAAAGGACAAGCCGACACAAAAGCACCGCGACGACCTGAAAGAACTGGAACACCACAAACCTGAACCGCCCAGAATCCCGCGGCTGATATTGGGCGATGAAACCCCGGAAAACCTTGCCTATACCTTGGCTAAAAACTGGCCTAGCGCGGGCGTGGTTTCGAGTGAAGCGGGCGTCGTGTTTGGGGCGCATGGCATGGGCAAGGATTCTATAATGCGCAACCTTGGCTTGCTGAATGTGCTTTGGGATGGCAAAGAATTGTCGATAGGCCGCCGGTCGTCGGAATCCTTCACCGTGAAGGATGCGCGGCTTACCGTGGCCTTGCAGATTCAAGAAGCCACCTTGCGCGAATTCTTCAACCGATCCGGCGCACTGGCACGGGGCACCGGCTTTTTAGCGCGTTTCCTGGTGGCGTGGCCGGAATCAACGCAAGGCTTTCGGCCCTTTACCGATCCGCCGGACACATGGCCGAAACTGGCGCGGTTCCATCAACGCGTTACCGAGATATTGAACACCCCGGCACCCTTGAAAGAACAAGGCGGGCTCAGCCCTGTCCTTCTCACATTCGCCCCGGCGGCAAAATCGGATTGGATAGCCTTTCACGACGCCATAGAAAATGAATTGAAAGCAGGCGGCGAACTGTACGACGTGCGGGATGTTGCCAGCAAGACCGCCGATAACGCGGCACGATTGGCGGCGCTGTTTCATGTCTTTACGCATGGCATAGGCGGCGCGGTGGATATAGATAGCTTCGAGGGCGCAAGCCGTATAGCGGCCTGGCATTTATCCGAATCGCGGCGTTTTTTCGGTGAACTGGCCTTGCCCGCCGAACTGGCGAACGCGGCGCGGCTGGATGCCTGGCTGATCGATTACGCCAAACGGGAGCGGACGCACCTAATCAGCAAGCGGCATGTGTTGCAGCATGGCCCAATCCGAAATAATGCGGCGCTCGTGGCGGCATTGAAAGAACTCGACGACCTGGATAGAGCAAGACTGGTTCAGGACGGCAAGCGTAAAACCATCAAAATCAACCCGGCTTTGCTGGTGGGCGGTGAATAATGGCGCTGTCGGCATTGATCCACAAATCCCAATCCAAGCCAATTGCTACAGCTACAGTTGCTACACCTGCTACAGATAGCCCCTATAGCCTCCCAAGTGTAGCAAACGTAGCAAGTGTAGCCGTAGCAAACCCCAGGAACGAAAACAGGCTAAAACCGGGCGACCGCCAAAAACTAATGGATTACTTGGCAACCATTGGCGAAACCGACCGGGAAAGCATCGACGAATATCTGACCGAATGCGGCAAGGATGCCGATATTCTGACGAGAGCATTACAACAGGCCGACGACTGCTTAAGGATCAATTCCGGCGACGTTTCCGGGCTGGCGCAATGCTCAGGCTGTCGGCAATTATCCGGCGATACTTGCCAGCGTCACGGCTGGCGCGTCGTGGTCGATAAGTGGCGGCGCTGTTCTGACTTCGAAGTACTACAGAAAACTCCAGTTTGTGAACTAATCACCTGCAAGGCCTGTAGTCACTTCCAGAGCTACCACCCACACGGTGGCGGCGCTGGTTCATGTGCTGCTGACGTTCAACCCTTCGGCGCTTGCTGGTGGGCGGATACCCTGCACGAGTGCAGCCAGTGGAGCCGAAAAGATGATTGAAACCGAATTGAAGGCGCTTAGCGACTTGGCCGAAGAGGTTTTGATGGCATGGCTTGCGGCGGAAAGTCCGAGCGATAGGCGACGGCAACAGGCCTTAGCCTTGCTGGCCGATGCTGGCATGTTGCTATTGAATGCTCACAAGAACCTGACGATTGACACGAAGGGAGATTGGTATAATTAAACATGGTTCAACTTAATTGTTTGGTATCTTTCCTCGTACAGTATGCTGACACAAGACCATAACAATCAATAACCTACCCGAAACACCTTGTTAATTGCCTGGTAACCAAAACCTGGTATCCAACCGAGTCTCCAGAAAATCCAACTAAGTAGGCAGCTCACTTCCAGCCTTAAAAATCAATCACCTACCTAATAAAACCCAATACCAAAATACTAGCTTTTACTAACATCGGGGCTTAATGATGGCTGCATCGAGTTTTAAAACATCCGCCGAATATCAACGGGAACGGCGAGAACACAACCGACAGCGCGGCGTGCGTCGGCTGGATATTGAAATCGACGCAAAGCTAATGGCAAGGCTACAACGAGAACTTGCCGACTATGGCGCGGCCACGCATCCGGGCGCGGCGCTGGTGGAGTGGTTGGGCGATGTATTACCGGAATAAATAATGACCTAATTATGTTTTTATTATCTACATTCAGTGCCGCCGCCTGGCTTGCTCCGGCATAGCTTGGGCGCGGTACAATCAGTATCTACTTTACATTCCATAACCTCGTTAAAGACAACTTCTTTTGATGTCTCGTTTGATTCGCCTCGCTCAACAACGTAACCGCGTTTAGTCATGCACTCTTCATAAGATGAAGCAGCTACTTCCCTGTAGATTATTGTGCCAATTCCAAACAACCACGGCCCCTCAGTTCTGCTAATTGCGTTACATTCAAGGTTATCGAGTTGTGTTTGTTGCTTTGTTGCTGATGCCGGCTCTCTTTTAATAGTAAAAGGCACTGTAGAGCAGCCGGATAAAATCAGCATTGAAATAATAATCATATTTCGCATAACGTCCATTCCGTAGAGATTAAAGCGGCTAGGGTAGTTGCATTATTTGCAGTTATCAACCAAAGCATGGAAATCGCTATAATTGAACATCGTTTAATTAAGGTTGGCACATGCCTCCTAGTATTTCGGAAGTCAGAAACATTTCAGGCTATGAAGGCTTGTCGGATGATGCGAGCATCCCATCTTGATTCATTTGGCGTACCGTAAAAGCCCTATAAAAAACAGCCACCGGCCGAAGCGACCCAAGACGAAGCCCGCGCTTTACGCAGTTATGGCGTTACCCCATTTGCCAAAGGTTTTAGGGTACGAGAAACGCCAAACTGCCGATAACTTATATGATTTGGTGAAGTGGACGGTAGTTTACAAAAACAGCGTTCACAATGCCCCTGTAAGCCGCATTCCGCTTAACTTTTGGCGTTTTGGCGTTCACGATAGTACGAACCAAAGGCAACACAGTAACCCAGGCGCGGCGCGGCTTGAAGGGCAAACGCAACACATAAAACGCCGCAGGTTTCCGCTCAGTTCTCGAACCAGTTAGCTATCTAATCGCCTAATAAATCAAGCTGATATATATTGTGATAATGTTGCAGTTATGTCGAAAAAACCTGTATTCATTATCGAATCTCACTGGTGTATTTTCTGTCGAAATTAAGGCAGCGTCGAGCGCGTGCCGGTAGTGTATAGAGCGAACCTAAGCGGTTTAATCGATCATGGACAGCAACCGCAAACGGCCAGGAATCGGCGGCAAGCTTTGAAGCGAATCAGATAACGCCATCCAAAATGAGGGCAAAAACCAAAAGTGTGACACTAAAAGTGATACTGTCTTATTGTGTTGTTTGTATTATTAATATTTTCAATTGGTTAGTATTTAATTCAAGTCCGGCCGTCGTACCAATCGCGCATCTTAAGAGATGCAAAGAAGTCCAGAAACCCGCAAATCTTCTAGGTTTGCGGGTTTTTTTATGCCTTATTACCGCTCAATAAACTTAAGGGAATACAACAAAAGTTGTTGTACCGAGCGTTGTATCAGGTAAATTGTAGGGCCTCAGTACAACACCGCTACAACAAAATGGCTCTGAATCTCAATAAAGACGCGGTCTACAGGGTAGCTAAGCCCAAAGAAAAAGATTGTCGGATTAGCGACGGCGGTGGGTTGGCATTGCTGGTTAAGTCAACCGGTTTGAAACGTTGGGTGTTTGACTATCGGTTTCAGGGGAAGGGAAATCGCTTGGGGGTTGGCGAATATCCGGCTGTGACTTTGGAAAATGCTCGTCGCCAAGCGGAAGCGATCATATTCGTTCCGGTTTTCAACCCGCATGGCTAGCTGTCAAATCACCCCAACTGCCTCCAACCCCTCGGCAATGTCCACACTCGATCTTACCAGCACCGCTTGCAGGCCGGCCCGTTTGGCGGCCTCGATGTTTTCGGCGGTGTCGTCGAAAAACAGTATGTCGGCTGCGGCTACGCCGGTCGTTTGCAAGACGTGCCGGAAGATTGTGGGCTCGGGTTTGCGCAGGCCCAGTTGGTGAGAAGCGAACACGGCGTCGAAACCGGGGAGGAGGTCGGGATAGCGTGCGGACCAAAACCGCATATGGCTTTCGTTGGTGTTGGTCAGCAAGTAGCAGGGCAAGCGGCTGCGGGCCGATTGCAGCAGTTGCGCGGTTTCGGCGATTTCGCCGACGAATATCGCGTTCCAGCCCGCCTCGATTTGCGCGGGGCTAGCCGACAACTGCAATCGAGCCGCCAGATGGGCGAAGTAGGCCGCCGAATCCAGTTCGCCGCGCTCGTGTTGCCGATATTCGCGGTCGAAATGAAACAAGCGCGCTAGCTCGGTCTCCGGCAAGGCCGAGTAGGCGGCCCAGGCGTTGATCGCCAAGCCGAAGTCGATGTCTAGCAGGACGCCGCCGAGGTCGAACAATAGGGCGCGAGGTGTTGTAAGCATGGTTGGGAAGTTGAGTTAAGGTGAAGTTTGAAACCATGGAGGTCGCCCGCTATCAATGCTTTTCATCAGCGAGGACGATTGCCAGCCCTGCATGTTCGTTACTCTGAAAGTCATTACGGGCGCGCCGCAGGGCATTCTCCGGGGCGATGCGCCACTATCCTGAGCTTTAGGATAGTCATCACGACCCGATTGAAAACCTGCAAGGATTGGTTTCATTGATGGTCGGGGATTTCAGGCTCGACCAGCTTGGCCAGTTGCTCCAGCGATTCCTGCCAGCCCAAATAGCACATTTCCACCGGTATCATCGAGGGTATGCCTGCTTGAACAATGCTGACGGAGGTTCCGCAGGACACCGCTTCCAAGTCGATCGATACCTGCATGGCAGCGGCGGAATCGGCGTGGTCGAAACGGTCAATGTGACGGATGCGTTGGTTAGGCACCAATTCGAGGTATTCGACCGTGAACGAGTGGCTACCGCCGGTACCGAAGTTGGTAAACGACATACGGTAGCCGCCGCCTACCCGCACATCCATCGTGTGAACCGTGCCGAGAAAGCCGTACGGTGGCAACCAACGCTCTAAAGCGGCTTTATCGGTAAATGCTTGGTAAATACGCTCCGCCGGCGCCCGCAGCACGCGATGCAGCCGAACGGTTCCGGTTGGGTTGGTCATATCAAGCTCCTGAGTTGAACGAGCGGGGGGGATTACCTTAACGCTTGTGCGGACTGTGCGATCAATCGGCGCCGGCGACCAAACTTAGCCAGGCTTCGGCGGCGACTCCGCTCATCCAGGCCAATTCCATGGCCATCCAATCGTCGCAGATTTGCGCAAATTCCGCACTGAGCTTGACTTGATACGAGCCGCGTGAGATTTCGTGCAGCCAGCCGGCGGCTTGCGCTTGTTTCAGCATGTTGCGCACCGTGCCGCGCGATACCGACAAGCTTTGCGCCAATTCCTGAGTCGGTGCCGCTGCCAGCAAATTGCCTTGCCCGTCGGTTTCGGCGCTGGCTATCAATGCCATCAAGACCAGATAACCGTTGCTGCGGCCCATAAAGGCCCGCACCATCGGAAACTCTTCGGATAGAAAAAAGCTGTTGTGCACGTAGGCGCTGACGCCGTAAGCGAAAACCCGGTACAGCATGGCCGGCTGTTTGCCGAGGTTGGCGGCGGGTTCCGGGAAAGGGTGGATCAATTCGACCGCGGTCAGATTGGCGGTAAACCAAACCGCCAAGGTTTCCAGCAGGCTGTCGGTCGGCGCCAGCAGTTTGGTGCGGCTACCGGCAACGTGATGCACGCGCAAATAACCGCGTATCCTCGCCAAGCCTAGCAAGGCTTTTACCAAGGTAGGGCTGCCCATGTTTAGCAAGCCGAACAATTCTATGACGCGCGAATAACTGGCGCCGGATAACGGATCGCCGTCGTCGCGTTGGTGGTGCAAGGACAGTACGAATGCCAAAAAGGCCAGATCGTGTTCGCCGCGCAGCAAGCGGGCCAGCGGTTGGTGATTCCTGAAGGCGGCCAGCATGTTGTCGGCGAAGCGGCGTTTGGCCATGTCGAACTGCGGATGCCGCTTGAGCGTGTCTGCGTAGCCTCTAAGCGCCTGACGATCCAGGGTTTGCTCGTTCCACAGGTTGGGGCAATTTCTAAACCAGGGTGCCCGGTTTAGGCAAAAATCGGAATGGATGTCGTAGTTCATCTGGAGTTGTCAGTGCTTGCTATCCGTTAACGGCAGCGGCTGGTTTTAGCCTATTGGTTTAACTTTGCCAAATTCGTCACAGTTTAGATCGTTAGAATCGCCGTTCCAATTTTATTTTCCATCGATCCCGCCGGTTCAGCAGGACGGCGCATTCAGATAGTAGAGGTCTGATTATGATGAGTTCCGCATTCCGCTATGTTTGCCTTTACGGCGTGTGGCATCTGCCGCCGCTACGCTCTTGGGCGGCATTATCGTTTGCCATGGCCGCATTGCTGGTTCTGGCGTCGTCCGCCGCGGCGCAGGAACGCGCGCGTAGCTTGCCCAACGTGGTCAGCCAGTTTCAAAACTTGAAACACCATGGCGAATGGTTGGGTTTTAACACGGGGCTTTACAGCTTCGACGATTTTCACGAGCAAACCGATTCGATTTTCACCAATACCAGCAGCCACTGGCAAGGCATACAGCGGTTCGACGCCGCCAACGGCACGCCTTATTGGTTGGTGTCGCGCAGCAGCAACGCTAGTTCGTCGGCCGGACATCTGGCCGTGGTGCAGCTGGCCTCGCGCGACAAGGACGGCGAGCGATTGCGCTCCAACCGGCTGCTTAAAGGCGAAAAAACCGAAGACACCTCGCCGCCTAGTCAAGACAAAATCGTTAACTTGATCAGTTTTAGCGATTACCAGCACATCGGCGGTACCCAGACGGTCGGCAACATTCTGGCGGTGCCGGCCGAGGAAAAGGTCGACGAATCCGCCGACATTCCGGACGGACGCATTTATTTTTACGATTTGTCCACGCTGCCCAATCCGACCTTGCTGTCCTACCATTTGGATATCGAAGGCCACAAGGCCGGCGTGGTCGGTATCACCGATTTGCCGG
The DNA here is from genome assembly GCF_040741385.1 of Methylomonas sp. HYX-M1. NCBI lineage: Bacteria > Pseudomonadati > Pseudomonadota > Gammaproteobacteria > Methylococcales > Methylococcaceae > Methylomonas > Methylomonas sp. HYX-M1. Next base: position 1,303,066 of record NZ_CP160405.1, read on the forward strand.
ACGGCCGTTATTTGTTGGCGTTGAGTTGGGGCTACGGTGACAAGATTGAGTTTTATAAATCCAACGGCAGCGACTGGCACGATCCCAACTTCGCCTTCAGTTTGCACAGCGAGTGGAATTATTACGATTTGCTGGGAGACCAGGATTGGCCTTGGCAATTTGCATTTACCGTGGGCGGTAAGGATATTCCGTTGTCGTATTCGCATCAGACCTTGAATTTCATCAAGCAAGACGACGGCAAACTGTACTTGCTGGGCACGCACAATACCGCACCCACCGCGCCCAGCGACTATTTGGGTAAAGACGTCGGCGTGTTGTATCAAGTCGGCGGTACCGGCGACGGCGAAACCGCTACCTTGACCTCGGTCGTCGGCCAGCGTTTTTATTCGCGTTCGCCCGGGTCAGTCGATCCGCCGCTGGGCTTCAAAATTATTAATTTCAGCGCCAGCGTCGGCGCTTATGTCAGTCCGAGCCAGGAGCTGTTGCTGTATGCGACCGAGCATTATGCGCAAGGCCCTAGCGGGTCGGTACAGGTCGCCGAATTTCGCCATCGCGACGTCTATAGAGCCGGCAGCCCGAATTATTATCCGACCGCCAAAATCAACGCGGCCGGCAGCGTCACGGTGGGTAACAGCGTGGCCTTGAGCGCGGCCGGCAGCAAGCCGCCGAAAGCCAAGGCTTGGGTAGAGCTTTATGCCGACGCCTCAGGCTGGCAAAATCAAACCGCCAGCGTGGAGCAAACCGCGGTTGCGACCTGGACTTTTTCGCCGTCCTCGGATAGAGACCGCAGCCTGGTGATCGATGCGGCCGACATCGGCAAAGACGATTACAACAACTTCGGCGATCTGGATCAGACTGACGGCATCATTACCCCGAAAGGTTTCCACGACACCGCCAGTTCGGTGCGTTATTGGGCGCCGCCGGGCTGCGGGCCGAATCTATACGAACAAGACAATTACGGCGGCAAGGTGTTGAATTTGCGGGTGGAATCGGGTTACGCGGCGGACAGGATCTGGGTTGTTTCGGATCTGAAGAATCTGGCCATGCGCGATTCCGGCGGCAATTCCACCGGCGCCAACGATAAAACCAGTTCCTTGACCTTGACAACCGCCGGCTGCGACCAGCCATTAACCAAATACACCTGGTCGCTGGGCAGCGGTTCGGTCGGCAGCATCGCCGATGCCAATGGGGTGCAGACTAAATTTGTCGCCGGCAACGTGCCGGGCAAGGCGACCGTCAAACTGACGGTGTGTACCGCGACCAATCTGTGCAATACCGGTTCGCAACAAATTCAAGTGACGCAAATAGGGCCTTTGCTGGAGAAAGTGAACGGTCCGGCCGAAGTGCGCAAAAATCACGCGTTGACGCTGGACATTTCCTTCAGCAACCCGGACCCCGCCGCGCAGCACAGCTTGAAAATCCTGTGGGGCGACGGCACCGGAGTAAACGAAACCCTGCCGGTCTCCGAGCGTTTCGTCAGCCGCAGTCATAGTTATGCCGAGGCCGGCAATTACCAAGTAGCGATCAGCATCAGCGATCAAAACCGCAATAGCACCAGCCAAACGCACGTGGTGACGGTGACGGACCCGGCGCCGCGCATCCAGGCGTTTTCGCTGACCGAGCAAATTCAGGAAGGTGACAGCGCGCGGCTGACGGTCGGCTTTGCCCTCAGCCAACCGGCGGAGGCGTCCATAGACTGGGGCGACGGCAGTGCGGCGCAAGATCCGCGCATCGGCCAATCGGCGAATAATCAAGTCGTTGCCGACCACGTTTATGCGGACAACGGCGAGTACACGGTGACGATCAGCTTCGACGACGGGGTGGACGTGATCAGTCAAAGCGGCACAGTCAGGGTCGGCAACGCGGCGCCTGCGATTACCAACGCAGGCATCAACGCCCAAGGTTTGTTCCTGCGTTTTACCGATCCCGGACTGAGCGATCGGCATACGGCCAGCGTCGATTGGGGCGATCAAACCGCGCTTAGCACGCAGGCTATACCGGTCGGCAACCGCGAGTTCGAGGTCAAGCATAGCTATCGGCCGGCCGCACAGGGTTTCGGCAAAGCGGCATATCAGGTTGTGGTTACGGTGTCGGACGGCGTGGACAGCGGCAGCAAGACGGTGACTATCAGCGTGCCGAAAGGCGATTTGGACAGCGACCGCGACGTGGACCGCAACGACTTGAATCTGTTGCTCGGCGAACGCAATAAAACGGTGGCCGCCAGCGTATGCGGCAGCCGTTGCGACTTGGACGGTGACGGCAAAATCACCGTCAACGACGGCCGGAAGTTGAGCTTGCTGTGTACCCGCAGCAATTGTGCGCCGCAGTGAGCCGTGGGCGTTGGTTATGATGGATTCTCGTCAGGTAAGGATTTCGCTAAAAATCATGTCCCGAAATGATTTTTCCCGGCAAACCGTTCGTGTTGAACTCGGTCGACGCATGAAGGGTTGGGCGCGGCGGATGCTCGGATTTTCCCGTTCATCCCTCGACAAGTTCAGGACGAATGGGAAAATCCTTGCAACCCGAAACGGGGAACGTATTGATAACCCTATTCTTGGTGCCTGGCTCAGCTACTCTGGCCTATTCAGCCAAAAACCTTTACAGACTCTTTAGGAGGCAGTTATGCAACGTTTTTTAACCGGCGCGCTGTTTTGTACGCTCTGCGCGTCCGCTCAAGCCATCCCGCTGCTGGAACTCAGCCCGCTGCAGCAAAGCGTGACTTTGGGTTCGACGGCCAGCATCGAGCTACGGATCAGCGGTCTGGACGAAGCCACGGCCTTGTCGGCCTTCGACGTGCAAATCGTATTCGACCCGACGGTGCTGGCTTACGACCATAGCGCATTCGGCGATCAACTGGACTTGTTCGGCTTGGGCGACGTGCGCGGCGTTGAAAGCGAGTACGGGGTGCTGAATGTGTGGGAAATTTCTCTGGATGGTGCAGCCGACTTGTTGGGCGGCCAAGCCGACGCGTTTACCTTGGCTACCCTGAGTTTCCAGGCGGTAGGTGAAGGTTTCAGCGCATTGACCTTATCGCTGAACGCCTTGGCCGACGCCGACGGCAACGGCTTGCCGGCGCAACTCGGCGAAGCGGGGGTGACGGTTAGTGCCGTGCCGTTGCCGGCCTTCGGTTACAGTCTGGCCTTGGCGCTGGCCGGCTTGCCGCTTGCCGGCCGCCGTCGTCGGCTTAGCCGCTAATCAGGTTAATGTCCAGGCTGCGTTCGGCCAGCCAGATCAAGGCCAGCCCGGCGATGGCGGCCGAACCGGCGTGCATGGCCACGGCAGGGTAGTAGCGATAGCGGCTGAAATAGCCGATCAGCGGCAGTACCGCCGCCACTACCGCCAATTGGCCGAGTTCCACGCCCAAGTTGAAACTGAACAAAGCCCAGACGATGTTTTGCGGCGACAGTTGCATGTCCAGCAGCACGCTGGCTATCCCCAAGCCGTGAATCAGGCCGAAGCCGAACGCGACCCAATACTTGCGGTGGGTGACGCACGGCACGATATTGTTCAGCGCGGCCAGTAGCACCGAGGCGGCTATCGCGGCTTCCACCCAGCGGCTGGGCAGGCTGACGATTTGCAGTACCGCCAGGCTAAGGGTCAAGGAATGGGCCAGCGTGAAGGCGCTGACGACCGCCACCACTTCGCCCAGCGTGGTTTTGAATCCGGTTTTGGGCTGCCAGCCTTCGGATTCGCGAATCAACGCGGCCGGCAGCAATAAACTCAGTAAAAACAACAGATGATCGTAGCCTATCCAAATGTGCCAAACCCCTTCGCGGGCGAAGTCTTGCAAGCGCGTCCAAGCGCCGGCCGCCGGTTCGCCGCTTATCCCGTTCCAGTGTTGCTGACGGACTTCCGGACTGAATATCGCGGTTTGTTGGGCGTCGCCCGACTGTAACGTCAGCAAGCCGCGGTGCTGCCGGTCCAGGTCGAAAAACAGGCTGTAGTCCAGGCTCAGACTGTGCACTGGCTTGGGGCACCGTGCGGACAGCGGCACTACCGCGTAGCGGCCGTCGCTGTGTTGGTCTATCAGTAAGTCGCCGGCTTGTAACGGACAGGCCGTGTCATTCGCTGCCAGCGCTAGATGGGCAAGCGCATAGGCTTTGATGGTCTCGGCCGCGGCGCGCACTTCGCCCCAGGTCAAACGGCCGTCGCCGTTTCGGTCCAGGCCGAGCGCGTAGTCCAAATCGCGCAAGGCGATATCCCATCGGCCGCGTAGCGAATCGTCCTGCGCATGCAGTTGTAAATAGCTGTCGCTGGATTTATGCGCATGGGCTGCTTGGCCGGTCACTAACATAACCAATAACAATATGCGGATCATGAGCGCGCTCCCAATGTGTTAGCCAACGCTTGCAAGCGGGCGTCCTGCACACCCGATTCGGCGATAAAGCGTAAAACCGGCGCGGCTCTGGCCGGAGCCGCGGCGGCCTTAGCCGCTTGCAGGAAAATTAAGGCGTCGCGCGGCTCGCGCTGCACCGCCCAATTCGCTTCGGCCAAGCGCAAGGCTTCGGCGGGATTGCCGGCCAGTTCCAGGTAAAAGCGCGCTTCCTCGGCTTGGTGGCTGGTTTCGCCACGCAGCCGGCCGGCGGCGAAGCGGGCTTGCAGGGCTTGCACATGCTCGCTGGCCTCCGCGCGCTGCAAACGGCGTTCGGCCAGCGCCAGTCGCAGTAACAAACCGTCGGCGCGGGTTTCTCCTTTTAGCAAGTCGATTACTTCCGGGTAACGTTGCTGCTGTAACAAAAAGTCGGCATAGGTCGACAGCAAATAAGCGCTGGCTTGCGGGAAGGCCAAGGCTTGGCGGTAAGCGACCTCAGCCGCCGCCGGGTCGCCCAGCCGCTCGTCGATCTCCGCCAACATGGTCCAGGCCCATTGTCTATCGGCTACCGGGGCCTCGGCTTCGCCGGCCAGGGTTTGTTGCAACAAACCTTGGGCTTCCTTCAGCCGGCCTGTCATGCTTAGCGTCGCGGCCAGGCAAGCGTTGGCGGTCAGGGTCGGGGTGCCGCGTCGTGCGGCCAAGCAGCTCTGCCAAGCCCCGGTGAAATTGCCTTGCACTTGCTGGATGGCGGCTTTGCTTAGCCAGGCCAATCCGGAACGCGGTTGCAAGGCCAGGGCTTGGTCCAAGGCTTGCAAAGCCGGGGCGAATGCGTGCCGGTTTTGTAATAGCGTGGCGTGCAGAATCAAGGCTTGCGGATGCGGAGTGGCCGCGTTCAGCCAGGGTTGCAAGTTGGCTTCGGCATAGCCGAAATAGCGCGGGTCGGAAGTGGCACGGCCACGTTCGATCAATAAAGTCGTCAAGCGTTGCACGGCTTGCCAGTCGTTCGGTCGGTTGCGAATTTGGCTTTGCAAGTCGCGCATGCGTCGGTCGGTTTCGTCGCGGGCCGGCAAGGTTTCCAATAGTTCGGCGTCTGACTTGGGCAGATAAGGGCTTGCGTCGACGACGCCCGGGCTAACGAGTAAATAGCAGCTGATGAAGAGTACGCATTTCATGGTGTTGTCCCGCCGGTATTTTCAAACATCGAAAACGACAAACCTGCAGTTTGGTTTTTGCTGTTAGTATCGAATTCGCTATCGCCTGATTGCTTATCAGGATTTACCGGCATCCCTGCCGGTCCGAAAGCCTGTCGTTCGGTTTTTTTTCGTTATTGCGCCGGACAGTTGACGGCTGTCAGATTGCTTGGGTCTTGGCAACCGGCTTCGCCCGGATCGACGTGGCGGCTTTGCCGGCCGCTATGGGCGAAGGCCACGTAGGGGAAGGTTTCCTGGTAGCTTTGATCGTTGGCGTTGACGCCGTCGGCAATGCGGTTGTTAGGAAAGATGTTGAAATCCGGGTGTAGTACCCCGACCACGGCTTGCGCGGCGATGTCGGTCACATCGTCGGACACCCGCCGGCCGTTCGGAAAGCCGGCCGTATCGCCGGCCAGGAAACCCATGCGTTTACGATTGGCCGGCGCCGTGGCGGGGATGCCGGTATTCAAGCGCAGCAAGTCGGCGACCGGGCCTTTTTGTGCCGGCGTGCAGCCGGGGCAAATCGGCGCGGCGTAAAACACCAGCGGACCTAAGTCGAAACTGGGGTTGTTGGCGTCCACCCGCGGCGGTGTCGGGATGCTGACCGCGCCGCCGTATGCGGCGTTGACGACTCTAGCCAGGAGCGGATCGGCCACGTAGCCGGCGAATGCGGCGTCGTTTTTAGGTTCGCTCATGCTGAATTTGTTCTTGTCGCCGGTGCCTATCAGCAACTCGTTAACCAAAGGGTTGCCCATGCGTTGAATTTGCGCGAAGGTTTTGGAGGTTTTGGGGTTGATTGCCGGGTTGCCGCGGTAAATTTTGATGCGCGGCCGCGAGGTGGTGGCATAGGTGCCGATCACGGCCAAGGCTTCGTCGGCCGCATGGGGTTTGCCGTCTTGGGTCAACAGCGTGATGGGAACTTGAATGGCGATGGTGTTGACGTTGAAGCCGGCCACGTCGTCGGAAGCGAAATTGGCGGTTTCGTTGGCGTATTGTGCATCGGAGAATACCCCGGCGATTCCGGCCCCGGAGGCGCCGGAACGGAAATTGAAACTGTCGAAGGTGGCGCCCAGATCAATGTAAAACGGATCGTCCACCGTGCCGGCGAATACGCTGATGCCGTTGCCCAACTCATAAATGCCTTGTTTGGCCAGATTGGTGTAATCGGGCATGGTGCGTGGGCCGACGTTGGACGGTACCGCGTACAGGTTCATGTTTTTGGTCAAGTCCACGATTTTGCGGTGTTTGCCTTTGCGCTTGATCATTTTCACCGAATAGCTTTGCCGCAAGCCCAAGCCTTCCGAGCCGGGTCCGTCCAGCGCCGTGATCGCCGGCGGAATCAGCGGAGTGCCGGCGACGATGGGACTGGGCGAATTGTCCGGCGCCGCCACGCCGTTGCCGACGCCGACGAAGCCGGTGAATACGCTGGGCAGACGCTGTTCGGTGTTAAAGCGGAATTGAAAAATGATGTCTTCTTCGGCGTCGAAATTGTTGTCTACTTTCATTTCGTACACGATGTCCGGGTCGAACGGAAAGTAGTTGGGGCCGTTGCTGGGTTCCAGTAGCGGGTCCACGTTTAAGATCATGGTCACTTTGCCGGGATCGTCGTAGGAAACGAAAGCGTACCAATCGGTGATGTCGGCTTTGGTGTCCAGCGCGGTCAACGGCGCTTCGCGGTGGTTGGCGGCGTCGGCGTGCGGTACGTTCAGCAAAGCGGCAACCGCGCCGGCTAACAGAGCCAGCGGCCAGAGTTTGGTTTTAGTTGTTTTGGTCATGGGATCAGTCCTCGTAGTTGGGTAAGGCAGCGAAGATCGCTACATTTCTCAATACGTGGGCAATAGCCGGCCGGATGCAAAAATTCTGAAATTTTTTTAGCGGGGCGGTTTAGCGGTAGTTAAGGGCGGATGCTGCAATTTCTCGGGAAGGCAATCGTCGAATTTGTCGCATGCGCTTGGATTTTCCCGCTATTTCCAGAGAGGGATGTTTTATACCGGAGACGGCTTAGCCTATTCGTTTGACTTACAATGCCTGTTATCATGCCAGCCTGTCGGCTAACCGCTCTTTTCATTTGCTCGGCGGTGATTAGGCAAGGGATACAGGACAAAGCGTTATCGGGCCGATTTTTAGATGCCCGATGTCGGCCGGACATAGGTGTTAAGACAATTCGGAAGGATAAGCAATGGATAAAAAATCGAGTAGATCGTCGGTGTGGATGATTTACGGAGTCAGTTTGATATATGGATTGGGGTTAACTGCAAGCATAGTAACCGGCACCGGAGCGCTTACGGCTGGGTTCGGAGCGGCCGCAGTGTTGACTTTGGTGGCGGCATCAAGCGGTTACGGGGGAGGTGCAAGGTTTTTAGGCGGAACCTTGGCGATGTTCTTGTTTATTGTTTGCGGGGTAGCAAGCTATCAAGAGTATCGACAGGCCAACGATACATTGCCGGGTGGCCTCTTCTTTTGCGCGGAATTTGCTTTGGCCTCCGCAGCCTTGTTTTGGTCCGGGCATAAGCAGCATCTAAAAAAATTCGGGCAATTCGAAATAGAAAAAAGCGGGGACGAGGCTGATCCGGGGAAGCAGTTTTCCGCTGCTGGTGCTGCGGACCCCGCTGAGGCGCTGCTCTATCCCCCGACGCCGGTTTGGCGGGTATTTTTGTTGCTCTTTTGTAGCATGATGATCTATAGCTGTTTCCTCACTTACCGCATCGTCAAGGATCTTACGCAGATAAGTGATACCCGTTTGAACCCAAAACGTTGTAGCTGGATGATGCTTGTACCCCTCTATAATTTCAGCGTTTTTTACAAAATAGCGACGCGGGTTAACCGCACGGCGAAGAGTCAGGGCATCGCGTTAAAAGCGTCGCCCGGAGTCTTGTTGGCGATAGCGGCCGGCGGAGAAATCGGCGGATGGATAACGCCGGATTTTATGTTTCCACTGAGCTTGATGGTTGGTGCTGCGCCGTGGTTGATCTTGCACGCCGGAATGAACGGCCTACGGCGGAATGCCGGTTTGTGCTGGCGGGAGGAGCCTGAACGTTATAGCTGGCGGCAACGCGCCGTACTGCTGGTGGGGATACCCCTTATAGGAATTGCCTTGTATGCAAGCAGAACCGAATTGGCATATTACTCAGGTGAAAAACTGGTTGCCGAACAGGTTGTTGAAGGAGTAGCGGGGAATTATCGTTTGACGATACCTAATCGGAGTTGGCGACGTTTGCAACCGGGGACCTTGATTGCCGATTCGGATATGGAATTGCGGACTGACTCAAATGATGAATGGGTTGTGATCCGAGTCTCGCCGAGCGAGCGTCAATCGTTGGATCACTACGTCGATCAACGCCAAGCCTTGATTGCCGAAGATTGGAGAGATTTCAAAGTAGAGGAAGCCAGAACCTTAATGGCGGAAAGCGATTTGCGAACGATATCGCCACTTTCGCTGGCGCGCTACACCAAGAGCACACCGTCCTTTGGCGGGGCGGAAGAAATATATGTGGCAACGCTAATAGAGCATGACAAATTGATAGAGGTCATCGGTCAAGGCGGAAAACGGTTTGGAGGGCATGTCGAAGAATTGGTGAGAAGCTTTCGTTTGAGTGCGGGTGGGAATGAATCATGAACCAGATATGCGTTTGGGTGCTGTTATTAAGTTGGACGCTGCCGTGTTTGTCCGGCGAGGTGGAAAACAAATTGCGGCAAATCGGTTATTCGGCCAACTTGCTGCGCTGGCAACCAACCGGTTTATATAGCAGCTATAAAGACTTAGCGCCTACGGCGGAACGAATGCAAGTTTGGGAAAAGGCCGGCTATGGCAGCGTGGCAATTGGCGAGGACCATCAAATCAAACTGCTAAAAAGCGGCCAAGTCGAGGAAACGATCACCCAAACTTGGCTGTATCTTACAACCAGCGGTATTGAGAGCGACGGCAATCTGGGACTTTGGTTCAATGCGGATTCACAACGGGTTGACATTCTGGCTGCTTATGTTCTGCAGCCGGGTGGAACTGTCGCTTCCGTAGAACCTAATACGTTGCAAATCAACACCGATAACGCTCCCAACATCTTCGACGACAGTCTGTATGTAACGATTCCGCTCGCTCAATTAAAACCGGGAAGTATTGCGGTGTTGCGTTATCGAATCGTTTCCGCACGTGATAAATCACCGTTACCCTGGGCTCGTAATCTGTATACCGCCAATTTTTATCCGTTGGAGCGGTTGCAAGTCGACGTGCATTGGGACGATATGGCGCGTAAACCGGCTTGGCGTAGCGACGATACCGATTTTCTCTGTCGCGAAGAGCGTTTGGATTTGCATTGCGTGAGCCGGCATACTGCCGCGCCGCAACCGGTCGACAATCAAATGCCCGCACCGCAAGACGTGCTGCCGGTATTAATCTTGGCTGAGCCCGGCGATTGGTCTGCTATTTCCGATCGGGTTCATGCTATTGCCGAATCCGCATTGACTAAAAACGACAAGCTGGACGACGAGGTCGCCCGATTGACCGGCGGAAACAACGATCAGCGTAGTGTGTTTACTCGTTTGGCAAGCTTTGTGGCGCGGGAAATTCGCTATGTCGGTCTCGAGCGCGGTCATGGCGGAGTGATTCCTCGGCCTAGCTTAACAACCTTAGAGCGTCGTTTCGGCGATTGTAAGGATAAAACCATGCTGTTCGTGGATTTGGCGAGGCGCGCCGGCTTGGACGCGTATCCGGTGTTGACTTCCACAAAACGTACAGCGCTAAACAAATTGTTGTTGCCTTCAGCAAATTATTTTAACCATATGATTGCTTGCGTTAAGCTTAGCAAGGGTGGTGAGCAATGCGCGGATTTAACCGATCCGGAGACTGCCGGCAGACATTTACCTCACAGTTTGCAAGGAGCCGTGGCATTGCGGTTAGGAAGAAACGGCAATGCACCGCATACTTTACCCAGAGAACCTTATACATGGGTGGCAAGGCTTAAAGCGGACAATGTTCTGACTGAAGCCGGCAGTGTCGTTGAAACCTTGGCTAGGCGTTATGAGTCGCACTGGGCTGCCGGATTAAGGCGTGTTTTGTCCGCTAAATCCAAGATCGAATCCGAGCGCTGGCTATTGGAGGATTTTCAGGCGGTGATGGGCGCTCAAGCCGAGCCTACCTTCTCGGTACAGGGTCTCGAAAACCAGGAAGCCGAGATGGCGTTGAACACGACGGTGGAGTACCAAAATTTGTTTACGCTAGGGCAACTTACTTCTTATCAAGAAAGCGATTATTGGTTACGCGATTTGACGAAAGACGCCAAGACTTCCAATCGGCATTATCCCTATCAATTTAAGGGGATTGACTACCGTAGCGAACTGAGTTTTCGCGTGCCGTCAGGTAAACACGTCACTAGCGTTGGTCCAAAAATGGACTATGTGTCGCGTTGGGGGAGCTTCCATCGCAATTACCGTCAGGACGGCGAAACCGTAACGGCTGATACAACTTTGGTAATGCCGAGTACCGAGATTCCGGTCGACAAGATGGCTGAGTTCAACCAATATCTGGATTTAGTAGGTTACGAAACCCGATTTTGGTTTAGTCTCAAAGCCGGTATGGAGAAATGAGTCAAGCGGCTGGACACGGGGAAACCGTAACCTAACGATCATGAAGGCCTGGCAATCGCCTCGGCAAATGAAAGGTAGTTTGGTAGGAGCGACGCATAGTCGCGATGAGGGCCTTGCGAATCGCGACTATGTGTGTTCCCACCATGACTTTCATAGTAATTTTTTAGCGGGACTGTTTAGCGGCAGGCAAAGGATAGATGCCGTTCATTGCGCCGCTTAACCTGTTACCTTGTTCCAACACGCTACGTTGGAATATAGGGTTGCGCCCTGGGTGTTGCAGCGCAGCGTGGTGCCTTCTGGTTACTACGCGGCGCGTAGTAACCAGGGAATACATTCGGTTTTAATGTCAAAGCGTGCTGGCGTGGCCGAAACTACAGGGCCAATTTGCCCGCCATGCGTTAACAAACGCGTCTGTCCGGACATGGAGTGGTATCGAGCCCCATCGCGCCCAGGCGTAAAGCCGAAACATTCGCAAACGGCAGGGCTTGGCGGCAACAAGCCAGCCCTTCTCATCCGCAAAAAAGTCGTCTATCAGGTAAACGTTCATGCCGCACGCCTATGCGCTTTGCAATGGCGACGGGTAAGCGGTGTATTTGCGTTGGCAGGAGATCGTCCGGTTCGTTACGGCGCTCAGCGTCCGGCGACACAATAGGCCTGCTTTTTTAACCGCTCGTATTTCAGAAAACAAGCTATGTTTGTTAGTTATCAAATAAGTTTCGCCTTGGTTATTTGGACGGATTTTGCCGGCACAGGACGCAATAGCCATTCAGCCGGAATTTAGAGCTTTTGCGCGCGAGTAATGCCATGTGTTTTCTGAAATTCGTATTTTTATTATTCACCGCTTCTATCTGTTTATCCGGCTGCGCAATTAACTATTACGATGCGGATACCGGGGCACAACACTTATTCGGAATCGGCCACATGGTGATGAAAATCGAACAAGGCGAATCGCAACCGATTGCGGTCTATAGCGGCTTAAGCAGCATTGGCGTAGCAGCCGGTTCGACGCTGGACGGTTATTCGTTCAACGGCGGCTGGGCGTATCATCAAAGCATCCACGTTTTGCAGCATGATGCGAGTTTTAATCTGCTCTGGCCTAATGCCGATTGGCTGAATATCAAAGTGGGCAGTTGGCCGGATCCGTTGTCGGCCGAGCATAAGTAGGGGGAGATATGATTTATAAAAATAAGGCAATTAATTTCATTCTATCGGCATTGCTTGTTGTTGGCGTATCAGGTTGCGGCATAGGCCAGAAGAAACTTCTATTTGTCTCTAAGACCAATGTCGGGGTAGATATTGATGCCGACAGGCTGACGGCACAAATCAATATCGATCGCGAGGAAGCGGCTATCGGGCCCACTTTTGAGGGCGGAAAACACGTGCCGTTGGTTGCCGGCTTTACCAACGAAAACCGTTTTCTGGCGGGGTTCGGCGTTTCTACCTTGTTCGCGGGTGGAGACGCGGCTGAAGCGTTTTCAAGTCACTGGCAAAAAGAGAATGTTGCCTGCGACCAAAACACCAATGAAGGCTCAAGTGCGATTTCATTGCAACAAAAACCGAAATTCAAAAAGGGCATGTTTCGCAGGTTTTTCGACTGGATGCGCGGAGACGATGAGGAATATACCTATCTACCGGGTCCGGGAGACGTCAAGCCGTTTATATTTTCGACCGATTCCAGCTTGGGCTTGAAAGTATCCTGGTCTGCCAGCAGTGCCGCTTCCGGAATTCCGGATAAGGTATTGATAGGCTTTAATCGAGAAGAATTGGCTTTGGCTCCGGTGATGGGGGAGAAGAAAAAAGGGGAGCCTTATAAGGTTTCCAGTCCTTCCTTTATTGCATCGTTAATATCCGATACCAACCTGTCGTCGATCAGACGCTCCAAACTGGCCTGGATACAGACTTTTGCCGTCGGTACGGCGGCGACAAAAATTGCGTGCGATTCGGTGATAAGAAACGATTTGCATAAGACATTTGCCATCGATGCGGAATAGTCATTTCATCGGGTGAAAACCGCTTACAAGATGACCATCGCGTCGCCGTAGCTGAAGAAGCGATAGCGGTGTTGCACGGCATGTCGGTAGGCCTGCATGACGTTGTCGTAGCCGGCAAAAGCGGAAACCAGCATCAGCAATGTGGACTCCGGTAAATGGAAGTTGGTAAGCATGCCGTTAACGGTGTTAAAGCGATAGCCGGGGGTTATAAACAGTTGGGTATCGCCGCTACCCGGCTGCAATTCGCCGGTGGCCGAGGCTGATTCCAAGGCCCGGACCGCGGTGGTGCCGATGGCTATGACTCGGCCCGCGCGGGCCTGGGTTTGTTTTATCGCGGCTACGCAGGCTTCTGAAACCTGAAAATATTCTTTGTGCATGACGTGTTGCTGCAGATCGTCCACGCGTACCGGCTGAAATGTGCCGCTGCCGACGTGTAGCGTCACGAAACAATGGCGAATTCCGAGTTGCTGTATACGCTGCATAGTGGCCTGATCGAAATGTAAGCCGGCGGTTGGTGCCGCCACTGCTCCGGCGCGGTTGGCGAAGACGGTTTGATAGCGTTCCGCATCGTTTTGGTCGTCGGCCCGGTCGATATAGGGGGGTAGAGGCATGTGGCCGATTTGCTCCAATAGTTCCAATAGCGGGCAGGGCGCTTGAAATTGCAGGCGAAACAAGTCGTCGACCCGCTCCAGGACTCGGCATTCGATGTCGTCGGTCAGGCGGATCATGGCATCGGGTTTAGGCGACTTGCTGGCGCGCAGATGGGCAATGACTTGGTTTTCGGATTCGATGCGTTCGATCAAAATCTCGACCTTGCCGCCGCTGGTTTTGTGGCCGAATAGGCGAGCCGGAATGACTTTGGTATCGTTGAAAACTAACAGATCGTTAGGCTGTAACAGCGATAAGAAGTCGGAGAATTGGCAGTCTTTTATCCTTCCGTTATGCCGCTCCAGGTGCAATAGTCTACTGGCGCTCCTTTCGGCCAAGGGCTTTTGGGCGATGAGTTCGGGCGGTAGTGAGTAGTTGAAATCGCTTTTTTTCATGACTGAGCACTTGCTATCGGCGAGCGCGAAACGCAGTCGATCAACGGCAGACTGGTTAAGTGGCGTTCTATGGCATTCGAAACAAACGATTTAACGGCAGTTAGGACTTACTCGAATTCGCGGTGTTGTGTCGGGCATATTCAAAACGATCAGGCTTTTTTGACGAATTCCGATTTCAACTGCATGGCGCCTATACCGTCTATTTTGCAATCTATATCGTGGTCTCCTTCGACCAGGCGAATGTTTTTGACTTTGGTGCCGACTTTGACGACCAACGAACTGCCTTTGACTTTGAGGTCTTTGATGACCGTGACGCTATCCCCGTCTTGTAACGGGTTGCCGTAGGCATCTTTGATGGTGCGTTGTTCTTCGCTCGCTGCGTTGTGCGTTTCGGTCGGCCATTCGTGCCCGCATTCCGGGCAAACCAACATGCCATGGTCTTCGTAACTGTATTCGGATTGGCATTTTGGGCAGTTAGGCAAGGCCGACATAAGATTTCACCTTTAGGTTTGGTAAGCAAACCTGACATTATCTTAAGTTATCGAACAAATTACAAAACGGATATGCGATAAATTTGTTCGTGCATATAGCTTAAGCCGCGTTCGCGAAAACGGGCGTCGGCTGCAAGAAGATCGCTGGAATATACAAATTCGATATTGCACCACTCGGCGTATAAACCATGGATTTCTTCGGCCGGCACCGAAAACGGCGGCCCTTGCATTTCATGTTGCGGATAATCGAAGCTAACCAACAAGATGCGAGTGCCGGTTTGCAGCAGTTGCGTCAATTTTTCGACGTAGGCGGGACGCATTTTGGCCGGTAATGCCACTAACGAAGCCCTATCGTAGACTGCATCGATGTTTGCCAGCTGCTTGGGATCGAGCTGGAAAAAATCCCCGCAAAAAATTACGAGATCGCCGTAGCGGTATTCACTGAGCGCATCGGTGGTTTTAACTGCAGGGCAAAGGCCGTTTTCGGAAAAAAACGCTTTAACGGCCAACTCGCTGATTTCTACCCCTATTACCCGGTATCCTTGCGCAGTTAGCCACAACATATCGTTGCTTTTACCGCAAAAGGGTACGAATACCGTAGCGCCTGCCGGACAATTCAAGCCGGGCCAGCAGGCGGTCAGGTGCGGATTGATGTCCGGGTTATGAAAGCCGATCTGATTTTGCTGCCAACGCTCCAGCCAGAAGTGTTTTTCCATGAGGTTGGAGATAGTTACGAACGCAGTTTACGGATGCATTGCCGGGCAAATTGCAAAATCGGTAGATCCATGCCTTGGAAGTTGGCGTATAGCTGTTCGATGTCTATCGGGTCCAGATGCACGTATATACCGTGTCCGGTTGCGGCGATAAATTCCCGGCTTAATGTTTCAATGAACGTGAAACGATCGATGTAGTTGTCGCTAACTTTATTGTTGGTACTCATGGCGTTCACCCTGGTATCTGATTGTCTTCGTGAACTAATCTGCATTTCTAGCGCCAATTAGTGCAATTTAATTGAAATCAATCACATAAAAATCTGTTGCGATAAAAGTGGTTTTCTGGCAGGGACAAAGTGTCAAATTTGTCATACACTTTGACAAAATTGTCGGAAAAGCCTGGCAAGTGTTTTACGGTCGAAAGTAAAAAATCGCATGTGTCGATGCTTCAGTTGCCGGGGCGTCAAGCGTTGCGCAGCAGCCCGCGACTTTGTCAGTGTGGCCGGGGTTTCGTAGGCCGCGGGTTGTAGGTAATATCAGATTCCGTAGTGCATGAATCGCTATAGCGGTCGTTCAGGGACGAGTATGATTATTGTTTGCGCGATTTGGATTTATTTTTTGCTTTGGTTTTGCCGGCGGTTTTTGCCGGTTTCTGGTTTTTTTTGCGTTGTACCAACTCGAAGTCGATTTTCTTGTCGTCCAAGTCGACCCGGACCACCGTCACCCGCACCGAATCGCCCAAACGGTAGCGTTGTCCGGTGCGGCTGCCGTATAGCTGGTGGCGGCTAGCGTCGTATGCGTAATAATCGCCGTGTAAAGAAGCAACATGCACCAAGCCTTCCACGTAAATGGCTTGCAGTTCGACAAACATGCCGAAGCTGGTGACGGCGGAGATTACGCCGTCGAATTCCTCGCCGATTTTATCCATCATATATTCGCATTTAAGCCAGCTGACCACATCCCGCGTGGCGTCGTCGGCCCGGCGTTCGTTTGCGGAACAGTGTTCGCCGAGCAAGGTCATGTCGGAATGGGCATAATGAAATTCGCTCGGTTTCTTACTCGACAGGCAGTGACGTATGGCTCTGTGTACCAATAAATCCGGATAGCGGCGGATGGGGGAGGTGAAATGGGTATAGGCCTCCAGTGCCAAACCGAAGTGACCTTTGGTCTCCGGGCTGTATACGGCTTGAGACATGGAACGCAGTAACAGGGTTTGAATCAGGTGGGCGTCTTTACGTTCCCTGACTGAATCCAGCAAATGCATATAATCCTGCGGTGTCGGTTGGGCGGCGCCGCCTAACCGCAAACCCAGTTCGCTCAGGAAGGTGCGCAAGGCCAACAGTTTTTCGTTGCCGGGCCCGTCGTGTATTCGCAGCAAGCGCGGGATTTTTTTGCGATTCAAGAATTTCGCCGCGGCGGTGTTGGCGGCTATCATGAATTCCTCGATCAATTTATGGGCATCGTTGCGGACCAGCGGCACGATTTCGGCAATTTTGCGGTTAGGCCCGAATACTATGCGGGTTTCCTGAGTATCGAAATCCATCGCTCCGCGCAGTTCCCGTTGAGTTTGCATCGCTTTGAACAAATCGTAAAGCGTGTGCAAGGTCGGCAGCAGTTCGGTGTGTTTTTTAGCGAGTTTACGATCGTTTTCGACCAATATCTTTGCGACTTCGCTATACGTCAAGCGGGCGTGCGAACGCATCACAGCTTCGAAAAAGCGCGAGCGCAGCAATTTACCGTCGCTGCTTATCAGCATTTCGCAGGCCATGCAAAGACGATCGACGTTAGGATTCAGCGAACATAAGCCGTTCGACAGGATCTCCGGTAACATAGGAATGACTTTTTCCGGAAAATAAACCGAGGTGCTGCGGTTTTGCGCTTCCGCGTCCAAGGCTGTACCCACGCGCACGTAATGCGACACGTCCGCTATTGCCACCAGCAGCTTCCAGCCCTTTGCGGTTTTTTGCGCGTACACCGCATCGTCGAAGTCGCGGGCGTCTTCGCCGTCTATCGTGACCAACGGCAGATCACGGAGGTCTTCGCGGCCCTGCTTGGCGAGTTCGGGGACTTCCGGTTGTAGCTCGGCTATTTCCGCCAGTACACTGTCCGGCCAATGATTGGGCAGTTCGTAGGATCGAATGGCCATTTCGATTTCCATGCCCGGCGCCATGTGCATACCCAGCACTTCCGTGACTCTGCCGATGGGTTGGCAATGGGCGCCGGGCTGTTGCACGATTTCGGCCACCACGATTTGGCCTTTGCGGGCGCCGCCGCTGTCTTCTTTGGCGATTAAAATTTCGTGGGCGATTTTTTTGTTGTCCGGAACGACAAAGCTGGCTCGGCCCTCGACGAAAAACCGGCCGACGACCGAATGGGTATTGCGCTCGGTGATTTGTACCACCGCCGCCTCGCGCCGACCTTTTCTATCGATGCCGGTGACTCTGGCCACAACGCGGTCGTTGGGCATCAACGGTTTCATTTCACGCGGAGACAAAAATAAATCGTCGCTGCCGTCGTCTGGCTTTAAAAAACCGAAGCCGTCCGGGTGGCCTAACACTCGGCCGGCGATGGTATTTTGACCGTTGCCGGGGCTGTATTTTTGCCGGCTATTAAAGGTCAGTTGGCCGTCGCGTTCCATGGCTCTAAGCCGTCTACGCAGCGCTTCCAAGGCGTCAGGCGATTCCAGGGCGAATTGTTGGGCGATTTGTTGGCGCCTAAGCGGTTTGCCTGCGCTTTCGAGCAACTGCAATATGGCTTCGCGGCTGGGAATCGGGTGTTCGTATTTTTCGGCTTCGCGTTGCGCAAAGGGGTCTTCGAAGCCGTGTGCTTCGGGGTCCTGATCGCTTGAAGTGCTCATTGCCGTGTCGATTGCGGATTTGCCGGGGCGGCAAACCGGGGATAACGGTGTTTGGGAAAACTGTTAAATGAAGTCATAACCTTTTTTGTTCTCTTGCTGTTGAGCCGGATTTTCCATAACGCGACGGCATTCGAACTGCCAGTAACCCAATCCGATATTTTTACGCCCCATAAGGATGATAGGAAAGCTTTCTTGTCCTAAATTCATGCGCAGTATATCGCCATCTTTGATCATAAAGGATTCTAAAATGATAAAGCTTTTCTCCTCATCGGCGAATTTGGCCCAATAAATGAGCGCTCGGCGCGGGTCGCTGCCGGCCGTAGCGCCCGGTTCCAAATAAGTGACCGGGAAA
Source organism: Methylomonas sp. HYX-M1 (assembly GCF_040741385.1). NCBI lineage: Bacteria > Pseudomonadati > Pseudomonadota > Gammaproteobacteria > Methylococcales > Methylococcaceae > Methylomonas > Methylomonas sp. HYX-M1. The sequence goes on from NZ_CP160405.1 coordinate 1,321,595, forward strand.
GACTGGGCGGCTATGATGCTGATTTCGAAAATCAGTTTGTCGTCTTGTTTGGGTAGTTGAATTTTGCAGACCACCCCTAATGCTCGCTGTTGCGGCGGAATGTTGGTTTTCCGGAAGCTGACCAGACTGCCTATAGACAATACCCCTTCTTTTTCGAATCGGCAAAATAGCGCGCGGTCGGAATAGGTCTCGGCCGATACCTCCAGCTCGGCTGACGGCGATTTGCCGGGGTCTTGCAGTTCGTGGGTGGCGTCCAAACCGATGGCGACATAGCGGCTCAAGCGGTCGGAAAACAACACCGTACCCTGCGGCTCCCGGCCTTGCCAGCGTTGCATCAGATAGTCGAATAATTCTGCGGACAGTTTATATTGATCGCTTTTGCGAGTATCCAAAGAACTGAATCTGACTTCGTCCTTGCTGCAGTATTTATCCTGCTGGCGCGCGATTTTATGCAGTTTTTGCAAGTTCAAGTACATCCTGGCGGATTCGGAGCGGCTATCCTGCTGCATCCGTTCCGGATCGACGAAATGCGGCGGCAGGTCTTCGTCCATTAGAATCACGCATTGCACGAATTGCTCGGCCACGGGCTTTTTTTCAAACGAGACCAAGTCGCCGATTCTTTCGATGAAGTCGTAAACCAGCTGAAATTCCTTTTGCATCAAGCCTGACGGAAACGTCAAGCTAAGCAACAGAATTTGTTTGTAAGCATCTTCTACGCAACTCGCTCTGCCGAACAGGCTTGTTTGTTCGCCGACCCGGTTCTTTTCCTTGCCGAGTTTAACCGCCAATTTATATAAAGAATGCAGATCGTACCAAATCCAGTCCGGGACCGGATAGCACATCGTATAGTGGGTGATGACTATGCTGCTCAAGCCGGTGATGCAGCGGTGTATGGCCAGTGGTATGTTTTTGCTCTGCAGCCAGCCTACTTCTCTGCGCGTGAGTTCGCGTGCGATTATCCAGTAACCAATCGTGAATTGCTTTTCCAGGGTCATGGTCAGCGCGAAAATTTTCTTTTCGATTTCGCCCTTCGGAAATCCGTACTTGATCAAGCGCGAGCGCAGGTAGTCTTCGATGGTTAAGAATTGTTGCCGCAGTAGCTCCAATGCAGTTAAACGGTTGTTGGCGCTGAGTTCCAAGCTGATCAAATCGTTGACCAAATCCTGAAACAGTCGGGTGGCTAAGCCCGGATTGGCCGCCGGCAATTCGGCCAGCCATTGTTTTAACGCCGGTTCGGCGAAGGTGGCGGCCAAATGCGGGTCTTTTCGTTGCTCGGGAATGACCAGAAAAAAAGAGTTTTTCACGCACAGTCCGAATAGATGATGGGATTCAGCTTCGTTTTGGGTTGGAGAGTTTCGATACTGAAGTTGTGAGAAATCAGCATCGGATTAGCCAGATCGTTTAAGAGCTCCGGAGGGTGCAGCAGGTTAACGGCAAATCGCCGGCAAACTTGAACCGACGGCGCAAGGCGGGTTGGTTTGCAGGCAATTTCTATGTAGGTTAGTAGGTTCCGTAATATCACTTGGAGTTAGAGTCGAAAACTGTCGCTGCAAATGGCCGGGTTAAGGCTGCGTCTTGCCGGTTAACCATTGAGTCGGTTTTAACGCTTAGCTGTGACGACGAAAGCTAACGCGGCGAAATCGTTAACGCGCCCAAGGTTACCCCAATGTCTACTCCGCGACCGTTACCGGACAGGACCAAGGAAATTTCCCCGGCGGTCAGAATTTGCCCGTCGAAGGAATTGGTCATCCCCGCGTGTCCTCCCAGCGCTACGTAGTGGCCGTAAATCTCGTTGATGTTGCGGACTTCGGAAAACACGCCGGTGCCCTCTATCTCCGATTTGCCGATAGTGAAGCCTATGCTTTTGGAGGACAAGCCTACCTGGGCGCGTTGACCGTTGCTGCAGCTGATGTGGCCGACTCCGTCGTATTGTTTGTATACCAAGGACCAGCCGCTGAGTTTGTAGGTCATGGTGCAGGAGGTCATATTGCTTGCCGAATAGACCGGCGCGCTGGAAAGCGATGCCGCCAGCGCGCAGGCGAGTAACATCTGGGTGGATCGGTTTTTCATAAGTTCTCCGTTATTTTCGCTGCCGAGGCCGGAAAATAAGTTTCGGCAGCCGATTATAGTACAAAGCCCCTACCGGCTGTCAGGAAGACACGTTCAGGGACAGTTGGGCGTCGATGCCTTCGGGGTTCTCCGCCTTATTCAGTTCCGTTGCCAAAATATATAAGCGGCTGCTGTCGACGCCGGCGGTTTCCACCAAATATTTGGCGATGCGGTTGGCTCTGGCCATCGCTAACTCGTTTAAGCGTTCCGGCTCGGGTTGCATCACGCTTTCCAGCTCCTGTTGCGCGCTGCTGTAAAAGTCTGCATCGGGTTTGTTTTTGATGCGGGGAGAACCTAACAGCGAATAATCAATGCTGTTGGGGAATACTTCCGCGTAAAATTTTGCCAGCAGGCGTTTGTATTCGCCGTCTGAAAGCTCGATATATTCGGCGCGGATTTTTTCGCCTTTGTCGCGCAGTTCGCCGGACTTCATTTTTTTCAGAATATCGGTTACTACAGCGGAGCGAAGCTTCGGCCAATCGGCGGTTTCATAGGCGATACCTTTGATTTCTAAAACCAACTCGGTTTTTTGCGCCAGCGCTTTGGCAATTTCATCCAGTTTTTGAGTTTGCTCGACGTCCAAATCGCTGTCTCCGGCGGCGAAACGGACTACGCTCAAATCCGCGTCGTCGTCGAACAAGGACGATAAGGCTTTGAACGGTGCCGATACAGTTTTGGTAATAAGGTTGACGAATACATCGGTGACCAAGGAGCCTACGCTGAAGCTCGGGTCTTCCAAGCTGCCGGTAATCGGAAAGTCCAAATTGATTTTACCGTCTGCGTCTTTCAGCAAGGCTATGCCTAGCTCCAGGGGCAGGGACACCGCTTTGGGGTTTTCCACCTTCTCGCCCAACGTCAGTTGGTCGATGAAAATTTTATTTTCCGCGGCTAATTGGCCTTTTTTAACGCTGTATTGCAAATCCAAATCCATTTGGCCTTTTTCGATTTTGTATCCGGCGAATTCGGCCATGTAGGGAGTAATCAGCGGCAGGGGTAAATGACTGAAATTCAGCACGATATTGGCGTCGCCATTTTGTAAGTTGTAATCGCCTTGTATTTTGACCGGCGCAAGATCGTGCACTTTGCCGCGCAGTTTCAGTTTGGTGGAAACGTCGGTATTGGAACTGAAGCCATCCACTTCGCCGTTTAAATCGTTCATTTTGACGACGAACGGCAATATCAATGAATAATCGGCAAAATCCGATTTACCTTGCGTCAATTCGATTTTGCCTATCGTCACGACCGGCCCCCGCGCTTGCTCGATTGGGGTTGATGTTGGCTTGTCCGGCTTAAGCTTGGCTTTAGCGTGCGGTTTTGGTTCGGCGCGACTCACCAGCAAATCGTCGACGTTGTTGCTACGGTCTTTATTGATGATGAAACGGACGTAGGGTTGCTCAAAATTGACCGCGCCCAAGGTGTAGTCTTGTTTGGGTACGTCTATCGTCATTTGTTTCAGATTCAGATGGGTCCATTTGACGAAATCCTGGTTCTTGCGTTTGTCGCGGGTAATCAAGTGGGCGATATCGGCGTCGCCTTGATACACAATTTGCAAGGGTTCGGCGGCGGCCATTTGCAAGTGGCCTTGGGTATTGAAGTTGCCGTCCACCAGTTCCAGCTTTATGAAGGGATCGATATAGCTTTGAAAGGTTTTCAGCTTGATATTTTGTATGGCGACCTGCCAGTTGGCGCTAAACGGAGACAGCACTAAATCTCCTTGTAATTTGATGCTCCCGTCGTGGTTGAAGCGGGTATCGAACTGCAGCGGCAAGTGCAGCCCGTCTTTGTTTTTATAATCCTGCAAGCCGATATGCAGGTCGCCGAGTTCCATGGCCACCGGTTTGGCTTGGGTGTAATCGGTAAAACGAATTCGATAACCGTTTAAATCCAATGAGTCCACGGCAATTTGCCAGGCTTTGCCGCCGGTTTGCGCGGCGGTGGGCGGTGGCTGTGAGGCGGCGGGGGCGGCGTCGGCGTCGAACAGACTTTGGTAGTTCAGCTTGCCGTCCGCTTGCAGCCAAGCGTTGATCAGCGCTCCGCGCGAGTGGATTTGGCCGATTTCGACCAGTTGACGTTGCAGATCTAAGCCTATGTGGTCGACGGAGAAATCGGCAATGGAAACCAAGGAATCCGGCTTGGCTTTTTCGTGTAGATTCAGCTCGGCGATGTTCAGCTTGCCTTCGGCTAAGGTGGCTTGCAGCCCGGTGGGGGCGTGCGCGTCGAGGCTGAAATCGACTTGTAAAGCCAGGCGGCCTTGCGCGATTTGCATAGGGGTCAACGGTTGCAGAAACAAACTCCAAATTGCCGGCAATTCTATGTCTTGCAAACTGAGGCGACCTTTGCCGATCAAAGAGGCAATGTCCAGACTGCTTTGCAACTCGATCTTGCCGCCGGAGGCCGGTTGTGCACTGATTAAAATCTCGGTAGGCGAGTTCGGCTGCAGGGACAGTGCGTTCACGCGGATATCCACCGGGGCCAGGGTTTCCGCCAGTGGTTGTCCGGCTTGATGGTCCAGCCATGCGATGCGCGCGTTTTCTATGCCGGCTTGGCGTATGAACAGCGGAAGCGGATCTGTGGTGGGTTCGGCGGTGACCGGTTCCGTTGCGGAGGGTGGATCGGTTTGTGCGAATTGGTCGACCAAGTCGCTGAAATTGAAGCGGCCGTTTTCCAGGCGTTCGAGGTTGACGGACGGGGATTTCAATTGAAGGTAAGCCAGCGTCAGACCGCGCTGTTTGATGGAATCGACGACGTCGATATCCAAGGCCAACTCTTCCCAATTCAGCAAGGTCCGATGGTCGCTCAGGGTCAGGGCAACACCCTGGATGTCGGTTTTCAAGTCGAAGGGATCGAAATGCGCTGCCTGGATTTGTACGCTGTGTCCGGTCAGTTCGCTGAGTAGGGCGGGCAATTTATTTACGGCCCAATAGGGCACCAGATAGTATCCGGCCGCCGCGTAAAGCGCGAGTAGGGCTAGCGGTACGCCACCGAGTAACAATAAGGTTTTCCGCTGACGCATCGGTTGGCTCAATGCAATTTATTCAGAAAATCGGTTTCGATCCGGCAGCCGGCCAAATCGGGGTAGTCGGCGAGGTTTTGTTCGAAATCTCGGAATGTAGAATGCTGGAAGGTCAAGCGGGTGATTTTGTTGGCGCTCAGTTCGAATTCCAAAGCGCCGCCTTTTTCGCGCGGACTGCCCGGTTTAGTCAAAAACAATACGATACCGATATTGGGCAGGGGGTGTCCCAGTTCTTGCGCCGGCCGCACGCAGCTATAACTGTCGATGCTCAAGCCCAGCATGACGTTGGCCAACTGCGCCGCGCTGACGACTAATCCTTCGTCGGAGATGGCGGGTACTTGCAATAGGCCTTCCAAGCCGAAATTGCTTAAATGGTTTTGCAACAGTACGTTACCGTTACCGGCCGTGCCTGAAAATAATAGCGGATAGAGTTGTCGGGTCATTTCGTCTTTGTCCGGGTGGTTCAATGCGGCCAACAGTTGTCGGCCCGCCGATTGCACCATACCGATCACGCCCTCTTTTTTTTGTCGGTTATTTGTCAGCAAATCCCAATCTTCGGCAGTATTGACCGGTAAACGCAGGGATTTCATCACCGCATAATCTTCCGCCGCCAGACAGGCGGAAAAGTTTTTAGCACGGTACTTTTCCAATAATTGCGGACGTAAGGCGTCGGTCATCGCCCGTTGCGCCGTAATGTTGTAATTACGCCAATCGGCGGACTGGGCTAAAAAATAGTACAGCACCGCATTGCGGTCGAACTTGTTGAAGCCTAGACCTTTAAGCACTAACTTCAAGCGCCGGCATTGCGCATCGACTTGATCGGCATCGCGCCAGTCCGGGTTTAGCAGCGGTTTTTCCGCTTCCGGGCTTTGATCGATCACCTGTTGCAGCGGTAATTGTCCGGCACTGGTTTGAATCGGCGTGCGCATCAATTCGTCCAGCGATAGATCGTGAGCATCCGGCAGGCCGGCACTGTCTGTTTTCAATAACAGCGAGGCACTCAACTCGGGATAAATTTTCAGGTTTCCCAGCAATTTGGGCTCCGCACTCCATAGGCTTATGCCGCCTTCCTCTATTTCGTAAACCGGCAAACGACTGGCATGCAATTTAGCGCCGTCCGCACCTAGGCTGACCGCCGGCGGCAGGGTATGGGTTTCGGTGCTGTATTGGGCGTTAGCGCTAGGTTTGTTCTGTACGCTCTGATTGGCGGCCGTAGCGTCAAGCCAACTGCCGGCCAATTTGCCCATGACCGCGATTCCGGTGCCGACGCCGGTCAGCATCATCAGATTGCTGGTGGTGTTGATGTCGTTGACCAGTTGCGACAAATTGGTTTCGCTGCTGTGGCTGGTCAGAAAACTATATTCCAACTGGGTGTCTTTGGCGGAATCCAGACGCAGCCACGGGGTTAAATAAGCCCGCTTGGTTTCCAGTTTGTAATTGCATTTGCCGCTGGTGGCTTGATACAAAAAACCGCTGGCTTCGCGTTTGAATTTTAGCGATTCGTTGTTGATGTTGAAAACCAAGGCGGCGGACAAATCGCTGCTTTCATAGGCGCCGCCCAGAGTGCTGCAGCCGCCTTTGAGGGAGTTGTCGCCCTTGAACTCGAATTCTGAAACGAGTTGCACGTAATAATCGTCGGCGCTGACCGCCGCTTGCCCCGGTAACGGGCTGAGCGATTGAGCGTCGGTTTTGGGAAAATCGACCGTAATTTGCCGGTTAGAGGCACAGCCTGACAGCCACAAGGCTGCTAGCGGAATCAAGAAAGTTTTGGTGAGTGACATGCAGTATCCGGTTTGTCTTCTGCGGTTTGATTCATAAGCGTGTGATCGAAACAGAACGGATTGGTGGATCAACGCTGCGACAAACTTATCGGAGTTGCCTTGCGGGCGTTGAATAATCCGCACTTTGCGTCTGAGAAACGCAAGCGCAGCATGATAAATTGAAGTTGGAAGCGTGGCTATTGTTTTTACCGGATCAGTCCGGACATCAAGAAATGTCTTGTTTGAAGCGGTGAATTTGCCGACGCTGTTTTTTGTTGGGTTTGCGTTCCCGCTCGCTGGGGCGCTGTAATGCCTGCTGTTGCTTTTGCAGGGTTAGTTGTTGCTGGCGTTTGCTGTGGCTGGCTTCGTCTTCGTGGTACAGCTGAGCGGCTTCTTTAGCCGGACGGCGCTGTTTGTTAAGGTCGGTGACTGCCAGCTCCCAGGTCAATTGGTCTTTGCTGACGGTGATGATGTCGCCGACCTTGACGTCTTTTCCCGGCTTGCAACGCTGGCCGTTGACGTGAACCTTGCCGCCGCTGACGGCTTCGGCGGCCAAGCTGCGGGTTTTGAAAAAACGCGCAGCCCACAGCCATTTGTCGATGCGGATTTCCTCCAGGTCAGCCAAGCGGCAACCCGTTGTCCGACCAGGCTTTAAAACCGCCGGCCATGCTGACCGCGTGCGCGTAACCCATTTGATTCAGCACCTGCGTGGCGAGTGCCGAGCGGCCGCCGGTTTGACAATACACCAGGATAGATGCCTCGTGCCGTCCTTGTACCGCCGGATGGGCGTCGATTTTGAATTCCAGCACTCCGCGCGGAATATTGATGGCGCCCGGCAAGTGTCCGGCGGCGAATTCTTCCGGTTCGCGCACGTCCAACACGATGCAGCCGGCCAATTTGCCGTGAGCGCCGGCCGTATCGATTTCAGTGATCTGTTGCTTGGCCGCAGCCACCCATTCTTGCGCAGTGATGCCCATATACACTCCTAAAAACCAAATCGGGAACAGGCCTGACGCAATCTCAGGCTTCCATGGATTTTTTCAATTCTTTCGGGATGGAAAATACCACTTTTTCTTCGATGCCGGTATTTTCCCGCACCGTGGTGTCAGCCCCACCCCAGGCTTTCAACTGTTCTATGACTTCCTGCACCAACACTTCCGGCGCGGAAGCGCCTGCGGTGACGCCGACGACTTCGATGCCGTCCAACCATTCTTGTTGCAAATTGCGGTAGGTATCGATCAAGTAAGCGGGTTTGCCCAGTTGCTCGGCAATTTCACGCAAACGGTTGGAATTGGAGCTGTTAGGCGAGCCGACCACGAGTATCAGGTCCGAGATTTTGGATAAGTCGTGTACCGCATCCTGACGGTTTTGGGTGGCGTAGCAGATGTCGTCTTTTTTTTGTTCTTTGATGGACGGGAATTGTTCGCGCAACGCGTCGACCATGACTTTGGTATCGGTCATGGACAGCGTGGTTTGGGTGACGTAAGCCAGATTGTCCGGATTGTGGACCCGCAAGTTTTTGACGTCTTCCGGGGTTTCCACCAGATAGATATTGCCGTTTTCGGTACATTTTTCGTACTGGCCCATGGTGCCTTCCACTTCCGGGTGACCGGCATGGCCGATCAAGATCACTTCCCGGTCTTGTTTGGCGTGTTTGGCCACTTGCATGTGGACTTTGGTAACCAACGGGCAGGTAGCGTCGAATACCGTGAGCTGGCGCTCTTGCGCTTCTCTTTGTACTTGTTTGGAAACGCCGTGGGCGCTGAATATCAGGTACGAACCGACCGGAACGTCGCTTAAATCTTCGATGAAAACGGCGCCTTTTTGCTTTAAACCGTCTACCACGGTGCGGTTGTGCACGACTTCGTGTCTGACGTAGATCGGTGCGCCGAAAGTATCGATGGCTTGGTCGACGATTTCGATGGCTCGATCGACGCCGGCACAGAATCCGCGGGGGTTTGCGAGTACGATTTGCATATTCTTGACTAATTTACTAGGTTACGACAACGGAATTCTAATCCAATTTTGCGTCGACGACGATAATACCGTCGCTATCCGCATATAAATACTGATCTTTTTTAAAGTTGACGCCGGCAAAAGTAATCATGATGTCCCGCTCGCCGTGGCCGTGTTTGCGGCTGCGCAAGGGATGAGTGTCCAACGCCCTGACGCCGATAGGCATCTCGTTGACGATTTCCGAGCCACGCAGGCAGCCGTAGATGATGATGCCTTGCCAGCCGTTATTCAGCGCCATACCGGCCAAGGTATCGCCGAAGAGTGCGCAACGCCGGGAGCCGCCGCCGTCGACCACCAGCACCCGACCGGTGCCGTCTTCTTCCAGTACTTGCCGGACCAGGGAATTGTCTTCGAAGACTCTTAGCGTGGTAATTTGCCCGCAAAATTGTTTGAGCTTGCCGAAGGGCCGGAATAAAGGTTCGGCGATTTGAAACGATTCCCGCTCGGCGAACCGGTCACACAAGTCTGCGGTTAAGAATGACATCGTTAAACTCCTTTACGCGTAATAACGGGCTAACAGACCGTACTGGCAGTCGGCGTCGGGCAGGGGGATGCGAACTTCGTAGCCGCCGCCCGGCGCTTCTTGCATCGGATTGCCGAATTTATCGCTCATTTGCTGCACGGTAATATCGCGGTTGCCGTCCGGCAATATGATTTCCAGGCGGTCGCCGACCGAAAATTTATTTTTGACGCTGACGTCGGCCAGACCGCTGGCCGGGTCGTAACCGGTGATTTCGCCGCAAAATTGCTGCTGGTGGCTGCGAGAGTAGCCGGAAATGTAGTTTTGATGTTCGTGGGTGTGATGGCGCTGGTAAAAGCCGTCGGTGTAGCCGCGATTGGCCAGATTATCCAGGACGCCTATCAGTTCCGGCTGAAACGGCCGGCCGTTCGTCGCGTCGTCTATCGCTTGCCGGTAGGCTTGCGCGGTGCGGGCGACGTAAAAATGCGATTTGGTACGGCCTTCGATTTTCAGACTGTCGATGCCGATTTCCACCAAACGTTGCACATGCTCGATGGCACGCAAGTCTTTGGAGTTCATGATGTAGGTGCCGTTTTCGTCTTCCATGATAGGCATCAATTCGCCTTTACGGCCTTCTTCTTCCAGAAAGTAAATCTGGTCCGCCAAGGGATGGCGTTCGCCGCCGCCGCAACCGGCGCCGGTCATGCCGGTTGTCAGGTCGGCCATCGACAGCGTGGCGGCCGGAGAGGGTAGGTAGTCGCCTTCGGCGTTTTCCACCGCCGGTACGGTATCGTATTTCCAGCGGCAGGAATTGGTGCAGGTGCCTTGGTTGGGGTCGCGGTGATTGAAATAGCCGGATAGCAGGCAGCGGCCGGAATAAGCGATGCATAAGGCGCCGTGCACGAACACTTCTAACTCCATGTCCGGGCATTCCTGACGGATTTCGGCGATTTCGTCCAACGAGAGTTCGCGAGACAGAATGATGCGTTCCACGCCCAGGCTTTGCCAGAATTTGACGCTGGCGTAATTGACCGTATTCGCTTGAACCGACAGGTGAACCGGCATGTCCGGCCATTTTTCGCGGGTCAGCATGATTAAGCCGGGGTCGGCCATTATCAACGCGTCCGGCTGCATGGCGATGATGGGCGCTATGTCTTTGATAAAGGTTTTGACCTTGCTGTTATGCGGGATGACGTTGGCGGCTAGATAGAATTTTTTGCCGAGCTGGTGGGCCTCGGCGATGCCTTTAGCCAGGTTATCGGCTAAAAAGTCGTTGTTTCTTACCCTGAGGCTGTAACGGGGTTGACCGGCGTAGACGGCGTCAGCGCCGAATGCGAACGCGTAACGCATATTGCGTATCGTGCCGGCGGGGGAGAGGAGTTCTACCTGTTTCATGTGCGGAGTACGGCTAACGGGAGGGGGCAGAATTCTAGCAAAGTTCCGGCCGTATCGTCGCATCTTTTGCTATAAAACCCCGCGAACGGTGGGGCTGAACGGTACGATACCGTTCTAAATTGAGTTCGTTGTACGGGACTTTATCAAACGCTTGCCGTAAGGCGTCAACATGCTCTATCAATAATCTGTTGCCATAGCGTTCGGCCGGGTTGACGGTAAAAAACCAGGTGGCTCCGGGAAGATAAACAGGTCGGTAATCGGTCATGGCGAACAGCTTCAAGTCGGTTACGCGAATGATGCGGTTCGTGCCTCACCGCATCCACGGACTCGTAAAGTCCGGAACCCATTGAAGCGAGAAGGCTTGACGGTGGCCCGCTGCACCGTGGAGCGCCTGATGAAAGACCTGGGTCTTAAAGGCGCCAGGCGCGACAAAACCATCAAGACTACGATCAGCGACGCCGATGCGGCATGCCTCCTTGGATCGGGTGAACCGCCAATTCAGCGCCGAGCGGCCGAATGCTTTGCGGGTGGCGGATTTCACCTATGTCAAAACCTGGCAAGGCTTTGTCTATGTGGCTTTTGTAATCGACGTATTTGCTCGCTACATCGTCGGTTGGAAAGTCTCGTCTTCCCGCATGCCGACTTTGTACCGGATGCGCCGGAGCAGGCGTTACATGACCGGCAACCCCAGCGCGACGGCGGCCTGATTCACCACAGCGTCCGCGGTGTACAGTACGTGTCGATCCGCTATACCGAACGTCTGTCAGACGCCGGCGTTGAGGCATCCGTGGGTAGCGTCGGCGACTCGTATGACAATGCCCTGGCTGAAACCATCAATGGCTTGTATATGGCCGAGCTGATTCATAAACCATCCTGGAAGCATCGCTAAGCCGTCGAGCTTGTGGGTCTACCGGTTTAATCATCGACGCTACCAGCCGAAGCCGAGGCCGGGTATTATCAACATTTTTCCGAGTCGGCTAAGGCAGCATGACTCACAACAATCAGCCGCCGAGATTCCCGGGGCGATTCAATGTAAATAGCCATGATAACTATGCTTAAACTCACCGAAACCGCTCACCCCGAAGCCTCCACCGACGATATCCTGACCCTGCCTTACGATGCCAGGCAAAAATCCAGGCAACCGGCCGTGACCGCCAGCGGTTTGGAAGTCGGCGTGTTCCTGCCGCGCGGGCAAACCTTGCGGCACGGCATGGTGTTGAGCAACGAGCAGGGATTCAGGGTGCGGGTTAACGCTGCCGCGGAGGAGGTATCCGTAGTCAAATGCGCCGATGCCTTGCAGTTTGCCCGCGCGTGCTACCATCTGGGCAATCGCCACGTGGCGCTGCAAATCTTGCCGGGCGAATTGCGCTTTTTGACCGATCACGTGCTGGACCAAATGTTGGTCGGTTTGGGCCTGAACGTGGAACACCACACATTGCCATTCGAGCCGGAAGCCGGCGCCTATCATCAGCATGGTCATTGACCTGCCTTTGCTGCGGTTATTGCAACTGGTTAGTCCCGGCCTGCCGATCGGCATGTTCTGCTATTCGCAGGGTTTGGAGCGGGCGGTGCACGACGCTTGGCTTGGTAATGCCGAACAAGCGGACGAGTGGTTGCGGGGCATATTGCACAACAATTTGGCCCGCACCGACGCGCCGTTGTTGGCGCGGCTTTACGACGCCTGGTTCGCGGTAGACCTCGATCGGGTAACGGTCTGGTCGCAAACTTTGCTAGCCTATCGAGAAACCGCCGAACTGCGCGCCGAAGACAAGCAAACCGGCCAGGCCTTGGCGCGCTTGTTGGCGCAGCTGGACATGCCGGAAGCCGCTGACTGGCAGAAGCGGCCGGATACCACCTTGGCGGCTTTATTCGCCTTGGCTGCGGTGCGCTGGCGCATAGACAAAGCCGCAGCCGTCAACGGCTACTTGTGGGCTTGGTTGGAAAACCAGGTGCTGTGCGCGGTTAAATTAGTGCCGTTGGGGCAGGTTGCCGGCCAGCAGTTGTTGCACGGTTTGGCGACGGACATACCGCGCTTGGCGGAACAAGCGTTAAGGCTGAGCGATGCGCAAATCGGTGCCGGCAGTTTTGGGTTGGCCTTGGCGAGCAGCCGGCACGAGACGCAATACTCGCGCTTGTTTCGCTCTTGATTTTTCCCAATTTCAGGCGGATGGCGGGTATTGGGGAAAGCATTGTTTATCCGGTTAATTCAACATAGATTCGCAACGGGGAATATCGCTATGAACGCTAAACAGGTATTAAGAATCGGCATCGGCGGTCCGGTCGGTTCCGGCAAGACGGCATTGGTGGATGCTTTATGCAAAGCCATGCGCGACGATTTTCAGATCGGCGTGGTGACCAACGACATTTATACCCGCGAGGACCAGCAGTTTTTGATACGCAGCCAAGCCTTGCCGGAAGAGCGCATATTCGGCGTGGAAACCGGCGGTTGTCCGCATACCGCGATTCGCGAAGACGCGTCCATGAATCTAGCCGCCGTGGACGAGTTATGCGAGCGTTTTCCCGAGCTGGATTTCGTATTGGTGGAAAGCGGCGGCGACAATCTCAGCGCCACCTTTAGTCCGGAACTGGCGGATCTGACCATTTACGTGATCGACGTGTCGGCCGGCGACAAGATACCGCGCAAGGGCGGCCCGGGCATCACCCGTTCGGATTTGCTGGTCATCAACAAAATCGATCTGGCACCTTACGTCGGCGCGTCGCTGGAGGTGATGGACCGTGACGCCCGAAAAATGCGCGCTGACAGGCCGTTCGTGTTTACCAACATCAAAACCGGTGAGGGTTTGGATCAGGTTGTGGCCTTCATCGTCAAACAAGGCATGCTGCAAGCCGTTGCCTAACAGCGGACATCAATCAAACTGCAGTGGATAGCGGATGCCATGTAAGGCCTTTCGCCCAAGGCCGCCGCGTGTTCAGCCTATGCCGTTGTTTGAATGTTGTTACAGTCCAGTCCCGCCGGCAGAGCGGAGCCACAGTCGGCGAATCCCCCGCAAAATTTTGCCGTTCCGAATAAGCCGATCGGCCTGTCCGGCAACCGGTTCGGCTACAAATCAGGCTAGCGCTTCCGGTACGAATTCGTCAGTGGCGCCGGCCTTTGAGTGCGACGGATTTTCGCTGATCGCTTGGTATGCCTTTCCCGATAAGGCGACTCTTGATTAACTGCGGCCGATACAACTTGTGCATTAAAGGCGATTGAAATACGCAGTTGCATGGCCTGATTTTTTGCGTTAGTAATCACAAAAAATCAGCTAAACTCATCGAGCGGTGGCGGTGGAAAGTCGCGGATTCTTAGGGGAGAGTAGGATTACTCCCGTGACAGCCAACGTATTTCTGTTTTGGCAGCTTGGTTTTGGGGTTTGAAGTTGATTGAAAACTGGCTTTGTATCCCCCGCGAAGCGGCAAGACCAATGGTCGGTAATGAATTAACCCAGTGTTTTAATCGCAGAACAAGCCGAATCTTTCGGTTCCGGGCAACTAAAGGTGAGTGTTTGATTGGTCTCGGGGGAATGAATTCGGTAACTAATCTTTGTTTCTAAATACTTACTCATCAACTAGGGTTGCTAATAATTTCATTGATCCGAAGTGCAAATGTACTGAAAACTTTTTTACCTACGGAGTAGTTATGCAAATCCGTCGAGATTATCGCAGGCCATATCTTGTGGCGAGAATATTGATGCCGTTAGGCACACTTTTGGTGTTGTTGCTGGTGCCGGCGGCATTCGCGGCCGGGCAGGACGGAGACGACAGACTTTCGCTGCCTAAAGCCCCTCGAGTTTTGTCGCGTAGCGTTCTGGGACCAAGAACTTCGCCTTTCGACCCGCCTTCTCAAGATGTTTTTTTTACTGATGGCGGGGCAGGATTGGACACTGGCTGTACCTTCAACAATGACCCGAATCACCCACTAGTTATCAACATAGCCATAGACAAATTTGTGGGGGATGTCGACGCGAACGGTTATTTGGTCAATCCCGCGCCGCTCGTTTCCGCCGGCATTATTCCGGCGACGGTCGACATCATCATGCCCGCGTACGACATTGATGTTAACGGTTCGCCTCCACCGGAACGGGATGAAGCCTTATTCAATGGTCAAAGCTTGGGATTTCTGACCGGCGATGATGGGATCTGGAAGCTGAATAGTTTTAGTATCGACATTCGGAAAGTGAAATTTCCTTCCCGGCCCGCTAGTGGCGGCAATGTGGTGCCGGTCATCAATACAGTCCAAATCCATGTAGACACCTTGAGTAGCGGTCGCTGGTGCGCTGCGATTGACTGGGTAGCCTTGGTTATACCGGTACGGCCTAAACTAGCGCTGGAACTCAAGGTTATAGACGGCAACAAAATTCGGCGGAATACCGGCGCTGCGACTATCGATACGATCTACCAGCAGGATTTCGATGCGGCCTGTAACGTAAACACGACCATAGGGCCAATCGACGACTATCCGTTTTCAGGGCCGGCGACTTCCGGACTGTTCGGCTGGTTTAGCGGCGAATCCAAACTGCGGGCCAAACTCAAAACTTGTCCCGAAAACAGTATCGACCCACCCGAAATCGAAGCCGAATGGACCGTCAGCGGAGGCGGGCCAAGCGCTTCTACTGCCTGGAATGGTTTCGAGGGAGATGTCACGGTCAAAATGCCGGACAACGTTGGAAGCTACACCGTGGATTTCACTTATACCGTCAACGGTACACAAAACCTTACCGCAAGCCGCAAACTGTTTGTTACCAAGGCAACGCCGCTAGGGAGTGTCAACCCGCCCCGTTTGAGCTGGTACGAGAAGGCTACCGATTGGGCTTCCGGCCAGTCGGACGAAGAGGCGATTATCAAGGCGGTACTGGATGGCGTTTACGCTTTTGGCGGTGCTAACTGGCGTTACGGCTATGACTTCGGGGCCGTACCAAAATGCAGCTGGGAAAACTTGGTAGCTAATCCGATTAGCTGCAACTACTCGGACTGCTATGTTTTTAGCGACGTACTGACCGGCATGACGGCCACTCTCGGCATAAGCGGAATGTCTCCTGTGCCGCCAGTAACGGCACCCGGCAACAATCATTTCATAACCACCGGCTCGCCCTCGCTTGATCCGGCGTTTCGAGGGAGCGCCAAACCACTCGGTGGAGGAGCATTTGATCGCTACTACTTTTCCAGCCATAGCCTGGTCAAGCGCGGATGGTTTTTTCCGGATTACTACGACGCCACGTTTGATGGAATCTACGGCAACAAAACCCAATTCATCGCATTCAACCTAACCGGCGCAACCGCGAACGATGCCGGAGGGCGGGAGTACTATGTCACGACGGAAGGAGCCAAGGTCTACGACCTTTACAGCGGCCATTATGACGGTTGGGGCGACTACGAATACACGTTGCCGGCTTCTCCCGCTCCCAAGTTGATGGCACCGGCTACCCTGGCGATGGCAAGCACGGATCTGCAACTTCCGGGTACGGCAAGTTTCCGAACGCTCGATAGCAATGGCGACGGCATTTATGAAGGCATTGCTGCCGATGTTGACGTAGAGGTGCTGACTGCAGGTAGTTACACGATAGTCGGGCGGCTTGAGAAGAACGGCATTTTGGTGGCAAACAGGCCGGCTTATGAATCGCAGTTATCCAGCCGCGTTACTTTTCAGGTAAACGCTCCGGGTAGCCAAAAGGTAACTATCATCTTTTCCGGGGAGCTGATTTATCAATCCGGGCAAGACGGCCCTTACGATCTGGTGTTGAGAGGTAACAACATCCATCTTTCGCTGCAGACCCCGGCTTACGACCATCGTTCCTTTGGCGAGCTACTGACCACCATCACCGGGGTAGGCGACGAGGGAATTGACGAGAACAGTGACGGCACACTGGAAGGCATCCGCGCCAATGTGGATTTAACCGGCCGCGCCGCCGGCAACTATCGCATGATAGGCAGTCTGATCAAAAACGGCGCAACCTTGGTCAACGCCGGTGCCGAGATTACGCTCTCGGCCGACCGGCAGACCGTATCCTTGGTATTTCCCGGTCTGCCACTGAAACGATCCGGGCAGGATGGTCCGTACGAAGGCGTGGTGTACTTGCAGGACGGCAACGGTCATACCGTTTCCAGCTTCGATTTTCCGACGCAAGCCTACCAAGCCGGTGTTTTCGAGTCGGTGATCGAGCCGGTCGGGGCTCAATCGGACCAAGGCATAGACAGCAACGGCAATGGCCTGCACGACACTCTCTCCGTCAGCTTTGGGGCGTCGTTCTCCCGCGGAGGAACCTTCCTGTTGACCGGCGCCCTTAGTAACGCGGCCGGAAGCAAAACCGTGTTCGGCGAACAACTGATCAGCGTCGTACCCGGTACCCGGCAGCTGACCCTCAATTTTGCCGGTCCCGACATCTATGGCCAGCAAATAGACGGTCCTTATCGGATAGAGGTTTCGCTCCGCGATCCATCGACTCAGGCAGTCATTGACCGGCTGGCGCTGCCGCAAGAAACCAAGGGGTATCTGTATACCGACTTCGATTCGTCTCGGAACGTGTCCGCCATTACGTTAACCGGCGCTGCAGACGACCAGGGTATCGATACCGACGGAAACGGTTTGTTTAATCAACTGCAAGTCGGCGTGGCCGTGAAACTGATAAACAGCGGTACTTATGAATGGAGTGCGCGGTTGGTCGATTCACGCGGTACGGAGATAGGTTTTTACACCAAGAGAGCTTTCTTGAATGCCGGCAACAGCCAAATCGATTTTGTCTTCGACGGCAGCCGAATCGGCAAGAACGGTAGAGACGGGCCTTATTTCGTCAAGAGCCTGTTGATGTACGGGACTAGCACCAATTTGGTAGCTACCGACGTGGCGGCGACCTCGGATTATAAGGCCGGTGAGTTTGAAGGTTACGTAGCCAAAATAGCGGGGGATATCAACGGCGACGGCAAAGTGGATCAAGCGGATGTAACGCTGTTCCAACAAAGCCTGGGTAGTGTGATCGGCGACCCGAACTACAATCCGGACGCTGATCTGGATGGCGACGGACGGGTTACCGTCAATGACTTGCGCATACTTCGCGATCTGATCAAAAAATCCAAGCTGTGACTTATAGACACGGAGCGGCGCTGTATTGGCCGCTCCCTTCAGTCGGCTAAACGCATTACAACCAAGCTACGGAGCATTTCATGTCAATAAAATCAATTATTTATGGAATTTTATTTCCGGTCGGATTTGTATTGATGCAACCCGCAAGTGCGGCGTTCATCAACTTAACCCCCTCCAGCACGTCGATATTACTCGGCAATACGGTACAGGTGGCAATTTCGGCGGATATTGATGCGGCGGAAGCCATCATAGGCTTAGGGTTCGATCTCTCGCTAAATCCCGGCGGGCTGTTTGATTTTGTTGGGTTTACGCCCGGAGCGCTGTTCGCAGATGATCCTTTATATCTTGCCCCATTAAGTGACAGCGACGGTATTCGCGGTGCGTCAAACGGTGATTTGTTTACCGGCCCCGCCATTTATGGAAGTGATATTCTGCTGGGCACCCTACACCTAAAAGCTGTCGGTATGGGGACGGGCGTTGTTAGCCTGTTGGCGGATGACCTAAATTTCTTTTTCACGGAAGGACTTATTCCTGAAGACCCCGGGCTTGTCAATTTTCTTCCCCCCGTTACCGACGCGAGTATCACTGTTACCGCAAACAATACAATTCCGGAGCCGCCTCTGGGCATACTCATCGGCATTGGCGTAGCAGCAATGCTGCGATCCGAGCCAAGACTGCGAAGGTATGATGTAAACCGTTGATAGATGGGTTGTAAGCGAAATGGGCTATCAGCTGCCGGTCAATGCCTGCTTCAGGATTACGCTATCGTTAGCAAAGTCTAACGCGAGGAGATTATTTCAATGTCAGCAGACATCTTGCTCACGCTGATGGCAACGGCTATCGTGCAATCGATTTTCGGTGCGGGGGTTTTATTGTTCGGTACGCCGATTTTGCTGTTGCTCGGCTACGATTTTGTCGATGCTTTGGTGGTCTTGCTGCCGATTTCCTTGGTCATTAACGGCCTGCAAATTGCCAAACATCATGCCAATATTGATGTTGGCTTTTATCGCCGCATCCTCTGGCTGAGCCTGCCGCCAATTGCGCTATTTCTGTTCATCGTCACGCATGCCCGAATCAACATCGGTTTGTTCATCGGTGCGTTTTTGCTGTTTATCGCGCTAAAGGATTTTTCGGCCGGTGCGGCTCGCGCGATAGATGTGCTGATGAGATACGAAAAGCCTTACTTTGTGATGATGGGGGGTCATCCATGGGGCGAGTAATCTCGGCGGCTCGTTGTTGACGGCACTGGTTCACCACAAAGCTTACCCGAAAGATACTGCACGGGTTACAGTAGCTTCCGCCTATGCCACTTTTGCGCTTGTGCAGTTGCTGACCTTGTTTTTATTTAGCGGGCAGCAAATCGAAATTACTTTATACGACGAAGCGATTTATGCCGTGATCGCCTCGCTGGTCTTCGTCATGACCGATGACATGCTGTATTTGAATATTGACCAAAGCAAATATCAGCACCTGTTTTCGGTTTTTCTCGGGCTGTCGGGCATGTTGTTAATCGCCAAGTCTTCATAACCAGCCTCTGCGCAATTTGGCACAGTAGCGGCTCTAAGACGGAGACGATTTTAAGTCTCGGTTAGCGATTCAAACCCGATTTCAATGCGGGTGCCGCGGCCGCCGTGGCCGGCGCCTATCTGTATCCGCGCGGCGTGCAGTTCGGCGATTTCCTTGACGATGGCCAAGCCCAGCCCGCAACCTTCGCCGGGACTGCCAGGGATGCGATAAAAGCGCTCGAAAATTTTGTCCAGCTCGTTTGCTTGAATACCGGGGCCATCGTCTTCGACAATCAAGCTTGGTTTCGGCGTTGCCTGGATTTTTACCCCGATATACCCGCCCGGCTTGCCGTAATCAATGGCGTTATCCAGGAGATTGCTGAGTAATTCTCGCAACAGCGTTGCATCGCCGGCTACCCGGACGATTTGTGCCGGCGCGTCAAAGCCCAATTCGATAGTACGTTCTAAAGCCTTGGGTACCCAGTCCATCGCACAGTTGCGAGCGAGTTCGGCCAAGTCCGTCGCTTTAAATTCCCGCGCGCTTTGCAATATCGATTCGGAGCGGGCCAACACCAATAATTGCGTGCTCAAATGAGTGACGCGGTCCGCCGAGTGCTTGATATGCGTCAGGGCCGGCTTCATGCTTTCGATGTTATCCGTCAATAATGCCCGTTCCGCGTGCACCTTCAAACCGGCCAACGGGGTGCGTAATTGATGGGCGGCATTTTCAATGAATCGCTGCTGGCTCTGCAGATTGGCGCTCAGTCTGTGCAGCAAAGCATTGATGGTGTGCGTCAGCGAACGGACTTCCAGCGGCACGCCGGCATCCGGAATGGGATTTAAGTCTCTCGCGGAACGTTGGGCGATGAGTTTGGCCAAGTCGTTTAAAGGCCGGAGTCCGCGGTTGATGCCGGTCCAGATGTGCAAACCGGTAATCAATACCAACAAAATTTGCGGCAACACCACTGCAAATAGAATTTCATTCATCATGCTGCGGCGTTTGTTGAGCGTTTCCGCGACCGAGACCAGCACGTCGCCTGATTCGTCAGCGGCGCGGCGAGGCTGTACAGAAACGATGCGAACCCTTTGGCCCTGGATTTCCCCGTCATAGTAAAAAGGTTCCTGCTTGGTGAATAGGGTCGGCGCCGAGCTGGGAAATCCCTTGTCGCCGGATACGAACTCTCCCGTCGCCGATTCGATTTTGAAAAAGGTTTTATCCATGGCATCCCAGCGAAAGACTTCGACGGCATCGGGCGGCAATTCGAAACTGGTTTTGTCTTTTTGCTCCTCGACTTGTTGAGCCAATGATTTGGCCGAATCCAATAACCAGCGGTCGTAGACCAGGTCTGCATAATGCAGGGCGATGAAGTATGACACCGCGGCATCCAGCATGACGACGACAGTCAACGGCACCGTCAGGCGCAATAACAGCTGGGCCCGTAAGCTTTGCGGTTTACGCATCCTTGCTTTGCTCCAGAAGGTAGCCGAGTCCGCGCACCGTTCTTATGCCTATCCCCAGCGGTACAAGGCGTTTGCGTAGCCTATGCACGTAAACTTCAATGGCGTTGTCCGCCAGTTCTTCCGCACGATCGGCAAGGCGTTGGGCAATGCTATCCTTGCTCACCACGTGCCCGGCGTTTAACAACAAGGCTTCCAGCACGCCGTATTCCCGCGGCGGCAATAGCATAGGCAGGCCATCCACGCTAAGTTGTAGATTACGGGTGTCCAGGCGCAAGCGGCCGTAGCCGATGTCGTGGCCGTAGCCGCCGAGACTGCGCCGCAGCAAGGCTCGGATTCTGGCCTCCAGCTCCCGCAATTCGAAGGGCTTGGTCATATAATCGTCGGCGCCCAGCTCCAAACCGCCGATGCGGTCGCTCAGGCCGTCGCGGGCGGTGAGTATCAATACCGGAATGGCCGACTTGCGGGCTCTTAGCTGCCGCAACAGTTCGCGTCCGTCTAGGTCCGGCAGTCCCAAATCGAGTATAAGCATGTCGTAAGGCTGGGTACACAATGCACTACCCGCATAAGTGCCGGTCACGGCCAGCGTAACGTCGAACCCCCAATCGCTAAGACTGCGGGAAAGGCCGTCGCCCAATGACGCATCGTCTTCGACTAATAAAATTCGCATGGAAAGATCAGGATTGAAAGGTTGGAGAAAGCTTGCACGGCTGTGCCGGTTCGGTTTGCTAAACATACTGAAGCAACTGCTCCTGTCAAGATTAACGCATGGCAATCACTCCGGCCGATCAACATTCAATCAAATTCACCGCCAAACCACCCCGTGAAGTCTCCTTATATTTGGTTTTCATGTCGGCGCCGGTGTCGCGCATGGTCTTGATGACTTTATCCAGCGACACGAAATGGCTGCCGTCGCCGCGCAAGGCGATGCGGGCGGCATTGATGGCTTTTACCGCGCCCATCGCGTTGCGCTCTATGCACGGTACCTGCACCAGGCCGCCGACCGGGTCGCAGGTCAGGCCCAAATTGTGTTCCATACCGATTTCGGCGGCGTTTTCCACTTGCGCCGGGCTGCCGCCCAGTACTTCCGCCAGCGCGCCGGCGGCCATGGAGCAAGCCACGCCGACTTCGCCCTGGCAGCCGACTTCGGCCCCGGACAGCGAGGCGTTTTCTTTGTACAAAATCGCAATCGCCGCGGCGGTCAACAAAAAGCGGATCACGCCGTCTGCGTCGGCATCCGGACAGAAGCGCCAGTAATAATGCAACACCGCCGGGATGATGCCGGCGGCGCCGTTGGTCGGCGCGGTCACCACCCGGCCGCCGGCGGCGTTTTCTTCGCTGACCGCCAAGGCGAATAGGTTGACCCATTCCATGGTGCCGACCGGCAGATTGGGCGTTTGCCGCGGAATTTCGCCGCTGAGCTGGCGATATAGATTGGCGGCGCGGCGTTTGACCTTCATGCCGCCCGGCATCACCCCTTCTTGGCGCAAGCCGCGTTCGACGCAGGCTTGCATCACTTGCCAGATGTGCAGCAACTTGGCGCGGATTTCGGCTTCCGGCAGCCAGGCCTTTTCGTTGCGCAGCATCAGTTCGCTGATCGGCTGGCGGTGAGTTTTACACAGTTTCAGCAAGGCGTCGCCGGTTTTGAACGGGTAGGGTAGGCAGGTGTCGTCGTTGTCCAGCTTGTCCTGCGCTGCCGCCGCGCCTGTGACTACGAAGCCGCCGCCGACCGAGTAGTAATCGCTTTGCAGCAATTCGGCGCCGCCGACATCGTACACGGTGAAGCGCATGCCGTTGGAATGAAACGGCAGGACTTTACGCTGAAACAGCAAATCGGTTTTTTCGTTGAACGGCACGGGCCGGCGCTGCAGCAGGCGCAGATGGCCGGATTCTCGGATCGCCGCCAGCCGGGCCGGAATGATTTCCGGATCGATCAAATCCGGCGTTTCGCCTTCCAACCCCAACAGGACGGCTTTATCGGTGCCGTGGCCTTTGCCGGTGGCGCCCAGGGAGCCGAACAATTCCACTTTCAAGCGGGCAACTTGCTCTAGCCGGCCTTGCTCGGCCAATTTGCCGGCAAAGGTCATGGCGGCCCGCATCGGCCCGACGGTGTGCGAGCTGGACGGGCCTATGCCGATTTTGAAGATGTCGAATACGCTGATGGCCATGATTCACCCGATTGGTGCGGAAAGTGGGCAGGAAACGGTTAACGCTGAAATCCAGCAATTGCTGTGCCGCTCCGCCACCGTAGCATATCCGGTTGGCGTATGCGGCTTAATGTCGAACGCCGTAACTATCCCTTACCAAGTCTTAGTGTGTATTCTGAAATTAACATGCCATTTGCACTTGTCAAAGTCCGGGTTGGCGTGCCGTGCGACGGATTCCGGGCGGAGAGTATTTTAGAGCCGGAGGCAGCTGATTATTCGCAGCTAAAGTGCGGATCATCTTTGCTTATTACTAAACATTGTTCAATTTCATGCGCTGGATGCGGAAACGAAGTGTTGGCGAACAACGGTTACGGATAGTTGACCCGGGTTATCGCAAAATTATCGGGTTACTTTGTCTGTCTTGCTATTAAGGCGATCGTTGACGGAATAGTTTTAAGCCATTGAATGATCCTAACGTTCATGAAAAAGCGGCATTCACCCCAGCAAATAAAAGTTTTTCTGTGGGAGCGACGCCCTCGTCGCGACGAGGGCGTCGCTCCCACTATGACTTTCATAGTAAAGACATTAATTCGCCAATCAAGCATAAGGGCTTAACCGAAAGTGATCCACTGTTTGACCTGCTATCAAACCCAATACTACGCATGGCTGTTGACTCGTCGCTCGGCGGGCGACAGCGTGGAGTCGTTGGCGTCCACCTTGGTCGATGCCCAAGTAGACCTTAATCCGCACCAGGTCGAGGCGGCACCGTTTGCTTGCAAGAATCCGCTTTCTCGCGGTGTAATTCTGGCCGATGAAGTCTGCTTGGTGATTTCCCGGCACTGGGCGGAACGCCGTTGGCAGATTTTAATGACCGTTCCCGCCAACTTGCGCAAGCAATGGTATCAAGAGCCTCCTGCGTCAGCGTAAACGCGATGGCTTGGTTGCGGAAACAAAGGCTTGCACTTGGTCCGGTGTTTTTAATCCTTGAGTTTGTATGGTCACGATCATGCCTCCATGATCCCAACTTTTGCGCTTCCGGGCTCATCTCACGCTGGAAATACAGCACCTCGCTCAGGCTCATGTGTCATTGGACAAGGCTTGGGCTATCCGGCGGAACAGACATAGGTATAATGGCCTGATGAAGTGCCGACCGCATATAGGGAACTGTCGAATCAATATCCTGTCCTCAATGGGTCGCCGCCTGTGGTTGCGGACGGCGGATTGACTCTGTTCGGGTATCGTCGAAAACATGGATCAGCTACCTTTAAAAGACATTCATTTACCGCAAACCATCGGCTGGTGGCCGCCGGCTCCCGGCTGGTGGTTAGTCGCATTGGCGCTTGGGCTGGCTGTGTGGGCCGGCGTGCGTTGGTTTAGACGTTTACGCCGGCTGCCCGTTTATAAGGAAGCTCAACGCGTATTAAACGACTTGCGCGCACAAGGCGGAGATAGCCGAACGATCGTCTCCGCCTTATCCGAATTGTTGCGCCGGGTGGCTATTTCCGGCCAGGCAAGAGAACAAGTCGCCAGCTTGCGCGGGGAAGCATGGCTGAACTATTTGGACCGCTCTTTGCCGGATGCACCTTTCAGTCGTGGATTGGGGCGCTGCCTGGCCGACGCCCATTACCGGCCGGAATTAGCGGACGTGGACGTGGCGGCTTTGTTCGATTTGTGTGAACGCTGGCTGAAGCAGCAGGGAAAACAAGGATGATCAATTTTCAATGGCCGTGGTTACTTGCCGTGATGCCGTTGCCGTTGCTGCTGCGCTGGTGGTTGCCGCCGAAACCGCAAGCCGAGCAGGCAGCCCTGATCGTACCGTTTTTGGATGATTTGCCTAGCCGGGTGCCGCGTTACGTGGTTAATGTGCAAACCTGGCCTTGGCCTTGGCGCTTGGCGGTTATGGCCTGGATATGCTTGGTGGTAGCCGCTACCCGGCCGCAATGGCTGGGCGAGCCGCTGGAGCTGGCCGTCAGCGGACGGGATTTGATGCTGGCAGTCGACGTGTCCGGCAGCATGGAAGAAAAGGATTTTGTCATCAACGATAAGCGCTACGATAGATTGACGGCGACCAAATACGTCGTCAGCGATTTCGTGCAGCGCCGGGTAGGCGATAGGATAGGCTTGGTCTTGTTCGGCACCAGGGCCTATTTGCACGTGCCGTTGACCTTCGACCGCAAAACCGTGGAAACCTTGTTGAACGAAGCGTTCATCGGCATTACCGAAGACGATCCGCAAACCTCCATAGGCGACGCGATCGGTTTGGCGGTCAAGCGGCTGGAAAACGAAAAAAGCGAAAGCCGCGTGTTGATATTGCTGACCGACGGCGCCAACACCGCCGGCGAATTGACGCCGCTGAAAGCCGCGGAAATTGCCGCCCGGCACCATCTGAAAATTTATACCGTCGGCATAGGCGCCGACGAAATGCTGGTCCGCAGTCTGTTCGGGACCCGGCGGGTCAACCCGTCCGCCGATTTGGACGAAAAGACCTTGCAAGCTATCGCCAACACCACCGGCGGACGCTATTTTCGGGCTAGAAATACCGAGGAATTGGAGCAGATATACAGCTTATTGGATCAATTGGAGCCGGTGGAAAAAGACAAACAATTTTTTCGGCCTCGCACCGATTTGTTCTATTGGCCGTTGGCCGCCGCAGCCTGTTTGGTCGCGGGCTTGGTGTGGCTGCGCTTGAGGACGGCTTGATGGCGAGTGAGTTTCATTTTCTGCGTCCCTGGTGGTTGCTGGCTTTAGTGCCGGCGGCCGCGTTGCTGTTTGCCTTGTGTATTCGGCCGTTGCGGCGCGGCGACTGGTTACAGGTTTGCGACCCGGAACTCTTGCCTTACATTTTGCGGCAACAACCGCAGCTACGCCATGCGGCGGCTTGGCTGCCGCATGGCGTAGCGGTGTTGTTGACGGTATTGGCCTTGGCCGGGCCGACTTGGCAGCGTTTAGCAGGGCCGGCGTTTCGTAACGATTCCGCATTGGTGATTGCGCTGGATTTATCCAAATCCATGGACGCCGGCGACTTAAAGCCCAGCCGTCTGAGCAGGGCCCGATACAAAATAGCGGATATATTGCAACAACGTAAAGACGGGCAAACCGCGCTATTAGTTTATAGCGGCGACGCTTTTACCGTGACGCCGCTGACGACCGATACGGCGACTATCAACAGTCAACTGGAAGCGTTGACGACCGGGATTATGCCCAGTCCCGGCAGCAATACCCGGATAGCCTTGCAGCGTAGTGCGGATTTGTTGCGCCAAGCCGGTTTGACGCAAGGCAATATTTTATTGGCCACCGACGGCGTGGAAGCCGACAGCGTTGCCGCAGCGCGTGAGTTAGCCGCCACCTACCCGGTATCGGTTCTGGCGTTGGGCAGCCCGGAAGGTGCACCTATCCCGTTATCCGGTGGAGGTTTTTTGAAAGACGCCGGCGGCAATATCGTGATCGCAAAAACCGATACCGATCAGTTGGCGGCACTGGCGGCGGCAGGCGGCGGAGTGTTTCAGGCCGCCACCGCCGACGACGCCGACGTGGAACGGCTAAGTCGTTTGTTTAATCGTCCGCTCGAAGATGGGCGGGGGCCGCAAGCCGATTTGCAGCTGCAGCAATGGGACGACAAAGGCCCTTGGTTATTGCTGCCGGTTTTGGCTTGGGCGGCTGTACAGTTCAGAAAAGGTGTGTTGCTTTTGGCGTTTGCCGTTCTGCTGCCCTTGCCTAAACCGGCGATGGCTTGGGATTGGCCGGATTTTTGGCGGACGTCGGACCAGCAAGCGCAACAGGCCTTCGACCGGCAAGCGTATGCGCAAGCGGCCGAGACCTTCACCGATCCCGAATGGCGCGCGGCGGCCCACTATCGGGCAGGGCAGTACCAAGCGGCTGCCGATACCCTGAAGGATGTCCAAACTGCCGACGGTCTATACAATCGCGCTAATGCATTGGCAAAAGCCGGGCGGTTGCAGGATGCGCTAACAGCCTACGAGCAGGCCTTGCAGCACGACCCCAATCACGCCGACGCAAAATACAACAAGCAACTGGTCGAACGGCAGTTGCAGCAGCAACAAGCGCAAAACCAACAAAATCAGCAAGATCAGAAAGATCAGAAAGATCAGAAAGATCAGCCGTCGTCGGACTCGCATTCCAGGCAACAAGAGGGCGCTTCGGCTGAAAATTCTCGGCAAGAGTCTCGGCAAGAGTCTCGGCAAGAGTCCGGCGAGCTGCCGAAACCGGCCGAGGCCGAACAGGCGTCCCCCCAATCCGCAGCCTCGGAACTAAATGCCCAAGCTGCTAATTCGAGTTCGGATGAAAATCCAGCGAAATTCGATGAGGACAAAAAGCCTGAGCGGGAAGAGTCGTCGGATTTGCCGGACGACGCGCGGCGGCCTACCAATAATCCTAAGCCCGACCAAGTCCGGCATTCGGGACAAAAACAGGCGTTAGCCAGCGACGAAGACGAAGCGACTCGTGCCAATCAACAGCTGTTAAAACGCATTCCGGACGATCCGACCGGATTGTTAAGGCGAAAATTCAAGTTTCAATACGGACAGCGCGACCCGCCCGGGTATTCCGGCCCGGATTGGTGAACCCGGATGGGGCGCCAGTTCGATCGAGTGCATGGCGGCTTAGGCCGAAGCCGGAAGCGAAGCGGTTTCTCGCGCTTGCAACGGCTCTGCAAGCCCGTAAAGTTCGCACGCTTTTGAGCGATTTACTGCACTCTGTCATTTATTAGTATCCGATTAATGACCGGGTATGCCTTTATTTAACGATAGAATTAGTTACGGTTTTGTTTTAGCGCCGTATCCGGCTATTGCACCTGCCGAAATATAATTCGTACAGATCGCGATTTAATATGAACTATCAGCAAATATTGTTTATTTCTAGCGCTATTTTGGTTCAGGCCTGCGGCCAGCAGCAAGAGCATAAGCTTAAACTAGAAACTTATCAGGTGATTACTCCGTTGGTGAAGGATACGGTTTATATCAGCGAATATGTCGCCGAAATACAATCGGTGCGCTACGTGGAAGTTCGCAGCAAGATCAAAGGTTTCATCGAAAAGAATTACGTGGACGAAGGCCAGATCGTCAAAAAAGGCCAATTATTATTCACGCTGAATTACTTGGAGTTCGAAAAGGAACTGCAAAAAGCCGAAGCCGATTACAAAGCGGCGTTAGCCGACCTGAAGGCGGCGGAAGTCGAATTCGGTAACGTCAGGCATTTGCAGGAAAAAAACATCGTCTCCAAGGCGGAATTGGATGTATTGCAGGCCAGGGTAAATGCCTTGAAGGCCAAGGTGGAAGAAGCCGTGGCGCATAAAGAGCAAGTGGCTTTGCATTTGTCGTATGCGCAGATCAAGGCGCCTTACGATGGCATTATCAACCGCATACCACACAAAATGGGTAGTCTAGTTGAAGAAGGCGATATGTTGACCTCGATTTCCGATAATCACGAGATTTTTGCCTACTTTAATTTATCGGAAATCGATTATCTCAATTATATTTCCAGTGGTGAGAAGGAAATAAAAACGGTGAGTTTAAGGCTTGTTAATAACGAAGTTTATCCTTACAAAGGTAAAATCGAGGTAATAGAAAGCGAGTTCGATAAAGAAACAGGAAACATCGCATTTCGGGCTCGATTTCCCAATCCGGACGCCATATTGAAACACGGGGCAAACGGAAAAATTATCGTAGAAAAGCAGCTGGAAAATGCGCTGATTATTCCGCAAAAATCTACATTCGAAATTCAGGATAAAACCTATGTATTCACGGTAGATAAAAATAACGTGTTAAAACAGCGCAATATCGTGCCTAAAATGCGCTTTACCGATTTTTATGCGGTGGAGTCCGGTTTAAGCAAAGACGAAAAATTAATTTTCGAAGGTGTAGAAACCGCCAAAGACGGGGCCGCAATCGAACCGGTTTATGTCGATCTGGCGGCGGTTATGCCTATGGACGGCAAAGCCGAATAAACGGAGTCAAGCCCATGACCTCTAAATTCATCCATCGTCCGGTCCTGTCCATCGTCATTTCGGTGTTGATAACCTTGATCGGACTACTCTCATTGCTACAAATGCCGATCACCCAATTTCCGGATATTGCGCCGCCGGAAGTCACGGTGACTACCAAGTTTACCGGTGCGAATGCGGAAGTGGTGGTCAAAGCGGTGATTACCCCGTTAGAACGGGTGATCAACGGCGTACCCGGCATGAGTTACATGTCGTCCGTGGCCGGCAACGATGGCAGTGGTTTGATTAGCATCGTATTTAAACCGGGGACCAATCCGGACGTGGCGGCGGTTAACGTACAGAACCGGGTATCTTCGGCCATGGACGAACTTCCGGCCGAGGCGATCAAGGCCGGGGTGATCGTCGAGAAGGTGCAAAACGCCATGCTGCTATACATCAATATCCTCAGCACCGATCCCGGCATAGACGAAAAATTTCTGTTCAATTTCACCGATATCAACGTGCTCAAGGAGCTGAAGCGCATAGAAGGCGTGGGTTTCGCGGAAATTTTGGGCTCCCGCGAATATGCGATGCGGGTATGGCTGAAGCCGGACAAATTGGTGATGTACAACATTTCGGCCAACGAAATCGTCGACAAATTGAAAGAGCAAAACGTCGAGGCGGCACCGGGCAAGATAGGCGAAAGCTCCGGCAAAGAGGCGCAGGCCCTGCAATACGTGTTGCGTTATACCGGCAAATACAATACCCAGGAAGGTTACGAAAACATCGTGTTGTCCGGCAGCGATAGCGGCGAAATCGTCCGCTTGAAAGACGTTGCCGACATTGAATTCGATTCCAAGGATTACAACGTGTTGTCCAAAGAAAACGGCAGGCCGTCCGCCGCAATTTTGCTGAAACAGCGGCCCGGCAGCAATGCCAAAGAGGTGATCGAGAACATCAAGAACACCATGGCGACCATTAAAGCCAACTCGTTTCCGCCGGGTATGGATTACAACGTCAGCTACGACGTGTCCAAATTTTTAGACGCGTCGATACACGAAGTACTGAAAACCTTGTTCGAAGCGTTCGTGTTGGTTGCGCTGGTAGTGTTCATCTTTTTGCAGGACTTGCGTTCCACCGTGATTCCGATTATCGCCGTGCCGGTTTCCTTGATAGGTACCTTTTTCTTCATGCAATTACTGGGTTTTTCGCTGAATCTGATCACCTTGTTCGCCCTGGTGCTGGCGATCGGCATCGTGGTGGATAACGCCATCGTGGTGGTGGAGGCGGTACACGCCAAAATGGAGCACGCGCACATGGGGCCCAAACGCGCTACGGAAGCCGCGATGCGGGAAATCAGCGGTGCGATTGTGGCTATTACCCTGGTCATGTCGGCGGTGTTTATACCGGTTTCGTTCATGGAGGGGCCGGAAGGGGTGTTTTACCGGCAATTTTCGTTGACCATGGCAATTTCAATTGTGCTGTCGGGGGTCACCGCTTTGACCTTGACACCGGCTTTGTGCGCGATGTTTTTGCAAAACTTGCACGACCATAACAGCCGGGAAGCCTCGCGGATGCAAACGTTTTTCGGCGGTTTCAACCGTTGGTACGACGGCTTGTCGGCGCGGTACAAACGCATTATTTCCTGGATCGGCAACCGGACTCTGGTGACCTTCGCATTTTTGCTGGTGTTTTCGCTAGGTGCCGGCTTGATTGGCTCCACGGTGCCGTCGGGTTTTATTCCGGAAGAAGACCAGGGCACGATTTACGCCAATATCACTACCCCGTCCGGTGCGACGTTAGAGCGGACCGAGAAAGTATCCAACGAGGTGCGCAAAGTGGCGGCGGAGTTGACCGAAGTCGAGTCGGTTTCCAGTTTGGCGGGCTATAGCATTTTGTCGGAAGGCACAGGTGCCGTGTACGGCATGAATCTGATCAGCCTTAAAAATTGGGAGGAGCGGCAAGCATCCGATAAAGACATCATCAAGTCGTTGGAAGAAAAAACCCGTTACATCAAAGACGCCAGTGTGGAGTTTTTCACGCCGCCGCCGGTGCCGGGCTACGGTAATTCCAGCGGTTTCGAAATGCGCTTGTTGGACAAAACCGGTTCCGACGATCTGGGCAAGCTGCAGAAAGTCGCCGACGCCTTTGTGGAAGAGTTGAATAAAAGGCCGGAAATCAGCAATGCATTTACTACTTTCAATGCCGCTTTTCCGCAATTCGTTTTACATATCGACGGCGACAAGGCCGCCAAAATCGGCGTGACGGCGGACAATGCCATGAGTACGCTGCAAACCTTGATAGGCAGCGAATACGCCACCAATTTCATTCGCTTCGGCCAATTGTATAAAGTAATGGTGCAAGCCTTGCCGGAATACCGCGCTCAACCGGAAGATTTGATGGAGTTGTACATCAAAAACGATGCCGGCCACATGGTGCCGTTTTCCTCGTTTTTAAGCGTGGAAAAAGTTTACGGCCCCGAGCAAATCACCCGCTACAACATGTACACCTCGGCCTTGGTCAACGGCCAACCGGCTTTGGGATATAGCAGCGGCCAGGCATTGGCGGCGATCAAGGCTGTCGCGGCGCAAAAATTGCCCAAGGGTTACGGCTACGATTGGGCCGGTTCGTCGCGCGATCAGGCCAACGCCGGCCACCAAGCTATATACATCTTTATGATTTGTTTGTTGTTTGTTTATTTGTTGCTGGCTGCGCAATACGAAAGTTTTTTGCTGCCTTTCGCGGTGCTGTTGTCGTTGCCGATAGGCGTGTTCGGCGCGTTGTTTTTTTTACTGTTGATGGGTCTGGAAAACAATATCTACGCGCAAATCGCCATGATCATGCTGATCGGCATTTTGGGTAAAAACGCGATTTTGATTATCGAGTTCGCCGCCCTGAAGCATAAACAAGGCAAAAACCCGTATGAAGCGGCCATAGAGGCTGGGGTTTTACGCTTAAGGCCGATTCTGATGACTTCGTTTGCCTTCGTCGCCGGTTTGATTCCGCTGATGTTCGCATCGGGAGCCGGCGAAATCGGCAACAACACCATAGGTTCGGCTGCGGCCGGCGGCATGATTTTCGGCACCATTTTCGGCGTCGTCGTGATTCCCGGCCTGTACGTGACATTCGCGAGTATCGCGGACAGACGCTACCCTCAGGGCAAGAAAGAAGAAGCCCCCTTTACCGAAACGATTTAATTTCCATGTTGCAGAAACCAAAACGTTTTATAGCGGCGGCCTGCCTGGCGTTAACCGCCGGTGCGTGCAGCCAGTTGGACACAGAATTGTCCATTCAAAAACCGGAATTGCCGGCCGAATTCAGCGGGTATAAAGATGCCGGCAGCAGCGTTCGCCTGGCGGAAATCGATTGGCGCGATTATTTTTCCGATCCGCAATTGATAGTCTTGATCGATGCCGCAGTCTCCAATAATCCGGATCTGCAAATGGCGTTGCAGCGCATCGAAGCCTCGCGCTCCAGCGTCAAATTGGCCAATGCGGCCTTGTTGCCGAAAGTCGATTTGGCTATCGGCGGCGGTATGCGTAAATTCGGCCAATACACCATGGACGGGGCCGGTAATGCTACCACCGATATAACTCCCGGCAATACCGTGCCGGAGGTGTTGCCGGACATTTTCGTCGGCTTGCAATCGTCTTGGGAAATCGACGTGTGGGGAAAGCTGCGCAATCAACGCAGCGCCGCGGCTTCCAGCTATTTGTCCAGCATAGACGCGGCAAATTTCGTCATCTCCAATCTGGTTGCGGACGTGGCGATCTATTACAACGAGTTGCTGGCGTTGGATCACGAGTTGGATATTATCCGGGCGACGATACGTAAAGAACAGGAAGCCTTAGACGTCATCAAATGGCAAAAAGAAGCCGGGCGCGCCAATGAACTGGCGGTACAGCAATTTCAAGCGGAAGTGTTGAATACCCAGGTGTCGGAAAAAAACGCCTTGCAGCACATCACCGAAATAGAAAACAAAATCAATTTTCTGTTGGGCCGTTATCCTCAACCTATCCCGCGTAGCAAAGAGGTGTTCTTCGTCGAACCCAACCACAGACTTGCGGCCGGGGTGCCGTCGCAATTGCTGGAAAACCGGCCGGACATCCGGGCGGCGGAATTCGACATACAGGCTAGCCAGTTCGATCTGCAAGCCGCTAAGGCCGCGTTTTATCCCAACGTCAACATTACCGCCACTTTCGGTTTTCAAGCCTTCGATCCGGAATTTTTGTTTCAATCCCCGGCTTCTTTGGCTTATTCGGTATTCGGCCAATTGATCACCCCCTTGGTCAACAAAAATGCCTTGGAAGCACGCTTCAACACCGCCAAAGCGACGCAGTTGACTGCGATGTACAATTACCAGAAGACCATACTGAACGCTTACGTCGAAGTGGCGAATCAGTTGTCCAACTTAAAAAACCTGCAACAAGTCAGCGCACTGAAACGGCAGCAAAGCGATGCCTTAAGGCATTCGGTCGAGGTATCCAACGAATTGTATAAAGCCGCCAAAGCGACCTATCTGGAGGTGCTTTACGCGCAACAAAGCGCGTTGCGCTCCAACTTGGAGTTAATCAACGCGACCAAGCAACGGCACGTTGCCGGGATCAATTTGTACAAAGCGCTGGGCGGGGGATGGCAGTAGCGCCGTTTGCACGCTAGGGATAGCTTTTGCGCCGCAACGGTCAGGTGCGGCGGAGGGTTTAGGGTAACGGTTTCCATAAAAGCATCGGTGGCTTCTAAGATGAAAAAATGGCGTTTTTTCTGGTTGGCAGGCGCGTTTGTCTTGATCGGTAATGGGGTGTTTGCGGCGGAAATCCGCGTGAATGTGGATCGCAATCCGGTCAGTCTGAACGAATCGTTTCGCATCGTGTTCAAGGCTGTGGCGCAGGTGGACGGTAGTCCGGACTTCTCCCCGTTGGAGCGGGATTTCGATATATTGAATCAGCAACGCAGCAGCAATATGTCGTGGATCAACGGCAAGAGTAGCCGGGAAGAGCAATGGATACTCGACGTGATGGCCAAGCGGGCCGGAGACTTGACGATACCGCCGATAGCCTTTGGGGCCGATCTGAGCCAAACCGTAAGCGTAAGCGTGACGGATTCCCCGCAAGCGCAGGCTGCCGACAATGCCGGCGAGGATCTGTTTTTACAAGTTCAAGCCACTCCGCAGGCACCTTACGTTCAATCGCAAGTGCTGGTTAGCGTAAAATTTTTTCGCAGGGTACAAGTTGCGCAGGCCAGTTTAACCGAGCCGGATTTGAACGACGCCTTGGTGGAAAAGCTCGGAGACGACAGTACTTATTCGACGCCGATAAACGGCGTGGACTACACGGTCACCGAGCGGCAATATGCGATTTTTCCGCAACAGTCCGGTAAATTGACCATACCGGCTTTAGTCTTGAACGCGGAAGTATTGGGCGGCAGGCAACCGCGTTTTAACGGCTTTTTTAATAGAGCGCCAACCGAAACCCGGAGAGTGAGCTCCGATGCTATCGTCCTGGACGTACAACCCGTGCCGCAAACCTACCAAGGTTCGGCCTGGCTGACGGCGGACAGTTTAACCCTCAGCCAAGTCTGGTCGGACCAAAGTCTGAGCGTTAACGTCGGCGAGCCTTTAACCCGTACCATCACCTTGAGCGCGCACGGGACGACGGTCGGGCAGTTACCGGAATTGGTGGAATCCAACGGTATTGACGGGATCAAAACCTATCCGGATCAACCCTTGTTGAAAGAAGATAAACTCAGCGGCGGTTTGACGGCTGTGCGGCAGGAAAAAATCGCATACATTCCCGGCAAGCCCGGCAGTTACACGTTGCCGCCGCTACAACTGGTTTGGTTCAATACCCGTACGCAAAAAGCCGAGACCGCCAGCTTGCCGGCTGTGACGATACAGGCGGTTGCCGCGGACGGCGGTCAAACCCGGCCGGCCGAAGTCTTGGCCCAAGACGCTTCGACCCGGCCCGATAGTCCGATTGCCGCTGCGAATACAGCCGCAATTCCTAATGATGCCGGTTACTGGCCTTGGTTGTCCGGGTTTTTAGGCTTGGGCTGGCTGCTTACCCTGGTCTGGATAGTGGTTAAATCGCGGCAGGCAAAAGCCGTGGTCGAAAGCGCGCGGCCGGTGGCGCCGCTGTTCGATTTTTCCAAACCGTTGCGCGACGCCTGCCGCCGACACGATCCCCAAGCGGCGAAAAATGTGTTGCTAGCGTGGGGGGCGCAACAGTACGGGGTGGATAATTTGGCGGCGCTGGCCGGCTGTTGCGCGCAACCGCTCCAACTCGAAATCAAGCAGCTAAACCGGTGTTTGTACGCCGGCGATTCCGGCGATTGGGACGCGCACGCCTTGGAGCGGGCCTTTGCCCAGCACGGCAAACAGCCGGATCGCGCGCCGCCGCCGCAAACCTTGGAGCCTTTATACCGGTTGTGAGCGAAACGGGCCGGCGCCTGGCAATAGAATGTCAGGCGCTTTGCACGCTTTATCAGGCATTTACCACTGGGATTCGCCGGTCTCCGGGTCGTACATTTCGTGGAAAATTTTGTGCCGGTTGGCGATGAGCTCGTCTATGCTGGGCGAATTGCTCATGGCGCGTTGAATCGCCAGTTTCATCGCTTCGTAATTGGTGCGGTATAAGTCTTTGCGGTCCAAGTCGGGATTGCCGGCGCAGGAAGGGTCTATCCAGAGCATCGCGATGATGCAGAGTTCGTTGGCTTGCAGCCGAGGGATGACGCCCTCGGCCACGCTGTCGATCACCGCATCGGCCACGGCCGACTGGACCGGGCCGCCGAGTAGGTTGACGTAGTCCGACGATTTGATGGTCACTTTAGGCACCATAATGGTTGCGGGACGCACCTGTTGATTGCAGGCGCGAATCGCAAACATGCGGGTATGTCCGGCGGTTTGTCCCATCAAGTTGGCGAAGGCATGTCCGGCCGGGCCTTTTACGTCGCCGATTAAAATTTCCGGCATCGCGTCGGTACCTTGCCCTTCGCTGGAAAATACCGTTGCTTCCCCTGTTCTGAACCAATACGAATCTGACATTTTTATCTCCTGGATGATGGTTACGAATAACGATTTTTAGCTGAGTGTCGGCGGCGGCATGGATAGGCTTGCGGCTTCGGCGATGCGCGCCGCCGGTACGATACAATGGCGATCTAAATATAGGTGAAAAGGCAAACGATGAAATTGGCGACATATTCCTACGGCGCTAGAATTTGGGTCGGTGCCGTGGTCGGCGACAGCGTGGTTGCGGCGACTGGGGCGGTCGACGGCGCAGGATCCATGCCGGAGTTGTTACAAGCCGGCCGGCCGGCGTTGACGGCATTGCAGGCCCTGATCGATTCCGGGGAGAATAGGCACCCGTTAGCCGAGGTGCAATTGTTGGCGCCGGTGTTGCGTCCGGGCAAGTTTTTGGGAGTAGGGTTGAATTACCCGGATCACGTGGGCGAAACCGGGCTGGAAAAGCCGGAATACCCGACCTTTTTTACCAAACAAAGTACTTGCGTGATCGGTACCGGGGCAGCGATTCATTGCCCGGCGGTTTCCGATAAGGTCGATTACGAGGGTGAATTAGGCATCGTCATCGGCAGGCGTTGCCGCAACGTTTCGGCCGGCGACGCGCCTAGCGTTATCGCCGGTTTTACGATCTGCAACGACGTAACCGTCCGCGATTGGCAACACCGTTCGCCGACTTGGACGCTGGGTAAGTCGTTCGATACTCATGGACCGATGGGGCCCTGGATAGTCACCTGCGACCAGATTGCCGATCCGCATCAATTAAACTTGAAAACCTGGGTGGACGGCGAGTTGCGGCAAAACGCCAATACCGGCGAGATGATTTTCAACGGTTACGAATTGATCGCCTATCTGAGCCAGGCGATGACACTGGAACCGGGCGACGTGATAACGACCGGGACGCCGGCCGGAGTCGGGGTAAAAATGAAACCGCGCGGTTATTTAAAGCCGGGGCAAACCGTGCGGGTGGAAATCGAAGGCATAGGTGCGTTGGTCAATCCGGTGGTCGCCGAGCCGCAAGATTTTTTCGTGGCCTGAAACGTTTTTGCACATCGCTTTCCAGTTAAGTGTCGATTAAGTGAGCATTCGCTATCCTAATATCCGGTTTCGATAAAACAGGCAGGGCCTAGAGGTCGTTATGAAAACCACAACACTATTGATGCTTACTTTGGCGGCTTCAGCTGTGGTTGGCTGTGCGCCTGCGGGCTATCACCGGGGATATTCGAGTTACGGCTACGGTGGGGGCGGTTATTATGACTCCCCGTCTTATTACCAACCCGGTGGAGTCATTCAATACCGGGAAACCTATGTGGTGCCCGGCTATGGCGGCGGGGGGCATGGGCATCACGATTGGCACGGGCACCGTGGCGGCGGACGCGATAGGGATCGCCACGATGGTCATCAGCATAATGGTGGAGGCGGCCGCGGCGGCAAGCAGTGGTCCGGAAATTTCGGCTCGGCGGATGCCTTGGAAAACATGCGCAACAGCAATCGTTCCTGGCGGCAAGACCGTTCGGGCTTAGAGCGCGACTGGCAGGCTAACGGCGGCGATAGGGCCGGAGCCGGGCGTAGACGAGGCGGCGAAGGTTTCGGAAATCACGGCGGCAATCAGCAACATCGCCACCGTAAAGATTGAGATAGCCCGCTACCCCGTGCGGGCGCAAGGCTTTAGCCGTTTTGCCGACGGCTAAAGTTCGATGCGAATCCCCAGTTCTATCACCTTGTCGACCGGAATTCTGAAGAATGCGATAGGGCTGGCCGAATTGTGGGTTAAAAATTTGAACAACGACCTGCGCCAGCCCGGCATTGGGTTGTTTCGCCGGAAAGACAGCCGTTCGCTACCGACGAAAAACGAGACGGTTTTAGAGTCGATTTCCAGCCCCTCGTTGCAGCAGAGTTGCAAGGCGCGCCGCACATCCTGTTCTTCCTGAAAACCGAAATATAATTTCACTCTGTAAAAGTGGCCGCTGTCGCCGAATTCGCGAATTTTAACGCGGTGCGCTTCGTCTACGTAGGGTTCCTCTTTGGTCACTATGGTTAATACCACCATTTTGGCGTGCATCACGTGGTTATGTTCCAGATTGTGCAACAAGACTTGCGGTACGCCGTGCAAGCTGCGAGCCATGTAGATTGCGGTTCCCGGAACTTTGGCCAGCGGGTGTTCGCTGAGTTGCTGCTGCAATTCTTCGAATAACACCCGGCGTTCTTCCAAATATTTGGCCAACATTTCTTTGCCCATGATCCAAGTGGTCATGCAAGCGTACAGTGCGGCAGCCACTACCAGCGATAACCAGCCGCCGGTCGGAATTTTCAAGCTGTTGGACAGCAGGAAGATCATGTCTATCAGTAAAAAGATCGACATAAAGCCGATGCTGCTGAATTTGCCCCACTGCCATAAGATCTGAAAAACCGTATAAGCCAGTACCGTGTCGACTATCATCGTTCCGGTTACGGCGATGCCGTAAGCCGATGCCAGAGCCGACGAGGTTTTGAAGCTTAGAATGACGATGACGACCGAGGCCATCAATAACCAATTGACCGATGGAATGTAGATCTGCCCGGCATTGTTGCGGGACGGATGGAAAATTTCCATGCGCGGGCAATAGCCCAGCTGCACGGCTTGCCGGGTCACGTAAAAAGCGCCGGAAATGACGGCTTGCGAGGTGATTAACGCGGCGCATGCCGCCAAGCCGAGCAAGGGATAGCGCGCCCAAGCCGGGGCTAGCAGATAAAAGGGGTGGCTTGCCGCGCCGGGATTGTCCAGTAGCAATGCGCCCTGGCCGAAATAGTTCAGTAATAACGCCGGAAAAACCAGGCCGAACCAAGCCAGCCGTATCGGCTTCAAGCCGAATTGCCCCATGTCCGCATACAAGGTCTCCGCGCCGGTAATCACCAGCACAATAGCGCTCATAATCACAAAGCTGGTCCAGCCGGTTTCCAGGATTAAACGTACCGCATAGCTGGGATTCAAGGCGGCTAAGACTTCGGGGTGATGAACGATATTGGCGACGCCTAGAAATGCCAGGGTCGAAAACCAGACTAGCATGACGGGAGGGAAATAACGGCTGATTTGCCGGTTGGCCTTGAGTTGCAGAATAAACAAACCGGCAATAAGCAACAGGGATAGGGGGACAATCAAATTCTCCCGTTTCGGTGAAATGACGCTAATGCCTTCCATCGCACCGAGTACGGATATCGCCGGGGTGATGATGCTGTCGCCGTAAAATAAGGACGCGCCCAGCAGCCCCAGCGTGACGACCAGCTTCTTGCGTTCCGGGTTGGTTTTGCAAGCTTGCGAGGCCAAGGCCATCAAGGCCATAATGCCACCTTCGCCTTTGTTGTTGGCCCGCATGATGAAAATCGTGTATTTGCTGGTGACCACCAGCACCAAGGCCCAAAAGATCAACGAGAGCACCCCCAATATGTGTTGAGGGTCTGCCGGTAAATTGCTATCGGCGAATACCTCTTTCAGCGCGTAAAGAGGGCTGGTGCCAATATCGGCAAATACCACACCGATTGCGCTATAGGCCAAGCCGGTTAGCGGCAATTTGGCCGAGTCAGGAAAACTTGCGGGCATACGGTATCTGCAAAAATGAGACAGTTGTGGAAATTATGCCACAGGCAGCAATTTTTACCGCGAATTTATCGGCGGCTATGGATAAAAAATGCCGCGGCATTTTGTTCGAATTAGGAAATTGTAAAGAGATGTTTTTTAAACCTGACAGTCGATGGGTTTATCCCGTAAAATGAGAATCGTTTCCATCCGTTTCTTACATGATTGATATGTTTTTTCTCAATGGCAGGGACGACGGCTTGTCCGGCCCCGCCACGTTGACATTGGGCGGCAGTCCTTCCGAGATTGTCGGGAAATCCCGTTTTCACGCGTTTTTGCGCGGCGAGGAACGTCCCAGGAATATGTGGGTTCTGCTGACCTTGTTGGTGGGGCTGGTGCATGTATTGTTATTGACCTGGCTGTATAAACCCGTCGAAACGCTGACGGAAGCCAAGCCGTTAGTCATGGAAGTATCCATGGTCGTCATCCCGGCCCCCCAACCCCAAGTGGCTCCGCCAAAGCCTGCGCCGCCGCCACCGCCTGCAGCAAAGCAGCCTACCCCGCCGAAAAAAACGCTGCCTAAGCCGCCGGTAAAAAAACCGCCGCCTGTTGTACAAAAGCCGGCCGATTTTGCACCGCAACCCGCGGCCGAACCGGTTGCCGCCCCGGCGGAGCCTGCAACCACTAGTAGCGCCAGTAATAGTCCGGCGACTAGTAGCACCAACACTAGTGCGCCATCGAGTAGTCAGCCGACTTTTACCGAGGCGAACTACCGGGCCAACTATGCCCACAATCCCAAACCATACTATCCGCCGATAGCTAAAAGCCGCGGCTGGCAAGGCAAAGTGTTGCTCAGAGTGCAGGTTTCGGCGGACGGAACCAGCGATGCTGTGAGCGTAGAGACCTCCAGCGGGCACGAGATATTGGACGAATCTGCCGTGGAAGCTGTAAAAAAATGGCGGTTTATCCCGGCAAAACGCGGCGAAACCCCGGTAGCAAGTTCGGTCATCGTGCCTATCAGCTTTACGTTGCGCGACTGAGGTTATGTCGGCGCAATCGTTTCCGCCGGCAGGGAGGCGCGGCCAAAATCAGCATTTGGAAATTTTGATTTTGTTAAGCTTGCAAAGAACCGTATTTGCAAGCTTGTGCGGCCGAA
This sequence comes from Methylomonas sp. HYX-M1, assembly GCF_040741385.1. Classification (NCBI taxonomy): domain Bacteria; kingdom Pseudomonadati; phylum Pseudomonadota; class Gammaproteobacteria; order Methylococcales; family Methylococcaceae; genus Methylomonas; species Methylomonas sp. HYX-M1. The sequence continues at coordinate 1,362,195 of NZ_CP160405.1, forward strand.
TCAGACAGAATTAGCCGGCATTTTTTTATAGAAATTACTTAGGAGAGAGTTTTAATGCCTTTTCATGTTGCACCTGCCTTCATCATCGATGGCACTCTGTACACATTGCTGGTGTTCTCGTTGATCACTTGGACCTTGATATTCTTTAAGACTTGGCAATTCGCCAGGAATACTCAATACAACAAGCGCTTCAGCAGCGCGTTTTGGGATGCGGTAGACCTGAAAGCAGCCGAACAATTGCCTGCCGAAACTCAGCGCGGCCCCAAAGCGAGGATAGCGTCTTGCGGTTTTTCCTGGCTGAGTGAATGGCGCGATCCGGTTGCCGCTGCCGCGTTAAAATTCCGCGGCGCGCCGCAGGATTTGTTGGAACAAGCCCTGCGTAAGCAAACCGAGCAAGAACAAAGGCAGATGGAAAGCGGCTTGACCATGTTGGCCAGCATTGGCAGCACGGCGCCGTTCGTCGGTTTATTCGGCACCGTGTTGGGTATCATGCATGCTTTGCACGACATCAGTGCTAGCGGTTCGGCCAGTCTTGACGTGGTGGCCGGCCCTATCGGCGATGCCTTGGTGGCAACCGCTATCGGTATCGCAGTTGCAGTTCCGGCAGTATTGGCCTATAACTTTTTCATCCGCCGCGCCAAACATCATCGGGCTTCGCTCGAACATTTCGTCGACGGTTTCTTGCATATCGCTTTCGGCAACGGGAACAACAAGGAGTAAGCAACGTTTATGGGATTCAAAACACAATCGGATGACGACGAAGCGGTAAGCGAGATTAACGTTACGCCACTGGTTGACGTGATGTTGGTGTTGGTGATTATTTTACTGGTTACCGCTCCGTTATTGACGCAATCGGTGAACGTGGCGCTGCCCAAGACCGAATCCACCACGCCGGATATCGACAAGCAACCTATGCAGCTCGGTATAGATGCTCAAGGCGGCATCACCCTCAACAAGGCGGTTGTAGCCAACTTGCCCGAACTGGAAGCGGCGTTGCAGAAAGAATTGGCAGCCAATTCCGAGTTAACTGTGCATATTTACGCCGACCAAGCGGTAACCTACGGCAAGGTGGCCGAAGTCATGGCAGCCGCTCAGCACGCGGGCATCTCCAAACTGGCCTTTGTTACGCTAGAGCAATAATTTTTGAACGGGCCGTAGGCCTGGTCATTCGGGCCCGACATACACCCGCAACGAATTCTTTACGTTCAGGCAAAGCAAATGCTGCGATTAGTCTGCGGGCGGATTGCTTGGCTGGACCGGCTCGGCGAGTCTCGCCGCCGGTAGCGGCGCAAGCCGAATGCGTGCTTGATCCGCGGGCTATGGCAGGCGTTTAGCCGTTAGCTGTTGCATGCCGCGCGGGCCTGGGGCGAAGGTTACCGCAAAACCCTTGGCTTTCAGCCACTTGCCCAATTGCCCGGGTGCCAGCCTTAGTTTAGGATAATGGCTGACCCGGGTATGCCAGTGATCATCCCGGCGTTCGTGCAGAATATCGTGCACCCATACCGTTTCCGGCTGATATTCCAAAAAACAGGTCAAGATGCGATCGGCGTCGCTACGAACCGGAATGAAACGCCGCTCGCCCGTTAACGGCAGGGAATAGTCTCTAAAGCTAGCCACGAAAACCCCGTTTTCCGCTAGTGCTACGGCAAGCTGTTCGCACAACGTTTGTACGGCGGTCGTCGACGGCAGATGGGTGAGCGTGTCGCCCAGGCAAAATACCGCCGCCGGCGCCTCGGCTATGTAATTTCGAAAATTCAATAAATCGTCGTTGACGGTTAAAATCGGCAAATCGCCGCGCAGTTGGCTCAGCGTTTCCAGCAGTAACTTCGAGGTATCCAGCGCAGTAACCCGAAAGCCGGCTTGGGCCAAAGGAATGCTGTGCATGCCGAATCCCGCTCCCAGATCGACGACGCGGCCGGTGCGCGGCAACAGGGCGGACAGCGCGGCGATGTCGTCGCTACCCGCTTGTAGCGCGGCTTGGGCGCCGCCGGCCATCCAAACATATATCGGGGCTAGGTGCAGGGCATAATGATCGTTAACGGTGGACATGCTGTTTCTCGGGTTAAACGGTAATCGTTGCGGTAGTGGAAGGGGGGATTAGCCCACATTGATCCGGCCCTGAGCGCGTGGCCGGATTTGTTGACCGGAGACGTCGCGCATCAGCAACATATCCCATAGACGTGCCGAGGCACCCGGATAAAAACCGGTTCGATCGGCGAAGCCGCGCGGATTTTTAAACGTACCGAACACAATGTCCAACAACGGCAGGTCGGCGTAGTTGCCGGCATGGATGCCCTGTTGATGATGCAGGGAATGGCTTTCGGGACGTTGTACGAAATACCCCAGCCAGCGCGGGGTGCGGATGTTGGTATGCTGAAAGATACTGAAAAAGGTAGTGGCGTACAGTACCCAAACGGCCGCTTGCGGGGTGATGCCTATCAGCCAGATCAAGGTAAGACTGTTCAACGCAGTCCAGCCCAGCATATCCAGCGGGCTGAACCAAAAGGCCCCGTAACAATCCAGGCGTTCCGCACTATGGTGCCATTGGTGGAAACTGCGCCACAGCAAAGGGCTGGCGTGCATCGCCCGATGCCACAGGTATACTCCCAATTGATACAGCAGTAGGCCCAGCAAGGCGCCCGGCCAGTCGCCCAAGCCGCGCAGATCCGCCAGCGTATGAGCTTGCAAACTATCGTTCCAGATCAGCGGCAAGTAAGACGATAATAACCAAAAACAAAAGAACGCGCATAGGCCGCGCCAGTGCCAGCCGCGTACCGCCGGCAGCGCTTTGGCCGGACGCAAGGCTTCGGCCAGCATCAGTAGGCCGTACATGACAAACAGGGTAAGCGAGACAGGGTCTAGCAACAATTCGAGCGGAGTGGGCATGGCATGAATCCTAAAGAATTACGGACGGGCGTTAACATAGCTCTTTGCGGCAAAACGGACCAACGGCGTTTCGGCGCCAAACCGGACGATTCGGCCACGGGCCCGGATGCTTCGCCGTTGCCGGTAGCCATACTGGCGTTTCCGGCCAGCAGCGCCTCGGTCATTTTCGGCATGTACGATTTATTCATGTCGGTCGGGCGGGATTGGCCGCTCATCGTCAGCGGCCGGCCCGGCCCGCAGCTGCTGCAACCGCTGATCGTTTCCGCGGATCCTGGGCCGGTGGAAGTCTGCAACGGCATTCCGATACCGGTGGACTATGCTCTGGCGGACTGCCCGGACGCGGCGGTAATCTGCGTTCCGGAAGTCAACATTCCGCCCGGAGAGCCTCTGACCGGGTTATTCGATCGGGAAGTGGACTGGTTAAAACGGCGCTATGCGGCAGGTGCCACTTTGGCCACCGCTTGTTCCGGCACAATGCTGCTGGCGGAAGGCGGGCTGCTGGACGGACACGATGCCACCACGCATTGGGCTTATTGTCCGGTCCTGAGTCAACGTTTTCCGCAGGTCAAGGTGCATAGCCGCCGTTCCCTGGTGTGTTCCGGCGACGGCCAGCGTCTGGTCATGGCCGGCGGCGGCACCTCCTGGCTGGATTTGGCATTGTTTTTGATTGCCAGACTGGTATCGGTGGAAGCGGCGATGCAGGTTGCCAAGCTCAACTTAATCGATTGGCACCACGTCGGCCAGCAACCCTATGCCAGATTGGCGCGTACCCGCCAGGTCGACGACGCGCTGATTGCCCGTTGTCAAACCTGGATTGCCGAACATTACCGTACCGCTGCACCGGTAGCCGCGATGGCCAAGTTAAGCGGTTTGAGCGAGCGTAGCTTCAATCGGCGCTTCAAAGCCGCCACAGGATTATCGCCGCTGGAATACGTACACACGCTCCGTTTGGAGGAAGCCAAACAAATGTTGGAAGCTGGCGATTTGCCGGTAGAAACCATCGCTTTCGACGTGGGCTACGAAGACGCCGGATTTTTTAATCGCTTGTTCCAGCGCCGGGTGATGTTGACGCCGGCCCAATACCGCAAGCGGTTTCGAAGTCTGCGTCTGTCGTTGCGCGGCCAAGCGGACCCGGGAGTCATGCCCTGAGGATAGTCGAGCGGGTCCGGCAACCGCCGGATTTCCCGTGCAAACGCGGCGGAGCGGCGCTCCCGGCTCAGTTTGCACGTCGGCCGACTCCGCCGAGGCTAAATTTGCTCCAAGGGGATCAGTGTCGTCTGAGCGGATTGGCGGTAATCGACGCCTAATTGAAGCAAAAACGCCTCCAATTCCGGTCCGGCCGGGTTGGTGGCTAGGGTCGCAATGCCCAAGTACCGGGCAATCGATTGTATCGCTTGCACTAAGTAGGCGTCGATGGGCTCTTCGGCTATGCGGCCGGTTAAGGCTTTGTCTATCTTCAAAAAATCGACTTTCAGGCTGCGTAAATATACAAAAGACGAGGCGCCGCCGCTGAAACGGGTCAGGCAGATGCGATAGCCGGCATCGCGGGCGTCGCTGACCACGTCGCGTAACGCACTGAAGTTTTGCAGGAAATCCTCCTCGGCGATTTCGAAGCAAATGCATTGCGGGTTTACCCCGTTGCGTGCACTTTGTTCGGATAAAAACGGCATAAAGTCGGCGTCGCTCAGGGTGGCAACCGACACCGGCAGTGCGTAAATCCGTTTGTTGGCCAACTGCCTGGACGGCACGCTGAGCAAGCCGAACAATTTGCCTATCGCCCAACGCTCGATTGCCGAATCCATTTTCAAACGGTGGGCGTTGGGCATAAAGGCCGACGGTATCAACGGCGTATGTCCGGGTTCGTGCAATTGCAAAATCACGTCCATATAATCCGGCAAGCCGTCGGCATGAACCGGGCTGGTGTTGACCTGCAGTTGAAAGTAGTCGTGATCCAACGCTTCCGACAACCTTTGATTCCAAGGCAGCAAGGGTTTATCGCCCGACTTTTCGCCCCCGCTGGCGACATGCACCCGGTTGCGGCCGCCCTCCTTGGCTTTGTAGCATGCGTTGTCGGCCGCGGCTATGGTTTCCTCCACGGATAAACCGGGCAATAACGCGAACAAACCGATACTGACGCCGATTTCGAATACTTTGCCTTCCCAGGTGAAGCGGAAGCGTTGTACCGACTCGCGCAATTTCTCCGCCACGTTGATGGCGTTTTCCGCGTTGCTGTCGCGCAGCACCGCGCAGAATTCGTCGCCGCCGATGCGCGCCAGCATGTCGGTCGTGCGCAGACAATTTTTCATCAGGTGGGAGACTTGACGCAGCAACTCGTCGCCGGCGTTGTGGCCGCAGGTGTCGTTGACGATTTTGAATTTATCCAAATCCATATAGCACAGGATGTGTTGCTTGGCTTGTTCGTCGACTTCGTATTGCAGGCTCTCCAATTGGGTCAATAACTCGCGCCGGTTGATCAGGCCGGTTAAAGGGTCGCAGCTGGCGCGCTGATGCATTTTTTGGCTGGTGGAACGCTGCTCGGAAACGTCGCGGATGACGATAGCCGCCCCGGACACTTTGTGGTCGCCGGTAAAAATCGGCGTGGCCGATACCTCCACCGCCAGCTCTTGTTGATTGTCGCCGACGAACAACACGTCTTGGCGAAATTTGACGGTTTTGCCGACGCGAATGGCGCGAATGGCGGGGTCGGCCAGTGCCTGACGCTTGCGTTCGTCGATCAAACGCACGATTTGGCCGAACGGCAAGCCGCGGTACTGTTGTTCGGTCAAACCGGTCAGGCGTTGCGCGCTTTGGTTTAAGGTTTGGATGAAGCCGTCCTGATCGGTGATGACGATGCCTTCGCCTATGCTTTCCAAGATACTGTGAAAACGCTCCAGTTCGTAAGCCGTGCGGCTGGTTTGCCGGTAACTTTGGCTGACGTCTTCCACGAGATAAGCTGCTTTAGCGTCGCCGAGTTCGGTGAACCGTAATTTGTGCAGGCGCAAACGCAATTCGCTGGTTCCGGAGCGCAAGCTGAACTCGCCTTGGTAACCGTAATTGGCGCTTGCGGGCAAATTGGGCAGCCAGTGGTTTATCGGCGTGTCGCGCAAGCTGTTCTCGCCGGTTTGCAGAATGTCGGCGAACTTCGGATTGCTGCGCACGATGCGGTTGTGCGCGTCCACCAAACATAGGCCGGCCGGTAACGCGCTCAGCAGCGACCAAGCTAATGCGCGCTCCTCCGCGGCGTGAGCGGCGGCATGGTATTGTTCGGTGCGGTCTTGCAAAGTCAAGGCAAAGGCCGGCCCGGCGGGGGCGCTGTCGAGCGGCGTCAACCCTAGCGTGAATGAACGCAGTTGTCCGCTAGGACCGGTACAGATCCAGTCGATAGCGGCGGTACAACGTTGCGCAATCGCCTGCCGCCATTGCTGCACAGCCGGCTCCGGCAGCTGTTGAAGCAGGGGGAGTAGGGAGTTTTTAGTGTCCTCAAAGCTGCGGTCGGCCTGCAGCAGCTGTTGAAAAGCCCGATTAGCGTATTGCAGTTCGTTGCCATGCTGCGGCGCGGTCAAGGCCAGACCGGTTTCTATGGCGTCCAGCAGGTTGTCGCGCAGGGTCAAGGCTTGTTTAACCGCCTGCTGTTCGGCGTTGTTGCGTACCGTCACCAACCACAGCTCATCGGAATCGCCGGCCGAGTGGCAATCTATCGATACGGCCACGGCGCCTTGCGTACCGCGTGCCGTCAAGGCTTCCAAGGGTATCGGTGCGGTTTCCTGGGGGTTTTTAGCCAGAATGCCGGCCAATTTTTCCCGTACCCATGGTGCTACCAAGTCCAACAGATTGTTGGGGGCGTCCTCTTTGTGCAAGGCGAACCAATTGCCGGCCAGTCGGTTGAAATAGTGAATGCGGCCGTTACGTTCCACCGTCAATAGCGCAATCGGCAATTCGTTGAGCAGTGCAGCCGGATCGCCGGCTTCCTGCGGCGTTGCCGGCTTGGGGGGGGCGGATTCGTTTGGCAGTTGCCAGCGGCGGGGAAGTTCGGGTTGCCAGCCGGAGCGGCGCCAAATCAACAATGCGGCCAGATTGATACTTAGCATGCCCATGCCGAGTAAGGCCGTTACGTAGGGCCATTGGGTCTGCCAACGCGCCAACGCAGCGTCGCCGACCGGGGTCAGTCGCAAGCTAGGCGCGCCTTTGCCGGGCAGCGGCAACTCCAATGCGCCCAGGCGCAACCAGACCGGCAGAGCGGATGGCGGAGCGGGCTGGGAGCGGGCGACGGCCAGCACCCGGCCGGCTTTATCGACAAATTCGATTTTGAGATAGCTTTCTGCGGCGGGCGCGCGGGCCAAAGCGGCGGCGGCGGCTTTGTAATCGCCGTGCTGTTGGCTCAGGCTTTTGACTGCCAGGTCATGCAATTCGGTCGCGTTGCGCTCGGATAGCGCCCGGCAGTCGTATAACACCCAAACACCCCAGGTCGCCAGCAGCAATACGGCCGCGCCGAAGAGTTGCAGGTTTAAGGTGCGCCAACGGTTAGGCGAAAAAGCATTGAAAGTCATATCGCTAAAGTGGTGTTAGTGGCGTCCAGCCATAGTAAAGTCACGTCGGCGCCGCCGAGTTGAATGCCAAGGGCAGTGAGCAGGGGGTCTAGGATAGCGGTGCCAATCGTGGTGAACACGGGAGTTAATATAGCCTCTATCGCTGGAGCTATTAGAGAAAGCAGGGGCTGAACAAGCAGCAAGTCTAATAGTGAGAGACCTAAGAGTGTGGGTGTCAGTTGAAGAGATGCAACAAGATCGGAAATCGCGTTTGCTAGGCCGGCAGCTGCGTCGGAATGAGCGGTTTGGGTTAAGGAATTGGGCGGCGGCACTGAAATTGGCGTCGAACTAACTTCGAAGGTCAAATCGGTGGCGTTGGGGTTGGCGACGGCGGCGGCGGCGGAGATTGTTAACTTTACCGCATCTAGCGAGCCTAATTTGACCATGATGGTCGGGCTGGCGGTGGTAGCGCTACCGCCAGCGATGTTGGAATACTGGCCGATGCCCAGTGTTATGACACTGGGCGTTACGCCGACAACGACTTCATGTTTGCGGTTGTTCGAGGTGGCGCATTTGACCGACGTTAAATGAGCCTTGGCTTTTGCAACGTCCAAATACAGGTTTAGGTTGATGCTGGTATTCAGTATTCCGAGCACGGATAAGTTCAACAGTGAGACGTCCAACTGCAGGCGAAGCTGTGCCGTAGATACTTCGGTGCGCCAGCTGCCGTCGCTGTTTTTGCCCGGCGGGCCGATGGCGATTTTGGGTGCTTCTACAATGTAAAGATTTAGCGCCACGGTAGCGATTGGCGCCAAATCCACGCCGAAGGCCGGCACGCTGATCGCATGCTCTTTGTTGGCCAATTGGACTGCGGCGGTCACGATGTCCAACGCATTGAGCTGCGCGTCCAGCGCCGCTTCCGGATTGTCGCCGGTCACAGCCAGAATGTCGCCTAGTCGTATGGTCGGCAAACCGGCTATCGCGGCCAGACTCATCTGATTCAAGGCCAGCCCGGCCGTGGTGTTGGGGCCGACTGCTTGCGCGACGATGTCTATGAATTCGCCGACGCCCAAGTCGGCGGCCAACAGCTCGTTGACCGTGCCGACCCCGGCTGTGGCGTTGATCAAGTCCAAAAGACTGACTTGCGCTGCGGCTATGCCTTTATAGCCGACCAAGTCCAGCGCAAGCGCGCTGCCCAGCATGCCGCCCAGCAAGGGGTTCAAAATGGAGTCGCCGGTATCTACCCGGGCCAGAAAACTGCCCAGGCGGAAGCCGGCCAGCACTTGCTTGGTAGCCACCGCAGTGGCGCTAAGCTGGGTATTGCCGAAGCCGCCGAGGATCAGCGAGCCGGGAAATTGGCTGGTGGCGACGACCTGCACCGCGTCGGCGTCGGCGGCATTGGCCACAGTGTTGAACTGGCGATTGCCGCTGACGGTTTGCGTGCTGCCCAGGGTGACCGCGCCTGCGGTATTCGTCAAATTGCCGCCGTAGCCGTTGGCGGCGGCGACCGTTTGCGCGGCGGCTGCCACCAAGGCTTGCGAAGGCTGTTCGGTGCCGCCGCAGACCGCGACGCTGGCGGCATGCAACGCGCTCAAGTCGGCGATTCTTTGCAGGCGTTGTTTTTCCCAAGCAATGCGGCCGGTATCGACTGCCAACACCATGAACAGCAATGCCGACATCAACGCCAGCGTGCCGTAAAAGCCGATGTTGCCGCGTTGGCTGCGAAAGCCGAAGCGCCCGTCGCGCTTGGCGTTGAGCGCAAAACCCACGCCTCAGCGCCCGCCGCTGCTACCGCCCGATCCGGAACCACCGCCGGAAGAGCCGGAGCCAGTGGTTTCGAAATGTAAAGGTATGGGATGGCTGAAGCTTTGCAGGTAGCGCTGAAAGCTGGCGGTGGCCGCTTGACCGGGAATGGCGTATCGATTGCCGGCCACGGCGCCGGAGCTTTGCCGCTGCAGCCATAACCGGGTTTGGTTGTCCGCGAATTGAGGCGGGTCGACGGCCGGGACCGGCTGTTCCACGCCTAAAGGCGGTTCCGGATACGCCGCTTCGTCGGCGACGCCGGCGCGGCTGACGGTTAAGCCGATCAAGGCCAGTAATAGGAAGTAACGCATGCTTGTCATTCGCTCGTGGAGGTAGAGTCGGAAGCGGTTTGCCGTTCGCTTAATTCGCGCGCGCGTCGGCGGAGTTTATCCGCCTGTTCGCCGGTCAATTTGTAAAAATCGATGTAACCTTGGGCCTCGGCTTCTCTATGCTCGAGCAGGGCCAAAACCACCATGTTTTCTATCGGCAGTGAATTGTTGCGGTCCAATTCGATGGCGGTGAGAAAGGCTTGCCGGGCGGGTTCGAACTTGCCGCGCAACAGTGACACCATGCCGAAATCGTTGTGGTAGTCCGCTGCTACCGGCCGTTCCGCCAGGGCGTTGCCGATGAATTCTTCCGCTTTGTCCAGTTGCCCGGCGTCGGCGCTTAATAGGCCCAGGCCGTGCCAGCCCTGGCCGGCCATGCAGGTATTCAGCAAGGCACGGTACGCCGCCTCGGCGGCGTCGGTTTGCGCTGCGCCGCGCAAGGCTTCGGCGCGCAGATAATCGAGTTGCGGCACTTTACCGGTTTGTTTTTGTAACTGTGCCAGGTTGGCCAGCGCGGCGTGGTAATTGCCGCGTTCGACCATCTTGTGGATTAGCTCCAAATACATGCGGTCGCCGGCTTCCAGCCGGCCGCCGCAGTCGGGCGGCGGCATAAAGTTATTGACCGCGGTCGGCGCCGGTTCGGGAGACGGCGTTACGGCGGGTTTGGCCAAAGCGGCCAGATAGTCGCCGCATCCCGTGCATATCAAACTGAGGCTTAGCCAGACCAATTTAAACGACCGACCGGAGTGGAACTTGAAGCTAACGATCATCAAGGCACCTCTCCGCCGTAGCCAAATGAATTGATAGGGCGAGCGACACCCTTGTCGCAATGAAGGGGACGCTCCTAGAAGGATTTTCAGCGTAAAACTTAACCGGCTGCATTTTTTAAACCCGCGGCTACGGCCATGAAGCCGGGCGCTGCCAATAAGATCAGCAGCGCAGGGAACAGGAACAACATCATTACTATGGTCATTTTTCCGGATAGTTTGGATACGCGTTCTTTAAGATCCGTTTGCATGCGGCTTTCCAACAAGTCCGACAATTCCCGCAGCGAATTGAGCACGCTACCGCCCAAGCGCCAGGTTTGTTCCAAGATCATCGTTAAATCGGTCAGGGCCGGCACGTCCAGTTGTTCGGCGTTTCTACGCATCGCCAGCGCCAGATCTTCACCGGCGGTGACCATGCGTAGAATGTAATCCAGCTCGTGCGCCATGTCCGGCAACAAGGTGCGGATGTCCTGCGCCAAGGCGCGCAAGGCTTGTTCGACGCTGAGCCCCGTGCTCAACAGCACGCGCAGCAAGTGTACTAAAACGGGTACTTGCTCGGCGATGCGCCGCTGTCTGGACGAAGCTTTGAACGCGAGCAGGCGTTTGGGCAATAAATAAGCGGCGCTGGCGACTAAAAACATCGCGGCCCAATCGTTTTCCTTGGAACCGCCGACCAGAATAAAAGGGCCTGAGAAGATGACCGCGCATAGGGGTAGCAGCCACTGCACGGCGTAGAACAGAGCAAAATCGCTTTTGCGTTTCCAGCCGGCTCTGACCATAAACAGTCTGATTTCGCCGCTGTCTTTATTTTCTTTGTCCGGGATGACTTTATTGCCGAGTTGTTCCAGCCAACTCCGGGGGGCTTGCGGTTGTACGGCTTGGCCGAACGCTTGCTTGAAGCGGCGGTTCAGCCTATCGGCGTCGGCGCTACGCTGAAGCGTCAGGATGGCAAGTATAGCCGTGGCGATTAAGAGTATGGCTAGTGCGAACATGACTGACCAAAACTGCGGCATGCTGTTACCTCAAGCTGCGCATCATGCGCCAAATGACGAAGCCGCCGAACACCTGCAGGCCCAACGAGGTGTAGATGATGTTCATCCCGCCGGGGCTTTCCAACAGAAAGCCTATGTAAGAAGGGTTGGTTATCATCATGTAGCCCGCCAACGTGCTGGGCATCAGACCGAGAATCCAGGCGCTAAGCCGGGTTTCGCCGGTAATTGCACTGAGTTCGCGTTCCGCTTCTTCTTGCCGGCGGATTAAAGCAATGATGTTTTCCAGCATTTCTCGGATACTGCCGCCGTAACGTTGGTTGATGCGCAAGGCCAGGGTGATCAGGTGCAATTCTTTAAGCCGGTAGACTTCGGCGGATTCGGACAGGGCTTCGACGATGTCGCCGCCCAGCGCCTGTTCGGCAACCACGTTGGCCAGGGCGTCGGATAAGGGGGCCGGGCAGTCTTCTATGGCCTGTAGCAAAGCGCTGTCGAAACTGCGGCCAACCGCCATGATGCGGACGATATGGTCGATAAACCCCGGTATTTGTTCCAACAATTTGCGCTGGTTGGCGCCGATTTTCCACAGCAATGCCAAGTAAACGGCTAGCGTCGCCGACAAGCCGGTAACTAACAGGCCGTCGCTGCCGTTAAACAAGTAACCGCATGCGCCGACGATGACCGAAAGTACCCCGGCTGCGAACACATAGGCCTTGGAGCGTTCCAGACCGGAACGTTGCAAGGTGGCTTTGGCCCAGTTGATCGGTGCTCTGGTGACGGTTGGGGCGGGCGGATGGCGGCGTTCTTCGATTTGGTTGAGCCGTCGGTCCAGGGTCGATTGGTAACGATTGCGGTTGTCCAGCAAAAAAATAGCCAAGGCGCTGGCGGCCAACATCACGGCGGCCGTGATCATCAGCAGGATTTCGCTAGACATAACGCCGGCCGCCGGAGCCGGCGTCGCGGCCGGCCATTTTACTGAGTTTGGGCCTCAAGCGGGTTAAGGGCTCGAAGTTGTACAGGCTTTGGGTTACGTAATGGCCGTCCGCCACTTGCAGGATTTCTTCGACGGTCAATACCCGACGGCGGCCGTCGCGCATGCGGCCGATATGCACGATCAGGTCGACCGAGCTGGCGATTTGTTGGCGCAGGGTTTCCTCGCTGCCGTTGTAGCCGGCAAAACCGGACAGCAATTCCAGGCGGTTGAGGGCGTCGCGCGGGCTATTGGCGTGCAGAGTGGCCATGGAGCCGTCGTGGCCGGTGTTCATGGCTTGCAGCATATCCAATACTTCGGCGCCGCGAATTTCGCCCAAAACAATGCGGTCCGGCCGCATGCGCAAGGCGTTGCGCACCAGTTCCCGCGCCGTGACGGCATGGGTGCCCTCGGCGTTGGCCGGACGGGTTTCCAGACGCACCACGTGGGGGTGGCGCAAGTTGAGTTCCGCGGCGTCTTCGATGGTAATCAGGCGTTCGCCATGGGCGATATAGCTGCTGAGCACGTTTAACAAGGTGGTTTTGCCGGCACCGGTGGAGCCGGCCACCAGAACGTTGCAGCGGCATTCGACGGCCTGCCGCAATAAAGCCAGGGTTTCTTCGTCGAAGGTTTGATAAACCAATAAGTCGGCCGCCGTTAACGGGTCGGCGCGAAATTTACGGATAGACAGGCAAGCGCCGTCTATCGCCAGCGGCGGGATGATGGCATTGACCCGGCTGCCGTCGGGCAGGCGGGTGTCTACCATCGGGCTGGTTTCGTCTATGCGCCGGCCCAAGGGCGCCAGGATGCGGCGGATTACCCGCAGCAAATGTTGGTTGTCGATAAATTGCAGGCCGGTCAGTTCGAGTTTGCCGTTGCGTTCGATATAAATTTGATGCGGGCCGTTGACCAGGATGTCGTTGGTTTTGTCGTCTCTCAGCAAGGGATCTATCGGGCCGTACCCGAGCAGTTCGTCCACCAAGTCCTTGACGACGATTTCGGTTTCCATTTGATTAATCGCGATGCGCTGCTCGCGGATGTAGTGTACGGTTTTGTCTTTGACGAACTGCATCAGCTGTTCGTCGTTACCGCTGGGCAGGGTTTCGATTTCGTCCAGAATGTGCCGGTGCAAACGGTTTTTGATGGCCCTCAGTTCGGAGGCCAATTCGGCGCCTATGTGTTTACGAAATTTCATCTGCGTCTACACGTCAAAGGCAGCGCCGTGCGGTCTTAGCCCGGTTCGGATTGGCCTGGGCGGGCGGTAGTTTGAGTCGATGTTTTTTGTGTTTAACAACCATGAAGTCCTCTTGCCGCTTCGGCTAATGAAAAGTTTTGATCGTGGCAGCGGCGTTTCGTCGCGATTTGCAGGCGAATGTCCCGACAAGCGGTTGCTACCGGCATGGCTTTCAGATTAAACCCAATTTGAAATTTGACAACTCTTTATTGTGGCGCCGTTGGAGCAGCTTCCAGTCGCGACGCAAGGCCCGCATCGAGGCTATGAGCCGTGCCGTTTTCCGCTTTCGTTAGCCGGGTATCGCTATGTTTTCCCCAACCTTAAACAGTTACGGCCGAAACCAACGGGTGACTTTTGCCAAGGTATTTCGAGAGCGTACAGCGGTGATACCCAACAAGCTTTTGGCTAACTGTTCGACCGAAAGCGTGTATTTATCGTTAGGGGCAAATTCGAATAGGCTTTGCCCGCTGTTTTTCATAAATAGCCGCGCCATGCCGGACGGGGGCAGAGTGGTCTTTAGCGAAAGGTGTAAACGTTCGGCAATTTCTTCGGCGTTCGGCTGTTGGCTGGCCAAATAGCGGTCGACAATCAACTCCAGCTTGTCCGCGGAATGATAATGTTCGAGAAAGTCCCGGAGTTTTTTATTGCTGCGGCAACTGGGCACGGTTTGCTCGCACAACAAGAATGCTTGATCGGCGCGCGAGGTGACCAATTGTAGAAACTCCGATTTCGGTAGGCCGCTGAGATTGACCACCACGTACTGAAAATGCGTACACAATATGTTCAGCAACACGATGATGTCGGCCGCCAAGATGCGGCCGACTTCCGAATCTTCCGCCATGGCCAGCAGCATCAAGCCGCTGGGATGTTTGGCGAACGCCGTCTCGATCAAGGTTTCGTCGAAACGCCGGATGCTGCGGATGGCGTCGTCGAAGGTATAAGAGACTTGCAAATCCAAAAACGATAGGGAATCGGCTTCCGGGATGCCCAGGTCCAGCAATAACACCTTGCTTTGCGGTGCGAATTTCACCAAGGCCAGGCCAAGGTGCAGCGACAGCATGGCCGAATCGGCATCCGGGCGGGCACTGACTACCGCGAGCAATTTGCCGTTGGGACGGTCGCGGGTCGGCGCATACTGCGCGCCTTTTTTCATCAAGACTTGCAGGCGTTCTAAGGTTTCCCGCTTCGGGGTGTCCAGGGTGACCAAATCATTGGCACCCGCGCGCATGGCGTTGAGCAGAAAATTGGGCTCGTTATCCTCGGCGAACACCAGGATAGGCAGTAAGGGTTTGGCTTCGTGCAGTTCCTCGATCAGCGTCAAGCGTTGATAGGCCGTGTCGCTTGCAACGTGCACGACCACCATCAAAATGTGAGCCGAGTCGACGACTTGCAGTACTCGTTCGAGCGCCGAGGCTTCGGAAATCAATAATTGGCCTTCGTTGCCTAAAATTTCGCTCAGGCGGCGGGCGATGAATTCGTTGTCCGCAATCAGCAGCACATTCCGTTGGGGGCCGTTGTCGTTCGGGCTCATCGTGAAAATCCCTCCATGCTGCCGGGCAAGCCGCGTTTGGGTTGCTGGTTGTGGAACAGGAAACGATTGAACGTGGGATTTTCGGTTCGATAATTTTCGCCGGGCAGTTGCGGTAGCGGGGTGTGTTTGCCGAGCGGGTGGACGATGTGCGGGGTGACCACCATCAATAGTTCTTTGTCTTGTTTTTCGAAACTTTTCGAGCGGAAAAACGCACCTATGTAAGGCAGATCGCCTAACCACGGTAGTTTGTCTTCGTTGGCTACCGTGTTTTGGCTGATTAAGCCGCTGATGACGAAACTTTCGCCGTCGCCGAGTTCTATCGTGGTATCGGTGCGGCGCACTTTTAACGCGGGCACTTGGGTGCCTGCACTTTGCACGCCTACCGAAAAATCCAGGTCGCTGACTTCCGGCGCCACTTTCATGACGATGCGTTCGGCGTCCAGAATAGTGGGGGTCAAGGCAAGGCGTATCCCGAATTCCCGATATTTGACGGTAATCGCACCGGAAGCGCCGCTACCTTGCGCTACCGGGATGGGAAATTCGCCGCCGGCTAAAAAGTTGGCGGTTTGTCCGGCCATGACGACCAAACTCGGCTCCGCGAGGACGTAGGCGTAGCCGCCTTGTTCCAGCAAGCTGACCGTGCTCAGCCAGCCTTCTTGAGAGTCGCCGAACACCATTTGGAAGGCCTGCGCATAAGGAAAGAAACCGGAAGCGCTTTCCAGCAGCAGACTGCCGGTGTCCGAGGACTCGACGCCGGACAAGGTGCCCGGAGGCGCCACCGAAACGACAGTATTTTTGAAGTTTTTATGGAAGAAAAAGCCGGCTTCTTTTAACGCGCTACGGCTGATCTCGACGATTTTTATGTCGGCTTGAATTTGCGTGCCGCTAACATCGACGCTTGATAAATCGCGCGGATCGGGTTTGGGCTCTTGGATTTTGCCGGCGTGCTCGAGCAAGGATGAAAATTCGCCTTCGGTGGTGGCGGGGTCGATGCGCAAGCGATAGCGTTGCGGCTTGGAGTGACCGGAAAGCCAGACATGCAAATTGGTAGTGCCGGGTTTTTTGCCGACGATCAGCAATTCGCGCGGCGTGTTGGTCAAGGTGACGTCGGCGATTTCCGGGTCGCCGATGGCAATCCGGGTGGGGTCCGCGCTTAAGTGCAAGACTTCGTGTTGGCTTTCTACGATGACGTAGTCTTGGTAATCGGGTTTATGGCGGTGCTTGTTTTTGGCAAATACCGTGGCCGACGCCAGGACCAGTAATAAAAGTAGGGTAAACCGTCTGGCGTTCAGGGTCAGTTTACTAGGGGTTGGGTTTAAGCTCATGGGTATTGTATTTGTTCTAATTGTGTACCATGGTAAATCTCGACCAGCGGGCCTTTTTGATTGAATTCGGCTTGCGAAATGACGTCTTTCAGCGTGATGCCTCCCGGACTGCTATCCGTGTCCACGGCGTTGGAAGGGCGTAGTGCCATTCTGAGCGTCGCCGCATTTTCAATCAAGGCGATGCGCGGTAAATCGGCCGAGTCTACTGCAAGCACGGCGGTATTTCTACCGGTTTTGCCTTTTTGCCCGGCTTCCCGTTCTTCGGATTTTTCGGCGCTGGGGGCGGAAAATTCGCTGCCGTAGCTGATGACTCTGACCGCGCGCAAAATCATCACGGCTTGGTTGTCTTTGACGGCCTGGTGATCTCCGCGCACAAAGGCGACCAAATCCACTAAGTCCCCGGATTCGACGAAACCGCCCACGCCGATGATTTCATCGACTTTGACGGCGATGGCGCGTTCGTTTTGCCGCAAGGCGCGGCCTAAAGGATTGTCTCCGCTGAAATAATTGCGCAGTATCGGTTGTTCTTTGGCAATAGCCGCCCAAGGGCGCTTGCCGGCCACTTCGTTGAGGTTGTTGTAGACCTTATCCGGCGGGGTGTCGGTTTTGACGATGCGCAGTGCGTCGTTAGGAATGGGTTCGCCGGGGGCAAGATTGCGCGCAGCGACCACCATGGAAAACTTCGGTTCGGCAACGACGGGCTGCCCGTTGCCGGCCGAAGCCGGCGCGGGAGGCGCGTTGCCGAGTTTGTAGGCGATAACGGCCAATATCAAAGCACCCAGCAACATCACCAAGGCGAAAATTTTCAGGATCTGGTTATTCATGGATAGGCTAAATGCTGTTCTGAAAGATGGTCGAATCGAAAGCGGCTTGTTAACGATAAGCCGGCTTTAGCTAAATCTGTGCTTGCGCGGTTACCGTTAAGGGATCCGGCACGTTTGGGACTTTTCCGATACCGGGAAAAGTCAATATAGGCATCAAAGGTACCGTCGAATAAGGGTAGGAGACGCTAATGTTGATCCAGGCCCCATTCAGGGTTACCGCGATTTTATCGTAATTCGGCGAGCTGCCTAATGTCGCCGCTTGTTGCGAACTCGTCAGCCAGCTCAAGCTTTGCACTACCGCGGCACGCGATACGCCGGTCACTTGCGCCAAGTAAGCGTCATTGTCGGCAAAACCGGTCGGATCGACTTTGATCGCGGCGCGTGCGCCTTCCTTGGTAGCTAAAGTCAACGCTTGTTCCAGGGTGAAAACCAGCGCATAAGATGAGATGGCGTAAAAAAGCGTGAAAAAAATCGGAAAGGTAAACACAAATTCGATGGCAGCGCCGCCGCGTTGGCGTTTGCACGCCATTCGCTCCGGTGCACTGTGAGCGGCGAAGCGGCGGTTAAAGTAGTCGGCTGCCATCATTCAGGATTAGGGAAAATATTAAACCCAGACCGATAAATACGCCTTGCGGGAGGCGGATCGAAGCATGGGGTGCTTTGAGACCCTCTGTGCGGTGTTTGCGCCAATGGACGGCCATAGCCGCGGGTAGGCTCAGAAAGCTGCATAATACAAAGGTATTCAGCAGCAGTTCCAAGCCGCCGAGACAGCCTATGGCGGCAAAAAGCTTCACGTCTCCGGCGCCCAGCCAGCCTAGCCAAAACAAGGGGCCCAATGCCAGTGTCGCGGTTAGCACCGAAACGAACACCGACGTTGCCGACGCGCCGGTGACGCTATGCCCGAAAACCGCCAGATAAACCAGGCCGGCAAAACCGCCGCCCAGGGTTAAATAATTCGGTAAACGGCGTTGGCGCAAATCGAACGCGGCCAGACAGCCTATCCAAATAAAAACCGCCCATATAGCGGGCGGAAAGTATAAATGGGAGGCCGAGCCGGCAGTCATGGCTGTTAGGCTGCTAGCTTACAGCTGTTCCGCCTAGCGCGGTCAGAATCGTATTTAAAATACTTTTAATCTGAGTACTTACGGGCGTGACAAACGCAGCGATAACGACCGCTACCATGGCGGCCAGCAAGGCGTACTCCAGTGCGCTGGCTCCGTCTTCTCGGCGCGATAACTCGGTGAAAAATGCTTTGATTTTGGACATGGCAATTACCTCTCAATTTAAACGGACAGTTAAATTAATGAAATGGCTTGAACAAACACAGCGATGAATGTCTTCGCCGGATAACGAGCGGTTACAACGGTTTACTATGTTTATTTGACATTCCGGTCTAAAACAGCTTTAAAAATATCAATAAACAAAAGGGAAACAGTGTTGTAACGAAGCGGCAACAATATAGTACCGCGTTAAATCAAAAGCTAGTAGAGCTTGACTATTCTGCTAGGTTTGTTGGGTGCTCGGCATTTTTTGCCGGGAGGGTTTAGCGGTATGTTGCGCATTTTTGTAGCATTTGCTTTAGATAGCGCGATAAATGGTCATGTAATTTCTCCGTTTGCCGCTATATTAGCTTGAATTTGTTGATTACCGAGGAGCCCAATGAAAGACTCAGTTTCAATTCAGGGCAAAATTTTGCTCAGTATCGCTAGCGTCTTCTTTTTGGTTACCGCCATTAGCATGTGGTTTATGGTGGAGCGACAAAAAGAATTGGTGCAAACACTCGCGTCCGAAAAAGCCTTGGAGGTGGCCAATAGTTATTTCGACGGCTTGAATTCGATGATGATAGCCGGCTCCATCGCGAAAAGCCGTTTGCTTGAAGAAAAGGTTAAAGCGCGCGACGATATTTTCGACATTCGCATGATTCGCGGCCCAGCGATAACCGATGCCTTTGGCCCCGGGGGGGCTGAACAAGCCCCGGAGGACGATTTAGACCGGACTGCTTTAAGCGGCAAAACGGTGATAAAACGGGTCAGCGATGCGCAAGGCGAACGCATCATTGTCGTCAAGCCGGTGGTCGCCAGCAGCAATTTTAAAGGTACCGACTGTTTGAATTGCCATAGGGTCGCGGAAGGAACTGTATTGGGTGCAGTGCGCTTGGAGTATCTGCTGGACGGTTTGCACGAGATCATCGGCCGTGACTTGCTGGCTGCCGGCGGTATTGCCTTCGGTTTGTTCGTGATCGCCGTGCTGCTCGTTGCCATTTTAATGCGCAACATCGTGGTAAATCCGCTGAGCGAAATGCGCAATCGAATGAATCTGATCAGTCAAGACGCGGATTTACGCCAACGCTTGACGCATGATTCGATGGATGAAATCGGCCAGCTCTGTTCCGCGATTAATACGATGCTGTCTACCTTTGCCGGCAGTTTGTCGCGCGTGTCGGACGTGGGGTTGCAGCTGAACAGCGCGGCGGCGCAAATTTCCCAAGTGGCTGGTCAAACCGCGCAAGCGGCCACACAGCAACGCCAGGAAACCGAGTCGGTGGTGCATGCGATAAAACGTTTGGAAAGTTCCGTCAACGAAGTGCGCGAATGCGCGGAAGGCGCGGCCAAGGCCTCCATAGAAGCGGACCAGCAGGCCGGTAACGGTGCCGTTACTACCAAGAACGCCATCGACGGTATTTTTGGCTTGGTTAGCGAAATCGATCGCGCCTCGGAAGTGATCAAACGTTTGGCCGAAAAGAGTAAAGGCGTGGGTTCGGTGTTGGACGTCATCAAGGGTTTGGCCGAACAAACCAATCTACTGGCCTTGAATGCGGCCATCGAAGCGGCCAGGGCGGGCGAGCAAGGGCGTGGGTTTGCGGTGGTCGCCGACGAGGTGAGAACCTTGGCGACGCGCTCGCATCAGGCTACCGAGGAAATTGAAAAAATTATTGCCCAGTTGCAGCGCGAAGCGGTCGATGCGGTTTCGGTGATGGATAATGCGAAAAGCAGCGCCGAACAAAGACGTTCGCAAGTGGAAAGCGCCGATCAGGGTTTAGCCTTGATCGCCGAGCGCGTCGCGCGCATCAAAAAGCTTAATGCCAAGGTAACCGAGGCCTCGGGCAATCAAAACCAGGTGGCGCAAGGCGTTAGCCAAAACATAGCCAATATCAGCCGGTTGACCGACGCTACGGCCCGGAATGCGGAAAGAACCGATCTTTCCAGCGGGGAGCTGGTCGATTTGGTCAGGCAGCTAAATCAATCCGTAGAACAATTTAAACGCTGAAAAAATGATTGCACAGACGGCGATGGGTTGGACGTAAATTTGCTAATCTTTATCCGGACGCTAAGTCCGACTCGCAGACCGCCTCCCCTACGACGATATGGTTAACAATTTAGACGAAGAGAAGACCAAGAAGATACTGAAGGGCATCACGATTCCACCGCAACCGCAAATTTTGGTGGATTTGCAAATGGAGAGTGCCTTCGAAACCGTTTCATTGGACAAAATTACCTCCATAATCGTTAAAGACATTGGCATATCCGGCGCGGTGCTGAAAATCATCAACTCGCCGTGTTTCGGTATGCGGGGTAAGGTATCCTCGATCAAGCAGGCCTTAAATTTATTGGGTCTCAAAAATGTATTAAACATCATTCGATGTTTGACGTTACGCAACGCCTTCGATTTCGAGCATTTGGCGAGAATGACGCAAGTTTGGGACAATTCTTCCGATGTTGCGATGGCGTGTATGGCGATCTCCAAAATGCTGGGAGTAGGGTCCGTCGACGAATCCTATACGCTGGGCTTGTTTCACGATAGCGGCATTACGTTGATGATGGATAAGTTCGAAAATTATCCGGAAGTGATCAAGCGAGCATACGCGGAACCCAAGCGGCGCATCACTGACGTAGAAAACGCCGAATTTCACACCAACCATTCGGTGGTAGGGTATTTCACCGCTAAAGCTTGGAACTTGCCCAAGCACATTTGTCAGGCGATAGCCGATCACCACAAGACCGAACCCATTTTCCGAGAGGAAGTTTCCTACGATCCGCAAGGGAAGAATTTGCTCGCAGTACTGAAGCTTGCCGAAAATACTTGTACTTCTCACAAAAGCATCGGCGATGCCGGCGACCATTTCGAATTCAAACGAATCAAAAAAGATCTGCTGATTTATCTTGGGATAGGCGAATACGATTTAGAGGACATCCAGGCTTCGGTGCGGGAAATGTTAGTAGTCTAGTTACGCCATTTTTCCGCAAAATTGCCTGGGGATGGCTCGTGCATAACACAAGAATGCTATTAATTCGTTCGCAGAGCCAAGGTTTTCAGGTCGGGTCAATTCGAGTCCACGGTCTGCACCAACAACTCAGTTTTACGGTATAGCGGTAACTTGCGTTGCGCTTTAAACGTTTCGCTGGAAGAAGGCCATGTCGGCAATATAGCTTTTCGTATCGTGACAGAGTGCCGCGCTTGCCCAAAGCTCCTCATTGAACGGGGTGATTGCATATACGCTGAAAAAAGCATCCGAAATGCCTGGGGTGAACGAGGCGTTGGACAGGTCGAGCGCAACCGAACCGCTCCACAGCAAGGCCACATGTGTCGATCGCCACTGTACACTCGCCGACAAAAAGTGAGGATCGGCAACCTCGCGCACAAAACCAGTCGCGTTGTCTTTCGGCAAAATAATAAATTTCGGCCGCTTATTTGCGTTTTCCTGTTGCCGCAAATTTAAGCTTACTCGACAGCAGCGAGTTGTCACAAGAGGATCAAGGCAATTCCATGTAAGTCTAGTGACAAACGTCGCCTCACTAACATTCGTTTCAGCAACGAAAGCCTTGCAACTACCAATCCCTGTATAGTGATTAAATAAATTAGCGACCTCCAGGCGCCGCATGGATTCGGTCAATTCCACCACGTAGCCCGTTGCGTCAGTTCGTCACGGTAATAGCGTAAGAAACCTTTCACTGCATCCGATCGATAGTCTGACGGTCATTACGAACTCTTAATTCTGCTTGACCTTCCAATTATGTAAACCTTTAGATTGATGCAGGCAGATGGTCTCTTATGTAAGGTGACTATCCATGATTAAAATTAGAACGATTTTTCAGGAGGTTGAAATGGAATCCCATTCGATAGCCAATAAAAAAACCGCACATGCCTATAACACCGCCGCGGATTTATTCGATCACCCCGCCAACACGTTTTGGAATCGTTTTGGCACCAGCACCGTTAACCGACTAGGGCTAAGTAAAGGAGACAAGGTCTTGGATGTTTGTTCCGGAACCGGCGCTTCAGCCTTACCGGCTGCTCGTCAGGTTGGCTCGGATGGCCGAGTGGTTGCCGTCGATCTGGCAGAAAAATTATTGGCCAGGGCGGCTGAAAAAGCCAAATCGGACGGTCTTGAAAACCTGGAATTTCGGGTCGATGACATGCTCGTTTTGGGTTATCCGGATGGTTATTTCGATGCTGTCGTTTGCGTGTTTGGGATATTTTTCGTGCCTGATATGGCTGCAGCGGTCAGGGAGTTATGGCGGCAAGTCCGGCCGGGCGGGCGGTTAGCGGTTACCACCTGGGGGTCCGATTTATTCGAGCCTGCCAACACCTCGCTTTGGCAAGCCATATGCGATGAACGCCCCGATCTGCACAAAGACTTCAACCCGTGGGATCGCATTTCCACGCCGGAAGGGCTTTTGGCGATGTTGGCCGAAGCCGGTTTAACCGACATGCACATTTTCGCTGAAGACGCGACTCATAGTCTGTCCGGCCCCGAGGATTGGTGGACCTTGGCGATGGGTAGCGGCTATCGGGGCACCTTGGATCAGCTCAATGAGGAACAGCTCCGGAGGGTGAAACAAAGCAATCTCCATCACTTGGCCAGTCAATCGGTTACCGAAATTTCAGCCAATGTGCTTTATGCCGTTGTTGAGAAACCACTTATTTGAAGACTTGCCTCGTCTCCAGTATCGATTTTTTCAATAAGTGCCTGTAACCCGAAAAAGCGAAAAAAACTGTTGACCTTCCCATCGTGGTAAGCCGAACACTTTGATCACAGTCAATTACATCAGGAGACTTGATCATGAAAACTTTAAATTCCAACCAGTTGGCGGACCATTCGGTTTACTTGTCGATAGAGGGCATGACCTGCGCGTCCTGCGCCGGGCGTGTCGAGAAAGCGCTGAACAATATTCCCGGCGTAGAGCAAGCCAGGGTAAATTTAGCCACCGAAAGTGCCGTTGTCCGCAGCGACGGCTCGGTAGCTTCCGACGCACTGATAAGCGCGGTTGCGGCCACAGGTTACCGTGCTTATCTCAAGCAGGATCGGCCGGCAAACAAACCAAGGTCGCGAGACGGACTGACGGTGGTGATGGCGGCGCTATTGTCGCTGCCACTACTGGCGCCGATGCTACTGGAGCCTTTCGGTATCCATATTGCACTACCGGCCTGGTTGCAATTGAGTTTGGCAACGCCGGTCCAGTTTGGATTGGGAGCGCGTTTTTACCGGGCAGGCTGGAAAGCGCTGAAAGCCGGTGCCGGCAATATGGATTTGCTGGTGGCCCTGGGTACCAGCGCGGCGTACGGCTTGAGCGTTTACCAATTGATGGGCTCGACTGGCGGCATGGCGCCGCATCTGTATTTTGAGGCATCGGCGGTGGTGATCAGCTTGGTGTTGACCGGCAAATGGTTGGAGGCTTGGGCGAAACGGCAAACGGTTTCAGCGATTACGGCGCTGCAAGCCTTACAGCCGCAAGTCGCGCGGGTCAAACGCAACCATCGAGAGTTGGACATTGCAATTGACAGCGTCAAGGTCGGGGATCTGGTCGTGGTCCGCCCCGGCGAACGTATCGCGGTCGACGGCACCATCGCCGATGGCCGCAGCCATATCGACGAATCGATGGTTACCGGCGAAAGCATGCCTATCGCCAAACAGCCCGGCGATAAGGTGACCGGCGGTGCCATCAATGGCGAAGGCTTGTTGCTGGTGCATACCGATGCGGTCGGCGCGGAGACTTCCTTGGCAAAAATGATTCGCTTGATCGAGGACGCACAATTGGCCAAGGCGCCGATTCAACATTTGGTGGATAAGGTCAGTGCATGGTTCGTGCCGGCGGTACTAGCTATTGCCTTGATGACCTGGCTGGGTTGGTGGTTGCAGGGTGCCGCCATGGAAACCGCGATTATCAATGCCGTGTCGGTTTTGGTGATTGCCTGTCCGTGTGCGTTGGGCTTGGCAACGCCCGCTGCGCTGATGGCCGGCACCGGCATGGCCGCCCGCCACGGCATCCTGATCAAAAACCCGGAAGTGCTGGAAGTTGCCCATCGCATTACCACGGTCATCTTCGACAAAACCGGAACCTTGACCCAAGGGAAAGCTTATCTGGTCGAAGCCGCGCCCTTCGGCATCGACCGCAAACGCTTGTTGCAACTGGCCGCTGCGCTACAAACCGGCAGCGAGCACCCTTTGGCAAAGCCAGTGCTTGAAGCCGCACATGAGTTACAGATCGAAACTATGCCGGCAGATGCGGTCACGGCCTTGCCTGGACGCGGGCTATCCGGGCGAGTGGATAATTTCGATTTGCGTTTGGGCAATAGCCGCTTGATGTCTGAATTGGGCATTGATCTAGGTGAGCTGGCGGAACGTGCCCAGGCCTTGGAGCTTGCCGGCAATACGGTGTCCTGGCTGGCAATGGCCGCGCCGCAAAAACGCTTGCTCGGCATGCTGGCCTTTGGCGACCGACTCAAATCGTCTGCTTATCCCGCCATCAAGCAATTACAGGCATTGAATATCCAAACCGTATTGTTGAGCGGGGACAATCGCGGCAGCGTCAACGCAGTCGGCCAGGCGTTAGGCATCAGCGACATTATCGCCGAGGTATTGCCGGCGGATAAGGCCTATCAAGTGGAATCGCTGAAACAGCAAAACCAGCATGTGGCAATGGTCGGCGACGGCATCAACGACGCGCCGGCACTGGCGGCCGCCGACGTCGGCATTGCCATGGCGACCGGCACCGATATCGCCATGCAATCTGCCGGCATCACGCTGATGCACGGCGACCCGATACTGGTAGGCGCTGCGCTCGATATTGCCCGGCGAACCTATCGCAAAATCCGGCAAAATTTGTTTTGGGCGTTCAGTTACAACCTCGCGGCCATTCCATTGGCGGCATTGGGTTTGCTCAATCCGCAACTGGCCGGAGCGGCGATGGCCTTCAGTTCGCTGAGCGTGATTGGCAACGCCTTGTTGCTGAGGACTTGGAAACCTGCCGGCTTATTGCCATCCGTCAGGCATTAACCCAACCTGTGTGCGGGCAGCGTACTTGCCGCCCGCAACACGGTGTCCATCTGTGTTGGAGAACGATCGATGAATATCAGCCAAGCCGCGAAAATGACCGGCGTATCCGCCAAAATGATTCGTCACTACGAAAGTATCGGATTGATCAAAAAAAGCGTGCGCACGGTATCGGGCTACCGGACCTACAACGACACCGATTTGCAGGTGTTGCGGATGATCAAACGAGCGCGGGGCCTGGGATTTTCGCTGGAGCAAATCCGCGATCTGGTCTCGCTGTGGCAAGACCCGGCACGGGCCAGCGCCGACGTCAAAGCGCTGGCCCAATCCCATGTCGACGATTTAAACCAACGCATCGCCGAATTGACTGAAATGCGCGACATTCTGGCCCGGCTGGCGCAAACGTGTAGCGGCGACAATAAACCGGATTGTCCGATTATCGAGACCTTGGTACTCGGCCAGCAGCTGGTTTAAAGCTAATCAATCCCTAGCATCTGGTTTTGTCCGGTAAAACAATCGGGTCAATCATATTTACTCGGGTGAAAAAAAAGACGTACCGGTCACCGTTGCCGGGACACGTGCTCGATCTGCATACGGCATCCAGGTCCGATGGATTGTGTTGTATGCCGAGGTAGCGCGCTTCGATGCCGTCGACCGCAGCTGGCAGTGTGGTTTTTTGCAGACAATGCGTTCCTTGCCTTGGGTGCCGGGGAACAATGCGCACCGCAAAGAGGCATTGGCCGTTCCGCCGATTACTGACGGCCTGTTGGGCAGCGCAGTCAGAGATTCGACGATCCGCAATTTGGCTAGTTTCCGTTCCGTCAGCGACTGAAAGCGTTCGGTGAGATTTTTCAGTAAATGGGGGGTGTACTATCTCTGTCCATGATGGCCGCCTCACTTGTCCGGTTGACACACATGCAGGGCTAGGAACGTTGTACCCGATAGGTTTATTCGGCCGGTGTGGGTTCAGCGGCTGACCTGCGAGCATTTCCTTCAAAATCTTCTATGCTGATCACAGTAATGACGGTGCCGGCCCAGCCTGCTCGTCCTTACTCACGCCGCCGAATCGTATCACTGCAAATCAAGGCCGGAAAAACTTCGGTCATCCTGCGATACGGTGTATTCCAATTTTTGCCAGACGAGGAAAACAAAAATGAATAAACGTTCTGCCCGTTTACTATTCGCACTCGCAGCAGCGCTTCCGGCTCAGGCCTTTGCTTGCGGATCGGAGCCTTTCATCGGAGAGATTTGTCTCTTCCCTTATCAATACTGCCCCACCGGCTATACGGAGGCAAACGGGCAATTGTTGCCTATCAACGCCAATAGCGCGCTGTTTTCTTTGGTAGGCACCACATTCGGTGGCGACGGCAGAACGAATTTCGGGGTACCTGATTTGCGCGGACGCGCGCCGGTAGGATTCGGTACCGGTAACGGGCTTGCGCCGTTAGTCATCGGGCAAGCGGGCGGGGTGCAGTCGGTTACCTTGACGCAGGCGCAAATGCCGACGCACCAGCATACTGCGACGACCACCGTGGACGCGATCTCGTCGGTCAATGTCGTCAGCGCGGCCGGGAATGCTTCTACCCCGGTCGGCAAAGTGATCGCGTCTTCATCCAGCCGCGATAATCAATATTCCGACGCCGCGCCCACCGATAAAATGGCGGCGGGTGCGGTGACAACGACTGCGAACGCAAACACCACCGTCGGTGCGGCGGGCAGCAGCCAGCCGGTTGCAACCCAGTCGCCTTACCTGGCGTTGAGATACTGTATTGCTGTGCAAGGCCTATATCCTTCCCGGCCCTAGGCTGCTATCGGGAGGGGGGGCGTCCGTAAAGACTTGATTCGTGGCAGATGCCGCTTTCATCGGCGTCTGCCGGCGGGCTGTTCACGACGGTCATGCGTTGTGCCGATGCGCACTCGCGCTACGGACGGGCTTTACTCCGGAGAAACAGGCTCTTAACCGGTTTGAACCGAATTCGGTCCAGCGGGGCTTCGCGGTTGGCCGAACTGCGGTTTTTCCGTGCAATGCACGCGCTGGCTTGCATGGCGGGTATGCATAATTTTATTTAGTATGAGGATGGCTGTGGACGACTTGATCGGTTTCGGGGTGTTTTGCTTGGTTGTAGGCCCTTTAATCGTCATCGCTCTGCTGTTCGTACTGTTATCGCGGCAGGCCCGTTATCAACAAGACCTCAGCCGTGCCTTGCAAAATCTACAACACGCTGTAGCGGCGCTGAACCAGGCCGACCCGCCGCTTGGCATTGGTCAAGCGACGAGCGACAAAACTGCTCGCTCAACCGCGACGGCGTCCGATATCGAGACGCTAGCGGCCTCGGAAGTTGCCACGGTTACGGTTGACGCGCTGCCCGAGCCTGAACGGCAAACCGAAGCCGAACCGGAAAAACAAGCAAGCGTGGACGCCTGGGACTCGGTCGGCGAGCCCGCTCCGCCCAGCGATTTCGAATTGGCCGCCAAACGGATTCTGCAGGAAGTTTGGAACTGGATCGTGGTCGGCGAAGGCCACAGGCCGGCAGGCGTGTCCATGGAATATGCCATCGCCAGCAATTGGTTACTGCGGATAGGCGTGTTGATTCTGGTAACCGGTATCGGTTTTTTCTTGAAGTATTCAATCGATAACGGCTTGCTGGGCGAACAAGCTCGAGTCGCCTTGTCGGTGTTGACCGGCGTGGGCATGATAGTGGCCGGGGTTAGAGTTCTGGGCGGCCAATACCATTTGTTCGCCTTGGGCCTATTGGGCGGCGGGATTGCCGTATTGTATTTTGCGGTGTTTGCCGCTTACGCGTTTTATCACTTGTTGCCCGTCTATCCGACATTCGCGCTGATGATAGCGGTAACCGGCTGCGCCGCGACCTTGGCGGTGCGGTTGGATGCGATGTTGGTCGCCGTATTCGCCATCCTCGGCGGCTACGCTACCCCTATTTTGCTGTCTACCGGCCAAGTCAATTTCATCGGCCTCTATAGCTATATGCTGTTGTTAGGCTGCGGCATTTTGGCCATCAATGCTTACAAGCATTGGCATTTGCTGAATTTCCTCAGTTTCGTTTGCCACTATTTGCTGTTTTTCGGCAGCTTGCAGGCTTATCAATCCGGCTATTTTTGGCAGGTTTTTCCGTTCCTGCTCGGATTTTTCACGCTGTATTCGACCATGGTGATTTTGTTCTGCCTGGTCAACCGCAGCCCGTCCAGCCTGTTGGATCTATTGGCGTTGCTGTCAAATGCCGCGATATTTTTCGCGACGGCGGCGGGCTTGATTAGCCGGGATTTTCCGCAGATTTGGTTGGCGTTGCTAAGCGCAACGCTGGCCGGATTTTACCTGGCCCACGCTTACTATTGTTTGGTGCGGCGTATCGCAGACAAAGCCCTGTTACTCAGTTTTATCGGCTTGGCGGCCTTCTTTCTGACCGTAACCTTGCCTTTGCTATTGTCCGCACAATGGCTGACCGCCTGTTGGGCGCTGCAAGCGGCGCTGATGCTGTGGTTGTCTGGAAAACTGCGTAGCGCCTTTTTACAACAGCTGGCTTATGCCGTGTATGCGCTGGTCGTGCTTCGCTATTGTTTCCTCGATTTGCCGGCGCAATACGCCCAGGCTTTCGATCGCCAACAATCGCTGGCTGGCTTCGTTTGGGGCTTGCTGCAACGGGCGATTAGTTTGGGCATTCCGATTGCCGCGTTGGCTGTCGCCTATCGTCTGACCGAACGGCCGGCACAAGCCGGCGACATGGCCTGTCCGCCGAATACCGACGTGGCGATGTATCTGCAGCGGAACGGCTTGATGCGGGCGATTGTCGTGCTGGGGTGCGGCATTGTGTTTGTGGCGTTGCAATTGGAATTACACCGCAGCTTCGGGTATTTATATCCGCCGCTGCAATTGCCGATGCTGACCTTGGTTTGGTTAGCAGCGGCTTGGCTGTTGTTGCTGTTTTACCAGCGTAGCGCTTTTGCCGGTTTGTTGACGGTACTGGCTTGGTTGCTGGGCGGATTGGCGTTGAAATTGCTGTTTGTCGATTTGCCTTCCTGGCAGTTGACCTTGGCGCCGATCGCGGTCGGCGACGGGGTTTGGACCTTACGCTACGCCGGGGCGTATTCGTTTCAACTGTTCTTGATGCGTTTGCTGGATTTTACCGCCGTTATCGCTTTTCTGGGTTTGGCCTGCAAACGTTTGCAGGGCGCCGCGGAACAAGGCGAACTACGCAAGTGGTTGGCCTGGAGCGCGTTGCTGTTGCTGTTCGTCAGCAGCAGTTTGGAAGTCAATTCCCTGTTGTATCACTTCGTGCCGGGACTGCGTTCCGGCGGGGTATCGATACTATGGTCCGCCTTCGCACTGGCCTCGGTGTTTAGCGGCATCAAGCTCAGGGTGGCCGCGTTGCGTTGGACCGGGCTGGCCTTGTTCGCCTTGGTGGCCTGGAAAGTATTTTTTATCGATCTGGCCAGACTCGAACAACTGTATAGAATCGTCGCGTTTATTCTGTTGGGTTTGCTGGCTTTGGGCGGCGCCTTTTTCTATATGCGCTATCAGCAAAGTTTTACCGGGCATCGGGACGAAGGGCGTCAGCAATGAAATTTCAGTGGCTATGGTGGGTATTGATGGGATGGATGCAGCTTGCCGACGCCGGCGGGCAGCGCTTTAGCCGCGAGGTCGTCGTCCCGCCGGGCCAAAAGCAAGCCCTGATGGCTGTGCCCCTGGACCCGGCGGTGTATAAAGCCAGTGCCGACGACTTTCGCGACTTGGTGTTGCTCGATGAGCAAAATGCAGAGACGCCGTTTGCCTTGCAAAAAATCGCCAGCCATAAAACCCAAACCCAACGCTATGCGCTGGAAAGCGGGCCGCCGAGTTTACAAACCGATGCCGCCGGCGGCATTGCCGTGACGGTGGAATTAAAAACCGAAAACCTTTTCGCCGACGGTTTGACCCTGAAAACCGCGCAGCACGATTTCGAATACGCCATACGGGTGGAAGGCTCGGACGACGGCCGGCAATGGCAGCCTTTGCTGGCCGATGCCAGGATTTTCGATTACGCGCGCTACATGGCTGTCGCCAAGCGCGACGTTGCATTGCCGGCCAACCGCTATAAGTTTCTGCGCATAGGGGTGGATAGGGCCAGCCAAGCCCGGACGGCCGCGCTGAGCGAATTAACCCGCACCTTGCGCGGGGACCAAGAATTGCAACGCGACGAAAAAGTCAGCCTGATCGAACACGCTTTGCATATCGACGGGGTGGAATTGTGGCGCGAGCAAACGGTAAGCGTGCCGGATCAATTGCAAACTTTCGACTATCAGAGCGACGCGATCACTATCCGGCACGACGCCGACAACAAATTGACCTTGGTGGACGTGGTCAGCGGTCGGCAACCTTTGGCCGGCTTGGAGCCGGCGATCTCGACGCCGAATTTCAGCCGTAGCGCCCGAGTGCTGGTAAACGTGCCGCAAGGGGTGGACGCCGGGTTCCGGGAAATCGCCAGCGGCCGCTTGGAAGCCATCCGTTTTCAGGACATCGAGCAAGTCAATACGCATTTGGCTTTTGCCGAACAGCGCCGCAGCGTTTATCGCATCGTCATCGAAGACCGGGATAACCCGCCTTTGCAGATAGCCGGGGTAACCGGGACCGGGCCGGGCTATCAGCTGGTGTTCATCTATCAGCCGGACAAACGCTATCGTTTGCTGTACGGCGCCAAATTAGAGGCCGCGCCGCGTTACGACATAGAGCCGATAGTGCAGCTGCAGCGCCAAGGTTACCGGGCCGAGCCGGCCGGTTTGGGGGCGGAAACCGAAATCAGAGCGGCCGATACCGGTTTGGATATGGTTGGCTTGTTGAATAGCAATGGGTTTCTAGGCCTGGTGATTGTGCTGATGGTCTTGGTGTTGGGCTGGAGTTTGTACCAAGTCGGCAAGCGCACTAACGAGATGCCTTAGCAGTGTCGGCCTCGTCACTGCGCTTTACCGCCGTGGGTCCCGGCCGCTTTCTTTGCGGCTTTTGCGGCGCGCATGGCCGCCAATTCCTGTAATTCGCTTGCCAGCATGTCCGGCGTTTCCAGGCTGATTTGGCCGAGCGTGCCGGCTCTCAGTTCGGTCAGAAACAGTTTCGCCGCCTTGTCCAGCTCCACCACGCCGCCGGCGCGCAGGCAGCCGCGCTTTTTGCCGATGAGCGCCAGCGCCTGCATCGCGTCTGCCGGTAACGCATCCAGCCGGTATCGGGCTATCAGCAGATCCGGGTAGGCGCGCAACAGATAGTCCAGCCCGAATATGGCGATGTCTTCATGCTGAAACGCCGTATCTTTAATGGCGCCGGTCACCGCCAAGCGGTAACCGCTGTAACGGTTTTCCAGGTTGGGCCACAGCACGCCCGGCGTGTCCGACAACACGATGTTGTTCTTCAGCTGGATGCGTTGTTGTTGCTTGGTAACGGCCGGTTCGTTGCCGGTTTTGGCGATTGCGCGTCCGGCCAGGCTATTGATGATGGTGGATTTGCCGACGTTGGGAATGCCCATGATCATGCTGCGCACCACTTTGCCGGCGGCGGTTTTTTCCGGCAGCATTTTGCTGCACAAGTCCAGAATCTGTTTGACTTTATCGGCCTGCTGGCCGGATAGGGCCAGGGTCTTGACCGCCATTTCCTTTTCCATGAAGGCTTGCCATTGCCGGGTGACGGCGGCATCGGCCAAGTCGGCTTTGTTCAATACGCGTATGGTCGGCTTGTCGCCGCGCAGTTGGTCCAGCATCGGGTTTTGACTGCTGTAGGGGATGCGGGCGTCCAATACTTCGATCAGCAAATCGATGTCCGGTAGGGTTTGTTTGATTTCCTTGCTGGCCTTGTGCATGTGACCGGGATACCACTGAATCATTGTGTTTCTCGCAAGCGGGTCGTGATTGCGCCATTTTACCGGGAATGCGTTGGTCTCTTGCGCCACTCCGGTGCAAAAACTCCGGGCTTATCGGAAAATCGTAGGTTTGCCGGCGTTGCGGCATAATTACTGCTTGAATTTCAACTCTTCTATCGGAAATTGGAAATCCCTGATGCTGCAAATGAGCCCCATCGTCGTTATCGAGTTGTACGAGGAACATCGCCTGGCCATTCAACGGTTATTGTTGTCGATCTTGACGTGTTTCGCCGATGAACGATTATTCGAACAAACGCCGGAGCAACTGCGAGAAACGCTGAATTCCCTGTGCGAATACTATCCGTGCGTGAGCTTGTTGTATTTGCTGGACCCGGACGGGGTGCAAATCAACGGCAACATTGCCGGACACAACTACCCGCAGCACGCCGGCTTGGGCATGGGGGCGGACCGCAGTCAGCGGCCTTATTTTGCCGCCGTGCAAAAAAGCCGGACGGCCGTAATCACCGAGCCTTATTTGTCCAGCATCAAGAACGAACTGTGTGTGTCGGTTTGTGGTCCGGTTTGCAACAAAGACGGTGCCGTGCGCGGCTATGTCGTCTTGGACATCGATCTGCCTGCGATGCTGAGTTTTCTGACCGGCGAGCGTAAAAGGCGCCACTTCGAGCCGGGTTTTAAGCTGATCTATACCTTGATAGTCCTGGGTTTGTTCACCGTGTCGCTGATCTTGTTGTTTGCGGCGGGACAAGAATGTATTGAGGTGTTGCAAACCGCGGCTCTCAAACAAGAAGCCAAGCTGATTCCGTTCAGCGTGGTGATTTACTTGACCTTGGCCTTGGCCATCTTCGATTTGGGCAAAACCACCTTCGAAGAAGAAGTCTTGCTGTACAAAGACATCATGAAACACAGCTCCACGCGGCGGACCATTACCCGTTTTATCGGGGCCATCATCATCGCCTTGTCGATCGAAGCCCTGTTGATGATTTTCAAAGCGGCGCTACAAGGTAGTGCCGGTCAATATATCGTCGAGGCGGTCTGGGTGGTATTGGCAGCGGCTTTGTTGCTATTGAGCTTGGGCGTCTACGTGTTCTTAGGCGCCAAGGCGGAAGTGATGCTGATCAATCAGAAGCAGCGTAAGCGTCAATAAGGTAAATCGCGTTATACTTGAAGCGTTTGCTTTCATCGTTCAGGGTTCATGCAGTCGTCATTCTGCCGTTGGTTCGGATTAGCCTCGCTGGTTTTGCTGCTGTTGTCCGGTTGTTCCGGTACCGACAAAAAGCCGCCTGTTTCCGATTATCAGCCTAGCGGTCCGGGCAATACTCAGGCCGCCCGCGATGCTTTGCAGTTGCAAGGCCGTCCCTACGTTTACGGCGGTCAATCGCCGGAGGTAGGTTTCGATTGCAGCGGTTTGGTCGCTTACGTTTATCGGCGGCAGGGTTTGAAACTGCCGCGCACCACCGAATCCTTGGCCTACTTTCTGCCTGCCGTCCCCCCCGATCAGCGTTTGCCCGGAGACTTGCTGTTTTTCAATACCGGTAAACCGTTTTCCCACGTCGGTATTTATGTCGGCGGCGACAACTTCGTGCATGCGCCCAGCGAACGTACCGGCCGGGTCATGCTTTCCAACCTGCATCAGCCTTATTGGCGGGAGAGGTTCATCGGCGTTCGCCGCCCCGGCGCGACGCAACCATTGTCGTTGAATAGTCGGCAGGCGGACGTTTGTCTGCTGAATTGATTTGCCGTCTGAGCCGTTGGATGAAGCGTTGTCGCCTAACGCCCGGCCGATTGCAATGCGTTCAATTGCAGGCGTGCCGGCGTTGGGCTAAGCGCCGGCTGTTTTGCGCTGTTTGACGGGTCCGCCCTTAGCCGTCGAATCGAGCCGATGCGTTCCATGCTTGCAAAACGAACCACCGTGCTAACCAGTCCTCAAAAAAAAGCCTTACCCCAAGCCCCTTCGTTCACCCAAACCTTGGTCGTCAATGTGGTGGCGGTAGTAGCGGTGTTAGGTTTGGGGCTGTTGCTCGCCATGATGTTTCAGGGGGCGGCCGGAACCGAGCAGGCGAGCCGGCGGGAGCTGGAAGAAACCCTGGATCGAGCGACCGAGCGATTGCGAATTTTGGTGCGCGCCGCGGAAATGACCGCGGAATCGGCCGAACGTGCCGCTCGTTATCCGGAGCTGAGGGCTTCATCCATGCGTGCCATGCTGGAGCATTCGCTGGCCGCGTTCGAACAACGTCCGGAACTGAGCTACCTGGGGGCGGTTTTGCCCGCTAACGGAGAATACGGCACATTGCAGCGTATCGAAAGCGGCGACTTGCTGCTTTGGTGGTTTCCGAGCCGTGACAGCGGCCGGCTCACTCAAGTTTATCGCTTGGCCGCGCGCGGCTTCGAGCTGAGCGAGCAGCTGGCCACGCATGATTACGATCCGCGCAATCAACCGTTTTACCAAGCGGCATTGAATAGTCCTAGTGGAGAAACCTGGCTGCCGGCGTATCGGTGGATTATCCATGCCGGCAGCTTGGAGCCCCTGTGGGGCATCACCTATGCAAAAGCGCTGCGCGATCCTGCCGGCAAGTTGATTTGCGTCTTGGATGCGGATTTGGACTTGCCGGCACTCAACCGGTTTTTATCGCCTTTATCGGCGGAATACCGGTCGCATTTTCAAATCGTGGAATTGGGGGAGACGCCGCGTTTGATAGGCGGGAAACACGTCGGGCGCACACCACTGCCCGTGCCGCCGGAGCTGGCGCCGCTGTTGGCGTTTTCCGGCGAGGTGTTTGTGGACAGAATGCAGATAGAGGCGGAAACGCGTTGGGTTGCAGCCAGGCGGCTGGCGCTCAAGGGCGGCTCTTCTTGGCTGGTGGTGGCATCGCGGCAAATCCCGTTTATCGAAAGTGCGATGCGCCGACAGCTGTATCAGGTGGCGGCGATAGGCGTGGTCATGGTAGTCGGTTTGGTGATGGTGTCGATTCGCATCACCCGCCGCTTCGGCAAGCCGCTTGCGGAACTGGAACTGCGCGTTGCGGGGATAGGCAGACGAGAGTTGCAGGCGCCCGTCGCGGCGGCTACCTTATCCGCCAACGATTTTCGGGAAACCCAGCTTCTCGGCGAAGCCTTGGACCGGATGGCGCTGGCGGTCAGCCAATTGCTTGAAGCGCAAGAACAGGCCGCAACCTCCCTGGCACTGAAAGGCGCCGTCTTCGACTCGACCAATACCGCGATTATCAGTGTCGATTCGGAGTTAGCCATCGTCGAATGGAACGCCGCCGCGGAGCGTTTGTTCGGCCGGGCGCGCAACGGCGTGTTAGGCCGTTCGGTTACCGAAATCGTCATGGCCCCCGAGGGGACGGCCGATTGGCCGGCCATTTTGGCGAGCGACGGCAGTGCGGCGTTTCGTTTTGTCGGCGTATCGGGAGCGTTCGACGCCGAGCTGCGCTTGTTGGCCTTCAAGCAAGACGGCCGGGAAATTTGCACGTTGTTTTTGAACGATGTGTCGGAGCGCAAGCGCGCCAACGCAGCCTTACAAGAAAGCTTAAACCGCTTTCACGCGGCGGCCCGTGCCACCGGCGACGTCATCTGGGATTGGGATCTGCTCGCAAACCGGATATGGTGGAACGAGAATTTTCAACTGCTGTTCGGCTATAGCGCCGAAGAGATTGGATGCGACATCGAATTCTGGACGACTCGTATTCACCCGGAAGACCGCGCGCGGGTAGTCGAACATATCTACGCGGTACTCGCCGCGGACGAGGAAAATTGGCTGGAGGAATACCGCTTTCAGCGTAAAGACGGCAGTTGGGCGGATGTGTACGATAGAGGCCACGTATTGCGTGACGCTGGCGGGCGCGGTATCCGCATGATAGGCGCCATCCAGGATATTACCGAGCGTAAGCGTGCGGAACAACGCATTCATTATCTGGCGACCCACGATGGTCTGACCGGACTGCCGAACCGGGAATTGCTGCAAGACCGCATGGCTCAATCCGTCGCCCAGGCGCGCCGATCCGGACAGCAGTTGGCCTTGTTGTACATCGACTTGGATAGATTCAAAGTGGTTAACGACGGTTACGGTCATCCTTTCGGCGATGCGGTGTTGCAGGCCGTAGCCGCAAGGCTGAGTTCGCTGGTGCGGGAGGGCGATACGGTTTCCCGCCAGGGTGGCGACGAATTTCTGGTTTTGTTGGCGAATATAGGCAGTGCCGGCGACGCTTACCGGGTTGCGCAAAAGATCGTGCGCAGCCTGGATTGCCCGCTCGATTTGCAAAGTCGGCAGATCCATCTGTCGGCCAGCATAGGCGTCAGCGTCTTTCCCGAAGATGGCGAAACCGCCGAGCAATTGATTGACAACGCCGATGTGGCCATGTATCGCGCCAAGGAATTAGGCCGAAACACCTGCAAAATCTTTACCCGGGAAATGAGCGAGGAAACCTTGCGCAGGGTGGATTTGGAAACCCGGTTGCGTGGCGCGCAAGCGGCCGGCCAACTGCAGTTGTTCTACCAGCCCAAGGTGTGTTTGCAATCAGGGCGGATTACCGGCTGCGAGGCTTTGCTGCGTTGGCGGCATCCCGAGCTAGGCATGGTTTCGCCGTCCGATTTCATTCCGATAGCCGAAGACTCCGGTTTGATCGTGCCTATCGGCGATTGGGTGCTCAGGCAGGCGTGCTCGCAAGTCAAGACCTGGACCGAAGCCGGCTTGCCGCCGGTGTGCGTAGCGGTGAACGTGTCCACTCGGCAATTTCTGCAGCAAGATGTCGTTGCTTGGGTGTTGCGGACACTGGCGGAAACCGGCTTGCCGCCGGCTCAGCTGGAATTGGAGCTGACCGAAAGCCTGGTTGCCCAAGACGTTAATAAAGTGATAGAGAGTTTCAGCCGGCTGCGGGCGGCCGGGGTGAAATTGTCCATAGACGATTTCGGTACCGGTTACTCCAGTCTCGGTTATCTGAAACGGCTGCGGGCCCACACCCTGAAAATAGACCAGTCTTTCGTGCGTGACATGCTGACCGATCCGGAAGACGCCACCATTGTTTTGGCCGTCATCGCGTTGGCGCATAATCTGGAATACAAGGTTATCGCCGAGGGCGTGGAAACCGAACAACATTGCCGGTTTTTGCGGCAAAACGGTTGCGACGAGATCCAAGGATATGTGTTCAGCAAGCCCGTACCGGCCGAGGCATTTGCGGCGCTGCTCGGCAACGGTGCTTGCTTGAGTCAAGACTAGATTAGGGCGGTCTCGAACGGAAGGGACGCTAATCGTGCCTGCCCCCTGCCGTTGGCTGGGCGGAACCGCAGCCGCACGCCGGTTCGATTCCATCCTGCTTAGGGGGCTAGCGATGCGGTCGGCGCTCGCAGATACCCGGTCCCGCTTAAAAAAACAGCTCGCGCATTTTTTGCCCCGGCGACGGCGCGCGCATGAAGGCTTCGCCGACCAGAAAGGTGTAGATGCCGTTGTCCTGCATCAATTTGACGTCGGCCGGGGTATGGATGCCGCTTTCGGTGACGATCAATTTATCGGCCGGTATGGTGTTTTTCAGATCCAGCGTGGTTTGCAGCGACACCTCGAAGCTGCGCAGATTGCGGTTGTTGATGCCGATCATGTGGGTGTTCAGCTTCAACGCCCGCTCGAGTTCTGCGGCATCGTGTACTTCGACCAACACATCCAGCCCTAAGCCGGTGGCGGTGTCGGCCAATTCCTTCAGCGTCGCGTCATCCAATGCCGCAACGATCAGCAGCACGCAATCGGCGCCCAGCGCCCGCGATTCGTGGATCTGGTAAGGATCGATCATGAAATCCTTGCGAATTGCCGGCAGCGGGCATTTGTCGCGCACCATCTGCAGATTGGCCTCCGAACCCTGGAAGAATTCCTTGTCGGTCAATACCGATAAACAGGCGGCACCGTTGAAGGCGTAATCGACCGCAATCTCGACCGGCTTGAAATCCTCGCGGATCACGCCCTGGCTGGGCGACGCTTTTTTGATTTCGGCGATGATCGCCGGTTTTTGCTGGTCGGCCTTGCTACGCAAGGCTTGGTAAAAGCCGCGCGGGCCTTGCACGCTGCCGGCGATTTCCTGCAGCAACGCAATCGGCGTGTTGTTCTTGCGGCGGGCGACTTCTTCGGCTTTTTTGGCGAGTATGGTTTTGAGGATGTCGGGGGTATCTGTCGTCATGTGTTGTTTGGTTTAATAATGTGTCGCTATTGCGACGGGTTTATTCATAGTCGGTTCGCAGACCGACAGCTGGTGGCCCGCAGGGCGAAAACCATGGATGGTTTTCGTAGCGAAAGTATCGCGCCTGTCGGTGCGCGAACCGACTCCAAATCAACCCGTCGCGGCAGCGACACAAAAGTCTTCATAAACCATCCCCGGAACGCTGCCGTTTATTTTTGGGCGAGTTCAGGTTAGAAGGTTTTTCGATCAATCGACCGGAAACATATTTGTGTAAAACGCTGGCAATTAGCGTCTGATAAGGTATGCCTTCTTCCAAGGCACGCGCTTGAATATCCATCAGGTCTGGCGACGACAAGCGAATGTTGACTCGTTTATCCTTGATGAAGGTGGCAGTGGCGGCGGCTTTAAATTTAGCCAGGTTGGTTTTTGAAGGCGCAATCGACTTAAGTTCACCGTCTTCATAAGCATCCAGAATATCTTGCTCAAATTCATCGAGTTTATTCATCGCCTTTGTTCCCCTGTAAATAATCTCGGGTTGCCTTTCTGCTTGGAATGACTGTTTTAGGAAGAAGAAATGGGTTTCCTCGACGTATGGTACTAAATACACGTAATTATCGAGCGCCACCACCAGAATGGATTGGTTGGGATATTTATCCTGGTCAGGGTGAAGCAATTCATCCAGTAATCCGCCTGCCTCAATAGCCAGCACCATTTCCTCGAAAGAGATGCCGCGATCCTTTTTTAATAGCTCGTTTTTATCGTGATTCCAACGAAATGGCTTCATGGATCGAGTTTACGTCGGCGTGTGCCTATTGTCACCTTTTTTGGTGAACGCTATGGAGACAATTTGGTTTTGGTGCGTCGAAACGCTGGCGCCGAAACGTTCAAGAATACCCAATCAAAGCTTCAAACTTCGCCAACGCACTCCCGTCGGCCAACACCTCATGTGCCCGGCGAATGCCGGCATCCAACGAATCGGTAAGGTCGGCGGCGTAGATTGCCGCGCCGGCGTTCAGAGCGACGATGTCGCGGGCCGGGCCGGGCTGGTTGTTCAGCACGGCGCGGACTATGCTCAGGCTATCCGCCGGGCAGGTAATCGCCAGGGTTTTCAGGTGGGCGCGGCGCAAGCCGAATTGCTCCGGCGTCAGCGTGTAGCTGTCGATCACGCCGTCTTTGAGTTCGGCCACGTCGGTCGGCGCGGCGATGCTGATTTCGTCCAGGCCGTCCTGGGCGTGCACGACCAGCACGTGGCGACTGCCCAAACGCTTTAGGACTTCGGCCACCGGCAGCAGCCATTGTTTGTCGAACACGCCGATGAGCTGGTGCGGGGCATTGGCCGGATTGGACAGCGGGCCGATTAGGTTGAACAGCGTGCGCACCCCCATTTCCTTGCGGGCCTTAACGGTGTGGCGCACCGCGCTGTGGTGTTTGGCGGCGAATAAAAAACCGACGCCGATGTCGGCTACGCATTGCGCCACTTGTTCGGCCGGCAGGTCCAGATTGACCCCGGCCAGCTCCAGCAAGTCGGCGCTGCCGCAACAACTGGATACCGAACGGTTGCCGTGCTTGGCGACTTTGCCGCCGGCCGCCGCGACCACGAAAGCCGCGGTCGTCGAGATGTTGAAAGTGTTGGCGCCGTCGCCGCCGGTGCCGCAGGTATCGATGACGTGCTCGCCGCTGATCGGCACTTTATGCACCAATTCGCGCAACACGCCGACTGCCGCGGCGATTTCTTCTACCGTTTCGCCCTTGCAGCGCAAGGCGATCAAGAAAGCGGCGATTTGTGCATCGCTGAGTTCGCCGTTCATCATGGCCCGCATCGCGGTTTGCATTTGTGCGTCGCTTAAATCGCGACGTTCCAGCAGTTGTTGCAAAATAGGTTGGATGAGCATGTCGATCGAACGTGGTGTTGCGGATGGGTTTTTATTGGCCGGCTTTGTGGTCGGCAAACACTTGGGTGTTGCCGGCGCTGTCGTAAGAAACGACTTCATAGTCGTCTTGTTTGCCGCCCATTTCCATGCCGGGGCTGCCCATGGGCATGCCGGGCGCGCTGATACCGGCGATTTTGGTTTTTTCGTTCAGCATTTTGCGGATGTCGGCGGCCGGAACGTGGCCTTCGACGAGGTAACCGTCTACTACCGCGGTATGGCAGGAAGCCAATTGTTCGGGCAGGCCGAGTTTTTGTTTGATTGCTTGCATGTCGTCGCTGACGATGTCTTTGACTTTGAAGCCGTTTTTGCTGACGTGCTCTATCCATTTACCGCAGCAGCCGCAGGTGGGGCTGCGGTATACCGTCATTTCCGTGACGGTTTCGTCGCTGTAGGCCGTTTGGGCGAGACCGGCAGCGCCCAGTAAGACGATTAATTGGCTTAGCCGCTTCATAGTTGCTTCCCCCGTGGTTGGTTTAGCCGCGTATTGTACGCCGCAGGTTCAGCGTTTGCACGGCAGCTATTCGCCGCTCAAGGTCAATACCAGCGAGCGGCTGCCGCCTTGGTTGCGGTGTTCGCATAAATAAATGCCTTGCCAGATTCCCACATTCAAGCGGCCGTTACTGATGGGCAGACTGAGGCTGCAGCCGAGCAGGCTGCTTTTCAGGTGTGCCGGCATGTCGTCCGAACCCTCGTCATCGTGCAAATAATAGGGCTGATTTTCCGGCACCGCTTGGTTGAAATAACTTTCGAAGTCTTGACGTACGCTGGGGTCAGCGTTTTCGTTGATGGTCAATCCGGCCGAAGTGTGTTGAATAAACACATGCAACAAACCGACGTTAAGCGATTTAAGCTCGGGTAGATGGGACAGAATTTCCTCGGTGACCAGATGAAAGCCGCGGTTTCTGGGTTTTAGGCGTATTTGTTTCTGTATCCACATGGTAATAGGTAAAAGGAGTGGGGCAATCGTAAAGGATGCACCACTGTAGCTTATTCGCTGGGGATGGAAAACCCGGCTGCTGCCTAGCCGGATGGCTTAAGGGCGGCCTAAAACCACTTGGAACCAAGCAGGCATGCTGCCCCATTCGCGCGAAGTGGGTCTTGGCCTGATCCGCATGCCGTACTTGACCGCCGGCAACAGGCAGCAACCTCTAGGGTTGTTGGTGTTTTGCCGCCACTACAATAACAAAAGGACTAAATGATTAACCGGGCCTATCGGCCACGGTTTTCTCCAGCATTTCCAGGCTTAGTCCTTCGACTTTTGCGCGCCACAATTGCGGTTGCACGGGAAAGGGTTTGAAGGTTCCGGTGGCCCTGTAACCGCGCCGACGGTAGTAATCGATCAATTCGCTACGACACGGAATGACGAACATTAAAAAGCGTTGCAGCGGCCAAAGGTTTTGGGCTTGCGTTTCGGCGGCATGCAGCAGCCGTTTGCCGATGCCGCCGCCCTGTAACGGCGGACTGACGGCCAGCATGCCGATATGCACGTCGGCATCGACCCTTTGCAAATGCACGGAACCGACCGCGACGGCGCCGGCTTTACAGGCTATCAGCAAGGAGTCGGTTCGCTTCAGCAGACCGGACAATTCCGCGGCGTCGGTGCGCTTCCCGTCCAACAGATCGGCTTCGGTAGTCCAACCCGCGCGGCTGGATTCGCCGCGATAAGCCGAATTAATCAATTCCACCAAAGCCGGCACGTCGTCGAGGCAAGCCGGCGCGAACTGCAAATCGAAATCCACGAAGCCGGCGGCTTTAACGGTCGGACGACTTGATGGTATGTTCCAACTCTTCGCGGCTCAGGTGGCGAACGTCTTTGCCCTTCACCATGTAGATCACGTGCTCGCACACGTTGCAGGAATGGTCGCCGATACGCTCCAGCGCACGGGCTGTCCACAGCATGTCGAGCGCGCGCGTGATGTTGCGCGGGTCTTCCATCATCTGGGTGATGAGCTGGCGGGTGATGCTGGTATATTCCCGGTCCACCTTGCTGTCTTGCGCGGTGATGGCGATCACTTCCTCGGTATCGGTACGGGCATAGGCGTCCAGGGCGCCGTTCAGCATTTCCTTGACCAATTCCAGCAAATGTTCGATTTCGTAATATTTATCCTGATAATAATCGCCGCTTTCCAGACGCATGGTCATTTTGGCGATACGGGCCGCTTCGTCGCCTATCCGCTCCAGATCGGTAATGATCTTGATCGTGGCGATCAGCATGCGCAGGTCGAATGCGGCCGGCTGGCGTTTGGCCATGATTTCGGTGCATTCGTGATCGATGTCTTTTTCCAGCGCATTGACCAATTGGTCTTGCTGTATGACTTTCTCGGCGCTTTCCATGTCGTAACTCATGAAGGCGTTGGTCGCCAAATCCACTTGTTGTTCGACCAAGCCGCCCATGGTCAACACTTTGTTGCGGATGTCTTCCATTTCCTTGTTGAACTGACGGGAAATGTGTTGGTTGATGATGGTGTTATCCATGTTGGCGTGCTCCTAGCCGTAACGGCCGGTGATGTAGTCTTCTGTTTGTTTTTTAGCCGGATTGGTGAACAATTCGCTGGTTTCGCCGAATTCGATCAACTCTCCCATATACATGAAGGCGGTGTAGTCGGACACCCGCGCCGCTTGTTGCATGTTATGGGTGACGATGACGATAGTGTATTTTTCTTTTAATTCGTCGATCAACTCCTCGATTTTCAAGGTCGAAATCGGGTCCAAAGCCGAAGCCGGCTCGTCCAGCAAAATCACTTCCGGTTCTATCGCTATCGCCCGGGCGATGACCAGACGTTGCTGCTGACCGCCGGACATGCCCAAGGCGTTGTCGTTCAAGCGGTTTTTCACCTCGTCCCACAACGCCGCGCCGCGCAGGGATTTTTCGACGATTTCATCCAACACCCGCCGGTCGTTGACGCCTTGGATACGCAAGCCGTAGGCGACGTTTTCGTAAATGGTCTTGGGGAAGGGGTTAGGCTTTTGAAACACCATGCCCACTCGGCGCCGCAGGGCGGCGACGTTGATGTTTTTATCGTAAATGTCTTCGCCGTCCAGCAGGATCTTGCCTTCTATCCGCACGCCGTCGACCAGGTCGTTCATGCGATTGATGCAGCGCAACAAGGTGGATTTACCGCAACCGCTGGGACCGATGTAGGCGGTCACTTTCTTGCGCGGCATGGTCATGGTGACCTTGTGCAAGGCTTGTTTGCTGCCGTAAAACAGATTCAGGTTCTCCACGCTGATGCAAGGGTCGAACGAATCTTTGCTGTCTTTATCCGCCCGGTTCAGCGCACTGATATCGATGGCGTGGGTTTTTCTTACTTCAGTTGTCATGTGATTAATCCGAACCTATCGTGTTGATTACGAACTTAGTTTTCCAATGCGCGGTATTTCTCGCGAAGGTTGTTGCGGATGGCGATGGCGAACATGTTCAAGCCAACGATCACCATCACCAACAACAAGGACGTGGCGTATACCAAGGGTCTGGCGGCTTCGACGTTGGGACTTTGAAAGCCCACGTCGTAAATGTGAAATCCGAGGTGCATGAATTTTCTGTCCAAATGCAAATACGGGAAGTTGCCGTCCAACGGCAGGGTGGGGGCCAGTTTCACGACGCCGACCAGCATCAGCGGCGCCACTTCGCCGGCCGCGCGGGCCACTGCCAAAATCAGACCGGTCATAATCGCAGGGCTGGCCATGGGCAACACGGTGCGCCATAAGGTTTCCGCTTTGGTCGCCCCCAACGCCAAACTGCCTTCCCTGATGGATTTGGGAATGCGCGACAAGCCTTCTTCGGTGGCCACGATCACGACCGGCAAAGTCAACAATGCCAGGGTCAAAGAGGCCCACAGCAAGCCCGGCGTGCCGAACACCGGAGCCGGCGCGGCTTCCGGAAAAAACACTTTGTCTATGCTGCCGCCGATGATGTATACGAAAAATCCCAAACCGAACACCCCGTACACGATGGACGGTACGCCGGCCAAATTGTTGACGGCGATGCGAATGATGCGGGTGATAAAACCTTGTTTGGCGTATTCGCGCATGTACACGGCCGCGATCACCCCGAACGGCGTGACCACGACGGCCA
This sequence comes from Methylomonas sp. HYX-M1, assembly GCF_040741385.1. Lineage (NCBI taxonomy): Bacteria > Pseudomonadati > Pseudomonadota > Gammaproteobacteria > Methylococcales > Methylococcaceae > Methylomonas > Methylomonas sp. HYX-M1. The sequence goes on from NZ_CP160405.1 coordinate 1,406,672, forward strand.
TCAACATCACCATCAACACGGTACCGAATATGGCCGGGAAAATGCCGCCTTCGGTGTTGGCTTCGCGCGGTTCGTCGCTGACGAAGGTGCCGAAATTGGCAATGTATTCGACTGCCTTGTCCCACACGTTCATCGCGTTGGGCCGGGTCAGTTTGACGACCCGCTCCAGCGGAATGTTGATTTGCCGACCGCCGGCCTCGGCGACCACCAAGATGCAGCACTTCATCTCTTGGTTGAGCTGAGAAATGCTTTGTTGCAAGGTTTTGTATTCTTGCTCGTATGCCACTTTGCGGGCGGCAAACTCGGCGCGCTTGGCCTCGTTCCATTGGCCTTTCAATTCCAGTCCCCGCTGTTTCAGGCGCAAGCGTTCCAGGTTGTAGTTGATGGCGCCGATGTCCTTGTCCTGCAATTTGTCGATTTTGGCAAATAGCTTCAGCACCTGGGCCAACTTTTCTTGCGCGACTGGCCAAGCGTGTTCGCCTTCGGCGATGACTGCCCGGTTTTGCTTGACCGCGATCAACCGCCCGTAAAAATTGCCCCATTCGCGGCGCTCGACGGTAATCAAATCTTCCGGGGTGGTTTTTTGCACAATGTATTGCTCTTGAATCCAGCGAAAGTCGCTACCTAAAATGTCGCGATTGCCGGTCTTGACCAAAAATTGCTTTAGATACTCGGCGCCGTTAAGCACCTCGTGGCCGGCCGCTCGCGCTTGCGCTTCCGGCAACAGGGATTGCTCGACTTCTTCGCCGATGATCACCGTTTCTTGGGCCTGTCGATCTTGGTAACGGTATTCGACGATGTCGGACGGCCAAAAATGGCCCAAGCCGCGTAGCGCAATCAACAACAGCAAACCGATTACCAGGATCAGGTTGATACTTACCGCGCCGGCCGTCATCCAAATCCACGGCGAACCGCTTTTAAACCATGCCTTAATCATAACGAACTATATTTTTGTCTCAGATTTTGCCGGATCAACTCAGCCAACGAGTTGACGATGAAGGTAAACATGAACAACACCAGCGCGGCCAGGAACAATACCCGGTAGTGGGTACTGTTGACTTCCGATTCCGGCATTTCCACCGCAATGTTGGCCGACAAGGTGCGTAAACCTTGAAATATGCTGAAATCCATTACCGGGGTGTTGCCGGTGGCCATTAACACGATCATGGTTTCCCCGACCGCCCGGCCCAGGCCTATCATTACCGCGGAAAAAATACCGGGGCTGGCGGTCAGGATCACCACTTTGGCCAGGGTTTGCCAAGGCGTGGCGCCCAGGGCGAGAGAGCCTGTGGTCAAATGCTTGGGAACGCTGAAAATGGCGTCCTCGGCAATCGAAAATACCATAGGGATTACCGCAAAACCCATCGCCAAACCGACTACCAAGGTATTGCGCTGGTCGTAGCCTATGCCCCAGGCTTCGCGCAGCCAGGTGCGCAAATCGCCGTTGAAGAACAAGGCCTCGATGCCGGGACTGACGGCAAACGCCAGCCAGCCGCAGATCAAAATCACCGGCATCAACAGAAAAGCGTCCCAACCGTCCGGCACCAGACCACGTACAGGTTTAGGCGCGAATTGCCAGACGAACGCGAACGCCATGACCCCGGTAGGCACGATCAGCAACAACGCAAAAATGCCGGTCAAATGCATTTCCACGAACGGCGCCAACCACAGGCCGGCTAGAAAGCCCAAAATCACGGTCGGCAGCGCCCCCATGATTTCCACGCCCGGCTTGACGTATTGGCGAATTTCCGGGGCCATGAAATAGCCGGTGTAAATCGCGCCGAACAAGGCTAGGGGAATAGCCACCAGCATGGCGTAAAACGAGGCTTTGAGGGTGCCGAACACCAACGGGGTCAAGCTCATTTTCGGCTCGAAATCGTTGCTGGCGGCCGAAGACTGCCATACGTAGGCCGGTTCCGGATAACTTTCGTACCAAACCTTGCCCCACAAAGAGGTCCAGGATACTTCCGGATGTTCGTTTTCGATGCGCCAGTGATGCAATTTACCGGCGGCGTCCTGCAACAGCAGCGCGTTAGCCCGGGGCGACAGGGCCAAAGCCAAGGGCTTGCCGTTCGAGACTTTCTCCCGAATCAATTTGCGTTCCGCCGTGGCGTTGTACACCCCTAATTCGCCGTTGGCGTCCACCGCCAACATGCCTTTGCGGCGTTGTTCCGCATTAAGCAACAACACCGGCGCATCCGCCAGCTTGAAAGCCCTGAGTTGCTGCACGCTGAAGTGATTTTGTTTGTCGCGCACCAGCGACCATTGTCCGAAGGTGCCGCTGCTGTCACCGATCAACAGGGAAATATCGCCGTTCAAAAACGTCATGTTGGTGATTTGCGCGCCTTGTCGCATCACGTTCAGCTTGTGTCGGATCACCGGTTCGGTTTTATTGCTGACGTCGAGCACGGTTAGATCGCCGTTGTGGTTGGATAAATAGAGTGTGCGCAGTTCTTTATCCAACAACATGAAATCCACGTCGCCTATGCTTGCGGTATCCAATACGGCTTCGTTACGCTCCAGTTCCACCTCGTCGTCGAACATGGACTCCTTTTTTTCCAAGCTGGTCAGGATCAAACGGCCGTCGGCGGTTTTGGCCAGCAAGCTACTGGCCGCGTCGCCCAATTTAACGGCGACTTGTTGAATGGCTTGCCCTTGTTTGTCCAGCACGATCGCGTCTTTGCCCAAGGGGTAACTGATTTGCGGGGTAATCACCCGTTTGTTGTCGGGATAGGTCAATTTGTAGTCCACTTTGGCGACCACGGCCCGGCCGTCGGAAAGCCCGTAAGCCAGAACGCCTTTCGGTAAGTCCCCGAAGGCCCAGCTGCTGATCGTGACGCCTTGCGGTATCGGTAGATCCTCCACCCGGAGAGGGGAACCGTCATCGACTCTAAAGAACACCGCTTTGCCGGTATCGGTAAAGCGTACCGCGATTTCGTTTTGCTCCTCCATAGCCAGCAATGCCGTCGATCCGGCCGCTGGCTCGGGTACGCCGTATTCGCTTACCGCCTGGGCATGGGCCGGCAGCAACAGCGGAAATACCACGTACAGCAAGTAAAAAAAGATCAACACGATAGCGAAGATAATGCTCAAGCCGCCGAAAACCACGGCTTGGGCCACAATCTTGTCCTTCAATAGCCGCCAGCGTTGATAAGCATCGTTAGACGACAACTGTAACAAGGTCGCTTTAGCAGGTGTAAATTGAGGTTCGGGCATAACTGATTCGAGGTAGTGATTTGTGGCATCCCTTAGCGCGTTAGAAGCTGTCGTAAAAAAACCGATCTCGGCAAATCAGACTCTCCGTTAGAGACTTGATCGACCAAGCCGCCCTCTGCTCTGACAAGCGCTTGGCGGGTGTTTGCCTATTACAACGGCCTCCTTTAAGCCAGGAGGTTAAGGAAACGCGGTCTTAAGCGCGCATCTCCAAAGTGCAGAGCATGGTTAACGTCAACGCCGGTATTGTTGACCTTTTACGCCAAACCTTGCTTGTCGCAACATTCAACGCGTCCTTGACTATAAAAAAGCCGACAAATCACCGCGGTAATTTATCGGCTTTGAAGTTGACGGATCATCAGCGTAATGTTCATTGCCGAATAATCCCGAATATCCTGTAAGCGTCCTTGCCGGCGAATTCCTTGTATGCTTCGTCCGTGGCGGATGAACCTATTCGATCAGCGTCAAGGCTTTTTCAACCGCTTTGGCGGGCAGCGGAATGTAACCGTCTTTTACCACCACTTGTTGGCCGGTTTTGGACAGCACCATTTTCAAAAACTCTTTTTCCAACGGCGCTAAAGGTTCGTTAGGCTTTTTGTTGACGTAAACGTACAAAAAGCGCGACAGCGGATAAGCGCCGGAGGTGGCGTTTTCCGAGGTCGGCTCTACGAATGGGGCGCCGTCTTTGGCGGCCAAGGCCACGGCTTTAACGCCCGAGGTGGTATAGCCGATGCCGGAATAGCCGACACCGTTATTGGAGGTGGTCACCGCTTGCACCACCGACGCCGAACCGGGTTGTTCGTTTACGTTGCTTTTGAAGTCGCCTTTACACAAGGCTTCGTCTTTAAAGAAGCCATAGGTGCCGGAAACCGAGTTGCGGCCGTACAATTGAATGGGTTTGCTGCTCCAGCCGCCGGTCAAGCCGACTTGTCCCCAGGTGCTGACGTCGGCTTCGTGGCCGCATTTACGGGTGGAGGAGAAAATTGCATCGACTTGCGCCAGGCTTAAACCCTTTACCGGATTGTCTTTGTTCACGAACACCGCCAAGGCGTCGATAGCGACCGGAATCGCGGTTGGCTTATAGCCGTGCGCGCTTTCGAAATCGTCGATTTCGTTGTCTTTCATTTTGCGGCTCATAGGCCCCAAATTGGCGGTACCCTCGGTCAAGGCCGGTGGCGCGGTGGAAGAGCCGGCTGCTTGAATTTGAATGTTAACGTTCGGATACAGTTTTCCGAATTCTTCCGCCCATAAAGTCATCAAGTTGGCCAGGGTGTCGGAACCGACACTGGAAATATTGCCTGCTACGCCGCTGGCCGGCGCATAGTCGGGGAGCGACGGATCGACGCTTGCCGGTGCTGCGGCTACGCCGTTAGCCAGAAAAGTGGTGGTGGCAAAGCCGAAACCCAAGATCAATGACCTGAGCTGAAACGTTTTTTTCATATTCTTTCTCAATCAATGTTTAAAACCAGTATCAATACTGCCCTTTGCGGGTGACAATAGTATGAACCGAATATGACAGTTTTGTGACAGCGGTAAATTGTAAGCCGCTACCGAAGTTTGTGCTACTTTCAGCTGAAATTTCCCGGCCGGCCGTTAATCGGCCTTCGCTTCCGATGAGCAGAGCCGTTAACGCATCCGCTGCAGGGTGACGAAGCGATAAGCGAAATCGACGCCGGGATCGTTGTCCACCCGCTCGCAATTTGTTTGCCGCCATTCACGGCGGTCGACATCCGGAAACAGCGTGTCGCCGTCGAATGCTTTGTCGATCAAGGTCAGATACAGGCAATCCGCAACCGGCAGCAAGGCCTGGTACAAGGTGGCCCCGCCGATGACGAACAACTCCGGCGCATCCGCGGCATAGTTCAAAGCCTCGTCGATATGGGTGAACACCCGGCAGCCCGGTGCGGAAAAACCGGAATTGCGGCTGATGATCAAATTGTCACGACCCGGCAGCGGTTTACCTATCGCCTGATAGGTTTTGCGCCCCATTAAAATAGGCGCCCCCCAAGTGATTTGTTTGAAACGCCGTAAATCGGCCGGCAAATGCCAAGGCATTTGTCCGTTGGCGCCGATCACCCGGTTAGCGGCCATCGCCGCGATCAGTGATATTTTCATGAATTCTGTTTAACATGCCGGCCTACGAAAAAGGCTGGGCATCATACTATGAAACACGTTTTACTGGTTTTTACCGGCGGTACTATCGGCTCGCAGCTCAAAGGCGATACCGTCGATACCGACCCGAACGCCGGCCATTTATTATTGGACTTGTTTGCGCAGGCTTACCCGCAGGCGGAACAGTTTCGCTTCACGTTGTTGAAGCCGCTGCAGATGCTCAGCGAAAACCTGCATCCCGATGCTTGGCGGCACATCGTCGCCGCGCTGGCGCAACAAGATCTCGGCACTTACGACGGTATCATCGTGACCCACGGTACCGACACCTTGGCGTATAGCGCCGCGCTGCTAGGTATTTACTTTCACCGCCTGAACATCCCGCTGTTGCTGGTTTCCAGCGACTTGCCGCTGCAACATCCGTCGGCAAACGGCCTGCCCAATTTCATCTGCGCCGCCGACTATATTCGCCAAGGCCGCGCGGCCGGCGTCTTCGTCCCTTACCGAAATCCGGGGCGGACCATGCAAATCCACATCGGTACCCGCTTGAGCAATTGTCTGCCGTTGGGTAGCGACTTTATCAGCGTGCAAGACAAGGCTTTTTTAAGTTACCAAGACGGCGAATTTCAGGCTTGCCACGAACTACCCGAAAAGGGGAGGTTCGCCGGCACCTTGCAAAACCAATTCGGCAAAATTTTGCTAATCAGACCATATCCCGGTCTCGACTATCTTTCGTTCGACCTGAACGGGTTCGATGCGGTATTGCACGAGCTGTATCACTCCGGCACCGCCTGCGCCAGCGACGCCTGGGGGCTGCGGCATTCCTTGATAGCCTTCAGCCGCCGCTGTGCCGAGCAAGGCCTTCCGCTCTATCTGGCCCCGGCCCTGCAGAGCGATAGCGCCTACAGTTCCACCCGCGCCATCTTGCAACACGGTGCCCGGATGCTCTGGAATACCGGGTTGGAAGCCGCCTACGCAAAGCTTGTCTTGGCCTACGGCAACTTTAGCGCCGCGCCGGACATCGCGGAATTTCTACAATGCAACCTGGCATGGGAGCACGTGAAACCTACTGTTTAGAATTGCTGAAAATCGCCGGAAATATTTGTTACAATCTCTGCGTTTTTTCCCGCCATGATTGCGGAGTGTAGCTCAGCTTGGTAGAGCACTGCCTTCGGGAGGCAGGGGCCGGAGGTTCGAATCCTCTCACTCCGACCAGTTCAGTTTGTTGAAAATAAAAGATTATTTTCAAATGTCATCGCTTGACACCCTAGAAGAAAATGCGGCGCGTACACTAAAACGTACACCATGCCGCTTTCGTAACCCTAAATTTGGGGACTTCTATGGCGTACACCATTCGAAAAATACAACGTAAATCCGGCGTCGTCTTTTCGGCGATCATCAAAAATCAGCTCGGCGAACATTTAAAAAGCAAGACCTTTCAGCGCAAAGGCGACGCCGAAATCTGGGCCAAGCGTATCGAGGCAGACACGGAAAAAAAGGAAGCGCTGGGCCTATCCGGCGCAGGCATGACCTTTGTTTTACCCACAAACCACCCTCTCCGATGCACGCCGCAAGGCAACCGAAGCGAGAACAATGTAGCCAACGACATCGATCCCAGCGACGTACGCAAAGAGAAAAAACAAACCCAACAAATCGTTAACGAAAACCAAAAACGCATTGAAGCCGGCCTGCCTGTGGTTGGCAGTTTCGGCGAAGTCGCTTTGGAATTTTTCGAAATGATGCAAACCTGGGCCGGCTATCTGGACGGCTTAAAGGTCGGCGCAAGTAATACCGTTCAGAAAGCAAAGATAAATTGCGTAATTCATTCGTGATCAAAGCGGATCAGCTATCTACAGAAAATTGGCGCGATGCTAACTACGGCCCCCAATAGTCTGATACAGCGACTTCATGGATATATAAAACGTGTGGGCAATTTTCCGTTTTCAAGGTAACAACAGATTTTGAAATGGCCGGGTATTTTTCCAGCGATAGGCATGAAAATCGCGCAGGTCGGTGCTGAAAATTCGGCCATGCCCCAAGTCTTCGGCCAGTAGCACCAGCGAAGCGTCGGCCAAATCCATCGGTAAATCGGCGTATTGGTGCATCAGCTCCACGATACGCGCCTTATGCTTATCCTGGATTTCAAACACCTCGAAAGCGCCCAACTGGTACATTTGCATGAAACTCAACTGCGCCGCCACGCCCCGGCGTTTTAACAGAATGTGGCAAACTTCCGTCATTACCGGAAAAGTGGTTATCAAACTTTCATCCAGGGACTTGGCGGCGGCATCGGCTTTGGCATGATGTTTGTCGTTTTTATCGGCCAAGGCAATCCAAAACCCGGAATCGGCGATGATCATGTTTTGTCGCTCCAGTCCAGCATGTCCTTGTAGTTTTCCGACAGATTGCCGTCGCCCGCCATGCTGCCGATAAAGCCGGTTTGCAGCATGATTTGATAAGCTTTTTGACCTTCGCTGAGCGGTGGGCTGACTTGGCGCTGGTAAATTTCATCGATAGCCAGCGAAATCAATTCGGATGTGTTTTTCTGCAAAGCCTTTTCCAGCTCATGCAGCTTTTCGAGATGTTGGTTATCCAGTTCGGCGGTAATTTGCATGACTTTTACCCTTCATTAAAATTGTTATACGCTAAAATCACTAAGATGAATTACCCCACCATCGAGCGCGGGTCATACATCCTCGGATGCATTCTCGATTTCACCAAGTTTATTTTCCCAATCCCAGACCATCTCACGCTGCAAGTCTCTGGCAATCGACTCAACAATTTCCCAACCGTATAGCTGTCGTCGGACAAGTCGAACGAATTGTCTGGGCAGTAGCCCTTTAACCTGGGATCGTAAGCCATGCAGATGTTTAACATCTATTGAGCGACTACTTTACAATGCTTGGGGAACAACAGTGAGGTTTAAACATGCAACCGCTAAAAGTGAATGCCGCATGGGATTCGGAAGCCGGCGTCTGGGTGGCAACCAGCAATGACGTTGAGGGCTTGGCGATTGAAGCCAGTACGATGGATGCGTTGATTGAGCGGCTTAAAATCGTCATTCCGGAATTGATGGAACTGAATCATAAAGAGTTGGCAGACGAAGATTTACCGTTTGTGCTGGATGGTTTCATGGCGAGCCGCACCCACTCGCACTAATGGGCGACTTTACGCCCTTACTTAAAAAGGCACTCACAGCTCAGGGTTGTTATTTTGTCCGCCAAGGTAAAGGAGACCACGAAATTTGGTTTAGCCCTATTTCGCATAAAAACTTTGTCGTCGACGGCAAGATCAAATCCCGCCATACCGCCAATGCTGCCCTGCAACAAGCAGGGTTAGAAAAGCAGTTTTGACCTGATCTGCTCGGAGCGGCCTTCGGGAGACAGGGGCCGGAGGTTCGAATCCTCTCACTCCGACCAGTTCAGTTTGTTGAAAATAAAAGATTATTTTCAAATGTCATCGCTTGACACCCTAGAAGAACATGCGGCATCACCCCAGCAAATAAAAGTCTTGCCGTGGGAGCGCCGCCTTCGTCGTGACGAGGGCGGCGCTCCCACCATGATTTTCCTGGTAACCATGACCAAAACAATAGCCGCATGAGGACTTACCGCGAGGCGGAGATCGGCTTGAAATCGTCCGACAGCCCCCCCCGGCTGAGCGCAAACGGGAATAGCATGACGGATTGCAGGGTTGAGCCTAAATCGCTAGTCTGTTAGATTCTCTGGCCTTTTGTGACGCCACAAGCGAAAATACGACAATCCTTGCGATAGCAAAACGATAGGCCGCGCTGCCTTGTAATGGCGGTTGCCGCACTATACCCATGCTAAAGCGTTCCCACAGCGAAGACTCGATGGAAGACAACGACGAACACATACCCTACGACGACGGAGACATCAGCCGCGCGGCGCGCTGCCTTAAGGCCATGTCTCACCCTTTGCGACTTAAAATTCTGTGCGTGTTGGGCGATAGATCGGTCAGCGTGCAAGATATCGTTGACCAGGTAGGCACCAGCCAAAGCAACATTTCCCAGCATCTGGCGATACTGCGGGATAAAGGCATCCTGGATTTTAAAAAAGACGCCAATCGCGTCTATTACTACATCGACGACAAGCGCGTGATCAACCTGATCGAAATGATGCGCACGGTATTTTGCGAAACCTAACGCTGATGAAAGCATGGCAAGCGCACCCATGGATATAAAAACGGCGCTGCGCCGCGATTTAAAGGCTGTCTTGCCATCACTTTCATAGTAATTTCATTCAACCGAAACTTTCCGCCACTACAATGGAACAATACATAGAATTTCTAACCAATCATTACCTGCTTTCGTTTTCCTGGATATGCGTTTTTTTCCTGTTGGTTCAAGACTTGATAGCCAACTCCTTCAACGGGTTCGAAAGCGTATCGGCGTTGATCGCAGTAACTAAAATGAACGACGAGCGCACAGTGATACTTGACGTCAGGGAGACAGCGGAATTTACCAAAAGCCACATCGAAAATGCGATTAACGTACCGCTAGGTAAATTGGAAGAAAAACTGCCGACGCTGGAAAAGTACAAGTCTAATCCCCTCATTGTTACCTGCCAAACCGGCGCGCGTTCGGTACCGGCTTGTAAAACGCTCAGCAAAGCCGGCTTTGCTCAGGTCATCAACATGACCGGCGGCATGCAATCTTGGGAAGACAACAAACTGCCGATCAAACTAGGCAAAAGCAAAGACTAAGCTAACGATTCAGCGGGTGCTCGGTTTATCTCGGAGCGGCGATAGTCCGAACGCATGAATACGTAGGAGCGACGCGAGTCGCGAAAAAGACGTAAGAACAACGCAAGCCGCGATTCTACGCCGCAGCCAATTCGCGACTCGCGTCGCTCCTACTGAATACCAAACTGGCTGAATAGTTACAAACTAACGATCATGAAGGCCTGGCAATCGCCCCGGCAAATGAAAGGTAGTTTGGTAGGAGCGACGCATAGTCGCGATGATGGCCTTGCGAATCGTGGTTATGTGTCGTTCCCACCATGACTTTCAGAGTAAAATCCATAAAAACACGGCAATACCCCCGGTCGATAAAAGCCGGAAACAAAGGAACGACGCGAAGACGCGAAAATAGCCTAGAATCACGACCCATGTCATTTAACCGTTCGCCCTGAGCTGGATGGAGGTCGAACGGTAAAGCCGTTCAAGCTTCGCAAAGCGTTGTCGAGCGCGGCCGAAAGGCTCATTGGAACGGCATGGCATGGAAATCGCGACTAGGTGTCGCCCCTACGCGGACTTTCAGATTAAATCTTAACTAACGGAACAGGAAAAATGGCTGAAACCACCCAAACCGGCGAAAAACAATTCGCCATCCAAAAAATCTATCTAAAAGACGTATCCTTCGAGACCCCGAACTCCCCCAAAATCTTCACCTTAAAATGGGAACCCGGCCTGGACCTTAACCTGGGTACCAACGTACAGCCCTTGGAAAATTCCATGTACGAAATTACCTTGAGCATCACCGTCACGGTAAAAGTCGGCGAAACCACCGCATATTTGATAGAGATAAAACAGTCCGGCATTTTTGCCATCAGCGGTTTTACCGAACAAGAAATGGGCCACATGCTGGCCAGCTTCTGCCCGAACATCTTGTTTCCGTATGCGCGCGAAGCCATTGCCGACATCGTCAATAAAGGCGGTTTCCCGCAACTCAACCTGGCGCCGGTCAATTTCGACGCCTTATACATGCAGCACTTGCAACAAAATCAGCAAAATCAAGCCGCTGCCGAAAATAAAACCATCAACTAAACCCTATGCCCCCAAAACTCAGCGTCCTCGGAGCGGGCTCCTGGGGGACGGCACTGGCGATACAGGCCGCCAGAAACGGCTGCGACACCAGGCTTTGGGGGCACAATCCCGGCCACATCCAAAGCCTGCGGCAGACCGCGCAAAACCTGCGCTATCTGCCGGGCGTCGCATTTCCGCCCAATCTCCAGCCAACCGCCGACTTGGCCGCATGCCTTAAAGGCACCGACCTGATTTTGCTGGCCGTGCCCAGCCACGCCTTCAAAGCCACGCTTTATAAGCTGCGAGAGCAACTACAAGAATTAGAGAGCATCCTCTGCATCGTTTGGGCAACCAAAGGCTTCGATAGCGAAACCGGCGCCTTACTCAGTCAAGTTGCCGTTGAAGTATTGGGCGCGCAAACGCCAACCGCCGTGTTATCCGGCCCCACTTTTGCCCAAGAAGTGGCGGAAGGCTTGCCGACCGCGGTGACCGTCGCGTCGGAATACCCGGAAATAGCCGAACAAGTAGCGGGTGTATTTCACAATCACTGCTTTCGGGTATACACCAGTACCGATATGATCGGGGTGCAGGTGGGCGGCGCCTGCAAAAACGTACTGGCCATCGCCGCCGGCATAGCCGACGGCCTGGGCTTTGGCGCCAACACCCGCGCGGCCTTGATTACCCGCGGGCTCACCGAAATCATGCGGCTGGGGATAAAACTGGGCGGCAAAGCCGATACCTTTATGGGTTTGGCCGGCCTTGGCGATTTAATCTTGACCTGCACCGACAACCAGTCCAGAAACCGGCGGTTCGGACTGGCACTAGGTCAAGGCACGGAACAGGCCCAAGCACTGGGCGAAATAGGCCAGTCGGTAGAAGGTATTTCGGCGGCGAAAGAAGCCTACCTTCTCGCGCAGACGCTGGACGTGGAAATGCCGATTACCGAACAGGTTTACCTTGTCTTATTTGAAAAATTAGACCCTAAAAAAGCGGTTCATAATTTATTGGGGCGGGATCAGAAGTCTGAATGTTGAACTCTACGAGCTCTTATGGAAAGTTGCTAGCTACCTGTAATAAAGCGAAGCGCAGTGAGAGCGACGCCTCGTGGCGATTGAGGCGTACCAAACTCTTTCACTTGATTAGAGAATTTCAACAATTGTTTGTGCAAATATTTGTAATGATCAATGAAAAATGATTACAAATATATAAAATTACAGTAGTTGTAGTGGGCAACTGCTGTCGACGTTTTTTAAATCGTATGAAATTTAAATTATGGATAACAAAGCAGAAAAATATGCATTTGGAATAATAATCATTCTGCTCGGATTCTCTATGTCCGGAGTTCATATCTTAAGATACGCATTTTATCTTTCTCCATTATTTTGTTTTTTTATATGGTTGGCTTTTGGGAATTTTAAATTCTATAACTATGCCACTCCTTTTTTGCTATTGCTATTGGCCGGTTTGCCATCCGTATACGACGTAGATTTTAATGGGTTTAAGATGTTTTATTTTATATTCGTATACTCGTTTTTGTTTTCTATTTTTAATTTTTCAAAGATAGAAATAGACTTTCGCTGGATGTTGTTTTATCTGTTTTTTCTATTTATTTTAAGTATGCGTGGAGTACTTGGCTCCGGACAATTTTCGTTTTCGATAATGAATTCAGAGTCCTCGTTTGAAAGTACGTTGGCGTTTCCCGTTGGATTAATAGCAGTTTATTTTTTTACCGTAAAAAGATATTTTTGGTTTTTATTGGCAAGCGCACTGTGCATATTAATGCTGAAACGAATAGTGTTATTGGCAATTATAGCGTTGGTTTTATTGCGTCTGTGCAATAAGTTAATCCAAAGATTAATATTGAATCCCTATGTCGTTACTTTGGGTAGTGCGATCGGTCTTGTGATTTGTATAGAATTTGCCACTGGAAGTTTCGACCAACTAATTCACGATACCCTTAAACAATCCGCAAATCAACTTGCTATGGGGCGGCAAGTACTTTGGTCGCTATCGTTAAAGGCGTTAAATTTTAACTATTTTGACTATATGTTTTGGGGGGCTGGCGAAAATAAAGTGGTATATACGTTAAATCATTTATTCATGAATGCGTTTAAAACTCAGGATGTAAGGTTACATAATGATTTGCTATTAATAATTTTGCAATATGGAATCTTAATTTTTCTTGCTTTTGTTTTTATGTTAAACAATCGATACTCACTAGAGCAGCGCGGAATATCCTTGTTTATGACTATTATATTCATGACGGATAATGTATTAATATATCAGCATGTAATGGTTTTTTATTTTTTCATCATGTCGCAATTGGAAAGGGCGGATAAGCTGCGGAGTAGTTCTCCGTGAATGTGTAATATCGTTATTTATCTCGTCTGGGGGAGGACGAATAGATGTTGTCTTGATATATAGGAGGGCTTATGTTGAGTCTAAATAAAATAATTTTATTGGTTGTCCTAATCGTTACTCAGGCCGGTCAAGCCGCTGAAATGCAAGAATGGAAAGTCAATTCATGGGGTACGGTTGTACCGGAATTTGATTACAATCCGATCGATCCGGCTTGCTCGCTGCTGTCCGATGACAGTGCGAGCACCGCAGGGCTTACATCGTTTAAGCTCTTATCAAGAGGTAATGGAGATGCCGAGCTGGTTATTCCAGCAATATTAAAGGCGAATAAAGCGTATAACTTTCGAGCCTGGATAAAAAGCAGTGCGCCTACGCAAGTAGAAATATTTTTTAGAAAGGATTCCGCGCCCTATGAGGCATTTTCTAGTCGTATAGTTTCCATATCGAATTGGCAAATTATTGAATTAAATGGAATCAATACAACTGGGGAAAATGGCTCTGTCAGGCTGGCGGTAAAAGATACCAACGTATCGATTTGCATGAATTCCGCCAGCGTCGGAGAAATTCCATTAGCCAAAGTTGGAACGGACCAAGGAAATCTAACTGGAGTTTACAATGTTAATAATGCGTATTTTGGAGTACATGTTAACCGTTTAGGTGCTCATAATATATGGCCTAGTTTTAACCCGGGGACACTGCGGTTATGGGATACAGGTACTACCTGGGCACTGATTCAACCGGAACAAGCAGGAATCAATTGGACACAGAATCAATACGCAAAGCGCCTGGATTATTATATTAAATATGGGCGAAACAATAATTTTAACTTACAGTTTATTTATACCTTAGGTATGACACCTGTTTGGGCTGGTACCAATAGCGCTACGCAATGCAATTCCTCTCCCTATGGGCCTTCATCGTGCACGTTACCAAGCGATTTAGATAATTGGCGCAGTTATGTTCAGGCGCTAGGTAATCGTTATAAAGGTATTATTAAAGTATGGGAAGTATGGAATGAAGCCGATATTAAGAAGCATTGGGAGAATAGCCCGGCTAAAATGCTGGAACTGGTTAAAATTGCATACGAAGAATTAAAGGCAATCGATCCGGAAAATAAAGTTATTGGGCCTAACGTGACAACTTACGGTTATCGCTTTCTTTCTACGTTTATTGCTGCCGGCGGAGGCGATTATGTAGACGGTTTTAGCGTTCATTCTTATACGGGCAGAACGCCGCTGATTTCATATTGGCAATTAAAAAACCTCCGGGAAATGTTAAACGAAGCAGGACTTGGACAAAAAGAAATTTGGAATACAGAAACGAATTCCGGATGTACGGGGACCACGGCTTGCGCACTTCTATCAAATGAAAGCGCTTTGGCGCAGGGGTTGGCTTTGAATGCGGCGTTAGGGGTAGATAATTACTCATATTACACCTACGAAGGCTCTCAAACAAAAACCAGTAATCCGCCATTAGTAGAAAGCGACTTTGCAAATTTAACCACAACTGGCGTGGTATATGACACGGTAAAAAAATGGCTTGTAGGTTCGGATGTAAAGATTATTCAATCCGGAGAAAAAGGATTTGTATTAATTCAGGTCGATAAAAATGGTTCCAGAGGATATATAGTATGGGCTACAGTAGGGGCAGCGAGTATGCAGTTAAGTGATTTCGCTAGTGTAAACAAGCAATGGTTTTCTGACCAAAGTAGAGGCGAATTGCTAGGGGCGTCTACTGTGAGCTTGACAGCCATGCCTATTCTACTGTATGGCGATGAGATGTTTGTTTATTAATTTCTTATGTTATATATATTTCAAGATTGGATAGCGAACAAAGCTAATCCAAAAGGAAGAATGATTGCTACTTTTTTTAGGTTAGCATCATTAGTAAGTGAAGCTCCGAACGCAATTAAACTTATTATGTTTCCTTACGCTGTATTTTATAGAGTGTTTGTAGAATGGATTTTAGGAGTTGAAATTCCATGGAAGACGAAGATTGGCAGTGGTTTAATTATTTATCATGGACAAGGTTTGGTTATTAATGATGGAGTCAAAATCGGATGTCATTGCATTCTAAGACATAATACGACTATCGGTGTAGGAAAGACTGATGCTTCATCTGCAGACTCTCCGATAATTGAAGATTATGTTGATGTGGGAGCTAATGTAGTTATTATAGGTAAAATAACTATTGGAAAATGTTCGATAATTGGGGCTGGTTCAGTGGTAGTTAAAGATGTTCCGCCGTATTCTGTAGTTGTTGGAAATCCAGGAAAAGTAATTAAGACCGTTAGGGAACCTCTGATTAATGAAAATTTTCAAGAAAATGATGTGTAAGCTATTTATTTAATTGAAGCTGAAGTTTGGAACAACGAATTAATCAGAGGTCCTTAAGTAGATGAAAGTATGTTTTTTGATTCCGGCCTATAATAATCAAGATGGATTGAATTGTACTTTAGATTCAATTTCTCAAGACGATTATTTGAGCACAACAATTTTTGTATATGATGATGGAAGCCCTCAGCCATTAAAAACAAACGTCCAATGTGGCGTACATATGGTCGAACTCATTAGAAGTGAGGCTAATTTCGGTGTTGCTCATGGATTGAATACCATTCTAGATATTTCGTTAGAAAGAAGATTCGATTATGCTTTAAGAATTGACGCAGGTGACATATATAAGCTCGGTCGACTTAAAGTACAACTAGATTATTTAACTAGTAACACGTGCTGTGCTGTATTAGGGGGGGGCGCTGATATAATTGATCAAAATGGCGCTAAAATTGGTGAGTTTTCTCCTCCAATTACAAAAAAAGAATTATTAAAAGCATTTCGATGTGGTTATCCGCTATCTCATCCAACTGTCGCTTTTAGATTAGATGCTTTCAGAAAAAATAATTGGAAATATCCAGTTGAAATAAAGTCTGCGCAAGATATATATTTATTTTACGATATTTTTTCTATAAACAATGACTATGTTTCCAATGTTCAAGATAGTTTAATTGAGTACGTGAGATCAGATAACTCTATTGGAGTGCGCAAAGCTCGAGCCCAAGCATTTAATCATCTTAAAGCTAGAGTCAAGCATGTTGAATTCAACAGTATTCAATCTATTATCGGAGTTTTAGATCCTGGTCTTTGGTGTCGTGTGATTTCACCAAAATTGGCTAAAAAAATTAATAGCATAAGGACTTTAATAAAGTCAGCTTATTAAGTAAGTGTTTGTTTATGTTTGGAGCTTAATTTACCTGTGATTAAAGGGTTGTTTTCTCATTGGATTTATAATTTTATTAGCATACTTGTTCCTATGTTAATGATTCCATTGTTAACTAGGAGATTAGGGGTTGATAATTATGGTGTTTTAGCTTACCTACAAATCCTGAATTCCGCATGCTTGACTTTTGCCGATTTCGGTTTGTGCTCCATAGGTCCAAGATTGTTGGCGAATAATGGCGGCGATGAAAATCGAAGATCAGTTTCTTTGATTTCAATTCATTTATTAATGGTTGTTGTGTCTACTATTATTTGCATGTGCTTGCTCTATTTTTCAGGATCGTTTAGTTATGCAAAAATTTTCATATTATCTCAAGCAACGGTGTTTTTTTCTTTTTTTCCTCCTAGCTATCTCTTAATTCATAAGGGGTGTCAAGTGGGTTACGGAGCAATCAATTCTATAGCCCGGCTTGCTCATGGTGTGTTTGTTTATTTATACGTTATGACTCCTGATGATATTTGGATTTATTTTTTATCTAATTTTGCATTGTGTTTTTTTGTTTCAATTGCTCTTTTTTCCTTATTATGCAGAAAGGGGTTTAGCCTCTTTGTAAAGACTGATTTCTGCTTTTTTGTAGAAGCAATAAATATGGGCTTCTCATATTTTTTAAAGCGAATTTCTAGTTTGATCTTGTCTTTAGGTATTCCTTTTTTAATACAGAGCTTTTGCGGATCCCGTGAATTAAGTTATTATTCGCTTGCTGACAAGATAAGAACTTTAACTTGGCAAGTAGTAAACCCTGTACTATATACATTCTCTCCTATCATTCACAGATATTCAGGAATTGATAAGCTAAAAGGAGAAAACATGGCTCACAAATGCTTAATAACAGTAGTCTCAATTACATTCATAATAAGCTCATTTTCTAATTTGTTTTCAGAGGAAATTTTACGATTGATTGCGGGTAAAAGTTTTTTTGATGGTGTAAATTCCTGGAGCATGGCTTCTTTGGGTATTGTTCCTAGTGGCATTGTTTCTTATTATATGGTTATTAAGCTATCTTCTTATAAGAAGTCTTCTGTGTTAACAATTAAATTTATTTCTCTCTCTTTGTTTTGCTTGCTAATAAGTATTTTTTTTATAAAATCTGCAGGCGCATATGGGGCTGTTTCAGTTTTAATAATGTATGATCTTTTAGTAATACTTTTGCTAAAACGGAACTCTTCATACAATACCCCATAGAATTATGCGAATTTTATATGTGCACAATTACTATCAGCAAGCAGGTGGCGAAGATAGTGTTTTTGCAACAGAATTGAATTTACTTTCAGATCATGGACATATTGTCGAAACATTTTGTGTTGATAATAATCTGTTAAAGACCAATTTTGCCGGCAAAGTGCAACTGGCATTAGCGACGCATTATTCTGTAAATAGCCGTAATCTGGCATTGGCAAAAATAAATTCGTTCCGTCCTGATTTGGTTCATGTTCACAACTTTTTCCCACAAATTTCGCCTTCCATTTACGATGCGTGTCAACTGGCAGGCGTTCCCGTTGTTCAGACTTTACACAACTATCGTTTGATTTGTCCCGGCGCTTTGTTAATGCGGGACGGCAAGATTTGTGAAAAGTGTATTTCCGGCAGCCCTTTTCAAGCAGCTTTATATCGCTGTTATCGAGGCTCTATACTAGGTAGTTTAGTTGTAGGGAATATGGTGGCTGTACACCGGCGAAAAAAAACTTGGTTATCCAAAGTGGATAGATTTATCGCATTAACACAGTTTGCCAAATCAAAATTTGTAGAAGCAGGATTTTCTGATAACAAAATTTCCGTAAAGCCCAATTTTGTGACAGCGAATAATAAGGATGTTAACTTAGATCATCGGGAAAATTTCGCTTTGTTTGTTGGACGCTTGAGTTCTGAAAAGGGTTTGTCTACTTTGGTTCGTGCTTGGGAATCGTTGGGTGAGAAATATCCTCTGAAAATTATCGGCAGCGGGCCTTTAAATGAAATCGCGGTTGATAGACCGGGCATTGAATATTTGGGACAACTACCGGCAGAGGCTGTTTCGATGTACATGAGACGAGCGTCTTTCCTGGTCATGCCGTCCGAATGGTATGAAGGATTCCCGATGGTATTGGTGGAAGCGTTCGCTAATGGGCTACCGGTATTGTGCAGTCGTTTGGGCGGCATGGCGGAAATCGTAGAAGACGGGGTGACAGGTTGGCATTTTGAGTCAGGTAATTCGCAAGAACTTGCCGATAAAGTCCGTTGGATATTTGATAACGAACAGTGCTGCAGACAATTCGGGCGTAATGCCTATACTACTTATTTGGAAAAATATACGGCGGAAAAGAATTATCAGTTGCTAATGTCTATTTATAATGATGTTTTACACACTTAATAGTATTTATTTTTAACAATGTTATGAAAATTCAAACGATGGGAGAAAAAAGCATTGATATTTTGGGAGTCGGATTTTCGATTCGCAATTATCAAGAGGTCCTTCAGCAATTTGAGTCATGGATAGTTGAAGGTATTTCTCATCAAGTGTGTATCGCCAACGTTCATACTGTAATCACCTGCCTGCATGATCAAGATTTTCGCGACATTAACAATCGTTCGCTCGTATCTTTGGATGGTTTGCCTTTGGTCTGGTACGCCAATTGGGTATTGGGCGCGGCGGCTACCCGCGTTTGCGGGCCGGACCTGATGCTGAAGTGTCTGGATCAAGGCCGGAGCAAGGGTTGGCGGCATTTTTTCCTGGGCGGCAAGCCGGACGTACTGGAGGATTTGGTCAGCAAAATGCGCGCGAAATATCCCGGCGTGGAGATAGTCGGCTGGCATTCGCCGCCTTTCCGACCGTTGAGTGCGGAAGAAGATGGGCAATTGGTGTCGCTGATTAATGACGCTAAAGCGGATTTTCTTTGGGTGGGACTAGGCGCGCCCAAGCAGGAAAAATGGATAGATGCGCATCTGTCGCAAGTTCAGGTGCCGGTGCAAGTCGGTGTCGGGGCGGCATTCGATTTTCATTCCGAGCGGGTTCCGCGCGCGCCGCTGTGGATGCAAAGACACGGCTTGGAGTGGCTGTTTCGCATGTGGAACGATAAGCGCTTGGTCAAACGTTACCTCACTACCAATCCGATATTCCTTGCGATACTGCTGCGCGATTTTGTATTGATCCGGCTATTGAAGCGCGCCGTTAAGTTTGGCTAACAAGCGATTGGCCTGTCCGTTATGTAATGGGCTTAACGGGTATTCGCCGTTGTTCCGGAGCCGGAAAAGTTAAGCCCTAGTGTCCAATTGCCCAAACGTTAAGGCCGCTCAGCACGCGTAGATTCCGTTCGTCCACTGTTTGCCTTGTTCCAACGCACTACTAGAAAATCCTCGTAGGAGCGACGCGAGTCGCGATTCGGCAAATTATTCGCGACTCGCGTCGCTGCCACTATCAATGCTTTTCCTTGGCCTTGTTTCAGAAGGTTAGTGTTTCTATAACGGCGCATGAGTCAAAATGTGCTGTAATCCCGTATAAAGCCTATCCGGATGACTCGCACCCGAAGTTGGGAAAGCCCTTCCGGAGACTACCGGAAGCGTAACCGAAGGGATGCTGGCATCGAAATGGCCGATTACGCAGCAAAGGATATGGTTAAAAATAATTCCCTGTTTCAGGTTACAAGGATTTTCCCGTTCATTCTGAGCTTGTCGAAGAATGGACGGGAAAATACGAACATCCGCCAAGCCTAACCGTTTGTGCTTCGACTGAGCTCAGCACGAACGGTTAGGCAGGAAGAGTCATTTCGGGACGTTATTTTTAGCGAAACCCTAATTGCGTCTGGAGTGGCTTGCATTGAAACCCGGTTTAATCAATGTGCTGGATCTCAAGTGGCTCCAGCCCTGTCCGTGGACAAATTGGAACTACGCAGCGTTGAAACGGCATTTTTTTACAGCGATTATTTTCTTGCTTGCTCTGGCCTGCTATGCGGCTGGTTATAGCGCGGCCGGTAATTTAGGTTTTGCGTTCGGCGCCGCATTTGAAGTTTGGTTTTGGCTGCGTCTGTTCGGCGATAACAACTCCGGTAATTGATGACGGGGTTGATGCCGCATGCGGATATTGATAGTGGGAGCGATGCGAGTCGCGATTCGATGCTGCAATTTGCGACGCGCACCGTTCCTACCGGAATGGCTGAATCGTCAGAAAAAATTTCAACCGGATTCAGGCTACTGACATCACGCTGTCAGGAGGCGCCGCTTAACATAGCCGTTCCTTAACACGCAACGGAGTATCCGATGAATAACAATATAGCCACTTGGTTTGAACTTCCGGTCACCGACATGGCGCGCGCCAAAGCGTTTTACCGCGAAGTGTTGGCGGCGGAATTCAAAGACGAGGCCATGGACCCTTTTCAGATGGCGATCTTCAGTGCCGAGGATGGCGCGGTCAGCGGCATGTTGGTCTTGGGCGATGGTTACCAGCCCAGTCAAACCGGCGCCGTGGTTTATTTCAACGGCGGCGCGGATTTGAGCGCACCGTTGGACAGGGCTGTTAGCCAAGGCGGCAGTGTGTTGGTGCCGAAAACGCCGATACACGACGGCGATTGCGGTTATTTCGCGCTGTTTTTAGATAGCGAAGGAAACCGGGTCGGTTTATATTCTCCCGCTTGACCGACTCTGCAGGCGGCCTTAACCGGCCGCCTTTTTACCCATGCGCCGCGCCGACCGCTTGTTTCAAATCGTCCAAATCCTGCGTAACAAACGGCAGATTACCGCCAAGGCCTTGGCCGAACGGCTGGAAGTTTCCGAGCGTACCATTTACCGCGACATCCAAGATCTCAGCCTATCCGGCGTACCGGTAGAAGGCGAGGCGGGCGTGGGTTACCGCTTGCGGCACAGTCTGGACATTCCGCCGATTATGTTCAATGCCGACGAGATTCAGGCCTTGGCCGTAGCGGCGCGTTTGGCTAAAAGCTGGGCAGGGCAGGAATTGGGACATGCGGTGCAGTCCGCGCTGGATAAGATCAGCGCGGTGATCCCCGGCGATCTGCAGCACAACATCGATAGCAGCAAGCTGTTTGCCTTGCGTTTCGGTACGCGCGCCGATTTGGACGTTTACCTGGATGCCTGCCGTAAGGCCATCGATCAAAAGCGCTTGTTGCGGATGGATTATTGCCGGGCCGACAATCAGGTCAGCCGGCGCGTGATCAAGCCGTTGGGCTTGTATTTTTGGGGCAGCGTGTGGACGCTGGTCGGTTGGTGCGAGCTGCGCGGCGATTTCCGCAATTTCCGGGTCGATAGAATTCAAGCGCTGCAAACCCTGCCGGACAGTTTCGAGGATGCGCAAGGGCAAAGCCTGCAAGATTTCATCGACATCATGCATAGGTTGCATGCTTGTTAAACGGGCTGTACATAAAATTGGTGCATATACTCTTACTCTGAAAGTCATGGTGGGAGCGACGCCTTCGTCGCGACGGGGCGTCGCTCCCACCGAAAAACTTCAATCCTCAGAACGTCTTGGTAGGACCGACGCATAGTCGCGATTTGCAAGGCCTCTCATCGCGACTATGCGTCGCTCCTACCAAACTGGCTTTCATTTGCCGGGGCGATGCACCAGTTTCATGATGGTTAGGCGGTTCGAGACGAAAGCATCGGGTTGACCTTAGATGTGGCGGCCATTTTCACCCACTCTGAATCGGTAAATAAAGCTCTAAGGGCTATTTTGTCGGCTTTACCGAATCGGTAAATAAAGCTCTAAGGGCTATTTTGTCGGCTTTACCGAGCACAAAAACGCTTAGCGTATGAGGTATAACAGAGGCCGAATATATGGCAGCAATTTCTACTACGGAGTTGCTCAACCGGCAGGTCGTTGCCGCGCAGAATGAAAGCTAGTTGAATGCGGTTCGGCTTGGTCGGTTTCGCTCGCGCTTTTTCTCTCCGGACGAATTTCTGACCGAATTTTACGCTGCCGGCAAATGGCTTGAATCTCGCGTTTAGGCCCGGCGCTTATGAATTCAATTTGTGAAGCACCGCTAAATTTTTTTATAGTAAAGACCTTGTAACACTGCCTTGATAGTAATTGCGTAACGGATTGAGTGTCGCCCGCAAAGGAATCATGCGACTAAAAACTATCCTAACAATTACTCAGAGGAATCGTGATATGCAAACCGCGTTCAGAAAGAACCAGGTTGCCTTGGCCGTCGCCGCCGCCATCGGCGGCGGTACGTTGGCGGCAACTCCGGTCGCCGCCACGGCAGCAGGTAAGGCGCAGGGCCAATACGTCTCCGGTGACTTCCACAACCATACCACTTGCTCGGACGGTTCGATTTCGATGCAGAAGCTGGTCAAGAAGTCTACCGATAAAATCGATACGCCTTGGGGCCTGGATTGGTTCGTACAAGCCGGCCACGGCGGCAGCGGCAACCGCAACTGTACCCTGGCGGAAGACGCCAGTCTGGAAACTCCGGCTTATCCTTTGGTGTATTCCGGCAGCGGCGAGCTGCAAGGCCCGACCACCACCTGGCAGAGCAGCAATCCTGCGGTTCAGCCTAAAGGTTTGGTGTCCGGTTCGGCCCCCAATCAAAGAATGTGGCGCTGGCAGTCGCTTCAGGAATTTCAGTATCCGATCGTGGAGTACCTGAACGCCCAAAAGGATTTGCCGTTGTTCATAGGTGTGGAAACAGTGGTTCCAGGCCACGAGCATACCTCCATGTCGGTGATTACCGGACAAATTCCGGCCGAGCTGGATAACGCGCAATTGCCGGGTTCTGCCGGTTATGTGGCGTTGGGCGACGCCAATGCCTTGGCTCAATGGGAATATTGCTTCGACCGTAACGATACCGATACCGGGCGCGGCAATACTACGGTGGGTTCCAGCGAGGGCAACAACTGGAATTGCTCGGTTCCGGGCAGCTTGAATGAGGCCGATCCCAACTGGAACAGCACCGCGCAAAAACTGATGCCCGCCAGCGGCAGCGGTGCCGGCGAGCGGGGGCACGCCAAAACGCTGGAAGCCTTGAAATGGATGGCGGCCTTCCACCCGAACACCAGTTACTACGCGCCCGCCCACTTGGAGCGCGCCGGTCCGTTCAATCCGAACGGCAACAACGGTTTCAACGTCGAACATTTGCGTAACTTCAACAACATTGCGCCTAACATCGTCTTCGGCATGGAAACCCAACCCGGCCACGGCGCATCGGACGCGCGCGGCGAATACACCATCCGCCGCAACAATATCGGCGGTACCAACGTCGATTCGGCCGGCGGCACCACCTGGGGCGGCACCGGGGTGTACGGCGCGCAAGTCGGCGGCGTATGGGATGCTTTATTGGGCGAGGGACGCAATTTCTGGTTTTTCGCCAGCTCGGACTGGCATAACCGCGGCAGCTTCGGCCCCGACGACCGCCGTACCACCCAAGACTTTTACCCCGGCGAATACCAACGCGATTACGTGATGGTGCGCAACGGCAACGACAAGCTGCGTCCGCAAAGCATCGTAGACGGTCTGCGCAGCGGTAACAGCTTCGCCACCAGCGGCCAATTGATCGACCGCTTGGGTTTCATCGCTTGCGCCTCTTATCCCGGCCCGGGCTACCGGCCTAATGCGGCCGTGGAAGCGTTGGCGATTGCCGCGGCTAAACAAAACACCGACGTCGACAAATCCGGTTGTGCCACCATGGGCGAGAAACTGGTGGTGCGTAAAGGTGCGGAAATCGTCGTCTCCGTCGTGGTGCGCGATCCTGACGGGCACAACTACTCGCCTTATTCCTTCCCCAACCCGTCTTTGTTGCAGGTCGGTATAGATCAAGCCTTGAATGCGCCTGAGCTGGATCATATCGATTTGATCCGCGGCATGGTCACGGGCTACCGCACGCCGGGCGCAGAAGATTACGCCGGCGCTTGGCCGAACAACTGGGTCAGTAATCCGGATATGAGCTTGGTACCGGCGGCGGCGAAAAATACTTCGGCTGCGGTGATCATGAGCTTTAACGACGCCAGCTGGGCCGATGCCGGCAACGAGTTTTTGAAAATGACTTACCGGATTCCGGCGGTAAGCGCTTCGCAATATGTGCGCTTGCGCGGCAGCAACTTGCCGCCGTCGGTACCTTACGAAACCGATGCTGACGGCAACCCCTTGGCGGATATTCACACCAATGCCACCGCGGTTAATCCAAGCGTATCCGGCGGTAACGATGCCATCGCCGAAAACGCCAATCTGAAAATTCCGTGCACCACCACCGGTAGCAACGTTCCGGACAACGGCGCCACGTATACCGAAGGTTCGACGCCTATCGACGGCTGTCCGGCGCATTTGCCGACGGTCAACGGCCGGAAAATGCTGGCTTACGACGTGGCAGCCTGGGCGGATTTGTGGTTCTACAGCAACCCGATCTACGTGCAAGTGGCCGGTTCCACCGTCGTGGCCGGCGTGAAGTAATCAATTAACTCGACTGATTAGGAATCGAATATGTTTAGCAAACGTTTGCTTGCGGCGGCGCTGTTTACCGCGTCGCCTGCGTTCGCGTCCACCACGTTTCTGGTGGATTTCGAAAAAGACTGGGACTACGCCACGGGCGACGTCGACGACTATTACAACGGCGGTACGGCGGCGGACGGCTCCGGCGGCGGTGCCGATCTGGGCGTGTCCTTCGTCAATATCTCCGGCCTGTCCAACGACGCCGATTTCACTTATTACAGCAATGCGCCGTCCATGCAAGGCACGGCTTACGCGCACGATACCGCCTATATGAACGTCGCGGCCGGCGTGGATGCTGCATTGTCTTTTTACTACGCGAGTCCGTCCGACGTCAGCGGCGCGGTCAAGGCCTACTCGGGGTTGAACGGCAGCGGCGAGCTGTTGGGTAGTTTCGATTTGGCGGCGAATAGCTCAAGCGCTTACGACAGCTGGAGCATGGCGACGTTTAACTTCAGCGGCACCGCGCTGTCGTTCGACTTCACCGAAGCCGGCGTGAATTATGTGGCGTTGGATAACGTCAGTGCGGTACCTGTTCCGGCGGCGGCCTGGCTGTTGGGCTCCGGCTTGGCGATGTTGGGTGTTGCCGGCCGGCGCAAAGCGGCGGTTTGAGTTTGAACCGGCTTAAATCCGGTTAATCGTTACTCTGAAAGTCATGGTGGGAGCGACGAGGGCGTCGCTCCCACAGAAAAACTTTTATTTGCTGGGGTGATGCCGCTTTTTCATGAACGTTAGTTCGAAGCGCCGCACGTTTATGGCCTGCGGCGCTTTCGGTTGCTTGTTTGGATTTAATTTTTACGATGTGTCCTATGTCCAGTTTACCTATTTCGGCGATTGCCGATTCTAAACCCGCCGCCGATTCCGCCCGGCCGGAGGCTACGCTACGCACGCCCGGTTGGCTGCGCGAACCGTTGTTGCATTTTTTGTTGTTGGGTGGCGCTTTGTTCGGCATCGATCATTATGTGGTCGGTTTGCGCGACGACCCCGACACCATAGTGATTACCACCGAAGTCGACGACGAAATCGAAGGCGTGTTCGAAACCGCCAGCGGCCGCGAGCCCAGCCCGCAGGAAATGACGTCTTTGCAGCAAATCTGGCTGGATAACGAAGTGCTGTACCGGGAAGGTTTGGCGATGCAGTTGGACAAGGGCGACGATGCGATTAGGGAGCGCGTGATTTTCAAGGCCTTGAGCGTGATAGACGCCAACACCAAATTGCCGGCTTACGACGACGAGGTGCTGCGCGCTTGGTTCGAAAGCCATCGCAACAAGTACGACGAGCCGGCGCGTTACGATTTTCAGGAAGCGGTGTTGTCCGGGGACAACTCGGAGGCCGCGGTGCGGGCGTTCGCGGCCCGCTTGAATTCGGCTGAAACCGGCGAAGCCAACGCCGGCTTGCGGGTGTTCAAAGGCCGGCCGCAGGCAAACCTGGAGCAAAGTTACGGCAGCGACTTCGTCGCGGCTTTGACGCAAGCGCCTACAGGCGCCTGGCAAGCCTTGCCCGCCGGCAAAGGCTGGCGGGCGATCAGGCTGGAAGGGCTCTCGCCGCCCAAACCGGCGGATTTCCAAGCCTTGCGCGGAATCGTGCTGCAAGACTGGACCGACGCCACCATGGCGGAACAGCGTACCGCGGCGGTACGGGCGTTGGCCAAGAAATACCGGATCAAATTCGAGGTGGTCAGCGAATGAGGCGCTTGATAGTAATTTGGGCGGTTTGCTGGTGCGCGGCTTTCAGCGTCACGGCAGCGGCGCACGAAATGAGCATGGCGGAATTGCAATTGCGCGAGTTGGCTCCCGGCGAATTTCTGTGGCAATGGGGCTCGGGCGAAAAGCGCCCGGTCAGCGAGGATCTCAGCGTGCAATGGCCGGCCCGTTGTCATGTCGCGGAAAACAATCTGCATTGCGGCGCGGAGGGCTTGAAAGGCGAATTGACGGTCAACGGCGTAGGCGAGCGTTATTCGGCCGCGTTGCTCAAGGTATATTGGCTGGACGGCCGCGACCGGGTATATACGCTGACGGCGAGCCGGCCCGGCGTGCAGTTGTTCGGCGGGGCGGACGACACGCGCGGGGCGGCGGAGATTGTCGCCGTCTATACCGGCCTGGGTGTCGAGCACATCTTGAGCGGCGTCGATCATTTGCTGTTCGTGGCCGGTTTGCTGTTTTTGGTCGGCTTCGAACGCCGGCTGATTTGGACGGTTACCGCCTTCACCGCGGCGCATAGCGCCACCTTGGCCTTGAGCGCATTGGGGTGGCTGACGTTGCGCTCGGCACCGGTGGAAGCCTGTATCGCCTTGTCCATCGTGTTGGTAGCCGGCGAAGCCTTGCATACCCGGCCGACCTTGGCTCGCCGCTATCCGGGGGTGTTGGCGTTTTTGTTCGGCTTGGTGCACGGGCTGGGGTTTGCCGGCGCCTTGCAGGACATCGGCTTGCCCGAGCATCATTTATTGCCGGCCTTGCTGACCTTTAATCTGGGCGTGGAAATCGGCCAGCTGGCGGTGCTGGCATTGGCTTGGACACTGTGGCGGTTTGCGCGCGCGCATCCGCAATGGGCGCTAGCCAGAACGCCGGCGCTATACGGTATCGGCTCGCTGGCGGCTTATTGGTCCTGGGAGCGGGCCTTGGCGATTTTTGCTTGAGCCTGATGCCGGCGAGATCAAGATCATCGCTCCGCAACTTTTGTAGGAGCGACGCGAATCGCGATTCAAGTCCTCTGTCGCGTCCCGCAACATGAGCAAGGCTGAATCATTGGCAATTTTTCCAGGCTAATTAATCGCCCCGGCCATAAAAATTAAGAAACCTATTTGTTACCGGATTTTAAGGCAATCGAAATGGATGAAGTGATCGGTTTGTTTCCGACCCCGTTGATGCGCGCTCCGGCCTGCGTGCCGGAGGCGATAGTGCAGGGTTTGGCGGCGCATTTCAGCGCATTGGCCACCGAGGAAAACAATTCTTCCGCCAATTTGGTGCATACCCGCATGTTGCAGCCGGGCGACAGCCCTTTACTCGTGGAGGCGGCCGGGTTGATAACGCCTAAGCTGGTCGAGTTCGGCGCGCTGTTGTTCGGCGAGCGCTTGGGCTGGTCCATCAAGGAAATGTGGGTCAACGTGTTGGATAACGGCGGCCACCAAGCCATGCACAACCATGCCAACAGCTTTATTTCCGGCGTGGTGTATTTGACCCCGGCCGATCCATCGTCGCGCACGGTGTTCATGAAGTCGCCGGGCGGGGTCGATTTCAGTTTTAAAAACGATCACGCGGGCGTGGCGACCGGCCCGTACAACGCCGAAAAGTGGATCAGCCCCGCGCCGTCTCCCGGCGATCTGGTGCTGTTTCCGAGTTATTTGATGCACGCGGTGCCGCCCAATGCCGGAGCCCGGCGTATCACGCTGGCCTTGAACGCAATTCCGGCCGGTTTGGATTCCTGGGGTTACACGATCCGCTTCGCCGGCTGATGCCGAGGTCTTTAGATGATTGTGAAAATTACCATGGAAGTCATGGTGGGAGCGGCGGCCTCGCGGCGAACAGGCATTGGAATCGCGACGGAGCGTCGATCCAACTTTCAAAACTTTACATTGTCGGGGCTGATTGCCATGTTGTTATGCGCGTTAGGCCGTTAAGACGCCGCGGTATGTTAGCGCCGGTCCGGACAACCGATCCGGCGCCCGGCGGCGCATCCGGCCTGAAAGCGGATGTCGGTTCGGCTTCGGTAACCGGGGCGCGGCGAATTTCGCTGACCCTGATGCTCGCCTCCGGCTTTGCCGGTTTGGGTTATCAAATCGTCTGGACCCAGCAATGCGCATTATGGCTGGGGCACGAATCGGCGGCGGTGCTGGCCGTGTTGGCGGCGTTTTTCGGCGGTTTGGCCTTGGGCGCTTTGGTGCTGGGGCCCGGCATAGAGCGCAGCCGCAAGCCGTTGCGCTGCTATGCCGCTTGCGAAGCCGTGATCGCCGTTTGGGGGGTAATGTTGATCATAGCGATGCAGCCATACAGCGAATGGATGCTGAGCTTGACAGGCGGGCAACCGTCGGCGGTCCGGCAATGGACGGTGGCGTTTTGCGGCACTTTTTTATTGCTGTTGCCCGCCACTGCGGCAATGGGGGCCACGCTGCCGGCGATGGAACGGGTGCTTGCCGGTTGGCAGCACAGTCAACGTTGTATCGCGCGGCTGTATGCGGCCAATACCTTGGGCGCGGTGTGCGGGGTGCTGGCGGCCGCGTTTTGCTTGGTTCCGGAGTTAGGACTGACGGCGACGACCGCGCTATGCGTGGCGCTGAACGCAGTGTGTGCCTGGGCGGCATGGCGCTGGCTGTCGGCGCCGTTGGCTGGTCACGGCCTGCCGGCGCAGGATAAACGCTACGAGCTCGGTTTGGTTTTGTTCGGATTGGCGGCGAGCGGTTTTTTAGGCATCGGTTACGAAGTCATGGTGGTGCGGGTAGTGAGCCAGTTGGCCGAAGACACCGTGTACACCTTCGCCGTGTTGTTGGCGGTGTATCTGCTCGGCAGCGCCGCCGGGGCGGCGGTGTACCAGCGCATGCGTCCGCGCGAGACCGCTTTCGCCAGGGTTGCCGGCCTATTACTGTCCGGCTTGGCCTGCGCGTGTTTGATCGGCACGGCCGGTTTGTACGCAGGGGATGCGCTCAAGGTCTGGGCGGCGCGGAATATGGCGGGCAGTTTGGCCGGCGCGATCGGCGCCGAAGCCTTGCTGGCTTTGGTCGCTTTCGGCTTGCCGACCGTTTGCATGGGGGCGGCTTTCAGCCATTTGAGCCGATGGGCGGCTGCACGCGGGGCCGGTTTCGGCCGGGCTATCGGCGCCAATACTTTGGGGGCTGCGTTCGCCCCGGCAGTGTTCGGAGTCTGGCTGACGCCGGCCTTCGGGGCCAAAGCTGCACTGCTGGCCGTCGCCGCAGGCTACGCCGTGCTGGCGGCCATTAGCGCGCGCCGGTTGCCTCGCTTAGCGTGCTGGCCGCTGGCGCTGATCTTGGCCGTTGCGCTATGGGCGCCGCCGTTGCGGTTTGTCGAGCTGGCGCCGGGCGGCCGGCTGGCCAGCTACCGGGAAGGGGCGATGGCGGCGGTCAGCGTGGTCGAAGATGCCGACGGGGTGGTCACACTCAGAATCAACAACCGCCAGCAAGAAGGCAGCAGCGCGACCGGGTTGGTGGACGGTCGGCAAGGCATGCTGCCGCTGCTGTTGCACCCTGCGCCGCAGCGCGCGCTGTTTCTCGGCTTGGGTACCGGCGTCACCGCCGCGACCGCCGCCGAGGACCGCGCGCTGCAGGTGGATGCGGTGGAGTTGTTGCCCGAGGTGGCTCAAGCCTCGCGGTTTTTCCAGGATGTAGCGGCCGGCGGCGCGCCGGCGCGGCTGCATCTGCAAATTGCCGACGCCAGGCGGTTTGTCCGCACCAGCCGCCGGCAGTACGATGTGGTGGTTGCCGATAATTTTCACCCGGCCCGTAGCGGTTCCGGCGCGCTTTACACCCTGGAGCATTTTCGGGCGGTGCGGGAGCGCTTGGCGCCCGGCGGCCTGTTCTGCCAATGGTTGCCTCTACACCAGCTGGATGCCGATACCTTGCGCAGCATCGTGGCGACGTTTCTGGCGGTTTATCCGCACGGTTGGGCAATGTTGGCCAGCAATAGTTTACAAACCCCGGTTGTGGGTTTGCTGGCGCGCAACGACGGCCGCCGATTCGATTTAGCGGCGATCCGGCAACGCTTGGCGGCTAACGATTTCGGGGTCGAGCCGGCGGATTACGGCTTCGAAGACGAATGGGCCTTGCTGGGCAGCTTCCAGGCGGGCCCTGCGGCCTTGGCCCGGTTTAGCGGGAATGCCCAGCTCAATACCGACGACCGGCCGGTGGTTGCCTATCGGGCGCCGCGTATTACCTATTTACCCGATTCGCAACCCGGCGACCGCCTGCTGACGCTGCTGCAGGAATGGTCGTTGCAGCCCGGCGAGCTGCTCCAAACGGAGGATAGCGAGTCTTCCGACCGGCTGCGGTTGGCGGCGTATTGGTCGGCCGGAAAGCGTTACCTGCAAGTCGGCCGCAACGTCAGGCCGTTAGCCGATCCGGGGGCGATGCTGACCCAAGTGCGCGAACCGTTGCTGGCCGTGTTACGCACCAGCGCGGACTTTCGTCCGGCCTACGCACCTTTGCTGAATATGGCCATGGCGTTGGCGAGCCGGGATTCAAGCGCCGCAATTACTCTTTTGCGCGAGCTCGCCCGGCTGCAACCGGCACGGCCGGAAGCGGCGGAGGCCTTGCGCCGTTTGGAATCCGGGGCGTTTGAATCGCGCTAAGTCGGCGGTTCACCGTCTACAAACTGTCATTGCCGGGTCACGCTGTTGTCACGGCTGCCTGCCTAAAATCGGCCTTCCATTTACATTGAGGGGGAGGCGACATGCGCAGCAAGGTGTTATGCAGTAGCAAGAAGAGGATTAAGGCTTCGACGAGGGCGGCACTGATGCTGGCAGCCGCTTCGCTGGCCGCGCCGTTGGCGGCCGGTGCCGACGACGTTCCGCAAATGGAGCAGGGCATTCAAATCGGCGATCTGGCGCCGGGCCGGGCGGTGATCTGGAGCCGTACCGATAGGCCGGCACGGATGATGGTCAAATATGCGTTCGACGAGCAGTTTAGCGATGCGGTAACGCTACGCGGTCCCTACGCGTTGCCGGAAACCGATTATACCGCGCGCCAAGATTTGACCGAGTTGCCGGAGGGTTCGGACGTATTCGTGGAGGTTTGGTTCGAGGATTTAACCAATCAGCGCAACCTCAGCCAGCCGGTTGCCGGACATTTTCACAGCATCGGCGCGCGCGACGATATCCGTTTCGTTTGGGGCGGCGACATCGGTGGCCAGGGTTGGGGTATCAATCCGGATTTCGGTGGCATGAAAATATACGAAGCGATGCGGCAAGTGCATCCGCAATTTTTCATCGAAAGCGGCGACAGCGTGTATTCGGACGGTCCTATCCAGGCTTCGGTAGTTGCCGAAAACGGGCGGATTTGGAATAACCTGGTGACGCCTGAAGTCAGTAAAGTCGCGGAAACCTTGGCCGAGTTTCGCGGCCGCTACAAATATAACTTGCTGGACGACAATGTACGGCGTTTCAACGCCGAGGTGCCGCAGATCTGGCAATGGGACGATCACGAAGTGGTGAACAATTGGTCGGATGCCAAAGATTTGAGCGCCGATCCGCGCTATAGCGTCAAAGACGTGCCGCTGCTGGTGGCACGTGCCGCGCAAGCCTTCCACGAATACGCGCCGCTACGCCCGCACGGCGCGGACGAACCGGAACGCATTTACCGCAAACTGTCTTACGGGCCGCTGCTGGACGTATTCGTTTTGGATATGCGTAGCTACCGCGGTCCTAACACTGCCAATTTGCAAAGCGAACAAAGTGCCGTCACGGCATTTTTAGGCGAGCGGCAATTGGCTTGGCTGGAGCGCGAATTGGACGATTCGAACGCGGTGTGGAAAGTGATTTCCGCCGACATGCCGATCGGCCTGAATATCGGCGACGGAAAAGACGCCGAGGGTAATCCGCGCTGGGAAGCCATCGCCAACGGCAACGACGGCTCTGCCGCCGGACGCGAGTTGGAGATTGCCCGCCTATTGAGTTTCATCAAACACCGACATATCGACAACGTCGTTTGGTTAACCGCCGACGTGCATTATGCGGCTGCGCATTATTACGATCCGGCTAAGGCCGCCTCGACCGATTTCGCCCCATTCTGGGAATTCGTATCCGGGCCGTTGAACGCGGGTAGTTTTGGCCCCAACAGTACCGACGCAACCTTCGGACCGCAAGTCGTATTCAGCAAAGCCCCGCCGGCCGGCCAGGTCAACTTGTCGCCCTACGCCGGTTTGCAGTTTTTCGGCGACGTGCTGATAGAGCGCCGCAGCAAGGCGATGACGGTAGCGCTGAAAGACATCAACGGTGCCACCGTGTTCAGCAAAACCTTGAACGCTAAAGGCGGCGCACATCGCTTTGAGCATCGGGAGCGCGGCGGGTACCGATAACGGAATGACAACCGCCGTTCCTTGTCGGTTTGTGTCCGGTGGGGAAGGGCAGCGGCAAAAAATTCAATCTTGAGGAAAACGTTATGAAATGCGATTTGTCCAACACGCTGTTATTGACCGGTATAGCAGCGAGTCTGATCATGCAAACTCCCGCACAAGCGCACGAACGGCATAGCCATGGCCATCAACCCGTCGTTATCGGCCACCGCGGGGCGGCCGGGTATCGGCCGGAACACACGATAGCCGGCTATACGCTGGCGATAGAGATGGGGGTGGATTTTATCGAGCCCGATTTGGTGTTGACCAAGGACGGCGAGATGATTGCCCGCCACGAGCCTATGATAGGTTCCACCACCGACGTGGCCGATCATCCGGAGTTCGCCGAGCGCAAAACCACCCGGATGGTGGACGGCGTGGCTTACGACGATTGGTTCGCCTCGGACTTTACCTTGGCGGAAATCAAAACCTTGCGCGCCAAGGAACGCTTGCCGCAGTTGCGTCCGGCCAACACGGCCTACGACGGCTTGTACCAAATTCCCACCCTGGACGAAGTGATTGCGCTGGCCAAGCAAAAAAGCCGGGAATCCGGACGTATCGTCGGTATTTATCCGGAAATCAAACATTCGACTTTTCACGCCGGTTTGTTCGGCCAACATGTGTTCGAGAACAAACTACTGCGCAAACTGCACCGGGAATATGGCAACAGCGCTTGTGCGCCGGTTTATATTCAATCCTTCGAAGTCTCCAATTTGCAGTATTTGAGCAAATTGACCCGGATTCCGTTGGTGCAGCTGATCGATGCCGACGACGTCAATCCGGACGGCTCGATGTCGCTGGTGGCGCCGTATCGCCAGCCTTACGATTTCGTGGTGGCCGGCGATAGCCGCAGCTTTGCCGATTTGCTCAGCCCGCAAGGCTTGCGTTTCGTCAAACGCTATGCGGATGCGATAGGCCCGTGGAAACCCTATTTGCTGAAAACCGTGGACGACGGCGTCGACCGAAACGGTGACGGTAAGTTGACCATCAACGACCGGCGGGTGGAAGGCAGTACCGGGGTGATCGAAAACGCGCACGCCGTGGGATTGAAAGTGCATACCTGGACCTTCCGCAACGATTCCAGCGGATACGGCTTCAGCGATCCGCAAGCGGAAATGACCTATTACTTCGATTTGGGCGTAGACGGCTTGTTTACCGATTTCGCCGATACCGGGGTGGCCGCCCGCGAGGCTGCCGTCAACGCCGGCGAGGCCCTGCACGGCGGGCGCTGCCGGCCGTCTTCCCATCCCCGCCGATAAGGATTGCGCTGCAAAGCGCTTGGGCTTACGGTCCCCACGCGTGGCGTTGGGACTCGTTTAGGGACGCTCCTATATCGCCAATTGCCGCGCGTTAAGGCCGTATGCCTGGAATATGAAAACGCTGCCTGGAGTATGAGTTTTCGCCTCTTCGCCGCCGGGTTTTGAATGGCGAAGGAAGGCGTCAACTTGCGGCTTGCCGTTTTAGCCAGGCATTCGCCGCATTAAGCAGTTCTTCGAAATGCCGGTAAAACTGGTCCAGCAAAGCGTCCGCGTTGGGGGCGCCCGAGCGTAAAGCCTTTTCCGCCGCGCTCGACCGTTCGACCACTTGCATGGCGCTGACGCTTCCGGCTGCACCGCGTAGCTTGTGCAATTTAGCGGCGGCGGCTTCAATCTCGCCGTTGGCCATATCCATTTTGATCAGCTCGGCGAAGTGACGGTGATTGTCGATAAACACGCCGAGTAGGGTGGCGAAAAACTCCAAGTCGCCGTCCATTTGCGATTCGGCGCGCTGTTTATCTATCCCGTCGATGGATGGAAAGTCCTTGTTTTCTGACTGAACCGGCGCTTCGACGCATTCCGGGCCGGTTTCGCCTATGCAGTGCAGTAGCGCTTCTTTAAGTTGATTGATGTCCACCGGCTTGGGAATGAAATCGGTGACACCGGCATCGAAAATCGCTTTGCGCTCCTGACTCATGACGCCGGCACTAAAGGCTAGCACCGGTAAATTCTTCAGATTCAGCTCATTGCGAATGGCGCGGGTAGCCGCGATGCCGTCCATGATCGGCATTTGCACATCCATCAGTACGGCGTCGAAGCCTTCGGGTTCGGCTTTTAAGGCATTGACGGCTTGTAAACCGTCGCTGGCAAACACCGTGTGCGCGTTTTCCTTGTGCAGTATGCGTTTAACGACTTCCAGGTTCATTTCGCTGTCGTCCACGACCAAGATGCGCTTGCCTGCCAGACTCTTGGCCGGTTTTGCGGCCAAAAGGTCGGGAAGCGATGCGATTTTCGCTAGCGTGACTTTGAAAGGTACTTCGAACCAGAACAAGCTGCCGAATCCCAACCGGCTATTGACGCCGATCCGGCCGTTCATCAGTTCGACCAAGCGTTTACAGATGGATAAACCTAATCCGGTACCGCCGAATTTACGGGTGTAAGAGGCATCGGCTTGGGTGAATGGGCTGAATAAGGCGTGCAGATCGTGTTCCGCTATGCCGATGCCGGTGTCGCGCACTTCGAAGCGCAGCACGGCACAATCGGCGGCTCGATCGACCACGCTGACGCTCAGGCTAACCTCGCCACGTTCGGTAAATTTGATGGCATTGCCGACAAAGTTGATCAAAATTTGCTCCAAACGCAAGCAATCGCCTATAAGCTCGACCGGAACCTCCGCTTGCC
Source organism: Methylomonas sp. HYX-M1 (assembly GCF_040741385.1). Lineage (NCBI taxonomy): Bacteria > Pseudomonadati > Pseudomonadota > Gammaproteobacteria > Methylococcales > Methylococcaceae > Methylomonas > Methylomonas sp. HYX-M1. Next base: position 1,442,506 of record NZ_CP160405.1, read on the forward strand.
GGTTGACCTGCCACAGCACATTTTTGTTGGCGGCCAAACTACTCATCAAGTTGTCTATATGCTGGAGTTTGGCATCCAGATTGAAGGCTTGTTCGTCTATGCGCAATTCGCCGGCATCGATTTTAGAGAAATCCAGAATGTCGTTGATGATGGCCAGCAACGAATTGCCGGCTTGGCGTATCCGTATCACCATTTCCCGCTGAGACGGCAATAAGCGCTCTTGTTCCAGTAGCTGGACCAAGGCTAAAACGGCGTTCATCGGCGTGCGGATTTCGTGGCTCATGTTCGCCAGGAAACTGCTTTTAGCCTGGTTGGCTTGCTCGGCGGCGACTTTGGCATTGCGCAGCTCGGTAACGTCGTAAAACCAAGCCAACACCGCAGGTTGTCCTTCATACTCGATAGGCATGAACGAGGCTAAGGTCCACACGGCGCCTTTCTCCGGAAAGTCGGGGTTATGCAATTGCACCATGTGATCGATGACGGCTGTTCCGGCGCTCAATTGTTGGAAAAGTTCGTTAAACACTTGCTTGTCGACGTAATACTTTTGCACGTCTATCCCGGTTACCTGAGAGCGCTCGACATGCAATAAATCCGCGAACCGTTGATTGGCGAATACCACTTTACGCCCGCCGTCGACCGCAACCCTGACCGCAACCGGGGACGATTCCAACATGCTGCGGATGGTAGCTTGCTGCTTTTTGAGCTCGGTGACGTTCTGTGCGATACCCAGGTAGCCGTTGATTCGGCCTTGCGTGTCGAGCATGGGCGTCACTACCAAGGTCACCGGCACGGGCACACCGTCTTTGTTTAGGTAGGTCCATTCGCGATGTTCCGACCCTTCTTTTGCCGCTTTATAGGCCAATACATCGAAACCGGCGATATTGCATCCATACTCGCGGCTGAGTTCGGTGGCTCGATTCGCGATTTCGGCCGGGGCGTGGAACGCCAGCGGACTGTATTTTCCTATCGTCTCTTGCGCACTGTAACCCAGCATGTTCTCGGCGCCGGAATTGAACAACTGGATGATGCCGTCGGCATCGGTGGCGATGATCGCCACGCGGGTTGCGGCCCGCAATACGTTTTCCAAAACCTCGTTGACCCGGTTCAATTCGGCGACGGCCATTTTCTTAGAGGTAATATCGATGCTCATGGAAATGTAACGGTCGATAGCGCCGCGTTCGCCCATGACCGGAGCGATGACGATATCCACCCAGTACAAGCGTTCGTCTTTGGCGCGGTTGCAAACCTCGGCACGCCACGCTCTGCCGGATTTAACGGTATCCCACATCTGTTTCCAGAAATCGTGCGAATGTAAGCCGGAACTGAGCAGATTATGGTTATGGCCAATCAATTCGTCCGCACTGTAGCCGCTGAAGCTGCAAAAATTGTCGTTGATCTGCCGTATACGCCCATCCTTGTCGGTAACCGAATACAACAAATGTTCGTTGACGGCCCGCGTCAACAATTCGTTTTCTTGTAAGGCTTCCGTCAGTTGCCGCCGGTTTTCCGCGATTTCGCTGACGTCGTGCAAAATGGAATAAAAGCCCTTAACTTGCCCGCCCACTTTGTCGGGCACGTAATGCACCAGGCAATAACGCATGGCAGAGCTACCGGGAATAGGCAGGGTCCGTTCATACTGCTGAGTTTTTCCCTCCAGGGCGCTTTGAATGTAAGACTTGTTTAATTGATAAAACTTTTCCCCCAAAGCTTCGCGGATATGCATGCCGGAGATTTTACTTGCGTCGATTCCGAACCAGTCTTGATACGCATGGTTAGCTACCCGGTTCAGCAAGCGGCTGTCCCAATAGCCGATGACGGACGGTACGCTATCCAACACGTTTTGCAAATGACGTCGGGCCGCTTCCAACTCGGCGGTGCGTTGTCGTACTTCCCGTTCCAAGTTGTTGTTGAATTCCAAAATTTGGGCTTCGGCCATTTTCTGCCGGGTAACGTCCCGGATAATTTCCGCAATGCCCACCGTGCGTCCGCTTACGGAGCGGATCGGAAACATGGTAATTGCCGCATCGATCATGCCGCCGTCTTGCTTGCGGCGTAGCGTGATGAAATCGGCGACCGGTTCTTCCCGTAAAATTTTGGCTCTGGTTTGCCGCTCTTGATGGAGATAGCCGTCCGGAATGATCAAACCGGCCAAGTCCCAACCAACCGCTTGTGCGGCCCGATAGCCGAAGATCTGTTCCGCCGCCGTATTCCAGCTGGTGACCATGCCGTCCAAATTTACGCTGATGATGGCATCTCTGGAGCTTTCTACGATGACCGCCAAATGCGCTTGATAAAACAAACCCTGGCGTTGCCGCAGTCTATTCAATAAAAAACCGTATAGCAGCAGCGCGATTAAGCCGCTCAAACCTATCAGCGCGACAATGACTTGTTTGGGATTGGTAAGATTCAGCGCCTCGACGAATTTAGGCAAGGGTTTGACTTCCAGGCGCCAGTGACGGCCGTAGATCGATAACGGCACGGTGACGGCCAAGTTTTCGATAGGCGCCGAATTATTGGTATAGGTGAAAAACCGGGACCAATTGCCATACTGATCAGCCTCGTCGATGGCTAGTGCAAACTCGCCGTCTTGATAGTCGAATTCCGCCAGCACCTCGTCTATCAATAGCGGGGTATAGACCAGGCCGATAGCCGAAGCCATGCGTTGCGCCGGATTGCCGGGCGTAGCCCCGGATCGGTAAACCGCTAACGATAATAAAAAACCCCGGCTAGGCTGGCCGCTGGCTTGTACCAGAGTTATCGGCCGAGTGAGGACGGCTTCGCCCTGTTCGATTGCCTCGACCGCGGCCTCCCGTCTATTGCGTTCGGAGGCGATATCCAAGCCGATTGCCGCGCGATTGTCGGATTCCGGCTCGATAAATACAATGACCAAGCGCTCGCCGGCATGCGCTGTGAGTTGCGAGATGTTGAAGTCCGGCATACCGTCTTGTCGAGCTGCGGCGACGAATTCGGTTTCCTGCTCCGGCAGCACCCGGCGGATGAAACCGAAACCGCGCGAACCGGGAAACTCTTTTGCGATGTCGCGCGAAGCTATGTATTGCCGGAACACCTCTCTCGGAATGTTTTCGTATCCGCCGGCTATCACGGCGCCTCTAGCGCCGCGCAAACCGAGTTCGTATCTGCCGATGCGCATTTGCAATTGTGTCGCCACCCGGTTGGCGACTTGGGAAAACTTTTGCACCTTTTCCGCCTGTTGCCGGGCTTGCAATTGCACGCCCAGGCCGACCGCCAGCAAGCAAGCAAAAGCAAAAAATAGCAAGGCTGCTATTAAAGGCTTATGCGCTTTCAGAAAATTGGAACCCATGGGCGGAGCCATTCACGGTAAATGTAAAGACAATCTTAACGCCAGCCGTCAAAATCGTGCAGGTAATATCGCCAAAAACGGCCTCTACCCGCAGAAAAGCCAGTGTTGCTGCGCTGCACAAGCGCTTGGCTTTTAAAACAGTCACTTAGTCCCGTGCTCAGAGCGTCACCAAGCTGTTTTTTCTAGCTTTATCACTGAACAAAGATTCAGTGCCGTTCGAGCATCCTTATTCGTGGCAATCGCCTTAACAAGCGTAGGTGCGAATTTATTGGCCACCGGTTGGCGGCTTCAGGCCGAATAAATTCGACCGGTTTGGCACGCACAGTCCAACATTTCGGCATCGGGTGATAGGGTAGGGAGGGGGCTCATCCGCTGTAGGACCCGGGCGCTACGGTTTCGCGGGGGCAACTGATTGTTTCCGGGCGTGCCGGTTTAGCATGCGGCTGTTAACAGCGTAAGGCTACTTCCCTGTAAGCCTTCACTCCGAAAAAGGCGGGTTTATTGTGCCCGAGCCAGCAAGACGGCAACGGCCGGTAGTTCCTTGCCTTCTAAAAATTCCAAGAAAGCGCCGCCGCCGGTAGAGGTGTAGGACACTTGCTCGGCTATGCCGTATTTGTCGATTGCCGCTAACGTGTCGCCCCCGCCGGCTATCGAGAATGCGGGGCTGTCGGCAATCGCTACCGACATGGCTTTAGTGCCTTCGCCGAATTGATCGAATTCGAATACGCCGACGGGGCCGTTCCAGACTATGGTTCCGGCTTTAGCCAGGATTTCCGCGTACAGCTTGGCGGTTTCCGGACCGATGTCCATGATCATGTCGTCCTCGGCCACGTCGGCTACGTTTTTAACGGTGGCTGCCGCGCTTTCCGAGAATTCCTTGGCGCAAACGACGTCGACCGGCACCGGGATTTCGCCGCCGCGTTCTTTGGCTGCCGCCATCAAACGTTTGGCTTCCGGAAGCAAGTCTGCTTCGTACAGGGATTTGCCGACGGTATAACCCGCCGCCGCGATAAAGGTGTTGGCGATACCGCCGCCGACGATCAGTTGATCCACTTTGGCAGAAAGCGACTCCAGCACCGTCAATTTGGTGGAGACCTTGGAACCGCCGACTATGGCGACCAGCGGCTTTTGCGGGGTTTCCAGGGCTTTTCCCAATGCGTCCAGTTCCGCCGCCAACAGCGGACCGGCGCAAGCGACGGCGGCGTGTTCCGCGACCGCATAAGTGGAAGCTTCCGCCCGGTGCGCGGTACCGAAGGCGTCCATTACGAAAATGTCGCACAACGCCGCCATTTTTTTGCCTAACTCGGCGTCGTTTTTCTTTTCGCCTTTATTGAAACGCACGTTTTCGCATAACACGACTTCACCGCGTTTCACCTCGACGCCGTCCAGCCAATCCTTTACCAATTTGACCGGTTGGCCTAGCAGTTGCGAAAAGCGCTCGGCGACCGGTTTCAAGCTGGAAGCTTCGTCGTACTCGCCTTCGGTGGGCCGGCCGAGATGCGACATCAAAATGACCGCCGCTCCGCCCGCCAATGCCGCCTCTACCGTGGGCACGCTGGCTTGAATGCGCAGATCGCTGCTGACTTTGCCGTCTTTGACCGGCACGTTCAAGTCTTGCCGTATCAATACGCGCTTGCCGGACAAATCCAGATCGACCATTCTTTTAATAGACATAAGCTCTCCTCAAGGTAAAAAACTCGGGCATTATAAAGTGAATCGGCCGGCCGATTCGACAATTCAGCGCGGCAATGCTACGAGCGGCCGGGGCTGGACGCTATCCGCGCCGTGCGGGCAGCTAGCAGGCAAGTTAATGAAATGAAAGACTATTCCGTTCAAAAACGGCGGGTTGAAGTTCGGCGTCTCGTCAACCGTTAAGGCCGGGTGGTTCGATTGCATCCCAAAAGTCGCTGAAATCTTTGGCCGGCATAGGCCGGGCGTACCAAAAGCCTTGGCCGAGCAAACAAGCCTCTTCGAACAGGAAGTGGTGCTGGGCTTCGGATTCCACCCCTTCGGCGACTACTTGTAAGCCCAACGTTTCGCCCAACTTCAAGATGGCCCGGGCGATAGCGGCATCGTTGCCGTCGCTGGGAATGTCGTTGACAAAGGATTGATCCAGTTTCAGCTTGGTCACCGGCAAACGTTTCAGATAGGACAAGGACGAATACCCGGTGCCGAAATCGTCGATGGCGATGCCGAAGCCGAAGTCGCGCAATTGGGTCAATAACTCTATCGCGCCTTCGCTTTCCCGCATGATGTAACTTTCGGTGAGTTCCAATACGATACGGTCGGCGGGACACTGGGTATCCCGTAGCACTTGGCTCGCAATACCGACGAAATCGCCCTGGGCGATTTGCTTGCCGGAGACGTTAACCGACAAAAAATCCAAATGAATGCCGGCGTCCAGCCAAGTTTTCATCTGCCGGCAGGCGGTCAGCAGTACCCACTGTCCCAATGAATGTATCAAGCTGTTTTCTTCGGCGACCGTGATGAATTTGCTGGGCGGAATCCAGCCTTTGCTGGGATGCTGCCAACGAATCAATGCCTCGGCGCCCACGCAACGGCGGCTGGTCACGTCGATGACCGGTTGATAATGTAATTCGAATTGTTCGTGCTCCAAGGCATGGCGCAAATCATTGTGCAGCATCATGCGTTCCTGCACTTTCAACGACAGGTCTTGGGTGAAGAAGTGGAGTTGGTTGCGCCCGGCTTCTTTGGAGCGGTACATGGCTAAGTCGGCGTGCTTAACCAAGGTATCGATATCGTCGCCGTCGTTCGGGAACACCGCAATGCCGATGCTGGCCGAAATGAATACCCGTCCTTCCGCCAGCTCCACGGGTTGCGCCAATGCGGTCAAAATTTTGCGGCCGGTTACGTCCAAGCCGCTCCATCTTTCGGCGTCTTCCACCATTAACATGAATTCGTCGCCGCTCAAGCGGGCTAAAGTATCGCTTTCGCGCACCGTGCGTTTCAGACGCTCGGCAACTTGGCGCAGCAGTTCGTTGCCGGCCGAATGACCGTAGGTATCGTTTACCTGTTTGAAGTTGTCCAGATCGATGAACATCAGGGCCAGGGAACGGGCTTGACGTCTGGCCTGGTTCAAGGCGTGCTCCAATCTGTCCATGAACAAGGTGCGGTTGGGCAAATCGGTCATCGCATCGTAATGCGCCAAATAGTTGATGCGCTCTTGCGACATTTTTTGATCGCTGATGTCGTAAACCACCGCTGTGTAGCGGTCTATATCGCCGGCTTGATTGCGCACCCCGGCGATGCTCAACCATACCGGCAAATCGCGGCCTTGCCGATGCTTGCACCACACCTCGCCCTGCCAGCTGCCGGTTTTGCGCACGGCTTTAATGACCGGCCGGTAGTAGTCTTGCAGGTATTGTTCCGTCGCCGCAAAGCCGATAGGTTTGCCCAGTGCCTCGCGTTCGGCATAGCCCAACAGACGCTCGAACGCCTGATTGACTTTCAAAATGGTAAAATCGCTGGAGGCAATCACAATGCCGTCCTGAGTATTGGAAAATACGCTAGCCGCCAAGCGCAACTCGTCATCCGCCTGTTTGCGCTGGGTGATGTCTTGAATCTGGGCAATGTTGTACAGCGGGGTACCAAGCGGGTCGGCTACCTGGGCGACGTTGAGTTGTGCCCAAACCACGCCGCCGTCTTTGCGCAAGTAGCGCTTTTCTATTTGAAAGGTCGGGATTTCGCCGCGCTGCAGACGTTGCAGGTGGTGTTGCCCATCGGCCAGATCGTCCGGATGCGTGACCGACTGTTCGTCGCGGCGCAACAAGGCCTCGCTGTCGTATCCCAATATCGTGCACAAGGCCGGATTCACTTCCAAAAACCGGCCGTCCTCGGCTATCAAGGCTTTACCGGTCGGCGCAAAATGCATGGCCAAATGAAATTTCTCCTCGCTTTCGCGCAGGGCCTTTTCGGCGCGGACTCGTTCGGACAGATCGCGGATGAAACCGACGAAACGATGCTGGCCGTTTTCCAGACGAAATTCGCCCAAGCTGATGTGTACGTCTTTGCCCTTGCCGTCTTTGCAATACGCGGTGACGTCCCGTCCCATTCCCATGACCCGCGACTTGCCGGTGCGCAGATAGTGCGCGAGGTATTCGTTGTGCATTTTGCCGTCTTCGCCACCCATTAAAATACTGATATTACGGTTGATCAGCTCGTCGGGGGCGTAGCCGAAAATGGTTTCGCAAGCAGGATTGCACAGTTCTATGCTGCCGAGTTCATCGATGACGATAACGGCATCCGGCGCGTTTTCGATTAACGCCCGGTTACGGGCGTCGATTTCCCGTAATGCCAATTCCACTCGCTTACGCAAGCTGATGTCCGAGATCGAGCCGGACATACGGATGGGCGCCCCCGCATCGTCGCGGATAGCTTGGCCGCGGGCCAGCACCCAAATGTAATGGCCGGATTTATGCCGCAAGCGATATTCTCTATGGTACGGCAGACTTTGTTTTAGGTGCGCTTCCAAGGCGGCAAGCGTGGCTTGACAATCGTCCGGATGCAAATGCGATTCCCAAACCGCTAAAGACGGTTCCCATTCCCGGTCCGTGTATCCCAGTATCTCGGCATAGCGTGGGGAGAAGTAAATCCGGTTATTGGCGATATCCCAATCCCACAAGCCGTCGTTGCTGCCGCGTACGGCCAATTCGAAACGCTCGTTGCTAACTCTTAACGCTTCCTCGGTATGGTGTTGCCGGGTGATGTCCTGGAACACCAGCACGGCGCCATCGACATCGCCCGCCGGTTTACGGTAGGGCATCACGAATAGGCGAAACATCGCCGCGCCGGTGCCTTTTAGCGTCGCTTCGTAACTTTGGGCGTCGGACACCACCCGGCGCACCTGTTCGACCAATCCCGGCACTTCCAATTGCCATTGCACAGTCGTTAGGGAGCTGCGTTCCAGCGGGGTATCGAACGCCGCGATATGCCGGCAGGCCGAATTGGCTTGGGTAATGCGCAATTGTTTGTCGACCACGATTAAAGGAAACGCCAAGCTTTGTTTGACGTTGGTCAGATCGTTGACCACCGCTTCCAGCTCCGCCGATTTGATCAACATTTCTTCGTTAACCATTAACAGTTCTTCGTTGGCGGATTGCAATTCTTCGTTAGAGGTTTGCAATTCTTCGTTGGTGGACTGCATCTCCTCGTTGGCGGACTGCAGTTCTTCGTTCAAAGATTGCAATTCCTCGTTGGCGGTTTCCAGCTCTTCGGCAATGATGTTCAAATGGGCGCGAGTGTTGGACAACTCCTGTTCCAGCTCGCTGATGATGTTATGGTCTCTGTCGCCCGGGTCGACTTCCGGGCTTTGTTCGGCTTCTACCGGCACGGCCTTAAACGAAATCAGCAAATACCGGCCTTGTTCCGGCTCCAACGGCGACACGATAGGCGTGACGGTATGCGCTTGCCCGGCTACGGTAAAATGCCAGGAGCCGCCCGGTATCGGGCGCAGTTCGCGTCGGCAGCGGTACACCAATGCCCGAAGTTCGGCGCGAACCGATTTATCCAACAAATCGAATAAATGCATGTCGGCCGGGCCTTTAGGAAAACATAAAAACGGCTTTAGGTTGCCGTGAAAATAGACGATGTTGTCCGATTCGTTGATCAGCAAAGACGGTGGTGCGTAGTGTTCGGCCAAGCATTCCAAGGTGCGGATGTTGATCGAATCCGCTCCGACGGCCGGGTTTCGGGTAGCGTTGCGTGGGTTGTTACGCGCGTTGTTCAGGCCTTGGCTGAGCGGCAAACTGTAGCGGGCCACGCTGTCTTGGCGCAGATACAGTCTTGCCCGGTTATCCACGTCCTCGAACAAGTGTTTATAGCTTTCCGGGCTTTCGGATTTGCCTAAAAACAAGTAACCGCCTCGATTCAGCGAGTAATGAAATATCTCGAAAATCCGTTTTTGCACCGGCGGATTCAGATAAATCAATAAATTACGGCAGCTGATCAAATCCAGGCGAGCAAACGGCGGGTCTTCGATCAAGTTTTGCCGGGCGAACACCAAGCGGTTGCGGATGTTTTTTAAGATTCGGCAATAGCCGTTCACGGTTTCCGTGTAACGCAGGCGCAGCGTTTCCGGTATGTTGTCTAGCGAGGAGGCGGGGTAGCTGGCGGTTCTGGCGTGTTCCAAGGCCTCGTCGTCCAAATCCGAGGCGAAAATCACGTATTGCAGATCGTTACGATTTTGTTCGAGTAGGGCTTCTTCGAACAACATGGCGATGCTGTAGGCTTCCTCGCCGGTAGCGCAACCGGGTACCCAACAGCGTATTACCCCTTGTTCCGCTTGATTTCTGACGATCTCCGCAATGGCCCGGCCCAGTACCGGAAAGGTTTCCGAATCGCGAAAAAATGCCGTGACGCCGATGAAGGTATCGCGGACCAAGGCGTGGGCTTCGGTTTTATGCGACTTCAAATATTCCAGGTATTCCACCAGCGTCGCGATGCCTAGTATCCCCATGCGCCGCGCGATTCGGCGTTTGATCGTGCCTATCTTGTAATCGCTAAGCCGGAACGCGGTATTTACTCTAACCAAGGTGCCGATTTGTTGGAATTCGTCGGCTTCGTCGTCGTTGCCGAAAATTTGATTCAAGCCTTGCGGATTGGCGATCAGGCGCTGCAGCGCGGTGCCCATTTGCGCCGGGCGCAACACCAAATCGATGCTGCCGGTATGAATGGCGGCTTTCGGCATGGCGTCGTATTTGGCGGAGTCCGGCTCCTGCACCATGGTCACGCCGCCGGCGGTCTTGATAGCCCTTAACCCGGATGCGCCGTCGGTGCCGGTGCCCGACAACACGATGCCGACCGTCCGCTGGCCTGCGCCGTCGGCCAGCGAATGAAATAAATGATTGATGGAAGGTTTGGGGCCGGACGCTCGTTCCGGTTCGGTGATATGTAACAAGCCCGCGCTGAACGCTACGTCTTTGTTAGACGGCGTGATGAAGATGCACCCCGGTTCGGGGCGTTGTTTATCGTTCAGTTCCCGCACTTCCAACGTAGTCAAAGGCGACAATAAATGGGGCAAGATGCTGGAATGATTCGGCGATACGTGTTGTGCAATGATATAACACAAACTTTTACTATCCGGTAAAGACTCGACTAATTCCCGTAACGCCTCCAATCCGCCGGCCGATGCGCCGATTGCGACTAAATAATCGGGCGCGCTTGCGGTGTCCCCGGTCTGCGCTTGTGTGCTGTTATTGCCGGCCGCCATGATTATCCTTGGCCTTGCCGAATTGCATCCGTATGCACGGGTGCGTAACGAAGCAGTTTATTATTCATTCGAATCAACTATCCGATTTTATTGAGCCGTTTTTTAATCTATTGTAGTCGGCGGTATTGCAATTTTCACCGTAGCCTGTAGCTTAGGATTTTAGCTCACGCCTTCAGCCGGCGTCCGTCCGGCGAGCTTGCAAAGAATATCTGCGAGCTCATGCGCCTAAACGCCGTTCGATCTTTCCGGTGTAAGAATAAACCCACTATACTTTCGCTTTTGGGTCGCACAGCCGCATAGGCGGTTTAAGCAATCAGCTCTGGTTAACCATGAAAATCAGCCAATACACCAAGCGCGAATTGTGCAAGGAATTTGAGGTACTCAGTCAGCGCGAAGCGCATTTTCGTAAAATTGCCGAATTGGCTCCGGTCATGTTGTGGATGACGGATCAGGATGGTAAGAGCTTGTTTTTTAATCGGAAATGGATGAAGTTTACCGGTTTTCAAGGCACGTCCGATCCCGGGGCGATTTGGTACGAGGCATTGCACCCCGACGAACGCAAAGATTGTCTTAAAGCGTTTCAAGCGGCATTTAAGGCGCAACAGCCGTTCAAAATGGAATATCAATTGCGGCGGCACGACGGCGAGTATCGCTGGATATTGGATAACGGCGAGCCGTATTACGACAATGCAGGCCTGTTTGCCGGCTTCATCGGTTCCAGCCAAGACATTACCGAGCGCAAGTTGGCGGAAAAGTCCTTGCAACGCTCCTATGCGGAGTTGAATCGGCACGATTGGGAAAACACCTTGCTCGGCGAGATGAACAGTTGCCTGCAAGTCTGCCGTACTTTGCCGGAAACCTATCCGGTGATCGGCTTGTTTACCCGCCGCTTGTTCGCCAATACTTCCGGTTTGATCTGCGTGATCAACGACTCGCGCTCGTTGCTCGAATCCATCGTCGAGTGGGGGGACAGCCACGAGAGTCAAAACGTGTTCGCGATCGAAGACTGCTGGTCTTTACGGCAAGGCAAGACCCACAAGGTTCCGGACCCTGGCAACGGCTTGGTTTGTTGGCATATGCAGCCCGGTGCCGATCACGGTTACGTGTGTCTGCCTATGAGCTCCTACGGCGAAACCCGCGGCATCCTGCATTTGCAACTACCCGACCTGCAAGGCAGCGAAGCCGAACGCGCCGCGGCGATAGAGGCGATTGTCAATACCGCGACGCTGTTTACCGCACAGGTTGCGCTAGCCCTCAGCAACATTCGCTTGAAAGAGGCCTTGCAAGACCAATCGGTGCGCGATCCTTTAACTCAACTTTACAATCGCCGCTATTTGATCGATTCGCTGGAACGCGAATTGGCCCGTGCCAAGCGCAACCATACGCATTTTGCGGTGATCGTGCTGGATATCGACCACTTCAAGCGGTTTAACGACACGTTCGGTCACGATGCCGGCGACGCCTTGTTGTGCGAATTCGGCAAGTTGTTAAAACAACATACCCGTCGCGAAGACATCGCCTGCCGTTACGGCGGGGAAGAATTCGTCATGGTGTTGCTGGACGCCAATTTGGAAGATGCGGTTCAGCGCTGCGAAGATTTGCGGCAGAAGACCAAATTGTTGCGGGTCGAATTACGCGGTCAAAAGCTCGGAGCTATCTCCATTTCCATCGGTCTGGCCATGTTTCCGTTTCACGGCCATAAATGCGAAGAACTGATTACCTCGGCCGATACCGCTCTGTACCGGGCCAAACGCGAGGGGCGCGATCGGACCGTGGTGGCCCAGACTCAGTTACCGGACTTGGAGCCGGCCAAGCTGGGGCAACTTGCCAATGGAAAAAGTTAAGCGGTTGCCATGCTGAAAGTTGTTCCTCCATTCCCGGTTTTACTTGATCGGGGCGCTTGAGATGTTCTCAGAAAGGTTAGCGTGTCCAAGCTTGCAGTTCGCACCCCAAGCGCCGGGTCTTGCCCGAACGGTCTTTGACGCGGAAATAGCGTTGATCGGCTGTCTCGCTCAAGCCGTCCAAATCGGCAGCGCTAGTTTTGCCGTACCAGAGTTCGCAACTGCCGGCGCAGTAATAGCCCGAGCAAACCAAGCCGGTATCGATGTCGAAAGCTATCCGGCCGGAATCCGGCGACCAGACGCCGTAATTGCTCATCTTGGTTTTGGTAAAGCGCTTTAGCGCGCTGCCGTCGATATTAGCCAGCCATAAATCGCTTTCGTCTATGCTGTCGTCTATGGCCAACACTGCCAGGGCCAGCAGCATTTGCTTGCCGTCCGGACTGACCGATACATCCCCAATATGCCGCCCTTCCGGCATGCTCAGCGAGCCGGTTGCGGTTTCCGCGCCGCCGACAATGCCGGTACGAATGGTGCCGTCCGTGCTAACCCGCAAATAGCGGCCGTCCGGCAACCAATCGATCACGCTGCCGGCGTATTCGAACACATCCAGTATTTGTTCGGTGGCGAAATCGAAAAACAGCGCATATGGCGTCGAAATGCTATCTTCGCTCCAAGTCGCCAAAATCACCGATTGACTGACCGGCGAAGGGCGTTCGCCGCGCAAATATTCGCTAAACGTGTATTGATACAGTTGTTCGCCGGTTTGCAGCGAATATACCCGTGCATCGGTGTAATCCAGATCCGACGAGTCGGTGGTTAGGTATTGGTTGCCGTCCAACCACGGATAAGCCGGTAATTTGCCGGTGACTTGTTGCGGCGCCGCGCCGTTTAGCGAGGCGATTTGGGAGCCGTCGCGGTAATCCAGCGCATAATTGTTGTGCCATAGTTTGCCGCTTAAGTCGACGTTCGGCGTTTGTCCGTCGTCTTGCGCCAGCACGTCGCAACTTAGAGTATCCATCTGGGTAGCGGAATCCGCCGCCAATAGAGCGGCTTTAAAACCGACGTCGCCGGCTCCCTTGGTACGCCAAGCAAAGTTGATTGTCGCGGTTTTACCGGGTTTGACGCTGATTTTGCGGATTCTCAACGGATACTCCTGACCGTTTTGGCTGGCCGTAACCGCTAATTTGACTCCGGGTTTTCTGACATCGCCTTGATTGCCAAGGCCGAGACTAAGTTTGAGTTTACGATTTTTTTTGTCTACTTTACCGCCGCAGCTAGCAACGCCGGTAAAACCGTAATCCGGCTCCGCTTGTACTGGTAGTGGACCCATCAGTCCGACTAGCGTGCCAAGTAGCAGGAACTGCAGCCGGCGATTCGCCCGCTTAAAAATCTTCATGTCGGCCTCCACGCTTTGCATATGCTTAAAAACTTAACTTGTTTGCTAGAGGTTCGCAATTAATATCCGATTAAGATCAAAAGCAATGTTCAGGGTTAAATCGCCAAGTATTTGCGCGCCGTTTTGCCGGCCGGCTACAATCGCCGCATCCCCACCGCATTCTCTGAGGTTAGCCATGCTTGCGACTAAACGCTACGAATATTTGCCGATCGACTTGATTCAATATCACCATACGTTGACCAACCATAGGGATTTGGATATGGCTAAAGTGGCACATCTTGAGCGGGACATCATCGCTAACGGCTTGTTCGAGCCTTTGGTCGTTTGGGAGCGGCAGAGCAAGGAGTATTATCTGGTGGGTGGTTTTCACCGCATGGAAGCGATACAAGGCATTCGGCGCGCCAATCCCGGTTATTTCGACCGAGTGGACGTGCGGGTGGTTACCGGCGATCCCGACGAGATCAAGGCCTTGAATTTGAAATTGAATTCCGACCGGGTGGATACCCGGATCACCGATTATTTTCAAACGGTGCTTTATCTGAACAACGCCAATTGGCCGAAGGAGCGGATTGCCGAGTTTTTCGACAAAAGCGTCGGTTGGATAGACGAAATTATTCGCTACGCGCCTTTGACCACCGAGCCGTTGCGGGAGAAGCTGGCCAGCGGCGAAGTTTCTTGGAGCCGGGCCAAGGACATATTGCGCAAAGCCTTGAAAGCGCCGCCGGGCAACGAAAAGGCGATTATCGAATCCGAGCTGAGCCAGCCGATGCCGGCAGCGGCGGCTAGGCCGTTGCGCTACAAAGACTCCCTCAAGCGGCTCAGCGATACCATTAAAAAACAGCCCAAGCGCACCTACAAGATTAGTGCGGCGGATCTTTATGCCTTATTGGTTACGTTAAGAAGTAAATCGGTGGATGCGGACAGCTTGGCAAGAGCGCGTCAGGCCTTTCCGATGTTGTGGGACGACGAACAGGATACCTAACGCCCGGTCGCAGATCTTTGTCGAAAATCAGCGCGGTTTTTGCGCGATGACCTTTTCGATATACGCGATCATCATGCCGGCGATGTCGCGTCCCGAGGATTTTTCGATGCCTTCCAAGCCGGGAGACGAGTTGACTTCCATGACCAATGGGCCGCGGTTGGAGCGCAGCAAGTCCACCCCGCACACGTTCAAGCCCATGATTTTGGCGGCGCGCACCGCGGTCGCGCGTTCTTGCGGGGTTAGCTTGACCAAGCTGGCGCTACCGCCGCGATGCAGGTTGGAGCGGAATTCGCCTTCTCGGCCCTGACGTTTGATGGCCGCGACTACTTTATCGCCGATCACGAAACAGCGGATGTCGCTGCCCGTGGCTTCTTGCACGAATTCCTGCACCATGATGTTGGCGTTCAGACACATAAAGGCCTGAATCACGCTACGAGCGGCATTGTCGGTTTCGGCCAGGACCACGCCTATGCCTTGCGAGCCTTCCACCAGTTTGATGACCAGCGGCGCGCCGCCGACTTCGGCAATCAAGTCGTCGATGTTGTCCGGATTGTGGGCGAAGGCGGTGATCGGCAGATCTATGCCTTTACGGGCTAGTAATTGGGTGGAAGCCATTTTGTCGCGCGAGCGGCTGATAGCCGCGGAATCGTTCAAGCAAAAGATGTTCATGACTTCGAACTGGCGTAAAACCGCGGTGCCGTAGAAGGTGATGGATGCGCCGATGCGCGGAATTACTGCGTCGTAGCCGAGCAAATTTTCGCCCTGGTAATGGATGGACGGCTTCATCGAGGTGATGTTCATGTAGCAATGGGTGGGGTCGAGCACCCTAGCCTCGTGACCGCGCGCCGCCGCCGCTTCCATTAACCGGACGCTGGAATATAGCGTTGGATCGCGGGATAAAATCGCGATTTTCATCGGTTGCGGTTTATTGCAGATGGATGCCGGCGAAATCGACCGCTTGCGGGTGCGAGGCGTCGATGTTTACGCTTTGGCCCCTGACCAGCCAATAGGTTTGCAGATTAGCGGCGCGGGCGGCGTCCAGTTCCGCTTCTATGTCGGATAAGAACAAAATGCGGTCGGCGGGTAAGCCGATCCGGCCGGCGATGGCCCTATACGATGCGGCTTCGCGTTTGCCGCCGATGCGGGTGTCGAAATAGTCGGAGAACAGCGGGGTCAAATCGCCGAATTCGCTGTAGCCGAATAGTAGCTTCTGCGCTTCCACCGAGCCGGAGGAATAGACGTAAAGCGCAAGGCCTGCTTGCTTCCAGGTCTGCAACTGTTTTGCGGCGTCCGGATAAACGTGGCCTTTGAAAGCGCCTTGCCGGTAGCCGTCGCGCCACACCATGCCTTGTAACGACTTGAGCGGGGTAATTTTTTGGTCTTGATCCATCCAGGCGATGAATTGCTGGGTTTGCCGGCTCAGGTCCAAGCTTTCGCCGGCGATTTGGTCGACTTCCTTTAAAACCTGCCGTACTTCCGGCTGATCGGCGTGCTGCTGCAAATAAGCGGGAATTTTCGCTCTAGCGTAGGGAAATAACACGTCTTTAACGAAGGACAGCGACGAAGTCGTACCTTCAATATCCGTGACGATGGCTTCGATCATAAGGTTTCGAGGTATTGCTCCAGTGTCGGAAAACGTCCGGCAATTTGATCGCCGGTAAATTGCGCGACCCAGCCGTCTTCGGTGGTAAAGAAGCGAATGCACTTGAAGTCCGGATTTTCGCCCATGTCGAACCAGTGCTTGGTGTCGGCGGGTACGCTGATCAGGTCGCCTTGTTCGCACAGAATGGCGTAAACCCTGTCTGCTATATGCAGAAAGAATAATCCGCAACCTTCGACGAAAAAGCGTACTTCGAAATCGCTATGTATGTGTTCGGACAAAAATTTTTGTCGCATGCCGTGTTTGTCAGGGTGGTCTGCGGTCAGGCTGACCACGTCTACCGATTGAAAACCGTATTGTTGCTTCAGCCGTTCGATAGGGCCTTGGTAGGCATCCATCACGGTTTGTACGCCGGCGTGGGCGACGGATTCGCATTCCGCTAGCCAACGTTCGAATTGCACGCCTATCGCGCTCAATTGTTCGGCAATGGCGGAAAATTCCCGGGTGGTCACACCGTCTTGCGGACGGTCGGCCGGGTAAACGGTTAACGCGCTCATGGTTGTTTCACTCCGTATAAACGAATTTCACAATCGAACAAAAACTCCAGCGCTTCCAAATGGCGTAATGTTTCCGCCACCGAGCGGCCCCAGGTATAAAAACCGTGGCCCGCTATCACGTAGGCGTGGATGTCGCCGTGTTTGTCCAGATAGCTGTTGACCGCTGCCGACAAACGGGGAATATCTTGGTCGTTGGCGAAAATCGGGATGGTGATCCGGGTTTCGTGGGTTTCGATGCCCGCAAGGGCTTTTAATAGCTCGTAGTCTTCTAGGACAATTTCGGAATCGAACAGTCTTGCCGCCAACGTGGCGTTAATGGAATGCGGATGCAGTACCGCGCGGATGTCGGGATAACGCTTATAGAGCGCGGTGTGCAACAAGGTTTCCGCAGACGGTTTTTTGCCGTCCAAAGCATTGCCGTCGGCGTCGATCAGCATGATGTCGTCGCGTTGCAATTGGCCTTTATGCCTGCCGGATACGGTAATCGCGATCGTGCCGTCGGTCAAGCGGGCGGAAAAGTTGCCGCTGGTTGCCGGCACCCAGCCCTTGCTGTCGATCAGGCGCCCGGCGGCGATCAATTCGTCGGCTTTGCAATTAAATTCGTCGGATTTTAGCGTCATCGAATTTGCGGTGCGGCGGAGGAGAGAAAACGAGTCGGCCTGTAAGCCGGGTTCTGTCGAGAACAGCCATTCATCTAGGCACCAAGTCACCTTGGCGCTCAAGCAATCTACCCAGGCGCCGCGCGGGCCGCGCGTATGCGCCTCTATTTGATCTTGCTCCGGATGGGGTTTGCCATGCCACGCCTGTTACCAGCCGCGCGGTGCGCTCTTACCGCACCATTTCACCCTTACCGAAACTCTATAGAATTTCGGCGGTATATTTTCTGCGGCACTTTCCGTAGGCTCGCGCCTCCCAGGTATTACCTGGCATCCTGCCCTATGGAGCCCGGACTTTCCTCCCTTTCATCTAAATGAAACGGCGGCTGTTCGGCCGACTCGGGGCGCGATTATACCCAACTTACGCTAACCGGCGCGGAATTATCTGTGCTTGAGGCCGGCCAACCGCGCTAGATGCGGTTAAAGGCGGCTTTGGCCATCATTCCGCGATAGATTCAGCTTAAGTCGTGTGGCGCGCTCGCAACTTAGATTTAAGCCGATTGAGTCGGTCGGCTCATCGTGCATCCGGGCGGTGGTTAACCATGGCTACGGTAGTGGGTGTCCATGTCGCCTTCGTTATAGATTTCTTTACCGCGCCCCATGATGCCTGCTCGGCCGCTTTCGGCAAAAGCCAATATTCTCGCCGCCGTAGTGTTAGCGATGTTCAGTTGTCGCAAGGTATTGGCTAGGATTTCCATAACGGTATCGAAGGTATCGTCGCTCGGTTGTAAACGAATGAAATGCGAATGCGCAGGACACAACAAAATCAACTCCGAGGGTTTGCCGGCATTGACGATATCGCCCGTTACAAAAGCTTCCAAGAATGCGAAATCGCGGTTGTTTACCAAGCTGGGCTTGGCGTTGCCTCTGGCGAACGCGGCGGTAAAAAAGTCGTTGGCTAATTCCCAGACTTGCTTGTCGGTATATCGGCTTCTGTTCAACAGCGCGGCTACAAGCAATTTCAGGGGCTTGGTCTGCTCGGCGATCGGGCGGGTGTAGAAATACCGGTTGACGCGATAGTCGTCCAATAGGTTCTGGTAGAACGCATCGACAACCGTGGCAATCAAATTCGCGTCCGCTAAATCCGCATAGTTTTCCGCTAGTTGCGGCTGGGTGTATTCGCTCATTGTTCAATCTCCGCGCGTGTTGTAGTAATAGTTATTAAATTCGAGCTTGTTTTCGAGACAAGTCTGCCGGCCTAACCGGGATCAGGCCTAAAACTAACGCTGCTTGCGTGATAAAAGCGTCGCTAAGTCTTTGGATTTAAAAGATGCCTCAAATTCATCGGAGTATTCCCAAGTTTCTGTTTTTGTCAATGTGAAGTTGTCCGAGCGTTTCCGGGATGCTCATAAAGGGCACTCCGACAAAACAGTAGCCGGATGCGGTTAGGACGTTAACAATCGCCATGCCGGCTTACAGACGGCCGAAATCGAAGTAGGCGACAAAAACTGAACGTTTGCTTTCTGGACATTGTTCAGTTTTTAGACAGCGCACGGCAGGTCGTTTGCCTGCAAACGAATAGCGACTCGGCGCTAGTTTGTTGTTTATAAAACATAAATTGATTCTTGCCATAGGTTGGCATAGCCGCTGCATTAAAGGGCTGGGGTCGGCGGCCTTTCGATACATGGCAGCCTTTCAAGACGACGGAATTCGTACCGTGCTTCAAGCGTCGCCGATCTCTTCGATAGCAAGACCCAACAACGAGGAGAAATCATGGCAATAAGTGCAGCAACTAAAGCCGCAACCGACGCGTTAGCGGTTAACCGTGCGCCTACCAGCGTCAATGCGCAGGAAGTGCATAGATGGTTACAAAGTTTTACTTGGGATTTCGAAAAAAACCGGACCAAGTATCCGACCAAGTACAAAATGGCTAACCAGACCAAGGAGCAGTTCAAGCTGATCGCCAAAGAATACGCGCGCATGGAATCGGTCAAGGACGAGCGTCAATTCGGCAGTTTGCAAGACGTGTTGACTCGCCTGGATGCCGGCAACCGGGTGCATCCGAAATGGGGCGAAACCATGAAAGTGGCGTCCAACTTTCTGGAAGTGGGTGAATACAACGCGATAGCCGCGACCGGTATGCTGTGGGATTCCGCCACCGCACCGGAACAAAAAAACGGCTACCTGGCACAAGTGTTGGACGAAATTCGGCATACCCACCAGTGCGGTTACGTCAATTACTATTTCAGCAAGCATTACCACGATCCGGCCGGCCATAACGACGCCCGCCGAACCCGCACCATCGGCCCACTGTGGAAGGGCATGAAACGGGTATTTTCCGACGGTTTCATTTCCGGCGACGCGGTCGAATGCTCGATCAACCTGCAACTGGTCGGCGAAGCCTGCTTTACCAACCCCTTGATTGTGGCGATTACCGAATGGGCGGCGGCGAACGGCGACGAAATCACCCCGACCGTGTTCTTATCCATCGAAACCGACGAATTACGGCACATGGCCAACGGTTATCAAACCGTGGTGTCCATCGCCAACGATGAGGCAGCGTCCAAATATCTGAACACCGACTTGAACAATGCGTTCTGGACCCAGCAAAAATATTTCACGCCGGTGTTGGGCATGTTGTTCGAATACGGGTCCAAATTCAAAGTCGAGCCCTGGGTGAAAACCTGGAACCGCTGGGTGTACGAAGACTGGGGCGGCATCTGGATCGGCCGGTTGGGAAAGTACGGCGTGGAATCGCCGCGCAGCCTGCGCGATGCAAAAAAAGACGCTTACTGGGCTCACCACGATCTGTTCCTGTTGGCCTACGCCATGTGGCCTACCGGGTTCTTCCGTTTGAGCCTGCCCAGCCGGGAAGAAATGGATTGGTTCGAAGAAAACTATCCGGGCTGGTACGACCACTACGGCAAAATTTATGACGAATGGCGCGCCCGCGGCTGCGAAGACCCGAGCAGCGGCTTCATTCCGTTGATGTGGTTCATCGAAAACAACCATCCGATTTACATCGACCGCGTCTCGCAAGTGCCGTTTTGCCCCTCCTTGTGCAAAGGCGCCAGCACATTGCGCGTACACGAATGGAACGGCAAAAAGCATTCGTTCTCCGACGACTGGGGCGAACGCATGTGGCTGACCGAGCCGGAGCGTTACGAGTGCCAAAACATGTTCGAGCAATACGCCGGCCGCGAATTGTCGGAAGTGATCGCCGAATTGCACGGCGTGCGTAGCGACGGCAAAACCCTGATCGCGCAACCGCATACCAATAAAAACGGCAAGCTGTGGAGCTTGGACGATCTGAAAAAACTGAACTGCGTATTCAAAGACCCGCTGCAAGACCTGTAATCCCTACCCAAACATGCAAGGAGACATCCGATATGTCTATCGAAGTACAACAAGGAAAACGCGGCTTGACCGATCCGGACATGGTGCGCGCCATTCTGGCGGAAATTCCGGATCAACCGTTGGATACTCAACGCAAGATGAATTACTTCGTCAAACCGCGCTGGCGCCGCTTGACCGAATACGAAGTATTGAGCTGTTACGCGCAGCCGACCCCGGACTGGATACCCGGCGGCCTGGACTGGGGCGACTGGACCCAGAAATTCCACGGCGGCCGGCCTTCCTGGGGTAACGAAACCACCGAACTGCATGCCACCGACTGGCATAAGCACCGCGACCCGGCCAAACGCTGGCACGCACCATACGTGAAAGACAAGGCCGAAGAGTGGCGTTACACCGACCGCTTCTTGCTGGCTTATTCGGCGGAAGGCCAGGTGCGCTCCATCGATCCGGTGTGGCGCGACGAGGTGTTGAACGACTATCTGGGCGCGTATTGCTTCAACGAGTACGGCTTGTTCAACGCCCATTCCTCGGCCTCGCGCGATTGTCTGGGCGACACGCTCAGACAAAGTATCGCCATGATAGGCTTCGACAAGGTCGACAACGCCCAAATGATACAGCTGGAGCGCACGTTCCTGGCCAAGTTGGTGCCGGGCTTTCCGGAATCGACCGACGAGCCGAAACGGGAGTGGACCCAAGGAACCATCTATAAAGGCGCCCGCGAGACGGTGCAGGACATCTGGCAGGCCACTTACGACTGGAACGAAATCCTGTGGGCTTGCCACATGGTGTACGACCCCTTGTTCGGCCAGTTCGTGCGCCGCGAGTTCTTTCAACGTTTGTCGTCGTATTACGGCGACACCTTAACGCCGTTCTTCATCAATCAGATGCAGTTGTATTTCTCGCAAGCTAAAGGCATTACCGGCGACATTTTCTTCGAATGCCTGGGCGACGATGCGGAATTCGGCGATTACAACCGGCGGGTGATGCGGGCTTGGACCGACAAATGGTTGCCGAGAACGGTGCAGGCTTTGCAGGATTTTATGGGCATCTTCGCCAAGATCAGCAAAATTTCGGGCGTGACCGACCGGGCCGCGGTAGAGGCCGCGCTGGGCAGGGTAGTCGACGATTGGCTGGTCGATTTCGCCGACCGGGTCAGCTACAAGGCCGATCCGGACACGCTGATCGCCACCGTCATGAAAGGTTACAAATAAGGAGAATCGAATATGTCAGTTAGTTCAAACGCTTACGGCGCCGGCATCATGGCCAAAAAAGGCAAGGAGTTTGCCGACGAGTATTTTGCCGAAGAAAATCAAGTGCTGCACGAGAGCAACGAAGTCGTACTGGTGCTGAAAAAATCCGACGAAATCAACATCATCGTCGACGAAATCCTGCTCGGCGACCGCCGTAGCGACAATCCGACCTTGGTGGTCGAAGATCGGGCCGGCTATTGGTGGTTGAAAGCCACCGGCAAGATCGAAGTCGATTGCGAAGAAGTCTCCGAATTGCTGGGCCGCAACTTCAGCGTCTACGACTTTCTGGTCGACGTCTCGTCGACCATAGGCCGGGCATTTACCTTGGGCGAGAAATTCACCATCACTTCCGAGTTGATGGGCTTGGACCGCAAATTGGAAGACTTGAAATCCTAGGGAGACGGGCATGGCAAATTATCACATTCACGATAATCCGGTACGCGATCAATGGCTGCAAAAAATCGGCGGCCTCAATACCTTGGCCAAAGGCGTGGCGCTATTGAGCGAGTTTCGCAGCAAATACACCACGCCGTTACGGGAAAGCTATGAGTTGGAGCTGGACTGGGGCTGGATAGAGTGCAAGCTGGAAGAAAAGGTGGCCTTACTCAAGCACAAGGAGTTCAACGACCAACAAATGCTGAACCGCTGCGCCAACGGCAGCGACGCCCAGCAGGAAGCCGATGCGGTGTTGGCCAAAATGGCGGCCTGTACCGACAAATACCAGGCCGAGAAGATTCATATCGGTTTCCGATTAGCTTTCAAACCGCCGCTAATGCCGGTCAACGTGTTCATGGATACCGACCGCATCCTCGGCAACAAGTTGATGGAGCTGCGCAATATCGGCTACTACGACCTGCCGCTGGAACAGTTGCGTGCGGAGCGTGGGGTCAAGGTCGTGACCTTGCAGTAGAGGTAGAGGCGGCTGAATGTGCCGGCCTAGCGGCTTTTAGTGTGCGAAAGCCGCGCGGTCGGCACAGGGGCGGAAAGCGGGTAAAACCGGCTTTCCGCCATGCAAGGATGCACGACCGGCATCGGGCTCTGACGTGCTCGATGTGGTTAAGCCGATGAAAATCGCATGTTCATCGGTTGAGCGCGCAAAAAACCGGGATGGATAGACGGCGCGCTGGCTTGGGGAATTTTGCCAGGGACGGCGGAATTTTTTCCGCCGCGTATCGATGCGCCGGATATGCGCATCGGCGCGACTCGATTAGACCGGAAGGATGTAGGACGATGGAGTTAGAACTCGAACAAAGAATGCAAAGCTTGGCCTTGCCGCTTGGCGAACCGGAGGGCTTGACCAAACTGTACGATGCGGGACCTTATACCGCCTATGGCGAGGATTTGGATTTCATGTGGCGTTGGACGATATACCGTGACAGCCGATTGGTACAGGAGGGCTGTTCTCTGACTTTGGATGCGTCGCGTCGGGCGGTGGCGCACGTGATGGCGGTATTCCAATCGTCGTGGCCCGAGATCGGTTAAGGAGTTACCCGACATGTATAACGTCAAAATCGTTACCGAAGACGGCGAAGCGGTGTACTTCGATTGCGGGCCCGGCGAAGATATCGTCAGCGCTTCGTTGCGGCAGGACATCTATTTGATGACGTCTTGCCGGGAAGGCGGTTGCGCAACCTGCAAAGGCCTTTGTACCGAAGGCGAATACGAAATGGGCAAGTTCAGCGTGCAGGCGTTGCCGCCGGAGGAAGAAGAGGAAGGCTACGTATTGCTGTGTCGCTGTTATCCGACCAGCGACCTCGAGATCGAAGTGCCATATACCTACGACAGAATTTCGTTCTCGGCGGACGAATTGTGCTTCGACGCCGAAATCGTCGAATTGACGCCGGTGTCCTGCAACGTCGTCAAGCTGCGCTTGCGCAAACTCGGGGTGGATCAGTGGGTGAGGTTGGAATCCGGGCAATATTACGACTTGGAAATTCCCGGCACCGGCGTTAGCCGTTCGTATTCGCCGGCCAATACCGCCAACCACAACGGTGAATTGGAGTTTCTGATCCGCATTGTCGACAACGGCAAATTTTCCACCTATCTGCAGCGCGACGCCAAAGTCGGCCACGTCGTCAGAGCCAAAGGTCCGCTAGGCGTGTTCGGTTTGCGCGAAAACGGCTTTACCCCGCGTTACTTCGTGGCCGGCGGCACCGGCTTAGCGCCGATCATGTCGATGGTGCGGCGCATGCACGAATGGGAGGAGCCGCAACCTTGCGTGATTTATTTCGGCGTCAACACCGAACAAGAGGTGTTTTACACCGAGCAACTCAAAGCCTTGGAACAAGCGATGCCGACGTTGTCGGTGCACATTTGCGTCTGGAAAGCCGGTGAAGGCTGGAACGGCGAAAAAGGCAGCGTAGTCGACATTTTACGCCGCGATTTGCTGGATAAGGGGATCAAGCCGGACCTCTATCTATGCGGCCCGCCCGGCATGGTGGACGCGACGTATCAGGTCTGCGCCCAAGTCGGCATACCGCGCGACAAAATCTATTTGGAAAAGTTTTTACCTAGCGCCGCTTGACTGGGATGAATCGGGAAGACCGGATATTTGTCAACGAAATGATCCAAGAATTGGAAGAAAGCATTCGTAACTTGGTAGCCGAAGAACGGCGGTTGACCGCCAAGCTAGGCGAAGCGCGGGTCGCCGAATTGCTGGAGTATTGGCAAAAACGCATGCCGCCGGACGAAGAGGACGCTTTCAAACTGGCCTTGGATCACGACGATAAAAAACTCACCTGGATTTGGTTTCGCTTGCAACGGGCTCGGCAATCGCGGGCTAAAGCCGGGCAGGCGTTAATGCGCGGAGGCACGTAACCAGTAAACATCAATCAGTCGGCGGGAGCGGCGCTAGCCTGACCTGCCTTTATACGGAAATAAACTATGGCGAAACAAATCATTTATAACCCGGAAGCCAGACGGCGCATCATGCACGGCATCGATACCGTAGCGCGCGCCGCCGCCGCAACCTTCGGCTGCGACGGGCCGGCAGTGTTAATCCAGCACCGAACCGACGGCATGCCGCCGCTTTTTACCCGGGACGGCGCCACAGTGGCCAACGCCATCGTGCTGGAAGACCGTATCGCGGATTTGGGCGGGCGCATGTTGCGCGAGGTGGCCGGTTCGGTAGCGCGGCAAGCCGGTGACGGTACAACCACCGCCATCGTACTGGCCCGCGACATCGCTAGCGAATGTATGAAAAGCGTCGCGGCGGGTTACCACCCTTTACAACTGCAAAAAGGTTTGGAATTGGCTTTGGCGCTGGTTGATACCGATATGCAGCGCCGGGCCTTGACGGGTGTGACCCCGGCCTGGACAGCCAGGGTGGCCGAACTGGCCAGCAAGCACGAGCCTGGCGTCGGTGACTTGCTGAACCGGGCGTTCGCGGCATTAGGCTGTGACGGCCCGTTGACTTTTCAACTCGGTAACGGCCGTTACGACGAATTGGAGATTGTCGACGGCGTCCGCTACGAACAAGGTTATCTGTCGCCGTATTTCGTGACCGACCGGGATAGGCAAATTGCCGTGTTGGAACGGCCGTTCGTACTGCTGTGCGATTACGAAATCACTGACCTGATGGACTTGGTGCCCATATTGGAGCAAGTCACACAGCAACAGCGTTCGCTATTGCTTATCGCCGAAGACGTGCGCGACGGCGCCTTAACCGGCATGTTGCTGAATCATATTCGCGGCGTGTTCAAAGCGGTGGCGGTTAAACCGCCGGGATACGGTGACCACAGAGCGGAGCGTCTGGCCGATTTGGCGGTGCTGACCGGTGCCGCGCCGGTACTGCGCAGCCAAGGCGCACGTTTGCAAGACCTGAGTTTGTCGTGCTTGGGGCAGGCGCGGCGTGCATTCATCGGCAGCGACACGACCACGCTCGTGGCGGTTGACGCCGATGCGCAAGCAGCCGGCATTCGGCTGGAGGCGTTACGTTGGCAACTGGGGCAAGTGCTGGCCAGGAAACCCGGCCAAGGTTCGCCGACCGGAAACCTGCACGAAGCGGAAGAATTGGCACAGCGTATTGCCCTGTTGTCCGCCAAAACCGGGGTAATTAGCGTCGGCGGCACGACGGACCTGGAAATCAAGGAACGTTGGGTGCGGATAGAAAACGCTTACAAGTCGGCGCGAGCGGCGCTGGAACAAGGCGTGATAGCAGGCGGCGGAGCGGGATTGCTGGCTGCTCAAGCGGTTTTGGACGGCATCATCGCCGAAAACGCCGAGCAGCAACGCGGCGTTGCGATTTTGCAGCAAGCCTTGGCGGCACCGATTCGCCGGTTGCTAGCTAACGCCGGTTTGGAAAGCGAACCGATTATTTCGGCCATACGCCGGCAAACCCGAGAGGCCTTTGCTTACGATTTGCAAACGAGGCGCTTGGGCCCGTGTTTGGAGATCGGGATTGTGGATGCGGTCAAAGTGCTGCGTTTGGCTTTGCGCAATGCGGTTAGCGTAGTCGGAACCTTGATGACCTGCGAATCCGTGGTGATGCCGTTGGCGGATCCCGATTTTATGGCCGGTTATTCAGCGGAATGGGCCGCCGCGACCCGCGAAGACCCTCGTGTTTAATTTCCTAGCGTGAGATAACCTCCTCTCGACTAGAGGGTTCCCGTCCTGGGAATCGTTCGCCTCCGAGATAAGGCAATGTGACGTTATGCCGCATTGCCTCTTTTTTTGATTTTGATATGGTGCGCAAACTATAGCTCTATGAACAAAAAGCAGGCTAAGCTACTGTTTTTTATTTAGTTTCGCGTCAAAACCAATTTGGCGCCCGGATCGAGAGACTTGAAATGGATATTGCATTGCGCCTACCGGATACCGGCAAAATCGTGCAGGAAGCATTTTGGCAGCACAGGACGCCGGACTTCGAAATCGATCGCCCGGTACAGGCCTGGCGCTGGATGACTCAAACTCGCACGCTGCCCGAACAACGCGACTGGGTGCGCCCGGCGGTTGCGGACGCTTGGCGGCGTTGCTTGGAAGATTACCAATTACCGTTAGGCCATCATGCCGGCTGGCAGCGCCTGCGCACGGCCGCGGCTTCCCCGGGTCCACGGACGCAGCAGGTCGCCGATGCCGTGGCCGAATTGGGGCGGCAATTTAGAGTGTTCTTGCAGGAGGCCGGAGTCATGATGGTGGTCGCGGCGCCCGATGGTGGCGTACTTCAGACACTAGGGGAAAACCTGTTTTCCAGTCCGGCGATGCGCAAATTGTCCGAGCGGCAGAGCGGGTGGACCGAGAGCGTGCTGGGCAATAACGGCATCGGTAGCGCGGCGCTGCTGAAACAACCGGTTGCTTTTCAGGGTATGGAGCATTTTTTCAGCCTGTTGCATCCTTACAGTACGGTCGGCTATCCCTTGGCCGACGAGAGCGGCGAGTTGTTGGCGGTCGTCGGTTTGGTTGCGGATAGGCAGGAAAGTATGAATTCGCTGTTTGCCTTTTTGCATTTGCTCTGCGTGGTGCTGAATACCAACTTGCCGTTGACGCGTAGTCCGGCTGCCCAAGTGAGGATATTGGAGCAAATTCCGTTCAAACTGGCGAAAAAAACCGCTGATACCTCAAGCCCCGCGTTGTCGCAGCCATTGTCTTCCCTGCTCGAAAAAGCGGTGAAATTGCAGCAGCATAAAATTCCGATTTTGATTACCGGCGAATCGGGAGTGGGCAAGGATCATTTCGTCAATCTGTTGAAGCAAGCCGGCTCGCGCCGGGAACAAGCGCTGGTGGCCATCAACTGTGCCTCTATCCCGCACGACTTGATCGAGAGCGAATTGTTCGGCTACGAAGCCGGTAGTTTTACCGGCGCGCGTAGCGGCGGCAAACCGGGTAAATTTTTATTGGCTAACGGCGGGATGTTGTTCTTGGACGAAATCGGCGACATGAGTTTGGATTTGCAGGCTACGCTGCTCAGGGTTTTGGAAACCTCGGAATTCACGCCGGTCGGCGGTTCCAAGCCGATTCGGGTCGACGTGCAAATCGTGGCCGCTACGAATGTGCCGTTACTGGAAGCTGTAGAGGCGGGGCGGTTTCGGCGCGATTTGTATTACCGCTTGAACGGTGCGCAAATCCATTTACCGGCGTTGCGGCAGCGGGCGGACAAGCATGCGATTATTCAGCAGATAGTGCAGCGCGAATTGGCCGGATTGCCGAATGCGCAAACCGTGCGCATTTGTCCCAGCGTGCTGCGGTTGATCGAACAACACCCGTGGCCGGGCAATATCCGTCAGTTAATCAACGTGGTCAGGGCAACCTTGTGTACCGCTAAGGACGATTTGATCACTCAGCAGGATTTGCCCGCCGACTTCGTTGCGGAAGGCAAGCGTTATGCAGGCCCGGCCGACAAGTGCGGCGAGTCTGCCGAGCGCCCCGGTCAGGCGGTCATGACCTTGGAGGACTGGGAGCGGCACGGCATCAAGGCAACCTTGCAAGCCTGTTCCGGCAATATTTCGCTAGCCGCCAAAACTTTAGGCATAACCCGTACCACGCTGTACAAAAAAATCGGTCGTTTCGGTTTGGAGGTGGATAGGGCGGCGGGTTAATGGCCTTGAGTCGAAATAAATGGATTAACGGTAAACAACGCGTGCGTCCGTTTGCTGCGGGACGATTTCGCCTATCGTAAATGCGGTTTCACCCTGTTGTGTTAAGCCGTCCAGCGTGGCCTGTTCGTCGGCCGGATCGACGCAAACGATCATGCCGATGCCGCAATTGAAGGTTACCAGCATGTCGGCTAACTCGACGTTGCCTTGCTGTTGCAACCAAACGAAAATGTCCGGCAGTTGCCAACCGGATAAGTCGATGGCGGCGCCGAGGCCTTCCGGTAGCACTCTGGGCAGATTTTCGGTAATGCCGCCGCCGGTAATGTGCGCCATGGCGTGGACGTCCACCGACTTAAGTAAATTCAGCAGCGGCTTAACGTAAATTCGGGTGGGTTCCAGCAGCAGTTCCGACAAGGGTTTGCCATTCAGCGGGGTCTGTAAATCCGCATTGCTGCGCGCCAGAATCTTGCGGATTAGCGAGTAACCGTTGGAATGCGGGCCGGACGATGCGAGGCCGATCAATTTGTCGCCGATTTTGACCTTGCTGCCGTCGATGATGCGTTGTTTTTCCACGATGCCGACGCAAAAGCCGGCCAAGTCGTATTCGCCGTCCGGATACATGCCGGGCATTTCCGCGGTTTCGCCGCCGACCAAGGCCGCGCCGGCCCGTTCGCAGCCTGCGCCTATCCCTTCGATGACGGCGGCGGCCGAAGCCACGTCCAGCTTGCCGGTCGCGAAGTAATCCAGAAAAAATAGCGGCTCGGCGCCTTGCACGACGATGTCGTTGACGCACATGGCGACCAAATCGATTCCCACCGTGTTGTGGATGTTCGTGTCGAATGCCAGTTTTAATTTGGTACCGACACCGTCGGTGCCGGATACCAGCACGGGCTGTTTGTAGCGCTCCAGCGGCAGTTCGAATAACGATCCGAAACCGCCCAATCCGGCCAGGACGCCCGGAATACGGGTTTTGGCGGCTATCGGTTTAATTCGGTCAACCAGGGCGTTGCCGGCTTCAATATCGACGCCGGCGCTTTTGTAATTCAGGCGGTCTGATGGTGGTACGCTCAAAGGGTGCCTCTTGTTAAAGTTAAGCTTGAACTATCCGATATTGTACTATAGTTCCGTCTCGTTCTTGGCTGGGGTAATTTCTAAGTGATGATTTTGAAAAAGAAAACGCGCCGGGCGTTTTGTCTGACGACTTTTGCGCTCGCACTCTTATGCGGACAACCTGGAGCGGTAGAAGTTAAGGGTTTGTTCGAAATCGAGTTGATCGCCAATAGCCAATCGGCACAGGATAGGGAGGTCGCCATCAAACAAGCGTTGTTCGGGGTATTGAATCGGATTTTGGTCGCGGACGACATTGCCAAATTGGCCGTGGTGCAACAGTTGTTGAACGGCGCGCAGCATTACGTCAAACAGTTTCAATATTCGTTGATCGCGGCCGACGAATATGCGTCCGGCGACGCGCGGTTAATGCGGGTCGAATTCGATCAAGAACAATTATTGGAAGTCATCCGGCAAAACCGTGTGGGCATTTGGAGCGAAATTCGCCCGGAAACCTTGCTTTGGTTAGTGGTCGAAGACGGCAACGGCCGGCAGTTTTATAACGCCGATAGCATGCCGGAAGTCGAGAACGCCCTGACGCTGGCCGAAAAGGTTAAAGGGGTGCCTATTATTGTGCCGATTCTGGATTTGGAGGAACAACAGAAAATTTCGGTCAATGAAGTGTTGGGTGTCGATTCGCGCAATCTGTTGGCCGTTTCGGCGCGTTACGAAGTGCCTGGTGTCATGACGGGGCGGCTCGTCCGGAAAGGTCAGTGTTGGCAAGGCGAATGGGCGTTTTATTTCGACGGTAAAATCAAGCAGTGGGATAATCCTTGCTTGCCGTTAAAAGGCGCCATGTTGGAAGGCTTGCAAGGCGCATACACGATTTTAGCCGGTTACTACGGCGTTAAACCGTAAATTGTAGGTGAATTGACGATAACCGGGATTTCTCAGCCGGTAACCAGACTGTTGATCGCAAAGCCGCCGCCGAAACTGAACAAGACATAAAACAACGACATGACCAGGCCGGCGACTAAATTAATCGCCAAGGCTTTTTTGAAAATAGCGGCGATCATCGCTCCCGCCCATAACAGAAAGAACGCCAATACGCCGTAGCTGTACCAATCTTCCGCTACCGTCACCCAAAACATGATAGGCACCAGAAAGAGCGATACCAGATTTTCGCTGAACAAGATGGCTGAACTGACTTGGACGTAGCCGGATAAGGTGTCGTTGAGCCATAGGGTTAAGCCTATGAAACCCAGGCTCAATAGTGTCTCGAAAAATACTTCGGTGACCGATTCGAATTCATCCGTCATATTAAAATGGATGAAAAAGAACACCAGAAAGTTGAAGATCAGGTTGCGTTTGAAAAAGGGTATGGATTTTGGTAGCTCATAGGGCGAGCTATCAAACCAGCACAGTGCCAAATATTGTTTGACAATGTCCATACGCAGTTGCCCCGGCGTTCAGTTAAAAGTCTTCGCTGAGTTGAGCGTCGTATGAGGTTGGGAATTCTTGGAATTGATTGCGGCTGAATTGGTCGTTCAGGGCCTGAACCAAATCTTTGGTTTGCTCCAGTAACAGCGCCAATTTCTTGCGATTTTTTTTGGTTTTGCCGACCGGTTGGGTCATGGGGAGCAAGGTGCGCCAAAAGCCCAGGCTTTTTTCGAACAAGGCGGATAAATCCTCGCTGATATTCAGTTGTTTCTGGCGCTTTTGTAATTGATTGATAATGAATTTGGCGTGTACCCGGCTGACTATCATGTGCATCGGCGTCAGTATCGCCGCCAAACCTAGTACGATTATGGGGCCGATAATAGGGTCGAAGAAAAAATCTAAAATGCCGACAGCGATTTCCGCGAACAAGATCAGCATGATGATGAAGGCTAAAATGATCAGGGTGGTTGCGTTGCTGCGCTCTTTCCAAGTGGCTAGAGCGGCTTCGACTTCCGGAAATACCACGTCATCGACAGCGCGTATGCTGGTCTCCAGATTGTCCAACACTCGATAAGAGCGGTCGTTGTTCAGCTGATTAACCCGCGATTCGATTGCGCTCGTGTCGGCATTTTGCGCCAGTACTACGAATTGCCCGGTAAATATGCCGAATTCGGCGAGGCGTCGCTGCCATGAGTTTATTATGTCGTTGATTTTATTGGTGTCTAAAGAAAGTTCCGAATGATCGACGACGAACAAAAACTTGTTGGTATCTTGGTATTTAACGATGGCTTCTATGGTTTCCTTGTTGAAATTAGGATCGGCTTCGAACAAATCGCTGAAAACCAGTACCAGATCGGAGATTGCTATGACGTGTTGGCGTAGCAAGCGATTGGCGGCGTTTTCGGCCGCAGGGTTGAGCACCGGGGTGTCTATGATCAGTTTGTTTTTGAGTTTGCCGCTATTGACCGTGACGAGTTCCAAATAACTGTTGACCTTGCCGCTTTCGCCGGCCGAGGCTTGTTCTATGGTTTGACCGATTTGGTAAAACGGCAGCCTGTGGTCGGCGTCCAGCGCGGTGCCGGGCAGTATGGCGCTGTTGGTTTGAGGGGTGTATTGCAGTACCGTGAATTTGTGTCTGGACGTGTGTAATTGGCTGCCCAGAAAACGATTCAGAAATTCCGATTTGGCCGGGGAATAGCCGCCTAAGGTGCTGATCGTCGGCCACCACGAGCTTTTTCTGGCAGTGGTTTCATCGTTGTCCAGCAAGCCCATCTCGAATTCGAGATTGTCCAAATCGTGAAAGACTTTTGCCGCTTTTTGCAAGACCGGGTCGGTTGCGGCGAACTGTTTTTCCAAGCTGCTGAGATATTTACTGACCGATTTTTCTGCCATAAGCCCTGCACCCGCCGATTGAAAGTCTGTTTAAATGCGGCGGAGTATACACCGATGTTTACGGCAGATGAAAATTCTCGGGTGAAGCCACTATTCGTGAATATCCAATTCCTTGAGCTTACGGGTAAGCGTGTTTCTGCCGTATCCCAACAACAGTGCGGCTTCGTGTTTTCTGCCGTGGGTATGAATCAAGGCGGTTTGGATCAGCAAGGTTTCCACGCTGGCAATCGCTTGTTTGGCGATATCGTGTTTTCCGGTAACCAGCTGTTGTTTGATCCAATTTTGCAGCAAGCTTTCCCAGTCTTGTTTGACTAA
Organism: Methylomonas sp. HYX-M1; assembly: GCF_040741385.1. Taxonomy (NCBI): domain Bacteria; kingdom Pseudomonadati; phylum Pseudomonadota; class Gammaproteobacteria; order Methylococcales; family Methylococcaceae; genus Methylomonas; species Methylomonas sp. HYX-M1. The sequence continues at coordinate 1,475,359 of NZ_CP160405.1, forward strand.
AGCGTGGGCGGAGGTTTCGGTGGGGCTATGGCTTAATTCCGGCGGCAAGTCCTCGATGTGAATTTCCCGTCCCGAAGCCATAACCGTCAGCCAGCGGCAGGTGTTTTCCAACTGCCGCACGTTGCCCGGCCATTTGAGCCCGCTTAAGAACGTCTCGGTCTCCGCCTTCAAAGTTTTGACTTCGGTACCTAGCTCTTTGGCGCTTTGATATAAAAAGTGGCGCATCAGTAAGCCGATGTCTTGCCGGCGTTCCCTAAGCGGTGGAATATGAATGCGTATGACGTTCAAACGGTGGAATAAGTCTTCTCGAAACCGGCCTTCGGCTACCAGGTTTTCCAGGTTCTGGTGGGTCGCGGCGATAATGCGCACGTTGACCTTGACCGGCGCGTGTGCTCCGATCGGGTAAAACTCGTTGTCGGCCAGTACCCGCAGGAGGCGGGTTTGCAGTTCGGCCGGCATGTCGCCGATTTCGTCCAAAAACAGCGTGCCGTTATTGGCCTGCTCGAAGCGGCCTATGCGGCGCGATTGCGCGCCGGTAAACGCGCCTTTCTCGTGGCCGAACAGCTCCGATTCCATCAAATCCTTGGGAATCGCCGCCATATTCAGCGCAATAAACGGTTGATCCGAGCGCGGACTGTGGCGGTGCAACGCCTTGGCCACCAGCTCTTTGCCGGTGCCCGATTCGCCGTTGATCAGCACGGTGATGTGCGAACGCGCCAAGCGGCCTATTGCCCGAAACACCTCTTGCATGGCCGGGGCTTCGCCGATGATTTCCGGGGTGGAGTCTTTCAACTGCACCGGTGGCATTTGCGCGCTTTCTTGCTGTCTGGCGTGCAAGCAGGCGCGTTGTACGGTTTCGACGACGACGTTCACGTCGAAGGGCTTGGGCAGATACTCGAACGCCCCGCCGTGAAACGCCGACACCGCGCTTTCCAAGTCGGAATGCGCAGTCATGATGATGACCGGCAGCGCCGGGTAGTCCTTATGAATTTTTTTCAATAACTCGAAACCGTCCATGCCGGGCATGCGTATATCGGTTATCAACACTTGCGGGCGGCTTTTATTGATTTCTTTGAGCAGCTCGGCGGCGTTGGCAAAGCATCGAGTATCGAGGCGGGCTTTCTGCAGGGCTTTTTCCAGTACCCAGCGTATGGATTTGTCGTCGTCGACAATCCAGACTTTATCCGGCAATGACATGAAATTCTCCGTAAGTTGAAAGGGTTGTCATCGTTACGCAATCCTTGGATTAATTAAGCGCGGTGTTGCCTTGGTGATCTACGATGGGCAAATACACCGAAAAAACGGTGTTGCCCGGCTCGCTGTCGCATTCGATCATGCCGCGGTGTTGATTGATCAGCGATTGTGCGATGGATAAACCTAAACCGGTACCTTCCGGGCGGCCGGTGATCATCGGGTAAAAGATTTGCCCCATCAACCCGGGCGGAATTCCGGGGCCGTTGTCGATCACGTCTACTTTGATCACCAATTTATACAGCTTGCGGCCTATGGTCATATGACGTTGGATTCTAGTTTTCAAAACGATTCGGCCCATGGTTTGGATCGCTTGAATGGCGTTGCGGACTATGTTCAAAAAGGCTTGAATCAGCTGGTTTTTGTCGGCGAATAGTTCGGGGATGCTGGGGTCGTAATCGGTTTTCAAGCTTGTACTGCTGCCGGCTTCTACCGCAGCCAGTTGCCGTACCCGTTCCAGCACCTCGTGGATGTTCATCAGGCTTTTATGCGCGGGTTTGTTGGGGCCGAGCATTTTATCCATCAATTCCTGCAAGCGGTCCGATTCGGCAATAATGATCTGGGTGTATTCCTTCAGTTCCGGGTCGCGTAGTTCCTGATCCAGCAGCTGAGCCGCGCCGCGTAAGCCGCCTAAAGGGTTTTTGATTTCGTGGGCCAAACCGCGGACTAACATGCGGCTGGTATTTTGTTGTGCCAGCAATTGCTCTTCTTTGGTGATGCGCAAGTGCCGGTCGACTTGTTGCAACTCGATCAGAATTTCCTGCAATTCGCCGCCTGCCATTATCGGCGTGGCACTGAGGCTGACGGTCGATGATTGATTCATCGATTCCAGTATCAATTCTCTGTCAACCAAAGGCTCGTGTTGGTGCATTCGTGACAATAAATCGCTAAATAAACCGGGATGTGCGGATTTGAATAAACGCTGCGCGGGATTGCCGAGCAAATGCTTGGCACTGTCGGCAAACAGCATCTCTCCGGCCGGATTGATGTAGGTTAGCGCCAGATCGGTATCGAACAGCAAAATTGCTTCGTTCAAATGATCGAGTATTTTTTTATGCACAGTGAATAAGGTTTAAGGAGAACTACACCCGTTAAGCAAGTAACGAGCCATATGTAAATTGTCCGTCCGGGAAGCAGTTAAGTGCTTTGGGTGGCCGATTGCGGTTTATTATGGTGCAAAATATTTTGGGTTTGTATTATTTTGGTGCGATTTAGCGGAGGTGTCTGGCCGAATTGGCGTTTTCGGGCGGATTCGTGGTACTGGAGGTTGGTTGTTGGGAAAACTTTGGATAGCGGATGAGTGCCGTTTAGGAGGATGCAATTGGAGGCGGCCGGTTTAGTCCGGTTTCAGGCTGGTCGAATGGCCTGAGGATTGACAGTAGGCGTTGTAAAATTGCTTGGCGGTGCGGCCGTTTTTCGCAGCGTTCAAATGGGCGAAATCCAATGCGGCTTGGTAAAGCGCGTTACGATCTCCGCTGAAATCGCTGAACAAGCTATCCACTATGGCTAAATAAGCATCGGTATGTGCGGGATAAAACGCTAACCTGAGGCCGAAGCGATCCGATAACGAAATCTTTTCTTCAATCGTATCCGAATAATGCACCTCGCCGTCGACGAGTTGGGTTTCCAAATTATCGCGCATATGCTCGGGCAGCAAATGGCGGCGGTTGGACGTGGCGTAGAACAAGACATTTTCCGGCGGTAGTTCGATAGAACCCTCTAAGACGCTTTTCAATGGCTTGTACAGGGTATCGCCGTGTTCGAAAGACAAATCGTCGCTATAAATCACGAAGCGTTGGGTCAGGTCGCGAATGTCGTCGACGATGTCCGGCAAAAATACCAAATCGTGTTTATCGACTTCAATGATGCGTAAGCCGCGGTCTTTATAAGCGTTCAGTAGGGCTTTGATTAAAGACGACTTTCCGGTGCCGCGAGCGCCCCACAACAGTGCGTTGTTAGCGGGCTTGCCGGCTAAAAATCTTTCAGTGTTGGCAACTAACTGTTGCTTTTGAGAGTCTATTCCCAGCAAGTCTTTCAGTTGGATCGAATCCAGATGTTTGACCGGCCTAAGGTATTTTCGTTGTTGGCGCCAGATTGCGGCGAACGTGGTATTCCAATCAATCATATAAGTGCCATGGGTTTGTGTTGTATGCAAGCAGTCTTCGAGGAGCGCTATATCCGGTTTCTTTTTTATTCTAACGGTCGTGAAGGCGTCTTGTTACCCCGAATGAACGGTCTGGAAGCAGCTGAAAACCGTTCGTGCCGAGCTCCCCGGTTAAGCATGAGCGGTTCGCTTGCTCCCTAGCGCGTTCCATTCCCCGTTTAGCTTTATCGGGCTTAGAACGAGCAGCGTTTGGATGCTGGTCGATTATTGCATCAAAGCAGCGTACTCGTCACAAATCCGAGTAGGATGCGTCCGAAATCGGCATAGAAGCTGTAAGCCTCGGCCGCTACTGTTATGATGCAAAACGCCATTTTAGGTTTTCCTGTCGCTCGCGCATTATCAAGCGTCAGCATATTGAGTTTTGCGGAAAATGTGTTTATGTTCGAAGTCGACAGAGTATATTCATCGATAGACCCTCGCACGGGCAAATGCGGGTGGTATTTCCAAGCGCGGGAAGGCGATTCCGGGCCATACGAGACCCGGGCCGAGGCTCAGGCGATGTTGAAAGAGTATATTCAGGAATGCATTGAAATGGGGATGACCGGCGGCCGCAAGCCGGGAGATAAGACCGGTAAGCCGTTCGATGCATCCGGGCAGCAGCCGAAGTTCAGATATACGGGGCGTAAACGCTGGTACGGTTAGCTTGGTTCGTCGGCTAACAGGCCATTTTTTTACTCAGCATGATCAATAGTCCCAGGCTGCATAAAAAAAACAGCAGTGCGGTTCCCCGCCAAAAGGCTATAGGGTTGCGCTCTAGTAGCGGTAATTTTTGTTCCCCTTTCAAGAATTGCGGATTTGGGGTCGATAGATCGTGCAAAAATTCCGAAAGTTCGTCGTAGCGTATTTCCGGGGTCAAGCAAGTGGCTTTTTTGAGTGCGCCGTCTATCCATACAGGCACCATATTGTTGAACTGGAAGCTGGGTTTGTATTTCAAACGGGCTAAATTCGCCCGATTGGGTTTTTCCGGCAGGGAGCCGAACGGTAACTCACCGTTCAACATTTGATAACAGATGACGCCCAAGGAATATAAATCGGATTTTACCGAGCCGCGTTGGCCGAGGTGGTATTCAGGGGCAGTGTAATTCAAGGTGCCCAGTATATTCTCCTGAACCGCGTGATCCAGCGGTGTTATTTCGGCAATGCCGGCGATTTTGACCGAGCCGAAATCAATAATTTTTACCCTGCCGTCTTTGGCAATCATGATGTTTTCGGGCTTCAAGTCTTGGTGCAGCATCTCCATGCGATGAAAAGCCCGTAAACCCTTGGCGACTTGTTCGATGATTTTGCGGACCGGTTTGATGTCCGGCAGCGGATTTTGCGTCATCCACTCGGCTAAGGTTTGTCCGTCGATATATTCCGTTACGTAATAAAGGCAACTTTTGCTGCGATCGGTTTCCAATATTTTCAAGACGTTTTCGTGTTCCAGGCGTTTGCCGGCCCATTCTTCGTGCAAGAAGTGTTCGATGTAGTGGGTATCGTCGCTGTATAGCACTGACGGCGTTTTTAAAATGACGTCGCGCTGCTGAAGCGTATCGTACGCTTTGTAAATTTGTGTGCGCTTGCTGGCGTGCAGTTCGGCATCTATCCGGTAGCCGTCCAGGATCATGCCGGTTTCCAGCGGCGGCGGGAACGGCAGATAAGCATGTTGCCTTAGGACTTCGTCTTCTTTCAATCTCGGCAAGGATTCTACCCGCAGCAGTTGACAGGTGGCGTTATCATCACTGCCGTTTTCTATTGCCGTTTTAATCAAGGCGGTGGCAATGTCGTCCAGATCGTCCGTTTGGCTGAGCAGGTTTTTCAGCGCTTTGGCGTCCAGGAAGTCGTGGACGCCGTCGGTGGTCAATACAAACAAGTCGCCCGGCTCCAGTGCGATATTTTTATAGTCCACTTCCAAATGCGGCTCTATGCCCATGGCGCGGCTCAAATAGTTTTTGTCGTCGGAAAGCCAAAGCCTGTGGTCGCGCGTGAGTTGTTCCAGTACGTTTTGTCTGAGCAAATAAATGCGCGAATCGCCGATGTGAAAAAGATGGGCGGTATTGGATTTCAGTACCAACACGCTTAAGGTGCTGACCATGCCTTTGGCCGACGCGTAGCGGCTCTGGCCTTGGCTATGCAGCCACGAGTTGGTAGCCGACAGAATCTTTTGGCCGGCTTTGGCGACGGACCAAGTGTCCGGGGTGCTGTAATAATCTTCCAAAAAAGCCGTTATGCAACAATGGCTAGCTTCTTTGCCGGCGTCGCTGCCGCTCATCCCGTCGGCCACGGCTGCGGTTATGCCCTTCAAGGTTAATTGTGGTTCTTTAGGGATTAAGACGCCCCAGCAATCTTCGTTGTTTGCTTTGACGCCTTTGTCGCTGCAGGCGCTAGTGCTGACGGTTAACGATTTGACCATGATGGTATGGGATAGGCTGTCGAACGGGTTAAGTTTACCCTTAACCCGTTACCGGAAGGGACTTGTCGGTTGCCTATTATTCCACTTCTATCATCGCGACGCTGCCGTCTTCCATGACTTCCGCCATATGGCCTTTGGGTTCTTCGATAAACTGAATTGCGATGGCGACTACCAGCGCGGTTGCGGCTATCGTTAGAAAAAATGCACTCGGCGATACGAACGACAACACCGTTAAAAAGATTACCCCGCCGACATTGCCGTAGGCGCCTACCATGCCGGCAATTTGGCCGGTCATGCGGCGTTTGATTAACGGTACCATCGCAAACACCGCGCCTTCTCCGCCTTGTACGAAGAACGAGCAGGCCATGGTAACTACGGTAGCAATCAACACCGGCCACTGCGGGGTAATTTGCGACATGGCGAAATAGCCCAACGCCAAACCGCCGATGAAAATGCTTAACGAAAGTTTGCGTCCGAACTTGTCGCTGATCCAGCCGCCTCCGGGGCGGGCTATCAAGTTCATAAAGGCGAAACCGGAGGCCAACAGGCCGGCTTCGACCATCGTGATGCCTTGCGATTCGTTGAAGGTTTGGAAGAAAAACATCGGCAACATGGATACCACGGCTAATTCCGAGCCGAAAGTCACTAAATAAGCCAAATCCAAAATAGCGACTTGTTTGAATTTGTATTTGTGAATTTCTTCGATAGGGTGGGTTAAATGTTCTTCGTTAACGTGGACGATCTTGTATACGTTAAAAAAGAATAAGACCCAAATCAGCACGTAGGCGATGAGGGCCGCCGGGTCGGACAATAATTTCATGCCGGCCGGCGACAGCTTCCAGGTTAGCAAGGTTAATGCGGCATACAGCGGAATGGTCATCAGTATGTAAAAGAACAAATCCCAAATGCTGGTGACTTCCATGGCACCTGACTTTTTCGGTTTGAAGTAAGTCGAGCCTTTCGGGGTGTCGCTGACGCTGAAGAAATATATAACCGAATACAGCAAGGCGATGAGGCCGGTCGCGCCGATGGAATAGCGCCAGCCGTTTTCGCCGCCGAGCAGTAATGCCAAGGTCGGTAGCGTCATGGCTGCGGCGGCGGAACCGAAATTTCCCCAGCCGCCGTAAATGCCTTCGGCAATACCCACTTGTTTGGCCGGAAACCATTCTCCCACCATGCGAATGCCGATCACGAAACCGGCACCGACAAAGCCCATCAGAAATCGAGCCAGTGCCAACTGTTCGAAATTTTCGGCCATCGCAAATAAAAAACAGGGCAAACTGCCGACTGCCAGTAGCGTGGAATACGTGCGCTTAGGACCGAATTTGTCAACCAGAATGCCGATCAGTATGCGAGCCGGAATGGTTAACGCCACGTTCAAAATCAGTATGGTCTTAACTTCGGCCTCGCTAAGTTTCAGGCTTTCGCCGATGACCAGCATTAACGGCGCATGGTTGAACCAGACCACGAAGGAAATAAAGAAAGCTAACCAGGTCATGTGCAAAATTTTCATTTTGCCGGTAAAGCTGAGTAGATTGAGTTTGCTCGCAGACATATCGGTTTTTGGAGTTAGGACACGAGTCAATTGAAAAGCAGTTTATATGCCATGGCTTCTAACAGCGTTCATTCGACAGGATTGACGCCAACTTGGTGAGTTTTGCCGGGACAAAAATATGGCAAGCGCTTGTGTTAATTTGGTGCGATTTTGTGAAATCCAGATTAAATTGGTGCAAGTGTCTTAAAAGGTCCCGGCATGCCTAGATTCCGAAGGGTGAGTTATTAGGCTGTTTTGGGGCGTCTGCGCAATTTGGTTTGGCGGATAGGTGCGCTAACATAGTGCATATGACAGGGCAAGGCTGGCATAGGGTAAGCTTTTAGTGAACGGAGGTGGAGGCCAATTGTGAGCGGCACTGTGTTTCCTTTCGCGGCAGGCGGGGTGATTTGGAAGCGCGGGATCCTCGGCCCTGCCATCGACATTTACAACAGTCTGGGGCGTCGGGGCCCTAGTCCTGTTTTTTGCTGAATTCGCCTTCGATAACGTCCGGGTTTTTCGAAGGGCTGCCTGCGTAAAACTGCGTCGATACTTTATTAAGCAGATGATGGTCTATGAGGTATTGTGCAATTCGGCGACGTAAGGTCGGTATCAGGCAGGCAAAGCCAAGGGCGTCGGTAAAAAAACCGGGCGTCAAAAGCAATGCGCCGCCAACCAACAGTATCGGGCCCTCGATCATTTCGTACGCCGGAATCGTGCCTTGAGCTAAGTTGCGTTGAAAGCGTTGCCAAGTTTCCAGGCCTTGACGGCGCAGCAGCCAAGCGCCTAATACGGCGGTGAATACGACCAAAGCTATCGTCGGCAATGCACCTATTAAACCGCCTACTTGCAGCAGTAAATAGATCTCGATGAAAGGAATGATTAAAAAACCTAAAAATATTATCCGCATAATGGCGTGCCGGCTGGTGGTTATGGAGCGACTGGGTCGATAGCGGGCCTAAACATTGGCTTTCGTCTCAATGCGCTTAGCGTTGTGGTCGCCGCAGTCTTTATTTTGTGGAATTAGAAATTCGAATGGTTAGGCTGATGTTCCGGATAGAACAAGCGCGAGCGAATATGAAACGGCATTGCCCGCGCTCCCTATTCAAACAGTCCAATTTTGCGACGTTTTACAGGATAATAGTGCGATGTATCAAATGATTTATTGTACCTGCCCGAACATGGAAACGGCCGAGCGCATTGCCGGGCATTTGGTTGCCGGGAAATTGGCGGCCTGCGTGAACATCCTGCCGGGCGTGCGCTCAATTTACCAATGGCAAGGTGCAATCGAGAGTGCTGAGGAACATTTGTTGTTGATTAAAAGTCCATCAGCCCGATATGCGGCCGTCGAAGCGGCGATTAAAGGGCTGCATCCTTACCAAATCCCTGAAATTGTAGCCGTGGCGATACAACGCGGTTCGGAAGATTACTTGAAATGGATAGACTCGTGTGCGTCCGGCGCCTGATCCGGTTCAGTTGGTTATTTCTGTATTGGAGTCAGGCGTTTGCATTGAATCCGGACGATGTGTTACCTCCGGAGCAGGTGTTTCAATTAAGCGCAAACGCCTTGTCGGACCGGCAAGTGCAACTGAACTGGCGCATTGCCGACGGCTATCACGTTTACCGGGACAAGGTCAAAATCGAATCCAAAACGCCGCAAGTACCGGTCGGTAGCTTTGAAATGCCGGCGGGTGCGACCGAACACGACCCTATGTTCGGCATGGTCAGCGTGTACCGTAACAATCTGTCCATCCCGTTGCCGCTGCAAAACGCGTCGGCACAGACCAAAGTCCAGCTCTCGGTTAAGTATCAAGGTTGTGCTGATCAAGGCGTCTGTTATCCACCGCAGACCCGGCTGTTAGACGTCAATCTGCCGGTAGTCACCGCGAACGCGGGGGCGTCGGGAGGCGGCTTCTTCTCGGGTTTGAAAAAACTGACGCCGAGTTTGTTCGGCAGCGAATTATTGCCGCCCGAGCAAGCGTTTCAATTTTTCGCCACGGTCAAAGACGCTCATCACATTCGGGTGAGCTGGCTGATTGCCGACGGCTACTACTTGTACAAAGACAAATTGGGATTGAGTTTCGAGCCCGATTCCGGCGCTGTGTTAGGCGAATGGCCGTTACCGGTCGGCGAAGCGCACTTGGACGAAGAATTCGGCCAAGTCGAAGTTTACCGGCAGGAGCTGAGTCTTGACATACCGCTTGGCCGTAACCGTTTGCAGGCGGAAACCGTCACGCTAACCGCTAAGTTTCAGGGTTGCGCCGATCGCGGCGTGTGTTACCCGCCGATGAACAGTCGTGTCGAGTTGGCGCTACCGGCCGCACCAAGCGCGGTTGCCGCCGATTTCCCGGCGCCGGCGGCTCAGCCGATTTCGGAACAAGACAAAATTGTAGCCGCGTTAAAGCAGGATAGTTTCTTACTGACCTTGTTGAGCTTTTTCGGATTCGGCGTTTTGTTGGCCCATACCCCGTGCGTGTTTCCGATGATACCGATTTTGTCCGGCATCCTGGTTGGTCACGGCCACCGCGTCAGTACCCGCAAAGCGTTTTTACTGTCCGCCAGCTTCGTCCTTGCTTCGGCCTTGATGTACACCGCGTTTGGTATTTTGGCGGCTTTATTCGGCAGCAATTTGCAAGCAGTATTTCAGGAACCTTGGGTTATCGCCACGTTTTCCGGCATGTTCGTCCTGTTGTCGTTGTCCATGTTCGGTTTTTTCGACTTGCAGCTTCCGGCGGCTTTGCAAACCAAGTTGTCGCAGTCCGGCGATAAGCATCGCGACGGTTCCTATTGGGGAGCCGGCATCATGGGCGCTTTGTCGTCGTTGATTGTCGGGCCGTGCGTCGCCGCGCCTCTGGCGGCGGCCTTGATTTACATCGGTCAAACCGGTGACGTGGTATTAGGCGCTTTTGCGCTGTTTGCGATGGGTTTGGGCATGGGCCTGCCGTTATTGCTGATAGGCGCTTCGGCCGGCAAATTGCTGCCTAAGGCCGGCCTATGGATGAATGCGACCAAAGCGGTATTCGGCGTAATCATGTTGGCAGTAGCGGTGTGGATGTTATCCAGGATCATACCGCCCGGCGTCACCATGTTTTTGACGGCGATGCTGCTGATCATTCCGTCGATTTATTTGAACGCTTTAGAGCCCTTGCCGCATCCTGTGACCGGCTGGAAGCGACTATGGAAAGGCGTCGGCTTGATGATGCTGGTATTCGGGGTAGCGCAACTGATAGGTTTGAGTGCCGGCAACACCAATCCGCTTAAACCCTTGTCCGGCTTGGCACTGGCTAGCGGTGCCGACGCGGCGGCCGCAGAAAAGGGACTGGCGTTTCAGCGGGTGCACAGTTTAGCCGAGCTGGAGCAAAAATTGACGGAAGCCAAAGCCGCCGGCCAGCCGGTGATGTTGGATTTCTATGCCGATTGGTGCGTATCGTGCAAAGAGATGGAAGCCTACACCTTTACCGATACCGCCGTGCAACAGCAGTTGGCCAGCTTTGTGTTGTTGCAAGCCGACGTCACCGAAAACAACACGGACGATAAAGCCTTGCTGCAGCGCTTCAAGCTGTTCGGTCCGCCCGGCATTATGTTCTTCGATGCCGAAGGCCGGGAGCAAGCTGAACTGCGGGTCATCGGCTATCAGGACGCGGCCACCTTTTTACAATCCTTGAAACAGTTATGAAAACCAAATTGATTATTGTCGTCGTGGCTGCGCTGGCCTTGGCGTTAGGCTTTTACCTGCAACAACACACCGGCTCGACCCGGCCCGCGCAAACGCCGGCCAAGCTGGATTTCAGCTTCCCGGATGTGGACGGCATTCAACATTCCGCGGCGCAGTGGCAAGGCAAGGTGTTGGTGTTGAATTTCTGGGCCAGTTGGTGCGGTCCGTGTTTGAAAGAAATTCCGGAGTTCGTCAAATGGCAGGACGAATACGGCTCTCGAAACCTGCAATTCGTGGGATTGGCCATAGAGGAGCGCGATGCCGTGGCCGAATACCTGCAGCGAGCCAAGGTCAATTACCCGATGCTGGTTACCGGCGACGCCGGCACGCTATTGGCCCGGCAATGGGGCAACATCATCAACGCCGTACCGTTTACCGTGGTGGTGAATGCGCAAGGGCAAATCGTGCACCGGCAGCCGGGGGAGTTGACCAAAGACAAGTTTCAGGAAATCGTCGAGCCGTTATTGACGGCGACAAATTGATCGGCGTTTGCCACAGTACAGTGCATCCCAACCCGGCCAGCCGGCGGGGTGATGCGAATCCAGTCGGTAAGCTATCCATGCGAATAGGGTCGCCCCGAGCGGCCATGCGATAAACCCGGCCGCCAAGGCGTAGATGCGTATAGAGAGTGGCCGCTTCATGGCGGGCGTGCTTGGGTCTGTTCGCTGTAAAGCGCTTGCGTAAAAGTTGCGTTGTCCGTGGGGCGGACTATAGGGCCGAATTTATTCAGCCTCTTGCCGCCGCCGGTCGCGTCAATGGATTCGCCCCCTACGCTTCTTCACTCGACAGCATTGCCCGTGTCCCGGATTAATAGGGTTCCAGTGGATCCGCGCCTATGGTGCCGACCAAGGCTTGCAAATAATCGGCCGATTGCAGGTAAGCCAGTTTGGTTTCGGTGTGTTGGCGGCGTTGCTGTAAATTCAGGCCGGCAATGCGCGGATTTTGGCTGCCGGATTTGAGGGTTTGCTCCAGGTAGGCCAAATGCCGTTGCCACAGCGCTACATCGCGTTGCTGTTTGGTTTCGAGGCGTTTGCGGTACCAAGCCGATTCCAACAAATACTCGCGGGTGAACATTGCTCGAAGTTCCGGGGAATGTGCGTCCATACCTTGGTATTGGCCATGGGCCATGATGTGCAGCAGGGCGTACAACGGCGGGCAGGCGTCTGCAATGCTGCCGTCCTCTAGGTATAGCTGGGCGACGCGCTGCTGGGTTTCTACGATATTGTTGACTCCGTCGACGAATACGTCCAGGTTTTGCCGCTCCGGCTGCAGGATTTCGTCGGTGAATACGGCATAGGGATTGTCGAAAATCTTGCCCATCAGGCCGTGCACGAATTGGCTGGTAATCCGGTAGCCCAAGCGGCTGGCCAATACCGGCTTGCCGTTGTGTTCGAAATCGGCCACCGCTTCCAAATAGCCGTGCTTCAGCAAATAATCCGGCTGGCGTTCTTGCGGCGACAAGCGCGCCCAGATTTCCGGGATCAATAAACTAATGTCGTGGTCGACCCGTATGTCCGGGCCGATGTAGCCGGCGGAGCTGGAAAAACCTGGGTAGCCGGTCAGTATGAACGAGACCAGCGCGTTGTTGAGGTCGGCGGTAGGGCGCAAGGCGTTGAACGGACCCTTGGTCAGCGCGCCTTCGCTGCCGGCCCCGGTGGTCGACGGCGATTTGCCGGTTAGCGAGCAGACGAAGTCCATGAACAATTCCGGCAGCTCTTGGTAATGAATGGGGTTGTAGACCGCCAGCGGGCGGATAGCACCGTCAGGCGGATTGTTGCGGCGGCCGGTCAGTACCGCGTCGACCGGGTGGCATAACGGCTGATTCAACGGAATCTTGCGGTGTAAGCGGGCGCCGATTTCCGCAACGTATTTGCGCATCGGTTTGATCAAATCCAGCCGGGTTTCCAGATAGCGCGGATTTTTGGACGGCTTACCGTTAACCAAACGCGGGTAGGCGGACGACACCACGAACGGTACTTTTTCGGTGTAGGCTTGCTCCAGCAATTGCCGCATCGGCGGGGTGAACTGGGAAAAACGGGTGACGTCTTCCACTACTTCGGCCAGTTTTTCCGGATCCAGCGGTTCGAAATTGGCCATGAAATTGCCGGGAGCAGCCATGTTGGTTTCGGTTTGTTTGTCGTAACCGGGGATGATGGCGTCGTCCGGGCGTTGAAACAACCGGTATTCGCAGTTTTTGACCAGTTTGACGCTGGTTTGATAGTGACCGTTTTTAGCCAGCCACGGTTTGACCGCGGCGGTAGCGACGACCCCCGATGCACTGATGTCGTCTTCCATTTGCACTTTTTCACAAGCGATGTAGTCCTGGCGAACCTTAAAGGTGCGCCAGCCGCCTTCCTGGTCGAAGCCGACCCGTAAATACGTGGCGACGATCTTGCGTTGTTCCAGTTTCAATTCATGTCCCGGCGCGCCGTTGATCACGTCGACCGACAAGTGGTCTCGCCAACGTTCGCCCCATTCGCTACGGTAAAAACGTTTGATCAAAAACACCAAGGCCAGAATGCCGGGCGGGATAGTAGCCAGCCAGGCGTTGAATTCCGGGGTGTGGTAAGGCGAAGGAGTCAGCAGCTTGATCACCGAACCCAAGCTGCGTTCCTCGCTCAATATCGGCCGGGTAGGGGCGCGGTCTTCGTGTTCGTGGCCGGGTAAAAAGCGGCCGGTGTAGTCTTTGTCGAAGATGGCCTGGACTTTGTCCAAATCGTGCTGCAAATCGTCGACGAACAGTGGGCCGTAGATCACGGCGTCTTCTATCGATTTGGAAATTTCCGACTTGCCGCCGCCGGATACCGTGCAGGGTTTGTGACAGAAGGTGCCCTCCGCAACCGTGCCGACCAGCCGCCAGGACGGCGCGCCGGGGTGTTTGCACATCTCTATCTTGTAACCGTTGGGTTGTACGTAAATTTTGCTCGGTTGCAAACGAATGCTGTGGCTTTGGCCGTTTTTGACCCAGCTAATTTTTTGGCTGGTCAGATTCATCCGCAAATCTTGCGGCACATAGACTATGTCGGGAAACCGGTTGTCGATCGCATAGCCTTCGGGCTGTACGGTCATGATTTGCCCGTAGCGGTAGGCCATTTCATCGAAATCGTAGCCGGGTTCGCGGGTCAGGCTGCCGACGCCGAATTCGTCGCCGTGGTTAAAGCGGCGGAAGGCCAGGGCGCCGCCGGCGTGCTCTTCTTCGGCGCTGCCGAATAAATTGGCGGCGTAGCTGATTTGAGTTTTGACTTCTTTCTTGCAGTAGCCGTAATAATTGTCGGCCAACAAGGTCACGATCACGCCGGACTTGTCGCGGGCGGTCAGCTTGAAGGCCTGGCCGTTGTTATACAACTCGTCTTCCTGCTGCCAGCACATGCCGTCGGCGCGTTGCCGTTCGCTGGCGTCGTCCCAATGCGGCAAGCCCAGTTGTTTTTTGGTCAGTTTGGCCAAATGCGGGGCCAGAATCACGCAGCCGCTATGCCCGCTCCAATGCTCGATGTCCAAAGCCGCGTCGCATTCCGGCAGGGCCGGATTGCCGCCGTTGCCGAAGATGCTTTCCACGAAATCCAGGTTGCTGACCAAATTGCCGGGTGCGAAAAAGCGGACTTCCATGGATTTTTCCGCTTCCAGGCCGGGAAGTTCCGGGCAAATCACCGGACGCAACAGCAGTGAGGCGAACATGCGGGCCGGTTGGGGCTGATTGGCCGTAAAGGGGACGATGAGCATGTCGGCCGGTGGATTCAGCGCCTGCTCCAGCATTCTGGCAAAGGTCAGCTTGGGTACTTGTTTTTTGTCGCCCGGTACCGGCAAACCGCCTTCGGCGATGTGGAAGGAACCTTCCGTTGTGCGCCGGTCGCTGGCCGGATTGTGCAACACTCCTTGTTTGACGCGGTAGCTGGAAACGATGTCCGACACGAAGTGATCGGCTCCCAAGGGGAGCGACAATTCGCGGGCTACGCCGTGCCTGTCCAGCTCGAAAGTCATGGTCGGCAGGGTAGGCAGCTGTTCCAAGCCGAGATCGGACAAATAGCGGTCCAGAAAATCTTGAATGCGGCGATCGGCCGGGTAGAGGGTGGAATTGGCCAACAGGCGGTTTTTTTCCAGGTAGCTGTCCAACAAGTCTTGCGCGGTCTCCATGAACGCAGCGGATTCGGCATCGATACAGGTGGGTTGGCCGCAGGATGCCAATTTCAAATTGATGTATAGATGTAATTGCTGCTTGCTGATTGCGTGCTCGGGACCAAGTCCCAGCGCCCGTAACATGTCCATAGAAAGATCCCCCGGTCGGTGTTTTTAGTTATTGTTGCCTCATGATATAGCAAACCGATATCTCTGGCATTATTCCGAGTAGTCTCCGGTAAGCGCGGAGCGAGTCCGGCGGGCTGCTTGCTTAGGTGTTTGTAACACGGCTTGACGGAACGCGCGCTTCTCGAGTTCTTGCCTAACGATCATGAAAGTCTGGCAATCGCTCCGGCAAATGAAAGGTAGTTTGGTAGGAGCGACGCATAGTCGCGATGAGGGCCTTGCGAATCGCGGCTATGTGTCGCTCCCATCATGACTTTCATAGTAAACGTTGGTAAAGACGACAGTAACAGAGCCAGAGGGGGAAGAAATACACGTCAGCTTTTCACAATGTTTGTGCGCAGCTAAAACGTTCGCTATCTGAAGGCAGCAGCCTACTCGGGTGCTTTGTTGAGTATTCAACACAGCATATCGGTTAGCACGGATTCAGCCGTAGCGTGCCCGCGCATATAACGCGGCGCCGACGATGCCGGCTTGATTTAAAAATGCCGCCGGTTGGACTTGCGCGGCTACGCTGAGGTGGTGGCTGAATTTGTCGAATTTTTGGCTGGCGCCGCCGCCCAGGATGATCAAATCCGGCCAGAACAGGCTTTCCATCAAGTTCAAGTATTTATCGAAGCGTTTGCCCCAGCGTTTCCAGCTTAGGTCTTCGCTTTTGCGCACGGCGTCGGAGGCGTAATGTTCGCCCTTGATGCTGTCAGGCATGTAAATGTGGCCCAGCTCGGTATTGGGCAGCAGTACGCCGTCGGTAAACAGCGCGGTGCCCAGACCCGTGCCTATCGTTACGATCAGCACTACCCCCGATATGCCGGCACCGGCGCCGAAGCGCATTTCGGCGATGCCGGCGGCGTCGGCGTCGTTTAGGTTGTAGCAAGGGCAATGCACGGTTTCGGAAAATAACCGGTCAATGTCGGTGCCGATAAAGGAGGCGTCGATATTCGATGCGGTGCGGGCTACGCCGTGCTGTATGGCGGCTGGGAATCCGCAACCTATCGGGCCTTGCCAGGCGAAATGCCCGGCTAATTGTGCCAGGGTGTAGGCTATGGCTTCCGGGGTGGCTGGTTTAGGGGTTTCGATGCGCCGGCGTTCGCTGAGTAACTCCCCGGTATCGGTTTCGACGATGGCGCCTTTGATGCCGGAGCCGCCTATATCTACACCTAGAATTTTCATAGTTTTGCTCGCATGAGATTGAAAGTGGCTATGGCGACGCGGTCAAGCATTCGCCAGGGTTGGCGACGCCGGATAAGTT
This sequence comes from Methylomonas sp. HYX-M1, assembly GCF_040741385.1. Lineage (NCBI taxonomy): Bacteria > Pseudomonadati > Pseudomonadota > Gammaproteobacteria > Methylococcales > Methylococcaceae > Methylomonas > Methylomonas sp. HYX-M1. The sequence continues at coordinate 1,491,957 of NZ_CP160405.1, forward strand.
GGATGCTATGCCGTTTGGCGGACATTTGTGCGGCCGGCAACTAATCCGGTTAACAAAGTTAGCTCAAATTCGGCATTGTCGAAAAAACGACGCGGGTACTTGCGTCGGCCGATTTGCTCCGGATAGGCGTCCGTCAATACAATAACCGGCCAGCGGCGGAGTTTCGGTCGGCCTATAAAATTGCCAGCCGGTCCGGCAATGCATTGCATCCAAACCGCCGCGGGTTACGTATTAGGATTTAAACACACTGAACTTCGTATGTCGCAACTAGGTCCGGAATCCGACGAGTTGAACCAATCCGCCCAATCGGCGGACGCGGGTGCTGCTGCGCCGGAGGAAACGCAACTGCGGCAATGGATAGACGCGATAGTGGATCAAGATCAAGCGGCTTTAGCTAGTTTGTACGATGCCTTGGTCCATCAGGTTTACGGTGTGGCTTTAAGAATAACCCGACAAGCCGAGTTGGCGGAGGAAGTGGTGCAAGATACCTTTTGGCAAATTTGGCGGCAAGCGCCGCGTTTCGATCCGGCCCGCGGCAGTGTCAAGGCCTGGGTGATGACCATGGCCCGCAGCCGGGCTTTGGACGGGTTGCGCCAATTGAACGTTGCGGAAGACGAGTTGGAGCAGGAGCACATGGAAGCAATAGCGGGGCCGGACTCCGAAACGCCGCACAATTTGTTGCAAGCCGTGCAACAAGAAGGCGTGTTGCATCAAGCGTTGGCGGCGCTGGAGCCCTTGCCGCGGCAACTATTGGCTTTGGCATTTTTCCGCGGCCTGAGCCACGACGAAATCGCCCAATGCACCGGTTTACCGTTGGGGACGGTGAAATCGCACATACGCCGCTCCTTGGCGAGTTTACAGCCGATGTTGGCGCAATTGGCGCAATAAAGGATGCACGTTTATGAATGACGAAACCGATTCGCTAGCTTCGGACGACGACACTTCCCAAGACCGGCTCAACCGGTTGCTGCTGGATCATTTGTCTCCCATTCCCATGCCGCAAGCGCGTAAAACCGGGTTAAGGCAAGGTTTGCTGGCCCACGTCGCGCACAGTGCGGCGAGGCATGCCGGGTTGCTGACGGTGCGCGGCAAGCACGGCAGTTGGCGTTGCCTGACCGCCGGCGTCAAGTTCAAAACCTTGTGGGACGGGCCGCAGGGCAGTTCGGTGTTGATCGAATTCGCCGCCGGTGCAGGCCTGATTCCGCACCGGCATCATTGGCTGGAAGAGGGCATAGTATTACGCGGCGGCTTGCAGATGGAGGCTTTGGAGCTGGGGCCTCTGGACTATCACGTATCGCCGCCCGGCAGCCGGCACGCGACGATCAAATCCCGGCAAGGGGCTTTGGCTTATTTGCGCGGAACTTCTCTGGGCGATCAGGCCGGGGTATTGCGCGAGGTATTGGGCGGTTTGCTGCCCGGCGGTGAGGACTCGTCCGATAGCGTGTTTATGGAGAGCAACGAAGATTGGCAGGACTTGGCGCCGGGGGTGCAAAAAAAAGTCCTTTATGGCGACCGGGATTATCAATCCTGTTTTTATCGCTTGTTTGCCGGTGCGCAGCTGCCGGACTATTCCCATTCAGTCGACGAGGAATGCATGGTGTTGGCGGGCGAGGTTTTTTTCGGCGACATGTTGTTGCAAGCCGGCGATTTTCAATTGGCTCCGGCAGGCCGCAAGCGCGGTGACTGGAGTTGCGACAGTTCCGCGTTGCTGTTCGTACGTGGGGCTATCGTCGATTTGCCGGGCTGAGTCGGGGGGCATCGAATTTTCGGCTTGAGGCTCCGATTGGTCTAAGCTTGTCTACAGCTGCCAATTCAATTGGTAAGATTGCCGCCATATCCGGCCCACTTTATTTAGCCTTGTTTATGTCGCACGCCAACTCCACAAAAGCTATCGCTTATGCATTCGCCGCCAATTTGGGCATAGCCGTCAGTAAAGCCGGAGCGGCGGCCTGGACCGGTTCCGGCTCGTTATTGGCAGAAGCGATTCATTCGTTTGCCGATTGCGGTAACCAAATTTTGTTGTTCGTCGGCATGAAGCGTTCCTCGCGGCTGGCCACCGCCAAACATCCCATGGGCTTCGGGCGCGAATCCTACATTTGGTCGATGATGGTGGCGATCACCTTGTTTTCGGTCGGCGGGCTGTTTTCGATCTACGAGGGGTGGCTGCGGCTAGGGGAACGGCACGAGGTCGAAAATGCCGGTTTGGCGCTCGGTATTCTAGCGGTTGCGGTGGTGTTGGAAGCCTTGTCTTTAAAAGGCGCTTTGGCGGCCATGCAAGACGAGAAAGCCGGGCGCGGCTTGTGGCAATGGTTTAAGGAGACTCACTCCAGCGAATTGATGGTGGTGGTCGGCGAAGACTTGGCGGCGCTGTTGGGTCTGGTGATAGCCGCGCTGATGCTGGGATTGACGCTGGTAACCGGAAACACGGCTTACGATGCTGCGGGCTCGATCTTGATCGGCGTGTTGTTGGTGGTTGTGGCCGTGTTGGTGGGAAAAGAGGTGCACGCGCTAATGCTGGGCGAAGCCGATAGCGGGATACGCGACGCGGTAGCCGATAGCTTGGCGCGGCAACCCGACGTCGTTCGGGTGTTGAACGTATGGGCTATACACCACGGCAGTCAAGTGATGGTAGCGCTCAAGGCCGAATTGCGGGCCGACATGCGGGTGTCCGAGGCGGTCGAATTAATCAATGCGTTGGAAAAAACGATCAAAGTCGAGCATCCCCGGGTGGCTTGGGTCTTTTTCGAAATCGATAATTCTGATTAAATACTGCGATCAAAAGCTTAGGCCGCTATGTTGCAAACTCATCGAATCTTATCCAAGTCCGCTTTGCGGCATGTATTCACCCTCTTGTTGGCGTGCGTTTTATTCGCAGGCGTTCCAGCTCACGCCCGATATGCGGCTATCGTCATCGATGCCGATAGCGGTCGCGTCATTCATGAGGTGGAAGCCACCCAGCGTTGGTATCCGGCATCGTTGACCAAGGTTATGACGATCTTCATGACGTTTGCGGCACTGGATAATGGCCGTTTGCATTTGGACGACAAGCTGACGGTTTCCGCGCATGCCGCGATCCAACCCAGTTCCAAGCTGGGATTGCGGCAAGGCCAGAGCATAACCGTGGAACATGCGATTATGGCAGTGACCACCCGTTCCGCTAACGACGCCGCGGTGGTGTTGGCTGAGGCATTAGGCGGCAGTGAAAGCAATTTCGCCGCGATGATGACAGGTCAGGCCCGTCGCCTGGGCATGTACAACACCTCGTTCCAAAATGCCAGCGGCTTGCCGAACGAAGGTCAAATCAGCAGCGCCCGCGATTTGGCCCTGTTGTCGTCCGAATTGATACGCCGCTATCCGCATTTTTACCGTTATTTTTCCGCCACCGAGTTCGCCTATAAAGGCCGGTTGTTGCCGAATACCAATAAGATTCTGAAAATCTATCCGGACGCGGACGGATTGAAGACAGGATTTACTTGTGGTTCGGGCTATAACTTGATCGCTTCCGCCAAACGCGACGGACATCGCTTGATCGGGGTGTTGTTAGGCGCGCGCAGCAGTGCGGAAAGGTTTCAACAAATGGCGAATCTACTGGATTTGGGATTTGAAAAATCCGGGGCGGGCATGGTCGGGTTGCCGGTCGTGCAGTTGGCCGACGCCGGCAGCGCGCCGCCGCCGTTTCAGCTGTCGTCCAACCATTGCGCGGGTAGCGCGGCGCAAATGGGCGCGGATACCGCTTACGGCCGGCCGGAACCCATTCGCATCAAACCGGGCAAATCATCCGTCATTAGCGCTAAAGCCGTGGTTAAGCCGCAAAAGCGGGCAAACAGTCACTCCAATTGGGTGGTCATGCTGGGCGATCACGCCCGAAAAGTCGAAGCCAACGTCAATCTAAAACAGGCCCGCTACGCTTTAGGCAGCGAAGCAAAGCGCGGCAATCCGCACATCGTGCAAATCAAGCGTCAGGGCAAGGCATTGTGGCGCACCGAATGGACCGGTTTGGAGCAGAGTCAGGCAAGGCAATTTTGCAAGAAACTGCATGCCAAAGGCCGCGAGTGCAAATTACTGCCAGGCGTCAGTTGAGGGCGTTAGACAGGAGCATATGAGCGAGGAAGAACCGGTCATCTTCGACATTCTTACCCGTCCGGCGCCGGAACTGAGACTGAGGAGCGTAGCGAGGTCAAAAAAATGGCCCGCGAATTACTGGTACTAAGCTGGCGGCAGAAAGCCGCGGCCCGCTCTCAACTCAAGCTCAGCAGCGAATACCCCCCCTGGATTCCGGTCTGCCGTGTGCCTGCACGCCATAGCGCTATCAACATAAATGCTCGGCGGTATTTGCGCATGTTTATGAGAGTTACCCGGAGCGGAATGCCCGAGTGTATGCGCAATTCAATGCGGTCAGTTAAATACCGGGCAACTTTTCGTCGGTTCCGGACTTGCGCCTATTCCTTCGTCTTGCGACGCCGGAGCCGAGATTGGCGGAAAATTTTGCGGATGTTAAGATCGTCCCGCCTGCGCGCCTACAGTGTCGTAACAGTGGTGGGGGCCTGCAGGCAGGCTGCGAATTTTCGTTCAACGGTAGGCAAGAGATGCTAAAAAACACGGCTTGGCACCGCATTAAGTTCTCGCGTAACGAATACGAATCCGGCGAATTGGCCGTGTTGTTCGGCGCGTTCAGAGCCGCATACGTGGCCGGAAACGGCCCTAAGGGCATGGCGATGTACGGCGGCTGGGCCGAAGACGGCGCCAGTTATCTGGTTTTCACCAGTCCGAGTTCGGCACGCTACATCTCGCCCTTGTTACACGCGTATTCGGCGTTTCAGACCGAGAGCCCGGACAGGTCGGCTTTATATTTGCTGTACGGCGACGATAGCGACCTGTCGGCGTCCGAGACCGGTTTTCAAGCCTGATCCGCCGCGCTGCTAGCCGTGTATAGCCTGAAGCAACTGCATGCCGAAATCGACGAGCGGGTAGCGGCGGTTCGCGCCGGCCGCCACGATTGGCCGTGCCGGCAAGGTTGCGACAGTTGTTGCCGGCGCCTGGCCGAGGTGCCCGAGCTTACCGAGCGGGAATGGCTATTGTTGCGCCAAGGGTTGGCGTCCCTGCCCAAAGACAGGTTGCAGGAAATCGGTCGCGGCATCGCCGCGCTGGCCGGCCAGTCCGCCCGGCCTTTAATTTGCCCCATGTTGGATCAGGCCGCAGGCCTGTGTTCCGTCTATGCTTACCGCCCGCTGGCTTGCCGGACTTACGGTTTTTATCGGCAACGCGACCGGGGTTTGTACTGTAAAGAGATCGACGCGCGGGTTGAGGGCGGCGGTTTGGCGGACGTGGTGTGGGGCAATCACGACGCTATCGACCGGCGGTTGCGCGAGCTTGGCGAGCTGCGCGGTTTGCCGCAGTGGTTTTCGCTAGCCGCACCCGCTATCGATTGATGCGCCGATTTTCGGCGATTCCCCGTCCACCGATTCCGGTGCGACGTCATCGTTCCCTGTTAACCGGTTCAAATTTTTGCTGCTTAAGCCCGCCGGCTCGGATATACTCGCAACCTCGATAAGGTGCCTGAAGGTTTTTTTGCTTTCAGGTTAAACGGGAAGCCCGGTGAGATGCAGCTCAGTGCATCGATTCCGGCGCAGCCCCCGCTGCTGTAAACCGGACGAATCGGCATTTTGCCACTGCACCATTATTGGGTGTGGGAAGGCGCCGATTGGTAAGAAGGTGAGCCAGAATACCGGCCTGATCGATTGTAGGGTGCCGACTCTCGGAGGGAGAGCGCAGGCTGTGCGATCGTCCGCCGGGCGGTCTTCGCTGCCCGATTTCCTTTCCTAGCCAGTCAGCTCCGTTCGTTACATTTTTTCGGGGAGTTCGACATGCTGGTTCAATCCATTTCCACCGTCTTCGATGTGCGCCTGGTCAAGGCCTACGCCGCGTTTGCGGCCGGTTTGCTTTTGGTGCTGATCGTCGGTTTCGCGCCGCTTGCGCCAATTCATAACGCCGCCCACGATACCCGCCACGCCGGCGGTTTTCCCTGCCATTAGGCCGCCGTCATGGCGAAAGGTCTGCTATTGCCGGCCGGCTTGACCGGCCTGGCCGCCGCGTTGTTGCTGTCGCTTATACAGGCGATTTGGGTAACGCCATTGATTCTGGAAGCGGAACGTTACGAAGTGCATGCCGAACACGAAGCGAGTCGCCAGGATCAAGCCTGGCAGCCGGAAAACGTTTGGCAACGCACGGCGGCGACGGCCGGCGCCAATTTGTTGCTGGCCTTCGGTTTGGCTTTGATGCTGAGTGCTGCTTATCGGTTGAAGCCGCCGAGCGCAACCTTCGACGGTGCTTTGTGGGGCTTGGCCGGTTACGCGGCGTTTTTTGCCGCGCCGGCCGTCGGTCTGCCGCCGGAGCTGCCTGGCAATGAAGCCGCCGATTTAACGGCGCGGCAAGTCTGGTGGGTGGCTACGGTTGTCGGCACCGCGAGCGGTTTGGCGTTGCTGTGTTGGTCTCCTCATCGGATTGCCGGACCGGTCGGCTGGCTGTTAATCGTGTTGCCGCATGCCATAGGCGCTCCTGAAATCGCGGCCGTCCAAGCCGGTAGCGCGCCGGACGGGTTGCAGACGCGCTTCGTCACGGCGGCGGCGCTAACCAATTTGGCGTTTTGGCTGTTGCTCGGCAGCTTGTCCGCGGCGCTGTTTCGCGCGTCGGCCGTGGATGAGGGAGGCCGGCCCAATGGTTAAGGTGTGGTTCGTCGGCGCCGGGCCGGGCGATCCGGAACTTTTGACCGTTAAAGCCCGACGCTTGCTGGAACAGGCCGGTGCGGTGCTGTACGCCGGCTCGCTGGTGCATCCGGCGGCGACGGCCTACGTGCCGGCCGGCTGCGAGATTTGCGATTCCAAAGGCATGACGTTGGAGCAAATCAGCGACTGGTTGATTACGCGGGCTGGTCGCCACGCCAGCGTGATTCGTCTGCAAACCGGCGATCCCGGCCTGTACGGCGCGTTGACCGAGATGGTAAGGCCGCTGGACGCGGCCGGTATCGCTTGGGGCGTAGTGCCGGGCGTGTCGTCGGCTTTTGCTAGCGCCGCCGCGGCCGGCGAGTCCTTAACCTTGCCGGAAGTCACCCAAACCGTGATTTTTACCCGGGTGGCCGGCCGTACCCCGATGCCGCCCGGCGAAGACTTGGAGGCCTTGGCCAAACACCGCTGCAGCTTGTGCATTTTCTTGTCCGCCACCTTGCTGGCCGAGGTGCAGCATGCCTTGCGATCGGCCGGCTGGCCGGACGACGCACCGATGCTGGTAGTACACAAGGCCGGCTGGCCCGGCGAGGAACGCATCGTGCGCGGTTGTTTGCGCGACATTCGCGAGCTGTGCCGCGCGCAAGGCATCAATAGCCAAGCCATGATCATCGCCAGCCCGGCCCTGGGAGCCCGGCATTGGCAAGACATCAATCATTCCAAACTCTACGATGCGATGTTTTCGCACCGTTTTCGCAAAGCGGAAAAATCCTCATGATAAACGCCGATTCCGAAACCGTATTGCTGGTGGGGCACGGCTCGCGCGACGAGCAAGGCAACCGGGAAGTGGAAAGTTTCGCCGCGCAATGGCGGCAATTACAGCCGCAGCGGCGCATAGAAGTGTGTTACATCGAATTCGCCGAGGTGTTGCTGGACGCCGGTTTGGACCGTGCGGCCGGCCTGGGTGCGCGGGTAGTCGTGTTGCCGTTGATTTTAAACGCCGCCGGTCACGTGAAAATGGAAATACCGGAGCACATCGAACAGGCGCGCTTGCGTCATCCCGGCGTCGAGTTCGTGTATTGCCGGCACTTGGGGGCCGACGAGGATATTTTGCAGATTTTGCGGCGCAACTTGCGGCAAGCCATGCATAGTCTGGACGTGCCGGACCCGCGCAATACCGGGGTTGTGCTGCTGGGGCGCGGTTCGTCCGACCGGGTGGCCAACGGCGAAGTCGCCAAAATGGCGCGCTGGTTATACGAAGACGGCGAGCACGAATTGATCGACATCGCCTTTACCGGCATTACCCATCCGCGTTTGGAATCGGTGGTGCAGCGCCAGGTGCATGCCGGCATGCGGCAGATCGTGATACTGCCTTATTACCTGTTCACCGGCACGCTGATCGAGCGTATTCGTCGTCAGGTCGCGCGCTTACAGGGTCAATATCCGCGCGTTGGTTTCGCGTTAGGGCCGTATTTGGGGTTCGAGCGGGAGATTTATCGGTTGCTGGATCAGCGCATCGCCGAAACGCTGGCGGCCGACGGGCCGCGCATGATGGAATGCGACGGCTGCAAATACCGTGAATTCGCCCACGATCACGGCCACGGCCAGCATCATCACGTCTGACGCTATGAATAACGTCATCACCGAACAATTGACCGCCGCCGGCCGGCAAATCGAGCACGATTCGTTCGCCATCGTCGATGCGGAGGCGGGCCCGCACCACTATACCGCCGAGCAATGGCAGGTGGTGCGGCGCATCATCCACGCCAGCGCCGATTTCGAATTCAACGGTCTGACCCGCTTTTCCGAGCAGGCGGTCTCGGCCGGGGTGCAGGCATTGTTGTGTGGCGCGCCTATCGTTGCCGACGTCGAGATGATTTGCGTCGGTTTGTCCGGACCGCGTTTGCAGCATTTCGGGGTGGTGGCGCGGCAATTCATCGCCGACTCGGACGTCATCGACCAAGCCCGGCAAGCCGGTTCCACCCGTGCGCTGCAAGCCATGCGCAAGGCGCGGAGCCTGGGATTGCTGGATGGCGGCATCGTTGCCGTCGGCAATGCGCCGACCGCGTTGCTGGAAGTAGTGCGGATGATAGAGCACGACCACCTGCAACCGGCCTTGGTGATCGGCATGCCGGTCGGCTTTGTGTCGGCGGCGGAATCCAAACTCGCCTTGAGCCGGGTACAACAGGTGCCTTGGCTGTTGATCGAAGGTCGTAAAGGCGGTTCCACGCTGGTGGTGGCGGCATTGCACGCGCTGCTAGCCTTGGCCGAGGCCCGGCAAGCGTCAGCCTGAACATGGAGCGCAAAGCCAAGGGCACGCGCACGGGTTATACCACCGGCGCTTGTTCGGCCGCCGCGGCCCGGGCGGCGGTGTTGGGGCTGGTGACCGGCGAAATTCCGGATAGGGTGGAATGCGAGTTGCCGAACGGGCAAATGGTCAGCTTTGCGGTGAGCGAGGCGTATCTGGCGGACGGCTCGGCCCATGCGGTGGTAATCAAAGACGCCGGCGACGACCCGGACGTGACCGACAAAGCGTCGCTGACCGCCGACGTCAGCCTGCTGGCCGACACGCCGGGGGCGGTCGTGTTAAAAGGCGGCCCGGGAGTCGGTACCGTGACCATGCCGGGCTTGGGACTGGAAGTCGGCGGCCCGGCCATCAACCCGGTACCGCGCCGCAACATCGAAGCCAACGTGCGGGCGGCGGCCGGCGACTGGTTGCGTCGTCGCGGTTTGCAAGTGACGATTTCGGTACCGGGCGGGGCGGAGATTGCCAAGAAAACCCTGAACTACCGCTTGGGCATCGTCGGCGGTATTTCCATCCTGGGTACCAGCGGCATCGTGCATCCCTATTCGACCGCGGCCTTTCGGGCCAGCGTGATTCAAGGGATAGAAGTCGCCGCCAACCAAGGCCGAACGGTTGTGGTACTGACCACCGGCGGGCGCACCGAAAAATTCACGATGCGCGAATTGCCGGATTTGCCGCCGGCTTGCTTTGTTCAAATGGGGGATTTCTTGAAATACGCGCTGGACACCGTGGTCAAGTGCCGGATACCGCACGTCGTGATCGGCGGTATGGTCGGCAAGTTGACCAAAATCGCACAAGGCGAAACCGTCACTCACGCCAACCGCAACGCGGTGGACACCGAGCTGCTGGCCGACATTGCCGCCGGCATCGGCGCACCGGTCTCGGTGTGCGCGGCGATACGTGCGTCGGAAATGGCCCGCTACGCCAGCGAATGCATGGAAGAGCTCGGTTTGCTGCAGCCCTTTTACCTGGCCTTGGGCCGGCGCGTCATCGACGCCTTGCGCCGGCGTTATCGCGGCTGTTTCCATTTGACCGTGTTGATGTGCGACTTCGACGGCAACAAATTGGCCGAAGTGGCCGGGGCGGTATGAGGTGAGTGCGGGAATCTGCCGCATCATCGGCGTGTTGGACGACGGTTGCCGCGGTTTGAGCGCCGAAGCCTTGGCGCATCTGGCCTGCGCCGATTTGGTCATTGCCGGCGGTAGGCTGTTGCAGAGCCTGGCGGACAGTCCGGCCGCCGCCGCCGAGCGTTGGGATTTAACCGGCCGCTTGCCGGAGGTGGCGCCGACCATCGCCCGTGCCCAAGCGGCAGGGCGCAATGTGGTGGTTTTGGCGACGGGAGACCCTTTGTGCCACGGCATCGGCGGCATGTTGTACGACCGGCTGCCGGCCGGCAGCGTGCAGGTGTTGCCGAATGTGTCCATGCTGCAATTGGCCTGCGCCCGGCTAGGCGTGGCCTGGCAGGACGCGCGCATCGCCTCGGCGCACGGCCGCGACGCCGGCGAATGGCGGCCGGGTGCCGATCCGAGTCACGGTTTATACCCGCTGCTGCAACAGCTGCGGCAGGCTGCCCTGACGCTGGTATTGACCAGCCCGGCCAATAGCCCGGACAGGATAGCCCGCATGTTGCGGCAAGAGAATTTGGTCGGCGCTTATCGCATGGCTGTAGCCTCCCGCCTGAGCCGGCCGGACGAATCGGTCAGCGGTTGGCTGAGTGTAGACGAGGCGGCCGGTCGTACTTTCGCCGAACCTAACGTGTTGTTGCTCCGCCGGCAGCCGTGCCGTTCGGAGGCACTATTCGGCTTGGCGGACCACTGCTTCCAACAACGCAAGCCGGATAAAGGCTTGATTACCAAACGGGAGGTCAGGGCCGTAGCCTTGGCCCGCCTGGCGCTTAAAGCCGATAGCATAGTCTGGGACATAGGAGCCGGTTCCGGCTCGGTCGGTTTGGAGGCCGCCCGTTTGTGTCCTGCCGGCCACGTCTACGCGGTCGAGAAAAATCCGGAAGACGCGGCCAATGCCTGGGCCAATAAAATCGCGCTTAGGGTCAGCAATTACAGTTTGTTGCAGGCTAAGGCGCCGGACGGTTTGGCGGCTTGGCCGGACCCGGACGCGGTGTTTATCGGCGGTTCCGGCGGCGAATTGCCGGAATTGATCGGCCTGTGTCTGGCCCGCTTGCGGCCGGGCGCCTGGCTGGTGATGAGCTTTGCGACCCTGGAAAACCTGGCGGGCGCGATAGCGGTCTTGAAACGCTTGAACGCGGTTTGGGATGCGAGCCAGCTGCAAGCTTCGCGCAGCAAAGCCATCCTGGACATGCACCGCTTGCAGGCCGAAAACCCGGTGTGGCTGGTCTGCGCCCAAAACGGTCAGGCCGGGGAGGCTGGCGATGAACGCTAAGCCGTTAGGCCGTTTGATCGGCGTGTCGCTGGGGCCGGGCGATCCGGGCTTGATTACCCGCCGGGCCTGGGGTTGCTTGCAGCGCGGCGACTGCCACTGGAGCTACCCGGTACGGCGTAAAAACGCCGACAGCTACGCGCTAAGCATCGCCTTGCAGGCCGGCTTGGCGTTGCCGGCCGCGCACAGTCCGCTGGTGTTTCCTATGAGTCACGATACGGCCGTCCTGGCCGGCTATTGGCTGCAAGCCGCGCAAACCGTGTTGGCGCGGTTGCGCGCCGGGGAAACGGTGTTGTTTTTGGTGGAAGGCGACGCCTCGACGTATTCCACGTTCGGCCATTTGGCCCGTACCGTCGCGGCGCTGGCGCCGCAAGTCGACATAGAAACCGTGCCGGGCGTACCGTCTTTCAATGCGGCCGCGGCACGGCTGGCGCTGCCTTTAGCCGACACCGACGATACCGTCGCCATTGTGCCGGCCGCTTACGGTATAGAGGCCCTGGACAAGCTGTTGGACGATTTCGATACCCTGGTGCTGCTCAAGGTCAAACCCTTGCTGGACGACATCGTTGCTTGGCTGCAGCGCCGCGATTTATTGGCGCACAGCGCTTTCGTCGAAAAAGCCGGCACCCCGCAGGAGCGGGTGGTACGCGAGGTGGCGGACTTACGCGGTGAAACAGTCAATTACCTGTCCTTGCTGCTGATCCGCAATCCGCAACGCCGACGCGGGCCCATGATGCGCGGTTGCCGCAACAAATCCTCAACCCCTGAAAGCCTATGAATAGTCCAACTCCCGCGCCGCGCATCCTGTTGGTGGCGATTACCAAACACGGTCTGACCCATGCCCTGCGCTTGGCCGAGTTATTGCCGGGCGCGCAGCTGGCCGTGCCGGAAAAATTTGCCGCCAACCTTGCAAACCCGCCGCATCCGGCCGAAATTGTGGCCGGGCCGTTGAGCGGGCATATCGGCCGCTGGTTCGGCGGCTTCGAACAATTGGTGTTCTTCGTGTCGCTGGGTGCGGTGGTGCGCTTGATTGCGCCGCATTTGCAGTCCAAGGAAAGCGACCCGGGCGTGTTGGTGGTTGACGACGCCGGCCGTTACGTCATCCCGGTGCTGTCCGGCCACGTCGGCGGCGCCAACGCCTTTGCCGAGCACTTGGCCGGCTTGCTGGACGCTCAGGCGGTACTGACCACTGCCTCAGACGTCGGCCGGACCATTCCGGTCGATATACTGGGCCGGGAACTGGGCTGGGAATTGCTGGCCCCTAAAATCAACGTCACCCGGGTATCGGCGCACGTGGTCAACCAAGAACTCATCGCATTCGTGCAGGAAGCCGGCAGCAAACGCTGGTGGACCAGGCCCAGCCCCTTGCCGGCCAACATTCATTTGTTCGCGCGTTTCGAGGACGTGGATTTAACCGCCTACCGCGCGGTGTTGTGGGTGACGCGCCGCCCAGTCGAAGCCGCGCACTGGCAAGCCTTGCCGGAACGGTTGGTGGTTTACCGGCCGCCGCTGGAGCAGCTGTGATGGCGTATATTTTAGGATTGGGCTGCGACCGCGATACGGCACCGGCTACCCTAGCCACCGCGGTCGAACAGGCGCTGGCTTTGGCCGGCTTGGATTACGATAGCGTGGCCGCTGTGGCCACCATAGAACAAAAGCGCGACGAAACGGCCATTCTGCAACTCGCCGCCGCGCATGCCTGGCCCTTGCATTATTACGGTGCCGAGCAATTGGCGCAGGTGCAAGTGCCCAATCCGTCGGAAACCGTGCGCCATTACATGGGTACGCCGGCCGTGGCCGAAGCCGCTGCGTTGCTGGCGGCGCAAGCGGATGTGTCCGGCTTGATTTTGGAAAAACATAAATTTCGCGGCTCGGACGGCAAGCATGCCACGGTATCCATTGCCCGCTGTCAAACGCAGCCACAACGGGCGGGGAAAATCTTGCTGGTCGGTTTCGGCCCCGGCGCGCCGGAACACATGAGTTTTAGGGCCCGCGCCGCCATCGCCGAAGCGGACGTGGTGATCGGTTACTCCACTTACATCAAGTTGGTCGAAGAGTTGCTGGCCGGCAAACAGGTGATACGCAAAGGCATGACCGAGGAACTGGACCGCAGCATCGAGGCCTACCGGCATGCCAGCGCGGGTAAAACCGTGGCCTTGATTTCGTCCGGCGACATAGGCGTGTACGGCATGGCCGGACCGACTTACGAACTGTTGTTTCAGGCCGGTTGGACGCCGGATAGCGGAGTAGCGGTCGAAGTCGTGCCCGGCGCGACCGCGCTGACCGCTTGCGCGGCCTTGGTAGGCGCGCCGCTGACCCACGATTTTTGCTCGATTTCGCTGTCGGATTTGTTGACGCCGTGGCCGGTGATCGCCCGGCGCCTGGAGGCGGCCGCCCGGGCCGATTTCGTCGTGGCGCTGTACAATCCGAAAAGCGGCCGCCGCACCCGGCAAATCGTCGAAGCGCAACGGCTTTTATTGTTACACCGCAAGCCGGATACGCCGGTCGCCGTGGTCAAATCGGGCTATCGGCGCCGCCAACAGATTCAGATCAGCACGTTAGCGCAGATGGCCGATTGCGAAATCGGCATGTTGTGCACGGTGCTGATCGGCAACAGCAGCACCTTCGTGCGGCACGGCTTATTGGTCACGCCGCGCGGCTATGCCAACAAATACGATAGCGCGACCGGGGCGACCAAGCCCGGCGAGCAGGCCGGCCGCTCGTTGAGCATGGGTTTGAACGGTTGGCACGCCGGCGTGCGCGATTTTTTGCAACGATACCCGGATTGCGGGTTGCGGGACGCCGCCGAGCATTTCGATGCGCCGCCGGCCCAAATCCTGGCAGCCTTGGCCGGGCCGGAAGCAAACGAGGCGATAGGCGCGCGCCGGGCGGATACCGGACAATTGGACGCCGTGCTGGCCGCGGCCCATGATTGGGGCGAGCTGCGAGCGGTGTTGCGTAGCGCCGGTGCGGTCGCCGAGTTGTTGCTGAACGCGGCGCAACTGAGCCGCAAAGGCCGCTGGCTGAATTTGATCGCGGAACGTCAGCATCTGCACCTGGACAGCGAAAGCGTCGCCGATCTGTGGTTTTTCAGCCATGCGGAGCGGCAGTACGGTGTCTATGTTACCGATCGCTACGGCCAAGTCGTTTTGAGCCTGTTGTTGATCCGCGGGGCGTCGGGCTGGGACGAACGAGTGTTGCGGCATTTTCGGCATGCGGCCGAGGCCTTGGCCCATCCTGTTACCCCATTTGAGCCGGACGCCGGCTATCCCGAGGAGGAATTCAATGAGTCATGAACCCGCCGGCAAACCGAAACTATCGGCTTACAAACGGCATGTATTGGTCTGTACCGGACCGCGCTGTACCCAAAACGGCGAGTCGCAGGCCTTGTTCGACGGTTTGGGCGAGCGGCTGAAACGGGCCGGCCTCGATCAGGGCGCGCTGCGGGTCAAGCGGACCCGGGTGGCGTGTTTCGCCGCTTGCAAAGCCGGGCCCATCGTTTGTGTACAGCCGGATGGTGTCTGGTATTACCAAGTCACCGAGTCGAATCTGGAACGCATCATCGAGCGGCATCTGCTTGGTGGCGAACCGGTGGAAGCCTTGATTTTTCACCGCGGACCGGACGGGCAACATGACTGACCGCGTAGCCTGCCCGGCGCTGCTGGTGTGCGCGCCGGCCTCCGGCCAAGGTAAAACCTCGGTGGCGGCGGCGTTAGCCCGCTTGCATAGCCGTAACGGCTTGCGAGTGCGCTGCTTCAAAACCGGCCCGGATTTTATCGACCCGACCATTCTGGCCAAAGCCAGCGGCCGGCCGGTCTGCAATTTGGATACCTGGATCATGGGGGTAGAACACTGCCGAGGCCTGTTGTACCAGGCAGCCGGCAGCGCCGACCTGTTGATCGTGGAGGGCGTCATGGGCTTATTCGACGGCGAGCCCAGCAGCGCGGATTTGGCCGAGGCCTTCGGCTTGCCGATAGCGCCGGTGATCGATGCCTCGGCCATGGCACAAACCTTTGCGGCGGTGCTGCACGGCTTGGCCACGTTTAGGCCGTCTTTGCGGCTGGCCGGCGCGGTGGCTAACCGGGTAGGCTCCGCTTACCACGGCGAATTGTTGCGGGCGGCCGTGCCGAAAAACCTAGCCTTGGCTTGCCTGCCGCGCTTGGCCGAAGCCGTCTTGCCGGGCCGGCATCTCGGCTTGCAACTGGCCGAGGAGATTGCCGACATCGACCGGCATTTGGATGTCTGGGCCGACAGTCTGGCAGGTAGCTGGCTGGCCGAGTTGCCGCCACCCGTGTATTTTTCCAAACCGGCCGCGCAGCCGGCACCGGCCGAATTGTTGGCCGGCAAAACGATTGCGGTGGCTCGCGACCGGGCGTTTTGCTTTTTATACCCACAAAATTTGGATTGTCTTGAGCGCTTGGGTGCGCACCTGACGTTTTTTTCTCCCTTGGCAGACAGGCATTTAGCGGCGGCCGACGCGGTGTATCTACCGGGCGGCTATCCCGAGTTGTACGGCGCGCAGCTGGCCGCCAACCTTAGTCTGAAAGCCGATTTGCAGCGTCACGCCGGGCAAGGCAAGCCGGTACTGGCGGAGTGCGGCGGCATGTTGTACGCCTTGGAAAGCTTGATCGATTGCGACGGCCGAACCTGGCCGATGCTGGGCTTGCTGCCCGGCACGGCCCGCATGGGAGCGCGCGTGGCGGCGATAGGTTCGCAGGCCGCGCTTTGCCAAGGCGTCGAGATTCGCGGCCACAGTTTCCATTACTCCACCGCCGAGGTGGGCATTAAGCCCTGGACGATTGCGCTAACGCCGGACGGCCGGGCGGGCGAAGCCGTATACCGGCACGGTGCGCTGACAGCCTCCTATCTGCATTTTTACTTCCCGTCCGCGCCGGAGTGGCTAGCCGCTTGTTTCTTATTAACCTAGCGAATTTCCGGCGCGGTTAAATCAAGGTGTTTGGGAGCGTAAGGGTTATGCATTTGTTTTCTTCGCACGATTTGCCGACACTTCAAGTTCAAGAATTTGAGTAATTTTCCCTCGGCCGACGATACCTAATTTCAAACTGCATGTTGGGATAAAGTTTCCCCCTGTTCTGCAGGGCTGAGGAACCCCAAATAGCCCTCTGCGTCGGCCTGATTCAGTTGACCATACCGATTCAAACACAAACCGACCAAGGCTAATCCTGAATGGCTGGTATAAACTTCAGTTTCAGATCGTTCCGGGATAAACCGCTTCATGAATCACTTGCTGGGTGAAAAATGGAATGCGCGTATTGTCCAGAAACAATTGTTTTAAATCATTAGGATATAGGTATGCTTGGCTTTTTAAGTCACGCATTCAGGTTTTGTGTAAGGGGGGCGTGAAAGCACCGCTATGCGGTGTATTTAGTCGTGGCAATCGCCTATGCCGCGACTGGAGGTGAGTAAGCGGCTCAACTAGTGCAATGCTATACTGGCCGCAGATTCGGTAGTTGAAATAGGCGTCAGGCCAATCCGCGCGGTCGCCCAACGAGCGGCTTGGCCGTATATGATTTGGCTGATTAGCTTTTTATCGCCGAAAATAGCCGATTTGATTGGCGCTTTGTGTAAATCCATGAAATCCCTTTATCCTGAAATCTCGCCTTTTCACAGCTTTATGCTGGAAACCGAAAGTGTTCACAAGGTGTATGTCGAGCAATGCGGTAACCCGGCCGGCAGGCCGGTGGTTTTTTTGCACGGCGGGCCTTGTTCCGGCACTAAACCCGATCACCGGCGTTTTTTCGACCCTGAGCGTTACCACGTTATTTTGATGGACCAACGCGGCTGCGGGCGTTCGTTGCCATTCGGCGAATTGGCAGACAATACGACCCAACACCTGTTGCGAGATTTGGAGCGTATCAGAGACTTGCTGCGCATCGAGAAATGGCTGCTGTTCGGCGGTTCGTGGGGGGCGACGTTGGCGCTGTTGTACGCTCAGCAATTTACCGAGCGGGTTGCCGGCATGATACTCAGGGGGGTGTTTTTGGCGCGAGCCGCAGACATGGACTGGTTTTTACTGAACGGTGCCAACAAGATTTATCCGCAACAGTGGCGTGCGCTAGTCGATCATCTTGGCGCGGCTGACGGTGCCGATATTTTACCTAAACTGTGTGCGGCGGTATTCGGCGACGATGTTGACGCCTGCCGCGGCGCCGTCCGGCTGTGGAATTCCTGGGGCGGTTTGTTGGCTTTAGGGGCGGAGTTTCAGGACAATGACGTTAGCGACGCCATGGTGGACGAGCGCGCCGTGATGCAGGCAAAAATGGAGCTACATTATGCGCGCAACCACTATTTCGTCGAGGAAGACCGGATTTTGCGAAATTGCGGCGTATTGGCCGGGATTCCGACGGTCATCCTCCACGGACAAAACGATTTGACCTGCCCGATGGAAGCGGGATACAGCTTGTATCGGGCGTTGCCGCAGGCGGAATATGTCGTGCTGCCTAATTCCGGGCATGTGGCTAAAGGCGAGGAGATGATAGACGCACTGGTCACGGCCGCCGACCGCATGGTTTGGCGATGCGTTTGAGTTTCCAATGAGCGGACGGAAAAAACGTTTGGTCATCGGGATGACCGGGGCGACCGGAGCGATTTACGGCGTTCGGATGTTGGAAATCCTCAAACAGCGGGATTGGGAAGCCCATTTGGTCATATCGTCGGCCGGGTTGGTCAATTTGAAATACGAGCTGGGTATGGACCGAGCCGCGTTGTATCGATTGGCCGATGTTACACATGGAATCAACGACATTGCGTCCAGTATCGCCAGCGGATCGTTTCACACCGAAGGCATGGTCATCGCGCCGTGTTCTATGAAAACCTTGGCCGCAGTTGCGCACGGCTTCGGCGATAACTTGATTTCCCGGGCGGCTGACGTGGCGTTAAAAGAGCGGCGCAAGACAGTCTTGGTGCCCAGGGAAACCCCGTTAAATTTAGCGCATATCCGCAACATGGCGGCCGTCACCGAAATGGGGGGAATCATTTTTCCGCCCATGCCGGCGTTTTATAATCGTAGCGACTCTATCAAAGCTATGGTGGACGAAGGAGTAGGGCGTATACTAGCGATGTTCGGCGTCGACGTAGATGGCCTGGTTACTCCTTGGCAAGGGCTTAACGAATGAACGTCGGAAAAACAGGCGGGACTGAAGAGCTTTTCCTAGATAAATAGCCGGCTTTGAATTGACAGGGCGCATCGTTCTGGATTAGAGTTGCGGCCAGTTTTTTTATTGCCCATTGACCACGGTTGAGCAATTGCTAAAGGCGATCGGGTGTTGGTGAGCGGTCCTTATAACTATAACTGTAACAATCGGAGCACATCTCATGGCAAGACCATTAATTCAAATGGCGTTGGATTCTTTAGATTTCGACCAAACCGTAGCTTTGGCCGATAAAGTAGCGCCATATGTCGATATTTTCGAAATTGGCACGCCTTGCATAAAATACAACGGAATCAACCTGGTTAAAGAATTGAGACAACGTTTTCCAAACCAACTGCTGTTGGTTGACTTAAAAACCATGGATGCCGGCGAATACGAAGCCGGTGCGTTTTATGCGGCGGGTGCGGACATCTGCACCGTATTGGGCGTTTCCGGCTTGGCTACCATCGGCGGCGTCATCAAAGCGGCGAAAAAACACGCCGCTGAAGTACAAGTTGACTTGATCAACGTACCGAACAAAGCCGAGTGCGCACGCGAATCCGCAAAAATGGGCGCGCAAATCATGGGCGTACATACCGGTCTGGACGCGCAAGCCGCCGGCCAAACCCCGTTTGCCGACCTGAACGACGTCGCTTCATTGGGCTTGAACGTTCGCGTATCCGTCGCCGGCGGTATCAAACCTGCCACTATCGATCAAACCGTTAAAGCCGGTGCCAACATCATCGTTGTCGGCGCTGCCATCTACGGCGCACCATGCCCGGCTACCGCCGCTCGCGAAATCCGCGAATTGGTCGAAGCTGCTGCAGCATAATATTGCTTGGTAAAAGTTCGCTTTTACTGAGTAAAAAGTGAAGGACGGGTGGCATAAGCCATCCGTCCTTTGTTCGTTTTATAGAGTGGCGTTTCGCCGCACTATCATCAGAGATACTAAAACAATAAGGAGACCCACATGCCTTCGCGCCGAGAATTAGCGAACGCCATCCGCGCACTCAGCATGGACGCCGTGCAAAAAGCCAACTCCGGACACCCTGGAGCCCCGATGGGGATGGCGGACATCGCAGAAGTCCTATGGAACGACTATTTAAAACACAACCCGACTAACCCGAAATGGGCCGACCGCGACCGCTTCATCCTGTCGAACGGCCACGGCTCCATGCTGATCTACTCCTTGCTGCACTTGGCCGGCTACAATCTGCCGATCGAAGAATTGCAAAAATTCCGCCAACTGCACTCCAAAACCCCGGGACATCCGGAGTACGGCTACACCGACGGCGTCGAAACCACCACCGGTCCTTTGGGACAAGGCATCACCAACGCCGTGGGCTTTGCTCTGGCCGAGCGTACCCTGGCCGGCCAATTCAACCGTCCGGGCCACGACATCGTCGACCACTACACCTACGTGTTCCTGGGCGACGGCTGCTTGATGGAAGGCATCTCGCACGAAGCCTGCTCTTTGGCCGGCTCGATGAAACTGGGCAAACTGATCGCCTTCTACGACGACAACAACATCTCCATCGACGGCGAAGTGCGCGGCCACGGCAACGTAGCCGGCTGGTTCCACGACGACACCCCGAAACGCTTCGAAGCCTACGGCTGGCACGTCATCCCCAAAGTCGACGGCCACGATCCGGATGCGGTGAAAAAAGCCATCGAAGAAGCGCGCAGCGTCAAGGACAAACCGTCCATCATCTGCTGCCAAACCATCATCGGCTTTGGTTCGCCCAACAAACAAGGCAAAGAAGAATGCCACGGCGCCGCCTTAGGCGAAGCCGAAGTCGCCGCTACCCGCGAACAACTGGGTTGGCCGCATCCGGCGTTTGAAATCCCGGCCGACATCTACGCCGGATGGGACGCCAAAGCCAAAGGCGACCGTCTGGAAAGCGCCTGGAACGACAAATTCGCCGCTTACCAAGCCGCGCATCCGGACTTGGCCGCCGAATTCCAACGCCGCATGGCGGGCGACCTGCCGGCCGACTGGGCGGAAAAATCGGCGGAATTCGTGGCGGCGGTCGACGCCAAAGCCGAAACCATCGCCAGCCGCAAAGCCTCGCAAAACACCCTGAACGGCTTTGGCCCGTTGCTGCCGGAACTGTTGGGCGGTTCCGCCGACCTGGCCGGCTCCAACCTGACCCTGTGGTCCGGCTGCAAAGACGTCTGCGCCGAAGGCTACAACGGCAACTACGTCTACTACGGCGTGCGTGAATTCGGCATGAGCGCCATCATGAACGGCCTGACCCTGCACGGTGGCTTCAAACCGTACGGCGCCACCTTCCTGATGTTCTCGGAATACGCCCGCAACGCCCTGCGCATGTCGGCCCTGATGAAAGCGCCGAGCATCTTCGTTTACACCCACGACTCCATCGGTCTGGGCGAAGACGGCCCTACCCACCAGCCGGTCGAGCAAACCGCCACCTTACGCATGATACCCAACATGCAGGTCTGGCGGCCTTGCGATGCGGTCGAGTCGGCAGTCAGCTGGAAAGCGGCTATCGAACGTAAAGACGGCCCTAGCATCTTGATCTTCTCGCGTCAAAACCTGCCGCACATGACACGCAACGCCGGGCAAATCGCCGACATCGCCAAAGGCGGTTACGTGTTGCGCGGGGAAGGCAGGCCGGACGCGATCATCATCGCCACGGGCTCCGAAGTTGAATTGGCGGTCAAAGCCGCCGAAGCGTTGGCAGCGAAAGGCAAAAACATCCGCGTGGTGTCCATGCCGTCCACCAACGTATTCGAAGCCCAAGATCAGGCTTACAAAGACAGCGTATTGCCGCCTAGCGTCAGCGCGCGGGTGGTCGTGGAAGCGGGGGTCAGCGACGGCTGGTGGAAATACGCGGGCAGCCATGGCAAAATCGTCGGGCTGGATCGTTTCGGCGAATCGGCGCCAGCCGGCCAGCTCTTCAAAGAGTTCGGCTTCACTGTCGATAACGTCGTCGCCAACGTCGAGGCTGTGCTCTAATAAGGCTTAAGCGAAATCGCTGGAGCCGGTTTTACCGGATAACTTCCGGTAAAACCGGCAATAATTAAACTGAGTGAGGTGTGCAACATGATGAAAACAATTCTGAACCAAGGACTGTTCGCCGGCTTGTTACTGGTAACCGTTGCTGCAAATGCACAAGATTACCCGGCTGCCGATTTTCAACCGAAAGTGGTATATCAAGACGAATCGATAGTTAAACAAGCCGCTGCCGAATCGGCTCCTGTTGCCGCTGCGCCCTGCGCTAGCCAAGCCGCAGCGTCCGGCGGAGTAGTCGCCGAAGTTGACCCGAAATATCCGGCTGCGAATTTCCAGCCGAAAGTTTTATACAGCGATACCAATTAATTCCATAACACGCGAACGATTGTGGCCAGTTAGTCAGAAAACATGGGCGCGGTACGTTGACGAAATGCGTTATCGCTTAAGGGCGTTTGCGCATCACTACTATTGAATGGAGTATTCTCAAATGAAACAAAGCAGTTTGATGAATAGCTTGTTTGGCTTCCTGCCGCCCTTGTTTTTCGACAAACCTAGCGGCGGCGGTTCGGTGGACAGAGATTCCGCAGCCGAGCCGGCCGAATTGACAGGCGTAGCCCGTTACCTGCAAAAGTTGGAGCCGGTTCCGGTGGAAATTCCCGAGGACCAGCTGACCGGCGTGGCTAAATATTTAGCTCAGCAGGCGGCGATAGAAGCCGCGAATAGGCCGGAACCGGTTGTTGAAATCCAGGAGGAGCCGGTTGCCGAGCTACCCGAGCCGGAACCGGAACCTCAACCCAGCGGTGTGGACAAGTATTTGTCCAAGCAAAACGAAAATCCTATTTCACGGGTTGCTCGTTATCTAATCAAACAATCCATCCTGTCTAAAGAGGCACCGGTAACCGGAGTGGCCAAATATGTGACTCGCCACGACCACGAAGTGCATACGGTGACGGGAGTAGCCAAATACATTACGCGGCAGCACTTGCTGGACGGGGATGCGCCCGGCGTGACCGGAGTTGCCAAATATTTGCTGAAAAGCGAATTGCAGGCGAAAGAGGCCCCGGCTACCACCGGCGTAGCAAAATACGTCAGCCGGCAAACCGTGATCGCAAAAGATCAGCCGAAAACCACCGGCGTGGCGGCTTACCTTAAAGCTATGGAAAAAACCGAGCAGCAAACCGTTCCCGCAACAGGCGTTGCCAAGTTTGTCGCGGAGCAAGAATTAGCGGCGAAAAAAGCCGCAGCAGCAGCTATCGTGGCGCGTTACCTCGAGCAAGAAGCCAGATTGCAGGAAGAAAAAGCCCTGCAAGTGGCGAACGACCTCGAACAAGACGTGGTTGGCGACGATGACGCCGCCGAACTAGTAGACGGGTCTAGCGTCGATAAATATCTGGCCAGACAAGCAAAAGCTGATTTATACCGTCCGACCGGAGTGGCACGCTATCTGGCCAAACAAGCGCAACTGCAAAGCCAGCAAGAGCCGTTGAGCGGCGTGGCCAAATACCTGGCCAAGCAAGCTTCGTTGGCTAAACAACAGCCTGCGATGACCGGAGTGAGCCGTTATCTGGCCAAACAGATGTTGGCGGCAAAACCTGCCGTTAGCCTGAGTTCGGTAGCGAAATATGTGCGCGAACAAGAAGTACGCGAACGCAACGCCGGCGAACCGACCGGGGTGGCCAAATACGTTTCCAAACAAAGCTTACAGATTGGCGAGCATGGTCATCAATCCGGTGTCGATCGCTACGTCAATCGCTTGGCTGCTTCGGCAGACGGCGAATTCGCCAGATCTACCGGCGTGGAAAAATATCTGCGCGGCCGGGGTTAGCGTAACCGTTTAAATCTTTTGGGCCGATACTCCTGGTGTTAGGGAGTATCGGCCTTTTTTATGCTTGCACTAACCTAGCGCGACGATAAATTGCTACAGTGTGGATTCGCTGGTTAATTGCAATCACGACAATACGGACAAAGACTGCATATGATTCGTCAACTATTTGCTCTAGGATTTGCCGTGGCTAGTTTAGCCGCGGCGCACGCAGACGACGCGTTGGAAGAGCCGCCGGCCGTACCGGAACCGCCCGAACTACCGCCGCGGGTACAATCCGGGGAGGAAATGGAGCCGGATATTACGATCATTCGTAAAGGCAAAGACACCATTCAGGAGTTTCGCCGCAACGGCCGTCTTTACATGATTAAGGTGCAGCCGGAAGTCGGGCCTCCCTACTATTTGTTGGATACCAACGGCGACGGCCAGATGGACGTCAAGAAAAACGATTTGGACAAAAACACCAACATCAACCAATGGATCCTGTTCGAATGGGATTGAACGGGCGGTTGGTGCAGTCGCGTTAGCCAGGTGGGTTTTCCAGCCTAGCTCATGACAGTGCAGATCGTCATCTTATAGCGTTGTCGGCCTAGGCGACAGTGTTGCCGTTGGTGCACCGGGTATGGGTGGCAATGCTGTTTATTACTTTAAATCATGCTGGGAGCGACCTCCTCTTGTCGCGAATTAACCTTCGAGCCGGGCTGGTGTTGCCCCCGCTTTTGATTGTCCGGACTGATTGCCATGCTTTCATGGCATAACAAAGAGTGGATTATGGAACAACTCACCGACCTGAAAGCCATCCTGCACTCCAAGCGCGCCAACATCTACTACCTGGAAAAATGCCGGGTGATGCAAAAAGACGGCCGTGTACTCTACCTGACCGAAGCCAAGGACGAAAACCTGTATTGGAACATCCCGATTGCCAATACCACCGTGATCCTGCTCGGCACCGGCACCTCGATCACCCAGGCGGCGATGCGCATGCTGGCCAGCGCCGGCGTGTTGGTCGGCTTTTGCGGCGGCGGAGGCACGCCCTTGTTCAGCGGCTGCGAAATCGAATGGTTGAACCCGCAAAGCGAATACCGCCCCACCGAATACGTGCAGGGCTGGCTGCAATTCTGGTTCGACGACGCGCAACGCTTGGCGGTCGCCAAAACCTTTCAGCAAGCTCGCATCGACTATATCTGCAAGGTCTGGAGCAAGGACCGCGACCTGCAAGCCGAAAACATCTTCGCCGACGATAGCGCCATAGTCGCCGCGCTGGACGGTTACGCCACGCAAATCGAGCAAGCCGGCAAAACCGGAGACCTGCTGCAACGCGAAGCCCTGTTGACCAAACAACTCTACCGCTATGCCGCCAAGGCTACTCAACACAACGACTTCAGCCGTGACCACGACGCCAGCGACCTGGCCAACGGCTTTTTAAACCACGGCAACTACCTGGCCTACGGTTTGGCGGCCTCGACATTGTGGGTACTGGGCATCCCGCACGGCTTCGCGGTGATGCACGGCAAAACCCGGCGCGGCGCGCTGGTGTTCGACGTCGCCGACCTGGTCAAAGACGCCATCGTCCTGCCCTGGGCCTTCGTCTGCGCCAAGGAAAAAATGAGCGAGCAGGAGTTCCGCCAACAAATCCTGCAAAAATTCACCGAGCACAAAGCGCTGGATTTCATGTTCGAGCAGGTCAAGCGGCAGGCGTTACGGGAAAACGAATAACCGGCATGAATGAAAATTACAGCGCCGTTCGTATTTCAGGGCGTAAATGCCGAGCTCAAAGGCCGTTCGCGATGAGCTCGTCGAATCGCAACCGCAAATTGGACGATTGCTTATGATGGTCACCTTCGTCAGCCAATGCCAGAAAAAAGCCCTGGCCCGCACCCGCCGCGTCCTCGACGCCTTCGCCAACCGCATCGGCGACAACACCTGGCAAACCGTGATCACCGAGGAAGGCCTGATCGCCGTCAAAACCCTGCTGCGCAAAACCGCCACTAAAAACACGGCGGTAGCCTGCCATTGGCTCAGGTCAAGGAGCAGGAGCGAGTTGGTTTGGATTGTGGGAAATCGGCGCTGTTTTAATGCGGAAGGCATCGTGCCGGTGAATCGCAGCCAAAAGACCTTGCCGACGTTCCAGCCGGAGCACCAATGGTTGTATTTGCCGCTGATCAAGGCGTTGGCGGTCATGGCGGCGCTGTTGCACGATTGGGGTAAGGCGACGCTGTGTTTCCAACGCAAATTGCAAGTTAAGCAGCCGCCCGATCCGTTGCGGCACGAGTGGGTATCGCTATTACTGTTTCGCGCGTTGATCCAAGATGCCAACAACGACAGTACGTGGTTGCAGCGGCTGGCCGAGGGAGTTTGGGATGAAACACCACTCATGTCGGCGGCCGGCCAAAACGTAAAAAAGCCGTTGCAAAAACTACCGGATGGTGCCGGATTGTTGGCTTGGCTGATCGTCACGCATCACAAATTGCCGGATTTGACTTGGGATAATGCCAAACAGTGGCGCGGCGAGCCAGTTGAGACATTGCAACAAGCCTTAGGCATCATCACCGCCGATTGGGGTTATCGCAACGAAGGTGATGACAAGCAATGCTTCCAATTCCCGCAAGGGTTGCTAAGACAATCGCAACCCTGGCTTGAACAACTGCAAACCGCCGCCAACAAGCTGTTGAAATGCCTGCCGTTGCTGGAACAGGTCATGCACAACGGCGGATACCGCTGGGTGTTGCATTTTGCCCGGCTCAGCTTGATGTTGGGCGATCACCAATATTCGTCGCAAGCCGCCGACCTGCAATGGCGGCAAACGGTTGAGCTATATGCCAATACCGATGCCGACGGCCAGCCCAAACAATGGCTGGACGAACATCTGGTCAAGGTCGCGCAATGCTCGGCCACGTTGGCGCGGCGCCTGCCGCGCCTGGAAAGCGAACCGCCATCCGCTTACGACTTAAAAAAGCTCCAGCAAAAAAGCAGCGATTCGCGCTTTCGTTGGCAAGATCAAGCCGTCGCGGCGATTCAGCACTGGCGAACGGAGGGCGCGCAAACGACGCCGCGCTACGGCTTTTTTGCGGTCAACATGGCCAGTACCGGTTGCGGAAAAACGCTGGCCAACGCCAAAATCATGCGGGCGTTATCGCCGGACGGCGATAGCCTGCGTTACGTGTTGGCCTTGGGATTGCGCACGTTGACCTTGCAAACCGGCGATGAGTACCGCGAACGCATCGGGCTGGACTACGGCGAACTGGGTGTCATGATCGGCTCGCAAGCGGTCAGCGATTTGCACCGCCAAACACAAGAAGATTCACCACTGGGTTCCGAATCGGCGGCATCGGTAGGCGAGGATAACGACATCGATTTCGATATTCCCGAACAAGCACTCAGCGTGCTCGGCACCTTGTGGACCAATCGCGCCGGCCAGGTCGATAGCCGTAAGCAAAAGCTGCTGTACGCACCGGTACTTGCCTGTACGATCGACCATTTAATGGCGGCTACCGAGACCGCGCGCGGCGGCCGATTCATTCTGCCCAGCTTGCGCTTGTTGTCGTCGGATTTGGTGATCGACGAAATCGACGATTTCGATGGCGACGATCTGGTGGCGATTGGCCGCTTGATTCATTTGGCCGCGATGCTGGGTTGTAAAGTGATGATCTCGTCGGCCACCATCACCCCGGCCTTGGCCGAAGGCTATTTCAATGCCTATCAAGCCGGCTGGCGCTTATTCGCCGCGGCTCGCGAAGCCAAACCGGCTATCGGTTGCGCCTGGTTCGACGAGAACGACAGCCGGGTTGCCACATTGCCGCTTGATGCTGTCGAAATCTACCGCGCCGGGCATCAAACCTTCATCGCCAAGCGTTGTACGTTTTTACAAAACACCAAACTTAATCCGCCCAGACGCATAGGCGAACTGATTGAAGTTGCCAAGCCAGAGGCCGGAGCCAACGATATTGAGACGGCTTATTTTTCGAACATTCAGGCTGCTGTCATCCGCCAACATCGGCGCCACGCCTCGGCGGACCCTCACAACGGCAAGCGTATTTCGTTCGGCGTGGTGCGGATGGCCAATATTCCACCGTGCATCGCGCTGACACGCTACTTGGCGCATTCGACCGACTGGCCGGCCGATGTGGACATCCGCATCATGGCCTACCACAGTCAGCAAGTGTTGCTGTTGCGACACAGCCAGGAAAAGCATCTGGACCAAGTCCTCAAACGCGTTGAACCGGCAGCGGTTTACGAAAACCCAGCGATACGTCGGCATGTCGACGCGTGCCAAGCCGAAAATTTGATTTTCATCCTGGTTGCCACACCGGTCGAGGAAGTCGGGCGCGATCACGACTTTGATTGGGCGGTGGTCGAGCCGTCGTCCTACCGCTCCATCATCCAGTTGGCCGGGCGAGTATTGCGGCATCGCCAACAGCTCCCGGATGCGCCGAATATTGGCTTGTTGCAATACAACCTGAAGGCGCTGAAACAGGCTGACGATGTGCCGGCGTTTCGCCGGCCAGGCTTCGAATCCACGGAAAACATGCTGCAAAGCCACGATTTATCCAGGCTGATTCCGTCCGAGCAGTTGGCGGCCATCAACGCGATTCCGCGCATCCGTCAATCCCAAGAATTACAGCCAACTGCCGATTTGGCCGATCTGGAACACCATTGCACCCGGCAATTGCTGAACGATTATTCCGCGACAGGGCCGGAAGCCTTGCAAGGCTGGCTGAGCGGCCATTGGTGGCTGATGGCCTTGCCGCAACGGCTGAAGCCGTTTCGCCGGCAAGACCCGCAACAAACCCTGTTCGATGTGCCGGACCAAGACGGTGAGTTTCGATTTGTCGAAAAACTTCCTCAAGGTGGTATCAATCCGATCGAGAATAGTTACAAAATCCAGCGCGTTGCGCTAACTTCACTGGAGCAACAGCGTTGGTGGCTATGGCGTGACTATTCCGAGTTATTGGAGGAACAGGCGGAACGCCACGGCTGGAGTCGTGAATATGCCGCGCTGTATTACGGCGAAATCAATGTGCGGATCAGCGATACCGACCGGCAACGGCAAACGCAGTTTAATTATTGCGAACAACTAGGGATTTGGCGCGATAGCAGCGACTAAATAGCTTTTCTGATCGCCGAGAACGGCAACACCAAACGATTCGGCGTGGCGTTCAAGCGTCTGAAACCGAACTTGTGGTAAAACTCGGCGGCGCGTTCATGTTTGGCGTCGACGATCATGCCGAAGATGCCGATTTTTTCGGCGGCCTCGTTCGTGGTTTTAAAGGCATGCATGATCAGTGCATCGCCATACCCCTGGCCTTGAAACTGTTTATCTACTGCCAGGCGGCCCAGCAAAATGAACGGCAATTCCCGGTAAGCCGTAACTCTGGTTGCATCGGGCAATTCGTCGCGTTTCACCGAACAGGCGCTGATCGAGTAATAGCCGACAATGCGTTGCGCATCCGCCAGCACATAAACGCGGCTCAGGTCGCGACTTTGGTCCTGTTGCGCAAATTGGCGCAAATAGCGGTTTAAAACGCCGTCGCCGCAATCGAAGTTTTGCCGGTCGTGAAGCTTGGGTTGCAATAACTCAAACTTCATCGCCGACGATGCGGTTATAGGTTTGCAGCGCTTTTTTCATGCGCTCGGTCGGTTCCGGTGGGTGGTCCAACAGCTCGAAAAATAGCTGCCAGTCCTCCTGGCTGAATCGGGTTTGTTGATGCTCGGCGATTATGGCTTCCGCCTTTTCCCGAACGCTCTGCCGAATGAATTTGCTTTTGTCCAGGCCAACGTATTGGCGCGCTTGTTCCAGCATTTGCAGGGTTGCCAAGTCCATACGAACTTTTAGGACGTCTTGTTTGCCGTTTTCGATAGGCATAATCCTCTCCCGATAAAGTACTCATTGTACCCACAATTTTATTAACTTTAGGGTACAAATTGAATATTGATAGGTTCTAGCTTAAACTCTGCTGCGCCATAACTCATCAAGGATACTAAAAATGATGGACCCGGCTTTGCAACAATTTTTATCCGAACGGCTGAAGAAGAAAACTTCATCTGCGCCAAACGAAGCGGAATTACAGCAAGAACTGAATGACTGGTTACCGACGGCGGTAACTAAAACCCATAAGCTGTTTCGCGTGACCCACCCCGTCAAATTCAGCCATCCCGACGTCAAAAATACCAGCGAAATTCGTGTAAGCGCCGAACGCAAACCCGACGGTTTTCTGCGCAGCGGCAATGTCGCGGTCGAGCCGGACATGGTGTTCGATACCGCCGCCAACATTCCGATTTTGAAATTTTTGAGTCTGAAATTGGCGGATGGCCTATCCATTTTGGCCCATCTCGAAAACGACAGCGACCTGGTCAAGCAACAGCTCGAACTGCCGTCGCTACCCTACACGGACATTCGGCAGGGTTTATTGCAGATCAATCAATTACCGGATAAGACAAGCACTTCGGACAAGATCAAACAAGTCTATTTCCCGGTGGACGGCGGCTACCATTTGCTATCGCTACTGACGCCGTCCGGCCTGATGTTCAAGCTCAAGGAACGAATCAACTCGATCCGCTTTGCCGAAACCACCAAGCAGGCTCGCGAAGCCCGGCGCAATCAACAGCATCACGACACGGGTTACCAGGAGTTCTATGGCTTGACCGAAATCGGCTTTGGCGGCGCGAACAAGCAAAATATCAGCGTTCTGAACAGTCAATACCTGGGAACCGCCTATCTGCTGCCGTCTTTGCCGCCGCCGCTCGCGCTAAACAAGCTGCAGCCACCGAAGACCGATTTTTTTCTCCAAAGCTTATACGCCAAGCATTTCCTGGAAAAGTTTCAGGCCTTGCATGCCTTGTTCCAAGACAACGTGCCTGCCAACATCCACGTGCGCGAAGGCCGCGACTATTGGTTGCTGCAAATCGCCGAGCAGGTGATGGAAACCGTTTGGGCGTTGCGCGAACTGCCTGGCGGTTGGTCGGAACACGGACAACTGCCTCCGACGCAGAAAATCTGGCTGGATCAAGACCATGCCGAACAACGCGAGCAAGCCGACGATTGGCTGGACGCCGTAATCGTCGCCTTGGCCGATTGGTTGGCGATTACCTATAAACACGCCATCGGCGAGCGCCAGGCCAAAGCCTTGGGAGATGCCGAGCTCAAACATTTTCGGCAATTATTGGACGACCATCGGGAGGTCTTGCGATGAACCGCATTTTGTTGATTCCGCGCTTGCGCATCCACAACGCCAATGCCTTGTCCAGCCCGTATACCATCGGTTTTCCGGCGTTGACGGCCTGGTTGGGCGGCGTGCATGCCTTGCAACGCAAACTTAATGCCGACGGCTTGCCGCAGCTCAGTTTTTCGCGCACGGCGGTTGCCTGCCACCGCATCGATTTACAGACCTACAAACATGCCGGCGATTATCTGTATTCCATCGTCGGCACCGGCAATCCGCTCGATAAAAGCGGCGACCGTCCGTCGTTCATAGAAGAAGCCCGCTGCCACCTCGACGTCAGTCTGGCGATAGAAACTCAGGGCATAGGCAAAGCCGATGAAGACGAATTCCTGGCCGCCGTCAACCGCCATCTACCCAAACTAAAATGGGCCGGCGGCGACAGCCTCGGCTATAAAGTGCCGCAGTGGCTGGCACTAGCCGGTGACAGTGAATTGGCCAATCTGACCCGAAAACTGATGCCGAGCTACGTGTTGAAACAGCGCCGCGACCTGATGGCGCAAGCCATGGCCGAAGGCCAGGATGCCATCGACGCGTTGCTGGATTATCTTGCGGTTCACTACCAAAGCCGCACCGACGATGACGGCCATGTGTCCTGGACGGCCGAGCGTAAAGCCAAGGGCTGGATCGTGCCGATTGCAGCCGGTTTTCATGGCGTCAGCGCATTGGGCCACGCCGAACACCAGCGCGATCAAATTACGCCGCATCGGTTTGCCGAAAGCCTGGTCACTTTGGGCGAATTCGTCATGCCGCATCGGCTGAAACGCCTGGACGACCTGCTTTGGCGCAGCCGCTACGATGCAGACAACTATCTGTATCTCATCGAACAACACTCCCACAACGCTTAACAGCAAGGAAAATCACCATGGCAAAAACAGACAAATTAGCCACCGCTTCGGTACTGGCCTTCGAGAAAAAACTGGTGCCCTCGGATGGACGGCTTTACGGCACCCAGTGGGATAAGCGCGATGAATCGGCGACAGTGCTCAAGCTGCAAGAAAAATCGGTGCGCGGCACCATTTCCAACCGAATTACGAAAGAAGCTGACAAAGATCCTATCAAGTTGAATGCAAAAATCGAAAAGCCCAACCTGCAAACCGTGGACAGTTGTGCTTTAGGTAGCGAACAAGACACGTTGAAACTCAGCTTTACCCTGAAAGTGCTGAGCGGCGTCCAACAGCCTTCCGCCTGCAACAGCGCGGAATTCGCCGCCAGCTACAAGCAGGCCGCCGATGCTTACATCCAAGCCGAAGGTTTTAAAGAACTGGCTAAGCGCTACGCCGCCAACCTCGCCAACGGCCGCTTCCTATGGCGTAACCGGGTTGGCGCGGAAAATATCGAAGTACGGGTGTGGGTCTGTAACGAAGGCGAACAGCGCGATTGGACCTTCAATGCCAAAACTTTCAGCGTCCGCGACTTCGACAACTTGCCGGCTGGCGTGTTGGAACTTGCCGATCTGATCGCCGATGCGTTGAGCGGCCGTCGCGAATTTTTGATGCTGTCGGTTACGGCCTATGCCCAAGTCGGTTTGGCGCAAGATGTTTACCCCAGCGAAGAACTGGTGCTGGACAAAAGCAACAGCAAATCCAAAAAAAGCAAAATCCTCTATCACATCGACGGCGTGGCCGGCATGCACTCGCAAAAAATCGGCAACGCGCTACGCAGCATCGACACCTGGTATCCGGTGGATGAAGACAGCCCCTACATCGGCCCGATTGCCGTCGAACCCTACGGCGCGGTCACCAACTTGGGCAAGGCTTTTAGAACCCCCAAAGCCAAGGTCGATTTTTACACCTTGTTCGATAGTTTCGCCCGAGGCGGTTCGCTAAGCCAGACCGAACAGCATTACGTGATGGCGGTATTGGTGCGCGGCGGCGTGTTCGGCGAAAGCGGCAAGGATTGAGCCATGCGCTTTTATTTGGAAATCACCTTGCTGCCCGATCCCGAAGTCGGGCTGAATTTTTTGTGGTCCAAAGTATTCCAGCAGTTGCACTTGGGTTTTGTCGAAATGTTGGATGCGGATAAACGCGGCGCCATTGGTGTCGGATTTCCCAAATACCGCGCGGATGGCAAGCGACTTGGCCTGGGCGACAAATGCCGCCTGTTTGCCGAGGATGAAGCTACTCTGGAACGCTTCTCCGCGCAGCAGCGCTTGGCGCGTCTTAGCGACTATGTGCATTGCACCGGCATCCGGGCGGTGCCGGACAAGCTGCTCGGGTATGCGGTTTACCGGCGGGTGCAGCCCAAGACCAATCCCGAGCGGCTGGCACGGCGCTACGCCAAGCGCCACGGCCTGGATTTGGCGACCGCGCTGAACATGACGGTGGAACTGCGAGAGGCGGGCGAGAACCCCGCGTACCCGCTGTCATTTCGCTATTGCGACATGCTCAAGCCCTCCGTGCCGTGGCCGTTCATTCGCTTGCAAAGCTTGAGCGGCGGTCAGACGTTTTGTTTGTGGATCGCCAAAACCGAGGTCGTCGCGCCGGTGGCCGGCGGTTTCAGCGCCTACGGCCTGAGCAGTGTTGCGACCGTACCGGAATTTTGACCAAATTTTTTGCGCCCTTTAACAATGTTAACTAAATCAGCCGGTTACGGCTAAGGGTTTTGCGGATGGTGAAAATAGGTCAAATCGCTCGCAACCCTTGTCGCAACCGGCTTCCCGTTTATTTATAATCAGTCCGCCGCCGCACAGGCGGCTTAGAAAACGCCATCTGCCGGGGTGCGGCGTAATTCGTTGTCCGCCGCCGCACAGGCGGCTTAGAAAATGGATCTGACTCAGCGCGTTGAAAAACTAGAGTCCGCCGCCGCACAGGCGGCTTAGAAAACGCATATGTCACGCCGCTATCGCTAGCAACGGTCCGCCGCCGCACAGGCGGCTTAGAAAAACTTGACTCGTATTGCCTGCGATATCGTGCGGTCCGCCGCCGCACAGGCGGCTTAGAAATGTCCAGCTATCTGGCCTGCGACGTGTACGATGTCCGCCGCCGCACAGGCGGCTTAGAAAAGGTGAACAGGGATATAATAATGGCGCGAGGCGTCCGCCGCCGCACAGGCGGCTTAGAAATTCCGACCTGGCTTTAAGCCTTATCGAATATAGTCCGCCGCCGCACAGGCGGCTTAGAAAAGCGTATGCATATGGCCGCAGTGCGGGCATGGGTCCGCCGCCGCACAGGCGGCTTAGAAAGATCACGTCGGTGGCAGCCTGAAAAGCGGCGCGTCCGCCGCCGCACAGGCGGCTTAGAAATTTACCTTGGGCATCGCGGAGCTGAGTTTTCTTGTCCGCCGCCGCACAGGCGGCTTAGAAAAGCTCAGTTAATAACGGTCTATCCAACATTGAGTCCGCCGCCGCACAGGCGGCTTAGAAATAAACGTTGAGGCCCAGCAATAAGGACAAACCGTCCGCCGCCGCACAGGCGGCTTAGAAAAACGAAAACGCATAATCTGTGGTCATCAGGAAGTCCGCCGCCGCACAGGCGGCTTAGAAAAATATGATTCCAAGTAATAACACCTCACTTAAGTCCGCCGCCGCACAGGCGGCTTAGAAAGTTGACTTTGTTGGGCCGTTGCAATTTGTTGGGTCCGCCGCCGCACAGGCGGCTTAGAAAGTTTATTTCGGTATGGGATGGACCTGGCACATGTCCGCCGCCGCACAGGCGGCTTAGAAATGAACAAACTATCGGCCGCCACCGGCCCGAAAGTCCGCCGCCGCACAGGCGGCTTAGAAAAATCGATGTCGCGGCCTTGGCCGAAACAGCAGGTCCGCCGCCGCACAGGCGGCTTAGAAATTTAACTGGCGCGACTCTGCGTTTTCCATATCGTCCGCCGCCGCACAGGCGGCTTAGAAAGCCTGCGCCCTGGTCGCCCGCGCCCTGCATCAGTCCGCCGCCGCACAGGCGGCTTAGAAATTATTCCAACGCTTCTTATAGTTCTCTAGCCTGTCCGCCGCCGCACAGGCGGCTTAGAAAACTGATTGCTATAGCGTTCACATGATTAGAGTGTCCGCCGCCGCACAGGCGGCTTAGAAAAGGTAAACAGAGCTATTGTCCGACCCGGAACCGTCCGCCGCCGCACAGGCGGCTTAGAAAAATCCACCCCGATCCCGGACGCCAA
Organism: Methylomonas sp. HYX-M1; assembly: GCF_040741385.1. NCBI lineage: Bacteria > Pseudomonadati > Pseudomonadota > Gammaproteobacteria > Methylococcales > Methylococcaceae > Methylomonas > Methylomonas sp. HYX-M1. The sequence goes on from NZ_CP160405.1 coordinate 1,526,652, forward strand.
AATGATGGTCCGCCGCCGCACAGGCGGCTTAGAAAACAGACTGCTACCAATGACTTGATTTGGATTAGTCCGCCGCCGCACAGGCGGCTTAGAAATTGCCGTATTGGCATTTATGGGAATTGCATACGTCCGCCGCCGCACAGGCGGCTTAGAAATTTGACGGTAACGCTTATGGAATCGCGTTGCCGTCCGCCGCCGCACAGGCGGCTTAGAAATGCAAAGGCACAGGCCGCCAACCGACATCAGAGTCCGCCGCCGCACAGGCGGCTTAGAAACATCCGTGGTGTAGGCGTGCGGGGTGAACTGGGTCCGCCGCCGCACAGGCGGCTTAGAAAAACCGCTACACTGGCAGAGCTGCATAAATTGGGTCCGCCGCCGCACAGGCGGCTTAGAAAAGCGAGTTGCAGAAGCGTTTATCGACGCTTGTCTGTGACACACACCAAGCTATGTGCCAGCCGAGCGTTTTTGTTGGTCGGCCTATCCGCACCAAAGCTATGCCTGGCGCTGTTTGCGCGTTACGGGAAATAGTCCGCGGCTGGGAAGCTTGAGGCTGCTTGATCCTTGCCGGATAAGGCCGGTGCATAATCGATCGGCCATTCGATGCCGATGACGGGATCGTTCCAGGCTATGGCCCGTTCATTTTCCGGGCTGTAATAATCGGTGGTCTTGTACAAAAACTCCGCGCTGTCGGATAGAGTGACGAATCCGTGGGCGAAACCGGGTGGAATCCACAGTTGGTTTTTGTTGTCCGCCGATAGCAGTGCACCCACCCATTGGCCGAATGTGGGCGAACTTTTGCGTATGTCGACCGCCACGTCGAATACTTGGCCGGCTACCACCCTGACCAGTTTGCCTTGGGCCTTGGGCGGCAGTTGATAATGCAGGCCGCGCAATACGCCGCGTTGCGATTTGGAATGGTTGTCTTGCACGAATTCGCATGCGACGCCGGTCAGCTCGGCGAAGCGTTGGCGGTTAAAGCTTTCGAAAAAAAAGCCGCGGTCGTCTCCGAACACCGCTGGGGTCAGCAATACGACTTCAGGGATATTCAATGGCTGGGCTTGCATTAAAACACCTGTTGTTTGAGTAGATTCAACAAATATTGGCCGTAGCCGTTTTTCGCCAGGGGCAGGGCTAGTTGTTCGATTTTGGCGTCGTCTATCCAGCCGTTGCGCCAGGCGATTTCTTCCGGACAGGCGATCTTCAAGCCTTGCCTGGTCTCTATGGTTTCGATGAAGTTGCCGGCTTCGATCAGGCTGCCGTGGGTGCCGGTATCCAGCCAGGCGTAGCCGCGGCCCATGATCTCAACAGCAAGCTGCTGCCGTTGCAGATAGGTTTTGTTGACGTCGGTGATTTCCAGTTCGCCGCGGGCCGAGGGCTTTAATTCGGCGGCGATGTCGACGACTTGCCGGTCGTAAAAATACAGGCCGGTGACCGCGTAATTGCTTTTGGGTTGGGCCGGCTTCTCTTCCAGGGATACGGCTTTGCCTTCGGCATCGAAACTGACCACGCCGTAGCGTTCGGGGTCTTGTACGTGATAGGCGAATACCGTGGCGCCCTCGCTGCGCAGATTGGCATTTTGCAGTAGCCGGTGCAGATCCTGTCCGTAAAAAATATTGTCGCCCAATACCAAGGCGCTGGGAGAGTTGCCGATAAAATCGCGGCCTATGACGAACGCTTGGGCCAATCCGTCCGGACTGGGCTGTACCGCGTATTGCAAGGCGATTCCCCAGTCGCTGCCGTCTCCGAGCAACTGTTGGAACAGCGGGGTGTCTTGCGGCGTCGAGATAATCAAAATCTCCCGGATTCCGGCCAACATCAAGGTGCTGAGCGGGTAGTAAATCATCGGTTTATCGTAAATCGGCAATAATTGTTTGGAAACCGCTTTGGTGACCGGATAAAGCCGGGTGCCGGAGCCGCCGGCCAAGATGATGCCTTTGCGTGTGTTCATGGTTAACGCCCGTAGAGTTCCGTCAGCATGCGATCGACGCCGGATTGCCAATCCGGTAATGCCAAGCCGAACGCGGTACGGAGTTTGTTGGTATCCAGCCGGGAATTGAGCGGTCTTCGGGCTGGGGTAGGGTATTGCTCGGTCGAAATCGGACGCAACCCGGTTTCCGTAAGCTTTAGCGGTATGCCGCACTGCCGGGCGTAGGCAAAGACGTGCGCTGCATAGTCAAACCAGCTGGTCGCGCCGCCGGCGGTCAGGTGATAGACGCCACTGACGTCGTCGTGGCAGACGGCATGTCGCAGCGCATGCGCGCTGACATCGGCCAGCAGCTCCGCGCCGGTGGGCGCACCGAATTGATCGGCGATGACGCTCAGTTCCTCGCGTTCCGCCGCCAGACGCAACATGGTTTTGGCGAAGTTTTGTCCGCGTGCCGCATAAACCCAGCTGGTACGAAAAATCAGATGTCGGCAGCCGGAGGCCCGGATGGCTTGCTCGCCGGCTAATTTGCTGCGGCCGTAAACGTTTAACGGTGCGACGGGATCTTGTTCGCGCCAAGGTACGCTGCCGCTGCCGTCGAACACGTAATCGGTGGAGTAGTGCAGCAACCAAGCGCCGCAAAGTTTGGCGGCGCGGGCCAGTTCCGCCGGTGCGTCGGCATTCACGGTCCGGGCCGAATCGGCTTCGGATTCCGCTTTGTCGACCGCGGTATAAGCCGCGGCGTTGACGACGACGTCGGGTTTTATCTCGAGTACCGATTGGGCAACGGCGGCCGGCCGGCTCAAGTCGCCGCAGTAGGGATTGGAAGCGCGGTCCAGCGCGATCAATTCGCCCAGTGGCGCCAAGCTGCGTTGTAACTCCCAGCCGACTTGGCCGTTTTTTCCCAGCAATAGGATTTTCATCGGCTTATCCGCGGCCGGCATAATTTTTTTCCAGCCAGGATTGGTAATCGCCGGACAGTACGTTTTGCACCCAGTCTTGATGTTCGAGGTACCAGCCGACCGTTTTTCGAATGCCGGTTTCGAAGGTTTCAGCCGGCTGCCAGCCCAATTCCCGCTGCAATTTGCCGGCATCGATGGCGTAACGGCGGTCGTGGCCGGGCCTATCGGTGACGAAGGTGATTTGCTTGGCGTAGGATAGTCCGTCCGGACGCGGTTGCAGTTCGTCCAGGATGCGGCACAGGGTATGCACCACATCCAGGTTGGCTTTTTCGTTCCAGCCGCCGATGTTGTAGATCTCGCCGACTTTGCCTTTTGCCAGTACGGTGCGGATGGCGCTGCAATGGTCTTTCACGTACAACCAGTCGCGGATTTGCCGGCCGTCGCCGTATATCGGCAAGGGCTTGCCCGCTAGCGCGTTTTGGATGCATAGCGGAATCAATTTTTCCGGAAAATGGTAAGGGCCGTAGTTATTGGAGCAATTGGTGGTCAGCACCGGTAGACCGTAGGTATGGTGGTAGGCCCGTACCAGGTGGTCGCTGGCGGCTTTGCTGGCGGAATAAGGGCTGTTGGGTTGGTATTGATTGCGCTCCGTGAACGGCGGATCGGTCTTTTCCAGCGAACCGTATACCTCGTCGGTGGAAACGTGCAAAAAACGGAAGGCCAGTTTGGCGTCTTGCGGCAGTTCGTGCCAATAGCCGCGCACCGCTTCCAGCAATCGAAAACTGCCGACGATATTGGTTTGAATAAAGTCTTCCGGGCCGTGGATGGAACGGTCTACGTGCGATTCGGCGGCGAAATTGACGACTGCACGAATGGCGTGATCGTGCAATAAGGCCGACAACCGCGCAAAATCGCCGATGTCGGCTTGCACGAATAAATGCCGCGGATCGCCTTGCAGCGAGGCCAGGTTTTCCGGATTGCCGGCATAAGTCAGTTTGTCGACGTTGACTAGCGCTTCGTCGTTGGCGGCCAGCCAATCCAAGACGAAGTTGCTACCGATGAAGCCGGCTCCGCCGGTGACTAAGATGGTCATAAGTGCTGTGTTTGGGTCGGGCCGTTTAGGTCACGGCAAAAATAAACAAAATCGCGCCCCGCCGAAGCGGCTTGCGTTATCGATACTGGCATAGCCGCGCAGGCTACGGTTCTGGTGAAACGCGGCAATCTCGGCGGCGAAATACATTCCCAAACCGGTATTGCCGTGCAACCAATCGTTGCCGCCCGGGTTACGCAAATCGGCTTTCAGCCAGTGTTCCGGGTAGCCGTTACCGTCGTCTTCGATACAAAACCGGCAAAATCCGGCGTGTTCGCCGGCCGATAACAGGATGTGCCGCCGGGAATAGCGTTGCGCGTTGTTCAATACGGCTCCCAGCGCGCTGCCGACATGCTGAAAATCGCAATAGCATAGCAAATTCCGGTCGCAGTCGATTTCGATACGCTGTCCGTTAAGTTGCTCCAGTGTACCTTGTTGGGCCGCGGCTTCTTTTAAAATGTCGATGGCGGGGTATTCATCGATCTGCAGTCCGAAGGCCTGACAGTCGATTTTGTACATGACCAACAGCTGCATCAAGCTATGGTTGATACGGCTGGTTTCGAACTGCAATTGTTTGAAGTCGCCGGTTTGCGCCAGCGCCGAACGTTCGGCCAAGTGCTGCAGCAAACGGGTTACGTTGCTCAGCGAGTTTTTAATGTCGTGTACCGTGGAGCCTAGGATGAGCGGAAACAGTTCCGCCGGTCGGGTCGGGTTGCTCATGGCTTACGCGTTTGCGACTGTTGTCTCAGCAAACCGGCGAATTCGTTGCGCATTACTTTCAATTTGCCCTCATCGATGCGAATTTGTTTGGCTTTACGCAGCAAGCTCTTGGCGCGGACCAGCTTGTCGTGATCGGGGCCGTTGGCTTTCAAATCGTGTATCACGATTTTCAGCATGTTCAGGACGATGGTTTTATTGTCCGGCATGCTGGTCATCGCCTGTTCGAATAAGGCCAAAGCATCGTCGAATTTGCCTTGCCGGTACAAGGACACGCCTTTGTTGTTGGCTCTGACCAGCGCCCGTTTGGTTTTTTGAATTAAATCTTCCGAATTGCCGCCGACACCGACCTGGTTTTGCAGGGTACGAATGTCGTCGATAAACGCGTCGTCGTCGATATGGGTTTTGATCAGCTCGCCGACCAAGCAATCCGCTTGTTGCGCTTCGCCGAATTGGTAGCAGCTGCGCACCACTTCCAGTTGCAGTTCTTGAGGTAGCTTGTTGCCCAATTGCCGGCTCAGCTGCAATACCTGTTGTAAACTGGCGGCTGCGGCTTCGTCGTTGCCGCTGCTTTTGTTGAGTTCAACTTCCAGCACCGCCGCCCGTAGTTCGGCTTCGCTATCGTTGGGGAATTCGTGCCGCATCTGCGACAGTATGTGCTGAGCTTGATCGGTAGCCTGGGTTTTGCAGTACAACTTGGCTAAGTTGCTGAAATCGGCGCTGGATTTATGTACCGAGTATTTGCTTAAGCTCAATGCCGCTTTGTAGGCCGATTCCGCTATGGAAAAATCGCCGTTTTTGTCGGCGGTACCGGCCAGTTTTTTTTGCCTGAGAATGGATTGGGGCGACAATTCGACGGCTTTGCTCAACACCGATTGCACGGCGCTTAAATCGCGTTCCGCTTCCAGTGCCTTGGATAGCCAGTCGTAACCTTCCATAAACAGCGGATTGTCTTGCAGCAGGTGTTGAAAGATTTCGGCGGCATCGGCCACGTGGCCGCGCTGGTAGGCGACGATGCCCATGCCCAGGCGGGCCCAAGGCAGGTCGCGTTGTAATAGCTGATGCTGATAGATTTCGGCGGCTTTGTCGTAGTCCTCTACTTGTAGCGCCAGTTCCGCGCGGAGTTTATAGAGATGACTGCGCATGCGCGGGTTGTCTTCCGTGAGTAGCTGATCGCAATTCAGTATGGCTTGCGACAGGTCGCCGCGTTCGATTTCCTTTTCCACGTTGCGCAACGCGGCTTTACGCAGCAAATTGCGCTCCAGTCGAACGAAAAGTTGCTGTGCGTTGAAAGGTTTGGCGATGTATTCGTCCGGTTTGGCGTCCATCGCCCCCAGGACCATCGCGGCGCTTTGCTCCGCCGCGATAATGAAAAACAAGCAGTGATAAGCTATCAGTTTGCGGTGGCGGGCTTCTTCCAGCACTTGCTGACCATTGCGGCCCGGCCCCAAATTATAGTCGCACAATATGACGTCGAACTGAGTTTTGCTCATGGCGGCCAGCGCGTTGGCGCCATTGTCGGCTTCCGATACTTGTTCGGCGTCCAACGTATACAGCATGTCTCGTATCGCTTTGCGCATCGTCGAATAATCTTCGACGATCAAGACCGACTTGTCTGCCAGTATCGAGCTCATTCTTTTGGGGATGTATTGGTACCGATAGGGCAATTTTAGTCGGCCTGCGCGGAACTGTCTTTCAGCCGCTGCCTATCATCTCTAATGCCAGATTAGCCATGTTTTTCGAGCCGCCACCGGAACCCAGGCGTTGTTTTACTTGTTGTAGGCCTTCGACGCAACGGCTACGGTAAGCCGGGTCGCTCAAGAAACGCTCGATTTCGGTCGCCATATTGCTTGCGCTGGCTTCGGTTTGAATCAATTCCTTGACGATGGCTCGGCCGGCGATGATATTGGGCAAGCCGATGAACGGGATTCTTATCAACAGCCTGCCCAAATAATAGGTGAGAGGCGACAGCCGATACGCGATCAACATCGGCACGCCCAATAAAGCAATCTCCAGCGAGGCGGTGCCCGAGGTGGTCATGATGGCGTCGCAGCATTGGATGGCATCGTAGGTTTGCTGTTTCACCACGCGAATCGGCAGCGCACAGTTTTGCAAATAGGCCTGCAGATCGGCGTCCGATACGGTATCGGCTTGCGGCAACACAAATTGCAGCTGTGGCCGGCGCTCAGCCAATTGCCCGGCGGCTTGCAGCATGACGGGGAGCATGCGTTTCAGTTCGTTGCTGCGGCTGCCGGGTAAAATGCCGATTACCGGCCTTGTCGGATCTAAGTCGAACAGCGCGAAATCCTGCTGCTTGTCGCGTTGCGGATGGACTTTGTCCACCGACGGGTGGCCGACATAGCGCACCGGCACGTTTTCCGCTTCATAATAGGCGGTTTCGAACGGAAAGATCACCGCCATCATGTCTATGGCCCGGCCGTAAGTTTTTACCCGTCCGGGGCGGGAAGCCCAGACTTGCGGGCTGACGTAAAACAAGACTTTTATCCCTAGCGACTTGGCGTATTGGGCCAGTTTGAGGTTGAATTCCTTGTAATCCACGCAAACCAGAAGGTCCGGTCTTTCGTCGGCGAGAAGCGCTTTCATGGCTTGCAAGGCTTTGCGAATTTCGCCGTAGTGATTGAGAATTTCCACCAAACCGATCACGCCTATCCCGGATGAATCGACGCGAATGTCTATGCCGGCCTGACGCATTTTGTTGGCGCCCATGCCTATGCCGCGGATATCCGGACGCTGCGTCTGTATTTCCTGAAACATGTGCGCGGCGTGCTGATCGCCGGAGGACTCTCCGGCGCTGAACATAACGACGGGCGCACGATTGGCTTCAGGCATGATTCAAATCCTCGGAATGTAGCCTCAGTCGGCTGCGGAATCGTTATCGACGATGTTGACCTGGATGCGGTCTTCGCTGCCTATGTTGTATCTTCGACTTGGTTTCAGCTGTAAATCGATGGTTTCGTCGCCTTCGGTTTTAGTATCGCTTTTGGGGATGATTGCAAAGCTGGCGCTGGTGTCGCCGGCAGGAATCACGATTTTGTTGGATAATTTTTTATAGTCCTTACGGTTTTTCGCGGTACCGCTAATTCGATAATGGAGTTTGGTCTTTTTGCCGACCGGTTGTTCCAGGCTGACGGTAACCGTGGCCGGCGAGCCAGGGTCTTCCGATATCGAGGTTTGATCGACGCTGATGTTGGCGGTCGGTTTGGCGTCGCGGGCGTTGACAATGACGTATTCGCCGCCGTCTATGCTGTAGCTTGCTTCGCTACGCGGAAAACAGCTGACGTTTTGCGTGGCATAGGCCTTGTAGATGTTCAGCAGAATGACGTATTTTCCGGTTATCGCTTGCACTTCGGCCTGAGTAGGTCCGGCTTGGTCCGAATAAAGTATTTCGTTTTCGGCGCTGGCGATGAAACCGTCCTTGCAATACAGTACGCCGAGGGTTTGTTTGTAAGATAAGCCGTCTCCCAGGTCCTGGTAACGGTAAACCACGGAAATTTCTTTGTGCTTGTATTTCGCAAATGCCTCTAGCGGTAAACCGAGCGCAACGCTCAACATCGCTAGCCCAATAAAAAATCGCTGAGTTCTCATCGCGTTTATACCTGGAAGTTTCATTCGGTTAAGTTTACCCGTCGCGCCCGGCAGCGACGAGGCTTAGGCCAACGCCTGGCGTATGGTCGAGGCGATGTGTCGGACCGTCGAATCGTCGATATTGGCGCAAATCGGCAACGACAGGCAGCGAGCGGCAACGGCTTCGGTTTCCGGTAGCGAGAGGCCGGCGCATTCCTGCAAAAATACGTTTTGCTTGTGCAAGGGTACCGGGTAGTAGATCGCGCAGGCGATTTGCCGGTCGTTCAGCGCTTGCATGATGGCGTCGCGCCTGTCGCTCAACAAAGTGTATTGATGATAAACGTGTACGCCAACCCCGCTTTCGTAGGGGGTGGCTAGCGGCAATTCCGCCAACAATTCGGAATATAAATGAGCGGCGTGGCGGCGGGCGGCGTTGTAGCGGTCTATGCGTTTCAGTTTGGTTCGCAGCACCACGGCTTGCAATTCGTCCAAGCGGCTGTTGTAGCCAATCGCATCGTGGTAATAACGCACGTCGGAACCGTGATTGCGAAAGCGCTTGATTTTGGCTGCCGCGTCGTCCGAATCGGTTACCACCAGGCCGCCGTCGCCGAAGCAGCCCAGGTTTTTGCTGGGGAAGAAGCTGAAGCCGGCTGCATCGCCGAAACTGCCGGTTTGTTTGTTATCAACCGTGGCGCCGAACGATTGCGCGCAATCTTCGATCAGTTTCAGGCCGTGCTTGTCGCAAATAGCCCGTATGGCCTGCAAGTCCGCCGGTTGGCCGAACAAATGTACCGGCATGACGGCCTTGGTTTTCGGCCCTATGGCTTTGACGATGTTTTCCGGCGTGATGTTGAAGCTGGCGGGATCTATATCGACGAAGACCGGGGTAGCGCCCACGTATTTTATGGCTTCGGCGGTAGCGATAAAGGTGAATGCGCTGGTGATGACTTCGTCGCCCGGGCCTATGTCTAACGCCAACAAGGCTAAATGCAGCGCGTCGGTGCCGGACGCGCAACCTATCGCGTGTTTGACGCCTAAATAATCGGCGGCTTCGCGTTCAAAGGCTTGCACGTTGGGGCCTAAAATAAAGGCGCAATTATCTAAAGTTTCGGTAAATCCTTTAACGATTTCGTCTTGGATTTCGGCGTATTGCGCCTTCAGGTTAACCATGGGAATCATAACTACTGTCTCTAGCCGTGTTTCAAGAATCGGGTAATCGCAATGGCGGTCGCCAGCGCTTTGCGGCCGGCTTCGCCGGGTACCAGCGGATTGGCGCCGGTTTTGATGCAATGGATAAAATGTTTTATTTCTTCCAACAAGGCGTCGCCGCTTTCATATACCGATTCTTCGGTTACGATTTCCGGTATGCCGGGAAACATTTCTTTTTCTCCGGTCTTGTGCTTGACCAGAACCCGGTTCTGAAAATCGACCGAGATGTACGAAGACGGGCGGAACATCCGCATTTTGCGTTCCATCTTCATGCTGATGCGGCTGGCTGTGACATTGGCGACGCAGCCGTTTTTGAAGGTGATGCGGGCATTGGCGATGTCCGTGCCCTGAGTGAGTACCGCGGTGCCGCTGGCGTCGATTTTTTCCACTTCGGAATCCACCAAAGCCAGAATGATGTCGATGTCGTGGATCATCAAGTCCAATACTACGCTGACGTCATTGGCGCGCGGGTTGAAAGGGGATAGCCGGTGCGATTCTATGAATAACGGTTTTTCCTCCAACCCCTCCAATCCGCGTACCGCCGGATTGAAGCGTTCCAAATGACCGACTTGCAAGATGACGTTGCGTTCTTTAGCTAAGGCGATTAGTTCGTCCGCTTCTTCGACCGTCACGGTAATCGGTTTTTCCACTAGTACGTGACAGCCGGCGTTCAAAAAGTCGCGAGCTACTTTGTGGTGGGAACTGGTAGGAACTACCACGCTGACTGCATCGATGTTCCCTAACAAGGCATGATAATCGTCCATGGCTTGAGTACCGTGTTTTTCCGCTACGGTGCGGGCGGCTTCAATATTGATGTCTACTACCGCCACCAATTCGCAATCCCTTAAAGAGGCGTATTTTTCCGCGTGAAACTTACCCAAATACCCGGCGCCAATTACAGCGCATTTAAGTTTACTCATAGACACTCTAATGTAGATCCGCTACACATCCCATTTCGACTCGTAGCGAGACAGGCATAAAGCGCGTGATTATATCATTACTGTCTGTGACAAATTAAAACGCCGCGCCGCGCCCTTGCCGCCGAAATATTGAGGCTTTTTTAGTATTCGAGTTGAAACGCTTAAGAGCCCGGGCCGGCTTATTTAAGCTTATGATTTTTTTTGATTTAGTGAGTGGCAAGAGTTCACGGACACCCCATCGTTTTTCGTTCGGCATGAAACAAGGAGGACTGCATTCGCCGGTCTGGCGCTATGAACTGTGTGCAAAACGATTGGCGTCTTCCGTGCGCCAATCGAGAATGACAGCCGTTCCGTTCACTGTGTTAATCGGATAGTATCGAACGGATACGTTGGTAGGATTGTTTGATTTCTTCGCCAATCAATTTGGCTTTGGTGAGCACTTCGTCCGAGGATTGCAATGTATCGTCGCTAAGTTCGGCGCAATTTTGCAAGATGGCATCCCATTTGGGCTCCAAAGCCTCGAATTCGTCTTTGACTTCCATGGAAGCCAAATGCAGTTTTACTAAGATTTCGTCCCGCTCCGTTTTCAAGTTTTCGACCAGCGCGGCAAAGTCAGCATTGAATTCCATGAGTTTCTCCTGGTGAGATTGAGTGTGATAGAGCGAAGCGAGCGTTTGTAATTCGCGGATCGGAATAGGGCTTAGTGTCCGAAGGTTCCGGTCGGATTCGGCCATGCTTTTGCCGATCGAAAACTTGCCGCTCGCGGCAGTGTCCGCCATGTTCATTCTAGTCTAAAGTTCCGAGTCGGCCCACGCCTTTACAATCTGCTTTTGCGTCTTTAAATAGCGGCTGAAAATCGGCTCGGATTTCGAAATTTGCGGCGAACAAGATCCGAGCACATCGATTTCCATTCAGCCGTGCCTGTCGGCCTTCAGCGAGTATTGCCCTTGGTTGGGGCATTGCGGGCATCGAAACGAAACACGTCGCCGGCGTGGTTGGTATCGTTGGCCACCAGCGTGCTCACTTCCGATTCGAATGCTACGAAGCGGCCGTTGCCGTTGACGGCCGGCTTGGTGAATTTATCGGCTACTCGCTCGCTGAGCGAGCCGTCGAAGAGGCGGGTAACCGCGCCGGATTTGAGATTTTTGACGAAAATATCCGCTGAACTGTTGCTATCGCCGGCGGCCAGATTGCTGGCGTAGGAATAAAACGCGACGTAGCGGCCGTTCGCGCTGATGGCCGGATTGAAACTAAACGCGTCGGCGAGTTCGCCTTGGGCGTTGGTCGATAAATTGGCTAAGGCGCCGGTTTTTAAGTCTTTGATGTATATATCGCTTCTGAAGTTGCCGCCGTTTGCGATCAGGTTGTTGGCCGTCGAATAAAACACCAGATAACGGCCGTTGCCGCTAATTACAGGAGCTAGACTGTAACCGCCGGCTTCTTCGCCTAATGCGTTGGTCGTTACTCGGAATAAAGCACCGGTGGCGACGTTTTTTACGAAGATGTCGCTTGCGGAGTTACTATCGCCCGTCACTAAATTATCGGCCAACGAAGCGAAAGCGACTAAGCGGCCGCTCGAGTTAATGGACGGGCTTAAGCTGTGGCGATTACCCAACAGTCCGTCGGCGTTGCAGGAAACGCAGGCCAGCTTGTCGGTTTTAAGGTCTTTGACAAAAACGTCGCGAGCGGCGTTAGTGTCGTCGGCGACCAAATGGCCGGCGTCCGAGGCGAAGGCAACGAACCGTCCGTTGGCGCTGATTGTGGCCGAATCGCTGGCGCCGTCGGCTTGGATGCCGCGCGAGTCGGTGGAAACGCGGATTGTCGCTCCGGTTTGGAGATCTTTTCGAAACACGTCGACGGCGTCGTTGTTGTCGCCTATGACCAGATTGGTGGCTGCGGAGCTGAAAACCACATAGCGACCGTTGGCGCTCAGTGCCGGGCCGAAACTTGCGCCGTTGGCTTGTGTTCCGCTGGAGTGGGTGGAAATCCTGACGACCTTATCGGTATTCAGGTTTTTGACGAAAATATCCGTCACGCCGTTGGTGTCTGCCGCTACCCAATTGTCGGCGTTCGATTCGAATGCCACCAGGCTGCCCGTAGCATTGATGGACGGATTGGAACTGCCGGCATTGCCTTGTACGATTTGGTTGCTGCGGGCGATGCGGACGAGATCGGCGTAACAAGTTTCGCCGGTCGCTAGTGCCAGCAGCAGTATAAGCCGAGCCAAGGAACAGGCCGTTGACAGGCTCAGGCCCGGTAAGAGTCGAAAAGTTGTATTCGCCATAAACTGATGTGCCGCGTATATGCCTATTCATCTCGCTCCATGCTTACGTACTCATAAGCCCTGGAATTGTGAGGGCTTGAATAGACGTACCGGAATGTTGGAGCACCGATGCGGACTGTAATGGCGTAGCGTTGCGGCGAACAAGCGGCTAACGACGACTTCGTTAGCGGTTCAGCATTTTTATTTATAAGGCAACAGGCGACCCGTTAGCGTGTTGGTGAAAAGCGCCTACAGAATCGGTTGCGACCTTGCAGGGCAAACGACGCAACCGACTATGCGGATCAGGCTAGACCGAGCCTTCCGGCGTTTTGAAGTTGGCGAAAGCCCCGATCAAACCGATGACGAAAAACGCCGTGCCGACCAGAGTGAACCGCAGGTTGGACACTTCCAGGCTCAAATCGTCGGTGGCGTACAGCATGATGACGACGGCGACTGAGCCCCAAGCGAGAAAGCGCAATGTGCCGAAAGTCACGAGGTGCAGCGGCGTCTGCTTGTCTTTAATCGGTGTGTCCATGCGGTAGGCGACCGAACCGCACACGATAGCCGGTAAGATGCCCCAACGCATGTGCTGCAGAAAGCTTTCGAAAAACTCTATGTTCTCGCGGTGGTAAAAGGTGATTTCCAACACCAGTACGGCTACCGAGGTGCTGACCAAAAAGCCCAGCAGCATCATGGCCATGTAAAAGCCGTAATTGCGTTCCGAATGTTCTTGTTCCAAGGTCAAGGCCCTGGCAACGAATACCAGGGTAATCGGCAATACGTACATGGGTATTGCATAAGCAATCCAGCGCAATGTGGTGTAACTGAAATGTTTTAACGGTTTGTCGGGAAACAGCCATTCGTTGTGCAAGGAAACCGCGACTTCCCGGCCCAGCATGACGCCGACCGTGGTGAGGGCAGTGAAGATCAACACGTATTTAAAGGTATTTTGCAAGCGCACTTCGTTGACCTTGCCGCCCAGTTGCTTGACCGTTTCCCACATTTCCGTTTCGTTGGCACTGCCGAACACCACCAGACAGGCTAACAAGCGGCACAACAAGCCGGTCAGCTCGTCCAATTCTTTAATCAGCTTGACCGTTTTGGTGTAATGCGGCTCGGCGTCTTTCCACACCGCCACTTTTTCCGACATCGTGTTGTAAGAAATGCAAATTTCCCCCCATTTCAAAGAAGGTTCGTTGAAGAACCGGCGGTAAGAGGATTGGTCGGCATAATGCTGAATCTGATCGAATAACAAGCAGTTATGCGCCCATTTGTACTCGACCGTCGCGTTGGATTTGTCGAAGTCGCCGGGGTCTATGCTTTGCACCAACAACCGGTCGGAGATTTGGGTTTTGATGTAGTCGTCTATTGCAGACAGCCGCGAGGTCATCAGCGCGTTGTACACTTTTGCGGCCTTGGTCGGAATCGCAAAGGCGTCGTGCACGCTGTCCCTGAGTATCAGCAAAGGATTGAAGCGGTTTTCCCAAGCGACCAGAAACAAAAACAATCCGGCCAGAATTAACGGTATCAACGTACTGCCGTCCAGGCCGTTGAGTAAATTCAGCCACTCTCCGGCCCGGAGCGTGCGGACGATGACGGTGAACAAGGGTTGTAAAGACAGCCATTGCCAGGTCAGCAACCAATACAAACAGGCGATTAATGCGCAATACAGCAGCAGACCCGACCAGTAAGTGGCGCTGCGGCTGAAATATTGCGGAAGTGTCGGCGCATCGCCTAATTGTATGCGGCGTTTCTGAAACGATTGATAGGCAAAATACAGGGCAATGCCTGTGCCTAAACCTTGGGCGGTGAGATAGGTGAGTAGTTCTGGCGTCATCGTGAGTCGGTATGGAAGTGAGACCTCAGTGGTTACGGATAGCTCGGCATTGTTGGGTTGGATGGAGACGCATCGTGTTGTCCAGGCACAAGCCCTTCATGTCGCATCGGGCGACACCGAACCTGTTCGTCGAACGGGCTGGGCGCATACGATTCGCATGGCTGGAGTCGATGCTGTCGCGGTAGTTTGGCCGAAAAAAGCATGCGTTGCCGAATTATATGATTGCCGTCGCAGTCTGTTGCGATTTATTTCTCGCGTCCTAACGTGTTCCGTCGAAATTTTACCTGTCTTAACCCGGTGGTCCCACCAATGAACGGTTTTGCGAATCATGCAAAGATCGCATGGTGCAGGCACCTAGTTATGTTTCGGTTTCTACCGGCCTGATGAAGGTGGCTTGCATGTTTTCGGCGGGCGGCTTGACCGAGTTTTGAATCTCGCCCGGCGAGCCGGCGGCTAAGATGGCGCCGCCTGAGTCATTGCTCACAAACGCCCTTCGCTCAGGCTTATATCTGGAGTGGAAAATACTCGGCATTCGGACAACAACCTAACGGCCATGAAACTGTTGCATCTCCCAGACACATGAAACGCATTACGTAGAAGCGGCGCTAGCCGCGATCGATGGCGCGCCTACAGCGGATTTTCGGAACAACATTCAATGGCTTTTAGTAGGGTCCACCCCATTGACTGGTGTTTCGGTTGCACCTAGGCAAATACCCTTCCGGGTAGCTTGCGAGCTAACTACCCCAGAGCATCGATATGCAGATCGCGACATGTTGCCTTTGTTATTCCTGAATCCGTGACTTCAAATATTGCAATTAGCGGCAATGCCGCGCATCGAATTAGCGCTGAGTTTATTCATGATCGTGGCCTGGCGAATCGGGTTTCTGATGCGCTTGGGCCGGAGTTGTCCGGATATGGATTGCGAGCTCGTATTTGCTCGGGAAGAATGGCAAGCCGCTTGGCTCGTAGCCCGCAAGCCCTTGCCTTCGGTACCCCCAAACTGAATGAGGTCATCCGGGTGATTGCCAGCTTTGGTGGCTTTTTAGGCCGCAAAGGCGACGGTGAACCCGGCGTGAAAAGTTCCTGGCAAGGGCTTCAGCGCGTCATGGACTTCGCTATGGGCATTCGCGCGGCAAGGGAGGCGCCGAGTTGCGTATAACGAGATGGCGCTAGGGTGCAAGGTTGCGAGAGCACGAACGCTAACGCGATAAGGTGCGCCAAATAGGATGTGTCGACGTTAGGAGGCGCATCTGCCGAGTCCCAAATAAAACATGACAGAATATCGTCAATTTTACATATCGAAAGCCATTTGGTTTTTCACCGTCAATCTTGCCGAACGCAAAAACAATCATCTGTTGATTGACAAGATTGATGAATTACGAAATGCCTTTCGATATGTAAAACAACGAAAACCTTTTCATATTGATGCCATCGTTATATTGCCGGATCATTTGCATTGTATTTGGACATTGCCACCTGACGATGAAAATTTATCCGTAACATGGAATATGTTGAAAGGACGATTTTCCAGGTCAATTGACCAAGGAGAAAGAATTTTGAAAAGCCGTCAAAAACGTCGTGAAAGAGGTGTATGGCAACGGCAATTATGGACACATTTAATCGAAGATCAAGATAATTACAATCGCCATGTCGATTATATTCATTGGAATCCAGTAAAACACGGTCATGTTAAAAGTGTAATCGTTGGCCTTATTCAAGTTTTCAGCATTATGTAAAGCAGGGTGTTTATGAAGCGAATTGGGGAAATATTGAAAATCAGTATATTAACGACATTGAGTAACTCGACAGATGCGCCTCCTTGCATCGGCACCTATCAGCGACCTTATCACGATGGCGGCTTGAGCATAAGCGAAATGCGCAAGGCGTCACACATAAAACTCAGTCGGATAGTACGAAAGGGTGTGGTAATGAGTTAGTCTGTTAGAAAGAATTGACTAACGTTGCTCACCGACGGCGATGAGTAACTAAAACCTGGATAGCAGCTGACAAAGTAATTCACTCTGGCTGGACGGCGGTTGCGACACGTTTTTCGCCGACGATACGGTTTCTTATCTCGATAGTGTGAATGACAAGAGTGTCGCCTCTGGTAAGACGATAAATAATATTTCTCTGGAGACCATTCCGCATGAAATACACAAATGCGTTAATGCAAGATCTGGTCCCGTTATTTGCGTAATGATGAAAGTCTGTTCGAGTATGTTGCTTTTGAACAGGATGTAGTTATTTATTTTTGAATAAAAATATTGAACATCTTAATATTTGGATAAATGATGGTGGCTGCACGGATTCGATCAATAACAAAGGTGCAGCAAAAATATTTTACGAATTTATAAATAAAATTGCAGAATTAGGAGAACAAATTCATGGCAAGTAGCAGAAAATCATTTGAGTTAGATCAGTTAGCAGAAGCCAGTTGCGCTAATATTGAAGTTGGAGAGGATATTATATTTTAATTGGAGGCGGTGGAAAATCGCTACTTTCTATATCTCACGCTGAAGAACTAGATTCTCACTGGGAAGTCGTTACGCAACAACAAGACACTTTCAGCAGTTTTCCACCGCGTTATTCCAACGAAAAGACGACGACCCCATCAGCGGCTTTCATGCCGGCGAATATGTCTACGCCATTCGCAGCAAAAGCCAGAATATAGGTATTTAACAATGGAATTAATCGCGATTCTATTTTTTCTCGGGATTTATTTATTAATTTCAATAGGCATCGTTAAAGCCGTAATGGCATGGGCGGCACAGCATCAACGTCGGGTTTGGCTATGGAGCGGATTCGCTACTTTTATAATGTACAACCTGGTTTTTTGGGATTTAATTCCCACAAAGATTGCTTATAAATATTATTGCGACACCCAGGCGGGTTATACAGTTTTCAAATCGCCTACGCAGTGGTTTCAAGAAAATTCTAATTTACCGGCAGCGAGCTTGAAATCATCCAGAAAAAAAAATGGGATTGGCTGGTCTTACGAAAATAGAATTTTAGCCAAAAAACCTTGGAAAAAAGTAAGCCAAATTAATGAATTCATATATGAAGATATTGAATTCATGCAGCATATATGCTGCTTTTTGCCAATTAACAAAAGATCTTATTATGTAGCCGATGCGCGTAATGACGAGAAACTGTTCGAATACGTTACATTCTGGACAGGCTATGACAATTTAGAGCTTGGTAACCTTAAAAATTATTGGATGATTAACGGTGGATGTATGGAGTCTGTTAATAACGAAGACATGGTAAGTTTTAAGTTTTATGAGTTTATTAATGAAATTGTGAAATTAGGAGAAAATAATCATGACAAACAGTAGCAAATTATTTGAGTTGGCTCAGTTAGCAGAAGCAAGTTATGCAAACTTTAAAGTTGACGGGAAACCCACTGAAGATCTCTTAACCGGGGATGATGGAAAGCCGCTACTTTCTATATCTCAAGCTGAAGAACTAGATTCTCATTGGAGAGTCGTTACTCAACAACAAGACACCGCCAGCGGCTTTTCCGCCACATTATTCCAACGAAATGATGACGATCAAATTAGTGGCTATCACGCCGGCGATTATGTCTATGCCATTCGCGGCACCATGGGATTTTTCGACGATTTAGCGGGCGCCGACGGTGGTGACATCGTTATCGACGGTTTAGCTCTCGACCAGATCGTCGATCTCTATAACGACTGGCAGCGCATCAATGCCGGTCAAGGTCATACCTATCAAGCGGCCAAATTGGCTACGTTAACCACCGAAACCGCGTTGCGGCTGACCATGATGGGCTCTCCCGCCTTGGTTGCTTACGATGCCTTGATGGCATCAAAAGGCTACATCATCGATTCGCCGAGTGGCAATGTGCGAAAAGTCGAATTCGACGCATCCGATCTTGTTTTCGGCAGCAATGATCCGCGTGCGAAAGGCGATGTCAATCTGAATGGCGCGTTAGTCGATGTCGCAGGCCATAGCTTGGGCGGCCATTTGGCGGCGGCATTTACCCGTTTGTTCGGCGGTAACGCGGAAGCGTTAACCGTCAATGGCGCCGGTTACGCAACGGGCTTCTTGCCCGGCTTGGGCCTGCACGCTGGAAGCAATATCGCCAACTTATTCGAAAAGTTAAATGGTTCGGCTCAGTTTGATCCTAACGCGATTAATAACCTCTATGCCGACGCGAATCCCGAGTTCATCACCATGGATAGCGAATTGGGTTTGGTTCAGCAAGGACATACTGACGGCGTATTTGTGGAGCAAAGCCAACCCTGGCAACAGACTTTTGGCCATGGTTCAGGCCAAATGACCGATAGCCTAGCCGTTTACGATTTATTCATCCGCCTGGATAGCGGTTTGCAAGTTGGCACGCCCGGGCCGGTGCTAGAGAAACTAAAGCCGTTGTTCGAAGCCGCCAGCAACCAAGTCTCGTCCAGCCTGGAGAATCTGGTCAACGCCTTGGCGGATTTGTTCGATACCGGGGTAAAAATCGCCGACGATGCGATCGATAACCGGGAAGCCCTGTACCAAGCCGTTAACGCCATCAAAGACAACGGGGCTTATCAGTCCGCCAACGGTTTAACCGATGTGGTGTTGATTAACGACGCAGGAACGTCGCAATGCGTGGAGAAAGCCAAGCAAACGGATAGCGAAGGGATAGCCTATCGTTATGCGTTGATGCACTTGAACCCATTTGTTGTCGTCGATGCCGATTACAGCAATCACAATCTCCAAGGCGAGCTTGACCTTTACGACGTAAATTCTGGTCACGGCCAATTAACCGAACAATGGCTCAACGACCGCGCCCAACTGTTAAGCCATTTGTTGCAACGCAACCTAGACGATACTCTGGTCGCTAATTCTCTCGCTGCCGATCAAATTTTCGAAGACTATGCTTTGCCGGGTGTTTTGGAAGGCACGCATTTGATACTGACCGGCCCCGAAACGTTGGGAGACGACAGTCGCAAAATTGTTTTCGGCGACGATCAAGCAAACCAACTCCAAGGCGGCAACAAAAGCGACCATCTATACGGCGGAGGAAGCGACGACCTATTTGCCGGCGGCAAAGGCAACGACTACCTGGAAGGCGGTGCCGGCAGCGACATTTACGCATTTGTTGTCGGTGACGGCATGGACACCATTTGGGACATTGACGGAATAGGTAAAATTACCTTGGCAGGCATTCAAGCGCAAGGAAAAACCGGGGTGAATACCGAGCAGTGGATACATTCAGGAAACACTTGGCAAGATCGCCAACACCAAATCAACTATGCGGTGGTTACGCAAACGGATGGTAGTCAGGACTTATTGATTGCCACAAGAGACAATACGGTTATCGTCAAAAATTGGATTAACGGTAAGTTGGGAATCACCTTGGGCGAAGCCAATGGGCCTGGCAATGCGGAGATAATTTATTTCGGCGACCAGCACGCCCCTATCAGCGGGGAGATCTACGATTGGTCGCGCACGCTTTGGGCGGCCGACGGTACGCTGATCGGTGGCGTTGCCGAAGACGGTTTCAACGACGTGATCTATGCGACGGGCGCCGATGAATCGCTGTACGGTCTGGGCGGCAACGATGCGCTGGATGGCGGAGCGGGTAACGATAGGTTAGAGGGCGGGGCCGGTAACGATTTGATTGCTGGCGGTGCGGGTTCCGACATTATCTATGGCGGGGCGGGCCACGACGAGATCTTGAGTGCGACCGGCTTGAGCGTGCCGCAACGAGTGGGTCCGGGCGATTATTGGCAACTGCCGGCCGGTAAAACGCTTTGGATCAAGGGCAACAACTGGGGAGTCACTACGGATACGGATAATACGCGCCACAGCATTTATGGCGGCGGATCCTTGGTGCAAGACAGCGCTCCCGACATCGTGTTTGCCGGCGAGGGCGACGACCGCGTTACCGGTGGGTCAGGCGACGACTACATCGATGGCGGACTAGGCAACGATGGGCTGACCGGTCATGGCGGAAACGATATTCTCACCAGCGGTGACGGTGACGATATTCTACAAGGCGACGGCAATTCAAACCCCGACACCTATCAGTACGTTGAAGGTGTCGATCACGGCAACGATTTTCTGGACGGCGGTGTCGGTGCAGACACGCTGTTCGGTGGGGGCAAGAACGATCTGTTAATAGGAGGCCTCGGAAACGATTTTTTGTGGGGAGACGATCAAGCCGAGACCGAACTGGCCGGCGTTTATCATGGCAATGATTATCTACAGGGGGACGGCGGCAACGATCAACTGGTTGGCGG
Organism: Methylomonas sp. HYX-M1; assembly: GCF_040741385.1. NCBI lineage: Bacteria > Pseudomonadati > Pseudomonadota > Gammaproteobacteria > Methylococcales > Methylococcaceae > Methylomonas > Methylomonas sp. HYX-M1. The sequence goes on from NZ_CP160405.1 coordinate 1,547,353, forward strand.
CGGCAAAGACGATATTCTGATGGGCGGTAGCGGCGACGATCTGCTTTGGGGCGATGCCCGGCTCGAAACCGAATTGGCCCTGCAATACCATGGGAATGATTATTTGGACGGCGGCGACGGCAACGATCAGCTGGTAGGTGGTGGCGGTAACGACACGCTGTCAGGGGACGCCGGAGCGGACGTACTCGTGGGCGAATCCGGAGACGATAGACTGGAGGGCGGGGCGGATAATGACGAAATCAGTGGCGGCGACGGCGTAGATTACTTGACAGGCGGCGACGGCGACGACGTTCTCGACGGCGGCGAAGGCGATGATACGTTGTTGGGCGGTGCCGGTGCCGATATTCTGCAAGGCGGTGCAGGCGACGATATTTATCTGGAATTGACTGTTGAAGACATCGTCAGCGACATAGACGGCCATAACGTTATTTACCTTGGCCAAGCCGGTGGGTTGGCGGCTAGCGGCGCATTATCCACAGGCGATCAGTATGGGGGTAAGTTGAAACTGAGCCTGGACAATGGGGAAAAGCTCAATCTCGATAATGCGTTGTTCGGTATGAACGCGATGTTGGTATTTGCCGGCGGAGATCAAATGGATTTGGAAACTTTGGTGGGTAATCAGCTAACCACTTCGGTAATGCTGCAGTTGGGCTCCTTGGGAGGCCGTCTTTACGGCGGTGCAGCCGGCGATACGTTGCTCGGCAGCGGCGTAACCGACGTGCTGAATGGTCACAAAGGCGATGACATCATGAAAGCCGGATATGGTGACGATGTTTACGAATATGCGCGCGGTGACGGTAAAGATACCATCGTAGAAACGGGCGGCGCGGATGATTTACTACGCTTTTCAGCGGAAATCAAGCCGCAGGATTTGAAATTGGTGCGTTGGTGGTCCAGCGACGGCGAAGATAGCCTTAGGATTGAGTTTCCGTTGTTGTCCGGGCAAAGTTGGCCGGACTATGTACATATCCAAAACTATTTTCAGTTGGCAAATGATACCAACCGAGTGGAACGCATTGAATTTGCCGACGGCACTAGCTGGAGTTATGAAGATATTCAACGCAAATTGTTGAACCCTACCGAGGGAAACGACGCCAACGTGACAGCGTTGGAAGGATTTGCAGAAAACGACGTGATCGACGGTTTGGGCGGAAACGACGATATCAATGGTAAAGGCGGCGACGATATTCTGTTTGGCAGTGCCGGCGATGACAATATCCAAGGAGGTCTTGGCGATGATCAATTGTTCGGAGGGGATGGCAATGACAAGCTTTACGGTTACGGAATCTGGAGTAACGACACTTCTGTCGTAGGGCTCGAGGTTGGGAACGATAGTTTGGATGGTGGGGCGGGCGATGATGTGTTGTATGGGGGAAGAGGAAACGATATTTATCGATTCGGGCGTGGAGATGGTTACGATCAGATACTCGAAACACCGAATGCCAACGGTATCAGCACCGATATTCTAAGATTCAAAGCCGGCGTACTGCCGGAGCATGTCACATTTCATCGTATTTACGACAATACCGGCTTGGGTGACGATTTACTGATAGCGATTGACGGAAGCAATACGCAAATTCTATTGGACCAATATTTTTCCACGGGTGATTACTCGGTCGAACGATTCGAATTCGACAACGGCAATGGGCCGGTTTGGTTTGCCGCCGATGTGGGCGGCCGTGTTGAAATTGGTACGCAAAATAATGTGATTGGTACGGCTGCTGACGATACCTTTGTTGTTGATCATGAATCCGACGTGATAACCGAGGCGGTTAATTCGGGTGTGGACACGGTTCTGGCATCGAGATCGTTCAAGCTGTCCGCCAATATCGAGAATCTGACGCTGACCGGATATTTGAATATAAATGCCGAAGGCAATGCATTGGATAATATTCTGATAGGTAACGCCGGCGATAACATAATAAAAGGCGGTAACGGATTTGATATTGCCTACGGCGGTTTAGGCAACGACCAGTATTATAGTATTGAACAAGTGGTGGAATATGCCGACGAAGGAATCGATACGTGGGTCAGCGCAAACGGTGGAATATTGCCTGACAACGTGGAAAATCTTTTTATGCATGGTGCCTCCGGTTATGGTTCCGGTACCGCGATTGGCAACGAATTGGATAATATTCTGACTAGCCCAGGTAACGGCTCGGGGAACAATATACTGGATGGACGCGGCGGGGCGGACACCATGATAGTCAAGGGTCAGGATAACGTCATTGTTTATATTGACAACGCTGGAGACAAAGTTATTGCCGAAAAGAAAGGTCCTTACGAAATACGTAGTTATATCGATTATATACTGTCGGAACCGGCACGATATTCTTCGGATAATAGTTACATCCAAAATAGTGTAGCCAATCGATTGATCTTGCTCGGAGATCAATCGATCAGCGGTACCGGGAATGTTTTGAATAACTTTCTGGATGGCACTCAGAATTCGGCTGCAAACAGTCTGAAAGGAGGAATCGGTGACGATACTTATTATGTATCCGAAAATGACAGCGTGATAGAATTAACTGATGAAGGTATAGATGTTATTCGATTTAATGGCGCTACAAGTAAAGAGTATACATTACCAACGAACGTCGAAAATTTAATATCTGTCGGATTAGGGATGAATTTAAATGGCAATGAACTCAGCAACACCTTGTCCGGTGATGGCTCTGATAACATTCTGGATGGCGGATTAGCGGCTGACTTATTGATAGGCGGCTATGGCAACGACATTTACCTGGTAGATAATATCGGCGATGTCGTTCAAGAGGCGGTTAATGCCGGTACCGATACGGTGAAGTCCGTTATCGGCTATACCTTGGGGGCCAATATCGAAAACCTGATATTGGTAGGCACTTCGGCGATAGACGCTACGGGAAATTATCTTAATAACGTTTTAACGGGCAATGCCTCGAATAATATTTTATTCGGTGGGACCGGAAACGATAGATATCGTTTCGGCAAGGGCTCTGGCCAGGATGTCGTTAATGCTTACGACATCACTCCCGGCAAGTTTGATTCGATTCAATTTGATTCTGAGGTATTGTCATCCGAAGTTAGGCTAAATCGCTTGGATAACGATTTGGTGCTTAGCATCGAAGGTACTGCAGATTCCCTTACGATTTTGCATTATTTCGATAATGAGGGGGTTAGTGCGTACTCGGTTGGGCAAATCAATTTTGATGACGCCGCATGGAGTGTGGCAAAAGTAATGGCGATGCTTAATAACAATGCGCCAATTCTGTCGTTTCCTATACCGGATATGGAGGCCGCCCAAGGCGAACAATTTAACTATTGGGTACCTTGGCATACTTTTACAGACACGGATTTCGAGGACTCTCTAACTTACAGCGCTTGTTTGTCGGATGGCAGCGCTTTACCGTCGTGGCTTAATTTTGATGCCGCGACGCGTAGCTTTAGCGGTGTGCCGACTGATCAAGCGAGCATCAGCGTGCGGATTACCGCAACAGATAGCGGTAATCTCACTGCCTCCGATGTTTTCGACATTGTAGTCATTGGGCAGGATTTGATAGTCAACGGCACATCGGCGGCGGATAACTTAAATGGCAACTCCGGCAACGATATTCTTTACGGGTTTGGCGGAAACGATGTGCTTAACGGTAAAGCCGGCGATGATTTGATAGACGGCGGTACTGGCAACGACGCGATGTGGGGCGGGATAGGTGATGATACTTTCATTGTAGATAGCGTAGCTGATGTCGTTACCGAAAATTTTAACGAAGGCATTGATCTCGTTGAAAGTAGCGTGACTTATACCTTGGCTGCCAATATCGAGGATCTTAAGTTGGTCGGGTTGATCGCCATCAATGGTATCGGAAACGGCCTGGACAATGTTTTGATTGGGAATGATGCGGTTAATACATTGACGGGTGCTGCTGGCAATGATTTCATGGACGGTGGCGCCGGTGCCGATAGAATGCGTGGAGGCAGCGGGAATGACCGTTATATCGTTAACACATCTACGGATGCCGTCATTGAAAGCCTTAACGAAGGCATCGATACCATCGAATCCGGCGTAACGTTTACCTTGGCTGCTAACGTCGAGAATCTGATTCTCACCGGCTCTTCCGCAATTAACGGCACCGGCAATGCGCTTGACAATACGCTGATCGGCAACGGCGCCGACAATACGCTTTCCGGCGCCGCCGGTACGGATGTTATGAACGGTGGCGTAGGCAATGACACTTATATTGTCGATAATTTACTGGATATAGTCACCGAAAACCTCAACGAAGGAACCGATCTGGTCAAGTCTAGTGTGACATATACGTTAGCGGTCAATATCGAGAACCTTACTTTGACCGGCACCGCCGCGCTCAACGCTACGGGTAATGAATTGGACAATGCTATAACAGGCAATAGCGCTGTTAATACGCTGATAGGTGGGGATGGTGACGACAGGCTTGACGGAAAAGCCGGGGCGGATAGCATGCAGGGAGGTACCGGCAACGACACATATGTCGTTGATGTGGCAGGCGACATTGTTACTGAAGGAACCAATGAAGGTATCGATACGGTAATAACCAGTCTGACTTACGCGTTAGGCATTAATATCGAAAATTTAATTATTACCGGCTCGTCTGCGAGAAATGCTACCGGGAACAGCCTTGATAACAGTTTAGTCGGCAATGGTGCGGCCAATACGCTAAACGGGGGTGCAGGTAACGACTTGTTGACCGGAGGGACGGGAGCCGATAGTTTTGTATTTAATACGGCGTTAAACGGTGACTTGAATGTGGATACTCTTCTGGATTTTAGTGCGGTAGATGACACGATTAAGCTAGAAAACGCCATTTTTACTTGCTTTACCGCAACAGGCGTATTGTCGGCTGATCGTTTTGTATCCGCTCCGGGGGCGCAGGCTTTGGATGGCAACGATTACCTCGTTTACGACAGCAATGACGGCCGTTTGTATTACGATCCGGACGGTAGTGGTGCTGAAGCGAGGATGGCGTTTGCTATCTTGACCGGCACTCCGGAAGTTACCGCCGCGGATATTTGGATTGTTTAAGCCCGTAGAGCGGGTATTGGCATATTTATGCGGATCGAACGACTTGCTATTCTTACGGATCACCAACACCAGTTCGTCGGTGCCGACATCCACGCCGGCCAACAGGCGGTGGATAGATTCAGCGGCGGCATTGATTGGGAGGTTCGTCATAATCGTTTTTTAATTCAGTTGCACTATTTACCGATTCCCGACCGCACCTACCTTCCTTGTGCATGCAGGCTCTAAGCCTCGGATACTCCACGATATGGGTGAATAGGGCGGGGGCTAATCTACGGAACAGGCTCTGGTTGATTTCCAGTCCTCAAGGCGGAAGGTCCTCCCAATAAACGATGACAGCGTAATCAGTTTTTCTGGGCTCGCAGTTGTTAAAATTCATCATACAAGGCGGATGCCCGACAAGGTGATCCGCCAAATGTTGGCTTCAACACTTTGATATAGCGGAACGTCTGACGACTTCCACCCGAATAGACGAAACCATAAACTGTCATGGTTTTTGGGAATTAACCCGTAAGAACGCAATGCGGCCAATCGCCTAGCGGCATCCGCAAGCTTATAAATTAACTTCACGGCTCAACGCCTCGCCAATCCATTGATTCAAGCTTTGGTCATTGGCGGCGGCAGTGACGATGCGGGCATGCAAATCGGCCGGAATGCGCAGGTTGATTTTACCGGAAAACGATTCGACCGGTTTTTTACCGGCGTCGCGACAAGCATCTCATAAACATCCCCGGCGAAATTCCGGCCTGACGGCTAGCGTGAGCACGCTTCAGTGTCGATACAGGATAAAATCGGTCATTTCGAGCGGAACGGGTATCAGTTCCGTCCTGAACGTAGCATCAATTTAACTATTGATTCGGCCCTGTAAAGGTTTAATAACCGCGCCGTGAGCCTGACGAACGGTCCGAACATGTAAGGGCCGGGTGCAGCAGCAAGTGATTGCGGGAGCGGCGCAACTGCCGCTCCCGGTGGCTGCCTTCATGTGCTGGGCGGTTGCCGTAGTGTCGTTACCGCTGGATAAGCGTCAATCCATCAACAAGCAAAGAGTCAATGAATAGAATCAAAGCAAAATCCCCGCGTGCCGAACGTGCCCATACTATGGTTTGCGGTTTGCAACAGCGTTTCGTGAGGCGTTTGGATGAAATCGCCATTCGTTTTGGCGCCGGCCAGCCCTTTGTACCCACCGAATGGTTGCGGGATGGGGGTATGCACGGCGGCGGCGTGCGCTATATGGCAACGGACGAGGCGGTATTCAACCGGGCTTCGGTCAATACCTCTCAGGTGCAATACGACGACGATGCCGGTAAAAAATTGGCGTCCGCTTCGGCGATTTCCAGCATCATCCATCCGCGCAATCCGCTGGCGCCGTCGGTGCATATTCATGTCAGCTGGACGGAAATGAAGGACGGCGGCGGTTACTGGCGGGTGATGGCCGACCTGAATCCGTCGCACGAGGACGTAGCGGACAAAGAACGGTTTGCCGCTTGTCTCAGACTGGCAGCGCCGGCACAGTATCAGGCCGCGGCAACCCAGGGCGATCGCTACTTCTACATACCGGTGTTGGGGCGGCATAGGGGCGTCACGCATTTTTATCTGGAAAACTACGCCAGCGGCGATTTCGATAGCGATTTGCAGATGGCCGAGAGGGTAGGGGCAGCCGCGATAGATACCTACTGCGAGATACTGGCCGCGGCGCTCGAAACGCGCATCGCGCCGAGCGAGGAAAACCGTAGGCGGCAGCTCGAATATCACACCCTGTATTTTTTCCAGGTGTTGACGCTGGATCGGGGCACCACGTCGGGTTTGCTGGTACACAATCAAAACGACGTGGGCATTTTGGCGTCGCTACCGTCCCATATCGACCGCCGTTTGCTGGCATCCTGGCTGGACAAAATGCCGCCGCCCCAAGACCGGTTGCTGCATAACCTGCTGGCTTGCCTGCCCGAATCGGTTGTCTGTCCGATTGAAGACGACAGCAAACAGGCGTTGGCGAATTGCCTAAGAGCGCATTATTCGTCCCATCCGGAGGCAATCGACATGCAAGCCAGCGGCAATGTCATCCCGCCGACGGTGAGCAATCATCGTTGAGCAAAAACAAGGCAGTGTTTTGTTCGAGCCGGCGCGGCGGGTTGTCTAAGCCCGCCGGGTTTTATTCGCCAGGTTGGCGTTGAGAATTGGCCGGTTTTGGCTATGCTGTTAGCACTGCAATTATTCAGCGAGAGCGTTGATGGAAGCGACAACGACAGGCGGGAGCCAAGCGAATCGTAGAGACGCCAGGCGCATTTATGAAAGGATCAATCTGTTTTATCGCAGGCTCCCCGTAGCGCCCGCTGCCGATGCTTACCGCCCGCGTACGGCCGCGGACGAAATGAGCTTGTCGTTGTCGGAATCGACCGAAAACGATACCTTACAAGCCAACATCAGCGCCGGCGGCATTGCCTTTACTTGCCGGGAAGAGCTATTGCCCGGCGACTATTTGCAGTTGCGCATTCTGTTGCTGGCCAGCCTGACCACGATTTCCACCCACGCCAAAGTGGTTTATTGCAAACCCAGCAATCCTTACGAAAACGATCGCTTTCCGTTTACCGTGGGCGCCCGATTCGTCAATCTCACGGACGCGGATAGGGCGTTGATAAGCCGGTACATCGACAGCCGAAATCGCCAGCGTTGGCTGTTAACGGCGCTTGCAGGCGGTTTGTTGCTTTGGATGTTGTTAGCGCCCGAGTTGGCCTGGCATCTATTGGTCGGTTTAATTCACCATTTGTTTGAAATTATCCTGCATGTGCTGCATCTGGCCTTCGAATATGCGGAAGTCGGCTTGGATCATCTGGTCGAACACGCTTTTCACACCGATACCCACCAGACACAGGTGATCGTTTTCTACATTTTGGTAGTTATCATCGGCGGCCTGGTGTTTCTAATCCTGCGGCGAGTTCCCGCTTGGTTTCGGACCTGTCTATCCTGGCTGATGCTGTTCGCCTCGCGTAAAAAATCCAGTATCCTGTATTTTTGGCAGCAACAAAGCGTTGCCGGCAAATATAAATTGATCGGTATTACCGGCGCGACGCTACTGGCTTACTTCTATTTGGCGTTTTAGCGCTGCCGGTTTTTTATCAATTTCCCTGGGCGGGTTTGAACCTTTATGCCGCAAGGCGGAAATAAGTAAGCGAGTTGGCTCGTCAGGCCAACGCTAAAACCCGGATTGGCGCGGCGTTAACGAATGGACCGGCAATATCCCGGCCCAAACTTGCGGGTGGGTCGGCTTACTTCTATGATGGGTAGCCGGCCGATTGCCGGCGGGTTTCAAACACACCGGTTTGTGTTTTGCGGGCCGGCTGTCGGGCTGAAGAAAACGTCCGGCTATCCGGTAGGGAGGGTATAAAACTTGAGTCCGCTCGAAGAACAACGCGGCCTAACATTGATAGCAGCGGTGGCGGCCAAAGACCGCAAGGCGTTCGAAGAGTTTTATTTTCTGTTTGCCAATCCGGTAGGCGGATATTTGCTGAAAATGCTCGGTCGCCACGATTGGGTGGACGAAGCGGTGAACGACGTCATGCTGACGGTTTGGCAATCGGCGGAGCGCTTCGACGCCGAACGGGCAAAAATCACCACCTGGCTGTTCGGCATTGCGCACAATAAAGGCTTGAAGATTTTGGAGCGTAACGGTCGGCATTTCCAACGCGAGGTGGCCGAGCTCGACGTGGAAGCGTTTGCCGACGAGGAAACTAACGAGGGTTTGCCGGCCGCCGCCAGTCATGCCACCCCGGAGCGGGAGTTGGCCGGCCGGCAAATGGGCGAGGCCTTAGCCTGGGCGCTGTCGGTCTTATCCGCGGAACACCGCTGCGCGATAGAACTCTGTTTTAAAAGCGGTTTGTCGTATCAGGATATCGCCGCTGTGATGAATTGCCCCGAAAACACCGTGAAAACCCGGATGTTTCATGCCCGCAAGCGGTTGGCGGAATTGCTCGAAAGTCGGGGCTACAACCTTTCCGAGCTCACAGGAGGTTAACATGGTCGATCGTCTCGGAACCGATAACAATGAACATGGCGAAATCGCCGAGCTGTTGCCCTGGTTGGTGAGCGGGGGATTGCAGCGGGCCGAAATCGCCAGGGCCGAACGCCATCTGCAACACTGCCCGGCCTGCCAAGTGCAATTGCAATTTTTGCGTAGCCTGGAGGAGACGGTCAATCGGGAAGCCGGTCAGGGGTGGCAGGCGTCGGCCGGCCACTTTGCCGGCATCCTGGCCGAAGTCGAACGGCTGGAAGCGGCCGCCCAAACCGTCCCGCTACGGGCTACGGTAAAACCCGGCCTGTTGCGCAACCTGAAACGTTGGCTGCAGCAAACGCCAAGCCCTGTATGCTGGGCCATGGCCGCGCAAAGCGTTGCGTTGCTGGCCCTGTTGGCGCTGTGGCTGGGGCCGCAGCCGGCTGTCGATCCAAGCGCTTACCAAACCTTGTCCGATCCTAAACCGAGTGCAGCGGCCGGGACCAAGACCATCCGGGTCTTGTTCGCCGCCGACGGCATAGATACGGTCGAGCTGATCGGCTTGTTGCGTTCGGCGCAAGCTCAAATTATCGAAGGTCCCAGCGACTTGGGTTTTTTCACCTTGAGTGTACCGGCCGGGCAAGCGGACGCGGTATTGGCGAGCTTTCAAGGCAATCCGCATATCCGCATCGCGCAAACGGCCGATTGAGTCGGTAGATGAACACACTGCGGATTTTGACAATCGCTTGGCGTATCGGTTTAATCGCCAGCCTGAGCGCTTGCTCGTTTCGTTTGCCGGTTGCGCTGCAAACGCCTAAACAGCTGTCGCAACATCAAATTTTGGTGACCTTGCCGGAGCGGGACCAGCGTTATTGGCCGCAAATAGCCAAGGCGATTGCCGAGGACTATCAGCTGGAAATGGCCGGCGAGTTTCCGCTGGCGTCCATAGGTTTGGATTGTTTGGTGTTTAAGGTGCCCAACTACTGGTCCATGCCCGCTTTGCTGAAATCCCTGCAGGAGGATGAACGGGTGGTTTTGGCCCAGCAAAACCAAGTGTTCGACAGTCAGCAAAGCGATTTTGCGCAGGCGTTTACCGACTTGAGTTACGCACCGGCGTTGATGCACGCGGATCGCGCCCATAAGCTGGCCACCGGTAAGGGCGTTAAAATCGCCGTGATCGATACCGGTGCCGATTACCGGCATCCGGAGCTCAGCACGACCATCGCCGAAAAGCTGAATTTTGTCGACGGCGGCGACAAAAGTTTCGGCCGCGACAAACACGGTACCGCGGTGTCCGGCGTGATAGGGGCCAGCGCCGGCAACGGCATCGGTATAGACGGTATCGCTCCCGATGCGGAAATTATCGTACTGAAAAGCTGTTGGTATGACGAATCGGGCAGCGCAGGCGCCAAGTGCAGTAGTTGGTCCTTAGCCAAAGCATTGGACGCCGCCATCGCTCAAGGTGTGCAGATTGCCAATCTCAGCTTGGCCGGACCTTACGATCCGCTGTTGGAGAAGCTGTTGCAGGAAGCGAACCGGCGCTCTATCAACCTGGTCGCCGCCACGCTGGAAAAGTCGCCGCAGCCCGGTTTTCCAGCGCAATTGGATTTCGTCGTTCCGGTGATTTCCGCCAAACGGGACGGCACAGTCAGCCGCCCCGGCTGGTTGCCGCAAGTGCCGGCGGCGGTTGCCGCCCCCGGAGTGGAAATCGTCACCACCGCGCCGGGTTCCGGTTACGACGTAGTTTCCGGGTCGTCGCTGGCCGCCGCCCACGTGACCGGAGTCATCGCCTTGCTGTTGGAGAGAGACCGGGCCTTGCTGCCGGCAACCATACAGCGGATTTTGGCGGCAGCATCCCACCAAGCGGGCCAACCGCAATCTATCGACGCCTGCCGAGTGTTGGAAGCGCTGGACGCTAACGGCGGCGGCTGAATCAATCCATTAGTGCGCCACCTCGGTTGCGCGGTACGGCCGGCCGGATGGCCGATAGCTAAACTAATCGGAATAATTTTTAAAAAAATCTGAACCTTTCTCGCCGTCGTCGGAAATAAAGGGCAGGATGCGATACGGCATCCTGATTGAAACCAACTTTTCGTTTCACGTCGGAGAATTATTATGAAAGCTAGTAAAACTTATCTGTTGCCCGCCACTATTTTGGGATTGCTAGGCTTAACAGCCTGGATGCCGGCGCAAGCCGGCGGTTACGACGAACAGCAAATCCGCTTTCCGTTAACCCGGCAGCCTTTATTGAACGAAGGCTGTTTGCCGAAAGCCAGCGGTACGGTCAAGGTTCGTTCCATCGGTAACGCGGAAATCATGGATGTCAGAGTCGCAGGCTTAAGCCCCAACACCGAATACGATTTGTTTATCATCCAAGTACCGAATCCGCCGTTCGGCATGTCTTGGTATCAAGGCGATCTGCAGACCAAACGCAACGGCGTCGGCCACGCGCGCTTCATCGGCCGCTTCAATAAGGAAACGTTTATCGTAGCCCCGGGTTCTACGGTTGCGCCGCAAATACACGATAGCGACGCCGACGAAAACCCGCAAACCGGGCCCATCCATACCTATCATGTCGGCATTTGGTTCAATTCGCCGGAAGATGCGGTCAAAGCCGGCTGTCAGGGCATTACCACGCCGTTCAACGGCGAGCATAACGCTGGCATTCAAGTGTTAAATACGGCGACTTTTCCGGACGAGGAAGGTCCTTTGCTGGAATTGGAACCTTAGCCGGTTATCCTTTCGAGCGCGGGCGGCGGCGCTGGTGCGCTGCCGCCCTCATCAGCCGGCGTTCTAATACAAAGTGGGGCTCAGCCGCCGCTCAAGGCTTGAAATAAATAGACGGTTGCGCCGTCGGCTACCCGGTCGGATAGCGTGGTTCTATCGATGACGATCCGGTTGTCTATGCTGAGATAAACGTGGCGGCGTAGCGCGCCGCGTTCGTCTAAAACGTAGTCGGTAAAGCCCGGCGCGATGGCGTCGACCGCACGCAACACCTCGGCAACCGAACCGGCGGCTACCTCGATAGGACGGTCTTTCAGCGCCGGAAAAAACCGGTAGAGATGCGAAGTCAGTCTGACCGTCGCCATGCCGCTCAGCCGAAGCGAACCGAATAGACCGGCGGAAAATGGTTGCCTAGGCATTGCCAGGATTCGCCGCGGTCCTCCGACAAATAAACGTTACCGGTGGTACTGCCGAAACACAGGCAATCGCCGTTGATATCCAGGCCGTGCCGCAATACGATGTCGTAAGCATGTTGTTGCGGTAAGCCTTTGCGCAGGGTTTGCCAGCTTTGTCCGCCGTCCGAGGTGCGTGCCAGGTATAGTCCGCCGTCTATGGCCATACGTTCGGAGTCCGCCCGAGCCGGCACCACCCAGGCGGTTTGGCCGTCGCGCGCGTCCACGGCGATCGGAAAGCCGAAATGTACCCCGCTATCGCTTGCGCTGACTTTTCTCCAGCTGCGGGCACCGTCGTTGCTGTAAAACACCCCGCAGTGATTTTGTTGCCAAAGATGATCGGGTTGGGCCGGGCAATGCGTCACGAAATGCGGGTCGTGGCCCCATTCCGCTTCCGGATCGGGTAGGTAGTCCATGCGCATGCCGCGGTTGCGGCCACCCCAGGTGAGTCCGCCATCCGTGCTTTCCAGCACGCCGGCCGAGGATACCGCAACGTAGAGATGCTTAGAATCGTTCGGGTCGACCACGATGGAATGAATGCCGGGCTCGAATACCCCGTAATCGATGCTGGCCGGGGTACCGCCCCAGCAGTTCGGGCTGGTGGCCCCGCCCGAAAACAGGTCGCCGCCGCGGGTTTCGTGATTCCACAGCGGCCGGTTGAGTTCCCAGCTATCGCCGCCGTCATCGCTGACAAACAAGCCGCCGGGGATGGTGCCGGCATACAGACGGCCGGGCTGATCGCGATTGCCGAAGGCCAGACTCCAAATTTTGTAGACGGTGGCGTCTTGGTATTCGGGATCGCCCTGCGGTGCGGCGGGATCGAAATCCGGCGTAGGCAGATAGTTGACGATGTAACGCGCGCCTTGCGGATATTTTAAGCTCAGCACGTCTTCCCAGCTCGCACCGCCGTCGCGCGAGCGCGATAACTTGGGCCCCCAATGGCCGTGATCCAACGAGGCCCATAAGGTGCCGTCGCGCGGGTCGCGGGCCGCGTAGCATACCGGAATGCCGGCATGTTGTATCGGGCGGACGCGCCAGGCCGAATCGGCGCGGTCGATCAGTACCGTACCCTTGCGGGTACCGAGAATGATAAGGTCGGACATGGGGGATGCCTCTTGTGGCTGGATGAGCCAAACGGGTTAGAAATTGAAACTAGCGTGCAAGCAAAGTTGCCTGGATGCGTTCGGCCATTCTAATCAGATACTTGGGGAAAGATCAATCAGCTTTGAATCGGCTGTGCCTTTAGAAAAGCGGCCGGCCGATTTGTTTGCTCGATGGTAAGGTCAAATTCACAAGGGAATGAGGACTAAAACGTGCCCGCTCGCTTGCGGCACCTGAGTTGGCACGGCCCTGCCCAGCAATGAGGGCCGCGCCCGGCGGGTTATAGAATATGCTCTCGGATTGCCGCTTCGTCGGCGGCAACCAAATTTTTATCCAGCGAATGGCTGACCATTTCCAGCAAATGGCTGCCGAGTACTTGGCGTAGGGTGCCTAGAAATGCCGGCGAGGCTACCAGGATCAATTGATTGAACTCGTGGTTGACGCGGCCCTGCTCCAAACGGGCTGCGATTTGTCTGGCGAAGACTTCGCCTTCGTGGTGTTTGAAGTCGGTCGGCGCTTCGAAGGTGTGGTCTCCTTCGCCGTGGCCGCCGGCGATGCCGCCTTGTCGGTCGCTGGTTTCGTCTTGCGCCCGCATCCGTCCCTCCTCGTGGATCATGCCATCCAGTTCGGTCATGGGCTGGTTCCGGCCGGTCAATGTGAAGAAGCGCGCTCTGCTGCTGTCCGCAACAATCACTTGGGTATTCATAAAACCTCCTCGATAAATCATCGGTATTTTCTAAAAACAGATACCGTCGTACGGTGTCGCAATCTATCTTGTTGCCGATTGTATGCTGTACCGGCAACCCTGTCTAAGCATCAATTTGCATGCATCATGATCCGGGTCAATGATGGCTAAGAAATTTTATTATCGGTTATCTGACGCCTGTCCGATCGAGCCGGCTAGGTTGCCTTAGTCACTGCCGGGCCGGGTGCGGTTAGCGGCAGCGCTACAGATCATTGCTCGGCTGCGCTGCCGGTTTCCAGCAATTCTCCCCAGTCGCTGCGTTGCGCCATCTGCTCCAGGAGTTCTCCGGGCAATACTGGGCGGCCTTCGCGGATTTCCCAACCTCCGCCCAAGGCTTTGTACAAGGCGATCAGATAGCCGGCGACATCGCCCTGGGCATGGGTCAGTTTGTCTTGCTGCTGGACCAGAAATTGTTGGGCGTTAAGCACTTTGATGTAGTCTTCGATACCTTCCTGATATTGGCTGAGGGCGATTGTCACCGCGCGTTGCGACGCGTCCACGCTGGCAGACAGATCGCCGATCTGTTCGCTGGATTTCAGGTAACCGACCATGGCGTCTTCGGCTTCTTGCAAGGCGGTCAACACGGTTTGCCGGTATTTGGCCAATTGTTCCTGAAATTTGGCATCCTGTACCCGTACATTGTTTTTCAGCCTGCCGTATTGCAGTATCGGCCAGGTGATGGTCGGGCCGATTTTGGCGGCCATGGCTTGCGAGCCCAACACGTCGAAAGCGTCTACGCCCTGGGTGGAGCCGGCCAGCGCGCCTATGCTGCCTTGCAGCGACAGACGTGGGAACAGGTCGGCTTTGGTCACCCCTATCATCGCGCTTTGCGCGGCCGCCCGCATTTCCTCGCGGCGAATGTCCGGACGGCGCCGTACCATGTCGGCCGGAATGCCAACCACGACTTCGGCCGGCGCGCGCGGAATCTCGCCGGGGGCGTTGAGTCGCTCGGACAGTCGATCCGGCGGCAAGCCCAACAATACCGCCAGCGCGTTTTGCGCTTGCCGCAAGCCGCTGTGCAAGGAGGTCAATAACGACTTGGTGGCATGCAGCAGCGATTTGGCCTGCTGCACGTCCAGCTCGGTAGCGATGCCGTTACGGTATTGGGCTTCGGCAATGCGCAGACTGCCTTGTTGCAAGTCCACGTTGTTTTGCGCCAACCGCAAGCGTTGTTCGAAGGTGCGAATTTGCGTGTACCGAGCCGCGACCTCGGCTGTCAAGCTGACCAGGATGTCGTCGTAGTCCAGTTCGGATACCGCCAGCATGGCCTCGGACGATTCGATGCCGCGGCGGAATTTGCCCCACAGATCCACTTCCCATAGTGCGTCCAGGCCGAAGCCGAACGAGGTGTAATAGCGGTCGAAAGTGGTGAAATTGGGTTCGTTGCCGCTGTGTTGGTTATGGAACAAACCCAGGTTGAGTTCTTGTTTTTGCGGAAACAGCTGGCCTTTGGCGATGCCCAGTTTGGCGCGCGACTCCAAAATTCTAATGGCCGCGGCCCGTAAGTCCAGGTTTTGGCCGTAGGCGGTTTCGATCAAGCCGTCCAGCACCGGATCTTGAAACAGCTGCCACCAGTTGCGAAATTCGCCGCGCTTCAGGGCCGGATGGTTGCCGTCCAGCCAGTTTTGCGAAACCTCGGCAATAGGCGGCTCGAAATCCGGGCCCAATTTCGCGCAAGCCGGGAGCAGGGCGGCGATGGGCCCCGCCAGCGCAACGACCGCAAGCAGAGCCGGCCAGCAAATCCTTCCGGGATGGTTAAGCGTGTTTGGCTTCATGTTCGTCTCCCGAGCCGGAAGCAATTTTGATCGGCACGATTGCCGGCGCCTTGGCGGTGGCCGCGCTGCCGAAGGCGGCCGGATTGGCGCGGTTGTTACCGCTGTGGCCGACCCGGACCGGTTCCAGTTTCAGCCAGGGCAAAATCAGGTAACTGACGAACAACGCGATTAATAGATTCAGCGGCCAACAGACCAGCCAGAACGGCACGCTGGCGGTTAGGTATTCGATGGCGCGCATGATGCGGATGTGTTCGCCGGTTTGTCGCAAGTAAAGTTGATATTCGTCGTGATCGAAAGCGCGCAGAAAATTCAGCAGCTGAAAGAATTCGCCGCTGCGGTGCTGTTCGTAAGCCTGTTGTAAATAGCCGTTGAGCGCTTTCAATTGCCGTTTGTGGAATTGGCTATGGCCTTGCCCTTGGGTTTGTGCCAGGTAGGAGACGACGTCCTCGACGTTTTCCGCCGCTTGCGGCAAGCTCAGATGCGGCGCCAGATAGCGCCAGATGCTCGGTCGGCTGTCGTGGGCTTGGTAGACGTGCATCAGATAGTGCAACAATACGTCCAGGGCTTCCGGGGATTCCAAGGCCAGCAAGGTGTTGAGCGCCTGGGTTTTGACCAGCAGTTCTTCCGGGGTGTGTTTCAAGGTGTCGACCAACCCGGCCAAGGCTTGTTTGTCTTCTGCATGCCAGGTCGGTGCCGAGTCGCCGACCACGGATTGGCTGGCGGTGCCGTCGTTCAAAATCAAATCGATGACGTACAAGGCTTTTTGTTTGTCGCCGATATTGGCCAGCGCCGTGACGGCCCAAGCACGGCCGAATGCATCGGAATTGCTGCGGTAGTTTTGCAGCATGCGGATAATTTCGGTGAATTTGGGATCGCTGGAACCCTGGGTGTCGCGTATGGCGAAATTGCCGGCGGCAATGGCGGCCAGGCGGCGGACTTCCGGGTTTTGGTCGCGCATTAGCTCCAGCACCAACGGCATATGGTAAGGGTTTTTCAAATAGGCCAATTGCCAGGCCAGATTGGCTCGCACGGCGGGATCGGGCGCTATCAGCAGCTTATCCAATTGCTCGGAATAGCGGCCGGTCAGAGCGGTGCGCAGATTTTGCCATTGCACTGGATCCAGTCCCAACAACACCTCGCCGGCTTCGGGCGGGCGGTTTTCGGCTTGCAATTGGCGTAAGGTTCGGCGTATGTAGTCTTGTTCGAAGGACGGCCCGGAAAACAGGTCGATGTCCGGATACTTTTTCCGGTTCAAAAAATCCGCCACTGCTTGCGCCGGCGCCGTTTGGTACAGCGTGCGTACTTTGACGCCGAATTGCCGTTCGATGAAATCGTCCAGTCGGGCTTGGGAATAGCCGATGGTCGGCAAGGTTTTGTTGCGGTAATCCAGCAAGGGTTGCAATGCCGGCTTGCCCATCGCCCTTATGCCGCGCAAGACCGCTTCCCGCTTGGCCAGATATAAATCCAGGAAAGCTTGGTTCAAGCGCTTATGGCGCGGATATTCTTCATCCAGACGGTCGTAAACGCTGATCAACGGTTTGAAAAGGCGAATGTCGCCGGCGAAATGTTTGACCATGTAGTCGATGAATTCCACTTTGTGCGATTCGTCAACTTCGGTATCGGTGACCAGTTGCAACAGGACGTGAAAGCGTTCTTCGTCCTGGCGTTCGCTAAACGCCTGTTCGTCGCGGTCCAAAAGGCTCCAGGTTTCCAGCAGGGTTTTGTAACGGGCCTTGGAGATGGCGTTTTCCTTCAACAAATCGTCCACGTTTTCCTTGTCCAGCGCGTGGCGGCGCATCGCGGTGCTGGCGACAGAGGTGGCGTTCAATTGATTGTCGAACGCGGTCAAATCCTGTTGTTGTTTTTCCCTAAGGTTTTGCAGCACTTCGCGAATTCGGGCGTCTTTTTCCATCAACGGCCACAAGGCTTGCCAGCTCAGGGCACTGCGCTCCGGCTTGCCGGGTGTCGGCAGTGCGGCGGTTTGGGCAGTGGCCGGAACAACGGCTTCGGATTGCAGCGGCAAACCCAGCAGCCATTGTTGTTTGAGTTTGTCGATTTCGAGAGGTTTGGGCCGGTTGACTGCGAGGGTCGCGAACGGTTGCTCGCCGTACGGTAGTTGCGTGACGGTATAAAGGTATCCGCACCAAAACAGTAGCAAGATCAGCAGTGATTGAAAGAACACCTTGCCCCAGAACGAGGCCAGCAGGGTTCTGAAAACCAGGAATGCTGCGACGAAAGCTGCTGCGCCGACCTGAACGCCGGCGGGAATGATGCTTTCAGCCAGCAAACACAATGTGGATAAAAACAGTACGCTGAATAAAATCAGCCGGACAACCAGTTTTTCCCGATGATTTTTCGGTCTTTGTTCGGCATTCAGCAATAAAACAGCCAGAATCACGGCGATAGTCACGACGATAGGCAACACGATGCTGTTCTCCCTACGGTTAAGTCAGTGTGCGGGCGCCGGCTTGCTGCGCCCGGGTCTTATGCCACGTTGGCCCAGGCATCGTTGTGGTGGGTCAAGTGATCGTGCAAAAACCGGCGTTGCGCGCCGTCCAGCAGGGCGGTGGGTATGGCCAGGCGGCAAGCCGTTTGCTGATTGCGGATCAGCAAATGTTCCTCGCCGGCCACATGGCCCAACACTGCCACGAATTTGCCGCCTTTGCGGAATTTGGGCAGGTCGACTAGCGTGCCCTTGTCGCGGCCCGCGCCGGGGTGTAAATGCAATTTAGCCGGCAAGTCGTGCACGCCGCCGGACAAGGGGCTGAGGGCGATGGTCAAAGTATCGTTGCCGCCCAGCGTGACCACGCCGAGCGCTTGGTGGGCCCGGCATGGCATTTCCTGGTTGAACGACAGCAAGGCCTGGCGCGGCGCCATGGTTTGCACGTGAAAATCCATGGGCGATACCGGGTGTTTGGTCGATTGGATTTGTGCCTGATTGGCGGTATCGGCTTCGCCGGTCAGATTCATCAAGTCGATGCCCATGCCCAGCAAGGCTTGATACAGCAGCATGGCGCCGGGTATCCAGCGAATGACGTCCCAAATGGCGCGGTTTACCAAGGCCTTGCGCCGTTCGCCCAACACGAATTCCACGATCAGGCCGTCGCACAAATCGATCAGACGCCGGTTGACCAGTCGCAGTACTTCCGGCGACAACCGCCCGTCGTATTGGCGGCGCAAGGACTCTAAATTGTCCGACAGCACCAGTTGGTAAGGCCGGGCTTCCCAATCGCGGGCGTCCTTGTTCATGTAATACGAGCCGGAACGCACTTTATCGCGCGATTGCGGTTGGCCGCCGTTGAAGCGGATGCCGCCGATCTGGGCGAATACCATATTTTCTTCCGAGGCGTTGTTGGCTTCTTCCACGCCCATGCGTTCGTCCGGAGTGCGGTGTATCGTCACCACGCCGCGATGAGCGCGGATGCCGAAACGATGCAGCGCGTCCTGTACCGTATCCGCCCAATAAAAA
Organism: Methylomonas sp. HYX-M1; assembly: GCF_040741385.1. NCBI lineage: Bacteria > Pseudomonadati > Pseudomonadota > Gammaproteobacteria > Methylococcales > Methylococcaceae > Methylomonas > Methylomonas sp. HYX-M1. The sequence continues at coordinate 1,566,639 of NZ_CP160405.1, forward strand.
AACGGCGTGATGAAGGCCGGGGCGTTGGCAAACAAGGTGGCGTTGTAGCGTTCTATCATCCGGGCGATGTAACGTCGGTCGATATACAGCTCGGCGCGGGCGCCGATGCGTTCCCACAGCGGCCGGCCTTGCCAATAGCGGATGCCGCAATGGATCAACCACAACGCGAACAAGAACAGCACGGCGTCCAGGACGTGGGCGACGGTGGCGATGCCGGGTACGGTTTGCAACGGCGCGCTGAGCAGCGCGAACACCGGAATACCGAATACCGTGGCGATAGCGATATAGGCGGCGAACAGGGCATAGGCGCGCACGAACTCGATGGTGTTTTCGGCGCGGGCCTTGGCTTCGTGCTCCAGTGCTGCGCGGTCCGGCGAGTCTATCGGCTGTCCGGCGGCATTGCGGCCCACCCGGTTGGCGATTTCCACCTCATAGACCACGATTTGAAAATTGCGGAAGGCTTCCAAATCGGCCAGTTGCAAGTCGTGGCGTATTTCCGGTTTTTTCAGTCCTACCCTATCGCCTTGTTGCTGCAGCGCCTGCCGGGTTTCCAGTACCCTTTGCGCCAAATGCAGCAAGATTTCGGTCAGGACCGCGTGAGTGGCGACCGGAATCAAGGTGGCCGCTTCCGAACGACGTCGGCCGCAACTGCCGTCCGGCGCCCAATGGCTCAAATTGACGAAGGTGTTGGGCAATAAGGGGTCTTCGGGGTGGAAGCCTTGGCCCAGCGCTTGGGTCATGGAGTTTAAAAAACATTGACTCAGCACGAAGCAGCGTTCCGCGCCGGCCCATTCGCGTGCCTTACGAATAGCGGCCAAGGTCGATTGGGTTTGCGCCGAATTGCTGACCCCCAAAAACAGGGTTTGCGGGCTGTAGCGGCCGATACCTTCGCGGCGGGTGCGTTTCATTTCCTTCAACACGTTGCCGGAGTTTTCCGCCCGAATGCGTAGACCCGGCAATATGGAATGGAGGGCCAGACTGAATTCCTGCACCAAATCCTGATTGAAGTCGACGCCGAACAACACCAGATCGTGCTTGTCCGGTTCGCGCGTTTCGTCTTGCAGGCGTTCGAGCAGCAAGTCGGCAAAATGTTGCATGGTGTCCCAGTTTTCCCCTTGCGGGGTGAAGGATTCCCTGATTCGCCGCAACACGTAGGGGATGTCTTTGATGTCTTTGCCGACGTCTTCGGTCGGGTTGACCTCGTGCCGGGTGTGACGGTCGATTTTCGGGTTGCCGTTGACGGCGAACCAATGGCAGAACTCGGCGTGAGCCGGTGCATTCAGGACGGTGCCGGCCGCAATGACCGGGGACAGCTCCAAATCGGCGTCGGCTTGGGCCCGGTCGTAAATGCGGATCGGATCTTGGCCGGGTTGCGGCCGGTATTCCACAGTGGCGAACTGACCGTCTTGCAAATAAATTTGCAGCGCATCGTCGTCGGCGTGGCCGTGCTGGAGCGCGCTGGTGACGCCCTGCGGTTCGGCGCTGCCGAAGATTTCGTTGCGGCTGCGGTTGTAACCGATCGAAAACGCTTGCGTCAGCGAGAACACGCCCAAGCGCGGTTCCAAGGTGCTGCACACCATCAAGGCGAATTCGCCGACCAGGTCGCGCGACGCCAGACGCATCACATAGGTCAGGTCGTGATGATAAAACGCGGTTTCGAAGCGGGCGATGAACTGGTCGAGCAGGTCGGCGGCAACCACGCCGTGGGCGCGTGTCCGCAATATCTCGCGTAGGCGTTGCTTGTGGCAATCTTTCAGGTCGGCAAGCGATTGGGCGGCGGGTTTCAGACAGCGCTCAGGGTTTTGGCTGCCCAGTTTGTTCAATTCGATGTCGATCTCTTCGGCCCAGTGCAGTAACGGGTTTAGGTTGAATTTACCGGCGACGATGTCGCGGTTGTAATCCAGGCCGGCCGTGAAATAGGCATAGCGCAGGGCTTTGTACGCCAGGCCTTGAGTGAAATGAAAGTCTAGCCATTCAGCTACGCTGCGCGAGTCGGAGTTGCCTTGGGAGGTGGTGACCGGCATCGCCGCCATAAATATCGCGCGCGCTTCCATCTGGCTGAAATAGTGCCGGAACGGTTTGGCGTTCAGGGTCAAATCCAAATGCACGCCGTCCATGTCGCCGTTGTGGGCAATCATGTTGAACACCTCGCCGTTGACGTTGTGCAAGCAGCCATTCACAACCTTGTGCTGAGTCATTTGCGCGAAATGTTCGTACCAATGCGGTTGGGCGTTGTGCCAATGGGTTGCGCCGCCGGTGGCATAGCGCAAATGCAGCAGGATTGCTTCGAAATCGCCGGCTTTGCCGTAGCCTTCGCGGCGGGCTTTGGTCAGCAGCGCCGACATTTTCCGGCAAACCACTTTGACGATGTCTTCGCGTTTGCCCTTGACCGCTTTGTCGAAAATGACGGACAAGGCATCCAAACGCTTGACGATGATGGAAAAGCCGCCGGATTGGCCGCCGCGGGTCGAGGCTTCCCGGGCCAGAATTTCCACCAGTTCCCGTAGCCGGTCGGAAACCAGCTGCGGCGACGATTTATCTTCGGGATCCAATCCGTAACGCACGGCGAAGGCCGGACCACAAGCCAGTGCGGCGGCCCGGCCGTAGAGCATGGCCCGGATGTCCGGCCACGAACACATCGCCAACAGTGCGGTAGCGTAAAAACAGGTCAGCACATACAGGTCGGCAACGAGTGGCAACGGCGAGACGTCCAATATCTCCGGCTGTCGCAGAACCGCAGCCGTCAACCCGCTCAAGTTCGCGGCGATGCCGCCGGCAGCGCCCAGTCTGCATTGCCATGCCGTCAGCTTGTCCAGTTCGATGTGCGGCGTTTGCGATACACCCTGCGTAAGGTTGCCGCCGGGCAGTAGGCCGAGAATAAGTTTGTCGGCGGGAATGTTTTCCAGGATGACCGTGCGGCTCAAGTAGCGCGACGAGCGGGTGGCGAGCGACAGTGCAAACGCATGGCCCAGCCCGTGTACCAGCAAATTCAGCAGCTTGAATAGTCGCCAAGGCCAAAGCAATAGCTCCAAGGCAATCATGGGTGCGCTTAGGGCAGCATTTACTACCCGGGCGCGGCGGTTGCAACGGCGGATGCCGATCGGCGGGATTTTGGCTTTCATTTGCGACCCCACATGCGAGATAACGGTTTTGCCGATGAGTGCGTTTCTTGGCGGCACTTGCAGTGCTTACATCAGGAACACAGCTCCTCGGCGCGTTTGTTGGCCGGAAACACTTGGCCGTCGGCGGTGACGCGCCACCGATAGCGAATTTCCATGGCTTTACTGACCATGTAAGCACGTTCGACTTCCAGCCCGTCGTCGGACGAATACACATGCCAGCCCAAGTCCCGTTGGCTGTGGCGGGCTTTTTGTTTCAACAAGTCGTCGATGTTTTCCCCGTTGACACAAGGCTGCGCCCTAACCAGATTGCCGGCGGCGTCGTCATCGGCGGCGGCCGTATGGCCTAGCGCTAGGCTGAGGGCGGCGGATAACAATACTTTCAAGCGGTATTTCATGAGTCGTCTCCGAATTCGGCGTTCACTGTAACTTAATAGTAATATCGAATCAATATCAATGTGCTTGCCGAATGCCTGGCTAAATGGCGTCTTCGCCGGTTTCGCCGGTGCGAATGCGCACGCTTTGCTCGATGGTGGTCACGAAAATTTTGCCGTCGCCGATTTTGCCGGTTCGGGCCGATTTGAGGATGGCTTCGACCGCGCGTTCCACCATATCGTCGGGTACGGCCAGTTCAAGCTTGGTTTTGGGGACGAAATCCACGCGGTACTCGGCGCCGCGGTATAGTTCGGTGTGGCCTTTTTGCCGTCCGAATCCGCGCACGTCGCTCAAGGTCAGGCCTAATACGCCGATTTGCGACAAGGCATCCCGGACTTCCTCGGTTTTAAACGGTTTAATAATGGCGGTGATTAATTTCATGCAGACTCCATTAGCTATGGCGAAAAGCGTTGACAGTCGGCCATCCCCGCGCGGAAGCGAGCAGGCTGGCGCCATTCGGTCGATAGTGCGATTTCGGCGGGTCGGAACGGAGACTAAAAGTTGTAGCCTTGTTCGTTGTGCTGGGAAATGTCCAAACCTTCAGTCTCCTCGTTGGCGGATACCCGCAGCCCCAGAGTCATGTCCAGCCCTTTCAAAATCAAAAAACTGATGCCGGCGCTCCAGATCAGCACGCTAGCGACCGCAATCGCTTGCACGGTCAGTTGGCCGGCGATGCCGTTTTCGCTGAGTATGCCGATGCCGCCTAAGGCCTCGTGGGTCAGCACGGCGGTCAATAAAGAACCGACGATGCCGCCGACGCCGTGAATCGCGAATACGTCCAGGGTGTCGTCTATCGCGAAGCGGCGTTTGATCATATGAAGCGTCAGAAAACACAAACCGCCGGCCAAGGCGCCGACCAGCAAGCCGCCCAAAGGTGAGATGAAGCCGGCGGAGGGAGCGATCATGCCCAGCCCGGCGACCATGCCGGTAATCAAGCCCAGGCCGCTGGGTTTGCCGAACCGCAGCCATTCGCTGGCCATCCAGGCCAGCGAGCCGGCCGCCGCGCTCATGTGGGTGGACAGCATCGCTACACCGGCGGCGCCGTTGGCCATCAAGGCGCTGCCGGCGCTGAAGCCGTGCCAGCCTACCCAAAGGATGCCGGCACCGGTAGCGGTCATGGTCAGGTTGTGCGGCGGCATCGGCACACGCGGAAAGCCGCGGCGAGCGCCCAGCATCATCGCGCCAATCAACGCGCCGGTACCGCCGGCCACGTGCACCACGATGCCGCCGGCAAAGTCCATCACGCCCAATTTGGCCAGCCAGCCGCCGCCCCAAATCCAATGACAGACCGGCACGTAGATCAACAGCTCCCACAGGCCGACGAACCATAACAGGCTGGAAAACCTCATCCTTTCGGCGATGCCCCCGACGATCAGTGCCGGCGCGAAAATCGCGAAGGTCAGGTGATACATGCAAAATACGGTTTCCGGCAGATTATCTTTTAGCGTGTCGGCGTTCATGTTCAACAGGGTCAGGCGCGATAAGCCGCCTATCAGCGAATTCCAGCTACCGCCGTCGCTGAGCGCCAAGCTGTAACCGGCGAACAGCCAGATTACCGAGACCAATGCGGTCACGGCAAAACAGTGCATCAACACCGAAAGCACGTTTTTGGTGCGAACTAGGCCGCCGTAAAACAGGGCCAGTCCCGGCACCGTCATAAACAACACCAAGCCGGAGGCCGTTAAAATCCACGCGGTATCAGCACCGTTCAATTCATCTGCGGCGGCGGACAGCGGCCAGCCGGCGGCAGTGGCAAGCGCGATTGCGACATAAGCGGTGCGAGTAGTCATACGGTCTCCAAGCGGCGTAAGCGCACAGTAATGGTGCGAATGCCCGGTATGATGATCTACTTTGGGGCAAATGGCAAACTAATTTCGATTCGATCTCGTGCTGTTCGGTTCCATTCTTACCATCGGCGTCGGCAATGTATTACGTTTTACACAACGTTAATCCACTTGTAACTGAAAGCTCTCATTTGCTCTGGAAAAATATGCGCAAACACCAAGCGCTGTTGCAGCGCCGGATGTAAGGCATTTGCCGAGTGCAGGGAGAGTCGGCAAGGGAATAGGGATGGCACGTCCGGGGTAGGGCGAGGGAAGAGGTAGGGAGTAGGTTGGATGCGGTTCGTTTTATGGTAGCGGGGAAAGGCCGCGTTGTTTATCTGTTAGATAATTCGGCCCGCGATTTAAGGAGTGTGTAAAAGCCAAACCCGCCGCGAGGCGGGGACGGAAAGTTACAGGTCTTGCCCGGCAAGACGGCTGAACTGTCACCTCGTGTCTACGACTTTTTCAAACATGAGGAAATAGCAATGTTCAAATTTACAAAATTGGCGGTAGCGATGGCGATGCTGGCAGGTGCCGGCGCAGCGAACGCTAGCGTCATGTACTACGACGGCGGTAACAACGAAGCGTATTTGTCAGCTTACGACTGGACCACCGGTAAAACCTTCACGTTGGATACCGGTATTACTTACGACGAATTGGTGGCTAACCAGTTCAATACGTCTTACGCGTTGAATTACGATCTTAGCAACGATCCGAATTGGCAAAATTTCATTACCGGCGCCAACACCAGTGTAATCAAATACGTGGTTGCGGTCGGTAACTCGGTAGGTTTGGGCGCAGCCATCACCATGGACGGACCGCTGTACCCGACCGCCGGCGAAGACTACGGCATTTTCTGGGGTTCTAGTGTTGCATCCGCCATCGAAGGGCACGCGATCGATGTGAATGCCGGTTTAGTACAAGACCGCAACTTGAACGATACCAAATTGTCGTTGGACACCGATTCGCCGATGACCGGTCAGCACGGCTATGCCGACTCCATTTGGGGTAGCTGGATCCAAGATCCGCAAGTGGCTTATGGCGAATCTGTGGCCTTTCAATTGGGTGTGATGGACATCGTAGTCAATCCGGGCGACAACCTCACCAGCACCTTTGTGCAAAGATGGACTTTGGCCGGCAACAGCCTGACCTTCGAAGCACCTGCCGCCGTGCCGGTCCCAGGCGCGGTCTGGTTGTTCGGTACCGGCCTGCTGGGCCTGCTGGGCGCTCGCCGCAAAGCCAACGCGTAATTGCCTGAAGCCATTCCCCAAACAGCGGGGAATGGCCGCTTTCCTACCTTCAAAACTTTCATAGTGAGAAAAGTCATGAAAAACGTAGTATTGGGCGCTGCGGTTGCAGCTGCCTTGTTTGGCGGTGCGGCGCAAGCCGACGTTACTCTGGATGGCAACGGCAAAGTGGTTGTCACTCCGGCCAACACCTACGAAATTTATTTGTCCGGCGCCTCCGCGGCCTTGGAGTACATCGAGCATTTGTCTACCAGCACCACGGTAACCGCTGCCGAGCGCTTGTGCGACAGCACCAAACCGGTGTTTAAATTCAAAGACAACGGTTCGGGTAAAGACCAGGACGCTTACCTGTGTAGTTTGAACCCGCTGAACCCGCAATTGGTCGGTCTGGCCGGCGGCAAAACCAATTTGATGATTTACAAACGCAGCAAAGGCGGTTCTGCGTTCGGCGTATCGCCCATCATCGCCGAAGCCAAAGGCGCCAGTGCGAGCATCCAATTTTTGAACGTAGACCCCAGCATTTGTAGCGTACCGTCTCCGGCGCCGGCTGCCGGCGTGTTGAGTACCTCTACCTGTACTTATTCCGAAACTACCGTCGGCCAGTATCAATCCAAGGTGCCGGATTTCGGTATCTCCGACGTCGACCCGGAACAATTCCGCGGTGTTAACACCCCCAGCGGATTCGAGGCAATCAGCGCAAGCGACGTGAACTTCCTGAACGTCGAATCCGCCGGCGGCCAAGTATTCGGCATAGGCGCTACCTTGAAATTCCGCAACGCGCTGCAAGAAGCCCAGTTCGGCGTCGGCAACGCCTGCGTGGGTTCGGAAACAGAAGCCTGTATGCCCAGCCTGACCCGCGATCAAATCGCCAGCATCCTGACCGGCAAAATCGATAGCTGGCAAGACCTGAAAATCGGCACCTCCAACGTCTTCGCCAATGCCAGCGCCGCGTATAAACCGACCGGTTTCACCGGCCATCGCGTGCACGTTTGCACCCGTACCGACGGTTCCGGTACCAAAGCGCAAATGGGCATCAATTTCTTGAATTATCCTTGCGCCTCCGCCGCGACCGCGCCTAAAGCCGGTAACACGAGCGTTCCGGAAGTGGTAGCCGAAACTAAAGTTCACCAAATGTCATCCTCGGGTACCGTGTCCGAATGCATGGGCGAACTGGACTCAGGGTCCAACACCATCGGCAGCGCATTCAACAACACCTACGGTACCCGTTGGGCTATCGGCATTCAAGGCTTGGAGAAAAATGCCAGCCGCTCCGAAGACTGGCGTTTCGTAAAAATCGACGGTATCACCCCTACCCTGGAAAACGTAGCCAAAGGCAAATACCACGATTGGGCGGAATTGACCTTCCAATACAGCAAAACCCACGTCTTCGACGCCGGCGAAAAAGCCATCGTCGACGAGTTCATCAAAGCGGCCAGCAACCCGGCCGTGATCGTCACCTTGAACGCTACCAACAACCACTCGTTCGGTCAAAGCGGTTACTTGGCGTCGCCGAAAAACTACACCCCGGAAACCAACGGCGTGTTCGCAGCCAGTTATCCGGTAAACCCTTACAGCCACGCAACCACTTCGCAAAGCGTCAACAACTGCCGTATCCCTGCCGTTTACGACTTGGGTACTTCACGCGGTATTCAATTGCAGTAAGCCCCCCCGCTTACTGGCAGCCAGGGATGGCTGCAACCCGCTTCTCGAATGCCGTAGAAACAACTAGGCGCTGCGGCTGATTCGAGAAGTCAACCAAGTCAATCGCTTTCCATAAGTGATTGGCTTTTACGATTTTTACCGAGCAAGGATTTTGGGCGCGGGGGATTGGCTCGTCATCGGCCAATGCCGGTCGTCAAATTAGGGCGTCGAGCAAAATCGACGTACCGCCTTGAATTTAGCGAAAGCAACATCGTGATAGATAGATTTATTCTTCAACGCCGAATCGGGCGAGTATCCATCGGCTCAATTTCCACCAGCAACCCATGGCATAGGGGGGCTGGATCGTTACCGCATTGTAAGGCGGTATCCGGGCAATGCGTCGGTCTGCTCTTACTTGCGGCCTTATGGTTGCCGAGTGCTCCTACCTGGGCACAGGCGGAAGAGGCGAACGGCGAAAATGCTAATGATGCCGAAACCGGAACGGGCCCAGCGCAAAACGATCCTCAGCCGGCGGCAGCCCCGCGTTTCGATCTGCTGGAACTGCGGGTCAAAGGCAACAGCACTCTGGACAAAAACCAGCTGGAACGCACCCTGTATCCGTTCCTAGGTCCGCAAAAATCCATAGACGACGTGGAATCGGCCCGAGCCGCATTGGAAAAACTCTATCAGACTAACGGTTACCAGACTGTAGGCGTGGACATCCCGGAGCAAAACGTCAAAAACGGCGTGGTCTATCTGCAAGTGGTGGAAGGCAAGGTGGCGCGCTTACGGGTTAAAGACGCCCGCTATTTTTCCTTGGGCAACATCAAGGCCGCGGTACCGGAACTGGCCGAAGGCACGGTGCCCAACTTCCCGAAAATGCAGCAACAGCTGGCCCACTTGGCTACCGAAAGCCCGGACCGGCAAATCGTGCCGATTTTACGGGCCGGGGAAACCCCCGGTACCTTGGAAGTCGAATTGAAAGTCAAAGACGACATGCCCTTGCACGGCAAACTGGAAATGAACGGTCGCAACACCGCCAACACCTCGCGGACCCGCTTGGTGGCGTCGTTGCGTTACGACAATTTGTGGCAACGCATGCATAGCGCATCGTTGATGTATCAGGTTTCGCCGGAACAAAGCCAGGAAGTGGACGTTTGGGCCGGCACTTACGCCATGCCGTTGTTCGACGGCGACTCGCGGCTGGTGTTGTACGCGGTTAACTCGTCTTCCAGCGCGCAGGTGGCCAGCGCCGGGGATTTGTCGGTGATCGGTAACGGGCAAATCTACGGTATGCGTTGGATCAAGCCGTTTAAAGCGCTGGGCCGCTACCTTCATAACGGCGGCTTCGGGGGCGATTACAAGCACTTCAGCCAGAATCTGAAATTGCTCGGTGCCGACGATCAGGCCACGCCCATCAGCTATGTGCCCTTTGTCGCTCAATACGGCGGTCACTACCGCGGCGAGTCCGCCACGTTCGGCATGGACTTGGGCCTGCATTGGGCGTTTCGCGGCTTGGGTAGCGACGAAGCCGAATTCAATAAAAAACGCATCGGTTCCAACTCCAATTTTATGTACGTCACCGGTAATTTCGACTGGAGTTACGACCTGCCTTACGGTATGCAATGGGTAGGCCGCTTTGCCGGCCAGGCGGCCAGCGAACCCCTAATCAGCAACGAACAATTCTCGCTGGGCGGTATGCAAAGCGTGCGCGGCTATAACGAGACCCAAGCCCTGACCGATAGCGCGGCCGTCGGTTCGTTGGAGCTGCGCAGCCCGCATTTGGGGGCCGAGGAATGGGATTATCTAAACGAACTCAAGTTACTGGCTTTTTTCGATTTCGGCAAAGGTTGGGTGGAAAAACCGTCGTCCGGCCAGTTCAAGGACTACGTGCTAACCAGTGCAGGCTTGGGCATGCAGTTTCAAATGCTCAAGCATTTCAACGGTGTGCTGGCGCTGGGGATACCCTTAACCACGTTCAAGGAATCGCCGGATGCGGACTTAACCGGCGGTACCGTGGTGCACAGCGGCGATCCGCGGGTGGATTTTAGAGTGGCAACCGAATTCTGACGGGCTTAACCGCAATCGGTCCGGACGAGTAATACGCAACCTTCGAACAGTAGGCAATATCATGGCTAATCGCAAATCCATCGGGCTGACGGCCGTTACGCAACCGACCGTCGATCTGAAACCGTTGGCCGCCGGGATTAAATGGGTGCTGGCCGGCAGCATGATGCTGGGCGCCCCGCTGAGCAGAGCCGAATTGCCGGTGCCCGATCCGGCCCGAGGCTGGGTTGCGTCCGGCCGGGCGGACCAGGCCTTGGTCGACCAGGGGCAGACGCTGCAAATCGACCAGCACACCGATAAGTTGATTCTGAACTGGAAAAGCTTCGACGTCGGCAAGGACAATACCGTCAAATTCGTGCAGCCCGGCAGCAGCTCGATTGCCTTGAACCGCATTTACGATCAAAACCCCAGCAGCATCCTGGGCAAAGTCGTCGCTAACGGCCAAGTCTATTTGTTCAATCAAAACGGTTTTCTATTCGGCAAGGACGCGGTGGTCAACACCAATAGCTTGGTTGCAACCGCCTTGAATATCAGCGATGACGTGTTTCAACGCGGGATCACCCGCGTGTTCGACGAAGACGGCCGGGCCGCGCTGGCGATAGAAGCGGGCAGCGGCTTCAACGCCGCAACCAGCAAGATATTGATCGATGCCGGCGCCAAGATCCATGTGGATGCCGGCGGCCGTATCATCTTGGCGGCGCCGACTATCGAGAACAACGGTTCGTTGGCGGCGGACGCCAACGGCCAGATCATCATGGCGGCCAGCGAAGACAAGGTGTATTTGCAGGCGGCGGATAGCGCTAGTCCGTTTTCCGGGTTGTTGGTAGAGGTCGATACCGGCGGCAAGGTGGAAAACGTCGGCTCGGTATTGGCCAAAGAAGGCAACATCACCCTGGCCGGCTATGCGGTCAACCAATCCGGTAGGCTGACCGCCACCACGTCGGTGGACGTGAACGGCTCGATACGCCTGCTGGCGCGCGAACAGCATACCGCTATCGGCGATAAATTATCGGCCGCTTCCACCGTGCGCGGCGAAAAAGACGTTTCCACAGTCACTTTTAAAAAAGACAGCGTCACCGAAGTGCAAGCCGATCAGGACGGCGGCAGCGCGGTGGACGAGCAGGAACAGCACAAGTCCTACATCGAGGTTAACGGCCACGACGTGGCCATGATGTCCGGCTCCACCATACAAGGGCCTTCCGCGCAGGTAGAGATCGAGGCCAGCGATTCGGTAGTGGCGCCGGCCGCCGGCAACAGCGGCCGGTTTTGGATGGAAAACGGCGCCACGATAGACGTATCCGGCAGCACGCAAGCGACCGTGGCGATGGAGCGCAACATCGGGGAAATCTCGGTGCAAAGCTACGACCTGCGCGACGCGCCGTTGCAAAAAGATGGCCCACTGAAAGGCGAAACCGTCAAGGTCGATTTACGCAAACAGACCGAAATCGTCGACACCAGCGGCGCCCGGGACAGGATAAAGCGAGGAATAGAGGAGCGTTTGGCCGAGGGCGGTGAGGTCAACATCACCGCGGCCGGCGACGCCGTCATCAACAAAGGCGCCAAAATCGATATTGCCGGCGGTTCGGTACGTTATTTGGCCGGCACCCTCTCGACCACCAAGTTGATGGACCAAGCCGGGCGTATCGTCGACATTAGCGACGCCGACCCGAACGAAACCTACGTCAAAGTGTTCGATACGGTCAAGAGCGTGAACGGCGACAAGGTCGAAAAAAACCCCTTGCCGGGTAATGCGATTTATCAGGCCGGCTACAAGGAAGGCAAAGACGCCGGCAGCGTCAATATTACCTCCCGGCATTTGGCCTGGAACGGTACGTTGGCGGCCGGGGCGCAAGCCGGGGTATTCCAGCGCGCGGCCGGCGCTCAACCGGACGGCGGCCGATTTAGCTTCGATTCGAGCATAGACGCCAATGTCGCGCAAAACGTCAGTTTTCGCGCCGGCAACAGCAACGAAGACATAGCACTCGGACAGGATTTTCCGTTAGACGACCTCGGCCGGTCGCAGACGACGGTCCTATCCAGCCGGATGCTGAGTCAGTCGGGCGTCGAACACGTCGAGGTCAAAACCTACGGTAACGTCGATGTCGCCGAAAGCGCCAATATCAAGTTGGCCGCCGGCGGCGATTTTAAGGTAGAGGCGCCGAGCATAGACGTGCAGGGACAAGTGCAAGTGGCCGGCGGCACTATCGCCTTAAGCAATATAGGCAGCGGCGGCGTGCTGATAGGCCCGCGAGGCCGTTTGAATGTGTCCGGCCGTTGGGTCAACGACTATTCGGCCGGTCTCGGCGCCGATCCGCTCGGCGTGTTGGCCGTCAACGGCGGCAGCGTGATCATAAGCTCGCTAGGCGATTTAACCGTGCAGGCCGGCGCGCAAATCCGCGCCGACGGCGGCGCCTGGCTCAGTCAAACCGGCACGGTGACGGCAGGCGACGGCGGCAGTATCGCCTTGATCGCCGGCAATTCGAGCCGTCCCGGCCGCTTGAGTCTGGACGGAAGCGTATCCGCCGCGGCGATGGGCAAGGCCGGCAGCCTGACTTTAAGTAGCGACGCCATCGTGGTCGGCAATGGCGACGGCACGGGCGACGAAGCGATGCGCTTAAAGGTGACCGGCGCGGGGCGTTTCGCATTCGATCCCAAGGGCGGCTTCGGCAGCGTTGAATTAATCGGTAACGTCGGCGGAGTCTCGATAGAAGAGGGTACGGTGTTGAATTTGAAAACCGCCAACCTGGTATTGCGCGACGGCTTTTTGCAAAAACCCAGCGATAGCGACATTCGCGGTTTCAGCGATTTGGTGATGCTGCCGGAGCATTTGCGCGCCGCCACGCATTTGTCGCTGAGCGGTTTGCTGGATGTCGTACTAGGTACCGGCAGCTCGATCAGCGTCGATAAGCGCGGCAGCGTGGAGCTGGTGACCAATCGGGGCGGCATTTACATAGACGGCACGATCAACGCACCGGGCGGCTCGATTCGGGCAGCGATAGAAAGCATCGCGCTGGACCCCTACGTCGCCAGCCAGTCGGTGTGGCTGGGCGAGCATGCGCAGATATTGGCCCAAGGCACGGTGATACGCGACCCGGTCGATGCCTTCGGCAAGCAAAACGGCGAGGTGCTCGACGGTGGCGAGGTCAGCTTCGACGTGCAGCGCGGCGGCTTGGTGTTCGAGCAGGGCTCTTTGATTGACGTATCGGGTACCCATTCGGTGTTGGATGTGCCGGTGCAAGGCAAGCCGGCGACGGTCACCAAACCGACCGAGGTGTTCGGCGATGCCGGCAGCGTGGATATTAGCGTGGCCGAAGCGGCGATATTCGACGGTAAAATCGTCGGACTGGTCAGCTCCGACGGTGCGCGCGGCGGCCGTTTCAGTTTCACCTTCGACCGGGATAGACGGTTGCCGGACCCGTTTGCGCAGATTCCGTTTCCGGACGGCCCCTTGTTGTTATTGGTCCGCGACGAACAACAAGGCGACTACCGGGACGAATTCGGTTTCGGCGACGACATTCCGGAGTCGCGCATCGGCCAAGCGCTGCTATCGGCGCAAATGCTGGAACAAGGCGGTTTCAGCGACATTCGGTTGCAGTCGCCGGATAGCATCGTGTTCCAAGGGAGGGTGGATTTAACGGCCGCCGCGCGCATCGATTTGAACGCACCGGTCATTGCCGGCGAAGCGCTGAACGGCGTCGACGCCGATATTTCCCTAGCAGCGGCCTTGGTGCGCTTGGGTTCCTCGTTGACCGACCATGCGGCGACGGCGCCGCAATGGGGGAGCGGCGCGTTTTCGGCGCAAGCGCAATGGCTGGAATTGCAGGGTGCGGCCGTGTTCGACGGATTCGGTAGCGTTAAATTGAGCAGCGCTTACGACATGCGGACGGTGGGCAATTTGAACATCACGGACCGCGGTTATTTCGGGGAACTGCGCACCGCCGCCGATTTGACCCTGACCGCCAGTCAGATCTATCCGACGACCTTAAGCCAGTACCTGATCCGTATCGAAAACAACCCCCAGGGTAAGTTGACTATCGTCGGCAGCGGCAACAGCTCGGTGACGCCGTTGTCGGCGGCCGGCAAATTGACCTTGCAGGCGGCCAACATCGTCCAGGGCGGTACCCTAAGGGCGCCGCTGGGCAGTTTGCAACTGCAAGCCGGCGAATCGCTGGTTCTAGCCGACGGCAGTTTGACTTCGGTGTCGGCGGCCGGCGCGGTGATTCCTTTTGGGGTGACCCAGGCCGAGCTGGATTGGTTGTATGTCCTGGATAGCGTGCGCAATCTGGTATTCGATACGCCGCCGGAAAAATCCTTGCTGTTGCAAGCGCCGGACGTGGAATTGGCGGCGGGCAGCACGGTGGATTTGAGCGGCGGCGGCGACCTATACGCTTACGAATTTTTGACCGGGGCCGGCGGAACTTACGATTATCTGGATCCTAACAGTGCCGGCTACAGCGGCGGTTTTGCCATCCTGCCGAGTTTGGGTTCGGAGTTGGCACCGTTCGATCACTACGAAAATACCACGGTCGGCTGGGATTACGCGATAGGCAGCAAAGTGTATTTAAGCGGTTCCAACGGCCTGCCGGCCGGTGAATACGTGATTCTGCCCGCGCATTACGCCTTGTTGCCCGGCGCGTTTTTGGTGACGCCGCAAGCCGGCAGCCTGGACCAAACGCAAAACATAGCTACCGTGTCGGGTTTGTCGGTAGTCACGGGTTATTTTACCGATGCGGGTACCAATGCGCGCGACGCACGGTGGAGCGGTTTCTTGCTGGAAACCGGCGAGCAGCTGCGCTTGCATTCGGAGTACGCCGAATCCGGCGCGAACGATTTTTACGCCGACAAAGCCGCGAAGAACGAAACCGCCGTGCCGTTGCTGCCGCAGGATAGCGGACAAATCGCATTGCTGGCCGGTACCCGGCTGGTATTGCAAAGCGAGTTTCTGGCGGAGGCGTTTAACGGCGGGCGCGGTGCCCGGATGGACATAGCCTCCGGCGCCATCCGCGTCGTCAATGCCTTGAGCGAAACGCCGGAGCAAGGCGTGCTGGAGGTGTCCGCCGAGCAATTGAATGCGCTCAAAGTCGATAGCTTGTTGCTGGGCGGTGCCCGACAACGCGATAAAGCCAGCGGCGCCACCAACGTCGAGGTCTTTGCCCGGCAAGTGGTGTTTGCCGCCGGCGCGCAGTTGGCGGTCAAGGATTTGAGCGCGGCGGCCAGCGATACGCTGGCGGTGGAAAGCGGAGCCGTGCTCAGCGCGCAGGGTGAAGTCAATACCGGCGACAGCGTGTTGAACGTGGTCGGCGACGGCGCATTGCTGCGGGTTTCCGGCGACGAGCAAGTCGTGCTGCAACGCCAAGACGCGCCCGGAGCCGGCGGCCGATTGAGCATACAGGAAGGGGCGAGCCTGACGGCGTCCGGCTCCATGCTGTTGGACGCCAGCCAATCCACCTTGCTGCAGGGCGATATTGCCATGCAGCACGGCTCGTTGAATTTGAGCGCCAACAGCATGAATCTGGGCGAAGTGGACGATTTGGACGCTAACGCACTGAATTTGTCCAACCGCAAATTGTTGGACCTGCAAGTCGACGAATTGGTGTTGTCGGTACGTAACGGCCTCAACCTGTACGGCAACGTGCAATGGGTCGATAGCGCCGGTCAAGCGGTATTGGATGAGAACGGTCAGGCGCAGCCGATCAGTTTCGGCCGCTTGGTGATAGATAGTCCCATCATCAACGGCTACGGCGCCGACGGCGATCTGGCAGGCATACAAGCCGACAGCTTGCGCTTGCAAAACAGTTTTACCACCACCTCGGCCGGCGCCGGCGGCAGCGGCAATTTGCGCTTAAGTGCCGATACGGTGGAGATAGGCGACGGCAAAGTCGGTTTGCAAGGTTTTGCCGAGGTGGCTATCGCTGCGCATAAACAGCTGCGCGCCGACGGCGACGGCGGCCTAAACGTCGCCGCCGACTTGACGCTAACCACGCCGGCCATCACCGCCGCCAACGGCGCGCAGTTAGACGTCGATGCCAGCGGTCATGCCTTGAACATACAGACCGCCGCCGCGGAGACAGTGGCCGATGCCAGCGGCTTCGGTGCCCGCATTGGCTTGACGGCGGACAGTATCGCGTTCAATACCCGGTTATCGCTGCCGACCGGGGAGCTTCGTCTCGATGCCTTGCAAGGCGACATTAGCTTGGGCGATAACGCGCAAATCGATTTGGCCGGCCGCAGTTATGCGATAGCCGATAGCAAAGGCTATACCGGCGGCGGCAATTTATACGCCACAGCGCAACACGGCGGGATCGGCATCGCGGAGCAAGCCACGCTGAATCTGAACGGCGGTGGCGGCAGCGCCAAAGGCGGACAATTGCATCTGAGCGCGGTGGAAAGCAGCGTGCGGATAGACGGGCAAATTCAAAACCAACAAGGCCGGGCGTTTGTCGATGTCGGCCAATTCGCCGCCGGCGGTTTCGACGGTTTGGTCAATACGCTGGCGGAAGCCGGGGTAACCGACACGGTTTACCTGCGCAGCCGGAATGACGACCTGGTGCAAGGGGCCGGTTCCACGCTAAAGGCCGCCAACATTACCTTGATCTCGGACAACGGTAGCATCGATTCGGCCGGTACGCTGAACGCCGACGGCACCGAGACGGGCGGGGCTATCCGGCTGTATGCCGGCGACCTCATTCGCTTGAACGGCGCAACCCTCAGCGCGACCGGTATCAAAGGCGGCAGCGTGTTGTTGTCGGCCACCGACAGCGACGGCGACGGCAATAGCGGCATCGTGTTGGCGGCCGGGGCCACGATAGACGTCGGAAACGGCACGGCTACGGCTACCGGCACCACTAAATTGCAAGGCGGCGAAGTCACCTTGCGCACCTTGCGCGACGGCAACGGCGTGCTGTTGACCGATAACGGCGCCACGGTCAAAGGCTACGCGGAAAAAGCCGCGGTTTACGATGCCGACGGCCAATTGACCGAGTACGGTTACCGGCAATTTTTCATCGAAGCGGTCAAGCGCTATCAGGACGACAACGGCTTTTTAACCGCGGACGATTACGCGGCGATTCAAGCCGATACCGCCGCTTATATGAGCGCCGCCAACATGCAAGCGGTGACCGATACCTTCGGCGCCCGCTTGCTGGCCGGGGTGGAAGTGGTTTACGCCGGCGACTTGATGGTGGTCGACAAATGGGATTTGGCGGACTGGCGTTACAGCGAGCGCGACGACTGGGTGGCGATGCCGGGTAGTTTAACGCTACGCGCTGCCGGCGATGTAAGCGTTTACGCCTCGCTTTCCGATGGTTTCAAAGACGGGGTTCTGCCTTCGCCGTTCGGCGACATTCCGTTTACCGATATGTTGCAAGGCGGCGAGTCCTGGAACCTGCGGGTGGTGGCCGGCGCCGATTTGGCCAGTGCTGATTGGCAGGCTAGCGGGAACGCCGGCGATCTATTGATAGGTCCCAACGTTGCCATACGTACCGGCAGCGGCGACATCGCCTTGAGCGCCGGCGGCGACGTGGTATTCAGCGATCAGACCTCGGTAGTTTATAACGCCGGGCGCATCAGCGAAACCAATCCCTACGGCAGTATGGATCTGCTGATGGCAATTGGCGCGTTGCCTTATTTGTATTACCCGGTAGACGGCGGCGACTTGACGATTAGCGCCGGCGGCAATATTCAAGGCGCGCAGAGCAGCCAGTTCATTGATGCCTGGATGGGACGGCAAGGCAGCAGCGATAGACTGGAAGATGCTTATTTGGCTTCAGTTGCGGCGGATCTGGCATCGCTAAAAGACGATGCCGCCGGTCTGCAAGCCTATATCGATAGCTTGCCGGATAATTTGCAGAAGCATATCTACGACGGATACAAGCTGGATAGTCTGGCCTATAGCGCTGCAACGACTTGGGGTTTGAGTCTCGGCAACGGAGTATTTCAACAAAACGTAGGCTCGTTCGGCGGCGGCTCGGTCCAAATTTCAGCCGGGGGCGACATCAACGACTTATCGGTAATGATGCCGACTACCGGTAAACAAACCGGCGATCCGGCCTACGACCCCAACAACCCGAGCACCTTGGGTTTTATTACCAACCAGGTCGAGGTCAACGGCGGTGGTACGCTGCAGGTGACCGCCGGAAACGACATTGCCGGCGGCTTGTATTATCTGGGCGCTGGTAGCGGCAATTTGCAAGCCGGCGGATCGATTGTTGGCGGGGGGCAATATTCCAACGGAGCACAACTATTGTTGGGTGATACCCAAATGACCCTGCAAGCTAACCGCGAGGTGGTGTTGGCTGGTGTTTCCGATCCGATGATCATGCAGCCAGAAGCGCAGGGGTCAACCAACTTCTTTAGTTACAGTGACGGTAGTTCGCTTTCGGTGTTCTCGTTGGGAGGTGACGTACACTTAGGCGGGAATATCCAAGCTATTGAAGCTGACCTAAATACTACTCAAAAGAATTTGGCGGTAGTGTATCCAGCCAGTCTGGATGTAAGGGCGCTATCGGGTAGCGTGGTGCTGGACGACGCTATTGCTTTATTCCCTTCGCCCGATGCGCAATTGGTTGTTTTTGCCGATCAAGATATTAAATCGGATGGATTAATTCAACTGGGTATGTCCGATGCCGATCGTGCATTGTTGCCGGACGCGCTGACGCCGATTGCTGCCGGATCCGAGTTACAAAGCGTAGAGGCGCGATTGCAGCCGTTCGGTTTAAATACTTTGGTTCATGCTGCTGTTCCCGTGCATAGCGGTGACGAAACGCCGGTTTACTTGGTTGCACAAAATGGCAGCATCGAAAACGTGCAATTCAGTTTGGCCAAGAAGGCTGTGATACGTACCGGCAGGGATTTCAAGGACGTGATTTTGCAAATTCAGCACGCCAATGCCGACGACGTATCGATCTTGGCGGTCGGACGGGATTTGAAATTTACCAGCAGCCGCGACCTGAACGGGGCCCTGAACGGCAACAACTCCAAAATCAATGTCTCCGGGCCGGGCGATTTATTTATCCAAACCGGTCGGCATTTCGATTTAGGCGCAGCCAAAGGCCTGTACAGCGACGGCGATTTGATCAACACCGGCTTGGCTGACTCCGGCGCCTCAATCACCGTGATGGTGGGGCTGAACGGCGGCCAACCGGATTACGCGAAGATTGTGAGCCGCACGGTCGGCTTGGCGTCCTACGGCGACGAGCTGGCGCCGGCCAAAACCCGCATAGTCGAATACATGAACGCGCTGGTGGCTAACAATCCCGAGGCCAAACAGGCGGTAGTCGCCTATTTGCGCGACAAGTTAGCCGGCGAATTGCATGCCGACACTTACGCATTGAGCGACGAGCAAGTGCTTAAATTGTTCGACGAGCGCGGCGATTTGAAAGTGGCGGCTTTTCAGGCTTTGCCGTCCGTTTACACGTTGGAATTGCAATTGGCGCTCAACGCTTTGCCGGACTATGCGGCGGCGGTGGCGGCGCATACCAAGGCGGGCGAGCAGACACTGGTGGACGATGCCGGCCTGCAAACGGCGCGGAATTTGATCGTCAACTTCGTGCGCAACAGCAGCGGCGATGCCGACATGAGCGAAGGCGAAGCATTGCAGCAATTCGCCGCGCTGCCGGCAGACGAATACGCCGGTTTGCAGCCCTTGCTGAACGACCTGTTGCTGCCGGGCGTGTTGGCGGTGATCAAAGAAGCCGGTACCCAAGGGGCGATTTCCCGCCAGTTGGCCGATTACCAGCCGGGTTACCAAGCGATTCAGTCCTTATTCCCGGCGGCCGACTGGAACGGCGATTTGAGCATGGTGTTCAGCACCATCCAGACCTTGGACGACGGCAACATCAACTTGTTCGTGCCGGGCGGCAGCGTTAACGTCGGCCTGGCCGCCGCCGTAGAGGCTAAAAAGGATTCCGAGCTCGGCATCATCGCCCAGGGCAAAGGCGATGTGAATCTGGTCATCGCCGGTTTCCGCCCCGAGCTGCGCGGCCTCAGCTATCAGTCCGACGGTAAAAAGCCGGATGCCGCCAAAGGCAGTTTGTTCGTTAACCAGTCGCGCATCTTTACCTTGGGTGACGGCAATATTCTGGCCTGGAGTTCGGACGGCGACATCGACGCCGGTCGCGGCGCCAAGTCGGCCTTGGACGTTCCCAGCGCCATTATCACCTATGACGAAAACGGCGACGTGCAGATCCAGTTTCCGCCTTCCGTGTCCGGTAGCGGCATTCGGCCCAGCGGCCGCGGTAAACCGTTCTTGTTCGCCCCGGTCGGCAAGATCGATGCCGGCGAAGCCGGTATCGGCTGTGCGGCGGGTTGCGTGCTCGGTTCCGCGACCTTGGCCAATGCCAGCAACATCGACGTGGGCAAGGGCGGCGGCATTGGCGTGCCCAACCAGAATGCCGCAGCGCCGGCGTTGCCGGCCGGGGTAAGCAATTTGAACGCCGCGGTCGGGCAGATGGCGGAAAGTTCCGCGACCAAGGCCGGCGGCGGCTCGGCCGACAGCAGCAATCAAGCGGCCTTAGGCCTGTTGAGCGTCGAGGTGCTGGGTTTCGGAGAACCGGGCGGAGAGTCCGCCGGCGGCGCTGCGGGAAATTCGGGTTCCAACAAACCGAAAGGGGCGCTTTAATTGAATTATTAGTATTTACTAATGTTTGTTAAAATCAGTTAAAACGTCATAAAAATGTCAAATTGTGCTGACATAATTCACAAAGTTGAAATTTTTAGAGTGACGGCATGAAAACATTGGTAACCCTGGTTTTTATTCTGGCGACGCTGCCGAGTTTGGCGCAAGCTTGGTGGAACGAGGATTGGGCATATAGGAAGAAAATCAGCTTGGATGCACAGCAATTGCAGCAAACCGGCATCAAGATAGCCAATGAGGGCTTGGTGCTGGTCAGATTGCATACCGGCAACTTCGCCTATTTCGCCGATGTGGCGGAAGCGGGTAAAGACTTGCGGTTTATCGCTAACGACGACAAAACCCCGTTGAAATACGCAATCGAAAAATTCGATGCACTCAACGAAATGGCCTTGATTTGGGTGCGTCTGCCTAAAGACTTGGCGAGCAGCGCCGAGCCGGCGTTTTGGATGTATTACAAAAATCCCAAGGCGGTGGACGCTCAGGATGCTCCCGGCATTTTCGACGTGGCTCAGTTGGTCGCTTATCACTTCGACGGCAGCGCGGTTAAGGATGCTACCGCTTACGGCAATCAACCGTCGTCGGCAACTAATAGTACGGTCGATAACGGCGTGGCCGGCAGCGCCGCCGGGTTCGACGGCAATCAAGACATACGCATCGCCGCCAGTCCCTCGATCCAAATGATGCTGGATTTCGGTTGGACGGTATCGGCATGGGTCAAAATCGAGCAAGCGCAAACCGACGGGGTGATGTTCGAGCGCGACGGGCTGGTGTTGTCCGTCAGAGGGCAAACCCCGGTGTTGAATTTGAACCGCAAGGAAATCGTCAGTCCGTTCGACTTGAATCTGGCGACCTGGCATTTTTTGGCGATTACCGGCACTAACGACGGTTTTACCTTGTTTGTAGACGGCAAGCCGGCCGGCACGCTGCCGGATGCGGTTTCGGCCTTGCAGGGCGACATTGTCATCGGTAGCGCCTTGGACGGCAGCCGCGGCTGGGTGGGCGCCATCGACGAATTCGGCATAGCCAAAGCCGCCCGCGAGCAAAACGCCTTGCAATTTGCCGCCGCGTTGCAGGGGCAATCCGCAGAGCTGTTGATCTATGGCGAAGACAGTTCGCCGGACGCGGAGCAGGGCGGCAGCGAGTCGCGCATTATGGCGACCTTGGGCGACGTGACGCTGGACGGTTGGGTCATTATCGGCATGTTGGCCGTCATGCTGTTGGTCAGCTGGCTAGTGATGATTACCAAAGCCTTGGTGCTGAACAAAAATTCCAGGGAAAACAAACGGTTCGAGGATGCGTTCCTGCAGTTGCAAGCCACGGACATCGGCGATTTGAACCGTAGCGCCACGGAAGACGATGCCGACATCGAAGCCTCCCCGTTGTTGTCGCTGATGGGCAGTCACGGCCGGTTTGCCGGCTCGTCCATCTACAACCTGTACCACGTCGGGGTGGAAGAGTTGAACAAGCGCTTGTTGAAAGCGGCCGGCGCCGACGTAGCCGAACAGTCGCTGTCCGATAAGGCCATCACCTCTATCCGCGCCGCCATGGAATCGGTGTTGGTGCGGGAAATTCAAAAACTCAACAGTCAAATGGTGTTGTTGACCATTGCGATTAGCGGTGGCCCGTTTCTGGGCTTGCTGGGTACGGTGTTGGGGGTGATGATCACTTTCGGCGACATTGCCGCCAGCGGCGAAGTCAACGTCAACGCGATAGCCCCGGGGATTGCCGCCGCGCTGGCGACCACGGTCGCGGGGTTGCTGGTCGCGATTCCGGCCTTGTTCGGCTACAACTGGCTGGCTAGCCAAATCAAGTTGATTACCGCCGACATGTACATTTTCGTCGACGAGTTTTCCGCCAAGTTGTCCGAACGATACAGCTAAGGGGAATGCCGGCGATGCGTTACCAAGAAGAATTGGATAACTACGACGAGATCAACGTCACTTCGATGTTGGATTTGGCCTATGTGCTGCTGATTGTGTTCATCATCATGACCACGGCGGCGGTACAGGGTATCCAGGTCAATTTACCCAAGGCCAGCGACGCGCCCAGTCTGTCCAAGCCGCAAACCAAGGCGATCACGGTGACGGCGGACGGCACGATTTATCTGGATACCTTTCCGGTCACCATGGAGCAACTGGAAGCGACATTGATGCAATACAAGGCCGCCAATCCGGAGTTTCCGGTGGTCGTGAAGGGCGAAGCCAGCGTCGAATATCAATACGTGGTCGATATCTTGGCCTTGTTGGGGCGCTTGGAAATCACCCAAGTCGGCTTGGTCACGCAAAAACTGGTCAAGTAAGGCGATGAGTTCCGGCACACATTTTCGGGTGTATCTGCCCAGGATCATTATTGCCGGTTTGGTGTTGGCGTTTATCCTGGCCGTCGTTTTAGTCGTTAGACATTTTCTCGAGCAGCAGCCGGAAAAGGCCGAGCGCAAGATTCAGCCGATTACCTTGTTGAAACCGCCGCCGCCTCCACCGCCGCCGCCTAAAGTGGAAAAGCCGCCCGAGCCGGAGGTCAAAGAAAAAATCGAGGAGCCGGAACCCGAGCAGGAACCGGAGCCGGAGACGCCGCCGGACGAAGCACCTGCCCGCGATTTGGGCCTGGATGCCGATGCCAGCGCCGGCTCGGACGGCTTCGGGCTGGTGGCGCGCAAAGGCGGAACCGGGCTGTTCGGCGGCGGCAATCCTTATGCCTGGTACGGCAACATGCTCAAAACCCAAATCGTCAACTTGTTAAGCGGTAAAGACGAACTGCGCCGCAAAGGCTATAGCGCGGTCGTGAAACTGTGGCTGAGACAGGACGGCTCGGTGGAGCGGGTGGAATTAAGTCGGGGCAGCAATGACGCGGACATCGACGATCTGTTGCAACGCCAGTTGGCCAAACTGGACAAGGTCGCCGAGTCGCCGCCGCCGGGCATGCCGCAGCCGGTCAGGCTAAAAATTTCTTCACGTATTTAACTTTCATCGAGTAACACAATGGCGAATCAATCACGGCTGCTGGCACTGGCGGTCTGGGGGCTAATCGGCACCGCGCAAGCAGGCGAAAAAGAAGAACTTTTGAAATTGCGCAATACCACCGCTAATTTGATCCAGCAATTGGTCAAACAAGGCGTGCTGACCGAACAAATGGCGCAACAGATGATCAAGCAGGCCGAGTCCGACGCCGAACAGCAAGTCGCCGCCGCCGGCAGCAAGGCCGCCGCTAAGGAAGTGGTGCCGGAGGATGAAGTGAGGGTGGCTTACGTGCCCGATTTCGTGAAAGATCAAATTCGCCAGCAGGTGCGCGCCGAACTGCGCGAGGATGTGGTCGGCGACGTGATGGCCAAAGCCAAGAACGAACAATGGGGTATCCCCAATGCGCTACCGGAATGGGTGCGGCGTTTCAAACTTTCCGGCGACTTGCGCTTGCGCTCTCAGCACGAATATTTGGCGCAGGACAATATCGATAATGCCTTGAATCCGACTTATCTGGATCCGATGGCGGTCAACGACGCCGGCGGCGTGAGCGCGGCAGGACTGGATGCCTATTTGAACACGCGGGAAGACAGGCAACGCTTTCGCGAGCGTCTGCGCTTGGCGATCGATGCCGACATCACCGAGGGTTTAAAGGCAGGCGTGCGGCTGGCGACCGGCAATCAACGCGATGCGATTTCGACCAATCAGAGTTTGGGCAACACCGGGCAGCGTTACGCATTCGATCTGGATCGCGCCTATTTGCAATACGACAGGACGGACGAGCATAAATTTAAATGGTTAACCCTGAGCGGCGGCCGGATCAAAAACCCTTGGTATACCGGTGGCGGCGAATTTACCGGCGCCAGCGAGCTGGTTTGGGACGTGGACTTGTCGTTCGAAGGCTTTGCCGGTACTTATCGCTACAACTTGCAGGAGGACGGCCTGGTTTCGGCCAGCGATCCTTCTCGCTCGCTGTATTTAACCGCCGGGGCCTTTCCGTTGCAAGAGAGCGCCCGCAGCAGCGACAAATGGTTGTTCGGCGGTCAGGCCGGGGTGGATTGGGGATTCGAAAATCAAGACCAATTAAAAGTCGGGCTGGCCTATTACGATTATGTCAATGTACAAGCCAAACCCAATACGACTTCCGTCGGCACGTGCGATTTGAATAACGTGGCCAACAATGCGTCGCGTCCGGAATATATGCAAAGCGGCAACAGCTTGGCCACCATCTGCCGGGAAGGCAGCAAAACCAGCCCGCAAGCCACGCCGGGCATGGTGGGCTTGGCCTCCGATTTCAATATCGTCAACATCAATGCCTCTTATGAGCTGGCGCTGTTTTCCCCCTACCATCTGCGCTTTAGCGGCGATTACGCTAAAAACGTGGGCTATAAGGCCGGCGAGGTGGCTAGCCTTTTCGGCGCGCCGCGCGACGAGCAAACCTCCGCCTGGCAAGCCAGGGTCGATTTCGGCTGGAGTCGCCACACGGTGCCCGGAAACTGGAACGTGTTTGCCGCATACAAATACGTGCAGCGCGACGCGGTGCTGGACGCCTTCACCGATTCCGATTTCCATTTGGGCGGCACCAACGTCAAAGGCTGGTTTATCGGCGGCAACTATGCCTTGTTGAAAAACGTCTGGTTGACCGGCCGCTGGTTGAGTGCCGATGTGATCAGCGGTCCGCAGTACGGATTGGACGTGCTGCAGCTGGATCTGAATACCCAGTTTTGAGTATGAGCATGAAAGCGATCATTGCGTGTATGTTATTAGGCGGTGCGGGCTTAGCGCCCGGTTTGGCTCAGGCTGTGCCGCGCGAGGCCGGTCATCAGGATGCGGTCGTGTCGAAATTGCAAAGCATGGTGAAAAAACTGACTGCCGAGCGCGACGCGGCGCTTGCCGCAGCGGATAGCTTGGACGCCCGGCTCCAGCAAACCGATAGGGAGTTGGCCGAGCTTAAAAAGTCGAAAACCGGGTTAGGCGTGGAATTGGATGCGCAACGCGGTGCGGCAAGCGAGTATCGTAATCGCTGGCAATCCAGCGAAGGCCGCTACAAATCTTTGGCGGACGATTACGAAAAGCTTTCCAAAACCAAATCCGCAAGGGAACAGGAGTTGGCGGAATTCATGGCGAAACAGCAAGAAACCGCGCATCGTTTGGACGAATGCGGCCAGCATAACGTCAAGCTTTACCAAGCGGCTGAAGAGTTGTTGCAGCGCTATCAAAACAAAGGCACTTTCAGCGGTTTGTTGCAGGACGAACCGCTGCTGCAATTTCAGCAAGTCGACATGGAGAATATCCGGCAGGAATACGAGGACCGCTTGCGTGAAGGGCGCTTGTCGCAGCAATCCCAGGCTGAGCCTTAAGCGCGGCGGGCTACGGCGGACAAGCCGCCTGTTAACTATTCGGCCATGTTCGTTCTGAAAAACTATCAGCATAAGCAACGGCACGGCGCATTGAAGCCGTTTTACTCAAACCAATAACAAAGCCCCTGCCACCTTGAGGCGGCAGGGGCTGTTGTGCCTTAGCATTAGCTGGGTTGAGCTTATGCGTAAGTCGGCTGGAACGCTTGCTCCGGATCGGCGACCGGGGCGTTGTTGATGCTGTCCCAGTAAGGCGACAGTTTACGCAAGGCGGCGACGATGTCAGGCATGACTTTCAACACTTCGTCGACTTCGCGCATGCTGTTGTAACGCGAAAACGAGAAGCGGATAGTGCCGTGCGCGGCGGTGTACGGAATGTCCATGGCCCGCATCACGTGCGACGGTTCCAAGGAACCCGAAGTACAGGCGGAGCCGCTGGAAGCCGCGATGCCGGCTTTATTCAGCAGCATCAAAATCGCTTCGCCTTCGATGTATTCGAAGGCAATGTCGGTGGTGTTAGGCAAGCGGTTGTGGATGTCGCCGGTAATGAAACAATTGGGGATTTGTTCGACGATGCCGCGCTCCAGGCGGTCGCGCATGGCTTTCACCTGGTTGTTCTCGAATTCCATGTGCTGCATGGCTAGTTCGCAGGCCTTGCCCAAGCCGACGATGGACGCGGTGTTTTCGGTACCGGCCCGGCGGCCGCGCTCTTGGTGGCCGCCGCGCAACAACGGCCGATAACGGGTACCGCGGCGCAAATACAACACGCCTATGCCTTTAGGGGCGTGCAATTTGTGGCCCGACAAGCTGAGCATGTCGATTTTGGTGTCTTGCAGCATCATTGGAATCTTGCCGACCGCTTGTACCGCGTCGGTATGAAACATCACGCCGGCTGCGTGCGCCATTTCCGCCATTTGTTCGACCGGGAAAATGGTGCCGGTTTCGTTGTTGGCCCACATCACCGAGACGATAGCCACTTGATCGGACAGCAGATTTTGGTAGGTTTCCAGGTTCAAGCGGCCTTGTTTGTCCACCGGCATGCGGTGAATGATGTAGCCTTCTTTTTCCAAATGCTCGACCAAATTCAAAATCGCCGGATGCTCGACCGCAGTGG
The DNA here is from genome assembly GCF_040741385.1 of Methylomonas sp. HYX-M1. Taxonomy (NCBI): domain Bacteria; kingdom Pseudomonadati; phylum Pseudomonadota; class Gammaproteobacteria; order Methylococcales; family Methylococcaceae; genus Methylomonas; species Methylomonas sp. HYX-M1. The sequence goes on from NZ_CP160405.1 coordinate 1,594,032, forward strand.
TAATGATTTCTTTGCGGTTGGGTTGGGCTTTGATGGCGGACAGAATGGCGGTCGAGTCGGACTCGGTGCCGCATGAGGTAAAAATGATTTCCGAATCGTGCTCGGCGCCTAGCAATTCCTGTACTTGCGAACGGGCTTTCTTGATCGCCTTGGCCACGCCGTCGGCAAACCGGTGGATCGAGGACGGGTTGCCGAACTGCTCGGTGAAAAACGGTATCATCGTGTCGACGACCGCCATGTCCACCTTGGTCGTGGCGTTGTTGTCCAGATATATATCAGCCATGGCTAGCCCCCTCGATATTCACCAACTGCGGCATTTGCGAAGCCGGCACGACTTTGATGAATTCACCCAGGATTTCCATCAAGCGTTGTTGGATGCCGCCTATGGTCATGGACGACATGCCGCAACCGTTGCAAGCGCCTTTCATGTTGACGTAAGCGGTATTGCCGACGACTTCCACCAGTTCGACGTCGCCGCCGTCCGCACGAAGCGACGGACGCATTTCGTCCAACACTTCTTCGATTTTCTTGATGCGTTGCACGCTGGTTAACGGACCGGTCACCGCAGTCAATTTAGGTTTAGGGGCGGGCGCTGCGGTTGGATCGAATGATTCGCCTTGTTCTTTCAACACTTTTTCCAAAATGGCTTCGATGTCTTCGTGGCAGGAAGCGCAGCCGCCGCCGGCTTTGGTGAAGTTGGTCACGTCTTCGACGGTCCGCAGTTTGTTGGCCCAGACCATTTCTTCGATCATCACCGCGTCGATGGCGAAGCATTTGCAGACCAGCGCACCTTCTTCGTGATCGTCTTTCCATTCTTCGCCGCGGTAGTTGGCGACGGCGGCTTGCAGGGCTTCGCGGCCCATGACCGAGCAGTGCATTTTTTCCGGCGGCAGGCCGTCCAGTTCGGCGGCTATGTCTTGGTTGGTGACTTTCAGCGCTTCGTCCAGGGTCAGGCCTTTGATGATTTCGGTCAATACCGAAGAAGACGCAATGGCGGAACCGCAACCGAAGGTTTGGAAGCCGGCGTCTTCGATGACTTCGGTGTCTTCGTTAACGCGTAAAGTCAAGCGCAGGGCGTCGCCGCAGCTGATGGAACCGACTTCGCCGATCGCGTTGGCATCCGCGACCGCACCGGCGTTTTTAGGGTTGAAAAAATGGTCTTTAACTTTGTCCGAATAATCCCACATGATAATTTCCTCCGCGTCTTAGGAACAGGTTTTAGGGGTGCCGCCGTTTTCGCCGGTAGAGAACGACGAGCCGCAGGCGCAGCTTTTTACTGCATTAGGATTGACGAATTTAAAACCCGATCCTTCCAGGCTATCGACGAAATCGATCGACATGCCGTCCAGTTTGGGCATGCTCAACGGATCTACGAATACTTTGACGTCGCCGCAATCGATTATGGTGTCGTCTTGGCTATGCGTTTCCTCTAATTTCAAGCCGTACGACAATCCGGAGCATCCGCCGTCGGTAACTTCTATACGTAAGCCGCCGGTAGGCTTGTCTGAATTTGAAATAAAACGGCCCACGGCTTTTACGGCGCTTTCGGTTAATGTAATCATCTTTCTCATCTCCTGAAACGGGTTGGCATTGATCTTGTAACGTTAGAAGCAACCAGCATGCCATACGCCGCCTAAAGGCTTAACTGTCTGAAATCGCTGGCGGCGGCGGGGCTGGTCCGGCAATGGGGGTGGGTCCGACACGCACAAACGAATTGTTTTTGTCGGATTTGCTACAAACTAACTGACAGGAGAATTGAATGAATATAGAAGACCTGGATTTAGGCGACGTGGTTTACGCGGCGCACAGCATTATCAACGACGGCAGCATGCCGGGTAGCGAGGAAGGTGAAGTGCTGGCCGAGCAAGGATGCCGGGGCGTGATTGTGATGAAAGGCTACGTGGAGGAAGACCCCAGTCGTAGCGTATTCTTGGTGCGCTTCGAAGACGGGGAAATGAATCTTGGTAATCCGATAGGTTGCTGGAGCGACGATTTGATGGTGATGGACGCCTGAAACGATTCGCAGCGGCTTGTAGGTCGGTTTGGTGGATTTGTGCTGCATTTCATACATATTGTAGGGTTATTGGGCAAGGCATGAATTGATTATATTTTAGGAATCAATGACATGAGATTTATTTGAATAGGCATCTTAATTGCTTGTCGTTTGCTGCCGGTTTCCCGGTTTTGATTATTTGCCGAGGTGTGAGATGTTCGAAGTTCTGATGTTTACCTTATTAATGTTGCTGTTGGCTGTTTGCGCGTTTTCGCCGTTGGGTTTTTCTTTGCTGTCGGTCTGTAAAGCGGCCGGTAAAGAATCTATAGTCGGCAAAACCGCGTTGTGTGCCGAAACGAAATCGGTTTCGATACCCGAGGATTCAATTTTGCGGCGGCATTTTTTGAGCCAATTGCAATCCGAAGTGGAGTCGGCGCTGTTTCCCCGCCCGACTGATTCGGTATTGCAGCGGCATTACGATACCTTGGTTGCCAACGAGCTGAAAAGCCGGCTGGTCACGGTTGCGGAATAATTAACCTGTCCTTTGTCATCCGGTTTGACTAGTATTCAGCTAGCGAGCCGGATCTCTTAAAATTCGACTCGGCCAAGTCGAGTAAACTTTCGCGGTCATCAGCCTGTACGTGCGTATCCGATTTAGCGTTCGGGCTTGCCGAACCGGGAAATTTTGCAGCCGTTTGCTTGTGCTGTTTGCGACAATGGCGCCGTATTACCCTTACCTCTCGTCGATGCAGTGAATTGAAGTGCGAATTTCCAGACCCGCTATTATTGATTTTGAAGCTTCCGGTTTAGGTTTCGATAGTTTTCCGATCGAAGTGGGGGTGGTACTAAGTACCGGGGATCGTTACTGTGCGCTGATCAGGCCGGAGCCGGTCTGGCAGTATTGGGACGATGCGGCTGAAAGCTTGCACGGGTTGACGCGGGCCGATTTGATTGAACACGGCAAGCCCGTAAGGCAAGTGGCTCAGGAATTGAACGCCTTTTTGGCGAATAGAGTGGTGTATTGCGACGGCTGGGTGGTCGATAAAGCTTGGTTGTCCAAGCTGTATTTTTACGCCGGCATGGAGCCGGATTTCAGCTTGAGTGCCTTGGAAATGATTTTGCGGGAAGCGCAAATGGATATTTGGAACGATGTTAATCGGCAAGTTTTGGCGGAATTGTCGTTGCCGCGGCATCGGGCCAGTACCGATGCCCTGATTATTCAAGAAACTTTTTTCCGCACTTTCGAGTTGACCAAGGAAGAAAGGACGCCCGTAGGTTGACGGTCTTCCGATCTAAAACATTGGCCTATCGTTCGAATCGCTTCGCCGATCTCGGTGCCGTGCTATGCTGTGGAGCTGCTTCCTAGCTTTTATTTCGGAATTACCACGCGTCGCCGATGAGCAAATATTTTTATCCGCTATTAATCGCCCAATTTTTGTCGGCATTTGCCGATAACGCCATTTTGTTTACCGTCATCGCGATGGTGATACAAAGCGATACGCCCCCGGCTTGGTACGTGCCGGCGCTGCAAAGCGTGTTTCTGGTCGCGTTCGTGTTGCTAGGGCCTTGGGTCGGTGCATGTGCCGATAGTCATCCGAAGGCCAAGGTGTTGATTGTCGCTAATTTGATCAAGGCTACCGGCGCAGGTTTGCTGTTGTTAGGTGTTGAACCCTTGCTGGCTTATTGCGTAGTCGGTGTAGGGGCCGCTTTGTATAGCCCGGCCAAATACGGGATTCTCCCGGAGCTCGCCGGTCATCGCGATTTGGTCAAAGCCAACAGTTGGATCGAAGGCTCGACTATCTTAGCTATCCTGACCGGTATGGTGGTAGGTGCCAAAGCCGCGGATCAATCGATTGGCATGGCTTTGACCGGCACGATGGTCTTGTTTTTAGTATCGGCGGCGACAACCTGCTTGTTACCTGCAACCGTCAGGAAAACGCTGCCGGTTGGTTCCAAGATCGTATTGTTTTACCGGGAAATTTGTCAGTTTTTGGCGTCTCCGCGTTCGCGTTTTGCGGTTTTGGGGGCGTCACTATTTTGGGCGACCGCGGCGTGCGTCAGGGTCATTATCGTTGCCTGGGCACCCTTGGTGTTGATGACCCATAACGCCAGCGATATAGCCGATCTGACATTGTTTTTAGCCTTGGGCATAATCGTCGGCTCCGCTTTGGTGCCAAGGTTGATCCCGCTGGAACATTTACGCCGGGTCAGAATACCGGCTTATTTGATGGCGTTGTTGATAGTCGGCTTGAGTTTTACCGGCTCCATATGGTCTGCTCGCATAGTATTGTTATTGATGGGTACCGCGGGCGGTATGTTTGTGGTGCCTATCAATGCTGCGTTGCAGGAAATCGGTTACCAAAGCATAGGCAGCGGAGGTGCAGTGGCGATGCAGAATTTTTTTCAAAATGTCGCGATGTTGTTGTCGGTTGGCGGTTATACGTTAGCCGCTACGTTCAACGTTGGGCCTACGGCTGCCTTATTCGGATTAGGCGCGTTGTTGTTTTTGATGACGTTTGGGGTGGTTATGCGTTTGCCGGCAGAGAGGGTAAACGCCAACCGCGAATGAAGTTTTGGACTAATAGGGTCACGGTAGCTGCGGTGTCTTCCGCGCCTACTCGTCCCAGGCTACCGTTTAGTGCCAGAATACAGGCGCCGTGCACGCCGCTCCATAGCGCTCTGGCGGTGAGGCGAATATGTTTGGTCGAGCCGTTGGGCTCGAGTTGCTTAAGCAAATCTTCCACTAGCGTAAACATTGCGGTTATTTTTGCTTGATACCAATCCGGACTGGTTTGATCGTCGATTTTGTCGAAAATCATCTGCCAACGGTTGAAATGTTGATGGGCGAAATCAACGTAAGCCGTAGCCAGCGTCAAAATGCGTTGCTCGGCGTTGTCGCCGGCATAGCCCGCTTGCTGCAAGGTTGTCGCCAATTCGTCCAGCGTGCGGCCTTTGACATGCATGGTCAGATCGTGCATGTTTTCGAATACCATATAAATGCTGCCGACCGTGTAGCCGATTTCCAATGCAATCTTGCGTACCGTCAGCGCGTGATAACCTTCCTCAACGATGATGGTTTCGGCGGCTTGGAGCACCATTTCCTTGATTTGTTCTTGGGTGTGTTCGCTTCTTCTAGCCATAACCGCACTGCGCTAAGTGAGAAATGCCATTACCATACACGACCTTTGGATTAGAAGCGATAGCTATCATGCACAATGAAATGCTTGCGGTAGTGGATGAGTTTGATAGAGAGATAGGGCGGCGTAGCAGAGCGGACGTCCATCGTTTGGGGTTAAAACACCGGGCTGTGCATGTTTTGGTGTTTAACGATAAAGACCAGTTGTTGTTGCAAAAGAGGTCGTATAGCAAGGATTTGAATAAAGGACTGTGGGATAGCTCGGCTGCCGGTCACGTCGATGCCGGCGAGGATTACGACAGCAGTGCGCCTAGGGAGTTATGGGAAGAGCTGGGTATATCGGCACCGTTAACAACCCTGTTTAAGCTTGAGGCGCTACCGAGTTTAGGCATGGAGTTTATTCGTGTCTATCGTTGCGTGCACCCCGGACCGTTTACTGTCTCCGGCGACGAGATCGACGAAATCCGCTGGTATGGTTTAGCTGAAATCGATTGCCGAGTAGATAAAGACGATCCGCTAATGACCGTGACGTTTAAGACAATTTGGCGGCATTATCGTGTCGTCACGGCTAAACCGGACGGGCCCTGACAGCCCGTCCGTATCCGGAATTACTCTATGGTCATGCGCTGGCCGACTTGTTTTTGTTTTTTTAATAAATTCAAGGTCAATACCCCGTTTTCATAACGCGCTTTACTGGCGGCTTGGTCGATATCCGCGGGTAATTGGAAGCTGCGGGATATTTCGCCGAAGTAGCGTTCGCTACGCAATACTTTATCGTCCTTTGTTTGACTGTCTACTTGGCTGACTTGGGCGCGTATATTGACTACGTTGTTTTCGATGTTTACGTGGATATTATCTTTGCCGGCGCCGGGAATCTCGGCCTCGACGATGTATTCACCCGGGTTTTCCTTAATGTCTACCTTGATTTGGGCCGGTAATGGGTCGCCATGTAAGGGCTTTATAAAGTATCCGGGATTCACATCGCGAAATAATTCGTCGAATAAGCCGCGACTGGCAAATGGACTTAAGCTATTCATATCGATTCTCCTATGCGTTGTGTAAAACAATTACCGAATGCAAGGAAATTATGGGGGCTAACGCTACAAATTCAAGGGCGTACTTGTAGCGATATTGGCAGGGACTAATGGCGGAGCGGACGGGGCTCGAACCCGCGACCCCCGGCGTGACAGGCCGGTATTCTGACCAACTGAACTACCGCTCCGCTGTTTAGCTGGGTCATTATACAGGAGTACTCAGTTGCGTCAATTTATACAGAGTGTTCGGGAGATGAAATTCGGCGTTGCATAGACTCAATCGTCGTCTTGACGAGACGGTTGTTCGGGGATCGGAAGAATTGGAATACCGTATGACGCTACGATTTTTTGAATTTCCGTTAAATTCTGCTCGATCAAGGTATTGAGCTGTTGTTTTCTATCGTTGTCCCCCTGTCTTACCCCCATGGCGATAGAAAACTCGAATTTGATGCCGGGTGCGGATGTCATCGGTAACGCAATATAGCTGTCTTTAGGGCTTTGCGCCTGTACATAGCCGGCCATAGGGCCCCAGAGAATGACCATGTCGATAATTCCCTTGCGCAAATCTTGCTCGATTTGCATGGCGACGTTGTGTTCACTATCGCCTGTCATGCTTTGATAGGGCACGCCTTGATCGAGTAAGCCGTTTTGTTGCAACCACTCTGTACCGGGGCCGCGATCGAACATGGCGATTTTTAAAGATTCCTGGCGTTGCAAGGGTAAATTGGCCAATTGCGAGGGAGCGGAAATGTCGTCCCAGCCACGGCCTTTAGCGATTAGCAATACATAGGTGGAATGGAAATACGGTTTGGTCGTTTCGGTTAAATCGTAACCGGCGGGAACCCCCATGACCACGTCGCATTTATAACCGCCGTCGTCGGTTTCCGCTTTCAGCGTATTTCGAATGAAGCCGATTCTTTCCGGCAGCCAGGTATATTCGATTTCCTGGCCCAGTTGCCTGGCAAACAACGCGGCTATTTTGTTTTCGTAGCCGGTGAGTTCTTTGGTCGAATAAGGCGGGTGCAACGGATCGGCGCAGACCCGAAATTTTTCACCGGCTTGCACCTTCGGAATTAACGCCGTTGCGCAAAGTAAACAAGCTATTGCAGCTCTTGAGTATTGAGTCATCGCGATTTCCTTAAACTATACGAGTAGTGCCGATCACCAATTTCGCCGCTCGAGTGCGGTGCGATAATTTAGCTGAAAACGATGTGGCTAAATCAGCCCGCAGACAGTAACACATAAAAAAGCCTTGGTCGATTACTCGACCAAGGCCGGTTCGAACGGATCTATCGGGTTAGATCTTAGTTCGGCAGTGCGAATACGGTCAAAGTACCGCCCAGCTTGGTGTAAGAGTTCAAGCTTCTGTATGCGCCTACAGCGCCCAAACCTTCGGTGTTGGATGAAGAATCGCCGTTATCCAAGCCTGCTGCGATACCGATACCTGCCCAACCGCCGATACCCGACAGAACGCCAACGTATTGTTTGCCGTTGAATTCCCAGGTGTTGACGTTACCGATGATGCCTGATGGGGTTTTGAATTTATACAATTCTTTACCGGTTTTGGCATCGACTGCTTTCAGGTAGCCTTCCAGGGTGCCGTAGAACACGACGCCGCCGGCGGTGGCTACAGAACCGGACCAAACAGAGAATTGCTCTTTGTTGGACCAAACGATTTTGCCGGTTTTAGCATCCCATGCGGTGAATTGGCCCAGGTTGGTGGTGCCGTCTTTTTTACCGGTGATGGCGTCGGCGCCGGCCGGCATCATGTTCAGAGTAGCACCTACGTAGGGTTGACCCGCGGTGTAGCTAACTTCGAACGGTTCGTACTCCATGCACAAATGGTTGCCTGAAATGTAGAACAGGCCGGTTTGCGGAGAATAGGAAACCGGTTGTTGGTTTTTCGCACCCAACGCGGCAGGGCAAGTACCCACGGTGTTAACGTCTTCGCCGTTGTGTTCGGTGGAGAACTCAGGCACGACTTGCGGACGGCCGGTTTTCATGTCGACGTGGGTCAGCCAGTTGACGGATTTGTCGAAGGTTTCTGCGACCAACAATTCGCCGGTTTCGCGGTCCAGGGTATAACCTACGCCGTTACGGTCGAAGTGCACAATGGTTTTGTGCATTTTGCCTTTGACTTCTTGGTCTACCAGAACGGTTTCGTTGATACCGTCGTAGTCCCATTCGTCGTGCGGCGTCATTTGGTAAACCCATTTGACTTCGCCGGTGTCGGCGTCGCGAGCCCACAAGGACATGGACCACTTGTTGTCGCCCGGACGTTGTACAGGGTTCCAGGTGGATGGGTTGCCTGAACCGTAATAGACCAGGTTCAGTTTAGGATCGTAAGAGTACCAGCCCCAGGTGGTGCCGCCGCCGATTTTCCATTGGTCGCCTTTCCAGGTGCTGGTGGAAGAGTCAGGGCCCAGCGGGGTGACTTTGCCGTCTTGCCAAGTGGTGGATTTGCCCGGTTTGATCAGGGTGTCTTTGTCAGGACCCATGCTGTAGCCTTTCCACGCCAATTGGCCGGTTTTGATGTCGTAGGCAGCCAGGAAACCGCGCACACCGAATTCACCGCCGGAAATACCGGTCAGAACTTTATCTTTAACAACCAATGGTGCGTTGGTGTTGGTCATACCCAGTTTCGGGTCGCCGTTTTGCACGCTCCATACGCGTTTACCGGTTTTGGCATCCAGAGCAGTCAGCACGGTGTCCGATTGTTGCAGGAAGATTTTACCGTCGCCGTAGGCCAAGCCGCGGTTAACGGTATCGCAGCACATGACCGGAATGGTAACGTCGGCGTCCATGGTCGGGGTATATTCCCAGATAACGGACTGAGTTTTTTGGTCGATTGCGTAAACGGTGTTGGGGAAAGGAGTGTGAACGTACAACACGCCGTTGACCACTAAAGGACCGCCTTCGTGACCGCGCAGAACGCCGGTAGAGAAGGACCAAGCCGGTTGCAGATTTTTAACGTTTTGGGTGTTGATTTGAGAGAGTTTGCTATAGCGAGTGCCGGCGTAGTCACCGCCCCACGTTGCCCAGTTGGCAGGGTTTTCGGTTAATTTTTCTACATCGCTGTTAGCATTAGAAACTGCAGGTGTTGCAATTATTGTTGCTATAGTCGAAGCAAGCAGCCAGTTTTTTACAGGCTTCATATGTTTCCTCCCGGTAATCTGCTCAAGTAGACAGAGTACGTTTTTGTTTGTTAAGACTAATATTAGTTTTAAAGCTCTGAGTTGGATGACTGCCGCCTGACCTTTCGGTTGTTTCCGAGCGTAATGGGATAGCCAAACCAGATGCGTAAATTGAAGGATTTTTTCCCAAAAGTCAACCCGAAAAACTCTGGGCTTATGCGGACTGTAGGCTAGGGTAGTCGCTATCTATCGGCCATTGTTTAAGAAGCGGTCGTTTACTTGCAATCTTCTGCCTGCGTTTGCCGACGCCAAAATGCGGCAAATTTGCGGGATCTTTAAATGCCTTAGTCGTAACATACCCCCAAACCGCCCAAGCCGCAGTATCCCAACGGATTTTTTGCCAGGTATTGCTGGTGCTCTTCTTCCGCGTAGTAAAACGGTACTGTGCGGCGGATTTCGGTGGTGATTTTGCCGAACCCGGCTTCGGTGAGCTTACTCTGGTACGCGGCGAGGCTGTGCGAGGCTAGTTGGAATTGGTTTTCGTCAGACACGTCTATGCTGGAGCGATATTGGGTGCCGATGTCGTTGCCTTGGCGCATGCCTTGGGTAGGGTCGTGTGCTTCCCAAAACACCTGCAGCAATCGGTCGTAGCTGATTTTGTCGGGAGCGAACACGACTTTGACGACCTCGTTGTGTCCGGTAAGGCCGCTGCACAATTCCTGATAAGTGGGATTGGGAGTGTATCCTCCTGCATAGCCCACGGCCGTTGAGAAAACGCCCTCTTGTTGCCAGAAGCGGCGTTCCGCGCCCCAAAAACAGCCCAGGCCGAATTGGGCTACGGCCAGACCGTCAGGGAACGGTTCTTTGAGGGGATTCCCGGTGACGAAGTGGCGTTCGGCGGTGGGTATCGGAGCAACTCTGCCCGGCAGTGCTTGTGCAGCCGTCGGCAGCGTGGTCTTGGCGAGAATTGAGCGCATAGCGATCACCGTATTCGAAGCTAAGGGAAGATCGGGATTATAATCAGCAAATCGACGAAAATATGCCATAACAACATGAAACAACAAGACTGCTTACTGCGTTTTTTATTCGAAAATCTGGGCGTGCGCGGCGAATGGGTGCGCTTGCAGCAAAGTTGGCAGCAAGCCAAACAGCATCAGTGTCTGGCCGGCCCGCTGGTCGAGTCGCAACTCGGCCAGGCGCTGGCCGCCGTAACCCTGCTGTCCGCGACCATCAAATACAAGGGCACGATGATTTTGCAGGTGCAAGGCTCAGGCGAGGTAAGAGCGATCGTAGCGCAAGCGACTCACGACAGAACCGTGCGCGGTTTGGTCCGTAGCGCCGAGACGGTGCAGGGTACAAGCTTGGCCGGAATGATGGGGGAGAATGCGCGCCTGGTGTTGACGATAGAGTCGGAGCAGGGCGAGCCTTATCAGGGAATAGTCGGGGTGCAGGAGGAATCGTTAGCGGCGGTGTTGCGCAGCTATTTCACCCAGTCGGAGCAGTTGCGCACGCGATTGTGGCTGTTCGCGGACCAACACTCTGCGGTGGGTTTGTTACTGCAGGAGTTGCCGGACGAAAAGTCGACTGACGAAGATTGGCAACGTATCGAGATTCTGGCGGACACCGTGACTGCCGAGGAAATGTTCAACCTGGATTGCGAGCCGTTGTTGCATCGCTTGTTTCACCAAGAGCAAGTGCGGATTTATGCGCCGGAACCGGTTATGTTTCGCTGCGGATGTTCCCGCGTGAAAATCGGCAGCACCTTGTACGCGCTAGGGCGGCCGGAATTGGAGGCTATTTTGCACGATCACGGCAACATCGAAGTCGATTGCCAATTTTGCGGTTCGCAGTATCGCTTCGATAACATCGACATCGAAAATTTGTTGGCTAATTCGGGGAACGATAATGAATCGCCTACCCGGCACTGAGGAGCGGATGAACAAAAGACTATTGCTTAGAATCGGTCTGGCAACCGTTTTGTCGTTGACGTTGACGGGTTGTCTGGAATGGCTGCACGCCTATCAAACCTATTTGCAAATGGAGGAGTTCGACCGTTATTTCGCGGTGACTTCGGCAGACGACTTTACCGTGCATTTCAAGGATCCCAAATTATACAGCGACGATTTTGTCGCACTGGCGAAACTACAGGCAAGCAGCGAACAGAAAACCGTCGAGGGTAAGCGTTGGCGCTATTTGTTTAGAAAAATCGATCAGAACGACAGACTGGTTAAGCCGGAAATCAGTTTTTACTGCGAATTGGTGTTTAACCGCGAAGATAAGGTGGTCGAGTGGTCGTTTTCCAAGTTGTTTTTACAAATTGCACCGCCGGAGTTTTTAGAGGCTTCCTTCCGCTCCTTGGGCGGTGCGGAAATCAACGAAGGTAAAAAACAGTTGAAAGCCAAGGCCGAGCTGATCGATAAAGTGGCGGCGGATTTGCCGAAAAAATCGGCCGTGTTGGCGCAATTGGGTCAACCCTTGGAAATAGAGCAACAAGACGAACGGCAAATCTATGCCTACAAATTTCGGTTGGACGCGCGCGATGTGGAAGAAGGCTACGAGGACAGAACGCTAAGCGAAGTGAGGCTGGCTTTTGATAACAAGAGCGACGAGCTGGTCAAGATGTCCGGTCGGTTTGCCGGTTTGAAAATATCCATCAACTATCGGGATTTACAAGAGGATGAGGATAAACAAGTCGCCTTGGCTGCTCACTGAGGAGCTCCCCATGCTTTCGAAATTGAAAGACTGCCTTTTAGAGGTTGTCGGTTCGGGTCGCTATCGCGACGGCTTCATCTTCGCTACCAAAACCATCCTTGGTTTGTCGCCCGGCTGCGGGCTTGTTAGGCTCTGCGGCCGAACATGGATAAAAAATGCGCGAATCGGCCGGCTTTTTCTTCCGTTAATTGCTGCCAGTTGAATCGCCAATGCCAGTTGCCTTCGGTAGTGCCGGGGGTGTTCATTCTGTCTGAGGAGCCCAGCAGCAATATGTCCTGCAAGGGGATGACCGCCAAATTAGCCACGGATGCCAGTACCGCATGCATCAAGGCCCACGGCATGGGCAGGCTGGACCAGCCTAGATAGTCGTAAATACGCTGCTTGTCCCCGTCGTTTAGGTTTTCGAACCAGCCAAGTGTGGTGTCGTTGTCGTGGGTGCCGGTGTAGGCCACGCAGTTATGGCTAAAATTCATGGGTAAATAGGGATTGTGCGGGTTGCCGTCGAATGCGAACTGCAAAATTTTCATCCCCGGTAACCCGAACTGATCTCTTAGCGCTTCCACCTCTTCGGTAATGATGCCTAAGTCTTCCGCCACCAAGGCCAAGGCTGGAAACTCCCGGGCGATGGCTGTCAGCAACTCGTCGCCGGGCGCTTTAACCCAATGTCCGTTAATGGCGGTTTCTTCGCCGGCCGGTATTTCCCAGGCCGCCTCCAAGCCGCGGAAATGGTCTATGCGCAAGATGTCGAATAATTCGTTTTGGCTTTCGATGCGTTGCAACCACCAGCGGTAGCCGGTTTGGCGCAAATAATCCCAGTTGTAGTGCGGGTTGCCCCAGCGCTGCCCTAGCTCGGAAAAATAATCCGGCGGTACCCCGGCTACCGTTTCCATTTCCCCGGATTTGTTTAACTTGAAAACCTCTCGGTTCGCCCAAACGTCGGCGCTGTCGTAAGACACGAAAATGGGAATGTCGCCGAACAGTAAAATGCCTTTGTCCCGGGCATAGTCTTTCAATTCGTGCCACTGCTTGAAAAACAGATATTGTTCGAACTTGATGCCCTCGATTACCGCGCTCAACAATTTGCGTGACTCCTTCAAGGCTTGCGGATGCCGGTTTTTCAGGGCATCCGGCCATTCGAACCAGCATTTGTGACCGAATACGTTGCGTAAGGCGATGAACAACGCAAAATCGTCCAGCCAATACGCCTTATCCCGGCAAAATTGCTCGAAGTCTAACTTGTCGGTTTTGCCGGCCGCTTTGCCGAATTGCTGAAAAGCTTTGCCGATTACGCAGCTTTTCCAATAGAGTTGCCCGCTGTGGCAGTCGGCGGATTTTTCCGCCGGCGGCATCCAGCCTTTGCGATCCAGCCAGTCCAGATTGATCAAGGCCGGGTTGCCGGCATGGGCCGACAAACATTGATACGGCGAGCCGTCGCCGTGCGGCATGCCTAACGGCAATGTTTGCCAAACGCTGGCGCCGACGTCGTGCAGGAAGTTTATGAAGTTAAATGCCTCTTGCCCTAATTCACCGTTTTCGTTCGGCCCGGGTAACGAGCTGATATGCAATAAAACTCCGGCACGGCGTTGTTGTAAGAGAGCACTCATAGAATCCTATAAAGTCAATATTGATTACTGCGCCGCATGGCCCCGCCCAGCGCGGGTTCGCCGGAACCCCGGGTGAAGGACAGCGCAAGGTAGGGTGGCGGCTCTTCGCCGAGCAGGCGGTACAAGTTGGTTAAATTCAAGCGGTATTGGCGTTCGAAATCGCTGACGGCTTCGCCCGGGTTATAGTCGCCGAACCACCAAAACCAATCGGAGCCTTCGCAGACGGCCAGTTGTTTTTCCGCCAGCATTAAACGATGCTGATCCAAACGGTTTTCGGCAACGGCTTGGTCGAACGTGTGTTTGACGTCGCCCAGCATGTCCCAGCCGCAATTTTTATCCGCATCGCCTATCCAGGTGGAAAACGTACCGTAGACCCAGCTGCCGGCGATCAATCGGGATAAGGGTAAAACGCAAACGTTCTGATTCAAGCATTCCGAAAACGTGGTAAGCATGATGCGCGGGTGTTCGCTAAGACGCCGATACAGCGCGCTAAGAAAATGATACCCGTTTTCCGGAAAATATTCCCAGGCATTCTCGCCGTCCATTACGATGGAGACTACCGCTTCCCGTTCGGCATAGTCGGCAATGTTTTCCAGATGCTGAATCAAGTCGGTTACCGCGTCGTCGGCGTGCCATTTCGAATATTCGAAGCCGATTAAATCGGACAAGCCGTCGTCGCGGAAAAAACAGGCGACATTGGTATCGGCAAGCCGGAACGGATGATGGATGCCGGGCGAAAGGTTGCCCGTGGCATTCAGGCTGTTGCGGAGTACGTTGCCGCCGCTGGCGGTCCATTTAAATCCGCATTCGTCCAACAATTTCAAGGTTGCTTGGCTGAGGCCGCCTTCCGAGGGCCAGCAGCCCGTCGGTTCGATACCGAAAAAATGCCGGAAGGTTTCAATGCCTTTGCGCAAGTGCCATTTCACCCGCTCGTCTCCTCCGGGGTAATGGTGCAGTTTGGGCATGGCGATAGGCGCCATCGCTTCGTGCGCACTGTTCAAGTCCAGCAGCAAGGGCATGATGGGGTGGGCGTAGGGGCTTACCGATAGCTCGATGCGGCCTTTACGGGCCAGCGCTTTGTAGCGGTATAGGATGCCGGAAAGCAAGTCGCGGATGATTTCCAATACTTCGATGCGATCGTGCATCGAGAATCCGCCGCCTTTCGCAAGCAAACGCTGCACGCGAGCATCGGTCAGTTTTACGCTTTCACCCATCCAGACCAAGTGGTACCAAACCAACAAGTCGGAGAAAAATTGGGCGTTGAGGTAGTTGACCGCGTCCTGGTGGCTTTGGATCCATTCCGATATTTCGGTGAGTTTGCGAAAGGCCGGATAGCGGTTGATTTGCCGGTCGCGATTGGCTTTTAAGCAATCGTGCAGCAAGCCCAGCCGGCGCTCCGCATCGGCCGAAACGCTGGGCTCCACCAAGGCCGCCAGCAAGGGGTCGTTGATTTTGATCCCGTCGTACAAATAGGCGTTGACCTGATTGGAATAGTCTTCGATTTGTTCCAATAAGATGGGCGCGAAATTGACGACCGCTTTGGCTCCGGGTACGGCTTCCAGGTGAAAAGCCATGTCGGCATAGTCTTTAATGACGTGCAAATACGTCCAAGGCAGTTTGAATTCGCCGCTGTGGCAGTCCCGGTATTCGGGCTGGTGCATGTGCCAGCACAGCACCAGCTTGATGGGCTTATCTGACATAGTGCCGTCTTTGGCCCAGCATTTCGCTGGTTACCAAGACGACTCCGCCCTCGCTGACGTAAAAGCGTTTTTCGTCTTCGGCCCTGTCTTCCCCGATGACGGTGCCTTCCGGTATTTGGCATGCCTTCTCGATAATGGCCTTCTTGATCCGGCAATGGCGGCCGATGTTGACCTCCGGCAGTACCACCGAATCTTCGACCGTACAGTAAGAATTGACCCTGACGGAGGAGAACAACAAGGAATGGCGCACGGTCGAGCCGGAGATGACGCAGCCGCCGGATACCATGGAGTCGATGGCTTGGCCGCGGCGGTCGTCGTCGTCGAATACGAATTTGGCCGGCGGGGTTTGGGCTTGGTAAGTCCAAATCGGCCAGGTATTGTCGTAAAGGTTCAAATCCGGTTTTACCCCGATCAGCTCCATGTTGGCCGCCCAATAAGCGTCTATGGTGCCCACGTCGCGCCAGTAGGCCTGCTGGCCGCTTTGCAGATCCAGGAAGGGGTAGGCGTTGACCCGGTATTTGTGGATCACCGACGGAATGATGTCTTTGCCGAAATCGCGACTGGAGCTTTTGGTGTCCGCGTCTTTGATCAATTGCTCGAATAGAAAGGCGGCGTTGAATACGTAGATACCCATGGAGGCCAGCGCGGTGTCCTCGCGGCCGGGCATGATGGGCGGATTTTCCGGCTTTTCCACGAAAGCCCGTACCCGGCGGTTGTCGTCGACGTCCATTACCCCGAAAGCTTTGGCGTCTTCCAGCGGGACTTCGATACAACCTATGGTCAAATCGGCTTGGTTGGCGACGTGGTCGGCCAACATCGCCGAATAATCCATTTTATAAATGTGATCGCCGGCCAGCACCAGGACGAATTCCGGATTGCGGGCGCGGAGGATGTCTATGTTTTGATAGACCGCATCGGCGGTGCCCTGGTACCAGGAGTGTTCGTCGTGGCGCTGTTGGGCCGGCATCAAGTCCACGTATTCGTCGAATTCGCCGCGTAAAAACCCCCAACCCAACTGAATGTGGCGGATTAAAGAGTCCGCTTTATATTGGGTCAATATGCCGATTTTGCGGATGTCGGAATTGATGCAATTGGACAACGGAAAATCGATAATCCGGAATTTGCCGCCAAACGGAACGGCCGGTTTAGCCCGCCAATCGGTCATATCTTTTAGGCGGGAACCGCGGCCACCCGCCAAAATTAACGCTATGGTGTTGCGGGTCAGTTCGTTGATGCGTCTCGTAGAGGCATTGTTGATGACGACAGACATAGTATCCTTCTCCAATTATGAACGGCTGCTCCGAATGTCCTAAAGCCGCGCAGCTTCGGAGGCCGGGTTTTCTACTTCTACTTGCCGCGCCGCGCCATTATCGTTACTCTTCGCACAAAAGTAAAAAATCCATCGATGCAAATGTCGTAATTCCTCCAGACATTACCGCTTCCTGTTTCTTAACAATTAAAAAATCACACCCGAGGCCCTGCAGAATGAACAAGGCAAGCACTAAACCCACGCTTGATGCCAACATCATTAGACTTATCGAAGCGAGGCACCACGATCCCTTTTCCATTCTCGGCAGACACAGCGTCGGCGATAAATCCATCATCAGAGCTTATTTACCATACGCCGAAACCGTGTGTATAGGCTCGTTCAAAGGCCCCGCCATGCGCCGCATCAGCGGTACGGACGTGTTCGAATACTATCCGAGTGCGAGCGATCAGATTCCGGATCACTATAGTTTATGCTGGAGCGACAAAGACGGTTTCGAACGGTCGCACGTCGACCCTTACAGCTTTTTGCCGGTATTGTCGGAATTCGACCGGCATTTGTTCGGACAAGGCAAACACTGGCACATCTACCAAAAGCTAGGTGCGCACCTGATGACGGTGGACGGCGTGGCGGGGGTGTATTTCGGGGTATGGGCGCCGAATGCCGAGCGGGTCAGTGTAATCGGCGATTTCAATCGCTGGGACGGCCGTTGTCATCCGATGCGCAATCTGGGCGGATGCGGGATTTGGGAATTGTTCGTGCCCGGCCTGGACGTCGGTTGCTTGTATAAATTCGAAATCCGCAACAACCATAGCGGGCAAATTTTGGTTAAAACCGATCCTTACGGTCAGCAATTCGAATTTCGGCCGCAAACCGCCGCACTCGTGGTGGCGGAAAACGCGTATCAATGGCAGGACGACGACTGGATGGAGCAGCGGCCTAAACACGACTGGCTGCACAAGCCGATGTCGGTTTACGAAGTGCACTTGGGTTCCTGGCAACGCGATTCGCGCGGCAACTTCATGAATTACCGCGAGCTGGCGGAAAAATTGGTCGAATACGTGGTGTACATGGGCTTCACCCATATCGAGCTGTTGCCGATTACCGAGCATCCGTTGGACATTTCCTGGGGGTATCAAACCACCGGCTATTTCGCCCCGACCAGCCGGTTCGGCACGCCGGACGATTTCCGTTACTTTGTCGATTATTGCCACCAAAACGGCATCGGCGTATTGCTGGATTGGGTGCCGGCGCACTTTCCGAAAGACAGTTTCGCCTTGGCCCGTTTCGACGGCACTCCGCTGTACGAACACGAAGATCCGCGTAAAGGCGAGCATCGCGATTGGGGCACGCTGATATACAACTACAGCCGCAACGAGGTGAAAAACTTTTTGCTGTCCAGCGCGTTTTTCTGGTTGGAGGAGTACCACATAGACGGATTGCGGGTGGACGCGGTGGCATCCATGTTGTACCTGGATTATTCTCGGGAAGCCGGCGACTGGATACCGAATATGTACGGCGGCAACGAAAATCTGGAGGCGATCGATTTTCTGCGCCACATGAACGCGGTTACCCATGAGCAACATCCCGGCACCGTGATCATGGCCGAGGAGTCCACCTCCTGGCCGCAAGTGACCCGGCCGACCTGGACCGGCGGCTTGGGTTTCTCCATGAAATGGAACATGGGCTGGATGCACGACATCCTGGAATATATGAAACAGGAGCCCGTCCACCGTTCTTACCACCACGATCAGCTGACCTTCGGTTTGCTCTACGCCTTTAGTGAAAACTTCATCTTGCCGTTTTCGCACGACGAGGTGGTGCACGGCAAGCAATCGATGCTGAACAAAATGCCGGGGGACGAATGGCAGCGCTTTGCCAATTTGCGCTTGTTGTACACGTTTATGTACGCCTATCCCGGCAAAAAATTGCTGTTCATGGGGTGCGAATTCGGTCAAGGTACCGAGTGGAGCGCCTCGCGGGTGCTCGATTGGTACGTGCTGGATTACGCCCACCACCGCGGTTTGCAGGCGCTGGTCAAAGATCTGAATACCCTGTACCGCGAACATACGGCGTTGCATCATTTCGATTTCGATCACCACGGTTTTGAATGGGTGGATTGCCACGATTATCAACAATCCATCATCAGCTTCCGGCGTAAATCCGCCGATGAGGAAATGATCGTCATCTTGAATTTTACCCCCGTACCACGCTATCACTATCGAATAGGCGTGCCGCGGCCGGGCGTGTATCGGGAGATTTTCAATTCGGATTCGGAATATTACGACGGCAGCAACGTCGGTAACGGCAGCGTCCATTCCGAACCGCAGCCCTGGATGAATTTGGACCATTCGATCA
This sequence comes from Methylomonas sp. HYX-M1, assembly GCF_040741385.1. Classification (NCBI taxonomy): domain Bacteria; kingdom Pseudomonadati; phylum Pseudomonadota; class Gammaproteobacteria; order Methylococcales; family Methylococcaceae; genus Methylomonas; species Methylomonas sp. HYX-M1. Next base: position 1,612,970 of record NZ_CP160405.1, read on the forward strand.
ACGTCACCTTACCGCCCTTGGCCGCCATCGTTTTACAACATCAAGCATAAGGACATGAAAAAAATTCTATTCGCGAGCAGCGAAACCCATCCTTTGATCAAAACCGGCGGCTTGGCGGACGTGGCCGGTAGTTTGCCGCTGGCCTTAACCGGCCTGGGCCAGGACGTGCGGGTTATCATGCCGCATTACCAGGCGATAAAAAATTGCGAGCCGGGCCGCTACCTGTGCACGGTACGAGTCAATAATTGCGACGTCAATTTGCTGGAAACCCGTTTGCCGGATAGCGACGTGATCGTCTGGTTGGTGGATTATCCGCCGTTTTTCGGTGCGCCCGGCAACCCTTACACCGACGAAAACGGCAATCCGTGGCCTGACATCGGCGATCGCTTCGCGTTGTTTTGCCGCATCGTCGCGGAAGTCGCGATGGATAGGGCTTACCTGAACTGGAAGCCCGACGTGGTGCACTGCAACGACTGGCAAACCGGTCTGGTGCCGGCTTTGCTGTCTTTGGAACACTACCGGCCGGCAACGGTATTTACCATCCACAATATGGCTTATCAGGGCGTGTTTCCGGGCAGCGCCTTTGCCGCGCTGAATTTGCCGGGTCAGCTGTGGCATCCGGACGGTTTGGAATACCACGGCATGCTGTCGTTCATCAAAGGCGGCTTGAGCTATTCCGACAGGATTACCACGGTGAGTCCGACTTATGCCCAGGAAATCCAGACGCCGGAATTCGGGTACGGGCTGGAAGGATTGCTGGCCCATCGCCAGCATCAGTTGTCCGGCATCATTAACGGCATAGACACGGCGGTCTGGAATCCGGAAACCGACACGCAAATCGCGCAAACTTACAGCGTAAAGAACTTGACCGGCAAACTCAAGAATAAAACCGCTTTGCAGGAACGCTTGGGCTTACCGGTTTGGTCCGACTTGCCGCTATTCGGCTTGATAGGCCGCTTGGTCGAACAAAAAGGCATCGATTTGGTGCTGAGTTGTTTGAAAGAAATGACCAGCTTGCCGTTGCAGTTCGTGTTGTTGGGCAGCGGCGACAAAAGCATACAGGTGCGCTTGCAGGATTTTGCCCGTTTGTATCCGAATAAGGTCTCGGTGAACATCGGTTACGACGAAACCTTGGCTCACCAAATCGAAGCCGGCGCCGACGTGTTTTTAATGCCGTCGCGCTTCGAGCCGTGCGGCTTGAACCAGATGTACAGCCAGCGTTACGGCACCTTGCCCATCGTGCGCAAAACCGGCGGTTTGGCGGACACGGTCGTAGATACCTTGCCTACCACCCTGGCGGATAATACCGCCACGGGGTTTGCCTTTAGCGAGGCGACGCCCGGCGCGTTGATGGAAACCATCAAACGCAGTTTATTGCTGCATACCAATAAATCCTTGTGGCACAAGCTGCAACGCAACGCGATGACCCAGGATTTTTCGTGGGAAAACAGCGCCAACCACTACTTGGCGCTCTATCAAGGCATCTAGCCTATGGTTACTGCCATGACGCGCGCGGCTTGTTTTCCTAAATCCCGGATGGTCGGCAACCGGGTTGGCCGGCTGCGGGGTTTACTGCTGGCCGCGTCGCTGATGTGTTTTTGGTCGAGTGCGGATGCCAATCGGATGGAAGTCGTCCAACTGCAGCATCGGCCCGCCGGCGAAATTCAAGCCGGATTAGCCCCGCTGCTCGAACCGGGGGAAGCGGTCAATGCCGCCGACGGCAAGCAATTGCTGATCAACGCCGGTCCGCAGCGGCTGCAGCAAATTCGCCGCATCGTCAAAAAGCTGGATATTCCGTTGCGTAATTTGCGCATTACCGTGCTGCACAATAGTGTAAGCAGCGCGGATGAGTTGAATGCGGCTGCCGGTAGCCCAGCTCGCGGCATGCGTGGCATGAACGCCGATACCCGCGACTTGGGTGGCCAGCGCAACGAGCAACGCTTGCAAGTGGCGGAAGGTCGGGCGGCGCGTATTCAAAGCGAGCAATGGCGTTCAGGCAACAAGGTATCCGCATATGCCGGCGTTTACGGGGTAGAGAGCGGAACCACGGCGCAGTCGGCCGGTGCGGGTTTTACCATAGTGCCTTACCTGCTGGCGGACGGCGACGTGCGTTTGGATCTGGCGCCTTGGTCGGCGCGCCTGTCGGCGAACGGTAGCGTCGATTTAAACGACATACAAACGTCGATTCGAACTAAACTGGGTCAGTGGATCGAATTAGCCGGCACCGGCGCCGATCGGCAAACTACTGCCACGGGTCCGGACGGATTCAATGACCGCAGCGGCAAGCAGCAGTGGCGCACGCTAGTCAAAGTCGATTTGCTCGATTGATCGCTCCGTTTCGCTCGAAAGGATTAAGCCGATGACCGATTTTGCCGATACCGATTTATTCCAGCCCGTCGCGATAGGCGCTTGGCAACTTAATAACCGCATCGTCATGGCACCGCTGACCCGCTGCCGCATCAGCCACGACGGTATCCCCGGTCCGTTACAAGCCGAGTATTACGCGCAAAGGGCCGGCGCCGGCCTAATTATCAGTGAGGCGACCAATATTTCGCCGCAAGCTAGAGGTTACGCTTACACCCCCGGCATTTATACCGCGGCGCAAATCGAGGGCTGGAAGCTGGTTACCCAAGCGGTGCACGCCGCAGGCGGAACCATCGTCTGTCAATTGTGGCACGTGGGACGTTTTTCGCATGCGTCCTTACAGCCCGGCGGCGCCCTGCCGGTGGCGCCTTCAGCGATAGCCGCCGACGGCGAAACGTTTACCGAACAGGGCATGCAGCGGGTTTCCACGCCGCGTGCGTTGGAAACCGCCGAAATCGCCGGCATAGTCGAACAGTATCAACACGCGGCCTTATGCGCTAGGCAAGCCGGCTTCGACGGCGTGGAAATTCATAGTGCCAATTGCTATTTGCTGGAGCAATTTATTCGCGATTCCACCAACTTGCGCACCGACCGCTATGGCGGCAGTATTGAAAATCGTATCCGGTTGGTGCTGGAAGTGGTGGATGCGGTCGCTGCCGTTTGGGGCGGCAGCCGAGTCGGCATCCGTTTGTCGCCCGTCACCCCGGCGGCCGGCAATACGCCACTGGATAGCAACGTGATGGCCACCTACGGTTATTTGGTCGGCCAGCTCAACGCTTACGGTCTGGCCTATCTGCATTGCGTGGAAGGTTCTACCCGGCTGTCCAGAGAGGTGCCGGCCGGTATCAATCTGGCGCAGATCAGAGCCTTGTTTCAAGGGCCGTATATGGCCAATAATTTATACACCCGTGAACTGGCCTTGGCAGCCCGACGCGAGCAACGTGCCGATTTGATTTGCTTCGGCAGACCATTTATCGCCAATCCGGATTTGGTGGAGCGGCTTAAGGCTGATTGGCCGCTGGCCGAAGCCGATAAAGCGGTTTGGTACGGAGGCTGGTCGGCGGGGTATACCGATTGGCCGGCGTACGCTGCAACCGCCGGCTGATGCGCAGTCGCTAAACGGAATTTCCCTATGTACAAATACGACGGCTTGGTGGTGCACCAAAGCTTCGATGAAGAAGGCGTGATCGAAGTGGTCGAAAAAAGCGGCGAACGCGCGCTGCATTTCGGTTCTTCGGCCCGGCAAAGCAGTATGCTGATCAGCGCGCCGGATCGGTTGCACTCGTTGTATGCCAGAGCGATGATGGCGCTGCTGCTGTTCCAGGAGCAGCCGCGCGACGTTCTAATGATAGGTTTGGGCGGCGGTACCATCGCCAAATTCATGTTGCGTCAGTTTGCCGATTGCCGCCTGTTCGTCGTCGAGTTTCGTAGTAGCGTGTTAAAGGTGGCGCGTAGCCATTTCGGTTTGCCGTTCGATCCGCGCTTGAAAATCAAAATCGGTTGCGGCGCCCAACATGTATCGCAGCAAAGCCGCTCGTACGATTCGTTATACGATTTGGTGATGATCGATGCCTACGACCACGACGGCATGGCACCGGAAGTCAGCAGCGAACTATTCTTCGACAATTGTCGAACGCTATTGAAAAGCCACGGCATGTTGGCTATCAATCTTTGGGGGACTCAACAGGACTTGTTCAAGCAAGTCAGTTGGAATTTGGGCCGGGTGTTCGACTGGCGCCAGGTGTTTCTGCCGGTGCGCAACCGCGGCAATATCATAGCGTTTGCTTTCGGCCGGGATTTCCCCAAACCGACTTATAAAACCTTGGCGGATAGGGCTATGCGCTTGGAACAGCGCTATCAACTGGAGTTTCCGGCCTATTTGCTGGATATCAAGCGCAATAATCCGAGAAGTATCGGCAGAATCGTCAATAAATGAGCGGGAAGTTAGTCGTCGAGCAACAAGCGCATCGCTAACATCGAGGATGGGGCAAAACCGTGTTTACGATAAAAAGCTTGTGCCGTTTGGTTGTCGGTGTCGGTTAACAAGGTGATGCGCTTGCAACCCGTTGTCCGGGCCGTGGCGATTGCCGCCTCGATCAGGCGCGAACCTACGCCGCAGCCGCGCAATTCCGGTAACACCACAACGTCTTCCAATAGTGCAACCCGTGCCCCTAAGGCGGTGGACACGGTAAACAATAAATTGACCATGCCGACGATACGGCCTTGTTGTTTTGCCACCAATAAGGTCCCCAGTTCCGGATGCTGTAATATCGTTTGCAAACCCCGCTGTTGGCGGGAAACATCGGCGGCGAATTCCGTTTCCTGTGCGAACAAGAGTCCCAGCAAGCGGCATAACTCCGCTATATCGGCTGCGGCGGCGGTTTCAATGTCAATATCCGCCCGGCTGTGGTCGGCTGCCGTCATGCCGGGGGGTAGGGTTCGGCGGAGGCCAGGCTGATTTCCGCCGCTACACAGTTGCCGCAGCCTAAATAGTCCAAACGGCTGAACGCCAGACTGCGGGCCATGGCGATGCCGCGGCCGTGGTTGTCCATAATGCGTTCCATGCTCATTTCTAAAAACGGCTGCCAATCGAAGCCCTGACCTTGGTCTTGAATGGTAAAGCGCAAACAGCGATCGGCGCGGCTGAAATGGATGCTGGCTACTTTTTCTTTATATTCCGGCAAATCAAGCCGGCGCTCGATTTCGTCCGGCAAGGCCGAGTGGGCGAGAAAATGCGTCTTTTCGTCGTAAGTAAGTCCCAGATTGCCGTGTTCTACCGCATTCAGCATCAGTTCTACCAAACCTAAGTGAGCCAGTTGCCGGGAGGGGCACAAGCGCGACAGCCAATCGGCGATGTGGCGGGCTTCTTGGGGGGTGCGAAAACTGAATTGCGCTTGAGTCAGATGGGTTAAGGTATGCCAGTTTTGTTCCGATTCGCGCATATGCAGGCGTTCGGAGCGGTCGCGTACCGCGGTGGTAACGACTGCGCGGATTACTTCCGGCTTGAACGGTTTGGCAAGATAGTAAAACGCCCCTTCGTACAGGCCTTCGGCTATTTGCTCGGCAGACGAGGCGGAGGTTTGCAGAATCACCGGTAATAGCTTCAAACGGTCGTGGCGCTTGATGCGGCGGAGTAAATCCAGGCCGTCCATGCCCTGCATAAATCTGTCCAGCAAAACCGCGTCGAATTTGTCGGGATTATCGACGAGTGTATCCCATGCTTCTTCCGCACTTTGTGCGGATTCCAACAGACAACCGCTGCCTTCCAAAAATTCGGATATGGCAAATTGGTTGAAGGGTTCGTCGTCGACGACCAACAACACCGGATTTCTTTCTGCGATAGGCGAATGCTTCATCGGCCCGGACCAAGCTCAAGTCATACTGATAAAAGCCGTACGCCGGTTAGGCGTACGAAATAAACGCCGAATTCTATCAGGCTAATTTCAACCTGTAAGTTGGCATAGCCGGATGCAGCGCTAAATACCAAATCTTTATCTGTTGCTGGAGAACATACAGGTGTTGCAGCTTAAGAAAACGCTCGGCTCTCGATTAAAGGATAACTTGCTTGCAGAATATAATCAACGTTAGTAATGTTGTTGATTTTTTGGGGATAAAGCGTGTTTTTTACTTATACTTACCGGTTTGGATAAGCCTCTATGCTTAGAGAATAAACTAGCCAGCTCGCTTTCAAGCCACAGCTATTAACAACATGATGAGCGCGGTCAGCGCGTACCATGGACGGATGTCGCGAGCCTGAGACGTGTCAATCGCTAAGTCGGCGGACTCGACGAGTTGCAACAAATCGCTGTCGGACGATAGACGCCGATAGCTTAGCCCGGTTTCGCCGGCCAATTGCTGTAAATACGCTTCTTGCAGCGCGCTGAGATGTTCGCTACCGCTGGCGGCGTGTTTGCCGAACGGTGCGTTTCTAGCGTCGTAACCTTCTATTTGTTCCGGGTTGAGGTCGGAGATACCGAAACTGGAACGGTGCGGTACCTCGTCCGGACCGTAATGGCCTATGCGCCGGCCGGTTTCGTCGAATTTAGGGATGGGTACGGCCTGTAACCCGCCGCTACCTAGAATCAAGCCGGTGACTTTGCCTTTAAGTGGGGAAAAATCGCTGCGATAGCGCGAGTTGACAGGCGGAGCCTCCTGCCCGTCGCTGACGAATACCAGTTTGGCGTTTTTCCCCTGCATCAATTGCAGTGCGCTCGACAAGCCGCCGGCGATACGGCTGTCGGCCGCCCAAGCCATGCGCCAATCCAAGGCCTTGATGCTTTGCTCGAGTTCCGAATAAGCCGAGCAGACTTCGACCGGTTCAAACAACAGGGTGGAACGCCGCTCAGTAAACACGCCCAAACCGATTTCCGAACCGCACGGCAAGCGGAGTATCAATTCGCTCAAACGGTGTTTGACGAAGGCCAGACGGCTGACCGGCTGGCCGGCCAGTGAGTAATCCTCCGCATTCATGCTGCGGGTAATGTCGATCACGAAGGTCAGGCGGTAAATCGGCCCTTCTTGTTGCCGGGTCGGAAAGGCGAACAGCGTCGCCATTGCCAGCAGCGCCAACAGCAGCGTAGTGAAACGATAATCGAATAGCAGCTTGAGCATGCGGATGGCGGGCCTGATAGTGCGAAACAGTGGGCAAAGATAGAGCTTGGATTTTCAGGGCAAGCCGCGCGGAAAGCCCGGCAGACTGGTCCACAATTCGGAAGGGCGGGCAGCATCGTCGTCCGTTGCGGGACTGATTCGATCTAATTCCGGCAATAGCCGCATCGCCGTTTCCAAGTTGAATTTCGCGTCCCAGAAGCCGTCGTCCGCTGTCAATGCTTGCCGGTATGCCTGCTTGGCCAACGTTAACAGCGGTACGGCTTGATTGAGGCGGCCGGTCTCGATTTCGGCCAGTGCCTGCGAAAGGTAGAGATTGCCCAAGTTATAACGGATGCGCGCTTGCAGACGGTTGCCGTTTCCTACCTCCGCGCCGAGGTCGACGATGCGGCTCAACACCGCCAAGGTTTGGTCGTAACGGCGCTTGCCGTACAAATAATTCGCATAAGCCAGTTGCAGTTCGACGGCGGCGTAGCGGTCCGGTTCGGTGTCCGGCGTTTCGGCGCTTTGCCCGGTACCGGCGGCCGTCCAATCGGCAATGGCTTGATTGACGGCTCGGATGCGGTAAAGGTTTGCGGCTTGGACGGCCGCCAGAAACAAGCAAGCCGCTAAAGCCGCCCACAGCAAGGTATGCCGTATGCTTCTCATGCCGTTCTTACCTCCAGTAATTTGATGCCTAACAACAAGCCGATCAACCCTGCCGCCCAGGCGTAACACAGGCCGGTCAAATCGCGTCTGGGGACGGTGTCCTGATAATGCAGCGGTAAGCGTTCCAGCCGGTCGATGTCGGCGATGGCGCGTTGCATGGCGCCGGGATCTTCCGCTTCGTAAGCTTGATAGGGAATGTTCAGACTGCTGAAAAAGCGGTGCAGGTAACGCTCCGGCATGGCTTGGGCGTTGTCGTCGCGCGGGTCTTCCGGTTCCGAGAACAGGCCGGGACTGTTGGCGGTGCGCAAAAACAACCAATACAAACCTACTTGCTGTTGCTGGAATTGCACGCGCAAAGCGGCTTCGGTCTCCGGCGCAATCACCGCCGCTCCGTCCGATACCAACAACACGATGCGGGCGCCGCTGACCGGTTGTTGGCGAAAATAGCCGAGCGCCAAGGCCAAGCCCTTGCCGATGTTGGTATAAGCCAGGGCCGGGCCGGAACTGGCGGCTATCGCCGCGCGTATCGCCGCGCGGTTTTCGGTCAACGGCATGACGAATAAGGGAGAGGTGCTGTATTCGGCCAGTCCGATCAAGTCTTGCTCGCGCCGCGCTACGAATTCGCTCAACAGGCGACGCGCGGCGGCGGCTTTGGATTCCTCGCCGCCGCTCGGAGCGCCGCCGGCGAAGCTGTTGTCCATGCTGTTGCTGCGGTCCAGCAACAACACGATATGCGCACCGTGGCCTATGCGTTCCACCCGTTGCTGTTCGAGGTGCATGCCTGCCAGCCCCAGGATCAATGCCGCCAGCGCCGCAGCTCCCAATAGCCGTATCAGTAGCGTCAAGGCTTGCGACCAGGGATCGGGCGGCAATATATCCAGCCACGGGTAGACGTTCGCTTGCATGCCGCTGCGTAGCAGGGGGATCAGACTGAGCAGCAGTCCGGCTAAAATCCATGGGGTGTCGAATGCCGGCGCGTTCATAGTCGCCCGCATTCGATTTGTCGGCATAGGCGGCCGAGTTCCTGCAATTTGCGCCAGTCCTCCGCGCTGACTTGGCTTTGGCCGCCGAACAATACCCGGTCGGACAATTCGAAGAACCAAACGATGGATGGCGCCGCACGGCGGTACGCCGGTTGTGCCTGGTAAAACCCCTCCAAACCGTGGGCGAATAGCGGCTTGCCGTACAAGCTGTTAAAGGCGCGGTGTAGCAACGCCAGACCGCGTTGCGGATCGGCGATAGGCACCTTGGCCAATTCACGTTGCAAGCGTTTGAAGATTCGCCGTTTAGGCCAGACCGGAAATATCCCATATCGGTAAGCCAGATAGGCGGCGAGTGCGAATGCGCCGGTTAGGCTGGCGGAGAGCAGCTTTAGCGGGCCGGCCGCGGACAATGGTTCGGCTGCGGCATTCGGGCGGCGATAAGGCAGGCCGTCGGCGTCTTTACGTACCGCCAGTTCCTGTAACGGCGCCAAGCTGAACGGCCAAGCCGGCACGCTGTGTTCCAGCGTTTTACCGGCTTGATTGAATTGCAATTGAAATCCCGGAATATTCAGCATTTTTACTTCGTTGGCGGCGTAGAACACTTGATAAGTCAAATCGATCACGGTATGGCCCGTGTCCTCTTGGTGCGCGATAGTGGCCCGGCTGAGATGCAGCCAACGGTTCAAATCGCCGGGCGCAGGCACGCTGGCCGGGTTCAGCGTGGTGTCTTTGCGGGTTTGAAATTCGATGCGGTGGTGAATGACGTCGCCTATCAGATATCCGTATGGACGTGGCGTTTGAAAAGCGAATTCATCGATTGCCGGTGGCAGGGACGACGAGCAGCCGGCCAGCAAAGCGGCCCCTAGCAAGGCCGCGACGGTACGACATTGTAGTAGTCCGGTCCGGTTGGTCATGGCGTTGCACAGTGTCATAACGCGTGTTGCAGGAAATAGCGATTAATGGGGGCGGACCGGTAACGGCCTTCCAGGAACAAGGGTTCGCGGCCGAAGTCTCGCAAGCGTCGGCCCAGCGCCACGCGGCGCCGTTGGTAAGCCTGTTCGATGCGTTGTTTCAATTCGGGACGCAAAAACACGCTGCGGTCGCGGCCGGTTTCCGCGTCTTTCAGACGAGCCAAGCCCCAGTTCGGCAGGGTGGCGTATTCGCTTGGATCCCAACACACTACGGGTACCAGTGCGTGCCCGGCTAGCGGTGGTATCAAAGCGTTTAGTTCGGTCAACGAAAAATGAAAGTCCGACAGCAAAAAAATCAGGCTGCGCCGCTTGGGCAGCAAAGGCGCGACGCTGCGCAAGCTCCGGGCGTCGCCGCCAACTCGATAGCGACGTAACTGTTCCGCTAATTTGCGTAAGGTGTGCGGCAGATTGCAGGCAGGTACCAGCCAATCCGGCGTCGCTGATGGGCCACAACCGATAAAGCCGAAACGGTCGCCGTATTCGTAAGTGGATTGCGCCGCGGCCGCCACGAAATCGCCGACTAACGTCAGCTTGTTGCCCATGGAAGCCGACAAATCGGCAATGACGTAAACCGTCAACTGGCTGGGTTGTTGGTAAACCCGTACCCGGTAGCCGCCGAACGGGTCCAGCAGGCTGGCGCGCAGATCGATGCGGCGCGGGTCTGGGTTGGCTATCAGCGGTTCATGGCGCTTGAATAACTGGCCGGCGCCCAGCATTTGTCCGGGATGGGCGCCCGGAAATACACCAGGTAGCGCATGCGTCAAGCGGTATTGGAAACCGGCGATTTCGTTAGTCACAATCTTATTGATTCAAAATCAAATACAACGCAACGCCGGCGCCGCACAGATAACCCGGGGCCAAGTATTTGATCGGCAAGTCCATAACCAACTTAACCAGACCCGAACAACTGTTGTCCTGCCGGTGGTAGATCGATTCGCCTAACAGCCACAACAGCGAATTGGCGCAGGCGAGGGCCAAGATGGCCGGTACGCCCACGTCGCTGAACAAGAACGACTTTTCCGCCAGCAGCGTCGAGCGTTCGCTGGTGTGCAGGAAATTGGCGAGCAAAATTCCTATCATCAAACCGCCCTCGTCGAAGGCGACCAAAAAAAACGTATAGCACAGGCGGCGTAGCGGATCGGACAGCAAAGTTGCTTGCGGCCAATGGCGGGCGAGATACAGCAGCGGCAGAATGATGCCGAACAGCAATAGGCCGATCACCGCCAGCAAGATCCAGAAGTGGTAACCCACGGCGTCGTTGACCGCGCTGGTGTAATAGGCCGCGTAGGCCACGTCGGCCTGACTGTCCAAGCTTTGTGCGACCAAAGTGCCGATCAGGCCTACGCCGGCCCAGGTAAGGTAGGTTTCGGCGTAGTGGTTTAGGCCGGATTTCGGGATGATTTGTTTGGTTAGTTCTTTGAGGTTCATAGGTTTTTATTATGTGTCGCTATCGCGACGGTTTTTAATGCCGGTTCGCGCACCGGCGGGCGCGATACTTTTCTTTGCTCCGCCGAAGAACAGTATCCAAAAGCAAGGCGGCCCCGATGCCGCTTTCTTTGGGTACTTTCTTTTGGGCAAGCAAAAGAAAGTACCTCGTGTCGGGCCGAGACCCGACTGCAAAACCAAGCCGTCGCGCAGCGACACCAAATCGCAAGCCAACAATCCATAAAAGCTTTCTCCCGGAAACGCCTATCGGTTTATTCCGGGCTACACAATCTAACAATCCGTCAGCGTTATCATGGCGCGGCAATATTCCCCAAAATCCCCTTCACTAACTCCGGCATCAACTCCTCCTTCCTATACCCGTAAACCGGATTTAAAAATATCCTATGCCCCATCGTCACTTGAAAAACCGCCTGCATGTCTTCCGGCAACAGCATATCGCGGCCTTGTAACCAGGCGCGCACTTTGGCGGCGCGTAGGAAATAGCTCATACCGCGCGGGCTGGCGCCTGCTTGGATGAATTGATTCATCTCGACGTCGCTCAAGCGGATGCCGAAATCGCCGGGCCGGCTGCAGGCCTTCCACAAATCCAGCGCATAACGGTGCAGGGTGGGGCTGCTTTTGACGGCTTGTTGAATCGCGGCGCCGATGTCGTTCAATTGGTAATAAGGCACGCCGGTGGATTCGACGCCGGCAACCAAGGCGTCGACGTCGTGGAATTTGGGATCGAAGATCAAGGCGTCCATTACCGCGTCTTCACAAGGCGCGTCTATGCCGATCTCCATCATGAAGCGGTCGCGGGCGGCGGCCGGCAGCTCGAAAGTTTCCTCGCGCTCGACGCGGTTGCGGTCGGCGAATACTTGCACGTGCGGCATGCGGTATTCGCGATTGAAGGCACCGACGCTGCGTTCGGCCATCACCCTTAGCAGCAGGGAATGCACTTGCGGGCGGGCCCGGTTGATTTCGTTGAAGAAAAATATCGCCAGCTGTTCGCCTTGTTTCAACAGTGGGCCGGGATCGACGCAAGGCCGGCCTTCGCCGTTCAGGTAGGTGTAGTAAATCAGGTCGGCCGGCATCAGATCGATGGTGCCTTCGATGCGTTGATAGTATCCGCCCAAGCCTTGGGCGACGGCGCGCAACAACGTGGTTTTACCGACCCCGACCTGACCTTCCAGCATCACGTGGCCGCGGGCGAACACGGCGATGATCAGCTGGCGTACCGGCGCTTGTTGGCCGATCACGGTGCGGTTGAGTTGTTGTTCCAGGCGCAATGCTTGGTCGCGCCATTGTTGTAGTTCGGTGTCCGTGCTCATGGCTGTCGCTGGACTGATGGCTGTTTGCCGGAAAAAAGACTCCGGGCGGAGCCCGGAGAGTGAGTTTCAATCTTAAGTTTCGGGGGCGAAACCGCCCCGGCGTCCGCGCCGGGGACTTGCGGCTGCGACTTTTAAATTCAGCCGTAGCCTGGCTCGCATCCTTAGCGGGCCTGATTGGGGAAGGAACTTGGGGGCGCCGGGTTAACCCTCGACGTCGTAAACGAATTTGCCGGTTTTGTTCAGCACGTCCGTCCGTTTGGCGTTGCGCGCTTCCATTTCCTTGATCGATTGCGATTGCTTGTTCAACTCGTTCGGATCGTGTTTAGGATCGTATTTGCTGCCGGCTACTTGCGCCGGATAACCGGGTTTAGGTTCCCAGCAATTGCCGGCTTCCTTGCATTTGGTGCCGTCGTAGGCGTTGGCGGCGCCGGATAGCCCTAAAGCCAGTAATACTGTGCCTAACATTATTAGTTTGTTCATGCTGATCTCCTGATGAATTGTTGGATATGAGTTTCCTAGCGTCCTAGTTCCCACGCGCCGCGTGGGAATTCAGGGCTTAGCCGCGCTGCGGCAAAATAGTCACCGCAACGCGGTAAAACGGTGTTCCCACGCAGCGCGTGGGAACAAGTCAAACACGCGGCGTCACTTCAACCAATCGGCCTTCTTCGGGTCGCCCTTATAGATGTGGCGGATAAAGGCCATGATGTGCAGCATGTCGTCGGTGCTGAAGTTGACGTATTGCGGACCCATCATGCCGTTGGCGCCGCCGAACAGCAGTTCGAACAAGCCTTGATCGGTGGCGTTGCGCGGATAGGTCCAGTAGTCGTCGGCCAAACCGGGCCCCAGTTTGCCTTCGGCTTCGTGGCCGTGGCAGCCTGAGCAACCGGTCATGTACAGGCTTTCGCCTTTTTTGACGGCTTCGGCGTTACCGTTGTAAGGGTTTTTGCCGGTTTGCATGAACTGCTTGAACTGCTCGGTATTGCCGCCTTTCTTGGCGAAACTCAAATCCAGGGTTTCGCCGGTCAAGGCGTGGCGCAGGGTAATGTCGGCTTGGGCAGTGGATAAAGCGGCCAACGACAAGCCCAGAACAGCGCCGGTCAAAAGGTTTTTCGATTTCATTTAAACAAAGTTCCTAAGGGTTCATGGATAGGGCGACTTCGGGTTGTTCCAGCAGCGGGATGCCTTCTTCCGCCAGCAGCTCCTCGATGTCGTCCTGATGTGTGCGGATCAAATGATTCAATTGCTCCAGTAAAGCGATTTCGCCTTTACGCACGCCGATGGCGGTACTGTATTGAAAGCCCACTTGCTGACCGTCGGCGCGGTGCGCGTCGTCCGGAATCAGGGTCATGGTAAGCGGGGTGGCCGAGGCTTTGACATAGCGCGCGGCGGCCGGGCCCCACAGAATGGCGATTTCGGCTTTGCCCGAGGCTACTTCGTTCACCAGTTTGTCGTTGTCGTACTTGACGTACTGGTTGCGTTTGGACTTGAAGCCGACCAGTTCCTGTTGGTAGTTGAACATGTCGTTGTAACGGCCGATCGCCCGCAACATGGTTTCCGCCGGGGTGCCGGGCGCAAACGCGATGCGTTTGGCGGTCTTTAGCGCCGGACTGTCCCAGTTCTGCAAATCCAAACCGTCTTGTTCGCGGCTGATGAACACGTAACCGGAGCGGTAGTACGGCGCCGTGGTCAGCAAGCGCGGATCGCCGGCGTCGACGCCCATCACCACGTCGCACAGACCTTTATCCAGATAATCTCTTATGTAATAGCGCGGATCGGTCCAGCTTACCGTTGCCAGCTTGCGGCCCAATTGTTCGGCGACATAGTGCGCCAGCTTGTTTTCGAAACCTTCGCCGGCTTGATTGGAGTAGGGCATTTCGTTTTCGGCGGTGCAGACTTTCAACACCGGTTGTTCGGCTTGGGCGGATGCCAAACCCAGGCCCAAGGTCAGCGAGGTTAATAGGTGTATTGATGCTTTCATGGGTATGCTTTAGATAACTTAGGGTATGGTTCCCACGCTTTTGCGTGGGAACCCTCACGGGGACACTCCCGCGTCCCGAACCGCAGAGCGGTTCAGCGTGCATTCCCACGCGGAGCGTGAGAACGAGTCCGATCTACAGCGAGAACACCATCACGCCGCCGCCCATTTGGGTGTAATGCGCCAATTCCTTGAACGCACCCACCGCGCCCAGACCCGCGGTCGGGTCGGCCAGGTCGAATACCAGGCCAACGCCGGGCCAGCCGCCGACACCGTAATAAATCGCAACGTATTGTTTGTTGTTGTGTTTATAGGTAATCGGGTGACCGATGACGCCGGAAGGCAGTTTGAACTTCCACAGCTCTTCGCCGGTTTTGGAATGACGGGCCTTGATGTAGCCGTCCAGAGTGCCGTAGAACACCAAATCGCCGGCGGTGGCCATGGTGCCGCCCCAAACCGCGAATTTTTCCTGAACTTCCCATTCCATTTTGCCGGTCACCGCGTTCATGGCCTTGACTTGCCCCAGGGTGCCTTTAGGACCCGGATACATGTTCAAAGTCGCGCCGACGAAGAATTGGCCGGCCCGGTAAGGCAGCATGAACGGTTCCCAATCCATACAGATGTGGTTGACGCCCATGAAGAACAGCTGCTTGTTCGGGTCGTAAGACTCGATGCCCTGGTTGTGGTAACCCATCGCCGACGGGCAGATGCCGGTAGCTTGGTGGTCCATGTGAGTCGAATATTCCGGATCGCGCACCGGCAGACCGGTTTTCAGGTCGACTTTCTTAACCCAGTTGACGGTGTCGTCGATCTTGAAGGCGTTGATCAGATCGCCGTTTTCCCGGTCCAGGGTATAGACCAGACCGTTGCGGTCGGGATGAGTCAGCAGTTTGCGTTTTTTGCCGTCCACCACTTGCTCGGACAAGCCCATGTAGTTGACGCCGGCGTAGTCCCACTCGTCGTGCGGGGTTTTTTGGTAGCCGAATTTGGCTTCGCCGCTGTTGATGTCGCGGCCCCAGATGGTCATGGTCCATTTGTTGTCGCCGGGACGCATGGTTTCGTTCCACGGCGCCGGGTTGCCGGAACCGTAGTACAACATCTCCAGGTCGCTGTCGTAGGCGTACCAGCCCCAGTTGGTGCCGCCGCCTATCTTCCAGGCGTCGCCTTCCCAGGTTTTCAGACCCAGACCGAACTGGCCGTAATGCGGGTTGTGGCTGTTAAAGTCTTTCGATAATTTGATGTCTTCGTCGGGACCCGTGGCATAGACCCGCCACTCTTGCTTGCCGTCCTTGATGTTGTAGGCGGTGGCGTAACCGCGCACGCCCAGCTCGGCGCCGGAGGAACCGACGATGACTTTATCCTTGGCCACGAACGGCGCCACGGTCAAGGTGGAGCCCATCGCGATGTCGGAGTTTTCCATTTTCCAGCGCAGCTCGCCGGTCTTGGCGTTTAGCGCCACGACATGGCCGTCCAACTGATTCAAAAAGATCGTGGCCGGATAATCCTTGCCGGCCGGCGCATAGGCCAGACCACGGTTGACCACGTCGCAGCAGGCGACCGCACGGGCCGCCGGATTTTGCTTGGGCTTGAACTGCCATAAAATCTTGTCCGGCTCCTCCAGGCTGATCGCGAACACGTTGTTCGGATACGGGGTATGCACGTACATGATGCCGTCGACTACCAGCGGGCCGCCTTCGTGTCCGTTCAATACGCCGGTCGAGAACGACCACGCCACCTTCAGGTTTTTGACGTTGTTGGCGTTGATGTCGATCATTTCGCTGAAATGGGTGGAGCCGTAGTCCTTGGTTTGCATGACCCAGTTGGTATTCTGCTTGGACAGTTGCTCCAGTTCTTTATTGGCCGAAGCGGGCTGTGCCACGCTCAAAATGCCGCCCGCCACCAGCGCCGCCGTTTTCCCTACGGTGCGCAAATCGAGTTGTTGCATGTTTCCTCCAGGATGTTCTTATCGTTAAGAGGCGCGGCGGCCCGGCCGATCGTTTAAAGAAATCAGCTTTGTTGATCAAACCGCATCACAGAAATAACCGGTCCGCCACGCTGGCGCACATGGTAAAGAAAGGCCGCCGCAGGCCGTTACGGAACTATCCATGGATTCTGTGGGAAAAAAGCGAATTCAGCGGCGGAAAAAATCCCGCTTCGAAAAGGGCGGATAACATTGTAAAAAGGAAAAGCTCCCATGGTTAAACGCGGCGAAACTCGGCACCATTTTTAACAAGCCGGTAACCGCCGGCCTTGTTATAGAGGAGTGTTAAGTTTGACCGGTAAAATCGACGTGTTGCTGGTGGACGACCACGCGGTGGTTCGTGCCGGTTACAAGACTTATTTGTCGCTTTCCGAGCGTATCGGTGCCATTTACGAAGCCGATCGCGGCGAGACCGCGTGCCAACTGTACTCGCGCCACCATCCCAATGTGGTGGTGATGGACTTGTCCATGCCCGGCTTGGGAGGTATGGAGAGCATACGGCGTTTGTTGAGCCGGCATAGCCAATGCAAGATATTGGTGTTCAGCATTCACGATGAATTGGTTTATGTGACCCGGGCGATTAAAGCCGGTGCCAGAGGCTACATCACCAAAAATAATGCGCCCGAGACCTTGGTTACCGCAGTGTGTTTGATTGCGGAAGGCGGTACCTTCGTGGAGCCGGCCATTGCTCAACAATTGGCGGTCAGCATGGCGGTGGACCTGGACGAATCGGCCAGGATCAAATCCTTGTCGCCGCGCGAATTCGATATTTTTTGTTTGTTGGCATCCGGCATGAGCACCCGGGAAGCCGCGGAAAGCTTATGTTTGAGTTATAAAACGGTGGGTAATCACAGTACCGCCGTCAAGGAAAAGTTGGGCGTTAAAACCTTGTCGGAATTGGTCCTGATCGCTTGCCGACACGGCATCGTTAAAAGCGGTCAGGCTTGAAGCTACAAGCGGCGGACTGTAACAAAACTGCTGCAAGCTATGTTTTTTGGGCGGGGATAAGCAAACGCCGCCGGCAATCCGGCGGCGTTTATGCGTGCCTAGCCAGGCGGTACCGTTCAATCGTTGCGATGCCGGGTGATGTATTTGCTGACCCCGGTCGCGGGTTGCGCGGCCGCCAATTTTTCCAAATATTTGCTGACGCCGGTTTGCGGCGCGGCGAGTCGCCGCAGATAGTGTTCCACTCCGGTAACCTGGTCATCGGCGGCCGCTTCCGGCAATCGAGCGGAACCGTTGCGTCGGCGGGCCGTTGCCCATAGCGCCAGACCTATGCCTGCCAAGCCGGCTATCAGCCATTCAAGCGAGAGCGGGCTGCTTGCGGATTGGTTTTGTGGTTGAACTTCGCGACTGTCGGCTTGCGTTTCGGGCGGCAGGCGCTGGGCGGCTTGCGCGGCGGCGGGAAGCGCGGCTCCTGCCTGTGGCTCGGCCGGCGTTTGAGCCGGCAAAGCGGAGACGGTTGAATTCGCGCTTTCAGGTTCGGCAGTGCTTGAATTCTCTGTTTCCGGTGGTGCGGAATATCTGACCTGAGGGTGATAGGGTTCCGGCTCGTAGCCGTCGGCGGCTAGGGCTGTCACGACGCATAAGGTTGCCGCACAACCGAGCGTAAAGCGAATTGGTATGATTGAGCGCATGGATTCCTCCCCTGGGGTTAGGTTATTGTTTAGATTCGACCCGGCTTTTCAAGCCGTTTAATCCCTGCTCGAAAAATTCGGTCATGGCTTGTACTGCCGCGGCATCGTTCAGGTTATCCGGCGGGGTGTTGCCGGTGTCGCCGCGATAAAAGCGGCTTTTCAACGTGACTACGCTGGTGTTGGGGGCTTCTCCCGCGGCGACTTTGAGCTCCACGCTGTGGGAGCTGGTCGGAAAAGCGGCCGGATTTTCCGTTTTCAGCCGGTAGCTGTATTCGCGTTCGGCTTCGTTGTAATAATCCAGCTCCTCGACGATACTCCCGCCGTTGACGAACACCAAGGTGCGCTTGCCGCCGGATTGGTTGCTGCCGTCGCCTTCGCTGCTTTTGACGCCGGGGTGCCAGGAGGCTATCGCGTCGAACTGTTTGACGGTTTGCCAGACCTTGTCGGCAGACGCCGCTATGGTGACCGATTGCTTGGCTTTTTGCGGAGTAGGGCCGTGGGCGTGTGCCGAAAAACCGATGGCGATAAGGCTTAAAAACGCGAACAATGCTTGCATGATGGCTCCGTGTTGATGAGAGCCGATATTATCGGTTGCCGGGATGCGGCAGCCTTGGGAAAAGCTCCCGAGTTGGTCCGGGATATTGTCTTTTTCGCCGGCGGCGCAGACGGCCCGATTAGCCCGGGGCAGGAAATTGGCAGTTGAACCGGCTGTAGTACGGGGTAGATTCCAGGCAGGCGGTCAGGCGGATTTTGGGACCCAAGCTGAATTGAATTTCGTCGCCGACCGCGTATTTGCCGCCGTGCAAAAATACTTGCGGGTTGGGGCCTTGTTCGCCGATTAACAAGGCGTGGCCGTTTCCGGCGATAGGGTAACAGGTGCAGGTGCCCGGAATGGGTTCCAACAGCAGTTGACAGGCGTTTTGATTGTCGACTTGTTGGCGGATGATGGATAGCGTCAACGGGTGCTGTTCGCGGTATAGCAGGCCTAAATCGCCGGTGCGAAAATCCAGGTTGCGGTTTTCGGCAATGAGGTATGCGCCGGAAGTGGTTTTCATCACGTTGACTTGCCGGCCACCCTGCTGTTTTTGCAATAAGTTGGGCGGCATGGCGAAGGTGCTGCGTTGGTGTTCCAACGGTACCAGCGAATATCCGTAGCTTCGGGCGTCGTCGTTTCGCAATTGTGCACTTAAGTCCATGATGCGCAATAGCTTGTTCAATTCTTGCACGAAGTTGCAGATGTCGGCGAAACCGCCTATCAGTCTCGAAGGCAGCGGCGGGCCGGGCACGATGGCGTTAAATACTTTGCGGTGGCCGGTAAAGGCTAGCGCCAACCGGTTCAGGCTGGCCGTACTCAAGCGAGTGTGCATGGTGCCGAGTTGCAACTCCTGTCCCAGGCGTTGTACCTCTAAAAACACCGCACTGAAGGATACCGGTTTGCGCGGGTGCGGGAGCAGCATAGGCGCATAAATTTTGTCCACTTCCCAATAAAAAATCGTGTCGTTTTGCCGTTGCGGGCTGATCTGCAACAGCTCGGCCAACTGGCCGGCTAACCCGAACGCCGCTTCGGTTTCCTCGGCGCAGAGTGCTTGATGAGTAAATAAACTGAACAGCAGGTTGCGTTTCAGCACCGACTCTATCGTGCTTTGCGGTTTAAATTCCGGAATCTTGCTGGTTTGAATCTGCTTGAACACCGGGTCGGCAACGCTGTGACGATAAAGAAAGGCGGTTTTTTTCCACAAGGTCGTGGACGGCGTTTCTCGGCACAACGCATGGCAGCGCAGTGCGTGTCCTATCATTTGCAGTGCGTAATAAACCGCCTGACCGCTAGTGGCAGCGCTTAGCGATTTGCTCTCTATCAGTTGACAGAGCAATAAACTCATTTGTTTGGGCAACTGCAGGATTAACTTGGCCAATTTGAGGGCTTTGCCGTTTTGCAGCGGTTCGGCAAGGGCGGCAGCCGGCAAGTTGTGACAAAAATGCAGGGTGAGCGGACTGAGTTGCTGCAAAGTTTGCAGCAACTGCTCGGGAGCGATAGGCGCCGATTTCAATTCCTTTAAGGCATGGTGCAGTTGATGAGCGGCCTGTACTTGCGGCAGGCCGCCTAATTCGCTGAGCCAAGCGGCTATTGCATTGGCATTCACATCGGCGGGAAACATGTTGTCGGCCATCGGTTTAGCGTTTGCTTTTCAATAAGTTCAAGTCTAATGCATTATGCAGGATTCGATGTCAGCGATTGCTTACATTCGCGAACGCCTTCAATGCTTAATCGCGCCGCCGCTTGGCGGATAAACGCGCTGCAGCCGCGTATGCCGCGAGCGTCAATAGTAGCAACCCCGCAAACAAGCGCTTATCGCCCAAACGGGCATAAGGAGTCAAGCCGCCCATGGGCAAAATTTCCCCGCTGACCACTGTGGGACTGAACATCGGCGCTTGTGCGATCAGTGTGCCGTTCGGTGCTACGATGCCGGTCAAACCGGTATTGGTGGCGCGCAGCAAATAGCGGCCGTATTCCAGCGCCCGCATTTGCGCCATCTGCATGTGTTGGTGCGGTTGCTCGCTATCGCCGAACCAGGCATCGTTGGTGACGTTGAGCAAATAAGCGGCGGCTTCGATTTGGCGGCCGACCAACTCGCCGAACGTGTCTTCGTAGCAGATGGTCGCAACAAACGGAAAGCCGCCGGCCCGGAGCAAGGCTTGGTTTTCGCTGCCGGCGGCGAAATCGCCGAGCGGAATATCCATTTGTAATAGCAACCAGCCGGACAAGGGTTGTAAGGGCAGGTATTCGCCGAACGGCAATAAATGGATCTTGTGGTACAGCGCGGCGGTGTTGCCCAGGGTCAGGATGCTGTTGTAATAGCGTTTGCTGCCGTCCTGAGTCGGCAAGCCCAACACGATGTCCGTGCCGTGTTCGCGGGCGGCATTATGTAGAGGCAGCAGAAAATCGGCTTCCACTTCGTGCAAAAAGGCCGGTACCGCCGTTTCCGGCCAAACGACGACATCCGTCTTACCCCAGAGTTGTTCGGTTGCTTGCCGATATAGATTGAGTGTGCGGGTGCGTTGATCGGCTTGCCATTTTTGATCCTGGGAGACGTTGCCCTGGATTAACGCTACCCGGATCGGGCCGCCTATCGCCTGTGTCCACTCTATACCGCGCAAAGCCCAACCGCCGCTCCAGATTAAGCCGAGCAGGACGATTGCGGAAATCGCCGGTAGTTCGCGGCGCGCCGCCTTTTCCAGCGAAATCGCCGAGACGCTTAGCAAAAAACCTAGACCGAACACGCCGGTTAGCGGCGCGTAGCCGGCCAAAGGGCTTTCGAGTTGGCTATAACCGGACAGCAGCCACGGAAAACCGTTGAAAGCCCAAGTTCCGCGTAAATATTCGCTCGCCGCCCAGGTCAGCGCTCCGGCCAAGATTTGAAAATAGGCCCCCGGCAGTTTGAACAGGCGGGCGCAAATGAAGGCGTTAAGCGCCGGAAACAGCGACCAGGTCGCTACGACCAAGGTCGTCAACAACACGCCTACGCCGGCGGGTGCGCCGCCGAAATCGTGGATGCTGATGTAAGACCACCAAAGCCCGCTGCCGAAATAGCCCAAACCGTATACAAATCCCAGCCAGGCGGCGCTGCCGGGCCGGAGTGTGCGGCAGCAACGGTAATACACCGCTAACGACAATAGCGGCAAATAGTAAAAATCATAGGGGGCAAAGCTAAAGGTCATCCAGGTTCCGGCCAACAGTGCCGCCAGTTCCCGTTTCCAGGTGCGTATTTTGAGCATGCGATTCGATCAGTATCGGGCTAATTCCAAGTCTTATCGGCTTCGGGTTTTGTTGCTTTCGCCGGGAACGGGGCTAATCGGGCTGGGGTATTGCGAACGCATCGTCGTCTTAGTCTATCGGACATGTTTGCGAAGTCAGCCGGCCGCTCCAACCGGGCATTATCGCCGGAATTCTCGATAGGCCAAAACTTTGGCGCTTGCGCTTATTCGAAACGCCGGCCGGTCGCGTTGGTCCGCATTCGCCCCGGCATAACGCAGGGTGGATTGTTTGTCAGCGCAATGTAATGCAATTCACGCAACCTTAACGCAGCCTTCACGGAACCGACGTTTACGCTTCCTACAATTCCGAACGCGATTGCCATGGCCATGGATAGACTGGCAAAACCGGGTCATCGAGCGTTTGTCTGGTGCGCTAACGGCAATCGGTCAGGCATGCGCAATGCCGGCCACTGATGTGGTTAGAAAGACCCGGCGGGGAAACAGCGGCTGCTTCGCAAACCCAATCTCATGTCAACGCACCTGGTCGGCGGCGACATTAATCCGCGCCCGCAGGGCTTAGGCCCGGCGGGATGGATACAACCGGCTGTCAGCCTTTCCTGCGGGAAGGGCGGCGAAAATCCACAACTTATTTTGAACTGACGAGCATGAACACACTTTTTGATAGACCGAAAAATGCGGAGTCGAAAACCGGCTCTTGCGTTGCTGTTGTTGAGCGGCGAATTAAAACCGCCGGCGTACCGCTGGGTTTGCTGACGCTGTTGCTGACGGCCCCACTGTCCGGTTATGCCAATGAAGCGCCGGTGGCTTTGGACAGAAGCAAAACCTTGAGGGAAGATAAAACCGCGCGCATCGTATTGAAAGCGAGCGACGCGGATAAAGACAAGCTGACCTACAGCATCAGCCAAAATCCGCAGCACGGCACGGTAAGCTTGAACGGTAAAGTCGCCAAATATACCCCGCAAGCGAACTATAACGGCAGCGACAGCTTTCAATACCTGGCCAACGACGGTACGACGGATTCGGCGGCGGCTACGGTAAGTTTGACCGTAAAGGCGGTCAACGACCGTCCAGTGGCCACAGCCGCCTCGCAAAATGTGCTGATGGGGGCTGCTTATAGTTTCGATTTGCACGGCAGCGACGTCGAGGGCGATCCCTTGACTTTTCGCATAGTCCGCAAGCCCAAAAAAGGCAAAATTGTTTTGGACGGCGATACGGTCACCTATACGCCTAAAAAAGCCGATTACCAAGGCGCGGATTTTTTTACCTTCCGGGTTAGAGACGGTAAAAAAGTCTCTAAAGTGGCCAGAATCGATTTAAACGTGACCGACACAGTGGATGAGGTCGCGCAAGTGAAACTCAACGATACCGGGGTCGTGACATGCGCTAACGCCACCGACAACGGTTTGGACTGCCCGCAAGCCGGTTTCCCCGGCCAGGATGCCGAATACGGCGCCGATGTGTTGAGCAATAGCAATACCGACGGTTACGCCGGTTTCAGCTTCACTAAATTGGGTGGCAACGGCCAAGCGTTGGCCACGCAAAACGCCGCCTGGGATGCAGCCGGCAGCGAAGCGGCAGGCAGCCAATGGGCTTGCGTGCGCGACGAGGTGACCGGGTTGGTTTGGGAAAACAAAACCGAAAGCGGCTTGCACGACAAAGACAACACCTATACCTGGTATCAAACCGATACCGGCAACAACGCCGGTTTTGCCGGTAAGGCCGACGGCGGTGCCTGCGACGGTTCGACTTGCGATACCCAAGCCTATGTACAAGCGGTCAATGCTCAAGCCTTGTGCGGATTCGAAGATTGGCGCATGCCCAATGTCGAAGAATTGGCCGGGTTGGCGGCATTGGACGGCAAAAAACCGGCGATAGACGGCGGTTTTTTTGCCAACAGCGTCGGCGGGATGTACTGGTCGAATAATCCTTATGCGCCAAGCGGCGATTACGCATGGTCGGTGGATTTCGGCCAAGGCTACGTCGCGGCTGGTGCCAAGTTGTTCCCCGGACGGGTGCGTCTGGTGCGCGGTGCTCACTAAATTCGGCCGGAAATTTTCAGTCGCGGCCTTAAGTCAGCTTATTTTTTGACTACCACGAGACCGGCCGGGGTGATTGCCGCTTAAGCTTAGTCGTTATACGATAGCTGCGGCAATGGAATACTTTCATAGTCTGCTGAAGGTTCAGAAGTGGTTTCAAGCGCCCAAGGTCGATTCAATTTCAAATTTGGAGTAAACAAAATTATGTCAAAGCTTAGTAACAGCCTGTTATGCCTGTCCTTGGGATTGGCCTTGAACGTGCAGGCTCAAACGTGCAAAACGGACTCGATTAGCGCCTCTTTCCCCAACGAGCGATTCACCGAACACGGTGACGGAACCCTGACCGACATGAAAACCGGTTTGATGTGGAAACGCTGCAGCGAAGGACAAAGCGGCGACGCTTGCCAAACCGACAGTGCCGAAACTTTTACCTGGGAAGAAGCATTAACAAAGGTTAAAACCTTGAACGACGCCGGCGGCTTCGTCGGCAAAACCAACTGGCGCTTGCCCAACTTGAAAGAACTCCGCAGTTTAGTGGAAGTGCAATGCTCCAACCCGGCCATCAATCTGGAAGCGTTTCCGGCGTTTGCTTCGCTGTTTTATTGGTCTTCCACCACGGTGGCGAACGACGGCGGACAAGCCTGGGGCGTGCGCTTCAGCGACGGCAGCGACGGGGCCAGCCCGAAAACCGCGGCGGTTGATTCGCCGTTGCGCGGTGCGGTCTTGTTGGTGCGCGACAGAGAGTGATATCCCGCTTTGTGTGCCGGCGCGCGGATGGTTGCGGGCCGGCATAGCCATAAAAAATCCGGACTCGATCCGGATTTTTTATGGCTTGGATTCAGGCCTTTGCCGGGCGGCGGCGAAATTCTCCCGCTAACGGGCGCGCTGCATGTAAAATCCGGTTAATCCCTTCCGCACCTTAAACCCGCAAACGATACACTACCGGAATGCCGTTATTTTCTTATAAAGCCGTTAACAACCAAGGGTTGAGCGAAGAAGGCGTGCGCGACGCCCGGGACGAGCAAGCCTTGCTGTTGGAATTGCAGCGGCAGGGCTTGATACCGATACGGATAGTACCGGCTAAAGACCGAACCTTTCTCGGATTTCGGCTGAAATCCTCGGCGTTGCGGTTGAAACACAAGGAAATAGGCATGCTGACCGGCGAGCTGGCAACCTTGCTGGAGTCCGGCTTGCCGCTGGACCGCTCGCTGACCATCTTGCTGCAATTGACCGAAGAAAACCCCAAACTGAACAAACTGGTGGCCGACGTATTGGAAAAAGTCAAAGCCGGCAAGGCCTTGGCCGACGCTTTGGAAAGCCAGACCGGCGTGTTCTCCAAGTTTTACTTGAATATGATACGGGCCGGGGAAATGGGCGGCAATTTAGGCGGGGTGCTGCAGCGTTTGGGCGACTATCTGGAGCGCAGCCAGGAACTGAAAGATACGGTCAGCACCGCCTTGATTTATCCCGCCATTTTGTTGCTGATGTCCTTGGTGTCCTTGTTCGTGATGCTGACTTTCGTAGTACCGCAATTCAAGGAAATGTTCGACAGCGCCGGCCAGGCTTTGCCGATACCGACCCAGATCGTGGTGGGCTTGGCCGAGTTTTTACAGGGCTATTGGTGGCTGTTGGCCTTGCTGGCAGCGGCCGGCGTGCAATTCGCCAAAGCGCAATTGACCGATCCCGTTAGCCGCAAACAGTGGGACGGGCGCTTTTTACGCATGCCCTTGTTCGGCGATATTGTCATCTGCATGGAAACCGCCAATTTCAGCCGGACCTTCGGTACCTTGCTCGGCAACGGCGTGTCTATCTTGAAATCCCTGGGCATCGTGCGGGAGACCGTGACCAACGGCGTGTTGGCGGATTTGCTGGCAGTAGCCGAAGAGCAGCTGAAACAAGGCCGCACCATGTCCGAAGCCTTGGGTAAACAAGCGCTGTTTCCCAAATTGGCGGTGCAAATGATTAAAATGGGCGAGGAAACCGGCCGGCTCGAAGAAATGTTGATGCGCGTAGCCGTGATTTACGATAAGCAACTGAAGACGACCATTCAGCGCATGCTGGCTCTGTTGGAACCGGCGTTGATCATATCCTTGGGGCTAATGATAGCCGGCATCATCGTATCGATATTGTTGGCTATTTTGAGCGTCAACGATCTTGCCGTATAACCATAATCAGGAGGAATTACATGAAAAACAGGTTTACCCCGCAATACCATCCGCGCCGTTCGTTCGGTTTCACCCTGCTGGAAATGTTAGTGGTGTTGGGCATCCTTGCTGTGCTGGCGGGTATCGTTGGGCCGCAGGTCATGAAACACATGGGCGCGTCCAAAACCAAGGCCGCCAAGGTGCAGATCGAGGATTTGGCGTCGGCACTGGATATGTATAAATTGGACGTGGGCCGCTATCCCAGCCAGCAACAAGGTCTGGACGCTTTAATCGAAAAACCGACCGACGCCAAACGCTGGAACGGCCCGTATCTGCGTAAAGAAAAAGTGCCGCAAGATCCCTGGTTGAACGACTATCACTACGTTTACCCCGGCCAGCACGGCAGTTTCGACTTGTTTAGCTACGGTGCCGACGAAAAAGAGGGCGGCGAAGGCGAAGACCAGGACATCAACAGCTGGGAATAAGCCGCCGTGCCGCTACGTTCGGCCGTTAAATCCGAGCGGGGTTTTACCTTGCTGGAGCTGATTATCGTGTTGTTCGTGATGGTAGTCGGTTTCGGCGTGGTTGCCAGTAATATCAACAACGGCGGGCAAAACACCCGCTTGCAGGCTGCGGCCAGGGATATTGCTTCCGCTTTGCGTTACGCTCACGGTCTGGCTTTGATGACCCGGCGGCCGGTCGCCGTCGCGGTCAACCTGGAAAACAACAGTTACCGCATCGGCAATGCCGGCAAAATCTATTGGTTGGACGAAGGAATAGAAATTTCGCTGACCGTCGCCGAAGACCAGTTCCGTGAAGGCCAAGAAGGCGCGATTTTGTTTTTCGGCGACGGCTCGTCGACCGGCGGGCGTATCGTATTGGAGTCGGGCAAGCTAAGCCGGCAAATCGACGTCAATTGGATTACCGGCGCGGTCAACTTGTCGGTTTGGCCTGTGTGGCATGCGGCGGCATAAAGGCTTTTCCTTGCTGGAAATTCTGGTCGCGTTCGCGGTGATGGCGATTGCCTTGACCATCGTGTTGCGTATTTTCGGCTCCGGGGTCAACGCGGCGGTCGTATCGGAAGAGTACATGCTGGCGACGCAAATCGCCGAATCCCTGATGGCCAGAACCGGCGTGGAAACCCCGTTGCAAGTAGGCGAAACCAACGGCGTCGAAGGCAACCGGTTTTATTGGCGCATTCGGATTACCCGGGTCGCCGGTCCGCCGGTCAATCAGGCCCGGTTCAAATCGCAGCAGCAGGAAACGCCGCCGGGGTTGGAATTGCTGGCGGTCAACGTGCGGGTCAATTGGGGAGAGGACGCGTTGCGGCAACGCTGGCTGGAATTGGATAATCTGAAGTTGTTCAGGGAGCAGGCGCCGCTGTGAGGACACCGGGCAGCCGCGGTTTTACCTTAATTGAAGTGTTGATTGCGATGACCTTGTTGGGCGTCATCGTGGTATTGCTGTTCGGCAGTTTACGCATCGCCGCGCAAAGCTGGTCGGCCGGCGAGCGGCGTATCGAGCAGGTCAATCAAAAAGCCGTGGTCTACCAGTTTTTCAAACGGCATTTAACCGCGGTCAGGCCGGTGCAAGCGCCGGAAAACAATGATGCTTTTGCATCGGAAACCGACCATGCCTTTCTTGGCTTGCCGCAACGCATGCGTTTCGTAGGGGCACTGCCGGCCAGTTCCGCGCGTAAAGGTTTGCAAATCTTCGATATTTTTGCCGATCCGCAGCGGCCGGGGGCGCTGCTGGTCACGCTGACTCCCTACCGGGACAGCGACGAATTACCGCCGCCGGAACCGCCGGAAGTGTTGCTGGACGGGGTCGCGGATTTCAAATTCGCCTATTTCGGCCAAACCGAAGACGTCGCCGAACGCGTCTGGCGGGATAAATGGGATGCGGCCGACCGCTTGCCCAAGCTGATTAAAGTATCGATTTTGTTGCAAGACGGCAGCTATTGGCCGGACATGATTTTTGCCTTGAAAATTACCCAAGCCGCCAATCCGGACGAAGTGGCGGACGACGATACGGATAACGACGAGAATGACGGCGCCGATGCGGACGATGGCGACGAATAAAAGGACAGTGGCGCTACGGGCGCCGAGAGCCGATCTGCTGCCGGGGCGTTATCGGCGGCAATCCGGTTTGGCTTTGGTGATCGTGATTTGGATTTTGACCTTGCTGACCTTGATGGCCGGCAGTTTTGCGATGACCATGCGGCGGGAAAGCAGCGTCAGCAATGCGATTCAAGCTAATGCCAGAGCGTTGGCTCTGGCGGAAAGCGGTATAATCCTGGCCGAGTTTCATCTGCAGCAACCCGACGCCCGCCGGCGTTGGCTGGCGAACGGGAGTGTTTATCAAATTCTGCGCGGCGACGAGGCGATCAGGATTAGAATTTTCGCCGAAAGCGGCAAAGTCGATATCAATACCGCCGGCGAGGCTCAATTGTCAGCCTTGTTGCAATGGGCGATAGGTAACGACGGTTTCGAGCAACAACGCTTGCTGAACGCTATATTGGATTGGCGCGACGCGGACGACGAAACGCGGATGCAAGGGGCCGAGCGGCGTCAATATCGCTTGGCCGGCCGGTCCTACGGGCCGAGCAATACCGCGTTTCAAACCCTGGAAGAACTGCAACTGGTACTGGGCATGCATCCGGCTCTATTCGAGCGTATGCGTCCTTACCTCACGGTGTATTCCGGCGCCGCGGAACTCGACGTGCGCAACGCGGCTCCGGAATTGCTGGATATTTTGGCTAGCGGTTTAAAGCAGCAGAATATTCGCGATCAAGCCCTGGAAAATCGGCTCGACGAAGAAGAGGACGGGGACGAAGCCGAGGCCGCGCCTTTAGGCGAGAACCAAACTTATACTATTATTGCCGAAGCGCTGTTGCCCGACCGGGCTTCGGCGGCACTGGAAACGGTTGCGCAAACCCAAGATATAGACGACGGCGAGAGCGCTTTTGCGGTGCTCGATTGGAGGGCGAATCTTCAAGGTCAATCGTTGTTCGACGAGGCAATGGATTACGCGGTAATTAACGTTCAAGATGAATTTAGATACAGCGATTGAAATCGACCTGAAAGGGTTTTTCCGGTGGTGGGCGCGCGAGCTGGCATTCTTGGTGCCCAAGTCTTTGCGCCGCCGCTTGAGCGACCGCTACGGCAGCGTGCTGTTGCGGTCGGCGGCGAACGGATTCGAACTGGATTACGCTGACGAAGACGGCGTTTCGCTGGTCAGACAGCGTTTCGAATTCGCGGCGCCGGAGGCGTTTCAAGCATTCAAAAGCCAATACCCGGCTTTGGACAAGGCCGAATTGGTGTTTCGATTGGCCAGTGGGCAAGCTCTGGCTAAAACGGTTTATTTGCCGCTGGCCGCCCAGGAAAACCTGCAACAAGTGGTCGGTTTCGAACTGGACCGTTACACGCCGTTTAGCGCCGATCAGGTATATTTTTCCGCCATGCCTTTGGGTAAGACCGAATTCGGTCAGATTCAGGTATTGCTGGTGGCGATACCGAAAGCCAACTTGGACGAACCGCTTAGGCAACTGGATTTGTTCGGTTTACGTCCGCACAAAGTGGAATATCAAGCCGCCGTGGAAGAATACGGCGAGGCTTGCGCCGGCTTCAATCTGTTACCCGAGCAGTATCGGCAACACCCCAGCGCGTTGAGTCAATCCGTACATTGGCTGGCGTGGGCCGCGATCTTGTTGTTGTCTCTGGCCGTGTTGATCTGGCCGGTATGGCTGCAAGCGCAGGCGGTCGATACTTTGAAGGAAAAAGTCAAACAATTGGAAAAGCAAAACCGTGCGGTCGATGCGCAACAAACCGAAATCGACGCCTTGCATGCGGAAACCCAAAAATTAATCGACATCAAACGCCGGTCTCCGGCGTTGCTGAGCGTGTTGGACGAGTTGAGCCGCTTACTGAACGACGATACCTGGCTCACCCACCTGAATTTCGCCGACAATCATTTGCAAATTCAGGGGCAATCGCCTGCCGCCTCGACTCTGATCGGCTTGCTGGAAGACTCGGCCTATTTCAACAATGTCAGCTTCGTATCGCCGTTGACCCAGGACAAGAACACCGGCCGTGAACGGTTCCAGATCAGCATGGACGTCGCCATGCCGGCGGCGGACGGTGCGAGTCCCGACGCGGAGGATGCGGGCGAGGCTGAGCTCAAGCCGGATTCGGCCGTCGGCCTCGACAATGCGGAGACGGCCGATGAGTAAAGTGCGGTTTCAGCGCTGGTTGGCGGTGGGCTTGTTGCTGACTGTGGTGGCGGTGTTAGTGTTCGCAATCATTGTTCCGGTGTTGTCGGCCGGCATCGCGTACAACGACGAAAAAAACGATTTGATGTTCCGCTTGCACCGGCAGCAGACCATCGCCGGCCGCGAGGCCGGCGTGGCGGAAAATTTAAAGGCCATCAAACAGGCCTTTACCGCTCAAGGCTATTTCAGCACCAGCAACACCGAGGCTTTGGCCTCCGCCGAGCTGCAAAACATCGTCAAGACCGCGGTGTCGGAAGCCGGCGGCCAGCTGACCAGCACTCAGGGCTTGCCGGGCAAATTGTCCGACGGTTTTTTCCGGGTCGCGGTCAAGGTGCGGATGACCGCGACCATGGAGGCCTTGGTCAACGTGTTGTTGCGAATCGAATCCGAAATTCCGGTGTTGGTGGTCGATCAGTTGGACATCAACCCGGTACGCGGCACCCGTAACCGCAAAACCAATAAAGTCGAAGCCAGCGAGCAGCTGAATGTCAGTTTTCAGGTGGTCAGTTTCATGCGGAGCCCGGGATCGTGAACAGCAGATTACTGAAATGGCAGTTGTCGGCTTGCGGCTTGCTGAGCGTGGTATTGGCGGTAGAATGGCGCTTGGGAGTGATGGCTCAAGAAGACCTGGTGGCCATGCTCAACCGTAAACTGGCTAGCGAATACGATACCAGCGAATTGCCGGCATTGAAGTTACCTCAACGTAGCGCGGAAAATTACTTGGCAGTCATCGAGCGTCCGCTGTTTTTAGAGGGCCGCAAACCGTTGCCGCCGGAACCCGATCCGCAGGACGCGCCGCAGGCGGCCGAAACCGGCGAAATCGACGACTGGCAGTTGATCGGCATTTATCAAACCAAAATACGTAAATACGCCTTGTTTCGTAAGCAGAACGAGGCCAAAAAATTTGTCAAATTGTACGAAAACCAAGCGATTTCCGGTTGGCAGTTGCAAAACATCCAATCCGACCGGGTGATATTGCAGCAGAACGAGCAGCAAAAATCGCTGATGCTCAGAAAACCGCGTCCGCAATTGCCCGCCGCACAACCGCCCAAGAAAAATGCGCCGGCCCCTGCGCCAGGGAAACCGCCGGTTCCGGCACGAACCCCACCCCCCGAGAACAAAGACGATGAAACGTAACACAAGTCGAATAACGCCGTTGTTGGCGTTAGCGCTGACGATGACGGGCTGTGAATTTCTCGGCCCGCAGTTGCACCAAAAAATGCCGTTGCCCGTGGTAACGCCGTTGCCGGACGATCCCGCGCCGGAGCAGCCGAAAGTCGAGCAAAAAGTGACCAAGGTTGAAGTGTTTCCGAACGAGGAAGCCAGCATAGGCTCGGGGTCTTCGGCATTCGCCCCTAAACTTAGCGGCGGAAAAGGCGAGTACAGCCTGAATTTCGACGATGCCGATCTTGGCGAAGTCGCGAAAGTGATTTTGAGCGATATTTTGGGCAAAAATTATACGCTCAGCCCGCAAGTGACCGGCAAGGTCACGCTGCAAACCACGCAAATGCTCAGCAAGCAGGACTTGATCCCGACGCTGGAGATGATACTCAGCTTGAACAACGCGGCGTTGGTAGACCAAAACGGCATTTATTTGATTAAGCCCACCAACGAAGCGGTGTTCAGCAGTTCTTTCAAAACCCTGGGCAGTTCGCGTTTGCCGTCCGGTTACCAGACGCGGGTCATTCCGGTCCGCAACGTATCGGCCAATGAAATTGCCGATATATTGAAACCGTTGTTGCCGGAAAAATCGCTGGTGGTTGCCGATCCGAACCGTAACATCCTGGTGGTGTCCGGTTCCGCCAACGAATTGGACAGAATTTTGGACGTGGTGCAAACCTTCGATATCGACATGCTGAAAGGCCGCTCGTTTGCGTTGTTTACTCCGGCCCACGTCGACGCGACCAAAATCATCGAAGAACTGGATCAAATCTTCGGGCGGCAGGGCATCGCGGCGGAAGGCGACAAACCCGCGGCAAATAATGCCGGCGGCAACGGTTTTTTCCGGTTTTTCGAAATCGAAAGGCTGAACGCGATTTTGGCGATTACCCACAACCCCAAATACTTGCGCGACATCGAAACCTGGGTGTACCGCCTGGACCGCACCAATAACGACGCCAATAACGGCGTTAACGTCTATCGCGCGCAGCACGTCAACGCGGTGGATTTGGCCAATACCTTGGGCAACATCTTCGGTACCGGCGGTGTTCGCGGTTCCAACTCGGCATCCATCGCCTCCGGGCGGCGTTCCACATCGGCCAGCAATCGTAGCGGCAGTTCCGGATTCAGCAGCTCCGGCTCCGGTTCGAGCGCAAGTTCCGGTTCCACTATCGGCAGTTCCGGTAGCGGCACCGGCAGTTCCTCGGCTCGCACGACGTCGGGCACGGACAACCGGGCCTTGGCGGACCGCAACAACGAGCGCAACAACAGCGGGTTCGGCGGCAGCACAATCGCCGGTTCCAACGTGAATACCCTGGGCGGTACCGGTTTCAACAACCTCAATCCGGAAATGGCCAACGTGCGGATTATTCCGGACGAAACCAACAATGCTTTAATTATTGTGGCCGGTTCGCAAGAGTACGCCAAAATCGAAAAAGTCATCAAACAGTTGGACGTACTGCCGTTGCAAGTGTTGATCGACGCGACCATCGTCGAAGTCACGCTGAACAACGACTTGCAATACGGTATCGAGTGGTTTTTCAGTCACCAGAACGGCGGCATCAACGAAGTTTCCGGCGGTTCGCCCGGTAAAGACAGCGGCGGCATCAGTTTGAGCGACATCGGTACCGCTGCAGCGACTAGCGGGTTTTCCTACGCTTTCGCCAGCAATACCGGCGACATCAAGGCGGTGTTGAACGCCGCCGCCAGTAAAAACAACGTCAACGTGATTTCGTCGCCGTCGCTGATGGTATTGAATAACCAGGAAGCGTCGATACGGGTCGGCGACTCGGTGCCGATTCGTTCTTCCGTGACCAGTAATACCAGCAGCACCACGACCACAAACGGCATCGTGCAGACCAGCTCGATACAAATGATAGATACCGGGGTCAATTTGCAAGTGCGGCCAAGGGTTAACGCCGGCGGCTTGGTGCTGATGGATGTGTTGCAAAGCGTCGATCAGGCGGTAAAAACCGATACCAGCGAAAGCATCGATTCTCCCACCATCCAAAAACGCGAAATTCAAACCCAGGTGGCGGTACAAAGCGGGGAAACTTTGGTATTGGGGGGCTTGATTAAAGAAGACAACACCTATAACAAGTCCGGCGTGCCGTTGTTGCACGAGATTCCGCTGCTGGGACCGCTGTTCGGCGCTACCACGCGCAACAAAGACAAAAAAGAACTGGTGGTGATGATCACCCCGCGGGTGGTCAACAGCCGGGTGGATGCGCAATTGATTACCGACGAATTCCGCCGTAAATTGTCGGCAATATACGACGTGCCCAGGGAACCGGCACAGCCGGTGGTGCAGTAAGTGAAAAGGCATCCGGCCCGGCGCGGGTTTCGTCGGCGATAATTGCAATAGGCCGGATTTTCTGACAAGCGAATAACGGCTATTTGCATTCTGAGGTTGGAATGAAAGCCACTGGGATGTAATGTTGAGTCCGGTTATTTGGTTGGATTTCAGTGCTCGGAAAATTCACCGTTTGGCAGGGCAAGGCATGATCGTCTTGTCTATAGTGCCCAACTATGTGTAGAGACAATTTACTATGCCTTTTTGTGACGGATAAACGGCGTTAATATCCGAGGCCGGTTGGCATCGCTTCCGCGATGAATTTTGCAAACACGATTGGGTTAGAAATACGCGGGATTGATGAACGCGCAAGGAGCGATTTTATCGCTACCCTCCTATTCCGACGAGATTGGCTAGCGTCGCAGGGGGGTATGAAACAAGGGGATTGGATGGAAGATCGGGTTTGAGCGATGGGCAAATATTGCCTCGAACCCGCGTCGTAAGGAATGCCGTTCACCATCCCCATCGGCCATGATCCCATTTGTTCTCTACAAACAAGCTGAAAACTTCCTCGCAACCGCGTATAATCCCCTCTCTTGTTTAAGCAGGGATCAGGTTCGCAAGCAACGATGAGGCAATCAACCGTGCCTATACTTTATCGATGCAATTTGCGGCCTACATATTCCGTTCCATATTGCGCCCTTAGCTCAGCTGGATAGAGCGCGGCCCTCCGGAGGCCGAGGCCAGAGGTTCGAATCCTCTAGGGCGCGCCATTTTGACATCTACCCCCAAACCGCATTTTGGCTCTGTGCCCTGGATGTGCCTCTTTGCCTAACTGCCAAAAATTCGGTTAACGCCGCCGGTAAACAGCAGCACATCCTCGGGAAAATACTGCTGTCCCAGCGTCACAGCCTGCGTATTGATGGGTAAGCGGTAACAACGCACATCGTCCTCGTTGGCTTTGATTTTTTGTTCAATCCGTTCCAACAAGCGACGCAGTTTTGGGCGCTTCATTACCACGGTAAACACCGAATACTGCACCGGCAAGCCTTGTTTCTTCAAAATCCGATGGACTTTGCCCAATCGTCGTGGATCGGCAATATCATAGGCAATCAAATACAAACCCAGCTGGCTATCGGCCATCAGCTCACCGACAACAAAAACTGCTGCAATTTGTTGATGGTACTGCGGAACAATAAATAACCACGATCGGCACGCTGCTGAAACAGTTCCGCCATGGCCCGCATCGACGAGGCATCCGGCTCGGTACTAGAAGCCAACAACAGCGGATAAAAATCCCACAACAGCAAACGGCTTATAAACCCGGATAAATCCGGATCGTTGACCATTAATGCTTCATCGTCTGCGCAAAATCCGGCTTCCGGCAGCCAAACCAGCAACTCGGCGTGCAAGATATTTTCCAGCAGATTGGCACGGTACCGCCCCTCGCTGCCCAAACTAACCAACAGTTGCCGACGTAATGTCGGCACCGGCACTTCCCGCCAATCCAACAAACCGACGCGCCGGGCAAAACTGCGGGCAGCCATTTTTTCCATGGCCAAGGTCCAGTTTTCAAACAGCCCCGGACCATCGGCGCGGGCCAGTAAATCGACTAAACGCTGCGTCAAGGATTGGCGTTCGCTGGCACGTCCCAACCAGCGGGCACGCATTTCGCCGTTTTTCTCCAAAAACAACACCGTAATTCCGGCATCGGCGCAAGCCAATAATGCCGACATCGACCAATCCACTAAACCCTTGCACACCACGCGCGACACTCTGGATAGCGGGAACAACTGATCGGCCTTATCCGCCAAGGACACCCGTAGCGCAGGCTCATCCAGCACCACGCGGCAACCCGTCGAGCCGTCAATGTATAGCGGCCGCATCAGCGTGACTCATAGGCCAGTTGATAACGCTTGCTCAATGCATGCCCATAACGACGCAGCAAACGCCGGGCTGCCGCCGCATGCGATTCATAAAACGCATAAAAATGTGATCGGCCGGTTTTGTTCAGCAAACAGCGACCATTGTCGTCGCTGAAATGCTCCAAGCGCAGGGTTCGCTCCCGAAACATCTGCCATACCCAGCCGTCCAGCAGCGGCCGCAACGGTTCCATCAAATCGCAAGCCAGCGACTCGCGGCCGAAACTGACGTCGTGGTAAAACCCCAACATACTGTCCAAGCCGACGATATGACAGGCTCTCACCGCATCGTAATGCAACAGCGTATAGCCTAGCGACAAACAGGCATTAACCGGATCGGGCGGCGGACGCTTATGACGGCCGTTAACATTGAGCGACGGTGCAAACAATTGGGTAAAACCGCCAAAATACGCAGCTGCGGCAGCACCTTCGTAACCGCGCAAACTGTCCAGCGTAAAAGCCGACTGTTCATCGCGTAACCGACCAAGGATACCGGCCAGGGTTTGGCTAGCGCTGGTCAACGGGTGGCGCAAATCAGGCCGCTCCGCCAGTGCCCGTTTAATCAGGCGCAGTTGCGCACGCACTTTGACCAACACCAGCCAGCGCGCCAGCGGCATCCGACAATCCTCATCCATACTGGTGCGATATTGCCCCAAACGCCGGCTACTGTCGCTGTGGCCCCGCCCGGCCAGCATCGCCGTGGCTTCGGTATTGCGCCCGGACAGCACCAGCAAACCGATATTTCGCTCGCTCAAAGCACCCAACACCCGGCTTTCCAGTTGCACGTTGCCACGCAGCACCACCCGGTCCAGTAAATGCAACGGCACCGAGCCCTTGCGCGCACCATCCTCATACAAAGCCAACGCCTGACCATCCAACTTGATGCCCAGATTCTTGCGATCCAGATACAAACTGCTCATCCATTACCCCACGTAATAAAACGATCCATCCTGAGGCGGAACCGCCTTGCCCAAGGTGCGCACGTGTTTGGCGCCCGCCAGGCGCAACACGATAAAGCGGTCTTCTTCAGGGTTTATGACGAAGGCTATCTCTTCCAGCAGTTGGCGCTTTTCCGCATCGGTCAAAAAGCACTCGAACACCGACTTTTGTCCGCCCGACGCATAAGCGCGCAAGACATACAGCGCCTTGCGCAGGCGCCGGTTGCAGGAAATGTCGTAAGCCGCCAGATAGAGATGCCGTTGAGTCATGGCCGCAATATACCCGGAACCGAGCCGTCGGCCGGCATTGGCAAGCTTGCGAGGATTGAGGTAGCGGCGACGCCAGTCGCGATTTGCAGGGTTTCAATCGCGACGACGCGTCGCTCCTACGACAGCTTTTTCCATCTTAATCCCTTCTTTATAAGGTCTGTTATTTAAATTTTGGGGGTCGATAAAAAAAGAGATGAGCGCCTCGTCTTAATCCCTTCTTTATAAGGTCTGTTATTTAAATTTGAAAGATTTTGGGGCTGATCATTCGGCTGATATGTCTTAATCCCTTCTTTATAAGGTCTGTTATTTAAATATACTTTAACCGTGCTTTAGATAAACACACCGGTCTTAATCCCTTCTTTATAAGGTCTGTTATTTAAATAAATACAGCGGCAAGTATTGGTCAATCGCAAAAAGGTCTTAATCCCTTCTTTATAAGGTCTGTTATTTAAATCCATTTGGGATGAAATTGTCGCTAACGAAGGGTCTTAATCCCTTCTTTATAAGGTCTGTTATTTAAATAAAAAACCATGAAAATTATGCATATAAAGCGATGGTCTTAATCCCTTCTTTATAAGGTCTGTTATTTAAATACTTCTACACATATACAGATAGGTTCCAAACTGTGTCTTAATCCCTTCTTTATAAGGTCTGTTATTTAAATCTGCTAATCTTGCGGCTAAAGCAGAATGTTCTAGGTCTTAATCCCTTCTTTATAAGGTCTGTTATTTAAATCGAAAGATTATTATATAGTTTAAATACTGAGGTCTTAATCCCTTCTTTATAAGGTCTGTTATTTAAATAAGTCATTAACATGGCCAATAACATTTATTGGATGTCTTAATCCCTTCTTTATAAGGTCTGTTATTTAAATTAGCCGGAATAGCTTATACAGCTGTTTACGAAGGTCTTAATCCCTTCTTTATAAGGTCTGTTATTTAAATGCTAGCTGGTGCTGACTTAGCTGGTGCTAACTGTCTTAATCCCTTCTTTATAAGGTCTGTTATTTAAATATCTAACGGATGCTAACCTAACGGGAGCTAATTTGTCTTAATCCCTTCTTTATAAGGTCTGTTATTTAAATAACTCTATGAGGAAGACTGTTGAGCAAGCAGTTAGTCTTAATCCCTTCTTTATAAGGTCTGTTATTTAAATAATAATAGCCAACCAGTTAACTAAAAAAACTGGGTCTTAATCCCTTCTTTATAAGGTCTGTTATTTAAATGGATCTTTCCGTGTTGAATCGGTGGCTTACTGGGTCTTAATCCCTTCTTTATAAGGTCTGTTATTTAAATATTTTAAAATGGCTACTAAAAAAACCCCAGCTCCTGTCTTAATCCCTTCTTTATAAGGTCTGTTATTTAAATAAAAAGGTGAACAAAAATGAACGTAATCGTAAAAAGTCTTAATCCCTTCTTTATAAGGTCTGTTATTTAAATATAAAGACAGTTGCAGCATATACAGCCTAGAAGCATGTCTTAATCCCTTCTTTATAAGGTCTGTTATTTAAATAACGAAGCAGTCATGAGTCAATACACGAAGCATCAGGTCTTAATCCCTTCTTTATAAGGTCTGTTATTTAAATGAAACAAATCCCCCTGCAATAACTCCAGCCGCTTTGTCTTAATCCCTTCTTTATAAGGTCTGTTATTTAAATTTTCGGAACGATAGATCTTGTCCTGTTTCAGGATGTCTTAATCCCTTCTTTATAAGGTCTGTTATTTAAATAAAATGGCCACTCAATCTCAACCTAAAAAAACGTCTTAATCCCTTCTTTATAAGGTCTGTTATTTAAATAGCTGACCTTGTCGATGTTAGATACGCTTATGGTCCGTCTTAATCCCTTCTTTATAAGGTCTGTTATTTAAATATCCGGTTTCAGTCAAAACAAGCGTTCCAGTGCCGTCTTAATCCCTTCTTTATAAGGTCTGTTATTTAAATTACCTTTCTCGAAAAGGCTGCAATAGAGGGAATCGTCTTAATCCCTTCTTTATAAGGTCTGTTATTTAAATCGGTGGCAAAAGGGGTTTTTCACCGCTAGGGAAGGTCTTAATCCCTTCTTTATAAGGTCTGTTATTTAAATCCTTAACTTAAAGTAGCCGCAAGGACGCGGCGCCCGTCTTAATCCCTTCTTTATAAGGTCTGTTATTTAAATAAACAGCGCCGATTATTTTCATATCAGAAAAGGTCTTAATCCCTTCTTTATAAGGTCTGTTATTTAAATCACAGTTACAGCATGGGTCCGTGGTCTGAACGCGTCTTAATCCCTTCTTTATAAGGTCTGTTATTTAAATGTCTCACGACGCCAACCTAACCGACTGGTTAGGTGTCTTAATCCCTTCTTTATAAGGTCTGTTATTTAAATGCAACAATCGTTTCAGCATTAATCGAATGGGCGGCGTCTTAATCCCTTCTTTATAAGGTCTGTTATTTAAATTCGACGCGGTTACGATATCATAACCGAATAAACGTCTTAATCCCTTCTTTATAAGGTCTGTTATTTAAATTGGTTATAACTCAAGACTATGGCTGAATACGTCTTAATCCCTTCTTTATAAGGTCTGTTATTTAAATTACGATGTTAAAGAAACCTTGCACTTAGAACTACGTCTTAATCCCTTCTTTATAAGGTCTGTTATTTAAATCGCTTGATGGTATTCTCCTTTTGGTTTCAATGGGTTGGAAATGGGGTTGCCAAGATTTTTCATTTTTCTACTGTTATCTATCGGCTGTCAGCCAGTCATGCAGGTGATGTTGTAAATTTCTCAGGTCGGTTTTGCAGCAGAGTGCGATTTTCAGGTCCCTGGCGCGGGCGCGCGTGGCTTTGCCGGGGTCGTTAAAACTAACCAACATGGCTTTGGCTTGCAGGCCACCGATCAAGTCGCGCAGGCTGTCGAGTTTATACAAGACGTCGGCGTTCTTTTCAAATTGCTTGGTTTTGCATTCGATCAAGTGCAGGCGGTTGGCCCTGATCAAACCTACGTCGATCTCATTTTTAACCGGGGTTTTTCCGGCGGGTTGGCGTTGAATAGTGACGTTGCAGGCGATATCCTGAATATTCAACGTTTTTTTCAGATTCAAACAAATCCCGTAGGTATGTAGCTCCAGCCAACCGCCGTTGGTCATGAAACGGGCGTCGGCATCGGTAAAGCGCAGGCGATGGCCGCTGATACGACACGTACCTGCTCGTTCGAATAATTCCAATAATTCCCACAGCATGGGTTTCGATTGCGGTCCGTGCTCCACTTCGACCGTCAGCGTGGGATTGTCAGCCTTATAGGCCAGGTAATTGAGCGCACCCAGGTCGTCGGCGTAGCGCTCTATGTCGGTTAGCAGAGTTTCGGTTAGGGTTCTGATTTCGGGCCTGACGCCGTGCGGTTCCGGAATGTCGACCTGGCAGGCGCCGTAAGCCATTAGATATTCTTTAAGCTTTAGCCTGTCCGCCAGCTCGTGCGACGCCTGTTTGGGCGATAACCACAGCAGACTGTCTCGCTCGGGGTGAACGTAATAAATGGGCGCATTCATACTCCGAAAGGCTTCATACGCGGCGATGCTCATCAGTTTGGTGCCGCCGGTGGCATTGAGGGCCAGTTCGCCGTCGGCGGTTGCTCCGAGGATGTCCAATACCGCATCGCTGATTTGGCTGGCGTCCCAGGCATCGTCGATTGGGTATTGTTCGACGTTAATGCCGCGCGGTTTAAAGATCGCTTCCAGGGCGTTGGCGCGTTCGCACATGTCCGGGCTGACCAACATCAACACTTTTTTTGGTTTGATGGCTTCATCCAGCATGGGGGTGAGGTTGGGGATCGGCTGGGCGGAGACGAGAATCAGGTGGGCTGTGGGTTTCATGGGTTTTGCCTGGTTTGCTGGCGATGGTTGCTTGTAGGAGCGACGCACAGTCGCGATTTTAAAGAACCAGCCGCGACAAGCACCGTTAAAATCGCGACTGGCGTCGCTCCTACCAATAAGGACATCAAAACCATATCGCATCCCAATGAGGATAGTCGCCGATGCGTTCCACTAATCCGGCGCGCAAGGGATTGGCGATGATGTAGCGCGCCAGGTTTTTCAATTCCTCCTCTTGGCGCACGGCATGGTCGTGAAAACCGGCTTGCCAGACGGGGTTGCCTATTTGTTTGGCTGATGCGGCTTTGACGGCCTGTACCAGTTGCGATAGCGATTTACTTTGTCCCAGCGTTAGCAGCCAATGCAAATGGTCGGGCATGACCACGTAAGCCAGGGTATCGGCGGTCATGCGGCGTTGCTCTGCGATCAAGGTCTGGACCAAAAGCCGTGCAGCGCGGAAATCGGCGAAAACCGGATTCCGATACTGAGTAACCGTGCTAATGAGATAGATTTGTCCCGGAATGGAAACCCGGCCTTTGCGTAAATTGCCACCCTCGGGTTTTTGTAGGGGCGACGTACAGTCGCGATGATTGTTTGAATCGCGACTATGCGTCGCTCCTACAGGCGCTCTCGCAGGCATGGGCCAATCAGCCTCGATAGACATCAGGCAATTGCGGCGGCATTTGTTTGATGCCGGCTTTGGTGGCCTCTTCAAGCAGCATGGGGATGAAATGCTCGTTAAGCCATTGTTCGATGAGTTGCCAGTTGGCGCGACTGATCGGCTCAAAGCCGTGCGCCAGAATAGAGTTGTTGCGGATTTTCAAATGGTTCAGCAACTCTTTTTCCTGTTGCCGGATTAACTGCGCGGCGGGGCCTTGGGTGTGGTGTTTGACCAACTGCCAGGCATCGAATAAGCCGACTTGATATTTGCCGTCGCGGTTGGGTTTTAAATTCATTGCCGCGGGGATTTGTTCGGCCTGTATATCCCCGGTTTTGAGGTTGCATTGGGTTTGCAGTAGCCATTGCGCCGTCCATTCGATCAGCCGATAGATACGGGCGATGGCGTCATCGTAACGACCTTGGGCGGCGCGGCGCTGGGCGTTGCGATACAGATCGAATAGGCGGGCGGCATCGCGTTTCTCGGGTTTTATATCATTTAGGGCCCGCGCGACATTCAGGTAGCGGTTGAGCGATTCTGAAGCATAGTGCTGCAAAATCTGGAATGCGGTTTGATGGTTAAAGTTATCCCATTCGGCAAAGGCCCGGCTCAATTCTCGCAAGCGGGTGTATTCGTTTCTCATGCCTTTGGGCGGTTTGAATTGCTCCAAACCGGCAACGGCTTCGCTGTAGGCATAACGGCTCCAGGTTTGCCGATACGGCGCACTCAGTCGTTGGTAGCGAATTTGCTGACAATCCGCACTGTCGGAGAATTGCGAGCCGTCCTGGACTTTGATCAAATCGCTGCGGGTACCAGTGACCAGTTTCAGTTCGACATCCGGGTGTTCCAGCGCAGCCATCACCAAACCGGCGCTCATGGATTTGGTGCCGCCGGTGTAATCGGCGGCAATTTTGGCAGCGGGGTAGCGGGCAGTTAAGTCATCTATAACTTGGCTACAATCAAGATAAATACGATCCAAATCGTCGGCCAGAGTGATCTTGATCTCGAACTGATTGGGATTGAGGCCAGTTTGGGCGGGAATGTTGGGCAGACTGGGTTTTTCATCCGCAAACTTGTCTTTGATGCAACTGCCTGTTCCCTCTATTTGTAAATTGGAGCCCGCTTTACCGGTAGCCGGATCTTTGTCGGTGCAGATAAACGCTACGTAATCCGGGCGCAGGTCGTTAATCGCGCTAACGATGGGTTGGTGGCTACCGCCTACGGTGCAGATGAGGATTTGGGTCATGGGTTAGTTATTGGTTGAGTTGTTGTAGGAGCGACGCCAGTCGCGATTCCAAATCAAATTCGCGACTGGCGTCGCTCCTACAAGTGGTTCCGACATTCAGTAATGGTATCGGCATTGCACGATAGTCACGGTGGCAGCATCGGTCTTGTAAACCAGTCGATGTTCGCGGTCTATGCGTCGGGACCAGTAGCCGGACCAATGGTGTTTAAGCGGTTCGGGATCGCCAATGCCGGTGAAGGGGTGGCGTTTGATGTCTTCGATCAGGGTGTTGATCCGTTTGAGCTGCTTTTTATCGGTAGCCTGCCAATACAAGTAATCGTCCCAAGCGGCGGTCGCCCAAGCCAGGATCATGGCTCGATCAAATCATGGGTGACGGCTTTCCCCGCCTCCACTTCCGCGATGGCCTGGTTCAACCGCTGTGCATTGACCGGGCTGGCCATTAAATACGCGGTTTCCTCAAAGGACTTGTAATCTTCCAAGGACAAAATCACCGCCGGTTTGCCGTTTTGGCGAGTGACCAACACCGGGTTATGGTCGTCGTTGACTTTATCGAGGATGCTGGCGAGGTTGCTGCGCAGCGTTGAATAATTGATGGTATCCATGAGCGGCTCCGTGTTTATATGCCTGTCGGCATTGTAAGAGTACTTATTTTTGTACGCAATTGGCGATTTCTGACCGAGTTTGGCAACGGTGCGCGTAGGAGCGACGCCAGTCGCGATCTTGATTTGAAATCGCGACTGGCGTCGCTCCTACAAAATAACCCTTAATCACTCCAGGCCTGGCGGCGTCGTTAGCTCGTCGTTCCAGCCGGGTACCGCATTCGGCCATTTGCGCGGCGCTCAATTCCTGCCCCCGCCATTGTTCCGGCGCGTTCAGCGATAGATGCAAATAAACCGCGCTTTTGTTACAGACTTTCGCCGCCAAATTGACCGGCAAACTGCCGATGATGGTGTCGCCCGGCTGAACGAGATCGATGTCCAGATGAGCGATTTGCCGATCCACGCTGATGCCTTGTTGCTCGGCCCAGGCAATAGCGCCGGGGTGGCGGGGGATGAAGTAGGTGGGCATGGTTAACCTTGCAGGTATTTCAATACTTTCTGGCTACGTTCTTTGAGTTTCACTTTCTGTTTGTTATCTCCGGCAAAATCCGGCATCCATTTACCTGCCGTCTGCATGAGTGCTTGCACTTTTTGAGCGACGATTTTCGCCTCTTCACTTTGCCAGCGGCCTTTTTCCAGCTCTTGTAACAAGCGGGTGTCGTGTTCCGCCAATTGAATGGGTTTTAGAAAGGCTTCGAGTTCCTGATCCAGTGGACTTAAGTTTGCCAGACGCGCTTGTTCGGCTTCGGCTTTCAGGCGTTCTTGTTCGGCCTGTTCCTGTTCTGCCTGTTTTCTTGCCTGTTCCTGCTGTTGCCTCAATTCCGCTTGCTGTTTTAGCGCCCGTTGCTTGTTCAGTTGATTTTGCATCCAGTGGGTTAGTTCGGCGTTGTTGCTTTCCAGCCAATGCTGTAATTGAACGTCGGGGGATTTGGGATCGATTTCAACCAACACCCAGCCGAAGGGTAGTAAGTTACGCTTGTCGCTGATGCCTTCAGACGCTAACCACCAGGTTTTTGGCGTACTCGCGAAATCGGGCTTTTCACCTCGCCCTTTCATGATTTTGATGCTTCTTACACCGTTCAGCGTCAACCCCTCAGCCCCACTGTGATGGCCCAAGCGCAGCAAAAACGTATCGCCGTCATTGAGTCGTTTCAACAAGCCACCCTCCAGTATTTGCTGCATGGTGTTTTGCCAATCGGCTTGCAAGTAGCCTTGTTCCTTCATGCCCTGCAATTCCTGCCAGAACAAATGCATGTAGAA
Organism: Methylomonas sp. HYX-M1; assembly: GCF_040741385.1. Taxonomy (NCBI): domain Bacteria; kingdom Pseudomonadati; phylum Pseudomonadota; class Gammaproteobacteria; order Methylococcales; family Methylococcaceae; genus Methylomonas; species Methylomonas sp. HYX-M1. Next base: position 1,657,307 of record NZ_CP160405.1, read on the forward strand.
GGCATTACAGGCTTTGGCAATGTCTTTGATAGTCCAATGCAGGTTTTGTTTGGGCAGTTTGCGGTCGTCTTGGCCGATGCTTTGGGTGTTCAGCAAGGTCAGGCTGCCGGTAAAACTTTGATAATGCTTGGGAACAATACATTCCAGTAATTGGTAAAGATTGCTGGCTTCGGCTTGGGATAGCACCGGTTTACCATCCTTCATGACCGGTTTGCGCTTGCGATTCACGGCGAATTGGATTTGGCAGGCGGGCCTGTCGATACTTCCATGCCAGGAAGCATCACCAAGCGAAATCAATCGCATGGGGTCGGTATGAAATTTACCGTCTCCAAATAAGCGTTGCTGTAATTGTTGGTTTCGTTCGTTTCGTTCCTTCAACGGTTTTTCGTCGTTGAGTCCGTCCAATAATGCGGTTCTGATTGCGCCTTTGATACTACTGCCGGGTAACAGCGGGGTTCCATCAACCGGGTTATAAAAGGTGCGATCGATTTCCAGTTTATTGATGACTCGTTTACCTTGCCCCTCATGCTGAGCAACCTTACCAATCCGTTTTTCATACAAGTTTTTGATACCCGTGGCGGTTGGCACAGGCGCGTTGGCAAACGCCAGCAATTTTTCACTATGCCGATGAAAAAACGCCTGAACGCTGGTCAGCATGGCATCGTCCGGCTTGCCGTTGACGATGGCCAGCAATTGCTGTCTTTCGGCGGCGCTCAAGCCTGCTAGCGCTGCGCTGCTGTCAAAACCGTACAAGGCGCCTGCTTCTTCATCGATCACATAATTGCCCGGTTGGTAGCTTTCATCGGTGCCAATGTGTACGGGTGATAGCGGGGTAAATTTCAGGGTGTAGTGTTGTAAAAAATGGCTCATGAGCATTCCCGGCCTAATTCTATGATGATGCAAATCTGCTGTAGGAGCGATGCATAGTCGCGACCTGACAGCATCCAATCGCGACTATGCGTCGCTCCTACCAAGTGTTACCCCGATTACTGGTGAATAGCCTTGCTGTACCGTGGACGACAGGGTTTTCGATAACTCGCCGTTGCCGCCAATGCCTTGACCGATAAAACCGGATTCCGGCGGCTGGGTGGCAAATATGGCGGCGGTTTGCGCCAGCAATACCGGATTTTTGAACGGCTTGCCTGCCTGATGCACCGCGATGTCGCCGTGGCGGCCAAAGCGGGTGAACAACTGATAAAAGCTGTTTTTACCGTCAAATCCCAGGCCTTGCGGTGCGCAAGGCGCCAGGGTCAGACAGGCGTTGGCCGAGGCTTGGCCGGGCAGCGGCAGTGCGTCGAAGGCTGCAAGGCTAAACTTGCCCAAACCGATGCTGGCGTCGCGACCGAAGCCAATATTGCCGATGTCCTGCAGACATTGTTTGCAGTCATCCGCACTGAGCCGCTGAATATCCAGCAGTACATAAACCGTCCAGGCCATGCCGGGGATAAACCATTCCTGTTCGACGCTGTATGGGGCAAAGCCGTCTTTGCCGGTGGTATTGGTCTGGCGGTTGATGGTGTTGTGGGGTTGCGGATGTTTTTCGCTGAGGATGCTGGGTTTTAATCGCGACGGGGCGTCGCTCCTACAAATATTTTCGGCCAGTGTTTTGGCGTCTACGGCGTGATGAAGCCAATCTGGCAAGGGTTCTGCCACAGCGGTTAACGGCAGCCAGCAACGCTTTTTTACCGCTTTGCGGTCTGCTGCATTGACAGGACGAAACCAGTGTCCCGGTAATTTCGGCAGTGGCAGGAAGCCTTGCGGAAAGGCATCGGAAACGACCGCAAATGGCCGGTTTTGCGTGTATCCGGCCAAGACATCGCTTAAACGGTCTTCGCCGAAGCGGTTGCGAATCGCCCAGCACAGCTGTCCAAACAGGGTGTCGCCCTTCATCGGCGTGGCAAATGCCGATAACGGTATCAGCGTGACGGAAAAGCTTTGCATCAGGCCGCCTCTTGTAAATTGACTTGTTCCAATCTGGCTTGAATGTCTTCCCCATCCAGCTTTAAATCCCGGAACGCGATTTTGCCGTAACCGCGCGAGCCGGAGCCGCCCAGACCGGTGAGTTCAAGTAATTTCAGTCCAACCAGAATCGTGTCGATCAAGTCTTCGTGGTCGTGGACTCGAAGGGTGAGGTTGAAGTCGAATCGGGCAGTGGCGGGTACGCGTTCGGTGTTGCGGGGATGTTCTGCAGTCCCCTTGATGCGGTCGATCATGTTTTCCATTTTAGTTTCAGTCAGCAACAGGTTTTTGCTGTCCATCTGTTTCGCCCAATCCGGTTCCAGAGCGCAGTCCCAAAAGGACAAGCGGCTAGGACCGATCTCGCTCAATAAATCCGGCGAAATGTCGCCGTCCGGCGCACCGCCGAATAATTTGATCAGGTTTTTGGCCTTATCCAGGACCTTGCCATCCAGTTTTTTCAAATGTTTGAAACTCAATGGCTGACCGTCGGTATGACCTACCACGCCGAGCTGCCATTCCAGCAGACTGCGCATCTTGCCCTTGATACTGGAACCTGGAATATAGGGGTGCTGGGTAATCGGGTTTTTGATGACCGGATTGTCGGTGCCGCCGATATGAATTTCCGTGTTGCCGCTACCGATATGCAAGCCGCTCAACAATTCGATTTTGCCGGTGATTTTTTGGATATGGGTTAATTGCATCAGTCTGGCTCCGATTAGTTAGGGCGTTCTTGCTTGTAAAAGCCCATGAAGGCTTCCATGAATAATTTGAAGGTATGTAAGGTTTCCGCACTATCGACTTGTTTAAGGCCGTGATTTAAAAGCCCGACAAAGGTCGGGTCGACCAGTTTTCTGCCTTCCGCATAGGCCACTTTGGCATTGAGCATTTTGATGAACGGCAGATATTCATCAAAACTCTCCGGTTTTAAGTTGGTTTTCTGATCCCACATCACCAATTCGTCGTAAAACTTTCTGAGCTGGGTGGCCTTGTTGACGCGATCCCCGGCACGGGCAACCTGTTTAGCGGCGTCTAGCGCAATACTGTTAAACAGCTCCGGATTGAGCTTGTCATTGGTCTTGCTGAGTTTGAAATCCATGTTGATCTCCTGTCGTAAAATTTTGTTATGCCGTTAAAAATCGGTAGCTTGTAGGAGCGACGCATAGTCGCGAATTAACGCATTAAATCGCGACTATGCGTCGCTCCTACGGTCCAAACTTCAATCGCGCTGTTGATACAAATGACAAAATAACGCGACCCGATAGTTGCCGCCGTGCCGGATGATGCCGGCATTGGCGATTTCCTCCGCCAATTCTTGCTGACGGCGTTTGCGTTGTTCCCTATCCAGGTGCTTGTTTCTTTCCAGCATGCGTACCGTCCTATAGGCGAAGTAACTGTGCCAAAGGGCGTTTTCCGGTTTTTCACCAACCTTTTCCGCCATATCGATCAAATTCAGCAAGCCATACACATAACCGGTACTTAAATTCAATTCACTGGCTAATTCGTCCAATCGCACACTGCGTAATTGCACCGCATCGTATTCCGACCAGAACATCGTCTGATTAAAACAACTAACCGCATTTTTAGGGGCTATCTGTTCATGATTGGGGTTATGCGTTTTAGCTTGCTCCAAAACCTCTTCGGCCATTTCGCCCAGTTGATTGATCGGCAAACCGGGCTTGGTGGTGCTGATGCCAGCGGAAAAGTGTATGTGCCGGTTATCCGCCACATAGGTTTGAAAAGCTTGTCGCATGTCGCTTGCCAATCTGATTTGAGACAACCAGGGGCCGATCAGGAAAAAGTCGTCGCCGCCGGCAAATACCGTGTAGGTGTTTGGATACTGGGTTTTGCAGAGCCAAGGCAAATACACCGTGAAGAAGGCATTGATTTGCCGCGACAGCGCGGCGGTTTTGCTGAAGCTGGTATCGTTGCCGAGGCCGGACTGGAAAATCATGCCTAAGTTGTCCACGTCGCCTTTCAAGGTAGACAGGGCGCTGATGCCGCGCCATTGGTGATTTTCCTGAAAGACCTGATCTTCGCAGGCGATGTGATTCAAGGTCTTGGCGTCGCCAAGTTCCAATAGATCTTCGTCGGCATACTTACCCAGCGCCGCTTCGGCATGGGCTTTGTCATCGTATAAAGGAATGTACGCGTTGATGTTACGCCGGGCATAGCCGGTCCAAAGCGCTTGCTCGGCAGATTGGGGCAAGGAGAAATCCCAGGCGCGCAGTAAATTGCCGTTCCTGGCCTGTTCGCCGAATTTGCCCTGTTCTTCGGCGCTTTTGGCAAAACAGACGTGATAGCCGAAGATCGGGATTTTCAACGCATGCTCCATGCCCAGCGATTGGCGGGTGATCAAGATGCGCTCTCTATCCTCCCTTGCCAGCCAACTGCCAGTGTTTATTTGGTCGTTGGCCAATTCACTAACCCAGATATCGTTATTGAGAATTTTAGCCGGCGAGCGGCCGTCTATTTTGCACTCGCCATGCTCGAATTCATCGAGAAAACCTTTGAATACGATTTGTGGGCTGTTGCAGAGATCGAAACGCTGGGATTTCTTGATGTCCATCTGCTCGAACAGTTTGTCGATCAATTGGCGGTAGGGGCTGCGGTCATCTGAGCGCGACGAGGAGGTCGCTCCTACATGGCGGCGAAAATCATTGCAGGCCGCTTCGGTCCAGGCCAGACCGAAGCCAGCTTGGCCGTAACTATGCTCGAGAAACCATTGATCGAGTTCTTGCTGTACTTGCTGCAGCTTGGCTTTGGTTTCGTCGGTGTTGGGTGCCACGATCATGAACTTGCCGGCAGCATTGATGACTTGGCTGGTCGAAGGCAAATCCAAAGCATCCAACACTTTGAGTGCCGCGCATTCACTGAGCAGAGACACGTAAAACGAGCGGCCGCGCAGCAATTTGGCGGCACGCTTGTTGGTTTCGCCGCCATTGGCAAAGATGAAATCCTGGATGCCGAAAAAGTCGCCCTGTATCAGCAGAAATTTTTGCTCTTGCCAGCCATCAGTTTGATCGCTGAGTTGCTTGCGGGCGTTGTCGTCGGTTTGTTTGTTTTCATGATGGTAACGCCACAACGCAGTCGCCAAAGCCGCTGTCACGCGCGAATGGTCGTAAAGAGAGACATCGGGACGGACATTGAAGGCTGTGGCGGACGGAATGGCTTGGGTATAGACGCCCCAAACGGTTTCGAAATGATCGAGCCACAATGACCAGTTTTGCCGGTGAGATTTCGGCATTTTTTGCAACGCTTGCAAAAAGCCGTCCCAGAGTTGCCGATACTCCTGTTGAGCCTTTTGTTTATCGTTATGTTCGTAACCTTCGGCTTTAACCGGAAAAATGCTGTCCGGTGACAAGGGCTTGAGCGGGTAGCGATATTTAAAATCGGTTTCAGCCATTTCAGGCTGATGGATTTGTTCGAATAGCGTCAACTGCCTTGCGGTGTAATGGTTTTTTCCAGACCGAGTTTTATCTTCACCTTGGTTATAGAGTTCGAATTCTTCCCGGTCGAAACCCGATGCCACCCGGTCGGCAGTCGCAATGAGCCACTGTAAAAAGCTCTCCGGTTTGTGATGTTTGGCGGCGGCATTGATGAAGGAATCGTCGACGTCCTTGGTTTTCCATGAGCCAAACGGGGCGAAATCTTCCCCGGTTAAATCCGGCAAATAGCCTTCTATCAGGTCCATTGCCAAACCGGTATAGGCCGCGTGAACGTGAGTGAAATGGCCTTTGGCATCGGTTAATGCTTTCGGATGCGGACAATACAACTGTTTATTTACATCCAAGGTTGCCTGATCGACGGGCAACTTTGCCCGCTCGGCAAACTTGCCCAAATCATGCAAAAAAGCCGCCAGGGCAATGCGGCTGGATTGTTCCAACAAAGGGCTGATACCCATGTTTGTTCTCCCATTTAAATGTATTGTTTTCGATTCAATTAGTTGTAGGAGCGACGCCAGTCGCGATTTTAGGGCGTTTCCAATCGCGACTGGCGTCGCTCCTACGAGGTATCTACGCTAATCTGTTCCGGCTCGAGTTTTATCGAGTATCGGGTTCTCGGCCTCTTTCCTTCCGCCTGTATCAAATAAGCCTGAGCCGCATGCGACAAGGCTTGATTAATAGCCTTGTTGATCCGCGACTTGCGCTGCTCGAAGAAGGTCTTGCTCATGCCGTTTTGCAAGGCGGCTATGGTACGGTCGGCGCCGCCCAGTTCGCCGTTGATGCGGCGGTATTGCTGCAAATACTGGGCGGCATAGTCTCGTTCCGGCGCGCCGTCGCTGGGGCATTGCGGCGCGGGTTGTCCGTCGGCTTGCCGTTGCAGTATCCACAGGTAAAACGCTAGGTCAGCGGGTATCTGCTTGACCGGGGTTCCTTGTGCGATCAGCATGCGTTTGGCTAAATCTATGATTAGGTTTGCGGGGCCTAACGCTTGTTGGGCGTTGGCCACGGTCTGGCTGAAGCTGGTTTTGCCGTCCAACAGGGCTTGATCGAGGCCGTGACGTAATCTAACAAACGGGATGTCGGCCAGCATGACTTCGGCTTGCCGGGTGTCCAGCGGTTTGCGGCTGGGGTCGTTACCGTAGATGACTTGGGAATAGGGCGTTGGGTAATAAAATTGCGGGTGCGATTCGTAATCCGCCGCCACCAGCACGTGGCTGAGTTTGTCCTGACTGCGGCCATACAGCGATAAGGCGTAGCCGGCGTAAAAGCCCATGGTCTTGCGGCCGCCGGCGATGGAGACGTGCAGCGCGGTTTCGGCATCGGCGGTAAAGGTTCTGATCCATTCGGTGATGCCGTCGGCCATGGCTTGGTTGTCGGCTTGGCTGCGAATGTCGTTGAGCGGGTCGCCGTTGGCATGTTGCAGGATATGGATATGCTCTTCGGAAAACCGGACTGCCGGCAAACCATAGTCTTTATAAAATCGGGCCAGCCAGCCGTCGTTGATCAGGGTGAGTTTGGCGCGTTGGCAGCCTTCCGCCGTGGTCAGAATGTGGATGGCGACAGGCATGTCGCCACCCTGGCGATGCAAGGCATACAGGGTTTCGGTGACGACCTGCGGGGTTAAACCGGTGACAGCGAGCAAGATGCTTTGATTCATTGGGCTTTTGTGGCGTTACCGTTGGAATGGTAGGAGAGACGCACAGTCGCGAATCGAAAGTCTGTCATCGCGACTGTGCGTCGCTCCCACGCTGGCCATGTTAAGGGATCGATGCTTCATCATCCCCAACTGGCAAGCTTGCCGGCTTTACTGAATAAGCCCCCAGGCCCATGCTGGTGGCCTTGCCGACATGCGTCCACTGGCCAAGCCAGAGATAGGGCCAGAAGGCGTCCAGCCCTTTAGTGTCCAACTTGATGCTGCCGACCAAGCCGCCCAGATTCATTTCGGTTTGCTGGCGCGACGAATAACGCGTCCAGTCGTACCATTGCAGTTGTTGTTCGACAATTTCGATTTGTCTGGCTTGGACGGTGAGTCCGGCAAAATCCGTTTCCAGCGGGGTGTCGGTATGAAAGTAGCTGATCATCGAGATGCGCCGCAGCAAGGTGCTGAACAGTGCACCGAAATTGAAATCGCTTGGCGTCAGGTTTTTTTGTTCGTGCTTGATCCGCAACGGGCTATGAAAGGTCAGTTCGACGCATGCCGGCATGTCCGGTACCGGCGGCGACAGGGCAGGTTGTTGCGGCAACAAAGCCCCGTTTTGGTAAATGCTCCGGCTATTGCCTTGCGTGTCAAGTTCGTCGATTTGGATTAGATCAAAGACTTGGCGCTTACCGCCTATGCCGTCTTTGCCTGCTGTTTGTAGGGCATGAATCAAGTAAGGAAAGTAGCGCTGACCATGGCCGAACAGGATCAAATCGAGGTTGTAATTCGAGTCGATAGACGAGCTTTCCGGCAAACGTAAAACAAAAGGGTGTGGCGCCGCAGTGTATTTGCGCATTTTTTCGGCATCGGCCGGCGGCGGCGTTTCAAATACATAGCTGTATGCACAGGCATTTTTTAATAAACACTGGCTGCAGGGCGTATTTCTAACCACGCAGACGGTTCGTTTTAGTGCATGACCTAGTGCGCCGCGCCAGGCTGAGCCGGGGTAATCAGGTAAGCGGACGGGCTCTATGGTCTGGAAAAAGAAGCGGTAACTCTTAAGTGGAACAATAGGGTAAGCCGAAGACATTGTGTAACCTCCTTGTTAACATTGTGCCAAATCTAACAACCATGTTCTTTCTTGGCAAGCTTTTCACTTAGCGTTCGCAGTCGGTCTTCACCGGTAAAGCTTGTGCTTGTATTAACGCCTCAGGTCCTGTTGTAATTCCGCCAAAGTGGGCGGTGTTGCCCATAACTGGCGGTATAGGCTCATTGCAACGCCCCAGTGTGCCATAACACAATCGGAATCGAGTTCGGCGATGTGAGCAAAGGTTTTCTTGGCTTCGTCCTACCAAAACGAATGTAGCATCGCGACCGCGCGGTTAAATTCTAGCTGCGCTGCCGGTGAACAGGAAACGACAAAGTTCGCCGTACCCAGTTTTTCCTGCCCGATGCCTTGTATCGTGGTGATCGCCTTCGGCCAAAAGCGGCGCAGACGCAAGTAGCGCCAGCCAAGCTATTAGGTTTTTCATTGTTGTCCTCCAGATGCTTGTGGGGGGGGCTTCGAGTCGTTCGGACCAAACTCAACCATACCGGCTGTTTATAGCGAATAACTACATGCTATTAATGCCAATATGCATAGATAAATTTGGAAAGCGCCCTTGAATTTTATCGCTGTCATATGCGCGGGGCGAAGAAGGAGGATTATTCAAACAGCAATTGAGCGATGTACAGCTTTGTATCCTATTTCCGACCATACCGAAAAGCATCCTTTGTCCGCTTATGGTCGATCCAAGGCATTCAAAATCCGGTTGGGTTTGTATCGGAACCGGTGGCGGTTTTGAAATTGGACTCAGTGGTGGTTTTGATCGGAATACGTAAACAGGGAGAACCGTCCCCGATCCTCCCTTTTCATGACCGCTCGTTGCCGATCTTATGCAAGCATCGATTTACGCCGACTACGCAGCCCCAGGCCTAACACAGCGCTAGCAAACAACCCGGCAGCGCCGGGCAACGGCACTTGCGACACGGTGATGGTATCGCCGTTCAGCGCGAAATGCAGGGTATCCGAGCTAAAAGTAATTCTATAGTCGCCGTGATCCAGAATCGGATCGACATACCCGTTGGGCGCGGAAAAACTGTCGCCGGCATTGATTCCGGCCGCCGCTTCCGCATCGGTCAAGCGATAATCGGCAATCACGTATTGGTAACTACCGGCCGCCAGGGTAATGTCGAACGCGGGATCGCGGCGAAAGTGAATCGAGCCGTCCGCCGCGCCTTGCGCTTGAGTCAGGCTGGTCAAACTAAGCGTACTATTGCTGACCGCCGTGCAATTGTTGGCAATGTCGTCGCATCGGGCCAAATGATTCGCGGCGCTCAGCGGATTAGCGGAACCGTCGTCCAAATACCAATGCGTATCCGGGTCCAGCCAAGTCAGCTCGCCGTCGCCGTTTAAATCGGCCGTGTAGTAACCGGCGGTCGAAATATTGCTTTGCGAAGCCTCGTAAGCCAGCAAATTCACGCTAAAGCTGCCGGCGACCGGCATGTCAATCTTCCAGACATCGAAGGTGGTGCCGTCTTCCTGCAAAAACAAGGTAGCGTCGATCGTCAAAGTATTGGCTTGGACCGGCCCGGCAGCCGCTGCCAGCAAAGCGGCCGCAATCGCGGCGCGTAATACAAAATTCATTACCATCTCCTATGTTGAAAATAAAAACGACGTTCCGTCAATCCGGCGCACATTGCCGGCGCAGCCTATCCGAACCACCACGCCACTGTCGTTAATCCCAAACCTAGGCGGTCGCATTGGATGCGGTTGGGGGGCGTCGTGAAAAAGCCTTGTCTTGCTGAAGCCAGCCACCGACCGGCGCCGCCGTAAACCGATACTTAGCCGGACGCGGTAAAGCCCTATCAATAACGCAAAAACCGGACCAATACTCAATTCCTTATTCGGCCAGCCTCGGCCGGCAAACATACAGACTTAAGGCGCTAGTCGCTATGGCAAACGACGCAACTTGGGTGAAATGCCACAGCCGCACTGGGTTTCACGCCGACGGCCAGACATACGCAAACCAGCGAAACCGGAGGGGGGCTTGTCCCGCGCCGAACGCGCAAAAAAACCGCCACGCTACGTAGGCCCGCTTTCCGATTTATGAAAATACGGCTTGAGCTGCCAAGCCGAGGTCATGCAAGACTCGATATAAAAGCACGCACAATATATGAATAATGCCGGCAACTTAGCCTTATCGCCAATTAATATAAACATCTCTAATAATATCGTTTTGCATCGCCGACCAATTTGAATAAACTCTGTTCCAACTTCAAATTAAACGGGAAAAAAGATGTTAGCGAATATTCTACAAACGCTTACCAGCGAGCTTGAGCAAACCTTATACCTTAATTTAAACGAATTTCGCCTGGAAACCAGCGATGATGAATTACTCAGCCGATATATCGGTCTGAAATTACGTAGTGAATTTCAAGCGATTTTCGAAATCGGTAACCCGGATGGGCTGATAGGCTACGAAGCCTTGCTCAGGCCCTCGACCGGCATCGACGCCGTGTCGCCCGGCTTCGCATTCACGATAGCGGACAACGAAGGCAAATTGGTCAAGCTGGATCGGGTAGCCCGCACCCTGCACATGCTGAATTATCTGACCTTGCCGGATAAACGCGGCTTGTTGTTTTTGAATGTACACCCCAAGCTGATCAGCAGCGTTTCCGCCCACGGCAAGGTCTTCGAAACCTTGTTGCATCGCCACTCCGTGCCGACCCGGGAAGTCGTCATCGAAGTCAACGACGGCGAGTTGCAAACCGCTGCAGGCTTGCGCGACGCCATTGACAGTTATAAAGACTGCGGATACCGCATTGCCATCGATCAGTTTGGCAACGCGCTATCCAAGTTGGACCGCTTATGGCGCCTATCTCCGCATTTCGTCAAGTTCGATCCGTGCGTCGTCAAGCAAGCCGAGCGAGACGGCAAATTCCGTCGCGCCCTGCCTAAGCTGATCGAATGGGTGGAAGCGATGGGCGCCCGTTGCGTAATCACCGGCATAGAAAACGAAATCCAATTGGACATCGCCAGCAATGCCGGCGCGCAATTATTACAGGGCTACCATTTGGCCAGGCCGGCGTCCGCATCAGCCATCGGCCGCGCCGCACCGCCGGCTCGCCAGCATGCGCCGATGAGCGGCGAACCTCACCATTTCGGCAGCTTTAGCGTGGCCGTGCCCAGCCTTAAGTCGGCCGAACGCAAACCTCTAAGGCATTGACAGCCTGCTTATTCGAACCTGAATCCGGAGTTGAACATGCGACATTTAAGCTCATCGATACCGCGAAAATTGGTCTTTCCCGCCTTATTCAGCCTGGGCGCAACGGCATTTCCGCTTGCGGCCGCGAGCGACGATGCCAAGCAAATCGCCCAGCGGCACGCCGACAACTGGACGCAAACACTGGAGGCCGCGCAAGGCGAGGACATCATGGAGTTGTACGCTTCTTCCAAACCCACGGTCATTTTTCCCAGCGGCCGGGTAGTGGATTCCCAACCGGAACTGGAAAACTTTTGGCACGGCTTTTTGGATTCAAAAGGCGCGAAGACTCGGATGACCGTTGCCGACGCGCACTTCAACAGCACGGGCGGCCGTGAACAATCCAACGTGGTCGTCGCCAAATACCTGGTGGTTCGGGAAAATCAGCGCCGGCCCTACCTATTTACCCTGAATAAAACCCAATGGCGGCTGGACACGGTATTGACCCGCCAAACCAACGGCCAGTGGAAAACCCAATTGCAAAATTGGCATTAGCATTAGGCGCCCCCGCCACTTTGTCCCGCCTGTTACGGCGGGATTTTTTTTGCCGCAAAGACGCCGTTGCCGTTCCGTTAAGCAACGGCCTAGCGGCCTTTGCACCTCAATTTACCGCCTGTTATGCCCGAAAACTATATCGATATAATAATTCAGCATATCACCGGTTTCGCATTGATTATCTATATTTATCGTTTTATGCAAAAACACAGATTAATTAAACTATATTTCAAGCGGTAAGCAACTGAAATCAGGCTGAATGATATTGATTAAAAACGCTAGTCAAACTGAATTCAGCTACTCCTAATTCATTCCATGAAACCAGAATAAGACAAGGCACAATAATGAACAAGCAGTTAATTTCACGACACGGCAAATACTTATTGGCCGCTTTAGTAATAGCGCAATCGGCGCACGCCGAAGATTACTACCGTAAAACCAAAGCTTACCGGCTGGAGCCGGAACCGGACCCGCCCAGTTACGTGCGCAATCTGAGTAAGACTCAGTTCGAGCAATTCCGGGACGTCGAATGGCTGGACGTCGGCCTGGATTTTCGTACTCGCTACGAATACCGGGAAAACGATTTGCGCCGCCGCAACGATCCGACCACCGGCGCTACCTTGGACAAATACCGCGCCGATCCGGATAACCTGTGGCTGCTGCGCACTCGGGCTTACCTGGGCGTCAAGGACATTCTGGACCCGTTGCGTTTCGCGGTGGAATTCGAAGACGCCAGAAGCTACAACGGCCGCTACGAACGCACCGACGCCGACATCAACGAATTCGAATTGATCCAAGGTTACGGCGAGTTGTATTTCGACAATGCCTTGGGCCCCAACCGGCCGATCAGCATCCGTGCCGGCCGCCAATCGCTGGAACTATTGGACCGGCGCCTGATAGGCAATAACCAGTTTCGCAACACCACCAACAATTTCGAAGGCTACCGAATCCGTTTCGGCAAGAAACAAAACAACTGGGACCTGGATACCTTCGCGCTGCAACCGGTAGAACGTTTGAAATACGACTTCGACCGGCCGGACGAAGACACCTGGATTTACGGCGCCGTGCTCAGCCTGAAACAATGGTCCGAATACGTCACCATCCAGCCGTATTTTCTGGGCCGTAAGGTTAACGGCGACCCTTACAATCCGGTCAAGCTCCATCGCAAAAACGATATGGACATCTACGCGCCCGGCCTGCGGGTTTACGGTTTGTTCGGCGACAGCGGCTTCGATTTCGATGCCGACATCAACAAGCAATTCGGCCGTTTCGGCTACACCCGTAGCGGCGTCAAGGAACAGTTGATGCTGCAACACGACACGATTGGTTATGCCTTGGAACTGGGGTATAGCTTCGACCACGCCTGGAAACCGCGTGCCAGCGTGTTTTACGCCTACGGCAGCGGCGACAAAGACCCGAACCGCTTTGCCAGCAGCGGAAGTAACGAACGCTTCGACGCGTTTTACGGCTTCAATCAACCCTGGTCGCGCAACGATTATTTTTCCTGGGATAACATCCACGCGCCTAAAGCCCGTTTGGAATTTGCCCCTTACGACGGAGTGCGGATAGACACCGGCTATAACGCCTATTTCCTGGCCAGCGAGACCGAAGCCTGGAACCGCGCGAATCTGCGCGACGTGACCGGTAAAAGCGGCAGTTTTCTGGGCCACGAGTTCGACATCCGCCTGCGTCACAAACTTAACGCTTACGTGGACTGGAGTTTGAGCTACGCCCGCTTTACCCCGGGGGATTTCACTCTATCCCAAGACGAAAGCAGTTCCGCCAACGGACCTTTTACCACGGAGCCCAGCAACTTCTTTTATTTCGAAGTGTCGCTCAACGCCTTCGGCGACGGCAAGCCCAAATACCGCTAGTCCGCCTTATTCGGCTTAGGCGCTTGCCGCCTAAGCCGGAACGCAGTCTTGACGCTTTTTATATCTTATTTTGTGATATTTATTTCTAATTAAATCGCTTTTTATCAATAAAAACTCTGGCTACGATACGTACAACCTTACTTAATTCAGGAAATCGACATGACAGCGCATCATCCTCTCAAGCCACTGCTATTGGCATTGGCGCTATTTGCCGGCAGCGGCAGTGCCGGCGCGGACCGGACTTTACTCAACGTCTCCTACGATCCGACCCGGGAACTTTACCAAGCCTTCAACAAGGAATTCATTCAACATTGGAAAAGCAAAACCGGCGAAGACATCGAAGTGCAACAATCGCACGGCGGCGGCGGCAAACAAACCCGCGCCGTGATCGACGGTTTGGAGGCCGACGTGGTAACCCTGGCCTTGTCGTATGACATCGACCAAATCTCCGCCAAGGCCGGCTTGCTGCCCAAAGACTGGCAAAATCGCCTGCCCAACCACAGTGTGCCTTATACCTCGACCATCGTGTTTTTGGTCCGCAAAGGCAATCCCAAACAAATCAAAGATTGGGACGATCTGGCGAAAGACGGGGTATCGGTGATTACCCCCAACCCTAAAACCTCCGGCGGCGCCCGTTACAACTACTTGGCCGCATGGGCCTTTGCGGAAAAACGTTACGGCGGCAAAGAAGCGGCTAAGGACTTTGTCAAAAAGCTGTTTAAAAACGTGCCGGTACTGGATTCCGGCGCGCGCGGCTCGACCACGACCTTTATCCAGCGCGGTATCGGCGACGTGTTGATCACCTGGGAAAACGAAGCCTTTTTGGCGCTGAAGGAATACGGTGCGGCGGAATTCGAACCGGTAGTCCCGCCGCTGAGCATCAAGGCGGAAACTCCGGTCGCCATAGTCGACAAAATCGTCGACAAAAACGGCACCCGCGACTTGGCCGAGGCTTATCTGAATTATCTGTACACGCCGATAGGACAAAAATTGGTAGCCAAGCACTTTTACCGCCCGGCCTTGCCGGAACATGCGGAGGCCGCCGATCTGGCGCGCTTCGCCAAGCTGGAACTGATCACGGTGGACGGCCAATTCGGCGGTTGGGTCAAAGCTCAAGCCGAGCATTTCGACGACGGCGGTAGCTTCGATCAAATTTATACGCCTTAACGATCATGAAGGCCTGGCAATCGCCCCGGCAAATGAAAGGGAGTTGGTAGGAGCGACGTCTAGTCGCGATGATGGCCTTGCGAATCGCGGCTATCTGTCGTTCCCCCCATAACTTTCATAGTAAACCCTTTAAGCGGACAAGTTGTTGCCCCCAACTCGACTCTAGGAACGTTATGCCTCAAAGCTACATCATGCCCGGATTCAAACCGGCACTGGGTTTCACCCTGCTGTATCTGACCCTGATCGTGCTGATACCGCTGAGCGCCTTGCTGCTGAAATCCTTGCAACTCAGCCCGGACCAATATTGGGCGCTACTGACCAATAAGCGGGTACTGGCTTCGTTTCAGGTCAGCTTCGGCGCCTCGCTGCTGGCCGCCGCCGTCGCCGCCGCGCTGGGATTCTGCATTGCCTGGACCCTGGTGCGTTATCCCTTCCCCGGCAAGAAGCTGTTCGACGCGTTGATAGATCTGCCGTTCGCGCTGCCGACCGCGGTCGCCGGCATCGTATTGGCGACGCTGTACGAGCCCAAAGGCTGGATAGGCAGCTGGTTGCTGCAAGCCTTCGGCATACACGTGGCTTATAAACCCTTGGGGATAGTCGTGGCGCTGATTTTCATCGGCCTGCCGTTCGTGGTGCGCACCGTAGAACCGGTGTTGCAGGAGTTCGACAGCGCAATGGAGGAAGCCGCTGCCAGCTTGGGCGCCGGCCGCTTGCAAACCTTTTTGAAAGTGATTTTCCCCAACGTGCTGCCGTCGGCCATCACCGGCTTCGCGTTAGCATTCGCCCGCGGTGTCGGCGAATACGGCTCGGTGATTTTCATTGCCGGCAACATGCCGTACGTGTCGGAAATCGTGCCGCTGTTGATCATTACCAAACTGGAACAGTACGACTATGCCGGCGCCACCGCAATCGGTTTGACGATGTTGTTACTGTCGTTTTTGTTGCTGCTTTTGGTTAACAGCCTGCAGTGGTGGGTACGCCGCCGCGGCGGGCAATTGTAAGGAGAAACCAACGTGAGTACTTCGACTGCCTATTTCAATCGCCGCAGCGCGCAAACCGCCGATCCCGCCTGGCTGCGTTATGTCTTGATCGCCGTTACCTTGGGCGTGATCGGCCTGTTTTTGATCCTGCCGTTGGCCGCGGTGCTATTGGAAGCTTTCGCCAAAGGCTGGTCGGCCTACGCGGACAGTCTCGGCCAGCCGGACACGTTGGCCGCAATACGTCTGACCCTGTTAACGGCAGCTATTGCCGTGCCGTTGACCGCCTGGTTCGGCATTTGCGCGGCCTGGGCCATCGCCCGCTTCGAATTTCGCGGCAAAAGCCTGTTGCTGACCCTGATCGATTTGCCGTTTTCGGTTTCGCCGGTCATCGCCGGCCTGATTTACGTGCTGGTATTCGGCGCCCAAGGCTGGCTGGGCCCGTGGCTGTCCGCGCACGACATCAAAATCATTTTCGCGGTGCCCGGCATCGTGCTGGCCACGCTGTTCGTGACCTTTCCGTTCGTGGCCCGCGAATTGATTCCGTTGATGCAGGAAATCGGCCACGAAGAAGAGGAAGCCGCCTTGTCGTTGGGCGCCAGCGCTTGGCAAATGTTTTTCAAAGTCACCTTGCCCAACGTCAAATGGGGCTTGCTGTACGGCGTGTTGCTGTGCAATGCCCGAGCGATGGGCGAATTCGGCGCGGTCTCGGTGGTTTCCGGTCACATTCGCGGTTTGACCAACACCCTGCCGCTGCACGTTGAAGTCAGCTACAACGAATACCAATTCGTCGGCGCCTTCGCCGGCGCTTCGGTGCTGGCCAGCCTGGCCGTACTGACGCTGCTGGCCAAAACCGCGCTGGAATGGCGGCAACGCAAAACCTTGAAGGCTTTACGCGCCGGCCGTCTACCCGATTAACGCATCCCACGAGAACTTCGCCATGAGCATACGTTTAAAACACATCAGCAAACAATTCGGCGCTTTCAACGCGTTGCACGACATCAGCCTGGATATCCCGGAAGGGGAACTGGTGGCCTTGTTGGGCCCGTCCGGCTGCGGAAAAACCACGCTGTTGCGCATCATCGCCGGTCTGGAAACCGCCGACCGGGGCGAAATCTACTTGCTCGGCGACAATGTCACCGCACAACCGGTCAAAGAACGCCGAATAGGTTTCGTATTTCAACATTACGCCTTGTTCCGGCACATGACGGTGTTCGACAACATCGCCTTCGGCTTAAGGGTCAAGCCGCGCAAATTGCGCCCCAGCGAAGCGCAAATCAGAGACAAAGTGCACGCCTTATTGCAGTTGGTGCAATTGGATTGGCTGCACGACCGGTTTCCGGAGCAACTGTCCGGCGGCCAGCGGCAAAGGATAGCCCTGGCCCGCGCCTTGGCCGTGGAACCCTCCGTATTGTTGCTGGACGAACCGTTCGGCGCATTGGACGCCAGCGTGCGCAAAGACTTGCGGCTGTGGTTGCGGCATTTGCATCAGGAACTGAACGTCACCAGCATTTTCGTAACCCACGATCAGGAAGAAGCCATGGAAGTCGCCAGCCAAATCGTGGTGTTGAACCACGGCAAAATCGAGCAAAAAGGCAGCCCCGGCGAAATTTACGACCACCCGCACAGCGATTTCGTCTCGCGCTTCATCGGTCATACCAACGTACTGCACTTCGGCCGGGACGATGCGCCGTGGTTGCAAAACATAGACCTGGCTGTAGGCGACAAACAGGGCAACGTCGCCCATGTGCGTCCGCACCATATCGAAGTCAACAAAGCGGACCATTCGCCGATCCGGGTTAAGGACTGGCAGCATTTGGGCGGCTTCATCCGCCTGGAATTGCAACGGGAAGACCCTAGCGACCCAAATGCCACGCTGTACGCCGAGGTGGCGGACGAGCAATTTAAAACCCTTAACTTGCAAAAAGGCCAGCCGGTCAAACTGCGCATCAAGCAAGCGCGTTGGTTTGCCTAGCACTTTATCCGATCAGCAGCGCACACGGGAACGCGAACCATGAACTTTAGCCAATTGGAATTGCTGCGGGTATTGCAAGCCACCGCTTTCAACTTGTCCAAAGCCGGCGACAAATTGAATATCGTGCAATCGGCCGCCAGCCGACAAATTCAGTTGTTGGAAGACGAACTGGGTAATCCTTTGCTACACCGAACCGGCAAGAAAATCGTCGGCTTCACTCGGCTGGGCGAACGGGTGCTGGCGCAAATCGAGGCGATCGAACTGGCTAAACGCAATATTCTGAGCATCGCCAGGGAATACAAAAATCACAGAGACGGCGAATTGCGCATCGCCACTACTCATACTCAGGCCAAATATTTTCTACCCGGCCCTATCCGCTGTTTTCGCCAGCAATTTCCGCACATCCGAATTTACATGGTACAAGCGTCGCCGCATCAAATCGTCGACTTGCTGCACCAGCACGAGGCGGATATCGCGATATGCACCGAAAAACTGGACGAAGACGAACAGTTGGCGGTAGTGCCTTGTTACGAATGGCACCATATCGCCGTGGTACCGCACGGTCACCCGTTCGCGGAGCAAGCGGTCAGCCTGCAAAACCTGGCATCTCACCCGCTCTTGACTTACTCGCCGGGCTATACGGGTTACAGCAACATCGCCAAAGCCTTTCAACAAGCGGGCTTGCAGTTTAATGCGGTACTGTCGGCGGCCGATTCCGACGTGATCAAAACCTATGTTCGGCAAGGCGCAGGAGTGGGCATCATTGCCGGTACTTCATACGAAAGCGCGCTGGACGGCGATTTACTGCGCGTGGATTTATCGTCGCTCATCCCGCGCTCGCAAACCAAAATCGCCTATTTGAAACCGCTGTATTTGCCGGGCTTTCTGCAACATTTTTTACAACTCTTACAAGACGGCAACGCCGGCGCCACCAACGTGAAGCCGCTACGGCAAATGCGTAGCGCTTAGTAAATGCTCATGCTTTGCGGGCGCAAAATGGAAATTACGTCCAAGGATTGGAACATCGCTTCGTCGGCGACGTCGGCGATTTCCTCGACGCTAAGTTCTAAACGTTCCAAAACCCCCGGCAAAAAATCCTGTGCCGCGATGCGGGTACGAATATCGCAGATTTCGTGTCCGACCGAAGGTTGAATCGTGCTGGAAACCGCCAGCGCGACGTGCATCACGCAAGCGTCGGTCTGTCTCTCCGCGCAGTCCATGGGTTTTAGCTGGTAGGCAATCAATTCCCAGATGTCGGCCGGTAATTGCCAGACTTTCAATAGCTCGGCGCTGACTTCGCAGTAATCGAAACCGAATTCGGCTTGTTCGGCTTTGGCCAGCGCCATTTCGTCCAATTCGCCGCTGCCTATTACCTTGGCCGACTCGGCCGGAAAACGGCTGTACAAAATCAACTTGCCCAGACAGCTCAATAAGCCGGCAATAAAAAACCGTTCCGTATTCCCTAACTTTAAGCGCACCGCCAAATCTTTGGCCAATATCGCCCGCACCACGCTGTGGTTCCAGAAAATATCCATATTCACCAATTCGGAGGCAATATCCTTGAATTGCTGAGTAACCGAAGTGCCGATGACGATGGCTTTCAGATCGTTCAGCCCGATGATGGAAATCGCCCTGGACAAGGTGTCGATTTTGCTCGGAAAACTATATAGCGCGCTATTGACCATTTTCAATATGGCAGCGGTCAGGCCGGGATCGTGTAATATCGTGGCTTCCAGCTCGGCAAAATCCGGCTCCGGCGCCATCAGCAGTTGATTGACCCTGATCACGATATCAGGCAACGAAAACACGTTGTCGACTTGTTTAACTAACGATGCTGCGTTCATTCATTTCCCCAAATCTATGTCGTCGGAACAAACCGCCGGCAACGTCGGCCTAGCCGCTAACACCGGACTTCGATAGTCTACTTGCCACCGAACCGGCCCAAGCTTTCCGGCTAACCGCACTGTTGCGCCTACCTCCCATAAAATTAGATGAAGTTTGCCAAATTGCCGACCGCTAATCGACTTTTAGCAAGTTGGGCCGTACAACGGCGCTAGCATGTGACGTGACACAAAGAGCGAAGAGCAAAGGTTGTCAAACTCCGCTTGAGGGTATTGACGGCTTATTTCCTACAGTCGGGTGTACGAATATTTTATCCTGTCTTGGTGTATGCCGGCTTTCCGCCACGGTTTCAAACGCCAGTTGGATAGACTGCGCTGCGCTGCGCGGCCAGGCGGGGAAGGGCAAGGATGTGGGCGGGCAGTTACAAGACGGGTTTCTAAGCTGGAGGCACGAACATTAAGCAATAAATTTTTTGCCAAGTATTTTGACAAAAAATTTATTGCTTAATAACATGGCAGTAAAAGTTTTGCCGGGAGTCTGTCGTGCCTCAATACCAACCTCTAACCGATGTGTTGCAAGTGCTGACCGAGCGTTTGCTTGCAAGTGAAAACGTCATTCTCAGCGGTCATCGCCGCATCGGCAAAACCCAGTTAATGCAATATCTGGAAGCCAATGCGCCGGAGGCTTTTCTTCCGACTTACGTGATCGTGGAATCGGCGGATACCGTCGACGAGTTCTATCGAAAGTTGCTTTCTCATTTGGTCGATCAAAGTTTTTTGAATCGTTGGGACGCCTTGGGATGGCAAATCAGTAGCCGCTTCAAAACGATCAACGTGCAAGAGGTGGGTAAAAGCGTCAGGTTCGGCGATGCCAAGGCGCTGGATTATCACGCCGAGTTTTGCCGATTACTGGAACATCTTGAACCGGGCCGGCCCATCGTATTGATGCTGGACGAATTTCCGCAAGCCTTGGAGAACGTTCGAGCGAACGAGGGCGATCAGCAAGTCAGAAAATTGTTGACTACTCAGCGCGAGCTGCGGCAAGAACCCCGGTACAAAAGCAAAATCCAGTTTCTTTATGCGGGTTCCATCGGTTTGCAAAACGTCGTGGAGGGCATGGGGTTTACCAAACACATCAACGACCTGCGCGAAATCAAAATGCGCCCGTTCCGCCGCGACGAGGCTCGGGATTATCTAAAGTGTTTACTGGATAAAAAATCGCTACAAGCCAGCGATGCCTGGTTGGAAACCTTGCTGGATCGTATCGATTGGCTGGCGCCGTTTTACATCAGTTTACTGGTCGACGAGCTTCAGGCATCGCCGCTGGCGGAACAACATATCGACGAGGCCTTTCAAGCCATGATCGGCCATCGCCACAATTTCGAGCACTGGCACAACCGGCTAAAGCCGCAAGCGCTCACTAAACAGGAATATCGTTTCTGCAAAACGCTGCTTAGCTCGGCGGCCGACCCGGAGCGCCTGGGTATCGATTACGGCGAAGCCTGCAATTTGGCGGTACAACACGATGTCATCGACGAAGTCTCCCGTTTGTTGAACATCCTGCAACACGACGGCTATCTGGCCCGCGACCAGCACAATCGCTTCCGTTTCATCTCCCCGGTGCTGCGCGCCTGGTGGTGGAAAGAAATTGCCAACTGACCGGAGTTCGAACATGACTGTCGCCGCCATTTATAACCCGCAGGAAATGCAGGAAGACTTGTTCGTCGAACGTTTCGTGGTGCGCCGCGATACTTTGGCGGAACTGCTACAACGCATACGCGAAACCGAGCCGGAGCAAAGCTTCAAACACACCATCATTCAAGGCCTGCGCGGCCAAGGCAAAACCACGCTGCTGCGCAAGTTGTCGATTTGCGTGCGCGACGATGCCGAATTGTCGCCTTGGCTGATACCGGTACTGTTCCGCGAAGAAGAATACTCGGTGACTTCGCTATGCCGGCTTTGGGAATTGGTTGGCGACTATCTGGCCGAACGACCCGAGTTCGAAGCGTTGCCGGATCGGTTCGAAGAGGCCTATGCGTCGCCGCATTACGAAAAGGATTGCTTTTCGATTTTGGCCGATGCCTTGCAGCAAGCCGATAAAAGCGTGCTTTTGCTAATCGACAATCTGGGCGAAATGCTGGAAAAATTCGACATTCGCGATCAGCAACGCCTGCGGGAAATCCTACAAACCAATCGCCGCGTCCGCATCGTTGGCGCCTCCGCGGTGATGCTGGAACAGCATTACGACCAAGGTAAACCGTTTTTCCAGTTTTTTACCGTCAAAACCTTGGCTGGCCTCAATCGCGAGGAAACCCACGAATTACTGTTGGGCTTGGGCAACGCCGAGCAGACCGCCAAAATGCGGGAAATTCTGCAAACCAAGGCCGGCAAGATCGAAGCCTTGCGCCGTTTGACCGCCGGCGTACCGCGCACGATGATTCTGTTGTTCGAAATCTTTCTGGACGACCACGGCAGCGCGTTGGACGATTTGGAAGTGCTGCTGGATCGAGTCACGCCGCTGTACAAACACCGCCTGGACGACTTACCGACCCAGCAACAAGCCATCGTCCATGCCATTGCCCTGGGTTGGGACGCCATGTCCACTAAGGAAATTGCCGCCAAAACCAAACTAGCCAGCAAATTGGTTTCCGCACAATTGAAGCAGTTGGAAAAAAACCGGTTGATTCGCTGTATCCCCACCTCGACCAAGAACCATCTCTATCAACTGGAAGAGCGATTCTTCAATATCTGGTGTTTAATGCGACTGGGGCGGAAGAACGACAAGCAACGGGCGATTTGGTTGGTCAAATTTTTAGAAAGCTGGTGCGACGAGCAAGAGTTGGCGGAACGGGCCGAACGGCATATGGATGCGTTAAAAGAAGGCAAATTGGCGCCGCGTCATGCCTTGTTGTGGAGTCAGGCGCTGGCGCAGAGTTTGCGGGATTTGGATTTGCAGCAGCGGGTTTTGGATACGACACGGGAATTCTTGCCGCAAATTTCTGAGAGTTTGCCTGAATCCGACTATTCGCTATTTGATCGGGCGGGTGAGTCGTATAAACATGGGAATCTAAAGGAAGCGTTGCGCCTGGTTTTACCTTTGGCTGACAAAGGTTATTCATTCGCAATGAGCGGTTTGGGATTGATTTATCAAGCACAAGGTAAATTTGAATTATCTGAACAATACTTTTTAAAAGCCATCGATAAAGGATTTCTTGGGGCTATGTTTGGTTTAGCAAACTTATATGGTGACCATGGTAAGCTTGACCAAGCCGAATATTACTATTTGAAAGCTATAGAAAATGGTCATATAAAAGCGCAAACAGGTCTCGCTGAGATGTATATACAACAGGGTAAATGGGAGCAAGCCGAGCAATATTATTTGCCTGGAGCAGATAATGGTGACGTCGTTGCAATGCGTGGATTGTCCTTGGTCTATTTTATACTTGGAAAGTGTCCGATAGATGCTTTGAGGTTGCAACGCAGATTCATCGAAACCGAACCCAATCTTGGAGCTCCGGATTACGGGTTACTGGGGCTTCTGGCGTTATGGAATGAAGAATACTCCGAGGCTTTCTCGGCAATTAGAGCGGCACTGACCAACATTATGGGGGACACAGATGATGATGCACCTATTACTGCTTCAATCATGATGCTAGTGGCGAAAGGTCAAACTGCTTTTGCCTTGAGCTTATTCGCCGATGATTGTTATCGACATCTGAACCTAAAAGAACGTTTTAAACCCTATTACTACGCCATCTTGCAGGAAATCGGCGAGTCTCGACGTGACGAAGCTTTGCGTATGGGGCCTGAGTTGGAGCAAACGATTGCCGAAATCCGGACACTAATCCAAGGATTTCGGTTGAGGTACTTCTTACCGACACCCAAATCCGTTGACCCAAACCCCGTATAATCGCCCGCTTTTTACCTGCTACATCCGATGTCCTCAGCCGAAACCCTGAAACAACTTTCCCGAAATCTTGCCAGCTGTATGAGCGCCGATCGTCACGGCTTCAAGCGGCAGCTTGACCGGTTGCGCAACGAGGCGGGCAAAGGCAAAGATGTTACCGGGCAGGTACAGCAACTGGCCGAGAAGATCGAACGCTCCATAGGCCGTTGTAATCAGCGGCGGGCATCAGTGCCGGCGATTAATTATCCGGATTTGCCGGTCAGCGGCAAGAAAGATGAGATTGCCGAGTTGATCAGGAACAACCAAGTAACGATAGTCTGCGGCGAGACCGGTTCCGGCAAGACCACGCAGTTGCCGAAAATATGTTTGGAAATCGGCCGCGGCATAACCGGCATGATAGGTCACACCCAGCCGCGGCGGATCGCGGCGCGCACCGTGGCCGACCGCATCGCCGAAGAATTGGGTCAGGCCATCGGCAACACGGTCGGTTACAAAGTGCGTTTCCACGACCAGACCGCGCCGAATTCACTGGTCAAGCTCATGACCGACGGTATTTTGCTGGCCGAGACCCAGAACGACCGCTATCTGAACCAGTACGACACGCTGATCATCGACGAGGCCCACGAACGCAGCCTGAACATCGATTTCTTGCTGGGCTATCTGCGCTGGCTGTTACCGAAGCGGCCGGATTTGAAAGTCATCATCACATCGGCCACCATCGACCCGGAACGCTTCGCCAAGCACTTTAACAGCGCGCCCATCGTCAACGTCTCGGGCCGCACCTATCCGGTCGATATTCGCTACCGGCCCATCGAACTGATCGAGGAAGACGACGAAACCGATGCCGACTTGCAGCAGGCCATTCTGGATGCGGTCGACGAGCTATACCGGGATTTGCGCGGCGACATTCTGATCTTCCTGAGCGGCGAGCATGAGATCCGCGAAACCACCGAATCGCTGCGCAAGTCGCATAATAACGGCCGCTACGAGGTGTTGCCGCTGTATTCCAAGCTCAGCGTGGCCGAGCAGGAGCGGGTGTTCAAACCGTCCGGCAACAAGCCGCGTATTGTGCTGGCCACCAACGTCGCCGAGACTTCGCTGACCGTGCCGGGCATTCGTTGCGTGATCGACTCCGGCCATGCTCGCATCAGCCGCTACAGCGCCAAAAGCAAGATTCAGCGCTTGCCGATCGAACGTATTTCGCAAGCCAGCGCCAACCAAAGGGCAGGGCGTTGCGGCCGGGTTGCGGAAGGTATCTGCATCCGGCTGTATTCCAAGGAAGATTATCTGGCGCGGCCGGAATTCACCGATCCGGAGATTTTAAGAACCAATTTGTCGTCGGTGATTTTGCAGATGGCGGCGCTGAAGCTGGGCGACATCGAGGAGTTCCCGTTCGTCGAGCCGCCCGACGAAAAAATGGTCCGCGACGGCAAGACCTCGTTGTTCGAAGTCGATGCCTTGGACAAACAAGGCAATCTGACCGAAACCGGCCGGCAATTGGCGAAGATTCCGACCGACCCGAAACTGGCGCGGATGCTCTTGGCGGCTGCGCAATTGGGTTCGCTGCACGAAGTGTCTATCATCGTCTCGGCGCTCAGCATCCAAGACCCTCGCGATAAGCCGGCCGACAAACTGCCGCAGGCCGAAGCCAAACATGCGCAGTTCAAGGCCGAGGACTCGGACTTTCTGACGCTCTTGAATCTTTGGAATGCCTTCGAGGGACAAAAAAAGCATCTGACCAACAGCAAGCTGCGTAAATACTGCCAGGATAATTTTTTGTCGTATATCCGTATGCGTGAATGGCACGACATTCACGTCCAGATCATGCAGGTGGCGCGCGGCGACTTGGGGCTCAAGACCAGCGGCAATCCGGCCAATTACGAGCAAATCCACATGGCCTTGCTGCCGGGCTTGCTGTCCAACATCGGCTTCCGTCACGAGCAATACGAATACCTGGGCGCACGCGGCCTGAAGTTTTTTATATTTCCCGGTTCCGGCCAGCACAAGGCGCGGCCGAAGTGGATCATGGCCGCCGAGCAGGTCGAGACCAGCAAGGTCTACGCCCGCACCGTCGCCAAGATCGAGCCGGAATGGATCGAAGCCTGCGCTCAGCATCTGGTCAAACGCAATTACTACGACCCGCATTGGGAGAAAAACGCCGGTCGCTGCGGCGTGTTCGAGCGCACCTTGTTATATGGCTTGACCTTGACGGCCAAACGCAAAGTGCCTTATGAAAACGTCGATCCGAAAGCGGCGCGGGAGATGTTCATCCGCCACGCGCTGGTCAATCAGGATTACCACTCCAACGCGCCGTTCTTCAAGGCCAACGAAAAGCTGCTGGAGGAGGTGGGTTACATCCAGCACAAGGGCCGCCGCGTCGATTTGATCGAGGACGAGGAATGGCTGTATCAGTATTACGATAAGAAGCTACCGGCCGAAATCGTTAGCGGCATTACCTTGGACCAATGGCGCAAGCAGGTCGAGCGGGATAATCCCAAAATCCTGTTCCTGACCAAAGAAGACCTGACCCGCACCGACGACAACCAAATCAACGACTGGGATTTTCCGGACAGCAAGAAAGTCGGCGATCTGACCATCGAGTTGCATTACCGCTTCGAGCCCGGCCACGACGAGGACGGCGTTACCGCGATCGTGCCGGTGCACCAGCTCAACCAAATCCGGCAAACCCCGTTCGACTGGCTGGTGCCGGGTATGCTGGAGGAAAAGGTCGTGGCTTTGATCAAGGGCCTGCCTAAGCATCTGCGCAAACATTTCGTGCCGGTGCCGAACACCGCCAAGGCTTGTCTGGAAATCGAGCCGGATTTCAAAGGTTCGCTGTACGAATGGCTGAGTAACCGCTTGCGCAAATTGACCGGCGAGGCGATTCCGCTCAACGAATGGCAGCCGGACCAATTACCCGAGCACTTGAAGATGAATTTCCGGGTGGTGGACGATGCCGGCCGGGCCATCGGTTACGGCCGCAATCTCGCCAAATTACAGGCTCAGTTCGCGACCAAGGCCGGCGACAGTTTCGACAAGCTGGCGCAAGAGGAAATGAATTACACCGGCTGTATCGCCTGGGCCTTCGACGACTTGCCGGAGACCTGGCAGTTCATGCAAAAAGGCCAGAGCTTCATCGGTTTTCCGGCCATCGTCGACGAGGGGCCGACAGTCGGCGTGAAGATTCTGGAAACCCAGCACAAGGCCGAACTGGCCCATTTCGACGGTCTGACCAAGCTGTATCAATTGGTCTGCAAAAAGGATGCGCAATACATTTTAAAAAACCACGGCGTGGCCCCAGCCTTGCAACTGGCTTATAACCAGCTTCCGCCGCATCCGCTATTAAAGGACCGTGCCGGCGGCGAGTTCAAGGACGATCTGTTGTATGCGATTTTCAGCGCGGTGTTTGTCGAGGATAAAAACATACGAACGCAGCAGCGATTCGAAACGGTACTGGCCGAGCAAAAATCGGCGTTATTGACCACTTGCAACCAAATAGGCAAGCAAGTTGGGGAAATCTTGGCAAACTACCAATCGTTGCGCGCCCGCTTGCAGCAACCCGGTATTGTGCCGGCCTTGCGCGAGGATATAGAACAGCAATTGGCGTTGCTGTTGTTCAGGGGCTGTTTACGTCACACCCCGGCCGCGCAGTTGCCGGCCCTGGTGCGCTATTTGAAGGCCGCGGAGTTCCGGCTGGAAAAACAAAAGCCGGACACAACCGAAACGCAAGGATTGAAACGCCTGTGGCAACGCTATTGGCAGCAAGTGGAAAAGCAGTTGAAAACCGGTCAGCCGACCCCGGAACGTCAGTTGTTTCGTTGGCAAATGGAAGAGCTTAGGGTGTCGCTGTTTGCGCAGCAATTGAAAACCGCTTACCCGGTTTCCGTACAACGTTTGGAGAAGGCGTGGAACGAAATGTTTTGAGCTAACTCTTAACTTGGGTGCTAACTTGACTTAAGGAAACCCCAAATGATACCGATCAGAGATTCTATCCCTTGTTCGATCACGCCTTATGTGACGTGGACCATCATGGGCATATGCGTGTTGGTGTTCCTGTCCATGATTGCGATGCCCGATCCCATGGCTCAGCATTTTTTATACAAATACGGCATGGTGCCGATTCGCTATACCAATCCGGTGTGGGCGCAGCATTTCGGTTTGCCGCCGGATCATTACTTTTCCTTTCTCAGCAGTTTGTTTTTGCACGGCGGCTGGGCCCATTTAGCTATCAATATGATGTTCCTGTGGATATTTGCCGATAACATCGAAGATTTGATGGGACACGGTCGGTTTTTAGTCTTTTACCTGATTTGCGGTTTGCTGGCCACTTTCGCCCAATGGTATTTTTCGCAAAATTTGGTAGTACCGGTGGTCGGGGCGTCGGGTGCGATAGCCGGGGTTTTAGGCGCTTATTTTTTCCGTTTTCCGTATGCGCAAGTGGCCATCGTGGTGCCTATCTTGTTCTTTCCGCTGTTTTTCGAAATTCCGGCCATCGCGTTTTTAGGGGTATGGGTTATCTTGCAATTGCAAGAGCTGACCGCATCCGCCGTATTTCCGGGGGTGGGCGGCAATTCCGCTTGGTGGGCGCATTTGGGCGGCTTCGTAGTAGGCGCGCTGATTCATCCCTGGTTCATCGAAAAATTGCCGGCGCGGGATATGGATCAGGCCGCGTTAGAGTAATCGCAAGTGTATTGGGGGGAGATTCAATGGCAACGGACATTTTAAGGATGTAAGCGGGGCGGGCTATGCTGCTCGCTCCGCTTACCGGGACGAATCGGGTAGCCGATTAGCATCCCGGCGTCTAAGCGCTAGTCACGTTTCGGCGCCGGGATAGATACAAGCAGGGCAGGGTTAATGTCCGCCGGTTCCGTTACCGCCGGATTGGCTGCTCACGGCGGCTTGCTCCGGTGGCTTGTGCAGTTGCGCTTGGCCGGTCGGTACGTCGGTGAAGCTTTTTTGCAGGCTATGGCACAAATCGCATCCTATTACCTGATCTTTGACGATCTTGACGGTTTTGCCTTTAGCGTTGATCAGCTCCCTATTGACTAAGGAGCGCGACAAACGAGTACCTTTGTGGTCCGCGCCGTGGCAGGCCGCGCATTGGTCTTCACCGTCCGGGCCGGGTTTTTTGGCCATGTCGTTATGCCAGCCGCCGTTCAGCTCGTCCTTGTGCTTGCCTTTGCTGGTGTTGGTGCCGGCGCCCTCGGCGTGAGCGTACCAGTAGGGGTCGCCAACAGGATGCATGCCGTGCGGTCCGGCCAAGTAGGCATTGCCGGAGCCGGTCGGCGCGACGACTTCGCCTTCCCGATAGCCTTGCGCTACGCTACGCGGTCCTGCAGTGGCCACCAAACCGGTTTTGAAGTCGTCCTTGATGTGGCAGGTCGAGCATTCGGCTATGTTGCCGTCGTAGCCTTGTAACTGCTTGGAAGTGACGTTGTCGTTGGCGTTCGGGTCTTTGTTGGGCCAAATCGCGTGTGAGCCGCCGTGACAAGTCGAACAATACAAATTACCGTTGGCGCCGCTACCGTGTACGTCGTAACTTTTCCGGTACAGTGCTTGGGAAATGGCCCGGTCGACATAGCTGGTTACGCCGCTGACGGTTTGTTTTTCCTTGATGGTTTCCACGCTTGGCATCACCGCAAAGCGGGCGTTGACCGGAAAGATGGATGCGGCCGACGGGTCGTTGTCCAGCCAGGCTTGTTTTAACGCACCGGCACTAAAGTAATGATTCAAGCCGGCTTCGCCGTCTTTATCCAGATTCGCATCGCCCACGTGGCAGGAGCCGCAATCGGGTTCGTCTATCCATTGCCGGCGCCAATCGCTCGCGCCCAGACTATGCGGATCGTCCTCGCCCAGCATGCCGGCGTAAGTGCGGTTGCCGTCGTACATTTCGTTGGGGTAGCTTTGGCCGACCGCCAGCATGCCGCCGTGGCAGCTGTCGCATTTCATGCCGGCGGCATGGTGGATATCGCGGTAGCTCTTCTCGGTATTGCCGGTATGGCAGGTCAAGCAGTTTTCTTCCATAGCAATATTTTCGCCGACCGGCAGCATTTCCCGGCCCAAGGCATGAGCGGGAAATTGCTCGGGAGCCCAGTTGTTGCGATGGTAGAACGGCAATACGTCTTGTTTGACCGTGTAATTGCCGTCGGTATCTTTTTTGAGATACAGGCCTTGCGCGTCCAGGTTGGCCGGATCCCAGCCGCGGCCTCCGAGCATGATAGGGTGGCCGCGCTCGTTGCGAATCAGCTCGCCTTGTTGATGGGCTTGTCCGTCCGCCGCTTCGCTGGCCGAGACGTCGCGTTTATAGACTTGCATCTTGCCGTGAAAGGCATGGGTGGTTCGGGTCCACAGCGATAACACCGTGGTGGTGTTCAAGGCCGCCGCGCCGGTGTCCAGTTTCAGGGTGCTGCCGTGGTGCGAAGCGCACATGGTGACCGTGTTGCGCGTGGTCGTGTACTGATCATCGGCAATTTCGGCGAAGATGTCGTCGCGGGTATTGCGGTAATTGATCGGCGTCATGTAGTCGTGCATCAACATGGTGTTCCAGCGCGCGGCTTTTTCCCGGTTTTGCCAGGTATCCTCGCCGTAGTAAGAGGAGTCCCTGAACGCTAGACGGATTTGCAATTTCCAGCTGGGATCGTTAGTCGGATTGGTCTCAGCGGTGCTGCCGTCCGGCTTCAGCCAGCGCGATTCCGCTACCCGGTCTTTGCGGATGCCGTTGGCGTCGAATTCCAGTTGAATACCGTCGGCTTGCATTTTCAGGCTGGGATCGAGCGGAAACTTGTTGTCGAAGGTGTTATGTACCGCCGGACCGTAACCGTAAGCTTTAAAGTTGGCAATAGGATCGTCGGTCAGCTCGAAAGTCGCCGGATCGGGGTCGGCGCCTTCGAACGGAAACTCGCCCTTACCGGTGGCCGGGCCCAGTGTGCCGTCCGCATTCACCAGCTCGGTGATCCTGACCGGGGTGCGCCAGACTTTGTCGTCCGACCCTTTCTCGCCTTTGTAATGGCAGGCGACGCAGCCGGTTTCGGAGGCGGTGGTATACACGCCGTCGGTAGCGGCCACGGTTTGGTTGCCGGTTTTGGCTTCGACCCGCAACAGCGGATAGGGGTTGATGCGGCCTTGGTCGTCCACGTTGGTTAGCGGGATGTTTTGGGCCACGAATAAATTGCCGGTGTAATCGAAAGGCTTGGCTTCGTTCGCCTGGTAGGGATTGTCTATGCCCGGCATTTCTCGAACTCCGGCCGCAGAGTCCGAATTGCCGCGTATGCCCTGATCGGGTTTTATCAAAGCGGCTCCGGCCACGCTGTTTTGGGTATCGGCTTGCGATAAGCCTTTTTCTACCGTTGGCGTGGTCAATTTGCCGGCATTCGGCTGACGGGCTTTATCCCAAAACTCGGTTTTAGCGATGATGGCGTTGGTAAATTCGTGTCCGTTTTTATAGACAGTCTCGCCGGTCGTGGACGCGGCGGCGACGGTGGCGTCCCAGTCGAAGTTAGCGCCGATGCCGTCGGCAAACAAGTTTTGGCTGGTGGAGTTGATCGAATCGTTGCCGGCCGGGTCGGTTGGATTGATGGCGGCCGAGTAATACACCGAAATGTCGTTGGAGTTAACCAGGACGGGTTTGTGCTCGATTTTTTGGACGACCTGGGCGTTCATCGCGTTATACGGGAATAACGGGTTGAACGGAATGTTGATCTGGCTACCGCCTTCCATGCCCATTTCTTCGAACGGAAACACCACGTAAGCGTTTTCGTCGTTGCTGCCGTCCGCATTCGGCATGCCCGCTGCGGTTTTGGGGCGGGCGGCCGCTTCGGCCACGGTAGCGTAAGGATTGCTGCCCGCGGCCGGGGCGACCGACACTGTGACGGCATCGCTGCAACTGTCGCCGCCGCTATTAGCGCCTTCCACGCTAACTCGGTACAAACCCGGTTGACTGAAACTATGGCTGACCGAGCTGCCGGTCGCGGCGTCGGCTAGCGTACCGTCTTCGGCCAGCGGATTGTTGGCGCCGAAGCTCCAGGCGTAAGTCAGATTTTTATTGGTTTTGCCCTTGCCGGGTGCGACGGTAAAGGTTTGCACGCTACCGGCGCTGACAGAACGGTTTCCGCCGTCGATGGCGCAAGACGGTTGGACTTTGCAGGTCTTGTCGGCGCCACGCACCGCGAGGTTGGTTTTGCTGTCGCCGACTACGATTTGCAGGCCGCAGGGTATGGCGTCTTGGGCGAATTGAAAGTTAAACCGCGATTTTTGATCGCTTTGCCCGGAATACAGTAAGCGATGGTCAGAAACGTCGTAAACATTGACCATCGTTTGGGAGGTAATCCCTTTGATTTTTCCGTTGACGACCAGTTTATTCAGTTTTTTGTCCAATTTGGCTTTCGCGCTGATCTTAGGTGGACTAGCCGCCTCGGCCGCTTGCAGGGGAATTGCAAGATTGGCCGCGATCATCATTGCCAATACCGTATGACTTAGCCGGGGGTGGCCGACTGCAGTGTTCGATAGTTGCATGAAATGACTCCGTTCTTTTAATTGTGAAAGGTGCCGGCTGCATGGTGGTTCTGAGAGGGCTTGTTTGCCTTCGAACTTGGAAGGCCGGCGCTTTTGGCAAGCCGTAGGCTTGCGAAACAGACCGAACGGTGAGTTCGGGCTGGGCTTTTGGAGTCATCTAGTGTGCCAATACAGACTTTTGTATTAATATCAATATTTTGTAGATTGATTGTCGACGAACGGGTGACCGCGGAGTAGGTGATTTCCCACAGCATTGCGGTATTTGCCGCGAGCAGGTCGGTCAATACCGCTAAGCGGGAAGGAGAGGGTTACAAAGAAACACGGACGGTGGCGGCTAGGCTGGGGTAAGGCTTGGTAAAGGGATGTGCGGGGGGTACGGAGCCTGCAACCGTGAGTTGTCGGAGACGAAAGCGAAGATAGGGGGTGTGGTTAGGTTTCGCCGGCTTCGCCGTCGTCCTGGGTCATTTCGGAGATTTGTTTCAGGCGCGCCACCGCTTCGAAATTGATGGTACCTTGGGGATAGTTGCCTTCGGCGTCGGCTACCCCGGCTTCTCTATTCATCAACAAACATAGGGTTTCATCAACGCTGGTGACCGTGTAAACCGCAAACAGGCCTTTGCCGACGGCGTCTATAACTTCCTGGTTCAGCATCAAATTCGGTTTGTTCGAGGCGGGGATGATCACGGCTTGCTGCCCGGTCAGGCCGCGGGCCGCGCAGAGCTTGAAAAAGCCTTCGATTTTTTCGTTGACGCCGCCGATGGCTTGAACTTCGCCGTATTGGTTGATCGAGCCGGTCAGTGCAATGCCTTGTTTGATCGGAATCCGGGTCAGCGCCGAAATCAAGCAGCACAGTTCGGCTAGCGAAGCGCTGTCGCCGTCGATGTAACCGTAGGATTGCTCCATCGCGATACTGGCGGAAATGGCCAGCGGAAATTGCTGGGCGTAGCAATGACCTAGATAACCGGTCAATATCATCACGCCTTTGGAGTGTATGGGTTGTCCCAATTCCACTTCGCGCTCGATGTCGACGATGCCGCGCGAACCGGGATGCACGGTGGCGGTGATGCGGGCCGGCGCGCCGAAACTGCTGTCGCCGATATCGATTACGGTCAGGCCGTTGACCTTGCCGACCGCGTCGCCGGCGGTGTCTATCAAAATGGTGCCGTCCAGCATTTCTTCCAGTATGGCTTCGGCGATACGGCCGTTGCGTTGTTCGCGGGCCTTGAGCGCCAACTCGATTTGCGCTTGGTCGATGTTGGGGGCGTGGGTCTGCCGGGCCCATAAATTGGCTTCGACGATGATTTCCAGGCATTGATTGACATGGGCCGACAAGCGCTGCTGGTGTTCCGCCACGCGGCAGCTGTGTTCGATCAAGCGCAGCAATGCGGCGTCGGTTAAGGGTTGGGTGCCTGCGTCGCGGGCGTGGTTCAGCATTAATTGGCTGAATTGGGCCAAGTTGTCCGGATTGCGGTTGAGATAATCGTCGAAATCCGCCAAGACCCGAAACATTTCATTGAATTCGCTATCCAGCTCTTCCAACAGGTAATAGGTGTCGCGCGCGCCGACCAGTACGATTTTGACGTTGAGCGGAATCACCTCGGGTTTCAGGGTAATGGTATTGACGCCTAACTCCGAGTACGGCGATTCGATCTCGATTTTGCCGGCTTTCAAAGCGCGCTTCAAACCTTCCCAGACGAAGGGGTAGGTCAGGATTTTTTCGGCGTCCAATATCAGATAACCGCCGTTGGCGCGGTGCAGCGAACCGGGGCAGATGCGCCGGTAATGGGTGACCAGAGTGCCTTGATCGTTTTGATATTCGATGCGCCCGAACAGATTCTGGTAAGTGGGATGCGGCTCGTAGACCACCGGGGCGCCGCTGTCGTCGTGTTTGTAATCGACCAGGATGTTGGGCAGATATTGTTCTATCAGCTGCAGGCGTTTGGCCGCATGCTCTCTGTTATCGGGGTTGCGGTTGGGCAGCAGGATGTCGCCGACGGTATTGCCCAGGTTTTTCTCGATTTCCGCCAGATAGGTGATGACGTCGTCGACGTTTTGGTATTTGTCGTTCAACGAGGTGAACAAAGGTTCTAAGGCTTGCTTGATCGTGTCGGTGTCCAATTGGCGCAATGCGTCGGCCAGTTCGCGCCGCCACTGGGGCAATTCCAACAATACCTCGCCCAGATATTCTTCCAATTGTTCGGTGTGTTGGTGAAAGGCGTCGCGTTCGCTTTGCGGCAATACCGCGAATTGTTCGTCGTCCAGGGCTTTGTTGTCGCGTATCGGTAAAAAGCTGATGCTGTCGCTATCGCGGTACAACACTACACCGACTTCGCGCGCTTTGTCGTCTACCGAGTCGAGCGCGGCGTTATAGCGCTGGTTGAATCGGCGCTCTATGGCGGTGCGCTTTTGCTGGTAACTCGGGCTTTCGAAAGCGGCCGGGAAGGTGGCCAGCACGTTGTCTATCAGCTTTTCTATGTCTTTGCAAAATTCATGGCCTTCGCCGGACGGCAGCTCCACCAACACCGGCTCGCGCGGGTTTTCGAAGTTGTCGACGTAGGCGTAGCACAAGGGTCTGTCTTGCTGTTCGGCGAAACCGGTCAGGTATTGACTGACCAAGGATAAACGGCCGGTCCCGGATTCGCCCATCACGAATATGTTGTAGCCGGGCGCCTTCATGGCCATGCCGAAGGCTAGCGCCGCTTGCGCGCGCGGTTGGCCGACTATGCCTTGCGGTCGCACGGCGTGCGGCAACACCAAGTCGTTTGTGTCCACGGCCAGCTTGAGCGCTGAGGCCGGCAATTTCAATTGTTCCAACATCGGGCGGCTATTTTTTGTCCGGCACTTTCAGTAAGTGGCGCATGCGTTCCATCTTGGTTTTCAGATAGCCGAGATTGTCGTGATGTACGTGGGTTTGAATGGGAATTCGCTCGCTTACCTGGATCCCGAGTTTGGTCAATTCGTCGATTTTCTGCGGATTGTTGGTGATCAGCCGGATCGAACGGACTTTGAGTGCGTTCAAAATCAACGCGGCGATGTCGTATTGGCGTTCGTCCGCCAAATGGCCCAAGTGGATGTTGGCATCCACGGTATCCAGGCCTTGATCCTGCAAGTTGTAAGCTTGCAGTTTTTTCAACAAGCCTATGCCGCGGCCTTCTTGGCGCAGATAGATCAGTACCCCGTAACCGGTTTGGTTGATGATGTCCAAAGCCATGTCCAGTTGTTCGCCGCAATCGCAACGCCGCGAGCCGAATACGTCGCCGGTGAAGCATTCGGAGTGGATGCGCACCGGTACGTTGTTTTTGTCGGCTACTTCGCCCTTGACTAAAGCGACATGCTCTTTGTCGTCCAGGGTGTTGCTGTAGTAGTGCAGAATGAATTCGCCGTGTTTGGTGGGAATCCGGGTTCGAACTTTGTCTTCTATGCTTGCTTTCACTGAGTATGCATTCCTTAACGGGGGCGGATCAGAGTGCCGCACCGGTGCTGCGCGTCGCGGCAGAGCCTTTTGCAATCGCCTCGGCTGAAACGATTGCAAAAGGCTCCGCGCCGGGGTGCTTGGCTTTGCGGCGGTATTGGCGCTTGTCGGCGAAAATTTGTGCCTTGTTGAAGCGTCCGGCGAACTTGGCGACCGGGTTATTGACGGGGCTAGCGCCGCCGAGTTTGGCTTTGCGTTGTTTTTTCATGCTTTTTTCTCTGTAAGCTATTAAAATGTGGGCTTATTCCGAACCGTGTATTTGAACATAAATTGCCTGTGAAATTCCAGAAAGACTTTGACGTAATCGTAGTCGGCGGCGGTCACGCCGGCACAGAGGCAGCGCTGGCGGCGGCCCGTTGCGGCGCGCAGACCTTGTTGTTGACGCAAAATATTGAAACCCTGGGGCAAATGAGCTGCAACCCGGCGATAGGCGGCATAGGCAAGGGGCATTTGGTCAAGGAAGTCGACGCTTTGGGCGGCATCATGGCGCAAGCCATCGACAAAGGCGGCATACAATTTCGCATCTTGAACGCCAGCAAAGGGCCGGCGGTGCGGGCGACGCGTGCCCAAGCCGACCGCCAGCTTTATAAGCAAGCGGTGCGGACCGCGCTGGAAAATCAACCCAATCTGGCTTTGTTTCAGCAAACCGTATCCGACTTGCTGGTGCAGGGCGAACGGGTGATAGGGGTCAAGACTCAAATGGGCTTGGAATTCAACGCTCAAGCCGTTGTGCTGACTGCCGGCACGTTTTTAGGCGGGCGCATTCACATCGGCCTGGACAACTACAGCGGCGGACGCGCCGGCGATGCGGCCTCTATCGCCTTGGCGGAACGCTTGCGCGAGTTGCCGTTTCGGGTCGGTAGGCTAAAGACCGGGACGCCGCCGCGCATTGACGGTCGCACCATCGATTATGCCAAGCTGCAAGAACAGCATGGCGATATCCCGCTGCCGGTGTTCTCCTTTCTGGGTAGTCGCGATCAGCACCCGAAGCAAATCTGCTGCCATATCACTCGTACCAATGAGCAAACTCACGACATCATTCGCTCGGGGTTGGATAGGTCGCCGATGTATTCGGGTATCATCGAAGGCGTCGGTCCGCGTTATTGTCCGTCGATAGAGGATAAAGTCGTGCGGTTTGCCGAGCGCGACTCTCATCAGATTTTCGTCGAGCCGGAGGGGCTGACTACCAACGAGGTGTATCCGAACGGGGTGTCGACCAGTTTGCCGTTTGACGTGCAGTACCGTTTTATCCGTACCATGTTGGGGTTCGAGAATGCGGAAATCGTGCGGCCCGGTTACGCCATCGAATACGATTTTTTCGATCCGCGCGATTTGAAAGCCTCGTTGGAAACCAAGTATATGCACGGCTTGTTTTTTGCCGGGCAAATCAACGGTACCACCGGTTACGAGGAGGCCGCGGCGCAAGGTTTGATTGCCGGCTTGAACGCCGCCCGTTTGAGCAAAGGCTTGGAAAGCTGGTGTCCGGGCCGGGAAGAAGCGTATATCGGCGTGATGATTGACGATTTGATTACCCGCGGCACTTCGGAGCCTTACCGAATGTTTACCAGTCGGGCCGAATACCGTTTGCAATTGCGCGAGGACAATGCCGATTTGCGCTTGACCGAAAAAGGCCGCGAACTCGGCTTGGTGGATGATAGTCGCTGGCAGCGCTTCGAGGAAAAACGCGAGGCGATTGCCAATTTGCAAGGCAAGCTGGCGAAAAAATGGATACGCGCCGAATCCGACGAAGCGGGGTTGGCCGAACAATACTGGGGTAAAAAATTACTCAAAGAAGCCAGCTTGATGGATATGTTGCGGCGGCCGGAAGTCGACGTAGAGAATCTGCTGCGTTTCACCGACGAAATAGAGGTTGCCGAGGACGTGGCGGAGCAGGTGGCGATACAAGCTAAATACGCGGGCTACATCGACAGGCAACAGACCGAAATCAACCGCACGCAACGTTACGAGCATTGGCGCTTGCCGGAAAATGTCGATTACAGTTTGGTGTCCGGTCTATCCAACGAAGTCAGCGAAAAGTTGAAAAAACAGCGTCCGGAAACCTTGGGCCAAGCGTCGCGCATTCCCGGGGTGACTCCGGCTGCGATTTCGCTGTTGTTGGTTCATTTGAAAAAGAAAAGCGCTTGATGACGGCTTGCCGGGTAAGATTGGTCGACGGGCTGGCGGCTCTGGGGCTAAGCCTGTCCGAACGGCAGCAGACGCAACTTTATGATTTCGTTAAGTTGATCGAGAAGTGGAACAAGGCTTACAACCTGACTGCGGTGCGCGATCCGCTGCAAATGGTCGATCTGCATATTTTGGATAGTCTGACGGTGCTGCCTCACCTTAAGCCGCCGAAGGTGGCGGATGTCGGTACCGGCGCGGGTTTGCCGGGAATTCCGCTGGCGATATGTTTGCCGGAATTTCAATTTGTACTGATCGATACCAATTCGAAGAAAACCCGTTTCGTCCGGCAAGCGGTATTGGAGTTGAAGTTGCGCAATGTCGAAGTCGTGCACGGGCGGGTCGAGGAATTACGGCTGCAACCCTTATGCTCTACCGTCATCTGCCGGGCGTTCGCGGCCATGAGCGACATACTGAAATTAAGCGGTCATCTGTTGGCGGAAAACGGCGTGCTTTTGGCCATGAAAGGGCAGCTGCCCGAAGACGAGTTAATCATGTTGAATTCGCAATATGCTGTACTACCACTTTCCGTGCCCGGTGTCGAAGCCGAGCGGTGTTTAATTCGATTGGAGAAGGCTGCACATGGCTAAAATTATTGCCGTCACCAATCAAAAAGGCGGGGTGGGTAAAACCACGACCAGCGTCAATTTGGCGGCGGCCTTCGCGGCCACCAAGCGCAAGGTGCTGTTGGTGGACCTCGACCCGCAAGGCAATGCGGCTATGGGGTGCGGGGTCGACAAGGACAATATCGAGCATTCCAGCTGCGAGCTGTTACTGGAGGAAGTGTCGGTCGGGCGGGTGGTGATCCAAAATCCGGAACTGGGTTTCGATCTGATTCCCGGTAATGCCGATCTGACCGCCGCTGAAGTGCAATTGATGAGCGCTCAGCACCGGGAGCGGCGGCTGGCGGATGCTTTGTTGCCGGTTAAGGCGCAATACGATTACGTGTTGATCGATTGCCCGCCGTCGCTGAATATGCTGACGGTAAACGCCATGGTCGCCGCGGATAGCGTGTTGATCCCCATGCAATGCGAATACTATGCCTTGGAGGGTTTGTCGTCGCTAATGGCGACCTTGCGCAATATTCGCGACTCGGTGAATTCGGGTTTGGTTTTGGAGGGCATTTTGCGGACGATGGTCGACAACCGCAGTCGCTTGGGCAAAGATGTATCCGACCAGTTGCTGGAGTATTTCGGCGATAAAGTGTTTCGGACTACGATACCGCGAAATATCCGGTTGGCGGAAGCTCCCAGTCACGGGGTGCCGGTGCTGGCTTATGATAAGTCCTCTCGCGGTGCGGTGGCGTATATCGCATTGGCGGGCGAAATGATCAGACGAGAAAAAGCAGCGAAAAAATGATGCAAAAAAAACGCGGGTTAGGGCGGGGGTTGAGCGAGTTGTTGGGGGAGGCGGTCTCTGCGCCTGCGCCCGAGAAGCCGCAAGACGTACAAAAGTTGCCTATCGAATTTTTGCAGCGCGGACGCTACCAGCCGCGCAGAGATATGGATCCGGAAAAATTGCAGGAATTATCCGATTCCATTGTGGCGCAAGGGATTATTCAGCCTATCGTGGTGCGCAAAATCGAGGCGGAAAAATACGAAATTATTGCCGGCGAGCGGCGTTGGCGGGCTGCTCAATTGGCCGAATTGGCGGAAGTTCCGGTGTTGATTAAAGACATAGACGACCGCTCGATGATGGCTGTGGCCTTGATCGAAAATATCCAGCGCGAAGACTTAAACGCGTTGGAGGAGGCCGAAGCCTTGCATCGTTTATTGGATGAATTTGAATTGACTCACCAGCAAATCGCCGAATCGGTAGGTAAATCGCGGACAACCGTGACCAATTTGTTGCGCTTGTTGGATCTGGCTGTCGAAGTAAAAACCATGCTTAGCCGAGGTCAGTTGGAAATGGGGCATGCTAGGGCCTTGTTGGGCTTGGAAGAGAGCAAGCAAATCGAGATTGCCCAAAAGGCGGTCAAACAAGGTCTGACTGTTAGGGCGGTTGAAAAGCTGGTCAAGCAATTGCACGAAGAGAAGTCGGCGGCAACCGGGAAGAAAGCCGATCCGGATATCGTGCGGCTACAGCAAGAATTAAGCGCGCGAGTAGGTGCGAAAGTGGAAATTCAGCATCAAGCCAACGGCAAAGGCAAGTTGGTGGTGGGTTATACCTCCTTGGAGGAGCTCGAAGGGATTATCAATAAAATTCATTAGTAATGAAATTGTTGTCGATTGTAGCGATTACGACGACAAAGCCTGATAAATTGTGTGGTTTATGACAGGTTGGGGATGGATCAGGAGGTATTTTTAATATAAATCAAAAACTTGTATGTTGGCATTTATTTTGCTTATTTTATGCAGCCAAGATTTGAAGTGTTAACCTATAACTGTCTTGTCCGTGTGGAGCGCGCCTTGGGTGCATGTTCTGCAGGCGATGCCTCCTTGCTTTGCCTATGAGGGCTAGTTATAATTTCGACGCTTAACGGTCGTAGAGAGTTGAAATGGTAGTTGAAAATCGGTTTTCTACAATCGGCAAAATCATATATGCGCAAATCCTGATGGCTACCATAGTGGCGTCAGGATTTTTAGTGATGGGCGATTGGAAATCGGCATTGTCTCCGTTGATTGGGGGGGCGATTGCTATAGTGCCTAACTCCTATTTCGCACTTAAGGTCTATCTTGCCAGGCAGGGCGAAGCGTCCGGTATTCTTCAGGCTTTTTATGCCGGCGAAACAATCAAATTGATATTGACTGCCGCGCTGTTTGCGGTCGCTGTGCGGTTGCCCTGGGTGGATTTTCCGACTCTGCTGGCAGGCTATATAGCCGTATTATCTGTTTTTGGATTCGCGTTATTTTACTGGCGCGATTGAAATTTATAGCGAGGAAAAATGGCTAGTGAAGGTGGTGCTACCGGTTATATTGTCCATCATTTAACTCCGCTGTCGGTTGGCGAGGGGTTTTGGACTTTACACTTGGATACCCTGTTTTATTCCACTGTACTAGGTGGTTTGTTTATTTGGTTCTTCAAATCGGTTGCTGAAAGAGCTACCGCCGGAGTGCCTGGGATGGCGCAAAATTTTGCCGAGATGATCGTCGAATTCGTCGATACACAAGTCAAAGACACTTTTCACGGACGTAGCGAATTGATCGCACCTTTAGCGCTGACCATCTTTTGCTGGGTATTTCTGTGGAATGCGATGGACATGTTGCCGGTCGATTTATTGCCGATGATAGGCGGCTTAATGGGCATGGAATACATGCGCGTGGTCCCCAGTACCGATTTGAACGGTACGTTTGCATTGTCTATCAGCGTGTTTTTGTTGATTTTCTTTTACAGCATCAAAGTCAAAGGATGGTGGGGGTTTGCCAAGGAGATGACGTGCACCCCATTCGGCCCCAAAATGCTGCCCTTCAATTTGTTGTTAAAAACAGTTGAAGAATTGGCTAAACCGATTTCTTTGGGACTACGGTTATTCGGAAACCTGTATGCCGGCGAATTGGTATTCATCTTGATTGCCTTGTTGCCGCCCATCGTGCAACCGTTGTTGGGTTTCCCCTGGGCCGTTTTCCATATTTTGGTCATTACGCTGCAAGCTTTCATTTTCATGGTGTTGACCATCGTCTATCTCAGCTTGGCCTGCGAAGATCATTAACCGATTTATTTTTTACATTCACTTGATAATTACTTAGGAGACATTATGGAACTCGCTACTTTAATCGCCAACATTCAAGGCTCTACCGTTATTGCTGTCGGCATTATTTTGGGCTTGGGCGCTATCGGTACCGCTATCGGTTTCGGTTTGTTGGGCGGTAAATTCTTGGAAGGCGCTGCTCGCCAACCGGAATTGGTTCCTATGTTACAGGTCAAAATGTTCATCATTGCCGGTTTGCTTGACGCGGTAACCATGATCGGCGTTGGTTTGGCCTTGATGTTGACTTTCGCCAATCCGTTCTTGTCTGCTGTTCAGTCTGTTGCGGGCTAAATCAAGCACTGATTTCGTTGCTCGGGGCTGCCGCCTGGAAGCCTGCAAAGGGCTGCGCACGATTGCGTAAGGCGGAGCGAACGATAACAGCACTAAAGAGGAAACCACGATGAGTATCAATGCTACTCTGATCGGGCAGATGATCACCTTCACGCTTTTGGTGTGGTTCACCATGAAGTATGTTTGGCCGCCGATCATCGCTGCCTTGGAAGAGCGAAAAGTCAAAATCGCCGAAGGCTTGGCCGCGGCGGAACGAGGCCAGGAAGAAATCAAACTGGCTGAGAAAAAAGCCGTTACCGTTCTTAAAGATGCTAAAGATCAGGCGTCTGAAATCATTGCTTCTGCGCAAAAACGCGCCAATGAACTGGTAGAAGAATCTAAATTGCAAGCCGAAAAAGAAGGCGAACGTTTGTTGGAGGCTGCCAGAGCGCAAATCGAACAAGAAGCGTTGCAAGCTAGAGAAAATCTACGCAAAGAAGTCGCTGCGCTGGCTCTGCGTGCTGCAGAACAGATTTTGAAAGAAGAAATCGACAAAGCCAAGCATCAGGATCTTTTGAATAGAACTGCGGAACAATTAGGGTAATCATGACTGAATTAGCGACACTAGCTCGTCCCTACGCAGCGGCCGCATTCGATCGAGCGAAAGAAAGCGGCGCGACTGAGCAATGGGCGCAAGCACTGCAGTTTTTGGCGTTAGTGCTCGAAGATCCTAATATGACGGGTATCGTCAGTAATCCACGGGTCGGAGCCGACAAACTTTTACAACTACTTTTGGATATTTGCCAGGACCAAGTTGCTGAAGAAGTAAAAAATCTTCTGAAGTTACTGGTGCAAAACGGCAAATTGAAATTGCTGCCAACCATATCCAAGTTGTACGAGGAATGCAAAGCCAACGACGAAGGCTACGTTAATGTCGATCTTTTCAGTGCCTATGCCCTAACCAAGACCGAACAAAATAAATATGTCGCCATGCTGGAAAAACAGCTCCGCAAAAAAGTAAACGCTACGGTGCATGTCGATAAAACCTTGATCGGCGGCATTTTAGCCAAAGCGGGCGATAAGGTATTGGACGGTTCGGTCAGCGGCCAGCTTCAACAATTAGCCAAAAGGCTCTAAGAGCTAGATCGGGAAAATAAAATGCAATTAAATCCATCTGAAATAAGTGATCTGATCAAGAAGAAGATCGAGAATTTCGACGCCCAATTGGAGGCGCATTCGGAAGGTACCGTAGTTAGCGTAACCGACGGTATCGTTCGTGTACATGGTTTGTCGGACGCCATGCAGGGCGAGATGCTGGAATTTCCTGGCGGTTCTTACGGCATGGCATTGAACCTGGAAAGAGACTCCGTCGGTGTGGTCATGTTGGGCGCATACCAACATATTTCCGAGGGCGATACGGTCAAATGTACCGGCCGCATTTTGGAAGTGCCGGTTGGCGATGCTC
This sequence comes from Methylomonas sp. HYX-M1, assembly GCF_040741385.1. Taxonomy (NCBI): domain Bacteria; kingdom Pseudomonadati; phylum Pseudomonadota; class Gammaproteobacteria; order Methylococcales; family Methylococcaceae; genus Methylomonas; species Methylomonas sp. HYX-M1. The sequence goes on from NZ_CP160405.1 coordinate 1,700,475, forward strand.
TGCTCGGCCGCGTAGTCGATGCCTTGGGTAATCCTATCGACGGCAAAGGTCCCATCGACACCGATTTGACGTCTCCGATCGAAAAGATTGCACCAGGCGTTATTGCCCGCCAATCGGTAGACCAACCGGTACAAACCGGTTTGAAGCCTATCGATTCCATGATTCCTATCGGCCGCGGCCAACGGGAGTTGATCATTGGCGACCGCCAAACCGGTAAAACCGCGATTGCGATCGATGCGATCATCAACCAAAAAGGCACCGGAATTAAATGCATTTACGTGGCGATCGGTCAAAAACGCTCGTCGATTGCTAACGTAGTCCGCAAATTGGAAGAACACGGCGCGATGGATCACACCATCATCGTCGTGGCATCGGCTTCCGAATCCGCCGCGTTGCAATTTATCGCGCCTTACACCGGTTGCTCTATGGGCGAATATTTTCGCGACAAAGGTGAAGATGCGCTGATTATTTATGACGATTTGACCAAACAAGCCTGGGCTTATCGGCAAATTTCCTTGCTGCTGCGCCGCCCTCCGGGCCGCGAAGCTTACCCCGGCGACGTGTTCTACATTCACTCGCGCTTGCTGGAACGCGCCGCACGTATCAATGCCGATGAAGTCGAGAAATTGACCGGCGGCAAAGTCAAAGGCAAAACCGGTTCGTTGACTGCGCTACCGATTATCGAAACTCAAGGCGGCGACGTGTCCGCGTTCGTACCGACCAATGTGATTTCGATCACCGACGGCCAGATATTCCTGGAAACCGGTTTGTTCAACTCCGGTATTCGTCCTGCAGTTAACGCCGGCTTGTCGGTATCGCGGGTTGGCGGCGCGGCGCAAACCAAGATCATCAAAAAGCTGGGCGGCGGTATTCGTCTGGACTTGGCGCAATTCAGAGAATTGGCGGCCTTCGCTCAGTTTGCTTCGGATTTGGACGAAAGCACTCGAAAACAAATCGAGCGTGGTCAGCGAGTCACTGAATTGATGAAGCAGCACCAATACGCGCCGATGTCAGTCGCGGAAATGGCGGTATCGCTTTACGCTGCAAACGCCGGTTTCCTGGATAGTATCGAAGTCAAAAAAGTGCGCGATTTCGAAGCGGCATTAATGTCATTCATGAAAGCCGAAGAAGCCGAACTGATGGCCAAGATCAACGAGAAAGGCGACTACAACGACGACATTCAAAAAGGCATGCATGCCGCTATTGAACGCTTCGTCAAAACGAGTAGCTGGTAAAAGGATCATCGATGGCTGTTGGCAAAGAAATACGTAGCAAGATTGCGAGTATCAAAAATACTCAAAAGATCACCCGCGCCATGGAAATGGTGGCCGCGAGTAAAATGCGTAAAACTAAGGATCGCATGCAGGCCACTCGCCCATATTCCAAAAAAATTAGTCAGATCATCAACCATCTGGCGCACGCCAATCCGGAATACAAACATCCTTACATGCTGGAACGTGAGGTTAAAAGGGTCGGAGTTATTGTGGTCAGTTCGGATAGGGGGTTGTGCGGCGGTTTGAACGCCAACCTGTTTCGTTCCGTGCTGAATCATATGCAGCAGTGGAATGCGCAAAACCTCGAAATCGACGTTTGTGTGATCGGCAGCAAGGCGGCCCAATTTTTCAGCGGCATCAACGCGCGGATAATAGGCCAAGTCGTCAAATTGGGCGATACGCCGCACCAAATCGACATCGTCGGCGTTATTAAAGTGATGCTGGACGCTTACGAGACTGGTGCTATCGATCAGCTGTACGTGTTCAATAACGAATTCGTGAACACGATGACGCAAAAACCGGTTAGAACTCAGCTGTTGCCGGTAATCGCCGGCGATCTGGAAGACGATTTGAAAGGAATCTGGGACTATCTGTACGAGCCGGGCGCTAAAGAGGTGCTTGATCATTTGCTGCAGCGTTATGTGGAATCCATCGTTTATCAAGGCGTAGTCGAAAACAATGCTTGCGAGCAGGCGGCGCGTATGGTGGCCATGAAAAGTGCATCCGATAACGCCGGAAACATCATTAAAGAGTTGCAGCTGGTCTACAACAAAGCCAGACAGGCGGCCATTACGCAGGAAATCTCGGAAATCGTCGCCGGTGCCGCAGCCGTTTAACGCATTTACAAGTTTCAGAAAGTTTATATAGAGGACGACATAATGAGTTTGGGTAAAATCGTTCAGATTATCGGGGCGGTCGTAGACGTCGAGTTTCCGCGTGAAAGTATGCCTAAGGTATACGACGCACTGAACGTCGCGGGCGGTCTGGTCCTGGAAGTTCAGCAACAATTGGGTGACGGCGTGGTGCGTACCATTGCGATGGGCTCTACCGACGGCTTGAGCCGCGGCGTAGACGTCAGCAACACTGGCGATGCCATTAAAGTACCGGTCGGTAAAGCCACTTTGGGCCGTATCATGAATGTGCTGGGCGACGCCATCGACGAAAAAGGCCCGATAGGCGAAGAAGACAAGTGGACGATACACCGTAGTGCGCCATCCTACGACGAACAAGCTCCGGCCAACGAATTGTTGGAAACCGGCATCAAGGTTATAGACTTGGTTTGCCCGTTCGCCAAAGGCGGCAAAGTCGGCCTGTTCGGCGGTGCCGGCGTAGGTAAAACTGTCAACATGATGGAATTGATCCGCAACATCGCGATCGAGCACAGCGGTTACTCGGTGTTCGCCGGCGTGGGCGAGCGTACTCGCGAAGGTAACGACTTCTACCACGAAATGACCGATTCCAACGTTATCGACAAAGTATCGCTGGTGTACGGACAGATGAACGAGCCGCCCGGCAACCGTCTGCGCGTAGCGTTGACCGGTCTGACCATGGCCGAATACTTCCGCGACGAAGGTCGCGACGTATTGTTTTTCGTCGATAACATTTACCGTTATACCCTGGCCGGTACCGAAGTATCGGCGCTGTTGGGCCGGATGCCGTCCGCGGTAGGTTACCAACCGACATTGGCGGAAGAGATGGGGGTACTGCAAGAGCGGATTACTTCAACCAAAACCGGTTCCATTACTTCTATCCAGGCGGTATACGTACCGGCCGACGACTTGACCGACCCATCGCCTGCTACCACTTTCGCTCACTTGGACGCGACGGTGGTGTTGTCACGGCAAATCGCCGAGTTGGGGATTTATCCGGCGATTGATCCTTTGGATTCCACCAGCCGCCAGCTGGACCCTTTGGTGATCGGACAAGAGCATTACGACACCGCCCGTTCGGTACAAGGTATTTTGCAGCGCTACAAAGAACTGCGCGACATCATCGCCATCCTGGGTATGGACGAATTGTCGGAAGAAGACAAATTGACCGTAGCCCGCGCGCGTAAAATCCAACGTTTCTTGTCGCAACCCTTCTTCGTCGCCGAGGTATTTACCGGTTCTCCCGGCAAGTACGTGTCTTTGAAAGACACCATCGCCGGTTTTAGGGGAATCATCAGCGGCGAATATGACCACTTGCCCGAGCAAGCGTTCTATATGGTCGGCACCATAGACGAAGCGATTGAAAAAGCCAAAAACATGTAGTCCGACTCGGCAGAGGAGTAAGTAGATATGGTAATGACCATTCACGTCGACATCGTCAGCGCCGAGCAGGAAGTGTATTCCGGTTTGGCGGAGATGCTGTTCGCCCCTGCTGAATTGGGCGAAGTGGGTATCGCGCCCCGCCACGCGCCGTTGATCACCCGTTTAAAGCCGGGAGAGGTGCGGGTGAAAATCAGCGATAAGGAGAGCCAAGAGTTTTTCGTATCGGGCGGTTTATTGGAAGTGCAACCGCATGTGGTGACCGTGTTGGCGGATACCGCCATTCGCGCCCGCGACATCGACGAAGCTCAAGCTTTGCAGGCTAAAGCGCGTGCCGAGGAGATGTTAAGCGACAAGTCCGGCAAGATAGACTATGCTATTGCCCAGGCGCAACTGGCGGAAGCCGTGATGCAGTTGAAAACCTTGGAACGCTTGAGAAAACGCGGTTCGTAACCCGCCGGTTTTATCATCAGTATCAAAGCCCGATAACGTTAGCGTCATCGGGCTTTTTTCATTTTGGGAACAGACATGCCTATCAAAACCATTATCCTCGCTGCAGGGCAAGGCACCCGCATGCGCTCGGCATTGCCGAAAGTCTTGCACCGGATTGCCAATAAGCCGTTGTTGGAGCACGTTTACGACACTAGCCTAGCCATTCCGGAAAATTCCGTATACATCGTCTACGGTCATGGCGGCGATATCGTCAAGCAACAGCTTGCGCATCTGGATGCCGTCTGGATCGAACAAAAACAACAATTGGGGACCGGTCATGCGGTTCAACAGGCTATCGGTTACGTGGAAGACGCCGATACCGTTTTGATTTTGTATGGCGATGTGCCGCTGTTAAAAGCCCAAACCGTGCAAAATCTGCTGAAAAATGTCAGTGTCACGTCGCTGGCGTTGCTAACGGTCACGTTGCAAGATCCAACCGGTTACGGGCGTATCGTGCGCGATAAAGATCACGCCGTGATCAAAATCGTCGAACAAAAAGATGCCAACGAAGTGGAACTGCAGATTGGCGAGGGTAACACCGGCATTCTGGCCTGTAAAGGTAAGCAATTGAAGCAGTGGTTATCCGGCTTGAGCAACAGCAATGCCCAGGGCGAATATTATTTGACCGACGTGATCGAAATGGCGGTTGACGACGGTTTGACCATAGAAACCAGTCAGGCCGGCACGACGGACGAGGTGTTGGGCGTCAATAATCGCCAGCAACTCGCGCATTTGGAACGGGTATATCAACAAGAACAGGCGGATAGGCTAATGTTGTCCGGCGTTACCTTGCGGGATCCTAACCGATTCGATTTGCGTGGAGAGTTGGTCGAAATAGGGCAGGATGTCGACATAGACGTGAACGTCATATTCGAAGGCGTGTGTCGAATTGGTTCTAATGTGAAAATCGGCCCGAATTGTTTGATCAAAAATGCAGAAATCGGCGACGATGTCGAAGTTTTAGCCAATTGCGTCATCGAAGACGCGCACATCGGTAGCGGTTGCCGTATAGGCCCGTTTGCCCGTTTGCGGCCGGACAGCCAACTGGCCGATCACGTTCACATCGGTAATTTCGTGGAAGTAAAAAAATCCAGCGTAGGTAGTGGCAGCAAGGTTAATCACCTAAGTTACATAGGCGACAGCGAAATCGGTGCCAAAGTGAACGTAGGCGCTGGTACCATTACCTGCAACTACGACGGCGTCAATAAATTCAAAACCGTTATCGAAGACGGCGCCTTCATCGGTTCAGACACCCAGCTGGTGGCCCCGGTTAAAGTGGGGAAAAACGCGACCATAGGTGCCGGCTCGACGATCACTCGCGATGCGCCGGCAGAGCAACTGACTTTGAGTCGATCCAAGCAATTTACGGTTGCCGGTTGGCAGCGTCCCGTTAAAAAGGAGAAATGATCCATGTGCGGCATCGTCGCAGGCATAGCCCAACGCAATGTAGTTCCTATTCTTATCGAAGGCCTGAAGCGCTTGGAATACCGGGGGTACGATTCCGCCGGCTTGGCGGTCATCAACCATAACGATATTTTTCGCAAGCGCGAACTGGGTAAGGTCAAAGGTTTGGAAGCTTTGATAGACAAAGATCCCATCGAAGGCCGCATCGGCATTGCTCATACCCGTTGGGCGACGCACGGCAAACCCAGCACGCAAAACGCTCATCCGCACGTTAGCCGTGATCAGGTAGCCGTGGTGCATAACGGCATCATCGAAAATCACGAAACCCTGCGCACCGCCTTGCAGCAAAACGGCTATGTGTTTACTTCTGAAACCGATACTGAAGTCATTGCCCATAAAATTGCCGAGGAACTGCAAAATTCGGCCAATTTGCTGGATGCCGTAAAAAACACGGTCGCAACCTTGCAAGGCGCTTATGCGCTCGGCGTGGTCTTCGCCCAGCAGCCGGATATCCTGGTGGCTTGCCGTAAAGGCAGTCCGCTGGTCATCGGCATCGGCATCGGCGAATATTTCATCGCCTCCGATATTGCCGCGTTGCTGCCGGTGACCCAGCGATTCATCTTCCTGGAAGAAGGCGACATTGCCGAGTTGACCATCAACGGCGCGACTATTTTCGATCAAAGCGGCCGCCGCGTGGTGCGTCCGGTCATCGAAAGCCAACTGAAAGCCGATTCGGTGGACAAAGGCAAGTACCGCCATTACATGCTTAAAGAGATCCACGAGCAGTCGTGGGCGATTTCCGAAACCCTGGAAGGCCGCTTTATCGATAACCGCTTGTTGGATACTGCGTTCGGTCACAACGCAGCGCAGGTGTTCGATCACATCAAATCCGTGTTGATATTGGCTTGCGGCACCAGCTATCACGCCGGCTTGGTAGCGCGTTACTGGTTGGAAAAACATGCCCGCGTGCCGTGTGCCATCGAAGTTGCCAGCGAATTTCGCTACCGCAACCCGGTGATTTCCCCGGATACTTTGGTGGTAACCATCTCTCAATCCGGCGAAACCGCCGACACCTTGGCCGCATTGCAGGAAGCCAAACAACTCGGCGTCAAACATTCGCTGGTGATTTGCAACGTGCCGGAAAGTTCGCTGGTACGAGAATCCGATCTGGTGTTGATGACCCGCGCCGGTCCGGAAATCGGCGTCGCCTCGACCAAGGCCTTTACTACGCAATTGGTGGCATTGTTGATGTTGCTGATCGCGGTCGGCCGTCGTTTTCAGCTTAGCAAGGAGTTGGAAAATCAAATCGTTTCCGAACTGTTCGCGCTGCCCGGCAACATCGAAAAAGTATTGAAGCTGGACGAAGCCATAGAAGTGTTGTCGCAGCGTTTCGCCGATAAACACAACGCGCTGTTTCTGGGGCGCGGTACGCATTACCCGATTGCAATGGAGGGAGCGTTAAAGCTCAAGGAAATTTCCTACATCCACGCCGAAGCTTATCCGGCCGGCGAATTGAAGCACGGCCCCTTGGCGTTGATAGATGCGGAGATGCCGGTCGTCACCGTAGCGCCGAACAACACGTTGTTGGAAAAACTGAAATCCAATATCCAGGAAGTTAGCGCGCGCGGCGGACAATTGATCGTGTTCATGGACGAAACTTTGGCCGAAACCGGCGGCGACAACGTGCAAATCATCAAAATGCCCAGCGTCGCCAACATGGTTTCACCTATCATTTATACGATTCCGTTGCAACTTTTGTCCTACCACGTCGCCGTGCTCAAAGGCACGGATGTCGACCAGCCGCGCAACTTGGCGAAATCAGTGACGGTGGAATAGGGAATTAGCAAACCGACTAGGTTTGTGTTGCGAGAATAAAGTCATAAAAATTGGTTCTACCAGCCGTGCTCCTTAAAGGGCTACGGCTGGTGTAAGCGCATGCGCTCTAATGCCTATCGCTGTATTGGCAGTATTTGATATCTATAATTGGTTTCACGTAAGCTCAGGATATTGGGCGGATACTTAACAGCGCCTAGAGCTAACCTTCCTATCGCCGGAACTCTTCCTCCCAGAACGAAATGTGACAAAGTAGAATTAATAACCTTACAAAACTCGTTAGGTATTCAAAGGCCACACGCTTCTATCTGAAATCAATGCGCCGACGGCAGTTCAGGACTCCGCCAAGCCTCCAATACAAAGGCAGCCAATTCGGTAACGCATAAGCGAATGAGCTGAAAAACGGCGATCAGCAGAATGGCAGCAGAAAAAAGCACGGTTATAGCTACTAATAAAACTTTCATAAAGCCCTCCATCAAACCAGTCATGTTGGCGATGGCGCGCATTCTTTCAGTTTTTATTCAAATTTCAAGTCGATACGGCGCAACAAGCTGTTGCGTGACTAAGGCGATTCCGCTCACTTCAATGGGTTGGCTGACAAACTTGAGGTGAAATATTTTTTGGAAATGACCTTGTACAAGACGCAACCTTACAGGCACCGACTGGCCGGTGATTAATTGCAGTCCAATCGACAAACCCGCGCGGGTTCAACGCCCTTACAGAACGTTGGCGACCACCCAGTAAATCGCGGCTATTTCCAGAACCAGTGGTAGAAGATAAAAAAAGGGATGCCGCACTCTGGTCGACAATAGCGTTCCCCTTATCCGACCGGGCTTTGGCGGGAAGGAAGGATTGGCGACGTAGGCCGAATCACAGTCCTCTGATGGCGCCGTATAAACGCTACTGATAAAGCAATCGTCATTGTCGAAGATTGAATTAAAGACATCATCCAACTTTTTTTGGTTGTCGAATAAGCTATTTAAAACCAAGGGATCGATAGCGGTAGCTGACATGACACAAATCTCTGATTGTTTCGTTCAAGGTCAGGCTAACGAACTCGCGAAAATTATTCCGGGAACATTGTCATGTTCTGATGAAAAGATCAGGCTTCCTCCTATTGCCGGCGGAGAGCTTCAAGCTGGTGATCCAAAATTGATAAACCGCTGCGGCGCTTGCTTCAGCAACGTCGAAAGGGTAAAACCGTCCCCCATCACACACAAAACAGCTCCTCGATTGTGGGTTTGGCGATTGGGAAAAAAGCACAATCGCGTCGTTTGCCAATGCAAGCTTCATTTCGCGCAGCAACGCCTCAAGTGTTCTGATTTCTTGATTCGAGCTTACTGCCGTGGGCAACCAGCAAACAATGAAGGCATAGCGGCTTATTCAATGTCGACATGAATTTCGTTGCGGCGCAGCATGGGTAATGTCCACGGCGGATCGTAGGCTGCTGAGCGTGCTGAAGAAATCGGCTTGAATGATTGTTGGTTTAGCCATTCCAGCAATTTTTGACTGTTGCGGGTAATGGCTCCTTCGCTCAGCGATCCGCTGTATTGCAGAACGGCCACTTTTTTTGCCGGTAGCTGATGCAACTCGACGTGGGTGTCGAGCGGAATCGGCAAGGTCTCCAGGCTATAGCCCGCGGGCATGACGAATGACATGCGCCACAGTCGCCCGTCGGTTTGTTGCAGCACCGGCGCGGTCATTGCAATTTCTTCGCCTTCTGCTTCGCGAAGCACCGGCGTGGTCATCACCACTTTTTCTCGACGGGTATTGCCGCCGAAAATATAGCCGGCCAGCCGCTTGAAACCGATACTACCCGCTTCCGGGTAGTCGGCGGCGGCGAGGGTTTCGGCCACCAATAGGGAGGGGTAAGCGCGTATTTCGAACTCGCCATCCCGCAACAGGACTTGGTATTCGGGCTCCGGCGCATTTCTAATGCCCATCACGCTACATCCGGCCAGCCAAAGTCCCGACAACAGGGAAACTATTTTTTTCATTGCTTGGGTCATCCTTCATTCATTATCACATGTGACATTGGCCGTGTTGCCAAGGTTTCCCGACTCATAGGCTACCCAGTGATTTTCAAACTCGAGCAAACCATGAAATCTGAAAGGTGTCGGGAGATAACTGCTCGGCAAACATCAGAAGTTGTTATTTGCCGCCCCACCGGTTAAACAAAATCCGCATGATTGCCGCGTTAGCCAATCGCCGATCAAATCGCTCCGGGTCAAATTCGCCATCAGCCCATGCACGTAAATATGCGGCTTCTTCAGAATCCGGTCCTTCCTGCAATACTTCCAGAAAATCGGCATAACCCTCAGGGCCGCCGACATCTTCCGGTGGGCAGGCGCGTGCCCCATCCAACACCCAGGCGCCACCTTTGGGATCGTTATCTAAATTTTTTCGAATGTCTTCCACGGTGACCAGATGTTCCCAGTTATCGCCCAGATCATAGCGATAGAGCATGGTGTCGTTGGTGGCCAGCAAGCGATTCAGATAGGCTTTGCGCTCGTCCAACAGTCCCAGGTCATCTTCGGGATCGGGTAGCGCGTAGATTTGGTCCCGAATTTTAAATTGGTGTAAGTGATAGTCACTCCAGCCAAAGGCAGCCTGAATAAAGTGGTGGAGTTTCGCCAAGCTGACACGGCCATCGACTTCCAGCCTTCGCCATACCGGCGGACGTATTTCACTGGGCCGTAGCTCGATATGCAAGGTGTATAAGCACGGTTGGCTTGTGCTGCTGGCGTGTTTTTTACCGACGGGCTTTTGTTCGGCCATAGCAAATCTCAATAAAAGTCATGCGCTGTAGTTTAACCTCAAGGCAGCCAAATGCGATTTCGCATGTTGTCGCGCGTTTTGATAAAGCGGCTTACACTACGCGCTTGAATGATTCACCCGCTCAGGAGCCTTCAGATGTCTTTGTCGATGTACGTTATTACAGTTTCCCCGATCATTCGCAGTCTGACGCAATTACGACAGATTTTGGAAAAAGCGTCCGATTATGCGGAGGTTAAGAAGATTGATCCATCGGTGTTGATCAACGCACGTCTATATCCCGATATGTACCCATTGAAGCGCCAAGTGCAGATTGCCAGCGATGTCGCCAAGGGTGCCGTTTCCCGATTAGCCGGACAAGAACCGCCCAAATTTGACGATGTTGAAAACTCTCTTCTTGAGTTGATCGAGCGCGTTGATAAAACGCTGGCACATATCCATTCGTTTACGGCTGAGCAAATTGATGGTGCTGAAGCCAATACCATATTGCTACCCAGGCATGACCGGACATCGACCTTTACCGGCTTAACCTACCTGACAGACTTCGTGCTGCCAAATATTTATTTCCACGTCACAATCACCTATGCCATTCTGCGACATAACGGGTTAGAAATCGGCAAGAACGATTATTTGGGCGATGTGGGGTGATTCGATACGGTTATTCGTTTGGCATGGCTAGCGATGCTATTTTTCGGCCATAAGTGACCGGATCATTTGCCAAATAGCGGCTATCCGCATGTCGAAATTGGCTAGTTTCAGAAAACCACTGTCATTAGATGTAGATAAAAACACTCAGTAGAATACCCAATAACTTTGTGGTAGAAATCACAAAACACGAGCAGCTAAACCTATCGTGAGGTAGAGACGGAAAGTCGCGGGTCCCTAAATTCGGAAAGCCGGAATGCCGAATTCGACGTCGTTAACGTCATTTTTGGTAGTCCGGCTTTTTACTGCCGAATTGAAAGTATGGCGATTCACACGCTAGCTATTAAACCGTTTTAGATGCATGTTATTTACCCGGCTGGCTTTTGTGCTAGCCACTGACTCCAAAGGTAACCGTATGAAATATGCCTTCGCACTGGTATTGACAGCCTCATTGATCAGCTTTACCGGTTGTGTAAGTCGAGACATCCATGAAGCCGTCGAAGACCGCGGCCCGCAAGTGGCCTTTGCACCGTTGCCGCAAGCCAGCCGCCTGACGGTGGCGGTGTCCCGCTTTACCAACGAATCGGTCTATGGCAGCGGCTTGTTTACCGATCAATCCGGCGATCGGATTGGCAAGCAGGCGGCCGATTTGTTGTCGCGCCATCTGATGGCAACTCAGCATTTCAATGTCGTGGAGCGGCAGGACATCAGTAAACTCAAATCCGAAGCCGAATTGATGGGCAAGAGCGAACCGGAATTCAAACAAAATCTGCTCGGCGTCGATGCCTTGATCATGGGCTCGGTGGTGGAGTTGGGCCGCGATACCACCGGTGGTGTCTGGCTGATCGGTAAGGAAAAAACCCAACGGGCGCGGGCGCGGGTGGTGTTGCGCTTGGTCGATCCTAAAACCGGCCAAGTGTTCTATAGCCAGGAAGGCAGCGGCGAAGCGTCGATCTCCTCGACCGCGACGCTGGGATTTGGCGGCACGGCAGGCTTTGATTCGACGCTGGAAGGCAAGGCCATCGATGCGGCCATTGTGAATATGATCAACAACGTGGTCAGTACCTTGGAAGCACGCGGCAAAGCCCAGCCGTAAACCTTTCAAAGTAGGGAAGCGGATGATGCTTAACCGTCTCGGGACAAGGTATGTTGGCGAGTCCGCTATTGGAATCGCCATGCTGTTGGCGCTTTCCGGCTGCGCGCCGCAAGGCTTGTTTTATTGGGGGGACTACGAAAGCAGTCTCTACGAACGCTATGTCGACAATAACAGTCAGCATACCGATGCCTATTTGCGCGATACGATTACTGCAGCCGAGCAGCATCAGCGCCGCGTGCCGCCGGGTGTGTATGCCGACTACGGTTTTTTATTGTACACCCGCGGCGATAAAGCCAGCGCCATCGCCTACTTTCAGAAAGAACGCACGCTGTATCCGGAATCCACGGCGTTGATGAACAAATTGATCGAGAAAATTCAGCAGCAGGGAAAAACGCCGGAGCCGAACAGCGAAACCGCCGTACTTCCCACGCAACAGCGGGCCGCGCCATGAGAATTGGGTTTAGTCTGTTAATCGTCTGCCTGTTGCAAGCGTGCGTCGCGCCGCAGCATCTTAATTTGGACGCGTTTTATGCACATCCGCCCCGTTCGATCGTGGTGGTGCCGGTGGTCAACGAGTCGCCGGAAGTAACCGCCAATTCAGTTTTCATCACCACTATCACTCAACCGCTGGCCGAACGCGGCTATTACGTGTTTCCGGTGTATTTGACCGACATGATTCTGCGCGATTTCGGGCTGGTAGAAGCGGGACATATTCACTTATTACCGGCCGAACGCTTCTACGACCTGTTCGGCGCCGACGCGGTGCTGTTGGTGACGATCAGGGATTGGAGTACCAAGTATTTGGTACTGGCATCGTCGGTCGTAGTGGAAATGGAATATGTCCTAAAAGACACCAGGACCGGCACCGTGCTTTGGCATAACCAGCAAACTTATGCACAGAGTTCCGGTGGCAGCGATCCTATCGCGATGGCGATTTCAGCGGCAATCAATGCCCTGATCACCGATTATTTGCCATTGGCCAGGCAAGCCAATTTCATGGCGTTCCAACCGCCAAAGGGTCTTCCCGCCGGGCCTTACCATCCGGAGTATCAACAAGACAAAGGCAAGTTTTGAGGGTTTGCAAGGAAGTACTTTTCAAAAGCCTTACCCTGGATGCCGGATAGGGCGATGGCTTGGCCAATCCGAGTTGCAGTCTTGCCTGAGCGCCGGCATCTGTAGTTCCTAACGCGTCCGGGTTTCCAAGCGATTGGTTGCCTGAATCGGCGGCATTCAGACCTGTTCGGCTCGGCGGTCCAAGGCGCTAATGCTCAATTCCCTAGTTTTGTCGAAGATGCCTAACAGGGCGCAGTTATTATTCCGACACTGCAACCTAACCCGGCAGACCGGCTTACCCCGGCCAAATTCATCGCAACGTTCTGTTGGAATGTTTTGCGGAGTTAAAATCAAGGCGTTATCTGCTTGAACCTGCCGCTCCTGGTGTGTGTGATAGTGATAAGGATGTCGGGTATTTCGGACACCGCTCGATTGCACGCGCAGCAGCCTTTGATCGCATTCACGTCGGTAATTTCACACCCCTTAATTATTGGCTGGACAATTCGTTAATCAACCTTTGCCCCCAATACCTTGGGTTTGCGGCATTTTTTACCATGGGCGCTGCGTCGGTTCAGCAGCTGGGGCGCTGAAACTTTTATCTGTTCTTTACAACCGTCGTTCATTTTTTTACGACATTTTTATCGGCTAATCCTTATATTGACCATCCGTTAAAGCTTTCAATCTTGTGATTAGGAGAATCCGATGGATGTCCTCTATTTATTGTTAACGGCGGTCTTCTTCATCGCTAGTGTATTTTTAGTAACGGGATGCGGCGCACTCGGGGAGCAAGCATGAGCTGGATTTATCTGTTAAGCGGCGGGCTGGCCTTGGCCGTGTTTGTCTATCTGCTGGTCGCGCTGTTTTACCCGGAGAAATTCTGATGAACGGACCGGGTTTTTTGCAAATCGCTAGTTATCTGATCGCGTTGATTGCACTAGCCAAACCGCTGGGCAGTTATATGGCGCGAGTTTACCAGGACGAGTCGGTCGGATTGAACCGCTGGTTCGCCGGGGTCGAGCGGCTGTGTTACCGTCTGAGCGGGGTCGATCCCGAGCAAGACATGCGCTGGCAGCAGTATGCCTGGGCGGCCTTGGCCTTCAACCTGTTCGGCTTGCTGGCTGTCTATCTGTTGCAACGCTTTCAAGACGTGCTGCCGTTGAATCCGCAAGCCTTGCCGGCGGTGCCCCCGGATTCGGCCTTCAATACCGCGGTCAGCTTTGCCAGCAATACCAACTGGCAAGGCTACGGCGGGGAAAGCACGATGAGCTATCTGACGCAAATGTTGGGGTTGGGTGTGCAAAATTTTTTGTCGGCGGCCAGCGGCATGGCGGTATTGGTCGCGTTGATTCGCGGCTTCACTCGCCGCAACGCCCGGGGCATAGGCAATTTCTGGGTCGATTTGACCCGCAGTACCTTGTATATCCTGCTGCCGTTGTCGTTCGTGTTGGCCCTAGTGCTGGTCGGCCAGGGCGTGGTGCAAACCTTCAACCCGTATCAGACTGTAAGCTTGTTGGAAACCTCGAACAATACGGTTGATGCGAAGTCTATGGGTTTAGCTCCCTCTCCTGCTGGAGAGGGTAGGGGTGAGGAGAATCAAACTGGCAAACCGACTAAACAAACCCTGGCCTTGGGTCCTGCCGCCTCGCAAATCGCCATTAAGCAATTGGGCACTAACGGTGGCGGTTTCTTTAGCGTCAACTCCGCCCATCCGTATGAAAACCCGACACCGCTGTCCAATTTCCTGGAAATGCTGGCGATCCTGCTGATCCCGGCGGCGCTGTGTTATAGCTTCGGGCTCATGGTCGGCGACACCCGCCAGGGCTGGGCGATTTTGGCGGCGATGACTTTGGTGTTCGTCGCCTTGGTGTGCGTCACGGTGCCGGCAGAACAACGCGGCAATCCGGCCCTGACGGCGTTGGGCATCGATCAAAGTATCGGCGCGCAACAAGCTGGCGGCAATATGGAAGGCAAGGAAACCCGCTTCGGCATCGTCAATTCCGGATTGTGGGCGGTAGCGACGACGGCTGCTTCGAACGGCTCGGTCAACTCGATGCACGATTCCTACACGCCGCTCGGCGGTTTGGCGCCGATGTGGCTGATGCAACTCGGCGAGGTGATTTTCGGCGGCGTCGGCTCCGGCCTATACGGCATGATCGTGTTTGCCATCGTCGCCGTGTTCATCGCCGGCCTGATGATAGGCCGCACCCCGGAGTACCTGGGCAAAAAGATCGAAGCCTTCGAGATGAAAATGGCCGCCATCGTCATCTTGATCCCGCCCTTGATGGTGCTGGGCGGCACGGCATTGAGCCTGATGCTGGACGCCGGCAAGGCCTCGATCTTCAACCCCGGTGCCCACGGCTTCAGCGAAGTGCTCTACGCCTGGTCGTCGGCCGGCAACAACAACGGCAGCGCCTTTGGCGGCTTGTCGGCCAACGTGCCGTTTTATAACCTCTGGCTGGGGTTGGCGATGCTGTTCTCCCGCTATTGGCTGATGGTTCCGGTGCTGGCGATTGCCGGCTCGTTGGCGGCCAAAAAGACGGTACCGGTCGGTCCCGGCACCCTGCCGACGCATACGCCCTTGTTTGCGGTGTTGCTGATAATCACCGTGCTGATGGTTGGCGCCTTGACCTTCGTGCCGGCACTGGCCCTGGGTCCGATCGTCGAACATTTACAAATGCTCAGCCAACACTAACAAGCGATGGGACATTCCATGACCAGCAAACCCGTTTCAACGTCCTTGATGGACCCGCAAATCCTGCAACAAGCGATTATCGGTGCTTTTGCCAAACTGACGCCACGCCGGCAATGGCAAAATCCGGTGATGTTCGTGGTTTATCTCGGCAGCATCCTGACCAGCGTATTGTGGCTGCAAGCCTGGAACGGCGGCGGCGAGGAACCGGCCGGCTTCAGTCTGGCGATTACGCTATGGCTGTGGTTCACCGTGCTGTTCGCCAATTTCGCCGAAGCGGTCGCCGAAGGCCGCAGCAAAGCCCAAGCCGCGTTTTTACGTAGCGCCAAGCGCGACATTGCCGCCAAAAAGCTGGATGAAGCGAAATACGGCAGCAACTACAGCAAAGTCGCCGGCTCCAGTTTGCGCAGGGGCGATGTGGTGCTGATCGAAGCCGGCGACTTCGTACCCGGTGACGGCGACGTCATCGAAGGCGTGGCCTCGGTCGACGAAAGTGCGATTACCGGCGAATCGGCCCCGGTGATCCGCGAGTCCGGCGGCGACTTCAGTTCGGTGACCGGCGGCACCCGCGTGCTGTCCGACTGGCTGGTGGTGCGCATTTCCACCAACCCCGGCGAAAGCTTTCTGGATCGGATGATCGGCATGGTGGAAAGCGCCAAGCGCCAAAAAACCCCGAACGAAATCGCCCTGACCATTTTGTTGGTGGCCTTGACGCTGGTGTTTTTAATGGCGGTCGTCAGCTTGCTGCCGTTTTCCATTTACAGCGTAGAAACCGCCGGCAGCGGCCGCCCGATCAGCGTCACGGTATTGGTGGCATTGCTGGTCTGCCTGATCCCGACCACCATCGGCGGCCTGTTGTCGGCCATCGGCGTGGCCGGTATCGGCCGGATGATGCAAAAAAACGTCATCGCTACTTCCGGCCGCGCGGTCGAAGCCGCCGGCGACGTCGATGTATTGCTGCTCGATAAAACCGGCACCATCACGCTGGGCAACCGCCAAGCTTCCGGCTTCTTTCCGGTCAAGGGCGTCAAGGAGGCGGTTTTGGCCGATGCCGCGCAACTGGCCTCGCTGGCCGACGAAACCCCGGAGGGCCGCAGCGTGGTGATACTGGCCAAGCAAAAGTACGGTTTGCGCGAACGCGACATCCATTCTCTGGGCGCCACCTTCGTCCATTTCAGCGCCCAAACCCGGATGAGCGGCGTGAATTTGCCAGGCGACCCCAACAAACCGGGCGAGCCGTGCCGACATATCCGCAAGGGCGCGGCCGATTCCATCCGCCAGCACATCGAAACCCAAGGCGGCAAATGGCCGGCCGAACTGAAAACCCTGGTCGACGACGTGGCTCGGCGCGGCAGCACGCCGTTGGTGGTGGCGGAAGGCGACAAGGCTCTGGGCGTGATCGAGCTGAAAGACATCGTCAAGGGCGGCATCAAGGAGCGCTTCATCGAATTGCGGCAAATGGGCATCAAGACCATCATGATAACCGGCGACAACCGGCTGACCGCCGCGGCGATTGCCGCCGAAGCCGGCGTCGACGATTTTCTGGCTGAAGCCACCCCCGAGGCCAAGTTGGCGCTGATCCGCCAGCACCAGGCCGAAGGCCGCCTGGTGGCGATGACCGGCGACGGCACCAACGACGCCCCGGCGCTGGCGCAAGCAGACGTGGCGGTGGCGATGAACAGCGGCACCCAGGCCGCCAAGGAGGCCGGCAACATGGTCGATCTGGATTCCAATCCGACCAAGCTGATCGAAATCGTCGAAACCGGCAAGCAGATGCTGATGACCCGCGGCGCGCTGACCACCTTCAGCATCGCCAACGACGTCGCCAAATATTTCGCCATCATTCCGGCCGCGTTCGCGACGACTTATCCGGTATTGAACGTGCTGAACGTGATGCACCTGGCCACGCCGGCCAGTGCCATATTGTCGGCGGTGATATTCAATGCCTTGATCATCATCGCCCTGATTCCGTTGGCCTTGAAAGGCATCAAATACCGCCCGGTCGGCGCCGAGCAACTGCTGCACAACAACTTGCTGGTCTACGGCGTCGGCGGCTTGATCGTGCCGTTCATCGGCATCAAGGCAATCGATTTATTTTTGGTTGCTATGAATTGGGTGTAAGGAGCGAACATGTCCAATTATTTACGACCCGCGGCGCTGATGCTGCTGTTATTGACCCTGGCCACCGGCGTTGTTTATCCGGCCTTGGTGACCCTGGTCGCCCAAACCGTATTTGCCGAGCAAGCCAACGGCAGTCTGATCAAAAATTCCCAAGGCGAGGTGGTCGGTTCAAGCCTGATCGGGCAAAGCTTCAGCGATCCGCAATACTTTTGGAGCCGGCCGTCGGCCACCGCAAACTATCCTTACAACGCCGCCGCCTCCGGCGGTTCCAACCTGGGGCCGACCAATCCGGCCTTGAGCGAAGCCGTTGCCGCCAGGATTCGGGCATTGAAGGACGTCGATCCCGGTAATCACTTACCGATCCCGGTCGATCTGGTCACCGCTTCCGCCAGCGGCCTGGATCCGCATATCAGTCCGGCGGCGGCGCAATACCAAGTCCAACGCATTGCCAAGCGGCGAAAAATCGATGAGAGCAAAATTCGGGAGTTGATCGCAGCCCATAGCGAAGGCCGGCAATGGGGCGTATTCGGCGAACCCAGGGTCAACGTGTTGCAATTGAATCTGGCGCTGGATCGGGTCGGCAAATCGTGAGCACGGGAACAAGTTCGTGAATATGCGTTTCAAGCGGGCTCCAATCGGTATGACCACCTTGCTGATGCTGGCAGCCACTGTCCCAACCGCCGTTGCCGGGGACTGGCAAATGGGTGCCGCCATCGATTTGAGTTACGCCAACGCGTTTCAGAGCGGCGACCGGTTGGCCTTTCGCAGCAAGGCGACGACGATGCGCTTGAACGCATTCAGCCCGAATATGGGTATGTTTTACCTAAGGAAATTGGCTTCGGAAAACTCGCGCTGGGGCGTGGATATTGGCGCTCATGCCGGTTACGACACCGACGGCCAGGTGCCGGGCAGCGACCGTTTGCCCGGCTACAGTATTCTGCGTTATCTGTCGCGCGCCAATGTCAGTTATCTGGCGCCGATCGGCAACGGTTTGAGCTTGACTGCGGGCTTGATGAACAGCTTTATCGGTTTCGAGTCGCTCTATGCCAAGGATAATTTCAACTACACCCGTTCCTGGATAGCCGATTATTCGCCTTATTTGCTGATCGGCATGGGCGGTCAATACGCCGTTGCCCGGGATTTGAGCGTCAGTTTGTACCTGGTCAGCGACTACGACTATCTGGCCTACCGCAGCGATCAGCCCAAATATGCCGGGCAACTGGCCTGGCAATTTGCGCCCGGCTGGAAACTGACCCAAAACCTGTTTGCCGGCCCGGAACAGAAACAAACCGATACCGCCAACTGGCGCTATTTTTCCGATTCGATCGTACAGTGGTCCGGCGAGGACGTGACGGTGGCCTTGGCCTACGACGTGGGTACCGAGCGGGTGGTAGAGCAAGCCGGCAAACAAGTGTTGTGGATGGGGTCGGCCTTGTTCAGCCGCTGGCATGTCGATGGCCCCTGGAGTGTGGCGCTGCGTCCGGAAATTTACTGGGACGGCGACGGCCGCCTGACCGGCAATCGCCAGTTGATCAAATCCGTCACCGCAACCCTGGAATACAAAATCCCGTTGGATTCGGCCGCGATAGCCTTGCGTAGCGAATATCGCTATGACGACTCCTCCGGCAGCCAAGGCGGCTTTTTCAGATACGGCGGGCGGGACGAGCTGATCGCCGGCCAGCATAGCGTGTTTCTATCCTGTCTTTTTAGTTTTGACCGTTCGTTCTGATCGGCCGCCTGGCAACGTTTATCTAACGATCATGAAGGCATGGCAATCGCCCCGGCAAATGAAAGTCGACGCTGTTCTGTCGCTAGTGTTTTGGGCGGCCGCCTAGTGACTTTCAGAGTAAAGGCAGCAGGCCGAGCCGGCCGGAAATGAACACCCTCCAGGCATCATCAAATGGCTTGTCCGTAAATTCGCCTGACCGTCCGGTAAAACCAGCGCGGCCGGCTCAGGATGATCGCAAAGGCGACCACCGGTGTGACCGGTACCGGCGCGATGTCGATCACGAACAGCGTCGCCAGACTGGCGAAGGTTTTGATTCGCGCTCCGCGGGTTTCGGCGGCAGTTACGAAATCTATATCGTGCGGATAGTCGTAGATGCCCCGCACTAGCCGGCGAAACCAGTCCGGACGCTTGGCCACGACAAACATGCCGATTAAACAACCGGGAGAAATCGGACCGAAACCGACGATCGCGAATATCGCGAACACCGACAGGGATTTTAGTTGGGCGGCATTAAGCATGTTGCGGAACAGATCTGAACGAAGAGCGGACATGATAACGGGAATTGGTCGGGCGACCGGCATTGTATCGTCATAAAGCTGCAATATCGGCAGCCAAGGGTACGCGTCGCGTGCCATAACATTACAGTAAGGAAGCTCTGGTTAATTCAGGCCCATGGTGGGCAATTTGCCCACCATGGGCCGTGAGTGCCGGGTGGGCCTAAATCGTGCCCACCTTACCGGACTGGATAACGACTTGGGATCGCAATCCGGTTCCAAGCATTGATCACGACACCGAGCCACTCGACTGCCGCAATTTCTTCAGTTGACAGAACGGCTGCAGCTTCGTTGTATACGGACTCGGGAACCTGCCCCTCAGCAACTAGCGTCACCGCCTCGGTAAGCGCGAGGGCCGCGCGTTCTTTCTCAGTAAAATATTGCGTTTCGCGCCATGCTGGTAAGATGCTGATGCGGTCGTTGGACTCGCCGCAAGCCAGTGCATCTCGAGTGTGAAGCCTGATACAGAACGCACACTGATTGAGTTGAGATGCACGAAGCCTCAACAAGTGCGCGAGCCCTTCAGTAATTCCAGCAGATGCGGCGTATTCATTTGCTAGACGATCAATAGCGACAACAGCTTGATATAAATCCGGGGCCGCCTTGCCTAGGTTGACTCGATTTTCCATTGCAGACAACTCCGCTGGTGTTGGATTCCGCCTAACGCCAAGCTAACCGGAGCGAGCGTCACGGTATGCGTGATGTTTGATGTTACTTCCATACACTTTTTTGATGGGAATCGAGTCCAAATCTATACCTTCCAAGCACCGGACATTGACCGCCCATCCATCGAAAGGCTTGGAGCCTTCGAGGATTTCTTCAGGCGTTGGATCGCTTGGGCGTCTGAAAGGCAGGATGCCGCAAGTGGGACAAAAGAAATCTTTCGCCGTTTTGCTTCCCCATTGATACAAAACAAGGTCTTCCCATGGAGTAAGCAAATTTAGTTTCTCTTTCGGAATCCGATGATTCAAGGCCCCACGTTTTTTACAAATAGAGCAATCGCAAACGCGCACGTGATCTATTTCAGCTTCAATCTCGAAGCGAACCCTTCCGCAATGGCAGGAACCTTTGTATTTAGTCATTACACATAATTCTCCGTGAGGCATAACGTGCCGTTGAGCCGCGCCGGAGCGCGCAGCGCGGAGGCGTCGGCTCCAACGGCTGGTTAGGTTTCATCTCGGTTCTCCAAGGGCGCGAAACCCTCGCTTCGGCGGTCTTGCCTGGCACTTCTCGAAAAGGCGCTCAAACGCGGCTTCAGGCTGCACAAGGAAGGCCTCACCGGCCGAAACAAGATCTGCTCTCAAGTGTTCAAACGGGAGCAAGTCGTCGTATGAGAATCCCGGATATTGTGCGGTGACGCCACAGGCCCACATGTAATCTTCATGGGACAGTGTGACCTCTCCTACCGAATAGGCAACATTCCCCAGAGAATGTCGGTAGCTGAGCGAAAGTGCTCGGCGTCTTTTCCGGAATGCTCCTTGGGCATAGTTTCCGCCGGAGCTTTTGCCATGGTCGGTTATGGAGAATGTGAATCCCGCTTCGCTCAGCATAGGCTGGAGAAGATCGGCCCCTCTCAGGAGCACTGCCACTGGGTCTTTCATCGCCGACGCCTCGATTTTTCGGTATGAAACCTAACAAGAAATTAGATAGTTAACCGTATATCCACCCGAAAATGCTCTTCGATACGATAATTTATTGATCTGCATATAAATTTCCTTTCCGTTTATCATTGAGGACGGGCGGCCGCGTGACGCGGTCATCGAATCGGTCTGCATTGAATCAGAATGCGCGGTAGAAGGCAACGGGGCGGCGGATGTGCGCGCAAACAAATCCAGCGCCCCATTTCGGCGGTTGTGCCGGCCGCTTGGGCAAATTCATGCCTGTTTACCCCGCAATCTTTACGATATTTTTACCGGCTTGTTCGTAAACTTATGTTGTTCCATTTTTTCCGCGCCGGCAAAGACAGTCATGAACAACGAACGTCCAGACCCCGATCAATTACTCGCCCGTGTCGAGCGCGATCAAGCCAGAGCCCGGCGTGGCCGCTTGAAAATTTTTTTCGGCGCGGCGGCAGGCGTCGGCAAAACCTTTGCGATGCTGTTGGCCGCCAGGGAACGGCGGGCCGAAAATCTGGACGTGGTGGTCGGCGTGGTGGAAACCCACGGCCGCAAGGAAACCAAAGCCCTACTGGAGGGCCTGGAAGTATTGCCTTTGCGTAAAATCGAATACAAAGGCACGGTGCTGCAGGAGTTCGATCTGGATGCGGCGCTGAAGCGGCGCCCGGCCATCA
Organism: Methylomonas sp. HYX-M1; assembly: GCF_040741385.1. NCBI lineage: Bacteria > Pseudomonadati > Pseudomonadota > Gammaproteobacteria > Methylococcales > Methylococcaceae > Methylomonas > Methylomonas sp. HYX-M1. The sequence goes on from NZ_CP160405.1 coordinate 1,722,679, forward strand.
TTTTGGTCGATGAGCTGGCGCATTCCAATGCGCCGGGTTCCCGCCATCCCAAACGCTGGCAGGATATTCACGAATTGCTGGATGCCGGTATCGACGTGTATAGCGCCTTGAACGTGCAGCATCTGGAAAGCCTGAACGACGATATTGGTCAGATTTCCGGTATTCGGGTTTGGGAAACCGTGCCGGACACGTTTTTCGAAGATGCCGACGAAGTGGAACTGGTGGATTTGCCGCCGGACGAATTGCTGCTGCGCCTTAAGGAAGGCAAGGTGTACCTGCCGCAGCAGGCCCAGGAGGCCATCCATCATTTCTTCCGCAAAGGCAATTTGATTGCCTTGCGGGAATTGTCGTTGCGGCAAACGGCCAATCGCGTGGACGCGCAAATGCTGGATTACCGCGAAGACAACGCCATCCGCGAGGTTTGGCAGGTCGGCGACCGTATCCTGGTGTGTATAGGTCCTAACGAATTGGCCGAGCGCCTGGTACGGGCCGGCAAGCGTTTGGCCAACAGCCTGCGCGCCGAATGGATAGTCGCTTATGTGGAAACCCCGCAATTGCAACGGATGCCGGCCGAAAAGCGCGACGGCGTGCTGCGCATCCTGCGCCTGGCCGAGCAACTCGGCGCGGAAACCGTGACCCTTAGTGCGCCGGAGATGAGCACGGCCTTGATTCGCTTTTCCCGCGAACGCAATATCAGCAAGATCGTGATCGGTAAACCCAGTCGGCGCGGTTGGCGGCGTTGGATATTGGGATCGGTGGTGGATGCCTTGATCAGCCGTGCCCACAATATCAATATTTACTTGCTGGGCAGCCCGCAAACACGGGAGCGCGGTGACAGCCAGCCGGAACTGTCGCTATTTAGAAAAAGCTCTTTGCCGGGTTTGAAACAACGTATCCCTTCCAAGACCAAGCGGCGCTATGCGGGTTATTTTTGGGCCGTTGCGGTTACGGTGTTGAGCACGATACTCGGCCGTTTGATGATAGGCCGCCTGGAGTTGGCCAATTTGGTCATGGTTTACTTGTTGGGCGTGGTGTTCATCGCCACCCGGTTCGGACGCGGGCCGTCCATTTTGGCTTCCGTGCTGAGCGTCGCTTGTTTCGATTTTTTATTCGTGCAGCCTTTTTACAGTCTGTCCGTTTCGGATAGCCAATATCTCATTACCTTGCTGGCCTTATTGGTGGTCGGAATCGTGATTAGCAGCTTGACCGCCAACGTGCGTTCGCAGGCTAAAGTGGCCGCGCATCGAGAACGCCGGGCCGCGGCGCTGTACTCCATGAGCAAGGAGCTCAGCAGCAGTCAATCGGAAGAGGAGGTGATGCGGGTTGCCGTCAAGCATCTCTATTCGGAATTCAGCAGCCGCAACGTGATATTGTTTCCCAATAGCCAGGGGCGCATGGTGTTTCCGAACAAGCAAGCCCTTGCCGAATCGTTGCTGGGCGCCGATTTGAGCGTGGCGCAATGGGTTTTCGACCACAATGAAATCGCAGGTCAAGGTACCAATACGTTGCCGGGTGCTTCGGCCGTCTATTTCCCTATCCATAATGAAGATAAGGTGTTGGGTGTGTTAGCGTTATTGCCGGTCAATCTGCGTCGGGTATTTTTGCCGGAACAACAAAAACTGTTGGAAACCTTTTTACGTCAGATCGGCCAGGCTGTTGCCAGAATCCGCTTTTCCGAACAGGCCCGCTCGACCTTAATGCAAATGGAAGCCGAGCGCTTGCGCAATTCGCTGCTGAGCGCGATTTCTCACGATTTGCGCACGCCACTGGCCACCATTATCGGCTCGGCCAGCGCCATCGTCCAAAATGACGAGAAATTACGGCCCGCAGACCGAATCGAACTGGGACAGGGCATTGTCGACGAGGCCGAACGGATGTCCAATCTGGTCAATAGCATTCTGGACATGGCCAAATTGGAGACCGGGTTACTGGAATTGAATAAACAATGGTATCCGCTGGAAGAAATCATTGGCACCGCGCTGACCCAATTGCATGGTCAATTGGCCGGCCGGCCGGTCAGGGTCAAACTGCCGGAAGGCATTCCGATGGTGTTGGCCGATGCGGTGATGATAGAGCAGGTGTTGATCAATCTGTTGGAAAACGCGGTGCGCTATACGCCCGTCGGGAGCGCTTTGGAGATTGTCGCCGAGATCGGCGAAACCTCGGCCGAAATTGCCGTGCTGGATCATGGTCCCGGTATTCCCAAAGGCCAGGAAGAACGGTTGTTCGAGAAATTTTATCAGGCACGCCATGAAAGCGCGCAAAGCGGGGTCGGGTTGGGACTGGCCATTTGCCGAGCCATCGTCGAAATTCACGGTGGCCGAATTGTTGCCCGCAACCGGGCGGAAGGCGGGGCGGCCTTTAGTTTCACCCTGCCGTTGGATCAAGCGCCTCCCAGCGTGGAAGCCGAGGAATAATGCCTTTATCGACGCGTCGCTCACTATGTCAAAATCCGATCCCGTCATCGTCGTCATTGAAGACGATCCGTCCATTCGACGTTTTCTGCGTACCAGTCTTGGCGCGCACGGCTTTAAGGTCTTCGACGCCGAGACCGGTAAACAAGGTCTGGTCGAAGTGGGCGTGCGCAAGCCCGATTTGGTGATTCTGGATCTGGGATTACCCGACATGGATGGCGTCGATGTGATCAAAACCATGCGATCCTGGTCGTCCGTGCCTATCATCATTTTGTCGGCGCGCAGCGGCGAGCAGCAGAAAATCGAGGCCTTGGATGTCGGTGCCGACGATTATTTGACCAAGCCCTTCGGCTTCGGCGAATTGTTGGCGCGAATCCGGGTTGCTTTACGCCATGCTGCCAGGCTACAGGAACCTACCCAGGACAATGTCTTTATTACGGGTAACCTCAAAGTGGACCTGGCTAACCGCTTGGTCAGCGTGGAGGCGCGGGAGGTCCACCTCACGCCGATTCAATATCGTCTTTTGATGGTACTGGTCAAAAACGCCGGAAAAGTCTTAACGCATCAACAAATTCTGAACGAAGTCTGGGGGCCGGCCTACCGGGAAAACGCCCATTACCTGCGGATTTACATGAGCCAATTGCGGCAAAAACTGGAAGCCGATCCGACCCGGCCGACATTTTTGCTGACCGAGTCCGGTGTGGGTTACCGGTTGAAAATAGGTGAACGCAGCGAATCCGGCTAATACATCGTGCCTATGTTGACGGATTTCATCGGCGCATAGGCCCGGCCGCCGATGTATTCGCGAAATGATCGTCTAATATTGGCCTGGAAGCGTCTAGCGGCAATCTTGAGCGCAACTTCGTAGTGATCGCCGGAGCGTCCGCTATTGGATGCTTTGTGATTCATGCCGGTTTTGACGTCGGCGGCAGGTGGAGAAAGAGGTCTGCCGTTAAAACAACGGCAGACCATGCGGAGCAAACTTTTTCTCAACAACGGTATCGAAACACCCGGGATTTTTTTTGCGACGTAGTAAGCATGGAACTCGACGAATACATCAAACTACTGGCCGGACTATTGTCGGTCGTTGACCCGGTTGGGGCTATTCCTCTGTTCATCAGCCTGACCGAGCAGCGTAGTTCCTCCGAGCGGCGGCGGATCGCATGGGTTTGCTCAATGTCGGTCGGGGCCGTGCTTATGCTGGCCCACACAGGCGGTAGCGCGTGGTTGGCATTCTTCGGTATCGGTATCCCGTCGTTTCAAATCGCCGGCGGCATTATCATCCTGTTGATGGGAATTTCCATGGTCAAAGCGTCCCATGACCGTTCCAGAAATACTCCGGAAGAACGGGCCGAATCGGTCGAGAAAGATTCGATTGCCGTGGTGCCTATGGCTATTCCCCTGTTAAGCGGGCCGGGCGCGATGAGTACCGTCATCGTCAACCATAATTTGAATCCATCCTGGGATTACGATCTTTTGGCAACTTGTGTGATTGCCACGGTGGCGCTGATCGTACTGGTTTGTTTGTTGATGGCGGAAACGATTGCCAATTTACTGGGCAGAACCGGGATCAACGTGATTACCCGCGTATTCGGTTTGATTATTTTATCGCTAGCCGTGGAGTTTATTACCCGGGGCTTGGCGGAGGTTTTTCCCATATTGGCGAAAACGTCGATTTAGGCAGTCTGAATAATTCGGGCCGACAATCATTTTGACTTAGGGGGTATTGATGAAACGGTTAGCTTCCATGTTGAGCGCCGCCGTTTTGCTCGCGACGACCGCGTACTGTCATGCGGATGTTTATAAATGCCGGCGTGCCGGGCAAGTCTTCTATCAACAACGCCCGTGTAAAGACAATTCGGAAACGGGCAAGCTGGACATAGCGCCGCAAACGCAGGCTGAAAAGGCAATCGCCCGGGAAAAACTGCAAGCGATTCGGAGGCAATTCGATGCCGGAAAAGCCGCGGCGGAGCAAGCACGAGCTGCGCAGGGGGCGCCGGCCCAGCAGGCTGAGCCGGAAAGTCCGCCGGTGCGGCGCATGTACATGTTCGGCAATCCTTTAAACGAGCCGGTTGACCCCGATGTTCCCGTAGATCCGAACCAGCCGGTACAAATTATTTATCCGTGGGGCAATCCGCGCCATCAGCCTGAAGAATGAGACGGTTTCAGGCCGGTTCCGCCGTGACGCGTCGGTTTTTTTCGAGCAAGGCGTAATAAGGCAACAAAGCGCCCATCAGTGCTTGATAAATGGCGAAAGCATCGGTTGGATCTTTCTGTTTGAGTTCGGCAACTTCGTTTAGAAAGCGATGCAGCATTTTGAACAAATTCTCTATCGTCATTGCCAGCCAGGCATCGTTGGTAATCCATTTGTCGATGAATTCGTCCAGCCGGGCGAAAGTCAGTTTCAGTAGCGGATAAGAAGTTTGCGTTTCCTTGAATTCCCGTAGCGTCATATATTCTATATAAGCCCGGTCGGATGCCAGCCGCGGCTGATTGGTGATACTAAGGTAAGTAGCTTTGTAGTCTGCGTGGGCGGCATCGAATTTTTCGCAAAATTCGGTTTCGTTAGTAATTTCGAGCCAAGGTAAAACATTCACAAGGGTTACGGCATAGCACTCGCCTATCGCCGCCAGCATTTTGTCGAATTGCTCGACGAAAGCCGGTTTGGTCAGTTCGCCTTTAATCAGAGTTTCAAGCGCGGCTAATTCGTGCGCAGTAACGCCAACCGTGGCCAATTCCCGCGTGAGTTTGAGTTCGACTGCCATATTGCCGATACCTATTGTTGCTGGTCTGGAGAAAAGTTAAACATCGCTCGCCGTGTTTTGCCTCATTCGGTCAGATCGACCACTTCGGCAACGCAGGCATTGTCTTTGACGGTATGCAACGCATTGTCGAATACCATAGGCGAGTTGTATAAAATGCTTTTAACCAGAATGCTCCCGCCGGCATCCTTGATCACGAAAAACGTGTCGCCCTCAGGCACTTTGCCGGCGGCGATTTGGTTGCTCATTAACGAGCCGGTCCTCACTTCCTTGATTGCCTGCATGGCTTCCTCCTTGTTGTCGTAATCGCCGCTCATCAATATCAGTTCGCCGCTACTGTTGAGGAAGTTGAAAAAATACTGCTTTTCGTCGTTGGTTTTCAGTTCGAAAGTGGCTGGCATGTTTTTTTCCGCTAGTGTTCGGTTGGAATGGATTGTTCGCCGATCGACTATTTGTCTACCGATTCCTCACGAATTACCGGAAAGCCCTGCGGAGAAGGAATCACAATGTACGAGCGGCGCCTGCAATATCCCCGACGCAAGCATTATGCCAAGAAAAAGTCCTTTGTAATCAATGCAAAGAGTGCGCTAGCGTGTTTCTTTGTTGGTTTTGCTACACGACATTGACCGGATTTCGTTAGTTTTGGAGCTGTATCATGGCTGTGTAGCGTTTGAATGTCTGAGAAGCGACAAAGGCCTTGTAACGGCAACCCAGCCATGCTGGATAGTCACAGCTGGGTTTTAGTAGTCATTCTCATAATCCAGGCGGTAACAATGTCGATGGTTGTCGGTATAGAATGCCGCTTTAGTGTCTTTTAAGCAGTTTGCCCCGCTAGTTCCATGTCGCGATTTATGTTGAGATTATCCTTTCTGTGCTTGGCGCTATTGTTGCCGGCCGTTTCCATAGCGGCAGCCAATGCCGAGCCGCCCGCATCCGCCGCGCCGCGGCAATTATCCTTGGCCAACGAGGCTTGGTCGGGCGATTTCGAACAAATGCTGGATAGGCGTTTGATCCGGGTGTTGGCACCTTATAGCCGCACTTTGTATTTTCACGACAAAGGCCGGGAGCGCGGTTTGACCGCCGAGCTGGCGCGCAATTTCGAGCGTTACATCAATCGCAAATACGCCAAGCGCCTGCAAAAACGCCCGGTTACCGTAGTGATCGTGCCGGCTACCCGCGAAAGGTTGCTGGAAGACTTGAACAACGGTTTGGGTGACATCGTGGCCGGCAATTTGACCGAAACCCCGGAACGTCTGGAAGTCGCGGATTTTTTGGCGCCGGACGACTTTTCGATATCCGAACTCGTTTTGACCGGCCCGGCTGCCATGCCGGTGGATAGCGTCGAAGAGCTAGCCGGCAGAACCGTGCATGTGCGGCCGTCGTCCAGTTATTACCAAAGTCTCGCGGCGTTGAATCAACGGCTCGGCTCTGCCGGCCGGCCGCCCGTCAATATCGTTTCGGTACCGGATGCCATCGAAGACGAGGATTTGATGGAAATGCTGAATGCCGGCGTGATCGGCATTAGCGTGGTCGACGATTGGAAAGCCGACATTTGGGCCAAGGTGTTGCCTAACATTACCGTCACCGACGTAACCGTTCGTTCGGCCGGCCGCATCGGTTGGGCGTTTCGCAAACAAAGCCCCCAGTTAAGGGCCGCATTGCAGGATTTCTATGTCAGCGACGTCAAAAAACACCGGCTGATAGAGCAAAGCGTGATTGCCTTTAACAAAGGTATCAAGCAAATCGGCAACAACACGGCGGACAGCGATTGGCGGCGCTTTGCCGACATGTTGAAGCTGTTCGAAAAATACGGCGGTCAATACCGTTTCGATCCTTTAATGCTGGCAGCCCAGGGATATCAAGAATCGCAGCTCAAGCAAGAGGTGCGCGGCCCTAGCGGCGCCGTCGGCGTGATGCAGATATTGCCGTCTACCGGCAAAACCCTGAAGGTGGGCGATATTCGCTTGTTGGAGCCCAATATCCATGCCGGCGCGAAATACTTGGACGACTTAATGGCGCGCTACTTCGCCGGGGTCGATTTCAACGAGGACGACAGAACCCTGTTTGCCTTTGCCAGCTATAACGCCGGACCCGGCACCATCAACCGGCTGCGTAAGGAAGCCGAAAAACGCGGTTTGGACCCGGACCGCTGGTTCAATAATCTGGAGTTGGTGGTGGCCGATCAGGTCGGTTGGGAGACGACTACCTACGTGCGCAACATTTACAAATACTATGCCGCCTATAAATTGCAGTTGGCAGTCCAACAATATCAGCGTCAGGCTAGAGAGCAATTCGTGCCCTAAGCCGGGCGCGGTCTTACATCAAGCAGGCGCTAAAGATGATACCGAGATTAGCCTCACCGCTGTTTTTCGCGCTTGTTATAATGCGGCCCTTTTCAATGCCAAGGCGGGCTAGGCACCGCAATGAAAAAAGCCATTCAAAACATTTATACCGGACTATCCCAGTCGGCCTTGGCGCAAAAAGCGCAAGCGCATTACGCCGCCGGGCGCTATAAGGAAGCCGCCGATGCATTCAAGGAACTTCTGAAGCAAGCGGATAACCCCGAATATAGGCGGTGTTTGGCGGATTGCTACTTGCAACGCGCGCGGACCATGGCGGAAAAAGGCATGTTCAAGGAAGCTTGCGTGCTGTGGGAAAATTACGCGGCATGCGGTCCGGAGCCGCTGCAAGGGCGCGACGGCTACGTCATTTGGCTGCTGGCCGGCAAAAGCCATGCTAAGGCTTATGCCGAGCTGGCGAGTTTCGACGCCCGCCGGTTGGAGGAGGATTACCCGGAGTTTGCCGCTTATCTGGGCGCTTTGTTGCTGGCCGGCATGAGCGAATTGTTGTCGCACTTGCCTGAAGATGCACCGTTGTGTCGGCATTGGCAATCGGTTGAACAGGCCTTGGCCGCCTTGCGCAGCGGCGACCGGGAGGCCTGCGAGCGGGCCTTGAAAAATCTGCCGTTCCGCTCGGCATTTCGCGATTTGCGTACCGTGCTAAAAGCGCAAATGCAGGCGGGGGATGCGCTCGATGCGGCGGCGATGCTGGCCAAAATCCCCCAGGCTTCGCCTTATCGCCCGCTGGCCGACGCTTGTCTGGCCTACCGGCGGCAGGGCGCGGAGTTCGTTGCCGCTCTGGCCGCTCTGGAATACCAGCAGCGCCGCACGCTTGCGCATGCCGGACGGCTGACTGCCAAGCAACTGAATTTGCTGGATAGCCTGATCAAACATAGCGCGCAGTTGAACGACAAAATGCGCTTCAATTTGGTATTGCAGTATCGGGAATTGTTCGGTAGCGCGGCCGCCCAAGCCTATTGTCTGGGGGCTTTGCAGGATTATCCGGCCGGTCAAAAAGACTACCTCAAGCACTTTGCGGTCACGGATCCGTTCGAACAAAACCGCTTGCAGGCTTTACTGTACGAGCGAGACAAAAAATTTTTCGATGCGGCCTTTCATTGGGAACGGTGCCTCGAAATCCTGAAACGGCAGCGTCCCACGCACGATAAAAAAGTCGCGCTGATCTTAAGACACATGGCCGAGTACGCGCCTTGCCGCGATGCCGCGACGTTTTTGGCCGATAGCCTGGAATACGATCCCGACGACCGGGACACTTATTTGGCCTTGCTGGCGCTCTATCAGGGGCGGTTGGCGGATCCGGCCAAATACCAGCATTGGCTGGAAATCGGCTTGGCGCGTTTTCCCGGCGATACCGACTTGCTGGTGCGGGCCGCCAAATCGGCGGCCGAGCGGAAAGCTTTCAAAAAAGCGGCCGGCTATGCCAAAGCCTTGTTGAAGATCGATCCCGTCAATACCTTGGCCAAACAATTGCTTTTCGCCAATCACATGGCGCATGCCCGCCGTTTGCTGAAAGGCGAAAAATTTCATTTGGTGGAAAAAGAACTTCAAGCGGCCGAGGGTTTGAGCGTCGACAAAGGTTTACGCCGCCAAGCCGAATTGTTGCGCGGTTTTTACCGTTGGCAGGCGCAAGACAAGAAACAAGGCTTGCAGTTGATCGTCGATACTTTGGCAACGCTCAACGGCGATCCGCTCAATATGCAATTTCAGGCGCACATGGAAGCCGGCTTGTTGGACTTGCCGACCGCGGCCTTGACCCGTGCCTTGCCGCCGGTCAAGGCCTATTTGCTGTCGGCGCCGGAACTGCAGTGCTTGATCGACTCGCTGGAATATTACGACGAGCAATTGGAAGATAGAACCTGCTTGTTCAAAGCCTTGGATAAAATCAAGGCGCCGTTGAAGAATTCGCTGCCGTGGTTGCTCGGGCACGACGAATTGTTGTTGTCGTGGTGCCAAGTATTGGCCCAGATCGGCTATTACGAGTTATTGAAGCACTGCACAAAATTGCTCAACGACAAACGGCGAAAACCGCTGTGGACTTATTACCAGATCCTGGCGGAATGCCAAGGCGATGCCGGGCGCATGGATATCATGGCGCCGTATCACTTACATATAGCATTGGAGCAGGCGCGGACGGAGAACGACCGTAAGACCGCCATTTTGATAGAGCGTTTGCTCGATCAAGCCACTGGGCTAAGAAATCCGTTTTTGTTCGAGGACGATGCCGACGATTTTGAGCAAGCATTCGACGACGATCCGGTAGACGATTTGTTCGGGCACTTGCCTGCACCCTTGATGCAGCGGATCGACAAGGGGCTGGAAAGCTTGATGAAAAAATATTCCTCGGAGCAGTTTGCCGACAAAATGCTGAGTGATTACGGCGCTCGTATAGGGCGGCAACGTATGGCGGTGCTCTTGATGAACGAAGACTTTTTCTGGACGATGGCGTACTACGCCGCCGCCGAAGCCTTGAAGCTAGACACCGGCGTCACTATCGAAGACATCGTAAAACACTTCGAAGACGATACGCCGCAATTTCAGTTGCCTTTCAATTGAGTCACGATGATTTCACCGTATCGCGCCCTGGGCGTCAGCGAACAAGCCTCCGACGCCGAGATTAAACAAGCTTATTTGCAACAGGTTAAAGAGCACCCGCCCGAGCGCGATCCTTTGCGGTTTCGGCAAATTCAACAGGCCTACGACGTCGTCAAAGACCAAAATAGCCGCCTGCGCTATGCCTTGTTTCATCTGCCCGAGCTCGATTTCGACGCATTGCTGGCGCTGGCTTTCAACCATGACGGCGCCGACAGGCCTATGGCTACCGACGATTTCCTCAAGCTTTTGAGCACGATGTCGATCGAAAAAACCCTCGCGAAATACAACAAAACGCCTTCATGACCGCAGAAAATCCGCACGATCCCTTACTGGAAGCCTTACAGCAGTATTTGCAGGAAACCGATTTCGCCCATCTGACCGCCTTCGATCAGCCGGATTTGACGGCCTTGTTCAGCGATCTGGCCGGACTTAAAACCGAAGTCAAAGCCGAATCGCGGCAATTCAAGGCCACGCTTGACGCCCTGAGCGTAGCGGTCGAAGCCCTCAAAACCGACAATCAGGCTTTGGCCGGCGAATTAACCAAGTCCGCCGAGCGCCTGCAACAACAATGCAAACAACTGGAACGAGCGATGCTGCTGGAATGGATCGATTGTTACGACCGTCTCAGCGCCGGCTATGAAGCGCTGCAAAACTACCGGCCGGCCGCCGGCTGGTTCAAGCGCTCCCGGCAAGCCGACGTCCGCTTTATCGACAGCCTCAGACAAGGGCAGGAAATTACCCTGAGGCGTCTGGAACAAGCGCTGCAGCGTCGGCAAGTGTATGCCATGGCTTGCGTCGGCAAGCCGTTCGATGCGCACAGTATGACCACCATCGCGGTCGGCAGCGACCCCAGCCGGGAAAACGCCGTCGTATTGGCAGAACTGCGCAGAGGTTTTCTGCTGGAAGACCAAGTGCTGCGGCTGGCCGAAGTCAAAGTCAATAAACTTTAATTTAATAGCATCATTATGAACGACATCATTATCGGCATAGACCTGGGTACTACCAATTCGGAAGTTGCGGTGATCGAAAACGGCAACGTCACCGTGATTGCCGATCACGGCAATAAAATCCTGCCGTCTTTCGTCGGCATCGACGACCAGGGTGAAGTTCTGGTCGGCGAAACCGCGCGCAACCAATATCTGATTTATCCGGAGCGCACGGTCAAATCGATCAAGCGGTTGATGGGGCAAGATACCCGCGTCACGATGGCCGGGCAGCAATACACGCCGCAGGAAATTTCAGCGATTATTCTCAAACGCCTGAAAGCGATTGCCGAAAGTTACGCCGGCCGGCCTATCAGCAAAGCGGTGATTACCGTGCCGGCCTATTTTTCCGATGCACAACGCCAGGCCACCCGCGAAGCCGGTGAAATCGCCGGGCTGGACGTGGTGCGGATGATCAACGAGCCGACCGCGGCCGCGCTGGTCTACGGCGCCGGCCGGGAGGATGCGAAACGCATGCTGGTTTACGACTTGGGTGGCGGCACCTTCGACGTCTCGGTGGTCAACGTGCAAAGCGGCGTTGTCGAAGTGCTGTCCAGCCACGGTGACAATCACTTGGGCGGCGACGATTTCGACCAATTGATCGTCGATCACATGGTCGAGCACCTTCGCCAGCAACACGGCGTCGAGCTCGAAGAACACGGCAAGGCGATGGCGCGCATCAGCCGCGCCGCAGAACAGGCCAAGCGGCGCTTGTCCGACGAGCCTTTTGTACAAATCGAGGAGGAATACCTGCTGGAACATCGGGGTACGCCTATTCATTTGAATTTGGAGCTGGCGCGTTCCCGCTATGAAGACATGATAGCCGACCACATCAACGCCACGATGGACGCCACCCATATCGCATTGAAAGGCGCCAGGCTGACCGCCTCCGACATCGACGAAATCATCCTGGTCGGTGGCTCCACCCGTACCCCGTGCATCCGCGAACGCTTGTTCGACGAATTCGGCTTCGAGCCGCACGGCGAGGTCGATCCGGATTTGTGCGTGGCGATGGGCGCGGCAATGCAGGCGGCGATGATTAACGGCCAACAGATCGATACGGTATTGGTCGACGTCACTCCGTATACCTTCGGTACCAGCGCACTCGGCTACCTGGACGGCATGCCCTATCCTTACCAGTTCGTGCCTATCATTCACAAGAACAGCGTGTTGCCGGCGCGCAAGTCCGAAGCCTTCATGACCTATCAGGACAATCAACGCGAAGTCATGGTGAGGATTTTCCAGGGCGAAGACCCGGATGCGTTGAATAACGTCGAAATCGGCGAGTTTCTGGTCGAAGACTTATTGGATGTGCCGGCCGGCAACATCATCACCTTGACGCTGGATTTGGACTTGAACGGTATTTTGCACGTCTCGGCTCGGGAAAAAGCCTCCGGCAAAGAAAAAACCATCACCATCAACAACGCGATTTCCCGTTTCGAATCGACGGAATTGAGCGCCGCCAAACAACGCATCGACGGCCTGTTCGGCGCGGCGGACGGCGAGTCGGAAAGCCCGGCGGCAGCGGAAGCGCGCAAGCTGATCCAAAAAGCCGAAGCACTGTTCGATAGCGTGTCCGCAGAAGACAAGGACGATATGGTCGACTTGATCGAAGCCATTACCGATTGTCTGGCCAGCGGTGACGATAACGGATTAAAAGAGCCGGTCGAGCGCTTGAGCGACATCCTCTACTACTTGGAATCCTGATGCAGCGCTGCCCGGCCTGCAATGCTAGGCTAGGCTCGGCGCCGGTTTGCCCGCGCTGCGGTGCCGAGCTAAGCCGTATCCTGCGTAGCGAACGCTTGGGCGAACAATGGCTGAGCGTCACCTTGCAAAGTCTCGGTGCCGGCAGGGTAGCGCTTGCGGCGCCGGCCGTCATGCGTTCGTTGAGTTTCAAGCAAACGCCGGCGGGCCATTTGTTAAAAGGCTTTTTGATAAAAACCTTGTATCGGATGTTGTACGATAGCTTGGGCAGTCAACATTGGCAGGAAGCAGCTAAGCTGTTAGGGCTTTTGCGCTGCTTGCAAGGCGAAAACCCGGCCTTAACCCGCTTTGCCGAGATGATAGGCCATCTGTCGACGCCGCCTAAGCACGAGTGAGCGGCGAGTAAGCCGGCGCCGAATTGATTCAATAACCGGCAAAGTCCGGACACCGGTTCATCCCGGGGATACAGCGGCGCTTCGCCGAACTGCACTATGCTGAGAACGGGCATGGCTAAAAACATCGAAATAAAAGCTAGATTGGACAGCATTGCAGCTGTATTGCCACTTGCGGCGCAACTGGCGGATCAGGGGCCCTTCGAGATTATCCAAGACGATACGTTTTTCGTCTGCGCCAACGGCCGATTGAAATTGCGCGAATTTGCCGGCGGCGACGGCGAGCTGATTTTTTACCGGCGTCCGGACGCTTTAGGCCCCAAAGCTTCGCACTATCTGCTTGTCCCGACCCGCGAGCCGGAAACCCTTAGGCAGGTTTTAACGCAGGCTTACGGCCAAATCGGCCGGGTACGCAAGCATCGCACTTTGTTTTTGGCCGGCAGAACCCGTATCCATTTGGACTGCGTGCAAGGGTTGGGCGACTTTCTGGAACTGGAAGTCGTGCTGGCGGAGCACGAGGCGGAGGCGGCGGGTGTGGCCGAAGCTGAAGACTTGCTGGCGCGTTTGGCCATTAAGCGAAATCAGCGGATAGAGGTGGCTTATCCGGATTTGCTAAGGCAAACCGGCGATGCCTGTTGAATGCTGAGCACAGCGTCCGAAGTCGATGCCGGAATCGCCGCACATGTGTCGCCGAATGAGGACGCTTGCCGGGCTTGGGTAGGGGCGGTAGAGAGTTCCGATTAAGCAAAGTTGCTGCCGGGGGGAACTGCCGCGTTGCAGTCTGCGCCGGTAAATTATCAGCTTTTGTTTCAGGGAGAGCACGGTTTATGAACGCAACGATCGCACTGTTGGGCGAATACTCGCCGTCCGGCCGCACGGGCAATAAGCGTTACAGGCTATGCGAGGAAACCGTAGCGGCTATTCTGTTCCGGCACTAAGCGGCCGTCAGTCATTTTTGAGACCTGTTATGTACATACCTAAACATTTCGAAGAACCGCGCCTGGACGCGATGTTGGCGTTGATACGGCGTTATCCGCTGTCTACCTTGGTTGCGAATGCGCCGGGCGGCTTGAATGCCGATCATATTCCGCTACATTGGATAGGCGACTCGGCCGCGCCGTACGGCACCTTGCGCGGTCATTTGGCGCGGGCCAACCCGCTGGCGAGTGAGCGGCTGCCCGAGGGTGAGGTGCTGGCCATCTTTCAGGCCGAGAATGCCTATATTTCGCCAAGCTGGTATGCCGGCAAGCAGGAAAGCGGCAAAGTGGTGCCGACCTGGAACTACGCAACCGTGCATGCCTACGGCTTCATGCGATTGATCGACGATGCGGAGTGGATACGCGCCGAACTGGCCGCGTTGACCGACGCGCAGGAAGCGGGCTTGCCTCATCCTTGGACTTTGTCGGACGCGCCGGCCGATTTTGTCGAGCAGTTGTTCGGTCAGGTGGTCGGCGTTGAAATCGTTGTGAGCCGTTTATTGGGTAAATGGAAGGTCAGTCAAAACCAGCCGCCCGCTAACCGCGACGGAGTAGTACGCGGTTTGGCCGAGGCCGGCCACGCCAAATTGGCGGCCTTGGTAGCCGCCGGTGCGGGATAACACACTTGAAAACCGGGAAAGGAAATGAGCACATTATTCGTAAGGCAAGCGTTGTTGTCCGATCTGCCGCAACTGGTGCCGCTGTTCGACGCTTATCGGCAGTTTTACGGCAAAGCCGCAGACCCGACCGCTGCCCATAGTTTTCTGTTGGAGCGGATAGAGCGCGCCGAATCGGTGTTGTTCTTGGCCGAGGACGGCGGACAGGGTTTGGGCTTTGCCCAGTTGTATCCCTGCTTTTCCTCGGTGGTGCTGGCCAGAACTTATATTCTCAACGATTTGTACGTCGACGCCGGTTGTCGGCGGCAGGGTGTAGCCAAACGTCTGTTGGAAACGGCGGCCGATTACGCCGCCTCGGCCGGCGCGGTACGGTTGACGCTGGCGACCGCCATCGGCAACGCCGAAGCCCGGGCTTTATATCAGGCGGTCGGTTGGCAGCGCGACGAGCAATTTTTCGTCTATCACTTGCCGATCACCAATTGAGATGGGCAGGCGCGGACATCGCCGGTCTGCTGCATGCCATGCTTTCATGCGCCTTAGGTTACGAGTCGGTAACGCGCGGGTGTTGAACAACTTCTTGATATACGGGTGCCGCTGTTCGGTGATAATCGCCTTTCTTCCGCACGTCTCGGCAGCGTTTGCGTTTTTCGAATTCTGAAAAAAGCTATGAATTTATTTGGCAAGTGGAGTTGGTACGGTTTAGGCAACGCGATATTCGCCCCCAAAGCCGACGGATTGGAAGCTAAGCTGGACGAGGTCAAGCAAAAGCTGCCGATTCCGGTGTTTTGGTTGTTAGGCAAAGCGCAATCAGGCAAGACTTCCATCATCCGTGCCTTGACCGGCAGTGCGGATGCGGTTATCGGCAACGGTTTTCAGGCTTGCACGCGGCGGTCGCGGTTTTACGATTTTCCGTCGTCGTCGCATCCTTTGATCCGTTTTCTGGATACTCGCGGTTTAGGCGAGAGCGCTTACGATCCGGCCGAAGATTTAGCCTGGTGCGCCGAACAAGCGCATTTATTACTGGTGGTATTGCGGGCAAGCGACATGAATCAGGCCGACGTGGTCGCCGGCGTCGCCGAGATTCACGCCAAACACCCGAAATGGCCTATCGTCGTGGCGCAGACCGTGCTACACGAGGTTTATCCCGCAGCAGACGACGAACATATTCAACCTTATCCTTATGCACAGTCGCCGTTGCCGCCGCAGGTTCCGCATCGATTGGTGCAATCGTTACTGCACCAGCGCGCCTGGTTTAAAGATTTGCCGGCGCAGTTCGTGGCTTTGGATTTCACCTTGCCGGAAGATGGTTTTACTCCGGCGAATTACGGTTTGGAGGCCTTGTGGGATACGGTGGAAGCGGTGTTTCCGGACGGCGTGCTGAGCTTATTGCGCGGCAGCGAGCAGCATAGGGAATTGATGGATTTTCATGCCCAACTGGCGCAACCGCATTTAATCGGTTATGCCTTGCTCAACCTTGGAGTGGGGGCGATTCCGTTGGCCGGGTTGCCGCTGGTGTTGGGCGTGCAAGCCAAGTTGTTTCACAGTATCGCCTCGCTGTACGGCTTGCCATTGACCCGCAGCTTGTATCTCGAATTCACTACCTTAATCGGCACCGGCGTCGGTGTGGGAATGTTAGGCCGCGAGGTCTTGAAATGGCTGCCGGTATATGGTTGGGCGGTGGCCGGCCTTTATTCCGGCGCGATGACTTATGCCTTGGGCAAGGCGTTTTGTCTGTATTTGCAAGGCGTCAAACGCGGCGCTTTGCCGGATGAGGCGGCGATACGCCTGACCTATAGCGATGCGTTCAAGCAAGCCAAGCAATTGTTGAAACAGCGACGGGACACTTAAGCATGCCGTTTCGATTGACCGGTTTCAGTATTTTTTTACTGGTGTTGTTTCTGTTGCCGTGGCTGGTGTTGATCGGCTTGGGCGGGTATTGGCTATGGTTGCACGATTGCTTGTATCAAGCGATCGGCCTGTTGACGGCTAATTCGCTGCTGGGGTATGCGCTGCTCAAATGGCGGCAAAGTCGAGCCAAGCCTTTGTTGACCGAACCGTTCAGCATACCAGCCGACGCTAACTGGCCGGATCAAGGCAGGCTGGCGTTCGACGGTTTACAGCCCATCATCGACGCTTGGCAAGACGAAGCCGATTTGTTCGTGAGCGCCGATAAGTTGCTACGTCTGAGCAACCAGGTGTTAACGACAGTAGCCCGGCAGTTTCATGCCGAATCCAAATACCCTATTCTGGAGTTTCCGCTGCCTTATCTACTGCGGTTGGTGGTATTGGTGTGCGAAGATTTGCAGCGCGAGGTGCTGGACAAAATTCCCGGTAGTCACGCGGTCAGTATCGGAGATTTTTACCGCGCCAAAGATGCGCTGTCGACTTTGAAAACCGGTTTCTCGTTTTTGAACGTCGGCGGCTGGTTGTTGAATCCGGCCGGCGCGGCACTGAACAAAGCGCGCAGTGTGTTGCTCGGCCGCGGCTTTGTCAAACTCGGCGAAGAGATTTCCCGCCGTTTGGTCGGCGTGTACGTCAAAAAACTCGGCTATTACGCCATTCAGCTATATAGCGGGCAAATTACCTTGGAGACCATCGTACCCACCGAGGTATTAACCGGCTATTCCAATGCCGATTTTGCCGCCGCCCAGCAGCCGGCCGACAGTCCGGAGCCTTTGCGTATTTTGCTGTTGGGTCAGGTGAGCAGCGGTAAATCGACCTTGCTCAACGCTTTGTTCGGCGAAATCAAAGCCGCCGAAAACTGGCTGCCAACTACCGCTAACGTCACGCCTTATGTGTTGGAACGCGAAGGCTTGCAGCGGGCCATCATCCTGGATAGCGCCGGTTACGGCGGTTTGCGTCACGCCGAAGCCGTAACCGCCTTGCAACGCGAATGGGCCCAAGTGGACTTAATTTTGTTGGTGTGCCACGCCGTGCAAGCCGCCAGACAGGCGGATCGGCAGCAGCTTGACGCGATTCGGACTTACTTTCGGCAAAATCCGCAACGGGCGATGCCGGTAGTGATCGCAGTCGCCAGCCACATCGACCAATTGCGCCCGTTGCGCGAATGGCTGCCGCCCTACAACATCCGGCAACCGGACAATGCCAAAGCCGGCAACATACGTGCGGTCTGCCGGGCAATTGCCGCCGAGTTGCAGCTGCCGTTGGAATGTATCGTGCCGGTGTGTATGAATCCGGTTTACCAGTATTACAACATCGACGACGGTTTGTTGCCCTTGATTTACGAACAGTTGGACGACATTCGGCGGGTGCGTTACTTGCGCTGTTTGGGTTCGCAACGGAGCAACCGTTCCTGGGCGCAATGGCGTAAGCAGCTGGCGGCTTTGGGAAAATTGTTTTAACCAATAATGATAATTCCCCAGGTTCCTCCGGGGGGCCGCCATAGTTCGATAGCAATTAGTGCTTGAAAGAAAACGCATTTTCCTAAAAATTCTGTCGGCTTACCCAACCTAGCGTCAGCTGTTTTTCGGCGCGGGCCGGCATTTTTCTGATTGCGCGTCAAGCGGTCATTCCGGACGAATGTTGTCCGCCATCTGCCGTTTTTAAGCGGTTTTTTTACGATCCTCATTGTCGCTGCGCTGCGTGCCGTTCTATGGGTTGAGCTTGAGATGAAAACTGTCTGACCAACCCGCGCTTTATCGCCGGGATAAAACAGGATTGACAAACGCCAATCAATAAATGAGAATCTTTATCAATTGTGTATTATTCGTCTTCGGCCAGCGCGGATTTACCGGTTTGCATCAGTAAAAGCCCCACGTAAATCACAGGCTTGACGTAGGCTTGCGTCCGACCGCATAAGCTTTTCCAACTGTCCGGGGCAAACTGCTTTGTCGTCCGTGCCATTTTCAAACTGCCATGAATAGTGCAAAAGCAAACTGTCGATTTCCGATTCGCGTGACAAAGTCTTAATACGCGGATCGCGGCTAACCGGGGGGGTGAGGCGAATTCACTTTGTTAGTAATAATAATGATTATCATTTAAATGTCAACAGTGGATTTTTCCCTTTAACCGCGATCACCGCAATAGGGCTTGCTTTCAACGGAGTCGGTCAGCGGCAACAGGAAAGTGCGAAACCGATTCGGCAGCGCGCTCGACGACGGAACTCCGCGTGCCAGTCTTTTCGGTTTCGGAGCCGCTTGCTTGGCGCATGGGGAAACAGCCGGCGTCGGTGCGGCGGAAAAGGCGGCGGCGATGTGCGGTGCGCCGCAACCGTGCCGGTGTTCGCATGGCGGGTGGGTGAAAGGGAAAGGCCGGTGGCGTTGTTACGAGTGGCTGTTGCAAAGCGCGCCCGGCATCGGTGTAGCGCCGCGGTTCGAACCGCGCTGAATGCTCTAGGAGCGTCAGGACGCGATCTGTAAATCCCGCAGAATCTTGTCGGCCGCCAATTGGCCGGACAATGTGACCATCGGCATGCCGCCCCCCGGATTGACGCTGCCACCGACGAAGTACAGGTTCGCCAGTTCCGCGCTACGTTGCGGGGCTTTGAAACCCAGGTTGAGGTTGCGGTCGGCCACCACGCCGTAGATGGAGCCCTGGTTGGAATAATAGCGGGCTTCTATATCCTTGGGTGTCCAGTATTCCTCGCAAACGATATGCCGGCGCAGATCGGTAAGCCCCATGCGTTCCAACTTGGTTAACACGCGTTCGCGCATGGCTAAATAATCCGCGTCGCTGAGAGCTTGCTGCGGATTTAAGTGCGGGATGTGCGGCAGGACTTTGATCACCTCGCAGCCGGCCGGCGCTTGGGCTGGGTCGGTTTTGCACGGCGCCACCAAATAAATGGTCGGATCGTCGGATAAGCGGCCGCTTTTAAACACCGCGTCGAAATGCTCGCGCGGATGGTCGGAATAAAAGAAATTGTGGTGGGCCAGCTGCGGGTATAAACGGTCGACTCCCAGATGCAGCACCAGCCCGGAGCAGCTGGGTTGAAAGCGGCGCATTTTTTTCAGCGCGGACGGCGAGCTATGCAACAAGCGCTGCATGGCCGGGATGACTTCCATGTTGGAGACTACGATGTCGGCCGGGAAGAATTCGCCGCCGTGTAAACTGACGCCGCTGGCTTTGTCGCCGTTGCGGCGGATCTCGGCCACTTCCGCCGACAGCCTGATACGCACGCCCAGTTCCTCGGCACATTTCTGCATGGCCGTCGCCAGGCCGTACATGCCGCCGTTGACGTACCACAAGCCGTAGCGGTACTGAATGTCGGGCAACAGGTTCATCAAGGCCGGCGCGGCGTAGGGCGAGGAGCCGACGTATTTGATGAAGTAATTCAGGATGTCGACCAGTTTCGGCTCGGAGATAAAGCGGCGCACGCCTTGGTCCATGGTGCGGAACACGTCGAATTTCAAGCTGCGCAGCGGGCCGTAAAATTTCAGCAAGTCCCAAAATCCGTCCAGGCCGGCGGCGAAATAACCGGCTTCGGTTTGTTCGGCCAATTGGCGGGCGTAGGCCATAAAGCGCAAAAAGTCGGCGTAAACCTCAGGGCCGAGCGCATCCAGTTGTTGCTTTTGCCGCGCCGGGTCCGGACACAAATCCACCACGCTGCCGTCTTCGAAGAAATTGCGCCAATGCGGGTCTACCGCCTCTATCGCCACGTAATCGCTCATGCGCCGGCCGGCCCGCTGAAACAAGGTTTCGAACACCTGCGGCATGGTCAGAATGGATGGACCGAGATCGAAGGTGAATCCGTCGCGGCTCAAAATGTTCAGCTTGCCGCCGACCTTGTCGTTTTTCTCCAGAACCTCCACCTGAAAACCGGCAGCGGCCAAGGAAATCGCCGCCGATAAGCCTCCTAGTCCGGCACCGATGACCACGGCTGTTTGCTGAGTAGGCAGTTGCGCCATTAATATCCTCGCTTGAATGTCAGTTTTAATTTGAGATTGTGCCAACGCTGGGTGAAATCCACAGCCGAATAGGCTTTTAGTGCTTGTAAGGCTGGCCAGTTGCGTTTGCCGCGTTGTACCCAATTACCGTCGCCGTGGACGAAATCCATATAGCCCAGCAAATCGCGGTAGCCTTGCAAGCGATGCGGAAACCAATTGGGCTCCCCGGGCAAGCGACTGCGGTTGGTCAAACCGGCGACCGGATAGCTGAAGGCCAGTAAGCCTTCGGCGCCGTGGTAGCGACCGAACCCGCTGCGTTTGACGCCGCCGAACGGCAAGCCGGCGTGACCGATGTTTTTGATCACGTCGTTCACCGCCCAATTGCCGACCTGCAAGACACGGGCGACGCGTTCGGCTTTATCGATGTCGCGGCTCCAGACGCTGGCGTTCAGCCCGCAATCACAGGCGTTGGCCAGTGCTATTGCGTCCGCTTCGTCGTCGAAAGCCATCACCGGCAACAATGGCCCGAAGGTTTCTTCGCGCATCACCCGCATCTCGGGAGTGACCTTCCATAACAGTACCGGCTTGACGAAACGGCCGGCCCGTTCGAACGGGCCGGAGGCTGCGGCGCCTTGCGCAATCGCGTCATCGTAATGCGCTTTGACCCGTTCGATTTGTCGCTCGGATACCATGGCCCCCAAGTCCGCGTCGTCGTCCGGACCGGTACGCAGCGCTTGCAGGCCGGCGCGCAATTGCGCTAAAAACGGCTCGACTATCGACCGCTGCACCAATAAACGTTCAACCGACACGCAGACTTGGCCGCTGTTGGCGAAGGCGCCGTACAACGCGCCGCTGGCCGCCCGGGTCAGATCGGCGTCGGCGAATACCAGCATCGGGTCTTTGCCGCCTAACTCCAGTATCACTGGAATCGGGTGTTCTGCGGCCCGCCGCATCACGGCTTTGCCGCCCTCCAGGCCGCCGGTGAAAAATACCAGATCCGGGCCGGCATCGACCAAAGCCGTGCCGACCTCAGGGCCGCCTGCTACCCATTGCAGCAGGCCTTCGGGCAAATCCAGCCCGGCAAACAGCTGCACGATCAGCTCGCCGGTCGGCAGTGCCAGTTCGGACGGTTTGAGGATGACGGCGTTGCCGGCGATCAGCGCGGTTAAAAGCGGTGCCAAGGCCAGCTGAAACGGATAGTTCCAAGGCGCGAATACCGCGACCAGGCCGAAGGCTTTGCGCTCGACTTGCGCGGTCGAGCCGGGAAACAGCAACGGCGAAGTCGCAACCCCGTAGCCGGCTAATACGCGCTCGGCGTGTCGCCGGTAGAAGGCCAACAGCTCCAGTACCGGGTAGAGCTCGCCGGTCAGGGCTTCGTTCCGGGTTTTGCCGCTGCATAGCCTTATGCAATCGACGATGCGCTCGGCGTCGCCGATCAAGCGTTGCCGTAATGGTTGCAAGCGTCGCAAGCGTTCCGGCACGGAGACAGCGCTCCACAGCGAGGCCGCGCGCCGGCCGGCGGCGATTTGACGCTGCAACCCGGCTGGGTCGGTTTCCGGAAAATCACCCAGATGGCGACCGTCCAACGGCGAAAACGCTGAAAGCTGAACCACGGGAAACCGGCTTTAGCGCAGCCAACGGCTGGCGGCATTGTCCTCGAAGGCCGCGCCGTGCCGCCGGCTGATCAGGTTGGCGGAAATGCGCGCCGATTCGTAAATGGTCGGCAAGCCGCTGCCCGGATGGGTGCCGCCGCCGACCAAATAGCAATTGGCCAATTCCTCGAAACGGTTATGCGGGCGCCAGTACAGCATTTGCTTAAAGTGGTGCGCCAGACTGAAAGTGGCGCCCTTATACACGTACTCCTCGCTTTCCCAGTCGCTGGGCGTGATGATTTTTTCGCAGGCGATTTGAGCGCGCAAGTCGTGCAGACCCAGGCGATCAGTCAGCGTGTCCAACACTTGTTCCCTCACAGCCGCCCTGTGCAGGTCCCAATCCAGACCGCTGTCGTTATTCGGCATCGGTACCAGCACGTACAACGCCGACTTGCCGGCCGGCGCCAAGCCGGGGTCGCTGGCGCAGGCGTTTTGCACGTAGAAGGAAAAATCTCGGCTCAAGCTTTTGTCGGCAAAGATATTGCCGATGTTGGTCCGGTAATCCCGTGCAAAGGCGATGGTGTGATGCGGCAAGTCGTAGGTTTTGTTCAAACCCAAATACAGCATGAACGTGGAGCAGGAGTAATCCAGCTTTTTTAACCGCTCCGGCGCGTATTTTTGCAAGCGGCCGGGTTCCACCAGCCGGCTCATCGCGTGGGCGAAGTCGGCGTTGATGACGACCTCGTCGGCCGGAACGGATTCGCCGCTATCCAACTTGACCCCGGTGACCGCGCCGTTTTCCACCCGCAACGAGGCGACGCCGGTGCCGGTATGAATTTCCCCGCCGTTTTCGCGGATGACTTGCGCCATGGCTAGCGCGATCTTGTTCAAGCCGCCTTTGACGTGGTAAATGCCGTATTCGTGCTCCAAATAGGGCAGCATGGTAAACAAGGCCGGACATTGCCAGGGCGACATGCCCAAGTATTTGGATTGAAAGCAGAACGCCAGGCGCAGATGTTCGCCTTTGAAATACTGGCCGAGATTGGCGAACACGCTTTTCGGAAACGCCAACCAAGGTAAGGCTTTCAACAAATCCCAGGATAAAAACGAGCGCAGGCTGGAATAGTCGCGGGTGATGCAAGGATATAGGGCTTGGAAGCGCCGGCGTTCATTGGCCATAAACCGGTGGTAGCCTTCGCAGCCTTCGTCGAAAACCCGCTGCAGCTCGCCGCGCATAGTGTCGCGGTCGGAATAAACCGAAATCGCTTTGTCGGCAAACTGCAAGCGGTACATCGGCGACAACGGCATGAATTCCAGATAGTTGGCGCTATTGCGTCCGCACAGTTCGAACATTTCGTCCAGCACGCCTTTCATCAGCAAGAAGGTCGGGCCGGTATCGAAAGTGAATCCGTCCATCCGGATCGGCCGGTTGCGGCCGCCGACCTCGGCATGCTTATCGAATAGGGAAACTTTAAAGCCGCGTTGGCTCAGTAACATACCGGCGCACAGCCCGCCCGGGCCGGCTCCGACGATGACGATGTGTTTGCGTGTGGTCATTAGCGCGCAGGGTTGGAAAACGTCGTTCAACCTGCTTAGCGGGCAGGCGGTTAAACTGACAAGCTTACCAGTCAAGCCCGGATTCGACGATTTTTTTAATGACCGATTCAGCTTGTGCTCGCTGTGCGGGTAGAAATAGAGCGGTGGGAGTGTCGAGGATTGTTACAACCCGATGAGATGCACATAGGCTGCCGACGTTAGGAGGGGCGCATCGATTGAGTTGCCACAACTAGCGCATTGGCAAGCCGGTCTTGGTGTTTGATTGTTAGGTTTAGGGGGGAGTTGTCGAGAAATTTTACAGTGTGCGGGAGGCCGCCTTGCCGGGCAAAAACAGGGATAAAGCGGCTGGCTGCCATGTTTTGCGGCCTTGGGAATGAGATGTCGGTTAAATGACCGAGTAGAAAATAGCACTAACGTACCAAGTGATTGTAAAAACGGGTTTACATAACGTAAAGATTAATAAATGATGAAAATTTTGTAAATAATTCAATATTATGACGAATTTTTTATTGGTTTTAATTTTGCTTTAGCATAGAAGCCGCGTAGATGGTAAGTTGTTAGATCGACTTAGGCTTCATGCGGTTGTAATCAAATCCTCATTTCACCTCTCATCCTTAAGATTCAAGACATCAGGAGTGTCACTATGACTTTAACCAGCTTGAAATTACCTTTAGCTGCATCCTTGTTAATGCTTTTCGGAACCAGCCAATCCGCTTACGCGTCATCGTCGGCCTATGCCTATATCGACTGGGGCAGTTTGAACATCGAGTATTTCGATTTGTCCGACGGCGAGAATGCACCCACGCTATCTTGGTACGGTGGCTCCGGCCAAGCGAGCTCCAATGCGTATACCGCTTATTTGAATCACAGTAATAGCGACTCCATGTCGGCCAACGACTTGACCAGCGAGTTGTATACCGACGCCGATACCGCGTCGGCGCAAAGTTCTTCGGTGCGCGACGAATACGAGCTTAGCGCCTATGCCGATTCGCAAACCAGCGACGATATGCCGTTCGATTGGTGGACTATGTATAGCAACAACGCCGGCTCCAGTGCTTCGAATTACGTCAATTTCGAATTAACCGGCCATGGCATCGCTTTGATCACCCTGGATTGGGAGTTAGGCGGCGAATCGGATTCCATTTATTACTACGGCAACGATTACGCTAACGCTTCCGTCAACATATCCGGGCAATTCAGCGACGGTAACAACAATACCGGCACGGCGAATACCTCGTTGAACGAATACACCTGGGACGGCGCTTTTTACCAAGAAGGTACGTTTGTAATGGCCATTTTCAGCGACGGCATCCATACCGTCACGGGTAGCTTGTCGGCAGCACTCTCCGCTTACGCCACTAGCCCGGCTACCGGTTCGGAAATCGCCCCGGTCCCGGTGCCTGCCGCCGCTTGGTTGTTTGCTAGCGCCTTAGGCGTATGGGGCGCCGGCCGCCGCCGCGCGCAAATCTGCTGATTTTCGCTGAGCTTGTTTTAAACCTACGGGAGTCTCGCCATGGAGGGCATTAAAAACTATAAGGGCTTGAGGGGGATTGGCTGTTTACATTAGGTACAATCCGCCCTAAAACCATGCGGCGCAACTTGGTTTGACGAAACAACCGTTTGCTTGAAAGGAGGCGGCTCAAGTAATACGGTAAGCCGTTGTTTTAGCGATTGCCGTACAACCGGGATGAACGCTTTTATTTGTATTGATGCCTGCGGATCAGCGAATTTGCTCGGCATGAAGGCTGCAACCATCATCAGTCCGATGCATGGCCTTTGATTAAATATTGTCATTTAACACGGGTTTCGCGATCTCGTATGTTATGGCTCACCCATTAACTTACGGAGACGCCGATGAACCGGGTCACCCTGTCCTGTACAGCCCTGCTGTTTGCGGTCTTTACGGCCTCGGCCGAGACCAAGTCCGATTTCGACGTATTCGCCAATCTCGACACCGGGCCCGGCAATGTCACGGCGACTCAAGCGGGCGTATCATCATGAGTCAACATCAGTTTTACCAACCGCAATACACGGTGGTCGAGTATAAGGACCGGACCCTGCTGCCATTTCCGAATTGGGAAATGTCTGCGGCCGATTCGACAGCGCCGCTCAAGCTCGACTCGGTGCTGGGCATACGTTCCGATAGCAATGGCGTGGTCTGGATGCTGGACAACGGTATGCGTAGTGGCGTCACGCCCAAGCTGGTCGGCTGGAATACTAAAACCAACAAGTTACAACGCTTGATTTATCTGCCGGCACCGATTGCGCCGAAAGATGCGTTCGTCAACGATTTTGCCTTGGATACCATCCACAATCATGCCTTCATCAGCGATCCGGCCGGCGGCATCAATGCGGCCTTGATTGTGGTCAACTTGTCGACCGGAGCGGCCCGGCGGGTGCTGCAAGGCCACTATAGCGTGGTGCCGGAAAACGTCGATTTGCTCATCGATAATGTGCCGATTCAGGTAAAAACTCCGGCGGGCGAATTAGTCAGGCCGCACATCGGGGTGAATCCCATCACCGAGGACTTGGCTAACGAATGGGTGTATTTCGGGCCCATGCACGGCCTTAGTTTGTACCGGATTAGAGCCGCCGACTTGATCAACGCGTCGTTATCGGCCGAAGAACTTGCCGGCCGGGTTGAGCGCTACAGCGACAAGCCGATTTCGGACGGCATCAGCATCGACCGGAACAACAATATTTATTTGGGCGATTTGGCCAACAACGCGATTGGCGTCATCGATCCCACTCGCAAGTATCGGCAGTTGGCACAATGTCCGCGCCTTTCCTGGGTGGATTCGTTCAGTTTCGGTGCCGGCGGCCAATTGTATGCGGTGGTCAATCGCCTGCATCGCTCGGCCACCCTAAACGGCGGCGATAACCAAGCGAAACCGCCTTATTTTCTGTTAAAGGTTAAAGCCTTGGCAGCCGGTCTGCCAGGGCGTTAAAGTTCGAGCGGGGATGCGCCAATTGTTCGGGCGACACGGCTGATTTGCTCGCGCAGCCAGCCGTGGGCCGGGTCTTTTTCCCATAACGGATGCCAGATCATCGCCAAATCGTAGTCGGGCAATTCGACCGGTACCGGCCAAATGCTCAGCGGCACCAGTTTCCGAAAGGCTATTGCCAAGCGATACGGCAAGGACAAGATCATATCGGTTTGCGCCACAATCAAAGGGGCCGACAAAAAATGCGGCACAATGCAATGAATATGGCGCTCGGCGCCGGTTTCGGCCAGTTTATCGTCTATCACCCCCAATTTATCGCCGGTTCTGGAAATCAGCATGTGCGTCGCCGCCAGATAATCCGCCAGCGACGGCGGCGCTTTGATCCGCGGATGATCCTGCCTGACCACGCAAGCCATGCGATCTTTGAACAGGATTTCGCAGTGCAAATGCGCTGGCGGATTCAGTACCGAGACGAAACCCAGCACCACATCCAGGCTGCCGTTTTCCAGTTGTGGCAAAGGAAAAGCGGATTCCGTGCGTTTGACGTGAATATCCACGCCAGGCGCTACCCGCTCTATCATTTGCGTTAGCGTCGGCAACATCAGAAATTCCATGTAATCGGTCGCTGCAATCGTAAACCGGCGTTGGCTGGCAGTCGGGTCGAAGGCTTGCGGCGTTTCGAGCAGACGCTCCATTTCCTTCAACAGACTGCGCACCGGCTCGACCAATGTCAGCGCCAGTGCGGTCGGCTGCATCCCGCCGGGCGATTTGACCAGTACCGGGTCGTTGAGATGCTGGCGCAAGCGATGCAGAGTGTGGCTCATGGCCGACTGGGTAACGAACATGGATTCCGCCGCGCGGGTGACATTGCGTTCCCGCATCAATACGTCGAAAGCCAGCAACAGGTTCAGGTCGAAGGTGCGTAGATTGGCCATCGGCAAATGTCCTCAATGATTTGCCCCCGCATCCTAAACAAATTCGCGGCCGGGCGGTATGAACAGTCTTCATCGATCCGAATGAAATTTCACCATTTCACAGCGCGTCGAAACATCCCTACCTTATACCGCGAGCGCGGCTATCGACCAATCCGGTTTAACTCCCCAAGGGTGGCTTTTAGGCCGGTGGCGCGCTCAAACCATCACATCGACAGTCGTTTGCGACGGCACCATTCGGGGGTATCACTTTATGTCCGCACACATTCCTATTTCCACATTCAAACCTTACCAGGGCGAGAAAGCCCGGCTGGTCAGAGCTTACGATTATCTGATCCTGGTCCTGGCCCTATTCTTGTTCATCGGCTCGTTTCATTTACATTTTGCCCTGACCGTCGGCGACTGGGACTTCTGGGTCGATTGGAAAGATCGGCAATGGTGGCCATTGGTGACGCCGCTAATCGGCATTACTTTTCCTGCCGCCGTACAGGCGGTGTTGTGGGATAAATTCCGTCTACCGTTGGGCGCCACCCTCTGCGTCGCGGCCTTATTGCTAGGTACCTGGGTCACCCGGGTATTTGCCTACCACTACTGGAATTATTTCCCCATCAACATGGTGTTGCCGGCCACCATGGTGCCCGGTGCATTGGTATTGGATACCTTGTTGATGCTCACCAACAGCCTGACCATCACCTCTATTTTTGGCGGGGCTGCGTTTGCCTTGTTGTTCTACCCCACCAATTGGCCGATCTTCGGCATGTTCCACCAACCGGTCGAATACCACAACAGCCAGCTGACGGTGGCCGATGTGTTCGGTTTTCAATACATCCGCACCGGCATGCCGGAATACTTGCGCATCATCGAGCGCGGTACCTTGCGCACCTATGGCCAGTACGCCACACCGTTGGCGGCCTTTTGTTCGGCGCTGTTATGTTCGTTGATGTATCCGCTCTGGTGGTATATCGGTAAATGGTTCGCCGATACCCGTTATCTGAAAAGCATTTAAGGAGACCAGCCATGAAAGTACTTTTTAAACCTTGGCTGTTGGCATTGCTTTGTTTGAATGTGTTGTCGGTGTTGACAGTACCCACCGCTCAGGCCCATGGCGAAAAAGCCTTGGAGCCGTTCATTCGGATGCGCACCATCCAGTGGTACGACGTGCAGTGGTCCACGCAAAAATTCAACGTCAACGATGAAGTCAGTGTCAGCGGCAAGTTTCATGTTGCCGAAGACTGGCCGATCAGTGTGCCAAAGCCGGAAGCCAGCTTCTTGAATATCTCCACGCCGGGACCCGTGCTGATTCGTACCGAGCGCTACCTAAACGGTAAACCTTGGACCAATTCAGTGTCCCTGGAGCCTGGTGGTGACTACGAGTTCAAAGTGGTCTTGAAAGGCCGTTTGCCTGGGCGTTATCACATTCACCCGTTTTTTAATTTAAAAGACGCGGGACAGGTGATGGGCCCAGGGGTGTGGTTGGACATTGGCGGCGATCCCGGCGACTTCCGCAATACGCTTAAAACCATTAACGGCGAAGTGATCGACATGGAGAGCTTCGGCTTTGCCAACGGCGTATTCTGGCACCTGTTCTGGGGGGTGTTGGCTGCCGGTTGGTTGTTGTGGTGGGTGCGTCGTCCCTTGTTCATCAGCCGTTACCGCATGCTGGATGCCGGTTTGGAACAGGAGTTGATCACCGCTCAGGACAAACTCATCGCTAAAGCCGTGTTAGTGGGGGTGCCGGTATTGGTATTGGCGCTGAATGCCGTCACTGCCAACCGTTACCCGGACGCTATTCCGTTACAAGCGGGACTGGATCGGATTTTGCCTTTGCCGGCTCAAGTCAATGCCGGAACGGTCAATGTGGACGCCATCAAAGCGGAATACAACGTCGCTCAACGAGCCATGCTGTTGCAGGTGAGTGTCGACAATCGCAGCCAAGGGGCGGTCAGAATCGGCGAGTTTTCCAGCTCTAACGTGCATTTCATGAACGCCGAATTGGCCGATGTGGGCCACATGCCCGCCAAGGATGACGTCAGCAATAACGGCCTGAGCCTGGATAACAATGCGCCTATCGCACCCGGCGAACAACGCACCGTCACGATAGAAGTGCGCGATGCGGCCTGGGAGTCGGAAAAGCTGGACGGGCTGATCAAAGACGCGGACAGCCGTGTCGGCGGTTTGCTGTTCCTTTACGACGATGTGATGGGAAAACGCTATATCTCCAGTATTTCCGCGGCCGTCATCCCCAAATTCAATTAACTCAGGAGCAACCATCATGGCTACCACGACAGAACACGTTAGCTTAAGCAGCGAAAACCCTAAATCATTGCCTTGGTATTTGATCGACTTACCCAAATATTTAAAGGGCTTTGGCATATTGACCGTGATCTATGTCGGTTTACGACTGTATCAGGGCGCTTTTGCCGTCGCCCACGGCCTGGATTCCACGGAACCCGCGTTCGAGCAATACTGGATGCGGCTGTTTTATATCGAACTGGCGATTATCGCCGCCGTCGCCAGCGGTTTTTGGGGTTACTTATGGACCACGCGCGACCGGAATTTGGATCAATTGGCACCCAAGGAAGAAATTCGCCGCTATTTCACCTTGACCATGTGGATCAGCATTTACACCTTTGCGGTGTATTGGGCCGGCAGTTATTTTGCCGAACAGGACAACTCCTGGCACCAGGTGGCGATACGCGACACGCCGTTTACCGCCAATCACATCATCGAGTTTTATTTCAACTTCCCGCTTTACGTGATCTTGGGCGGCTGCGCCTGGCTATACGCCAGAACCCGCTTGCCCTTGTATGCCAAAGGCATCTCGTTACCCTTGACCTTGGCGGTGTTCGGGCCTTTCATGATTTTGGTCAGCGTCGGCTTCAACGAGTGGGGGCATACCTTCTGGTTTAGAGAAGAATTCTTCGCCGCGCCGATTCATTGGGGGTTTGTGATCGGGGTGTGGTTTGCGTTGGGCGTGGGCGGCATCCTGCTGCAAGGGGTAACACGGCTGATTGAACTGCTGGACAAAATCGAAGACGCCGAATAAGTCTGTTTTCAAATAAACCCTCACGAAAATGTTTAAGTCCTTAGCAACAACGCCGAAGAGCCATGCCAATACAGTTCACTATGCCTGGGTAATACTCGCAGTCACGTTTCTGTGCTTGTTTGTGGCATCGGCACTGCGCTCTGTTCCAGGGATCATCATGATGTCCCTGGAACAGGAGTTTGATTGGAATAGGGAAACCATTAGCGGCGCGATTTCGCTAAACCTGCTGTTATTCGGCCTTGCAGGTCCATTTCTAGGTAGGTTGATGGATGTCTACGGCGCAAAACGCATCAGCGTTATCACGTTGATTTTATCGGTGACAGGCGCCGGTGGCAGCGTTTTTATGCGGGAATCCTGGCAAATGTATTTGTTTTGGGGATTGCTGATTGGAGCAGGTTCGGGCGGCACGTCCATGATTATGGGTTCGGCGTTGATCAATCGTTGGTTCCATAAGCACCGGGGACTAGCATTAGGCATATTGGGCGCGGCCTTCTCTTCCGGCCAGTTAGTGTTCACTCCGGTTTTAATGCAGATCAACGTTCATGAAGGCTGGCGTGCGGCGACGCTGTTGATCGCCGTCGCGTTAGGCTTGCTGGTTTTGCCGTTGATTCTGAAATTTTTAAGAGACGATCCCGAATCAAAAGGCCTGTTGCCCTGCGGCGACAATGGCGTACACACAACAATACTCAAGCCCGATAGCAATCCCATGCGCTCGGCCATGAGCAGCCCGCAATTCTGGCTGTTGGCTTCGAGTTTTGGCATTTGCGGTTTAACCACCTCCGGGCTTTTTCAAACCCATTTGATTCCACATGGCATCGAACACGGCTTCAGCGACATGACCATGGCCATGTCGCTGGGAGTCATGGGCGCGGCCGATGTGTTCGGCACGATTTTCTCCGGCTGGCTGTGCGACCGCTACGGCAAGCGCTGGCCGCTGGCGTTTTATTACGTGGTCAGAGGTGCCACGCTGATACTGCTGCCCGGCATCGATAGCACCGGACAATTAATGATGTTCTCGATTATTTACGGCATGAATTGGTTGTCGACCATTCCGGCCACCTCGGCATTGACCGCGGACTTATTCGGCAAACAAAACGTCGGCGTGGTGTTCGGCTGGATTTGCTTTGCACATCAAATCGGGGCGGCCATCGCCGCCTACACCGCCGGTTACGCCCATAGCCTGATCGGCGACTACCGCTTGGTTTTCATCGCGTCGGGCCTGTTTGCCTTTCTCGCAACCGGGATCGTTGTGTTCATCAGGGACCCTGAAGCTGTTCGGTTTTAAATTGATGGGGAAAATGCCGTGGCTGTAGCCCGGATTGCGGTAATAGTAAGAACAATGGGCGCGGAAGAAAAAGTCGAAAATCGCTGATTGATTTTTTGGGAGCGTTAACGAGGTTCTACCAAGACCGCGCGGTTTTATATTTGCGTTAACCAATAAAACTGAAAACCTTGCAACACAATGTGTCTATCGTATTGCGCCGGTTGCCGCCCGCTATATAAATCGACGAATCGGGTAAACGGATCGATACCCTTGCTTCTGAGCAGAGCCAGGTCGAGATATTGCGGACTGGCGGCGAAATTGGCTACCACCAACACCCGTTCAGAGGGCCGTTGATGATCGAAGCGGAGGTAACACAATAGATGCTGGTTATCGATGTCTACCAGTTCGCGATTGTTAAAATCGGCAAACGCCGAGGTTTCTTTGCGGATTGCGATCATTTTCTTCATCGCGTTGAATAAGACGTACTCCGTCGTTCCCTGTTTTTTGCGCAACTCGGCACGTTCCCAATTGATTTTGGGGCGGTGTATCCAACGGTTGTCGTTACTTTTATGGGGATCGTCGCGATAGCTGTAGTCGTTGATTACCCCTAATGCATCGCCGTTGTACAGCAAAGGGATGCCGCCGAACGATAAAATCAGGCTGTGCAGCAACACTATTTTTTTGACCGCGTTATCGATCAACGCTTGGTCGTTTGTTTCCTGACCGGCTTCCAAGCCGACCAGCGAGGCCATTGAACCGCTGATGCGGGCGTCGCCGGTGGTTTCGTTGTGCATGAACACCATGCCTCTGGCCGGTGAGCCTTCGAATTGGCCGCTGAAATAATTGACCAAAAATTGCCGGTGCGCGTACGGGTCGTAACCGGCGGCGCGGATGTCGTTGTCGTCGAA
Organism: Methylomonas sp. HYX-M1; assembly: GCF_040741385.1. Taxonomy (NCBI): domain Bacteria; kingdom Pseudomonadati; phylum Pseudomonadota; class Gammaproteobacteria; order Methylococcales; family Methylococcaceae; genus Methylomonas; species Methylomonas sp. HYX-M1. The sequence continues at coordinate 1,755,567 of NZ_CP160405.1, forward strand.
GCCGAAACCGATGTCGTCGTGACAACGCACGTAATTGAGCCAAGTGGCTCGTTCCAGTTTTGCCGGCAGATTTTTAACGCCTTGATAGAGTAATCTGGCGTTTTGTGTGGCGATACCGTCCCACAGCAAAGCCATTAGCGTGGCGTTGTAGGCAATTTCGCATTCCTTGGCGATGATGGCGTCTTCGCCGAAATATTTGATCATTTCCACCGGCGTGACGATGGCTTCGGCGATGAACAGTACGCCGGGCGCGGTGACTTGGCAACAATCCTTCATCAGTTGCAGAATCAAGTGCGCGTTGCGCTCGTTTTGGCAGGTGGAGCCGATCTTCTTCCACAGAAAAGCCACGGCGTCGAGCCGCAGTATGTCCACGCCTTGATTGGCCCAAAACAAGATGATGTCGAGCATGGCTACGAACACTTCGGGATTGCTGTAATTCAAATCCCACTGGTAGTTGTGAAACACCGTCATCACCCATTTTTGCATCGCCTCGTTCCAGGTGAAATTGCCGGGATTGCTTTCGGGGAAAATCTCCGGCATGGATTGCTCGAACATGTCCGGCACTTCGCGGTTGCCGAACACAAAATAATAATCCTGGTAACGTTGCTCGCCGTTGATGGCTTTTTGCGCCCATTCGTGTTCGTCGGAGGTATGGTTTAACACGATGTCCAGCACCAACAAGATGTCGCGCTTTCTGAACTCCTCGGCGAGGCGCCGCAAATCGTTTAAAGTTCCCAGCCTGTCGTCGATTTGTCTGAAATCGCTGACCGCGTAGCCGCCGTCGCTTTTGCCGGTGGGGCACATCAGAATCGGCATGATGTGCACCATGTTGATACCTAGTTCTTGAAAGTATTGGGTTTTGTTAGCTAGGTCGGCAAGATTGTCGGCAAATCCGTTGGTGTAAAGTGCCATGCCCACCCATTGCTGCGATAAAAACCAGTTGTGGTCCTGTTCCCGGGCGATGTCGCTTTGTTCCAATTCCGCGCTGCGGGCGATATAGCCTTTGGCCATGGTTTCCACCAATCGCAACATTTGCGTTTTGAAATCGTCGCGCTGTCCGTATAGCGTGAAAAATAAAGAATAGATGGCGTAAAAATTGGCTCCCAAGCGCGTATAGAAGTGCCTGATGTCTTGGCGGCGAATTTCCGGTTTCAGATCGTCGAGGATATTGTTCAATAGCGAGTGGGAAACTTGTTCGTACATAAGTAGTTCCTGGGGGTTTACTCGGGCCGATAGTGGCCGAGTTTGTATCGACTTTGCTTAGCTTTTTTTCACCTGCTCTCGGTGTATGCCTGATGCCGGCCGGGATCAGCGCTGCCTTGCTTGTGGCCGGAGGTTAAAGATTAAAAAAGTCGTAATGTTCGATCGCTTCTAAAATACCCCAAGCGTGGGCTCGCATCGCGAAATAAACGTGCTCCATTTCGGCCAGGGTCGATAGCTCCCCGCTGTGGCGGTTGGCGACGACGACGCCCAGGGTGTTGCCGCGCAGCATGTCTTCATCTCCACCGGAACCGCCGGTGGCTAATACGCGTTGTAACGGAATGTCCCGTTGTCTGACAATGTAGCGCAAGGCTTGCCCCTTGGAGGCCCGGGCCGGAACGATGTCCAAAAATTGGCCGAAGGACAAGGTGACGTTGACTGAAAAATCCTGCTTATGTAATAGGCTGTTGATCTCTTCGATGCTAGGTGCGGTGGCGGCGTCGTAGAAATAGGACAGTTTGAAACGGCTTTGCTCGCTTTTTGGCTGCGGCTTGAGTCCCGGTAGATCTTCAAATAGCCGTCGTAACACGTGCGGCGTCCAGCCGTGGTCGATGTGATAACTCCACGAAATGTCGGAAATCAGCTGTTGGGCGTAATGAATTTCCGTACCCAAACTGGTGATTAAAATATCGGGTTTAGGTACCTTGTGCGCTTTTAAAATGGCCAATGCCGAATCCAGGCGCCTGCCCGAGCCGATGCAAAACAAGAATTTTTTGCGTTGCTCGCGGATCAGCTTGACAAGTTGTTCCAAACCTTCTGCGTCGCCTAGCAGCGTATTGTCGATCTCGGTGCAAATCGCCAGCTTGCGGTAGCGGCTGGCTTGGGTACGCGACACGGTCTTCGGCAATAATTCGAAGCCTTTGGGCAGCCCGCGAATTTTGCTCAAGTAAGCGCGGGCGTGCGCTTGCCACAAATAATGTTTTGCGACGTTTTCAATGCCGGACGCGGAATATTGTTGCCACAGCGCCGGATTCTCCAGCACGGTTAATAGTGCGTCGGCGAACCCCTTCACGTCGAACGGGTCGATCAGCAAGCCGTTTTGGCAATTGCCGATAATATCTACCGGGCCGCCGTTTTCGGTAGCGATTAACGGTAAGCCGCTGGCTGCCGCTTCCAATAGCGTCAAACCGAATGGTTCGGTGAGGGCCGGATTGACGAACACGCCGTGCGAGGTCGAAGCCAGGCGGAAAATTTCACCAACCTGTTCGGTACTATGGTGCTTGGGTATCGCCACCAGACCATATAAATCGTAAAAATCGATCACCATTAATAATTCGGTCAGCACCCGTTGCGGACCGTCGGCCATTTCGCGGATGTCGTCGCGATTGCCGGCTACGATGACCAAATTGGCCAGTGCTTGCAAACGCGGCGACTCGCCGTAGGCCTCCAGCAACGCAATAATGTTTTTGCACTCGTCGGGACGGGATAAAGCCAAAATGATAGGTTTATCCGGGTGACTGAGAAATTTACGCAAGTGCGGTAAGTAGCTAGTGCCGTCGCCGATCGCCGACGGTGGATGGAACTGGGTTAAATTGATGCCGGGGGGTATGATCGCCATTTTCTCCGGTGCGTAGCAGTCGTAAAGCTCGTATTGATCCTCGATTTCGTTTCGGGTGCTGGCAATCACCAACGCGGAGGCGGCTAGCGTATCTTCTTCGGCGTCGATGCGGCGAAGTACGTGGTAACGTTGTTCAATGTCGTTGAGAATCATCCCGGTGGCAAGCAGGCGCCGGCATTTGTCCCGGCCCAACGAATGACCGGTATGAACCAGCGGTATGCCGGTTAGCTGGGAAATATGTAATCCGACGTAACCTGCATCGGCGTAGTGGCTGTGCAAGATGTCGGGTAGGCGGGGTTGCTGGTGTAGCCAGACCAATAAATTGTCGGTGAAACCGTCCAAATAGTCCCATAGTTGTTCCTTCGGAATGTAGTCGTCCGGCCCGCACTCGATGCGCACGATTTGCGCGTTGCCGGCCAAAGTTTCCAGCGGCTCGGCATAATCGGTACTCACGCTATCCGCCCGAATCAAGCGGGTCACCAAATCGACCCGTTCGATATCGGTCTGTCCGGACAGTGCTTTTGCGAGTTCGATCACGTATTTGGTTTGTCCGCCGGTATCAGGATCTCTGCCGAGTTCCAAGTCGTTGCCGCGAATCAGCCCATGTATGCTAATCAATACGATATAAAGCGCTTCCGGCGAATCTTGCTCTGACATGAGGCTATCGTCTCCCGCTGATAGGGACTTGAAGTCCGTGTATTTCGCGTTGCGAGCAACAGTGTTTGCTTGAACAGCTTTGGCGAATCTTACTACGTTTCCGGGCACAACCCTAAATCCAACTGCCGGTGACAAAGCACAAGCTGTTGATTTATAAATAATTCATCCAAATCCAATGCGGGTTGGCCGTTTTGAGCCGCTCAAATCCGCGGCACAAGCGCAACATCAGTACCACCACGACAAGCCATATCGCATAAACGCTAGCCAAGCCGTAACCGTAATCGGCAGGCAAATTCGGCGACCAAATGCCGCCGCCGGCGATTTCTCGCACCGGACCGCCTGTTATCGCCGCCAAGCCGACTGCCAGGCCGTGAATGACATATAGGTGAATTAAATAAAAAAATAGCGGCGTGCGGCCGAATAACAGCAAGGGATGTTGCAGGTGTAACGACTTTTGATGCAGCAAGCCTAACAGTATTAGGGCCGGACCTAACGTCATCGATAAATACAGCAAAGAAGGCGGGTATTTGTGGCAATTCAAAAACGACAGTAGCGTAAACGCGGGCGTGGTTTGTACTTGCCAAGCATCGGGGTCGCCGTAAACGTTGGCGTAGCGCAGGGCGATGAATAAAAGGCTCAATCCGGTCCCGGCGGTAATCAATTTGAATGGGGTACCCGGTTCGTTGCGCTGCAGCCAGCTGCCGAAACCGAAACCCAGCGCAATCACCCCTATCCACGGCAGCAGCGGGTAGTAGGGATTAATAGACCAACCGTTGCCTAAAGCCACATCCTCGCCGGTATGCAAGATCGCCCACCACGGCGCGAAGCCGCCCAAGTCTTGCGCTCGAATGCCGTCCAGAGCATTGTGTCCGGCCACGATGGTCAGTCCGATCAAGCCCACTATCACCACCGGCAGTTTGGCTAAACCGGCCAATACGATCATGGACCAGCCTATAGCCCATAGCACGCCGCCGTCGACTTGCCGGAAATCGTTCAGAAAATTCCACGACCACGCCTCCACGGTACAAGTCAGCAGTAACAGCAGCAGCCCGCGTTTCAGCAAAAAACCGCTGATCGGTGCATTCCGGCCTTTGCGGGCGAACCATAAAAACGCGCTGGCGCCTGCCAAAAACACGAACACCGGTGCGCAAAAATGCGTGATCCAGCGGGTCAGAAACAAGGCGACGTTGGTTTGCTGCAAATCGGTCGGCTTGAAGTGAGCGTCGCTGAAGAAATCGCGGGTGTGATCCAAGGTCATGATGACCATGACCAGACCGCGCAGGGCATCTATAGACGTTAACCGGGCGGAAGCGGGTTGGACATTCAATGGCTTACCTCGACAATATTGCTTTAGTGTGCACTGCTTGCGCGGCAGGTTAAGATGGTTGGCGGAACTATTCAATCTTACGACTATTTGCAAAATTGGTTTGGAAAGTAACTTAACGATCTATAACATTAAGTCGAATCAATTGGCTGGAATTCGGTTATCGGGAAATAATCGGCTCGGTTGGGTAAGGCATGATCGTCTTGTCTCGACCCCTATGTATAGTGCCCAACTATGAGTAGCCGTATATTGCGATCGGTGGCAAAGTCTGATTTTACTGGTCTTTCAGCCAATCCTTGGCTAAAAAGCTTTACATAATTTTGCAAGGGTTTTGATGTGAAAATTTCTTCACTTCAGAAAATTCAATGATCCTTGCCGACTAACACATTTACACTTGCCTGCTTGAGTGCCAATTGGCAGCCTTTGTTGATGGTTTTATGCTTCGTTTGGTTGAATATTGCCATGCACCAACTCCGTTTCTAGTTATCAACCGGCTAGAAATGAATCGACTCAGTTTTAAAAGCATCAAAACTATGTATAGCGCTCTGCTGGTAATCGCTAATAACACGTAGGATGCAGATCAAAATAAATCGCTTCTATTCATAGTTGGGCACTATACATAGGGGTCGCTATGGATAGCTATCCATAGCGACCCGTTGCAGCCTATCGTCTAATCTGATTCAATGACCGCAGTTTGATGTTTACCAGTCATGCCTACTAGGTTCCGATGATATGCAGAATGGAAAATCGCATGTTAATCAATAAATTATCGGTTCTAGGAATGATTTTCGGTAGATATACAGAACTATCTAATTACTAGTTAAAAGGCTGTCAAAGGTATGGGTAAGTTCAAGCATCACAGCTACTTTCAAAAAGAAAAGCATATTCAGAGCTATCTCTTTCCGAATTTATGCTTTAAATGCAGAAAGAGCTTTAAGAAGCCTCAATCTTCAATCCCAAGAGTTTGCCCAGAATGTGGTGGCCCATTGATCGAGGTTAATCGGAAGTTTTCCGCTCCGAAAACCGCAGATAAAGCGCAATGGGAGAAAGTAAAATATCTCGTGGAGCACGGATTCTTCTTTCATTCAGTCTATGAACGGCGTGAGGACGGAGGCTATTATAAAATTTCTTACCCAGAATCACTCGATGAAGCAAAAGATTTTGTTATCAGATACAAAGAACAAGCCGTCAACCAAGCCTTTTAACACGGCGCTCAACGGGACGCTCCGCTTCGCTGCGCGCCCATTAGCTGGGCGTTAGGCGGGAAGGAAGACATGCCTTTTACACCATTTCACATGGGGCCTGGAACAGCAATTAAAGCTATAACAGGCCGCCATTTTAGCTTAACAATCTTCGGATTCGCTCAAGTTGCTATTGATATGGAGCCGTTAATAAGAATTGTGCGGCACGATAGCGTGTTGCATGGTTTTACGCACACGTATCTAGGCGCATTCATAATTGGTTCGCTTACTCTTTTTATGGGCAAATTTGTATGTCAATGGTTACTTCGTACGTGGAATGCCATATTCAATTTTAAATACTTGAAATGGCTGCAAGTGAATTCACACATTTCGTGGGTTGCGGCTTCTACAGGTGCCTTTATTGGTACATTTTCACATGTATTGTTGGACAGCATTATGCATGCGGACATACAACCATTTTGGCCAATTAGCCCAAATAACGGATTGCTAAATTTTATACCAGGAGCTTGGGTCTATCTACTGTGTACCATTCTGGGTGTAATTGGACTAATGAGCCTATTTGTTATAGGTTTATGGAACAAATGGGCAATCGACATAGAATGAATGGCGTAAATAAACCAAGTAACTCGCAGTTACCAATTTGGCCTAACAAGCGGGTAAACTTGACCGGCAAAAGCTACGCTCCTATCGTCGCTACGCTTTCGCCGGCAAGTTACCCTTTTCGTTATGTGTTACGGAGAAACTACAGGTGAGTGATTCGATTATCCTGGCAGGATTTAGCAATTTGGAGTTAGTGGATTTCCATTACCATATTGAATGGGAATCGTGGAAGGATAGCTTCATTGACCTCTCTGCTAAAAAAGGTGAAAAAACTCGCCGTCTACGTTTTAACGGTGTCAGCAATCTGAAAATTCAGGAAGGTTTTTCAGGGTCTTTGTCGGGAATGCTGGTCGTGGACATCTCCGCGCGGCAATGGGACTCCTCGCGCATAGAAGTGCAGAATATCGAGCAAGACCCTGGAATCACGTTCTTTGCGCACAGCATGGAGATCATCAATGACACATAACGATTGCGTCAACGTGACCGGTTTTCCGCTCGCGCTCCAAACCGGCCCGTTACGCTGGCGTTAGCTACCTCATGAGTTTTTCGCTACTTGGTTGGCTGTTCGCGCTTGGCGTTGTAATACACAACACCGAGGAGGCGCTGTTTCTCCCAGCTTGGTCAACACGTGCTGGTCGTTGGCATGTTCAGGTTGGCGCATTCCCTTTCCGCTTTGCCGTTGTCGTTTTATCCATTGCTGTCATTTTTGCCGCATGGCTCTCTTCGGTTAGTGGCGCACACAGCTATGGGGCTTACTTCCTTACAGGCTATGCTCTTGCAATGGTGCTTAACGTCTTATTCCCCCACGTTTTAGCAACTGTAGCGCTACATTCATATGCACCAGGCACCGCCACTGCGGTGCTTCTCAACCTGCCTCTTGGTAGCTACCTCATTTATCGCTCGCTTACCGAAGGGTATGTTGACCAACAGGTATTTGCGGTTTCTGGCCCAGCCACTGTTGTTGGTATCATTGCCTCAATTCCAATTTTGTTCACGGTGGGTAAAAAGCTAACTCATCCATCAAGCGGGACGCTGCGCTAACGCGCATCGCCCCTTATGTCAAACGTGTGTGCCGGGCATGGCACGGCGGCTTAGTAAGTTTGGGTGGTAACACGGAGTTCGGCGTGTACGCGGTTAGCGGAAAAAATCAGTTTGTTAGGCTGGGGATTTACCGGATACAATGCGACAGGCGCCTAAAACTGTGAGCGGGTTCTAGAATTTTATTCAAATCTCATCAGGTTTGCCGTTTTATCGGCGCTGCTACGGAAAGTGCTGATACACATTCGATTGGCCGTGACAATACCTGTCAACACGCAATAGGCTGTCGCTTACCGCTTGTAATGTGGATAAAAGCTAACAACGACATTGGATGTTTAACTGCTGCATCAACATAATAAAGTCAAGAGGTGTGTCGTGAATGTAATCAAAACCAAGCCCAATCCTATTCTTCACGCAAAAGCAGGCGTGAAAACGCTGGCCGGCTGCTCGGCATTAATGTTAGCGCTATGTGCTGCGGGTTCGGCCTATGCGGCTCCGGTACTGTACAAGGATAAAGCGGCGTTCGATGCCGCCGTGGCCGGCATCGCCAATACCGATGTGTCGGTGCAAAATTTCGACGGCATAGCCGGGGGGACTACCTTCGCTTCCGGTGCTGCCATCGGCGGTCTTAACTTGACGTATACCCTGGGCGACTCAGTGGTCGGCGACGCCATCGACCCTGCCGCAGGCATACGCAGCATAGGCGGTACTTCCGGTGCCAACACCTTGGCTTACGAATACGCTGGCGCCTTTGGCGGATTTACCTTAGGGGATACGCTGAATTTCGGTTTTACCGTACCGACTTATGCCTTCGGCTTTTATTTGGTGCTGGGAGACATCAATTTCGACTTTTTCGCCGATGATGCAATCCTGTCGTTCGGCGGAGCCACGCTCTCGGTGGCCGATGCGGACGTCGCGACTTCGGTTAACGGCACGCCGGCCTTGTTTCTCGGGATAGTCGATACGGCGCAAAAATACAGCAGCGCCAGCGTGGTGTTTAATACGCCGTTGGAACTCGACGACTTAATTACCGTAACGGACAAAGTCACCAATCCACCTAACCCACTGCCGGCGCCGGGAACGCTGTTGTTGTTACTGCTGGGAGGAACCCTGCTGTCCGCCGGGAAGCGTTATGGTAGAGAATTGAGCGGTCAAGCTTGAGATTTTACCTTTGCGGTTGGATAACGGCCGTCAGCGTGTCTGTGATGGTCTTTGTGGGAGCGACGCTCCGTCGCGATTAAGTGTCGTTTCCACAGTCAATATTTTTTGCTCGTTCGGGATGCCGAGACCGCTTTAAGTTTGTTAGACGGTTAAGGCTGCCGGTTTTCCCGTTACTGGCTTTGATAGAGTGGCAACGCGTTGATGCGCGCATGGATTTTTTCCAGCATTTGCCGATAGTTCTCCCCCTGTAAGCCGCCAAAGCGCTGTTGGAATTCGGCTTCCGGCATAAATTCCGGTAAATCGGCGGTTGCGGGCATGAATTCGCTTTCCTGCGCGTTTGCCATGCGGGTTTGCAGGCGTTTGGCTTGATCCGGATCGGCTACCGCCATTTCTCCCAGGCGCCGGCCGGCCAAGTCGGCGGCAAGATCGTTGAAGGAAAAGCCGCTGCCGCCGCGCGAATCTTCGACTTCCTTGTAAAGGCCTACCGCGTCCGCTAGCGGGGTACCGGCGTATGCGGCCAACAAGGCCGATACCGAAAAATGTTTGCCGAAATCGTCCCGGCCGTTCAAGAGTACCGGTCGCCAGTTGGGAAATTGGCCGATCTTGGCGGCGGTGATGTAGCGGCCGAGTTCGCGGCGGGTGCTGTACAAAGCCATCAGCAAAACGACTGTCCGATTTTCGGCAATCGGATCGCCTTGTACGCTGCGTTCCGCCGCCAGGCGAAACAGCGGTCCGGCAATGACGGTCAAGGAAATCGGTTGGCGAGCCGTGCGTATGACCTCGACTATCTTGGCTTGGTAAATGCCGATGCGTTGCCGCTCGACTGGGTTGTCCCAAAGGATGGCGGATAATTTAGTCGGCAAGTCGTGTTGCCAGCGGTAGGCGGCCGTCATCACCCCGGGTTTGAATTCGATTTGTTTGAGACTGGATAACAAGGTTTTACGCTCGTTGTCCGGAATGAGCGCGGCAATTAAACGGTCGGCAAGCGCGTGGGCCAACCAGCCGGGTATCGGCAAGCTGCCGAGTTTTGCGCCGGCGATTTTCGGCAATTTGCCGTTTTGCGCCAAGACCAGGGTTAAGTTGGCGTAGCGGCCGACGGCCGGTAACGGGGCAGTGGCCCGGATGCGGGCGCGGCGCTCGCTGATCTTCAGCTCCGCTGCCCCGTTCACCAATTGATTGGCGGCATAATTGAGGGCGAGATCCAACTGCTTTTGATTGAGCCGCGCTAGCGCGGTGCTGCCGGAACGCAAGCGGCGCGGGTCGTTGATTGCCAATTGACGTTTAACGTCGGCTATTTTTTCCGGACTTAAATCCGCATGCCGTTGCAGCGCCGGACGGCTGTCCAGCGCTAACCAGACCAGTAGTATCGGAACTAAGATAACGCCGGCCGAAAATAGTGCAATGGATCGAGACAAGGAGATGGGCACGGATGGTCAGTATGGGGTTGCTACTCTAGGTTCAGGGCGTGTAAGCAGCATGCGTCAGCGGGGCGCTCCGGGTACGTTGGGCGACAGTTTAGCCGAGCTACTATAGCGATGGGTGGCAACGAATGCGGTAAAATGCCAGGTTGTCGCCGCTTATCGTCTCGCCGGGTACGCAACCCGAATTCATTTATCGTCTTAATTCATGAAGTTACTCGCTGTAGAAACCTCCACGGATGCCTGTTCGGCGGCTTTGTTCATCGACGGTCAAATATGCGAACGGTTTCAAATCGCGCCTAGACAACACACCAAACTGATCCTGCCGATGCTGGATGAACTGATGGCCGACGCCGGCTTGCGCCCCGGGCAATTAGATGCCGTGGCCTTAAGCCGGGGGCCCGGTTCGTTTACCGGCGTGCGGATTGCGACCGGCGTGGTGCACGGCATTGCCTTAGGTGCCGATTTGCCGGTGGCCATGGTGTCTACCTTGGCCGCTATCGCCCAGGATTTTTTCAATAACGGGGAACAGCGGCTGGCGTTTACCGCGCTGGATGCGCGTATGGACGAAGTGTTCTGGGGCGTTTATCAACGCGACGAGCTGGGATTGGCGCGCTTGCTGGGGGAAGAGGCGGTTGTCCCGGCCGCCGACGTGCGGTTTCCGGATCTGGCCGGACATGGAATAGGTTCCGGATGGGCGGCGCACGCGGATATTCTGGCACGGCGCTTGGCCGATCGGGTGTTGGGGATAGACGCTGGTGTTTGGCCCAGGGCAGGCTGTGTGGCGCAATTGGGGGCTTATCAAGTCGCAAACGGTTTGACGGTGCCGGTAGAATTGGCGCAGCCGGTTTATCTGCGCGATAAGGTCGCTAAAAAACAGGGTGAGAGATAAGGTAAACTAGCCGGCTTTTGCATTGAGATAAAAGCGCCCCGATGGCCGAATACCTGGAAATCCATCCGCAAAATCCGCAGCCGCGTTTGATTCAACAAGTAGTCGGTGTGATACGCACCGGCGGGGTAATCGTCTATCCTACCGATACTTCCTACGCCTTGGGCGCGCAAATCGGCGATAAACACGCGATGGACAGGATACGGCGCATCCGTCGCCTGGACGACAATCACAACTTTACCTTGTTGTGTACCGATTTGTCGCAAGTTTCCACCTTTACCAAAATGGGCAACGACGCGCACCGTTTGATCAAACATTTAACGCCCGGGCCGTTCACCTTTTTGTTGGATGCCACCCGGGAAGTGCCGCGCCGTCTGCAGCATCCTAAAAAGAAAACCATAGGGGTGCGCATCAGCGACAACCGCATCGCGCGGGCGATTTTGCAAGAATTGGGCGAACCGATTTTATCCACGACCATGATCTTGCCGGGTGAAGAAGAAGCGCTGGCCGATCCTTACGACATTCGGGAAAAACTGGAGAAAGAATTGGATTTGATCGTGGACGGTGGCATTATTCCGTTCCAGCCAACCACTATCGTGGCCTGTATGGACAGCGGAATCGAAATTGTCAGGCAGGGCGTGGGTATCGCCCGCATGCTGGAGAAATAAACATGATGGACGAATTGACGCTGGTGCAGCGGATTGTGGTTTGGATTTTGCCGGTGATATTCGCGATTACCGTACATGAGGTCGCCCACGGCTGGATGGCTAAACAATTTGGCGATAAAACCGCCTATCAGCAGGGCCGGTTAACCTTGAACCCGATGCGTCACATCGATCCGGTCGGTACGTTAATTTTGCCGGCTATATTATTGCTTACCTTTACTGGATTTATTTTCGGATGGGCCAAGCCGGTGCCGGTAGACGCCCGTAATTTTAAACAGCCGCGCAAAGCGATGATGTTGGTGGCCTTGGCCGGGCCGGTTTCCAATTTGTTGATGGCCGCCGCCTGGGCGCTGCTGGCGCGGATAGGCGTGATGTTGCAGGTCGAATTCGTCTCCATGCCGTTGATTTACAGCGGAGTTGCCGGCATTTCCATCAATCTGGCCCTGGCCTTGATTAATTTATTGCCTATTCCGCCTTTGGACGGCAGCCGGGTTGTGTCCGGCTTGCTGCCGGATTACTGGGCGTGGCGTTACAATCGATTGGAGCGCTTCGGATTTATAATTTTGCTGGTGTTGTTGGCGACTAACGGCTTGGGCCTGATTCTGGCTTATCCGATGTATTATGCGCATCAGCTTTTTTTTGATTTGGCGGGACTATGAGCGTCTTGGCTAGTCTGGTGCCGGGCCGGTTTAGGCCGGGTTCACCGTTAACCCGATGAGCGATTCCGAACTTCAAGCCCAAGCCGAAGTGTTGTCGCCGCTGGCGCTGGTGCAAGGCCAACCGTTCGACGATTTGCCGGAGGATTTGTACATCCCGCCGGATGCGCTACGGATATTTCTGGAAACGTTCGAAGGCCCTTTGGATTTGTTGCTGTATTTAATCAGGCGGCAGAATCTGGATATTTTGGATATTCCGATTGCGCCAATCACCCGGCAATACATAGGCTACATCGAAATGATGGATAAGCTGCGCTTGGAGCTGGCCGCGGAATATTTGGTCATGGCGGCGTTGTTGGCCGAAATCAAATCCCGGATGTTGTTGCCCCGGCAACCGGAATGCGAGGAAGAGGAAGACGATCCGCGGGCGTTTTTGATACGTAAGCTACAAGAGTACGAAGCGATCAAGAAGGTCGCCGAGGCGCTGGATGAATTGCCCAGGGACGAACGCGATACTTTTCCGGCCACGGTCGACGTGTCTACCGTCAGCGTGCAGCAAGCGTTGCCGGACGTGCCGCTCGAAGAGTTGTTGTTGGCGTTTCAACAGGTATTAAAGCGCGCGGAGCGACTCAGTCATCACCATATCAGTAAAGAGCCCTTATCAGTCCGTGAACGAATGGCAACCATTTTGGAAAAACTTAACCGGCAAGATCAGCTCCCTTTCGCAGCGTGTTTTACCCGAAGTGAAGGAAAAGGCGGGGTGGTTGTCGCGTTTCTTGCCGTCCTCGAACTCTCCAAGGAGCGAGTCGTCGACATCGTCCAGCCTGAACCCTACGCCGGAATTTTCGTCAGACTCCGGGTCGATAGCAGCAGCGGCGACTGAAGTCGAGTTTGAACAGCGTTCGGAATTGTATGAGCCTGTCGAAACCAAGCCTGCAACGCGAAAACCTCGCGCCAGATCCAGGACAGCAAAGCCGACGCTCAAACAGCGCCACCCGGTTGTCAGATTTCCGCGTCAGTGGCCTAAAGCGCTGCATCGCCAGCCGCCGGCGCGGCTGGTCACTACCGCGCGGGTTCGGCGACAGACGGTGCGCATACCGCGTGCATGCGCACCGGCAATCCGCAACAGCGCGGTTATTGCCGCAAAACCGGAGTCCAAGCGGCGCAACAGGGTGGTCAGATTGCCTCGCCAATGGCAAAAGAGCTTGCATCGCGCGCCTCCTGCACGTGTTGAGGCGGCGATTCGAACTAGCGCGGTTGAAATGGATGTTAGCGGAAATCGAGGCGTGCCGGGTTTTGTCTCCGTGTCAGCGCGGAAGTGCGACGTGAACACCAAGCGCATCGTGGAGGCGATATTGTTTGCCGCCAACAAACCCTTGACTATTCGGCAAATTCAGGACGCGTTTCCGGAGCTGGAACGGCCGGATACCTTGGAAATACAGACCGCTCTGGAAACGATAGCGCAGGATTATCAAACCCGGCCGATAGGCTTGAAACAGCTGGCTAGCGGTTATCGCTTCCAGATCCGCGAAGGTTTGGCGCCCTGGGTGACGCGCTTGTTCGAAGAAAAGCCGGCCCGATATTCCCGAGCCTTGTTGGAAACCTTATCCATCATTGCTTATCGGCAACCCGTCACCCGCGGCGAAATTGAAGACATTCGCGGAGTCAGTGTCAGCAGCTCCATTGTGCAAACCTTGCTGGAACGGGAATGGATACGCGTGATCGCCCATAAGGAAGTACCGGGCCGGCCGGCCTTATACGGTACGACTAAACAGTTTTTGGACTATTTTAATTTGACGTCGCTAAGCGAACTGCCGCCTTTGGAAGAAGTCGGCAGTTTGGATTTCGGCGACTCAGCAGCCACTCAGGAAGCCAGTGAAAGACCGCAAACCGAATTCGCCCAAGTCTCCGTCTTATCCTCCGACCAACCGGAAGCCGAACCCGAATCGCAAGCCCAAATCGGCGCCGAACGTCGGACACTCCACTAACACGATAGCCGGCGGCGAACGCATTCAAAAATTGCTGTCGCGGGCCGGGATCGGCTCGCGGCGGGAAATCGAACGCTGGATAGAAGAAGGCAAGTTGCTAGTGAACGGCGTTCAGATTAAACCGGGCTACCGGTTGCAGGCCGGAGATAGATTGCAGATCAATGGCCGCATCGTCAAATGGGAAAAATACGCCGAGCAGCCGACCCGGGTGTTGGTGTACCACAAACCGTTGGGGGAATTGGTTACCCGGCGGGACCCGGAGGGCCGGCCGGTGATTTTTACCCAATTGCCGCGCTTGCCGGTGGGGCGCTGGATTGCGGTGGGACGTTTGGATATCAATACCTCCGGTTTGATTTTAGTCACCAATAACGGCGAATTGGCTAACCGGTTGATGCACCCGGCCCGGCAAGTGGAACGCGAATACGCCGTGCGCATTTTAGGCGAAGTCGACCAGGCCATGATGGAGCGGTTGAAATCCGGCGTGGAATTGGACGATGGCCCGGGCCGTTTCGACGAGGTGCGGTTTTATGCCGGAGAAGGGGCCAACAAATGGTTTTACGTGACGGTCAAACAAGGGCGTAACCGTTTGGTGCGGCGCTTGTGGGAATCGCAAGGCGTCAAAGTCAGCCGCTTGATTCGGGTGCGCTATGGCGACATTACCTTGCCGGAACGGATTAGGGCGCACTCGTTTTACGAGCTGGAGGAACCGGAATTGAGCATGCTGATGCAATCGGTGGATCTCTAGTTGCCAGTGGCCTTTTTCTATTGGGCGGGCGGATGCGACAGCGGTTTTTTCCGTAACGCTTTAATCTCGAACAGATAAGCCAGCCCTACATAAGCCGTTAGACCCATTGCACCGCTTAACCAAGGGGCGATAGCCGTATGGTCGATCAGCTGCAGGTGGGCAAAATAAAGGCCTATGCCTAAACCGCTGTAGGCGCCGATTGCGGCTAGCGGGTAAGGTATCGGGTAATACAGCCGGCCCAGCAGCCAAGACAGGCACACCATAAAGGCATAGCAGGCCAAGGTCGCCCAAGCCGAGCCGACATAGCCCCACAGCGGAATCCAATACCAGTTGAGCAACGCGGTCAGCGCGGCGCCGGCCATGGCGACCCAGGCACCCAGGCCGGTGCGGTCGCTGAGTTTGTACCAAACGGAGAGATTGACGTACACGCCCAATAACAAATTTGCCAACAGCAATATGGGCACTACCGCTAATCCGCTCCGAAATTCGGGACCGATGAAATACTTGAAAAAGTCGAGGAACAGCGTCACCGCTAAAAAGATCAACAGGCCGGCGATGACGAAATAGCGCAATACCAAGGCATAGCTGCGTTGTGCGTCTTCCCGGCCGGCGTAAGCGAAAAAAAACGGTTCGCCGGCATAGCGAAAAGCCTGCACGAATAAACTCATCAAGATCGACAATTTGTAGCAGGCGCCGTAAATGCCGAGCATTTTCAAATTGGTGTTCAGGTCATAAGGCAACAACAGTTTCAAAATGGCGCGGTCCAGCATTTCGTTGACCATGCCGGCCAAACCTATCGCCACCATGGGTAAGGAGTATCGGGTGAGCGGTAATGCGATCCCGGCCTGTACATTCACGGGCACTCGGCGAAACTGGGGGAGCAATAACAAAAACTTAAAGGTACTGGCGGCCAGATTGGCCAGAAAGATATAGCCGACGCCCAACTTCGGGTTGTAGTAAGCCGAAAACCCGTTGTCCGGCCACAGCGTTATCAACTTAGGACAAAGCAGCAGAAAAAACAGGTTCAAGCCTATGGTAACGGCAATTTCCGCCAAGCGTATTCCCGCGAAGCGCCAGGCCCGGTTCTCGGCCCGCAAACGGGCGAACGGTAGCGCGGTAACCGCGTCTACCGCCAAGATCACGCTAAACCACAGCAAATATTCCGGGTGATCGGAGTAGCCTAAAGTTTGGGCAATGCTTGGAAGGTAGCAATATACGCCGAGTACGAACAGTAAGTTGGCGACGACGATTAAACTCAAGGCATTGGCGTATACAGCCTCGCCGGCGAATTCCGGTTTTTGCCGAAAGCGGAAATAACCGGTTTCCAGGCCGAATACCAGTAATACGGCGAAAAAGCCGGCATAGGCGTAAAGCTCCGATACCACGCCGTATTCGCTCGCGCTAAAGGTATAGGTGTAAAGCGGGACCAGCAGATAATTGAGAAAGCGGCCGACGATGCTGCTCAGCCCGTATATCGCGGTTTGCGATGCTAATTTTTTTAAGACGCTCAAGGCCGCTTACTTTTTGATAAAAATCAAATCCCACACGCCGTGCCCCAACTTCAAGCCGCGGTTTTCGAATTTGGTCAAGGGCCGGTAATCCGGGCGCGGGCAATAGTCGCCGCCGGGGCTGGCGTTTTTCAAGCCGGTATCGGCGCTAAGCTGGCTCAGCATGTCTTTGGCGTAATCCTGCCAGTCGGTCGCCGCATGAAAATAGCCGCCCGGGAGCAGCTTTTGGTTGAGTAAATGTATAAAACTCGGGCGGACGATGCGGCGTTTGTGGTGGCGACGTTTGTGCCAGGGGTCGGGAAAAAACAAATGTACGCCGGCCAGGCTGGCGTCGGCGATCTTTGTCTCCAAAATTTCGATTGCGTCGTGGTGGTAAATGCGAACGTTGCCGATACCGCGTTCTGCCAACAACATCATCAGGTGACCGACGCCGGGCCGGTGTACTTCTATGCCCAAATAATTCAAATGCGGGTTGGCGGCGGCCATATCGGCCAGACTGTCGCCGTTGCCGAAGCCGATTTCGACAATTAATGGCGCTTGCCGGCCGAAGCTTCGGTTTGGCTCGAATGCGCTTGTAGTGGCAAGACAGTATTTAGTCCAATGCTGTTCCAAAGCGATGCGTTGGCCGGTGGTGGCGCGGCCTTGCCGGCGGATGAAGCTGCGGATGCGTTCGGGGTCGATAATGCGTGATTCGCTCATGCTGGGTAGGTACCGCTTGCCAGCACAAGCGGTTGTATTTGAGTTGAAAAAAACTTGGATTATTGACAATCGAATTGTTTGGGCCAGTCCCGGTAATTGAATACCTGGCCTTGTTCGCGCACCGTGGCGACGGCGGATAGATCCAAGTCGGCGTATACCCATTGCACTTGGTTGTAACTCCCTATCGCCAGGATGCCGTTGTTAGGGAAGCCGCGGTCGACCGGGGTATAGACGGCGGCGGCACCGCAATTGACGTCTACCGCTTCCGACCAATCGGCATTGCCGACCAGCGAGGCTTGCGCCACGTAACATTGGTTTTCCAGCGCCCGGGCTTGGCAACCGATCCTAACCCGGTAGTAGCCGGCTTCGGTGTCGGTGCAACTGGGGACCAGGATCAACGTGGCACCGCGTTCGGCTTGCCGGCGGGCGTAATGCGGAAATTCGCTGTCGTAACATATGTTGATCGCGACCTTGCCGAACACGGTGTCGAACAGTTTGATGTCCAGACCGCGTGAGATATGCCATTGTTCGTTTTCGAACCGGGTCATGGTCAGCTTTTCCTGATAATCCACGTCGCCCTGCGGAGTAAAAAAGTAAGCGTGGTTACGGAATTCGCCGGTGGGGTGTTTGACAGGATAGGTGCCGGCTTGAATGTACACCCGGTGCTGTTCCGCCAGATCTTGGAACAGCTGCAGGAAAGCCGGCAGCAGGGTTTGCAGCGCATCCAGTTGGCCGGACAAGGAAGAGTAGACAGGTTTGGGGAACAAGGACGCCAGTTCCATGCAGGCGTATTCCGGGAATAGCAAAATATCGGCTTTATTGGCGGCGGCGTCCTCGACCCAACGGCGGGTTTTGGCTTCGAAATTGTCCCAGGTCTCTAAAAAGCTGATGTCGTATTGAGCGGTAGCGAGTTTAGGCATGGTCTTCCTTCAGCCAGAATGTCATGGGTTTGGGAGTTTCGGCGCTGTCGTCGAGATCTTTCCAGGAATAAGTGGTTTTCAGTTCCGGATGTTTGAAGTAACCGCGTTTGTTCCAGAATGCGTCCAGCGGTACATAATCCGCCGGGCGGCGCGGATGGTCGGCCGGTCGTTCCACGCAGCAGAAGGTTATGTGCTTGAAGCCGCCTAAATCTTCGGCGTGCGCTTCGCGTTGTTCGAAAAATTTCACCCCTATGCCTAGCCCTCGATAGGCTTTATTCAATACCGATTCGCCGCAATAAAACACCTCGTCCGGATGGTAGCCGTGTTCGACGAACGGCTTTTTGACTTCTTCGGTTTCGTGTTTCAGCGGAATCGCGGTGGAGGCACCGACGATGGCGTCTCCGTCGAAGGCTAACACGATCACGCTCTCCGGGCAGTCGATATAGGTTTTGAGATATTTTTTTTCGTATTCGTAATCACCGTCGTACAGATAAGGAAAGTCTCGGAACACTTCGATACGCAGCCGGGCCAGTTCCGGAATGTATTGAAGTAAGGCTTTGCCGCTGAGGCGGGTGATGCGGATGTCTTTACTCATGAGTGATTGAAGTCATTGGCTATAAAACGACAGTCCGCTACGAATTGTGGGACTGTAGTAGCATATTGTATTGCACGCGGGCGGCGCTTGCCTATGTGCAGAAAGGGAAGATTGCCTATCGGGGCGTGGGGTGTTTTACCCTAAACTTAGGGGGCGGCCGAATTTGGCGCGCGTGGTCTAATTGAACGATGGATTTGGATAGAGATGGTTAAATCAGTGGTTTTTGCAATGTTGATTGCCGGTTTTTTGATGCCGGAGCGGATTGCGGCAGCTGCCAAGCAAACGATTAAAATTGCGTATCTTTCCGAAGAAAAGGACGCGCCGCCGGCCTTGTCCAATTTGGACCCGTTCATTCAAAACAAAGGGCTGCACGGCGCGGAATTGGCGATAGCGGATAACAATACCACCGGCCAGTTTACCGGTCAGCACTATGAGTTGCAGAAGCTGATCGTGCCGGTGGGCGGTGACGTGATCAAGAGTTTCGATAGTCTGGCCGACGACGTGGCCTTCGTGGTGCTCAACCTGGATGCCCGGCATATCAACGCGTTGGCGGACGCTCCCAAAGCCCGCGAGCGCTTGTTGTTCGACGCAAGTACCAGCGATGATGCTTTACGCGGCGGCGAATGTCGTCACAACGTATTGCATTTATTGCCCAGCCGGGCCATGCGCGCCGACGCCTTGGCCCAGTACATGCTGAAAAAGCGCTGGCAGAAATGGTTTCTGGTCGTAGGCCCGGCGCCGGAAGACAATTTATATGCGGAAGCCATCAAGCGGGCCGCTAAACGATTCGGCATGAAATTGGTAGCCGAGAAAGTTTGGAGTCACGATTACGACGCGCGCCGTTCCGCCCAGTCGGACGTGCCGGTGTTTACCCAGGGCGAAGAATATGATGTGTTAGTCGTCGCCGATGAGCAAGGCTTGTTCGGCGAATATTTGGATTACCGTACCTGGTTGCCGCGGCCGGTGATAGGCACTCAAGGCTTGGTCGCGACTGCCTGGCACCGCACCCACGAGCAGTGGGGGGCAGTGCAATTGCAAAATCGATTTCTCGAAGCGGCGGGACGGCGCATGGAAGAACAGGATTACGCGGCTTATTTAGCAGTGCGGGCCATAGGTGAAGCCAGTGTGCGCAGCAAATCCAATCAGATGCCGGCGGTCAAAGATTATATGCTGTCGGATGCTTTCGCTTTACAAGGCTATAAAGGCAAGCCACTGTCTTTCCGGCGTTGGGACGGACAGTTGCGTCAACCAATTCTATTGGCTGCGCCGCGTTCTTTGGTCAGCGTAGCGCCTATCGAAGGTTTTTTACACCCCGTTACCGAACTGGATACCCTGGGTTACGATCAACCCGAAACCAACTGCCACTAGGAAGACCTATGTTGAAATTAAGCTGTATCGTTTGGCCGCTGGCGCTGTGTTGCGCCGGTATCGCTCATGCCGAAACCGTGTTTGTTACCTTGGAAAAAGATAATGCTATTGCCATTGTCGATCCCGCCGAGGGCAAATTGCTGAAGACTGTGGATGTCGGGCAACGTCCGCGCGGAATAGCGCTTGGCCAGGACGGCAAGTCGTTGTTTGTGGCGACTAGCGACGACGATACCATCAAGATCATAGATGCCGATACGTTGAAAGAGACCGGCCGTTTGCCTTCCGGCGAAGACCCGGAAACTTTTGCCTTGAGTGCTGACGGCAAAACCATGTACGTATCCAACGAAGATGACAGTGCGGTTACCGTGATCGATTTGGCGACGAAAAAAGCCGTTCGGCAAATCAAGGTTGGGGTGGAACCGGAAGGGATAACGGTCAGCCCGGACAACCAATGGGCTGTGAGCGCTTCCGAAACTACCAATATGCTGCACTGGATAGACACCAAAAGCGGCAATATCGTCGAAAATAGCTTGGTCGATCCGCGCCCGCGCGCTGTGACTTTTACCGCCGATAGTCAGCAGCTGTGGGCGACTTCGGAAATGGCCGGTACCGTCACCGTCATAGACGTCGCCGACAAGCAAAATCTGCGGACGTTGCTATTGGACGTGCAAGGGGTGAGTTCCGATTTGATCCAGCCGGTCGGTGTCGTAGTAGATAAACAACGCCGTTACGCGTATATCGCGTTGGGGCCGGCCAACCGGGTAGCGGTGGTCAATGCACAAACCTTGAAGGTGGAAAAATATTTGCTGGTAGGCCAGCGGGTATGGAATCTGGCATTTTCGCCCGACGAAAAGCGCCTTTACACCACTAACGGAGTTAGCAACGATATTTCCATCATCGATCTGGAAGAACACAAGGTGACCAAATCGATAGCCGTGGGCCGTTATCCTTGGGGCGTTGCGGTAAAGCCATGACCGAATTCGCATTGAAAGTAGAGGGCTTGAGTTTTGCCTACGGCGCAAAAAAAGCCCTGGATGAGGTCTATTTTTCCGTGCAAGCGGGCGAATGCGCCATTCTATTGGGGCCGAACGGCGCCGGTAAAAGCACCTTGTTTTCCCTGATTACCCGCTTGTACGACAGTCGGGAAGGCCGTATCGCGATATGCGGTTTCGATGTCAAAAAGCAAAGCCGCTTGGCCTTGGCCCAATTGGGAGTGGTGTTTCAACAGACCACCTTGGATCCTGATTTGTCGGTGATGCAAAATTTGCGCTATCACGCCGCATTGCACGGCATCGGCCGGAGAGTGGCCGACAAGCGGATACAGGAAGAATTGGAGCGGTTGCAGATGTTCGAAAGGCGTAAGGAAAAAGTGCGTCAGTTAAACGGTGGGCATAAACGCCGGGTCGAAATTGCCCGGGCTTTACTGCATCAACCCAGCGTATTACTTTTGGACGAACCGACAGTGGGCCTGGATGTGCCCAGTCGCCAGGCTATCGTCGAGCATGTGCATCAGTTGGTCAAACGGCAGCGTTTGGCCGTATTGTGGGCCACTCATCTGATAGACGAGATCGCGGAGGAGGACAGTTTGATCGTATTGCATCGAGGCCGGATCAAAGCCGGCGGCCCCCTGAAATCGGTCTTGGAAACGGCCGGATGTAGTAACGTCGGCGAGGCGTTTCGAAAACTGACCCAAGGAGCGGCAGCATGAGGCTGATGCATTATTGGCGGGCGATGCTTGGCATTATCGGCCGGGAATTATTGCGGTTTTTGCATCAACGGGAGCGTTTCGTTTCCGCTTTGGTACGGCCATTGGTTTGGTTATTCGTATTTGCGGCCGGTTTTCGTGCCGCTTTGGGGATAGCCATTACCCCGCCATACGAAACGTATATTTTGTACGAAGTCTATATCACGCCGGGGCTAATCGGCATGATCCAGCTATTTAACGGCATGCAAAGCTCTTTATCGATGGTTTACGACCGCGAGATGGGCAGTATGCGCATGTTGATGGTGTGTCCGTTGCCGCGCTGGTTTTTGCTGCTCAGCAAACTGATTGCCGGTACTGCAGTATCGGTGTTGCAAGTGTATGCGTTTTTGGGGATAGCGTGGCTGTACGAAATACAGGCACCCCTCATGGGCTATTTGTGGATTGTGCCGGCGTTGATGTTGTCCGGCATGATGTTGGGTGCGCTGGGTTTGTTGTTGTCGTCGTTTATTAAGCAACTGGAAAACTTTGCCGGGGTCATGAACTTCGTCATTTTTCCGATGTTCTTTATGTCCACCGCATTGTATCCGCTATGGAAAATCAAGGAATCCAGCGAGTTGCTGTATCAATTGGCGCAGTACAACCCGTTTTCGCAAGCCGTGGAGCTAATCCGTTTCGCCTTATATGAGCAATACAACCAGGAGGCTTTGCTTTACACGGCAGCCGCGTTTTTGCTATTCATCAGTGCGGCTATCGTGGGATATAACCCGTCCAAGGGCATGATGGTCAAAAAAGGCGGCGGCGGAGATTGACGGCGCGCAGTACTTATTCCCCGTCTTGCGGTTTAACCGCGTCCTGAATACCGTGTTTACCCAAAAGACTGTACAAAGTTGGCCGGGTGATGCCCAACAAGCGGGAGGCTTCGGCGATATTATTGTCGCTGTAGTGCAAAGCCCGTTTGATAGCTATCGCTTCGGCAGTTTCCCGAACCGTCTTAAGATTCAGCGGCATGGAATTGTCGGTTTGCGCTTGGATTTCCAAGTCTTCCAGCGATACCACGTTGGAATCGGACATGATCACGGCGCGCTTCAGTTTGTTTTCCATTTCCCGTATGTTGCCGGGCCAACCATAGCTTTCCAGAGCTTTGGCTGCTTCGTGAGAAAAGCGTTTTTCTTTGCAGTTGTATTGTTTGCAATAGCGTTGCAGCAAGGCGTTACCGATGGCCAATATATCGCCTTCGCGCTGACGTAGCGGAGGAATTTCTACGGTAATTTCGCTGACCCGGTAATACAAATCGCTCCTAAAGGCTTGCTGATCGATCAATTCCTGCAGGTTTCTATGGGTGGCGCAGATGATGCGGACGTCGACGGGAATCTCTTTGCGGCCTCCTAAGCGTTCCAGTACCCGTTCCTGGATAAACCGTAATAATTTAGCTTGCAGCGAAAAGGGTAAATCGCCGATTTCGTCCAGAAAAAAAGTCCCTCCTTGCGCATATTCGATTTTACCTTTCGTTTGAGCCACGGCGCCGGTAAACGCACCTTTTTCGTATCCGAATAATTCGCTTTCCAGTAAGGATTCCGGGATCGCCGCGCAATTGACCGCGACGAAGGGTTGGCCAGCTCGATTACTGTAGTTGTGTATCGCTTTGGCCAATACTTCCTTGCCGGTGCCGCTTTCACCGTGCAACAACACGGTTGCTTGTGTCGGGGCAACCCGTTCTATCATACGCATGACGCTGAGCATCTGCGGGCTGGTGGCGATGACACCGGAGGACGAGAACTGTTGCTGCTGCAGGTTTTTATAGTCCTTTTCCAATTCGGCCAAGTGAAAAGCGCGGCTGATAATCAGATTCAATTCGTCCGGCTCCACCGGTTTTTGATAAAAATCGTATGCGCCCAGTGCGATGGCTTCTATCGCATGGGTTCGGTCGTCATTGCCGGTTACCACGATTATTTTAGTTTCGGGCGCTAGCGACAATATTTCCTTTAACGTGGCCAGACCTTCGCTAGCGTTGGTTGGATCGGGCGGCAAGCCTAAATCCAGGGTTACAACCAACGGGGTATGGCGCCTGAGCGCAGCGATTGCTTCCGTGCGATTGTTGGCGATGATGATTTCGTATTGGTCCAAGCTCCATTTCAATTGTTTTTGTAAACCCGGATCGTCTTCGACGACAAGTAGTAGATTGGATTGACTCATTAGGTTCCCGAATGTGCCAGTGGTAAAAGCAAAGTAATGGTCGTCCCTTGTCGAGGTTGGCTTTCGACTTCGAATTTGCCCTGCATGCTGCGTTGTACATAATCGCGGGCTTCGTATACGCCTATCCCCATGCCGGCGTTGCCTTTTGTGGTATCGAAAGGTTTAAACAGACGCTCGGCGATAAAAGTAGCGTCCATGCCAATTCCATTGTCGATGATCTTTATTACAGCATATTCATGCTGCCGAGTTAACAGGAGTTTGACATATCCATTTTCGGTCTGGCTGGTGGCGTCCTGAGCGTTTTGAATCAAATTGGTCAAAATGCTGGTTAATTTGGTGGGATCGGTTTTGATAGCGCAGTGATTGGTCAATATTTCGACCTGCAAAGGCGGACTGCCTTTGTGATGGCGCTGAATATTTTGGATGACGTCGGTTAAATTAATCACGGATGCTTTTGTGGGGCCTGACTTGCCTTGCCGCAGTTGGTCGACGATGTGCTGCATTTTCGAAACGACGTGCGTCAGCGTTTCCAGGGTATCATCGAAGAACTCGGGATTGTGCTTATGTTTGCCGGCGTTTTTTACGATCAACGCAATCTGCGCAGTCACGTTTTTTAGATCGTGCACCAGAAAGGCGGATAAGCGATGGTAAGCCTCGAATTGGCGGCTACTGGCCAAGGATTCGCTGGCGCGGTGCAAGGCGACAGCGTTAGCCAGTTGCATGCCTACGGTTCTCAACAAATCGTGATCTTCCCAATTTAATTTGCGGGCTACTCGTGGCTGGGTCAATATCACAAACGCTTCCAGGTGATTAAGGTAAAACAAGGGTACGATTAACCAAACTTGACTGTCTTCGTAGCACCAAGGCGAGAGATCGATGTCGTCATATACTTCCGGTGCGTGCGCTAATTCGATGAAGTCAATGACCCATTGTTTTTTGGCCAGGTAGTCCGGTAAATCGTGGCCGTGCTTTAAATATTCGACTTCTTGTGGCGTTAAATGCAGGTTCTGCTGCGCCGCTAAAAAAAAATTGCCTTGTTCGTCGCGTAGCCATAAGCCGCCGCCGCTGCTTTCCACCAAATCCATTAGGGTGGACACGATAAAATGTTTCAACTCGTCGACAGAGGTGTGTCTAGCAAGCGCTTTACTGATCTTAAGCCATTCTTCACGATAATCGTAGCTGTAGTGAAAAAAATGCTTGCCAAAATAGACCTTGGCTAATGCCCGTACTTTGCCCGACGAAAAGGTGATCACCAACAGCATTAGTGCCAAAAAAACGAAGATAGATTGGGCGGTTTCTCCCCATTCTTCGTTAAATTCTCTGAGGTAATAGCCGGTGATGGACATCAACAACAGATAAATGCCGCATCCGAACAAGATTGTGGTGTAAAAAACAGTCTTTCTAGGAGTGTGTTGGCTTGCGTCGATCTGTAATGATTCCAGGCGTGATAGCGAAACCGCTAAAAACGGTACTAATAATGCGTGTATTAAGCCGCGCGATTGCCACAGGGAGATATCCAGGCGCTTATACAGTAACGATTTGCTGTAGATGACCAAATCGACAGCAAACATTGCTCCCATGCATAAGCACAGAAATTTTACATGCCAGCGCTGATTTAGCGGTGTATTTCGATAGAGTTGTTCGCTTAGAATAAGACCTAGCACTGCGAAAACGACGTGAGCTACGAAGCGGGGATCGGTGTCGGTCAAACCAATGACAAAACCCAAGAGTCTGGGAAAAGTCTCTATACTAATCACGGAAGCTGTGTATAGGCCGAAAATTAGACTAGGTTTGGAGAACAACACGAGTGCCGTGCGGTTTTGCTTATGTCTAACCAGTAGCAAGGTCAATACGTAAAGCCACGCGACACTCCGCAACGTTTCGAAAACCAGGGTGTCTGCGAGAAAGGAGGGATTGCTTTTTGCCGTCAACGCCACGTCGATGCTCCAGCAAAGCGAAATCAATGCGGCAAGGGCGATTGCGAGAAGGCGATTTCTTCTAAAGCTGGCAAGTAGGAATAGAAAAAAGTAAGCAATAGAGCTAATTATGTAGCTTGTAAAAAGTAAGTGATCCATTAACAGAATTTGAGTTGTCGACAGTTCCTACAAAACTTTAATATGTAAATAGTATAGCTGTAAGTTTTCCGTGGTAAGGTTTGTCTAATTTATTAGGTGATGTTCGGCTATGAAGGAAATCCTAGACGAAATATTGAATACCCCGCAATTTTCGGAGGGCTCCGCTTGGAAGCGGCGTCTCTATAAAGCGGGTGAAAAAATTATAGACAAAGGAGAGGTTGGAAACTCTTTTTTTATGATCGAGAGTGGTCAGGTGCGCGTGCTAGGCGGTGCTGAAATTGATGGAAACATTAGAGTTACTCCCGGGCTTTGCGATCTAGGCAAAGGAGCAATTTTTGGAGACATCTGCCTATACGGTTCACACAAAAGGATCGCTTCCGTTGCGGCATTGACGGATGCTTGTATTCTGGATATTCGTAGTGACATGTTGAGTATCTATTTAGACGATCACCCCGTCCAAGGCTATTTGTTTTTGAAAGCTTTGTTCGAAATTATGGCTAGTCGGCTTGAATTGGCAAATGAAAGAATTGAAAGGCTTTTAGCATGGGGTATCAAAGCGCATGATATCGATAAATACCTTTGAATTATCTAAAACTGGAAGAGTTGCCTGATGAGTGAAGAAGCCAATCAAAAATTGGTTGAAAATTTCGAGCACTATTTTCGAATAGTTTTAGCCAGCAGCCAAGCCGAAAAAGATCAGGTATATGGAATTAGATATAGAGTGTATTGTGAAGAGTTTAAATACGAAGCGCTAGACTTGTTTCCTGATAGGCTGGAAGTTGACGAATACGATCCGTATTCAAAGCATTGCCTTATTATCCATAGAAATTCCAATTTACCCGCCGGCTGTGTGCGGTTAGTGCCGGCGATGGGAGAGACTGAATTGGCACCGCTGCCCCTGGAAAAGTATTGCAATAACAGTATCGATCATGAGCAAGTAGCCAGATTGAATCTAAAACGTGACACAGTTTGCGAAATTTCACGATTGGCTGTCGATACCGCATTCAGAAGAAGAACCGGTGAGTCGCTAACCAGATTTGGCGAGCTAAACGGATTACATTTTTCTCCTCAAGAACAGCGCACGTTTTCACTGATTGCGGTCGCGTGTTTCCTGGCGGCTACAGCGTTAACGGAATTAGACGGGAGAACGAATGTGTTCGCGATGATGGAGCCATTCCTACCGCGACTGATGCATAGATCGGGTATAGATTTCCATAGAGTGGGAAGAGATGTAGATTATCATGGTATCCGGGCCCCGTATTTTATCACGACTCAATCTGCGCTTGAAAATATGGACGAAAATTTACGAGAGTTATATAAATGGATAAAAGTTAGTTTGGAGAATACTTGATTTTAATAATCATGGTTAATGAATTTATTGCAATTTAATCGGAATAATTGTTTAGGAATTTGGTGCTAAACGTGATTGATAGGTATAACAATAAAAAACTGCTCCAAGCATTAATCTTAAGTGCGATGATGGGATGCGAATCAGCTGACGAGCAAGCTGCTCGCCATCTCGAAAAAGGTAAGGATTTGCTTGCAAAAGGAAACTACGATCAGGCGATTCTTGAGCTAAAGTCGTCTAATCAGGCAAATGATAAGAGAGGCGAGACATATTATTATATGGCATTATTGGACGAGAAAAATAAAAATTTCAAGTCTATGAAGGAGAATTTGATCAAGGTTGTCGAATTAGAGCCTGATAATTTAGAGGCTATAAAAAAACTAAGCAAGCTGCATTTGTTATTCGGTGAGTTTGATAAAGCACTTAAGCAAGCGGAATATCTGTTGGAAAAGAACGCAGCAGACGAAGAAGCGAATTTATTGAAGGCATCTGCGTACGTTAAGACCGGAAAAAAAGTTGAGGCATTGACTTTAATTGATAAAGTACTTCAGGGAAATCAAAAAAGCATAGATGCCCTATCTTTAAAATCTGCACTCAAATATGAGGAAGGAAATGTCGATCAAGCGTTATCGTTAGTGGATAACGCATTGAGTATAGAAGAAAAAAACATCCCATTAAGAATTTTTAAAATAAAAATAAATGCAAAAAATAATAATATATCAGGTGTTATTGATGATTATAAGAAGTTAATAGAGTTATATCCGGATGTTGATAATTTTAAATTGAGTTTGGCATCCATATATGCAATGCAAGATAAGGTGGATATGGCAGAGGGTTTGCTACGTAGTATGTTGGCAAATCAGCCGCAAAAAGTGGAGCCGAAACTGATATTATTAGAATTTATCAATGCGAAAAATAAATCCAGGCTGGAAAGCGAGTTTTATTCGTTATTGGATAGCTCTAAAGAAAATCCTCAAACAATATTGGAACTATCTAAATGGATGTTGGCTAATGGTAATTTGGAACAAGCAAAAAAAGGTTTACAGATAGTCATAGATGGTAAAAATAATGGTAAAGCCGCCTTAAGCGCTATGGCGATACTTGCTGATTTGGAATTGAGTAAACAGGATTATGTTTCGGCAGAAAAGAATATCGAAAATATTCTTTTGGCAGATCCGGATTTTTTAGAAGCAAATTTGTTAAAAGCGAAATTTTTTCTGCTGAAAAAAGAGCCTGATAAAGCAATAGAGTTATTAAATAAGTTAACCTGGTCGAAAAACGATTCCGATGCGGCATTTGCTTTGATGGGGCAGGCTTATCAATTTAAAAAAGATAGAAAACAGGCTGATCAAAATTTCAAACGAGCTTTGGAGTTAAATCCGGCGAATATGCAAGCATTTGCTCCGGTATATAACGGATATTTGCAAGCGAATCAGTTTGAAAACGCACGCTTGTATTTAGATAAAGCTTTAAAGTCGAAGCCGAATCAATCGGTATTTTTAACTAATAAAGCGGAACTGGATATTCAAGAAAAAAAATGGGACGATGCACAAGATACGGTGCAAAAGCTAGGTTTATTTTCTAAAAATAAGGCTATACCATTATATTTGCAAGCTAACATATTACAAGGAAAAAGTAATTATAAAGCTGCGATAGAGTTGTATCAGAAATTGTTATCCGATTATCCTGGACATGTTAACTCAATGGTTAACTTAGTAAAGTGTTATGAAGCGTTAAAGCAAACAGATCAGGCTATTGTATTTTTAGAATCGCATTACAATAAAAATAGGTCGAATTTAGCTACGGTTGGGGTATTGGCTGACCTGTATGCGGCAAATAATAATTTAAATAAAGCCAAGCAGCTTTTATTGCTGCAGCTTAAAGAAACTCCGGATAAATCAGCTTCGGTCTATTTGGCACTAGCTAAAGTGGAAGCCGCGCTGCAAAAAGACGTAGAAAGTGCAAAACAAGTGTATATTAAAGGATTAGAGGAAAATCCCGGAGATTTACAATTATCTATGGCTTTAGCCGGTCTTTATGAGCAAACCGGTAAAATTAACGAAGCAATACAACTTTACCGAAATATAGTAGATAAAAATCCTGATACCTTACTAGCGATAAATAATCTTGCAGCATTATTGCTGGAATCAAGTAATGATAGCGATTTGGCCATGGGTCTACAGTTAGGCGAGAAGCTAAAAGATTTCGATAATGTGTATTTCCAAGATACTTATGCTTGGTCTCTCATTAAAAATGGCAGGAATAAAGAGGGTCTTACGATTTTGGAGTCATTGATCGTGAGGGCTCCTAAAATTCCCGATATGCACTATCATTTGGCGATTGCTCAATTGAATGCCGGAAATAAAGCAACAGCGATAATTGAGCTTAAACAAGCTATTAGTTTGGCTGATAAGTATAAGACTGGTTTTGCGATAAAAAATCAAGCGTTAAAGTTATTGAGCGAATTAAAAAACTAGTTACGATTAAGTAAGGATAGGGTTTTGGTGCAACATTATGATGTATAAGAATATTTTTTTTATAGTAATTTTGGTTTGTTTTTCTTTTGGATGCTCGCCCCCGTTATTAGAAGATTTAAAACAATCTTCAGATTATACCTATCAAATTGGGCCCGGAGACGGCCTGAATATTTTTGTCTGGGGTAATCCGGAGCTGACTACTATAGCCAGCGTTCGGCCTGATGGAAAAATTACCGTTCCCTTAGTGGAAGAGCTTTTGGCGAGTGGTAAAACTCCATATCAGTTAGCGAGAGACATCGAAAAGGTTTTAGCGACATATGTGAAAAGTCCGCAAGTTGTCGTAATGGTTTCGGAGTTTAAAGGGGTAAGGGATCAACAAATACGCGTAATAGGCAGAATTGGTGGCGGTGTTGGCGGAGGTGGTTCCGGCAATAGTTCAACGGGTGGTGGGTCTCTTGGCGGCAGCGGATCTACAGGAGGAGGAAGTGTAGGTGGGTCCAGATCCGGTGGAATAGGTAGATATCAAGGTAAAGCAATACCTTACGAACGAGGTATGACATTGTTGGACGTTATTATCCAGATTGGGCTAAACCAATATGCTGACGGTAATAGGTCTACGGTAATTAGGAATGTAGATGGTGAATTAAGAGCCTATCGAGTCCGGATAGATGATCTGATAGACGACGCGGATTTAACAGCGAATGTATTGATGATGCCCGGTGATATCTTAATTATCCCTGATACCTATTTTTGATTTTATTTTTTACAACTCGCGATGCAACAAGAGTTAACTGAAGTTTATTTTTACGTCAAAGGTACTTTAAAGTATAAAAGGATCGCAATTGTGCTTGCGCTTTTGGTTTGTGTGGCGGGTTGGGCATTTGTATTTCTTATGCCTGACAAGTTTGAATCAAAGGCGAAGGTGCATATAGATTCATCTACTGTTATTCGTCCTTTGATGCGAGGTATGGTAATAGATCCGGATATTTCTTCGTTGATACGTATTATTCAGCAGTTAATGTTCACTAGACCGAATTTGGAGAAAATTATCCAACTTTCCGAGCTAAAACCGGAAGCAATAAATGGTTTAATATCTAATGATTATTTGGAAGAGTTTAAAAAAGACATAACTATTTCGGCGGCTCGAGATAGAGATATATTCGATATCGGTTATGCATCTACCAATCCGGAAGTTGCACAAAGTGTCGTTCAGGCTGTATTGACAGTGTTTTCGGAACAGGCACAGGGTAAAGCGTTGGCTGATGCTAGTGATGCTCAACGGTTTATAGAGCAGCAAATTCGTGATTATGAAATACGCTTACAAGAAGCCGAAAAAGCAAAAGAAGACTTTAAACGTGCAAATATAGATTATTTGTCTGGTGAAGCCGATCAGTTTCAAATGTTAAATCAATTAAAAGAGCAATTGAATGTAGCGTTGCAAAATCTACAGCAAGCCGAAGCCAGAAGAAACGTGATTGCCGAGCAGTTAAAAACAATTCAAGAGTCTGATGAAGATTGGGGCGTAACCAATTTGTCGGAATCCGCATCTGTGGAAGATTCCCGTATTGCGGAACTAAAAAATAAAAAAACAGATCTATTAATTAAGTATACCGACAATCATCCGGATATTGTGGCTATTGATAGATTAATTGAATCACTGGAGCAAGAAAAGCTACAATCGAGTAAAAGTGAAAACGGCGAATTTGATTTAATTGGTCCTCAGAAAATGTCGAATCCATATGTGCAAACTCTGAAAATTTCGCACGATAATGCATCGGCTGATGTGGCATCAAGCCAAGCCCTTGTCGATTCTATAAAAAATAGAATTGGGCGTCTACAACAGGGGTTGAATGAGCGTCTCGCAATAGAAACGGAAATGAAGAATCTCAATAGGGATTACGAGACAATTAACTCTCAATATTCTGAACTCTTGGAACGCAGAGAGCGAGCACATATAACGGAACAAGTTGATGATCAAGCTTCTCGGTTAAAATTCAAAATTGCTGATCCACCAACAAAACCAACTAAGCCGTCAGCACCTAACCGCAAATTATTTTATTCGGTTGTACTTGCCGGCGGGATTGTAGCCGGTTTTGGTATAGCCTTCTTAATGTATTTTATTCGTCCAGTGTTTATGTCTGCTCGCCAAGTAAGAGTGGTTACAGGTTTGCCTACTTTAGGCAGTATATCTTTGACGAATGAGGCTGAGTCTAGGGCAAGAAAAATTGATTGGATATTATGGTCAACAATGACATTCATAACAGTTGGATATGCTGGAATAATGATATACGAATTTTTTAAGTAACTATGAGTATAATTGAAGACGCTTTAAAAAAAGCCAACAAGTTGGAGCTGCAAAATAGAGAGCCTATCAATAAGGTTACGGAAGATTTATCAAATAATTCCAACATTACCAAGCATACTGAAAATGCTAATCTCGAGAATAACTTTGTTAAAGTCAACTGGGATGGGTTGACTGCGGACGGATTTTTGAACGGGGTGGATACCAAATCTCAATTAGCTGAAGAATTTAGAGTAATTAAAAGACCATTAGTCAATAACATTCAAGCATCGACTGCAAATGGAATATCCAGGCCAAATTTGATTTTGGTATGTAGTAGTCTACCGGGCGAAGGGAAAACTTTTGTATCCATTAATTTGGCGCTTAGTATTGCAAATGAATTGGATAAAAGTGTACTCCTAATCGATGCGGACGTGGAAAAACCGAGTATATCTAAACATTTGGGAATAAAGCAATCACTGGGACTAATAGAATATTTAGAGAATGATAAAGTAACTTTTTCAGATATTTTTCTTAAGACAGACCTTCCTAATCTAAGCGTGATTCCAGCCGGTAAAAGGCACAAATATTCTACGGAATTATTATCTAGTCAAAGAATGTACTTGTTTGCTGAAGAAGTGAGCCGTCGTTATAACGATAGAATAGTTATTTTTGATTCGCCACCACTATTGGTAGCTACTCAGGCACAAATTTTAGCTGAATTGGTTGGACAGGTGGTGTTGGTAATTGCGGCCGAAGAAACACCGCAAAATGTAGTAAACGATTCGATTGCGAAGTTAGCGAATTGTGATGTTGTAATGACTCTTTTAAATAAAACTAAAAGAGATTTAGGATTGTATGGCTATAACTATGGTTATGGAAAATATGGACACCCATAAATTTTTTCGTATGCAAGAAATTGCAAAGTTTTTTTACTCCATACTAAGTATTACGCCCTTATCCTTTACTTTATCCAACAATGCATTGGCAGTTGATTGGTATATCCGTCCGTATCTGTCTATGTCTGAAATATTTTCCGATAACTTGAAATTGACCGACGTAAATAAGGAAGCCGGATTTGTCACTGATATTTCTCCGGGTATATCGATTAATGGTATTTCCCCTTGGAGTAATTCAAATATTAATTATAGGTTACAAGAATTATATAATGCAGGAGGAAATGACTCTTTTAGCACTAAACATCAGTTGCAAATGGATAGCTTGTTTCAGCCTGTCAGAAATACATTTTTCATTAAGACTTCCAGTGCAATTACTCAGCAAAATTTGAATAGCTCTCTTATTTCCACCGATAATATTTCCGGAGGTGGTAATAGAAGTGATGTCAAGAATTTTACTATTGCTCCCTACTTGACTCCACATTTTGGCCAATATGCAACCGGATTATTCAAAATAGAGTACAGTAAAACTACGTTTGATAATAACAACACTTTAAATATACCGAATATTGTTTCGGATACCGAAAGTTTTTCAAAACAATTCGGCCTCTCTAGTGGAAGTAAGTTTTCTCATTTGCGTTGGAATTTAAATTATTCTTCAAATGATCAGTATAGGGCTTCTGGGAATGATGTTCTATTCGAAAAGTATAATGCTAATTTGCGGTATTTTTTAAGCCGTAAGTTTAATTTATTTGCTCTAGGCGGTTATGAAAATAATCAGTTTCAGTCTTTGTCAGATATAAGTAATGGAGCGTTTTATACTATTGGAGGGCAATGGAGTCCTAGTCTTTGGTATTCTGTAGAGGCTGGTTATGGTAATAATAAACATATTACTTTAAGATTTAACCCATCTGATAATTTGACGTCTAGCGTCACTTATCAGCATAGAGAGATTGGATTAAATACGGGAAGTTCTTGGGATATATTTCTAAATTATCGAATGCAAAATGCGAATTTGATGTTGAAATATTTTCAAGATACGCTATCTATCCAACAATTAGTAATTAATCAGATTTCGTCATCCTTTTCGGAGTCCGGTAGCGTTGATAATGACACTACGGGTGATGTATTTACTATTTTTAACAACTCTGCCGTTTTGGTAGATGATGTGGTCGTTAGAAAACGAGCCGATATTTCTTGGTTATATCAGTCCGGTAAAAGTTCTTATTCAGCTACACTTTATAACGAGCGACGTCAGTATGAATCGTTAGGACAGCAGGACGATGTATACGGGGTTTCCGGTTTTTGGCGTTGGCAGTTTTTGCCTAGAATTAACCTGTATTTTAGGCCAAACTGGCAAATTGTGGACAATACGCTAACTAGCAACAACCGATATGATCTCTCTTTCGGCTTGAATCGCTCTTTCCCAATTAATTTAGGTAGGCCGTTATTGATGAATACTAAAATAGAGTTTCGCCACATTAATCAAAACTCGAGTTCAACATTGACTAATGATTATATTGAGAACCGGGCGACCGCAAATTTTGCTGTTCGCTTTTGATTTGTTATGTACGACGGTTTTTATAATCTTTCGCAAAAGCCATTCCAGCTTACTGCAGATCCGGATTTTTTCTTTCAAAGTACAGTTCATAAACGTGCCTTAGCCTACATGCAATACGGCCTTACTCAGGGAGAAGGTTTTGTGCTTGTGACGGGAGCTCCTGGTACTGGCAAAACAATTTTAGTTAAAAGTTTAACGAAAAATCTAAATAAAGATAAGTTACTTATCGGAGTAATGGTTACTTCGCAAGTCGGACCGGAAGATACGCTTAGGCTTGTAGCGTCGACATTCGGGTTTCAGTATCTGTATAACGATAAGGCTAGTTTATTGTCGAGTTTTGAGAAATTTATCGTAGAAAAAGCTCGAGAAGGTAAACGCTTACTTTTGATCGTTGATGAAGCGCAAAATTTACCGAAACAGTCGTTAGAAGAACTACGCATGTTAACCAACATTGATGTTAATGGTAGTCCGGTGTTTCAGGTATTTCTTGTCGGACAACCGGAGCTGAAGCGTACTATTTATGCAGCTGATATGGAGCAGTTAAAACAACGTATTGTTTCTACTTATCATTTAGAGCCGCTCGATCTCGAAGAAACTAAGGAATATATTTTCTTCAGGCTTCAAACTGCAGGTTGGCAAGGTAAGCCGGAGTTTCACGCAAGTGTTTTTTCCGATATTCATTCATTTTCAGAAGGTATCCCCCGCCGTATAAACACCTTATGCGATAGATTGCTGTTATTCGGCTATTTGGAAGAGTTAAGCGTTTTAGATGGGCATGCTGTTGATAAAGTCACCAGTGAAGTCAGTGAAGAAATGTTGCTGGAATCAGGGGAGTTATCCGGGGGGGGCACTGAAGAGTCCAAAGACTTATATCAAGAACTTCAGTCCGGCAGTTTGGATGAACGCCTATCTCGGTTAGAAAAACAATTACAGAAGTTGAATGATAGTATGAATAAAGAAAAAGCTCTTCTGAGAAAGGCGATATTAATTCAGCTCGATATGGATTCGGTATATGACGATAACTCACGGTGATGAGTTTATGCCCAAACCCTTGGTATGTGTGGTTGGAGCTAGGCCTAATTTCATGAAAATTGCGCCGATATTTCGGCAATTCAATTCGGTTAAACATCTTATTTCCCCCTATCTGGTTCATACGGGTCAGCATTACGACCAGAGTATGAAAGATACTTTTTTTCAGCAATTAGGTATACCGGAGCCGGATCGAGACTTAGGTGTCGGCTCCGGTACGCATGCGGTTCAAACGGCTAATGTCATGCTTGGGTTTGAGCCGGTACTGGACGATATTAAGCCTTTTGCGGTACTCGTGGTGGGTGATGTAAATTCCACGATTGCCTGTGGACTCGTTGCGGTTAAAAAGCAGATTCCATTGATTCATGTAGAAGCGGGGTTGCGCAGCTATGATAAAACAATGCCTGAAGAAATTAACAGAATATTAACGGATCAAATTTCCGACCTGTTGTTTACTACCGAACGATCTGCCGTTCATAATTTAAAACAAGAAGGCATTCAGGAGGAGCGTATATGTTTCGCCGGCAACGTTATGATCGACAGCTTGCTGGCAAATTGTCAGAAAGCCGAATCGTTAGCCGCAATTTCGGAGAAATACCAACTCCGGTTCGGGCTTGAAGAGCGAACGTTCGCGTTATTGACTTTGCATAGGCCGTCGAACGTCGACGATATTGATACACTACAACGGCTTATTTATACAGTTATTCGTATAAGTGAAGATTTGCCGGTTATTTTTCCTGTCCATCCGCGTACTCAACAAAAAATAGTCCAAGCGGGGTTGAACAATTTACTTGAAAATGCCAAGGTTTTATTATTACCGCCAGTAGGGTATTTAGAAATGCTTGGATTATTGCGGGGGGCAAAAGTCGTTCTCACCGATTCCGGAGGGCTGCAGGAAGAATCTACTGCCCTAGGTGTTCCTTGCATTACCCTGCGGGAAAATACCGAGCGGCCTGTTACGGTAGATGAAGGCACTAATACGGTGGTAGGTACGGATCCTGAAAAAATTTTAACCAGCTTTATGGATGTAATGGTAACGGGTGGAAAATCCGGTCGCATTCCGGAGTATTGGGATGGACAGGCCGCTCAACGAATTGTAGACGAAATAGTTCGACGGTATTTTTAAAGAGGTATCTGATGGGTAGTCAACCCCTACGCAATGCTATGACGGTCGACGTTGAAGACTATTTCCAAGTTTCTGCATTTGAGAGGCATATTTCCAGGCAAGATTGGGATGGCATTAAGCCTAGGGTTTACGAAAATACTGCCAAGATTTTGGATTTGTTCGGTCAATATCAGATTCGTGCGACATTTTTTACTTTGGGTTGGGTTGCGGAACGGTATCCTGATTTGATTAAACGCATGGTTGCCGAAGGGCACGAAGTCGCCTCTCACGGATTTGAGCATGTTCGAGTAACGGAGCAGACGCCGGAGCAATTCAAATCGGATGTGACTAAAACCAAGATGCTCCTGGAAGATATAGCCGGCTGTCCGGTGTCCGGGTACAGAGCGGCCAGCTACTCTATCGGTGCCAAAAATTTGTGGGCTTTGCCTATACTGGAGGAAGCGGGTTATCGCTACAGTTCGAGCATTTATCCGGTAAAACACGATTTATACGGCATGCCGGATGCGCCTCGCGTGGCTTTTAAACCGGAAAATACTGTCGATTTATTGGAGATACCGATCACGACCATTCACTGCTTCGGACGAAATATGCCCTGCGGTGGCGGGGGGTTTTTTCGCTTATACCCTTACGTATTATCTAAATGGGCTTATCGTTATATTAATTCGGTAGAAAAACAGCCCGGAATATTTTATTTTCATCCGTGGGAAATTGATCCGGACCAGCCAGTTCAAGCAAATTTACCCGCTAAAACTCGATTTCGCCATTATCTGAATTTAAACAAAATGGAGAATCGGTTAAGAAGTTTGCTGAACGATTTTTCCTGGGACACCATGCAACACGTCTTTTTAAAATCTTAATTTTTAAGCCTTCATGATTAAGCTCCTCGAACCTGCCGAGCGTCAACGGTGGGATGACTACGTCAATGCTTCGGAAAACGCTACTTTTTTTCATTTGTCGGCTTGGCAGGCCGTTATCCGGCAAGCTTTCGGGCACCCAACTTACTACCTCTACAACGAAGTAGAAGGGGAAATTACCGGAATATTACCTTTGGTGCATATTAAAAGCCTGTTGTTTGGAAATGCCTTAATTTCCAATGCATTTTGCGTGTACGGAGGCATCTTGGCGCAAAATCAAGAAAGTTTCCAAGCGTTGGCCAATAAAGCTAGCGAATTAGCTAAAGAACTCGGAGTCGACTATTTGGAAATGCGTAATCGGGTTCAGCAACATTCGAATTGGCCGCATAAAGAATTGTATGTGACATTTCGTAAAAGCTTGGATTCCGACCATGAAAAAAATATGTCGGCGATACCTCGTAAGCAGCGGGCAATGGTTAGAGCCGGAATTAAGGCCGGTTTGGTCAGCGTTGTCGACGACTCGATTGAGCGCTTTTACCGCGCTTATTCGGAAAGTGTCAGGAATTTAGGTACGCCGGTTTTTCCAAAACGTTACTTTCAAATTTTGAAAGAAGTATTTGGCGATGCCTGCGACATTATTTCTATCGAACACGAAGGTCAAGCAGTGGCCAGCGTGATGAACTTTTACTTCAAGGGTGAAGTGTTACCGTATTACGGTGGCGGCACCGAGCAGGCCCGAGACATAAAAGCCAACGATTTCATGTACTGGGAAGTGATGCGGCGAGCGGTGGAGCGCGGTTGCACAGTTTTCGACTACGGCCGCAGTAAAGTTGGTACAGGTTCTTATCGGTTTAAAAAGCATTGGGGCTTCGAACCCGAGCCTTTGTATTACGAAGTTAATTTAGTAAAGGCGCAGACAATTCCTGAGATTAATCCGCTAAATCCGAAATATCAATTATTCATTGCTGCCTGGAAGAGATTGCCGTTGCCGATAAGTCAAATTATCGGGCCGCTGTTGGCTAAAGATTTAGGATAGACGCAATGGAAAGTTTGCTCTATTTAGTGCACCGAATTCCATATCCGCCAAACAAAGGCGATAAAATTCGTTCTTATCATTTTCTGCGAGCAATATGCCAGCGTTATAAAGTGTATTTGGGGACTTTCGTTGACGATCCGGAAGATAAAAAATACATTGGAGACTTGCAAAATTATTGCGAGGAGATTTTTTGTCCGGATTTAAACCCTAAACTCGGCAAGCTAAAAAGCTTATCCGGTTTACTATCCGGCGAGGCCTTGAGTTTACCTTATTATCGTAATACTGCCATGCAAGTCTGGGTGGATAAGACGATTGCCGCTCAATCAATCAAGAAGGCTTTAATATTTTCTTCCCCAATGGCGCAATACTTGGAAGGCCATCCTGATGTAAAGTTGATAGCCGATTTTGTCGACGTCGACTCCGATAAATGGCGCCAATATGCAAGCAGCAAGGCTTGGCCGGCGAGTTGGATTTATGGTCGCGAATCCGTAAAGTTATTGCAATTCGAGGCCGGTATCGCACAGCGAGCCGACGCTACCTTGTTTGTATCGGAACAAGAAGCCGAATTGTTCAAACAATTGTTACCTGACGTGGCTAGCAAGATTGGCTATGTTTGTAATGGGGTCGATACCGAAGCATTCGATCCAAGCGCTTGCTACCCCAATCCATTTGCCGAAACGGAACAGGCAATAGTATTTACCGGTGCCATGGATTATTGGGCCAACGTAGACGCGGTAGTATGGTTTGCGCAGGAAGTGTTTCCGAAAGTCAAGGCTGGATTCCCCGGTGCGCGTTTTTATATCGTCGGCTCGAAACCCGATAAACGCGTACTCGAACTGTCGCAAACGGATTCGGACGTCGTTGTCACCGGACGCGTGGACGACGTGAAAACGTATCTGGCCCATGCCCGAGTAGTCGTAGCCCCTTTACGGATTGCACGAGGTATACAAAACAAAGTTCTGGAAGCCATGGCGATGGCCAAGCCGTTGGTCGTCACATCGGCGGCCATGGAAGGGATATCCGGCAACGGAGACATCGAAGTGTCTGTTACCGATGATGCCGACCGTTTTGCCGCAGCCGTCGGCACTAGCTTGCGCGCTGAAATGGCGCCGTTATGGCTGAATCGCCGCTTTGTACAAGAAAATTATGCTTGGGCTTATAACGGCTCGAGATTATGCGAATTTCTGGCCGCAACGGGGACAGGCCATGAGCGCTGAGCCGATCTTGATCGTGCATATAATTTACCAACTGGGCGTAGGCGGGCTGGAAAACGGTGTGGTGAATTTGATTAACCGCTTACCGAAGGATCGCTATCGGCACGCCATCATCAGCTTAACCGACAGTACCGATTTTAGCGCCCGAATCGAGCGCCCCGACGTGGCCGTATTTGAGATGCACAAACAGCCGGGTCAAGATTGGGCTTCGTTCGTCAACGTTTACAGAATTCTGAAGCGCTTAAAGCCGCAGATAGTACATACCCGCAACCTGGCGCCTTTGGAATATCAACTCTGTGCGCTTGCTGCCGGCGTCCGCTACCGGATTCACGGAGAGCACGGTTGGGATGTGTTCGATCCTGACGGCAGCAACCGCAAATACCAGTGGCTAAGGCGGATTTTAAGTGTGCTGGTGCACCGCTTCATCCCTTTATCCCTCCAATTGCAAGACTATTTGCTGCATAAAGTGGGTATTCCCGCCGACAAAATAACCCGGATTTGTAACGGCGTCGATACCGACAAGTTCTACCCGGCTGAGCACGCTAAAGTCCCGGTCAAGGATTGCCCTTTTTCTGCGCAACATAAAGTCGTGATAGGCACTGTAGGACGCATGCACGGTGTAAAAGACCAATTGACCCTGGTCCGGGCTTTCATTCAGGCATGTCAACAGTCTCAGGCGTTCGCAGACCAGTGCTGCATAGCGCTAATCGGCGAGGGGCCGTTGCGTGCGCCGGCCCGACAACTGTTGAACGAGGCCGGCCTGGCAGATAGCGCCTGGTTGCCTGGGGAGCGTAATGACATAGCCGATTTACTGCGTAGTCTGGATATATTTGTGTTGCCGTCCAAGGCGGAAGGCATTTCCAATACCATTTTGGAAGCCATGGCCAGCGGCTTGCCAGTGATTGCGACCGAGGTCGGCGGTAACGCGGAACTGGTTGTGCACGCGGAAACCGGATTCCTGGTACCGCCGGAGCACGTAGACGAGATGGCTCGGGCGCTGATCGACTTGGCATCGGATCGCGCTAAGCGCCAACAATTCGCCCAAGCCGGGTTGGAACGCATCCGTCAGCATTTTTCTATTGCAAACATGTTGGCCCAATACCAAGCGGTTTACGACCGCGCTTTCTAAAATCTGTCTGAGGGAAACACTATGTGCGGAATCGTCGGAATTTTCGACATTCAAGGCAACTGCGAAATCGATCGTGACTTATTGTCGCGCATGAACGAGTCGCAATTCCACCGCGGCCCGGACGAAGGCGGTTTACATACCGAGCCGGGATTGGGGTTCGGTCACCGGCGTTTATCCATCATCGATTTGTCCAGTGGCCAGCAGCCCATGCACAGTCCGGACGGCAACGTGGTGTTGACCTACAACGGGGAGGTTTACAACTTCCTGGAATTGCGAACGGAGCTCGAAGCGCTCGGCTTTGTTTTTCGTACCCATTGCGATACCGAAGTCATCTTGTATGCCTGGCAGGCTTGGGGAGAGGCTTGCGTTGAACGGTTGCGCGGCATGTTCGCATTCGCGATTTGGGATCGAGCTAAACAAACGTTGTTTT
The DNA here is from genome assembly GCF_040741385.1 of Methylomonas sp. HYX-M1. Taxonomy (NCBI): domain Bacteria; kingdom Pseudomonadati; phylum Pseudomonadota; class Gammaproteobacteria; order Methylococcales; family Methylococcaceae; genus Methylomonas; species Methylomonas sp. HYX-M1. The sequence continues at coordinate 1,797,172 of NZ_CP160405.1, forward strand.
TGGCCAGAGACCGGTTGGGCGTTAAGCCTCTGTTTTATTCCCTGCTGGCAAACGGGCAGTTTATTTTCGGTTCGGAATTGAAAGCGTTAGGCCAACATCCGTTGCTGCCCCGAGAAATCGACCATAGTGCAATCGAAGACTATTTCGGCTTCGGTTATATACCGGATCCGAAAACCATTTACCGCGGGGTGATGAAATTGGAGCCCGGTTATTGCTTGACGATACGGCACGGGCAAACCGCGTGGCAACCTCGGCAATATTGGGATGTTAGGTTCGAAGCCGGCCCTAGTCGAGGTGTTGAAGAAACCGGCCGCGAATTGATTGAGCGTTTGCGCGAAGCGGTCAAGATTCGAATGGTGGCGGACGTGCCGCTAGGGGCTTTCCTGTCCGGGGGGGTGGATTCCAGTGCCGTGGTGGCGATGATGGCGGGGTTGTCGGCCGATCCGGTCAATACCTGCTCAATATCGTTCGGTGATCCCAAATTCAACGAATCCGAATTTGCCGCACAAGTCGCTACGCGCTACCACACGGCGCATCGGGTCGAGCAAGTCGATCCGGACGATTTCAGTTTGATCGATCGGTTATCAGATTTATACGACGAACCTTACGCCGACAGCTCGGCGCTACCGACCTACCGCGTTTGCGAACTGGCGAAGAAACAGGTTACCGTGGTGTTGTCCGGCGACGGTGGGGACGAAAATCTAGCCGGTTATCGCCGTCACCGCTGGCATACCTACGAAGACCGGATGCGCGCCTTGTTGCCCGATGCCGTTCGGGTGCCGATCTTTTCAAGCTTGGGACGGATTTATCCGAAACTGGATTGGGCACCTAAAGTATTGCGCGCCAAATCCACGCTGGAATCGATAGGCCGCGATTCCATGGCCGGGTATTTCCACAGTGTGTCGGTCATGTCTAACGACATGCGGGCCAAATTGTTCAGCGCCCGGTTAAAGTCCGAGTTGCAAGGCTATCAAGCGATCGAAGTGTTTCGTCGCTACCGGCAAAGCGCGCCGGAGCATCCTTTGTCCATGGTGCAATACCTGGATTTGAAAACCTATCTGGCCGGCGACATTTTGACCAAAGTCGATAGAGCCAGCATGGCCCATGCCTTGGAAGTACGGGTACCGATATTGGACTACCAATTGGTGGAGTGGATGGCGACCATCCCGCCGGAATTGAAATTGAACGGACGCGAAGGCAAGTATGTATTCAAGAAAGCATTGGAAAGTTATTTGCCCAATGATATTTTGTATCGGCCTAAGATGGGTTTTTCCGTTCCGTTGGCCGGTTGGTTTCGCGGCCCGTTAAAACAGCGGGTGCAGGATGCCTTGCTGGGCGATACCTTGCGGCAAACCGGCTGGTTTGATCCGTCCTTTCTGCAACACATCGTCTCGCAACATCAAGCCGGTTTGCGCGACTACAGCTCGCCGATTTGGTCGCTATTGATGTTCGAGGCATTTCTTCGCAAGAATCTCGCCTGATAACGGTTTCATCGTGTTTGCAACTTCAAGCGGCGCGGGTTAGCCTCACGGCTTGACCGCACCGCCGGCGAACAAGCGATAAGCCGGATTGGCGGTTGCTTGTTCGTATGCCAATCCTAAGATTTGCAGACATTGCTCGAACGCGGCGCGTTCGCGATCGTCGATCTGCAAGCCTATCAATACCTTGCCGAACGCCGCGCCGTGGTTGCGATAATGAAACAGGCTGATGTTCCACTGACTGCCTAAAGACTGCAAAAACTTCAACAAGGCGCCGGGCCTCTCGGGAAATTGCAAGCTATACACGCATTCCAGCAGATGGCTGGGCGCGTGGCCGCCTACCATGTGGCGGATATGATCTTTAGCCAAGTCGTTTTCGGTCATATCGGTTACCGAAAAACCTTCGGTTTGCAAGTGGGCTACGAGCTGCTGGCGGTCGCCTTCCGCGCCGCTGCTGGAAATGCCGACAAACACCTGCGCCATATGATGGTCGAAATACCGGTAATTGAACTCGGTGATGCTGCGCTTGCCCAGCTGTTTACAGAATTTAAGAAAACTGCCCGGTTCTTCCGGAATCGCAACCGCCAATAGAATTTCTCGGTGTTCGCCGACTTGGGTTCTTTCCGCGACGTAACGTAGCCGGTCGAAATTCATATTGGCGCCGCTGTCGATGGCGATCAGGGTTCGATGGCTGAGTCCGCGTTGTTCGGCATATTTCTTCAAACCGGCCACCGACAAGGCGCCGGCCGGCTCCGCTACCGAACGGGTGTCGTCGAATATGTCTTTGATGGCGGCACAAATTTCGTCGGTGCTGACCGTTACCACCTCGTCGACGTACTGGCGGGCAATCCGAAACGGTTCCTTGCCGATTTGTTTTACCGCCACGCCGTCGGCGAATAAGCCGACCTGCGTCAGTTCGACCCGGCTGCCGGCTTTCAGGGCCTGATTCAAGCAATCGGCATCGTCCGGTTCTACTGCAATGACTTTCACTTCCGGCCGGACGAATTTCACGTAAGCCGCAACGCCGGCCACCAAGCCGCCGCCGCCGACCGGTACGAAAATGGCGTGGATGTCGCCGGGGTGCTGGCGCAATATTTCCATGGCGACCGTGCCTTGCCCGGCTATGACCTCGGGATCGTCGTAAGGCGGTATAAAGGTCATGTTTTTTTCCGCAACCAGTTCCATGGCGTGGGCAAAAGCGTCGTCGTAAGAATCGCCGTGCAATACGATTTTAGCGCCGCGGGCTTTGACCGATCTGACTTTGATTTCCGGCGTGGTTTTAGGCATGACGATCAAGGCTTTGATGCCCAAGCGTTTCGCCGCCAGCGCAACCCCTTGGGCGTGATTGCCGGCCGAGGCGGCAATCACGCCGTTTGCGGCTTGATCCTGTGACAAAGAGGCGATTTTGTTGTAAGCGCCGCGCAGCTTAAAAGAAAACACCGGCTGTAAATCTTCGCGTTTCAGAAACACCTGGTTGTTTAACCGCTCGGACAAAGTCGACGCATAATCCAGCGGAGTTTCCTCCGCCACGTCGTAGACGCGGGCGCGTAAAATCTTCTCGATATAACTATGCATGCAGCTCCTCGGCGAGGCGGTGGCGCCTTGTCGCATCGGTCGGTAAATAGGAAAATTCTCAGCGGATGAAATCGGCAAAAACTGCTGAGAGTTTGACGTCAATCGGTTATTATCCCATAGATTCACGGCTGCCACGCCGTGTCGCCAGTACCAGATAATCATCACAATCAGGAAGAAAAACAATGACTCAAGACGAATTAAAAAAACAAGTAGCGGCGGCTGCATTACAGTACTTAAAAAACGTACCGATTATCGGCATGGGCACCGGTTCGACCGTGACCCATTTGATCAACCAATTAGCCGATTGCGACTTCAAATACGAAATCGAAGCGGCGGTATCCAGCTCCATCAAAACTACCGAGCATCTGCAATCGATCGGAATTAAAGTGCTGGAGCTTAACCAAACCGGCGATTTGGAAGTTTACGTCGACGGTGCCGACGAGGTCACGCCGCACAAAAAAATGCTGAAAGGCGGCGGCGGCGCTTTAACCCGGGAAAAAATCATTGCAGGTGCCAGTCGAAAATTTGTTTGTATCGTCGACGAAAGCAAATGCGTCGACGTGATGGGCAAATTTCCTTTGCCGGTGGAAGTATTGCCGTTGTCGCGCAGCTTTGTTGCCCGGCAATTGGTCAAATTGGGCGGCCAACCGGAATTGCGCATGAATAAAGACAGCGGCGCGCCTTACATTACCGACAACGGTTGCGAGATTTTGGACGTGTACAATTTGAGCATCGTCGATCCGGTCGGCTTGGAACAAGCGATCAACAATATCCCCGGCGTGATCACCAACGGCTTGTTTGCGATGCGCGACGCCGATGTGGTGTTGGTCGGCAAAGGCTCGGAAGTCATCAGCTATTAACGGCAAACGTTTATGCCGGAGTCCTTAGTCTTTGCGTCTAATAGTCCGGATAAACTCATGGCCCGCTTGTGCGGGCTATTTTTTGTCGGGATTTCGCCGGGCCATTCAGCGGGTGATCCATGTCGGAATCCCTAGGGCAGCCGTTGATCGACAGCGCCGAACTCAAGGTACTGAAGGCCATTTTGGAGGGAACCGCCCAGTCGACAGGCGAAGAGTTTTTCCGCGCACTAGTCAGTCAATTGTGTATCGCTACCGGTGTGGCGAATGCGTTCATCGCCGAGTTGCTGCCCTGCAAACAGCGTATCCGCACCCTGGCGTTTTGGCAGAGCGGGGGATTTTTGCCGGCCAGCGAATGGGCTATCGCCGGTACGCCGTGCGAACAGGTGATAGCCGGCAAGTTGTGCCATTATCCGTCCGATGTCTGGAAGTTGTTTCCGGACGAAGCCGGGGTGGAAAGTTACCTCGGGGTGCCGCTGGTCAGTAGCGAAGGCGTGGTGATGGGACATTTGGCCATGTTCGACGCTGTTGATATGCCGGCGGAGCCGCGTCTGCTATATACCTTCAAAATTTTTGCCGCGCGTGCGGTTGCCGAGTTGACGCGCTTGCGCACCGCCGAGCAACTTAAACTCAGCGAGCAACGGTTTCGGGATTTGTTCGACGAAGCGCCTATTGCCTACGTGCACGAAGACGTGGAGTCGCGTTTCATCAGCGCCAATCGGGCGGCGTTAAGGATATTGGGGGTCAAGCCGGAAGAGGTGAGCAGTACCGTCGGCATGTCCCTGGTTCCGGATACGCCGGAAGCGCAGCGCCGGGTTAAAGAGGCATTCGCCTCGGTCGGCCGCGGCACAGATACCGGCGGCGTGGTGTTGGAGCTGCGCCGCAAAGACAATGGCAAGCCGATCTGGATTCAGTGGTGGTCCAAGCCGGACCCCAGCGGCAGCTATACCCGCACCATGTTTATCGACATTACCGACAAAGTGTTGATGGAGCGGGAACAAGAGCGCTTGCTGGCCGAGAACTCGTATCTGAAGCAAGAAATTCAGTGGGCGCATCAGTTCGACGAAATCGTCGGCAACAGCGAGCCGTTGCAACACGTAGTGGAAAAGATTCGCCGGGTTGCCGTGACCGACGCTTCGGTGCTGATTCAAGGCGAATCGGGTACCGGCAAGGAATTGATCGCCAGGGCCATCCATAGCGCCAGTAAACGGAGCGGCAAGCCGTTAATCAAAGTGAATTGCGCGGCCTTGCCGGCGGCATTGGTGGAAAGCGAGCTGTTCGGCCACGAAAAAGGCGCGTTCACCGGGGCTATCGCCAAACATATCGGTCGCTTCGAACTGGCCGACGGCGGTACTCTTTTTTTGGACGAAATCGGTGAAATTCCGCTGGAGACTCAAGCCAAATTGCTGAGGGCGTTGCAAGAACGCGAATTCGACCGGGTCGGCGGAAAAATCCCGGTGAAAATCGACGTGCGGGTGATTGCCGCAACCAACCGCAATTTATTGCAAGCCGTTGCCGAAAAAACATTCCGCGACGATTTGTATTACCGCCTGAACGTGTTTCCGATCAGCATGCCGCCGTTACGCCAGCGCAAGGAGGATATACCCGCGTTGGTGGCGCACATGATCGCAAAATTCTCCGCCCGGTTGGATAAAGCCTCGCAACATATCGGCGTACAGTCGTTGCGGCTCCTGCAAGCTTACGCTTGGCCCGGCAACATCCGCGAACTGGAGAACGTGATCGAACGGGCCATGATTCTGAGCGACGGGCCTAACGTGGAAATTGATCCGGCCTGGTTGCCGGGTGCGGAGGCGGCAAGCCACCATTGCGCGAGCTCTGAAACTTCGGCCGGCCCCGCCGCTACTCAGCTAGAACAGGTCGAGCGTCAGCACATCATTACGGTCTTGGCGCAATGCGGTTGGGTGATAGAAGGCGAGCGCGGCGCGGCGCGGGCTTTGGGTTTGCACCCCAGTACCTTGCGGTACCGGATGAATAAATTGGCGATAGCCAAACCGCGTTAACTGATTTGTTTGCCGCGCGCTCAACTTTTTCGCTGTCAGGCCGATAACCAAGCATCAGTTGATCGACGGCGAGGTGGCGTCATGATTATCGACAATGCTGCGATTCGGCTGCAAAGCCGGCACGAACAATTCACTCAATCCGTTCAGCGCGAATCGTTGGATATTCGCTTCGAGTGGCCGGCCCGGCAAGACCGCAAACCTGAAGCGCGCGAAGACGCCGTTCGCCTCAGCTCCGAAGCCAAAGCCTTGCCGCAGCAGGCCGCCCAAGCGTCGACAGACGAAGAGCTGGATGCCACTCACAGTTTGACGTTACAAATCCTCAAGCAGTTGATCAAGCATTTGACCGGGCACGACTTCAAACTGTTTTCCCCCAAGGATCTGCAAAGCAGCGCCGATCAAATCAGTTATCAGGCGCCACCGGCCGCGCCGGAGCAAGCCGCAAGCGCTGCCGGCGACGGTTTCGGCCTGACCTATCAAAAATTCTCCAGTTACCGGGAGGTTGAGCAGACGCAGTTTTCGGCGCAAGGCGTCATCAATACCAAAGACGGCAAACGCATAGAATTTTCCCTGTCCCTGAATATGAGCCGCGAGTTTTACCAGGAACATAGCGAAACCTTACGTCTCGGCGATGCCGCTAAGATCGATCCCTTAGTGGTCAATTTCGACGGGAACGCGGCCGAACTGAGCGACAGCCGCTTCGAGTTCGATTTGGATGCCGACGGCAGTTTGGACCAAATCGCCTTGTTGAAATCCGGCAGCGCGTTGTTGGCGCTGGATAAAAATGCCGACGGCAAGATCAACGACGGCAGCGAATTGTTCGGCACCCGTAGCGGCGACGGTTTCGCCGACTTGGCCGCATACGATGTCGACAACAACCAATTCATAGACGAAGCCGATCCGATATACAGCAAGCTGCGGTTGTGGCAACGTCATGCAGACGGCTCGCAACAGCTTCTGGCTTTAGGCGATAAAAATATTGGCGCGATCTATCTGGGACACACCGCCACTCCGTTCCAGTTGAAAACCGCCGACAATCAATCGCTGGGCGAGGTGGTCAGCAGCGGCGTGTATCTGAACGAGCAAGGCGGCACGGGTAGCGTGCAACAAATCAATTTGACCGCATGAACGGCTAGCGGTTTAAAGCCGATCCTGCTTGGTTTTTTCGTCCGGGTTCAGGGCCATCGCCACGGCGGCGGCCCGGGTCGAAACGCCCAGCTTTTCGAACACGTGTTCCAAGTGTTTGTTGACGGTGCGCGGACTGCTGTTCAAGATGATGCCTATTTCCTTATTGGTTTTTCCGCGCGCTACCCACATCAAAATCTCCGCTTCGCGGCAGGTCAATTTCAATTTATGCCGCAGGGTTTGCGGCTCCCAAGCGTCTTCCTCCGCTACCCGTTGCAATAATAATAAGTATTCGTCCGGTTGTTCGCAGGGATTGCACTCTACGCAAAAGCCCGGCGCTAGGTCTGGCAACGAAGCGGCCTGTCTGTCCTTAGCCAGCCATTGCTGAAATGCCGCCAATAGCGGAGAAGGTAGCGGCGCATTCAAGCCGCTGTGTTCCGGCAAGCCGCAGGCTGCGGCAAATTCCTGTAACCATTGACTGGCGGCCGGAGTCAGCCAGACCGGACGGCCCGATGCGTCGACCGCCGCAACGGCGATTTCGGTTTCCGCCAACAAGCGTTCCGCTCGACGCAGGTTACGGGTTTGACTTAAATGCACCTCGATACGGGCCAACACTTCGGCCGGGCGTATCGGTTTCACAATGTAATCCAACGCGCCTTCGCCGAAACCGCGCAATAAATGGTCGAGTTCGCTCAAGCCGGTCATAAACAACACCGGTATACCGGCCGTGGCAGGGTTGGCTTTCAAGCGGTTGCACGTTTCGAAACCGTCCAGACCGGGCATCAACACGTCCAGCAAAATAATGTCCGGTTTAACGTATTGAATTTGTTCGAGGGCGGATAGACCGTCGGTGGCGACTAATACCCGGTAATGCGCTTCGAACAAGGTATCGGATAGTAAGGCCAGGTTGCCGGGTGTGTCGTCCACGATTAATACAATGCCGTTGCCGGCGGCTTCCAGCGTCATGGTTGCTCCTGTTTTCCGTTCATATTCAACAGTGCCCTGATTTCGCCCAGGCGAAATTGATCGGCCAGCGAGGTGAGTTTGGCAAAAAAATGGCGGTACTCGACGTGTTGCGCAGCCAAATCGGCCAGATGCCGTTTCAGCCCGATCAAATCGCCGATACGGGTGTAAGCGACGCACCCCTCCAGCAGCGGCAGCGGCGGTACCCGCAACGGCGGCGGTTCGGCTGTGGTCGGCTGGGGGGTACCATCCTTATAAACCCAGGCTAAGGCCAGATACAGTTTGAGTTTTTGCATCAACTCCGCCACTTTCAGCGGTTTGGCCAGAAAATCGTTGCAGCCGGCGTTTAAAGCGGCCTTACGGTCGTCCGGATAGGCGTTGGCACTCAACACGATAATCGGCATCTGCAAGCCGCGTTCGCGCAGGCGAATGGCGGTCTCGATGCCGTCGATGCCGGTCATCGAAATATCCAATAAGATCAGGTCCGGGTTTTCGTCGCCCACTTTGATGCAGCAGTCTTCGCCGGAATCGGCCTCGCTCAAGTAAAAACCCAAGGGTTCCAGAATCGATAATAGCACTTCGCGGTGGTCGGTTTGGTCGTCGACCACCATGATGCGCCGGCGCCGACCTTGATAACCGATGACGGCTTCCGCGGGTTCGTTGAGGCCGGCGCCGGCGTGGCTGACGCTGGGCAGCAGCAAGCGCACGGTAAAAGTCGAGCCTTTGCCGACCTCGCTTTGTACGGTCAGCTCGCCGCCCATCACTTCGGTTAAGGTTTTGCTGATGGTCAAACCCAAACCGCTGCCGGTTGTCGCATTGCCGGTCCGGTTGTCCAAGCGTACGAACGGCTGGAAAATATTTTGCAATTGTTCGGGAGCTATGCCGCTGCCGCTGTCGCTGATTTGAAAATTGGCGACCCCGCCGCTATAGCCGATGCGGAACGCAATGCCGCCGCGTCCGGTGAATTTGATCGCGTTACCGAGTAAATTCATCAACACTTGCCCGACCCGTTTTTCGTCGCAGCGCACTCGCTGCGGAATCGCGCTAGTCAATTGGCAGGTAAAACTTAAGCCCTTATCTTCTGCCTGCGCTTTGTACAGATGTACCAAATGTTCGATGAACGCTTGAAAATCGATGGCTTGGCTTTTGAATTCGAACTTTCTGGCTTCGATGCGGGCAATGTCCAGAATGTCTTCGATTAAAGAGGCCAAATGTTCGCCGCTGCGTTTCAAGGTTTCCACCGCCTGACGTCTATGCGCCGGTATCGCTTGATCCTGATGCAAAATGTGGGCGTAACCGATGATGCTGTTTAGCGGCGAGCGGATTTCGTGGCTCATGTTGCTGAGAAAGCGACTTTTGGCTTGGTTGGCGGTATCCGCTACCTTGCGTGCTTGCTGCAATTTCAAGTCGGTTTTTTTATGTTCCTCGATTTCCTGCACCAACAACTGAGTTTGTTTGGCGGTTTCTTCGTGGGCCATGCGCCGGCTTTCCGCGTTCAAGATCAGCCACCAGGTACACAAACCGATGAATACCAGCAGCGAGGCGTATATTTTCAGAAAATTATTGATCAACAGGCCGAATGCCGGCGGATTGTGCTGTACGCTCAACAAATCTTGGTAATAAATGATGCTGACGAATATCCCGGTCAAAATACTTAAAAACGCGAACAACAAGCCGAAGCGCAACAAGCGCAAACGCGCGCTGATGTCGAACAGGGAAGGTAAAAAACGGCCGGCGGTGCGTTCCAAATAATCGTCGAAACGAAAGCCGACTTTGCAGGAGTCCAAACAGCGTGCGTCCAAGGTGCAGCACAAGGAACAAATACTGCCGCCATAGGCCGGACAATAGGCCAGGTCTTCATGTTCGAACCCATTCTCGCAAATCGAACAGGTTTCTTCCCCGCCGTGTCCGTGATAGTGGTTGGGACGTGCTAAATAGTGTTTGCCGCGGCTGATCCAAGCCACCAACGGTACCAACACGAAAGCCAGTCCCAAGGCGATGAAAGCGGAAAACGCTTGCGGATAGGCGCCGAACAAGCCGACGTAGGCCAAAATAGACACAACGGAGGCGACGAAGGTTGCGACGATGCCGACCGGATTCAAATCCGACAAATACGCGCGTTTGAATTCCACTTGCCGGGGACTGAGGCGTAGCGGTTTGTTGATGATGAATTCCGCCGCCACCGTGCTGATCCAGGCTATCGACATGTTGGAAAACAATCCCAGCACTTTTTCCAGCGCGCCGAACACGCCGAACTCCATCAGCAGCAAGGCGATCAACACGTTGAAAAACAGCCAAACCACCCGGCCGGGGTGACAATGGGTCAGGCGCGAAAAGAAATTCGACCAGGCCAAAGAGCCGGCGTAGGCGTTGGTTACGTTGATTTTGATCTGGCTAAGCACCACGAATAACGTGGTGGCGGCCAAGGCCCAGCGTGGGTCGCTGAACAGCTCGCCGTAAGCGACTAAGTACATTTGCGTGGGTTCGTGCGCGTGATGAGGGTCTATACCGTGACGTATCGCCAAATGAGCCAGCAGCGCACCGGCGATTTGCCGCAACATGCCGAAGAAAATCCAGCCGGGGCCGGCCGTCAGCATCGCCCCCCACCAACGCCAACGGTTTTTCCGGGTTTTATCCGGCAAAAAACGCAAAAAATCCACCTGTTCGCCGATTTGCGCCACCATAGAAAAGGCCACGGTGGCGGCGCTGCCGAACGCTAGCCAATCGAAACCCTGACCGCTGCCGGCAATCCAAAAATAACTGCTCAAGGTCAGGGCCGCTTCTGATTCGGTCTGCAGCACCGCGACATAAGGCGCTATCAGCAAAGCCAGCCACAACGGTTGGGTCCACAGCTGCATACGGCTGATGGTGGTAATGCCGAAGGTTACCAGCGGAATCACGATCAGCGCGCTGACCACGTGTGCGTAAGCCAAGGGCATGCCGAAATACAGTTCCAAGGCCAGAGACATGATGGAGGCTTCCAGCGCGAACAAGGTAAACGTGAAGGACGCATAAATCAGCGAGGTAATCGTGGAGCCGATGTAACCGAAACCGGCCGCGCGGGTGAGCAAATCGATGTCGATGTGGTGGCGGGCCGCGTAGTAGCTGATCGGCAAGCTGGTCGCGAAAATGATCAGCCCGACGATAACAATGGCCCAGCAGGCATTGGTGAAGCCGTAATTGATGGATAAAAATCCGCCTATGGCTTCCAACACCAAAAACGAGGTGGAACCGAACGCGGTGTTGGCAATCTGAAATTCGCTGAAAGTCCGGAAGCTGCGCGGCGCATAGCGTAGCGCATAGTCTTCCAGGGTTTCGTTGGCGACCAAAGCGTTGTAGTCGCGGCGAATTTTAGTAATGTTTTGATAGATGGTATTCACGTTACCGACAGCAGGTCATAAGGTTCAACGGTACGGTTGGCGGGTTACCCTCAGGTTTGATGGCCGCGTATGCCCAGAGTATTCCGGTTTACCGCTCCCTGTAAAATCTTTGCGGTGCTTGCGACCATTTTCTATGTTTGGGGTTATACATAGGGGGTAAGCGGCTTGCTAGCGCAATATTGTCCCGGCTGGCTTTGCTCGTGCCAAGGCAATGCCGGTCATCATCAGGGGGTGGTCAATCATGCCGCGCCTACCTCTTAAGTTTTTCTTTAACTAAGCTTTTTATACTGAAATCCGGATCGCTTCTTGACCGGCAAACGCCTAAGCGGCGTTTGTCGAACGGAAAATCGCAGCGGAAGCGCCTTCATCCACTACACACTAGGTACCGAATATGAATACGAAAACTCTGTTATTGACCATCGGCATCTGCAGCCTGTTGTCCGCTTGCGACTCGGGCGACAAACCCGCCGCCACCGAAACCTCGGCAGTGACCGCACCGCCGCCGGCCAGCACGCCGGAAACCGCCATGGGTGAGGCGTTGCAATCCGCTCAGTCCGTGCAACAGCAAGTGGAAGGCGCCGCCGCGGCCATGGACAACGCCTTGCAACAAGCGGCCGACGGCGCGGCGGGTGCGGTCGATAGTGCGCAAAGCGTCGCAGCCGAAGCGGTCGACGCCGGTCAAGCGGCTGCCGCCAATCTTGAGGGTGCTGCCGAAACCGCTCTGGACCAAGCGAAACAGACCGGCGAACAAACCGCGCAACAGGCACAAGCCGTAGCCGAACAGACGAAAGCCAAAACCGCCGAAGCCCTGGATGCGCTTACTCCCCCAACAGAAAGCGTTACGCCAGTCGGCGAAAAAATTCCGGCGGTGAAATAGCTGCAAACGCTGTGACGGGGCGGGCAAATATCTTGGTGTTGATGTTCAATCCTCGTGGTGCGGCGCTCCGTCGCGATGCGCAAGGCTATTTGCAACGAGGGTGCGGCTCCTTCGATGACTTTCACAGTAACGATCATGAAGGCCTGGTAATTGCCCCGGCAAATGAAAGCTCGTTTGGTAGGAGCGACGCATAGTCGCGATGACGGCCTTGCGAATCGCGGCTATGTGTCATTCCCACCATGACTTCCAGCGTAACACCCTCATTTCCTTTCATGTCCGAAGGTAAAGATCACCGGGTTACCCTGGTTATGGATGATGATCTCTTTCTTCAATTCGACGTTGCTGCTCGAGTCGTCGCCGTTTGCCGGTGCTAGCGGTTTCAGTTCGCCGCCGGCCGGCGCCGCGACCGGCACTTCTTTGACTTCCACCCGCACGTCCGGCATCCAGCTGGGTTTAAAACTGCCGGTTTGCGCGCGGCGTTGCGCCATGTCGGCGGAGCGCGGCAAGTCTTCCAGTAGATTCAAACAGGCGGTGCCGATTTGATCGATCAGCTTTTCGCTGACCAAGGCCTTGCCTTTGCTACGTGCCAACGGCCGGGCGCTGAAAGTCGATTTGGCTTGCGCCAGCATAGCCTCGTTGTCGCTGCGGCGTAATTCGCAACTGACCGGAAGTACGTCGGCTTTTTGAAAATCCAATGCCCGTGGGTCGGAATTACCGCTGGAAAAGGAAAAGCCGACCGGCGTGTCGCCGTGTTCAACCTTGCCGATTTTTGCGTCCAGTTTATGGCTGTAAGGGCCGTTATCCGGAAACGGATATTGCCATTGGGACAAATTGCGTTTGATTTGTCCACCTAGTTCGTCGGCATCCAAATCTAAGCCGAACTGCTCGAGATGGGTGGGGTCCAGCTGAAATTGAATGGCGTCGATACGGTCGCCGTCGGCGGCCGGGGCGCCGCGCAGCAAGCCGGCCAGCAAGACCGCTAGCGCCACACGGCGCAGGTTGCGAATGCTCATAGTTAGTCTCCTCGTTAGGCATGCACTGTACGAGAGCCGGAATGCTCCGGCCATACGTCAAATAACTGATCAGTCATTCGCCTGATTGTGACGCATGCACGCAAAAATCAACAATGTCCTCGAAGTTTTTTTGCCGCGGCTCACAGGCTGAGGCGAGTTTCAATCCGGACAGGGGATACTAAATGAGCGGTTCAGAACAACAGTTGGCGATCGGGCGGCAGGTGCGCCTGATTTGCAGCACCACCATGGCGTTTTTGACTTTGGGTTATGTAGCCGATACGCAAGCCGGCGCGACGTTCAAAATCGACGACACCAAATGGGTCAGCGTCGGCGCAGGTTTGCGTACCAGTTTTAGGGCTCAGGAAAGCGCGGCCGGTGGCGACGGCGACAAATGGAGCAACGACTTCAATTTGGACAACATCCGTTTATACATCAACGGTCAGGTCCACAAATATTTGAAAGTCGAATTCAATACCGATTGCCAAACCTGCAGTAACGGCGGCGAGGTGCGGGTATTGGACGCGATCGGCAAATTCGAGGTGAACCCTTACGCCAATTTGTGGGTGGGCCGGATGCTGGTACCGGCCGAGCGTCGCGAGATGAACGGTCCCTTCTATAGCGCGGTGTATAACATCTTTTCCGCCGGCACCCCGTTCGAACCGTCTGATTACAACCTGGTGATCAAGTCCGACGGCACTTCGGCCGGATCGTTCGGCCGCGACGATGGTGCCACGTTCTGGGGCGCGGCTTTAGATGGCCGTTTTCAATATGCGGTGGGTTTCTTCCGCGGTTTGCGCGGCGGCGCCAATGCCGACGACAACATCTTGTATGCCCAGCGTTTCGCCTACAACTTTTGGGAAGTGGAGAAAAACCCCGGTTATTACACCTCCGGCACGTATTACGGCAAGGGCGGCGACATCCTGACCGTCGGCGTGTCCAACCAATATCAGGAAGACGGTGCCGGCACGGCGCTCGACGCCGGCAACTTTCGCGGCACTACCGCCGACATCCTGTTGGAAAAGGTCTTGCCGGGCGGCGGGGTGATTACCTTGAACGGCGAATACAAGAATTACGGTATTTCGCAAGGCTATAGCCAAGCTTCTCGCGACGCCGGCGGCGGCTTCGACATGTTCGAAGGCAATGCCTTCGATGTCAGCGGCATGTATCTGTTTCCGCAAAAAATCGGCATCGGCCAATTTCAACCCTTTCTGCGCTATGTCAATGTCGCGCCCAGCACCAGCGCGACCCGTGAAGTCTACGAAGCGGGCCTCAACTACATTATCGACGGTCACAACGCCAAAGTTTTCGCCAGCTACCAATACGGCGACCTGTTGAGCAAAGGCCTGAATTACAAAACCACCGCCACCGGCGAGGACGTCAGCCAGATGATGGTCGGCTTTCAATGGCAAATTTAACGGCGTAGGGGGCGAAATCATTCGCCCTGCATGTTGAAAGACGGGCGAATGAATTCGCCTCTACGATTTCTCCTCACTTAGGACTATAACGATGAAAATACTGAGCAATCCCTTTCGTAAACTGGCGATAGGCGCCGCCCTGTCGTCGCTACTGTTGGTCGCTGCGACGCCGGTACGCGCCGAAGGCGAAGACACCATCAAGGTCGGCGTGTTGCATTCCCTGTCCGGCACCATGGCTATTTCGGAAACTACGCTGAAAGACACCATGTTGATGTTGATCGACGAGCAAAATAAAAAAGGCGGTTTATTGGGCAAAAAACTGGAAGCGGTGGTGGTCGACCCGGCTTCCAACTGGCCGTTATTCGCCGAAAAAGCCCGCGAATTGCTGACCAAGGACAAAGTCGCCGCAATCTTCGGCTGCTGGACTTCCGTGTCGCGTAAATCGGTATTGCCGGTGATCGAGGAACTGAACGGCATTCTGTTCTACCCGGTGCAATACGAAGGCGAAGAATCCTCCAAAAACGTGTTCTACACCGGCGCTGCCCCCAATCAGCAAGCCATTCCTGCGGTCGATTATTTGATGAACGACTTGAAGGTCGAACGCTGGGTGTTGGCCGGTACCGACTACGTCTATCCGCGCACCACCAACAAAATTCTGGAAGCCTATTTGAAAGACAAGGGCGTCAAGGATAAGGACATTATGATCAACTACACGCCGTTCGGTCATTCCGACTGGCAAAGCATCGTCGCCGACATCAAAAAGTTCGGTTCGGCCGGCAAGAAAACCGCGGTGGTTTCCACCATCAACGGCGACGCCAACATTCCGTTCTATAAGGAACTGGGTAACCAGGGCGTATCGGCACAGGACATTCCGGTGGTGGCGTTCTCGGTCGGCGAGGAAGAATTGTCCGGCATGGATACTAAACCGCTGGTCGGCCATCTGGCGGCCTGGAACTACTTCATGAGCGTGGATACCACCAAAAACGCCGCCTTCATCCAGCAATGGAAAGACTACATCAAAGATCCGAAACGGGTGACCAACGACCCGATGGAAGCGCATTACATCGGCTTCAATATGTGGGTAAAAGCGGTCGAGAAAGCCGGCAGCATCGATTCGGACGCGGTACAAAAAGCCTTGATCGGCGTCGAATTTCCCAACCTGACCGGCGGTACCGCCAAAATGCTGCCTAACCACCACATCAGCAAACCGGTGTTGATCGGCGAGATTCAAGACGACGGGCAATTCGTCACGGTCTGGCAAACCAACAAAGTGGTTGACGGCGACGCCTGGTCCGACTTCCTGCCGGACAGCAAACCCATCATCGCCGACTGGACCGCCCCTATCAACTGCGGCAACTACAACACCAAAACCAAAAAGTGCTCCGGCCAAAATTACTAAGGCGTGCAGGGCGGGTACCTCAGTACCCGCCCGTAACGGTTATCACCCCGGTGGGCGCACTGCGCCCACCCAACCTGCGGATATACGGAACATGCTAAAACCTTTATCGGAAAACCTTTGGAAAACACCGTCATTTCGCAGTCCCGGGATGCGTCAGCTTGCCTTTCTCGTCGGCACAGTGGCGCTGAGCGCCGGCGGTGTTTTCCAAACGCTTTCGTCGACAAACGCTATCGGCCGGGCGCGCGGACTTGGCGCTTTACAGCTCGCCATGACACTGCTGACCGGCATTTTGCTGTTGCTACCGGTTGCCGGCACCGCGCTGGCGCAAGAGATCGATCCCTATGCCGCTGCTTTGCAGCAATTGCGGGTCGGCAGCATGAATGAACGCGAGCAAGCCATCGAGCAATTAGCGGAAGATCCGCGTAGCCTGAGGTTGTTGCAAGCCTTGCAAGACGGGCAACTTTACGACTGGAAAGCGCAAGAAAAACTGGTGATTGCCGGCGAGAGTGCCAAAGGCTACAACCTGCGCGATCCTTTCGACGGCAAGCTGGCGTTGCCGGAAGTCGAGCGCGACGCCGTCGCCAAAATCAGTCTGACCAATAAATTACGGACTAGCTTGCGTAAAGCCATCGGCTTGTTACAACTGAACGCCGGCAATGCCGATGTGCGCTTGGCGGCGGTCAAAGCCATCGGCAAAGACCCCGACGCCAAGATCGTCGAGTTGTTGCGCAAGCGTTTGCAGAAGGAAGACGACTATAAAGTTTTGACGGCCTTGCAGGAAGCATTATGGTTACAGGATCTGGCCGGCGACGACAAAGCCGGCAAACTGGCGGCCATCGCCGAATTGAAAGATCACGACAGTCAGGAAGCCTATAACCGTTTGCGCCAGTTGGCCGAAGCGGACAGTCAAGCCGATGCCGAAATCGTGGAACAGGCCAAGGCTGCGGTCAAGAAAATCGACAGCCGCCTGCAAACCTACGCGGCGATCGAAACCGTGTTCTTCGGCCTGAGCCTGGGTGCGGTGCTGGTGCTGGCCGCCATCGGTTTGGCGATTACCTTCGGGGTGATGGGTATCATCAACATGGCCCACGGCGAGCTGATGATGCTCGGCGCTTACACCACGTACGTGATGCAGCAACTGCTGCCCAACAACCTGGGTACGGCGTTGATTCTGTCGATTCCGATGGCTTTCCTGGTCGCGGCCTTGGTCGGCATCGCCATCGAGCGCGGCATCATCCGCTTCCTGTACGGCCGGCCGTTGGAAACCTTGCTGGCGACTTTCGGCGTCAGCCTGTTCCTGCAACAAGCGGTGCGCTCGATCTTCTCGCCGCTGAACCGCAGCGTCTCCACCCCGGAATGGATGAGCGGCTCCTGGCAGATCAACGACTTTCTCTCACTGACCTGGAACCGCTTTTACATCCTGATCTTCTGCCTGCTGGTGTTCACCGCGCTGCTGCAAATCCTGAAGCGCACCAAACTGGGTCTGGAAGTCCGCGCCGTTGCGCAAAATCGCGGCATGGCCAGAGCAATGGGCATACCCACCGCCAGAGTCGATGCGATGACGTTTGGTTTGGGCTCCGGCATCGCCGGCGTGGCCGGGGTGGCCTTGAGCCAGATTACCAACGTCGGGCCGAATTTGGGTCAGGCTTACATCGTCGATTCCTTCATGGTGGTGGTGTTTGGCGGGGTAGGGAATTTGTTCGGAACGTTGGTGGCCGGGTTTTCGTTGGGCATCGCCAATAAGGTGTTGGAGCCTTATGCCGGGGCGGTGTTGGCGAAGATTCTGGTGCTGGTGTTCATTATTTTGTTTATTCAGAAGAAGCCGCGGGGGTTGTTTCCGCAGAAAGGCAGGGCGGCGGAATCTTGAGGTTTTGGGGTTTGCGTTTGCTGGTTCCCCTGTGCCGCGTGGGAATTAGAAGGATTCCAAAATATGTAGGTTGGGTTAGGCGATAGCCGTAACCCAACGCGTCGGCTGGTGAGGTATTTGACTTTGTGCCGCTACCGCGACGGGCTACTTTTGAAGTCGGCTGTCGGGCCGACACCCGACGTAGAAAAAACCGTCGCGATAGCGACACCAAACCCAGGCAGTCAAATGAACCTACAAAATCTGACTCAAGACAAAACCTACGCCACCACCCTAACCACGCTGGCGGCGATAACCCTCTTGATCCCCCTGTGCAACCTCATCTTCCCCGAAGATTCCGCCTTGCATTTCTCAGCCTATTCAGTCTCCCTAATCGGCAAATACCTCACCTTCGCCCTGCTTGGCCTGTCGCTAGACATGGTCTGGGGCTACGCCGGGATTCTGGTGTTGGGGCAGGGGGCGTTCTTTGCCTTGGGCGGCTATGCCATGGGCATGTATTTAATGCGGCAGATCGGCACCCGCGGCGTGTACGGCAACGCGGAGTTGCCGGATTTCATGGTGTTTTTGAACTGGACCGAACTGCCCTGGTACTGGTACGGCTTCGGCAACTTCGGCTTTGCCATGCTGATGGTGTTGCTGGCGCCGGGCATCTTGGCCTTTGTATTCGGCTGGCTGGCGTTCCGCTCGCGGGTCACCGGCGTGTATTTGTCCATCATTACTCAGGCTTTGACTTACGCTCTATTGCTGGCCTTTTTCCGCAACGAAATGGGCTTCGGCGGCAACAATGGCCTGACCGATTTTAAAGACATCCTCGGCTTCAACATCCAATCCGAAGGCGTGCGTTCGGCCTTGTTGTTTTGCACCGGCCTGAGCCTGATCGGCGCCTTGCTGCTGTGCCGTTGGATCGTCAATAGCAAGTTGGGCCGGGTAGTCACTGCGATTCGCGACCAGGAATCGCGGGTGCGCTTTTTGGGCTACCGGGTGGAATTGTTCAAACTCTGGGTGTTCGTGTTCGCGGCAATGCTGGCCGGGTTGGCCGGGGCGTTGTACGTGCCGCAGGTCGGCATCATCAATCCCAGCGAATTCTCGCCGCTCAACTCGCTGGAAATCGTCATCTGGGTGGCGGTCGGCGGGCGCGGCAGCTTGTACGGCGCTATCATCGGCGCGGTGCTGGTCAATTACGCCAAAACCGTGTTGACCGGTCTGATGCCGGATGCCTGGCTGTTTTGCCTAGGCGGCGCCTTTATTTTGGTCACCCTGTTAATGCCCGACGGTATCGTCGGCCTGCTGCGCCGCCGCGGCAAACCCAAACCCCTAGTCGCCAGCCCGGCAGGAGAACCGGCATGAATTCGCACATCGTCAATTTTCCGGGCAATGCGGGTCCGCAATATCAAAACGTTATCGATACCAGCCACCGCACCATTTTGTATATGGAAGACGTTAGCGTCAGCTTCGACGGCTTTCGCGCGCTGAACCATCTGTCGTTGTATATCGACGACGGCGAACTGCGCTGCCTGATCGGCCCCAACGGCGCCGGCAAGACCACCTTGATGGACGTGATCACCGGCAAAACCAAGCCCGACAGCGGCTCGGTGTTCTTCGGCCAGACCATCGATTTGCTGGAGCTGGACGAACCGGCCATCGCCCAGGCCGGCATCTGCCGCAAGTTTCAAAAGCCCAGCGTGTTTGACGCCCTGACCGTGTTCGAAAATCTGGAACTGGCCTTGAAAACCGACAAACGCACCTGGCCGACCTTGTTTCATAAACTCAACAGCGAGCAACGCGACCGCATTCAGCAAGTGTTACTGATTATCGGTTTGGCGGGGCAACAAAAAAATCTAGCCGGCGCGCTGTCGCACGGCCAGAAGCAATGGCTGGAGATCGGCATGCTGCTGATGCAAGACCCGAAAGTGATGCTGGTCGACGAACCCATTGCCGGTATGACCCATCAGGAAGTCGAGCGCACCGCCGAGTTATTGCTGTCCCTGCAAGGCCAGCATTCCATCGTGGTGGTCGAACACGACATGGAATTCGTCCGCAGTATCGCCCGCAAAGTCACGGTGCTGCATGAAGGCTCGGTGCTGACCGAAGGCAGCATGGACGAGGTGCAAAACGATACTCGCGTGATTCAAGTTTACCTGGGGGGATAATGTTAAATATCAGCGCATTGCAACAATACTATGGCGCCAGCCATACCCTGTGGGATCTGGATTTGCGCGTACCCGCCGGCGCCTGCGTCTGTCTGATGGGCCGCAACGGCGTCGGTAAAACCACGCTTTTAAAAGCCATCATGGGCCTGCTGCCGGTGGCCGACGGCAGCATTCAATTCGACGGGGTGGAACTGGCCAAAGCCAAGGCCGAATCCCGTGCCGAACTGGGCATCGGTTACGTGCCGCAAGGCCGGGAAATCTTTCCGCTGTTGACCGTGGAAGAAAACCTGAAAACCGGCCTGCGCGCCGCCAACAAACACGGCATCAAAAAAGTCCCGGACAGCATTTTCGAGATTTTTCCGGTTTTGAAACAAATGTTGAAACGCCGCGGCGGTGACCTGTCCGGCGGCCAGCAACAGCAATTGGCTATTGGCCGGGCGCTGGTATTGAGTCCGCGCCTGCTGATTCTGGACGAACCCACCGAAGGCATCCAGCCCAATATCGTCAGCGAAATCGGCGACGTAATCATTCGCCTGAACAAAGCGCGCGGTGTGGCCACGCCAAGCCCCAAACCGGAGACCGGCGAGATCCATCAAGCCATAGACCGCATCCACAAAGAACTGGGCGTGACGGTGTTGCTGGTCGAACAAAAACTGCCGTTCGCCCGCAAGGTGGCCAATCAATTCTGCATCATGGACCGCGGCCGCCATGTGGCGGTGGGCGCGATGGGCGAATTGGCGGACGATATGGTGAAGCGCTATTTGACGGTGTAGTATCGTGTAGGAGCGACGCATAGTCGCGATTTGAAGCGCAACGATCGCGACGATGCGTCGCTCCTACCAAGATCCTTTAACGCTTAACCGGTTGTTTCATGCGCCCCACCTTTGTTACAGACAACTCTGACTTTTTTCCAACTTCCCACTGGGAAGCGGAACTCACTTTAGACTTTGCCCCGCGCGGAGCCAAAACCGCGCTGGTCAACCGTGCTCATCGTGGCCCGCTGACCGTACAAAGGCCGTTTTATCCGGAAGGCGAAGTCTGCCACGTCTACCTGCTGCACCCGCCCGGCGGCGTAGTGGCCGGCGACCGCTTGACCATCAACGCCAGCGCTGGATCCGGAGCCCAGGCCCTGATCACCACACCCGCCGCCGGCAAGTTCTACCGCAGCGGTGGCGGCGAGGCACGGCAAACGGTGATTTTAAATGTCGCCGACGGCGCCAGCCTGGAATGGCTGCCGCAGGAAACCATCGTCTACGATGGTGCCCGCTTGAATGCCAACATGCACATCGACCTAGCCGAACAAGCCCGCTTCGTCGGCTGGGAAATCACCGCCCTTGGTCGACCTGCTGCCAGCGAAGGCTTCACAAACGGCCACGCCGAACTCAACTGGCGCATCCGGCGCGGCGGGCGCTTGTTTTATCTGGAACGCCAGCATCTGAATGCCCAAGCGTTTCAAGCGCGCTGGGGTTTGTTTGGGCATTCGGCGTGCGGGACGCTGTTTGTTTATCCGGCTACGCCAGTGCAGTTGGCGGCGGTGCAGGCATTGATTGGCGATGAGCCGAATCGCGGCGTGACCATGATTGAGGGCTTGTTGATTTGTCGGGGCTTGGATGCTCGGGCGGATTTGTTGAAGGTTTTTTTTGAGCGGGTTTGGGGATTGGTGCGCGGGGATGTTATCGGCAAGGCGGTTTGTTTGCCGAGGATTTGGGCGACGTGAGGTTTTGAATTTTCTTGGGGTTTTTCGGGGTTGGGTGATAATGATGTCGTAGTGTGACAGCTGTTTTAGAAGTCGGTTCGCGGACCGACAAACCGCGATACTTTCTTTTGTTTGGCCGAAAGAAATTGGGACTAGTTTCCGGTATGGGGGTATTGCTATAACTGGGTTACCAAAGTAGCGCGCAGCCTGGGTTCAAATTTGACCAAACCGCATTCGTGTGCGATTCGATAACTCATACTTGTAGGTGCGACATAGGAGGCGATGACCGTTTTAAATTAGGGGAGTCGCGGTTGTGCAAAGACGCACATTTAAGAAAGACGAGAAATTTCTTCAGAATTCCACATGTGAGTTAAATTTTAGCCGTTCCTATGGCGCACGGGGTTCAGCCGCCGTGCGTCATTCCTTTTGAGGTGTTGGAGGCCACCCGACCAACAAGCTTGGCTTGTGATGTCCGGAGTAACGCAGCCTAGCTAAGGCAGCAGAGGCAAGGGTTAATTTCTAATTGTTCGGTACCGGTAGTTTGCGCACGGCTTCGGCCACTATATCCATCAAATCGCCGCCGCCTTGGTTAAGGTATTGAATGATTTGCTTACGCATCCTAGGCTCCCAAAAATTCTTGATATGCTGTTCCACGCCTTGAATAGCAAGGTCTCTATCGGGTTCGGATTTGAAAAACGCGCCAATATCGTTGGCCATTTTGACTATGTTGCTGTGATCCATATTACGCGACTGATGCTTGTAGATGTTGTAAACGGTGGGGGTGAGTGTAAACCACGTGGTTGTCGTTGCGGGCAAAACCGATCAGGGTCAATCCGGATTCTTGCGCCAGTTGAATCGCCAGCCCGGTAGGTGCGGAGATGGCCGCTAACAAAGTGATGCCGACGCTGGCGGCTTTCTGTACCATCTCGTAACTTGCCCGGCTGGTGACGATCAGCCAGCCGGCATTGAAATCGCAATCTTGCTTGGCTAATGCGCCGATCAGCTTATCCAATGCATTATGTCGGCCTACGTCTTCGCGAACTGCGGTGATGCCGCGATCCACGCTGAGCCAAGCGGCCGCGTGCACCGCGCCGGTCAATTGGTTGAGAGATTGTTTGTTCGGCATGTCCTTAAGCGCTGAGCTAAGTATGCGGGCGTCCAAGACTAGACCGGGGCCTACCGGTTTGACCTGCCGGATGGCTTGTTCCAAGGTGCTGGCACCGCACAGTCCGCAACCGGTACGTCCGGTCATATTCCGCCCTTTGCCGGGCATGGCCTCGAAGCGTGCGTCCGGTATGGTCATGCGAACTTCGACCCCTTTAGAGCGCTGCACCACTCTGACGGCATGCAATTCGCGGGAGTGCCGGATGATGCCTTCCGTCAAACTGAAGCCCAAGGCGAAATCCTCCAGGTTTAACGGCGTCGCCAACATCACCACATGCGGGATGGTGTTGTAAACCAGCACGACGGGAACTTCTTCCGCGACCGAATCTTCCGCCGCTTGGTGGGTAGGGCCGCGCCAGACGTCGAAGGTCCCCCTTCGATAGCTGGCCCAGCCTAGCTCGCTGATTGCGTCCATTAGCAAAGTCGAACGCTCAGTTGGTACTGGCAACTATCCGGTTTTCCAACAAAGACAACTGATCGTCCGAAAAACTACGGTATTGTTTTTGCCATTCCGAAGGTTGCGCAACTTTGGCGACGTGCACCGCGGTGACTTTGTATTCGGGACAGTTGGTGGCCCAGTCCGAATTGTCGGTCGTGATGACGTTGGCGCCTGAATGCGGGAAGTGGAAAGTGGTATAAACCACGCCGGGTTGCATGCGGTCGGTGATTTTCGCGTGCATGACGGTTTCGCCGGAGCGGCTTTTCACGCCCACCCAATCGCCGTCCGCGATGCCCAATACTTCGGCATCGTGCGGATGGATCTCCAAGCGGTCTTCGTCGTGCCAGGCCACGTTGTCGGTACGGCGGGTTTGAGCGCCGACGTTATATTGCGACAGGATGCGGCCGGTAGTCAGAATCAGCGGATACTGGCTGTTGGTGCGCTCTTTGGTAGGCACGTATTCGGTCAGCATGAACCGGCCTTTGCCGCGCACGAAATGATCGGCGTGCATGATAGGCGTTCCCTCAGGGGCTTCGTCGTTGCATGGCCACTGGATACTGCCCATTGCGTCGATTTTTTCGTAGCTTACCCCGGCGAACTGCGGCGTCAGGCTGGCGATTTCCGCCATGATTTCCGACGGATGGCGGTAGTTCATCGGGTAGCCAAGTGCGTTGGCCAGGTCTTGAGTTACTTGCCAATCCTCTTTGCCGGCCAGTGGCGTCATGACCCGACGTACCGGAGAAATGCGCCGTTCGGCATTGGTGAATGTGCCGTCCTTTTCCAGGAATGACGAGCCGGGCAGGAACACGTGGGCGAATTTGGCGGTTTCGTTCAGGAACAGATCCTGTACGATCAGGCATTCCAAGGAACGTAATGCATGGTGCACGTGTTGGGTATCAGGATCCGATTGGGCGATGTCTTCGCCTTGCACGTACAGGCCCTTGAAAGTGCCGTCGATAGCGGCCGCGAACATGTTGGGTATTCGCAAGCCGGGTTCCGATTCTAAGGCGACGCCCCAAGCGGCTTCGAATTGGTTACGCGTCGAGATGTCGGAAACGTGGCGGTAGCCGACGAATTCATGCGGGAACGAGCCCATGTCGCAAGAACCTTGCACGTTGTTTTGCCCGCGTAGCGGATTCACGCCCACGCCTTCGCGGCCGATATTGCCGGTCGCCATGGCCAGATTAGCGATGCCGATTACAGTGGTTGAACCTTGGCTGTGCTCGGTAACGCCAAGTCCGTAATAAATGGCACCGTTTTCGGCCGTAGCATACAAGCGGGCTGCCGCTCGCAAGGTTTCAGCATCGATGCCGGTGATTTCCGAAACCGCTTCGGGCGAATTTTGCGGCAGGGCAACGAAAGCTTTCCATTTGCTGAAGGATTCGACATCGCAACGTTCCATTGCGAATTGTTCGTCTGCTAGGCCCTCAGTGACGATGACGTGGGCCATGGCTGTGACAACCGCGACGTTGGTGCCGGGACGTAGTTTCAGATGATAATCGGCTCGTACGTGCGGGCTATTGCTGACCAAGTCGATGCTGCGCGGGTCGACTACGATCAACTTGGCACCTTGGCGCAAGCGGCGCTTCATCAAGGAGCCGAATACCGGATGGCCGTCGGTCGGATTGGCGCCGATTACCATGATGACATCTGATTTCAGCACTGAGTCGAAGGTTTGGGTGCCGGAAGATTCACCGAAGGTGCTTTTCAAGCCGTAACCGGTCGGCGAATGGCACACGCGGGCGCAGGTGTCGACGTTGTTGTTGCCGAAACCGGCACGGATCAGTTTTTGTACTAAATAGGTTTCTTCGTTGGTACAGCGTGAGGAAGTGATGCCGCCGACCGAATATTTTCCATAGGTGGACTGAATGTTTTTTAGCTTGTCGGCCGCAAATTGAATGGCTTCTTCCCAGCCTACTTCGCGCCAAGGATCGGTTATGTTTTCGCGTATCATAGGTGCGGTAATCCGATCTTTGTGAGTGGCGTAACCGAATGCGAAACGGCCTTTGACGCAAGAATGACCGTGGTTGGCCTGGCCGTTTTTATCCGGCACCATGCGTACCAACTGTTCCCCTTTCATTTCCGCTTTGAACGAGCAACCGACGCCGCAATAGGCGCACGTGGTGATTGTGCTGTGTTCGGGTTGACCGTAATCGATGACTGATTTTTCCATCAAGGTTGCGGTAGGGCAGGCTTGAACACAGGCACCGCAGGATACGCATTCGGAATCCATGAAGGCTTGGTTTTGCCCCGGAGAAACTTTGGATTCGAAGCCGCGGCCGTCTATCGTTAAGGCATACGTGCCTTGCACTTCTTCGCACGCACGCACGCACCGCGAACAGACGATGCATTTGGACGGGTCGAAGCTGAAATATGGATTGCTGCCGTCTTTTTCGGCACTCAAATGGTTATCGCCGTCAAAACCGTAACGGACTTCGCGTAAACCGACCGCACCGACCGTATCCTGCAGCTCGCAATTGCCGTTTGCCGAGCAGGTCAAGCAATCCAGCGGATGGTCTGATATATACAACTCGGCAATGCCGCGCCGAACATTAGCTAGCTTGTCGTTCTGGGTGCAGACCTTCATGCCTTGGCCGACCGGCGTGGTGCACGAAGCGGGATAGCCGCGCGCGCCCTCGATTTGCACCAAGCACATGCGGCAGGAGCCGAAAGGCTCCAGATGGTCGGTCGCGCACAATTTGGGAATGCTGATGCCGGCTTCGGCCGCAGCACGCATCACCGAGGTACCAGCGGCGACCGTGACTTTATGACCGTCGATTTCCAGTGTGACTTGATCGGTAGACGCGCTGGCTGGCGTGCCGTAATCGATTTCTTGATTGATAGACATAATGCTCTCCTGTAATCGATCAGGCTTTGGCTGTAGGTAGACCAAAGTCTTCAGGGAAATGATTCAACGCGCTCAACACCGGGTAAGGTGTCATGCCGCCCATCGCACACAATGAACCGCAAAGCATCGTGTCGCACAAATCACGCAGCAATTCGGTGTTTTTTTGTTTTTGCTCGTTGCCGACGATGCGATCTATGACCTCTACACCGCGGGTGGAGCCGATGCGGCAGGGTGTGCATTTGCCGCAGGATTCTTCGACGCAAAATTCCATTGCGTAACGGGCCATCTCGGACATATTGACGGTATCGTCATGCACCACAATGCCGCCGTGGCCGAGTACGCAAGCGATAGCGGCGAAGGCTTCGTAGTCTAACGGTGTGTCGAATTGTCCTTCATGTAAATACGCGCCTAACGGCCCGCCGACCTGCACGGCACGAATGGGGCGTCCGCTGGCCGAGCCGCCGCCGTAATCGTATAAGATTTCGCGTAACGTCATGCCGAAGGCGGCTTCGAACAAGCCGCTATGCTTGATGTTGCCGGCTAACTGCAGCGGCAAGGTGCCGCGCGAGCGGCCCATGCCGTAATCCCGGTAGTACTCGCCGCCCTTATCCAGAATGACCGGAATCGAGGCCAACGAAATGACGTTGTTTACGATGGTGGGTTTGCCGAAAAGGCCGACGATGGCGGGTAACGGCGGTTTGAAGCGTACCAAGCCGCGTTTGCCTTCCAGGCTTTCCAATAAAGAAGTTTCTTCGCCGCAGATATAGGCGCCTGCGCCGCTACGTACTTCCAGATGGAAAGTCTTGCCGCTGCCTTGTATGTTTTCGCCCAAGTAGCCGTGTTGATAAGCGGCTTCTATGGCTTGGTTCAAGGCGATTTTGGCGTGGGGGTATTCGATACGCAGATAGATGTAGCCTTGGGTCGCGCCTACCGCCAAGCCGGCAATAGTCATGCCTTCGATCAATACGAAGGGATCGCCTTCCATAATCATACGGTCGGAGAAAGTACCCGAGTCGCCTTCGTCCGCATTGCAGACGATATATTTTTGCTCGGCCGGTGCATTCATCACGGTATTCCATTTAATACCGGTCGGAAAAGCTGCGCCGCCGCGGCCCCGCAGCCCGGAATCGGTCACGTGCTTAACGATATCGACAGGTTGCAAGGCCAAGGCATTTTTTAAACCGCGATAACCGTCGTGGGCAAGGTAATCCTCAAGGTTGACCGGGTCGGTCAAACCGACGCGAGCAAACGTCAGGCGGTTTTGATGCTTGAAGAATGGGTGTTCCTCGATATTGCCCAGCGACAGAACATGTTGTTTGCCGTCCAGGAATCCGGCCTCGACAAGCGTGGCAAGGTCTTCGGGCTGTACCGGGCCGTAAGCCACTCGACCGGTGGAGGTTTCGACTTCGACCAAAGGTTCCAGCCAAAACATGCCGCGCGAGCCGTTACGCACGATTTCGATGTCCAGTCCTTTGGTATCGGCTAGTTGCTGCAATGACTGAGCGACTTGTTCCGCGCCTAAGGAAAGCGCGGTTGAATCACGGGATACGAATACACGAGTCATGATTTATTACCTTTGCAGGAGGCCACGAGGCGATCGAATTTTTCCGGAGTGACACGGCCGTGTACTTGATCGTCTATGGTAATGGAGGGTGAGCAGCCGCAATTGCCGAGGCAATAGACCGCCTCCAGCGAGAATTGTTCATCGGTCGTGGTTTGGTGAAAATCAATGCCCAGGGTTTGTTTAGCATGTTGTTCCAGAGCTTTACTGTTCATGGCCTGGCATGATTCGGCCCGGCAGATGCGAATAGTGTGTTTGCCCGGCGGGGTGGTGCGAAAGTAGTGGTAGAAGCTGATGACTCCGTGAACTTCGGCTTTGGATAAGCTCAGATCTTTGGCAATGTCTTCTACGGCCGCCGGCGGAATATAGCCCAAGGTATCCTGAATGCCGTGCAGAATTGGCAGCAGGTTGCCAGGCATGGTCCGATGGCTAGCCAATATATCAAGCACAATGGGTTTTTGGCTTTGGTAATCTTGCATCATGGGCTCTTCTAAAAGATGGAACATTTAGCAGACTATTTAAACACGAACAATTAACGCAACGCAACGCAGTCTATCAGCGCCAAGCGGCGGAAAATCTAGGCTGGACGCGGATTTGCGCGATTGTCAAAGCTGCTGCATTGATACTTAGTCAACAAACAGTAAACAAAGAGGCCGACGATTGATGCCGTTGGGTAGACAAATTTGCATGCATGATCTCTACGAAATTGTTCCTTGGATAAGTAGCGTTTATTGTGATTGATGGAGGGGATGGTACCCCTAACTTGGATAATTTCAAGCGTTTGAACTTTATGGTTATTGCGGGTTGTAGCCAATTGAATCGGGTGTGGCAGGAATTTGAACTTGTACCGTAGAACCGATGGGGTTATAGTCCGCTATGAGGCCTATGGTCTTAATTTAACAACAAAAACTAAAAAAAATGAGGAGGTTGCTATGGGTGGTGTGTTTGAGCTAGGCATTGTGATGCTGATCATCGCCTTTTTTGCATTTGCACCGTTGGGCTATTTCATTTACATGTACACGATGAAAAATGGCGAGCCTTTTGGCGATATCGAACCACATGGCGATAGCGAGTCGCCAGTGTTGAATATGGCCGAGAAATTAATAACCACGGTTAAAGGCTTACTCGCTAAAAAATGACTTAATTGTTAGCGCCGAGTTGGAAAAAAGCCGGGTATTTCCCGGCTTTTTATTAGACAGAATGGCCGCAGCAAGGACAATGCGGGTTTTTTTTCAAGCGTAAATTTTGCCATTCCATGCTTAATCCATCCAGCAGCAATAGACGGCCAACCAAGGGTTCTCCACAGGAAACGATTAGCTTGATGGTTTCCAGTGCTTGAACGCATCCGATAATACCGGTGATAGGCGCGATAACGCCATTAGTCGCGCAGTTTTGCAGTTCTTCGCCCTCGCTCTGATATAAGCAGTTATAGCAAGGGCTTTCCCCTTTACCCGGCGTAAATACGCTAATTTGTCCTTCAAAGCGTATGGCGGCTCCTGAAACCAAAGGTTTTCGGTAGGCTACGCATGCCTTGTTCACGGCAAAGCGGGTGGTGAAATTGTCGCTGCAATCTAAAACCACATCGGTATTTTTTACCTCGTTTAACAGGTTTTCCCCTTCTAATCGTGCCTTGCGAGCGACTACCGCAATTTCCGGATTGATGTTTTTTAAGCTGTCGCGGGTTGAAATGACTTTGTCCAACCCTATATCGGCGGTGCCGTGGGCGATTTGGCGTTGTAGATTGCTTAGATCCACTTGGTCGTTATCGTAGAGCGTCAGGTGGCCTACGCCGGCAGCCGCCAAATACATGGCTGCCGGGGAGCCTAGTCCGCCGGCCCCGACGATTAATACCTTGGCATCCAATAGTTTTTGCTGACCCTCGATATCCACTGGGGGCAGCATGATTTGTCGGCTGTAGCGCAACAGTTGTTGGTCGTTCATGTTTAAAGCTTCCGAGAAAGGCGGTTGATAATGCCAAAGAGCTTGACAGAGTGCAAAACCTCGCTATTATTAGCACTCGTTACAAGAGAGTGCTAATAAATTTAGTTTGATCTTTAACCTGTATCTACATAAAGGAGACATTGATGAAAATTCGTCCGTTACATGACCGCGTTGTCGTTAAGCGTGTGGAAGAAGAAACCAAAACCGCAGGTGGCATCGTACTGCCCGGTTCCGCTGCAGAAAAACCGAGCGAAGGTGAAGTTTTGGCAGTTGGCGAAGGCAAACCTCTTGATAACGGCCAGGTGCGTCCAATGGCAGTTAAGGTTGGCGACAAAGTATTGTTCGGTAAATATTCCGGTTCCGAAGTAAAAGTCGGCGGCGAGCAGTACATTGTGATGCGCGAAGACGACATTATGGGTATTTTGGAATAATCCAAATCGATATTTATCAATTACATAAAAACGATTAAGGAATAAAAAATGGCAGCAAAAGACGTAAAATTCGGCGGTGATGCGCGCGCTTTGATGGTTGCGGGCGTCAACATTCTAGCAAACGCGGTAAAAGTGACCTTGGGTCCTAAAGGCCGTAATGCCGTATTGGACAAAAGCTTCGGTGCTCCCACCATTACCAAAGACGGCGTGTCGGTTGCTAAAGAAATCGAATTAAAGGATAAATTCGAAAACATGGGCGCACAAATGGTTAAAGAAGTTGCGTCCAAAACTTCTGATGTCGCCGGCGACGGCACTACCACTGCAACCGTGTTGGCTCAAGCAATAGTCAACGAAGGTTTGAAAGCGGTTGCGGCCGGCATGAATCCCATGGATTTGAAACGCGGTATCGACAGCGCCGTGACGGCAGCGGTAGCGGCTATCGAGAAAGCGGCGATTCCATGCAGCGACAGCAAAGCGATTGCTCAAGTCGGTACCATTTCCGCCAACTCCGACGAATCGGTCGGCGCAATTATCGCCGAAGCGATGGAGAAGGTCGGTAAAGAAGGCGTTATCACGGTAGAAGAAGGTACCGGTTTAAACAACGAATTGGACGTGGTCGAAGGCATGCAATTCGATCGCGGTTATTTGTCTCCGTACTTCATCAACAAACAAGACAGCATGAGCGTCGAGTTGGATGATCCGTTTGTCCTGCTGTATGACAAAAAAATCTCCAATATTCGTGAAATGCTGCCGGTATTGGAAGGCGTAGCCAAATCCGGCCGTTCGCTGTTGATCATTGCGGAAGATGTTGAAGGCGAAGCCTTGGCTACCTTGGTTGTCAACAACATGCGCGGTATCGTAAAAGTGTGCGCAGTAAAAGCGCCCGGTTTCGGTGATCGCCGTAAAGCCATGCTGGAAGACATTGCGATTTTGACCGGCGGTACCGTTATTTCCGAAGAAGTCGGCTTGTCATTGGAAAAAGCCGACGTAGACATGCTGGGTACTGCCAAGCGTGTACAAATCAATAAGGAAAACACCACCATCATCGACGGTGCCGGCGACGAAGAGCAAATCAAAGGTCGTGTCGCACAAATCCGCGCCCAAGCCGACGATGCTACTTCCGATTACGATCGGGAAAAACTGCAAGAGCGCCTGGCAAAACTGGCCGGCGGCGTGGCGGTGATCAAAGTGGGTGCTGCGACCGAAGTCGAAATGAAAGAGAAGAAAGCCCGTGTCGAAGACGCACTGCATTCAACTCGCGCAGCCGTCGAAGAAGGCGTGGTTGCCGGCGGTGGTACTGCTCTGGTCCGTGCTCTGGCTGCTTTGGAAGGCCTGAAAGGTATCAATCACGATCAAGACGTCGGTATCAGCATCCTGCGCCGAGCGATGGAAGAGCCTTTGCGTCAAATCGTCAGCAATGCCGGCGATGAAGCGTCCGTGGTATTGAACGAAGTCAAAAAAGGCAGCGGTAACTTTGGTTATAACGCGGCCACCGGCGAATACGGCGACATGATCGCTATGGGTATTTTGGATCCTGCCAAGGTTACCCGTTCCGCTCTGCAAAACGCCGCATCGGTTGCCGGTTTGATGATCACCACGGAAGTCATGGTCGCCGAAGCGCCGGCTGACAGCAAAGCTCCTGCGATGCCTGACATGGGCGGCATGGGCGGCATGGGCGGCATGATGTAAGTTTCGCTCAGTTCATACTGTCATATCGAAGCCCCGGTATCTAACATGCCGGGGCTTTTTGTTTTTATAAACCGAATTTTCTGTGTAAAGGACGCAGGCGGGGGAGCTTTTGATATGGGATGGGTTATTGATGCACGACTAGGTTCTCGATATTTCGCGGCAAATCGCGCAATCGCTCGCTTATTTAACATAGATTTATTTTAGCTTTGCTGACACCAAGGCTGTTTGTCTTACATTGCCATCAAAAATCGAATCTAAGCGCGCAATTATCGATTTAAGTTTGGTGCTTTCCGCGTTTATTAGAAGGGGGGGAGTGCGTTGTCTCGATTATCGGTTAGGTATCTTCTGAATAGTTGGCCTTGAAAGGATTTACAAAGCGACTTTGTTTTCCGTTTTGTGGTGCGAATATTGCTTCATACGGCTTGATTTATTCCAAAAGCATCATCAGGAGAAAAATGTGGCAATGAACAAAGTCGATAGAAGGCAGTTTCTATTCATGGGCGCATCAGTGGGTGCGTTAACGGTGGCAGAGGCGATGGTAGGGGGAGGGCAAGCATTAGCGGCAGTCACTCTACCGGATTCCGGTATTTTTACCTTGCCTGAATTGCCTTATGCACAAAGTGCGTTAGAGCCTTATATTTCGGCAAATACCGTGAGTTTTCACTACGGAAAGCATCATGCCGGTTATGTCAAAAACTTAAACGGTTTGATTGTCGGTACCGCCTACGAAAATATGAGCTTGGAACGAATCATTAAGGCCACGAATGGTAAGCGTTTGATTCCGGGGCTGATATTTAATAATGCTGCGCAAACGTGGAATCACACATTTTATTGGAATAGTTTGCGTCCGGGGGCGGGGGATGCGGAACCGCCAAGCGGTAAATTAGCGAATTTGATTAATAGTCAATTCGGGCATTTTTCCGATCCTGGTACCGATGCGAAGGGAAATTGGACAAACCCGGGGTTCAAGCAGAAATTGTTCGACGCGGCGAAAGGGGTATTTGGTAGCGGCTGGGCTTGGGTGGTTGTCGACGGCGGACGCTTGGAAATCGTAACGACCGGGAATGCCGGCAATCCGTTGGTAATGGGAAAAAAGCCCTTGCTGGTGATTGATGTTTGGGAGCACGCCTATTATTTGGATTATCAAAACTTACGCACCGCCTATCTAAACACTATTTTGGATAAGTTGATCGATTGGCAATTTGCCGGCGAAAACCTGCCGTCCAGGCTGGCTTAGCGTTTAGTTGTCGATAGTATTAATAACCTAGGTGCGGATATGAAATTTTTAATTTATTCAAGCGTTACTTTTGTGGTTTTGGCAGGTTCAAATGGTGCCTTCGCCGGATTTTCCGGTTCTTATCAGCCGCAAAATTGGTCGATTTATACCGATGGCGGCAGTATCGATACTGCCGTTGCCCCCGATTGGATTTCGATTACCAGCAGCGATGATCAGTCCGGGGAGTTAAACAAATACCAGCAAATTATCATTACAGCAGTTTATTCCGGTCAAGTGAGTTTTAACTGGCGTTATGACACTTTGGATATCGATGGTCCGAGTAATGACGATTTCGGTTGGCTGTTGAATGGCGAATTCAGCTTGTTATCCGATCCGGACGGAGATATTAGTCAAGCCGGGAGTTTCGTGGCGGATATCGTTGCCGGGGATATATTCGGTTTTCGGATTTATTCGCTGGATTCGCTAGGGGGTGCCTCGACCGCATTAATCAGTCAATTTTCCGCTCCGGGTACATCGCCCGCGCCGGAACCAATTCCCATACCCACCGTTGCTTGGATGCTGCTGTTGCCGATGGTGGCGACGCTAAGACTTAAGCCTGCGAGAGCTTGATAGGGGGGAGTAGTAGGAGGAAGAGGGGCTTCAGGCATAAAAAAGCCCACATTACGTGGGCTCCGTCCGGTTACTATTGTTATTGTGTGGACGCCTGCTACCGGGTAGCAGGTTGAATTGCTGCGCTTATTGTTATTGTTGTACCGTCGAAACGGTCGCTTCCTCCTCCCTCATTCTTACGCACTTAGCGGCGCATTGACCTCTATCAAGGTGTGCGCATTATACTGTCCGAATGTTGGGATGTCTACAAAAAACGCGACAATTTGCCGCATATTTTTTATTGAACTTTATAAATCAGAGGTTTAGTTACGTCGGTTTTGCGATTATTGGTAGAGGCCTGCTGGATAGACGGTTGGCAGGTATTGATTCTCTATCAAAAAATTCAAAATTATGCCCTTAACAGTAATGAGATAGGTAAAGCGGGCTGAATTCACGTTATCTGCAGATGGCATAACGTGCGGATTGATACGCTATTCAACGGATGGATTGAGTGCAACGGTTTCTTGCAATATTCTGCTGAAACTCGGCGAATGCGGTAGAATCCACCTCCCTTTACGGATACAGTGGGCATGCAGATAACGGCAATCTATCCCGGGACATTTGATCCCATTACAAACGGTCATTTAGATTTGATTTGCCGCGCCTCGAATCTATACAAGACCGTTATCGTCGCGGTCGCGGAAAATTTGGCGAAACAGCCTTTGTTTTCGCTGGTGGAACGGGTGGACATGATAGAGCGGGTTGTAGGCGGCTTTAGCAACGTTCGAGTGCTAGGGTTCAATAATCTGTTGGTCGAGTGCGCTCAGTTACACCAAGCCAGCGTCATCATCAGAGGCCTGAGAGCGGTTTCGGACTTTGAATACGAATTTCAAATGGCAAGTATGAACCGCCGTTTGGCGCCTAATGTCGAAACCGTATTTTTAACCCCATCAGAACAATACGAATTCATTTCTTCCAGTATGATTCGGGAGATAGCCCGTTTGAACGGCGATGTTTCCAGTTTTGTACCGGAGTTAGTCAACAAGCGTTTAATTGAAAAGTTTAAATCGGAGTGAACCATGGCTCTTTTAATCGGCGACGAATGCATTAATTGCGACGTATGCGAGCCGGAATGTCCCAACGGCGCGATTTCCCAAGGTGAAGAAATTTACGTGATCAATCCGTCATTGTGTACCGAGTGCGTCGGACACCATGATAAGCCGCAGTGTATGGAGGTGTGTCCGGTCGATTGCATAGGGAAAGATCCGGACAACGTCGAAGATCGCGACAACTTATACGCAAAATACATGCGCTTAACCGCCTAGGGTTTATCGCCCGGAATTAAGCAAAGACAGCAGTGGCCGGCTGGGCCTTTAATGCTGATTTTTTCGTTACGCTCTTTTTACCCGCCTGTTTTTTCCCTCAACTTGTGAGATTTTTATGGCCGAAAACATTTCAAATAACGCGTTGATTTTGGCGTTGCTATCGTTAAATGGCGAAATTGCCATCCAAAAAGATTATTTGGATTCAGGCGAAATTCCTGAAGAAGAACTGGCGGACGAGCAGGAAGTGCTGGACGATTTGGAACAAGCCTTCATGGAATTTGTGGATTTATATAAAAACAGGGCGCGTGCCGATCGTTCGTTGCCGGAATTGGAAGAGTTATTGGCTGGCGAAAGCCAAGCCTAGTGCCGGGATATGCCGTTATTCGCCGATTGGCTTTTGCGGTCGGCGATTAAGGCCTCAATAACCATGTCGGAAGCCCCATGAAATATCGAGATTTGCGCGATTTTATTCAGCAGTTGGAAAAGCTGGGTGAATTAAAACGCGTTAAGGTGGAGATCGATCCCTATCTGGAAATGACGGTTGTCTGCGATCGGGTATTGAAACAGGGCGGGCCGGCTTTATTGTTCGAGAAGCCCAAGGGTGCCAATATCAGTGTGTTGGGCAATCTGTTCGGCACGCCGAAACGCGTTGCGTTGGGTATGGGGGCGGAAGACGTGTCGCAGCTGCGTGGAATAGGGGAGTTGTTGGCATTTTTGAAAGAGCCGGAGCCGCCGAAAGGCGTTAAAGATGCGCTGGATAAATTGCCGGCGTTTAAGCAGGTGCTGAATATGGCGCCAAAATTGATAACCGCGCCCGTATGTCAGGAAGTCGTGCGCATCGGTAGCGAAGTGGACTTGGCGGATTTTCCGATTCAAACGTGTTGGCCGGAAGATGCCGCGCCGCTGATTACTTGGCCTCTGGTGATAACCAAGGGTCCAAACAAAGAGCGGCAGAATCTGGGGATATACCGGCAGCAAGTCATCGCTAAAAACAAAGTCATTATGCGTTGGCTGGCACATAGGGGCGGCGCTTTGGATTTTAAGGAATGGCAGGAAAAATATCCGGATAAGCCGTTTCCGGTCGCGGTGGCGCTGGGCGCTGATCCGGCGACGATACTGGCAGCTGTCACGCCCGTGCCGGACCCGCTATCGGAATATGCTTTCGCCGGGTTGCTACGCGGTAGTAAAACGGAAGTTGCGCATTGCTTGACTCCGGGGCTCGACGGTTTGCAGGTGCCGGCGAGTGCGGAAATTGTGTTGGAAGGTTTCATTTATCCGGGGGAAACCGCGCCGGAAGGGCCGTTCGGCGATCACACCGGCTACTATAACGAAGTGGATGAGTTTCCGGTTTTTACCATCGAACGAATTACTCAGCGTCAGGTGCCGATTTACCATTCCACCTATACCGGTAGACCGCCGGACGAACCGGCCATTTTAGGCGTTGCCTTGAACGAGGTATTCGTGCCGATATTGCAAAAGCAATTTCCGGAAATCATCGATTTTTATTTGCCGCCGGAAGGCTGTTCGTACCGGATGGCCGTCATCAGTATGAAAAAGCAATACGCCGGCCATGCCAAGCGGGTGATGTTCGGAACCTGGTCGTTCTTGCGGCAATTCATGTATACCAAATTCGTCATTGTGGTGGACGACGACGTGGATGCAAGGAACTGGCAGGACGTCATTTGGGCGATTACTACCCGAATGGATCCGGCGAGAGACCTGACGATTCTGGAGAATACGCCCATCGACTATTTGGATTTTGCCTCGCCGGTGTCGGGCTTAGGCTCGAAAGTCGGATTTGACGCCACCAACAAATGGCCGGGTGAGACTCAGAGGGAATGGGGCAAGCCGATCGTGACGCAGCCACAGGTGGTGGCCAAAATCGACGCTATCTGGGCAAGTTTATTTGATTAGTCGGTGACAGTTCGGCTGATGTATGCAAGCGAGGGATAGTGTGCAATGGTATGGGTTCGATTTCGATCATTAGCCCGGGCGGTAGGGTTGTAGTGTCTACTAGGCTTAGTGCCTCGAAGTCTGCGGTTTCCATAGTTGCGACTGCGGAAAAATTAATCGGTAAAAGCTAAGCCATGAGAATTTTGATCGTCGACGATATTTTGGAAAACAGGCTGTTGTTGGAGCGCTTGTTAACTCGAATGCGCCACCAAGTCTTGCAGGCGGAAAATGGTCAACACGCTGTGGATGTTTATACCAACCAGGCTTTGGATCTGATTTTGATGGACGTGATGATGCCGGTTATGAACGGCTTTGAAGCGATACAGATCATCAGAGCTTTGCCCAGCCAAAAATGGGTGCCGATTTTTCTGGTTAGTGCGTTAACGGACGTCAAAGATATTATCGAAGGGTTGAAAGTCGGGGCGGACGATTATCTTCCCAAACCCATCGATTACGCCATCTTGAGCGCAAAAATCGATTCGGTAGAGCGCACGTTGGAAATGCAACGCCGGATTATCGCCGATACCGAGCAGCTGAGGCGCTACCGCGAACAAAACGAACGCGAACACGACTTTTTGCAAGCCATTTTTGAACGCTTGTTAAAGTTAAACGAAATCAACGAAGAGCAGGTGCAATATTGGTTGACGCCCGCTCAACGTTTTAGCGGCGATTTGGTATGTGCGCACAAGACCGATCAGGGCTTGATCTACTTTATGCTGGCCGACTCGACAGGGCACGGTTTGGCAGCCGCACTGCCTACGGTGATTGTTAATCAAGTTTTTCGCGGCATGGCCAAGAAGTCTTTATCGGTTAAACTCATCGCCAGGGAGATAAACGGTCAGCTATATAGTCAATTGCCACCCGGCCGTTTCGTTGCGCTTACGTTAGGAGTAGTCAACGAAGCCGATTGCAGTATCGAGATATGGAATGGCGGTTTGCCCGAAGGTTTGCTGATTGCCGACGACGGCAGCGTCAAACATGCGTTTCGTTCGCTACATACTTTTGCCGGGGTGCTGGATGACGAGTCGTTCGATGACAGTACCGAATATTATCGAACGAACGAGTCTTGCGAATTGTTTTTGTATTCAGACGGGGTGATAGATGCGACAAATCGGCAGTTCAGTCGTTTCGGCACCGAAAAATTAAGGGCGGAGCTGTCTACTTCCGCGCCGGGGCAAAGGGTTGACGCCGTCAGACAAGCGTTGGAAGCGCATATGGTGCGCGATGAAGCCCAAGACGACGTGTCGTGTTTGGCAATCCGCTTAAAATTGGCTTCCTCCTTGAGCCCGATGGGATAGTATTGATGGCTTCTTTACAGCCGAGTATCTACCCCAAGCTGCGCGGCATATTATCTTTCCGAATTGAAGACCTAAGCCTTGTTCGATTCCACCTGCTCTAAAATCACGTCGGACGCTAACAACAAGCCGCGTTTGTAAGAGTCGCAAGCCCGGTCTTTATCGCCTTTGTCGAATAATACGTCGCCGAGTAAATGGCAGGCCCCTACCGTAGCCTCTTTGTTAAGGGTTTTCAGTAGATATTGTTCGGCTTTTTCCAGTTGGCCGGCTTGATGGGCGAGTTTTCCCAGCACCTTTAATAGAACGGGATCGTTGGGATAGACGCTCAACCATTGCTCCGCGGTTTGTAAGCGTTTTTCCTTGCCTTCGCTTTGGATGGATGAGAATAGTTCGAGTAGCGTAGCGTCCCAATGGCGGCCCAGTTGAGCAATCGCTTGGTCTTCGATTTCCGACCCGGCACCGGCGGCTATCATCGCGGCGAAATAAATATTGGCTATGCCCGGTAAGCGGCGAATGTGTTCCGGAACGTCGTTCCAGCAACGCCGGATGGCATCCGGGTTTCCTTCGCGTTGTGCCTGTTTGAGCAAACTGCTGTAGGTTTGAGTCTCCAGCAACTTGACTTCGGCTTCCATCAAAATTTTGTGTTGTTGCAGCGACGGGAGAAGTTTGCTTAACGATTCCCAATCGCCTAGGTGTTGGTAGGCCTGATGCATCATGCGCAACACTCGGGCATGCCCCGGATTGATTTCGTTCAGGGTTTCCAGCGTCTTTAACGCTTGCTCGAACTGTTGTTCGGACAGGTGCAGTTCGGCTTGGGTAAGTCCTACCGTCAAATTGCCTTCATGGGATTGTTCCAAGGCCTTTTGCAGGTATTCGTCGCGTTTATCCAGGGCGCCGCGGGACTGGGCGGCCCGCGCGGCGGTCAGGTAATGTAGAAGAGGAGCGCCGCTGTTGGCGGCATGTTTGATCAGGGTTTTTTCGGCGCTTTCGAAATTTCCGTCAGCGGCGTCGAATAAGCCGGCGATTAAAGCTTCTTGCGATCGGTTGAATTTAATGTTTTGCCGGCGTTTGGACAATCGGCCGGGCAGGCGTAACAGCACGCCCAGCAAACGGAATACGCTGTACAGTATGAAGAAAGTAATCACCAGACCGACCGTGAATACGGTCAACGACGTTTCCAAAGACCAATGCCCGAAGCCGATTAAAACGTAGCCTGGATCGTTATGTTGCGCAAGCCAGCTATGCAAAGCGAACGCCACGGCCGCCGCTGTAACTAGAGAAGCCAGAAAATACGCTATGTTTTTCTTCATGTGCCGGCCTGCGTTATGGCTGAGGTGTTACAGCTTGATCGGGTTTTTCTGGATCAGCCGGGGTGGAGTTTGCGGTATCCGAAGATAGGGCCTTGTCGGTTTCGATCCGGAGTTTGCTGATATCGCGCATCATTTTTAGAGAACCGCTGACATCCGGGAATTGGCTTTTCAAGCGGGCTCCGGCTAATTTATCCAGCTCTTCGACAAATTGTGCGGTTTGCAGATTCTCGGCGAAGTTTTTCTTCAGCCAGTTTTTGGCATCGGCGATACTGCTGGTGAACAGGGTATCGTCTTGCCGGACCAGGGCGATTTCTATCATTTCCAAGCGCACTTTCAATTGTTGTTTAATGAAATGAGCTTCTTCGGGCGTCAAAATTGCGTTGACCGGTTGTTCGGTATGGCGTAATACCACGTAACCTTCCAATTGTTTCGCCACTTGACCCAAGATTTCGTGGCCTTCTTTGGACAAATCCTGCGATGCCGCGGATTTTTCCGGCGCTTTACCGGCATGCGGCAAGAATACCGACAAGCCTTCGACCGCTTCTTGCAGGTGTTGCAATTGCGAGTAAATTCCAACGATGTCGGGTACGTCGACATGAGTCAATAGTGCAATTTCTTTGGCGATTTGTTCGCGGACTTTGAACACCGAGGCATCGCCGCTTTCCCGTAAGCGTTGGTCGGCCGCTTCCAGGGCTTGGCGGGTGGTTTCCACGTCCCCGACCAGATGTAGGCGCTGGTTGGCGACGCTCAACAAATACTCGGCATCGGCTAACAGCCAATCGCCGCGGGTTTTTCCGAGTTGGCGTTGTAAGCCTAAAATGGAAGCTTCCAACTCTTTACGGGCGGTGGCGAGGTGTTCTTCGTGTAATTTGGAAAACTCCGCCAGCGTTTGCGTGAAGTGGTTGTCTTTGCCGGTCAGTTCGGTATTGACGTTAGCAATTTGCGCTTGCAAGGTCGAAAGCTGTTGCTGCAAGTCGTTCAGTTCCTTGTCGATTTCCAGCATGCGCTGGGTGTCCTGATTGTTGTCCGTATCCTGATTGGTTCTGATTTGCTGGACGACGAATACCCCGGCGACCGCAAGAGCCAAGACCAGCAAAATAGCGATCATTCCTATCCATAGGCCGGCTTTGGATTTTTTAATGACGACTTGCGGCGTTGGGTTTTCCTGTTGTTCAATGTCTTCGGCCACTGTTTTCCCCGGTAAATAACATGGTCAATGTTTCTAAAATCGCTGAATCCGACGCTTGAGCCGTAACGGCTATGCTTTGAAAGCCGGCACGGCGCGCCTGTTCGGCAATACGCGAACTGACGACCAATAGCGGCAATCGCTGCATTTTAGCGAGGGTTTCAGGCGTTAACATCGTTAATAAGTTTTGCAACGCTTCACCGCTGGTGATGGTGGTTGCGTCCAGATTTCCAGCCAATATGGTCTTTTGTATGGCCCGGTTGTCGTTTGCCGGCGCGTAGCGGCGATAAAGCTCTAAACAAGTCACCTGAGCGCCGCGGGCCGTCAATTCTTGAGCCATCACTTCTCTTCCGCCCAGCCCGCGGACGATGGTAATCCGCTGACCGGCAACGTCGCTTAGCGACGATTGTGCCAATAACCCCTCGCTGCTGAAATCGGTATCAGGACAGCTGGTTAAATTCAGAGCCGCCTGTTCGAGTGCGGCGGCGGTTGCTTTGCCTACGGCCGCAATGCGTTTGGATTTCAGCTCGGTTATTTTTCCGGCTAGCGCTTGTAGAGCGAATTTCACTGCATTGGTACTGGTAAATAGTAGCCAATCCGAGGCCAGAGCGTTTTCCAGCGATTTCGGATCGACCGGCATTGGGGCAATTGCCAAGGTCGGAAAGCGTAGCGGTTTGCCGCCGTGTTGTTCGATCAGGCGGCACAAGGGTTCGGCTTGCGCCGTAGGCCGGGTAACCAAAATTTGCGCGCCGCCTAAATCGCCGGTCACTGGTAGAGCTCCTTTAGGATTTGCTCGGCGCCTTGCGCCAGCAAATCGTCGGCTACAGCGAAACCGAGCGCTTGCGCTTGTTCCAGTGGATATTCAGCTTGCGCGCGAAACAGCTTGCTACCGTCCGGACTACCGACTAGTCCGCGTAGAAACAGCCGGTCGTCGCGAATTTCCGCAAAGCCGGCGATGGGTACTTGGCAGCCGCCGTTTAGGCGGCTATTCATCGCCCGTTCGGCGCTGACCCGCAGGCTGGTACTTTCGTCGTGCAATACTTGCAAATAACGGTGAATGTCGGCGTCGTCTATGCGGCATTCGATGCCAATTGCGCCTTGTCCCATGGCAGGCAAACTTTCTTCGCCGGATAGTCTCGCGGTAATGCGCTCGGCCATGCCTAAACGTTTCAAGCCGGCGGAGGCCAAGATAATGGCGTCGTAGTCGCCGGCGTCGAGTTTTGCCAAGCGGGTGTTGACGTTGCCGCGCAAGCTGAGGATCTGTGCATGCGGAAAACGGGCCTTGATTTGGCATTGGCGGCGTAAGCTGGAGGTGCCGATGCGGGCGTCGACGGGCAATTCGGACAAGCTGCGGTAACGGTTGGATACGAATGCGTCGCTGGGGTCTTCGCGTTCCAGAATGACGGCTAGATGTAAACCGGCCGGAAACTCCACCGGCACGTCTTTCATCGAATGCACCGCGATGTCGGCCGTGCCTTCGAGCATGCCTTGTTCCAACTCTTTGACGAACAAGCCTTTGCCGCCGACTTTCGCCAAAGGCGCATCCAAAATCTTATCGCCGCGGGTAACCATTTTGACCAGTTCGGTGCGCAGGCCGGGGAAGGCTGCAGTCAATCGAGCTGCAACGTGTTCGGCTTGCCATAAGGCGAGAGGGCTTTGTCGGGTCGCGATTCTAATTATTCTGTCTGTCACCTTTGCTCCTGCTTGTTAACGACGCGAGTCGATCGGGAATTTCGTCTGTCCGTGTGCAAAATTTCATTATTGTAATCGGTTTTATGCCGAATTTAACGGATTAGTTTCGGAGTTCGGCTGTGGCGCGGCAGGAAAGCGCCGGCCTAGCCGGCGCGATTCGATTCGGTGCTTTGTGCAGTCGGATCTACCGGGTCGAGCGGACTGCGGACGGATGAAGTCCGCCTGATTAACCCATAACCGACGTCGCTTGCAAGTTTCGACTTTAGAATGTCCCAGCCGGGCGGCGGGCATGCCGCGGAAAAATCCCGTTCGAATTCCAGATAGACTATGCCGTTGGCCGATAAGGCATCGGCCTGGGCTATCGCTTGGCAGATTTTGGGTATCCAGCTCTGATTAAACGGTGGATCGAGGAATACCAGGTCGAATTTTTTCTGACAGTGCTTTAAAAAGGTTTCCGCATCGGCTTGAACGATTTCGATGTTGTCGCTATGGAATCGGGCGAGATTTTCCCGCAACTTACGGCAGGTTTGGCTATTGCTGTCGACCAGAGTGACGTGGCGTGCACCGCGCGAAGCCGCTTCGAACCCCAAGGCGCCGCTGCCGGCAAATAAGTCCAGGCAGCGGCTGCCTTCGACCTGCATGCGCAACCAATTGAACAGCGTTTCCCGCACTCGGGCCGGGGTGGGCCGCAAGCCGGGGGCATCGTCGAATTTGACCACCCGGCTGCGCCATTCGCCGCCGATAATGCGCAATTGATTGCTCACGGATTAATGCGTTTTCGTTGCGCCGGCGCTGTTGCCTACCGTGACGGTTTGCAACCACTCCGGGCGAATCCGGCGCTGAAACGCGTCTTTGATTTGCTCCAACGTCACCGCCTCCACTTTGGCTGGGAAGGTATCCAGGTAATCCAGAGGTTGTTGGTAAAATCCTATCATTGTCACGTATTCGGTCAGTTTGCTGTTGTTGTCGGTACGCAAGGCAAAACCGCCGGTGATGTTTTTCTTGGCGGCTTCAAGTTCGGCGGCGCTAGGACCGTTCTCGATAAAGTCTTTCAAGGTTTGGTCCATCACGGCTATCGCTTGCGCAGTTTGGTCGTTGCGGGTTTGCAAACTCATCACAAACGGGCCTTTGCGAAACAGCGGTACGAATTGGCTGGAAGCGCTGTACGCCAGACCGCGTTTTTCCCGAACTTCGTCGAACAAGCGCGAGACCAAGCTGCCGCCGCCTAATATGTAATTGCCGACATAAAGCGTGAAATAATCCGGATCTTTACGCTCCACCCCCGGCAGGCCGGACAATACATGGGTTTGGCTGGACGGAAATTCGATGTGTTGCATGCCGGCTTTAGCAGGCATTTCCACCGGCGGCAGTTCCGTGGGTTTTTCGCCGACCGGTAGACCGGACATCAGCTGTTCGGCAATCCGTTGGGCTTGGTCTTTTTGCATGTCGCCGACGATGACCACGATAGCATTGGCTGCCACGTAATAGCGGCGGTGAAACTGTTTCAAGTCGTCGGTAGTGAAACCGGCCACAGTTTCCACCATGCCTTCTTCCGGATGCGCATAGGGGTGGTCATGGTACAGTGCCTTGCCGAAAGCGATTTGCGCCAGTGCGCCGGGCGATTCCTCGCGGTGTTTCAATGCGGCCAGCATGCGGCTTTGCTCGCGTTGAAAATCGGCCTCGCTGAAACGCGGTTGGGTCAACAGCGTTTGGAAAGTGGAAAGGGCTTTTTCCAGCAAAGGTTTTTCGGTCAAGCTGCGCAAAGACAGCCACCCCGTGTCTTCGGATACGCCGGCGTCGAAGGCCGCTCCCACCGATTCCAGCCGGCCGGCGATTTGATCGGCGTCCCATTCGCCGGCGCCGGTATCCAGCATGGCCGAAGTCATC
Source organism: Methylomonas sp. HYX-M1 (assembly GCF_040741385.1). Taxonomy (NCBI): domain Bacteria; kingdom Pseudomonadati; phylum Pseudomonadota; class Gammaproteobacteria; order Methylococcales; family Methylococcaceae; genus Methylomonas; species Methylomonas sp. HYX-M1. The sequence continues at coordinate 1,841,528 of NZ_CP160405.1, forward strand.
GCCGCCAAGCCGAATTGGTCGCCGTCGCGCGCGCTGCCGGCATCGAAGGTTACGCGGATGTCGACCATCGGTAGACTGGGGGTGGGCACGAAATAAACCCGGCTGCCTTGCGAGGTTTGCCAGTGTTGAATGTCGACGCCGGCGTGCGTGATCGGGCCGATCAACATCAAACACAGGGCATATAAGTTAAAACGCATGGCGACCTCCTGCTGTCTTGTTCGGTTTTGCCGTTTCGTTGATGGGTTGCGGATCGAGATAGGCGACCGTCAGGCTGTCTTCGATCAGGTATTTTCGGGCAACCGCTCTCACTTGTTCCGCCGTCACTTGGTTGATTTTTTGCACGTATTCGTCGGCTTTTTGCCAACCCAGGCCGATGGTTTCCAATAGACCCAGTTGCATGGCTTGATAGAAATTGGAGTCTTTTTGGAACACGTCGTTGGCCGCGACTTGGGCTTTAACGCGCTGCAACTCGTCGGGGGTGACCAGATCGTTCTGCAATTGCGCCACTTCGTCCTTCAAGGCGTATTCCAGGTCGAACACACTTTTGCCGTCCGCCGGGGTGCCTTCCAGCAAGAACAAATCCTGCAACCGGGAGGTCATGTCGTAATCGGCATTGGCCGAAACGGCCAGTTGCTTGCCGCGAATCAAGCGGGAGGACAGACGGGCGCTATTGCCGCCGTCCAGGATGCCGGCCAACACTTCCAATGCGTAAGCTTCCCATTCCGGCCTAGCGGTTTTCAATACCGGAACTTTGTATCCCATCATCACGTAAGGCAACTGGGCCGGGGCTTTGACGGTGAGCTTGCGCGGACCGACTTGCGGGATTTCGTCCTGCGGTTTTGCAGGTTGAATTTCGCTCGGTTTCAAGCCGCCGAAATGCCGGGTCGCCAACCCGATTACGTCGTCGGCTTGCACGTCGCCGACCACCACCAAGGTGGCGTTATTGGGGGCATACCACTTTTGGTACCAGGCTTGCAGGTCTTCGATCTTGTACCGGGCGATGTCCGACGGCCAGCCGATCACCGGATTCTGGTAGGGGCTGTTGGTGAAGGCGACCGCCGCGAATTGTTCATGGGTTTTGGCGCGCGGTTTGTCGTCGGTCCGCATCCGGCGTTCTTCGGTGACGACTTGCAGTTCCTTTTCCAGTTCCTCGGCTTTCAAATCCAGGTTGCGCATGCGGTCGGCTTCCAGCTTGAAACTGATTTCCAAGCGGGATTTTTCCAAGGTTTGGAAATAAGCGGTGTAATCGGCGCCGGTAAATGCGTTTTCCTGGCCGCCATTTTCGGCGACGATGCGGGAAAACTCTCCGGCCGGGTAGTCTTTGGTACCTTTGAACATCATGTGTTCCAGCATGTGCGAGATACCGGTTATCCCGCCGGGTTCGTAACTGCTGCCGACTTTGTACCAGACTTGGGAGACTACCACCGGTGCGCGATGGTCTTCTCTAACCAGTATTTTCAGTCCGTTCTCCAGCGTATGTTCGTAGACTGTGCCGCTTTGCGCCTCAGCCGTCGACAGGGGGCTTAGCAGCATCAATGCTGTCATCCCCGGGGTTAGCCATTCCAGTTTCATAACTCCCTCGTTTCCAAAAAATTGAGCGCCTGTGACGATTTTAATTATCAAAGGTTCACTGTTATTCTATAGCTTTAAAGCTTCGTAAACTATTCGTAACCGAATGACAGACAAAAGCGTGACCTTATCTTGGCGAAATTATTACGAACTCTGTAAACCCAGGGTGGTGGCGTTGATCGTGTTTACCGCAATCGTCGGCATGTTGCTGGCCGTGCCCGGTTTTCCGCCTCTGGGCAATTTCGTATACGGCACCCTGGGCATCGCCTTGGCGGCGGCTTCGGCGGCGGCGATCAATCATTTCATCGATCGGAAAGCCGATGCGCAAATGGCCCGTACCAAGCACAGGCCTTTGCCGTCCGGTGAGTTGAGCTCAAAACATGTGTTGATTTTCGCCGGCGTCATCGGTACGTTGGCCATGGCGCTGTTGATCGTCAAAATCAATGCGTTGACTGCGTTTTTGACGTTTTTGTCGTTGATCGGTTACGCAGTGATTTACACGGTTTATCTGAAAAAAATGACCCCGCAAAACATCGTGATCGGCGGCATCGCCGGTGCTGCGCCGCCACTTTTGGGCTGGACGGCGATTACCGGGCAGATCCATCCGCACGCGTTGTTGCTGGTCTTGATTATCTTCGTCTGGACGCCGCCGCATTTTTGGGCTCTGGCTATCGCCCGCCGCGACGAATACGCCAAAGTGGCGATTCCGATGTTGCCGGTGACTCACGGCGTGGAATTCACCCGGTTGCAAATCCTGCTGTACACCATTTTGCTGTTGATCAGTACCTTGTTGCCGTATTTGACCGGCATGAGCGGATTGTTGTACTTGCTGGCCGCCATATCGTTGAGCATCGGTTTTTTGTACTTTGCGGTACAGTTGATTCGTAAGAAGGACGATAAAACCGCGATGCGCACCTTCGGTTATTCCATCATTTATCTGATGCTGATTTTTGCGGCGTTGTTAATCGATCACTATTTCCCTTTATCCATCCGTCATGACGCTAACCCAAGCTGAACACCCGTTTGCCGAATTCATCAAAATCTTGGGCAAGGGTAAAAAAGGCGCCCGCCCGTTAACCCAAGACGAAGCCTATCGGGCCATGACGATGATTTTGGCCGACGAAGTGTTGCCGATACAGCTGGGCGCTTTTTTGATGTTGATGCGGGTCAAAGAGGAAACCTGCGAGGAATTGGCCGGCTTTGTGACGGCGGTGCGTGAATGCTTGCAATTCACCCCAAGCATTCAGGTAGACCTGGATTGGTCGTCCTATGCCGGTAAACGCCGCCACTTGCCCTGGTTTTTGCTATCTACGTTGCTGTTGGCCGAAAACGGGATCAAGGTATTCATGCACGGTGCCGGCGGCCATACCCAAGGTCGGGTCTATACCGAAAAGGCGTTGGAGAGTTTGGGCATTGCCGCCGCCGAATCCTTGCAGCAGGCCGAGCAGCAACTGGTAGCGCGCAATTTCAGTTATTTATCGCTGGAACATATCTGCCGGCCGCTGTTCGACATGATCAACCTGCGGCCGACCATGGGGCTGCGTTCCCCGGTGCATACGTTGGTGCGTTTGTTGAATCCCTTGGCTGCCAGCCACAGCATTCAGGGTATTTTCCACCCCGGTTACCGGCAAGTGCATCAACACGCCGCGTTGCTGCTGGGTGAGAAAGACATGGCGGTGTTGAAAGGCGAGGGTGGTGAAACCGAACGCAACCCGGATGTGGACTGTTTGGTCCAAAGCGTCGCGGCCGGAGAACTGTCGGACGAGACTTGGCCGGCCATGTTCCCCCGCCGGCATATGAAAGAGGACGAACTGGATCCGCAACGCATGCTGGCGCTGTGGCGCGGCGATTGGCAGGACGAATATGCCGAGGCCAGTGTGATCGGCACATTGGCGATAGCGCTGAAGTTGTTGCAAAAAGCTGCATCGCAGGACGAGGCGCACGCGCTGGCGAATACGTACTGGCATTCCCGGTCGCGAGGGTATTTAGGCGCATGAGTGCGGCGGCGAATTTTAATCCGCCCGATCCGTTTGTCGCCGCCTAAGTAAAATCGCCGAAATTTTTTGCCAGGTTTTCAGTCCGAGACAGAGGCTCGCTTTAGCGTTCAGGCCCGCCCATTTCAGGGTGCGCGCTCGGGCCCTGGTTTAGCAGGAGTAACCGTGCTGTGAGGCTATTTCCATTGTACGTTTGCGCGCTGGCCGCGCTTGTTCCGGCATGCGCCACCTTGCCGCCTAAAAACACCAACGACCTCTGCCAGATTTTTCGCGAGAAAGACGACTGGTATCAGGCCAGTCTGGCGGCGTCGCAACGTTGGGGTGTACCTATCGCGGTGCAGATGTCGATCATGCACCAAGAATCCCGCTTCGTATCCGACGCCCAACCGCCGCGACCGACCATTTTGGGTTTTATTCCCTGGTTTCGTTCCAGTAGCGCTTACGGCTATCCGCAAGCCAAAGACGAAACCTGGTCGGATTATCAACGGCAAAGCGGCAACTATTGGGCGGACAGAGAGGATTTTGCCGATAGTTGCGATTTCGTTGCCTGGTATTGTGCGACTACGCATCGGGTCTTGAACATACCGATTTCCGATGCGCGCAATTTATATTTGGCCTATCACGAGGGCCTTACCGGTTACCGGCGCGGCACCTACCAGGCGAAAAACTGGTTGTTGAGCACGGCGCAAAAAGTCGACCAACGCGCTTGGCGCTACGACAAGCAGTTGGCTGCATGCAGACAGGAGCTGGAAACGGAAAATTGATAAACTTAGACAGGAATCGCGCCAAGTTCGGCCGGTTACCGCTATATCCAACCATTCGATAACCATACGTTCAGGGAGGTCACTTTGAACAGCACCAAAAAACGCGTCCTCGCAACCCTTTTTGCTTTTTTTACAGGATTTATCATGTTTTCCATGGCTAACGCCACCCCCGAAGAAAACAAAGCCGCCGGCGAGAAGTTCTTAACCGAAAACGCTCAAAACCCCGAAGTCAAAACCACGGGTAGCGGTTTGCAGTACTTAGTGCTGACTGAAGGCAACGGCGCTTCGCCTAAAGCGACCGATAACGTGACGGTGCATTACAAAGGTACTACCATCGATGGCAAGGAGTTCGACAGTTCCTATAGTCACGGCGGGCCGGCCACTTTTCCGCTGAATCGAGTGATACCCGGCTGGACAGAAGGTTTGCAATTGATGAAAGAAGGCGCCAAATACCGGTTATTCATTCCAGCCAATCTGGCTTACGGCGAACGCGGCGCGGGCCGGGCTATTGGGCCTAATTCCGCTTTGATTTTCGACGTGGAGCTGTTAAAGGTCAATTGATGTCGCTGTAGCTGCGGCCGGCGTAAACCGGCCGCATCGTTTGCTTAACGCACCGTCACTTCGACCCGGCGATTTTTCGGTTCGTCGGTGTTGTCGGGGGTGGCAATCAACAGATTTTTTTCCCCGTGCGATTCTATGCTGATTTTGTCGGTGTCCGGCAGGGTCTCGGTAAACAAAGTCGCAATCGCTTCGGCGCGCTGCAAACTCAGTGCCGCGTTTAGTTTTTCATCGCCCACGGTATCGGTATGACCGACGACCGAGATATCGGGTACCGGGCGCCGTTTGATTTCCGCGATGATTTTTGGGACGTCGGCAGCGGATTCCGGCGTCAATTGCGTGCTGCCGCCTTCGAAATACAAATAATAAGACAAGGGTTTCTGCGGGCTGGAAGCCAAGGCGGAACCGAAATCCTGCTGAATCCGGGCTTGGCTTACCGCGTAAACTTGACCCGCTGAGCCGGATAAATCCGCGCCTTCCAGGTTTTTTTCCAAAACCGTGCTGCCTTGGTTGTTGGTGACGCTGACTTTGCCCAGGCTGCCGTCTTCGTCCGCCAGCAACACTACGTACGACTGTGAACAAGCGTTCAGGATCGGCAGCAGCGAGGCGGCGAACAACGCGCGCCAACGCGTTTGCTTGAACGACGCATTTTTGATCATCATTCGCCCTCCGTTTTGACTAAAAAGCGGGTACCTCTGACTCCGATCACCCCGGTAGGCGTTTTAACCGACACGGCTTCCGGTTTGAGTTTGGCGATAACGCCGGAAATGTAATGCAAAGTGCCTTTGGCCAAGCGCGCGACTAATTTCAGCTCGCCGTTCGCCGGCGCATACAAATATTCGTCTACGGTGACTTCGGTATCCGGGCCGAAGGACATCACCGTATTGTCTTTGAAGGTGATGCCCAAGCTGCCGTCTTTACCCGTTTTCAATACATTGCCCAAATACAACGAGGCTCCCGGCTTGGCGGCGACGCTAGTGGCGGCGGACGTGATCGTCGCTTCGCCTTCGACGATTTTGACGAAACCGATAATAGTTTGATCCGCTTGTGCGGTTGCGAATAGCGCATTTGCGCACAGAGCAAGCGGTATCGCTAGCTTCCTAATCATTCCTACCCTCCTGTAAAGGGAAAATGTCATTAACTGTACCGGATCGGTTCGGTTCGCCTTTAAAATCAATTACAGTCGACGGTTAAGCGGACTATTGTCTACACTAAGGCCTTCAGCCATGCAAACACGCAACAAAAACACTAGAGTCTTTCAGTGAATTCAGCCGGATTATCAGAAACCGCCGTCACCCTAATCAACGGAAGGCTGTTGGTGTGGGCGGATGCCGACACCGGCCTAGCCTTGTGTCGCGACCTCGCCGGATTGCTTGGCAATTGCGGTCTTGAGCTAGTCACCGACCGGAACCTAATCGAATCCTCGCTAGCCCGATACCCGGCCGATGTGCTGTTGATCGATACCGATGGCTTGGGCGATGGACTCGAGCCGGCCTTGCAGCGCATCCGGGGAATTTATCCCGCCGAAGCCTTGACGATCGTGCTCGTCGGGAATCCGGGCACGGTCGATTGCGACTCGCTATTGAGTCTAGGCGCTATCGATTGTTTATACAAGCCGGTGAGCCGTGCCGAGCTGGGGCTAAGGCTAGCCAACATTCTGAGTTCTCTAAATCGGCTGAAAGCCGAGCGAACGGCGCGGCAGGACTTGGAGCGGGAAATTCAAGCGCGTACCGCCAAGCTCAATCTGTTGATCGATAGCGGTTTGATGATGGGTATGGAACGTAGCCGCGCCAAGTTGTTACAGCATATTTTGCGCGAGGGGCAAAAATTGCTGCATTGCGACGGTGCGACCATGTATTGGGTTACGCCGCAAGGCAATTTGAAGTTTGCCGAGCGCACCCGTACCGATTGTTTGCCGGTCAATGAATTGCCCCTATACCGCGCCGATTCCGGCAGTCCTAATGACAATTACGTCGCTATCTATGCGGCGGTGCATAACAAACCGGTCATCATCGACGACGTGTACCGGGAAACCCGCTTCGACTGCAGCGGTACTCGGGATTTCGATACGCAAAGCGGCTACCGGACCGTATCGTTATTGACCGTGCCGATGGCGCCGCGCAACGGTGCGGTGATAGGGGTATTGCAGTTCATCAACGCTTTGGATCCGGGTAGCGGGGCAGTCATACCGTTTCCGGTAGACGTGGTCGAATTGGTGGAAGCCTTGGCCGCTCAGGCTGCGGTTGCCTTAGACAATTTGCAATTGATTCAAAGTCAAAAAGATACCACGGAAAGCATCATACAAGTCCTGGCCGCGGCTTTGGATACCAAGAGTCCGCATACCGGCCATCATTGCGTGCGGGTACCGGATTTGGCGATCATGCTGGCCAAGGCGGCATGCCGGGAAAGCAGCGGTCCTTTGGCGGATTTCGATTTCAGCAACGAAGACCAGTGGCTGGAGTTTCGGGTAGGGGCGTGGCTGCACGACTGCGGCAAAGTAACTACGCCGGAATACGTGATAGAAAAAGCCACCAAATTGGATATGTTGTACAACCGCATTCACGAAGTCAGGATGCGGTTCGAAGTGTTGTTGCGCGATGCGCAGATCGAACGTTTGGAAAATCTGGCGAACGGCATGCCGAGCGGCGACGCGGACGATCGATACCGGATGCGGAAAACTCAGTTGTTCGACGACTTTGCCTTCATTGCCGAATGCAACAAAGGCCAGGAAAGCATGCAAGACGCCGATTGCGACAGAATCCGCGCCATTGCGGCAAACAGCTGGTTGCGTTATTTCGACGACACCTTAGGCTTGTCCGAAGACGAAGACCAGCGCTTGCGCGGTAAACCCAAGCCGCCGTTGCCGGTCAGCGAACGCTTATTGGCCGATAAGGCAGCGCATATCGTGCCGCGCGCCGCCTGGCAAACGCCCGATCCGGCCTTGGAAATCAAAATGCAGGTGCCGGAGAATTTGTTCAACTACGGCGAAATTTATAATCTGACGATACAAAAAGGCACATTGACGGCGGAAGACCGCTATAAAATCAACGAGCACATCATCGAAACCATTAAATTGCTGGAAAAAATTCCGTTTCCCGACTTTTTGAAGCGTGTGCCCGAATACGCGAGCACCCACCACGAAACCTTGGACGGTAAAGGCTATCCGCGCAAGTTGACCGAGCGGCAGCTGTCTATTCCGGCCCGGATCATGGCGATAGCCGATATTTTCGAAGCCATCACGGCGTCGGACAGGCCGTATAAGCGTCCCTACAAATTGTCGCAAGCTTTGAAAATCATGTGCGATATGAAAAACAACCGGCATATTGACGCGACGTTGTTCGAACTGTTCTTAACCTCGGGCGTGTACCTGGAGTTTGCCCGCAAGTATCTCTATCCGGAGCAGATAGACGCCGTGGACATCGGTCAATTTTTGAGTGCCTCGGTCGAATCGGTTTGCGGCGCCGGCTCGTCAGACCGATAACGGCAAACATCCGGCGTTGCGCGCAATCAATCGCATTGGCTCTGCGAACCGATGAAAGCGAGGCGCTATGTTGAATAATCGCTCGCCGAGCGGCTTGTCCGGCTACCTGCCGGTGGCGGCTATTGCCGTCGCCGGGTTGATGCTATGCTTGACCGATCCCATCGCTCTGCAATTGCTGCGTAATGCTACTTTTGACCAGTTTCAGCGCTGGCAACCGCGCGCCGCAACGGAGAGTCCGGTTCGGGTCGTGGATATAGACGACGAAAGCTTGAGCAGGCTGGGCCAATGGCCATGGCCGCGCACGCTGATTGCCGATTTGTTGCTGCGCTTGCAAAACGCGGAACCGGCTTGCATTTCGTTCGACATGATATTTGCTGAACCGGACCGTACCTCGCCGGTTAACATGAAGCGCTTATGGCGTTTGGACGACGCGGCCGGCCCGTGGCTGGATAGCTTGCCGGATCACGATAGCGTGTTGGCGCAGGCGGTCAAACGGGGACGGGTCAGTCTGGGTTTTGCATTGCAAGCGGACGGCGGCGAACACGATCGCTTGCTTTCCAAGGCGCGCTTCGTGTTCCTGGGTGCTCCGCAATTTTTCAAGATGCCAAGCTACGGGCATTCGATAAGTTCTCTGCCGACATTGCAAAATGCGGCGGACGGCAACGGGACCTTGAGTGTGACGGCGGACGCCGACGGTGTGATCAGGAGGCTGCCGATATTGATGGTCTACCAAAACAAGCCGGTGCCTTCTTTGGCGGCGGAAAGCCTGAGGGTGATGCAGGCCGGGCAAAATTTTACCCTGGATACCCGTAGCGATAACGGCTCCGGTTTGGCCTTGTTAAAAGTCGGACGCATTTCCGTACCGGTTAACGAGCAAGGCGAAGTTTGGCTGCATTTTTCCGCCCATGCCGGTGCCGGACATATTCCAGCTTGGAAAATTCTGCAAGGGCAGGTTGCGGCCGACGAGTTGGCCGGTAAGTTGATCTTGATCGGTACCTCGGCCCAAGGCCTGATGGATATGCGCTTCAGCCCGCTGGGAAAAGTCATAGCCGGCATAGACATGCATGCGCAAGTCTTGGAGCAAATTTTAGCCGGCCAGCATTTGCTGAGGCCGGCTTGGGCTGCCTCGCTGGAAGCCGTTGTGCTGGTGATCGGTAGCCTGACCGTCGGCGCGCTGGCGTTAAGCCATGCCGCACTGACGTCTTTCCTATTGTTTGTGCTGGCGCTGGCGGCCTTGTGGCTTGCAGCCTGGCGGGCCTACGCCGATTGGCATTATTTAATCGATCCCATGGTGCCTAGTCTAATTGCGGCGGCGGCCTTCCTGTTGGGCAGCATGTTTCGCCACATCTACAGCGAACGCCGGCAACGCTGGCTGAAGCGAGCCTTCTCCCGTTACATCTCGCCGAATCTAGTAGAGCATTTGGTCAGGCATCCCGAAGCGTTGGAGTTAGGCGGACGCAGACAAATTTGCAGCTTCGTGTTCACCGACCTAGTCGATTTTACCGGCTTGATGGAACATCTGGACCCGTCCGACGCGGTCAGTTTATTGAACGATTACCTGGAAAACATGATCGCGATTGCGTTTCGCCATCAAGGAACTTTGGATCGCATCGTCGGCGATGCAGTGGCTATCATGTTTTCCGCGCCGGTTTCTCAGGCGGATCACAGTTGCCGAGCTATTGCTTGCGCGTTGGACATGCAGCGTTTCGCCAACGAATATTGCGAACAATTGCGCGCGCGCGGTATCGAATTCGGCCGCACGCGCATCGGGGTTCACAGCGGTGAAGTCATCGTCGGAAACTTCGGCGGTAAGACCATATTCGATTACCGGGCGTTGGGCGATGCGGTAAATACCGCGTCGCGCTTGGAAGGCGCGAACAAGTATTTAGGGACTTTGATTTGCGTATCGGAAGTGACTTTGGCTGGCTGTCCCGGCCAGCTCGCGCGGCCAATCGGCCGTATTTTGCTGAAGGGCAAAACCCTTCCTTTGGCAGTATTCGAACTATTGGCGACAGAGCAGGCCGATGAGTTTCGCCTGGCGGAATACCTGGCCGCCTACGCATTGCTGCAACAGCAGGACCCTGCCGCCGAACAGGCATTTCGCGCCATTTTGCGAAATGCTCCGGAAGACAAATTAGCGACGTTTCACCTGCATCGGCTGCAAGCCGGCCGATTGGGCGATTTGATTGAGTTGGAAAATAAATAGCGCTACCTGGCTCATCCGCTATAGCCGGCAGGATGGATGACCGGGAGTTGCTTAATCCAGTCGTTGCGCGCTTAACTTACTGGCGCCCGAAATCATGATTTGAGTCGGTACCGACACGGCTTGACCTTCAATTTGGGTCAGCAAACCGATATTAACCGCCCCTGTCACAGTTGCACTGATTTTGCTGGGGCAACCGTCGGTAGCGTCCAGTTTAGCGCTGCCGAAGATTGATAATTCGCCGGAGTTTATGCTGTAAGAGCTGCCCTCGCTTGCCGAGAAATTGGCAGTAGTAAAGAATTGCGAGGTTTTGTAAACCCCTTTTTTGGAGGTACGGACTTGGTTGATGAATAGATTGAAGCTATCGGAGACCGTGACGATTTCGGTAGTGTTAGCTGTATCGTACACCACCAATTGTGCGGTTCCGGTATCGCAGTCGTCTATGCGTAATGCCAATATCGTGGTGTTTGCGATGGCCTCGAAGGGGGATTTATCTTGCGCAATATTTACTAAGCTGCTTTGGGATTGCGATACTTTTAGTACTTTGATGTTTTCAGTGTCCGATGGGTTTTCTATTAATGTCTTCAAATTCAATTTGGCCTTGTAGTAAACCGATTCGGCTTGAGCCGCACCGACTTGGGCGATGCCTGCGATTAGGCTTAGTGCGGTAAGAGTGTGTTTGAAGTTATTGCTCATGATAGGCTCCGTTGTCTGTTTGAGTCGGTCGTTTCAGATTCGGTACCCGATGCGTTCCTTGCGGGGCTGAACTTTTCGGGCCGGGGTGGGCGTGAATGATAGTTAGCCGGTTAAGGCTGCGCTATTTCCAAGTGCCAAAAGCCGCGACTGGTTCGCAAACAGGAGCCGATATGCGATAGCTGGACGCCGCAGCCGCTTGGCGCGCATTTTGCCAAAACGGTTAGCGCCGATTTTCAGGGCTTAGTCAATCGCCGGCAGGCTGGCTAGGCATTTCTTAGCGACTCGATCGAGATTGGCGCGAATTGACATTGAGCGCCCTGAAAGTAAAATGACCGGCTATTTTGTTTAGCTCCGGCGTGAAAATCTTCATGCCGTTCAACCAAGGAAAATCTAAATGAGTCACACCCTGTATGTTGCGAATACGCCGCGGGTTCAACGCTGCGAATTGGCGGTGCCCGGTTCCAGTCCGGAAATGTTCGAAAAAGCCTTGAAAAGCGGTGTGGACTACGTATTTTTGGACTTGGAGGATGCCGTCGCGCCGGACGACAAGTTGCAAGCGCGCAAAAACGTGATTCAAGCCATCAACGATTTGGATTGGGAAGGCCACGGCATTACCTTGTCGGTGCGTATCAACGGTCTGGATACTCAATTCATGGTGCGCGACGTGGTCGATTTAGTCGAACAGGCCGGCGCCAAGATCAAAACCTTGTTGGTTCCCAAAGTCGGGGTATACGGCGATGTTTATATGGTCGAAGCGATGCTGAACCAGTTGGAAATGCAACAAGGCCTGACCAATAAAATCGGCATCGAATGTTTGATCGAAACCGCGTTGGGCATGGCTAACGTGGAAGACATCGCCAAACAAGGCGCGTTAGGCGGCCGGGTGGAGGCCCTGCATTTCGGGGTGGCCGATTATGCGGCCAGCAACCGGGCTCGCACCGTCAACATCGGCGGACTGAATCCGGATTATCCCGGCGATCAATGGCATTACGCGATCAGCCGCATGACCGTGGCGTGCCGCGCGTACGGTCTGCGCCCCATCGACGGTCCGTTCGGCGACATCAAGGATCCGGAAGGTTACAAAGCCGGCGCCCGCCGTGCCGCCGCGCTGGGTTGCGAAGGCAAATGGGCGATACATCCGTCGCAGATCGCGCTGGCTAATGAGGTGTTCACCCCGCCGCCGGCAGAAGTCGAAAAAGCCCGGCGCATCTTGGCGGCTTTGCAGGAAGCCGCGGCCCAAGGCAAGGGCGCGGCGGCTTTGGACGGACGGCTGATCGACGCCGCTTCTGAACGTATGGCCAATAACGTAGTGCGTATGGCACAAGCGATTGCGGCCAAAGGCCAATAATAAACTTCGGCCGGGATTGTCCGGCCGTCAAGGTTGACCTGTCGGGTTCTAGCTAAGTCGAATCCGACCTGCATTTTTATCTAGTAAGAGAGAGTCCATGGATATTCATGAGTACCAAGCGAAACAATTGCTGGCCGAATACGGCGTGAGAATTGCCGCCGGTGGCTTGGCGTACAGCCCGGAAGACGCGGTGCAGCGCTCGCGGGAAATCGGCGGCCACGTTTGGGCGGTCAAGGCGCAAATTCATTCCGGCGCGCGCGGCAAGGCCGGTGGCATCAAAATTTGCAAAAACCACGACGACGTCAGCGACGCCGCCAATGCCTTGTTGGGTAAACGCTTGGTGACCCATCAAACCGGCCCGGCCGGCAAACAATGTTTGCGCCTGTACGTGGAAGCCGGTACCGAAATTCTGAAAGAGTTGTATTTCAGCTTGTTGATAGACCGCGCCCATGAGCGCATCGTCATGGTCGGTTCGGCGCAGGGCGGTATGGAAATCGAAGAACTGGCGGAAAATAATCCGGACGCGATCAAAAAAATCTATATCGAACCCGCCGTGGGTTTGCAGGACTTTCAAGCGCGGGAAATGGCGTTCGCTTTGGGCTTGAACGCCGATCAAGTGCCGCAAGCGGTCAAGTTGATTCAAGGCTGCTACCGGGCGATGCGCGATCTGGACGCCAACATGGTGGAAATCAACCCGTTGGTAATCAACAACCATGACGAATTGTTAGCCCTGGATGCGAAAATGGGCTTCGACGACAATGCCTTGTTTCGCCGGCAAAAAATTTCCGAGTTGCGCGACAAGACCCAAGAGGATCCGCGGGAAATGGCCGCGGCCGACCGCGGCTTGAGCTACGTCGGTTTGGACGGCGACATCGGCTGCATGATCAACGGGGCCGGTTTGGCGATGGCGACCATGGACATGATCAAACTGGCGGGCGGCGAGCCGGCCAATTTTTTGGATGTAGGCGGTGGCGCTTCGCCGGAACGTACCGAAAAGGCCTTCCGCATGGTGTTACAGGATAAAAACGTCAAAGCCATGCTGGTCAATATTTTCGCCGGTATCAACCGTTGCGACTGGATTGCCGAGGGCGTGGTGCAAGCGGTCAAGAATATCGACATGAAAGTGCCGCTGGTGGTGCGTTTGTCCGGCACCAACGTCGACGAAGGCCGCAAAATCATCACCGACAGCGGTTTGCCCATCATCATGGCGGAAACGCTGGCGGAGGCGGCCGAGAAAGCGGTCGAAGCGCGTAACAAAGTTGTGGCTGCGGCAGGTTAAGGAAACGACATGGCAATTTTTATCGATCAAGACACTCGTATCATCGTACAAGGCTTTACCGGCAAGATCGGCAGCTTCCACGCCCAAGAAATGATAGATTACGGCTCCAACGTGGTTGGCGGCATCACGCCGGGCAAAGGCGGGCAAACGCATTTGGGCCGTCCGGTATTCAACACCGCTAAAGAAGCGGTGGAACAAGTCGGGGCCGAAGCCAGCATCGTGTTCGTGCCGCCGGCTTATGCGGCCGATTCGATCATGGAAGCCGCCGACGCCGGTATCAAATATTGTGTATGCATTACCGACGGCATTCCGACCCAGGACATGATGAAGGTCAAAAGCTTTCTGCGTCGCTTTCCGGCTGCGCAACGCATGGTGCTGACCGGCCCGAACTGCGCCGGCACCATTAGCCCGGGCAAAGCCATGCTGGGCATCATGCCGGGTCACATCTACATTCCCGGCAACGTCGGCATTGTCGGCCGTTCCGGTACCTTGGGCTACGAGGCGGCCGATCAGATGAAACGCATCGGGATCGGCGTATCGACTTCGGTGGGCATAGGCGGCGACCCGATCAACGGCAGTTCGCATCGCGACATCTTCGAGCGTTTCGAACAAGACCCGGAAACCAAGGTGGTGCTGATGATAGGCGAGATCGGCGGCCCGCAAGAAGTGGAGGCCGGCTTGTTCGCCAAGGAACACATGAGCAAACCGGTGGTGGCTTATATTGCCGGTTTGACCGCGCCGAAAGGCCGGCGCATGGGCCATGCCGGCGCGATTATTTCCGCTTCCGGCGAATCGGCGGCGGAAAAAGTCGAAATCCTACAAGAATTGGGCGTGACTATTGCGCCTACCCCGTCCGCAATGGGGGAAACGGTCGCCAAAGTGCTCGCAAGCCTGTAAGCTGACAGGTTGCCGGCAAAGCCCGCTACGCGCGGGCTTTTTTATTTTGCACATTTTTTCCGTATCTATCGTTCATGCATCAACCTTGTAGAGCCAAGTTGCTGGAAGCTTATCGCACCTTACCGGCCGATTTGCAGGCCGTCGTTAATCTATTGGCGGTGTACCACGGCTATTGTTCCTTGACCAACATCGCCAAGATGTTGGCAGGCCTTGGTATCAAAGAAGGTAATCGGATATTGAAGTCCGAGACGGTCAAGGCTCGTTTGCGGCCGCTGATTGCCGAAGGTTTGCTGGAGGAAAACGTTAGACCCGGGGGGACTCGTTGCTCGCGTCTGTTGGTGGAGACGCTGACTCGGCAGTTGATCGCAGACAAAGAATTCGAAATCTACGCGGCCGAAGTGTTGGCTTCCAGTCCGCAGGGCAATAGCTATTACCGCTATAACACCGCCGAGGATTGTATCCGCGAGGCGCGCATTTACTTCCACCGCGGCGATTATCAGGAAATGCAAAATTGTCTGGAAACCGGCCGGCGTTATCCCGGCAATTTGCCGTCCGGTGTCGATTTGTATTTGTCCTGGTTTATGAATCCCCTGGACGTCGCCTGGTTTCAAGAGCGGCACGGCTTGATTTTGGGCAGTTTGGCCGATTATGCAGCTTTGCACCAAAAAATTTATTTGTACGCGCAAGCCGATTTGGACGGTTTTTATGCCGCCTATTTGGCCTCGGACGAAGGTCGAAGCAATACGGCAGCCGTGACTTCATATTTGGAATTGCAGTTGTTGCGCGGCAACTGGCGGCAGGTCGGCGCAAGTCTGATCGGAGTCGACGATCCGGAGCTAGTGGCTTTGGCGGCGGCTGTGAAATTTTTGCACGGCAATTTCGCCGAGGCGCTTGCCGATTATGAGCGGGCTTTGGCGGATTTGCGCAAACTTCTCGGTCAACGCAATGCTTATTTTTTAGGCCTGGCCGGGATTTTTTATCCGTTAGCGATTTTGAAACAAGGCGAGGGTAAAGCGCGGGCTAAATTGGCGACCTTGTTAAACCAAGCGGCCAAGGAAAACGGTTACTGGACCCTTGCCTACCAGTATTTGCAAGCGTTTTTGTGTTACCAGCAAGGCGACTTGCAGGCTAGAGATCGATTGCTGAATACGCCGTTTTCGTACCGGGTATCCAGCGGTTTTCGCGATACCGGTATGCCCGATTCGGTGGTACATACGCCGATTTTTTTAGCGGTGCTGTTTTTGTTGGTTAAATTTTGGTGCAAAGCCGATTTTACCAACCGGGTCGATGCCGTAGAACGCCAGCTGTACAGCCATTTGTTGAACAACGGTTATGCTTGGCCGGCGGCGGAATTGGCCAAACTGTTTGCTGCGTTGCAGCCGAGTAGCCAGCCGCAATGGCCGCAAGATTTTTGGGAACCGGGGCGGCAAGCGTTAGCGGATTTGTTCGTCAGCCGAGCCGATTGGGAAGTAGCACTGGATGCGTTGCTGCATTTGCAGGTAGCCGACAAGAAACCCGGGCCGGCCGAAGCCGGCGACAAGGCGACCCGTTTAGTGTGGTTGTTGACGTATACCGACGGCGGCTCCGTCAAGATAGAACCGCGCGAACAAAAGCAGCAAGCCAAGGGCGGTTGGAGTAAGGGGCGAGCGGTGGCGCTAAAGCGTTTAGCCCATGAGCGCGACAGCTTCGATTACCTGAGCGAAGCGGATTTGAAGCTGTGCGACTATATCAAAGAGTATCGCGAATCCGGTTGGTACGGCGCCGGCACGTTTTTCGAATTCAGTAGCGGCGCGGTATCGGCTTTGATCGGTCATCCGTTGTTGTTTTGGGCCGGCGCGCCTGAGGTGAAAGTCGAGGTGGTCAAAGGCGAGGCCGAGCTGAGAGTCAGCAAAAGAGCCAACGGCAAAATCCACATCAGTTTGGAGCCGAATCCGGGTTACGAACAGAAATATCAGGTCATTAAAGAATCGCCGACCCGCTTGCGCGTCGTCGAATTCAACGCCGATCATCACCGCATTTTCGGGGTATTGGGCCCCAAAGGCTTGGAAGTTCCGGCCTCCGCGATCGAAAAAGTGTTGCAGACTTTGACCAGCATTTCCAGCTTGCTGACCGTGCATTCGGATATCGGTGCCAGTTCGGCTACCGCCGAGCAGGTCGAGGCCGATCCTACGCCGCGGGTGCACTTATTGCCGCACGGCGAAGGTCTGAGAATCGCGGTTCTAGTGCGGCCCTTCGCGGCCGGCGGTGCCTATTTTCAGGCAGGCCAGGGAGGCGCTAGCGTGCTGGCCGAGGTGGACGGTAAGCGATTGCAAGCGCAACGCAACTTCGACCGCGAACACCGGTTGGCTGCCGCGGTCGTCGAGGCCTGTCCTAGTTTACAAGCCGCGGACCGCGATGCTTCCGGTGATTGGTTGTTGGCGGAACCGGAAGCCTGTTTGGAATTTTTGTTGCAGATTCAAGCCTTGCCGGAAGGACAGGCGATATTGGAGTGGCCGGAGGGCATAAAATTTAAAGTATTGGGGCAGACTAGCGGCAGCGGCATGAGCGTTTCGGTCAAGCGCGACAACGATTGGTTTTCGTTGCAAGGCGAATTGAAGATAGACGATCAAACGGTGTTGGACATGCAGCAGTTGTTAGGTTTGTTGGACCAGCGACAGGGTCGATTTATGCAATTGAAAAGCGGCGAGTTTTTAGCGTTGACCGACGAATTTCGCCGACGTTTGGAAGATTTAAAAGCCTATGCAGATTTCAACGGCAAAAAACTGCGCTTGAATCCCTTGGCGGCATTGACCCTGGAAGACTGGCAGCAAGACGACGGTTTTAAAGCCGACAAACATTGGCAGGCCTACATCGGACGTTTGCAAGCGGCACGGGAATTTCAACCGCAGTTGCCGTCAACCTTTCAGGCGGAATTGCGCGACTATCAACTGGAAGGCTACCGTTGGTTGTCGCGTTTGGCGCAATGGGGTGTAGGCGCTTGTTTAGCCGACGACATGGGCTTGGGAAAAACCGTACAAGGTTTGGCCTTGCTGGTGGAACGAGCGCCGCTTGGCCCGGCCTTGATCGTAGCGCCAACCTCGGTATGTGCTAACTGGCAGGCCGAAGCGCATCGTTTCGCGCCGACATTGAATCCTATCGTATTGGGAGCCGGCGACCGTCAACAATTATTGGGCAATCTGAAAGATTTCGACGTTTTGATTTGCAGTTACGGCTTGTTGCAGCAAGAACAAGTGGCCGATATGTTGGCGGATATAGCATTCGCCAGCGTAGTACTGGACGAAGCGCAGTGGATCAAAAACGTCGCTACCCGTCGTTCGCAAGGCGCGATGAACTTAAAGGCCGGTTTCAAATTGATCATGACCGGAACGCCGTTGGAAAACCATCTGGGCGAATTATGGAATCTGTTTCGTTTCATCAACCCCGGCCTGTTGGGTTCGATGGAACAGTACAACAAGCGTTTTGCCGGGCCGATAGAGCGTGACCGCAATCAGGAAGCCCGTTACCGTCTGAAAAAATTGATCCAGCCTTTCATTCTGCGCCGCACTAAAACCCAGGTATTGCAGGAACTGCCGCCGCGCACCGAAATTCCGATTTATGTGGAATTGAGCGCCGAGGAACATGCGTTTTACGAAGCCTTGCGGCGCGACAGCCTGACCGGATTGACGGAAGCGGCGGACAGCAGTCCGGGACAAAAGCATTTGCAAATTTTGGCGGCCATTACCCGTTTGCGGCGCAGTTGCTGCAACACCCGCTTGGTCAACCCCGCCTTGGAATTGCCCAGCAGTAAATTGGAAGCTTTGGGCGAGATCATCGACGAGCTGTTGGATAACAAACATAAGGCTTTGTTGTTCAGTCAATTTGTCGATCATTTGCAGCTGATTCGCCAATTCATCGAACGGCGCGGTATCAGCTACCAGTATTTGGACGGCTCCACGCCCGCCAAGGAGCGGCAACAGCGGGTGGATGCGTTTCAGCGCGGCAAAGGCGATTTGTTTTTAATCAGCTTGAAAGCCGGCGGTGTGGGGTTGAACTTAACCGCCGCCGATTTCGTGATTCACATGGATCCTTGGTGGAATCCGGCGGTGGAAGATCAGGCCAGCGATAGGGCGCACCGGATGGGGCAGCAGCGTCCGGTGACGATTTACCGGATGATCGCTAAAAACACCATAGAAGAAAAAATCGTGGCTTTACACGGCCACAAACGCGATTTGGCGGATAGTTTGCTGGACGGAACCGACGTTAGCGGCAAAGTATCCGCCGACGAATTGTTGAACTTGATTAAAAGCGAAGCTTAAACTGCGCTCGCTGCCGGCCGCGTCTGTTTGAGGCGGACGCGGCCGTAGTTTTGCGTCTATCTGACAATCGGTAGTGCAGTGTCAGGTTGCCGTTAAGCAAACGCCTGTTATTTTGCCGCCACGCCCCGGGCTTCCGGCGTCGCCGCTTGCTTGCCGGCGCCGGCCGCGCCTGACAGATTCAACAGCCAGCCATCTTGGGCGATACATTCGCCTTCCAACGCTTTAGCTTCGATATGGATACGGGCGTAAGTATCGCGTAATTCCGGCGGCAGCTTGGCACTGACGAAATAAAAGGTCTTTTTATCTACGATTTCCAGTTTCAACGGAATTTGCTTGGCGCTGGCGGAAATATGCAAGGGGTCGGCCAGCCGGTTGACGTGAAAGCTGATTTCGGAACCCGGCGCCGCTTGCGCATGGTTAGGCGGCGAATAGTCGCGGAATTTTGGTTTGATGCATTTCTTATCGACTTCTTCGGCCGGGGTAACCGCGAACGCCGTACCGGTGCAGCTTAAAGTCAATAACAGCAGGGCTTGTCTCCAGGTGGGGAATGGTTTCATAGCGAGCCTCTTGATATTGTTGTTATTATGTTCAGCAGCCGAACTTTAATCAGTTTTAGCCTGTATGGCAATGCCGATATAACCTTGATAACTGTCCGGATACTTTAAACTGCTGGCTTAGCACAGCATAGAACGGGTAAAATGGCGCGTTTTTCCGCAGATCGAGCAGGGCAAATTCATGGAGATCAGAGGTACGACCATATTAGCCGTCCGGCGCGGCGACAAAGTGGTTATCGGCGGCGACGGGCAAGTCACTTTGGGCAACACGGTTATGAAAGGCAATGCCCGCAAAGTCAGGCGTTTGTACCACGATAAAGTCATCGCCGGGTTTGCCGGAGCAACCGCGGATGCTTTTACCTTATTCGAACATTTCGAAGCCAAATTGGAAAAACATCGCGGCAATTTAACCCGGGCCGCGGTGGAAATGGCCAAAGACTGGCGTACCGACCGGGCGCTACGCAAATTGGAAGCCTTGCTGGTTATCGCCGACGCCAACACCTTGTTGACCATTTCCGGAACCGGCGACGTGATAGAGCCCGAACACGATTTTATGGCGATAGGCTCCGGCGGGGCATTTGCGCAAAGCGCGGCGCGGGCCTTGTTGGAAAATACCGAGCTGTCCGCCCGGGAAATCGTGGTGAAAGCCTTGAACATCGCGGCCGATATTTGCATTTACACCAATCACAATCTGCGTATCGAAGAATTGGACGCGCTGCCGCGGGCGTCCGAGCAGGCGCAGTAATCGATTCGCAAACCAGCGAAACACGGAATTATGAGTCAGATGACACCCAGAGAAATCGTCAGCGAATTGGACAAACACATCATCGGTCAAGCCGATGCCAAGCGTTCGGTGGCGATAGCCTTGCGTAACCGTTGGCGCCGCAGTCAGGTGGCAGCGGAATTGCGCGAGGAAATTACCCCGAAAAACATTTTGATGATAGGCCCGACCGGGGTGGGTAAAACCGAGATTGCCCGCCGCTTGGCCAAATTGGCCAATGCGCCGTTTATCAAGATTGAAGCGACCAAATTTACCGAGGTGGGCTACGTCGGCCGCGACGTCGAGTCCATCATCCGCGATTTAGTGGACACTGCAGTCAAAATGACCCGCATGTCGGCGATGGAAAAAGTACAAAACCGGGCGGCGGATGCGGCCGAAGAGAAAGTATTGGATATTTTGCTGCCGCGCGCCGAAGGCGGCATGTTGTCTGACAGCGAGGAATCGACCCGGCAGAAAATGCGCAAAAAGCTGCGCGAAGGCGATTTGGACGATAAGGAAATACAAATCGACGTGGCTTCGCCGCCGGTAGGCGTGGAAATCATGGCGCCGCCGGGCATGGAAGAAATGACCAGCCAATTGCAAGGCATGTTTCAGCACTTGAACACGGGCCGTACCAAAGCGCGTAAAACCAAGATCAAAGACGCTTTGAAGTTGTTGCAGGAAGAAGAGGCCGGCAAGTTGGTCAACGAAGAGGAGATCAAGCAAACGGCCTTACAAGCCGTCGAGCAGCACGGTATCGTGTTTCTGGACGAGATCGACAAAATCTGCAAACGCCAGGAGGTCAGCGGCGGGGAAGTGTCCCGCGAAGGCGTGCAACGCGATTTGTTGCCGATAGTGGAAGGCAGTACGGTCAGCACCAAATACGGTATGATCAAGACCGACCATATTCTGTTTATCGCTTCCGGTGCATTTCACTTGACCAAGCCGTCCGATTTGATCCCCGAACTGCAGGGCCGGTTTCCGATTCGAGTCGAGCTGAGCCCGCTCAGCGCCAACGATTTCGTGCGGATTTTGACGGAACCCGACGCGTCATTAACCGAGCAATACCAAGCCTTGTTGGCGACCGAAGGCGTCAAGCTGGCGTTTTCCGCAGACGGGATACAGCGCATCGCCGAACTCGGATGGCAGGTCAACGAAAGCGTGGAGAATATCGGCGCACGCCGCTTGCACACTATTTTGGAAAAATTGTTGGAAGACATTTCGTTTTCCGCGCCGGATCTGCCGGACAAAACGATCACGATAGATGCCGCTTATGTCGACGCCCATTTGGGCGAACTGGCCGCGGACGAAGATTTAAGCCGATACATTTTGTAACCATGCGCATACATACGACGCCTTGCCATTGCAATCCGACCGAAATCAAATTGCATAAACTGTCGGCAATGTTGGAAATTCATTTCGACGACGGCAGCATTTTCGAAATGCCGGCCGAATACCTAAGGGTTTATACTCAATCGGCCGAAGCGGTCGGCCACGGGCCTGGCCAGGACGTGCTGCAGACCGGTAAGGAAAACGTCAGCATTGTCGACTTGAAACCGGTAGGCAATTACGCCATTGCCTTGACCTTTAGCGACGGACATGACAGCGGCATCTATTCTTGGGACTTACTGTACAAATTGGGTGCGGATTTCCCGTTGTTATGGGGGCAATACCTGGAGGCGCTCAAAGCGGCCGGTATCAGCCGCAAACCCACCATTCACAACTGACAACGGCTTATGAGCAACGACAACACTACTCATTTCGGCTTCAAGCAAGTCCCGGTACACGAGAAAGTCACGCTGGTGCGCGGAGTCTTCGATTCGGTCGCAGGGCAATACGACGTGATGAACGACTTGATGTCGTTGGGTATACACCGAATCTGGAAGAGAGTAGCGGTGCAGTTGGCTAACGTACGCGAAGGCGAACGCGTGCTGGACTTGGCCGGCGGTACCGGCGATCTGACCGTACTGTTCGAAAAGCGCGTCGGCAGCAGCGGACAAGTGGTATTGGCGGATATCAACGCCGCCATGCTGCGTACCGGCCGTGATCGTTTAATCGATCGCGGTTTGGCGGCCAACATCCGTTATGCGCAAGTCAATGCCGAATGTTTGCCGTTTGCCGATAACAGTTTCGATTGCGTCTGTATCGGTTTCGGTTTACGCAACGTCACCGATAAGGAAGCCGCGTTGCGCTCCATGCATCGCGTGTTAAAACCGGGCGGGCGGGTCATCGTGCTGGAATTCTCGCATCCGGTCGATCCGGTCACGGAGAAGGTTTACGACTTCTATTCCTTCAACATTCTGCCGAAAATCGGGGCTTTCGTCGCCAAGGACGAGGATAGTTATCGTTATCTGGCCGAATCTATCCGTATGCATCCCAAACAAGACGAGTTGAAACGCATGATGGAAGCGGCAGGCTTGGAACGTTGCGAATATTTCAACATGAGCCAAGGTATCGTAGCCGTACACCGCGGTTACAAGTTTTAAAGGTTTTATGCCGGCATTGGTTGGCGACCACCCGGATTGCGTGCACGGGCAGGCGGTGGACCCAGTCTATCGCAACTTTTGCCGCCGCATGTTTGCCTTGATACCGCATCGAACAGCCGCTTCGCTTGATCACGCTTATTTCTTCCAATCCTGATGTCCGGCGACTTTTTGCAAATTAAACCTTTATTGCTCAGCGCCTTGGAGCGCGCGCTCAACGGATATTTGGCGTTGGACGCACACTATCCGGACCTGTTGACGCCGCTGCAAGGGAAAGTGATCGCCATCCACGTCACGCCTTTCGACGAAACCTTATACGTTTGTCCGGGTGCGGAACGCATCCAATTGCTGGAGAGCTACGGCGGGACGGCAGACGCCCGTATAAGCGGTTCGTTGTCGGCTTTAGGCTTGATGGGACTGAGCGCGACACCGATGCGCAGTTTGTTCCGCGGCGAAGTGCGCATCGAGGGCGATATGCAAGCGGCGCATAAGCTGCAACGATTGTTCGAAAAATTGGACATCAATTTGCAAGCCAAATTGGCTCGTTACACCGGCGAAAGCTTCGCAGTCAAGACGGCCGAACTGTTTCGAGGCAGCCGCGCCTGGACTCAGCACAGCTTGACCGGTTTTCGATTGAATTTGGAAGAGTTTCTGCAAGAAGAAACCAGGGAATTGCCGGCTAAAGCGGAAGCCGAGCTCTGGTGCGAGGATGTCGATGCTTTACGCTCCGATTACGATAGATTGGAAGCGCGCGTGGCGCGTTTGGAAGCGCGCGCCAACAACAATTTAGAAGCTGAATAAACTGCGAGGACGGTTTGAAGTGATTCGTTTGAAAATCCTGACTCGCTTGATGCGCATCAATTGGGTGATGATGTCTCACGGTTTGGACGAAATCGTGCTGAAAACCCATTTGCTGCGGCCGATTCGGTTTTTAGCATTGTTGTCGCCCAACTATTGGCTCAGCAAATCCAAGTTGCCGCGCGGTTTGCGTATCCGCCGCGCTTTGGAAGATTTGGGACCGATTTACGTCAAATTCGGGCAAACCTTGTCGACCCGCCGCGATTTGTTGCCGGAAGACATCGCCGAAGAGTTGGTCAAATTACAAGACCGAGTGCCGCCTTTCTCCGCGGAAAAAGCCAGAAATATTATCGAAAAACAACTGGGGCAAACCATCCAACAGGCGTTTTTGGAGTTCGATACCGAACCCATGGCCTCGGCCTCGGTGGCGCAAGTGCACGCGGCGACCTTGTTGACCGGCGAAAAAGTCATCGTCAAAGTGTTGCGGCCGGACATCGAGGATAAAATCCATTCCGATGTAGCATTACTTTATGAACTGGCCCGCTTGGCGGAACGCTTTTGGTCGGACGCTCGCCGTTTGCGGGCTACCGAAGTAGTCGCCGAATTCGAAAAAACTATTTTGGACGAGCTGGATTTGCTCAGGGAAGCGGCCAATGCCAGTGCCATCCGCAGCAATTTCAAAAACTCGGAGCTGCTGTACATACCGGAAGTCCATTGGCCGCTTTGCCGGCGCAAGGTATTGGTCATGGAGCGCATACACGGCGTTCCGGTCGGCGACATCGCTGCGTTGCGCGCCGGCAATGCGGACTTCAAAAAACTGGCGGAGCGGGGGGTGGAAATTTTTTTCACCCAAGTGTTTCGCGACAATTTCTTCCACGCCGACATGCATCCGGGCAACATTTTCGTGGAATTGCCGGATAAATATTTGGCGGTGGATTTCGGCATCGTCGGCAGCTTATCGGATTCCGACCAGCGCTATTTGGCCGAAAACTTTTTGGCCTTCTTCAATCACGATTATCGGCGCGTCGCCCAAATGCATATCGAGTCGGGCTGGGTGCCCGGCACTACTCGGGTAGAGGAGTTCGAAGCGGCGATACGTAGCGTGTGCGAGCCTATCTTCGAAAAACCGCTGAAAGACATCTCTTTCGGCCTGTTGCTGCTGCGCCTATTTCAAACCGCCCGACGCTTCGACATGGCGGTACAACCGCAGTTGGTACTGCTGCAAAAAACCTTGCTGAATATCGAAGGCCTGGGGCGGCAATTGTATCCGGATTTGGATCTGTGGCAGACTGCCAAACCTTATTTGGAAAACTGGTTTAAAGAGCGTATGGGGCCCGCCGCTAAGGTGAAGGAACTGTTCGGCCAGTTTCCGCAAATTACCGAGCATTTGCCGGAAATGCCTAATCTGGTGCTGCAAGCCCTTAATAGTCATGCGCAGTTGCAGTCCCACTTAAAACACCAAAATAGAGAACTGGAACAGCTGCGTAAGCAGATGCAGCGCAACAATCAGCGCACGCTGTGGGTCATCGTCGGCAGTACGTTGATGATTACCGCCGCTTTAGTGCTGCATTCACCGTTCATACGCGGCTTGTAGACTCTTTGCCGCATAAGCTCGACCTTCCGCCAAGATAGAGAACTTTGGCAACTCGAATGCGTGGGTCGAACTTGCATGAGTGCGGCTAGCCGGTGTGCAAGCAGAGTGTTATCTCATCCCCAATTTACGGCATCCATTTACATTTCTTTACATCCCGCGTGTAACATAAAAAGCGTCGTTTAATTCATACGGGGAAACAAATGAGTAAAAGTGCAGTTTCATCTATGTTGGCGTTGGGCATGGTCGGATTGTTGACGGTCAGCCAAGTGGAAGCGGCACCGCCGTCGGTAGCCGGCACCAGCTGGGATTTGAGCGGAAAGCTGAAGGGGCGGCTAAGCGTAAAATGTAAACGCACGCCGGGGATCAGCACCCCCATTGCCAGCGGAACGGTATTGGACGGCGCGATACAGTTCGACGACGGGGAAGTGGAAGGCGACGGCGAAGGCACGTTTATCATGACGGATGCGTATTTCACCGTGCAAACCGCCAGCGGAACCTGGAGTCAAAAGGGCGCTAAGCTGAATCTGGCGTTCGATCATTGGTACGATTCGCCGATGGCTGTGTTTGCGTTCGCGTTTGCGCAAGTATCGGACGAGATTCAATTCGACGATAACGGGGTTGTCGGTTCGGCCGGTGGTTTTAAGATCACGCAACCTTTGACCGTCAAGGGTACCATCAATAAAAAAGGTACGCGTTTAACGCTTAACGAGGGCTTGGGATTTAAATTTACCGCC
The DNA here is from genome assembly GCF_040741385.1 of Methylomonas sp. HYX-M1. Taxonomy (NCBI): domain Bacteria; kingdom Pseudomonadati; phylum Pseudomonadota; class Gammaproteobacteria; order Methylococcales; family Methylococcaceae; genus Methylomonas; species Methylomonas sp. HYX-M1. Next base: position 1,867,535 of record NZ_CP160405.1, read on the forward strand.
TCTGCCGCCGCGATGGGCGGCTCCAATACCTGTACCTATAAAATGAATGGCTTGGGCCGTAAATATACCGGGGGGCCGCAGGAATAGCCGGAAAACTTCTAAGCAAGGCGGGATTATCCCGCCTTTTTTGTGTTCTCGGTGAAAGGTTTCCGGTTAGGCAAAGATACTCAGTAAGCCGTTACTGGCTACCGCCCGGCCGGCTTCGATTTCGTCAACCAGCGATTGAGCCGGGTTTTGCATGGGCTCTTCCTCTTGTTGTTGCCGGCTGTGACGAGCGTCCGATTCCGCACCCATGTGTAAAAATTCTCTGTTGGTTTGGCGTTGATCACTCTGCTGTTGCGATACGTTGACATCGACCAGATTCAACTGCTGGCCGGAAAACATGTCGCGCAATTTCGGAATGGCGTTCTCTATGGCTTCTTTGACTGCCGCATGCTGTGCGGTAAAACTCACCGTCGCCTGATCTTGGCTGACGTCGACTTTGATGTGAATCGGGCCCAAGTTTTCGGGGTTCAAACGGAGTTCGGCCGACGGTACTCCTTGGGTATTCATCCAAATCACTTTATTTCCTAATTCCTGATTCCACGCGGCATCGCCGAACGGGCGGTTCATGCTCAGGGTTTCGGGCTTGGCGGACACGGGTGCAGAGTTATTCGGTAGCGCTTGATTTAAGCGAAAAATATCCTGAGCGGCGCGGCTCGATGGGTTGGGTTCGGTATTCGGACTGCCGTCCAATTGTGGATTCGAGGTTAAATCCGGTTGGGGATTTTGTCTGTTGCCGTCGAAAGTTTGCTTTGCGAATTCGGTTTGATTATCGGTGTTCCAGGCAAGCGCTAGACTGTGTTCCAATTCGTTTTGGCCGGATTCTGCGGGGGTTTTGCTTCCGTCCGGCAAGCGTTGAGCGGCTTTAAACGGGTTAGCGGCGGCGAATTCCTGCCGCGTGGATTCCACGTTCCCGGCGAGGTGCTGCGGGGTTTTTGGCGGTTGGGTATCGCCGTTGAGTAGGGGGGCGGAAGGTTTTTCCGGGGTGGTGGGTAAATCGGCTTGCTTGAGGCGGTTCGCTGAAGTGCCGGCAATGATGCTTGCGGAAATTTCAGGGCTTTCCGGCTGCGATACCACAGGCGGCGCGGCTGTCGGCAGACTGGGTGTAACAGCAGCGGTGGCCATTTCATCCGAATGCTCTTGGTCGCTTGCTTGCGCCGACATGCGGTGTTGCCGCGCGGCAGGCAACCCCGTGTCGGCGAGCGGGTCGATTTCAGGAGTGTCGGGATTCAAAACCGTATCGGTGGGCATAGTGGCCAGTTCCGGACTCTGCGTTGCTTTGGTTTCGATAACGCCCGGTTTGGCGCGATGAGTAGGGCGCATGAGATTGTCGGTGCCGTTAGCCTGTGGTATCGGCCGGGTTGGCGAATCAGCGCTGATAGGCTCGAAATGGTTCGATGCCTGTACCTTCGAATTCGGATTTTGTTCGACAGCGGCTTTGAGCTCGGGGGGAGGCAAATCAGTTGCAACTGGTTCGGGCAAATTTACTTGATAGTTTACGGGAGCGACATTGCCGTTCGCCGGTGCGGCCGCCGTTTCCGGAGCGGTAATCGTGCCTTGTACTTCAGACAAGCGAATTGACGGATATAACACCGTGTCGTCGCTGCTAGCATTCGTGTCAGTAGTCGGCGTGCTTACATCAGTAGTCAGCGTACTTACATTGGTTTCGCTTGCCGCAGCCGGTTCGTCGCTTTCCAATTGCCGCAATTGTTGCATGACTCCGGCCAAGGCTTTCATGGTGGCTTGCAAATCAATCGCGCCGTTTTCAGGATGGGCGGCCGGCAAGCGTTTGCCGAATAGGGCGGCAAAGTTTTGCAAATCGGTCGGCAATGGTTCGATCTCCGTTTCCGGATCGGCGTTTGCGCTAGATACCCAGGTTTGCAGGGCATTCAAATTGGCCGATGTCAATTCGGCGTTCGGCGTGCCGGCGCTATTCAACAGATTCAGTTGAGACCAGAACTGGGCTGCGAAGTCGTGGGTGCCGGATGCGTTACCTGGAGTAACGGCATTGTTCAAGGGCGGAATCTGCCCGCCGGTCGTTAGGATAGAAAACAAGCTGTTGTCTGGCATATTCATGTTGATTCTCCTGCACTTTCAGCTATTCAAGCATTATTTGCGCCATCCTTGCGGGACGAACGGGCGGCTCTGGCGTCTTGTTCGGATTGTTCGCGCTTGATTTCCAGTTGAGTTTCTTCGGCGACTGCGATTTCTCCCAGGCGCAGCAAGCTTTTGCTGCGTTGATGACTCTCCTGCCATTTGTCGCGCGCCTTTTGGCATTCGCGTTCCTGCTGTCTTACCGTCAACCGTTGACCTTCGATGGCCTTGTCCAATTTGTCCGCGAACGCGCGCAACTCCAATAATTGATTGACATTCATGCCGGTTTTTTGACGTTCCAGCAATTTATTCAAATATTGTTGACGATAATTCAGCAAGTTATCCAGTTGCGCTTGCTGTTCGTTCAGTTGTTGTTGCCGGCGTCCCAGCAATTGCAGCGCTTCGTTCTCCTGGCGTTGTTGCAGGTCTATGATGATTTGCAGGCGTTGCGAACGTTTCATTAGCTGGCCAAGACTTGTCGTAATTCGTCTACGCTACGCGGCAAATCCACGGCTTCGTCCATGTCTTGCTGCAGGAATTCGGCTATGGCCGGTTGTTTGGCGATTGCGCGGTCTATGCGCGGGTCGGAACCGGCCCGGTAGGCGCCGACGCTGATCAAGTCGCGGTTTTGCCGGTAAGTGGAGTAGAGGCGTCTCAGTTCGCGCGCCAACTGTAAATGCTCCGGTGTCGCAATGTCCGGCATTACCCGGCTGATAGAAGCCTCGATGTCTATGGCCGGATAGTGTCCGGATTCCGCCAGGCTGCGGGACAGCACCACGTGGCCGTCCAACACGCCGCGGGCCGCGTCGGCAATCGGATCGTTGGTATCGTCGCCTTCGGCCAGCACGGTGTAAAAGGCGGTGATAGAACCGCCCTCGACGTCGCCGTTGCCGGCGCGCTCCACCAATTGCGGCAATTTGGCGAAAACCGAAGGCGGGTAGCCCTTGGTAGCCGGCGGCTCGTCGATAGCCAGGGCGATTTCTCGGTAAGCTTGGGCGTAGCGGGTTAGGGAATCCATCAGTAACAACACATCCAGCCCTTGGTCGCGGAAATATTCGGCAATGGCTGTGGCCCGCAACGCGCCGTGTACCCGCATCAGCGGCGAGTCGTCGGCGGGGGACGCGACCACGACCGCACGTTTCAAGCCTTCTTCGCCGAGTATTTTCAATACGAATTCGTTCACCTCGCGCCCCCGTTCGCCGATTAGTCCGACTACCACGATGTCGGCGTTGGTGAACTTGGTCATCATGCCCAGCAGCACGCTCTTGCCGACCCCGGTTCCGGCGAACAAGCCCATGCGTTGCCCCCTGCCGACGCTGAGTACGGAGTTGATGGCGCGCACGCCGACGTCCAAGGCATCGCGGATCGGTTTGCGCGATAGGGGATTGATCGGTGTGCCGGCCAGGGAAATACGCGCGTCGGTATCCAATGAGCCTTTTCCATCCAGCGGTCGGCCGGCGCCGTCGAGGACCCTACCCAGCAAGCCGAAGCCGACGTTGGCCAGACTGTTTTTGCCTTGCGGGATCACCCGGCAGCCGGGATCCAAGCCCTGGGTGTCGCCGGTCGGCATCAAGTACAGGCGGCCGCCGGCAAAGCCGACTACTTCCGCGCCTATGCTTTTGCCGTTTTTGGTGACGATTTGGCATAAAGAACCGATGGCGGCCCGGCAGCCTTCGGCTTCCAGGGTAAGGCCGACCATGCGCGATAACTTGCCTTCCACCACTAATTCCGGCGGTTCGTTGAGGCGCTGCCGGTAGGGTTTCAGGCGTTCCAGCCAGGCGGTTGCCCGGTTGACGTCCGGCATCATGGATTGACGTCCTGTTGCCGATCCCCGCCCAATACCGTGGCGATGACCGCGGATAGACGTTTTTCCAGACTGGCGTCGACCGAAGACACTTCAGTCTGCACCGTGCAGCCGCCGCGAGTCAGTAGGGGATTTTCTTGAATGCGCCATGGCGGCATGGTTTCGTCCAAGTGCAAGACCGATTTCACCAATTCCGCGTCTTCCGGGTGCAGCGTCAGGGTGATTTTTTGCGACGATAAGGGCAGCACGTTGACGGCTTCGCGGATCACGGCAACGATTTGTCCGGGATCGTGTTTGAGTTCGCGGCGTATGATCAATCCGGCGATGGCGATGACGAGTTGGACCAACTCTTTTTCCACTTCCTCGTCCAGGTTTCGAAACGGTTCGGCTAACGATTCCAACAGCATGCCGAGCTGTTTGACCTGATTTTGCACCAGATGCTGGCTTTGTTCGTAGCCTTTGGTCATGCCTTGTTCCAAGCCTTGTTGCTGACCTTGTTGGAAACCTTGCTCCAGGCCTTGCTCGTATCCTTGTTGCCGTCCCAGTTCGAAAGCTTCGTCGTAAGCCTGCTTTTGCATGGCTTCGATTTCTTCCACCGTCAAAATTTGGGTGGCTTGCTCTAAAGCAACGTTTTCCGAACGCGGGGTGCTGAAATCCTCCAGATCGGTCCAGGTATCCAATGCCTGCAGTTCGGCAGGCGAAAACTTTTGGTGTTTAGACGAACTCATCGCCACCGCCACCGCCGCCTAACGCGATTTCACCGGCATCCGACAAGCGTTTGGCGATAGACAAGATGTCTTTTTGCGCCGCTTCCACTTCGCTCAAGCGGGCGGGCGGGGCGGCTTCCAGATCGTCGCGCAGCATTTCGGCGGCCCTGCGCGACATATTGGAGAAGATTTTGTCGCGCAGGCCGGTATCCACGCCGCGTAAGGCCAACAGCAATTGATCGGTCGATACCTCGCGCAGCAGGGTTTGAATGCCGCGGTCGTCGACGGCGATCAAATCGCCGAACACAAACATTTTGTCTTGAATGCGTTGCGCCAAGTCGGAATCGGCTTCGTTGATGTCTTGCATCATCGGCTCGCTGACGGCGCTTTCGATGAAGTTCAAAATATTGGCGGCCGCGTCCACGCCACCGATTTGCGAAGATTTGACGCCGTCGCTGCCGGTCAATTGTTTTTCCATGATGTCGTCCAATTCGCGTAGCGCGGCCGGTTGCACGCCTTCCAGTGTGGCGATGCGCATCAAAATGTCCGAACGCATGTTTTGCGGTAACAGCGTCAATACTTCGGCGGATTGGTCCGGATCCAGCAAAGACAGGATGATGGAGATGATTTGCGGGTGTTCCAGGCGGATCAAATCGGCGATGGAGCGGGTATCCATCCATTTGAGTTGTTCTATGCCTTTGCTGTTGGCGCCCAGCAAGATGCGGTCTATGATGTTGCCCGCCTTGTCGGCACCCAATGCGCTGGTCAGCATGTTGCGGATGTATTCGTCGGAATCCAAGCCTAGGCCGGTTTCGTTCTTGATCTGGATGATGAATTCTTCCAATACTTCGTCGACCATGCCGGACGAAATCGGCCCCAAAGCAGCCATGGTCGAACCGATGAGCTGGACTTCCTTGGGACCCATGTGGCGCAACACGGTGGCGGCTCGGTCTTGGCCTACGGCCAGCAGCAACAGAGCGGCGCGTTGCGCGTGCGATAAATCTTTACTTGTTTCAGCCATCGTCTTTCAGCCAGGTTTTGATGACTTGGGCGACCAGTTTCGGGTCTTCGTCTATGAGTTTTTGTACGTATTCCAAGCGTTTTTCGTAGCTTTGCGGTGCTTCCAGCAACAGTAAATCTTCTACGCCGGCCGACAATGCCAAAGGTTGGCCGTCTTCGTCTTCCACCCTGACTGCAACCGGTTTGCCTTCTTCGTCGAAGCGTACTACCCCGCCCATGGCTTCTGCGGCCAGACGGGCTTCTTCCAGTTCTTTGAGTCTTTGCTCGGCTTCGTCTTTGCCGATCAGGGTGGCAAAGGCCGGGCGTAATACTTTCAGTATCAGCAAGGTCAGCACCAGGGCGGCGACGGCCAGCTTCATGACGTCCATGAACCAGGGTTTTTCCCAAATCGGTTCCGATACTTCTTGCAAAGCGTCCGGGGTTTTGAAGGCGACGTTGGTGACCGTTACTTGATCGCCGCGGCTGTTGTCGTAGCCGACGGCTTGTTTGACCAAGTCGCGCAGTTGGTTCAATTCTTCCTGCGAATAGGCTTGCTGGGCATTGTTGCCGTCCAGCAGTACGTGTTTATCGTCCACCACCACCGCGACCGATAGCCGCCGCAAGGCGCCGGTGGACTGGCGGGTATGGGTGATGGTTTTGTCCAATTCGTAGTTGCGGGTAGCCCGTTTGCTGCTGGAGCCCGATTCGGCGTCGGCTTGTTTCTCCTGGCCGCTGGCGACTTCCGGGGCAACCCCGGTCGGCGGCGGTTGGTTGGATAGCGCGCCGGGCACGCCTTGGATTTTATTGACGGAGTTTAGATCTTCTTGAGTTTGTTCGCTACGTAGGGCGGGCAAATCCGGATTGAACAGTTCCTGGGTTTTTTCGGTGACGGTGAAATCCACGTCGGCGGAAATCTGCGCCCGCATGCCTTCGCTGCCGACCAGCGGTGCCAGGATGTTTTCTATGCGTTGCCGCAGATGTTCTTCAATATTTTTCTTGTATTCGAATTGCTTGGTGCTTAGCGACAGGTCTTCCGGAGTGTCTTTACTGTTGAGTAAGCGGCCTTTGTGATCGACTACGGTGACTTGCCCCGCTTCCATAAGCGGGACGCTGGAGGCGACCAAATGAACGATGGACTCGACTTGTTCTTTTTCCAGGCTGCGGCCTTGGTAAAGTTCGACGATCACCGACGCGCTGGGTTTTTTGCGTTCGCGGACGAATACCGATTGTACCGGCAATGCCAGCAAGACTTTGGCGGATTTGACGCTTTGTATGGTTTGTATGGTCAGGGCGATTTCACCTTCCAATGCGCGTTGGAAGCGCATCATTTCCACGCTCTTGCTGGTACCGAAACCATTGTCTTTGTCCAGAAGTTCGTAGCCCAAGCTGGTGCTGCGCGGCAGACCTTGCGCCGCCAGTTTCAATTTCAATTCCCTGACGTCGCCGGTCGGCACCATGACGGCGCCGCTGCCGGGCTCGACCTTATATTCCACGCCCATTTTATCCAGCGCTTCCAGAATTTCGGCGGCATCTTTTTCCGCGACGCCGGTAAACAGCAAATCGTAATTGGGCGCTTGCGCCCACAACACCACCGCCATGCCGATGGCGATGCTGGCCGCTAAGGCCAGCATTAAGCCGATTTGCCGGCTGAGCGGCAACTTCAATAAATTGCGGACGGCAGGGTGGAGATTATCGTTTTCTTGTTTGACGGCCTCGTGCGCTAGCGTTTCGACCGGGAAGTTGTTATTGGCTTCGCTCATGGCTTATCGCGCCTTAGATCGACATGCCCATGACGTCTTTATAAGCGTCGACCAATTTGTTGCGCACTTGCAACATGGCTTGGAAGGATACGCTGGCTTTTTGCGAAGCGATCATGACTTCGGCCAGACTGACGTCGGATTGACCGGTTTCGAACGCGGTTGCCATTTGGCTCGAAGTTTGTTGGGTTTGGTTGACTGCATCGATGGACTGTTTCAGCAAGGCGGCAAAGTCGTTGGAGTCGTTGCCTACCTGTTCGCTCAGCGTCGGCTTGCTGCTCGCTTCCACAGACATGGCCCGCATTTGGGCCAATAAGTGATTGACATTAATATCTGACATTTTCGTGACTCTCGCTTAGCGTTTTATTCTAAACAAGCACTTTTCAAGCCATGTTAATTCAGCAAGGCACGGGTAGTCCGGCTTCTTTCATACGGGCGATTTTATATCTTAACGTGCGCGGACTGATACCCAATTTTTCCGCGGTGGCTTTGCGGTTGCCTTGCGCGTCCTGCAGACTTTGCAGGATGATTTTTTCTTCCGCCGAGCGCACACCGTCGCCCAGGCTCACGCTGTCCGCCGCATCGCCGTCATTAACGGGAATGTCTAGGTCCGGCCGGTACGGAGAGGTTTCGGCATACGGGCAGCGCATGCCGGTATCGATTTCGTCTTCGAACAGCAGGCATTCGCTGCTGATTAAACCGTTCGTTTGCAAGATCAAGGCGCGTTGCACGACGTTTTCCAATTCCCGGACGTTGCCGGGCCAGTGGTAGGCCTGCAATTTGTCGATGGCTTCCGAATCGAATCGGTAAGCCGAATGGCTGTGCGGGCTATGTTTGGCCAAAAGCTCGTAAGCCAGCGGCAAAATTTCGCCGATGCGTTCGCGCAACGGCGGAATTCTGAGTGGAAATACGTTCAAGCGAAAATATAAGTCTTCCCGAAACAGGCCTTGTTTGACGTAGTCTTTGAGCTTGCGGTTGGTGGTTGCCAAAATTCTGACGTTCAACTGAATTTTTCGTTGCCCGCCCAAGCGTTCGACTTCTTTTTCCTGTAATACCCGCAATAGTTTGGCTTGCAAACTCAAGTCCATTTCGGAAATTTCGTCCAAAAGCAGGGTGCCGTTTTGCGCTTGTTCGAATTTACCGGGCATGGCTTGCGTGGCGCCGGTGAATGCGCCTTTTTCATAACCGAACAACACGGCTTCCAGCATGTTTTCGGGTATGGCCGCGCAATTGATCGCTTCGAAGGGGCCGGCGTGGTAATGCGAATTGCGGTGAATGTAGCGCGCCATGACTTCTTTACCGCAGCCGCTTTCGCCTTCCAATAATATGCTCACCCCGGTTTTAGCCACCTTACTGGCCAAGCCGTAGAGTTTTTTCATTTGCCCGTCGCAGATGACCCGTTCAGGCTCGCTGCTCGGGGCCGGTACTATCAAGCCGGCTACTCTGTTAACCAAGGTGGCGGCTTCGAACGGCTTGATCAAATAATCCGCCGCGCCGGCTTGCATGGCTTCCACCGCGCGGGGAACGGTACCATAGGCTGTCATTAACAGCACCGGCAAACGATCGAATTTTTGCCGAATGTTTTGCAGCAGCTCCAGGCCGTCCATGACCGGCATTTGCACGTCGCTAATGACTAGGCCGAACTCGAATTTATGTAGCAGGCTCAAGGCTTCCGTGCCGTTTTGTGCGGATTTGACGCTGTAGCCTTTTAGCTCCAAAGTGTCGCATAGGGCTTCGCACAAAGAAAGATCGTCTTCCACGATCAAAATGTCATGCCGTCTCATGTTGATGCTCCTTGAGTTTCGCTTGATGGGGGCGTTGCGTTGCACTGGATAGGTTGATAGGGGGTTGCACGATAGGCAAGCTCAGGTGAAACGTGCAGCCTTGATCGGGCCGGTTATGGCAATCTATCCGGCCGTTGTGGGCGTTGACCACGCTTTTGACCACGGCCAGACCCAAGCCTGTTCCGCTGATTTTGGTGGTGAAAAAAGGTTCGAACAAGTGTTGCAATGCTTCCGGTTGGATGCCCGGGCCGTTGTCGGCAATCAGAATTTCGACGTTAGCGCCGCTTTGTTGGGCAGTCAGTTTGACGGTGGTGGCGCCGGCTTCGATGGCGTTATTGAGAAGATTGAGCAATGCGCCGCGCAGTGCCGCTTCGTTGCCCAGCATGTCGTCGTCTATGACGCGATTGTCCAGCTCGAAGGTACCGTTAAACTGCGCCATGCGTTCGGCGCTTTTCGCCAACAATTCCAGCCAAGAAAAGCCCTGCATCGCTAAACGGCCTTGCTTGGCGAAAATCAGCATGTCGTTGACTTCCCGTTCCAGGAAGTGCAGACGTTCCAAAATTTTCTCCGCAAACGGTTGGTATTTTCTGAGCGGCAGTTGGGTAGTGGCGAGTTGCGAGGCGTACAAAATCGCCGTCGCCAACGGCGTTCTGACTTGATGGGCCAGACTTGCGACCATTTCGCCCATGGCGGATAAATGTTTTTGTTGGGCCAAGGCATCTTGTAGTTGTCTCAGTTCGCTGACGTCGGACAAAAGAATGATGCGTTCGTCGGTTTCGCCGAGGCGGTTGACGGTCATGGCGACGACCCGACCGTCGGCCAACAGATGTTCGTGCGGCGAATTGGACGGGTGTAAGCTGCGGGCGGATACGGTTTGCCAGTCCAAGCCTATCAGCGGTTCGCCAAGCAGGCTGACTGCTTGCTGGTTGCAGTCGACGATATGGTCTTGGGCATTCACGACTAGCACGCCGGCCGGCAATGCGGCAAGTATCTGTTGTAAGCGCGCGGCGAGTTTTTCCTTTTCTATCAAGGTCGCCATGCGCTCGCTGCGGGCGGCGGCCAATTGGACGTTCAGCCGGGCAACTTGCTCCTGCAAGCCTTGATAAGACTGCGCTAAATGTTCCGACAGTTCGTTGAAGATGCGAAAGGCGTCCGCCAGACGTTCGGATTTTTGCTGAAACTGGAAGTGCGGATTAGTCATGGCAAAGCGGAAATTGGCTGTTTCCGGAGAAAAAGCAATTTTCAGGCCATATATAATTTAGAATTTATTCAATGGGTTATAATTTGTTGGCGAGTTTTTGACGCGTCGATTATTGGCTGTCGGTTTTACGCAGTTTTTCTACCAGCGTGGTACGGCGCATGTTCAACAGCTTGGCGGCGTGGGCGACGACCCCGTTGCATTCCTCTAAAGCCTGACGAATCAGTTCGTTTTCCAATTCGTTTAGGTATTCCTTTAGATCGATACCTTGTTCCGGCAATTGAATAGTGCCGCCTGGGGCGAAAGCCAACATAGGCTGTTCGGCGTCGGATCTGAATGGCAGCGGCGCTGGAGCGGCGGCGGGCTCGGGATCGCTCCAATCCAGTTTACTATCGTCCGGAAGCTGATAACCCTGGAATTTTTCCGGCAAATTGGCGGCGTCGACCATGCCGTTAGGATAGATAATCGCTAAGCGTTCGATCAGGTTGGATAACTCCCGTACGTTACCCGGCCATTGATGTTGCATCAGCAAGGCGATTGCTTCCCGGCTCAAACGTACCGAGCCGCGCTTGTCGGCTTCCATGCGGGCAATCAAATCGCTCACCAGATAGGGGATGTCCTCCGGCCGCTCGCGTAACGCCGGAACTTCGATGGGAAATACGTTCAGACGGTAAAACAAGTCTTCCCGAAACCGCTTTTCGGCGATTTCTTGTTCCAGATGCCGGTGGGTGGCGGCGATGATGCGAACGTTGCAATGGATGGTTTTATTGCTGCCGACCCGTTCGAAAGTCCGTTCTTGCAGCACGCGTAGCAGTTTGACTTGCATGGGCATCGGCATGTCGCCGATTTCGTCCAAAAACAAAGTGCCGCCTTCGGCCAGTTCGAAGCGGCCCTGCCGGCTGGTCAATGCTCCGGTAAACGCGCCTTTTTCGTGGCCGAACAGTTCGCTTTCCAGCAGTTCGCCGGGTATGGCGCCGCAGTTGACCGGGACGAAGGGCTGATTTTTGCGTAACGAGGCTCGGTGCAATGCTTGGGCAATCACTTCTTTGCCGGTGCCGGATTCGCCTAAAATCAGCACTGTGGCATCGGACTTGGCGACTTGATCGATCAAGTCGCGGGTTTGTTGTATCGCGGGACTGCGTCCGACTAAGCCTTTGTGTGACGCTTTCGGACTGTCGGCTTCTCGGCGTAGCGGGAGAGTGTCGACGAATTCAATGAATTCGGAATATACCGTAGGCCAGGTCAAACTATGGGTGATCAGTTGCTGGATGGCGCTGCTGATCGGCGGCGTTTCCTTATCTTGCAGTAACACTACCGGTGTGCCGTGGCACTTCTCGTCGACATTGCGCAATAAGGCCGCCTGTTTGTCCGGCGTGCTGCCGACCATGATAGCGTCGAAGTCGTTGGGTTCCTCCAGTGAAGAAGGGAAATCGATGCTGGTGGTGACCGTAAGCGGGTATTCCAAAAATTGAAGAATCGTGCGAACTTGCTCAGTCCTGGAGGCGCTATCGTCGATTAACAAAAAGGATGGAAAATCCATACGGGTATTCACGGTTGAGACCGGTCGGAGTGCTGGGAACTTTTAAAGTTAAGCATCGAATCGTAAGCTTGTCAAAATGCAATCTATTTCAATATTTTGGAGAATAAATCTTAACGCCTGTGTTAGGAATTGTGCAGATAGACGCTCGATTAAGCCAGCCTTATCGACTTGACAAATAGCGGTCTACGTAGAAACATAACCTCATGTTTTGTAATCTTGAGCGCTCTCTTTGAACGACATTCCCTTAAGTGTGCTGTTTGGCATACTCGCTGTTTTATTGCTTCTTTCCGCATTCTTTTCCGGCTCCGAAACCGCTCTGATGACGTTGAACCGTTACCGGTTGCAGCATCTCGTGAAAAAAAAACACCGGGGAGCCATTAAGGCTCACGATTTGCTCAAACGCCCGGACCGTTTAATCGGGCTGATATTGTTGGGGAACAATTTCGTCAACATTGCGGCCTCTTCGATAGGCACGTTGATTGCCATCCGCATAGGCGGAGAAGAGATGATTGCTCCGGCGGCAGTCGTTCTGACGATCGTGGTATTGATCTTCTCCGAGGCGACCCCTAAAACTCTGGCCGCACTCAAGCCCGACTGTTTGGCTTTTGTTTCCGCTTGGATTTACGTGCCGCTGCTCAAGTTGTTTTATCCGGTCGTTTGGGTGGTAAACGTAGTATCCAATTTGCTGCTGCGCATGGTCGGCATGAATCCGAACAAGGTCAAGAAAGACTTATTGGATAAAGACGAACTCAAATCCATCGTGTCGGATACCGGTCACTTGTTGCCGGCCCGCTATCAAAATATGGTGCTGAGCATTTTGGATTTGGAGTCCGCCAGCGTCGAAGACATCATGACGCACAGAAAGGATATTGTCGGTATCGATATGGAAGATTCGATCGAAGAGATTATCGAACAGTTGCGCAATAGTCCGCATACCCGCTTACCGGTCTACAAAAAAAATATCGACCGGGTCATAGGTTTTCTGCACATACGTTCGGTGTTGTCGCGTATCAGTTTGGTCGACTTCGACAAACAAATCATTATCGACAGTTTGACTAAACCGTTTTTCATTCCGGCCAGTACGTCCATCCACAAACAAATGCAGATATTCAAGGCCGAAAAACTGCGCATCGGCTTGGTGGTGGACGAATACGGCGATGTGCAAGGCTTGGTCACCTTAGACGACTTGCTGCAAGAAATCGTCGGCGAATTGATTGCCGAGGAGCCGGCCATTCAGGCGCAAAAAGACGGAAGCTATGTTGTGGACGCCGGCATCAGCATACGCGAGTTAAATAGGGTAACTCATTGGGATTTGCCCACCGAGGGACCGAAAACGTTGAACGGCTTGATTTTGGAATATATGGAGACCATTCCCGAGCCCGGTACCAGCATCCGTTTGCACGGATATATCTTGGAAATCATTCAACGCGACGACAATACCGTAAAATTCGTCCGCTTCCATCCTATCGACGATTAACTCTTGGACCTTGCTGTTACTCGCGGGATGGCACGCCTGTGACGAATAACCGAGTAATATAGTAAGATATAGATCAACCCTTTCGACCGCTAATGCTATGACAGAAAACGTTCATCCCCACGAAATTCATAAATTCGGTTCGCAAGCCGAACGTTGGTGGGACCCGGGTGGCGAGCTTAGGACCTTGCACGAAGTGAATCCTTTGCGGTTGGAGTTTATTCGCCGATTCGCCGATATTTCGGATGCAAAGGTAGTGGACGTCGGCTGCGGAGGCGGCATTTTGACTGAAGGACTCGCACAGGCCGGGGCTAATGCGTTAGGCATCGATCTTAGCGACGAGCTGATCGACATCGCCGATTTGCACGGTTTGGAGACCGGGTGTAATGCCCGTTACGAGAAAATTAGCGCCGAGGCCTTGGCGGAACGCGAGCCGGCCGGTTTCGATCACGTGACTTGCATGGAGATGTTGGAACACGTCCCCGATCCCGCTTCCGTGGTTAGCGCTTGTGCACGTTTGGTCAAGCCCGAGGGGATGGTATTTTTTTCTACCTTGAATCGGGTGCCTAAAGCCTATTTATTGGCAATCGTGGCGGCTGAACATGTGTTGAAGATGGTGCCTAAAGGTACGCATGAATATAAAACCTTTATCAAGCCCTCCGAACTTAGCCATATGGCCCGGAGTAACGGCTTGGAACTGAAAGCGATGATAGGTATTCAATACAATCCGTTCAGTAAGCGGTTTAGTTTGGGCAAAGATGTGGACGTCAATTACATTGCCGCGTTTCAGCGTGTAGGCTGAGACGGATATGCCGGGATTTGATTTACAGTGCGTACTATTCGATTTGGACGGGACTCTGGTCGATACTGCGCCGGATTTGATCGCTTGTTTGCAGCGGACCTTGTTGCAATTCGGTTTGCCTGGTGTGGACAGTGCTACGGTCAAGCCGCAGATTTCCAGCGGTGCCTTGGCGATGATACGGCAAGCGGCGCCTGCCGCCGATGACGACGCGCAGCAAGAAATGCTGGCTTTCATGTTGACTTGTTATCAGGACAATATCGCAACCCACAGCCGTTTGTTTCCCGGTTTTTATGAGGCATTAAGCGCGATAGAGGCTTGGGGATTGAAGTGGGGGGTAGTAACCAATAAGCGTCAGCGTTTTACCCTGCCTTTAATGGAAGCATTGGGTTTAACGCCGCGTGCAGCTTGCATAGTCAGCGGCGACAGTACCGGCCACAGTAAACCGCATCCGGCGCCGATGTTCGCCGCGTGCGCCAGCGCCGGAGTCGGGCCGAAAAACTGCGTCTACATCGGCGACGCTTTGCATGACATTACCGCGGGTAAGAGCGCCAACATGAAAACGCTGGCGGCGACATACGGCTATCTAAGGTTAAACGATGAGCCTCGGTTTTGGGGCGCGGACGGTTTGATCGAGAACGCCGAGCAATTAACCGGTTGGATCAAGGATTCGCTATGCCGTTAACCTCGCAAATCATTTTAATTACCGGAGCGGGCGGAGGTCTCGGCGGCAGCGCGGCGTTGGCGTTGGCAAAACAGGGCGCCGAGTTGATTCTGCTTGATAAAAGCATTCCGAAACTGGAAAAAGTATACGACGCCATTGTGGAAGCGGGCGGGCCGGAGCCTGTCATGTATCCCTTCGATTTGGCGGGAGCGAACGAGGCGCAATATCAGGACATGGCGGATGCAATACAGCAGCGCTACGGCGCTCTCCAGGGCTTGTTGCATTCTGCTGCCGAATTTAGCGCTTACACGCCGATTACGCTGCACGGTACTAAGGAATGGGGACACACTCTCAACGTGAATTTGAACGCAGCTTTCTTATTGACCAGGATGTTGCTGCCTTTACTGCAAAAAAGTGTACAGGCATCTATTGTGTTTACCTCCGATTCGGCGGTCAGGCGAGGGCAAGCCTATAGCGGCGCCTACGGGGTATCCAAAATTGCGCTCGAAGCTTTGGCGCGCATTTTGGCGGCGGAATTCGAGGCCGGACAAAAAATACGGGTCAATACCCTGGTTCCGGGGCCTGTGGATTCGCCGATACGGAAAAAAGCGTATCCCGGCGAAGATAAATCCCGGTTGCGGGAACCTAATTGTATGGATGCACTGTACTGTCATTTGTTTGGCGCGACGAGTATCGGCGTTACCGGTCAAGTTTTTGACGCGCAAACGTTTACCTTTTAATAATCGTTATGGCAGAAAGAGAAGTTGTTTGTTTAACGCGGGATGTCAATATCGTCACCATACCGGACGGTTACCACGGTATCCTGAACAAAGGCCAGGAAGTCACGATACATCAATCCTTGGGTAGTAATTTTACCGTGGTAACCGACTACGGGCACATGGTGCGGATAGCCGGTAGCGATGCGGATGCTTTGGGCAAAGAGGCGCATGCGCTACATACCTTGGTGTCCGAGACCGATGCCGAAGCGGTGGCTAAAAATTGCTGGGAGGTGTTGAAGACCGTCTATGATCCCGAAATTCCGGTCAATATCGTCGATTTGGGGTTGGTCTACGGATGCGACGTCACGGCGGCGGAAGGTGGGAACGACGTGCGTATCCGCATGACGCTCACCGCCCCTGGTTGCGGTATGGGGCCTGTGTTGCAATCCGATGTGGAGAAGTCGATCAGAGCTTTGCCCGGAGTCAATTCTGTCGATGTGGAAATCGTGCTGGATCCGCCGTGGTCCAGAGACATGATGTCCGAGGTGGCTCAGGTGCAACTCGGCTTGTTTTAACCGTAGCGCTTAGCTTGATTGCTTTTTTCGAGCTTGGGATATCTAGGGAAAGCGAGTCTGCATTAGTGGCAAAAAATTGCCACCTTCAGCATTGTCAAACTGTAATGAATTGTTTTATATGAACAATTAACAACTGGCACGCTTGTGGCTTTGTATGGGTAAATACCTGTTCAAGGCCAGAGGATGTGTCATGAAAGAAAAAGCCGTTGAATTAGCCGTTGTCAGTAATAAAAGCTTCGAAGCGTCGGCTGCGGTCAATTTACACCATTACGATATCAGTAGTGCGCTGCAAACGACTTTGGAGTTCAGCGAACTGATTTCTATTTTCGGCAACAAAATTCAAGCCACCATTCCGCATAACAGCGTGGAATATATCAACCGCGAATTCGACTTGGCATTTAAACGGGGAGCGGTCGGCCGCCACTCATGTTGCTATGGCTTGAAAGTCGAAGATCAGCAACTCGGCGAATTGAAACTTACCCGCAGCCAGCGCTTTACAAAAGATGAGCTAAGGATGCTTGAAAGCTTGCTATGTTGTTTGATTTATCCTCTGCGCAATGCAACCTTGTTTCAACAAGCCTTGCAAAAAGCGTATACCGATACATTAACGCAAACGCATAATCGGGCGGCATTCAACGACACCTTGATGCGCGAAATCAAACGTGCAGCTCGCGCCGAGCGGACGTTATCGTTAGTTTTCGTTGATATCGATCATTTTAAGCGTATCAACGACAATTATGGTCATGCTTGCGGCGATCTGGCCCTATCTTCTCTGGCCGGCTGGATCAAAGAAAGTATTCGCGGCAGCGACGCGGTTTTTCGCTACGGCGGCGAAGAGTTCGTGATTTTGTTGCCCGATACCGGTAACGATGAAGCGGTTTTAATTGCGGAACGAATTCGTGCCGGCATTGAAGCCCATACCCTCGCTTACGGTATGACCGTGCTGAATATCACGGCAAGTCTGGGAGTTAGTTCTTTGCGTGAGGGCGATTCTATGGAAAGCTTGGTAAAAAGAGCGGATGCCGCTATGTACAGGGCAAAAATCGGCGGTAGAAATCAAGTGCAGACATGCCCGGTTTGATAGGCATACGTGGTTTGGGGTTTTAGTGGCGGACAGGTTTGGATTATTGTCCGCGCAGGTTTCTAAGCTGTTTTTGAATGGCGCTAAGCAGCGAATCCGGATCGAATTTGGCTAAGAATTCGTTAGCGCCGACTTTCTGTACCATGGCGGTATTGAACACGCCGCTTAGTGAAGTGTGTAAAATTAAATAAACCTCACGCATGGCCGGATTGGATTTGACTCGGGTGGCCAAGGTGTAACCGTCCATGCGCGGCATTTCTACGTCCGAGATGATCATTGAGTATTTATCTTGAATTCTGACGCCTTCTTCCGCTAATTTGGACAAATGCTCCCAGGCTTCTAAACCGTCTTTCAATAAGGTACACTCGATACCGATTTGGTCGCAGACGCGTTTGACTTGATTGCGCGCAACGCTGGAATCGTCCACCACCAGGATGTGGTCGTTTTGGCAAGTCAATTCGTTATCGATGGTTTCCGCCGCAGCTTCCTCGCGGCCTCCCATCACTTCTTTCATTACTTTTTCCACATCGATCACTTCTATTAATTCTCCGTCGACCTCGGTTACCGCAGTCAGGTAGCTTTCCCGGCCGGCGCCCTTAGGCGGAGCTTTAACCTGCTCCCAGCCGATATTGATAATACGGTCGACCGAACCGACCAAGAAACCCTGAATAGAGCGATTGTATTCGGTGACGATCACATAGCAGCCGGTGTCGCGAGGTAAAGAACGCATGCCTATCGCCATCGATAAATCCAACACCGGAATAGTCTTGCCGCGTAAATGGGCAACTCCGCAGATTACGGAATGTGCTTTTGGTATCTGCGTCAACGGCGGGCATTGTATGACTTCTTGCACTTTAAATACGTTGATGCCGAAGCGCTGCCTGCTCACTAATCTGAATAGTAATAATTCGAACCGGTTATGTCCCGCCAATTTAGTACGTTGATCAACCCCGTCTAAGACTCCGGCCATACATTACCTCCCGCAAATTGATAGTCATCAAATTATAGTCAGTTTGAAATTGCTAACTTGAATAAATTTCTTGGTATGGATTCTGCTTCATTTTCAATAAAGTCAATTATCCGTCTGTGTCATGAAAGCATTAAGAAGATACATCCGATGGTTGTGGCCGTTGCTTGCAATTCAGCCGTGTTTTGCGCAAACCGAGCAATCGCTGCAAGCGATAGAAGACACGGTCTATCAATTTGTCACCGGTTCATTGGAGCCGAACGGAAATTACCAAATTTCCAAACCTTCGTTGGATCCCAGGCTGAGTTTGCCTGCCTGTGATTCGGTTTTAGACGCCGCCGTGCAATCGGGCAATCTGCAGGCTGGCCGCAATACGGTTAGCGTCAGCTGTAACGGCACTAACCGCTGGACGATTTATAGCACTGTTTTCATTAAGTCCTATAAACAAGTATTGGTGACGGTTAAGCCACTGGCCAGAAACGATGTTGTATCGGCCGGAGATTTGCGACTGGAAGCCAAAGACGTTGCTCTATTGCAAAAGGGTTATCTAAGCGATGCTAACGAGGCGCTGGGTAAGCAAAGTGTTCGCTTTCTACCGGCCGGAAGCGTGCTCTATCAGGGGCTTTTTGCCGAACCCGCGCTCGTCAAGCGGGGGGAAGCGGTTAGCATTCAATCCGGGAAGCCCGGGTTGTTAATTTCTTCTACCGGTATAGCCATGATGGACGGGGTAAAGGGACAACAGATTAGAGTCAAAAACGTCTCGTCTAAACGCGTGATCCAAGCCACGGTGATTCAACCGGGTTTGGTAAATGTTTATTTCTAAAAACCGTTAAAGGATAAGACAATGTGGCCGATACTAGTTGCAAGCAAAAACACCACAGGACTTCAGTCATGGCAATACAATCGATCAATGCAAATGCTCCGATTAATGCGACTGCGACGGCCAAAGCTGCTACCAACAAAGTTAACGTTGAAAGCAAGGAACCGTCGCCGGGAGGCGTGGCGGAAGACGATACGGTTAGTCTTACCAGTACCGCCCAAGATCTTAAAAAGGCCGAAAATGTTATTGCCGCCACTCCCGTCGTAAATGATAAAAAAGTCGCTGATATCAAAGCCGCTTTACAAGCCGGCACTTATCAGCCTGATTTTGAGAGAACAGCCGGCAAAATGCTGGATTTTGAAGCTAAGTTATCGAAGACGACGTGATGATATGATAGATAAAACCTTTCCTATCGCTGAAAAACTGTTAGCGAACGGCGACAAGCTGACGCAGCGTTTAATGGATCTTCTAACCAAAGAGCAAGAACAACTACAGCGAAAATTCGATCCCGCGTCCATAGCTGCCGTCGCGGCCGATAAAAAAGAGGTGGTGGCCCATCTTGAGCAGTTCGCCAAACAGCTTAGCCAAGTTTTAGCCACTGAAAAATTAACTCTGGCTCAGCAAGGGGTGCAGCACTATTTAACTAAAGCCAGGGCAAGCGGTATTGACATCGAAGAGCCGGCGAAATGTTGGGCCAACATAGGTAATTTGTCTAAGACCTGTCGTCAGTTGAACGAACAAAACGGCGCCGGCATCGATATATTGAGCCGGCATACCCAGCGCTCTTTGGCGATTCTGCGCGGCAAATCCCCCATCGCGACTACCTACGGCCCCGACGGTAGTACCCGTAGCGAGCTATTTTCACACACTTTGATTTCGGTGTAGACTGAACGTATAAACAATCTGTCAGACTGGATTATATGTTCGATAAAATTAAGCGTATGTTTTCTCAAAAAGATGTCGCGGTAGATACGGACGACAATTACGAGATAACTCCGTTTGAAAATCCAAACTTCATTACCGATCCTATCAAAATAGCCGGTTTGTTATCCGAGATCGAAGTCAGCTCTCCACTTTGCTCCGTTCAGATCGAAGGTAGTCAAAACGAATATAATTCATCGATTTTAGGTATTAAATTAGATAAAAATCTGATTGTTTTCGATGAGCTGATCCCCAAAGACGGGAATTTCGAAATTCAAAGAGCGCCATCGGTCAAAATGTCGACTTTTCATAAAGGCGTGCATTTGTCGTTTAATTTGACCGGTGTGGAAACCGGATACTCCAAAGGGATTACTTATTACCGCGCATCCATTCCGGATCGCATTTATTATCCGCAACGCCGGCGGGCTCCCAGAATTGAAATTAGTTCTATCGACATTGGTTTTTCCGGGATTTCCGAACGCACCGGCATTTCGGTGACCGGTTATTTGTTCGATCTCTCCCGTGGTGGAGCGGGTATCGACGTTCCTGTGAACCGCGCGAGGGTTCAGCGTGGCGACAGAATTAAAAACTGTCAATTGGTGTTGGACGAATACACCATGGATTTCGATTTTTCGGTACGCTTTACCAAAGCTGTGCCTATCAGTCCTAATCGGGTACAAATAGGCGGATTTTTCGAAAATCTTTCCAGTAAGAGCGAAGCCAAGCTGTCTTATTTTGTCGCGTCGTTAGAGCGAGTCGAGATACGAAAACAAAAAGCCTAAGGTTTACTACCTCGTCCTTGAGGTAAGGGCAAAGAGCAAGCTTATTAGCGTAAGGAAATCGGTTGTACTTCCCGCATCGGAACGCCTTGGTAAAGCTGTCTTGGGCGGCCTATTTTCAGTTCCGGATCGGATATCATTTCGTCCCATTGCGAAATCCAGCCTACCGAGCGTGCCAACGCGAAAATGGCGGTAAACATTTCCGTAGGAATGCCAAGCGCGCGTAACACGATCCCCGAATAGAAATCGACGTTGGGATACAGCTTCCGGTCGACAAAATATTCGTCTTCCAAGGCGATACGTTCCAATTCCATCGCTAATTTGAACAAAGGATCGTCGTTTAAATCCAGTTCGTCCAAAACCTCATGACAGGTTTGACGCATCAGTTTGGCTCTAGGGTCGTAATTTTTATAGACTCTATGCCCGAAGCCCATTAAGCGGAATGGATCGTTTTTATCTTTGGCTTTTGCGACATATTCGGGAATATTGGAGACGCTGCCGATTTCTTCCAACATATTCAGCACCGCTTCGTTTGCTCCACCATGCGCGGCACCCCACAAGCAGGCGATGCCGGCTGCCACGCAAGCATAAGGATTAGCGCCGCTGGATCCGGCTAATCTGACCGTGGAGGTGGAAGCATTTTGTTCATGATCGGCGTGCAGGATCAGAATGCGATCCAAGGCGCGAATCAATACCGGATTTGGTAGATATTCGTCGCACGGGTCTCCCATCATCATGCGCATAAAGTTTTCGGCGTATCCGAGTTTGCGTTTCGGATAAATGAAGGGCATACCGATGCTGTACTTGTAACACATGGCGACGATGTTAGGCATCTTGGCGATCAAGCGTATCGCCGTGAGGTATCTGTCGTCTCTATTATTGATGTCGATGTGATCGTGGTAGAAAGCGGATAAGGCGCCGACTACGCCGACTAACACTGCCATAGGATGAGCGTCGCGTCTGAACCCGCTGTAGAAGCGGGTTAATTGTTCGTGAACCATGACGTGCTGACTGACCATGGTCACAAATTCTTTCATTTCGGCACCGTTTGGCAATTCACTGTTTAGCAGCAAGTAGCAAACTTCGAGAAAATCACAACGTTCGGCCAATTGTTCGATGGGGTAACCGCGATACAGCAATATGCCGGCGTCGCCGTCGATAAAGGTGATTTTTGAACGGCAACTAGCGGTAGAAGTAAAGCCCGGATCGTAAGTAAAACACCCGGTTTTGGCGTAAAGAGTGCGGATATCGATTACCGATGGCCCTAAAACACCCGGTATGACAGGCATTTCGCAAGCGGGCTTATTCGGATCCGTCGAGAGGGAAACGAGTTTTTCCGTCATAAATTTCTCCCAGAATGTATTTTCGGCTACGCGAAGCGCAGCCATTGTATTCTATGCGATCAGAGATTCGGCAACTAGTTGGCGATTGTTTAGCATCGGTTACTAAGCTATTTCC
This sequence comes from Methylomonas sp. HYX-M1, assembly GCF_040741385.1. Lineage (NCBI taxonomy): Bacteria > Pseudomonadati > Pseudomonadota > Gammaproteobacteria > Methylococcales > Methylococcaceae > Methylomonas > Methylomonas sp. HYX-M1. The sequence goes on from NZ_CP160405.1 coordinate 1,889,717, forward strand.
AGCCGATCATGGGTTTATCGCTACATCATTTTTAAATCGGCGCAATTCGGCTTGTTCCGGCTGATTTTGCGCAGCCATTAAGTTTTTTGATGCCAGGGAGGATGGATTGATAAACAGTGGCGGTAAGCCGCTTCGCTAAAGGCGGGCGAGCATCATTACAAACAAATCGGATTAAAGCGCTGCCGAGCCGGTACCGGTTCGATACAGCGCTTTGTGCGGGGAACCTTAGCCTTGGCCGGGTAGCATGCCTACCGAACCCGGTTTGATGCGTTTACAGGTGACGACGACATCTTCTTGGTGGCATTTTTGTAGATCCGTCTGAGTGCCGCAAGAGGTACAGACGGTAGTACCTGCCGTTTTGATTTCTTCTAAATGCCAACCGTAACCTTGGAATTGGCAAAAACGTTTGCTGTAACGAGTTAAGGTATATTCGCGCGACGCGGCTTCCTTGGCTTTGGTTTCCGAGCTGCACTGTGCGGATGGCAAGGTGTTAGCCATTAAATCCCGGAATATGTATTCAGTCGCTTCGGCTTCGAATTGGAAGCAGGCCATTAATAGCGCCGTTAAGGCAAGTTGTTTGGTCATTGTGAAACCTCGCGCTCGTTGATGATGCGAATATTCATTTGCTGAATCTCTTCGCTTAATTGTTGCTTGATAGGGGCGAATTTTTCGGTTTCGCTCATCTTCACCGCTAAAATCGTGCCGACTAAAGCAATGGCCGCAAGCACCATATAAAGCACAAAATGGTCTTTTTCTAGGGTTTGTGTCGTTTCGTTCATGTCAGTGCCTCAGGATTTCAAATCCGCTAACGCGGCGCCGAAATTGATATGAAAAACATGACCCTCTACCACCAGGGCCGGAACCGATTGCACCCCGGCGGCTTCGGCTTCGGCCAAGCGCTGTGATTGTTCGCCGACGTGCACGACTTCCAGCGAATATTTATTTGGATCGATCACGTTTAGTAACATTTGTTCGGCCGTTACGCAGACCGGGCAGCCCGCGTGGTAATACCTTGCGCTAGTCATAATGTCCCTCCTCGGTTAATTGATAGCGATTCGAAACTTACTACAGAGACTTGTGCTTGTCAAATTATATCGATTCGATATTTTTAGAGTAGTGCAAGGACGCCGCTTGCTTGTCATATTTCCGTCATATTTTTGGCTTAGGATTTCAGGCAGATGAAACAGGATGAGTGAAACCGTAGTTGTTGGTGCCGTTTAGTCTATTGGCCTTAAATGGCGGAGATAGGAAAACCAAAAAATAATCCGGAATTTTTGAGTTTCAGAAGAGGATCGTTAACGTATGACGCAACACACACTGAAAGCGTTTGACGCTGAGTTAAAAGAACTGCATGCGCTAATCGTCGAAATGGTGAGTTTACTGGTTTGCCAGTTGGAGCAGACCTTGGCTGCATTGGATGACGGCGACATGGAAATGGCGTTAAAAATCAACGCTGACGATGCTAAAGTTAACAGCTACGAACACTTGATCGACGCTCAAGTGATTAACGTGTTGGCTAGACATTGTCCGGTTGCCGACGATCTGCGAACCGTCATTTCTATCGCCAAAATCAGTTACGAATTAGAAAAGATAGGCAATGAAATTGCCGATTTCGCCCGTTTGGTCAGCGTGTTGTTCGACCCTAAAACCAGCGATCCCAACCGTAATTTGTTGGCGGACATCGTCAAAATCGCCATATTGGTTAAAAAGATGTTGTCGAAATTGCTGTTGGCCTTCGATAAGGCGGAATCCGAGCAAGCCTACTTGCTTTTACACTATAACCACGAGTGCGAAGCGGAATTATTGGCCGGCATCAAGCATCAATTGACTTATGTGATGAACGATGTCCGGCTGATCGGTCGGGCAATGGATATCATGCACATTTTGAAATCCTTGGAGCGTTGCGGCGAACATAGCCGAAACATTGCCGAATATTTGATCTACATGCTGGAAGGCGTAGACGTGAGGCATTCCGGCATTTCTTACGACATGGAATGAGACTGCCCGACCGGCGGATCGAAGCAAGACTCGGTTATTCGCTTGGATGTCAATTAGCCGACAAAGTCGGGTATCATGGCGGAGGTTACTCAAACCGGCTGTCCGGAGTCGCTATTGGCTTTACATACTGTCATCGATCTATTGAAAAAGCACCGTCTGGTCGAAGGGATGGTGCAAAACCAACCCTTACCCCGCCGCAAATTAGTCGTTTCCTTAGTTCAAAAACAGCATTTGGCCGAACTGCGCGGTTTGTTGGAGCGGTTAAACGCTGTCGAAATCGGCCACATTCTGTCCGCCTTACCGTTGGATGATGCGGAATTGGTTTGGACGCAAATCGAGGAATCCCGCCAGGACGACATATTGTGGGAAATTTCCGACGGTCTGCGGCAACAGCTGGTGGGCGATCGAGAACCGCATTGCGGCGACGGGCAAATATGCGCGTTCGAATTGATCGAAGGCCGGCTGGCCAAGGTTTCCATTACCTGCCGGCACGATTTGTTGGGAGGCAAGCCAATTTGGATAGATTTGTTGTCGCCTACCAAAGCTCAGCGGCAGTTGATAGGCCAACATTTCTCCGTAGATTTGCCGGACCCGGACGAACAAACCGATTTGGAAGCCAGTGCCCGGTTTTATGTCGAGCAAAACGAAATCCATATTCATTCGGATTTTTTGCTGGATAGAGAAGGTAAGTCGCGCAGCGTTCCGGTCGCATTCGTATTGCGCGACGAGGTGTTGTTCTCGGTTAGAAACGAAGAATTACCGGTATTTCGTCTGCAACGTCTTAGGGCGAGAACCCAGCCCGGCTTCGTAACCGACAGTAGGGATTTGTTGCTGGATCTGTACGGCGCCGAAGCGGAATATTCCGCGGACGCATTGGAAAATATTTATACCGAGTTAGAAGCCGTCAGCAAAAAGGTATTGAGCCAGAACGTCAGCGACGCTGAGGCCGAACGCATCCTGGCCGACATCGCCGAAGAGGAAGATTTGAACGGTCGCATCCGCCGCAACATGCTGGATACTCAACGCGCGGTGTCTTTCCTGATCCGGCGCAAACTGTTGTCGCCGACTCAGCTGGAAGATGCGCAGCAGATTTTGCGCGATATTGAATCCTTGAACAGTCACACGGCGTTTTTGTTCGACAAAATTAACTTCCTGATGGACGCGACGGTTGGTTTCATCAATATCAACCAGAACAAAGTCATCAAAATCTTTTCGGTCGCATCGGTAGCGATGCTGCCGCCCACCTTGATTGCCAGCATTTACGGCATGAACTTTCAACACATGCCGGAATTGGAATGGATGCTAGGTTATCCCTTCGCCTTATTCCTGATGGCGTTTTCCATCGTGTTGCCTTATTTGTACTTTAGACGCAAAGGTTGGCTCAGGTAGAAGCGGGTTGGCAAGCGCTCAAGCCGTTTCCGCACGACTCGTTATCCTCTTTATCGCTATATAGCCAAGGCAATCGCCCGGCACCAACAGGTAGGTAAAATTCAGTTAACCGACGCTAACCCGACTGAGTTGTGCGGCTCATGTCTCAATCGGCCGGGCGTTCTGCGTTATAGTACCAACCGATGTTGTAAGTGGGGCGGATACCATGGCTATGAAAACTTTAACTACGATATTTTTGTGCGTTTGTCTGTGTTTTGAATACGGCAGCACCACGGTTTTGGCGGCTGAACAGGCCGGCATTGTGATAGATGCGCAACAGTCCGGGCGCGTCATCCCTCGATTATTGTTCGGCTCCAATTTGCAATGGGAGGCCAACGGCGACGGCCTTATTGTTTCGGATAACGGCCAAGATTCGTTGGTGCCGGCGGTGGTAGACACTGTTAAATCCGCCGGGGTGAGCGCTATTCGCTTTCCCGGCGGCGCGTTGAGCAATACCTATCAATGGCAAAACGCAATCGGTCCGCTGGCGGAGCGTAAGGTCGGCGTCACCTATAGCGGCCAGCCGGCCCCGTCTAATTTCGGTACCGACGAGTTCATTCGGCTTTGCCGCTTGACCGGTAGCGACGCCGTGGTGACGGTGAATTTTTCAGCGGATCCGGCCGACGCGGCGCATTGGGTCGAGTATCTGAACGGTTCCCCGCAGAGCGAATGGGGGGCGTTGCGGGCTAAAAACGGTAACCGGCAAGCCTTGGGTGTGCGTTATTTCGAAATCGGTAACGAAATCTATTCGCCGAACGAACCCGGTCATACCAGTGCCTCCAATTACGCGGCGCGCGTTAAAGATTTTGCTAAAGCGATGAAAACGGTCGATCCGTCGATAAAAGTCGGTGTGGCCTTGGAAGCGTCTTTTACCCAAGCTGCATGGATGGTCAATGTTTATCCGCATTTGTTAAGTTGGAACGAACAAGTGATTAAACACTTGGATGCCTCCTTAGATTTTGTCGTCGTGCATTTTTACGCTCCCTTCGACAAGATGTTTTTCAATAACGATTTAAAGCGCTTGGTTTTGGCCGGGCCTATGGTGTTTGCGCAAAATTTGGCTAGCGTAAAAGGCTTGCTGGCCACCCATCAACGCGACCGGATGGAAATTGCCGTTACCGAATACAACACGTTTTTCGGCGAAAAAGTCGTGTTGGATAAACGCATATCCAGTGCCGAAAGCGCATTGTTCAATGCGATGATGCTGTTCGCCATGATGCGCGACGACAAAGTCGTTCTGGCCAATCATTGGTCTTTACTCAACAACAGCAGTTTCGGGATGTTGCAGTATCAAGACGGTGTATTGCTGAAGCGGCCTAATTACGATGTGATGACCTTGCTATCGCAAATGGCGCAAGGCAGCGTGCTGGACACCAAGGTGCAAAGCCCCGCGTATTCGATAGACGCCAAGGGAAATTTGCCGGCATTAGCGCAGGTTCCCTATTTAGATGCCATTGCGGTTATCGGTGCCAATAAGGATTTGTTGTTGGCTGTCGTCAATCGAGGTCTGGAGGATAGCGTACCGACCGCCATCAGCTGGTCCGGGTTTAGTGGCACTAACGGCGAGCTTATTACTTTGATCGACGATCAAGATGGCGGCTGGACCCGTAACGAGAGCGTGCTGGCAGTATCCGCTAATCGGTTCAATGTCAGCTTTCCGGCTCAATCTCTCAGCTTGATACGGTTAAAACCGAGTGTCCGTTAGCGCGCATGTCTCGCACCGTTTTTACATTCTTTAGCCGGCAATCCTCAGCGTGTCGTCGCGTGCCTTAACGCATTTTGCTAACGTCCTGATCTCGCGGTTAGCGCTACCGCTTGGGGCGCTACTCATATTAATAGTTCTGGGCAGGGTGTCTACCGAGCTGCTGGGACGTTACGCGTTGGTAACGACGTATTTCTTCATCTTACAAACCTTGCCGCTGCTGGGGTTGACGCCCTATGTGATGCGTGAAGTCGCCAGAAAACCCGAGTATGCGGCGCGCTATTACGTCAGCGTTGGTTTGTTGGCATTGATATCGGCGTTATTAATCAATTTGGCGATCTTTTTCGGCCTCGGCTTTAGCGTTTACCCCGACGACATCCAAGCGGGCATACGGGTAGTCGGTTATTGCATTGTTCCGGGCATTTTGGCGTTTACCGCCGAAATCGTGTTAACCAGCTTACATAGAACGGCATTCATCTCCCGTTTGGCATTAGCGGAAAATTTTTTGCGCGTTGTAGCCAGTATTGTGTTAGTCCGCCAAGGCTACGACGTCGATGCCTTGATGTGGGTGCTGTTTTTGACTAAGAGTCTGTTGTGGCTCAGTTATTTGGAAATATTAAGCGATATTTGTCCGGGATTTTTAAAAACGCTGCCGCATGGCCGGACATTGCGCGAGATATTTCGAGTCGTTCCGGTGTTTTTACTGAATACCGTGTTGGCGTTGGTGATCAGTCGCCTGGATTTTGTGGTTTTATCGCTCTATCAGTCGGCCGAAGTGATAGCCCATTACGCGATTGCTTACCGTTTGTTCGAAATCGGCATGATGGTGATTACGGCGTTGATGACCAGCCAGTTTCCCAGCTTGTCTCGGCGGCATTTGCAGGGCGTCAGCATCAGCCGGGCAATGTTCAGGATATTTTTAACGGCTTTTTTTATCGTCATGCTGCCGTTCGCGCTCGGCTTATATTTCGCCGCGGACGGGTATGTACAGCTGTTGTTTCCGCATCAATATCCTTTGGCCGTGCCGCTGGCCCAAGTTTTTATGTTGATTTTGCCCTTGGCGGGATTCGATTGTGCCGCCAACTTTATGTTGAATGCCATGGATAGGCAGCGCGACGATACCTTGGCTTTGTTGTTCGGTTCGCTGGTATACGGGCTGGCATTGCTCATTTGGGTCCCCGAATATTCGATCTACGGTGCGTTTTGGGCTCTGTTTGCGGCCTTGCTGGTACAGTTATCGGCGCGTTTTTATTTCATAGGGCGGCGTTATCACGGCGTTTTGAGCGGCTTCGAAATCGTTTTTTACTTAGCGTTGTTGATTGGCATTTGGAGTGTTGTGCTAAGCAGGCAAATCCCGAGTCTAACCGTGCAAGTCTTGCTGGTACTCGGCTTATTCGCGGCTTTGCCGGCGATATTGATGCTTTCCGGCATGATCCAGCCGCTGCGGTTGCTGCGTTTTTTGAGCGGAACCTCGAAACGGCGCAAGCAGGATGGCGACGTGAATTCGCTAGCCGGCTTGCTCAGGTTTATCGGCGAAGACGCCAGACGCAACGTGGTCTGGCGCAGATTCAAATATCCTTTGCCGGAAGATAGAAAGCACATCGTCAACTTCGGCTTTAACGCCGTGTTGCTGTATAGGATTTCCCGCTTTTTGTTGTTACGCGGGCTTGGTCGGCTGTCGTTTTTCGTGTGGACGGCCAATAAATTGACGACGCGCTGCGATATTCAGCCGGATAGAAAGATAGGTCCGGGTTTAGTGTTGGATGCTCCGGCCGTTGTGGGCATATCCGGGCAGGTAGGCAGTCATGCCTGTTTTATGGCAAGCACCGCTATCGGCCGCTCCGGCCCGGCCAATCGGCATACGCTAGATAGCCCGGTCGTAGGCGATAAGGTCTTGTTTTTGCCGGGCGCTTGCATTCTGGGCGGCTTTTTAATTGCAGACCATTCGGTTGTGCCGCCGGGTGCCAAAATACGCAGTCTTAAAGATTTCCAAGCAGCCGGGCTACAAGCTAAAGATAGAAGCGCGGAAGCGGTTTGATAAAACGCGTGGCCGGTTGGACATAGTCCGGTTTTCACCAATATGTCGCACAGGTATTTTTCCTTGCATTGGGCCGGCGAAATAGACCCGGCAAGAGAAACCGATAGGCGGGTTGAACAACGTGAAGCCCATTCTGGAGTGGAGGTGGCTTGTGATGGACTTCCCGCGTCGACACTCCACATCCCTGAGTCTCCCCGATTTTCTTAGACTGTCCCCCCTATAAGCTTGTCGACGGACCGGTTTGTACAAGCTTCGACAATTAACAGCCAAGTTGCCGATTAAGAACAACGCTAAAGCCGGGCGTATTCGGCCGGCATTTCACCTATTTTCCGGTTTGTTCTGCGGCATATCCCGTGGTTTTTCCAGGCTCCAAACTTGAATTGTATTTAACTAATTGAAATTATTGTGATTAATTGTCGGTGTAGATATTGCATAGCACCTTGCGGTTTAGCTGTTAACCATTCGCACAATAATTATTCAAACATTCAAGAGGGGGCGGACATGCGCGCTTTATTCAATCCCGGCGGCCTGTTTACGGTGGTAGGACTGGTCATATTAACCGGGTTACTAGCAGGATTGCCTTGCGATGCCGAAGCCGGGCAATTGCGGTTGAGCAAGGCTCAGTGGCTGGCTAAAAAAGCTACGCTGACGATCAGCGGCAAACTCGGTAAGGCCGATGCGGGCGCCGGTGTCGAGCTGTACGATGTCAACGGCCGATTTTTAGGTGCCCCTACGCTAAGCAGCAAGGGCAAATTCAGCTTGTCTCTGAATCAAGACGCTTTGCCCGCTATTCCGTGCGGTATCAGAGCCAAATCGGGCGATCTTGACGCTTTAAAAAGCGTGATAGGCGCGCCTAAATCTTGCCGCAAAGCACCGCAATGCAGTATCGCCACACCGCTGGAAGGCGCACAGCTGAGCGTGAATCAAGCTACCGATTTTAAAGCTACGGTTAGCCTTAAAGATAAGAAGACTACTATCGTTAGTCAGGAGTGGGATTTTGCCGGCGGTGCTTTGCAAACCGAGGCTTTTCGGAAATCCGGCGCCGAAACGTCGGCGACTTTCGTCCGCGACAACAGCAACTATCGGGTTCGCTTTGTCGCTACGGATAGCAACGGCCGCCGTTGCGAGGACGCCGTGAACATCGCCGTGGGCAATCCGCCCGGCGAGCTGCCGGCCAAAGTAAGCGAACAAACCGCCGCCGGCTTGGGTGCGGAACTGGACGGCGTCCTGGACGACTTGGTGGTGCTGCCGGTTGCCGAATGGTCGATGATGCATGCCAGCGACGCCAGGGTGAATCCCAATCTATACGCTTCGTTTCCGCCGTTAAACACCACACTGAATGCTTACGTCTATAAAAAGGCCTTGAAGCCGGTGTTGCAGACCACCAACGATGTCGACATTCAATACTCCGCCGCATCGAATCCCAGCGACCCGGTTGGCGCCGGTTCCATCAATTCCACCAGCCAAAATTGGCCGCTGGATGCCGCTTTTAGCGGCGCGCAAATCCGTAAATCCGATTTTTGGGAAACCTATACCCGTGCCGAATCGGAAAAAGGCGACGGTTACCGTAGCCTGTCCTGGATGGCGATGGCGCCTTGGAGCTGGTCCTGGAGCAACGCCACCGACGACTTTCCCGATCCCGACGAAGGTTATTATCTGGACGGCACGATCAATTTTTCCGCTAATCCGGCGGAGCCCGGCAGTCAAATGCCCGGTAAAACCAACCCTTACGTGACCAATACCCCCAGGGAAATGGCGGCGGCCATGGGTACCACCACCGGCGGCTCCGTGCGTTCGCTGCCGATCACGGACGTTGACGATAAAAACAGGATCAATCCTTATCCGTTGGTGCGCGTGCAAGTCAAGGAGAACGGTAGCGTCAAAGCCAGCACCGACGGCGTGTTGACTAGCGGTAAAGACTTCAAATGCCGAGAGTGTCACGCCAAGGGCGGCATAGCGGCCAACCCCAATGCGCCGCATACCCGGGATGCGTTTTGGTCGTCCGCTTGGGTTAAATGGTATATCGCAAAAAACCCGGATAAGGCGCCTGCCGCGGAAGATATTCTGGATAAACCGCAGTTCTTTGACGCGGCCGGCGACAGTATCGAAGATCAGGAATACGCCGCTGCGCTGAATTACACCAGTCTGCACGATTTTTACGACAACATGGGGCTGTTGAGTTCCATGCTATACGGGATGAGTCACGACGGTAACAACAAAAGTACGGGGGACAGTCCTTTCAGTTGCGAGGCGTGCCACGGTTCCGCGATGGCATTTTTGACCCGCGACGATGCCTGGTGGCAGTGGGAGCAACACAACTACACCACTCCGGATTTCGACCCGGATTATTCGCCCACCATCCACCGCTTCCACGGCATGTTGCAGTACAAAAGCGCGACCGACCACAGCGACATCAAACGCACTGCCACCGGCATGTACGAGCGCTATACCGGTACCGGTTTGAATGCGTTGAGTTTGTTTCCGATTTTCGACGGCAACGGCATGCAGGTACCGATGGAAGAGAATTGCCTGAAATGCCATGCCGGGCATCGCGAGCCGCTGTACCGCGACCGCATGTATACCGCCGGGGTCACCTGTTACGACTGTCACGGCGACATGCTGGCGGTGGGGCAAAACACCAAGAAACCGGTAGAGCGCATTAGCGCCGACGGCAACCAATACCGGGTGCCGTGGTTCGACGAGCCGGATTGCGGCTCCTGCCATACCGGGCATAGCATGGCTACCCCGCAAACCGATAGCGGCTATTTCAGTGCCGGCGTGATGAAGCGGGCGTTCGACGCGGGCGACTATTCCGGCTTGTCGCGTAAGGTCGATTTGACCGATCCGGATGCCGCGCGGTTTGCGGTAAGGCCGTTATACGATCTGGGGGTTAGCGATCCGGCCAAGGCTATCAGTATCGGCGCCACTCAATACAACGCCGACACAGACACGCTGGATAACGTCGACAGAAGCCTGAAAGTCTTGGTGCCGTTGTATCGGGAAGGCAAGGACAGCCACGGCAACGTACCGTGCGCGGCGTGTCACGGGGTGGCGCACGAAGTGTGGCCGAACCGCGACCCGAACGCTAACGACAACGTCGCCGCATTGCAGCTGCAAGGACATACCGGCACCATCTTGGAATGTAACGTTTGCCACGACAAAGACTCGTTCAAGCTGATGGACGATCTGGACGGCGGTACCTACAGCGGCGACGACGTCGAACACATTCTCGGCGGCCCGCACAACATGCATCCGGTCAACGATCCGTACTGGTGGAGCGAAAGCGCCGGCGGCAACGGCGGCTGGCACAACGAATACGCCAAGATCTCGGGCAAGAACGGCGAAGACCAATGCGCGGCCTGCCACGGTGCCGATCATAAGGGCACGCGCTTGTCCAAAACTCCGGTCGAACGGGTATTCGTCAACGACAAGGCCAAAGGCGTCAAACGTAAAGTGGTGGTGCCGGCCGGTACGCCTATAGGCTGCGATCTGTGCCATAGTCTGGAAAAAAGCTTTCCGCAACGCACGCAGTCGGCGGCCATCGCCGGCAGCGGCCAGCAATCCGGAAACTCGAATCAAACCTCCGGTTCAGGTTCTGGCTCCGGTTCCATGAACGGATCAGGAAGCATGGGTTCCGAGCGTTAGTGAGCCGGTACATTGAGAGGGGCACTGTGTGCCCCATTTTTTGTTTTTCGGTTTTTGTAGTCTCGAATAAGGTGTCCAGGCTCGTCCCGAATTCCATAACGTCACGGCATTGCGATAGGTTACGCGTGCCGGGTAATGCTTTTCTCTGCAAGTCGCTACGAAACTGCCTTCATTTGCCGGGGCGACTGCGAAGCTTTCATGATCATTACTAGCCATTATTCTACACAGCTAACGGCGCTTTAAGACGTACCGACGTTTTGTCTTACAACGACGGAAGACATCACCCCGACCCCGCCGGCTAACGGCAGTCAGGGCTATACGATACGACCCATCCGGCTTCATCACCGGCTACGGCAGTTTTACCGACCGCTACGGCGCCGACCGCACCCTGATCACATTCACCCAAGCCGCTAACAGGGCCGTAGATACCGTCTCTCAAGTCAACGTTAAATTGCAAAGTCACCGTAAAAAATAACAACCGCCCGGCACCCGATAACGTCGATAATTCGGCATAGATTGTCACGTCTTTCGTAGGGCGGAAAAGCGATAGCGCATTCCGCCAAATTACCCCAGCCAAACCCAAACCAACCGCAACCGGAAAACTTCAACCCAAAATTCACGGCCAAACGCTCCGAAATGTCGGATTTCGCTGTGCTCATCCACGGTTCTGCAATAAGCGGATTGCTCCGCGAATCACCGGCAATATCACAATAATCCGCCGCCCGGTCGTAGGCGATTGGCAATCCAAATGCCACCATACGGCGGAACCGCGATGCGTTCCACCTTACGGCCTTAAAACCCATGGCGACAATCTGCTGCTTTTATGCCGGCGCGGCGGCCTTACTGGCCGGTCCAAAACGCAAAGCCTACGATCCGCAACTGGCGGCGCATTTCATTGACGCTTTGGGGCTGTACCAACCGGGCGACATCGTAGAATTGAATGGCGGCGAACTGGCCGTGGTGAAGACGATTTGGCTACAAACCCCGCGGCGAGCAACGGTGCGGCTACTGACCGATCCGCATAAACGTTTGTTGGAAAATCCGCAGGAATTAAGACTTTATTTGTCGGCCGCCAAAGCGCAAGCCATTGCGCGCATTTTAGCGGCCGACGAGCCCATCTTAGATCTGCTGACACAGCAGGCCAAACGCCAAACTGACAACTAGCCGGGCCACCCCGCCTATCGCTAAATTTGTACCGGTTGCGACGTTTAGAATTCGTATTTAAACCCCGCTTGCACCAAGCGCGGCATACCCGACTGAATACCACGCACCCGGTCGGTAATGTAGGTATTGTCCAGCATGTTTTTCATAGCCACATACAAAGTCAAATCCTTCTGCACTTTATAAGAAGTCGCAAAATTGACCACCACGTAATCGTTGATTTTGCCGTAAGAACCGGTGCGAGCGCTTAGACTGTTCGGTCCGTCAGGATGATCGGCCCCGCTTTCCAGATTCATGAAATCGGCATATTGTTCGCTGACGAATGCCGCTTCCAGATGGGCATCGAAACCGCTGGGATGCGAGTAGCCCAAAGTCGCGGTCAACAGGTTTTCAGGCGCATACGGCGCACGCTTGCCGGCGGCCGAGCCTCTCACGTAACCACCGGGACAATTCGCCGGCGTCGCACCACTGGACAGCGTCACACAGTGGAATGCCTCAGTAGTTTCAGCCGTCGGCAGCCACATGTAGGCTATCTGCGCATAGGGATTATGGGTCCAGTCGAACACATCTCCGAAGTCTGCACGCGCCATCAACTCGATGCCTTCATACAAGGCTTTGCCTTGCGCAACCGGCGTGCTACCGCCGCCTACCGTACCCAACACCGTCAAGGCGTCGAAATCATTGTGAAAATAGGTCAAGTCCGCTTTAACACCGCGCATAGGCCTTGTCCGGATGCCGAATTCCGTATTCCAGCTGATTTCGGCACCGATTTCGGCAGATCCGCCGGTATCGTTGTAAACGGCATCCTCGACCCTAGGCGGCGCAAAACCGCGGTGGATGCCGAAAAACAAGGTGGCTTCGTCGATAGGACTATAGGTCATGGCGAATGACGGCAAGATTTCCGTCAAACTGCTTTGGCCTTGCGCACCGTTTAACAAATTCTTGCGCTGGTAGCTGACGGATTCGACGCGTACACCCGGCGTAAACGTCCAATCGTCCAAAATGAATTGATTTTGGAAAAAGCCCGAATAGGCATCGGCAAAACGCTCGTTATTTTCCAATACCTGGCCGTCGCGAGCGTTTGGCGAATTGCCTCTGATCATCTCCCGATATTGGTTTTCGAAATGCGCCCGGAAGCCGGCATCCAGCCGGCTCTCGATGCCGAACAAGTCGTGCTTGGCGTGCAGTGTCGGCGCAATCCCCCAAGTCTGGTAATTACGCTTGCGACCTACAGTGTAGTTACACAAATCCATATCGATCGGGGTGCCGTTCAGGCGATCTTGCACATAAGTTGGGTAACTGGCCGTGCATTGATTCTCGGTCGGAAATTCATTCTGCTGCCGCCACCAGTTACGCTCGTAGGACGACCAGTAAAAATTGGTTTCCAGCGACACGTCGTTGTTGAAACTGTGCTCGTAGGTGGCCGAGGTGGACCAGCGGTCGTTGATGAAACTGGCGTTCTTGTCCGGATTGTAGCGGGCGCCCAGTTTGCGGTATTCGGCGTCGGTCAAACCGAAGGCTGCGCCTTGTTCGTCCTGGTGGTAAAAGTCGCCGCGCAAGGTCAGGCGGTTACGGGCATCGAAATCGATGATGCTCTTCAGGTTGGCGTCGTCTACGGTAGCAAAGGTGTTGTCTCGGTTTTCCATGCCTTCCTTGTGGATGTAATCCACTACGCCGCCCACGGCGTCCAGGCCTTGAACGTTTTTGACCATTCCGCCGTAGCGGGCATGGCCGTTGCGGTAATCCCGGTTGCCTCCCATAAAGCTGACGAAGCCGCCGGGCTCGACCGGTACTTTCGGCGTCAGGTAATTGACCGCGCCGTTGATGGTCTGCGGGCCGAATTGGGTCAAATCGGCGCCCTTGTAGATTTCTATGCCGTCGTAGCGTTCGATCGGCGGATGGTAATAGATGTCGTTGTCGCCGTAGGGCGCAAAGTTGAACGGAATGCCGTCTTCCAGGAACAACACTTTGGTGGAACGGAACGGGTTTTGGCCGCGAAAGGCGATATTCGGCCGCAAGCCGAAGCCTTCCTCGTCGCGCACGTAAACGCCGGGCGTCTTGCGCAAGGCTTCGTTGACGGTGAACACCTGGTCGCGTTCCAGGGTTTGCTTGTCTATGACCGAGGTCGAGCCGGAAAAAGCCGAGGCTTTTTCCACGCTTTCCACCACTTCGACGGTGGATAATGCGTCGGCGGCGTCATCGGCTTGTTTGGTGTTGGGGGCCGGTTGGTTGGCCGCCACGCCTTGGCTGATCAGACTCAGCAGTAATGCCGGTAAATATCCCTGTTGTTTTTGCATGTGCTTCACTTCGCTTCGAGTTGGAAAAACGCTGTTCCGCTCGGCCGGCGAGCCGATTGGGATGCGTTTTGCCAATGTAACGAATAGGGCTGAATCGAACCTGAAAAGACCGGTGGATAAAACTCAACGGCTAGCGGCGTAGCGGCAAACTGACGGTTGCCAGGAATCCGCCTAATGTCTTACTGCGCCCGAACGCCAACTGACCATGATAGCCTTCGACGATGTCCGCCACGATGCCCAAGCCGAGTCCGTGTCCCTGCATGGCCTCGTCCAAGCGTTGGCCGCGCTGAGTCAGATGGCTCAAGTCTTCGCGCTCGCAACCGGGGCCGTCGTCGGCGACTCGAATCACCAGCCCGTCCTGTAGGCTGAGCTCGACGTCGACCTGTTTGCTCGCCCATTTGCAGGCGTTGTCCAGCAGATTGCCCAGAATTTCCATCATGTCTTCCCGGTCGAAATGTACCTGGTGATTCGGCGCGGTCACTTGAATATCCAGCGGTTTGCCGGCGTAAATGGCGCGCAAGGTCTTTTTTAGCGCAATCATTTCCCGGCGAGGATTGAACGCAGTTGCGGCTGGTTGATCGCCGGCGATGCGGGCGCGTTTCAGTTCGCGTTCGATATAACGATGGATAATTTCGGTTTGGGTGTTGAGCTGCAGGCGCAGTTCGGGATGGGCATCCAACAAGGAGGCTTCGCTGGCTCTGAGTAACAGGGTGATGGGCGATTTCAGCGCGTGTGCCAGATTGCCTAGCGCTGTGCGGGATTGTTGCAGGCGCCGAACGATGAGTTCCAGCAAGTGGTTGATCTCTGCGACCAGCGGCACGATTTCCTCCGGCACGTCCGAATCGATTTTTTGCCGGGTACCGCCGGCGACCTGTTCCAGTTCGCGGCCCACCGCGAGCAAAGGTTGTAACGAGCGGCGGATGTCCCGGCGCAATAAGCCGATCGCACTGAATAGAATCAGCATGGTAAGACCGAAATAGGCCAGCCGAATCGAGGTAATGTCATGGTCTACTGCCGACAAATCTTCGGCGACGCTGATGTTGATTCTGTGGCCGAACCTGACGGCCCCTAGAGTCAATACCAGCAGGGGGTTGCCGCGCGGACCGGTCAGATGATAGCGCTTGGATTGATCCGGTCCGACCGGTTCGACCGCCAGTGGGAAATCCAGCAAGGAAGGGGACGGATAGGCGTGAGCATCCACTTTCACCAGGTAGTAGTGGCCGGACAAGCGCCGGTTATACACCGAACTGATATGGAAGCTGTTGAAGCTTACCCGGTCGTCGTCGCTATAGGTCAACGTTTCCAACAAGGAATAGCCGTCGTCGGCCAGGCGATTGGCCATTTGTTTCTCGGCGGCGCTGCGTATGACCCAGTCGGCGGCAAACCAATGCAGCACGAAGATCGCGCACAGTACCGCCATTAGGCCGCGGCCCAGGCGTTTTTGTAACGACATCATGCTTTGAATCCGAACAAATAACCTTGACCGCGGCGGGTTTGGATCAATTCGCTGCCGACAATCTTGCGTAAACGTTTGACGTACACTTCCAGAACGTTGCTGTCAGGTTCGGCCGATTCGCTGTAGATATGCTCGCTCAACTGAGCTTTGCTCAATACCTTGCCGGCGTTCAACATGAAATAGCGCAACAGGCGAAATTCGATTGCGGTCAAGGCGTGGGCGGTATTGCCCGCTACTACGGCGGTTTGTTCGTCTTCGTCCAGCTCCACGCCCAGGACTTTCAGCTTGGCTTGGTTCAGATTGTTGACCCGTTTCAAAATCGCCTGTAACCGGGCCAGCAATTCTTGCGGGTGAAACGGCTTGCAAACATAGTCGTCGGCACCGGCTTTAAACCCGTCCACTTTCTCGAACCAGGCGTCGCGCGCGGTTATTACGATCACCGGAACGCGGTTGTCGGTCTGACGCCATTGTCTTAACACCTCGAGTCCGCTCAGCTTCGGCAGACCCACATCCAAGATCACCGCGTCGTAGGGTTCTGTGGCGCCCAAAAACTCGCCTAACTCGCCGTCGGTAGCGGTTTCCACCACATAGCCGGCATTGGCTAAGTCCGCTTGCAGCGAACGGGACAACTCGGCATCGTCTTCTATCAGTAATAAACGCATTGAGATTTGAGTTGAAGCTGCGCAATAGCAAGCCTGAGTGAGGGGAGGTATGAAACAATTCGGTAGTGACAGGCCCAAAACTAGCGAATTATCTGCAAATGCAATGGGCAGTCGGACAAAAGTACAGCCTTAGCGAAAACGCTGCAGCTGTACGGTTTGAAGCTTACATAAATTTTTTCAGGTTTTGAAAGCCTTCTTTAGCGGCTTTCAATTCTTGTTCGGCCGTGGAAAAGTCCGATTTTTTGGCGGCGTTTCGCGCGTTTTTCAATTTGGCCATAACCTTATCGCGTTCGAATTCAAATTTATAATTGGCATTCAAATCCCCGGCGTTTTCGTTGGCGGCTTTGATGAGTTCCGCTAACTCTTGCGCATTCGCGGCCGGAATTGCGTTCAAAGCGGCTTGTATCTTAGCGTCCACCTCCTGAAGTACTTGGGGAACCGGTTTTTTGATTTCTTTAGCGAAGGTAGGCGTAGATAAGCTCAGCAACGCGAATAACAGGCCAAGTAAAATATAAAAATT
Organism: Methylomonas sp. HYX-M1; assembly: GCF_040741385.1. NCBI lineage: Bacteria > Pseudomonadati > Pseudomonadota > Gammaproteobacteria > Methylococcales > Methylococcaceae > Methylomonas > Methylomonas sp. HYX-M1. Next base: position 1,906,624 of record NZ_CP160405.1, read on the forward strand.
TTTTAATTTCATAAAACGTGTTTGTTAATTTGTAATTTATATGTTTATGTTGGATTGTTTAATTTAAAAAAATAAAAATTATTAAAATACCCCCGGGCTATTGAATTAATTGAAGTTGGTGTTTGCTGATAGCTAATTATGTTTTAGCGCCAATTTCAGTTGGTGCATTGATATTGGTAAATAAAATGTTTGACAAGTGCGGCACCGGCAATGCCCAGCGCTAGTAACGCTAAGGTCGTCGAGGCAAAGCCTGCGGTAAACGAGATACTGTCTTCATCCAGCCAAATATCGTAAGCATGGGTGTAACCGTGCAATACGGCAAAAACTACGATTACCAGGCCGGACAGCAAACGTGGTATATAGGACGCGAAAATTAAGCCGGCCGCAATCGTAATGGCAAGGAAAACCATGAGATGCTCGGCATGCGGAATTTCTATGGCGGCTAAAGTTAAGCCGGTACCGGCTAACATCGACAATATAAACGCCGAACAGGCTATTTTAATTTTCCCGGTATGTTGCGAAATTAAAAAACCGACCGCCAACATGGCAATAACATGGTCCAAGCTGGTTAACGGATGAATCAAACCGTTTATGATGCCGAAAGAATCGCTAAACCCATGCCCCGGATGGGCGACTGCGGAATAAGACTGAAATATTAAGGTCAGGGCGAATATCAACAATGTTTTTATGTTGTTTACCATGGTTTTCTCCTACTAATGCAATTGATTGGAAAGGTGTTTGATCACATCGAATGCAATTTGTAATCGACGCGAGGGTAGCCCTTTTTGTCTTTGGGGTCCAAGGCGTCGGACGCTTGCTCGCCGCGCTGCGCAAGCTGGTTTGAAAGCATTTGTTCCCAATTGTCGAAGTTGGCCAGCTCTGTCATGCCGGCCGCCTTGTTTTTCGCGAAAATCGCTTTTCCCAGTTCTATAATGCCGGCGGCATTCTGTTGATCGATCGATTTTAAAAATTCGACGTCGTCCTTGATATGATTGCGAATTGTCCAATAGGCAATTTCAAATTCGACGCGTTGATTTTCGGGTAAACGTTCTTTAATGAAGGCTACCGATTTAATCGCCGTTTTCAGACTGTGCGCATTGACTTGGCTGGCGTTTGTGCAAGCGTTGGCAAACAGGCAGGTTGATAAAATGAATATACTCAAGCGTTTCATAATTATTTTAGTTAACCATTGCAATACAATCTTTAAAATTGCTGATTGGAAAATGGATTGAAATTAGGCCGGATAACCCTATTGAATCCGAAATCGGTGGCTTGGTGGCAAGCGTTGCAAGCCGCGGTTAAATTGTCGTAACCGGCGGAGAAGGCCTGCGAGTTTTTATTTTTGACGGCTTGCTCCAACTCTTTGAGCGGTTGGTCCATATACTCCGGGATTAACTCGGTCAAGGGACGCTTAATTTCCTTGTGCGTGGGGTGATATTTGACCGCATCTTCAAAACCTTCGAGTAACTCGTCTACTTCATAAGCCGCCAGTTCCCAATTTTGCGCTTGCCCGGCCAACCCAAGCTTGGCGTGGCGGGTGGCACTCATGGCCATAATTTCGCCCAATCCCGGAGTAAAGTTGTCCGTAACACCGGCTTGATGAGTATTGGCGGTACAGGCGGGTAATAAAATCAATACTAGTGACCAACGAAGGACTTTAATCGAGTGTTGCTGCATAAATGCTCCTTTATTAATAAGGCTAATTCAATGTTGGCCGTTGTCGGATGCCGGTTTTAATAAACGCGGTAACCCATAAGCCAATACGGCAATCAAAATGCCTAAACTGACAAAGATAATCGTCAAACCTTTTTCGCCGCCGGATTGTTCGGTTACTAAGGCCACCGTCAACGGAATATGTAAAGCAGTGGATTGCAAAGGCAGACGCAAATCGGTGTCGTCCACGCTCAGCACCGCTTGATAGTTGCCGGCGGTTTTCAGATTGGCGGTTACCGACAACACGCCTTGTTTAAATACCGCCATGGGGACATTGGCGATAGTGGTGCCGTCTTCGCCGAGGATTTTTAACCCCACCGGTTTTTTGCGCACGTCCAAGTCCAACAAATCGATAGAGATTTGGGTATTGCCGGTCGTCGGTATATCGGTGCATTCGGCTTCAGGTAGGGATTTGCCATCTTGAGCTTGATCGGGGGCGAGCTGATAAGCGGCAAAATTGACCACGTAGTAGTCGTTGCTGTACATGCAGCCGTACAAATCGTAACTACCGCCGACGCCTTTGCGGTTGCCGCCCAAAGGTACGGAGGCCTGCGACTGTGCGATTATCAGCAGGGTCAAACAAGCGGCTGACAGGGTGCGTAACGACATCATGGTTTTACCTCGGCTAATGCGGCTTTATCGACGACGGAAAATTTGGTTATGCCGCTAACGACCAGGCCATCTTCGGTAATGACCCGATAACGGACGGCGTACCCGCCCGGTGCCAGTGGCGTTGTGGTCGCCGTCAGGCGGTGTCGTTCGCCCAGGACCAAGCGGCTATCGCGCTTATCCACCCGGTTGCCTTGGCTATCGACCACCACCACGGAGGGGGAGCGTTCGCCGACGTTACCGCTAAACCACAATTTGACGGTGCCGTCGAAATCGGCGATTTCGCTGTTATGCTTGGGGTAGGATTTAATCAGTACGCCTTCCGCGTGGCTGGATAATCCGGTTAATGACAGAAATAGCCCTGCAAAGCAGGTAGTAACGGTTTTTTTCATGGTTCCACTTAATAAATGCCGAGTAAATCGGCGATAAAGAGGACGATGGGATCGGAAATTGGGTGAAAGAATCCCAGCGTTATCGCGAGCAAACCGACGACGAATAGTCGCGTCCAAACTTTTAGCGATAGATCTTGCCGGCGCCACAAGCAATGGAAAATCAACCAGCTGACCAGCCATACGGCTATAGCCAAGGTTTCCTTGCCGGTATAAGAGCCTATGCTGCCGTCGGGGCCGCTGCCGGTGGAGCCCGGTATCCAGTGACCGTAAGAGTGAATGATTTTGTCCAGTTCCTTGGTCAGCCTGGAAATATGGTGGCTGACCATCAGCGTGAAAAAGGCTAATAGCAGCGCCAAAGTGGCGGCGACCAGCGGACCGGAATAGATTTTCGGATTTTCGGTGTCGTGTTGCATGTCGATTGTGGTTTCAAACAAAACGTAATTTGGCCAAAACTAGGCCCGCTACAAAACCCAGCATTAAAAAACTCCAGGAAATGAGCAGGGTAATGCCGAGAAAGCGGGCGATGTCTCGGCGGTATTGCATGGATTTTCCGTAATAGAACAATGCAAAGCAGGCGGCCACCATCAGGGGAAACGGAAACAAGGAGGCAAATTCCTTGAACTCCATCAATACGTTGTGAAAGGAGGGCACGTGAGCGAGTATCCAGTCGCGTGGCCCTTCCTGGCCGCGATAACGCATATAAATCCAGTTGCCGCTGACGGCCCCGGCTAGATTTAAAACGGTGGCCGTCATGACCCACAAACGCAACGATTCGAAACGGACCTGCATGCCTTTTATCAGCGGAATCGCCCGATGCGTCAGATAAGTGCCGACGATGACCGCGAGTATCGCGCTAACGCCGTGGATGCCGGCTTTGAGGTTATAAGCGGTCGGATAGAAAAAATTCGCTGCCGGCAATAACAGCAATAAACTCAGCGCAATCGCTATTTGAGTGCGAATGACCGCTTTGCCGAAGTGATCGTGTCGGTATTCTCCGGTAGGCATAAAACTCTCCTGCTTAGTCGATTTTAAAAATTGCGAGTGATCGAGTTCCTTGACGCCGGCGGCTTATATCGGTGCTTGCAACCGAATCGCTGGGTCTGGACGGATGGATGGCCGGTAGGCGGAACTCGCCACCGGCAAAATTTAAAGAGTTTCGAGCCGGAAAGTCCGCAGGCGCAATCAACCGGTGGCGAGAAAAAGCGCGATGTGCGGCAAGAGAGTTGAAACCAGGCTTATGAAAACCGCCGATACCGTAAAAGTATGGGGCGGGATAAGGCGAATCGGGGTGGGATAAGGCGGCGATAGCAAAAAGCGCTATGACTTTTTCGGCTTGGCCGGCGACAATCGGGGAGGTACAAACAACGGGCTGAAGCGGTACGGCAGTGTCGGCAATGGGCGGCGAGGTGAGGCCGACTCCACTACTCGATAAGCCGATGCCCGGCGTGAAATTAATCTCCGGAAAGTAATACTTGAAGCGATAAGCCTGCAGTTCGCATGCGTGCTCGGATTGCCTGCCCGCTTCCTTCCGGATTGCGGCCGCGGCTGGTTGGCTGCCCAGGCTGCGGTAAAAGCCGGCCCGGGAGCGTTCCGGCACACCTTGCGTCTTGCTAACGGCGTCCGGCGCCCCGCTCGACGCAAGACCGTCGTCAAGCGCTTGAGGCGTTAACGCGAGATTTTCCGCGTTCGGAGCGATGGCTTTAAGCCGCTGCGATGCGCCGTGGTCATCCGTGCGAGCGCTCAAGTCGTTGAGATAATGCGGAACAGGGCCGCTAATGCCGAAAGAATAGGCAAGCGCTTGGTCGCCGCTATCGGCTGGCAGGTGTTTAGCCAGGACCGGATTCGAAAATAATGCGGTCATCAACAAGGTGACCGAGAACACTACCAGCTTTGCTACCAATATGCCGGTGCCGTGCAACAACAAGGTGGCGAGCATGAAACCCAGCGTGTAGGAAATCAGACTGGCGGATGCGGAAATTTCCTGGCCGTGGGCGAAACCGTGAAAAAAAGCGAAAAACGCCACAATCGCCAGGTTGACGTGGGTGCTGAAGCGGACCCGCCGGCAAATCAGCAGGCCGAACACGGCGCAGGACAGCAAAATGATGCCTTCCGCACTCGGCAAAGAGAGGCCGGCAGCCCCGGCTAAGCCGCCCAAACTCATCACGCCGACAAAAGCGGCGGGTAACATCCAGATAGCCCGGCCGCGTAACTGCGCGGCCCACACGCCGACCGCCAACATCGTCACCAAGTGGTCCCAGCCGGTTAAAGGGTGTTCGAAGCCATGGTGCCAGCCCAGCGCGTCGAACCCCACGCTATGCAAAAACACAAAGCCGGCCGCGCAGAGAGCGGGCAAGCCGATAGACAGGACTAGCCAAACTATTCTTAATGTTGAAGCGCCCAAGGGTTGCGCGGCTTTGGCTTGCATTTGGCTTAGATGTGAATCGAGTAAAAATCGCGGCAAATCATACTGTAAAAATTCCGGGTACGGGAAGCGGTTTTATTAACCGTCGTTTGCCATGGCCGCGGTGCTCATGCCGCCGGCTTTCTATATACCCGTGCGGACTCGGCTATAGTGGGCACAATGGCGTGGGGCTTCACCTGCGAATCGCAGCGGCGCGGCTACCCCCTGCATGTATGCCGGGTTTTGCCAAGCCCTGCCGAATCGGTTAAGTGACTATCGACATCGGCGGGTTGCCTCTTTCAATTTGACGAAAAAATGATGAATACAGCGTCTTCCTCAAACCTTCCCGACAAATTAGTTGCGCCGGCGGTCAAGCGTGCGATAGCCAGACATCGCTTATATGGCTTATTGAATTCGGCGAGGCAAAGCTATCGCTTGATATGGCTGCCGGCCCCCGCCGGGTCCGGGAAAACCACTCTGGCGGCGACGTATGCCGAACACGCCGAATGTCCGGTGCTTTGGTATCGGTTGGATGCCGACGACAGCGATCCGGCCGCATTTTTTCAGCATTTTCTGATGGCAGCCGAGGCCCGTTTCGGTTTGGCGGCGACGCCGGCAACCTTCAATCCGGGATTCTTGAATAACCTGAGCGCCTATTCCAGGCAGTTTTTCGGTTCGATATTGCACAACGACACCCGCCAGCGCCTGATCGTTTTCGACGATTATCATGCGGTGCAGGATTTCGCCTTGCTGCAACAGGTGTTGGAGGCCCTGTTCCGGACGGCCGCGGACAACTACCGGATTCTGGTGTTTAGTCGCAACCATCCGCCGGCCTATTGTTTGAATTTGCTTTACAACCAGCTGACGGTCGTACCGGCCGGGGTGTTGAGCTTCAGCGCGCAGGAAGCGGCGCAGTTGTTGGCGGCGAAAGACGTTAGGTTGGAAAGTGCCCGCTTCGCGCAGTTGCTTGCGCAGACCGGCGGTTGGGCCGCCGCTCTGGCCGTGATTTCCAAGCAAGCCCAAGCGGACTGTGAACCGGGGGCGCCGTTGCCGGAAGATCCGGCGCAACAAGCCTGGCTGGGGTTGCCGGCCCAAACCCGACGGCGTTTGTTGGGTATCGCGCTGCCGCAAACCGTCAGCGAAAGCGTGGCGATCGAACTCACCGGCGAAGCCGAGACAGGCATCACCTTGTTCAATTTGGCGGAAGATCAATACTTGTTGAGCCGAATCGAGTCTGACCCGCCCATCTACAAATTGCATCCCTTATTGCGCCAATTTCTGTTGGAGCAGTTGCGCGGCCTAACCGACACGACAAGGTATGCGGACCGCATCAGCGAGGTTGCAGGGATTTTGCAGCGCAACCATCAGTTGGGTGAAGCGGCCGAGCTCTATGCGCAAGCGGAAAACTGGGCTTGCTTGAGCGGCATGATTCTGACCCACGCGCCGGCCGAGTTGGCGGCCGGACGTGCGGTCAGGTTGTTGAGCTGGCTGGAAAGCCTGCCGGAAACGGAACGTCAAGATCCTTGGTTAGCTTACTGGTATGCTGCGGCCAGCCTGCCTTTCAATCCTAAGCGGGCCCAAGCGTTTTTTGAACGGGCACATGCCGGGTTCGGCTCCGACCCGCTTGGCCGTTTGCTCAGTGCGGCCGGCGTGGTGACCGCCATGTATCTGGCTTGGGATGATTTTATCGAGGCACCGGGCTGGTTGCGGGAATTGGCCGAACTGGATGCGTTTCGCGCCGGTCTGAACGACCCGGAAGTGGATACCTGGGTGTTGGGCTGCGGCAATATGCTGGTCAATCTGGATTCGGACCACGGCTTGCTGCAAAACTGGATTACCCGCGCGGAAACCTTGATTCAGGTTCATGCCAAATCCGATCAGTTGTTCCTGGTGAATTTTTTATTGCAAACCCGTATTTGGCAAGGCGATTTTTCCGGTTGCCGCGCCTTGTTGATGCAAATTCAGACCGAACAATCGGCCGACATGCCGTTGATGAAAATCACGCTGCTGATTTGGAGTGCGGTCAACGCCTTTTTGGAAGCCGACCATGCCAAGGCGTATCAAACCGTGGAGCAGGCGCGCATTCTGGCGGAAAATTTCGACCTGCGGTTTTTGCTGCCGCAAATCTACGGCCAGGAAATCTACACGGCCTTGTCCTGTCACGATGTCGACCGGGCCGGTCAGGCGCTGCAAAACATGTATGCCAGTCTGTTGCCAGACCGGTGCCAGGATCGCGGTTTTTATTTGCATGTAAAATCCTGCTGGCTGTTGTTACGGGACGAACTGGCTCAAGCCCGCAAGGAAGCCGAAGCTACCTTGCAAATCAGTCTGGATACCGGCGTTGCCTCCAGTGCCAGTCTGGTAGAGCACGTGCTGGCGCAAATCCTGATTGCCGAATGCGATTGGGCATGCGCCAAGCCGCGTCTGGACAGGATAGAAGCTTATTGCCGTCAAAGCGGCTTTCACTACATTCTGTTCATGCTGCAATTGACCCGAGCCGGCGGGTTGTTGTCGGCGGGTGACGAAGCGGCGGCAATAGAAGTATTGCAAACCGCATTGCCGCTGGGCCGCAGCCGGCGCTACCTGAACGCGCATCCGCAATGGCAGATCCACAGCATTAGCCGCTTATGTGCCTTGGCGCTGGAGCGGCAAATCGAACCCGATTACGTCCGTTTGTTGATCAGGGAACGAAAGCTGCCGCCCGGCAACGACGCCCGCGAAAGCTGGCCGTGGCCGGTTAAAATCCGAACGTTGGGCGGTTTTCGGGTCGATGCGGCCGGACAGGCCGTGCAAGCGGGTAAAAAAGACAACAAGCCGTTGCTGCTGTTGCAGCTACTGATCACCATCAACCCGGACGGCGTTCCCCGTCAGGTATTGGCCGATCAGATATGGCCGGACGCCGATGCCGATACCGCCCTGCATGCCTTTGAAGTCAACCTGCAACGTTTGCGTAAATTGCTGGGCAGACAGGATGCGCTCATCCTGTCCGGCGGCAACTTGTATTTGAACCGAAATCTGTGCTGGCTGGATATCTGGACCCTGGACGAACTGAGCCGCCGGCTTGATCAACAACTGATCGCGGCGGAAACCGTCGTGCGCCGTTTATTGGCTATTTGGCGAGGTCCGTTCCTGCCGGGTCAAACCGGCCCCGGCAGCGAAGCCAAGCGTCTGTTGCTGGCCGCGAAATTCGTCCGGGTGATGACGCAAATCGGGCTAACCCTGGTCGACCAAAACAAGCCGGAGTGCGCCATCGAGGCTTTTCGCAAGGCCGTCGAAGTCGAGCCGTTGGCCGAACAACTGCATTATCGGCTGATAAAAATCCTGCTCGATCAAGGCCGGCCATTGGACGCGTTGGCCGCTTATCGCTTGTACGCATCCATCCATAGCAGTCATTGGGGGCACCAAGCCTCGGATACCTTGAAGCTCTGCCGGGATTTGTTGAGCCAAACCTGAAGGCTGCAGCAGGTTGCGGTTTAAAACGCAGTTGTGAGTTTTTTGTGAGTATCGCCGCTTTAGTATGTTGATCGTTCTTACTCCACAGATCAATCAGAGCAGGGGGATACCACGATGCACAATCTCGCACAGCCGCGCATTATGCGCGGCGTTTGGCTTTTCGGATCGGCTTTTTTGCTGATGTCTGTATTGACAGCTCAGCAGGCCTTGGCTTCGACGCGTTACGAAACCTACGCCAGAGTCTACGACAGCTCCGGACCGCGCACGGTCTGCAACGATTTTTTTTGCAGTTCCACCACAGTGATACCGCCGGTTGATATTGTCGACCGGCACAGCGGTGCCGAACCTAACCCGTCCTCCCCGGCTGGTGTATCCATACATTCGAATGCAAACGCGGTGGTCGGTTTAGCAGGGGCAACTGCCACTTCCGTCATTTATGACACCGGTTTAATCCGCGACGCGATCAAAATCGGCGTATCCGCATCCAGCCAGCGCTCGGGTTACCTTTTAGGCGAAGCACATGCCAGAGCCGAGATTACTTTTGGAATCACCGTCGAATTCAATTTCCCGGACGATCCTTTCCTCGCGGCCCATGCCATTTCGCATTGTGGCGGAGGTTGCCCGCTGGCCATGGACTTTCAGCATCAAACCACCGGTCGGTTCAGCTTTTCAGGCGTTCCCGGTCAAGGCGCAGAAGCGTATTTTTCCGAAACCTTGAGCATGGACAGCGGGGCCAACCTTTCGGGTGAAGCCAGCATCGCCGCCGATCCGCTGAACGGTAACAGCCTGACGCCGGGAGTCAACGGCCTGTGGAGTGCTAGCGACTTTTACCCGCCTCAAACCGGCACGGGCGGAACCGAGCTGGCATTTAATCATTTCGAGTCCATTACCAATCAATTTTCGATTTTCAGCGTCAACTTTTGTACCGAATTGAACACCGGGCTTTGTTTGCTGGGCAATTACACGGTCAGCATCGAACAAGCTGCCGCAGCCGGATTTAGCGGTAATTCCGAGTACACCACCGGCGGCGGGGTGACTAGCGATTTCGCCCATACCTCTGAATTCAGCCCCGTCCGACATTACGATCCATCCGGTCTTTTGGATCTGAGCGATGCGCAAGTCAACATCCGTTTCTTCGATCCGGCTCCGGTGCCCCTGCCGGGCGCATTCTGGCTGTTTGCCTCGGCATTGGGGGCTTTCAGTCTAAAGCGCGTGCGCGATTCGGACAGAAAGCGCGCTCAATAGCGCAGCTGAGAGATTGAGCGACAATCTAACGCTGCCGCTGAGGTAGGCGGTGGCATCGCCCATCTAAACCGGGCTTTCGGCTTTTCCGGTATCGGGAGCAAGCAACGGCCGCTGCGTTGATGTTCGCTCAAAAAGATTAAAAAACCGATTTTGTGAGTTTTTTGTGGGTGTGCTTGCGCTACAACCGGATACGCAGCTCATTTTTCCCGTTATCAAACATCAGCGAATACCGAGGATTTACATTATGATCAGACTCCATGCATTTTCACCGACGCAATTGAGTGCCGCCATACTTTCGCTGCTATCGCCCGGTTTGGCTCCGGCTGCGCAAATCGACTGGACGGCCGGCAGCGGTTTTTGGGATGTCGCCGGCAACTGGAATTCATCGCCCGCCTTGCCCGGCGCGACGGATGACGTGATCGTCGATGTTGCGGGCACGCAAACCGTCACCATCCGCTCCACCGGCGGCGGGCAAACCGTCAACAGCATCAATATGAATGGTGGGGATGAAACCTTGGCTATCAGTTCCGGCAGCCTGACACTGACCGGTGCAACAACCACTAACAATGCCAGCGGTGCTTCCGCCGTTTCCCAATTGACACATAGCTCCGGTACATTGAATGGCGCCGGTAACCTGACTGTCACCGGTGCCGCAAGCTTGGGCGGCAATCTGGAGGGCAGCGGCACCTTGATTACGCAGGGCAGCACCAACGTAAGCGCCAGCCTTGCGCTGGACGGCGGTCGCGTCTGGCAAAACGACGGTACCGTGATCAAAACCGGTCTCGGCAGCTTTAATTTAAACGGCGGTAACAGCGGCAGCAATGCCGGCGTGGCCGGCCGCATCGTCAACAACGGTCTGTTCGATCTGCAAAATGACGGCGGCAACACCTGGAACTCGAACCAGGGCGGCACCGGCGTGATCGACAACGCCGCCGGCGCGACCTTCCGCAAATCCGGCGGCAGCGGTAGCTCGAATATTCTGGCCACGTTCAACAATGCCGGCACGGTCGAGGCGCAAAGCGGCACTTTGAGTTTGAGTGCAGGCGGCACACATAGCGGCGATTTCACGGTGGCTGACGGCGCCACCCTGCAATTCGGCGGCGGCACCCACGATTTGAATGGTGGCGGAATGAACGCCGACGGCCGGGTGCTGTTGTCAGCCGGTACGGTCAATGTGAACACCGTTTACACCATCGCCGGTCAAACCGAACAGACCGGCGGTACTTTAGTGTTCAACGCAAACGCCAGCACCGGAAGCCTGATCCAAACCGGCGGTACGCTAAGTGGCGCCGGTAACCTGACTGTTACCGGTGCCGCAAGCTTGGGCGGCAATCTGGAGGGCAGCGGTACCCTGGTTACGCAGGGCACGACCAACTTAAGCTCGAGTCTCGCTCTTGACGGCGGCCGCGTCTGGCAAAACGACGGTACCGTGATCAAAACCGGTCTCGGCAGCTTCAATTTAAACGGCGGTAACAGCGGCAGCAATGCCGGCGTGGCCGGCCGCATCGTCAACAACGGTCTGTTCGACCTGCAAAATGACGGCGGCAGCACCTGGAACTCGAACCAGGGCGGTACCGGCGTGATCGACAACGCCGCCGGCGCCACCTTCCGCAAATCCGGTGGCAGCGGTAGCTCGAATATTCTGGCCACGTTCAACAATGCCGGCACGGTCGAGGCGCAAAGCGGCACTTTGAGTTTGAGTGCAGGCGGCACACATAGCGGCGATTTCACGGTGGCTGACGGTGCCACCCTGCAATTCGGCGGCGGCACCCACGATTTGAATGGTGGCGAAATGAACGCCGACGGCCGGGTGCTGTTGTCAGCCGGTACGGTCAATGTGAACACCGTTTACACCATCGCCGGTCAAACCGAACAGACCGGCGGTACTTTAGTGTTCAACGCAAACGCCAGCACCGGAAGCCTGATCCAAACCGGCGGTACGCTAAGTGGCGCCGGGAACCTGACTGTTACCGGTGCCGCAAGCTTGGGCGGCAATCTGGAGGGCAGCGGTACCCTGGTTACGCAGGGCACGACCAACTTAAGCTCGAGTCTCGCTCTTGACGGCGGCCGCGTCTGGCAAAACGACGGTACCGTGATCAAAACCGGTCTCGGCAGCTTTAATTTAAACGGCGGTAACAGCGGCAGCAATGCCGGCGTGGCCGGCCGCATCGTCAACAACGGTCTGTTCGACCTGCAAAATGACGGCGGCAGCACCTGGAACTCGAACCAGGGCGGCACCGGCGTGATCGACAACGCCGCCGGCGCGACCTTCCGCAAATCCGGCGGCAGCGGTAGCTCGAATATTCTGGCCACATTCAACAACGCCGGCACGGTCGAGGCGCAAAGCGGGACATTGGCGTTCTCCGCAGGCCTGTCCAATCTCAGTGGCAATACCCTCACCGGTGGGGTGTGGCGTGTCCAGGCGAACGACGGGCAAGTGGCTACCCTGGATTTTCAACAAAACAATTCGGTCATCACTACCAATGCGGCGGATATTTATCTGGTGGGGGCGGGCGCTGTTTTTCAAGCGCGTAATACCGGCAATCAGGGCAGAACCCTGGACGAAACCCTGCAAACCAACCAGGGCGCATTGCGCCTGCAAAACGGTCGTAGCTTTAGCGCCAGCGCCAACAACGGCAATTTCAGCAACACCGGCATTCTGGAATTGAGCGACAGTCTGTTTATCGCTAATAGTCTGGTCAACGACGGCACGCTACAGAGTTTCGGTAATAGCGCGCTACGCGGCGATAACCCGATGAGTGGCAGCGGCAGCATAGTCGCCAGCTTTGGTCGTCTGCTCATCAATGGCGGCCTCGACATGAGCGAGGGCTCGTCGCTGACCAGCAATGACGGAGCCCAAATCGATTTATCCGGCGCAACCCAAGCTAGTCGCATCGGGACCTTGAACAACAACGGCAGTCTGAACTTGGGTTCGCAAAATCTGCTGGTCACTCGAGACTACGGCAATGCCAACTTTGTCAGCGGCAATGCCTTTGACGCCAGAGCCAACATCAACGGCAGCGGGCAAATTCTGGCGGCCGGCGATACCGCCCAGCAGCTGAGCGGCGACATCAGCAATGGTGCCGGCAACGCTCCCGGGCTGGATTTCGGCAACATTCATATCGGAGACACGCTGACCCGCAATTACCGCGTCGCCAACAGCGGTAGCAATGGCAGCAGTTTGCGCGGGGCTTTGCAAACCGCAGCTAACGGCGGCAATCTGAGCGATAGCCGTCTGAGCGGCAGCGGCGTCACTGCCGCCAATTTCGGGCCACTGAGCAGCGGCACCGATAGCGGCGATCTGGCGGTTACTTTCACCGGCAGCACGGCAGGCGCGCTCAGCGGTCAGACGGTCGCCATCGTCAATAACTTCGATAACGTAGGCGAACAAGTGCTGAGTATCGACGGCGCGGTGTACCGATACGCCGCACCCGGTTTGTCGGCAACGGAAATTAACTTCGCCAATGCGCACGTCGGCGATGTATTGAGTCAAAACCTACTGCTTAGCAATCTGGCCGTGAACGACGGTTTTTCGGAAAGTTTAAATGCCTCGTTTGGCGCCGTCTCCGGTAATGCCGGCCACAACGGCCAAGGCATTACCCAGCTGGGAGCCGGGCAAACAGCGGATAATCTGGCCGTGCTTCTGGATACCGGTGCTGCCGGGGCGCGCAGCGGCTCAGTGTCCGTCAATCTGGCATCGGACGGCAGCGGTAACAGCGGATTGGGTTTGACCGAGTTAAACGGCAGGTCGGTGCGAGTCAGCGGTAATGTCTATGGCTACGCCGACCCGCTGATCCAAACCGCCAGCCTGGACCTGGGCGCCCGCCGGGTCGGCGATGCGGCCACGGCCGCCACGATCGTCATCCGCAATCAAGCGGCTGCCGACGGCTTCCATGAAGGGCTGGATGCTGCGGTTTCCGCGGTGCCCACCGGTTTTTCCGCCGGCGGGTCCAACGTCGTCGATCTGGCCGCCAATCAGCAAAGCGGTTTGACGGTGCAATTTGACAGCAATACCGCCGGTTCCTATTCCGGCGATGCCACGCTGGCTTTTACCTCGAACGGCACGCTCGGCGGGTTGGCGAATACGGCTTTGGCCGATGGCCAGGTCAATCTGAGCGGCCGGGTCTATGCCGCCGCTGCCGCCGACCTGTCCGCGTCCGCGCTTGATTTCGGCATTGTGCACGTAGGGGATAGCGTGGCCAATCGAAGCATTTCGCTAAGTAATACGGCCACGGGCGTCTTGACCGATAACCTGTCCGCAACGATCGCCGCCGCACCCGCGGCGGCTTTCACGCTTAGCGGCGATTTGAGTGCTGTTGCCGCCGGTAACAGTACCAATCTGGCGGTAGCGCTGGATACTTCGGCCGCCGGCATTTTCAGCGGCAACGCTGCCTTGTCCTTGCGCAGCAGTAACGCCGAAATGAGCGACCTGGATCTCGGCGAAGCCGGCTTGGCGTTGAGCGCGCAAGTCAACAGCTACGTCAATCCGGAACTACTGCTGGTTGCCGGTAACGCGGATCTCGATTTTATCGGCGGCGAATATGTACTGGATTTCGGCAACCTGCAGCACGGTTCGGCACCGGTAACCATTTCGCTGAGTCTGGCCAATTCGGTAATCGGTCCAGCCGATACCTTGCGCGGCAGTTTCGATACCGGCGCGGTCGACGCATTCAGCCTGACCGGTTTCAGCGGTTTTAGCGGCATTGAAGCCGGACAAGCCCTGGACGGTTTGTCGGTCGAGTTTTTACCCGCCACGCTGGGAAACTTTCAAAATTCGGCCAGCTTGTCTCTGTTCGGTTACAACGCCAGCGGCTACGACGCCCATATCGCCGACATTCGCTTGGTGTTGAACGGTCAGGTATCGGCGGTACCGTTGCCGGCATCCGCCTGGTTCATGTTGTCCGGCTTGGGGTTGTTGGTGGGAAAACGCCGTAAGGATACCGTCGCAATTAACTTCCCGAAATTTAAAGAGCACCATTTATGCAAGGCTGTAGGCTTTTGAGTCGCTATCGCGACGGCTTGATTTAACGTCGCTTCCCGCACGGACAGGGCGGTTGGGAGGCACGAACCCCAATATTTTTACCGGTTGCTGATGGTTGTATTGGTCGCGATGTCTCGCTACGCTACGAAACCTTGGAAACGAAGCGATAGCGAGAGACGGTTGAGTCATGTAGATACGCATCGCGTACCTTATTGATTCTGTTGATATTGGTTGGTGTTGAAAAATGGTATGCAGTGCATACGTGACTGTTCGGGCGACTTCAAGATCATACCGATCAGATAATTTTTCATGGCTTCGCTTAAAATCCGGTACCGGCAGGCGATGGAGGTTAACTGCGGCGGGCTTTCGTTCATCAAAAAAACGGCAAACCTGTTGGTAGACAGCTCGTAGATAATCTGCCCCGCCGTGAGTGCCGGTAAGGGGCGGCGTGTTTTGTGCCGCATGCCGTTGGTGCTCTTTTTAAAGATTATGGTTACCCAAAGGGCGTATTCAACGTATACGGTTAAACTCGACTGATTTTTAGGATGATCCAGCTACGTCAAGTCTATAAAGCCTACCCGCAAGCCGGGGAAATGCACACCGTGTTGCACGGCATCGATTTGCAGATTGCCGCCGGCGAATTCGTCGCTATTGTCGGCCCGTCGGGCAACGGCAAATCCACGTTGCTGAATTTGCTGACCGGCATAGACCATCCCGGCAGCGGTGCGGTCGTCGTTAACGGTGCGGCCTTGCAAACCTTGAGTAACGCCAAGTTGACGGCTTGGCGCGGAGCCAACGTCGGCATTGTGTTCCAATTTTTTCAATTGTTGCCGACTTTGAATCTCTGGCAGAACGTGGTGTTGCCCATGGATTTTTTGGGTAAATTGGCAAAGCGGCACCGTCGTGAACGAGCCATGCAGTTGTTGGAACGGGTCGGCTTGGCGGACATGGCCGAACGCCTGCCCAGTCAATTGTCCGGCGGCCAACAACAACGGGCCGCAATCGCGCGGGCGCTGGCCAACGATCCGCCGCTGATCGTTGCCGACGAACCCACCGGTAATCTGGACGCGGCTACCGCCGACGCGGTATTCGAACTGTTCGCGCATTTACGCGACCAAGGCAAGACCTTGGTGATGGTCACTCACAACGAGGCGTTGGCCGACGCCGCCGGGCGCAAGCTGGAAATTCGTAGCGGCCGCATCCACGCCGACAGTGTCGGTCGTTTATGAGCGTATTGCGTTACAAATTGTGGGCGGACTTGCGCTTGGCCAAGTCGCGTAGCCTGTTGGCGGCGGTCAACATGGCCATCGGCATTTTTTCGGTGGGAATGTTGTTCGGCATGGTAGCCTTGATGTTGAACAACATGGACGCCGCACACCGCGCTTCGCAGCCCTCACATATCAATTTGATTCTGCGCGGGGCAGCGCCGGTTAAGCTGTTGCAAGAGATTTCGGCCGTGCCGGGTGTGGCCGGCGTCGACACCATCAATCCGTTACCCGTTCGTTATCGCAAGTCCGGCAGCGACGAGTGGCTGGACGCGACCTTGATGCTGCGCGACGATTACCGCGCCCAGCGTTACGATTTGACCGAACTGCAAGCCGGCAATTGGCCGGCGGCCGGCCAGCTGGCAGTGGAAAATCTGTCGCTGGCGCAAACCGGTTTGGCCCTCGGCGACAGTGTGGAATTTCAAAGTGCGTCCGGTTCGCAAACCTTCGAATTGTCCGGCGTGCTGCGCCATCCTTTCGTCAAACCGCCTAAGTTCGGCGGGCAGGTACATTTTTTCGCCAGTCGCGAAGCAGCCAAGACTTTCGGTCTGCCGGCCGGATACTTCCGCCAGTTGCTGGTTCAGCTCCGGCCGCCTTACAGCGCAGAGGCGGCGGCCGAGCTGGCGACGCGGCTGAGAATTTTGTTGGCGGCGAAGCAAGCGCCGGTTGCGGTCACCTTGCTGCAAGACCCGGACCGGCATTGGGGACGCCGCTTCGTTGCCGGCATCAATGCGGTGTTGCAAGTGATGGCGCTGGCATCCTTGGGATTAGCCGGCGCCTTGATTTTCAATACGGTGGCTGCGCATTTGGCCCAGCAAACCGAGCAAATCGGCGTGATGAAAGCTTTGGGCGGCGGCAGTTTGCGGATTGCATGGCTGTATTTGAGCGAAGTGGCGCTACTGGCGGTGGCGGCGCTTGCCATGGCGGTGCCGCCGGCCTTGTACGGTGCAGACTGGGCGGCGCGGCGGCTATTGGCCTTGTTCAACGTGCCCGGCGGTGCGTTCCAGGTCTCGAACGAAGCGATCATCTGGATGGTCGGCGGCGGCCTGGCGGTGCCGCTGCTGGCCGCTTTACCGCCGGTCTGGCGCGCCTCCGGCATGACGGTGCGCGAGGCCTTGGCGCATTACGGTTTGCCTGCCGATTTCGGCGCCAACCGCTTCGATCGCATGGTGGAAGCGGTCGGTGCCCGCTTGTTGCCGACGTTGTACGCCACGGCCTTGGGTAACCTGTTCCGCCGCAAAACCCGTTTGTTGTTGACCCAAAGCGTGCTGATTGCAGCCGGGGTGATGCTGATGGTGTTGTGCGCCCTGATTGCTTCGTTGAACTTGACCCTGGACAACGAAGCGGCCCGCACCCGCTACGCGCTGAAATTGAGTTTTAGCCCGGATCAGGCGGAAGACAAGGTGTATGCGATTGCCGGATCGGTGCCGGTGGTGCAGGGGGTGTCGATCTGGCAACGGCTGCCGGTGGAAATCGGCAGACAGGGGCAAGCGTTAACCCAAAGCGGCAGTTTGGGCATGCAGATAATGGCCTTGCCGGCCGCATCCGCTTTGTACCAGCCTTATATCGAAGCCGGCCGTTGGCTGCAAGCCGACGACGCCGGAGAACATCGCTTGGTGTTGAATGCCGATACCGCAGCCGCCAACCGCATTACAACCGGCGACAGCGTTGACGTCACGATAGACGGCAAAGTGCAGCGCTGGCAAATCATCGGCTTGTACCGCTGGCTGGCCGGCAATAATTTCATGGTGGAACCGGTCTACGCCCCACTGGAGACGATACGCAAGCAGCAGGGCGGCAAACGCTTGGCGTCCTATGCCTTGTTGGCTGCGGATGCGGAAGACGAGTTGCAGGAACAGGCATTGTTGTGGGTATTGAAACAGCGTTTCGAGGCGGCCGGCGTGATGTTGGACAGCTACGGCAGCGAAGCCAAACTGGCGCAACGGCAATTTAGCCGCAACCAATTCGAATCGGTGCTGGGCACTTTGTGGGGCTTGGCGGCGATGGTCGCCGCCATCGGCGGCATCGGCTTGTCCGGTACCTTGAGCATAGGGGTGCTGCAACGGGTGAAAGAAATCGGGGTGCTGCGGGCGATAGGCGCGCCGTCGCCGGCGGTGTTTCGCTTGTTCGCGCTGGAAGGCTTGCTGCACGGCATCCTGGCCTGGTCGCTGAGCGTGCCGCTGGCTTACCGGGCCGGCCACCCGTTGGCCGACTTATTGGGGCGCACCATGATGAACGTCGAGCTGGATTACTGCTTTGATCACGCCGCGGCCGGGTATTGGTTGCTGATCGTATTGACCCTGTCGTTGCTGGCAGCCTATTGGCCGGCCCGGCAAGCCGAACGGCTGACGATACGCGAATGTTTGGCGCATTGATTCCAGGCGTGCGTTCGGCCTGCTTATCGATAGGGGTTTGACTATACTGGGGGGCTGGCATTTGCGGCTTTTTTTCATGCGGACAGGTGGGCCATGAAAATATACATTTCCTCGACTTTTCGCGATTTGCAGCAACACCGAAGCGCGGTGGCGGCAGTGCTGCGGCGCATGGGCCATCAACCGATAGGCATGGAAGATTACGTGGCCGAGGGAGCGCGGCCTTTGAGCCGTTGTTTGCTGGACGTCGAAGCATGTGACCTTTATCTGGGCATTTTCGCCTGGCGCTACGGTTACGTGCCCAAGGATTTCGGTGTGAGCGAGCCGAGTTTGCCCACCGGCACGAGCAAGGGCGAAACCTCGGTCACCGAATTCGAACTAAAACAGGCCGAATTCAGCAAAAAACCGGTATTGGCGTTTTTACTGGACCCGGAAGCGGAATGGCCGTCCAGCCAGTTCGATGCGGTCAACGGCGAAAACAAACAGGGCAAGGCGATTGCCGATTTACGCCAGTATCTCAGTCAAACCTATTTGATCAACCACTTCCGTACCCCGTCCGACTTGGCGAGTCTGGTCAGCGCGGCCGTGTATCGCGAGGAAATCGGCCGGCAAATGAATTTGGAGTCGTTGCAGGTGGACGTGCGCCTGAACCAACCCAGCGTGCGCACCTATTCGGTATCCGACAGCACGATACAGGAAATCACCCAAATCATCGCCGGGCTCGCCGGCTCGCAGGCGTTGCAGATCGACATCGGCGGCGGCAATCAATGGTGGGCCAGCCGCTTGTATTTGATGGCGGCGCTGGCGGCGGACTTGACCAAAGCGGAAATCATGGTGTTCGTCGGCGAACAAGATAGCTTGATCGGGGTGGTGCATCCCAAAATCGTCAAAGAACGTTTGGCAGCGATGTTTCCCGCGTTGCGCCGTTTCGAAGAAAAATTGCCCAAGATCGGTAAAGCGGTGCCCGATTGCGCCGGCGAAGTCGGTCGCCGCGCCGGTTTGTGGAGCGGGCATATGCAGGAACACGGCGGCGAGGAGAACGCGCCGGTATTTGTGGGCAAAGCCGATTTGCAACAATGGCTGGCGCCGTATCTGATCGGCCAAGCCATAGACGTGCTGCCGGGCGACAATCCGGCCTTATATATGCAGCGTTTGTTGGACTGGCCGATGCGCTTCGTGCCGGTGTCGGAACAGGGCCGCTTCGCCCGTATCGTCGACAAACAAGCCCTGGCCGAGCAAATCGCCCGCATGTTCGTGCGCGAACAGGTCTCGCGGGCGCTGTCGATGACGCGGTAATGATTTGGGGTGGGACAATCAATAGTTACGAGTCGCTGTCTCGAAAATTGATTAGCCAAAGCCATTTGTTTGCGCATAAATTGTGCGCATTATGCAAATCGCCGTTAACCCGACTGCCCCGAAAAAAACCGCCAATCTCAGCATCAACAGTGAGCTGCCAAGCCAAGGATTTGCAAATTAACTTTGTCGGCCACTCTGGAACGCGGCCTGATCGAAGCCGAAGGCTGTTTCAGCGATAGCTTGCGGCGTTTTTGATGGCGCAGTTCGTCCTGTACCGAAATACCAACCGGCAAACCCAAGGCCGGTACCCCTTTCTACTCGACGTTCAGAGCGATTTCCTGGACGGGCTGAAAACCAGGCCGGTAATTTCCGCCGTTAATCTGGTCGAGCAAAAACCCATTACTCGCTTGAACCCGGTTTTTGAATTCGAGCGACAACACTACCTGCTGGCAGTGCAGGAAACGGCCGTCATTCCGGCGAACAATCCGGGTGGCAAAGCAACCGAATTGGACGCGCTACGAGGCGAGATTTTAGCGGCGGCGGATTTGCCGATTACCGGGATTTAATCGATCACATCCGGCGGCAGGTGTTAACCGGCGCCTCACACTAGCCGAACAGCGATCCCTGCATGAACTGCAACCCTTGCTTGACAGCGACTGCGGCGATTTAGCGCAGGCCGGGCTCCAAGCAGCCGCGTTGAATTGTCTGTTTGCTTTTCATCTCGTTTCAAATGACAAGCGTTACTCTGAAAGTCATAGTGGCAGCGACGCCCTCGTCGCGACGAGGGCGTCGCTGCCACAGAAAAACTTTTGCTTGCTGGGGTGATGCCGCTTTTTCATGAGCGTTAGGCTAAAAATATTTTCCGGATACAAATTCGGTGAGCGCCAAAAAACGTTAACTGGTCTACACTTTTTAAGCTAATGACTATAACGACACAGGAGTGAGTTTAAATGCCGATCCGTTGTTTATGTGCTAACCGTAAGGCGAGCGATGTATCCGCCGCCCGCTAATATCGCGCTGGCCGCCGCTGACGGCGGACCCTGGCAAGCCCGCCGGGTGTTGCTGTTCAGCGGCCACATGGTCGACGCGCCGGACAGAGCCCGCCCGCGCTTTCCCGCAAGCAAGCAGGCCGCCGCCGCTATCGCCGTTGCCAGCGCGTTAGACAGTCTGCAAGCGGGCCCGGACGATTTGGGCTTGACTCAGGGTGCGTGCGGCGGCGACATCCTGTTTGCCGAAGCCTGCTTGGCGCGCGGGGTGAAACTGCAGTTGTTGCAGCCGTTTACCGAAGCGGAATTCATCGCGCATTCGGTGCTCCCCGGCCAAGCCGATTGGTTGCCGCGCTATCAAGCCATCGTCGCACAATTGCCCAATCCGCCTTTGGCGGCGCCGCACGCGCTAGGCCCGCTCGCCGAGAGCGAAAATCCTTACGAACGCTGTAATCTTTGGTTGCTGCACACCGCGCTGGCGGCCGGCCTGGCAGCGCCGGCGTTCATGTGTTTGTGGGACGGCGGCGGCGGCGACGGGCCGGGCGGCACCGCGCATATGGTCGCCGAGGTGGAACAGGCGGGCGGCAGGGTGGTTTGGCTGGATACCCGCACCTTATGAACGCCAGCGCTGCAGCCGGTTTTTCGACTTCGCAAAGCGGCGTGCCGGCATTTGCCGATGCCGATTGGCTGGCATTGGAGCAATCTTTAAGCGAAGGCAACGTGATTCCGGTGATAGGCCCGGATGCGTTGTTGGTGGAGTACGCCGATGCCGCCGGCATTGTCCAAACCGCACCCTTCTATCGCTTGATCGCGTGCGACTTGCTGCAAACTTTCGGGATGGACGCCGAAGCGGCGGGTTTACAACAAACTTGGGCCTTGCATAAAGCGGTCGATTGGATTTTGGCGAGCCAGCAAGGCCGGCGGGTGGAAGACCGCATCCGCCGGGAGATTTCCCGCTTGATCGGACAGTACGCCGGCCAAGTGCGGCTGGCGGATAGCTTGCAACGCTTGGCCGAGGTGGGGGCCTTCTCCTTGTATGTCAGCCTGACGCCGGACAATTTGTTGGAGCGCGCCTTGCAATCCGGCGAGAGCGGGCCGAGCGTGCCCGGCAACAGTTTTTCGCTACGCGATTCCTCGGCGGCTTTGGCCGGCATGCATGCGCTGCAGCCCGGCCGTTTGGGGGTGTTTCAAATGCTGGGTAACAGCGCCAATTTTATCGGCGGTTTTGCCATACACGAAGAGGATACGCTGGAATATCTGTACCGGCTGCAATCCAACCCGGCCGGGCCGTTTAAAACCCTGTTGGCGGAGATGCAACGCCGCGACAAACTGCTGATCGGTTGCAACTTGCCGGATTGGTTCGGCCGGGCCTTGATTCGTTTGCTGAACGACGAGCGCTTGTACAGCAAAGCTACCTTCGAATATTTATCGCCCAGCATCAGCGACTTGGGCCTGAAAAGCTTTTTAACCCAGTACAGCCCCAACACGCTTAGCTTCGACGGCCCGACGGAAGGGTTCATCGACTTATTGTGGCGGCGTTTTCCGCGCCGCGCCGCGCCGACAGCCGCCTCAACCCGGCCGATAATGACTAGCGGCGGCCCCAGTGTGTTCGTCAGTTACGCCAGTCAGGACGCGGTTTCGGCCCGTTTGCTGGCCGACAGTTTATTCGGACTGGGTTTTGCCGAGGTTTGGCTGGACCAAAAAAAGTTGATAGGCGGCGACGATTGGTCGGACCGGATCGAAGACGCCATCGAAAACTGCGATTTTTTCATGCCGCTGTTGTCGGCGCAGGCCAACGCCCGCCGCGAAGGGGTGTTTTGGCAGGAATGGAATCTGGCGGTGGCCCGTTCGCGGCGCATTCAAGACGCCTTTCTGCTGCCGGTCGGCATAGACGCGGAGCCGGCCGGCAAAAGCCGTTATCCGCGTATCGCCGCCGGCGAGACCCGGGCGTTTTTCGACCGGCATTTGCTGCACGCGCCGCAAGGCGTGTTCGACGCCGAGGCACAAGCCGCGCTGCGCGAACGCTGCCGGCGGTTTCCGGATGACGAGCGTGGCTGACGCAACCGGCCTGGACGCCGAACATCCCTGGCCCTGGCTGGAAGCCTTTCCGGAAAGCGCGCAAGCGTTCTTCAACGGCCGCGACGAGGAAAAAGCCGCGCTGCTGCGCTGCGTATTGTCCGCGCCGGTGACGGTATTATTCGGTAAATCCGGGTTGGGCAAATCCTCGTTATTGCAAGCCGGCTTGTTTCCCAAATTGCGGGAGCAGCGCTTGCTGCCGGTTTATCGGCGCATCGACCACGACGCTAATGCCGTTGATTTGTCCGTTCAGCTGGCCAAACGCTGGGCCGAAGAAATTCATCTGACCCAAACGGACGACAAACAGCCCTTGAGTTTTCGCTACAAACAGCCGGCGGACGGCGACGACGAAGCGATTTTGCTGAGCGACGATTTATGGAGCGACTTACACCGCGACGACATCGAATTGGTCGACGGCGGCGGGCGGGTCTGGCAGCCGGTGTTCGTGCTGGATCAGTTTGAAGAGATGTTCACCCGCGGCGCGCAGCAACCGGAGCGGATGCAGCAGTGGCTGTTTCAACTGGGCGATCTGCTGGAAAACCGCATTCCTAGCGAACTGGCGGAGAAACTGAACGACGACGAAGGTTGGTGCGATCAATTGAATTTCGACATCCAGCCCTACCGGTTTTTGCTTTCGTTGCGAGAAGACTATCTGGCCGAGTTGGAGGAATGGAGCGAGTTGATCCCCAGACTCGCGCAAAACCGTTTCCGCCTGGCGCCGATGTCGCGCGACCAAGCCACACAGGCCGTAGAGCGTACCGGCGGCAGCTTGGTCAATCATGCGGACGCTAAGAACATCGTCCAATATTTATCCCAAACCAAAAACCAGACCTTGAGTTGCAGCCTGAAAACGCGCGGGCCGGGGCAAATCGAGCCGGCCCTGCTGGGCCTGCTGTGCGCCGGCTTGAACGACGAGAGGCTGCGCGCCGGTCAGGCCAAACTCAATACCGATAACCTGGCGCAGGCCGGCGGGCAAATCGTCGAACGTTTTTACGATCAAGCCTTGCAAGGCTTGCCGGCCGCGGTCGGCGAGTTTGTCGAGCAATTTTTGATTACCGCGGACGGCGTGCGGCTGGCTTATCCGGCCGACTCGATAGTCGCCGAAAAACGGGTCAGCGCCGAGCAGTTGCAAACCGTGATCGACCGGCGCTTGCTGCGGCGGGAAAGCCTGGAAAGCGGCGATCGTATCGAACTGGTGCACGATAGGCTGGCGCAAGTGGCGTTGCGGCGCAGGCAGGACAGCGAGCGGCGCAGGGAACAGGAACGGGAACAACGACGCCGCCGGCAGTGGTTGTTTGGAACGATATCCGCGTTGTTGTTGTTTGCCGGGGTTGCTTTGTACATGTGGCGGGCAAAGCAGCAGGCAGTGGAGGCGGAACAGCAAGCGCGGCGAGCTGAGATTTCGGCAACGGCGATTCGGATCGGTGTGGAAGGAAACGCGATAACCTCGGGCGTACGCCCGGGCGGAACATTAGTTGGTCTGCTTAAGGTGCTGTCGAGCCACCGAATTGTGCAGACGCTAGTTGGGCATCCAGTCGGTTTAGTTGATGAATCGCTACAAACCGAGTATCTGAAATTTCCCGGTTTGTTATTTTTACGAGAGATGCCCGATAAGCTTACCAGCGTCGGCTTTAGCCCCGACGGCAAGACGTTAGTCACCGGTAGTTGGGATAAATCGCTCAGATTATGGGACGTGGTTACAGGCCATCAGATTGGGGTGCCGTTGGAGGCTCATGACAAGGCTGTACTGAGTGTAGCGTTTAGTTCTGATGGAAAGCGATTTGCATCGGGCAGCGGGGATAACTCGATAAGAATTTGGGCGCTCGCTAGCTTAACAGCTGCCCCAGTTACACTGAATGGCCACGATAATGCGGTACTGAGCCTGGGGTTTAGTCCGGATGGGAGGTCGCTAGTTTCCGGTGGTGGGGATAATACGCTGTTGTTATGGGATTTGGAATCTAACAGCATTGCAGCTAGGAATCGAGAGGGAGGGTTCGTATCCAGCGTAACTTATAGCCCGGATGGGAAATCTATCGTATCGGCTAGCGAAAACGGCATCGTTCGGCTACGGGACAGCAAGGCGTTGACAGAAAAAATGTCTTTGCTAGGGCATAGTGAAGTGGTTTGGGGGGTCGCCTTTAGTCCGGACGGTAATCGTATCGCTTCGGCGAGTTGGGATAAAAGCTTGCGTTTATGGAGCAGCAAGGACGGCAAATTGATTGGTTCGTTAGGCCATGACGACGCCGTTTGGAGCCTAGCGTTTAGCCCGGATGACACCCGCATAATATCGGCAAGTACGGATGAAAAGTTTCGAGTTTGGGATGCGAAAACCGGCGAGGCGTTGGGTTCGGTGTTGAGCGGACATATCGGACCGGTACGGAGTATTGCGTTCACTAAAGACGGCAGCTATTTAGCATCCGGCGGTTGGGACGGGACACTGCGAATTTGGAAAGCTGATTTCGGAAAGGCTCTCGATCCGCCTGTTTTTACCGTGAACGATGCAGCATCGATCAAGGTAATCAGTCCGGATAATAAAATTCTCGTCACGAGCAAATCCGGCGAATTGCAACTATACAATTTGGAAACGGGGCAACCGATCGGCGATCCGATGGCCGGGCATAACGACTATATTGCAGCGGCGGCATTCAGCCCAGACGGTAAAATGCTGGTAACCGCCAGTGCCGACCATTCCTTGCGTTTGTGGGACGTTGGGTCCCGCCGGAGTATAGGCGATCCCTTGCAAGGGCATAGTGAGGTAGTGACTGCGGTGGCATTTTGTAGCGACGGAAAGCGCATTGTGTCCGGTAGCAAAGATAAAACGGTACGCTTGTGGGATGTTAGGGCGGGCAAACCGATTAGGCGGCCTTTTGAGGGGCACCTCGATTCCGTATCTAGCGTGCTTTGTAGTACGGACGGCCAAACGATCGTTTCCGGAAGCCTGGACAATACGATTAGGCTCTGGAATTCCGATACAGGCATGGCAATAGGAAAGCCTCTAAACGCGCATACCAACTGGATTTCAATGTTAGCTATTAGCCCAAGCGGAAAGCAGCTAGTCTCGGCTAGCGGGGATCGAAGCTTGCGTGTTTGGGACGTCGATACCGGAGATGAAGTCGGAACGCCGATGCGCGGTCACACCGAATCTGTAGAAGCGATAGCCTTTAGTCCTGATGGTAAACGCATCGTTTCCGGTAGTTGGGATAAGTCAATACGTATTTGGGATGTCGAAACTGGAGCCTTAATAGGCACTCCGTTAATGGGGCACGACGGTGCGGTTACCAGCGTTGCATTCAGCAGTGATGGTAGCCAGATAATTTCTGCCAGCAATTACGATAAAACTCTTAGAACCTGGCCCGTATTCGACGGCTGGGCCGACCAACTCTGCAAAAAACTGCCGCGCAACCTCAGCCGTAAAGAATGGCGGGACTGGGTGTCGGCGGACATCGACTACATCGAACAATGCCCCGGTTTGCCGATACCCCCGGACCCGTTCGAGAACGGGGCGACGGCAACATTCTCTCAACCCTAAGCACGATCTTTCAGGAGGCGCTATGGCCCAAGCAATCAACGAACTGGACGACCGTTTCTGGAACCGCTTGATCAAAGCCATAGACGACGGCCGGGTGGTGCCGGTAGTTGGCGGCCAATTACTGAGCTGGCAAATAGGCGGTTCTACGCAGACCTTACAGCAGCGGATTGCCGCCAAACTGCTGGCAAACAACGATTTCGACCTGAACGGCCGGGTGCTGGCACCGATGCAGGAATTGCATCATGCGGTCAGTTTGTTGAAAGCCGACGCCGACATCAACGTCGATAACCTGTATGCCGACATCGCCGATGCGTTGGAAGCGGAATGCGCCGGCCCGGATTTTCAGTTGCCGACCGCGCTACAGCAATTGGCGGCGATCAGCTCTTTTAAACTGTTAGTCAGTTTGACAGCGGATACCTTGTTGGCGCAGGCCTTGCGCAAACGGGTGGCGGTCAACGAAATCGTGCATTCGCCGTATTTGCCGACCAGCGAAGCCGGCGATTTGCCCGCCGATTGGCTGAAACGGCCGGGCGAAGCGAATGTGCTGTACTTGTTCGGCAAGGCGCAAGCGGCCCAGGTCTACGCCATTCATGACGAAGACACCCTGGAATATTCGCACAACCTGCTGGCGCGCGGCGCCAACGTGCCGGCGCGGTTTTTAGGCGAGCTGCAACAGCGCAGCCTGCTGTTTTTGGGCAGCCAGTTTCCGGATTGGCTGAGCCGGTTTTTGTTGCGCTTGACCAATCAAAACCGCTTGTCGGAAAAACGCACCAGCGCCTGGCTGGTCAACGATGCGGTCAGTCAAAGCGAATTCAACACGTTTTTACAAGAATTCAGCCGGGAGACCAAACTGATCAATCAGTTGCCGCCGGCCGCGTTTGTGGACGAACTGTACCGGCGCTGGCAAGCCAAACATACCCCGGCCGCCGAAGCGGCAGCCGGTCAAGAGCAGAACCAGGGCGGCGATCCGGCCTCGGTAGCGTTTTTCATCAGTTACTCGCGTGCCACCGATTTGCCGGCCGCGGAAAAATTGTTCCAAATCCTGCAGGAGCAAGGTCTGACCGCCCGGGAAATCTGGTTCGACCGCGAGGCCATAGAGCCCGGCGGCGATTTTCAAAAGCTGATTTTCGACGGCATCAAAAGTTGCCGCTATTTCCTGCCGCTGATTTCCGCTGCAGCGGACCGCTTCGACGAAAAGTTTTTCTACCGGGAATGGGACGCAGCGATAGACCGCAGCAAAGCGATACGCGGCCGCGAATTCATTTTACCCATCATTCTGGACGAGGATTACCGGCCGCAGGCTTATAGCCGGGTGCCGGACGAGTGGCGTTCGCGCATCGATTTCGGCCACGCGCCGGGCGGAGTGGCCAACGAGCGCACCCGGGATCATCTGAAAAACCTGATCCGCGAATTGCGCCGCCGGGAGCAAGTATGAACGCCGTGTCCGAATCGACAGACGATTTAACCGCCGCCACCGGCTTGCATCTGACGCCGCAAAACCCGTGGCCGGGTTTGGCGACTTACGACGAAAGCTCGCACGATTATTTCTACGGCCGCGAGGCCGAAGTCGAGGAATTGCTGCGCTTGATCAAGCTGTCGCCGTTGACGGTGCTGTACGGCAAATCCGGCCTGGGCAAAAGTTCGCTATTGCAAGCGGGTTTGTTTCCGGTTTTGCGGCAAGCGCATTTTCTGCCGGTGTACATCCGGCTGGATGTGGCCAGCGGCGGGCAGGTGCCGTTTAGCGAGCAAGTCGGTTATTGGTTGCGGCAAGCCTTGAGCGATGCCGGGGTCGACTACTTGCCGTTCGCTTACCAGGACGACTTGTGGACTTATCTGCACCGGCGCGACATGGAGATCTGGAGCCCCGACAATCATTTGTTGACGCCGGTACTGGTATTTGACCAATTCGAAGAAGTCTTCGCCGGCGTCCATCCGCAGCTGCCGGCGCCGCGCGTGCTATGCCAGGGCTTGGCGGATTTGATCGAAAACAAGTTGCCCGCCCATTTAGCTTCCGGGCAGGTCGATAAAGCCTTGACCGAACAATTGGATACCCGCTCGCAACGCTACCGGGTGTTGTTGTCGTTTCGCGAAGACTTTCTGCCGGCCTTGAAAAACTGGGAGCAAGACGTTCCCTCCTTGCTGAAAAACTGGTGTCAATTGTTGCCGATGTCGCGCGCTTGCGCGATCGAAGCCTTGATTCGTTCCGGGGCGGACATACTGGCGGACGGTGCGGCGGAAGGTATCGTGGACTTCGTCGGCAACCTGGATGCCCGGCAATCCGGCGGCGAAATAACGATAGAGCCGGTGCTGCTGAGTTTGTGCTGCTATCAGTTGAACTTGAAACGGCAGGCCGCCAAGGCCGAATGGATAGATAAAGAGTTATTGAGCCGGGTAGGGCAGACCATATTGGAAGACTATTACCGCAACGCCTTATCCGGCATGGGACAAGCCGCCGAGTTCATCGAGCACAAATTGATTCAGGGCAATCAATACCGTAGCAGTTACCCCGTGCAACTGGCCTTGGACGAAAACCTGATTACCCGAAAACAGTTGAGCGAGCTGACCGACAAACACCGCTTGCTGCGGGTAGAACAGCAAATGGGTACGCCGCGGGTGGAACTGATCCACGACCGCTTGGTGTCGGTGGTGCGGCGGGTGCGGGACAAACGGCAGGCGGAATGGGCGGTGCGGCGCGTGCTGGCAGGCGCGGTTTGTCTGTTGGTTTTGGTGATCGGCTTGGGTTACTGGAATATGCTGCAGGATCAAGAACAAGCGGATCAATACGCCACGCTTTACTACGAAAGTAAAAGCCGGCATGCGGACTCCGACACGGGAGAGGAGCCTGCCGACAACCCTAGTCCGTCGGAGCAGGCGCCGGCGGACGACGGTTCGGCAACCACCACCGCCCCGAAATCGACTAAGCCCGTCGCCAAGCAACTCATCTACATACAAATCCGCAGCCCTAAGCAAAAACCCGACGCCAACCGTTTACGGGCCTGGTTTAAGCAGCAAGATTACCGAGTACCTATGATCCAGTTGCTTTCCAAAGGCCCGTCCACTACCGAAGTCCGTTACTTTCGCAGCAATGACGCCACTGCCGCTGACGTCTTGGCCAAATTGTTGCTGCAACAGCGGGTTGCCAACGTCTCCACCAAATACATTTCCGGATTCGAAAACTCCACGGTAATCCCGCCGGGACAATTCGAAATCTGGTTCGCACCGGACGCGTTTTCCACCACCCCACAATAACAATAGCGTAGGAGGACCCAGTCTATGGCTGACGACAATCAAGAAAACAGCGCGCTGACGGCGTTAAAGCAAC
Source organism: Methylomonas sp. HYX-M1 (assembly GCF_040741385.1). Taxonomy (NCBI): domain Bacteria; kingdom Pseudomonadati; phylum Pseudomonadota; class Gammaproteobacteria; order Methylococcales; family Methylococcaceae; genus Methylomonas; species Methylomonas sp. HYX-M1. Next base: position 1,936,264 of record NZ_CP160405.1, read on the forward strand.
AGATCAAGGCGTTAAAAGCCCAGTTCCGCTTCGGCGACGCCAGACGGGCACTGGAACAAGTTCCCAAGGAGCTGGCAAGCGAAACCTGGGTCATCCAACAACTGGCTTTGTGTACTTATAAAGACGAAGAATTGCACACCGAAACCCGCTTGCAGACTGCTTTAAACTACCTGGAAAAAGCCAAACTACGCGATGCTAACACCGCCGATCCGGAAACGCTGTCTCTGGGCGGAGCTGTATATAAGCGTTTATGGGAATGCAAAGGTCAATTGGAGCATGTGTTCGAAAGTTTGGCGTTTTACCGGGCCGCTTACGAGCGCAATCTGACGGCGGACGGCTGTTACGGCGGCGCTAATGCCTGTTACTTACTGGACGTTCTGGCCGCCCGCGCCCAAGCCTTGGAAAACCGTAGCGGCTTGCCATCGGCGGACGCGCTGCGTTTGCGCGGCGAAGCGGCCGATTTGCGCAAAAGAATTAAAGTCACCCTGGACGCCGCGTTAAAAGCCGACGCGAAATTAAAAAAGGATTACTGGTTTCAGGTGACCTTGGGCGAAATACATTTCGGTTTGGGTGAATACCCGCAAGCCGCAGCATGTTTGGACAAAGCGGTCAAGGCCGAGCATGACGAATGGATGTTGCAAACCACCTTCCGGCAATGGGTGCAACTGGCCCGTCAAAAAGGCATTCCCAGTCCGGCGGAAGGACAGAAGACCGAAGAATGGCACGAGGCCTGGCAAACCCTCAGTCATTTGCTCGGTGCCGACACCGCCGAAGCCCTGGCCTGCCATCGCGGCAAGGTCGGTTTGGCTTTGTCCGGCGGCGGCTTTCGCGCCTCGTTTTTTCACCTGGGTTTGCTGGCCCGTCTGGCCGAGGTCGACGCCTTGCGTAGCGTCGAAGTGTTGTCCAGCGTATCCGGCGGCAGCATTTTAGGCGCCCAGTACTATCTGGAAGTACAGCGTTTGCTGGAAGACGATAGCAAGACTTTGTGCCGTCAGGATTACATCGATTTGGTCGCCAAATTGCAGCAGGATTTTCTGCGCGGGGTGGAAAGCAATATCCGCATGCAGGCCTTGGGCGATTGGAAAGTGAACGGGCAACTGGTACTCGGCAATTCGAGGTTATCGAAACGCTTGTTCAAGAAAACCTATACGCGCAGCCATAAGTTGGGCGAGTTGTACGAAAAAAATCTGTATTCCAAGGTAGAAGACGGCAGGGGCGTTCAGCCGCGACATATGCCGGATCTATTGGTCACTCCCAAGCACGGCAGATTTCAATCGGCCGATTTCAAGTTGAAATTCCACAACTGGCGGCGGCGAGCCAAGGTGCCGATGCTGCTGTTGAACACCACCTCGCTGAACTCCGGGCATAGCTGGTTTTTTACCGCCAGCTGGATGGGCGAACCGCCGACCGCGTTGGACATCGATTGCAACGAGCGCTATCGGCGCTTGTATTACCACCAAGCCCCCAGCGAGGATTTGCAACATTTCCGGCTAGGCTATGCGGCGGCGGCTTCGTCTTGCGTACCCGGCTTGTTCGAGCCCTTGGTATTGGACGGATTGTTTCAGGACCGCACGGTGAAATTGGTCGACGGCGGCGTGCACGATAACCAAGGCGTGCAGGGTCTGCTGGAAGAGGGCTGTACCCTGATTTTCTGCAGTGACGCTAGCGGCCAGATGGCGGATTCGCATCAACCGGCCGGCGACCCGGCCGGCGTGCTGCTCCGTACCGTATCGGTATTGCAAGACCGGATACGCGAAGCCGAATACCAGGATATGGCAAGCCGGCTGGACAGCGGAGCGCTGCAAGGCTTGTTTTTCGTGCACACCCAAAAAGGTTTAGTGCCGCAGCCGCTGGATTGGCTACCGGACGACATAACACCCAGCGACGATAGCGGCCTCACCGATTATCGGATCGCCAAAGACCTGCAGCGCAAAATCGCCGCGATTCGCACCGACCTGGATTCCTTCACCGAAGTGGAAGCCTATGCGCTGATGGCCAGCGGTTATCTGATGACCGACAGGCAGCTGCGGGATTTGGACGCTCAGCACCGCAAAGACGGCAAAGCTGGCCGTTGGGGTGGATTCGAGATCGAAGCCGAGCGGGGTAACTGGGAATTTCTAAAACTGGAAAAACTGTTAGGGCAAGACAAAAAACAACCATCCGCGCAACGCGACGATCTGGTCAAGCAACTGGACGTGGCCGGCAAGCTGGCGTTCAAAGCCTGGCATTTGATTCCGCAATTGAAAGTCGCGGCACTAGCGCTCGGTCTGGTGGCGGCTTATTTTTTGATCAAAGGCTTAATCGCTTTGTGGGGTACCAGCTGGACGATCAACGCGACCGTAGTCATCGTCGGCATAGCATCCCTATTAGGGACGATAGTAGCGCCTGCATTGCGTTGGCTCAATCCCAAAGCCGAAGCCGAAAGTTTCCTGATTAAGTTGGGTATTGCCGTGGCCGGGTATGTGGTCGCTAAAATCCATCTGTTGTTGTTCGATCGCTGGTTTTTACAAAGAGGCCGGTTGCAGCGCTTGTTAGGCTTGCCGGCAGCGGCCGCGACTAGCCAAGAACCGGCGGCGGAAGACAGGGCAGGTTAGCGGCGCGCTTAGCTTTTGGGAACGGTTGTTACGCGTGTGATCCAGCCTCGATTCACTCGTATTCCCGAGTCGATAGTCTCATTTGAAGGAGTTTTATCTAATGTTGAAAACCATAGACGTGTTATTGGGCCTCAGCGTGGTGATGTTGATTGCCAGCATGGTGGTGACGGTCCTCACCCAATTCGTGACCAATCTGGCCAATACCCGCGGCAAACACCTGGCGCGCGGTTTGGCCGATTTACTGCAGCAAATCGATCCGGCTTTACAGCGCGACATCGCCGACAAAGTGGCCATTACCGTATTGACCCACCCGATGATCAGCCACCTGCGTAGCATACCGGTGTTGGGGGTGAAGCTGGGCGATACCATCCATAGAGAGGAATTTACCGCGATGCTGCTGGATTTATCGCAGGGGCAAAACTTCGGACTGGACGACAACGTGTTTACCCCGGCGGTGCAAACGGCGCTGTTCGAGGTGCTCAAGAAAAACGGCATCGACGATCCGGCCGGCACTTTGAATAACGTGCGCGAGTTTGCTTTGCAATTGGAAAAAGCCAATCCGGACATGGCCGCCGGCGCCCGGCATAGCGCGGCGATGCTGCAGGAAGCCGGCAGCCAGTTGCTGGCCAAGGTCAACAGCTGGTTCGACCAAACCATAGACCGGGTGGCCGACCGTTTTACCGCCAGCACCCGCGTCATCACCGTGCTGTGTTCGGTGCTGGTGGTCTGCGCGGCGCAGCTGGATACGCTGGACGTGATCAATCGGCTGGCGATGGACGACCAGTTGCGCGCGCAGTTAGTGGGTCAGGCTATCGCACTCAATGCAGAAGAAATGCAGGGCAAACAGCCGGAAGCCGGCGCGGCCGCTGCGGGCGGCGTGGACGTCCAAGCCTTAAAAAGTCAAGTCGGCATGTTGCAAGACGCCGGCCTGATCAACGTAGTCGGGCGCGGCAACGTCAAATGGTGCAAAAACTGGGAAAACGTCAGCCTATTCGGCATTTTGCTGTCCATCGTACTGGTCAGTTTAGGGGCGCCGTTTTGGTACAGCGCCTTGAAAAACCTGCTGAAACTGCGCGGCACTTTGGCCGGTAAAGACGACGCGCAACGCCTGGTGCGCGAGAGCGCACAAACTCAGGCCGGCGGCGGTAAGGCGAAAGCGGCCAACCCCGCGGACGCGGCATTGAGCGGCGAACGCGGCATTATGGGCTAGGAGGTAGTCATGCTGAAACAATGGACGCCTTGCGCGCCGGAAAATTTTCGTAAAGGCCGGGGCGGCCTGACGCCCTCGGCCGTGGTGATTCACGCCTATCCCAGCCTGCAGGATACTGACAGTTTGTTCGCCAACCCCAAAGCCGGCGAATCCTGCCACTATGTAGTCGCAGACGACGGTAGCGTGCATCAATACGTGGACGAACACGACACGGCTTTTCACGCCGGAGTCGTCGTAAGCCCCAGCTGGAACGGGGTGCGGCGCGGGGTCAACCCCAATTTGCATACCATAGGCGTGGCAGCCGCGGTGCCGGCCGGCGCGGGATGGAGCGACGCCCAATATGCAAGCGTTGCCCAATTGCTTAATGAAATTGCCGAGCAGTGGCATCTCGCCATGGACGCCGAGCACGTGGTGTTGCATTCGGAGATTCGCGCCTCCAAAAACTGCACGGGAGCCAGCTTTCAGCGCGACAAACTGCTGCAACTGCTGGCCGCGCAAGCGGCTGCCGCGCCGGCCGAATTCGCCACCCGCTTCGTGCATATCATTAAAAATGCCAATCTGCGCGACGCTCAGCCCAGCACCCGCGCTCGCGTCTTGCGTACCTTGACCGCCGGCAGCGATTTGGAAGTGATCGGCTTTACCGAGCGCGGCGAACGTTTGCGCGGCAACCCGGTGTGGTATCGAACCGCCGAAGATGCTTATTTGTGGGCCGGTTTGACCGACCAGCCGCAACCGGTAAAAGCCGAAACTCCGCTCGCTCCGCCAGCCGCACCGGCTAAACCGGCGGCGCTGGCCGATGCTAAACCCGCTGCCGCCGGTGGTCCGTTGTTGTCGGGCATCGCCCGCATCGACGATCTGCGTAGCGGCAAAAATAGCGCGGCTTTAAGCAAAGGCGAAGCGGTCGGCGACGGCGTCGGCGCGATACAGGATTTGCTGTCCGGCCACGGTTTCAAAGGCATGCCCAACATCCTGGCCAGCAGCTACGGCAATTTCGGCAGTAAAACCCTAGCCGCCGTACAAGATTTTCAAGGCCGGCAGGGCTTGCCGGCCGGCGGCAACGTCGACGCTGCTACCTTGGAAAAATTGCTGAGCGTGCCGGCGGTCAAGCCCTGCATCTCCCAGGTGTATTTGAGCTTGGTGTTGGGCATCGCTTATCAAGGCATGCAAAAAGTGCTGGGCATCGTCGCGCAAATGGAAGGGGTGGGCAAATTCGGCGCTCTGAATCTCAATACCGACAAAGCCGGGCTGTCTTACGGCATCATTCAATGGGCGCAAAAGCCCGGTCGCTTGCCGGAAATTCTGAAAGCGTTTTCGGCGGCGGACCGCGAGTTGTATATCGACATCTTCGGCGACGGCGATGCCAATTTAGCCGATGGCTTGATCGCTCACGTCAGCCGCCCCAGCGGCGGGGTAAACTCGAATACCGGTGAAACCACCAACAACAAATTCAACTTAATCGCGCGCCCTTGGACCGATCGATTCGAGAAAGCTACCGTGCAGCCTGTATTCCAAACAGCTCAGGTGCAAACCGCAACCAAGGTATTTAAAAGTTCGTTAGCGGGTATTCAGGGTTATGCGCCCGACATCCGTTCCGAACGCGGCATCGCCTTTATGCTGGACGTGGCCAACCAGTTCGGCGACGGCGGCTTGAAAAAAATCTACCAGCAAGTACACAGAGCCGGCATGCAGGAGTTCGACATCCTGGAAGCCATCGCCGACGAAACCGTAGAACGCATCGCCGACAAATTCAAACACGGCGTGCGCGCCCGCCGCGACGGGTTTCTGGAAACCAAACGCTTGTCGGACAAGGCGGTGGATGTGGCGAGTTTGGGTTGACGATTCGAATGCAAATCTGTAACGCAGCTGTCATGCGAATACCGAACAATGCGCTTTGGTCGCTGTTAGCCTTTTTGCTGGCGGCCAATATCGTGCTGATGATTGTGTTGGCGCCCATGGGCGAGATTTTGAAAGGTAGCGGCACCGACGTCGGGATTTTTCAGTTCGAACTGGCCGGTTCCATAGAAAACGCCGAACGAATTATGGGGAGCTGGCGCAAGGCCGGGTTGGAAGCCGTCGCCCGTACTAGCATCTGGCTGGATTTCGCTTTCTTGCTGGCCTATCCGCTATTGCTGGCCATTGCCGGCTGGTTGCTCGCAGCAAGCGGCCCGCCGGGGCTAAGAAAAATCGGCAATGGCATGGCCTATACCGTGCTGGCCTGCGCGCCCTTAGATGCCGTGGAAAATATCGGCATGTTGCGCATGCTGGATTTCGGCGCGGATTTGAACACGGTGTATGTGACGACGGTTTGCGCGGCGCTCAAATGGCTGTTGGTCTCCATGGCCTTTGCTTGCGTCGTCGTGCAATTGATCGCTATTGGTATCGTTAAACCCTTTTTTTCAAACCGTAATGAGGAATAACCATGAGTCAATCCATCCTAGAACGCATGCAAGCGCCAGGACCTAAGAAAATACTCGCCTGCGACGGCGGCGGGATTCTGGGTTTGATGAGCGTGGAAATTCTGGCCAAGTTGGAATATCAGCTGCGGGTTGCCCAGGGTAAAGGTCCGGATTTCGTGTTGGCCGATTATTTCGATTTCGTCTGCGGCACCAGTACCGGGGCGATTATTGCCGCCTGTATCGCCAGCGGCATGTCCACCGACAAGATTCGCCAGTTTTATCTGGACAGCGGCAAGCAGATGTTCGACAAAACCTCGCTACTGAAGCGCCTGCGTTTCAGCTACAACGACGAGCCTTTGGCCCGCTTGCTGAAGAAAGCGTTCGACGATCAGCTGGTGGAAAGCAACGCCACGCTAGGCAGCCAGAAATTGCGCAGCTTGCTGATGATGGTCATGCGCAACCACAGTACCGATTCGCCCTGGCCGGTGTGTAACAACCCCTTGGCCAAGTACAACGACCGCAGCCGCAAGGATTGCAATCTGGATTTGCCCTTGTGGCAGCTGGTGCGGGCCAGCACCGCCGCGCCGACCTATTTTCCGCCGGAAGTGGTCACCTTCGCCGAAGGTACGCCGGAGGAATACAACTTTATTTTCGTGGACGGCGGGGTGACGACCTACAACAACCCGGCCTATTTGGCCTTCCAAATGGCGACGGCCGCGCCTTACAAGATCAATTGGGCCACCGGCGAGGACAAGCTGCTGATCGTTTCGGTTGGTACCGGCGGTGCGGCCAAGGTATTGGATAAGAAAACCGGCGTCGACGATTTGAACATCATCCATTTTGCCCAAAACGTGCCCGGCGCCTTGATGAACGCGGCTTCGGCCGGCTGGGACATGGTGTGCCGCACCGTCGGCGCCTGCCGGCACGGCGCGGCTATAGACCGGGAGATCGGCGACATGGTGGTGAAGGCAGGCGAAGCCAATTTTACCGGACCCAAGTTGTTCACCTACTTGCGCTACGATCCTTCGGTGTCCCGCGCCGGTTTGGACGCGCTGGGTCTTAACGACGTCAAGCCGGAAAACGTACAGACCTTGGATTCGATAGAGCACATGGGCGACATTCGCCGGGTCGGCATCGAATATGCCAAGCTGCACGTGGAATCGGCGCATTTCAAGGGGTTTGTGTAATGACTAAACAATGTTTCGTAGTACAGGGTTTCGGTAAGAAAACCGATTACACCGACGGCCGGGTGTTGGATTTGAACGCGTCGTACGAAATCATCAAGATGGCGGTGGAGTCGGCCGGGTTGCAATGTGTGCGCGCCGACGAGATCGTGCATGCCGGTACCATAGACGTGCCGATGTACGAACGGCTGCTGAACGCCGACGTGGTGATCGCCGATTTATCGACTTACAACGTCAACGCCGCCTTCGAATTGGGCGTACGCTACGCATTAAAGCCCTACACCACCATCGTGCTGGCCGAGGAAGGCTTTAAAAACCCGTTCGATTTGTCGCATATCGTGATCCGCCGCTACAAGCATTTGGGTGAGGAAATCGGATTTAGGGAAGCGCAAAAAATGATGGCCGAGCTGAAGGCGGCAATACAAACCATCGCAGGCAAGCCGCAGACCGACAGCCCGGTTTACACCTATTTGCCGCAGTTGCAGCCGCCGGTAGCAACTGCGGTGGTGACGCCGGCCGCACCGGCCGCGGCTGCTGCCGACGGCGGCGGGGACTCGGCGGCCGGCAGCGCAAAAGCCATGCTGGACGCCGCCATGCAGAAGATGGCGGCGAGCGATTTTGTTGCCGCCAAATTCTTTTGGGAAGAAGTTAGAAAAGTGCGGCCCGCCGATTCTTTCGTGCTGCAGCAACTCGCATTAGCGACGTATAAAAGCAAGCAGCCAAGCGTGGTGGAAGCGTTGCACGCCGCGCAGGAGATTTTGCGCGAGTTGTCGCCGGATTCCTCCAATAATCCGGAAACCTTGGGCTTGTGGGGCGCCGTGCATAAGCGCTTGTGGGAAGAGTGCGGCCACCCCGAATGCTTGGCGGAAAGCATATCGGCTTACGAGCGTGGATTCTTTTTGAAGCAAGATCACTACAACGGCATCAATCTGGCGTTTTTGTTGAATCTGCGTGCAGTACAAATGTTGAAAAGCGGCAATGCGGACGAAGCCGTCGCCGACTTTATCTTGGCGCAACGCATCCGCAAGCAAGTCATCCGCTATGCGGACAAGTTGCTGGACTGCACCGAAGACGCCAATAAAAAATATTGGGTGTTGGCGTCATTGTACGAAGCGGCCTTGGGTTTGGGCGACAGCCAAGCGGTTGCGGACTGGGACGGCAAATGCCGGGCGATGAACGTTGCCGAGTGGATGCAGGATACCCGCGTCCAGCAAGCCGACAAATTGCAGGCGCTGCTGAGCGAATATGCCAGGTTGCGAAATCCCGCGGTTTGAGTCGGCAGCAACAATGTGCGGCGTATTAGTAACGCATCGCGGCCGGGATAAACCGGCCCGTCGATTTTTGCGGCAATAGGCACCGAAATGGCAAATTTAGACGGACAAATTTTTTTCGCCTTGTTGGCCGCCATGCTGTTGGCCTGGTTGGTGAGCTTAGTCGTAGCTCACCGTTATACCGCCAAGCTGTTGCAATGCATGCAAAGCGGTTTGGCGCCGGACGAAAACGCCGCGGCTTCTGCGTCTGCCGATTTCGCCTCGGCGCCGGCTGTGCCATGCGCTGTCGATTTAGGGCCGGGCATTCGTTTCGCCCGGTTTCGCTTGTGGCTGGCTATCGTGCTGTTGTCGTTGGCGTTTGCCGGCGTGATCGCCGCAATAGTGCAAGCAGCTTACATCCAAGCTGAGTTCGGTTGGCGGCGCTGGTCGACCCTGGTTTTGGTTTACGCCTGGCCGGTGGTGCCTAGCATCGGCTTGTTGGAGCGCTGGTCACGGCTCAAAATTAGCGTTTGGTCTGTATTTTATCTTTCCCTGGTTGCAGCGGTGGTGATGGCCAATTCCACTGCGGAACAACCCTTCCTGGGCGTGGTGTATTGGCTGCTTTCCGAACAAGCTCCGTTGTTGATTTATGTGTTTGTATTCACCGGCCCCACATTGCGCAGCAGCGGGCCGTATTTGATACCGTTGTTGTTTTTGTTGTGCCTGTCGTCGCTAGCCGGCTTGCAGGTATTGGCCGGCGGACTGGAGCAGGGTTTGCAAGGCTGGGCAGCCGATTTGCCGCTGTTATTGGGAGCGGAGGGGGTGTTTGCCTTATTCGTCCTGGCGCCCTGGCTATTAGCCTATCCGATTGTACGCGGCTCGGCGCGTTGGCTGGCCGGCGCGTATCGGCGGCAAGCGTTTTCCGAACCCTGGTACTTGATAGGCGGTTTGTGGCTGATCGTATTGTTGTTTCAGGCGATGCGTCTCAGTCATAGCGTGGGTGCCTCGTCCTATTGGATACTGGCTGCATTCGGGTTGATGCCGATTGCGGTGACGGCCCTGCGGCGCAGTTTAGCCCCAACCGGGCCGGTGCCTGGTTTGCTGGTGTTGCGGGTTTTTCGCGCCGACCGCGACATCGAGCATTTGTTCGATCAGGTGATAGAGCGCTGGCGCTACGGCGGCCACACCCTGTTGATTGCCGGCAAGGATTTGGCGTTGCGTAATCTGGAGCCGGACGAGTTGTTCGCATTCATGGCAGGCCGTTTGCGCGAACGTTTTATCGACGACGAAGCAAGCTTGCGCGCCGCATTGCAGGCCTTGGCTAGCAATGCCGATGCCGACGGCCGGTTTCGGGTGAACGAGTTTTTTTGTTTCGACCACACCTGGAAAAAGGTGTTGATGGCTTTACTCGGCCGCGCCGACCGGGTGTTGATGGATTTACGCGGTTTCAGCGCGCAACGCTTGGGCTGTTGCCACGAATTGTCGGTACTGGCAGGCGCTAAGCACCTACGCTGCTGGGTGATCGTTTTTGATCGAACCACCGACAGACAAACGGCGGAACGGCTAGTGGCGGCTAGTCGGATTCGTCCGGTTTGGCTGGATAGCCGGCAAGCAGACGCCGGCCGGTTGGCGTTACAGGCCTTGCTGGAAGCCAATTACGGGTAGAGCCGGCATACATGTAAAAATAGGACTTAAGGCATCCCGTTATACATATTTCGTAGCCTCTCTTGCAGCTGCATCACCGTCGCCACAACCACCGCATCATCCTTAACAATCATCCCTACTCGTAGCGAAAAATCAAACCGGCTTAGGTCGCCCAAATCCTCGGTGCACAAACCGCTGCCGGCGCGGGAATAGCTTTTTGCAGGCTTAGGCTAATCGAACAGCGCCATGGCTTTTTTCAGGGTGGAACTAATGCCCCAAAGCAGCGGGATGGACACGTACAGCCAAAACACCAGCAAGGCCAGCCGAGAAGTTTGTTTGGGTTTTTCGGTTTGCATAACCGCCTCGCTTAATGTTGGTCGGCCGGATAAATACCGTCCAGTTCGTCGAAATCGCCGTGTTTCATGTGGTGTTTTTCGTGCACCGGCTTAACCAGCAAATTGCTGACGAAACCCAGCAACAAAATACCGGCCATGATGTACATGGTGACGTTATAGGCCTCCGCTTTCGCTACGCCTTGTTCGATTTGGAATTCGCGCAGATAGTTGACCAGCACCGGCCCCAACACCCCGGCGGTAGACCAGGCGGTCAACAAGCGGCCGTGGATGCCGCCGACGTACAAGGTGCCGAAAATATCGGCCAGATAGGCCGGAATGGTGGCAAAGCCACCGCCGTACATGCTCATGATCAAGGCGTACAACAGCACGAACATCGCCATGTTGCCGATTTGCCCCATGCCGGGCACCGCGGCGTATAAGCAGGCGCCGAGCAGGAAAAATACGAAATAGGTGTTTTTCCTGCCCAGATAGTCCGAAGCGGACGACCAAAAAAACCGTCCGCCCATGTTGAACAAGCTTAACAGACCGACGAAGCCGGCGGCGGCGGCCGGGGTCACGGCGCCTTTGAACATTTCTTGTATCATCACCGAAGCCTGTCCCAACACGCCGATGCCGGCCGTGACGTTCAAGCACAACACCAGCCACAAAAAATAAAACTGCGGGGTTTTCAGCGCCTGGTCGATATGCACGTGATTGCGGGTGATCATTTTGTTAGCCACTTGCGGCGGCTGCCAACCCTGCGGCTGCCAACCTTGCGGCGGTATGCGGATGGTCAACGCGCCTATCAGCATAGAGGCGAAATACAGGGCCCCCATGACCATAAAGGTTTCCATCACTCCGACCGATTCGGCCGATTTGAACCAATCCATCAGCAGTACCGACAAAGGCGCGCCTATCATGGCACCGCCGCCGAAACCCATGATGGCCATGCCGGTGGCCATGCCGCGCCGGTCGGGAAACCACTTGATCAAGGTAGACACCGGCGACACGTAACCCAAGCCCAAACCGATGCCGCCTATCACACCGTAACCGAGATATATCAGCCAGATCTGATGCCAATAAACACCCAAGGCCGACACCCAAAAGCCGCCGCCGAAACAACAAGCCGCGACGAACATGGTCAGGCGCGGCCCGACTTTCTCCAGCCATTTGCCGCCGAACGCGGCCGACAGCCCCAAAAACACGATGGCCAAACTGAATATCCAGCCTAAGGTGGTCAGCTTCCAATCGTCCGGGGTGGACGAGTTGATGCCGATTACCTTGGTCAAGGGGTCGTTGAATACGCTGAACGCATAGGCCTGGCCTATGCATAAATGCACCGACAAAGCGGCCGGCGGCACCATCCACCGGTTGTATCCCGCTCCGGCTGTGATGCGCGACTTGGAAAAAAAGCTGGACATACTGGGCTCCGAATCGATCCGATCAAAAACAAAACCGGCCAACTATAACAAGCCGGCCGGTAAAGGTCACGGTACAAGCGCTTGCAGCCTGCTTTATACTGGCCGCATTTTATTCGCAACTATTCGTCTCTCTGCCGCTGCAGCGCAGGTAAATCGGCTGTTTTCGGTAGCTGCTGAATAGCGACCTCATTCTTCCCAGGCCAAACGGAGTCCGAATGTCGAAACCCAAAGTGCTTATCACCCGGCGCTGGCCGGAATCGGTTGAACTGAAACTGCAACAGCGCTACCAGGTAACCCTGAATCCGGACGATCACCCGTTCAGCGCCGAGGAACTGAAACAAGCCTTGCAGCAATACGATGCGGTCTGCCCCAGCGTCTGCGACAGCCTGCCGGCCGAGGTGCTGAACGTGGCCGACAAGCGTTGCAAAATTCTGGGCAATTTCGGGGTAGGCTACAACCATATCGACATCGCCGCCGCCCGGCAACAAGGCCTGACGGTCAGCAACACGCCGGGCGTATTGACCGAAAGTACGGCCGATATCGCGATGACCTTGTTATTGATGTCCGCCCGGCGCGGCGCCGAAGGCGACCGGCTGGTCCGATCCGGAGGCTGGAGCGGCTGGTGCCCGACGCAAATGATGAGCAGCGACGTCACCGGCGCCACCTTGGGCTTGATCGGCTTCGGCCGCATCGCCCAAGCCATGGCCGGAAAAGCCCACCACGGTTTCGGCATGAAAATTTTATACGTCAAACCCAGCCCGGCCGATCCCGCCACCGTCGCGGACCTGCAAGCGATACGCTGCAATAACGTGGAACAGATGCTGCCGCAATGCGACTATGTATCCCTGCATTGCCCGGGCGGCGCCGAAACCCGGCATTTGATCAACGCCGAGCGCTTGCGCTTGATGAAGCCAAGCGCGCATCTGATCAACACGGCCCGCGGCGACGTGGTGGACAGCCAAGCCTTGATAGACGCCTTACGCGAACGACGGATTGCCGGGGCCGGCCTGGACGTCTACGAGAACGAGCCTAAGCTGCATCCCGGATTTCTAAGTTTGGAGAACGCTACGCTGCTACCGCACTTGGGCAGCGCCACCATTGCCACCCGCACCGCCATGGGCGAGAAAGTGCTGGCTAACCTGGAAGCGTTTTTCGCCGGGCGGGAATTGCCGGATAGAGTGGTTTAAACGACGCCGCCGGCAGTTGCGGCGAAAGCGCAGGCCGCGGGTGGCGTTGGATTTGCCGTAAGGCCTCGTATTCAAGCTGCGGAAAAAACGTTCCGTCGGTGCGTTATCCCAACAATTTCCCTTGCGACTCATCGTTGCTGCATCTCCATCACCGCCGGATGTTGCCCATATTTCCGGCCGGCATACTGGCGGCCACGGCCGGAATGATGCAGCAGTAGCAGGGTGGCGGAGTATCGAGCGCTATGCTAACGGCGGTAGCCGGTGGTTCGTGCTTGGAACGTAACGAATCCCAGCAGGCACAACAGCCCACCCCACAACAACTCCGGCATCAGATAAAAATGCCGTTGGTAAAAAGTCGTCTGTGGTTCGGTGACGAACGGCACCCGGTAGGCGTTGGCCCAGCGGGCGTCGGACGGCGATTGTTCCAGCAGCGAGCCATCGGCTAGCGCCACGGTGGAAATGCCGGTATTGGTCACCCGCAATACCGGGCGGCGAAATTCCACGCCGCGCGCCAAGGTCATGTACAGGTGTTGGTAGGGCTCCTGCCAGGTGCCGTACCAGGAGTCGTTGGTGACGTTGACGATGAATTGCGCGCCTAAATCGGCCAAACCTTTGGAAAACTCCGGAAACAGGCTTTCGTAACAAATTTGCGGGCCCATTTTGTAGCCGTTCAGTTGCAGCAACACGGTAGGCCCGGGGCCGCGGCCGAATTCGCTGACCATCGGCAAAAGTTTCTTCAGCCAAGGAAAAGTCTTCGCGCCGGGAATGTATTCGCCCAAGGCCAACAAGATGGTTTTGCTGTAATGCGGTTCGATGAGGCGGCCGTTAGCGTCTAACGCGAACAGAGAGTTGGTGATGGCATCATCGGCATCTTTACCGTAGGCGCCGGTAATCAAGGGCAAATTGCGGTTGCGCAAAAATTCGCCCAACAGTTCGGCGTAAAAGTTGTGTTGATACTGCTCGCCGAGCAGCGACGGAAAGGCGGTTTCCGACCACATGGCGAAATCGACGTCCGGATGTCGGGCCAGGCCTTGGTCGGTGCTGCGGAAATATTCGGTCAGGATCGCGGCCTGGTAGCCGGCTTTGCCATGTTCCATCGCTTGTTTTTCCGAATTGCCGATGTTGGCTTGCACCAAAAGTACCTTGGCGGCGTTGTCCGGTTGCGGCAGACGTTGCTGCAACCACAGGCCGCCGCCGTTCAACCCGGCGAAAACGGTCAGGATGCCGGCTAAGGCCAGTTTGCCGCTCAAGCGCTTGCGGTTGAGCCAGGCATACAAAAACGGCAGGTTGGCCACTATCGTCAACATGCTCAAGCCGGTGAAACCGACGATTTCCGCCCATTGATACAACGGCAGGCCGGCGCCGTACCAGCTGTAGCCGAAATTCCATTTGAACAGCATCGGCAGGTGGTATTCGACCAAGGCGGTCAACAAGGCCATCAAGGCGAACGATTGCCAACGCTCCATAGACCAGCGGCGCCTCAAGCCAAACCACAAACCGCCCGCCACCGGCAAAAACAAATGCCCGAACAAGGCAAACAAGACCATGCCGACAGCGGATAGCAGCCAGTTGACCTTGGCAAATTCGTGCAGGGTGTAGGTAACCCAGTTAAAGCCGATCAGCGTATACACGAAACTGGTCAGCACCCCGGACCATATGACCGGTTGCCAGCGGGTTTGCTGTTGCCAAAACAGCCACAAGGGCAGCATGCCGAAGGCCGAAGCCCAGGGCGGGAAGGGAATGTAGCTGGTGCCTATGAATACGCCGGACAGTATCGGCAACCACCAGTGGCAAGTGTTCCGTTTGCTGGTTTGCATGGTTACCTTTCCCGTTCGCAGTGTAAAGCGGCGCATTGTAGCCGATTGCCTGCACGCCGGCTTGCCGGCGACGGTCGCGAATTTGTTTTATTCGCCGCTAGCTAACACGTTAAAATGTAGCGTTTTTTCCGGCCTTTCCGTCGCGGCTGCCGCTGGCGCGCGGTTGGCGGCCGGCCCGCTAATAGTGTGTTACGTTTAAGGAGACGGAAAACGTCATGTCAGACATAGAAATTGCCCAACAAGCCAAGATGCGGCCCATCATCGAATTGGCCGGCGAAAAATTCGGCATTCCGGCCGAACACTTGGACCCTTACGGCCATTACAAGGCCAAAATCTCGTTGGAATATGTGAATAGTCTGCAAGACAACGCCGAAGGCAAGCTGATTTTAGTCACGGCGATCAGCCCGACCCCGGCCGGCGAAGGCAAAACCACCACCACGGTCGGCTTGGGCGATGCGCTGAATCGGGTCGGCAAAAAAACCATTATCTGTTTGCGTGAGCCGTCCTTAGGCCCCTGCTTCGGGGTCAAGGGCGGTGCGGCCGGCGGCGGCTATGCGCAAGTGGTGCCGATGGAAGACATCAACCTGCATTTTACCGGCGATTTTCATGCGATCGGCATCGCGCATAATCTATTGGCGGCTTTGATCGACAACCACATCAACCACGGCAACAAGTTGGACATCGACCCGCGCCGCATCCAGTGGAAGCGGGTGATGGACATGAACGACCGCGCCTTGCGCAAAATCGTGGTCGGCATGGGCGGGGCGGCTAACGGTTATCTGCGCGAGGACGGCTTCGACATCGTGGTCGCCTCGGAAGTGATGGCGATTTTATGCCTGGCCACCAGCCGCGCCGATTTGAAAGAACGCTTGGGCCGGATCGTGATTGGCTACAAATCCGACAAGGTCACCCCGGTCTACGCCAGCGATTTGAACGCCCACGGCGCGATGGCGGCGGTATTGAAAGACGCGATCAAGCCGAATCTGGTGCAAACCCTGGAAAACAATCTGGCCATTATCCACGGCGGCCCGTTCGCCAACATCGCCCACGGCTGCAACACCGTCACCGCCACCAAAACCGCGTTGAAACTGGCCGATTACGTGGTAACCGAGGCCGGCTTCGGTGCCGATTTGGGCGCGGAAAAATTTATCGACATCAAATGCCGCATGTCCGGCCTGAAACCGTCGGCGGTGGTGCTGGTCGCCACGGTGCGGGCATTGAAATTCCACGGCGGCGTGGCCAAGGACGAGTTAAACCGGGAAAATCCGGCCGCCTTGGAAAAAGGCTTCGCCAACCTGGAACGGCATCTGAGCAACATCCAAAACCACTATGGCCTGCCGTGCGTGGTCAGCATCAACCATTTTACCTTCGACACCGACGCCGAAATTGAATGGCTGAAAAGTCAATGCGAAGCGCTGGGTGCGAAATGCGTGATCGCCAAACACTGGGCGCAGGGAGGAGCAGGGGCGGAAGCCCTGGCGCAGGAGATTTTGCAAATCGTCGATAATCGGGAACCTGCGTTCAATTACGTCTACGACGACGAACTGCCGCTTTGGAACAAGATCGAAGCCATCGCCACCAAGCTCTACGGCGCCGGCAGCGTCAGCGCCAGCCCGAAAGTCATGGCCGACATTAAGGCCTTGCAAGCTAACTACGGCCACTTCCCGATCTGTATGGCCAAGACCCAGATGTCGTTTTCCACCAACCCGAACGCCAAGGGCGCACCGTCCGGCCACAACGTGGAGATCAGCGAAGTGCGCTTGGCGAACGGGGCGGGCTTTATCGTCGCCATTGCCGGCGACATGATGACCATGCCCGGCCTGCCGAAAGTGCCGGCCGCCGAGCGCATCGACATCAGCGACGACGGCGTGATCAGCGGTTTGTTTTAACGTTAACCGGGTTCGGGTATACCGTTGTCACTCGCCCTGAACTTTTCTAACAGCGAGTGAGGACGGGTTTAGTCCACCTCGGAATGCTGCGAAATGCGGGGTGGGCGGTTGAGAAGCCTCCAATCCGTTATTAGCAGGGAGCCTACAAAGAGCAGTTGCCATGTGTTATAGACCGTTCGTGCCGAGCAAAGTCTAAGTGCGGACGGTCTGTAACACACGCACCGGCGGGGTATTTTTAAAATCCCGTTCACCCTTCGACAAACTTCGGACAAACCGGATTTTTCACGACTCGACTCTTCTGGTTAGGATGATGGGGGTTTAATTCGGCTTTGTCCGATTGGACTGGTTGACTTTCTTTACCTAAACCGGAGCATTTCAAATAACAAGGAAAGGCTGCGTAAAGCCGTTGCGAAAGTCGTGTCTCGGCCCGACAGGCGAGTTTCTTTCTGTTACGAAAACCATCCCTGGTTTTCGACTTGCGGGCCAGCCTATCGGTTGTGCAAATGTTCTCCAGACTAATTTGTGCTCGGGCAAAAGAAAGACCGCAAAGACCAACCCGCCGGGAGCGGGTATGGAGGCCAGCGGCGTACCCAGTGCGAGCGCCTGGATGGCGCGAGGCAGCAGACTGCCCCGTATACGGCCTCAATCTTGTGCTTCTCGTAGATTTGGCCAGGGTTTTTCAAAGCGGCGCCCCAGGTCCTGCGGGCGGTTCACGCCATATACTGCGATGGTCGGGGCGATCTGAGAGGAGCGTGCACCCCCCGCCTGTGGCGAATTATGTATTTTGTGAGCCGACAAAATCGAAGCAAGGGCCGGGATGAAAATGCGATTAGCGCCTACCGAGCATTAATTCGATTTCTTCGACAATCTCTTCCTGGCGCAGCCGATTTCGTTGGCGGTGCAGGTCCTCGCCGCTCTGATCCAGATAGTGCAACGCCGTTTCCATTTGTAATAAACGCATATGGTTTTCGACCCGGATAGCGTTTAACAGCAATGCCAGCAGACTGTGGTAAAGATAGTGTTCCGCCACTTGCGCAGCGACCTGGGCGGGTGGAGCGTATGTTAGCGGCGATAGTTTGGCGCTGTCGACACGGGTATGGGGCAAGGGCCACAGGCGGATACTCCGCGCGCCATCTTCGTCGCGATAGCAGGCAACCAGGCCGAAACCGTGTTCGTCTCGCAATTGCTCGATGGCATTCAAGATTGGGTCGATGATATTGTAAGCGGTCATACTGCTTTCGGCGCCGGCCAGTTTCACGATCGATGGGCGCTGGTCGAACCAGGCGTGTAAGCGTTCTCCCAGGAGAATCAGCGGGCCGTCGGCCTTAGCGCGGTCGCGCCAATAGGCTACTACGTCTTCGTTGAAACTGCCGCAGAAACCGCGCACCGAACCGAATAACAGCCCAATGTCGTTGGCGGACGAAACTGCGGCTTCGGGCTGTGTCGCCCAGTCGGCAGCGAGGTCGTCGAATGCGCTGCGTACTGCGGTCATGACCTTGTGTTGGGCTTGCTCGCGTTGGTTGACATTTCGCAGTTCCGCCAAAGCGAAGCTGCGCATCGCCCCCAGAATTCCGGTCAAATCTTCGTACAAGGCCAAACGCGCCTCGATTTCCCGGCGCTGGCTCACGACAGTCCGTCGAAAACGTCGCGCAAGGCCGCCAGCCATTGCGATTTGGGCGCGTCCAGTTTCAACGCGGGTAGATTCGCTACTAGTGCATTAAGCGCAACTTCGACCCGGTGCGGCGGGATAGAGTCGAACAGTCCGTCGCCGTAGGCCAGCAACCAAGCCAGATGTGCTTGTTCGGACCAGGGCTGCAGCCGGTCTTGTTTCAAAATCTCCCGCAGCAATCGGCCGCGCCGCAACTTTGCCTCCACGCTGGCCTCTAGCCGGGTACCGAAGCGGGCGAACAATTCCAGTTCCAGAAATTGCAGATAGTCCAGGCGGATATGCGCCGCCGCGGCTTTTATGGCGGGATGTTGCGCTTTGCCGCCAATGCGCGATACCGAGCGGCCGATGTCGATCGCCGGCAGGATGCCGGCAGCAAATAATTTGCTTTCGAAATAAATTTGCCCGTCGGTAATCGAGATCAAATTAGTGGGGATATAGGCCGACAACTCGCCCTGGCGGGTTTCGATGATCGGCAAGGCGGTCATGCTGCCGCCGCCGCAGGCCGGCGCCAACACGGTCGAGCGTTCCAGCAGGCGCGAATGCAGATAAAAAATGTCGCCCGGATACGCCTCGCGGCCCGGCGGCCGGTGCAGCAGCAGCGATAATTCCCGATAAGCCTGGGCGTGGCGGGTCAAATCGTCGTACACCACCAAGGTATCCCGGCCCAATCGCATCCAATATTCGGCGATGGCACAGCCGGCGAACGGCGCCAGATAGCGAAAACCCGGCAAGGCGTTGGCTTCGGCAACCACCACCACGGTGAAATCCAGTGCACCGGTTATCCGCAAGGTCGCCACCGTACCGGCGACCGCGGCGCGCGGTTGGCCGATCATCACCAGCACGCACAGTACGTCGCGGCCGCGTTGATTGATTATCGCATCCAAGGTCAGCGCGCTTTTGCCGGTGCCGTCGTCGCCGATGATCAATTGCCGTTGGCCCTTACCGATCGGAATCAGGCTATCGACGATTTTGCAGCCGGTGTAGATCGGGTCGGTAACGAAGTCGCGTTCCACAATGGTCGGCGCGGCAGCTTCCAGTGGCCTAAACTGGCGGTATTGCAGCGGCGGCAGTCCGTCCAGCGGATTGCCGAGCGGATCGATGGTGCGTCCCAGCAAGGTGTCTCCGACGCCGACTTCCAGTTTGCGGCCGATATGCTGTACCGACATGCCGGCGGTGACGCCGCGGCTTTGCGATAGCAAAATTGCTCCCAGCATGTCCTTGCCTAGCTGAAATACCAGGCCTGTGCTGCCGTCGTCGAAGCCGATCAACTCGTCCATGCGCGCCGACGGCAGGCCGCGGATCCAGGCAATGCCGTCGCCGATGCCGGCCACGCAGCCACGTTCCGAAAGGCGCAAACCGAATCGGTAGGGTTTGCCGCTATCGCTCATGGTTGGCTTGGCGTCTGAAAAACGCCAATTCGTCAGCCAGATTGGCGTGTAATTGGCATTCGCCGACCACAGCCCGCAGGCCGGCGATCAGACTGGGGTCCTGCTTGAAACTAAACTGTAACGGTTTTTCCGCAGCGACCGACAGGGCGCCGTTCAACTGTTGCTGCATTGCTTCCGGCAGCGGATGTGCAGTAGCGATGTTGACTGCCGAGGCTTCGATCAGCATTGCGGCGGCTTTGCACAGCGAGGTCCGCTCATCATCCGTCAGTTGAGCCAGGTCTTCGAGAAAAACCTCGGCGATGCGTAGCGTCAAATCCACCGAAGCCAGCCGCTGCAACAGCGTTGCCGTTTGCCCGTATGCGGCAACGGCGGCTTCGCGGGCCAAAGCCGCCTCCCGGCTGGCGATCCGGCTTTGGCTGCGGCTACGGTATTTGGCTTCTTCTTCGGCTAAGGTTTGCTGGAGTTTATCCAATGCGTCGGCGCGTAACCGCGCCAATTCCTCGTCCAGCTCGTGTCGTTCGGCCTGCTGCCGACTATCCCAATCGGCCAGTTTGGTTTGATATTCCTGACGCAATGTTTCGGCTTCACGTAAGGTTTGCTCGGCCTGTTCGGATTGCTGGCGGATGCGTTGCTGGCGTGCATCCAGCAATGTTAGAGCCGGCCGGTACAACAAGCGTTGCAATAGCCAGACCAGCACCAGAAAGTTCAGAATTTCCAGAACAAAGGTTGTCCAGTCGAATGACATCATTGGCCGTTTCTCCGCCGCACCGGTATCAGTTGAGGAAATATTCCAGCAACGGGTTGCGAAACAACACGATCAAAGCTATCACCAGACAGTAAATGGCCAGCGATTCGATCATCGCCAGACCGATGAACAAGGTACGAGTGATGGTTTTTTCCGCTTCCGGTTGGCGAGCCAAGGCCTCCAACGCGCTGGCAATGGCTTTGCCCATGGCGATGGCCGGCAACATGGTGCCGACGGCGATGACTAGGCCGGCCACGCAGGTGGAAATCAGGCTGAACAAATGCAAATCGGTCATGAACTGTGCTCCTGGGAGGATGGGGAATCGGAGGGGGCGCCTTCCAGCGCGCCGGCAATGTAGATCAGGGCCAGCATGCCGAAGATATAGGCTTGCACTACCGCTTCCACGACGTGCAGCATCAACAATGGCACCGGCACCAGAAAGCCTGCGATCAGCAACACTAGCAGGGCTGCCATCTCCAGGCTCATGATGTTGCCGAACAAGCGAATCGCCAAAGCCAGGGTGCGTGTCAGTTCACTGACGATGTGAAATGGAAGCAGGATAGGGCTGGGTTCCAGATAGTGGTGCAAATGGCGGCGCCAGCCATGGTCGCGAATGCCGAACCAATGGGTCGATCCGAATACCAGCAATGCCAGCGCCGATGTGGCGGACAGGTCGCGGGTGGGGGAATGCAATCCGGGAATCAGTCCAACCAGATTGGCGACTAAAACGAATAGCCACAACGTCGCGACGAACGGCAACACCCGCCGCACTGCCGCTGTCGGCAGCACCTCGGCAATCGCGGCCTCGATGGCCACCACTACCGCCTCGACGCCGGCTTGCAGCCGACCGGAGCCGTGCCGGTTGGACCAATGGTACAGCACGGCCAGTGCGGCAAAAGCCGCCATCACGCCCCAGGTGGTCAGTACCGTGCCGTTGACGGCCAGCGGGCCAAGACCAAGCGAAACGTCGTCAGTGTGATTGGCGGTGTACATTGCATCCTTTCCTTCGGCGCGGCCGGTTGGACTCAAACATGGTTCCGGATGAAGCGAATTACATTATAGCCGCCGACCGCGATGCCCAGCACAATCAGACTCACGGTCCAACGCACCGAGTAACCCTCCGCCAGACCATCCAGCCAGCGGCCTAAATAGGCTCCCAGCACAATGGGCACCGCCAATAGCAGGCCCAGCGTGCCGCCGTAAAACAACATGCCCAGCCAAGTTGCCGGGCGTTGGGCTTTGTCGTTCAGCCGGCGCAAGTCGCGGCGGGTATGCTCGATCAATTTTTGGCGAAAACCCATGGTTACAACCCTCCTGCCGCATGGCTGGTCAATTCTGCCAAGCGCCGCATCAGCGACCGCTCGATTTCGGATAAGGTCGCGCGCGCGGCATGAATGTCGGAATCGGCGCGGGTCATTTCTTCTGCCAGACGTTCGCACAATAGGTCGGGATCGTCGCCGAGAAAATAACGCACCGCGGTTACGGTCAACCGATTGTCGGCGAAACGCAGCACGCCGCCAGGCATGGTTAAATAATGCCAAGCGCCGTTCGCTTCTTGAAACCGCGCCAAGCCATAACGCAACACGGCCACGCAAGGGACGTGGTCGGCCAGCAAGCCGAAGCTGCCGCCGGCGTCGGCGCCGATGAATTGCCTCACGTCTTCGAAGCGCGCGCTGCCGTGGCTGTCCAGTAAATCCAGGCAGAAGGTTTTCATGCCGGCATTCCACCCTTCATATAACAGTCGGCTTCGTCGAGCCGGTCATATTGGCCGGCGATGAAGGCTTCGCAATCGGTAATCGTTTGTGCCAACGGGACTTTCACTCCCGGCAAGCCGGTGTGGTCGGCAACCGTGACAAACGGCTGGGTCAAATAGCGTTGCAGACGTCTGGCTCGTTGCACGATGCAACGATTTTCCTGTGACAGTTCCTCGATGCCGAGCATGGCGATGATGTCTTCCAAATCGCGGTAGCGGGCAAGATGCTCACGCACCGCCCGGGCCACTTGATAATGCCGCTCGCCAACGATGTGGCGATCCAATATGCGGCTACCGGAACGGAGCGGGTCGATGGCTGGGTAAATTCCCTTGGCTGCTTGTTGGCGCGACAAAATCACCACGCTGTCTAGATGGCCGAGTATGGTCGCCACTGCGGGGTCGGACATGTCGTCGGCCGGCACGTACACCGCTTGAACCGAGGTGATCGCGCCGGATTTGGTCGAGACGATCCGTTCTTGCAATGACGCCACTTCCGTCAACAAGGTCGGTTGATAGCCCACGGTGGCGGGCATCCGGCCCAACAAACCGGAGATTTCGCTCCCGGCCTGGACGAAACGGAAAATATTATCCATCAGGAACAACACTTCGCTATTGAGCGAGTCGCGCAAGTATTCGGCGTATGCCAAGGCAGTGTAGCCGACGTGAAATCGCACCCCCGGCGATTCGTCCATCTGCCCGTAAATCAGCAGCGCTCTGGGCAGAACGCCGGCATCCGCCATTTCTCGCCACAATTCGTGACCCTCGCGCATGCGCTCGCCGACGCCGGCGTATACCGACACGCCCCGATTGCCGCCGACGGCGTGCATGAATTCCATCATCAACACTGTTTTGCCGACCCCGGCCCCGCCGAACAGACCGGTTTTACCGCCGCGCACGAACGGACAAAGCAGGTCGATGACTTTGATGCCGGTTTCCAGAATTTTGCTGGAGGGCAAAGTATCCGCCAACAAGGGAGGCGGGGAGAGAATGTTGCGGAATGCCTTGGCCGGCAAGGATTGACCGCCGTCCAGCGGCTCGCCGAACAAATTCAGCATGCGGCCCAGGCAAGACGGATCGACCGGAATTTGCAGCGCGTCGCCGCTATCGAAAACTGGCATGCCTCGATACAGGCCGGAAACCGAATGCAGTGCGATGGCTCGGATCAGCGTCGGTTCCAGATGCTGAAATATCACCAGCACGTATCGGCCATCGCCGTTGATTACATCCAGCGCCTGGCCTATCGGTGGCAGGTAGTGGCAACGCACGTCGACCACAGGGCCTTGTGCCGCTTCGACGATCCCGACTTTAGGTTTGGTGTGGTCTGATGGCATAAGGGTCTCGTTTTTTCCGCCGCATGCCGGCAGGTAGGATACTTTAGCACTTTGGCGGCGCAACAAACTATTGACGGCGCGAACGGATAATCGGGCGGCGACGATTGCCGAAAATACCGTTGTCGCAGCGGAAAACCTCAATCGGTAGGCAACGGACAAAAGCGATTCGTTCGGGGTTTTCTCAATCGAGGCTGACGTTAGCGGCAGCAATCGTGGCTTGGCCTAATGCCAATCCGCCGTCGTTGGCCGGATAGCGGCGGGGGATTAAAACGGTCTTGCCCCGTTC
The DNA here is from genome assembly GCF_040741385.1 of Methylomonas sp. HYX-M1. NCBI lineage: Bacteria > Pseudomonadati > Pseudomonadota > Gammaproteobacteria > Methylococcales > Methylococcaceae > Methylomonas > Methylomonas sp. HYX-M1. The sequence goes on from NZ_CP160405.1 coordinate 1,960,363, forward strand.
CCGGAGTTGGTCGGCCACGATTTCCAGCAATAAGCGGTTCTGAAACACGCCGCCGCTGAGTACGCATGTATCGACGGCGTGGGTTTGGGACAGTTGCGCCATTACGGCCACGGTGGCGTCGGCCAGGCTGTGATGAATGCGGGCGGCGATTTGCGGCTTGGGACGTTGGTGCTGCAAGTCGTCGAGCACCGCGAGCCACAGGCCACGCCAGTTCAAAATCGAAATGCCGCATGTTTGTTCCGGGCACCAGCTGTCAGGGTAAGGTATTTGGCCGGCGAACGCCGCCGCCGCCAGGTTTTCCAAGGCAATCGCCGCCTGGCCTTCGTAATCGGCTCGCTCGGCATGCAAATCCAGAGCGGCGGCAAACGCGTCGAACCAGCGGCCGACCGAGCTACAGCGCGGCGCGTTCAGATTTTTGGCTATCATCGTATCCAAGGTAGCCAGCGGCTTGTTCGCCAAACCTTGCAAGAACGGCAGATTGCCGAATTCCGCCAGCAGTTCGTCCCAAACCAAATAATGCCGGAGCTGGGCATAGGCGTTGCGCCAGGGTTCGCGCATGGCTTGGCCGCCGCCGGGCAGCGCAATGGGCTGGAAATGGCCTAAGCGGGTAAAGCTGCGGTAATCGCCCAGCAAAAATTCGCCGCCCCACAGTTCGCCGTTCTCGCCCATGCCCAGCCCATCGAATATCGCCGCCAAGACCGGCGGCGCATCCAGCGCCACGCCGTGTTCGGCCAGGCAGGCGGCCAAATGGGCGTGATGATGCTGGACGGTCAAGCAGGGCAAGCCTTGCGCTGCCGCCAAGCTTTGGCCGTATTGACTGGACAGATAGCCGGGGTGTAGGTCTATCGCAACCCGTTCGGGCCGGAAGCCGTGCAACTGCCGGTACAGCTCGATGGCGTGGCGGTAATCGGTTTGTACCGCAGCATTTTCCAGGTCGCCGATATGTTGGCTGACCACGGCCTGGCCGGGTCTGAGCAGGCAGAAGCTGTTTTTCAACTCGGCGCCCATCGCCAGCACAGGCGCGGCCTGCTCGAAACCGGGCGGCAACGGCAAAGCTTGCGGCGCATAACCGCGCGCCCGCCGCAGTAGGCGGATCTCGCCGTCCATCTGCCGCGCCACCGAATCGTCCAGCCGGTTGACGATGTCGCGCTCATGCAGCAGAAAAAAATCGGCGATGCCGGCCAGTTTTTGCCGCGCATCGTCGTTATCGGTGCATTGCGGCTCGTCGCTGACGTTGCCGGAGGTCAGCAGGATGGGATCGTGCAACTCCTGCATCAACAAAGTATGCAACGGGGTGTAAGGCAGCATGAAGCCGAGTTTGGCGTCGCCCGGCGCCACGCCGCCGGCCAGCGCTTCGCCGCGGGCGCGCAGCAGCACGATGGGCGCGGCCCTGTCTTGCAAGGCAAGGTTTTCGGCCGCGTCGGCTGCGGCAAAGCGATGCACCATGGCTAAGTCGCGGGCCATCAGCGCGAACGGTTTGGCGTAACGGCGCTTGCGCTGGCGGAGGGAGTCGACCGCCGCGGCATTGGTCGCGTCGCAGGCCAAATGAAAGCCGCCCAGGCCTTTGATGGCGACGATGCGGCCCTGGCGGAGCAGTTCGGCGGTTTGCCGGATCACATCGTCCATGCTGCCCAAGTCCGGCGCCGATGCCTTTGCGTCAAGCCGTTGGTGCTGAGCTGGTCGATGCATAAGCGGCTTGACTTGGAACCGCGAATTGTCCCCTGCAGCCTTCGACAAGCTCGGGGCGAACGGAACCATCCTAGTTTCGCTGCCGGTGGCGCCGCACGCGGGTTCGCTGCTGTTCTCGGCCGCTTCCAGCCACAAGCTCGGCCCGCAAACCGGGCAGCAGTTGGCTTGGGCGTGAAAGCGGCGGTCGGCCGGATCGTCGTATTCGCGCTGGCAGTCCGGGCACATCGCAAAGGCCGCCATGCTGGTGTTGGCGCGGTCGTAAGGCACGGCGCGGACGATGGACAGGCGCGGGCCGCAGTGGGTGCAGTTGGTGAAGGGATATCGGTAGCGGCGATTGGTTGGATCGGCGATGTCGGCCAGACACTCCGGGCAGGTGGCGGCGTCGGCGGCGATAGGCGTGGCGATGCCGTCTCGCCGGCTGGCGACGATGCGGAATTCGTCCGGCGCGGCTTGATTCAAATCCCGGCATTCCAGCGCGTCCAACCTCGCCAACGGCGGCAGTTCGCGCGGAATCCGGGCGATAAACCGCTCCAAAGCCTCGGCGTTGCCGAAGGCATGAATCATCACGCCTTCACCGTCGTTCCAGACCTCGCCGGTCAAGCCGCAGCGGCGCGCCAAATGCCAAATCGCCGGCCGAAAACCGACGCCCTGCACCACGCCGCGGGCGCGGATGGCCTTGCCCGCCATCAGCAGATGCGCGGCAGTTGCTCGCCTACCGGCCAATCGACGATGCGCCGGCCGCCGAAAGCCGTGGTCATTTGCACGAAACGGTGTGGATCGGCCACGACTTCGCCGATGATGGCGGCGGCGCTGCCCAAGGGATGCCGGCGCATCGTCGCCAGCAGCGTCTCGGCCGCATCGGCATCGCAGATGCAGACCAGTTTGCCTTCGTTGGCGACATATAAAGGATCGAGACCGAGAATTTCGCAGGCCGCCTTGACTTGAGCCTTGACCGGAATCCGGGCTTCGTCGATCACGATGCCGACCCCGGACTGGCCGGCCAACTCGTTCAATACCGCCGCCAAGCCGCCGCGGGTCGGGTCGCGCAGGCAGCGGATCGCGCTCGGCGCCGCGTTCACCATATCGGCCACCAAACCATGCAACGCCGCCGAGTCGGAAACGATGCTGGTCTCGAACTGCAAGTTCTCGCGACTGGCCATAATCGCCACGCCGTGGTCGCCGATCGAACCGCTCAGCAGCACCGCGCAACCCGCTGCGGCGCAGTCGCCGGAAATCTCGACGCCGTCCGGCACCAGGCCGACGCCGGTGGTGGTGATGAACACGCCGTCGGCCTTGCCGCGCTCGACCACCTTGGTATCGCCGGTGACGATGGGCACGCCGGCGGTCTTGGCCGCCGCCGCCATGCTGGCGACGATGCGCTCCAGGTCGGCCAGCGGCAGGCCTTCTTCCAGGATGAAGCCCGCCGCCAGATACAGCGGTTTGGCGCCGGACATCGCCACGTCGTTCAGCGTGCCGTGCACCGCCAGCGAGCCGATGTCGCCGCCCGGGAAAAACAACGGCGAAATCACATGGCCGTCGGTACTGATCGCCAAACGGCCGGCCGGCACGTTGAACAAAGCCTGGTCGTTGCGGCGATTCAGCAAGTCGTTGTCGAAATGCTTGATGAACAACTGATCGATCAATTGCGCCATAGCGCGGCCGCCGCCGCCGTGGGTTAAATCGATTTGGCCGGATTTGAGATTGAGTGATTGGGAATGGGACATGGGTTTGTATTATTGATGATCTAACAAAACGCTTAGATGTACGCATCGGGTACCTTTAAGAGGTCGCGACAATTGGATTGCAAAAAAAGGTACGCGGTGCGTATTTACTTGACTGCATGAAATGGTACCGTGGTACATCTGCCGTCGGGAAGGCGAAATTGTTTATGCGAACCGCGTTGCCGAACTTCGGTGAATCCCAACAGTTCAAGCAAAACCACAACTTCGCGAGGTTTAAGAACAGGTATGTTTCCCATGCTTAAGCGACGACTACATTTTGAGTTCCAACAAACTCGGCTTGAAGTACCGGCTCGCCATCCTCAAGCAACATTGCAACGACTTCCCGAAGATTTTTATTGAGCTCGGCCAACGACTCCGCTTGGCTGTGAGCGCCTGTAAATCCTGGAATAAAACCTACATATAATCCAGTGTCGTGACATTTTTCGATAATTGCGGTGTAAGTTTTCATATTGGCAAAACTTGGCTTTATGTGAAATACCGTGGGCAAAATCTGCCCGCTACATCTTATCGGGTTCATCCGCCCGACGCCGTCGGTATCGCCAAGTTTGGCATATGACTCCTGTTTTTTGGGCATAAAAGACCGCTTGATTAATCGCACGATGGAATCCATGAATTGTTACGGGGCGTTTGATATGCCGCAAATTAGCGCCAACGATTTGAAAACTAAAGGCATTGCCGCGATCGAATCGGCGCTGGTCTATGCGCCGGAAACCGTGGTGTCGGTGCAGGACAAGGAGCGTTTCGTGGTGATGGACATCGCCGATTACCATTATTTACGCGAATGCGAATTGGATGCGGCGCTGGCGCAAACCCGCGCGGATTTGACGGCCGACCGCTTCACGCAGGAGTCTCCGGAAGCGCATCTGGCTAGGTTGGACGCGCTGTAATGGCGTATGCGTTGGCCTTTACCGAGCAATACGGCAAAAGCCTCGCGCTTTATTCAAGCCCCATCCGGAATTACGGCAGACGTATTTAAAAACCTTGCAGTCACTGCAGGCCAATCCGTTTCATCCGTCGTTGCGCCTGCATCCGTTACAAGGCAAGTTGGCTGGGCTGCATTCGGTTTTCATCCATTTGTCTTATCGCATGGCGCTGGAATTGTTGAGCGAGGACGGCCGGATTATTCCTGTCAATATTGGCGTTCACGACGCGGCGATTGAAGACCGTAGGCGTGCTTAGCGAATGGGAAGCGCAACTTGTACCCTATAGGATATCGGTCGCGAACGATACCTCTCAGTTTGTTCTTCCTGAGCGGAATGGGTTGTACATCCCGTCCTGAACGTTTTATCGGTTGGATTCCCGCGTGTACAGCGCAAAGCAATTCAAGAGCAGGTTCGCTATCTGGAGATATTTGATAGTGCTGTGGGTCCGACCGTATAGCCTAACCCACAGCTATGACGTTAAGTCGATTGTTTTTTTCGGGTAGCGCCGATCAATCCGAATAAGCCACTGGCGAATAACCAGATTGCCGCAGGCACAGGGACCGTTGCTGGCGCGATACTCAAAGTGCCAAACGTTGTTGTTTTTTGGGTTGCATCAGCACCAAAAAATCTCCCCCAAGTAAACCCGACTATATTGGTCGCATCCGGCAATAACTGCAGATCGCCCACCAGTGTGCCGGCGCTAGCCAGATTGTCCACAACATTGACCAATTGGGCAAAAGTCTGTTGCCCAAAGCCGGGATTGTTGTCGACAAGATTCCAAGTGCCTCCCACTTTTTTCAAATACCAATCTTGCGGTGTCAGGTAAGGGGAGGGGCCGTCAACAGTGGTGAGACGGAATGCACCGCTAAGGCCGATCTGGCCGACATTTGAATCGGAGGTGTCCATCGTGGTGGCCTGAAGAGTTCCGGCGGCTCCGTAGTTAATCTTCGTGGAATTCGTATTGATTGATGACACGAATGTGCCTGATCCTCCAGTAATTTCGCTGCCTCCCGTCGTTGAGGCGTCTAACGCCGTTGTATTAAAGGAAGCATCAAAAAAAGTTGTTGGATAATAACCCGATCTAAGAAAGCCGGAATCCCATGTCCCGTTCAGCGTAATCGTTGCGTTACCGGAGATCAGCGTTGCACTAGCGGTTTCAGACAGAAAAACAGAACTCGCCATTATTACAGCCAGACCAGCAATTTTTGTTTTTTGAATAACTTTAAAATTGTGTTTCATTTTGATCCCTAAAACTGTATTTAATAATTAAATTTTCCTTAAACAGTACTGCCAAGTCACCCATACGCAGGATTTCATCAATCCGCGAGAAAGATGTCCGGATGCCATATGTAACGGCTCTCAAATACAGGTAACCCGGTTGTCTGATGCGCCCTCGGCGTTCCGGAACCGCCTCGCGGCGGCTAATGACTGTTCTGGCGGAGCGTCTGGCGGCTTCCACGGATTGCCGGCGGTATCGGGTGCCGGGTGGGACGTATTTTTTACGGCAAACTTGCAGGAGTGGCTGCTGGGGACGCTGGTTCGGTATATCGATGTATTGCGGGCCACCCAACGGGAGGGCTGTTTCACAGAGATGCTTGGGTGGTGTTGTTTGACCATATACATTCCCGCGAGGTTAAGTTTTCCACCGAATCGCTGCTCTAAACAGCGAAGCTGTCTGTAATCGGCCTCGCGGCGGCAATCGCTGCCGGGCAGGGAATTCCTCATCCGGGTTTAACCCGAGACCGGCGGCGTCCAAGCAGTTTTGAGGTTACCGCGACAACGCGGAAACCGTAACTACTGTAAAAAACGCCGCCAAGATCTTAATCGGGCAACTTTCAGCTCGTCGCCGCGGTTTTTCTGCGCATACCGATCAAGCCGGCCAGGGCGCTGCCGAACAACCAAACCGCCCCAGGCACCGGCACCGGGCTGGAAGTGATGTCCAACACGTAACCGTCGTGCTGTTGATTCCAATGGAGGCCGCCGCTGCCGCCCAAGGCGATGGTGTAGACGACGCCGGCTTCGGCCAGGAAGGTAAACGCGTTGACGCTGTCGACGCTATCGTCGTAGCCTACGACGGTATCCAAACCGGTGTTGCCGAACGGGTTGGTAACGCCGACCGGAATTTTCAGCGGCGGCAGATAAGGCGTTCCGGCTTCGGCATTGTTCCATGGGCCGTGGTGGGAATAACCGGTTAAATTGGTCGCCATGCCTTCGAACACGGTAACGCCGAAATTGGCGATCGGGCCGTTAATCGCGGACAAATTAAGGTGTACGTATTGGGTGACTTCCGACTTGAATAAGCCGATGTCGGTATTGTGCTTCCAGCCGGTACCGGACGCGTCGCGCCAAGCACCGCCGGCGGTATCGATGTCGGCATATACGCCGTAGTCGTCGTAGGCATCTTGTTGCGATACTTCCAACGCGCCGCCCGCGCCATGCAGGGTTGCCGCCCAGTTCAAGATAGGCGCGCCGACGTAACCGAACGGCGCATCGCCGTTGCTGGTGCCTACCCAACCGGGGTTGGTATTGGCGGAGTTACCGCCCGATGTGCCGCCAAAGCCCCATACCCAACCGTCTGTGCCATTGTCGCCGGCATCCGTGGCCAAATAAGCGGTGTGGTGATTGTAGGTGTTGTACATCACGTGGGCGGAAGCGCTGGAAACGCAGGCGGCAGACAGCGCGGTTCCGGTCAGCAGCACTTTGATAACTTTGGTCAGACTGGCATGTTGTTTCGACATTGTTGATTTCTCCATTATGAAAATAGGCGCCCTGACAACCCGGGCAAAGCGCCGCTTATTGCGACAAAAGGTGTTAAGCGATGCGTGGTTTAACTCTTTGCCACATCGGTAGGGCGATTGCCGTGGCAAACAAATACCAAGCGCCCGGCAACGGCACGGGCGCCGTCTCGATGTAGGCGGATGTGCCGACGTCGACGTAAACCGCCTCGCTGTCGCCGGGGTTTAAGCTGAAGTTGTAAACCACCGCGCCGCTCAAGCCGTCGGCAGAAAAATAAGGGGTAGCGGCGTAGACCGAAAGCCCGTTCGCCCCGGAATCGAAGCCGCCAGTAGCGTTGAAATAGTCCAGTTGGATAGCGCTTTCGCTATAGTCCCCGCTGACCGACGTAGACAAGTCGTAACTCAAGGTCACTTGAATATCGAAGGAATGGGCTGAGCTGTTCAGGAAGGTCAAGTCGAACAACCCCAGGTAGTAAGCATCGGCGGAGCCGCTGCTCGTGGAGCCGGAAATCGCCATGGTTTTCGTGAAACTGCCCGGCCCTATACTGGCCGAATAATCGCCGCTGGCATCGATAGGGGTAAACGCCCCATTCACCGCCTCGGCGTCGTTGAGGTAGGAAAGGCTTTGATCCAGCGCATAACGGCCGCCGATCTGCAAGCCCTGCCAATCCTCCGCCACGCCGCTGGTATTGACGATGCTGTCTATCGTGAAGGTGACGGTAGCGTTGCTGCTGAAGGTATTGGCTTGCGCGTAAGGTGCCGCGCAAATCAATAATGCGGTGCCGGCCATCCACCGGCTGAACTCTTTTTTGCTCATAAACTCTCTCAAAAACTGCGGTACGGCGCATTCGGCACCGCACGACTAGGTCGGTAAAGCCGCTTACGCCCGCTGCCGAAAATGCGGCTGCGGGCGTAAGCGGGCTTTAGTCGGGTAAATGCTGCTCGAATGGCACTAACGGTTCGGTTAATCCGTTTGCACCGGTTGCCGGAATCGTCAACAGCTCGTCCTTGGCAAACGCGCTGCCCAAGGCATTGCCGGCGACCACCGCGACTTCGTCTCCCTGATGACCGTGCGGAATCGCGATTTCCGGATGGTCGAACGGTGCCCGCTTGTAGCGCACCCGCTCGTCGGTCAGGGTTTTCAAAAAGGCAACGATTTGCGCGCGGGACTGCGCGCTATTGCTTGCATTCAAGGCAATGGACGGCATGAAGTTATCCTGATCCGGATTTTGGTTGTTGCCCAAGCGGGAATAAAATTCCAACACTTGTTCCAAGGTCGCCATGCTGCCGTTGTGCATGAAAGGCCCGGTCAGCTCGACGTTACGCAGGGTCGGCACTTTAAACGCGGCTTTGCTTGAGACGGCCATTTTTGCCGTATCTTTGTTGGCATTAGCCGCGGTGATCGTCGGGATATACGCCGCTAAACTCGGATCGCTGATGCAATCCCGATTGCGGGCTTGCCCTTCGCGCGAGCCATCGACCTGCAAACCGTCCAGCGCGGTAAAAATGTCCGGCAGTTCAAAATTATCGTTGTAGCTGAACAAGGCTCTGAAATCGCAGACCTTTTGGTTATAAACCACCGAATCGACCACGGAGTCGTAATTGCCCAGTAGATATTGTTTGTATTGCGCCGCGTAAGACAAAGGATTGCCGAAACTATCGTTGCCGCCAACGCCAAGGTCGTTATTCGGGTCGGCCACGCCGGTATTGGCGAAACCGAAGTCGATCAGCTGGGTGCCGGTTCGTATATCCTGCCGCCCCACCACGTTGCCGTGCGGGGTAATACCGCCTTCCTGTGCCGGGTAGGGCGCTCCGGGGCTAATCGCCGGTCCCATCGCGGTCGGCCCGAACGGAATGCGGAAATGCTCGGGACCGAAGAAGGCGCCGTCGGTCGGCGTCACCAACGCCGAGTTGGCGGCAATCGCCGCATTGGTCAACAAAGGTCCCGAATGGCACAAATTACAGTGATTGCTTTCGAATTTTTGTAGCCCGGCCTTTAGGGTTGCAATTTCCGCCGCGCTGTAGCCCATGCCTTCCCAGGTCGGCTCCATAGTGACCGGGTCGCGCGGGCTCAGGTCGATGGGCGCCTGATCGGACACCAAGGTCGCCTCGTAAAGCTGCAGCGCCAAGCCGAAGAACATCGAAAAGTTGGCTTCCATTTGGTTATAGGCACTGCCGCCGGCGGCCGGCGCGCCGAATTCGCCTACCCGGCTATACGACCAATATTTGGGATTGAAAGCCGCCATCACCAGGGCTTTATAAGTGGTGTTCAGGCCTTTTTGGGTACCCGCCACCAACTGCAAAGGCGCGAACACACTATCTTCGCCGTGTACTTGCTGGGTTTGCAAAGGCTGACGCGACAGTAGTTTACGTCCGACGTCGGCCAAATTACGCCCGACGCAAGCCATTTCGGTATCGCTTTGCACCGTGGCCACGGCCTGCGAAGCCAGCGAGGAATTGATCAAATGCAAAGGCTGCTTGACGACGCTACGGGCATTTTTTTTGATCCACACCCCGGCCTCCGCATCGCGCTCGCCCCAGTTGCTGCTACCGTTGAACACGTTGTTCGCCCGTCCGTCCCAGAAGTTACGATGGTTGAATACCGCGTTGATCATGGTCGGGGCGTTGCGAGGCTCCACCCGGCGGGTTCCGGTATGATTGACGCTAAACAAGGGATCGGCGCTACGGCTACAGGTATCGTTACTGCCGCTAAAGCGCGACGCGGTCTTGAACTGACCGCTAAACGTGCCGGACGATGCGCCGACGTCGTCGGTTTGGAATTTGACCCCGCTAGCTTGGTGAATAGGGTCGTTGAATTGATAAAACGGAAAATCGCTTTGCGTCAAGGTATAGTTGGGGCCGCCGTCCGCGCCGGACGCCGTCGTTTCGAAGCTGTGGGCGGTCGCAAGAGTACCCTTGTCGCCCGGATTCAATTGGTTTTTAACCCGCCGATCCGCACCCGCGTTGAAATGGCAAGAGCCGCACGCCATGCCGTCGCTACCGACGTTCATCTCCCAGAACAAGGCTTTACCCAGCGCTACCGCGATATTTTTGTTGGTAACGATGGGATCGGAACCGTCCGTCAATCCCGGCACCGGCGGCACCGGCACGTCGATCAACGGCATGGGTTTCGGCCCGTGGGCGAACGAAACTTGCGACACCAGCAAGGCTCCGCTCAGCACCAGTTTGTTTGTAAAGTGCATTTGACACCTCGTGTTAAACAGGAAAACGCGTGTGCGACGTTTAGTTAAATATTCGATAACGGCAACCCAAAGTTGCCGGATTGATGTACTCGAGCTTGCGACCGGCCGGCTAGGCTATTCCGATACGATATATACGGGATTAATCGGTCGAGCAGCCTTACTAAAGCAACTACCTTGCCATCGGCTAAATTGGATATTATTTTATTTAAATCAATTGCTTAAATTGAATCTAGCCATTTTGAATCGAAATAAAGCAATAACTATGTTATTTGCCGCAAATTCCGGCATATCGCTATGGACATTGCCCTGATTGCGTTGATAAGGCGGCTGGACAACGTTTCGGGATTGCCGACGCTGGCCGCTGAATCGGGCGGAAGCGTTATGCGTTCATCAGGGAGGGCTTGGCGTAGTTCGGCGATTTTCAGAATGCGGAGCCGGCGCGCGGTTGGCGCTTGTTTCATTCGCTACTGTCGCTTGCCATGAACAGCAAGATGCTCAACCCGCGCGAAGTGGTTGAACCAGTCGAAGCGGCTTATCGCCAGAGCGGAGCGCCGCTGGTAGAGGTAGAAGGTTTTGTCAGGCAAATCATCGGCTGGCGCGAATACGTGCGTGGCGTGTATTGGGGGCCAAGATACCGGACTACGCGCTGGCTTTTTGCCCCCGGCAAGCTGAGCCGCCATCCGCGCCTGAGCATGGTTTACCGCAACCGGTTTGCGCCGCACGGCGATTCATCGCTATAGCCATGATACTTAGGGAGCCAATAAGAGTAGAAAAATCTCCTTCCCCCTCCGAGAGAAGCTAAAAATTCCCTTCGCGCGGGTATAGACGTCCAAATTCACTACGTTGACCAAACCTGCCGGAAACTGTTTTTGCAAACTTACCGAATACTTGGAAAGATGAATTCAACGATTAAACCGGCAAATCCGCAGGGCAAGGGCTTGGTAGCGCTATTGGACAGCTTGCAACAAGCCAAGCAGCAACTGGTCGTACCCGCCAAGAACCTTCAACAAATCAGCAGCGACTTGTTCACCTCGCTGTTCGTGTTAAACAGCCGGATTCGCTTCAAACCGACCGCCGGGCAAACCTATTGGCTGTACTTCAAGGATACCCAGTACCGGCTGTCGCTGATCGCGCCGGAGCAATGGTCGCCGGCCCGATCCGGCCGCTACATCGGGGCGTGCCAATTACAATCCGATTTAACCTGGACCTTGGCGTTATCCGCAGATTGCGCCGATGACAGCGCGTTCCTCCAGGAAATCGCCGACCGCCGCCGCCAACTCGAACAACAACTGCAACAAGCCGAAACCATAGACGCCGCCTTGCCGGTGTATCTGGAAACCCTGCCGTACTACTCCCGCGTCCTCGCCTCGGCACTGGCCTATTCGCTGAAACAATCGATGCAAAAATCCGGAATTTCCGGCTTGAGTTATCGGCAGGCGGAAAGATTGTTAGCTGGGCCGGCGGAATAATCCATCCGCTAGACGCGTTGAGGGCGTTGCGTTTAATCTAGTGCTGGAAGGCCTGAGTCGACCCATACGAGACAACAGACAAAGTTTATCCAATGCCCTGGGGTGAGCCAATTGCCGACAGTAGGATGGGTAGAGCGAAGCGAAACCCATCAAACGAAACGCCGATAGATGAGATATGACAGATTATCGTCGACATCGCCTCAAAGGCGGTTGTTATTTTTTCACAGTCAATTTGGCGCAGCGAAATCGGACTTTGCTAACCGATAAGATTGAACTGCTTCGCGAGTCTTTTCGTAACGTAAAAGATCAACACCCGTTTAATATCGACGCGATTGTTGTTTTACCGGAGCATCTCCATACTATTTGGACTTTGCCGGAAGGTGATGATGATTTTAGTTGTCGCTGGCGGCTCATTAAGACCCACTTTAGTAAACAGGTCGAAAAAGGCGAGCGAATTTCCAAAAGCCGCGAAAGCAAACAGGAGCGCGGTATCTACCCTAAGGGCACAAGTGGCAAAGACGGTTTTGGGAGCATCGAATTAGAAACGAGGACGACTTCGTCAAGCATGTCGACTATATTCATTACAATCCAGTAAAACACGGTTATGTCCGTTGTGTTGCCGATTGGCGATATTCTTCATTTCATGATTTCGTCAAACGCGGCATTCTCCCGACAAATTGGGCGGGCGGCATATATCCTGAATTGGATTTGGCGTAATCGATGGTGTTTTTGATGGGTTTCGGCTAGCGCCTCTACCCATCCTACGAGCTAGACACGTTGAGGCCGTTGCGTTTAATCTAGTGCCGGAAGGTTTGAATCGACCCCAAGAGGTCTTTGGGCATAAGTTGATTCAGTGGCTGCTTTGGTTACAACAACAGTAAGCTGTAAATGATTCCTGCCCCTCATTCATAGCTTACAAAAGCTTGTCAGGGGTATAGCGGATACCAAATGAAATCCAGTGAGCTTTGTCGGGATCAGATATCTGCAACCCAAAGGTCGCGTCGATCTGGAATAAATTAGGTATGACAGAGTAACGTACCCCAGTTTGCCCATAAGCATTGCCATGGTTATCACCATACGTTTCTGCAATACCAAGCCAATTGGGATGCAACTTTAGCTCTGCACCGATACCCCAAGATGCGGTATTCAGACCCGATGCCTTATCCTTTAACCAGCCAACATTAGCGTGGATGATCAATTTGTCGTCACTCAGAGAGACCGATAGCGGGATATAGGCATAGGTATTGCCAAGCTGGTTAGGGCCTGGATTGATTTCCGGATGCAGAATGGTGCCAATACCCAAACCCAAGCCCCAGTCATTGGTTTCAAGTCGCCGCAAAAGGGTTTTAGCCTGGAATACATAGTCATTTGTGGTGGACTCGCCTTCATATTTTGCCACCCCACCTCCAATAGTGAATTCAAGATTTCCGGTAGGATTGCAAGCTGGAAGTGCCCATATCTCTTGGCTATCCGGATAGATGCGCAACCAGCTCTCAAGCTGGCAACTACCTCCCGTTGTGAGCCGGGCGTCATCAGTAACAAACGGACGGGCAGCAAAGGCGAAGGCGGGAATTAATAGGGCTGCGCAGGCTAAGATTGTTGGCTTCATCGTAAAATTATATTTGAAACCATGTTTCATTTGTCTCAAAGCGAGGAAATTTATAGTCTGCCGGTCAGCTTTCTAGCCAATTGCGGACTGATTCTAGCGGCATGAGTAGAGACTGCTTTTGGCCGATAGCAACCCCCAAAAATTCAAAACGCCCAAAATCATTCCCGCTTCCGGACACCGGCAAATTGTTACCTTAATCCCCTGCCGACCTTATCTGGCCTTATAGCGTGCTTCCAGTTGGGTCAGTTTCTGTTCGAGATCGGGGGGTACTAGAAAAACGAAGGCATTTCCATATTTGCGCTTGCTCAGGATATGAAACTCGTCCGCCATTTTGAGCAAATCGGTGCGCGCGGTTTGGTAGCTGAGTTTATGGGCGGCCTGATGTTGCTGGATGGTGTAGATGGTCGTCGGGTGATCCAGGGCATGTCTCAGAATCGCCAACTGCCTGTGGTTTAATTTGCCTTGTAAAGCCGAGCCTTCCAGGCATTGCTCTATCTCGAATATCTCCGCCGCTTTCTTCTCCAGATATTGATGTAAAGCGGTTATGGCTTTTCTGATGACTTCCAGTTGATGAACGATGAAATACGTCAAATCGTTATCGTCGGTTTCGGAATAAAGATAGGCTCTGCCGTATTGCGCCGGCGCTTGCTTAATGATTTGCGATATGGAAATAAACGCCATCAGCCAATAGCCCTGGCTTGCCATGGACCAGTAAAACAACGCCCTGGCGGTACGTCCGTTGCCGTCCACGAACGGATGGTCGTAACCGATCATGAAATGCAGCACAATCGCCCGAACAACAGGGTGGATGAATTCCTGGGCGTCGGTATCGTTGGCGAAGGCGCATAGTTTGGCGACTCTGTCCGGCAGCTCGGCAGCATCGGGCGGGGTATGCAGCAACACCGAGGCGGTGGCATCGACCACGTGAATATCGTCACCGGCTTCCCGATACTGACCGGCTTTTTGGGCGTCATCCAAGGTGTTTTCGGTCAGGACATCGTGCAGATGCAGAATCATAGACTCCGTCAGCCGTTCGTTTTTGACCTCCCGGATAAACTGCATGGCATGGTAATTATTGAAGATCATCTGTCCATTCCCGCCATATCCGCGTCCCTTCAGTAGCTGAACTCAAGGCGCATATCTTGAAGGCCTTGCTGATAAGAATGCCGTCCCGCTCGTTTTCCGCTGGAAAAAATTGAACTGGGAGCTTGCGCGATGAGTAAGCGTATTGATGGCGCGAACTACTAACCGGCTTTATCGTGCGCCTCCCGAACTCAATGCCCCATTCCCGGTGTGCGTCGGACCGTGTAATACGTTTCATCGAATGTTCACGCCTAAATCATAAGCCCATCACAAAAAATCCCTAAGCTGGCCGCAGTTTCGATAGCTAACCGACCGGAGGGATTTTTATGTTTCGCACTTTACTGGCCTCAGCCTGCTTGGCGTTGTTGAGCGGTCAAGCTTCAGCCGCTTTAACCAGCGGTGATTTGGCGTTTACGGCGTTCAACGCCGACGAAGACGGCTGGGCGATGACGACGTTCGTCGATATCGCCGCCGATACCACCATTTTCTTCAGCGACAACGAATGGAACGGCAGCAGTTTTAACAGCGGCGAATCGTTTCATAGTTGGCACACCGGCAATAACGCGATTTCGGCCGGCACGGTGATTCGCTTTAGCAACATCGACCAAGCCGGCCGTTCGGTTTCGGTCGGAACGTTAAGCGGCAGCGGCAGCAATTTCGGAATCAGCGCTACCAGCGAAACCCTCTATGCCTATTTGGGCAGCGATTACAGCACGCCCGGCATTTTTCTAACCGCTATCTCCAGCGAGGGCGATGTCAATATCGTGCCGACCGGGTTGAGCGCCGGGGTCAACGCCGTGGTGTTGACCGATAGTAGCGATTATGCCGAATACATAGGTCCTAGAAGCGGCTTGAGCGAGTTCGCCGATTATGCGGCCTTGGTCAACGATGCGGCCAATTGGTCGATTTTGGTCGGCGGCGATCAATCCCTGCAAACACCCGATACCGCGAGTTTCAGCGTGGCGCCGGCCAGCGTGCCGTTACCGGGCACGATTTGGTTGTTCGGCAGCGTTTGCGCCGGTTTGGCGGCCATGCGCTCGCATAATAGCCGCTTGATCGTAAAAGCCAGCGACCGTTGCGTCGCCTCGGCCGGGAGATAGTTTATGAACTTGCAAAAAGTGTGTTTGGCCGGCTTGCTGAGCATGGCCGCGACTTGTGCGCAGGCGGCTACCTTGACGGCCGACGGCGCTTGGTACGCCTTCGACGTTGACGAATGGGCGTCTTTGTCCGGCGGATTGGAATGGATAGATTTGGACGGCGCAGCATTGAGTTTCGATTTTAATTTGACGGCTCCGGCGTATTTGCGGGTGGTCGACGCCGGTTTCGCCGGTGACCGCTTTCAAGTGTTCGACAACGGCGATTGGTTGGGAGAAACCTCGGTGCCGGCCGCCAGCTACCCGGACAGCGTCGCAGCCGATTTCGACGCAGCATACGCCAATACCGCTTACAGCCGAGCCGTGTATTGGTTGGACGCCGGCAGTCATAGCATTAGCGGTTTGCTGAGCGGGTCCGCTACCGACGATTCCGGGTTAAGCATCAATGCAACCTTAGGCGCGGTCAGTGTGACTGCGGTGCCGGTACCGGCTGCGGTTTGGTTGTTCGGCGCCGGTTTGGGCTTGCTGAGCGGGGTTTCCCGCGGCCGTATCGGCAAGCGTTAAGCGGGAGGACGAGCATGACGTTGAAAAATTTAACCGGCGCCGCGGCTTTGGGTTTGAGTTTGGGTTTGATAGGCAACGCTTGCGCGGCGCCTTCCACCAGCCCGATCAAAACCATCAAAATCGTGGCATTTAACGATTTTCACGGCCAATTGGAATCGCCCGGCAATTTTCGCCCTACGCCCAGCGGCTCGGCGAGCATTCCGGTCGGCGGCGTGGATTGGCTGGCCGGCTACGTAGCGGAGCTGCGAAGCCGCAACCCGGACAGCATCGTGGTATCGGCCGGCGATTTAATCGGGGCAACGCCATTGGTTTCGGCTTTGTTTCACGACGAAGCTACCATTGAAACCATGAATCGGCTCGGTTTGGCGCTGAATGCGGTCGGTAACCATGAATTCGACGAAGGTAAAGCCGAGCTGTTGCGTATGCAAAACGGCGGTTGCCACCCTAGCGATCCTAATTCTTGCCGCGGTGCCGATGTCGGCACTCCGGTGCCGTTCGAAGGCGCCAAATTCAAGTTTTTGGCGGCAAACGTGGTAGACGCGGCCAGCGGCAAAACCTTGTTCGCACCTTATGCGATTAACGTGATCGGCGGCGTGCGGGTGGCGTTTATCGGCATGACTTTGAAGGAGACGCCGACCATCGTTACCCCCAGCGGCGTAGCCGGCTTGAGTTTCAAAGACGAAGCCGCCACGGTCAACGCGCTGGTGCCCAAGCTGCGCGCGCGCGGCGTGGAAGCTATCGTGGTGTTGCTGCACCAGGGCGGTACCATACCGGTGACCCAAAGCGAATCGACCATCAATAACTGCGACGAGGGCTTGGACGGTTCGCCGTTGCAAGGCATCGTCAATCAACTGGACGACGCGGTGGATTTGGTGATTTCAGGGCATACCCATCAAGCTTATAACTGCCGCTTGCCTAATCGGGCGGGCAGGCTGATTTCGGTCACCAGCGCCAACGCGCAGGGCAGGGTGCTGACCGACATCGATGTCAGCATCAACCGCGCCAGCGGCGAGGTGGTCGACGTGCAAGCCAACAACATCGTCGTCGACCGGAGCAGCGCCGATGTGCTTCCGAATACGGATATCAAAGCGATTGTCGACCATTACAAAGCGATTGCTCAACCGGTGGCTAACCGGGTGATAGGCAGCATTAGCGCCGATATCACCCGTACCGCGACGGCGGCCGGCGAATCCGCGCTGGGCGATGTGATCGCCGATGCGCAATGGGCGGCAACGGCCGCCGTCGGTTTCGGCGAGGCGGTGGCGGCCTTTATGAATCCGGGCGGCATCCGCGCCGATTTGAGTTTCGCCTCCGGCGCCGCCGCGGAAGGCGACGGCAAGGTGAGTTACGGCGAGGCCTTTACCGTGCAGCCCTTCGGCAACAGTCTGGTGACCTTGACCTTGACCGGGGCGCAAATTCATACCTTGCTGGAACAGCAGTTTACCGGCTGTACCGAAGGTTATCCCGCGGGCGCTCCGGCTAGCGGTCAACCTTTCAACCGGATTTTGCAAGTATCAGCAAGTTTTAGTTACACCTGGCAGGAAAAAGGCACGGCATGCGACAACGTCGATCCGGCCAGCATCAAAATCGGCGGTATCGAGGTTGAGCCGGATGCCGGTTACCGGATAACCGTCAACAGCTTTATGGCCGACGGCGGCGACCAGTTTTACGTCCTGACCCAAGGCACCGACCGGTTGGGCGGCGCGTTGGATTTGGATGCTTTGGAAAGTTATTTCCAAGCGAATTCACTGGTTGCACCGGGGGGGCGCGATCGCATCGGTTGGTTGCCGTAACCGCCGACGCAGGAAAAAGAATTAAGGAAGCTCGTCATACCGGCAAGGAACGCCGGGTTCTATTTTGCAGCACCGTGCTAACGATAAGGTCAGACCGGTTTTTTCAAACCTCAGCTTACTCCCCAGGCCCGTCCGGCCCGCTTTCGGACGGGCTTTTTTTGTTTGGGCGCGAGCCCATGCCCGATTAAGCGGATTTCCAACGCAGCACGACCAAGGTGACGTCGTCGTGGAAGTTATCGCGTTGGCAAAAGTCGACTAATGCGGCTAACAGCGCGTCAATCACGGCTTGCGGTTCGGACTCGCGCTCGGCGGTCAGGATGTGTTTCACCCGCTGTATGCCGAAGAATTCCTGTTGCGGATTTTCGGCTTCTATCAAGCCGTCGGTATAAAACAATACCAGGTCGCCGTCGTTCAATTGCGCGGTTTGTTCGGCGAATTCGACGTGCTTTCGTACCCCGATCAGCAGGCCGTCCGCGTCTAATTCCGCGATGTCGGCGTTGTTGGATGGGCACAGCAACGGTGGCGGGTGGCCGGCATTGGCAAAGTGCATCAAGCGCCGGGATAAATCGATCTGCATGTAAAACAAGCTGATGAAGTAATCGGCGTGGTCCAAATCGTCGAACAAGAATTGATTCAACGCGGATAAGGAGGCGGCCGGCGAAGCCGGGCTGCCGGTCTGTACCCGCAATGCGCTGCGAGTTTCCGCCATAAACAACGATGGGCCTATCGAATGGCCGGATACGTCGGCGATGACGATATCGACATGTTCGGCGTCGCGATAGAAATAATCGTAGTAATCGCCGCCGACTTTATCGGCCGGCAAGCAAACGCCGGTTATTTCGAACTGGTCGGTGGCAATGGCCGAGCTTGGCAACAAATTGGCTTGGATGCGCTGGGCGATTTTCAACTCGTTTTGTGCGACGGCCAATTCGACCTGGGCCTGACGTATGCGTTGCTCCGCCGCTTTACGGCTGCTAATGTCGTGAATGAAGCCGCTGAAAATATAGCTGTTGCCGAGTTTCAGCGGGGAAATGCTCAGTTCCACCGGAAATTCGCTGCCGTCGCGGCGTACCGCGATTTGTTCGATTTGCCGGTTCAAGATTGCGCTTTGGCCGGTTTTTAGAAATTGCTGCATGCCTTGCCGATGCGCGGCGCGAAACCGTTCCGGGATGATGAGCCGGTCCAGGCGCCGGCCTATGGCTTCCTGCGCGGACCAGCCGAACAGGGTTTCGGCGCGTTGGTTCCAATCGGTGACCATCCCGTAAGCATCCATGATTACGATGGCGTTGATCGAGCTTTCCAAGATCAGACGGGTGCGCTTTTCCGATTCGATCAGCGCGTTCTGGTATTGCATGCGGGCGGTAATATCTCTGTCTACCCCGCGCCATTTCAGCAGTTTGCCGTTGGCGTCCGTCAGCGGCAGGCCGGTGGATTCGGTGATGACCAGATGACCGTCCTTATGCCGGTAATGGTTGACCAAGGCGTGAAAGGAGCGCTGGCTGTTGGAGAAGGTGGTTTGGGCTTGCTTGTCCTGGGCCGTCAGCAGTTCGGTGTAGTGTTTGCCGATGATTTGCTGTTGGCTTAACCCTAGAATTTGTTCGACCGCGACACTGCTGTACAGATAATAACCTTGCGGATCTTGTTCCCACAGCCATTCGCCGGATAACTCGGCCATTTGCCTGAAGCGTTGTTCGCTTTCTTCCAACGCCATTTCGGTGGCTTTTCGTTGGCTGACATCGTCTTCGATCGCCAAAAAATGGCTGATTTCGCCGCGGCTGTTACGGATTGCGCTGACGCTTTCGTGCACCCAGTACAAATGACCGTCTTTATGTTTGTTCAACATTTCGCCCTGCCACTCGCCGGATTCGATTAGCGCATTCCACATCGCCCGGTAATCGTCGCCGCTCATTTTGCCGGATTGCAACATGGACGGCCGCCGGCCCAATAGTTCCTCGGAGCTGTAACCGGTCATCACGGTAAATTTGGGGTTGACGTAGGCGATAACCCCGTCGCGGTCGGTAATCATTACGGCGTTGGCGCTTTGTTCCACTACCCGGCGCATCACCAGAAAATCGTTGCTGGATTTGAGCGCTTGAATCACCAGTACAAAATCCTCGTCGCTAGCCTGCGGTAATGGCGAAATCGACAGCACCGCCGGAAAAGACAGCCGCTGTTTGGTAATGACTTTGGCCCCGAAACAATTGTCGGAAGCTTTCAGATCGCTCAGGGCTTGTTGCCAAATCGCCAGCTCCCGGCTTTCCAAGATCGCGGTCAACGGTTGATCGGCGAGTTCCGCTTCCTGATAACCTAATAACTGCGCAGCGGTGCGGTTGACGCGGCGGATGCGGGCGTCGGCGGCTTCGCAGCCGCGGCGGCCGATCCGCACGATGAGCAGGTTGAAATTAAGCTGTTCGAGCAGATCTTCCATGTCGTATCCGGATTTAGGCGCCGGTTTTGACTTTGTCGTGCATATGTTCGGCCAAGCGCCGCATTGCCGACGAGGTATCGCTGGGCGCCAGGCGCACGTTGATGATGCTGGGCATGTCGCGTTGGGCGATGCTAGCAAGCAACGCCTGTTCGAAACTTTGTTCGGTGTCGGCGACGAAGCCTTGCAGCGGCCCGAACAACTGACCTAGTTGCTCGAAATGCCAATCGCTGATGTCGTTGAACGGCCCTTCCAGGATGAAGCGTTCGGTGTTGTAGCCTTGATTGTTGAACACGATTACGATGGGCGCTAAACCGTAGCGAGCGTGGGTGGCCAACTCGGTGCCGGTCATTTGAAAAGCGCCGTCGCCGACCAAGATCAGCGCGCGTTTGTCGGGACGGGCGATTTGCGCGCCCAAGGCGGCCGGTACCGCAAAACCCATCGTGGTATAAAAGCCGGAGGATAAAAATTCGCTTTGCTCGTGTACGCGTAAATCGATGGACGCGAACATACAGTCGCCGACGTCGCAAACCGCGATAAATTCCGGAGTAAGCGCTTGGTTCAAACGGCCTATCATGCGTTGCATGCTGATCCGCTTATCGGCTAGCGGAAAGTCCGGGGCGCCGACGGCAGTCGTTTTGGCGACGAAGCGTTCGTCGTTGGGAGCCAGCGCGGCGACCAAGGCCGGTAAAAAGTCGGCCAGCGCTACTTTGGGATAGCGGTGCGAGCTGATCACGACCTCGTCCTGAGCGGCCCGTATCATATGCCGCGGGTTAAGTTTGGCGGTATAAATGCCGGTGTCTATGTCGTTCAAGGTGACGCCCAGCATCAGGACCAGATCGGATTGTTCGACCACGTAACGCGCGTACTCGGTGCTCATGGCGCCTTCGTAGATGCCGAGGTAAGCCGGGTGGCGTTCGGCGATTACCGATTTGCCGGTCAAGGTAGCGGCTACCGGTGCGCCGGTACGTTCCACCAGTTCAAGTACTGCGGTTTGCAGGCCGCGCCGGTGCAGTTCGATGCCGGCGACGATGCTGGGCGAATCGGCTTGGGCCAGCAGGGTCAAGGTTTCGGCGACCGCTTCCGCCAGCGCAGTAGGATCGCTGGTAAAGCCGGGCACGGCTTCCACCGGCAAGGGGTAACCCAGCGCGCCGACCTGATCGCGCGGAATTTCGATATATACCGGTTTGCAATGACGTTTGGCGGCGGCGATGGCCTGGTCGATTTGTCTGAAAGCGATTACCGGGTCCGACAGGACCACGGTGGCGCAGGTGATGCGTTCGAAGATTTCCCGTTGAAAATTGAACGGGCCGAAGCGGTGGTGCAACAAGGGATCGTCGATTTGTTCCTGCACGCCCGGCGCGCCGCTAATCACCACGACCGGCGACGCTTCCGCAAAAGCGCCGGCAACGGCATTGACCGTATTCAAAGCGCCGACGCCGTAAGTGACGGCTAAAGCCCCCAAGCCGCGGCAACGCGCGTAGCCGTCCGCGGCGAAGGCGGCACTATCCTCTCGGGTGGTTCCTATGTGGCGTATCGGGCTTTTGACCAACAAATCGTAAAAACCGAGCACGTAGTCGCCGGGTATGCCGAACATGTCCGTTACTCCCGCGGCATAAAGCCGGTTGAGCAGGTATTGGCCGATGTTTTCCAAATTATTCTGATTCATGGCTATGTTCCCCCAGGCTGTGCGTGCCGGTTAGCTGAAACAGTATCTGCGTTCCAGTGTGTTGTGTAATGAATGCAATGCATAGCAACACGGTTGTTAGAGCCTATGCCGGCGTTCGTCTTTCCGGCAATGCCGATTTGCCGCTTCAGTATATGCAATGAACATTCGATGTGGGGATAAGTTCCGCCGGCGGTTCAGCTTGGGCAAGAACGGTTCTGAGGAGGGGGATTGTTGGGATATTCCCTGAAAGCTCAACTACACTAAAATTTCGCTTATCCGGGCTGTCTCGTATCGCTAAGGTGATTGATTCGCCGGAGAAGGGATCAACACGTCGCTCAGCATATCCTGAAGAAGGGGGGACAAATGACGGTTAAACAAAGATTGATCTCGTTGGCCGGCTCGGCGTTGCTTGGCATCAGCGCCATAGCCGTCGTCGGCTACGTGCAATTGGGTAAGGTTTATGACACGGCGAGTTATGCAGGGTTGAATACCGTGCCTACTTATCGGAGCTTTTTCGATATTTTGGGACAGTTGGACAATTTACGCGAACGTTCCTTGTTTCACGTCATCATTACCGATGAAGCCGGTATGGCCGGCGCGGAGGTGAAGATCAACGATGCGCGGGCCAAATTGGATCAAGCATTAGCGGCGTACACGACGACTGCTTGCGGCGGTGCAAATTGCATGTCGGACGAAAAAGAGCAGCAAATGTTTGACGAAGTTAAGTCCTTGTTAGCTGCTTACGATATTCAGCGGCTGAATGTGCAAAATTTGTCCAAGCAAAATCGCACTAAAGATGCGGAGATAGCCGTCAGGGAAAATTTGATGCCGGCGATCGAGCGGTTGCAGGCCGCAATCTGGAAAGAGCTGGACTATAACTCCGAATTAGCCAATCAGGCTTTAGCCGATGCGGCTGTCGTCGGCAGCAGCGCGACCGGAATTTCGATTGCTATCTGGGTGTTGGCTTTGTTGGTGATCGGCATGATGAGCTGGCTGATCATTGTCAATTTAATGCGTCAGCTGGGCGGCGAACCGGATGTGGCCGCGCAAGTGGCGAACAAGATTGCGGAAGGCGACCTTTCCACGTCCATTCAACTTGCGGGCGGAGATTGCACGAGTTTGATGTATTCGATGAAGGTCATGCAGGACGGTTTGAAGCAAATCATATCTGAAATCAAAGATTTGGTGGCTGCGGCCAATCAGGGAAATTTCGACGTCAAGATGGATTTGCAGGCTAAACAAGGGTACGCCAAAGAGGTGGCGGAATTGTTGAATCAGTTGTCGGGCACGGTAGATACCGCATTTAAGGATACCATAGAGGTGGCTCAAGCCATGGAAAACGGCGATTTGACCAAGACGGTCACCCGCGAATATCAGGGGGCTTTCGAGCAGGTGAAACTGGGCCTAAACAATACCGTGGAAAAATTGGCGCAGACGATCAGCGAGGTGGCCATGGCGGCGGAACAGCTCGGTAACGCGTCCGAACAAGTCAACGCTACTTCGCAAGCTTTGTCGCAGGCTTCCAGCGAACAGGCGGCCGGAGTCGAGGAAACCAGCGCCAGCATCGAGCAAATGGCGGCGAGCATCAACCAAAACAGCGAGAATGCCAAAGTCACCGACGGCATGGCCAGCAAAGCGGCCAAAGAAGCGCATCAGGGCGGCGAAGCGGTAAAGCTAACGGTAGAGGCGATGAATGCGATCGCCGCCAAAATCGGCATCATTGACGATATTGCCTATCAAACCAATATGTTGGCGCTGAATGCGGCCATCGAGGCCGCTCGCGCCGGCGACCACGGCAAAGGCTTTGCGGTGGTGGCGGCGGAAGTGCGCAAGCTGGCGGAGCGTAGCCAAATCGCCGCACAAGAAATCGGCGAGTTGGCACAGTCCAGTGTCAAAACCGCCGAAGCGGCGGGCGGCTTGTTGGCCGCCATCGTACCGAGTATCGTCAAAACTTCGGATTTGGTGCAAGAAATCGCGGCGGCTTCGCAGGAACAAGCGGCCGGGGTCAGCCAAATCAATTCGGCGATGGGGCAAATGAGCCAAATTACCCAGCAAAACGCTTCGGCTAGCGAGGAATTGGCGGCCACCGCCGAGGAAATGACGGCGCAAGCCGAACAACTGCAAGCGTTGATGAGTTTTTTTCAACTGGCGCAAAAGACCAGAGAATCCCGTCCGGTGCACGCCGCCACGCGCGCCGGAAAAATGGAAAATCATGCGTTGCTTGCCTCCGCAAGGCCGGGCTTTTTTCGCGACGATTTGAAAAATTTCGAACGCTTTTGAGCGGTTGGTTTAAGTGGTCGCTTGGATAAGGCGAGCGGCGCCTCGTTCCGCGGTGCCGGAACGAGGTTGGTTCTGCGATTGGGTAGGTACGCTCGACAAAGCCTTCAAAATAGCCAACTTTGCCGGCAAGCCGGTTTTATGCGCGCGACGAAAACTTGCCGGTTTCGGTATTGACCTTGATCATTTCGCCGCTTTCGATGTATTCCGGTACTTGTATTTCCAGGCCGGTCGACAGTTTTGCGGTTTTGGTGCGGTTGGTGGCGCTGGCGCTTTTCATGGCCGGCGGCGTTTCCACGACTTCGAGGGTAATCGTGGTCGGTAACTGGATGCCGAGTGCGCTATCGTCCATCAGCAACATGATGATGCCTTCCAGGCCGTCGGTTAAATAGTCGGTTTGGCCTTCCAGATCGTCGGCGGACAACGCATACTGCTCGTAGGTTTCGCTGTTCATAAAATAGTAGGTGTCGCCGTCCTGGTAAGAATATTGGACGTTACAGCGCGAACAATCCGCTGCCTTGAGCATGTCGTCGCTTTTATACGTTTCGTCCAGCTTTTGCCGGGTTTTCATGTGGGTGAAACGAATTTTGTACAGCGTGGTAGCACCGCGCGAGGTCGGATTGCGAACTTCGATATTTTTGACGACATAGGGTTCGCCGTTGATTTCTATCGCGGTCCCTTGCTTGAGTTCGTTGGCTTTAGGCACTGCTTAATCCTCGTGAGTAGGTTGATGGGGTTGAACGGGTTGCCAGCTATCGCCGATTAGGCCTTGCAGCGGCTGATATTGATTTTTGTAGCGCATTTTACGGCAGTCCGCGATCCAAAATCCCAGGTATAAAAAATCCAGATTACGGCGTTTTGCTTCTTCGATCTGCCAAAGCACCGCGTAAACCCCGGGGCTGTATGCGTCGAACTGCGGATCGAAAAAGGTATAAACCGCCGATAAGGCATTGGCAAACGCATCCACCACGGCGACCGCCGCCAGTTTGCCGTCGATCAAAAACTCCACGAACCAAGTGTTGCACCAGCTGCTGGTCAAGAAATGCAGATAGTCTTCGCGGGTAATCTCCGGCCGCAGGCCGCCGTCGTGCCGCCTGGCGAGGTAAAGCCGGTAAAGTTCGAAATGGCGCTCGGTAAATTCCGGTGTCTTGATGACAACCTCTGTGCCCAGATTGCGTTTTTGGCAACGCTTTTGCGGGCGGCTGGGCTTAAAGGCGGCAACCGGGATGCGCGTGGGTACGCAGGCGTTGCAGCCTGAGCAATGCGGGCGATAGACCTGCTCGCCGCTGCGGCGAAAACCCTTCGCCAACAATTGCTCGTACAGCTGCGAATTCATCGCGAAACGCGGATGAACCACAATGGATTGCGACAAACGGTCGTCGAAATAGCCGCAGGCGGATTCCGAGGTCAGCCAAAGCGGAAGCGCACTGTTCATGACGACTGCCAAGCGCTATCCGCGGCGGGGTTGCCGCACCAATCCGCGATCAGGTCGGTGAATTGGGTCCGAGGTATTGCCTGCGCGCCCAGGCTAAGCAAATGGCCGCTGCTGACTTGGCAATCGATTAGCCGGTATCCCCAGTCTGTCAGCTGTTGCACGAGCTGAACGAAGGCTACTTTAGACGCATCCCGCTGGCGGTGAAACATCGACTCGCCGAAAAAAACCCGGCCTATGGTTACCCCGTACAATCCGCCCGCCAATACACCGTCGTGCCAAGCTTCGACACTGTGCGCGTAGCCCAAACGATGTAATTCGCTGTACGCGGCCAGCATGTCTTGCGTGATCCAAGTACCTTGTTGTCCCTCTCTTGGCGCGGCGCATTCTTGCATTACCGTCGAGAAAGCCTTGTCGAAAGTGACGTCAAAAGCCTGCCGGCGCAGGGTTTTGCGCAGACTGCGGGATACCTGCAATTTATCGGGGAACAGTACCAGTCTCGGGTTTGGGGACCACCACAATATCGGTTCGCCCGGTCCGTACCAAGGAAAAATGCCGTGCCGGTAAGCATTCAACAAACGTTGCGGCGACAAGCAACCGCCGTAGGCTAATAAGCCCTCCGGATCGCTTAAGGCGAGAGCGAGGGGCGGAAACGCTTGGCCAGGATTACGGGAGTCGAGTTGGACGAGTTGCATGTCAAAGGCTGACGGAGAACAACGGGCTATCTGCGCCGTAGCGGCCTGGCGTGTTTCGCTTGGTTGTCACTGCAAACCGCCGCTCGCAGGGTTTACGGTCTGCCGATATACCTGAGTGCGCTGATAATGTGAGGGACATGATGTCGTTCGTGGCGAAAAACCGAGACTAAACCCGGCGGCCGCTCGTGTTTGCCGGACGCCGGGTTAGCGGATGCGGATGGTATTATCCGGCTAAATCGTCCAGGTATTTTTCGGCGTCCAGCGCGGCCATGCAGCCGGCACCCGCCGAAGTAATGGCCTGTTTATAAACCGAGTCCATTACGTCTCCGGCTGCGAATACGCCCGGTACGCTGGTGGCCGTGGCGTTACCGTTGATGCCGCTTTTAACCACGATGTAGCCGTTTTGCATGTCCAGCTGCCCGGTAAAAATATCGGTATTGGGCGTATGGCCGATGGCGATGAATACGCCGTGAACATCGATTTGTTGCGTTGCATCGCTGTCTACATTTTTGATCCGTACCCCGGTGACGCCCATTTCGTCGCCTAACACTTCGTCCAGGGTATGGTTCCATTCGATGCGCACGTTGCCGGAGTGAGCTTTTTCCAGCAATTTGTCCGCCAGGATTTTTTCCGAACGGAATTTGTCGCGCCTGTGAATAACCACGACTTCGGAAGCGATATTGGCCAAATACAAGGCTTCTTCCACGGCGGTGTTGCCGCCGCCTATGACCGCGACCGGTTTGTTGCGATAAAAGAAACCGTCGCAGGTGGCGCAAGCGGAGACGCCGCGGCCTTTGAAGTTTTCCTCGGACTCCAGACCCAAATATTTGGCGGAGGCGCCGGTTGCAATGATCAGGGCGTCGCAGGTATAAACCCCCGAGTCGCCGGTCAAGCTAAACGGACGTTGGCTCAGGTCTGCGGTGTGGATGTGGTCGAAGATGACCTCGGTATCGAAACGTTGCGCGTGGCGCAGCATTCTGTCCATCAATTCCGGGCCTTGCACCCCGTCTACGTCGCCGGGCCAATTGTCGACTTCCGTGGTGGTGGTCAATTGACCGCCTTGTTGCATGCCGGTAATCATCACCGGCTTCAGGTTTGCGCGGGCGGCGTACACGGCCGCGGTATAGCCGGCCGGGCCGGAGCCTAATATCAATAATTTGCAATGTTTAGCGTCAGCCATGTTAGAGGGCTCTCCAGGATGCGGTTTTGAGATGGGAAAATTATACGGACAAACGGCGGGCGTTAAAACCGCAAAGCCGCTATCGGCCGGGCCGGAATTACGCTGAGTTCAAGCGGAATCTGCTGTTAGTCGTCTATAATACTGTTTTATCGGGATTAAACTTTGAGAGCATTGAAACATGAGTGCTGTGGTGGAAGAGAAAAATACGCGCGGATATAGGGAAATTGCCTTGCTGGCATCTTCTTGCGGCGGGCTTTTTTTACTGATTGCTTTGCTGACCTTCAATTCCGACGATCCGGGTTGGAGTCATAGCACCTCGTACCAAGACATCAACAACGCCTGCGGTTTGTTCGGAGCCTGGTTGGCCGATTTCGTGTTGAGCTTTGTCGGCTTGATGGCGTATTTGATGCCGTTGATGATTTTTTGGATAGGCTACGTGCTGTATGCCTTGGACAGCATTCAAGCTACGCGTTGGCAAATGTTGCTGCGGGCGGGCGGCTTCGTCGCTACCGTGGTTTCGGGTTCGGCAATTTTCTTTTTGCATTTGCATTTTTTACGCAGCAAGGTCGATTTACCGGAAAGCCCCGGCGGAATTTTAGGCAGGGAAATCGGCGATAATTTGGTACATCTACTGGGTAATTCGGGTTCTACCTTGTTGTTGTTGGGCATGTTTATGACCGGGATTACCTTGCTTACCGGCTTGTCGTGGCTGAGTGTTATGAATTGGATAGGCAAATTTGCCTTATCCTCGGCCACCGCCGTCGGTCGGCAAGCGGTGGCGGTCCCGGCCCGAAATCGCGAACCGCAAGCGAAAAAA
Source organism: Methylomonas sp. HYX-M1 (assembly GCF_040741385.1). Lineage (NCBI taxonomy): Bacteria > Pseudomonadati > Pseudomonadota > Gammaproteobacteria > Methylococcales > Methylococcaceae > Methylomonas > Methylomonas sp. HYX-M1. The sequence goes on from NZ_CP160405.1 coordinate 1,988,762, forward strand.
CCGGCGGTGCCCAGAAAACGGCGGGATGCGGAACAGGAGGAGGATGGCGAGAGCAAAGCGCAACGCAACGCTATCCAAATCCTTAAAGCTTCTAGCCGGGAAACAACCGCCGATACCGGGAAAAGCCCCGAAACCGCTAAAAGCGGCAAGAAGAAAACGGTTAAACCGGCGGATTTCCCTGCCGAAGTCTACAGCAATGCCTTACCGCCGCTATCCCTGCTGGAAAAGCGTGAAATCAAAGTCAAGCGCTATTCCGACAGCGAGTTGGAAGATATTTCCCGCCAAGTCGAAGAAGTGCTGCAGGATTACGGTATCAGCGCCGAAGTGGAAGCGGTTCTGCCAGGCCCTGTAATCACGCGTTTCGAATTGCGGTTGGCCGCGGGGGTTAAAGTCAGCCGCATCAGCAGTTTGGCGAAAGATTTGGCGCGGGGCTTGTCGGTTACCAGCGTGCGCATCGTCGAAGTCATTCAAGGCAAGTCGGTGATCGGCTTGGAAATTCCCAATCAAGAACGGGAAATGGTGTCGTTGCGCGATTTGCTGGAATCGGACGATTTCGAACGGGCCAAGTCCAAATTGACCTTGGCGATGGGTAAAGACATTTCCGGCAACCCTATTGTCGCCGATTTAGGCAAGATGCCGCACGCTCTGGTAGCCGGCACCACCGGTTCCGGTAAGTCGGTTGCGATTAACACCATGATTCTGAGCTTGTTGTACAAAGCCAAGCCGGAAGACGTGCGCTTGATCATGATAGATCCCAAAATGCTGGAGCTGTCGGTATACGAGGGCATACCGCATCTGTTGACGCCTGTGGTTACCGACATGAAAGACGCGCAAAATGCCTTGCGTTGGGCGGTAGGCGAAATGGAGCGCCGGTACAAATTGATGTCCAGCGTGGGTGTGCGGAATTTAGCCGGCTACAACCATGCGGTTAAAGAAGCCGAAGCGAAAGGCCAACCGTTGCGCGATCCGCTGTTCAGGCCGGAAACACCGGTGGCACTGGAAGATTATCCGCTATTGAGCAGCTTGCCGAGTATCGTCATCGTCATCGACGAGTTAGCGGACATGATGATGGTGGTCGGCAAAAAAGTGGAAGAGCTTATCGCCCGATTAGCGCAGAAGGCCCGCGCCGCCGGCATCCATTTGGTGTTGGCGACTCAGCGTCCTTCGGTCGACGTGCTGACCGGATTGATCAAAGCCAATGTGCCGACCAGAATTTCGTTCCAGGTGTCCTCGCGCATCGATTCCAGGACCATCATAGACCAAGGCGGGGCCGAGGCCTTGCTGGGGAACGGCGATATGTTGTTTTTACCCTCGGGGACCAGTATTCCGCAACGCGCGCACGGCGCATTCGTCGACGATCACGAGGTTCATCAAGTGGTGGAGTTTTTGAAACAAACCGGGCCGGCCGATTATCTGGAGGAGATCACTCAAGAGCGCAACGATAACGGCGAGGTGGCCGGCGCGGAAAGTGACGGCGGAGAAATGGACAGTCTGTACGACGAAGCGGTGGCTTTCGTGACCCAATCGCGCAAAGCCTCCATTTCCAGCGTACAGCGGCGTTTCAAGATCGGTTATAACCGAGCCGCACGCATCATAGAAGAAATGGAAAACGCCGGCGTGGTCAGTCCGGCCGAGACCAACGGCACCCGGGAAGTTTTGGCGCCGCCGCCACCCCGTTGAGACTTATGCATCTGGCGCTTTTAGGCTTGCTCGCCGTTTTGGCAATATCGGCAACTGCCGGTTGGTTAATGGTTGGAAACAAACAACAAGACAAGCCGGTGCGAGTCATGATGTTCGTCGGCTATTTCTGGTTGCTGACTTTTTTACAGCTTTTGTTGCTTGCCGCAGGATATTTTTTAATGCACCGTATTGGAGGCGTGGGCGTTTGATGGGGATTGTTCCCGATTTGGTGGGTTATCTGGCGGCGATTTTAACGACTGTATCGTTCGTACCCCAAGCCGTATTAACCTTGAAAACGCGCGATACCGAGTCTTTATCGTTCGGCATGTACGGATTATTTACTTTGGGCGTGTTTCTATGGCTGATTTACGGCATATTTTTACGCGATACGGCGATTATTTGCGCGAACGCGGTTACCTTTTTACTGGCGGCCACGATCTTGGCCGTTAAAATCCAAAACCATTTTCGCCGTTGAGGCCTGATTAAAATGAAAACGAGAGAGCGGCGGCACGGCGTAGTGTTGGTCAATACCGGCGCAGGTAAGGGCAAGTCGTCCAGCGCGTTCGGCGTGGCGTTCAGAGCGGCCGGCTGGGGTATGCAGGTCTGCGTGATTCAATTCATTAAAGGCCAATGGCAAACCGGCGAACATAATGCGGCGCAACGCTTCGATAACATCGAATGGCACGCCTTAGGCGACGGCTTTACCTGGGATACCCAAAATCCGGAACAAGACATTAAAACCAGCCGGGAAATCTGGGAATTCAGCAAGCAAAAGATTACTTCCGGGCGTTATGATTTAGTGGTGTTGGACGAAATCAATTATTGCTGCGGATACGGATGGATCAGCGGCCAGGAAATTGCCGATTTCATCCGTGACGAAAAGCCGCATTGGCTGCATTTGATTCTGACCGGCCGGAACGTGGCGGCGGAAGTAGTGGCGGTCGCCGATACCGTAACGGAAATGCAGGCAGTCAAACATGCATTTCAAGCGGGTATCAAAGCCGAACAGGGCATCGAATTTTAGGCTGAAAAATTTTGGCGATTCTGGCAGAATCTGCGTCCTTTTAAACCTTATGGTACGAGCGTAAGCATGCAGCAAGCTAAACAACTAATCGAGAAATATTATCAAGCCTTCAACAATGGCGACATGGATACTTTCTTAAGTTTGTTGACCGATGACGTGGTGCACGACATCAATCAAGGATCGCGCGAACAAGGTAAGGAAGCGTTTGCCAAGTTTATGGACAAAATGAACCATCACTACCGCGAGCAGCTGGTCGATATGGTCGTCATGGCTAACGAGGACGGTAGCCGAGCAGCTGCGGAATTTGTAGTGTTAGGCGAATATTTGAATACCGACGAAGGCTTGCCGGAAGCGAACGGCCAGACATACCGTTTGCCTGCCGGTGCATTTTTCGACATACGCGACGGCAAAGTTGCACGGGTTACCAACTATTACAATCTTGGCGATTGGGTTGCTCAGGTGGAGTCATAACCTAAGCTGTCGTTTCGCTCGGAGTTCCGCGGGGCTAGGATCATTCGTTGCCGATGGCGCGAATCTGGCATAGAATCCGGCCCGCGACTTTTCGGATAGGCCGAACATAACAACTATAAGAGGAGAGCAACAATGAGTGAAACGCAGAAAACAATGAGTGAAACGCAGAAGTTAGTGATTGCCGTTGTCGGAGTATTTGTAGTCGGTTTCTTGTTGGTTGGGGCCAGTAAAGAGCAATCTAACGAACAAAAAGAGGCCGCTTCCCAGATTCGGACATTGGTGGCCATGCAGGAAATGGCCAATCAAAAATGCCCGAAACTGATACAGAATAAAACCGGTTCGCAGGTATTCTTTCCAAGCAAAACCGATACCGATAAAGAAACCTACGTGACTTTGGAATGGACCGGCGAACAGGGCGATAATTTCAAAACCGCAACTTGCACTCTTCATCAGCAGTTAGGCGGCGTGTCTAAATTGGTGATCGACGGCAAAGTGTTGATCGATAAAAAATTCTAATGTATCCCGGCGTTCCATTGATACTTGGAACGCCTATCCTCTCGATCGATAAGATCTGCGTTGCAGATAGCCTGTCTTCGGCGACAAAATTTAGTCACTCTTCCGGACGCTGGATGCCGGATTCGAAAAGATCGCAGTGGCGGTTCGTATCAATTCATTTTTCGATTTCTAAACGGCGCGGGGCGGTTATGTCATTGCCGCCAAGCGAATGTTTGGGGCACGGGTGCCTGAACTTATGGAGCAAGGTATGTCGGATAATTTTCAAAAAGGTGTGCTAAAAGCTTGGAAGGACGATAGAGGCTTTGGCTTCATTCAGCCCGAGGACGGTGACAAAGATATTTTCGTCCATATCTCCGCATTGAAAGGCATGGCCAGAAGACCGGTTAAGGGCGACGTCATACTGTACCAAGTTGGCCCGGATGCCGGGGGTAAGTTCAAGGCGGTCAATGCGCGTATTTTAGGTGTGGACACGTTGCGAACGCCGACTAAGGCGTCGAAAAAATGGCTATGGATAGTCGCTATTATTCTTGGCATGTTGAGCGCTGCTGTCGCCGCTTTGCATTTGTTCTATTAGAACTACTCACTATTATGGTTTTGGACTACCCATGGATTTATTGCAATTCATATTCGATATTTTAATTCATATTGATAGACATCTGGCTAATATCATAAGCGAATACGGAAATTTGACCTACGCGATATTATTCATTGTCATCTTCATCGAAACCGGTTTGGTGGTCATGCCGTTTCTTCCAGGAGATTCTTTGTTATTTGCGGCCGGCGCGTTTGTTTCCATCAGTTCGTTGGAGCTCGGTTGGTTGATAGGTTTGTTGTCGTTGGCTGCCATTGCCGGGGATACACTGAATTATGCCATCGGTCGAAGCTTGGGCAGAAAAGCTTACGATATAGGCTGGATAGACCGTAAACATTTAGACCAGGCCCAGGCTTTCTATGATACCTATGGTGGAAAGACTATCGTGTTGGCTCGCTTTGTGCCGGTAATCCGTACGTTTGCGCCATTCGTCGCAGGTATCGGCCGAATGTCGTACGGTTATTTCATTGTCTACAATATTATCGGCGGCGCTGCTTGGGTATCCATATGTAGTATTGCCGGATATTGGTTCGGTAATATCCCGGTAGTCAAGCAAAATTTTGAATTGGCTATATTGGCTATAGTGTTGGTTTCGATATTACCTATAATATTGGAAATTATAAAATCGCGGCGAGAATCGGCTTCCGAATCGGGGTGAAGCGTGAGCGACTCACAAAAATGGTTGTTGATTGCATTGGCAATAGGTTTATGCGGCTTGATTTACTTATTGATGCCGATTTTAACTCCGTTTGCCGTTTCCGCAGTTTTGGCCTATCTTGGCGATCCGTGGGTGGATCGTTTGGAGGTAATACAGTATCGAGGCTTTCGCTTAAACCGAACAACAGCGGTTTTATTGGTATTCGTCGCAATTTTTGCCGCTGCGACAACGCTGTTTTTGATTATAGTGCCTACCGTCGAATATCAAATTGAAATATTCATTCAAAAATTGCCGTCTTATTTACATTGGTTCAATCAGTCTATTGTTCCTATTTTACAAAAATATTTGGGTAAAGGCATAAGGCCCATCAAAATTGATCAATTATTGAATTTGGTGCGTGGATATTGGCAAGACGGCGAGGCGGTATCCCAGAGTATATTACAATCCGTTTCTCATTCCGGCGTCATTGTGATCGGCTGGGTAATGAATTTGATTCTTATACCCGTCATTACGTTTTATTTGTTACGCGATTGGGATGTATTGGTTGCGGGCGTACACGATTTGTTCCCGCGCCGTTCGGCTTCCGTAGTGGCTTTGTTGGCTAGGGAGGCCGACAACGTATTGGGCGCATTTTTGCGCGGCCAATTTTACGTGATGCTCTCATTGGCAGGTATTTACAGTGCCGGCTTATGGGGGGTGGGTTTGGATTTGGCATTACCTATAGGCTTAACGGCCGGCTTGATCAGTTTCGTGCCGTATATGGGGGCGGTTGTAGGAATTATTAGTGCATCGATTGCCGCGTTACTGCAATTTCAAGATGTGTTTCATTGGTTCTGGGTTCTTGCGGTCTTTGCCATCGGTCAGAGCATGGAAGGCATGCTGCTGACGCCGTGGCTGGTAGGCAATAAAATCGGGCTCCATCCAGTTGCGGTGATATTCGCAGTTTTAGCGGGCGGGCAGGTGTTCGGCTTTTTTGGAATATTGATAGCATTGCCGCTTGCGTCGATCATAATGGTGTTGTTGCGTCATGCTCATAAACACTACACCTACAGCGATTTCTATAGCGGTGGTTCCTCTTATTTGTGAGTTTTTGGCGTTCACGCCTTTTATTCTTGTATTGTGTGTCCGCCTTTGCATGGGCTGGCGATAGTATTCGGGAGCTTGATTACGCCGGCGAAATACAGCAAATTTTGCCCATAGAGCAGGTGGTATGGCTGACAGCGCTTGACCATAAGTTTTTAGGGTTATTTCTTGACGCGGAAAAAACCGATAACGCATATGCGGTTTTGATATTGCACGATATTGGTCAACATCCGGATAGAAAACAGGTCGTTCATTTATTGCGTACCGAGTTACCCCTGCACGGTTTTGCGTCCTTGTCGGTGCAGATGCCGCTACGAGAAATAGGCGCGGGAGCGGAGGAATACTATCCGCTGTTTGACGAGGCCAATGCCCGCATCCAAGCCGGATTGGCTTATCTGCGCGAGCGTGGCGCAAAAAATATCGCTATCGTTGGATACGGTTTGGGAGCGAACATGGCGGCCTATTCTTTAACGGTTTCGGCTAAAGGCGTGTCGGCTTTAATAGCGATTAGTTTAGGCTTGCCCGATGCTGCGCAGCCGCAAACAAACGTGCAGGAATTTCTGCAACGGTTTGCGTTACCGTTTTTGGACATCTATGCGGAATTCGATTTGCCTGCCGTGCTCTACTCGGCCAGACAGCGTCGCGTCTTGGCACGGGAAAACCCCGCGTATTGGCAAATTCGCTTGGATGGCTTGGATCACTCTTATAAGGAAGACACGCAGTTGTTAGTCAAAAGAGTGCTTAGCTGGTTGAAAACTAATATAAATTAATTCTTCAATATATAGCATTGGAATTTAATCATGTCCTTAAATCATGAAATCCTCGACGAACTTCGTCTTTTAACCTTGTTCAATCTCGCCTCTATTCAGGAGGGGATAAAGGTGCATAGTGATGCAGATCCGGACATGATTGCCGCCGCGGAACGGCTTTGGCATAAAAATTTGATTACTCAGAAAGATGGCGGATATTTAACCGATTCGGGTATCGAGGCTGTTGAATGTATTCAAAAAGCTATCGATATCTTAAGTAATTGATAATAAAATCCGCCTTCTCTTCTGCTCGCCCTGTCAATCGTAGAATATATACAGAAAATATGGAATTTACATGAATTCCTACAATGCATGCTTGGCCTACTGGAATGGAATATAACCTATCAGAGCTTGAATCGACTGTGCAAGTCTTGCTATTAGTCGACGACTGGGGTAAGGGTAATATTCAAACAATTGAATTTATTTCTAAATGTGGGTACCAGTGCAAGGTCGTTACAAACGTTAAAAAAATCGATATTTCAATTGCAGAAATTGCTTCGGTAAGTATTTTATTAATTTTAGCCGAGCGAAATCTAGCCGAATTAATTCCGTTCATTCGAAAAAGTCTAAGCTATTACCTACCGGTTGTTGCCATTGTTAACGATCCTGATGATATTAAATTGGCTGCTTATCGTTGCGCCGGCATTGAAAATGTACTTGCATTTCCGTTTCATAAGGAAATGCTGCTGCTGAGTTTGGAGAGTGCGCTAAGGCTGGCTGGAAATCTCCGGCTCAATAATCCTCAGCAGCTGGAGAGAGAAGGGCAAAAACCGCAGTTTTCCCAAGAACAGGAAATCGCTGCAAAAATATTTAGCAATATATTGCAAAGCAACTATTTCAATACTTCATCGGTAAAGTCCATTATTTCTCCGATGTCTTTATTTAACGGGGATGTTTTGATGGTGGAAAAAACCCCGGATAACAATCTTTATCTGTTGCTGGGCGATTTCACCGGACATGGATTTTCCGCATCGATAGGTGCTACCCCTGTGGCCGATATTTTTTACGGAATGTCGCGCAAAGGATTCGACTTGCTGGCTATCGTACAATCGATTAACAGCAAATTATGCAAAATGTTGCCGGCCAATATGTTTTTGGCGGCATCCGCGGTTGCGTTGTATCCGGAATCTAAGGTATTGAGTGTGATTTCCTGTGGTTTGCCGGAACATTATTTAATTAATACTCTTGACGCGAGCTATATTAAAATAAAGTCGAAAAATGTTCCTTTAGGAATTTTAGAAGAACAGCAATTTGTGGTTAAAAATTTTAGCGTGACCAATAACCACAGATTGTATTTGCTGACCGATGGCGTTTTTGAAGCCCGCAATCAATGTGCCGAGCAATTCGGCTCGCAACGCGTTTTAAATGCACTCACTACGAATCCTGATAATGGTTTGGATGCGTTGCAGACTAGTTTGAAGGAATACACGCTGGGATCGCAGCAGTCGGACGATATTTCGTTGGTGCAATTGTGCTGCATTGTTGACCAAGTTCCCTGGATACAGCCGGAATGCGAGATTGCCTCCAAACATATTGAGCCTTTACGGTGGCAAGAAAGCATGATGTTTGATATTAAGACATTACGTAGCGTTAATCCTGTTCCGATTTTTGTTAATTCGTTAATCGATATTCAATGTTTGCAGCAATATAGGCAGGCGATATTTATCATCGTCAGCGAATTGTTTGCCAACGCTTTAGATCACGGCTTATTAAAGTTAAATTCCGGGACTAAAAAGTCTCCGGATGGTTTTTTAGAGTACTATCAATTAAAAGAACGGCGCTTGCATGAAAAGGAAACCGGCTGGATAAAGATGTCCTTTAACCATGTGCCTAGAGAAAACGGGGGACGGTTGACGATAAAAGTTGTCGATAGCGGCGATGGCTTCGATTGGAAAACTCGCTCCCATCCGGCTTTGGATGAGAACATGGGGTTTAGTGGCAGAGGCGTTAAACTGGTCGAAGCGCTATGTAGTGAAGTGACGTTTCACGGCCGCGGTAATCGGGTTACGGCGGTTTTCGATTGGAAAAATAGCCATTAATTCAAGACTGGCAACGCGGGCAATAGTAACTTGCCCGCTGGCCTATCTTGACATGGCGTACCGGTTCCGAGCAAACCGGACACGCCAAACCCTGACGGCCGTATACGGATAAGGATTGTTGAAAATATCCGGGTTTGCCTTGGGCGTTTAAAAAATCTCTGAGTGTCGTTCCGCCCTGTTGAATCGCTTGTCGAAGTACGGATTGAATTGAGTCGATCAGCACTAAGCATTCTTGCTCCGATAGTGTGCCGGCAGCGCGGTTGGGATTTAACCCCGCATGAAACAATGCTTCGTTCGCATAGATGTTACCAACGCCGACGACGAGCTTGGCGTCCATGATCGCGCTTTTCAACGGCACTTGCCGGTTGTTTAGGCGCTTGTATAAATAGGTTACGTTAAAATCTGCAGATAAAGGTTCCGGACCCAGTTCGGCTAGCAAAGGGTGTGTGTCAGGCGCGGTTGTCCAGAGCACGGCGCCAAATCGACGCTGATCGTTAAAACGTAACACGGTGCCGTCGTCGAAAACGAAGTCAATGTGGTCGTGTTTGCCAACCGTGCAATCGGCTTGAGTAATTCGCAGATTACCCGACATGCCTAGATGCAGCAGCATGGTTCCGGCTTCGGTGTTGAAAAGCAAATATTTTCCGCGACGAGTTATTTCATGCAATGTCGCATTGCTCAGTAAATCCGGCAATTCAGCAGGCACCGGCCAGCGGAGTTGATGTTGGCGTATCTCAATGTGTTTGAAGCGTTTCGTGGTGACGTGCGGCAAAATGCCCAGTCTAGTGGTTTCGACTTCCGGTAGTTCAGGCATGCTTATTAAATTTGAGTCAACAAATTGCGGGCTTCGAGTTGTAACTTTTGTCGGGCAAACAAAAAATGCCAGCGACTGCCGCCGCATTGACGCCACAACAAGGCGGAACGAATTCCGGCTAGTAATAACGTGCGAATTTTATTGACCGTGGTTTGGTTGCTTAAGTATTGGTGATCGCCATTGATCATGATGCGGGGGGGCAAGGTGCTGATAGTAGCGTGATACAAGTCTGCCAAATTGGCCAGGACATTTTCGTGCATGATACCGAATTGTTCCGCTTGTGCTTGGGCTTTCAAGACGCCGGAACGGATGTGTTGCAGCATGTCAGGATTTTGCCCCAGTTGTTTTTGTAAATGTAGCAGTTGTGCTGCATAGCGGGCTTGTTCCGGGTTAGCTACCATACGGCTAGTCAGTTGAATCTCTAATTGTTCCAGACCGTGCTTTACTCCGGTGAGCCCGCCGAACACGTCTACTACGCTGTCGGCATCGATTTTGAGGATACTGGATATGCTAGAGATAGTGGCGGCATTATCCGAATTACCTGTGGTGGCGAGTTGTCTAACTAACGAGCAAGCCTGAGCAATTCCGGCTAGGGCAATAGTTTGGTTGGAAAGCGATTTTAACGGCATGAACTATAAACAAGAAAGGTGGAGTTTCGAACGGAGTAAATACTATCGGCTATAGCGGTCAATGTAATAGCGGATAGATTTGATTGGCCCACCATTGTACCGCTTCCAGATAGATCGCCGCGATACGTTGTGGCGGTATGGAGTGAAATCTCGGCTCTACATCGTTCCAGCGTTCATAGGCTAAAGCGTAGTCCAGGGCTGCACCGGCATGACCGGATTTGACCAATATTGCTTGAGTGATCGGTTCCGATATAGGTAGTTGCTCTAAAACTTTCTCCAAGGACATGTCCAATATGCTATCCAAGCCGGAGAGTAAGCCGACTAAAAAAAAGGTTTCAGGCTCCTGATTCAGTTCCAGTGCTAGCAATTCGCACATTTTGGCTCTTATCAAGATATTTTGTAATACCGATGTCGGTTTTGCCGACATGGCAGACAAAGTTAAAATATTAACCCAGCGTTTTATTTCTTTTAATCCTAATATCGTTAATGCTTGTTGTATGGATTTTATTTTATTAGGAAGGGCAAATGATGCTGAATTTATGTAGTGCAGCAGTTTATAAGTTAAGCCTGCATCGATAGTGATAATTTTGCTAATTTCATCGAAACCGACATTGGGTCTGTTAATGGCGTTTAGCAATTGAATGGCTGAAGTTTGGCTTACGCTTAAACGCTTGCCTTCGACAATATGCGGCTTGCTGAAGAAAAAGCCTTGAAATAATTCGCAACCCCAGTTACGTAATAGATTAAACTCTTCATGCGTTTCGATTTTTTCGGCAAGCAATTTCAGTTTATAGGGCTTTAGCTTCTCGATAAGTTCGTGCGACTTGTTTAATCCGTTTGCAAGAACGTCAATTTTAACGATATTGCAAAATTCTAAAATGGGTAGCCATTCTTGAGTCAATTCAAAGTCGTCTAGGGCAATAACATAGCCTTGTTGCGATAGTTCCCTTAAGTTTGAAATTAAGGCGGAATCGATAACAACGTTCTCCAGTACTTCTATTACTATCCGGTTTTTTGGTAGTTTTAATGGAGTTTTATCCAGAATATTTTGTTCTGTAAAATTAATAAAGGCCAAGTGTGGACCGACCAGGTCTTTTAGGCCTATTTCTAATAGCAAATCTGTAATTACCTGGTTGGTAGCCGATGTGGCGCCGTCTTTTTGAGATAAATCGAAGTCATTGCCGCGGAATAGAATTTCGTAAGCGTAGGTATTCAGGTTTTTATCGAGTATTTGCTGGCGGCCGATTAGGAAGTCCGTCATTGGGTTTACTTAACCAAGTGCGTTGAACTATGATGGAGAATGTCTGCCTTATATCATGCACAGCGAAAGATAGTCTATAAGCTGGCCGGTTGAGGCGATTTTTGAACCATTATGATTGGAGGATGGATATGACTGAGTCGATAGCTATAGCAGTGGGAGGCATGAAATGTGGAGGGTGCGAAAACACCTTGACTTCAGCCTTATCTGCCATTGACGGCGTGTTGGCGGTAAAAGCGTCACATCAAGAAAAAAAAGTCGAGGTCGAGTTCGATCCCGCCAAACTGAGTATTGAGTCGTTAGAGGACGCGATCGAAAGGGCGGGTTTCTCGATAGAATAGCCGGAATATGTTGGATGGTCTCTTGACGCGACTAGCAGAGGGTTGTGAATGAATTTAAAAAATGATAATGCCGATACCGAAGTGCGATTGTCGATCTTAGGCATGCGTTGCGCCGGCTGTATCGCTGCTGTGGAAAATGCATTGGCTGGGGTATCGGGGGTTGAGGCTGTCAATGTCAATTTTGCCGACCATTCCGCGACCGTGTCAGGAGCCGCCGACCCGGCGCAAATGAAACGTGCTTTAAAACAGGCGGGGTACGATGCCGCAATCATGGAAGGACTGGAAGATCCTGCCGATGAGGAAGCTCAAGAAGCGCAACGCTACAAATCTTTAATGCAAAAAGCCGCGGTAGCCGGAGCGTTAGGTGTCCCCTTGATGCTGGGCGCTCATCTTGATTGGTTTCCGGAAATCGGTAAAGCCGGAAGTAGCGGCTTTTGGGGGGGGGTATCTTTGCTGACGCTGGTAATCCTTTGGTATAGCGGAGGGCATTTTTTCAGCGGGGCACTGAAGTTAGCTCGCGTTAAGCAGGCGAATATGGACACCTTAATCGCATTGGGTACCGGTTCTGCATGGTTTTACTCCACTATTGTCATAGATTATTCAGATAGCCTGCCGAGTCTGTCCAATCACGCCTATTTCGAAGCGGCAGCCACTATCCTGGCTTTCATTAATCTGGGCAGTGCTCTGGAGACTAGGGCTAGAGGTAAGACATCTGCGGCAATTAGAGCGTTGATAGGTTTGCAGCCAAGGACTGCTCGCGTGTTGAGGGAGGGTGCGGAAATCGATATTCCTATCGACCAAGTAGGCTTGGGGGAGACATTACGGGTTAGGCCTGGAGAAAAAGTCGCCGTTGACGGGGTAGTGACGGAGGGGCATTCAACCATCGACGAGTCGATGTTGACCGGCGAATCACTACCGGTGGAGAAAACCGTGGGTAGCAATGTTTCCGCAGGGACAATTAATCAAAGCGGCAGCTTTTTGTTTACTGCCCTCCACATAGGGCGAGACACGGCGTTAGCGCAAATCATCCAGAGCGTACGCCAGGCTCAAAATAGTAAACCGGCATTGGCAAAGCTGGCAGACAAGATTTCGTCGATTTTTGTGCCTGTGGTCGTTTGCATTTCCGTCGTAACTTTTATCACATGGCTGTTAGTCGGGCCTGAGCCGTCGCTGGGATATGCTTTTGTCACATCGATGACGGTACTGGTAATTGCTTGCCCTTGCGCGTTAGGTCTGGCGACGCCGATTTCGGTGATGGTTGCAGTAGGACGTGCCGCCCAGCTAGGCATTTTGATTCGGAAAGGCGAAGCCTTACAAACTGCCGGAAAGTTGACTTGCGTTGTATTGGATAAGACCGGAACGGTGACTGTAGGGAAACCGGTATTGCAGGAAACCGTGGCAATTAACGGTTTTACTCAGACTCAAGTGTTGCAATACGCTGCCAGCCTGGAATCCGGCTCCGAGCACCCGCTGGCAGCAGCGATTTTAACAGCGGCTCAGGTTGCAGGTATTCAACCGGATAAAGTGCGAAAGTTTCATGCAGAGATTGGCCAAGGCATATCCGGCCGGATTGCTAATCAGGATTGTTTATTTGGGAACGCGGTTTTAATGGAACGGCACGGTCTCGACTATTCTCCGCTCGAGCAAGAACTTCAGCGTCTGGCCGAGTTAGGACAAACGCCGATGCTTTTGTCGGTTGACAATATCCTGGCCGGAATTATTTCGGTAGCCGATCCTATCAAACCCGATTCGGCCGAGGCGATAGCGAAGTTGCAGAGCAGTGGCATACGCATACTGATGGTGACGGGTGACAATCAGGTCACCGCACATGCCATTGCGGCTCAAGCAGGTATAAAAGAAATCCGTGCTCAGGTGTTACCAAAGGATAAAGCATCGGTAGTCCGGGAATTGCAACTTGCCGGAGAAATTGTCGGCATGGTGGGTGACGGCATTAACGATGCTCCGGCATTGGTACAAGCGGATGTCGGCTTTGCAATCGGTACCGGCACGGACGTTGCCATCGAAAGCGCTGACGTTGTGTTATTACGCGGTTCACTACTTCGAATACCGGAAGCGATGGCGTTGTCAAGGTTGGCCGTTAAAAATATAAAACAAAATTTACTAGGTGCCTTTTTTTATAACACAGTCGGGATTCCGATTGCTGCAGGGTTGTTATATCCTGTTTTCGGCATACTGCTGAATCCAATGCTAGCCGGTGCTGCCATGGCAATGTCATCAGTTACCGTGGTCAGCAATGCCAATCGTTTAAGATGGGCTCAACTGGTGGAATAGCAAAACGTTTTGAAAGATAGTCAGTTGACGGATTCTTGATTAAAATACTAGGTAAATAGCTTTTATTTGGCCACTAGAGAATTGACATGACTAATCCGATAGTTTTTACCGACAGTGCAGCCAGCAAAGTTGCTGGTTTGATTCAAGAAGAAGGCAACGACAATCTCAAATTGAGAGTTTACATTACGGGTGGGGGATGTTCCGGATTTCAATACGGTTTTACCTTTGATGAAGAGGTAAACGAAGACGATACGCTTGTTGTCAATGGCGGAGTAACCGTATTAATCGATTCAATGAGCATACAGTACTTGAACGGTGCTGAAATTGATTACAAAGAGGATCTGTCCGGAGCGCAATTTGTGATTCGAAACCCGAATGCGACCACGACTTGCGGCTGTGGCTCCTCTTTTTCGGCGTAATCGATTTTACGAAAATCATCGTAGGAGCGACGCCCTTGTCACGAATAGCCTTTCGAATCGCGACGGAGCGTTGCTCTCACATCAATGCTTTTGATTGGCTAGGGCGCTTGCCGAGCTTTCATGCACGTTAGCCCGGCTGTGCTTTAATCAACCGGAGAGATCTTGTTTGCCATAGCTTTCTATGATTCCGGCAATAGAACTTAGCGGTACTTCTCTCTGAACGGCGCCTAATCTTACAGCTTCTTTGGGCATGCCGTACACAACGCAACTGTGCTCATCCTGACCTACAGTTTGCGCACCGATGTTATACATTTCTTTCAAGCCGCGAGCACCGTCATCTCCCATGCCTGTCATGATGATGCCGAGTGCGTTTTTTCCGGCCCATTTTGCGACTGAACGAAACAGCACATCTACCGATGGTCGATGACGGTTTACCAAAGGACCGTTTTGCACATCAACAATATATTGCGCACCATTGCGTTTTACCGACATATGCTGTCCGCCTGGAGCGATCAATGCGCGCCCTGGAATTATCCTGTCTCCGCTTGCGGCCTCTTTTACCTCAATTTCGCATAGTGAATTTAAACGAGCGGAGAAAGCAGCCGTGAATTTTTCAGGCATGTGTTGAACAATGACGATGCCGGGACAGATACGCGACAAATGTGTGAGTACAACTTCCAGTGCCTGGGTTCCGCCTGTGGAGGTTCCGATAGCCACGATTCGATCGGTAGTGGAGGACATTGCTTGTACAGCCTGATAATCATTTGGTTTCGAAACGGGCTGGCTGCGGGCGGAACTCATGGTGAGTGATTTCATTCGCCGCATATCCGTTAATGATGCTGCTTTGATTGCGTGTATGATGTCGTTGGCTTCGTCCTCTAAAAAGCTTTTTAACCCTGCTTTGGGTTTAGTGACTATTCCTACGGCACCTGCTGCGAGCGCTTGTAACGTCGTTTCCGCGCCTTTTTCAGTGAGCGTCGAACAAATAACCACAGGAGTGGGCCGAACCGACATGATTTTTTTAAGAAAAGTGATTCCGTCCATACGCGGCATTTCTACGTCGAGAACTACAACGTCAGGCCAGTCTTGGTTCATTTTTGCCATGGCGAATATCGGATCCGATACCGCTCCAACGACTTCAATCGCTTCTGTTTTTTCCAACATTTGCGTGAGTACTTGGCGCACAACGGCAGAGTCATCTACTATCAAGGTTCGTATTTTCTGTACCGACATATCAAATCCTAGTGCATAGCAACATGTTGGAGCCAAACGTATCCACTCCAAACATCGAAAATTACGTTTCGATGGCCGGTACCGCCCAGGTGAGCGACTTTAATAGTGAATCCATGCTGCCTTAGCAAGCTTTGTCCGGCGGTAATATTTTTGTCAGGCACACTGAGTGTGGGATGTCTTTGGTGGGATGGGAATTGGTCGCCACCTCCGAATATTTTTACCTCGTAATCGTGCGGCCAGGTACTTGACTTGTCTAGTTCTTGCAGGAACAGCATGATGGCATCGCTTGCATAGCGTCCATCTAAATCGCTGGAATCTTTGACTAAAGACCGCAGCGGTAGCAGATAATGACACATGCCGCCAATTTGTAAGCGGGGATGCCACATGGTGATGGCTACACATGAGCCTAATAATGTTCGAATTCTCGTTTCCCGGTCTCCGAAATAAAATTCTCCAGGTTGCAAGAAGATATCGATGTAAGATTCCGGCTTTCGGAATTGAGTATTCATGCAGGCTTTTGATAAATCGACGGCGCAATTTGCTGTAAATTAGTTTTCATGCCGCTCAGAGATTCGGAGTGGCTGACAATAAAATATCCTCCGGGAATCAAATGATTTTGAATACGGTCGACTAGGTTTTGTTTGGTTGGTACGTCAAAATAGATCATGACGTTTCTTAAAAAAATGACGTCAAACAAACCAAGGTCAGGAAGCTTATCTATCAAATTTGCATATAAAAACTTGACATGTTTACACAGGCTTTCTTCAATCAAAAAAAAGCCATCGAATTCGGCGCTTCCTTTAAGGCAGTATTTTTTTAAAAAGGGTAGTGGGATTTTTTCTGCGGCACATATTGGATAAAGTGCCCGCCGAGCTTTTTCGATAATTCTTGTTGAAATATCTGTTCCTATGATTTCCCAGTTTGAATAAGGGCAATGCTCGGAAACTAGCATGGCCAATGTATAAGCTTCTTCTCCGCTTGAACTCGCTGCACTCCATAGCCGAAGCGGTTGGCCGGAACTGCGTGTGGGGAAAAAAACAGACTTTAAGAATTCGAAATGTTTTGGTTCTCTAAAAAAATAGGTTTCATTGGTAGTTAATAGATCTATCATCATAAAACTTTCGTTTTCAAACCCCGGCTTTCCAAGCGAGCGGAAATAATCAGAGTAATTATCAAATCCATAATATCGAATACGCTTGTCGAGTCTACCGGAGACTAATGCTTGTTTGCTATCGTTGAGTACAATCCCAGCATGTTTATATAAATAGTCTTTTACCCAAAGAAATTCATCTTGTCTTAGGTTTACGCTATTAAAATTTTGATGGCTATGAGAATTAGACGTCACCATGCATCGTATCGTCAATTATCGTTTTACTAAGATTTGCCATCTCATCAATTGAGAGAACTCGATTAACATTTAACAATATGACGAAACGCCCGTCACGTTTCGCCATTCCGCTTATAAAATCGGGTCTAATTCCGGTGCCGAAGCTAGGCGGTGGTTCGATTTCTTGTTGAGGTATTTCGACTACTTCATTGACGGCATCGACGATGATACCGATATCTTGTTGTGCGTTATCATCCGCAGCGTTAGTTGTTTCAACAATGACTATACCTGTTCGTTTTACTATGTTGGTATTGCCCTTTCCAAAACGTGCTTTTAAG
The DNA here is from genome assembly GCF_040741385.1 of Methylomonas sp. HYX-M1. Classification (NCBI taxonomy): domain Bacteria; kingdom Pseudomonadati; phylum Pseudomonadota; class Gammaproteobacteria; order Methylococcales; family Methylococcaceae; genus Methylomonas; species Methylomonas sp. HYX-M1. The sequence goes on from NZ_CP160405.1 coordinate 2,006,285, forward strand.
TCAATAACGGGTACCACGCTACCCCTTAAATTAATGACTCCTCGAATGAAGCTAGGCATCATGGGTACTTCTGTAATATTACCGTAGTCGATAATTTCTTTAATATTTAAAATACCTAAAGCGTATATTTCTCCGCCAAGAACAAAGGTTAAATATTGGCCGACAGCGGTAGCACGCGGTTCGGAATGCATGGGTAATTGATTACCTGTCGTTGTGGTGATTGCAGACATTTGTAATCTCCTTAAAATCGTTCAAACTTTTTGAGGTCAAATTCTCCATCATAATTTTTTTCAGAAAATTGACGGCTCGCCGATGCTGGCGTTTTAAAGTTTTCGACACCACGTATCGATTTTTGAGGTGGACGAATTGATAAGTTATTTCCCTGCCCATTCCCAATTTTGAAAAAACTCATCAAACCTTGCAATTGTTCCGTTTGGCTGGTCATTTGTTCGGCTGTTGCGGCAAGTTCTTCGCTAGCGGATGCATTCTGTTGCGTTATCTGGTTCATTTGATTCATCGCAGTGTTAACTTGGTTGACTCCAGCTGATTGTTCTTGCGATGCGGCAGCGATTTCTTGAACTAAATCTGATGTTTTTGCAATACTGGGGACGATTTCATCAAGTAATTTACCCGCTATCTCCGCAGTTTTGACACTGTTTTCAGCTAATTCGCTAATCTCTTGTGCTGCAACCTGACTGCGCTCTGCTAGTTTTCTGACTTCTGCAGCTACTACAGCAAAACCTTTCCCATGATCGCCCGCACGTGCGGCTTCGATAGCTGCGTTAAGTGCTAACATATTGGTTTGATAGGCAATATCGTCGATGATTCCAATTTTTGCCGCAATATCTTTCATCGCAGCAACCGTCTGTTTTACCGCGACACCACCTTCATTGGCTTCTTTAGCCGCTTTTCCGGCCATTCCATCGGTAATTTTTGCGTTTTCAGCGTTTTGGCTGATGCTGGCGGCCATTTGTTCGACGCTTGCACTGGTTTCCTCGACACTGGCGGCTTGCTCGCTGGATGATTGAGAAAGCGATTGCGAGGTCGCACTGATTTGTTCGGCAGCATTGCCTAGTTGACCTGCGGCGTTTATAACTTCAGAAATGGTTTTAGAAAGCTTTGATATTGTATTGTTAACAGTCTCTTTAAACTCTCCTAAATTCCCTTTGTAATTTCCATCAATTGTTCGAGTTAAATCGCCTTGTTCCAATCCCATAATAACGTCAACCGCTTCATTCAAAGGAAGAATAACGCCGTCTAAGGTGTCGTTTACCCCTTGAACGATTTTTTGATAGTCACCGGAATGTTTGCTGGCGTCAGCCCTGGTTTGTAAGCGACCTTCCACAGCAGCCTGAGAGAGCATATTGGCATCGGCCACCAAGGCGTTAACCGCGTCTATACAGGTATTGAGGTTGTTTTTGATGACATTGAAATCGCCGTTATAGCTGTCGGTAATTTTCGGCGGAATGGCGCCTTTGGCGATGCGGTCGACATAATCGGCGGCTACGTTCAACGGGCCGATGACGGCGTCTAAGGTGTTGTTTACGCCCTGAACGATTTTGCGGTAATCGCCTTGATACTGTTGCGCATCAGCGCGGGTGGACAAACGTCCTTCTATGGCTGCTTGTTCCAAGGCGGCTGCTTCGGCCACCATATTACTAATTGCCTCGATACAGTTATTCAGATTATTTTTGATGGTATTGAAATCGCCGTTATAGCTGTCGGTAATTTTCGGCGGAATGGCACCCTTGGCGATGCGGTCGACATAGTCGGCGGCTACGTTCAACGGGCCGATGACGGCGTTCAGGGTGTCGTTCACGCCTTCGACGATTTTTCTGTAGTCGCCTTGATGGTTGCCGGCGTCGGCACGGGTCGAGAGTTTGCCTTCGACTGCTGCTTGAGACAGCATCACGGCATCGGCCACCAAGGCGTTAACCGCGTCTATACAGGTATTGAGGTTGTTTTTGATGACATTGAAATCGCCGTTATAGCTGTCGGTAATTTTCGGCGGAATGGCGCCTTTGGCGATGCGGTCGACATAGTCGGCGGCTACGTTCAACGGGCCGATGACGGCGTCTAAGGTGTTGTTTACGCCCTGAACGATTTTGCGGTAATCGCCTTGATACTGTTGCGCATCAGCGCGGGTGGACAAACGTCCTTCTATGGCTGCTTGTTCCAAGGCGGCTGCTTCGGCCACCATATTACTAATTGCCTCGATACAGTTATTCAGATTATTTTTGATGGTATTGAAATCGCCGTTATAGCTGTCGGTAATTTTCGGCGGAATGGCACCCTTGGCGATGCGGTCGACATAATCGGCGGCTACGTTCAACGGGCCGATGACGGCGTTCAGGGTGTCGTTCACGCCTTCGACGATTTTTCTGTAGTCGCCTTGATGGTTGCCGGCGTCGGCACGGGTCGAGAGTTTGCCTTCGACTGCTGCTTGAGACAGCATCACGGCATCGGCCACCAAGGCGTTAACCGCGTCTATACAGGTATTGAGGTTGTTTTTGATGACATTGAAATCGCCGTTATAGCTGTCGGTAATTTTCGGCGGAATGGCGCCTTTGGCGATGCGGTCGACATAGTCGGCGGCTACGTTCAACGGGCCGATGACGGCGTCTAAGGTGTTGTTTACGCCCTGAACGATTTTGCGGTAATCGCCTTGATACTGTTGCGCATCAGCGCGGGTGGACAAACGTCCTTCTATGGCTGCTTGTTCCAAGGCGGCTGCTTCGGCCACCATATTACTAATTGCCTCGATACAGTTATTCAGATTATTTTTGATGGTATTGAAATCGCCGTTATAGCTGTCGGTAATTTTCGGCGGAATGGCACCCTTGGCGATGCGGTCGACATAATCGGCGGCTACGTTCAACGGGCCGATGACGGCGTTCAGGGTGTCGTTCACGCCTTCGACGATTTTTCTGTAGTCGCCTTGATGGTTGCCGGCGTCGGCACGGGTCGAGAGTTTGCCTTCGACTGCTGCTTGAGACAGCATCACGGCATCGGCCACCAAGGCGTTAACCGCGTCTATACAGGTATTGAGGTTATTTTTGATGACATTGAAATCGCCATTATAGCTGTCAGTAATTTTCGGCGGAATGGCGCCTTTGGCGATGCGGTCGACATAATCGGCGGCTACGTTCAACGGGCCGATGACGGCGTTCAGGGTGTCGTTCACGCCTTCGACGATTTTTCTATAGTCGCCTTGATGGTTGCTGGCGTCGGCACGGGTCGAGAGTTTGCCTTCGACTGCTGCTTGAGACAGCATCACGGCATCGGCCACCAAGGCGTTAACCGCGTCTATACAGGTATTGAGGTTATTTTTGATGACATTGAAATCGCCGTTATAGCTGTCGGTAATTTTCGGCGGAATGGCACCCTTGGCGATGCGGTCGACATAGTCGGCGGCTACGTTTAAAGGCGATATGATTGCGTCCAACATTTGATTGATGCTGGTAGACAAGTGTTGCATATATCCTTCAATGCCGCTTATATCAATTCTATTCTTTAGAAGACCGTTAATAATATCTTGCGTTATACTTTCCACTTTTTTAATGGCTTTTTCCTCATCGGTTACGTCAAACCATTCCACTGCATATCCGGTAACTTTTCCTTTATTATTTTTTAGTGGAAATGCAGTCAGCGCGAACGACATATCGAGTACTGATATAGTGGTTTTATAAGGCATTTTATTGACATCAGCAAAGATGTCTTTTTGTTTGTTCGGATCTTTGTGGTATTGATCTATATTTTGTCCGATAAGATTATTCGGATCGAACCTGGGAAATATCTGTTCCAAAGTTGTTTTGTGGCGTTTGAGTAAATCAATAACCGCGGGATTGGCATAAGTTATGTTGCGATCTACATCGCAAGTCATGACAGGTACGGTCATTTCTTTAACAATAGAAGCATATCTAGCCGTTTCAACTTCCATTTTTTGATACTCGGTAGCCCACCAAAACTCCAACATCGCGCCGGTAAACTCACCGGTATCGCGGACAAAAGGAGTAAGCGTAAAGTGAAACTTATCCGGGCCTAAGTCGAGTATTTTTGCCCAGCTTTTCCGATTGCGCAGATCTTCGAGGACTGTTAGCGGTATTAGGGAAAAGTTTTTCAACGAGGTGCCGGCGATTGAGGAAATGTCAAAATTTGGAATATCCGCATCGAACGATGCTTTGAACTTTTTATACAGTTCTATTGCTGCTTTGCTGGCATGAGTTGCTATTAAATTGCCATCAAAAAAAATAACTCCGTTGCTACTGTTATCCAGAAATTCATGGAATAAGTCGGCAGCTATGGTCGATTTGCTTTTTTCAAAAATATTGAGTATGCCCATAAAACATCCTCCAAGGATGAATAGTAAACTTGTTATTGAATGTGTTTCACATTTTCGCCTCTCGTACCGTCATTTCTCAACTACATGATGTACAAAAGGAGCGTTAAGCCGCAATTTGCTAAATAATGAGCACAGAGTTAAATATTTTTGGAACTAATTGCTGCTTGCGCTTTTACGGAGACAAAATCCAATAGCGTAGCCACATCTAAAATCAGTGCAACTTTACCGCTTCCCAATATAGTGGAGCCTGCCACGCCTTTAATATGCGTGAAAAGCTTGCTAAGCGGTTTAATGACAGTTTGGAACTCCCCTAATAATTGGTCTACGATTAACCCGGCCTTATTGCCCGCATACTCTACAACTACGATATTTTCCCGTTTAGGGGTTTCTCCCTCAATTTCGAACAATTGACGCAGTTTGATTAGCGGCAGTACTTCACCTCTTAAATCTACATATTCGCGGTCTTCGGTATCTTCCGGCAGAGCAACGCACTCAAGAATTCTGTCGAGAGGAATGACGAAAGTAGACGAACCGACTCCTACCATAAATCCATCGATGATGGCTAGCGTCAAAGGTAGGTGGATTCGCATTGTGGTACCCAGCCCTAATTGACTTTCAACCTCGATACGCCCGCGCAAAGCGGTAACGTTACGTTTAACCACATCCATGCCGACCCCGCGGCCGGACAAATTCGATATTTGTTGTGCGGTTGAAAAGCCGGGTTCAAAAATTAAGGCATATACCTCTTGATCGCTCAAAACTGCATTGGGGGCAATAAGCTCGCGTTCTATGGCTTTAGCTAGTATGCGATCACGGTTTAGACCGCCACCGTCGTCCATAACCTCGATTACGATACTGCCTGACGCATGGTAAGCATTTAAGCCCAATCTGCCGCGTGGAGGCTTGCCGCGCTCTCTTCTTACTTCAGCTGTTTCGATGCCGTGATCCATGGAGTTGCGCACCAAATGCATGAGCGGGTCGCCGATTTTTTCTACAACGGATTTGTCGACCTCCGTATCGGCGCCGTTGATTAGCAATTCGATATCTTTCCCTAGCTCTTTACTAACATCCCTAACCACTCTATGGAATCGGCTGAATGTGGTTCCGATTGGTACCATGCGCAGTTGGAGAGCACTATCGCGTACTTCCTCAACAAGACGCATCATTTCACCGGTAGCTTCATGCAGGCGCGCTTCCCTTGTTTCCAAGGCTAGCAAATTGACCCCGGCACCGGCTATAACGAGCTCTCCAATTAGATCGATCAATACATCTAAGCGTTCGGCATCTACTCGAATACTTTGATTTTCTTTGGCTTTGTTATCCTTAATTTGTTTTTGTTTGTCCAGTGCCGCATTGACTATGGGTTGTTGTACGGCGTGTTGTTCAACCAAAATTTCGCCGATAGGCTGTTTGGGTTTTACCGAAAGCGCGTCATTTTCCGGAATTCTGTTTTCGCTAACTTGCTGGTTTAAGGCTTCTTGAAGTTCGCGGTGAGTCAGTGCCCCGCTTTTGACTAATAATTCGCCAAGAAACGCATCGTCTTCCGGTAACTCCTTGATCAAGGCTATGAAATCTTCAATTTTGCTATCCATCGGCAGGATGCGGATAATGCTGGTGTCTCTGACGAATTCAAAAACGTTTTCTATTTCTTCTTTGCCGGCATTACTTTGCAAATTGATTTCAAATCCCAGGTAGCAGGATTCAGGGTCCATTTTTTCCGCGTCAGGCAGGCTTTCGCTAAGGGTAGAAATTTGCCTGATAGAGCCCAAGGTGCCTAGATAGCGAATAAACGACAAGGGATCCATGCCGTCCCTCAACGAGTCGACGCCAAAGCGGATGGATAGGTGCCAATTGCCGTTTTCAAAGTCGCCGCTTCCCAGACTTACAACTTGGCTTTGGGGTTCGCTTACAGTAATGGGTTTGTTGCTTGTAGCCGGTTGCGTCAAAAATACTTGTAAGCCTGTTATCAATTCTTGACCCGTGGCGATCATGTCCGGATCGGTTTCCATTTGACCATCCGCAACTGCCCGGATAAGCAAGGTGATGTAATCGCAGCAGGGGAGCAGAGCGGCGATTAATTCCGAACTGACTGATATAGTGCCGTCGCGTAAGGCATCGAGTACGCTTTCTACGACATGGGTAAACGCTACTATATGGTCAAGACCAAATAAACCGGATGAGCCTTTTATGGTGTGTGCAGCTCGAAATATGGCGTTGATTCGCTCGCCGGCATCGGACCCGTCTTCTAGGCTGAGTAGACCGTCCTCCATTTCTTGCAATAATTCCAGGCTTTCTACAGTGAAAGTGATTAATGCTTCCCGCATTTCGTCATCGATACTCATACGGCTACCCCTCGTTGCGAGCTAACACTACTTGATCGCCGAATGAAGCGGTTAAATTGGTTAGTTCTAGTATTTCCAATACAGTTTTACTGTGAAAAATGAAATGAAGTTTTTTACTTGCTTTATTCGCTTCACGCTTAATCAAAATCAAAAGTTGCAGCCCGGCAGTATCCATTTCTACGATCTTGGACAAATCGATTTCCAATTCATTTTCCGAATTAAGAAAATTTAAAAGCTGCGGTTTCAGCTCTGCTGCAGTAAAAATCGTTAGTTCATCTTCTAAAGTCAGAGTTTGCATGGTATGTAATCGAAATTGACAATATTGAAGAAATAGCGATTTCAGGGCAGTCTGTAAATGGCTGCAACTCTTAAATTCGCTAAGGCAAAATAAGTTTAGATACGGCCGCTAACATTTGCGCCGGCTGAAAGGGTTTTACCACCCAAGCTTTAGCGCCGGCTGCTTGACCTTCCTGTTTCTTAGTTTCTTGAGATTCGGTGGTTAACATGATGATAGGAGTGAATTTATAGGCCGCTAGCTTCTTAACTTCTTTAACAAAGGTAATGCCATCCATATTAGGCATGTTCACGTCCGAAATGATCAGATGTACTTTCTGGCCGGTTAATTTCGACAAGGCGTCTTTGCCATCCACGCCTTCGATAACATCGTAACCGGCTCCGGTAAGAGCGATTTTTACGACCTGCCTGACTGACGCCGAATCGTCAACGATCAAAATAGTTTTCGACATAATTTGAAAATCCTAGAAAAATGTAATTTCGTCATTGGTGGTGGAAGAAGAATTCGTGCCCCCGTGCGCATGATGTTCGCTTTCCATCGTGTAGCTGCTTCTTAAAGCGTTCAGCATGGCGTTAATATTCAGGGGTTTCAGTTTTTCAAGTTCCGTGCTGTGGCTAGCGTTTACGTGATGCGGAAATTCGTTAATGCTATCGCGGACATGGGACAGAATTTGTCCTATGCGATCTTGAAACTGGAACTGAATCAGAGATTGATCGATTTCTTGTTTTATTTTTTGGGCCGATACACCTAAATGACTTGAATCATTTTGCAAGTTTTCGAAAATCGAGCGCAGATCTCCAAGTACCGATTGTATGTTGCTTCTTGCGGATTCGATGGAGTTGATCTCGTTTTCAGCACTTTTTTCCACCGCACTGAGCGCGGCATTCATCGCATTATTAATTTGGTCGACTTTCGAGCCTATCATTTTCCCGGTTTCCCCGGATTGGTTGGATAACTTTCTTACTTCGTCGGCTACCACGGCGAATCCTCTTCCCGCTTCTCCGGCTCGTGCGGCTTCGATTGCGGCATTTAATGCAATCAGATTGGTTTGGTCGGCAATCCTTGCCACTTCTTTGGCCATGTTTTTTAGCTCGTCTATAAAGCCGGCCAGCGAGCGTATACGCTCCAGAACCAGTGTGTTTTGTTTTAGCGAGAGTTCTTGTGAGTTGACCACTTCTTCCAGACGGCTATTGCTGGATAGAAAAATATCTTCGTGACGTTCGGAAAAGGTGCTGCCGGAAGATTTTAAAACGTTATCGAGGTTGCGGGTAATGACTGCGAATTGAGTGGTTAAGTCTCCGACTGCCTGTTCCATCTGTAGTCTGGAGTTCTCGATATGCTGTGACCATGTGGGGATAATGTCTTCTGCGAACGCGTTTACGCTCCGTAAATAGTGCTTTACGGTGTCGAGCACGTCCGTTTGCGAAGATTTGTTATCGGTTTCGGTACTCTGTTTGTATTGGTTTTCTGCGCTACTGCGACCCAACCAAAAACCGATACTTCCGGCAAATACGACTGCTAAGAGCGAGATTGCAATTTCGATGATAGACATGACTTCCTTAAAATTCGTGTCGACGGACTAAGCTAGCCTTGTGAGTAAGGCATATCAAGAACAATGAAGGCAAACTGTGATGCTTTCAGGCATTTACTTTTACTAAATAAAGCTAGCGGCTTTGCCAGTTGCAGCACAGGTGAGTTTAGGCGACAAACGGCAGAGTGCAACGTGCGGGGCTAGATCAGGCCTATGTTGTTCGGTTCAGCATGATGTGTTCCCAAATCGCATCGACTTTGCCGCGCAGCTTATCGAATTCTTGCGGGCTGGCCACAGCGCGTTCGCCTTGTAAAATTTGATGGTGGGCGAAATTTCGGTAGGCTTTGTATGCTTCTTTTAGGGCATGTGCGTCGTCCGAGTTCAAGAAGCCGTCTTGAGTCAGTGACTCCAGAATTCTGATGTTGTCGGTATAAATTGTTAACTTTGCGTTATGTTGTGCTCTAGCCAGTACCCCGAATTGGACCAAAAACTCAATGTCTGCCATGCCGCCTTTACTCTGCTTTAAGTCAAACGCGTCTGCGGATTCATCGGCGAGGTGAGTGCGCATTTTTTCCCGCATTTCCGCTACTTGCTGTTTCAGCTGTCGGGTGTCTCTAGGTAAGGCCAAAATGCGGGCCCGGATGCTTTGGTACTCTTCTTGCATGTTGACATCGCCGCTAATAAATCGCGCTCTAACCAGCGCTTGATGTTCCCAAGTCCAGGCTTGATTGCGCAGATAGTCCTCGTAATGGTCAATATGGGTGACCAACAGCCCGGAATCGCCGTTCGGACGCAAGCGAAGGTCGCATTCATAAAGTATTCCGGATAGCATTTTGGTGTCCAAAATATGCCGAATCTTTTGACCGAGCTGGATGTAAAACTGCGCACAGCTGATCGATTTGGGGCCGTCCGTCATCGCCAAATCGTCTTGGCATCGATACAAGAACACCAAATCCAAATCGGAGGCATAGCCTAATTCGATTCCCCCTAATTTACCGAAACCGATGACGCCGAATCCGCTGATTTGTTGCGCGGATGCGCCGGGCGGGCAGCCGTATTTGTCAATTGACATTGACCAAGCACGCATCACGACTTGATCTAATACGACCTCTGCGATCCATGTCAAATAGTCGCTAACCACCATCACAGGAATGACGCTCATGACGTCCGCTGCAGCGACGCGCAGAACGTTGATGTGCTTGAACTGGCGAAGAGCAATCATCAAGGCTTCGCTGTCGCGGCTCTCCAACTTATCCAGCTCGCGTTGCAGGTCTTGCGCTAGAGCCGCTTTGTTTAACGGCTGATAAAGCGCCGCAGGATCCAGTAATTCGTCGAATAAAATCGGATACTTACCCAGGTAATCGCAGATCCAAGAGCTGGCGGACGCCAAGCGTACCAGTTGGTTTAGCGCGTCCGGGTTTTCCGCAAGCAAGGCTAAATACACGCTACGGCCGGAAACCGCGGAAAACAACGCCAATACCCGTTTAAGCGTGACTTCGCGCGTTTCGATGTTGGCAATGGTTTCGAGAGCCAAAGGCATCAAGCGATCAAGAAAGTTGGCGCCTTTGTTGGTCAACTTTTTGACCGCGCTTGAGGTTTTGAAGTCTTGTAGGGCTTTAAAGGTGTCCTCTGCATCGATATAGCCGCATTCTCCCAGTAAGGCCAAGCAGCGTACCGGATCTACGCCGCTCCAGATTACTTTGGACGATTGGTGCTGACGATCTTGTTCGGATAAAGAAAATACCTGCTCGAAAATGCCGTGCACGCCTTGCCGAACACTATCCAATCGCGCCTTGAAGCTAGGCCAATCGTTATAACCCAACGAATAAGCCAGTATCATTTGATAGGCTTCTTGCTTGGGCAGATCGTGGGTTTGTTTGTCTTGGAACGCTTGGATATGATTTTCGACCTGACGCAAAAAACGATAGGCTTCTGTCAATAACGACACATCGTTGTGTGTCATCAGCTGTAGCTCGGCCAAGGATTTTAATACCGCCTGAATTTCACGTTGCTGCAAACGGGGTTCCCGCCCGCCGCGTATCAGTTGGAAGGCTTGGCCTATGAACTCGATTTCACGGATGCCGCCGGGGCCGAGTTTGACGTTATCCAAACGGTCTTTACGTTTGAGTTCTTGGGTGATTTGAAATTTGAGCGCACGCAGTTCTTCGAACGCACCGTAGTCCAAATAACGGCGATACACGAAGGGTTTGATGATGCCGGCCAGTTGTTGGCCGGTGACGAAGTCGCCCGCTACCTGACGCGCCTTGATCATGGCGTAACGTTCCCACTCTCGTGCTTGGGACAGATAGTATTTTTCCATGCCGTCGAAATCCATCAGCAATGGGCCGCTGTCTCCAAACGGACGCAAGCGCACATCGGTTCGGAATACAAAGCCGTCTACGGTGGTTTCATCCAGCAATTTGATCAAGGAGCGGCAGATTCTGGTAAAAAACTCGCCGTAACTGATTTCTTTTCTCTCGGTTAACAGGCCGTCTTCGGCAAACCCGAAAATCAAATCGATGTCGGACGAGAAATTCAGTTCGGCGGCACCGAGTTTCCCCATGCCCAGAACGACGATATTGAGAGGATGGCCGGCGCGGCTGATAGGCGTGCCCCAACGCTGACAAGCTTGCGCGTAACAAAAATCCAACCCCGAGCGGATGCAACAATCGGCTAGCTCGCTTAAATCGGCCAGCGTTTCGTCCAGGTCCGCCCAGCCGGCTAAATCCCGCCAGGCGATGCGCAGCATCTCTCGCCGCCTAAACTGTCTTAGGCGTTTAGCTAGCGCGGCTTCGGAGTCAACTTCAAATTGTGCCGTGGTCGAGGCATAGCTTTGGCGTCGTACGGGCGAGAATAGGTCGCCGCTTTCAACTAAATCCTTGATTATTGCAGGTTCTTTCAGCCAATTTTCCAATACGAACTGACTGCATAAGCATACTTTCGGCGCCGATTGTTTGATTCTTTCGTCTCGGCATATGTCAAGATCGGCTGCGGACAGGGTAGCGGCCAACTTGGCGTAAAGCGGCTCGGCATGTTCGCGTAGGGTAGCGGGCAGATCGGCGGGTATGGGTAACACGGTATTTTGCGGCATGGGGATAAGCGATCTCCGGAAATCAAGCGGAGCGAAGGCCAAGCGACCGAGTGTCGCGAAGACGAGGACCGGGACGCTAACATCAATGCGTTTAAGTTAAAAAGGGTAGGTGCGCATTGATTCGCATTGTTGGCGGCATCGGGTCGAATACATTCAACCCTGCATTTGCTACAAACGGCTTAACTTTACGGCGATGGTGCTGACAGGCCCCGGTTCGCTTGCTGCGGTGTTACATTTGCGATTGCAGATAGTTTTGCAAGCCGATATGGCTTATCAGGTTTAACTGCTGTTCCAACCAATGGGCATGGTCGTGTTCGGTATCGTCCAACATGGCGCGAAGAATTTCCCGGGTGACGTAATCTTGCACGGATTCGCAATATGCCATGACCTTACGCAGATGCTGCACGACGGACAATTCGACGTTCAGGTCGTTTTTCAACATTTCTTCGACGTCACGGCCTACTTGCAATGGATCGCGCTTGGTCAAATCCGGCGTCCCTTCCAAGAACAGAATGCGTTTGATCAGTGCGTCGGCGTGGTTGGTTTCGTCTTGAACTTCGTGAGCGATGCGCTCGGATAGTTTGTGATAACCCCAGTTTTCATACATGCGCGAATGCACGAAATATTGGTCGATGGCGGTCAGTTCGCCGGCGAGCAAGTCGTTGAGATGAGCGATAACTTGATCATTACCTTTCATAAAACCCCCTGAGTTTTAAATTTAGTTGGAATCCTCGTCTGGTGCGCCAGTGTAACATTTCGTTAACCATGCTTTGAGTGTGTTTTTGGTGTGATCACAGGAAACAGGCCGTCAGCGGTCGATAGTCCACTGGTAGTCGACGGTAAGCGGGGCATGATCGCTAAAGCGTTGTGCTTTATAAATACTGACGGCTGTAGCCGAGCGGGCAAGTTCCGGCGTCGAAATGTGATAGTCGATACGCCAACCGACATTCTTCGTCCAGGCTTGGCCGCGATTGCTCCACCAAGTGTAGCAAGCCTCGGTTGCATCCGGGTGCAGCCGGCGATAAACGTCCACCCATTCCAATTCGCTTAACACCTTGCCGAACCATTCGCGTTCTTCCGGCAGGAAACCGGAGTTTTTCCGATTGCCCCGCCAATTTTTCAAGTCTTGTTCTTTGTGGGCAATATTCCAGTCACCGCAGATCACGATTTGCCGCCCGGAGTTTCTCAGCTGTTGCAGATGCCGGAAAAAGCGGGCCATGACGCTGAACTTCACGGCTTGTCGTTCCTCGCCGCTGGAACCGGAGGGCAGATACAAGGAAATCACCGACAGATTACCGAAGCGGGCTTCCAAATAACGGCCTTCCGCATCAATGTCCGGGTAGCCCAGGCCTTCGATGATGCAATCCGCCGGTAAGCGGCTGTATAGGCCGACCCCGCTGTAACCTTTCTTGGCGGCATAATGAAAGTAACCGTGGTAATTGTCGGGATTTTGCATGTGCGCCGTCAGGTCAGCCGCTTGAGCTTTGAGCTCCTGCAGACAAACGAAATCGGCGTTTTGCATGGTCAACCATGTGTACAAACCTTTGTTGGCGGCCGAACGGATACCGTTTAAATTCAGGGAAATTATGCGCATGGCAAGTGAGGCCGACGGTGGTCGGTAGGGTTATCGGCGTAGCAGTGACTTTACATTATCCGCGAGTTTGCCGCTCAATTGGTTCAAGCAGGTATTCAAGGCGGCGACTTGATCTGCGGCCGTATCGCCGCGAACGAGTTGCGCGCAATTAAATGGTGTTTGCACTAACTGCTTGCCCTGTTGGCTGATCAGCCAATCGGCGTTCAGGATTGCCTGGTTCAGCCCATCCCTGTGAAATTGCAGCACGTTTAGCGCGATTTTATAAGTAGTTTGGTCGGCCAGCGGCGAATGCGGCGGCAGAACCTTGGCGCCTAACGCGTTTTGCAAGTCGATAGTCAGAACCCGGCCGATGTTGTCGTCCAAAGGCTCGGCCCAGCGGTTGAATTCATCTAAGCGGTAGCGGTTGTCAGCGGTTGCATAAACCAGTTGCGCTCGGTCCAAATACGCCGGAATTTTGATCGGCCCGAGTTCCAGCGTCACGAGCAAAAAGCCGGCCGCCTCTCGTTGATGCGGCATCGGCAGCGGTTCCAGCAAAAAAAAATTAGCGGCCGGAGTCGAGGCGCAGCCCCATAAGGCGAGTAACAATATCGGAAAACAGCGCGGCAGAGGTATTGGTTTCATGGTGGCTAGTCGTCCTTTCCTGTCAACAGTGCTTCGGGGTGCTGCTGCACATAGTCGCTTAAATCACGAATCGCCTTGGCAGCCTGTTTTAGCGCGTTCAGCGTGGCGTTCAGCGACGAATCGGGACCGACCGCATTTCCCATGCTCTGCAAGGAGCTTTCGGCTTGGTTCAATGTAGCGGCGGCGGCCGACAGAGTTTTGTCGGCGCTGAGCAAAATTTGCGGCAAGCCGGCATGCAACTGCGCAATTACTGCCTGGGTATCTTTAACCAAATGTTCCGAATTGACGATGGTGGCGTGGCTGTCGCGCAGCAAGGGTTCCAGATTTCGATTGAGAATGGCCAAGGTGGTTTCCACTTGTTGCAAGGTATTGGCCAGCGAGACTTGGGTTTTCTTCAAGTCTTCCGAAGCCAACAAGCTGCGGATTTCGTGCAGGCTTTCGGCGAAGTCGCGCACGATTTGATCCAGCGGCAACTCCTTGAGTTTTTCCACTACTTCTTCGGCCGTATTGCGCAATTCGTCGGCAGTAGTCGGGATGCCGGGAATTTCCATCAAATCCTGGTAATTGAGCCCGGCATACAGGGCCGGTTTGTTGGGATAGACGTCCAGATCGACATACAGCAAGCCGGTCAAAAAGCTTTGCAGCTCCAAACGGGCGCGAAAACCCAGAGCGACCAATTTGTCGAGTTGCGCTTTTCTGTCGTCTTCGTTTTCGGCGACGGGTAGAGGCGATGCGCCGGAGCCGCTGATCCGCTCGGGTTCTATTTCGATGACCACAGGCTTGAATAATTTGTCGCGCTTTTTATCGAATTGCAAGGCAATATCCGTGACTTGGCCGACTTTTACTCCTTGCATTTTAACCGGCGCGCCTATTTCCAGGCCGTTCAGAGAAGATTCGAAAAACACCACGTAACGTTGTTTTTCCGGGCTGAACAGACTTTCGCCGCCGAACAAAAACAGGCCGCTGATTAACAGCAGCACGGCGCCGATGGTGAAACCGCCGATCGCAGTGGGACTGATGGATTTACTCATGTATCGGTTTTGGCTGGGGCGGACTGCGCTATGCCGGTACCGCGCGTCAAAAAGCGTATGATACGCGGGTCTTGGGCGTGTTCGAGGATTTGTTTGGGCGGTCCTTGGGCCAACATGGTTTTTGCCTCCGCATCCAACAGCACCGAGTTGGTGCCGATTGCGAATATGCTCGGTAATTCGTGGCTGATGACGACTACCGTGGTCCCTAAAGCGTCGCGCAAGCTCACAATCAAATCATCCAACAAACGGGCGCTGATAGGGTCCAGGCCTGATGAAGGTTCGTCGAAAAACAAAATTTCAGGGTCCAAAGCCATGGCTCTGGCTAAGCCGGCGCGTTTTTGCATGCCGCCGCTCAATTCGGCCGGATAATAAGTTTCGAAGCCGGCCAAGCCGACCAAAGCCAATTTGTACGAAACCATGTCGGCGATTTCGGATTTACTCAATTCGGTAAATTCGTTCAACGGCAAGGCGACGTTTTCCGCTAGCGTCATGGAACTGAATAAGGCGCCGCCTTGGTATAACACGCCGATACGGCGCATGATGCGGTTGCGTTGTTCCGCGTTGGCTTGCCAAAGGCTTTGTTGCTCGTAGAACACGTCGCCTTGCCGCGGCGTTTTCAAACCGATCATATGCATCAGCAACGTGCTTTTACCGCAACCGCTGCCGCCCATGACGATGAAGATTTCGCCGCGCGCTATTGTAAAGTTCAAATCGCGCTGCACGATGTAATCGCCGTAGGCCATGGTCAGATTGGAGACGCTGATGTGGGGATAGGTCATGGTTGGACGGCTAGATACCCAATTGATTGCACAGCAGGGTGATGACAGAGTCGGCCACGACGATGTAGATGATGCTGTCGACCACCGCGGCGGTCGCCGCATCGCCGACGCCGGCGGCGCTGTTTTCGCAGCGCATGCCGCGCATACAGCCCGCGCTCGCGATCAACGCGGCGAATACCAAGCCTTTGAATAAGCCTATCGCCAAATCGTCCAATTGCACCGCTTTGCGGATTTCGTAATAGTACTGAGCCGGAGCAATGTCGAATATCGCCAAGCTGACGATAGCGCCGCCTATGATGCCCATTAAGTCCGCATACAGGCATAACAGCGGCATCATCAGTATCAAACCCAGCATGCGAGGAAAGATCAGAAATTCGATAGGGGAAAGGCCCATGGTCCGTAAGGCGTCGATTTCGCTATTGACCTTCATCATGCCCAATTGCGCGGCATAGGCGGCCCCGGTTCTGCCGGACATGATCACTGCGGTCATCAGCGTACCCATTTCCCTAACGGTGCCTAACGCCACCAAGTCGGCGATATAAATTTGCGCGCCGAACAAGGCCAGCTGCACCGCGCCGACGAACGCCAAGATCAAGCCGACCAATAAACTGATCAAACCGACGATAGGCAAGGCGCCGGGCCCGGCATCTTGAATGGCGATCAGTACGTCCAGCCAACGGAAACGGGCTTTTCCGCCGAATGCGGCAGCTGCAGCCAGCATCAATTCGCCAATGAATTGCACGAATTCGGCGGTATGGTTGGCAAAGTCCACAACGAAGCGGCCGATTTTAGCCGGTGTCGATTCGGGTAGCGATACGCGTTGCGCGTCGCTACGTTCCGGCACCGTCAGGGCGAGTTGCAACAAGGCCCGCAGGCTATCCGGCAATTCGTCCAGCTCGGTGTCTATACCTTTTCGACCGGTGAATTCCAGCAGTTTGAACAGAAAACAGGGCAGACGGCTGTCCCAAGTCGTGACGGTGACTTTAATCTTGAGCGCGCGAGGTTGTCGCCGAGTTAACTCGGCGACATGAGTGTGTATATCCGGAATAGCGCTGCCGGTTTGCCAGTAACCGCTCAAATGCACGATTAAGCTGCCATTTGCGGCGTTTTCGTAGTGAATTCCGGCAGTTAGGGTGGGCGATTCCGGCATGAGCTACACGTTGCTAGAGGGGCTCATTCGCTGGTTGTGTACAGGGCGTCGACTTTTTGAAAGCCTCTGGGCAGTAAATTGCCGCGATTGGCTCTATGACCTGTGTATTGGGCAATGTCCTGGGGTTTCAAGGTCAGGTGGCGTTTACCGGAGACGATTTTCAGTTCGCCGCCGGTTTTGAACGCACACACCGCGACCAGCGCATCTTTGCCGGCCGCCAAATCGGCTGGCGGAATTTGGATCAGCTTGTTGCCTTTGCCCTTTGCCAATTCCGGCAAATCTTGCGCCGGAAAAATCAATAATCTGCCTTGCAAGCTGGCGACGGCGAGCAGCTCGTGTTCGCTCGCAATCGCCGCCGGGCTTATTACACCGGACTTGTCGGATAAGCTCAAAACCGCCTTTCCGGCTTTGTTCTTGCTGAATAACTCCTTCAATTGCACGCGGAAACCGTAACCGGCGCTGCTGCACAGCAAAACCCAATCGTCCGGCTGACCGCTGAACACATCGGTAAACAACGCGCCGGCCGGCGGATTGAGCCGCCCGGTCAACGGTTCGCCTTGGCTGCGCGCGGAAGGGAGGTCGTGGGTGCTGATGGTGTAGACCCGGCCGGTCGAGTCGAGCAGGTAAGCCGCTTGCGTGGTGCGGCCTTTGGCCGAGGACAAATAGCCGTCGCCGGCTCGGTAACTCAGGCTTTCGACCTCGATGTCGTAACCTTTGGCCGCGCGTATCCAGCCTTTTTGCGACAAGATGACGGTCACCGGTTCGTTGGCTATCAATTCGCTGGCGTCCAAGGCCTGTGCTGCGTCGCGTTCAACGATGGGTGAGCGGCGCGCATCGCCGAATTTTTCCGCGTCCCGCTTGATTTCGCTGCGGATCAGCCGGTTCAATAGATGTTCCGAGCCCAAAGTCGCTTCCAACTGCAAACGTTCTTGTTCCAGTTCGTCCTGTTCGCCGCGGATTTTTATTTCTTCCAGCTTCGCCAAGTGACGCAATTTCAATTCCAAGATTGCTTCGGCTTGCAGGTCGGTCAATTCAAAGCGCGCCATCAACACCGGTTTCGGCTGTTCTTCGTGGCGGATAATGGCGATGACCTCGTCGATGTTCAGATAAGCGATCAACAAGCCCGCCAGGATATGCAGGCGCGCCAAGACTTTGTCGAGGCGGTGTTGCAAACGGCGGCGTACGGTTTCGGTCCGAAAACTCAGCCATTCGCTCAATATCTGTTTGAGGTTTTTGACTTGCGGTTTGCCGTTCAGGCCGATCATGTTCAGATTGACCCGGTAATTTTTTTCCAAATCGGTGGTTGCAAATAGGTGCGACATCACGGCTTCGACATCGATGCGCTTGGTTTTGGGGATGATCAACAGCCGGGTCGGATTCTCGTGATCGGATTCGTCGCGCAAATCCTCGATCATCGGCAGCTTTTTAGCCAACATTTGGGCGGCGATTTGCTCCAGCAGCTTGGCGCCGGAAACTTGGTGAGGCAGGGCGGTGATGACGATGTTGCCGTCTTCCCATTCGAATTTGGCGCGCATTTTTACCGAGCCGTTGCCGCAAAGATACAGCTTTTGCAGGTCGGCGGCCGAGGTAACGATTTCAGCGTCGGTCGGATAGTCCGGACCTTTGACGTGTTGCAGCAAAATCTCCATCGGCGTACCGGGATCGTCCAGTAGCTGCAAGCAGGCGTTGGCGACTTCGCGTAAATTGTGGGGAGGAATGTCGGTGGCCATGCCGACTGCGATCCCCATGGTGCCGTTCAATAGCACATTCGGCAGACGGGCCGGCAACAGCGCCGGTTCTTGCAAGGTACCGTCGAAATTATCCGCCCAGTCGACCGTGCCTTGTCCCAGTTCGCTCAACAAGGTTTGCGCGTATGCGGTCAGGCGAGACTCTGTGTAACGCATCGCGGCGAAGGATTTGGGATCGTCCGGTGAGCCCCAGTTGCCCTGACCGTCGATCAAAGGATAGCGGTAAGAAAAATCCTGGGCCATCAGCACCATGGCTTCGTAACAGGCGGAATCGCCGTGCGGATGGTATTTACCCAGCACGTCGCCGACCGTGCGGGCGGATTTTTTATATTTGGCTAACGCGGTCAGGCCCAATTCGGACATTGCATAGACGATGCGGCGCTGCACGGGTTTGAGGCCGTCGCCGATGTGGGGCAGGGCGCGGTCCAAAATGACGTACATGGAATAGTCCAAGTACGCCTTTTCGGTAAAGTCTTTTAGCGGGAATTGTTCGAAATTTTCTAAGACACCCATGGCGAATGATGAGAAGTTAAATAAGCGGTGTTGAGTAAGAGCCGCCGCGCTTCGGCAAGGGTTGGCGGCTTTCGGCCTGTCATTTTACGGCAGTTATTTGCTGTGATTAATCGATTGTTGCATTCAGGGCGATTTTTGACCTGTCGTCATGCCCGCCGGCCATGACGACAGGTTTGTCAGGCTTGACATTAAATACCTGTCATTGCTGTCAGTTTTATGGTTGGAAAGTTAAATGGCTCAAGTTTCCAAGCCTTGAATGCGGAATGCAAAAGGAGAGTGGCATAAATGCTGCTTAACAGCAACCTAAAACTCCAAATTGTTCATTTCAAAGGAAGTCCACGTGAAGATAGCGAAAACACCTCTAGTGCTGCCGGCTTTATTGTCGGTGTTTGCCATTCAACCGGCGGCCGCCAACGTATTAATCGATGACTTTCAAACCTACCAAGAAGTGATCAACGGCGTGGACGGGCCTGTTCACATAAGCGCGACACATACCGATTTAAGCAATTTGGAACGAAGTTTGTCGGCCGCTGCCAATTCGCCATACGAAACCTATGTTGGCATCGATAGCGGTAATTTGGTCGTCAGCACCAACGACCCCGGCTCCACCAGCAGCGCTTCGGTGTTTTATGCATTCGACAGCATAGATTTCTCGTCCATGGCTACGGCATTGTTGTTCAACGTGGACGCGAAAGATGCCGGCCCTATCGGCATCGAGTTTATCGTCAATGCCGGTTCGGTTCATGCGGTTCAAATGATTACGCTTGCCGGGCACTATGCATTCGATTTTGCCGACTTTAGCAATCCGTTAGCGTTTTCCAACGTGCAAAGCTTGGAAATCAAATTTTCCGGAAGTAATGCCTGGGATGCGGCATTTAGTTTGCTCGCCACCGATACCCGTACAGGCTCAACCGTTCCGGAACCGAATATCGCCTTGCTCATAGCAATAGGCTTTGCCGGTTTCGCCGCTAGACGTCAGTCTCAATCGACCATTTAAACCGCGACAATTCATTCATTTCACAGGAAACCTTTATGGCACTCAGCAAATCAAGAAAAACGACTCTCGCCGCATGGGCGTTTGCGATTTTTATGTCTAATTGCGCTAACGCTGGCGATTTCAGCCTAGACGGTTTTACCGATTGGCAATCGGTCAGCGACAAAGGCAATAGCCTAGGGGCTACAGTGGCAACATCCCCTGTATTGGCGGGTTCCGATCTAAGCAATGCCACCCGGACTTTTACGGTTTACGCGACGGATGGCAGCGTATTGAGCAGGCAAACAGTGTTGGCCGATAACGGCGTGTTGTTGATATCCAATTCGATCAAGTCGGCCGGAAGCGGCTCGGTGCAATGGACATTCGATGTGACTGACTTAACGGCGTTCGGCAATGCCATTAGTTTTGCCATAGACAACATCGACTTGTCGTTGGATCTGGAATTAGTGGCTAACGGCAGCTCCAGCTCCGGGGTGCGTTCCGTAAACGGCAGCGGGCAGCAGTTGTTTAAATTCGACGAATTTTCGGACGACTCGGTATTTTTAAACTTAACCAGTTTAAGTCTGAACTTTATCGGTCCTTATGGATTCGATGCCAATATCAGTCCGATAACGCTGGTTAACATTATCGAAAATTCAGGTGGATCGCCGGTTCCGCTGCCGTCCGCTTTTTCTTTGATGGGCGCCATGTTGATCGTTGCCGCCGGCGCTTCGCGTAAAAAACTCGCCGCTTGACCGCTAATCCCTTTCTTTATCTCCTTACAGCCGCGCCACTCGCCGATTAAAAATACCGGCGGGTGGTTGCGACAAGCATCCCCCGATACAGGATTTCCGCTCAAGTCAAGCGAAAATGGCAGTTTTAATGTTAGCCGATCTGCGCGTATCTGGTTAAAATTCCCAGCGCTTCAGTCAACTACTCATACGGATTTAGGAGATTTAGATGAAACCAAGCATGTTCGCAGCAGTTCTATTGAGTATTGCGGCACTCGGTGCCGCACCGTTTGCCGGCGCGGAATCGGTCCCGGCCAATCCGCCGCAACCGGAATTCGGCGCGTACAAAGACTGGCGGGTGATCGGTATTTCCCATCGCCTGGACAAAAAATTGGTGCGGGTGATTTTAGGCAACGATATTGCCATCCAGGCTGCGCGCAGCGGTAGCACCAAGTCTTGGCCGGACGGCACCATTTTAGCCAAGGTTGGTTGGAAAGAATCCAGCCATCCGAATTGGCCACAAGCCGTGGTACCGGGTGAATTCGCTGGGGCGGAAGCCATGGTCAAAGACAGTAAAAAATATGCGCAAACCGGCGGTTGGGGTTTCGGGCATTGGGTTGCCGACCGCCTGGAGATGCACGATCAAGAAAAATCCGCGACGTGTTTCGCCTGCCATACGCCGATGAAAGATGCCGATTACGTGTACACCGTACCGGCCATGAAATAAGTGAGACCTTTTGTGCTGCAAATTTCGGCATTTGTCCGCTTGAGCTGGGTAAGGGGTTAATAACCGAAAATTGAGGCGCCAGCACCATAAGCGCGTGCTCACCCGAACACAGTGGGCACGCGTGGTAATCTGATTAAACCTTAGGGCTAGCAAGCCGAATGAGCGGAGTCGGTTTGCTAGTGTGTTCTGCTCCGCCCGGCCAGAGCACCTATTCAATCCACCGATTCAAGCCCGGCCATTGCCGCCACGTGGGCGGCGACGCTGGCTGGCAAAGCCGTGAGGTTATAGCCGCCTTCCAACGCCGACAGCATGCGTCCATCGCAACAACTGTCGGCTATCTCGACTAATTGTTGCGTGACCCAGGCATAATCGGCTTCGTTCAAGCGTAATGAAGCCAAAGGATCGTCTTTATGGGCGTCAAAGCCGGCCGAGACCAACAGTAACTGCGGCCGAAATTTTCGCACCGCCGGTAAGATAATCTCTTGGTATTTCTCTCTGAAGGCCGTACCGTCGGTTCCGGTGGGCAAAGCCACGTTGACGATGTTGCCCGCGCCGTGCTCCGACGGATGGCCGCTGCCCGGATAATGCGGCCATTGGTGGCTGGAAGCGTACATCACCTGGGGTTGTTGGTAAAACGCCGCCTGGCTGCCGTTGCCATGGTGTACGTCGAAATCCACGATGGCGATGCGTTGTAAGCCATGGTGATGGCGGGCGTACTCGGCGGCAATCGCAACGTTGTTAAACAGACAAAAACCCATCGGATAATTCGGCATGGCGTGGTGGCCGGGCGGGCGCACCGCGCAAAAAGCTTTGTCGGCGTCGCCGCTCATCAGCCGGTCGATTGCATCGCAAACGCTGGCTACCGCTCTGAGTGCGGCTTGTTTGGAGCCGGGCGAAGCGACCGTATCGGCGTCGAAGTGGGTGTATCCTTCGCCCGGCATGCCGTTCAATACCCTGGAAATCATCGCCGGGCTATGAATCAACGCCAGCTTGTCTTCGATGTCGGCCGGAATCTCGGCAGTGGCGCGGCGCAAACTGTTGAACGGCGGCCGCTGCATGACACGCTCTATCGCCCGCAGACGCTCGGCGCATTCGGGGTGGCCGGGGCCGGTATCGTGCAGCAGAAAATCGCTATGGCTGTAGTAAAGCATGGTCATCACCTTTACTCCTTGACGGTCAGAACGAGGCGATAGCTTAGCTCAGCTTAACTGGTTAAACGTTGGTCTAGCGATTAAAATCTTTAACTCCTCCGTCCAACCCAGAGTCAGGATTATGCCTATACCCGTTACCCCGTTGCTTGCCGCCGATATTTTGATCGAATTGGTCGATCATCCGCAACGCCCGTTCGTGTTGATAGAACGTGGCTTCCCTCCCTATGGCTGGGCGGTGCCGGGCGGCTTCGTCGACGTCGGCGAAACGGTAGAGCGTGCCGCAATCCGCGAAGCCAAGGAGGAAACCGGCCTCGACGTGACCCTGATCGCCTTGCTGGGGATTTATTCCAACCCGGAGCGCGACCCGCGCAACCACAGCGTTACCGCCGTATACGTGGCGCAAGCGCACGGCACGCCGGTCGCCGGCGACGACGCGAAAAATTTCGGTTTGTTTAGCTTCGACAATTTGCCGGAACAACTGGCGTTCGATCACGCCATGGTACTTGCCGACTATCAAGCCTATATCAACAGCGGCCGGGTAGCGCCGTTGCGCATAACCGGAAAGGACGAATGATCCGAGTCAGCATTTCGTATCCTCATCATCCGGGCCGGACGCTACGACATGGATTTACGATCTGCAGACGCACACGCCGATGGCAATCCTGCTTGACGTCCGCCTGGGTTCAAGGGTAGGTTAGGGGCCGCGCTGTCCGGCTCTGAGCCTGCCTTCGTCGCAATGTGCCATTTTTTGTGGCTATTTGCATTCTGAGCTTGGAATCAAAGCCACTGGGATGTAATGTTAAGTCCAGTTTGGTTTGGTTGGATTTCAGTGCTCGGAAAATTCACCGTTCGGTAGGGCAAGGCATGATCGTCTTGTCCCGACCCTTTTCTGACTTCGGCGCCTTCGACTTTAATGATCGCAGTAAAATGCATACCTGTCGTTCAAGATTATTTGCAATGCTTGATTGGGAGAGTAGCGACAGCCCTTAGCTTCTTGGGTTATTCGCTCGTTTCTCCGGCAATGCAAACATTTTACTCATCCGAGCTTCGCTCAAAGTCGCCGCCGGGAACGTGAGCGACGTGGCCGAAGCCGGCCATTTGCTGCACGGAAGAACAATTCGTGCAGGGCGCGCCGGCTATCAAGGCTTGGACCAACCCCGAGATGCCGACCGAAAATCCACCGGCCTGTGTCATTGCGATGCGCCCTGGCAAACTGGCCAGCCGCCGGGCCAAAGTCGAGCACGTGTTTCGGGACATTAGAGCCCGGTTTGGTTACGCCAAAAATCGCTATCGCGGTTTAGCCAAAAACGCCGCTCGATTAACCTTTTTGACCGCGATTGCCAACGTGCTGTGCGGCGATGCTATGAACGTCGCTGCCTGATTGCGTCGGAAATTTGAAAATAGGCCAGGAAAGGGGCTTGTTTGCGAGAGCAACAGGCTGCTTTGATGAAAATACGCTCGATTATTGAAGTTTTTGACCCATCTTAAGAAATGCTGTCGCTCAAAACGACAGTTTTTCAGAGGTTCCTTAATCGTTCTATTTTTGTGTCATTGTCGATAGGCGACTATGACTGGTAACGATCAAATAGCTGTCATTGAAACAGATCGAATGATAGACCGCAATGGGTCGTAACAAACCGATTATGCTTCTCTCAACCAAACTATGAATTTTCCGGCGGCGAAATTCCAAGCGTTTGATTGACCCAATGATTATAGTCCGCGGCCGCTCTTGCAGCCATTAGTCAAAATGTCGGCTGATCTTGGCTCAAACGGCCGATATACCCTGCACAAACTACTATAATTCCCCCAGTTTCCCCTAACTTTCCGAGGTCAGTGATGAACCCGCAATTTAGCTTTGCATTTGATAAAGGTGATGGAAAAAACAAAGCATTACTGGGTGGCAAGGGTGCCAACCTGTGCGAAATGACCCAGTTGGGCTTGAACGTGCCGCCCGGGTTCGTGATCACCACGGCGACTTGTTTGCAATATCTGGAAAACAAGCAATTGCCGGCAGGCTTGATGGAGGAGGTGCGTTGGCAAATCGGCCAAATCGAGCAAACTACCGGCAAACAATTCGGCGGCGCCAGCGAGCCGTTGTTGGTCTCGGTGCGTTCCGGTTCGGCGATTTCCATGCCTGGGATGATGGACACGATCTTGAATCTGGGTTTGAACAAGCAGACATTGGCTGCCCTGATCGAGATGACCGACGACCCCCGTTTCGCATACGACGCCTACCGGCGCTTCATTCAATTGTTCGGCAAGGTCGCCTTGGGCGTGGAGGACGAAAAGTTCGACGTGCACTTCAATGCGGTCAAGCGCAACGCCGGTATCAAGGCGGACGTCGCGCTGAATGCCGATCAGTTGCAGGAAATCAGCGAGCTGTTTTTGCAAGTGGTACACGAGGAAACCGGGCAGCCGTTTCCGGAAGATGTGTACGAGCAATTGGAAATCGCTATTAAGGCCGTATTCAACTCTTGGTTGGGAAAACGCGCCATCGATTACCGGCGCGAATTTCACATCACGCCGGCTATAGCCAACGGCACTGCGGTCAACATCGTGACCATGGTGTTCGGCAACATGGGCGACGATTGCGCGACCGGGGTCGGTTTTACCCGTAATCCGGGTACAGGCGTCAACGAGATGTACGGCGAATACTTGGTCAACGCCCAAGGCGAGGATGTGGTGGCCGGGATTCGCACCCCCAAACCGGTGCACGAAATGGCCAAAGAGATGCCCGAACAATACCGGCAATTGGTGGAGTTGCGCAACAAGTTGGAAGCCCACTACCGGGAAGTGCAGGATTACGAATACACCATAGAACGCGGCGTGTTGTATTGCTTGCAAACCCGTAACGGCAAAATGAACGCGACGGCCATGGTGAAAACCTCCATCGACATGGTGCACGAGGGCTTAATCGACAAAGATAAGGCTTTGCTCAGAATCAATCCGGAACTGCTCGAACAGTTGTTGCATCCGCAATTGGCTTCCGACCACGGGCGCGAACCGATCGCCCGCGGTTTGCCGGCGTCGCCCGGCGCGGCCTGCGGCAAATGCGTATTCGACGCCGATACCGCGGTCAGATGGGGTAAGGCCGGGGAAGACGTGATTTTGGTGCGCGAAGAAACCAAACCCGAAGACATCCACGGCTTTTTCGCCGCGCAAGGGGTGTTGACCAGTCGCGGCGGCAAGACGTCGCACGCGGCCGTGGTGGCGCGCGGCATGGGCAAGGCCTGCGTGGCCGGTGCGGAAGATATTCGGGTGGACGTGCGCACCCGCTTGGCCGTGGTCGGCGACATACAAATCAGCGAAGGCGATTTGATTACCATAGACGGCGGTACCGGTTGTATCTACATGGGGCGTATTCCCACCATAGCGCCCAAGTTTTCCGAGGATCTGAAAACCTTGCTCAGCTGGGCCGACGACACCGCGCGCTTGCGGGTGCACGCGAACGCCGACACGCCGGAGATGGCGCGCTTGGCCGCCAGTTACGGCGCCAAGGGCATAGGTTTGTGCCGGACGGAGCGTATGTTCAATGCAGTCGACCGGCTGCCGTTGGTGATCGATATGATTTTGGCTAGAGATACCCAGGAACGGGAAGCCGCGTTAGCCAAGCTGTTTCCGATTCAGCGCGACGATTTCCGGCAATTATTCGAGGCGATGTCGCCTTATCCGGTGACCGTGCGCTTGCTGGACCCGCCGATGCACGAATTCCTGCCGAACGAACATCAGCTGTTGGAGGAAATCGACGCCCTGAAGCACTATTTGACCATCGTCAAAGGCCAAAGGGTTACCTTGGAAACCCTGCACGGCCATGCGGATTTGCCGGCGCCGTTCCACTTGTTGAACGAGGAAACCATACTGGAAGCGATTGGGAAAAAGGAAATGATGCTGGCCAAGGTGCTGGAATTGTTCGAGGTCAACCCGATGCTGGGCCATCGCGGCGTGCGCTTGGGCATGAGTTATCCGGAAATTTACCGGATGCAAATTCGCTCCATTCTGGAAGCTGCCGCTATCTGCACCAAACAGCGTATTCCGGTAGAGCCGGAAATCATGGTGCCGCAAGTCATTACCGCGCAAGAGCTTAAAAAAGTTAGGGAGTACGTCGATCAAATCCGGGCGGAAGTCGAAGCGCAGTACAAAATCGATTTGAACTTTAAATTCGGCACGATGATAGAGACGGTTCGCGCTTGTACCCGAGCCGATCGCTTGGCGGAATACGCGGCATTTTTCTCGTTCGGGACCAACGACCTGACGCAAGCGACGTTTTCGTTTTCGCGCGAAGACGCGGAAAACAAATTCCTGCCTTTATACGAAGATTCCGGTTTGTTGCAGGACAACCCATTCGAAACATTGGATATATTGGGCTTGGGTAAGCTGATGAAAATGGCCGTGGAATTGGGGCGAGAACAACGGCCGGATTTGAAAGTGGGGATTTGCGGCGAACACGGCGGCCATCCGCGTTCGATAAAGTTCTGTCATCAATTGGGTCTGAACTACGTGTCGTGTTCCGCGCCGCGGATACCGGTCGCCCGATTGGCCGTGGCGCATGCGGAACTGTCCGGCCGATAAAGGCCGGAGATGGTCAAACTTATTGCGTAGTCAACGGTTTACATGGTTCGTATCCGGCGTATTTTGCGACTTGATTACGGCCGGAGTGTTTTGCGGTATACAGGGCTTGATCCGCATACAGCATCAAGTCCGCGCAATTTCGGTCTTCTTTGGGTATCAACGTTGCCACGCCTAAGCTGATCGTGACGTAAGCGGATATTTTCGAATCCGGATGGGGTAAATGCATACTCTCTACCGCTTGGCGCATCACTTCCGCCAGCTGGTAGATTTGCTCGTTATCGCAGGCGGCGACTACGCAAAATTCCTCGCCGCCGTAACGGGCGATCAAATCGCCGGAGCGTCTGAAAAAACGGCGCAAGGTCTTGGCTACCGTGCGTAAACATTGATCGCCTTCGGCATGGCCTAAACTGTCGTTATAAGCTTTGAAAAAGTCTATGTCGATCATGATCATAGATAATGGATACCCGTGTCTGGCCGCGCGTTTCCATTCCTTGCGTAAAAAGGCGTCGTAATAACGCCGGTTAGGCAGCAGGGTTAAGGCATCCAGGTAAGCCAGTTGCAGGTGAGATTTTGCTTTGTGTAAGCGCTTGTTGAGTCTGGATTGCGTCCAATAGGCAAACAACACGGCAACCAAACCGGCAGCTGCGATGAGTAGATGCGCCCGTTTCAAACGCTCTATACGGTCGGCGACAAAGCTATCGATATTGGCGGCCGGAATACTGACGCTGATGCCGCTGCGAAGATTGCCGGCGGGAGGGCATGTTGAACAGTTTTGTTCCGATTCAAGCGGGGCCATATAGCGGTAATAGGCGACACCGCCGATGTCGCTTAGCGATTTATATTCGCTCCGGCCGTTTTGTAGGGCGTGTAAAGCAGTACGTTCCCATTCGTCGACGGTATTTTCCGGGAGCGAGGGCTCTAACCGGGTAATGTGAAACTGGATGCCCGAATGACCGTGCTCCAATTCGGCAAGTTGCTGGGTCATATAGCCGGGAGCAATGAGAGTAAGCTCGCCGACATCGGAGGCTATGATGGTGCTTTCGTTAGTTTGTAAATTAGGGTCCGGCGGATTTTGTGCGGTAACCGGTGCGTAAACGCCGCCGTGCCGGGCATTCCATTCGCGCATCAGCAGAATGTGATGAAAAAACATTTCAGCCTGTTTATAGGCAATCTTATCGGCGTACTGTTTGTCGTCTTCGGCTTGGTAATAATAAGCACTGCCTACAATGAGTAACCAAAGCGGTATAAACACCGCAAAACCAGCGTCTTTCATGGTTAACGTCGGTATCGAGTGAAATGGGCGTGAGTGGAATGGGGCGCCGGAAGGTGTTTTCCGGACACGGGGTTAATGCAACTCGAAGCGGATTGATTATAATTCCAGCGCTTTATCGGGTTCATGAGATCGGTATTAAGCAAAAATTTGTGCAGCGGAGTTTTACCCTAGGTGAAATATAGAATACGGGCGAATGTTCGCCGGATAAATGAATTGTGTCACTATTTCAAATGATAGACGGTCCTTTTTTTCCGGCCCTTAAGGCCGAACACGATCATGCCAAATGTATCAGCGACGCCTTGTCGGAGGCCGAGCGTCTCTGTTTGGCGCGCGGCGTGCAATTGACGCCTATCCGCTTGAAAGTGTTGGAATTGATTTGGCACAGCCACAAAGCCATTAAGGCTTACGACTTGCTTGATCTCATTCGGCCGATCAACGATGCCGCCAAACCCGCCACGGTGTATAGAGCGTTGGATTTCCTGCTGGAACACGGCCTGATCCACCGTATCGAAAGCTTGAATGCGTTTGTGGGATGCCGGCGTTCCGGAACTCAACACGATCAATTGTTGCTGATTTGCAGATGTTGTCAAAACGTCGAGGAAAGATTGGCGGCGCCGGTCTTTGCCGCATTGGCCGACGAACTCGAACTAGCCGGGTTCAAAGCGCAATACAAAACCTTGGAAATTCAAGGCTTGTGCAAAAATTGCCGAGAGGCGGATGCCGAACGCTGAGGCGCGATGATTGCGCTAAGCTTGATCTAAATCAAAACGATCGGGAGCCGCAACGGTAAAATTAAACCATGTCAATGTTTCCTACCGTTGACATGATCCTCTTGAAAGATAGGTATTTGGGCGGGATTATCCCGCCCTTTTTTATCTATGCCGCCGGGTGCATCGACTATAATGCACCGTCCGCTTTGCCTTCCTTTATATTGCTGCCGCCATGCTGAATCCCAGTCAAAAACAGCTGATTGCCCAGGCTGGTTTGAATTTTTCCCATTTAACCGAATCCGGGTTTTGTGCCATATGTCGGCAGCCTGACTCGGTAGAGTCTTTAAGCGACGCCGAGTTGGTGGAATTTCTGCAATTGGCTAATGCTTTGTACCGAGGCGGCGAACCGGCGGTAAGCGACGCCGACTACGATTTCGTGTTTTTGGCCCAATTGCAAAGCCGGCATCCTGAACATCCCTTATTGGAAAGCGTAGAGCCGGAGCCGGTTTTCGCCGGTAAAACCGTGGATTTGCCGGTTACCATGCTGTCTACCGATAAAGCCTACAGTCTGGAGGAAGTCGAACGATGGGCGGCGAGAATAGAGAAGGCGGCGCAAGAGCGCGCTATGGATTTTGCCGAATTGATCATCAAGGTGACGCCTAAACTGGACGGTTACGCCGCCTACGACGACGGACATACGTTGTATACGCGCGGCGACGGCCGTAAAGGCACCGACATTACCCGCGTGTTCGAGCGCGGCTTGCAAGTTGCCAATCGCGGCGAACGCGGTTTGGGGCAGGGGGAAATCGTAGTCAGTCGCGCCTATTTCGACGCCAAGCTGTCGGCCTTTTTCGACAATCCGCGCAACTTTCAAGCTAGCGTGATAAAAGAAAAGGAACTGGACGAACATGCCGAACAAGCGATTAAGGACGGGGCGGCGGTATTTTATCCCTTCGCATTGTTGCCCGGCTGGCAAGGAAGCTGGCTGGAGTTGCGGGCGAATTTCAACGATATCGTCAAATCGATTTGGCACACGCTGGATTACGACGTCGACGGAGTAATTCTGGAGATCGTCGACGAGGCGCTCAAGCAATATATGGGGGCAACCCGCCATCATCACCGTTGGCAATTGGCTTACAAAGAAAACCTAGCCAGCGCCGAAGTAAGAGTCGTCGACGTGATTCCGCAGACCTCGCGTTCCGGCCGGGTGACGCCGGTAGCGGAATTGGAACCCGTGCGGCTGAGCGGGGCGTTGTTGTCGCGCGCTACCGCGCATCATTACAAAATGGTTTTGGAAAAGGGTATTGGGCCGGGTACTCTGATCCGCTTGGCGCGTTCCGGCGAAGTGATTCCGAAAATAGAACAGGTATTGATTGCAGCCGAGCCCAAGGTTCCCGAACACTGTCCGAGCTGTCGGCATGAATTGATCTGGGACAACGATTACTTGGTGTGTCCCAATAATCTGGCGTGTCCCGCCCAAATTGCCAACAGCATGGAGCATTTTTTTCGGGTATTGAAAAACAACGACGGTTTCGGTGCTGCGACGATCAAAAAGCTTTACGAGGCAGGTATCCGCCGGGTGGACGAAATCTACGCGCTCACTGCCGCGCAATTCGAAGCGATGGGTTTTGGTCCCAAGCAGTCGATTAACCTGGTCGAGCAATTACAGCGCAGCCGCCTGGAAGCGGTCGAAGATTGGCGGTTTTTAGCGGCTTTTGGCGTATTTCGCATGGGGCTGGGCAATTGCGAACGTTTGCTGGCTCATTACCGGTTAAGCGATATTTTTGGATTATCGGAAAACGATATCGTCGGCGTCGAAGGTTTTGCGGAAAAAACCGCAGCGGTTATCACCGAAGGGTTCGCCGCTATCAAACCGTTATTCGACGCGCTGTTGATGATCGGCTTCAATTTGCAAGCAACCCAGCGAGATGCGTCCGGCCCGAGCGGTCGCCCGCTGGCGGGCAAAACCTTGGTGTTCACGGGTACCCTGCATTCCGGCAGCCGCGACGAGTTGAGCAAGCAAGCCAAAGCCAAAGGCGCCAAAGTCGGCAGCTCGGTTTCGGCAAAAACCGATTATCTGGTTGCCGGCGAAAACGTCGGGGCGACAAAATTGAATTCCGCCCGCGACAAAGGCGTGCAAGTGATCAGCGAGCAGGAGTTTCTCGAATTGCTGGCAAGTGAAGGGGAACAAGCATGAGCGAGCGTCCTGTCGTATTGTGTTTTTCCGGTCACGACCCTTGCGGCGGTGCCGGCGTGCAAGCCGATATCGAAGCGATAGTCAGTCACCGCTGCCACGCAGTCAGCGTCATCACTGCATTGACCGAACAGGATACCGGTAACGTTAAACGGCTGTTTCCGCAATCTGCGGAGCATCTATTGGCTCAGGCCCGCACGTTGCTGGCCGATGTTACCGTGTCGGCGATAAAGATCGGTTTGCTCGGTAGCGCCGGGATTGCCGAGGCGGTCGGGGAAATTTTGCAGGAGTGTCCGGGGGTGCCGGTCGTGTTGGATCCGGTTTTGGCCGCCGGCGGTGGCATGGATTTATCCGAACGGCGTTTAATAGAAACGGTGCTAAACCGCTTATTGCCGCTGACTACGATTGTGACCCCCAACAGTCCGGAAGCCAGAAAATTGGCCGGTTTGGATGATTTGCCCGCATGCGGGACATTTTTACAGGATAAAGGCGCAAACTATGTGTTGATCACCGGCACTCACGAAAATAGCGAACAAGTAGACAACCTGTTGTTCATGCCGGACGGCTTACGCGAAGTGTTTCATTGGCAGCGTTTGCCGCACCATTATCACGGATCCGGTTGTACCTTGGCGGCGGCGATTGCCGCTTTGTTGGCGCAGGGCCTGGATGTCTTCAATGCGGTGCTGGAAGCCCAAGACTTTGTCTGGCAGTCTCTGGAAAATGCCTATCGTACCGGACACGGGCAACATAATCCCGATCGTTTGTTTTGGATAGAGCCATGAAATTTCCGGCTCGCGGCTTATACGCAATTACCCAGAGCGAAGGCAAATCCCCAAGCAAAATCCTGGCCGAGGTGGAGGCGGCATTGAAAGGCGGTGCCGCCGTGGTGCAGTACCGGGACAAACATCGGCAAGATGCCGCGGCCTATCGATTAGCGACCGATCTGACCGCTTTGTGCCACGCGTTTCAAGTGCCACTGGTGATTAACGACAGTGTCGATTTGGCGTTGGCGGCCGGTGCCGACGGCGTGCATTTGGGTAAGGAGGACGGCGAACTCCATGAAGCGCGCCGCCGCTTGCCGCCGGGGGCAATTATCGGCGTGTCGTGCTATAACGATTTGCAAAAAGCCGAACAGGCCGCGCGGGCCGGGGCGGACTACGTGGCATTCGGACGTTTTTTTCCGTCCGGTAGCAAACCTCTGGCAACCAAGGCCGAGGTAGAGACGTTGCGGCTGGCCAAACAGCGTTTGTCGCTGCCTATCGTGGCGATAGGCGGGATATTGCCGGACAACGCCGGCCAGCTGTTGCAGGCCGGCGCCGACGTGTTGGCAGTGATAGGCGGATTGTTCGATTACGCACCGGAGCAGGCGGCGCGAGATTATTGTGCGTTATTTACCTAGTGCTTGGTTGAAGATCATTGTTTTGCGTGCCTTTTCTATGACCCATGTCTATGCATGGTGTAGCAAGCCTATTTTCAAACGACACGATGCCTTTGTTGCAAAAGCAAGCTTAAAATACCTGTAACGAACAGCCACACAGACGCGGGTAAAGGGACTGCGGGGACACGGGGATTGTCGGTCGGAGTCAGGCCAATCACTTCCAGTTGTACGCCACCTGTCTGCGACAAGGGGTCTTTAAAGTAAGCGGCACTTTGACCGAATTCACCGTACATTCCCATGGCCAGAGCCATTGAATACATTTCGACGGTAAATTCCTCGCCGACGTCAATACTCGATAAATCCAGTGTGCCCGTGTAAGGATCAAATTTGACCTTATGAAAATGGGAGCCATTTGTTGAATCTGTTTCTTCGGCATAGGTCATCGGCCCGGATTTTTCCAACGAGGTGAAGCTCGGGTAATAAAGGCCGCCATATTGGTCGTGGATGCCTGCATGTTGATGAAATTCGGCAAATGGCTTCTCACCTAATGTAAATTCGTCTGAATTGTCCCAAGCTCTAATGTCGGTTGTGAAATCGGCAATTCCAGTACCAAAGTCAAACTCGGTTTTCAATTCCGCCGCAGTGATCGTGAATTTTAATTGCGCATCGGCACTGTCCTTCCTGAAGCTTTGGATAAAAGTGGTGTCGCTCGCCACCCCCCATATCTCAGGATCTCTGAAGTTCTTATTATATTCTGCATAGGACAAATATAAGCCGGTGTTTTCTACGGCAGCTTGCGATACGCTTTTGGGGGCGTAGTTTCCGTATTCGACCAATTCTCCGGCTATGTTATCTCCATCAAGGTTTTCATCAATGACTTGTCCGGTAGTCTTGGGATCGTTAGGGTTAACTTGACTGGTAAAGTAATGCCGGAACTCTGATGGAATATTCGCCAGGAAAAAGGTTTGCGGTTGAAAACTCACTAAGCCATAGTTGTTAGTTATCATGGTTGGCTTTCCCAGAGGCGTAACGCCGGGTGTCGTTAAAGCCGAGGCGTCGGGAATGTTTCCGCCCAGCATTACTGCCATCGGAATTGCAATTTGTAAGTATTTCGCGTTTTTCTTTAAGGTCATAGTTGTTTCCAAAATTAAAAAGATGCAGTGCTTTAAGAAAACAGTTGAAGCTATTGATTGCGCGGTCCATTGCAATCACATTTTTTGTCCGTCAGACAATCTTCGTAGGCTTTTTGTAAATCGCCGATATTAAAAATCGCCCCGCCCTTGCTGGGATTCACGAAGTTATCCTTGGGATTGGATGGTTCTCCGTTGACGTAAGGGAATTTGATGTCGCTGCACTTATTACCGTCGCGAAGTAAATCGACTTTTACTCGGTGGTTTTGCTTGCAACCGGTGCCTTCGTCATCTATCCATTGACTATCCAGTTCAACCGTCCAGGTTTCGTAAGCGCCGCTGTTGTCCAAAACGCGATGCGGATTACTGGGGCTGCGTGACCCATAGACGTATATCGGGCCGGCGGCGGTCGATAGTTTGTCAATTTTAATGTTGTGATTCGGGCTGGTATTTTTGGCCTTGATCTGGGCCGTGCATTGCTTGGCATTGAACTCGGCCCGGACCGGCATAGCGGATGCCAGACACAGTACGCTCAGCAAACCGAAGGATAATGCCCCTCGTTTAAGCGGCGATAATCCAGCTGGTTTGATCTGGAACGGTAAGTAGGGAATGCCAACATTATCCAGTGGGGAATTGGCAATTCGAATGTTGGAATGTGTTGCCGTTAAAATACGAAAACTCATGATTGTGCTCCTGCATAATTTCACTTTATGTTTTATCGATTGGTTAATTTGGCTGGCACCATTTTTTTAAGATAGTTTTGCCCGTTAGAAAAAAACACCGTAATTTGTTACCGTTTTCATTCTATCTACCGGTGAAATCGCTGCTTATAATTGTTTTTAATGGAAATTTAATATGTAAAAGACTGGACGGTGATCCTATTCGGGATAGATTGCGGTTTTTTTGCTAGGAGTTAAACCGTGCGGACATATAAGCATTTGAAACGCCGACAGGAAAATCATCTGCGTTTGCTCTGTAGTCTAGGTTTGGATTGGAGGGTACTTATGCCGGATTTATTTCAGGCCTTGCGGACCTTAGTGCCATTCCCACAAGCCAGCTTCGTTTGCTATAACGACCGACTGCAAGGCTTGGACGGATTTTCCGATTGGTCTTTTCCCAACGCGGAGGACGTCCAAGCGTTACTGGTTTCCGAGTATTATCAAAAAGACCGTATGCAGGAACTGTTTTTGTCCGGTAGGGAAATCGCTAAGCTGCCGCTGATCAGTCGTTCGGAGCAATGGTTGCGGGTGGGTTGGCATGAGTACCTAGCGCACGAATTTTACCGCTGTATCACCCAGCCTTCACAGATGCATCACCATTTGCATTTAAGGCTGATGAACAAGGATGGCATCATAGGCATTTTGACCATCAACAGACCCAGCAGCGAAGCTGGTTTTAGCAAGTCCGAAGAAGATACCCTATGGCGGCTGATCCCATTTTTGACTCGTGCGATGGAGCAACCTGTTAGCGAATGGCGGAACAATTGGGTAGATGTCGAGCAGGGGTTGATTGTTTTCGAATCCGCTAAAGTCTTGTATGCGGACGGTTTGGCGCCCAAACTCCTGGATTATGCCTTGGAGCGTCGCCAGCAAACCGGCCGTGGTTGGTATATCCCTCCCCTTAACCCGCTCTTGCAGCAGATTCTGAAAACCTTGGCAGAAAAACTGCCTGCCCGGATTGACGATGATGCGGATGCCGAACCGGCTATCGTTCGTCGGTGTAATCGTTGGGGACGTTTCGAGTTCAGAGCGCGATGGTTGGAAGCTGCGGCAGTCGGCAAAAGCGGTATTTATGCCGCTACTATACATCGCTTGGCACCGTTGCCGCTTTGCTTTTCAATCGGCTTGAAAAATCAGCCGCTATCCTTACGCGAGTCTCAAGTAGCCTTGGCTCTGGCACTGGGCGATTCCCATGCCAAGATTGCCGACAAATTGAATATCAGCGAACGTACAGTGATTGGCCATTCGCAACATATTTATAACAAGTTGAAGGTAGCCAACCGAGTGGAATTGGTGGCGGCATTGATTAGCGGCTAGTTACGCCGAGGATGTAAACAATATGGCGGCGGGGTTAGTTTTTAACCTTGGCGACCCACACCGAGTCCAAATTCAAGGTCTTTTTGATTTTCGCCGCGTAGGCCGCCGCATCGTATTGGCTGTTAAAGCCGTCTACGCTGAGCCTATACCAAACTTCACCCTTGTTTTCGGTCTTGCTGACCTTGGCCGGCACGCCTTTGCCGGCGTATTCCTCCGCCTTCCGTTTGGCATACCAGTCTTGTTTGAAAGCGATGAGATTCACCGCCCAGTTTTCCGGCTCCGGAGCCGGTTTTTTCGGCGCCGGTTTAGCCGCCGCCGTTACCGGTTTGCCTTTTTCCAGCGCGGCAATCTTGTTTTGCAACGATTCGATGGCGGCGCCCATTTGCATGTCTTGATCGTTTAATTTGGCAAATTGATCGCCCAGTTCGCCGACCGGTTTATCCGCCCCGCTGCCGGCGGGTAACAATTTGCTAAGTTCGGCGATTTGCTGGGAATTGACGCTATTGGTTCTAGCCAATTCGTCCAGTTGGTTGCGCAACATTTCTTTCTCGGCGGCGTCGGCGGCCGGTGCGGCGACTACCTGAGCCTGTAGCGCCTGGTAGGCTTCGACTACTTGTCCGACTTGCGCTTTAGCCACGTAGCCCTGATAACCCAGACTGCCGCCTACTATCAAGGCCAATACGGCCAAGCCGTTGGCGACATAGGCGGAAACCGGTTTTTTTTCCAGTAATTGATCGATGTTGCGCTTGGCTTTACGTTGTTCGCTTTGTAGTTTTTCCAAGTCTTCCAGGCACGAGTGCAACTCTTCTTTGTCGCTTTTTAGATGTAGGTCCTGGGTGATATGTAGCTGTTTTTGCTTGAGTTCTTGTAGTTGTTTTTCCAGGCCGGCGATGATTCCGGCGTAATCTACCGACGGCGCAATTGGCGGATTAGGCGGGGTATTTTCGGCGCGAGGGAGGTTAGACGCCGCCGGAATTTGCGGGACTTGCGGCTGGTCTGGTTCAAACGATGCGGGTTCCTCCGCCGAGTCGTCGAATTCGGCAACGATGTCTTCTGTCTCGGCCGACTCGGGCTCAGCGGCTGCAACAATCTCCTCGGCCGTTAGCGCTAACTCGGCTGCGTCTCGGGATGAGGCTGCCGCGCTTGGCCGGTCGTCTGCGGTAATGTCGAAGTCGGCCATTAGAAAATCGGCATTGTCTTCGGCCGTAACCTCAGTATTGTGGGAAAATTCGTCGATCTCGACCATTTGCTCCAAGACGTCGTCGGCTTCCCGGGCTCGAAAGGCTGCTGAGTTTGGTTGCGGCGGTGTTTCGTCAAGCATGTCGTCCAAGTCTTCGCCGAATTCGTCGTATTCCGGATCATCGATAGTCCGGCTGCCGGCCGGGACATCGGCTTGTGCCGGGATGTCCTCTTCGAAGGCGGGTTCATCGGCGGCACTAAAGGCGTTTTCGTCCAACAAGCGATCGATGGCATCGCTATCGTCCGCCAAAGACGCCTTGGGCAGATCGGCGTCATCCAGGTTGAACATGGAGTCTAAGTCGTCGGCGAAGTCGTCGGCCGATTTGGAACCTGATTTGTCTAGCTTTTCGGCCATGGTGAACCTCGTACCTTAACTTCGCCGGGAGATGGCGGCGACGGATTACTTGATAGCGGTTATCAGCGCGTTGACGTCGTGGCGCAATTTCAATTCCGGGTTTCGAAAGCCGGCTTGTTTCAGCTGAGCCAATGCAACCCCCTCCCGCATAATGTGGTTTTCCGATTCGTCGTTGAATAAATGGATGATCCAGTGTTCCAACAAATCCAAGCGGTTGATTTCCGTTAATACTTTGAAATAACCCGCGACCTCGTTTTGGGTGTTGCGCGTATGCGCCGCAGCATCGTCCAGCGCGTACCGATCGCCGTTGACGAATAATCCGCCCGGCTTCAGCACCCGGTATATTTCCGGAATAACGGCCGCACGATAATCGGCCGCAAAATTGTGCAGGGTATAGGCCGAAGCAATCGCGTCCGCGCCGGCATTCGGCAACGCGCGTAATGCGGTTAGCGCGTCGTTCATGCAGAACTCCAGGCGGCCGCTT
Organism: Methylomonas sp. HYX-M1; assembly: GCF_040741385.1. NCBI lineage: Bacteria > Pseudomonadati > Pseudomonadota > Gammaproteobacteria > Methylococcales > Methylococcaceae > Methylomonas > Methylomonas sp. HYX-M1. The sequence continues at coordinate 2,044,272 of NZ_CP160405.1, forward strand.
TGCTCCCAGGCATGTAAACTTTGCTTGGCTTGATCTTGCATGGTGGCTGCGCTGTCTATGCTGTATACCCGGGTGTTATTGCAGGCGGTTAATAGCGACAAGGTGGTTATGCCGGTACCGCCGCCCAACTCGACGATAAGCTGCGGTTGTTGCCGAGTTTCGCAATATTTCCCGATTTCCAAGCCCACTAAACGGCTCATTTCAGCCGCGTAAGGACAAATCAACTTCAGCATTTGATATTCCTGGCCGATGATGCCGGTGAACATCGAATCGTAATGGTTATCGGCTGTCATGATTGAGATTTTAGTTTTTGTTTGGCGTCGTAGGCGGCTTGTTGTTCCGGGGTCGCTTCGGTTTGGAAACGGGACTTCCATTCGCTGTAGGGCATGCCGTAGACGACTTCGCGGGCCGTTTCGTAATCGATGTCCAGACCGCGTTCCCGGGCGGCCGCGGCGTACCACTTCGCCAAGCAATTGCGGCAAAAATCCGCCAAAATCATTAAGTCGATGTTTTGGACCTCAGGGTGCTGTTGCAGGTGTTTGATCAGGCTGCGGAAGGTAGCGGCTTCCAGTTCGACGGCTGGTTCTTGCATGTTATGGCTCCCATCGTAAAAGCGGGCATTCTAGCAGCAAAGTATTTCCGCTCATGTACATTTAGCGATATTCTCACTACAATTGGCCTCCCGATCGACAGCTCTGCCGACAGCGAATTGTGAACCCCATCATCCACAGCTCATCGTTGACTCCGTACGCTGCCGGGTATTTGAAGGCGGAACAAACGGGTGCGGGGAAAAATCAGAACGGCGCCGTTAGCGATCCTAACGCAGTCGCGCAGCCGGGCAGTCAGCTGGTACCCGCTTCTACGCCGGATCAAATCAAAAATGCCTTGGAAAAGGCCGGTTTAAGCCAGGAAGACGGTTATTCTCAATCCAATCCGAAAGCGCGCAAAGCCGTATCGGCTTACAACCAAATCCGCGATCAAGCGGCATTGACGCAGCTCGAACAGACGATAACCCGTGTCGATTATTACGCGTGAACAGCTAAATCATGCCTTGCTACCGCGTTTTACAGCTTCTCAGCTAATTTACTAGATAATTAATCCATCTTTCATACAGTACTAATGAAGCCTATTTTAGAATTCTTCCCGATTATTCTGTTTTTTATAACTTATAAGTGGTACGACATTTATATCGCTACAGGCGTTGTCATTGCCGCGACCGTCGTGCAAGTGGCGATTTACTGGCTGTTATATCGTAAAGTGGAAACCATGCAGTGGATTACGCTGGGGTTGATTTTGGTGATGGGCGGAGCAACCCTGTATTTGCAGGACGAGCAATTTATCAAATGGAAGCTGACCATCATCGAATGGTTGTTCGGTGCAGCATTTTTAACCAGTCAATTCATCGGCAACAAAACCTTTATCGAACGCATGATGGGAGCGAGTTTGACGTTGCCTGCGGTTATCTGGAAACGCTTGAACGTAAGTTGGGCATTGTTTTTTATCGGGGTCGGTTGCTTGAATCTATACGTGATGAACCATTACGATACCGACGCTTGGGTTAACTTCAAAACATTCGGGGTTCCCGGTTTGATGTTGGTTTTCATCGTCGTGCAGATGATTTTCTTGTATAAGTATGCGCCTGAAGAAACAGAGGTGAAAAAATAATGCTGTATGCGATCGTGGGTGAAGACGTACCGAATAGTTTGGAGCGTCGTTTGGCGGCTAGGCCGGATCATTTGGCCCGTCTCACCGCTTTGCAAAGCCAGGGACGCTTGGTTCTGGCCGGTCCGTTTCCCGCCATCGACGGCGAGGAACCGGGCGCGGCGGGATTTTCCGGTAGCCTTATCGTTGCCGAGTTTTCCAGCTTAAGCGAGGCTAGGCAATGGGCCGATCAAGATCCTTATCTGACTGCCGGCGTATACGCCGGTGTAACCGTTAAACCTTTCAAACAAGTATTGCCAAAATGACAGCAAATTCCATCAAACAGCTACTCGATCAAGCGCTTAAACCTGAATTAATTGAAATCATCGACGATAGCGCCGCGCATGCCGGTCACGGCGGCAATCAGCGCGGCGGCGGACATTTCAATGTCACCGTCGTTTCCGACCAGTTCGAAGGTAAGTCGCTGGTACAAAGACATCAATTAGTTTATCGAATTCTCGGCGACATGATGAAAGAGGAGATTCATGCCCTGGGTATCAACGCGTTAACCCCCTCAGAAAATAACAAAGGAAATTAACTACATGAAACTGAAATTTATCCCATTAATTTTGGCCGGCGTTGCGTTGTTGCCGGGTTGTTCAGAAGATAAGAACAAGGATGCCTCAACCGCCCCAGTGGTAGCCAGAGAAGACGCCGTTGCGTCGGTAAACGGTGTTTATATCAGCAAAAAAACCTTGGCGACTTTGGAAAAAGAGATCGCGGAACGTAGCCAAGGCCAGAGTTTTCCAAAAGAGCAATTATTGGAAGAACTCATTCAACGCGAGCTGTTGATTCAACAAGCGCTGCAAAAGCAATTGGACAAGTCGCCGGAAGTGATGGAGCGCATGGAGACGGTCAAAAATTCGCTGTTGTCGCAAGCCGCTCTGCAGGACTATTTGAAAGCCAATCCGGTTACCGACGACGAAATCAAAGCCGAATACGATTCTAAAATGGCCAACATGGGCGAGGAATATAAAGCCAGCCATATTTTGGTCAAAACCGAAGACGAAGCGAAAAAATTAATCGCCGACCTGGAAAAAGGCGGGAATTTTCAAGAACTGGCTAAAAAGCACTCCATCGATCCCATGGGGTCCGAAGGTGGGGATTTAGGCTGGTTTACCGCAGACCGCATGGTGCCGCCGTTCTCTGAAGCCGTGATTGCGTTACAAAACGGTCAATTCAGCAAACAGCCGGTGCAAACTCAATTCGGTTGGCATGTCATTCTGCGGGAAGACTCCAGAGCATTGACGCCGCCGCCGTTCGATGCGGTCAAAGAACAAATCAGGCCGATGCTGCAACGGCAAAAAGCACAAAACATGATAGAAAATTTGCGTAAAACCGCGAAGGTTGAAGTGTTGTTGCCACCCGAGCCGGCTCCGCAAACTCCCGCTCCGGCCGCACCGGAACCGGCCACTAGCACAGCGCCCGCGGATAGCGCGGCCCCGGCCGAGTCCGGTGTAGAAGGTTCGTCGCAACCAGCGGCTCCGGAGGTTATTCCACCGGCGGAAGAGCCGCAATCCGGCGCGGAAAAAGCGCAACCTGCCGAATAACGACGGCTTAGGGTAGGGGAAAGCTATTCCTCTACCCGTTCTCTTCAAACCCTATTCCGGCACGGAGTCGGTTCAACCCGCGCTAGTCGCACTCGAGCAAATCGATCAGGTTTAGTTTTAAGGCAAATCGGGTCAACTCGATGTCGCTGGCGACATCCAATTTGCGCTTAATCAAATAGTGGCTGTTGCCGACTGTCTTAGCGCTGATATGCAGGCGCTCGGCGATAGTCTGATGCGAGTAACCTGCGATTAACAAGCGCAAAATTTCGAATTCGCGTACGCTTAGCCGTTCGAGGTTTAGCTTATCATGACCGATTTTTTCCATGGCCAGTGCTTGTGCAACATCAGGGCTCAATGCCGGTTTCCCGCGGTTGACGTCTAAGATGGCATTGACCAAAATTTCCGGCGAGCTACTTTTGCTGACGTAGCCCAAGGCACCGGCTCTGGTGGCTTGTAGGGCAAACGCCGGCTTGACGTGCATACTGAAGGCCAAAATTCTGGCTGCCGGTTCGGCCTGCTTGATGCGAGAGATCGCCGTCAATCCGCTGACTCCGGGCATGGCCACGTCTATCACTGCAACATCCGGACTGTGTTGGCGGTACAGTAGATACGCACTGTCACCGTCGCCGGCTTGTGCGACGATTTGCATGCCTTGGTGTTGATCCAGCAGGGTGCGATAGCCCTCGCGCACGATGGGGTGATCGTCCGCCAATAAAATGCGAATGCTCATCCGCTCGCTCCGGAGCTGGATACCGGCAAGCGGATTTCCACTATCAAACCGTGCGGTTGCGCCAGAGATAACGCCATTTGTCCTTGCAGCGTCCGCACCCGTTCTTTGATGCCGATCAGACCTATGCCGTCGGAAATAGGCAAAGGCAGCTTCGCCGCGACCCCGTCGTCCTGAATGCGTAGTTTGACTTGCCCGATGCCGACGTCCAGTTCCACCTCGACGTGTTTTGCCTCGGCATGTTTAACGATATTGGTTAAGCATTCTTGGGCCGTCCGTAACAGCGTGACCGCTATTTCGTTGGCAATAGGCATGCAGTCGCCGTGTATTTTCAAGGTATATTCGGTTTGGGTAGCGCAAATCGGCTTCCATTCGTCGATTATGCTGCGTAAATTGCCGGCTAGCCCTAAATGTTCCAGTTCCAAAGGCCGCAGGCGCCGTAAGGTTTCGCGCAAGCTCGCCATTAAACGATTCGAATAGCGGTTGATTTGCTCGGCTTGGATGCCGACTTGGGCGTGCTTGTCGGCGGGTAGGCGCTTGAGTGATGCGGCAACCGCATTGATCGCGGTCAAGCATTGCCCGAATTCGTCATGCAGTTCGTGTGCAAGACTAGTCCGTTCTTGTTCTTGTACGGCCATGAGTTGGCCTATCAGACGCTGCCGCTGTTGCTGCAATTGTTGTTGACTTTCCGCAAAGCGGTTGAATGCACCGGCTATGATTTGCCATTCGGTTTGCTTGAAAGCGGGTAGGCGTTGAGCGGCGAGCTCTTGGTATTGCCAACGTTCTAAGTTAGCGGCGATAGTGCGGGCCGGAGCGAAGATTCGATTGATGCTGATAAAAATCATGATGCCGGCCGCGATGATGCTGCTTGCCGAGAGTTGTAGCAAGCCGGCGATTTGCTGCCAGGCTCGCTCGATGAGGGTGGTGCTATCCGCCCACACTTGCAGCTCGGCGACTGCGCGCCGGTTTACGGCCAACTTTTTGCCAAGTGGGGCATCGGGATGAAACAGCCATTGATAAGCGCGGGTAAAAGCGGCGGGCACCTCAGCGGCGTGCGCTACGGCTCCGTTACATAGATATTTGACCGATTCCGAGCGGTAATCGCTTAACTTGATGCAAATGCCGGCCGCGGGGCTGCTCTGTTTCCATACCTCGAAATCCGGAAACGGTCGGTTATTGCCTAATCCCGAACGCTCGCGGTTGAGTTGCAGCGCCAATTGTGCCGTCAGCGTGTCGGCGATGCGCTCGAGTTCCGCTCTTTGTTGCCGGTGACTGTCGTACAGCGTATAGGCGGCGATGCCGCTCAAGCACAATAGGCTCACCGCGGCGATTCGGCTACATAGGTGTAATTGCAGATTCATAACCTACCTGGAATGAGTGGCTCAGCGGCGATTTTAGAAAGTTAGCGCATCTTTGAATATTGCCGGCAGCCTATCGGGCAAATTGCCCGTGTTTAGAAGGAGGATTTCGGCTTACGAATACAGGGCATTCGCTTAATCTGTCGCTGAATTCTTAATCAACCGGGAGCAACAGATGAACGAATTTACGTTCGACGACAGCCGAATCGATTGGCAAACCTTAGACGGTTTCGAGTATTTACACTATCGGATTTTAAACATCGACCCCGTGCACGGGGTGATAGACGTGTTATTCAAGTTTGCCGCCGGCCGGCAGATCGTGTTGCACCGGCACAAAGTGCTAAACCATACCTTGGTGATTCAAGGCGAGCATCGTTTGTATACGCCGTCCGGAGACCTGAAGGAAGTGCGCCCTCAAGGCAGTTACACGGTGAGTCCGGCTAGCGATGAGCCGCATCGGGAAGGCGGCGGTGCTATCGATGCGATAGTGCTGTTTAGCATACGCGGCACGGACTCAGTATTTTATCAAATATTGGACGACGAGCAGCAGTTGATAGCCGAGTTGGGTTGGCAGCAATTCGCCGACCTTTATCACGCACAAATTTAGTTCGCTAGCTAGGCAGGCTATATGAAAGCTTTTATCGGAGCGAAGATAGCGGCGATTATTATCGCGTTCCATGCTGTTGTCGGTTACGCGGGTGCCGAACCGCGCATCGCGGTGTTGAATTTCGAATTGCGCGATTATTCGGCGTTACCGTACCGCGAAGCGGAAAGAACGCGAGTGTCGGCTATACGTCCCATGCTGGAACGCAGGTTGGTCGAGGAGGGCATTGCGCGATCGACTGTTGTGCCGATAGAGGAATGGAACGCTGCCAACCCGAGTGTCGGTTATCTATTCGCACACAACGATGCCGCGGCAGACTTCGGCCGCAAGCTACAAACGGATTGGTTGGTGGTAGGCCAGCTCAGTAAATTGAGCGATATGGTTTCTTATCTGTTAGTGCATGTGGTAGACGTCCATAACCGGCGGTTGAGCGCGGATTATGCGCTGGAGCTGAAAGGCAGCCATGCCGGGGTGTTGCAACAAGGCATAAAACGGATAGGTTCGCAAATAACCCGTGTCGTAGCCGAATAAACCGGATAGCCGGGTGAGTTCGCTCGCGTAGCAATACGAGCGTAAGCAGCTTAGCCGGCTTCCAAAACCCGGTAAAGCATTTCCTTGACAGTTTGCGGATTGAAGGGTTTATCGCAGATCCCGGAGACGCCGGCTTTGTACACGTTGCTCAAGCGGGTCTCGTTGTCTTCGCTGGTCACCATTAATATCGGAATCAAGGTGTTGCCCAGGTCTTGCCGGATGTATTGAATCATGGCTTGGCCGTCCATGACAGGCATGTTGAAATCGGTGACGATCAAATCGAACGCATATTGGTCTTGGGCGAAAAGCTCCGCCCCCTGTTTGCCGTCTACTGCCTGGGTAATATTTTGAATCCCCATGTTGTTCAGAACCCGGCAAATATGTTTGCGGGCCAAAGCGCTGTCGTCCACTACCAATACCCGGATATTGTCGATGTCGTAGTGTTCCAGATTGATTTCTTGGGGGTCTATGAATTCTATCGTGGAGCGTAGCGCGTGTTTTAAATCCTCGTGGGCGAACGGTTTGGGCAGTATCGCCACGACGCCGGCTTGGCGAATGGTGTCCAGCACGTTAAAGCTGGTTTCGCTGGATACCAGCATGAACGGAATATGCTGTAAGGTTTCGTCGTGTTTGATGTGTTCCACCAATTCTATGGCGGTCATGTCGGGCAAATACAAGCTACTGATGATCAAATCCGGCCGGTGGAATTTCAAATTTTCCAGGGCGGCCGCGCCACTGGCCGCACCTTCGATACGGCTGATGCCTTCGCTTTTCAAATGCTGCAATATGACTTTCAGTTGAACGGTCGACGGCTCAATCAATAAAATTGCCAGATCGTGGATGTTGATGCTCTGCATGTAATGTTATTCTTTATTAATTGATTCTATGGAAGAGTAACCAATTTTTCGAATGATACAAGAAATACTAGTGACTAGTGTCGGTGCTTGCGGTACCGCGCATATCGCTCCGATGGGCGTTCATCTGGTGGAAAACCGTTTTCATATCTTGCCGTTCAAGCCTGCGGCCACCTTGGACAATATTTTAGCGACCCGATCCGCCGTGATTAATTGTTGTGACGACGTACGCATATTTGCCGGTTGTTTGACCGGCCGGCGCGATTGGCCGCTACAGCCGGCGGAATACGTGAAAGGCTATTATTTAACCAATACCTTGGCCCATACCGAATTGGAGTTGGAAGCCGTGGAAGACGACCCGGTCAGGCCGAGGTTGATCTGTCGTCCGGTTTATACCGTCAATCATCGGCCTTTCAAAGGATTCAACCGCGCCCAGTTTGCCGTGCTGGAAGCGGCGATTTTAATCAGCCGCTTGAATCTGTTGCCGTGGGACAAAGTCATGTCGGAATTGGCTTATTTGAAAATCGGTTTGGAAAAATGTGCGGGCGACAAGGAACGGCAGGCTTGGGAATGGTTGATGGAAGCGATAGAACACCATCGACAAAACACGGTGGCCTTATGACCGGCATGCTGGCGAGCGTTAACAGTCTGGACGAGGCGTTGCTGGTAGCACCGCTAGGAGTGGACATCATCGATTTGAAACAACCGGCACATGGCGCATTGGGCGCTTTGCCGGTAGCCGAAGTGGCACGCATCGTTACCGGTTTGCCCGCGGCTTGCGTCGTTAGTGCTACCGTCGGCGATTTGCCGATGGAACCGGCGGTATTGTTGCCTGCGGTGCAGGCCATGGCCGAGACCGGGGTGGATTTTATCAAAATCGGCTTTTTTCCCGGCGGTGATTGGCAAGCCTGTCTTACCGCTTTGTCTGCCGTGACCGAGCGACGCATTGCATTGGTCGCCGTATTGTTCGCCGACTCGCAACCGGACTTTGGCATCATTGCGCAATTACGTCAGGCCAGCTTTCGCGGGGTGATGTTGGATACTGCGGACAAGCGGCACGGTTCTTTGACCGAGGCGATGGATTTTGCCGCGCTACAGAAATTTACCGAAATTGCCCGCAATTACCATTTGCTTACCGGTTTGGCCGGTTCGCTCAAAGTCTCGGACATAAGCAATTTATTGCCCTTGCAAGCCGATTATCTGGGATTTCGCGGGGCGCTGTGCCTTTCGGATTGTCGTACCGAAAGCGTTGATGCTTCTAAAGTTATCGAAATTAAGAGCTTATTGCCTTCATTTTACCGAGCCGGCGCGAGCCTTTGTGGTCGCCATGCGGCTGAAAGATGAACATTATTAGCGGGTTTTCGTTGTTCTGACGTTCCATGCTCGACCGATTGTGGTCCAGCGATGGCTCGCGTTGTGTTGTTGAGTCCGCTGCGTTAGAATTTTCCGTTGCCTGCTCAGCAAGAAAGCATGAAATATCCAGTAACTAAAATTCCGTATTGTCAATTGCCGCTCACGAATAGGGTGTATCACCGCTTGCTACTCGATTTGTTGTTTCGGAATCAATAAATTGATAAACAAAATCCAAGCTTTTTTGGGGCGTAGTGCGCTGAGCAGAGAATTGTCGCTAAATGCAATGGGCAGCGTGTTAGTCAAATTAGGCGGCACCGGCTTAGCATTGTTGCTGACGATGTTGCTCGCTCGAGTAATGGGGGCCGAGGGTTACGGAATTTATTCCTATGCATTGTCATTAGTGCTTCTATTGACGGTGCCTGCGCAATTAGGTCTGCCGAATTTGTTGGTACGCGAAACGGCAAAGGCTCAAGCTAATGAAGACTGGCAGATCATGCGGGGGTTGTGGCGCTGGTCGACTGGGTTGGCCGGATTGCTGTCGGTATTAATTGCGGCCGTCGCCTGGGCGGTGCTGATCGTCTGGGCAGACTCGTTTAATCCCGAACAGAGAGCGACTTTGGTGCCAGCGTTATTACTGATACCTTTTATTACTTTGGGAAATTTGCGCGACAGTGCTTTACGCGGATTGCGTCACGTGGTTTTAGGTCAATTGTCTGAAACAGTGCTGCGCCCCGGCCTATTGTTAATCGTTTTGTTGATACTAGGATGGGTTTGGCAGGATTACCGCTTTACTTCCGCCCAAGTCATGGGGGTAAATTGCGCCGCGGCGGGCGCGGCATTTGTCATTATTTCGTTTTTGTTGAATCGGAAAACCCCGTCCGCTTTCTTGGACAGCCCACCTTGTTACCATAGTGGGCAATGGCTTAGGTCTGCATTGCCGTTAGCTTTTGTGGTCGGTATGTTCATGATCAACCAGCATGTATCGGTGTTGATTTTGGGCTACGTGTGTACGCCGACAGAGGTTGGGGTATTCAAAGTCGCTATTTCACTATCAAGCGTGGTGATATTCGCCTTACAAACCATCAATGCCATTTTGGCACCCTATTACGCCCGATTTTATACGCAGCGGGATATGCAGCGCTTACAGCGCTTGGTGATGTTGAGCAGTAGGGCCGTGTTGGCCTTTAGTTTGCCGGTAGTAGCGGTTTTAATAATATTTGGCGAATGGCTTTTGCAACATCTCTTCGGTCACGATTATGTCGTCGGCTATCAGGCCATGGTGATTTTAGCCCTTGGACAATTGGTCAACGCCGCTAGTGGTTCCGTGGCGTTGCTGTTGAATATGACGGGGCATGAACGGGACACGGCCAAGGTAATTGCATTGTTTGCCGTTTTGAATGTCGGTTTGAACACGGTATTGATACCCGTACTGGGTCTAATCGGCGCTGCTTGGGCATCCGCCGTCAGCACTACCTTGTGGAATCTGGTGCTGTTGTGGTTTGTTTATCGGCGTTTAGGCGTTGTGTCTTTTGCCTGGGCGCCATCTAAAATATTTTCCCGCAGTCAATCGAATTCTTAAGCGGTTTAACGTTTGTGTGGAAAACTTGAACTTCGGTCTTTGTTCTATCTCGTTTCGTCTGTTGCCTGTCGCTTTGCTGCTGGCTATAAATTGTTGAGTAACCTATTTTGCATTTTGCCAGCCGCCTGTGATCATGAAACCAATTAGGAGCATAACCGACCTTGCTATAAACGGCGCCGCACCTGCGTTCGATAGCCCTTTGCACGTAGGGCGACCCAATATCGGCAGTAAACAGGCTTTTCTGGATTATGTTGACGACATATTCGAGCGAAGGTGGTTCAGCAACAATGGACCGTTGTTACAAGCGTTCGAGCAGCGTGTTGCCGATTTTCTGCAGGTGAAACATTGCGTGGCGATGTGTAATGGCACGGTTGCCCTTGAAATTGCAATTCGCGCTCTCGGTCTTAGTGGCGAAGTCATTATTCCGTCTTATACCTTTATTGCCACCGCGCATGCCCTGCATTGGCAAGCCATCACGCCGGTGTTCGCCGATATAGACTCCAAAACGCATACGCTAGACCCGGACGCCGTAAGAAAAATGATTACCCCGCGCACCAGCGGAATTATCGGCGTGCACTTATGGGGGCGCCCGGCGGCAGTCTCCGAATTGCAGGAAATTGCCCAAGAATATCGCCTTAATTTGTTGTTCGACGCTGCACATGCCTTCGGTTGTTCGCATCATGGACAGATGATAGGCAATTTCGGTGCCTGCGAAGTATTGAGCTTTCATGCCACTAAATTTTTTAATACCTTCGAAGGCGGAGCCGTCGTAACCAACGACGATGATTTGGCGGAAACGATGAAACTGATGCGTAATTTTGGTTTTGCCGGATTCGATAATGTCATTTATCCCGGAACCAACGGCAAAATGACTGAAATTTCTGCGGCTATGGGCTTGGTTAATCTGGATGCGATTCAGGAGGTCGTGTCAGTCAACCGACGCAATTACCTGGCGTATTGCGAACAACTCGCGGGTATACCCGGTATCGAGGTAGTGCGTTACGCAGAGTATGAACGCAACAATTACCAGTATGTCGTTGTAGAGGTTACCGAACACAGCGCAGTCGGGCGAGACGAGATCATTGCCGCGCTGCATGCCGAAAATATTCTTGCGCGAAAATACTTTTGGCCCGGATGCCACAACATGCTGCCGTATCGACAGCTGTTCCCCCATGCCGGATTGCTGTTGGCTAATACTAACCAAGTCGCCAATCGAGTAATCGTATTGCCCACGGGTACCGGTGTCGGCCTGGACGAAATTAAGGTGATTTGTTCGGTCATCCGTCTGTTGTTGGAACAATGATGGAATATATCAAGTTAACTCAGCGCCTTTCTGTCGCCTCCATTGTAGATTTGTGCCGCGATATTTTGGCTGGCATCGGTACCGCGGTGCAGTATATCGACGGAGAATCGAACATTTCCGAGATTGCCGGGGTTGCGGACGGACGCTGCGTTGCGGCAAATACCGTGTGTTTTCTCGAGAAAGTGCCGCGGCAAACTTTGCCGGTAGCGCTCAAAAACGCCTTGGTGATTACTCGTCCGGACCTCGTATCTTCATTGACGGGTTGCAATCTTTTGGTTACCGCCGATCCCCGAGCATTGTTCATAGATTTGCTCGATCGGTTGATCGTCTACCCGGGATTCAACAGTTTTTCTTCGATAATCGATGCTGTGCCGATGATTGATCCTGAGGCAGAGATTCATCCGTGTGCAATCATTGAAGACGGTGTCGGCATTGGTGCTGGAACCCGTATTGCGGCCGGTTGTGTGATCAAGCGGGGGACTTTCATAGGCAAAGACGTTACGATTCGAGAAAATACCGTCGTTGGCTGCGACGGGATTGCGCTGTATAAGGCCTTGGATGGCAGGGTATTGCGTTTTCCCCATGTGGCTGGGGTGATCATAGAGGATCAGGTCGAAATCGGCGCCAATTGTGTGTTACCCAGAGGGGCGATGAAATGTTCCCGGGTCGGTAGTCAATCGGTGATCGGCAATCTTTGCAACTTGGGTCATGCGGTGCAGATCGGACGCAAGGTTTGGATGTCGGTAGGCTGCTTGATAGGCGGCAACTCGGTAATCGGCGATGGTAGTTCGTTGGGACTAGGCGTTAATGTCCGGGACAATCTGCAGATTGGTCAAAACTGCTCATTAGGGATGGGGAGCGTGGTGGTCAAAAACCTACCGGATGGAGATTCCGTTTTTGGGAATCCGGCCAAACGCATGCCACGCATCAAGGCCGGACCGGAACGGTAAGTATCAGAGTGAAAATTTATGTTAAATAGCGCGGTGGTCGAATTTACATTTAAAGGTAACCGAACATATGTCCAAGGTCCGGATTTGTTCAACGTGATGTTGGCCGGATTTCCGGATGGGCTCAGGCGGCAGATACGATTTTCCGCGCATGATTTCGTGCATACCCCGAATTGTATGTCACACCTTACGACGGATAAGTCTGATTTAGCGGGGCTTAGCGATATTAAAGCGCGGTGTCAATGCGAACTCGACGGGATTGATTATTGGATGGCATTAACTGCGTTACAAACAGATTCCGCCGTCGGAAAACGGATGCCATACGACGAAGAGCGGGTAACGTCGCAATGTCGAATCGAGGGGGATGGCATTTGGCTGATAGGCGAGAGCCCTTTTAGCTTCATAGAAACCCTGGTGTCGATGAACAAATACCTACACCAGCAATTATTTCCGGATGCGGTCGGAAAATGGATCTTTACCCGTATCGACTTGGATCAGGAGTCTGACGCACAAAGCGGACTGGCATTGCTATTGAAACATAATCTGAACTATCGCCTGACCAAAAGCGAAATCTTGTTGGACGGCAAGCGATTAGGGGATATTTACTTTTCGTTGGTAGCGGCATGATCGGTATTCAAGCCATAGGCACTTATATTCCCGTTCAACGGATCGATAATCGGGAGCGGCTAAGCCAGTTTGCCGTCGATGAAAGTTTTCTGCACGACAAAATCGGTATGTTGCGCTTGGCGGTCAAAGCGGCGGACGAGGAAACTTCCGACTTATGTTGCAAGGCGTTTGCCGATTTGCAGCGAAAAGTCTTGTTCGATTCTGATGAAATCCAATGTATCGTGGTTTGCACACAAAATCCGGATGGGCGCGGCTTACCGCATACTTCGGCCAACGTGCACGGCAAGCTGGGTTTGTCGGACAGCTGCGCCGCGTTTGACATTTCCTTGGGTTGTTCGGGGTTCGTCTACGGTTTGTCGGTGATTCAAGCCTTCATGCAGGCCAATGGATTTGAAAAAGGGATACTGTTTACCGCCGATCCTTATTCCAAAATCATCGATGCGCAAGACAAGAATACCAGTCTGTTGTTCGGCGATGGTGCCACGGCAACGTTGATCGGCGGTCGCCCGTTATGGCAATCCGGCCGTTTCGTATTCGGTAGCCGCGGCTGCGAGTCCAGTGCCATACAAGTGGAAGAAAACGGCAAACTGGCCATGAACGGACGCGGCGTTTTCTCGTTTTCCGCGACCGAGGTACCCAGCAGTATCAGACGGGCCTTATCGGATAATAACCTCACGGAAAACGACGTTGATTGTTATTTGTTACATCAAGGTAGTCGTTACATAGTCGACACTATCGCCAAAAAGTTAGGTGTGGCGCCCGATAAGGTGCCGTTCGGCGCTGCCGATTACGGAAATACCGTATCGTCATCCATTCCATTGCTGCTGAACGAAAGTGCCGCTGACCACCGCATAGTGGTCGTCGCGGGATTTGGCGTCGGTTTGTCTTGGGCTAGCACGGTATTGTTCAAAACTGAAATAGGAGCGGATTAATGAATGTGACCCACGAAGAGCTAATCGTATTATTGGAAAACGTCGGTACCTCAGTCGACCTTGCGCAGCTCAAGGGCGACGAATTGTTAGAGGAGGCTGGGGTGGACTCCTTGGAAGTAATGAATTTTTTATTGGAAGTCGAACAGAAGTTCGGCGTCAAAATTCCGGATGCGGATATCGACAAGTTGAATACGCTTAATGACGTACGCAATTATTTGCAGCAAAAGTCTTAACTGAAGCCATCCTGTCCGGTCAATAATTCAAACGCGAATCCGCCATCAAATCATGAAGGGTAAAATCGATACGGCATTCCATATTGGTTCGGCATGTGTTCGATCAATCGGAAAACGCAAAATCTTCGGTATAGGGAGAAACAAGACCGGCACCAGCTCGCTGACGGTTGCACTGCAATCCCTGGGGTTTGCAGTAGGCCGGCAAATTTGGGGCGAGCGCCTATTGAAAAGCTGGGCTGTGCGGGATTTCAAGCCGATTATTCGGTATTGCCACACCGCACAGGCTTTTCAGGATGTTCCGTTTAGTCTGCCATACACTTTTCAGGCCATGGACATGCGCTTCAAAGGTAGTAAATTCATTCTGACCGTGCGCGACAATCCGGAACAGTGGTACAACTCCTTGACCCGCTTCCACAAAAAAATGTGGGGTGAACAGGTGTTAAGCAGTTTGAGCGAGCTTAAGCACGTGGATTATTGCTATCCGGGGTTTGCTTACGACGCCAGAGCACTGGTGCATGACGTGTCCGAAGACGATCCTTACAACAAGGAAATCCTGATTCGGCATTACAATTTTCATAACGATGTCGTAATGGACTATTTTCGTAATCGCCCGGACGATTTGTTGGTTCTGAATGTCGCCGAAAAAGGGGCGTACAAAAAACTAGGTGATTTTCTGGAAGTTCCTTGTCCGGCGGATGATTTTCCGTGGGAAAATAAGACCTAATTCCAATTCAAACGATTCAACCGAACGGCTGGCCGGATTTTTGCCGCTGATTGACGGAGCAACCCCGTGCAAAAAACTTTCTTGAATATTGGCTGCGGTAGGCAACACATTACCGGCTTCGTCAACATGGATATCGTCAAGCCATACGATAGAAAACTGGATGCGCGTAAAGGCCTACCTTTCCCCGAATGCAGTGTCGACGGCATATATAGCGAGCATTTTTTCGAACATTTGACGCAAGCGGAAGGTTTGGGTTTTTTGCGCGAATGCCGGCGGGTGTTGAAACCCGGCGGCGTAGTGCGAATTGCAATGCCGGATCTGGATGACCTCGTCAGACGCTATACCTCGGAGGACTGGCGCGGTGACGGCGACATGTTCAAACTCGGCTTCGATTGGGTGGAAAATCGTTGCGAGATGATGAATATCGCGATGCGGGAATGGGGACACAAGCACGTTTATAACGAAGAAGAACTGGTCAGAATTGCCCGGTATGCCGGACTCGAACCGATAGGGCGCTGCCGCCACGGTTGCAGCGACATACCCGAGTTGGCAGGCAGGGAGACTCGCAATAGCTCGAAATTGATCATGGAATTCACCTTGCCTGCGCGTTCGTCCGAAAGCCGGCCATTGGTCAGTGTGCTGATTCCAGCCTACCGCGCCGATTATTTTCGGCAAGCGTTAACCAGCGCATTGTCGCAAACCTATTCACATCTGGAAATCATCGTATGCGACGATTCCGCCAACAACAGCATCGAATCAATGACGCGCGAACTTGCGCAACAAGACGGCCGGGTGACCTATATTCGAAACCAGCCGCCGCAGGGTGGTTTGGGCAATTATTTAAACTGCTTTGCCCGAGCTAACGGCGAATTCATCAAGTTTTTGAATGACGACGATGTATTGGAGCCTAACTGCATTGAAAAAATGCTCAACGTATTTGCCGCGCATCCCGGAGTAACCTTGGTGACCTCCAAGCGGGTGTTGATCGATAGCCGGGGAGAACGTTTGCCCGATCTGCCTGCCACTCAACGCTTGTGCCGTGAGGACAGCGAAATGGATGGGATCAGTTGCGCCAATGCGTTGATTGCCGGGCAAATTAATTTTTTAGGCGAGCCTTCCACTGCGATGTTCAGGAAAATCGATTTGGCTTGGGTTAAACCGCACTTTATGAGTATTGGCGGCTTGATAGGGATTGGGGCAGGCGATGTCGCCATGTGGCTTAATTTGTTGGGTAGGGGGAATGGCTACTACATCGCCGAACCGCTCAGTTACTTTCGACTGCACGAACAGCAACGACAACAAGACCCAGCGATTCAGCAACAAGGTCAGCAGACTTGGCGTAAGTTTATTTTTCAGGGGCGCCGCTTGGGTTTGATGCCGCATTTGCTGGTTTGGGGCATTCGTAGCAGATCCGCCGGTTCGAACGTGTGGCGGACCATGCAGATTGTAACGTCGCCGCTATTTCTGATTCAGTTGCGTGGCTATTTCAGGATTGCAAAAGAACGCTATTTGCGTCGAGGATAACGGTCTGCAATGCGGCAAGCCTCATCCTGTCCCGGTACGCCGGCAGTGGCCGTGTTATTGTCTACTTATAACGGCGAACGGTTTCTTGAAGCGTTACTCGACAGTCTCATTGCGCAAGATTATCCGCATCTGGGTATTTGGGTAAGAGACGACGGTTCCTCCGACCGCAGTTTGAGCGTGCTCGAGCGTTATGCGGCAGCCGGAAAAATTACACGTTTGTTGCACGGTGGCAACGTCGGCGTTGTCGACAGTTTTTTGGAGTTGTTGCGATCGGCTGGCGACGAATATGCCTATTACGCGTTTTGCGATCAAGATGATGTTTGGTATCCCGGTAAAGTAAGCGCTGCCGTACAAACATTGCAGTCACAGGAGGACGGCAAACCGTTGTTGTATTGCGGGCGGCTTGAATATGTAAACCCGCAACTGGCGCCTCTTGGTTTATCTCCGGTTCCGGCAAGGATGGGGCTGGGTAATGCATTAGTCGAAAACGTTGTAACCGGTTGCACTAGCGTAATTAATGCCCAGGCTCGCCGGGTTTTGCTGGAGCGGTGGCCGCCGACCGTGCAAATGCACGATTGGTGGTTGTATTTGGTAATTTCCGCAGTTGGTCGCGTCATATACGATTCGCGCAGTTTTATTCGATACCGCTTGCACGATCACAATACCATCGGCGCCACGCTCAATCCGCTACAAGCGTTTAGCCGCAAACTCATCCGTTTCCTTCGACGAGATAAAAGTGGGGTTTTTGCCGCATCCGCTCAAGCCGCGGCGTTTGCCGAAATATACGCAGATTTACTGAACCACGAGCAAAAAACACTGCTAGAGCGGTTCCTGCTGGGTAAGCGTTCGTTGTTTCGCAGGATTAACCTGTGCTGCAACAAGCGGGTGTGGCGGCAAGGCAGATTGGAAAATTTGTTACTCAAAGGCTTACTATTGTTCAATAGGTACTGATTTGCACATGGCCGTCGCACTCCAACCTCAATTACTCTCGCTTTCCGTGGTGAGTCACGGGCAAGCCGGTTTGCTTCAACACCTGCTCGACGATTTGCTGAAACTGCCGCAGCCGGAGCGTTTTGAATTGATTTTGACGCGCAATATTCCCGAGGTGTGGCCATTTGAAATCGATCGGCTACCGTTTTCGGTGAAAGTGATTGAAAATTCGCAGCCCAAGGGATTTGGTGCCAACCACAATGCCGCTTTCCGGGCAGCCGCCGGCGATTGGTTTTGCGTATTGAATCCGGACGTTCTATTGCCGGAAGATCCCTTTCCTGAATTGTTGAACAGTTTGCATCAGGCCGGAGCGGCATTGGCGGCACCTGTCGTATTCAATTCCGCGGGTAACAGGGAAGATAGCGCGCGAGCGTTTCCGACATTGAGTAGTCTGGCTGCCAAAGCCTTAGGACGCGATGGCGCGGTTTATTCTAGTGATCCGCAAAATGATGGGTCTCCCGACTGGCTGGCCGGAATGTTTTTATTGTTTCGTAGCGCCGATTTCGCAAAGATTGGCGGATTCGACGAAGGCTTTTATCTTTATTACGAGGATGTCGATATTTGTGCACGTCTGCGCAAGGCCGGTTTTAAGCTCGTGCTTTGTTCCGGAGCTAAAGTTATACACGATGCACAACGCAGCAGTCATCACAATTGGCGTTATCGCTACTGGCACCTTGCCAGCATGCTGCGTTATTTCCTTAAACATTGGTGGCGGTTGCCGTGATGAACGTGGCGATTGGCTCTGAGCAAAGTTCCGGCGTGAGTGAACGGCAACAGTCGATTGCATTAGTGACGGGTGCTGGCGGATTCATCGGCCAGCGCTTGGTTGCGGCGTTGCAAGAACACGGCTATATCGTGCGCACCCTAAGCCGAGGGCTTGGCGATGCGAATAACCCCGAGCATTTTGCGCTGGATTTAGCGATGGATGACTGTCCTGCTGGGTTATGCCTAGGCGTCAGCATGATATTCCATTTAGCCGGCAAGGCGCACGATTTGGCCGCACACGTCGCCAATGTATCTCAGTACCGGCACGTCAACGTCGAGGGTACCCGCAAGCTGCTGGAAGCGGCCAAACAGGCCGGGGTGCCGAGATTCGTTTTTTTTAGCAGCGTCAAGGCGGTGGGCGATGGCCAGCCGCAACCGATGGACGAAACCGTTTCCGCGCCGGCCGACGGCCCTTACGGCGAGTCCAAATACCAAGCCGAACAATTGGTATTGCATGGCGGTTATGTGCCGCATCCGCTGGTGATTCGCCCCAGTATGGTGTATGGCAACACCGACAAGGGCAATCTGCCGATGATGATCAAAGCCATTCGCCGTGGTCTGTTCCCACCGCTGCCGGATACGGGTAATCGCCGCTCTATGGTGCATGTCGACGATTTGGTGCGGGCCGCCATATTAGCCGCCGAATCCGCACAGACCGCCGGCAAGGTTTATATCGTGACCGACGGACACGCTTATTCCACCCGGCAACTTTACGATGAAATCAGGGCGGCATTAGGTAAAGCTCCGATCGCTTGGGCGCTGCCGTATGGTTTGTTGCACGGTCTGGCTAGATTGGGCGACGGCATCGGCCGCTTATTGCAGCGGCGGTTTCCGTTCGATAGCGCCGCCCTGGATAAATTGACCGGCTCGGCGTGGTATTCGTCGGCCAGAATAGAAGCCGACTTAGGCTTTCGACCAACAAAAAATCTACCTAACTCTCTTCCGGACCTGGTCCGATTCCTGGATTCCCTCTAAGCGTGTTATTACAGTTTTTTCTGGTTTTTGTCTTGTCGGTCGTATTGACCGGTCTGATTCGAAATTATGCGTTGTCGCGCAAGGTATTGGATATTCCCAATCAACGCAGTTCGCATAGTCTTCCTACACCACGCGGTGGTGGCTTGGCCATTGTGTTGAGTTTTGCCGTCGGCGTGGCCTTGCTTGCCGGTCGGCAGGCGATTTCAGCGCAAACCGTCTGGATATTGGCCGCCTGTCTGCCGGTTGCCGTGATCGGTTTTTTTGACGACCATAGCCACATACCCGCTCGCTGGCGGTTTTTGATACATGCCGTGTCGGCATTGGTGGCGTTGTATTTGATGCACGGTATGCCCTTGCTGTGGATTCCGGCGCCGTTGGACGGCTGGTTGCATCGCTTGTGGATGGACTGGCATTGGTTGGGCTATCCGGTGGGAGCGTTTTTGCTGGTGTGGTTTTTGAATTTGTTCAATTTCATGGACGGTACCGACGGCATTGCGGCTTCGGAAGCCTTGTTCGTATCGGCGGCATTGGCCGGCTACAGCTATTTTCCGGATCCCGGTTTAGCCGCGACTGCGCTGAGTTTAAGCGCCGCCGCTTTAGGTTTTTTATGTTGGAACTGGCCCAAGGCCAAGATTTTCATGGGCGATGTCGGCAGCGGTTTTTTAGGATTACTGCTGGGATTGCTGATACTGTGCGCTGCCCGGCAAGCAGGCGTATTGCTCTATTGCGGTTTGATTTTATTCGGCCTGTTTATTGTGGATGCCAGCTACACCCTGTTGTATCGCATGCTTAGCGGTCAGGTATGGCATCAAGCGCATTGCTCGCACGGCTATCAACGCGCGGCCAAACGTTACGGCCATTTAGCCGTGTTATTGAGCTGTTGGGGCATTAATCTGGCTTGGCTGTTGCCGATTTCCCTGCTGGTGTTTTTGAATCCAAGTTACGCATTGGCCGGTTTGCTGCTCGCTTATTCACCCTTGTTGGTTTTGGTACGCCTTTTGGAAGCCGGCCGCCCGGAAACCGCCTTACCATGAGTTTTAAATTTCGCTCCAGAACCACGATTTTTCTGCACGACCTTGCCATGGTGCCATTGGCTTGGTTCGGCGCTTATTGGTTGCGCTTTAATCTGCAGCAGATTCCGGACTTCTTTTTCTATTCGGCATTGTTGTTTTTGCCGCTGGTGATCGGCATTCAAGTGTCGGCATTTTGGTTTTTCGGCCTTTATCGCGGCGTGTGGCGTTTTTCTTCGTTGCCGGATTTGATCCGGATCGCCAAGGCCGTAGCCAGCGGCATATTTCTAATCGCCGGCGTACTGTTTTTATTCGATCGTTTACAAGGGGTGCCGCGCTCGGTAATACCGCTGTATTTATTGATATTGCTGGCTTTGTTGTCCATTCCAAGATTCGGTTACCGGTTCTGGAAAGAACGCGCGTTCATCGAACGCACCGGTCAGCGGGCTTTGATCATCGGCGCCGGCGCGGCCGGAGAAATGCTGGTGCGGGATTTGATTGCCAATCCTTACAGCGGTTACATTCCGGTGGTTTTCGCCGACGACGATAGCGCCAAGTTCCGGCGGGAAATCCGCGGCATCCGCGTGACCGGCACTGTGCAACAACTGCCGCAGCTGATCGCGCAATGGGACATCGAAGTGGTGTTGATCGCGGTGCCTTCGGCCAGCGACAAAGAGATGCGGCGCATGGTGGAAGTTTGCGAAACCTGCGGGGTGCCGTTTCAAACTTTGCCGTCGGTGACCGAATTATTGAGCGGTACGGTTGGCAAAGCCAATTTGCGGGCGGTATCCATCACCGATATTCTTGGCCGAGACCCGGTTAATTTGGATTGGCAACGCATCCAGCTCGGCTTGCGGGGCAAAACCATCATGGTCACCGGCGGTGGCGGCTCGATAGGTTCGGAACTGTGTAAACAATTAGCGAAAGTTCAGCCTAAATTATTGATTATATTCGATCAATGCGAATTCAATCTGTACCGGATAGACGCCGATTTGCAGCGCCTTTCCCCGCAACTGAGCAGGCTGGCGGTGCTGGGCGATGTGACCGACGCGCTGGCCGTGCGCCAGGTGATAGAGGACCAGCGCCCGGATATCGTGTTTCACGCCGCGGCCTACAAACACGTACCGCTATTGGAAGGGCAGGTGCGGGAAGCGGTGCACAACAATTTACTGGGTACCCGTAATGTCGCGGAAGCCGCCATTGCCTGCGGAGTCGGACGCTTCGTGTTGATTTCCACCGACAAGGCGGTCAACCCGAGCAATGTGATGGGCGCAACCAAGCGAGCGGCGGAAATATTGTGTCAAAACCTGGATAAACCCGGCTCTACCCGCTTTACCACGGTGCGTTTCGGCAACGTGCTGGATTCGGCCGGTAGCGTCGTGCCGCTGTTTCGCAGTCAAATTCAAGCCGGCGGCCCGGTCACCGTCACCCATCCGGAGATTACCCGCTATTTCATGACCATACCGGAAGCCTGCCAGTTGATCATGCTGGCGGAAACCGTCGGCCAAGGCGGCGAAGTGTTCGTATTGGACATGGGCGAGCCGGTCAAAATCGTCTATTTGGCCGAACAAATGATCCGCCTGAGCGGCAAGCTGCCGGGTAAGGACGTGAAAATCGAATTCGTCGGCTTGCGTCCCGGGGAAAAATTGTACGAGGAGTTGTTCCACGGCGAAGAACAGTTGCTGGAAACGGGATATGCGAAACTGCGTCTGGCCAAGGCCCGTATCTACCAAAACGACCTTTGGTTCGCGCAGATCGGCGCATTGACCGACGCTTGCCGGCAGCGAGACCAGCGACGCATCCTGGACTTGCTGCACGGCTTGGTACCCGAATTTAAAACGGTAGAAAAAATCGTTAGTTCGGAGGAAGATGGGGGCGGCCAAGAACCGCTGTAAACCCTGAATCCGGCGAGCGCCGATACCCCGGCGCGCAGCACAACAGGCCTCGTGGCGCAATGGCTGCGGATTGACAAACCGGAAAACCGATTGTTGATTCGCGACGGTTTTGACCGGAAATCCAAAAAAATTCAGCTTCCCGGAGCCGCGCGGCGCGGTCTACGCGGTGTCTGAAGTTCAGTTAAATAAGCTGTTTCTAAAAAAAGGGTGGGGAATTCGGCGGCTGAAACGTCTTAGATAAATAAGACGTTTGCATTGCCCGGTCATGAGAGTTGCCAATCGCCGCCAGAGACTCAATCGCCAAAGCCCTAATTCTACTCGGAACCGTTTATACGCCGCGAGCGCACGCCAGCAGCGTTGGGCTAGCGTCTGGGCGGCGGCCTTGCTGATCGCGGGCTGTCAGCCGGTTACGCTGCACGAGCGTAGCGATTTGCAATTTCTTTTCGGCGGACAGTGGCGTGCCGAAGATCCGGTTAATCAGGCTTTGCCGCCGTCTTGGCTGGCGATTTTCGACGATCCGAGCTTAACCGCCTTGGTGCTGGACGGATTGCAGCGCAATTTCGATTTGCAAGCCGCGGCGGCGCGGGTCGACGCGGCCCGCGAGCAGGCGACCATTGCCGGAGCCGGCCGTTGGCCGCAACTGTTTTTCCAACCGGATTATCAGCGTAGCGAAAATGCCGACGGCAGCGGTTATGCGCCTACCGGTTCGTTCAGCGCCTTATTCAGCCTCAATTGGGAATTGGACGTTTGGGGCAGGATCAAAGCCGGCCGGCAAGCGGCACTCGAAGACGCCGAGGCGCTGGCGGCGGATTACCGGGCCGCTCGTTTATCGCTGGCGGCCCGTATAGCCCAAGTCTATTTCGAATGGCTGGAAGCGCAATTGCAAACGCAGGTGGCCGCTCAGTCCGTTGAGGATCGTAGCGTGATAGTCGGCTTGATTCGCGGCCGTTTCGACAAAGGTTTGACCCGCGGCTTGGACTTGCGTTTGGTTTTGACCGATCTGGCCAACGCCCAAGCGCAGTTGGCGCAAGCCAAAAACGACCTGCAGACTCTGGGCCGGCAGCTGCAAAATCTGATTGCCCGCTATCCGGACGACAGTTTGCAAGCGGGCAAACACTTGCCGGAACCGCCGGTAAGCTTGGCTACCGGTTTGCCGGCCGAATTGCTGGAGCGCCGGCCGGATCTTGCGGCGGCGTTTCGGCGCTTGCGCGCGGCGGATTCGCGGCTGGAGAGCGCGCAAAAAGCCTTGTTGCCCCGGGTAAGCTTGACCGCCGCCGGCGGCAGCGTCAGCCCGGCCTTGACCGATTTGCTCGACCCGCGGGCCGCGGCCTGGAATTTCGCGGTCGGCCTGGCGCAACCCCTGTTCACCGGCGACCGTTTAGAAGCCCAAATTCGTTTGAACCAAGCCGGGGTGCGCGAAGCTTACAATCGCTACCAGAGCGTTGCCCTCAACGCCTTTCGTGAAGTCGAGCAGGCCTTGGCGGCGGAGTCGCGATTAAGGGAGCAGGAAAGCGCCTTGCGGGAGGCCGTGGAACAAACCGAATCCAGCCGCAAATTGGCGGTTTATTCCTACCAGCAAGGTTTGATTCAAATTTTGACCCTGTTGGATAGCTATCGCAGCACCTTGAACGCGCAAAGTGCGCATTTGCGGGTTAAACGCCAATTGTTGACCAACCGCATTACCTTGTTGCTGGCTTTGGGCGGTGCGGTGTGAGCTTGAAACGTTCTTCCGTCA
Organism: Methylomonas sp. HYX-M1; assembly: GCF_040741385.1. NCBI lineage: Bacteria > Pseudomonadati > Pseudomonadota > Gammaproteobacteria > Methylococcales > Methylococcaceae > Methylomonas > Methylomonas sp. HYX-M1. Next base: position 2,068,189 of record NZ_CP160405.1, read on the forward strand.
AAACCTTATTGCCGGTTGCAGTGTTGCTGGGCGCGGTCGGCGCCGCCTGGGCCATGATAGAGCTGAGACCGGGACGGATAAGCCAAGATGCGCAAGCGATTTTGCCGGTCGTGCAGGTGTGGCGTGCCGAACCGCAAACCCTGCGCTTGACGGTCGAAACGCAAGGCGTGGTTACGCCGCGCGAGGAAATCGATTTGATCGCTCAAGTCGGCGGCCAAGTGCAAACCGTGCATCCGGCCTTGGCCTCCGGCGGGTTTTTCGCCGCCAACGAGGTGTTGGTGCGCATAGACCCGCGCGATTACGACTATGCCATCGCCGCCGCCGAGGCCGGCGTGGCCGAGGCGCAACGGGTGTTGATCAACGAAAAGGCCCAAGCGGAACAAGCGCTGAGCGATTGGCAGGCGCTAGGGCAGGGCGAAGCCGGCGATTTGGCCTTGCGCAAACCGCAATTGGCCGAAGCGCAGGCCAAATTGTCCGCGGCGCAGGCGGAATTGGCCAAGGCCGGATTGAACCGCAGTCGCTGCGATATCCGGGCGCCGTTCGCCGGCAGAGTGTTGAACAAGCGGATAGGCCGCGGACAGTTTTTAAGCCCCGGCAGCCCGGTCGCCCGCATCTATGCCAATGACGTTGCCGAAATCCGCCTGCCTATCGCCGTCGACGACTTGGCGTTTTTGGCTTTGCCGCTGACCAACCCCAAAAACCCGCAATGGCCGCAGGTTCGCTTGCAGGCTGAAATCGGCGGCCGTAGCTTGCAATGGCCGGCGCGCATCGTGCGTAGCGAAGCGGCCCTGGATAGCGACAACGGTCAACTGTTTTTAATCGCCCAGGTGGACGATCCCGAGCGGGCCGTGGCCACCATGCCGCTATTTAGCGGGCTATTCGTGCAAGCGCAAATCGAGGGGATTACCCGCGACAAGCTGTTCGTACTGCCGCGCGCCAGTATTAACAATTTGCAGCAAGTCAAGTTGGTGAATGCCGACCGACGTCTGGAGTTGCGCCAAGTCCGAGTGCTGCGTAACCAAGGCGGTAACAGCATCGTCAGCACGGGACTAACGGCCGGGGAGCGGGTGGTGGTTTCCGAATTGCCGCTGGCGGTAGCCGGCATGCAAGTGCAGATTGCCGACGACGGGGACAGTGGGGTGTTGCATGACTAGCGCAGAGCCGGTAAAGCCGTTTTCCGGCGTATTGGCTTGGTTTGCCGGCAACCCGGTCGCCGCCAACTTGTTGATGTTGCTGATTCTGGCCGGCGGCATGATCGGGTTGCGCAGCGTGGACAAGGAAGTGTTTCCGCGTTTTAGCCCGCACCAAATCGAAGTCAAAGCGGAATTTCCGGGCGCGGGACCGGCCGAAATCGAACAATCGGTCTGCATTCCCATCGAAGAGGCGCTGCACGACCTGCCGGGCATCAAGCGCGTGCGCGGCACAATCTTTGCCCAGCTCTGCAAAGTAGAGGTGGAAATTCTGCCCGGCCGCGACCGCGATCAAATGCTGGCGCTGATCCGCGGACGCATACAAGCGATTTTGCGTCTACCCAAGGAATTGGAAACCATAGAAGTCGCCTTGTCCGGCCGCGAAGGCGACGACGGCGTGATTTGGGTGGCCTTGCACGGCGATACCGACGCCTTCGAGTTGCAGCAGTTCGGCGAAGGCATACAGCAGCAATTGGCCGCCATCCCCGGCGTGAGCCGGGTGCGCAATTACGGCGAAATCGGCTACGAAATCGGCATAGAAGTGTCGCCGGAGCGGTTACGCAAATACCGCTTGAGCCTGGGCGAAGTGGCGCAAGCGGTGCGCGCCGCATCGGTGGACGCGCCGGGCGGGTTGATCAAAAATCCGGACGGCGAGTTGCTGCTGAGAGTGCATGCCAGGGCCAGATCGGCCGACGCCTTGCGCGATCTGGTACTGAAAACCCTGCCGGACGGCAACCATCTGCGTTTGGCGCAGGTGGCGACGATACACGACGGTCTGGAGGAAAGGCTTTTTACCTGGCGGCACAACGGGCAAACCGCGCAAGGCTGGGAGGTGCACACCGAAAGCGACAGCGTGCAAGTGGCCCGCCAAGTCAAAGCGACGGTCGAGTCCATCCGGGCCGGCTTGCCGGAAGGTTTGCGCCTGATTTGCTGGTGGGACGATTCGCAAGCCTACGACGAACGCATAGCGACCTTGTCTGAAGACGCTCTTGGCGGATTCGTATTGGTGTGTCTGGTATTGACCCTGTTTTTACGCGCACGGGTCGCCTTGTGGGCCGGCGTGGGCATATTGACCTCGGTGCTGGGGGCGTTCTGCCTGATGCCGCTGCTGGACGTGTCGTTGAACATGCTGTCTTTATTCGGTTTTTTGCTGGCGATGGGGGTGCTGGTCGACGACGCCATCATCATCGGCGAAAGCATACACAGCCGGCAAGCCGAGGCCGGCGAGGCGCCGCTGCTTGCGGCAGTCAATGGCGTCAAGGCGGTCGCCTTGCCCGTCACTTTATCGGTGCTGGTGGTATTGGTGGCTTTTTTGCCGGGGTTGAATCTGCCGGGCTGGGCCGGGCAGATGATGAAACCGATCTGCGTCATCATGATTTTGACCTTGCTATTTTCCGTGATCGAAGCCTTATTGATTTTGCCGGCGCATCTGGTCGCGCCGATCCGGCAGGATGCTGCGCCAACCCGCTTGCAGCGGCTAAGAGCCAGGTTGAACCGGGGGCTGGACGATTTTGTGGTCAACATCTATCGGCCGCTGCTGGAGGTCGCGCTGGATTGGCGGTATTTGACGGTGGCGCTGTTCGCCGCGTTGCTGATCTTGAGTTGGGCCTTGGTGGCCGGCGACCGGGTACGGCAATCCATCAATCCGGACGTAACCAAGGACAGTTTTTGGGTGTCGATGCAAATGCCGCAAAGCACGTCTTACGCCGAGATGCAAGCCTTGGCCGGCCGGGTGGAACAAGCCTTGTTCGAGTTGCGGGCCGAATGGGACGCCAAGCTCGCCGGGTCCGGCCGCGGCAGCCTAGGGGAGCAAGGCATCATCGTCGGCGTCGAAACCATGGTTTGGGAACATATGGGCGGCATTTGGCTGGAGTTGTCCGCGCTGGGCCGGCAACACGTGCAGGTGGAACCGTTCATTCGGGATTGGCGGCAACGCATCGGCGACCTCGGTCAAGGTAAAGTCGATTTCATTTTTAAAGAAGGCGATCAAGCCTACGACATCGAGTTGACGCTGGGCGCGGACCGGCCTGAGTTATTGACCGCCGCAGCCGCCGAGCTGGAACGCTCGATCAAGGCTTATCCCGGCGTCTACGACGTGGTGGACTCGGCCGAATCGGGCAAGCCGGAAATCCACTTGCAGCTGAAGCCGGGCGCCGAGCGTCTGGGTTTGCGGCTGGAACCCTTGGCTCAGCAGGTACGGCACGCTTATTACGGCCAAGAAGTGCACCGTTTCATCCGCGGGCGCAAGGAAGTCAAGGTCATCGTGCGCTACCCGTTGGAGCACAGGCGATCTTTAGAGCAACTGCACAACCTGCCGGTCACTCTGCCTAACGGCAGTAGCGCGCCGCTGAGCAGCGTGGCCGAAGTGGCGCTGGTGCAAGGCAATGCCCGGATCAGCCGCGAAGATCGGCAGCGGGTGTTGAGCATCCAGGCCCGGGTCGATCCGACCCTGGGCGATGCTAATGCGCTGTATGCCGTCCTGGAAAAGCAATGGCTTCCGGCATTGGAAACGCAATTTCCCGGATTATCCGCCCGTACCGGCCAGCAACGTCAGGAACAGCAAGCGATGCTGGCGGCGTTCGGCGAGCACACCGTATTGGCTTTGCTGCTGATCTACGTGTTGATCGCGGTGCCGTTTCGATCTTACAGCAAACCCTTGATCTTTTTATTGGCCGCGCCGGTTGCCTGGAGCGGCGGGGTGTTGGCGCATTGGGCGTTCGGTTTGCCTTTATCCATGGAGTCCCTGGTCGGCATGGTGGCCGCCAGCGGCGTGGTGGTCAACGACAGTCTGGTGCTGCTGGATCATCTGCGCCAGCACGATGCCGGCGGAAAAAGTACCGAGCAGATGATCGTAGAAGCCTGCACTTTACGGTTTCGGCCGATTTTCCTGGCTTTTTTGACCAACTTTGCCGGTTTTTTGCCGACTTTGCTGGAAACCAGCCCGCAAGCCCAGTTCTTGGTGCCGATGACGCTGTCCTTGTCCGCCGGTTTGTTCGTCGGCATGGCGGCCAGCTTGATACTGACGCCGGTTTGTTACGCCGCATTGGGCGCAGGCGGCAAGCCGGCGGCGAAAATAGCCGAAGTTCGACCGTAACGGGGTAAACCGGATAACGGCGTTTTTAAGGGGGATATAGCATGCATAATCGTTTCAGTTCCGAGCATTCCGCACCGGAACCCTTGCCGGTACCGGACGCAGCGTTTCCCGCGGCGCGTTACTTTCAGGTGCACTTCGAATATTTGCAGCAGCAATTTCAACAGACGTTAAGCGCGTTGGAAGCTCTGCAATACCAGGTGCATCAATTGGAGCGGCGATTGGCGCAGGAAAACGCTAACCCGGCGCGCATTAAAAATTCCGCAGCGCATGCGGATTATCTGCCCAAGCCGGCTAAGCGCTTAAAAAAAGAGGCGCGATAGCCATGGGGCAAGCCGTACTTAATTGGCTCGCGAGGCTACGCGAGCAACGCATTTATTTGCTGGACGTATCCGCCTTGCCCGAGCCGGACAATAGCTGGTCGGTTACCGTGCCTCATACGGCCGTTTCATTACGCCGTTCTTTGGCCTTAACGGCGGTAGCCTTACTGGTCGCGTTGCTGCACGCTTATTTATTGTTTTGGTACGCCACTCGGCCGCAGCCCTTGCCGTTTTCCGCCGCCGCACCATTGCCGATGATCGCCATGGAATTGTCGGCGCCGCCGGCACCGCAAGCCGTGCAGGCGCCGCAACCGCCCAAACCGGAAACGCCCAAGGAAGCCAAACCCAAACCGGCTAAACCCAAAATCAAGCCCAAACCCAAAGTCGCTCAGGCCGACGACGCACCGAAACGCAAACTGGTTGAACCACAAGCAGAACAGCCACAACCGCAAAGTGTCGCGGCCGCGGCCGTGCCTACCCCGGTGCAGCAAGCCCCGGCCGCCCCCAGAAACGACGTCTACCAGCCGGTGGACAGCAACGCCGCCTATTTAAACAATCCCAAACCCGATTATCCGCTGTCGGCCAGACAGCGCGGTTGGCAGGGGACCGTGGTGTTGCGGGTACTGGTAGCTGCGGACGGCAGGGCCGAGCAGGTGAATGTGCAGCGTTCCAGCGGACACGAAGTGCTGGACGAGTCGGCGCTGGATGCCGTCCGCGATTGGCGCTTCGTACCGGCCAAACGCGGCGACGTGGCGGAGCCAAGCTGGGTCAGCATACCCATCGTGTTCAGTTTGCGTTGAACGCCGTGCGTGCGTAGCGCGCAACAGAGTTTTTTTCGAAATACAGGAGCATCGTATGAATTTTTCCGAAACCGCCATCGTCGATGGCACATTATGCGTCTTGGGGTGTTTTTCCCTGCTGACCTGGAGCGTCATCTTGCTGAAAGCCGGCGAGGTTGTCTGGCATCGCTACCGCAACTACCGCTTGCTACGGTCGTTCGAGCCGACCGCGTTGCACAATCCGGTGGTTGCGTCGGAAACCTTGGCGCAAATCGATGCCGATACCCCGGTAGGGCGTTTGTGGCAGGCCGGATACCAGACCTATCACCGGGCCTTGCACAAAACCCAGGCGCCGACCAAGTACAATCCGGCATGGCACGAGCTGATAGAGCGGGCTTTGAAACAGCAATTGCAAAAGGAAAAAGCCCGCTTGGACAGCGGCTTGGGCTGGTTGGCCAGTATAGGCACGTCCGCACCCTTCGTCGGCTTGTTCGGCACGGTCTGGGGGATTATGCATGCCTTGAAGGACATCAGCGCCCAGGGCAACGCCAGTCTGGAAGTGGTTGCCGGTCCCATCGGCGAAGCCCTGATCGCCACCGCGCTGGGTTTAGCGGTGGCGATACCGGCGGTGATCGCCTACAACTTTTTCCTGCGTCACAACCGCCGCTTAATCGCCCGCCTGGAGCATTTCGCCACCGATTACTTGCTGGCGTGCATTGAAAACGATTTGACCCGCTTGCATACGGAGATTGCCCATGTCCATGCAGCTTAACGACGACGAAGAGGGGGGTGAATTGAGTGAAATCAACGTCACGCCGCTGGTGGACGTCATGCTGGTTTTATTGATCGTGTTTATCGTCACTGCGCCGCTATTGACCCAAGTGGTCAAAGTCAAGCTGCCGAAAACCGAGCAAACCGAACCGACTCCGGATAAACACGTAGCCATTCTGGCGGTGACGGCGAGCGGCGAAGCCGAACTGGACGGCAAGGCCGTGCCCCTGGAGGCTTTGGAAGGCGAATTGAAAACCCTGCAGCAAATCGACCCGGATATCAGCATACAACTGCAAGCGGATAGGGGAGCAATCTTCGATTCGGTCGCCAAAGTCATGGCCAGCGCGCAACGTTCCGGGATCGGCAAGTTGTCGTTTGTGACGGTGGAGCAATGAGGCTGGTTTAGCCGAGCTGTCATTGTGCTTAGCCAAGTTCGCGTTGAGCGGACTATACTGATGCTTTTTCATAGGCTAGGGGAGAAGCTATATGGCTGCAACACCGTCTTCTATGCTGCCTTTGGGTACGTCGGCACAGCATTTTTATTTGCCGGATACCGTCACGGGCGCGCAATACGGCTTGTCGGAACTGAAGGGGACAAACGGTACCCTGATCATGTTTATCTGCAACCATTGTCCTTACGTGTTGCACGTCAAGGATCAGTTGATCGACATTGCCCGGCATTATGCGGACTGGGGAATCAATACTATTGCTATCAGTTCCAACGACATCGAGAGTTATCCGCAAGACGCGCCGGACAAGATGCGGGACATGATGGCCGAATGGGGCAATCCGTTTGCGGCCTATTTGTACGACGAGAGCCAAGCAGTGGCCAAAGCGTATCAAGCGGCCTGTACCCCCGATTTGTACTTGTTCGACGCCGAATTGCGTTGCGTGTACCGCGGGCGCTTGGATACCTCTACGCCTAAAAACGATATTCCGCCAAGCGGGGAGGATTTGCGCCAGGCTCTGGATGCGCTGCTTACCGGCCAGCCTATCAATCCCAATCAATATCCCAGCATCGGCTGCAACATTAAATGGAAAGACGCTTGAGCGTTTGCCGCTCCTTCTTTTAGCCGGCGCGTCGATACGGCCTTTCGAACGCGGTGTTTTGCCTGAGCAAGGCCGCACTGTCGACAATCGACCGGTACCGGGATTGCGTTAGGTGAAGCGGCTTAAGCCGCCGATTTGTTGGGGGGGCGGATTTAAATGGCGCGCTCGGCCGGCAAGGCGGAGCCGTCATCCTCATTTATCGAATGGCTCCGCAAGCCGTTACAAATCTTTACTCGATTTTACCTAAGCTAAGAATCCTACCGGCCGGCCGCGTACTAGAATCCTGTCGCGCGTTAGGTTTGGGCAACTCCCCCGTCCCTCAATCGACATGCGCCGCGTTGTTCCGCACTGAATTGGCAGTGCGGACGGCGTGCCTAAAACGCCCTTACTTAAGAGGTAAATACAATGACAAAACGATGGATAGCAACAGCAGGTTTGATGGCATTGGGGCTGATGGCGCAACCGGTGATGGCCGGCGGTTCGCAAACCGATCGCGCCACCGAATTTGCCGCTGCCGATACCGACAGCAGCGGCGGCTTGACGCTGGCCGAAATGCAAACCTATTTCTCCGCCAAGATCGAAACCCGCTTTACCGAGTTGGATACCGACAGCGATTCCGCACTGAGCTTAGAGGAGTTTACCGTCAACGAAACCGACCGTAGTTTGGCTTTCGCCACCGAATTGTTCAATTTGGCCGACGCCGATAACAGCACCTCGCTGGATTTGGACGAATTCACCGACATTGCGCCTAACAACAGCAACGGCGAAATCATCCGATATTTTGCGATGCTGGACCAAGACAGCGATTTATCGGTTAGCGAAGCAGAGTACACTGGCAGCCGTAAATCCGGTATGGGCCCGTTTGGTAAAATGAGCAAAAACAGCGGTAGACGCGGATTCGGCCGGCATTAAGCCGCGAAGTTTCGGTTTTAACCGTCTATGCCGGAAACGTAACGCGATTTGCCGATTGCATCCGGCCGAGTTGGTGCCACAACGCTTTGCGCCGCGCGTTAGCCTTAAGGTTATACGTGCGGCGTTTTTATGTGCGGATTAGGGACAATGCAGTTTGATTGCGTTGGCGTCGATAAATTCGCCGAAGAGAGTGGTTAACGTGTGCGCCAAAGGCCGGACATCGCCGCTGACTATGCAAACCAAGCGGCTGCGCCGATCGGAACCGGCTTGGATTGACAAGGTTTGCGGCGGATACAACCGCCCGGCTGCCGCCTGCACGGCAAACGGCGGCGCAGCGTCGTTCGGCGGAAAAATCACGGCTTTGATGCGTAGTAACAGGTCGCCGTGTTTCGCCAGCACGGTCGTCAAGCACTGTTGGAATTCCGGCCATGGCGGAGTGTTGGAAAAGTACAACGATAGACTTTGAAAGCCGTGCTCAGTAATAGCCGTAGCGTCCGGCATGCGCCGAAACAACGGTTTGTTGTAGGCGCTTAGGCGGTCGGCGGCAAAATGCTGCCGGTCCACCAGCCAGCGCGGCGTAGCCGGCGCCAAAAGTTGCAGCGCTTGGTCGACGGCGGCTTGTTGTTCGGTATCGGCCAGATCGGCATGAGTCAACAGCAAATAGTCCGCCCACACCACTTGCGCCCGCGCTTGCGGATAGCGTTGCAGTTGGTCGCAAGCAGACGGGATAGCCACGGTAGTGATGACTCGATCCAGCCGGTAATGCTTGCTCAGCCAGGGTTCGCGTAACAAGGTATCCAGGATGGGTTCCGGGCTGGCGACGCCGCTGGTTTCTATCAGTATGCGTTCGAAAGGTTTGTCCGCCGCTTGCTGCCAGGTCAGCCACAAGTTTTTCAAGGTCGGCGCCAGCGCGCCTTTCACCTGACAACACAAGCAGCCGCCGGACAACAGCGTTAGCGGCAGCTGTTGCCGCGCTAGCAAATCCTGATCCACCGGCGTCTCGCCGAACTCGTTAATCAGCAAGGCGGATTTCACCCCGTCCGCCAGTAAGCGATTCAGCAGCGTGGTTTTACCGCTGCCGAGGAAGCCGGTGATCAGCGTGACGGGAATTTTGGCGGTATGCATGAAATAGTGGGGTTGCAATAAGCATTCGATTTTAAGCGAAGAAGTAGTAAGGCCTCTATTTTTGGACAGGTGCTGAGTAATTACCGCCTTTTTTACATTTCTCTTGCGCTTGCAATACCAAGCTGTAAATCACCGGAAATACCAAAAGGCTTAAGACCAGCACGGTCAACATCCCGCCCAAGGCCGGTGCGGCGATGCGTTGGGCGACGTCCGCGCCGGTGCCGGTGGACCACATAATCGGGAACAGGCCGAAAATGTTGGCCAGCGAAGTAATCGCCACCGGCCGCACCCGCATGGCGGTAGCGGTTTCGCATGCCGCTCTGATTTCTTCCGCGTTTAAAGGCGCTGATTTTTGCGCCCTGAGTCCGGCGATTTCGATGTCGATGAAACTCAACACCATCACCCCGGTTTCGGCAGCGGTACCGGCTAATGCAATCAGGCCGACGTAGACCGTTACCGATAAGTTGTAGTCCAGCCAATATACCAGCCAGACGCCGCCGATCAGACTGAACGGTATGGTCAGCATGACGATGGCCGGTTCGCTGATATTGCGGAAGGTGCAATACAACAATATGAATATCAACAGTAAGGTAATGGGTATCACGATACGTAAACGTTGCGCCGCCCGTTCCATGTATTCGAATTGGCCTGACCAGGCTACCGAATAACCGGGCGGTATCGCGACTTTTTCGGCCAAGGTTAACTTGGCCTGTCCGACGTAGCCGCCGATATCCGAGGTTTTCAGGTCGACGTAAACCCAGGCGTTGGGCCGGGCATCCTCGGTTTTGATCACATCTGTACCGCGTTTGAAGCCGATGTCGGCAACCGCCGTCAACGGTATTTGGCTGCCGGTCGGGGTCGGAATCAACACCCGCCGCAAGGCTTCCATGTTGTCGCGCAAGTCGCGTGGATAACGGAGATTGACCGGATAACGCTCCAAGCCTTCCACGGTTTCGGTGATGTTCATACCGCCGATGGCGCTTTGAATGACATCTTGCACGTCGCCGACCGTCAAACCGTAGCGTGCCGCGGCCTGACGGTTGATGTCGAAATCCAGGAAATAGCCGCCTACCGCTCGGTCGCCGTAAGCCGACAGCGTATCCGGCAGGGTTTTGATCGCCTGTTCGATTTGTAACGACAGCGACTGCAACACATTCAGATCCGGTCCGGACACCTTGATGCCGACCGGAGTTTTAATGCCGGTGGAGAGCATGTCGATACGGGTCTTGATCGGCATGGTCCAGGCGTTGGCCAGGCCGGGAAAGCGAATGGCCTTATCCATTTGTGCCATCAATTGCCGCGTGGTTTTGCTTGGGTCCGGCCACTGGTCTTGCGGTTTGAGCTGTATCGTGGTTTCCACCATCATCAGCGGCGCGGAGTCGGTGGCGGTTTCGGCTCGGCCGATCTTGCCGAATACGTGCTGCACTTCCGGAAAGGTTTTGATGATTTTATCGGTCTGCTGCAACACTTCCTTGGCCTTGGTAATGGAGATGCCCGGAAAGGTGGTGGGCATATACAATATATCGCCTTCGTCCAGCGGCGGCATGAACTCGCTGCCGATTTTCGACAAGGGGTACAAGGTGGACAACATCAACAAAACCGCGATCGACACCGTAGCGACGCGCCAGCGCATCGCCCATTTCAGGATCGGCGCATGCAGCGCATGCAGAATGCGGTTGATTGGGTTACGTTGCTCGGGAATGATAGTGCCGCGCACGCAATAGCCGATCAATACCGGCACCAGGGTAACGGTCAGGATTGCCGCCGCTGCCATCGCATAGGTTTTGGTATAGGCCAAGGGACTGAATAGCCGGCCTTCCTGCGCCTGCATGGTGATGATCGGCAGGAAGGACACGGTAATCACCAATAGCGAGGAAAACAGCCCGGAACCGACTTCCCGCGAGGCGTTGCCTATCACGTGCCAATGCTCCTGCCGGGTCAATGCGGCGCGTTTTTTCTCGGCCGCTGCCGCCAAATGTTTATGGGCGTTTTCCACCATCACCACGCCGCCGTCGACCATGTCGCCTATCGCCAGCGCGATACCGCCCAGCGACATGATGTTGGCGTTGATGCCTTGCCATTTCATCACGATAAAGGCCATCAATAGACCCAACGGCAGGCTCAGCACAATCACCAGCGACGAGCGCAGATGCAGCAAGAATAGCGCGACCAGGCTGCAAACGATCAACAACTCCTGAGTCAAGGCCTCTTTCAAGGTGGCGACCGCGCGTTCGATCAGACTGCCGCGGTCGTAGACCGGGACGATTTCCACGCCTTCCGGCAGACCTTGTTTGAGTTCGTCCAGCTTTTTGCGCACGTCTTCTATGGTTGCCAGGGCGTTTTCGCCGAAACGCATCACCACTACGCCGCCGGCGACTTCGCCTTCGCCGTCGAGTTCGGTGACGCCGCGGCGTAGTTCCGGGCCAATCTGCACATGGGCAACGTCCTGCAAACGAATCGGTGTACCGTTGGCATTGACGCCCACCGGTATCGCATTTAAATCGTCTATCGATTTGATGTAACCCAAGCCTCTGACCATATATTCGGTTTCCCCGGCTTCCAACAAACGCCCGCCGACATCGTTATTCGAACGCTTGATTGCCATCATGACCGTGGATAAGGAAATGTCGTAGGCCTGCAACACATTGGGATCGACTTCCACCTGGTATTGCTTGACGTAACCGCCGACCGAGGCGACTTCCGATACGCCGGGCACGGTTTGCAAGGGATAGCGCAAATACCAGTCCTGGATGGAACGCAGTTGCGCCAGATCGTGCTTGCCGGTTTTATCGACCAGCGCATATTCGTAGATCCAGCCGACGCCGGTGGCATCCGGCCCCAAGGTTGGGCTGACGCTTTGCGGCAAGCGGTTTTTTACGTAATTGAGATATTCCAGCACCCGCGACCTTGCCCAATACATGTCGGTGCCGTCCTCGAATATCACATAGACGAACGACAAGCCGAAAAAGGAGTAACCGCGCACGACCTTGGCGTGAGGTACCGCCAGCATCGCGGTGGTCAAGGGATAAGTGACCTGGTTTTCCACGACTTGCGGCGATTGGTCGGCGTAATCGGTAAAAATGATGACTTGTACGTCCGACAAATCCGGAATCGCGTCCAGCGGCATTTGCCGGAACGACCAAAGGCCGCCGATTGCCAGGACGATAGCCGCCAGCAAGACTATGAAACGGTCTTTCAGCGCGCTATTGATGATGAAATCAGTCATGGTCATGCGCTCCCGATTCCATGGGCAAACTATTGACGTCGGGTGTTGGTGGCGCGGACGGCTCCAGCATTTTGGCAGTGGCTTCGCGCAATTTCGATTCGGAGTCGATCAGAAACTGAGCGGAGGTCACGACTTGTTCGCCAGCCTTCAGACCTTCAAGTATGGCAACATCGCCATTGGATGCCAGGCCCAGCGTGACCTCCCGCGGTTCGAACTTGCCGGGTGCGCGGACTACAAACACTTGAGTACCCGCCCCGGAGCGGACTACGGCTTCGGCGGGAATCGCCAGACTCTCCATCTGCTTGCTTGCCAGGATGGTCACGTCGGCAAACATGTCCGGTTTCAATAGCAAATGGGCGTTATCGAATACCAGCCGCACCTTGATGGTTCGAGTTTTGGCTTCCGCGTACGGGTAAATAAACGCCAAACGGCCTTTGAAGGTGCGGCCCGGGATACCGGCCAGCTGCATTTCTACCGCATCGTTTTCCTTGATCCAGGGCAGTTCGTATTCGTAGATTTCCGCATAGACCCAAACCTTGGACAAGTCGGCGATCATGTACAGCTCGGTTTCACGGGTTACGTATTGGCCTTCGCGGGCGCCGATGTTGATGACGATACCGTCTGCCGGGGTATGAATGTGAAGGCTCTTTTTAATGGTACGGCTGTCGGTCAACTCGTGCAGTTGATGTTCGGGCACGTCCAGCAATTTCAAACGTTCTCGGGCACTATTGACCAAATCTTGAGCACCGCGGCGGATTTCTTCGATCGGGCTGCGTTCCAGCACTTTCAGGTTGTTTAATGCCAGTAGGTATTCCTGTTGAGTGGCTACCAGTTGCGGCGAATAAATGCTCAATAAATCCTGATTCTTCCTGACCCATTCGCCGGTTTTATCGGCGCGTAACGTTTCTATCCAGCCTTCGGTTTTAGGATGCAGCCGTACAATCCGCTCTTCGTCGTAAGCGACCCGGCCCACGGCGCGCACTACATGGGTGAGCCGGGTCATTTTGGCAATTGCGGTCCTCACGCCTATGTTTTGCACGGTCACCGCATCGATGGTTAGGGCTCCTGCCGGCTCGCCGGTTTGCACTTGGTCTTCGGCATAAACCGGCAGATAATCCATACCCATGTTGTCCTTGGCTGGAACCGGGGAGGTCATCGCCGGATTCATGGGATTGCGATAAAACAGCACTTTCGGTTGGTTACTCGCGTGCTTGTCGGCATAGGCCGGTCCGTGCTCCGTGCTCCTAGCACCTTGGGCCGGCATTGGCGGCGTCGCCTGTGGTCGTTCCGAGTGTACGGCCAGCCAATAGCCGCCGGTCAATCCTATCGTCAGCGCCAGCGTAGCCGTTAACCATAGCGGCTTATTCATAGATGTCGTCCTCGCCCACAGTCGCGCACAGTTGCGCCAGCGCTTGATGAGCTTCCGTAAACGTTTTCCAGTATTGGGTTTCGTATTCGAACAAGGTGATTTGGCTGCGCACCAGATTCAGGAAATCGACGTTATTGACCTGATAGCCGGCCAGCATGGATGCGACCGTCTGCCGGGCCAGCGGTATGATGCCGGTATCGAACAAGACGAATTGTTGTTTGGCACGCAGGTACTCGCTATATGCTTGGCTGATTTCAGCGCGAATCCCGTTCCAGCGGTCTTGCAGGGCGTAGCGTTGCTGCAGCCATTCGCTGGTCCGCTGATCCACGGCTTTGGCTTGTTTGCCGGCGGCGAAAATCGGCACATTCATGCTGACGCCCAAGCTCAACAAGTCCGAACGCCGGCTGCCGTCGAGCATGTTGTTGCGGGCGCCGTAGCTGGCTTCGACATTGAAATCGGGCAGAACCTCTTTCCGGGCCAACTCCAGTTTGGATTGCGCGGCGTCTAGGCCTTTACGTTCGCTGGCCAGCATCGGTCGTGCGACGTGTGCTTGTTGATAGAGTAGGTCTTCGGGCTTGAGCTCCGGCAGTTCTAGCGGAATCGCGCGCGGAATTTGCAGCGCACTGTTGGCGGGTTGGTCCATCAGGGCGTTGAGTTTGGCCGCGGTGCCGCGCCGTATGGCGGACAAATTGATTTGTTGTTCCAGTAGTTTGGATAATTCCAATTGAGCCAGCAACACGTCCTGCTGCAAACCCTCGCCGACTTCGTATTTGCTGCGGGCAATGTCGACGAATTGCTGTAACAGCTTGTGGTTGTTGTCGACGATGTCCAGCGTCCGATCCAGATAAAAAATCTGCCACCATAGGGTTTGCACGTCGCTTAACAAACGTAAGCGCAATTCATCGGCATTCAGTGTGGCAGCCTCGGCTTCGTGCAGCGCAGCTTGCTCGCGTAACGCCAGTTTGCCGGGAAACGGGATGCCTTGGGACAGTCCGAAACCAATTTGCGTCATGTCTTCGGTCCGGGTGCTGAAGCTGTCGGTCGGCAGACTCATTGCATTGAAGCTGATTTGCGGGTCCGGCAGGCTGGCTTCCTGCGATGGTATGGCTGCCATCGCCTCGGCGCGAGCCTTGATTTGCGCCAGGTTGGGATTGTCCTGCACCACCTTTCGAGTGGCTGCTTCCAGGGTCAACAGCGTTTGCTCGCCGGCAGCGGCAATGCTGCAGACGCACATCAAAGCTGCCGCATACCAGGCAGGCTTCAGACTATAAAACAATGTCATGATGGTCCTCACTCGGTTGATAACAACGAGGACCCGACCGCCTCAATCACAGTCGAGCCTATCGTTTGCGATGGGTGCGAAACGACGCACCCGCAGAACCTAGCGAGAAAGAATAGGCGGTTTTACAGCCGGGGGAGATAGCAACGAAAGCAGTGCGGTGGTTGCCTTATCGTTAAAAAGGTCAGGACTGTGGATTAGGGTGAAGCCGAACGATGGAGTAATGGCGCAATCCAGGCAAATATGAAAACCGCAGCCGGCAACGTGCGCCTTGTCCGGCTGGCAATGACCGGCATGCAGCGAACCCGGACTGCCGTCGGCATTCAACTCTTCGCCGGCAACGATCAACTGGCTTGTGAGTTCGGAATAATGGGCAAAGACCAAGCCCACCGGCACGACTGCCAGCAACACGACAAGGACTGAAGGTAACCACTGCTTCAACATAATGCTTGCAAGTTTAGCGGAGGATGACTGTTAACGTGCAGTTTTTTCCTCACGCTTATCCAGTCCTGGCATCGGCTGAAATTTCCGAGCTTCATCTCTTTTCTTTGCCTCGATGGTGTGACGTTAGCCTTTGCTAATGCCGTGAAATTAGCCATGGCCTAAAACTTGTGCCTGCCTTGGCTTGTCGAACGGCGCGAGGCTGCGATATTTGCAGCCTTGCGGTTCGGCGATTGCACCGATAGCGGGCCGATCCGCCGAATATTTTGTGTTCAGGTCAAACGTCCGCCGCCGTTGGGCGTGTCGGGAGGGTAAGGGTATGGCGAGGTTGATAGTAGAAATCGTGATGCTGCTGAGTTTACTGGGCGGCTTGTTTTTTGTGACTCAGGTATTGGCGAAGGAACATAGGCAGGAGTTATCCGATAAAAAGCGGGAGGGTTCCGAGCCTAAGCCTTGAGGGCGACATTTTGACAGGGCTTTGCAAAAAGCCCTGTGCCGACAAAGCGGCAGTATCAGTTTTTAATGCCTATGCCTTTTTGCAGCAAAAACAAGCTGAGTAAGGTCAAAAAGCTGATAAAGCCGCCGGTGATTTGAAAGGCCAGGCCTATGTCCACGTCGCTGACGCCGATCAAGCCGTAACGGAAAGCGTTGATCATGTACAAAATCGGATTGCCTTGGGCGATGGTTTGCCAAATCGGCGGTAGCATGGCCAGGGAATAAAATACCCCGCCCAGGTAGCTTAGCGGCGTCAATACGAAGTTGGGAATGATGGAAATGTCGTCGAAACTGTCGGCGAACACGGCGTTGATGAAGCCGGCCAACGCGAACAGTGTGGCCGTCAAAATCAATACGGCAATGGTAATGCCCCAGTGCAAGACGCCGACGTGGGTAAACAACACCGAAATGCCGGCCACTACCGCGCCTACCATCACCCCGCGGGCAATGCCGCCGCAGACGTAACCGGTCAAAATCACCCCGTTGGATACGGGGGCGACCAGCAGTTCTTCGACGTGGTGTTGAAATTTGCTGGAATAAAACGAAGAGACCACGTTGGAATAGGAATGGCTGATCACCGACATCAAGATCACGCCGGGTACGATGTAATCCATATAACTCACGCCGAGCACCGTGCCGATACGATCGCCGATCAATTTGCCGAAAATCAGGAAGTAGAGTGCGGTCGTAATCGCCGGCGGCAACAAGGTTTGCGGCCAGATGCGGGTGAAACGGCAGATTTCCTTGTACAAAATAGTCCTGAAAGCGACGGAATTCTTCATTGCACCAGATCGATAAATAATTGTTCCAGACGGTTGGATTTGTTTTTCAGACTCAAGACGTCGATGTCCGCTGCCGACAGTTGTTGAAACAAGCGGTTCAAACCCAAGTGTTTCGGCACGGCTACCTCCAGGGTATGCGGGTCGGTCAATTCGATGCGGTAGCCGTCGATTTGCGGGGCGGCCTGCAATTCGCCGGCGATATCGAATACGAAGTGGTCGGTGTGCATGCGGCCGAGCAGGGCGCTCATCGCGGATTGCTCGACGATTTGGCCGTCGTCGATGATGGCGATGTTGCGGCACAGACTTTCGGCTTCTTCCAGATAATGGGTGGTCAGAATGATGGTGGTGCCGTCCTTGTTAACGTCTTGCATCATTTGCCACATGGCGCGGCGGATCTCGATATCCACGCCGGCGGTAGGTTCGTCCAAAATCAACAACTTGGGCGAATGCACCATGGCGCGGGCTATCATCAGACGGCGTTTCATGCCGCCGGACAAGCGGCGGGAGATGGTGTCGCGCTTGTCCCACAAATCCATTTGTTTCAAACAGCTTTCCACTTTGGGCAAGGCCTGTTTACGGGGTATGCCGTAATAGCCGGCCTGGATCAACACCACGTTTTTGACGGTTTCGAATTGATTGAAGTTGACTTCTTGCGGCACCAAGCCAATACAGCTTTTAGCCAGCGCGTTGGCCTTGTCCAAATCGTGGCCGTAGATGTTGACCTCGCCGCTGGTCTTGGTGACCATCGAGCTGATGATGCCTATCAAGGTGGATTTACCGGCACCGTTCGGGCCTAATAAGGCGAAAAAATCGCCGCTTTCTACCTCCAGGTCCACGCCGCGCAAGGCTTGGAAGCCGTTTTTGTAAGTCTTTTTAAGATTCCGGATGGATAAAGCCTTCATGGGGTAGTTTATAATGCCGCAACGATGAAACTGCGCCGCTAACTTAAGGGCCGCGAAAAAGACAACGGATTTTATCAGAAATCATACCTCCGGGCCTTCGAACAGGAATACCGCATTGCCAAATGCCATACCCTCCCATGTTGCCGCCGTCGATCTCGGCTCCAACAGTTTTCATATGATTATCTGTGCATTGACTGACGGCAAGTTGCAAATCATAGACCGCTTGAAGGAAATGGTGCGGTTGGCAGCCGGCATGAATGCTCAAAAAGTGCTGGATAAGGACACTCAAGAGCGGGCCTTGATCTGTTTGGAACGCTTCGGACAAAGAATCAGCAATTTTCCGCCGCACAGCGTGCGTATCGTCGGTACCAATACTTTGCGGCAGGCCAAAAATGCGGCGGAATTCATCGCCAAAGCCGAGCAGGCCTTGGGCCATCCGATCGAAATCATTTCCGGCATAGAAGAGGCACGGCTGATTTATCAAGGCGTCGCCCATAGTCTGGCCGGCAGCGGCAACAAACGCTTGGTGATGGATATAGGCGGCAGCAGCACCGAATACATCATAGGACAGGGCGCCGAACCGTTACAGAAAGAAAGCCTGAACATGGGCTGCGTGACCGTCAGTCAAGAATTTTTCAAAGACGGTGCGATTTCCAAAAAAGCCTTTCGCAAAGCCACTTTGTTTGCCGGGCTGCAATTGGAACCCTTTCAAGACACCTACCTCAGCGACAATTTCGACGAAGCGATAGGCGCTTCCGGCAGCTTGAAAGCGATCAGCGCCGTCTTGCAGACCCAGGGCTATAGCAATAACGGCATCACCATGGACGGCTTGGAAAAATTGGTCGGCTATTTGTTCACGCTGGAAAATATCCAGCAAGCCGTGTTGCCGGCCTTGAGCGTGGAACGCAAACCGGTGTTTTTAGGCGCGGTTGCCATTGTCTATGCCACTTTCAAAATTCTGAACATTCAGCAAATGACGGTGTCGGACGGCGCGTTGCGCGAGGGTCTGATCTACGATTTGTTGGGTCGGATTTACAACGACGATATTCGTACCCATACCAGCACGCTGATGGCCGAGCGTTACCATACCGATCGCCGCCATGCCGCCCAACTGAAAGACACTTTGCATTATCTGGTCGGCCAGCTCAGCCATCATCCCTGCTTCGAGGATAATCCGGATAGCGTGCACTTTTTGGAATGGGCGGCCGATTTGCACGAAATCGGCCTTGAGATTGCGCACAGCCAATACCACAAGCACAGCGCCTACATTGTCGAGAACGGCGATTTGGCCGGTTTTTCCAAGCAGGACCAGCTGTTGCTGTCGCGCATGATACGCACGCACCGCAAAAAGTTCAGCATGGCGCGCTTTGAAGACTTACCGACGCCCTGGCAGCGCAATGCGCCTATTTTAGCCATACTGCTGCGTGTGGCTTATCTGTTACACCGTAACCGGCATACGCTGCGCCCGGATTTTACTATCGCTATTTCCGGCAAGAAAATCGCGTTGGAGTTTCCGCCCCAATGGCTGGAGCAATCGCCGTTGACCTACGCGGATTTGACCCAGGAACAGGTTTACCTGAAAGAGGCCGGGTTCGAGTTAACGTTTGAGTAATGCTGCAACGGGAAAAACGGCTGGGATTGTTGAAGCGGTTAGCGGCAATCGGCTTGAGTTTGGCGGTTTTGTTCAACCTTCTGTTGATGTTTGCGATCGACGACACGCCGCTGCTGGAAGTGCCGCACGCTTGGAATAGGGACGATATAGAGCGGGCCAAACAGCTGTTGCAGTTGAGTCCTGAAGAACGCGAAGGCAGCAAAACCATTGTGTTGGATCAAAAGGACATCAACATTGCCGCTAGTTATCTGCTGAATCATTTTGTCGAAAACACCGTGGCAATTCAGATGGGCGCTAATCTGGTTTGGGTGCAAATCGCCGTTTACGTTCCCAAAACCGTGTGGGGACGTTATCTGGATTTCAGCTTCAAATTGCGGCAAACCGAGCAGGGCATTCGCATCAAGTCGCTCAAAATCGGCGAAATCTCCATCCCCGACAGCGCGGCCAACCTGATATTACCGTGGCTGGGACATCTGCCGCCATTTAATCAATATTGGCAACTCGGCGCGCAATACGTACAAGAGGTGCAATTTATCGAGCACGGCGTGCAAATTCGCTATTTGGGTGCCATGGTCGAAGCCGCCAAACAACTAGCCCGCAGTAAACACCGCGACTATCCGAATCTGGATTTTTACCAGCAGCAAATCAACGAAATCGTATTGCGCCACGATCCGGCCTGGCGCTTATCGCTGGCGGAATTATTGCAACCCCTGTTCGAAAGCGCCTATCGACGGTCGGACGCCGAAACCGCGATTCGGGAAAACCGTGCTGTGATCATTGCGGTCGGCAGTTACATCTTCAAACAGGACTTGCGCGGCTTTCTGCCGTTAGGCCTGGTGTATGCCAAAGACTACCCGGTGTACGCTTATAAGCGCGTCGACATTCCGCAGCACTTTATCGCCTCGGCTTTGCTGGCCACCGTGGACGCTAAATTATTGAGCGAACGCATAGGCGTGGACAAGGAATTGAGCGACGCCGAAACGGGCAGCGGTTTCAGTTTCATCGACTTATTGGCCGACCGCACCGGCACCCGCTTCGGCGAACTGGCGATTGCCAGTCCGCAAACCGCCCGGGCTTTTCAAGCCAAGATGGCCGGGATCAGCGATTACCAACAGGTGGTACCGGATATTCAAGGCCTACCGGAACAACTGGAACAACAAGCGTTCGCCGCACGTTTCGGCAATACCCAAAGTCCTTTGTATCAAGCCATGCTGGCGGAAATAGACAAGCGTATTGCCGAGCTGCCTTTATACGGCTTGCGTTAGCTAAGGCGCAGCTCTTGGAAGCGGGCGTTTTCGGTCAATACCGTCAGTTTGCTTACCCGGTTCAGTTCTATGCGTTGCTCCGGCGCCGGGCCCAGTACCAGCATTTCCCGGCGTTCGGGGGTGGTTTCGGTAGTCAGAGCAATGCCTTCCAGCATGGTGCCGTCGACCAAGTTCAGCTTGAGCCGGTAGCGATAGAGACAGGCTATCTCGATATAGTCGTGTAGCGCGCAAGGTATCGGCGAGGACGCCATAGTAGCCTCCGGTGTGTTCCAGGTTTAGGCAGGTCGTGCCTAGCCGGGTTTATTGTAAAACGGCCGACTCTGCGCGTACCGAACGTTATAATGGGTAAATCCGCCGCGCTCCGGCTATCGATCGGCGGCGGCTTCGATCACTATAGCGAGACCTTGCGATGGAAACGACTCCGGCTCCGGAAAAATACGCCGAATTTTTAAACGCGCTGAAGCGTAACGGCAAACTGTCCGACAGCGATCTGGCTAAAGCCCGGCGCATGCAAAAGGCGCAACAGGACGATTCCTTGCCCAAAATGTTGATCAAGCTGGGACTGTGTTCCGACAACGATGTCGCGGAAACCTTTGCGCAAACCCACGGCTTGCCGCGCTTAAAGCCGGAGCATTATCCGCCGCAATCGCCGTTGGACCAACAAGTGTCGCTGCGTTTTCTGAAAAATTACCACGTAGTTGGGCTGCAAGCCGAAAACGGCACTCTGGACGTCGGAGTCATGGATCCGGAAAACGACTATTTGCTTCAGGCTTTGCAATTGGCGACCGGTAAACAAATCCGTTTACACGTCGGCCAATTGTCGGAAATCGATGCCGCGCTGGAAATTCAGTACGGCGAAGGCAAGTCGCAAATGGATAAACTGATGGACGGCCTGAACGTCGAACAGGAAGACAACGAAGACCTGGAGCATCTCAAGGATTTGGCCAGCGAGGCGCCCATCATCCGCATGGTCAACTTCATTTTGCAAAAAGCCGTGGAAAGCCGGGCGTCGGACGTACACATAGAGCCGTTCGAACAAAGCCTGAAAGTGCGCTTGCGCATAGACGGCGTGCTGCAGGACATCGATTCGCCGCCGGTGGCGTCCACCGCCGCGGTGTTGTCGCGGATCAAGATCATGGCCAAATTGAACATTGCCGAGCGCCGCTTGCCGCAAGACGGCCGCATCAAATTGCAGATGGTGGGTAAAGAGCTGGATTTGCGGGTTTCCACCATCCCGACCTTATACGGGGAAAGCGTGGTAATACGTTTGCTGGACAAGGAAAATGCGGTGCTGGATTTCGCCGCTTTGGGCTTTGTCGGTAAACAGGCGGACAACTTCATGCAAGTGCTGGCGCAGCCGCACGGCATCATCTTGATCACCGGGCCGACCGGTAGCGGTAAATCGACCTCGCTGTACGCGGCGCTGAAGACCTTGAATACTTCCGAACGCAAGATCATCACCGTGGAAGATCCGGTCGAGTATCAGTTGGAAGGTATCAATCAAATCCAGGCCAAGCCGCAAATCGGCCTGACGTTTGCCTCGGCCTTGCGCTCGATCGTCCGCCAAGACCCTGACGTGATCATGATAGGCGAGATGCGTGATTTGGAAACCGCTAAAATCGCCGTGCAATCGGCCTTGACCGGCCACTTGGTGTTATCCACCTTGCACACCAACGACGCTGCGGCGGGTATTACCCGCTTGCAGGACATGGGCCTGGAGGAATATTTGCTGAGTTCGACCATTAACGGCATTTTGGCCCAACGTTTGGTCAGGCGTTTGTGTCCGTCTTGCAAACAGGCTTATCCGGTGTCGGATACCATGGTAGAAGAAATGCAGTTGCGCCGCTGGCAGCCGGAAGGCGAGATTCGGCTATACAAACCGGTTGGCTGTCCGGCTTGTAACGGCATCGGTTACAAAGGCCGCTTGGCCATCATCGAGTTTCTAACCATGAGCGACACGATACGCAAGCAAATCATGAAACACGACGAAGCCTTCGTGATCCAACAGCAGGCGATCGAGGAAGGCATGCAAACCATGTACGACGACGGCGTCGGCAAAGCCCTGCAGGGCTCGACCACGCTGGAGGAAGTATTGAGAGTGACGACCGAAACTTAGTCGGAATTCGGCCGGAAAAACTATACGGCGTGCGAATTTATTCGCGGCAACACCGCTTGGAGCGGATTAATGCGGCCTTACAAAGGCAGGCGGGCTTAGGCTGAATGGATACTTTCAAGTGAGGCTGTGCGCCGGATTGAGTTGTAACTCGGTATCATGCCTGCTGTTTTACCAATCACCGGAGTTTTTATGTCTATCAGCCCTGCATTGTTTCCCGATTTGATCGATACGGTCGCGCTTGTTATCCAACAAAACGCCGAGGAAGTGACGGCCTTGGACCAAGCGATCGGCGACGGCGATCACGTGTTCAATCTGCAACGCGGCATCCAGGTCTTACAAGAACACCGCAAGGAAATCGCCGAATTGGATTGGCCCTCGGCGTGGCAGAAAATCGGCACGATAGTCATGGCCGCTATCGGCGGAGCGTCCGGTTCTTTGTACGCCACCTTGTTCATCCATTTGCACAAGCACAGCAAGGCTTCAAACTGCGATTTAAACCACTTTGCCGACGCTTTTGTACAGGCAATAGAAGCGGTCAAGCAACGCGGAAAAGCCGATGTCGGCGAGAAAACCATGCTAGACGTATGGGTGCCGGTTGCGGCGGCGTTGCGGCAAGACGTCTCTGCCGGTAAATCCGTCGACGCTATTCTGGATCACCTTTGCCAAGTGGCGGCAGACGGCGTCGAAGCTACCCGCGATATGCCTGCAACCAAAGGTAGGGCGTCGTTTTTAGGCGAACGTAGCGTGGGGCATATCGACGCCGGCGCGAAAACCGCACAACTCATCATCCAAGCCGTTGCCAAGGTGTTGGCTGCGCAGCATTCATCGGTTTAATGGCGAGCCGGCATAAGAGAAAGCCTAGCTTGGCTGTTAGGCGAAATCCTGTGCCGGTTATAACGTAAGCCTTTTCAAATTATTGTACTCGGCGGATCAGGGTTAGAGAGCCTTTAGGCGATTCCTGCAATTTTGTCCGCTGGATGCGCTAACCGTAAAAGCTCTTGGCGACGAGAGGGATTTAGTTTTTCCGTTCCGGTCAGTCGTTCGAATCTCCTGAAGTCAACCTGGGGATTTTTTAGTGAGGTAATCAATTTTTCCAGTCGTCTCCAACGCAATCCTTTCGGCTGCAGTTTAGGCTGTGTTGCCGGCAAATTCGGGATGCGGCGTTCGATGGGTGAATGGCTATAAAACCTGAGCGTTTGCGTCCCGATGGGTGTATCGATCTTGAAAGACCTGGAGGCGAAGTGTTAGAGCTGAATTCTTGTTCGGATGCCGGCGGCTATGGTTCCGAGATATTGTCCGACGCCACCTCGTTAGCGGAGGTTTTGCAAAATCGAGCGGCATTGCACCCGTTACGCACGGCTTACACCTTTTTAAATTTCGGCGCGGGGGCTCAAGATGAGGTGAGCTACGGCGAATTGGATAGGCGGGCGCGTTGCTGGGCCGCCCGTTTACAGGCTATGGATATGCAAGGCCGGCGCGCGCTACTGCTATACCCGCCGGGTTTGGACTACATCGTCGCCTTCTTCGCATGCTTGTACGCCGGTTGTATAGCGGTACCGGCCTATCCGCCCGGCAGTCGGCGCCACATGCCGCGTTTGCGCGCCATATTGCACGACTGCGATGCAGCTTCGTTGCTGGCGACTCGCAAAGTGGCGGATGAAGTGTGCCGTTATTCGGCCACGGACGGCGAGTTTGACAAATCGGCTTGGTTGTTGACCGACGGCGAGCCCGGCGCGGACGCAAGCGACTGGTGCCGTCACAGGGCTAGTCCTGCCGACGTAGCGTTTTTGCAATACACCTCCGGCTCCACCGGCGAGGCCAAAGGCGTGGTGATCAGCCACGCCAATTTGCTGGCCAATCAAGCCTTGATTCGTCAACGTTTCGGCCACGACGAAAACGCTACCGTCGTCGGCTGGTTGCCGCTATACCACGACATGGGTTTGATCGGTAACGTGATGCAACCTTTGTACTGCGGCGCTCATGCGGTACTGATGGCGCCGCTGGCGTTTCTGGAGAAACCGCTACGCTGGCTGCAGGCGATAGCCGACTACCGGGCGCATACCAGCGGCGGACCGAATTTTGCCTACGACTTGTGCGTGCAAAAAATCGCCGAATGCGACGCCGCCGGCTTGGACTTGAGTAGTTGGCGCTTGGCGTTCAACGGCGCGGAGCCGGTCAACGCGAAAACTTTGGCCGATTTTGCCGGCAAGTTTGCGGCCTGCGGTTTCGACCGGCGCGCCTTTTACCCCTGTTACGGTCTGGCCGAAGCGACCTTGCTGGTAAGCGGCGGCGTCCGAGGCGCCGCTCCCAGGTTTCAGGCCTTCGCCAAATCCGCGTTGGAGCAACGCATCGCCCAACCCGTGTCGGTCGATGACGCCGATGCCCGGCTCATCGTTGCCTGCGGCCGGCCTGAGCGTAAGGAAGACCTGAAAATCGTCGATCCCGACAGCGGCGTGGAGTGCCGGGCAGGGCAGATCGGTGAAATTTGCTTGAGCGGCCACGCTATTGCTGCCGGTTACTGGCAAAAGCCGCAGGCCGATGCGCAGACTTTCGTCAGCGATGCCGGCGGCAAGCGCTGGCTGCGCACCGGCGACCTGGGATTCGTCGACGGCGGCGAGTTGTTCGTCTCCGGCCGCTTGAAGGATCTGATTATCGTCCGCGGCCGCAATTACTACCCGCACGACTTGGAACGTGCCGCCGAAGACGCTTGCGATGCATTGGTGCCGGCCGCGACGGTAGCCTGTTCGCTGCAGGCCGACCGGCGCGAACAGTTGATTCTGTTAGCGGAATTGCGCCGCGACCGCTTGCGTCAACCTAACTTCGAGCGCGAATTTACCGCGATTCGTAGCCGCTTGAGCGACGAATGCGGCGTGCAGCCCGACAGGATTATCCTGCTAAAACCCGGCTCGCTATTGAAAACCAGTAGCGGCAAAGTGCGGCGCCAAGCCTGTTGCCAGGCATACGGCTCCGGGCAGTTGGCGATCGTTGCCGCAGACGGCGAAATCGAAATCAAGGCTTCGAATTCCGGGCCGGACGCCGGTAACGATACCCGGATGTTGCTGCGCTTGAGCTTGAAAGCGCTGGAACAAAACACCGGGCAAGCGCTGTTAACGGCGCATTTGGCGCACAAAATTGCCGAGTTGGCGGCGTTGCCGGCCGGCATGGTCGATGCCGGCGCGCCGTTGACCAGTCTAGGCTTGGATTCCTTGAAGGCCGTTGAGACTAAATACTTCATCGACGAACTGTTAGATATCGATCTGCCGCTCGACCACTTGTTGGGCGACTCCAGTTTGTGCGATGCGGCCGAACTCGCCTTGCAGTTGCTCAAGCGGAATGAGGCAACACCGCAATCCGACGCGCAAACCGAACAACCGGTCTGTGCGATGTCCTTTAACCAGAGAGCGCTCTGGATGCGGGCCAACATCGAAGACGAAGCGGCGTTGTATCGCTTGACCGCCGCATTGCAAATATTCGGGCCGTTGGACAATGCGGCGTTGGCCAACGCCTGGATGGCACTATGCGAACGTCACGATCAACTGCGTTGCGGGTTCGGCTTGGACGAGCAATTGCAACCGGTCAGAAAGCCAACTACCGGAGCACCCGCACCGCTGGAACGTAAAAATTGTACGGATGAGGCTGAGTGCGAGCGCCATTTGCGGGTTTTTAACGAATCGAGCTTCGATTTGCAAAACGGCCCCCTGTTACGGGCTGCCGTGTTCAGCTGTAGCGAACACGAGCATGTCTTGGCATTTGTCGTTCACCACTTGATCGTCGATTTTCGTTCGCTGCAAGTGTTGTTGCAGGAACTAGCCGAGTTATACGCGGCCCAACGGGAAGGTGCAACCAAGCACTTGCCGACGCCGTCCGCCGCTTACAACGACTTCGTGCTTTGGCAACGCCGCTATTTGGCGAGTCCCAGCGCCGAGTGCGACCTGGCTTACTGGCGGGAGCAATTATCCGGCGACTTGCCGAGCTTGGGGCTACCGAGCGTATCAACACCGACACCGTCTTATCGGGCCGGCAGCGAAGTATTGACGCTGTCGGCCGAAACGCTGGCCGGTTTGAAACGGCTTGCCGCGGACTGTCGCACCACGCTTTACGCCGTATTGCTGACCGCGTTCAAGACCTTGCTTTATCGTTAT
Organism: Methylomonas sp. HYX-M1; assembly: GCF_040741385.1. Taxonomy (NCBI): domain Bacteria; kingdom Pseudomonadati; phylum Pseudomonadota; class Gammaproteobacteria; order Methylococcales; family Methylococcaceae; genus Methylomonas; species Methylomonas sp. HYX-M1. The sequence continues at coordinate 2,095,056 of NZ_CP160405.1, forward strand.
AGCCACCAAAACGATTTGATTGTCGGCTCGCCTACCTTGGGCCGCCCTCAACAGCGTTTTGCCAATACGGTCGGCTATTTCGTCAATCCGCTGCCACTCCGTAGCCGACCGGAAGGTCATTTAAGGTTTTGCGCTTACTTGGCGCAAGTGACGCGAACGGTGGTGGAAGGGTTGGCGCATCAATATTATCCGAACGGCGTGCTGCTGGACAATCTGAGAAAAGAGAATGTCGCTGCTGATGCGCTCTATCGGGCCTTCTTCGTTTTACAGGATGCAACCGATAGCGTGGCGGCGGCGATGGCGCTAGGCAAGACCGGCCTGCCGATTCGTTGGGCTGGCTTGCGCGCCGATGGTCTTGCCTTTCGCGACGGCAGCGAAGAGTTCGATCTGACCCTGTTGGCGGCCGAAACGCAGGGCGAGTTATCGCTGTCTTTTCGTTACCGACTGTGCATATTGGAATCCGCAACCGTTGCGCGGATGACTAAACATTTTGAAACGCTTATTCGCGGCGTGTTAGACAATCCGGATTGCCGGCTAGGCGAATTGCCATTTCTGACAGAGACGGAGTACCGCGATCTGGCGGCCTGGAACGCGACCGAGCTTGATTGCCCGCAACGCTGCTGTCTTCACCACCTGTTCGAAGCGCAAGTCGATAAGACCCCGGATGCCGTTGCCTTGCGCTTTGAAGATAACCACCTCACCTACGCCGAACTGAACGCCCAAGCCAACCAACTGGCGCACTACCTGATCGAACGGGGCGTCGGGCCGGACGTGCTGGTCGGTATTTGTCTGGAACGCTCGCTGGCGATGGTGATCGGCTTGCTGGGGATCTTGAAGGCCGGCGGGGCTTATGTGCCGCTCGACCCCAGCTATCCGGCCGAGCGGCGGGCGTTGATACTGGCCGATGCCGGCGTCACGTTGTTATTGACCCGCGAAGCATGCTATGCGGAATTTGCCGACTCTGCGGACTTGACGGCGGCAAGAGACGGAGTCATCTATCTCGACCGCGACAGTTCGGCCATGGCCGGCTATCCCGCGACCAACCCTAAGCTGAGCCTGCATCCCTTGCATTTGGCCTACTTGATCTACACCTCCGGCTCCACCGGCCGCCCCAAAGGCGTAGCGGTGAATCACCGCAACGCGGTGCATTCCACCTGGGCTCGGCTGACGGGCTATGCCGACCCGGTCAACGCCTATCTGCTGCTGTCCTCGTTTGCTTTCGACAGCTCGGTGGCCGGCATCTTCTGGACCCTGACGCAAGGCGGCTGCTTGTGCCTGCTCTCTGACGACAACAGTAAAGACCCGGCAGCCCTGGCGGCCCTGATCGAGCAACAGGGAATTTCCCATCTGTTAGCCTTACCCTCGCTGTATGCGCTGCTCCTGGAGCAATCGCCGCAAGCCTTAAGCAATCTGCAAGTAGCCATCGTTGCCGGCGAGGCCTGTCCGACCGACGTGGTCAAACGCCACCTGGCCGTGCTGCCCGGCGCCAAACTCTACAACGAATACGGCCCGACCGAAGGCAGCGTCTGGAGCAGCGTCTATCAAGCCGGGGCGGATGATCTGGATCGGCCCCTAGCGATTGGCCGGCCCATCGCCAACGTCCGCCTTTACAACCTGGACCGGTCGCTCAACCCGGTCCCGGTCGGCGTAGCCGGCGAACTGTACATCGGTGGCGCCGGCATTGTGCCCGGTTATTGGCAACGCCCCGATCTGACCGCCGAACGTTTCCTCCCCGATCCCTTTGGCCCGGCCGGCGGCCGGCTGTACAAAACCGGCGATCTGGTCCGCTATCGCGCCGACGGCGCACTGGAATTCCTGGGCCGGATCGACCACCAAGTCAAGCTCCGAGGTTTCAGGATCGAACTGGGGGAAATCGAAGCGCACTTGCTCAAGCAAGTGGAGATCAAGGATGTGGTCGTCATTGCCAGAGAAGATCACCCCGGCGACAAGCGCTTGGTGGCGTACGTGGTGCCGCACGCGGCGGCGGCCGATACCGAAGCCGAGCAGGCCATGGTCGAGCGCCTCAAAGCCCGGCTCAAACATCAACTGCCGGACTACATGGTGCCCGGTGCTTTCGTGGTGTTGGACGCCATGCCGCTGTCCGCCAACGGCAAGCTGGACCGGAAGCAATTGCCGGCGCCGGATCTGAGCGAACAACTGAAAAAGGCCTATGTAGCGCCGCGCAGCGAAACCGAGCAAGCACTGGCACAAATCTGGCGAACCCTGCTGCGGGTGGAACGCATTGGCCGGCACGACCACTTTTTCGCACTGGGCGGCGACTCGATTCTCAGCATTCAAGCCGTCAGCCGCGCCCGCCAAGTCGGGCTGGTGTTTACGCCCAAGCAGTTGTTCGAGCGGCCGAGCTTGGCCGAATTGGCCGAAGTGGTGACGCATTGCGGTCAGACGCTGGCCGAACAGGGCTCGGTTAGCGGCAACGTACCTTTGACGCCGATCCAGCACTGGTTTTTCGAACAGGATTTCGTCCGGCCGCAGCATTGGAATCAGGCCTTGCGTTTGCGGATCAAGCCGGGTTTGACACCTGAACTCTGTGCCGCTGCGTTGAACAGTTTGATCGCTCACCACGATGCGCTGCGGCTGCGTTTCGAACAGGTCGGCCTGACTTGGCGGCAAGCCCATCAAGCGGACAAGCGGAACGCGGTATTGACCGTGGTCGATCTGTCCGCGCTGCCGGATCGGCAACGTCAGGCCACTATCGCCGCGCAAGCCGCCGCTTGCCAAGCCTCGCTCGATTTGGCGCAGGGCCCGCTGCTACGAGCCGTTTGGTTCGACTTGGGCGGCGGCGAGCGGGAACTGCTGATAGCGATCCACCATCTGGTGGTCGACGGTGTTTCCTGGCGCATCCTGCTTGAAGACCTGGATAACGCCTGTCGGCAGGGCCTTGCGCAGCAAACGCTTAGTCTGTCGACAAAAACCAGCGCGTTCAAACACTGGGCCGAACGGCTGGCGCAGCGGGCCGTAAACGGCGATTTCAACGGACAAGCCGAATACTGGTTGGACCCTCGCTACCGGCAGGCGCAAAGTCTACCGGTCGATTATCCGACGGGCGCCAATCGGGTCGAGCTGGAAGACAGCGTCGAATGGTGCTTGGATGCCGAACAAACCCGGGCCTTGTTGAACGAGGTCCCGACGGCCTACCGCACCCACATCGATGAGGTACTGTTGACCGCGTTAGTGCTTGCCTTGGGTGATCAAATCGACGTTACAACTCCCACTTATCTGTTGATCGACCGCGAAAGCCACGGCCGGGAACACCTGGCTGACGACCTCGACGTCTCGCGCACGGTCGGCTGGTTTACCAACGTCTATCCATTGCTGTTGACCGTTGAAGCGGACGACACGCCAATTGACGCACTGAAACGCATCAAAGAACAGCTGCGCGCCGTACCGGAAAACGGACTCAGTTACGGCGCGTTGCGTTACTTGTCGGCCGACGCCGACCTGCGCCAAGCCCTGAATGCGCAACCGGCGGCCCGCGTCATCTTCAATTACCTGGGACAACTCGATACCGCCTTGGCCGGTGACGCTCTGTTCGAAGCCAGTGTCGATACATCCGGTCCGAGCCGCGATTCGCGCGGCGAACGCCCGCACGAACTTGACGTTGTTGCGCACATCCAATCCGGCCAACTGCACTTCAGTTGGCGTTACAGTCGGGAACGCTATCGCCGCGCCACACTGGAACGCTGGGCCGACCGCTACCTGACCCACCTGCAAACGTTGATAGCACATTGCCGGCGCGCCGATGTCGGCGGTTATACGCCCAGCGATTTCCCGCTGGCCGGGCTGGACCAAGTTCAGCTGGATGAGTTGGCGTTCGCACCGCGTCAAGTGGACGACCTCTACCCGTTGACCCCGTTGCAACACGGGCTGTTGTTCCACAGCCGTTACCAACCGGACACCCAGGCTTACCGCATTCAATTGGCGTGCCGGCTCAACGGGCCGTTGCACACGACCGCCTTCCGGCAGGCCTGGCAACACCTGCTGGCGCGCCACGCCATCCTGCGAACCGGGTTTATCGAGCAAGGCCTGCCGCAACCGTTGCAACGCGTCGAACGCCACGCGAGCGTACCGATCACCGAACACGACTGGCGTAACTTAAGCGCAGAAGAACAGCAAATCCGTTGGCAAACCTTACAAGCCGATGATCGTTGCCAAGGCTACGATTTCGAACGCCCCCCCTTGATGCGGGTCAATCTGGCGGCTTGCGGGGACGAGCGTCACTACCTGCTCTGGAGCTATCACCACGTCTTGCTTGACGGCTGGAGCAGCCCGATTCTGGTCGAAGAGCTGTTCCATCTATACCGGTCACTCGCCGAAGGCCGCGCCGCCGAGTTAGCAGCCACGCGGCCGTTCCGCGACTATGTCGCCTGGCTGCAACGCCAAGATCAAGTCGCCGCCGAACATTACTGGCGAACGCAACTGGCGGGGTTCGAAGCGGCTACCGTTCTCGGCGTCGACCAATCTCCCCACAGCAAAGGCTCGGTCGGCCCGTTGCATCCGCAAGACCTCTGTCTGAGCGATGCGCTCAGCGCTCGCTTGCAAGACTACGTCAAACAACGGCGTTTAACCCTCAACACCCTGGCTCAAGCCGCCTGGGGTTTGCTGCTCAGCCACTATAGCGGGCGGCGCGATGTCGTGTTCGGCGTCACGGTCGCCGGCCGGCCGGCGGAACTGGCCGGTATCGAACGGCAAGTCGGGCTGTTCATCAACACGGTACCGATGCGGCTCAAGCTGGAGCCGGAGCAGAAACTGAGCGACTGGTTGCAAACCGTCTTCGAGCAAGGCCGACTTCAAAGCCGATACGACTACGCAGCACTGGCACAGATTCAAAACTGGTCGGACATTGGTCGCGGTCAGGCCTTGTTCGACAGCCTGCTAGTATTCGAAAACTACCCGCTCGACCAAGCCCTGCTGGAAATCGGCGGGCCGTTACGCATCGATCAAGTTGCCGGGCAAGACCCGACCAATTACCCGTTGACACTGGCCGTGTTTCCCGGCCCGCAACTGCGCCTGACACTGCACTACGATGCTGACCGCTTTCCCGGGGCGGTCGCGGCGCGGATGCTGGAACACTTGCAACACCTGCTAAACGCCTTCGCCGAACAACCCGAGGCCCGATTGGCCAATCTGCCCAGCCTGACCTCGGCCGAACGCCGACAAATCCTGCATGATTGGAACGCCACAGAAGTTGCCTACTCGCAAGAGCGCTGCATCCACCACCTGTTCGAAGCACAAGTCAAGCAAACCCCGGACGCCATCGCGCTGAGCTTCGAAGGCGAGAGCCTGAGCTACGCCGAACTGAACGCCCAAGCCAACCAACTGGCCCACTACCTGATCGAACGGGGCGTAGGCCCGGACGTGTTGGTCGGCATTTGCCTGGAGCGCTCGTTGGCGATGGTCGTCGGCCTGCTGGGCATCCTGAAGGCCGGCGGGGCGTATGTGCCGCTCGACCCCAACTATCCGGCCGAAAGGTTAGCCTTCATGCTGGCCGACATCGCACCGGTCGTGATCTTGACCCAAGCGAAATTTGCCGAATTGGATTTTGCCGGGGCTCCAGTGCTCAGTCTGGATAGCGATTGGACGCAGGTCGCGGCGTATTCCGCCGGCAATCCCCGTCCCAACCTTCAACCGAGCAACCTGGCCTATTGTATCTATACCTCCGGCTCTACCGGCCAACCTAAAGGCGCCGGCGTGCCGCATCAAGGCATTTTGAATCGATTGCAATGGATGCAGGCCGAATACGGTCTGGACAGCAAGGATGCAGTCCTGCAAAAAACCCCGTACAGTTTCGATGTGTCGGTCTGGGAATTCTTTTGGCCGTTGATGACCGGCGCCCGATTGGTCGTGGCACCGCCCGAGTTGCATAAAGACAGTCAAGGCTTGATCGAATTGATTCGCCGCGAACGTATTACCACGGTCCACTTCGTACCGTCGATGTTGCAAGTCTTCGTCGACACGCCGGGCGCCGAACGCTGCACCGGCCTGAAACGGGTGGTGTGCAGCGGCGAAGCACTGCCGGCCGATCTGGTACAGCGCTTCCAACAAAAACTGCCGGCCGGGTTGCACAATCTGTACGGCCCAACCGAAGCCTCGGTCGACGTCAGCTACTGGGCTTGTCCGCAAGATTGCCGGGAAACCGCGATTCCCATCGGCAAACCGATTAGCAATCTCCGTCTGTACATTCTCGATCGAAGTCTGAACCCGGTGCCGATTACTACCCCCGGCGAACTGCACATCGCCGGTATTGGCCTAGGCCGGGGCTACCTAAACCGTCCCGATTTAACGGCGGAAAAATTCATTCCGGATCCGTTCGGCCCGGCAGGCAGCCGCCTATACAAAACCGGCGACCTGACGCGCTACCGCCCGGACGGCAACATCGATTATTTGGGCCGTATCGACCACCAAGTCAAGATCCGAGGTTTCAGGATCGAACTGGGCGAAATCGAAGCCCAATTGCTTAAGCAGCCGGAGATCAAGGACGCGGTCGTCATTGCCAGGGAAGATCACCCCGGCGACAAGCGTTTGGTGGCGTATTTGACCTCGAACGATGACAGTGCGTTGTCCATTGGCGACCTTCGCGCCATTTTGGCCGAAGCCTTACCCGATTATATGCTGCCTAGCGCCTTTGTCATTTTGCCTTTGATGCCTTTATCCGCCAATGGCAAGTTGGCACGCGGCGCTTTACCTGCCCCTGATAGGGAGGCTGTGATCAGCCATCGCTACGAAGAGCCGCAAGGAACAAAAGAAATCGCGTTGTCTTGTATCTGGAAGGATCTGTTGGAACTGGAGCGCGTTGGCCGCAACGATCATTTTTTCGAATTGGGAGGTCATTCGCTGATGGTGCTGACACTGGTCGAACGATTACGTCGGCTAGGCTGGCTGCTGGAGCCGCGGGCGGTTTTTGCCTATCCGACATTGTCTGTTTTGGCGGAAACGATAGTCGATTACCAAGACAATAGTCCGGCTTTTGATATGCCGCCCAATTTGATACCCGAGCATTTCGGGCAGTCGTTAAACCTAGCGTATTTTGAGGAGTTTCGGGTATGAGCTTGCAGGAAGTTTTTGCAGAGATGCAGAAAAAAAATATCGTCGTCAGCGAGTTGGATGGCGAATTAGTCATTCGTGCACCGCAAGGCGCTGTCGATCAGGCATTAATGTCCACATTAAAAACGCATAAGCAGGATTTGTTGATTGCAATAAGAAACGGCGTTGTGATGGACAGGCATGCATCGGGAACGCCGAAAATAACCCCGGATATGCTGCCGTTACTCAGCTTCACCCAGGATGAGATCGATTTGATCGTGGCTAGCGTTGCGGAAGGGGTGGCCGGAATTCAGGATATTTATCCTCTGGCGCCGTTGCAGGAAGGTATTTTGTTTCACCATTTGCTGGAAACCAGGGGCGATCCGTACATCACTCGCTCCGTCATCGTGTTCGATAATCGCGCGCGTCTGCAAGGCTTCTTGGAGGCACTGCAGACGGTGATTGACCGACACGACATTTTACGCAGTTCGATACGCTGGAACGGTTTGTCGCAGCCAGTTCAGGTCGTGCATCGCCATGCCGTGCTGACCATTGAAGAATGGGCCCCTGAACCTAAAGAACGGATTTACCAATGCTTGATGGAACGCACCGATCCTCGCCGGCTCAGGATGGATTTGCAGAAGGCTCCGCTGTTGGCTGGCTTTGCCATTAAGGATAGCCAATCGGATGAATACTGGTTTGCGATGCTCAACCATCACATGGTGGACGATAACTATACGCTTCAGCTTATTTTGTCGGAAATCCGCTTGATACTTGAAGGTCGGCCCGAGCAATTGCCAGCCATACAACCCTACCGGAACTTCATCGCCCGTATGCGTGCGCTTTCTCAGGCGGATCATGAAAGCTATTTCCGGCGGCAGCTTGGTGACATCGACGAACCGACCGCGCCATTCGGGGTGCTGAATGTGCAAGGCAGCGGCGGACAAGTCGAAGAAGCTGTTCTATCGCTGGAAGCGGAATTGGCGCAACGCGCCCGCAACAGCGCCCGGCAACACGGCGTTACTCCGGCAAGCTTGTTCCATATGGCGTGGGCTTTGGTGTTGGGACAATGCAGCGGCCGTGATGACGTGGTATTCGGCACGGTATTGTCGGGCCGGTTGCAAGGCGGTGGCATAGGAGCGGACAGTGCGGTCGGCATGTTTATCAATACTTTGCCGATACGGGTTTCACTGACCGGCCGGACTGTGCGCGACATAATCGGCAGCATCTACGACAATTTGAACGAATTATTGATGCACGAGCATGCCACTCTTGCGCTGGCGCAGCGTTGTAGTGCTGTCCCGGCATCGTTACCCTTGTTCACCGCGCTACTCAATTACCGGCACTCCAGGATCGTTGCGGTATCCGATCAATCGGCGCTGCTGGAGTGGGAAGGGATGCGTGTGATTAGCAGCGAAGAGCGTACCAATTATCCGCTGACGCTGTCGGTTGACGATTTGGGGCAAGGTTTTAATCTTACCGTGCAATGCGTGAGCGGTATCGGTCCGGAACGTATCGGCATTTATGTTTGTACCGCCATCGACAGTTTGATAACGGCATTGGAACAGTGCCCCCAGCAAGCGGCGAATACTCTCTGCATTATGCCTGAGGGTGAACGACGGCGAATCTTGGATGATTTTAACGACACCGCTGCCGAATATTCCACCGAACAAGAGTTGCACGCGCTGTTCGAGGCGCAAGTGGGAAAAACGCCGGACGCGGTTGCGCTGGTGTTTGCAGAGCAGGCTTTAAGTTACGCTGAACTTAACGCCAAAGCCAATCAGATCGCTCATTATCTACGCTCCAAGGGCATAGGGCCGGATGTGCCGGTCGGCCTTTGCGTCGAACGGTCATTGGAGATGGTGGTCGGCATGCTGGGTATACTGAAGGCGGGTGGAGCTTATGTTCCGCTTGATCCCCACTATCCCAAAGAGCGCGTCGACTATATGTTGAAAGATGCGCGGATTGCCGTACTACTGACTCAACAGCATCTAGCGGCGGAATTAGCCTTCGGCATCAAGGATACGACTTATCTGGATGCCGATTGGCCCGCCATCCAACAATATTCCGTTGATAACCTTACGCAGTATGGCCACTCGCTGAATTTGGCTTACATGATCTATACCTCCGGTTCTACCGGACAACCCAAAGGCGTGATGGTCTCGCATTGTAACGCGCTGCAATCCACCGTTGCGCGGTTTACTACTTATCGCGCACCTGTTACCTGTTATTTGTTGCTGTCCTCGTTTGCCTTCGACAGTTCTGTGGCAGGACTGTTCTGGACGCTGGGGCAGGGCGGTTGTTTATGCTTGCCGGAAGATGAGGTCGCCAAAGATCCGGTTGCATTGACTGAATTGATCACGCGGTATCGGGTGTCGCATTTGCTAGCCTTGCCGTCGTTTTATGGTTTGCTGGTGAAACAAGCCGGAATCCGCTTAGAAACCCTGAAAACGGCTATCGTTGCCGGAGAAGCGTGTGCAATCGACGTGGTTAACCGGCATTACGCAATGTTGCCGAATGTACCGTTATATAACGAATACGGCCCGACCGAAGGTTCGGTTTGGAGCAGCGTATACCCTATCAGCCAGAACGATTTGGACCGGCCGGTATCGATAGGCCGGCCGATCAGCAACGTTCGACTTTACATTCTGGATCGCTACGGTCATCCGGTTCCTATTGGAGTTCAAGGCGAACTTCATATCGGTGGCGCAGGTGTGGTGCGTGGTTATTGGCGGCGGCCTGAATTGACCGCGGAAAAATTTATCCCCGACCCGTTTCAAGCGGCTGGCGGCAGGCTCTACAAAACCGGCGATTTGGCGCGTTACCGGCTTGACGGCAACCTCGAATTTTTAGGGCGTGTCGATCATCAGGTGAAAATCCGTGGCTTTAGGATCGAATTGGGGGAGATCGAGGCCCGTCTGATGGCGCAGCCGGATGTAGAGGACGCTGTAGTTTTGGCTAGTGAACCTCAGCCCGGAAATAAGCAATTGACGGCTTACGTTGTCGGTAATGCCTCTACAGAAAGGTTACGGGAAAATCTCAAATCCGCGTTACCCGATCATATGGTGCCGAACGCATTTGTGTGGCTGGAGCGGATGCCATTGACCGCAAACGGTAAGCTGAATCGTAACGCATTATTGTCGGCGGCAGCCAAAGACAAGGTGTCCGACATTCGGGCCGATACGCCTGTTTCGGAAACGGAAATTAAGCTGGCGGAAATTTGGTCCGGTTTATTGGGTGTCGAACAGATTGGCAGACATGACGATTTCTTCGATTTGGGCGGCCATTCCTTGCTTGCGATAGAACTGGTTTCAGCCATTCAAACAAATGTGGGTGTCGACGTTGCGCTGGTGGATTTGTTTGAATGCTCGACCCTGGTAGCCCAGGGCGAGTTAATCGACGGCAGTAGAAAAGACGATAAATTGCTCGATTTGGAGGCCGAAGCGAAACTAGATCCTGAAATTCGGCCAACCGCTTCGACAGCCGTCCCCGTAGTCGAGGCGCAAGCGATGCTGTTAACCGGTGCGACCGGTTTTCTCGGTACATTTTTACTGGCTGAATTGTTGGAGCAAACACGGGCCAACATCTATTGTTTGATCAGGGCTGTCAATGAAGGGGAAGCACAAGTCCGGTTGCAACGCCAGATCGGCCGTTATGCCCTGCAAGACCGAATCGATTGGAGCCGGGTTATTGCGGTGTGCGGCGATTTGGCGGAGCCTCGGCTCGGCTTGTCGGTATCTCGTTATGAAGAAATTGCCGGGCGGGTTGACGCTATTTATCACAACGGGGCGCAGGTCAACTTTGTCCAACCTTACCAAGCGTTAAAGGCCGCCAACGTATTAGCGACTGAAGCAGTGCTGCGTCTGGCTTGTTACGGCAAAGCTAAAGCAGTTCATTATGTTTCAACCTTATCGGTGTTTAGCGAAACCTCTTTCAATAATCCGTATGGCCATGGGGAGCAGGACGAGCCGGCATCCGGTGCAGACTTGGCTAATGGTTACGCCCAGAGCAAATGGGTGGCGGAAAAGTTGGTGAGATTGGCTAAGGACAGAGGGATTCAGGTAACCGTGTATCGGCCGGCGACCGTTGCCGGCGATAGCCGTAGCGGTGTTTGGAATACCGAAGATTATTTGTGTCGCTTGATTAAAGGTTGCATTCAGATCGGTTACGCCCCCGCAGAGCACCTACGTATGGATATGGCTCCCGTCGATTACATGAGCCGCGCCATGGTCGCATTGTCGTTGCAACCGAGTTCGGTTGGCGGTTGTTTTCATCTAAATCATCCTATCCCGCCTTATTCCGATGAACTGGTCAATGGGTTTAGCCGCTTGGGATACCGGCTGCATCGCATTCCTTATCGCGACTGGGTGAATAAGTTGCTTGAGATTGGCAAAACTCAGTCCAACGATTTTGCTTTATTGCCGTTGCTGCCGATGTTTTCGGAGCAAAAGCAAGATGATGCATCGGCGTTGTTGGAAGAGGATGCGATTCGCTACGATTGTAGAGCAACGCAAAGCACGTTATCCGAGTTAGGGATTGAGTGTGCTTCGCTAGATGACGAGCTACTAGGCCGTTATCACACATATTTTAGTCGGAATGGATTCATTAGGGAGCCTGACTATTACCATGGAAATTACTATAGCAATGGTTGCTGAATATGATTTGATCAAAACGATATGTATAGGTGGGGTAAAGTTTGCAGTAGCGCGTCTACCTTATTGTAAATGTAAAGCTTGTACTGACAACAACATACTGTAATTATTGATTTCGATTTTTAAAATTATTTTCAAACAGGACATATTTAAGGAAAACCACCGAATGGTTCACAATAAAAAAAATAACTTTTCGCCTAATAAAATTGTAATTAATCCAATATATAATATTAAAAATCGCTTTATAAAAGGAATGATTGTGTTAACGTTTCTTTATACTGATCCGGCGTCATCTGAACAAGTTGCAGGCGTAAAAATACAATTCGACATGCCTTCAAGCGATTTGGCATCCGCATTGAATAGTTTCGCAGAAAAAACTAGTATTGAGTTAATATATCCGGCTTACATTGTGCTAGATGAAAAATCTAAACCTGTTAAAGGGTATTATAGTATACAAGATGGTCTTAAGGAGTTGTTGCGGGGAACGGGGGTGGTTTATCGTTTGACGGGAGATAACAGTATTACTTTAGCTAAGGAAACTGTTTCCGAGCCTCAGTCGAGTAAAACGATGGAGGTAATCACCGTGACGGGTAAAGCTGTTCATGATGCTAGCAATCCTTACAACAAGGAGTATGCCGTATCCCATGCTAGTGCGGCCACTAAAACCGATACGCCGATTATGGAAACGCCTGTTTCCATACAAGTGTTGCCGCGAGCCGTAATGGACGATCAAAAAAGTTCACGCGTCGCGGATGCGCTGGAAAACATCAGCGGGGTGCGTCCGCAGTCGTCTTTGGGGTCGGGAGACGGATTTATTGTCCGCGGCTTTCGCACGGGTAATATCTATCGTAATGGTGTTTTGAGTAACGAAGGGGGATTCGGCAGCTTCGACACGGGAAATCTGGAAAGTATCGAGGTACTTAAGGGACCGGCCCAACTCTACGGCCGGACTGAGCCGGGCGGGTTGATCAATATTAATACCAAGAAACCTTTGGATACACCCTATTACTCGCTTGAACAACGATTCGGATCGTACGATTTATACCGTACCCAGTGGGATGCAACCGGTCCCATCAACGCTGATAAAACCCTGCTTTATCGTTTTACAGGTGCTTATCAAGACAATAAATCATTTCGGGATTTCGTTACCTCCGATCGGGTTTTGGTTAATCCCAGCATTACTTGGAGGCCAACCGATGCACTGGATGTTACCGTCGATGTCGAAGGGACAAATAAGAATGCGATGGCTGATTTTGGGATTCCGGTCATCGGTAATCGTCCTGCGGCTATTCCTATTAGCCGCAATTTGGGAGACCCGAATACTCCTTTAAGTGAACAGTCCAGTGTAAAAATAGGTTCAGAAATAAATTATCGTTTTAACGATAACTGGGCAATACATAATCGTTTTTTAGCGAGTTTGGCCGATGGAAATACAACGCAAGTCACTCCCGCGCCGGCGTTCAATGATGCTGTCGCACTAAATCAAGTTACCGGAATGATGAGTCGGAATATATTCAGGCAAACTAGTAGTCGGGAAGTGTATTCCACTAATTTGGATATCACGGGTAAATTCGACATCGGAGAAACAAAGCATGAAGTGTTAGGCGGCTTTGACTTTTATCGAGCATTCGATAAATACAACGTAGACGGAAGATGGAAGATTCCAGATCCGGCATTGGCAATCAATATTTATAACCCGTATCCTAGCTACGGCATTCCGCAAAGCACTTTCGACACTGCGCTGTCGACGTCCGATTACTTTGCTGGCGTGATAGGTAATAATCATGCGGTCACGTACAACAGTTGGTATGGTGCATACTTCCAGGATCAAATCACCATTTGGGATCGGCTGCATATCATGGGTGGCGGCCGCTACGATTGGGCTGAAACTGGTAGGGCCAACGCTTCCAATTTCGCAGATGCCGAACATCAGCTTGAAAATCTGGTCCGTGCCGACGGAGCGCTCATCCGTAAAGACGAAGGATTTAGTCCTCGTGTCGGCATTCTCTATCAACCCTGGCAACAGCTGAGCGTTTACGGCAACTGGACAACCTCGTTTGGCGCCAACAATGCCAACTCTGCCGACGGAAGAACATTCGATCCGCAAACCAGCGAACAGTTTGAAGCAGGCATCAAGACACAATTGTTCGATCAGCGGTTTCTAGCCACTCTCGCCTACTACCATCTGACTAAAGACAATATCTTGGTTAATGACCTGAGTACGTCGGATCCATTTGACAAAATAGCCAACCTGCAACGCAGTCAGGGTATTGAGTTGGATATGACAGGACGTGTGACGGAGGCGTTGAGCCTGATCGGTAGCTATGCCTTTACCGATGCACGCGTTATTAAAGACTTCGGCGGAGACACGGCAGGTAACCGTCTTAGTAACGTACCCGAGCATTCGGGAAGTATGTGGCTCAGATATGATCTTAACGGTTATGGCGCCCTGAACGGTTTGAGTTTTGGCTTGGGCGGTGTTGCTGTCGGGCAACGTGAAGGCGACAACGCCAATTCCTTTCAGATGCCCGGTTATGTGCGGATGGATACTTTCGCCGCTTACAGATGGGACACTAAAAGTGCCCGTGTGACGACTCAACTTAGTGTCCGTAATTTGCTGGATAAACAATATTATGCGTCTACCGATCCTACCGACTCCGCTGCTAACGTCGCTCCCCGGCTTGGTGTTTATCCGGGAGAGCCGTTGACGGTCGTGGGGTCCCTTCGGGTAGAGTTTTAGTAACAACGATGGTGAAAAGCGGTCAATCTGTTTGTTGTAGTCGGAGAAAGCTGGCATGAACCACAAACTTATATATCGCCTCGCCGACTCGACGGCGGTGGAAGCGCTAGTCGACAAGTGGGTGGCTTGGCCGCATACTTTTTCTCCGGTGCCGTACAGCTTGCATATGCTGAATTACCAAAAGAAAAACTTGAGTTCATATCTACAAAAGCCCGGCATTCACGTCGAATCCAGCGCTAATCCAAAGCTATTGGGTGGACCGTTTGTCAATGTTCCGGTCGAACGGACAGCCGAGATAGAGCAAATGCTGGAGCGGATGGACAAAGAGCACGGTGCCACTCAGCAAATGGCGCAGGATTTGATCGCTTTTCAAAACCTGCTGGATAAAGAAGCCACGGGCCAGAGTCTGGAACCGTATTATGCGGTGCTGCCGGAGTCGTTGCGCGGCTTTATCGAATTGCTGTACGACTATAACAATCGGCCTATTGTGCGTTGTATTGAAAGCTTGTTTTACAAAAGTACGCATTACAAAAAGCACTTGCAATCGTTGCACCTCTTTACCCAAACTCATGATCGCGCTAGGGCCTATTACATGAGCACGCCGCGCCTGCCAACGGACGATAGTATCGAATGGACTATACCGTTTGCGAGGACAGAGATCGACGAACTGTTTAAACTGGATAACCAGCCTCAACCTTTGAGTTATATCCGCGAGCTATTGGGACTCGATGCCGGAGACGACAAAAAATTGATCAGCCTATTGACCGACCGGCCCCCTTACATGGCGGAAAAATGGCAGGGCAGTGGTATTCGGGTTCGCTATTTCGGTCATGCCTGTGTATTGATCGAATATAACGACGTTGCGATTCTGATCGATCCTTTTATAGCGATACAACCCAGTCAGGGCGGCATAGAACGTTACACGTTTCAGGACTTGCCGCCCTATATCGATTATGTGTTGGTTACCCACGTTCATCACGATCACTGCGTGTTTGAAGCGTTGCTACGCCTTCGTCATAAAATCGGTATGTTAGTGGTGCCTAAAAGTTCCGGCATATTCTACGGCGACATATCGATGAAACTGTTGGCTCGGGAACTGGGCTTCTCCAAAGTCACGGAAGTTGATCCGTTAGATAGTTTTTCGTTTTCCGGCGGTGCTTGCATTGCGGTGCCGTTTCTCGGCGAACATAACGACTTGCCGTTTGCTAAAAGCGGCTACCTGATTTGTGCCGGTCCGCAACGCTTGCTGTTTGCCGCCGATTCCAACTGCCTTGACCGGCGCATGTACGAAAATCTGAGTGCGGAGTACGGCCCGATCCAAACCGTTTTTTTAGGCATGGAATGCATAGGTGCGCCGTTATCCTGGGTATACGGGCCGCTGCTGCCGAAATTACCCGAGCACAAGCATTGCCAGTCGCGGCGTTCCAAAGGCAGCGATGCTCATGCGGCTTTGAACTTGTTGGATGCAGTCCAAGCGGAGCGAGTTTATATCTACGCGATAGGCCGCGAACCCTGGCTGCAATATTTCATGGCATTAGAGCCGGAAGATGACGATCTTTATATTAAAGAAATAAGTAAAGTGTTGGAAGCTTGCGAACGTAAAGGTTTTGCCGATGCGCGAAGGTTGTACGGCAAGGATCAAATTTATTTGGGTGGTGAGCTTTAAATAAAGCAAACCACCGTTTTCCATGAATATAAACTTATAGGTCGCTTAAATAAATGGATCATTATCTTTATTATAAAAGAAAGCAGCTATCCAGATCTTATTTGTTGGCAACCGAATATACGAGTATTATTAAGGGCTATGTTCCCGAAGATAAACTCCCTTCTAATATTGAATACTTATCGAAGTGGATTGAATATCAATTCCTTCCGCATTATTTCGGCTATGTTCCGGTATGGCGTAGTTTTGTGCGAAAATTTTCCGGCAAGAGAACTCTGCCGGATTTCTGTGTTGTTGGACCTATAAAGAGTGGCACTAGTGATTTGGCAGTCAATATCATGTTGCATCCGAATGTGATACCTCCATTAGTTAAAGAATGTTTCTCTGCCGATCTTGAAAAATGGCGCATGTATTATCCCACAGAACGACAAAAGAGAAAACTTGCATCTAAATATGGAATTGCATTAACTCCGTTTTTGGCTCCTTATCTTCATTGGATGGAGCTGATTTATAATCTTTCTAAGGAACGACCGGAAACAAAAGTTGTTTTAACATTAAGAGATCCCGTTAAAAGATTTTATTCTCAATGGAAATGGGAAGTATATATGGCCGGAAAAAAACGCTCGGATAATTTATATTTTTTAAATTCGTTTCCGGCGTATGTGGATAAGGCGTTATCGGTTTTTCCGGATTATCCTATGTTTACTACTTGTGCTTGCGATCCAGTGCAAACAAGCATTTATTATAAGGCAGTTAGTTATTGGATAGAGTGTTTTGGGAAAAATAACGTATTAGTGTTGGATGCGCAAGATTATTTTTCAGATAGCAATAACTTTTTAAACAAAATATATGGCTTTGTTGGATTGCCTAATTTTGCAACCCCTCAGTTTAAAGATAGAGTCAATGAAAATCCTGTTGTACTGCCGCCGGCCGATGATGAAAGTGTTGGTAGATTATATGAATTTTTCGAGCCATATAATAAAAAACTTTGGAATATATTAGACAATGAATTTGATTGGGATGTTAAAGCGCAGTAGATAATATACCTAGACTATAACGCATCTAGCTATCAATAAGTGCTCTCACCCATTTTAAGTATGGGGCATATTGATGTCAGTATGATTGAATAACAGGAGGTTGAAAAATGTATTTGAGTGAAGAATTGCCATTACAGGTGGACAGAGTTAATGCGCCGTCGATTGAAGAGTTTAATAGATTATACGCTGAACCAGGTAAGCCCGTATTGATAACGGGGGTTGTTTCCGAGTGGGATGCCTGTTCGCTTTGGAATTCTCAATATTTTAAGTCAATTGCCGGTGAACGTTCAGTTCCTGTCAAACGCATGCGTAACGGCGCCTATCTCGGAGCGCACTCAGAGTTAATGAAACTGGCGAATTATTTGGAACTGGTTCATAAGGAGCCGATTGGTAATGAAAGAGTTTATTTAAGCGAACAAAGTGTAGAGAGTATTTTGCCGGAAGTCGTTGGCGACTTTACGGTTCCTGCTTACATTGATTCCACAAAATTCGTCGCGGTTTGTTATATCGGTAGCAACGTGCATTCGCAAATTCATTTTCACCCTTTCGGTAAGGCGTTACTGTGTCAGGTTTCAGGAAGCAAACGGGTAAAACTTTTCGCTCCAAATCAAACTCCTTACCTGTATCAGAAATTGCATTTTAGTAAGATTGAAGGAGAGCCGGTTGATTTAGAGAAATACCCCTTATATCAAAAAGCCGTATATTACGAATGCGAAGTTAAAGCGGGAGAAATGTTGTTTTTTCCAATTTACTGGTGGCATGGCGTGGAAACAACGGAATTCAGTTCTGCGGTCGTTTTTTTCTGGGATGATTCTCGAAAGTCGAGATGGTTACCTCCGGAGGGAATTCCCTGGAGATATGTACCATTGTTTGAACTAATGTCATGGCTCTTCAAAGGAAAACGTATGTTAAATGGCATGATGAAATCTGTTCGTGGAGATGCGCGGCGCTCTTAAATAGAAGAACGAAGCCAAATGAAAAGAGGATATTTCGATGCCTACGATGACAATAGATAAATTCAATGCTCGACGATTAGCCCGACTGAAAGCGCGCCGTAAGCTGTGGCTTGATGTTCATTTATATCTCGGTTTATTCGTCGGGGCTATATTGGCTGTTGTCGGTCTAACTGGTGGCATTCTGGTGTTTTATCAGGAAGCTCAGGAAGTCTTGAATCCGGAGTTGGCTATTGTCTTAGTTCCACCCGAAAATCAGAAAAAATTATATGCTTTGGACGAAATTATCGCGGCGGCAGAGTCAGTCAAGCCGCAGGGCGGTCGTCTTTTTAAAGTGTACTATCCCCGCAAGCCGGATGTCGCTTACAAGCTGCTGTACTTCGCCAAGGAGGCACAGCAGGCGAATAACGGCGACGGTTATTATAATTTCGTTGATAACGGTTATTACATCTTCGTTGATCCTTATACGGGTCAGGTCAAAGGTATACAGCTTTGGCATCCCAAGGGACGCTATTGGGGGCGACCCTTGGTTAGTTTCATTATGCAGTTGCATTGGTGTTTGTTGCTAGGCAAAACCGGCAGCATTATCAACGGTATCTTGGCGGCCTTCTCGATTATTTCACTGTTAACGGGTCTGATTGTTTGGTGGCCGCTGACTGGCAAATTCATGCAGGCATTAACCTTCAAGCTTCGGCCAGGGTCTGTACGTTTTAACTTCGATCTGCATAAAACCGTCGGCTTTTACGCAACTATTGTGCTCATGCCTGTATTATTTTCCGGTATTTACATGAATTTGCCAATTCAAATGAATGAACTAGTCAAACTATTTTCACCAGTCAATCGGCCCGATGTATTTAGCACTGTTCCGGCAGAGGTTCACAGCGGCGTGCCGCAAGCGGGTCAACAGCCGATAAATGCCGCGGACGCGGAAGCTATTGTGCAGAAAGGTTATCCGGCCGGTAAATTGTGGATGCTGAATGCACCGAAAAATCGTGAGGACGTCTATGTTGTAATGAAACGTGACCTAACTGAATTAAGCCGGTTTATCGGTTATCGTGATTTCGCTATCGATCAATATAGCGGTGATATTGTTAATATCTATGATAGAGGGACAGGCAGTTTTGGTGATGTTTTTATAGATTGGCAATGGCCATTGCACAGTGGTCATGCTTTCGGTTGGACGGGGCGGATTTTAGTGCTTTTTTCCGGCTTGGCA
The DNA here is from genome assembly GCF_040741385.1 of Methylomonas sp. HYX-M1. NCBI lineage: Bacteria > Pseudomonadati > Pseudomonadota > Gammaproteobacteria > Methylococcales > Methylococcaceae > Methylomonas > Methylomonas sp. HYX-M1. The sequence continues at coordinate 2,114,358 of NZ_CP160405.1, forward strand.
TGCCCGGTTTTGTATGTAACCGGAGTAATTCGATGGCTACAAAAGCGCAAAGCCAAACAACTGAAGAAAGACAAAATAAACTGTCATATTACTGCAGAATATGAAATTGACCAATTAAAACACTGTCGGATATCAACATTTGAATAATGGGTTTTTCAATGTATCAATGTATTCTTTGTCATGGAGATTTGGATGATTCATCTCCATCTATCGTAATGTGTTCTGATTGTGGAATCAGTTATCCTATTATTGACGATATTAATATTTTTCTATTGCCGGATCCTTTTTCATCGTTGCAAGGTTTTGTCATGGAAATGGAAGAAACTCGGCATTCATTTGAAAAAATTATTCGGAATCTGGATGATTTTGAACAATATTATAATGCAATGGATCTATCGGACAGAATAGCGATGACTAAAAATGGGTTGTCAGGGAATACCAGTTTTTTGGAAGAATCCTGTCTACCTATTATGAATTTTTTACAAAACCTGCCTAGTCAAGATAATACCCTGGCTTGGAGCTCTGTAAAATCTGGTTTCACATTTCATGATATGTTGCCTTATTTTTATCAAGATTGGTCAGGGATGCCTGATTTATCTGAAGTAAAAGCTTTATTTAATGGAACTATTGCCCGGCATTGTAAAGATAGAGATTCTGTTGCGGTTTTAGGAGCCGGCGCTTGTGGATTATTATATAGTGTTGCCGAACGCTTTCGAGTGTCTTATGCGGTTGATTTATCTTTACCGACGCTATTAACTGCCAAAAAATTGATCGAAGGTGAGCCGTTGGCTTTTCATTTGGAGAAAGCCGACTGGCAACAGATTAATTTAACACCGCCGGAATCGACAGAAAACGATATTCGTTATATTGTTTCTGACGTCATGAACATGCCGTTTAATAGCGACTCGTTGTCTGTGGTTATTACTCAATATGTGCTCGATATTGTCAGCAATCCGAAACGATTATCAGCAGAAATTTATCGAGTATTGAAGGCAGATGGTTTATGGATCAATTTTTCAAACCCTTTTAAGGTACCAGGAGATCCGACAGAATTAGATCGAAGAAGAATAAATGAATTGCCTGATTTTTTTAGAAAAATGGGGTTTGATGTGGTTGATATGGGGATTGAGCGTTTTAGCTTGCTAAATTTAGAAAAGCTTTTCCCTGAGACTGGAAATACTAAACAGTTGGTGCATTTTTTTACCTTAAGGAAAATTCATACCGAACAGAATTCATTTAATACCGAAAAACCGATTCAACGATTTTTTAGAGCAAATGAAGCTGTTTGGTGTGAAGTACCCAGAATTGTAATGGATCGCGAGTTGTTTTTTGTCAGAAAAAAGTCATTCGATCAACTAGGTCGTGCTAGTGAACATATAGAAATAAGTGTGGCAGGGCAATCGTTTTCTATTCCTTCAGATATTGCGATGTTATTGGAAAAAATATTTGAATATTGTAATGGAAAAAATAATTTAAAAATGTTGCTAAGCATTTTGCAAAAAAATGGAATTTATTTAAATGAAGAAGAATTTTTACAATTGATTTACATGTTAAACGTGCAGCATTACTTAATCGAACTCAATGGATAGGACGGCTTATTATTATCTCGATCCGAAAACTGAAAAAAGCACGCATCCTTGCGCTTCTCGAACTTATTCCAACCCATCCTCCCGCATATGCTGCCGCAAGCTCAGCGGCCGCATGTCTGTCCAAACTTCCTTGATGTAATCCAGACACTTCTGCTTAGGGCCTTTGGGGCCGACGGCTCGCCAGCCGGCGGGAATGTCCTTGTATTCCGGCCAAATGGAATACTGCTCTTCATGATTGATTACGACTTGATAAATAGTGGTGTCTTCTTCGTCCCAACTCATTGTTGTCTCCGGTGTATGAGGTATTAATTCGCCGCATAAAATAGGCTTTAACGGCGTGTATCGGCTGACAGTCGGCTAGACAGATCAATCTACCCTAGCTCGGACTATAGGTTTGCTAAAAAAATAACTTCCCGAAATGACTTTTCCTGTTATGAGCGGCATGTGCATGTGGTCGGATTTTAGGCGCTAAGCGGCGTCATCGCTTCCTCCGTCATTTTTTAACGCGCCGACTGGGCTGGTCGGAAAGCTGGATGGCCCTATCGTTACCCTGCGTAGTGTAGTTAAGACGACTGACTAGTCCAATGTCCTCATATGTCGTTTAATTCGAGTTGGCGTCGCTTAAATTGCTGTTTGCAGTGCAATAAGGCCCGCGCCAGCAATTTCTCCACCGCGCTTTCGCTGATCGCCATTTCCTTGGCGACTTCCGGATAGGTCATCCCGTATACCCTGTTTAGGATAAAAGCTTCGCGCGCCCGTTCCGGCAGGCGTTCGACAATGGCAGAAAATATGGCTAGTTTTTCGTCGACTAACGATAGGTGCTCGGTAGACGGCGTTTCCAGTGCCGGCATTAGGGTCGGGTCGGCGTTGTTCTGATATTTTTCGACTACTTTGCGGTGCTTGATGTGGTCGTAGGCTAAATTGCGGGCGGTACGAAATAGAAATCCGCGCGGATGTTCGATGACTTGTTTCTGAATTTCACGCGAAAAGATGATGAAGCATTCTTGAACCAATTCTGCAGCGATTTCGGGACAATCTACGATGCGCGCTAGATGCTGTTGCAGTTCGGCTTGATGGTCTTGATAGATCGATTCTAGGGTCATTGCTCAATTCCTTATGCGGTTGACGGGTGGGCGGCTTAGTTGTTTGCCCCGGATTGCAAGTTGGCGACAGCCTTAATCCCTCTCTTTATCTTGCATTTTATTTTTTCCAGCGCCGGGGTGGTCAACGTAAACTTCACCATCGCTAAAGCAAGCTTTGCGCCAAATGTTAATCATTAGCATTACAGCGACGGAGTTTAAACTCCAAGCTGGTTGTGCCGCTGATTGAGGGATATGACCGGTTTTTATGGCGTTAATTAACATAGTTTATTTCGCTGTCTCGGTTTGGTTAATCCGATTGCAAATCGAACTGGGGGTTTTGTTTCTTATTGCCGTCTTACTCTAAGGCGATGGTGGGCGTGATGCGCCGTTGCTACTGCTTATTTATGAAAGTCATTGTGGGAGCGACGCCCTCGTCGCGACGAAGGCGTCGCTCCCACCGAAAAACTTTCATTTGCCGGGGGGATGCCGCTTTTTCATGAGCGTTAGGATGGTTACAAATTAATTCCCTGTTTCGCGTTGCAAGGATGTTCGCGTTCGTTCTGAGCAAAGTAAGCCCCCTTCGGGCGCGGGGGGTTAACAAGAAACAGGGAAAGGCTGCTATGGAGTTAATCTTGCTGTTTCTTGAGAGCTTGTCGAAAGATGGACGGGAAAATCGGAGCATCCACCGCGCCAAACCGTTCATGCATCGACCGAGCTGGGCACGCACGGTTTGGCAGGAACAGTCATTTCGCGAAGCAATTTTTAGCGAGATCCAGAGAGAAGACCCGTGTTGCTAACGCTTTCAGTAGTAGGGGGCATTAAGGCGTTCTAAGTGCCCAAGATTTTGCTAGCTGAATCCGGTTAAAGCATGAGCGTTGCATCAGTGTTGCGTTTTTTCACGACATAGAGTTTTCGAAAAGAAAATGTGGACATTTTTATGGCGGTCGTCGCCGCTTACCCTTTTGTTTGTCATGTTGACCGGAATCGTCAGCGGTTTGAGCAATGCCGGTTTAATCGCGTTCATTAATGGCGTATTGGCAGGTAAGTCCGAAGTATTTTTCGGTCATGCGGGGTTTGCCGGTCTGGTGGCAGTGGTGTTATTGAGCCGATTCGCCTCTCACTACGGATTGAATCGTTTCAGCACCCGGCTCGTGAAGAACTTGCGGTTACGCATTGCCGGTTTGATATTGCAAGCGCCTTACCCGGTATTGCAAACCATAGGTAAGCCGGCCTTATTGAGCCATTTGACCGAAGACGTGGTCAGCATTGCCGGCGCCAGCGAGTTGTTTCCGGTGATCTGCATCAACTTTGCGATCGTGGCGGGTTGTATGAGCTATTTAACCTGGTTGTCCTGGCAGTTGGCCGCGGTGCTGGCTTCGGCAATCGGTTTCGGCGTTTTGAGCTTCGGTGTATGTAACCGGTTTTCGCAGTGCCGTTTACGCGCGGCTAGGGAGGAATATGACGGACTTAGTCGCGGGTTCAGCGGCTTGACCGAAGGCGTGCGGGAATTGAAGTTACACCGCCGCCGCGCGCAGGGGTTTATGTCCGGCGCGTTGGAAGCGCATGCCGAAGGTTATCGCCGGCATTCCTTGGCGGCAATCGGTCATTTTTTGCTGATCAACCAATGGATACAGTTGTTGTATTACCTGACGATTGCGGCCATTTTGTTTGTGTTTCCGCATTGGCAAGCGCTGAATACGGAGGTCGTCGGCGGCTACGTTTTGGTTTTTCTATTCATGATGTCGCCGTTGACCGTTTTAACCAACAGCATACCGACCTTCGCCAGAGCCAAGGTGGCTTTGCAAAAGGTGACGGCTTTGGAGCGGAGTTTGGCGCAATCTTGCAGTTCGATCAGCGCAGGGATGCCGCAACAGCCCGAGTTTGAACACTTGATATTGAGTGGGGTGACTCACCAGTTTCATAGGGAAAAAGAAAATCGCAGTTTTACCCTGGGACCTATCGATTTAACCATCAGGCCCGGCGAATTAATTTTTTTGGTGGGCGGGAACGGCAGCGGTAAAACCACCTTAGCCATGCTGTTGATGGGGCTATATCATCCGGAACAAGGCGGCGTGTTCTGGAATGGGACGCGGGTGGATGCCGGCAACCGGGATGCGTACATGCAAAACTTTTCGGTCATATTTGCCGATTTCCATTTGTTCGACGAACTGTACGGAATCGATAGCCAACCGCATCAAGCGTTTATCGCCGACTATCTGGAACGTCTACAACTCAATCATAAGGTTGAAATCGCCAACGGGCGCTTTTCCTCGGTAAACTTGTCGCAAGGTCAGCGCAAACGCTTGGCTTTGTTGACCGCTTATTTGGAAGACCGGCCGATTTATATCTTCGACGAATGGGCTGCAGACCAAGACCCGGAATTCAAGCAGATTTTTTATACCGAATTGCTGCCGGCATTAAAGGCGCGCGGTAAAACGGTGGTGGCGATTACCCACGACGACAAATATTTCCGGCTGGCGGACCGTTGCATCAAATTGGAAGACGGGCAAATCGCTGCGATAGAGTATCCGCAGGTGCCGGACGAACGGGCGATTCAGCCGGTCGATCCCGCGCTTGGGGCTTGGTCGGAAATCACTCCCCTCAATTCTTAGGGACGATTTTTCCGACCAAATTCTAAAATGCAAAAGCGGTATTTTATCTCCTCATCCCGGACTACTTTCGGAGTGGAAAGACACTGTCTTTCGCGCGGAAGAGTGACTCTTATCGTTAACTGTTGTTCTCGACAACCATCATGACAAAGACCTACAAAGCCTGGCAAACAGTGTTAGTCGCCGTTGCATGCGCGACCGTTCTGGCGGCCGCAGCCGCCTATCTATGGCTGCGCCAGTCGTTACCTGCAGCGGACGGCGAGCAAGCACTGTCGGGCTTGGCCGAGCCGGTCCGGATCGAAACCGACAACTTGGGCGTACCCAGGATAATTGCAGCCGGCCGTAGCGATGCCGTCCGGGCCTTGGGTTATTTGCATGCCGGGGACCGTCTGTTTCAAATGGATTTGATGCGGCGCAAGAATGCCGGGCGCTTGGCCGAATTGTTCGGTGCTATCGCCGTCGGCAGCGACGTCAAGGCAAGAACCTACGGTTTTAATATGCGCGCCAAGCAGGTGTTGCTTAAATTGCCGGCAGCGCAACGCAGTTATTTGGAAGCTTATGCCGCCGGGGTTAACGACTATCTGCAACGCGCGCGGGCTTTGCCGTTTGAATTCGATGTATTGGCCTACCGGCCGGAGCCTTGGCAGGCGGAGGACAGCTTGCTGGTGATCTTCGGCATGTTCGACAATTTAACCGCCTGGGCGGAACAATACGAGCGCATGCTGACCGTCATGGACCAGGCCTTGCCGGCGGAGGTGGTGACATTTTTAACCCCGGACAGCGACCGTTACACCGACGCCTTGCAACAACATGCGCCGGCGCGGGTACCCTCCGGACCGTTGCCGATAGCGGCCTTGCATGCCTTGCTGAGCGAAAGTTTGCCGGCCGGCCGGGCCTTGGCGCACGCGCCCGAAGAAACTATGCCCGGTTCCAATGCCTGGGCGGTATCCGGCGCCAAAACCGCGGACGGCCGGGCCATCGTTGCCAACGATATGCATCTGGGCATTAACGTTCCCAATATCTGGTATCGGGTACAGCTCGAATACCCCGGCGTGCTGGCCGCCGGCGTGTCTTTGCCGGGAACCCCGTGTTTGGTGGCCGGCAGCAATCAGCATGTGGGCTGGGGCTTGACCAATCTGGCCGGCGATTTTCTGGATTTAGTGTTGCTGGAGGGCGATACGCAACGGGCCGGGCAATACCGGGTCGGCAGCGAATGGCGGAATTTCGAGCAGCGCCGCGAATTGATCCGTATCAAAGGCGAGGCCGATAAAGAATTGCTGGTGGAAGAAAGCCTGTGGGGGCCGGTGGCGCAACAGCCTTTACTGGGTCAAAAAGCGGCGATTCACTGGACGGCTTTGGATGTCGATGCGGTTAATCTGGACATATTGGAGTTGGAACAAGCCGGCGGTCTGCAGCAAGCCATCGCCGTCGCCAACCGGGCAGGCGGTCCGCAATTGAACGTGTTGCTGGCCGACTCCACGGGCCACATCGCCTGGACCCTGACCGGCAAATTGCCGTTACGCCGTTCCGGCGACGGTTCAATCGCCCGCTCGTGGGCCGACGGCGATGCGGCCTGGTCGGGATATCTCGCCGCCGCGGACATGCCGAAAAGCGTCGATCCGGCCGCCGGCTTTTTGCTGTCCGCCAACGATAGGCGCTTTGGGACCGAACTGCCGTATTCGGTGGGACGCAACTTTGCCAGCGGTTATCGGGCTTACCGCATCGATCAGCGCTTGCGGCAAATGAGCCGATTCGACGAATGGTCTTTATTCAATCTGCAGCAGGATACCTACAGCGAGTTTTATACCTATTACCAACAATTGGCGCTTAGCGTATTAACGCCGGATAAAACCGCCGGCAACGCCGAGTTGAACGGCTTGCGCAATTATTTGTTAAGCTGGAACGGTAGGGCCGATACCGATAGCTTGGGTTTGCCGCTGCTGATCGAATTTCGCAAACAATTGATAGCGTCGGTTTTTAGCCCGTTTTTGCAGCGCTGCCGGCAATTGGAACCTGATTTCGAATACAGCTGGAACTATGTCGATACGCCGCTGCAGGCGTTGCTAGACAGCCGTCCTCCGCAATTAGTGCCGGAACCGGCACAACACGATTGGCAAACTTTTATTTTGAGCCAATTGACCGCTGCAGCCGCCAATTTGCAAGCCGCGCATCCGGCTGTAGCATTGGCGGCCCTGAATTGGGGCGAGGTTAACCGGGCCGAGTTTTCCCACCCATTCGCTAAAGCTTTGCCGGCTTTGTCAACGCTGCTGGACATGCCGCGGCAAGCCTTGGCCGGATGCGGCGGCTATTGCGTGCGGGTAACGGGCGCGCGTTTCGGCGCCAGCGAGCGGCTGGTGGTGTCGCCCGGCCGTTTCGCGGAAGGCATTTTGCATATGCCGGGCGGACAATCCGGTCATCCTTTATCCGCTCACTACCGCGATCAGCAGCCCTATTGGCTGACCGGGTTGCCGTTACCGTTCGCGGCCGGAAATTCGGTGCATACCATGACGTTGCGTCCGCCCGGGACGCAATAGCCCCGCAGGCTGCTTTTCGCCCGGTGCGATTTGGCTAAACTAACCGGGAGTCAAGACCATCAGGCGGGAACGTGAAACGCGGCCCGCGCGAGCGGTGAGGCTCATCGCTAGGGCTTTCAGAGTGAACCAGTAAACGAAGTTAACGATTATGAACAACAATACCGAGCAAACCGATGCGGACGATAGTGTAGACGAGCAGGCGGCCGATTGGTTTGTCCTGTTGCGCTCGGAACGCGTTACCCGAGGCGACGAAGCCGAGTTCTTGCGTTGGTTGGAGCAGGCCGAGGCCCATAAAACTGCGTTTTACGAAATTTGTGAGATGTGGGGCGATGACGCCTTGCTGGAAAGCCTGACCACCAGTGCGGCCCGGCACGCGATAGCACCGGTTAAAAAAAAACGCTGCATTAACACTCGGCCGGTTGTGCCGGCTTTAGCGGCCGGCGTGCTAGTCGCGGCTTTATTGTGGGAGCCGGCGCGGATATATTTCGGCGCGGACTATTCCGTAGCGGTAGGGCAAACCCAGACCGTGCAATTGCAGGACGGTTCTAAAGCGATACTGAATAGCGGGAGCGCGCTGGCGGTAACGATGGATCAGAGTCAGCGCTCGGTGCGCTTGCTGAAAGGCGAAGCCTATTTCGAAGTAAAACCCGATCCCGATCTGCCGTTTGTGGTTCTAGGCCGGCGTTCGGCCACCCGCGTGCTGGGGACGCGCTTCATCGTCGATAGACACGGCGATTCCGACGAAATCAAAGTGTTGGCCGGTCGGGTGGAGGTTGCGGAAAACCGGCGTTGGAAACAACCCGTGGTTTTAAGTTCCGGTCAAGCGGTGACGGTGTCCGCTAACGCCATCGGCGAGCCGCAAAGCTTGTCTTCGACTTTATCCACCTCATGGATCAACGGATTTCTGGTGTATCAAAACGAAACCTTGGAAAACGTCGTCGGAGCCATCGGCCGTTATAGCCGAGCCGTCGTGGTATTTAAAGACGATTCCTTACGCACGCTGAAAATTAACGGCCGGCTGAACATTCGCGACAGCCGCGCCATGTTGGGCACGCTGCAAAGCACCCTGGGATTAAAAATGAGGTTTTGGGGCGACTGGTTGGTGGTGATCGGTTGATCCCGGCAATGCTTCGATGCGTTCCAGTCGTGCCGGCTCCGTTGCCTGTTCCGCGTTTGTCGCCGGCCGGACGGCGCTGTCAGCCCGGACTCGAAGTTTGTGAAAATGTGAAATCCATACCACAATGCTGCTAAGGTAGGGCTAGCTAATTTCCTTACTGCGGTAGAGTTTTCACCTCTTGGTCTCGGTTCGATTGATGGCCAAATACTTCAGCTTATAGAAATGGTGTGCTATGTGGCAGTGGGTTGCGGAATCGTTTGGTTTGAACGGCTTAATCCCCCATGGTTTTTGCATTCAATGGAACCCGGTCTTGCTGTGGACCCTGGTTGCATCCGATTCAGCCATTGTATTGGCGTATTTTTCCATTCCCTATGCGATCTGGCATTTCGTGAAAATGCGGCCGGACATTCATCACCGCAAGTTGTTTGTCCTGTTCGGATTATTCATCGTCGCTTGCGGCGTGACCCACGCCTTTGACGTCATCACCATTTGGCGTCCAACTTATTGGGCGAACGCCTTTGCCAAAGTGTTTACCGCATTGATTTCGCTCAGTACCGCCGTGTTGCTTTGGCGAATCATGCCGGCCGCGCTAGGCCTGCCGTCCACCCGGCAATTGGAACAAGCGAAAGCGGCCCTGGAAACGTTGAATGCGCAATTGGAACAGCGCGTCATCGAACGGACTGAGGCGTTAGCCGGCTCGAATGCGCAATTGCAGACCACATTGCAAGAACTGACAGAGCTCAATCAACTCTTGCATCGAGAAAAAGCGCTCTTGCGCAGCTTGCTCGACAATATACCGGATCATATTTTCATCAAGGCTTGCGACGGAATTTACCTCGATTGTAACCGCGCTTTCAGCGATTTTTGCGGCGTATCGGCCAACGAAGTCATAGGAAAAACGGATCGTGATTTTTATCTTGGCGGCCCATCGGCCGTGCCGGCCAACGACCAAGAGGTTCTTAACGCTGCAAGCGCAATCGTCAGCGAAGAATGGCTGGTGTCGTCCGGCGGCGTGCACTGTTGTTTCGAGACCTTAAGAATTCCCTTTCGTGACGGCCGGGACGGCGTATTGGGGCTTATCGGCGTTAGGCGCAACATTACCGAACGCAAGCACGCGGACCTCAAATTGCAATTGGCCGGCAAAGTATTCAGTCATGCGCGCGAAGGTATCATGATCACCGATGCCGGCGGCGCCATCCTCGAAGTCAACGAAACTTTCAGCCGGATCACGGGTTATAGCCGCGACGAGGTGCTCGGCAAAAACCCGCGCGTCATGCAATCCGGCCGGCACAATGCGGACTTTTACGCCGCAATGTGGCAGGCATTGCAGGAAAAAGGCCATTGGTACGGCGAAATTTGGAACCGGCACAAATCCGGCACCGTGTTTGCCGAAATGTTGACTATTAGCGCAGTCAACGACGCTGCCGGCAAAATCCAAAATTACGTGGCCTTGTTCACCGACATTACCCAGATGAAGGAACACCAGTTTCAACTGGAATATATTGCCCATTACGACGCATTGACCAACCTGCCGAACCGGGTGTTGTTGTCCGATCGCCTGGAACAGGCAATGATGGCCAACCATCGCCGCCATTGCATCTTGGCTGTGGTGTATTTGGATCTGGACGGATTCAAAGCGGTCAACGATAGTTACGATCATCATATCGGCGACGAATTGTTGATTGTGGTATCGCAACGCATGAAAGCTACGCTACGCGACGGCGACACGTTAGCCAGAATCGGCGGCGACGAATTTGTCGGCATTTTGGTCGATCTGGAGCAAATCGACGATTGCGAACCGATCCTGCAGCGATTATTACAAGCGGCTGCGCAACCGGTGTGGGTCAACGAAATGTCGTTGCAGGTCTCGGCCAGCATCGGCGTGACTTTTTATCCGCAGGACGAGGTCGATGCCGACCAGTTGATCCGCCACGCGGACCAAGCCATGTACATTGCGAAACAAAGCGGAAAAAACCGTTACCATTTTTTCGACATAGAGCGCGACGCGGCACTCAAAACCCGGCAGGAACGCTTGCAAGACATTCGTCAGGCTTTGGACAGCAATGCCTTGCGGTTGTATTACCAGCCTAAGGTCAATTTATTGACCGGCGGCGTGGTCGGTGCGGAGGCCTTGATTCGTTGGCAGCATCCCGAGCGCGGCTTAATCTTGCCGGCGGACTTTTTGCCGGTCGTTGAAAATCACCCGCTTAGTGTGGAACTGGGCGAGTGGGTGATTTGCACGGCACTCGGCCAAATCCGCGCCTGGCGCGAAATCGGTCTGGATTTGCCGGTTAGCGTTAACTTGGGGGCCAGGCAATTTCAGCAAGCGGATTTCGTTTGCCGGCTCTCGGGCTTACTGGCCCAATTTCCCGACGTGCCGCCGTCTTCGTTGGAGCTGGAAGTATTGGAGACCAGTGCGCTGGAGGATTTGGCAGCGGTATCGGAAAAAATCAAAACCTGCCGGGAAATGGGGGTGCGGTTTGCACTGGACGATTTCGGAACCGGATTCTCGTCGCTGACCTATTTACGTCATCTGCCGGTCGACACCTTAAAAATCGATCAGAGTTTCATTCGCGACATGCTGAACGACAAAGACGATCTGGCCATAGTCAACAGCGTAATCGGCCTTGCGGATACCTTTAACCGGCAGGTTATCGCAGAAGGCGTGGAAACTCAGCGGCATGCGGAGCGCTTGCTGGCCCTGGGCTGCCATTTGGCCCAAGGCTACGGCCTCGCCAAACCGATGAGCGCCGAACAACTGCCCGGCTGGGCGGTGCAGTGGCGCGCGCATTATCTTGCCCAAGGTGTCAGCGCGCCGGCAGAAGGGCCGCAAACATAGCGCAAATCAGAGGCCGAACGAAGCGGGCATGCATCCGTCAAGCGTCCGGAGTTTGATTCTCTAAAAAAGTGTTCAAGTCAATCGGCTTATTTGCGACTAACACGAAACGGCGTCAGGTTCGCACCAAACGGGATGTGCCCGGTATAATCCGGATTTTGTTTTGATAATCGTCCAATCATGAGTAGCGTAAATACCGAGAAATTATCCAGCGCCCGTTTTGCCGAAGCCACTGACGCATTCGTGGAGGAATTCACCGCCTCGGTGAGTTTCGATCAACGCATGGCGCTGCAGGATATTCAAGGTTCGCTGGCGCATGCGGCCATGTTGCATAAGATCGGCATTTTGAGCGACGCCGAGTTGGCCGCTATTCGGCAAGGCATGGCGCAAATTCAAGCGGAAATTGCGCACGGTGACTTCGTTTGGTCTATCAAGCAAGAAGATGTGCATATGAACGTCGAGGCGCGCTTGACCGATTTGATCGGCATCGCCGGCAAAAAATTGCATACCGGCCGCTCCCGTAACGACCAGGTCGCTACCGACATTCGCCTGTATCTGCGTGATGAAATAGCGGCAATTATGAGGCAATTGGAGCGCCTGCAAACCGCATTGCTGGATAAAGCCGAACAGGAAGCCGCTACCATCATGCCGGGCTTCACCCATTTGCAGGTCGCGCAACCCGTGACGTTCGGCCATCATTTAATGGCTTGGTTCGAAATGTTGGCCCGCGACAAAGAACGTCTGCACGATTGCGTCAAACGCATCAACGTGATGCCTTTGGGGGCCGCGGCGCTGGCTGGTACCAGTTATCCGATAGACCGCTATATGACTGCCGATTTGCTAGGGTTTTCCCGTCCGTCCAACAACTCCTTGGATTCGGTCAGCGACCGCGATTTCGCCATCGAATTTTGCGCGGCGGCAAGTCTGATCATGTTGCATTTGTCGCGCTTTTCCGAGGAGCTGGTGTTATGGGCCAGCGCTCAGTTCGACTTCATCGATATTCCGGACGCTTTTTGTACCGGTTCCTCCATCATGCCGCAGAAAAAAAATCCGGACGTGCCCGAGTTGGTGCGCGGCAAATCCGGGCGGGTGACCGGACATTTGATGTCGCTGTTGATGCTGATGAAAAGCCAGCCTTTGGCCTATAACAAGGACAATCAGGAAGACAAAGAGCCCTTGTTCGATACGGTCGATACCTTAATGAATTGTTTGCGGGCGTTTGCCGATATGGTGCCGCACGTGCAAGCCAAGCGTGAAAATATGTACCGTTCGGCGAAACGCGGTTTTGCCACGGCGACCGACCTTGCCGATTATCTGGTGCGCAAGGGCATGGCGTTTCGGGATGCCCACGAGGTAGTCGGTCAGGCGGTGCGCTTGGGTTTGGATAGCGAACGCGATTTGTCCGAATTAAGTTTGCCGGAACTGCAAGGCTTTTCTCAGACTATCGGTCCTGAGGTTTTTGATATTTTGACGCTGGAAGGTTCGGTCGCTTTGCGAAATCACATAGGCGGTACTGCCCCGGAACAAGTCAGAAAAGCGATAACGGCCGCACGCGCGTCAATGTCAGCGGCGTTCGGTTAAGAACTTTTTAAGCCGGCACGCGCACACTCTTGCTCAAAATAAATCCTAACGAGAAGGAGAGTGACATGTTAAAAATCGTTTTAATGTTTACCGCCGTGGTGTCGTTGATTTTTTCCGCCTGGGCCAGCGCCGACGGGGGTGGCCACCATCACGGTCATCACCATGGACATCACCATGGTCACCACGGCCACCATCACAATCATTGGCGTCACCATGGCGGAGTAGTTCGCGAATATGTTCCGGTAGAACGCGTGTATTATGGTGCGCCGGTGCCTTATTATGCGCCGCCGGTCGTTCAATATGCGCCGGTTCCGATACCCGCTCCGCGGATCGGTTATTACGACCAACGCACCGGCACCGGTCTGGTGGGCGGTGTAGTCGGTGGGGTAGTCGGTTATGAATTGGGTGGGGGCGACCCTTTGGCGACCGGTATCGGTGCGGCGGCCGGCGCATTGATCGGTAACGGCGGCTATCGGTAATACGGTTGGCTTGCCGAGGCGGTTGCCTGCGAAAGCGACTCAACTGATCGGCTGTTTTGTCCGGCTACCGGTGCTGGAAAAAGCTCGCAGGGCGTCATCTGCGGTTCTTTTTCCAGCTTTGTCGCTGAACAAAAATTCGGCGACATTCGGGGATGTTTATTTAAGGCAATCGCCTTAGCTCAATGCGTTTCGGATGTTGAAAGTTACATGTCTTTCAGCATCTTCTTCATCCGATAGAGCGTGTCTAACGCTTGACGCGGACTCAAATTGTCCGGTTCAAGCTGTTCCAGTAACACTACGGCCGGATGGCATTCCCGGCTGGTGAACAAATCGAATTGGTCGATTTCGCTGCGGTCCTGCTGTTCGATATAAGCCGTGTTTTCCAATTGCGCCAGTTTTTGTTTGGCATTGATTATCACCGATTGCGGCACGCCGGCCAAGGCCGCGACTTGTAAGCCGTAGCTCTGGCTGGCCGGGCCGTCTTTCACCGCGTGTAGAAATACGATCTTGTCGCCGTGCTCCATCGCATCCAAATGAATGTTGTGGATGCCGGTTTGCTCCTCGGCCAGCGTGGTCAGTTCGAAATAGTGGGTCGCGAACAGGGTAAAGGCTTTGACGTTGCGGGCCAGGTAATCGGCGCAGGCCCAGGCCAGCGACAAGCCGTCGAATGTGCTGGTGCCGCGGCCGATTTCGTCCATCAAAATCAGACTGTTGGCGCTGGCGTTATGCAGGATGTTGGCGGTTTCCGACATTTCCACCATGAAGGTGGAGCGGCCGCTGGCCAAGTCGTCGGAAGCGCCGATGCGGGTGAAGATTTTATCGATCGGCCCGCAACTCAAAGATTGCGCCGGCACGTAGCAGCCGATGTGCGCTAGTAGCACGATCAATGCGGCCTGGCGCATGTAAGTCGATTTACCGCCCATGTTAGGACCGGTGATGACCAGCATGCGCCGGTCGCCGGAAAAATCCAGGTCGTTGGCGACGAAGGGAATGCTGGACAGTTGCTCGACCACCGGATGGCGGCCGGCGACGATGTGGATGCCGGGCTCCTGGGTCAACACCGGCTGGCTCCAGTCCAGGGTTTCGGCGCGCTCGGCAAAGTTGACCAGCACGTCGAGCTCGGCCAACGCGCTTGCACATTGTTGCAAATCCAGCAAGGCTTCGCCCAGCGTGCCCAGCAAGTCGTCGTACAGGGCTTTTTCGAAGGCCAGCGATTTTTCCCGCGCGCTGAGTACCTTATCCTCGAACGACTTCAATTCCGGCGTGATGTAGCGCTCGGCGCCCTTCAGCGTTTGTTTGCGGGTGTAATGTACCGGCACCTTGTCAGCTTGGGCGTTGGAAATTTCGATGTAATAGCCGTGCACCCGGTTGTAATTGACCTTGAGATTGGCGATGCCGGTGGCGGCCCGCTCACGTTGTTCCATGTCGATCAAAAACTGGTCGGCGTTCTGGCTGAGGTTGCGCAGTTCGTCGAGTTCGGCGTTGAAGCCCGGCGCGATGACGCCGCCGTCGCGGATCAATACCGGTGGGTTGTCGATGATGGCGCGTTGTAGCAAGTCGACCAATTCCGGATGTTCTTTGAGTTGCTGGCGTAAGGCTTCTAAATGCGGGTTGTCACTGCCGGCCAGTTTTTGTTGTAGTTCCGGCAATACCGCCAAGGTCAGGCGCAGGGTCAACAGGTCGCGCGGTCTGGCCGATTTCAACGCAATCCGCGAGCTGATGCGCTCGATGTCGCCGACTTGGCGCAGGCTGGTTTGCAGGTCGCGATACAACTCGTGGTCGATCAGACTGGCGATGCAGGCGTAACGGCCGTTGACCACCGCCTGGTCGCGTAACGGCCGATGCAGCCAGCGCCGCAAACAGCGGCTGCCCATCGCGGTGGCGGTTTTGTCCAGTACGCCGAGCAGGGTGTATTGCAGTTGGCCGCTGGGGTGGCTATCCAGCTCCAGATTGCGGCGGCTGGCGGCGTCCAAGCTGATGCTGTCGTCGGCGTGCTCGACGGCGATGCCCTGGATGTGGGGCAGGGCGTTGAACTGGGTGTCGCGCACGTATTGCAACAGACAGCCGGCCGCGCAAATCGCCGCCGGCAGTTGCTCGCAACCGAAGCCCTTCAAGTCGTGGCAGTTGAATTGCTTCAAAATCAATTGCCGGCAACTGTCCAATTCAAAATGCCAGGGCGGCCGTTTGCACAGGCCCTTGCGCTCCTTGATGGCGGCCGGCAAGGCCAGATCTTCGCTGAATAGCAATTCGGCCGGATTCAAGCGCTCGATTTCCGCCAGCAACTGGCTGTCGTTTTCCAGTTGTTGCAACACGAACTTGCCGCTGCTCAAATCCAGGCAGGCCAGCCCAATCGATTTGTCGAAGCGGGCCAAGGCTAGCAACAGGTTATCCTTGCGATCTTCCAGCAGAGCCTCGTCGGTGACCGTGCCGGGCGTGACGATGCGCACCACCTTGCGCTCGACCGGTCC
Source organism: Methylomonas sp. HYX-M1 (assembly GCF_040741385.1). NCBI lineage: Bacteria > Pseudomonadati > Pseudomonadota > Gammaproteobacteria > Methylococcales > Methylococcaceae > Methylomonas > Methylomonas sp. HYX-M1. The sequence continues at coordinate 2,130,653 of NZ_CP160405.1, forward strand.
CTTGGATTTGGCGGGGTCGCCGATCTGCTCGCAAATCGCGATCGATTCGCCCTGTTTCAGCAAGCGGGCGATGTAATTTTCGGCGGCATGATACGGAATGCCGGCCATCGGAATCGGCGCTCCGGCTGAACTGCCGCGCGCGGTCAAGGTAATGTCCAGCAATTGCGCGGCGCGTTTGGCATCGTCGTAAAACAACTCGTAAAAATCGCCCATCCGATAAAACAACAATATCTCGGGATGCTGCGCCTTGATGCGCAGGTATTGCTGCATCATGGGGGTGTGTTGTGTTTTATCGTCTTGCTTGGTGCCTTGTATTTTCTGGATGTTCATTTATAAGAATATGATATATAAGTAATATTTCGTATTTTCTGTTGTCATTTCATTGTCGACACTTACCCGCACTTTACCGGTTGGTATGGTTTTTAGTATGGTTTTTTTCGGGTGATACTCGCGCCATTATTCGTTACAGGAAACCCATGCCAAAATGGAACCGCTAAAGCTTTGCTACCTGGACAGCATATGGCTTTTGCTGATTACCCTGGACTGCATTTGTCTTGCCATGGTAGGGGTGAGAACTTGGTTTTATAGATACAGAAGCAGCGTTGGTGGGTGCCTTCTATGTCATTTCCATCAGCTATTGTCGCCTTGGAGGCTTTGAAAAACCAGCGTGGTTCTGGCAGGGTTCTACATTAGAAGCAAAGCAAGCGAAATCAAAGGTAAAAGCCTTAGCGTTAAAACAAGAGGCGGCAAATTCTGAAAACGCTTATACAGTACGCGTGCTGTGCGATGAATATTTAGCCGGACATGTTTGCCGTCACAGAGCCCCAAAAGGCTCAGCTGAAATTACAAGACCTAAATTGACTGTGGCTTATTGAGCGCCGCATGATTTACGACGTATATCACCCACCTTGTTGGTTGAGTTAGACAAAAGCACCGATTAATTAGAGTCGTTTAAACCGTAAGGAAAGTCGCTTGGACAAACTAACCCTCAGCGAACGCGATATCTGCACCAAATTCATCACGCCAGCGATCCAGCAAGCAGGCTGGCAGCAGCATCAATTTCGTGAAGAAGTGCAACTTACCGATGGCCGCGTCATGGTGCGCGGCAAACTGGCGGCACGGATCAAAAATCCCGAGGTCAAGGGTGGGCCAAAACGAGCCGATTATGTGCTGTATGCAAAACCCAATCTTCCCATAGCGGTTATAGAAGCCAAACAGGCTAAATTTTCAGTAGGGCATGGCATGCAGCAGGCTCTGGCTTATGCCGAATTACTGGATGCCCCGTTTGCCATCAGCAGTAACGGTAACGGGTTTCTGCTCCACGATCGCACGGGACTCACTCAGCCCGTGGAGCGAGAACTTGCCCTGGAGCAGTTTCCCAGTCAGGATGAACTATGGGCCGTGCATCAACAATGGAAAGGCTTAACCGATTCTGCCGCCGTCAAGCTGATCGAGCAACCCTTTCACAGTGACGGCAGTGGCCGCGAACCTCGTTATTACCAGCGTGTCGCCATCAACCGGGCGATAGAAGCTATTGCCAAAGGCCGGCAACGGGCATTGTTGGTGATGGCCACAGGCACCGGCAAAACGTACACCGCATTTCAAATTATCTGGCGCTTGTGGAAGGCCAAAGCCAAAAAACGCATTCTATTTCTTGCCGATCGTAACATCCTGGTCGATCAGACCATGCAGCAAGATTTCGCCCCCTTCGGCGAAAACATGCACAAAATCGGTAATCGGGAGGTGAAGAAAAATTACGAGATTTATCTCGCCCTCTATCAGGCCGTTACCGGTAAGGAAGAATGGAAACAAATTTACCGGCAGTTTCCGGCCGATTTTTTCGATCTGATTGTCGTCGACGAATGCCATCGCGGTAGTGCGGCTGATGACTCGGCTTGGCGCGAAGTCCTGGACTATTTCACAGCCGCTACTCACCTAGGCTTGACCGCCACGCCGAAAGAAACCAAGGACGTCAGTAACATCCACTACTTCGGCGAGCCGATCTACACCTATTCGCTGAAACAAGGCATAGAAGACGGTTTTCTTGCTCCCTACAAAGTCATCCGTATCGTTACCGATGCCGATGCCCTGGGCTACACGCCGGAAAAAGGCAAAATCGACAAAAACGGCCAGGCCGTTGAACAGCGCCAATACAACACCAAGGACTTCGATCGCAATCTGGTTCTGGAAAAACGCACCCATTTGGTTGCCGGCAGGATATGGGAATACCTGAAAAATACCGACCCCAAAGCCAAGACTATCGTCTTCTGCGACGATCAGGATCATGCCGAGCGTATGCGTCAGGAACTGGTCAAACTGATTCCCGCCGCGGCCAGCAACCGCCGCTATGTGGTGCGTATCACCGGTGACGACAATGAAGGCAAGGCGCAACTGTCTTATTTTATCGATAACGACGAGCCTTATCCGGTCATCGCCACCACCTCCAAGCTATTGACCACCGGTGTCGATGCCAAAACCTGCAAATTGATCGCCATCGATCAAACCATCAATTCCATGACCGAGTTCAAGCAGATCATCGGGCGCGGCACCCGTCTGCGCGAGGATTATCACAAGCTCTACTTCACCATCATGGACTTCAAGGGCGCGACTCGGTTGTTTGCCGACCCGGATTTCGATGGTGATCCCGTGGTTATTTATGAACCCAAACCCAACGAGCCTGTGGTTCCGCCAGACCCGCCGCCCACCATTACCGAACCGACGCCACCAACCTATGTGTCCGGCGAGGAAGAACCCGGCGTTGGCGGAGGAACCGGTGGCGAGGGTCGCGTCAAATACGTGTTGGACGACATTAACGTACAGGTAGCCGTTGAACGTTCGCAATATTTGGATGCCGACGGTAAGCTGATTACCGAGGACTATCGTGTTCTTCTCAAGGAAGACATCAAAAAATCCCTGCAAGCACAATTCGGTTCCTTAACCGACTTTCTGCGCCGCTGGTCGGAAGCCGAGCGCAAGCAAGCCATCCTGGAAGAACTCAAAGATCTCGGTATCCCGCTGGAAGTCTTGCAGCAGGCCGTCAGCAATGGCGAACAACTAGATGCTTTCGACCTGGTTGCGCACGTGGCATTTAACCAAAAACCATTGACCCGCCGCGAACGTGCTAATCAGGTCAAAAAACGCGACGTATTTTCAAAATACGGCGATCAAGCTCGCGCCGTGCTCGAAGCCTTGCTGGAAAAATTCGCCGACCACGGCATTCAAGACATTGAAGACAGCAAAGTGCTGGAATTGCCGCCATTCGACCAAATCGGCACCAAAACCCAAATTCGCCGTGGCATATTCGGCAGCGCGGAAAATTTTGCGCTTGCCGTCCATGAACTGGAAAATGCGCTGTATCAAGAAGCCACACAACAAAAGTCGGCTTGAGCTATTGCCGCCGACGTATTTCAATATAAGCACTAAAACATGAATCTAAGCAGTACCATCAAATCCATTCAGGACATCATGCGCAAGGACGACGGCGTCGACGGCGACGCGCAACGTATCGGCCAATTGACCTGGATGCTGTTTCTCAAAGTATTCGACCAACGCGAAGAAGAATGGGAAGACGACAATGCCGACTACCAATCGCCATTGCCGGAAAATCTCCGTTGGCGCAATTGGGCTGCCTATAAAACCGATGACCAAGGCAAGAAGAAACCGCAAATCCAGGCCAGCGAACTGATCGCTTTCGTCAACAACCAGCTGTTTCCCACGCTGAAGGAAATAGACGCGGCGGACGGCCCCACCCAAAAAGTCATCAAGCAGGTTTTCGAGGATTCCAACAACTACATGAAATCTGGCCCGCAAATGCTGGCCGTCATCGAAAAGCTGGAAGAAGCCATCAACTTCCACGACTTCAAAGCCCGTATCCACTTGGGTGATGTCTACGAACAGCTGCTCAGCGACCTGCGCGGCGCCGGTAATGCCGGAGAGTTCTATACGCCTCGGGCCATCACGCAGTTCATGGTGCAAACGCTCAACCCCAACCTGGCGAAGCGCGAAACCGTGCTCGATCCGGCCTGCGGCACCGGTGGTTTTTTATCCGCCGCCATCGACCACTTTCTTCGCCAACTGAGCGATAAATCCGGTTCCGACGATAAACGCGCAATCGAGGATCTGATTCGCGGCATGGAGAAAAAGCAGCTGCCACATCTGCTGTGTACCACCAACATGTTGCTGCATGGTATTGAAGTACCCAGCCAAATTGAACGTCACAACACCCTGGGTAGGGCTTGGAACGACTGGAACGCCAACGAAAAAGTCGATTGTCTGGTCACTAACCCACCGTTTGGCGGTTACGAAGACAACGGCGTGGGTTCCGATTATCCCGGCGATCTGAAAACCCGCGAAACCGCGGACATGTTCATGGCCTTGATCATCAAAAAACTGCTGAAGGAAGACGGCCGCGCCGCCGTGGTATTGCCGGACGGCTTTATGTTTGGCGATGGCATCAAGGGCAAACTCAAAGAACTGCTGCTGAGCGAGTGCAACCTGCATACCGTGATTCGCCTGCCCAAAGGCGTATTTGCGCCTTACACCACCATCAAAACCAATCTGCTGTTTTTTAACAAAGGCAAGCCGACCGAAACCATCTGGTTTTACGAACATCCGTATCCGGCTGGCTACAAAAGCTATTCCAAAACCAAACCGATCCGCCTGGAAGAATTCGAGGCCGAAAAAGCCTGGTGGGGTAAGGCGGACAACGATTTCGCCGACCGGGTAGAAAGCGAGCAGGCCTGGAAAGTCGACTTTAAAACCTTGAAACAGCAAGCCGAAGCGGCCGCCAAGCCGCATTGGGACAAGGCCGAGGATTTGAATAATCAGGCCGCAAAGTTGGAAAACCAAGTCAGGGATTTGCGCGCCTCGCTGACCAGCGTCAATGATGCCGACTATCGCAAAAAAGTGGAAGAGCAAATGGCTGGCTTGCGCGAACAAGCTGACGCTTTGCGACTGGCCGCACGCGATGCCCAGGCCGCCGGCGATCGTCTGTACTGGCCGATCTACAATCTGGATCTGAAAAATCCCAATGCCGCAGCGGAAGAAAGCCACGATCCCGACGTATTGCTGGACAAATATAAAACCCTGCTCGGCGAAATCGAGGAAACCGAAAACCATTTAAAAAGCGAGCTGGCCGCCGCGTTGGCGCACCACTTTACCGTCGAGGCTGAAGTATGAAGCCCATCGCTACCGACCATCCTGACTCGCAAGCCCTGCTGACCGATATTCGCCAGCTGATAGGCCAAAGCCGCGCTCAACTCGCTACCGCCGTCAACAGTGCGCTGACCCTGCTGTACTGGCACATCGGCCTGCGCATCCAGCGCGAAGTGCTCAAAGGCGAGCGCGCCGAATACGGCGAACAAATCGTTATTACCTTGGCCAAACAACTGGAAACCGACTATGGGCGCGGTTTTTCCAGCAAAAACCTGCGCCACATGCTGCGCTTTGCCGAGGTGTTTCCAACCGAAGAGATTGTCTACGCACTGAGTAGACAATTAAGCTGGACCCATCTGCGCAGCCTGATTTACATCGACGATCCACTGAAACGCGAATTCTATATAGAAATGTGCCGAGCCGAACGTTGGAGCACCCGTACCCTACAAGGTCGGCTGGACTCCATGTTATTTGAACGCACCGCGCTATCACGCCAACCCGATGAAATATTGAGCGCCGAACTAGCCGCGCTACGCGAAACCGGCGAAATCATGCCCAGTCTGCTGTTGAAAGACCCTTATGTGCTCGACTTTTTGGGCCTGCAAGACCGCTACCTGGAAAAAGACCTGGAAGACGCGATCCTGCGCGAACTGGAAAACTTCCTGCTGGAATTGGGTGCCGGTTTTACCTTTGTCGCCCGGCAAAAGCGCTTGCAGATCGATAACGACGATTTTTACATTGACCTGTTGTTTTACAACCGTCGCTTGAAACGCCTAGTCGCCATCGACTTGAAACTGGGCGACTTCAAAGCCGCCGACAAAGGCCAGATGGAGCTATACCTGCGTTGGCTGGCGAAATATGAACAGGAGCCCGGCGAAGCCTCGCCGCTGGGCATCATTCTCTGTAGCGGCAAGAAGCAGGAACAAATCGAACTGCTGGAACTGGATCAGACCGGCATCCACGTCGCCGAATACCTGACCGAACTACCGCCCAAGGAAATTCTGCAACAAAAGCTGCATCAAGCCATAGCTCAATCACGGCAGCGGCTGGAGAACCGTAGCGAGGAGATGGACTGATGGATGCCCAGCAGTTTTTGGCGGAGTTCGGGCATATTGCTAATGCGCCGGGAGGAGTGGCACGGCTACGTGGATTAGTCCTGCACTTGGCAATAACGGGAAAGCTTGTGCAACAAATTCCGACCGAAGAACACGCAGAAATTCTTTTGGAACGCATGAAGCTTACAGCAACTAAGCTTTACTCGAAGAAGCGAAGAGAACAAAAAAAACAGCATAATGAGCAGCAAGTATTTACGAATAACTCTCTTCCGAATGGTTGGGCCTTGGTTGATCTGGGCGATTTGGGAGATTGGGGTGCTGGTTCAACTCCATCGCGCAGTAATTCAACTTATTACGGAGGAGGTATCCCTTGGTTTAAATCTGGTGAATTGAAGGCTGATTACATTACCAAGTCGGAAGAGTGTGTTTCTGAATTGGCGTTGAAAGAATGTTCACTCCGTCTTAACAGTCCTGGTGATGTCCTGATCGCAATGTATGGTGCAAACATTGGTCAGGCTTCAATCGTTGAAGTTAAGAGCACTACTAACCAAGCAATTTGTGCATGTACCCCGCATGAAGGCCTTAACAACCGCTTCTTGCTGTTGTTATTGCGTGCGCTACAAGATTACTTCATTAACTTGGGTGCCGGAGGCGCTCAGCCCAATATTTCAAAAGAAAAAATTGTTGCCACATCTGTAGGATTACCGCCAGAGAAGGAACAATCCCGCATCGTCGCCAAAGTCGATGAGCTGATGGCCTTGTGCGACAAGCTGGAATTCCAGCAGCAACAGCGCCGCAGCCTACAAAACAATCTGCGCCAGTCCACCCTGCAAGCCGTCGCCGCATCCACCAGTCCGCGTGAGCTGCAAGCCAACTGGACGCGCCTCGCAGACAATTTTGGCCGGTTATTTAACGGGCCGGAGGATGTTGGAGAGTTGCGCAAACTGATTCTCGATTTAGCAGTGTCAGGCTACCTGACTCAGCACGAGGAGTCAGACGAGCCAGCCGCCGACCTGCTAGATAAGCTATTGAGTGCTAAGCAGAAGCTTATGGCGAAAGGAACGGTAAAACATAGAAAACCAGTTAAAGCAGAGGAACTTCAGGAAACCATAATTCCCGTCCACTGGGAAACAATCACTCTTGATGAGGCCATCTCAACTATTGATGCTGGCTGGAGTCCCGCTTGTTTGCCGAGCGCGAGAGGCGATGATTCTAAATGGGGAATATTAAAGACAACTTCTGTGCAAACACTCCAATTTCTGCCGCACGAGCATAAGGAGTTGCCCGCGTCACTTGAGCCGCGTCCGCAGTATGAGGTTCAAGTGGGCGACATTCTAATAACTCGCGCAGGTCCAAAAAATCGTGTTGGTATTTGCTGTGTGGTGGATCAAGCACCACCGCGGCTAATGATCTCGGATAAGTTAATTCGATTTCATATCGTCGATGACCTAATTGATGCTCGCTTTGTTGCATTGTGTTTGTCTGCAGGGGAGTCCGGTCGCATTCTGGAACGATTGAAATCAGGGATGGCAGAAAGCCAAATGAATATCTCCCAGGACAAGTTGAGGGCAATCACCATCCCGCTACCGCCGTTACCTGAGCAGCTTCGCCTCTTGGCAAAAATTGAAGCCTTGATGCGTGTGATCGACAAGCTTGAACAACAACTGCATGATGAAACGGATTTGGGACGCCGCTTTGCTGTCGCTGCCTTTTCAAGCATCACCGGCATCACCGCCGAATCCGAGGAGAACGAACCTTTGAAAGCCCCCAAAACCGAACTGATAGCCCCGTTGCGGCTGGGCACTCCACCCAGCACCAAGGAACAAGCACCGCTGGCCGCGATACTCGCTCATCAAAACGGCGAAATGGCCGCCAAGGATTTATGGCAGCGCTTCGGTGGCGAGATCGATGCCTTTTATGCCCAGCTGAAATTGGAAGTCGACAAGGGCTGGATACTGGAACCCGAAGTGGCCAAAATGCGGCAGCTGGAGACCGCCTGATGCCGACCTGTTGGATCATCGCCGGGCCGAACGGCATACCCTTATACATAAGTCCGTCACCCCGGCATGGATTGCCGGGGTCCAGGCTGCATGGATAGCTCGAAGCCTGCCATCCATGGCGCTGGATACCCGCTTCCCGGCGGGTATGACGACATTTTTATTAACGCCGACCAAACCCGTTGTTTTATGAACGATGGCGACCGGCCCGAGTTGGTGTTTCGGCAACAGGCCGGCCAGCGTGAAATTTATCATTCCGAATTTTTCGAGTTGCTACAACAGGAGGCTCTGCAATGAGCGCACTCATTACCCCGACACCCGATCAGGACACTCAATCCATGCTCGATTGCCTGCGGCAAACCGTGACGACGACCTTGGAGCGTAAACGGCGCTTAGGCCAGTATGTCGTGATATGGCAGAACAATACGCCCGTTGTAGTCGGTGAGGACGCGCCAATCGAACTGCAACCAGCCAATCAACAGGCTCAAAACGGAAGGTAGCTCTCTGCATGCATCTGCAACGGATTAAAATCGGCGCATTCAAAAACCTGAAGGATGTGGAAATCATCTTCAGCGAGGTTTTTCAGGCGACATATGGAGAACCAAGCGAAAAACCGATTCGTAGCCATGCGGTGATTGGTCAGAACGGTACCGGCAAGTCCAACTTGATCGAAGCCATCATCACCCTGTTTAGGGATGTGGATTTGGACCGTGAGGCCGGTTTTGATTACGAGCTGGATTACAGCATTCGCGGGATTAAAGTACAGCTGCAAGCCGATTTGGCGAAACAGAAACGGCCTTTTGTCTGGGTGGACGGCAAAAAGGAATCACAAGGCTATTTGCTGGAGCACAAGGAGCTGCTGCCATCACATATCTTTGCCTATTATTCGGGCCGCAACGAGCGTTTGGAGGCGTTGTTTCAAGAGCATCAACGCCGATTCAATCGCCGGCAGGAGATTACCGCCGAGGAAGTGTTGCCGGAACAGTTGTTGCGCAATTTCACCGCTAGTGAGTCGGATATCCGGCTTATCGAGCAACTGCGCAAGCGCGAGGACAGCAAAACCTTAAGGCAGTTTGGCGACGATAAACTGCGTCGGCTGTTTTATTGCCGGGGCGGTCATAGCCAGTTGGTGTTGTTGGCTTGTTTGCTGTCGGACGATCCGGTGTTTACCAAGGTGATGCATAACCTGCACATCGAATCGCTGGAGTCGGCGTTGTTCGTGTTGAAACAGCCGCATCGCTTGCGCGGAGAGTTAAAGGACGACGATATTTTGGAAGGTGATCCGCGGTTTTGGTATGCGCGAGGCAATGTCGTTAGCGAGTTCCTCGACAAGTTGTGGCAAGTGGCCTGGGCGCCCATCGAGCATGAGGAAACCAAACTGATCGATTTCCGTGGCCGACGGGAACGCCAGAAGCAGCTTTACCTGTTCGTGCCTAGTAATGACAAGCTTAAAGAGCTGGGCAATCTGATCGGTGGTTCCGACAGCTTCTTTCGCTATGCCGAAGGAGCATATATTGGTGATCTGATCGAGGAAGTGCGTATCACGGTCAAAAAACGCGACGAACATGGCGGCAAGGTGAGCTTTACCCAGCTTTCCGAAGGTGAATTGCAAATTTTGACCGTACTGGGTTTGATGCGAATTACCCAGGGGAGCGAAAGCTTGTTTCTTCTCGATGAGCCGGATACCCACCTGAACCCCATCTGGAAATTGCGCTATTTCGATGACATCGAAAGTGTGCTGACGCCGGTAAACGGCATTGCTGGTCAAGGCGAGTCGCAAATCATTATTACCACTCACGATCCCATGATGGTCGGCAGCCTGAAACGCGAGCAAGTCCATATCCTGCGTAAGCAAGGCAACAAGACGCTGGTCGATACACCGGATGTCGATCCGCAAGGTATGGGCGTGACGGGTTTGCTAAAAAGCGATTTGTTCGGATTGTCGTCCACACTGGATGCAGAAACCGAACGGCGTTTGCATCGGCGCAATTATTTGTTTTCCCTGGATGCATTGCGAACGCCGGAAGAAAATGACGAACTCACTCGCCTGAGCGCCGAACTAGCCGATTTGGGTTTTTCCAATGCCGATTTTAAAGACCCTTATTACGCGATGTTTGTACGGAAGATGGCCCAGCACACCCGTTTTCATAAGCCGGCATTGTCACCCGAGGAGCAAGCCGAACAGGATGCGATTGCCGATGAAATCATCAACGCCATTCTCAAAGAGGACGATGCCCAATGATCTTTATCGATTTGGAAAATCGATTGCCGACCGATGCCGATATTCCCGGCTGGACACCATGGTCGGAACACAAATGGCAGGAATGGCTTGCAGAGTCCAATCGGCTGGTCGCGGAGATGGCCGCGCATCATGGTGCAGGAAACTTGCAAGATCGAAACAAGTTGATCGACGACAACAGTCATCACTGGGGCAAGCTTAAACCCTGGTTATTGGCGTTGTCCGGTGGCAAGTGCTGGTTTTCAGAAGCTCGAGATGTGTATTCGCATCTGGATGTGGAGCACTTTCGCCCGAAAAAAGCAGCTAAATCCGCGGACGGTGAAGACAGAGATGGATATTGGTGGCTGGCATTTGATTACATGAATTTCCGGGCTTGCGGCAATGTGGGCAATCGCAAAAAGGGCGGTTGGTTTCCGTTGAATGACGGATCCCTTTGTTCGTCGTTTGATAATCGGTGTGAAGAATCCGAAATTCAATATTTGCTGGATCCGATTGATTGCGGTGACGTCAACTTGCTGGCGTTTGATGAGGAAGGTAAGGCTATCGCCGCACCTGGAATATCCGAGTGGGAAAAATTGCGCGTGGCCGAAACAGTCAACCGGTTAAAGTTAAACGAGCATGAGCCTTTGACGGAAGCGCGTAGAAAGGTTTGGACTAAGGCTTCACGTTTGATTGAGCAGTACCAAAAAGCCAAATTCCAATGCGGTAATGGCGGCAACCCCGTCGCAAAAGAGAAAGCCAAAAGTTGTCTTCTCCAGGTAAGAGATATGACCAGGCCCGATGCCGAGCTGTCGTCGGTTGTCAAGTGGTGCGTGTTGCTGCGCAACGATCCGCAGTTGGCTAGGTTGTTGTCATGAGATTAGCTGACCGTCAAAGATTGAAGTAGAAACGGCTCATGTCCCCGATACCACTAAATCAACACACATTTTTTAACCCAAGGAAATACCAGAATGAACAAATCCGAACTTATTGACGTCATTGCCAGCCACGCCAACCTGACTAAAGCCGACGCCGGCCGAGCGTTGGATGCTACACCCATTCCATTCAAGCGGCGTTGAAAGCCGGTGATTCGGTGGCGCTGGTTGGCTTCGGTATTTTTGAGGTGAAAGAGCGTGCAGAGCGCACTGGCCGGAATCCGCAAACCGGCGAAGCGATTACTATTGCCGCTGCCAAGTTGTCGTCTTTGAAATAAGGAAAAGGAAGTCACACTGCCTCAATCAGATTCTGATTTCAAAGCGAAAAAACAGCGTTCACAGTGATTGTTTTATATCGGGGCGCATCATTGGATAAGTATTTATGTGCCTACGGCCCGCTTTCCTTTTCTGTCAACATTGTCGCTTGCTAGGTGCCGAAAGACCAGCCGCACTATTTCGCGCCGACCATTTGACCCAATTTGACCAGTGCCTGATTGAGCCGCTCGTCCCAATCGACCGCGCAGTTGAGGCGGATAAAGTTGCGGTATTTTTGCGTGGCCGAGAATATCGGACCGGGCGCGATGCTGATGTCTTGCGGCAACGCCCGCCGGCTCAGCGCCGTTGCATCGACGCTTTCGGGCAGTTCCACCCATAGCACGAAACCGCCCGCCGGCTGGGTGACCCGAGTGCCCGGCGGAAAATAAGCGCCGATGGCCGCCGTCATGCGTTCCACCGCTTGCCGGTATTGGTTGCGCACTTGGCGCAGGTGGCGCTCATAGCCGCCTGCGGCCAGCATGTCCGCGACTGCCAATTGCACAAGGGTTGGCGTCGCCAGATTGCTGACGTATTTCAGATACTCGGTTTGCTCATGCAGCGGCCCTGCCACCAGCCAGCCCACCCGCATACCGGGACTCAGCGATTTGGAAAACGACGAGCAATACAATACCCGCTCCTCGTTATCCCAGCTTTTCGCTGGCGACGGCCGTTGCAGGCCGAACCCCAGGTCGCCGTAGACGTCGTCCTCGATCAGCACAATCCGGTTGCGATTGACCAGTTCGACGAGGGCGCGCTTGCGCTCATCGCTCATGCAATAGCCCAAGGGGTTACTGTAGTTGGGCACCGCAATGCAGGCCTTGATCGGCCATTGCTCGCAGGCCAGTTGCAAGGCGTCCAGTGCGATGCCGTCGCGCGGATGGGTGGGAATTTCGATCGCACGTAGCGACAGTGATTCGATGATTTGCAATAGCCCGTAAAAGGTCGGCGATTCGATGGCGACGATGTCGCCGGGTCGGGTGGCGGCTCTTAAGGCTAGCGTTATCGCTTCCTGACAGCCATTGGTGATCAGGATGTCATTGGGGTCCACAGGACAGCCCTGTTCCGACATGCGTCGGGCGATTTGCCGGCGCAGTTCCGGCGCGCCCGGCGGGAATTCGTAATGGGCGAGGCGCTGGCCGTAGCGGCGGGCCACGCTAGCCGAGATTTGCGCCATTTTCCGGGTCGGCAGAAACGCCGCCGCCGGCACTGCCGCGCCCAATTGCACGATTTTCGGATTGTTGGCGGCCTTGATTAGCCGTAATACCAGCTCTTGCCCGGTCACCAGCGTCGGTTCGCGCGGCGGCGCCGACATGGCCGGTTCCTGCAGCGGCGAACGTGTGCGGGCTCTGACGTAGTAGCCGGAGCGCTGGCGCGCCTCGATATGGCCCTGATCTTCCAGCCGTCGCAACGCGCTGACTGCCGTCGCGGTACTGACCCGGTGCTGTTGGCTGAGCTGGCGCACGCTGGGCATACGTTCGCCCGGCCGGTACAGGTTTTGGGCGATGGCATTCAGCAAATGCTCGGCGAGGTTTTCGTAGCGTAGGTTCATGGGTGCTTGCAATACAGTTTGGACGCGGCGCCATGGCTACAGTATGCCTGGGTGTTAAACTGTATCGATATAATTAAGCCTTATTGCATCTGTAGTGGTTGTGGCATTTTAGTCTAAAGTGGTGCCTCCTTTAAACACCGGTAAAATACACTCAGGAGAATACGATGACTGACCGCGCCATATGCTGGTTGAACGGCCAACTGCTGCCTGCCGAACGCGCCGGAATTCCGGTCAACGACCACGGCCTGCTGTACGGCGACGGCGTGTTCGAAGGCATACGCTTTTACAAGCGTCGCGCCTTTCGCCTGCCGCAACATTTACAGCGTCTGCAGTTGTCGGCACGGGCGATTGCGTTGCAAATTCCGCTGGCCGCCGCCGAATTGATCGCGGCCATCGAAGGGCTGATCGCGGCGTTCGCCGAGGACGACGGCTACATCCGCTTGATGGTCACGCGCGGCGCCGGCCCGTTGGGCTTGAATCCCAAGAGCTGCGCATCGCCCAATGTCATTGCCATTGCCGACCAATTGACGATGATGGACATCGGCCAACAACAGGCCGGTGCGCGGCTGATCGTATCGTCGGTGCGCCGCTTGCCGGCCGACGGCCTCGATCCGCGCATCAAGAGCCTGAATTATTTGAACCACATTCTCGCCAAAATCGAAGCCAACCATGCCGGCGCCGACGAGGCGCTGCTGCTCAATGGCCAAGGCCGGGTCGCGGAAGGCAGCGCCGATAACGTGTTTATCGTACGAGACGGCCTTTTGCTGACGCCGCCGTGCAGCGAAGGGGCGCTGGAAGGTATCACCCGCGAATTGGTGTTAGAGTTGGCGCGGGCCAACGGCATCGAAGCTAACGAACAGCCGTTGGGCGTGTACGATTTGTACGCGGCCGATGAATGTTTCCTGACCGGCACCGGCGCGGAGCTGATTCCGGTCGCCAGCATTGACTGCCGGCCGTTGCCCGATTGCCCGGGACCGACGTTCCGCCGTTTGCGGCAGGCCTTTGTTGAAACCATAGCCGCCGAGTGCAGGGGAGCCTGATGAATTTGCCGGAACATTTTGCCTTGCAGGCCCGTTACAGCCAGTGGGTTAACCGGCGACTGTACGACGCTTGCGCGACCTTGGCGGACGCCGAACGCAAACGCGATAGGGGTGTGTTTTTCGGTTCGATTCACGGCACCTGGAATCATTTGCTGCTGGGCGACCGGTTGTGGCTGGCGCGCTTGCAGGATCAGCCCGCGCCTTACCAACGCTTGGATTTGCAACTTTACAACGATTTCGCCGAGCTGCGCGCCGCGCAATGCGCCAGCGATGAGACCTTGCTGGATTTGATTCTATGCCTGGGAGCTGCCGATTTGCAACGGCGCATCGCGTTCCGTAGCCTGTCCACCGGGCAAGACAAGGTATTGGCCGTGACCACCCTGTTGACCACTTTATTCATCCACAAAACCCACCATCGCGGTCAAATCACCGCGCTGTTGAGTCAAAGCGGTTGCAATTACGGTGACATAGATTTCATCTGCGCGCCGTTTGTCGATTATTGAGTCAGCACTAAAATACTGCGTTCGTCCTGAGATTTGCTGAGTGTGACACCTCGGGCTTCGACTAGCTCAGCCTTTATGTCCCAAAGGGTAAGAACGCTATACCCGCAAACAATGGAGCCGGATTAATAACCGCTTTCTCTTTCATGCGCCACCGGACCGTTTCACATGACTGAACCACCATTCCCAGACGCCGTCGCTGCCGAGCAAGTGCCGCCGCGGCCGAGAAAATCCCTGTATCCGCAAGCGATTCGCGACCTGTATGACCACGGATTGGCGGGGCGGGAAAAACGTGCGCTCGGCGACGCGTTCGGGCTACAAAACTTCGGCGTCAATCTGACCAAGTTGGCGCCGGGCGCGATTTCCGCCTTGCGCCATGCCCACGCCAAGCAGGACGAATTCATATACGTGCTACAAGGCACGCCGATGCTGTATACCGACGCGGGGGCGACGCTGTTGGCGCCGGGTCTATGCGCGGGCTTCAAGGCCGGCAGCGGCAACGCCCATCGCTTGGTCAACGAATCGGCGCACGACGTGCTGTATCTGGAAATAGGCGACCGCACGCCGGGCGACCGGGTCGACTATCCCGACGACGATTTGTTGGCGGTCGGCACGGACGGCGGTTGGCTGTTTACCCATAAAAACGGCAAACCGTATCCGTGAGGGCTAAACAAAACCCTCGCATTATTTTGATGCGCCACGGCCAGCCTAGCGTGGCTTTGACCGGCTGGCTGCGGGCGCGCGACTTGGCTCGGCTCGCCGAAGCCTATCGCGTCGCCGGCATCGTCGATGCGCCGCCGCGGGTTAGCCTTGACGTGTTTCAGCGCATCGGCATGGTGTTGTGCAGCGATCTGCCGCGTTCCCGGCAATCGGCACACGCGTTGAGATTCAGCGAAACTCCGGTCGCCGATGCGCTGTTCGGAGAAGCCCGATTACCGCATTTTAATCAAGGTTGTGTTTGCCTGCCGGTGGGCGTATGGCTGGTCTTGTTGCGCCTGCTATGGTTGGCCGGCTTTTCCCGCAATGGCCAATCGTACCGGGCGGCCAAACGGCGTGCCGGCTTGGCCGCGCAACGCTTGATCGATTTTGCCGAAGTGCACGGCAGCGTGTTGTTGGTGGGGCACGGTGTGATGAATCACTTGATCGGCCGCGAACTGCGCGCCCGGGGCTGGCGTTGCCGCCTGCGCCCTGGCAAGGATTATTGGACTTATGGGGTTTATGAGGCAAATTGAATAGTCGGGTTTGATGCCAACATGGGCGCCGGATTGTTATCGAAGGTTGGACAGTGCATGCGCTTACCGCATGGAGTCGCTATCGCATCGGTTTTTTCCCTGAGGTAAAAGAAAGTCCGTATCCAGCCTTAAGGTGTCGAACCGAACGTAAGCTCAAAATATTGCCGTGTCACGCCTGCCAGGGCCCGGCATCGAAAGGTAACCGGGCAGGGCGCGGATGCGCCGAAACCAGGCGACGATGTTGGGGTAATCGCTGGTGGCGATGCCTCCTGCCGGGGCCAGAGCCAGATAGGGATAAACGGCAAGGTCGGCAAGCAATCACCGGTCGTTGATCAGCTAATCGCGGTTTTCCAGATGGTCTTCGACGATGCCCAAGACCTTGTCGGCGGTTTGCTGAGCGCGTGCCATGTCGATGGTGCGGCTGAACTTTGCGTGTACTGATAGCATGGCCGATCTCGTTGGCAGCGAAGGAGCCAACGTCGCAGTTGGACCTTTTTCCTCGGTTATTGCCGATGGGCGCAGTGGCAGCGCCAATTCGGGTGAATACCAAATCTGCAAATTCGAACTGGGCGGCGGCATCAGACGCCTTGCTGCGTTTCCCGACTGTCCCAATCGGCCTTGATTTCCAAAATACGTGGCAGGCAGGTTTCGAATGCTTCGACCAGCGCAGGGTCGAAATGGCGGCCCGAGCCCTCGCGCACGGTTTTCAAGGCCTGTTCCACCGGCCAAGCCTCCTTGTAAGGGCGCTTCATGGTCAGTGCGTCGAACACGTCGACCAGCGCGACGATGCGCGCCGATGCGGGAATGGCTTCGCCAAGCAGGCCATCGGGATAACCGCTGCCGTCCCACTTCTCGTGATGGCGAAGTGCGACCTCGGCGGCCAACACAAATACCGGCGCGTCGCTGCTGGACAGGATTTCGTAGCCTATCCGGCAATGGGTACGCATGATGGCCCATTCGTCCGCATCCAGTTGGCCGGGTTTGCGCAACACCGAGTCGGGAATGCCGATTTTGCCGGTGTCGTGCATCGGCGCGGCTTGCTCCAGTAAAACGCAACTCTCCTTGGGCCAGCCGACGGCCTCGGCCAGTTGTCGGGCGTAAGCCGCGATGCGCCAGATATGCAGGCCGGTATCGCTGTCGTTGTAATGGCCGGCTTTGCCGAGCATGGCGAGGGCCTCGCCGTACGTTCTTTCCAAGCGTTTGGCCTGAACCAGCGATAGGTGGGTCCGCACCCGTGCCCGCACGATCCGGGGGTAAACCGGTTTGATCAAATAATCGACGCAGCCTGCGTCGAAGCCGGCTTCCTCTTTTTCCAATTCGGACAGTGTCGTAATGAAAATCACCGGGATGGCCTCGGTCGCCGGATTGGCTTTTAGGGCGCGGCAGACCGCATAGCCGTCCATTTCCGGCATCTGGATATCGAGCAGGACCAGACAGGGATGGTGCTTGCCCGCCAGCTCGAGCGCTTCCGCGCCGTTTCGAGCCAGCATTAACCTGTGTTCGTCTTTGAGCGTGTGGCGTAGGATGGCCAAATTGGTGGGCTCATCGTCAACGATGAGGATGGGGCCGTAAGGCATGGCTTACTCCGGTATCGATAAATTCAGGCGCTGCAACTGGCTGCGTACGGCGGCTTCCGCCGCGCGGAAATCGAAGTCGGCCAGTAGCGCGTCCAACTCGGCCAGTTGGATAGAATTCGGGTGCTGCCGCAGCCGGCCCAACCAGATTTCGGAATCATCGGGGTCGTTACGGTCGAGCGCTTCCAGCATGCCCTTGAATAACGCAAACAAGCCATTCCCAAGCGGGTCGGCAACCGGATCCGGCGAGGCAACGGGATTGTCGGCTTCCGGCCAAGCGTCGACTGCCGCGCGTACTTGATCTATCGCGGCTTGCAGCTCTGCTGTCAGTTTAATCGCCGTATCGCCCGCATTCAAGCATGTTTCTAGTTGGCGAGCCAATTCTGCGACTCGGGGTAGTCGCAGCGAACCAGCCACTCCGCAAAGTTTATGGGCCTGAGCTGCCGCTGCTTTCAGGTCGCCTTCGTTGCAGGCGGCTGCGATAGATGTTCCGCCCTCCACGAAAGCGGCGAGGAATTTATCCAGATAGGTGCGGTAGACGCCGAGCTGGCCCCATTGCCCGCGCGCGGCCGCCAGATCGATAGCCGGCAAGTCGGATTCACTGGCGTCGGTTGTCGGCAGCGGCGGCGGTACGCTTGCCGAACCTACGGCTGCGGTTGCGTCGCTCACGCCTGAGGTGGCCTTTCCGGCCAAGCATCCGGTCAAGCGTTGAATGGTTTCCATCATCTGCGCCACGTTGAACGGCTTGGCAATAAAATCGTTCATGCCGGAATCCTGCGCGGCATCGCGCAATTCCTGAAAGGCGCCGGCGGTCAGCGCGACGACGGGTAATTCTCGCCAGCGTTTATCTTCACGGATAACGCGGGTGGCGGCATAGCCGTCCAGGCGCGGCATTTGCACGTCCATCAACACGATATCCACCGCATCGGGATGGGCTTGCAGCCATTCCAGCGCGTCCTGGCCGTCGCAGGCCGTATCGACGATCGCACCATCCGCTTCCAGGATGCCCTTTGCCACTTCCCGGTTAATTTCGCTATCGTCCACCACCAGCACGCGCACGCCGGGAATGCGGCGATTGCCGGCGTTACCGAGCTGCGCCGGGGCTGGCCGAAAAAGTCCCTGGTCGCGTTGGTTCAGCGAGTCGGCGACGGCAGAGTAAAGCGTTGAGGCGGTGACCGGCTTGCTGAGCACCTTAACCACTCCCTCAATACCCGGCTGGGATAATAGTTCTTCACGCAAACGAGTGGTTACCATAAGCATGATCGGCGGGTCCAAGTCCCGGGGTTTTTCCTTTAGCGCTTGGCGTATGGCTTTAGCGGTATTTAGCCCGTCCAGCCCCGGCATTTTCCAATCTAATACGATAGCATCGTAAAAACGTTGGCTGTGCATTCTGGTCAGCGCTTTCATCAGGGCGGCCTCGCCGGAAGCGGCGGTATCGGCCAGCCAACCCAGAGAGTCGGTAACAACGGACAGGGCGTCGCGCACGCTGGCGCAGTCATCTGCGATCAGCAATTCGAGCCGAGCCAGTTGGGTTGGCCGGCGCTCCACGCGCTGGTCACGCTGCAACGGCAACACAAACCAGAATTCGCTGCCCCGGTCCACTTCGCTGGTCACTTGCAAGCGGCCGCCCATCAGTTCCACCAGTTGCATGCTGATGCTCAAACCCAAGCCGGTGCCGCCGAATCGGCGGCTGATGCTGCTATCGGCTTGGCCGAACGCCGAAAAAATCAGCGACTGCTGTGCGCTGGAAATGCCGATACCGGTATCGCGCACCCCAAATCGCAGCTGACATTGCTGTTTGTCCGCGGATTCCACACTAATGCGTAACTCGACTTCGCCGCGTTCGGTGAATTTGATCGCGTTGCTGAGCAAGTTGATCAATATTTGTTGCAGGCGCAAGGCGTCGCCAACCAAGGCGTCGATTTCGGCGGGTGGGGTGATGACCAATTCCAAGTCTTTGTTATGGGCGGCAGTCGCCATGATAGCGGCGAGGTTGTCCAGCAGTTCGGTCAGCTTGAACGGCGCGCGCTCGATTTCCAGCCGGCCGGCCTCGATCTTGGAAAAGTCCAGGATATCGTTGATCAGCGATAGCAGCGTATGCCCGGCATGGTGGACTTTACGCACCAAAGCCAGCGATTCGCCGTCCAGGTGGCGCTGTTCCAACAGATAGCAAAAACCCAGCACGGCGTTCATCGGCGTGCGGATTTCATGGCTCATATTGGCCAGGAAGGCGCTCTTGGCGTGGTTGGCGGCGTCCGCCAACGCCATGGCTTTTTCCAGTTCTTCGGTTCGGCGGGCAACCAACATTTCCAACTGGTCGCGGTGCAGTTTGAGTTCCTCCTGGATGCGTTTGCTGTCGGTAATGTCTTGAATAACGCCCACGGCGACCTGGCTTTTGCCATCCGTTCGGTTGACGCGATAGCGGCCGGCTACCATGATCCAGCGGATTTCGCCATCGGTACGCCGAATCCGGCATTCGAATCTGCCTTCGCCGCCGCTGGCAAACGCCTCTTGCAGCACTGCCGCTACCTTGGGGCGGTCTGCCGCCAACACATGTGCCAGGAATTTGTCGACTGACCATGCCGACGCCGTGTCGGAATAGCCGAAAATACGGGCGTGTTCGATCG
Source organism: Methylomonas sp. HYX-M1 (assembly GCF_040741385.1). Classification (NCBI taxonomy): domain Bacteria; kingdom Pseudomonadati; phylum Pseudomonadota; class Gammaproteobacteria; order Methylococcales; family Methylococcaceae; genus Methylomonas; species Methylomonas sp. HYX-M1. The sequence continues at coordinate 2,150,849 of NZ_CP160405.1, forward strand.
ATCGGTACGCCGCGCGCGTTTCCAAGTCGACTTCCCAGGCGCCGGTATTCGACATCTCCAAAGCAAAATGCAGCCTTGTTTCACTTTCTCGGATAGCAGTTTCCGCTTCTTTTAATTCTTGAATGTCGGTACAGGTGCCATACCATTTTTCAATGTCCCCTTGCGCATTTAACAGTGGCATGCCCCGGGCCAACCACCAGCGGTAAACGCCGTCCGCCCGTCGCAAGCGAAATTCCACGGAGTAGCTGTCATGATGCTGGAACGCGCGTTGCCAGGCTTCCCATGCGCGTTGCCTATCATCAGGATGAACGGCGTTTATCCAGTTATGGCCATAACTTTCTTCAACTGCAAGACCGGTATATTCGACCCAGCGGCGGTTGTGGTATACATTCCAGCCATCAGGCCGTGTCACCCAGACAATTTGCGGCATGGCCTCCGTTAGTACCCGAAATTCGCGCTCGGCTTCTTGCAGGCGGAGCTGAGTTTCGGCATCGTTGCGCAATCTCGATATTTCAAGGCATGATCCAACGCGAGCCAGTAATTCCCGCGCGCTGAATGGCTTGGTCAGATAGTCGTCGGCCCGGTGTTTCAAGCCTTGGATGCGTTCGTCCTCTCCGGCCCGGGCCGAGAGCAAAATGACCGGAATGGTACTGGTCTCCCGATCTTCGCGCAGAGCGCTCAGCAATCCGATGCCATCCAGGCCCGGCATCATGATGTCGGTCAGCACTAGATCGGGCCGACGTTGGCGCACTGCTGCCAGCGCCGCTAAGCCGTCGTGAACCGCCGTGACCGCATAGCCCTGCTGTCGTAAAAGCCGGGCAACATAGCCGCGCATGTCGACATTGTCGTCGGCAACCACGATGTGCGCGTTCAACCCGGTACTTAACTCTATTGATCCATCCGTTCCGGTTTGTTGGCTTGTGCCACATTCGTGTTCCGTTTCCAAGTCCCAACGCAACGCTTCCTCAGCGAAAAAATCGGCGGCCAGCGGATGAGCGTCCGTCGTTCGGGACGGACGAATCCGTTCCACCGGCAAATGTGCGGTGCCGGACAGGATAGTCGCGGTAAATGTGCTGCCGACACCCGGCCTACTCGTTACCCCGACTGCGCCGCCGTGCAAGCGGACCAGCTCCTGCACTAACGCCAGGCCGATGCCGCTGCCCTCATGGCTGCGCGAGCGCACGTTCGGCACCCGATGGAAGCGGTCGAATACGTGACTAAGTTGATCCGGCGCAATTCCCACTCCGGTATCGCGTACGGCTAGTTCGACCGAGGTTTCGCGCCAGCGCAGCGCCACCTCGATTTCACCGGAAAAGGTATGTTTGTAGGCGTTGCTGAGCAGATTGAGGACAATCTTTTCCCACATTTGCCGGTCCACATACACCGGTTCCGGTAAAGTCGGGCAGGATATGGCAAGCCGCAGACCCGCCTTGTCGGTAGCCGAACGGAATAGGCTGGCCAGTTCAGCGGTATAGGCGGCCAGATCGGTCGCTTCATAGGCCGCTTCCATCCGCCCGGCTTCGATGCGAGAAAAGTCGAGCAGCGAATTGACTAATTTCAGCAGACGCAAGCTGTTTCGATGTACCAGGCTAAGCTGCTCGTATGCGGTTGCGGCAGGCTGAGGGCCTTGCGGGGCAAAGCGGGCCAATAACTCTTCCAGCGGTCCCAGCATCAAGGTTAGCGGTGTGCGAAACTCGTGGCTGACGTTGGCAAAAAACTGGGTCTTCAGCTCATCCAACTCCAAGGTTTTGGCATACAGGCGCGACAATTCCTGATTGGCGCCCTTCAACTCCGCGCTGGCGGCCGCGATCTCTTTGCTGCGGGCGAACAGCTCGACTTCCATTTTGACGGCCTGGGCGCGTAAGGTGTCGTTGAGCTGGCTTTGCTCGACACCCTGCTGTTTGACGCGGATAAACTCGGTCAAATCTTCGGCCCGATGCAGCACATAGGCCACCTCGCCGTCCTTGCCCAGAATCGGGATATTGATCGGGCTCCAATAGCGCTCCTCGAAACCCGCGCCGTCGGGCCTGGGAATATCGTATTTTTGCACCGGCATCGTGTCGGGCTTGCCGGACTGCAACACCCGCTGCAAGGAGGCACTCAAATTGCGTTGGCCTTCCGCGGTCGGATCGTCGGGGTTGTCGGGAAAAACTTGGAACAACGTTTTTCCCAATATTTCCTCCCGGCAGGTCAACGTGGCTCGGGTGTAGGCATCACTGACCGCGACGATTTCCAGATTCGCATTTAAAACCAGATAGAGGTCGGGCGACGATTCGAACAGTAAGCGGAAATCCAAATTGTCATGGGTTGGGATGGAGTCATTCATTATTCGAAACGCCCGCCGGATTATTCCTAAGTAACTACGTCCCACTGTTTGAAAAAAATTGGCGCTAGCTGTAACGCACGCATCATAGGCCATAAGTCTCCATGCCAGAGTCTCTTTTCAAATGGTTGAGCGTTCTTACTTAATTTAGAAAACCATAATAGTCTTGATGACCTACCATCTTCTGCAACTTAGCAGCATCGGCCAGTCCAACCAACGTTTTGACCTGACAGCAAATAGCGCCATGAGAATGAGCCTGTTCCAATGTAAAAAGGTTTCTGTTTGGCGGATTTCATAAACGGATACGGTATCGAAAGCCGGGGCACTTAGCGTTATGTCAGGGGGGAGATTGCGCTCCGGGTTTCACTACATTGGCGGCGTCGGTCCTCGCAAAAGTGTGGTCAAAACTCGTAATTAATCCAGTACACCGTTTGTCATCCGATCTTAAAGGTTTGTTGGCTGCTGATGAAACATTATCAGAGCATTGGTATCGGCTGGTCGATAACCCGTCACTGCAAATGCCTCACCCAGTCATTGCCGACAGGAAATCAGCATGCTTGCGTTTGGGGTAAAGCGCATACGCCGGATTTTTGCTAGACGCTGATTAACATAGCGATAGAGCGGGATTCGGCTGTATAGCGGTTGGCGAGGAGGTCGGTGGCGCTGTCTAGCGCAACGCAGTCCATGGGCGAGGCTAGCGCGGTATCCAGCACGCGTCGCCAGTTCAGCGCTCGGTTATTGAAACTGTCCGGCAATTCGAATTCCAGTGATTCCCAAAAACTATTGAAAATAAAATAAAACACTTGGGTTTGCTGCAGTTCGGCGACCAAGATCGCCAAGCTGTGCGAATTGGCCGACCAATCCGCTTGGTTTAACTTAACCCCATGGTATTCGATGTGGATGCGTTGAAAGAATTGGTTCAACGTCGTGGAACTCGTGCTCTGCGAATACATGCTTTTACGCAACGCAATCAGGCTTTTTACGAAACGGTGAATATCGGCGTGTTGTTCCAATAACGACCAATCGAACCAGCTCAATTCGCTGTCGTGACAATAGGCGTTGTTGTTGCCTGCCTGGGTTCGGCACGCTTCGTCTCCCATGGTCAGCATCGGCGTGCCGGCGGACAACAAGTTCAACGCCAGAAAGTTTTTGATTTGCCGCTTGCGCAGGGCGTTGATGTGCGGGTCGTCGCTGGGTCCTTCGGCGCCGCAATTCCAGCTGTAGTTGTTGTCGCAGCCGTCGCGGTTTTTTTCCAGATTGGCGGCGTTGTGTTTGTCGTTGTAGGACACCAAATCCGCCAGGGTAAAGCCGTCGTGGCAGGTCACGAAATTGATGCTGGTTTCCGGATCTTTTTGCTCGTATAGGAAAATGTCGGGGCTGGCGAAGATGCGGTTGGGTAATTTGGCGACGCTGCCGCTGTCCGCCCGCAAAAACGAACGGATATCGTCGCGGAACTGGCCGTTCCATTCTTTCCAGAAGTCGCCGATGAAATGGCCGACTTGGTAAAGGCCGGCGGCGTCCCAGGCTTCCGCTATCAGCTTGCTGCCGGAGAGCACGGGATCGGTTTCTATGTCCCATAAAATCGGCGGGTTGGGAAATGGCCGGCCTTCTTCGTCGCGAGACAGGATGGATGCCAAGTCGAAACGAAAGCCGTCCACGTGCATTTCGGTGACCCAATAACGCAAGCTGTCCAATATTAAGCGTCTGACTACGGAATGATTGGCTTTCAAGGTGTTGCCGGTGCCGGAATAATTGCTATAGCTGCCGGTGTGCGGATCGAGGATGTAGTAGACGTCATTGGCCAAGCCTTTATAGCTTAAAACCGGCCCTCGGTGATCGCCTTCGGCGGTATGGTTGAACACCACGTCTAATATTACTTCTATGCCGGCTTTGTGCAGGGCTTTGACCATGTCGCGAAATTCGGCGATGGCGCCGAGCGGCGACGGGTCGGAACTGTAGGCGCTGTGCGGGGCGAAAAACGAAACCGGCGTATAGCCCCAATAGTTGACCAGACCGGGCGGTGCGTCTTGCGGGTCGAATTGAAACACCGGCAACAGTTCCACTGCGGTAACTCCGAGTTCTTGCAAATAGGGGATTTTTTCGATGACGCCGGCATAAGTGCCGCGCTTGTCGGCCGGCAGGCCGGAGCTTTGATGTTGGGTAAAGCCGCGCACATGCATTTCGTAGATCACCGTTCCCCGGAAGGGTTTGCGCAGCGGTGCGTCGTCGCCCCAATTGTAGCCGCGGTAATCGACGACTACGCTTTTCATGGCTTGCCCCCAATTGCATCCGGGCTGGCAAGCCGTTTTTCTTTGATAATTCGGGCCGACTGCGATGCCGCGCGCATAAGGGTCCAATAGCAATTTATCCTTGGCGCGCTCGGATGTGGCCGGTCCGCTGACCCGATAACCGTAGAGTTGGCCGGCTTTGATGTCCGGCACGAAGGCATGCCAGTAATGAAAAGTCGCTTGTCGGCAGGGATCGAAGTCTACGATGCGGGCGGGTTGCTCGTCGGCGATGTCGTCGAACAACAGCAGCTGTACCGCTGCGGCGTTTTTGGCGTAAATGCTGAAATTGGCACCGCCCGGCCTGAGTGTCGAACCTAGCGGATAAGAACTGCCGTTGGGGAAGAGTTCGGTCATGGCGGTCGACATCCTGAGAGAGCAAGGCGATGCCGGTTAGTTTAGTTCAAGCCCGGTCGGCCGTGCGCTTATCGAAGCTGTTAGATCGCTTTCGAATATCGCAAAAGGGATTGGATATGCGTAGGTTTCGGTTACATTCTCGGTGCTTCGAATTTCGGCAAGGCTGTCGGGCAGCGGTTTAGTGACGGCCTCATGATGCCAGACACATCGCCGCCCGAAATTTGCCGAAGCGAAGGAGGCAACACGGGGGCGAATGTCAATAAACCGATTCGCTACCGGTGCGTATCCTCAATACTAGCTTACAGCCGCTGTGTTTTAGATTCATGATCGCCAGAACGTGATTTTCGGTGACGATGTGGTCTTTCAAAAACACGGTGTCGTTGACCAGAATCTCCGCCGCCTCCATGCCGGGGCGCAGTTGATTCCAGGCCACTTCGATGATGGGGCGTGCCTCCATACTTTCAGTTTCTTGCAGCACTTGTAAAAAGGTTTCGACCACCAGCGGATCGTAAAAACTGCCGCTGCGGCTAGTCAGCATGTCCTTGGCTTGCGGGGCGGTCATTCTTTCCCCGCTGATAGCGCCGTCCAAATAATTCAAATAGTCTCTGACTACCGCCAAGATGCGGGCACCGACCGGAATCTCTTTACCCACCAGACCGAGAGGAAAGCCTTTGCCGTCGTAGTGTTCGTATTGCAAGCGGATGAAATCGGCCGCCGTTTTCAGCGGATCTATACCGGCGAGCAAGTCGTGACCCTCGATGGCATGATTCAAAAACGCTTTGTGCTGTTGTCGGTTCATCTGATTGATGGGCGTGTTCAACAAGCTATCGGTCAGGCTTATTTTGCCTAATTGCAGTAACAGCGCCGCGAACACGATACTTTTGATTTCATCGGCTTCCAATTGCAAGCAAGTCGCCACCCGGCGGGCATTTTCGGCGATGTATTTGGCGTGACCGCTTTTAATGCCGGGGCGCATTTCAATGATTTTGGCGAAAACCTTGATCGATTCGGTGTATTGTTTTTTCAGTTCGTTATGGGCTTGATCGACCATGCTCAGCGATTTTTTCACTTGCGCGGTGCGTTTTTCGACTTTTTCTTCCAAGCTGGCGTTGAGTTCTTCCAGTTCCTTGTTTTTGCTGTTGATAATGTCGAACAAACGGGCGCGTTCCTCCCTCGCCCGCTTTTGTTCCAGCGCGAAATGTACCCGGGTACGCAGGTCGTCATCGTCCCAGGGTTTGCAGCAGTAGCAAAATATCTGGCCGTCGTTGACGGCGGCTATCGTCGATTCTATGTCCGCGTATCCGGTCAGCAGCATGCGCATGGTATCCGGCCAACGTTTCGCCGCATGGCGCAGAAATTCGGCGCCGTCCATTTGCGGCATGCGCATGTCGGAAATGACTAAATCGAAGTTGTGTTGCTCCATTAGCGCTAAAGCGCTGACGCCGTTGTCGGCGGTTTGCAAATGATAGTGCGGATTGCGCAACACTCGGCACAGCGCTTTTAATACGTTGGGTTCGTCGTCTACCAGCAATATATTGGTAGCGGGCTGAATTGCCGTTCCCGGGAGACTGGTGGTGTTCATAGCGGCCTTTTGAGATCGGAAACTGGATATGTCCGTTTGCCGTGCTTTTTCGGTCGACTTTAACGCGGATTTGGAATGCGCGGACCGCACAAACTCGCCATGCGGCGGCGGATGCCATTGGAAAAGCCGCTCACGTTTTATCGAATGCCAAGAATAAATTAGCTATCGCTAACGGTCGAACCTAGTCGAATGCAGGCTGGAACGGTCAAAGCTTAGCACCGGCAGGCGGGCTTGGTAAGGATAAAATCGAATCGGCCATCATTTTTTAACACGCCGGAATCCGGCTCCTCTACAGCCGAGTGTATCCGGGCGGCTATAACGCTGCCTCAGTCGGGCATTAGTTGATCGCGTATCGGTAATTGGCGGATGCGTTTGCCGGTTGCCGCGAAGATCGCATTGCACAGTGCGGGGGCAATCGGCGGCAATCCGGGTTCGCCGATACCGCCCAAGGGTGTGTCGTAGGCGTCTGATGGCAACAAATGTATCCGAATCTCGCCTGGTGCTTCGTCCATACGCAGCAATGGATAATTATGGAAGTTGTCTTGCACGACGGCGCCGTTTTTAAAGCTGATTTCACCATGCATCGCTAGGGTCAGGCCCATGATGCAAGCGCCTTCGAACTGCGAACGGATTCTTTCCGGATTGACTTGCGGGCCGCAATCGACGGCAATATCCACTCGTGGCACCTGAATCTTGCCGTCTTCCGCGACGACGACTTGAACGATAGCCGCGACATAGGTGACGAAACTGTAATGGGCGGCCAGACCTAGGCCTTGGCCTTTCGGCAAATTGCGCCCCCAGCCGGCTTGGCCGCAAACGGTTTCTATGACACGGCGCAAGCGGCCGGTATCCACCGGGTAGCTTAGCGGCGACTCGCCTTGATTCCAGCTGTCGTTTAACTCGCGCGGATCGATGCGACGGGCCGGACCGAGCAAATCCAGTAAAAACTCTTTGTGGTCGCGGCCTGCGGTTTGCGCTAATTCGGCGACGAACGACTGAACGGCGTAGGCGCGCGGGATGTTGGATACCGAGCGGAACCAGCCGATGCGGGTGTGCGATTCGGCTTCCGGATTTTCGATGCGGATGTTAGGAATCGCATACGGCAGGTTGATGATGCCCATGCCCAGTTCGGCAGGCATCTGATGTTTGCTGTCCGGGCCGAAAGTGGCGGAAATACTGGGAGCGGCGCTACGGTGCAGCCAGGCTTGCACCTTACCGTCGGTGTCGAGTCCCGCTTCCAAGCGTTCCAACGACACGGTGTGAAAATAGGCGTGTTGCAGATCGTCTTCGCGGGTCCAAGTGACTTTAACCGGTTTGCCGCGCATCGCTTTGGACAGCAAAGCCGCTTCTATCACGTAATCCGGCATCGACTTACGCCCGAAGGCTCCACCCAATAGCGTGACGTGGACCGTGACTCGTTCTTCCGGCAACTTTAACCACTTGGCTACGCGTTCTCTGGACAGCTGCGGTGCTTGGGTGCACGCCCAAACTTCGCAATGGCCGTTGACAATGCGGGCTGTGGCGGCCGGCGGCTCCATGGGCGCTTGCGCCAGATGCGGCGCGTAATATTCGGCGCTCACCCGTTGGCTGGCCGCTTGCAGGGCCTGATCGACTTGTCCTTGTTCGCGCACGACTTTACCGGATTGGCGGGCCGCGGCTTCCAGTTGCTTGCGGTAGTCCGCCGAGTCGTAATGTGCGTGAGGGCTGTCCGTCCATTCCACGCTCAAGGCTTTGCGGCCTTGAATGGCGGCCCAGGTATTGGTGGCGACCACGGCCACGCCGCCCAAGGGGTGAAAATCTGCCGGCAGCGGGCTGCTAGGTAGTTCGACGACTTGCAAAACGCCGGGGACTTGCAGGGCTTTTGCGGCGTCGAAGCGCTTCGCCTGGGCGCCCAGAACTTTAGGCCGGGCGACTACCGCGTACAACATGCCGTCCAGACGGGTATCCATGCCGTATTGACTATTACCGGACACCATGTCGCGGCCGTCGTAAATGTTCAGGTTGCCTTTGCCGATGTAGCGAAACTCCGCCGGGTTTTTCAAGCGTAAACTTGTTCGTTCAGGGACCGGTAACTTGGCGGCTGCAATGGCCAAATCGCCGTAGCTCAGGGATTTGCCGCTAGCCGGATGTACTACCCGGTGTAATTCGGCTTTCACTTCGTTAACCGGAACCTGCCATTGAGCGGCGGCGGCGGTTTCCAGCATGTGTCTGGCGGCGGCGCCGACTCGGCGCATCGGCATGAAAAAATGCCGGGTGCTGCGCGAGCCGTCGGTATCTTGGTTGCCGAATTTAGCTTCGTCGCCGGGTGCTTGTTTGACGGTAACCTGCAGCCAATTGGCTTCCATTTCGTCAGCGACGACCAGGGGTAAGCTGGTGCGCACGCCTTGGCCCATCTCGGAACGATGGCAAATAATGGTAACGCTGCCATCTTCGGCAATGGCGACGAACACCAAGGGGTTATCGACCCAGCCGTGCGGCATCGCATCGGCACCGTATTTTTTCAGTTCGCTATCGGTTTCGGCAGCGTCGGCCAATAAAGCATCCGGGAAACCGGCCGCGAGCACGAAACCCGAGAGCGCCAGGTTTTTCAAGAAATCCCGTCGGCTGACGTTGACGATGTCGAACTCGGCGTCGGCGGCGGAAAAAGGTGCTGTGTCCTTGGCGATCATCGGCTGGTCTCCTACGATTTTGCGGCTTGTTTGATAGCTGTGCGTATGCGGGTATAGGTACCGCAACGGCATAAGTTGCCGCTCATGGCTTTGTCGATGTCGGCGTCGCTAGGATTGGGATTTTGCCTTAACAATGCACTGGCGGACATTAACTGACCCGGTTGGCAATACCCGCACTGCGGAACGTTGCCGTCCAACCATGATTGCTGCAGTTTGCGGCCTATCTCGTCTTCGTGCAGGGCTTCTATTGTGACGACGGTTTTTCCGGCTACTTCCGATAACGGCGTTACGCAGGCGCGGGCGGCCAAACCGTCGATATGAACGGTGCAAGCGCCGCATACCGATACACCGCAAGCGAACTTGGTGCCGGTTAATCCCAACGCGTCGCGCAAGACCCACAGTAGCGGGGTGTCGCCGGGCAAATCGAGTTGGCGATCGACGCCGTTAACGGTCAAAGTAATCATGGCAGCTACCTGGGTGTGCTAATTGGCGACCGTCCCTGTCGATGGGTTATCGGCGTTCAGTCTAAACGGTGCGCATCAGTCCGTAAAGTCGGCGCCGGCGCAAGCGCAATCGCTCAAGGGTTGTCCGTGCCCGCCGCGCTTCAGCATAAGCATTTCGCTGGCGATGGAGAGTGCGATTTCTTCGGGATGTTTCGCGCCCAGATCCAAGCCGGCCGGGGCGCGTATCTTCGCTATTTGTTCGCGGCCGATACCGGCTTGGGCCAAGCGGTGCGCGATCAAGCGCGCGCGTTTGCGGCTGGAGACCAAGCCTATGTATACGGCGGCGGAATTGAGCGCCTGGCTTAGCGAAGCGTAATCGCCTTTATGGTGAGTGGCGATCAAAACAAAGTCGCCGGGTTCCGGGCGCAGCAATTGGTAGCGCGGATCGTCGGCGATAATGCGGACGGCTTTCGGAAAGCGTTCCGGCCGCGCTTGCGGATCATCGACAATCACGTCGAAATTCAGGACGGCGGCAAACTCGCAGAGGCTTTCCACAATGCGGCCGTGACCCATCAGCCAGAGCTGCGGCTTGGGTAGCACGGCTTCGACGTAAACCCGCATATGGCCGCCGCACGGCATGCCGGCCCCGAATATTTCGTCGGTCAAATCGACGTCTACGACTTTGGGTTCGCCGCTTGCCAGACAATCCAGCGTAGTTTCGGCAATCATGCTCTGTGCGCAGCCCCCGCCTATCCAGCCGGCCAGCAGTTTACCGTCGGCAGCGAATAGGGCTTTTGCGGCCGGTTTCGCGGACGACGAGCCGACGATTTCCACTACCGTAGCCAGCGCATAGGGTGTGCGGTTTTGTTGCAGTTGCAATTGCAGGTTCAATAGATCGGTGTGATCGGTCATGGTTACTATGAAAGTCATGGTGGGGGCGACACATAGCCGCGATTCGCGAGGCCATCATCGCGACTATGCGCCGCTCCTACCAAACTCCCTTTCATTTGCCAGGCCTTCATGATCGTTAAGCGGAGTTTGCAGCAAATCGGCGGGCGTATCGATATCCAGCAAAACACCGGGATCGTCGCAGTCGATCAGTGTTACCCGCCCGTCATGATTTTGCAACACCGGTTTTGCCCCTTGGTCGCCTGTGAGACCTAACAGCTCGGCGCGCAATAACGGCGAGAATCCGACCGGGTGGCCGCGGCGACCGCGGTAAGCGGGAGCGGCGATCCAGGCGCCGGCATACATGGCCCGGGCGATTGCCGCGATGCTGGCCGGTTGTATCCACGGCATATCCGCTAAAGCGATCAGCACGGCATTCGAGGCGGGGGCGGCGGCAACTCCGCAGGCTAAACTGGCGCTTAGGCCTCGTTCGGCTTGTGCGCAGAACGCGACAGTCGCGCCCAGCGACAGCAAGCGCTCGGCCAACGGCTTGTCTTCCTGGCGTACCACGGCGATTACGCTACCGGTAGCGTGCAGTAAACGGCGGCAGGCTTGGCTGGCGACGGTTTCATCGCCGGTTAGCGGGTGTAACAATTTATCCGCGCCGAAACGGGTTGCGGAGCCGGCGGCCAATAATATACCGGTAACGTCGAGCATGCCTTATCGTATCAATCTGACGGAATCGGGGGAACAACCGCGGGTTAAAACAACGACGATTCGTCTATTTCTTTTTGTATATTGGCGCCCGCTTGGGCTTGCACGAACTGCCGCACCAAATCCTGTAGTTGTTTAGCCATGACCGAAAATTCGGTGCCGTAATTGGAGGCCTGGGTAACGACTTGGGTGGTTTGCTCGGCAATGTCGGCAATGGTATTCACCCGCGCCCGGATTGCCGCGACTTGGGTGTTTTGACCTTCGGTCTCGTCGGCAATGTGTTGATTGAGTTTGCTGATGTCGTCTATGGAATTTTTGACGGCTTTTAAGGCGACGTCGGCGTCCGCCGCCTGACCTAGGCTGGACTCGCTCTTTTCCACGCTGACGGCCATGGCGGCGGTCATTTGCTGGACGCGGCCCTGCAATTGGCGAATTTGATGATGGATGTTTCGTGTCTCCGCCTGAATACGGTTGGATAAGGAGCGCACCTCGTCGGCGACCACGGCAAAGCCGCGGCCTTGTTCGCCGGCGCGTGCCGCTTCGATAGCCGCGTTTAACGCCAGTAAATTGGTTTGTTCGGATATTTTATTGATGATGGATACCACGCTGCCGATGTCGCGGCTGTCGGCTTCGACGGCGGAAATGATGCCGCCCATGGAATGGACATTATTCGCCAAATCTTTAAATGCACAAACCGCGTCGCTCATTAGTCGAGTGACTTGGTCGGAGCGCTGGCGGGCATCGGCGGCGGCTTGTGCGGCTGCATTGGCGTCGTTGGAAACGGCGGCGGAGGCATTGGCCATTTTGTCGACCGCTTCGGCAATCAAGGCGATTTCCCGCCGCTGGTGAATCACTTGTTCTTTGCTTTGCAAAGTAACGTCCGACATGCGGATAGATTCGTCGGATAGGGCAATCGAAGAGTTGGTGACCAAGTTAATGACGTCGTTCAACTTGTTGATGAAGGCGTTGAAGCCGCGATTGAGCAGGGCAATCTCCAGGTGGCCCTCTTCGTCCAAACGGCGAGTTAAATTGCTGTCGCCGCTGGCGATGTCTTCCATCGCTTTTACCGCAACCCCTAAAGGCCGGCTGACTAGATGACGGATCAGCAACAGCAAAATGGCAATCGAAATGAGCAAAATTAAGCCGGAGTAAGCCAGTTGTCTCCGATTGAGTTGGTCCACGTACCGGTTCAGATCGCTAGTGTCGAATTTGGCGGCCAAAAAGCCTATGGTTTCTGGCGGTTTGCCGGCGCTGATCGCCTGGAAAACCGTGAAACTATCCGGCTGGCTGACGGTGGTATAAGCTTGCCGGCTCAGAATGTCGTGCCGTTCGGTTAGCGTGCTTAACAGGTCGCCGGCCGGGTTGCCGCCGGCTTTGTGCCATGCGCTCAATGGCTGAAATCGTGCGTCGACAACCAATAGTTGGATCAGATGGGAATCCGGGTGTTCGGCCAAGTCGGCATAAGCACGGGCGATAGCGTCCGGCCTGTTCCAACGGACGCCGCCGCGCATGGTCGATACCAATAACCGCGTTAGCTGTACGTTGTCGGCATTGCTGCGTTGAATCAAGGCTTCCCGCAAACCGGAGCCCGACGTGGCGATTAATAAACCGTAGCCCAGGGAAATCAGCGCGATTACGCCTACGGTAACCGTCTTGCCGATGGATAACTGTTTAAATCCGCTGACTAAAGACATAGCTCATTCCATTAAAAGGTCTAGGTTGACGCCGACGGTGGCTGCGCCTATCGGGGCTTGAGTATCAGGATCGGTCAAAGTAAAGCTCAATTGCGCTTGAAAGACTTGGGTGGATTCATCCTGATCGACTTCGCCGATATGAACGGCGCTTTGGCCCAGCAGAAAGGTTTGTTGCCATTTGGCTTCGTCTCCCTGCCAATAATCCGAAGTCGGATTGCTTTGCCCGACGTTCAAACCGTGCGCGTCGGTCACGAAAATTTCGGTGTACAACCCGTGGCTGCCGTCGCACAGTTGCCGCAGATACCGCGAAAGCGGCGTCGTTAAAGTCCGGTTTATCCAAGGCTGCTGCCTGCTTTCGATTTCCCGCCGCCATGTTTGATCCAAGGTTTGGATTTGTTGTGGACTTATGGCCTGATTGGCCAGATTTTGGGCGCGGATGGCTTGTATCACCAAATCGGTTTGCAAGGCGCCGAGCAATTGGCTTTGTAGCAAAGCGCGCATCCGCGCCGCATAATCGTTATCCAGCGCGGATGCCGGATTAAAAAATAAAACCAGCGACAGGGACGCGGCGATCAGACAGGTCGGCGCGTATTCTTTGCGGTTTTCGCCTTTTTCCCATCGCGAGCGGCTAATCTTTAACACATTCATTCCCGGTCGTTAATATTGGTTTTGATGCCCGAAAACTATAACTCAGTTTAAGCGCGGAGCAATTGGTAAAGCCGCAGAATCAGAGGCGCATAGGTTTCGGGATAAGCTAAAACCCCCTCGCTTCGCTAAGCGAATAGACAGCCGCGGGTATGGGCAGCCATGATTATTGGCTACGAATTGATCGGCTTTTGCTTATAATGACCGGTTGCATTTTTCGGTTGTGCGTTGGCGCCCGAACTTTCCCTCATGCCTGTAAAATCCGATACTATGCCTGCCTCCTCGTCATTTTTCGACCGTTTATTTGTGTCTTTTTGCCGATTGCCGCTACGTTTTCCGTGGTTGACTCTGCTGTTTTTCATCGGTTTGAGCGTGGCTAGCGGCTATTACACCGCCGGTCATCTAGGCATCAATACCAATACCAACGATCTTCTGTCCAAAGACTTGCCGTTCGTTAAAATCAGAGCCGAACTGGATCGGGCTTTTCCGCAGGATGCCGCGGCCATCATTTTGGTGGTGGAGGCGGAACAGCCGGAACAGCCGGAACAGGCCGCCTTGGCTGCCGGGTTTGTCCAGCGTAGCGTGTCGGCCAACCGCGAGTTGTTTCAATCGGCTTATATCCCGACGGATAACGCTTATTTTAGGCAGCAAGGCTTGTTGTACTTGAGCTTGCCGGATCTGGAAGCTTTAGCGGACAAATTAGTCAACGCTCAGCCCTTCATCGGTTATTTATCCGCACATTATTCGTTTGCGGGTTTAATGGACATCATCGGTTTGGCTTTGGAAGGCAAGGAGCAGGATTTAGTCATGCCGCTGGATCCTCTGCTAACGGCAATAGGGCAAGCCTTGACCCAGGTTAAAGCGGGGCAGGCCCACTTTGTGTCTTGGCAACAGCTGTTGACGGAAGATAGTTTCGGTGGCGAGCAAAACCGCCGTTTGGTGATCGTCAAACCACGGCTGGACTACGCTCAACTGCTGCCCGCCGCTTTGCCTATGGCTAATCTGCGCGAATTAGCCGTGCAACTGGCGCAACGCTTTCCGGGCGCGACGCTGAGCGTCACCGGCGAAATTGCCTTGGAGCACGAGGAAATGGAAACCGTCAACCAGGGAATGCTGTGGTCCAGCATCGTGTCCTTGTTTCTGGTTTGCCTAACCTTATATGTCGGATTTCGCTCGTTTAGATTGTTACTGGTGACGTTTGTCGCCTTGCTGGCCGGGTTAGCGCTGACGGCCGGATTTGCGGCGTTGGCGGTCGGGCATTTAAATTTAATATCGATTGCCTTTGCCGTGCTGTACATCGGCCTGGGCGTGGATTTCGCCACCCATCTGTGTTTGCGTTATCAGGAATGCCGCCAGCAGGGGATGGAGGTAGACGGCGCCATCGCCGATAGCATGCATAGCGTGGGAGCTTCGCTGTTTCTATGCGCGGCGACCACCGCCATCGGTTTTCTGGCTTTCGTGCCGACCGATTTTAAAGGCGTATCGGAATTGGGGATCATCTCGGGTGCCGGTATTTTCATCGGCTTGGCGGTTTCGCTTAGCATGCTGCCGGCTATGTTGAAGTTGCTGCCCGGCAAGAACAGGCAGCATAGGGCGGTTAAACCTTTGCCCGACTGGATTTACCGTTTTCCGTTCCGCTATAGACGGCCGATTCAAATTGCGGCCTTGCTTGTTGCAGTGGCGGGCGGCTTGACATTGACGCGCTTGAGCTTCGATTCCAATCCCATCAATTTGCGCGATCCGAACACCCAATCGGTAACGGCATTCAAAAAATTGTTGCGCAGCCAAACGGATTCGCCGTTTGCTACCTCGGCATTGGCGGATAGCTTACCCGAGGCGGACGCCTTGGCGGCTAAGTTCCGTAAATTACCGAGCGTGCACGAGGCCTTGACCCTGAGCAATCTGCTGCCCGAGCAGCAGGACGAGAAGCTCGATGTCATCGACAATCTCAATCTGATAATGCCCGGTCAATTGCAACGCTTCGCCGCGGCTCCCGAGCCCTCGGACGTGCGCGCGGCTTTGTTAAAATTGGCCGGGATTTTGACTAAGCTAGGCGAGCAAGCGGGCGGCGCGCCGAGCGCGCCGCTGTGGCTGAGTTTGCGGGAGGGCATACAGGGATTTGTCGGCGCGGCGGATGCCTCTGCAAACCCGGCACAGCTATACGCCGCGTTGCAACACAGCGTGTTGCATTTGTTGCCGCAGACTATGTCGATGTTGCGCGACGGTTTGAGCGCGCAAGCGGTCGGCATAGACGATATTCCCGACCCGGTGCGCGCGCAGTGGCTGGGTACGGACGGGCGTTACCGGGTATTGGTGTTGCCCGAGCAAGATTTGAACGACGCCGAACATCTAAAAGCCTTTGTCTCCGACATTATGCAAACTTTTCCTAATTCGTTCGGCTTGCCGATAGGCGACGTTACCTCCGGGCAAGCGGTAGTCGAGGCCTTTATCCAGGCCTTTTCGGCCGCTTTGGGCATGATAGTGTTGTTGTTGTTAGCCTTAACCAGAAGCTTCAAGTCGACCTTGTTGATCGTCTTGCCGCTGCTTTTGGCGGCCATTTTGACCGGGGCTTGTAACGTGTTGTTACAAAATCCGTTTAATTTCGCCAACATCATCGTGTTGCCGCTACTGCTCGGGATGGGGGTGGACAGCGGCATTCATATCGTCTATCGCCTGCAACACGCCGATAGCGACCAACACGCATTGCTGGAATCCAGTTCCGCTCGCGGGGTGTTTTACAGCGCATTGACCACTTTGTGCAGTTTTTCCAGCCTGGCTTTCAATTCGCACAACGGTACGGCCAGCATGGGGCTGTTGTTGTCCTTGGGAATCAGTTTTACGATTTTGTGCAGTTTGTTAGTGGTGCCGGCGTTTAGCGGGATGCGCGCGCAAAATTGAGCGATCGTCGGCGGTTTGTGGTTTTGCCGCTTAAACCGCCGCCCCTTCGTCTAAAGTAATGAGCCCTTCCTCTTCAAATCAGGCGGTTTAGCGTCCGCACGGTTTAAGCCGCTGTGCAAGCGGCTTTCTTCAGTTTGGGTATTTGCCCAGCGCTTCACACAAATTAACTTGCGTTCATGGTTGTGATTTGAAATCGCAAGCGCATAGGCTAGCCTTGTTCGGCTTATGTTACGCGTTACTTTTACTTTGTTAGATTTGACCGGCCGTTTTTCTTTACCTAAGCCGGTGCACTTCAAAGGGTTCGGAAAATAACAAGGAAACGCTACGCGATGCCTATTCTAAAGCCGGGTCTCGGCCCGACAGCCGAGTTTCTTTCTTTTGCTCAGCCCAAAGAAAGAAACCAAAGAAAAAGCCGCCCCGCATACCGCCTTAATCCTGCGCTTCTCGCCAAATGCTGCGATGCTCGGGGCGGTCTGAGGGGGAGTGAAAACCCCGCCTGCGGAGAATCTTCGCTTCGCGGTTTATGCATTCTGTAACCTGACAAAATAGAATTACCCAGGTCGAAATACTCTGCTTTGGCGGGTTGTTAATCTAGGGCGGTGTGATGAGTCGCATCCTAAACTATATTGTCTATACACTTGGTTTTGATCGATAGTTTTGTAGAGCAGGCTTAATTCGCCCACATTCAGAGTTTCGAGTGAAAAAAATCAATCGGCAGCCTTTGCTATTAGCTTTATGCTTGGCTTATGCCTTACCGGCATGGCCGGCTAACGAAGCGGATCCGGCGCTGTTGGACATGAGCGTGGAAGATTTGTTGCAGGTGCAGGTTACCTCGGCCGCCAAAAAATCCCAGTCGCTAAATGACGCTGCCGCGGCGATTTTCGTAATCAATAACGAAGACATCACGCGCTCGGGCGCCACCAGTATCCCGGATGCCTTACGCTTGGCTCCCGGGATGGACGTATCCAAAATCGACGCTAACAAATGGGCCGTCAGTGCCCGCGGTTTCAACGGCCGCTTCGCCAACAAGCTATTGGTGTTGGTGGACGGCCGTAATACTTATACCCGGGCCTTTTCCGGGGTGTATTGGGAGATGCAGGACGTGATGCTGGAAGACGTGGAACGGATCGAAATTATCCGCGGCCCGGGCGGCAGCTTATGGGGCGCCAATGCGGTAAACGGCGTGATCAATATTATCACCAAACATGCGGCCAACACCCAAGGCGGTGTGCTGGCAGCCGGGGCGGGAACCGAGGAACAAGGATTCGGCGCATTACGGTACGGGACGACATTGGGTGAAGACAATTACGCCCGGGTTTACTTCAAAGGCTTTAAACGCGATGAAAACACCCGTCGCAACGGCCAAGGCGCCGGCGACGGCTGGGGGAAGCTGCAGGGCGGATTCAGACTCGACTCGCGTTTGACTGCCCAAGACGAGCTCAAAGTTCAAGGCGACATTTATCAAAGCGACATCAACGAACGGTTGTCCATGCCGTCGCCGACGGCGCCTTTTGTCAGCCGGTTCAACGATGCCGTGCGGGCGGACGGCGGCAATGTGCTGGCGAAATGGCAACGCACCTTGTCGCCCAATTCCGAATATAGTCTGCAGGCCTATTACGATAGTTACCACCGCAAAGAGGGTTTTGTCGAAGAATGGCGCGATACCCTGGATATGGAATTTCAACATAGGACGGCTTGGCTGGACTGGCACGACCTCGTTTGGGGCGCAGGGTATCGCTACGAGATGGACGATTTCGGCGATACCCTTTATCTGCAAACCAGTCCCGGTAGCCGCAATGCGCAGTTATTCAATTTATTCCTGCAAGACGAGATGATGCTGGTGGAAAACCGGCTGTGGCTAACCGTAGGCTCAAAGCTGGAACATAACGACTATAGCGGCTTCGAATACCAGCCTTCCTTGCGTTTGATGTGGGCGCCGCACCACCAGCACCGGCTTTGGGTTGCTATGTCCAGAGCCGTTAGAACGCCGTCGCGGGCCGAGCAAAATTCGGCGCTGTTTGTGACGGCGCTACCCGGAATCGTGATTTCTCCGGGTTTGGAAACCCCGCCTGTAGTTGTGACCTTGCAAGGCAACCCGAAATTCGTCAGCGAAGAATTGGTCGCCTATGAATTCGGTTACAGAACCACGATGATCGATTCTTTGTCGCTGGATATGACGCTGTTTTACAACGATTACGACCGCTTTCGCTCCACACGCTTGGGCAAATTGCTCAACCGCGGAGATTATCTGGAGCAGCAGCTTTCCTATACCAATTTCAATCATCCTAAAACCTACGGCTACGAATTGGCGGCAGTTTGGCAAATGCTGGACTGGTGGCGTTGGGACGCCAGTTACAGTTATTTGAATACCCGGCTGGACGGTGCCGGCAACGTGGAAATTAATCAATCGCCGGCGCAGCGCGTGTCGTTGCGCGGCGCCCTTTCACCGCTTCCCGATGTGGATTTCGATGTTTGGCTGCGCTACGTGGATCGCAGCAGCGCCATCAATACCGACGGCGGCGTCGGTTTGATCAACATACCGGCTTACGTTACCTTGGATTTACGTTTGGCTTGGCGGCCGGTCAAACAGCTGGAATTGGCTTGTGTCGGTCAGAATCTACTGGAGGACAAGCACTTGGAATTCGTACAGGAAAATTTGACGTTGCCGACTGCTATAGACCGCGGTGTTTATTTTAAGGCGATGTGGGAGTTTTGAACGCATGATGCGGCGCTTGGAACCGGAGCCATTGCCGTTGACGCATGCCTGCGCGGGGTTCGGCAGTATGGATTGTCCCGCCGTTACCGGACAAGGGTTAAGGATGTGCAGGATCAAGCGTATCCGCCATCGGGCGCCTTGCGGCGAGACTCGCTCATGACACGGCTTGGTTGCTGGCTGCCATTGGTTTTCGCCGTGTTTGCCCAAGGCGTTTATGCCGATGCCTATCCCGCAGACGAGTTGCTGGATTTGTCGGTCGAAGAGTTGTTGAACGTCAAAATCACCTCGGTGGCCAAAAAAGCCCAGGCTTTGAACGACGCGGCGGCGGCGGTATTCGTCATTACCCAGGAAGACATCAAACGCTCCGGGGCGACCAATATTCCCGATGCGTTGCGGCTAGCCCCCGGCATGGACGTCGCGAAAATCGACTCCAGCAAATGGGCGGTGTCTTCGCGCGGATTCAACGGGCGGTTCGCCAATAAATTATTGGTTTTGATCGACGGCCGCAGCACCTATACCCGCACCTTTTCCGGGGTCTATTGGGAAATGCAAGACGTGATGCTGGAGGACGTCGATAGGATAGAAGTCATCCGTGGTCCGGGCGGTACGCTTTGGGGGGCTAACGCGGTCAACGGCGTGATCAACATTATCACCAAGCATTCGACCCGGACGCAAGGCGGTTTGCTCAGCGGCGGAATCGGCAGCGAAGAACAAGGCTTCGGCGCGCTTCGATATGGCGCCAAGCTGGACGAACGCACCAGCGGCCGGGTCTATTTTAAAGGCTTTAAACGCGATCAAAACCATTTTGCTAACGGTCGGCCCTCGGCAGACGGCTGGGAGAAGTTTCAGGGCGGTTTCCGGGTTGACTCGAATGTGAGCATGCAGGACGAAGTCAAACTGCAGGGCGATATTTATCACACCAACATCGATGAAATCTTATCCACGCCGCAATTGGCCGCACCCTACGCGACGACGTTCAACGACCGCGCCCATGCGGACGGCGGCAATATAGTGGCGAAATGGCAGCACACGCTGTCGCCTACCTCCGATTACAGCGCGCAAGTTTACTTCGATACCTACCATAGAGAAGATGGGTTTTTAGCCGAATGGCGCGACCAGCTGGATTTCGATTTTCAGCACCGGTTCGGCTGGTCAGACCGGCACGATGTTGTCTGGGGTGTCGGGTATCGCTACACCATGGACGATATTGACTCGACTCAGTATTTCCAAACGACTCCCGAAAGCCGCAACGATCAGTGGTACAGTGCCTTTCTCCAAGACGAAATGATGCTGGTGGAGGAAAAGCTGTGGTTTACCCTCGGTTCCAAACTCGAACACAACGACTATAGCGGCTTCGAATATCAACCTTCCGCCCGTTTACTGTGGGCGCCGCATCACCAGCACCGATTATGGGCGGCCGTTTCCAGAGCGGTGCGCACGCCGTCGCGCGGCGAACACAACGGCAAGGTTTTTTTTCGTACCTTTCCGCCGCAAACCATCGCACCCGGCTTAACCTCGCCGCCGGTAGCGCTGTACACCATCGGCAATGCCGAGTTTAAAGCGGAACATTTACTGGCCTACGAAATCGGTTACAGGACTACGATGATAGATGCGCTGTCATTGGACATGACCGCGTTTTACAACGATTACGACAACTTCCGCTCGGTGATGTTGGGCGACCTGATAACCCGTAACGGTTATCTGGAACAACAGCTGGTGCTGAGCAATGCCTTCAGTCCCAAGACCTATGGTTTTGAGTTAGCGGCGGTTTGGCAAATGCTGGACTGGTGGCGTTGGGATGCCAACTACAGTTATTTGGCTACCGACTTGGATCCCGGCAGTTCGCCACTAATACCGGTCAGTCCGCAACAGCGAATTTCGATGCGCGGCTTGGTGTCGCCGCGAGAAGATACCGATTTGGATGTTTGGTTGCGTTACGTCGATTCCGCGATGACTATCTCGGCCGATAATGCCAACGGTGAAAGAATCGATTCATATGTCACCCTGGATTTGCGGGCGGCATGGCGGCCAGTACCGGGATTGGAGCTGTCTTTGGTAGGGCAAAATTTAATCTCCAGCAAACATTTGGAGTTTGTGCAGGAAAATTTGACGCTGCCTACACTCGTCGACCGCGGCATGTACGCCAAAATGGTATGGGAATTTTGAAGCGGAGCAACGGCCGAATAACGCGTCGGCGTAGTCCGGTGGCACGGATTGCGTTCTATTTGTGGCTGGGTTTTAGTTTTACTTTCGGCATGCCCTGTGCCCTTGCGGTGGATGAACAAAGCGTGCTGGCGGCCTTGACCCTAAATTTCGCCCGGTTCACCACTTGGCCGGAGGCATCGTCCCAACCTCTCAACGTCTGCGTGATCGGCGATAATGTAGTACAGGAAGCATTCATGCCGCTGCAAGGGGTAGACGTCAACGGCCGGGCGGTATCGGTCAACAATATGTCGCGATTAACCAATTTAACATCATGTCAGGTACTGTTCATTCACGATTTAAAACGCAACGTCATGGCGCAGGTTTTTCAAGAACTGAAGGACTC
The DNA here is from genome assembly GCF_040741385.1 of Methylomonas sp. HYX-M1. NCBI lineage: Bacteria > Pseudomonadati > Pseudomonadota > Gammaproteobacteria > Methylococcales > Methylococcaceae > Methylomonas > Methylomonas sp. HYX-M1. The sequence continues at coordinate 2,172,611 of NZ_CP160405.1, forward strand.
GCCGGTACTAACGGTCGGCAACGGCTTGGATATATTGGATAATGGCGGCATGATCGGATTGGATAATGAAGGCGGCAAGGTAGTGATACACATCGATTTGAATCAAGTCAATCGTTCCCGACTAAAAATCAGCTCGCGTCTGTTGCAGCTGGCCGTCATTCGGGAAAACGATAAATGACCTGGGTGTCGAATGCCCCGATCAGAACCAAACTGATCACCATCATGACGCTGACCGCGTTGGTCGCCTTGTTAATGGCGACCTCGGCGTTCATCCTTTACGAGTATTGGGCCAAGAAGCAAGACACCGAACGGCAATTGGTGCTGATAGGCGACATCATTTCCTGGAACAGTTCCGCGGCCTTGGCCTTCAACGACGCCGATACGGCGCGGGAAATGCTGGCGGGCATGCAAACCCGCAAAAGCGTTTTGGGTGCCAGACTGTACGACAAAGACGGTCATTTGTTCGCGGAATACGTGAAAAGCGGTTCCGACTCGTCCATTTGGGTTGAAGACGATCCGGTCGCGCAAGTATTGCGGCGTACCCCGGATTTTGCGCAGATGTCGTGGTTGGAGCTGTTTTCGGAAAAAATCGCCAGTCTGTACCGGCATTATATTTCCGACCAAACCGGGGCGGGCGAATTTATCCGTTACGGTCAAAGGTTGGCTTACCGGGACAGCTACATTCATTACTACAAGCCGGTCTTGCTGTACAAAGAGTTGATCGGCGTGTTGGAGTTGGTCGACGACCAAAGCGAGTTGCACGCCATATTGCAGGCGTTTTATCTGATTGCGGCGGCGATCGTGATTTTGACGGCGATGGCGATTTTATTCGTATCGTCACGGTTGCAACGCATTTTTTCCGAACCCTTGTTGGCGCTGATGGACGCGATGCGGGCGGTAAGCGCGAAAAAGAATTTCCAATTCAGAGTGGAGCGCACAAGTTCCGACGAATTCGGCGATTTAGCCAGCGTTTACAACGAAATGCTGGCGGAAATTCAAGAGCGCGACGAACAATTAGCCGGTCACAGAGCAGATTTGGAAAGACAGGTGAAAGCGCGCACCGAGGAGTTGTCGATCAAAAATCGGCGGCTGGAGCAAGCGATTACCGAGGCTTTGCAGGCGAAGGAACAGGCCTTGGCGGCCAGCAAGGCCAAAAGTGAATTTTTAGCCATGATGAGCCATGAAATCAGGACGCCTATGAACGGCGTTCTGGGTATGACCGAGCTGCTGCTGGGATCCGGCCTGCAAGATCAGCAGCGCAAGTTGGCGGAGACCGCATTCCGCTCGGCCGAATCCTTGTTGAGCATCATCAACAATATTCTGGATTTTTCCAAAATAGAAGCCGGAAAACTGCAGCTGATAGAAACCGAGTTCGATTTGCGCCGCACCTTGGAAGACACCTTGGATATGCTATCCGAGCAGGCTAGGCGCAAGAGTATCGAGCTGATCCTGAATCTGCCGGCCGATTGGGGCTTCGTGGTCGGCGGCGACGCGGAACGTTTGCGGCAAGTGTTGATTAATTTGGTGGGTAACGCGATCAAATTCACCGAAGTCGGCGAGGTGCAGCTGAAAGTGAGCGGGTCCTTGCTCGACAGAAACAGCGAAAAAGTTTCCTTGTTGTTCGAAGTCATCGATACCGGCCCCGGCATTCCGCCGGAACATCAAGAGCATATTTTCGAGAGCTTTACTCAGCAAGACGGGACCATCACCCGCCGATACGGCGGTACCGGGCTGGGGTTGACTATTTCCCGGCAGCTGGTCGAATTGATGGGCGGCGAATTGAAATTAGTCAGCACGCCTAAGGTCGGCTCGCGCTTTTATTTCAATCTGATTTTACCGGTAAGCAATAAAAGCACGATTCAAACAGCGCAGATCAAGGAGCTGTTAGACGTTAACGTGCTGGTGGTGGACGACAATTCCACCAACCGGGAAATCCTGTATCGGCAACTGATTCAATGGGGGGCAAAAGTCACCTGCGTCAGCAGTGCGCCGAAAGCGCTGAAGTTGTTGCACGATACGGCGGCGGAAACGCATTTCAAACTGGCGTTGTTGGATTGGCATTTGCCGTTCATGGACGGTTTGTCCCTTGCCAAAGCGATTAAGGCCGACGCGCGCATTGCCGCTTTGAAATTAATCATGCTGAGTTCGGACAATATAGCGCTCAGCGATAAAGAACGCGAACACTTAGGCATTCGGTTTTTTCTTAACAAACCGGTGTTTCAAGACCGATTGCTGCATTGCTTGCTGCAGACTTTAGCGGATACCTCTACTTCGTACAACGATGGCTTGGGCCAGCAGCACGCGAATCTGTTCAGCGCTAAAGTATTGGTCGCCGAGGATAACCCGGTCAACCAAGAGGTCGCGAAACGGTTTTTGCAGCGTTTGGGATGCGAAGTCGAAATCGCCAATAACGGTGCCGAGGCGGTGCGCGCGGTAACCGTCAGCCAGTTCGACCTGATCTTGATGGATTGTCATATGCCGGAGCTGGACGGTTTTTCCGCCACCCGGCGAATTCGTACGTTAGAGTTGGATTCGCATCGCGAACGCGCACCGGTGATCGCCTTGACGGCCGACGTGCAAAAAGGCATACAGGACGAATGCCGTTTAGCCGGTATGGACGATTATCTCAGCAAGCCGTTTACCATGGATCAGCTGCGGCAAAGCTTGGAAACCTGGTTGCCCGGTGCTGCCAAGGAAGCCGGCGCATCAATGGAAAAAATCATGGAACTTACGCCTGCCGCTGCCGTCAGTTCCGCCATCCTCGAGGTCGGCACGGTGGCGCAGTTGCAAGCGATTTCCGATCCAGACGGCAGTACCTTGTTCGATAAAGCCGTGGGCTTGTATTTGGATACCGCTCCGGATTTATACGAACAAATCAAACGTGCGTTTCGCGACGGTCCATTGTCTAACGTCACCAAGCCGGCCCATACGCTAAAGTCCGCTTCGGCGAATTTAGGCGCCAAAGAATTAGCCGATGTCTGTTTGCAATTGGAAACTGCGGGCAGAGCCAATGACGAGCTGGCTGTCGCGCGTTTGGAGGAGTTGTTCGAACGGCGTTATCAAATCACTTTAGAGGCTTTACGCGAGTTGCAAACCTCGCAACAGGAGTTTTCGGCGGTATCGGCCGATGTGACGGTAGATTATGAACTGCCGGATTTCGAAATGACCAATATCACCATATTGGTGGTGGACGACGATCCGAATTTCCGGCTCATCACCCGTGAGCAACTGTCCAGGGTGGGATTCAAAGTCGAGGAAGCCGGTAGCGGTTACGAAGCGTTGGACAAACTCAAGCTGAGTATGCCGGATTTGATTATGTTGGACGCGGTCATGGAAGGTCTGGATGGCTTCGAAACCTGCAAAATGCTGCGCGAATACCCCGCCCTGACCGACGTGCCGGTGATTATGTCCACGGGTTTAGGCGACATGGAATCCATCAACCGGGCGTTCGACGTCGGAGCTTCGGATTTCATCATCAAACCGCTGAATTACACGGTATTGATTCACCACATCAAGTTCCTGTTACGCTCCAGCCGGGCCACGGCCGAATTGCGCGATAGCAAGCTGCAATTGGCTGCGGCACAAAGAATAGCTCGGCTAGGCTATTGGACTTGGAACGTTGAAAGCAATCAATTCATTATCTCGGCGTATTTGGCCGAATTGTTTCGTATCGACCCGAATGATTTTGCCGGCACTTTAAGCGCTTATTTCGAATTGGTTGCCCCCGACGATAGGCCAAAAGTGGAACATGCGATTTATTCCACCTTGGATGGAGAGGGCGGCGGAACCATAGAATACGCCTTGGCAGTGACAGCGGATAGTCCGATTATCGTGCGTCAGGAAACGGCTTTGGTCACGCAAACGAAAATAGTCACCGGTACGGTGCAAGACGTTACCAAGCTGAAGGCCACCGAGTTGATGATACATAACTTGGCGTATTACGACGAGTTGACCGGCTTGGCCAGTAGGGCCTACTACCACGAAAGGATAGAACAATACATCAAGTTGGCGCGGCGTAAGCAGGAGGCTTTCGGATTCTTGTATATCGACTTGGACGAATTCAAATACATCAACGACAGCTTCGGGCATAACGTCGGCGATCAGTACTTAATCGCGGTCGCGGAACGCATCCGATCCGTGATTCGCGACGTCGATTTTGCCGTACGCCTGGGAGGCGACGAGTTTTGCATTCTGGTGGATGCGGTTGCCAGCGAACGGCAGATTAACGAAGTGGCCGAACGCTGTTTGCAGGAAGTCAACCGGCCGCTAAACATTTCCGGCAATCATTTCAGACCGCGGGCAAGTATCGGCATAGCCTTGTTTCCCAGAGACGGTAGAGACGAACACGAGCTCATGAAGGCCGCGGATGCCGCGATGTATGCGGCCAAAAAAGCCGGCAAGCAACGGTATGCGACGTATAAGCCGGAAATGACCGAACATGCGATTAAACGGTTGAAAGACGAGCAGCTGCTACGGGAATCGGTCGAAAAAGAGCTGTTTGTGTTGCACTACCAACCGCAGATCAGTATGGCCAATGGCCGGATTGTCGGTTTGGAGGCCTTAATACGCTGGCAACATGCCGAACGCGGCATTGTGTCCCCCTATGAGTTTATTCCTTTGGCGGAAAGCCTGGGCTTGATCAACAAAATCGGCGAATGGGTGTTAATGCAAGCCTGTCGGCAAATGATGGAGTGGCGTGCGCACGGTTTGGAACAGGTCAGGATTGCGGTGAACATTTCGCCTTCGCATTTCGCCGATCCTAAACTATTAGTCACCGTGCGGGACATCCTTAAACAAACCGGCTTGCCTGCGGAACTCTTGCAATTGGAAGTCACCGAAAGCGTAATGCACGCCGACATCGATATGGACGTGTTTAGGGACTTAAAAGCTCTGGGGGTCAAAATTGCCATCGACGATTTCGGCACCGGTTATTCGTCGTTAGCGTCGCTGAAGGAATTGCCGGTAGATTGCTTAAAGATCGATAGGATTTTTGTGCAAGACGTTTTATACAATCCGCAAACTCCGGTATTGCTGGGTACCATCATCGGCTTGGCCAACGCCATGGACTATCAAATCGTAGCCGAAGGCGTGGAAACCCAGGAACAAGCCATGGTCATGATGGGTTTGGGCTGTGACGTGATACAGGGGTATTTTTTCAGTCCGCCGGTTGCGGTTGAACAAGTGCTGAAGTTGTTCCGGCAAAACTTTATGGTCAATGCAGCCGAACCGACAGACTCCTGGGACAACCCAATCGAGCATCCATGACCGACCGGATACGCGAGTTGGTGCTCCAGTCCAAACGAATTCCCGGTATTTCGGCTCAAACTCAGCGTTTGTTGACATTGATGCGACACGACGACTTGTCTATCGATCGATTAGCGGCCGTTATCGAAGAAAGCCCGGCGATGACGGCACGCTTGTTGGCGCTGGCAAATTCGGCGTGGTACGCGCCGGCACAACCTATTACCAGCGCCAGCGTAGCTTGTGCAAGGCTGGGATTGACGTTGGTGAAAGCGGTTTGCATCGGCCTGTCGGTTATTGCACCGTTTAGCGTTACCGCTTGCCGTCCGTTTGATATCAAGCGGTTTTGGTTGTCCAGTACATTGGCGGCCGAAGCGGCATACAGACTGGCCGCGCCCCTCGCCGATAAAGAGTTTAGCGATGCGGTGCACACCGGGGGTTTGCTGCATTGCTTGGGTTTGTTATGTATAGTGGATTTGTTACCGTTACGGATGGATGCGATTCTGCTCCGGGCGAGACAAACACCTGAATTGAATTTGTCTTCGCTGTTGCAGCAGGAAATCGGCATGGATTACGCGGAAATCGGCGGCATGGTCGCGAAAAAATGGGAATTGCCGGAGGTTTTGGTAGCGGTTATTCGTTATCACCGGCAAGCCGGCTACCGGGCCGCCTATCGGCAACACGTGCACTACGTTAGAATTGCCGCGGATATGGCGTCCGCACTTTATGCCCGGCAAGAAGAGTTTGTTTTCGACAGCGATGACAACCCGGCTATCGGAGCGGATGTCGCGGCATCGGTTTATCGGCAAATGCTGTTGGAGCAGCCCAAGTTCAACAGTCAAGCGGAGATCTTGTTTTAGTTCTCCGGCAGCCGAAGTCGGCGATTAGCCTTGGCGTAGTTGCGCAACGTGGAAATCCGCTTCAGTAAATTGACAAGCTTCGGCAACCTCAGTAACTTAGCGCGCTTTGTCCAACAGCTATCTTTAATTCCCCACAAGAGTTATTAATGGAAGAATTTCACCGCATCAGCCGCTTACCGCCCTACGTTTTTAACATCGTCAATGAATTGAAAGCCAAAGCGCGAGCCGACGGCGAGGACATTATCGATTTCGGTATGGGCAACCCGGACCAGCCCACGCCGGCGCACATTTTGAACAAGATGTTGGAAGTCGCGCAACGCGGCGATACGCATCGCTACTCGGTTTCCAAAGGTATTCCCCGCTTGCGTAAGGCAATATGCGGCTGGTACAAAAACCGCTTCGACGTCGATTTGGATTTCAACAGCGAAGCCATCGTGACCATAGGCTCTAAAGAGGGCTTGTCGCATTTGGCTCTGGCCACCTTGGGCCCTGGCGACGTGGTTTTGGTGCCTAACCCGGCGTATCCCATTCATCCTTACGGCGTCGTGATCGCCGGAGCCGATATTCGCCACGTGGCGTTGACGCCGGGCGTCGATTTTTTCGACGAGTTGAATCGAGCGATTTCAGAATGCTGGCCAAAACCGAAGATGTTGATTTTGAATTTTCCGGGCAATCCGACCTGTCAATGCGTCGAGCTGGATTTCTTCGAAAAGGTAGTGGCGATTTGTAAAGAGCACGGCATTTGGATAGTTCACGACATTGCTTACGCCGACATCGTGTTCGACGGCTATGTCGCGCCGTCGATATTGCAAGTGCCGGGAGCGAAAGACATTGCCGTCGAATTTTTTTCATTGTCCAAGAGTTACAACATGCCCGGTTGGCGGGTGGGTTTCATGTGCGGCAATCCGACCTTGGTCGCCGCCTTAACCCGGATCAAATCGTATATGGACTACGGCACGTTTACTCCCATTCAAGTGGCGGCAATCACCGCGCTGGAAGGGCCGCAGGATTGCGTGACGGAAATCAGCAACATGTACCGTTTGCGCCGCGACGTGTTGTGCGACGGCCTGAATAACATGGGTTGGAAGGTCGAAAAACCCAAGGCCACCATGTTCGTTTGGGCGCCGATACCGGAAGCGTACAAAGCGATGGGCTCTTTGGAGTTCTCCAAGAAGTTAATCATCGATGCCAAAGTAGCCGTTTCCCCGGGTATCGGTTTCGGTCAATTCGGCGACGATCACATCCGATTCAGTTTGATCGAGAACGAACACAGAACCCGGCAAGCGCTGCGCAGCATCCGTAATATGCTGAAAAAAGACAACGTAGTATAATCCGGCGAATTTTTGGATAAGCGTCAGGAGTTGGGTTTGAAGCCGGTAACTATAGGTATATTGGGATTGGGTACTGTCGGGGGCGGTACCGTCAACGTACTTAAACGCAACGCCGAAGAAATCGCCCGGCGGGCTGGACGTGAAATCGTGGTCGGCCGAGCTTCGGCCCGTCACCTTAACCTGCAGCGGATTTGCAATACCGAAGGTATTGCCTTGACGGCCGACCCGTTCGATGTGGTCAACGATCCTACGGTCGACATCGTCGTTGAGTTGATCGGCGGCTACGATTTGGCCAAGCAACTGGTGCTGGCGGCGATTGCCAACGGTAAACATGTGGTAACCGCCAATAAAGCGCTGATCGCGTTGCACGGCAATGAAATTTTTGCCGAAGCCAGTAAAAAAGGCGTAATGGTGACCTTCGAAGCAGCCGTGGCCGGCGGCATTCCCATCATCAAAGCCATTAGAGAAGGTTTGGCAGGCAACCGTATCGAATGGCTGGCCGGCATCATCAACGGTACCGGCAATTTCATCCTGACCGAAATGCGCGACAAAGGCCGGGATTTCGCTGATGTTTTGAAAGAAGCGCAGGCCTTGGGTTATGCGGAAGCCGACCCGACCTTCGACGTAGAAGGCATAGACGCCGGCCACAAGTTGACTATCCTGGCATCCATCGCCTTCGGCATCCCGCTGCAATTCGAGAAGGTCTATACCGAGGGCATCACCCGGATCACGCGCCTGGATGTCGAATATGCCGAGGAATTGGGCTACCGCATCAAAAACTTGGGTATCGCCCGTAAAACTGCCGAAGGCATAGAATTACGGGTACATCCCACTCTGATTCCCAAACGCCGTCTGATAGCCAACGTAGAAGGGGTGATGAATGCCGTGTTGGTTTGCGGCGATGCGGTAGGGCCGACGCTGTATTACGGTGCCGGAGCGGGCGCGGAACCGACCGCGTCGGCGGTAGTGGCGGATTTGGTCGATGTGGTGCGCGCCCTGACCAGCGACCCGGAAAACCGGGTGCCGCATCTGGCTTTTCAGCCCGAGGCAATCGCCGATATTCCGGTGGTGCCGGCCGAACGCTTTCAAACTGCTTATTACCTGAGATTAACGGCCGACGACAAACCCGGCGTACTGGCGGAGGTGACCCGCATATTGGCGGCCCATCAGATCAGTATCGAAGCATTGATTCAAAAAGAGCCTTTGCACGGCGAAGTCTCGGTGCCCATCATCATGCTGACTCAAAAAACTTTGGAACAAGAAATGAATGCGGCGATTGCCGAAATCGAAGCCTTGCCTACCGTTACCGGCAACGTCAGTCGCATCCGTTTGGAAACTTTAGGATAAATAATGGCAACACAAAAACGCTACACCGGAGTGATCGAACATTATCGCGACCGTTTACCGGTTTCCGCATCCACCCGGCTGATCAGCTTGGGCGAAGGCAATACGCCGCTGATTCAATTGCACAATATTCCGCGCATCATCGGCAAGGACGTCGACATTTATGTGAAATTCGAAGGGCTAAATCCCACCGGCTCGTTTAAAGACCGTGGTATGACGATGGCGGTAACCAAGGCCGTCGAGCAGGGTAGCCAAGCGATTATTTGCGCATCGACCGGCAATACCTCGGCGGCGGCGGCGGCTTACGCGGTGCGGGCCGGCATCAAGGCCTTCGTACTGATTCCGGAAGGAAAGATCGCATTGGGCAAATTGGCGCAAACCCTGATGTATGGCGCGCAAATCATTCAGATCAACGGCAATTTCGACGCCGGTATGGCTTTGGTCAAACAAGTGGCCGATCACGCTCCGGTTGCTATCGTCAATTCCATTAACCCGTTCCGTTTGGAAGGACAAAAGACCGCGGCTTTCGAAATCGTCGACGAATTGGGTAGAGCGCCCGATTTTCACTGCCTGCCGGTCGGTAATGCCGGCAATATCGCCGCCTACTGGAAGGGCTATAGCGAATACGCAACCGACAGTTCGACTCACCAAGCCGTTACCGATAAACGGCCGGTGATGTGCGGCTATCAAGCAGCCGGCGCGGCACCGTTCGTGGCAGGGCACATGGTGGATCATCCCGAAACCGTCGCCACGGCGATTCGCATCGGCCACCCGCAATCCTGGGATTTGGCCTGGAAAGCACAAAAAGAATCCGGCGGTTGGTTCGACACGCAGACGGACCAACAAATTTTGCGCGCACAAAAAATGCTGTCTCAATACGAGGGGATTTTTTGCGAGCCGGCATCCGCAACTTCGCTGGCCGGCGCCATGCAGGATTTAGCCGGCGGCAAAATTCCGGAAGGCAGTACGATAGTCTGTACCTTGACCGGTAACGGCATTAAAGACCCGGATACCGCGATTTCCCAATGTAAGGATGCTCACCCGGTAACGATAGAAGCATCGTTAGACGCGGTGAAAAAGGCGATTTTGGATTCGATGTAACTGACCGCTCGCTAACAAGCCGGCCTAAGCCGGCTTTTTTATTGCGTAATTTATGTATCTGCAAGGCGTTAAAAAAGCGATTGTCCGGCGCGCTCCGGCGCAAACTGCGGCCGATTTGGGCAGCTTGGATCCCATTTTGCTGCGCATCTTCACCAGCCGGGGGGTAAACAAAGCCGAGGACTTGGAACGGGGCCTGGCGAACTTGCCGAGTCCGTGGTTGTTGTCCGGGATTAACACCATGGTCGACCAACTGGTTAGCGTTGTCCGCGAAAACAAAGCGTTGAGCGTGGTGGCCGATTTCGACGCGGACGGTGCAACCAGCTGCGCGTTGGCCTTAAAAGGCTTGGCATTGTTCGGTGCGCGGCAGCTCAACTTTGTCGTGCCCAATCGTTTCGAATTCGGCTACGGGCTGACGCCGGAGATCGTCGAGTTGGTGCGAAAGCAACAGGCCGACGTGATCTTAACCGTCGACAACGGAATTTCCAGTTTGGAAGGCGTGGCCGCCGCCAAGCGGCTTGGGATCACGGTTTTGATTACCGATCATCATCTACCCGGACACGAACTTCCGGATGCGGATGCCATCGTCAACCCGAATTTGCCGGACGATAAATTTCCTAGCCGTAACATTGCCGGTGTCGGCGTGATGTTTTACGTGCTGACGGCCTTGCGGATTCGGCTAAGGGAGTTGCGTTGGTTCGAAACCGCCGGTATTGCCGAGCCGAATCTGGCGCAATTGCTGGATTATGTGGCATTGGGTACGGTAGCCGACGTCGTGGCCTTGGATCAAGTCAACCGCATTCTGGTGCACCAAGGTTTGTTGCGGATTCGTAGCGGTCAATGCCGGACCGGTATCAAGGCGTTGTTGGCAATTGCCGGCAAGAACCCCGGCAGCGTGCAAGCCGCGGATTTGGGCTTTTCGGTGGCGCCCAGGCTGAATGCGGCCGGCCGGTTGGACGATATGTCGCTGGGCATACGCTGTTTGTTGACGGACGATCCGGAGCTCGCCCGCGACATGGCGGTGCAACTGGATGCATTGAATCAGGACCGGAAAAGCATAGAAGAACAAATGAAGGCCGAAGCGCTGGCCTTGTTGTCCGGCATGCGCGCCATGGACGAACAGCACGCGCCGGCCGGCGTTTGCTTGTACGACGCCGGTTGGCACCAGGGGGTCATCGGTATTTTGGCGGCTCGGATCAAAGACCGTTTGCACAGGCCGGTGATTGCCTTTGCGCCGGCCGACAACGGTGAATTGAAAGGGTCGGCCCGTTCCATTGCCGGTGTGCATATCCGCGACGTGCTCAGCGATATCGCCGCCGAGCATCCCAAGTTGTTGAGCAAGTTCGGCGGTCATGCCATGGCGGCCGGCTTATCGATCAAGCTGCAGGATTATCCGCATTTCGCGCTGCAGTTCGCCGAAACGGTGGCGGCCAGATTAAGCGAAGTCGATTTGCAGCACAAAGTTTGGTCGGATGGCGAACTCGACCAACAGCATCTGAGTCTGGAATTCGCCGAGAACCTGCGCCAGGCGGCGGTTTGGGGGCAAGCTTTTCCTGAGCCGACTTTCGACGGTGTGTTCGACGTGTTTCAGTGCCGTATCGTTGGCAGGCAGCATCTTAAATTTGTCTTGAAAATGCCGTTCAGCAATTTGTTGATTGACGCTATTGCGTTTTTTGCCGAACAACCGGAGCATTGGTTGGGGTGCCGTAAACTACAAGCGGTCTATAAGTTGGACGTCAATGAGTTTAGGGGCGAGCGCAGTTTGCAACTGCAATTGCATTATTTAGAGCGGTTGGAGTAGCGATAAATGCTGGATAAAACCTTGCGCTGGGTAGATGCGCATCTGCTTCGGTTGTTGGCGTGGATATTCGGGCTGCGCGTGCTGTTTTTGTTTGTCAACGGTCTGGATTTGATCGGCGACGAAAGCTACTACTGGGATTGGTCGCGACACCCGGACTGGTGCTATTACAGTAAACCGCCGATGGTGGCATGGTTAATCGGCTTATTCACCTGGGCTTTGGGGGATTACACCGCGGTCGTGCGTTTGCCGGCGGTGTTACTCGGAACGGTTGGCTTGTTCTACTTTCACGCTACCTGTAAAGCATTCTACGGTGCGCGTGCCGCGGCGTTCGCATTCATTTTATTGTTGGCGACGCCGATCAACGTGATCGCCAATTTGCTGATGACGATAGACCCGCCTTTGTACTGTTTTTGGATCATGACTTTGTACTATCTGCGCCAAGCCTTGTTCGAGCGCTCGGACAAGGCTTGGTGGCTTGCAGGATTCTCCAGTGCCGCCGCGTTGTTGAGCAAACAAGCGGCATTGGCTTTGCCGGTTATGCTGTTGCTGTTTTTGCTCGCCAATGCGGCTTATCGGCACTACTTGCGGCGTGAATTCTGGTGGTATTTAGCGCCTATACTGATCGCGGTTGTACCGATATTGATGTGGAACCTAAACCATGACTGGGTGATGTTCGGTCATAGCAAAGGGCATTTCGCCAATCACGAACCGGCCGCGCTGACCAAGCATTTCAAATGGGCTGCAGACTTTCTACTGTATCAGCTGCTGTTGCTGTCGCCGCTGACCTTTGCTCTTGTCCTATCGACTTCGCTGATATGCGCTTACCGTTTCAAAAGTTTGAACGCCGAACAACGATTTTTATGGCTAATGGGCCCTGCTTTGTTGTTAGCCGTGTTGCTGTTGAGTTTGCTGCAAAAGGTACAGGGCAATTGGCCTATGCCGTTTTATTTCAGTGCCTTGATTTTACTGGCGGGCCGCTATGCGGATTCGATTTGGCAAAAAGCCTCGCACGCCGCGGTCTATGTCGGTGCGGTGCTGGTGTTGCTGACCTATGCGTTGCCGGTATTGTTGTCCTTACTTCCCATTAAAGATAGCGTTTGGGACCCAACCACCCGGTTTAAAAATTGGCAAGCGGTTGCCGCAGCGATTCAGATGGAACGGCAAAAAACTCAAGCCGATTTGCAAGACACCTTTGTAGTGGCTTTGGGCCACCGTTATTTAGCCAGCCAACTCGCGTTTTATTTACCGGATCATCCCAAAGTGTATCGTTACGAGGCTTCGGGGCAGATTGTGTCACAATACGAGGTATGGCCGGGGCCGGATGAATTTGCCGGCAAGAATGCTTTTATCGTCGGAGACGGCAATATGAAGTTGCCCGCGCCGTTGTATTCGGCGTTCGAACGCTTGGATTTAGTCGGGCAACTGCCTAACCCGAACCGAAAAGAATCAGAATATTTCATTTATTTCGGGCAACGACTGGGTAGCTGGCCCTATCCTGCGTTGCAAAAACGAATTTCGTCCAAGGACTAATATGCCGCATAGAGCTAGGCGTAGGGCGCGTTACGAATTGCTGGTTTGGTTCGCCGTCGTTTGTTCGACCAGCGTGTTGTTTTGGTGCACCGATTTGGATTACCGCGTGGCACAAATGTTTTATCAGGCGGGCCCGGCCGCTCAGCATTGGCCTTATCAACAGTTGCAGCCGGTTAAAATCCTCTACGATTACGCCTTTCCGTTTTGTGTCGTGGTCGGGCTGTCGCTTTTGTCAATTTCGATACTCGGACATTGGCATGCCTACACCCGGCGCTATCGTCGCAAAGCCTTGTATATATTGCTTGTAATCCTGCTAGGGCCGGGTTTGGTCGTGAACTTGATATTCAAAGATCATTGGGGGCGGCCTCGTCCTGTGCACGTGCAGGAATTCGGCGGCCAATACGCTTACGTTCCGCCCTTGAAACCGGGCAGTACTCCGGATAAGTCGTTTGTTTGCGGGCATTGTTCGGTGGGATACGCTTTTTTCGTGTTGTATTTTTTATCTCAGTCGCACAAAGTCATGTATTTCGTACTGACTCTGGCATTGGCTTGGACTTTGGGAATCACCCGCATGACGGCCGGCGGGCATTTTTTATCCGATGTGTTATGGTCCGGCTATGTGGTGTTCTTGGTAGCACATGCTTTGTACTACGGGTGGTTTTTGCGTATCAAGCCGGAGGGAGGAAATTAAGCCGTCCATGGCTACCCGCGGTGAATTTATAGCCAGTGATCGAACGGTTCCACGTTAACCATCTGGCCGGCCTCCACGTTAGTTAAGGCGCTGTCTAACACGATGAAACAATTGGCTAAACTCGCCACTTTGAGCTGGTGGGAATCTTGCCGGCCGGCACTGGCGACCGTGAATTCGCCATTTGCGTCTTGCGACAACACGCCGCGCTGAAACTCTTCGCGGCCGGGCGATTTTTTCAGCGGGGTGCTGCAACGGGCTTGTATTCGAATGGGTTTGGTTTGAATGCCCGTCATGCGCAACAACGCGGGTTTGACAAATTGCTCGAAAGTAACCAGCACTGCAATCGGATTACCCGGCAAGCCGAAAAACATACATCGGTCTAGCGTGCCGAAAGTTAACGGTTTTCCGGGTTTTATGGCCAATTTCCAGAAATTGACTTGGCCGCATCGCTCCAGGGTCTGCCTGACGTAATCGGCGTCTCCGACCGAAGCGCCGCCGGTGGAAATTAACACATCGAAATGGCTGGCTGCATCGTTAAGCGTTTGTTCCAGTCGCGCGGGATGATCGGGAATGACGCCTAAATCGCTGACTTGATAATGGGCATCGCTTAGCAGCCCGGCAAGCAGATAGCGGTTGCTGTCGTATATTTGGCCGGGTTGCAAGGTTTGGCCGAGCGGAACCAGTTCGTCTCCGTTAGAGAAAAAGCCGATTTTTATCCGCCGCTTAACACTCAATTCTCCGATACCGGCGGCGGCAAGCAAACTTAAATCTCTGGCACTCAGCTTGTGCGGAGCCGTTAATAGCCGTTCGCCTTGTTCTACGTCGCTGCCGGCTTCGCGAATATTTTTGCGTAGCTCCAGGCCGACGGGAAATTCCACATAACCGTCGGCGACGTTCACCTGTTCCTGAGCTATCACGCTGTCGATGTCGTCCGGAATCAGCGCTCCGGTAAAAATGCGTAGGCATTGGCGGCTAGGCACCTGTCCGGTGTAGGGTTTTCCTGCCCAGGATGTGCCGCACACCGTTAATCGCGCAAGTTTATCGCCGCTCAGTTGTGCGCTGGAAACCGCATAGCCGTCCATGGCGGATTGGCGAAAATGCGGTATGGCTATCGGGCTAAACACCGATTGCTGTAGGATGCGATTGAGTGCATGGGCGGTGGGGATGGCTTCTGAATCGTTTATTACCGGCAGTGAAGAAAACAGCAAGGCTTTGGCTTGCTCGGAAGTCAACAGATTTTGAGCGGGATAGCAAAGATTAGTCACGAGAGATTAGCGAGAAATGTTGACAAATGAAGTTTGCGATGGCGTGAGGATCGTTTAGGTTTAGGCAGGGTATTGGAGGCCGTGGGGCTATGTTTTGGTCGCTGGCGATTGCGATGATGCTATCGTCGTTCGGATACAGCAACGGTTTATCGAGTGCCGGGCGATGGAGCTCGATTTTGCTGAAACGTTGATGGCGAAACCCTTCTACCAAGATTATCCGCACATCATCGCTGCCGGCGATTAGCAGCTCAAGCTCTTTCTCCAGTTCTATTTCCTGCGGAGCGGGGAATTCCTCGATGATAGCCCGGCGAAAGGGCGATACCAGCATGACGGGAGATGCACCGGCTTTACGTAATTTATAACTGTCTTTACCGGCGTGATCGATTTCAAAGTCGTGATGACTAAGCTTAAGCGCTGCGACTTTTAATCCTCGTGCTTGCAAAATCGGAATCAGCGAGGTCAATAGAGTGGTTTTTCCGGTGCCGCTGAATGCAGCAAAACCCAAAACCGCCGGTTGGCTGGGCGCCATGGTGACTCTCCCGATCTCAAACATGCGTTATTTTACGGCATAATTTCAACAACTAGGATGCAAGCGAGGGAAAATGTTTCGTTTTTTGGTGTTGTTGATTTTAATCTTCGCCGTTTATCAAGCCAGTCGCTGGTTCAGCCGTTTGTCGGATCGGCAAAGACGACGGTGGGTTAAACAAGGTGGGCTGATAGGCGGTGCGGTCTTGCTATTATGGTTAATCGTCAGCGGTAAATTGAGCCTGTTGTTCGGGGTAATCATGTTGAGCCTTACCTTCTTGTTTCGCATCTTGGATTCGTGGTCGCGCTACGGCCCCTTGATCAGACAGCTGTGGCTGCGATTAAACGGTAGATCCCGACAATCCGGCGAAGGCCAAGGCAGTGCGCCGACAAATCGAGCTACGATGACCAGGCAGGAAGCCCTGAAAATCCTTGGCTTGGAGCAAGGTGCTTCCGAACAAGAGATTATATTGGCGCACCGTAGATTAATTGCTAGACTACATCCCGACAAGGGTGGCTCGGATTATTTGGCGGCGCAGATCAATCTAGCGAAAAAGATCCTGCTTAAATAATGCCGAAAGCCGCTCTGCGGGTGACTTGAGTCTTTTGGTTGTTAAAACAATCGCTTGCAGGCTAAACGATAGTGAGGCGCGGTTGCAACGGATATTTTTTCGTGAACTAATTAAAAAAAATACAGCAAAATCAATTGATAGCAAAAAAGTTTTAAAGTTATACTGAGTTCCGACTTTGAAAGCGATTTAAACTCTAAGCCATTGATAATTAATGTTTTTCTGTAAACGTATTACCGGACTCAGTATTTTAAGTCCATAGGGCCGCTTTTAAGGGCAAACAAGGGAAGTCAAATAATAAAGCATAAGCAGTTAGTTCGGGCTGGATAGTCCGATATACGGATGAAATTTGCCAGTATTGAAAGCCAATTAACTCAAGCATCAACACCTGGAGAAGAGTCATGATGGAAGAAGTAATAAATATAAATAAAGAACTGGATATGGATATTCCGGACATCATAGCCTTCGACGAGATTGAAGACGAGAATATTGAGGCCGATTCCAGTGAAAATATAAAAGTAAGCGATGAGAATGAAGCTGAAGAGTTCCATTCCGAAAGCGGATTCGATGCGACACGCGCTTACCTGAACGAATTAAGCAAGTCGCAGTTATTGACGGCCGACGAAGAAAAGATTTATGGCAAAAGGGCTTTGGAAGGAGACCCGGAAGCACGTAAGGTGATGATAGAGAGTAACTTACGCCTAGTTGTAAAAATTTCCCGTCGCTATCTCAATCGTGGTTTGCCCCTACTGGACCTGATAGAGGAAGGCAATCTCGGATTGATTCGAGCGGTAGAAAAGTTCGATCCTGATAGAGGCTTTAGGTTTTCAACCTATGCAACTTGGTGGATCCGGCAAACCATAGAACGAGCCATTATGAATCAGACTCGTACGATTCGGCTTCCGATTCATATCGTAAAAGAGATGAATGTTTATCTCAAAGCACAACGCAGCTTGGCTCAGCAACTCGATCACGAGCCCACTGCGGACGACATTGCAAAGCATTTGGACAAGCCGGTTAGTACGGTCAATAAGATGCTCAAACTGAACGAGCGCGTCACATCTGTCGATGTTTCTTACGGTAAAGAGTTCGATAAACCCTTATTAGAAACAATCTCGGAAGAAGAAAGCCGATCTCCGGCCGAAATTCTCCAGGAAGATTTAATTCAAACCAACGTTACCCAATGGGTATATCAGTTAGCGGATAAGCAGCGGGAAGTTATTTGCCGTCGTTACGGATTATGTGGATTTGAAAGTTCAACATTAGAACAAGTTGCGTTGGAATTAGGCGTTACTCGCGAGAGAGTTAGGCAAATTCAAATGGAAGGCTTAAAACGCCTAAAAGAAATTTTAGAAGATACCGGATATTCTTTTGATTCTATTTTTAGTTGAAGCCTGGGGTTAATTTGAGTTGATTGAATTTATTGGTTAAACAAGCGGTAATAGCCTTGTTTTATATAAGCAGTTATCGAATAACTTAACCAATAATAATTTCAATATTGATAGACAAGTTGCCTTATTCCTTTGGCCACATATTAATGCTACTAGATTTGCTAATTTTTTCCATTCTGGCGTAATGATTGGCTGATTCGTCGTCGGAAGCGCGAATAATCTTAATTTTGGGGCGTTGAGTCGGCAAACGCTCTATGACTTGGCTGACGGCAACTTCGACTTGCTTGCTTTCTTCAAGCAGCGAAGCTTGGCCGCCAGTCATGATCAAATACACGTCCGCTAAAATCTCCGCGTCAAGTAGTGCCCCGTGTAGTTCCCGATGACTGTTGTCTATTCCATAACGTTTGCACAGTGCATCCAAGCTATTGCGTGCGCCCGGATGTTTTTTGCGAGCGTATGCCAAGGTGTCGAATACCGTACAGCTGTCTTCTATCTTACCTAGCGTTCCGCCTAATAAAGCCAGCTCGTGATTCAGGAAGCCGACGTCGAAAGGGGCGTTGTGTATGATCAGTTCCGCGCCGGCCGTAAATTGCAAGAAATCCTCAACTATATCGGCGAAGCGTGGTTTGTCTTGCAAAAAATCATTGCTGATACCGTGTACCTCGATTGCGCCGGCATCTATTTCTCTATCCGGATTGACATACACATGGAAGCGGTTTTGCGTTAGTCTGCGGTTGATCAGCTCCACGCAGCCGATTTCGATGATTTTATGACCGTCCTTAGGATTGATACCTGTAGTTTCGGTATCCAGCACGACTTGGCGTAGCGAATTCTTCATTTTAGACAGTGTTTATTGGCAAAATTGCTTCAAAAGGTCGGTTTGAAGTTGAAAGATTGGCTTGTCGCCCGGCGTTGCCCGGCTGTATTGCCCGTTGCTTTGTAAAATCCAGGCTTGCGAATTATCGTTAAGGGCGGCGTTCATGTCGCTTAAAATGCGTTCGCCGATTTTTTTGTCGGCGATAGGGAAACAAATCTCCACGCGTTTAAACAGATTTCGGTTCATCAAGTCAGCGCTCGATGCGTAGATAGACCAATCGCCGCCGTTCATAAACGCGTAAATCCGAGCGTGCTCTAAAAATCGTCCGACAATCGAACGCACTTCGATGTTGTTCGAAATACCCGGAATGCCGGGGCGTAAACAACAGATGCCGCGCACGATTAACTTGATGTCTACCCCGGCTTGGGATGCGCGGTATAACGCTTGAATGGCTTGTTCTTCGACGACCGCATTAACCTTCATAATGATGCGGGCCGGCCTGCCTTTTTTGGCGTGCTCGATTTCCTTATCGATCATTTTGAGCAAGCCGGGATGCAGGGTAAACGGGGATTGCAGCAGCTTGTTGAGCTTGCTGACCTTGCCCAGACTGGTCAACTGCATGAAGACCCGGCGCACGTCTTCCCCCAGTTCTTTTTCGCAGCTGAACAAACCGTAATCGGTATAAAGACGCGCAGTTTTCGGATGATAATTCCCGGTGCCGAGATGCACGTAATTTCTTAAGGTATTGCCTTCCTTGCGTAAAACCAAGCACATTTTGGCGTGCGTTTTATAACCCACTACGCCGTACACGACGTGAGCGGCGGCTTCCTGTAGTTTGGCTGCTAAGCCGATATTGTCTTTTTCGTCGAAACGGGCTCTTAACTCAATGACCACGGTGACTTCTTTTCCGGCTCTGGCCGCTTTGATTAACGCGGCCACAATCGGAGAGTCTACCCCGGTCCGGTACAACGTTTGTTTGATTGCCAGCACGTCGGGGTCGGCGGCGGCCTGACGGATAAAGTCCACTACCGGTAAGAACGATTCATAAGGGTGATGCAATAAAATGTCTTGTTTTCGAATGGCAGCAAAAAAGTCTTTGTTGCGGCTGAGCGAAGGCGGGATGTTGGGTTTGAACGGCGGAAATTTTAAGTCGGTGCGGTCCACCAAACCGTAAATTGCTTGAATCCGGCTTAAATTGACCGGCCCGCTGCACAAGAACAAGCGGTCTTGGGTCAAATCGAAACGTGCCAATAAGAAATTGACGGTTTCGTCCGGACAGTTGGCGTCGATTTCCAAGCGTACCTCGTCTCCGTAGTTGCGCATGGCCAGTTCGCCTTCCACGGCTAACAGCAGGTCGTCTATCGCATCGTCGTCGACGAAAAAGTCGCTGTTGCGAGTCACTCGAAATTGGTAGCACCCTTTAACCGTCATGCCGTTGAACAAATCGGATACGAAAGCATGGATGATGGACGACAAGAACACGAAATCGTGCGGACCGCTATCGGTTTCGGAAACGGGTAGTTGCACGATACGCGGAAGCGCGCGCGGGGCTTGTAAAACGGCTCTGCCGCTGTTGCGTCCGAATGCGTCTTTGCCGGTCAAGGAAATAATGAAATTTAAGCTTTTATTCAGAATCCGCGGGAAGGGGTGAGCCGAATCCAGGCCAACCGGCGTCAGAATGGGCAGCAGTTCTTCGTTGAAATATTTTTCCAGCCAGTTTTTTTGCGACTCGCTCCAACGGTCGCGGCGTAGGAAACGAATGCGTTCGTTTTCCAGACGGGGGATCAATACTTCGTTCAAGACGCGGTATTGTTCGCTGACGAGCTCGTGGGCTTTGAAAGCAATTTTTTCCAGTTGTTCGTGAATGCTGAGGCCGTCCGCACTGATGGCGCTGGCGTCCATTTCAGCCATCTGCAACAAACTGGCGACGCGGACCTCGTAAAATTCGTCAAGATTGGAGCAAGAAATGCATAGATAATTTAGACGTTCCAGCAGCGGAAGACTTTCATCCAGTGCTTGCGCTAAAACCCGATAATTGAATTCGAGCAAGCTTTGTTCGCGATTGATGTAGTATTCGGGGTTGTTTAAATCAGGTATGCAAATTGCTGTGTTGTCCATATCAAACGCTAATAATCGGTCGCAATAGGGCGATTATAGAGTAATTGACGGCATGGTATTGTTACGGTTGCGGGGACGGCGTTTGGTATAATTTCGACTAATTCACTCAGTTTTTTACCTAACATGAATTTTCCTACCATAGAGTCCCAAGTGGGCAACACGCCGTTGGTGCGCTTACAGAGGCTTGTCTCAAATTCGAGCAATTCCGTTTTAGTCAAGCTTGAGGGCAATAATCCTGCGGGTTCGGTCAAAGACCGGCCGGCGCTCAGTATGATCAAGCATGCCGAACTACGTGGTGAGATTGTACCGGGCGACCGTTTGATCGAGGCGACCAGCGGCAATACCGGCATCGCATTGGCCATGGCGGCGGCGATCAAGGGTTATAAAATGACGTTGATCATGCCGGACAATATGAGCGCCGAACGTATTGCCTCGATGAAAGCCTACGGTGCCGAGATTATTTTGACGCCGGCGTCCGGTAGCATGGAAGCGGCGATCGATTTGGCGCGGGCCATGGAAGCGCGCGGGGAAGGACGAATACTCGACCAATTCGCCAATCCGGACAATCCGCGTGCGCATTACGAAGGCACGGGGCCGGAGATTTGGCGCGATACCGCCGGTAAAATCACGCATTTCGTCAGTGCGATGGGGACTACCGGAACGATTATGGGAACTTCCAGGTTTTTAAAGGAGCAAAGTTCCGCCGTGCAAATCGTCGGCGTGCAACCTAAAGGCCAATCGAAAATTCCCGGCATCCGGCGTTGGCCGCAAGAATATTTGCCCAAAATATTCGACGCCGAGCGGGTGGATAGAGTCATTGAAGTCGAACAGCTCGATGCGGAACACACCACGCGGGAATTGGCCGCCAAAGAAGGTATTTTTGCTGGCGTATCTTCCGGCGGCGCGGTGTATTGCGCGTTACAGTTGGCCAAAGAACTGGACAACGCCGTTATTGTGGCGATTATTTGCGACCGCGGCGACCGCTATTTATCGACCGGGGTATTTCCCAGCTAAACCGCCGTATCGGCGCAAAGGTCTCATTTTTTTAGTTTGTTTCCGGATTGGTTGCGGCGAATCCGGATGTTTATATCTGCATGTCTCATAAGAAAAAACTTCCTACAGAACCCGTCAACGTAATCATTGAGTCGTTATCACACGACGGCCGCGGCGTCGCGCACGTCAACGGTAAAGTTGTGTTCATAGACGAGGCCTTGCCCGGCGAAAATGTTGATTTTATTTATACCGATAGCCGTAAAGACTATGCCGAAGGCAAGCCGGTTGCCTTGCACCGGCGTTCCGAGCATAGGGTTGAGCCCGGCTGCCCGCATTTCGGCGTATGCGGCGGCTGTAGTTTTCAACACGTCGACGATGCAGAGCAAATTCATTTCAAAGAGGCATTGCTGCAAGAACAATTTAGCCGCATCGGCAAACTGCACATTCCGGAAATTTGGCCGGCATTGACCGGGCCGCATTGGGGATACAGGCGCAAAGCCCGGATGGGCGTCAAATGGGTGGCGAAGAAGCAAAGGGTATTGGTAGGCTTTCGCGAGCGGCGCAATCCGTTTCTGGCTGAAATTGACAGTTGTCGGGTCATGCATGCGAGTGTCGGGGACAAATTGACCGCTTTGGGCGAGATGATTGCCGGCTTGAGCGTCAAAGATAAAATCCCGCAAATCGAAGTAGCGATCGGCGACGACGAATGCGTGTTGGCATTTCGCATGCTAGTCCCGCCAAACCTCGACGATATAGAGCGTCTGCGCAGCTTCGGTCGTGAACATCAATTTTCTGTGTGTCTACAGCCTAAAGGGCCGGATAGCATTGTGCCGTTGCCGGGCGAACCGGAAGTGGTTCCGGGCTACGCTTTACCGGAGTACGGGATACGCTTTAATTTCCGCCCGGCCATGTTTACTCAGGTCAATTACGACATCAATCGGCAAATGGTGGCGCGTGCCATAGAGGCATTGCAGCTTAGTCAACAGGACAGGGTGTTGGACTTGTTTTGCGGCTTGGGTAACTTCACTTTGCCGTTAGCTAGCCAAGCCGGTCACGTCGTGGGCGTAGAGGGCGACTTGCCGCTAGTGCGGCATGCCAGGGAAAACGCCCGGTTAAACGGCATTCAGAACGTGGAGTTTCACGTCGCTGACTTGAGTAAAGATCTTAAAGACGCAGCTTGGTGTAAGCAAAAATTCAACAAGATATTGCTGGATCCGTCGCGTGCCGGAGCGTCGGAAGTGTTGCACAACTTTAAGCATTGGCAGCCGGAGCGTATCGTTTACGTATCTTGCAATCCTTCTACTTTGGCGCGCGATGCCGGAATCTTGGTAAACGAATTGGGCTATAAACTGGTTAAGGCCGGAGTGATGGATATGTTTCCGCAAACGGCTCACGTCGAGTCCATCGCCTTGTTCATTCGATGAATGTCGCCGGCAATAACGCCAATCGGTATGCGGACGGCGATAAACCGGCCGAATATCTGGATATCGATATAGCCCGGCAACGTTTGCGTTTGTTGCGACTTGGCGATGTCGAACTGGAGTTTGTCGTATCTACCGCTAAAAATGGCCCCGGCCAATTGAAAGGCAGCGAATGTACGCCAACCGGCTGGCATAGCGTCAGGGCAAAAATCGGCGCCGGTTTGCCGATCAACAGTGTTTTTACGGCCAGACGCCCGACCGGCGAAATATATACCCCGGAATTGGCCGCCCGATATCCGCAGCGCGATTGGATACTGACTCGAATTTTTTGGCTGGGTGGATTGCAACCCGGGCATAATCGTTACGGTGCGGTCGACACCGCGTGGCGCTACATATACATCCATGGTTGCCCGGACCATTTGCTGCAGGGCAAGCCCGAGTCGCACGGTTGCATACGCATGAAAAATGCCGATCTCATTTGTCTGTTCGACCGCGTACCGGTTGGTTGCCGGATTTATATCCATTAACCATGCCGCGTATCGTTTTAGGGCTGGAATACGACGGTAGCGCCTACGCCGGCTGGCAATGGCAGGCCGGCAAACCGACCGTGCAGAGCGAGTTACAGCGTGCCCTTAGTAAAATTGCCGACCAAGCGGTTACGGTACATTGCGCGGGGCGGACCGACGCCGGGGTGCACGCCATAGAACAAGTCGTACATTTCGATACCCCGGTGCAGCGCGATATGCGCGCTTGGCTGATGGGCGGCAACAGTCATTTGCCGGACGACATCCGGGTGTTGTGGGCCATGCCGGCCCTGGACGACTTCCATGCCCGCTATAGCGCAATTGCCCGGTACTACCGCTACGTCATCTTGAATCGACCGGTTAAATCGGCCTTGTTACGTACCCAGGCCACTTGGTGTTACTTGCCTTTACAAGCGGAGAGCATGCATATGGCGGCTCAAGCCTTGCTCGGCGAGCACGACTTTTCGTCGTTTCGCGCCCAAGGTTGCCAGTCGCTCAGTCCTAATCGTTATATGCACTTCATCGAGGTTTACCGGCAGCAAGACCGGGTGATTATCGATATTTGCGCAAACGCATTTTTGCATCACATGGTGCGCAATATCGCCGGCGTGTTGATGGAAATCGGCATGGGTAAGCAGCCCGTGGAATGGACCGAGACTCTGCTGGCTGTCAAAGACCGCAGACTAGCCGCGATGACCGCGCCGCCGCACGGTTTACATTTAGGCGGAGTCTATTACCCCGAACGTTATGGAATTGCCTGCGATCCTATTTTCGCCAAACTACCTGCTAGCGCCAAACGTTACGATTAACCCGGGGCTGAAGACTGGAAACCCGAGCTTTGCTTTATGCTCGGGTTTTTTGGGGGGGCGCCGCCGCCCGGCTGAGCGGTGCTTAGACGGCTTGGCGGATTCTTTCCAGGGCTTTTTCCAAATTAGCCATGCTGGTGGCTATAGAGATGCGGATATGACCGGGGCAACCGAATGCCGACCCGGGTACCAATGCGACCCCGGCCTTTTCGATCAAATATTCGGCAAATTGCAAGTCGTCGTCTATGCCGTTCAAACGTTCGATCAGTTTGTGTACGCTTGGAAATACGTAAAACGTACCGTCGGTCGGCAAGCACGCGACGCCGTCTATGTCGTTCAAGGCGGCTACCACGAAATCGTGGCGTTTTTTGAATTCCACCATCATGTTGTCGATGCAGCTTTGGTCGCCGTTCAGCGCGGTTTCAGCCGCGACTTGCGAAATCGAAGTCGGGTTGGACGTGCTTTGCGATTGAATGATGCACATGGCTTCGATTAAATCGGCCGGGCCGGCTGCGTAGCCGATGCGCCAGCCGGTCATCGAGTACGCCTTGGATACTCCGTTCAACACGATGGTGCGTTCGTAGAAATCCGGGCGGGCATTCAGGATGTTCACAAACTCGCCCTTGTTCCACAAGATATGTTCGTACATATCGTCGGTGGCGATCAGTATCTGCGGATAGTCCTGCAGCACTTCGGCCAACGCGCTTAATTCGTCCAGGCTGTAGGCCGCACCGGTTGGATTGGACGGACTATTGATGACCAGCAAACGGGTTTTATCGGTAATCGCGGTTTTTAACTGGGCCGGCGTGATTTTAAAACCTTGTTCCTGGCCGGCTGCGACGATCACGGGTACGCCATCGGCCAACAGCACCATGTCCGGATAGGATACCCAATAGGGAGCCGGGATGATGACTTCGTCGCCGGGATTAAGCAAAGCTTGCGCCAGATTGTAAAAACTTTGTTTGCCGCCGGAAGAGACTAAAACCTGTTTAGGTTGGTAACTTAAGCCGTTATCGCGTTTGAATTTGTCGATAACGGCTTTTTTCAGACCGGGTGTGCCGTCTACGGCGGTGTATTTGGTGAATCCTTGATTCAATGCTTCGATCGCGGCGGCTTTGATGTGCTCGGGCGTATCGAAATCCGGTTCGCCGGCGCCTAGGCCGACGATGTCTTTGCCGGCGGCGCGCATCGCGGCGGCGCGAGCCGTGATGGCTAGAGTCGGCGACGGCTTGACGGCTTTAACACGGTTGGACAGTGTGATGCTCATGGTTCCTCGAGTATGGTTCAAAAATTGGCGCGAATTATACGCCAGTTGCCCGCTGCAGCGAAAATGCACGAAAGTCGCGTTTATTGCTAGCGAAACGACAGTTTTTGCGCTAACCGACCCGCGGTTGGGGGGGAATCGGACTCGGTGCAAAAACCATCGCCGGACTTGCCTGCAAGTTGCGCTTGGTAAGGCGATTCAGGCTTGGCCGCGCGGATGGTTTAGGCCGGTTCCGCCCGAATAAATTGGTCGGCGATTTCCAGCAATTTTGCCGGGAACACTCGATTTTCCAGTAAGTTTGCCGGCAAAACCTCGCAAGCAACCCGCAAATAATTGGGGGTGTAGCCAAAATAGCGGATACGTCCGTCGCTTAAGGGTTCGGTTTGGCCTTCCCAAAGTACCTCGGCTTGGTTGCCCAGATTCCGTTCGGCGAAATCGCGTTTCATGGCATCGGCCAATTGGTGCAATTCGCGGCTGCGCCGGTGTTTGACCTCGTTGCGGACCTGATCGGGCAAACCGGCCGCCTTGGTGCCTTCTCGCGGCGAATAACTGAAGATGTGGATATGGCCGAAGCCTATCGAACGAATGAAATCCAGGCTGTCCCGCCATTCCTGTTCGGTTTCGCCCGGAAAGCCGACGATGATGTCGGTGGTGACATTGAAATTCGCTATCCGCGCCCTTGCGGAGTCTACCAGGTCGGCGAATTCGGCGGTTTTGCAGCGTCTTGCCATGCGGCGTAACACGCTGTCGCTGCCGCTTTGCAACGGTAAATGCAAATGCGGCATCAAGCGCGGGTTATCGAACAATTCGAAGAAACCTTCCGGCAGCTCCCAAGGTTCCAGCGAACCCATGCGCAAGCGCGGGATTTCGGTTTGCGCCAGAATAGTCCGAATCAATTCGACCGGATTGCTGCCGATGTCGCTGCCGTATCCGCCTAAATGCACGCCGGTGATGACCGCTTCGTTAATGCCTTGGCTATGCAAGGCGTTGATTTCGGCGACGATCTCCGCAATGCTGCGGCTGCGTTCTTCGCCGCGGGCCACGGTGACGATGCAAAACGTACAGCGGTAGCGGCAACCGTCTTGCACTTTGACGAAAGCGCGTTGGCGGCCGCGGTTGAATAAGGATACTTCGCCGGGTTCGGTCGACATGGCAGGCATACTGTCCATATCGAGTTCCGCCAGCGTTTTCTCCACCAGCAGGTGTTTGTCGTTATTGCCTATCACCAAATCCACGCCCATCAGTTGTTCGGTTTCGCTTTGATTCAAGGTGGCATAACAGCCGCTAACTACCAGTTTGGCTTGCGGGTTGTCGCGGTGGATGCGGCGGATCAACTGCTTGGATTTTTTTACCGCATCTTGGGTGACGGCGCAGGAATTCAATACGACTACTTGCGCGTCGTGAAGATTGCGGGTGATGCCGTGGCCGCGGATCTGAAAAGCTTGCGCCCAGGTTTCCAATTCGGCTTCGTTCAAGCGGCAGCCCAGGGTTTTTAAATGTATTTGCATAGGGTTGAATTGAAGGGGGTTAACCGTAAAACCAATAAGCTGTAGAAATCGCCGTGATCATCCCGGCCGCGTCGGCAATCAGGCCGCAGGCGGCGGCATGGCGGATGCGCTTGATGTTGACCGAGCCGAAATAGACCGCCAGCACGTAAAAAGTGGTTTCGGTGCTACCTTGCACTATGCACGCCAGGCGGCCGGCGAACGCATCGGCGCCGTGGGTTTGCATGGCGTCCAGCATCATCGCCCGGGCGCCGCTGCCGCTGAACGGCTTCATCAGCATGGTAGGCAAGGCGTCTACGAAACGGCTATCCATCCCCAAACCGGTTACCAGCCAGGCCACACCGTCGGTGGCGATTTGCAGGGCGCCGCTGGCTCTAAACACGGCGAAAGCCACCAGCATGGCCACTAAATACGGAATGATGCCGACCGCGGTGTGAAAGCCGTCGCGGGCACCGTCTACGAACAGTTCGTAGGCGTTCAAGCGGCGTAGCGCCGCGGCCGCAATGAAAGCGACAACCAGGCTGAACAGCAAAATCTGGCTAAGCGCCGCCGATTGTTGCAGCATTTGTTCGCGCGGCAATCCGGCGAAATAGCCGATCAGTCCGGCCAGCAACAGGCTGATGCCGCCCAAATAAGCGAGTAACACTTTGTCCCACAAGCGAATGTTCTGTATCCAAGCTACCGCCAGCAAGCCGGCCATCGTCGACGCGTAAGTCGCGATCAGGATAGGAATGAAGACGTCGGTCGGGTTGTGGGCACCCATTTGCGCCCGGTAAGCGAATATCGTGACCGGAAACAGGGTAACGGACGACGTATTCAAAACCAGGAACACGATTTGTGCATCGCTGGCCGTATCCGGACGCGGATTCAGGCTTTGCATGGCTTGCATGGCTTTAAGGCCTAGCGGAGTCGCCGCATTGTCCAGGCCCAACATATTGGCGGCGATGTTCATGGTAAGCGCGCCCAAGGCCGGATGATCGGTCGGGATTTCCGGCAGCAAGCGCCGGAACAAGGGATTCAAGGCTTTGGTCAGCAGCGTGACGAAACCGCTGTGTTCGCCGATTTTCATGATGCCCATCCACAGCGCCAGCACGCCGGCCAAACCTAAGGAGATGTCGAACGCCGTTTTAGCCGCTTCGAACATCGCGCTCAACAAGGTGCCGAATACGGCTTGTTCGCCAAGCAGCCAAAATTTTAGCGCGGCTATCAAGAACGCCGTAAGAAACAAGGCTGTCCAGATGAAATTCAACACAGTTAAAAAGCGTAGGCCGATACCGAACCGAACATTCTACCAATGAAAAGCAGGGTGCACGAAAAATATGCGGCCGGAAAATTTCGCCAACTTATTTGAAGAGCGGTTGGAAGAGAAACAGGCCGGCTAAACGATACGTTAGCGGCCAAATCTGGTGGGCGCCGTAATGCCGTAGCTCGAAACACGCGGCTTCAACGGAATCCGCCGGGGGCTTCATGAAATTTTAATGCAGTTTATTCCGGCAGGATTTTAAAACTCTGCTAAACCTAGTAAGCAGAATTTGAACTGAGGCACGGAATTTAGTTGGCTTGTTTGCATTAGCACGCTTTTTTCGACTTTGCTGAGTCGAACGGTTCACAAAAGCGGCTAATGAGCTTAGCTCATCAAGGCAAGTCATGTTAGGCCCGAACGAGGAGAGTGCATGGCGTCGTACCGCGGGGTTACCGGCGTATTATTGGCGTTGGAAGCGTTTTTGACCAGCCGGCTGCCCACCGAATTGAGCAGCGAGCCGACCAATGCCATCGTGCGCCTGTTGGGTAGCACCGACATTGCCAATAATCTGACCGGCAATCTGCTCGGCATTTACCTGCACCGCATGACCATAGACCCGCACGGCCGTCAGCGTACCTTCGCGCAACGCGGCAGCGATCTGTCCGCTCCTCAAGCCGAATTACCGGTCAACCTGCATTTTCTGTTGATTGCCAACGCCGGCAGCGCCACGATAGAGGCCGATCTGATGAGTTGGGCCATGGTGGAGCTGGCTAACGAATGCCAACTGGACGTTTCCCAGATTCAGGATATTGACGAGGACTGGGGGGCAAGCGAAATCCTGAACATCATGCCGGACGAAATGAGTACCGAGGATTTGATGCGGATATGGGACGTGTTTCGTTCCCCCTATACCAGCAGCGTGCCGTATGTAGCCCGTACCGTTCGACTGAGATTGCGGCAGCCGCGTAGCGAGGGGCCACCGGTTTCCACCCGAATATTCCCGGCAGGCGCGGTATGACGGCGCTACGGGTACTGGAAACCAATCTACTGTTCGCCAGCGACCTAATCGTTTGGTTAGACGGCACCAGCGCTACCGACCCTGCGCAGATGCAGCGTATCAATAGTACGGTGTCGGTGCTGTTCGACAATACCCGGCCGGCCGATTTGCGATGGCGCCACGGCGAAGGCAAGACCGCGTTGTGGCGGCGCGCGTCCGCCCGTATCGTGCCGGGAGAAGCCGGCGACGCCGACCGGCAAGCCTTGCCGGAAATCCCTTATACCTTGAGCGGCAGCGTCAGCGATAACCCGGGCAAATACAATCCCAGACGTTTCGAGATTCTGGCCGGCAACGCCCAAGGCCATAGCTTGGTGATGTACCCGACACCCTCGGGTACCGCGATAGGCCGTGGCGGCGCGTTGCGCGGCAATTTGCGCTTTGCGGCCGATAGTGCGCCTGCGGTCTGGGCGATATTGACGTTAACGGTCGATTTGGGCGTTGCCGGCAGCCTGTTGTTTCGCGCGCAGGCCGACCGGCACGGCGATTTCGTGTTGCCCATGCAGCGCTTGCCGCCGTTGCCGCAAGGCGTCGTCAACTATGCAGCCACGCTGTCGGTCCGGGCTCTGGCGGACGCCGCAGCCGATACGCCGTTGGACCCGGCCGATTTAACCGACATGCAATTAGGACGTTTGAATGCCGCGGGCTTTGCCGCCGCAATCGATTTAACCGTGCTGCCCGGCCAATACGCGCTGATTCGATCCCAGGGCCGGGACCATGTGGCCGTACAACCGATTTGAGCATCCCGATGCTTGAGTTTTTCTTGTCACCGTAGTTCCAGTTAATTTAAGGAGGGGAGCATGCCTGAATATCTTGCACCGGGTGTGTTTGTAGAAGAAGTCAGTTTTCGTGCCAAATCGATAGAGGGCGTGGGAACCAGCGTATCGGCCATCGTCGGTCCCACCCGTTTCGGACCGTTGCGCGGCAATCCGGAAGTTGTGACCAGTTTCGGCGAATATAGCCGGATCTACGGCGACATCCGCGATCTAACTTTAGACGGCAACCCCGTACTCAATCATACGGCTATCGCGGCCAAGGCTTTTTTCGACGGCGGCGGTAAACAATTGTTCGTGTCCAGAGTCGGTAATTTCGCCGGACCGGACGACGGCGTGGCCCGCAGCAATCCAGCCGTCACCGACGTGCGGTTTACCAGCCGATTTCCGGGAGCGATGGGTAATTTCACCTTGGAGCTGTTATGGCGCGACAGCGAAAACTTGTTGCGCCGGGAAGTCACCTCGGCACCGGCGCAAGGGGAATTGGTGTTTTTGACCGCCACCGGTTTGTCTAACGCCGTGCGCGCTCCGGGCATCGTCGCCCAATTTCCCGACGCGCATTTTCCGCTGGATTTCGTTGGATTAGTGTTTCGAGAAGGTGATCACTACACCATTTTCAATAACCGTTGTGTGATAACCACGGCGGACGGGGTAGCCGTCACCGGCACCGATTTACGCGCCAACGGCGCCGCCCCCGGTACGACAGGTCGGTTGATGCTGGCGGGTATGGTCGATGACGCCGATACCGACATCACCTTTACCCGAATGTTCGCGCGCAACCCCAGCAGCGGCCCTCTGGCCAATGGTACTTCGGCTGTTTTAACGTTTAGCGCCGAGACCAATTTATCCATCTACACCGGTTCGCCGCACTGGGGTACCTTGACTACCCTGCGCGGCACATTGAACGCGGCCGGGGATCTGTTCGTAGTGGACGGTACCGGCTTGAATCCCGGCGTGGCCGCGCCGGTTTCGATACGGCTCGCGGCCTTGGCGGCCGCGCCGGATAACGTGCGCGCCGTCGTGGTACAACGCAATTTCGATATCGCCGTACATGCCGGCGACGAAGACGACCCGGTTATTTACAGCTACGGCAATGTGTCCAGCGCACCGGCCGGCGATAACAGTTTGACCGAAATATTGGCGCAGACGCCGGACAAACGTTACGACCAATTGAGCAGCCCGGTCGCCTGTACTCTGGCCGACGATGCAACGGGCGCCGAGGTGTTGGCGGCCTTGTTCGATTTGTTCGAACCCGGCCCGTTGAATCCCGGACCTCTGTCGATTCACGGTCCGCGCTATTTGATCCGCATGAGCGGCGGCCACGACGGCGACGTGCCGGTAGCGGTGCATTACGCCGGGGTGGAGGACGAAGTCAACGGCAGCAGCGGCTTCATCGCACTGGAAAACATCGAAGATATTTCCATCGTCATGACGCCCGCCGCCGCCGCGAACGACGAGACCAGCCATCAGGCCATTGTCATGGAGATGCTGCGCCACTGCTTGCGCATGCGATACCGGGTCGGCATCGTCGATAGCCGCGCGGACATGACCATTTCCGAAGTGCGCGATTTCAGCTCCAACTTCGACGATTCGCGCCTGGCGCTGTACTACCCCTGGGTGGTGATTGCCGATCCGCGCGGTTTGTTGAGTACGGTGACTGTGCCGCCGGCCGGATTCGTCGCCGGGGTTTACGCCAATACCGACGTGCAGCGCGGCGTGCACAAGCCGCCGGCGAACGAGCCGGTGATAGGCGCGTTGCGCTTCTCCCAAGAAATCAACCGCTTTCAACAGGAATTGCTGAATCCCTACGGCATCAACTGTTTGCGCTCGTTTCCGGGGCGCGGACACCGGGTGTGGGGCGGCCGGACCTTGTCCAGCGACCCGGAATGGAAATACGTGAACGTACGCCGCTACTTCTTGTATCTGGAACGCTCCATCGACAAATCCACCCAATGGGTGGTGTTCGAACCGAACGGCGAACGCTTGTGGGATAACGTGCGGGCTACGGTCGAGAGCTTTTTGTACAACGAATGGTACAACGGCCGCTTGCTGGGAAGTCCTAAGACCGCTTATTTCGTGCGTTGCGACCGCAGCACCATGACGCAAAACGATTTGGACAACGGCCGCTTGGTCTGCGAAGTCGGCGTGGCGGCCTTGAAGCCGGCCGAATTCGTCATTTTCCGCATCGGCCAAAAAACCGCCGACGCCTAACGGCTTAACTCCCTATTGAAGAGGAATTCACCATGGCTCAATACAGACCCACGCCTTACGGCGCATTCAATTATCTGGTCAATCTGGGCGACGGCAGCGAAGGCGATGTACAAGGCGGCTTTTCCGAAGTCTCCGGTTTAAACGCCGAAGTCACCGTGGCCGAATACCGCAACGGCAACGATCCGGTCAACTATGTGCGGACCATTCCCGGCATACATAAAGCCGGCGACGTTACCCTGAAGCGCGGGGTGATAGGCGCCGACAACATTTACAGCTGGCTGGAGCAAATCCGCAACGGCGACGTCACCGCGCAACGCGACGTGGTCGTTAAATTGAAAAACGAAGATCCGACCAGTACCAGTGCGGTAGTGACCTGGACCTTGGTCAAAGCCATGCCGATCAAGTGGACCGGGCCGTCGTTGACCGCCAAGGGCGGCGGCGACGTGGCCATAGAAGAGCTGACCTTAAAAGTCCAGACCATCATCCAAAGCTGAGGCGGGGTAGCCGAGTATGGAATGGTTTGCCGGTGCCCGGGTAGCCTTGACGCCAAGACCTAGCGAACGCCGAGTCGCGGCGCTGGAAGTGGCGATGCTCGGCCATGCCCCGGGCCGGGCGCGGTTTCAACGTTTGGCGGCGATGCCGGCCGCGCTGGACGACATGCGGGCGGCCGGTTTCGGCCGGGCGGTCGACGAAATCCTGTTGTTGGCGCAATTGGAAACGGCGGCCGGCGGCAATTTGACCGCGCGGTGGTTGCGCGGCACCGCAATAGATAAAGACGGTTTGCTCGCCAACATGACTGTCGCCCTGCACCAACTCAGAACCGAACGGCTGCATAGCGAAGCGCTCGATTATGCGTTATTGGATACAGTCGCCGACAAGTTGGTGTTGACCAAGACCTTAGACGACGTGTTGCAAGCCGAATTGCTGGGCCCTTTGCTTAACCGGGAGGCCGTGGATAGCGCCGGTTTGTTAGCCCAATTGCAAGCAGCGTTGTCGGCTGTGCCGGCCGGCAACGATTTGCTGAGCGAATTCGTCGCGGCATGGACTGCGATGCCGAGTGTAGACCCGGCCGCGCTGGCCCAAGCCGCCGACTTGTTGCTGGATAGACTGATCTGGAGCCGCAGCCGCGGTTTGTTCCAATTACCGTTGCCGTTGCAGTCCGGCGC
Organism: Methylomonas sp. HYX-M1; assembly: GCF_040741385.1. Classification (NCBI taxonomy): domain Bacteria; kingdom Pseudomonadati; phylum Pseudomonadota; class Gammaproteobacteria; order Methylococcales; family Methylococcaceae; genus Methylomonas; species Methylomonas sp. HYX-M1. Next base: position 2,206,152 of record NZ_CP160405.1, read on the forward strand.
CGAATTTCGCGATTTGTTTCCGGATGCCGCAAGCGCCGCCACCCGGTACCGTAGCGTATTGGCCGGCGCCACGGCTTGGTTGCCGCAAGCCGTGACGGACTTTTTCGCCAACGGCGGCGACAAACTGTGGGTGATACGGATACCGGAAGATCAGGGGCAAGACGGTTTTCTTCCGCTGCCGGACACCGAACTGTTCGATACCGAACGCTTGCGCGGGCTGGCGCTTGCCTTGGTCGTGCAGGGCGTCGGCGTGTTGGCGATGCCGGACCTGGAGCGCTTGCAAGTGCCGCCGCGTTTGCCGGATATTCCGGGCCAACGCCTGGACGGCATAGCCCCCGAATTTTTACCGTGTACCCAACAGTCGAATACGCTGGGCGGCCCCTATCCGGCTATCGAGCAGATGCCGGCGCCGCGCGCCTTCAACCAATTGATAGGTTTACCGTTATTGACGGCGGCGGCGGACGGCATAGACATGAACCAAGCGCCGACCGGGGTGCTGCGCTGGCTGTTCAGCTTGCGGCCGGACATCCAATGCCTTTGGACCTTGCCTTTGAACTATTCCGGCGAACTGGACAGCCCGGTACTGGATCCCGCCGTATTGACCGAGCTGGCGGCCTATCAAGCGCAACCGGGCAGCGGTCAGGCGTTGCGGCATATGCAGTTTTTGGCGCCTTATTTGCGCGGCCCCGGCGTCGGTTTAAGCTCGCCGGTAGGTTTGATTGCCGGCCGACAATCCGCAGTGGCGCGTCGCGACGGGCCGTGGCGCTCGGTGGCCGCACAGCCTTTGCAAAGCGAGTTGTTACCCTACCCGTATTTGAATCAAGCCCAAACGCTGCAGTTGCGCGAGACGCCTGGCATAGGCGTGTTGCGTTATCGGCGCGCGGCGGGCGGAGCAAGTCAATTGGCGCTGGACGACGAGCGTCTGGTGGTACCGGCTTTGTTGGCAATCGACCATCCGCTGGACAAGCAACGGTACGACGGTTTCCGTTCCGCCGAAGTGATGCGTTTTCTGGGTTTTTTGCGCCGGCAACTGCAGGCTTTGGGCGAACAATTGATCTTCAACGTCGATGTGCGCGATCCCAGGCCGCGCTTAGTGTTGGAGCAGTTTTTCCGCCGCTTGTATCTGCAAGGTGCGTTGCGCGGTGGCTCCGCCGAGCAGGCGTTTTCGATTAAGCAAAGTGCGCCGCAGGAGGGCGCGATAGCGTTCGAGATCATGGTGGCGCCGGCCTTTCCGGTCGACCGGGTGTTTTTGACCTTCACCAACCTGGACGGCGAATGGCGCTCGGAGGTGACAGGTGGCTGAGATTTCGGAATTCATTGCGTTTCGCTTCAAAGTGAACTTGTACAACAGCGATCAAAGCAGTTTGCTGTGCAGCGGATTTTTCAGCGAAGTGACCGGGTTCGAAGCCACGATGGAGCCCAAGGTCATCGGCGAAGGCGGTTACAACTGGGGCGAGCATCACCGCAGCGGTCCGACCAAATTCGTGCCTATCGTTTTGAAACGGGGGGTAACCGACGTCAACGATTTGTGGGCCTGGTTCGACGCGACGACTAACCAAGCCAATTACGGATACCGAATGAGCGGCGAAATCATCGTCTATGCCAACCCCAGCGTCGACGGCGATGTGGTCACGGACAACGCCGTGATGGTCTGGAAATTGAGTGGGGTATTGCCGACCAAATTCAAAGGCCCGGATTTGTCGGCCACCGCCAGTCAGGTCGCTATCGAAGAACTGCATTTGGTGCATCAAGGTTTGGAATTGCAACGCCCGGTTCCGGCCGGTACCCAGGGCAGGGGGGCGGCATGATCGCCATTGAACGCGGCAAGCTGATACCGGTGAGCGGCGATAACGACAGTCCCGACCTGGACAATGCCATCGACGTGCAATTCAACCCGGTCAGCTTGAAAGTCAGCCTGTCCAATACCTTGAAGGAAAACGCCCGCAACGGCAACAGCCGCTCCGCGCAATTCGTCGACAAAAGCTCGTCGACCTTGAGCATAGAATTGATGTTCGATACCACTTATATAGAACCGCACAACAGCTCCGCCCAAGGTGCCGGGGATCCCAGTGCCAGCAGCGGCTCGGGTGGCGGCGACAAAACCATTGAACAAGGTTCGGACGTGCGGCTGCAAACCAAAAAAATCGCCGAAGCCTTCATCAAGCCCATTGCGGAAGGTGACAAACTGAAAGCGCCTAAACGCTGTCTGTTCCAATGGGGGGCATTCGAATTTTTAGGTTTGGTGCAAAGCTTTGACGAGACCCTGGATTTTTTCTCGCCGGAAGGCCGGCCGCTGCGCGCTACCGTGTCCTTGAAGCTGAGCGAAGACCGCTACCAATTCCGTAACCGCGAGGTCGAACAAGCCGAACGCGATACCCCAAGCTTGAGTCCGGCCGGCGCCGGCCCTGTGCCTGGCGGCAGCGGCGACCAAGCCGGCAATTGGCGCGACAACTCGCTGTATAACGGCATAGAGTCGCCACGCTTGCCCGAGGCACCGGTGTTGGCGTTGCCGAAAATCGGCATCGACGCTGCCATCGGCTTCAGTGCCGACTTCGGGGTAAGCGCCGGCATAGGCATAGGTTTGGGCATAGAAGGCGGAATCGGTTTGAACGTCGGCATCAGTCCGGGCGGCAGGATCGGCGCCAATCCGTCTTTGGCCGGCGCAAACTCTGCGGCTCCCGGTTCGGTCGCAGGCGCTACGGCGGTGGGTTCCGGCGGCGCGGCAAATACGGCTGCCAAAGCCAACCGGCCGGTGCCAGGCCCGGCCTTCAAATACGGTAATTCTTCCCGCTTGGGTACCGGCATAGAAGGTGCTTTCAGCCCGGCCGGCAAACCTTCCGGTTTGACGGCCGCCGCTTTGCAGAGTGGCAGCGTAGCCTTGCGTAGTCCGGCAGCGTCAACGGTAAGTGCGGCCGCTAAGGCTGGCGCTGCAAGCGCAGCTAAGCCGACCGCCGTTACGACCGCTACCCGCTCGGCGGCGGACGGCGGCAGCCGCAGCGGGGTTTCGGTGACTGCCTTGTTGAAAACCGCCGCCGACAGCGGTGTCGGTTTCGATTGATTGATGAGTAAACAGGAGGGCGTATGCCGGTATTGATAGACGAGGTTCAGCTGGAACTGACCGATAGCGTGACAGAATCCGGCGAAAACCGGCCGAGTGCCGAACAGTTGCCGTTGTCCGCCGCCGAGCACGAACTGGCGCAGATCCTGGACGTGTTGCGCCAACGCCAACAACGCTTGCAAATCGATTGAGGTAACGCAAACCCATGGCCGATTCCGCCTTTGTCAGCAGCCGCCCGACCATCAAGATAGACGGGCAAAAGCGCGAAGACTTGCAACAAGCCTTGCTGGCGATGCAGGTCAATTTGCCTTTGCACGGCTGCGCCCACGCCGAATTGCAACTGTCCAACTGGGGCAGGCCGCAAGGCGGCGATACCCCGGATTTCGCGCTGAACGATATAGCCTTGGGCGCCGGGATAGACATCGAAACCGGCGACGACCAGCCGCTGAAGCTGTTCAGCGGGGAAATCACCGCCATCGAGGAATGTTACGGCGAAGGCGCACCCAGCATCGCTTTATTGTTGCAGGACAAATTGCACCGCTTGGCGCGCAGCCGGCATAACCGCAGTTTCGAAGACCAAAGTCCGGACGAGGTATTGCAAAGCGTTGCCTCCGCCGCCGGTTTGCAAACCGACGTGGCCATGTCCGGCATCAGCGCGAATTGGCTGCAGTTGAACGAAAGCGATTTGGCCTTTTTGCTGCGGCTGGGCAAGCAGTTCGATGTGGCCGTGCGGCTGGACAACGGCCGGCTGCGGGCCAAACCGGAACAGGCCGATTCCAACCCGCTGGCCTTGAGCGCTCAGGACAGCGCGTTGAAAGTACGGCTGCTGGCGGATTTGAATCATCAAGCGCTGGCCAGCCTGGTCAATGGCTACAACTTGGCGACGGCGGAAGCGGTCGATTACCGGGCCGATGCGCTGAGTCCGGCGCCGCGCGGTACCCAAGCCGCGGCTGCGTTAGGCAATTTAAGCTGGCCGGGCGAGGAAATCGTGCCGCAGCCGGTACCGCGCAGCAGCAGCGAAGCCGAAGCCTACGCCAAAGCCGCCTTTCGCCGCCAGGCCAAGCGTTTCGTGCAGGGCGATATAGTCTGCCAGGGCGAGCCCAGCTTGAAACCCGGCCGCGAAATCGATCTGGACGGGGTGTCGCCGCGCCTGAAAGGTCTTTATCAAATCGTGCATTGCGTGCATCGCTTCGACAATAACAGCGGCTTCGAAACCCATTTGAAAGTCAACAAAGGCGGGTGGCAGCCGTGAACAGCCATACCTTGGGTAATCTACACAGTTTGCAGCTCGGCCAGGTTACCGACAACGCCGACCCGGACAGCCGCGGCCGAGTCAAAGTCCGCCTGTTCGCGACGGCGATGGAATTGTGGGCCAGCGTGGTGGTGCCGTCCGCCGGGCAGGGCTATGGCGTCAGCTGTATCCCTAAACTGGATGAAATCGTGGTGCTGGGTTTTATCAGCCCGGAACTGCCGCTGGTACTGGGTTCGTTGTGGGCCGGCAGTTCCAGCGCACCGGAAGACGCCGATCCGGTGCAAGACCATTATGTACTGCGTACCCCGGAACAAACCGTGCTGGATTTCGACGACGCCAACGGCCCGAAACTGGAGCTGAAAACCCGTTCCGGTTACAAGATTTCCATAGACGAATCCGGCGGCGGCGAAATCAGCATAGAACGCGCCGACCAAAGCGTCACCCTGAGCAGCAGCGGCATTGCGGTACGCAGCAGCGGCAGCGTCACGGTAGACGCCAGCAGCGTTACCATCAATGCCAGCACGGTCACGGTCAACGCCAGCACGGCCAGTTTCAGCGGCATTGTCCAGGCCAATACCGTGATCACCTCGTCGGTGGTTAGCGCTTCATACACGCCGGGCGCCGGCAATATTTGGTAACGATTATGACGCCGAATCCGAATTTACACGCCGTTCGCCTCAAACCGCCGTTTTTCCGCAGTGGCAGCCATTGCGGCCTTAACCGCTATCTGGATGCGGATTTCGTCAACCGTTTCAAATTGGATGTGCAGCGCCGTCAATTCGAGTCTGCGCAGTTTCAAGCCTGGCAACAGGAAGAGCGGCATAGCCGTCACGGTCAGGAGCCGGTGTTGCGCTTACCGTTGCACAGAACCTTTTATTTATTGAGTTGCGAAGTGGTGTGCGACCGCTTTGGCGAACCGGCTTTGGACCCGATGAAAATCACCTCAGCCGGTTTCGTGATCCGCCGCATCGGCACTGGCGCTACCTCGCAAGCCTGGTTGCTGGAAGACGGTCAAGCCCTGGGCTGGAGGCAAGCGCCCAGCGAATTGCGCGATCCCGATTTGCGCCGCCGCCTGTGTGCCAACGGCGTGCTGCATAAAGGCAACGGCGACGCGGCTTACAGCGGCGAGGAAGTGCACCCCTTGCACCCCCTGAAAACCCAGGACGCCAACGGCAAGACCCATACCTTGTTGTACGGTTTTGTCCCTTTGGGCGGGTTTTACTATCTGCGCGATGGCGACGCCGCTCAAGCCTTCGACCCGCAAGACCAGGCCGATACCCTGGCGGTGGCCGGGCGGATGTTGCCGTGGCCGTTCGGTTACGGTTCCGACGCGGCGCAAGTCTGGCAAAGTTATTACAGCGTACCGGTGGCGCAAGGCGTGCCCAACAAAAGTTTTTTCGAATTGTTGCGGGTGCTGGTCAACCGCTATCACCTGGGAGAAAGCGGCATCGCCGACAACGCGGCGCTGGAGGACCTGTGCAGTCGTTTGTGGCTGTTCGACGATGCGGTCCTGCCCTTCGATTTACGGGTGCAAGCCTACAGCGAATTGAACCAAGGCTTGTTCGCGCCTTATCGTAACCAAAGCCTGTTGAACTATCTGCAGCAATGCGCGGCGCGCGGCGGCGACAACCCCTTGGTGGCCTGGATTGTTCGTCAGGAGCAATTGGCCGACGCGGCCGGCGGCATAGACAAACTGTCGGGTTTCGAAGCCTTGCCGGCGGCGTCCGGCGGCGGGACGATCGCGCTGAGCCTGCGGGTTCTGTCCGCGGATGCCCAGGAAATTCGCGATCATTTGGGGCAACGCTTGTTGGATCAAACCCTGGCCAAGGTCAAGGAAATCCCCTTGCCCAAGTTCGGCCAAAACGCCGGCGACCTGTTTCAGGCCATACCGTTCGTGCGTTTCAAAAACGAATACGGTCAGGAGCAAATTCAATGGGCGCGTAGCGACGCATTCAGTGTCCCGTTTAGGGTAGCCGCCCCGTTCGATCCGGAGGCCAGCCGGCCGTCGATGATCCAAATGCCGGCTTTGTCGGACTTGCGCCGCGGCCTGGCCAAAGGCGCCGCGCTGATTACCCCGGCTGATACCTTCGATTTGATGAACAAATTGAAATTGAACAAGGGGGCCAGCGAAGATACGGTTAAAGATCCGTCCGGGCCGGAACTGGGGATACAGTGGATCTGTTCCTTCAGCCTGCCGGTCATCACCTTGATCGCGATGATATTGTTGATGATTATGGTGATTCTGTTGAACATCGTGTTTTTCTGGCTACCGTGGGTCAGGATCTGCCTGCCGTTCCCCAAAATCAAAGGAGGTTGACGATGGCACTGCCGATTCCCAGCATCATCAGCTGGCCGCTAGGCGGCTTGGACGCCGACGGTCGTCTGGAGTGGAGCCGAGACGACGCCAGCGTGCGCGAAGCCATGCTGAACATTTTATTGACGCGGCCCGGCGAACGCTTGCAGCGGCCGACGTTCGGCGGCGGTTTGCTGAATTTCGTGCACCAGCCGAACAACGAGACCACTCGCCATTTGATCGCACAAGTGGTGCGCAAATCGCTGCAGCAATGGGAACCACGGGTCGTGGTCGACGAAGTGCTGGTGCAGGCCAGCCCGGCCAGCGTGGCCGACGTACACATCAACATCCGCTACAAGCTGCGCCACAGCCAGCGCCCGGCGGAATTCGGCTTCACGCTCAATTTGAGCGTGCCGGCTTGACGCTGAACTGAGAGGCCGTTATGCCACTACCGGTACCGAATTTAGACGACAGGCGCTTCGACGATCTGGTCGCGGAAGCCAAAGCCCGGCTGGCCAACCATTTGCCGGAACTCACCCAAATTTCCCCCGGCGACCCGCTCAACAGTTTCATCGATTTATTCGCCTGGCTGACCGAAACCATCTTGTATCGAGCCAATTTGATCCCGGAGCGCCAGCGTCGGGTGCTGTTGAATTTGTTGCAGATTCCGGAGCGGCCGGCCCGGCCGGCCAAGGGTATCGTCAGCGTGGACGCCGGCCCGACCAGCGTACTGGCGGGGCCTTTGCTGGCGGACGGCAGCCAGCTCAGGGCCGGCAAGCAGGTGTTGACCGCAGTGGGCGAATTGCAGCCGACTTGTTTGAGTTTGCAAGTGTTGATCAAACGGCAGCTGCAAGCCACCGAATTGGCTGCCCTGGGTTTGACCTTGCAGGATTTGCAACAGCAATACGGCTTGCGCGCCGATCAGATTCCGCAGCCGTTCCAGCCGCGCCGCTTGGTGCCGGGCAAAGACAGTCTGGACTTGAGTTCCAGTCTGGATCGAAGCTTTTATCTAGCCTGCATCGCGCCCCGGCAGCTTGCCGAGCAAATGCCGGCCTTGCGCGATCAGTTGGCCGGGCTGATTTTCAATGTCGGCATAGCTCCGGCCGACGCGCTGGAAGGCGATAGCATTAACGAGCTGAATCCGCGCAAATTGGTTTGGGAGCTGATGACGGTGCTGGACGAACGCACCAGCTTCATCGAACTGGACGTGTTGGCCGACAGTTCCCGCGGTGCCCGGCAAGCCGGCGTGGTCAGGCTGCGCTTGCCGAAAAATGCGGGCTTGTTGCAGGCTTTTGCGCCGGCCGATCCCATGCAAAGCGGGTTGGGCGAATTGCCGCCGGAACCGGCCGACCAGGTGGCCGCCGAGCGGGTGGCATTCTGGTTGCGCGTGCGCAGTCCGGACTATCCGAATTTACAGCTGGCTTATCTGGGCATCAACGCGGTGGACGTATTGGCTCAAGGTCTAAAACAAGACCTGTTGGTCGGCATCGGCAGCGGCCAACCGGATCAGGTCGTCGCGCTGCCAGATAAAGACGTGGATGCGGCGACCTTGCAACTGGACGTGGAAGAAAACGGTAGCTGGGTGCGTTGGCAGCGGGTGGATTTTCTGGCCGGTCAGGCCGCCGACGCCAAGGTCTACCGCTTGAACCCGCAAGCCGGTTACGTATATTTCGGCGACGGCAGCACCGGGTTGAGGCCGCCGGCCGGCGCTAGAATCCGCGCCGCGGCGTATTTGTACGGCGGCGGCAGCGCCGGTAACCTGCCGGCCGGTTCCATCAAGGAACTGGTCAACGGCAGTTCGGCCTACAAGGTGCGGCACGATTGGCCGTTGAGCGGTGGTCTGGACGCCGAAACCGTGGATCAGGCCGAAAAGCGCATTCCGCAATTTCTCACCCACCGCAACCGGGCGGTGACGGCCCGCGATTTCAAAATCATCGCCGAAGCCAATCCGGTCAATCCGGTGGCTAGGGCCGAAGTGTTGCCCGGCTTTTTGCCCGGCGCTTCCATCCGAAGCGCCCGCGACGGGGTGCCGGGCGCGATCAGCGTATTCGTGCTGCCGCCCGGCCAACCGGCAATCGGACATACGCCCAAACCGAATCAAGGCTTGTTGAAAGACGTGTTTGCCTACTTGTTGCAAAGAGTGCTGGTCGGTACCGAACTGTACGTGTTGAGCCCGGAATTCGTACCGGTGGCGATCAGCGTGCGTATAGACGTACTGGACCCGGAAACGGAACAACAAACCCTGCGCGACGTGCGGCTGGCCTTGATCGATTATTTGTGGCCGTTGCCGCCCGGCGGGCCGCGCGGCGGCGGCTGGCCGTTTTATCCGCAGGAAAACGATGTGCGCCAGGCCGATTTGTTGCCGCAGGTGGCGCGCGTGGCCGGGGTTCAGGCCATACACGCGGTGGCTTTGTTTCAGAAAAACAGCAACGGCTGGCGACGTTTGAACGCCAACCAGGCGGTCGAACTGGCCAAATACCAATTGCCGGAGCTGATGGGCGTACGGGTGGAAACCGGCCCGGGCACGCCCGGTTTGCCGGAAGGCATAGGTCCGCTGGAAGGCCAGTCGCCCGCTACCGGCCTGGGCGTGGCGGTACCGGTGATTCCGGATATTTGTTGAGGCGGCGATGGACGTCAACAATACCCCATATTTTCTGTTGCGCGGCGCCGCCGACTTCGAGCAAGACAGCCTGGAACTGGCGTGGAATCCCAAAGCCCACGCGTTGACCTTGGCGCAAAACCAAGCTCTGCGTTTGCCGGTCTCCGACCCCGCCGCCGCGTTGCTCGCCTGGCGGAACGCCGAAGCGATGGCCGTGGACAGCTTCGGACAAATCGGCCGTTTGAGCGCGGACCGTAGCCGGGTGCAATTCGACAGCGGCCGCGGTTTTTTGAGTTTGCAAGACGGTGATTTGCGCGACGTGGCGGCCCCGGTCGGCGGTTTTACCGACCTGGCGTTCGCCGCGGTGTCCGTTCAGCCCGTTAGCGGTTACGGCCAGCCGGCCGGCGATGGACGATTGGCCTTACCGTTCAGCAACGGCACGGATAGTCATGGCTTGTTGCTGTTTCATTTGGCCAGACGCTGGCAAACGGCTTGTACCTGGAGTAGCCTGCCGGGCGAGGACGGCACCGAGCAACTGCCGCTTAGGGCTTGCATAGACGCGGAAAACCGGATATGGCTGATTTCCGCCAGCCGCTTGATGCTGTGTGCCGGCGAGCCCCTGCCATTACCTTACAGCCCGCAAGCCGTGCGTTTCGAACCCTTGCAAACCAACCCGCATCCGCTGCAGCGTTTGTGGCAGCAAAACCTGCCGGCCGGCTGGCAGGCCTTGGCAATCTGCTGCGATTTACAACAGCTCTATGTGCTGTGCCACGACGGCGCCGGTAGCCAAAGCGTGTTGGCCCGGGCACTGGCCGAACGCGGCGACGCGCCGTTTTCCGTCTATGCCTGCCCGGCAGAACTGCCGTTCGCGGTGGATTTGGCTTTGGCCGGCGATTCCAGCCTGCCGGTCGCTGACGGCGTGCGCTTGGCGGCCTTGGCGCCGCAAGCGGCCGGGGATCCCGATTTCGTTCAGCGCGATTGTCCGGTGTTGAGTCTGCATTGGGACAGTCAAGCCGAAACCGGTAGCGCCCGTCTGGTACGGGAGCGCTTTCCGATGTTGTCGCAACGGTTCGCCCGGTTCGTGGCCAGCGCCGACGGACAGTTGCGTTATCAAGCCCGAAGCGATGCCAGCAACCCGGCTAGCCCGCCCTTGGCGCGCGAACTGCACGCCTTGCGCAGACCGCAATATTTTGGCGAAGGCAGCGCGGTGATCGGCCCGTCGCTTGACCAGCAGCGTTTGTTTGACTCGTTGCAAGTCGACACTCACTGGCACCGTTTATATTTGGATGCCTGCATCCCGTCCGGTTGCGCGATAGGCATCGAAGTGCGCGCATTCGCCGACGGCGACGGACCGCGTCCGGCTTTCATCGAGCAAGCCGCGCCGGTATTGAATCCCATGTCATCCGAATTGCCGTTCGGGACAGGTTTGGCCGATGCACAGGCCGGTGGCGGCTTATACGAAATTTTGCTGCAGCGGCGGGATGGCCCGGTACGGCAGCTGCGTGGCCGTTATCTGGAAATCCGGGTCAGCTTGCGCGGCGACGGCCGCAGCTCGCCGGCCGTGCATGCGCTTAGGCTTTATTACCCGCGCTTTTGCTACCAGGAAAACTACCTACCGGAATATCTGCGCCAAGAATGGGCGCCGGACGCCAACCAAGGCCTGGGGCCGGCCAACGGTGCGGATTTGCGCGAACGCTTGCTGGCGGCTTTCGAAGGCGTGCTAACCCCGCTGGAAGGCCGCATCGCCGCCGCCGAACAGCTGGTCCATCCGGACGCCGCGCCGGCCGAACATCTACCCTGGTTGGCGGAAGCCCTGGGCGGGCAATGGCCGGCCCATTGGCCGGAAAGCCGTCAGCGTCGCTGGCTGGGCGATTTGACCTTGGTGCAGCAGTACAAAGGCACGTTGGCGGCCGTCAATCTAGCCTTGGATATTGCCAGCGACGGCGGGGTGCAGCGCGGTGAAATCGTGGTAATGGAAAACTTCCGGCTGCGCCGCACCATGGCGACCATTTTAGGCATCGATATGGATGACGCCGAACATCCCTTGACCTTGGGTACCGGGATGAGCGGCAACAGCATCGTCGGCGACAGTTTGATATTGTCCGAGCTGGACGCCAAAGAATTCATCGCTTTGTTCGCGCCGGAACTGGCCAGCGCCGAGGAAGCCGCCGCGGTCAAGGCCTTCTTCGAGCAATACGCCCATCAGCTCAGCGTGTTGCTGCACGGCCGGGCGGTCAAGCTGCGCAGCAATGTGGAGGCGGTGCTGGCCGAACAGTTGCCGGGACATTTGCAATACAAAATCATCGAAACCGAACGGCCGTTCGTGTTGGGTATCTCGCCGCTGCTGGGCGTGGATACCTTCGTCGAAACCGCCCAGCCGGCCAAACGGGTGACCTTGGACGACACTTATCTCGGCCGGGAGGGTGTGTTGAAAAACCCGGCGGCGTTTTCTCCGGAGGACATCAATGCGACGGCACACTAATTTCGCCCACCACTTTAGCGCGGCTGGCAGCCAGCCGTTTGCGGAGGCCGTATGGACACCTTAGACGATTTCAGCACGCTGCAGCAGGACGCCAGCCTATCGGAACCTTTGCGGCGGGTGGCTTACGAAGCCGGCATGATGCTGGGCTTGGAAGCCACCCGCGACGAGCAGGCTTACCATCGCCGCCGCTTGAGCCGGCAGCAGTATTGGCTGCACGGCTACGGCACCTTGGCCGGCATGGCGGTATCGTCGCAAATCGGCCCGCCGCCGACAGGTTCTTTGACCCCGGTGATTCGCTTGCTGGTTAGTCCCGGCATGGGTATAGACGGCTTGGGGCGCGAGGTGCTGATCAACGAGCATTACTGCGTCAGTTTGGGCGATTGGCTGCTGGCGCAGAGCGTCAGCGATTTGAGCGAAGGTTACGACGACGACCAAAACCAGCTATGGCTGAAAGTGTGCGTCAGGCAAAAAGATTGTCCGGTTGCTCAACAGCCGGTGCTGGCGCGCAAGCTGAATCTGAGTACCGACGCGGTGCAGCCCAGCCGGACCTCGGACAGCGTGCGGCTGGAACTGATTCCGGAATTGCCGCCGGCCCAAGCTGCCGAAGCGTTCGCACCCTGGGCGGTACATCCGCCGGTGGCGGACGCTTTGCCGACCCTTCTGGCCGCCGAACAAGCCTTGCTGCAAGACGTACAAACCAATAGCCCGCAGGATGCGCCGCAGCTGGAACTGCACGCCCGCTTGCTGCACGCCTTGGACAACAGCGGCGTCGATCCCGGCTTGATGGCGGAAGAATTGGAAGCCGGGGCACGTTTGCTGCTGGCGCGTATCCGTTTGAGCATCGCCGATTTGACTGCAATCGATTTGGCGGCCTTGGCGGCCGATGCGACGGCGATATCCATTAACAATCTGGTCAGGCCGTTTCTGGTCACGGCCAGTCAATTGGCTTGGCTGGCTCGCCAGCCGTAAGCTAAGGAGCTCGCTATGGCGGAAATTGCATTTCAACCCTTAGGCAATCCAATCGCGGCCGGCGTCAACGTCAACGACTTGAGCGTGGCCGACATCGATCCGCGCCTGACCCGCACCCATTATTTCGACGGCCGCCTGCTAACCGCCGAGGACCTGACCCGCGACCAAGTGTATCTGGACCAGCGTTTACGCGAATTGGGCAAGGTGCTGGGCAGCGGGGTGGTGTCCGGACTGGCCTTGCGTTTGGATCCTTTGACCGGGATGTTGACGCTGGAGCCGGGTTTGGCGGTCACGCAAGCCGGGCGGATGTTGGAATTGAGCACCCGCCTGACTGCCAATTTGCGCGACTCCGCCTTGCTGGCCGGCTTGAACAGCGGGGTGTTCGGCATGCTGAGCCGCGGCCTTTATGCCGTGGTCTTACGCTATATAGACGTCGGTACCGACATCGCCGAGGTGTTTCCGCGCGATTTGGGCGACAAACGCGGCGCGCAATATGCGTTGATCACCGACTCGGTGCAAATGGGGCTGGTACCGTTGCCGATTCCGCTGCCGCAGCAAAGCCCGCTGCAAATCCGCGCCAGGCTGATGCGTGAATTGCTGGGCGACGACAGCTTACACGGATTGTTGCCGGAAGACGCCGTGGCATTGGGCCTGGTGGCGATTCAAGACGGCGCTCCTCGCTGGCTGGACGCCGAACTGGCGCGTCACCCCTTGCGGGCGGAACCCGGGGTAGACAGCTTGCAACGCGATTTGGCGCGGATGTACGAAGGCTTGCTCAGCGATATTTTGACCAACCGCAGGGCCGGCGGTTTGACCGGGGATTTTCACGCCAGCGATTATTTTTCGCTGCTGCCGCCGGTCGGCAGTTTGCCCAAGGAAGCGCTGGATCCGGTGGCCGGAAGGCAGAGTTATTTTCCGGAAAATTATCAAGTGTCCATCGCCCCGTTACGCCAATCCGACCTGGAGCTGATCAAAGCCGAATCGTTGGCCTTGCCGCCCATCGATTTGAGCAACGGCGAGCCGGTAAACGTGGTGGTGCTGGTGCCGTTGTCCAACCTGGATTACGGCCATTACGCCGCGCAACTGGAGCGCGGTTTCGATCCGCAGATTCGCGCCTTGCCGCAACTGGATTTATTGAAATTGAAACTGTATCCGGTGCAACCGGTACACGCCGCGCCGGGCGACAGTCCGGTATGGGATGCGATTTGGCAACGGTTAGGCGACGCGATGCCGGTTTACGTCCGTCGTCCCAGCCGTGCCGCGGAAACCGCGATCAGCGGCATCGTGCTGGCTTTGGGAACGGCATTGCCCACGCTGCCGGAACCGAATGCCGGCCCCGCCGATGCCGGCGGCTTGATAGAAGACGAAGACAGCGTGTTTTTGCGCAGGGTCAATTTCACTATGCTGGCCGAAGCGCGTCCGCCGCTGAACGAGAGCGAAGAAACGGCGCTCAACGCCTTGCTCACCTCCAGCGCGGCTGCCGACGCCGCGGCCGTCGGTACGGCACTGCGGATTTTATTGGCGGTGGAACGGATTTACGATTCGGCCATCTGGCAAACCCTGCAGCAATTGGCACAAGCTAATAATCTGGCGGCGTTTTTGACCGCTTGGCAGGGCAAACCGGCCGAGCAAAGCAGCGGCGAGTTCGTGGTTGCCAACGGCGCCGGCCTGGGCTTGAATGCGGCTTTGCTGGAATTGTGGGCCTCGTTTCAATGAACCTTATCATCAAGCGGCAACGGGAGGCGGATATGGCAACGATATGGGTGAATCGACCGGCGGCCAGTTCCCGCGTATTGCAGCAAGTGCATATGTTTGCCGGCCGGCATTTGGGCGAAGAGGAATTCGACCGGGCGCAAGCCTACGCCGATGCGCGCTTGTCGCATGTGTTGCAAGGCAAAGCGGCCGGCATAGTGCACGGCCTGGATTTGCAATTCGGTCCCAGCGGTGCGGCCGAATCGGGGTTTAGCGTCAGCGCCGGTTTGGCTTTGGCCGGCAACGGCCACGCCTTGAGTTTGTATTACCCCTTGCGGGCCGAATGGCGCGAGTTGATAGCCCAATATTTAGCCGAGAGCGGTGCCTCCAACGCGGTAGGCGTGTATTACCTGTTGTTAAAGCGCTTGGACGGCCGAATCGACGCGCCGGGAGTAGATCCTTGCCAACGTACCGAACTGGATCCGACCCGCGACGTGCGCCGGGTGTTGGCCGGCAGCTTGGGCTTGCAACGCTTGACGATCAGCGCGGACGCCAGCGACAACCGGCCGCAAGAGCAGGTGGAAAACTGGCTGGCGGCGGACAGAGTCGATGCCGGCTTTTTGGCCAATTTAGGCGACGCGGTGCCCTTGGCATTGCTGGCGATAGAAAACGTACCCCCCGCTGAAGTGCCGGCCGGCGCAGCGCCGGCAGCCCGATTCAGGTTGAAATGGTTATCGCAAGCCGCAGGCCGTTACGAGGCGTTGCCCAATAGCGGTTACCGGGTGCTGTTGAATCAAACCGGTGCGGCGATGCGGCGCGTCATGCAAGCCGCGTTGGCGCCGGAAAATGTTGCGACGCCACTGGCGCAATTTCTGCAGGACAATTTACATCTGGATTTTTTGCCGGCTACCGGGCAATTACCGTTGGACTGGCTGCAAAACCCGGCTGCGCTGGCGCCAAGTTTGTTATGGCTGCCCGCTCACTTAGGGGTGGACATGGTGCCGGTGCCGGAGGAAGCGGTGCCGGAACTCCTGAACCGGCACATCGCCCGGCGGGTCATCGATTTGCGCCGGCCGGCCGGCGACAAGATACGCCTGTTGCTGGCGGTCAACGAGCCGGATTACCGCCACGATTTGCTGGACATTCCGCCGACCGATGCCAAGTTGCAAAGCGACGTTTTCCGCTTTTACATGCGCGCTTACGAGGCGTGGCGCAGTTGGCGGCAGCAATTCGACGTATTGTATTTCGTCGACTCGTCCAGCTTGGCGCCGTTGCCGGCCGACCCGGGCGACGTGTTGCCGGAAACCGAGGAACCGGCGGCCGAGGTCGAGCACCGGGTACTTGATGTCACTCAGTTTCGGAATCTGGACTTGCCCAAGCCGGAATTGCCGCCGGTCACGCCGGAGAGCGTTTATCAAGCCTTGATAAACCGCGGGCCGCGCAACGACGACAGCAGCATTCCTTACCCCTACAGCAACGGGGTGCCGGCCTTGCCGGTGTTCTACGATAACTGGCTGGTACATCCGGACGACGAGGGCTTGCCCGCCCACCCGCCGGAAATAGCCGAGCCGGCCGGCGACGGCTTGGTGGTGCAATATGCGGTGGCCTTGGTGGAGTTGGAGTCGATCGAAAACCAAATCCGCGCAATCCGCAGCCGGGTCGAGAAAACCCGCGATTTTCTGTTGTTGCAACGTCAGCAATTGGATTCGCAAACCGTGGCTTTGGCGGCTTTGGCCGGCGGGGTGGCCGGCGACGGCACCGGCTTGCAGGTGGCGCGCTGGTTGCCTTACGCCAGTTTGTCCGCCACTACTATTCCGAAAACCGAGACTCCGTCTGCATCCGCCGCGGTTCAGCCGGTGGTATCCACAGCGGTCAAGCCAATGTTTGCCTCCGTCTCCGCCGGCTTGTTCAATAGCGGCGGTGCCGTTGCAGCGCCTAGGGCCACAGCCACCAGCGCGCTGAGCGCCAATTTGTTGAATACCGCGCTGGCCTCGACCTCTTCGGTATCCAAATCCGGATTTTTATTGAACAGCAGGCCGGAAACGTTCTCGGCTTTCGAGCTGGGTATCAATAAAACCCGCTTGGACCAATTGGCCCGCATCACCAAGGAAGCGGTCACCACGCCGGCATTCGAAGCCAAGGAATACCGCTTCAGCGTGATCGACCATATCAACCCGGAGATCAACGAATACGCCAAGTCCTATTACGGCATGAAGGAATTGGTGGCGACTTTGACCGATTTGTTCGATGCTACCGACGCGTCGACCTTGCGCCGGCAAATGGTCAAAATCGGCGAAGTGGAAGGCGGCGATTCGCAGGCCAACGATCCCTTCAACCGGCCGAATAAGATAGAAGCGCCGGAGGTATTGGACGCCTTGGCGGCCAAAGCGGCCACCAATCCGACAAACAATCAGCTGGATCCCGGCCAATACAGCTTGTTGAAAGTGCAGTACCGTTACCATGCCCTGTTCAAGGCCGGCAAAATTCTGACCCAATGGATTTCGCTGTTCGAAAACCGATACAACGCCATCGAGCGCAAGTTGCAAGGCAAATTGCGCGAGCAGGCCAATAAGCTGGCGCAAATCGACAAGTTGGCCGGGCAAATTCGGGTGGCGAGGGAGACTTTGGAAAGCATGGATCGTTTCCGCATCGAGCAGTTGGGCGATTACGGCGTCGCGCAACGCTTGCTCGACGAAGACTGGCGCAAGGTTTGGGCCCGTAACAACGATAGGACCCGGATTTTAACCACCGGCTTGCGCGGTTTGTATTACGTGCGGGTACGCGGCACGCCGGTTAGTGCCGCCTTGGCCGATCCGTTGGATCTGCGCTACGGCAGCAGTCAAGACATCGTACCGGGTTGCGATTGGGACGAAGAAGTGGATTTGCCGGCGGCGTTGGATCCGTTTCTGGCGGCGGTGTGCGAAATTCCGATGGACGATTGGGCCAGCCTGAAAGGCTTGCAACCTAAATTACCGCCGTTCCAGCAATTCGATTATTTAGGGCAGCTGCGTCAGGCGCGTTTCCGGGCCCGGCCTAGCTTGCTACTGACGCCGGCCAATAGCGACACCTTGCAGGCCCGCTTGCAAACCGTACATCTGCAGACCCAGATCGTCATGCAACAGTGGTCGGCGTTCGCGCTGCCGGTTTTCGACGTCAGCAGTCTGCAAACCCAAGCGGCCGCCGCCAAGATTTTATCGTTGGAGGACTTGGCAACCGGCAGCGGACCTTTACGCAAACAAGCCCAGGATTTGCGCGATCAGCTGGAGCATTGCCAGTTTTGCTTGCTGGAAAAACTGAATGTGTTGCCGCCGTCGTTGCGCCTGCAGTGGGGCCAGTTAGCCGAAGACGATCGGATTCGGGTCGAAGACGTATCCTGGTGGCCAGGCATGGACCGGGCCGAAGCCGAAGATTTCAATGCGGTGCGTACCGTATCCGAGTTGATTGCCTGGTGGTTCCGGCAACTGGCCGGCGATGCTTCGGCGGCCGGACGCAGCGCGATGCGCAATATGATACGCGCGGTGTTGATCCACGCTTCGCTGGGCGATCCGCAGGAAATCGTGCGCGGCAACGTGCACGTGCCGCCGCGCACCGCCAGTATAGGGGAGCGCTTGCAAGTCAAACTGAACCGGGCGCCGCAGCCCGGCACGCGCTTGCAGCTGTTGGATACTCAACAGCAAGTGGTGGCGGTGTTGGCGGTCGAGGACCATACCCCGCAAAGTACCCGGGTCAAAATCGTCGACATGCTGCAGCCGGGCGTCAGCATCAATACCCGGTTTAGCGTAGTCGCAAATAAATTGACGCAACAGCGTTTGTAGCGGCCATGGCCAGTTTGACCGGCGATACGACCGTTATCCATCGGTTAACCATCAAAGCCGAACGCGCGTGTCAGACCAAGGCCGCGGCGGTCCGGGCGCAATTGCAAGGCGGCGATTGGCCGCAAGCCGGGCGCGGTGAATGGGTGTTTATCCGCAGGCTGCACGCCAAAGCGACAGCCCGGCAATTGCCCGGCCGATTGTTGCAGGAAACCCGCGCCGTCATGCAAAGCGGCGATAGCGGGCTGGTGGTGCGATTCGCCAATCTGGCCGAACTGCTGGCTGCGTTGGCGCTAGACCTGTCGACCGGAAGCGCGGAGATACCGTGGTATTGGCGGCGCTGGCAGCATTGGTTTGCTCTGCCGCAGGGTCGCCGTTTTGCCGCCTTAGCGAGCGACCACCCGGACGAGTTAGCGGCCGTAACCTCAGCCTTGGCCCGTAGCGACGCTTTAACCGGCGTCTGGCAAAGTATTGCACCGGCGCAAGCCGGCAATCTGGTTGTAGCGTTAGCCGCCAGAGCCGGCGTGCGTTTGCTGCCGACGGTGCCCGCAACAGGTAGTACGGACGTCGATCGGACCAGCGGTTCGGCGCCGGCCGGCGGTGATCCGGAATCATGGGTTCCGGCTCAAGCAATACCGTTGCAGGTGCCGCAGGCTCTGTTGGCCCGCTGGCAGCCTATCGTTGCCGCTTTGCCGGCCGACGACGCCAGAACGCGCTTGGCTGCGCTTTTGCTTGCGCTGGAGGCCGCGCCTTTGAGGCTGCATACCAATCCGGAAGCTTGCATCGCCGGCATCGTACAGGTTTTGACGGGTGCGACAGCGAGGCATGCGTCGTCGCGTAGCCAGTCGCATCCTTTAGCGCCGGCTACTAGGCAGGATGCATTGGCTGGCGAGGCGCCGATACCGGAGCAGCCGGCTTCTCGCCGGTTAAACGACGGCGAAACCGGCTGGCAACGCGCATCCGTCAGTAAACAACGAGACGAGGTAGGCCCTCGGCCGCCGACGCCGAGCAATCCCACTCACCGCCCGGCCACTAACGTTCGGCCGAGCGCACAGGCCGACGATGTTGGTGCCGTAGCGAATCGACAGCCGGCTAACGATACTCCCGAGCAAGGCGCAGAGGATAATAGTCTCGATGCGCTTGCGGAAAGCGAAGCACCCGCTATGCTGCCCGATTGCGACAGCTTTAGCACCGAGCAAGGCGGTCTGCTGTATTTGTTGAATATGTTGAATCGGCCGGAAATGCGCCGCTTGATGCTGGCGCATGCCGAAAGCCTGCCCAACGCCTGGATTTGGTTGTACCGCCTGGGGCAGCAACTGGATTTGCGGGACGACGATCCCTTGATCGATTACATCGCAGTGCAATTAGGCTGCCGCAGCCGGGCCGAACTTGCGCGTTTGCCGCCGTTGCCGGACAGTGCCCAAGTCCTGGATTTGGCCTGGCGCTGGTACGGTAAAGCCGAGGTTTGGCATCCGGCGTTGCTGCACTTGCCGGCGCAGATTTATTACACATCCAGCCATCTCGACCTGTATGCGGCGATGTCCGCGATACGGTTACCGGTGCGCTTGGCGGGACTGGACGTCGATCCCGGCTGGTTGCCCTGGCTGGGTAAGGTGGTCGCTTTTCATTATGACTAAAAAAACCAAAGCGCCCACCGACTTGATCGGACTGCACGCCTATCAGCGTCAACCCTTGGCCGCCTTGGTGCGGGTCGGTTTGGCGGACTATTGGCGGCGTATGATGCCGGGCGACGCGGAGTTGGCCGATCAACTGACCGCTCAAGCCGCCAGGCAGCTCAACCTAGAGGCCGTACCGGCCTGGGAGGCTTTGCGCGATGCCGCCACCGCGCAATTGAAGGCTTTGCCCGGCACGTTCGGACGTTGGCTGGCGGAGCAGCGCATCAGCTTAACCGACGCTTTTCTGCTGGCTTTGGTCGGCAGCGCCGAAACCGATTATCTGGTCACGTTAACCTTGAGCGAGTTGCAAGCGCCCAACCCGGGTAACCGGCTGGCGGTGCATCTGGCCTTGAACATTTTAGAGGAGTTATTCGGCGGTCCTGCCTGGGATGCGCTGGATATTCACGCGATGCCGTTGGTGCGTCGGCAGGTATTGATCTTGGACGGTTCCGGACCTTTATCCTTACGGCAACTGCGGGTGGAACCGGCGCTATGGTCGGTAATGTGCGCGCGGCCGGCGATTTGGCCGGGCTGTACACCCATTGCTTTGAGCGAGCGGGCCTTGTTGCCGGAACGCATCCGCCGGCAACTGCCGCACTTGGCGACTTTGCTGGCCAAAGGCAATGTGCGGGGTTTGGCGATTCGCGGCAACAGCGGTAGCGGGCGGCGGGCCTTGGCGGCCGAACTGGCCGAGTTGTTGGGCTTGCATGCGATAGAAGTTCCGGCGGATGTCTGGCAACAGCAAGCGGCCTTACCCTTGGCCTGCAAGCTGGCCGGCTGGCTGCCGGTGATCAAATTGCAAGTGCCGGCCGGAGAAAGTTGGCCGATGCCGGCTATAGAACCGGAGATTCCGCATACCGTGGTGTTAGGCATGACCGATGCGGTGTCAGGATCGGATTTGCTGGAGATAGAGCTCGGTGTGCCGGATTATGCCGAGCGGGCCGAGCTATGGGGACGTTATCTGAAACAGCCGGAATTGGCGCAACGCGCGGCCAGTGCCTTGTTGAGCGGGCCGACCATAGAAAAAGTCGCCGGCAACGCGGTGCTGCGAGCCAAGCAGCAAAAAGCCAAATTGAGTTTCGAACACATCGCCGCCGCCCGCCGCGACTTGGGCGCCGAACGCCTGCGTTTGCTGGCCGAACCGGTGCGGCGGCGGGTGGAGCGGCAGGCGGTGGTGTTTCCGCCTTTGGTGGAGCAATATTTAAACGATTTCATCGCTCGCGCCCATAGCCGCGAATCGTTGTGGGAAGCCTTGGGGGCTACCTTGCAAGCCTCGCACAATGCCGGCCTCCGAGCCTTGTTCGTCGGCGATAGCGGCACCGGCAAGACCTTGGCGGCCAGTTACGTGGCCACGGCGGTCGGTGCACCCTTGTATCGGGTGGATTTGGCGGCGATCATGAACAAATACGTCGGCGAATCCGAAAAGAATCTTGGCACCTTGCTGGATTTGGCGGCGGCGGCCGATGCGATCCTGTTGTTCGACGAAGCCGATTCCTTGTTCGGCAAGCGCACCGACGCGCAGCACAGCGGCGAGCGCTACGCCAACATGCTGACCAATTTTTTGCTGACCAGGATAGAAAATCATTCCGGCATCACCATCTTGACCACCAACAGCCGCGAACGTATAGACAACGCCTTTACCCGGCGCTTGGACGCCATCGTGGAATTTCCGTTGCCGGGTTTTCAGGAACGTTTCGATTTGTGGCGCAGCCATTTGGGTGAGCGTAGTCCCGGCGAGGATTTGTGCCGTACCTTAGCCAGTTATTGCGACATCAGTGGCGGACAAATCCGCAACGTAGTGTTGACCGCAGCCGGTTGCAGCCCGCCGCAACAACCTATCGGGGTCGAACCTTTGATGTTCGCCCTGCAGCGCGAATATCAAAAATTGGGCCGCAATCCGCCGGCACAATTAAAACAATTGAGGAGTTAGCGTATGGCCACTTTAGCGTCCACACTCCGTAAGAAAAAAGCCCGCCGCAAAAGCAGTCCGCCCCCGTCAGCCGGCGAAGAAAAAAAACAGCGCAAGCCGGCGTATCTGAAGCGCAAGATGGCGGTTAGTCAGCCTAGCGACCCGGAAGAGAAAGAAGCCGACAAAGTCGCCAAGGAAGTGTCCCGCGCCGGTAAATCCGGCGGCGAGGAAGAGGCCAAGGAAGACAAAAAAATGATTTCCAGCAAGCCGGTGCCCAGCGCCCAGCGCTTAATGCGCCGGGTCAACCGCGCCGCCGCTCAGCAAAACGAGGAAAAACAACAGGAACCAGCGGCTAAACGCGTGCGACGTTCGGTGGAAACCGAGGACAAGGAAGAGCAGCCGGTGCAACGGCTGTTTCGTAAAGGCAAAGAAGACATGGAACAGGCCGCCCGCCGACTACGCAGAGCCGCCCAACCGGCACAAGCGGAGCAGGAGACCAAGCCCGCCGCGGCGGCCAAATTAAGGCGCAGTGCCGATAAAGCCGGCGAGGAGCAGCAGGAGGTTAAAGCACAAGCCCGTTTATTCCGGGCCGAGGCGGAAGCGGAGGAACAGCAAGCGGCTGAAACCGGCGCGGGCGGCCAAGACGGCGTCGAGCAGGAAATCGAGCAACGCATCGAGAATACCCGCGGCAAAGGCGATCCCTTGCCGGAAGCGGTGCGCAAGGACATGGAGCAGCAATTTGGCCAGGATTTTTCCGCGGTCGTCATCCACAACGACGCCGAAGCGGCCGAGTTGTGCAAAAACCTGAACGCCCGCGCCTTCACCGTCGGCGACGACATTTATTTTGCCCCAGGCGAATTCGCCCCGGAAACCGAGTCGGGACGGGATTTGCTGGCGCACGAGTTGACCCACACGCTGCAGCAGGGGATGCAGGTGTCGCGGAAAATTTACAGGGCAGATAAAGGAAAAACAGCTACTAGTACCGGCAAAGCTGGCGGAAAATCTAAAGCTGCAGCAGCCGTCGCTGCTCCGGCGGATGAAGATCATTTCGACATCAACCAATCAGGACTGACGATAAAAGTAGACCTGGATCCTACCGGAAAAGTGGTTACGTTCGACAAATTACCCATGCCTCCCTTCAAAGTGCCATTCCACACCGGCACAATTACTATGAAGCGAGAATCTCGTGATGAGTCGCAAGACAGCAACAAGCAACGAGAGACATGGATGACCGCCAATAGTAGTCAGGCCATACAAGCGAAAGTAGCTGAAAAAGTTAAAGCCCTTACTGGAGATAGTGCAAACACGCAACAAAGTTATGTATTGAAACAGAAGCCAGCCGGTTATAACCAACAGGAACAACGATATGTAGGTAACCAGCCGGCGTTATCGCAAGCGCTTACTATCCCCAGTTGGGATAGAGCCGGTAAAGGCAAATGGTTTCAAGTAGATCATAAGCAAGAGTCACAGCTTGGCGGTCCGGATGGCGCAAACAATTTATGGTTACTTAACCAAGCGACCAATAAAAACAGCGGTTTTTCTATAAGGCGTAATCTTCGATCCATGGCTGCTAGAGTAGGTGAGCTAGAAAATGCCTCGGCTCGCGCGAAGGGACGTAAGGTTAGACCGGGTCTTGGTAACGCGGATACCATCATGGCTAACTGGACTATGAAGTTCAATTCCGGCGTTCCCGATTCCACCTTTAATCCTGGTACGTTGCCACCACACTATATATGGGAATCAAATGAAATTGTTGCAGGTCAGCATTTAGCCATAAAAGGCGTTCAACTTATTGCGGAAGATCCGAAATCTCTGGGCAATGAACAGCAAGTAATGTTGTTTCCGTTCGAAGGCGGAGGGATAGGCAAGAAATTCGCCAATAAGTCTGCGCCGGTGGGCGATGAAAAAAAATGGTGGGCAGTGTCGCCTTGGCAAGTGACTTCCAAAACTTTTTTAACTAAGCCCGAAGAAGCCGAGTCCGCACAATTTGGATCGTTGGAGTTGCAGCTTCCTTCCAATCGAGTTACGGAACCTCACACCGGAAAAGTGTCGATTACCCGAATTCCCGGTGCACAATATGCGGGAACACTGTCTATGGGAGATTTGATTCGCGCTCTTGGAGAGAAATTTGAGGCTAAACAATTTTGTCCGATACGTATCGATTCTCTTAGCTCGGGTCCTAACGGAATTGAAGCGCACGGGGAGGTCTTACCGACGTTACCGATTTTTAGCGGTGCAAATCTCGAATTCGAGATTGCAGAAGGTGGCTTCCGAGTTTATCGCGCATTCAGTTCGGATGACATCAAATTACCGCGTCCATTAAAAGTTAATGAAAGTACGCTTACAGTGGGGGTAAGCAGCAAAGACGGTTTGGTAGTTGAAGGCCAAGTTAACTTTGAAATTGAAAGAATGGGGCAAGGTTTCTTAGGCGCCGCGGTATCCACTGGCGAAGGGTTTGCACTTGAGGGCGGATTTGATTTTGACAGTAATCTGTTTGATCGGGCTCATATCGATGCGTCATATAAAAATGAAGAATTCTCGGTGTCCGGCGATATCGGTATCGATTCGCCCGATAAAATTAAGGGCATTAAGGCTGCGAGTGTTCATGTAGAGTATCAAACCGGCAAATTCAAGGCCGACGGCTCTGTGCAACCGGATATACCCGGTGTGCAGCAAGCGGATTTAACGATTGATTACACAGAGGAAGCTGGATTGACAGTTGGCGGCAATTTAGAGCTTACCGCTAATCCCGCCATACGCTCCGGATCGATCGCCGTCAAAGTCAATAAAAAAGGCGACGTGTGGAAAGTTTCCGCCACCGGTAGCGCCCAACCGGCGATTCCCGGCGTCGATAGCCAATTGACGGTCAGTTACGACGACGGCGCGTTTACTGCCGAATTCAGTGGCGCTTATAAACGCGGCATGTTGACGGCGCAAGTCACGGTCGGCGCCAGCAACCGGGCGGTCGGCGAAGACGGCAAGCCCAGCGGGGAGCCTTTGCCGGACGGCGCCTTGAACGTTTACGGCAGCGGTTCGGCCACCATCAAAATCGCACCTTGGCTGCAAGGCACAGCGGGAATTCGCTTCGACCCCAACGGTGAGGTGACGGTATCAGGAGAAATCGGTATCCCCAACAATGTAGAAATTTTTGCCCGCAAAGAACTGGAAAAATCGTTGTTCAGCGCCTCGGTGAAAGTGCCTATCGTACCGGGCATCGTCGCCGAAGTGGGCGGGGGCTTGTCCGCCAAAGCGGGTATCGGCCCCGGCGTGATAGACCAATTGCGCCTCGGCATAGAATACAACCCGGCCCACGAGGAAAATACCCATGTTACCGGCGACGCCCATTTGAAAGTGCCGGCGGACGCCGGATTGCGCTTGTCGGCGCGGGCCGGTATCGGTGTAGGTATTACCGGCGTCAGCGTGACCGGCGGCTTGGAAATCGGCGGCACCTTAGGCATAGAGGGTGCAGCGGAAGCCGGTGTGCACATCGATTGGACCCCGGCTACCGGTTTGGATTTAACGGCCAATCTGTCGATACACGCGCAACCGAACTTTACTTTCGACGTGTCCGGCTATGTGGAGGTCGAGGCGTTATTTTTCACCGTGTACGAAAACCGCTGGCAGTTGGCGTCTTACCAATTCGGCTCCGGTTATCAATTCGGTATCAGTTTGCCGATTCATTACCACGAAGGCCAGCCGTTCGATATTTCCCTGGACGACGTACAATTTCAGGTGCCGGACATTTCGGTCAGTGACGTCGTTTACGGTTTAATTGAAAGGATAGTGTGATGAATCAAGTGTTGGACTTGTTGAAGGAAGGCGTGTTGGCGCATAGCGCCGGCGACTTGGCGGAAGCCGCTCGTTTGTACGGCGAGGTGCTGGAGCTGGAGCCGGATAATGCCAGCGCTCACAATAACGTCGGCTTCGTGATGGCGCAGCGCCGGCAATGGCAGGAAGCGTTGGTGCATTTGCGCACCGCATTACGCTTGAATCCGGACATGTCCATGGCGCACTGCAATATCGGTCAGGTGTTGCTGAATACCGGCCAAGCCGGGGAAGGATTAGCCCACTTGGAGCAGGCTGTCGCTTGCGACCCGGAAAACGTGACTGCTTGGGACAATTTAGCCCGTATTCGGGTATTGTTGGGCGATTTTCAAGGCGGCGAGTATGCGGCGATACGCGCCTTGAAATTAAAACCGGACGATGCGCATTTACATACTCGCTTAGGCATCGCGGTGGCGGCGCAAAACCGTTTGCCGGAAGCCATAGCGTGTTATCAGCGCGCGCTCGAACTCGACCGGTTTTATGCGGAAGCCTGGGCGCAGTTGGGGATTACCCTGTTTTTAAACAATGACTTGGGTAGCGCTCGACAGACTTTGGAAACTGCGTTATCGCTTAGGCCGGATGATAATAATGCGTTACGCCATTTGGCATTGGTCGCGTTAAGTTCAGGGCAACGCGACCAAGCGCTCGATTTGTTCCAACAACTCTTGGATCGCGATCCGGAAGATCAGGCTTCGCGTCTGGATTTGGCAGTCATTTATTTATCCGCCAGACAAACCGAAGCGGCGGCTGAGCAATTAAACGGGATTTCCGGTGCGGTCAGAGATTCCAATAAATTCAAGTTTTATCAGGCGTTGACACTGCAGCAAGCCGGCGAGAACGAACAAGCTAAAACCTTGTTATGGCAACTTGCGGAATTGACCGACGATAGTTATGGGGAAAAAGCCCGGCAACTATTGTTGGTCGCTTGAGTTTTGCCGAAAAATTTATCTAAATTTGACGGCAATTTGCCCGCAAAAATTAACACGAACCTTGCAAGATTTGCTTAGAGGTTCATACTTTTTAGCGAGCACTACTGCGGTGTTAAACCCGGAAACATTCTAACGAATGCGGAAGGGCGTTGACGGGTGGAACAACTAAGCGGCAACGCGTGTCCTGCCCGAGAATCAACTGGAAGAGGCAATTACTACGCAAAGAGCGGGTACGGAAAGCGTCGGATTAGTACATAGTGACGTTTCGAGCGTAAGGTTCACACTTTATCTCGTTTTTTGAGCACGATTGGCTTTAACGATATGATAGGTCTTGGTTAGTGCGGTCTCACAGTAAAGTTCAGATGATTCGGAGGATTAAAGACCCCGTCAACGGCATCGGCGGTAGGCCGGTGGGCATGCGAAACTGCGACGTATGTTGTAAGTCCTCCACCGGCGTGCTCGCTGTTTTTTTACTCAGTTATTTTTCTAGCCAGCTCTGCAGCGTAACCGGTATAGCTATGCGGGGTTAAAGTCATCAACTCCGCTTTTGCCGGTTCCGGAATCTGTAATTTTTCTACGAACGCTCTCATGCCGTCGCCGGTCACGCTCTGGCCGCGGGTCAATTCCTTTAATTTCTCGTAAGGTTTTTCGATGCCGTAACGCCGCATTACGGTTTGAATCGGTTCTGCCAACACTTCCCAGTTCATATCCAAATCTTGATCCAGTGCCGCCGGATTCAATTCCAGCTTGGAGATGCCTTTCAAGCTGGATTGGATGGCAATGCTGGTGTGAGCGATGCCGACGCCGATGTTGCGCAACACAGTCGAATCGGTCAGGTCGCGCTGCCAACGCGACACCGGCAATTTGTCGGCCAGAAAGCTGAAAATCGCGTTGGCCAAGCCGAGATTGCCTTCCGAGTTTTCGAAATCGATCGGGTTGACCTTGTGCGGCATGGTCGAGGAGCCGACTTCGCCGGCCACGGTTTTTTGCTTGAAATAACCCAGCGAGATATAGCCCCAAACGTCGCGGTCGAAATCCAGCAGGATGGTGTTGAAGCGCGACAGGGCGTGGAAAAACTCCGCCATGTAGTCGTGCGGCTCGATCTGGATCGTGTAAGGGTTGAACGTCAGGCCCAGCGACTCGACGAAGTGTTGCGCGAACTGCGGCCAATCCACTTCCGGATAGGCCACGCTGTGGGCGTTGTAATTGCCGACCGCGCCGTTGATCTTGCCCAGCAGTTCGACCTGGGCGAGTTGTTGGCGCTGGCGTTGCATGCGCGCCACCACATTGGCCATTTCTTTACCGACCGTGGTCGGTGTGGCCGACTGGCCGTGGGTGCGCGACAGCATCGGTTGTTCGGCGCTGTCCAATGCCAGTTTTTTGATGGCATCTATCGTGGCGTCGATCTCGGCCAGCACCAGGCCGCGGCCTTCCTTCAGCATCAAGGCATACGACAGGTTGTTGATGTCTTCCGAGGTGCAGGCGAAATGGAAGAACTCGTTGATTGCGTGCAGTTCGGCGTTGCCTTTGACTTTTTCCTTCAAGAAGTACTCGACCGCCTTGACGTCGTGGTTGGTGGTCTTCTCGATGTCCTTGATGGCCTGGGCGTCGGCTTCGGAAAAATCGCTGACGATTTTATTCAGCACATTGCAGGCTTCGGCGGACAATGCAGGCACTTCGGCGATCTTGGCTTCGGCAGCCAGGGCTTGCAGCCAGCGCACTTCCACTTCGACCCGGTAACGGATCAATCCGAATTCGCTGAAGATGGGGCGCAAGGCGTCGACTTTGCCGGCGTAGCGGCCGTCGATGGGGGAGATGGAGGTGAGTTCTGAATGGCTCATGTGCGTGGTTCCTGAATATAAAACTAAAACGGGTAGCCGTTGGCGGTGGCTTTAAATTTGGCCGCCGGGGCGTGAAATGGGTTGAAACTGGCCGTCGAAACAATTACTGCAAGTACCCGGAAAAGCTTCGATCAAACGGCGGCGCATGTCAACATCGTCTTGGAATACCGTCATCCAGACGGACCAGAAGCCTCGTTGTATTGTCATTTCGACAATCTCGGTTCTACGTTCCTCGGTGTCGAAGGCTGCCAGTTGTGACTTTCGCTTAGCGGCATTTTGCCAAGCTTGTTGCCGATGCAGCCAGCGTTTGTCTTTGCTGGTAGGAGTTTGTTGGCCGGAAATTTGGCTATCAGGATGTTTATTCAAGCCCAGCGCTAGCCAAGTTGCTTCGATCTTTCGATTAATTGAATCGGTATGGATTTTATTCGGCAATACTCTGCCTTGTGAGTCGTAATTAAAGGCCATAAAGGTATTGTCGCTGTCGGGCCAAAGATAATCTTCTAAGTTCAATTGACCATGACCTTTGCCGGAATTGCAGTTGCCGCAGGCTAACAAAAAATTGTTCCAACTAAATTTAGTTTCCGGGTATTCATTTTTCGGTTTTTTATGTTCGACATGAATGCCGCTGGCAATCCATCGTTCGCAATATGAACAATATTCGCCTAGCCGTTCTATTAACGGCTGTTGAGCTCTTTCATAGGGATTTATTTCGCCTAGGTCTGTTCCTTTTTCAATCGGACGCATGGCTATTTATCTTTTGAAGCTAATACGGAATCGCGTTCGAATTTTAATTGTGCTGCGAATGCCGGATCATCGCTGAAAGGAATGGATAATTCGTCTAATTTTGACCGTAACTGCATGACTTCCATATCCGATTCGTTTTTTACTTCGTGCAATTTTCGATAGTAGGCTTCGGCAGCGTCCATCATGTCCAGATAGCGTTTGCTCTTTTGCGGAATTTCGACATGTTGCTGCTCTTCGGCAATATCTTCGATACTTTCGCTTTCAATCGCAATCGGCTGGGCTTTTTCCAAGTCCCAAAGTAAACAATCTTCACGTCCATACAGCGACTGGATAATAAATGGCGAATGGCTGCTGGCGACGAATTGGACTTTGGGAAAGGTATTCAATAAACGGCCAACGACTTCCCGCTGCCATTTCGGGTGCAAATGCAGGTCGATTTCATCGATCAGCACGATGCCTTCGGTTTGTTTGATGACGTCGGCTTCCAGTTGCGGATTCAGCGTCGCCATGC
The DNA here is from genome assembly GCF_040741385.1 of Methylomonas sp. HYX-M1. NCBI lineage: Bacteria > Pseudomonadati > Pseudomonadota > Gammaproteobacteria > Methylococcales > Methylococcaceae > Methylomonas > Methylomonas sp. HYX-M1. The sequence goes on from NZ_CP160405.1 coordinate 2,235,744, forward strand.
GGTAGGCGATGTCGGCGACCATGCCTATCATGTTGCGGTAGCCGTCGCTGAGGAGGTGGAATGGAATGGTTTGGGTTTTTCCCAGAATTTCCGTTTCAATCAGGATTTCGTCCCAATCGATGTCCCACCACGCTTGTTTGCCTCCTGGAATCATCTCAACAATGGCAATACGGACAGCCTCCAAAACATGGCGTGTTTCATTTTTCTGTAGTGCTGCCAACTCTTGAGTTTTAAACCACCGAAATAATATTTTCAAATTCGACTCGGAATTTAGACAATCTCGGTAACCGAGCAAACGAGAGCCGGGGCTTAGTGTTTTTATTTGTTTTTCTTCTTCATTAATTAATTTCCATAATCGACCTGTTCCATAATATGAAATTATCGGTAACCTAGTGTTCTCATTGTCAATTTTTAATTGCAATGCATAAAACGGAAGGTCCATCGGTATTTTATTTTCATTGAAAAAGCTAGATTTATTCGTCAATTTTGAATTAAGTGGATTAGAAATACTATCTATAGAAATAGTTATAAGGATAGAGGTTGGTGATGTAGTTTCTTTTATGGCGGTTTGGCCAGAAGTTAACAATTTGTAGTGAACATCAGAAGTGTCAATGGTTGGATTCGAATTTTCTCCCTGTTTTTCACTAATTAATACTCCAGAAAAATCTGGAAGATTATGCAAAAAAGGCACAAGGGATTTTCTCAGTGCATCCAAAACAGCCGTTTTGCCACTGCCATTATCACCAATAAGCAAAGTAAATCGGTTAGATAAATTTATTTCATATCTTTCAAAACAACGAAAACCTTCTAGTTGTAAATTAGTAATTCTCATTATCTTTTCTCTCAATTATCCCGCCACCTAAACACACCTCGCCCAAGTAAAACACCACCGATTGTCCCGGTGTGATTGCCCGTTGCGGTTGGGCGAAGCGGACTTTGACGCGGCTGCCGCTATCAATCGGTTCGACGATGCAATCTTGGTCGGGTTGGCGGTAGCGGGTTTTTGCGGCGCAACGCAGTGTTTCATTTAAAGGATGGCTGCCGCACCAGTCTAGTTGACCGGCTTCCAACGTGTTGTGCAGCATCAACGGGTGGTCGTGGCCCTGGCCGACGATCAAAACGTTGTTGTCCAGATCTTTGTCCAGCACAAACCAAGGTTCATCAGGCGCATCTTTTACGCCGCCTATGCCAAGGCCTTGACGCTGGCCAAGGGTGTAATACATCAAGCCGTGGTGTTTGCCGATATATTTGCCTTCCGGGGTGCGCATTTCGCCGGGTTGGTGGGGCAGGTAGCGTTGCAGGAATTCCTTGAATTTGCGTTCGCCGATGAAGCAGATGCCGGTGCTGTCTTTCTTGCTGCTGTTGGCGAAGCCGGCCCTGTCGGCCATGGCGCGAATTTCCGGTTTGTGCAGATGGCCGATGGGGAACAAGGTTTTCGACAAGGCTTTCTGGCCCATCGCGTATAGAAAGTAGCTTTGTTCCTTGTTGGGATCGAGACCTTTCAGTAGTTCGAACTCGCCGTCCCGTTCGCGGACGCGGGCGTAGTGGCCGGTGGCGATGTACTCGGCGCCAAGATCTTCGATCGCATAGTTTAGAAACGCGTTGAATTTGACGTGTTTGTTACAAAGTATGTCGGGATTTGGGGTGCGACCGGCCTTGAATTCCGACAAAAAGACCTCGAACACTTCGTCCCAATATTCGGCGGCAAAGTTGACGGTCTTCAGTTCGATGCCGAGTTTGTCGCAAACTTGCTGGGCGTCGGCCAAATCCTGCATCGCCGTGCAGTATTCGGTGCCGTCGTCCTCTTCCCAGTTTTTCATGAATAAACCGGTAACTTTGTGGCCTTGTTCTTGCAATAGTAATGCGGTGACTGAAGAATCGACGCCGCCGGACATGCCGACGATGATGTGTTTTGTCATGCTAAATCGAGAAAATTTCCGATTATGGTAAGTGGATAACGTTGACCTTTTAGGTACTGGTCTAAACTGATTTGGACTAAAGGGCTGCGTAACCGATGTTTTCGCATGTTAACTTCTTCCAAAGTTAACCAATGTGTAGCGATGATGTCGGAGTCTAGCGTTAGTTGTTCGGTTAATTGCGTGACGATTCCGGTGAAACAAAAGCGTAAAAAGGTCGGCGCATTTGAAGTTTTTCGCCAAAGCTGCACCCCAACCAATGCACTAGGCTCGAACTGCCATGCAGTTTCTTCTAAAACTTCGCGTTTGATTGCGGCAATCAAGTCTTCGCCGGGCTCTATATGTCCCGCTGGTTGATTGAACGCAACGCCCTGTTCCGTGGTCTCTTCAACCATCAAGTATCGGCCGTTTTTTTCGATTACGGCGGCGACCGTAACGTGAGGTTTCCAAGCCATTACCGATTAAAATGCAGTAAAAGCCGAACATTTTACGCGAATTGTTTTTTACTTGTGTAGTCATTGAAATTTGGCATTGAAGGCGCTATGTTAGAGCTGAACCCTAGAGAGACGCACCGAAACCATGACTGACTTCGATCCTTTAAAAGACTCTGATGGCGATATTGTCGTGCAAACTGCGAAACCGCAGTTGAAAAGACCGCCGTTGTACAAAGTCATTTTGCTCAACGACGATTTCACGCCTATGGATTTTGTAGTTCAGATACTCACCGATTTTTTTAGTATGAGTCAGGAGCGAGCCACGCAAGTTATGCTGCAGGTTCATACCCAAGGCGTAGGAGTATGTGGGACTTATACAAAGGATGTCGCCGAAACCAAAGTATATATTGTTAATGAATTTTCCAGGGAGCATCATCATCCGTTGATGTGCACTATGGAAGAAGCGTGAGAGGTAAGCCATGTTAAGCAAAGAACTTGAAGTTACGTTAAATGCCGCTTTTACCAACGCTCACGCGAAACGGCATGAATTTATTACTGTTGAGCATTTATTGTTGGCCTTGTTGGACAATGTAACGACCATTCCGATCCTTATCGCCTGTGGTTGTAATGTCAATGCCCTGAGGAGCGAGCTGACCCGATTTATAGATGAAACGATTTCGCTGATTCCGGAGGGTATACAACGAGAAACCCAGCCGACATTGGGGTTTCAACGAGTGTTGCAGCGTGCGGTATTTCATGTGCAAGCGTCCGATAAAAAGGAAGTGACTGGTGCGAATTTGTTTGTAGCATTATTTAGCGAACAGGATTCGCATGCGGTTTATTTGCTGAATAAACAAGACATTACCCGATTGGATGTTGTGAATTATTTGGCTCATGGGGTTTCTAAAATCGAGCAACAACCCAAAGCCGAGCATAACGAAGAAACCGAGAATGAGCGTGGTGGCATGGGTGAAAGCCTATCCAGTCCGCTCGAAAAATACGCTACCAACCTTAACGAAGAGGCTTTGAAAGGCAATATTGATCCGTTAATCGGCAGGGAGTTGGAAGTTGAAAGAACTATCCAAGTGTTGTGTCGCAGACGTAAAAACAATCCATTATTGGTTGGCGAAGCCGGCGTTGGTAAAACTGCTATCGCCGAAGGACTTGCTAAGCGGATCGTTGAAGAACAAGTACCGGAGATACTTTTAAATAATGTCATTTATTCGCTGGACATGGGGGCCTTGGTGGCCGGCACGAAGTATCGGGGGGATTTCGAAAAGCGGCTTAAAGCACTGGTAGCTCAGCTTAAAAAAGAACCCAACTCGATTTTGTTCATTGACGAAATCCACACCATTATTGGTGCCGGGTCTGCTTCCGGCGGAGTCATGGATGCGTCTAATTTGATTAAGCCTGTGCTGGCGTCGGGTCAATTACGTTGTATTGGCTCGACGACCTATCAGGAGTATCGAGGGATTTTCGAAAAAGATCATGCCTTGGCTAGACGCTTTCAAAAAATCGATGTAGTTGAGCCCTCGGTAGAAGATACTGTCAAGATATTGAAGGGACTGAAGACTCGATTCGAAGAGCATCATGGCTTGAAATACACGCAAGAAGCGTTAAGGGCCGCTGTCGAGCTGTCGGAGAGGTATATATCGGATCGGCATTTGCCGGATAAAGCTATCGACGTGATCGACGAAGCCGGCGCACGGCAACGCCTGTTTTCTCCATCCGAACGTAAAGAAGTGATAGATGCTTCTGAGATCGAAGAAATCATTGCCAAAATCGCGCGAGTACCTCCCCAGTCGGTTTCGTCTAGCGATAAGGATAAGCTGAGCAGTTTGGAGAAGAACCTGAAAATGTTGGTGTTTGGCCAAGACGAGGCCATAGCCGAAGTTGCTTCGGCCATCAAATTGTCTAGGGCTGGATTGCGAGATACCACAAAAACTATAGGTTCATTTTTGTTCGCTGGTCCTACCGGTGTTGGCAAAACTGAAGTCACTAAACAGCTGGCAAAGGTGTTGGGGATAGAGTTGATCCGTTTCGATATGTCCGAATATATGGAGCGTCATACCGTCTCTCGTCTAATTGGAGCGCCTCCGGGATATGTTGGCTTTGATCAAGGAGGCTTACTCACCGAGGCGGTAACCAAACATCCTCATTCCGTGCTGTTGTTAGATGAATTGGAAAAAGCGCATCCCGATGTTTTCAACTTGCTGTTGCAAGTGATGGATCACGGTACATTAACAGACAACAACGGACGTAAAGCGGATTTTAGAAACGTCATTCTAATCATGACAACAAACGCGGGAGCAACCGAAAGTAGTCGAGCATCGATAGGATTTACTCAGCAAAATCATGCGACCGATAGTATGAAGGTAATAGAGCGCACCTTTTCTCCGGAATTCCGAAACAGACTCGATGCAATAGTACAGTTCAAGGCTTTGGATGCCTACGTAATCGGTAGCGTGGTGGATAAATTTATTTTCGAACTCGAAGCGGTGTTGGCGGACAAAAACGTCACCTTAACATTGGAGCCCGACGCACGAATTTGGCTCGCAGAACATGGCTACGACGAGAAAATGGGGGCAAGGCCTATGGCGAGGTTGATCCAAGAAAAAGTGAAAAAACCGTTAGCGGAGGATTTGTTATTCGGCCGCCTAGTCAATGGCGGTCACGTACGAATCTATATAGAAAACGATCAATTGTCTTTCAATATTCAAAGTAAGCAGCTTGTCGTTTCTGAGCTCAACCAAATTGTATGATGAATCAGCGCAACCGCTAATCAATTGCTTAAAACAAGGTTAGCGGTTGCGGAAGGTGATGCGGCCCTTAGTCAGATCATACGGAGTCATTTCTACTCGGACTTTGTCGCCTGTTAAGATACGAATGTAATGCTTGCGCATTTTTCCGGAGATGTGGGCAGTCACAATATGACCATTTTCCAATTCCACACGAAACATCGTATTAGGTAAGGTGTCTATCACTTTGCCATCCATTTCGATTTGATCTTCTTTCGCCATCAGGTTAACCTCTAAAAAAAGCCCATTTTAACACGAAAGTGCAGCTGAATAGGCAATGATAGTTTTTAGTCCAGCTTTCAGCAGTCGATTTTGCCCCGACAAAATGCCTAAGCACTTGTTTAGCTGGCGGATATTTTGCGCGGTAAGGCCAAATTTCAAGCCACATAAACAGATTATTTCAATTTTAAAACACATAAACATGGTAGATTGTGTTTACCGTGTAAACATTGTTTAGAAATGAATATTCAACATAAAGCACACCCTTGGCATGGAATAAACCCGGGAGCTAACACACCGGACATTGTTACCGCGTTTATCGAAATCGTTCCTTCCGATACCGTAAAGTACGAAATTGACAAAGAAACGGGATATTTGAAAATTGATAGGCCACAGAAGTTTTCAAACATGATCCCCACGCTATACGGTTTTATCCCACGCACATATTGCGCGGAAAAAACAGCTGAATACGCGGAATTGAGATCAGGACGGACCGTAAGTAAGGGTGATGGGGATCCCTTGGATATTTGCGTATTAAGCGAACGAAGTGTCACCCATGGGGACATATTGTTGCAGGCGATCCCGATTGGTGGCTTTCGCCTGCTTGATGGTGGTGAAGCTGACGACAAAATTATTGCAGTGATGAAAGGCGATGAATTTTATCGGCAATGGCGTGACGTATCAGACTGCCCGGAATCTTATATTAATAGGCTAAAACATTATTTTCTCACCTACAAACACTTACCCAGTGAAAAAAGCATATGTGAAATTACCAATGTGTATGGACGCGAAGAAGCCCATGAAGTAATTAAGCGTTCTATGGCCGACTACGAATACCACTTTGGTTGCAAATATGTCGAATAGCCTAAGTCTTTGAAGTGTGTCAGGCGCATCGAATAGCTGCTAGTTGCGATGAATTTTGTCGAAGGCGAGTTGCGTTTGGCGGGTGCAATCGATAGGCGAATGATAGACCTATTGAAAGCGATCGATTCGACCGGATCTATCAGTCAGGCGGCAAAATTGGTTGGCTTAAGCTACAAAGGTGCATGGCAGATTATAGAAGGCGCAAATTCACGAGCTCCTAGAATTTTGATTAGCACCACCACAGGGGGAAGTAAGGGCGGAGGCACTTTTTTAACTGATGCGGGACGTTCTTTGTTGCTTTTATATAACAGGTTGGAAAAGCGGCATTCGGAATTTATCTCGCAACTAAATCAGGATTTGCTGGAAGATGTCGACACCTTATTGCTTTTGCAACGTATGGCTGTCAAAGCCAGTGCGATAAATCAATTATTCGGAACCGTTACTGAAATCGTTCATGGTGCAGTGAACGCGATGGTAACTGTCGAACTAAAAGATGGGACAAAGGTTGTCGTTACGTTGGAATTAGCTTCTCTGAGTAATATGGGGTTAACGACTATGTCCGATGCTTTTTTGTTGTTGAGCGACACCGACATCATATTAAGCACGAATCAAAACCAGAATTTTTACCCGCTAAACAATAAATTACGCTGTAAAGTCATTCGAATGGTTGAAGATGAACTCAGCACAACAACCTATGTTGGGTTACCGAGCGGGGAAAGCTTAGCGGTTTCTATGACTCACGAATGCATTCGCCAAATCGGACTCATTGCCGGTTCTCAAGTGTGGGCTTTGTTTTCCAGTGGAGCCCCGATTTTGGGAATTGCAGCCGATCACAAGTAAACTCCCTTCAACCACGCTGTTTTCCGCCTCATCGCATCATATTGGCGTTTGAGCATAGTTTGCCTTCGGCCAATTTTGGTCAGTTATTTTCTTACTGCTGCAAAACTGAGTTTTGTGCAGTTAGATCATTAGCAATTGTTGTATTCATGACATGCCTCGAATAATTAAAGGCGAATGGCGTGTTTGAACGGCGATGGGCAAAATTGTTGCACCGGCCTTGATTGGAAAGCAGCGAGCTTATGGGTATTGGCGTTTTGGCATGACGAAATTAGATACTGAAGCAGTATCTTTATGAAAATAAAAGTCTTTATGACTTCGAGTTTTTTGATGGCCGCTTAACAATGGAATAGCGGAACGGTACCCGAATCATGCGAGTTTCATTGCGGATAAAGAGGTTTAAATTTTGCGTCTATCAGCCGCCGATTTTTTAAACAATTGGCATCAAACCTGCTTTATTCGGCATAGATACAAATACTATTTGTATTCGAGATCGGCGCTTGATGGGTATTAGACAATCCTGCGACATGGCGAATGGCAGGCCCGTTAAATCGGATTTTATGTTCGACGCTACGATGTTCCCGGTCTTGATACGGATATTGAAATTTTGACCGCTCAGCGCATTCAAGAGGAGTTCGATTTATGAAAGTAGGGTTAATCAAGGAAATTAAAGTCAAAGAGAACAGGGTAGGCCTTACGCCGGAAGGTGTGTCGGTGCTGGTCGCGCACGGTCATGATGTGTGCGTGGAACAAAGCGCCGGGAAAGGATCCGGATTTAGCGATGACGCTTACCGGTCGGTTGGTGCCTCCATAGTGACTGTCGATCAGGCTTGGGCATGCGATTTAGTGGTAAAAGTTAAAGAACCTATCGCAGCGGAGTATGGTTATCTGAACAATCAAATTGTTTTCACCTACTTCCATCTTGCCGGAGTGCCCTGGGAGTTGACCGAAGCATTGTTAAACGGCAAGACTAGCGCTGTGGCTTATGAAACCTTGGAGGGGCCGGACGCTAGATTACCCTTGCTTGCCCCTATGAGCGCGGTAGCGGGTAACATGGCAGTACAAATGGGTTGTTACTACTTAGCCGCTTGTCATGGCGGTAACGGCGTCATGTTGGGTTCAGTGTTAGGGCGGCGCCATGGGAATGTTTTGATCATCGGAGATGGGATTGTCGGTACCCACGCGGCCCGCACGGCGATCGGCTTAGGCGCTAACGTAACGGTAGCCGGATTATTTCCGGAAAATGGGCTCAAAATGCAGCGGGAAATCTCGCCGTTGATCGAATATGTTATTTCCGAGCCGGCCACTATCGCAGAGCTTGTTCGAGATGCAGATTTGGTTGTTGGTGCGGTATTGATACATGGTGCTCGGGCCGCTCATGTCGTCACCGAACAAATGGTGCTCAGTATGCGGCCGGGAGCCGTTATCGTTGATGTCAGTATCGACCAAGGCGGTTGTATCGAAACTGCGCAAGCGACCACACACGATGCACCTGTCTACATAAAACACGGAGTCACGCATTATTGTGTCAGCAATATGCCGGGCGCTTATCCGAGAACGTCCACGTTAGCTCTGACCGAAGCTACCTTACCCTATGTTTTAAAATTGGCCGATCAAGGTATAGCGGCGTTAAAGCAAGAGCCCGGCTTTGCCAAAGCGCTGAATACCTATCAAGGGTATATCACCTGTTTGCCGGTTGCGGAAGCTTTTTCTGTTCCGGAGCGGTATCGCTCGTTTGCCGAATTTTGAGTGCGGATTGATTTCACCGGTTTATGAATCTGAGTCAACTGGAGTTGTTGCGTACCCTGCAAGAGACTGGTTTCAATCTAAGTAAGGCCGCTGAGCGCATGCATGTTGTGCAATCAGCGGTCAGTCGCCAATTGCAGATGTTAGAGTCCGAACTGGGCTCGCCGTTGTTCGAGAGGCATGGTAAACGCCTATTGGGACTTACGCCGTTAGGTGAACGCATCATGTGTGAAGTGGAGCGCATTCATCAGGCAAAAAAAAACATTCAGACCATGGCCGATGATTTTCGCGACAACCGAAGCGGCACCTTGCATGTCGCAACTACGCATGCCCAAGCCAAGTATTTGTTGCCGAATCCCGTTCAGAACTTTAGAGTCCGTTATCCGAGCGTTAAAATTTATATGGTGCAGTCTTCCCCGGGTGAATTGATCGACCTACTGCACCAACACCGAGCCGACATTGCGATTTGCACGGAAAAATTGGCCGAAGACGAACGTCTAGTGATACGGCCTTGTTATGAATGGCATCACGTGGCGATAGTGCCTAAAAACCATGTGTTGTTGCAAACGCCTATTGAGCTAACACATTTGGCTGCTTTCCCCATCTTAACGTATTGTCCCGGCTTTACCGGTAGGGGGGCAATCGATAAGTCCTTCTCAGACGCGGGCTTGCAGCCCGATATCATACTTGCCGCCGCCGACTCCGACGTGATTAAAACTTACGTTAGGCTAGGATTAGGAGTGGGCATCATCGCGGAAACTTCATACGAAGCGGAGAGAGATGAGGATTTGGTGGCGCTTTCGTTAAAACATCTCATCCCGCCGTCCGTTACCAAAATCGCCTATTTGCAGCAACTCTATTTGCCGTCCTATTGCCGATTTTTTATAGACGCATTACTACAGCAAGCACGCATTAGAAAACAATAAATCGATAAAACTGTATATTGTTCGGCAATTTTTGTTCTGTAAGCATATACTGTCAGACTTATGGGTATCCGACTGCCTCTGAGACTGCAAAACCCGGATCAAATTAGCATTTGCTGATTGAAAATGGTCTAGCTTAGGACTTTCAAAGAGGGAATTCTTCCAGCGGATCACGTCAAGGTGAGTATATTTCTTGGACGAAGACTAGCCGATGCAGCTGACTGAGAATCAAAAAGCCATTTGGTACGATCAAATTGCCAGACCGCATAGTCCTATGTACAACATAGGCGGTTATTTGCTGATATACGGTCATGTCGATAAAAATTTATTGCAACAAGCTATTCAGTGCCTGGTAACGGAAAACCCTATACTCCGTACTCGAATAACGCACACTCGAAACGGCCAACTCATTACTTCGGTGAAGTCTAAGCAGACGGTCGAGTTTCCGTTCTTGGATTTTTCAGCGGCGCCGGATCCGACGTTCAAAGCTAACGAATGGTTGTCTGCCAGATTTTCAGAAGCGTTTGACGTCGATGGGGATGGTTGCTACTGGCAATTTGCGTTGCTAAAGCTGACTGAGCGGAAATTTGCGTTGTTAACCAAATACCATCATGTCATTGCCGACGGTTGGAGTACCAAAATCGTCATTGACCGTTTGGCAACGCTTTATAATTGTTTACTAGCGCAAAACGAAATACCGCGCAACGGCGAAGAGAATTTTGCCGATTTCGTCGGTTTGGAAAAAAGCTATCTCGAGTCGCCGACCTATCAGCGCGACGCACAGTTCTGGCAGGAACAAATCCCGCAGATACCCGAACTGTTGCTGCGCGAGAAATATCAAGCGAATCGGCACGTCGAAGCAACTCGGGCAGTTCTTCATCGCTTTCGAATATCTCGTACACTGTACAATCAATTGGAACAATGGGCGCAGACGCGGCAGTCGACCTGTTATCACTTGCTGCTGACTACGCTGTGCGTTTATTTTGCCAGGGCGCACCAGCAACCGCACATTACGGTAGGTTTGCCGTCGTTGAATCGGGCCGGAGCGCGTTTCAAGAACGTGTTGGGAATGTTCGCCAGTTTGTCGCCGCTTTCCATAGACCTCGATTTCGAAACGTGTTTCGACGAATTATTGAAGCAATTTTCCGTAGCGATTCGAAAGGTACATAAACATCAACGCTTTCCGTTGAGCGCCATCAATCAACGTTTACATTTGTTGAAAAGCAAACGGGACAGTTTATTTGACTTGGTGCTGTCCTACGAACGCCAGGACTATTCGGTAAAATTCGGCCATGCGGAAGTTGAAGCCTGCCAATTGTTTAGCGGTGTCGCTCGCTATCCCCTAGCCGTAACAGTTTGCGAATTTAGCGCCCAGCGGGACGTGGAAATTGTGTTCGAGGCGGCGGAAACGTGTTTCAATCAAGACGAATTGGCCTATCTGTCCGCGCGCTTTATTGGCTTGTTGCAGCAAGTGACTGTCAGGTCGCAGTTACCGCTTTGGCAGCTGGATTTGGTGCCGTATAGCGAAAAAGAATATATATTTCATATATTTAATAGGCAACAGGAGCTGCCGGACTTCGTTGGCGTCATCGGCCAATTCAAGCAATGGGTAGCCAATACGCCGGACGCGGTAGCGGTTCGATCAGGGCAAAAGCAACTTACTTATCGCGAATTGGACGGATTAAGTGATCGCTTAGGCCATGAATTGCAACTTCGCCATTGCGGGACGGGAAGCGTGGTAGCGGTGTGCATGCCGCGCTGTCCGGAAACGATCGTCAGCTTATTGGCTATCTTAAAAATCCGGGCGGTCTATTTGCCTTTGGATTGCGAAAGTCCGCCGCAACGTATCGCCCACCTACTCAGTCAAGGGCAAGCAGCTGCGCTATTGGCGGTAACTCAAGACGGTGTATCGGTGTCCGGTTTGCACACCAACATCATCTGGGTTGACCAAAACATCTTACTGACTAGTTATCCCTTGAGTTTCTCTCATCCGCAACCGGAGGATACGGCCTATTTAATCTTCACCTCGGGCAGTACCGGGCAACCTAAAGGGGTAAAAATCCATCACCGTGCATTGTCGCTACGCTTAGCCTGGTTACAACAGCAGTTCGAAATCAGGCCGGGGGAGCATGTCGGACAAAACGTACAAACCCACTTTGACCCGGCGTTAATCGAAATCGGTTTATCGCTTACTCAGGGGGCCTGCTTAATATTGGCACCATGGCAACGTCCCACGCCGGAAACCTTTGCCAAATTCGTGATCGACGAAGCTATACACGCCTTGGCATTGGTGCCCGGCAGCCTAAAGGCTTTATTGCAAGGCTTACCGGGCGACGGGCGCATTCCTCTGCGGATCGCCTGTTGCGGAGGAGAAACTCTGCCCGCCGGTTTGGCGGCGGCTTTTATCAAAAGGACGGGGGCCAAATTGTTTAACGTATACGGACCGACGGAAACTACCATTTTGGCAAGTGCCTGGCAATGTTCGGTCGACGACGTGGAGCCTCTACCTATCGGTAGTCCGCTTGACCATACCTGCATATTCGTGGTCGATAAACGCATGCAATTGTTGCCGTTGGGCGTGCACGGAGAAATCGTCATCGGTGGCTCGGGCGTCGGTAAAGGCTACTTGAATCAACAGGCGTTAACCGCCCACAAATTTGTAGCGAATCCGTTCGATCAACAAAATCACGGCAGTGTGTACCGTAGCGGAGATTGCGGTTACATCGGTACCGACGGACGCTTGTATTTTTCAGAACGCTTGGACCGACAAGTCAAACTGGGGGGCTATCGCATAGAGCCCGGCGAGGTTGAATCTGCATTGCTGCAGCATGGCGAAGTGCAGCGCGCGGCGGTTACCGCGCACTGTGGAACAGGACAAAAAGTGCTGGTCGCTTATGTCGAATCGCAAGCCCCGAATCCTACGGATTTGCAGCATGATTTGTATGCCTTGTTGCGACATCGCTTGCCGGATTACATGATACCGAAACTCATCTCGGTTATGGCGGCTTTACCGACCACAACGGTCGGTAAAATTGCTTACGATCAATTGCCGCTGCCGGCAGTCTCTAAACAAGCGTCGTTGCCAAGGTTGCCGGCAAATGCGATGGAAGCTAAATTGCTCGAAATTTGGCGGCAGGTGTTAAAAAATCCGCAACTGAACGTCGAAGATAATTTTTTTGAGCAGGATACGGATTCGTTAACCGCGATCAGTTTGATTGTGGCCATCGAAAAAAGTTTTGGTTGCCGGCAAACGATAGCATTTTTGCTGGAATTTCCGACGATTGCCGAACAAGCAGCTCAGCTTTGCCATGCGCATCCGGAGCGCTTCGACCGGGAGTGTAAATTGCCTATTTCGGAACGGGAGTTGACCCATTTTTATTTGGCGGCTTCGGGCGAGGGCGATTTTTTTCGCTTTCGAGCGCTGGCGGACAAGTTGGGAAATTCTTGCAAATTACATATTCTGAATCCGCCGCGCGTCGATGACGGTGCCGCGAGTATCGAAGAGATTGCCCGCGGATATGCAGCCTTGATTGCTCAGCATAAGCAACACAAATTTTATCTCGGCGGATTTTCCATCGGCGGCATTACGGCATTGGAGACCGCTAGAATATTGGGATTGCACTATAACCTCAAGCCCGAATGCTTGATATTGTTGGATAGCGTTTATCCGCGCAGCCTGTTACGCTCGGGTCGTTTATTCTCGCTGCTGAAAATTTTGGTGAAGTCGCCTATTTTTCAATGGCTTAATCTGGACGACAGGCGCATGGCCGCGATGGTTAACGATCCCGCCATGCAAATGCAAATCGCCGGTTTGGCGCAGCATCGCTTGAGGCCGTACAAGGGCCGTGCCGTTTTATTGATAACCAGCGCTTTTTGGCCGCTGAAACGCTTATTGTTTTGCGGATGGACAACGATTTTCAAACAGCCGTTAGAGATGCGCAAAGTGTCCGGCATGCACGGCAGCATGTTCCTACCGTTACATTTGCCGACGTTGAGCAAGGCGATTAAAGCTTGTCTACAAGATCCTGCGCCGGTTTATCGCCCGGAACAGCGTTCGGTTGGAGCAAGGCATTACCCGGGCTCGGTTGCTCGAGTAGCGTCAGTGCGTAACGATAACCGATATCTGCGATGATGTGGGCTTTTGCATAGGCGGTTACTGCAAATTCGGCAACCGGCGGGCGCAGCAACAAATCGGCCGTATGATTCGGATTGCGCATTTTTGCCGCCAACGCGGCTAGTTTCCAAACCCGCTTTAGTAGTTCCATCAAGCTAGGCGGATGGGAAGTTGGCGAATTGATGGGATTGAAACGATTGCGTAGCCATTGCCAACCACTGAAGCCGCCTAATAAATCGGCATCGGCTTTCAAAGGTTCCAAGGGATCGACATCGACTGCGATAATCCTGCCGTGAGGTAAACGCCGGCGCATTTCGTCTATCGGCAAATTGTTCAGCAAGGCGCCGTCGACCAAAATGTTACCGGCTATCATTTGCGGTGGAAACAAGCCGGGTGGGCTGTTTGAAGCCAACAAGGCCGGCGTCAGCCGGCCGCTCTCGAATACTTCGAGCGAAGCGTCGCTAAGATTGCCGGCTACGCAGAAAAACGGCAACCACAAATCCTCGATTTCGACCTGTTTGAACAAGGCTTGCAGGGCAGCCGTGATTCGGGTTCCGGAAAATAGCGAGACTAAGGGCAGGGTGAGGCTATCGCGGGTCAGGCACAATTCGAGCAAAGCATTCAACAGGTCGGTAGGGTTTTGCCGCATGGCATAGTGTGCGGCCACCAAAGCCCCCATGCTGTTGCCGGCGATGTAATCGACCGGGACGGCTTTTTGCCGCATGGCTTTCAATACGCCGACATGAGCAAAACCTCTGGCGCCGCCGCCGCTTAAGACCAATCCATAGGCGCTTCCGCTCAACAAGCGGCCCAGCCGGGCAAAGTCTTCGGTATTGGCCGAACGCACATGGTAATGCGCTTCGACTTTTCTAAGTTTTAGCCAATCGGCGCTGTGTTCAATTGAAACGGTGTCGGCAAGGTGATGAATGACTAATCGAGGGCGCAGTTGTTGCTCTTGCAGGTAGGTGTCAATCTGCGCTTCCAGCGCAGAGACCTGCTTACAGTCGCCGGCTGCAACGACCAACACGATGTGATCCGCATGGCGCATGCAACGCCGGCTCCAGGCATCGAATACCGGGTCGGCTATTAGCAGTAAAAAGCGATTGGTATGTTCTCGAGCCGCCAGATAATCCGCCAGCATGGCATCTTCCGCATCGGTAGCGGCGCAGGCGGCATTGTTTTGCTGCAAATGCGCCCGATCAATCGTCTCGGTTGCGCCTTGTGTCCGCAACGCATCCGAAAGCTGCGAGACGAAAAGCCCGGTATTTACCGCATCGGACAAATTGATCAGGGCGATAACCGCTTTTCTATCCTCCGGTACCGGTGATGCCGCAGGCTCGAGGCGGTTTAGCTTAGCGAGCAAAAAGCGATTCAAGGCTACAGGATGACGCAACAACAAGTTTTCCAGTCTATCGATCGGCAGATAGGCGAGTAAGCTATCTCTGTTGGTCTGTAATGCCGCTTGATCCGGGTAAGGCATATAGTCATTTGCGCCTACCAGCCCGCCCGGTTCCAAACGATATGTTGGACGACTACCGGCATTGGCCGTTTTTAAGGTTAGGCATCCGGCAACCACGATGTAGAAGGCCGGCTGTTCGGCAGATAAAAGCCGGTTTACATCTTGCCTGGCGGGCACGAATTTGAGCGCGAGCTGTTCGCTCAAGTCTTGAGCGACGGGTGATGCAAGTCCGGAAAACGCCCCGCAAAGCCGCATCGTAACGGCCATGCGACATCGAATCAGCCGGGTCGTCAAACAGTCGTAACCGGCGAGTTCCAGCGAAGCTTCGTAGCTTAAGGCCGCCAAGCATGCGTCTTCGGGCCAATATAACCAAGCACTGTTCGCTACAACGTTGGCCCCGTATCGATGACAGGGATTGGGTCCGGGCGGAAACTCGCCGAATAGGCTGTCGAGGCGCGCCAAAGGCTGTTCGATAGTCACCGAATCGCGCGCGTTGAACAGCGTGACTTGGCCGTTGCCCAAGCAATACAGTCCGCCGGCCGGATCGCCGGGAGCAAACAGCGGCGTTTCGTAGTCGCTGCGATGATAGTGCGCCGACGCGGCCAAGAATGTCAACAAATCGGGGTGTAGGCCGCGAAACGCCGCAGATGCTGCCAAAATACGCTCGGTCTCTATCATTTGCGCCAGCAGGTGCGGCCTTGGGTTATAAGCGGAAACTGGCGTATAGATAGGCTGCCGCCAACGCCAGATACACGACAAAGCTCAAACCCAGCAACCAAGGCGTACCCCGGGGTTTGGCCCACTCCGGCAAATGTGCCGGTAACAAGCGGTAGTTGAGTAGATACAATGCCGGCGGAAACAGGATGGTTCCGCCAAAACCGATCAGCGCGCTGGTCAATATCAACGGGCCGGGCGCGTCCAGCTGCATGGTAAACGAGGTGATGACCGTCAACAAAGCCAAAAACAGGTAATACCAACGGCGGGCCGGCCAGTTTCTCGTGCGTGGGAACAACGTCTGCACGATGTCCGCCTGGATGCGGCTGACGGCGTCGGCGGTCGCCAACCAGGTGTCGGTCAAAAAAGCGGCGGCGACGACTAAAAACAGCAAACGGCCGATTTCTCCCCAACTGACGGCAAAAAATTGACTTTGCACCACCGCTAATTCGTACTCCTGCGGCAACAGCCCTTTGGGAAACAATAGGGCGTAGGCTAACAGACAGGTCATAAGCGTCGTCAGCAAGTTGCCGATAATGCCGATCATGATGTCCAGACTGAGAAAGCGTCTCCACAATTTCCATTGACCGCGGCTGTCCTCGTTGTCCTTGGGTAATATGCCGTCGCTGGAAACCGCTTCTTCGGCACCGCCCAAGCCGGTGATGCGGCCGATCAAGCCGGCCATGCCGGCGCCTTTGTCGCGCAGCCAATACGAATAAAACAGGATCCAAAAACCGCCCAAGCCGGCGAATGTAATCGCGGTTAGCAGTTTGCTGGCGTCGGAAGCTTGCCACGGCCTGGGCATGGCTGCTGTCGGACCCAATAGTCCGCGCACGAATTCGGGTAAAGTCGCTACTACGTCTTCTTGCATACAAGCCGATATCAGGCCGATCACAGTGACCAGCGCGACCAGTTTCATAAAGCGTTCAATCAGCGTGTAGACCACCCCGCTAGCCAATATCGCGCCGATGAATACCGCTATCGATGCGTAACCCCAAAACAGGCTTTGCTCGCGCTGGCTCCAGCCGTTCGGCCAGTGCGTCAATTCCGCCATTGCCGTCCCCCCGGCGGATGCAAAGGCGCCGAACCACAGGAACGAAACACTCATCAAAATCCACAGAAATATGCCGAAACCGCGGTGCAAGCGGATGAAGCCATGAAAAATGCTTTCCCCGGTCAACAAGGTGTAGCGGCCGATTTCCAAATTCAGCGGGTATTGCAGCAAACAGGCCGGCATCAGCAACCATAGAAACGTCAAACCGTATTTGGCGATCATGTAGGGCCACCAAATCAACTCGCCGCTGCCTTGCGCCAAAGCCATCCAGACCACGCCGGGTCCTAATGCCGCCCACCAGCCGGGAAAACGAGGAACGGGCTTTTGCGGTAGTTGAGCGAAGTCGGACATGTTCATAGGGGGCTGAAACAATTTTTGGGGCTGATTTTTTAAAATGCCGGATTAATAGTATCGGTTGGCCGAACGGGTCGGCGAAATGCCTAAACGTTAGCCGTGCGCGAATTATCAAAACCTCAGACGGTGAAACAAAGGCGGCTTAATTGGTTTCGTCGTTATCCAGACCGCGACTGCGATTTTCCATCCGGCGCAAGAATTCGGCCATGATCACGCGATATAACTCGTCGCCTAAATAGTTGTCTTCGACGCCGGCGTCGATGCTGGGATTGTCGTTCACTTCGATCACGAAACCCTTGCCGCCGACTTCCTTTACGTCGACGCCGTAAAAGCCGTTGCCTATCGGCTGGGTCGCTTTGAGCGCCGCATCCAATACGCCTTTAGGCACTTCGAATGTCGGCATCGTGGCGAAACCGCCGCTATCGGTGCGTCCGGAACCGTGCCGGTAAATTTGCCAATGATTTTTCACCATGAAATATCGGCAGGCGTATAAGGCTTTACGGTTAAAAATGCCGATGCGCCAGTCGAATTCGGTATATAAAAACTCTTGAGCTAACAATAGCGTCGATTGCTCGAATAGTTCGGCGACTTTGCTGTCCAATTCGCGCCGGTTGTTGACTTTAACGATGCCGCGCGAGAACGATCCGTCCGGAATTTTAATCACTACCGGAAAACCGGCATTTCTTTCCAGTTGGTCTAAATGGCTACGATTGTCTTTATGCAAAATCCAGGTTTTGGGCGTCGGTACTTTATGCGTGCGAAACAAATCCGCCAGATAGACTTTGTTGGCGCAACGTAAAATCGAGGTGGGATCATCGACCACTATCAAGCCTTCCGCTTCGGCTTTTTTGGCGCACCGGTAAGTGTGATGATCGATAGCGGTGGTTTCGCGGATAAACAAACCGTCGAATTCCGGAATCCTGCCATAATGTTTTTGAGTGATCAGCTCTACGTCTATACCCATTTGCCGGCCGGTATTGATAAATTTTTTCAGGGCGGAGCGGTTACTGGGCGGTAATTTCTCGGTAGGATTAATCAGAATGGCCAAATCGTAGCGGGCGTTTTTGCGAACGCGGCTTCTACGCCAGATTTTTTTGCTGAATTTGTCTAATGCGTCGGCAAACAAGGTTTGCATGGCATCGTCCAGCTGGCGCGGGGAAACGGCATTTAAATCGGTAATTTCCCATTGCTGGTGCAGGCGAAAAGTAATTTCCAATACCGGACAGGGAAAACGTTCGAATAGTCGCCGGGTCAGTTCTTGAAAATCGGCTTCCGGCGTACTGCCGAAATAGCTGTAAAGTTTGAATTCGCCTAATGGGCTGGGTTTTTTGAATGCGCGGGCCAAAGGTTGGCTGAATTCGTCCAATTGCAATCGAAACAGCGCGTTTTTGCCAAGGTCGTTAATGGTACGGACCGAAGGGATGACGTGGTGATTGCGCGCTTCAGCCAGTAACGAACAATAATAGCCGTCTGACAGATAAGCGTAACTGTTGCATAAATTGATGATTCGGGTTCGTTGTTCGGATTTGCTGTCGGTGGACGCTAAATAATTTTCGAAGCTGATGACTTGTTCGCTAGGATAATAAGGTCCCCAATCGGATAAATTATCGACGACCAAAAGTGTGGTGGCCATGTTTGCAGAGCAAAGAGATAGGTAACGGAAAGTGGCAGAATCGAACAGGATTGTAAACTAGGAGTAACATGTGAACACGAAATTTCTTATCTGCACTTTTGCTTGAGGCCCGGCTTATGACTGTGTGCTATCCGATTGTCGATGTCGGTTTGTTCCCGGCGAGTTACGAAACAGCGCGGCAGCATTGGTTAACGCGTGTGGCCGGGGTACCGGGCAGCCATCGGCATTTGGAATTTGAATGTCCGGGAGAAGGGCCGGCAGGCGAAGCCTTATTCACGGACAGCGTCTGGATGGGCAGCGACGACGCCGAGGCGGTATTGGTAATCATTGCCGGCACTCATGGGGTGGAAGGTTTCGCCGGCAGCGCAATACAGCTGGATTGTTTGCGTTTGCTACAACAAGGTCATCTGCAGCAACCGGACGGTGTGGCTTTGCTGTTCCTTCATGCGTTGACGCCGTGGGGCTACGCCTGGTGTAGGCGCTGCGACGCCGACGGCGTGGATTTAAATAGAAATGCGGTGGATTTTTCCGCTGCCTTGCCGATTAACGACGGCTATCGGCAATTGAAGAGCGCATTGTGGGCCGACGATGAGGCGTTACGCTTTAGCGCCCTGCAAGCATACGAACGCAACCATGGCCGGCGAGCCTTGGAGATTGCCGTGAGCGGCGGCCAATATCTGGATCCGGAAGGTCCTTTCTATGGCGGTCAAACCTCTGCTCACGGCCGCTTGGTCTGCGAAGACTTGATCGAACGCTACGCATTGGCCGAACGGCGCTTGGGCGTTATCGATTTACATACCGGGCTAGGGCCGTACGGCTACGGCGAGCTGATTTGCGATCATCCGCCGGATAGCGGTGCCGCCGAATTAGCCGCGCGTTGGTACGGCGATGCGCTAACGCTACCGCTGGCCGGTACCTCCAGTTCCGTACCTAAAACGGGTTTGTTGGATTACCTTTGGCATGCGGTCATGGGCGACTCCGGTTGTTACGTCACCTTGGAGTTCGGCAGCTACAGTACCGAGCAATTGTTCGACACCTTGTTGCGCGACCATAAGTTGTGGGCGGCAAAAGACAACGAAGCCGAGCGCATTGCGCATCGGCAAGCCATGTACCGGCATTTTTGCCCGTCCGATCCGGCATGGCGGGAATTGGTGTTATTTCGTGGACGGCAAGCCGTTGGGCAAGCCTTGGCCGGATTGGGTGCTTGATGCTGATTCGGCCGGCCGTATTGACGGATTTGAATGCATTGGTGAGTTTGGAGAATGCGTGTTTTAGTAGCGATCGTTTAAGCCGGCGCAGTTTTCGGCATTGGTTAACCACCGAAACCGAACACCGATTATTGTTGGTTGCGGAGATTAACCAACATTGCGTCGGTTACGTGCTGTTTCTGTATCATCCGGGCACCCGCCTTGCCAGAGTGTATTCGCTGGCAGTCGATCCGGAGTTGCGCGGCCAAGGCATCGCTAAAACCTTGCTGCAGGCCGGCGAACAAGCTGCCAGGGATAACGGCCGCTTTTATTTGCGCTTGGAAGTTAGCGTCGAGAATAGCGCGGCTATCGCGTTGTACCGGTCTTTGGGGTTTCAGCAGTTCGGTTTCTATCGGGACTATTATCAAGATCACAAGGACGCCTTGCGTTTTCAAAAGCGGATTCGCCGTTATAGCGATCAACCGCAACACCGTTCATTGCCGTGGCTCAAACAAACCACGCCTTTCACCTGCGGCCCGGCAGCCCTGATGATGGCGATGCGGGCGTTGGACACTACCTATCGGCCGTCTCGTGACGAAGAAATCAATTTATGGCGCGAGGCGACCACCATCTTCATGACCTCCGGTCACGGCGGTTGCCATCCGACCGGTTTGGCTTTGGCTGCGCAACGGCGCGGCTTTGCCGTGGAAGTGTGGGTCAATCAGCACGGGCCGTTATTCATCGACAGCGTTCGCAACGAAGATAAAAAGCAAATCATAGATCTGGTGGATAAGGGGTTTAAACGCGATGCGCAGCGGCAAAACATTCCTATCCATTATTCGAATGTCACCTTGAGCGACTTGACGACGGCATTCGAAAGCGGGGGAATTCCATTAATCCTGATCAGTACCTTTGCCATGGACGGGAAAAAAGCTCCGCATTGGGTAGCGATGAGCGGGTTCGATCAAGATTGTCTATACATGCACGACCCAGACCCGGACGAACGCCTGCAAAGCGACCTGGATTGTCAGTTCGTACCGATAGCCCGGGAAGACTTCGAACGGATGTCGTGTTTCGGCAAAAATCGCCTGCGTACTGCCGTTGTTCTACGTCATGCACTTAAACCGGCCGAGGCAACGGCGTAGTGTCCCGAGTTGTCAGGCTATCTGCGCGATCAGGTGTCGCTTCTTTCATGATTAACTTGACAACAGTTTCCCGGAGTTCCTGAAAAAAGCAGGAGTTACTGATAGTTTTTCCAGGGGTGACGCTGGTTGGGCTCCGAATCCTGTTGTCCCGGTGAAGGATGGGGGATGGGGGCTGGGCGGGGCATACCGTAATAATAAGGATAATTAAAGCCGCCCGACCGGCGGTTTTGCCGCTCCAAGGCTTCGGCCTGACGCTGTTGGGCAATTGCTTGCTGTTGCTGCGCTATGGCATTCTGCCGGGCTATTTCCAATGCGGCCGCTTCTCTTTGCCGTTGCGACTGTTGCTGTTCCAAGCTCTGTTGTTCGCGTTTTCTTGCATCGTATTCCTGTTGAACCGCATCCAACTTCGCTTTGGCCTCTACGTTGGCTTGAGGGTCGCTAGGGATTGTCAGTAAGCGCTGCTTGTCCGCACCGGAGCAAGGCGAGGGCTGGTAGACGATACGTCCGGATTGGTCGGTGCATTTGTACACTGCGTCCGAGTATGCCGCAGGGGAAAGCAAGATTAGCAATAGCAACAAGATACGCATAACACCAAGCTCCAAATCAACCCGGGGTGTTTTGTCGCATTGTAAGCTTGAATTAAACTTAACAGAAGATACTCAAAATATTCAGGCCAGCAGACGAAGTCGCATGGAGCCGGTGCATTTGGCGCGAGATTGTCGTTTCTGACAAAAAAATTCTCATTGGGAGCCGTTTAGCTTGGAAGAATAGGGTTGTTGACGTTTTTCCGGATAAACCGGAAAGAGTTATTGACGGCTAAATTTTCGATTCGGCAAGAGCGGGATTAGTGTCGCCAAGCGCGTAAAGGATGCACTAAAATTGTGCTTGCAATAATCGCTATCC
Source organism: Methylomonas sp. HYX-M1 (assembly GCF_040741385.1). Classification (NCBI taxonomy): domain Bacteria; kingdom Pseudomonadati; phylum Pseudomonadota; class Gammaproteobacteria; order Methylococcales; family Methylococcaceae; genus Methylomonas; species Methylomonas sp. HYX-M1. Next base: position 2,258,044 of record NZ_CP160405.1, read on the forward strand.
CCCGTTACTAATACCGCTAGAGTAACGGCATCGGGCCATTCGGCGGATGATTTTGGCCGAATGAACGCGATCTTGGCAGGCTTAAGGCGGTGGGTATGGATCTAATATCGTTATCGGATACGGCTTTGCCGTCAACCCCAGCCAAAATCGATCCGCTCTTGGGCATGCCGCTAAAGTTGAATCAAATTATCGAGGCTAAATTGCTGGAAAGGCAAATAGCGCTGGACAACTTCACGTTACAAATCGACGGAAAAATCCTGCAGGTCAAAGCCGATAGGCCTAACGAGTTGCAATCCGGACAGACGTTACGGCTACAGGTGGTAAAGCTAGGCGCGAATCCGGAATTTAAAATTCTCCCGGAACCGGTCAAGAACAACACGCAACCGCCTGCGGCGCTTATTTTACGGACGATTGCCGTGGCACCCGAGGCCGGACAAGTTAGCCCTGCGCCGGCGGCTAATCTAACGGCCGCGCCGCTTACTTCCCAACAAGAGCTGGTCGCTCCGGTTGTGCGGCAAGTCAGCGAAGATAAACTCAGCTTGTCAAGTTTGGCGGATTCGGCTGCGAAACCAACTAAGACGCAGGCCTTCCCGGCAGCCGATACGCAAGCGGCGAAAGGGCCGGCCCTCGGCGAGGCGTCCAGAGTGCTTCCGCAACATTTACTACCACTGGCGAACGGTCAGCCCAGAGTGGCAACCGTTATTCAAGTATTGCCCGGCACGGTTAGCTTCCGAATCGAAGCCGTCGCGGAGTTGAAAACCGATACTGTGACTGTTGGCGCAGCGGAAACGGTTTCCAGGCCGATGGCCGGCCATGTCGCAAACCCCGCCGCTATTATTGTGACCGTAGATAACAAACAGCTGCAATTTGTCAGCGTTAAAGTACAAGAGGCGGCAAATTTTACACTAAAGCAGCCGCTCGATCCGGCTATTGCGCAACCGTTGCAGGTCACCGGTCCGGCAACCAATCGAACCGGTGTATCGCAGCCGGTTCGAATCGACGCTCCGGTCGCGCCGGTTTTCGCGCAGGTTAAACCGGATATGCCGCTGCCGTCGCCGTCGGTAGCGCCGTCATCTTTGCCCGGTTTGTCTTCAGAATCGGTTCAAGGGCAGAAGGCCCCGGAAGTGGGCGTTACCCTTGAACAAGTCAAGCTTGCTCCGCATCGGCAGGAGGTCTCATTCGTTAAAGTCGGCGAACCTTTGGCGGATTCCGACCGGGTTGACGAGCGCGTGCGCGTACCCGAATTAAGCGTCGGCAGTAAAGTTGAAATTCGGTTAAGCGTTACTGACGGCAACCCCGTCATCCAAGTAAGACCGCGGATCGACAAGCCCGAGGTGTTCGACGAACGGCAACTGGCCGCTGCAGTTCGCCGTTTGTTGCCGTTGCAAGATTCGCCGATACCGTTGATGCAGCAATTGCTGAGTCTCGAGCAAAACGCTCGTTTAGAACCGACGGTTGCCGAGACTTTAAAGTATTTGGCCCGTCAGATTCTCGATTCGGTTCCATCGTTACGGCAATTGACCGAGGCTAATGAATTGCGCCGGGTAGTGACTCAGTCGGGTTTGTTCATGGAAAGTAAACTCGCCGAAGCGGCAGCCGATAATGCGCAGGTAAATTTACAGGACGATCTGAAAGTCAAGTTGGGAAAGTTGATGCAATTTATCGAAAAAAGCCCGGCTTTACCCGAACCGGAGAAAACCGGTTTCCAGCGGGAGTCTGCGGAAGTGTTGCAGGAGACTTTGCGTAAAGCCGAAAGTACGCATGCCAGGCTATCGTTAGATCAGCTCAATTCTCTCCCGCGGGAGGATTCCGCAAAACAGAGTTGGATGGTGGAAATTCCTTTTTATAGCGACCAGCAGCCTAGCGCACTTAAACTGGTCATCGAACACGAGCGGCACAGCGGCTTGGACTCGGGAGAAGAGCGTAACAACTGGGCGGTCAGTATTAGCATCACTCCACCCAATCTTGGTACAATACATTGCAGAATTTCCTGTTACGACGGCTCCGTCAATACCCGGTTTTGGAGCGAAGTTTCCGCTACCGTGGATACTATCAACGCTCATTTGGATGAGCTCAAACGCCAACTCGAAGCAAAAGGATTAAAAATGGGATTTATGGAAGCTCATCAAGGACAACCTTTGCCTACCTCCGTCATTCGAACAGCTACGACCGGTTTGATCAGCGAGAAGGTTTGAACGATAGCCTTACTCTCGGACTCCAACACCCTACTGAAACTCAACTATGGATACCCGTCTTGCCATTGAATCGCGCCGCGCGGTAAAGCGATTCGATCCCGAATTCGAAATTAGCCGTGAAGAAGTCGACTCGCTATTAAGGTTAGCCCTGTTATCGCCGACGGCCTTCAATATCCAGCATTGGCGCTTTTTGATGGTGCGGGACAGCAATTTGCGCCGGCAAATCCGCAGCGCGGCTTGGGATCAAGCGCAAGTTACCGACGCGTCGTTATTGATCGTGTTATGCGCCGATCTAAAAGCCTGGGAAAAACAACCGGAACGCTATTGGCGTAACGCGCCTGCCGATGCGAGGGCTTTCCTTTTGCAAGCGATGCATAATTATTATTCAGACAAACCGCAGGTGCAGCGCGACGAGGCCATGCGTTCCTGTGGCATCGCGGCGCAAACCTTGATGCTGGCAGCCAAGGCAATGGGCTACGATTCTTGCCCGATGGATGGTTTCGACTTTGAACAAGTCGGACATTTGATTGCTTTACCGGAAGATTATGCGATCAGCATGTTTGTCGCCATCGGTAAAGCCCTGGAACCCGCGCAAGCCCGCGGCGGCCAACTTAGCTTAGATGAAGTTGTCGCAATCGATCGTTTCGCTTAATTCTCGGCATTTCCACCCACTATGAACCAGACGACTCAAAATACCGACCCGGTAACACTAACTCAATTCATTATCGAGCAACAACGCGGCTTGCCTGACGCCTCCGGTACCTTTACCTTGTTGTTGAACAATATCGGTACAGCCTGCAAACAAATTTCCCATCGCGTCAATCGCGGTGCGTTAATCGGCGTATTGGGTAGTGCCGGCTCGGAAAACGTACAAGGAGAAGTTCAGAAAAAACTGGACATCATCACCCACGACATCATGGTCAAGGCTTTGGATTGGGGCGGCCATTTGGGCGGCATGGCATCCGAGGAAATAGACGACCCGATTAAAATCCCTAAGCAATACCCGAAAGGTAAGTATTTGGTGCTGTTCGATCCCTTGGACGGCTCTTCCAATATCGATATCAATTTGACGGTAGGCACCATTTTCTCGGTATTGCGTTGCCGGGAAGGGATAGATCCCGAACCGGAAGATTTTTTGCGCAAAGGTACCGAGCAAGTCTGCGCGGGTTTTGTTTTGTACGGGCCGTCGACGATGTTAGTGCTAACTACCGGCAACGGTGTCAACGGCTTTACCTTGGATCAGGATATCGGCGAATTCATGCTGACTCACCGCAATATGCGCATTCCGGAAGAAACCAGCGAATTTGCGATTAACATGTCCAACCATCGCTTTTGGGAGCCGCCGGTACGGCGTTACATCGACGAATGTTTAGCCGGCGAGCAAGGCGTACGCGGCAAAAATTTCAATATGCGTTGGGTAGCGTCCTTGGTGGCCGACGTGTACCGGATTTTGAATCGCGGCGGCGTGTTTTTATATCCCTACGATTTGCGCGACCCTAACCGGCCGGGCAAATTGCGCTTGATGTATGAGGCTAATCCGGTTGCATTTATTATCGAGCAAGCGGGTGGTGTGTGCAGTACCGGAAAAGACCGGGTGTTGGATGTCAAACCTCACGACATACACCAGCGGGTTCCGCTGATTTTCGGCTCCAAAACCGAAGTGGAGCGCATCGTCGATTATTATCAACAAGCATCAGAAACGAATTAACCTCACGTGAGCACAAATCAAGTTATTTGCGGTAATTGCAGCCTGGACAATATCTGCCTTCCCAGAGGATTAACCCAAGCTGAAATCGATAACATCAGCAAGGTAGTAAAAGCTAAAAAAACCTTGCAACGCGGCGATTTTATTTATCGCGAGGGCGATAGTTTCAAAGGGATTTTGGCGGTGAAATCCGGTAGCGCAAAATTAATCGCCAACGATAGTCACGGTAACGAACACATCTTGAATATTTTGTTGCCGGGCGAATTATTAGGGTTCGACGGTTTATCCACGCAGCGGCACGGCTGCGCGGCAGTAGCGTTGGAAACCATGACGTTTTGCGTGTTGCCGGCCGATAGTCTGGACCAGTTGTTTCAAAAATTGCCCGGTCTGACCCGCGAATTGTTTCGTCATTCCGGGGAAAAGATGGAAGAAGATAAAAACTTGTTGGTTTTAAGCAAACGGCCGGCCGAGGAGCGTTTAGCCTATTTCTTGCTGAGTTTATCCGAGCGCTTGAAACGGCGCGGATTTTCGTCGTCGGAATTCAAACTGTCGCTAACCCGGCAAGAAATCGGCAACCATTTGGGGTTGGCGCTGGAGACTGTCAGCCGCTTATTGAAAAAATTTCAAGACGAGGGACTGATTGTGGTGCAAAACCGTTTTATTCAAATTACCGATCAAGCCTTGTTGAAAAACTTGCTACAACCTTTCGATTAGCCGCAAACGGTATTGCGAGGGCAAAGCGGTATAAACAAAGCAGCCTGGCCGAAACGGCGATTTTCGGCCAGGCTTGTTTTTAGGAGACTTTAAGTGCCGCGGCTTCGGCGGCGCGGCGGCTGATTTCCGCCCAGTTTGCGGTATCGACTAACTCCGCCGGCGCCATCCAAGAGCCGCCGACGCAAGCGACGTTGTCCAGCGCCAGATACTGCGGCGCATTCTTTGGATTCACCCCGCCGGTAGGGCAGAAGGTGACTTGCGGTAACGGGCCGCCGATGGATTTCAGCATAGGAATGCCGCCGGCGGCTTCGGCCGGGAAAAACTTCATCGCGGTGATGCCTTTTTCCAATAAACACATGACTTCGCTGGCAGTGTTGACGCCGGGTAAAACCGGTACGCCGCAGTTCAACGCGGCATCCAGCAGGCTAGGCGTAATACCCGGACTGACGATAAATTGCGATCCGGCCGCTATAGCTTGTTCCAAGGTCTGGGTGTTGATGATGGTGCCGGCACCGACTATAGCGCCAGGCACTTCCGCTTTAATGCGGCGGATACATTCCAGCGCAATGGGGGTGCGCAAGGTAATTTCCAAGACTTTTAGGCCTCCGGCTACCAGTGCTTGCGCCAAAGGTACCGCGTGTTCTATGTGATTAATGACCATGACCGGCATCACCGGCGATGTATTCATGACTTCGCTTATCGTGACTGACATCTTCTCGTTTCCAGTATTGAGTGATTTTCTTGTTATTGTAAGTCGGCTCGGGGTAGATCGGACGCATTTTAGGGACTAGCGCGTCGAGGTTGCGGCAAATTGATCGGTTTAACCGGTTTTGGCGCAAGGCCGCCGAGCTTAAAATTCGGCACGCGACCTAGCAACTTGGTGTGTTTCGGAGATCCGCGCCGTTAAGTGCATTAATTCCTTTAATCTACGAAGAACAAATTGGTTGCGCCCGTTTCCGCTGTCGAAGCATGGGCGCGCATTGCGCCGAATAATTCTCTGCCCATTCCAAAATGATGGCCGGTCGCGCTATTGGCTGCCGGTACCCGCGCCGCGAATTCTTGCGGGTCCACTTGAACGTTGACTTCCCCGGTTTGAGTGTTTAATACGATGAGATCCCCGTTGCGTACTTTAGCCAGCGGGCCGCCGTCGATACATTCCGGCCACATATGAATCGCAGACGGTACTTTACCGGATGCACCGGACATTCGTCCATCCGTTAATAAGGCGACGTGAAAACCGCGGTCTTGCAGCACGCCCAGCACCGGGGTGAGTTTGTGCAGTTCCGGCATGCCGTTGGCGCGCGGACCTTGAAAACGCAATACGACGATGACGTCTTTTTCCAACTCGCCGCGTTTAAACGCCGCTACTACATCCAATTGGTCGTCGAATACCATTGCCGGTGCGGTTACGACTTGATGTTTCTCGGCAACCGCAGAGATTTTGGAGACGCCGCGGCCTAAATTGCCGTGCATCACGTGTAAACCGCCGCTATTGGCGAAGGGTTTGGCTACGCTGGCGATGATTTCCGCATCTAAGGTTTGCGCAGGTCCTTCCTGCCAGGCTAGTCGACCGTTGTCCAGTGTCGGTACTTGGCTATATTGGGCCAAGCCTTTTTGGTCGCCTATCGTCAAGATGTCGCCGTGTAACAGCTCGTGTGCCAACAATTCGCGGATCAACAGACTCATGCCGCCCGCCGTTTGAAACTGGTTCACGTCGGCAGGACCGTTGGGATAAATTTTGGTTAACAACGGAATGATTTTAGACAAGGCGTCGAAATCGTCCCAATTGATGATGATACCGGCCGCTCTGGCGATGGCGATCAAATGGATAGTGTGATTGGTGGAACCGCCGGTTGCCAGTAGTCCGACAATCGCGTTGACGATGGCTTTTTCATCGATCACGTGAGCGATAGGCCGGAAATCTGCGCTGGCGGCGGTGAATTTCAATACTTGTTTGGCGGCGGCTTTGGTCAGTTCGTCTCGTAAAGCAGTGTTGGGATTGACGAACGAGCTTCCGGGCAGGTGTAAGCCCATGATCTCGACCATCATTTGGTTACTGTTGGCCGTGCCGTAAAAGGTGCAAGTACCGGGACTGTGGTAAGACTGAGCCTCCGATTCCAGTAATTCTTTTTCGCCGATTTTACCTTCGGCATATTTTTGCCGGGCACGCGATTTTTCTTTGTTGGACAAGCCGCTAGGCATAGGACCGGCGGGTACGAAAACCGCGGGTAAATGCCCGAAGCTCAATGCACCGATCAATAGTCCGGGTACGATTTTGTCGCACACCCCCAGATACAACGCGGCGTCGAACATGTTGTGGCTAAGGCCTATAGCGGTAGCTAACGCAATGACATCCCGGCTGAACAGCGACAGCTCCATGCCGGGCATCCCTTGAGTAACCCCGTCGCACATTGCCGGAACTCCGCCGGCGAATTGCGCTACCCCGCCAGCCTCGCGCACAGCCGCTTTGATGAGTGCCGGATAATCTTTATAAGGTTCATGAGCGGACAGCATGTCGTTGTAAGCGGATATGATGCCAACGTTAGCCTTGGGGCTATGCGACAGTTCGTCTTTTTCAGCCGCCGAACACACCGCAAAGGCATGAGCTAGGTTGGCGCACGGCAATTGGTTGCGTTGCGGCCCGGCCGATATCGCCGAATCCACGCGAGCCAAATAGGCTTGTCTGCCATCTCGGCTGCGGTTAACGATTTCTTGAGTGACTTGTTCTAGTATCGGGTGCATTGAGGATGATTCCGGTTATCGAAGCTGGCATTACGGCCTGCAAGAGGCTATAGACTGTCCGGCAGGGCGATGGGTTGTTCTGGGGGTTGATAGGCTACCTCTTCGGTATCCAAGGCTTGCTCGTCGGGAGGCACAATGACTTTATCCTCCAAAGGAAGCTCGGCCATGGTTAAATCAGGCTCTGAAGACTGTTGTATGACCATCAAAGGACTGAGCGTAAGTAACAATAACGCGCCGGCCAGTAGTGCTTGCGAAGGCCAATAATGAATCGGCCGGATAGGGGCGGCGGATTGCTCGGGTAGCTTTTTCCAGGGTTTTTGATCCAGCCAATGCAGCGCCTGAGCGAACAATAACATGATGCCAAGGCCGGCGACATTGATCCATGCGCTATTTAATAAGTTAACTTCGATGTTATCCAACAGCATGCCGCCGACAAAGGCCAAGCAGGTTCCGAACATAAACATCGGTAGGGACTGTTGGCCGAGTATTACGATTTTATCGGCTATCCTGCTGTGTAGCCAATGTTGATGACGCTGCATAAAACTGTTAACCAAATAAGTCATGGCTAAAAAGTGCAAGTAACGTAAAAAACCGAGCTGGCTTTTACTCAACAAAGCGGCCCAATTTTCGCGTAATTGTGCGAACCAGGGTAAGTTGTCGTAGCCTAACGGATTTTCCAGTGGAAAACAAAAGACAACGTAGATGAGGCACAGGCTTATCAAGCGGCGATTAGCGCTTGGAACCGGCAGCCAACCGCTGCTAAGCGCAAAACCGGTAAAAAAAACCAGTTGCCAGCAAAATGGATTGAAGTACCAAGCGCGATGAGACACGGGGTCGGCAATCAACTCCCAGCCATGATAGCCGGCGCTTAGGTATAAAGCCAGGGAAAACGCAAGCGGTAGCGCGGTATGAAACGTGGATAAGCACCAGACAACCGGCAACCAAAGCAATATGACGAAATACATCGGAAGAATGTCGATGAAATTTGGTACATAGCGCAGGCTGGTTAAGGCTAGTACGGCGTTTGCGGTATCATCGAAAAAATATTGCAAATTATCCAGTTGCCAGTTTTCGCCGATCAGGTTGAGATGGCGCATGCTCAGTAATAAGGTGACCATCAGTATGAACAAAGCGATATGCGCGGCATAAATTTGTGCACAACGAAACAATACGCGCACCGAGCCTATCGCCAGGCCGGCATTACGGAAAGAACGGCCGTAAGCGATTGCGGCGGCAAATCCCGATAAAAATACAAAGGTCTCCGCCGCATCGCTTGGCCCCAAGCGAGACGGGGTAAAATCAAACCAGGGGTTGCCGGGCATATGGTTGATGAAGATTACCAGCAAGGCCAGACCGCGAAAGAAATCCAACTGTAAGTTGCGCGGCGATACGGGGCGTTCGTCAGATTTCATAGGATTATCCTGTAGTGGATGCGTGCATAGACTAATGCGATAGACTTAAACAGCCCTGAATACAGCCGGGCCGACTGCTTGTTACCCCGCAATAAAACAGTCGGCAAAGCTGGAGGTTATGGCGCCCAATAAAGTTCTACCGGCACTTGTTCTTGGTGCAAAATGGCGCGTATGGGCATGTCCGCTATCGGTCCCGGTTTTTGCGCCATGTTGAAGACCGCCAATTTGTCTTCGCCGGTGAATAACACGACGATGCGTTCGGTTTTCATCAAGGCAGTTAACGTCAATGAAATGCGTTCGGTATTAGGCCCTGTTACGTCGCTTTGCATGGCGTTGATAGCGGCAGTCAATTGCTCGCCATCCGCTTTCAATGCGCCTTCCAAGCCTTTGGCAGCGGGAAATAGCGAAGCTGTATGACCATCGATCCCCATGCCTACGATGGCCAGGCTAAACGGTTGCGGCAGTTTTTGGTAATTCGCTTCCGTTTCCGCTTGGCCTTTGACCGCGGTGGGCGCCGAATTTTTCATGCCTGTGAAGGTGGCCGATTTGGCGTTGTTTATTAATAAATTGCGCTTGATCAGCGCTTCGTTACTGGCGCTATGATCGCTATCGACCCAACGTTCGTCGACTAGGGCAATCTTAATTTTTTTCCAATTCAAATCGGTTTTGGATAAAGCCTCATACAAAGGTGCCGGAGTGGTCCCGCCGGATACTAACAAGGTTGCCGCACCGTGTTTGCTTAACGCTTCGTGCAAAACGTCCTGACATTCCGCAGCCAGCGCCGTGATTAAGTGTTGTTTTTGTTCGAAAAAGAATTCTTTGACCATGATCATTAAATCTCTCAATAAGGATGGCGTGTTTATTCTTCCCAGGCGCGTCCGTCTCGCGCCAGTAATGCAACCGATGCCAACGGCCCCCAACTTCCGGCCGGATAGGGCTTGGGCGAGGCATGCGTGTTTTCCCAGGCGTCTTGAATAGAATCCACCCAGGTCCAAGCCTGTTCTATTTCCTCGCGACTCAAAAACAAGGTGGGATTGCCGCGCAGGGCCTCCAGAATTAATTTTTCGTAACCTCCGAAAATTCGATTCTTTTTGAACGTTTCCGAGAAGCTCAAATCCAGTTTGGTTTGTTGTAATTTGATGTTGCCATCGATTCCCGGGACTTTGTTCAACATCGTTACATCGACGCCTTCATTCGGCTGTAAATGAATGACCAATTTGTTAGCCGGCAAACTGCGAAAGCTGTCTCTGAATATGTTGTGCGGTAGGTGTTTAAAATTTACGACGATTTCCGTACGTTTATTGGGCATGCGCTTGCCGGTACGCATGTAAAACGGTACGCCGGCCCAGCGCCAGTTGTCTATATCGACGCGAATTGCCACGAAGCTTTCGGTTACGCTTTGCGTGTTTGCACCTTCTTCTTCCAGATAGCCCGGTACTTGCTTGCCTTGAATAAAGCCCCCGGTGTATTGACCCCGTACCGTTTTTTCTTCGATGTTTCGGGAGGTAATGGGCCGTAACGCTTTTAACACCTTGATTTTTTCCATGTGTATGCTTTCAGCCGAAAGGTCGGCGGGTGGCTCCATTGCAACAAAGGTCAGAATCTGTAACAAATGGTTTTGCAGCATGTCGCGCAATTGTCCGGTTTTATCGAAATAATCCCAGCGGCCCTCAATGCCGATGTCCTCGGCGACGGTAATTTGAATATGGTCTATCGTGTTATGGTTCCAACAGGTGTAGAACAGCGAATTGGCAAAGCGTAAAGCCAGTAAGTTAAGAACCGTTTCTTTCCCCAGATAGTGGTCGATTCGATAGACTTGATCTTCATGGAATACGTCCGCTACCACGTCGTTAATTTCTTGAGACGATTTTAGGTCGTGGCCTATCGGTTTTTCCATGACCATACGCGATTCGCGGGTTAACACCCCGCAATGTTGCAGTCCTTGGCAGATGCTTTTGAACAACAGCGGCGATACGGCAAAGTAGTTGACCATGACGCGCTGGTCCGGGGCGACGACGTCATGCAATTGCCCATATTCGTCGTGTTTAGTTAAATCGATTTTCAGATAGGACAATCGTTTTGAGAATCGCTCCCAGATCGCGTCGTCGATTTCGTTATTCAGGAAAGCTTCCAAGCTGTTGCGCGCGATGACGATAAAACCGGCACTGCACTCTTCCAAACGGTCTACCCCTATGATGCGGGTATCTGCTTCCAGTAGATTGTGTTTTTCGAGGCGATACAGGGAAATGAGAAGTTTACGTTTGGATAAATCGCCTAAAGCACCGTAGATCACCAGATCGCAGGGCTTGAAAGAATCTTTTATCGTCATGTCCTAAATAGTATTGAGCGGAAATGATGTGCTGTGTCGTATCGACACAGAATGCATCCGCAAGCGGAAAATTCCCCTATTATAAGGTTCCATGTCGGATGCAAACAAGGTTATTAACTCAGCTTTAACACTGTCGCGGGGTAAGGGCGGACTTGGACTGGGTGTTGACCGGGGAATAGAAACGGGGAAAAACTAGGGTGTGCCGGTTTATGTCGCTATTTACCGACCTGAAAATTCCAAAGCCGGTTAGAACGTTTGCGTGCTATATCGGAAAAATCGTATTGAATCCGACCAATAGTGTTTGGGTAGTCCCGCTTTGGTTTTGAGCTGCTCTATAAAGTCTTTCGGAGCCGGCAACTGATGCCAGACGACCGGTAAATAAGTTGCGCGGCGGCGACCTTCCGTGAGTATGACGCCGTCTTCGCCGGGACGTAATTGCTGTAGTAAAGCATTTTCCGATTCGGCGGCAATCGGCACGGCTGCGCTTAACACCGATATATGTAAATCCACATTCTGCATTTCCGTCGGCGTAATGGGAGGGAAGCGCGAATCGAGAAATGCGGCCGCGAATGCGTTTTCCGCGACATCGATAGCCAAGGGCCGAACGGCTTCCAACATTCCTATGCAACCGCGCAACTGACCGAGCCGCTCCAGGGTGACGAAACTGGCCATTTTCTCCGATAAGCGAGCGGGAAGGGCGGCCGGGTCAACGCTTAAAGGCCTACCGGTTTCGATGCCGTGTTCAATAGATGCGCGGGCGAGTTTCAACAGGAATTGTTGTTCGTCGTCATTCAACCACATAGGCGCCATAACCTACCACCCGATGTTTGTCTCCGGCGGTATCGCCGGAATTTCTGACGTCTATTGCTTTTATCGACAACGATTTTTGCTCAAGCAGTCTAAGTAAGCCGGATACCGGCACGCAGCCGCAGGCCGCGTCGGGAGTTAACCGGCGATAATTCAAACTTTCTATCAATTGACTGGTCCGGCGGTCTTTGGCTTGCGCGCTGTTGTAATCGAGGTAGTGGCTTAAATCCGAGCTGATCACTATCAAGGTTTCGCTGCCGCCCCATAGCAGAGCCAATGCTTGTGCTACTTGCTCAGGGGTGGCATCGCCGGCAATTAACGGGATCAACGCGAAGTCGCTTAAGCTGGCCTGTAAGAAAGGCAGGTGTACTTCTAAACTGTGTTCCGCGCTATGCGCTTGTTCCAAGTAGCTTACAAACGACAGTTCACTCATTTTTTCGACAGCAACCCTGTCGACCGGAACCGCGCCCAACGGTGTAGCGAAGCTATCGGCATGGCTTAAGGCCAATCCTCCGAATGCTACTCTATGCGACGGTCCCAGTAATACGACCCGCCGAATGCGGTCGCGGGCTTTGCGTAAGCGCACATAAGCACTGGCCGCTATCGGTCCGGAGTAGATATAGCCGGCATGAGGGACGATAATGGCCTTTGGCGGAGCCGGCTCTGCATCGCCGGTTAAGAATTTATTGAGCATATCTTGCAATACGCTGGGATCGGCCGGATAAAAGCTACCGGCTACTGCGGGATTTCTCATCATAGCGGCCTCCGCAGACTCGCGGGATAAGGTGTTTTGAGCGCTCTATGCGCGTATGGATTATGGTATATGCCCATCATTGCGGCAATGGGTTTATGCATGGGGAAGGATTCGGTTCGTTTGTTTTTTAAAATCCGCTTGAGTGGGGGGGTAGTATGGCTACATTAATTGATTCCGGAGTAGCGGTTACTCGATATTGGCACAGCTTGGACGACGGCCGGGTGCAATGTGATTTGTGTCCACGCTATTGCAAGCTACACGATGGACAAAGAGGACTCTGTTTTGTAAGACAAAACCTCGACAAGCAAATCGTGATGACCAGTTACGGCCGCTCCAGCGGTTTTGCGATTGATCCCATAGAAAAAAAGCCGCTCAATCATTTCTTGCCGGGTACGCCGGTTCTATCGTTCGGAACAGCGGGCTGCAATTTGGCTTGTAAATTTTGTCAAAACTGGGACATTTCCAAGTCCAGGGAGATGGATACGCTAACCGGTTCGGCAGCGCCGGAGCGAATCGCTCAAGCCGCTAAAACCCATCATTGCCGTAGCGTGGCCTTTACTTATAATGATCCGGTGGTATTTCACGAGTACGCGATCGATACTGCTCAAGCTTGCCGGGAACTTGGGATAAAGTCGGTCGCGGTCAGCGCGGGTTATGTTTGCAGCGAGCCGCGTATTGAGTTCTATCGGTATATGGATGCGGCCAATATCGATCTGAAAGCGTTTAGCGAGGAGTTTTACCAAAAGGTTACCGGTGGCCATTTGCAGCCTGTGCTGGAAACCTTGCTTTATTTGAAACGGGAAACCCAGGTTTGGTTTGAGTTGACGACGTTGCTGATCCCGGGACTTAACGACTCGGTATCCGAGTTGGAAACGATGTCTCAATGGGTGGTAGAGCAATTAGGGCCGGATGTACCCATGCATTTCACCGCCTTTCATCCGGATTGGAAGATGCTGGATAAACCGGCTACTCCGGCTGCCACGCTATTGATGGCGCGAGACATAGCCATAAAGAACGGGATTCGATACGCCTATGTAGGTAATGTACATAATAAGGCGGCCGATAGCACGTATTGTGCGCAATGTAAGCGAATGCTGATAGGCAGAAACTGGTATCAGCTGTCGGAATGGAATTTGGACGAGCACGGCGCTTGTCGCTTTTGCGGCAGTATTTGTGCGGGGGTTTTTGAGGCGGCTCCCGGCGCTTGGGGCAGCAAAAGACTGGCTATTCCAATCAATTAATGCTTTTTCGGCCGTAGTTAGCTACCATAATCCACGGTTTTTTGTTGCGACCAAGCTCAAAAACCGTTTTGATGCAAGGTTGCCTGTTGAACAGCCGTTATAGGCACTTTAATCAATCTCAAAAACAATAATTACATCGATAATCACCATATTGGGAGCCTATATGATTTCGGCCGCTATTTACATACTGACAATGTCCTTTGCCGCTTACGTGATATACAGCGTGAGCAATAATAAATAGTATTATTCGCGCACAAAAAAAGCCCTCACCTTGAGCGGAGTGAGGGCTATGGAGTGTGCAGAGCTTTAGGTACTGCGAGGTAAAACTACAGAGGCAGGGAGAAAATCATTTGTCCAACTTGTCTCGCTTTAAACCCAAATTAGTGGAAAGAGAAGCGGCTCCGAACAATAGGGTGGAATAGGCGAATTCGCCGGACATTAAAACGTGTATACCTGCTAACACCGTGATGCCGGTAATAACGTCTTTTAATAAATCGGATTCATTGTTCATAAGTATCTGGGTTTAAATTACTTTTTGTTGGGCACGGCTTAACTATATAACTATGAGAGTTATTTACAATAGGATGGTTGCTTCATGGCTTGTTTCTTATTTAGAAACAAAAGAGCGAAGGCGAGTGGTTGTGCCGATCAAATCGCAGCGGGTCAATTTGTAAATTTCGTTAACAGCGATGAACGTTAGCGAAATCAAAAGTAGTTTTTACGCTTATCTTTCCAGATTACGCTGGATTAAGCGTTGGGGCTTGAAGCGCAATGCGTTGCAAGAAAACGTGATGGAGCACAGTTGGGAAGTCGCGGTAATTGCGCATACCTTGGCGTTGATCAAAAACCGTTATTTCGCCGGCGAGGTGGACGCCAACGCCGTCGCATGCGCCGCTTTGTACCACGATGTTACCGAAGTGATTACCGGCGATTTGCCGACGCCGATTAAATATCATTCCCCGGCGATCCTTAGCGCGTATCGCAATATCGAACAACAAGCCGAAACGGAATTGCTGAATTTGTTACCTGAAAGGCTGCGCGCGGATTTTCGGCCGTTAATTTGTCATCACTATTTATCTGACGACCAACAAGTTTTGGTCAAAGCCGCCGACAAAATCTCGGCTTATTTAAAGTGTCAAGCCGAATTAAAAGCGGGCAATACCGAGTTCGAACTGGCCGCGCAGCAGTTAGCAAAGCATATTCACGAGTTGCAACAGCCGGAAGTCGTGTTTTTTATGCAGGTTTTCGCACCCAGTTGCGGTTTGACATTAGATGGTTTGATGCAGATCGATTGATCATCCGATATTTTTGGCGTTTTCGGCGGATAACTGCTGAATCAAGCTCTGATAATCATTCAAAGCTTGTTTGATGGCTACAATGTCAAAGCTGTCGATGTAGGTTTGCAGTGTCGACGCATAGTCTTTGATACAGCGTATGTTTTGAGTATTGCCAAGATTAAGTACCGCGTTGGCGAATTTTTCGATTTCCGCCATATTGTTGTTCCGGCTGATCACGCTGCAGTTGGCCGCCAGATTTTCCAAGGCCTCCAGCACGGCGGGTAACGCGTTAAGTTCCGACGAATTGAGGCTCAGGCCTACGGCAGACTCGGTTTGCGCTTCTTGCGACTCGTGCGCTAAAAAGCGTTTGAGTTCGGTAAATAAATCGCTTTTCAATACCGGTTTCCGCAAATAACCGTCGAAATTGGAGTTTTTCGCTCGTTCGTAATCGTCTTGCATCACGGATGCGGTCAACGCAATGATGGGGGCGTCGGAAAAGGCTTTTATCTTTTCGGCCGCCTGATAACCGTCCATGACCGGCATGCGTATGTCCATCAAGATCAGATCGATATCGCCTTGACGCGCCCGCTGTACGGCTTGTAAACCGTTTTCCACTTCGAACACGCGCAGAGGCGTTTCGGAAAAACACTCCCGCAGCAAACTACGGTTATCTTCCACATCGTCCACTACCAAAATGCTTGCCGGCTGAAATTCGACCGGCACGTCTGTTTTAATCCGTTGCGGTTCCGGATTGATGGTGGAAATATCGACGTCCTTGAAATGCAGGGTAAAAGTAGAGCCGGTATTGGGCTCGCTTTTCAAAGAAATCGTGCCGCCCATCATTTCTGTCAAGCGTTTGCTGATGCCCAAGCCCAAGCCGGTACCGCCGTAACGTCTGACGTCTTGGCCTTCCACTTGTTCGAAGTCGTTGAAGATAGCTTCTTGTTTGTCGGTGGAAATGCCGATACCGCTATCTTCCACGTCTATGTATAAATCCACCCTGCTGCGGATACGGTCTTCGTTACCGTAACGCGCGCGCAGACAAACATGGCCTCGTTCGGTGAACTTGACCGCGTTGCCGATCAAATTGAATAAAATTTGCCGTAAACGAGTGGCGTCCAGCAATAAATTCTCCGGAATTTTAGGGTCTATATCCAAAATAAAGTCCAAATCCCGCTCGCGCATTTTCATCATGAAAATTTGTCCCAATTCAGTAAAAAGCTCGTGCGGGTTGCAGACTTTCTTTTCTATGCGCAATTTGCCGGCTTCAATTTTGGATAAATCCAAAATATCGTTGATCAGTGCCAGCAAGGTATGGCCGGCCGATTGTATGGTATTGACGAACGATTTTAATTTGGCGTCTTTAACCTGTTCGCTAAGCAGTTCGGTAAAGCCGATGATGGCATTGAGCGGCGTGCGGATTTCGTGGCTCATGTTGGCGAGAAACTGCGATTTTGCCCGGTTGGCGTTCTCCGCCTGCAATTTGGCGTTTTGCAAAGCCAATTCAATCGATTTCCTAGGGGTAATGTCGAAATTCACGCCGATGATGGTGACGGCTTGTTTTTCCATTTTGGTGCTTCTAGCGCCGCTGTATATGTTGCGAATTTCGCCGTCGGGGCGAACAATCCGGAATTCGATGTGGTCCTCGCCGCGGCGGATGCGTAATTTTTGAATCGACTGCTGCACGGCCGCCCGGTCGTCTTTATGTATGAGTTGTAACCAGTCCTGGAGATTCAACTCGCTGGAAGGTTCGAGTCCGTATATTTCCAGCATCTTGTTGTCGAAAATGACTTTAGGCGGGCTATTGAATACGATTTCCCAAACGCCCAACGACGCCACGCTGGTGGCTAGCCCCAAGCGTTGATTGAGTTGCCGCACTTGCCGCTCGCTTTCCTGCCGCCGTTTGATTTCGCTCAACAATTTGTGGTTGCGAAAAAACACTAGCGCGAGTATCAAAAGAAATGCGCTGACGATTTTGGCTAACAACCAATAATCGGTTTTGGGGGCAAACCGTTCCTTACCCCAAATATTATTGATGCGTTGATGCTCGGTTTGCGAAATGGCATCCAGCGCCCGGTTGAGCAAAGGCACTAAGGGCTCTAACTCCTTCCTGACCCCAAAGCCCATTTCAGTGGCAAATTCGGTTTTACCGACGATTCGGACATTGTTGTAGCCTTGATTGGCGATGTGATAACTGGCTTGTGCCAGGGTACAGAGCAACGCGTCGACTTTGCCGGTAGAAACCGCCGCCAAACCGTGTTGAATAGTTTGCACCTCGCTAAACGCGATGTCGGGATAGGCTGCTTTTAGAGCGGGGTTATAGCCGTAGTTTTCAATCAGCGACAGTTTGCGGTGTTTGATTTGCTCGATATTGTCCACATAGTCTTCGTCATCGCGCATCACGATCACGACCGGACTACTTAAATAAGATCGCGTAAACACCCATTGTTTAGCCAGATTCGAATTGACGGTTTCGGAAATGATGTCTACTTCGCCGGCTTGCGCCTTGGCTAGGGATTGCGCCCAAGTCGCGGTGGGAATCACCTGGAAATCTATGCCTAATATTTGTTCCAACAGGCGCAGATACTCGGAAACGATGCCGATGTATCGGCCTTGGTTGTCGAAGCCTTCGTAAGGCAGCCAATTGGGATCGCCTACGAAGCGCAGGACCGGGTGGGCATTTAGCCAGGCCAGTTCGGCGTCGTTAAGTTGCAGAGTGGGGGAGGAAAACTCCTTAAAGCCGAACCATTGCTCGGCAAGTCGGCGATGTTCGTATTCGGGGACGGCCGCCAGCGCTTTTTGTACGATCGACAATAGTTGCGGCTGGTTTTTGCGCACCGCCATGCGCAACATGCGGATGTCGCTGGTGGCAAAGGGTTTGAACGGCTGAATGCTGCTGATGTTTTGCTGTTGCAATAAGTAATGCATGACAGGATAGGATTCGAGCAACACGTCGGCTTTACGCTCTATGACCGCATGCACGGCGGCCATCAGGCTGTCGGTTTCCAATATCTTCAATCCGGGCATGCGTTGCTTGATTTGCTGAATTTGCGCAAAATCCTTGGGTATCGCGATAGTCTTGCCGTTCAAGTCTTCCAAGTTGTTGGCGGAGATGCTTTCGTGTACGAAAAAATAGCTGAGTATTTGCTGATAAGGCTCGGTAAACGCCAGAAATTCGTTGCGGTCGTCGGTTTGATAAAGAGCCGGCAGCAAATCGATACGGCCTTTGCGCGCTTCTGCGAGTAAATCGCTCCAATCGTTAAATTGCGGGGTGAAGTTCAAACCGGAATATTTGCCGATCAAACGGATCAAATCCGCGCTGTATCCGGCATGTCTGCCTTTCTGGTCCATGAAATCGTAGGGAGCCCAATCGCGCTCCGCACCGTAGATGACTACCGGATGGGCGTTGATCCAGGCTTCTTCCTCGGGCGATAAAGCGATTTTGTTAGCTTGGCCGCTGCGGTTGGTCGAATAAAAAAAACTTTCTTCGACGCTGTCTTTGTCCGCAAAACCCAGCCTACGGTAATCCTCGGCCGCCAGTTGGTATCGGGAAGGATCTATGCTGCCGATAGGAATCAATTCCGGGATGATCATTTGCCGGGTATTGGCCGCCTCGTATTGCAGATAGGCGGTTGAAAGGGCCGGATTATAGCTTCGCCGGATTAAGTCTATGATTTTATCCGGATGTTCCAACGCATATCGCCAACCTTTGCGGGTAGCCCGACTAACGCGAGCGATTCGGCCGGCGTGATCCGTCAACTCTTGCTGTGTGGTAAATAAATTGTCTCCGTAGAAATCGATACCGTAGTTTTGCGGGTTGATGATGTTGATGTCTATATTCCGTTCCTGCATCAAGAAAGGCTGCGAGGTCGAATAAGCCGAAACCACGTCGATTTTTCCGGCGATGAAGTCTTGATAGACGTTGTCGGAAAACGGGACTTCGCGTATTTTGTCCAAACTACCCAGCGTCTTCAGCAGCAAAGCGTTCAAAGACGCGTCCCCTTGGTTCGTCGTATTGAAAGCCAAGGTTTTACCGGCCATTTCGTAGGGACTGACTATGCCCGAATCGCGGCGGGTCAGAAATACCAGCGGCGAATGTTGAAAATACTGGTCGACCAGCAACACCGGACGACCTTTCAAGTGGTATATCAACAAGGTGCTATCGGACACGCCGTATTGGGACTCGCCGCGTAAAACTTGTTCGACGAAATCTTGGCTAAAGTCGATTTCTTTGAGGCTAACCTCCAAGCCTTCCTCTCGGTAATAACCTTGTTGGATCGCGGCGTAATAACCCGCAAATTGGAAGCTGTGCCGCCATTTCAATTGAATGGCGATTTTTTCCAACTCGCCCGCCCACGCGGAGCAGTGGAAAAAGCACGCTAGAAAAAGCAGCAGGACATAAACGAGCGTAAGCAGAGAGGAGCGGGAGTAGTGTCGGCCTGCCATCATGGGATGCGGGCTTGGAAGCGTTGTCACTGCGAAATAGCGATGGTAATAAACTCGTCTAAATGCTCTTGAAAAATATCCACCAATTCGGGGTCGAATTGCGTTTCTCTATGATCGAGCACGTAGGCAACGGCGTCTTCTATTTTCCAGGCTTCTTTGTAATGGCGTTTGTGGGTTAACGCGTCGAATACGTCCGCCAATGCGACGATGCGGCCGTAAATATGGATGTCCGGCCCTTTCAAACCGCGCGGATAGCCTGTACCGTTCCATTTTTCGTGATGTTCGTGGGCGATGATGGCCGCGGCCTTGATGAGCTTGCGGTCCGAATGCGACAACAAGCTGTAAGCGTTGATGGTATGCTTTTTCATCAAGGAAAACTCGTCTTCCGAATAGCGTCCCGGCTTATGCAAAATTTCCAACGGGATGGTCATTTTGCCGATGTCGTGCATGGGCGAAGCATGGTAAAGCAGATCCACGTCCTCGTCGTTCAAACAGGGATGGTATTTGGCCAGTAGCGCTGAAGTTTCCGCGACCCGTTTGATATGCTTGCCGGTTTCGTCCGAGGTGGCTTCCATCAATTCCGCCAGGATGAAAATCATCTCTTTTTGACTGTCTTCCAATTCGCTTAATAAGCGGTTTTTTTCATGCTTGGCCTTGGCTTTGAGATTGATGTTGTGTTTGAGCAAGAGCTCGCGAGAATGGTACAGCTCCAAATGCGTGGCGACTCGGGACAATAATTCCGCGGCATGAAAGGGCTTGGTGATATAGTCGACCGCGCCCATCGAAAAACCTTGGGTGATGGAATCAACGTCGACTTTCGCGGTCAGGAAAATAATGGGTATTTCCTGAGTGGTGGGGTTTTCTTTTAATTTTTTACAGACTTCGAAGCCGTTCAAGCCGGGCATCATAATATCCAACAGAATCAGATCGAAGCTTTCGCCGACTTCGAATATGAGCCGCAGGGCCTCGCCGCCGTTCTGTGCGAACGAAAATTCGTAGTTCTCTTCCTTGAGAATATTCATGGCAACTCTGATATTGTCGACTACGTCGTCCACAATCAGGATGCGACTATTTCTAACCATCGTATTCACCTTTACTGTATCGTTCCTGACTTTAGCGATTGAAGATCGGCAAAAGTTCGCGTTGTCGTAGACCTGCGTCCGGGTGACCCGCAAGCCGATTCGCAACTATAGACACTGCCGCTAAAGATTCAAGCAGTCGGGATAGTCGGCAACGCGGCAAGACGGGTTAGAACAGCTCAGCTCTCCTTTAGTTCTGCCCGCTTAGGTATTCGGCAACCGTGCGGATATCTTCGGCGGATAGCGATTTTGCCAAGGCGTTCATAGGGCCTGCTTGTCTGCTGCCGCTTTTAAAATCTTCCAGTTGCTTGATCAGATATTTCACCTGCTGGCCCGCCAGGCGGGGAATTTGCCCGTTTCCTTGTAGTTGCTGACCGTGGCAGCCCATGCACATCGCGACCTTGTCGGCACCTGCGCTGGCGCCGGATTTGGGTTTGTTAGGCGCTAGTCCGGCGAAATACGCGGCTAAATTTTGTATATCGGCGTCCGACAAGTCGGCGGCTATCGGATTCATGCTGGGGTTGTTTCGTTTGCCGGTCTTGAAGTTTTTTAACTGCGCTTCCATATAAGCGGCGGTTTGACCGGCCAAATTAGGCCATAACGGGCTATTGCTGACGCCGTTGGCGCCGTGGCAACCCTGGCAGGCGGCCGCTCGGGTCTTGCCGGCCGAGGGGTCGGCAGCCAGGCCGGAGGAGCTTGCGATCAATAATAGACCGAGCGTGATTGCCGATTGTTTGCCGAAATTTACGTTCATTGCTTATACCTCAGTGGCTTGATATACAATTCGGATAGTCGATGAGTCGCTCGGCCGTTAGACATCATAAGCGGGCTCAACATGTCCGACAATCACACTCGTTTAGCCTTCAACACAGGATAGCTATGTCTTGGCTCGCGCAATTACTTCATCAAGATTCAGTCCCGCACGCAATGTTGATCGTCAGTTTGGTCGTTTCGACCGGGCTAGTGTTAGGACGCTTGCAAGCGGCCGGTATTCGCTTGGGAATTTCCGGGGTTTTGTTCTCCGGATTGGCGTTCGGCCACTTCGGCTTGAACATCAATGCAGAGGTTATGCATTTTCTACGCGAATTCGGACTGATTCTTTTTGTTTACGCGATCGGTTTGCAAGTCGGCCCCGGTTTTGTATCGTCCTTTTTTAAGTATGGCATACGTTTGAACGGATTAGCGGCCGGCATCGTGATGTTAGGCGCAGCCGTTACGCTTGCGATTAGCTGGGGCGCCGATATTCCGATTCCGGTGGCCGTGGGGCTGTTTTCCGGCGCCACTACCAACACGCCGTCATTGGCGGCCGCCCAACAAGTTTTGGGTTCAATGTCGGGAGTGACTGCCGAAACGCTGAAAATGCCGGGTCTAGGCTATGCGGTGGCCTATCCTTTCGGTATCGTCGGGATCATCTTATCGATGCTGGTCGTCAAGAAACTCTTCAGCGTCGACGTCAGTGCGGAAGCGGACGAATTCGCCCGGCATCAACAACAGGTTGCCTTGCCTATTTGGCGCGATCTAGCGGTCGAAAACCCTAATTTGAGCGGGCGTAAAATCGCCGAGATTCCGTTTTTCGAAGCCATGGGCGTCGTTATTACCCGCATTTTGCCCAGCGGAGCAGGCGAAGTGGCTATCGCCAATCCGGATACTGTACTGCAGGTCGGGGATGTCGTCAGACTGGTCGGCGACATCAGCCATCTGGAGCGTATGGAAATGCTGGTAGGCCCCAAAGCCAATGTTGTCTTGCACGAGCTGAATACGACTTTACAGAGTAAGCGCCTGGTGGTTACCAACGAAAGCGCCATTCATCAGACGGTGGGGCACTTGTGCGTTCGCTACGGCGTGACGATTTCGCGGGTGCATAGACCGGACGTGGAATTTTCCCCCAATCCGGCGGTCAGGGTGCGGTTCGGCGACGAATTATTGGTTGTCGGCAGTCCGGACGCCCTGCAAGCGATCGAATTGGCATTGGGAAACTCCTTGGAAGAATTGAGTCATCCGCAAATCATGCCGATTTTCATCGGAATCACTTTAGGAGTCATCCTAGGTAGCTTACCGATTTATTTGCCCGGGGTCCCGTCTGCGTTGAAACTCGGTATGGCCGGCGGGCCGCTGTTGGTAGCGATACTTTTAAGCCGCATCGGTAATTGGGGCACGATGACGTGGCATTTGCCGAAAAGCTCCAACATGATCTTAAAGGACGTCGGCATCGTGTTATTTTTGGCGTGCGTCGGCTTGCATTCCGGTGACCAATTTGTCGAGACTCTGGTACAAGGCGACGGATTTATTTGGATGGGATGGGCGGCCTTGATTACCCTGCTGCCGCTTTTACTTGTCGGCTTGCTGGCCCGGTTTGTGTTTAAGATTAATTTTTTGTCGCTCTGCGGCTTGCTTGCAGGCAGTATGACCGACCCTCCGGCCCTGGCTTTTGCCAACACCTTTCATCCCTGCGCCGCGGTGTCGATTGCCTATGCCACGGTTTATCCGCTAGTGATGATATTGCGTATTTTGGCGGCCCAACTCATGATTTCGTTAACGATTTGATGGTTGGCGACGGCGATAACTTGTTGCCGATGGACGGCGAGCTCTATTGTCGGCGCCAGTTTATTCAAGCGCGGCGCGCGGACGAACTTTTCGAAAACTTGCTGAACGGCTTGGCTTGGCAGCAGGAACAATTAAAAATCTGCGGCAAATGGATTTTGGTGCCGCGCTTAACGGCTTGGTACGGAGATCAAACCGCGAGTTACCGCTATTCGGGTGTCGAACACAGCCCTATACCCTGGACATCGTTGTTGACCGAGTTGCGCAGCAGCGTTGAGTTGGCTTGCGGTCACCGTTTCAATAGCGTGTTGGCGAATTGGTATAGAAACGAGAGGGACTCGATGGGTTGTCACGCCGACAACGAAAAAGAGTTGGGAATAAACCCGATGATAGCCTCGCTAAGTTTCGGTGAAACGCGTTTATTGCGTTTTAGACACAAAAATAAACGGTTGCGCCTGGACCTGGAATTGGCACACGGCGATTTGTTACTGATGGCAGGTAGCATACAGCATCATTGGCGGCACGAATTGCCCAAGTCGAAAACGGCGAAAAGCGCCAGAATCAATTTGACCTTTAGACATATCGTTAGAGACGAATAAAAGCCGGCGCGCGGTTGCAGGAAGTACGGCAATAAGCGAAGACGGCGAGCTATCGCGGTGTCAACGCCAAATCCGCCGGGTCGAAGTCATCCACCTTGATAGCGTTTGCCCGGGCCGCGTTGGCGGCGCGTAGCCTCTCGGCTTGTTCGGCGTCGATGATCCCGGCATTCAGGGCTGTCGCCAGCAAGGCCTCGTCCGGATAACCGCGCGCTAAGCGGCCTTGTTTTTGTGCATGTTTGACGGCGGATTCCGCGGCTTCTGCGGCTATTACCGCTTTGAAAGCATGTTCGATGCGCCCGCTCGGGTCGTTCGCCGACGGACTCAGGAAAATGCCGGCGGTTAAATCGTCGCGGCCGGGGTTGTCTGTCATCAATAGCTGTGCCAATTGGCCGCACAAGCGATCGGCCGGCGGTGCATAGGGTTTGCCGAACGGAAACAGCAAGCTGCGCAGCAGCAATGTCGGAATACGGGTGGGGAACAGCCAAAATGATGCCAAGAGGCTTTGTTGCGCACGGTGCAAACTGTGTTGACACGCCCAGTCCAGCAAGGGTAGGGCGGCCGGCGGCGAGCCTTGGTCTTCGAAATGCTTCAAGGCGCAGCAGCACAGATACAGATAGCTGAGTACGTCGCCCAAGCGCGCGGAAATGCGTTCCTTGCGTTTCAAGCCGCCGCCCAGCGCCAATAAGGCGAAATCCGCGCTCAGTGCAAAGGCGGTGCTCAGTCGGTTGATGCGCCGGTAGTAACGGCGGGTGTGGCGGTCGCCGGGAGCGCGGCTGAAATAACAACCGCCGAATCCATAGTAGATCCCGCGTAGCAGATTGCCGAGCAGAAATGCGGTGTGCCGGCGTAAGACCCGGTCAAACTCGATCAGACCTCGGTTCGAATCCGGGTTATCCAAGGCCTGCATTTCCGCTTGTACGAAGGGATGGCAGCGCACCGAGCCTTGACCGAAAATCATTAAGCTGCGAGTCAGGATGTTGGCGCCTTCCACGGTAATCGCCACCGGCACCACTTGATAGACCCGACCCAGGAAATTGTTCGGTCCCAGGCAAATCCCGGCGCCGCCCAGGATGTCCATGCCGTCGTTGACGGTTTTGCGCATGCTTTCGGTCAGGTGGTATTTCAAAATTGCCGAAATCACCGCCGGTTTCTCCCCGGCGTCCAAGGCGGCGCACGTCACCTGCCGGGCGGCGTCCGTCAGATAAGTGGTGCCGGCCATGCGGGCCAATACTTCTTCTATGCCTTCGAACGCTCCCAAGGGGACACCGAATTGCCGACGGACGCGGGCGTAAGCGCCGCAGAAGCGCGACACGGATTTGGCCGCCCCCACGCTCAAGGCTGGCAAGGAGATGGCGCGGCCGGTAGCCAGGCATTGCATCAGCATTTTCCAGCCGTTGCCGCATTGCGATTGCCCCCCGATCACCCAGTCCAGCGGAATGAACACGTCTTTACCCCAATTGGGTCCGTTCTGAAAGCCGGAGTCCAGCGGGAAATGTCGTCTGCCGATACTGACCCCGGGCGTGTCGGTGGGAATCAGGGCGAGAGTAATGCCGATTTCATCGCGTTCGCCCAATAAATGTTCGGGATCGTACAATTTGAAGGCCAGACCCAATACGGTGGCAACCGGCCCTAACGTGATGTAGCGTTTCTCCCAGTTTAGGCGTATCCCCAGTACGCGGGGTTCGGCGCCGAACGGGGCGTAACACACCACGCCCGTATCGGTCATCGAGGCGGCGTCGCTGCCGGCGACCGGGCTGGTCAAGGCAAAAGCCGGCAATTCCAGGCCTTGCGCCAGGCGCGGCAGATAATGGTTTTTTTGTGCCTCGGTACCATAGGCCAACAATAACTTGGCAGGGCCCAGGGAATTGGGCACCATCACCGTGACGGCCGCGCTGGTGCTGCGGCTGGCGATTTTCATGACGATTTGCGAATGAGCGAACTCGGAAAATTCCAGTCCTCCATAGTGTTTGGGAATGATGATGCCGCAAAAGCGCTGTTCGCGGATGTAGTGCCAGACTTCGGGCGGCAAATCCCGGCGCCGGTGGGTGATGTCCCAATCGTCCAGCATGGCGCACAAGGTTTGGACCGGGCCGTCCAAAAAGGCTTGCTCTTGCGGACTTAAACTTGGCGCCGGTAAGGCGTGCAACTTGCGCCAGTCCGGCTGCCCGGTAAACAGTTCCGCGTCCCACCAGGGTTTGCCGGCTTCCAAGGCTTCCCGTTCGGTTTGCGAAATCGGCGGCAAGCTGCGGCGCATGGCGTTGAAAACAGGCCGTACCATCACACGGCGGCGTAGCGGTCCGATCAGGCCTACGGCCAAGATCAGCAATCCGGCACTTAAATACAGGTTCATGACGGGCGTCTCCTACTGGGGTGGGCGGCGCGCAACTCGGTCAATTGCGCAGGGGTTTGCCGGTTTCCAACAAATGTTGCAGCCTGGCTTGGGTGCTGCTTTGTCGGACCAAGGCATCGAAGGCGGCTAATTCCAAATCCAGAATGTCCTGCTCGCTCAGTTCTAAATTCATATCGGTATCGCCCCCGGTCAAGACGCGTGCCAAGCGGGTAGCGATTTCGACGTCGTAATCGCTGATGTTGCCGGCTTTACGCAGATTGCGGATTTGCATGTCCAAAGCCGCCGCGCCGCTGGCGCCCGGTAACCGGTAGCTGTAAGGGGTAGGCGCTTGATAGCTTGGCGCGCATTGCAACACCATAGCTTTTGCTTGTGCCAAAACCCTATCGCGGTTCATGACGATGCGGTCGTCGCGGCCGAGAAATAAGCGGCTTTGCGCTTCGGCGGCGGAACTACTGACTTTGGCCGTCGCGATCAGCTCGAAGGTTTGGGCAATGGCCGGCATCGGCCCACCCGGCCGTTTGTTGAATTGCAGCCAACGCCCCAGCAGCTCTTTACAGCCGCCCCAGCCGGGGACCAAGCCGACTCCTGCTTCCACTAGCCCCATGTAGGTTTCGGCGTGTGCGCATAGCGCATCGCAATGCAGCAGGATTTCGCAGCCGCCGCCCAAGGCTAGGCCGGACGGCGCGCCGACCACCGGAAACGGTGCGTATTTCAAGGCGCGAAAGCTGTTTTGTCCCAAACGGACGATATTGGCGATGGCTTCCCAATCGCCGGCCTGCAACGCCGGGGCGATCAAAGCCAGATTGGCGCCGGCGGAAAAGTAGTCGGTATCGCTGTATATCACCAGGCCGGCAAAGCTGCCGCGCAGGTCGGAAACCAATTGCGGCAGCAAGCCGAGCAGGTCGGGGGCCAGCGTGTTCATCTTGCTATGCAATTCCAAACAGGCTACCTCGTCGCCGATGTGCCATACGCTGGCCGAAGCGTTGCCCAGTAGCGGCCGGCTACCCCGTTTGATGTCGCTCAGCAATAGCGTGCCCGCCGGTCGGACGATAGGGCGATAATCGTAGCCGGGGCCGCGGCACTCGGCTTGATGCTTGCCGTAACGGTAGACAGGGGCGGCATTGTGCAGCCAGTCGGGAATTTCAAAGCCCTCGGCCGCCAGGCGCGCGACAAACCAATCGGCGCCCAAAAAATCCAGTAGCTCGAACGGCCCGTAGTGCCAGTTGTATCCGAGGCGCATGGCCGCGTCTATCGCCTCGGGGGTATCGGCAATTTCCGGAATCCGGCCGGCGGCATAGCAAAGCGTGTGCGCCCACACCTCCCAACTAAAGCGCCCTAACGCGTCGTCGGAACACAGAAATGCGCGTAATTCGGCTGCGGAGTGGCCGATTTTCAAGCGCACTTTTCGGACGTTGCGAAATTCGCCGCTGTTCAAATCGACGGCTTGCCGGTGTTTGCCGCCAGCGTCGTGGTGCAAGCGGTAAAATCCGCCTTGGCCTTTGCGACCGCTATAGCCGGCATCCAACAAGGCTTGCAAGCGGTAAGGCACCCGGCACAGCGGCGTCAACGCGTCGTCAGCCGGCAGCATGCGGCTGAAGCCGCCCAGGATTTTCGGCATCAAATCCAAACCGACCAGATCCAACAAGCCGAACACCCCGGTTTTCGGCACGCCGAACAACGCCATGGCCGCGTCGCAGTCTTCTATGGCAAGCAGGTGGCGTTCGGCGGCGCGGAAGGCGATCTGTAGCCAATAGGTGCCTATCCGGTTAGCGATAAAACCAGGGGTATCGTGGCAGCGAATACAGCCTTTACCCAAATCGGTCGCGGCAAATTCCTCGATGCGCCGCTGCAGGCCAATATCCAGCTCAGGATGGGGTACGCATTCCAGCAAACGCATGTAACGCGGCGGATTGAAAAAATGGCTGATCATGAAGCGGCGGCGAAATTCCGCCGAACTGTCCTGCATCAGCAGACTTAGCGGCAGGGTGGAGGTGTTGGACGAGATCAAGGTGTTGGGGCCGCAATGCGCGTGCAAGCGTCGGTAGAGTTCGCGTTTGACCTCCAGTTGCTCCACTATGGCTTCTATTACCCAATCGGCATCCTGTAAGCGGTGTAAATGATCGGCTAAATTGCCGGGACGAATGCGCTTGGCGTAGCCCGGCAGCATTAGGGGCTTGGGTTCGGCTTTCAACAGGCGGGCTATCGCTTGTTCGGCCAATGCGTCGCGCGGTCCTTGTTCGGCCGGGACGTCCAACAGGTCCACGTCGGTACCGGCATTGGCCAAATGCGCGGCTATCGCGCTGCCCATCACGCCGGCACCGATGACTGCCACCCGTTGTACTTTCATGACACGTTCTCCAGAACGGTCGCAATACCCTGGCCGCCGCCTATGCATTGCGTGGCCAGCGCATACCGTCCGCCGCTGCGTTGCAGCAAAGCGGCAGCCTTGCCGGTAATGCGCGCGCCGCTGGCCCCCAAGGGATGTCCCAGGGCGATGGCGCCGCCGTCCGGATTCAGTCTGTCGGCGGGGATAGGTAGTTCTTGCAACACGGCCAATACTTGGGCGGCGAAAGCCTCGTTCAACTCCACCACATCCATGTCTGCCAATTTCAGGCCGGCTCGTTGCAAAGCCTTACCGCTTGCCGCGACCGGACCCATGCCCATGATTTCCGGTTGGCAGGCGGATACCGCGGTCGCGACGATGCGGGCTAGTTTCGGCAGGTGGCGCCGGTCGGCGTAAGCTTCGCTGCA
This sequence comes from Methylomonas sp. HYX-M1, assembly GCF_040741385.1. Classification (NCBI taxonomy): domain Bacteria; kingdom Pseudomonadati; phylum Pseudomonadota; class Gammaproteobacteria; order Methylococcales; family Methylococcaceae; genus Methylomonas; species Methylomonas sp. HYX-M1. Next base: position 2,286,986 of record NZ_CP160405.1, read on the forward strand.
CACCAATACTGCGGCGGCACCGTCGGTTAACGGCGACGAAGTGGCGGCGGTAATACTGCCTTGTTCCAGAAAGGCCGGGTTTAGCGCCGCCATGGCTTCCAGGTTCGATTCGGGCCGTGGGCAGCCGTCGTCGGCTACCACACGGCCGTTAGCCTGAACGGTGACGATTTCGTCGGCAAAACAACCCGCGCTTTGCGCTGCCGCGGCTTTCCGTTGGCTGTCGAGCGCGAAGCGTTCTTGCGCTGCGCGCGCGATGCCATAGCGAGTGGCCAAGATCTCGGCAGTTTCGCCCATGCTCATGAAGGCGCCGGGAAAATCGCGGTACAGGTCGGGATTGGGCAACGGGTTGAAACCGCCCATCGGTACCCGGCTCATCGATTCCACGCCGGCGCAGACGAAGGCTTCGCCGGCGCCGAGGGCTATGGCGCCGGCGGCCATGTGTATCGCTTGCATAGAGGAACCGCAAAAGCGGTTGACCGTGGTGCCTGCCACGCTCATCGGCAATCCGGCCAGATGCACCAACAAGCGGGCCATATTCATCCCTTGTTCGGCTTCCGGAAAGGCGCAGCCCAGAATTAGATCCTCGATGTCGTTAGGGTCGACGCCTGAGCGAGCCACCAAGGCTTTAACCACTTGCGCGGCCAGATCGTCCGGACGCAGCCCGGCTAATGCGCCTTTGTGTGCGGGTGTGAACGGGCTTCTAAGATAGGTACTGATTACGACCTTGTTCATGATAGATTCTCCTCATATTCCGGGGAGGCAAGTGCCGCCGAAGCGAGCTGGGAGTGCCGGCAGCGGCTTAGAAACTCGTCGATGCGGCTCCAGGTGTGATCCAAATTTTCCATCAGCGCGCCATGGCGTTCGGCACGGATGCTGAGTAGCTGTTTGTAGCGGGCGCCCAGGCGTTTGTAGACTATAGCGGAACTCACCGGATCCACCACCGGGTCCTGATTGGCGTGCAACAGCAACGTAGGGGCGCTTACCCCGGGCAGTGCCGCTTCCAGTTGTTGAATCAAGCGGCGCAGTTCGTAAAGCGCGCGCACCGGCACATTTTTATAGTTGATGTCGGGGTGTTCGCTGTCGTGTTGTAAAAACGGTTTTACCCCTTCGAAACTGGATAGCCATTTGACCAATTTGTTGGTGCCGTGCAATAGCGGCACCAACATGAAGCGGTTGTCTTCGAATTTGATCGGTACGGCTACCGCGACTATGCCTTGAACATCTATGTGTTGCCGGGCGGCAAAGGTCATGGCCAGCGCCGCACCGGTCGAAAAGCCGATCAGGAAAATTTTATCGCAGGAGTATTTGAGGATGTTGTAGCCGCGCTTGACGCTGTCCAGCCAGTCCTCGCAACTGAAATCGCGCAACGCGTAAGGGGAGGTACCGTGTCCCGGCAAGCGTATACCCAATACCGTATAGCCTTGCTCGGCCAAATAGTGGCCGTACTCGCGCAGTTCCGCCGGGCTGGCAATCAGCCCGTGCACCAACAAAATGCCGTACTCGTTGCTGTTGACCGGGCTGATGAAAAAGGGCGCCGGATCGGCGCATGCGGTTTCCTGTTGGTCCAGGCTGTCGAAATGCGCTTGGCTGTAGCACTGTACTTCGTGTTTCAAGGCAATCTGTTCGTCTTCGAACAGCCAGGCGGCCATTTGCTGTGCTTCCAGATCGTGGTATTGCGCGTCGGCTTGGGCTAGGGTGTCTCGAATCTTGCTGAGCGGCGCGACTTCGTTTTGATAAACCGCGATGGGGTTTTCCAAACGGACCCGGTCGAAATCGTGGTCTTCCAACAATTTGGGCAGAAAATGCAAATAACCTTCTTGTTCCAACAACAATCCGGAGGCTTGCGCCTGTTCGATGAACTGGTTGAAACGGGCGTTCTGGTTATGCAGCAAGTTGGCGTAATCGGCCGGCGACAGCAGACTGTCGTGCAGATAGATGTCCGGTTGGTTTTGCAAGTGTTTGATGGCGATGTACAACACCGTGTAAAAATGCCGTTTTTCGATGTGCGCCCGGCCTTCGCCGATGTAACGCATGATCAAGGTGGATGCCAAGTGGGCCAAGTTGACGGTTGCATTGCGGTATATCGCGACCATGTACCGGTCTCGAGAACAATTGGCGTTACGAATGAAATAGCGTCCCAACAGACGTTCTTTCCAATTGCGCGGCGACCGATGGAAATTGAACACCTGGTCGGCGTCTTGGATGGTAGGCACTACTCGGCCCATTAAACAATGCATGCGCCAATCCCACACACAACACGGGTCGATCAACTTGCCCAGGCGTATATCCATGTCCGTGTCCTTCAGCAAGATGTTGCCCTCGATCAGCAGTTCTTCCTGCTGGCGCAAGCTCATGTGGTGAGAGAACAGTTCCACGCTTTTGAATAGCAGGTTTTCGGAGTTGCGTATCGGGTAGAAAGTGATATTGGCCGGCACGATCAATGTCGGTTTTTGCGCCACCGCGCGCAATTCGTCCAAACTGTCCATCGCCAGCCACTGCCGCCAGCGTTCTTGCTCGGCTTGATCGTTGCGGGCAAACGCCTGTCTGATGACGGTTTTGATTGTTTCCACGCCTTGCGCCAATACCGCCGGGCCGGTGTGGTGCTTGCGGCGGTCGCCGGTCATGCGCGAATAAATGCTGTACCGCCCTTGTTTGTCGATCACCCGCCGGTCCTTGACCATGCCGCCTTCCGGAAAAATGACAACTTTGCGGCCCTTGAGGATTTGTCGGGCCAGCAGCGGAAACAGGCGGGGATGATCGTGCGGGTAGACGCCGACTCGTTTCAGATAACGCGCCAGTACAGTATCTTCGGCGAAAAATTCGCCGGAAGCGATGGCGCAGGTCAGCGCGCCGACGTGTTCGTGTATCAACAACTGTGGAATGAAGGTTTCGAAGCGGGAAAAGTGATTGAACAAAAAGATGTCGCCTTGCATCAGCGCACTTTCCTCGGCGTGTAGCCGTAGTTTAACCCCCAGCAAGTTAATGGCGGCGTTGATCAGTTTGACGGAATGGCCGTATAGCGCCTGATCGATGTCGGGCCAGTCACTTGGATATTGCATCCTGTTCATGTGCACCTCCGAGAGGGGGGCGATATGCCGGGGAAATCCCGGTCAATCGTCAGAGTAAGCGGTTGTGACGGTAAAACTTCCGGTTTTCGCCTTTAACCGTATGCGGGTTAGTCCGGTGTCGGTGCCAATTAGTTTCCCGAGTGAAATGCTGGGTTGAATTTGTTGATGGGGTTCACAGTGTCTGCAGCGTCCTTGTCAGGACTGAGCAAAAAGGTGCCGGCTACGGCGTCTGCAGGAATGCGGTCAACGCGTCTAAAAACGCTCTCGTCTTGGTTGGCATCAGCCGGCGACCGGGAAAAACCGCCCAAACCTCTACGCTTGGCCACTGCCAATCCGGTAGAAGCCGCTGCAACTCGCCCAGCGTCACCGCGTCTTGCGCATAGTTTTGCGGGGCTGCCACAATGCCTCGGCCCAGGCGGGCCAGTTTGACCAACACTTCCGGCGAATTGGCCGACAGCGCCGCCGGCGGCAAACCTTGCCAGGTGTCGCCGTTGCGCGTCAGCTGCCACGGGCCGGGTTCGCGGTTAGCCGGTATCAGCTGCAATACAGTGTGTTCCAACAATTGCGCCGGATTGTCGGGCGTACCGCGGCGTTCGAGATAACTCGGCGCCGCGTAAAGGCCGAAAGCCTGCCGATACAACAATTTAGCCGCCAGCGCGCCATCGTCCGGCAAAGAGCCGACTCGCACTGCCAAATCGTAACCCTCTGCCAATAAATCCACGCGTCGCGGTGAGAGATCCAGTTCGAGTTTCACCTCCGGATAACGTTCGCCAAACTGCGCCAATAGCGGAATTAAGGTCAATTGCGTCAAATCGCCGGGCAACGAAATTTTAAGCCGGCCGGATGGGGTGATTTGCCGGTGGGCTGCCCAGGCGGCCGCGGCGCTGGTTTCCTCGTCGATTTGTCGGCCGTGTTGCAACAACCTGAGTCCCAATTCGGTTAGCGCCAATTTACGGGTGGTGCGCAGTAGCAAACGTTCGCCCAGACGTTGCTCCAACAAGGCGATGCGCCGCGATAGCGAGGATTTAGGCCAGCCCAGCATCGAGGCAGCTTTGGAAAAGCTGCCGCAATCGGCCACCTTGGCGAACAACCATAAATCGTTGGGTTGCACATGGATCAATTGTTGCTCTGGCGGAACATTGTTATTCATTTTGCCCTCTTATCAGCGAGTTTGTTCCGAATTATAGTTAATTCACACTATTACTTGTCGGAGACGACTATGAACATCTTGCAAATCAATGCCAGTATCAATGGCGAGCGTAGCCATTCCAGCCGCTTATCCGATTTACTGGTCGACAAATTGCGGCGAGTAAACGCCGGCAGCTCGTTAACCCGCCGCGATCTGGTGCAGACGCCGGCTCCGGTATTGGACTCGACGGCCTTACAAGCCTTGTTTACTCCGGATGGGCAGCGAGACGCGGCGCAGCGCGATACCGTCGCGGGATTCGACCGGCTGATCGACGAAATCCAGCGGGCAGACCGAATCGTATTGGGCGTACCTATGTACAACTTCGGCATTCCGGTTCAGCTCAAAGCCTGGCTGGACGCCGTTGCGAGGGCCGGCGTAACTTTTCGCTATACCGCGGACGGCCCGCAAGGCCTGCTGAACGGCAAAAAGGTGTATTCGGCGCTAGCGTTCGGCGGTCGGCATAAAGATACGCCTAACGATTTGGTAACCCCGTATTTGCAAACCATGCTGGGTTTTTTAGGTCTTACCGACTTGACTTTTGTTTACGCGGAAGGCCTTGCCATGGGAGAAGAAAGCCTGAATGCGGCCTTACGCGACGCGCAGGCAGAGATAGCGGCCTTGGCGCTGTAAATTCATGTTCCGGGAGAAATTTATGCACGTTGAACACTTGACGCCGGTTCTAAACTCCAGAACCGTAGAACAATTGGTAGTGGGGCAGGCTACTGCCGACGGCGCCGGGGTCAAACTGACCCGGATGTTCGGACAAGGTCTGCATAAGCGGCTGGATCCGTTTCTGATGTTGGATGCGTTCGGTAGCGATCGGCCGGGCGATTATATTGCCGGTTTTCCGGAACATCCGCATCGCGGTTTCGAAACCCTGACTTATTTGCTGAACGGTCGCATGCGGCATAGCGACAACGCCGGGCACAGCGGTTTGCTAAAAAGCGGCGGCATTCAGTGGATGACGGCCGGACGCGGCATTGTGCATTCGGAAATGCCGGAGCAGCAAGACGGTGTGTTGGAAGGGGTACAATTGTGGATCAATCTGCCGGCTGCCGCCAAAATGCAAGCGCCGGGCTACCGCGACGTGCAAAGCGAAGAGATTCCCGAACTGGAATGGCCTGGCGGCGGCAAACTGAGAATCATCGCCGGCACCAGTCACGGTCAAGCGGGCGCGGTGCAAAAACCGCTGACCGAACCCTTGATTTTGGACCTGCATTTGCCGGCGGGCGGCGAATTTTCGCAACCCTTAGCAGCAGACCGCAACGCCTTCGTTTACGTTTACCGCGGCGAAATGCTGATTGCGGAACGCAAAATTGCCGCGCAACAGTTGGCGATTTTGGCCAATCGACCAGATTCAGACGGAGTGATGCTGAAAGCCGTTACCGGCGGCAGAGCGCTCCTGTTTGCCGGCCGGCCGCTGCGCGAACCCATCGTACAGCACGGCCCGTTCGTGATGAACACTGCCGAAGAAATAGAAACAGCGTTTGCCGATTATCGGGCCGGACGCTTGTGAGAAAACCGTGGGCGTAATGCACCAATGCTGCTGAAACGGTAATGCCGAGGAGATCACAAGCCTTGAACCAGTTTTTAGCGCGATACTTCGCATAATGTATATTATGTCAAATTGCGTATTACAGGAAAATTTTTCCGAATGGCATAAATGTTGTTCATTTAGATGGTTTTGAAACAAGGAGTCAAAACCATGACGTATGTTTTTGTTGATGACAAGAGTTCATTTAAACAATGGCGACAATGGGCCGGATACACCATTGACGATTGCGTCAAGGTGTTCCAAGTTAACAAGAGAACGGTTTCAAATTGGGAAAAAGGCATCATTCAGCCGCCACGAGCGGTTTTCATTTGCCTACAGCTATTCAGTGGTCGATTAGACTTTTTAGGGAAACACTGGAGCGGATTTCGATTGGCGCAAGACGGTTGCATCACATCACCAGACGGTGATCACGTGTGGTGGTATGAAATCAAAAGCATTCAATACCTATACATATCCGCCAAAAAAGACCGAGCAGAAACACTCCGCATACTAGAAAGGCAAAATAACTGCAGTACCGTGAGCGCACACACTACCCGCAATGTCATAACATTTTCTTCGAAGTCGTGCTCTTCAAAGTCGTGACCGCTGCACTGCGTTTGCGTGTTCCGCGCCGGTTACAGTCTCCCGCGGTGTATTGAGTGTGGCCAGCGGCGCTACTTTTCCCGGCACGGTAGCCAGCGCCATACCAAGTCATTTGCGGGTTCAGAATAGCAAAACAGACCAGGCAAGTTATCGCCGGCGGTCATTAGTGGGTGGCAAGCGGGGCGAAGGGTGTTCTGACGCAACCGCCCTGCTAAAGCTGGGCGGTCGCTAGAAATGTGATCATCCGGCGATTAGCTGTAAATGTCCGAGCGATGACCAACGGCCACCACCAGAATTTTGAGCTTACTGTCTTCGATAATGTAAATAACACGGTAATCGCCGACTCTAATACGGTAAAGATCGATAGGCGATTGTAGTTTCTTTACGCCCGATGGCCGGGGATTTTCAGCAAGGTTATCAATAGCAACAAGCAGTCGGCGGCAAACATCTAGCGGTAAGCGGGAAAGGGATTTTTCTGCCGATGGCTTATAGGCAATGCTATAGGCCATATTTTGCTTTCAGTTCTTGATGGGATACTTCGCCCTCTTCTTTCAAAGCAAGTTCAGCGGCTTTCACGTCCAGAGCGTCTTCCAGGTATTCAGAAAGCAGGTTGTCCAGGAAAGCTGGGACATTTAAGCCGGCTAGCCTTGCGGCTTCCATTAGCCGGCTTTCGATGGGTGCGGGTAGTTCGATCATAAGCCACCTTTTTGGGTTTGGATGGATTTATGGTAACAGGTTTATGGTAACGCGTTACCCCGCCGGCAAACAACAAACAAGACGACCAGAGCCACCATAAGCCAAATCCAGCGAGACAGATTGGTCAGGCGTAAAGTACAAATACAATTTATCCAAACGATACCCATCGCCCGGAGAGCCATACTGGATCACATCAACAGTCACGCCATTAAAAGCACTACAATCCAGCTCATCGGGCAAATAGTACCTATCCCCATAAACAAAATAACTGCGCTTGGTGTTCACGTCAAAATGCAATTTGCGCTTATGAACCCGCCAACCTTGAGCACAGAACCTGCCATTGGATTTTCGTAACGCGTTACCATTATTTAAAAATTCAGTCGCTCTAAGCTCAGCCTCAAGTCGAGAAACTTTCTTGCGCTCCGCTATCAGCTCATCAGACACATCGGAAAGCTTGCGATGAGCAGCATTGGCAGAAAGCAACTTTGACTGTAAGCCTTGGACTTCGAACTGCAAACGCCGAATCCGATTTGCCATAGCCTTGTAAGTATCATCAGAGGAAACGGCAATTTCAGTAACGTTACGTTTATTGTCGTCTGCCGGTTTAGCCAGATCAACCGAATTAGCAAGACTTTTGCGCTGACGATACGCGCGTTGAATTTCCGCGCGGCTCTTGGCTTGCCCGGTAGATGGGCGTCCCACGGGGCGCTTAGAGGCAAATAAATCAATTGTTTGTTTGTCGGCGTGGTCGATCATGGCGGTAACCCGGTTACTCAAAAGTTGAATTATAGTAACGCGTTACCATAATTAAGTCAAGAGTTTTGGTAACGCGTTACTTAAATTAATGCGCTCTCGGTAACGTTATTCAAGACCAAACACATTCTAACGCCGGCGGCGTGCTCGGAGCTGTGCTAGCCGCCGGCGGGTATCGATTCCCTTTGCCCAAATTTCATCCTGTCGAAAACCCGCTTACGGCAAGCGCCGGTAGCATAACGCTTGCGACCCGATACCGGTCGACCGCACGCACAGGCGCACTGCTTCACATCTTTTTGCCGATTGGAAACGGCCCGCGCCAAGGCCAACGCCATGCCGTAAGGCACGCCGTTACCGATGGCTCTTGTCAATGCGCCACGCGTAAAGGCCGGTATGTCAAAGCCCGGCGGCAAGCCTTGTAATTCTGCGATTTCCGACAATGGCCGATCATCGTTGGCTAAGACGGTAGGGTTACTCGCTGGCTGCTTTTTACGATCAATGAGTAACGTCGATCCGTCGCGCGATCCGAATTGAATATGACGCAAACGGCGTTGTTGCATGCCGAAATCAGAGGCGTTAAGGTCAAGGCGTTGCCACCGGTAGCCGTCGATTCGTATATCAGGCACCCCCGGCACGTTTTCAGCCAACCACCATGCCGGTTGCGCTTGAATGACGATCCGGCGGAAATGATCCAACATTTCGACGCCCTCACCGCTTGGCCGATCCCGTCGGGCTTTGGAAAAATCCTGACAAGGCGGACCGCCAATAACACCATCAAACCGGCCTGACGGGACGTTAAAGCGGCGTATGTCGCCGCCATAGATCAAATCAGGACCGCGAACGACGCAAAACCCGGAATCTTCAAAACCGCGATCTAGCAACCCGATACCGGGAAATAAAGATAGAACCAGCATAACGTTACCCCGCCGGCATGAACACGATCCGGATAGTAACGGGAACGGCGTTACTTGTCGAGGTCGTTTCGTACCTAGTCGGTAACGTTATTCAAGACCGAACACATAAGGTTGCTCTTCGGACTTGGGAACACTGGAGACTGCGACGGGATGAACGACGCGTTGCGGCGGTTCCGAGCCGCTGTAGCTGGCTTTAGCGGTGCCGGTATAACTGGCGACGATTTCACCATCAACTTCGCATTCACGCTCATAGCCGACCCATTTGCACCAGGTATCGGTTATCTTGCGGATACGACCGACTGAGTTGACCAGGACAAACAACGTATGCCCCCTACCGCCGTAATTTTCCAGCGTGCCGGCTAGTCGCCATTCGGCACTATAAGGCCGTGTATCGGGTTTCGGTGTACTCGCTGGCTGTGCGGTCGGTACACTGGTGGCTTGCTGTATTTGCTGGTTTGCGCTTTCTTTTTTGGTGGTGGCTTTTTTAACGTTTTCGCCGGTTTTGATAAATGACCAGATGGTTACGGCGACCGCCAAGCCGGCGATGATGGCCCCGGCTTTGAACGCGAACGAGCCAAACACAGTGCTTTTTACGATGCGGGTTTCGTTGACCGCCCCACCTTGGGCGTGCATATGGGTTTTGTAGTATTGCCACACGTCGGACTTGTATTTAACGTTTTCAGACCGGATAACCGCGTTCTTCGGCGGCTTACCGTCGCTGGTGATCGATGCGCCGCGCTTGCAATACCAACGAATACACGCATCTTCGCGGCCTAAATCCAGGTGCTTAACGCTGATTATGGTCGTTTCTATCAGGTCGCGGATTGGTTTAGCCAAGTCGGCCACGTCTTGGGTAATTAATACAATATCCATCGACCGCCCGTTTTGGTCGCTGTGGTGGCGATGTTCTTTAAACACCGCTAGTTCATCGACCGCGATGTTCTTGGCTTGCTTGCCTTGCGGCCATTTGCGCCAACATTCGTCTATGGCCAGTAAGCAGCCCGCCGGGAGGTTGCTTAACTTGAAGTCGAATTGCTCGAAGTCGATAAACTGGATAGTTGCGGCCGGAAATTGGCCGGCTATCACGTCCATTTGTAGAGGTAGATTGGTCACGATTGGCCGCCCTTCCCTTAGCGCTGGCAATAGGAATAGTTCGGTGGCGGTGTACGATTTGCCTCCACCCGGTAATCCGGTTATGCCTGTTATACCTGCCATGGATCCGCCTTGCGGGTGATGTTTAAAAGCCTCCGCGCTGCGCTTGGCCCTGCGGGGTTGAGTTCGGGATTTTGCATGCGGCCTGCGGCGAACCCCTAAGAGCTTCTAAAATTCCGCTTTAAAGCGGAATTCAAGAATCTCTAAGGGTACTGCCTGAGTCCGCGTGCAAAATCCCGATTGTTTCGATTCGAGCGTTAACCAACGACCGGTAGACGACGAATCGCAAATCGAATTAAATACGCCAGCCCCAACGCGGCGACGGCTTGCGGGACTTGGAACAGTTCCAGGAAATAGCCTAGCGCCCCGGTGTAGTTGGTGTTGACTTTTCCCAGGTAGGTCGAGATTCCTGAACCGTCAATGACACCTTCAACAATGGTCATCAAGGCGGAAAACAGCAAAAACAGCAGGTTTTTGATAATCGAAAGCATGGCTTCAAACAAGCCGGCAATCACCCCGGCAAAATATTCCGCGCCGTAGGTGATCCATTCAATGAGCTTTGCGAAGAAGTCGGAAACGATTTGACCCATGTTAGGCGCTCCAAATAATCAACAAGAACGCTATCGCGATCAAAATGTTAAAGATGGTGGCAATCGCGCCGCGATTGTTCTCGATCAAATCGCAATGACCGGTTACGTTGTGGTTGCCGTAACCTTGGTCTGATAAATCGGCGATTAAGGCAGGGCATTCGCCAGATGCGCCCATGCTTAAGGCATACTTGGTTTTGAACGCTGTGATTCTGTCGCTTATGGTTTCCGCAGGGCCGTTGGTGCAGTCGCCACCGCAGGCGGTTGATAACGCGTCTTTTATGGTGGCTTTGCCGTCGGCTACTCCGTCTCCCGGGGATTGGCCGGAGAAGTTACCCCACTCTATCGGTTGTTGTTCGGTGCCGTTGTCTGTGTCGGTATCGGTTCCGCCGTCACCTACCGGATCGCCGGAGCCATTAACGACGTTATTCACCACGTTGTTGTTAATCACGTTATTCGTCACGTTGTTAACGGTGGTTGTCGTTACCGTAGTGTTTTCGGTGATGTTAATAACTTTGTTTGCATCCGCTTTCTGGAACTCGATAGTCTTTTCTGTCGTTTCCGTAGTGGTGGTTGGATCACCGGTTGCAGGATCAGTACCGTTAGCGTGCTTGACTGTCCGGTCGCCGCGGATAGAATCGGGCAGGGGATCATCGGCTATAGTGTCTTCAGATTCGGGTTCTATATCGTGCTCTAATAAATGTTCCAGTAGCGGGACCGCTTTAGCCGGATCTTGCGAGAGCTTTTGTTGCGCATCTTGCGCTATTTCATCAGACGGGATAGGCTCCCACTGATTAGGGCCTACACACTGATTTACATCACTTGAATAGGTATACCCATCCGGACAGTGCGGATTCGATTTACACGTATGAGACGCTGAATCCCAATGATAACCGGGAAAATCAGAGCAATCTTCAATTAGCATGGTAGTCGTAAACCAATAGGTTACACTGCCACGAAAATACCCTTTAAATGCATATCTTGTAGACAAGCTTGGAGATACGACCAGCTCAGTAATATTGCAATCCGTCGTGTTATATGCCGCTTGACAATCGCAAGTTGCCGCCGCTGCCGCTTCAGATATTGAATCATAGTAACGCTTACCACCACATTGCTGACGAGGAGGATACTGTACGTCAACATAAGAATCTGGCGTTTTCTCATCGACTGTTTGGGGCTTCGTGTCACCAGGGACTTCTTCGGCCGGAAGTTGAGTTTCCGGGTCTAAAGCATATGAAATACCAAGAATAGCAAGAGTTGCAGCCGAAACAGCCGGATTCATGCGACCCGCTACGCCGACTGCTTTTGAAAGATTGGCGGGAGTTATGGCGCGGCTCACGTTGGCTGTTACGGTTTTTCCGGCGACGCTAATCGGATTGGTGGCTTTACTGATTGCGCCACCGACATAATCGGGCACGTTTTGCAACAACGTCGCTAGCCCCGGTTTCGCCACGATACCCGAAGGGGTGCGGACTAGAATAGAACGCCCGCTTTTCCATATAACTGCGACCGCATGCGCGGACATGGATTGACCCAGCAGCAACAAGACAAGAACGATTCTAATCATAACTTGAAGATATAGAACGGCAGGTATAGACCGACGACGAACGCCGCGAAATAATAGAAATGTTCCATGGCCTCACCCGGTTAAGGTGTACCGCCCCGGAGGGCGGCACGGTTGAGATTAACGCCAGCCCAGGCGGCGAGCGATCATTGATCCGCCTTTCAGGAAAATTCCAACGGTAATCATGCCGGCGAACACGGTGGCCATCGCGGTGCTAATCGCCGACAGATCGACGGACGCGGTTAACGCCGCAAGACCCGTTTCGCCTTCAGCAAAGGCCGGAGCGGCTAACAATGATGTAAAGACCGCTGCCAAGGTCACTAAAGTAGATTTTTTCATGGTTTTTTACCTGTAATTTGTTGATAAATAAGACGCCCGCCCCAGGCAAACACCAGGACAGGCAACGAGATGGAAAACCCCGCCCCCATACACTCAGCAAACGTCAACGGATCGATTTGGGCGAAGTCGAACGGCAAAGGCTGTTCAACCGCTTGCCAGGGCTGCGAGCATTGCAACGCGCCATTGACATCGACCGTTATGGTTTCCGGGCAGACGGGGACGAGGTTTGGCATTAGGGATTACTCCGCTAATTCGATCAGGAAATGGCCTTTGTTGTTCGGATCGAAACCCGTGAAACTGGCCTTGGTCCTAGTTCTGTGTCTACGCCAATAGCGATTAGCCTTGCGGCGTAGGTGGTTGAGTTCTTGCCGTGTCGGTCGGTGCGCTTGCATATCGGCGGCCTTACTTAACCGGTTCGGCTTGGCCGTTTTTGTCTAACGGCGTGACCATGGTTACCATTTCGGTATAAGCGCCCTTGCCTATCGCGACGGTTTCGGTTTGTACCTCGCAGACGACCGGACCGGAAAAATTGATTTTCTGCATTTTTTCTAACAGTTGCGGTTCGCCGCGCATTTCGATTCCGGCAAAGCCGCGCTGATTGTCGCTAGACTTGAGTTTGGCGACGCAGTAGATCGTGACGTAATCGTAGGCTTGGCCGTTGAAGTCGCCTTTACTGTGCTTATAGCCCATTACCCGCATTTGCATGGTATATCTCCCCTTGGTGGTGATTTAAAAACGGAATCCTAATGTCGGTTTCCAAGTGAATTTGTTCGGTGTGCAAGCATTCGCTTTCGTCGCAGCCGGTTTGGTAACCCAGGACTTTTTCTAAAGACTTGGGTAGTTCCTCCTTACCGTGCGTGAGTTTTTGCAGAGCGGTTTCTGGCCCATAGAACTCAACCAAGGCCCAGATGTAACGCCCGAATTGGTGGCGCGTGACTTCCAGCGCCTTAATCAAGGTGCTTTCGGCTTGCCGTTTGTAGGTTTTAACGCGCTCTTGGACCTGGTGGAATCGCGCAAGGGCCGGATATGCGCCGGCAAGGTATTGACCCGGACGCAGCAAGGCATCGAAGGGAATGATGCGGTCGTCGTTTTTTAATTCCAGCTCTACCCGTACCCAGTTGGGATACTTTTCGTGGAAGCCCTTTGCCAGTTGAAGCCCTTTTTCGTAGATGCGAAGCAGCTTGCCGCTTTGACGATTGCCGATGTACAACGTGCGGCCTTTGCCGTTTGGGTTAATCCAGTTGCCCGCCTGTTCGATGTTGGGTTGCCGGGAACGATTAGAAAACAGGCCGGCGTGGTACATGGCGAGATAATCATCTAGCGACGTGTCGCTATTAAAGTTGTCGGCGGCTAGGTCAATCCGGGTCAGTTTGGCACCCGGTATGCGTTGCAACAAGTCGTATAGACGTTGTTCCCAGCCTTCACGCGCGGCCATTAAGCCTTGGCCTTTGACAGTGACGCTTATCGAATCACGCTGGCCGCCGATGCAGACGAATCCCCAACCGTTTTCGCCCAAGTCGTAGGCGTGCTTGTAAAAGTTAAGGCCATTTTCCCGTTGATGCGTGACGCCGAAGCCGAACACATCGAACAGTTGCGCGGATAGTGCCATCACATAATCGTGATCGGTCAGCGCAACATGACCGGTGTGAAGGTCTAACGGAAAGGCGCAGCTTTTGAATGTGAAATTAACCCAGTCAACGAAGGAATGGCGACCGTTAAACGCTTTATCGGGACGCGGCACACGTACAAATACGACCTTTGCGCCTTTGCCTACCGCCTCAACTTTTAAGAGTTCTTTAGCTTCAATACTGGGAAGGCGATCACTAGAGGCGGAGCTATCGGTTCCCCCCCTGTTAGTAATAGGGGGGAGGCTTGCGCCGCCCGCGCCCACTTCGCTCCGCTCGATGTGCGCGCGCAGCGAAGCCTTAGTCCTGAATTTTTTCGGGGTGATCGAGGCGCTACGCGCGGCATTGGCCGCGTAATCTTTAACCCGTTCCGCCATGGTCAGTTTGCGCGGCGGTTTGATTTTGTCGCGTAGACGCTTGGGTAAGGCGTCGAAAAGCTCTTGTGCTTGCTCCGGAGTTAGCACGTGGTCGGTATTAACGGCCATCAGCCCCCCTTTCAATCGCGATTACAGTATCGACTTCGGGATTCCACCAGATCAGGCGCAGGACTTCGTTATAGACTTCAGCCCAGTCTTCGAAATCCATTAGGGTTGCACTGGCATCATAGGTTCTTAAGCAGAACTCGGAAAAGTCGGAGGGTTTGAGGTTGTTGGGTTTATTGGCCATGGCTGCACCTAAAACGGTAGGTCGTTGGCAGGATCGATGAAAATGAAGCGCGCGCCGTTACAGCAACGGCAATAGGTCACTTCGCCGAGGTCGATAAATACCCAACCGCGGCCCAGGCAGGCGGGGCATTGGATTTTAGTCATGGTTGCCCCCTTGCCCTACTTCGGCGGCACTATGGGCAAGGGAGCGGGCACCACCGCCGAAAGAGTTAACGCCGTCAAAGCGTTATCGTGAATAGCCAATAGTTTGATTTCCGCTGTCTGAATGTGGACCGTAAAGCGTCCTATCGGAATTAATAAGTTCATGCCTTCCAGCTTTCCAAGCTGCAAGCTGTATTCCCGCTCTAACTTTTCTACGGAATCCGTTTCCGAAGCGTAACGGCTAAAGCTATTAACGACGTAATCGATGACGTCTTTTATGTGGCGTTCGCTTATGTTCATTGGGTGCCCTCAATGCTAAAAAAACGATGTCAATATGACAACGTTGTAAATAATAAATCATTGCAAGCAAATAATGTCAAGCGTAATGTTGTCGCTATTAAAACAGGAGGATTTATGGGATTACTAGACCGTGAGTGGTATCACAATGCAGTGAAGGAAAGAGACTCAAAAAATCAACAGAATCTGAATAACCGAGTCCTAGACCACATGGACCTAAGTGCTTACGAAAAACCAATGAAAAGAAAAAAAACGTCTTTTATTGGCTTGTTATTGCAATTAATACCTTACGTCACAACCATCATTTTAATAGCAATATCTTTAGAAACGGCCTTAAAACCATGAAATCAATTACAGAATACTTAGATGACTTAAAAGAAAAAACCGGTAGCGATTACGCAAGTGCAGCCCTGTTAGGGTGCGACAGATCGGTTATATCAAACATCAGAAAAAGAGGAGCAATCGCCGAAGAAAATGCCATCAAGATTGCCGACGCTCTTGGAGTAGATAGAGCCGAATTACTTATAGCGACCGCGATTGCACGAAGCCACGGCCCAGTACGCGAAGCTTGGGAAAAAATTTCTCAAAAGAAAGGAATGATCGCTAGCTTAGTAATTGTATTTCAAACATTTAATACTCTAACGAGCAAGATAGGCGACGTATTCTGTATATTATGTTAAATAATATCGAGATATTTCACTAACGCCTTTCGCAAAATTGAGCATTCTGCTGAACAGAAACTTACGGTTACAACAAAATGCAAAAAGGCGGCAGTATTTCTAGCTCAAGGTAAATTTAGCGACTAGCTGATGCAAACGTTCGCATACCTCGGTCAATGACGATGCACTGACCAGATTCGATTCCGAAGCTTGCGTAGTTTGTTTGGACAAAGTTGCCGTGCGTTCGAAGTTGTGCGCCAAACTGTGAATCACCTCGGATTGGCGCACCGTCGCTTCGCCTATTTGTCCACTCTGCATGTAAATTTTATCCATGCTTTCCTGAATATTTTTGAATATTTCTCCGACCATTTGCATTGAATAAGCCGTTTTATTCGCCGATTGCTGCTGGTTCCCCATCAAAATCACCGTAGCATTGGTAGCTTTACCCAGTTGATGGACTAAAGCCTGAATTTGCTGAGCTGATGCTGCAGTATTTGCCGCCAGATTTCTTACTTCTTCCGCCACTACAGCAAAACCTCTACCATGCTCTCCGGCACGTGCGGCCTCGATAGCCGCATTTAAAGCGAGTAGATTGGTCTGTTCTGCAAAGGTTTGTATCATGTTCAACACCGTTTCGATCGCCTTTGCGTCGCCCTGCAATTGTGCGAGCGACTCGGCGCTGCTATGAATAACGGCCGCCAAATCGTCCATTTGCTTTTGGGTCATTTGAATACTTTCCACTCCTTTGCTGATCAGCGATTGAGCGGTATTCGTCCCTTGTTGAGCTTTGTTGGCGTTTTCGGCCACGCAGCAGAAGGATTTGGCTAAATCGTCCATCTGCCAAGCGGCCATTTCCGTCGCTTGCTGTTGATCGGCTATCACGCTCTTTAAATTGAGTGCCACGTGTTCCAAGCTGCCGCCGAAAGTGCGGATCGCAGCGGATTCGACGTCAATTTGTCGAATCATTAAATTCAAATAGGCGTAAAGTTTGGCCAACGAGTCTTCCAATAGCAGAATTTCCCGGATTCGGCTTCCTTTAGCCTGAAAAGTCGTTCTTAAGTCCCCGTCGGCCAAGTGAGTTAAATAAGCGGTCATACGGCTTATAACCCCAGCCAAATGCCGAATACCCCATAACGCGGCGCAACACATTCCAAAGATAACCGCTGTACAAACGAACATCGTGCTGTATAACACGCGCTGTACGTCTTGATAGTGTGTGTTTATGTCTTGCTCCAAATCGGCAACAACCCCTTTGAAATCTTGCATTGCTTGCCCGATGTTGGTTTGAATCCGGCTTTTTTTCTCAACCAAAGCCTTGGCATTGTCCAGATCTTTTGCATAACGTTGCGCTAACGACCGAATTTCGGCTATCGGTTCGGAGCGCAATGCGTCCGAATCGCTATCAGAATGTTCGGTATCGCTATTCGACGTATCGGCCGTTTGCGCGATCTTTAGTGAGGGTAACTGAGTCAACTGCATGATCAAATCGTTTAGGCCGTTGACCTGATTCAACAAGCGGTCGTCAGGCGCAGTAGCACCCGAGATAAAAAAGCGTTGGCGCAATCGCCCCAAAGCTTGCAAGTCGGTTT
Organism: Methylomonas sp. HYX-M1; assembly: GCF_040741385.1. Lineage (NCBI taxonomy): Bacteria > Pseudomonadati > Pseudomonadota > Gammaproteobacteria > Methylococcales > Methylococcaceae > Methylomonas > Methylomonas sp. HYX-M1. Next base: position 2,304,361 of record NZ_CP160405.1, read on the forward strand.
GTGCCTGACCAATGACTAACCAATAACGTTTTTGCACATCCAACATGCTTGAGTCGGCTTTTTCCACATAACGCAATAATGCACGCAATTGCGCCGCCAACTGTTGTTCGTTATTGATGAGCAACAGCTGGGGTTCGGCCAATTTGCCGACCGCGCGTAATTCCGGTAAAGCGATGTCGACAAACCGGGTCAATGATTCTACCAAGCGATTTTTTACCGTGTCAGGCAAAGCGTCGCGGCCGAGAAATTCGGTCTTCAACGCATCGATGTTTCGTTCCAAATCGGTTAAAACCGTAGCGTCACCGCTATATAGATAGGCATAAACCTGTTGATTGATGTCATTGTAAATCCGACTTTTCTGTTGGCCGAAAAACTCGACTGTCTCGAATGCCGTATTCAATTGATTCAGTGACCAAACTACCGCCGAACCGAAACTTGTTAAAACCACCAGCAGCAGCAATGTGACTATTTTGGAGATTTGACTGATTTTCATTGGGAGCGTAAGCCGCAAGAGTACGGGAGCCCGCCAATTTATTGCCGATAGATGACAAAAATATGACAACGACGCTTTACGCCTTAAATTTGAGACGTAGCGACAAATTTATGTTTTTTCGTAAAAGCGATTAAGGACTGTTGAAACGAATATAACGCCTAAGCGGCGAACCGCTAGTCCAGAGAAACGATTCCGTGTAGTAATGCATCAAAGCCAGATAACCTATGAGGCCGATTGATATCGCCTTATGCCATTCTGTGGCGAACAAGGTTTGTGCGATTGCGTTAATCCAACTGTCGCCGTAGGCCTGCAAGATAAAAGTTAACAAGAACGACAACAAGGGCAATACCAACCACGCCGGCAATTTCATGCTTTTTGCCAGACGGTGCAAGTCGTTATCCGGACGGCTACCGTGTCGGTTGATGTCGTGGTTGATATAAAAGCTGTAAGCGGTAATGTCGTGCACCAATCTCGGCATTAAAATCGCGAAAAAATAGTAGCCTAGGCTATAAACCAAACAGCTTGCGACCACCAACAAGCAATTTGCCCATAAAAACGCCAAGCCCAACTGGCTAGAGACATAACGCTGACAAAACCAAGTGCTACAAAGAGATGCCGCGCAGAAAATCCAAGCGAGATCCGCACACCATTGGGCTTGTTCCGACGTCAGGCTGTTTTTCAGAAAAACGCCGAAATAAATGGCTATGCCGGCGGCTATGCCCAGCCAAAGTTGCAGGTAGAACGCATGATTGGGTAACCGGCATACCGCTTTGGCGACACCGTGCTGTTGCTTGAGTACGTGATATACGGTCCAACAAGCGCTAAATAAATACAAGGTATGATGCGATAGCCATAAACTGCCGAGACCGAATACCAACACGATTAGACAAGTGATCCCGATCAATTTGCCGCGGTAGCGCTGGCGATACTCTTTATGGCTAAACAGTAATAGATTACTGGCGAGAATATGCGGGGTTCCGAACAATATCTGGAACAACAGGTAATGCCCGGGGCTGCTAGGTAACGTATCGAGTAACTCTCGGTTAAACAGCCAACTGTCCAGACCTATCGTCAACAAACAGAGCGGAACTATAGCGTATAAACCCAGTAGAAATCGAAACGAAATATAAGCCCCGTCCCGTTCGGACGAAGCGGAGAAAACGTAGCTTGGGGTAGACATATTCCACCTTTATTGCGTTTGTGATCTGAACTAAATATCTAAATCCGATTTACCTTTCAAAGGCTTACTTATTACCATAACGCATTTTACGGCGGTCTTCAAGCGTTACAATAAAGCCTTTTTCAACTGGTCGATACGATGGTTATGGAGAATTTTCAGCTAGCCGCTCAATTGCAGACAGACAGTATCGAGATCGGCGATTTTCCGCTTTGCCGAGTGCTGCTCATCAACGACAGTCAATTTCCTTGGTGCGTGCTGGTACCCAGACGGGAGGACGTTAGGGAAATTTACCAATTGGCGGAGGTGGACAGGCAACAACTGATGACCGAGTCCTGCATGCTGGCAGAGACCCTAAACCATTTATTCGAACCCGATAAAATCAACATCGCCGCGATCGGCAATTTAGTACCGCAACTGCATATCCATCATGTGGCGCGATACCGCGGCGATAAGGCCTGGCCGGCACCGATCTGGGGTAAGTTCCCTCCCCTGCCCTACAGCGCTGCGCAAAGTTCGGCCAGAGTCATGCAATTACAGACCGCTTTGCGGCACGCTTTACTCACGATGTGAATGGCAAGATGCGTGCTGTTCCGGCCGACATTCGGCGCCGTTGCAGGTGTTCACTTCGATAGTGAGATGATCGAGATGGACGAAGCTGCGCAGCAGATTTTTGTAATACGTGGGTGACTTCGGCGCCTGCGTCACCAGCATGATGATGGCCGCATGGTGCGACGGACTGATCCGCCATACGTGAATGTCGCTAACGATGCACTCGCCATCGTCTTCCAACGTTGACTGAATGGCCTGCAAGTAGTGCTCGTCTATGCCGTGATCCAACAGCAACGGGCTGGTTTCCTTAATCAATCCCCAAGCCCATACCAAGATGACGCCGGCCCCGACAAACCCCATGGCGGCGTCCAACCAGGTCCAACCGTAATATTTGCCGGCCAACAAGGCGACTATCGCTAGTATCGAGGTTAAAGCGTCCGCCAATACATGCAAATACGCTGCTTTCAGGTTATGGTCGTGGTGGTGATGGTGCTCGTGTTTGTCGGAATGGGCGTGATGATGGCTATGATGATCGTGCGCGTGTCCGTGATCACTCAGTAATAAAGCGCTTAGTAGGTTGATGCCTAAACCGATAGCCGCGACCAAAATGGCTTCGTCGAACAAAATCCGCTCCGGCACGATCAAGCGTTCCGCCGATTCGGCAATCATCATCAAAGCGACTACGGCAAGCGCCACCGAACTGGCAAAGCCGCCTAAGACGCTGACTTTCGCCGAACTAAAAGCAAAGGTCCGGTCGCCTTCGTGTATCCGGCTGTATCGATAGGCAAAAATAGCAATCATGAATGCCAGCACATGCGTAGCCATATGCCATCCATCCGCGAGTAACGCCATGGAATGAAAGTTGAGCCCGGCCACGATCTCCACTAACATCGTCGCAAATGTCAGTAACAACACCCATTGGGTACGCGTTTCGCTCTTGCGGTTAATGCGGGAAAAGTCGTGACTATGTTGCCAATTGCTGATTTGGTGTTCGTGCATAAAGCTCCTTTACCGAACAAAGTAAACCGGATTTCGATTTTAACCCATGCATGCAGTTCCTTAGTTGACGGCTGCACTCGGCCGCTGCAATCTCAGAGGAACCACCGTAAAATAGCCCGCTAGTTTCAATCAAGAGGAAGGAATTTGCAAAATTTCACCCCGCTTTCCGCATTTTTAGGCGGTTCGTTAATTGGTTTAAGTGCTGTTCTGTTGTTATGGTGCAACGGCCGTATCGCCGGAGTCAGCAGCATAATGAATGGTTTATTTCAGCCCGACCCGGCAAATTACTATTGGCGCGCGTGTTTTTTGCTCGGCTTATTGGCGGGAAGTGCCGCTTGGTTTCAATTGACCGATGCGCAACTCCCCATTCGGCAAAATGCTTCATCGGCCTTGATCGCAGCCGGCGGCTTTCTGGTTGGTCTCGGCACCCGCATCGGCAGCGGTTGCACCAGTGGACATGGCATCTGCGGCATCGCCTTATTGTCGGTTCGTTCTATTCTTGCCACCCTAACTTTTATGCTGACCGGCATATTAAGCGTTTATTTAGTGCGTCACGTGCTGGGAGTTTTAGCATGAAAGCGTTGTTTGCCTTCCTGGCCGGATTGCTGTTCGGTGTCGGGTTGGCCCTTTCCGAGATGGTCAATCCGCAGAAAGTGTTGGCATTTTTAGATGTAAGCGGTAATTGGGACCCCAGTTTGGCTTTAGTCATGGCGGGCGCCTTAGCCGTAGCTGTTACGGGTTTCCGTTGGGTGCTCAGACAACATAAACCGATTTTTGCCAGCCGCTTTCATTTGACCGACAAAACCGGTCCGGACCGGCGCTTACTGATGGGAGCGGCATTATTCGGCGTAGGCTGGGGCTTAACCGGCTACTGCCCCGGCCCGGCTTTTGCCGGCATCGGTTTGGGCAATACCGATGCGATTGTCATGGTGCTCGGTATTTACGCCGGTTTTGGAGTGGCAAACTTTTTAGGCCGTAAACCTTGACCGCTAAAGACGCCGTTTATACCGTTTCGGAACTCAATCGGGAAGCCAAGCGTTTGCTGGCGCAGCATTTTTTAACCGTTTCCGTTCAGGGCGAAATCTCCAATTTCAGTGTTCCGGCATCGGGTCACTGGTATTTCAGTTTGAAAGACGCGCAGGCACAAGTTCGTTGCGCCATGTTTCGCGGCCAACAAAACCGTTTCACCCCTATGCCGCGAAACGGCGACTTAGTGGTCGTCAACGCTCAAGTGAGTTTATACGAGCCGCGCGGCGACTATCAATTAGTGGTGGAACAGCTCGAACCAGCCGGCGACGGCGCGTTGCGGCTGGCATTTGAAAAATTAAAAGCCAAACTTTACGCGGAAGGGTTGTTCGACGAAACCCGCAAACAAACTTTACCGTTAATTCCGCGTACCATAGGTATCGTCACCTCGCCTAGCGGTGCGGCCATACACGATATACTCACCGTACTAAAGCGCCGCTTCCCCGCCGTACCCGTGATAGTTTACCCGGCCGCCGTCCAGGGCGACGCTGCGAAAGGCGAGATTTGCCGCGCCTTACAACTGGCCAACCAACGCATGGAAGCCGACGTATTGATCGTCGCGCGCGGCGGCGGCAGTTTGGAGGACCTTTGGGCTTTTAACGAAGAAAGCGTGGCCCGCGCTATAGCCGCCAGCAAAATACCGGTGATCGCCGGTATCGGCCACGAAGTGGACTTTACCATCGCTGATTTAGTGGCCGACCTTAGGGCAGCCACGCCGTCGGCCGCCGCCGAACACGCAGTTCCGCATCAACAAGAATGGCTGAGCGGCTTTCAATATATGGAACAACAGCTTGCACAGCGTTGGCAACGCAAACTGCAGCAATTAATCCTGCAGTTATCTTGGCTGAATAAGGCGCTGAAAATACAACACCCGGGAGAAAAACTACAGCGCAACGCGCAACGCTTGGACGAATTGGAGCAACGTCTGACCTTGACCATGCAAAATTGCACAAGCTATCGAAGCCGGCAATTTGCATTGACGCGGCTAGCCTTTTACCGGCAACAACCGACGCGGCACCTCTTATTCTTAAACCAACAACTGCAAAACATCGAAAGGCGTTTGCAGCAGCGCGTGGCATTTAAATTGACTACTTTGACACAAATACTAGGCGGAACCAGCCAAACCTTAAACGCTGTCAGTCCTTTGGCGACCTTGGAGCGAGGCTACGCCATCGTCAGAAATGCCCGGGATAAGATCGTTAAGTCCGCCGGCGAATTAGCGGAAAGCGATTTGATTACCACCCGTTTTGCCAATGGCAGCGTGGTTAGCGAAGTCAAAAAAATTCAACGCTGATCGCGCAGTTAGCGGCGTTATCGCTCAAAAGAAAAATCAAATCTCCCAAAACCGGTCGTCGTTCAGCATATCCAACGGATTATCGGGTGCCGGTATGATGGTCAACTCGGCAAGCGGAGCCGGCTTGTGAATATGATAACCTTGCCCGTAATCGACGCCTATTTCCTCCAATATTTGCTGAATTTCAGCATTCTCGACATATTCGGCTATCGTTTGCAGCCCCAGGGAATGAGCGATTTCGTTCATTGATCGGACGATGGCCACGTCGGCTTGGTTGTGGGCTAAATCCTTTACAAAAGCCCCGTCGATCTTCAGATAATGAACTTGCAGGTTTTTCAGATAGGCGTAGGAGGAATAGCCGGAGCCGAAATCGTCCAGCGAAACTTTGCAGCCGAATTGCTTAATGGTTTCTATAAACCGAATAGTGAATGCAATATTTTCCGAAGCGACGGTTTCAGTAATTTCGAACGTGAGTTTTTGCGCAATCAAGTCGCTTAAAGCCGCCAATTTAGCCACTAAAAACTCCAGGAAAGTTTCGTTATTAACCGATTGCCCGGAAAGGTTGATCGCAAATCCGTCTATGCGGCCAAACTCGTCGGCGCGATTATTGATCCATGCCAACACGTCTTCGATCACCCAACGATCGATTTCAGGCATACGTTGACAACGTTCCACCGCCGGTATGAAGGTATCCGGCGGAATGATACGCCCCTCCTCATCTCTTACCCCCAATAAAATTTCGTAGTGCGTATGCCGGCCTCGATTCTGCCCTATCGAGGTAATCATTTGGCAGCGCGTAAATAATCTGTTTTCGGCAAATATTCGATCGATTCGGCCTATCCATTCGTGAATACTGTTCTGACGGCGTATGTCTTCGTCGTCCGAAGCAAACGCCAGCACCCGATTTTTCCCGGATTGTTCCGCCAACATGCTGGCTGAGTCGGCTTGTTGCAGTAATTGTCTGACGTCAAAACTATTTTGATCGCAAAACACCAGGCCTATGCTGACGCCTATGGCATAACTGTTGTCTTGCCATTGAAAATGGTTGTCCGCCACACGATCGGCTAGCTCGGTGGCGCGCCCGAATGCTTGGTCCAAGGTGCAATTTTTAAACAATACCGCAAACGATTGTTCGCCTAAACGCGCCAAAAAGTCATGAGCCGGCAGTTGCGCGCGCGCCAAGTCGGCGATTTTTTTAAGTAATTGTTCGCCGCCGGCTAAACCGCAGACATTGGTGATCAACCTGAAATCTTGAACTTCGATATGGCACAAAGTATGCCCGGACTGGCCTAAATTACTAATTTCGTGCTTGAATTGCTTGATAAACTCTTCCCGAGTCAAGGTATCGGTAACCGCATCGGTAATTGCGCTGGCGACGACTTGCTGATGCATGTTTTGCAGCATCGCTTCCGTCACTCTTTCTATTAACGGTACGTCCAAGTTTTCTATAGGTTTGGCGGCGTAAGTTCGCAGCATGGCGGCCAACTCGTTGGTACTGAATTCGCGCTTGTTCAATCCTTCGCGGTTAACGAATACGTATCTTTTCAGAAATTCGCCTATCCAAATCAGCTTCATCGGCTCACTGCTGCCGTCTTGCAACGTTACAGATAGCCAATCGCCGACATGCATTTGTTTAACCTGCAGTAAAAACGAATCGGTTACTGTAGGGAAAGGATCGACGATTTCGGTTGGCTGAGGTTGATAGCCCACTTTCATAGCCGGCTTTCTAGCAGCGTTTTCGCCTACTCCCAATAACGTAACGGTAAGCTCGGAAATGAGTTGATGGTGTAGCCGGGCGTCGGCAAAGATCGATTTGAGCTTATCGTCGATGATCCCCAGGGTGCGCTGTATATCGCTGCGCTTCATCGTTAAGGTGGCATCGTCAGCGTTGAACCAAGCCAATAAATCGTCCAACACGCCCCAATAGGCCGCGCGTTCTTCCGGCCGCTGTTCTTTGGTCAGTTCGGCGACAGTCAACAATTGCTGCCAACCCGTCTCCAGTAATTCCACAATCACCGTCGGAATCCGGGCCTGCAACAAACGCTCATTCAACGCTTGTTGCACGGCATGTCTGGCAAATTCCAGCTTTTGCCGTCCTTCGTAAACTTCGATCAAGCGATGGATCACCACTTGAGTCGATTTGGTTACTTCGGTTGCCAACCATTTCAATTCGTGCGCCACTTCTTTAAACGTATCGGGATTGGCTGTCGATTGTTTGACGATTTTGCCGATCAACTCGTCGACCGTCTCCTTGACTCGAACGGTTTTCACCGCTTTGTTACGCTGTATTGCCGAGTCCAGCAGCATCAATTGATTGACAACCTCGCGTGCGGGATGCTCGTCGTCTCCGAAGAAATCGATACCTTCCAGGCACAGCGTCAGTAAAGGTAATTGCATGGTATTCAGATAACGTTTTAGCAGCGGAGAAACATAGCTGTAACTGCCGACGGCATCGAAGAAATGATCCAGCATCTCGATACAACTGGTATTGCTACCGCTAAAGGCCTTGGCCGCTCCTTCGGCATTAGCCAGCAATTTGGAGAGCTTTTCTTTGCAGTCTATCGGTTGTGAAAAATCGAAATTACTAGCCAGCAAAGTGAGCTGAAGCCGATTGATAGCCGCCGTTAAATCGGACAGAGGGTAATATGCGCCGGGTTGCTGCGCTGCCGATGCCGGCGTGCTTGGGGTTGTAGACGAGGCGACAAACTGATTCAGGGTTTGTAACGCGTGGATCAGTTTGGCGGAAACCGCTTCCGATACCTGCTGGCCGGCGCCGACAGTTACCGCTTGTGCCGGCCGAGCGCCGGCCGTAGCGCCAGGATTTATCCCTTGGCTGGCTAATGAAAATTCTATTGGTACCACATTTTCGTTATCGAAGTAGAAAACGGGCTGAGATCCGCGCGTGACCACTACCGGAGCCGGCTGAAGCTCGCGGGCCAAGGCCGATTGTCCTTGTAAAAAGTCTTGTGCCTTATGAAAAAACTCGGGCAACCCCGAACGCAACGTGGCGTGAAAAACTTTGTATACCATCAAGTTCAAGTCGTTACTCATTTTTAGCGACAAAGTCAGCTCACGAAAACTGTCGCATAGCACTGAAGGTCTTAGCGGATTGCTTGATGTAGCCACCGAGTGGCCGTAGATACGGGCCAGCTGCCAATTGATTGCGTTGAGGCTTGCTTCGAATTGAGCATCCAATTCTCTGATGATGGCGGAGATATTCAACCAATCTTCGAATTCGCTTTTATCGACCAACTGCATAGAAGTGCTATCGATGACAATGTCATTTTTAACGGCTTTTTTTTCCTCGATAAATTCGACTTGACTGCATACCGACTCGGAAACCGCGTCGATAATTGCTTGCCGTCTTTCCGACCAATCGGAAATGAAATCGTCAAGCTGCGACTGATTGGCAAAATACAGCTTTTGACTGTTGTAAAGAACGATATTGGAATGAAGGGACTGAAAAAATTCATTGAGCAACAACGGGATATTGGCGGTTAGAAACTCAAGGAAACGTTTCTCCCAATGGGCTTGTTCGACTTCTCTGGCCGATTTGGAAACGCCGCCACTCTTTTGCGATTTACCGGCGGTTCTTGATTCTTTCAACAATGCGCTATACGCCAACGGCGGCATATGATCCACCGCAACACCGACACCGGACGGTTTGACATGCACGATTTCCGCATCGACTTCGAAGGTATCGTGCTCTTGAACCACAAACCTTACCAGCACCCGCTGCTTTGCCGACAACGCTTTAAGATAATCGCCGCTGTTATCGACTTCCAGAAAAAAACCGCCCATACAGAAATCCACGATCCGGCACGGAACCGCTTTATCTTTTCCGATGAGCATGGAAGGTAATGCGATGGCATACCTTAAGTGGCGTCGTTGACTATGAGATTCCAAATCAGACATTCATTGCGAATTGAACATATACGAGCAGGCTGTCGCGCGATTAAACGCTCGGCGCTGACTGAAGCCGGTCGCTCTGCATAAATTGATAATGGAAAATCCTATTCATCTTTCAAAAAATTATTGAAATGGTCTATCCATACGCTTGGAATTAGCCGTTACGTTAACGCAACGACGTCTACAGAGTACTACCGTTCCAAACCCGAATCCAGGCTCTGGGTATTTTATCGCTCGGCCAGACAGATTACCGTAGAGTTTAGAAAAAACTTTGATCTTTGTCCTGTAGCAAGCTCATCACTATTGCCGGCAGTTTTTACGGAATGTCTGATAGAATTCGCCAGTCGCATGTCGGTATGTCCGTTGCCTGTGGTGACGAAAGGTACTAAACCCATTCCAAAACGGAAGATCTTGGCTCTCCGGAGCTTATGACTTCTTCAAATCCCGCTGGAGGTGGATGTGTCCTTATCGGAACAAGCGCTGATAGCAATGCTGGGAATAGCGCTATTTCTTTGGTGGTTGCCAAAAACAAAATCGGCGATCACCCACAGTAAAGCGCGGACGGCCGATTGGCCTAGTGTAATTTTGCCGCTCAGCGTAGTGGTTGCTTTTGTAATTTTGTTAATTACTCTGTTAAGAAATGACTGAATACGAGGATTTCGACGAAGACGGCGAGGAAAGTGTCGAATATTACGCCATTCGCCCCAACAAAACCCAATTGAAAAAGGAATTGGGGGCGATTTTCGACATGGTGGAAGCGATAAGCCGACATAAGCCGGAACAAATTCGGGAATTCGGCTTACCGGAAGCGATAGAATCGGCGCTGCTGGACGTTGCAAAGATGGGTAAAACGGCGGCCCGTAAGCGCTCGCTGAAATACATTACCGCGCAACTAAAAGAGTTGGAATTGGTGGATCAGGTTAAAGAACATTTGGATCGAATCAGCAACAAAAGCGCTCACGCTGTTCGCGAACACCACCAATCCGAACGCTGGCGCGATCTGCTATTAAGCGACAATGGCAAGGAACAGCTGACTCGTCTTGTCGATGAGTTTCCGGATGCCGACGTGCAATATGTCAGGCAATTGCAACGCAATTCCCTGAAAGAGCTGGAGCAAAACAAACCACCGAAATCGGCGCGTTTGCTGTATCAATACGTAAAAGAACTGGTTTCCAACGCCCATTAGACTTCGCACCCTCCGGCTTACACGCACCGGTGCATCATCATTCCTAGGCCGGCGGTGTGGATTTTCTTTCCAAGAAAATAATCACTTTGCGGAACAAATGCCCGCCGGAATCGAAGATTGCGTTGATCAGTACTTCTTGACTGTAACGCTCTCCGGATGCTTGCCGTGCGACTAACAACCCTCGCCATTTTCCAGTGGCGGAAATGGCTTGATCAACGGCCTCCGGCATCCCGGCCTGCTGCTCTGCACTGACTAGAATGTTTGGAATGCGGCCAATCGCATGTTCCCGGCGATAACCCGTCAGATTTTCGTAAGCGGGATTGATATTGAGAATTCTATTGTCGGCATCGGTTATCAGCATGGCCTCGTTGCTGTTCTCGAACACCGAAGCCGCTAATTTCAAAGCATCTTCATGCGCTTTACGCTGGCTAATATCGCGCGCGAATCCGACTGTCCCCAAAACCTTGCGCTCATCGTCGAATAGCGGGGCTTGGTAAATTTCCTGCCATTGCTCCTGTCCTTTAAACGACAGACTTTCTTCGCGGTATCTGCGCTGACCGGAACGCATTACTTCGCAATCTTGCTCATAACACTTTTTTGCAATCCGGCCGGGGAAAAGATCGAAATCCATTTTGCCGATTACCTGGTCGGCGTCTATGCCGTATCTTTCGATGAAGCGGCGGTTCACCGCCAAATATTTACAGTTTTGGTCTTTTAGCCAAACGACGAACGGAAAGTTATCGAGCAATGCGCGTTCGTAATATTGCTTGTGCAGCAAATTGCGCTCCGAGTTGCGTCGTTCGGTAATATCGTTGAAATACCAGATTCGCCCGTAACAATTGTTTTGTCTATCCAGAATAGGCCAGGTAAAGCGCTCCAAGACCAAACCATTGATCAGTTCAATCTCATCTCGACTCGCTTGATCCGGATGCGCATACAAATATGCGACTTGCTCGGCAAACTGATCGGGATGTTTGGTTTTATCGGTGACGAACGCCAATTGAGCTTCGTCGTTAACGTCATCGGCTATTTCGGGAGGAATTTCCCAAAACTCGGCGATACGTCGATTCTGTAACAACTTTTTACCTTGGGTATCGACCGCCAGAACGCCGGCCGGAGACGAATCCAGCAAGGCTTCCAGAAAAGTGGTACGCCAGGTGAGCTGATCTTCGATGCGTTTACGCATCGTAATGTCTTCGTATGTTCCCAATAAACCGATAATATCGCCGTTACTATTGCGCAACGGAAACTTAGAAGTCCGCAGCCATATTAAATCGCCGTACTTATTGATTTGCGGCTCTTCGTAAGCGAAAGCGCTTTCACCGGTTTCGATGACCCTCACGTCGTCGGCTCGATAGCGTTCCGCCATCTGCCACCAGACTAAATCATCGTCCGTTTTACCGACCAGTTCGGCTACCGAATCACAGCCGGCATCCATCGCGAACAGGTTATTCGCCCCCTGATAACGCCGCTCTTTGTCCTTCCAGAAGATTCGAATCGGTAACGTTTCCAGTATCGTATTTAAAAAAACGTTCGAGTCGGATAAGGCCTTGCCTATCCGCGTTTGCTCGGTTACGTCTAAAAATATCGTTAGGTACTCGTTCTCGAATACCCCGCTGAGTTGGCCTGTCGTAGCAATCACGTGCCGGATCCCGCCGTTTTTACACTTGACTTCCATTTCTACCGGCTCAAACTCCACTCCCGGCCGGCCGGCATTCCCTAAGCGTTTTACCCACAATTGTTGCATCCGATTTCTATTGGCGCTGTCGGGAATGGCTTTTTCCCACCAATCGCTCAAGCTCGGAATATCGCGAACCGTATAACCGAATGTAGAGATAAATGCCGGATTCAATAAGGTGATGCGCTGTTCTGCGTCGATCAGCGCATAAGATACCGGGGATACGTCGATAATCGATTGCAGCCTATGCTCGCTGGCGGCTAATCGGGCACTGGTCTGCCGGGTATCGTGCAAAATCAACGCTAACAAGGTCCCCAACGCCGAAAACACCATTTGGAATAACCAATAGTTGACCAAGCCGCTTTTTTCAAAATCGTGCGCAAAATAGCCGTTACCGGATGCAGCGCCCAATAGTGCAGTCACTGCTGTCACAATCGCCACCCATTGCACGCCATGCCGAGCAAAACGCGTCGCCCCCCAGAACATGACGACGAATATCCAGTAATCGCGGGCAAGATCGCCCAGTTGCGCCTGGAACATGCCGAGAAAAACATCCAGCGCCGTTACTACGGAAACCGTCAAAAAAGCCAAGGTTTCTTTCAATCGCTGCGGAGTAAACCATTCCTTGGGCCATTGGCGCCAAACCAACAGGACCGGGACCACCGAAATTACGCCTAACACGTCGGACATCCACCAGTGCAGCAATGCAATCGGTAATGCTTCCACGGGTAATAGATCTTGGCTCATGATCGCCACAGGGCCTACGCTGGCACTGATGAAGCTGCAGCAGATCGAGATGATGCCCAGATAATAAAAGTGCTCCGGCTTGTTAAGATCCGGAGAAAATTTTGTCGTGTGCGTCAGCCACCACGTCGCCAAAAGCGGCTCTAAGGTATTTCCCACCGCTATGGCTGCGCTCAATCCCCAGCCGTCGTTGACCATCAGGCCTGCGACAAGCGCACCGGCAAATATTCCCGGCCAAACTCGCGGACCTTTTAAAATCAACACGGCAAGAGCCAGGCCCGACGGGAACCATACCAACGTCACGTTGCCTTCTGCCGAAAAGTAATTTAAGACTAATTTTCCTAATGCGGCATATAGCACGGCCATCGATACCATTCCCAATACGTCCTGCCATCGGTATTGCGGAAAAACCATGCGTGCCACCCAATTTCCGATTCAGTCTTACACTAGACAAACGCCGAGAAACATATTTTGTCCCAAACCCAAGTCGGCAGCGAAATCAGCGCCCGATAAGCCGCGCTGAGTGCCAAAACGATAAAAATAATACCGCTGATTTTTTTTAACAACGATAAACGCATGCGTTTCAACAGGGTTTTACCGGCCAAAATGCCTAAACCCGAGGTAAGCGCCAAGGCTAGAGTAGCGCCTGTCCAAACCGCCCACGGCTCTGCCGTGGAACTTAAAGCCGCTACTGCCAACTGCGTTTTATCGCCAAATTCGGCTACCGTAATCAGCGTCAATGTGGTCAAAAACATACCGCGCCGGCTGATTTCGACCACCTCCTCTTGTTCTTCCTCCGCGTTAGCGAAAATAGCGTGTAAGCCAAACCCGGCAAACATCAGCGCTACGCAAGCTGCCAGCAAATACTCGGGCAACCATTGCGCCAAAGCAGCGCCAAACAATATGGCTAAGGTGTTTAGCGTAGCAAATGCGCTAACCGCTCCCCAAAATACCGGTGCGCTACGATGTTTCGAAGCCAACACCATGCAAACCAACTGACTCTTATCGCCAATCTCGGCCGCTGCAATCACGACAAAACTGCTAAAAATGGGAAACAACGCCTGCTTTATATCGGCCGTATGCCAATAACCGAACCAATTGATCGTCAATTCCATGTGTGGATTTTTCGGAAAATAATGAAAGCTCTAGTTGCCTGGGCCCGTTAAACCATCAACCGATTATCTTGTCCAGTATCATCATGATGATGAAGCCGCCCATCAACGAAAAGGTCGCAACCCTGGAACGGCCTTTGGCATGCGTTTCCGGAATAATTTCTTCACTGATGACAAATAACATCGCGCCGGCCGCGAATCCCATCGCTATCGGTAAAAACGAAGAAAAAACCGTCACCATGGTGATGCCCAACAATCCACCGACCGGTTCCACTAAGCCGGTCAAGGTCGCGATACCGACAGCCTTCCATTTGTCGTAACCTAAGCCGACCAACGGCAAGGCGACGGCCAAGCCTTCCGGGATATTTTGCAACGCGATGGCAATGGCCAGCACGCTGCCGTTGTGCAGGTCCCCGGTGCCGAAACTTACTCCGACCGACATGCCTTCCGGAAAATTATGTATGGTTATCGCGATGATAAATAGCGAAATCTTTTGCAGGGAATCCAGGCTTTCTTCGGCAACCGTTTCAAAATGCAAGTGCGGCAGCTTTTGATCCGCGAAATGTAAAAACAGCGCACCCAACAACATGCCGACCGAAACAACCAGCAAACCTTTACCCGGCCAAGCTTGTTCGCCAAAGTCAATTCCCGGTACCAACAAAGAAAACGCGGTAGCCGCCAACATCACCCCCGCTGCAGCGCCTAACATGCCGTTAAACAACCGCGCCGATATATCTTTCAGGAACAAGGCCGGCAAAGCGCCCAACCCTGTCGCCAAACCGGCCAAAATACTTGCGAAAAACCCTATGACGACTAACGAACCGAAAAGCAGATATAAACTACCGAACACCAGTATTTGACTCAACAAAAACGCGCTCAACCACGCCGCCCATCGCTGCGGTTTCGGTAATTCCATCACCCTGGAATACAGAGGGTAAGCCTGTAATTGCTGCACCCGATTGGCAAAAAACAGTTCTAAGTCAAACATAAGTATCCTTATCGCACGTGAGTGAAAAACCGATTATACGCAAGGATTTAATCCCACGATGAAACACTTACCCAAGCCGTGCCGCTTGACCTTTTGCAATAAGCTTTACTTTGTCGAAAAAATTACATTTTGTGCGTTTTCCCGTGCCTCATCGGTAATGAACGACTAAATATCCATTTCAGGCCGTTAGCGCTTGCTTCCGACAGACGCCGGATAGCGCTGTTTTCACAAAGGCTCGGATTCTTGGTATTCAATTTGCTGCTGATTGAAAAACCTTTTCAATCAGCCAACCGGAGAAAAAGCATGCATCACAGTCCGTGGCCGGAACAAGAAGAGCTATGGGTCATTTGGAACGGCTCGCTCGGCATTGTCGATACCGTGACGATCGGGCGGATTGAAGCCGGGCCGGCTGGCCGAAACGCTTGGCTGGAGGAGCCTTACGATATGGTCGGACCGTTTAATCTCGATGAACTTGAGGCAAAAGGTTGGATGGATTTTGCCGCTTGCGCGGTCATGTCGCGGCAAAAATGGCAAGACGATCAAGTGGCGTTGCGTCGGGAATCCCTCAAACAACGCCGCGCGGCGCAGGCAAGGCTATTCGAGTACCAAACACGCTACAACCAAAGCCGAATTCAACCGCCAAACCACGACCGCCGACTCAGCGACCGGCAACATCGCCAAGTCCTGAATTTGCCGTTAGACGGAGCGCTCGATCCCACCCAGATCAAAACCGCTTTTCGGCGGCTGGCTCAGAAGGCCCACCCCGACGTCGGCGGCAGCCATGAGCAGTTTATCCGGATCACCGAGGCCCGCAATGCGTTGCTGGAACGAACGGCGTGATCGGCGGGCGATAAGTTTAGCTCGGTCATCTCCTAATCAAGTTCCTCTGCGCCGGACTGCATTCCGTTGAACCGATGCAAAGGCTCGCACAGGGCCTCCAAAGCCCGGCTGCGCCAGTTGCCCAGCAACAGTCCATGAATGCGCAAGCCTTGTTGGCGTTTTAGCGTTTCGATGCGCTCAAACGCCGGAGCCTGTAAAGGGAAGCGTCCGTCGGTAATCAGGAGAATATCGGCATTTAGCCAAGCTTCGTTGTGTTGTTTGGCCAAGGCGTTCAGTAAAGGTTGTACGACGTCGGTACCGCCGTGAAAGCTATGTTGCAAAAATTGTAATAGCTGCTTCAAGCCACCGCGGGTTAAATCCAGTTCGTGCTCCAGTATCTGCTGCGGCCCGCTAAATGCGTAAATATGACAAGCCCGGTGTTCCGCGTAGGCCAGCCGCAACACCTCCAACACAATGGCTTTGGCGATCGTTTCCGGTGCGCCGTGCATAGACGCCGAGGTATCCAAACATACAATGATGGGTCCGGCCCCCAAGCCGCCGGGTTGGACTTGCGGCGGGCATTGCGCGTCCACATCCAAGTCCTGCTCCTCCCAAAGCGGCTCAGGCAGCAAACCATGGCGGCAATAAGTCAGCAAGCGCCGCTCCGCTCGACGCGCATGCCATAACCACTTGAGTTTGGGATGCCCCAGTTGCGACAGTTCGCTGGGTAGCATGCGCGTCAAGTCGTCGTCTAATTCGATGCCGCCGGTTTCCATAGGGGGGTGGGGATTATGCTGCGGCCGCGGCTCGGGGTACGGGCGTCGTAACGGCGCGACGATGCGTTCGGCCAGTGCCTGTAAGTTCTCCGTGCCGATTGAACGGCGTAAACGTCCGATCAGCGCAATCAATTCGACCAATTCCGGCGAGTCCTGCAACAAACGCCGATAACGCACGATGTCGCGCCAGCCGTGCACGGCTAACACACCTTGAGTCAAATCCCAACCTCGGCCCAGCAAGCCGCCCAATTCGGCGTACACGGCCGATAGTTGCTGCCAGGTTTGTGCCAGTTCACGCCAGTTGCGTTCGAGAGGTTCGCTCACTATTTTCTCTATCTCAACGCCGGGGCCTGAAGAAGTGCTGCCTGACGGCGGGGTTGCCGCTACGCTGCCATCGGTATTTTCATTTTGGGCCGGGCTAGGTTCGCTTGGCAAATCCGCCAGCCCGGGGGGCAGCGAATTCAAGCTCAATCGCGATTCGTCGACAACGTTGTTTGCTTGCGGCAATGGTTCGGATGGGCGGGTGGGGGCCTGTGACGATAAGTTAGGCTCACCCCCGCCGCCCGAGCGTTCGACGTGGTCGGCCAGCCCTTCCGGATCGGCGAACGACGAGTCTTGGTTTTTGATTTTCTGGCGCTGGGCCAATTTGTCGACGAAACCGTCCGGTTTCAGAGCGAAATAATCCTCGGCGCTACCTATACCTTCCAGTAGATCCAGCAAGATGCTGTCGGTCAGCTCCGCTTGGCCGCGGCAATACTGCACGATTTCCAAGGTTTCCAGGCGCATCAAAATAGTATGGCGAATGTTGCGTTCCGGCCAATCGGTGGCGTCCGGCTCCGGTAATTGACCGGCCAGCAGACAAGCGCGCCAGTGCAGCACCGCAGCGCTGCGTGCCAATAATTCACCGTGGCTATGGGTAACGACCGGGCTATAAAGACTGTCCGGCAATGCGTCCAGCAAGGCAAAGCGGGTTTCGAAGCGGCGAAACATCAGCCGAGTTGCGGCAAACCGGCGTAACCGTCGGCCACCGCCTGCAGCCGGGCAAGCAATTGTGTTACATGCCGCAAGGCTTGTTGCAAGCCGGCCGCCGCCGTTTGCGCAAACTCGGCCGGCAGCCATAGCGGATCGCGCAAGGTAGCGGCTAACGAATCGACTTGGTTTTGCACGCTGTCGCGCAAAGCGGTCAGCTCCACCGTCAAACGTCCGGTTTCGGCTAGCCGCGCGGCGATGAAGGCCGAACTGTGTTTTAACGGCTCCATGCACGGTGCATTTTCTATCCGTTCGATGAAGCGGTTGGCCGGATTGGCGACGTATTGGTCCAGGTGTACCCATTGGCCGTCCAAATGCGTCTGTTGGTACAAGCGGTCGAAAAAGCGCTGCGCCAGTTCCTGCTTGCTGTAACCCGTACCGTCATTGCTGCGCTCCTCGGTGCCGGGTGGAGCGAGGTACAAAAGCTGGCCGTCGCGCATGACCGCATTATGGGTGACGGGCTGTAGAGTGGTGCGGCCGTCGGCAGCGATAAATACCGGCCGGCCTTGATGGTCCAGCCGTTGCACTTGGCTGTGACTGTCGCGCTGCAAGGCGGCTTCCCAAGTCGCCACCAATTTGTCCAGGGCCGGCAAGCCTAACTGGCTGCCGGTGCCGACGTAACGGCAGTACCATGCGAATAGCATTTCGCGTTGTTCCGGATCAGACCACAGACAATGTTGCAGCAAACCGCAATCCCAAATCGACACCTGCCGCCTGTCGTCGGTAAACGCGGCGACTTTCAGCAGTTTGACGGCCTTGCGCCAGCGCCGATCCGAGACCTGTAGGCCGTTTTGTTGCAGAAATTGCCGTAACTCTTGAAGCAATGTTAATACCTGCTCCGGCAAGGTCACTGTGACGGCGTCGGCTTGAATTCGGGCAATCTCGTCGCGACTGAAGCGCAATCCGGCGTCAAGCTGAGCCTTGGTTTCGGTTAACTGTAACAACGCGACAAACTGCGCATCGCTGACCGCCTGCACCTGATAACGGCATAAAAACCGGTCGTACAGGGCAAGCAAGCTATCATCCTCCGGCAACTCGTTGCTGGCGGCGATCACCGAGATCAACGGCACTTTGAGCCGGGCATCGCCGTTGTCGAATTCGCGTTCGTTCAATAGCGTCAACAATGCATTCAATATCGCGCTGTTAGCCTTGAAAATTTCGTCTATGAAGGCAATGCTGGCGCTAGGCAAATAACGTTCGGTCAAGCGCAGATAGCGGTCTTCCTCCAAGGCCTTGATCGACAGCGGCCCGAATAGCTCTTCCGGCACCGAAAATTTAGTCAGCAAGCGTTCGAAGTAACCGCCGTCGCTGAACGCCAAATGCAAACGCCTGGCCATTTCGCTTTTAGCGGTACCCGGCTGGCCGAGCAATAAAAGATGTTCGCCGGCCAACGCGGACAGCAAGGCCAAACGCAAGGGTTCGTCGCGTTCCAGCAAGCCGGCGGCGAGTTGGCGGACCATGGTTTGGATGCGGCTTTTCATCGACTTGCCTAGCTATTTATCCGCTAACTGGTAACCCGGCATCGAGCCGGCCACAACCGAGACGAAGACGAAAGGCTCACTGCCGGAATTCAAAGCACCGTGTACTTCGCCGACTTTAGCCACCGCGATGTCGCCGGGTTTCAGTTTCATGCTTTGCCGGCCACCCAAATAATAATCCGCTTCGCCGGAAATGACCGTCCAGGTGTCTTGCCCGCCCGGATGGACGTGGGCGGCAATTTCCTGACCGGGCGCGACGTGCCAGGCGACGATGGCGGCGTGCTCGGTTTGCAATACCAGCGAGCGAATGGGATCGTCCGCACAGGGTTGCAAATAATCTTGCAATATAAAGATACGCTGGTCCGCTTGCATGCTTTATGCCTCGCTAGGTTAAGGTTGAATCATTTACCGAAAATCCATTTGATGTGCTTAATCATGTCGTCTAGGGAGTGGGCTTTGATGGTTGCCATCAATTCGCCGACATCGAATGCGTGGTGGCGCTCGTATACCACGCCGTGCTGCGGCGCGTCGGCCAGGCCGGTTTCGCGGGCGTGCTCGACGAAACCTTGGTTTTTCCAGAAAAACGCCCCCGGCATCGTGGTCGGAATCACTAATACGAAGAACAGCGAACGGCCGAACACCGCGGATATCAGCATCGCCATCGCCAACGCTAGCGCACAGGCCAGACCGAAACCGCCGGAAACGCCGGTTAGCGATAACATCCAGGCTTGAACAACGGCATAGGCTAGCAGGCCGTTACGCAGCCAATAGGATTTACCGTAAAACGTGGTTTGTTGATAGTGCGAAGCGGCGCCTTCGTTGCCCAGGGCTTGCATGTCGCGGGCATGCATCAGGTGTCCGAACGCTTCCAGGCTGAGCCCTGTAGCGATGACGGCGGCCAAGCCGGCGCTCAGCGCTGGCAAACCCGCTGTTGACAGCGGCAATTTCGTCAAAGCCGCCACCGCGACGATCAAGCCGCCAAGACTGAGCATGCTGCCGAAAAACGCGGTACCGGTTTGGTAATGGTTCCAAAACGGCCGGGCCGGAATCCGGTACAGTTTGTACATGTAAAACAAGCCGACCGGGCCGCCGATCAGCGCCAACATGCCGAACATCCCGGCAATAAAATCGGTGAACCCGTTATCGAACAGTGCAAACGCGCTATAACCCAGCAATCCGGTGTAAAACGCCGACACCCCGGCAATCTCCCGGCTGACCGGCGACAGACGCAAATTGTTGAATCCGCGGTAGAAACGATGCGGCTTGCCGAGATGCATATTCAATTTGTACAGTCCCAAGCTGCACAACAACACGACGCTCGCCAATAACGGGGCGAACACCGGGGATTGCTTGACCAAAGCCAGTTCCGGCAAGCCGAGGCTAGGGCCTAGCAGCATAAGCAAGAAAGCGCCGAGTGTGCCTTGGGTACACAGGGTGAAAATCACGTGCGCGCTCTCGTGACTGGTCAGCAATTTGCGCAAATTCCAGTGCATCGCTTCGCCGTGCTTGCGGTCCACCACCGGTTTGAATAGACCGACCTGATCGTCGCGGTGATATTTGACGGGCATACTGTCGGTGCGGGTCATTTCCCGATGGGTGGAACGGGTTTGCTGAAACCGGATGTTGGGGTGGGTAATCTCGGCGCTGGGAAAGCCGGGAATCTCGGTTTTGGCCTGCACCCGCCCTTCCGGAATGTTTTCGACCACGCCGAAATCCAACGCATTACCCAAGCAGGCACTGACGCAAGCCGGCTTGAGGCCGACTTCCAGACGGTCCACGCACATATTGCATTTACTGACCTGACCTTTGACCGGGTCCAGCTGCGGCGCATTGTAAGGGCATACCCAGGTACAGTAGCCGCAGCCGAAACAGATTTCCGGATCTTGCAGCACCGCGCCGTATTCTGTGAATTTGGTGTAAGCGCGGGTCGGGCAGCCTTTCAAGCACACCGGATCGTCGCAGTGGTTGCAAGCCATCGAAATATTGATGCGCTGATAATTCGGATAAGTCCCACCTTCCACGAAGCCGACCGAACGAAAGGCGATGTGGGCCGGATTGTCGTTTTTCTCCGAACAGGCCGATTCACAGGCGTGGCAACCTATGCAATTGTCGGCGGTAAAGAAAAAACCGTGTTGCTTATACCGATTGGGATTGTCGCCGATGCCGCTGTCGCCGTTGATATTCAGGCTCTTGCCGTGCAAATCGTCGCCTGCCTTTGCCAACTCGATGTCTTGTCCGTAGCGGTTTTGCGTTTTGGTTTCCTTATCCCACAAAAACGCGTAGTCGGGTTCGTCGTTTCTTACTTCAAACATAGTCAATCTCGATTACCGGCGAAATGCGCCGAAAATTTGGCCGACCCGGGACAAACAAGCCCGAGTGCCGTTCGATTCGTGGAGTCGCGCCGCACCCGCGGCGCCGTGGTATGCCGATTGCGCATCGGCGAGCGGAACGCTAATTGCCGCTCGTCTGACTCGAAGGCAAAGGTTCCGGCTTAACCTAATCCCAGCCGGCGACGGCGCTGTCGTCCGGCAAGGACTCAATAAGCCCTTAGTTCTTTGTTCAAGCGCGCGGCTTGCAATTGGTCGATGTGCTCTATCCGCACCGCCGACTGTTTGAAAGCCGGTTGACGCGAATGCGGATCCAACAAGCCCAAGGTCAACCGGTTGACGCAGTCGAAGAAGTGAAACGGGATGAACACCATGTTCTTCGGCACGCGCTGAGTCAGCATAACCATCACCACCGCGTCGCCGCGCCGCGATACGGCTCTGACGTAAGACTGGTGGGTAATCCCCAATTCGGCCGCCGCGTCCGGGTTCATTTCCATGAACGGCGTCGGGCTGAATTTGTTGTTGTTGCCTATCTTGCCGGTCCGGGTCCGGGTGTGAAAATGTTCCACCAACCGCCCGGAATTCAGCCAAAACGGAAATTCGTCGTCCGGCACTTCGTTATTGTCGATAAACGGCAACGGAATCAATTTGGCCATGCCGTCGGCAAAACTAAAGCTGGCCGGCTCGGTATACAGGCGCACGCCGGCCGTTTGCGGGGCTTCTCCGTTTCGGGCTTGTGCCTCCGTATAAGGCCATTGGATGCCGCGCTTTTCTTCGATCAAATCGTGATCCATGCCGGAGATGTCCAGTAAGCGGCCTTTGGACAACGCCTTCATTTCTGCAAACACCTCGGCCGGTTTCTCCGGAAAGTGGATTTTTCGCCCTTGTTCGAAACGTTTGGCCAGCTCGTTGAAAATGTCCAAATCCGATTTGCTGTCGGCGTGCGGCGGTTTGACTTGACGAACGATGTTGACCCGGCGTTCGGTATTGGTATACACGCCCTCTTTTTCTGCCCAAATCGCCGCCGGTAAAAACAGGTGCGCGTATTCGATGGTTTCCACGTCGACGTAAGCGTCCTGCACCACCAAGAACTCGAGTTTTTCCAGAGTCTTGCGAATTCGTGCGGTGTTAGGCATGGAGGTCATAGGATTGGTGGCCACTAGCCACAAGCCCTTGATTTCGCCGGCTTCGATCGCCGGAAAAATATCGGTTTCGGTCAAGCCGCGTTTTTTGGGGAAAAATTCCGCGTCTATGCCCCAAAAATCGGCGATTTCCTGCCGGTCTTCGGTTTTTTCCAGCGCACGGTAACCCGGCAACCCGGAGCAAGACGACCATTCGCGTGTGCCCATCGCATTGCATTGGCCGGTGATGGACAAACTGGTGCCGCCCGCCTTGCCTATGTTGCCGGTGATCAAATTCAGATTATTGATGCCGACCAC
This sequence comes from Methylomonas sp. HYX-M1, assembly GCF_040741385.1. NCBI lineage: Bacteria > Pseudomonadati > Pseudomonadota > Gammaproteobacteria > Methylococcales > Methylococcaceae > Methylomonas > Methylomonas sp. HYX-M1. Next base: position 2,327,387 of record NZ_CP160405.1, read on the forward strand.
GCCGTCCGAGCCGTGGGTGCTTTGGTTGATGCCCATGGTCCAGATGCTCATGGCCTTGTCGGCTTTAGCGTACATCCGCGCTACCAAACGGATGGTATCTTCGTCTATGCCGCAAATCTTGGCAGCCGTTGTCGGATCGTATTTCTGGACTTCTTTTTCCAGTTGCTCGAAGCCGGTGGTATTGGCTTCGATGTAGGCCCGGTCTTCCAAGCCCTCGGCCAAAATCACGTGCATCATGGCGTTTTGCAACACCACGTCGGTGCCGGGCGTGATCGCCAGGTGGATGTCGGCGTTTTGCGCCAGCATGGTTACCCTGGGATCGACCACGATCAACGGAAAACCCCGCTTTTCCTGGGCTTCCTTCATGCGCCAGTAAATGATGGGATGTTGTTCCGGCAAATTCGAGCCCCAGGCCATCAAGCAGTCGGTGTGCTCGAAATCTTCGTAACAGCCGGGGGGGCCGTCGGAACCGAAAGAACGTTTATAGCCGGATACCGCCGAGGCCATGCACAAGGTCGTGTTGCCGTCGTAATTGTTGGTGCCGATCACGCCGCGGGTCAGTTTACCCAGCGTGTAAAATTCCTCGGTCAGCAATTGCCCGGTAGACACGATTGCGAACGAGTCGCGCCCGTAGCGGGTTTGGATGCGGCGGATTTGTGCGGCCATATGATCCAGCGCCGCATCCCAATTCACCATATCGTAGCCTTGGTGGATGGCGTGGCGTAGCAAGGGTTTTTCGCCGCGCCCTGCCGCTTCGAACACTTCGTGCTCGAAAATGCCTTTCACGCATAACTTGCCGCGGTTTACGTCGGCGCCGCCGACCCCGCGGTTGGCAACCGGCTGACCGTCTTTATCGGTGCCGATTTCGATAGAACAACCGGTAGAACAATAGTTGCAAGTGGAATAGGTCCACTTGACGACTTGTTTGTCGGCGATGACGATCGGGTTTTTCTGATTGCGACCGAATAACATAAGCTGTGGCCTCGATAACTCTATTAATCAGGTAAATGAATCCACCCGTCCGCAAAAATCACGGCGCGGCCGCCGATGCGCACCATCAGCCTTTCCTGCTGCTTATTGTCCATTTCCAGCTGTAGCAAGCTGCGCCGGGTTTTGATTTCGCCGCGTTCTACGGAAAAAGTGTGGGTGCCTTTTTGGGTATGCTCGAACGAGCACAGATAGTGGCAAAAGGCCGGCATCGCGCTGCCGACCGGCGGATCGTCGTATAAGCTGATGTTGGGGCCGAACAAGCGAGCGTTGAAATCGGCATCCGGATTCGGCGATTTCGGCGCGAACAGCAAAATTTCCTGCGCGGCGGTTTGCGGTGCGATGGATTGACTCCAGGCCGCATAGTTGAAACGAGCCTTGCGCACCGATTCGTAATTCCATACCGGCACGATCAAATACGGCATGCCGCAAGAAACCAAGCGCGGCGAGTATTTTTTATGATCCAAATCGGAAATTTGCAGGCCTAGAAACTGGCATAACTCTTCGTCGGTCGGGGCGAAGCGGTCGATGATGGCATCGCCTGAGCGGCTGAACTGAATGAAGACCGGCTTGCCGTCCCGGCTGGTCACGTTAGCCTCTATATCGCCGACGTTTTGCCGCAAAACCAAGTGAGTAAGCTGTTTGGGCAATTGCAGTTCGCCGCTTTCCGCCAACACGTATGCCGTGGCAATTACCGGGTGACCGGCGAAGTCGATTTCCTTGAACGGCGAAAAAATGCGCATGCGCCAAGTATTTGCTTCGTCCGGTAAACGCGACACGAACACCGTTTCCGATAAATTCAATTCGCGGGCGATGCGCGCCATGGTGTCGCCGTCCAAACCGTCCGCGGCCGGAAATACGGCAATTTGTGCGCCGTTGAAAATCCGGTCGGTAAATACGTCGGCAATGTAATACTGATAATTCATGCGTTATTCCCCCAACTGGATTTCAACCCTATCGCCGTTAATCCGGGCCGGATAAGCCGGCACCCTGACTTGTGTGTCTTCGAAACACACCCCTGTGGTCAAATCGAAATGTTGTTTGTACATCGGGGAAGCCACCATCAGCTTGCCGCCCAGGTCTCCTATCATGCCGCGCGACAGTACGTTGGCGTCGCTAAACGGGTCGAAATTACCGATGGCGTAGACCGCTTTCGGCCGGGTCAGATAAAAAATCGCCACTTGCTTGCCTTTGACCAACGCGCAGACACCGGAGTCCGGCTGCAAATCGTCAATATGGCAAACGTCTATCCAGGTTGTCATTAAGCAATCTCCTCTTGAGCTGTGCGCAGTTGTTTTTCTTCCGGGGTTGCCGGGCGGATTTGACCGCGTTCTTCGACGAATACCACGTTTTCGTCGGCGGCATCGCTATTAATAAAGTGGCGAAAACGTTTTAGCTTGCTTTCGTTTTCCAGCGTGGTTTTCCACTCGCATTGATAGGTATCGATGACGTACTGCATTTGCTGTTCCAGTTCGGCGCAAATGCCCAATTTGTCGTCGATGATGACCGAACGCAAATAATCCAGCCCGCCTTCCATGTTTTCCATCCAAACCGAGGTCCGTTGCAAACGGTCCGCGGTGCGCACGTAAAAAATCAATACCCGGTCGATGTATTTGATCAGAGTTTGTTTGTCCAAGTTAGTTGCAATCAGGTCGGCGTGGCGCGGTTTCATGCCGCCGTTGCCGCATACATAAAGATTCCAGCCGTTCTCAGTGGCGATCACGCCTATATCCTTGCCCTGCGCTTCGGCGCATTCGCGGGTGCAACCCGACACCGCCATTTTGATTTTATGCGGCGCGCGTAAGCCCTTGTAACGGTTTTCCAGCTCGACCGCAAGACCGACGCTGTCGTCCACCCCAAAGCGGCACCAGGTGCTGCCGACGCAGGATTTCACGGTACGTAGCGATTTGCCGTACGCGTGGCCGGATTCGAAGCCGGCCGCAATCAATTCGGCCCAGATCATCGGCAGTTGCTCGACCCTGGCGCCGAACAAGTCCACCCGTTGCCCGCCGGTAATCTTGGTGTACAAGCCGTATTTTTTCGCCACTTCGCCCAGCGCAATCAGCATGTCAGGGCTGATTTCGCCGCCGGTCACTCGGGGTACCACGGAATAAGTGCCGTCTTTTTGCATATTGGCCAAAAACGTGTCGTTGGTATCCTGTAGGCCCAAGTGCGGCGTTTCCAAGACGTATTCGTTCCAGTAGGAGGCCAAAATGGAACCGATCGCTTGCTTGCAGACCTCGCAGCCCAAACCGCGGCCGTGTTTGTCCAGTAGTTCGTCGAAGGTTTTGATTTTTTCAACCCGAATGATGTTGTACAAATCCTGCCGGGTGTGCGGAAAATGCTCGCATATGTCGGTATTGACCTCGAAACCGGCTTTTTTCAATTCGCAATCCAGTACCGATTTCAACAGCGCCCCGCAGCCGCCGCAGCCGGTTCCGGCCTTGGTTTCCGCCTTCAGCTTGGGTACGGTGGTGCAACCGGCGGCAATCGCCGAACAAATATCGCCTTTCGAAACCGCGTAGCAGGAACAAATTTGCGCGCTTTCCGGTAAAGCGTCCGGCCCCAAGCCGACCGACTCGTCGTGGCGCTGCGGTAGAATCAAAGAATCCGGATTGGCCGGCAGTTCGATACCGTTCAAACTGTATTGCAACAAGGTGCTATAACCGTTGGCATCACCGACCAGCACGGCACCCAGCAACAATTTGTTGTCGGCACTGGTCACCAGGCGCTTATAGATTTCGCCGCGGCCGTCTTGGTAGGTATAGACCAGAGAGCCTGCGGTTTTGGCGTGCGCATCGCCGATGCTGGCCACATCAACGCCCATCAATTTCAGCTTGGTGCTCATATCCGCGCCGGTAAACTCAGCCGATTCACCGCTCAAGTCGGCGACCACGGTGCGGGCCATGGTGTAACCGGGCGCAACCAATCCGAAAATTTGTCCGTTCCACAATGCGCATTCGCCGATCGCGTAGATGTCCGGATCGGAGGTGCGGCATTGGTTGTCGATGACGATGCCGCCGCGCGGGCCGACCTCCAGTCCGCAGCTGCGGGCGATGTCGTCGCGCGGCCGGATGCCGGCAGAGAACAATATCAGGTCGGTTTCCAACACTTCACCGTCGGCGAAATTCATTTTGTGCAAACAGGTTTCGCCGTCGTCGATCAAGGTGGTGTTTTTGCTTAGATGCACTTTTACGCCCAACGCTTCGATTTTGCGGCGCAACATCGCACCGCCGCCCTCGTCCAGTTGCACGGCCATCAGGCGCGGCGCAAATTCGACCACATGGGTATCCAGACCTAAATCTCTGAGGGCTTTGGCCGCCTCCAAACCCAACAAGCCGCCGCCGACTACGGTGCCGACTTTGGATTGCGCTGCGGCGGCTTGGATTGCTTCCAGATCTTCTATGGTTCTGTAAACCAGGCAGCGTTCGCGTTCGTGGCCGGGAACCGGCGGCACGAAGGGGTAAGAGCCTGTCGCCAATACCAACTTGTCGTATGCAATCGTTACCCCGTTGGCAGAGGTTACCGTTTTGTTGTTCCGATCTATGCCGGCGGCCCGATCGCCCAACAGAATTTCTATGCCGGTTTCTTCGAAAAAACCTTCCGGAACCAGCGATAAATCTTCTGCGGTTTTGCCGGAAAAATACTCGGACAAATGCACCCTATCGTAGGCCGGGCGCGGTTCCTCGCAAAAAGTGACGACTCGGAATTGCTCTTTGGCGGCGCTATTGGCGAATCCGGCCAGAAAATGTTGTCCGACCATACCGTTACCGATAACAACCAAGGTTTGTTTGTTGTTCATGCCAACCTCGAAATAATAAATTTGCTGACTCCGGCCCCCGCTTGAAATTGCGCCGGCTCGTGGATTTCAAGAGTGCTTCCCGCTCGTTCGCATTTTTTTGGAGCAAAAAAAAAGGCGACCCGTTTTAGTTGCATATGTGCAAAAAAACGGACGCCTTTGTCCAGGTAACAATGACAAGATAAGCTCAGCGGGAGACTTAATCGGATAAAAGCAATATATATACCAGTTTATATTATTATTTTAATTCAATTAGTTAATGATTTCAATAAGCATACGATTGACAGCAACGCACCGATCTGGCCAGAGACACCGCTTAAATGAACCAAATTGGTGCGCACTATTCGAGCATTAGACGGCTCCTGAGGCGTGTTGAATTGAATCCAAATTGCTTTCTTTTTACGCAACCGTTTTAATGTTGCGTGCCAACACCTTTCTCGCACAAACTGTATCGGTTTTGTTTATTGGATTATTTCATGCCAGTTATCCCTTTCGACCTGCTTTCCATGCAAGGAAAAACCAAAATCCTGCACATGAGCTGGATGGCTTTTTTCATCAGCTTTGTGATTTGGTTTAATCACGCCCCGTTAATGGTGTTGATCCAACAGGACCTGGGCATCAGCAACGCCGACGTGGAAATCATTCTGTTGCTTAACGTGGCTTTGACTATTCCGGCCCGCGTCATTATCGGCTTGGTGGTCGATCGATTCGGCGCCAAAATCAGTTATAGCGTACTGCTGGCCATTTGCAGCATTCCCTGCTTCATGTTCGCGACAGCCGACAATTTCGCCGAGCTGGCTTGGTCGCGGTTTCTGCTCGGTTTCATCGGCGCGGGCTTCGTGGTCGGCGTGCGCGTTATCGGCGACTGGTTTCCGTCCAGCCAAGTCGGCACGGCCGAAGGCATTTACGCCGGCTGGGGAAATTTCGGCTCGGCTATTGCCGCCATTTGTTTGCCGGGCTTGGCTTTGTATTTGGGAGAAGATCAAGGTTGGCGCTACGCGGTCGCGGTTACCGGCGGCATGGCCATCATTTTTTCCGTCGTCTACTATTTCAAGGTCGAAAACTTGCCGCCGGCGCTAGCGGGCTTGAAAGGTAAACGCGCCAGCAGCATGGAAGTCAGCAGCATTAACGACCTGTTTTTGTACGTCTTTAGCCTGCTTCCCCTGTACGCCACCTTATCGCTTCTGACCTGGAAGCTTTCCGCCCTGGCGGATCCCATCCTGTCGCCGTCCTGGGCCGCCGGCATCCATGCCGTGATTTGGGCCGTGTTTCTGCTGCATGCCAAACATCTGGTCAACCACAACGCCGAACGCCTGAGTCAACCGGTTCCCAGCATTCACCAATATCATTATCGGCAAGTAGTGATATTGGCCATCGCTTATTTGATTACTTTCGGTTCCAAATTGGCCGTGCTGTCTATGTTGCCGATGTTTTTCTTCAATACTTTCAACCAAACTCAGCATATCTCCATGCTGAATGCAGGTTTATTGGCTTCCAGTTTCGTGGTTACCAATATTTTTGCTCGACCGGCAGGCGGCTTACTCAGCGATCAAATCGGCCGTAAATTATCGTTGACGCTGTTTATCGCCGGATTAACGGGCGGCTATTTGTTGATGGCCTTGATTTCCGAGCAATGGTCGGTGAGCGCGGCGGTCTGCGTGACCTTGCTGTGCGCGATTTTCATGCAAGCGGCGGAAGGCGCCATATTCGCCTTCGTTCCCTTAGTCAGGCGAGCTATCACCGGCGAAGTGGCCGGTATCGTCGGCGCCTACGGCAACGCCGGCTCCATCGTGTTTTTGATCGTGTTAACCTTCGTTCCGACCAACACGTTTTTTTTAATGTTAGGCTGCTGTTGCTTGCTGTTGCTGGGATTGTTGTACTTCCTGGAAGAACCTAAAACCTTTATTACAGAAATCCTGCCGGACGGCTCCGTCGTCAAAATCGAGCTGGAGTGACCATGACAGCGCTGAAAGTGTTAGTGGTCGATGAGTTCGAATCCGACCTGATGCTGGAAAAATGCTTGCAGCAGCACGGCTACCAAGTAGCTACGCTGAAGCTGCAGTCTTTGAATTTGCCGGAAGTCATCAAGGCCCTGCAACCGGACGCGGTGGTATTAAACCTGTACAGTCCGGACGACCTGATCCTGAAAATGGTGTTGGACATCAATCAGCTTTATGCCGTACCGGTCATCATGTTTGCCGAAGATCAGCAAACCGAAACCATCAATAAAGTGATCAAAGCCGGGGTCAGCGCTTATATCGTAGACGGCTTGGAACCCAAGCGTATCAAAGCCATCATCGATGTGGCCATCGCTCGTTTCCGCGAGCAACAAGCGCTGAAAGAAGAACTGCAAAAAGCCAAAACCCAACTGGAGGAACGCAAGTTCATCGATCGCGCCAAAGCGATTTTGATTAAGTCGCAGAACTATACCGAAGATCAGGCCTACCACGCGCTCCGCAAACTGGCGATGGACCGAAAGATTTCGATGGGCGAAATGGCCAAAAACGTCATCGCAATGGCGGAATTGTTGAAATAGTGAGCGGGTGCCGGGTTCGCCATGCTACGCGCCCAGCTGCAGGCTTGCCCGCTAGGCTTGAGCGCGTTTCCGCTAGCCGGCGAAGGTTAAGCCGCCAGCGCTTCGTACGCTCGTCGGCTAGGGTTGCCACAACGATAGTGCCTATCCGGTGTCGAACGGCAGGAAAATTACGCGACTACGATTTTTATTTGCCCGCATCCTTGCTGTTGGCGTTGGCAGAGCCGGACTCGGCTTTGCCGTCCGCTTCCGATTCCGAATCGAATATGCCGGAAATTTTTTCCCACAGGGTTTTATCTTGCCCGCCTGCCGATTTGGCGGCTTCGTTAATTTGAGTTTCGGCGCTATCTTCCAAGCCGCCTTTAGCCGCATTCACCGCCTCGCGGGAGCGCTCTGCGACGGCGGCGGTGTCGGGGTCCGAGCTAAACAAACCGGTAATTTTTTCACCCATGGTGCTGTCCAACTCTCGTTTGGGCACATCGACCGTGGTCTCGGTGGACTGCTTGACGACCGGCATTGCGCTGGGGCGAAAATCGCCTTGCACGCCGACCAGATTTTCGCCGGAAAAATACAAGGAAATGCGTTTTTGCATACGCGCTTCCCCGCCGGGCTGATCGGAATACAAATAATCCCAACGCTGTTCGTGAAAAGTATCGGACAGCATCGGCGACCCCATGATGTAAAGCACCTGCCTTTTCGTCATGTTCGGCCGTAGTTGATCTACCATGGCCTGATCGACGATATTCCCTTGTTCGATGTCGATGCTGTAGACGCCGGGTAAATTAGAGAGTATGGTTTGGCAACCCACAAGCGCAAACGGTACTGTAGCAGTTATAACAAGAGCGGCTATTTTCATGTATCGGGATCAAGTGAGAACACACGGCTTCTCCATTATCCCATAATTCAGCCAACGGCTCGGGCGAAAAACCGCTACAATGCCGCGCCACCGATTCAAGAGAATGAGCTTATGGAAACACAGGAATTACGCAACGCCGGTCTCAAAGTCACGTTACCGCGGGTTAAAATCCTGGAAATTCTGGAAAAGCAGGCCGATGACAAACATCTGTCCGCCGAGAAAGTTTACAAAATCTTGCTGGCGGAAGGCGAAGATATAGGTCTTGCAACCGTTTATAGGGTACTGACCCAATTCGAAGCGGCCGGCTTAGTCAATCGCCATCATTTCGAAGGCGGCAACTCCATTTTCGAATTGAACAAAGGCAACCACCACGACCATATGGTCTGTGTCAAATGCGGTAAAGTGGACGAATTTACCGACGAAGTCATTGAAAAACGCCAAGCGGAAATTGCAAATCGGTTGGGTTATCAACTCACCGAGCATAGCTTGTACCTATACGGCTATTGCCACGACTGCAAACGCCCCTAACACCCCTACTCCATGTTCAAACCGCTGATTCTATATATCGGCTTACGCTATACGCGTGCCAAACGCCGGACGCAATTCATTTCCTTCATCACCTTAACTTCGGTTCTCGGCATCGCCTTGGGTGTCACCGCTCTGATCACCGTGCTGTCGGTGATGAACGGCTTCGAAGCGGAATTGCGCGAGCGCATTTTGGGCATGACCGCCCACACCACGGTTAGCGGGCGTTTCGGACAACTGGACGATTGGCAAAGCGTCGCCGCGCGCCTCGACGGCATGGAGCATGTGGAAGGCGCCGCACCTTATATTCAAGGCCAGGTGATGGTCAATGCCGACCGTCAAGTCAGCGGCACCCTATTGCAAGGCATCTTGCCGGATTTCGAACCTAATGTATCGGAAGTCGGGGCCAACATGAAACTGGGCCAACTAAGCGATCTGAAACCGGGCGAATTCGGCATCGTGTTAGGCGCGGAGCTTGCCGGTTACTTGGGCGTATTCGTCGGCGATAAGGTGACTATCATTACCCCGCAAGTGAATTCTACGCCGGCTGGTATCTTGCCGCGTTTGAAACGCTTTACCGTGGTCGGCGTGTTCAAAGTCGGCATGTACGAATACGACCGGAACATGGCGCTGGTGCATTTGGACGATGCCGCTAAATTGTTCCGCCTCGAACCGGCGGTGACCGGATTAAGGCTGAAATTGGACGACTTGTTCAATGCGCCGCTAATCACCCAAGATTTGGCCGACGCGTTAGGCTCGGATTACCGGGTCAGCGATTGGACACTAGCGCACAGCAATTTCTTCCGCGCGGTACAAACCGAAAAACGGGCGATGTTCATTATTTTGCTGCTGATCGTCGCAGTAGCGGCGTTCAATATCGTCTCGACCTTGGTGATGGTGGTAACGGACAAACGCGGCGACATCGCTATTTTGAAAACCCAGGGCCTGAGCAACGGTTCGGTAATGGGCATTTTCGTCGTGCTGGGCTGCGTCATCGGCAGCATAGGCACGTTTATCGGCACCTTGGGCGGGATAGGCTTGGCGCTCAATGTTCAAACCATAGTCCCGGCCATAGAAAAAGCCTTCGGCCACAAATTCATGCCGGCGGACGTGTACTACATCAGCGAAGTACCGTCCAAATTAATTTGGAGTGACGTGTATTGGATCACTGTAGCTGCGTTCTCGCTGTCGCTACTGGCAACCTTGTACCCGGCTTGGCAAGCTTCGCGTATCAATCCGGCCGAGGTACTTCGCTATGAGTGATTCGATCATTCTGCAATGCCGGCAGTTGACCAAGCGCTACAACCAAGGCGACTTGAACGTCGACGTGCTCAAAGGCGTGGATTTACAGGTGACCGCCGGTCAACGGGTCGCGATTATGGGCGCGTCCGGATCGGGCAAGAGTACTTTGCTGCATCTGCTGGGCGGTCTGGAGAAACCCACTTCCGGGAGCGTCACGCTAGACGGCGAAGACCTTGGCTCCATCAGCGCCGGCAAATTAAGCCGGCTGCGCAACCGGGCCCTTGGCTTTATTTACCAGTTTCATCATTTGTTAGGCGAATTCAGCATTTTAGAAAACGTCGCGATGCCGTTATTAATCGCCAAACAGCCAATCAAAATCGCGCAGGAAAAATCCGCCGACTTATTGACGCGCGTCGGCTTAAGCCATAGATTGCAACACAAGCCGGGCGAATTGTCCGGCGGAGAACGGCAGCGCGCCGCTATCGCCAGAGCCTTGGTCAATACCCCCAAGTGTGTACTGGCAGACGAGCCGACCGGAAATTTAGACAGCAAAACTGCCGATCAAATTTACCAATTGATGCTGGAATTGAATCAGGAGTTACAGGTGAGCTTTTTGGTAGTTACCCACGACTCGGAATTAGCCGGGCGTATGGATCACGTTCTACACATGGAGGACGGCATGATAGTAGGCCAATCCGCAAACCGTAGCGATTAAGCCAAAACCGTTAATGCGGCACTGCAATCGTCGCCGACGGCCACATCGTACAAGCACCAATCCGCTATCGTCCCGCATTGGGGCGGTAGCGACAAGAACTTGGGAACGCCCTCCGTACTCGTCACCACATCGGTAACACCATTGCCGATACCGGCACCGACCGCCTTCAGCAAACTTTCTTTGCGAGTCCAAAACCGGTAAAAAGCCGGTATTTGCAATTGATCCGGCAATCGCCGCCAATAAGCCAGCTCGTCCGCGGATAAACATTCTTGCGCCAGCAAGCCAGGCTCGTGCCGCCGGTTCCACATCTCGATGTCCACCCCCAACTGTCGTTGCCCGACTGCGAGCAGCATACGATCTCCGGAATGCGATAAATTGAATTGCAGTGCCAAGGCTTGTTGTTGCCGGCCGATTAAATAAGGTTTGCCGAAAGCGTGACGGGCAAATTCGATTGCTTCGGGGGCCATATCCAAGTAAGCGGCCAATAAAACGCGCAATTTGCCGTGACAAATCGCGTAACGGCGGCGCAACTCTTCGAATTGAAAGCGTTGAGCGGCTTGCCGCTCGTTCGCCGACAGCAGGTGCCAATAACGTGGGAAAGCGCCGTCGTCGGCCACCAGACTTTCGAGATGCAAATCGACGCCGGCAACGGTTTGGAATGATTTTTGTTTAAACACGCGCTTTTATTGAAAAGTTCCTATTTTGCAGACGGGATGCATGCCGGGCTCTTTCGTCAAGCTAGCACTCAATTCAACCGAGCTAACAATTCGCTTTCCGCAGCCTTTAAATTTTCGAATTTGGCAGATAACAAGACATATTGTTGTTGGGCTTTAATCATGTCCGCGTCCATCAGATGCTGTTCCAAAATTTCGGCGACGGCGCGAAAGTCGGCGAAACCGAAAAAACAAAACGATCCATGTAATTTATGGGCAACCTCCCAGGCTTTAGAACATTGGCGGTCGCGCAAGTATTGCTCCAAACTGACGAATTGCGACGGTACCTCTTCGAACAGCTTTTGCAGATACTTGCGTCCCATTTCGCGATTGTTCTCCAAGCGATTAAGCACTGCGCTAACGTAATAATCGCCGTTTACGCTTTCGCGCGGCTTGCACCACTGACCGATGACGCGCTCCAAGTCGGCCAGCACGATAGGCTTGATCAAACAATCGTTGAAGCCGTCCTCGATAAACAAATGGGGTTGGCGACGCTGCACGTGTGCGGTGATTGCGATAATCGGGGTCAAACGGTTTGCCGATGCCATTCTGGCTTTTTGCACCAGCTCCAGACCGCTGATGCCGGGCATGTTGACATCCAGAAAAATCAAGGAATAAACGGTTTCCCGCAAGGCTTCCCAAGCTTGGGTGCCGTCGCTGGTCGACGTCACCTGATTGGTCCAGGTGTTGAGCTGCTCGGCCAACAGCCAACGATTCATTTCGTTGTCGTCGGCAATTAAAATGGACAGTTCGGTTTCAGTCATATTTACTACCCATAATTGAATGCGCTTGCTAACCCCATGCATGCTAATAATTGATTCCGTTTCAGCCGATTGGGTTGAGCGTAAACACCTACAGCAAAACTGCAGGCAAAGCTTCCAGCAAACTGCTGGCACGGAAAAAAGCTTCACTATTTCCAATAGGAGACTTGGCTGAGAGATAGGCTCACACCAGCCTCGTCTAAAGCGGGACTTTTTCAGCTAGGCGGCCGCTTCGTCCCGGTAAAGCCGGGCAATAGCGCAATAAATCCCAATGGAGCGAGGTCGACAGCTATCGTCAAACCTTGAATACGCCTACAGGCTAACGCTAAACGCTTATTAATTACAATAGCCTGCAATGTAAAAAATCCATTTGCACTCTAACATTTGAATTGCGCATGCCTAAAAACATAAATATCACGGATTTCTCACGAATGTTTGAAACTTCCGTGATAAGCATAAACGCGATATTCGCCGATAATGTCCCGTCTATTCGCAGACTCCAGCCAGCAGCTTTCATCGTTTGTTAGCCTAGCGGCCTAACCCTATCCTGTTTTGCGATCATGAAGGAAGGCACTGTGATCAAGCACATTTTGCTAGTCGAAGACGATCCCGGCATCGCCTGGCTGTTGACGGAGCCTTTACGCGACGAAGGTTATTCGGTCGAGCATACCCCGGACGGAGAAAGCGGACTGCAACGTTTGAATAGTCAACGTTACGACCTGCTGATTTTAGATTTGATGTTGCCGGGCATAGACGGCCTGGAAGTATGCCGGCGCTTACGCGCCGCCAGCAACTACACACCCATCATCATCGTCAGCTCCAAATCCGCGGAAGTGCAACGCGTGGTTGGTTTGGAGATGGGGGCCGACGATTACATAGCCAAACCTTTTTCCGCACTCGAACTGGTAGCCAGAGTGCGCGCCTTACTACGCAGGGTGGACGCTCTAAAACACACCCACTCCGTTTCGGAGGAAACCGTAATCGTAATAGCCGATTTGCGAGTGGATACTCAAGCGCGCAGCATCCATCTCAATGGCCGGCCGGTATCGTTAACGGCGCGGGAATTCGACTTGCTGCATTTTTTCGTGCGTCATCCGAACCGGACGTTTACCCGCTTGGAATTGTTAAATCAAGTCTGGGGTTATTCGCACGACGGTTACGAACATACCGTAAACTCGCATATCAATCGCTTGCGCGCCAAAATCGAGCGTGACCCGGCAAATCCGAAACGCATTTTGACGGTATGGGGCATAGGTTACAAATTCGCCCCGCAAGACGAAACCGCCTAATAAACCGGAGCTAGAGGGTTCGCGCGCTATGACGTTGAATTTCCAAAACCGCATCGCGCTGTTCTTTGCCGGTTTATTCATGGCCATTCAAACCTTGACCATCGTCAGCGTCTACCAAGTATCGCGCGACAATCTAATCCGCCAACTGGCGCAAAATCTGATGTACGCGGAACAGGTATTTCAACGTCTACTGCTGGAGCGCGGAGAGCGAATTGCCGGGGAAACCCGCATATTAGTGGCGGATTTCGGATTCCGCTCCACCCTCGGTAGCAGCGATGCTAAAACCATCGCTTCGGCGTTGGAAAACCTAGCCTTACGGATTAGGGCTCAACGGGCTTTTTTCATTGATTTGACAGGAGAAATCGTCGCCGACACGCAAAATTCTTTACAAGATAGCGGCTTCGTGTTTCCGGATGCCTTGGCGGAAGCGGAAAATAGCGGTAAAGCCGTGGTATTCGGCGTTTTGGACAACAAACTTTACGAATGGACAATCGTACCGGTTCTGGCGCCGCTTCCCATAGGTTGGGTAGCGATTGCCCAGCAAGTCGATCAAAGACGGGTAGAACAATTTAAACAATTATCGCCGTTACCCTTAGAGATTAGCATGGTCGAATTAAGCGCCGGTCAAAGCCGCATTTTGACCAGTTCATTGCCAGAAAAAATGCAAGGCAGGCTAACGCAACAATTATTGAACGCGGATTTTGTGCAAAACCGTCCGGAAGCCGCGATGGCATCGGGCGATTTCGACTACATTAGCCGCATCCAGCGTTTGCCTAGCGCTGCGCTAGATCCCACGATCGTTGCCGTCTTACAAATCGATTTTAACCGCGCTCAAGCCCCTTACTGGCCGCTGTTTAACGCCACCGCCGGCTTAATGCTGCTAGGGTTGCTGGTCGCCTTGGCCGGCAGCGTGCTGATAGCCCGCAACGTATCGCGACCGGTTAGAGCGCTGGCCGGCGCGACGGAACGCATGTTGCAAGGCGACGTGAATACGCAGATTCCGGTGAATAGCGACGACGAATTCGGCCGTTTGGCAGAAACCTTTAATCGCGCCGCGGCGTTGGCGGCCCAGTGCAGCGAATTACAAATGAAAGATCGGCAAAGGCGCGAATGGGTCGCTACCGTTTCCCACGATTTACGCACACCTTTGACTTCGTTGTACGGTTTTTTGGAAACCATGCAACGTAAAGCGGATAGCCTACCGCTGCAGGAACAACAACAATTCTTACAAACCGCCTTAAGACAAACCGAAAAAGTCAGCCGATTGGCGCAAGAATTGTTCGAACTGGCCAAACTGGAATGCGGCGAAACCGGATTAAATCCGGAGCACTTTTGTCTAGCCGAACTACTACAAGACGTGAGCCAAAAATTTCAGCTTGCCGCGCAGCAACGGCAAATCGACTTGACGGCGGAACTCCGCCCGGAGTTGCCGCCGGCTGATGCCGACATCGGTTTAATCGAGCGCTTGTTGACCAATCTGATAGACAATGCATTAAGACATACGCCCAACGGCGGTAGCATACACATATCGGTTACAGCCGATCGAACTCGCTTGTGGATTAACGTCCGCGATTCCGGTGTCGGCATCGCCCCGCAATATTTGCCTACTCTGTTCGACTGGAGCTCGCCTTTATCCCGTAAGGCCAGAAATCAAGGCGGCGGGTTCGGATTGTTGGTGGTAGACAAAATTGCACGTTTACACGGTGGCAGAATCTACGTGGATAGCAGGTTAGGTCAAGGAAGCGAATTCCGATTCGATTTGCCGATAGCCTCGTCTTCATGTGCCAAGCAGCGTTAACGGATCGCTTAGTTGCTCGATTTCGCACCCCCTCCCCCGGCGGCTTGGCCGCTACTGCCTTCCTTCTGAGCATCGGTTGCGCATTCGATTTACACGCCGAACCGTCGTTCCCGGAGCTTGACTGGCATGGTTTATTAGACTTGCGTTTTATGTCCGGCAACGCGCAAAACGGCGAATTGCAAAACGGCTTAGGAAAGTTTAGATACGGCACAGACAGCGAGACGATCCGCATTAACGAAGCCGCAGCCAGCCTAAAAGCCAGCCTGAATTGGGACTGGTCGGGTTTCTTGACAATCAAATATGCCAATCGGCAGCAGCAAGCGCTCGATGTGAGCGAAGGTTTTTTCGCTTACCGCCCGGTACCGCTCGGAGCATGGAATTTCAACGCCAGGCTGGGGATGTTTTTTCCGCCTATTTCCTTAGAGAACAGCGGCACTGCTTGGAGCAGTCCTTATACCTTGAATTCCTCGGTGATCAATGCCTGGGTCGGGCAAGAACTGCGCAGTTTCGGCGCCGAAACCCGCTTGGCTTATCGTTTAGCGAACGGCGGCCATATCGGTCTATTCGCCGCCGGCATCGCCAACAACGATACCGCCGGCCTACTTTTGGCTTGGCGGGGCTGGAGTTTAAGCGATTATGAAGCGACGCTGCACGACCGGCTACGCCTGCCGGTCGGCGTCGGTATAACACGGCATTTCCCCAAACAAGCCGCTTACACGCGCCCTTTCGTGGAAATAGACGGTAACGCCGGCTATTACGCCGGACTGACTGCCGACCTTCACGGAAAATTTACGTTAAGAGCCCTTTATTACGATAATCTGGCCGAGCCTACCGGCCTTAGGGAGGGCCAATATGCTTGGCATACCCGCTTTTGGTCGTTAAGCGTCAAGACCGAACTCCCCGGGCAAATTACTTTGATAAGCCAAGGCCTGCAGGGTAGTACCGAAATGGGCGAAACCCGCAACGGATTTAGAGCGGTCGACGCCGGTTTTTGGGCGGCGTCGCTGCTGCTCAGCAAATCGCTTGGCCCACACCGCCTAAGTCTACGCCACGAATATTTCGGTAGCGGTCAAAACGACTTTATGCCGCAAGAGGACAATCGCGAACACGGATATGCGCTTACGGCAAACTACAATGTAACCTTGGCCCGACGCCACCAGTTCAATCTGGAATTCAGCCGCATCGTCAGCAATAGACCGTCTCGCCTTAATCTAGGACAGCCCGCCGATCAACAGGAATTATTATGGCAATTTGCTTATCGCGTATTTTTTTAAGCATGGCTGGTGCGATGCTGACGCAGGTCTCGAACGGCCTGGAACTTTCCGGCACGGTAACGGACGGCGAAAATCCGGTAAGCCACGTCGTGGTAAGCGCGCACCCGCAACCGGCAAGCGCGGTTCAGCACCCCTCGCTCAAAGCGGTGTCGATAGAGCTGGATCAAAAAAGCCGCGAGTTCGTCCCGCATATTTTGGCCATTAAACGCGGCACACCGGTTTATTTTCCGAATAGCGACGATATCAAACACCACGTCTATTCTTTTTCGAGTACCAAGCGTTTCGAAATCAAACTGTACAGCGGAACGCCGGTCGAACCCATCGTGTTCGAGCAAACCGGTATCGTCACGCTGGGCTGCAACATTCACGATTGGATGTTGGGCTATATCTACGTTACCGACGCCGAATATCTGACGCAATCGGACCGCGAGGGCCGGTGGCTTTTAGCCGTGCCATCCGGCCAATACCGAGTCACGCTGTGGCACCCGGACGCCGAGAACGGAGAACATACGCAAACGATCGACATTCGCCGCAACACACTCCTGCATCATCATTTACCGTTAAAAACCGACCAACCGACCGGTAAGCCGCCGGCTAACCTGCAATTGCAGGTCTACGACGGCGGCTTTTAGCGGATTGTCCAACGGCTTTAACCGGTTATTGCCGCAGGTTTGCGACGGCGCCACATCACGGCGGGCAGCGCGCTGCAGAACAACCAAACAGCCGCCGGCAACGGCACTTGCGATACCGCGCTAATACTTAGTAACGGGGTGGCCGTTCCCGGCAAATCGGTAAAGTTATAACCGCCCGGCGTGGCTAAACCGGCATATGCGGAGAAATCGTGGTCGAAACTAATAAGCCCATTTTGCGCAGGGCTTACCGTTGCATTCGATCCCACCAGGAAAGCCGCGCCTTCCGCAGCGTCGAGTTCGGTTCCGGCGTCCCAAATTCCCGCGCCGGTCTCCACGAAATTCAAGCCGAGAAAATGTCCCATCTCGTCGAACAACTGAATTTCCATCGGCTCGTCGTTGCCGATAAATCTGTCGTTGGACGGAACCACCATGGCGAAATAGCTTAAGTAACGGTTTTTTACCGGATCCAAATTTAGCGTGATACTTCCGCTGCCGCCCGGCAAAAAGATTCCGGGACCGAAAGCATTCACCGTAGCGCTCGCCGAACCGCTCACGCCATCGGCATAAGCAGAGGCAAACGCTGCGGCCAAACCGCTGCTATCGCCTAATTCGGCAACCGCTTCAATCGCCGCCGACGCCGCACTACCCTGGTCGAAAGCATCGTAAGAACCGTCGTGAAAAGCTAAAAATACCGGACTTATCGCAACACCTTGGGCGGACGACAAATTCGTTACCGTAAACGTCACCTCTGCAGCGTGCGCACTCGGATAAGGCCAAATGGCATTGGCCAGAATCAACACCGGTACCCATAAAGTTTTTTGAATTAATCTCATCGTAAATCTCCTTAAAAATCCTCTGAATTGGATGCCTTTAGGCAATGAGATTTTGCCGGGAAGTTCTCACAAAATCGTCACAAGAGATTCAAATCGTCGTGACCATGCGCGAAAAATCAGCTTGCAGACGGGTTTAGCGGATTCCGGCCGAAAGACTTCGGAAGTTGCCTACGGTTTGTCCGTGTGTTTAAAATTTGTCGGCACTGTTTTATCGCATTTCCAAATTGCCATTCAAACCACGAGGGCAACGACGCCTCCGCCGCCAGACGTGGCGAAATAGTACAGTATCGGTAGGATGATCGGCATTGAGCGTAGGATTTTGCTTACGAAGCCGTTCGGCTCCCAGCAATGCTATACTTGCACCCATTACCGATGCGGCCGGGAAACGGCCCGGTAACGTTAGTGAAAGAGATTGCACGAACAGTAGGAGATTTAAGGATGCAACAACCTGATGTCGACAATTCCCCCCAAGACGAGTCCAAGGCGATGGTATCTCGACGCAGCTTTTTCAGCCGTCTGGCGGCTGGCGCCATTTTGTCTTTAGCCGTACCGGGAATTGCACACGCGGCAAAAGTCGAGACAATTCGCAAAGACAAGGGTCGGAAAGCGCGTAGCGCGGTCCGCCTGCCCAAGCAAAAAATTCGCGTTTCAAGCAAACATAAAAGCGGCAAAATTTCGACGGCGTCTTTGAAGCGCGTGAAAAACAGCGCCGGACGCGTCAATAACCACTCCAGGGTACGCGACGTTTACAGCAAAAAATCCAACCGGATCCTTACCACCGAATATAAACGTAGCGTAACCAGTCCGAACGGGCAGCAATATGCGCGGGTTCAACCGAACCGCTTTAATACATCGATCTATGAGCCGGAACAAGATTCGTTGATACTCGCTAACCGATCCAGATTGGACAGTCATAGATCGTTGGCCATTCAAAATCCGCACACCGGCGACAGATTAAACGTCACTTATTTTGAGCGCGGCCGCTATTTAAACGACGCACTCGGCGAAATCTCCGTGTTGTTGCGCGATTACCGCACCGGAGACATACATCCGGTAGATCCGCAATTACTGGATCAATTGCACGATTTAAAACAAATATTGGATCTCAGTCGGCCGTTTAACGTGGTATGCGGTTACCGCTCGCCGTTAACCAACGCCAAGCTGCACGCCGAACATACCGGCGTTGCCAATAACAGTTTTCACATGTACGGCCGTGCGGTCGACATACGCATAGAACGCTTCGATTTGCGCCGCATCCATAACGCGGCAATCGCCATGCACAGGGGGGGCGTCGGCTATTATCCCGAGTCGAATTTCATCCATCTCGACACCGGTACCTTCAGAACCTGGTCGCTTTAGGTTCTCCTTTCCGCGAGCATTGTAATGGATGCCGGCTGATCAAATTCGCGAGCCAGCCGGATCGGCTTGACTGTATCAGCCGTTAAGGGCTTACAGTCAGGTCTGCGCTGCTGGACAATCTTAGCGAATCGTTGGGTTTAGGCTCCGACGCTTGGATGTTTTGTAACTGTTCCAAAGCTTTACGCAGATATTCGTCTTGTCCGTATACGTCCGGATAAAAATGCAACTGGTCTTTGTGGTCGACGTAAGTCGTGCCGTAATAAAACAATACCGGCACGGAGCGCTTTAACGTGACGTGACGGGTTTTAGCACCCGTCATCGCTTGTTTGATGCTTTCTTTATCCCACTCTTTTTGGCCGCCCAAAACAAATTCGGCTAGTTGCTCCGGCTGAGAAACCCGCACACAGCCGTGGCTCAAATCTCGACGCGGGCGATTGAAAGCCGACTGAGCGGGCGTATCGTGTAAATACACGTCCGCCGCATTAGGAAATACAAATTTCACCCGTCCCAAGGGGTTCTTTTTTCCCGGTCTCTGCCGGGCACGGAGGTAACTGCCGCCACCTTGATCTTCGCGGTTATAGTGTCTAACCAATTCGATATCCTGACTGGCTAAGTAGGCTTTGTTGCTGACGGTTTTAGGCAAAATTTCCTTTTTGAAGATCGTCGTGGGTATATTCCAATACGGCATGAACTCCAAATATTTCATTTCTTCCCATAACACCGGAGTTTGATTTTCCGGCGCTTTGCCCACAATCACTTTCATGTTCAGCGGCGCTTGATCGTCCGTGGAATTGAAAGCCCATAGCTCGAACGCCGGAATATTTACCACTATCATCGGTCCTTCGGTCGGATCGGGAATCCAACGCGCCCGCTCCATAGCCAATTCGATACGCGAAATTTTTTCCGCAGGGGACTGAGCCAGCAAGGCTGCAGTGGCGTTTCCGACTACCCCGTCCGCTTTCAACCCCGCTTGCCGTTGCAGTTTTTTTACCGCGTCGGCCAGATCGGCATCATAGCGTTCGCTCGCCGCATCCGCAGGATCGGCCAATACACCCAAACTGTGCAACCGGGATCTTAACTCGGCAACATTGGCATGCTTGTCGCCCGGTTTTAGCGGTTTAGCGAAAACCAATTGGCCCCTGGCCGCGATAACCGCTTGCCGCCTCAGCTCACCGAGAATGTGTTTGAGTTGCCGATACTGGCGCGCTTTGGGTTCAAACTCGCTAACCAGATCGGTCAGGCGTTGTTGCGTCAGATACTGATGCAACAGCGACGCTAAGTCCACATCCGGCTTAGGCGCAATGTGCGCAGGCATGGGCATGCTTCTGGGATCCACCCTTCCCTGACGTAAATCGCGCAAAAATCGCGTTAGCGAAACAGTCAAAGCAACGTCGTAACTTGCCGTTGTATTCGCGTCCAAAGGGGGGTGTTCTATCCATTCGCGCACGGAATCGACATCGTAATTCAGTGGGCTTAAGCCGTCTGCTTCGGCATTGGAGAGTAGCGCGAGTAAATCCGTTAAATTTTTTTCCGGCGCATGTTTGGAAAACCAAATCGGTTGGAACTCGACTTTTCCATAGATACTTTTAACCACTTCGCCTTCGTTTTTGAAATCGGCGCGGCGCAACAGCGGATGGCGTTGGCTGGTTAAAATGATGCCGATCGGCGAATCGGCGGGTATGACAATTTCATTGGCCAGCAACGGCGGAAAGTCGGGGGCGGGGAGCGCTTGAACCCCGCCTATTTCATCATCGGCCAACACAAAACTGGCTTCGCCGAAATAAAAAACGCAGGCGATCACGGGTAACCAAGAGCTGCTTAGCCGCCGGCGGCCGGCTGAATTAACCGCCGATTTGCGTTTAAGAGTACGCCGCATTTTTCCAAAACCGGAGCGTGCCAACTCTATAAAACCGTATCGAGCAAGAACGCGAGAAGTGCTTGTCATTGTTTGCGCCGACCTAAAACATAGCATTGATAAATAACACCGAATTCAAACCCAATAGAAACCCGGGCAAGTTGTAAAGATTATCGGCCGGCTCGGCCCGATCTGAATACCCAGTTTGTTTGCCCGGCTAGCTAAAGCATACCTGATAGCTAACCTCAACCGATCCCGAACTTGCTGTTTCATTGCAACCCGCCATAGGCTGCATTTCGGTAAGCGGCGATAGCTAATTGTAAGCTAGTTCTAAGCTTTATGTGCATGCCGCAAATTACTTCTTCATCAGTTCGCTTCTTTACACTGCGCTTGCAGCCTAAAGGCCGTTTCGATACGATAGCGCGCTTTTTAATCGCATGGCCGTAAGTTACGCGGCCGTTTTTTATACCCGACGAGGATCAAATAATGGCCGACTTAATTGCACCTTCCATTCTCTCCGCCGACTTCGCGCGCCTGGGCGAAGAAGTGGACAATGTCTTAAAAGCCGGCGCGGACATCGTGCATTTCGATGTGATGGACAATCATTTCGTGCCTAATCTGACCATCGGGCCTCTGGTTTGCGAAGCCTTGCGCAAACACGGTGTCACCGCGCCTATCGACGTACATTTGATGATAGAACCCGTCGACCGCATCATTCCGGATTTCGCCAAAGCCGGCGCCAGCTATATCACCTTCCACCCGGAGGCCTCGCGGCATATCGACCGTTCCTTGCAAATGATCCGGGATCACGGCTGTAAATCCGGTCTGGTATTCAATCCGGCCACGCCGCTGTCCTATTTGGATCATGTGCTGGATAAGGTGGACATGATTTTATTGATGTCGGTCAACCCCGGCTTCGGCGGCCAATCCTTCCTACCGTCCGCCTTGCCTAAACTGCGTCAAGCTAGAAAAATCATAGACGACAGCGGTTTCGACATCCGCCTGGAAATCGACGGCGGCGTCAATACCGCCAACATCCGCGAAATTAAAGCGGCCGGCGCCGATACCTTCGTGGCCGGTTCGGCGATTTTCGGCAAACCCGACTATAAAGCCGTGATCGACGAAATGCGCGCCGAAATGGCCAAAGCCGGCCAATAAGCCTCGCGCCGCTCGAGCGTAATGCTTGAGCGGCTATGCGGCACTTTGGTATTTGCCGCACACCGACTCGCCTCGCCTGTTTCGATAGCAAACTACGCCGTCTCCACCTATTTCTCCGCATTCTTTCCTCGATCACCAAGTCAAGTCGCAAGGCTGCCGCAATTGAGCACTGGCGTTGAATCCGCCACGGGATTATCCTGATACACGGCAATCGCCAAGCGATGCCGCAATCCGCCGCCGTTTTCCAGCGTTCAATCGGCCGGCAACCGCTTACAAGAGGAGCAACCGATGTCACAATTATTAGAAAAAAATCAGGAAGCGCCGTTTTTTCGCGCCGTCAATCAAGACAACCAAATGATTTATTTGTCCGACTTTCGCGACGAGAAAAACGTGGTGCTGTATTTTTACCCGAAAGACGACACGCCGGGCTGTACTATCGAGGCCAACGACTTTACCGCGCTAGCCGAGCAATTTGCCGAACTGGATACCGTAGTCGTGGGCGTCAGTAAAGACGATTGCGCCAGCCACCGCGCATTCATCGGCAAATACGGCTTGAACGTTCAGCTGTTGGCCGATACCGGCGGCGACTTGTGCGATAGCTACGGGGTTTGGCAGGAAGTGGAAAAAGACGGTGTCAAAAAGTGGAAAATCGTCCGCTCGACCTTCGTCATCGGCAAAGACGGCAATTTGATGGAAGCGATGTATGCGGTCAATCCGGAAGGCCATGCCCAAGCCGTCCTGGATCTGCTGAAAGCCGCACAAGCTCCGGCTGAAGCCGAAGCCTAAAGCCCGAACGGCAGCGGCGCGGATAACCCTCCGGCCGCTGCCTGGTCGGTTTATTTGGAATTCACCAGACGTTGCACGATTAAGCTGCCGACCATATCGCCTTCCACGTTGACCATGGTCCGAAACGTATCCAGCAGCCTGTCGATAGGCAACAAAATGGCGATGGCTTCCGCCGGCAGGCCGACCGACTGCAGCACCATCACCATAGTCACCATGCCGGCACTGGGAATGCCGGGCGCCCCTATCGCCGCCAAAATCGAGGTAAAAAATACGATCATTTGTTGAGCCAAATCCAGTTCCACCCCGGCCAAGTTGGCGACGAACAAGGCAGCCGACGCTTCGTACAAGGCGGTACCGTCCATATTCGCGGTAGCGCCTAAAGGCAGCACGAAACCGGCAATGCCGGGTTTGACATGCAGATGCTGCTCCGCACAGCGCAAGCTAATAGGTAGCGTTGCCGAACTGGAGCTGGTGGCAAACGCGGTAATCAAGGCCTCTTTGGCGCCTTGGAAAAACCGCCCCGGCGTGACCCTGGCTATTGCATACAACAGCAGCGGCAATACTACGAAGCCGTGCAACAAGATCGAGCCTAAAACCACTGCGACAAATTCCGCCAAACTGCGCAGCACCGAAAGCTCTTGAGTGGCCAACAGCTGGGTCAGCAGCGCCAAAATCCCGAACGGTGCCAGCCGCATGATCCACGCTACCATGTTCAACATCAATTCCAGGCCCTCTTGCAACAACTGCAGAATGTTGCGGTAGCGTTCCCCGCCCACTACCAGCGCAATGCCCAATAACAATGCAAACATCACGATGGCCAGCACGTTGCCTTGCGCCAGGGCGGCAAACGGATTGACGAATAAACCGTGCAAAAAGCCGGCGACAAATTCGCCAAAGCTCATGTGTTGGGCGGCAATCTGATGCTCAGCTTGCGCAAACATCGCAAGTTGCAAGCCTTTGCCCGGTTGGAACACATTCGCGGCAAGCAGTGCCAGCAACACGGCCAAGGTCATGGACAACACGAAAAAACTCAAGGTGGAAATCCAAACCCGGTGCAGTTGCTCGTGTTGGCGCAAATTGGCTACCCCAACCGCAATCGAGGTGAAAACCAAGGGTACCAAGATCATTTTCAACAAGTCGATAAACAAGGTGCCGACCAGCGAACACAAATAAATGCCGAATTCCACGCCGGCAGCCTGCCGGCCGATAGTGGCAAATGTCAGCCCTAAGGCCACCCCAATTGCCGCGCCCACGAAGATTTGCGCGTTTAACGATATTCGCACCTATTACCTCCTATCCGATAACACTTTCCGACTCGCCGCTTCGAGCTTCACGGCCTGGCTACACAGGAAAATCCGCGTTGTTCGACGCGAATATCCGCTAAAATTTGCGCCATGAACGAATCCAATCTCGATAAAGACCTTTGTTTATGCGGCTCAGGGCGTAGTTACGCGGACTGCTGCGCGCCTTATCACAACGGCAGCGCGGCGGCCCCGACCGCCGAAGCCTTGATGCGTTCGCGCTATACCGCTTACATCCAGCGTAACGCCGAATATTTGCTGGCCAGTTGGGATCCCGGCAGCCGGCCGATTGCCATTGACTTCAGCAAAGAAACCGCCGATTGGCAACGTTTACAAATCGTTGCCTGCAAAAAAGGCGCGAGCGGCGACCGAAAGGGTATCGTGGAATTCAAAGCCTATTACGCTCAGGACGGGGTAGCCTGCGTCATGCATGAAATCAGCCGGTTCGTGAAAAACGGCGCGCACTGGCAGTATTTGGACGGTGTCATCAAAGCCTCCGGCAAAATCAACAATACCGTAGACACGGGCCGCAACGCCCTATGCGCCTGCGGCAGCGGCAAAAAATTCAAACGTTGCTGTGGCCGGGCTTAATCGCTTCGCCCCCTACCGCACGCCATTGTTCGCTATAACGCGAGTACGGCTTGCAGCACCTCTTCGGCATGGCCTTTGACTTTTACCTTACGCCACTCTTTTTGCAGTACGCCCTGCTCGTCGACCAAGAAGGTACTGCGCTCTATGCCGCGTACCTGTTTGCCGTACATATTTTTCATTTTG
The DNA here is from genome assembly GCF_040741385.1 of Methylomonas sp. HYX-M1. NCBI lineage: Bacteria > Pseudomonadati > Pseudomonadota > Gammaproteobacteria > Methylococcales > Methylococcaceae > Methylomonas > Methylomonas sp. HYX-M1. Next base: position 2,352,577 of record NZ_CP160405.1, read on the forward strand.
ATGACGTCGAACAGCTGGCACAAACTTTCCTCCTGATCCGCCAATAAATCGAACGGAAATCCCTGTTTGGTTTTAAAACCCTCGTGCATTTTCACGCTATCGCGCGACACGCCGAGAATCACCGCATTTGCCTGTTCGAATTGATCGCTCAAATCCCGGAAGGCTTGACCCTCTTGAGTGCAACCGGGCGTGTTGTCCTTGGGGTAAAAATACAAGACCAGCCGCTTACCGCGGAAATCGGCCAGGGCCAGGGTTTTATCGCCGGTGGCCGGCAGCTGAAAATCGGGAACGGCTTGTCCAAGAGTTACGGTAGTCATGGCTTAACGTTTAATAGGTTCGAGAATGGCGTCGATATTCAAACCGTCGCAAAAATCCAAAAACTCTTCGCGCAAAGACAAGATGCGCACATGCGGCGGAACGAGCAAGGTAAAACGCGTGGAAAACACCGCGTTGTCGGCAATGGCGGCGGGATGCAAGCTGGCTTGAATTTCGTCTATCAACACGCCGCGTCCGCATAAAAACGATGTCACCGCATAAAGCAAATCGCGTTTTTCCACCGAAATCGTCTCCAGCGTATAAGGCACGCCTTTTTCGTAAACCGGCTGTTCCTGCTCTTGATCCTCCGGACGTAAAAAGGCGACTTGCACGTGGAAACGATCGCCCAGGGCCGCCAGCAAACCCTCCAGCTTGGCGACGTGATTCCAATTGCCTTCCACCAATATGTACACGGAAGTCAGTTCGATCAGATTGGCGGTTATCAACTCCAATACGCTGCATTGGCAAGTGCTGATCGCTGAAAGTATTTCGGGAAGAAAGCCCTCGGTCTTGTTGCCGAGAACGCTGATTGCAAGCTGCATATGTAAGATCCCTGTGAATAGTGTCCAAAAGTGTAACATCAATCGCATAGGCTTAAACTACCGAGTAGCGAGGAACCGATTTCTCCGCTTATGCAGGGGTAGTCGCACGGCCGAATAGGCAGGAAAAATCCGAACGCGCACCGGCCGGACATAGGCTGAACCGGCCGACGAACTCGGTAGGACTCGCCTTGAGTGCGAGCCGAATAACATTTACCTAGTCCTTGGCAATACCTTACAATTTGAACTCGTTACTTACAATAACAACTTCGGAGGATGACATGTTTAAGATTCAGTTACTGGTCTCTGCAATCGCTTTGGCCGGTTCGCTGTCCGTGATGGCGGCGGACGCCTTGCCTACCACTGCTCCGGCTCCGGCCGACAACCCTACGACACCGGAGAAAGTAGCGTTGGGGCAAATGCTTTACCACGACCCGCGCCTGTCTTCAACCGGTACCGTAGCCTGCGCGTCTTGCCATAACACCATGGCCGGCGGCGAAGACAACCGGCCGAATTCCATGGGCGTCAACGGTCAAACCGGCGGACGTAGCGCGCCTACCGTTTGGAATGCGGCGTTCAATGCCGTGCAATTTTGGGACGGCCGCGCCGCCAGTCTGGAAGAACAAGCCGCCGGCCCGGTCACCAACCCGATAGAAATGGGCATGAAAAGCTGGGACGACGTGGTTGCCCGCCTAAAAACCATCAAGGGTTACCAAGTTGCGTTCGAGAAAGCCTTCGGTCAAAACTCGATTAGCAAAGATAACGCCACCAAGGCCATAGCGGCTTACGAAAGAACCCTGATTACCCCCAATAGCCCTTACGACAAATACGTCAGCGGCGATACCTCCGCGCTGAGCAAACAGCAAGTACGCGGCATGCAAAAAGCCGTTGAACTCGGATGCACCGGTTGCCACAGCGGTCCGGCATTCAACGGACCGGGAAGCTTCCAAAAATTCCCAATGCATAAAAACGGCTATTTTGAAGCGCAATACCACTTCAGCAAAGACAAAGGCTTGGCCGAAGTCACCAAAAAAGACAGTGACGAACATTTCTGGAAAGTGCCGACTTTACGCAATATCGCTTTGACCGCGCCTTATTTTCACAACGGTTCGGTACCGACCTTGGACAAAGCCGTCAAGCTGATGGCTAAATTGCAATTGGATAAAGACCTGCCGGACGAAGACGTTGCCGACATCGTCGCCTTTCTGAATGCGTTAACCGGCGAATTCCCGGAACAAACCATGCCTAAACTGCCAGCCACACCCGGCTCTACCTTCAATCAATAGATCGGGCCAGCGGAAAAAGGGGACATGCAAGTCCCCTTTTTTTGCCCGCCTTAGCGTTTTACCGGACCTGGCCCGCAAATCCGTGAGCCGAACGCGGCTCGCTCACCCGCATATTTAAAAATGTTTGACACCCAACCCTTTTTCCAATGCCTGCTCAACAGCATCAGCGATAGCATCGCCGTCATCGATCGGGAGGGGGTTATCCATTACACCAACAAGAGTTGGGACAAATTCGGTTCCGACTCCGACAACTTGTTGCCCAGGAGTTGGTTCGGCAGCAATTACTTGAAAGCCTGCGACGACGCGGCCCGAGCCGGCGACCAGCTGGCCGCGCGAGCGTCTGACGGCATCCGTAGTGTGATCGGCGGTCTCAAAGAGTCCTTTCTTTTGGAATATCCTTGCGAATTTCAAAATATTCGCTATTGGTTTCAAATGCAGGTCAATCCTTTGGAATGCGTAAGTTCGGGCTATACCATCATCGCTCATCAAGACATTACCGAACGCAAGCGCACCGAAGAACAGATATTGGCACTGTCGAAAATAGACTGCTTGACCGGCATTTCCAACCGCCGCCATTTCGACGAATTCTTGCGTAGCGAATGGAAGCGCTGCCAGCGGCAAAACCAGCCGATTTCGTTGGCGATGCTGGACATCGACCATTTCAAGGCCTTGAACGACAACTACGGCCACGTGTCCGGCGACGAATGCTTGAAAAAAATCGGTGCGGTACTGAGCCGTTATACCCGCCGGCCCAGCGATTTATGCGCACGTTTCGGCGGCGAAGAATTCAGCGTAGTACTGGGTAACACCGCACTGGACGAAGCCGAACAAATCGTAGAATCCCTGTTATCCGATATTCGCTCGTTAAAAATCCCTAACGTCAAGTCTCCGATTGCGCCTATAGTCACAGTCAGCGCCGGCTTGACGACCGTTTGGCCCACTCGGGATATCGACGAAACCAGCGGAGTGGAAGCCGCCGACATCCTGTTGTATGCCTCAAAGGCCAAAGGCGGCGACCAAATCAGCTGCCGGATTTTAGCCTGAAGGTTGCGATGGGTTGCCGTCTGCCGGCCTCCGTCATCGCACTGCAGCAATGTTCTGCAAAGATACGTTAAAGCCGCTCAGCCCGCTTGCCAAATTCCCGCGATTGGAGTTAGGTTAGGTCATTCCATCTTACCGAGGCCGAGGTTAAATCATGCACGAACAAACCGTCGAATTCCGGCCCGTATTGCGCAATACCTCGCGCATCAGCCGTAGCAAACTGTTTTTCGCCGTTTTTCTGATCAGTTTGGCCGTCTCGCAAACCGCCGTGTTCATGCAAACGCCGCAATATCGCAGCTCCGCCACGCTGCTGACCACCTCGGCAACCGACCTGGACCAAGCCAGTCCGGCGGCGGATCTGCAGCACCTCGGCATACAAACCGAAATCCTGCTAGGCTCCGCGATTATGGAAGCGACCGTAGAACGCTTGCAGGAAGTTACCCGCCACGCCGAATCTTGGGAGCCGCAGACTTTACGCCGTCAGTTCTCGGTCTCGGCCGAGCCGGACACCAATTTGTTGCACCTCTATGCGGATGGCCCGGAACCTAAACGTCTGGAGTTGGCCCTGGACGCTTGGATAGCCAGTTACCTGAAAGTACGCGGCGACGCTACCGCGGAAAATTCCGACAAATTGGCCGGTCAATTACACGGGCAACTGGAGCGTACCGAACGGCAAATCGCCGAGCAGCGGCGCCGCATCGAACAGTTCGGCATGCAACACAACATTCTGTCCGCCGAAAGCGGCGACAACCAAGCGCACGCCCGCTTGCAAGGCTTGAATAAAGCGTTGAACGACGCGCTGGCGGCGGAAGTTGGCAGCAAGGCCAAACTCGATACCCTATCGGCCGCCATTAGCGAAGGCCGGCCGGTGGTAGCGGAGTCGGATTCGCAAGCAATGGCGGTGCTGTTGCAGCAAGCCGAAAAATTGCGCGACCAGATGGCGGAGATCGAAGGCCGCTTCACCGCCGACTATATCGCCTTGAATCCCAACCTGAACCGAGTGCGCGAGCAATTGGCGGAAATCGAACGCAAAATCGCGGCGAAATCCGAGCAAGGTCAACACATGGCATTACAAGAAGCGCAAAACGCTTATCTGGCCGCCAAACAATCGGTCGCCTCGCTAAAAGCGCAACTGAACGCCCACAAACAAGCGGCAGCCGAATACGCCTCCGGCTTTTCCGAACAGCAAGCGATGCAGCAAGATCTCGCCAATTTGGAAACTGTGGCGCAAGGCATCAAACAGCGTTTGGCCGACATCGACATCAAACAACGGCAAACGTATCCGCAAGTAGAAGTCGTCTCCTGGGCCAGCTTGCCGGATCGGCCGATAGGCCCGGACTATCCGCTCGAAGCCGGCTGGGCGGCCGGCGGAAGTTTCGCCTTGGCGCTAACTGTGGTACTGCTTTGGGAATTCTTGCGGCGCGCCGAACAACCTGAAATTCCCACTGCCAAAAGCTTGGGTTGGCGTCCGCCGGCGCAGGCCCAACCGGCCTTGGAAGCCGCCTATTATCCCGCCCAAAATGGATTGGCCGGCCCTACTTTTGCTGCGCTGCCGGCGGTGGATGGGCCGACCGAAATGAGCCGGAACGAAGTGCTGGCGCTATACCGCGGTTCGGAGCCGCCGCTGAACGCCGTGGTGGCTTTGCTGTGCAACGGCTTGAGTTTGGCCGAGATCGTCAGCTTAAGTCCGGACTGCTTGAACGCCGAAACCCTGATGATCATGGTGCCGGGCCAACGCAACCTGCCGATGACCGCCGCGGTCGCTCACTTGTGCCGGCTTGGCGCACACTTTGCCGAGTGGCCACGGGCCGAGGCGCTGGATAGTCTGTTGTGCAGTTTTGCGATCGACTTCGGCTTGCCTACGCCGCAAGTCAATGCGGAAGCCATTCGCCACACCTATTTACTGTACTTGGTGCGCCAAGGCATCAAGCTGACCGATCTGAACAAAATCGCCGGCGCACTGAGTTCGGAACGCCTGCAACTATTGAGGCGTTATTCGCCAGCACTGGCCGGCCTGCCCTTTCAAGCCATAGACCTGGACTTCATCCCACCCGCTTGACGCGCATTGCTTACGCGGCAAATTCGCTAAACGTCAAGGCTTGGCATAAAATTCGGCTGTCCTATTACAACAACCAACAACGGGGTAACACTGTGGCAGACGCATCGCTGGCAATCGTTTTCGCATTGATCATGGCTTTGGCCGGAATCGGTTTCGTACTCTGGCAGCTGCGACGAGTGCTGGCGTATCCGCAGGGCAACGACACCTTGCGCAGCATTGCCGCGGCGATTCAGGAAGGCGCCGCGGCGTTTTTGCATCGCGAATACCGAATACTGGCGGTATTCGTCGTGGTGGTTGCCGGCATCATCGCCGGCTTTTTGCAATGGCAAACCGCCGCCGCCTTCGTGCTCGGCGCCGTGGCTTCGGCCGGCGCCGGCTACCTAGGCATGTATACCGCGGTGCGCGCCAATCTGCGCACCGCCGAAGCCGCCAGCCATAGTCTGCAACTGGGCCTGAAAGTCGCCTTCGGCAGCGGTGCCATCATGGGCATGTCGGTGGTCAGCTTCGGGCTGCTGGGTATGACCTCGCTTTATCTGATTTTCGCGGACGACCCCAACCGGCTCAGCTATATTACCGGCTTCGGTTTCGGTGCCAGCAGCATCGCCTTGTTCGCCAGGGTCGGCGGCGGCATTTACACCAAGGCCGCCGACGTCGGCGCCGATCTGGTCGGCAAGGTCGAGCAAGGCATACCGGAAGACGACCCGCGCAATCCGGCGGTCATCGCCGATAACGTCGGCGATAACGTCGGCGACGTGGCCGGCATGGGCGCCGATTTGTTCGAAAGCTACAGCAGTTCGGTCATCGCCTGCGCCACGTTGGGGCTGACAATAGGCGCCGAACAGGCCGGCGGCTATGTGGCTCTGCCGTTCCTGGTCGCGGCGGCCGGTATTGTCGCCTCCTTGTTCGGCATCTTCATCGTGATTGGCGAAAAAGACCTGCATGTATCGTCCACCTCTAAATTCGCCGCCTTCTTTTGCAAATACGTCAAACACGTCGACGAAAACGCCAGTTTGAAAGATTTGCTGGACACCCTTAGACACTCGGTTTGGGCCTCGTCCGCCGCGGTATTGCTGTTAAGCCTGCTCACCGTTCTCTTGTCGGGCGTCAGCTTTTACTACTGGCTGGTGATTCTGGTCGGCCTATTGGCCGGCAACGGCATCGCCCATGCCACCGAATACTACACGGCCTACACCGAAAACCCGACCCGCTCGATTTCCGAAGCCAGCGAAACCGGTGCCGCAACCACCATCATTCAAGGCTTGGCGGTCGGCATGATGAGCACGGTGTTTCCCGTGATTATCGTCGCTATCGCTATTTTGCTGAGCATTTGGCTAGGCTTCAAAGCCGACGGCAGCTTATCGGCCGGTCTGTACGCCGTCGCCTTGTCCGGGGTCGGCATGCTCAGCACCTTGGGCGTTACCCTGGCCACCGACGCCTACGGTCCGGTGGCCGACAACGCCGGCGGCATCGCCGAAATGAGCCATATGCCGGCCGAAGTCCGCCAGCGTACCGACGCCTTGGACAGCTTGGGCAACACCACCGCCGCCACCGGCAAGGGATTCGCGATCGGCTCGGCGGTACTGACCGCGCTGGCGTTATTGGCCGCTTACGTCAGCGCCGCCGACGTCGAACAATTGAATTTGCTGGACCCTACCATGCTGCCCGGCATCCTGATCGGCGCCATGCTGCCCTATTTGTTTTCCGCGCTGACCATGATGGCGGTCGGCAAAGCCGCCCATGCGATAGTGTTGGAAGTGCGTCGGCAATTCCGGGAAATTCCGGGCCTGATGGAAGGCACGGCCAAACCGGATTACAAAACCTGCGTCGGCATCAGCACCAACAGCGCCTTGCGGCAAATGTTGCCGCCCGGCCTAATGGCTGTTACCGTACCGTTGCTGATCGGTTTCGTCTTGGGTAAAGAAGCCCTGGCCGGTTTATTGATCGGTACCACCGCTTCCGGATTTTTATTGGCCGTAATGATGGCCAATGCCGGCGGTGCCTGGGATAACGCCAAAAAATGGATAGAAACCGGCCAATTCGGCGGTAAAGGTTCCGACGCGCACAAAGCGGCGGTGGTCGGCGATACCGTCGGCGATCCCTTCAAAGACACCTCCGGACCGGCGCTAAACATTCTGATCAAATTGATGAGCATAGTCAGCCTGGTGTTCGCGTCGGAGTTCGGCGCCGGCTGGCTCAGTTTTTAAGGTAAAAGAGTCGAACGCATGAACAGAATCGTTAATTTCCTTGTCGCGCTGCCGTTTATCCTCAGCCTGAGCGGCTGTTCCAGCATAGGCAAGGGCTTTGCCGAAGCCTTGCTGGAAAAGCAGGACGAAGAAGATACCCGTTTGTGCGAAATTACCGGCGAACGCTTCAGCGGACTGAAACCGCAACTGGAAACACCGGGCCGCAAGATGAAAGTGCTGATGGTGCACGGAGTCGGCAATCATCTGCCCGGTTATTCCACCCAATTTTTGGAGAAGCTGTCCAAGGAACTGGACTTGCCCGTCACCGCCAAGGCATACAAAAACATCACCCTGGCCGATCCTAAAGCCCCGGACAAGCGTCTGGGCAATTTACGCATCAATCGTTATTTGGATAAAGACCAGCAGCAAGAATTGCTGTTTTACGAACTGACCTGGTCGGAAATCACCGCCAAAGACAAGGAAGTGCTGTCCTACGACAACTCCGGCGAGCAGTCCTTCCGCCGTGCCGAAGTCAACGATTTGCTGAAAAAGTTCTCCAACGACACCGGCCCCGATCCTATCATTTACTTGGGCGAAAAGCGCGACGACATCCTGACCGCGTTCGCGCAGTCGTTTTGCTGGATGATCAACGGCGACTGGAACAGCCTGCCGGACGACGTGCACCAAGTCTGCTGGTCCAAAAACGTCACCCCGTTCTACAACGACAGCTACGCCTTCGTATCGCACAGCCTGGGCAGCCGCATCACCATAGACGGCTTGCAGAGTATCGCTTCCATTTTGGCGAACAACGACAACGCCGCCTATTCCACCGCCTTGTCCAATGTTTTGAAAAACAAATCGGTACCGATTTACATGATGTCCAACCAATTGCCGATGCTGCAATTGGGCCGCAAGATTCCGCCCGTCACCAACCGGCAAGCCGAATACTGCCAACCGGAAGGCGGCAAGTATGCGGAGCGCATTTTAGCCCGGACCAACATCATCGCCTTCAGCGACCCTAACGACTTGCTGAGCTACGCCCTGCCCCACGATTTCGTCAACAAATATTTCGACTCCCGGTTGTGCATAGACGTGACCAACATCAACATCAACGTGGCGAAAATTTACGACGCATTCGGCTTGGGTAAATTGGCTAATCCGCTCGACGCCCACGTCGGCTACGACACCGACGACCGGGTCATCGCGCTGATCGCCAAAGGCATTGCCAATCCCTACACGGCACCGATCGTCAACGAACGTTGCCGTTGGATTAAAACCATCGAGTGAGCCTAGCGTTCGACAGCGGGCCGACCGCTTGGAATCCGCATCGAGCGGCGCCGAGGTACAAACCTTCGGTTACGACGACATGGATCGCGTCACCGACGCCTTGGGTAATTGGGCCGGCAAACCTTTGCTTACGACGCCGTCGGCAACCGCCTGAGTAAAAGCGAGCCATCGGGCCTGACGCAATACGGCTATGGCGCCAACAACCATCGCTTGGACAGCCAGACCGGCACGGTTAACCGCAGTTACCAATACGACGCGGCCGGCCATTTGCTCAATGAAGGATCGCTCGGGTTTGTCTACGACAACAGCGGCCGGCTGCTGGGCGCTCACCTGTCGGGTACGCCGATCAGCGTGTACCTTCACAACGCTCTGGATCAGCGGGTGGCCAAATTGACGGTGAACGGCCCCTCGGTATCCGTCTACGACGAAGCCGGACGCCTGATCGGCGTATAGCGAAAGCCGGTTAACCGAAACGATTTGGCTGGACGACATCCCGGTCGCGCTACTCAAATCGCAAAGCAACGGCAGTGTTGCCTTAGCCGGTTACATCCATACCGACCACCTGGGTACGCCGAGAAAAATCACCGACCCCAGCAGCAATACCCTGATTTGGCAATGGCAAGGCGCACCGTTCGGTGAAACGGCAGCCAACGACGACCCGGATGGTGACGGCAACCACTTGGCCTTTAACCTGCGCTTCCCTGGGCAGTATTACGATACGGAAACGGGAAAGCATTACAATGTCCACCGAAATTACGACCCGGCGTTGGGCCGGTATATCCAGAGCGATCCGATTGGGTTGGCTGGCGGAATTAATACCTATACCTATGTTGGGAATAATCCTATTTCAAGGATTGATCCGTCTGGATTACATTGGTCTGACAATGCAATTGATGGGATTCTCAATAGTGATTTATATCAAAATTTGATTAATCGAATAAGACCACCTAGCCCAAGTAATCCTCCAAACGCTGATATTCAAAATTATATGCAGCAATTTAGAAGTTCAAATACTTTAGATTGTTATGAAATTTCAAGAAAAATATACGATTTTGCAAAGGGCGGTAATATTTTGCATGTAGAACCGGTTGTACCTGGCATGCTTCTTATTCCAGTCAATAAAGGTTACTATCAAGGCTATTACCATGATGTTTATACGGATGGTCAGTATGTTTATGACCCTGAATTCGCATCAACACCAATCCCAAAAGGAGATTGGACTCGCATAATTAAAAGCATAAACCCAACTGGCGTAACTATTTCTAAGTGATTTATAGGTAAATTTGGACCGATATGCACGTTAAAAATATTTCGGAAAACGATTTTATAAAAGTGCTTTCTCAAATAGGAGAACTAGAAAATGCACTTATTCCAGTTATGGCATCGGACTCTGATAAATATATTGCACCAGTAGTTAAGTGGCGCTGGAAAAACGAAAAGGCAAATCTTGAGGCTGAATTAAAAGAAATAGTAAATAGATATTCTGGGATGCGCTGGTATATTAGTAGGTCTGAAGGTGGTAGTTGGTTTCTAACTATTAAACAATTAATGACCGAGTTAGAAGGTAATATAACCATGCAATTTCAAGACTTTTTAAATGAATGGAGTAAAATAAATTCTGACATCTGCTTACAAGCCCATGAAGAAATTTTGCTTCTCGCAAAATATATTGCGACTGAAATCTAAAGGTCGTACGGCCGTACGGCGGATTAACTTTGTGCCGGGGTGTAAGGCAATGGGATGGACTCCTCCCACCTAGCGGCATCGAACTCGATAACGTGCGCTAAATTTGATGGCCGATAGGATGTGCCGACGCAAGGAGGCGCATCGCTCGCGACCGTTGCGCCTCGCCGCTGGCTCGGTACAACCTATCCGAGGTGTGTACCTTATCGCCCCGTATGTCTTACGGCCTTACCCATCAAACCAAATCCTCCTTGTTAGGGTTCGGATTCCACACAAACCCCTTGACCTTGTCCGCCGCCTGCTTGGCGGCGGGCTCCGGCTTTTCGGCCTGCGGCGTTTCCGGCTTATCGCCCTTTGCCTGCCTTCGCGTCTGCCCCGGATTCAAAATCAAGCTATTCGCATACAGCCGGAACGCCTGATAGCTGAACGGCACTTTGCCTTCCTCGTACAACAGCCGGTAAATCTGCGCCACCGTCCAGCCGTCGTCCAAGGCCTGTTTGATCTCATCGCGCAACCTCATAAACAGCGCCCGGTTATAGCCTCTGGCGTTTTGTTTGTTTTGCAGCACCCAGTCTGCCAAGCATTCGGAAAGCGGTTTTTCCGAAGCCTTGCCCGATAAATTCTCGTTCATCAACTGTTCAAAAACCGTTCACAGCCAAGGGTACGCTCCGCGTACCTTCTGGCTTTTCCCAGCGGGAAAGGCCCCCCATTTGGTACGCATTGCGTACATCCATCTATGACTTGGCCGTCGATTTAATCTCACTATCCGGCTCGAAACGGCCTAAGATCGCGGGTGAAAACCACTGACTCGCCGTGGCGCCAGTGACTTTGTTGCTTGCGGGGTAGCGTAAACCCTTAGCCCTTTCCAACTATAGCTTTCGAGACTCAACACCTTCACGGTCGGCATTATCCGTTAGCATTGTTCCTCGCCTTTCGTACCTACGCATCAAGCAGCCTGCTACCAGGCTGCCTGCAAGGCTAGATACTCGGCAGTTACCGGGCCGGGGTTCTCACCCGCTAGATTAAGCGGCATTGCCCAGCCGTAACAGGCTTTGCTAATCGGAGCTTGTAGATGGCGATGAAAAATATGCTGGACAATACCTACATTACCGACCGGGTGAGCGGAATTCAGCCCGGCGCGCCGCGCTTGGTGCAAGCGGGGTTTAAATGCGAATTCTAAACGTCGCAACCGGTACAAATTTAGCGATAGGCGGGGGTGGCCCGGCTAGCTGTCAGTTTGGCGTTTGGCCTGCTGTGTCAGCAGATCTAAGATGGGCTCGTCGGCCGCTAAAATGCGCGCAATGGCTTGCGCTTTGGCGGCCGACAAATAAAGTCTTAATTCCTGCGGGTTTTCCAACAAACGTTTATGCGGATCGGTCAGTAGCCGCACCGTTGCTCGCCGCGGGGTTTGTAGCCAAATCGTCTTCACCATGGCCAGTTCGCCGCCATTCAATTCTACGATGTCGCCCGGTTGGTACAGCCCCAAAGCGTCAATGAAATGCGCCGCCAGTTGCGGATCGTAGCTTTTGAGTTTTGGACCGGCCAGTAAGGCCGCCGCGCCGGCAAATCCCGACTCGCGACCGGACGGAGTTTCCAGCGACAAGGCGCAAAAGTCTTGAATAAAGTTGATTGCGTTTCGGTTATCGCTAGCAAGCGCCGCGGCCGGGCCTGCATCACTTTCCGGCAAAGCGGATCGAAACAGGCGCAAACCATCCTTACACAACTGCAACGCTTCTTCTTGCTTGGCTTTCCAAACCAATCCCAAGGCTAACAGCAATAGCGCTTTCGCCAGGTCCGCCACCTGCCGGTTCTGCAAGATTTCGGCTTGCAAGCATAAAAGCAGCAGATCGTCGCCATGGGTTTTAAGGCCGGAATGCAATTGCGCTACGATCCGGTCGCCGCCGTCTAGGGCCGAACAGTGTTCGTCCGGGCCGAAGGCCTTGTCTAATTCGGCCGCACAATCAAATAGCCAGACTTGCAGTGGCTCGGGGGCGGGCATCGTTTGCACCGGCACCCAATCGCGGCCTTTTTCGGTATCGATTTTAACCTGCCGGCAGTAGGCTTGAATTTGCTGAACGTCGGCCAGGGAGACAAGCAAAAACCGAGTCCGGTAGAACGGCAAATCCCACCAACTCCGGTCGAATCCGCACACATACATCCCGATGGTTAATTGCTTGGCATCGATGATTTTAATCATGCCGCTTAACTCCGTTGCGCATGAGAAAGCTAAATACTCGGATAAGATTGGGTAAATACCCCTTGTTGCTGCAGCGCGATCAAATCGATCCCATGCTCCTGCGCTCTGACGATTTGCTTGATCCGATACGGCTGGCCGCGTTGATCCAGCGGCTTTGCAGCTAAATCCAGTATTTTCCGCTCGCAAGGTTCGAGGCGCTCGTTCAACAAAATCAGTAATTTCGGTTTCAACCGGTCGTTGCGGTTCTGTTCCACCACCAAAGCCACCTCGCCGCTACTCAATTCCGCCAAATTGCCTTGCGGGTAAAACCCGATGCAGTTGATAAATTCGGTCACATAGCTGCTGTCGTATTCCTTTTTCATGCCGTCGACCAGTATTCCCAAGGCTTTTAAATGCGGTATGCCTTTTTTATAAATCCTATCGCTGGTAACCGCGTCGTAAGTGTCGACCACCGTCACTATCCGCGTGTACTTGGACAGCGTAGCGCCCTCCAAACCGCGCGGGTAACCGCCGCCGGCCAATCGTTCGTGGTGGCAGTAAGCCACATCCACCGCTCCCGGATAGAGATTGCGGGCCGACATCAAAATATTGCGGCCCAGTACAGGATGGTTGCGCATGATGACCAGTTCCTGTTCATCCAACCTGCCGGGTTTGTTCAGAATGTGCAACGGTACTTTCATTTTGCCCACGTCGTGCATCAAACCGCAAACGCCCAGGTCCCGGAGCTCGGCAATAGGCAAGCCTAATTCGCGCCCCAACAAAATCGCCATGACGCAGACATTCATGCTGTGTTGCGCGGTGTATTCGTCCTCTTGTTTCAACTGCGTCAACAACAACATGGCGTCACTTTGCGCCAACACGGCATTCACGGTGTTTTCCACGGCTGCTTTAACCTGCTCCACGCTGAACGGATTGCCGAAACGGATGTCGTCCAATACCGTTTTGATTAAGGAGCCGGTCTGTTGAAAGGTAGTGGCGGTTTGGTCGAAGGCCCTGGCAAAACTGAGCTGGGTTTTAGCGTCCGTGGCGCGGGTTGGGATATAACCGTGTTGTTTTTTCTGCAATTTGACGTCGATAAAGACGTAATCGCAAACCTTTTGTATGGCTTGAATATCGGCTTGAGTACGGATATCGACCACATCCAACAAAAACGGCGAACGTTTATCCAGGGTTTCGAATCCGGTCACACGCATGCCGATTCTTAATTCATTGACGTGTATACGGGTCTCGTCTCGTTCGCTCATAAACCAAGTGAATTAATATTTGCTAATACAAATTATTTTACTGCATGGCGTAGCGCGGTCCGCCGTTAAAATCCGTGACACAACCATCATCACGACAAACTGCTTATAGACCACAGCGGTTAAAAATTCCATTGCCGCTTATAAGGAATGGTAGACGCGAAAATCCGGCTTGAATATACTCGCCGTCGCTACATTTAAACTGCTGGGCCCGTAGTCTCACGATAAAAAAATTAGTGCAAATCAGGAGACATGCATGAAATTTCAATTCAATACAGTCGGTTTATCGGCGTTAGCCTTGCTATTGACCAATCAGGCGGCGCCAGCAAGTACATGGACTTTACCCGATTCCGCGTTCCCATTGTCCGGCGGCAGTTATAGCGTTTCGTTCGATTCCGCTTACGCCGGTGCGGCCTCGTTGAGTTTCGATTTGCGCGGGCATTTGACGCTGGACGGAGCCGGTAACTGCTGTAGCGATACCTTCATACTGTCGGTGAACGGCACGGAAATTTTTAGCGGTCAGTACGCACTGGGCGGCGGCGGCGAGAACGTCAATTTGTTTGCACCGGCGGGTAGCAGCGTCGATACCACCCTGACCTACCCGAACGAAGTCACCGGTAACGGCGGCGAAGTTTTGATCGATACCTGGTCAGCCTAATCGCCGGCCACAATGTCATCAGTTTCGACTACGGCGATTTGCAAGGCCTTTCGGACGAAGGCTGGGGCGTGAGCAATATCGAGGTCATCTCCAGCGTGCCTGTGCCCGCGGCACTCTGGTTGTTCGGCTCGACTTTGTTTGTCTGGTCCGGATTGCGTAAAACGCGCACCTAATCTACCCGGCGAAGGTTGCCCGTCGCAAATCCCGACCCCGATGGGCGAGTCCAACCGTCCATCGCAGTCGATAACTCCGACACCTTAATCCCCGCTAACGTTAAAATTCGCCATTCAAGCGAATCAAACAGGCATCGCCGCGTGATTCCGACGGCGGCCCGCCTGCGCTTTTATCGCGTTGGCTGCCGGTTTATAAGCTTGCCGGTACGACACACTTTTCTCGCAACATCCATTCCTGGAGTATTCGAAATGGCGTTAATCGCGCTAAGACAACTATTGGACTATGCCGCCGAACACGGTTTCGGCGTGCCGGCATTCAACGTCAGCAACATGGAGCAAGTCCAGGCCATCATGCAAGCGGCCGATGCTTGCGACAGCCCGGTGATCATGCAAGGCTCGGCCGGAGCCAATCGCTATGCGGGGGAGATTTTTCTGCGCCATTTGCTTCAGGCCGCGGTCGAGCGCTATCCGCACATCCCCGTGGTCATGCACCGCGACCATGCCCCGACCCCGGCCGCTTGCGCGCAAGCAATCCAAAACGGCTTCAGTTCGGTGATGATGGACGGCTCCTTACTCGCCGACATGAAAACCCCGGCTTCGTTTGAATACAACACGGCTGTGACAGGAAGCGTCGTTGCAATGGCACACGCTTGCGGGGTTTCCGTGGAAGGCGAAATCGGTTGTTTGGGTTCGTTGGAAGCCAGGCCGGACGCAGAAAATCCGCCCGACCACAGCCGATTGTTGACCGACCCGGACGAAGCGGTCGCATTCGTCGAACAGACGGGCGTAGACGCGTTGGCGGTGGCAATCGGCACCAGCCACGGCGCCTATAAATTCAGCCGGCCGCCTACCGGCGACGTGTTGGTGATCGCCCGTCTGCAAGCCTTGCAACGGCGCTTGCCGAACATGCATTTCGTCATGCACGGCTCCAGCTCGATACCGCAAGAGTGGTTGCAGGTCATCAACGACTACGGCGGCGATATTCCGGAAACCTACGGCGTACCGGTAGCCGAAATCGTGGAAGGCATCCGCTACGGGGTGCGCAAAATCAACATTGATACCGATTTGCGCATGGCCTCGACCGGCGCTATCCGCCGTTTTGTCGCCCAAGCCGACAACGCCGCCGAATTGGACGCCCGTAAGATCTACGCCGCCGCCCGCGACGCGATGCAAGCCTTATGCGCAAGCCGTTATCGAGCGTTCGGCAGCGCCGGGCACGCCGGTAAAATCAAAGCGTTGCCGTTGAGCGAGATGGCCAAACGCTATCGCTGACCTCGTTATGCAGAGCCGGGCAGACATTCGAAGCGGACGGAAAGCAAGCGCGCACCGATCAAGCTTTGCAATAAGACGGAATCCACGTGCGCTCAATTAAATGCTCGGCCAAGCCGTTAAAATCGAAACCCTCGCCATCCCGGATCATTTGTTCGATGTCGAATAACCGGCCGACTTCCGGTATGTCGGCGAAAAACAGCTTATAAAACGGCTTGACCAACCATTGAGAAATTTTAATGCCGACAGAGCCGATGAAATTGCGCCGTTGCCCGACATGAGCGATTTCGTCGACGGTAATCTCATCCAAAATGGCTTTCAATCGTTCGCAGACTTCCGGTTCGTCGGCCAACACCTCGTCGAACAACCGATATAAATGACAGTAGAAAGTCACCCCCATCAATTCGGTTACAAAAGCCGGTGCATCCATCAAAAAGCCCGGCAACTTGGGAAATTGTTCGTATATCCATTCCTGATACGGCGGCAGCGGTTGCCATTCCACTTTGTCCAAGCCGCAGGTCAGCAACATTTCGTGAAAAAAACGCACATGGCAAAACTCTTCCGCCAAATGGACCCGGCTGATTTTATCTTCCACGCTGTGCGAGTTGGCCATGTCGGGTACCACGTCCCAGGCGCCTTTGATGCCGACCCACTCGTGACGGGCAAATTTATAAATGCCGGTGAGCAACAAAGTTTTTTTATCCAAACTCGCGGGATCGTCCTTCAATTTGACGCAATTGCGGTAAAACGCGTCCGGGTCGGCCAACGGCGTGCGCAGTCTGACCGGGTTGTCTTGAAAATATTGCAATCTGGCGCGCTTGTTGGCCAAATCCTGTTCGGCTTCGAACAACTCACCGCTGTGTTGCTGGGAGAACGCCCAATAATTTTCGAAATTGTCTTGGCGTTGTTGCGCGGTGGACGGCGAAAACACTGAACGGTATTTGACGGATGTCATGAACTATTGCTCCGGCTTTTGGAATGAATCTCGCATCATACAAGCATCGCCCGGTGCGCTCAATCGCGCTGAAATGACGGAAGTGCTTGAACTTGCGCTAAAAATAACCCGACTACGCGGTAGGAAAAGCCGCCCGGTATAGGCTGCGGACTCTATCGCCGGGAATTCGGCCTCAGCCGGCGGCCTTTATTTTTCCTGTAATCGGCCTGTCCGGCTTCAGGGTAATCCCTATCGCTTCTTGGGCGCAGATGTCGGTTTGGAAGCTGAACACCCGAAAAAACTCGGCGATGATCAACAGCATTTCCAATTCGACGAAGTGCCGGCCCAAACAATTGTGCAAACCGCCGCCGAACGGAAAATACGCATACTTGGGGTGCCGGTCCGCGCCGTCGCCGGTAAACCGCTCCGGGTCGAAGCTATCCGCTTGATCCCAAAAGCGCGGATTGCGATGCGTGGCATACATGCTGAACATAATCGTCGTGCCTTTGCGAATGGTGTATGGACCTAACCGGATATCCGCCGCCGTTTGATTGGACAATGCGGTAGTTGGCGGATAAAGGCGCAAGGTTTCCTGAATCGCCGCTTTGGTATAAGGCAACCCGCTCAACACCTGAGCCGCAGTAGCGTCGGCGGGCAAGGCGCGCACCTCGGCCCCGACCTTTTCCCGCACCTTCGCGTGCTTGCCGGTCAGATAGAAGAACCATAACAAGGTATTGATGGTGGTGTCCTGGCCGGCGTAGAACAAGTTGACCGCCTCGTCCTGCAGCAGGGCTGCGGACATTTTATAGCCGGTGTTACGATCTTCGGCCTGCATGAACAGCGAAATCATATCCTGACCGGGAACAGCCGGCCTGTTGTCGATTTGCTGCCGGATGAAATCGCGCAGATAGGCCACCGCTTGCCGGTACCGCCGGGTTCTCAGCGGCAGAAAGCGCTTCAGCCGGCCGAACATGATTTCGGTGCCCAATTGCGGTAGCAGCTCTTGGCTGATGGTATCTATCACCCGGATCAACTCGGCGCTGTTACTCAGCTCGTCGACCGAGCGGCCCAATAAAATCCGGATGAAGATGCGTTGAATCAACAGCTTGATCCGCGCGCTCAAATCCACCTCGGTTTGCCCGGCAGTCTGCATCTGCCGCAGCATCGCCCGGGTTTCGGCTGAAATGATAGACTCCCAGCTTTTGACGGCATCCTTGGTAAACCACGGCTGCAGCAATCGCCTTTGCTTGCTCCACAAGTCGCTACGGCTATTGACTAAGCCGTCGCCGAAAAAGGTTTTTTTGGCTTCGTAAATAAAATCCCGGTTCAACAAGCCTTTGCCTTCGTAACCGTACAACTGCTCGATGGCCGCCGGGTCGCATACGAACAAAATTCGCTTCGCGAAAAATCGTCCCAGCACCAGATCTCCGTGGGCACGGTGTATCGAGGTCAGCGCGGCGATCGGTCGTTTAATCGAACGCAGCATAGGCAAAATGACCGAATGTTCCTGAAGCGGTACGGCTTGGCCAGGGTTGGTCGGCGGCGAAATGGTTGAATGCATAGTCGGTCTGTCGAGGCGAGATTGCTTTTACCGGACGCATTTTAAATAATCCACGTCCAACTCAATAACAACTTTCCGCGCCTCATGATCGAACTTTACTTAGACAGCGCCGACTTGGCGGCAATCAAACCGCTGGCCCCGTCCCTGCCGCTAGCCGGGGTCACCACCAATCCGACCATACTGGCGGCCGGCGGCCTGGGCCTGAACCGGCTGCTGCCGCAGTTGCTCGATATTTTGGGCCCAAGCAGCCGCTTTCACGTGCAAGTCGTAAGCGAGACGGTCGAAGGCATCGTGCAGGAAGCCGAACGCTTGCACCGCTTGCCGTTCGACATCGTAGTCAAAATTCCGGCTCACGCCGCCGGTCTGGCGGCGATCAAACTCGTCAAGCAGCGCGATATTCCGGTGTTGGCGACGGCGATCTACAACGTGCAACAAGGCATGTTGGCCGCATTCAACGGCGCCGATTATCTGGCACCGTATTTGAATCGCATCGACAACCAGGGCTGCGACGGCGTCGGCGTGGTCGCCGATCTGCAAAACTTGGTGGAGCGCTACCAATTGCCTTGCAAACTGCTGGTCGCCAGTTTCAAAAACGTGCGGCAAGTGTTGCAAGTGATGCAGCTCGGCGTCGCCGCGGCGACCTTGCCGATAGACATTGCCAAACAAATGCTGGGCCAGCCCGCTACCGACGCAGCAGTGCGAGCCTTCGCAGACGACTGGCAAGCGGCGTTCGCCGGCAAATTGTCGTTCGAAACCTAAACGGAGGCGGTGGCGATGGCGCTCAGCTGGTGGCATGAAGGCGACTTGGACGGTTTCTTCGGCTTGTTCGTCGATAACCTGATCCAGCTCATTCTCATCGTTCGGCCGCATTCTGCCCGGCGTGGCTATCAGCTTGCTGGTGGGCAACCTGTTTTACGCGCTGCAAGCGAGGCGGCTGGCGCAGGAAAGCGGCCCTAGCGATGCCACCGCCCTGCCCGGTCTGATCGGCTTGTGGCGCCTAACTACGACTACGACGCCGGAGGGCGGCTGATCGAAGCCCGCTACCCGAACGGTATAGACCAAACCCTGGTCTGGAACGCCGACGACTCCTTAAACAAAATCGCCCACAAAAAGGGCGGCACCGTCACCCGGCCTAGCGGACAAAGTTGCACCGGTAGTAATCAAAGCCAATACCAATACGACAGCTTCCAGCGCCTGAATCAAATTCAGGTCAACGGCACCACCACCGGCCAATACCGCTACGACCATCAAGGCCGGCGCATCCAAAAAACCGAAGGCGCTACCGTTACCAACTATTTGTACGACGGCCCGAACATCTACGCCGAATACTCGGGTACAAACTGGTACAGCCCGAGTGCCGTCTACGTGCAAGCCGGCCTCGACCAGCCCTTGGCCCGGCTGACCGGCAGCGTCGCCAGCCCGCTGGCCGCCGCGCTTTACTACCACCAGGACGGCCTGAGTTCCGTGCTGGCCGTAACCGACGCCGGAAGGCAGTCACCGCCACGCAACGCTTCGACGCCTTCGGCACCCAGATCGGCGGCGCCAATAGCGTGCGCCCATACGGGGCTACAGCGGACGGGAACCGGATGCCAGCGGGCTGATTTACTACCGGGCCCGCTATTACGACCCGAACCAGACCCGCTTCACCCAAAGAGACCCGCTAGGCTTTACAGACGGCATTAACTGAGCGGGACGGGGTTTATTAACCCCGTCCCAAACGTTTCAAGGTAAGGTAAACGTTCCGGCGCGGGTTAATCGACCTTAAAGGCCGTAAGGCGGAACGCATCGCGGTTCCGCCGTATGGTGGCACTGGGATTGCCGATCGCCTACGACCGGCGGCGGATGATTGAGATATTGCCGGTGATTCGCGGAGCCATTCGCTTATTGCAGACCCGTAGGTTGGATGAGCACAGCGAAATCCGACATTTCGGAGCGTTTTGCCGTGAATTTTAGGTTGAATTTTTCCGGTTGCCGTTGGTTTGGGTTTGGCTGGGGTGATTTGGCGGAATGCGCTATCGCTTTTCCGCCCTACGAAAGACGTGACAATCTATGCCGAATTATCGACGTTATCGGCTGCCGGGCGGTTGTTATTTTTTACGGTGAATTTGCTAGCCCGCGTAGGTGCGATTAGCTTCGAGTAATCGCACGAATGTTTCAACTTCCGTTCCTCCGATTACGCTTTGCTAATCGGAGCTACGAACTGAAATTAATTGAGCTTGCGAAAAAAATACCAAAACACTGGATCCATGCGGAAGCCATGCAATATACCAGTTGATTTATGAAAATATTTTATGGAAAGGTTGGTGGATTGCTGTTTTATTGAGTTTGAGAAATATTTTTCGACAATAATATCGCTATCCGTTCTTCGAAAATTGACACTTGTGAAAGAAGTCGTATTTCCTGTAATTATAGTTTGGCGCAAGAAGTTTTATAATTCTTGATACTCGTTCAATTGCAATCTTCGTTTGACAAAACTCATCAGTAATGCAGGAATAGATATAAAAAAGTTCAATTATTATAAAAAAGATGCTGACGCAGATGTTCATGGTCTGTGACGTGTGGGTTACACTAGCGACGAGTTTTAAAACAGTTGGATGTATTTACCTATGTTAGCTAGTGAATCATAAAAACTACAACTATTTACTAAAGTTTTATTACACTGTAGTTAACCAGTGGTGAATAGTTTATTGAGAGGTGGCCATCAAATTTACATTTCTCAAGTCGAAATTAAATTAATTCAATTGGAGAGATCGCAGTGAAAACACTAATCCAGCATCTTATCGCTTGCGAAGCACTGTTACGCTCTGTAGGCGAGCTGTTCTGGGCAAATAAAATACTAGCTATTTTAAAAAAAGGCGGAAGTAATTTTGATTTTTATCTTTTAGACAATTTATTATCTTGGTATGGAGGTATGGGGTCATTTAATGATTTACTTATTTCTGAATACAACGATCATTTAGTAGAAGGAAGAGATGAAAAAAAGCTGAATGATGAGCTAAATCGGCTGAGAGACCTAATTTATGAGGATGCCTTAAGACTAAAGGGCCGTAGGTGCGATTAACACAAAAGGCCGTAAGGCGGAACGCATCGCGGTTCCGCCGTATGGTGGCACTGAGATTGCCGATCGCCTACGACCGGCGGCGGATGATTGAGATATTGCCGGTGATTCGCGGAGCAATCCGCTTATTGCAAACCCGTAGGTTGGATGAGCACAGCGAAATCCGAGGTGGGCCGATTTACCCATAGATGCTAGATAATGATGAAGCAATTTTCGTAAAAAATAATGTGTATTTTTAAAAAAATATTTAAATATTTTGCAGTAGCCTTAATTTTGATTGGTATTTTTATATCAATATTAAATAATGATAATATTGCCTCGTTAATTCATTCCGAATTAAATATTTACCAACAGGTTACTGCTGGAAAGGCAAAAATCAAAAAACCGGCTAATTGGATAATGACTTTCAAGAAAGATAATGATGGTAGTGCTTTTGAAACTGGATATTTTTATGGAATTGTTCCGGCTATTTTTTTCAAAAATGAATTTATTGGTATAAAATATTTTTATATCTTTCATGATATAAAAGATGCAAATAAAGAAATTATTTTTGCCGGGCTTGATGATAAGCATATCGCTAAGGCGAAAGAAATGATAAAAAAAGTTCAAGAAAGTGAAGTATCTAGTAAATATGATATTAAAAATATTAGTGGATTTAACGGGATTGTCATTAAGTCTAATGATCGAGAAATTATTTATTCAGTTACTATTCCTGATCTATCGTTATATATAATGTTAAATTCTTTGGATGATTTGAAAGATTTTAAACTTTCGTTGGAGTCTTTATCGTGAAGACCGTAAGGCCGTAAGGCGGAACGCATCGCGGTTCCGCCGTATGGTGGCACTGGGATCGCCTACGACCGGCGGCGGATGATTGAGATATTGCCGGTGATTCGCGGAGCCATTCGCTTATTGCAGACCCGTAGGTTGGATGAGCACAGCGAAATCCGACATTTCGGAGCGTTTTGCCGTGAATTTTAGGTTGAATTTTTCCGGTTGCCGTTGGTTTGGGTTTGGCTGGGGTGATTTGGCGGAATGCGCTATCGCTTTTCCGCCCTACGAAAGACGTGACAATCTATGCCGAATTATCGACGTTATCGGCTGCCGGGCGGTTGTTATTTTTTACGGTGAATTTGCTAGCCCGCGTAGGTGCGATTAGCTTCGAGTAATCGCACGAATGTTTCAACTTCCGTTCCTCCGATTACGCTTTGCTAATCGGAGCTACGAACTAATCACCGGAGGTTCCGCCGCCATTCCGTATTTGCCAGTCGCATTGCCGATGGTAGACTTGGCTACTACTGCATCGGGGGAAATGCCATTAGGGGTTGGGGGTGTACAGAAAGCGGACGACATGTTCTGGCCCCCAAATCGAGGGTTTGACGGTCCATCTGCCCCCGCAACCTTAATTCCAGGTGCTCGAGTCGATAGATATGGTGAACTTTGTTGCGCCAGAAGGAACGCCCTTTCCTGAGAGGGCATTGCCGGAGTCTTATATATCTCTGCAACTAAATACTTATGAAGTCGTTAAGCCCATACAAGTAGATGCGGGTCCAACTGTCCCTTGGTTTGATCAACCCGGAGGGGGGATGCAGTTTGAGTTGCCAGTTACGGTCAAAGAACTATTGGATTCTGGACATTTGAAAGAGTGTTTAGATAACCCAATCTGCCCAAACTTGTAGGGCGCAGTGTTTAATTGCAAAAGTACGCTTATTTATTTTTATCTTAAGGAACCTCTGAAAAACTGCCGTTTTGAAAATCAGCAGTGTAACTAACCGGTTAAAACTCAATAATCGACTGTATTTTTCATCAAAACAGCCGATTTTTCGCTGCCCAAGTCCCTTATCCGGGCCATTTTTCAAACTTCAGACGCAATCAGGCAGCGACATTCATAAGCGTCACCCCGAAGCACATTGGCAATCGCGGTCAGAAAGGTCAGGCGAGCAGTGTTTTTGGCTAAGCCCCGATAGCGGTTCTTGGCGTAGCCAAAGCGGATCTTAATATCCCGGAACACATGTTCGACCTTGGCGCGGCGGCTTGCCAGTTCTCTGGCTGCCGCGCGCAGTAATTGAGCCTCTTCGCTGTCGTCTTTCGTCAGCTTGGTTAGTTTGCCAGGACGCATCGCAACCACGCAGGTCGGTGGATTTTCGGCGGGCATCTCCGGGCGCTTTTCCAAGCCCTGATAACCGGCATCGCCGTGCACGAACTGTTCCTCGCCGTGCAGCAAGTGGGCGGCTTCGGCTACGTCGCTGACGTTGCCTGAGGTGACCTTGAGCGTATGCACCAAGCCGGTTTCGTGGTCAACGCCGATATGAAACTTACTGCCGAAAAACCATTGATTGCCCTTTTTGCTGGAATGCATCTCGGGGTCGCGTGACTGGCTTTTATTTTTGGTCGAGGTCGGGGCAGCAATCAGGCTGGCATCGACGATGGTGCCGGCTTTTAGAAACAGCCCGCGATCCGCCAGCGTTTGGTTGATGGCGTTGAAAATCTGCTCGGTTAGCCCGTGGGTTTCCAGCAAATGCCGGAACTGCAATATCGTGCTTTCATCGGGCACCGTTTCCAGGCGGATGCGGCAAAAACGCCGTAGCGATTCAATTTCATACAGCGCGTCTTCCATGCCCGGATCAGAGTAGTTGTAGACAATCTGCGCCACGTGAACATGCAGCATCGCACTCAAGGGAAACGGTTTGCGACCACGCCCTTGGCCGGATGCATAATGCGGTTCAATCACCGCCAGCATGACGGACCACGGCAATAAGTCTTCGAGTTGATCGAGAAACTTTTCACGCCGCGTGACTTTGCCTTTGTTGGCGTATTCGGCGTCGGCAAAACTGAGCTGTTGATATTGATCCATGCGCGCTATCTCGAAATCGGGGCTGTTGATGAATTATATCGCTCGCGGGGTATTAATCAGAGGTTCCTTAACATACTGTCTTTTCAAAGACAGTTTCGTTAAAAAGCAACAAGCGAATTGATAAAATTGAACACTATTTCTTCGAATTCTATATCCACCAAGAATGTAGACAACGAAGCTGGCATTTTATTTTTTATCAACATTTTGAATCGGTAAAATAATTTATGAGTAGAAATTATTTACAATTCGATCCCGATAAGGGTTATCCAGCAAGGGAAGACATTTACTACGAATGCGGTAAGTGTGGTGGTGTAATTCCTAGCAAGCCTCAAGGTGGTATCGGGTGCCAATGCCGCAACATTTTTATAGATGTCGATGCGGGAAGAGTTTCAATAAAAGACGAATCTAAATTTAAAATTTTTATCACTTGACAAATTTAAAGGCCGTAAGGCGGAACGCATCGCGGTTCCACCGTATGGTGGCACTGGGATTGCCGATCGCCTACGACCGGCGGCGGATGATTGAGATATTGCCGGTGATTCGCGGAGCCATTCGCTTATTGCAGACCCGTAGGTTGGATGAGCACAGCGAAATCCGACATTTCGGAGCGTTTTACCGTGAATTTCAGGTTGAATTTTTCCGGTTGCCGTTGGTTTGGGTTTGGCTGGGGTGATTTGGCGGAATGCGCTATCGCTTTTCCGCCCTACGAAAGACATAACAATCTATGCCGAATTATCGACGTTATCGGGTGCCGGGCGGTTGTTATTTTTTACGGTGAATTTGCTAGCCCGCGTAGGTGCGATTAGCTTCGAGTAATCGCACGAATGTTTCAACTTCCGTTCCTCCGATTACGCTTTGCTAATCGGAGCTACGAACTACCGGGCCCGCTATTACGACCCGAACCAGACCCGCTTCACCCAAAGAGACCCGCTGGGCTTTACAGACGGCATTAACCCCTATAGCTACGTCCACAACAACCCGGTTAACTTTAATGATCCTAGTGGATTGTTGGCCAAATCAGTAATGACTTTTGTCGATACTCAGGCTACAAGCTATGTCAACGCGCGTAATGAGCTGTATGGGACTATTGGTGGGTATTTGGATAATACTGCTAAAAGTGTATGGAACGTGATAGACCCGCCTGGTCCTCATGAGTATGATTATAAATACACTTATTGCAATAACTGTTCTGCTTCAATGGTTGCTAATATTTCAAACTATTTTTCTGTGCCTTTTAATGAGGCTCCGCCTCAAGGACATATCGACTTGCTCGGCAACAACCCGATTGAGCATACCTTTAACGGCACAACTTGGGTAAATGCAACCTTACCCGGCCATATTTTTGATGGGCAAGTCGTCGGCACTACATCGACAGCGGCAAATGGCGATGTAAGCGTAGATGTACGGGGAACGGGCAATGGCTTTGCCCCTGGTTTAAACAATGCAATAGGGGCCTTTCTATTTGGGGTTGTGTTGCCAGTGAATACTTACATCAATGTTAAATATGATGAAGTGGAAACTTATATTGATGAGTTAACGCAATGACATACGTATGGGTAACCAACATTATTATGAGCCTTCGTTTAATAATAGGGGTGTTTTATGTGTTGATTGTGGTGGGTTGTAAATCCGATTCCAGGCCACCTGCTTTCAGCTTTGAAGTTTATACGACTAAAGAAACACGATATGACGTCGTTTCATTAGTCGAAAAATTTGCCTTACGCGAACACCTCATTCAATCGAGAAACTATAGAATTCCGACGCCTGATGAATCAAGAATTTCAATTAACTTTGCTGATAAAGCGCAAAAAATTGCCTGGCTGTTTGTGGATAATGGAAATTTAAAAAATGAAGATCATGTGGAAATTCGAATTTATCCGCTGTCTGAGTCGACCATGTGTGAGATTTGCAGGAAATTCGAAGCGAGTGATGAGATGAAGATGATTCAGGAAAAATTTGAAATCAAACAGGTTGTGAAAAATGGAGAGTGGTGAAAATTACTTCATAATCTAAGGCCGTAAGGCGGAACGCATCGCGGTTCCGCCGTATGGTGGCACTGGGATTGCCGATCGCCTACGACCGGCGGCGGATGATTGAGATATTGCCGGTGATTCGCGGTGCCATTCGCTCATTGCAGACCCGTAGGTTGGATGAGTACAGCGAAATCCGACATTTCGGAGCGTTTTGCCGTGAATTTTAGGTTGAATTTTTCCGGTTGCCGTTGGTTTGGGTTTGGCTGGGGTGATTTGGCGGAATGCGCTATCGCTTTTCCGCCCTACGAAAGACATAACAATCTATGCCGAATTATCGACGTTATCGGCTGCCGGGCGGTTGTTATTTTTTACGGTGAATTTGCTAGCCCGCGTAGGTGCGATTAGCTTCGAGTAATCGCACGAATGTTTCAACTTCCGTTCCTCCGATTACGCTTTGCTAATCGGAGCTACAAACTGGCTGCCGGAAACCGGGCCGAAGAGACTGTTCGATCGTTGATCGAGGGCGGGTCACTGCTGCAATGGTCTACGCGAGGGATTTAGAAATCCAAGCTCCGATGCGGCATCCAGTGACCCAAACCCGAGGAGCCCCTCAGGTGTGTTTTCATGATGTATTATCCTTTGAAAAGCACGGTTGGATAATACACGCTTCGATTAGCGAACGCGTAATCGGAGGAATGAAAATCCAAACATTCGTACGATTACGCAAAGCTAATCGTACCTACGCGGGCTATCCTACGATCTTGCGATATTGATCGACCTTGTAATTTTAAATAGGCTATCTAATGTCCAGTAATTTACAACTTAAAAAAATGATTCGCCTTAAATGTTTCGATGCCCTTGAGCTTCGAGGCTTTAAGCGATTTCGTAAAGAATGTGTTGATTGGTTAATTCATGATGGATTCCTTTGTTGGATTGGCCTGAATACTGCCGTATATCCCGATCGTGTTGAGATTATTCCGTTTGTTGGCTTACACGTAATTCCCATTGAGAAGCTATTTGCGCTTAAAGTTGGAAAATATCCTGTTAAATATGACCGTAGTATTGCCACTTATTCAGTGAATTTAGGTTCATTAGAAGCAATAACTCCTGGTGAGAGAGCATTTGCTTTTAACTCGCAGCAAAGCCAAAATTTTATTGAATCGGAGTGTAAACGCTTAGCTGAGCTTTATTCTACTGTGGGATTGAGTTATGCATGCTCCATTGCAAATTACGAGGCTCTGTTACCATTACTTCAAGAGAATATTGAAACGCTTGGTGGATATCCTGAAAGATTTGCAGCATGTTTATATTTGCTGGAGAAGAAACAGGAAGCGTACGAATTTACAAAGAATTTTTTGATACGACAACCGGATTATTTTGAAGGTTTTGCTAATCCATTCTTAGAGAAAATAACAAAAGAAATAAGGGCCGTAAGGCCGTAAGGCGGAACGCATCGCGGTTCCACCGTATGGTGGCACTGGGATTGCCGATCGCCTACGACCGGCGGCGGATGATTGAGATATTGCCGGTGATTCGCGGAGCCATTCGCTTATTGCAGACCCGTAGGTTGGATGAGCCCGCGTAGGTGCGATTAGCTTCGAGTAATCGCACGAATGTTTCAACTTCCGTTCCTCCGATTACGCTTTGCTAATCGGAGCTACGAACTGGCTGCCGGAAACCGGGCCGAAGAGACTGTTCGATCGTTGATCGAGGGCGGGTCACTGCTGCAATGGTCTACGCGAGGGATTTAGAAATCCAAGCTCCGATGCGGCATCCAGTGACCCAAACCCGAGGAGCCCCTCAGGTGTGTTTTCATGATGTATTATCCTTTGAAAAGCACGGTTGGATAATACACGCTTCGATTAGCGAACGCGTAATCGGAGGAATGAAAATCCAAACATTCGTACGATTACGCAAAGCTAATCGTACCTACGCGGGCTTTATTAGTCCGAAGAAAGGTTAAAACCACCGGCTTTAGCCGGTTAGCTTTAGCATTTAATATCCAAAATAAGCAAAATGTTATTGATTGTTTACAATATTTTTAGCTATTTAAACAGACATATTACTAGCAGTATTTTTGTAATACCGTTATTGTTTTTGCTGATTTTTTTTATTTGGAACAAGATTGATAATAGTTGGTTTGAACTATCTAGCCATGAAAAAAAAACTTTACTGGAATATAAAATTGAAACAGGAGCGGACTATATCTATTGCATGAAAGCAAAAATTTCTGACGAAACATATATCAAGATTATTGAAAATAGGAAATTTACAAAAATCCAAGTACCAAATAAAAGATTTCCTAGTAAATGCAAAGGTGTTCAATGGTGGGATATTGCAAACAATGCTCTACCTGAATTTTCAAATGAAACTACTAAAGATTCATTAGAGTTGATAGCAAAAATTAATGACGTGATTTATTTTACGTCAGAAGCTTGGTGAAAGGCCGTAAGGCGGAACGCATCGCGGTTCCGCCGTATGGTGGCACTGGGATTGCCGATCGCCTGCGACCGGCGGCGGATGATTGAGATATTGCCGGTGATTCGCGGAGCCATTCGCTTATTGCAGACCCGTAGGTTGGATGAGCACAGCGAAATCCGACATTTCGGAGCGTTTTGCCGTGAATTTTAGGTTGAATTTTTCCGGTTGCCGGTGGTTTGGGTTTGGCAGGGGTGATTTGGCGGAATGCGCTATCGCTTTTCCGCCCTACGAAAGACATAATAATCTATGCCGAATTATCGACGTTATCGGGTGCCGGGCGGTTGTTATTTTTTTACGGTGAATTTGCTAGAACGGAAGAATACATTATTGGTTGACCGGATCGATTTGTTGCGGGAATCGGTGCGGCATTGCAAAACGGCAAAGCCGTTTTACATTGATGCTTGGGTGGTACTGCCGGAGCATATGCATACCATCTGGACTTTACCCGAAGGGGATGAGGATTTCTCAGGTCGCTGGAAAATGATTAAAACGCTGTTCTCTAAAGGGTTACCGGTTAGTGAACGACGTTCCCAAGTCAGGGTAAAAAGAGGCGAGCGTGGAATTTGGCAAAGGCGGTATTGGGAGCATTGCATTCGCGACGAACGCGATTATGAACGCCATATGGATTATTTACATTTCAATCCGGTGAAACACGGTTGGGTAACCAAGGTAAGCGACTGGCCTTATTCCAGCTTCCACCGTTATGTAAAACAAGGCTTTTATTGTCAGGATTGGGTAGGCGGTAACGATTCGGAAATGGAACGTTACGAACGGTGAGCCGATTAATATGAATATTTCGGATCACCAATTAAACCTATTTCGGGAAATCGCCCCGTTACCCTTGGATGGTTTGCTTGAACCGGAAGAAGTCGCCAGGCAATTACGTTATTCGAAAGCAAAAAACTAAAAAACGCTAGTTGGGTTACATAAAAGGCTTGGTAATTTAATAGGCAAACGATTTCGATGCCTGCGGTCGACTCAACAGGATAGTGAATGCGAAATGACGGTTGCGAAGAAACTATTGAATAGCCTCGGCAAACGAAAGGCCGGCAGTGGGTGCAACGCGCCTACCATGACTTTTTTGAGTAATCACGGAACTGGTTGGCCGCTAATTTTGTGCCGCCCGATTTAGAGCTCCGATTAGCGAACGCGTAATCGGAGGAATGGATGTCGAAACATTCGTGCGATTACGCAAGGCTAATCGCACCTACGCGGGCTTTTCCCAGTACACCATTGGAATTGCGATAGTGAAAGTAGCCTGACCAACCGCGAAGGCTGGTATTCATACTGCCTACAATATCTTCCAATGGTATCGCCGTACGTTTGCGTGCGGTCAACTGCGTTATACGGTCTTTGATTTTCGCAAGCGATTTCGGTGCCGGGCAGACATGCGTATAACTTTTGCCCGACTTCAATCCCTTGCTTACTCCGATGGCAAAACCCAAGAAATTAAAACTTTCTTATTTGACATCCACAATACGGGTTTTGGTCTTGTTCAACTCAAGATCAAGACGGTCCTGCCGTTGCAACGCTTCTGACCGTCAATTTGGCCACCCGCTAATCCAAGGCGTTGTGAAGATCAGCGTACCCGACAGGTTAGTGCTCTGCAGCCGGGCCGCGTCGTATTGATAACGCCGGTTAACCGTGCCGGTTTGGCTTGCCTACACGGTCATGCAAAACAGCACACAATCTAAGGATATAATAATCGGCTCGGTTAACTTCGTTAGTTTCAGTTATGACATTGTTGTTGCAATACTTGTCCAGCTGCTGGTTTCTGAATAATCCGGCGCATTTAACGCCAACCCGCAGTTTTATGTGGAAAGTCGTCGCTTTTTATTTGCTATCCGGCATTATCGTGGAAAGTTTGATCGCCGATCCGGCAGACGGTACCTTGGAGGTGTTGTTACGAACGGTAATGGCTTTTTCGACCATCGCGACGTTGCTGGTCCTGATGAAAAAATGGCAGTACTACTGTCATTTGTTCACGTCGATTTTTGTTTGCGAGAATTTCATCATGACCTTGGCGATAGGCGCGGAAATGTTGGATCTTTGGATGGTCATGACCCATCAATCCTATCGCGAAGAGGTATCGATCGGCTTTGGGATAGCGCTAGTGGCTTGGTACATCGCCATCGTCAGTTATATTTTCAGGCAATTTTTCGGTTACCGCACCGGTACCAGCGTGATTACCGCATTTGGCTATTTCGTGATGACTTACGGCTTGCCCATGCTGTTTATGGACATTTGATTACTATCGATTGCGCATACCAACTACGCAGATCTGCGGGCGATAGCGCTTTTGCAAAGTGATAACCTTGAGCTTCCCGGCAGTGGTGGGACATGATCCAAGCTAATTCTTGCTGGTTTTCGACGCCCTCCGCCAGCATTTCCAAGCCCAAGCTGTCGCCCAAGGCGATTATGGCTTTCACTATGGCTTCATTGGCGGGCGTGTTGTGAATGTCGCGCACGAAGGATTGGTCGATCTTAATTCTATCGATAGGGAACCGACGCAAATAACTCAAGCTGGAATAGCCGGTGCCGAAATCGTCGATTGCCAGCTTTACCCCGAGCGCCCGCAGATCGGTTAAAGTCTTGATGGCCAGCTCCGCCCTGCTCATTACCCCGCTTTCGGTAAGCTCCAGTTCCAAATAGGCCGGATCGATTCCGCTATCGGCAACGATTCGTCGTACTTTATCGGCAAAACCATCGGCTTGAAATTGCACGGCGGAAATGTTGACCGCCACTCTCAGCGGCGGCAGGCCTTGTGCAATCCATTCCAAATGCTGCTGTACCGCTTGTTTTAACGCCCATTCGCCTATCGGAATGATCAAGCCGGTCTCTTCCGCAATCGGTATGAAAACCGCTGGCGAAATGCTGCCTAAATTCGGATGATTCCATCGCAACAAGGCTTCTACGCCTATCATGCAATTTTGTTTGAGATCGACTTGCGGTTGATAGTACAGCGACAGCTCTCCACCGTCTATCGCCATGCGCAGCTGCGTTTCCAACGACATGCGGATGTCGTCTTGTTGTTCCATATCCGGCGCGTACAGTAGGTAACCGTTTCTGCCGCGTTGCTTGACTTCGTACATGGCAATGTCAGCCTTGCGTACCAATTCCTCCGCGCTGTCTTGATAATCCTGGTACAAGGCGATTCCCATGCTGGTCGTGACGTGAATTTCGCGTTCGTAAATCGGGATAGGTTGACGGAGTTGTTCGGCAATATCGCCGACTATGCCGCATACGTCTTGAGAGGATTTGACGTTTTGCAGGACGATCACGAATTCATCGCCGCCCAAACGGGCGACGGTATCGCTTTGCCGGACGCTAGCGGCCAGCCGGGAGGCGATGTTTTGCAGCAATTTGTCGCCGAACGCATGTCCCATCGAGTCGTTGATGGCTTTGAAACGGTCGACGTCTACGAAGATCAGCGCCAGTAAATGGCCCAGCCGTTTGGCATTTTGACAAGCCTGCAGCAAACGGTCCTTGAACAACAAGCGATTAGGCAGTCCGGTCAACAGATCGTAATGCGCCATGATGAACAGTTCGCGCTGTTTGCGGTGGGTTATTTCCTTGAGCAGAGACAGGCCGGTAGCCATGCCGACATAAACGCCACGGTCGTGGATAATGAATCCGTTTACCATGTGGCGAACGCCGGAATCGATGATGATGCGCGCCACGTCGTCGATGCCGGTTTTTATGTCGACTACGATGGGTTGCTTATCCATAATCTCGCTAATCGCTTTTTTGCCCAAGAGATCGCGAGAAAACGGCCGTAAGAAGATGTCGGAAATTTTACCTCTATCGATAATGCCGACCGCATTGTGCTTGTCGTCGACTATCGCGACCGCCTGCAAGGTTTCGTCGGATACGAAACGTTGCAAGACCTGCAGACAGCCGCTATCGGCCATGACAGGCTCTACATACAGAAGCAAGCTCGCGACTTTGCCGACGCAGGCATCGCCTTCCGTTATCGATTGAAAGTGATCGTTCCTGTTTAAAACATCCTGCAATGCGAAATCGAATGAGCCTTCCGGAAGTAACATCATGCTGAGCTAACACCAACCAATAACCTGTTTCTATGATGTCTCGCCAATGTAACAAGCTTATGACAACGCGTTGGCGAGAAACGACTCGCCGATCCGTTTTAGCGAGCTGGCATGATAGGGCAAAAATTCGGATAATTCGTCAGTTAACATTCAACGGTAACTTCATGGAATTCACCCTTAAAAGCCGCGATGGAAAAGCTCGCCGCGGCCAACTGACCTTCTCTCGCGGGATCGTCGAAACGCCGATCTTCATGCCGGTAGGCACTTACGGGACGGTTAAATCGCTGACGCCGGAAGACCTGGACGCGCTCGGCGCGCAAATTATTCTCGGCAACACTTTTCATTTGATGTTGCGCCCGGGCATGCAGGTCGTGAAAGCGCACGGCGACTTACACGATTTTATGCGCTGGCAGAAACCGATTTTGACCGACTCCGGCGGATTTCAAGTCTTCAGTTTGGGGGATTTGCGGAAAATTTCGGAGCAAGGCGTAATGTTCAAATCGCCGATAGACGGCGGCAAAATCTTCATGGGCCCGGAAGAATCCATGCAGGTGCAGCGGGATTTGGGGTCGGACATCGTGATGATATTCGATGAATGCACCCCCTACCCCGCCACCTTTCAGCAAGCAGCCGACTCCATGCGCTTGTCTTTGCGTTGGGCCGAACGCAGCAAACTGGCTCACGACGGCAACGATTCTGCGTTATTCGGTATCGTACAAGGTGGGATGTATCCGGAGTTACGCGACGAGTCCATTCGCGGATTGACCGACATCGGTTTCGACGGCTATGCAATTGGCGGCTTGTCGGTTGGCGAACCCAAGCATGAAATGCTCGCCACCCTGGACGGATTAATGCCGAACATGCCGCATGACAAACCGCGCTATTTGATGGGGGTGGGTACTCCGGAAGACTTAGTGGAGGCGGTCAGGCGCGGGGTCGACATGTTCGATTGCGTCATGCCGACTCGTAATGCTCGTAACGGCCATTTATTCACCCGCTACGGGGTAATCAAAATTCGCAACAGCCAATACCAATTCGATACTCGGCCCTTAGACGAACATTGCAGTTGCTATACCTGCCGAAACTATTCGCGGGCTTATCTTAAACATCTGGACAAATGCAAGGAAATGCTGGGATCGCGGCTCAATACCATCCACAATCTGCATTATTATCTGGAATTGATGCAAGGTATGCGCGATGCGATAGAGTCGCACCGCTTCGACGATTTCGTTAAAGAGTTTTACGAATTACGCGGTATTTCGGCTTGGTGTTGAGCCGCGGCGGAACGGCCAATTCATTCGTTTCGGTAAAATCAATCAAGCTTCAGCGCCGCCGAATTCAATTTCACATGTGCGGCCAAGGCCGCGTCCATGGTGGCAACGTGTAAGGCAAACCACTGCGGCAATCGCTCTTTGACGAAGGCCCGTCCGAACGGAATCAAGCCTTTGTCGATTCGGGTTTGAAATTGTTTGAATTCCGACAGTACCCGTTGATGCTCGCCTTTGTGTTCGCTTTCCGCCGGAAAACCGGACTCTTCCATCAAACGGTTTTCGCTGTCGAAATGCCGTTCGGTATGTTGGTAGAGCTGCTTGAACAAGGCCGGAAATTCGGCGTTACTCGCGCTATCCAATTGATTGACCAGCGCGATGAACTCGCCATGGTCGGTATCGATTAAGGCTTGGCCGGTTAATGGAATGCTGTTTTGCTGGATTAAGGACATAAGGTTTGCGGTAAGTGAATGACGCCGAACTCCGGTAAGCAAATTATACGCCCACAAAGAAATCCCCCTAAAAAGGGGGATTATCGGTATCTGGATTAAGTGTTCAGCAATGTTAAATAAACTTCGATCAAGCCAGTTTTTCGGGATTGAACAGTTGTGAGTGAGGCAACATCGCCCGTACGTCTTTTGTTAGAAACCTTTCAAGGCCGCGGCCCAAGCGGGAAGCCAATATGGAGATCGCTTGGTCTTTGGGAATATAAGCCATCGGTTCTTTGCCATTACGGTGTTTAGCCAAGGCCCTACGTACAGTAGAACATAGATAGCATTCGGTGCCTGCAGGCAAGGTGGAATCTAAGTCTCTGATCAAGTGAGGGGTTATTTTATTCATAAAAACCTCCTATCTACGAGAGAGATGTTTGGCCAGTCCATTAGCACGGTAAAAGCCGCTATCCGGACCTGTTATTTGAAAAAAAATAACGGTTTAAAATTATCAGTTTCGTGAATGAAGTCAATAAGATTTTTGTGCATTTCCTTGCTCCGGACGATTGACAGATAAAAAAATGCCGTTCTCTAAACGGCAGTTCTGATACGAAAGCCTATTTGGTGCATAATTCCGCTTAGCTTGAGTTTGGATCGCACTATGCCAGTAGCAGAACAATACGCAAAACCGGTGTTTGGAAAGCTGGGAGGTTTCTTTCAGCGGGTTAACGATTTTAAAGATACGTTCAGCCTGCGCTGGGGGCGAATAGAATTCGACATGCATTACGGCATGTCCGCCAATCTGAAAATCATTTTGCGGGTATACCGCGAGTCGATTTGCGAAACCTTTGTCGTCGATACCGATGCTTTCGACGTGCATTGGGACCGCCACAAACGGGCTAGCCGGGATTTTTTCGTACACCCCTATTCCAATCAGTTCGGAAAAATTAATTGCATTAAATTTGCGTTTGTCGTGCATCTGGGCGAGCGTTCAATTCCGTCGCGCAACGAATACATATTCATGGATTGGTACCAACTGCAAGACGGCTTACATCAGCAACGCACCATTAGCGACGAGCACGCAACCGTCAACCATTACCGCACCTACGAACTGGACGCCGGACAGTTGCAAGCGGACGTGGATTGGTACAATCATCATTTCGAATCCTTGCATCTGATTCCGAAATTTACCAAGGGTCAGCAATACCACCCTTATCATCCCAAACGCTTCATCCACGATCATATCGATAAAGTCATTATCGCCAAGCGCGACAATCCGAATCGTTTGTGCACGATTAAAGTCAGTGTGGATTGCATAGACGACAACGACTTCGTCAATCATTTGGTACACGCCAGTCACCAAGGCGTATGGGTTCAATGCGTGGTGGATTGGCGCAAGATGACCTTGACCAACAGCCCGACTTACGCCAATTTGAAGCGTTCCGGCGTAGAATTGGTCGGGGTGTTTTGCACGCCCAAACATCACCTGATCGAAGTCGAACCCGACATGCATACCAAATTCGTCATTTTCAACGATGAAGACTGCATCCTGGGTTCGTTCAACATCACCTTCGATCGTTGGTGGGCCAACTGGGAATCCGGCATGACGTTTCACTCCAAGGGTGTATGCCGTTTGCTGGACAACATTTTTCAAAGCCAGCGCGGCGGGGTTATCCAGAAATACGGCATCGATCCTCTGGCGCCGTTCAATTTGCTGTATACCTTCGGCCGGCAGACGATGGCCAACGGCAAGCTGTATAGGCCGCATCACGCCATTTTGGCGGAAATTCACCGGGCTCGGCATTCGATCAAAATCTGCTTGTTTCTGATTGGCGATTTGTTGGGCGACCACAACGACAGCGTGATCAACGCCCTCGTTCAAGCCAAACAACGCGGCGTCGACGTACAAATTCTGTTCAACGGGCATCTGGCCAGACAAGGTCGGGTCGGTGTGGAACGACCGATGCACGAAGAACAAAACCGGCCGTTGCTGCCTGCGGTGCAGCGCCTGAAATGGGCCGGAATCAGAGTTGGCTTGGTGTACGGGCGAGACGACCTTCCGGTACCCTACTCACCCATCCATTCGAAATACTGCGTCATCGACGACTACATCGTCATAGAAGGCAGCTTCAATTGGTACAACACCTCGGTGTTCTCGCACGATTTGATAGTCATCGCAGCCAATCACGACGTTGCTAAACCGTATTTATACGAATTCGAGCAAATTCAACGGTTATTCAGAGTCTTTTTCTAAACCGGCCGGCGCCGAGCTCGACAATTTGGTACTTGAAAGTCGGAGCTAGAGCCGGTCTTGCATCTGGCAGCAACGAATGTCCAGGTTATTCCGAACCGGCACCTGTTGCGATAAAAACACTGCTTTCATCCCAGGCCGGTCATTGCTTCCTGTCGCTCAGTTGCCATTCGGCCCGTATGCCCTCATGAACACGTCGACGGCACGAGCGACCACGTCGTGAATCAAATCAGGCGGGAGTTCATGCAAGATGTTCAGCAACCAAGGTTCGTATACTTCCGACTCCAATAAGCCGCGAAAATGCATCGCTGCAATCCGCGGGTCCGCCGAACGCAACCGGCCGGCTTCGATGGCGGCGGCAAAATAATCTTCCAGATATTTCATGCCCAATGCCGGGCCGCGCTCGAAAAAAAGCTTACCGATCTCCCCACTACCCGACGCGGCAATAATCATGCGTCTTACCGCTAATTTTTGTGGCGTGAAGAACGTGCTCAGCACGCGTTCACCTACTGCCTTTAGCGTTGTGGCGATGTCCTCGGAGGGTTGGAGCAATGCAACCGTCAAACGCAATTCATCGTTGTAAACGTATGGCGATTCGCCCTCGCATATCTTCTGCAACATTCCCTTGTGGTGGTCGGCGGAGGACTCCACCAATGCCAGGAACAACTCATTCTTGGCGCTGAAATAGCTATATAAAGTGGCTTTGGACACACCAGCCAACGTTGCGATATCCGACATCGTCGCGCGTTCGAAACCTAATTTCTCAAATGTAATCTTTGCCGCATCCAAAATAGTCTGACGACGTTCCGGGCTTTTTTTTCTCAATGTGGGCTCCTTAACTAAACCGATGAGTTCATTTTTGCTTGACAAAGGGAATCTGTCAAATCTAATATTAACCATACCGTATAGTTTAGTTATTGAAAGGCGCGACCCTTCAATAATCCGACGTGCAAGATTTGGAATTCTGATTTCAATCGAGCCGAGATATTTGCGTCGCGCCGGGATATGCCTGGCTAAAAGCCTTGAGTCGCGCTTCGCAACATCCGCGAACGCGTCGATGGTTTTTGCGAGTACGGACAATGAGGCCACTTTTGCTTTTTACCCAACCCGTCCCATGAGGATTAATTACCATGCATCGTATGAGAACTGAAACAATTTGCGCGGTCGGCGCGCTGGCTCTGCTATCCGCTTGCGCTTCAACGCCGACAACGGACCCTAGAGACCAGTACGAAAACTACAACAGAAAAGTTCAGTCGTTTAACGACGGTCTGGATGATTATGTGATGAAACCGGTGGCGGAGGGCTACAAGTGGCTGATGCCGGATTTCGCCGATCAAGGGATTAGTAATTTCTTTAGCAATATCGGCGAAATCGGCGTGATCGCCAACGATGCCTTGCAAGGCAATTTTTCTCAATCGGGTGAGGATAGCGCCAGATTCCTGCTCAACACGACCGCCGGCTTGGGCGGCTTCATTGATGTAGGCGCCATGCTGGATTTACCCAAACACGACGAAAGTTTCGATAAAACACTCGCGGTGTGGGGGGTGGACACCGGTTCATACCTGGTGTTGCCGTTGGTCGGTCCCAGCTCGACTCGCGGTCTGGGCGGCTTAGCGGGCGATGCCGCGTTCAATCCGACGACCTACCTTGGCGTGTCGTTTGCAGTATCTGGGGTTTCGGGAGCGGTTCGCGCCATCGATAAACGTGCCGACAATTTGGAAAAAGGAAAAATCATCGACGAAGCGGCAATAGATCGTTATGAGTTTTTCAAAAATGCCTATTTTTCTCGAAAAAATTATTCAGTCGACATAGGCGATGCTCAGGAAGCGCCGTTATTGGAGCTCAACGGTTCCGCGGACTGACTGTGCTTGAAGGGCCTGGGTCAAACCGGGTTGGACTATGCGCATAGTCCGCATTCTAGTGACGTTAAGGTTGTCCCGTGTTTTAAACCATCTAGTTTTGAGGGAAGGAATTGGCCTCGTTCAACCCGGCACCGGCAAGGCTCCATCAGCCAATCAAAATTTTTATGCCGCGGTACTTGCCAAAAAGAGTTTGTTCGGAAATAATAAAAACGAAACGTTTTATTTTCCCGGAGCAGACCATGACAGCGACAACGCTTAACAAACCCAAGGTGGGACGGCCGAAAGCCGGTACCGAAGCCGAGCGCAACGATCATTTGCTGGATCAGGCCCTGGTGTTGTTCATGCGCGAGGGCTATGCCGCCGCCAGCATCGCCAAAATCGCGGTGGCGGCCGGGGTTTCGACCCGGACCATTTACGAACGCTATAAAAACAAGGCGGAATTAATGCTGGCGTCAGTCGATAGGCTGGTCGAAACCGACATTTCCGAAATGCAAGGTATCGAAAATTTACAGGATCTGTCGTGCCGCGACGGCTTGATCGCGCTCGGCGAAAAGCTGCTGGGCAAAGTCATGCAGCCCGACATGATCTCGTTTTACCGAATGGGCGTCGCCGAAGCCTGCCGGTTTCCGGAACTGAGTGAACTGATCAAGAACACCGGCCCCAAGCGCATTCAAGAGATGATCGCCGCTTACCTGCACCGGCACGCCGGGGATACCGGGTTGTCGGCAGCGGAGTTCGAGCCGGCGGCGGCCTTGTTTTTGGAAATGTTGATTGCCGAGCCGCGAAACAAAGCCTTGTTCGGCATTCTGGAAACAGATTGGGATGCTCGCGCCCACGTCGAATTCGTAGTGCAGGTGTTTTTATACGGTATCGCCGGCCGGAGGCCGTCATGAAGGCCGCGATCATGACCATATTGGCCGGCGGCGCGCTGGCCGGCTGCAGCGTGTTCCCCGATTACGTTCGACCGGCCGTCGACACGCCGGCGCAATGGCAAGTTCGGCGCACCGAGGCCGACGGCGCGGCGGAACGGCTGGACTGGTGGCGCCAGTTCAACGATCCGGTGTTGACCCGCTTGCTACAGGCCGCCGAACAGGATAATCCGACGCTGGATCAAGCGGTGGCGAGCATTGCTTCGGCGCGCGCCAACCTAGCCAGTGCCGAAGCCGGCGGCATGCCCAGCTTGACCGCGAATGGCGCATTCAGTCGTTCCAAGGGGGGCTCATCTACCGGAACCAGCGCGCAAACCACCGGCACTAGCGGGTCAAGCTTCAATAGCGGGATTACCCAAATTCTGTCCGGCAGCCTGGACGCCAGCTGGGAGCTGGATTTGTTCGGCAAATTTGCCTTCGGCCGCCAAGCCGAGCAGGCCCGGCTGGATGCGGCCGAAATGACCCGACACAACGCTAAAGTGAGTCTGGCGGCGGAAGTGGCGAGTGATTACGTCGGTTACCGGGCCTGCCAACTGACGGTGACGGCCTATCAAAACGCGATCGCTTCAAAGCAAGATACCGCGCGCTTGACCGGCGTCCTGGCCGGCGCGGGTTTTTCGTCGCCGGCCGACGCGGTCTTGGCCGAGGCCAGCCTGCACGCCAGCGAATCCAGTCTGATCGCCCAACGCGTCGAGTGCGACAACACGGTTAAAGCCTTGGTGGCGTTGACCGGCCTGGCCGAGACCGAGTTGCGCGCTTGGTTGGATCGAGGCAGCGGCATACCGACCCCGACCCAATTCCGGGTGGATAGCGTGCCGGCCGATCTGTTGACTCAGCGTCCTGATCTGGCAGCCGACGAGCGCAAGCTGGCGGCGGCCAGCGCCGACATCGGCAACGCGGTTGCCAAGCGCTATCCCAGCGTCAGCCTGACCGGTTCGATCGGCAAGCGCAAAACCGAAACTACCGGCTTGACCCTGAGCAGCAACACCTGGTCGATCGGCCCGACCGTGACCTTGCCGATCTTCGACGGCGGCGAATTGCGCTCCAAGGTCGATAGCGCCGAAGCCGCCTATGCCAGCGCATGGGCCAGTTACCGGAGCGACATTCGCGCCGCGATCAAGGAAGTCGAGCAAGCCTTGGTCAATCTGAACGGCGCCGAGCAACGGGAACGCGTCGAAGGCCGTAGCGCCGAGCAATACCGCCAGTATTTTCGGGCGGCCGAGCTGAATTGGCGGGCCGGCGGGCTGAGCCTGCTGTCGTTGGAAGATGCGCGCGGGCAAATGATCACGCAAGAAATCAGTTACATCGCGCAACAACAAAATCGCGTGCGGTATTGGATCGCGTTGTACAAGGCTTTGGGCGGCGGTTGGCGCGCCCAGGATACGCAATTGAGCGCGGGCGAGACCCGGAGCGAGGAGTTACTATGAATATCCATCAAACATTTTCGTTACCGACCTGGATTGCCGGCCTGACCTTGGCCGGACTGAGCATTGCGTTACCGGCCCTGACCAGCGCGCCGGCGCCGGCGCCGGCGGCGATCGCCGCCAGATCCAAGGCGGTGCTGGCGGTCGAAACGCTGACGCCCAGTCGGCAAGACTGGCCGACCACGATCAAGGTCAACGGCGCGGTGGCGGCTTGGCAGGAAGCCAAAATCGGCGCCGAAATCGGCAGTTTGCGCATCAAGCAAGTCTTGGTCGATGTTGGCGACCGGGTCAAGCGCGGCCAGGATTTGGCGGTGTTGGCCGACGACACCGTCGTTGCCGAACTGCACAAGCAACAAGCCAGCGTCGATAAAAGCCGGGCGAATTTGGCCAAGGCCCGCGCCGACGCCGCCCGCGCCCGCGAAATTCAAGACAGCGGCGCGCTATCGTCGCAGAAAATCGACGAATACGTGATCGCAGAGCAGACCGCCCGCGCCGATCTGGCCTTGGCGGAAGCCGAGTTGGAAAACCAGCGGATTCGCTTGCGCCAGACCCACATCGTTGCCTCGGATGATGGCGTGATTTCGGCGCGCGGCGCCGGCATGGGCGATGTGGTGACGGCGGGCACCGAGTTGTTCCGGCTGGTGCGGCAGGGACGGGTTGAGTGGCGGGCCGAGGTCAACGCCCAGCAGCTCGCCCAAATTCGGCCCGGCCAAACCGTTGAATTGAGCTTGGCGGACGGCGGCCGGGTGAGCGGCACTGTGCGGATGACCGCGCCAACCGTGGACGACGCTACCCGCAACGCGCTGGTTTACGTCGATATTCCCAATGCCGCCGCCAAACCGGGCATGTATTTGCAAGGCAGCATCGCCGTCGGCGAACAGGCTGCCTTGGTAGTGCCGCAGACCGCGCTGGTGTTACGGGACGGCCGCGATTATTTGTTCGAAATCGCCGAATCCTCGGTCGCCACCGGGACTCAAACGGTGATACAGCGCAACGTGGTGACCGGCCGCCGGGTCGGCGACTGGGTGGAAATCCGCGAGGGGATTGCCGGCGATGCCCATTTGGTTGCCGGCGGCGGCGCGTTTTTAAAGGACGGCGACATCGTCAACGTTACGCCCAAGGTCTAAACCGGTTCTAAGCCATCCGTCAGTTAAAGCGCCGGCGGGCGCCTGCCAACGGCAGCTTTTTCAACCACGATGCCGAACGCATCACCATTTATCAGCGCCCAAGCGCCGCATCGAGCGGCTTCGGGCGCGGGAGTAAAGTCATGAATTTTTCCGCATGGGCCATCCGTACGCCGGTGCCCAGTATATTGTTGTTCGTGGTGTTATCGATTCTGGGCGGCTTGGGTCTCAAGCAATTGGGCAAGCAAAACTTCCCGGATATCGAAGTGCCCATCATTACCGTCGCCGCTACTCTGGAAGGCGCGGCGCCGGCGCAGTTGGAAACCGAAGTGGCGCGCAAGATCGAAGACAAGATCGCCGCGATCGGCGGCGTCGAGCACGTGCGCACCACGATCACCGACGGTTCGGTTTCGATCAAGGTCG
This sequence comes from Methylomonas sp. HYX-M1, assembly GCF_040741385.1. Taxonomy (NCBI): domain Bacteria; kingdom Pseudomonadati; phylum Pseudomonadota; class Gammaproteobacteria; order Methylococcales; family Methylococcaceae; genus Methylomonas; species Methylomonas sp. HYX-M1. The sequence goes on from NZ_CP160405.1 coordinate 2,395,130, forward strand.
AGTTCAACATCGATAAAAACTCCGAAGAGGCGCTGAATCAGGTGCGCAACGCGGTTGACGGCGCCCGCTCGGAATTGCCGTCGGCGATGGCGGCGCCCATCGTCTCCAAGACCACGACCGCCGGCGGCGCGATTTTGACCTATGTGGTCAGCGCCGAAAACATGGACGAAGCGGCCTTGTCGTGGTTCGTTGATAACGACGTCAGCAAGCGCTTGTTGGCGGTGACCGGCGTCGGCAAGGTGACCCGCACCGGCGGCGTCGATCGCGAGGTGCACGTTGACCTGGACCCGGTGCGGATGGCGGGCTTGGGCGCGCTGGTCAGCGAAGTAGCGACGCAACTGAAAAAAGTACAGCAGGACGCATCCGGCGGCCGCGGCGACATCGGCGGCGGCGTGCAAGCGGTGCGCACCCTGGGCCGGGTGGCGACGGCCGGCGAGCTGCGCAACCTGGACATTCCGCTGGCCAACGGCAGCCACATCAAACTGGACCAAATCGCCGACATCAGCGATACCATCGCCGAGCGTTCCACCTACGCGACCTTGGACGGCAAGCCGGTGGTTGGCTTCGACATCGTCCGCAACAAAGGCACCAGCGAAGTCACCGTGGCGGAAGCGGTGCGCGCGGCGCTGGCCGAGTTTGCCGCCGCGCATCCGCAAGTGCAAATCCGCGAGGCCTTCGACACCGTGCAGCCGGTCGAAGACAACTTTACCGGCTCCATGCATTTGCTCTACGAAGGCGCCTTCCTGGCTGTCATTGTGGTCTGGTGGTTTTTGCGGGATTGGCGGGCGACGCTGGTCGCGGCGGTCGCCTTGCCCTTGTCGATTTTGCCGACCTTCGCGGCGATGTGGTATTTCGGCTTCAGCCTGAACATTCTGTCGCTGTTGGCCCTGGCCTTGGTGGTGGGGATTTTGGTGGACGACGCCATCGTCGAAATCGAAAACATCGTCCGCCACTTGCGGATGGGCAAGACGCCATTGCAAGCGGCGATGGACGCCGCCGACGAAATCGGCTTCGCGGTGATCGCCACCACGTTTACCTTGGTCGCGGTGTTCTTGCCGACCGCATTCATGGGCGGCATACCGGGCAAATTCTTTCGCCAATTCGGCATGACCGCCACCGCCGCGGTACTGGCATCGTTGTTGGTGGCGCGCTTGCTGACGCCGATGATGGCGGCCTATCTGCTGAAGCCGCATCCGGAACGCGATAGCGGCGACAGCCCGGTGATGCGCATTTATCTGCGGGCGGTCGAGTGGTGTCTGAGCCATCGAATGACGGTCGGCGTCGGCGTGGTGGTGTTCGTGGTGGGTTCTTTGAGCTTGATGCCCTTGCTACCCAAGGGCTTCGTGCCGGCGGCGGATAACAGTCAGACCAAGGTTTCGTTGGAATTGCCGCCGGGCAGTTCGCTGGCGCAAACCCGCCGTGTCGCCGTCGAGGCCGAACGCCGCTTGCGCGAATTGCCCGACGTCACCCAGGTGTTCACCGCGGCCGGCGTCTCCAGTAGCGGTGGCGGCGGCGCGGATGCCGCGACCACCAACTACGAAGTGCGCAAGGCCACCTTGACCTTGAGTCTGCGCGACCGCGCCGAACGCCCGTATAAACAAGCGGCGGTCGAGGCGGCGATTCGCGAGAAACTGGCCGATCTGCCCGGCGTGCGGGTGGCCGTCGGTGCCGGCGGCAGCGGCGAGAAATTGCAACTGACGCTGGCCAGCGACGATCCGCAAGCCTTGCGCCGGGCCGCCGATGCGGTCGAGCTTGAGTTGCGGCAACTGCGCGGTCTCGGGAACATTACCTCCAGCGCCAGCCTGCAACGCCCGGAGATTCAAATCACTCCGGATTTCGGCAAGGCCGCCGAATTGGGTGTCACGGTCGAGGCCTTGGCCGACGTGGTGAGGGTCGCCAGTTACGGCGATTACTCCAACGTGATGGCCAAACTGAATCTGCCGCAACGGCAAATTCCGATTCGGGTGCGGCTGGCCGAAACCGTGCGCCACAGCTTGGACGAAATCGGCCAACTGCGGGTGGCCGGACGCGGCGGCAGCGTCAGTTTGGCCACCCTGGCCGACATTCGCCTGGCCGGCGGCTTGCAGCAAATCGACCGGCTGGACCGGATGCGCAATACCACGTTCGACATCGAGTTGGGCGAGCGGGCGGTCGGCGACGTGTTGGCCGAGGCCATGCAATTGCCGACGCTGCAAAATCTGCCGGCCGGCGTGCGCACGATAGAATCGGGCGATGCGCAACGGATGAACGAGTTGTTCGGCAGTTTCGGCGGGGCGATGGCCATTGGCGTGTTGTGCATTTATGTGGTGCTGGTATTGTTGTTTGGCGACTTCAGTCAGCCGGTGACCATTCTCGGCGCGCTGCCCTTATCGCTGGGCGGGGCTTTTCTGGCCTTGCTGATGACCGGCGGCAGCTTCGCGATGCCGAGTGTGATCGGACTGTTGATGCTGATGGGCGTCGTCACCAAAAACTCGATCCTGCTGGTCGAATACGCGATGATTGCCCGCCGCGAGCACGGTCTGAGCCGGCTGGACGCGGTGATCGACAGTTGCCGCAAGCGGGTGCAACCGATCCTGATGACGACCATCGCGATGGGCGCCGGCATGCTGCCGATCGCGCTCGGCCTGGGCGCGGACCCGAGTTTCCGGGCACCGATGGCGATTACCGTGATCGGCGGCTTGCTGACATCGACCGCGCTGAGTCTGGTGGTAATTCCGGTGGCCTACACCGCGATCGACGACCTGTTGAGTGTCGCCCGCCGTCTTTTTGCTTCGGTTCGGCGTGGCATGGGTGAAGCCGGGTTGAATTACAGTTTGGGCGAGTAGAACAATGCCGCTAAATTGTACTGCACCGATCCGGTCAAGCATTGCGGACAACAGCGTAACCCTCTCGCATGTACCTATCATTGATGAGGCATCCTAGTGAAAAAGACCCTATCTTTCGTCATCGTTTTATTCGCCATTGCGGGTAGTACAGTCTGGGTTTATCGCACGTATCGAGGCGAAAATAACACCTTGCCGACACTGTACGGCAATGTCGACATACGCGAAGTCACCCTGGGTTTTCGCGTTTCCGGCAAGTTGGCGCAACTGCACTATGACGAGGGGGATAAAGTCGAAGCCGGCGCAGTGCTGGCCAGGCTGGACGACGAGCCTTATCGCCTTCAGGCCGCCAGCGTTCAGGCTCAGGTTGACTCGTTGCGGGCGCGTCTGAAGCTGCGGGAAACCGGCAATCGGCCGCAGGAAATTGCCCAGGCCCGCTCGCTGGTCCGCGAGCGCGAAGCCACCGCCGTCAATGCCGAGCGTTTGTTCCAGCGGGCCGAGGACTTGCTGGCCGACAAAGGCGTCTCGGCCCAAGAGCGCGACAATGCGGAAGCCAACCATAGAGAGGCCCAGGCGAGGCTCAAATCCGCGCGCGACAATTTGGCACTCCTGGAAGCCGGGTTTCGCAGCGAGGATATTAGCCAAGCCAAAGCCGATCTGGCTCAAACCGAAGCGGCATTGGCAACTGCCGGACTGCAATTGAACGATACGGTATTAACCGCACCGGCCGACGGCGTGATTCTCACCCGGGCACAAGAGGCCGGCGCCATCTTGCAAGCAGGCACGCCGGTTTTCACGCTGTCCCTGCTAAATCCGGTTTGGGTACGCGCCTATATCCATGAGCCCGACCTGGGGCGCATCCATCCGGGCATGCAGGCCGAAATCCGTAGCGATTCCTCGGCCGACAAGCACTATAAGGGCCGGATAGGTTACATTTCCCCTCGTGCCGAATTTACCCCCAAGACCGTGGAAACCGAGGAATTGCGCACCTCGCTGGTCTACCGCTTGCGCATCGTCGTGGAAAATCCCGACGACGGGCTGCGCCAGGGCATGCCGGTAACCGTCACGCTCGATGAAAGTGCGGCAGGCACGGTAATTCCATGACGGGCGATGCGCTGGTAACGCTCGATTCTGTCCGGAAAAACTTCCCGCTTGCGGCCAAACCGGCGTTGGACTGCGTCTCGGCCGTCATCAGGCCCGGCCAAATTACCGGCTTGGTCGGGCCTGACGGAGCCGGCAAGACCACGCTCATCCGGCTGATGGCCGGATTGCTGGCACCGACGTCCGGCACTATTTGCATAGACCATTGCGACCCGATTCGCGATGCGGACAAACTACGTGCCTTCATCGGCTACATGCCGCAAAAATTCGGCCTCTACGAAGATTTGTCGGTGCTCGAAAACCTCGAACTCCACGCCGATCTGCGGGCGCTAATAGGTGACGAGCGCGTCGCCACCTTCAAGCGTCTGCTGGCATTTACCGATCTGGCCCGCTTCACCAACCGATTGGCGGGAAACCTGTCCGGCGGCATGAAACAAAAACTCGGCCTGGCCTGCGCGCTGTTGGGCCGTCCCAGGTTGCTGCTGCTGGACGAGCCCAGCGTGGGCGTCGATCCGATTTCGCGGCGCGAATTGTGGAAAATGGTGCATGAACTGATCGCTCAGGGCATGGCGGTAGTCTGGAGCACCGCGTATCTGGACGAAGCGGAATTGTGCGCGGAAGTGCTGTTGATGAACGACGGACAATTGATCTTCTCCGGCAAGCCGGCGGATCTGACCCAGCGTATTCACGATCGCAGCCTGCAAATCAGACGGCTGAGCGGCAATCGCCGGCAATTGCTGGCTAGAGCGTTGCGCCGGCCCGAAGTTTCGGATGGCGTCATTCAAGGTCACGCCGTTCGGCTAGTGCTACGCGGCGGCGCGGGCCGTCCTCCCCTCGATGAACTCGATGCCGGCGACGCGGCGGAACTTGTAACCGTCGCGCCGCGCTTCGAGGATGCGTTTATCGAGGCCTTGGGCGGCGGCCCCGGCGGCGATTCAGTGCTGGCACAAAGCCTGCAGCCGCTGCTCGGCGATGCCGATACGGTGGTGGAAGCGGTAGCGCTAAGCAAACGTTTCGGCGACTTTATCGCGACCGACCAGGTCAATTTCGCCGTCAAACGCGGGGAAATCTTCGGTCTGCTCGGTCCTAACGGCGCCGGCAAATCGACGACCTTTCGCATGATGTGCGGACTACTGACGCCTACCTCCGGGACGGCGCGCGTCATGGGCATCGATCTCAAAACCAGCGGCAGCGAAGCCCGGCAACGCCTGGGTTACATGGCGCAGAAATTTTCGCTATACGGCAATCTCACCATCGAACAGAACCTGAAGTTCTTCTCCGGCGTATATGGTTTACGCGGTACCGGGCAAAAAACCGCCGTAGCGAAAATGATCGAAGTATTCAAGCTACAACCATACCTTGGCACGACTCCCGATACCCTGCCGCTCGGATTCAAACAGCGCTTGGCGTTGGCCTGCGCCGTCATGCATCAGCCGGCGATTCTGTTTCTGGACGAACCCACTTCCGGCGTCGACCCGGTAACCCGCCGCGAGTTTTGGACCCATATCAACGGCATCGTCGAAAAAGGCGTCACCGTCATGGTGACGACGCATTTCATGGACGAAGCCGAATATTGCGACCGCATCGCCTTGGTGTATCGCGGCAAAGTCATCGCGGCCGGCTCCCCCGATCAACTCAAGACACAAATCGCGTCGCCGCACAATCCCGATCCGTCGATGGAAGACGCGTTTATTGCGCTGGTGCAACAACATGCCGCGGAGGTCCCGATATGAAATCGCCCGTGTCCTTTCGCCGGCTGCGCGCCCTTTGCCGAAAGGAAACCTGGCAAATCCTGCGCGATCCCAGCAGCAACCTCATCGCCTTCGTTCTGCCGGTGGTGATGATGTTTATCTTCGGTTACGGCATCAACCTCGATTCCACCTCCGTACATATCGGCTTGGTGCTGGAAGACACCAGCCCGGAAGCGAGGCGCTTTGCCGACAATCTTTACGGCTCCGCTTATTTTGTCGTACACGCCGCCGAAACTCAGGCCGAGGTTGAGCAGGCGTTGATAGAAGGCCGGATCCGCGGCTTTGTGGTGGTGCCGGCGGATTTTGCCGAAAAACTCAAGCAGCCGGCCGGCACCGCGCCGCTGCTGGCAATAACGGACGGCACGGAACCCAACACCGCCAACTTCGTGCAAAACTATGTAACCGGCGCCTGGAGCGGTTGGCTGCGGCAACGCGCCGGCGAACGCGGCGAAACGCCGCCTGCCGCTATCAGCATCGAACCGCGCTTTTGGTTTAACCCCTCCGCCGACAGCCGGAACTACCTGATTCCGGGATCGATTACCATCATCATGACCGTGATCGGCTCGCTATTGACCGCGCTGGTGGTGGCGCGCGAGTGGGAACGCGGCACAATGGAGGCGCTGCTGTCCACGCCGGTTACCCGTACCGAATTGCTGTTAAGCAAATTGCTGCCTTATTACCTGCTGGGCATCGTCTCGCTGTTCTTGTGCGTCGGGGTTGCGGCCTTAATGATGCACGTGCCGTTTCGCGGTTCGCTGCTGATCTTGTGGGCGATAGGTTCGCTGTTTCTGGCCAGCAGCCTTGGCTTGGGGCTGTTGCTCTCCACCGTGCTGCGCAACCAGTTCGCCGCCGCCCAAGCCGCCCTCAATGCCGCCTTCCTGCCCGCCATGATGCTGTCGGGTTTCCTGTTCGAAATCCGCAGCATGCCCGCCGTTATTCAGGCCGCCACCTATCTGATCCCGGCCCGCTATTTTGTAAACGCCATGCAAACGCTTTTCCAAGCCGGCAACGTGGCGCCGGTTTTATTGGACAGCGGACTGTTTCTGGTGTTTGCCGGCAGCTTTTTCATCGGCTTGACGGCGCTAAAAACCCATCGCCGTTTGGAGTAATCATGTTTGCACGTATCCTGACGCTGGTCGTCAAAGAACTCGAAATGCTGCTGCAAGAGCGGCAAAGCCGCATGGTGTTGATAGTGCCGGTATTTCTGCAACTGGCGCTGTTCCCGTTTGCGGCGACGTTGGAAGTCAAAAACAACACGCTGGCCATCTTTAACGAAGATTCCGGCCGCGAGTCCGCGGAATTAATGCAGCGTTTCTCGCAGGCCCGGGCCTTTAGCGAACTAATCACGCTTTACAGCGAAACCGAGGTGCGCAATGCCATTGACAACCAGACAGCGCTGATCGTGATCCGTTTTCCCCAGGATTTTTCGCGCGCCCTCGCCGCAGGCCGCACACCGCGGATTCAGGCCATACTCGACGGCCGCCGCTCCAACAGCGGCCAAATCGCTCTGGGCTACCTGCAACAAATCGTCAACGACTACAGCAATGAACGGTTTGCAACCGCGCAAAAATACCCACCGTCAAGCTTGGTTGTCCGGCATTGGTTCAATCCCAATCTGGATTATCTCCGGCACATCCTGCCCAGCCTGATCGCCCTCATCACCTCGATCAACGCACTCATCGTCACCGCGCTTTCGGTCGCCCGCGAACGCGAACAAGGCACGCTCGATCAATTGCTGGTCTCGCCGTTGACGCCCGCCATGATCATGATCGGCAAAATTATTCCGGCCGTATTGGTGGGGGTGATGCAGGGAACCATTATTTTGCTGGCCGCCATTTTCGTCTACCGCGTGCCGTTTGCCGGATCGTTGTTGCTCCTTTACGGCTGCATGATTTTTTATTGTCTGGCGCTGTCCGGATTCGGGCTGTTGATTTCATCGGTTTGCGCGACGCAACAACAAGCATTTCTGGGGTTGTTTTGCTTTGTGATGCCGGCCATCCTGCTATCGGGATACGCCTCGCCGGTCGACAACATGCCGGGCTGGCTGCAAATCCTGGACTGGATCAATCCGCTGCTCCATTTTATCGTCATCGTAAAGGGCGTTTTCCTCAAGGACATAGGCCCTATGGCGCTGTTGCCCAACATCTATCCACTGGTGATTATCGCCATCGTGACCTTGAGTGCGGCCAATTACTTATTCCGCCGCCGCTTGGCTTGAATGTTGAAAACCGTCGGCTACTCAATTAAGACTTCAAGACCAATACGCCTATGAAAATAAAAGCCGCGACTCCCGCATTGTTCATGCTTCTGGCCGGCGGATGTATCGTTGGTCCGGATTACCGGCCTCCGGATTCCAATGCACCCGCACAATGGAGCGGCCAGCTTTCCAAGGAAATCGCCAGCCAAAACGATAGGCCGGGCGACTGGTGGAAGCTGTTTGGCGATGCCGAATTAAACGCCCTGATCGAGCGTGCGGTTACGGCCAACCTCGACCTACGCATCGCCGAATCCCGCGTCCGTCAGGCCCGGGCGCAGCAAGGCTTTGCCGAGGCGGACTTATGGCCGACGCTGAGCGCGTCCGGCGCCTATGCCCGGCAAAAACAAAGCGAAAATCAGCCTATTCTGGGATCGCTGCCTACATCCTCCAACATCCCGTTTGAAAACGATGTTTACAAAGCCGGCTTCGACGCTGCGTGGGAAATCGATCTGTTCGGCGGCAAACGCCGGGCAATCGAAGCGGCAACGGCCGAGTTGAGCGCGATGGAATACGGCCGCCGCGACGTGCTGGTCAGCTTGCTATCCGAGGTGGCGCGCTATTACACGCTAACTCGGGGCGCACAGCGGCAGCTGGCGATACTGCAAGACCGGATTAACGCACAGCAAGAAACGGTCAAGATTATCCGCAGCCGCGTGAATCACGGATCGGCGGCGGAATTGGAATTACAACGGGCGCTGGCGCTGCTGGCGAACATACAATCGCAAGCGCCGGCGCTCGAGACCTCGCTGCAATCGTCGATTCACCGCCTGGGCGTGCTGCTGGGGCAAAATCCCGCTGCCTTGAGTGCGGAGCTGGGCGTAACGGCGGCTATTCCGGCAGCGCCGCCCCAGGTGCCGGTCGGGCTGCCGTCGGACCTGCTGCTGCGCCGCCCCGACATCTTGCAGGCCGAACGCTTGCTGGCCGCCGAGACGGCCCGCATAGGCCAAGTCAAAGCCGAGCTGTTCCCGAAGTTTTCTCTCACCGGATCGGTAGGTGCCACCAGCGTCAGCGTCAGCGACTTTTTCCTGCCCGCTAGCCGCACCTGGTCTATCGGTCCAACTGTGCAATGGCGGATTTTCGATGCCGGCCGAGTACTCGCCAATCTCAGCGCTCAATCGGAGGCGCAAGACCAGGCATTGCTGAATTACCGAAAAATCGTCCTCACTGCCTTTGAAGAGGTTGAGAACGCCCTGCTAGCCTATGCAAAAGAGCAAGAGCACTACCGCTTGCTGCAACAAGAAGTCAGCGCAAACCAAAGGGCTGTCGAGCTCGCCAACCAACGCTATGCCAAGGGCTGGTCTGGTTATCCGGATTTACTCGACGCACAACGCGCGTTGTATTTGTCCCAAGATGAACAGGTACGCAGTGAACGTACAGTCAGCTTGAATCTGGTTGCCCTCTATAAAGCGCTGGGCGGCGGCTGGGAAACGGACAGTGCTCAACCTTTTGAAACAAAGTAACCGATAGTTTTGGCACGTCCAATTTCGGCACTAAAGTGTCGGGCGGCGAATATCGGCTAAATAAATTTCGGCCATGTGCATTCTGAGCTTGGAATGAAAGCCGCTGGGATGTAATGTTAAGTCCAGTTTGGTTTGGTTGGATTTCAGTGCGCGGAAAATTCACCGTTTGGTAAGGCAAGGCAGGATCGTCTTATCCCGACCCAAACCGGCCGGCCACTGCTTTTGTGGGGCTGTGGCTGGTTGCTGGCGTTGAGCGGTCATTCGCTTTTGGGAGCATCAGAAGTAGGTAATAGTTATAGCGCCACGATAGCGAATGTCGTGCTCCCAAGATTAGTTGAAAGCCGTCATGGTGGATTGCTTATCGGCGAAATCAGCCTTTATCCCTTGTACGGCCATCATAAAAACATCACATTAACCGGGGTATGGGGATTGGCGGATGACCAGCGCCAATAGTCCGGTTTTTCGACGTAATTTTTTCTTACCGGGTTTTCGTGGATATCATTGAGTTTTTGGCGATAAACCGCCGGATTTTTGATTTTCTTGGGCGCGTTGGTATTTTGCCAAAATTGATACTGCCCAGCTTCGTCGGTAAATAACGGCAAAATGCGCGGCTCGTGGGTTTCGATGTTTTGTTTCAGTTGTTTGGAGGTGAAACGTTTGAAATCCCGTATAAAGCCGGCGACATCCGGGGAGGTTACGATCAAATGCAAATGATTCAACATGAACACGTAACCGTTGAGTTGCAAGGCTTTATGTTCTTGGCAATAACGGATCGACTCCGCCAGGATTTGCCAGCGGTCGAAGCGATCGAACAGATAATACCAACGGGCGACCGTCAACGTGACGTAGTAGGTGCCGGCGTTTAACTCTGTTGCTATGCGTGGGGAGGGCATGATTAATCAGGTCACCATTCATAACTGGCCGCTTAAAGGGCCAAAGCCGGAAATCGCAAACATCCGCCAGGCGGCGCGATACGTTCAAAATCGCAGCCGGACGGATTGTTCAATCCGTTCGTAACGTTTGCATTACCTTCCAACTGGCTTGAAACGTTCAGGACGGGGTGCATACCCCGTCCCGCTCAAAATTCACCGCTTGGTAAGGCAAGGCAGGATCGTCTTGTCACGACCCCTTGTTGACGTTCGAAGGTTGGCACTTAATGTCGGCAGGCAGCCAATGAGCTGACATTCAACGTAAAACTCAGCCGCGTAGCGTTAGCGAAATCGGTTGGAGCGTTGGGTTGGGCGTTTAATTTTAATCTGACCCCAATTATTCATCATCTTCATCTTTCTCTTCGATTTCCACGCGACCATCCGTATGGCACGTCAAACAACGTGCCATTTTACCCAACCGATGCGCACCTTCACCTTCTTCCATAAGATGCCTGACGATAGAGTTATCGAGCAAATGTGAACGCTCAAAATCGGTACTGAAATCGTGACATGCCGTGCATGAATGGGTGCCGGTGGCGCGGAATATGAATTCTCCATGTGGGTTCGCCATAGCTCCAATGGTTATTTGCGCCAACGCCCCGCGATGCTCGGTGTGACAACCCGTGCATGGCTTCCCCTCGCGGATTGTTTTCTGATGAAATTCGGATACATTTGGTTTTGATCCGGCAGCAAAGCGCTTGTTATCATGGCATGAGATACATTTGTCTACGGTAGTCCCTAGGAAAGGCTGATGACATGCACTGCAAGTTGCGATGTCCGAATGGTAACGACTCAAATTGCCAGGCGCCCAAAGTGCCTCTGGATAGTTAAGCGTCCCCCAAACAACCCAAGCAAGCAGAAGAGTTATGATAATGACGACAAAGGGAAGGGTGCCGGGCGGTAGGGGAGAAAAGCGCATTTAAAGTCCGCCTAAATACAGGGCGCCGAGTACGTGGGTTATCACCAGCACTAAAAATATCATCACCATTGGCACATGAATAATCTGCCAAATCCTGAAGGTTTCTTCGTCCGATGCCAAATCAAAAAGCCTGTCTTCTATATCCTCTTGAGAAAGCCCCTGACTTATTAGTTCCTTGCGCTGAGCATTCAATAAACTTATCGCCTTTCGATGCACTGCCACGCCAATTAATCCACTCACGGTAACGACTCCCATCGCCAATAAAGCAAGCGTTGGAACTAAGGCATGAAAGTGCGGCCCTGCGTGAATCACAATCAATATTGGCCCGACAATACCCGCCACCTGATGAACCAGAAACCAGCCTTTAGGCCAGCCAGCCTTGCCGCCATAGCGTTTTTTTACTGAATAAACGAACACTGTTAGGATAACAGCAAATCCGACCCAACCAACTACATGCCCTATTTGGGTATGTCCAAATTGCCACCCAGATTGAAAACTGAATAGCACTTCGATCAAGAAAGCAACCCCAATGGCTGCTAAGACACAACTTATCAAGATGAGAAATCGTTTGGTAATAGTGGTCATATTCCTATTTTCTGAGAATCGACAAGAAACAAGCAGTTCTCCTTTAGTTGTTTTGGAGGTTGTGATGTTAGCCGTTCCCCTATCGCTCAGCAAGGCCTTTGAGGCGCAGCTTGTTCAACTGAATGTGCTAACGCCAACAATCTCGCCGTGTCATAGCCATCTATTACCGGTTGGTTGGCGCGATAACCATCGGCGGCAATGGGCTCGTTTGCCGTCATTCCGCAATGATTGTTCTGTGGCGGGTTTTGGCCGATAACGGCCATTACTCCCAACCAACTTTTACACATAACAAGCTATTACACCCAGTTACAATCCAACCGTGTTTTGCACAAAACTGTGCAGTCTGAAAACATGAGTCGAGCTGCTTTCCAAGCCTAGAATGCAAATAGCCTAAATTTCATCTCGCATAGTGTTCAAAAACGCCTGTAGCTCGCACACAGTATCGCGGGTTGATCCGTACACAATGAAATGCCCGGTATTTTCGACGACGAGCTGGCGAACGTCGTGGACAGATGAGCCTAGAGACGATTCGTCAGCCGGTTGAGGTGCGTCATTCCCCCACGCCTCGCGCCGCTGCCGGCTTGGCCGGTGAACCGCGCGAGCTGTTCATGAATACGATAGCCCCGATGATGATCGCCGCTGCGCTCAGGATGTGCGGCGTTAGCGGTTCTTGCGCGAACCAGTTGCCTAAAAAAACCGCCACCAGCGGATTAACGTAGGCATAGGTTGCAACCAGCGAAATCGGCGCATTCTGCAGCAACCAAGCGTAAGATGCGAAACCGATCATCGAGCCGAATACGATCAGATATGCCAAGGCCAGCCATGAGTCGATCGATACTTGGGCAAGGCTGAAGACACTCCATTTTTCGCTGAGGACGCTGACCACCAACAAGGCCAATCCGCCGGCCAGCATTTCCGCGCCCGTCGTCATCAACGCCGATTTCGGTAAATCCGCGGTCTTGCTGTAGATAGAACCGGCTGCCCAAAGCAAACTGGCCAGTAAAAGCGCCGCCACACCGGCCATGTTTAACGGCATACCGTCCGAATACGCCGTCGGTCCGACCAGAAGGTAAATCCCCGCGAAACCGATGAACAGACCGGCCAATACGCGTAGCGTCGGTCTGACGCCGTTTGGCCTGAGCGCGTCGGCAATCACCAGAAACAGTGGTACGGCGCCGATGATCAGCGCGGCAACGCCGGACGGGACGGTTTGTTCGGCCCAACAGACCAAGCCGTTACCGCCGAGCAATAACAAAGTGCCGACAATGGCGGCCGAACGCCACTGCCGCCAGGTCGGCACGGCATCGCCGGCCAGACGCCGCCAAGCCAGCAAAAGGATGCCGGACACCACAAAACGCAATCCGGCCGACAAAAATGGCGGCAGCGTCTCGACTACAAAGCGGATCATCAAATACGTCGATCCCCATACCAGATAAACGGCCAACAACGCGCCCCAAACCTTCGCCTTCATTCTTCGAACGCCGGAATGATTTCGGTTTCCGCTTGCCCCGCTGCTATCCATTCCTTGACAGCCGGATGATTTAGCACCGTATCGACGTAAGCTTGAGCCACCTGCCCCGCTCCCAATCGGTAACTATGAAAGCGCAAGGCGACCGGTGCGTACATGGCATCGAGAATACCGAATCGGCCTAACAGCCAGGGGCCGTCGGCGGCGTAGGTTTCCCGGCATTCGAGCCAGATGCGGTCGATCCGCTCGACTTCTTTGTGAACAACGTCGGGCAACACCTTGGCGGCAGGTTGGCGGCGGCAATTCATGCCGCAGTGGCTGCGCAGGTTAGCAAAACCCGCATGCATTTCCGCCGCCAGGGAACGGGCTTTGGCGCGCTCAGACGGTAATGCAGGCCATCCCTGGGTTTGCGGAAAGCGTTCGGCCAGATATTCCAGGATAGCCAGAGAATCCCATACAGTCAGATCATCGTCCAACAGCACCGGCACCTTGCCGGCAGGTGAAAACTCGGCGATGCGGGCCGGCGAATCGTCGCGATACAGGGGAATTCGCACCTCCTCGAACGCTATGCCGTGGTGTTTCAGGAACAACCAGGGACGTAACGACCAGGACGAATAATTTTTGTTGCCTATGATTAAGCTTAGTGCCATGGCACATCCTATCGGTTGGAAAATCGGTAAAAGGGTTCTCAATGCGAATCAACTGAATTGCTTGCGCTCCCGCGATGCCTGGCGTCAGACCGGAACGATAAGCGCATACGCCAATCAGGCGGTGACCGAACAGCGTGAGTCAATCGCCGCCGGAGCGGTGAATTTGCGTTAATTCCATTACTTGTTAATTGAGAGTTTGCGATCCGGCGTCAAAACATTAAACCAGCGGGACGGATTTTACCGCCCCGCCGTTCCGGCGGCACCTTGCAATTATTGACGCGTTGATTGTCGGCCGCTTTGCTGCCTAACCGCTCTTTCGCAGTCATAGCAAATCGCCTGACGACCTTGGGGTCTTCGCCGCTAACACTCTCCGATACGTAAATCAGTAATATCGCCGTCAGACCGGCGGTTACAACAGTTCACTTAGTTGAATATCGCATGACGACTGCTCCTGCGTCGAATAAAAGCCGGTATGACAATACTGATAAATTCGATATTCGAGACTCCGATTCTTGCGATTAAATTAGATGCATGCCGTTATTCGGCATCGTGAAAGATAATGCCCGGGGCGTAGCGCTGACCGGAACGGATACGACTCACGCCACGGCGCATAGTGACGCCGCCTACCCTGTAGGGGGCGGCGCTGCACGGCGAATATGCCTGCATCGCCCTGTTCACTTCCGCTGGGGATACAACGCGCGATGCAATTCAGCAATTACATCCGCTAGCGGATAACGGAAATACCGGTATTCGCCCCTGCCGAAATCCTGTCTTGCCATGATGACGCGACTTCGGAACAGTAAATCATTGTCGTAGAGTCCAACTAAAAACCGACAAAGTGGCGGCGGCAGTATTCGGTTAATGACGGTGTAACACCAGGCTGGACTGCTTATCCGGAGCTGCTCGATGCGCAACGCACCCTGTACGTATCAAGACGCACAGGTCGCAGTGAACGTACCATTACCTTAAATTTGGTTTCTCTGTATAAAGCGCTGGGCGGCGACTGGGAAACGGAAAAAATCACGCCTTAACCTAACCTACACTTTTTTGCTAACTTCAAAGGTCACCAAGTTTAGAAGCCGTCTCGCATAACCTCTGTTACAAATTCATTCCCCGCTTACGGATTCGGGGAATTTCCCGGCGCCGGATTGGGTCGTATGCAAACCGAAGCGCTCTTATCGGAACAAGCTTATGAAAGTGTTATTTTTTGTCCTGTTGAGTTTCTTCAGCACGTTCTCTTCGCCGGCTCAGGAGCGGATTTACTTGGGCGAATTCGGCAACTACCGGCTGCAAGGTTGGGAAACCAAAGCATTCCACGGCCACACCCAGTATGGTTTTGGAATTGCCGCAGGCCAGCCCGCCTTGATCGCCGAGAGTCGCGATAGCGCTTCCGGCTTGTTCAAAACCCAAAGCGTCGATCTAACCCAAACACCGTTCCTGAATTGGTCTTGGCGCATAGAGCGGCGTTTGTCCGGACTCAACGAACAAAGCAAGGGCGGCGACGATTATGCGGCGAGGATTTACGTGCTGGTCAAGGGTGGCTGGGCCTTTTGGCAAACTAAGGCCATCAACTATGTCTGGACTGGTTCCAGCCCGCAAGGTAGTCAATGGCCTAATGCTTATGCCGGTCGGCAGGCGATGATGTTGGCGGTTCGCGATGCCTCCGCCCCCTTGCATACTTGGCTTACGGAAAAACGCCAGGTAAGAGAGGACTTTAAAACCCTTTTCAACCAAGACGTTGCCGCCATAGATGCCATCGCCATTATGACCGATACGGACGACAGTCACGGTACGGCTTCCTCAGCCTATGGCGACATTTGGTTTTCCAAGGATTAAGCATGCGCGATGTCACGCCTTTTTTAACAAATAGCGACTTTCCGCCGCTACGCCGCGGCGCGCTGCAAGTGCTGCAACTCAATCTGGGGTATTTGTGCAATCTGAGCTGTGTACATTGTCATGTCGATGCCGGCCCTAAACGCAAAGAATCGATGAGCGCGCAGACTATCGCGCAAGCCTTGGCCTTTGCCCGCGCCGCCGCGGTGCACACCTTGGATTTGACCGGCGGGGCGCCGGAAATGCACCCGAACTTCCAAGCGTTAGTGGAACAAGCCCGCGAACAAGGCTTAAACGTTATCGATCGTTGCAATTTAACGATTTTGCAGCATCCGGACTACCGGTATTTGCCCGCGTTTTTAGCCGAACAACGGGTCGAGATAGTCGCTTCCCTACCCTGTTACCTGCAGGACAATGTAGATACGCAACGCGGCAAGGGCGTTTTTGCCGACAGCATCGCCGCACTCAAGCATTTGAACCGGTTAGGCTACGGCCGAGTAGACAGCGGCTTGGCGCTGAATCTGGTATACAACCCGCAAGGCCCTACGCTGCCGCCCGCACAATTGGGTTTGGAACAAGCCTACAAAAACCATTTGCAACAAGAATACGGTATTGTCTTCAACCGTTTGTTTGCCATGACTAACATGCCTATCCAACGTTTCGGCAGCACCTTGCTGAGTCAAGGTAGACTACCGGCTTACCTGGATTTGCTGAGGCAAAATTTCCGGCGCGAAAATTTGTCGAATTTGATGTGTCTTAATACGTTAAGCGTCGACTGGCAGGGCTATGTTTACGACTGCGATTTCAACCAAATGCTGGCCATGCCGCTCGGCGGTTTCGACGCTGCCAGGCGCCATATCGCCGAACTGCAGGTCGCCGATTTGCCGGGCGCCCCCATAGCAACGGCCGGGCATTGTTTCGGGTGTACCGCCGGGCAAGGCAGCAGTTGCGGCGGTGCGTTAGCGTAAGCCGGCGCCAATGTTATTGAATTGAGGGGTTGCCATGACTGCATCCAAAATAAAGCTGGCCTTGTTACTCGGCGTACTGATTGCGATGTTTTTGCTTTCCGATCTGCCGCATTACTTAACGCTGGAAAATTTAAAAGCGCAACAAAACGAAATCGAAGCCTATCGCCTCAACCATCCTTTTGCCGCAATGATGGGGTATCTTGGCCTGTATATCGCGGTGACCGGCCTTTCTCTGCCCGGAGCGGCGGTGTTGACCATTGCCGGCGGCGGCATTTTCGGCTTGTTCTGGAGCACCGTGCTGGTATCGTTCGCCTCCAGCATAGGCGCTACCCTGGCATTTTTGGCGGCCCGGTTTTTGTTTAGAGATTGGGTACGGGCTAAATTCGGCTCCCGGCTAAAAGCGATAGAAGCGGGTCTGCAACGCGACGGGCCTTATTATTTGTTCAGCTTGCGCCTGGTACCGATATTCCCGTTTTTTCTGATCAATCTGGCCATGGGCTTGACGCCGATGAAAACGGCTACGTTTTACTGGGTCAGTCAGGCCGGCATGCTGGCGGGCACGCTGGTCTACGTCAACGCCGGCACTCAATTGGCGCAAATCGAATCGGCGGCCGACATCATGTCGTCCGGCCTGATTGTCTCGTTTGCCTTGTTGGGTTTGTTTCCGCTGTTGGCCAAACGCGCGCTCGACTATCTGCAACAACGGAAAATTGTTGCCCGCTGGCCCAAACCGGCCCGTTTCGATCACAATCTGGTGGTCATCGGCGGCGGTGCCGGCGGTTTGGTCACCGCTTATCTAGCCGCCGCGCTAAAAGCCAAGGTTACCCTGGTCGAGAAAGAGCGGATGGGCGGCGATTGCTTAAACACCGGCTGCGTGCCGTCCAAAGCGTTGTTGAAATCGGCTCAGTTAGTCGCGCTAATCCGCCGGGCCGGCGAGTTCGGCCTCAAAAACGCCTCAGCGGAAGTGGATTTTCCCGCGGTAATGCGGCAAGTGCGGCAAGCGGTCGCGCAAGTGGCGCCGCACGATTCGGTAGAGCGCTACCGTTCATTAGGGGTAAACGTCATACAAGGCACGGCGAATATCGTATCGCCATGGCAGGTCGAGGTCAGCAGCGCCTCCGGGGTAGAAACCCTCAGCACCCGCGCCATCGTCATTGCCGCCGGCGCTCATCCCGTAGTCCCCGTCATCCCCGGACTCGAGCATATCGACTATTTAACCTCCGATACGATTTGGAACCTGCAACAACTGCCGGATCGACTTTTGATATTGGGCGGCGGGCCTATCGGCTGCGAGCTCGCACAAGCGTTTGCCCGGTTGGGAAGCCGAGTCACCCAAGTGGAAATGTTGCCGCGTTTGCTGATCAAGGAAGATCCCGAAGTATCCGAATGTATTGCCGCTAGCCTGGTCGCCGACGGCGTGGACTTGCGTCTAGGCCACACCGCGAAACGTTTTGATCATTCGACCGGACAGGCACGCATAATCGCCGAATGCGCCGGACGGGAAGTGGAAATCGCATTCGACCGGGTCGTGTTGGCGATAGGCCGAGCCGCTACTGTGGAGGGTTACGGCGCGGAAAACTTGGGGTTAGCGTTATCCGCTCGACGCACTATCGCTACGGACGCTTATCAGCGCACCAATTACCCTACTATTTTTGCCGTCGGCGATGTGGCAGGGCCTTACCAGTTTACGCATACCGCGGCGCATCAAGCGTGGTATGCCGCAATCAACGCGCTGTTCGGCCAAATCAAAGCGTTTCGTACCGATTATTCGGCGGTGCCTTGGGCCACGTTTACCGACCCTGAAGTGGCCAGGGTCGGACTCAACGAACAAGATGCCCAGTCCGAAGGCGTCGCTTACGAGGTTTCGCACTATTCATTAGCCGACCTGGATAGGGCGATAACCGATCGCGCCACCGCTGGCTTTGTAAAAGTTTTGACCGTACCCGGTAGCGATAAAATTTTAGGCGCCGCCATCGTTGGCCGGCATGCGGCCGAATCGATCGGCGAATTTGTGTTAGCCATGAGCAACGGCCTAGGATTGAACAAAATCCTAGGCAGCATACACATATACCCTACCCTGGCCGAGGCCAACCAACACGTAGCCGGCGTTTGGAAACGCAATCATGCCCCCCGCACGTTGCTCACAATTTTGCAGCGCTACCATGCCTGGATGCGCGGCATATGACAGCCTCCATCAGCATTGTGATACCGATTTACAATGAAGCCGCAGGATTAAAAGCGCATTTGACCGGTTTGCAAGCCTTGCGTCCGGATTGCGAAATCATTGCGGTAGACGGCGGCAGCAACGATTCCAGCGCGGCAATCGCGCTGCCCTTAGTCGACTGCCTGCTCGGCAGCCCGCGCGGCCGAGCCCGGCAGATGAACGCCGGCGCGGCGCTGGCCCGTGCGGACATAGTGCTGTTTTTGCATGCCGACACGGTGTTGCCGCCGCAAGCGCCGCAAACGATTCGTCAAGCGCTGGCTAACGACGGTGTTTGGGGCCGCTTCGACCTCGGCTTCGCTAGTGCGGAGCCGATTTTTACCGTGATCGCGGCCATGATGAACTGGCGCTCGCGACTGACAGGCATCGCGACCGGAGACCAGGCGATATTCGTGCGCAGAACCGCGTTCGAAGCAGTGCGGGGATTCCCGGAAATCCAGTTGATGGAAGACATTGCGTTGAGCAAGCTCTTAAAATCGCTTGCCCCGCCTTGTTGTTTGCGGGCGAAAGTGCTCACCTCGGCCCGGCGTTGGCGACAATTCGGGGTTTTACGTACCGTTATCGCGATGTGGGTCTGGCGTTGGCGTTATTTTTGCGGCGCCGATCCGGCGTTGTTGGCCGCTGAATACTATAAGGACTCTTAATATGGAAGCTGCACTCCGCTTTGGCGTGTTTTTCGTAATCTTCGCCGTCATGGCAAGTTGGGAATGGTGGAAACCGTTGCGCCAGCCGCGCTTGGCGCGAATCCGGCGCTGGCCTATCAATTTGGGTCTGGCTGCTTTGAATACCGTGTTACTGAGAATCACGCTCGGTTCGGCTGCTTGGTCGGCCGCACAAACGGCTAGTGCCTATGGCTTCGGGCTGTTTAATTTATTCCGTCTACCCGAAATTCCAACCGGCTTATTGAGTCTGCTTTGCTTGGATTGTGCGATTTACGCCCAGCATGTCGCAGCGCACCGCTGGCAGTGGTTTTGGCAATTGCATCAAGTACACCACTCGGATTTAGACTTCGATACCACCACGGCACTACGCTTTCATCCCTTCGAAATCGTTTTGTCCATGATTTATAAAGTGCTGGTGACGGCACTTTTGGGCGTACCGCCGGCGGCAGTGGTGGTATTCGAAATCGTGTTGAACGGCTGCGCATTGTTCAATCACGGCAATGTCAGCCTGCCGGCGGCTTGGGAAAAGCTTTTGCGTCAATTGCTCGTCACCCCGGCCCTGCATAGGATTCATCATTCTTCGCTACGTTCGGAAACGGACAGTAATTATGGTTTTTGCTTATCCTGCTGGGATCGTTGCTTTGGCACCTTATGCACAAAAGCGAGTTTGCCCGCTGCCGAGATTACTATAGGATTATCCGAACTTCGCGATCCGCACCGATTAAGTTTTTTCCGGCTTATAGTGCTACCGTTTCACTTTAAACGTAAGTTTTGACGCATGGATTATTTGTTTCCCGATAGTGTGTTGTTGATTTTGTGCAAAGCGCCGGTACCCGGCCAAGTCAAAACCCGCTTGATTCCGGCGCTCAACGCACAAGAAGCCGCCGCCGCACATAAGCATTTAACGCTGATGACGTTGGAACGCGCGCTCGAACAACGATTATGTCCGGTCATACTGTATTGCGCGCCGGACTGTTCCCATCCTTTTTTTCAGGAATGCGCGAAAACTTACCCCCTGATCTTAAGAAGGCAAAGCGACGGCGATTTAGGCGCTAAGATGCTGGATGCCTTGAGCGTTGCCTTGTCAACCTACCGGCACGCCTTGTTGGTCGGCTGCGATTGCCCAAGTTTGGCGGCGGATGATTTGCGCTACGGTTTGGAACTGCTGAGCGCAGAGCAAGATGTAGTGATTGCGCCCAGCGAAGACGGCGGCTATACCCTAATCGGCATGAGCCGCGTAGTGCCGGAGTTGTTCACCGATATGCCATGGGGTAGCGAGCAAGTCATGCAAGCGACTCGGCAATGCGCCGGCAAGCTGGGTTTACGCTTGCATGAATTGGCCTCGCAATGGGACATCGATACCGAAGAAGATTGGTTACGCTACGTGCGCAGCCGCCGTAGCGAGCCGGGTTAGCCCTTTGGTAAACCGCAGCAGCGTCGACAATATCCGTAAGTTCATCGGGCATGGACTGCTGCGCGCCCTCGCAACAACCACGGCATTGCTCCCATGAAAACTCTCGGAATAACCTCGGCCGCGAGAACCATGGAACCTCCATATAGCCCTGTTACCGTTCGTTTTATTGAAGCTGGAACGCGAATTTAAAACGGAATATCGTCATCGAAATCGTCGTAACTGGCAGGCGACGGCTGCGAGGACATAGGCGCAGACGCAGGCGGGCGGTTATCGGCGTCACGGCCGGGCGGCGGCGCGGTGTCGGCATAACTGGCCGTCCCGCCGCTACGGCTGTCCAACATATTCATCGTCTCGCCAACGATTTCGGTCGTGTAGCGGTCCTGGCCGTCTTGCCCCTGCCACTTCTGCGTCCGAATCCGCCCTTCGACGTAAACCTGACTGCCCTTGCGCAGATAGTCGCTGGCAACTTTGGCCGTTTGGCCGAAAAACACGACTCGGTGCCACTCGGTCTCTTCCTTGCGCTCTCCGGTGTTACGGTCTTTCCAGCGCCGACTGGTGGCCAGACGGATAGTGGTAATCTGATCGCCGCTGGGCATGAAACGTACTTCAGGGTCTGCACCCAAACGCCCGATCAGCATGACTTTGTTCAACATGTTGCACTCCGTGAGTAAAATTCAAGTCAAGGACAACTCAGTGCCATTGCTTTAAAAAGACGTTTAATTCGTTCTTGTTCAACACTTGGCTGTCGATTTTCAAGTATGCGGTATTTTCTTCGAAGTGCAGCCGCACTTCTTCGATGCCGTTGATGGCCAATAACCGGCGGGAAAACTCGCTGCCCCGTTCCGGTTCGACCTCTTTCAACGACAACAACAAATTCACCAAATAGCGCGGCGGCGACATGAAATATGCAACGGCTACCCAGCTGGCGGCAACCGCCGCGGAAAACACGAACACCGACGTAGGGCCATACTCGCCGTAAAACCAACCGCCACAGGCTCCCCCTAGAAATGCACCGATAAATTGAGCGCTGGAATAGATACCCATGGCGGTACCTTTCAAGTCCCCCGGCGCGGTTTTGGAAATCAACGATGGTAACGTTGCTTCCAGCAAATTGAAGCCGCAAAAAAACACCCATAAGCAGGCAATCAAGCCGGCCAAGTCTCTGCCGAACAACACATAGCCGAGATTGGCGATGACTAATGATGCAATCGCGCCGATAAACACCGGTTTCATCCGGCGTTTTTTCTCGGCGACGACAATGAAGGGTATCATTGCCGCCATTGAAGTCACCAATACCGGTAAATAGACCAACCAATGTCTGGCGCTATCCAAACCGGCGTCGCGCATCATCAACGGCACGACGACGAAGCTGGCCATTAGGATCAGATGCAGTGCGAAAATGCCGTAGTTCAAACGCAGCAAGTCGGCATTGGCGATGACCGAACTCAATTCTGACGGGATGTACTCGGCGTCGCGATGCACGGAAATTTTTTCCGGATTCGGCACTACGAACAACACAACCAAGATCGCCAAGATCGCCAAAAACGCGATTAGCCAAAAGATGCCGGCGATGCCGAAATGGTGGGCGACGACCGGTCCTAACGTCATCGCGACCCCAAAAGAAACGCCTATGCTGGCGCCTATGGTTGCCATGGCTTTCGTGCGGTTTACTTCCTGAGTCAAGTCGGCGACCAAAGCCATGACCGCCGCCGAAACCGCGCCGCAACCTTGCAAGGCGCGTCCGATTAAAATGCCGTAGATGTCGCCGGCTAGAGCCGCCACCACGCTACCTAGTAAAAACAGCAATAAACCGATGATAATGACCGTTTTCCGATTGAACTTGTCGGATAACAAGCCGAAAGGAATTTGCAGGATTGCTTGCGTCAAACCGTAAATTCCCATGGTTAAACCGACCAGCTTGGGCGTCGAGCCCGGCATTTGTTCGGTAAACAAAGACAATACCGGCAACAGCATGAACAATCCCAGCATCCTCAGCGAATAAATGCCGGCTAATGACACTGTCGCCCGCTTTTCCATCGCGGTCATTGAACCGGAAACATCCTGAACCTGTGTCAAAACCCACTCCTCGATTTGTCTTGATGTTGAAGCCGGCTATAGTACCAGTTTTACCGTTTTCCTCTCCAGCATCAGATGCGTATCGGGGGTTATTCACCAAGGTGGAAAGGCAGCGGGTTAATTTTCCGATAATATATTCACGCCAAAATTGCGGCGCGACGTCACTCGCGTCGATAAGCATTTCGGCGAATAGCCTGAGCTATACTGCTGCGTTACGGTTCCAGTGAAATTGTGGATGATCGAGCGGCTGCGGGATTTTCGCCGACTGGCTGGATTGGTTAACCCACTTTGAGATATTTAATGGCTTATCCCGGATTCAATTTATTTCCGGCGGCTGTGGCAACGTTGTTGACGACGGTTGCTTGTTCCGCAGTTATTCCCGCTTCAGGACCCTTCGACAGCTTTGCCGCTTACGCGGAGTCGGTGTTCAGACGTCAAAACGAATTGAGCAGCCGTTTGATGATGTTAAGCGCTTCCAACCTACTTCAGGACACCGAACAGCTCGACGACGCCGAGCACGCGATGAACGACGCTTGCCATCTGTTGACCGAATACGCGGAGCGGGAAAATGCCGGCGAATCCATCAGCCTCATGTTCAAGCGGCAAGTCAAAGACAGCATAGAAGTTTGCGATCTGCAAATACACCAGCTGGAGCAAATGTTGCTGACCTTAGGTCATTGATAGCGCCAGAGCCGACATGAGCGCAACCGAAAGCCCTTCTTTAGCCAGCGGTATTGCCGTCATACACGCCAATCAACTGGAAACCTTACGCGACGTAGTCGAATACTGGTTGCGCGAGCACCCGCTGGCTCCGCTGGAAAACGAAGTGTTCCTGGTGCAAAGCAGCGGTATGGGGCAATGGTTAAAACAAAACCTAGCCCTGAATCGTTCGCTGGGGATTGCCGCGGCGCTGAAATTTCAACTGCCTTCGTTATTCGTTTGGAGCGTTTACCGGGCGGTTCTTGGCGAGCAGATTCCTAAACAGCAAGCTTTATCCAAAGCGCCCATGACGTGGCGGCTGTTTCGGCTGTTGCCGAAATTGGTACAAAAACCCTCGTTCGCCGTTTTGGCCGAGTTTCTGTCCGGCGACGCCGACCAGCGCAAACGCCGGCAATTGGCCGAACAATTGGCCGATTTGTTCGACCAATACCAAGTGTATCGATCGGATTGGATGGCCGACTGGGCTCGGGGCGCCGATCAATTGCGCGACGCACACGGTAACGCTTGCCCAATCCCGGACGATCAAGTTTGGCAAGCGGCTTTATGGCGCGAAGTATTGCTGGATTTGGGCGAAACGGCCGACTATGCCAGCCGCGCGGCGGTGCATACGGCCTTCCTGCGGCGAATCGGCGATTTGTCCGAGCGACCGCAGTCGTTACCGAGACGCATCGTTTTATTCGGCCTGTCGTCTTTGCCGCAGCAAACGTTGGAGGTGTTGGCACAATTGGGGCAATTTTGCCAAATCGTATTATTCGTACAAAACCCGTGCCGTCACTACTGGGCGGATATCATAGAAGACAAGGACTTATTGAAGGCCAAACAGCGCCGGCAACGCCATAAAGCGGGCATGAGCGATAGTCTAAATCCCGAAGCGCTGCATTTGCACGCCAACCCCCTCCTTGCCGCTTGGGGAAAACAAGGCCGGGATTACATCCGTTTGTTGGACCAATTCGACGACACTGCCGCGTATGCCCATTGGCCCTGGCCGCAGCAAAAAATCGATTTGTTTCAAGATTACGGGGAAGAGGGGCAGCGCACGCTGCTGCAACGACTGCAACAAGCGGTGCTCGATCTGGAGCCATCGCCGGCACAACCTTTAGTCTTAGACGCCTTGGATAATTCGCTCATCTTCCATGTCGCCCACAGCCCGCAACGCGAAGTCGAAATTCTGCACGACAGCTTGCTGGCGCGTTTCGAATCCGCCGTAGCGGCCGGCAAACCTTTAGCGCCTCGCGAAATTGTGGTGATGGTGCCGGACATCAATCTATACGCACCGCACATCCGCGCCGTTTTCGGGCAAATTTCCGGCGACGATCCGCGCTATATTCCGTTTAGCCTGGCCGATCAACAACAGCGAGGCGCACATCCCTTACTGGCTGCCTTGGAGATTTTGCTCGGCCTGCCCGAATCGCGTTTTCAGGTTAGCGAATTGTTGACATTGCTGGAAGCTCCGGCTCTTTGTCAACGATTCGGGATTGACCGGCAAGCGGTCGGAAAAATTCGTTTGTGGCTGGAGCAAGCCGGCATTCGTTGGGGCTTGGACGCCGAACAGCGGACACTAAGCGGAGGGATGTCTAACGCGTTGCCCGAAAATACTTGGCAGTTCGGTCTGCGCCGCATGTTGCTGGGTTATGCGGTCGGCGCCGGCTCAGCGTTTAAAGGGATTCAGCCGTATGATGAAATCGGCGGTCTGGAGGCTCAATGGCTAGGTCCGCTATGCGACTTGCTGGATCAACTCACCGCCTATTTCAAAAAGTTGCACGAGCCGCTTTGCGCCGCGGCATGGTCGGAACGCTTACAGGCGTTGCTGGACGATTTTTTCCTGTCCGACAGCGAACGCGACGCGCAAATGCTGGATACCTTGAGGCAAGCCCTTACGAACTGGCTACGCGCCTGTACCCAAGGCGGTTGCGACAATTCGGATACCCTATCGCTGCAGGTGGTACGCGAAGCTTGGTTGTCGGCGATTGACGAACCCAATTTGCAACAACGTTTTTTGAGCGGTAGCGTCAATTTTTGCACCCTGATGCCGATGCGAGCCATCCCGTTTCGGATGATATGCTTGCTCGGCATGAACGACGGCGCTTATCCGCGCAGCCATTACCCGCACGGCTTCGATTTAATGGCGCAACGCGGTTTTTACCGGCCCGGCGACCGCTCGCGCCGCCAAGACGATCAGTATTTATTTTTGGAAGCCCTGCTGTCCGCGCGCGAAACGCTTTATATCGGCTGGGTCGGCCGTAGCGTGCGCGACAATAGCGTAAAACCGCCGTCGGTATTGATCGGTCAATTGCGCGACTTTATCGAACAGAGTTGGCGTTTGCCCGGCAATCGATCCTTGCTGGCGGCCATTACTCCGGAGCATCCCTTGCAACCGTTCAGCCTGGAGTACGTCAAGCCGGGTAGAGACCAACGCTTATTCACTTACGCAAAAGAATGGTTTGCAGCAGTTGCCCAAGCCGATGCATCCGAAGTTTTTGCCGAGCTCAACGGCGCGGATTACGAACTGGGTGTGGAACAGTTGGCTCAATTCCTTAGAGCACCGGTCAAAAGCTATTGCCTGCACAGCTTGAAGCTCTGTTTTGCCGGCGAAACCGCAACCAATCAAGACGATGAGCCCTTCGGCTGCGAGGTTGACGACCGCTATGTACAAAGCGAAACTTTGTTGCGCGACTTATTGAGTGCCGAGACGGGCGAGTCGGCGCGGATTTTAAGCGAGCGGCACCAGCAACTCGTCGGCCAAGGCAAGCTGCCCTTGGCGGGATTTGCCGCAGCTGCATTCGACAATATCGCTCATCCGGCCTCTCAAAGCCGACAACGATATGCGGAGTGGGTCCAAAAACTCGACTCGCCGACTTATTCCCGGCAAATCAACAAAACGTTTCACTTACCAGGCGAAGTCACCGTCAAATTTGCCGCCACATTGTCCGGCCTCAAATTGGACAGCGCGGCAAACGTTTATCACTTATCGCAGGTCACCAGTCAATCCTTGTATCAAAAATCGCATATCCAATATCACAAGTTGCTGCGCGCTTGGATAGTCCATATAGCCGCCAGCGCGGACGGCCTGACACTGCAGAGTACGGTAATCGGCTCGGACGGCACGGTGGTGTTTTTGCCTATCGATGAGCCTACAGCAGCCGAGTTGTTTCAAAACCTGTTGCAAAGTTGGCATGCGGGAATGCTGCAACCCTTGCCGATTGCATGCCGAACAGCGTTTGTCTGGTTAAGCGGCGAAGGCGATCAAGCTTTAGAGCAGGCCAGGGTTCAATACCATGGCGGCGATTGGAATGCCGGCGAAGTGCATTTCGACCCTTACCTTGCCCGGTTTTTTGCCGACTTCAACGACTTAATCAACACCAGTTCGCCCAATTTCGAAGAGTGGGCCTTGCGCTTGTACAGCCCTATTCTTGCTTACGCCCACGCTGTCGACTGTTAATACGCGACTTTAGCAATGAGCGCCACGAACGGCGAATTGATTGTTTCTTTGTTCCACAAGGCGATGCGATTTACTTACTGCAAAGCACAAAGCCGTTATGCTATAGTTCGCTTTAATGAGAACCATTATTAATTGTCTTTTGGCTATAGGTGGCGACGCATTATGATGACTTCACTCAAGATGTTAGCGGCCGGCGATTCCGGCCGCATTGTCGGTTTCGATCAGGCAGGCGGCGCGTACCGCAAAAAACTGCTGGCCATGGGCTTGACGCCCGGCACCGAATTCACGATCACGCGTTTTGCGCCGATGGGCGACCCGGTGGAAATCAAATTGCGCGGATTCTCGCTGTCGTTACGTAAAAACGAAGCTTCGGTACTGATGATAGAAAAATTATGAGCGACGGTTTTACCGTAGGCATTGTCGGCAATCCGAATTGCGGCAAAACCACCCTGTTCAATGCCTTAACAGGCGCCCGTCAGCATGTCGGCAACTGGCCGGGCGTCACGGTAGAAAAGAAAACCGGCGAATACCCATTTCGCGGCAATCGAGTTTACGTTGTCGATTTACCCGGCACTTATTCGTTGGAAGTCGACGACGACAACGTATCTTTGGACGAAAAAGTCGCCCGCGATTACGTAGCTTCTCGAACAGCCGACATCATCATCAACATCGTCGACGGCTCCAACATCGAGCGCAACCTGTATTTGACCACGCAACTGATCGAAATGCGGGTGCCGATGATATTGGTGCTCAACATGATGGACGCCGTCAAAAAACGCGGCATCAAGATCGATTTAGCCGAGTTATCCCAGCATCTGGGCTGCCCGGTCATCGGCGTTACCGCAGCGACAGGCCAAGGTATAGCCGAATTGAAGCAAGCGATAGAACAAGCGTGTTTACAACCGCAAACGCCCCGGCTGTGTGTTCCCTACCATTCGGCTATCGAAGCGGCGGTCGCACAACTGACCTCAAGGCTGGCTTTTTTGTCGGTTCGCTACGACGCCCGCTGGTTGGCTTTACGCTTACTGGAACGCGACACTTTGGCGAAACAATTGGCCGATTCGGAAACCTTGGTTCATGCCGAAACCTTACGCAAACAAATAGAATCGGCAACGGACGACGAAATCGACATTCTGGCCGCCGACGCCCGCTACGGTCTAGTCAATCAATTGGTGCAAGCCGCCGTTTGTAAATTGTCCGAAGTTTCGCGCCATACCAGCGACAAAATAGACGCCGTCGTGTTAAACCGCTTTCTCGGCATCCCGATATTCTTGTTGGTCATGTACGCGATGTTCATGTTCACGATCAACGTCGGCAGCGCCTTCGTCGACTTCTTCGATCAAGCGGTCGGTGCCTTGCTGGTGGACGGCTTGAACGCAGGGTTGAGCAGCCTCGACTGGCCGGATTGGCTGGTGGTTTTGTTGACCAACGGCATAGGCGGCGGCGTGCAGGTGGTCGCTACCTTCATTCCGATCGTTGGATTTCTATTTATTTTCCTATCGGCGCTGGAAGATTCCGGCTATATGTCCAGGGCCGCGTTCGTGATGGACCGCTTCATGTGCTTAATCGGCCTGCCGGGTAAATCGTTCGTGCCTATGATAGTCGGGTTCGGTTGCAACGTGCCGGCCATCATCGCCACCCGCACCTTGGACAATCCGCGCGATAGGATTCTGACCAACCTAATGAACCCATTCATGTCCTGCGGTGCGCGCTTGCCGGTCTATGCGTTGTTCGCGGCGGCGTTTTTTCCGGTCGGCGGACAAAATCTGGTGTTCGGCCTGTATTTATTCGGCATATTCGTAGCGGTATTGACCGGCTTGATCATGCGCCACACCCTGCTGCAAGGCGAACCCACCCCGTTTTTAATGGAATTGCCGACTTACCATTTACCTACGCTACGCGGGATTTACATTAAAACCTGGGACCGATTGAAAACCTTTATTTTCAACGCAGGCAAAGTCATCGTCCCCATGGTATTAATTTTAAACATACTCAACTCGTTGGGTACGGACGGTAGTTTCGGCCGGGAAAACAGCGACCAATCGGTATTGAGCCAAATCGGCAGAACATTAACCCCTTTGTTTAGCCCCATGGGCATCCGTGAAGATAATTGGCCCGCCACTGTCGGAATTTTTACCGGCGTTCTGGCTAAAGAGGCCGTCGTCGGTACTTTGGACGCCTTATATAGCCAGATGGCCGAAACCGGGGAGGCAGAAGCCGCACCGGAGTTCGAATTAAAACAGGCGCTGTTGGCCGCGTGCAAGACGGTGCCGGAGAATTTGGCCGATTTGGCCGACAAAGTGCTGGATCCCTTGGGTTTAGGCATTGCAGCCATTTCCGACGCCGCTCAAGCGGCAGAGCGGCAAGAAGTTAAAGTCGCAACCTTCGGCGTGATGCAAAACCAATTCGCCGGTAAAACCGGGGCCTTCGCGTATTTGCTGTTTATCTTGCTGTACGCCCCGTGCGTGGCGGCCAGCGCGGCAATTTACAAAGAAACCAGCCCTGCCTGGGCCGTATTCGTCGGCTGCTGGACGACTTTTCTAGCTTATATGGCGGCGACCGTGTTTTATCAAGCCGTTAACTTCGCGCAACAACCCGCCCTAGCCGTTTTTTGGATAGTTCTATTTACTATTTTGTTTGTAGCGGTAATCGGGATTTTGCGCTATTACGGTAGCCGGCAACCCAATCAGCGGCATGGGGCGCTAACGTGATCTTGTCGGACTTGCGCAACTATCTTCAAGACAAGCGCCGGGTCAGTTTGAACGATTTAGTGTTGCGTTTCGGCGTGGACGCCGATGCGATTCGCGGCATGTTGGGTAAGTGGATTAACAAGGGCAAGGTTAGATTGAGTCCTACACAATCCAATTGCGGCAGCAGCTGCTGCAAGTGCGATCCTCTATTAACCGAAATCTACGAATGGGTGGACGACGGCAGTAAATAGCCGAACGTCCGAATGCCCTTTTTCGGCCCTCCCGTTTATTGCTCGCTTAACCAGCCCTGCAATGCATCGATGATTTCCTGCGCTTGCTTTTCGCTGGAAATGTTGAATTTGGATTTTTGCTGATATTCGCCGTTCCGTTTTTGATAGCGGCGTATGCTGAATCGGTCGGCGCTATATTGGTTTTTGCTGGGCTCCCAATCTTGATAACGGAAAATGACCGTCGCCCAAGCCCCTTTGCTGAGGATTTTTTTATCCAACTCTTTTACGGTCTCGATACCGCCGTCTTCGTAGCGTATCGTCAATTCTTCAACGGTCTCTGCCATAGTCTTTTACACGGAAATTAAAACGGCGCGCAGTGTATCACGCGGTTAAGGGCTGATAAACTCCCCGAATGCCCGGCTACCCTCGCCGGTGGCAATGGTGTTGACCACTGTCAACGATACCGCGTCTATCACCGATACATTGTTGTCAAACCAATTGGCCACATAGATTAAATGGCCGTTCGGATGAGTGCTGATACCTTCCGGCTTGTCGCCCACCGGAATCACTGCCACGGTTTTAAGCGAGGCGGTATCGATGGCGGAAACGGTACTGTCGTCTTGATTGGTGACGAACAACAGCTTGTCGTTCAGCGCCAAAGTAACGGCATAAGGCCGAGCGCCGACTTTTACGGTCGCCAGCCGTTTCAAGCGTTTCGTATCCAAAACGGTCACGTCGTCGCTTTCTACGTTGGCGGTATACAAACGTTTACCTTGGCTGTCCACCGCTATCCCGAAAGGGTGGGCACCCACCTTGGTGGTATTGCGTATGGTCAATTTATTCAGATCGATTTGCGACACCGAATCGTCCACCCGGTTAGCAACGTACAGCCATTTGTTATCCGGACTAACCGTCATGCCGGACGGCGACTTGCCCACGCTGATCACGGCTTTTTGCACAAACTTTTCGGTATCGAATACCGCCACCGAATGTTCGTACCAATCCGCTACGAACACCCGTTCGCCGCTGTTATCCACGGCAATCCCTAACGAGGCACCGCCGACTTTGACCTTGTTTAAAATTTGGAAGGAGTCGCGGTCCATCACCGCGAAACCGCCGCCTTCCGGGGTGCTGAAATAGATGTGGCGACGCGGCCCATTGACTGCAACACCGGCCGGTTTGCCGTCGATTTTGACAGTCTGCACCACAGTTTGCGATGCGGTATCGATCACCGATACGCTGTTATCAAGCTGATTGGTGATGAAGGCGAAAGGCTGGGCCGACGCTACTTTGCTGATCAATGTCAGCAGTACGATAGCGGCAAACGAATAGTTGGGCATATTGGGCTCGAAAACGCATACGGCTTTCAGCGGCGCACGCCGAAAGCCGTTGCAGACGCGGTTAACGTTTTAACTCGGTGCTGGCTTTAGCGCTGCTGCCGGGGGCCACTTTTTTAGCAATGGCTTCCAAACCCGTAGTCAACACGTCGGTAACCGCTTTGTCGGCAGCTTCTTCGTTCAGTTCGGCCGGCGGATTGTTGTTGACGTAGGCGCGGTAATAAGTGGCTACCCACTCCACTTCGGCCTTACCGCCCTTATCCGCCACCGAAATCTCGGCCGCATAGTTGCCGACCGGCAATACGGGCAAGGCCTCGTCCTGGCCGGCGTGCTTGATAGTACCGGTCGAGCTCATGTCGGTGATTTTGTATTTGTAAGACATTTTGGCATCGTCATAGGCTTTCAGCTCTTCTGTAATGGTACCGTCGGCCAAGGTCAATACCCGCACGGAGCCTTTGTTGTTGCCGGCGTCGGCTTTGACGCTTTTGATGCCTGGATGCCAAGACATATCGTCGTAGTTTTTAATCACGTCCCAAACTTTAGCGGCCGGTGCGTCGATGGTGATAGTGGCGGTCATTTTGCCTCTGACCGGACCGTGTGCGTTGACCAGACCGCTGAACAGCAACAACGCAGCCGAAACGAATAGCGAGGTTTTTTTCATAATTCTTTCCTATCGGAGTCTCATAAAACTAGCCGGCAATTATAAAATAAAATCCCGATGCCGAGAGCCGCAAAAGCCGCTTTGCGGAAAAAATCCCAGGTATTTGCTAAGACTTTACATTCAGGCCATGAGCGCAAACAGTTTTTTTTGGCACGATTACGAAACCTTCGGCACCGACCCGCAACGCGACCGGGCCAGTCAGTTTGCCGGCATACGCACCGATACGGACTTCAATCCCATCGGCGATCCGGTCATGCTGTATTGCAAACTTGCCGACGACTACCTTCCGCACCCGCAAGCCTGCTTGATCACCGGCATCACCCCGCAAACGGTCAACGCGCAAGGCTGCTGCGAAGCCGAATTCATCGCCCGCATTCACGCGGAGTTGGTGCAAGCAGGTACCTGTAGCTTGGGATACAACAGCATCCGCTTCGACGACGAAGTCACTCGCAATCTGCTGTACCGCAATTTTTTCGACCCATATGCACGGGAATGGCAAAACGGCAATTCGCGCTGGGATTTGATCGACGTGGTGCGAGCCGCTCGCGCGTTGCGGCCCGACGGCGTGGAATGGCCGCTGGACGAGGATGGAACGCCTAGTTTTCGGTTGGAGCTGTTAACCGCCGCCAACGGCATAGGCCACGCAGCCGCGCACGACGCCTTGTCGGACGTCTACGCCACCATCGCTCTGGCCAAATTGATACGCCGCAAGCAAGCCAAGCTGTACCAGTACTTGTATGTAAACCGCAGCAAACAAGCGGCGCTACGCTTGCTGAATGTCGGTAGCTTTACGCCCCTGGTGCATGTCTCCGGCCGCTACCCGGCCAAAAACCACTGTATCGCCATCGTGTTGCCGCTATGTCTGCATCCTAAGAATCAAAACGAGGTTGTGGTTTACGACCTTAGCGTCGACCCGACGGCCTTGCTGGAACTCAGCAGCGATGGAATCAAACAGCGTTTATTCGTGGCGAATGATGAACTGCCGGACGGCGTTGCCCGCATCGCGCTCAAAACCGTGCACGTGAATAAATCTCCGGTGTTGGCGCCGCTCAAGGTAGTGCGCCCGGCCGACGCCGAGCGATTGAAGATCGACATCGGCTTATGCCAACGGCATTTGGCACAGATCCAAGCCGGATTCGGCCGCGAGTTGCAGACCAAGCTGCAGCAGGTATTCGTGCGCGACCCTGCCGATCCGGCGGACGATCCGGACTTGCAGATCTATAGCGGCGGTTTTTTCAGTCAGGCCGACAAAGCCGCCATGCAAACCATACGGCAAACGCCGCCGGCTCGATTAGCCGAATTGAACCTGCAGTTTACAGACACCCGCTTAGCGCAAATGCTGTTTCGCTACCGAGCCCGCAATTATCCGCACACTTTGAGCGACGCCGAACGAGCCGCTTGGCGCGCCTTCCGTCGCCAACGCTTGCAGGTAGACGGCCCGGACAACGCTCCGGGCGTCTACCTGCAACAATTGCAAGACCTGGCGCAGCAACCGGGAGTAAATCTCGAAATTCTTGAGCAATTGCGGGTTTATGCGACCCAACTGCTCGCCGAGTGAACTGTCGGGTTTACGCTAACCCGAGCGCGCGCTGCATAAAAACCCGCGCGTTTGCTACAAAAATCCGCGACAACGAATGCGGCGTTATCTGTTATTCAATTAAAAGTACGGGCATTATCAAGCGCTTAAACGGCGAACCAATGCAAGGAACCCGTCATTTTCCTGCGGCCTGAAACTTGCTTTCAGTAATACGAAACCATTCAGTTTAGAGGACAATATGGCCTTATATATCAGCTCGATGATGCCCGACAGAGCATTGGAAGACAGCGTGGTGGCCAAAGCCATCATCAAAGTTGCACGTGAGTTGGCTGCATTGCGCAATCATCCGGCCCAGCAGCGCAGCCCTACGGTGGACATCGTTTACATGCTACCCGGGGTCCACGAACAAGCCGATTTTCTGGGATTAAGATTGCGGGCCTACGACCAAGAAAGCCTGATCGCCCGTTTCGAAGCGGCGGTGCCGGCCAACATGCTGCAATCCGAGCGAGCCGAGGAATACGTCCACGCGGTGATTCTGGACGCGATAGACGCCGCCGCCGAATTCTTTACCGAACAAAAGGTGTTGTTCAACGCCAACGAACACATGCAGATGTTTACGCCTGTGCAGGAAGTGCAAGCCACGCTGCATTGACAAAACCGACATAAGGCGTGCCGGGATGGAACGGCTACGGGTTCAACTCGCTTCTCGGCGGCGTTCCAACGCGACAATCCGTTGGGTGGTTTTCAGCACGGTATCCGGATTCAAACTCATCGAATCTATGCCGATTTCCACCAAGTAGTCGGCCATTTCCGGGTAATCCGACGGTGCTTGCCCGCATAAGCCGGAATGCTTGCCGTTGCGCCTGCAGCCTTCCACGGCTAACTTAATCAGGGTCTTGACGCCGGGATCGCGCTCGTCGAAATCGTGAGCGACGATTTCCGAATCCCGGTCCACGCCCAGCGTCAATTGCGTCAGGTCGTTGGAGCCGATGGAAAAACCGTCGAACAATTTGGCGAACTCGTCGATCAAGATTACGTTATTCGGAATCTCGCACATCACGTAAATCTGCAAACCGTTCGCACCGCGGCGCAAACCGCATTCGGCCATATAGGCCAACACCTTCTCGGCTTCCTCAATGCGACGGCAGAACGGAATCATCAAGATCACGTTGTGCAACCCCATGTCATCACGCACCCGTTTCATGGCCGCGCACTCCAGCGCGAAACCTTCGGCATAGGCCGGGTGCACGTAACGCGACGCTCCGCGAAAACCTATCATCGGGTTGGCCTCGTCGTGCTCGAACCAGTGCCCGCCCAGCAAGGTCGCGTATTCGTTGCTTTTAAAGTCGGACATTCTGACTACCACCGGCTTGGGATAAAACGCCGCGGCGATGCTGCCGACACCTTCCGCCAGACGCTGCACGAAAAACTCCGCCGGCCGCTCAAAACCCGCAGTCAAATCTTGCAGTAACGCCAGTTCGGCTGCGTCGGCGACTTTTTCCGGATGCAGCAAAGCCATGGGATGAGCCTTGATGTATTCGGTGATGATGAACTCCATCCGCGCCAAACCGACCCCGTCGTTGGGCAAAAAGCTCAGTTTAAACGCCAATTCCGGATTGCCCAGATTCAACATGATCTTGGTTTTCGGCCGCTCCATCGCGCTCAAATCGGTGCGCAGCACGTTAAATTCCAAGTGGCCGGCATAAACCTTGCCGACGTCGCCTTCCGCGCAGGACACCGTCACGGTTTGCCCGTTAGTTATCGCCGCCGTGGCGTTGTCGCAGCCTATCACTGCCGGCACCCCCAATTCGCGGGCTATGATGGCCGCGTGGCAAGTACGCCCGCCGCGGTTGGTGACGATAGCGGCGGCGGTTTTCATCACGGGCTCCCAATCCGGCGTCGTCATATCGGCCACCAGCACCTCGCCTGGCTTAAAATCGGTCAATTGCGACAGCCGGGTAATCACCCGCGCCGTCCCGTGTGCAATTTTGCTGCCGACTGCGTGGCCTTTGACCAGCACCTCGCCACGTTGCAGCAATTCAAATTGCTCCAGCCATTGGGGTTCTCGCTGGGAAGCCACGGTCTCCGGGCGAGCCTGCACGATGTACAACTTGCCGTCCAGCCCGTCCTTAGCCCATTCCATGTCCATCGGCCGGCCGTAATGCCGTTCGATCTTCAGCGCGAAATCGGCCAGTTGCAGCACGTCGGCATCGCTGATGCAAAAACGGGCGCGTTCGGCGGCCGAGGTTACGATGTTGCGGATAGGCTCGCGGGTGCTGCCGTCGCTGTAGACCATCTTGATTTTCTTGGCCCCCAAATTGCGGCGCAGCACGGCACGGAAACCCTGGTTGAACGTCGGTTTATGCACGTAAAACTCGTCCGGGTCAACCGCACCCTGCACCACGTTTTCTCCCAAACCGTACGCGCCGGTGATGAATACCACATCTTCGAAGCCGGATTCGGTATCCAGCGAAAACATCACCCCGCTGGCCGCCAAATCCGAACGCACCATTTTCATCACGCCGATAGACAAACCGATTTTGAAATGGTCAAACCCCTGATCGATACGGTAATGAATCGCCCGGTCGGTAAACAAACTGGCAAAGCAGCGTTTGCAGGCATCCAGCAGCGCTTGTCCGCCGCGTATGTTCAAATAAGTATCCTGTTGGCCGGCAAAACTGGCGGTCGGCAGGTCCTCGGCCGTGGCGGAACTGCGCACTGCGACGGTTAGCTGGTCGCCGTATTCGCGCTGCAATTCGGCGAATGCGGCTAAAATCTCGGCCTGCAAATCCTCAGGCAGCGGCGCTGCGTATACCAGTTCCCGCGCTTGTCCGGCCCGGCGGGCCAAATCGGCCACGTCGTCGGCGTCTACCCTATCCAGCAAGGCGTGCAAATCATCCCACGCCCCGGCTTGATCCAACAGATAACGGTAAGCCTCGGCAGTGACCGCAAAACCGTTCGGTACTATTACCCCCTGCCCGGCCAGTTCTCGATACATTTCGCCCAGCGACGCATTCTTGCCGCCAACCAGCGGGATGTCGTGGATGGTCAATTCGTGGAACCAGCGGATATAACGGGCGGGACTGCTCATAACGCGCTCCTTGGCTTTAACATAGGGTCGAGCAGCCATTTTCCCCGCCGGGCGTACGGAATTGCAAGGGTAAATCGTATCGAAATCTTGGCGCTGGCCGGTATCGCTTTGAGAATTTCTTGTACGCTAAACACACGGCATCCATCGAAACGTTTTATCGTCTGCGCCGAATCCAGGTTTTTCGGCGCATGCTCGGCAGCCAGAATGGTCAAAATAACCACAAATTATTTAATGAAAAAATCATGCAAAGATTTGCTTAGCCGCGCATAATTAGTATTTCCTAAAATACTTTTGGAGACTGACATGGCTAGACTCCAGCACTTTGCGTTCCTGATGTTAATTGTTGTTTTCACATCAATTTATCTTCCAGCCAACGCCGATGCCCATTCCAAGCAAACACCCAGCATCAGCGCTTTATCTCCCAACTCCGGCGCCCCAGGGCAAACCTTAACCATAACCGGCGAGAATTTAGGCAACAAGCCCGGCAAGATTTTGTTGGGTGGTAAGCGCTTGAACAAATCCGCCGTCGGTTCGTGGAATAACCAGCAAGTGACCTTGACCCTACCCCAGGGCAGCGGCAGCATATCGGTACGTTTGGTGACCCGCGCCAAGAAAAAAAGCAACGCCCTCGAATTTCAGTATCAAACCGGTAATAACTCGGGCGGCGGCGACACTACCACCGATTTGACGTTTTTCCGCAATTTCAAACTGCTGGCGAGCAACGACTTAGGGATGCATTGCGTCGACAAAGACTTTACGGTGTTTTCGATTTTACCGCCCTTCAATGTCGTCAACGCGCAGGTCGTCGCGCAGGATGCGGCCGGAAAGCCGCATGTGTTGAATAGTTCCGCCTTGCAGTTGCGTTATGCGCCGGTTGCCGATAGCCAAGGCTCGATCAATAGCAGTTCTTTGCATAAAACCAATTTTTGGGATCAAGCCGCAAATAGCGATAAATCCAATGCCGAACTGTTATACGGTGCGGCATTGGCCGAAGGGCAAGGCTTGTTGGGCTTATACATGCCAAACGATACTCAGGACGACAGCTTGCGTTCCCTGAATTGGAACAGTTCGCTGAATTTATTTTCCGCTACCGGCATACCGATTTTGCCGACCGACGATAACGGCAACAACAATCCTTACCCGATGCTGCGGATTAGCGCATACGACAAAAACAATCCAAACGTCGAACTGGCCTTTGCCGACATAGTCGTACCGGTTTCCGACGAAACCACCTGCAGCAACTGCCACGCCACCGGCAAGAAAGCCGCGCAGGGGCAAAATTGGTCGAACGCGGCCGATTTGGAAGTACAGACCCGCAGCAATATCTTGCGCTTGCACGACAATCGCCACCGTACCACCTTGCAGGCCAACCAACCCGTGTTGTGCGCCAGTTGCCATTATTCCCCCGCGTTGGATTTGGCCGGCAACGGCCGTCCGACCGGCAATCAAGTCGGCCACAAATGGATGTCCGAAGTCATGCATGCGTATCACGCCGGCAACAAAATCAGCCAAGTGGACGGCAAAACCATTTACGACCAACCGGCGCCGGTCGCGGGTTTAGACCCCGCGTTAAACGGTGTGCCGGCCCCGGATCAGCAAGCCTGTTATCAATGCCATCCGGGCACGGAAACCAAATGTTTACGCGGGGCAATGACCGATACGGTGACTTGCCAAAACTGTCACGGCGGTATGCAAGCCGTGGGTGCCGTCAACAATTTAAAGACATACGGTACTATCGACAAACGCACTACCGACTTGAAACGCAAGGCCTGGTCGGACGAGCCGCGTTGTCAATCCTGTCACACCGGCGATGCGGTCAAACATCTGATACCCGCCTCGGCAAAGCCGGCGATCAATGCCGATCTGGCTACCGACGGCATACGCTTGCTGCACGCATACGACCGCAACGATCCGGCCGCCTCGCCGCTATTGGCCGGCAATAAACGCTTCGCCGAGAACGACGGCAAGTTGTTCCGCTTTAGCAAAGGCCATAGCGGCATTGCTTGCGAAGGCTGCCACGGCAGCACCCACGCGATTTGGCCGGGCGACGCGGCACATCCCAATGACGACATTACGGCTACCGACTTACAAGGCCACGTCGGTACAATCAGCGAATGCTCGACTTGCCACAAACCCGGCAGTTTGGTGCCGACGTTGGCCGGACCGCATGGCATGCACAACGTCGGCGATAGCCGTTGGGCATTGGACGAAGACCGCGGTCATCCGGCTTTTTACGAACGCCAACCCGGCGAATGTAAAGCCTGCCACGGCCAAACCCTGCGCGGTACGGTATTGTCTCGCGCCGCTGCCGACAGAACCTGGAACACCGAATGGGGAACCAAGACGGTCAAACGCGGCGAACCGGTCGGCTGCTACACCTGTCATAACGGGCCGGACGACGACTAAGTCGGGCGCATTCAAAACGGCGGGCGCTCAGGCGTCCGCCGGCTTTATCGGCAGCCCTGATCCAACGCTTCGAAAAACGAGTTAAAAAACCTTCTCCCCCTCTTTCACATTCGCACAACACGATCCATAGCTACCGGCGTTATAAACAGCCTTTCAAGCCAATATTTGCCATTGATGCCCGACACTCTTTCTGTTGGCCCAAGAATCTAAGCAATGCCAACTAGGATTAAAATGTCGTTGTACTTGTTTCTGATGCTGGAAATCGCCTCATTTGTACTGATCCATGAATTGCTTGGCCGCACCGCAAAAACCATGAAATTTGTTTTCGGCCTCTTGCTTGATATCGTTCCATTCGGTTTTGTTGATTTGATTTAACGTATGCAAGTATTCGGTTAATTCCGTCTTTTGCGCTTCCAGTTTATGCAATTGCTGATCGAATTCTGTCCTGGCGTCGGCCGCCAAATGCTTAGCCTTGGCTTTCAACAAATCGGCCTGGGCAATCCATTCTGCCAACTGCGCTTCGATTAGTTGGCGAAAATGCTTAGCTTGCTCGCTCATGAAGGTTCTCCAGTGATATGGATGTAAATTTGACCGCATTTGCTAGCAGCGTTCGGCCGGCAGTCCGGCACAATGGCTGCACCGAAACGACAAACCGTTAGGTGTCAGCTGCAAGCACTGGAACGAGTACTAGCATAATGAGAACATTGATCTGCGTCGAAGCGATTACGCGCCACACGCATCTCCAGTCGTGCATCTCGAATTGGCTTGACCATCTCGGCTATCCGCAATGGCATGGTCGGCAACCTGCTTTTGATCGGTCGGCGGATTGTTGCTGCAGCCGTACACGAGAGTTTGGAAAGGGCTTTTTCCTATGTCAAGAAAATCAAGGCTTTTCGTTGTGGCTGTAAATTGTTGCGGAACGAATCCGGATGACCGAAGCTCGCATTTAGCGCAAATCGCAACTTTCGGACAGATCGCGGCGCCGACTAAAGGTTAACGACAACTCTCGACCGCAGTCTAGCGCGTGTCGGCCTGCCGGGCCAAAAACCGATCCAATTGATTGGCAAAGTTTTGCACATCGCGCGCACTGAGCGCCGCCGGCCCGCCGGTATCGACGCCGCTGGCGCGCAAGCCATCCATGAAATCCCTCATTGCCAAACGTTCGCCGATATTCTCGCGGCTGTAGGCTTCGCCGCGGGTATCGATGACATGACCGCCCTTGGCGATGGCCTGCGCTGCCAACGGAATGTCGCCGGTGATCAGCAAATCGCCTGCCGCTATGCGCCGGACGATCTCATTGTCGGCCACATCGAAACCACGGCCGACCTGCAACATGCGGATATAGCGCGAAGGCGGTATCGGTAGCGATTGGTTGGCGACCAAGGTCGTCATAACCCGGCAGCGTTCCGCCGCCCGAAACAGAATATCCTTGACCGCCTTGGGGCAGGCGTCGGCATCGACCCAGATTTGCATGGTGAGTGTGGGTTTCATTGATCGTGGTTTATTATTTGTCGCTATCGCGACGGTTAATCTACGTCGATTCACGGATCGACAGCCGAATTTCTTTCGATTGCGTCGCCAGCGGATTCGCCCGAAGCAGCGAGGTACAAGCACATGCCGAGCGAGCTAAGTCGCATGGGATGGCCAGTCTTTGGATACATTCTTTTTTGGCCGAGCACAATTTCGCCCGGCGCGGATTTGCGCGTCCGCTAGGCTGGCTTACAGGGCGAAAACCTGCGATGGCTTTCGTAGCGAAAGAATCGTAGTTGCCGGTTCACGAACCGGCGTAAGCGCGCCTTAGTGCAAGCCTAAAAAACCAAGGCGTTCGAAATAAAACATACGGCTGGTTATGCCTCGCTACGGGTGTTGACGAAGCCGAGACGGCTGTCGGCTTATCGCCTATTTGCCGTGGCCTGTTCAACGATATGTTTTGAGGCTTCTTCCAGCAAAATCAGCGTCGAGGTTTCCTCGCCGCCAAAATTTCTAAAAGTCTCATATTTGGTTCCCGGTGCGATTTCCAAGCCGGTGAAGCGCTCCGCTCCGTC
Source organism: Methylomonas sp. HYX-M1 (assembly GCF_040741385.1). Taxonomy (NCBI): domain Bacteria; kingdom Pseudomonadati; phylum Pseudomonadota; class Gammaproteobacteria; order Methylococcales; family Methylococcaceae; genus Methylomonas; species Methylomonas sp. HYX-M1. The sequence goes on from NZ_CP160405.1 coordinate 2,436,402, forward strand.
GTAATCGACCAACAGCTTGCCGTTTTTCGTGTATTTGGCGTTATAAACCAACGATCCCCTGCCAGCGCCAAAACCTATAGTCAAGCGCAATGCAGCGTTACCGGGATCGAATTCCGAAATCGCTACATCCAGGTGGGTGGCATTCTCGTCGGCGACAACATTAAATCCCTCGGTTAAAAGCGAAGCCTGAATATAACGCGTAAGTTTATCGACAATCTCAGAATGTGCGCCCGTGACATTGAGCTTAATATCCTTGCCATAACTTGAAACATTTTCCGGCGATGCCGTTTTTAGTTGGTGAGTTGAACAGGCCGCTAAAATCAACACAGATAAAATCAAAGACGATAGTTTCACATCTACCTCAGTTTTCGTTAAACAAGCTTGGAATCCAACGCGATGCCTAATTTGCATTACGAAGCAAACCGTTTTCACATCCGCACGATAAAACCGGCGGTAAAACAGGCAACGCGCGAGCCAAACCATTACAGCAACTCTATACCAATTTGTACATGCGTCCGATTACGCATATGCGAATAGCTACTGTGCCGGCTACCGGATCGCTCCTGAATTATCGACAACCGCTTGTCTCAGTAGCGTCGCTATCGCGGCGGATGCTTTTTGAATGCCGGTTCCCGCACCGACAAGCGGGATACTTTTCTTTACTTGTCCTCGGCAATTGCTCCTGCATTGCTCTACCTCCTGCATCCATGCAGTCGAAAGAAAAGTACCCAAAAGAAACGACACCCGGCATTCCGCCTAGCTCACTCGGCTCATCCCTGAGCCTCGCCCTTCGGATGCTACGCATGCAAATCGGTTGTCCTGCCGATTTGTCCTGCGCTTCTCGATTTTGCCGAGGGTTTTCCGAAGGGGCTTCCCAGCCCCTGCGTAAAACGCGATGCATCCATGCATCGCCCCTTCGGGCTAATCTCGTCAAAATCCGCGATGCTCGGGGCGGAATAACGGGACCAACCCCGAACCGGTCTCGCAGGTAATCAGCGGCTTACCGGGCAGCAGAATAATGCTCATTGGTTTGCTTCCCGCCAGCCGGCGTTAAATCGGGCTTCACGATATCTAAACAACTAATACAGTTTCTGGTTCCCAAACTCCAGTTTGGGAACTTTATCTTGAAAGCTCCAGCTTTCGTTAATTTAATCGAGAAGCAACAGCTTCCAAGATCAGGTAACCAAGCCGGAGCTTGGTTACCAGTCAAAAATGGCCGCAACGCGGCCGCACCTTTTCGCGCGAAGCGCATATCAAATCCCCTTATGCCGCGCCGAGCACCGGAGGGTTTGGGCGGATCAGCCCGACAGGGGCGCGGCAGGGATGCCGCGCGTTTTCGGAGGGCTAGGACAGCCCTTCCGAAAACCCCGCACAAACCCGGAGGAGCGCAGGATTCAAGCGGCATGGGGTGTCGTTTCTTTTGGATACTTTTCTTTGGACAAGCAAAGAAAAGTATCGCGGTTGCCGGTCCGCGAACCGGCGTTAAATCAGACTTCGCGCTAGCGAAACCATTAAAACAACGGAATTTAATTAATACATGCGTCCGATTACGCTAACGCTAATCGGACCTACGCGAGCTACGACCCTACAATCCTAATTCTGCTTGCTATCTTCAACATCTAAACCTTTAGTTACACTACCGACATATCTAATATCTTTGTTTCTAAAAGTTTTATACAAAAAAGAAAAAAAATCAAAGAACTCATAAATTTCATTACCAAACTGATATTCCTTTGTATTTTCTTTAACCACTGACTTCCCTAATAACGAAGCCGCCTCATCTGAATCGATTACGAAGCCATGATCCTTATAATGATTTGTTAAATGATTTGCTAGAGTCGCTTCATTCCATGGTTCAGGCAATTTTTTTCCTTTTAATAACCTTTCTGCGTATTGAACCGCAGATTCATTTATACGCTCAAAATACCCAAGATCTCGAATGTTTAAGTTGTCAGTAAGATATTTAGCAAACATATCCGAAGACTCTGGAAACTTACAAGCCATTCCTGCAATCTTCTCCATCGCATTCGAGAGCCCAGATGCTGGAAAGCCAGAAAATTGTGGATCAATAGGTCCGAGTTCACTTAACAGTCCCATGTGAAGCTCATGTCCCCCCAAAGAAATGAGTGTAGCTGCGGATTTCGCTTTGCGCGGTATTGATATAACGAATTTAGACTTACATAACCTCTTACATGTCTTACTTATGAGATAAGCCGGTTCAATTCTACCTCCCCCACTTTGCAACACCAATAAAATATCACTTTCTTTCTTTAAGTCTGAAATTGCTTGATATATTTTATTTGAATGAGATTCACTAATAGATCTTAAATTATCAAAAAGAAAAATAACCCTATAACAGTTTAACTCATACTTTGAAATTAATTTCTCTATATACCTAGAAACCCACAGTTTTATCTGTTCATCTGTTAAATCATCCCTAAACACATCAAGCATGTCATTAAAATTAGAAAAGTCATATTCTCTAACTTTATCAGCTTCATCTGCTTGGTTTTGACTTATATCATCAGACATTTACAAACCTTATATTTCAGTTTTTAACTAAGATCGGGAGACCGTACATGCGACTGACGCAGCAATCGCATTAATACCATCCAGCAAAAGGCGCTCCGCTTTTCCAACCTACAAAATCACCCACACTTCGACTCCCCACAATTCAAACAAGTCATACACCCATCCATCAACACCATCGCCTTAGTCGAACATTTATTACAAAGCACCGCCTTTTCCGGAAACGCCTGCCCCTCGCTGGAACCGTGCAAAGCCTCGAACTCGCGGCGCTTTTCGTCCAACAACTGCTGATGATGATCGCTGAGTTTCTCCGGCTTGATCATGCCGATATGCTTTAGGTGCGACTCGATCGCGGAACCGATTTCGGCGACCAAGGACGGCATGAACACGCCGCCTTTTTTGAAATAGCCGCCGCGCGGGTCGAACACCGCTTTCAGCTCTTCCACCAAAAAGGTGGCGTCGCCGCCCTTGCGGAATACCGCCGAGATCACCCGGGTCAAGGCCAGTACCCATTGGAAATGCTCCATGTTCTTGGAGTTGATGAAGATTTCGTAGGGCCGGCGCTCTTCGTGGGCGGTGTCCTGGTTGAGGATGATGTCGTTGATCGTGATGTACAAGGCGTGCTCGGACTGCGGCGTCTTGATTTTGTAAGTGGAGCCGACCAGCACTTCCGGCCGCTCGACGTTTTCGTGCATCGACTCCAGCGACGGCTTTTCCGCTTCCGGTTGGGCGGTTTCGGCGCTGTCCTTGCTCAGCACTTTGTAGCCGACGATTTTTTTGCTGATTTTGTGTAGGGTCATGTTACTTGCCTATTAAATTTGTCTGTTGAATTCGTTTGTTACCGAACTTGACTAAACAAGTTGCCAAACAGATAATGCCGCCAAGGATTGAGGATACTCGGTCGACCAAAAGCCTCGGTGGTTACATCGGGGCTTTTTGTTTTTCAGGGGTAGCATTTCAGTCCGTAACCATGCCTGTCGCCCCGAACGTTGGTATAAAATTTTTCGTTGACGATTTCGAATGCCCTGTTGACTTGCTCCGGCCTCAAATAGTGCAACCCAATCGGGCGTGCGACCAAATCGGCCAATTGCAATCCGGCGGAATTGCTTTTCTTGTCGGCAAATACCAATTGGAACGGTAATGGCTTATGCAGGTAGTTATCTCCGGCGCAAATGCGCCGAAACTCCAGCTCCAATTCGTCGTCTTCCACTTTGCCGCGTTGTTCCACGACGATGTGGGTCACAAAAGTTTGTCGCAAACAATAAAAAATCCGTTCCAAACCGAAGCGCAAGCCGATATGGTAAGGATTCTCCGTAGCCTGATGTTTTTGCCGGTAACGTTGTTTATCGATTACGGAACTGATTAAGGTAAACGGCGATTGCTGAATGATTAACGTCAATTCGTTTAAAAAATCGGATTTGAGCTGCCGACTTTTCAAGAAAGCAAAACTGCCGCGATCGCGACGAATATCGGTTTCATGCAAAACCACCTGATCATGGCCGAAATGCTTGAGTTTGAAGGCTTGAATCAACGGCACAACGGTACTCACGTAATCGATTTTCTTGAAAATACAAAATACCAGCACGAATATCGGATAACTCGGGTCGATACTATTCAAACCGTGGTCACCGCTTTCATCGACATAAACGATGTAATCGGAAAATGGACCGTTCATGCGATTGCTTCGCTCGATCAAAACTTCCCGTAATACCCTTCCTTCAACGCGTCGAACAAGTTGGCGGCGGTGTGGATTTCGCCGTCGTATTCCACTTCCTCGTTGCCTTTGAATTCGACCACGTGGCCGTCTTCCAGCGTGAACTGGTAGGTGGTGTTTTCCAAATCCGATTCCTTGACCAACACGCCCTGGAACACTTCCGGGTTGAAGCGGAAAGTGGTGCAGCCTTTCAGGCCTTGTTCGTAGGCGTATTCGTAGATCGACTTGAAGTCTTCGTAGGGGTAATCGGTCGGCACGTTGGCGGTTTTGGAGATCGACGAATCGATCCAGCGCTGGGCGGCGGCCTGGATGTCCACGTGTTGCTTGGGGCTGATGTCGTCGGCGGCGATGAAGTAATCCGGCAATTGCTGTTTCGGATCGTCGCTGTAAGGCATTGCGTCGGCGTTGACCAGATGGCGGTAGGCCAGCAGCTCGAACGAGAACACGTCGATTTTTTCCTTGGATTTTTTACCTTCGCGGATCACGTTGCGCGAGTAATGGTGAGCGAAGCTGGGTTCGATGCCGTTGCTGGCGTTGTTGGCCAAGGACAGCGAGATGGTGCCGGTCGGCGCGATCGAGCTGTGGTGGGTAAAACGGCAGCCGGTTTCGGCCAGTTGCGCGACCAGCTCCGGCTCGGCTTGCGCCAGTTTTTGCATGTAGCGGCTGTATTTGGCGTGCAGCACGCGGCCGGGGACCTGATCGCCGAGTTTATAGCCGTCGGCTGTCATTTCCGGGCGCTTGTGTAGCATCTCGCCGGTGACTTCGAACAATTGCTCCATGATAGGCGCCGGGCCTTTTTCCTTCGCTAGTTCCAGGCCGGTTTTCCAGCCTTCCACGGCCATGACCTTGGTGACTTCCTCGGTAAAGTCCAGCGATTCGGCGTTACCGTATTTCAGGCCCAGCATGGTGATGGTCGAACCCAGGCCCAGATAACCCATGCCGTGGCGGCGCTTGCCGGTGATTTCGTCGCGCTGTTTTTGCAGCGGCAAACCGTTGATTTCGACCACGTTGTCCAGCATGCGGGTGAAGATGCGCACGGTCTTGCGGTAATTGTCCCAGTTGAAGCGGGCCTGCTCGCTGAACGGCTGTTCGACGAAGCGGGTCAGGTTGATCGAGCCCAGCAGGCAGGAGCCGTAGGGCGGCAGCGGCTGTTCGCCGCAGGGGTTGGTGGCGCGGATGTGCTCGCAGAACCAGTTGTTGTTCATCTCGTTGACCTTGTCGATCAGGATGAAGCCGGGTTCGGCGTAATCGTAGGTGGAGGACATGATGATGTCCCACAAACGGCGGGCCGGCATCACCTTGCTGATCCGGCAGGCCACCAGGCCGGCGTCGTTGACCACATAGCCTTTTTTGTTGGGCAGATCGCGCCAGATCACTTTTGCCGCGTCGTCCAGATCGATCTGGTCGGCCGTTAGTTCGCGCTCGGTAATCGGGAACGACAGCGGCCACGGGCCGTTGTTTTTCACCGCTTCGACGAATTCGCTGGTAATCAACAGCGACAGGTTGAATTGGCGCAAGCGGCCGTCTTCGCGTTTGGCGCGGATGAAATCGACCACGTCCGGGTGGGCCACGTCGAAGGTGGCCATTTGCGCGCCGCGGCGGCCGCCGGCCGATGACACGGTAAAACACATCTTGTCGTAGATGTCCATGAACGACAGCGGCCCGGAGGTGTAGGCGCCGGCGCCGGATACATAGGCGTCGCGCGGCCGCAAGGTCGAGAATTCGTAGCCGATGCCGCAACCGGCTTTCAGGGTCAGGCCGGCTTCGTGGACTTTATGCAGAATGTCGTCCATCGAGTCTTCGATGATGCCGGACACGGTGCAGTTGATGGTGGAGGTGGCCGGTTTATGCTCCAGCGCGCCGGCGTTGGAGACGATGCGGCCGGCCGGAATCGCGCCCTGGCGCAAGGCCCACAGGAATTCCTTGTAATGCTGTTCGCGCAAGGCCTTGGTTTTTTCGACGTCGGCCAACGCGCGGGCGACCCGTTTGTAAGTGTCGTCGATGCTGGCGTCGATGGCCTTGCCGTCCTTGGTCTTCAAACGATATTTGCTGTCCCAGATGTCCAGGGAGGCGCTTTGCAGCGGAATTTCAACGTTAGCCGGCGATACGACTTGTAGTTTGGCAGTCATGCGTAGGTCCCTTGTTAGCTGGAGGTGATGAATGATGTATTACCCGAAAATTCCGCTTAGTCTGTTGTGCCGACATAACCGGCAACTGAGCATAGGATTTAGCTTTTCACTGTATATAGTGTTTTTTAGGAATGTTAGCACAAGATATTGTGCCTGATAGGGCTTTTTTTAGCTGTGGCAGCGGGGAAATTATTTATGGGTTTTAGTTCAGATACTTAGCGCAAAATGGTTAAGTCATGAAAAAATTCTTGACTTAGCGTTATGAAAAGCTAACGTTTATTACCATTCCTGCCAAACAGTCCGAAAATAATGATGGCCGCAACCACCATGCCGGAATAGACCATGTTTTGGCGCGATGCCCCGAATAGATAGGCAATGCCGGCCCCCAGTCCCATGCCCAGTCCGCTAAACGCCATACTGCGCATTAGGCGGCAAAGCGTGCAGTCTTCCGGATAATGTTTCATTTTCATATGGTTCAAAGGACGCTAGGGCAATGAGTGAACCCAGGTTATATCGGTTACCGGTCTGACTATGATCAAACCGGCAAATGCCGGAAGGGCTATAAATTCAGCATGCCGTTTTTTGCGCGTAATTGCTGCCACTGTACTCGCACGATATGTTTGATCAACAATTCCTGGTCTTCTTCGCGGATATGGGTGAAATCGACGCTGATTTGGTAATGTTCGGGCTCCAAACTGGGGTTTTCTCCCAAACGGCAATCCACCACTTGACCGTATATTTGGATTAAGGCGAGAGTGGTGGGCAAATAAATCTCGATGGCCAGATTTTGGCCGATGTCCATGGCTTGGTTATGATGAAAGGCTATTCCCGAGGCACTTAGATTGACGTCTTGGCAATTTTGCGCATTGACATTGCTGCCAACGAACATAATCGCCTGAGCGACTGCGTTGATTTTTGCATCCAACACTTTGTACAGTTCCACGCAATCCTTGTTATCGCCGGCTATGCGCTGCATGATCAGCAGGGCTTCTTGCGAAAGCACATCCATGGTCGCCGCCAAGGAATGATTGGGCGAAAAATGCCCCGCGGCTTGCAAGCCTTTATCCGCTGTCGCTTGATCGATCAAGCGGTAGGCTAAACTGACATTGTCGTCGATGCGAAAAAAACGCCGCCTCTCGGTTTGAGTATTCTGCATGGCAAGTTCCTAAAATTTAGAGTTTCGGGTCCGTAACACTGTCGGATTGAATAATTTCCGGCCCGCCGCCGTTGTCGCTATCGATCTCGTTACGGGCAATGACGATTTCCACCCGGCGGTTGATCGCGCGATTTTGCGGGGAATCGTTAGCCACTAAAGGCTGGGTGTCCGCATAGCCTTCCACCAAAAAGCGTTTAGGATTTATGCCTTTTTTGTCCAGCAAATATTGAGCGACCGTGACCGCCCGCGACGAGGATAGCTCCCAGTTGGAGCGGTACATGATGGTTTTGATCGGCACGTCGTCGCTATGGCCGGCAACGATGATTTTGCCTTGCGATTGCGCCACCGAATCGGCAATTTTATCCATGACCGGTTCGAAACCGGGTTGCAGCACCGCGCTGGCCGAGGCAAACGAGCCTTTTTCGTTAATTCTGATGACGATTTTGAAACCTTTGGTTTCTACCGTCACCATGCCGCGCTCGATTTCCTCTTTCAAGCGCTCTTTGATTTTTTCAGCCTCTTCCTTGATTTCTTCCAGCTTGGCTTCGATGATTTTTTGCTTAGCCAGCTCCATGGCCTCCGGCGACTCGTCCATTTTTTCCGATTGCTGTTGAGTCGATTGTTTGATTTCCTCCAGCGGCGTCGGCGTCACTTGTCCCGGGGTGAAATGTTGCTCGATGATACTGGTTCCCATCGGAATGTCGTCGACCGGTATTACCCGTTGCACCCCGAATGCCTGCTTCAACGAGTCGGCCACGTGCTTGAATTTCTGCACGTCCATGCTGGCCATGGACAGCAGCAATACGAAAAAACACATCAGTAACGACATCAAGTCGGCAAAAGTCGCCAACCACATCGGCGCTCCTACCGGAGGACATTTAGGGCAATCGGACATGGTTAATCCTCGTTACGTTTTTTCTCGGCCACATAAGTATTCAAAAGAGTTCGCAATACTTTGGGATTGGTACCTTCCTGCAAATTGGAGATAAAGTTGATCACCAGTTCTTTGTTGGCTTTTTCGTAATTGAGTACGGACGCCAATTTATCGATCATAGGCAGCGCAAACACGTTGGCGATTAATGCACCATATAAAGTGGTCAGCAAGGCAACAGCCATAGCAGGGCCGATCGCCGACGGGTCGGACATGTTGGCCAACATTTGCACCAAACCAACCAAGGTGCCTATCATGCCCATGGCCGGTGCCAAATCGGCGACACCTTTCCACATGCCCTGCCCGACTTCGTTACGGCTGACCATTAAATCTATATCCTGTTGCAGCAAGTTTCTGACGAACTCCGGATTGTAGCCGTCCACGCACAAGCGTATGCCTTTTTTCATAAACGGATCGGATACTTCGGCAGACTCCAATGCCAGTAAACCGTTTTTACGTGCTATATCCGCCAGGGTAACGGCTTCTTCTATCAGTACGCTAGGATTGACTTTTTTATTCATGAAAGCCCTGCCGACTACGCCGAACGAGCGCAAGAAATCGTCTATGGGCAGGCGCATTAACGACACGCCGAAAGTACCGCCGAATACGATTAAAATAGACGGCATGTCAACAAACAACATCAGATCGCCTCCGGTCAGGATGGCTGAAGTGATGATGGCGACGCCTAATAAAAAACCCACTAAAGTTGCTAGATCCACTGGCACTTCCTCGGTTTATTTTGCTTACATTGATGAGACGCGCTTAGGATAGCCGAATTGCGTAATTCAGACTGTTTTTTGGCAATTTCGCGTTGTAGGAATTGCGCCGGGAAACGTTTATGAGGGCTGGCGTGCCGGGCAGCAAACATTTCGAATCGCATTGCCAGTGGCATGCGCAGCCAAATCGCACATTTAAAATTTAGAGCACGCTCAGGCACGCCCGATAGGAAACGCCAATACTTGTGAAATATCTTGCGCTTGACCGGCGACCATCAGCAATCTATCCAAACCGATGGCTACCCCACTGCAATCGGGCAGGCCCTGCGATAACGCAGCCAGTAAGCGTCGGTCTTTGCAGACCGGTGTTAGGCCTTGGCGGGTTCGAAATTGAATTTCGGCGTCAAACCGCGCTTCTTGCTCAACGGCATCGCGCAGTTCGTAATAGCCGTTGCCAAGCTCGACGCCGTTAATGAACACTTCGAAGCGTTGACAGATGCGCGGGTCGGCCGGATGCAAGCGCGCCAACGAAGACTGTACGGACGGATAGTCGTATATCAAGCAAATCGTGTTTACCGGCAGACGGTTTTGCAGATGATGACTGAACAACAAGTCCAGCCACAAGGCGTGATGATCGCCGCATAGCTCGGCGGCCTCCGGCAGGCCGATTTGTTCGGCAAAGGCGCGGTAAACCGGCGCATTGAAGTCCAAAGGATCTATCCCTGAGTAGCGCAGAAACCAATCGCGGTAGCTGGCGCGTTCTACCAACAGCTCAGGAAAAAATGCCGTTAAATAGCCGGTCAATAATGCGGTGACTTCATCCATCAGACGCTGCAGATCGAAACCGACCCGGTACCATTCGAGAATGGTGAATTCCGGATTGTGATAGCGCCCGGCTTCGCCATTGCGAAAGGCTTTGCAAATTTGATAGATGCTGCCGGTTCCGGCCGCCAGCAGCCGTTTCATCGCAAACTCCGGCGAAGTTTGCAGAAACAGCGTTTGGGGCGTTGTTCCCGCATAGTCGGCGCGGAAAAAAGCCAGATTAGGATCGGTTCCGGTGGTATGGCACAGCAGCGGCGTTTCGACCTCCATTACCTCGCGCTGCGCGAAGAATTGGCGAATAGCCGCCAGCAGACTTGCTCTGGACTTTAGCTGACTCAGGTCCGCAGTCGGCTGCCAGTCCTCTGTCACTGTTCTTTGGCGCGGGACACGTATTCGCCGGTACGGGTATCCACGCGAATCACTTCGCCGATTTGCACGAACAACGGTACGCGCACTACCGCGCCGGTTTCCAAGGTGGCCGGCTTGCCGCCGCCGCCGGACGTATCGCCTTTCAAGCCCGGATCGGTCTCGGTGATTGCCAGTTCGACGAAATTAGGCGGGGTCACCGACAACGGCGAATCGTTCCACAAGGTCATGGTGCAAAGATCTTGCTCTTTCAGCCATTTGATCGAGTCGCCGACCGCACTTTTATCGGCTTGGTATTGTTCAAAGGTATCGGGAACCATGAAGTGCCAGAACTCGCCGTCGTTATAGAGATACTGCATGTCGATGTCGACTACATCGGCCCCTTCCACGGTATCGCCGGATTTGAAAGTACGCTCGATGACACGCCCGGTTTTCAGGTTGCGGATTCTTACGCGATTGAACGCTTGGCCTTTGCCGGGTTTGACGAATTCGTTTTCGATGATGGAACAAGGATCGTTGTCCAGCATGATTTTTAAACCACCTTTGAATTCGTTGGTGCTGTAAGTCGCCATTTTTTCCTCGTGAAACAAACAATAAATCCGGCGATTATAATGGATATGGATTTTAATCGGAAATTGGAGCTCCATTGACCTTAGCAAGCGACCATTGGCAGCGGCAACTCGCCGAAGCATTTTCCAGCGTGGAAGCGTTATGCCATTACCTGCAACTCGACCCCAGCACTATATCGGCCATTTCCAACGTTAAAAGTTTTCCACTAAAGGTTCCCCTATATTTCGCCGAAAGAATCGAAAAAGGCAACCCGGACGACCCGTTGCTGCGGCAAATTTTGCCGGTTCGAGACGAATTAATCGACTATCCCGGTTATAGCTTGGATCCCGTAGGCGATTTGACGGCGGTTGCTCATCCCGGGGTAATCCAAAAATATCGCGGCAGAGTGCTGTTAATTACGACGGGGGCTTGTGCAATTCACTGCCGCTATTGCTTTCGGCGCCATTTTCCATATGCGGACTTACAGCTGAGCAAACGCAAAATCGCCGCGGCCGTTCAATACATCTCCAGCCTCAGCGATGTGACCGAGGTCATTTTGAGCGGTGGCGATCCGTTACTATTGGGCAACGATGCCTTGGCCGACTTGATCGAGCGATTAGGCTGCATAAGTCGAATTCGCCGGATCCGCATCCATACTCGGGTACCCGTCGTCTTGCCGGCACGCATCGACGCCGGTTTACTCGAGATTTTCCAAAAGGTGTCCGCTCGAATCGTTATAGTCTTGCATGCCAATCATCCCAACGAGTTAAGCCCGGAGGTGGCGTCGGCATGTCAAAAACTCAAGTCGTTGGGCCTGACTTTATTAAATCAAAGCGTTTTGCTCGCTAAGGTCAACGACGACGGCTCAACCTTGATAGCACTCAGCGAACAACTTTTTGCATTGGGCATTTTGCCCTATTACTTGCATTGCTTGGACAAGACCCGCGGCGTCGGACATTTCGAAGTTAGCAGCGACACCGCCGTGCAGTTGATGCAAGTACTACGCGAGCACTTGCCGGGCTATCTGGTACCCAAGCTCGTTCAGGAACAAGCAGGGGCTGCATATAAAATACCGATTGGTTAACACTCGGCGGCGGCAGGGCGATTGTCCCCAATCCACTTGCGGTTTACTATTTACCCGAGTTTGTTTTTCAATGTCGCCGCATGATGCTAAAGGCCGGGCCTGATTCCATTCGTTATGTACGCCTTGCCTTGTTACTGGCAGGCGTAGACTTTGCTTTAGAGTTAAGCAAGCAATTGTGCGCTGCAAAGGGAATTGCTATCGAATTACCGGCGCTACTGCACGCTTCTTTAGGCCTGGCCATACTAACCCTGCTGTTTGGCGTTCGTGCACGCTTACACGGCGATATCACCCGAAGCTCCGCCACGCATAAAGAATGTTTTTCCAAACTGCCTTACCCGGCGGTCTGATGGATGTACAGATGCCCGTGATGGACGGTTACGAAACAACCCGCAAGTTACGCAAGCTGCCGCACTGTGCGACCTTGCCGGTCATCGCGATGACCGCAAACGTGATGAGCGACGACAGAAACAAATGTTTATTGTCCGGCATGGACGACTTTATCGGCAAACCCATTTTGCCGCAAACCTTGTATAGCACGTTAGCCAAGTGGATAAAACCACGCTGTTATCAACAAGAAATCCCGGCATACAATGCAAGCGACAACGACCTGCCCAATTTGTATGGGATAGATAGAGAGATCGGACTCCAACATACTGCCGGAGACAAATCGGTCTATTTAAAAATCTTGCGAAAATTCGCCGATAATCATGCGGCCAGTATCAGAGAAATTGAACAGGCTTTGCTCTCCGGCAATTTGCACTCCGCCAAACAACTCACGCATACTCTAAAAGGTCTATCGGCTTCTTTAGGCGCTCTCGAATTGCACGGACACGTTTTGCACTTGGAAGAAATGCTACAAAATTCCGAAACCACAACAGCCTCTTCCGCACTACAAACGGCATTAGCTATGGCTGCGCAAGAACTAAGCAGAGTTGTCGGTCATATCCGTACTGCACTGCCCGGGCCGCAATTGCTAACCGCCAATCCGGAGCGGGCATTTTCTCCATTAGAAAAGCGCCGCCAACTCAACTTGTTACTTAGCAAATTGCAAGCCTTCGATTCAGACGCCGATCAACAGTTGGAACGCGTGCTTGCGGGAATAGAGGATCAAACAGTCACACAAGAATTATTGAAAATCAGAAGCCAAATCGCCCATTACCGCTTTGTCGAAGCCTCCGACGCGTTGTCTCAGCTCCTTGATTCTTGTGAATAAACTTCATGGATAAAAAAACTGACAATACCATTTTGGCGGTCGACGACAGCCCGGAAAACTTGGATTTGATAAAAAATATTTTGGAGCCGTTTTATACGGTGAAAGTAGCCACGTCCGGTAGTTTAGCGGTGCACATTGCCCAAAAACATAATCCGGACTTGATTTTGTTGGATATTATGTTAGGCGACGCAAACGGCTTCGACATATGCCATTTGCTAAAATCCGACGATAAAACCCGGAATACTCCGGTTATCTTTCTAACAGCCAAACGCTCGGAAGCGGACGAAGTACAAGGATTTAAAATCGGCGGCAGCGATTACATTACCAAGCCATTTTCTCCCGCCATTGTATTAGCCCGAGTGAGAACGCAAATACAGCTGAAGGCAAAAACCGATTTATTGGAGAAACTCGCGTCACTGGACGGTTTGACCGAAATTCCCAACCGGCGCGCGTTCGATGTCGCACTGGATCGGCAATTCAATCAAGCGCAACGCACGCGGACGCGATTGTCTTTGTTAGTACTCGATATTGATTTTTTTAAATTATTTAACGACTATTACGGACATCCTATCGGCGACGATTGCTTACGACGGGTGGCGCGTGCTTTAACCGTACACACCCAACGCCCGGGAGATTTAGTTGCCCGCCTGGGGGGCGAGGAATTCGCAATCTTGTTACCGAATACCGACATCGACGGGGCTATAATGAGGGCCGAACAATATCGATTGGCAGTGGAACGCCTGAAAATTCCTCACGCCGTTAACAGCCCGCTGCCGCATATAAGTGTTTCGATCGGAGTGGGCACGATTGAACCCCACTCCGACGGACATGCTGCCGAACTCTTTCAAGTCGCCGATGCAGCCCTCTATCAAGCTAAACATTCCGGGCGCAATTGCGTTGCACGACATTTCAGGATGGCTTGATTTTAGCCGTGATTGCCTGACAATCCTGTCTATAATCCTAGCTGCCGGTTTCAAATACCTTCTACACAAGGCTTATGCATCTTTATCTCGATTTCAATGCCTCTTATTTAGCCGCTTTTATTATCGGGCTGTTTAGCAGTCTTCACTGCATCGGCATGTGCGGCTCCATTATAGGAACATTGACTTATAGCCTGAGCGAAGAGCTGCGCAGCAACAAACGCATCCTGTTCAGCATCGTTTTGAGTTACAACTTAGGACGAATCGCAAGCTACGCCTTGGCCGGTACGGTGGTGGGAACGTTGGAAGCATTTTTGACCTTGCCCTTTACTCAAGGTCACGCGCACCGCGTGTTGCAACTGTTATCCGCGTTAATCATGACCGGCGCGGGACTTTATATCGGCGGCTGGTTTCCGCGCTTTGCCTACATAGAAAAATTGGGTGCCCGGTTTTGGAAGCTCATAGAACCTTTCGGCAGACGCATGATCCCTGTGACTAACAAAACCCAAGCATTACTGTTTGGCATGATTTGGGGATGGTTGCCGTGCGGACTGATTTATACCGCCCTGGCTTTGGCCGCCACCACAGGGAACATTCTACATAGCGCGATGACTATGCTAGCATTTGGGCTCGGCACTTTACCTGCAGTAGTGGGAGTCGGTATAATGACCTCGTGGCTAGCGCGGATATCCAGAGTTCAATTATTTAAGCGAGTAGTCGGTATTTTATTTATCGTATTCGCGCTACTGGCCGCTTTCCCTTGGCTTAATCCAATGCGTGTCGAACACATTATGACGTTTTGAGGGGTTTACAGTGGATCATTTCAGTTCAATCATTGGTCAATCTCCGGCTCTGGAAGCGTTGATACGCAGTGCCCGCATGGTAGCTGCGACCGATGTAACGGTATTGATAAAAGGGGAGACCGGTACCGGAAAGGAAGTGTTAGCTAGCGCCATTCAAAAAGATAGCAACCGGGTAAACAAACCCTTTATCACGCTCAACTGCGCAGCTTTGCCGGAAGGACTGGTCGAATCGGAAATATTCGGTCACAAAAAAGGCGCTTTTACAGGGGCGTTTTCCGACAAGCAGGGTTTATTTCAAGCAGCGGACGGTGGCACCTTATTTTTGGACGAAATCAACTCCTTACCGCTCACCATACAAGCTAAATTACTCCGTTTCTTGGAGTCCGGGGAATGTATGCCGGTTGGCGGAACAAAACCGTATCGGGTCGATGTTAGGGTTATTGCCGCTACCAATGCCGATTTGAACTCGCTGATCGATTCCGGGGAATTTAGACGCGACTTATATTTTCGGCTGAATGTAGTACCTCTTGAACTTCCCTCTTTGTCCGAACGCAGCGAAGATATCGATGCCCTAGCTAAACATTTTTTTAGCCACTTCGCTAAAACCCATTCTTTAGATGCGCCTACATTCAGTAAACAGGCATTAAAGACCTTGAAAAGCTATTCTTGGCCCGGTAACGTCAGAGAATTACGCAATCTGTGCGAGCGCCTGAGCATATTGTTAGCGGGACGGATGATTGAACCAGAAAATTTACCGCACGAATTCACCAATTCAGTTTCAGTACCCGCAACTACTAACTTCAAATTGCCGGAAATGGGCATTCAATTGGATGAGCTGGAAGCCAACATGATCCATCAGGCCTTGGCTAGAACCAACGGCAATCGCAGTAAATCCGCACGTCTATTGGGAATCTCCAGAGACACCCTGCTTTACCGGATTCAAAAACACGGCTTAGCAACGCATTAGCCGTTGATCAAAATCGGATTACGGGTCTAAGACCTGCCTCCGGCCAGGCTTGTCACAAACAAGCCTTAATTCTTCCTTCTGATCCACTGCACCGTACAATTATCGCTGCGCCCTTGCGAGCGTAAAATTGCCAATTGTGCCAATTTTCTGAGTTCCGCCTTACCGCTCGAAGGCTGCGCCAACTGCAATAACTCAGATTCTTTAATGGACTCCCAAAATCCGTCGCTACATAAAATGAAAGTTTCACCCGGCAGAATAGGCTGGAACTGTTCAACGTCTACATAAGGCGGAGTTAACGCATTGATGCTGCGAGTTAGCCGGTTTTGTTCCGGATGCACACCCATTTCCCAGCCGGTCAACTTACCCTCTTCGTAAAGTTGCTGAATCCTCGAATGGTCTCTACTGCGCCATACTATTTTGTCCGGTGTTAATCGATAGATACGCGAATCCCCACAATGCGCGGTAACGGTGCGCGCGTCGTCCAAATACAATATCGCACAGGTGGTATGCGCGTCGGCGGCAAGGTTATCATCGGCAAATAGTTTGCGCATGCCGGACGCCGCAGCATTCATCCAAGCACCAAAAACTGTTTGAATGTCCTCGGCTATTCGCGGTTGAAAGCTTGCCGCCAAGGATAAAACGGAACGACAAAAATACTGCGATGCTTTTTCGCCCGCTTGATGACCACCCAGCCCGTCTGCAACGATAAACACCGCATAATCGGAGCAAACACGATGGGCCATACAGTCTTGATTGACAGATCTGTCTCCCGCGGAAGTCAATTGATAAAATTCAAGAACTTCCTGCATCGTGCTATGACTCGGCACGCGCTGCCCGCATTATTTTCTTCATATCCTTTACCGCTTGCGCCAAACCGCTGAATACCGATTGGGCAATGATAGAGTGACCGATGTTTAATTCGACGATAGAGGGGATTTTACAGATCGCTTCTACGTTGTATACATTCAAGCCGTGGCCGGCGTTGACTTGTAAGCCGGCTTGATGAGCGTATTCCGCAGCACGTCTGATACGCTCCAGTTCTTGCTCCTGTAAAAACGGTGTTTCTGCATCGGCAAAACGACCGGTGTGCAATTCGATGACGGGTGCTCCGACTTGTATCGTAGCGTCTATTTGGGCTAACTCCGGATCGATAAACAAGGAAACCGCTATACCCGCATCGGCCAGCAAGCCGCAAACATCCTGCATTTTAGGTAAAACGGACACCACATCCAAACCACCTTCAGTGGTCAACTCTTCGCGCCGTTCCGGTACCAAGCAACAGGCTTGAGGTTTTATCCGGACAGCAAAATCGACCATGGCGTCCGTCACTGCCATCTCTAAATTTAATTTAGTTTGCAGAGTTTGCTTAAGTAACAATATATCCCTGTCTTGAATGTGCCGCCTGTCTTCGCGTAGATGGGCCGTGATCCCGTCGGCTCCCGCCTGCTCGGCAATCAACGCGGCTTGTATCGGCTCCGGGTAACGTGTTCCGCGCGCCTGCCTGAGTGTTGCGACGTGATCAATGTTAACCCCTAACAACACGGTTTGTTTATTTGCAGTCGGTAAGTTATTCACTTTTCTCCATTATTAATTCGCTAAACCGCAATTACATGAACTTTATCATTTGCGCTAAAACTTCCCTGCTTTTCAATTGCTTTCCAAGCAAATAATAATCCAGCACCTGCCGACACAGCGTCTTGGTTTCTTGTAGCTGCACGAGACTAAGCGCTTGCCTGTTATTCAAAGCTCTAAGAGTTTGCATACTGATACAGCCCTGTGCGTCCTGGATCAACCCTTGATCACCATGAAAACGGTAGCGTTCGCTCGCTTGACTACTAGAAACGGCGGCTTCCGGCAACATTCCGTAACCGAGCGCCTCAAGCAAGTCTAATTCGAAATACCTCAAAATCTCTTCGACCGCATTGTTACCGGTTAAATGATCGATACAATTGCGATAATTAATAAATACTTCGGGGTATGGATCATGCGGATACAATAATTTCTGCAGCAACTCGTTTAAATAAAATCCACAGTAAAGCGATAACTGCCTAAGCTCATAGCGGCAAGCCAACTCTACGTCCGTTAATAGTTTCACTTCATGTTTATCCAAAAAAGAGATATTTAAGAGCGAGAAAGGCATTAAAACGCCGGCAAATTTGGACTTGGGTTTGCGTACGCCTTTAGCCAACACCGA
This sequence comes from Methylomonas sp. HYX-M1, assembly GCF_040741385.1. Taxonomy (NCBI): domain Bacteria; kingdom Pseudomonadati; phylum Pseudomonadota; class Gammaproteobacteria; order Methylococcales; family Methylococcaceae; genus Methylomonas; species Methylomonas sp. HYX-M1. Next base: position 2,454,495 of record NZ_CP160405.1, read on the forward strand.
AATAATGCCGTAATCTCGGGTAAATAACTCGATGAATACGCTGGTTTCCCGATAAGAACGTTGATGGAGTATAAAAGCGGGCTGCAAATAAACCGCAAAAGCCGACATTGGCGTTATTGATTGTCCGAAAACCCAAGATTGTGCAAGGCCCGCTCGCTATCCGACCAGCCTTTTTTGACCTTGACCCATAGCTGTAAAAAGACCTTATGACCCAGCAAGCGCTCGATATCGATTCGGGCATCCGTGCCGATTTTCTTTAACATTTCGCCTTGTTTGCCGATGACAATACTTTTTTGACTGCTGCGCTCGACCCAAATATTGGCATAAATTTTACTGAGTTCCTCAAAATCTTCATAGAGCTCAATATCAACAGTCAAGGAGTAAGGTAACTCATCGCCTAACCGGCGGGTCAGTTTTTCGCGAATGATTTCCGCAACAAAAAAGCGCTCAGACCTGTCGGTAATTTGATCGGCAGGAAAAATCAAATCGGCTTCAGGCAACAAACTCATAATATATTGTTCCAACACATCGAGTTGTTTGTCCTTTAACGCGGAAATCGGAACGATATGGCGGAATGGATATTTTTGGGCAGCAGTCGCAAGAAATTCCATGAGCTCCGTTTTGTCTTTCAATTTGTCGATTTTGTTGATCGCCAAAATAACGGGTATGTCGGCATTGTGCAGCTTCTGAAAAATACGCTCGTCGTAGTCGTGCCAAAACGCACCATCTAACAACCAAACCACTAGGTCAACGCCTAACAAAGTGCTATCCGCCGCTTTATTTAGATAGCGATTAAGTGCCTTTTTTTCATCGCCGTGCATACCCGGGGTATCTACAAATATTGCCTGGCCCAGGTCGGTAGTTTTAATGCCGAGAATTCGGTGTCGGGTGGTTTGCGGTTTTCTGGAGGTAATGCTGAGTTTCTGCCCCAGCAAATGATTCATTAGGGTAGATTTGCCGACATTCGGTCTACCGATTAATGCAACATATCCGCAATTCATGCGTTTTTTTGATCCAATAAAATTAACATGCTCTCGGCGGCGGCTTGTTCCGCCCTTTTGCGCGATATTCCCGTGCCGCTAGTCGTTTGTTCGCAAATAGCCACCCGGCATTTGACCTCGAAAGTTTGCGCGTGGTCCGCACCGGTCATACTCACCAATTCGTAAATCGGTAACTCCTTTCTGCGAGCTTGCATCAATTCTTGCAGGCGAGTTTTCGGATCTTTGTTCCAACTGTCCAATTTTATATTGGAAAACTTTTCCGCAAACAATTCGAGTACCCAATGGCGGCACACGTCTATACCTTGATCCAGCAGCAACGCGCCGATGATGGCTTCCAAGGCGTCGGATAATATGGAATCCCGGCGAAAACCGCCGCTTTTTAATTCCCCGGAACCCAATATTAGATAGTCGCCTAAATGATGTTGGCGCGCCAATTCGGCCAATGAGGTTTGATTGACCAAACTCGCCCGCAATCGACTTAATACCCCTTCTCCTGCACCTGGAAATTGGGAATAGAGCCACTCTGCGATGACGAAACCGAGGACGGAATCGCCTAGATATTCCAGACGTTCGTTGTTTTGTGCCCCGGCGCTACGGTGGGTCAACGCCGTTTTAAACAGCAAAGGTTGACGAAATACTAAACCCAGTTTTTGGGCTAATAATTCCGGATGCTTTATCACTGGTCTCCTGCTTCAAAGCCTTCGTGAAACTCCACCAACACACTCAGGTTGCCGAATATGGGTTCCACACGTTCGTATTCGATGTCTAACTTTACATAACCGGGTTGAGCGATTAAGGTAATATCGTCGTCGGTTACATATTCGACATAATTCAAATTAAAGCGTTTATGTAAACTATCTAATATCTGATTTCTGGACTGGCTAGCGATGTCCGGAGTTTTTTTCAAGGCTTCGACCGCATTGGAAACTTTGCTGTTATTGATGTAAAGAGGGGCGATTTTTAGGATCAATAAAGTAAAGAAACCGATTAAACATAACAAAAACACCAGCGAAATAAAGGTCAGCCCGCGCTGTGATTTGATATGAGAAAACATGGTGCAGCCCCCGAATGGTTGTTAGTTGTTATTAGCGTAATACTGTACCGAGTCGATTAAATGCAATACCGTTATTCTCCCAGTCCCAGTTCATCCAGATAAAAAAGGCCTTGCCGACTAAATTCGCTTCGGGGACCGTACCCCAATATCGGCTATCGTTGCTATTGTCCCTGTTGTCCCCCATCATGAAGTAGTGCCCGTCCGGTACGACGAACACATCTTCTACCGAAGACACGCCGGAATTGATTAAAATCGAATGCTCGACGCCGGCCAAATTTTCACGCAATTCTTGGGCACCGGTCATGCTTCTACCTTGCCCCACGCCTTGATAGCGGCCTATGGGGGTCTGGCTGATCAATTCGCCATTGACATAAAGCTTTTTTTCGAAATATGCGACTCTATCTCCGGGCAAACCTATCACCCTTTTAATGTAGTCGATGCTAGGTTGTTTAGGATAGCGGAATACCACGATATCGCCGCGTTGCGGCTCGCCCAGTTCGACGATTTTGTCGTTCAATACCGGTAGCCTGATGCCGTAGCTGAATTTATTCACCAGAATAAAATCCCCTACCAGTAACGTAGGCATCATGGAGCCGGAAGGAATTCTGAACGGTTCAACCAAAAACGAGCGCAACAACAATACGAACAAGACGACCGGAAAAAACGAGCGGGCATATTCGACCAAAATGGGTTCGTTATCGGTCGGATAAGATTTTCTATTGGCTTTCAGATATACATAATATCCCCCCCATACCGCTCCGGTGACAAAGGTGGCCACCACCAGATAAAACGAAAAATCGTGGTCCATAACTCGTTGCCTTTAGTCTTTATTAACTTGCAATACCGCCAAAAACGCTTCTTGCGGAATTTCGATACTGCCGACCTGCTTCATGCGTTTTTTACCGGCTTTTTGTTTTTCCAATAGTTTTTTCTTACGGGTAATATCGCCCCCATAACATTTTGCGGTGACGTTTTTACGCATCGCCTTAACGGTCGAACGCGCGATGATCTTCGAGCCTATGGCCGCCTGAATCGCCACCTCGTACATTTGCCTAGGGATTAAATCTTTCATCTTTTCGACCAAATCGCGTCCGCGGTTTTGGCTTTGATCGCGGTGCACGATGATGGATAAGGCATCGACTTTATCGCCGTTTATCAAAACATCCAATTTAACCAACGGTGCCGCATCGAAACGTAAAAACTCATAATCGAACGAGGCGTAGCCGCGGCTAACCGATTTCAATCGATCGAAAAAATCCAACACCACTTCGCTTAACGGCAACTCATAGCTCAATGACACTTGGCTGCCGACGTATTGCATATTTTTTTGCATGCCGCGCTTTTCTATGCACAGATTAATGACGTTACCCAAATAGGCTTGCGGAACCAAAATGTTTGCCAGAATGATCGGTTCGCGCACTTCGGTGATGGTTCCGACATCCGGAAGTTTGGCCGGATTGTCCACCATGACGATCTCGCCGTTATGCGTTTCCACTTCATAGACCACAGTCGGTGCCGTGGTGATCAAATCGATGTCGTATTCGCGTTCTAAACGTTCTTGTACGATTTCCATGTGCAGCATGCCCAAAAAGCCGCAACGGAAACCGAAACCCAAGGCTTGGGAGGTTTCCGGCTCGTAATTCAGTGCCGAATCGTTCAAACGCAATTTATCCAGGGCTTCGCGCATTGCGACAAAATCGTCGGAACTCACCGGATATAAACCGGCGAACACTCTAGGCTGGACTTTTTCGAAACCGGGCAGTGCATCGGTAGCCGGATTATCGGTTAAGGTAATAGTGTCCCCGACCGGCGCACCGAAAATGTCTTTAATGCCGGCAACGACAAAACCAACCTCACCGCTTAGCAATGCCGGTTTTTCGATTTGCTTGGGGGTGAATACCCCTAGTTTCTCGACTAAATAAGACTTACCGGTTGACATGACCGTGATTTTTTGTTTTCGCTTCAAAGCACCGTGCATTATCCGCACCAACGAAACCACTCCCAAGTAATTATCGAACCAAGAGTCGATAATCAAGGCTTGCAAGGGTTTGGTCTCATCGCCGGCGGGTGGCGGAATCTTTTGTATCAGTTGTTCCAAAACCGAATGTACGTTCAGACCGGTTTTTGCGCTGATTTGGCAAGCGTCGTCGGCCGGAATACCGATAACGTTTTCGATTTCCTCGATGACTCTTTCCGGCTCAGCCGATGGTAAATCGATTTTATTCAAGACCGGAACGACTTCCAATCCTTGCTCGATAGCGGTATAGCAGTTAGCGACGCTTTGCGCTTCTACCCCTTGAGCGGCGTCTACCACCAATAACGCGCCTTCGCAGGCGGCTAACGAACGGGACACTTCGTAAGAAAAATCTACATGGCCCGGAGTATCGATAAAATTGAGCTGGTAAGTTTCGCCGTCTTGCGCGCAATAATCCAAGGTTACACTTTGGGCTTTAATGGTAATACCGCGTTCCCGCTCGATGTCCATGGAATCCAAAACCTGGGCCTCCATTTCTCTATCGCTCAATCCTCCGCAAATTTGAATGAACCGGTCGGCCAATGTCGATTTCCCGTGATCGATATGGGCAATGATCGAAAAATTTCTGATGTGTTTTTGATCCACTTAAGATACTTATGAGACTTTAGATAAGGAAATCGATACCGAACGAGTAATCCACGTCCATGCCGACATTCTACCGGCATTACTCGAATATTCCGTTCGAGCGCAATCAACCATTGTATTTCTCATGAGATATACAAGCAACTAGCCGCGTCAATTATTTCCTTTTTAGCACGCATCCCGGAACGTTGGAAACCGGGTGTTTTAACAAGGCAAATCAATTTGATAAGCTTCCTGCAATCATCAAAACATAAAAATCCGTACCATCGCACAAGCAAAACGCTTGGAATGGTTTATCGTGCTGAAACTTTATCAACTGTAACAGGTAACGCTATGAATCAATTGGCTTCCAAACGAATCGCAACACTATTATCTATGATGCTTGGCCTGTCATCGGTCTCCGCCAACGCCGCGGTGTTGACCGAATCACTGAAAGACAAACTCAAATGCGGCAAGGTCGACGGGGAAAAAGTGTGCAGCATAGAGACCCGGGGGCAATACAATTTGGTCGCAAAAATTTCCGGGCAGGATTTGCAAAACGCCGAATTAACGCCCGCTCAAATCAACGAAGAGTCGACGATAGAAATAGCCTTGGGTGACTTTGTCTTCTCTTCCAGCATGGCAAATGCCGATCGTTTTAGCGCCAATGGCAGCAAACTGGTGAGTCGTTGGACCGAAACGACCGAACGCTGCATAGACGCCGAATGCAACAAAATTAAATTGGTCCGCCATGCAACCATACAGTTTAATGCCAACAACAAAGGTGCGGTACTGAAGGTCTTCGGCAGCAGCCTCAACAACGACAACGACTCGTACGGCTACCGAATCTTGTCCGATCTATGCGATCAGCAAGGCGACGGCACCGAACTAAACGAAACGGCAACCTTAACCATCGACGGTAAGGAAATAAGCGCAACATTTACCGGCATCTGCAAAGTGAAAACCAAATCCGTCACTAAAAACGGCGAGACTTTCGAACTGTGGAACAGCCGCATTACAGCGAAAGACTGATATCCATGCGATCGGCTAGGCTGGCATTCAGCTGTCTTAGAGCCAGCCCGATCGCTTTAAACGCCAATAAAGCAATAAGCTGCCGACGGACACGCCGCCCAATATCGCAGGATAACCGTATTCCCACTGCAATTCCGGCATATGCTGGAAATTCATGCCGTAAAGACTGAACACCATGGTCGGGATTGCCAGAATTGCGCCCCAACCGGCCAAACGTTTTACCACTTCGTTTTGGCGTACGGTTTCGAAGGTTAAATGCACTTGCATGGCGGCAACCAACATTTCCAACATGCCGTCTATCGCCCGGTCTATCCGATTGATGTGGTCGCCGATGTCACGGAAATACAAGCGCACGTCTTTATGTACCGCCAGATCATGGGTATGAACCAAGGCATTGCAAATATCGATCACCGGCATGATGACGCCTTGCATCCGTATCAATTCCCGCTTCAACGCATACAAACCTTCCAATGTTTGCCGGCTGGGTTTATGGGCGAAGATGGCGGATTCGAGCGCATCGAAACGGGCTTGCAGACCATCCAGCACCGGCGTGTAGTTATCGACGATAAAATCCATGATTGCATACAAGGCGAAGCCGGGGCCTTTGGCCAGCTGATGCGGCGAGGCTTCGCAACGAGCTCTGACCTTGTTGTGACTGACGGAAGCACCGTGCCTTACCGTTACTAAAAATCTCTGGCCGACGAAAAAATGCGTTTCGCCGTATTCGATTTCCTGCTGCCCCAATACGGCGGTATGCAATACGATGAACAAGGAATCGCCGTACTCCTCCAGTTTGGGGCGTTGATGGGCGGAATGCGCATCTTCCACGGCTAACTCGTGTAAGCCGAACACCCGTTGAATTTCACTCAAGATACGCGGATTGGATTCCCGTAATCCCAACCAAACGAAGTGGTCCGCTTGCGAGAACACTTCTTCCAGATTGTCCATATCAACCGTGCCGGCATAGTTTCCGTACCGATAGGCTGCGCCTTTTAATATCAAGTCGTTATCTAAGCTTTTCGCCATCCCTTACTCCAAAATACCGCAAAATTCAAATTTAAGCCGCGTCCGGCAGTGCAATTGCTTAGTTTTTCTCGGCTACTTTAAACTCCGTGACTTCCACCGGCCGCCCCATACACAAGCGCATATAAACCCGTGCGGCCGCGATGCCGTTAACGACGAACGCTATTGTGATAGGCAGGGCAAACCAAGGATGTTGACCACTGGCATGCGATAGCAACAAGTCTTCGCCCAAAAACGCCGGAGTAATCGGAAAACCGACCAATCCTAAAAAGCTTAGAAACAACAACAACGAAAGGCCGGGTTTGATTTCCGCGAATGCCCGAAACCGAAACGAGGAATGGGAAAAATCGTCGCCCCTCAACATCCGCTCCATGACGATTAACCCCAGCAACCAACTGGGCACGATCCCGCTTAAAAACAGCGCAATATCCCCCAGCGCACTGGGTACCATCAGCCACACGGCCAGCGCAGCCAGCATGCTGCTGATGGCAACATTATTCCATACCTTGAATGGATGATGCTTCTGACTGAAGGCGCTGGTGGAAACCAATACCATCAGCAGCGAAACCGGCATCGACAAATACGTACCGGCAACGGGGCTGGTTTCAAAAACCGCGATCATCAGCCAAACCAATAAGGCCGCGCCTATCAAACATTTAACCCGGATACTCAACCGGTTCATTGCCGAGCCGAGGTTTTTTAACGGTTCCCAGCAAATCTTTCTGATCAGGTGTTCCAACAGCCCTTCCTGCAAAGCGAATACGTACAGGCTATTTTGCAGCACTTCGGGCAGCACCTGCCGTAGCGAGCTGGGTAGATACTCCAAGCGTTGCGGGTCTTTGATGTAAAAATCGCCATTCACCGCGCCTTCCACCCGTAACAAGTGCGCGACGATAGACGGCGAAACCAGCAATTGATAACAACGCAGGAAGGCATTACTCATAAAATGCAATAGCACCAAATTCTCCAGACCGAACGACAATTCGACAAACATCAAGCCCACCTGTGCAATCGAAGCGTAAGCGACTTGCCCTTTGATATTCGATTGTGCCCGCTCTGACACGCCGGCTATCAGCACCGTCAGCATCCCTATCGCAAAAACCATTAAGCGGGTTAAATAGTGGTAGCTCCAAATCGGCATGGTTCTCAGCAATAAAAACACGCCCAAGTGAATAGACAGAGCACCGTAGAAAATGGCGCTGGATGGGGTCGGTCCTTCCATAGCGCGCGGCAACCAAAAGCAGAACGGAAACTGTGCGGATTTTCCGGACGCAGCCAAGATAATCAGACAAGAAAGCAAGGATAGCGCCGCGTAACCGGCCGGATCGGCGACGGGATGATTGAACAAGCCGGCAATTTGGCTGAAATGCTGGCTTTCGTGGAACAGCAAATGACTCATCCAGGCGCCCATCAGCAAACCGACATCGCAAAACCGGTAAATGGTATAGGCGCGTAACGCATTGCGCACCGGTTGCCAACGGTGACGATAAAACGCAATCAACAAAAACGAGGAGATGCCGACCACTTCCCAGCCGGCGAATAACATGTCTATGCTGCCGGACAACACGATGACGTTCAAGCCGAAGGCGAAACCGAAGATGGTTTGGAAAAACCGCCTATAGCCGGTATCTCTATGCATATAAACCCGGCAATACTTGACGATGATGGAAAAGATTGCCCAGACGCAAAACAAATAAGCAGCACTGACTTTATCCAAATAAAACAGAATCGGAAACTGATAGTTGTCCTGCCGGTACAACACAAACCATTGGTATTCGAAACTGGTAAAACCCGAAGCGGCCCAGCACGCCATTAAGGCAAGCACGCTAACGCCTTTCAGGCGCGTGATCCACACAGTGATCCTAGCGATCTTGTGTTCCCGTCCGTCGCTGAAAAACATGGCTATCAACCCCAACAAAGGCAGCAATATGCTGCTCAGCAATAACCCGCTCATCCGGCTCTCCCGGACAATTGATGTACCGGAATGGTACGCGATCGGCCGGCTATAATTTTCTCCGACTTTTTGCCGGCAGGTACCGACCAATCCACGGGTATGTCGATAGGTTGCCAAGCGCCGCTGCGGTAAAGCTTCAACTGATGGGAACCGGGTTCGCAGACCGTCAAACGCATCCATTCGTTGTCTACCCATTGGCGCAAATCGCCGATCTTGGCAAGCGCCAAATCGACAATACGGCTTTGCTGTTCCACCACCAACAACAAGCGCGCCGGTTCGTGAACTTCTATCATTTGCGACGGCAAGCCGGTACGCAAATCCCCCTCCACACCGTTAGCCACGCCCAAAAGGCCGATCACGTTATGCGGCAACTTGGTTCCGGCGCCGTAAACCGAGTTATCGATGCGCGAAAACAGATATTCCAGATTAATGCCGCCGCATACAGGGAAAACCGCCGATAAAATTCCCGCCAAAATTTCGCCGTTTGAGTCCGAATCCGGGTCATATGACTGTAAAAACGCCCGCCTATCCATAAATAGCTGCCTGGTCAGGCTGCGCCGCCCCACGACAGCGTATAAATTGTTGGAATGGTTTAATTCAGGCCTAGGCTCGAAAATAGACGCCGAGCGTTCGAGTACGTGTCGATGGGCTTGCTCGTTATCCGGCGAGCGCGGACCTAATTCGAACCAGCGGCAACGTTCGCGGGCATTACGCTGAAGCGCTTTGTGCATGCTGTGCTGAAAGTCGTGAAAACGTTTATGCGTAGCGCTATCCGACACCGGTTCGTCGAAATAAACGATTTCGTCCCGGCTGGTATTGTGCATGGCGGCGATAAAATACGTGCTAACCGGAATATCTATGCCCTGCTCGCGTAATAAGTCACGCACCTGCGGCTGGTTGGCCATCCAGGCGAATGCTCTGGCATTGGGCGCGCCGGGTTTGCCTGAGCAGGCGCCGCAGTCGTAGGCCGCAAAATGCGGGTTGTTGACGCTACTGGAACCGTGTGCGACGGCGACCACCCACTCGGCGAAATGCTTGGTCAAGCCAATATTACGCAGTTGGCCGCCCACTTTGTCAGCCATTTCCTCAAGAGAAAATCCCAGTAAATAACCTTGTTCATTGGTTTCGTCGGATTCGCGCAACAAATGCAAGCGACCGTGCGCGCCAACCTCGCTAAGCTTCGGAATACCGGGCAATTGGGTGGCCGGTTTAAATACGTTCCAGGCCATGCGCGCGGCATATGCCAAGCCCAAGGTTTGCGTGTAAAGCCAACCGCGCGCCAGCGAATGCGCGGAAAAATGCATATCGGCCATAGTTTGCTGCGCATCTTTTGAGTTCCGGCCGTGCAACCCGGACTCTTTAATCAAATGCCGCGGTTTGACCACTACCGGGCATTGTGCCACCGGATAAACATCGTCGAGGCCCTGATACAAAAAGTCTATGCCGAAAAATCCGGGGGCACCAAAGGTTTCCAGTTGCGGGTCGATTTCCTCCAAATAGCGGCGCAGCGAACATTCCCTGTCGTCTATACAGAATATCGCTTGTACGCTCGGCGTCTTAACCGGAATTTCCGTCCCCTGTTGGCGTTGCATCGCGGCTAACAGCTCGAGGTGCAACGTCCATTCCATCGCCTCGTGCCAAACCCGCAATTTCAAAGGCACTTCAGGGGCTAAATATGTTTCGTTGAGCAAGGGTGTGCTTTGAAGTTCCACCAATCGACAAACCGGCATGATCCGGTGTTTCTTTTGAGATACAAACGCCAATTCGGCAATCAATTCAACTGCTAACAACTGTTTCAGCGAAATGCTCCGCACAGCCAGCAATACCTGAGGGTTGGTTTCTATGATCCGGACCATGCCGGACCAGCCGGGATGAGCGAGCAGTACCTCCAATAAATATTGGGTGTAAAGCGATTCGTCTCCTACCATGGTCTCCAGGCACATCCTTATTGCTTGCTCCGGGTTACCCGACAACAATTCACGCGCGCCGGAGCGATGAAACGGCACCAACGGGATTAAACTATTCAGCGCTAACCGGGCGACACATTCCCAAAAGCTCTCGTCTTCTTTAGGCAGTACCCAACGGCTAATCCCTTGATCCAAAAAATTGGCCAACAAACGAAACACAATGGGGTGGACCAAGGCGTTCAAATCCAGCTCCAGCCGGTTGGTCCAAGCGTTGCGCAAACCGTTGTTAGCCAGCGAAATCGGCGGATAATGGCTGGTTTTATCTTCAACAAACAGTGTTTGCTTGAACGCCGCAGCCGTGTTTTCGGATATGCCGGCCTGTGCAATCGCCCAATCCAACGACGCAGGATGGATGCGGCCTTGCCGGTAGCGCTGTTGATAATCCTGCAAGGGCAGATAGCTAAAGGCTCCGAAAACCTTGGCCGCGACCGCAACGCCGTTATGGAACGGCAAATGTTGCACGGCATGCAAGGTGTTGTGGTGAATGAAATCTTTGATCGGTCCTTGGGTAGGCAGCCAATGAGCGATGTGCTCTATAGCGGCATCCAAATCGAAAGTGCCGCCTTGCGAATGATGTGGGGTCATACAGTCAATTAAACTCCTGAATCAATGCAGCACAAGAGTCTGCTAAAACGATACTGTTACAGCACTGCCTATGCCAACACGTAAACTCGTGCTGCCACGCCGGATGGCATGAAATTTCACCCGGAGACATGAAAGCCCCAGCCTTGCATTCGGCTCAAATAAACCGGGCCCATTGGTTGAATTACCCCGCCGGTGCCTGGAATACTCGATTCCAGCCACCACAACGAGCAGTTCGTTGCCAATAAACCGGGCGACGGCGACCTTCCAATGAACTGGCATGGAAATGGCTGTTTTGGAGTTTTCAATCCCATCGAGATTCATCATGCAACCATCTTCTTCGGCTACTACCCCCAAGACCGGACTACCCGGATTGGTGGAAAACTGGCGTAGCGATTTGCTGTCGGGCTTTTTGGTTTTCTTGATCGCGTTGCCGCTTTGCCTGGGAATTGCCATGGCTTCAGGTTTTCCGCCAATGGCCGGCATCATCAGCGCGGTAATCGGCGGCTTGATCGTGTCCCGCATCAGCGGTTCGTACGTAACCATCAATGGCCCGGCTGCGGGTTTGATCGTGGTAATCTTGGACGCCGTGCAGTCGTTAGGCCACGGCGACGCGATGACGGGCTACCGCTACACCCTAGCGGCTATCGTAGTGGCCAGCGTGTTGCAAATCTTATTGGGCTTATTCAAAGCCGGTAAATTGAGCGCCTTTTTCCCAACCTCCGTGGTTCACGGCATGTTGGCCGCTATCGGCATTATCATCATGGCCAAGCAAATCCACGTGTTGCTGGGCGTCAAACCGCAAGCGAAATCCCTGCTGGGGACCATAGCCGAAATTCCGCATTCCTTGGTCGAGATGAACCCCGAAGTATCTTCAATCGGCTTAATCGGCCTGGGTTTGTTGATCGTTTGGTCTTTGCTGAAAAACAAACGTTTGAAAATGATTCCGGCGCCGATATTGGTCGTGATTATCGGTTTGGCGCTGGGGCAATTTTTCGATTTGGATCACGAGCACAAATATTTGTTTTTACCGGACACCGAATTTCTGCCGCATCACGAATACAGCATAGGTCCCGCCTTTTTGGTTTCGGTACCCGAGCATTTTATGGCCGGCTTTTACTTTCCCGATTTTTCCGCGATGGCGACTCCGGAGTTTGCGATAGCCGTGATCACTATCTGGCTGGTCGGTAGTCTGGAAAGTTTGCTGAGCGCCGCGGCCGTCGACAAACTGGATCCTTACAAACGCAATTCCAACTTGAACCGCGACTTGACTGCGGTCGGTACCGGTAACTTGCTGGCCGGTTTACTCGGCGGTCTGCCTATGATCGCCGAAATCGTCCGTAGCTCGGCCAACATCAACAACGGTGCCAAAACCGCTTGGGCCAATTTTTTTCACGGTTTGTTTTTGCTGATCTTCGTCGCCTTGTTTCCACGCTTGATTCACGAAATTCCACTATCCTCCCTGGCTGCCTTGCTGGTCTTCACCGGTTTCCGTTTGGCTTCGCCGAAAGAATTCGCCAAAACCTTGCAAGTCGGGATCGATCATTTTACGGTATTCGTGGTAACCATCATCGGCGTACTGGCCACCGACCTGCTGATCGGCGTCGGCGTCGGCATCGTCGCCGAATTGCTCATTCACTTGCTGCGCGGTTTGAAATGGCACAACGTGTTTTCGCTGGCATACCACGTCAAGCAAACCGATCGGGATACCTACCACATTACGGTGAGCGGTGCGGCGGTATTTTCCAATTTCATCAGTTTAAAGAGCTTATTGGCCGATTTTCCCAAACGGCAAAAAGTGTATTTCGATTTGAGCGATACCGATTTAATCGATCATACCGTCATGGAATTCATCCACCACTTCAGCGAAGACTACAAACACGCCGGCGGTTATTGCGAAATCGTCGGCCTGCACAACCACGAGCGGTTCTCCGACCATCATTTGGCGGCACGGCGTAAATCCAACAGCTGATTTTATGCCATTATCTTATGCCGGACGCGAGAGGCTCAGCCCGCGTCCGCCGCATCCCGACTTCAAGGCGAATCCGACCATGTTGCAATTACTGCTCAGACCGATCATCTTCGTTACTCTGATCATGGGGATATTGGTATTGGGCGAGCTGTTAGCCATAGGCAGACTGACTTGGTTAAATCACCAGCGCATCAACAAAATAGAGACCGACATCGGCAAAGGCCATAGACTACAACAAACCATTTTCGAGCTATTGCAGTTGCAGGCCAAACTGGCGATGCACCAGAGCAGCAATCACGGTACGGCGGAGGAAATCGCCGATGTAGAAGCGCACCTGGTGGACTTGTTACGCAATTTCAACGGCGCCCATTTCAGCGTGCCGGTCGATTTACACGACTTGCAAGACAAATTCGCCAAAGCGTTCAAAGGCGATTCCGACGCCCTGATAGACACGGTCAACCTGATACAAAAAGCCTTGGATCAACAAACCGAAGAAGAGGAAAAGCTGCTGATCAGCATTGAAGACAATAGCCAATTGGAGTTGGAGTTGGCGGTGGCGCTGCCGCTGCTATTGTTCTGGGTCGGACATTATTTCTTCCGCACCAACGTCCTGGAGCCCTTACACGCGCTACGGCATTTGCTGTCCGGTTTGGCGGAAGGCGTTAAAAAACCGATAGCGCTGAAAACGTCCGATCCGGTCATTCGCGATTTGTTCGAACGTTACAACCTGCTGGTCGCCCATCTTATCGAACTGGAACAAGCCCATCTGACCTATACCAATCGTTTGGAAACCCAAGTGCGTAAAACCAGCCACGAATTACTGGAACAGAGCCAGCGCCTGGCCAAGGCCGAACGTTTGGCGGCCCTGACCGAAATGGCGGCCAGTACCGCGCACGAATTGCGCAATCCTTTAGCCATCATTCAGCTGGCTTTGGAAAACATGCAGAGCGAAACCGCCGATCCCGACATGCGCGAGCGCATCGGCCTGCTGCATCAGGAAGTCAACCGTCTGACCAAACATTTGAACGACTTGCTCAGCAACGCCCGTAAAAGCAGCGAAGCGGCCCAGCCTTTAAACATCCGGCAGATCGTTAAAGAAATAACCAGCTTATTGAGTTACCAGGTGCCGGACACTATTATTTTCGACATTCAATGCCGATTCGACAGCGTGGCGACCCTGCCGGAAACCGAATTCAGACAAGTGTTGCTGAATTTGCTGCAAAACGCCGTACAAGCTATAGGCGAGCGTGCCGGTACGATTACGGTGGAAATTTCTCAGGCCGGCCGGCAATTTTCCTTGGCTGTCACCGATACCGGCGGCGGCTTCACAAGCGATATATTGCAACAAGGCATACGCCCGTTCGTAAGTCTTAAAGAAAAAGGCAGCGGTTTGGGCTTAGTGATGGTGCAACGCTTCGTTCGCGAAAACCACGGGACGCTGAAATTGGAAAACACGCCCGCAGGTCACGCCCGCATTGCCTTGACTCTACCTTTGGTGCCGGCTTAATTGCTTATGATGACTAATACACTGCTGATCATCGAAGACGAAAATCTGCTCGCCGCCGAATTGGCGCGCTATTTTCGCAAAGCCGACTGGGAGGTCAGCGTGGTAGCCACGCTACAGCAAGCCGAAAATTTCTTTCGTGATCAAAGCATAGACCCGCTGGTGGTGTTATCGGACATGAGTTTGCCGGACGGCAATGCCTTGGACTTACTGGAAAAGCTCAAACCGGAAATCGACAGCAGCGAGTGGGTGTTTTTAACCGGTTACGGTAGCGTGGCCGATTCGGTAAGAGCGGTGCGGTTAGGCGCCTACGACTTCATCGAAAAACCCTGTTCGTTGGATAGATTGAACCTCTTGGTGGAAGGTGCGGCACGTAGCGCCCGTGCCCAGCGCCGCCTGCAGCAACAAGCCGAGTCCCAGCACGGCCACTATAAAATCGATAGCTTGATCGGCGATAGCCCGGCCATGCTGCAATTGCGGGCGATGTTGCGACAAATCGTCAAAGTACCGTTTTCCAGTTTGATCGTCAGCGGATAAACCGGCACCGGCAAGGGCATGATAGCCCGCATCCTGCATTATTCCGGCGCGCGCGCCCAGGCCCCGCTGGTGGAAATCAATTGTGCCGCCCTGCCGCGCGAGCTGTTGGAAGCGGAATTGTTCGGTTACGAATCCGGCGCCTTCACCGGCGCCAAAAAACGCCATCGCGGCTTGTTCGAACAAGCCCATACCGGCACTTTGTTTTTGGACGAAATCGGCGAAATGGATTTGGATTTGCAAAGCAAGTTGTTGAAAGCGGTCGAAGATCTGCGCATACGCCGCTTGGGCGGCGAAACCGAAATCAGCGTCGACGTGCAAATCATCGCCGCCACTAATTTGGACTTAGTGGAAAAAGTCAACGCCGGCTTATTCAGACGGGATTTGTATCATCGCTTGAACGTGGTCAACGTGAAAGTACCGGCTCTACGCGAGCGCAAACAGGATTTGGAACAATTGGTGCCGCAATTCGTTGCCGAATGCAATCGCAAGTCGGCCAAATCGGTGTCGCTAATACCCGACACGGCTTGGCAATTGATCAAACGCTACGATTGGCCCGGCAACATCCGCGAGCTGCGCAACGTACTGGAACGTTGTGTGTTGTTGGCCGCCGATAATAAATTGCCCGCCGAATGGCTGCAATTGCAAAGCCTGCAAACCCCGGGCAATCATGCTATGAGCGCGACCCAAGAAGGCTTGTTCATACCGCTGGACGGCAGCTTGAGCTTACACGAGATGGAAAAATTCATCATTCAAGAAGCCTTGAACCGCACCGATGCCAACGTTACCGCCGCGGCGCGCATGCTGGGCACCACCCGCGAGACCCTACGCTACCGCGTGCAGAAATATCATTTGAAATGTAAGTTTTAAAGATAGCGCCGCTTCAATCGCCGACGGTAAAGTCGCGCGATTCCATCATGTTTTCCAGCATGCCGAACAAGCGCCGCGGACTGATCAAACAACCGCGTCCGTTAGCGCGCGGCATGATTTCCACGCTGATTTGCTGCTGTACCAGACGCTGCAAAATGTTGTAGACGAAATAGTCGATAGAATTCGCGACCGCCGGCAGATCGGCCCATTCCCCGCTGGCGGCTTGTTCCGCAAACCACTTGTAAGGCCATACCGGCTGAGTTTCACAACCGTCTACTTCGCGGGTAATCCAGTTCGGCCCGTCTTTCAAACCCCACACTTCGTCGGTTTCGAATATCCGATATAAAAAATATTCCAACAAATCGTCATCCGACATGGAAGGAATGGCGGCGATTTCATCCGTATGAGGTTCGTAGCGCATAAGTCTTCCTCTATAAGCTTTAAAACTATCATTCAGCAAAAATTACACCACGCTCATTAACAAGGCATAATCGATGCATCTATTTGAAATTTAAACCTATTTTTTATATGGTTTTGAAGTATTCCCTACCAGGCCACTCGGAAATTGTCGCAAACTCCACAAGAAATGCGCGTTATTTGAGTTGAAAATAGTTCGATTCGTCGACTGATATAGCCAAGCCGCCAATATCGCCTAGGTTTCCCTCGCGCCGGCTGATTGGTAAATGCAATGGCATAGCTATTGCTCAAATACAGTCGAGGATTGCCGGCAGTTTGCTGATTAGCGCAAGTGCGAAACGGTAAGCAACACCGGCGCGCAGTTGGCGATATTAGCTGACTGCGAAATCCTGCCCCGCTTCTATAAGACAAAAAAGAGGAACATGACATGGCTGAATTTTACGTCGAACTCAATCCGCAATCTAACGGTGATCATGTGGTGCATTTTGCCACCTGCAGTCATTTGCCCGCACAAGATACGATTCGTTACTTGGGCTCTATTTCCAATTGCGGCAGTGCCTTGAAAAAGGCCGGTCAAACATACAAACAGGTGAATGGTTGTCCTGAATGCGCAAGCGCATTTTATACGGCTTAACTAGCCCGAAATTTACGTCCGATTTTTAATGCGCTCAACCCCGGCTACCCGGATTTGTAACTGCTAAACCAAAATCGGACGTAAATGACTAACCGGCCCGACTCGATTGCATCCAGCCTGCTTTCAAAACGGTGAATTGAGTTAACGCTTTTCGTCGGACTCTTCGCCAACTTCCCATTCCTCGACAGCAACTTCAATGATTTTACCGCTGGCAGCATCCACTTCCACCTTGGTTTCCATGCCTTTGCTGTCCAAAATGTCGAACTCGTAAGAGGACGACCCGTTTTCCTCCACCTCGTATTCAACTTCCTCGACTTTACCCGGATAAGCTTTCAACGCAATGGCCATAGCCTCTTGCTCGCCAATCTTAAGATTCTTTTTAAATGCCGGTGAGTTGGGATCGCTGACCTCGCTTTCGGTCTCGGTAATTTTTCCACTGTCGGCAGCGCAGATAAATTCCCATTCGTTGCCGTCGGCGTCGCGCAATTCCAATTCATAAGCGCCTTTACCGCCTGTAACGAGTTTTTCCAGTTTAAGCAAGCTTCCGGACTTGGTTTTCTGAACAGCCTTGATACATGCTTCGAGCGCGTCACCGCTAGCGAACACATCAACAGTCAATGCCGAACCCAGGGTGATTGCACCCATCAATAATGCTTTATTCATGACGAGTCTCCTATAAAGAAAAAGGAAAAATTCCTGTTTTTCGGGAATCATACCTGCTTGTCGCTTATCAAGCCATGAGTTTTTGCGAATTGCCGCATGTCCGGCTTGGTTTCCAGCCCTAATTTAATTTTGATTTGAGTCTGGCAGTTTGAAACCGTTTTACGACTGATCTGCAAAAACTCGGCAATCTGTTGCAAGGAGCATCCATCGGCCAACATGCAAAACACATCGAATTCTCTGGAGCTTAAGCATTCGAACGGCAGCAATAAGCGCTTGATCTGCCTAACGGCCAAAGGCTGGGCAATGCTATGGTCGACATGCAAACGCTGCCGGGCAACGGTTTCTTTGACCAGCATAAATTCGGTCAGGCTTTTTTCACCATTAAGCAAGGCATATACGCCTGGCCTTAAAAACCATAACGCGTCAGCTATCGGGTTCGACAGCACCACCGCGATTGCGCATTCGGGCCGCAATGCGCGGCATTGATCTATATAGTCTATTGACTGTGCTTGATCCCGGCTGGACAACAGTAGCAAATCCACGCAATGCGTGGAATACTCTCTCAAATCGAACCGCTCCATCACTTTGACGACCAAACCGGCAGGTAGGAAATCGTTAACTGTCAGGCCGATTTCCGCCAAAGCTTCACCTACCACTAACAAATCCACATGCAAATTTTCCAAGATGCTTTCTCCGCCATGACTTGGAATAAGATTGTATCCGCTCGTGTCTTGCGTTTAACCAATCGGTACTGCAGAAATCAGCAATAACGCGGAAACCAGCCGTTGGCTGCGACAAAAAAGTTCGATCGCTTCAAAACCCTTTAGCTTTCAAGCCGGCGCGATATATTGATAGAATTAGCTTATTTACTAGTTAAGCCTGCACCCGGCTACAAAATGGAGGTATTGATGCACGGCCTTGCGGTTAGAGGCAGTTTGATTTTGCTATTGGCCATCTTATCCTTAAACTGTAGCGGTCCGGTTGCTCGCGTCTCCGAGGAGTTTGTACCGGAAGTCCCCTTGCGAAACGGTGAATTACCGCTTACAGCCTTCGCCGCTTTACCGTTGATCCAGAATTTAGCGCTATCTCCAAGCGGAGACTACACCGCATTTATTCAAAACACCGAAGGCCATAGCGCATTAGTGACCCAAGATCGCAGCGGCCGTAACTCGTGCGTGGTATTGAGCACCGATAACGACAAATACCACATCCGCGGCTTTACCTGGGTCAATGATCGGCGCCTGTTAGTCAGCGTCTGGTATCCGGACCACGCTGCCGATCTAAAATTTATCCAAACCCGAATGTTTGCCGTCAACCGCGACGGCAGCGAGCTGAAAAGCGATTTAGTAGAAATCAACATCCCCTCGTTCGCCGGCAGATTTCACATTCCTCAATTTCAAGACACGTATGCGCTGATTCCGAAAGACGACCGCCATATTTTACTGGCACTGGACCAACGGCAACCCGGCGCTCCCGACATGTACCGCCTGGACGTTTACAGCGGCGAGCGGAAAACCGTAGCCGGCAATCCCGGGTTTGTACGGCGCTGGCTAGCAGATTTACAAGGCCGTGTCCGTATCGGCATCGGCATTGTCGGCAGCAAAACCATGCGCGTCGTGCATAGAACCAACGACGAAAGCGACTGGCAAACCTTGTTCGAATTCGACGCCCTAAGCGGCGATGCCATCGCTCCGCTAGGTTTCGATGAAAATCCCGAGGCCTTGTACGTAACCAAACAGCATCAAGGCAAAGCTGCCGTATTCAAAATGCGGGTGTCTGCCCCCCAGTCTGCTATGGAACTTGTCTATGCCGATAGCAAATACGACGTCAATGGCATATTGGTTTACTCCGCGGCCGGCGATCAAGTATTGGGCATTCGCTACACGGCGGACACCGAGAAAACTGTTTATTGGCATCCGCATGCCGGCCATTTGCAAACCGCCATCGACACAGCCCTGCCCGATCGGGAAAATACCATCATCAGCAGCGCCGGATCTCAACACATCCTGGTATCCTCCAGCGCCGCGCAGGCGCCCGGCTATTACTGGCTGGATTCCGGCAACAACAGAATGGGTAAGCTGATAGACGCCTATCCCTTATTGTCCGGGCAAACCCTGGCCCAATCTCAATCGGTGCATTTCAAAACCCGGGATGGTCTGGAATTGGAGGGCTATTTAACCCGACCGACGCGAATTAACGCCGTCAGCCCTGCCATCGTCTTTCCTCACGGCGGCCCTTGGTCTAGGGACAGCCACGGCTTCGACATTTGGACGCAATTTTTTGCAAACCGGGGCTGGACGGTATTGCAGTTGAATTTTCGCGGCTCGGCCGGTTACGGCCGCGAGTTCGAAAGTGCCGGCTTTCGGCGTTGGGGCCTGGAAATGCAAGACGACATTAGCGACGGCGTGCATTGGCTGCTGGAGCAAGGTCTGGCAACGCCCGGCAGGATTTGTATCGTAGGTGCCAGCTACGGCGGTTACGCCGCGCTGATGGGCGCAATCAAAACTCCCGAATTATACCAATGCGCGATCAGTTTCGCCCCGGTTACCGATTTGCGGCACTTAATCGAGGAATGGAGCGACATGCGTTGGCAGGATCACCGCTTACGTTCCGAGCAGGCCGAACATGCGTTGGGCCGTTGGTGGTCCGACCGAACCCGCTTGAAAGAAACCTCTCCGCTGGAACAAGCAAGCCGCATGCGCACCCCGCTTTTGTTGGCGCACGGCGCCGACGATTGGACCGTGCATGTCGGGCATTCGCGAGACATGGTCGATGCATTGGAAAGCGCCGGTTTCAAGGATCTGGTCTATCTGGAGTTAAGTCAAGGCGATCATTATTTAAGCCGCGAAGCCGACCGTACCCGCTTTTTCTCCGAAATGGATAAATTTTTACATCGTTTCAATTAGGGGCTAATGCCGAACTCTAAAAAGGATATGCCTGCGCAAAGATACGCGAGTTTAATCGTCTCCGCTGCCCGCATTGACCGGCGGCCTAAAATTTTCGCCGGCTATTTCGCCAAGCGCCAAATCAATACCGGTCAAATTCCTACTGCCTGCGCAGAAACCATAGCGCCCATAAACTCATCAATTCCATCGCCTCTATCCGGCGAACACGGAAAAATTATATTTAAACCATAAGCTTATATTAAGTCCGGCACTATAAGTCATCCTCGGCAAATAAAATTCGAGCTGATTTTTTAACCCGACTATTGGATAATGGGTAGTGTTTTCAGCTTTTGAATCAGGTAAATAATTAGATGGAGAAACAGCATAGTTTCACGCGCGACCAATTATTGATGTCCGGCCGCGGCGAATTGTACGGCCCGACCAACGCGCAACTGCCCATGCCGCCGATGCTGATGATGGATCGCATCATCCATATTTCCGACGAAGGCGGCAAATACGGCAAAGGTGAAATTATTGCTGAACTGGATATCAAACCCGATCTGTGGTTCTTCGATTGCCATTTTCTCGGTGATCCGGTGATGCCCGGTTGTCTCGGCCTGGATGCGATGTGGCAACTGATCGGCTTCTATTTGTGCTGGATGGGCGGCCCCGGCAAAGGTAGAGCGCTAGGCTGCGGAGAAGTTAAATTCACCGGTCAAGTGCTGCCCAGCGCACAAAAAGTAACGTACAAAATCGATTTGAAACGGGTGATTTTGCGCAAGTTGGTCATGGGGATAGCCGACGCCACCATGGATGTCGACGGCAAACTGATCTACGAGGCCACGGACTTACGCGTCGGATTGTTCACCTCTACACAAGACTTTTGAGGATACACCTTATGAGACGCGCGGTTGTAACTGGCTTAGGTATAGTCTCCAGCATCGGCAATAATCGCGACGAGGTCATCGATTCGTTGCGCAGCGGCCGTTCCGGCATAGTCCATGCCGACATATACCGGGAAATGGGCTTTCGCAGCCATGTGCACGGGCCGATCAATCTCGATTTGGATGCGGCGATAGACCGTAAAATCAAACGCTTCATGGGCGACGGCGCCGCCTACAACTATCTGGCCATGGAACAAGCCATTGCCGATTCCGGGCTTGCCGAAAGCGAAGTCTCCAACATTCGCACCGGCTTGGTGATGGGGTCCGGCGGCCCGTCCACCTCCAATTTAGTGGATGCGGCGGACATTTTGCGTTCCAAAGGCGTCAAGAAAGTCGGGCCGTACATGGTGACTCGCGCCATGTCCAGCACCAATACAGCTTGTCTGGCAACCCCTTTTAAAATCAAGGGCGTCAATTACAGCATCAGCTCGGCCTGTGCCACCAGCGCGCATTGCATAGGGCACGCGATGGAGCTGATTCAGCTCAACAAACAAGACGTGGTGTTTGCCGGCGGCGGCGAAGAATTGCATTGGACCATGTCGGTATTGTTCGACGCGATGGGAGCTTTGTCGTCTAAATACAACGACACGCCGGAAACCGCTTCCCGCCCATATGACGCCAGCCGCGACGGCTTCGTGATCTCGGGCGGCGGCGGCGTTTTGGTGATCGAAGAACTCGAACACGCCAAAGCCCGCGGCGCCAAAATTTACGCGGAACTGGTCGGCTACGGCGCCACCTCGGACGGATACGATATGGTGCAACCTTCCGGGGAAGGCGCGATTCGCTGCATGCAAATGGCAATGTCAACCGTATCGGACCCGATCGATTACATCAACGCACATGGCACCAGCACCCCAGTGGGCGATATGCGCGAATTGGAAGCATTGCGGGCGGTCTTCGGAGCTGGCGACGTGCCGGCGGTCAGTTCGACCAAATCGCTGACAGGCCACGCGCTTGGCGCCGCCGGGGTTAACGAAGCGATTTATTCCTTGCTGATGATGCAGGAAAACTTTTTAAGCGCTTCCGCGAACATCACCGAATTGGATTCCGAAGCCAACGGCATTCCTATCGTGCGCGAATACCGCGAAAACGCCAGGCTAAACACCGTGATGTCCAACAGCTTCGGTTTCGGCGGCACCAACGCCACCCTGATATTTCAGCGTTATAACGGTTAACCCTTGTCGGCCGGATTTTCGTTCCGGCCGCCCTACTCTGCCAGCATGAGCGAACTCGAACAAAAATCCCGCACCCAGTTCAACAAACTGCAAAAACGCCTGAGACGCAACGTCGGCGAAGCCATAGCCGATTACAACATGATAGAAGACGGCGACAAGGTGATGGTGTGTTTGTCCGGCGGCAAAGACTCTTACACGATGCTGGACGTTCTGTTGAATTTACAGAAAACCGCGCCGGTCAGTTTCGAGATCATCGCCGTCAATCTGGATCAAAAACAGCCGGGTTTTCCTGAGCACGTGTTGCCGGAATATCTTAGCGCCATCGGCGTGCCGTTTCACATCATCGAACACGACACCTACAGCATCGTCAAAAGAATCATTCCGGAAGGTAAAACCACCTGCAGCCTTTGTTCCAGATTGCGGCGAGGTACCTTATACGGATTCGCGAAACAACATGAGGTTACTAAAATCGCGCTGGGCCACCACCGCGAGGACATCATGGAAACCTTTTTCCTGAACATGTTTTATGCAGGAAAATTAAAGGCCATGCCGCCCAAACTGCTTAGCGACGACAAACAAAACATCGTGATTCGGCCCTTAGCCTACTGCCGGGAAAAAGACATCAACCGCTTTGCCGCGTTTAAGAAATTTCCTATCATTCCGTGCAATTTATGCGGCTCGCAGGAAAACTTGCAGCGCACCGCGATGAAACACATGCTGGCGCAATGGGATAAACAATTTCCGGGCCGGTTGGAAACGATTTTTGCCAGCCTGCAAAATATCGCCCCATCGCAAATGTTAGATACCGGCTTATTCGACTTCGCCGGCCTGTCAGTCGACCCGGATTTTGCGGCGCTACGCATTCCGTCGGACGAACCCGGCCTGGACATACTAGAACGCTAACAACCATGGGCATCCGCAATGCAACCTACAATTCTGGTGACCGGCGGTGCCGGTTACATAGGTAGTCACACCTGCGTCGAACTGTTGGAAAACGGCTACCAAGTCGTCGTAGTCGATAACTTATGTAATAGTAAAATAGAATCCCTGCGCAGAATCGAGCGCATCACCCGGCGTACCGTCGCCTTTCATCAAATAGACATTAACGACGTCGATGCGCTGGATAAGGTATTTGCCGAGTATTCGATAGACGCCGTCATTCACTTCGCCGGTTTGAAAGCCGTCGGCGAGTCGTGTCAAATTCCGCTGAAATATTATGGCAACAACATCACCGGTACCTTGGTGTTGCTGGAGACGATGACGGCGCACCAGGTAAAGCGTTTGGTGTTCAGCTCCTCCGCCACGGTTTACGGCGACCCTCATCAGGTACCGATAAGCGAAGACTTTCCGTTACAAGCGACCAATCCTTACGGCCGCACCAAATTGTTCATCGAGGATATTTTACGCGACACGAGTGCCGCCGATGGTTTACAGCAAACCGATCGGCCCTGGCAAATGACTCTGTTGCGCTATTTCAATCCTATCGGCGCACATAGCAGCGGCTTGATCGGGGAAGATCCGAACGGCATTCCCAACAATCTGATGCCTTATATTTCCCAAGTGGCGATAGGAAAACTAGCGCAGCTCTCGATTTTCGGCAACGATTATCCAACGGCGGACGGCACCGGCGTGCGCGATTACATTCACGTCGTCGATTTGGCGCAAGGACACATCAAAGCTTTGCAATTCCTGCTCAAGCAGCCGTTCGACACCGGCATTTGCGAGGTATTCAATCTGGGCACCGGTAACGGCTATAGCGTGCTGGAGATGCTCAACACGTTTAGCGAAGTCAGCGGCAAACCCATTCCTTACCGTATCGCCGCGCGCCGATCCGGCGATATCGCCACTTGTTTCGCCGATCCATCCCGTGCGCAACGCTTGTTAGGCTGGAAGGCCGAACGGGATCTGTCGCGAATGATGCAGGATACTTGGCGCTGGCAAAGCCAAAACCCCAACGGGTTCGACTAAGCGATTTTCGATATAGGCTTTGCCGGCACCGGCCCGGCTTAAACCGGCAGAGTGCGCCAGATGCAAAGCCAGGCGGTTAAATTTGCCCCAGGCTCAACGCTACTCGCCACAAATCGTCTTCGGTATCGACCCCGGCTTCCGGAGTTTTATCCACCACCCGGACCAGTATCTTTTCGCCGTGCCACAAGATGCGCAGCTGTTCCAGCGCTTCCACACTTTCCAGCGGCGACGCCGGCCATTCGCAGTAGCGTTGCAAAAAACCGACGGTGTATGCATACAAGCCGATATGCCGCAAATACGGCATCTTACTGTTGTTTATTGCAGGATGGGCGGGAAAAGACGACCTATTCCACGGTATCGGCGCCCGACTGAAATACAAGGCGTAACCGTTTTTATCCAATACCACCTTGACTGCGTTGGGATTGAAAATTTCCTCCGCGTCGCCAATCCTAGCCGCCAAGGTGGCAATACCGGCCGCTGACTGGCCGGCCAACGCCTGCGCGGCGTCACGGATGTAATCGGGCGGAATCAAGGGTTCGTCGCCTTGCAGATTGACCACGATGTCGTCTGCCCGCCAGGCCAAACGCTGTGCCACTTCGGCAATGCGTTCGGTACCGGACTGATGATTGGGATCGGTCATCACCGCCTTAATTCCCAAAGCCGACACGGTATCGAAGATGCGGCTGTCGTCGGTAGCCACCACGACTTGCTCGGCTTGCGCCTGCACGGCCCGCTCGCAGACGTGGGCAATCATCGGCTTGCCGGCAATGTCCAGCAACGGCTTGCCCGGTAAGCGGGTGGAGGCGTAGCGGGCCGGAATGACGACTTTAAACGCAGTCATTGGCGCAAAGCGTCGGCTTCTTCGAAACTCAATGGGCGGGCTTCGTCTTCCAGCATCACCGGTATGCCGTCGCGGATGGGAAAAGCCAAATTATCGGCTTTGCAAATCAATTCTTGCTCTTGTTGCCGATAAAGCAGCGGGCTTTTGCACAACGGGCAAGCCAGTATGTCGAGTAATTTTTTATCCATGGCGTTTGCTCTTCAATAAAGACAATAGATTGTCGGAAAATTCGGCGGGCAATTCGGCGCTTATCGGCAGATACCAGTGCTGAGCGCCAGCGAACGGTGCGCATTTGACCGCGTCTTTTTCGGTCATGATGACCGGGCGGCCGTCTTTAAATGCCAGATCGGCGGCGGTATAGGCGTAATGGTCCGGGTAGGCTTTCGCGCTGCATTGCAAGCCCGCGGCCAGCAAGCTTTGGAAGAAACGTTGCGGATTGCCTATGCCGGCCACCGCGTGGCAGGTCTGACCGGCAAACTCCGTCAAGGCCTTGCGTTCGCCGCTTTGCAAATTGACCAATTCCCGGCCACTGCATTGCATCGGCAGTTCGCCTTCCAGCAATTCGCCGCCACCGTTGACGATAACCCAATCGACTTGTTTGATGCGCTCTTGCGGTTCTCTAAGCGGCCCGACCGGCAAACAATAGCCGTTACCGAAGCGGCGCTGGCCGTCGATGACCGCAATTTCGATATCGCGTTGCAGCGCATAATGCTGCAAGCCGTCGTCGGAAACGATGATATCGCAGGGATGATGCGCCAACAAATAACGGCCGGCGGCCGGCCTATCCGGACTGACCACGACCGGGCAGCTGCAGCGGCGCGCCAGCAGAACCGCTTCGTCACCGACTACGGCCGGGTCGCTATCGGCAGTCACCGGCTTGGGCTGCTGTTCTTCCTTGCCGGCATAACCGCGGCTAATCACGCCCGGCGTATAACCCTGCCGCTTCAAACATTCGACCAGCCAGACCACCAGCGGGGTCTTGCCGGTACCGCCCACCGTAATATTGCCGGCTACAATCACCGGCACCGGCAAGCGGTCGCTTTTCAGCCAGCCTTTGGCATACAAGAAACGCCGCAACCGAATCGCATCCACGTAAAACATCGATAAGGGCATAAACCAGGCGGAAACATACATTTCCTTGTACCAGGCATCTTCCAGCCAGCGGGTCAGGGATTTCTTCATAGTTTTTCCGGCGGGTTGATGGCAAAGGTTACATGCTTGAAGCCGGCTTTGTTGGCGGCTTCCAACGCGCTGACCACCGCTTGGTGCGGGGTTTTACCGTCCGCGTTGATGACGAACGGCCATTGTCCGGCTTCGCCCGGAAGCCGGGCCAAGGCATTTTTCAAGCCTTCCGGGCTTTGCTCCGGCAGCAGTTGCGGCTTGCCGTCGTCGCCCGACAATGCGTAACGGCCTTGGGCATCTATGAACAAATTGACGGTTTTCCCGGCATATTCGCTATCTTCGCCGCCGGCTTCCGGTAAGTTGATTTTCAAATCGGTGTGGTGGCGGAAGGTAGTGGCCAACATGAAAAAAAACAGCAACACCAATAACACGTCTATCATCGGTATCAGATTGATATCCACCGGCGCGCGTTTCTTGCGGCGAAAATCCATCAAACGTCCTCACGCTGGCCTTGCATGATGTCGATCAGACGTAGCGATTCTTCTTCCAGATGAATCACTCTATCGTCGACTACCCTCTCGAAATAACGGTGGAAAAACAAGCTGGGGATGGCCACAGTCAAACCGGTAGCGGTACAAATCAAGGCTTCGGAAATACCGGCGCTCAATACGCCCGGGTCGCCCATGCCGCCGACCGCGATGTCGGAAAATACCCGAATGATGCCGTCCACGGTACCCAACAAGCCCATTAATGGCGTCACCGCCGCCAAAGTGCCCAATAAATTCAGATAGCGTTCCAGCTCGTGCGCCACTTGGCGACCGACTTCCTCTATGCTGGTTTTCATGATTTCCCGGCCGTGTTTCCGGTTCAGCAAACCGGCGGCCAATACCCGCCCTAGCGGCGAACTCATCCTAATGCGGCGTACGGTGGCGTCGTCCAATTTGTTTTCCCGGTGCAATTGCCAAATATACGGCACCAGCTCCGCAGGAATAATGCGCCGGCGGCGTAACGACCAGAAACGTTCACCGATAATGGCCATAGACGCAATGGAACACAACAGCAGTGGCAGCATCATCCAGCCGCCGCTTTTTACGATTTCGAACACCTATCACTATCCTCTTATGCTAAGCCTATGATTTTAACCCAATGCCGGGACTTTTTGCCGTCCGACCCCAAGATAGGCCACCAGTAAACCTACGCCGGCCGCCAACGCGGCAATCACGAAGACCGAGCCGCCGCCCAAACGCTCCCAACAGTAGCCGCTGTAAAAACTGCCGATCATGCCGCCTAGCCCGAAACTGAGGCTGGCATATAAAGCTTGGCCTTTACCTTGATGGCGGGCGCCGAAATAGTGCCGAAGCAGCTGCATGGCGACCACATGGGCGATGCCGAAACTGGCCGCATGCAAGGTTTGAGCGATCAGAACCCAGGGCAAATTGCTTGGGTAATAGGCGATCAGCCACCACCTGAACACCGTCAATCCTAAGCTTATCAATAGCAAACGGCGTAAGGACAGATAGTTCAATATGCCGGCCACCCATACAAACAACAGAATTTCCGCCGCCACGCCTAAAGACCACAATAGCCCGGTCCAGGTAGTACTATAGTGAAATTGCTGTAAGTACAAGGAATAAAACGCGTAATACGGCCCGTGCGAGATTTGCAACAGCAGGTAAACCAGGAAAAACGCCAGCACTTCGGGGCGCCACAACAGCTGCCATAGACTGCCTTGATCTTGATGTTTGACGTTTGCTACGACCTCCGGTATCGATAAGGCCGTCAACCAGTTAGCCGCCAACAAGGCCAAAATCACCGCGGGTAGCGTGTGCACCGGAACGAACTCCAACAAGCCGCCCACGCCGAGCACCGCGGCGATAAAACCCACCGATCCCCACAGCCTAACCCGGCTGTAGCGCTGCGGTTCCGTCTGCAGATGCAGCAGCGTGGCCGCCTCGAATTGCGGCAGCGTCGCATTCCAGAACATGCTGTAACAAAAGGTAACCAAAGCCACCCAGTAATAATCGACCGTATACAAAAATCCGGCAAAACTAACGGCGGACAAGGCGCTGCTCCAGCGAATCAGTCGCAGGCAGGAACCGGTTTTATCGGCCAGCCAGCCCCATAAATACGGGGCAACGATTTTGGTCGCCACCAAAATACTGATGATTTCGCCGATTTGCCGGGCACTGAAACCGTTCTGCTTCAGATATAAGCCCCAATAGGGCAAGTAAGTCCCTAAAGCGGCGAAATAAAAGAAGTAGAAGCCGGATAAGCGCCAATACGGCAAGGCCATCAGCGCAGTATCGGCAAGCCGCTGGCCACGTGCAGGTTCTGCGCCCTGTGCCTGAGCAAATGATCCATCAGCACGATAGCCACCATCGCCTCGGCAATCGGCGTGGCGCGGATGCCGACGCAGGGGTCGTGCCTGCCCTCGGTCACCACCTCGATGGGCTCGCCCCTTACGTTAATACTGCGGCCGGGCAGGCGCAAGCTGGAGGTCGGCTTCAAGGCAATATGTGCGACCACGTCCTGACCGGTGGAAATGCCGCCCAGGATGCCGCCGGCATGATTGCTCAAAAAACCCTCGGGGGTGATTTCGTCGCGAAACTGCGTGCCTTTGGAAGCCACGCAGCCAAAGCCGTCGCCTATTTCCACACCTTTGACCGCATTGATGCTCATCAAGGCATACGCCAATTCGGCGTCCAGACGGTCGAAGATCGGCTCGCCCAGCCCGGGCGGTACCTTGCTGGCCACCACGTCGATTTTGGCCCCTATCGATTCGCCTTCCTTACGCAACGCATCCATGTAGGCTTCCATCTCCGCGACTTTGCCGGCATCCGGGCAAAAGAACGGGTTGTTGGGAATCTCGTCCCAATCGAAAGCCTCGATTTTGATAGGCCCGAGCTGGGATAAATAGCCGCGCACCCGTATCCCGTGCTGCTCGAACAAATATTTCTTGGCGATAGCACCGGCCGCTACCCGCATCGCGGTTTCCCGGGCCGACGAACGGCCGCCGCCGCGGTAATCGCGAAAACCGTATTTATGCTGATAGGTGTAATCGGCATGGCCGGGACGAAAACTTTCGGCGATTTTGGCGTAATCTTTGGAACGCTGATCGGTGTTTTCGATCAGCAAGCCGATGGGCGTGCCGGTGGTTTTGCCTTCGAACACGCCCGACAGAATTTTTACCTGATCGGCTTCCCGCCGTTGCGTGGTATGCCGCGAAGTACCGGGCTTGCGCCTGTCCAAATCGATTTGCAGATCGGCTTCGCACAATTCCAGCCCCGGCGGGCAACCGTCGACAATGGCGCCTAAAGCCGGGCCGTGGCTCTCGCCGAAGGTAGTGACGGTGAATAATTTTCCTATGCTGTTTCCGGACATGCTTATACCGCGCTTGCGAAAAGAGAGTGATATTCGGCGACTTGCCGGGCCGTCAACAGAAACACGCCGTCGCCACCGCGTTCGAATTCCAACCAGTGAAACGGCACGCCGGGAAACAGGTCTTGCAAGGTTTGCGCGCTGCTACCGACTTCGACGATCAAAATGCCTTCGGAGGCTAAATAGTCGTTGGCCGCCGCCAAAATGCGCAACACCACATCCAAACCGGTTTCGCCGCCGGTAAAACCCATTGCCGGCTCGGCGTGGTATTCGACCGGCAGGTTTTCCCATTCGCTAATCGCTACGTACGGCGGATTGCTGACTATCACGTCGTAAGGTTTTTCCGGCAGATCGGCAAACAAGTCGGAGCGGATCAACGCGACTTGCTCGTCCAGCTCGTGCTTTTGCACGTTGATTTGCGCCACCGCCAACGCATCTTGCGACAAATCGACGGCATCCACTTGCGCCTCGGGGAAGGCGTAAGCGCAGGCAACGGCGATGCAAGCGCTACCGGTGCACAAATCCAGAATGTTGAATACCGATTCTTCGTCTATCCACGGCTCGAAGCGCTGCTCTATCAATTCGGCGATCGGCGAGCGCGGCACCAACACCCGTTGGTCCACGTAAAACGGCAAACCGGCAAAAATCGCCTCGTTAGTCAGATAGGCGGAAGGAATGCGCTCGACGATGCGGCGCTCGACCAAAGCTACTACGGTCTGGCGTTCCGCCATGCTCAGCGCGCAATCCAAATAGGCGTCGGCTAAATCGTAGGGTTGATGCAAAGTGTGCAAAACGATGGCGGCCGCTTCGTCCAGCGGCGCTACGGTACCGTGCCCCAAAAACACCTGATATTCGGCGAACCGGCTCGCCGCCCAACGAATATAGTCTCTAATGCTGTTCAGGCTTGTGATAACATCCGGGGACGTGATGGTCATGAGATTTAGCGATCGATAAAAACGGCCGATTTTAAACCAAACCCCAGTGCTTGTCCGCATAAAGCAACCGCGATGACCGAGGCCCCTTCCCGCGTCCCCCCACACAAACTGGCGAAAAACCGATTATTTCTGGATTGCTACAAATATATGCAGTCCGACAAACTGGCCTTGCCGACCATTCCCGACGTCTCGGTCAAGATCCGCCGCGCCATCAACGAGCCGACCGCCAACAGCAACAAAATCGCCCGCGTAGTGCAAACCGATCCCAGCATCACCGCCCGTTTGATCAAGATTTCCAACAGCCCGTTGTACCGCGGCCGGAGAAAAATCGAAAGCTGTCCGGAGGCCTTGACCCGTTTGGGCTTGAAAGCCGCCCAAGACATTATCACCGTATTCGCCCTGAAAGCCGTGTTCAACGCCAAAACCGCGGTGATTCGCCGCAAAATGCAGGAACTTTGGTCGCACAGCAGTCACGTGGCGGCGATCAGCGCGGTGTTGGCGCACAAAACCCCCGGCTTCGATCCGGACCGGGCCATGTTGGCAGGCCTGGTGCACGACATCGGCATCGTCCCTATCTTGGCTTATGCGGACCGCCAACCCGACATTTTGACCTCCCCGACCGACTTGGCCGACACGGTGCGCGAACTGCGCTCGGAAATCGGCGTGCAGATCATCCGCAAATGGGATTTTCCGACCGACTTCGAAGACGTGGTGATACACGCCGAAAATTGGTTTCGCAACAGCGGCGATCAAGCCACCTATAGCGACATCGTGATGATTTCCCAATTGCACAGTTTCATCGGCAAAGTGGACGTGAAAAAAATGCCGCGAATGGACGATTTGCCGGCCTACAAAAAACTGGCCGCCGGCAATCTGGACGCGGATTTGAGCATCAATATTCTCGATCAAGTCAAAGACGAGATCGAAAGCATTCGGACGATGTTGAATTAAAGCGCCGGAGCCAGCACGCCGTGGAGACAAACGATCCCTATCATCTGCAACGCTTCCTGACTGCTCAAGCCGCAAGCTACGAGCGAGCCCTTCGCGAACTGCACGGCGGGCGTAAACTCACGCATTGGATTTGGTACATATTCCCCCAAGTAGCAGGCCTTGGCCATAGCCCTACCGCCCAAGAATACGCCATCCATTCCAAGCAGGAAGCCATCGCCTATCTGGCTCACCCCGTACTCGGTCATCGCTTGCGCCAATGTTGCGCGGCTTTGCTGGAGCACTCCGGCAAGCCCATCGCCCACATCATGGGTTATCCGGACGATTTGAAACTACGCTCGTCGATGACCTTATTCGCCGCGGTTTCCGAAGCGGACAACATTTTTGCCCGGATATTGGCGACTTTCTACGCCGGAAATAGTGACGCCAACACTATCGCCTTCCTGTCGGCGGACGATTGATTCGGCAAGCGCCCCAAAGCCCCCGCCGCCGCTATTCCCAAGTTTCAGTCCAAATAGCCGTACTAGCGTTTGAAACGGCAATTTGTGCAAAGCTAGCGCTTTTTCCATACAAACATTCCGAGAAAAAACCCAGCTAAGGTAAGCTATATCAGTACGCTTACTATCTGCATTGTTGGTCGATGAAGTCTCCAAAAAGCAATCTGTCCGAATTTTATCGTAGCCTTTGGTTGACCTTGTGCGTCATTATCCTGACGGCTTTGGTATTCGGGCTTTACGTACTCGCGGAAAAACACATCAATCGCGCCAACGAGCTACGCTACTCATCCCTACTGCTGGCAGACGAATTGCGCCAGTCTTCCGATGACTTGACCAGAACGGTACGCAGCTACCTGATTACCGGCAACCCGATATACAAACAGCATTTTCAGCTAATTCTCGCTATCCGCGACGGCAAACAACCCCGCCCAAGCGATTTTCATCAAGGCTTTTGGAATTCAAGCTCTGAAATGGACGACAAGCCCGAGCCTGAGCAAAAAAAGCTTTCCTTGTTGGAAATGTCCCGCCAAGCCGGATTAACGGAACAGGAATTCGTCAAATTCGCCGAAGCCAAACACCGTTCCGACCGATTGACGCAAACCGAATTCGAAGCGATGAAACTCATAGAGTCGACTCCGTCGCCCACGGATGCACAGCGCATTACGGCCAGCTTAATGTTGCACAGTGAAAACTATAGTCAAGCCAAAGCCGACATCATGCGCTCTATCCACGAATTCAAGCAGTTAACGGCTGAACGCACATTAAACGCTGTGCGTGACGCCGAATCGAGGGCATTCGTGTTCCTATCGTTATCCGTGCTGTGCGGCGCATTGTCCATTTTCATGCTTTACCGGATCCATCGCACGCTTTACGCCGTGTTGGGCGGGTCGGTCGATGCCTTATACGAACAAATCAGCCGATTAAGCGGCTCCAATGCGCATTCCGCCATCCGGATCGGCCCAGGCCTGGAAAACAGCATCATGGCATGGATACTTCAGACGCAAGAGCAACTGGCCGTCATCGACGGCGAGCGCAAAACGGCCGAAGCGAAGAATTTGCGTATGACTCAACTCTATGCCGCGTTGAGCCAATGCAATCAAGCCATCGTGCGTTGCGAAAATCAGGAGGAATTATTTCCGCAAATCTGCCAAGACGCCGTCATTTTCGGCGGCATGAAAATGGCCTGGATAGGCTTGTTGGAAACCGGCGGTACCCGGCTCAAACCGGTTGCCTGCTACGGTAGCGGTACGGACTATTTGAACGGCATTGAAATCTCGATTGACGAAAACGAAGCCATAGGCCGCGGCCCGACCGGAACCGCCATGCGGGAAGACCAACCTTTTTGGTGTCAGAACTTTCAACACGATGCGCTGACAACCCCCTGGAAGGAGCGCGGTACAAACTACGGCTGGGGTTCCTCCGCCAGTTTGCCGCTGCATAAAAACGGCTGCGTGATCGGCGCTTTGACACTGTATTGCGCCGAACCGCATGCATTCGATGAAGCAGTTCGTAAATTGCTGTTGGAAATGACCTCGGATATCGATTATGCGTTGAACGCCTTCGAACTCGAGGCTCAGCGAAAATTGACCGAAATCGCGCTTGCCGAATCGCTCCATCTTCAACAAACCATCATCAATACCGCACCGGTAAGAATCTTTTGGAAAGACAAGTCGTTTCGCTATCAAGGCTGTAACCCGGCATTCGCCAGAGACGCGGGGGAAAACTCTCCCGAAGCCTTGCTAGGCAAAGACGATTTCCAATTGTGCTGGCGTGAACAAGCCGCCTTGTATCAGGCCGACGATAGGCAAGTCATGACGTCCGGCGTTGCCAAGCTTTCATTCGAAGAACAGCAAACCACACCGAACGGCCAGACCATATGGTTACGGACTTCGAAAGTACCGCTACGTAACGCCGACCGGGAAATCATCGGCATTTTAGGCATGTACGAGGACATCACGGAACACAAACTTGCGGTGGAACGGATCAATTATCTGGCAAACTACGACCCTCTCACCGGATTGCCGAACCGCGTACAGCTGGATAATCGCAGCCAGTACGCCATCAAGCTAGCCCAACGCAACCGTGAAAAACTGGCCGTGATGTTTCTGGATCTCGATCACTTTAAAACCATAAACGATACCCTGGGACATAGTATCGGCGATGCGTTGTTAGTCGAACTAGCCAATCGGCTACTGGCAGTCCTGCGTGCCGAGGACACCGCCACCCGTCTGGGCGGAGACGAATTCATTTTACTGCTGCCCGACATCGAAACCATAGGCGCGAAGATTTTGGCGCAAACCTTATTGACTACCTTGTCCGAACCCTATCGAATCGAACAATACGATTTAACCCTAACCGTTTCGATAGGCATCGCTCTCTACCCGGAGGACGGTAAAGATTTCGAAACGCTAGCGAAAAACGCCGACTCCGCCATGTATTGCGCCAAGCGCGAGGGCCGCCAAAGCTACCGTTTTTTCAGTGCGGAAATGGAAGCCCGTTCGAGCCGAAATTTAAAGCTGGTGAATGCCCTGAGGCGAGGGCTGGAAAATCAAGAGTTCCGGCTATGTTACCAACCGCAAGTCGATATGCGCGACGGCCGCATCATCGGCGTGGAAGCTTTGCTGCGTTGGGACAGTGCCGAACTGGGGCCGGTGTCGCCGGCGGAATTCATCCCCATCGCGGAAGATAGCGGCTTGATACTACCGATAGGCGCATGGGTCTTGCAGACCGCCCTGCGCCAAATCAAAATTTGGCTGGATCAGGGGTATGCACCAATGACTATGGCAGTCAATTTGTCCGCGCTGCAGTTCGGCCAAGCGAATTTACCCGAACTGGTGGAAAATCTATTGTCCGACATCGGCCTGGCCCCGGCGTTTTTGGAATTGGAATTAACCGAAGGGGTTGCCATGCAAAATCCGCAAACTGCGATTGCCATGCTGGGTAGTTTGCATGATTTAGGCGTGCGCCTGTCGATTGACGATTTCGGAACCGGTTACTCCTCCCTAAGTTATTTAAAGCAATTTAAAATTTACAAACTCAAAATCGACAGATCTTTCGTCCGCGACATCGGCAGCGACGCCGAAGACCGGGCCATAGTCAATGCCATCATCAACATGGCGAAAAGCCTGGGATTAAAAACCATCGCCGAAGGCGTAGAAACCACCGAGCAGCACACTTATTTGCGCGAGCAAGGCTGCGATGAAATGCAGGGTTATCTATTCAGCAAACCCTTACCTGCCGACCAACTTCAATTACTATTACAAACACCACAATCGGCGTAAGCGGATTTCTTTTAGTTGCTTAGATGGCGGAAATACCGTAAGCGCCCTTAAATCCCCGCCAGCCGGCAGCATCTGTGCCTCACATCAACTTGATTGAGATAGCGGCAGATGTGCAATATTCCGGTTCAAAACCGACATATCCGTCGAGGCCTCGTTGCCTTGGAACGTAACGTTGGCCGATTCGGCAATATGAAATCAGACTCTGCAAGCTTTGGGTAGAGAGAGGATCGGTCGCTTACGATTTTGCTGTATCGCCGGCAACTAAGGTAACCATGCCGATAGCCTGTACGCTCAGGCCAACGCCGTTTGCAACGCGAAATAAAAATAAGCCAATCCGCACAAGCCTATCAGTTGCGAGCCTAAACCGCGCACCAGCGGAGCCAGCCCAGGCCGGACGGCATCAGTCGTCTTGACGGCCGCCAATACCCCGTATACCGGTACCACCACGGCTAAGTGTCCCAATTCGACCCCGCCGCTAAATGAGGCAATTGCGGTAAGCAACTGTGCGGAAGGCAATTCGGCAACCGTTTCCAACAAGCCGCCGGCAAAACCCAAGCCGTGAAACAGACCGAAGCCGAAGGCTATCCAGTAACGCGACTTACCGCGGCTGCATTCCGGCCGGCACACATTCTGCACCGACACGGCCACTATGCTGAATGCGATCACGGGCTCCACGATACGCGGCGAAAGCCGCAGCCAATCCAATACGGCTAAACTCATGGTCAAGCTGTGCGCCAAGGTAAATATCAAGACGATCAACCCTAATTCGCGCAAGCTGCCGACCGCCAACACCAAACCGATCACGAATAATATGTGGTCGTAGCCGCTCAATATATGCTTAACGCCGTGCACCAAATAATCCCAGGCAAAACTGCTAACCACACTGCCCGCTTGCAAGTCGAGCGTCAACGGCTGGTTATGACTAAACAAGCCTTCCGTCAACAAACTGCCGTCCCGGACGACTCGCGCTCGATAGCTAACCTCCCAAGGATTGCCGGGCGCAAAGTCTATTTCGCGCAACAAATCTTGGCTGAGCAAAACCCGGCTAACCTCGGGCGGCAACGGATACAGCAAGCGGTAAGCCGGTGCGCCTTTAGGTGAAGCCGGAACAGCCAGCGCGGTACCCGACAATAGTTCGCCATCCGCCTCGACCCGCACGTGCCGCAGCAAATAATCCGCATGCTTGCCCAGCACCGTTTCATCCATCATACCGCCGGCCGATTGCGCTTGTGCGGCCACTAACACCTGCTCCAGCGCGACGGTAAAATTCAAGACTAGCGAGTCGTTTACAAGTTGCGCTTGCAAACTGCCTTGGGCAACCGGATGAGCGGACAGCGGCGACGAAAAGAACAAACCGGCGCATAGCCATAACAGCAGGCCCGCGCGAATCCGGCTAACGATGCACATGAAAGGCCTGGTAATCCGCGTTCAGGCGTTGCGCCCGCTGAAAATATTCTTGCGCCTGATTGACGATCCCATTGGCTAAATAAATCATGCCGGCGTGAGCGTAGAGATGGGCATCCTGCCAACCGTAACTGAGGGCGCGCTGCATATGGACCAATGCCTCCTTAAACCTGCCATCCCGAAATAAAGCCCAAGCCAAAGCGTCGCGGGTACTCGGGTTATCGCGTTGTTGTATGTCCAAAGTAGCCCAATGTACGGCAGCGGTGCCATTGAAATAAGCGTCGGCATAGAGCGTTGCAAGGTGATGATAATACTGGGTATCGCCGGATTCCGCGGCCTGTATAAAGGCCCGCAACGCCAAATCGTGCCATGCTTTGGCCAAATCGTTGCGACCTAAATACAGATACAAATCGCCCAGGGTTTGAAAAAGCGCCGGTCTGCCGGTACAAACGGCCAAACGATGATAAATGCGCAAGGCTTGCTCATAACGGTGGCGCGTCGCCAGCCATTCGGCCCAATAATCCTCGGCCAGCCAATAACCGGAATAAGCGTTCAATGCCCAACGATAATGCTGCTCCGCACTATCCGCCTGTCCCCTGCTCAAAGCCAAGTAGCCGCGTTGTAGTTCCAACCAGGCGTAATCGCGCATTTGTTTGGCCGACAGATTATCCGCAGCCAATTGGTAGGTTTGATCAGCAGTAGCGAAATCACCGGTTTTGCTCTGCAAATAGGCCAATTGCGCCAGAAGCGCCCAGTCCTGCTTGTGCGACAAAGCCTGCTGCAAAGTGCTTTCCGCATCGGCAATCCGCCCCTGCTGCAAGGCTACCTCGACTGCCAAACCGGTCAGATCCGGATCGTAGGCGAGGTCACCGTGCCGGACTAAGTAACGCTCGGCGGCAGCCGGCTGATGCAAGTAGCTTTGCCATTTTGCCGACAGAAATTGCAATTCGTCGTTGTCGGGATGACTCGACAACGATGCATGCAACTGTCGAGCGGCTTGCAACCCGTCCAACGGCCGGCCGCTCAGCCAACTCAACTGGACAGCGGCATAAGTCCGTCTGACCGTCTGATCCTCGCCGGCGGTCGCGGCTGTACTGATTTCGCTATACCGCAGCCAATCGCGCTGATAAGCCGTGGCATCGAACACGCCGAAAAAAGCCAGATAACAGGCCAGGCCGGCCAATAACGACGCAGCCGTGCTTATCATTAATCCGCATAGCCACATCGGCCGGCCCTCGTTACGATGCGTTTCGACCCCGCAGCCGCCGTACCGAGCTGCGTAGCGTGTTTAATAAAACGGCTATTGCCAAGGCTCCGCCAAATATGGAAATTCGCTTAGAAACGCTTTGTCGTTTTTAAGCGGATTAGGCACGGTTTTCGGCTCTATCGGCGCCGACGCCCACAATGCCGGATTGTTCAAGGTTTCCACGCTACAGGGTTTACCGCCGCAACCTTCCTGCATATCCAAGAACAAGGACAAAAAGCGAGTCGCTACCTGATCTTCGAAGCGCCGTCCGAACGGCCAGCTGCCGTTGGTGTCCATGTCTATCGAAGCCACGTTGGGCACAAAGATTTCAAATGTTTTCGGCGGTTTGATGTCCAAACCTTTGACGTTCCAACTGTTGTCCGGCATGTTGACTCGCTGGAAAAAGCATTTTTTCGCCCGTTTGAACGCATCCAGCGGCAAATCGTAAACTTTATAAACCGAAACCGGCGAGTCGGAATGGTCGAAACAACTTTTCAACCCCAATGCGCCGATAGACGGGCCGAAGCCCCAACCCAAATGGGCGAAGCGTTTGACATAAACCTCGGCCAATTTGACATTGTCGGCCAACTGCTTTTCGTCTTCGCGCAAATTCAAAGCGGCGTCCAGAAAGGGTACGCCGTCGACGTCGGTTTTCTTGTAATCGCTCAAGCGGTTGTTGAAACCGGCCACAGGAGACGGCATGGAATCGGCGCCACGCAATTTGGCCAGCAACGACCATTGTTTATGATCCGGTATCGCTTTGGCCTTGGCCGAAGCTTTCAGTACCCAACTTTCCCCCCAGGCCCTGACCACCCGCTCGGTTTCCGGCGTTTTGGTCAAAAACTTCAAAGGCATTTCCAGCACGATGGCGTTCACGTCGCCGCCGGCTCGCGCGTCTTGCCCGCTATAGACAAAGCGAAAATTACCGTTTTCGTCCTTGTAAAATTTGTCGCCCTTCCACTCGAAAGGCTGTTTCGGCATGTCTTTTTTGAAGTTGATACCCCAATCCGGCAGGTTTTTATCGAAATTGAAAAAGCTGTTGCCTTCCAACTCGATCAACGTTTTAGGGATTTTAGCTTCGGCCATTTTTTTGTTGGTAACCGGCAATTTGTAATATTGCGGCACGTAGTTGATGGAGCGGAAAAAGCCGGGCAAATCGTTGAAAAACGCATCGTCGCGCCCGCCGACAAAAGTTTTGACGACGAAACCGTCCGGCGTTTTCAGGTTAATGACTTTATTGGTGTCCACCACCTGCGAAAAATCGCCGCCCGGAAAACCTAAAAAGTCCACCTTGGCCTGATTGTCTTTGTTAAAGGTAACCCGAACTTCGGACGGTTTGAAGTTAATGTATTTTTTGCCGACCGCTTCGGCGTATTTCAACAGGCTGCCCAAGCCCACCTCGTCTCCCATAGCCAACGAAGCGCGCGGGTCCGGATCGAATTGAATCCTGTACAACAAATCGGTATCGAACACCCCCGTCTTAGGAACGGAAGCGAAGGTTAAAGCCACCACGACCTGCTCGCCCTGGCTCTTATCGTCGCTAGGAAAACCGAACAAGTCGTATAAATCGGCCGGACTCGGCGCAATATCGGCAAATATCGAGTTGATAGCGTTGGGATCGTTATGGTCGGCGGCCCACGCCGGAGCGGCAAGCAGGCCACAGCCTACTATCCAAGGCGTTAAACATCGCGCGAATCGACAAGTGCTTCGCATTAGTCTTCTCATAGCCGTACCCTCTTGATTGTAATTGAGTGACCGCTGTCCATACGCACCGTATGCCCGAACCGTTAGAACCACCTCCAAGATGCCGGCATAACCTCCTTGCCTAAAAGCTAGTGTGAGCTGCAGAAGTTGTCAAATACATCACATTTTTTTTCGCCGCATAAAAACATCCGTAATTTCGCCACTAGAAATACGGAAAAGGCGAATTTAATGGCCTGGCCCGAAAAGCCGCTTTTTCGACAATTTATTAGAAATACTTCTCAAATCCTTGAAATCCCGCCAATTTATTGCTCATATTATTTTTTTATTGGCAAGAGCGATATTTTTATTTGTAAAAAAAATTTTGGTCTATGCTTCACATAATCCGACACAAAATGGCTTGCCAACGAGCTTTGGCAACTCGGCTTACTGATTCATTCACCACGGATAAGCCAAGACCGCCGTGCGGCACACGCAAATCAATTCGGCACTCAAGCGACGCGATGAAAGGAGCACTTACTTTTTAAATGATCTGCCGATGGGCTAAGGCGTATCGTTGATCCGTAGGAAGGTCACGATATGCAATATAGTTTAGGTGTTAGTCATCAAGCTGTAGGCTTGCCGGCCCGCTATGAGAATCAAGCAAAAGATAACGATAAAAAATAACGGTTCCAAGCC
Organism: Methylomonas sp. HYX-M1; assembly: GCF_040741385.1. Classification (NCBI taxonomy): domain Bacteria; kingdom Pseudomonadati; phylum Pseudomonadota; class Gammaproteobacteria; order Methylococcales; family Methylococcaceae; genus Methylomonas; species Methylomonas sp. HYX-M1. The sequence goes on from NZ_CP160405.1 coordinate 2,495,301, forward strand.
GTAACCCGACAAAGGTGCGAAAACCAACAACAAGCGTGCCTTTGCTACTACAACCTAGACAGGAGGACGATCATGAAACCCATAGTCAAAACCGCTTTGGCCGCGCTGATAACGGCCCTAGCCATGCCTGCATATTCCATAACGCATCCGCCCTGCGGCTCCGGCGCCGGGAAAGTCAAGGACGAAGCCCTTTGCGCCAACCGTTCGGCGGATAGTTTGAAAGGTGCCGATGACGATTATTTTGTCGATATGGACTACGGCGCCAGCAAAGACCCCGAGGCCCTGGCGCGCTTGCTCGATCCTTACGTACCCGGCATCAGCCCTAAAGATGCGCACGACGCCGTGGTGCGCGGCCGCAACAACTGGATAGTCTGGACCGCCGGCAACGACAAGTTTTGGGACGGCATCAGTAAAACCAGCGTCGGCACCTTGGACTTTCTGAAAGTGCTGTCCAACCACCCGTCGCTCAAATTCAGCCGCGACAACCGCTGGGATTACCTGGGCTTGGTCAACGAACCCTGTTTCAAAAAATCCGCCGGCCCGCGTGCGGACCGCTTCGGTTTGTGGCTGGACGAGCGTAGCGCCGACTGCGCCGCCGATCCGTTCGAAGACGAGAAAAAATACCCCGGCGTAGAAATAGGCGCCCGCGGTAAAACCGTGCCGGTCGGCTCTTATTACGGCTATGCCACCGGCATCGTCGGCTTACGGCTGTTTCCGAATCCGGATTTCGACGAAAAAGCCGCTAAAGCCTGGGACCCGGAAAAGTTTTACAAAGACGAAAGTTACTACAACAACAAAGACTTGGTACGCCCGTATCGGGTAGGCATGTCTTGCGGCTTTTGCCATGTCGGGCCCAACCCCAGCAATCCGCCCAGCGATCCGGAAAACCCGAAATGGGAAAACCTGAACTCTAACCCCGGCGCCCAATATTTCTGGATAGACCGCATTTTCTCCTACGATGCCGATCCGTCCAGCTTCCCATACCAGTTGTTCCATACCTCCCGCCCCGGCGCATTGGATACCTCGCTGGTCTCCACCGACTACATCAACAACCCGCGCACCATGAACGCGGTATATAGCCTGGGCGCGCGGATGAGCAACGCCTTGAAGTTCGGTCAGGAAAAACTGGCCGGCGGCGGCCTGAACAACAAGCAGTTCAACGAACTAGGTCTGCCCGCCAGCAGTCCGCTGAACAGCTTTTTCAAAGCGCCGGCCACCGTTTGGACCCCACGGGTACTGAAAGACGGTGCCGATTCGGTCGGCGCCTTGGGCGCATTGAACCGGGTGTTCGTCAACATCGGCTTGTTCAGCGAAGAATGGACCGAGCATTTCAGGCCCTTGGTCGGCGGTAAAAAAATCAGCCCGTTCCCCATCGCTACCGCGCGCAAAAACTCGTCGTATTGGTTGGCAACTGAAGCGCAAACGCCCGACTTGGCCTTGTTCTTCCTGGCTACTGCGCAGCCGGATTATTTGAGCAAAGCGCCGGGCGGCGACAAATTTCTGAAAGCGTCGGAAGACACCATGAAACGCGGCAAAGACGTGTTTGCGGAAACCTGCGCCCGCTGTCACTCCAGCAAATTGCCGGAAAAAGCCTACAGCTTTTTCCCCAATGGCTGCGTGGGCTCGGACTACCTGGGCTGCTGGGATAAATACTGGAAATGGACCAAAACCGACGAATTCAAAACCGAGATGAAGGCCATCGTCGCCAAGGAAGATTTCCTCAAAGACAACTTCCTGTCCACCGAACTGCGCGTGCCGGTCAGCCTATTGCAAACCAACGCCTGCAGTCCTTTAGCCACCAACGGCCTGGCCAACAACATCTGGGACAACTTCACCTCGCAAAGCTACAAAGACCTGCCTTCGGTCGGCAAATACACCGTACACCACCCGATCACCGGCGCACCGTACGACTATACCTTGCCCGGCGGCGGCCGTGGCTTTACCCGTCCGGCGTCTTTGATCAGCGTGTGGTCGACCGCTCCGTATTTGCTGAACAACTCCTTGGGCAAATTCTATGCCAGCGGTTCGGTCGAAGACCGGATGAAATCCTTCGACGACTCCATTCACCAATTACTGTGGCCTGAAAAACGTAGCGGCAACCGCGACATCGTGGTCGTCGATTCCGCCAATCCGGCCGAACGCAAGGTACTGAAAGGCCAAGTCGACGTGACCACTACCACCAGCTATCTGCGCATACCCAAAGGCTATCTGCCGGACTTGCTGCAACCTTTGGTCGCGCCGTTCAGCTTGCTGAAACCCTGGGCTTTCGACAAAGAAGGCGTCGAGATCGGCCCTATTCCCAAAGGCACCCCGGTCAACCTGATCTCCAACATGGATTTGGACCCGAGCGATCCCAGACACGTGATCAAATTGATTAAAGTGCTGAAAGACGTCAAAAAAGCCTTGAAAGCCATCCCGCCCGGCGCCAGCGACGCGGAAGCCATCAAGGTATTCGACGACCGCAACATCGTCGACGACATGTTGAGCGTCAGCAAATGCCCCGATTTCGTCGTCAACCGCGGCCACTACTTCGGCACCGATTATCTGGCCGAAGAAAAAGACACGGCTTTGAACGACGCGGACAAAGAAGCCCTGATCGAGCTTTTAAAAACATTCTAAGGGAGACGCTACGATGACCAACAATGCAGAATACGATTACATCGTAGTGGGTTCGGGTGCCGGCGGCGGCACCCTGGCCGCCCGTCTGGCGGAAAACGGGCGCAAAGTGCTGGTGCTGGAAGCCGGCGGCGATCCTTTGAAAATGCAGGGCGGCGACGCGATTTCCGACGAAAACCGCTTGCCGGAAGACTACCAAGTGCCGGTGTTTCATGCCATTTCCAATGAAAACAAAGCCATGCGTTGGGATTTTTGGGTAAGGCACTGGGGCGATACCCAATTGCAACGCCGCGACGAAAAATACCGCGACGTCTGGGACGGCGAAAAAGTGGACGGCGTGCTGTATCCGCGCGCCGGCTGCCTGGGCGGCTGCACCGCGCACAACGCCATGATCACGGTCTACCCGCATAACGACGACTGGAACTACATCGCCGACTTGACCGGCGATTACAGTTGGAATGCCGACAACATGCGCGGTTATTTCGAAAAAATGGAGAACTGCCACCACCGGCTGCCGACTTACCGCTGGGCGGCTAAAGTCGGCATCAACCCTACCCGGCACGGCTTCGACGGCTGGTTGCAAACCGAAAAAGCCATCCCGCTGGAAGCCTTGGGCGACAAAACCCTGGTACAAACCCTGAAAGAATCGGTAGCGGCGGTCTGGAAAAACATCGATACCGATCCGATAGAAGGTGCGGAATGGTTCGGCGAAAGCCTGGGCGATCCCAACGACTGGCGCTTGGTGGAAAAAAATGCCACCGGCTTGCGCTACCCGCCGTTGATGACCCGCAACCATACCCGGCTCAGCACCCGCGACCGCCTGCTGGAAGTGCAGCAACAACATCCCGACAAACTGCACATCGAGTTGAACGCCTTGGTCACTCAAGTGCTGTTCGACGACGACAACCGGGCCATAGGCGTCGAGTATCAAAAAGGCGAAAAACTCTACCAAGCCCATTATGCGCCGTCGTCCGAATCCGGCGAGCTCAAACAGGTTTACGCCGGCAAAGAAGTGATTTTGTCCGGCGGCGCCTTCAACACCCCGCAACTATTGATGCTGTCCGGTATCGGCCCGAAAGCCGATCTGGAGCGCTTGCATATTAAGGTGCGGGTGGACCTGCCCGGCGTCGGCACCAACCTGCAAGACCGCTACGAGGTCGGCGTGGTCAACAAAATGAAGCAAGACTGGGAGGTGCTGAAAGGCGCGCGCTATAGCAAAGGCGATCCGCAATTCAGCGAATGGGAAAGCCAACGCAAAGGCGTGTACACCACCAACGGCGCGGTACTGGCGGTTATCAAACGTTCGTTGAAGGAGCGCAAGTTGCCGGATTTGTTCTGCTTTGCGTTGTTGGCGCGTTTTCAGGGCTACTTCCCCAACTTCTCGCAATGGATACCGGAGCTGAACTACCTGACCTGGGCGGTGCTGAAAGCCCACACCAACAACCGGGCCGGGGAAGTGAAACTGAAATCCACCGACCCGCGCGAACGGCCTTACATCAACTTCAAGTATTTCGAAGAAGGTACCGAGGACGGCGGCGAGGATTTGGAATCGGTAGTCGAGGGCGTCAAATTCGTGCGCAGCCTGACCGCGCCGCTGATTGCCGACGGCATCATCGAGGAAGAAGCTTTTCCGGGTAAAGATGTGCAAACCGACGATGAAATCCGCGACTTCATCCGCTACCAATCCTGGGGCCACCACGCCTCCTGTACTTGCCCTATCGGCAGCGACATCGACGAGTACGCGGTATTGGACAGCAAATTCCGGGTCCGCGGCGTCAAAGGCCTGCGGGTAGTGGATGCCTCGGTATTCCCGCGCATTCCCGGCTTCTTCATCGTCTGCGCCATCTACATGATCGCCGAAAAAGCCGCCGAGGTGATATTGTCGGAAGCATAAACAAACAGGTGCCAACAGAACCGGCCGGCGCGCAGTAATGTGGGTCGGCCGGTTTCAATCCCATATTTGCCATCTCCTCTTCCGGCGCGACGCCCGTTGATAAATACTGTTTTTCCTAATGGAAAATCCGGGTTAGGTTGTTAAAGCGGCTAAGCATTGGGGGGTTGGACGCATCCAGCCCCATACCAGACACAAATAGTTCGAACACGCTCAATGCGTCAGCAAACGGGAAACCAGTCCGTCCAAAGAAAATCCCCGGTTACAATACCAACCGGCCCCGCAGGCTGATTGGCTATAAAGGCCGATTCAAGCCGAACGCGGGATTCGATGCCGGACCGATTATTCAATCCGTCCGTAACGTTTGTCACAATTTCAGAGCACTTGAAACGTCAGGAACGGAATTGCAAATCCCGTCCCGCTTCGCGGCCCTGCCGATTTGTCGTAGCGCCAACATCCAAACAGCGTGACGGCGTTAAATGATTCCGTCGCGATAGTGACTCTGGAATCGACAGCCTTTCATATAAAGCATGCTTTCGATTTCAGGATGTTATCGCGACGGGATGCTTTCTTTTGGTAGGTTTCTTTACTCTACCACCTTAGAATAAGCGGTAATTTTATTTACCGGACCGGTGGGTGATTGGCCTGATTTTATGTCCCCATTTCACAATGACGAAGAAATCGGTCGTATTGCAAGCCACTTGTATCTTTAACGACGTTCAGTGAGTTTCATGAGCCCGAATTCATCCGCCGTCAAGCCGCAGCATCAGGCCGCCAACGACGGCGCCGCCTTCATCGACAAAATCCGTCCTGACAGCGGCGTTGCCGAGCCGGTTTACAAACAATTGCTGCGCCGCATCGTGCAACTGATCGAATCCGGCGAACTCGGCGACGGCTACAGCCTGCCGTCCGAGCGGGCCCTGGCCGAAGCCCTGGATTTGAGCCGTACCACGGTGCGCCGCTGCTACGAACAGTTGCGGGCGCAAGACCATATCGACACCCATGGCCGCGCCGGGGTAACGGTGAAAGCGCCGCCGCGGCGAATCGCGCCGGAAATGGGACGGTTAAAGGGCTTTACCGAAGAAATGCGCGAGCTCGGCATGCTGGCGTCCGCTCAAATCCTGGAGCAAGGCATCGTCGAAGACCGCACGATAGCCTCAATTTTCAATCGGCCGGCATCCAACCGTTTTTTAAGAATTGTGCGGCTACGCCTGGGCGACGGCAACCCGATGTCGCGCGAGGTTGCTTGGTACGATTTAACCCCGGCGCCGCTGTTGGCGCAGTGGCACGGCGAAGGTTCCGCCTATCAATTTTTACGGGAACGCTGCGGCTTGAGCTTGCAGCGCGCCGAGCAAACCATCGAAGCCGTGATCTGTAACGATGCCGAAATGGCGGTGTTCGGTTTCTCGGAACCCGGCCCCTGTTTGCTGCTGAAACGAAAAACCTATGCCGACCACGGCACGATGGTCGAATACGTCGAAGGCACCTTTCGCGGCGATGCTTATACCTATCGGATCGAACTCAAAATGCCCGGCTGATTCGGCGAATCTCCGGCGCTGGCCGGTTACTCATAAATTCAATCAACGTCTCGCTGCTCGGCAAATGCGCCAAAACTCCGTCGCGCTCGGCGACATAAGCGCCGCAAGCATTGGCCGTAAGCAAGGCTTGCTCTGCCGGGTATCGATCCTGCGCCCAAAGCCATCCGGCACTGAACGCATCGCCGGCGCCGGTGGCATCGCGGACCTCAACCAGCCAGGCCGCTACGTAAATCACTTCCTGCCGCCCCAGCGCGACGCAGCCTTGCTCTCCCAGCGTCACGATCAGCCAATCGCCTTGCCAATCGATGCCGACGGCCATAGCCGGCAGAGTATGCAACCATTGTTGCGCGGACAGTGGTGGCCGGTCGCCACAAGCAAACAGCGCCACCGCTTCGGCAGCATTTAAGATCAGGGCATCTGTAAGCGCCAGCAATTCCGGCGTCATCGGCCGCCACGGCGACGGATTCAGCAGCGTGTAAATACCCAGCCGGCGCGCGGCCGAAAACGCCGCCACGACCGGCTCCAACGGTATTTCCTGCTGGGCGTAAATGCGGCGAGGACGCGACCGGTTCAGAGCGTCCAGCACGATGGACGACGTCAAACGGTTATTGGCGCCGGGAAACACGGCAATGACGTTGCCGCCACGTGCGTCGATCAAACCGACGCCGTAGCCGGACTGTGCAGCGCAGACAACCAGCCAGCGCGTATCGACACCCATCCGCGATAAATCGGCGCTAATTTGCCGGCCGGCATTATCATCGCCGACCGGCAGCAGCAATGCCGTCTCCGTCCCCAGCTTGTGCAAAGCCACGCCTACGTTTAAACCCTTGCCGCCGTGTTCCTGCCAATAGCGTTCGGCCAACAAGGATTGCCCGGCACCGGGCAAATCCGGCAGTTGCAAGCAATTGGCCTGTACATAGCTACCTAACACCAGCGTTGGCATAACCGTTTCCTGAGGCGATTGACACTGGACTATAGCCTAAAGGCAAATCCCGGCTTTTTACACCGCTAATTTTGGTATTGTTTTGGTATCTATATGGCTTTACACTCGTTGCCGACGGTAACTGGAGGCAGCGCACCGCATTTTCCGCTTATCCAGGAGCACTCATGAATCGATTTCAATACACCACGCTGGCGTGCTTGCTAGTCGCAAGCTCTTCCGCCTGGTCTTACTCAACTTCAGTCGAAGCCGGAGCCAGCGCCGGTTTTTCGTCAGGAAACTCGCTGGATAGCGAGCTCAACCGCGATGCCCGAATTGACCATCCGTCCCTGGCTTCGGCCCTGGCAACCGCCGAAGGCTATGCCGCCAGCGCCTTTGCCTACGCCGACGCCGGCGTGCTCAAAGCCTACGCGGCAGCCAACGTCGAAAACGGCATCCTCAATTCGACCGCTAACGCCAAGTCGATCTTTAGCGACACCATCAAACTTACGGGTTCCGGCAATGCTCGATTCATTCAAATTTTGCTGAATTTTAAGGTGGAGGGCGGCATTAGCGGAATCGGCGCGGCTTCGGGCTTCGTCGAACTGAGCGGCAGCCACGGCAAAATCGACTTCACACAAAACTATTACAGTTCGCCCGCCTATAGTTGCGGCACCTGGTCCGGCGACACCGGCGCTTGCGATGGTAGCTCAATCTTCTGGGTTCCCACCAACACCGAACTGACGATTAGCGGCTTGCTGCAGGTCGGCGCAACCGCCGACGGCTACGGCGGATTGTTCGATCCGGACAAGCGGCGTGCAGTGACTGATTTCAGCCATACCGCGCTAACCTTTATCAGCGTGCTGGATCCGAATTATCAGTTGACCAGCCAAAGCGGCTACAGCTACGCCCCGGTGCCTTTGCCGCCGGCACTAGCCTTGTTCGCTGCCGGCCTGACGGCGCTGATGCCGAAACGATGGGTACGGTTTGCGTTGCGGCTGAATCGGTCCTTGGTTTAGCAGCACGAGCGGCAGTCAGCTCGGTTATGTAAACCAAAACGTCCGGCTGCTACTTATGCGCAACCGGATTAAATGAATGTTCACGCATACCGGTCGCGGTTTCGCCCCGGTAGCCGGCGTCACAAAGTGTGGCATATAACGCACTTTGGCCGGCACCTCCCGCTAACTTTCGTCGCCAACACCGCCAATGCACCGGACTATCCGTGCATCGCTCAGGCTTTCGCGGTCTGTGGCTTAAAGTTTGCTGCGGCAAAAGACGTTTCATTGCCGACTATGTCTTGTCATGACTGTGTTTCATCGCCAACCGTTGACGCAGGTGCTGGAGGAGATCAACCGCTACCGCAAGGGCCGCATCATCGCCGTCAATCCAAAGCTGGCGGGAGGCGTATTCAACAACGGCGATCCTGATGCAGTGCTGGCGGCGCTAACCGCCACGCTCAAGCCAAAGCCTTGCGGCTGCCGGGCGATTTGGTGTTGTTGTATTGATGGGATCGGTGGAAATCTCGCACAGAGAGCCGACGGATAAAATTTTTTTCGCCACTAAGGGTAAGCCCGAATTCATAGCGTCTTTGTCGGTAACAGCATCCATCGACAAAGGAGATTGACGAATGAAACTGGTTGGCGATCCATCTCTGGCTGAGTTAACTCTAGGCTTGCTGCTGTCGATGTACGGCATCACCGGCAGTATTTTGGTGTTTTATGCCGAAATCGACGAATGGCTGCGCCCGGAGCTACTGCGGGTTACTCAACCGGACAAAGGCCAATACCGGCCTTTGTCCGAAATTTTTGAAGCCGGCAAAAACGCCATGCCGCCGCAGGCTAAACATACTTTTGCGGTGTATCCGCTTGACGCTAACGCCGGAGAGCCGTAGTAGATCGGAATTATCCGCATAAAGTCCCGGTTGTTAGAGCGCTAGGTAACCATAAGATGATTTCGGCCGTAGATCGCGCAGTTGAAGCGGATCGGAAGAAAAGCCGATTAGGTATGACAAATAGACTCTTAGAACTTGCTTTTTCAAGCAGCGTCCATTCCCCAATACAGTCGGAACAACGGACCTGCGCAAGCAGCCAGGAAGAACTTTTTTCTAGCCCATTCGCTGAATCCCCTAATTTCTTTACATAGATCAAATTGGGCGGCGGGCAAATGCATTCCAATGCTTAAAGTCAAGCAACCGGCGGTGTAACCGTCCGGTTTTTCCGGCGTTAGCTGGCCCGTAAACCACTAGCCGAAGAAGCGAGGAACCAACCCTATGAAAACCTTAATTAACAGCATGATTCCCAAACGACTGCTTCCGATTGCCCGTAAGGCATATTGGACGCTGTTTGGATCGAAAAGAATTGATCTTTCGAAAGAGTATGAATCGTTGAATGCGCTGCAAGCATTAAAGTGCAAAATATCCTACAACCGATATGGCGGCTACTGCGTACCACTCTCCTCGCACCACCGCCCTGCGGCACAGAAAGTTCTTGCCAAGGCTGTATATGAACCCGACACCATCGAATATATGTTGGAAAACTGCCAAAGCGGTGATGTTGTCCATGCAGGAACTTATTTCGGTGACTTTTTACCGGCACTGGCGAAGGGCATTCCCGGAAATGCAAAAGTATGGGCATTCGAGCCCAATCCCGAGAACTACCGGTGCGCGAGAATTACCCTTGATCTTAATGGCATCGAAAACACGGTGTTAACCCATGCCGGTCTTGGAGAAAAGCAAGAAACTCGATTGATCAAAACCAGGGATGCTAACGGCCTCGCTTTGGGGGGAGCAAGCCGGATAGTTTCCGGAAACACGAGCGACGAAATAGGCACGGAGGCTGTCCGTATCGTCACGATAGATGATACGGTGGAATCAGACAGAACGGTTTCAATCATTCAACTCGATGTTGAAGGTTATGAAAAAGAGGCATTGGCGGGCGGGTTGAAAACCATAAGAAGGTGCCTCCCTATTATCATTCTTGAGGTCTTACCTAACAGTACTCTTTTAGGGAGTGAGTGGTTTTCGAACAACATTTTGAGCCTGGGCTATAAAAAAATCCAGGACTTACATGGGAACTCAGTATTCTCGTATAAGGCGGCTGACTAAAGTTTCAGCCAACAAACCAAGTTGGTATGTGGTTTTACTTTCAGTAGTCCGATTCCCCAAAATTGCAACCTTGAGATAGCCTGCCGAGTAAACGGTTGGCAATCGCCCACAATGAAGGCAGCCGAATGGCTCCGGATTTTGTGCAGATTACTATGAAAGTCATGGTGGTAACGACACATAGCCGCGATTCGCAAGGCCTCATCGCGACTATGCGTCGCTCCTACCAAACTACCTTTCATTTGCCGGGGCGATTGCCAGGCCTTCATGATCGTTAAGGGAACAAAAAGTCCAGGCAGTCGGGTAAATGTTTTTCAGGAAATCGCCTTATGCCGTTGCAACCGGCAGTGCGGTTTTATCGACCACCCGCCGCAACACGAAGCTGGAATGCACGCCGGATACGCCGGGAATGCCGGTGATGCGTTTCAGCAGCAAATCCTGATAAGCGTCCAAATCCTTGACCGCTACCTTCAACTGGTAGTCGGCGGCCTGGCCGGTGATCAGCAGGCATTCCAGCACCTGCGGAATTTCGGCGACCGCAGCCTCGAAGGCTTCGAAGCGTTCCGGGGTGTGCCTGTCCATCGAGATTTGAATCAATGCGGTCAACGATAAACCTAACGCTTTGCCGTCCAAAATCGCCCGGTAACTGCGAATCAGCCCGGCTTCTTCCAATGCTTTGACCCTGCGTAAACAGGGCGACGGCGATAATCCGATGCGGTCGGCCAAGTCTTGATTGCTGATGCGACCGTCGCTTTGCAAGATTTCCAGGATGTGCTTGTCGTATTTATCTAATTGCATACCAGGATGGCTGTTTTATTTAAGCAATAAAATTGCCTAAAACTAAAAATCTACAGATGATTATAGCTAGTTTTAGGCTAACTGCAGGATAAAACGCAATCGACTAGCGCGAACCTTGGCTTAAGCTATCCACACGATTTTATCCTTCAGGAGCAGCCGCCATGTTAGTCGATCCATCCGTCAAATACCGATCATTTACGCCGCCGGCCTTGCCCGACCGGCAATGGCCCAATCGCAGCATCCGCCAAGCACCTATCTGGATGAGCACCGACTTGCGCGACGGCAACCAAGCACTGTTCGAACCGATGGACGCCGCCCGCAAATTGCGTTTGTTCCGCAGATTGTGTGCAATCGGTTTCAAAGAAATCGAGGTAGCGTTTCCGTCCGCGTCGCACACCGATTTCGACTTCGTGCGCAGCCTGATCGAACAACAGCTGATTCCGCACGACGTCAGCATAGAAGTGCTCAGCCACGCCCGCGAACCCTTGTTGCGCCGCACCGTCGCCGCTTTGCAGGGGGCCGGCCGCGCCATTGTGCATATCGTCAACCCGACTTCGGCACAATTTCGCGACCTGGTGCTAAGCATGAGCCGCCGGCAAGTATTAGACATGGCGGTCGACGCGGTGCGTTTGGTACGCGAACTGACCGCCGCCCAAGCGCAAACCGAATGGCGTTTGCAATACAGTCTGGAGGCTTTTACCGCCACCGAAGCCGAATTCGCGCTGGAGGTCTGCGACGCGGTCAGTGCCGCCTGGGACGCCACGCCGGACAATAAAATCATCTTGAATCTGCCGGCCTCGGTGGAAACCGCCACGCCCAATCTGTTCGCCGACCAAATTGAATGGATGCACCGGCGCATCGCCCGCCGCGATAGCGTCATCTTGAGCATACATCCGCACAACGACCGCGGCACCGCGGTGGCCGCGGCCGAATTGGCCTTGATGGCCGGCGCCGAACGAGTCGAAGGCTGTTTGTTCGGCAACGGCGAGCGCACCGGCAACGTCGATTTGGTGACCTTGGCGATGAATTTGTACACGCAGGGCGTGGCGCCGGGCCTGGATTTTTCCGACATCGACGCCGTGGTGTGCGATTACCAAGCCTGCACCGGTTTGAACGTACCGCCGCGCCAGCCTTACGCCGGCGATTTGGTGTTCACCGCTTTTTCCGGCTCGCATCAGGACGCGATAAAGAAGGGCCTGGCCGCACAACAGCCCGGCACGGTCTGGAACGTTCCTTATCTGCCGTTCGATCCCGCCGACGTCGGCCGCAGCTATGACGCGCTGATCCGCATCAACAGCCAATCCGGTAAAGGCGGCGTGGCTCATCTATTGGAAGCGCGTTACGGCATGGTGTTACCGCGCCGCATGCAAATGGAATTCTCCCGCGCCGTGCAAGACACTGCCGACCGGCACGGCGGCGAGATAGCCCCCGAGAGCTTGTGGCAATTATTTTCCCAATGCTACCTAAACACCGATAAGCCGCTACGTTATCGGCACCACGAGTTGTACGAGACCGCTCAAGGCCAGGGCATACGCTTGAGTGTCAACCTCGACGGCAATCCACGCGAAATCGACGCGGTCGGCAACGGTCCTCTGGACGCCGCGCTGCATGCTTTGAGCGGTATCGGCTTTGCGGCGACGGTGCGCAGTTTCGAACAACGTTCGCTCGCCCCCAGCAGCGTCGCCGGCAATGCCGCAGCCTGCGCCTTTGTGGAACTGGCGTCGGTTAGCAGCGGTAACATTCGTTATGGTGTAGGCATAGACGCCAATATCGTCACCGCTTCTCTGCGGGCCTTGTGCAGCGCGCTGAACCGTTTGGCGACATCAGTGCAGCGGCAAGCCACGCACCCGGATATTGTCCCATTGCCGGCCAAGGTCTCTGCGGCCTAGTATCGGCGCAATCATCCGGGCAATAACGCTTGCAGTCATTAACCCGGCCCCCTTACAGACCGTTAAGTCCGAACGGAATACTGCTAATAAACGGGGCCGGGTTAATCGTGGATTGCGTTTGCCGCTCAGTTCCTCGATCTTATCGCAAAGTTGTACCGGGCCAAACCTGAGAAAACACTCGTCTTTTCAGTGGAAGAAAGTCAGTTCGAAGGCTCTTCGAATTGCTCCACCATCATATCCAGTTCTTTGCTGAGTGCGGAAACGCTACCGCTATTTTCGCTCGCCAAACCGGCATGTTCGGTGGTGGAACGAGCCAGATTGCCTATCGCTTCGACGGCTCGGGAAATATCCTCGGCCACCGTTTGTTGCTGATCGGTCGCTGCGGCGATTTGCACGATTAACTGATTGATAGCTTCCACCGACTTGGCGGTGTCCTGCAGTAATTGGCTGGAATTTTTACCGTGCTCGGCACCTTGCGCCGCCATCTCGCGTACCGAGGCCATTTCTTTGACCGCATTGCCGACTCCCGATTGCAGCCCGCCTATCATGCTTTGAATCTCTTCCGTCGATTGTTGAGTCCTCGCCGCCAAAGTTCGCACCTCGTCGGCGACCACCGCAAACCCACGGCCTTGCTCGCCGGCCCGCGCGGCTTCGATTGCCGCGTTCAACGCCAACAGATTGGTTTGTTCGGCGATACCTTTGATCACGTCCAATACCCCGCCTATCCGTCTGCTGTGTTCCGACAACACCTGTATCACTGCTTCGGCTTGTTGTACCGCTGCCGTTACGTTGGCCATCATATCCAGCGTCTCGTTGACGGTTGCCAGCGTCTGCAACGATTGCCGGCTCACCTCGTTAGCGGAAATTGCCGCACTCGAAGCATTTCTCGCCACTTCGCCGACCGATGCGCTCATTTGATGTATCGCCGCCCCTACTTGGTCGATTTCCGCCTGCTGTTGATTCATCGCCGAACTGACCGCGGCAATCGCTTGGTAAGTGGAATTTGCCTTCCCCGCCAAGGGCTCGGTTGCTTGTATTAACCGGCGAATAATCGTTCGCGATTTGGCTTTCATCATTTTAAGCGCGAATAATAACTGCCCCACCTCGGTACCATCGTCGGTATAAACCTGTTGCATGATCGGATTGTCGACCACCCGCCTGGCTTCCGAAGCCGCTCGGGCAAGCGGCCTCAGCATCAGCCGCATCCAAAACCAAACGACCACCGAAATGCCGACAAACAGTCCAATTGCTCTTGCCGGCTCCACCCAACCCAGTGCCCCCGCTACGCCGATTATCGATGCCAGACTGAAAACCAAACCAAGATTTAATCTTGCCGGTAAGCTGAATCTGTCGAACCGTGAGGTGGGGCTGTTACCGGAATTCAATTTCGCGTAAACGCTCTCGGCACGTTCGACCGCGGCTCGGTCGGGTTGCACCCGCACCGATTCGAAGCCGATGATGCTGCCTCGGTCAAAGCGCGGAGTAACGAAGGCATCCACCCAATAATGATCGCCGTTTTTGCAACGATTTTTCACTATGCCCATCCATGGCTTTCCGGCTTTGATCGTTCGCCACAAGTCGGCAAACGCCTCTTTCGGCATATCCGGGTGACGGACGATGTTATGCGGCTGCGAGAGTACCTCTGCTTGCGTATAACCGCTGACTTTTAAAAAATCGTCGTTAACATAAACGATGCGACTGGCAGGATCGGTCGCCGAGGTAATGATAGTGGAGGGGCCGTAGGTGATTTCCCGTTGCGTAACCGGCGGGCTATTCGTTTTCATTATTTTATCCTTTCGTCCTGATGGTGGGGATTATCCAAAACTCAAAACGGCATCGAGCAGATAAGGTGCAAGTATAGTTGCTAACAAAGCCATAGCGACTCGACGATATAAACGCAGCAACGATTCGCGCCGCCCTCCCGGGAAACGGGCAAATGCTTGCCGCTTAGGCGGCAATATTTTTCACAAGACAATAACCGGCCGGCGTTTCACCCCATCGAAACGGTTAACAAGGCCGGTCTCGCCGTTTTTTCTTAACTTTTCTTTACCCAACTTTACCCTTAACCCACTATTTTACAAGGAGTTTAGGCCGATAACTTGCTCGCATCCTCTTGTAGCCCGAGCACAGGCTGCAACCGGGGCGCCGGGTTAGCGGCGCAAAAATCAACAATCGATACAGGGGTAACGTCCATGAACATCAACAGCCTCAGCAGTACCCATTCCGCGGCCGCCATGTCCGGCATGCGGCCCATGCAACGGCCGGATCCTGGCAAAATGGCCGAAGATTTATTTTCCAAACTGGACAGCAAAGGCCAAGGCTATATCGAAAAATCGGACTTGGAAGCGGCTTTAGGCAATATCGGCAATTCCAACAGCACTCATGCAAGCAATTCGGCCGACGAAATGTTTTCCGCGCTGGACGGCGACGGCGACGGCAAAGTCACGCAGCAGGAAATGGCCGCTACTTTCGAGAAAATCGCCTCGGAACTGGACGGGCCTTTTCCGCGCATGCGCATGCAAGGCCAAGGCGACATGCCGCCTCCGCCCCCCGAAGCGGGTCAGGAGCAACAGGACCCAGGTTTTAGTAAAGAGCAATTGACCGAGCTATCGCAAAGCAGCGACACGGGCGATAGCAAAATGACCGAAATGTTCGGCCAATTGGCGGAAAATTTCGACGCAGCCGACAGCAATGGCGACGGTAAAATCAGCCACGACGAAGCCATGGCTTACCAACAAGCCAACGATAGCTCGCAATCCGTCGACGACACCGGCAACAGCCGGACAGACGGCAGCCAATCCGACACCGACCGGCAATTGCTAAAAACCATGATGGATTTGTTTCACGCTTATAGCGGTTACGGCGATAGCTCGGAAAACAACGGCTTTTCGGCTTCCGCATAAACCCGGCAAGGGCCGTAGCCCGCTGGTACTAGCCGGTAGCCGGGGATTTACCCGTTTTTACCTACACTGTAACCGGGTTTGCCGGTAAAACAGGCATAATGGCGTCGTCGTTCACTGCAGTGTCACCGCCTATGTCCGTTTTACCGCTCTCGTTCGGCCGCCGTTTGGCAGCGGCTGCCTTGATCCTGTCGACCGCAGCCTGCAGCCAGCGCCCAGCGTTATTGTCGGCAGACGAACAACAGGCAAAAACCCAAGCCATGATCGCCGACGGCGGCTATTTCGCGACCGGCCGGCACGAGGTGATTGCCGCACAAGACCATTGGCGCCGCGCTGCCGACATCGTGGACGTTTCGGTACTCGTACCCGCCATGCCCGGCCAATACCCCTTGATCGTGTATTTGCCGGGTTTGGGGGAACAAGCGGATGCCGGCAAATTGTGGCGCGAATATTGGGCTAAAGCCGGTTACGTGGTGGTTAGCCTGCAGCCTAAAGAGATCGCCGACGCCCTGATTCAAATCGGCCCGCCGCCCGCCGCCACGGAATCCGGCGGCTTTTGGCCCGACTTCGGCGGCCGGACCGACGAAAGCGACGAAGAAGACGACGAACAACGCGGCAAACGCCGGGCGGCAGACGCCCGCGCCAGCGAACTGCGCTATATCGGCCATCAATTATTCGCTGTCGATGCCTTGCAAAAGCGCCTGGATTTGACGTTATGGGCGCTCGAGCAATGCCTGGAACGCAGTCGCAATCGCCAAGGTTTATACGCCAAAGCCGACCCGCAACGCTTGCTGTTGGCCGGTTACGACCTGGGCGCGCAAACCGTCGCCGCCTTGATCGGCGAACGTAACGGTCCGGCGCCGGCTTCAGCGCCGCCGACGGCTTTGGCCGCCGTGTTGCTCAGTCCTAGCGCCGACCCGGCTCTAGGTACGGCCGCCCAGCGTTACCAAGACATTCAGCGCCCGTTTTTAGCCGTTACGTCGGACATCGACCACGATCCTTACGCGATCAGTTCGCCGCAAATCCGCACCGCTATCTGGCAATACGCCCCGGCCGGCGGCAAATGGTTGCTACAGCTCAAAAATGCCGAACACCGATTGCTGGCCGGCACCGGTTTCGCTCTGCCGGGCGCCGAACACGGTCACGACCGCGGCCGTGGTCGCAACGGACCGCCCGCCGGCGGCCCGCCGGGCTACACCGGCAGCGCGGGCTTCGGCGGCCCTGGAGGCCCCGGCGGCGGTCACGGCGGTCCTCCCGGCGCGGGACGCGGGACCGGCGGACCGGATGATGAGGACGGTGAACCGGGCGGCGCCTCAGCCGCGATTGCGGCCATCTACTGCGTTACCCTGGCGTTCTTCGACGATATCGCCAAACAGGATAATTTCGCCGAGCTGTGGTTGCGGCAAAATGCCGGCCCTTGGCTGGGAAAAACGGGGCGATTACAATGGAAATAAACCTCCAAGCGGCCGCCGGACGGTTAACCGACCGCGTCACAGCGCGTGCAACGGAACCTAACGAAACTGGCGCGCGTCGTAGCGCTGCCTAACCCTTAGCCGATCATCGCCCCACCCTGTCGCAATCGCTTTCGCGCTCACACGGCATGAACAGGACAAAACCGCAGCACATGGAACCCAACACCGCCCGCATCGTCGCCATCAGCCTCAGCATGCTGCTACCGGGCTGCATGCTGGGGCCGGATTACCAAGCGCCGTCCCCCGAACTGCCTAACGCTTGGCGCCAAGCCGGCCATTCCGCGCCGGCCGCTGCAGCGGCCGATGACCCACGCTGGTGGCAAACCTTTGACGACCCGGTGTTAAGCCGTTTGATCGTGATGGCACAAACCGGCAACCGCGACCTGAAACAAGCGGCCGCCCGCGTCGAGGAAGCCAAAGCCCGCCGAGAGCTGGCGTTCGCCAATTTACTGCCGACCTCGTCGCTGACCACCTCGGTCAATCAAACCGGCAGTGCCAAAGCCGCCGGAATCAGCGCCGGCTCCACCGGTATCGGTCGCACTTTCGAACATTACAGCCATACCTTGAGCGCCAGTTGGGAGCTGGACCTATTCGGTAAATTGCGCCGCAGTCTGGAAGCCGCCGAAGCCACGGAACAAGCCGCCCAGGAAGATCTGTACGCGGTACTGGTCAGCTTGTATGCGGAAGTCGCGCAAACCTACATCGAATTGCGCGGCTACCAGGAGCGGCTGACCATCACCGAAACCAACTTGGCCACACAAACCGACACTTACGAGATTACTCAATGGCGGCAGATGGCAGGCTTGAGTACCCAACTGGACGTCGAACAAGCCAAAGTCACGTTGGAAAATACCCGCGCCAGTTTGCCCAGCCTGCGCAGTTCGCTGCAGCAAGCCAAACACAACCTGGCGAAATTGACCGGCCAAGCCCCGGACGCCTTGTACCAGTTGTTGGCACGGCCGGCGCCGATTCCGGTCGCCAACCGCGACATCGCTCTGGGCATACCGGCGGATTTACTTAGGCAACGCCCGGACGTGCGGCAAGCCGAACGCAAGCTGGCGGCGCAAACTGCGCAAATCGGCGTTGCCGAAGCGGCCAATTACCCGGATTTCACCCTGTCCGGTTCAATCGGGCTGGATTCTTTGGCCTTTGCCAATTTGTACACCGCCAGTGCCAAAGCCTTTCAAATGGCCGCCAAATCCGCGTTGGTGCTGCTGGACGGCGGGCGGATTCGCGCTAACGTAGCGATTCAGAGCGCGCTGCAACAACAAGCCTTGGGGTTTTACGAACAGACATTATTGACCGCGTTGAGCGAGGTGGAAAACGGCCTGATTGCTTACCGGGAGGAAAGCCAACGCCAAGACGCACTGAAGGTCGCGGTGGAAGCCGGCGATAACGCCCTGGCCATCGCCAAATTGCAATACCAAGCCGGCACCAGCGATTTTCAAGCGGTGTTGGAAACCCAGCGCGCCCTGCTCAACAATCAATTGCAATTAGCGCAAAGCCGGGCCGACCTCGCCAGCTATTTAGTGCAAGTCTACAAAGCCCTGGGTGGCGGCTGGCAAACCCGCATCACACCGCCAACAGGAGAACAGGAGGATCATGAACGATCATAACTCACCCGACTCGGACGATATCGCCGACGTTCTAGGCATGCGTCCCACGCCATCGCAGCCGCTGCGCAAAGGCCTGGCTTGGCTTTTGGCCTTGGCCTTGGGACTTGCAATTTGGCTGGCATTAAACGGCGAATCCGAAACCGTCGCTTACCAAACCGAAAGTGCGCGCCGCGGCACGTTGTCGGTAACGGTCAGTGCTACCGGCACCCTGGCGCCGCTCAAGGAAGTGCAAGTCGGCATCGAGGTATCGGGTACCATCAAAAGCGTGGAGGTGGATTACAACGACCAAGTCGAAGTCGGCCAGGTGTTGGCCAGGCTGGACACTACCCGGCTGGAGGCACAATCGCTGCAGGCGCAGGCCGCCTTGGCGGCGGCCAAGGCCAAAGTGCAGCAAGTGCAGGCCACGGTCAAGGAAGCCGAAGTGCAACTGGCCAAACTGTTGAACGTAAGGGAACTCAGCGGCGGCAAAGTGCCGTCGCAGTACGACCTGGACGCCGCCGAGGCCACCCTGGCCCGCGCCCGGGCCGACCAAGCTTCCGCGACCGCCAGCGTGGAACAGGCGCAAGGCACCTTGAACGTCAATTTGACCGACTTGACCAAAGCCGTAGTCAAATCGCCGATCAACGGCGTGGTGCTGACCCGCTCGGTGGAGCCGGGCCAAACGGTTGCCTCGCAATTTCAAGCGCCGGTATTGTTCACCCTAGCCGAGGATTTGACGCAAATGGAATTACAGGTCGACGTGGACGAAGCTGACGTCGGCTTGGTCAAGCCCGGCCAGCACGCCGAATTCAGCGTGGACGCCTACCCGGATCGCACTTTTCCGGCCGAAATCGTGCAAGTGCGTTACGGTGCCGAAACCGTGGACGGCGTGGTCACTTACAAAACCGTGCTACGGGTGGACAACGCCGAATTGTCGCTACGCCCCGGCATGACCGCGACCGCCATCATCACCGTGGAACGCCACAACGACGCACTATTGATTCCCAACGGCGCCTTGCGTTTTACCCCGCCTAAACCGGCGACCGAAGACGAAGCAAACGGCGGCATCTTGGGCGCCCTGCTGCCGCACCCGCCGCGCTCGGAAACCGGTCGGGCCGTTTCGGCGGCCAGCGACAACCGGCAAACGCTATGGACATTACAAAACGGTAACTTGACCGCCGTCGAAATCGACAAGGGCGCCAGCGACGGCCGCTATACCGAAGTCGTTTCCGGCAATTTGCCGGAAGGCGCCGCCATCGTCACCGGACTGGCAAGCAAACCGTGAGTATGAGCGGCCCGTTGCTGGAATTGCAAGCCGTACACAAACGCTACGGCAGCGGCGACGCCGTCATGCACGCCTTGCGCGGCGTCAGTTTGCGCATATTTCCCGGCGAATTTTTGGCCGTTATGGGACCAAGCGGCTCGGGCAAAAGCACGTGCATGAACATCTTGGGCTGCATGGACCAACCCAGCGCCGGCCGTTATTGGTTTCGCGGCGTCGACGTCGGCGGCCTGTCGCGCGACCAGCGTACCCTGCTGCGCCGGCATTATCTGGGGTTTATTTTTCAAGGCTTTAATCTGCTGAACCGTACCTCGGCCCTGGAAAACGTGGAAATGCCGCTGATTTACCGCGGCATGCCGGCCAAGGAACGACACGCCGCCGCGTTGCAGGCTTTAGACACGGTCGGTTTGCGCGGCTGGGAACGTCACATGCCCAACCAGCTGTCGGGCGGTCAACAGCAGCGGGTAGCCATCGCCAGGGCCATCGTCACCCGACCGTTGCTGCTGCTGGCGGACGAGCCGACCGGCAATCTGGACAGTCAACGCAGCCGGGAAATCATGCAATTGTTGAGCGCCTTTAACCGCGACTTAGGCATTACCGTGGTCATG
This sequence comes from Methylomonas sp. HYX-M1, assembly GCF_040741385.1. Classification (NCBI taxonomy): domain Bacteria; kingdom Pseudomonadati; phylum Pseudomonadota; class Gammaproteobacteria; order Methylococcales; family Methylococcaceae; genus Methylomonas; species Methylomonas sp. HYX-M1. The sequence continues at coordinate 2,515,909 of NZ_CP160405.1, forward strand.
GTTACCCACGAGGCCGACATGGCGGCTTACGCCAAGCGGGTGGTGCTTTTTCGCGACGGTTTGATCGCCCAAGACGGCGCGGAGAACGGAACATGCTGAGCGTGGCTTTCAAACTGGCGTTTTTGGCCTTGCAGCGCAATTTGCTGCGCTCGGTCCTGACCATGCTGGGCATCATCATCGGCGTAGCCGCGGTGATCGTGCTGGTCACCCTGGGCAGCGGCGCCACCCTGCAAGTAACCCAACAAATCTCCAGCCTGGGCAGCAATTTGCTGATGATCAGCGTCGGCAAACGCATGGGGCCGGGACAAAGTTCGTCGGCCCCGGCGTTTCGCCTGGCCGACGCCGAAGCCATCACCCGCGAGATGCCGGAACTGCAGGCGGTAGCGCCTCAGTCCTCCGCCTCCAGCACCGCGATTTACGCCAACCAGAACTGGGGTACCACGGTCACCGGCGCTACCGACCAGTATTTCATGGCGACCAATCGGGACGTATCCGCCGGCCGTTTGTTTTCGGCCAGCGAAGCCCGCTCCGGCGCAGCGGTGTGCGTCATCGGCGAAACGGTGCGCAGCCAGTTGTTCGGCGGGCAAGAACCTATCGGCGCCCGCATCCGCCTGCAAAAGCTGGCTTGCGAAGTGATAGGCGTGCTGACCGCCAAGGGCCAATCCAGCATGGGTACCGACAAGGACGACCTCGTGGTCGTGCCGTTGCGCACGTTTCAGCGCCGCATCGCCGGCAATACCGAAGTCCGGCTGATTCAAGTCTCGGCCAGAGACGGCGTATCCACCGACGACGTCAAGCGGCAACTGCAACAACTGCTGCGCAACCGCCGGCATTTGGCCGCCGACGAAGACGACAATTTCAACGTCACCGATATGAAGGAAATCGCCGCGATGGTGTCCGGCACCACCAAAATGATGACCAGTCTGTTAGGCGCAGTAGCAGCGGTCAGCCTGCTGGTGGGCGGCATCGGCATCATGAACATCATGCTGGTGTCGGTGACCGAACGCACCCGCGAAATCGGCATCCGCCTGGCCATAGGCGCCCTGGAGCGGGAAATCCTGCTGCAATTTCTGGTGGAAGCCGTGGTGCTGTCGTCCACCGGCGGCCTGATCGGCATTTTGTTGGCCTTGGCCGCGTCGTCGCTGCTGGCCGGCGTGCTGCAAGTGCCTTTGGTACTGAATCTACCCATCATAGTGGGCGCATTCGCCTTTTCCGCCTCGGTCGGCATCGCCTTCGGCTACGTCCCGGCCCGCAAAGCCGCCCGGCTGGACCCTATCGAAGCGCTGCGGCACGAATAGCCGAGCGAATGCCAAAACGAATGCGCGCGATTTTGCGCGGTCAAAACCGTATTGAAATCTACAACCGGCTCTGAAATGGTTTAATCATCCCGGACACTTCGAAAGACACTGTTTATACTGTCTTTAGAGGTGAATGTGAGCGCTAAGCGCGCCGGCGTCGCGCTTTGCCGCTCGCTTCCTGGGTATGCTTGGTTTTGAAGGTCTGCCGTTTGGCTTGCTGTTTATCTAACGGATTTGGTAAGCCTTTCGGTTGATAGCCGGGAATCAAATGCTGCTTGCCGTTGCCGATCAAATCCGCCCGGCCCATTTGCTTCAGCGCCTCGCGCAGCAACGGCCAATTGGCCGGATCGTGGTAGCGCAAAAATGCTTTGTGCAAACGGCGTTGTTTCATGCTGCGCGGTATCGAAATATCCGGGGCGTTGCGGCCGACTTTATGCAAAGTGTCCTTACCGGAGTGATACATGGCGGTGGCAATCGACATCGGCGACGGCAAAAACGCTTGCACCTGATCGGCGCGAAAACCGTTACGCTTCAGCCACAGCGCCAGATTCAACATATCGGTATCCGTCGTGCCCGGGTGGGCGGCAATAAAGTACGGGATCAGGTACTGCTCCTTGCCGGCTTCCTTGGAGTATTTATCGAACATCGCTTTAAAGCGGTCGTAACTGCCCATGCCCGGCTTCATCATTTTCGACAACGGCCCTTGTTCGGTATGTTCCGGGGCGATTTTTAAATAGCCGCCGACGTGGTGGCTGACCAGTTCTTTGACGTAGGCCGGCGTTTCCACGGCGATGTCATAACGCAAGCCGGAGGCGATGAAAATTTTCTTGATGCCGGGTAAGGCCCTGGCCCGCCGGTACAGCTTGATCAGCGGCGTTTGATCGGTATTCAGATTTTGGCAAATGCCGGGATACACGCAAGACGGCTTGCGGCACGACGCCTCGATGGCCGGGTCTTTACAGGCCAAACGCCACATATTCGCGGTAGGGCCGCCCAAATCGGAAATGTGGCCGGTAAAGTTCGGCGATACGTCGCGTATGGCTTCGATTTCCCGAATGATGGAGTCTTCCGAACGATTTTGAATGATGCGGCCTTCGTGTTCGGTAATCGAACAAAAACTGCAACCGCCGAAACAACCGCGCATGATCAATACCGAGTGCTGAATCATCTCGAACGCCGGGATGTTGGCCTTGCCGTACTGACGATGCGGCAAGCGCGAATACGGCAATTCGAACACGCCATCCATCTCTTGGGTGGTCAAGGGCAAAGGCGGCGGATTGACCCACACTTCGCGGTTATCGTGACGCTGAATCAAAGCCCGCGCGTTACCGGGATTGGTTTCGCCGTGCATCACCCTGGAAGCGTGCGCGTACAAAATCGGATCGTCCTTAACCGCGTCGTAATCCGGCAAACGAATCACGGTTTGCCCGCGCTGACGGTTGGCGATCGGTTTGAATTGAATGACTTGCTCGCCGGCATCGGCCTTTGCCGAGGTTTCGCAGGCCGGCTGCTCCTGATACGGATTGACGTGCGAAATCACCGCGCCCGGCGCATCCAGCTGGGTGGAATCTTTCTCCAACCAGCCCTGCGGTACTTGCTTGACGAAGTGCACGGTGCCGCGTATGCCTTTCAAATCGTGAATGCTTTCGCCTTTGGCCAGCCTGTGGGCAATCTCTACGACTTGCCGTTCGGCGTTACCGTACACTAGCAAGTCAGCCTTGGAATCCAACAAAATCGACTTGCGTACCTTGTCCGACCAATAATCGTAATGGGCGATGCGCCGCAAACTGGCTTCTATGCCGCCGATGACGATAGGTACGTTTTTATACGCCTCGCGGCAGCGGTGCGAGTACACGTTCACCGCTCGATCCGGACGCTTGCCGGCGGCACCGTCGGCCGTATAGGCGTCGTTGGAACGGATTTTCTTATCCGAGGTATAACGATTGACCATGGAATCCATATTGCCGCCGGTTACCCCGAAAAACAATTTGGGCTGGCCTAATTTTCGAAAATCTTCGGCGCTGTGCCAGTCCGGCTGGGAAATGATCCCCACCCTGAAGCCTTGCGCTTCCAGCACCCGGCCGATCACGGCCATGCCGAAGCTGGGGTGATCCACGTAGGCGTCGCCGGTGACCAAAATTACGTCGCACGCATCCCAGCCCAAAGCCTGCATTTCCTCGACGCTCATCGGCAATTGCGGCGCCGGCCCAAAGCGATGGGCCCAAAATTTACGGTAGCCGAAGATATTCGGTGCGTTGTGAATCATAGAAAACTGCCTGGCGGTAATGCGTGAGGGTTACAGCAATGAAAGACCGTTAACAATCGGCTTATCGGACGTTGAGCGCAACCCGGATCCGACACGGCTTACGCGCAGAAGGTTTTGCGGCACCGGCTCCATTGACCGCCTGCCGCACTGCAAGTGCATTATTTTCCTCGAATTTACTCCCGGCGTCCAATTGAATGCCTGTAACTTTCCGCACCGGTATTTATTAATCCCGGCAAACCACGCCGAAACGCTCAGCATTGACGCCGGCGGCACCAACCATGCGACCGGTTTACCCGCGGATTTTTAACCATGGGCAAATTACGGGATTTACCCCGGTTTATGACGAAAAATCAGGCATTCCACACAATTCTTTCGCTAGCAACCCCCCTGAATCATTCGGCTATTTAGCATCCGGCAAATGGTCACCCAAAATGCGGATTATCGCTCACACCGTTCCCAGGCCGGCACACCCACTCCAAAAATTTGCCGCAAGCATCAAGGCGAAAGCGACCATGTCAAAATCTAAGCGGTTAAAACTCAATCGAAATTTCACATTTTCCTCACTCTCACGACACACTAATCAAGCTTACCCAAGCCGTTATCTATCACTTATACCCAGTCGCTTTACTTATGAAAAAATCTCCAATAGTTCGTACAAACCGGTAATTATTAATTGATACAGGCATAACAATTGCCTTTGCATGCTTGGTAAACATCAGTTTATTCGCTAGCTGATGCCCAACAGCGATCGATACCGCGGCACTTGCCACCCCGAGAGCCGCGGGCGCGGTTGCCGGCCTTGGCGTTAAGCATGCCGGATTTTTCCGGATTTGCCCGCGCAGGCCGTTAACGGAATTGGCTCTCGGCCAATTCGTATTCAACCATCAGGGAGATACTTTGCAATGAGATACAGACCGATAACCCGATTTCAGGGCGGCACAGGCAAATCCATGGCCTGCACCGCGCTTCTGTTGGGCTTGCTAACCAATCCGCTATACGAAGCGGATGCCGCGTCCAAACCGTTAAAGGCCACGACCAAACGCATTAACGGCGAAATCGCACTGGTAGGCAAAACCGCTCGCAGCATTCCGCAAGGCGCCAAGATCACCGTCTTCGATGCCGGCAGCAACACTATTGTGTATAGCGGAAGCACCGATAGCAAACGGGCTTTCAACATCAAACTTTCAGGTAGTTCAACCACGCCTTGCCTGCTGCGCATGGAAGTTACCAATCCCGGCGACAATACCGTCACCCGGGCCTTGGTCAAAGTAACCGGCGCCCCGGCAAGTTGCGCGGTTCCCGAGATGGGCATCGCCTCGCCCAGCCAAGACCTCGAAATCGTCGCCGGTCAAACCGTGGATTTTACCGCCGGCTCTATCAGCGTCGGCAAGAAGTCTAAAAAAACCGCAGCCGCAGCCGCCGCAGCGACATATGCTTGGTCGTTCGGCGACGGCAGCCAGGACGGCTCCGGCACCAGTGCCAGCCACACTTACACGATTCCCGGACGCTATAAAGTCACCCTGAGCGGCTGGCTGGACGAACAGTCCGTCAAGGACGCACTGGTGGTTTCGGTGATCCCGCCCACCGGCAGCAATCCCTATCCTAAAGTCGCCGAACAGCCGGCGCCGCAGCCGGCTTCCGGGATGCCCGGCGCCGACGGCAGCAACGATACCGATGCCTACGTGGTCATGCCTTTCGAGGACACCGGCATGCAAGGCGGCAGTCAAGTTACCCTACCCTTCAACAGCTTGAATCCTTACAACGCCTTGAACGCGCAAGTGTTGAAAAAAGTGCCGCGCAAACCCATCATTGTTTCTTCCGACCAAGTCGGCGTGTTCTACTCCGCCGCCTCCAACCCATTGGATCCCTTGGGAGCCAACTCCATCAATTCCACCAGCCAGAACTTGTTCGCCGACCAAACCGCCGGTGCCAATTTTGATCCCGACACTACCTTGTGCGTTTGGTCGTGTTTGCCGACTTACAACAGCGACGGCTCGTTAAAAACGGCCGGTAAGGAAACCAAATTGATAGCCGGCCACGATTATCAAGACGCGGTGCTGGCCAAAAGCGAGTTCTGGGACCGCTCGTATCAACCCTGGGATAAACAGACCGGCGCGGCGAATCCCGTGCAATACGGGCAAGCCGGCATAGACGGTCACAACCGAGTGACTTTCAACGGCGTACAAGCCATGACCAAACCGGACCAAGGCATAGCCGGCCACGTCGACGGCGGCACGGGCAAACGCGCCATGCCGGGTATCGCCGATCCCTACAAACGCAACGACCCGCAAACGTTCGATTACAGCAGCGATCAAAGCGCATTCGTAGCGCAAAACATTCCGGCCAGCGACATCGACGACCAAGGCCGGGTCAATCCTTATCCTTTGATGCGGGTCGAAGCCAAAGTCGGCGGTCAACGCGTTGCGGCTGCCGACGCGGTATACACCACGGCTTCGGAAACCCGTTGTCGGGAATGCCATAGCAAGGGCCAAATGGCAGCCGACGATCAGGTATGGCGCACTCCGGTGCATGAAAGCGAATTGCGCAATGCCGACGGCTCTCCGGGCCCGGCTACCGGCAATGGCAGCTTCTTGGAAGGGCAAACCCCGGCTACGATTCCCAGCCTGAGCGGCGATTTGTTCGCCGACTTTACCAAGTACGGTTACGGCCCGGCCATCCACAACCGTTTCGACGACCAGCACGTCGCCTTGACCGATAAAATCGACAACCGCCCACCCAACGTTGGCAAAAACTACGATGCCAACGGCTTGCGTACCGACCGGGTAGTTGAATCGCGTTACTGGAATTTAACCGCTAACGCAGCTTGCACCAAAGGCCAAACCGATTGCAAACTGCAACTGCGCTTGAAATTCAAGGCTGCGGAGGACTACGGCGACAAGGACGACTGGAAGGCCCAGGAAAAAGCGGCACTATTCAACGCCGCACTGATGCACGATTACATGACCAAGTATTACTACAATCAGGCATACGGTGAGTTAAACCTGTACGGCAATGCTTACCCGGCGCTGGATCCGGCCGCAGCCAGAACCACGTATGCCACCACCTTTGCCGACCAAGCCGAAGAAAAAGGCAAAGGCTCATTAGGTGCGGCCTGCGCCGGCCACCACACCAGTCAGTTGAAAGCCGACATCGGCGCCGGCGCGCAAGCTTATCAAAACGGCCTGTCCAACTTCTCCGGCACCATGCACGCCTTTCACGGCAAATTACAGGTTTATAAAGACGGCGAGAACAAGGGCCGGTTGATCCGCGACGAACGCGGTCACCCGTTAATGTTCGGCGGCCGTGGTTGGGACTCCATGCACTTCGACGAGGCCAATATCCGGCAAAAAGCGGCTGGAACGGTCAACGCGGACGGCAGCTTGGTCGATCCGAGCAAGGAAACCCGCAACCTATGGGATACGCTGAAAAACAACTGGGCGCCGGATCGGTTTCCCATGCATCCGCAAGGTCGATTGCTGTACCCATTCGGCGAACAAGTGGCTATGGATGAAAACTGCAGCAACTGCCATACCGGCAAAACCGAACACGGTTACCGCGACATTCACCATGCCGCCGGTCTTAAATGCGACAATTGCCACGGCGACATGCTGGCGGTCGGCAACAGCTATCCCAACGAGCAATACAATTACGCGTTAACGGCCGGCAGCCTGAAATTAGGCGATGACGATCCCGATACCCTGACCCAACTGGATTTCAGACGATATTGGATAGACGAACCCGATTGCGGCTCCTGCCATATGGGCGACGCCAAATCCGGCGATTTCAGCCCCGGCGTGATGAAAACCGCCTGGAATGCCGCCGACCCGGCAAAGGCTTCCAGAATACCGATGAACGCCCGTTTCGCCGTGATGCCGCACGAAGAGGAAAGACCGGAAAAAGCCACGGCAACCCAAACCGAAGTCGACCTGGGCTTAGCCGCCAAGGTAGGCGATACCTTCTATCGCAAAGTCAAGTTATCCCAGGCTTTGTACCGGAAAAGCGGCGACGTGCACGGCTCCGGCAGCGGAGGCGACCTGAACTGTTCGACCTGCCACGGCGGTTCGCACGCTACCTGGCCCAATCCGGAACCTAACGCCAACGACAACCTAACCGCGATACAGCTGCAAGGTTACGAGGGCAAAATCATGGAGTGTTCGGTTTGTCACGTCAAAGACGATTTCGTTACCGGCTTGGTGGCGACGGACGGCGGCGATGCCAGCCATGAGTTTCCGAACGGTGCCGGCGTTGCCCAGGGTATTCGAGCCGGCAATGTGGTCACTCCGGCAAGTTCCAGAGCCTATCTGGCCGGTCCGCACGGCATGCATCCCGTCAACGACGCCTCCTGGTACAAACACGCCGAAGGTGCCGCGGCCAGCGCCAAACCCAAAAAGATCAACGGCGGCTGGCATAACGACATGGCGAAAAAGCCCGGTCCGGACGGTGAAGACCAATGCGCCGCCTGCCATGGCGCCGACCACAAAGGCACGCGCTTGTCTAAAACCCAAGTCGAAAGGACGCTGACCAACGACAAAGGCAAGCCGGTTAAAGTCGCCAAAGACCAAATCATCGGCTGCGATCTTTGCCATAACTTGAAAAAGAGCTTTATCGGCGCCCCGGATCCCAAATCGCCGACGGGCGGTTGGCCGGCGGCTAAAGACCACGCACCGCGATTGCCGGAACCGTTCGACAGCAATCCGGACGAAACGGAAGGCCATAGCTAGCCTTACGGCTTAACCGGCAAAACGAAAAGGCGCAGGGATGCGCCTTTTTTCGAGGTTAGATGCAGCCGGAACGCAGCAAATAACGCCGGACAAGCACAAAGCATGGCTGGAAAGCCGATTGTCCTGGGTAGCCAATTACTGCCATTGATTAAGCCAATATGATGTATTCCAGCCTCCAATCTTGGATTTTCAACCCCTCAAGTGGGTAAAAAAGCCCGGTCATTGGTACCAATACGGCATCAACGGCTATTGCGTAGGCTGCAATCGGCAAGTCCATACTAGGCTAAGGAAATCGGCGGGTATGCAGGGCCCCAGCCCCGCGAAAAAATCGCTTTAATCCGCCGGTTTAGGCGACAAGATTACATCGCCGGTCTCCGGGTCTTTACGGATGAAAACTTCCTGGGTTTCGAAGCGAAACGCCGCCGGTAGTCGAACGGCTTGGCTGCGGCCATTGTTGAACAAATTAGCGATTTGGCACATGGTGGCTCCAAGAATATAGTCATCACGCTTCAAATTTCGGTTTTGCTTCCCTCACCCCATCCCTCTCCTGGAGGACGAGGAGCGGAGGTACCGAAATTTGTAGCTGATGTAGACGACACAATTATTCAAGCCGGTTTTTAACCACGAATTACAAAAAATGCCGGTCATTCCGGGCGGATGGTTGTGCGCAGGCGAGAAATACGATACCTCTCGTCTTGCAAGCTTTCAATCAAGGCCGGACAGGTGCCGGAGCTAACTTCCTGCTACTACCGGGTCTTGTTACCCATATAAGCAATGCCGAACGGATTCAAGCCGACATGTATGGTGTGCAGGTATTTGGGACTGGCGGGATCGCGGATGTCGTACACCGTCACCACTCCGCTGATTTCGCCGGGATCGTGGCCGGAATGAGATATGTACAATTTGCTGTCGTTTTTGGTGATCGCGATATTGTGCGGCACGTCTTCGTCGGTTTCTTCCGAGCCTTCCCCGGTATCGGTTTTGCCGATCACCGCATTGCCGGTCACGCCGATCGCCTGCAAGCCGTCCACGCCCTTGCCGGTGATGTTGGTGGTGAAAAAGATCTTGTCGCTATGGGTCCAGCCCGTTCCGTGGGCGTTGGGAACGTCGATGGGATCGTGCAAGGGCTTCAAATCCTTGGTATTCAACACGTAAACCTTGCTGTTGGTTTGGCAGGCCACATACACCACGGATTTTTTCCAACCTATGCCGACGTGCGGATCGCCGCCGACCTCGGCTTGGTGGGTCAATTTGCGTTTCTTGGTATCGTAGCGCAGCACGTAACCTTTGCCGTCGCTGGTACCCAGCACGGTGACCAGGGCGAACTTGCCTTTGTTGTCGATGGCGATGTCGTGCGGTTTGCCGCCCAAATCGATCAGCGTTTGCGGAATATTAAAAGTATCCAGCGTCGCCAGGGTTTTCGGTTTCAGTACCGAAATGGTTTTATCGATGTCGTTGACGGCCCACAACTGCTTGCCGTTGGGATCCACCCACATATGGAAAGCCCCCTTTCCTACCGGCACCGAATCCAGCAACTCAAAGGTCTTTGCATCCAGCATGGTCACCGCGCTGTTGGTTCTATCGTTGACGTAGATGCGGTTCAGCTTGGGCACGTAACTGACGTACATGGGATCGGGCGGCCGAAAACCCGGTACCGCCAGCGAAACCGTGTCCGTCACCATATCGGTTGCGACGTCGATTACGGTCAAGGTGCCCGAGGTTCGGTTGGTTACCAAGATCTTGCCGGTATCGGTGGGATCGGCGGCGAATACGGGCCCACTAGCCAGACTAGCGCACAGCGAGCCAATAACAGCCGACTGCCGCGCCAATCGTGGCAGCTGAATGACAGTTTCGATTTTCATAGTTGGTTTCCCTCGGTTGACTAATGGATTCCGCCGCCCGGCGGCGGAATCGGCTGGGCACTCGTTTACTTTTGAAAGCTTTGTTCCAGGCTGTGGCATACATCGCAGCCGATATATTGGCCGGCTTTGATGGACACCGGTTTGCCTTTGCCGTTGCTGAAGCGTCTATCCACGGCTGCTTTCGACAAGCGGGTACCCTTGTGGTCGGCCCCGTGACAGGCGGCGCATTGATCGCTCTCCGCGCCCATGCCCGGTTTTTTGGCGAATTGATTGTGATAACCGCCGTCATGGCCGCTGCCTTGAGTGTCTTGCCACCAATAGGGGTCGTTGACCGGGTGCATGTTGTGCGGGCCGGCCAAGATGCCGGTGCCGTAACGCACCCCGTCCACCGCGCCGGTTTTGAATGCGTCGTCGCTATGGCAGACGTTACACTCCAAAATCGTGCCGGTATGCCCTTGCAGTTGCAAGGCCGTGACGTTGTCGTTGGCGTAGGGACTAGGATTAGGCCAGGTAGCGTGGGTCGGTCCGTGGCAGCTTGCGCAAGGCAAGGCGCCGTGACGATCCACGCTGTTGCGGAACAGGCCGCGTTCGCAAACGTTGTTGCCCGCGCTCAAAGTGTCCGTATAAGTGCCCAACGGACAGGCTTGGCCGTCCTCGCTGACCTCCACGGGATGGTACCCGCCGACGCTGCTGAGCTTGGGGGTCAAATTCTCGGCAAACCGTTCGTTTTTCGCCTCCAGGATGACGAATTTACCGGTGGTCATATCGTAGCTGCGCCGCAGTACCGGTTCGTCGCCGTTGCCGGTATGGCAGGAGGCGCAGCTCGGCAAGCCGTCCCGATACGGGTGTCTGGGATATTCGTCGAATTTAATAGGCAGGTTGTTATCCGGCGGATTTTCCGAGGTCGACCGGGATACCATGGCGCTGGCCCCGGCCTGCACCACCATGTCGCCGTGGCAATCGATACAGTTGACGCCCGCCGCCGCCATCACGTCGCGTTGGTATTTGTCGCGCTTGCCCTGATGACAAAACAAACAACTACCTTCCGGGGTGCCGGCATCTTTAACCTGAAACAGCAGCGGATGAGCCGAATCGAGTTTTTGGGTCAAATCGGCCATTTTGAAGCCGCCGCTGACCGGCAAACGCTCCAAACTCCCGGTGTAATCGGCGTTTAACGTTCCCAACATGCGGCCGTGGGTGTTGTGCAAGGAATTCGAATATTCCGGACAGGAACCGCCGCCGGCCGATACCCAATCCGCCTGCATCGGCTCCCAATTCTCGTTGACTTTAGGGTCGGAGCGGTGGCAGAAATTGCCGCAAGCATCTTGGGTGCCGTTAGTCGCCGGCCGGCCCATGATGGTCCAGCCGGGCCAGGCCGCCTCGCTCATCCAGGACGGAGGATCGTTCAAGCCGCGCGCAAAGGAATAAGTGAAATCGTGCAGCAAGGCGATATTGCGCATGGCCGCCTGCTCGATCACGTCGCGTTCGTCCTTACGTTGAGCATCCAAATCCTCCGGTTTGACGAAGGTCGGGATCTTGATTGCGAATCCTTTGTATTTGGCCAGCTCGCTGCCTTCCGCGGCATTGGCTACGTCTTGGCGCAGCTGGTCGTAAAAGGCTTGGTCGGCACCGATTTTGCCGTAGCTATGACAATCGGCGCAGTTGAATTCGGTACTGACGCCGACCACGGCGTCGCCTGTCGTCAATACCTTGCCGTTCGCTTCCGCCTGTACCCGCATCAGAGGATAGGGATTGTGCCGGCCTTGATCGTCGGTCGGAAACAACACGATGCCGTCGGCTTCGAACACGTTGCGCTCGGCGTCGAATACGTTGAAAGCCTGCGGATCGTTGGCGTGATAAGGATTAACGATGCCCGGCATGGCCACACCGGTCGGCTGCAGATAGCCTAACCACGTCTGTACCTCGCCTTCCCAAATCGAATAGGCGGTGCCGTCGTAATAACGCTGCCCTTCGTCCGGCAAAATTTCGTATGCGCCGAAGGTGTTGGCATCGCTGTCGGGATCGAACTGGTTGAATTGGCCGAAACTGCAAGTTGCCGAGTTAATCACGTGGCCCGTGCCTTTCACCGTACCCAAAAGCTTGCCGCGTTCGGTCGGTTCGCCGTATACGCCTTGGTTGCCGCCGGTAAATTCGCACGGATCGTAAAAATCGGATTTTTTGATTGTCGCCTGCGCATAACGGCTACCCACCGGATAGTTCTGGCTGGTCGAATTGATGGATCCGGCGCCCACCGGGTCGGCCGGGTTCGAGGCCGCCGAGAAGCGCACCTGCACATCGGTTTGCGACATGAACACCGGTTTGTCGCCGCCGACCGAGCCTTTTTTCAGCACGACCGCGTCCAGCCAGTTGATCGGGTACATTTGCGGCATGCCCTTGTAGCTTAGGTCGTGGAATTCCATGCTGAACGGCGTGAACGGCAAAACCACGTAGCCGTCGCCGGCAATGCCGTTGCCGACTTGCGTCTGCTCGGCGACTTTGGCCGGAATGTCCGGCGGCGAGCCGGCGGTAATCAATACGCGGTCCGAACAGCGGGCGCCGCTGATGTCGGATGCGGTAAAGGTCACCCAGAACCGGGCATCGCGTGCCAGATTAAAGCTGACCGGCCCGGTTTCCTTGCCGGTGGGACGCGCGTCCGCCGCGCCGCCGAAATCCCATTCGTAGCGCAAATACGCGCTTCTGGCCCGTTTCACATCGCCGATAAAACTCAAAGTGGCACCGTTGGCTATGACCTGGTCATTCGCCGGCCGGATGATTTGGCATAGCGGCGGCGCGTCCCGCCCTTTGCACCCGGTTGCACCCTTTACCGGCTTGACCAGCGCTTTTCCGCCCGATTCCACCCGCACCCGGCACGGCAGAGCCGGCAAATCTTCCAGCAATAACTCGGCTTTGCCGCTAGCGGTAGTCGACCGGGCGATTTCCTGATTCATGTAATCGTCGTAAACGACCACTTGGCTATCGTTGCTCTTGATCGAAAGCTTGAGAGCGCCGGCGACGTTAACCGCCTTGACCGCTTTAGGCTTGGCGAAAGCGGTTTCGGCCGCGCAGAGCATCCCTAGCAGAATGAATAGCGGCCCCATTACTTTCATCGGTAGCGGCAAATATACGGTATGCAATTCGATCTCCCTTGCGGATTAACTTAAACGAAGTTAGCTTGCTGATTTTCTAAGTGACCACACCTGCCGACGGTGGCCGCAGCCGGGTATTTGAGTTGCAAAGCAAACAGCGGACCATGACTCAAGAAACGCGTTAGTTCTCTGCAGTTTGTCGGGATAAACCGAGTTACAAACATTCTCCGGCCGGCATACGGCGATTATTAAATTGCGGGATATAACTCAGCACACCAAGGGATATGACGCAAACTCGGCTATCGAAGTCAGGATTCGGCCGTGTACCGCTGCATCGATTGCCGATGCTCTTTAAATGGTCCGCATATTGCTGTCGCTATAAGACTCACTAGATCACCTAGCCCCGCTTTTATGCACAGCCCACTCATTTCGTCCTGCTACCCCGCCCCGCAAATCCCGGGTAAATTTTTGTTTGCCGTTGGCTTTATTTGTCTGATCTTCAGCCTATCGACCCAGTCGGTTTGGGCCATGGAAAAGAGCCAAAAGCAATGCTTTTCGGCCTTGCAAGCGGCCCATGCCAAGGTGTTCAGACTGGCCGGAAATCATGCGGCCGCGTGTTTGAAGAAAAGCCAACGCAGCGGTGCCGATCCGGAAAGCTGTTTATCCAGTCCGACTAAGGCCTTGCGTAAGGCGCAAATGCATACCGAAGCGGTATTGGCGAATAAATGCGAACTGTTGCCGGAAATAGGCCCGAATAGCAGCGAAGCCATCAACGCCACGACTAACTTGCTCAAGCAACTATTCGGCGACGACTTGAATTCCGCACTGGCGACGGCAACCGATAGCGCCGGGGAAAAATGCCGCAATGCGGCGGCACAAACCCTGAATCAATTGCAAAAATTGGAATTTGCCGATTATTTACGGCGTAGCGCCAAGAGCCTGAAGAAAAATCGGATGGAATCCAGCGAAGACTTGGCGGCCTGTCTGGAAACAACCTCAGTTGCGCTGAACAAAGCCCGCAACAAGGCGGTCGCCAAGCTGACCAAGGCTTGCGAAGGCGTCGATCTGGCCGACGCACTTCCCGGCCGTTGCGCCTCAGCGCAAAACGCGGAGGCCCTCGCCCAATGCGTGGTAGGAGAAGCCCATTGCGGCTTGAGCGAGCGCTTGAATCTTTCCGACAATCTGCAAGTCAGCGGCCATACCTTCCAAAACGGCGTCGCCAGCCATTATTGCGGGGTCAAGCCGGAATCGGCATTCAGCATAGCCAGACAATGGAACGAAGAAAATCTGGCGGCCATCCGCATCGATACGCCGCGCCCGCCGGTACACGCCCGCAACCTGTTTCATCTGTCGGCCGCCATGTACGACGCCTGGGCAGCTTACGACGACATCGGCAAAGGCTATTTCGTCGACGAACGCATCGTATCGGACACGCCGCAACAAGACCGGGAAATAGCCATCAGCTTCGCCGCTTACCGGATACTGGCGGCCCGTTACTCGTCCCCTTTAGCCTTGGGTTACGCCACGTCGCAACAGCGATTCGCCGCCTTGATGAGTCGCTTGGGCTTGGATCCCGCTTATACCGACAGTCAAGCAAACAACCCGGCCGCGGTCGGCAACCGCATCGCCGCACGCATATTGGCCGCAGGCATGGAAGACGGTTCGAATCAAGCCGGCAATTACAGCGACTCCGGTTACCAAGCGGTCAACAAACCGTTGATCGTCAAAGAACCGGACATTTTCCTCACCGATGCGAGCGACCCTGCTTACCAGTTGAATCCTAACCGCTGGCAACCCTTGGCACTGGATAAAACCGTGACCCAAAACGGCATCCCGCTACCGGACAAAATCCAGACCTTCATCGGTTCGCAGTGGGGCGCCGTCAGCCCGTTCGCCAGCCAAAACGCCGGCGAGGAGCTGAACAAGCAGGATTATGGGCGGCCGCCGTTGCTGGGAACCGATAGCGACAGCGAATACAAACGACAGGCTTTACAAGTTGTACGCATGTCCGGTTACTTAAGCCCCGACGACGATACCACCATCGACATCTCCCCGGCTGCCCTAGGCAACAACGCCTTGGGCAGCAACGACGGCCATGGTTACGCCAAAAATCCAGTCACCGGCCAAGCTTATGCACCGCAAATCGTCAAACGTGGCGACTTCGGCCGGGTATTGGCGGAATACTGGGCCGACGGCCCAACTTCGGAAACGCCGCCCGGACATTGGAATTTGATTGCCAACCAAGTAGCCGATACCGCCGGCTTCACTCATCGATTCGCCGGGCAAGGACCTAGTTTGGACCGCCTGGAATGGGACGTAAAAACCTATTTCGCCTTAAACGGCGCCACCCACGACGCCGCCATCGCTTCCTGGGGCGCCAAACGCATTTACGATAGCGCCCGTCCCATCACCATGATTCGCTATATGGCAAAGTTAGGCCAATCTTCCGATGCCACCCTACCCTCCTACCATCCGCAGGGCATACCGCTGGAAGACGGCCTGGTGGAATTAATCAGCGCCGAATCGGCCGCCAGCGGCCAACGCCACGCGCATTTGCTAACGGCCCAAGCCGGCGGAACGATCGGCGACATCGCCATTTTGGCCTGGCCGGGCAGCCCGGACGACATCCACAACCAATACAGCGGCGTCCGCTGGGTACTCGGCAAAGCCTGGGTACCTTATCAACGCAAGACCTTCGTTACCCCGGCTTTTCCGGGTTATTGCTCCGGCCACAGCACCTTCAGTCGGTCTGCGGCGGAAGTACTGACCGCCATCACCGGTAGCCCGTATTTTCCGGGCGGATTTGCGGAAACCGTATTTGCCAAAAACAGCTATCTCATCCACGAACAAGGCCCATCCGAGAACATCCGCTTGCAATGGGCGGGTTACTACGACATGTCGGATCAAGCCGGTCAATCCCGCCTATGGGGTGGAATCCATATCGAAACGGACGACTTCGCCGGCCGTCTGGCCGGCAGCGTAATCGGCAAAGCCGCGTTTCGCAAAGCCCAGTCTTATTTCGACGGCAGCGCCCAATGAATATCAACCCCGGCCGAATAACAACGACCCGCCTGGCACCGTTAGGCTTAGCCCTATGCTCTCAGTTAGCGAACGCGGCGCCTAGCCTGTTGCACAGTTTGCAGCTTGGCCTGCAAACGGACACTCCGGTATACGATGCCGCCAGTAGAACCTACCGGCAAAACGCCACCTTGAAAAACCTCTCGGATTCGGCGATAGCTGCGCCGATTTCCTGGGTACTGAAAAATACTTCGCCGCCCGCTACTTCCTTAGCCGTCACAGAGGCCGACGGGCAAACCATAGACGGCTACCCTTACCGTGTCGTCATGGAACAGGGCCAATTGGCTGCCGGTCAACAAATCGAGGTTTCGGTGAGTTTTGCAGCCACCCATCCGTTCAGCCCGGCGGCCACTCAAACGCTAACCCTTTTGGCCGGCAAGGTTTTTAAAAAACAATACACGCCGTCCGACCCATCCCACTTCAGCGTCAGTTACGACTTGGTCCGCTTGCCGGCGGGTAATCAGCGTCCCATCGCGGTTGCCAAAGCGGTGTGGGAAAACGGCATCGTCAGCTTGAACGGCAACCTATCCTCCGATGCCAACAGCGGGCAAACCCTAAGCTATCGCTGGAGCTTATCCGCCATACCGACCGGCAGCGCTGCCGCCATCGAGCAGACCGATGCCGCGCAAACCCGGTTTACCCCGGATCTGACAGGCGATTACGGCATCAGCTTACAAGTCAACGACGGCTACGAAGACAGCCTGATCGACACCATCACCTTGACGGTCAGCGAAACCGGCGGCAGCGTCAGCAACCGTGCGCCTACTATCACCTCTACGGCCAACACCAGCGCTACCGGCACCCGCGCTTACAGCTACGCGGTGCAGGCCAACGACCCGGACGGAGACGCTCTGACGTTCAGCTTAACGACCGCACCGTCCGGCATGAGCATAAACGCCGAAACCGGCCTGATCGGCTGGACGCCGATGCAACCGCATCACGACGGCGCTACCAGCCGGGTTGTGCTCAAGGTCAGCGACGGCAAAGGCGGCAACGCCAGCCAGAGTTTCGACATCGCCGTCAAGATTTGTACCTGCCTTTGATTTATCTATGAACAACTATTTGAATCCGTTGTTGCCGCGGTTATTGCTCGCAGCGTTGTTAACGCTGACAGCGGCCACGCCCACTGCTTATGCCGCGCTCGATAGCCACCCCTGGAACATTCAAGGTGTTTTGTCGGTAAAAGCCAGTCTCGGCGCAAAAACCGCACAACTCAAGAAACAAAGCCTGGAAGCCTTGCACGCCGAATTTGCGCCCGATCACAGTTTTAGCTTAAGCGGCGACCAATTCGAATTGATCGGCAGCTGGAGCGAACAGAAAAAACGTTGCAAATTGGTTTTAGACGGCAACAGCGTAGCCAAGATCATCAGCACGATTAAAAACGACCTGGCCGCGCAAACCGGCCTGAAAACCTCTCTCCTGCTGAAAAGCTATAAAGCCGGCTGCAAGTTGAGCAAGAGCGGCGCGGTGCTGAACGGCAAGATCTCGGTTAAAGCCAAACTGGCTTATCCCGAATACAGCAGCAAGACCGGTAGCCTGCAGCTGGATTATCTGTTCGAAGGCGACCCCGAATGAAGCTGCTTGCAGCGATACCGTAGCGACTGAGCGGCGCAATCCCCTTCAAGGCTAGATTCGGCCACAATCGGCAACAAGCCGCATACCGGCGTCTTCGCGCACTCCGGTCCTTGCCGATGAACACCCTAACATACAGCGGTAAATCGGCCTTCCAAACGACACCAACGTCAGCGGAAATAAATCTCCCTTACCGCGCATTGTTGTGCCAATCAAGCTTTTTCGGCGCACCACGAGTATGCTCTGTCCGAAATGAACGAAAAGCCCCGTCAATCCGGTATGTATTCCGCCGAAAATCGCCTAATCTACGCCTGATTCGCTGACGCCATTTGCGGCAAAAGCTTCCTTACGATGTGATTGACACTCCGATCAGCCCGCCCGGGGACCAATGAAAAGCACTAGCGCCAAAACTCTATGTCGATGGCAAATCCCCCTTTTTCGATGGACGATTTGCCTCCTTTAAAAAGACTACAGGCATGGATAAAACCGACAATTCAACAAACAAAATGCCTCGTTTCCTCGACAAGCCAATAAATACACGGTGCAGCAAGCGCCTTTCAACAGCGAGACTCAGGACTGCTCGGGGTTTCAGGCTATTGGCCTGGCAAACGGTTTGTCTAACCAGCCTGTGGGGTTGCGCCACATTCAATACCTTAAACGATACCGAAACCCCGTTGCTTCAACGCCAATACATTTACAGCGGTACCCGCTTGGACTGGGCCGCGATAACCGAAAACGCCATCGCGTTACGAAAATTCAACGTCAAGCCTCCCGCATACCCTTTAGCGGATTTGCCGCTTAGTTTTACCTTGGACTCCTTATTCTTGCCCTTCGCGCTCTGCACCGAATTTTTTCATTGACCGCGCAAAACCACTTTTGCGTATGATGGGCCGGAAACTATCGGCAGAAATTGCCAACCCAAAGGCTAGTGCTCCTTTAACCGCAAACACAGCGTTTAAGCTTCCGCTCGGTTGTTTGAAGCAACGCCAAGAAATCCAGCGAATTTTGATAGATTGTACGTTCCGTATAAAACCGTTCTTAAGAGGTATAGATGGACTTGGGTCGAATGCTGATCAGCGGCGGACTAGCTATCGTGTTGCTTGGCTTGGCGATTAAGTACGCTCCGTGGCTATTCGCCTGGTTCGGCCGTCTGCCGGGAGACATACGCATCGAAAATCAAAACAGCTATTTTTTCCTGCCCGTTACTTCGATGGTCGTCATCAGCTTAATACTATCCTTGATCGTAACTCTGTGGTTGCGCAAGTGACAGACTGCGATTCGCTTAATCACTCAGTTAAAATAGGCGGTTTTTCTTCCCCTACCAGACGCAAGCACCCAGCATTATGATTTCTTCTACCTTATGGGCTTTCGATTTCGACGGCGTTATCTGCAATAGCGCAGTCGAAACCGCAATAACCGGCTGGAAAGCTGCCGGCCAACTGTGGCCCGACATGCGCTCGGACATGCCGGAGGATCTAGTGGACAAATTCCGCCGGATACGCCCGATTATAGAAACGGGATACGAAGCGATTCTGGCGATGCGCATGTTGCACGTCGGCGACACTATCGGCAGCATTTACCAAGAATATCCGCAAAAAACCGAACAATTGCTGTTACAAACTCAAGTCACCGTCTCCGAGTTGAAGCAATTATTCGGCGACACCCGGGATAACTGGATAGCTTACGACAAAAGCGGCTGGATAGGCATGAATCCCTTGTTCGACGGGGTGGTTGACAAATTGCGCAATCTGCAACGCTACGACAATTGGTTTATTGTGACCACCAAACAAGAGCGCTTCGTCCGCAAAATTTTACGCGCTAACGGCATCGACTTAGCCGATCAACGCATCTACGGGCTGGACCGCAACATGCGCAAACCCGAAATTCTCAAAGAGTTAATGGCCGGGCACTCGTACCGCGCGCTACATTTTGTGGAAGACCGCCTGCCTGCCCTACGCGAAGTGCAAGACGATGCTGAATTGTCCGGCAGTCAATTGTTTTTGGCACTATGGGGTTACAACACGCGAGAAGACAAAGCTTTAGCCCCGCAATTGGGAATCAAACCTATCGAGTTGCAGCAATTTTGCGCCGGGCCGGTTAATGAAGATGCTGCAGGTTGATTACGGGAATACGAAGAAACAAACTACACGTTAATATCTTCTAACCTGGAAATCTGTTTTTCGGTTAAAAACGGTCATTTTGCGACATTCACGCAGCTGAAAAACATGTGCAAATAGCCTAAAAACTAGCGGAACGATTCGAGCTCTTTTAAGCGAATCGCTAAACGCAACCGGTCGTCCACCTCGAATTTTCGAAAAATAGACGACAAATGCGCTTTGACGGTGCGTTCGGAAATCTCCAAAGCGGTTGCGATAGTGCGGTTGTTTTCTCCTTGCCTAATCATTTCGGCAACCTCCAACTCTCTGGCCGATAACGACTCGACCATGCGTACCAACCGGTCTTTATCGACCGGGGAAGAGTGTTTGCCGCCATGACTAGCGTATTTGCCCGATAATACGTCGATGACTTTGGGAACCAGCGCACGCTTGATCCAAACGTCACCCTTGAGAATGCTGTCCACAGCCCGTAATAAAACGACGGAAGCCTCGGCTTCCTCGCAATAGCCAGCCGCGCCGCGGGCAAACACCTCGATTTGTTTATTCTCCGGCCAGCATGAGCCGATAACGAGATAACGCGCTTGTCTGTTATTCAACAGACCGAACAGACTAGCGTCTTCGTCCAATTTCTTTGCTTCGACTATGACAACATCGGCCTGATGCTCTTTATGCGCATTGAGCAAACGGTTAACGGAATGCTGATTGATCAAAGCATGCGTCCAGGGGGCGATAAGTTCGGGGTTATTGGAAAGAATCAGGATACTAGCCACGGCAAAAACTTAGGCGCTCGGTGAGCATAGGCGACGACACAAAAAATGAAGGGGGGAATATAAAAGTGTAAGCATAGTCACTAGCCGCTCAATCGGCTAGAGCCGACTCAAGCCAGCGGGTGCGTAACTTGTCTTTGTGGATATATAACCACTGCAAGGCAATAATCGGAATAGCGGATTCTATCTCCCCGCGCTCCAGCAGCGCAAAGGCTTCGTGAGACTCAACGGCACACACCCGAATATCCTCGCCTTCGTCGGCTAAACCGTGCACTCCGCCGACGGTACGGGCGTCCACCCGACCGCAAAATAAGGTGATGTATTCCGAACAACCGCCCGGCGTGGTAAAAAATCGCTGAATTTCGATCAAATCCAGAATCCGGCAGCCGGATTCTTCCTGTGCTTCCCGGTATGCCACCTGTTCCGCACTTTCGCCGGGTTCGATCGCGCCGGCCACAATTTCCACCATCCAGGCTTTTTCCGGTTGCAATATCGCGCCGACGCGGAACTGCTCAATCAACACGACTTGGTCGAGATCGGGATCGTACAACAAGACCGCGACGCAATTGCCCCGTCGAAACAATTCTCGAGTAATGGGCTCGCTCCAACCGCCTTTAAACAAGGTATGCGTGACCGTGTATTGATCCAGCCGAAAAAAGCCTTGGTAGGCGGTTTCTTGATTCAAGATTTGAAAGCGTTTGGTGGTCACTTTTTGTATTCAACCTTATAAATGACGCCTAATTTATCATCGCTAATCAGCAAACTGCCGTCCGGCGTCTGCAATACATCGACCGGCCGCCCCAGAACTTTCCCGTCCGGCTGCAGCCACCCACTAATAAAAGCTTGCTCGTCGACAGGTTGTCCTGAACGAAATTTGACTAATGCGATTTGATATCCCTGGGGCTGGCTCCGATTCCACGATCCGTGCTGAGCAACGAACAATTGCCGGGCATATTGCTCCGGGAACTGATTCCCCGTATAAAACCGCATGCCTAACGGTGCGACGTGCGCTTTATAGCGCCAGAGCGGCGGCTTGAATTGAACGCAGGCCTTATCCTCGGCTAACTCCGGATCGCGTATCGTCCCGGCATGACAATAGGGAAAACCGTAATGTTCGTGACTGCCTGTCCATTTGTTTAGCTCGTCAGGCGGCGCATCGTCACCCAGATAATCGCGACCGTTTTCGTTAAAAAACAAAGACTGGGAACCCGGTTCCCAATCAAAACCCACGGTATTGCGAATGCCGCTTGCGAGTATTTGAAATTGACTGCCGTCCGGATTGATCCGAAACAGCGAGGCAAAACGCTTGTCTTCAAGCTTGCAAATGTTGCAAGGGGCGCCGATAGCGCTGTATAGCTTGCCGTCCGGCCCGAAACGGAGATATTTCCAGCCGTGGTGTTTATCGGTGGGCAATGTATCGTAGACGACTTTCGGCTCTCCCGGCTGCTCCGGATGAGACTCGATATCGTCGAATCGCAAAATACGATTGACTTCGGCAACGTAAAGCGCCCCACTTTTATAGGCAACGCCGTTGGGTAAATAAAGATTATCAGCCACGGTAAAACGCTGTTCGGCCACACCATCGCCGTTAGCATCGCGCAGAGCGTACACTTGCCCTTCTCGCGAGCCCACAAACAACACACCTTTGTCGCCCAATGCCATTTGCCGGGCATTCGGCACATCGTCGGCAAAAATGGATATTTTGAATCCGTAAGGCAGGCGCAAGCGGCTCAACACCGCGTCGTGCTCGGGTTTGGCGGCTATATTCAATGAAAATGCCCATAAAAACAGCACCCAACTCAATCCTTTCATTTTTTAGCCCCCTCCAATAAACTTTGCGCCATATTACCACTCCAACTCTTGAAATCGAGCAATCGATACCCAACTCGCTTCCATCACCACACTATAAGGATAATTAATATGTTAAGAATTTTGCTGTTTTTAGCTACCAACGTGGCCGTCATGATAGCCATCAGTATTATTTTCAGTGTTCTCGGCTTAAAAAGTACCTTAGACGCTCAAGGCGTCGGCCTTAACTTAGACGCGTTGCTGGTCATGTCCGCCATCATCGGCATGACGGGATCGGTCATATCGTTATTCATGTCCAAGTGGTCGGCCAAAAATGCCATGGGCGTGCACGTTATCGAGCGCCCTCAAAATCAAACTGAACAATGGCTGGTCAACATCGTGGAAAAACTGGCTCGGCAAGCCGGAATAGGTATGCCGGAAGTCGGAATTTTTAACGCGCCGGAACCGAATGCGTTTGCGACCGGCGCCAATCGGGACAGCTCTCTGGTAGCGGTGAGCACCGGTTTATTGCAAACGATGTCCGCCGACGAAGTTGAAGCGGTGTTAGGACACGAAATCAGCCACGTGGCTAACGGCGACATGGTCACCATGGCGCTGATGCAAGGCGTGGTCAACACCTTTGTATATTTCTTCGCCACGATAATCGGCCATATCGTCGATCGTACCGTATTTAAAACCGAACGCGGCTACGGACCGGCATATTATGTAACCCAAATGTTGGCGCAAATCGCCCTTTCCATTTTGGCCAGCATGCTGGTCATGTGGTTTTCCCGCTACCGCGAATTCCGTGCGGATGCAGGTGGCGCACAACTGGCAGGACGGCAAAAAATGATTGCCGCGCTGCGTGCGCTGCAACGCTCTCACGAGCAGCCCCAACTGCCGGGTGAATTAGCCGCATTCGGCATCAATGGCGGCGGCGTACAGCGCTTGTTTATGAGCCACCCGCCCTTAGAAGAACGCATCGAAGCATTGCAAAGCCAACGTTAACAAAAAGCAGGGTCGGTCGTTACGGCCGACCCTTTCTATAGTCCATGCCACGTCAATTCATTCGATTTTCCATCGACATCGATTACGAGCGCTACCTGAGCGTTTATCAAGGCTTTACTCAATCGATCACCGTCGTCGCCGAGGACGGCCGTAGCCTCAATTTCCCCGCCGGAAACATCCGACGCTTTCTGACTCGATCCGGCATTCAAGGCAGGTTCGAGATGGAGCTTACCGATCGCAATAAATTCATTGCGCTTAGAAAACTTGCTTAGACAGGAAACCAAGGGCATTGCGGATTCCTTGTCCGATAGTTCCTACGGGAAGCGACTTTCCTGAAATTAAATCCCGCAAACACACAGTTATCCAAAGCCCTACGCTCTTTTCGATACCGAATGGGCCGGATAGACTTCCATCCGCTCGAGTACAGCTCAGGTAAGCCAAGCTGCTACGCGTCTAGCATATTTTTCGAAATCCATAAAAAAATTTGCACCTACCTCTTTACAATTAAATGATAATAGTTATCATTAATCACAACAATTGAAGTGTGAGGTTTCCCATGTACGTTTGTGTTTGTAAAGCCGTTACCGATAGCCAAGTTTCGCAAGCTATAGCTCAAGGCGCTTGTACCCGCCGGCAGCTGATGCAATGCACAGGCGCCGGCGGTGTTTGCGGTAAATGCAGCCAAAGTATTAAAAGTTTACTGGACGAAAAGCTATATCAGCCCAGTCTCGCGCAACCCGCCTGATAAACCTCAATATCAGGCGTTGCCGCGTGCTCGGCCGCCGGCAACGGCAACGGCAACGGCAACGGCTTAAATTTTCATCCCAACAATCAAAACGGCATACTGTCAGGCGTTTGTCCTCGCGCTATTTGTGTCTCGCCTCTATCCCCTCCTTCAACCTTCAACCCGAACCGCTTAGTTGCAAGTTATCTGCAAAGAACGCGTTTTTTTGCGGAAATTAAAATCGCTAAGATCGTGGATGTGAGAGTCCGCACCGAACAACAACTCTTTATCTTCCATCGCGTCTTTTTCGGTTAAACCCAAAGATTTCAGCAATTCCGGGTACTTTTCCATTTCCTTTAGAGTCAGTTTGAAATTCAAATTTTCAAATAGCACAACGCGCGCATTGGGTCCTATTTTTAAACTACTTATCCGGGAATCCCAGTCTTTACCTTGAACATTGCGCAAATTGTTTAAACTTTGCGTCCCCTTTAGCCTGAAGGAATCTCCGCCATACTGGCTTTCCGAGAAAAAATCCGCCCAGCAGCCATCCTCGGCCTGAGTCGAGCTGACGCTCGTCGCCAATATCCCTATCAGTACTATCATTTTTCCCCATATTGTTTTAATGCTTGGATTATTCATCGCCGGTCTCCTGGTCATGAAGCGAAATACCGATAGTCGGCTATCGGCGTCTACATGCTCGACAGTTGGCGGCCTCAGTATCTATGTCCTCTTGTCGGTAAAGGCTGCGGCTCAATTTCATCAGCCGCTTCATTATCGATCAAAAGTTCACGCTGTATAGACCTAACCGTGTCGCCGTACAGAAAATTGCACCATCATTTAAGCCAACCCCCTTCTTCGCATCATTTCGAAGCCAACCATAGTAGAAACGCTAATTTGATCTAACAATCGTGAAAAATATCCATAAAAACCCAGCCAATTCGCTTCGCTTCGCATAAGCATGCGGCATGTCAAGGAACTTATTTAGTGACATTTGTCAAGCGACTCTGTTAAATTAATCGCAATTTACTTACCCATTAGAGAAGCGAACTTACGGGCTAAACCGTGCTTTGCATTGCCCACCCAGCCTAACGCGTTCTCGATACCCTTTTCCATCAACAACAATCAATAAGAAAGCGGAGGGTGTTATGAAGAAAAAACTTGTGGTCTTTTGCGACGGCACATGGAACGAACCGGACAAAAACCCTACCAATGTTGCCAAATTATTCGAGGCAACCCTGCAGGAAGACCAAAAGGGGATACCGCAAGTCGTGCATTACATCCAAGGAGTAGGCACGCATTGGTACGATAGGATGATGGGAGGTATGTTCGGCTGGGGGATTTCCGAGAACGTCAAAAGCGGCTACCGTTTTTTATGCAGCAATTACAACCAAGGCGACGAAATCTATTTGTTCGGTTTTAGCCGAGGTGCCTATACCGCCCGCTCTCTGGCCGGATTGATCCATAACATGGGCATCTTGCGGCGCGAGCATTTCGACCAAGTCAACCAAACCTACGCACGCTACAAAGACAAATCCCCGGATTGGCATCCAACCGGTCCCAAAACCCAACAATTCCGTAGTGAATTCACCCACGGCGGCGAAAAAATCCGTTTCCTGGGCGTTTGGGATACGGTAGGCGCATTAGGCGCGCCTTACGGCCTGATATTAGGCTATTTGTGCGACTTGCTGTTCTCCTGCCGTTTTCACGACACTAAACTGAGTTCCAGCATTTTGAGCGCCAGCCACGCCATATCCGCCGACGAACACCGCTGGCCGTTCCGCCCGACCTTGTGGCAACTGGGAGCCAACCATAACCCCCAAGACTTTATCGAAGAATGGTTCCCCAGCGTGCATTCGGACGTCGGCGGCGGGTATCCGGAAACCGGCTTATCCGATAAAGCCTTGGTTTGGATGGCGGATCAAGCCACCAAACAAGGTCTGAGCACCCAAGTCAAGCTGAGTCCGAGCCCGGAGACGGCGCACAATTCGCAAACCCGTTATTACCAATATGCCACGTTGATCGCAGTGAAATGGCCGGCAACCGCGTTGATCGACCTTCCCGGCAAAGTCTTTAAAAACTGGCCGGCTTGGTTTTACGGAAAATTAAACGAGATTGGCTTACTGGCGGAACCCGACATCGCGGAAAAGGTCGCACGCATTCAAGCCAACGGCGATTATTGGCGCCGATAACCCCACACCTCGCCGCGTTAACACCGGCCAAACAGGTAAAGCAGCGAATCGCATCGCTCGCTGCTTTACCCAAATCGGACGTATTGCGCAAATTACCGATGTATAGCCTAGCCTCCCGATCCGCAATCGATGAGCAGCGTGTTTAAAACTCTTCCCAACTTCGCGTCATCACGCCAAGCCTAAACATCGTTCAAACAGATGCTCTACAAACCGTTCATCAGCGCCTGTGCGATAGCGTTGACTATCGCCGCCTTGTTGCCTTACCTCCGTGCAGTCGCCCAGGGCCGCGTGCTAGCCCACGTGTTTTCCTGGGTGATCTGGGGGATAACCACATTTTCGGTATTTCTGGCTCAACTGGCCGAACACGGCGGAATCGGCGCCTGGCCTATAGGAGTTTCGGGCAGTCTGACGATCACGGTTGCTGTACTGGCTTACCGGCAACGCAAGGCGTTAGATATCGCTCCCAGCGATTGGTGTTTCTTTGTAACCGCCTTATCCGCGTTGCCGCTATGGTACTGGACCGACGATGCTTTCACCGCGGTATTAATTCTGACGGCCGTTGACATCCTGGGTTTTGCCCCCAGTTTTCGTAAAGCTTACCGGCAACCTGATTCGGAATCGCCTGGATTTTTCGCGCTGTTTTTGCTGCGCAACATTTTGGTGATATTGGCTTTGGAGCATTATTCCTGGACGACCGTACTGTTTCCGGCGGCGGTTGCCGCAGCCTGCACCGCCATGATCGGTCTGATTTTGCGTAAACGGCCTTAAATCCGCCCCTTAAATTTCCCGCCTGCCGGTTGGCATACAAACCTATTACCTGTCTAATCGAACGCCAATCTACAACGCTCAAGCTAATCTAGTCCGACTTGGCAAAACGCGATCCTTTTGCAGCCACCCCCGCCTTTCCGTCACAAACGCCGTTTACAATGGCCGCCCCACCGTTCGCCTTGCTTTGCGCCATGGAGTTTTCGCTGCTGACTTTGAATCTGCATACCTACCAACAACATCCTCGCCATTGCAGTTTCGAAACCATGCATTTGCACGAGCGCGAGGTGCGGATCATTGCCGAAGCGATGGCACATTTACGGGTCGACATAGCGTGTTTTCAGGAGGTTGGCGAATATCTGCACGATCCTATCACTCGTCCCTACGGCGAATCCCCTTCCAACATGGCGTTTCGGATTTGCCGGCGCTTGCGCAGCTGGGGCCATTGGTACCATCAGCATCAGGATTGGAGCCACGTCGGCTTTCAGCGCTGGCGGGAAGGCACGGCGATTCTCAGCCGCCATCCGATGCACCACAATTATGCGGATTACGTGTCCTATTGCCGGCGCAAAGACAACTATATGTCGCGCAATGTGACGCTCAGCTGCATAGACTTACCCCGGTTCGGTCTGCTGCATGTGGCCAACGTGCATTTAAGCTGGGCGCACCACGGTTTTTTCGAGGAATACGGTCGGCTGCGCGGTTTGATCGAATCGCGCCGCCATTTCGGTGTCAGAGCCGATTTGATGGTCGGCGATTTCAACGCCCCGGCCGGCGAGCACGCCTATAACCACATCGTCGGCAACCGCGAGTACGTGGACCAGTTTTTCGAACTACACCCGCAACGGTTTTACGAACCGACCTTCCGCGGCCAGATCGACGGTTGGCGGCACAGTCCGCCCAAGCGCATCGATTACATTTTCAAACGCAACGGTCAACCGATCAAAGTGAGCGCTATGGAAGCGATTTTCAACGACCGCTTTTACCCGACCGTATCGGACCATTTCGGTTATCTGGCCCGCTTCGAAACCTGCTAAGGATATGGTTGCAAACAACTTCCCTATGTCGCAAGGTAAGGATTTTTCCGTTCGTTCCTAGCCCTTCGT
Source organism: Methylomonas sp. HYX-M1 (assembly GCF_040741385.1). Taxonomy (NCBI): domain Bacteria; kingdom Pseudomonadati; phylum Pseudomonadota; class Gammaproteobacteria; order Methylococcales; family Methylococcaceae; genus Methylomonas; species Methylomonas sp. HYX-M1. Next base: position 2,544,256 of record NZ_CP160405.1, read on the forward strand.
CCCCGCTCATCAGAGCCTTGTCGAAGCATGAATGGTTTGGCGGGAAAAATAATTTCGAGCAGTTATTTTTCACCGGAGCCAAGCCCCGCCTAAACAAAGACGGCGCGGCCGGCAAGCCGGAAATCCCAATGCGCTTGAGCGACGTCCTGTCAACATCCGGTAACCACAAGGTCATCACCTTGTCACGCTCGACGCCGACAATCGCCAGCCTCTACACGACTATCCGGTGATTGGCGATGCGTATACGGCGATTGGTTTGTCTATTGCTAATAGCGGCCGCGGGCTGCGCCGATCGCGCCGTGCAGCGTTCCGATGCGCAATCGGCCTTGTCCGGCACCGATTACTTCGTCAAAAGTTACCGGCAAGACGCGGTCAACGCCGGGCGGCAAACCCTGGAGCAATATTTACTGTGGGTCACACGTTTTTACCAGGGTTGGGATATCTATCCGAGCGGCTGGGAGCAAATCCAGCGGAACCTGCTGGAACCGCTGCCTGACGACTCGAACCGCACGGAGCTTGAAGCGAAGCTGGAGCACTTGGGACGCAGCATTGCCGCCGAATGGGCCAAGAACAACGCCACCCGCCGCATCCACACCCGCCATGTCGCCATTTGGGGGCGAGCGTTGCAAAGAGCGCAAGCACTCGGCCAAGCCCCGGCGATGATAGAGCGCATTACGACCGACGTGGACAATTTGCTGGAAAACAAGATCAGCGCCGACGTGATTACCGAAAACCGCTTTTATGCCGAGGATGACGTGTTGAGCGAATATCCTTGACCCGGCGGCAGTCCGGCTAGGCTAGCTGCTTTGAACCGAAAGCATGTGGTGCCGGCCGCTATCGTTGACTATCAAACGCCCCTAGCCGCAACTTGCCGGACACCAACCCGTCTCCGGCGCTCGTCAATTCCGCTTCTCCCACCGTTATGCCGTGCTGGTGTAAAACCGCCAGCCAAGCTGCCAGACGGTCGAAGGTCAGCGGTTGCAAGCGAACGTCCACGTCGCCGCCGTCGCCTAGCTGCTGCTCGGCAATCGCATCAGCCACTTGCATTTGCCGGCTGCTGTCGGCCAGGGTTTGCCGAATATCGGCCGACACCGCGACCGCTTCGCCGGCCGCATCGCGTAAGGGTTTGACCCTGGCGGCAACCTTGCTCAGATGTTGCAACACGTCTCGTTGCGCCTGAATTTGCGCGTACAAAACGGCGTTACGGGCCACTTGCGGCGAATACAGCCAAAAATAACCCAGCACGATCAGAACTGCCGCGGCACCGGCCACGCATAAACCGCGTTCGCGCGCCGATAACGCCTGCCAACGATCCGCCACTGCCGGACTAATGAAGCGCAAAGCTCACCTCGCCCGAATTCGCCCCGGACCCGGAATCAAACTGCACGCTACGCCCCAAAGCCTCCAAGGCTTGCTGCAGAATCTCCGGAGTTTGTCCCTGCGCCAAACGCATGCCGACTTGCAGCCGGCCGTCGACGTAAACCAGCGTGTGCAGTTGTCCGCCGACTTGGGAGGTAACGACGCTGCCCAAATCGTAGAGCAGCCGCAAAAAGCCGCTTTGATTCAGCTGCGCTTGACTATTCAACGCGTCCAACTGTTGATCTGCTTGTATTTTCAAATTCACCAAGCGCTTGACTTCGGGAAAGGTGGCCGTGAACAGCGTTTGACTCTGCGCTTTGAGTTCGGCCAGTTGCCGTTGTTGTTGGCCGGCCAGATACCATTGCCCGGCCACTTGCAGCGCGCCCGCCAGGGTCAGGATCAACAGCGCCGGCGCCCAACTGCGCAGGCTGGCGGGCGATTGATTTTTTAATGCGAATTCGCCGCTCAATAAATTGAACGGCGCCGCGTGCGCTAGTTGCTCCCGGTACAACAGCAAGGGCTGCCGCCATTCCTGCGGTACGCAGACGAACTCCGCCGCGTCGGCCGCCTGCCGGCTCCATAGCCGGCACTCGCCTTCGGCTTTGCCTTCTTGATACAACCTTTGCAACACACCCCACAACCATTGTCTATCCCCGCCGCCGCCCAAAGCCCTGCCGTAACGCAATACCGCGCGCTCGGCGTCGTCCGCGGCGAATGCGGTTTGTCCCGCATGCAGCGGCAACAGCAAGGGTTCCGGCAGGCATTGGCTCACTTGAATGCCGGCTTCGGCAAACCTCTGCAGCCGGACGGCCAGTGCCGCCCTATCCACCAAGGCGACCGCCAGCGGACCGTTACGTTCGGGCCGCTGCCACACCCAATGGTATTGCTCTATGCCGTCCGCCAAATAATCTTCCAATGCAAAAGGTAAGGCCTGTTTGATTTGCGCAAACGAACGTAGCGGCAAGTCCAATTCCAACAGCAATACCGCTTCGGCCGGCCACACGGCGCAGACCTCCCGTTGCTCGGCAGCTTGCGCCAATGCTTGTAAGGTGCCGGACTGCACGCCCCGATCTACGGCCGGCAAATCCAACCATTCGAAGCTGCCGCCGACCGTTTCCCGGCATAAGATCGGCTCAGCCATCGAAATTCGCCACCCGAGCACGGCGATTAAACCACACCTGCCCTTCGCCGCCGGTTTGTAAGCGGCTTTCGAAGCGTAGCGTCACGCCGCCGAAGCTGACCAGGCCTTGCAGCAGGTAATGGCGATTGCCGACCGTGATCCCGTTATTGCCTATGCCGCTACCTAGCACGGCTTCGTCCTGTAAAAAGGCCGCCACATCCTTGAACGGTTTGCCGGCCGCCCGGAAAATCGCCTCCGCCAAATCCTCGCTGATGTCATCGGCCAGACAGCGCAACAACAGCGGCGGCGCGGTGTTGACGTTGAGCGGCAGATAAGCGTCGATTGCACTGAGATAAGGCCGCAACTTGGCGTACTCGGCCGGGCCTATGCCTTTCACCAAACGTAATTCGCTGAGGTCGGCAAAATTGCGGTTAGCTGCCCGATAAGGCGGATGCAAGCGCGAATAGACCTCGTCTTCCGCGCCGGCGGGATAACGAATCTCGCTATCGGCATCCAGCCAGTCGACAATCGCGTCGGCTATGGCCGGGTCCAGCTCCAGATAACGCAACAACCGCCGTAGCCGCTGCAGTTCTTGGGTTTGCAGTTCGCCTTCCACCAGCAAATTGTTCAGATTGAATGTGTGTTGTTGCGCCAAAAGCCGCCCTTTCAGTTCCACGTTGCCTTGCTCTTGCAATTGCACATTGCGGCCGGCAGCGTCGCCGGCTTGCAAAATTCGCACGGCCCAATCTTCCAAGGCATGCGCATAAACCCAAGCCTGATCGTTGCGCAATTGATTGTCGGTACGGCGAATATCCAGCTGCCGCTCGCCGGACATCGACAACACGCTGACGGTGGCCAACGCCAGTACCAGCAGCACGGTGAGCAACGCCACCCCGCGTTGGCGGACGAGTACCGGCATCAACGCAAACCGAACACACGCCGCAGCGTGCCCAATCCCGGCAGTTCGACGTTGACTTCGACCGCCCGCGGCAAAGCCGCGCCGGCAACCGGCCAATAGCCGGACCAGTCACCGCCGTAAAAACGCAGCTGCAGACTGCGCGCCTCGAGAATCCGCCGTTGAACGATGCGGCTTTGCGGGGTTCTATCCAAGGCATTCCACACCCCTCGATATAACATCCCGTTTCTAAACCGGTACACCACGCGCTGTAAATTGCTGCGCCCGCCGGAATCGGGCAACCATTCCGGCGTGCTGCGGGTCAGGCTCAAAACATCCTCGCCCATCCCGCCTTGGAACGCGGTGAGGCTGTCGCCCAGTTCGTCGCGTACCGGACGGGCCACGGCTTGTTGCAAATCTTCGTTCAGCCAATAAAACGCCTGCTGCACTTCACGCAGTTGCCGGGCCCGGTTTTGGGTGTCCAGCCGGGTTTGCATGACCGCGCGTAAACCGCCGTAGGCCATCGCCGCCATGATGGCGAATACCGCCATCGCGATCAGCAGTTCCAGCAAGGTAAAGCCCGCGCCGTGCTTGCCTAGCCGCTGCTTCATGAGCCGGCCGGTAAATAGTCGATCAGACTGGCATAGGCCGAGGCGTCGCCTTCCAGAAATACATTGATTCGATAGCGTTCCAGCCCCTGCCCTAAAGGATGCAAAGCGGCGCGGTCGGCTCGCCAGTGCCAGCGGCGTCCGCCCATGTCGTCCCGGCCTTCCGCGCTTTCCGGCCGGGAGCCGGATAAACGCAGTTGTAGCATTTGATTGTGCGCGATTTGTTCGGCGATGAAGGTGTTTTCCAGTACCCATAGATTACGGGTGTTATAAGCGGCGATTTTTAGCAAGCCCAACATCAAAATCGCCAACAGCGCCAAGGCGATCAGCACCTCCAGCAAAGTAAAGCCGGCGGATTTAATCGGCATGTATCGTTTCGCCCGCCAGCGTCCAGCCTTCGTCGCCGGTGTTGTTGAGCCAAACCGTTGTACCGGCCTGTTGCACCGCGATTTCCACCGCTACGGCGCCAGCCGGCGCCAGCACGAATTGCGGTTTGCCACCGGCCGTGACCGGCAATAATTGCGCTGGCAAGCGTTGTCCCTGGCCGTCCAGGCGCAACAGCAAACCCAACCCGGCCGGCAGTTGCCTGGGCCTGAACAGGGAGTCACTGTCTTCCAGCCGCCAAGCCGCATTGCTATGGCGGAAAAATCGGTAAGCCGATTGACACAGCTCTACCGCTATGGCTTCGCCGCGCAGCTCGGCTTCCTGTTCGGCCAGTTGCAACAAGGCTTGCAAGCGCTCGGCTTCCTGGCGCTGCCGTTGCTCACTGCCGTCGTTGCCGATTGCCAACACCGCCATGGAGCCGATCACGCCGATTAATACCAACACCACCAGCAGCTCGATCAGAGTAAAACCGCCGCTTTTCACCGCTTATTTTTGCAGCCAATTGCCGATGTCGGCATTCGCTTCCTCGCCCCCTTCCACCCCGTCGGCGCCAAATGAATACAAGTCGTATTCGCCATGCTGGCCGGGTTTCAAATAGTAGTAAGGACGGCCCCACGCATCGGCCGGCAACGCATCCAAATAACCGCCTTGCTTCCAACGCGCGCCGCTCGGCAGATTGACCGGTTTTTTCACCAACGCCTCCAAGCCTTGCTCGGTACTGGGGTAGCTGAAATTATCCAGACGGTACAAATCCAAGGCCGCACCTATCGCCCGGATGTCTTGCAGCGTGCGGGTCGCTCTGGCTTCGTCGGGTCGTCCCATGATTTTGGGCACCACGATGGATGCCAAAATGCCCAAAATGACCACCACGATCATCACTTCAATTAAGGTAAAGCCGCTGTTTCTATTGCCCTTCATAACTATCCGCTAAGCTTTTCACATCTCCGGCTCAAGCCGGCTTCCGCGAAAATAGTATGAAAATAAGGTGACACGGGTATGACAGAAACCGATTCCACTCGGACAATACGCTCAGGGATAATGGCTTTAACCATCCATATATTATCGATCGACCTATGTGCCTACAGTGCAGCCTCATCGCGCTTTTATTGGTAGCCGTTGCCAACGGCGCGCCGGTAATGGCCGGCTACCTACTAAAACGCAGGTTCGCTTGCCCGGTCGACGCCGGTGTGCATGCAGCCGACGGCAGACCGTTGTTCGGCCGCTCGAAAACCTGGCGTGGCCTGCTGGCGGCGCTGGGTTGTAGCGCCGTTTTCGCCTCCGCCTTGAATGTGTCTGCGGCTTTGGGCATGGTTTTCGCCGCTTGGGCCATGGCCGGCGACTTGTTGGCCAGTTTTTGCAAGCGGAGGCTCGGTAAAACCGAAAGCAGTCAGGCGCGCGGTTTCGATACCGTGCCGGAATCCCTGCTGCCGGCGTGGCTGCTGAGCGACGAATTGAGTCTGGGTGCGTGGGACGTCGCCGCCGTGGTGGTGGCGTTTTTTCTGATGGAAGAGTTTTTGTCGCCGCTGTTGTATAAATGGCATATCCGGCGGCGGCCTTATTAATAACAACGTGGTTGGCATGAGCGATACATTGCGGGTACTTACCTATAACATTCATAAAGGCTTCGACACCGGCAACCGCCGCTTCGTGTTGCAGCAAATCCGCGACGCCCTGATCGGCGCCGACGCCGATCTATTGTTCCTGCAGGAAATCCAAGGCCAACACCAACACAAGGAAAAACACATCAACGGCTGGCCGGCCGCGTCGCAGGCCGAATTCATCGCCGAAGGCGTATGGCCGCACCACGTGTACGGCAAGAACGCCATATACGACGCCGGCCACCACGGCAACGCCATCGTCAGCCGTTATCCGTTCGAGGCCTGGGAAAACATCAACGTCTCGCCGTTCAGTTGGGCCAGCCGCAGCCTGTTGCACGGCGTGATCCGCTTGCAAAACTCCACTACGCCCTTGCACGCGGTGTGCGTGCATCTGGGTCTAATGGGTTTCGAACGGCGCCGGCAGTTGCAAGAATTATGCGTCCGCATCGAACAACACGTGCCGCACGATGCGCCGCTGATCGTGGCCGGCGATTTCAACGACTGGCCGCAACAGGCGGAGCGGCAATTTCACGCCTACCTGGGCTTGGAAGAAGTGTTCCGTAAAACCCACGGCAGGCACGCGCGGACTTTTCCGGCCTGGCTGCCGTTGCTGGCCATGGACCGTATTTATTTTCGTGGTTTGAATCCGTTGAGCTGCCAACGTTTATCGCATGCCCCCTGGCATTTGCTGTCCGATCACGCCCCTTTGGCGGCCGATTTCTCCCTGCGAACGCCATGAAATCCGTACCCGGACGTTGGACTGCGCCCAATCTGTTGACCGGCTTTCGCTTCGCCGCCGCGCCGGGCTTGCTGTGGCTGGCCTGGCACGGCTATGCCTTGGCCTTCATGAGTTTGTTGGCGCTGTGTTTCTTGTCCGATTTATTGGACGGTTTCGTCGCCCGCCTGACCGGGCAAGTCTCCGAGTTCGGCGCGATGCTGGACAGCTGGGCGGACGTGGTGAATTATTTGACCATCGCCCTGTGTTGCTGGTGGCTATGGCCGGACATTTTCGCCGCGGAATGGCTGTACTTCGGTTTCACGGTAGCCAGCTGCATTCTGCCGGCACTGACGGGCTATATTAAATTCGGCTGTTTCACCAGTTATCACACCTGGGCGGTGCGCATAGCCGCCGCGGCCATGGGCTTTGCGCTGTACGTATTGTTTTTCGGCGGCCCGCTGTGGCCGTTTAAAATGGCGGCCGTGCTGTGTTTGCTGGCGGGCGGCGAAGAAATTTTATTGACCTTGCTGCTGTCCGAACCCAAATCAAACCTGCGTTCGCTGTGGCATGCGTTGAAAAGACGGTGACGGCCAGTAATCAAATGGATCCGCCGTTCACCGGCATGCGCTTTCTTAGCATTTCCAAGGCTTTGCCGTAATCGAAACCCATGACCAGCCGGATGAATTCCTCCGCTTGCGGACCCAGGAATTTTTTTAGCAAACCGGTTTGCGCTTCCACCAGTTGGCGGGCCTTGGCGTCGCCGATAAGCAACATCTGCTCCAAATCGAGCAATATCAAGCGGATTTGGTTCCGGTCTACCGACGCGTCCATCGCCTCGCTTAGCTCGGCGGGAAATAGCGTACCTAACGCGGTACAAAACCCATGCAGCGCTTCATCCAATTGTTCGATCAATTCGTCGATTGCTTCGGCGTTACGATTAAACCTAAAAGCCTTATCCAATTCCGTGGCTAGTTCTTGCACCTTGATAATGCCCAGATTACCGGCGGTGCCTTTCAGCGTATGGGCAATACGCCGCGGCTCATCCGATTTTCCCGCATCCATCGCCGAGCGCAGCTTTAACATATCCTCGCTGTGATCGTCGGCGAACATTTTCAACAACTCCAGATAGGTGGTGAACCGGCCCGACAATAACTTAAGGCCGCGGTCGCGATCCAAGTCCGGAATACGGCCTAACAGAGCGGACGGCTCTTCTGCAACGACAGGCATCGCCAAGCTCGGCTGTAGCGTGGTAGGCAGCCAGCGAAACAACGTGGCGTAAAACTGATCCGGCTCAACCGGTTTGGCAATAAAATCATTCATGCCGGCCGCCTGGCATGCCTGCCTATCCTCGTCGAATGCATTGGCGGTCATGGCCAAAATCGGCTTATTTTCCCAGCCCGGCAGGGCACGGATAGCACGGGTGGCTTCCAAGCCGTCCATGCCCGGCATCTGCATGTCCATCAGGATCAAATCGTAATCGGTGAGGCGGGATTTGCTCAGCGCAACCGCTCCGTCCTCAGCAACATCGACCAGCACACCCACCATACGCAACAGTTCCACCGCAACTTCCCGATTAACGGCATTGTCTTCGGCCAGCAGGACATGCGCTCCGGCTTTTTCGTGGCGCAAGCGTTTCTCGACATCCTTGACGGCACGATCCGCAAGCGACCCGGCAATGCCGCTGCCGTGTTCGACACGGACGGTCAACCAAAAAATACTGCCTACACCCAGGCTGCTGCTGGCGCCGGTTTCGCCGCCCATCAATTTCGCCAGATGGCGGGTGATCGCCAAGCCCAAGCCCGTGCCGCCGAATTTACGGGTGGTGGACAGATCGGCCTGCTCGAAGGCTTGAAACAGTATCGGCAGTTTTTCCGGCGCAATCCCAATCCCGCTATCTTCCACTTCGAAGCGTAAATGCAGGCGCTTGCCGTCGTCTTCCAGCACTTTGGCACGCAAGATGATGCGGCCTCGTTCGGTAAACTTGACGGCGTTGCTGACGTAATTGAGTAAGGCTTGACGCAAGCGGGTCGGATCGCCGCGTAGCCATATCGGAACCGCGTCGGCTTCGATAGCAATGGTTAGGTTCTTCGCCGCCGCTTGGTCGAATGTCAACGATTGCACGTGATCGAGAATATCGTATAGCTGAAAATCGCGATGCTCCAGCTGGATACGGCCGGCTTCGATTTTGGATAAATCGAGAATGTCGTTGATGATGGACAAGAGATGCTGGCTGGCGCTCTCGATTTTAGCCAAGCGTTCGGCTTGTTGCGGACTTAATCCTTCGCTGCGCAACAAATGGGTAAGCCCGAGGATAGCGTTCATCGGCGTGCGAATTTCGTGGCTCATATTGGCGAGAAAGGCGCTTTTGGATACGTTGGCCGCTTCGGCGGCAATTTTCGCCTCTTCGAGTTGATGGGTACGTTCGGACACCAATTGCTCGAGATGGTTACGATGCGCATCGAGTTCGGCGGTAATGCGTTTTTTCTCGGTGATGTCTTCTTGTATCGAAACATAGTGGCTGATGCTGCCGTCCGCCTGACGAATCGGCGTGACTATCGCAAAATCGATGTACTCGCTACCGTCCTTGCGGCGATTGTAGAATTCGCCTTTCCAGGAATTGCCGGAGGCTATGGCCTCCCATAGCGACGCGAAGTTTTCCCGCGGCGTCTTGCCCGATTGCAACAACTTGATGTTTTGGCCTATCACTTCCGCGCGGTCGTAACCGGTTTGCCGCAAAAAATTGGGATTGACGTAAACGATGTTGGCGTCTAAATCGGTGATGACAATGCTCTCCGGGCTTTGCTCCACGGCCATGGACAACTGAAGCAGTTCCCGGGCCGAGTCTTCGGCCGCCTGTTTTGCATTGATGGCGTCTTCCATCAACGACAGCAATGCCATATGCGCGGAATGCTGTGCGCCCACCGCGTCTTGCAATTCCTTTTCGACCCTCTTGCGTTCCGTGATGTCGCGGCAGGTCACCACCGCGCCGACGATGTTGCCGTTCGCATCGTGAATAGGCGCCATGTTGTAACTGCCCATCCAGGACTCGCCGGTATCTTTGCGCCGTAAGCCGTATTCCTGATCGGTAGCCGATTCGCCCCGCAAGGCTCTCGGCATCGCCCACTGTTCGAGCGGGGCCGGTTCTCCGGAAGGTAGAAACGTTTCCAGCAGCCTGGGATAGTCGGCAAAGTTTTTGGCGCATTCCGCTTTACCGTTGAAGCGGTGAAAAGCCGCAAAAGCGTCGTTGACATGAATAAAACGCCCTGCGCAATCGGTGATGAACAACGCTTCGGACATAGCGGCCATCGCCGCTTCCAAATACGCTTGGCTGGCCTCGGCCTCTCGACGTGCGGTGTTGGCATCCTCCAGGCGGTTGAGGGCAGCCAACCTGGCCATGCTTTGCGTCTGCAAGGCGGCGGCCTGGGCTTCGGCTCGCTCCCGTTCGGTGCGCTTGCGTTCGGTAATGTCGCGGTGAACCGCCATGAAACCGAGCACTTTGCCGTGCGGCGCCACAATCCGGGTCCCGCTGGTTTCGGCCAAAAATTCGCTGCCATCCTTACGCCGGTAACGCATTTCGAAAACCGCGGTATCGCCGCCCGTTTCGAGCCGATAGCGGCGAATGCCTTGTTCGATAAAGTCGGCGGGATCGGCATACAACATCCGGGTGCTGTGGCCGCCAGCCTCTTCCGGCGTATAACCGAACATTTGCGTAAACGCCGGATTCACCAGCTTGATGCGGCGCTCGGTATCGGTAAGGGTGGCAGCGTCCAGCATGCCGTCGAAAATCGAGTGGAACAGGATTTCGCTTTCCTGCAATTGCCGGTGCGCATCCATCAACTCGCGGCGCCTATCCGCCTCGTATTGCTGCGAGCGGCGTTGCGACTCGGCCAATACACCGGCCAAAATGCCACTCAGTATCAGCATGCTCCATTGCAGGAGATTATGGCTTTCGGTAATCGCCCAGTGCTCTTGAGACGGGACAAAATAATATGCCGTCAGCAATCCGGTACAAGCGGTCGTAACCAGACCAGGCCCCAAACCGCCTAACATCGCTATGGCGATGACCGCCGGCATGAACAAAATCAGTAACGGACGTTGGCCGAATACGACAACCAACTGCATGCGAACGGCGAACATCAGCAACGGCAATAGTATCGCCAGAACATAGGGAAGCAGACGTGGGCGCGGCGGTGGGAACCCCCGGATCACGGCGAATTCTCCGGCGGCACATCGGCCTGATCCGTAAATGACACGTCGTAGGGCGGCATGCGTCCTAGCTCTGCCGCCAAATCGTTCACGTGTTGCTTGAGCCGAATCATCGCCAGTTCGCGGTCGATCCCGGCGTTATCGAAACGCTCCAATTCCAGGTTACGGTGTTGCAATTCTTCCGTTTGCCGACGGAGCTCCCGTTCGGCTTGCTTGCGTTCGCTGATGTCCAGCGCGAAGCCTATCCGTCTCATCGGTTTACCGTCCGGCGCCCGGGTAACCGTAATATCCAACAGCACCGGAAAGCGCTCGCCGTTCTTGCACAGATGTTCGGATTCGAAACTGGCATGGCCTAACCGGTCGGCGTCGAGTATGCGCGGCCTGACTGTTTCCCAACAATCCTCGGGAAACAAGGTCTCGACCGGTTTGCCCGCCAATTCTTCGGCAGAGTAGCCCCGCTGCCGGGCAAAAGCGGGGTTGACGGCGAGTATGGTTTGGGTGGCGGGATCGCCTATCGCCACGCCGAACTCGGACTTTTCGAAAGCTTCCCGCCATAACTCCAGTTGCGCTTCGGCTTGTTTGCGCCTGGAAATGTCCTCTACTACCGATATGAAATAATCCGGACTGCAGTCGGACTTGTCGACCAAGGACACGCTGAGATTGACCCAGACGATGCTGCCGTCCTTGCGAAGGTAGCGTTTTTCCATCGTATAGTGATCGATACGTCGTTCCAGCATTTGCCTGACGCATCTTAGATCCGCCGCCAGATCGTCCGGGTGAGTGATGTCCTGGAAAGTCTTGGCTAACAGTTCGGCGGCCGAGTAGCCGACAATATTGCAAAGTTTTGCATTGACTCGCAGCCAACGGCCGTCCGGCGCGACCAGGGCAATTCCCACCGCCGCCAGTTCGAAGGTGGCTTCGAATCGGTTTTCGCTTTCCCTAAGCCTGGAATCTATCCGTTGCCGCTCGCCTATCAAACCGGCTACTCGGGTTAATAATTCGTCGACTCTGAACGGTTTGATCAGATATTCCTGAACGCCGGCTTGCAGTAAGCGTATGCGCAACGCGTCGTCGGCCTTGGCGGAGAGGACCAGGATGGGTACATCGGCAAATTCAGGTTGCCGGCGCAGTTCGGCAATCATCGTATCGCCGCTCATTTCCGGCATCATCAGGTCGGTCAAAATCAGGTCCGGCATCAGCGATAACGCTAACGTAACGCCTTGCCGGCCGTTAGCCGCGCCGGCAACCCGATAATAAGGTTGCAGACTGGCGGCGATGAAGGTTTGCAAATCGGCGTTGTCTTCTACCACCAAGATCAATGGCGCGTCCCGGCTGTCCGCTGTAGTTGCGGCAGCTGCCGGCATGGGACGCGCTAGCGAACTCTCGATAGCCGCCCGATTGCCTATGAGAGCGTCGGACCGGCTTGCCGCCGCCAATGAGATACCGGCCGGGGCGGTAAGCGGCAAACGCACCGAAAACAGCGCTCCGCCACTGGGAGCCTCGCCTAGCAGCGCGCTACCGCCGTGCAACGCGGCAAATTCGCGGACGATAGCCAAGCCCAAACCCGTTCCGCCGTGCCGGCGATCGGCATTGCCCTCCAATTGGCGAAAACGCTCGAATACCGCCTCGCGTAAATCGGCCGGCACGCCGGGACCGTTATCCTCAACTTCTATCACTGCCGCCGCATCGGTCCGGAGGAGTCTAAGGTCGATATAGCCGCCATCCGGCGTGAATTTGAATGCGTTGGACAATAGGTTGAGCAAGATGCGCGCTACTTTTTCAGCGTCGACTTCGGCATGCAACGCAGCGGGCACATTAACTACAAAAGCAATACCGCGTTCATTGGCCAAAGAGTCAAAATACGCCGCAGTAGTTCGGGTTAATTCCGCTAAATCGAGGCGCGCATAGTGAATTTGCATGCTGCCTGCTTCCAGTTTGGCGGCGTCGAGCAAATCGGAAACCTGACGGTACAGCAGCCGGGCATTCCGCAACATCATCTCTGTTTCTCTCCTTTCCGCCGTATCGCCGTTAACCATGGTTAGACGCTTTTCCAACGGAGCCATGATTAGGGTCAGAGGCGTTCGCAGTTCGTGACTAACGTTGGCGAAGAATTGACTTTTCAATTGGTCGAGTTCCAAGGTTTTCCGGTACAGCCCGGTAAGCTGTTGTTGGCTACGTTCGGCCGACAACCTCGCCTCCTCGCTGTTGCGCATAGCCCGCTGCAAACGCTCGAACAACCAGGCGAACAAACCGCCCATTACGGCAAACAATGCGATAGAAGCCAGTGAGGAGGTATCCACCACGGTCAATGCAAATTGCGGCGGAATGAACACGTACCAAGCGAGCAAGGTGGAGATTGCCGTACCGGTCAAGCCGCCGCGCAGCCCGCCCAGCCAGGCACTACAAAAAGCGGCGGGGAAAAATAAAAACCACACGTAAGGTTTGATGTAAGCGTCCCAAAACAGCCACTGCAGGCCGCAGGCCGTAAAAGGACACAGGAGCGCAAGCGAAATGCCGAAACCCGGGCTTTTGTCAGGATTTCTGTTCGTCATGTAAAAAAGTCAATCTGTACGGCTGTTCGCGCCCCAGTTCTTGCGATAGCGCATTGATCATTTTTTTCATCTCTATGATGCGTAATTCCCGGCCTACGGTTACCCGGTTGAAGCGTTCGAGTTCGGCGTTACGCTTGCGCAACTGTTCTTCGGCTTGTTTTTGCAACGTGACGTCGATGATGACGCCGTCGAGAAACTCGGCTGAACCGCTCGCATCGTAACCGGCCCTGCCGTGATCGATAACCCAACGGATGCCGCCGTCGGCGTGGCGGATACGGTATACCAGGCGATACGGCTGACGACAGGCAACGGCAATGCTTACCGCTTGTTCGACGCCGACCCTGTCTTCGGCGAGCACTATCTCGGTCCAGGTCAACGGGGAATCGCCGGCCAGAAAAGCACAGGCTTCATAACCGACCAACAGTTTCACGCCGTCGGATAGCATGATCATGCGCCAGGGGGGATTTACTTCGCTGCGATAGACGGCGCCGGGCAAATTGTCGGCCAAGGTTCGGTAGCGTTGCTCGCTTTCCGCCAGTCTTAATTCCGCCTGTTTTCTATCGCTGATATCGATGTGAATGCCGGACAACAGGACAATGTTGCCGTTTTCGTCGCGTTGAGCGCTACCTTTGCAATACAGCCAACGTATCTCCCCGTTATCCTCGCGGCGGATACGAAACTCGGTTTCGAACGGTTCGCCCCGCTCGATGTGCCGCTCCCATTGAGCGTCGAACAGATTCAGATCGTCGGGATAAAGTCGAGCGCGCCAGTCTTGGTAGCTATGCTGACTGCTGGGCACCACCCCGTAAAGTCTTTCGCATTCCGGCGACCAATAGATCGAGTCGTCGAGCAAGTTACGTTCCCAAATACCGACGTGCCCGCCTTCTTGCGCCATGAGTAAGCGACGTTCGCTGGCGCGTAAGGTCCGGGCGGTTTTATTGGCTTCGTCGCGGGCCGTTTGTGCGTCTTCCAGTAAGTTAACCATGGCCACTTGCACCTGTTGCGCATCTTCGGGTTGCCAAGGTTCGGCCGTCTCGGAACTCCCGGTATATGGGGGAGGACGGCCGAGTTCGCCGGCCAAAGCGTTAATCTGTTGCTTCATGGTCAACATGGCCAATTCTCGGCCGACGGCGATGCGGTTGAAACGCTCCAGCATTTCATTACGTTGATTTAGCCGGGTTTCCGCCATTTTACGATCGGAAATATCGTGCTGGACCGATAACCAAACCGGGCCCCAAACCGGCATTTCGTGACGGGATATATCGGCATAACTCCAGAAAATGCTGCCGTCCTTGCGGCGGCTGAGCCATTCTCCTTGCCAACGTCCGCTTGTCCGAAGTTGTTCGATGATCTGACCGGCAACTTCCGCCGGTGTTTGCTTCGTGGTTTGCGCGCTGAGCATGGCAAGATCACGTTCGAGCAGTTCGTCGATCCGATACCCGAACATGGCAGCAAAGGCCGGATTGGTAAACAAAATACGTCCGTCGCCGCCAATGACGTTGATGCCCTCGGTAAGGTGGGCGAGTATTTCCGCTTGCAGCTGCACCGCCTGTTGCGTCCGCTGCCGTTCCTCGATTAACTTAAGCTGCGCCTGCTGATCCTGCAAGGTGAGCAAGGTACCGCCGATCGCCAACACCAACAGACAAATCAACAGCAGTCCGGCCGAGTCTTTACTGGCATTGGCGTAAAACTCGGCGCTATCTTTTTTGACGATTAAAAACCAATCCGTACCGGGTACCGGGTAAGCTACGGCAACCGACGCTTCGCCGCGGTAATCGACGCCGCTGATCAATTCTCCGGGCTGTTTAGCGCCTTGCAGTAATTGACTTGACAGCAAATCGGCATCAACCAGCGGCTGGCGCAAGGACAGAGCCGCGTTCTGACGGTAACGCAATGCGCTGAGGTATAAGGCATCGGCGCCATCCCGGCGCAGCAGCAAGGATTCGCCGCTAGCTCCTGCATCCGGCCCTGCTTGCAACAGGGTGAAGAGCCGGTCAAGCGGTTCGGTGCGCAACACTACGACCGCCAATATTTGTTGATCGGCGCCAATAGGCACGACAAAATCCAAATGAATTTTCCGTTCGGCATCCGGATAGAGTTCGGTACGGACAACGCCGCCTGCCGCGCCCGCTTGCTGAACCGCCGCGAGCAGCGGCGGCGAAATATCTTCCGCAGTCGCTTTCGAAGACCAAAGTTTACGTCCGGACGGGTCGAGAAATAAGGCGGAAGCAAACCCCATGGATTGCTCGTATTCGCTCACCCAGATGCGTAAGTGTGTTGCGGCGGCTGCATTGCCAAGGATAAGCCATTGCTGTAGCAACTGCGCAAAATAGGCATTGCCGCGTAGATAGGCTGCATTCTTAGCATATTTTTCCAATTCGTCGGCAATACCGGCTGCATTGCGATTTGCAAAGGCTTTAATACGGGCCAGCTCGTCGCGCTGTTGCTGTTGCCAGTGATAGGTGATGCCGAAAGCCCCGGAACCGATGACGCACAAAGTCAACAGAGTGAAGGGCAGCCAGCGGCGAAAGCCCGCTTGCGACGTATAGGCGGCTGTTTTTAACGGTCTAAGTTCGAAACGCCGCAACAATCCGTACAACAATAACGAAGTGGCTGCTACGTACAACCAGCCTTTCAACATGCTGACCACGGCAAACTGGGCGGCATCTTGGATCAACAGTTTTAAAGCCCCGTCGGAAAGCAAGATCCATAGTGCGCCGAATACCGCGTATACGGTAACGATCAGTAAAGGCCCACCGGCATTGGCCAAGCGCTGTTTGGGGGAATCGTTCATGGCCGAGCGCTACACTCCGCTCTTAAGTATTCTCGGCTATGGCCACAAACTCATCGAAACCAGCCAAAAACGCGTCGGTCACGTCCGGATCGAAATGCCTTCCTTTTCCTTCAGCGATAATAGCCCGCGCGCGTTCATACGGCAGCGCCGGTTTGTAAGGCCGCGACGACACCAAGGCATCGAACACATCGGCCAGCGCCATGAGCCGGGCGGAAATAGGGATGGCATCGCCGACCAGACCGTCGGGATATCCGCTGCCGTCCCACTTTTCGTGGTGCCAGCGCGCGATTTCCTTGGCGATGCGCAAGAAGGCGACCGGTTGTTCGGCGTCCCGTTCCGCACGCTCTATGGCATCCGATCCCAGCTTGGCATGGGTTTTCATCACTTCCCAGTCTTCGCCAGCCAGTTTGCCGGGATTCAGCAAAATATTGTCGGGAATACCGACTTTACCAATATCGTGTAGCGGCGCCGATTTGACCAACATCGCAATATAGGCTTCCGTCAGAAAGTCGGCAAAGCGCGGATGCGATTGCAATTTATTGGCCAGAAGACGAATGTAGCCCTGAGTACGATGAATATGATTACCGGTTTCCGGATCTCGAGTTTCCGCTAGATGCGCTAAGGCCCGTATGCTGACGGTCTGTACCAATTCGTTTTCTTTCATCCGCTGCTGGACCTCGGCTTCCAGCCAGGCTTTATCATCCCGTAATCTGTCCCGTGCTTGCTTAAGCTCAAGATGAGTCCGAACTCGCGCCAACACAACGGGCGCCATAATGGGCTTGGTAATATAATCCGCCGCGCCTAGATCGAATCCGGCCAATTGATCTTCCTGGCTATCAAGAGTGGTAATAAAGATGACCGGAATATCGTTGGTGAGTGGATCGGCTTTCAGTCTGGCCAAAACGGTAAAGCCATCCATGCCCGGCATCATGACGTCTAACAATATCAACGCAGGAAGCGGTTGCACGTTTGCCAGTTCTAAAGCACGTTCGCCGTTATTGGCTACCCTAACTCGATAAGTCGTTTGCAACAAGGCATCCATGAGCGCCAAATTGTCCGGTGTGTCGTCTACCACCAAAATGGTCTGAGTGTCGCTGGATGCTTTATTTAAAGTAGGAACGCAAAGCTTGCTTTCTTGTTCCATTATCACAATACCTATTATGCAAGGATCTAAGTGAATTATCCCGCGCAGACTGAGACGCGCCTACTCGGGCTTGAATTCGCTACTCAGTACAGAGAGAAACGCGATGATGACCGCATGCCGGGAGACAACTCCAATATCCCTTTGAAGGAATAAACAGCCGCAAAAGTTAATGCTGCTTGCTAGTTTGGCCACCCTTTACAAAGCCTAGCCCAAATCCATTAGCAATAAAGGGTTTTGCATAATAATCGTAAACGGTTCGAATTCGCAAACCGCTGCAAAATTTTGTGAGGCGCTATACAGAGTCATAATATGCCGGCTGTCGCTTCCGTTATACGAATTCATTTTCTTCATAAGCAAATGCCTCTCTCAGCGCGTGCCGCCGCGGCCCGACCAGGATAGTAGCGTTATAATAGCGAGGTTATTTATAAAATGCTTCAGACCTTATGCACTTACCGAATTACTCCGCCGCGCGAGTCTTAGTTGTCGGCGACTTGATGCTGGACCGTTACTGGCACGGCCCGACCTCGCGGATTTCCCCGGAAGCGCCGGTGCCGGTGGTACACGTCAAACAACACGAAGAACGGGCCGGCGGCGCCGGCAACGTTGCGCTGAACATTGCCGCGCTGGGCGCCAAAGCCTCCCTGTTGGGTTTTGTCGGCCAAGACGAGGCAGCCGCGGCCTTGGAAGCTCTATTGAAAAAAGCCGGGGTACTCTGTCTATTTCAAGCGATTGCCAATTTTCCGACAATCACCAAATTACGGGTCATGAGCCGACATCAGCAATTGATCCGGCTGGATTTCGAGGACGGTTTTCAGCACGTCGACACCGATCCTTTGTTGCATTTGTTTCATGCCGAACTCACTCAATCCCAAGTCGTAGTGTTGTCCGATTACGGCAAAGGCACCTTAAGTCAGGTGCAACGATTCATACAGTTAGCCCGGCAAATGAAAAAGCCGGTATTGGTGGATCCCAAAGGCAGCGATTTTTCAATTTATCACGGCGCAAGCTTGATTACCCCGAATCTAAGCGAATTCGAGGCAGTGGTCGGCCCTTGCCACGGCGAGGCACAAATCGTCGAGCGCGGGATGAACTTAATCAGGGAACTCGGTTTGGATGCCTTGCTGGTTACCCGCGGCGAACACGGCATGACCTTACTCAACCACGCTGCCGAACCGCTGCATTTACCGACCCACGCCCGTGAGGTATTCGACGTCACCGGCGCCGGCGATACCGTCATTTCGGTCCTGGCCGCCAGCCTGGCCGCAAAAACTCCGCTGGCGGAAGCCACTCAGCTGGCTAATGTCGGCGCCGGCGTCGTGGTCGGCAAACTCGGCACAGCCACCGTCAATATCGACGAATTGGCCACCGCTTTACAAAGCCCGCGCGCCCGGCACAAAGGCGTGTGCAGTGGGCCGGAACTGCTGGCACAGCGTACCGCAGCCAAAGCCAACGGCGAAAAAGTGGTCACCACCAACGGCTGCTTCGACATCTTGCACCCCGGCCACGTCCGATACTTGCAACAAGCCAAAACCTTGGGCGACCGTTTGATCGTGCTGGTCAACAGCGACGACTCGGTCAAGCGTTTGAAAGGCCCGGAACGGCCGGTCAACAATCTGGAACACCGTATGGAAATGTTGGCCGCTCTGGAGTGTGTGGATTGGGTGGCAGCGTTCGAACAAGACACGCCCGAGGAAGTCATAGCCCAACTGCTACCGGACGTCCTGGTCAAAGGCGGCGACTACACCGACATCACCGGCATAGCCGGCCACGCCAGCGTGCTGGCTGCCGGCGGAGAAGTAAAAATCCTATCGTTTATCGAGGGACATTCGACGACGGGGATTATTCGGACGATAAAAGAAAAGCTGCAAAGTTAAATCACCTTCACTTTGAAGTTGAGCTATCAAAGTAAAGTACAAACAGGGTGAGTAACATTTGCAAGCTCACCCGGACGGCTAAACTGGTAATAGACAGATACCCGTATTTCGACGGAATCTTACCGGCAAGGGCTTTCACAACACTAAAACCGCTTTTAAGATCAACCATTGCCGGACGCCGGACCGGCAAACGCTTCAATCAAGCCTGACAATCGCTGCCTGCGGCCAGCTGTTCGGCTTCGAGTTTTTTCCTGGCATCGCATTTTTCCTTGCAAATGCAGTTACCTGTCCCTCCGCAGGAGCCTTTGATCGCGTGGCGGCCGAATATCACGCCTATCGCCATAATAGCCACCACTACCAACATAAATAAAAACGTCACTAAAAAATAACTCATATCCGCTCTCCAACAAAAACGTGCCGGAACAAAAAACGAGGAGAACCGCTTAGGTTACTCCCCGTTTTAATAGTTCAGCAATAAACCGGGTTAGCCGCCGAAGTCGTCCAGGAAGATGTTTTCCCTATCCACTCCGTTTGCCAACAACATGTTGATTACCGACGAGTTCATGATCGGAGGACCGCACATGTAGAACTCGCAGTCTTCCGGTGCCGGATGGTTTTTGATGAACTCCTCGAACAACACGTTATGGATGAAGCCGGTATAACCGGTCCACTCGTCTTCCGGCAAAGGATCGGACAAGGCCACGTGCCATTTGAAGTTATCGTTTTCGCGTTGCAGCATGTCGAAATCTTCGACGTAGAACATTTCGCGTTTGCTGCGGGCACCGTACCAGAAGGTAATTTTGCGTTTGGATTTCAACCTGCGCAACTGGTCGAAAATGTGCGAACGCATAGGCGCCATACCGGCACCACCACCGATGAATACCATTTCGGCGTCGGTATCTTTCGCAAAAAATTCACCGTAAGGACCGGATACCCACACTTGATCGCCGGGTTTCAGGTTAAAGATGAACGAGGACATGATGCCCGGCGGCGTGCCTTCCGGCGCGTTAGGCGGCGGCGTGGCGATACGCACGTTCAACATGATTTCTTTCTCTTCCGGATAAGACGCCATCGAGTAAGCGCGCAAGGTGGGCTCCGTCACCTCGGATACATAACGCCACAGATTGAACTTGTCCCAATCAGGACGGTATTCCTCGGCGACCTGCATATCCGCGTACTTGGATACGTGCGGCGGACATTCGATTTGTATGTAACCGCCGGCGCGATAGTTGATCGCTTCACCTTCCGGCAATTGCAACACCAACTCTTTAATGAAAGTCGCGACATTGTCGTTGGATTTAACCGTACACAACCATTTTTTGACGCCGAATACGCTATCCTCGACTTCGACTTCCATATCGGTTTTAACCGCTACTTGGCAAGCCAGAC
The DNA here is from genome assembly GCF_040741385.1 of Methylomonas sp. HYX-M1. Lineage (NCBI taxonomy): Bacteria > Pseudomonadati > Pseudomonadota > Gammaproteobacteria > Methylococcales > Methylococcaceae > Methylomonas > Methylomonas sp. HYX-M1. Next base: position 2,564,897 of record NZ_CP160405.1, read on the forward strand.
GCTCGCCGTGCGCCGCTTCGCGCTTGGTAATGTGCGACAACTCGGTCGGTAAAATATCGCCGCCGCCTTTGTGCACTTTAACCTTGCATTGGCCGCAGGAACCGCCGCCGCCGCAGGCCGAAGAAACAAATAGTTGATTATCCGACAACGCGTTCAATAATTTGGCGCCGGCCGGCACGTGTATCTTCTTTTCGTTGTTGATCAGAATTTCCACATCCCCGGCGGCTACCAGCTTGTTTTTGGCGCCGATGATCATAAACACCAGCGCAATCACGATAGCCGTGAAGAAAATAACCCCTAATGCAATTTCTAGCATTACGATACCCTTTTACAATTGAATTCCAGAGAACGCCATGAAGCCTAAAGACATCAAGCCTGCGGTGATGAAGGTGATGCCCAGGCCTTGCAACGCGGCCGGTACATCGCTGTATTTCAGTTTCTCGCGCACGCCGGCCATCAAGGTGATCGCCAGCGCCCAACCGAAACCGGAACCGACGCCGTACACCACGCTCTCGCCGAAGTTGTAGTCGCGCTCGATCATGAACAAACTACCGGCCAAAATCGCGCAGTTCACAGTGATCAGCGGCAGGAAGATACCCAGCGCGTTGTACAAAGCCGGAACGAACTTATCCAGAAACATTTCCAGAATTTGTACGATCGCCGCAATCATGCCGATACAGCTCAACAAGCTTAAAAAGCTTAAATCCACGCCGGTGATACCGAGCCAGGCCAGAGCGTCTTCTTTCAACAAGGTTTGATAGATGAACTGGTTGGCCGGCACGGTTAGGGTTTGCACCACCATCACCGCAACGCCCAAGCCCATCGCTGTGGAAATCTTCTTGGACACCGCCAAGAAGGTACACATCCCCAGGAAGAACGACAGGGCCAGGTTTTCGATGAAAACCGCTTTAACAAATAAGGCAATATAGGCTTCCATTAGTGATGCCCTCCTTCACCGTGAGCAATGGCCATAATTTTGAACTCGTTGTGTTCGACTTGTTTCGGTTTCCAAGTACGGAAGGCCCAGATGATCAAACCGATCACGAAAAACGCGCTAGGCGGCAACAACATCAAGCCGTTCGGCACGTACCAGCCGCCGTCCTTGACCAAGGGCAACACTTCGAAGCCGAGCAGTTTGCCCGAACCCAAGGTTTCACGCACCAGCGCCACCAGAATCAAGATCAAGCTATAGCCGGCACCGTTGCCGATACCGTCGATAAAGCTTTGCAGCGGCGGATTTTTCATCGCATAGGCTTCGGCGCGGCCCATGACGATACAGTTGGTGATGATCAAGCCGACGAATACCGACAGTTTTTTACTGACGTCGAACGCAAAGGCTTTCAACAACTGATCCACCACGATCACCAGCGAGGCGATGATAATCATCTGCACGATAATCCGGATGCTGCTGGGGGTGTGCTGACGCACGGCGCTGATCGCCGCGCTGGAACAAGCCGTTACCGAAGTCAGGGCCAAGGCCATGATCAGCGAGGTAGACATTTGCGAGGTTACCGCCAATGCGGAACAAACTCCCAGCACCTGCAAGGTGATGGGGTTGTTGTCGACCAACGGCTCGAATAATACTTTTTTGGTTTCTTTGTCCATGACGACTCCTAACCGTTTGCTTTGATTTTGTTCAGGTAAGGCGCAAATCCTTCCGGCCCCATCCAATACAATATAAGGTTACTGACGCCGCGACTGGTCAACGTAGCGCCGGCCAAACCGTCAACTTTGTTGACCGCGTCGGGACGGCTGGTATCGACCGTGCCTTTCACCAAGGTCAAAGCCACTTCGCCGTTATCGCCGTAGACTTTTTTCCCTTTCCACAGCGCCCGCCAGTTGGGGTTGACCACTTCGCCACCCAGGCCCGGGGTTTCGCCTTGATCGTACAAGTTAATGCTTTGTACCGTTTGGCCATCAGCTTCCAAAGACAGGAAACCGTACATCGTCGACCACAAACCGTAACCGTTGACTGGCAATATGATGGATTGCAACTTGTCACCGCTTTTCACCAGAAACACCTTAGCGACTTTCGCTTTACTACGAATGCTGGCGATATCTTTATCCGCAGGAATCGCTTCATTTTGTGCGGGGTCTTTTGCAGCCTTGCGTTGATCATATTCATCCACATTGCCGTCAACATATTCACCCGTCGCCAGATCGACCAACTTGGCTTCGATGCGTTCTTTAAAAGCCTGATCGATGTCGGTGCCTTCATCCAGCAAACCGGCCACGTCCAATATGTTTTTCTTCATGTCCAAGGCTTTGTTGTGCGACTGCAAAGGCCTCAAGGCAACGGTTGCTATCGACACCAATACCGCGCATACCAGGCACAACGCCAATGCAACGTTGATGGTTTTTTCCAGACTGTCGTTGCTTAACGCCAGGATACGATCGGCATAAACTCTGAACTGCTCGTAATATTTACAAAGCTGCTCGTTATACTTGCAGGTTTTTTTCTCGGCATTAAGCATGGCGTTTAATCCTTCTTCTGATATTTGCTTGGACGACAAAGTAATCAATCAACGGCGCAAACATGTTGGAGAAAAGAATTGCAAGCATCACGCCTTCCGGGAAAGCCGGATTGACGACCCTGATGATAACAATCATCAAGCCGATCAAAATGCCGTAAACCCAGCGACCGGTATCGGTATTGGCCGCGGAAACCGGGTCGGTAGCCATGTAAACGGTACCGAACGCGAAACCGCCTAATACCATATGCCAATACCAGGGAATCGCAAACATCGGATTGGTATTGCTGCCGATCACGTTCAACAAGGTCGACATTGCGATCATGCCTATCAGAACGCCGCCCATAATCCGGTAGGAGGCAACGCGGGTATACAACAAGAAAGCCGCTCCCAACAAGCAGGCCAAGGTCGAGGTTTCACCCATGGAACCGGGAATAAAGCCTAAAAACGCTTGCAACCAGCTAAAGCTACCTTTGATAGCTTCCAATCCGCCGGCGGATGCCATAGACAGCGCGGTTGCTCCACTGTATCCGTCTACCGCGACCCAAACCGAGTCACCGGAAATCGAAGCCGGATAGGCAAAGAATAGAAATGCGCGTCCGGTCAATGCCGGGTTTAAAAAGTTTTTGCCGGTACCGCCGAATACTTCTTTACCCAATACGATACCGAAGGAAATGCCTAAAGCAACCTGCCACAAAGGCATGTCCGGCGGCAAAATCAAGGTATACAGCATCGAAGATACCAAAAAGCCTTCATTGACTTCGTGTTTGCGCACGGTTGCGAACAACACTTCCCAAACGCCGCCCACGGCCAGCGTGGTGAAATAGATAGGGAAGAAGTACAGCATGCCGTGTACCAGACAGGATAAGGGGTTATACGGACTGTAACCGAACAACACCATGGGAATGCGGCGCCAATTTTCTATGGATTCTTTCCCTAAAGACTCCATGGCCAGATTAGCTTGGTAGCCTGTGTTGTACCAGGCCATCAATATGCAAAACGCCGTGGCAATCACTACGAAAGTCATGGTACGTTTCAAGTCGTTGCCGTCGCGAACGTGAGTTTTGCCGCGCGTTACATCAGACGGGGTATAGATAAAAGTATCTACCATCTCGTAGAGACCGTAGTACTTCTCCAACTTGCCGCCCTTTGTAAAATGCGGCTCTATGCTATCTAAAAAGTCTCTAGCCGACATTTATCCTTCCTTCTCGATTTTGGTTAAATTTGCCCTAAGCACCGGCGCGAAATCGTGCTTACCCGGATCGACGAACGTAAACAAAGACACGTCTTCTTCGTCCAATTCCAAGCAACCCAAGGCTTGCGCGGTGTCGGTATCGCCAACCACAATCGCTTTTAATAACGGGGTTGCCAAGATATCCATAGGCATGACGGTCTCGTAAACGCCAACCGGAACGATGGCGCGGTTACTGCCGTTCTTATCGGTAGTCAGCGGAAATAAACGATTGTCTTTGCGGTCTTTGCTGGACACGTACACGTTCATCGCGGAATATTTTTGAGTGCCCGGCACGATCCAACCGAAAAATTCGCGGTCGCGCCCTTCTTTCAACACCGAGACTTGCAAACTGTATGCGCTCAAAAACGCCAAAGGCCCGCTGGCTTCGTGTCCGTACAATACCGAACCTGAAATCACCCGATTTTCGACTTCTTCCAACTCGCCCGCAACCAAATCGGTTAAATTGGCGCCCACGCGCGTTTTGAGCAGACGCGGTTTTTTGACGGTCGGTCCCGCTAAAGAAACGACGCGCTCTACGTTGAGATGCCCCGTGGTAAATAAGGCGCCTATTGCCATCACCGCTTGATAATCGATGTGCCAAACGAATTTGTGCGCGTTTACCGGGTCGATAAAATGGATGTGGGTGCCGGGCAATCCGGCCGGATGCGGTCCTGCGAACACTGCCGTTTCTATACTTGGCAGACTGGGGATATCGGCACCCGCCGCTTTACAAACATAGGTTTTGCCGGCGGATAGTTTCGAAATTACGCTCAAACCGTTGACAAAATCGCTTTGTCTCTCCTTAATGACGACGGCAGGATCGGCTGCCAGCGGTCGGGTGTCAATGGCACAGACAAATATCGAACTCGGTGTCGAGTCGGCTGCAGGAACCTTGCCGTACGGGCGGGTACGAAATGCGGTCCACAAGCCGGATGCCGTCAAGTTCTCTTTCACCTGTTCCGCAGTCAAGGCGGATAATGCCGATTCGGCATATTTGGCAAACGTCTCTTGTTGCTTTCCTTGCAATTCAATCTCTACCGACAACAGCACCCGGCGTTCGCCGCGGTTAACGGCTTTTACCACTCCGGCTCCGGGAGAAGTAAAGTTAACGCCGGGATTTTGCTTGTCGACGAACAACACTTGGCCCAGCTTAACTTTGTCACCCTCGGCGACCAGCATTTTAGGTTTAAGTCCGACGAAATCGGCGCCCAGTACGGCAACCGACTTAACGTCGTTACCATTGCTTATTTGTTGATCAGGCTTACCCGTAATGGGTAAATCCAACCCTTTCTTTATCGTAAATTGCATAGTTGATACGCCTGCTCTCCAGACAAATTGCAGCCAAAAGCCCTTTGAGAACCACTACACCCCAAGGACGGTTCAAGACATAAAACCGCACCATTACATCACAAGTTCAAGGCTTTCTCAACGCCGAAGCCCCAGCCTAACCCTTACAAAAAACTTTGGTTTTAACCGCCTCTATCCGGGTAAAACCTCAAAGCTCGACAATCTTGTTCACGTCAAAATTAGCCACCGTCCGCCTGCCGACGTAACCACGCGTGTTGCTTAAAATTCGGGCATCGGCGATGCGGTAATCCCCCAAATTGTGTACGTGGCCGTGAAACCAAGCGGCGATCTCGTATTCGTGAAACAAGGGCTTCAAATCGTTGCAATAAGCAATTTTTTTCAAGGAGTTGGGTGTTTCTATCCAACTCCATTCCGTCGGTGCGTGATGGGTGACGACGATAGTGCGCCCGACAAACGGCTGTGCCAATTGCTGCTGCAGCCAGTTTTTTGCGTCGTGATGCAGAGCGGAAAATTGCTCCGGACCGAAGCCGGAATCGCCAAAGCGTATCTTGCGAAAGTCATTCAAAGTCCGCTCCAATGCCTCGGCTTTTTCCGGGCCTTCGATAAATAAATCGGACCATAAGGTACACCCCAAAAACCGATATCCTTTAAAAAGGAAACAATCTTTTTCCAGGAAATGAATATTGCTGCCGGCACATTCGGCGCGCAGCATCGCATAAACCGCATGATATTCGTCGCCGTAAAACTCGTGATTGCCCGCCACGTAGACTACAGGCTTGTTTATCGCTTTCAACCAGGCGACGCCTTGCGCCAGAACGCCAATGTCGCCGGCCGCTACTACAATATCCGCATCATTGTCGGGCAACGCTTGTCCGCCGAATTCCAAGTGCACATCAGAAAAGTAATTTATCCGCACATTTAGCTCTTTCGTGGATTCGGTAAGGGGGTATAATTTTAAAACCTAAGTGATTTGCTTGGTATTTTTTCAGATAACTTAGCTTTTTTCCAACTCGTGCAATTCTATGTCGATTAACCCCAGAAAACACACGCAGCAAGTATTAATCGGTAACGTCAAAGTCGGCGGCGGCGCCCCGATTGTGGTCCAGTCCATGACTAACACCGATACTGCCGACATTGCCGGTAGCGTGCAACAAATTATCGAGCTGTCGGACGCCGGCTCCGAACTGGTGCGAGTCACCGTCAACAACGAGGAAGCGGCGCAAGCAGTACCGGAAATCGTTAATAAATTAGCGCAAAAAGGCTATTCCGTACCCCTTATCGGCGATTTTCATTTCAACGGCCACAAGCTATTGGAAAAATATCCCGATTGCGCGCAAGCCCTTGCCAAGTACCGCATCAATCCCGGCAATGTCGGTAAAGGCAAAGCCCGCGATCCTCAGTTCCAGCAAATGATAGAGTTCGCCATCCGATACAATAAACCGGTACGCATAGGCGTTAACGGCGGCAGTCTGGATCAAGCGGTGCTGACCCGGTTGCTGGACGAAAACCGTAGTTTGGCCGCACCCAAAGAGTTGCCGGAAATTACTCGCGAAGCCATCATTCTCTCCGCGCTGGAAAGCGCAGCCAAAGCGCAAGAACTGGGATTGGGCAAGGACAAAATCATCTTGTCTTGCAAAATCAGCGACGTACAAGAGCTGATCAGCATTTACGAAGACCTGTCGCGCCGTTGCGATTACGCCTTGCATCTGGGCCTAACCGAAGCCGGCATCGGTTCTAAAGGCATAGTGGCCTCATCCGCCGCTTTAGGAATTTTGATGCAGCAAGGCATAGGCGACACGATACGCATATCGCTGACCCCGGAACCGGGCGCGGCACGCACCAAAGAAGTCGTGGTCGCTCAAGAAATTTTGCAAACCATGGGGTTTCGCGCGTTTACCCCCATGGTCACCGCTTGCCCCGGCTGCGGACGCACGACCAGCGATTATTTCCAGCGTCTGGCCCAGGATATTCAAGGCTATTTGCGCGAGCAAATGCCGGTGTGGCGCGACAAATATAAAGGCGTCGAAGACATGAAAGTCGCCGTGATGGGCTGCGTAGTCAACGGGCCGGGGGAAAGCAAAAACGCCAATATCGGCATCAGCCTACCCGGCACCGGCGAATCTCCGGTCGCGCCGGTGTTCGAAGACGGGGTCAAAACCGTCACCTTGAAAGGCGACAACATCGCCGGCGAATTTCAAGCCCTGGTCGAACGTTACATCGAAAGCCATTACAGCACTCACTAAACCGTCATAACCGGGCGAGGCTTTTACTCAAACGCCTCGCCTCCCCGGCTTTGCTGCATACCCTATCGCGCGCATAGCCGACAAAGTCGAATCCGGACCTGCCATCTTGTCGGAATTCCTACACCCCGGCTTTTCTTGAAACCCAAAATCGGCGTGCGCAAATACCATAAGCTACTGAAAAAATGGAATTTTAAAATAACCACAAAATTTGGATCAAAATTTGTAAACAGCTTTGACACATTCCCGTTCATCTCTGTTTACCCATGCCGCAACCCGAATACATTCACTACCTTTACCCACCGAAACAGCCGGTCAGCAAACCCGAAATACCGACGCTAGCCATCGGCAAAAAATACCGATTACGTCATTTCCAACACGTAAACGGCGTACAGCACGGCTTGATAGGCGATTACCGGCTGAACCTGCAAACGGCCGAAGTAATACCTTTTTCGGGCCGGAACGATGAGGCAGTATCCGGCTATTTTTGGGACAGCCATTGCGATTTGGAGGCTTTGAGCCAGCATGTCGAGATAGATAGACAAGCCAATGCCGAATCTTTAAAAAAATACCGGCTGGACAACAACCGCTTGGAAATTCAATTAGCCGCCTTGCACGGCCCTGTCGTCGCGGCGACCGGTCAAAGCGCCCTACTCAGTTTGTCTCCGCATTTCGAAGTCCGCTACACCACCGATGCTTTTTCCGCTCAACTTAGCCTGTTGCACCTGGTACAAACGCGCAGATTTTTTACCTTCGCTAACGGGAAAAGCTTGTACATCCTGGACAGCGGCGAAGAAGACCAAGCCGTATTACATCTTTCCAGTGCAGAGGCGCAGCAGCCAATGGCCTGGTCGTCGCCCGTCCAGCAGCAAGGAGGCAGCCAAATCTATCGAATCACTAGCGAAATCTCTCAAGCCATACCGGCTGCCATCGACAATCAGCCGGTCGTCGGATTAACCGTACTGGAACGTTACAGCAGCTATTGGTTGCAGCGCGCCCTGCCTTTCAATAGCGAATCCATTTGGACACCGCTAGCGCCTCCGATAAGCTGGGGCTGGAGCATCCGGGTAGGCCGCCGCTACGACGGTGAATGGGACATCATGCGTAGAAAACTGATGCTGCCGATTTCGGGCGCCGACGGTTTGCAATTACCGTTGTGGCAGCGAAATAGCCTGGCCTGCGCCGGGAATCTTGTTCCGGAGGACTAAGCCATGTTGCAAGTCGCGATTGTGGGAGGCGGATTATCCGGATTGGCCTTAGCCGAGCGCTTGCAAAAAGCGCAGCTCCGGTTCGCGGTATTCGAAGCCCGTAATCGTTTCGGCGGCCGCATTTTGAGTCATACCCCGGACTCGCAAACCGGCGAACCGGCCCCTTTTCGAAACGACTTAGGCCCTAGCTGGGTTTGGCCGGACACCCAACATCGCATTGCAGAATTCATCAATCGCCACGGCTTAAGCACCATGGCTCAGTGGCAACAGGGTCTATCCCTCTACCTGCCGGACAGAAAGGCAAACCCGCAGGCCTTCAAAGATTCTACAACCTATGCCTCGGCCCGCCGCATCGTAGGCGGCAGCTATCGCTTAATCGAGAGCTTACTCTGCCGCTTGCCGCCTAATAGCCTGCATTTAAACCATCGCTTAACCAGCCTGCTGGATCGGGGCGATCACGTGGAGCTTAATTTCGAACTGGCCGGACGCACCATTATAGTCCGCGCCCGACAAGTCGTTTTAGCCATACCGCCCAGACTAATCGGCACCGGCATCGACTTTCAGTCGCCTTTAGCCGACCCCATGCGGAATGCGATGCAAGCCACCCCAACCTGGATGGCCGGCCAGGCCAAAGCGCTGATTTATTATGCCGAGCCGTTCTGGCGCGCAGCCGGCTATTCCGGCAGCGCTTTCGCCCCATATCAAGGCGCCGCGCTGATGGAAATTTTCGATGCCGGTTCCGAAAGCGGTCACATCGCCGCGCTCTCCGGCTTTTTTGCCTTGCCGGCCGCATTGCGCCGGGAATACCGTGAAGACTTGGAAGCTTTGATCACGGAACAGCTAGTCCGTTTATTCGGTGCCGCAGCTGCCAAACCACTGCAAATTTTGCTGCAAGATTGGTACTGCGAACCTTATACCGCCAACTTGGACGACGAAACCCCGCTAATCGAGCATCCTCGTTACGGCCATCCTTGGCTACAGCTCGACCATTGGAACGATAAACTCTATTTCGGCGCTAGCGAAACTGCCGCGGAATACGGCGGCTATCTGGAAGGCGCTTTAGCGGCGGCACAACGCATCGGCGATGCCCTGGAACTTACTGCGTTAAGCCTAGCCGGCTGAGATTCTGCCGTTCCGCACAGCGGGGATGCCGGTCATACCATTTTATTAATAGACCCGCCTCCGCTTCTTCATTAACCGCAATTGTCCGTCCGTAATCTCCTACACTATAATGCCGGCTAACACATTGATTATCGGTGAAGCAAGTGGGGGATAGACCGTACGACAATGCGCGCATGGATAGGCGCTTTTTTTCCGCCAGCCACTGCCCTTGTCGGCAACGCACTCGCGGGAAACCGGCTTGAACAAACTTAAGGCGCAAGATAGGCGCCGGGACCACTCCTCTTTTTCAAACAATGGCTCTAAACAGAAGCCGTTCCCTATAGACCTGGAGCAGCGCTTTTCCCGCATGGCGGCGCATCTGCCCGGTTTTGTGTTTACCTTCCGTTTTTCGCCGGACGGCCGTTTCAGCTTCCCCTATGCGAGTAGCGGGATACGCGATCTATACGGTTTGCAACCGGAACAAGTGGCGGAGGACATGGGGCCGCTGCATGCCATGGCGCACCCGGACGACCGCGAAATGATCGAGGCCGCGTTCGCCGACGCGGGAAAAAATCTCGGGCTGTTTCACATCGAGTTTCGCATCATCCACCCCGACAAAGGCGTACGCTGGCTGGAAGCCAAGTCCGCACCGGCACCGCAGCCGGACAGCGGCCTCGAATGGCACGGCCTCATGCTGGACATCACCGAGCGCAAGCAGGCCCAGCAGCGCCTGGAATTGCTGGAGCGCGCCATAGACCTGTCGTCCGATGCCATCTTCCTGCTGGGCGAGGATTTTCGTTTCTTATATGTCAATGCCGCCGCCTGCCGATCGCTCGGCTACCAGCGAGAACAACTGCTGACAATGACGCCGCTCGACATCAACCCGCGCGCCACACCGGAATTGTTGCAGGAAATACAGTCCACGCCGCTCAATCAATCGTTCATGTTCGAAACCTGGCATCGCAACAGCGACGGCCAGCTATTTCCGGTCGAAATCAATGCTACCCACTTCGAGGATAACGGCAAGCTCTTCGGTCTGACCGTGGTACGCGACATTAGCGAGCGCAAGCGCATCGAGCAAGCCTTGCAATCCAGCCGGGTCGCGCTGGAGGAAGCTCAGCGCATCGGCCATATCGGCAGTTGGGATGTGGATATCGTTAACGATGTACTGACCTGGTCGGATGAAACCTTCCGCATCTGGGAAATCGACAAAACCCGGTTCGCGGCGACTTTCGAGGCCTTTGTCGACACCGTGCATCCCGAGGACAGGGAGCGCGTGGTTCAGGTGTATAACGCATCGATTCGTGGAGGCAGCCGCTATGAAGTCGAGCATCGTCTGCTGTTTCAGGACGGCCGGGTCAAATACATACTCGAACGCGGCCAGCCCTACTACGATGCCGACGGCAAACCGGTACGCTTTATCGGCACTTCACTGGACATTACCGAGCGCAAGCACATCGAAAACACCTTGCATTTCATCGCCCAGCGCGGCTGGCAAGTGGATGGCGAATCGTTCCTGACCGCGCTTGCCCGCTACCTGGGCCGTACCCTGACGATGGATTATGTCATCGTCGACCGATTAACAACAAACTCGTCCGTTGCCGAAACCGTGGCGATTTATGCCAAGGGCAAGGTATTGCCCAATATGCAATATAACCTTAAGGGAACGCCTTGCGCCAACGTGATCGAAGGCACGCTGTGTTGCTACACGGAGCGGATACGGCAACTGTTTCCGGAAGATGGACTGCTGTTGGAAATGGACGTCGAGAGCTATGCCGGTCTACCGCTGCTGGATTCCTGTGGCCGGGTGGTCGGCCTGATTGCCGTGATGGACGGCAAACCCATGCACGACATCGCCGAGGTGACCTCGCTGCTGCAACTGGTGGCGACCCGCGCGGCCGCCGAGCTGGAGCGCGAACAGTCGGAACGCCTGCTACAGGAATCCCGGCAATTCCTGGACCGGGTGATCGAGACCATCGCCGACCCGGTGTTCGTCAAGGACAGCGAGCATCGCTGGGTCAGGCTGAATCAAGCCTTTTGCGATTTCATCGGCCAGCCGATGGAGGCCCTGCTGGGCCGATGCGATTACGATTTTTTTTCCGCGCGCGAGGCCGCTATATTCCGGGCCAAGGACGAAGCCGTGTTCGCCAGTGGCATGGAGGATGTCAGCGAGACGACATTTACCGACCGCCTGGGCACCCCCCACAGCATCATCGTCAAAAAAACCCGCTGCAGCGACGAGCGCGGACAACAGTTCCTGGTGGGCACCATCCTGGATATTACCGAGCGCAAACGACGCGAGCAAGAACTGGCCCGCCTGCACTATGCCATCGACCACATCAAGGAAGCGGTTTATCTGATCGACGAACAGGCCCGCATTCATTACATCAATGCGCATGCCTGTCAGGGCTTGGGTTACGGCAGGGATGAGCTGCTGGGCTTGAGCGTCCCGGATGTTGACCCCGACTATCAGCATGCCGTCTGGCCCGCGCATTGGCTCGACCTCAAAACTCACGGTTCGCTGACCTTCGAAACCCGCCACCGCACCAAAGACGGGCGGATTTTCCCGGTCGAGGTGGTTGCCAATTATATTGAATCGGACGGCCAAGGCTACAACATGGCCATGATCCGCGACATCAGCGAACGCAAGCGGATGGAATCGGCGCTGGCCGAACGCGAACAGGAATTCCGCACGCTGATCGAAAACCTGCCGACCTATGTATTGCGGCTGGATCGGGCCTTGTACCACACTTACGTCAATCCGGCTTTCGTAACCGCCGTGGGCCTGCCCGAAGCGGAAATCCTGGGCGCGCATGTCAGCGCATTCTGGCGCGCCACCAATGTCTCTATCGATGCCTACATCGCCTTACTAATGCGGGTGCTGACGTCCGGCACCCGCGAGGATGTGTCGCTGGAATGGCGCAACGGCAATGGCGGCGTGTACAGTCATCTGGTGAGAGTTTCGCCGGAATACAGCAGCGGCGGCGAAGTCCGCGGCTTGCTGGTATTGGGTTTCGACATGACCAAGCATAGACGGGAGCAACTGCTGGATGTCGAACGCCGACGCGTGTTCGAGCGCATGGCGCAGGGCGGCGACCTCGGCGAGGTCCTCACGCAGATTGCCCTATACGTCGAGTCCGCCAGCCCGGGTTGCCGTTGTCGCATCCAACTACTGGATCAAACAGGCCATCGTTTGATCCATGGCGCGGCCCCGTCTTTTTCCGTTCCCTGCCCCGCGCATAGTCAAGGCGTCGGCGTGGACGACGAGGATAGCGGCTGCGTCGTTGCCTTCGGCCGCGCTGAACCCTTGATCATAAAGGACATGCGCCTCGCCGGCCATTCGAAAAATTGCCGTTCGTTTGCCCGCAAAACCGGCATGGTTTCCAGTTGGTCGGATCCGATTATCGGCTCCTCAGGCCAGCAATTGGGCATCGTCACCCTTTACCGCGGCCAAGCCGGCGAGCCAAACGAACTGGATATGGGGAGGTTACGCTACGCCAGCCATTTGAGCGCCATCGCCATCGAACGCAAACGGATCGAAGAGCGGATGCAACATCAGGCTAGTTACGACACCTTGACCGGATTGCCCAATCGACGCATGTTTCGCGACCGCTTGCACGAAGAAATCGGCAAGGCCGGGCGCAACGGAGAAAGCCTGGCCCTGCTATTTATCGATCTGGATCGCTTTAAGGAAGTCAACGACACGCTGGGTCACGAAATCGGCGACCTGCTGCTGGTCGAAGCCGCTCAGCGCATACGCGCCGGCATTCGCGAAACCGATACCGTGGCCCGGCTGGGCGGCGACGAATTCATCGTCATCCTGCCGCGGGTGGACGATATGTCGCACCTGGGCCGAATCGCTCAAAACATCGTCAATGCCATGACCAAGCCGTTCAGTCTCGATACGCACACCGTGTATGTCTCCACCAGCATCGGCATTGCCGCCTACCCTTTCGATACCGACACCGCCGACGGCTTGATCGCTTGCGCCGACCAAGCCATGTACGCCGCCAAGGAACAGGGCCGCAACGGTTTTAGTTTTTTCACCCCCGCCATGCAACAACAGGCGCAGACCCGGTTGCTGCTTGCCAACGACCTGCGCGACGCCCTGGCCAAAGGCCAATTGCAAGTCTACTACCAACCCATCGTCGATATCGCCGGCGGAGCCATCGTCAAAGCCGAAGCCCTGCTGCGTTGGCGCCACCCTCAGCGCGGCATGGTACCTCCCGACCAATTCATTTCGATAGCCGAAGAAAACGGCCTGATCCACGACATCGGCGACTGGGTGTTCCGTCAGGCGGTGGAAACGGCCGGACGCTGGAACGCCGACGGTCGGGCGGCCCGGAAAATCAGCGTCAATCTGTCGCCGCGCCAATTCATCAAGGGCGACTTCTATATCTCCTGGTTAGCCTATCTTGAGCAAACCGGAGTTCCTCCCGAACATATCGTGATCGAGATCACCGAAGGCCTGCTGCTGGATGACCGGCCCGAAATTCTGCAAATTATCAATCGTCTCGGCCACGCCGGCATGCAAGTCGCACTGGATGACTTCGGTACCGGTTATTCGGCAATGGCCTACCTGAAGAAATTCCCTATCGACTACCTGAAGATAGACCGTTCGTTTGTGCGTGACCTGGAAAGCGACCCTAACGACCGTGCCATCGCCGAAGCCATCGTGGTCATGGCGCACAAGCTGGGATTGAAAACCATTGCAGAAGGGGTGGAAACAGCGGGACAGCTAGACCTACTGGCGGCCGCGGGCTGCGAATTCGTGCAGGGCTACCTGTACGCCAAACCTATGCCGGCGGCGGAGTTACTGACCTTTGCGCTGGAGGCCGCTCCCTTGCCCTAAACTGCGTTCTGCTCAGGTAGCGGGATTACCCGTTATCTTCCGGCCCAATGCAGACAACTTGGACCTTTGCTCATCGCTCAACAACAGGACCGCTCGCCCATTTTTCCGTTCCACGCCACTGAATTGGATGGCTTGAGGGCCATGACAATCCGGGCTGTGTATGTAAATTAACTAATGAGGCAATCGGCAAGCGGACTAGCATGTAAGTCGGATTGCTTATTTCAAGCTGCCAACCGCTGGACAGCAAAAGCGGCAATATGTCATGCTGAGCCCATCATCTCGAATAGTCATGATTCAGCCAACGAGAATTAGGCGACAGGGGGCGGGTCAATTCCGGTCCTAATGTTTACTTCAACGGGGGAAGCTGAAGACTGATCTTGAATATCACTTGACCGCATGGATAATCCGGCTCCCATTAGCACAGCATGCAAGCATTCAACAACATCGGCGGCTTGATCGTCGACATGGACGGCGTCCTCTGGCACGGCGACAGACCGCAACCGGGCTTGACGGAATTTTTTCAAATCCTAACGGCATTGCAATTGCCTTACGTTCTGGCCACCAACAACGCCAGTCAGACAGCCGATCAATATCTGACTAAATTAACCAACATGGGCGTAGCCGGTTGCGAACCGCAAATTCTGACATCCGGCATGGCGACCGCTCACTATCTGGCGCAACATTATCCACCCGCGCAAACCCGCATCTTTACGATAGGCGGAAGCGGCGTTCAGGTTCCCTTGCGCCAACACGGCTTCGTACTTACCGATTCGGACGACACCTCGCCCGGCAATCGAGCGGATCTGGTAGTCAGCGGCTTGGACAAGGCACTGACCTGGGACAAACTGTGCGCCGCCGCACTCCATATACAAGCCGGCGCCCAACTCATAGGCACCAACGGCGACGTATCGCTGCCGAGCGAACGCGGCTTGTTGCCGGGCAACGGCGCCACCCTTGCCGCACTTTGCGCCGCAACGGGAGCAAAAGCCACCGTCATCGGCAAACCCGAGCCGGAGTTTTACCGGCAAGCCATGGACATACTAAACGTTGCGCCGCAAACGGTCGTCGCGGTCGGCGACCGGCTGGACACCGACATTTTGGGAGCGGTCAACACCGGCATACGTAGCTTGCTGCTGCTATCGGGAATTTCCAGCCCGGCTGATCTGGCGCAACTCGATTATTCGCCCACCTGGATCATGCGCGACATAGAAGAACTCACCACTGCCTTACAACAACTATAAACCGGAGGTAAGCATGAAAAAATTCCTCGACAGCCCGGCGACCCTGCTGGACACCAGCTTACGCGGCTTCGCCAAAGCCCATGCCGACATCGTCGATTTACATACCGAACCGAACTATGTGTGCCGCAAACAAAACAAACCCGGCAAGGTTGCCTTGATTTCCGGCGGCGGCTCCGGCCACGAACCCCTGCACAGCGGTTTTGTCGGCTACGGCATGCTGGACGCCGCCTGCCCCGGCCAAATATTCACCTCGCCCACCCCGGATCAAATGCTGGCTGCCGCTCAAATGGTCAATACCGGCGCAGGCGTACTGTTCATCGTCAAGAACTACGCCGGCGACGTGATGAATTTCGAAATGGCGGCCGAAATGCTGGATTGTCCCAACGCCACGGTAGTGGTCAACGACGACATTTCCCTACCGAAAAACCACAGCATCGGCAGGCGTGGCGTAGCCGGCACCACCATCATCGAAAAAATCGTCGGTGCCGGCGCCGAAGCCGGCCTGGATTTGGCCGCCTGCCAAGCGCTGGGTGAACGCGTGGTCAGAAACACCGCATCGATGGGCGTCGCACTCACCAGCTGCACCGTGCCGGCGCTAGGCCATCCGACGTTCGCCATCGCGGACGACGAAATGGAAATCGGCGTCGGCATTCACGGCGAGCGCGGCCGGGAAACCGGTAAAATCGCGCCGGCAACCGAAATCGTCGCCCAAGTCGCCGGCCACATTATCGACGAACTCGCCCCCAGCGCCGGACAATCCATCCTGCTGCACGTCAACGGTTTCGGCGGAACGCCGTTGGTCGAACTGCATTTAGTATACGAACTGGCCTGGCAATTTTTGAGCGGACGCGGCTTGCACGTGCAGCGTTCACTAGTCGGGAATTTCACTACCTCGCTGGACATGGCCGGATGTTCGCTCACCGTCACGCTATTGGACGACGAATTGCGGCAACTTTGGGACGCGCCGGTCAACACCGCCGCCTTGCGCTGGGGATGTTAAACGGGGGAATGCCCGGCAATGCAAATTAGCTAGCGCCGGCAATACCGTTACAAACGACGTCCCGAAATTGAAAGAATGCCATTTATAAAACGCTGTCGGCATTTAAGCCGCTATCGCGACAGTTGAATTTAACGGCTGTTCCTGTCCCGTAACGACAGGTTGTAGGGATAACGCCGCCTCACGTCGCATCCAGCCTATGAGTCTTGGACGGCAAAGCGCGGTTCATTGGCGGCCAGCGTTGAAGTTAAGAGCGTTTCACTGATAAAGCGCCCCCGGATAATCCGGGGGGCATTGACTCCGACAACAGTGGCGCCTTCACCGCGAAAGCGGAAACAATTGGCTAAAACCCAGCGTTCCGCTACGGTTCATCAGCAGTTATTTACACCACGACAATATCGGCCGCCGTAATAGACGGCGCCCCGACCAGCGTGACGATTTCTTGAGCCTCCTCAGCGCCATTACCGTCTGCGTCGTAATACAAAGTACCCGTGGCGGTATCGTATAAAACGAAGTCGTTTTCGTCCGATGCCAAGACGCTATCGGTCGCTACAAATCGATCTTCTGACAACGATCCCATTGTTATAAGTCGAGTAAAAATTGCTTGACTTAATTCAATAGTATCGCCTTCCGAAGTGAAGTCAGTAATCACGTCCGAATTACCATCCCCTAACAGGGTATTGAAAACGAATCGATCATTCCCGGCTCCCCCTGTCAATACGTCGTTCCCGGCTTTTCCAATCAATACATCACTACCTGATCCCCCATTCAAGTAATCATTCGAGTCACTACCTGTAAGATTGTCATTACTATCGCCCCCTATCGCCACCCCTCTAATCACCGTGCCGTCGGCCAGGCGGATTTCCTTCACCGGAAAACCGTTGAAGTAGTTTTGGATGACTACGCATTTTTGTTCGAAGCTGCCGTTCTCGGCTTTGACCCGAATGTCCAGGTTGTTGCCGTAACGGCGCAGTTCGATGGCGTCCGCGCCGACGCCGCTGGTCGCGCTGAATTCGACCACGTCATCCACGCTGGTGCCGCTCGCGGATCTGATCCACTCCCAGCCGTCCACGCTGTCGAACACGAAACGGTCCGCACCGGCATCACCGTAAAGGTTGTCGCTACCGGCTCCGCCGTTCAACACGTCGTTGCCGTCGCCGCCGTATAAGGTGTCGTTGCCGGCATTTCCCAGCAATATGTCATCCCCGTTACCGGATGAAAAATTGTCCTCACCGTTTGAACCTAGAAAAGTATCATTACCGTTTGTAGAGTGATTGAAACCAAGCGACTGCGATAAGCTAATGACATCGACAGAACTGGGTAAGGTGCCGAGCCAGTCGGCGATGGCCTGAACACTGTTCCAGCCATTCGAGTTAAGTTGAGCACCCGCATATTTATGCAGCTCCAACAGGTTAATAAACGCTTGTTCAGAGTTGACATGTCTGTCGGTTTCCAGACGCAAGGTCATAGCGGAAAAATCTAGCTGAATCCCGTTAGCGTCAACTTTAAGCGTAATCTCATCGAGATACGGCTTCAACCGGGTCTGCAGCAGCAAACTGCTGTAAACCGATTCTTTCAAATTATCGTAACTGCGCTGAAGCAGATCTTGAGTGGTGGTCCAAAGATTGACCGTCGCTGCTGTGCTACCGGCAGGTACCGTATTGAACGTCCTACCATTGAAATGCTCCAGTATCGTCAGTTTGTCGACCCAGGTTTGATAGAGGGCGCTGCCGGAAGTGACGTTTTGCACGTTGACGCTCAAATTGTGGCCGGCGTAGGCCCCGGTGAAGGTGGCGGCCATGGTACTGGTGTCGCTCCAGGCTTTGACGATTGCATCCAGCAGGGCTTGTTGGCCGCTACGGTCGGAGGCGGCGAATTGTTGTAGCAGACCGGCCAACGTCGGCGACAAGCTAGCCGCTTCGCGTAAGTCACGTACTTGTCCAGCGCCCTGCATGTCGGGCAGCGTGGCAACGGCACTGGTGTCAAGGTGGTCGTTGAACTGACTGTGGAAGGTGTCCTGCACCAGGTTGATGTCGCCCAGGTTGCCACTGACCTCGCCCAGAGTTCCGCTGCTGCCGTCGGTTTTGACGAAGCTGCCGATGTCGGCCAGTTGGTTGCCGTTGGCCAGGATTTGGCTATGTTCAGTGCTAGCAACATTAATCGCGGCGATGTTTTGACTGGCCAAGGTAAATAGTTCGTTGCTTTGGCTGACGCCGTCCTGGTTCAGGTCGCGCCACAGGCGCAGGCTGGCGAACTGGGTGTCGTTGGCATCGATTTTACCGTCGGCGTTGCTGTCCAGATCGCGCAAGGCATCAAAGCCGTCGGCGGCCAGTTGGCCGTTGCTTTTGACAAACGCATCGCCGAACAACTCGCGGCCTGTGTCGATCTTGCCGTTGGCGTTTTTGTCCAATACCAAAAAGGCATCATCGGCATTCACCCAGCCGGTAGCGGTTTTGATGCCGTCGGCGTCGTGGTCGAACAGGATGGGGTTGGTGGCACTAACGCCGGTAGTCTCCAGGCCGTCGTTATCCAGGTCTAATACAAGGGGATCTCGACGGATGGGAGCGGTGGCGACGGTGGCGGAGGTGAATAAAGTACTAGTAATTTCGTTAATATGTTTTTGCCATTCTCCAATATTGCGTAAAGCGGCAAGAGAATCAATTAAATCACCTAAAAAACTATCTAATTGAGAACCGGGAGCAAAATAGCCGCTTCCAAACATCCCATCGCGTTCAGGCAACTCCAGTCCTGCAAATTTTAATGCTTCGTCAGCTGCAAAGTTTGAGTTCTGTGACCATGGTTTGTATGGTATATTTTCTTGCTCAATATTATTAAATCCTTGTTTCACGCGCTCCCATTCTTGGGATAAATCATCGCCGCTTTTAATGATCTCCATGTAATTTGGATCATATGGTTCATTATAATCGCCAATTTCTGGTCTAATAGCTCCAAATGGTATTTCTTGCCCTGTTTCGGCATCGATTAGAGCCACAAATTGATCAAGAATATCTTTTGATTCAATTGAAGGATATGCCTGAGCTATAAATTGATCACCATCTGAATTTGTATAAATAATTGCTTTGTGAAAGTTATTCCATGGTGTTGGTAAACCAGGAATATATGAATATCTACCTCTATTGTTTCCATTGTCTTTTCCTTTTATAGATACGGCTCAAAAATAGTTGCATTAATAAATTTCACCCTGTCTAGCTCATGCCACACTTGTATTTCTAAAACCAAGCTAGACCAAGTCCACCAATGTTCACGTAAAGCAATAGTTGCATAAAAATATGGATAATTTAGTTTGATTGAGCTTGGATATGAAAAATGACTTTTATGCATTGAAATATCAAACCCTAAATCCTTTATATTTTTTAATAACCCTTCTTTCTCACAACCAATTGAAAGATATTTTTTAACGACTTGGTTTGCTATTAAATCCCGTTCTTCTTGCACTTTTCCACAGTTATATAAATTATTTTTTATATCTCCATAAGTACAAAACCTATTTCCGCAGTTGTATTTATTTTCTTTATTTTTTTCTAAACAAATTTCTTCTGTTCTTTCCAGCAATACATTCTTGATTTTTACCATTTCTTTAATTAAATAATCAATCTCCTTCTTGTCGCAAACTTTCAAAACTTCTTCTCCTGAAGTCAATGTCGGAAAGGTAAAAATCATACATAAAGCCATAAGGCGCAATAACCAACGGGCATTGCGCCGTATTTTTATTTCTTTCTCATTATTTAGTTTCATATAAATCTCCGTCAATTTTTATCCGGCCGAAATAACAAGGCGCAACGATAAGGTTGACGGCTCGGTCTTCTCCGTCCGATTCGCGCCCGGATACGTAGCGGGTGGCAATCTAACAAAACTCTTTGTAAGGATGTCTTTACATGTTCCGAGGAAAATGTTTGCCTGCCTGAATCCGGATAGTCGCTGCTGCCTTCATACCGCCAAAATCCAGCCGAAAAATATCGGGTCAATATCGGGGTCAGGTCTTGCATTAATACATTTTGTTGGCCTTTTCATGCTGCCATCCTCCAAGCTTGATCATTTGCCGCCCCTCCAACCGGCACGGTGTTGAAAGTACGGCAGTTGAAGTGTTCCAGGATGATCATTTTGTCGGCCAGGGAGGTGTACGCGTCGCTGCCGGCAGTGACGTTTTGCACGTTGACGCTCAAATTGTGGCCGGCGTAGGCACCGGTGAAGGTGGCGGCCATGGTGCTGGTGTCGCTCCAGGCTTTGACGATTGCATCCAGCAGGGCTTGTTGGCCGCTACGGTCGGAGGCGGCGAATTGTTGTAGCAGACCGGCCAACGTCGGCGACAAGCTAGCCGCTTCGCGTAAGTCACGTACTTGTCCAGCGCCCTGCATGTCGGGCAGCGTGGCAACGGCACTGGTGTCAAGGTGGTCGTTGAACTGGCTGTGGAAGGTGTCCTGCACCAGGTTGATGTCACCCAGGTTGCCACTGACCTCGCCCAGAGTTCCGCTGCTGCCGTCGGTTTTGACGAAGCTGCCGATGTCGGCCAGTTGGTTGCCGTTGGCGAGGATTTGGCTGTGTTCAGTACTACCGACAGTAATCGCGGCGATGTTCAGGCTGCCCAGCGTGAACAGTTCGTTTGTCTGACTGACGCCGTCCTGATTTAAATCTCGCCACAGGCGCAGGTTGGCGAATTGGGTGTCGGAGGCATCCACCACGCCATCGCCGTTGCTGTCCAGGTCGCTCAAGGCGTCGAAGCCGTCGCTAGCCAAGTGCCCGTTGTTTTTGACAAAGGCATCGCCGAACAGCTCGCGGCCGTTGTCTATGCTGCCGTTGGCGTTTTTGTCCAGCACCAGAAACGCGTCGTCGGCGGAAACCCAGCCGGTGGCGGTTTTGACGCCGTCGGCGTCGTGGTCGAAGTAGATGGGGTTGGCGGTGTCGATACCGGTGGTTTCCAGACCGTCGTTGTCCAAATCTAACGTTAAAGGATCGCGGCGAGGTTGGATAACGGTGGCTAAGGTGAAAAGATCGTTGATGGATTGCTCTATATCATATGGCGTTGGTAAATTTAGCCCAATACAATGTCCTATGTTTATGAGAGAGTCGATGATAGGAAATAGCTCTTTAACATGTGTCACCCACTCATCAAGGTTACCAATTCCGGTAAGGCCGTCAAATATTGAAGTCCAAAAAGTCTCTTTGTAGCTATCTGATGTATTTTCATACGCAATAAGTAGAAGCCCTGTATATCCAGAAAACTGAAGAAAACCAATATCAGCGAAACCGGCTAAATACCCAAACCCAGAAAGAGTATTCGCTGTTTGACTAAATACTTCGGCTAACTCTTCTCCAAGTTGACTATTAGGAATAGTTCCATCTTGTGTTTTTGCAACCATATCCGCTGCTGCTGCGACCCAAACTGGCTGACCAAGCAAATATGCAGCCGCCGCTTGACCAGTTTTTCCACCATATCTTTGCGCAATAATAGCGCCAATTGTTCTAGCAACTCCAGTTACTGTTTGTATATTTTCAAGCGTCTCAGACATACATAGTTCCTTTCAGTAAAAATTAATTTTAATAAAAAATAATCCAGCGCACTAAAATTATAAATATCCCAAAAAGCATAAAGTATCTACCAATTTTTAGATCGGAATATCCACCCACACCAAGTATCAGGCCCACTCCAATAAATATGAATATAAACCCAAAACCAAAACCCTGAACTCCTTCTTCAGCGATATGTTTAACTATTGATTTAATCGAAGCCATTTACAAGAATTTTCAAGAAAAAAGTCATCAGAAGGAACCAAGGCCGGGGTGATAATGGGGTCCGGTCTTGCATTAAAACAGTAAGGCGCAATAACCAGCGGGCATTGAGCCGTATCTTCAAACTACTCAAACTCATATAAATCTCCGTCATTTCCTGCCCAATTTAAAGGATAAACCCCGCGCTCGACCCATAAATGAAAGGTCGAGTACGGCCAGTCTTTTTCTGCTTGACCCAGCCATGTTTCACCGGGTTATAGTGGATACAGTTCAGATGCGCTTGAAAATCTGCTTCATCTCTTATTACATGCTCCCAGTAACGCCTTTGCCAAATGCCGCGTTCTCCTCGTTTTATTCTAATGACTGATCTTCGCTCGGTTTTTGGTATTGCCTTGGAAAATCCAATTTTTATCAAACATATTCTTGTTGCGTAATCGGTATCGTTTTTCGGCAATTCAATCAAACAATGCATATGTTCTGGCAATACCACCCAGCCGTGAATTTTAAATGGGTGATTCGCCTTTACCGATTTGATCGAATCCCGTAAAAATTGAATATGTTGTATCAACATGTCATTATTTTTTCTTTGCAATAAATTGATCGTAAAAAAATAGGTTACGCAGGATGCCAAATTCGTCGGTAATCCATTTTTTTAATATCAATACCAAATTTATTAAATACGACGCAATGCCGCTGGTTATTGCGCCCTACGCGGGCCGGGCACATCGATAGAGGCGCTCTTGAATAGTTCGACGAGCTAGTCCGTGGTGTAAAATCCTTCGGATTTGGCGTTGTTGATTCGTAAATCGTTCAGAATATCTTGCAGCGTCATACCCTTAACCTCCTATCGAATGTTGGCCGTCGAAATCAAAATGAACTGCTTTTACATTTTCGCGCCACCTGTATCCCATGTAGCCATAGCACGTTAAGGCTTCTTTCAGTGTATCAATCAATTCCTGTTCTGGTACGCCTTCCAACCGACCGTGAAACAGTAAGTTCCAAGTGATTTCTTGATCATAAGTTTTGATGTTACCGATCGTTTTGGATGATAAATTCACGTGAACAAACCGCCCTTGCCAATACAAAAGAAAAAATGAGGATACCTGGCGTTTTCCCCAATCCCACCGCCCAAAGAAATCAACGCAATATCTCTATCACGATCAATTGTCCATTCATGGGGTGGAAAAATGGGTCTGTTACTTAACGGATCAGCGACTTTACTGAAATCGATACGTTTTAAATCGGCTTCCGGGATCTTTTCGTTTACAAAACTCATCTTGTTATCCTGTTGCGTGTTGTGAAATCGGCTGTGACCATTGGGATCGGTTTTTCGGTCTTTTGTATATTCGGGCCATGCCGGTTGAATTCTACGGCTTTTAAATTTTAATTCCGCACGTTAGAGCATGATTTGGGTCACTAAGATAAGTATCTATCAATCATTGGCTTATCGAGAACAGTTTTATCCGCTCAGCGTAGCCAGTGACAATTTCGTCAGTCTGTCGCGCCAAAACTGGCAGACAAAATGGCAGCTACAAGCCCGCAAGACAAAACCTGTCTAGGTTTTATCTTGGTTACTTTTCAGATAAGCATTGCCGAATAATTCGCAGCCATTATCTATGGTGCCGTTACCGTTTTTATCCAACACCAAAAATCTATCGTCCGCACCCTCCCCAGCGGTGGAGGTTTTTATTCCGTCGGCATTGTGATCGAAATAAAATGGCGACTGCTGACGAATATTGAAGTACAAACCTGGTCCGAGGCGGCGCCCCTGGTCGACGGGTATCGCTGCCGATGGGAGATTGAAATGTTTTTCAACATCTTGAAAAACGGCTGCAAGGTGAAAGCCTTGCAATTAGCAGCCGATGCCGCGCATCGAATTGGCGCTGAGTTTGTTCATCGCAAAGGCTATTGAAAAAGGATACAAGCCAGTGCCATTACGCCATCGACCTTTTCAAATTTCCGGGAAACTTCTGCTTGTTCAATATCTTGAGATCAAGCCGACGCGGAGCGCGTTGTGCAGGGTCTAAGCTTGAGTACGTCTTATACTGTCGACGAATAGGAGATGTGCAATGCGGCCAGCGAACAAAATCCGCGCATGCTTAGGGTTTTTATCCTTGCTATTGGCAGCGTTTAGCGCCAATGCTCATGCTCAAGCCGATACTGCAGCGGTTACCGTTTACCTGTTTTGGGCCGACGGCTGCCCCCATTGCAGCCGTGCGATCAGTTACCTAGAAACCTGGTCGGCGCAGGGTGACAGTCCGCCGATCCGCTATTTGGAATTGACCCGGGAAGCGGATAACCGAAGAGTCTTTTCCGTCATCACCGAACATTTCAGCATAGAGCATCCCGGCGTACCGCTAACCGTCATCGGTGAACGCTTTTTTCAAGGCTTTAGCGACGACGGCACCAGCGGAGAAGCGATTAAAACCGCAGCGGCAGACTGTTTACGCTCGGCTTGTAACGACATCGTGCATTCCCTATTAACCGGTAGTGAGGGTTTACAAGCGTCCGCTCGTCCGCCTGCGGTTCCGAAGGTATTAAAACTACCGATATTCGGCGAAGTATCGATTGCCCACGTTTCGTTGCCGGTGTTGACGGTTATGCTGGGGGCAATCGACGGCTTTAACCCATGCGCGATGTGGACCTTGATTTTTCTGATCAGCTTGTTGATAGGTTTAAAAGACCGCTTGCGTATGTGGGTGTTGGGTAGCGTGTTCATCATGGCGTCGGCAGCGGTTTATTATTTGTTTATGGCCGCTTGGCTCAACCTGCTACTGTTTCTGGGCATGTTGCTATGGATACGCTTGCTGACCGGCGTGCTGGCCTTGGCAGGCGGAAGTTATTACTTACGCGACTATTTCACTAATCCGGAAGCGGTTTGCAAGGTGACCAACAGCGCATCCAGGCAACGAGTATTCGCCGGTTTACGGACGCTGGCCGGCGAACGCCGTTTCCTTTTGGCGATAACCGGGATAGTGCTGCTGGCTTTTCTGGTCAATTTGGTCGAGTTAATCTGCTCGGCCGGTATCCCTGCGGTATACACTCAAATACTGGTGTTAAGCGCGCTACCCAGTTGGCAGTATCACGCCTATTTGGGACTTTATATCCTGGTGTTTATGTCGGACGACTTATTGATATTTTTCGTCGCCATGAAAACCTTGCAGTTAACGGGGTTGACCGGTACTTATGCACGACACGCTCAAGCGGTAGGCGGAGCGGTGTTGCTTGTGGTCGGCCTGTTGCTGATTTTCAAACCGGAATGGCTAACGTTTACGGGGTAGACGCCGGACCGCTCCCAGACACGGGAAAAATCCGGCTGCATCGCCGACTTTCCGCGTTACCAATCCTTAAATTTGAACTGCTTCAGCCGTTGTTTAAACTTTTCCTTATCCTTGAAATAAATAACCGCCAGAAAAACCGCCGGCCATAACAAGAACAGAAACAACTGGCTCAAAGTGGCAAAACTCATATCGGCAAACCTCTACTATGCGGCGGGTTGATGACTATGCTCGTGTTTGCCCCATAGTTTCAGAAACCGGCCGGGATAGTCAAATAACGTCAAAAGTCTGCTGACGCGGAAAGACGGGTCGGCATCTTACCGGTTTTTCGTGGATGCTACCTACCTCGCCGCTGCGGATTTATCACAGACCAATCCGCCCAATTGTCTTATCAACAGCACATAAGCCAACAAATTTGGCGGGCTGTTTTTCTTGTTTTCCAAATACAAGCTTTTGTATTTATCCACGGCCGCATTATCTATATGCCCGGCAAGAAATTGGCTACAGGAACTTGCCGATGCTTTCACCATGTTGACCAACAATTGAGCGACAAAGTCTTGTATGTCGGCTTGCAAAGTATTGCAAATCGCTCGCACCCACTGATCCCGCCTCGGCATCTGCGCCAGTTGACGTTCCAAATCTCGCGTGCCTAGTTGTTCGTCGATATCCGCGATGAGGATTTCTAAGGCATTGAAGGTTAAATCGGTTTTATTCGCCAGCGCAGTCATGAACATGAAATCGGCCATCTGCCGCATCAACGCCGCCCGTTCCGCTAGCGGCCTAGAAACGCCGACACCGCAGTAGGCTTGACTGACGCTTTGCAATGGCTGTTGCGCGTGTTGGCGCAAATGCTGCCGATAACGCTCTAATTCTCGACGATAATGCACGATGGTATCGTTATCCGGCGTCAATGCCTGTTGGTGCGAAACCGCCCAGCGACAACAGCGGATTAAGGCTTGCTCCAACGTCAAAAGCATTTCGTATTGAATATCCGCAGCCGCCTGATTGTTGGCGGCTTCGACTTCTTCGCGATAGTGCGGCGCGTCGAAAATCTGATCCAGAGCCAAGTAGCTCAACGCATAATTGAGCAAATTGCCGTTTTGACTATCTTCCTGCACCAAAAAACTGCTGCCGGCTTGATTGATGATGCGGTTACTAATGACGGTTGCCTTGATTTGTGCGGCTAAGGGATGTTCGGAAAACCACGCCTTAAAATTTACCGCTAGAGCGGGCGGGAAATAGTCCGCCAGGTATTGGTCATAACAGGCCGCCTGCAATAAATCGCCGTGCTCCTCCAATTGCTTGGTCAAATACATTTTCGCCGACGCCATCAGCACCGCCAACTCGGACCGGGTTAACGCATGATCGGAGCGGGTTTTGATTTCCTCGTCGGTAGGAAAGGCTTCCAACTCTCTGTCCAACAATCCGCAGGCCTCCAAGCGCGCGGCGACTTGCATGAACAAGGCCGGATTTTCGGCGCAACGACGCTGATCCAAAGATAAACACAAACTTTGCGCGATATTGTCGGCTATCACCGATTCACAGACCGCTTCGGTGAGATCGGCAAACAATTGCCGATAGTCGGCAAGCAATCCTTTGCCGACCAAACCGGAGAGCAAGATTTTTAAATTCACTTCGTGATCGGAAGTATCGACACCGGCCGAATTGTCCACCGCATCGGTGTTGATTCTGCCGCCGCGCAAGCCGTATTCCACCCGCGCCTTCGGCGTAAAGCCTAGGTTGGCGCCCTCGCCGACCACCAAAGCCCTTAAATCGCAAGCGTCTATCCTGACGTTGTCGTTATTGCGGTCGCCGACCTGTTCGTGCTGTTCCGCAGCGGCTTTCACATAGGTGCCTATGCCGCCCAGCCACAACAATTCCACCGGTGCTTTTAACAAGGCCTGGATTAACGATTCGCCGTCGATAGCCTTGAACCGGATGCCCAACCATTTTCTGATTTGCGGGGAAAGTGAAATATCTTTGTCGGCTCGCAGATACACGCCGCCGCCCGCAGAAATCAGTTTTCGATCGTACTCGTCCCAACTGGAACCGGGCAACTCGAACAAACGCTTACGCTCGTTATAAGCCGCCTCGAGGTCTACCGGATCGGGGTCGAGGAAAATATGTTGTCCGCTGAACGCCGCCAGTAAGCGTATCTGCCGCGACAACAGCATACCGTTGCCGAACACGTCGCCGTCCATGCTGCCTATGCCGACGACCGTGAACGGTTCGGTTTGAATGTCTTTGCCGAGTTCCCGAAAATGCCGCTTGACGCATTCCCAAGCGCCGCGTGCGGTAATGCCCAAAGCTTTGTGATCGTAACCTTGCGAACCGCCGCTGGCGAAGGCATCGCCCAACCAGAAGCCGTACTCGTGCGCTACGCTATTGGCCATATCGGAAAACCGGGCCGTTCCCTTGTCGGCGGCCACCACCAAATAAGGGTCAGGATCGTCGTGAGCCACAATTTCGGCCGGACAAAGCACCTGCTCGCCGCAGAAGTTATCGGTCAAATCCAGCAAGCCGCGAATCAAGCGCAAATAAGCGGCTTTGCCGGCTGCAGCAACATTTTCGTACCCACGGCCGTTTTTCACCACAAACCCGCCTTTAGCGCCGGTCGGTATGATCAAGGCGTTTTTGCTGATCTGAGTTTGCATCAAATCCAGAATTTCGGTGCGAAAATCGTCTATCCGGTCCGACCAACGGATGCCGCCGCGCGACACTTTGCCGCCGCGCAAATGTATGCCTTCCATGTCGCAGGCGTGCACATAGATTTCGTATTGGGGCCTGGGTGCCGGCATATCGATAACGCCCAAGCTATCGATTTTGATCGCTACAAAATAGTCGTCGCTGTCTTTGCGCAGATGAAAATTACTTCTAACGCTTGCGTCGATCAAGTTAAAAAAGGTGCGCAAAATGCGGTCGTGGTGGATGCTGTCGACGGCCGCCATGTTTTCCAACAAGCCCAATCGTAGTGAAAACAAGGCCTGTTCTTCGCGCCGCGACGGCTCCTGCCAACTCGGTTCCGGTCGAAACCGGGCCTCGAAATAATCGAACAAGCTTTTAGCAACCCGTGGGTTTTCCAGCAAGGCCTGCTGGATAGTGGTAACGGAGCTGCGGTGATCCAATTGCAGAAGATAGTTGCGGTAGGCGCGCAACACGTCGCAGGCTTGCCAGCTCAAACCGCTTAAAAGAATCAACCGATTGAGCGGGTCATTCTCCAGACGGCCGGCGCAAATCCGTTGCAAAGCCGCCAGCAACAAGGATTTGATCCGGTAAAACGGCATACATCCCGAGCCGGCCGCTCTAACGATAAAACTCTTAAGCGTGACGCGCTGATCATTGACCGAAAAACCGAATTGAATTTGATCCACTACCCGCAAATGCAAATTTTCCAATACCGGAATGAATTCGTCCAAATAACGCTCTTGCAAGCAATAAAAATGCAAGCGATATTCGGGATGATATTTGTCCGGCCTAACCCAGCTAACCAACTGTTGCCCACTGTTAAATGCCGCCTGCACATGCAAAATATCGTTTAGCGCAAATCGGGGAGAAATATACGCCTGGTACTCTATGACTAACTGATCAACGTAACTATTTTTCAAACCGGACCACTGTTTGGTACCTAGCGCTCTAACGGCAAACCGATCCAGATTATCCAACCATGCGTTATTCCGTGCTTGCATATTTATTTCTTGCTTAATTAGTTAATTCAGATATTTTATAATTTCCAAAACATTTTGGTCGCCTACTCGGCTGTAGGTAACCGAATCCATAACCGAGCGAATAAAAAACAAACCCATTCCATTCTCTTTGGGATCCTCGAAATCCGGCTCAGGCACCTTGTTCAAGTCAAATCCTTGCCCGTGATCGAATACCTTGATATCCAATATGTTATCGTGCAAATGTATTCTGATCCGTACCGAATTCTCGTTGTGTTCGTCCTTGGCATGCTTAATCACGTTGGCCGTGGCTTCAGTCAATACCAGATTCAATTGATAGGCTAACGCATCTTTATCGCCTGAATAATTATCCAGTTCTTTGACTATGCGCTCGCCTATACTACCAATCAAATCCAGATATTTAGTATGCGTAGGTATTAATACGTCGACTTGTATTATTTCAGAGCACATAATTTTATACCCTGGCTATTCGTTGCTTACTTCACTGACGCCGGCATAAATTTCAAAAACCCGGTTCAAACGGGTTAACTCGAACATGGAGCCGACTTGCTGTTGAATATTCGTCAAAACAAACCGTCCCGATCTAGCTATAGTATTTTTATGCCCGGACAATAAAGCGCCCAAGCCGGAACTATCGATAAACCGCACATGTTCCAATTGCACGATGATATTCTGCTCGCCCCGCTCTATAAGGCGTAAAATATAGTCTTTTAAATCCGCGGAATTATGCGCATCGATTCTTTCGTCCAATACGGTCAACACGTTAAAATCGTTTGATTTCGATAAATTCAAATTCATTTTTTATTATTAATCCCTATAGGGTTCAGTTATAAAAGCTTACACGCCAAGCGTAGCAGCTGTTCGTCTGCTTTTCGAATCTGGGGCAACCGCCGCGGCCGATAGTTCACCGGCCCGGCTACAATTTTTACACCTGCATGCGCCCTCCCCCATTGCTTGAGCGACGGGTAAAACGCTTCATCGATCTTCTGCACAGGAGCGGCTCTACTGCCACGCGGACTTTCCTGAGGCCATACGGCGCAACGGGGTAAACTTGTTGCCGTAGTCATTTGATTGATCGGTCACGGCAAAATCTCATCAAAACAAAAAATACCGCTGCGCCATCGGCAACAACACCGCCGGTTCGCAGATCAACAACACCCCATCCGCCTTGACCTGATACGTTTGCGGACAAACCTCCATCACCGGTTGGTAGTCGTTCAGCTTCATATCGGATTTACCGATGTTGCGAGTGTTACGCACCGTGCCGACCCGTTTTTGCAAACCCAATTGCCCGGCCACGCCTGCCGAAACCGCAGCTTGCGGCAAAAAGATCATCGAATTGTTGGCGGCGGTGCGGCCGAAGCTGCCGAACATCGGTCGGTAATGCACCGGTTGCGGGGTGGGTATCGAGGCGTTGGCGTCGCCCATCGGCGCGGCGGCGATCAGGCCGCCTTTGATGACCAGGCTGGGTTTGACGCCGAAGAACGCCGGTTGCCACAGTACCAGGTCGGCCAGTTTGCCGGCTTCGATGGAGCCCACTTCGTGGGAAATGCCGTGGCTGATGGCCGGGTTGATGGTGTATTTGGCGATGTAGCGTTTGATGCGCTGGTTGTCGCTGCTGGCCGGATCGTCGGCCAGTGCGCCACGTTGCGCCTTCATTTTATGCGCGGTTTGCCAGGTACGGATCACCACTTCGCCAACCCGGCCCATCGCTTGCGAATCCGAGGAAATCATCGAAAACGCGCCCAGGTCGTGCAGGATGTCCTCGGCGGCGATGGTTTCGCGGCGGATGCGCGATTCGGCGAAGGCCACGTCTTCCGGGATGCTGGGGTCGAGGTGGTGGCAAACCATCAGCATATCCAAGTGCTCGTCGACCGTGTTGACCGTGTAAGGTCGGGTCGGGTTGGTCGACGACGGTAAGACGTTGCTCAGGCCGCAGGCTTTGATAATGTCCGGCGCGTGGCCGCCGCCGGCGCCTTCGGTGTGATAGGTGTGGATGGTGCGGCCTTTGAAGGCGGCGAAAGTGTCTTCCACAAAGCCCGATTCGTTCAAGGTGTCGGTATGGATCGCCACCTGCACGTCGTATTCCTCGGCCACGCCTAGGCAGCAATCGATCGCCGCCGGGGTGGTGCCCCAGTCTTCGTGCAGTTTCAGGCCCATGGCCCCGGCTTGGATTTGTTCTGCCAACGCGCCGGGCAGGCTGGCGTTGCCTTTACCCAGCAAACCAAAGTTCATCGGCAAACCGTCCAGCGCGGTCAGCATTTGTTGCA
Source organism: Methylomonas sp. HYX-M1 (assembly GCF_040741385.1). Lineage (NCBI taxonomy): Bacteria > Pseudomonadati > Pseudomonadota > Gammaproteobacteria > Methylococcales > Methylococcaceae > Methylomonas > Methylomonas sp. HYX-M1. The sequence continues at coordinate 2,596,528 of NZ_CP160405.1, forward strand.
GATGCCAGGGGCCGGGTGTGCAAGTGGTGGCGTTGGTGCCGGTGGCCGGGCCGGTGCCGCCGCCTATCATCGTGGTGACGCCGGAGCACAGCGCTTCTTCAATTTGTTGCGGGCAGATGAAATGGATGTGGGCGTCGATGCCGCCGGCGGTCAGAATCTGGCCTTCGCCGGCGATGACTTCGGTGCCGGGGCCGACGATGATGTCCACGCCCGGTTGAATGTCGGGATTACCGGCCTTGCCGATTTTACAAATCCGGCCGTCCTTGACGCCGACGTCGGCCTTGACGATGCCCCAGTAATCGATGATCAGCGCGTTGGTAATCACCAAATCCACGGCCTGATCGTTGCCCAACTGGCTTTGGCCCATGCCGTCGCGGATCACCTTGCCGCCGCCGAATTTCACTTCGTCGCCGTAGACGGTGTAATCCGCTTCCACTTCCAGAATCAAGTCGGTGTCGGCCAGCCGCAGGCGGTCGCCGGTGGTGGGGCCGAACATGTCGGCATAGGCTTGTCTGCTGATTTTGCTCATGCGTGTTTCTCCAATGCACCCATTACTTCGCCGCGAAAGCCGTAGACTTTACGTTCGCCGGCAAACGCCACCAACTGCACCTCGCGCTGCTGGCCCGGTTCGAAGCGCACCGCCGTGCCGGCCGGAATATCCAGTCGAAAGCCGCGCGCCGCTTCGCGATCGAAATGCAAGGCCGGGTTGGTTTCGTAAAAATGATAATGCGAGCCGACCTGAATCGGCCGGTCGCCGCTATTGGCGACCAGGACTTTGACCGTAGGGCGGCCGGCATTGAGTTCGATATCGCCAGCGGCAGGGAAGATTTCTCCGGGGATCATATTGGGCTCCTTTTAATCGTTTTTCCGCGTGGGCTCGAAACTCGTGCCTACGCTACGTTTTGTAAGTCGTTTTGCTAACGGAAGGTTTTTCTCCCCTGATGCCGCGCCGAGCACCGAAGGTTTTGGACGGAATTGCCCGTTAGGGGCGAGCAGGGATGCATCGCGTTTTCGGAGGGCTAGGAAAGCCCTTCCGAAAACCCCGTTCAAAGCCTTTGGAGCGCAGGGACCAAGCGGCATGGGGTGGCCTTTCTTTTGGTGACTTTTCTTTGGCCAAACAAAGAAAAGTCACTCGGCTGTCGGGCCGAGCCCCGACTTCAAAATAGTTGTCACGCCAGCGACACAAACAATCAAACAATCGGCTCATGCACCGTCACCAACTTGGTCCCGTCCGGAAACGTCGCCTCCACCTGCACATCCGGAATCATTTCCGCCACGCCGTCCATCACGTCGTCGCGGGTCAGTAGCGTTCGCCCGTAACTCATCAACTCCGCCACGCTCTGGCCGTCGCGCGCGCCTTCCATGATTGCGGCGGAGATATAAGCCACGGCTTCCGGGTAGTTGAGTTTCAAGCCTCTGGCTTTGCGGCGCTCGGCGAGGAGGGCGGCAGTGAAGAGGAGGAGTTTGTCTTTTTCTCTGGGGGTTAGCTGCATGGTTTTGTGTTGTTAAAGTAGAGTTTTGTAAGCTGGCTAGGGATTAACGTATTAACGCCGAATTTAATCGGAGCACCCAACCATATCGGTTTGCGCAAAATCGTTGCCTTTGAACAATAGAGGTTTGCCAAGCTGCTTGGCCAATGCGTAACTGCAGCAATCGCCGAAGTTTAGTTTGGCCGGATGCCGACCTTTGCCGAATTCGCGCCATGCCGATCTGGCCAGCGCGGCCTGTCCTCGATCGAATCCGACCACGTTAACCGCCAGTTCCGCGAGTAATTCGTCCAGTTTTTCCGCACCCGCCAGACCTTTTTTGTGTTCGATGACAATAGCCGTTTCCAACAAACTGACCGCGCTCAAATAGAGTTCTTCGGCATCAACGAGTTGGTTTAACAGTTGATCGGCATCTGCTTCCATCAGCAACACCGCGATCAAGGCGGATGAATCGACGACCATCAATCGTTACCCCATAAACCGTTTTCGCTGCTTGCATAGCCCAAAATAGCGTCCGTTGAACTGGTATCCAGCGTCGGCAAGTCGGCGCAAGCTTTAGCGATTCGAAGTAAGGTCCGCTTCTTGTTCTGTTTGTCTAAATTGCTCGTTTCAGCGGCGCCATCTACAGCAATCGCCTCAATCGGTATTTCGTCGTGTTCGGAAATAATCGCCAATAAACGATCCACGTAAACGTCTTTGAGTTTGATCTGAATGGTTGTCATCGCTAATTGCTCTTATGCGGTGTAGGTTAGGCGCGGTTGAGCCTGTTTTCCAATTTGCAGTCCCCAACCGTCGGGGTTAAGCTATGGTACACTTTTTTGTACAGCAGGAGCATCCATGGACGCCATCAGTTACAGCGCCGCTCGCGCCAATTTAGCCAAAACCATGGACAAGGTTTGCGCCGACCATGCCCCCATCATCATCACCCGCAAAAGCGAATCTCCGGTGGTGATGCTGTCTTTGGAAGATTTCCAAGCCATGGAGGAAACCGCCTACCTGCTGCGTTCGCCCGCCAACGCCCGCCGCTTGCTGGAATCCATCGCCGAGCTGGAATCCGGCCAAGGCGCGGAGCATGAGTTGATCGAGTGAAAATCAGGTTTTCCTCCGACGCCTGGGACAGCTACCTATACTGGCAAGCCACCGACAAGGCCATTCTTAAACGTATCAACCAATTGATCAAGGAAATCCAGCGCCAGCCCTTCGAGGGCATCGGCAAGCCGGAACCTTTGCAACACGGTTTGTCCGGCTACTGGTCGCGGCGAATTAGCGACGAGCATCGGATCGTTTATAAGATTGCCGGGAATACGTTGTTGATTGCGCAGTTACGGTTTCATTATGAGTATTGAGTTTCGGTTGTGTCGCTGCCGCGACGGTTATTTTAATGTCGGTTTCACGAAACACATCCATGTGTTTCGCCCTGCGGGTGCTGCGCATGCAAATCGCCTATCCTGCCGATTTGTCAGCCCGACAGCCGAGGTACTTTTCTTTGGACGGCCAAAGAAAAGTACCCAAAAGAAAGACCGCCCCATGCCGCTTGCATCCTGCGCTCCGAAGGGTTTGAACGGGGTTTTCGGAAGGGCTATCCATAGCCCTCCGAAAACGCGATGCATCTATGCATCGCCCCTGCGGGCTGCTCACTCGGTACATCCATGTACCTCGCCCTGCGGGTGCTGCGCATGCAAATCGGCAATCCTGCCGATTTGTCCGTCAAAACCCTCCGGTGCTCGGCGCGGCAAAAGGGGACCAAAACCATCCCGGATTTAAAATCGAAAAAATGAATCTCGGTAGGTCCGATTAGCAAAGCGTAATCGGACGCATGTTAATCATCCCCTTCCACCGCCAAATCCAAATCTCCGCCCCAATTCTGCGGATAAATTCCCCTTTCCACATACCGATGAAAACTGGAATACGGCCACTCGACGGCTCTGCCGACGTGCCCATGTTTGACCGGATTGATATGCACATAATCAACATGGCGTTCAAAGTCTGTTTCGTCGCGTATCGAATGCTCCTAAAAATGCCGCTGCCACACTCCTCGTTCGCCAGCCATTTTTCTTACGTTGGACCGATACTCGGTTTTTGGTAATGCCCTTGAAAATCGGCTTTTGATTAACCGCCAGCGTTTGCTGAAATCCGCATCACCCGGTGGCAACGTCCAAACTGCATGCATGTGTTCCGGTAATACCACCCAGACATCGATTTGAAAAGAGTAACGCTTACGCACCGCACGCACCGTGTCTCGCAATAAATCGATTTCCCGGATCAACAAATCGTTATTCTTTCTCGCCAACAAATTCACCGTAAAAAACCATGTGCCACCCAGAATAAAAGCGCGTCGGTAATTGGGCATGGTTTTTTAGTGTTTCAAGAGTTTGAGTGTTTGTTAGGTTTAAACATTCGTCCGATTACGCTTCGCTAATCGTACCTACGGTCCTTTTTAGCATCCTCGATATTTAAGGTTTCGCTGTCGTCGGCATTTATTAATTGCACCAGAGCATAATTTTCCAAAACATTTTCAATCTTTTCGAAGGTGTCAATATCCAGTTGTACCGCGACTCTCTGGCTGTCTTCGTTAACGATATATTGCCTTTTAAATTCCATAACCGTCTCCCGGGAGAGGTGAGTGGTCACGATACCTATCCACTAGCGAAAAATCAAACCGGCGGGTGGCCGGGGAAGGCTAAATCTGAAAAAGAAGAAACATCGCCGGAACTGGTGCTTCAATGAGGCCCCGGCGGGTGGCCGGGGAATGCCATCTTTACTTGCACCTGCGCCGCCCATTATATGCAGCTTCAATGAGGCCCCGGCGGGTGGCCGGGGAATGCTTAACGCAAACTGTACGGTTAACGAGCTGGATAGCTGCTTCAATGAGGCCCCGGCGGGTGGCCGGGGAATGCGGACAGGTAGCGGAAATACGCTTAGGTCCATACCCGGCTTCAATGAGGCCCCGGCGGGTGGCCGGGGAATGCCGCCCGGTTCCGGTGCGCCGGCCAACGGCAACAATCAACGCTTCAATGAGGCCCCGGCGGGAGGCCGGGGAATGCACGCTAAAAAATCGCTGTAGCTAGCGGAGAACATAGGCTTCAATGAGGCCCCGGCGGGAGGCCGGGGAATGCTGGTATGCGTCTTCTTTCATTTCCAGCACGACCTTGCTTCAATGAGGCCCCGGCGGGAGGCCGGGGAATGCATCGCGATCCGCTGGATGTTTTGTTGCGGGATGAGGCGCTTCAATGAGGCCCCGGCGGGAGGCCGGGGAATGCAAAATTTAATTCAAAATATATTTGGCGAACCAAAAAGCTTCAATGAGGCCCCGGCGGGAGGCCGGGGAATGCTCCAGTTCGCCCAGGCTGCCGCGTATCACGTCCAGCGCTTCAATGAGGCCCCGGCGGGAGGCCGGGGAATGCGAAGAAAAAGCCGGCTGGGTAAGGTCTGCAAACGGCATGCTTCAATGAGGCCCCGGCGGGAGGCCGGGGAATGCCCAGCTGCAATGCATCGCCCCAGTCGGCGCTATTCGCTTCAATGAGGCCCCGGCGGGAGGCCGGGGAATGCTTGACGGTAACGTTAAGTTTGGTGGCAGTCCTGGGGCTTCAATGAGGCCCCGGCGGGAGGCCGGGGAATGCGTCTGAAGCCGATCAACAGGAACTACAGGAATTCGTGCTTCAATGAGGCCCCGGCGGGAGGCCGGGGAATGCGCGTAGGCCAAAATCGAATAAAGCAAAATTTGGTCGCTTCAATGAGGCCCCGGCGGGAGGCCGGGGAATGCAAGTACAGCAAGGCATTCAACAAGGAAATGTACGCGCTTCAATGAGGCCCCGGCGGGAGGCCGGGGAATGCATTGGGGCGGTGTTGGGGAAAAGGTATGGATAGATATGCTTCAATGAGGCCCCGGCGGGAGGCCGGGGAATGCCATTGATCTAAAAACCGGTGAAAATATTTCCAAGTATGCTTCAATGAGGCCCCGGCGGGAGGCCGGGGAATGCTGCGCAGCATGGACACTACGAAGCCAATGCCGGTCAGCTTCAATGAGGCCCCGGCGGGAGGCCGGGGAATGCAAGCGTGCAGTTCAAGCTCGCGAATTTCGGCATCCTGCTTCAATGAGGCCCCGGCGGGAGGCCGGGGAATGCCGTTGTATGCATAAGCGCCGGTCACTGCCGACCAATGCTTCAATGAGGCCCCGGCGGGAGGCCGGGGAATGCGGTGGAGTTGCTTATGCAGCTATTTACGAGGAGGAGCTTCAATGAGGCCCCGGCGGGAGGCCGGGGAATGCCCGCGACGGCAGCTGCTAATACAATGTCGAGTTAGGAGGCTTCAATGAGGCCCCGGCGGGAGGCCGGGGAATGCAACCTATCACTAGGATCTATATCATCATCAACGGCAGGCTTCAATGAGGCCCCGGCGGGAGGCCGGGGAATGCTCTAATTATTCGCACTACAGGGCGACCAGCTATCATGCTTCAATGAGGCCCCGGCGGGAGGCCGGGGAATGCAGTGCCGTGTTATGCGGCGGGAGACTACAATGAAAACAGCTTCAATGAGGCCCCGGCGGGAGGCCGGGGAATGCATCTTTTTTGACTGTTGCCATGATTTTTCTCCTTTTTTGCTTCAATGAGGCCCCGGCGGGAGGCCGGGGAATGCACCGATGAATACACGATCTCCATTATCAGTCGGAATGCTTCAATGAGGCCCCGGCGGGAGGCCGGGGAATGCGTGGCCAGTGCGGTCGTTACCGTCACGTGCCTGTGGGCTTCAATGAGGCCCCGGCGGGAGGCCGGGGAATGCGTTAGGCAGCATGCGCTTTCGTTGCGTGTCAGACAGCTTCAATGAGGCCCCGGCGGGAGGCCGGGGAATGCGCACAGCATTGCCAGAGCAATGCACATCGAACAGACTGCTTCAATGAGGCCCCGGCGGGAGGCCGGGGAATGCATTGGATCGTCCGGGCCGCTGTCGACGGTGTACAGGCTGCTTCAATGAGGCCCCGGCGGGAGGCCGGGGAATGCGTCCGGCGTGGCTTACTACGGCAGCGTGCAAGTCGGCGCTTCAATGAGGCCCCGGCGGGAGGCCGGGGAATGCGCTGCGCATCGTTGATAGCGATAGCCGTATCTTCGAGCTTCAATGAGGCCCCGGCGGGAGGCCGGGGAATGCCTTGAATGCAAGCTAGAGGGAGCGATTACCTGATGGAGCTTCAATGAGGCCCCGGCGGGAGGCCGGGGAATGCGCGACTGGGACAGCTACTGTCCGCCGGATACGGTGGCTTCAATGAGGCCCCGGCGGGAGGCCGGGGAATGCCGCCAGGCGAAACGTCGGATTCCGCACAAGCCGCACCGCTTCAATGAGGCCCCGGCGGGAGGCCGGGGAATGCAAGCCGTCGCCGCCGGCTACGTGGAAATTACCCTAGCTTCAATGAGGCCCCGGCGGGAGGCCGGGGAATGCTGGGTTTAAGCAAATACCGGATGCAGCACGCTATGGGCTTCAATGAGGCCCCGGCGGGAGGCCGGGGAATGCGATCCTGATTAACCTGAAAGCCTTCCGGAAAAATAGCTTCAATGAGGCCCCGGCGGGAGGCCGGGGAATGCCCACCCTAGACCTAGATCCTGATCTTGTACTTGAAGCTTCAATGAGGCCCCGGCGGGAGGCCGGGGAATGCCCTCGCCTAGCGTAATCACCGCATCCGCTTGTACTTCGCTTCAATGAGGCCCCGGCGGGAGGCCGGGGAATGCACGAAAGCGAGCAAGCGGAGTTTGACCGATTATTTAGTGGCTTCAATGAGGCCCCGGCGGGAGGCCGGGGAATGCAGCGCGGGCTGGAGGCCTTGATTGGCGCGGCCTGCGCGGGCCGTTTGCGAGGGCTGAGCCAAACGGCTGGTCAAATCTAGCCGAAAAGGCCGTCATCCGCCAATCAAAATATCTAAGTGCCTGATTGTTAAAGAGCAACGGGCTTGCGAGACCTGCCCGGCTTTTACGCGGCACCGCAGCGCTCGCGACGGCTCGGCAACTCTTGCTGTCCATCGTCACACGATCACCGGCTGCCGTTCCACCACCTCAAAATCCTTGCCCAAACTGACCACCGACGGCTTGACGGTTTCCGCCGGGCCGATGTTGACGATCAAGATGTGGTCTTCGTTATGGTGAATGATGCCGTCCAACAGCGCAATCAATTCGGCGTGGCGCTTGCGGCTGAGCCGGCATTGGAACACCGACAGTTGCAGCCATTCGCCGTAGCCTTTCATCAACCGGAATACCCGGCGCCAGCGCTTGGGGTCGCGGATGTCGTAGGTGATGATGTAAAGATGTTCGTAGGCCGCCATCAGCGCGTGGTGAAATTGGGATATTCCGGCAATTCGCCGAGCAAATAGCGGCCGAACAAGCGGGCCTGGATTTCGAACAGGCGCCGGTAATCGACTTTATAGCCGAACAGCGGATGGGTAATCTCCTGGCTCATACGACGTTCGAAGGCGGCGATGAAGCGCTTGCGGCCGCCGTCGTTCAAGTTGACGCTGCCGGCGGCGCTGACGAAATCGGTGGGACGCACCTCGCCGTTGTTGATGACTTGCAATACGGTGGAATCGGCGACTATGGGCCGGAACGGTTCCATCAAATCCAATGCCAGCGCCGGCCGGCCATAGCGCGGCTGGTGGTAAAAGCCGCGATACGGGTCCAAGCCGACCGCGCTCAAATTCATGGTCCAGGTGCGGGTCAGCATGGCATAGGCAAACGACAGCAAGGCATTGACCGGATCGGTGGGCGGTCGCCGGTTGCGGGTGTTGAAGTCAAAACTCAGCTGCTTGCTGTCGTCCGGTTTTTTGATCAGCTGATCGAAGGCGGCGAAATACTGGGCCGCCGCCCCGCCTTCTATGCCCAGCAATTGTGGCAAGTCGGTAGCGCGCAAGGCTTTGTCGGCTAGGTTTTTCAGGGCGTCCAGCAAGGGTTCCACCGGCGCGTCGGAGCGCCAATTGCGCCGGGCCAGCGTGCGGCTGTTCTGGATTTTGGCGCGCACCAGATTGCGGGCAATCGCCAGACAGGTTTTGTCGTCGAAACTGGCTTTGTACTGGGCGGTGCGCAACTCGACGTTCTTGTGGCCGGTGCCGACGGTGTGGCCGACAAACCAGCCGCCGTAACTGTGCCAACTGACCGGAATCTCGCGCTTCATCAAATCTTGCAAACACGGCGTGGTGATGTAGACGTTGCCCATCACTACGACTTGGGAAACATCCACCAGCCGCGCGGTCTGCACCTTTTCGTCGTCGATGCTGATTTCCAGTTCCTCGCCTTTTTTACCGATCTTGGCCTTGTAGGCCTGCACGTAAACCGGCAGCGCTTCGTCGCGCATCACTGCCAGCGGCCGGGGCTCCAGGTCGGCGTGGCGCAGATAATTGACTTCGTCTGGCAGACAAATACCGACCAGCGAGCAACCGGCGCATTTCGGGCTGTCTCGTAGCGGATCGGGAATGTGGCCACCGGCGGCGATCAGGCGCAGGCCGTTGATGGCGTTGGCGGTGAGTTGCTGCAGTTCGTCGTCGAACGTCACCCGCACCCGCTCGCGGCTTTGCACGAAGTACAAGGCACCCTCCTCGCAGACGTAACCGTGTTCGCGCAAAACCATGCCTTGCACGCAAAGTTGCACCCGCTCCGGGTCGTAAGCGCCGCGCGCCACGTGCGGGCGCTTGCCGCGCTTGTAATCGATCGGTGTGACCACGCCGTCCTCGGCTTCGATCAAGTCCAGTTTGGCGATCAGGCCTAAGCGGTTGGACGACAAGGTAATCGAGCGGCCGTGCAACTTCTCGGTGTCGTCCAGTTCGTCGGCTTCCGGAAAACGCTTGGACGGCTTGTCCACCCGGCGGTGGGCGTGGTCGCCTTCCACGGTGTCCGCCGACGCCGCCCATTCGCCTTGCACCCATTCCAGATAGGCCAAACGCGGGCAGTACTGGTATTCGTTGATCATCCGCGCCGGCAACAACGGCATGTCGCCGGACAATTCCGGGAAGGGCAGCGGTAGTTCCAGTTGAATGGGCGGGCGTTCGTCGGACACGGCTTGGCTAGTCCTCCAGCCAAAATATTTCCAGCAATTCGCCGTCAAGGTCGAATAGCCACCATTCGATGACCCGGCCTGTAGGTACCCGGTGTAAATTGCCGGCTTGGTCCGCAAATTGGCCGACTGCGAGGCGAATGTCGTCGGGCACCAAAGGGTGCCAAAGGGGAATGGGCGTTTCCTCTGGCCAGTCGTTCGTGCTTAGCTCAGTCATAGGGGAAGGTTTTGTGCGTCAGGGTTGTCATAGAATTTGTCCGTCGTTTTGTCGTTGTAATGGAATCCACTATGTCCGCCATCAGCCTGCGTTTACCCGACGATGTGGAAGCCAATCTCAAAACCGAAGCCCAACTGGCAGGCAAAAGCCAATCGGAAATCGCCCGCTTGGCGATCACCGAATACCTGGCCCGCCGCGAGCGCGAGCGGTTTATGGCGGAAATGGTGGAAGCGGCACGCGCCTTGGCCAACGATCCGCAAGCCAGGGCGGAAGCGCTGCAAATTGCCGCGGATTTCGACGCGGCGGACGATGGCCTGGACCGTTTGATTGCCGAAGAGCGCGCCGCCGGTATCGACCCCGACGAAAAATGGTGGGAATGATGAAGCGCGGCGAAGTGTGGACCGCCAATCTGAATCCCGACAAGGGCGCCGAAATCGGCAAGATCAGGCCGGTGCTGGTGTTGCAGGACAACGCGATGATTACCGGCGGCCTGCCCACGATTGTGGTGGTGCCGCTGACCAGCCAGTTTCGGCCAAGCTTGGCGCCGCTGCGGATACCGATTGCACCGCAAGGCCGGCTGAAAGCCGACAGTTACGTCATGGCCGAACAACTGCGCGCCATCCACCGCTTCGGCGCAGGCCCGCTCGCCACCGTCACCGCCGAGGAACTGGCGGCGGTGGAGAAGAGTTTGCGGGGGGTGATGGGGTTGTGGTGAGTTTGCGCGCTCTAGGCCGCTACGCATATCTAAATTCAGAGTTGCTAACACCATATGTCATCCCCTTGTTTGCTGCCAAACCAACTGGGCCGGACGAAATAGACCATAGCCTTGCCCGAATTCAGAACGGATGGAGCTGTAAACAGCAGTGACACCTCGTTGCGCTAAATCCTCTTCGTTTTCCAAATTGGCAATTAACAGAGACCTCAAAGTATCCAAACTTATTGGTGCTTGCCATAGAGGCCATCGGAAGGCGTTTTCTCGATTAAGGCGAACAAACCCTGAAGTGGTTAATCGGCCTCGTTTGTCGGGAAAGACCGGGTACAGCGGGAGCGATTCCAACGCCAAACGCACGGCGGCGCTGACACTAGTTGGTGCCTCTTCTCCCGGTTTTTTGTGCCGCAATGCATATATTCGTTCGGCGGCCGGATCCCATCCCAACGCGTGTTGCTTATCTCGGTATAACCATGGACCGAATAGTGCTTCACGAATTTTTTCAATTTGATCTTTTTTAAAAGATTCAGCCAACTCTAGGGCGCTGCTGAGAAATTTTTGTTGACCTGAAGTCATGTAAAACGCGGTTGGTTTGACTAGGCCCTTGGCATTGTCAACCGCCATTTCAGACGCAAACGCCGCAAGGTAGTCACAAGACCGACGATTGACACTGCTAGCATCGCTTAGAGATTGCTGAAGAACTTGGCAATAGTCCGATTTTTGGACACGGATGTCATCCGCCCAAGCGAAAACCTGGTGGGATTGTTGCATCAGGTGATCGCTTAACAATCCAGTTAGAGAATCTCGGTCAACAACATCCGATACCTCCAAAACGGCAATCCAATCGTCTTCTCGGCGCCATGCCAATCTGGCTTCTCTCAGGACGGGTATCTCAGCGCACAAGCGCAATAGGCCAAATGCGGCTAACGCGCCAATCGGACTACTGCCGGTCAAGCCACTCAACTCGATGTCAGTCGTTTGTTTCATTCTTGCTCTCCCATTCCGAATGCTGTTGATCGGCTAATCGCACGAGAGTCTCTAAAAAGCTCAAGCCCCAATAGCCGTAACGCCTTATCAACCGCCAAAACAACTCCGCCCACCCGGCATCAAGCCGCTCAAGATTATGTACCCCGCAAAAATGTATAGACTGGTTGTCGAAGGTTAAATCGATGTCGGTTCCTTCGTCGGAAATCGCCGGCATCCATGGACGACCATGGCCGTGATGGCTGCCGACCAAGTATTCCGTCAATTCCGGGTCGCCAGAAAACTCAAGGAGTTGGGGATTTGCCCGTAATAGAGCCACGCTATAGCATTCGTGGCGCTGGCCGCTAGGGTATGCTGCAATTTTCCGAGCTAGTTGGCGAGCGATTCTATCAGCCGCGTTAATGCCGCTTTTTGCCAGCCATTTATCGTGTCGGGCCACCCCACCTTGTAACATCGCCTGAAATCTTGGGTCAGCCTTGCCTAGGTCGTGATAAAGCGCCGCTTTTTCGATGCTGGCAACAAGATCAGGCGGCAAGCCTAGGTCGAGTGAAAAATCCCGCGCCAAACCGGCAACTCCTCGGGAATGTTGTTCCAAACCAACTTCTCGGCTCAAGGACAGCGCATCACCGTCATCAACCAGCGTTTGAGCAACATTGCGCTTCGAAACTAACAATACGCCCTTGCTGGCATCGCGCTCTGCATAAGGGATTGCACTAAATTTTTCTCGTAACAAGGCTTCGATTACTGTTCGATAGTTTGACGATAGGGACTCGCTATCTAAGGCGATTCGCAAAACTTCGTGGTACAAAGCCGCTAATTCGGTCTCGCCGTCATCCAGTCGCGGTTGCCAGTTTGCAATTAATCTTTGAATTTCAGCCACGACATTGTCCGAGCCGGATTCGAACCAATACGAAACCAATGCGGGATGCAAACGTAGATAGTATTTTCCTCGCTTTGTCAGGCAATCCAGTTCGGCAACATCGCTGACAGGTATTGTTTTGGTTGGATACCAGCCGAATTCATCCGCGCCGCCGTAAATCGCTGGTAATACCACCAGATCACCCGGTCGTACACGATTGGCGGAAACCATTTCTGCGCCATTCGCACCGCGCCAAACAGCAACCGGTTTGCCGATCTCGGTGAATTCGATTGTTTCGCCGGTCTCAGCTAGCCCCTCTAAATCGTTGGCATCGGCTTCGCCTATTTGGTGCAAAAATGCTCGGAAAGCTGACAATGGAATTGCCAAGGCTTCGTGGCTGGCGGGAGGTAACGCTTGAAGTATCGCCAAATCCTCGATCAGAAAATTTTTCGGCACATCGGCTCGCCAAACCACTTGCACATCTTCTTCTCGGCTATTCGGTCCATGTAACAACAAAGCGGGATCTGGCGACACACGCGGGTTTGGCGAAGTTTGAACTAGAACATCAAGATGAGTCGGCAACAACACCGGCGCGTCAACCGGCAACATGTAAAGTGACGAGACATTGCTCTTCGCCAGCAATCCGTTAAGCCTTAGGATGCCAAAATCGAATCCTTTGCTTTTTTTGCCTTTAATCTTTTCGCTGTGTTCGTTAAGCCATTTCCAAGTTTCAGTGAGTGCCTTACCGTATATCGGATCATCCTTATTTGATTTGGCATGGATAACGGCTGCCAGGCAATGCGGCCTTTCACCTAACCGGTTAAGTCGGCCGAAACGTTGCCGTAACGCATCCAGCGCGGCTGACTCTGTCACTAATCCGTCGAAATCCAGGTCGGCGCCGACTTCAATTGTCTGGGTGGCAACTACAAATAACGGTTTTGAATTCCCTGCCTCCGCTCCGCTACGACCCGCTTTCATTCTCGGCAAGTGTTTTTTTAGTATATGGTCTCGATCTGCTGGCCGGAGTCGTCCGGTCAGTAAGATTATCTCGGCCGAATCCGATTGCCTTTTCAATCTCTCGAATACTTCGCGCGCAGTAGCGACACGATTAGCAACAACACCAATTACCGGAGCAGGCAAAGTTTTTCCAAGCTGTGCGAACAGGTCGATAGTCTTATCAGCGAGTACGCTAGCTAGCGCACTAGCATCCTTGACTTCTTCAAGCTCGGCAGGCTTCGCGCTTTGCAAGCGTTGTTGTAATAGTTCATGCCCATAATCTTTGTCGTTCAATTCGAACGCATTTGTTGCGTCGCCAGGTGTTGCGGTCATTTGCACCACGGCATGCGGAAGTCGGATTTGCCGTTCACTCCAATCGGCAGATCGATAACGAGCAACGGCTTTCAGAGTTTGTAAGAATGGCTGAGACATATGCGCTTCATCAAGCAGAATCAGACTATCCATCGCCGTCAAGGCTGCATGGATTGGGCGCATGTTGGCGCTCACGCCGTACCCTCGAAACAATAGGCGCGATCCGACTTGGTCCACCGTTGTCAAAATAACTGCCGGTTGTAGTGGATTGCCGAGAAAGGCTCGTTCCATTGGCAGGCCGCCGCGCAATCGTCGGACAACTAAAGGTTGCTTGGCTCCCTCACCGGCCAAATTTAATAATCCGGCTGCGGCGTCAGCCAGAATACCGCTCCCGCCCTGAGCGTTGGCAAGCGCTTCGGCTATTTTTATGGCGCGCTGGTAGGCTTCGTCTACGACTAGACGACGGTCGACTACGAAGAAAATCCGCCGGGGCGCTCGTCGTTGCGCGGGTGGTTGTGCCGCTTCCACGATTAAATGGAAAAGCGCGGCATCTAAAGCTGCCGTTTTACCTGCTGAAGTTGGTAGGTTCAAAACCTGCGGCCAAGTCCCAGTTTCGCCAAGCTGTTTCGCCAAGCGCGCTTGCCAAGGAAACGGTGGTTTGCCGTGCAACGCCATGAAAAATGCATCGAAATCTTCAACCCGCATGAGCGATCTCCTTAGGCCGATACGGTCGGCATAAACCCAAACCTAAAAACCGTCCGGCACCCAATATCACCGGGCCGCTTACGGGGCGATCGAAACTAAGCTCGATATGAGCCAACAATTTATCTTTCAGATAACAGCAGCGTTGCAGGTCGACACTCTGTTTGAATTCTCCGGCTAGCGGCACAGCGTGGAACTTACCGGCGCGAACAATATTGACGCTAACCGGTTCGGGCAGACCGATGTCTCGACAGTTTTGAGCTATCAACGCCAACACATCCTTTCCGGCGTGTTTTTTGGGATGACGGCCGAATGCTACCGGCGTTACCGAGGCCCAGTGCTGACTGGAATCGATATAAGTATCGGGCCTTAAGGTTTTAGCAATGTTTGCGAACGCCTCGCTCTCTATCAAACTTAATCGCCAAGTTCCCAAAATACCCAGTTTTAAAGTTTCCAATCTTTTCAAGCCTTGTTCTAACTGTTTACGCTCGGTAGCGGCGGCATTTTCCGGGAATAAAACCGCAATACCCATGATGTTCCCATCGGCGTGACGATGGCCGACATTCGGCAGTGGAATAACAGACATATGCGGCTCTGGTGAAGGATTACCGTTTTCCAAATGACCGCTGATACTCGCCGGCAACGGATCGGCACAACATGCCAACAACGCACTTCGCAGCAGCGAACATAAACCGAACGCAGCTTCCAGCGGCAAACGGCAGCCCTGTTCCTTGCGTAAAACATAAATGCGTTGATAAAAACTCCGCTGAATCGAGGCTTCGTTTGTTCCCACCAATCGGTATTCGCTGATTCGTCCCAAACGAGGCTGTAAACCGGCATTTTCGACGCGACGCAAATGTAGGCTTTCCAAATATTCCAAGCGGCCTTCCGCAGTTGTCCGCAACAAAATAGAACCTCGAGGATCGGGTTCCAAAGTGGGCGCTTTTTGCGAGGGGGCATCGAGATACACAGCGACGCGCACCGGCGACATCGAGTGTCCTAAATAACTAACGTTTTGAGCGACCTCTTGCAAGGCTTGTTCGGTTGGTGAGTCGATTGCAACTTCGTCCCAAATAAAGTAAACGTGGCTATCGGTGGGCGTAAACGCCGGAAACCAGCGAGGTTGCCGCGACCGTCGATCCGGGAAAAGTTTAATGGTATTTCTTTTGGGATCATTAACCGGCACAAACACGTCGTGAGTGTCGCGCCCTAGCCCTTTAATTTGCGGAGGGTCCGCGTAAATCTTGGGCTCAGGGAGGGTTTCCAACCATTGCAAGGCTTGACGGACCGATTCGCCCAATTCGCATTCTTGGCAGGCCGCAACCAAAGCGGCGAATAATCGTGCCGGATGCGGCGGCCATTCGACCTTTCGCCTGTCGTCATGGCAGGCCGCTATCACCCGCCCCATCAAATATTCCACTTCCAGGGCCAACATCGCTTATGCCTCGGACAAATGGCCGGCTTGACGACTCTTCCTGACCAGTTCCAGTAAATCGGAGGTTGGCTGCAACCGGATTTTTTGGGTGTTCCACACTAGGCCCAATTCCGCCGCGTTAGCCACCGCAGCATTAAACAAAGCGTCGGCTTCTTCAGTAGTCAGCGTAAAACGACGACTTTCGCCGTAATTATCGAGCAATTCGAAAGTAAATTTTCCGTCGGCAACCAATAGGCATCGAGAGCGCAAATCGTAGCCGTTTTCCAACTGGTGAACGATTGCCGTCAGCCCTAATGCCGCTAAAACCGTTCTGGCGGCGATATTGATTTGCGCGGACAACTCGCCATTGACCGGAAAATTCAATCGGCGCAAGGCGGGCAGCGAAAGCACGGTGGTTTGATGGGCGTAATCAATGGTTACGCCGCCACGAATATATTCGTCTCCTTTCTCGTTTTTTTCGATGGTCGGCGGAATATTGGAATGATTGACTTCAGACGGTTTGATTTTGACCGCTTCGCCTTTTTTATCAGTCTTTGCCATAGCCTTGTCGGTAGTCCAGCCGCCTGATTCAGTTGCATAAATTTCAACGGTTTTAATACCGAGCGGATCGAGCCGGGAACTGGTTAGTACACCGGCTTCAGCTTTGATGCCGATAATCTCCGAAACCAAGGCTCGTTGGAATTTATTGCCTAAACCGCCAGCAGAGCCCGTCGAATCCCAGATACCGAATACCAGTGCGTGCGGGCAATACAGATATAACGCGGTTGCATTACGCTGGTTCGCGGCGGCGTAAGCTTTAGCAATGTCGGTTTCGGGGAATTTTTTTCCTTCTAACAGGCTATCCCGAAAGATTGCGTCGGCAATTCGATGCGGAGCGTCTAGCGTGGTAATTTCGCCAACGTCCGCAAATTCGCCGCCAAAGTCCACCGCCAATAACGGAAAATTTAATTGGCCGGCTTGATGGGCTTCCTTCAATGCCTGTTCCATGCGATTGGCTTGCGACTGCACAGAATCCAGCAACACGGTTTTAACCACTTCGCCGCCGTCGATTAGCCGGGTTTCCCAAGCGTATTTACCTTCCGAGTGCGTCGGCGGAAAAACTTTGCTACCTGGTCCGCCAGCCGGTTGAAGTCTGGCAACCAGCCGGATTGCTGAACAACCCGAGGTAACAGCGGAAGTAAGCGTTTCTAAGTTTAATTCGACGGTTTCTTGGCTCATCTGGATTTCCTTTGGTTGGTTTATGACGGTGAGTGCTTTCGTGCTCTAACTTACAACGTCTCGGTCTCAAAACCCGATACCGAGATTTTTATTATTGAAATTTCCGCCTATGAGGCCGTGGCGCTTTCACGCCACGGAAATTTAAATAAACATGCGTAACTTGAATAATCACTATGCTTACTTCAATGAAGCCCAAGCTGCACATATCTTTAAAAGCTTGGGAAATGTGTATCGGGGTGTCCCAAAAAATTTACTTGCGCCGAACAATGATATTGATTTCTATGTCATCGCCACTGGATTTAGCGCTCAAGCTTTGTGGCTTGTTCTCCGCAATCGAATTGAGAAAATTATTTATGGCGCGAACAAAAAATTGTTGCAAAAGATGCCGCATGCATACCTCCCGAGAAAAGTGAAGTCAGGTGCACAGTAGCGGCGTAAAAACAAAAAGTCAAAAATTCTTTAAGCAAAGAGACTATTCTAAACGACTATTTAACCGCTATGAGGCCTATTTACCCACTTAAAGCAATCTACGCTAGCGCATGCCTGTTGTTGCTCATTACGGCCAACGCCGCTCGTTACCGCGCTATCAGCCGGGCAAATTCCTCGTAGACGATTTCCCGCTTGGCGATCAGCACCACGTAGAGCATGGCGGCGTCGTAGCGGTAAATGATGCGGTACTTGCCGACGCGTATTCGCAGATATTCTGGGTTGCCGACCATTTTCAGGGATTCGGGCGGTTGCGGTTCCTGCAACAACGCCAACAGTTTGATTTTGATTTGTTTGGCAATGCGCCGATCCGCTTCCGCCAGCTTGCGCAGGCTGCGCTCGGCGCTCTTGGTGAAGTCGATTTGGCGCATCAAATGCTATCCAACAAGCTCCGGCCGGCTTCGGTTCCGATATAGCCTTCTTGTTCGGCGGTTAGCGCCAGGCTGTGCAGGCATTTGTCTTCGAACTCCAGCAACTCCTGATAGCGGGAAGACGACACTAAAATGGCGAAATCTTTTTGATGTTTTTGAATTACCACCGGCTCCTGTTGAGCATTGTTCAGCAATTCGCCGAATAACTGTTTGGCTTGAGTGGCATTGACGGTTTTCATAAAAGTCTCCCGGCTAAAAAAATGATTATTTTGTTCATTTTAATCATTTGGCGGTGGCAGCGCACAAGGCTTATTGAGGATTTCGCAAAAAATAACTTCCCGAAACGACTTTTTCCGCCTAACCGTTCGTACTGAGCAAAGTAAGCGCCCTTCGGTCGCATGGCGTTAACAAGAAACAGGGAAAGGCTGCTGTTGAAAGTTTATTCTGTGGGGGACCTTTCCAGCGAAGGCCGAATAAGCACGGTGTCCTGTGCCCGTTCTCTGAGTGCGGTCTGGCGACGTCAGCGAAAATGGTGAACCGAAGGTATCCCGCTGAGAGAATGAGCATGATGACGTCCCATTGCTGGAAGGGTTATTTTTAGTCTCTTGAGGAATTTGCCCATGGCTATGCGCGTCATCAAAGTATTGATATTCAGCCCCCCAATGCGCCGGTCTTGATATTGGCAGCAGCAGTTGCATATTCTGGCCCAAGTTGAACATTCATCCTGGCGCAATCTGAACACCGATTCTGGTTTCAAGCTGAACACTTTTTTGGATTTTCCAGAATCGGTGCAAAACGGCGTGCAAAACTTTCCAGGGTAAGTAAGGCTAATGTGACAAAGTAGATTTAAACAGCCGGCTGCTGAAACGGCCGAATTCTCGGTACTATGGTTTCGCGTTGGGTGCGGATGACGATGCGCATGTCGTATTCGCTTTGCAGGTTTAGCCAGAACCGAGGTTCCATGCCGAAAAACAAACCCAGCCTGAGGGCGGTATCGGCAGTGATCGGGCGTTTGCCATTGACCAATTCGCTGATTCGACTGGGGGAACGTCAATATCCGCGGCGAGCTGACGGGCGGAGATGCCCATCGGCTTCATAAAATCCTCCAGCAAGATTTCGCCGGGGTGTATTTCATCAAGTAGTTCAATCATGTTTCACCTAGTGATAGTCCACAATTTCGACCTAGTAGGCACCATCTTCTCGCCATGCAAAGCGAATCCGCCATTGTTCGTTGATACGGATGCTGTACTGCCTACTGCGATCGCCTTTTAAAGATTCGAGCCGGTTTCCGGGTGGAATGCGTAAGCTGGCCAAGTCGGTAGCGGCATGCAGCTGCAAAAGCTTGCGCCGAGCGACGCGCTCAATGTTTTTAAATTGCAGTACCAACTCGCTATTGAAAAGCGCTTGGGTATCGGAGCAAGCAAACGAATGAATCATAGCCGCAGATTATTCTGTTATTCGGAATCTGAAAATCGGAATTTTCTAAGCAGCGCTCTTGAACACGCACCGTGCTTTGCCATTTCACCGGTACAACGTCAGCATCCGCTCCGCCTGCTCGCGCACCAATTCCCGCAAAAATCCCGGCGCCACCACTTCCACCTCGGCGCCGTATTTCAAAACGTCCATCAGCAGTTCTTCGTGGCGGTTGAAGGGGATGCGCAGTTGATAGCGGCCGTCGGTTAGCCACTGGCATTGTTGTTGGCTGTGCCAGGTTTCGTCGGACACCCAGCGCCCGGCCTTGGCGGAGAAGTTGAGAACGGCGGTGTGTTCAGGCGTGCCGGCGAAGATGCCGTAGGACGAGCCGAAGTGTTGTTGCAGGGTGGTCGGGTCCAGCAGTTGCGCCGGTTCGCCGCTGGCGGTTGCCGATCTGATCCGGTCCAGCGCGAAGGTGCGCGGCTCCTGACGTTGGTGGCAATAGGCGTCCAAGTACCAGTTATCTTTGTACAAGATCAGGTTTTGCGGCGATACCGGCCGTTCGCTGGTCTGGTTGTCGCTGCGGGCGTGGTAATCAATCAACAGCCGTTGTTGTTCAAACAGGGCTTGGACCAAGGTCAGAAATAAGTCGTCGTTGCGGTTGCGGTAAGCCTGGCTGAGGATTTTGATGCGGCCCAGTTGCGGGGTTTTGACGCCCGGTGAGTGGTCCAGCAGTTTCTCCAGGTGACTGCGGAGTTGGCCGATTTCGTTGCGAAGCAAGCCCGGCGCCAGATTGCCTAACAGATGCTGGCAGGCGACCAGGGCTTGCAGTTCCTCGGCGCTGAGCCAGATGCCGGGCAGTTCGAACGGGTGGCGCGGGTCGTCGCGGTCGTAGTAATAACCGGCACCGCGGACGCAGAGCAGCGGCGCGTTCAAGCGGTCGCGCAGTTCGTCTACCAGGCGTTGGCGGGTGGCTTTGGAGCAAGCCAGTTCGCGGTCTATTTCCGGACCGGGAATTGGTGTGCGGCGGTGTTTGAATAGGTTGTGGAGTTTGACGATTTTGTCGAGGTGTTGCATGCGGCTGTCCTTGCTGGAGGCGTCAAGGGCGATGGTTTGGTTAGTCGCCGAACGTCTAGTCTAGCGCCTGCGACGTTCGTCCGTAATCGAACGCGGAGAATTCTAACGTGTTATGTCGGTTTGTTGCGAGCCGGGCCATGGCAAGCAACTTTACCTGTAACTGCAGTTTCAGGTATAGGCGGACAAAATCAACCAACAAAGTCGGCTTGGTTATGCTTGATTCGCAGAGAATGGGCAGGATCGGGGCAATCGGCAATTGCCGGTATCAGCCGACTGCTGCCGCCTTGTCCAAAATGGCGTGCAGGCGGATTGGGTCGCCGACGCGTATCAAACCACCGGCCGAAATACGCGCAGTCATGCCGCCGTGGCCGCGTAGCGCGTTATAGCTGCCGAATCCCAATTCCGTCGCCAGTTTGGAGCAAGGATCGCAGGGACCTGTGACGTGTATCCGCACTTCGTCGCCGATCGACCATTCCAACTCGGTATCCGGAAACGGCGAACGCATCGCCAGCAAATTCAGCCCGGATACCAGCAGATTGCGGCGCAAGCGGGTGGGATGCAGATGCTCCAGGCCGCACCAGGCGGCCAGGATGGGCAGATGTTCGGCTTGAAACAAGCTGAGCTCGCGCTTGGTCGCTGGCTTGCCGCTGCGCAGATTGGCCGAACGGCGGTCGCCGAGCAAGCCGCGGCCGGGTTCGGCGACGGCTTGTTCAACCATGATTGCCGGCGCCGCGCGGCTAGGCCGCAAAATGACGGCCTCGACTCGGCCGTCCGCGGAAAATTGTTGACTGAGCTCGCGTAAGTTCATGTGGAATTAGGCTGAACGGTGGCGCTACGGTTTTGTTCGGATTCCAGGAACGTGCGCTTTGTCGGTTTTACACATGCGCCCGATTACGCTTTGCTAAAAGAAATCTACTACGCCCTATTCCGCTCCAACCCTGCGCCGTTCGGTACGACATCAGCGGTTTGAAGGACGAAGTAGACGTGTTTGAAGCAAAAGCGTTTCAAACCACTGTTTAGCAACTCTCCGCCGGACATGGTCAAGCTGCGGCCCGGACATCGCGAGTCTGCTGCCGGTCGGGCAGCCTCCAACGACTCAAATGGGATGGCGATGGCGCACGGCGGCTGAGCCCCCGTGCGCGATAGGAACGGCTAATACTTGAACTCACATACGAACGTGTGGGCGTTTTCCTCGTCTTTCTTCAACGTTCCTTCCTTGCACAACCGCGACTCCCCTAATTTAAAACAGTCATCGGTTCCACCCGCATCGCACCGACAAGTATGGGTTGTCGAATCGCACACGAAGGCGGTCTGGATCTCGCCGGGTTCGAATCTGGGCTGGGCACTGCGTGACTGCGCGCTAGTTTGATATCCCAGTAATAGCACTACCAGCATGCCGGAAATTAGTCCGAATTGAGCTTTCATATCTGTTCTCCAAATGATTCAGGTCTTGATCTCCTCGTATCTGCGTTGCAGAACGATCATAGAGAACTACGTGCCGTCGACCCTTTTGGATGCATACAGGCCAATCATTAGGAAAAAAGCTCGCACCGGCATCAAAGAACGAAAGACTAGCTCTGGGACAACGAGCAAAACAAAAAGATGACAGCCGATTCTGAACACAGCCGTCGGCTTCGGTTATAAAGCGCTTTCAACATCCGACCGGGCAATTAAGGATTCGTCCGGCAGGCATCTCAACGATGCAATTCAACGTGCAAGGCGCGATATTCGTCGGTCAATTTATGCGACGGTGCGAAATGAATCAAAGGCTTGGCATCGCTGTGCGACTCTCTGACTTTTACCGACGTCGAAATTTTAGTATCCAATACCGGCAAACCTTCGGCCACCAAGTCTTCGACCAATTGGCGCGGAAGATTGGCCTGCTTTTGGTATTGATTGACCACTACGCCTTCGACGTGCAGGCCGGGATTATGATCGGCTTTGACTTCGGCTATCGAGCGCATCAAAGTGTATAAGGCCTCTCGGGCGAAGGTATCGCAATCGAAGGGAATCAGGCATTTTTCCGCTGCGATTAATGCGGACAAACTGTAAAAATTCAGGATGGGCGGCGTATCGATATAAACGCTGTCGAAGCCTTCCAAACGCTCCAAGGCTTCTCTTAGTTTGTAGATCTTATGTCTGGATTCCAAACGGCTTTGCAAGCCTTCCAAATCGGGATGTGAAGGCAATACGTACAAATTGGGAAACGGGGTTTCATGGATAGTGCCGTCCAGAGTTTCCTTGCTGCCGCCGAACAAGCCCAAACCGAGACTGTCCTTGAAAAAATGCGCAATGGTTTTTTCCGAATCAGTGACCTTGGCACCTAGCAGATACTGCGTGGAATTACCCTGCACATCCAAATCGATAACCAGGGTTTTTTTACCTTCGATGGCGCTGATGGCAGCCAAATTACAGGTAATAGTGGATTTGCCGACCCCGCCTTTCTGATTAAAAATCACCCTGCGCATAATCGCCCTCGATGTTCAAGTTATAATAATTAAAGGCCGCATTATAAGGTTAATACTTGCCATATCAACAACGTGTAAATGCGTCGCCGCCACAAGCCGGGCATTTAGGAATCATGCTGGTGGATTTAAAAGCGATTTCCTTGCCGCATGCGTCGCAGGTAAAAGTACCCGGCCCCGCCACTTCTCCGCTTTTGTAGGGGTGATATTGCCGGGCTTCCATTTCCAAGGCTGCCAGCTTGAGCTTGGTTTTATCCGCCAAACTCATAAATGCGTCCAACGCAAAATTCTCCAGCAAATCGATATCGAATTTCAGCCATTCGGACAGTGAGTCCTGCTCTTTGTTCGGAGCCGGCGCAGTGGCAGCATGCTGAATATCGCGCATCAGAAAATCGGCGATTCTATTGATTTCTTCCTGAGTATGCCCACCTATTGCGCTGGTTTTTTCTTTGGCTTTTTCCAGCGCGTCGGCAACGGAATGCAAGGTATCGTCCAATGCTTCGTAAAGGTGTTCCATCAACTGATCGTAGGCTTTTGTCAGTTTATTTTCGCCCATGGTGTCTCCCGGTGTTTTATTGACCGAACGCTTCAGATTTAAGCGTCCGTAAGGTATTCTAGCGCCTTTTTACAGCAAAAGACGACTAGGATGGAAGAGCACTACACACCGTCGGCAATCGAACAAAAAATACAAGCCGAATGGGAAAAATCGGGGGTTTTTACCGCGACGGAAGATACCGGCAAAGAAAAATACTATTGCCTGTCGATGTTCCCCTACCCCAGCGGCAAGCTGCATATGGGGCACGTGCGCAATTACACCATAGGCGACGTCATCAGCCGCTTCCAACGCATGCAGGGCAAGCACGTGCTGCAACCCATGGGTTGGGACGCCTTCGGGCTACCGGCGGAAAACGCCGCAATGCAGAATAAAGTACACCCGGCAGACTGGACCTATTCCAACATCGACTACATGCGCGACCAGCTGAAACGCTTGGGTTTCGGCTACGACTGGACCCGCGAGCTGGCTACCTGCGACCCGGAATACTACCGCTGGGAACAGTGGTTCTTTCTGCGCCTGTTAGAAAAAGGCCTCGTTTACAAAAAAACCGCTCCGGTCAATTGGTGCCCGCACGATCAAACCGTACTGGCCAATGAGCAAGTCATAGACGGCTGCTGCTGGCGTTGCGACACCCCGGTCGAAAAGAAGGAAATTTCGCAGTGGTTTTTGAAAATCACCGCTTATGCTCAAGAATTATTGGACGACTTGCAAAAACTGCCCGGCTGGCCGGAACAGGTTCGCACCATGCAAGCCAATTGGATAGGCCGTTCCGAAGGCGTGGAAATGGATTTCGCGGTCGAAGGTTTCGCCGAGCCCATCCGCATTTACACCACCCGCCCGGATACCGTGATGGGGGTTACTTACGTAGCGGTAGCCGCAGAACACCCGGTCGCGCTGCACGCCGCTGCCGTCAATCCGCAGATTGCCGCCTTCATAGAATCGTGCAAACAAATGGAAACCTCGGAAGCCGCGATGGAAACCATGGAAAAACGCGGCATCGCTTCCGGCTACACGGCTGCTCATCCCTTGACCGGCGAGCAGGTGCCGGTCTGGATCGCCAACTTCGTATTGATGAGCTACGGCACCGGCGCGGTGATGTCGGTACCGGCCCACGATCAACGCGATTACGAATTCGCCCGAAAATACGGCATCAGCATTAAGCCGGTCATAGCCGCTGCCGACGGTTCCGACGACAGCACCCACGAAAAAGCCTTTACCGATAAAGGCGTACTGAAGAATTCCGGGGAATTCGACGGCTTGGATTTTAGCGGCGCCTTCAAGGCGATTGCCGACAAACTCATCGCCTTGGGCAAAGGCGAACGTAAAACCAACTTCCGCCTGCGCGATTGGGGTGTATCCCGCCAGCGTTATTGGGGCGCACCGGTGCCCGTCATCTACTGCGGCGATTGCGGCATGCTGCCGGTGCCGGACGAGCAACTGCCGGTCACGCTGCCGCGCGACGTCGTGCTCGACGGTTCGCAGTCGCCGTTGGCCGCGCATCCCGAATTCCCACACGTAGCTTGCCCCCAATGCGGCAAACCCGCGCGGCGTGATACCGATACCTTCGACACCTTTATGGAGTCATCCTGGTATTTCGCCCGCTACGCCAGCCGCGATTGTCATACGGCGATGCTGGACCAACGCGCCGACTATTGGTTACCGGTCGATCATTACATCGGCGGCATCGAACACGCGATTTTGCATTTGCTGTATGCGCGGTTTTACACCAAGTTGCTGCGCGACCAAGGCCTGATTGGCTGCGACGAGCCGTTCAAAAACTTGCTGACTCAGGGAATGGTAGTCGCGGAAACCTTCTATCAACTGGACGAACACGGCCATAAACGCTATTTCAACCTGACCCAAATCGAAGTCGAACGCGACGCCAAAGGCAAAATCGTCGCGGCCAAACTACTGGACGACGGCTCGCCCGTCACGGTAGGGGCCATCGAAAAAATGTCCAAGTCCAAAAACAACGGGGTCGACCCGCAATTGTTGATCGACAAGTACGGCGCCGATACGGTACGGCTTTACACCATGTTCACCTCCCCACCGGATCAATCCTTGGAATGGAACGATGCCGGCGTGGAAGGCGCCTCCCGCTTTTTAAAACGTTTGTGGCGCTTGGTTTACCTGCACGTCGCTTCCGGTTTGCCTCAAAGCGCGGCAGACAAAAACACTTTCAGCGACGAACAAAAAGCCTTACGCCGTCAACTGCACCAGACTTTACAAAAGGTCAGCGACGACATGGCGCGCCGACACACCTTCAATACCGCCATCGCCGCGAATATGGAATTGGTCAACGCATTGAATAAGTTCGAAGACGACAGCGCAAACGGCCAAGCGGTACGCCAAGAAGCCTTGGAAGCCGTAGTATTGATGCTGTCGCCGATTGTCCCGCACATCGCCCAAGCGTTATGGCGCGAACTCGGCCATGCCGACGACATCGTTGTGCGCGCCTGGCCTACGCTGGACCCTTCCGCACTGGTACAAGACAGCATAGAGATGGTGGTGCAAGTCAACGGTAAGTTGCGCGGCAAACTGTCGGTAACAATTTCCGCATCCAAGCAAGAGATCGAAGCTTTGGCGCTGGCGGACGACAACGTGCTGCGCTACATCGAAGGCAAGCCCATCAAAAAACTGATCGTCGTCCCGCAAAAACTGGTGAACATCGTTGTTTAAGTCCATGCGTTCAACCAAAGCAACACAACAGCTCAGCGGCATCGTGCTGGTTTTAGCCGCCTTGTGGCTAGGCGGCTGCGGATTTCATTTGCGCGGTTCGCTGGCCCTACCCAGCGAACTGAAACAATTATTTCTGTTCGGCTCTTCCGCGGCTTTAAAAGACGAAATCAAAAACATGCTGCGGGTTTCGGACGGCAAAATCGTCGCCTCGCCCAACGAAGCGGGCGTCGTGGTAAAAGTACTGAAAGAAGACCTGCGCCGGCGGGTGTTATCGGTCGGCTCCACCGGTAAATCCAGCGAGGTGGAGCTGAATTACTATTTGCGCTTTCAGTTTTACGACAATCAGGAAGCGCCGCTGTTGGACGAGCAAACCCTGGAAATCAGCCGCGACTACTTCAACGATCAAACCGCATTGTTAGCTAAAGACAACGAGGAACTGGTCATCAAAAAAGAAATTTACCGGCAAGCGGCCCGAATGTTGATGTTGCGCGCCCAAGCGGCGGTCGACAGCATTAAACGCTAAGCCCATGCGTTTAAAACCCGAGCAGTTGGACGCGCAATTGCAGCGCGGACCGAGTCCGGTCTATTTGATCAGCGGCGATGAGCCGCTGCAATCAGGCGAAGCTGCCGACGCCGTCAGATTAGCCGCCAAACAAGCCGGCTACGACGTCCGCGAAGTCATCGGCATAGAACAAGGCAATGAGTGGCCGTTGCTGAGTTTTGCAGCCGACAGTCTGTCGATTTTTTCCGATAGAAAGCTAATCGATCTGCGCTTGCCGTCCGGCAAACCGGGCCAAGACGGCAGCAAAACCCTGATCGCCTATTGCCAAAATCCGCCGCCGGATACGATATTGCTGATAACTTCCGGCAAATTGGACGGAAACGCAGTGAAAGCGCAGTGGTTTCAAGCCATAGACAAACTCGGGGTTATCGTGCAGGTATGGCCCTTGCAAGGCGGCGAGTTGTTAAATTGGCTGCAACGACGTAGCGAAAAAAGAGGCTTGACGCTTAGCCACGACGCCCTTAAAAATCTGGCTGTTAGGGTGGAGGGCAATTTACTGGCCGCAGCCCAAGAAATCGAGAAACTGTTTATTCTGTACGGCACGCACTCGATAGACCCTGCGAAAATCGAATACGGCGTTGCCGACAGCGCTCGCTTCGACGTATTCAGATTGACCGACTATCTACTGGCCGGACGGCTAAACCGTGCGACTAAAGTACTCGGCGGCTTGAAGGCCGAAGGCGTCGCCGCACCGATCGTACTGTGGGCGTTGAGTAGAGAACTGCGCATCCTTTGCAACGCTAAAAGCGAACTGGAAGCCGGTGCCTCGGTAGACAGCGTTTGCCGAAAATATCAGATTAGGGACAAACGCAAACCGGCTACGCTGGAAACCATGAAACGCCTGCGGTCTGAAGATTTGCAACGGCTCGTTTCGTCCTGTGCCCAAATCGACCGCACCATTAAAGGCCAGCTGCCCGGAGATAGCTGGGAAGCCTTATTTCAACTGTGCGTCGGCATCTGTAGACCCGATCTGGGGCTGCAGCACCATTAACCAAGCGCATCAATCAAGCAGCCACTCTCAAACCTGCGTCTTCGATTGAAACAATCGGCAAAAATCTTCTATCTTGGCCGGCGCCGCATACCAGTAGCCTTGGGCTTGGTCGCAGCCGTATTCTTCCAGCAATTGTACTTGAGCGGCCGTTTCCACCCCTTCCGCGATAACCTTAAGTTTCAAGCCGTGCGCCAAGCCGATGATCGAACGCACGATACAGGCGTCGTCCGCATCGACCAAGTCTCCAACGAAGGATTTGTCGATTTTTAAGGTATCGACCGGAAAGCGCCGTAAATAACTGAGAGACGAAAAACCGGTACCGAAGTCATCTATAGCCAATTCGATCCCCAAGCCTTTCAGCATCTGCATTTGTTCTATCGCACTCTCGACGTCGTCCATTAAAGCGGTCTCGGTCAGCTCCAACTGCAAGCGGTTACTCGGAAAACCGGTTTCCTCCAACACCCGCTTCACATCGGCAAACAAACCGGCATGCTTGAATTGTCTGGCGGATAAATTAATGGCGATCTTTAATTGATTTAATCCGCTAAATTCCGGACGGGAAAAATCCCGGCAGGCCTTTTTTAACACCCAAACGCCCAGCTCCGCGATGATGCCGCTATGCTCGGCAATCAGGATAAATTCGTCCGGGCCTATGGCCCCCAATTGCGAATTCCAACGCAACAAGGCTTCGGCCCCGCATATCCGGCCGGTCTTTAAGTCTATTTCCGGCTGATAACGCAAGGAAAATTCGTCTCTGTCCATCGCTTTGCGCAAATGACTCTCTATCGTCATGCGCCGCATCGCTTTGGCATTAGCCGCCGCATTGTAAAACTCGAATTTGTTGCGTCCGTGGCGTTTGGCGGTGTAAAGCGCGTCGTCCGCATGTTTGATCAATTGAGGGGCATCGGTAGCGTCGTCCGGGTATACGCTAATGCCGATACTGGCGCTGACGAATACACTATGGCTGTCGATGACCAAAGCTTGTTTGACGACATCTATGATGCGCTGAGCAATGTCTCCGGCGTCTGCCGGCGTGTGCAATTGCAAACTGATAATCGCGAATTCGTCGCCGCCCAATCTGGCCACGGTCTCCTGCTCGCGCAAACACGCGTTGATGCGCCGGCCGACTTCGATCAACAGCTTGTCGCCTATCGTATGCCCCAAGGTGTCGTTGACGTGCTTAAATTTATCCAAGTCTAAATACATGACCGAAAACAAGCCCCGATTACGTTTGGCATAGGCAATCGCCTGATCCAGACGCTCGCTGAATAAGCTCCGGTTAGGCAAGTCGGTAAGCGGATCGAAATAAGCCATGTGGCAGATAAGCTGTTCCGAATCTTTACGGTCGCTGATATCGTGTATAACCGACACGAAATTGGTCACCTTATCGTGCTCATCCAACACCGGCGCTATCGACTCCAGACACCAGAACAAATCGCCGTTTTTTTTGCGGTTTAAAAACTCGCCATGCCAAGCGTTTCCGGAGTGTAAAGTCGCCCATAGCTGTTCGTAGGTTTCAGCCGAAGTCAGATCCGACTTAATCAGATTGACTTTTTGCCCGATTACTTCGTCTCGCCGGTAACCTGTGATAGAAAAAAACGCCGGATTACAATATTGGATACGGCTGTCTATGTCTGTTATCACGACCATTCCGGAGCTGTACTCAATCGCCGACGACAACTTGCGCAACTCGTGCAGAGTGATTCTATGACTTTGAACTTCGTCGGCCAAAGCCCGATTCGCCGCCATCAATTCGGCTTGGCTGGGTATCGCCAATGCTTGGGGAATCAACGGCCAAATAAGCAGCGCGGTTGCTACGGAACTGACGGCCGTCGCGGCCTTGACTATGCCGGAAAGCCAATAATCCGGCACCCATATATTCCATATGCTAAGCAAATGCGTGGTACCGCAAAGAAAGATAAACAAACCGAAACCCGCGTAAATCCAGCCGAACTGTATGTCTTTACGCTTGATCAATAAATAAAACAGCGCGAACGGAATCGAATAATAGGAACAAACGATTAACGCATCGGATACGACATGCAACCACAACAAATCGCTTTGCCACAAATAACAATGGCCGTGCGGCAAAAAACCGGAAAACTCGTCGTAAGCAAAGGGTAAAAAGTTCATGACTCTCACTGAGTTACTGCATGTCACAAGCCGAGCAAATCGATCGGCGCAGCTATGGCGCTAGGCGCAGCTTACCGCACTTTTTGTGAAATCAAAACCGAGACATTGAGTCGGCGCAGCCTAAATTTTAGAAAGGCAAATGCAATCACCGCAAGTAAACGACAACCCTAGGGCTGCCATGCGGTCGGCTCGGTTTGATCCGCCGATCGCTTGCAAGCTCAATTCGATACCGAAAACGTAATTCAGTCTTAACCGCTTGACGTTTCAAAAGCCGACAATTCTTGATAGGATTGCTGGGTTTTCAATTTATTCGGATGAAAGTCATGAGCGTAGTCGAAAGAATACAAGAACAACTCACCAGTTATCCGGTGGTGCTGTATATGAAAGGCACTCCGGATTTCCCGCAATGCGGTTTTTCCGGCCGCGTAGTACAGGTGTTGCAAGCCTGCAATGCCGATTACCGGGCCATCAACATTTTCGAGGAACCCGAAGTTCGCGAAGCACTGAAAAGCTATTCCAATTGGCCGACCTATCCGCAGCTTTACATCAACGGCGAACTGGTAGGCGGTTGCGATATCGTCATGGATCTATACAACCGCGGCGAGCTGGAAAAAATGCTGGTAAAACCGGAGTAAGCAACAAATGGCGGCTCGCGAGAGCGGGCCGCACACATCAAGCCGCTGCTAAGGCCGACAACTTTTTCCACCGGTTATAGATGATGCAAAACAATTGTGCAGTTTGCTCGGCATCGTAAAGCGCCGAGTGCGCACGCTGATTGTCCCATTCCAAACCGGCCGCTTCGGCAATTTTTGCCAATACGGTCTGCC
Source organism: Methylomonas sp. HYX-M1 (assembly GCF_040741385.1). Taxonomy (NCBI): domain Bacteria; kingdom Pseudomonadati; phylum Pseudomonadota; class Gammaproteobacteria; order Methylococcales; family Methylococcaceae; genus Methylomonas; species Methylomonas sp. HYX-M1. Next base: position 2,627,028 of record NZ_CP160405.1, read on the forward strand.
CGAACACCAACCCCCCTAAGGTGGCGGTATCGAAGCTGCTAAAGGGATGAAACGGACTTTTTTTGCACTGGGTCCTGTCGATCGCAGCGTTAAGAAAATTGATGTCGAATGCCGGATTATGTCCGACCAAGATCGCTCTTTTACAATCGTTGCGTTTTACCGCGGCGCGTATCGGCAAAAACAATGTTTGCAAAGCATCTTTTTCTTCAATAGCCATCCGAAAAGGATGATACGGATCGATGCCGGTAAACTTGAGCGCCGCCTCGTCCAGCTCGGAATTCTTGAACGGAACGATGTTGCAATGATGCTTTTCGGTAATGCGCAACCAGCCGTTTTGATCTTGTTCGACGATTACGGCCGCCATTTCCAACAGCGGATTTTTTTTGGCATTGAAACCGGCAGTCTCGATATCGACTACCACGGGTAAATAACCGCGAAAACGGTCGCCCAGTGGAGTGAAGCAGTTATCCATATTGCTACATTGGCTAGAAAAGAAGGTAATATGGTATGTTACGTTAAGTTTTCGCCGCTTTAAACAATAAACAGGTTACGAGGTTACATTTATGCCATTCAAAAGAATAGGATCATTGATTGTGCTTAGCCTTTCGACGATTCTGAACGGTTGTGCGACAACGGCCGTGCACGACAGCAAAGATCCTTACGAGAATTGGAATAGAAGCGTCCAGTCGTTCAACGACCATTTGGACGACTACGTGATGAAACCGGTCGCACATGGCTATCAATGGATTACCCCGTCGTTCGTCGACCGGGGCGTCACCAATTTCTTCAGCAATATCGACGACATCGGCGTCTTCGCCAATCAGGCGATGCAGGGCAAATTTGCCGAATCCGGTCTGGATGCGGCCCGCTTCCTGATTAATACCACCGCCGGTGTAGGCGGCTTGGTCGACATTGCCGGCATGCTGGACCTTGGCAAACACAACGAAGACTTCGACCAAACGTTGGGAGTTTGGGGAGTGCCTACCGGTCCTTATTTGGTCTTGCCTTTCTTTGGGCCAAGCTCCCCGCGCGGCATTTTCGGTTTAGTCGGCGATGCGGCCATGAATCCCTTTACATACGCCGGCTTTTATCTCAACCCGAATTGGATAGGTTCCGCCGTATCTATCGGGGCGGGTGGTTTAAAAGCCGTGGACACTCGCGCGGATTTGTTGAGCATCGAAAAAATCGCCAGCGAAGCTGCTATCGACCGTTACGATTTCTTCAAAAACGCCTACCTGACCCAACGCAACTACTTGGTCAACGACGGCAACGTACCGGAAGACGACGTGTTGAAATTTCAGGAATTGAAAGACGAAGGCTACGGCCCGGTTTCGCCAAACCCTTATTGATTCCTTTGTAACGCCCTTAGAAAGTCGCCGTAGCGGCGACTTTCTAAAATCCTTTACGCTCCAATCGCGCTTAGCGCTATGGCAAAAGCGATTGCACCGCACTGCCGAACAACTGCCAAATCGGCTGCAAGCCCGCCGGCAACGGCGCTAATTTTCCCAATTCCACCCAGGGGTTGTCGGGATTGTGAAAATCCGAGCCTATGGACGCATACAAGCCGTGTTTCAAGGCCAATTGGGCGCTAAGCCGAATATCGTCCGGCGACGACCTGCCCGTGACCACCTCTACGCCGACACCGCCCACTTGCTTGAACGCCGCCAGTACCCGATCGATCCACTTATGGCTCAAGTTATAACGCAAGGGGTGGGCTAACACCGCGACGCCGCCTGCCGCGTTAATCCACGCCACCACTTCGTCCAACTCGGCCCATTGGGTAGGCACGTAACCGGGCTTACCCTTGCTTAAGTACTTGTCGAACGCATCCTGCTGATCTTTGGCCTTTCCGGCCTGCACCAAAAAATCCGCAAAGTGCGAGCGGGTAATTTCCCCGGTACTTGCCAGCGCGCGTACCGCCGGATACGCGTCGGCGATGCCCTTTTTGGCCAGCTTCTCGGCCATTTTTCGCGCGCGTTGCCCACGAAGCTCGCTTTGCCGAGCTAAGCCTGCCGCCAACACCGGATGCTTGGGGTCGATGTCCAAACCAATCACGTGTAAACACTGATTGGCATACAGAGCGGAAACTTCGATGCCATTTAACAGGCAAATGCCTAACTGTTCAGCGGACGCCGCCGCTGCTTCCAACCCGAACGTAGTATCGTGATCGGTCAGCGCCAACACCGATACCCCCTTGTCTTTGGCACGCATCAGCAATTCAGCCGGCGACAAAGCGCCGTCCGACGCGGTAGAGTGACAATGCAAATCGAAAACCGGGGACATTACTGATACTCGCCGTACAGTTTGGCGTATAAACCGTTTTGTTGAATCAAAGCCTCATGCCTGCCCTGTTCGCAAATACGCCCTTCTTCGAACACGTAAACATGATCCGCTTGCTTCACCGCACTCAAGCGGTGGGCGATAATAATGGTGGTGCGGCCTTCCAAAAAACCGGCCAGCGCGGCGTGCAGCTTGAATTCGGTTTCGCTGTCCAACGCGGAAGTCGCTTCGTCCAAAATGACTACGGACGGCTTGCTGACGATCATGCGTGCAATCGCCAACCGCTGTCTTTGCCCACCCGACAAGCGCACGCCCTGCCTGCCTACCACCGTATCCAAACCACGCTTCATCTCCATCACCGTCGTGCCCATCTGCGCCAACTCCAACGCATGCCAGAGCTCGGCATCGTCGACATTCCGCCCCAAAGTCAGATTATCCCGAATCGAGGCGTTCAACAAAGCCGGATGTTGCAAAACGGTAGCGACATGCTCTCTAACCACATCCAGGCCGATACCGGACATCGGCACGCCATCGAAATAAATCATCCCGCTAGCCGGCGGATATAAACCGATCAAGGTTTGAGCCAACGTGGATTTACCGCCGCCGCTGGCGCCGACCAATGCAATTTTACTACCCGCTGCTATCGCCAAATTGATACCGTTCAGCACCGGTTCGTCCCGGTAACTGAAATACAAATCCTTAACGGTAACGCCGACCGTTTTCTTGTTAAGAAACGGATTAAACACATGCGGATAGTGCGGCTCGCGGTTTAAGCGGGTCAGTTGATTAACCCGAATCAGGGCTGCTTTAGCGGCGTAGAATGCCTGCTGAATCCCCAAAATCTCTTGCACCGGAGCCATCATAAACCACAAATAACCGAATACCGCCAGCATCTGCCCTATGCTCAAATCGGAATACAACACCATCAGCATCGCCGTGGCGCGAAAAATATCGAATCCGAATAAAAACGTTAAAAAACTTAATCTGGCCGCCGCGTCGCTCTTCCAGGCGAACGCTATGGAATGTTCTTTAACGGCTCTCGCACTTTCCATCAATTGCAAGCCGTAATGTTGCTCACGATTGCTGGCACGAATTTGGTGTATCGCTTCCAGGGTTTCGCTTAAAGCCTGTTGAAACACGCCGTAGGCTCGGTTTTCGTTGGCTTTTAGATCTTTGATTCTGGAACCGACCGCTTTGGCCAAATAAATGACTACCGGGTTCAAAAAGATGATGAACAATCCTAATTGCCAGTGCATCCACAGCAAGATAACCGCGGTACCCAACACCGTGAGAATGGCAATCAACAATTTACTGATGGTGTTGCCGATGAAATTGTCCAAAGTGTCCAGATCGGTGACCATATAGGCCGTCACGGTACCGCTGCCCAAGCTCTCGTATTCGGACATCGATATGCTCTGCAAGTGCCGGATCAAGCTTTGCCGGATGCGAAAAATGACGTCCTTGGCTATCATCGAAAATTGCCGGGTCTGCACGATATTCAACACCAAAGCGAACAAGCGCAACAATAAACTGACGATCAACACGCCGGCGATATAGACTGTCGGTTGACGCCAATCGGCCGGCAGGTAAGGATCGACGCTGTTTAAAATCAAACCGGGTTTGTTGAGTAAAACTTCGTCGACCAACAAAGGCATGATCAAAGGTACCGGCACGGCGGCCGCAGTGGCCAGTACCGCTATCAAGTGGCCGGTGATCAGCTTTTTTTTATGTCTTAGGGCGATTGCGAATATATAGCGCCAAGAATATTCGTAGGAGATGGACGGTAGCTTAGTCTTCAAATGTCTTGGCGCGGTAAAAGTTGAAGCAATCCATGGACAATGGTGATTTTGCCGTCTGGTAAAATGGGTAGTCTGCGCTTGGGATTATAATCCCTTAGCCACTCGGCTAAAACCCTTGGCCGATTTGAATATTCCCATCATCATTCACGTCCGGACTATCCTAAGCCATACTCGTCCTGTTTCGCTTTGCGTAAGCAATTTACCGACATTTGCGTAGGCTTGACTCATGCATTGTTTCTTACAACGCGGTGACATCGGCGCGCAAAAACTGGTAGATTGCCGGCTTATTTTTCCCGCTGTCCAAGTTTACGATTGCAATAGGAACACCGCATGGCTAACGATAATAGAGACGACAAAAAGAAAGTTGCTTTAAACCAAGCAACGTACGACGAATTGAAAACTTTTACCCGCTTGAATGCGCTGAAATTGCGCGTCACGATAGACGTAATGGTCGAATTAATGTTGAAAGACGAGGCGTTGCGTCAACGTATCGTAGAGTTCACCTTGGAAAAGCAGGAAGCACAAAAAAAAGGCTAATGCTGACGGCATCACCTGCGACGGCGGCCTTTTCCGCCGCCGCCGGCTTAGCTCAAGGTTTGTTAGCTTGCCGATGCCCCTTCAAAACCGCCAATTGTTCGGCGGTCAATAATTTAAATACGGCATTGTCGGCTGCACTGATCTCGCCGAGCATGTTCGAGTGCAGTTGCGCGAGCTTTGCAATCATGGGCGCAGCCTTATCGCTGCTGTAATCGTTGGAAAAACTCAAGGCGAGCAACGCTTCTTTGGCTTGGTGTTCTTGCTTGCCAAGATCTTGCATGGGTTGCCGGCGGCTTTTCAGCAACTCGGCCAGCTGGTTTTTTTGTTCGTCGCTTAACGCAATCCCTGTTAAATACGGCGGCAGGTGTTCGCCGGGTCCGACGGCACCGGATTTTCCCATGCCGCCCTTACCCTCCATGCTCATAGCGCCGTGAGGACAAGGCGGCTCTCCCGGCATGGGTGGCATCGCAAAGACGGCGGACGAACATAACAATACAGCCAACAGCAATTTTCTCATCGGTCACTCCTGGAAATTTTACGGATACTCAGTGACAGCTAGTAGCGCTCACCGTCGGCGGACAGTATCGTCTTTACACGGTAAAACGCTGTTATTACGGTGTAAATTTAGGTAAATCCCGGAGTAAGCGATTGGTCTCTCGGTTACCGGCGATTATCATGACAACGTTTACACAACCAGGGGACTCACGTGACGAACACGCAAATCTTAATCATAGACGACGACATCGAACTGACTGCACTCTTTCAGGAGTATTTGGCGCAAGAAGGCTTTCAAGTGACGGCATGCCATGACGGCGGCAACGGCTTGGAAATGGCGCTTTCCGGACGCTTCGCCCTGTGCGTGCTGGACATCATGCTGCCCGACATCAAAGGCACCGAAATTCTGACCAGAATACGTCAACAAAGCGGCTTGCCCATCCTGATGTTTACCGCCAAAGGCGACGACGTCGACAGAATTATCGGCTTGGAATCCGGCGCCGACGATTACGTACCCAAACCTTGCTCGCCGCGCGAATTGGTGGCGAGGATCAAAGCGATACTACGCCGCACCGAAGCCTTAGAAACCGAAAGCAAAGGCCCGTTGACAGCAGGCCCCCTGCAAATCTGGAGCGATAAACGCAAAGCGCGCTGGTTCGAGCACGACTTGGAACTGACCAGCACCGAATTCAATTTGCTGCAAACCTTGGCATTGAACGTCGGCCATATCGTCAGCAAACAGGAACTGTCCGAAAAAGGCCTAGGCCGGCCGCTGGCCCGCTTCGACCGTAGCATAGACGTGCATATGAGCAGCATACGCCACAAACTCGGCAGCCAGGCCGACGGCAGGTCCTACATTCAAACGGTTCGCGGCCAAGGCTATCAGCTGGTCCGAGACTAGGCATGGGGCGATTGTTTTGGAAGTTTTTCTTTTCGTTTTGGCTAGCCGTGTTGCTGGCCGGCATCGGCGTCGGTAGCGCCGTATGGTGGCGACATAGGGAACAACTGAATGCCCGGCAACTGACGGAGATGCATATAGACCGGCACGCCGACGCCTGGGTATCCGCTGCCGCCAATGTATTGCGGCACGGCGGCATCGATGCGTTAAGCCAATATTTGTCCGAACTCGGCGAACCGCACAATCCTCCGGTGTATGCAGTCGACGACACAGACCGCGAATTACTTAGAAGAGAAGTCAGCGCAGAAACGCTACAACATGCCCGCGCCTTGTACTTGCGAGCCGCTTTTCCCAAGGCCATTCAACTGATCCAGGCCGCGAACGGCCATAGCTACTTGCTGTTCGCCGCGTTACCTGAACACGGTTTTCATCCACCGCACGAGCAGGATGTCCAACGCGGCATTCCTCCCGGGCCGCCGCCGCATGCCGGTCACGGCGAATTCGGCCCGATAGAATTCGGTGGCAAACCGCCCGGGGTGACGCACCCAAGACCGCACGAGCCACCGTCACCTTGGTTACCTATTACCACCGGGCTTATCGCCAGTCTATTGTTCAGCATGGCGTTGGCCTGGTATTTCGCTACGCCGATCCGCGGCTTACGACAAGCGTTCGCAGCGGTGGCGGAAGGCAAGCTGCAAACCCGGGTCGGCCGCTCATTGGGCAAACGCAGAGACGAACTGGTCGACTTAGGCTTGGCTTTCGACCATATGGCCGAACAAATCGAAAACTTGGTAGACGCGCAACAACGCTTGTTGCACGACGTATCTCACGAATTGCGTTCGCCGTTGGCCCGCATGCAGGTAGCGATTGGTCTGGCTCAACAGCAACCGGACAAAATTGCCGCCAGCTTGGAGCGTATCGAACGCGAATCCCAGCGAATTAACGAACTGGTAGGCGAATTATTGATGCTGTCCAGATTGGAAGCCGGGGTCTGCGACGATGCATGCATCGATGCCGATGTCGGCTGCTTGCTGAAAGACATAGCCGAAGACGCCCGTTTCGAAGCCGAATCCAAGGGGATTAGCTTGACATACCGCAGTGTTGCCGACGAATTATACGGCTCGATCCGCGCCGAACTGTTGTTGCGAGCCGTGGAAAACGTCTTGCGCAATGCGGTACAACATTGCCGCGCAGACGGCGAAGTGGAAATGATCGTAGATTATCAACCTTCCCTACAGTGCTTAAAGATAACGGTAAACGATCAAGGTCCAGGAGTAGCGGAAGCGGATTTGCAAGCCATTTTCATGCCATTCTTCCGGAGCGGGAAACGCGTCAGACCGGATAGCGTGGGCTTGGGCTTAACCATTGCCCAACGTTCCGTATCGGCACTAGGCGGAAACGTCAGTGCCCGCAACCGGCCGACAGGCGGCTTGCAAGTCGCTATCGAATTACCCTTTACCGCTACGATGGCTTCCGGCGTAATCTAATTTTGAAGTCGGCGCAAACCGCGCCATTCATATAGCTCTCCCATTCGCCGCCGTTGCAAACATGCCAAGCACTCTATAGCACCTCAGGACAACAGGAGACAACGATGTTTAGACCATTGATTTTTACCCTAAGCTGCCTGAGCTTATTAGGCTTTAGCAACGTCTCCTGGCCGGGCGGGCGCCACGCTCACGCCCATTCCGGCTTTGGCTTTTATGTTGGCGTACCGTTTTGGCCCCGGCCCTATTACCTCTACCCACCCTATTACGACTACGCCCCACCGGTCATCACGGTCTTGCAAGATCCGCCGGTTTACATCGAGCGCGAACCCGCCGCCGCAGCCGCCGGTCACACCTATCCGCAAGGTTACTGGTATTACTGCTTCGATCCACAGGGATATTACCCCGTTGTGCAGACTTGCCCGGGTGGCTGGCAAGCGGTCGAACCGACTCCGCCCCAATAACCGCACTGTGCTTATAACAGAAATCCGATGAACTCGCGTTTACCCTTTCTCTGCTTGAGCCCATGCTCAGCGCTATTCGCTTGCGCGCACCATACTTAGCGGCCCAAGTATTACGGCCCTACCCGCAATAGCATGCGGTTCGACCCATTTCGCTACGATGACGAAATGTGCCGCCGATATGCCGCCGACTAGACCGGCATAAGCCCTACGCAAGCCGCCGCAAACAGCCAACTCGGTAGCGCGGTCGCCGACTCCGCCCCTAGGCGCGCTGGACGGAACGGCAATAGGCAGTGGTGACGGCGCGGCGATAGGCGCGGACAGGATGGTTACCGGCAGCATCGTCGGCAGCGGATACGGTCGCAGCTCGGCTTACGCTAGCCAACAAAATACGACAACGCCTACATTCAATATATGTACGGCCAAGGCCACAAAGTACCAATTTCAGAGCGCATCGCCAAGTCACCCGCCCCGACTAGCCGTTTCATACCGCCCCCGCGCCTCCCGGAACCCCACCACCGCCTTCGCGTGAGTGCAACAGACGCGACGCATGATGACAATCATCCGGCCAATGAAAAGCGCTGACGCTGAAAGCACACTCGTGCGCTTAGAAAACTATTTTTTACAACACCGCAGTAGTTCTCATAATGAGTTTCAGGAAAATAAGCGAGGTTTTTCTTGACTGAAGCATGAAACTCCTGTTTAATGTGCGGCTGTCACAGCGCCCAGGTAGCTCAGTCGGTAGAGCAGAGGACTGAAAATCCTCGTGTCGGTGGTTCGATTCCGCCCCTGGGCACCATTTTTCCGCACGCAAAAATCCCCTAACACACTGAACGGTAATGATAATTTCGGTTTTCTATATCCGCCGTTTCGCGTGTAATTCAACGGCTACGAAAACAACAGTTTGAGCACGGCGCGCTGGTCTTCAAATCGCCCGGAATGCTATATTTTCAAGGGGTTAACTAATCGATTCGATACATCTCGTCGAAGCCGGGTAGCGGTTGCTTTGCTGCGGCCAGTTGATCGTTCAGCACCAGCCGTTTTTTCTCCAGCGCATTGATTTGATTATCCGGCCCGGCAACCCCACGGCGGTTCTTTATGCTGTCATTGCACGGCATCACCGCGCTTCGCGGTCATTTAAGACAACCCGCTCACCGCTAGCGGGCTTAGCCACGCTATAAGCCGGATGCTAGCCCAAGTCGACCGCTCTCTGCTTGTCGAATAGCCGGTAACCAAGCGCCACACTTTTCCACCGTCCGCCAATACCTCGACAAACATACCGCTTCCGTCAATTTGCGCCTATGCAACAGCTTCATCATGGTTACAGCCTAACACGACGGACACATCGCATATTGATTTTTTTAAAATCGAAAATAGATGCCCGCTTACCTATGCTTGCGCCCTGATAACATCGATTTTCTAACCCTACATCAAAGATGTTCGTGCCCGATTCGGACAGACTTGGCAGGATTTCGCAAGATCAATCCGAAACACGCTTTTGCTAAATAACTGGTATTTAATGGATTGCTTCGGAACCGTCCGGAACCGCTTCCGACTTCGATACAGAATATAGAAAACAATAAAAACAGCATAAAAAACAATTTATTACAAACATCGTCATTTCACGATGGGCACAATTATGGGCACTCATTATCTGAAGAAGCACACATTTGATAATCAAACTGGCAGATCAAATTCGGACAATTTCCGACTTTGCTTTGACTATTGATTGGCGAACGCCTCCAAAAGCTCTTCATTTTCGATTTGTAGCTGGCGGATGATTTCCTGGAGGCGATGGCACTCTTCAGGTGAAAAGCACCTAACAACTGCGGCATCTTGATGTTTGGTGATTTTTCGCCCCATAGGAAACAAGTTATGCGCAGGATCAACCCAGACTATATGAAAGGTGTTATTCCACAAAAAACCATGGACGCGTCCGTAGTTCTTTGAGAGCGACACTTCAAACGCCCGCGCCGTAATTTCTTTCGCTTGATCTGCTGCGGCCGCTTCATCCCGAGTCTCAACGAATAGTTGCTGCTTGACTCTCTCAATTACGGAAACAGGAAAAGCGTTCTTGATCGACGTATCGGAGTTGAATATCGACTTGGGCCGTAAACTCGGATGTGTCTGTTGCGCTATCTGACGTTCAGTAGCCGATTGAAGCTCGGACATGCACCAGAAGAACTTCTGGTAATACTGGGACTCAAGTCCGTGAAAGAAGAACTCTTCTGAGTCCCAATCTATGTAGACAAAAGACAACTTTAGCTTCTCTTCTGAAACTCGCTTGGCATCGCGATCTGCGATATTCGCATATCGATTATCGGCCATTCGAAACAACTCAACTCAACTCAACTATTGAGCTTGCCTGAGAAAAAGGATTTCATGGACTCCTTGCCAATTATTGCGCTACTGCCCGCCGATTCCGGCAATTCACCACGCGCTTCGAGCCATGGCGTCTCGCGATGAGTCATCGTGCTTAAAGCCGCTCCATCGTAGCGACCGTAAGCGGCAACGATTTCTCTCAGATATTCTAAGTGCTCTGTTTGAGGATCAGGAACTTCATTAGAGATTTGACGCCACTTGTAGTGCTGATATTTCCAATATAAAGGCTTTACAACCGGACCGTGCTGCCACGCTTGAAATTCCTCTGGAAACAACTCGTCACCTTGAGCCAAAGCATAACCTTGGGCGTAGTAACATAGCTTTTGAAGCTTCATGGGAGACGGACTTTCATCGAACATCTCTCGATGAAGATAAATAATTGTTTGCTCTACGATTTCTAACTCGTTTGAGATTGTCATTTTCTGTCTCTGCTAACTATGCGACTTCTTTATTGGCGAAAATACTAGCACATATACAAGCTAGTGGCGTTGTTAGTGATATGCACAAGAGGCGTATCATTCGAGAGATATGACGATGGATCATTGACTAAGGAAGAAGGAAAATCCGCCAAAGGCATCGGATTTATTCGTTCAATTTTGACAATCAATTCAACAATTCAACAATTCTTCAAGCTCAGCAAATTTCACATCAAGCCGTTTGAGCGTTGCAATCATCCCGCGATTGGCATCATTCGCATAACGCAACTGTTTGAGCATCATTCTATTGTAAGTACGCCAATGCATCCCTTTGGGTTTGCCCCCTAGTGGATTTGCAATTCCAACCGCCCAACCCAATTTCGCGCGGATTTTATTGGCGCCACGATGTCCACGATCTCCCTTGTCTTCACGTTGGCTTTGATACGCCAATTGGTAGCAATGCCGGCAAGCGTAGTATTTGCCGCCGGAATATAGTATCGCCACCCGACGCCCACACCCGACAGCCGGGCAAGTAAACCAATAACGCACACCGCCATAATGGCAGGGCGTGGTTTGCAGTCGAACCGGATAATCCAGCGGCTCCCAACTTTCTGAACCAGGCGCGCGATAGTCGTAGATCAGACGCAAATACCCTGTTTCCACCTTAGCCCCGATCGAGGCGATCTTTTCCCCATTGCGTGACCATTGCCAGTTGATATGACTGCCAGGAAATAACAGCCCATCCCGCTGCCAGCGCCGAATATCGATTTGCCGATAATCGTCCGTGACATTTGCGCCAAATTTTCGACCGCTACCGAATCCACCCATTTTTATTTTTCCGAAATCATTAGGCAAATTAACCGATTTGTTCACCATCAAAATCGGCTCCTTCCCTTGCCGGCTCTAGCGTAGACGGTGTTTCCAAGATCGGTATTTTTTCGGCCAATTCTGCGGCGACTAATGCCTTGATGTGGTCTTCAAACTCGTCGTCATTGTGTGCAAACGGATTATTGTGGTGACTGATAATCCGTTGCGACAAGCGATTGACCAAGGGATTCTCGCCATTCAGTTGTTGCACCACCACGGTTAGAGGCGTCGGGGCTTTGCCTGCCGGCTTGCCGACCAAGTATTGCCCTAGCCAAGCCCGCGCTTGGGCATCGCCCTGTTTGGCGGCTGCGACCGTACTGGTCACGACGGCTTGCCAGTCCTCCAAGGTGACTGTTTCCAACAAGGTCGACATATAGTCGGCTTCCGTGCGGCGGTGCTTGGCGGTGCCTTTGATAAAGTGTTGCGGTTGCTGTTTGCGTCTTGCCATGGGTTTACCTCTTCGAATTGAGTCCAGGCCAGCGTTGCCGGCCGGTACGTTGATCGGAATCATCGGGTTTTGGTGCGAAGCCCTCGCAGCGCCTGGGAATGTCATCGACTGGGTGGTAATGGCTTTCGGCCAGAATCTCGCCACGCCAAGCCGCCAGACAACGCCCTTTGCTGGTCTGGTTGCTGCACTCACGGCAATAACCCCGATCATCCAAGGCATCGCGTTGCTTGGTGAGGGTTGAATCCGGGCTGATTTCGGAAAACTGCCCAGTATCGCTAGTGCCAAAACTGTCAAAAGGCTCATCGACTGGGCTTTTGGCAGTTAAGGCAGTAGCAACGGGCGCCACTTTTGTCGAATCCAAGGCTTTAAGACGTTGCAAATAATTCATGACTGTAAACCTTTCGGGTTGGCTTCATAAATTGTCGCCGTCCGCCCAGCCGTTTCCTGTCGGTGACTGCGCAGCCAATCCAGATCGGTCAGGAGTTCGAGGGCATCCGCGACCAATTGCCGGTCTGATAAATGAGCCCAACCCGGTCGCCACACATCGCGACTGGAAAAGCGAGTTTTCAAATCACCTTTTCGAATCCGCTGCAAAATTGCCTTGGCGGCTGCCACTTCGGGCGACGATACGCTGGCATAAGCCCGTTGCGCATGGGTTTCCAAATATTCGGCCCAGGCCAGGGCTTGCAAGGTGGTGCGCTCCGTGACCGGGCCGTGTTTACCTTCAGCCAAGTGCAGAATCAGCGCCAGCCCCGGCACAAGCTTGCGGTATTTCGCCAAATGGGATTCCATGGCGGGATGTAACTCGCCATTGCGCAAACGGGTTTCCAGTTGGGTGCGCCATTCCAGAAAAATTTCACCGCCCGCATCGTCAAAGCGCAAATACGGCAAGCCATCGGGTTGACCGTTGTGATCCGTATCCTGTAGGGCACCAACCTGTTCCGGTTCCAATTTGTCCAGATAATCGAAGACGCGGTTCGCTTCACGTTTGGCATCACTATCTGGAAAACGATCGACGTTGCGCCATTCGCCGCCAATATCCGGCCAGACCAACAGGCCGAAACGCTGGATCAAACCATCATCGCCCGATCCACCGCGTACCGCATGCCGAACGTAGTCGGCAATTCGGCCCGGTTGCGTTGAACCCAATAGCGATAAACAAACGGCCGGAATATGCAGATTCATGCCGCGCATGATGCGGTCGAAGGTATAAGGACTATCCCCATTCCAACCGGTCAAGTAAAAGCCACGGGCTTCGGCGTTGTCTTCACGATCCAAGGCTTTCAACAACGACACCAGTTCGTCGCGAAACACCAGTAACCCATTGTGATTTTGCCTGTGTAATTCCCCTAACGCGGCGGCGGTGGTGTCATTCGCAATGTAGCGACGTAACGCGGGCGCTTCGATTTCCGCATCCAGTAAGTATTGGGATAAATCGGCATTGGCATCCTTGGCCAATAGCTTCCTGGCCGCTTTTTCACTTTCATCGGCCCTTAATTTAAAAAGCTTGGCAGCGAACTTGTGATCCTGCATTTCCATCCGATGCAACTCGGTGGCTTGCGCGGCCAAGCGTTTCAACGGTGACAAGGCCGCTTCCATTGCGGGCGATTTCAGCACACCCGGTCGACCAACCACCAAGGCCCATTGATTCGGCGTGACCGTCCAGTCGGTTTGATTTTGCGGGCGCATGCCCATTTTCCGCCCTAACACCGTGCCCAACGCGGCCATAATCGTAACCGCTACAAAATCCGGGGCGCACTGCACACGGTCCACAATATCGGCCGCCCACGGTTTCAAGGTATCCGGTAGCAAGGCAAAATCGAATGCCGCGACCGACGGCAAGCCATCCGGTAACGGTTGTGGCTCTGGCCAATCAGCCAAAGGATCGGCAAAATTCAACTCATCTAAACGCGCCAGCAAACTCATCGGGACACCTCCGAGTGCAAACGCATCACACTCTGAAACGCCTGCTGAACACGTTGATGATCCTTTTCCGATAATACCTTGCCTGCCAGTGTATCGCTCCAGGCCAACGCCAATATCACTGCCTCCTGCACTAACAGCGGAAACAATTCATAGGCACTGAACTTGGGAAATCTTGGTTTGGGTGCGTAAGGATTATCCAGTCGATCCGGAAAAAGATCGGTCATTTGCAAACCCACCGCTTGCAAGACTTGCGACACGCTACAACCGGAAAAACAGTGAATCAGAATCCGATCATCCGCTTCGCGAATAGCCAATGACGGCGAGCGATCATAATGCGCCGGACAACGCGCCAGCCATTTGCCTGCGCCCGTGACTTTGACCAGTTCCAGCCGATCCAACAAATACTGCGTTTTGGCTGAAACGGTGCTTACCATAAGCCACCGCCTATTTGACTCAGCCAGGTCGCCCAACGAAAGCAGTGGCCTTTCAATGCGGCCAGCTTTTCGATAAACTTGAATTTCAGAATCGTTTGTTGAGCCGCTTGGGTGTCCCCACACCCGGCGGCTTGTTTGTTTTTGATCATCACGCCCCCTTAGCCGGCCTTGCGGCTTTTTTCGATTTGGGACGCCAACCAGGCATCGATCTCGCTTTCCAGCCAACCGACCGATTTGGCCCCCAAAGAAATGGGCGCCGGAAAGGTTCCGGCTTTGATGCGTTCGTAAATAGTGGAGCGGGACAGCCCGATGCGGGCTTCGACTTGTTTGCGTCGCAGAATTGTCAACGCGGCTTGGATTTGTTTTGCCATGTTTCGCTTTCCTCGAATGTGGTTAAAGCATTCCGGTACAGCCCGGAACATGGCGTATTTATATTGTCACGACTTGATTACAGCACCGCAGTTGCGTTGCCTAATGCCGCAATTGCGGAACTATTGATTGCGCAAGTTGCGCTTCGCTTCAGGGAATTTGCGAGATAAGTTGCTTTTCGACAATCCACCGTAACCGCGGTAATGCTCATCTATAGCTTCGATTAACTTTGCCTCGCTTTCAAAAGAAGGATGTTTCTCGACATCGGGTACATTCCCAGCGATACAATCCAGCAATGCAGCAATAATATTTTGATAAGTGGTTTCGGCGCGATCTCCAGGGACATTTGCATTCTTTAATTGATCAGTAAGTGCATCAATCATAGCCCGCAGCTGATCCCGCTCTAATTCGACCTCTCTCTTGATAGCTTCAATTTCCCTGATTCGAGCATTGGCTTCGGTTAATTTTATTTCCTTGGCATCATGAGCCGATTTAAGGGTGCGATATGTTTCAGCGTTGATACCAGAATGAATGTTGCGCTCGATGTCATCAAAAAGAAAAGCTGGCCGCTCAGTTGGAGCAATTTTTTTCGCCCATTCTTTCAAATCCAGGCCATAGACATGCCGCCTTTCGTATGCAACATGATCATTCGCCTTGCGCCCATCCTCCCGGCAAGCTTGTATTTCACCGGCATCGATTGCGGCATGAATGGCACGAATACGTGGTTCAAGGCATCTTATGTAAGGGTGGCGCAATATTGCCCTGCCTAATGCGTTAGACTGGCCAATAGGTACAGCAAGTCTCAATTCTTGTTCAAGCCTATCGGGAGGTACGCCGCACCATAGTGCTGCAGCTACTGGAACGTGGTAAACCGAATAGCAGGCTTGTAAAGTGGCGCAGCTATCGTTTTCCCATGGTTGTTTTGCTCTGCCAGTCATTGCCAAACAATCCTAAACTGTATTTTGAAATTTCATGTGTTGTTCTCTCAACGCCTCATACAACTGCGCCGGCCCCAATAAAATATCCCTCAACCCGCTACGCACCTTCTCAGAATCCAAGGCCTGCTTGCTCATCGTAGTGTGCGCGGCGAAGGCATCGATGATGGCGTTCATCAGTTCATTCGACAAATCGGGGGAATTGGCGAATTGCTCCTTGGTATTATTGGCCGCCTGTTTGACCAGAATTTGCGATTCCAGCAGTTTGCCCTTGATCACGTTGTTGACGTAAACCAGCCGATCGTCATCGGTCAATTCCCCCTCGAACAAGTCATTGACCCTGGCGATGATTTCCACCAAATAGGCTTTTTCCTTTTCCTGAACCGAACCCGTGCCGGCACCGCTCATGGGTTCCAGTTTTTTATAGTCACCCGTTTCCAGGGCTAAATCACGTTTGCCGGTGCGCTTCAGATTGTGGTGGGTCAAAATGACTTTGGATAAATCAACCCCTTCGCGTTCCCGCCCAAACTCCAGCAGCGGCAACAAGCGCCGGTAGAAGATGAAGCGCTTTTCGATAGCGGTGTTGCCGTAATCGAAGATTTGCGACAGGAAGGCATACATCCGCTGAAAAGCGGCCATGTCGTGCTTGAACAGTATCAGGGCATCCAGTTCGTTTTGCGCGTCTGCCGCCGCTTTGCCGTCTTCCTTGGCCTTGGCAATGGTTAGCTTATCCTGTGCTGCTTTGAATCGAAGCAACAACCGCGACACGACCGGTTCCAGCGCGCCGGCCAGCTCGCTTTGTTTGGCATTGGGATTAAACTCGACTTCCACCACGCGATTGACTTCAAACTCGTCATAAAATCCGGCCGCATCCAGCTTCATGCGCAAATCGAACACCAGATGCGGGTCAGTGACGTTCGAGAGTTCGGCGGTTTCATAATAGGTTTTGAAGGCGGTGAGAATGTCCTCCGGATCGTTGACGAAGTCCACCACATAGGTGGTGTCTTTACCCGTATAGGCACGATTGAGGCGGGAAAGTGTTTGCACAGCGGCAATACCGGCCAGCCGTTTGTCCACATACATGCCGCACAGCAAGGGCTGATCAAATCCGGTCTGAAACTTATTCGCGACCAACAGGATTTGATAATCGTCGGTGTTGAACGCCTCGCGTATGTCTTGCCCTTTCAGGCTGGGGTTCATGGTTTTACTGGTTTCGCTGAAGGGGTCTTCGCCGGATTGCGGGTCGTTCACTTCGCCGGAAAAGGCCACCAGTGTGCCGATTTTGTAGCCGTTTTCTTTAATGTATTTATCAATCGCCAACCGCCAGCGCACCGCTTCCAAGCGACTGCCAACCACCACCATGGCCTTGCCTCTGCCATTCAGCAACGGGGCGACGTTTTCGCGGAAATGCTCGACGACGACCTGCACCTTTTGGCTGATATTGTAGGGATGCAGCCGCACCCAGCGCATGATGCCTTTCAGGGCTTCGCTGCGCTCGACTTCCTTGTCGTCCAATTCTTTGCCGTCATGCGCCAGTTTGAAGGCGAGTTTATAAGGTGTGTAGTTCTTCAACACATCGAGGATGAAACCTTCCTCGATAGCTTGGCGCATTGAATAGACATGAAACGGCGCGGGCAGATTATCAGCACCGGCCGGCAAATCCGGACGGGGGCGACGACCGAACAACTCCAAGGTCTTGGCCTTGGGGGTGGCGGTGAACGCCACATAGGTGATGCCGTTTTCGGCGGCACGGTTGGTCATTTGCGCGGCCAGCAGGTCTTCGGTGCTGACTTCGCCGCCGTCCGTCAATTCTTGCAACTCTTCCGCCGACAATACCGCTTTCAGCTTGGCGGCCGCTTCGCCGGTTTGCGACGAATGCGCTTCATCGGCAATCACAGCAAAGCGTTTGCCGTGGGTGGCGGCTTGCTCCTGCACGGTCTTGAGTGCAAAGGGGAAGGTCTGGATGGTGCAAACCACGATTTTCTTGCCGCCCGATAATGCCGTTGCCAACTCCCCGCTTTTACTGGCCGATTCACCTTTAATGGTGGCGACTACGCCGGCGGTGCGCTCGAAGTCGAAAATCGCTTCCTGCAACTGGCTATCCAAGACGTTGCGGTCGGAGACGACCAGCACGGTATCAAACAGCTTTTCATGGGCGGCATTGTGCAAATCGGCCAGAAAATGCGCCGACCATGCAATGGAATTGGTTTTGCCGGAGCCGGCCGAATGCTGGATGAGGTATTTACCGCCCGCACCTTCCTGCAACACGGCGGCCAGCAGCTTGCGGGTGCCGTCCAACTGATGGAAACGCGGGAAGATGATTTTCTTGATCTGGTTTTTCTGGTCTTTCTGCGCGACCAGATAACGCCCCAAAATCTCCAGCCAGCTATCCCCAGCCCAAATGTCTTCCCAAAGATAGGCGGTGCGATGACCATGTTCATTGGCCGGATTACCGGCTGCGCCGTTGTCGCCCTTATTAAACGGCAGAAAGCGGGTGGCCGCGCCTTCCAGCGCCGTGGTCATATAGACTTCGCTATTGCTGACCGCGAAATGCACCAAAGCCCCATTGGGGAAGGACAGCAAGGGTTCGGGGTTGCCTTGACCTTTCGGCCGTGGCTCACGGTCGAAGCGATATTGGTCAATCGCATCATCCACGGATTGGGTGAAGTCGGTTTTCAGTTCCGCCGTGGCTACCGGAATGCCGTTCAGAAACAGGCCAATATCAATGGCGTTTTCGTTATGCAGCGAATAGCGCAGTTGCCGCACCACGCGCAGCCTGTTGGCTGCGTAGCGGGTCAAAATATCCGGATTGATCGCCAGCGCCGGTTTGAACTGGGCGAGCGTCAAGGGTTGCCGCAAGCCGATTAATTCAATGCCGTGGCGTAAAACATCTAACGTGCCGCGTTGATTGATGGAATCCCGCAGCCGGCCGAGCAACACCTCGCCGGCCTGTGCGCCGTGGTTCTTTTCCAGTGCTTCCCATGCCTTCGGTTGGGTGTCTTTTACCCATGCCAGCACATCATCAGGAAATAGCGCCCGCGCTCGGTCGTATTTGGCCGCATCGTTTGGCGAATACAGCCAGCCATGGGCGGCGAGGTGTTCGCAGATTTCATTCTCGAAATTGACTTCCCTGTGCAGATTGCTCATGCGGCGGCTTCCTCCGGTAATGTCGTAGAGACTAGACCACGCACGTCAATCTTGCCGGTGACGGCGGCGGAAATGAGAGCAATGCGACGCTCTTGTAGTAACGCAATCATAGAATTCGCATCTTTGGTTTGGCCGATAGAAAGATTCCCGGCCATTGATTGTATAAGTGCGTCAATCTTGGTTGTTTCTCTATCAAGGAATGTCGCGATTATTTGTTGTTCCTCATATTTTGGTATTGCAAGAAGGAAATTGCCAATTTGCGCTTCGTTAAGAGACGGAACTGCGCCAGGGTTGGCAATCAAATCAAACCTAACGAGACTCATTGCATATTTAATAAAATCAACATCATATTCGGGTTGGCGAACAACTAACCCCATCATGTTGTTATCAATGCAAGCATCTTCGCCGAGTAGGCGAATTCTTCCTAATAACAGTGCCGCTCCAACTTTGGCAAAAACAATGGATTTTGGTGGAAAAATAAAGGCTCCAAGCTGTGCTGCCGTATTACGGGTAATTGTATTTTCGCTTGGTAGCAAAATACCATCACTACCTGCCTGAGCAAGTGCATTAACTTTATGGAAAGAAAGCTCTTCGCCCTCTATCCCTTGTTCATTATGAGGAAATCCCGCACCACCTTTGAGACGACCGAGATGTTTGATCGGGACGATAGCCCAATGATCTGGAATTTTTCCAAGCCATTCAATGCCACTGTCCTTGTATTTTTCGTAATGAGGAAAATTTATGGCCGAAACCTGCTCAAGCATGGTCAAAATGTGTTCAGTTACACCCTTTAAATAAACATCTAGCTCGGCTAATTGTCGCGTCGTTTCAAAGATATAGAAATGCCGATTGAACGGGATTTCATAGCCGACTTTGGTTTTATCGTGGTCTATCCACGCATCCGGCGCGTGAGGCAGCACTTCGCGTTTGAAGTAAGCTTCCACATCGTCCGACAGCGGCACGTTTTCGGTATCGCGTAAGCTGGAGTCCGGTTGCGGCTTGCCTTTCAGCTTGCCCTTTTCGCCGAGCAGTATTTTGCCGTTTTCATCTTTGAGCGGGCGTTCGACGGTGATGGTGCGATAACCAAAATCGCTATTCTTGAAGATTTTTGAGATGGGTTTCTTGCCATCGCTAGCTTCGATGAATTGTCCGAACAAGCGGGTGATTTCGGCGATATGCTGGTCCGACAATTCCTTGCGCTTGGAGCCAAGACTTTTGCGCATCTTCTGCCAGAAACCACTGGCATCGATCAGTTGCAGCTTGCCTTTGCGGTGCTCCGGTTTGCGGTTGGAGAGTATCCAAACATAAGTGGAAATACCGGTGTTGTAGAACATATCGGTCGGCAAGCCGATGATGGCTTCGACCAAATCGTTTTCCAGCACATAGCGGCGGATCTCGCTTTCGCCGGAACCAGCGCCGCCGGTGAACAAGGGTGAGCCGTTCAGGACAATGCCAAAGCGACTGCCGCCGTCTTTGGCTGGGCGCATCTTGCTGATCAGGTGCAACAGAAACAGCAGCGAGCCGTCGGAGACGCGCGGCAGGCCGGGTCCGAAGCGGCCGTTGTAGCCTTGCTTTTCGTGTTCGTTGCGGATTTCTTTTTCGACCTTTTTCCATTCCACCCCAAACGGCGGATTGGACAGCATATAGTCAAACTTCTTGAGGATATGGCCGTCGTCGGAAAAGGTATTGCCGAACACGATATTGGCGACATCCTGCCCCTTAATCAGCATATCGGCTTTACAGATGGCGTAGGATTCCGGATTGAGTTCCTGTCCGAACATGGTCAAACGCGCTTCCGGATTATGCTCTTCCAGATATTCGCCGGCGACTGATAACATGCCGCCGGTGCCGGCCGTCGGGTCATAAATGGTGCGCACCACGCCGGGCTTGGCCAGCACGTCGTCGTCTTCAATGAACAACAGGTTGACCATCAATTTAATGACTTCGCGCGGGGTGAAATGCTCACCGGCGGTTTCGTTGGAGATTTCCGCAAACTTGCGGATCAGTTCCTCGAATACCAAACCCATTTGGCTATTGCTGACGGTTTCGGGGTGCAAATCGACATGGGCGAAGCGTTCCGTCACCTGATAGAGCAGTCCGGATTTGGCCAGGCGATCCACTTGGGTGTAAAAGTCGAAGCGCTCGAAAATGTCTCTGACCTCAAGCGAAAAGCCTTGGATATAGGAAAACAGGTTTTCCTTAATATGATCCTGATCGCCCATCAGCTTTTTCATGTCCAGCGGCGAGGTGTTGTAGAAGCTCTGGCCAGCCTTGCGCAGCAGGAAGGGTTGAGGGTTGATGCCGAGCTTTTGCTTATCGGCGTATTCGGCCAACACAGCCTCTTTGGTGGCTTCCAGCACACAGTCCAAACGACGCAGCACAGTGAAGGGCAGAATGACTTTGCCGTAATCGGATTGTTTGTAATCGCCGCGCAGCAGGTCAGCCACTGACCAGATGAAGGCGGAAAGGGATTGATGGTTCATGGTGTCCTTATTAGTTTTGTGGTGCATCAATGCCGGAAAAAGCATAGCCAAGCATCACATCCTGTTGCTAATTTAATTTGCGTTGTAAGCCTTGCCAAAGCGGCCGATGATCACTTTGCGGTTTTCTTCGATTTGGCTGTCGACAAAATCCGCCCACCATTTCAGCATCTCTCGGCGCTGGTCGGCATATTGGGCTTTATTGTAAACGCCACGTATGCCTTTAGTCTCATGCGCCAGTGATTTTTCTATCCAGTCGGAATTGAAGCCGGCTTCATGTAAATGGGTGGATGCGGTGCGGCGAAAGTCGTGAATCACAAAGTTTTGCACGTCGGCGTCGAAACTACGCACCGCGACATTCAATGTCGATTTCGATATTGGTTTGTCCAGGCTGTGCGTGCTGGGAAATACCCATTCGGAGCCGCTAGCCAAGCCCTTTAACTCTTCAAACATCGCCAGTGCCTGTTCGGTTAAGAACACCACATGGTCTTTATCTTTTTTCATGCGCTCGCCGGGGATGATCCAAAGCCCCTGATCAAAATCAATTTCATCCCAGCGCGCTTCGATCAATTCGCATTTGCGCACCATGCACAGGATCAATAAATGCAGCGCCAGCTTGTGGGAACGCTTAATAGATGACTGGTAAATGGCCCGCAGCAACTTGCCGATTTCCGCCGCGGTTAAAGCTACGTCGCGGCTTTTGGCGGTGGCGATAAATTTGGCTTCAATCGCCGCCGCCGGGTTGAATTTGGCTTTTTCTCTGGCAATGGCGTAGGCAAAAAGGCGTTTCAGCACATTGCGGGTTTGCAAGGCCATTTGATCAGCGCCACGGGCTTTGACTTTGTCCGTGATTGCAAGGACATCAGTGACGGTGACATCGCCAATTTGTTTTCCGCCAATGGCGGGAATGACGTCCTTTTCCAACACCCGATGGATATTACGGGGATTGCTGTTGTTCGGCTCGACGATTTCAGCATACCAACGCCGGGCAAAAGCCTCGACCGTGTCCTCCGCCTGAATCGCGGCTGTTTTGATTTGCTGCTTCTGGATTGCTTCCCGGCACCAGTTTTTCAGAAATGCATCAGCCAATTCTTTGGCTTCGGGTTTTACATCATTGGGTATTGCATCACCCCGCTTCAATGCCATGGGCGACAATCCGCGGGTAACCAAAGCGGCGCAATCCGCTCGCCACTGGCGGGCTTCGGCCAAACTGTAAGCCGGATATTCGCCCAAGCTGACTTTTTCCTGTTTGCCAAATAGTCGGTAACGCAAGCGCCAAACCTTTCCACCGCTCGGCAATACCTCGACAAACATGCCACCGCCATCGGATTCTTGAAAAGCCTTTTCCTTGGGCTTCAAGTTACGCAATTTGACTTCACTAAGCGCCATAACCATCTCCGTCGATATGTGCCCATGAAATAGCTTGATCATGGGCACAGCCTAAAATCATGGGCACATCGCCTAATTATTTTAAAAACAATAATTTACGACTAGTTATGCACCCTTGCGCCCTTAAACAGTTGGATTCCCCACCCTATGTTAAGGGCGCTAGGGCACAGAATTTGTGCCCAGGAGAAGCCAGACGTTACCGCATGGGCACAGTCTTGGGCACAATTTTAGGCGGATTTGACAGGATTAAGCAAGATCAATTCGAAACAAAAACACATTAAAATATTGGTTTTTAATGAGTTTTATGGAAGCCTTCGGAACAGACTGGAAGCGTAGCTATTTTCCGATACAAAAACTGGAGAAGATTTCGCCCAACAGATCGTCGACGCCGAACTCGCCGGTAATCGACGCCAAACCGGTTTGAGCTTGCCGCAACTCTTCGGCAACCAATTCCGGCGCCGCAGCTTGCATCTGCGCCTCGGCGTTCGCCAGCGCCTGTTCCGCGCCAAGCAAAGCTGCCACATGCCTGCGACGGGCAACGAAGGCATTTTCGCTTGCGTCGCTAAACCCGGCGCAACGTTTCAGATGGGCGCGCAACAACTCCAAGCCCTGCCCGGTTTTTGCCGATAGCCGAATCTCTACCCCGTACTCGGATTCGAGCATTCCGGGCGCTTGCCCGATTAAGTCGATTTTATTGAATACCTTGACCAGGGTTGCGCCGGCCGGCAAGCCTAAATCCCCGGGCACAGCCGAATCGTCACTCGCATCGATCAACTGCAATACCACGTCGGCCTGCCGGATTTCGCGTTGCGCACGGCGCACGCCTTCTTGCTCGATTGTACAGTCGCTGTCGCGCAACCCAGCAGTGTCGATGATGTGCAACGGCATGCCGTCGACCTGTATCCGTTCGCGCAACACGTCGCGGGTGGTACCTGCCATCTCGGCCACGATGGCCGCATCGTAACCGGCCAGCGCGTTCAATAAACTGGATTTGCCGGCATTGGGCCGCCCGGCCAACACTACGCTAATGCCGTCGTGTAACAAGCGTCCTTGCTGCGCACTCAGTTGAATGATCCGAACCCGGTCGCGCAAGCGCTTGATTCGCTCGGCAACCAGCCCATCGCTCAGAAAATCGATTTCTTCGTCGACGAAATCGATCGCCGCTTCGATGAACACTCGCAGTTCGATCAATTCGTCGACCAATTCGCTAACCTGTTGGGAAAATACGCCCTGCAAGGATTGCTGGGCCGAGCGAACGGCTTGTTCGGTACTGCTGGTGATCAAATCGGCTATCGCTTCGGCTTGCACCAAATCGATTTTGTTGTTCAAAAACGCCCGTCTGCTGAATTCGCCCGGTTCCGCCATGCGTGCGCCACACTCCAATACCCGCCGCAATAGCATGTCGAGCACGATCCGGCCGCCGTGAGCTTGCAGCTCCAACACGTCTTCGCCGGTAAACGAGGCAGGCCCCGGAAAATACAACATCAATCCGGAATCGATCAGGCCCGCAGCGGAGTCGCGAAAATGCCGGAATACGGCGTATCGGGGTTTAGGCAGTTTACCTGCCAGTCGACGAGCAATTTCGGCCGCTCGCGGGCCGGAAATGCGGATGACGCCAACGCCGCCGTTACCCGGCGGCGTGGCGATGGCGGCTATGGTGTCGCCGTCCTGCAGCATGTTTAGTGGTGATGATGAGCGTCTTCTTCTAAAACATGCTTGGTGATATACCACTGCTGAATAATGGACAGGGTGTTATTGCAAATCCAGTAAAGCACCAAACCCGATGGAAAGAACAGGAAAAACACCGTAAATACGATGGGGAACATTTTCATGACTTGGGCTTGCAGCGGATCGACCGGTGCCGGGTTCAAACCTTGCTGAATTTTCATCGTGATACCGTAGATAATCGGCAACAGATAAAACGGATCTTGCACCGACAGGTCCTGAATCCACAAGGCAAATTCGGCCTGACGCAGCTCAACGGTTTCGATCAACACCCAGTACAAAGAAATGAACACCGGAATCTGCACCAGTATGGGCAAACAGCCACCCAAAGGATTGACCTTTTCGCGCTTGTACATGGCCATCATTTCGGTGTTGAAACGTTGCCTGTCATCGGCATAACGTTCTTGTAACTCCTTCAATTTAGGCTGAATTTTGCGCATCTTGGCCATGGACTGGAAACTGGCCTTAGACAGCTTGAAAAACAACGCTTTGATGAAGAAGGTGACCCCTAGAATCGCCACGCCCCAGTTATCCACGTAGCCGTGAATCTTGTTCAACAGCCAGTAGATAGGCTTGGCGATGACCGTGAGCCAGCTGTAATCGACGGTCAATTCCAGACCCGGCGCCAAAGCTTCCATCACAGGTTGTATTTTCGGGCCGGCAAAAAGTTGCGCGCTAAATTCGCCCTCGCCGTTGGCGGGAACGGTCAAATCCGGGGAATAAGAGCCGATTACGAAGCGAGCGTCATTCAAGGATTTGGTATAAAAATGGTTTTCTTGATCCGCCGCCGGAATCCAGGCGCTGGCGAAATAATGTTGAATAAAACCGCTCCAGCCGCCCGGCGCAGTCAGCTCCAGGTTTTTATTGGCCATGTCCTCGAAATTGATTTTTTGGAACTTTTCTTTATCCGTATAAAGCGCGCCGCCGGAAAAAGTTCTGATAAAGTTGTTGCTTTTATCGCTGTGCTCCAGCCGCAGCAATTGGTTATATTGTCGCCCGGTCCAAGCGGTGCCGGATTGATTGCTGACTTTTTGCGTCAATTCGACCGCATAGCTGCCGCGCTTGAAGGTAAATAGTTTGGTGATGCGCAAACCGTTAGCATCGCTCCAAGTCAAGGGTACCGCCAGCTCTTGTTCGCCGTCTTTAAGCTGATAAACGGCTTGTTGCGCTTCGAACACTGCGTGATGGTCCGGAGCCGTAGCGGAATTTCCGCTGGACACCAAACCGCTTTGGGCTAGAAAAATCTTGTCTTGATCAGCGCTCAATAACCGGATGGGGGACAAGTCTTTTTCCGGTGCCTGCATGCCTATCAGCTGATAAGCTTTTTGCACGTAGCCATTGACTTTCTCTTGCGGATAGTTGAGTAAATCCAAGTTAAGCAGGGTGCCGCCTTCGGTATCGATTTCCACCGTGACGACGTCGGTGACTACTTTTACGATTTTCCGGCTAGCTTGCACGGCGGCGCCATTAGCCGGTGCCGCGGCCTGAGCGGCGGCTCCACCGTCCATGGCTAAACTTGCTTCGGGCGAATCGGCAACCAAAGGCTTATCGGAGACTATAGCTTGAGGTTTCGGCCCATAATCGATCTGCCACGACTCCCACAGCATATAAGAGATCATCAGCAGAGCCATGATCAGCAAAAATCTAATGTTATCCATCGTTATTTACTCGGTTTTTCCGGAACAGGATCGATACCGCCCTCGTGAAAAGGGTGGCATTTCAGTAATCGTCTTAGCGTTAGATATGAGCCTTTCGCAGCGCCGAAGCGTTGAATAGCTTCCAAGCCATAACTTGAGCAACTGGGGTAAAAACGGCACCGCGGCCCCAGCAAGGGGCTAATGCAGTATTTGTAAACCTTGATCAGGGTTATGAGCAGGAATCGCATCGATCTACCAATTTAAGCCAATGCCGTTCCAATGACTTCCTCAAAATGTGCGGGTCCGCGTTGGCCGCTTCCCCGCGTGCCAAAACAACAATATCGATATTGATGATTTGTTGCCGTTGTAGTCTAAAGCTTTCCCGGACAGTTCTTTTGATACGGTTCCTTGCGACTGCTTTTTTGATGGCTTTTTTGGCAATCGCCAAACCCAAGCGCGGATGCTCCAGAAGGTTGTTGACGGCCAATACGGTAAAGTACCTGTCGCTGGACTTTACCGGATTTGTAAAGACATTTTTGTAATCGGCTGGCGTCCTGAGCCGATAAGCATCGGGAAAACAGAATTCTTCGGCCGCCAATTAGACGGTCAAAGAAGCGCGGCCTTTTGCTCTACGCGCATTAAGTACTTTACGGCCGCCTACGGTTGCCATTCTGGCACGGAAACCGTGAGTTCTGACGCGTTTTAGTTTGCTGGGTTGATAAGTTCTTTTCATGAGTTTTTGCCTAATTGCTAGCAGGTAAAAAGATGGCGGATGATACGTGAACAGCGGACGGACTGTCAATTTCAACGTGCGCGAGCATCCTGATTGACTTCGATTTACCCCGGCTCCAACCCCGGACCTTTCTGTGTTGAAGGCTTTAACCGAAAACCATGAATCCGCGGCAATCGTAAACCGCCAAATACACGAACCAAGCCGGCAAGCATCTTCGAATTACTGCCTATCCGCGATTTACAAAGCCTCGCGGCTATCAAACCGTCATCACTGTTCCGGTTGCTTGTCTTGGTGATCGATCGTTAGAATCCCAACATATTCTAAGATTTCGGTCCATAATTTTGAGCGACTAGCCCTAGCCGGAATTGCTACCGGTGCGCTAGCCGAATTCTTTCAATTTACCTTTTTCTCTGTTAGGGACGAGGTCCCGAAGGATCTGATGCGGAATGGATAAATGAAACCAAAAATCACGCCTAATAATAACGAAAAGCAATTGGCGCCCGACGATTTTATCGTCTCCAAAACCGACACCACCGGGCTTATCACTTACGCAAATCGCATTTTCATGCAAATTTCCGGTTACTCCGAGCGCGAGTTATTGGGAGTTCAACATAACCTGATTCGCCACCCGGACATGCCCAGAGGCGTGTTCCGCTATATGTGGGACGCCTTAAAAGCCGGCGACGAATTCTTCGGATTCGTCAAAAATTTATGTGCCGACGGCAGCTTTTATTGGGTATTCGCCAACATCACCCCGGATATGGATAAAAACGGGCAACTGCAGGGCTATTACTCGGTACGGCGCAACCCGCCGCGCTCGGCTTTGGACGTGATCGAACCCTTGTATCGCGAAATGCTCGCCATAGAAAAAAGTAGCGACCGCAAAGACGCCCCCTACAAATCCATGGAGTATTTAAAACAACGCGTGATAGAAACCGGCTCCCACGATTATCATCACTTGGTCTTGAACCTGTATAAACCCAACGGAGGCACTCGATGAAAAACGTCAGCGCCAATATTCCATTCTTAAAAACCCGCGCTAACTATTCCATTGCCGGCATTTTACTCAGCACCGTGCTCATTTACGGCCATCAATTGTTTAGCGCGGGCTTTTCCTGGCTTTATAGCCTACTGGTCCTGCCGTTACCTTTGATCGCATTCGACGCTTGGCGCAACAGCAAGCAACAACTGGAGGTATTGGCGCGCATCGAACAGGTCCTGGTGGCGACCAATAAGGGCGAACTCTATCATCGCATCACCGAAACCCGCGGCATGGGCGAGATCGGCAAAGTGGCATGGGAATTGAACGATACCCTGGACATCATGGAGTCCTATTTCAAGGAGGTAAACACCTGCTTCAAAGAAGCCGCCAAAGGCAACCGCTACCGTTACTCGCTGGCCGACGGCTTTCCCGGCTTGTTGAAACAGTCGGCCATCCACATCAACCGCGCGCTGGAACACATGCACGAGAACGACAGATTGATGATCAAACGCCGATTGGCTTCCGGCTTGCATGCCTTGAACACCAATAATTTGTCCGACAATCTGAAAGCTTGTCAAAACGATTTGGCCAACATCACCGAACAGCTGCAAAAAGTGGAGAAAATTGCCTCTCAAACCGGACGCAACGCCGACGCCAGCTTAGGCACGGTGGATTTGATCAGCGCGTCTTTGCACGACATCAACAGCAATGTGCATTCGGTTTCCGGCGTGATCACGGCTTTAATCAACGACAGCAAACAAATCACCGAATCCCTGTCCATGATTACCGGTATCGCCGACCAAACCAATTTGCTGGCGCTTAACGCCTCTATCGAAGCGGCCCGCGCCGGCGAACACGGCCGCGGCTTCGCCGTTGTAGCCGACGAAGTAAAAAACTTGTCGGAGCATACCAAGACTGCGGCCATGGAGGTATCCCGCACTATCAATGCCTTCAACAAGCGCGTCGCGCAAATGCATACGGAAGCGGAAAGCTCCGCGGCGTTGTCTCAGCAAATCATGGAACAGGTCAGTTCGTTTCGAAAACAATTTTCGGATTTATCCCATTCAGCCAAAGAATCGACCCGCTACATCAGTTATGCCGGCGATAAGTCCTTCGGCCTGCTGACCAAATTAGATCACATCATTTACAAACAAAACGGCTACATTGCGATTGCCACCGAGACGGAATGCCCCGAGTACAAGGCGATTATGGTCGACAATCACAACTGCCGCTTAGGCAAATGGTATTACCAAGGCATAGGTTACGAGAAATTCCGCGCCACCCGCGCTTACAGCAATCTGGATTACCCGCATCAGCAGGTGCATTTGACCACGCAATTCGCCTATCAGACCTCCCGCGGCAATTGGGAGGACGATCCGAAAAAGCTGGATGAAATCATCAAACAAATGCAACTTTCCGAGCAAGCCAGCGCGCAAGTCATGAAATTCATCGACGAGATGATAGAGGAAAAGAAACGCTTCAATCCCGAACAATTAAACGCTTAAAGACGTCGGCGGCTTTGGCTTCCACAAGCCGCCGGCTGTCAAGCAACGCCAAACCCAAGGCAGCCAGTTCAACAAACTCACGATCAACCAAAACGACCACAGCAACATGACCAGCCGGTAGCAAACCATAGGCACGGACAACACGAACGCGCCGGCCGGTGCGGAATCCACTCGGTCCTGATACCAATTCAACTCGCCGGTCGCCGAATGGTTTCCGGCGATAAACATAGTGGCTTCGCCGAGCAGCGCTTGCCGCAGACTTGCCGCCAGCAACAACAGACCCGCGAGCGACAGCACGAGCAAACCGATTTGCAGCACATGGTATTGCCAGCGCACTTGCGGGATGCAGCGCTCCCGCAAACCGACGGCAAGCAGCCAGACCACCGGAAGCAGGGCCGCTTTGGTCGGTAGCTGGCTCAGTCCCAGCAGTAAAATCAACCAATGCCCGGCTTTTAACGGCGTAGCGGAAGCCTTACCCAACCCCCATGCCAATAGTGCGGCCAAGGCTACAATACCCCAAAACGCGTTGGCCGGCCCTAATCCGGGCCCCGCGGCAAACAACAGCCAGCGCCCGTCGGCCGGCACGATACGAATATGATGGTTCACACTCGGCATACCGAGATCGACTGCCGGCGAGCGCAGCAACAGACTTTGCGCTTCAACCGTCCGCCATTCCAAACCGATTTGCTGTTGCCCTGGCCGCAGCGGAAAGCGAATGTGATCGCCGCTTAAGCGTATGGCTTGCACAACGCCGTCGATACTGACCTGTTGCAGTTGGGCTCCGGGCGGAAGTTTTATGCTGTGCAGACCGCCTTTGGAACTGCGCAAGTGCACATCCAGCACGGCTGACTGATCGCGGTCGCTTTGAGTAAGCGTCAGGTCGCTACGCTCTATGGTTAAGGTAACACCCGGTGCCGGCTTGGGCCTACTGATCTGTAAAATCACTTTTTCGCCCGGCCAAGGCCGCCATTCCGGCAAATAGTCGGCGCCCTGCTCACGGCTTAGTACCGGAATTCCCGCGCTTTGCACATGCCAGAGCGGGGCGATGTCCGCTCGCCATACTTCGCTCCAATCGGCGGCATCGGCCGCGGTTAGTTCGATAGTGTCACGCTTATCCAGGCTGGACTGCCATTCCATGCCGGATTGCCCGGCCGGCATAGTGACCACCGCCTTCCCGTCCTGCACCCGCACGTTAGCGCTGAGCACCGACTCCCCGGCCAGCAGCGGTACTTCAATCAACACCGGCCGCAGTTCCTCCCCCTGGTGCAAAACGCGCGTAGTCACCCGCCAATCCAAATCCAAATGCAGCTCCCGCTCCACGCGTAAAAACGGTCGCATCGTCTCCATATCGCGTTTAGTGCCCGGATCGCGCGGGGCATTCCGATTGAATTCCAATTGCGGACCGACCCGACCGTTGTCTTGAAATCCGCTTACCGTCCAGCCATCGCCTATACTCCGCCCCTTTTGCGGCACTAACGGCAAAACCAACACGAATCTATCTTGTAGCGGATAGGCGCCGTGCATGACCACGCGATTGACCCCCGCCGGCACCTTTAGCCAAAGCTGCTGTTGCTGCCGGATCAAACCGCTTGCCGGCATTCCGTTCAAGAGCACGTCGTTCGGATACCATTGCTGCCTGTCGCCCGGAATCGGTACCGCTAGCTCGGTTTGAGCATGGACTTCCAGCTCCAAGCGCAATTGCTCGGAATCCAGCCCAACAACCAAGTCGGAAATTTGCGCGCATTCGGGCAAACAGTCCGGCGCCTCCAGCAAACGGGTTTTCAATTCCTGCAACAAGTTGGCATCCGGAATCTGCGCATACAAATCGGCATTCGCCAAGAAAAGTACCAGCGCCAGACCAACGCAAGCCGGATTAGGCAGAAATTTGCGCCAATCGCGAGGCCAACCGAATAATTTGACGGCCAACATCAGCGTCAAACCGGTCTGCACAATGCGTAACAACTGCAGGGCCAACGGCGGCAAATACCACAAGCCGAGCTGGTGTGCGCCGTCCACGCTGCCGTTCCAGCTTAAATGCACCGTGTGCCAATGCCATTGCGGAATACCGGGACCGGTTTGCAGATTGGCATCGGGATCTACCCGTTCGAATGTGTCCGCATCTCCACTAATGGCGGGGCCCGCCGGCATCGCCCGCTTGAGATGAGATTTTTGGGCAAACAAGCTTACGGGTGGCCCTGCTTCCATGGCGTCCGCCATAGGCGCGGGGATAGAGGCTTGCTCGGCCATGGCCACCGGGACAGGCGGCCGGGCCGGACTATCCCCTTGCGGATACAAACTCAGGCGCAGCTGTCCTAGCGCAAACGGCAGTAGCAACAGTAACAGCGCTAGATAGCATACGTTGCGGTATCCCTTAAGCCACAAGACCCAACGCTGCTGAGGAAATTTGCGCAGCAAATGGAGTGCGACGAATAAATGCAACCAAATCCAGCGCGGCGCATCGGGCTCCTGCCAAATCAATAACAGCGCGATGGCCAACACGGCCCCCCAACGCCACGTCCACAGCTTGGCTGCGGCAAACACGATCAAGACTATCAGGAATAAGTCCGATAAACGCCAATCGAACAACCAACAGGCCGGCCGATTATCGACACCGCTGACCGCCAGCAAACGCCAGCCCGGAGGAATATTCAATTCCGCCTCGGCTTGCTGAAAGACGTGCCGCCACCCGGTCGCATCGATGCGCCCTATGCCCTGTTCCAAGCGGCTATCGGCCAGCATTTCCAGAGAACCTCGCCTGATTTCCACACCGCGCTCGCCGTCGGCAAGCGTGGTAATCAATTGATTTTTGCCGTCCAGCAATACTTGCCCCAGTTGCATGGCCGGCATCGCGTTCAGCCGCCATTCCCTATTCATGGTGCCGCTAATCCGGTCGCGTACCGTGTAACCCGTTCCGGCGAAATCCAACCAGATATTGCGCGTGAGCGACAGCTGATTGGGTGCCGAATCGGGATCCCCGCGGCTGACCGGTTGAAAGTGCATGCTCTGACCGGCTTGCACCCTGTAAGTCGGCAAGGCCTGCCATTCCGCCGGAACGTTAGTTTGACTGGGGTCGACTTGGGTAACCCCGGCTATCTCCACAACCCGCAACTTCGGTTCGGCCTGAAACGACCAAAGTTCCACCGACGGCCAAACCGACGCCTCGGCAGGCGGCAAGGTTAAGGCGCTCGGTTGGTTCGGATAACGCGCGTTGAGGTCCAGCTGCCATCGACCGGCACGTATTTGCACCCGCAGATGTCCGTTGGGTTCTATCCGTGCCGGCAAAGGACTATGTATGCTGACCGGAACGAAACCGGGCAACAAGGCATAGGCAAGATCGACGTCTCTTACCTTGCCGGAGACGTTCAATTCCAAACGGGTCGAAACCTGTAAGGGATTGTCGTCGCTTATCCGCCTGAAAACCTGTAAGTCCAAGCTATCCGCAGTCGCGGCCTCGGCAACCGCCCCGGCGGCCAACCAAAGGGTTTCGGCTTCGATATGCGGGTAAGACAAAGGCCGGCCGTCGACCGCAACCCCGATCAAGGCCGTAGCTTCCGGCAAGGACAAACGCTCCGGCAGTGCGTTCCAGACAAATTCGCCGCTCACCGAGACCCGCGCCGCCGCCGACCAAACGACCGGCCTACCGTCGCGTTGCAACACAACCGCTGGCGTTCTTTCCAGCGATACCCGTTGCGGCCAATGTTCGCTATCCCCCGGAAGAGTGATCCAGCCGGCACGGTGCAACTGCCATTCGCCGTGAAAATGTCCGCCGGTCCGCGTTAAATCGAGCTGCAACCGGCTGGGCCAGACACACAGTTTTTGCTGAAAATCCTGATAGCCGAACGGACATGCCAAATCGACTTGATCGGACAAAACCCAGGGAATCCAAGGCTTTAAAATATCCGGCACTCGCTGCTGGTCGAACGCCGACGCATACGGCACAACGGCGAAAACCGAAACGAGCAACAGCAAGAAGCGACGAACGACAAGCATGGCAAACCCTCGTGTGATCAATCGGCTGACTGGACTGGTAAACATTATGCAAAAACTACCGCGGCAGCCAACGCTTCAACGCCGTTGACCGCCCGACGGCGAATCGATACTCCGGCGAAAAGCGAGCTCCGGCGGGTTAGGCAATGTTCCTCTCGTCGTTATTGAATCGGCTCGGTTCGCGCTACGCGATAATCACTTGAATATCCGGCGAATTAACGAGTTTCAGGGCCGAGTGCAAGCAAATTGTAGGTAACGGCTTTGCATTCATCGAACGAGAGACTTTATTCAAAAAATAATACTTCAAATCGTTCCGAATCATTCGGTTTGAAAAGCTTTTTTATCGTTGGCATCAAAGCGGAGACTGAGACCTAGACTTGCCCAAAAGCGGCAAATATGCCAACATCCCGCGGTTTCAGCGCTATCAACCCACTAACTAGGAGAAGCCAGATGGCAGGTCGCAACCACTTATTTGTCCCCGGTCCTACCAATACCCCGCACGAAGTTTTGAGCGCGATGCACGTGCCCATGGAAGACCATCGCTCGCCGATTTTTCCCAACCTGCTGAAACCGATTCTGGCCGACCTGAAACACGTATTCCGCACCGAAGCCGGCCAATGCTTCGTTTACCCGGCCACCGGCACCGCCGGCTGGGAAGTGGCGCTGACCAACTGCTTGAACCAAGGCGATAAAGTGCTGATTTATCGCTTCGGCCAATTCGGCCATTTGTGGGCCAACGCCGCTAGAAATTTGGGTTTCGACGTGGAAATGCACGAAATCGAATGGGGCAAAGGCATCCCGCTGGACCACTTGGAAGCCCGCCTGAAAGAAGATAGCGGCCACAGCATCAAAGCGGTGTTGGCCACTCACAACGAAACCTCCACCGGCGTGACCAGCAATATTCCCGGCGTCCGTAAAGCCATGGACGCCGCCGGCCATCCGGCCTTGCTGTTCGTGGACGGCGTCAGCTCCATCGCCAGTATCGACTTTCGGATGGACGAATGGGGCGTGGACGGCGCGATCAGCGGCTCGCAAAAAGGCTTTATGCTGCCGGCCGGCTTGGCGATTTTGTGCTTCAGCCCAAAAGCCCTGGCCGCCGTCGAAACCAGCAACTTCCCGCGTTCCTTCTTTTCGCTGAAAGACATGGCCGCGTCCAACAAAGACGGTTACACCCCGTACACCCCGTCCACGCCGATGCTGCACGGCTTGAAAAAGTCTCTGGAATTACTGCTGGCCGAAGGCATGGACAACATTTACGCCCGCCACCACCGCTTAGGCGAAGGCACCCGCCGCGCTGTGGCCGCGTGGGGCTTGAGCATTTGCGCCCAACCCGGTTTCGAATCCGACACCGTGACCGCGGTGGTAGTACCGGCCGATAAAGACGCCCGCGAGGTCATCGCTACGGCTTACCGAAAATACAACATTTCGCTGGGCGCCGGCCTGAGCGAAGTCGCCGGCAAGGTGTTCCGCATCGGCCACATCGGCGACATGAACGACGTATCCATGCTGGGCGCGATAGCCGGTGTGGAAATGGCGCTGTTGGACCACGGCTTCGACATCAAGGCCGGCAGCGGCGTCGGTGCAGCGCTGGACTACTATCGTTCCGAGTTGAAATAATCCTTTGCGCTACGGCCGGACTCTCATAAGCCGAGTCCGGCCGGTTCGTTCACCGTCTTCAGCCCTGCTCGTTTTCGCCAACCGCCGACAGGTTTTGCAAGCGCCGCTCCAATTCCAGCAGTTTTCTGTAACAGCGCACGCTAACCTCGTAATCCAACTCGGCCCGCTTTTCCGAGTAGTTGAATTGGTGGTTTTGGCTGATCAGCAAAAAACCGGTAATCAGCACCGCCTCTATCGCCAAAACAATGCTCAGCAAATCATAGGGAAAGCTGTCGAAACGGCCCAGCAACGGGCTATCGCTTTCGTTCAGGCCTATCCACAGCGAAAACCACAGCAAATGCAGCACGATGAATAACGGCCGGCTGACGAACGCGGCCACCCGGTCGGCCAGCCGTTCCAGCCAGGTTTTGTCCGCCGCCAATTCTTCCAATGCATATCTGAATTCGCCCAACGCTTTATGGCAGGCGTGGTTTAGGCAAAACACCACGTCGGCCGGATTCTCGCCGCCGCACGCCGGACACTTAATGCTGGCAGCCCGATTGGCTTCGGTATCAAGCTGCGGTGTCGACTGATTGCGCATATTGCCTCCCCTGACACGCTCCTAATTGCAATTCGCGGCCCACCTCGAACCCGGCGATGTCGGCGTCGTGGCAGCGCATCAATAAATTTGCCAACAGTCCGGTCCAGCCGGTTTGATGAGCCGCCCCCAAACCCAAGCCGTTGTCGCCGTGAAAATATTCGAAAAACAATAGATGCTCGCGCCACAGCGGATCGGATTGCCACGGACTGTCGGCCGGAAACGCCGGCAGGCGGCCGTCGGCATCCGGACGGTACAAATTAGTCATGCAACGCGCCAAACCGTCTATCACTTGCCTTAAACTCAAATCGGCGTCGGCCAACCCGGGCGCGGCGACTTTGTATTCTTCGCCCAGGAAGCGGTTGAATTTTTCCAAGGCCAAAATCAGGGCGTAATTGGTCGGCAACCATACCGGCCCGCGCCAATTCGAATTGCCGCCGAACAAGCCGGAATTCGATTCGCCCGGCACATAGTCGATCAACGCCCGGCCGACGCCCGGCAACACGCCCAAATCCCGGCGCTCGGCGTGCCGGCGGCTGAGGCTGCGGATGCCGTAGGGCGACAAAAATTCGGCCGGGTCGAACAAGCGGCGGACGATGGCCGGCAACATGGTGTGGTCCACCAGCGCCAGCAAGCGTTCGCCGGCAGCGTTTTCGTGTGCCGGACAGGCGCAGATGAAGTTACCGTGAAATTCGCCGCCTTCGTGATCATCCAGTAATTGACGAAAACGTGGCACGTTGGCTAAAAGACGCTGGTCGACGATTTCGCAGGCAAACAGCGGGATCAGCCCTACCCAGGAAAATACGTCGACCCGGTGGTAGCAGCCATTCGGTTCGACCAGCAAATCCTTGAAGAAACCGTCCGCCGCATCCCACAGCGACACCCCGCTGCAAGCGTTGCCGGCGATACTGTCGGCGATGTGCAAAAACTGCTCGTAAGTCTGTATGGCTGAATCTTCGTAATCCGGATCGTCTATCGCCAATTCCAGTGCAATCAAGGTCATGTTCAAGGCGAACATGGCCATCCAGCCGGTGGCGTCCGCTTGTTTCAAGCGGAAACCTGGCGGCAAACTCATGGAGCGGTCGAATACCGAGATATTGTCCAAGCCCAGAAAGCCGCCTTCGAACACGTTCAAACCGTCGCCGTCCTTGCTGTTGATCCACCAGACGTAGTTCATCAGCAATTTGTGAAACACCCGCTGCAGAAAATTACGGTCGCCCTGCCCGCGCTGCCTGCGTTCGGCCCGAAAGACCTGCAAGGCCGCCAAGGCCTGCACCGGCGGATTGACGTCGCCGAACGCCCATTCGTAGGCCGGAATCTGGCCGTTGGGGTGTAGATAATTCTCTTTCAGCAACAGCTCCAACTGGTCTTTGGCGAAATCGACGTCTATCGCGCTAAAAGCGATGCAATGAAAGGCCAAATCCCAAGCCGCAAACCACGGGTATTCCCATTTATCCGGCATCGAGATCACGTCGCCGGCCCGCAGATGCAGCCAGCGCGCGTTGCGCCCGGATTTGCGGCTGTGCGGCGGCTGAGTATTGCCGTCGCCGCGCAACCAGCGCAACACGTCGAAATGAAAATACTGTTTCGACCAGATCATGCCGGCCATCGCCTGCCGAAAAATACGCCGGTCGTCGGCCTCGGCGTCCGCCAACAAGCCTGCGTAAAACAGGTCGGCTTCGCGCCGGCGCAAACCGAACACAGCCGCCGCGTCGTTCAACGGCTTTTCCTGCGCCTGCGCGCTCAAGCGCAAAACGATACAGGTCTCGCTGCGCCCGGCCAGCGTCACGCTGTAACGGGCGGCAAACTTGGTGCCGGTCGCCGCCGGATTAACCGCCGCGCCATCGCCTTCGATCAAATAGCGGTGGAACGCATCTTTGACGTAAGGGCTTGCGTTCGTCCCGCCCCACAGCCGCTGGTGGTTGCTGTCGTTTTCGCTGAACAGCCACTCGTCGGCCGACTCACCGTACAAACGATAAGCGCCCAAGCGCGCGTGCTCGGCTTTCACCGACCAAGCGCTATCGCCGGCCGATTCCAGTTGCAACAAGGGCTTGGCGGAATCGGCCTCGCCCCAGCTCCAGGTATTGCGGAACCATAAAGTCGGCAACACTTGCAAGGTCGCTTGCTGCGCCCCCCGGTTGGCGACGGTAATCCGAATCAGCAGATCGTCCGGACTGAGTTTGGCGTATTCGACTTGCACGTCCCAGTAACAATCGTCGGCGAACACGCCGCTATCCAATAGGCTAAAAGGGGCTTGCTCGCGGCCGCGTCTGGCGTTTTCTTCGATCAAACGCGCGTAGGGATAGGCCGCTTGCGGATATTTGTACAAATAGTGCAGATAGCTATGACTCGGAACCGCATCCTTGTAGAAATAGTATTCCTTGACGTCCTCGCCGCGGTTGCCTTCGTTGCCGGTCAAGCCGAACGCTCTTTCCTTCAAGATCGGGTCGCGGCCGTTCCATAACGCCAGCCCGAAACACAAGTGCTGGTTTTGATCGCAAATGCCGCCCAGCCCGTCCTCGTTCCAGCGGTAAGCCCGGGAACGGGCTTGATCGTGCGAGAAATACTGCCAGGCATTGCCGTCGGCACTGTAATCCTCGCGCACCGTGCCCCAGGCCCGCTCGGCCAGATACGGCCCCCACAACCGCCAATTTTCCCGGCCCTGCCGTTGTTGTTCCAGGCGATGTTGCTCTGCGTTATTCACCATGACTTTTCTCCGGCATACGATCCGCATCCAAGCCGGGATAACCCGCCACGAACACCCAATCGTTAGATTTGGCCGGCCTATGACAAGCCGAACAACTGTCCTTGAAACCTTTGGAAACATTGGTTTGCGGCTGGTCGGCGTTAAACAACGCCCATCCCCAGCCTTCGCCCCAATGCCGGTTGCCGGTAAACCGCTGCCGGCCGTCTTTAACCATCACGAACCAAACCCTAGCGCGGCCCGCCCAAACCGCGCGGCCGGTCGTCAGTTCGCCGCTTTCGACCGCCCGAATTTCCTTGACCAGCACGGTACCGTCCGGAAACCGTCCGGTGCGGCGGTAGTGCCTTACCGCTTGCGGCTGTGCATATACGTCGTGAAAACCGTGGCCGGGCGCATTGAGGTCCGCCACCAGCCAAGAACCTAAATGCGTCCATTGACCGCGCACGTCGGGCGGTAGACGGATTTCGCCGTCCCTGCCGACGTAACTCCCGAAAGTAAGCGCCGACAAATCTTCCGCGATAACCGCAGTCGGCTGTACCAGCGTTACAGTCAATAACATACCCAGTAAATTTCTATACATTTTGCAATCTCCCCTGTTCTAGCTAACCATCGCCGGCCGGATTCCGGTGGCTTCATCGTTTCATCGATCCAGTTTCGCCGCTCCCGGCAGACCGGCCAGTCCAAGCATATGATTTGCGGCCTAATCGCGGCCGATCTCCGTGCCTATCCAATGTTCGGCCGCGCGCAACGCAAACGCGTATATCGTCAACGCCGGATTCACCCGGCTACTGCGCGGCAACACGCTACCGTCCACCACGCTCAGATTGTCGAAACCGTGTACCCGGCCGTAATCGTCTACCACCGAGCCACGCGGGTCGCACCCGCAGATCAAGGTGCCGCAGGCGTGCGCGGTACCGGTGAGCGGAATAGCTTGGCTAACG
Organism: Methylomonas sp. HYX-M1; assembly: GCF_040741385.1. Taxonomy (NCBI): domain Bacteria; kingdom Pseudomonadati; phylum Pseudomonadota; class Gammaproteobacteria; order Methylococcales; family Methylococcaceae; genus Methylomonas; species Methylomonas sp. HYX-M1. The sequence continues at coordinate 2,666,183 of NZ_CP160405.1, forward strand.
CTGAGGTACCCGGCCCGCCTCAGCACTGCACAAAAATGTTTGACCATGCCCTTATGTTCGCGTTGCGCAGCGGGCAGCCTGGCCGGGTCGTAGTCCAAGGTCGGCAAGGGCTGCTCGCTCTGTGCGTCTATTCGATTGTCTAAATGGGAACCGTCCTCGGTCTGTAGAAAAAAACCGTAAGCGAACCTGCATAAAAAACGGGCCAAAACCTTCGGCACGCAGCGCGGCAGCAACGCGGCCAACGCATCGGGGCCGAATCCCAAAGGTTGTACGCTGCTATGCGGGAAGTCGTCGTTCAGCCATAGCAAGGTCTTGCGCAAGCGGTCGGTTTTACCCACCGGCGAAAACGCCAACACCGCCGTCAACAGGTGGCGCTTGAAAAACCGCCCGACCAAACGGGCCGACGGTAATTCTTCATCCAGCCCGCTGCATTGCAAATAGGCTTGCAGCAAACGCGGCGAATGCATCGCGCCGGCCGCCAGCACCACCTGTGCGGCTGCAAACCGGCTACCGTCTTCCAGCTCCACCCCGGCGACGCGTTGCGGGCGGCCGGGCTCGCCGAGCAAGCGACGGACCGGATGACCGACCCGCACTTCAACCGCCGCTTCGGCCGGCAACTGTTGCAACAGGCTTGGCCCGTCGGCTTTCAAGCCCAGCACCGAGGCAAAACCGTCGAAATGAGCGGCCTCTTGCGGATGCTGCAAGATGCACTCGTGCAATGCCAGAGGTAACGCTGCGCTACGCCAACCGCTAGCGGACGCCTCGATGCGGCGGTCGAATTCGACCAAATCGGCCTCGACCTCGAATTGACGCACGTCGAGCAAGGCTTCGGCTTGCCGGTAGTAAGGTTCCAGATCGGCGTAACTCAACGGCCAGCCCAAACACTGAAACCGGGGTTCGGCGCGAAATTCGTGCTCGGCAAAACGCAGCAGCGCGGCCCCGTACCATTTGGTCTTGCCGCCGACATTGAAGTATTCGTCCGGCACCAGCCGTTTGCCGCGCCGGTCGCGCCAGGTTTGTTTGTTTTTGAATAGCCCTTGCCGGATCACTTTGTCGCAATCCAGGGTGGAACCGTCGCGCGGCAAGGCCGGACCTTTCTCCAGCACCAGCACCCGCTTGCCTGCCAAGCCCAAGCGATAAGCCGCCGCACAACCGCCGGCACCGGAACCGATCACTAAATAGTCGTACTGCATAATGCCCCCTGATGCCGAGCGGGAACCGGCCCGTTCGGCTCTCGCATCATACTTGGCGCCGGTTTCAGCCGCCATGGTCGAAACCCGGATACAAGGTCATGCCGCCGTCCACGTACAACGTCGTGCCGGTCACGTAGTCGGCGTTGTCCGACGCCAGCCACACCGCGGCCTTGGCAATATCGTCCGGTTCGCCGATGCGGTTGTAGGGAATCAACTTCAACAGGTCGTCCACCTCTTCCGGGGTATCGCGCGCTTCCCAATTGATCGGGGTTTTAATCGCCCCCGGAGAAATGCCGTTGACCCGGATTTTGTAGCGCGCCAATTCCTGGGCCATGGTTTTCATCAACATGCTGACCCCGCCTTTGGAGGCGGCATAGTTCACGTGCCCGGCCCAGGGAATCAAGTCGTGCACCGACGACATGCAGATGATTTTGCCGACTGAGCTGGACAGTTCCGGCTGCGGCCCGCGCCGCATGAATTCGCGCGCGGCTTCTCTGGCGCATAAAAATTGCCCGGTCAAATTGACCTGGATGACTTTGTTCCACTGCGCCAAACTCATGTTGACCAGCATTGCATCCTGTTGCAGACCGGCGTTGTTGACCAGTATGTCCACGCTGCCCCAATGACCTATCATCACGTCGAACATGCTCTTCACTTGATTTTCATCGCCCACGTCGGCTTTGAAGATCATTGCCTCGCCGTCGTTGGCACGGATGCGATCGGCCAGCCGGTCGGCCTTGTCGCGGCCGTCCAGGTAATTGATCATCACTTTGGCGCCGGCATCGGCCATGGCTTGGGCCACCGCCTCGCCGATGCCGGTGTTGCCGCCGGTTACTAAAGCCCGCTGCCCTTGCAGCGGGCGAAAAATAGGATGGGTGCTCATAAAGTTCGCTCCGAAAAATGTCATTGTCTGCATCGCTTGGCTCCGAATGAGTAGCTGATCGGCAAACCGGCTGCGCGTGATGGCGCCGATTCCCGCAGGCAAGTCGGCATAGTTACACCGCTTGCCGAACTCCCTACCGCCATCTAACGCTCCGGCAAGAAGCGCTTGCACACCCAGGCATCCAGCGACCAGGCTCCCGGCCCCTGCAGTACGCAAACCAGCAACATCAGGCCCCAAATCTTGTGTTGCTCTATGCCTGCCGGCCCCAAGTCCGGATAGGAAATCACCGCGGCCACATTGAAAAAAAACAACAATAACGCGGCAGCTCTGCCGCAAACGCCAAAACTCAACAGCAAAGGCCCTAGCAACTCCACCGCCGTACCCAACACAGCCGCAACATCCGGCGGCAAAAGCGGCACCTTGTATTCGTATTCGAATAAATACAGGGTACTGTCCCAATTTCGAATTTTGGTGAGGCCCGACACCCAAAAGGCGTACGCGACCCAAGCACGCAACAATAAATTACCCAAAGGGGCCAAACCGTCCAGGCCCTTGCCCAGCCGAAACACAAACGCGCCGGGGCGCGGGGCCGGCCGGACTATCCCGGCCATACTGCGACTATTCATACTGTGGTCTCCAAAATGATTGACTCGTGCGCTACGGCGCCGACGCAACCCGCAAGCGGTATATAGCGGCCGCACGATTAACCGGCGGCGTTCGCGCCTTAGTGAATAAGGCATTCCACCCATAAGCCGGCCGGCATCCAACGCTGCAACGCGGCATGCACGTCGAAATCGGCCGCGCAGCCCAAGGCAAAAATCGTGGCCTGCACCAAGGTCCAGCCCAGGGACAAAGCCAGCAAGAACTGATACTCCGCGGCCGCAAGCGGGCATATCAACACTTGCTCGCCCTGCCGGAACAGCAACAAGTGACAAGCCCCTTGCCGCCAATCGACGGTCTGCAGCGGCGCACCGGGTTGATTGCATTGCCAGATCTGATCGATCGGGTAGGGCGACGACAAAAATCGCGCACTGGGATGCAACTTGAACGCGGCCCGCCCCAAACTCTGCGCTTCCGCAGCCAACAAAACAGTCAAGTCCATAACGCCGGCGTCGGCGGCGTGGCAAGCCTGGTGCCAGGCCCATTCCAATCTGGCGGTGTCCGGCAGATAAGGCAGCTGTTCCAAGCCCGGAAATACCACCAACCAGTCGGAAAACTGCCTGCCGTAATCGATGAGACTGGCGGCGCGCGGCGGCCGGCTTTGAATGAACTCCCGGGCCGCCCGGTCGAAAAATGCCTTGCCGACCAGCTTATCTACCACCGGGTACACGGCTCGCAAACTCTCGGTCAAGCCGGTCAGCGTGTTGTTGCGATAGATGGACAAGCGCTGCTGCGGAGTAAACCCGGCCGCCACGATGCCGTCCGCCGCGCCGGATATGCCCGTCAACAATTGCCGGCTGACCTCGCGTTGCAATTCAAGCAGCCTGTTCATACTCGCACTCCCTCACAGCGTCCACCCGACAGGCTTCGGCCAACAAGGTTGGTAACGGCGGCAAATTCGCATCCCATTCGATCAAGCTCGGCTTGGGACCGAAAAGGCGGCAGGCGCTGCTATACAAAGCCCACACCGCCTCGCAAACCGGGGCGTCGTGGGTGTCGATCAAAATCGCTTGACCGTCCACCCGGTTTACGCTGTGTCCGGCCAGATGAATTTCCGCTATCGGCGCCGCCTCCAACTCGCGCAAATACACCTGCGCATCCCAGCCGTGGTTGACGCACGACACGTACACGTTGTTGACGTCCAGCAAAATCGCGCAGCCGCTGCGCCGCGCCAATTCGTTCAAAAACTGCGCTTCGCCGTAGTCGGAAAAATCGAATTGCAGATAACTGGAGGGATTTTCGATCAGAATTTGCCGGCCCAGTACATCCTGGGTACGTAGCACCCTCTCGGTGACGTGCTGCAAAGTCGCTTCGGTATAGGGCAAAGGCAGTAAATCGTTCAGATACACCCCGCCGAACGAACTCCAGCACAAATGCTCGGAAATCAGACCGGGTTCAATCCGTGCGGCCAATTCCCGCAACTGTTGCAGATGCCGTGTGTTTAAGGGATCGACCGAGCCCAGCGACAAGCCGACCCCGTGCAAACTGATGGGGTAATCGGCGCGAACGCGTTCCAATTGGCGCAGCGGCGCCCCGCCCTTGCCGAAGTAGTTTTCGCTATGCACTTCGAACCAACCAATAGCGGGCCGGGTTGCCAGCACCTCGGCGATATGAGCGGAGCGTAGCCCGATCCCGGCCCGCGCCGGGATCGCCACGCCATGACGCGGGGTTGAGTTGATATGCGTCATGGCCGTCACTTATTTGCTTTCCGGCGCGGTGGTGGTGCCGCCGACGATGCGCTCGCAAGTGCCTTTCGGCAAGGCGACGAACGCATCTTGCTGGCCGTCGCTCATCGAATGGCCGGCGCAGGCGTTGGACAGGGTTTTACAGTCGTTCATGCCGGCTTTGACCACGCCGTAGCACTTTTCCATGTCCGGCTTATCGCCGGCTACAGCCTGCCCCTGCATCCCCAAAGCGCCCAAGGCGATGACGGAAGCCAAAGCGGACGATACGATGCTGTTAACGTTTTTCATGAGAGTTCTCCAAATAATTGATTGTTGTTTAGTCATTGTCTGCGGCCTCGCCATGCGAAACTTTCCGCGACATTTCCTTTATGGCAATCGGCGTGCCAGCCTTGGAGAAGGATAATTTATTAATTAATATCAAATAGTTAATAAACATCCACATCAAAATCCACCGGTAATTACCCGGCCCGCCGCCACCAACTACCGTGGCGGCCGCGAATATTGGTGGGAAAGGAAATGGCGATTAGCCGTGAAAATCGGTTGCCGGGCGTAGTCGGCGGTGCGGGTAAAAGCCCGGCCGGCACGGATGCGGCAATGGCCGTCCCTTGCAGCCTACAGTCCGATCTGATTCAATTGCGGCGACGGAATGCTGCCTGGTTAATCGTTTAATTTTTTGTTGGTGCGCAATAGCGCAAAGGAGATCTGTAGTGCCAAGTGTGTTAATTGAAGTAAGGAGACAGTACACCCAACAGCAAGAGGTGGCGCTCATGGAAGCTGTTCACATGGCTCTCCGTGACGCTTTCAAAATCGTGCCCGGCGATAAAAACGTTCGGCTCATTGTTCACGAGCCTCACCGGTTTGCCTATCCTCCGGCCAGAGAGAACCCGGACTTTTACACCCACATCAGTATCGACGCATTCGCCGGACGCTCTCTCGATGCGAAGCGCAATCTTTACAAGGCAATAGTCAATAACCTAGAACCACTTGGCATCCCTAAAGATCACGTAAAAATTCTTCTCCGGGAGATCCCAAAGGAGAATTGGGGAATTCGTGGTGGCCAGGCTGGCTGTGATGTTGAACTGGGTTTCAAGGTTGAGGTGTAACTCGCGCTCTAACATTGAGATCGAGAGGGGCGCTTTGCTAGCAGGGGCACTCTACAATCAACCCGACCTGCCAAAACCCCGTCGGATTATTTTTTCGCTAGGTCTGTTAACCATCCGCACATAAAACAGGAAAAAAACCAATGAGCACAGTACTGTGGGCAAATAGCCTGATCGAAGGCAATGTTGAATCCGACCAAGCGGACAAATACGCGCTGTTCAAACACTTGGACAAGCTGGACAAGCTGTGCCGGTCGGCCGGCTTACGCCCGTTGTCGGAGATCTGCGATTCAACCGACGCGAAATACAATCTCGACGAAATCGAATTGCCGGCTGGCATGGCATCCACCGATGAGTTGATGGCCCGGGACGGCGTATGGATCGATGCACAGGCTGCGGTCCAACTTCTGGAGACTTTGCTTGCGGAAATTAAAACCAGGAAGACTCGCTTCGGCTTGTTGTCGGATAGTCACGAGGAAGTGGTAACCGAGCTTGGCGAAGCTATTGAATTCGCAAGGGCAGCAGCAAGCAAGAACGCGAGGTTTAACTTCGCGATGGTAATGTAGCCGTGAACTCTAACCCTTACCTCAACGGGTTCCGGTGACTCTTCTAATGCCATTGTGCTTTGGAGTCACAATTCTCTAAGTTACACGAGACCTAGCCCCGCTCGCACTGTTCACCGCTTTTCATGTCCCCTCCCCATTTTTGTTTAACTTTAGGCCCCTAGCACAGCCAATGGCAAACTTGATATTTATCAATTACAGAAGAGACGACAGTTCGCCAGCCGCGCGCAGCCTCAGAGAAAACCTTATTCAGGCATTCGGCGACGAGGTGTTCATGGACGTCGACGAAATACGAGTCGGCGACGCTTGGCCGGCGGAGTTGGGCAATGCGCTGCAATCCGCTAAAGTGCTGCTGGTCGTCATCGGGCCCACTTGGCTCAAGATTGCCGACGCCTACGGGCGTAGGCGCATCGATCAAACCGACGATTGGGTGCGCACCGAAATCGAAACGTCTTTAGCGCGAGAAATTCCCGTCATTCCCGTGCTGGTGGGCAGGGCAACCATGCCTCCCAGGGAAGCCTTGCCGGAATCAATCGCGGATTTAGCCAGCCAGCAATACATCGAGCTACGCGAAGCCCATTGGCACCGAGATCTGATGCCGCTCATCGAGCGGCTTTCCGGACAACCGCTGTCGTTAAAACGAGTGGGCGAGCCGGTTCCGGTTCCGCAATGGCGCCCCGGCCGACTGCCGGATAGACTGCCGCGTGCACTATCGCCCGCCGAAATTCAGGAGTGGCTGGCGGCGCATTCTTTCTGGAAAATCGTTACCAGCCCGCTACCCGGCGAATACCCGAAAACGCGGACCGAGCTGACACGGGCATTCAAATTCGCGACGTTTTATGAAGCGCTGGAGTTTATGCGGTTGGCGGCACCGTTTATCGATCAAACCAATCATCATCCGCGCTGGGAAAACGTGTTCAAAACCGTGACGGTCTGGCTCACTACCTGGGATATCGGACATTCCCCTTCCAAACTCGACATCGAGCTGGCCGAGCATCTGGATGAGATATGGAAGAAAACCGGAGCAACGATCCAGCCCAGCGCGAATGCGTCGGTTTAGCCGATCCGCCGTCGCGATAAACCCTGATCTGCTGAAATGGGTAACGATAATTCGTTAATTCTGCATTTCACCGACAACCGACCGTCGAACGGCAAATAAGCGAAATAAAAAACCGGCGTCAGCCCAATTTGAAGCCGACGTAAAATCCGGCCGCACCACCGACACCGCGACTGACGAAATGGGAAAGCCTGTCCAGCAGGAAGTTGCCGGATGCCTTGGCCGCCCCCGCAGCGTAATCGGCGGCTTGTTCCAAAGCCAAACCGTTTATGGTGATTACGCCGTAGTATTCGGCGGCAAACAGGGAGACGACAAGGCCGCCGCCCACGAACAAGGCAAGCTTCAGCATCTTCTTGGCGAAATAGCCGACAGCCATTCCCAAAACAAACGGTGCTCCCAAATTACCGAGCAAAAAAGTGGAAGAAAAAATGTCGTCCGTTGGCATTTCGGTATGCGTATTTTCGTACATATTGGCGAGAGTTAAAAAGGGCGTTATAAATAGGTTTTATCACATCACCTGTTGCTTATGTCCGAATTAAACCGCGGACGGGCGGTTCAACCGCTAGATCCGCAGTCCTAACCAACACCGGGAGAACGGTATGCGCATCGAAGAAATGATCAAAGCGATACAAAAAGAATTGGGAGTCGACGTCGACGGCAAAGCCGGTACGGAAACCTGGGGCGCGATATACGAGCGGTTAGTGGACAAGCAGATAGACGGACAAAAACCCTCGGCCGCGATAGCACCGGTAGACAGCCGTAGCGAAAAGACCATAGCCGGCCTGCTGCCGGAGGTGCGGCCCATCGCTCGCGCCTTGGTCCAGAAGGCGGCAGCCTCCGGAATTACCATCAAGATCATCAGCGGCCTGCGCACTTACGCAGAGCAGGACGGCCTTTACGCTCAGGGCCGGACCGCACCCGGCAACATCGTTACCAACGCGCGCGGCGGATTTTCCAACCACAATTTCGGCATCGCCTTCGATATCGGCGTGTTCGAAGGCAATAAATATTTACCGGACTCGCCAAAGTACAAAGCCGTGGGCGTCTTGGGCGTGGAACTGGGACTTGAATGGGGCGGAAACTGGAAAACCATCGTCGACCAACCTCACTATCAATTACGCCCGGCATGGGCCGGCACGCTAACCGAAAAGCAAATGCTGAGCGAGTTGCGTACCCGGCATAATAACGGCACCCCGGTCTATGCATGACGAAACCGCAACGGCGACTAGACACCACCTAACCGCCGTTAGCCCCATATCTATGCCGGCATTGTTGCCTATCGAATTTCAACATAATTATCGCGCGCCCCTCACTTATGAAATTAACAACTCTTCTCCTCGGCAGCCTAACGGCCTTGCCGGCCTTCTGTTCGGCGAATGGCGCGGTTCTGGTCACGGAGCAGTTCGTGATCGTCATTGCCGAACATTGCCCTGAAGGCGAGGTCAGCTGCACCGACGTCGGCTACACAGGCGTCAACCGCAAGACGGGCGAAGCGATTGCCCTTAAAGGCGAGGCTTGGGTTCGCATGTGCGCCGACGGCATAACCCCTTGCGGACATTTAGGCTGGCAGTTCAAAAATGGCGATTTCATCTATAAAGTCCGAGAAACGCCGCCGGCACTCACAGTCGAACGCGGCGGCAAGAATTTGCTCAAACAAAACGCGGTCTGGACGGATTACTAAGGCTATGCGCAAGCGCCGGCCTTGGCTGTGTAGCGTTCGATACGCCGATCGTTTACGTGCCCGCTCACTTCGTCTTAGAGGTTAACGTTGTGAATATCATCCGCTATACCCTGTTCGATACGGCTTTCGGCTCCTGCGCCGTGGTCTGGAAAACGGTGCAAGCCGACTCCGTCGCGGTTGTCGGTTTTCAATTGCCGGAAGCAAGCCCGCAGCAGACGCTAACGCACATGCTCGGCAAATGGCCCGCAGTCGAGGCTAACCGTTTACCGACAGCAATTAAAAACCTAGTCAAACAGGTGAAATTGCATTTGAGCGGTCAACCGCAAACATTCGCCGACATCGTGCTGGAAGTGGCCGGAGCCAGCCCCTTTACCCAACGGATATACGCTGCCGCCCGCGCCATTCCTGCAGGCCGCACCCTGACCTACGGGCAGCTGGCCGAGGCTGCCGGCAAACCCGGCGCGGCGCGGGCGGTCGGGTCCGCCATGAGCAAAAATCCGATCCCGCTGTTGATTCCCTGCCACCGGGTGATAGGAAGCGGCAACAAACTATGCGGATTTTCCGCCCACGGCGGACTGGATACCAAGGCGAAAATGCTGGCGTTGGAAGGCGTAAGCTTGGTGCGCCGCCAGCCGATAACCACGCCGAACGCCCTCAAGCGTGCCGCTCGCCAACTGGCGAAACAAGATCCGCGCCTGGCCGAGCTGTTATCGCGTCCTCTCCAATTCAACGTACTGACGCAAGAATCGCCATACCTGACGTTGTTGACTGCCGTCGTGCACCAACAACTAACCCCCAGGGCCGCTAAAAGTATCTTAGACCGCATCGCCGCGCTGTATCCCGAGCATGTTTTGCCGGCCCCAGCCCGTTTGCTTGACACCCCGGATAGCCAATTAAGCGCGGCCGGGCTCTCCCTCTCCAAAACCCGAGCCTTGAAAGACATTGCCGCCAAAGCCCTGGACGGCGTCATACCGTCGCTTGACGAAATCGCCTTACTCGGCGACGAAGCGATTATTCGCCGCCTGACCGCGATCCACGGCGTAGGCCGCTGGACCGTGGAAATGCTGTTGATTTTTCATTTGGGCCGCCCGGATGTGCTGCCGGTAGACGATTACGCATTGCGTAAAAGTATGGCGGCCGCTTTGGCATTGCCGCAAATTCCCACGCCCAAACAAGCCGCGGAACTTGGCGAAGCATGGCGGCCGTATCGGACAATAGCATCGCTGTATCTTTGGCAAGCCAACAACAGCCCCTACTCTTCCGCCAACCAGGGAAATAATGCACTTTGAACGTTCAGCCTAACTTGTAATAAAGCCATGTAACCTATTAATTTTATAATTATTTTTAAGTTTTTGACGGCTCAGCTTTATAACGTTTGGACAGGTACATTATTCTTTTTGGCCGTTCCGGCCCGCTTTACCGAGTATTGCAAGCCCCCTCTTTAAAGCGCTGCTTTTAATTTGCCAACGCGCTACCGACACTTAAGATTTAGTGAGGGTTTTCTCATAATTAACCGATTTCGTTAAAGTAGAAGTTAATAATCCTAATTAGCCGCCGCTAAATTGTAAGCTATACTTCGGCTGCCTGCCTCGGAAGAGCTAGACCTGAATGACACTGCTGATGGTTGAGCACCGGACGTTTCCGGTCGCTTAACGTTTCCCGGCAGTGTGGTGCTTGTTAAGTTTTTCCTTTTTAAAACGAGACAGTTGGCGTTAACTACAACAATTAATACACGCGTTTATTCGGAGTTTAGGATGATTATGATGAATTGGCACTCGGTTGGGGTTAAAGTCGTTGCCATAACCATGTCAGTGCTCACTGTGGTCGGAATCGGGGTTCTAATCATCTTTTCCAACGCCCAAAAGCAAAATCTGATCGACAGAAAAATCGAGTCCTCTCGCCAATTGCTATTAGTATCCGAATCGGTTCGCGACAACGCCATTCAAAAATGGGCTATCGGACTGTACACCCCCGAATTGCTTATGCAGCAAATTCAAGGCAAAAGCAATGCGGAAACCAAGCAATTAATCATGGCGACCATCCCGACGGCAAACGCTTGGGATGCGATCGAAAACAAAGCTAAAGAGGGCGGCTACCGCTTTAAAGCGCCGGCCATGAATCCGCGAAATCCTCGCAACATGCCCGACGACATAGAAAAACGCGCCATAAGTTATTTCAGCAACAACCCGTCCGCTAGCGAATTCACCTTTGTTGACGAAGAGAAACAAGAAATTCGCTATTTGCGCCCGGTCAAACTGGTTAAGCAATGCGAGGTCTGCCACGGCGATCCTAAAGAATCGGCAACCCTGTGGAACAACGACCAAGGGAAAGATCTATTGGGATATTCGATGGAAAACTACAAAGCCGGAGACCTTCATGGCGCTTTTGAAATCATCACGCCATTCGACGTCGCGTTAGCCGGGTATAAAAAAGAAATGGCTTACGCTATCGGTTTTTTATTCTTGGGCTTGTTCGTCATAGGCGGTACCGGCTATTTCGTAATGAGCAAAATTATCATCAGCCCGTTGACCGATCTCGCGCTGAATCTGCAACAAATCTGCAGCGGCGAAGGCAATTTACGTGCCCGATTAAAATCCAACGGCAAATCGGAATTCGCCTGGGTAGCCTCCAGCTTTAATTCTTTTGTTAAAAAAATCGCCAAGACCGTTGACGAAATCAGTATCACCAGCGAAAAACTGGCCAATGCTTCGCATAAACTGGCCACCATCACTCAAACGACGCAAAAAGGTGTGGAGCGGCAATTGCAGGAGACCAATCTGGTCGCCAACGCGATGAAGCAAATGACCTCTACCGTGCAAGAAGTGGCGAGAAATGCCGTCAGGGCATCCGAGGCAGCGGAGGTTGCCGACAAAGAAGCCTCTACCGGCAAAAACATCGTCACGGAAGCTGTTAATGGAATCAACAGCTTAGCCTCTGAGGTCGAAAACGCGGCCAATGTGATCCATGAACTGGAAAACGACAGTAATAGCATAGGAGAGGTATTAAGTGTTATTCAAGGCATCGCCGAACAAACCAATCTACTCGCCTTAAACGCCGCTATCGAGGCCGCTAGAGCCGGCGAGCAAGGCCGCGGTTTCGCAGTAGTCGCAGATGAAGTCCGTACGCTTGCCAGCCGCACGCAAAATTCGACCTTGGAAATCCAGCAAACCATAGAGCGTTTGCAAGGCCGCGCAAAACAAGCGGTATCGGTTATGGACAACGGCCGTAAACGCGCCGCCTCCAGTGTGGATCAAGCGGCATCGGCCGGCGAATCCATCGCCTCCATTAGCCGGAGGATAGACACAATCAACGACATGAATACTCAAATCGCCAGCGCGGCCGAGGAACAAACCGCGGTAGCCGAAGAAATCAACCGCAATATCGGCAACATTAGCCATGTCTCGGAAGAAACGTCGTTAGGCGCCAAAAACACTGCCGATGCTTGCCACGAGCTTTTGGAATTAGCCAATCAATTGAGTATGGCGGTTGGAAGTTTCCGAACTTAGCCCCTTCAGAACTCAGCTATAGCCTATATTCGGTTTGCCCACCCGCTTGGGTGGGCTGTACCATTTAAGTCGCTACGATTTCGACTTCAAACGACTTAAATAATGCCGGACATCCTGTTAACCACGCTTAATGCCCGTTACATCCACAGTGCATTCGGGCTGCGCTACCTTTTTGCCAACATGGGTGCGCTGCAGCCTAAAACCGAGTTGATGGAATTCGGCATCAAGCAAGCAGCCATCGACATTGCCGAAACCCTCTTGTCCAAACGCCCCGCTATCGTCGGTTTCGGCGTTTACATCTGGAATGTGGCGGAAACTCAAGCCGTAATAGCGATACTCAAACAAGTAGCCCCGAATCTAGTTATCGTACTCGGCGGACCGGAAGTGAGTTATCCGCCCGACCTTCCCGATTGCGCGACTTGGGCGGACTACATCATTACCGGTCCCGGCGAAATCAGCTTTCCTAAACTCTGCGAACATATAGAGGCGAATTCGAGACCTAACGGCAAAATCCTCATTGGAGAGCCGCCCGTATTAGCTAAATTGCCTTCTCCATACCCCTACTACAGCGATCCGGATATTCTCCATCGCATCATTTATGTCGAAGCATCGCGCGGCTGCCCGTACAAATGCGAATTTTGCTTGTCATCCTTAGACCTGACCGCCAAAGCGTTTCCCTTGGAAGAATTTTTAGGGCAACTGGACTCGCTATACCAGCGCGGCGCCCGCCATTTCAAATTTATCGACCGCACGTTCAATCTAAAAATTGCCGCAAGTATCGCCATCTTGGAGTTTTTTTTAACTAAAAACCCAGCCGAATTATTCTTGCATTTCGAAGTAGTGCCGGACAATCTCCCGGAAGCGTTGAAACGTACGATTCAACAATTTCCCCCCGGTTGCCTGCAGTTCGAGGTAGGCGTGCAAACCTTGGATCCCAACGTGCAGCAGCGTATCAGCCGTAAACAAGACAACCAGCAAACGCTAGGCAATCTGCGCTGGTTGCGTCGTCACACGGGAGTTTATATTCACGCCGATTTAATCGTAGGTTTGCCCGGCGAGTCCTTAGCCGAATTCGGCCTCAGTTTCGATCAGCTCATCGATGCCGCCCCCCAAGAAATCCAGGTAGGGATACTCAAACGCTTGCGCGGTGCCCCGTTGAATCGGCATATCGAAGCATTTCAGATGCGGTTCGACCCGAATCCGCCGTATTCAATCTTGAGTACCCGGGAGATTTCCTTCCACGATATGCAACGACTCAAACGCTTTGCCAAGTATTGGGATTTGCTCGGCAACTCCGGAAGGTTCGTCTACACCCTACCCTTGATATTGGGCCATCATGCCTTTGAACGCTTCTTGGCATTCAGCGATGCGCTATACCAATCGAGCCAACAAACGCACGGCTTCAGCCTAAAACGTTTATTCGAATGGGTTTACCAGGTCATGGCCATGACTATGCAAATACCCGCTGCGGAGATTGCACAAGCACTTTTGCGGGATTTTGCAGCTAGCGGGGAAAAAGGCACGCTGAATTTCAACCTCGATCAGCCGAGTGAAAACCGAAAACCTGCTGCCGCCAACAAACGGCAACTCGCGCATAGTCCGGATAGAATTGAAAAAGCCTCCCAGTTAAAACGGGACACAGAGGAAGGCTTAACCGGATAGTCATCAAAAATGTTCAACGCTTAACCCGGCACCTTGCCGGATTCGGACAGCTCTATCTCCAGCTGCGCGAGCTCTTCCAAGCTGTTGATATTCCTAAACGATGCAGCACAATCGGCAAAATCGACCTTGCGCCAACGATGCGTGACTATCCAGTCTTGCAGTTTACGCGCCCCGCCGTGCAGATAAGCGTCCAAATCGGCGGCCAACGAAATGCGTACCGCCATCACCGTAGGATGCAGCCGATTTCCGTCGTACGCCACCGCAATCTCGGTTTCTGCCGTCACGCCGTGCAGCAAGCGCCGTAAATGCTCGGCGGTCAACAATGGCAGGTCGCATGGGATCACCAGTAACACTTCCCGTACACTGCGCTTCATCACCGCTAACACGCCCGCGAGAGGTCCGTCGAACCGATCATTTTCATCCGCAACGACCGGAAAACCGAATTGCTGATACTGCGCTTGATTGCGGTTGGCACTCAGGAAAATATCGTCGGTAATTTCCGTCACGCTTTTCAGCGAAAAACACACCAAGGGCTTTCCTAGCAACAACTGCAGTCCTTTGTCGTTGGTCTGCATCCTTTTAGATTGCCCGCCGGCCAATACCACCGCACTGATTTTCTTTTGCTCTTGCATGATGTAAGCTAAATGAGATGTGGAATATGCTCGCGATCATTGTCGGCTTACCAATACTCGCCAGTTGCACCGACACGGCTGGACTCGCACATGTATACAGCGAGCGAGTCGATTACTACGAACTGGAAACTTTAAAACCTTACGACGAAGTTTTGGCCGAATTGGAAGTAGCCATTGCCGAACATAACTTTCGCATCACCGGCCACAGCCGGGTCGGCAAAGTGATCAGAGAACGCGGTGCCGACAATTTCCCGGAATACGATACCGTGCAATTTTGCAACCTGAGCTTAGCCAAAACAATACTGGAAATTACCCCCAAGGCAATCGGCTATATGCCCTGCAATGTCGTGACCTACCAAATTGCAGGTAAAACCGTCATAAGAACGCATTTATTGCCGGAAGATACCGATAATCCCGCATTCAATCGTTTTGCGGCAACCATGAACCCGGAATTAAAACACATCGTCGATTTTGCCGCTCAACAGTAATATTGTTGTTTAACACCATTCCATTACTTCGCCCGATATGATTAACCGAAAACACCTGACCGTCATACTTGCCATCGTTCTAAGCGGCTGCGCCGGCTCGCCGGACACACCGCCGTCCGAAGACAGCGTAGCGGCACAAGAGGCTCCAAGACTAAACGATTACCCAACCCGAGACCGGGTCGATTACGTGTTGGAATGCGTCGCTAAACACGGCGGATTGAGTTACATCAATCAATATGCCTGCGGCTGCAAAATCGACAAAATCGCCGAGCAGTTGACGTTTGCCGAGTTTGAAGGCGCTAGAACGTTCTCGCAGATGCAAAAAACCCCGGGCGAGGCCGGCTCCGCATTCAGAGACCCTAAGCAATCCAAGGATTTGCGCACACGACTGAAAGAGGCCGAGGCCGCGGCGGAACAGGCCTGTTTCGTCAAATAACGCCCGTACACGCAACAATTGTCGACGCTCGTGCCCCGTGCAATGTCCTTTATCCCCAGCGAATTGCAGTATCCGAAAGTCAAATTGCTGATTGTCGGCCTGCTGACGTTGAACGCCGTGTTTTACGCGGTGTTCGACAGCTTAACCAGTACAGTGGATGCAGTAACCTGGCTGGTTTTGTTAGTACTGTACGAATTGGAGACTAACGGCATTACTTTTAGTCGGGCTAAATACCTGCGCGATGCGTTAATTGCCGTCATCGTCTGGGTATTTTTCAGTTACTGGCATGACAGCGAATGGCTGGACGTTAGCAATTCCTTATTATGGTTTGCGCTAATAGCCTTAATGGAATTAGAGGTACGCAAACCCCATTGGGTTGTACAACACTCAAACTTGTATTGGCTAGTAACCCTCGCCGTCTTTTCCGGCTTATTAGCCATGGGCGGCATTTGGTTGTGGCGGCAAGCCTGGTTGGACGCTTACGACGCAATCTTATGGATCATTGCGTTCGGCTTTATCGAAGTCGACATTTTGCATTTGCTAAAACGCGACAAGCGCCACCCTAACGCGCATGAAAGTATGACAACTCACCCCGGGCACTGAAAGCATTGCCGGTGGGAACTACGCTCCGCCGTGATCCGAAACGCTTTTCGCAGCGAGGGCGTCGCCCCTTGTATAACTTTCACAGTCATGTTGTTTCGAACGGTTCAGAACAAACATTTAAATTTAGCCGGCAGGCTACCGGTAACCAAGCTCGGCAATTAAGGTCGAAAAATCCTCATCGCAAGCGGCGAAAGCTTCGGGGTAGCGGTGCCAGCGGCCGAGCGCGGAACGATACAAAGGCTGGGATACTTGATGATAACTGGGACTGGCAATCACCCGTTTAGCGGTCTGACGGTGAAACTCGGTCACGTCCTGTTGCCAAATCAAGCCAAGAAAAGCAAACAAGGCCTGAAAGGTGACGGCAAACTCCGTAACCGCCGCTTCGTAGCGCAGTTCGCAACAAGCCATTCGCAAACGCGGTTTGACGAACAGCCACCAGCGCATCACTTCCAGATACAAACGTTGCGTGTCCCGCCAATCCAGCAGATGCACGCTGACCGCGCTGGCCTGCAAGGTCTGCATGAAACAGCTCAAACAGACGTCGCGCGGATCGCGCTGCACGAATATCAACTTGGCGTCGGGAAACACCGCGTCGAGCAAACCCAGTTCCAGCGTATTCAGCGTGGTTTTATCGACGAACAGCTTTTGCTTGGCGACAGCGCCATAACGTTGCTCGGCCTTGTGCCAATAGCAACGGCGCAATCGGCGGATGCCGTCGGCGCCTACCCGTTCCAGTTGATCGAACACCGTACCTTGCGGGCCGGCCATGCGGTTCAGTTCCAGGCGTAAAGCGGCCGCCAGTTCGGTTTCGTCGGCCACGAATACGCCGCTGTGCGCCGCCACTACTTCTTGCACCAAGGTCGTGCCGGAACGTAAAAAGCCGACGATAAACACTGGCGCCGGTTCGTCCGGCGCGATCTCCTCCACTGGGTTAGCCGGCGACGCCCCTCGTTGCAGACGGTCTCGATAATCGGCCAGCATCTGGGGAATTTGCCGTTTGTCGAAGGCTTGCCACTCGGGCAATTGCCGGCCGATGGCGGCGGCGGTCTGCAACTGGTCGAAAGCGGCGGCATATTCACCCTGCTTATCCAATACCAAGGCTAATTCCTTATGCGCCCGGTAGACAATTTCGCCGGGCAAGGCTTGCTCGTCTGCCAATAGCCGATGCAAACGCTGCCGCGCCGCCGACAAGTCGCCGTGTTTCGCTTCCAAACCGGCCAGCAGCAGAGGCAAAGCCGGTTGGTTTGGCGCCAAACTCAAGGCCAAACGCGCGGCGGATAAGGCGACTGGGATGCGATTGGTGCGTTCGTAGGCTCGCGCCAACAATTGCAAACTCAACGCATCGGGTTTTCGTAGTGCTGCCGCTTGCTGCAGCAGATGAATGGAGCCCTCGTAGTCGTGACAATCCTGCAGCTGAGCGGCTAAGGCGTTAATTTCGGCAAAATTTTTGGTTTTCTTCGCCCGTTTCAGCAAACATTGACCGGCTTGACGCAAACAGGCTAGCCCTTGTTGCTGCCTGTCCAGCCAAAACAGAGTTTGCCCAAGATAAGCCAAGGGTTTGGCCTCGCCCGCTTGCTGTTTAACGGCCAGTTCGAAACAGCGCACCCCGTGCTCGAGGTCGCCGGCGTTGACCGCGGCGATGCCGCGTTGAAAATAATCGTTTGTCATCGGTTGAAGCGACTAAGCCTTGGCAGGCATACTCTTAAGCGATGGTTGCGAACAAATTTTACGACGCTCAGGAGCCGCACTCATTGGCCATGTCGCAGGACACCCGCATCCACCAGGTATCGATTGTTCAGACTCAACGCTTTGCTTGCAGTCTGGATTCCGGCACCCGTAGAGCGCGTAAGCGAATCCCTGCCGGAACGACGATGAACCTACAGTGAACGCCGCGGCTTAGAACATGTAACTCCAGTTGGCGGACAGCGCACCGTCGCGCTCCAGCTGATAACCGTTAACGTCGTCCATGACCGGCTGCCGCCATTCCACGCTGAAAGTATTGCCGACGAAGTCGCCGCCGGGTACCGACGCGTTGAGGCCGAAACCGACGTCCCAATAACGACCGCCGTAGCTGCCGGAATAATCCATGGGTCCAATCGGCACGTGCGAACCCTTGGGATAACCGCCGCGTATGCTGCCTATGTCGGTATAAATGCCGCGCAGCGTGGCGTGCAGCCAATCCATCATCCGGTAGCCACCCCAGGCCGTGCCTTGCAACTGATCGCCCAAAGTGTAGCCGGAGTTGTTTTGACCGGTACGCACGGTGGCACTGAATTGCGCCCCCCACGACAAGCGTTCCCACTGGCCGGTATAGGTCAGGCTGGGTTTGAAATCCCAGGTGCCGCTGCCGATTTGCATGCCGTAATGGATGTAGCCGATATCGAAACCGTGCGCGCCGCGTAATTGGGTATCCGATTTACCGGTAGGCGCGGTAAAGCCGGCGGTGGCGTGCACGTGCTGGCCTTGATTTTCGAATAGCTTGAACAAAGCGTAAATGCCGGTGTCGCCGATTTCGCCGGTGATGTGTTCGTGTTTGGCGTGACTTACGGCTATCCCAAGATAGTTATCCAGCCCACCCGCACTCGGCGCCCCGGCCAAATCGCGCATATTCATGTGCATGTCCATAAATTGGGGCATCAGCATCAAGGTCAGCCAATCGGTTGGTGCGTACATCAAATCCAGCATGTGCATGTGCATGCTCATTTCGGCCGGCGCCACGTAACAGGGATTGTTACCGCAGCCCTGGGCCACCACCTCGGCATCGCCGACCGGGCGGGTTTCCCGCAACAAATCGCCGGCTTCGCGGCTGTACTGATAGCGATAGCCGACCATGAACTGGTCTTTAGCCAAGGTATGGCCGAACATCACCCCGGACGGCAGCGGCGCACCGTGCATCGCGTGTTGCGCATGACCGCCGGCGCCGAACAAGCCGCGGCCGGCGGCAGCCATGTTGACGTTCAACACGCCGTTGACCGTATAATAATCGAAATCCGCGTACGCACCTTCCCCGCCGCCGCCCAATTTCAGCGAACCTTGGTGACTGTAATAATCGAAACCGGCTTCCAGACTGATGCCTTTAACGAATTCTTTTTTAACGCTAACACCACCGCCCAAGGCGCCGAATCCCGACAAGCGGTGGTCGCTGGAAAAATACCCCGGCAATTTGCCGTTAGCCAACACCAGATAAGGCGTATAAAAATCGGCCTGCTCTTGCGAGTAATAGCGGATTCTGGGGGTGACACTCCAACCGCTGCCCAGCGACTGCACCCAATCGGCGTCGAAGGTATGGGCTTGAATCCCCCAATTGTCGTGAAAAAACCGGTATCCCACGTGCAAGGACGCGTCCAAGGGCTCCACGTATTGCACGAAGCGGGCATTCCAGTTGAATTGGTTACGTTCTTGCGGTCGTCGTTCGAAATACGAGGTAACCGCGTAAGCATAGAGTCCGGAATCGGCACCGAATAACGAATCAACAACCGATTGTTGACCAGCATCCTGGGTAAACGCCATCACCGCTTTATATGGATTACTCATGTAGCCGGTAGCGTGAGTGTAGTTGCCGCTCAACTCCACCCAAGCATTTTTAGTCAACACCTGTGTCAGATTTAAATTGAAGCCCCAATCCTGGCGCCGGCCGGTAATCAAGCGAGTTCCGTACTGTTGAACCGTCTTGATATCCATGTCGTAAGAATCAGCGCCTTCCGGAGCGACGGAAATATAGCCATTCGCATGATGATCGACCAAAGCGTTGGTCGTGCTGTTGGTGTAACTCACACCGTAACCCAAACTGGTCAGCTTGCGATTGAAGTCGAAGCGTCCGCCGAGATTAAAAAAGCGCGATTCGTAATCGGGCTCATAAGAAATCCCGCCACCGACATTGATAGACGCGTCGTCGAAATCGTAACCTAAGGAAAAATCCCCTTGGCGGCGGGTTTCCGGCGAAGCCTGAGCCATGGTATGCGTGAGTTGCCGATCGATATAGGATTTTCCGATAAAGGTATTCAGATCGAAGGCGTAACCTAGGGGGTCGAGCTGTTTATTGAACAATAATAATGTGTTGGTATTGGCTAAATAGGGAGATGCGCCACTGACTACCCCGTTTTCAAAATTGTGGTTAGAGTCCGGCCCGCCACCATTAACATTATTAAAACCGAAGATTGCCGGCGCTGTAGCTACCGGCGTTGCCCCGGCCCAAGTATCCTGGCTGAAATTGGCGTTAAATCGGATTCTATCGGTCAACGCCGATTTGATGCTGCCGGACAAACTATCCGCTTCTATCGGCCGAAAATGCTGCGGCACGAACACTTTACGCGGGGCTAGATTATTGGTTTCGGCTTCCACCGAATAAACCTGCCTATCGCCCTCCTGATAACGGCCGTATTGAACGGTAAATTCAGCGTCTTCGACCGCGTGCACCGGTGCCGGCAACAAGCCCGGCAACAGTAAGGCCGCGGCGGTTAACGCTTGTAGCGCGCCGGCTTCGTTGATTTTGTCCGCTTTTTTAATAACAGCCACAACCGCCTCCGGTCGCGCTGCTGCCGCTAGTGTAAGCAGCTTCCCGCGCGCTGTAGCCGTGGTTACGGAAAGCGGCTTGGGCCGGCGAAGGTTCGAACGCCATTTGTTCTTTGGCTAAATTGCCGCGCTCCCAAGGCTGTATATCCGCGCAACCTGCGCCCAACGTACATAAAACGATGATCAATAGTCTAAAAATCATGTGTAATCTCGGTGTATCACTGTCCTGTCCGTGCGAACCGTATGATCTGGGGGTTCGCCTCCCACTGTTAGGCCGGTCCGCACAGAGATTTCGGCGGCAAAACTTCCCAGTATCATCGTTACTCGCCCAGGCCGTTCGCTCCCCTTGGGGGGCCTCAGTCATGTCAAAGTACCAGCGACTGGGCGCTTGGTGGTTTGATTTCCCCGTTTGCCCTAAACCTGTCGAAGGATGGGGGAGAACATTCATATGAATCGATATAACGAAGCGATTGCTGCGCAAATCCTTACCGGTTTTTTTCCGTCGCAACTCCTCCGGTTTCCGCGATTGGCTCGCTCAGCAGCTTCTCTAGCTCTAGTTGCAAAGCTTGGGTTTCTTCGGCTTTAAACCCTAGTTCCACCCGGTGGATTGTGCCGGCCCGGTCGATCAGATACGAAGACGGCATGGCTTTCACGTCAAACGCTTGCGCGCAATCACGCGCGGCAGTGTCGTAGGCGATTTGAAATGCATGCGGGTTTTCCGCCAGAAACCGCTCGGCGTCCTCGCGCTGCTCGTCCAAATTGACCGCGATGACCTGCAACCCTTGGCTCCGGTATTGCTGCTGCAAGCGGCTCATGAACGGAAACGACTTGCCGCACGGCGGGCACCATGAAGCCCAGAAATCGACGTATAGCACTTGACCGCGGTAACTATTTAGTTTCTTGCTCACGGATACGTCATCCATGCCCAACGTACAATCCGGAGCCGATTGCTTACCTGCATAGGCGAACCCTACAGATAGGAAATAAGTTAAAAAAAATAAATATTTCACGTGACAATTTGCGCCTTCAGGTTCGTTACGGCCATTCGAAAATATCCCATTTTAAAGTTGCTAATTAATTTTAATAATAACGAGAGAATACATAGTACTTATGTACTCTCCCAGTAATCGAAAAATAGCCGCGCCTTAAAATATTTACGGCTGAGTCAGCGTGGCGTTAGTCGTAGTGGTTTCAGTATTGCTGGCATTGTAGCAATGGTATTGAATCCTATACGAACCCGTTGCCGCTGCGGTTTGAGTGGCTATTAAGTAATAATTACCGGAGCCGGCGGATAAAGTGGCAAATGCACTATAAACAGCATCGGTTTGAACGGTATCGGTTATGTGTTGGGCATTACCGTCTTTGAAAACAGTCAAGCCCATCATGCCGGTGTTGATCGCTAAATCAGCTACTTGAGCCTTAACGTAGGTTGTACCGGTCGGACAAGTTAATTTCAATACCTGTGTGGTTTTATTAACGATAATACCCGAGTAAATATGTGCCTGAGCCGTATTCACGAAAACCAAGGAACATAGAATGGCAGCTGATTGAATTAACCTGTTGACAATTTTTTCTCTCATATTGTTTACCCAAATTTAATTTAAAACATCGATTAACGATTTTGTAATTTCATTGCCGCAAACTGTCTGACTGTTTCGTCTTCGTCTCGCAGCATTTGCCGTATCAACGCAGTACTTTCGTCGATATGTTGCAGCGCCATCAAACGAACCGACACCTCCGGATCGTGCAGCGCCTGTTGCAATTGGGCAGACGCTTGTTGCTCGCCTTCCCAACGTATTAAGGCGGCCAAAGCTTGGCTTTTGACTTCGACGTTATCCTCCGCAATCGCCGCCTCGAATATTTGTCTGACGTCCCGATCCTCCGAATCGGCATTGGAAGCCAGATAGGAAAACGCTTGAGTGCGTTGGTCCGGCGTGCCGGATACAGCCATCTGTTTTCTAAATTCTAATTTTTGCTCGTCGCTAGGTTCGTCGCCTTCTTTGGAGTACGCCGACGCACTCGGGCCCGACGCCGGATGATGAGGTTCACCAGAAGTGCAGCTCGTATCGACCCCGGTTATGGCGCTGCCCAATAGCCATACCTCCAGTGCGCTCGTTGAATTCCGTCCCTGAGTTTCGCGAACCGCCATGTCGACCTTGCCGTCCAGCAAGCAATGCAATAGTTGTTGAATGGAATCAGCCACGCAGGTCGCTGAGATGATGGCAACCGGCAAAACGGAATAATGAATCCGCAAGTCTGTTTGCGACTCGATGCTTTCCAAAGCCGACTTGAGATCGGCGTTGCTTGCCCGAAAAAAGTATTGACCGTCTTGTTGGCGAAACTCGACGCTGCCGTTCGGAACGTCGACAGCGCCGACCGCCATAGACCACAGCGATAGGACGACTAGGGAAAATCCACGCACGGTACAACCGCTTCTATAACGGGGGAACATCAGGCTGATTAAGCCGCCAAGGTTCTCTTACGAGACAAGGTACCCAAGCCGGCTAAAGCGGTACCGAACAACCAGACAGCCGCTGGAAGCGGTACTTGAGAAACTTCGGACACATTGCCGTCGATGGTGAATTTATAATCATGCGGATACGTGTTGTAAGGCGCATAATCTTCGTAACCCAACCAACCGGCAGACATTAGCTCTCCCGGCAAAAATGCGATCGGATCGTTCAGCGTACCGTTTACGGTAATCAAATAGTCTCCGGACAAACCGCTAAAAACCGCGCCAGGATCGGAGCTTCCCGTCGGAAACAGGGACGCCGAGCCTAGCCAGCCGTCTTTCAGGGCTACACCGAAAACGTTATAACCTATGTCCAAATTTTTAAAGGTTTGCGTGCTCTCATCAAAATACGCATGGGTGTCCGCGCCAACGCTGTAATTGACGAAAGCCCAATCCGAATCATCCGGTTGCCCGGCAACGTATGAACCATCAACCTTTTGCCAAATGGTCAGGGTAGCGTCGAAACCGTCGGACAACGTATCCATAACAATGGTTACGTCGCCGCCGTCAGCATGAAACCAGTAATATTCGACAGCATTCGGAGCTTGGTGGGTACCTTCATAAGTCAAAGTCGCCGCTTGCGCTCCGGATGCCGACGCGCCCAGCACGGCGGCCGCTAATAGTAATTTTTTCATTGAAATCTCCATAACGTTGAAAAAACACGGCGGACAATTCCAGCGCCGCCGCGCGTTAAAATTCGGGTCTATTTGCCCGTCCCTGGTCCGCACTGGAAATTGCATTAACCATGCCTGTTATCTGAAAATCAGATTAACGGATTAAATGAGCCGCCGACCGTTTGAAGAAAGTTGTTTATTAACGCCTACTTATACGTAACTTTTACGTCGAACATTTCTTAGATCAGCCTTAACCAGCCGTTTTTAACGCAAGATTCATCGTTCGATCCCTGCGTCCAGAAAGCAGTCAACCGGTGAAATCACTTATTGAAATAGGCGAAATAACATAGTTTGCAGTTAAGCCGATTTCACACACCAAGCGATCAACCATTAGGCGCGGCTTCCGACTTGTGGCGCCGATTTTGCTTTTAACGGACGTCGGCGCAGCGGAATATCTTTCCAGCTTCTCCGAACCTGAATCCGCATCAATTCAATTAGGGCGTACGCCGGGCTGCGCTTGCAATAGCTAGCGGTGTGGCCTCCGTACGGCGTTTGACGCGGCAATAGGTCAATGATCAGATCCGATGCGGCGGGGGCGTATCGGCTGGTCGGGTTAATCCAAACATTTAGCGAGAATTTTCGATGATCGAACCAACCAAACTGGCGAAAGCCATAGCTTACGCCGTTGCCGGCTTAGCGCTCAGCACCTCCGGCGCTTCGGCTAACGTGACTACCATGTACAATTTGTCCAGCAGCTACGGCGCAGACAACAGCGGCAACAACAGCGACCCGTTTAACTACGGCGGCGGCACCGACGGCTGGACCAACGCCGGTACCGGCGCAGCGGTCGGCGACGGTACCGGTGCGTCAAAATGGGCCGGTACTTCCGGCGCCAACAACGTCGCCTTCGGTTATACCGGCGCGCATTTGAACTGGGCGGTCGAAATCAGCGGCGGCAACGGCGGTAGCGGCGAGATTTCCGCTGCCGATTCTTACGCCCGTTACGGCGTGTACGCCGACATCGACGTGGCCAAAGGCGCCTGGAGCGATGCGGCCGAGAGCGGCGCGTCCGGCTGGCGCCACGATCTGGACATGGGCTTGTTCAAATCCGATACCACCGGCTTGGTCACACTGAGCGCGGTCGGCATTCAGCAAGCAGGAACCGCTTTCGGTTTCACCATTTTCGACGGGGTGGATTCGGTGACCAACTACAACCATCACGGCGGCTGGAATAGCGGCAACAACGCCGGCGGCATTACCGCCAGTTCGTCACCCTACCCTAATGCGATCTTTGCGGGAACAGGGTTGGATGTTGCCGACATCGTGGCTTACAGCGTCGGCGGTGCTAACCCCAGCAACCTGAATACCATCACATTCAACGCCCTGGCCGGCCATACCTACACCATCTTCATCGGCGGCTACCGCAACGGTGAGTGGGGCGACACCAACGACGGCTACGCCCTGACCGTATCGCAAGTGCCGGTACCGGGCGCAGTATGGTTGTTCGGCTCCGCGCTGGCCGGCTTGATCGGCTTAAGACGCCGCCAGGCTTAAGCAACCCTCACGATCTGAACGCGGTTCGCCTTGCAGCGATTTTCTGCAAGTGCGAGTCGCATCGGCTCGATGTGTGCCGGAACGCTAATGCCATAGCAGCCTATCATGATCGTCGGTTGACAAAAGGCTTAAATGCCGCGCCTAGACGAAAACCGGGCAATCTGCATTCGGTCTGCCCGTCCATTAATATGTTTGACCGTAAACTTATCCTAAAGCATGAGCGACTATTTGCGCCTCGGCCACACCGCCATCCAAAACAAGAATCTGCCCGAAGCGGTGAATTGGTTTAGCCAAGCCGCCAAACAAAATCCTAAAGATCCGCAAACCCTGGCTTGCCTCGGCCAAGCCTTATGCTGGCAAGGCGAAAAAGAACAAGGCTTGGGTTATTTACGCCAATCCGGGCAGCTGCTGGGCAAAAAAGCGCGCAAATCGCGCGAGGTGGGTTTGCTGTTGGACTTGGCCGACCAACTGCAACATTGGAACGATTACGCCGGTGCCGCCGAACTGTGCAAGCAAGCCGTGCAAATCAACCCGCAGCAAGTACGCGGTTTTCAGCTGCTGGCCTTGTCGCATTCGCGGTTAAATCAGCGCAAACCGGCGGTAGCGGCCGCTAAACAAGCACTGCGCCTGGTGCCGGACAATCCGATGTTGGCCATCTTGTTGGCCACCGTGGAAATCGAAGACAAGCAATACGACAGCGCCAACGCACGCTTACAAAAAGTGTTGCAGAATCCGTTGCTGAAACCGGAGGAAAAATTTCGCGCGCATAAGGAAGCCGCACGCGTGTTGGACAAGCGTGGCCTTTATCAACACGTTTTCCCGCATCTTTACGCTGCCGGCGAAATCGCCCCCGTTTTGCCGGAAGTCAAGCGGGTAGACCGGCATTTCGTGCCCCGTTTGCTGGCGGAATACCGTGCCGGTTTAGATAGCAAACTGTTAAGCCGCTGGTCGGAAGCCGATTTTGCCGACTCGTTGCCCGCACCGGTATTTGTTGTGGGCTTTATGCGCAGTGGCACCACGCTGACTCAAGAAGTATTGGATGCCCACCCGGACGTGGTGGTCGCCGACGAAACCGACTTGCTGCAGTCGGTAGTAAAAGAATTAAACCGCCTGTATCCGGATAGTCCGGGCGTAGTCGAACGCTTGAAACGGCTGGATCTCGATGCCGCCAAGCGCCTGCGCAAGAGCTACTGGCAACGCGCACGGGCGATGTTCGGCACCGAGGCGGACCGTAAACTACTGGTAGACAAGACCACGATGAACAGCATCGACGTCGGCCTGATCAATTGCCTGTTTCCGGAGGCCAAATTGATTTATTTGTTGCGCGATCCGCGCGACGTCTGTTTGAGCTGTTTCATGCAGACCATGATCCCTACGCCGTCAACGGTGCACTTATTGAACTGGCAGGATATAGCCCGTTTTTATGCGCAAGTCACCGGCAATTGGTTGTATCTGAAGCCGCAGCTCACCATGAACTTCCGGGAATTGCGCTACGAAGACGTGGTAACGGATTTTGAAGCCACCTTCCGCGGCATGTTTGAGTTCATCGGTCTGGAATGGAACGCCAAAGTCAGCGAGTTTTACAAACCGGTTGCCGGCAAGGCCGTGGCCAGCCCCAGTTTCAGTCAAGTCGCCCAACCTTTATATTCCTCTTCGCTAGGCCGCTGGCGGCAATTTAGCCGCGAATACGAGTCCATCCTGCCGGAGCTGCAGCCGTTTTTAAGCGCCCTGGCCTACCCGGATTAATTTTCCGCAGACGGCGGGCCGATTAACCCGCCGCCAGTTCCGAATCCATATTGGCAAGAAAACCGTTTTTCCGCGCCAGATAATTGTCGACGAAAGCCTGCAGCGGTTCCGCCTCGTATTCGCGCAAACCGCTGACCGCCAGCTTTTTGAAGCCGGTACCGACCACTTCGCCTTGGGCAACGATTTGAAAGTGCAAATAAGCGGTTGCCCGTTTGCCGTTGACTTCCATTTCCGGCTCCAGGGTTTCCAGACTCGGGTTTTGCATGTCGATCCGGCGCATGTTCAGGGTCATGCTTTCGTAGATCACCAAGGGCCGGTCGATGTTGAACATGACCTTTTCCTTGGCCAGCAACGGCACCAACACATAGGGAAAATTTTGTCCGGAAAAAGCCACGTAATCGCGGATCAAGGCTTCCAACATCGCCTGATCCCGGTTGATTTTGCCGGAACGGTGAATTTGTAAATAGGTCTTGCCTTGCTTGTCGGTAACGTCGAATTGTTCGGCGTTGGTATCGGGAAAATCCAGCAATACTCCGTCGCCGACCATGCCGGAAAAAACGAAATGCATGTTTTCACTGAGGCCGTATTTTTCCAACACCAGTGAAAACAGCAAATCGCCCGGCACGCAGAAGCGCTTGGCGTCGACATCGTGCAAGGGGTTGAAGTCGTGCGCGACTTCCTTGGCAAAATTACTGGCCTGTTGCGCCGAGATGCGGATGCTAGTGTCTTGCTTGTCGTAATAGGCTTTTAAAAACATATTGTTGTTATTGTTTTAATACCGGGGGATTGTAGAATCGCAAGCCATCGACCAGGCGTCGATGCCGCCTTTCAGATTGTATAAACGATCGAAACCGTTTTGTTGCAAAAACTGGCAAGCCTGCTGGCTGCGCATGCCGTGATGACAGATCACCACGATGTCCTTGGCGGGATCCAATTCCTGCAAGCGCTCCGGCAGGGATCTCAGCGGTATCAACATGCTACCGTCGATACGGGCAAAGGCGAATTCGTTCGGTTCGCGCACGTCGAGCAAGATCAGCTCGTCGCCTTGTTGTAAGCGTTGTTGGACTTGTTGGGCACTGTATTGGGTTATCGGCATAGGAATCGTTCCAGTCGGTTAATCGCAACGGACATTCTATCGATAGATGCCGTGTATGCAAACCGGATATAGCGCTCAGCGGCATAGCGACCGAAATCCTTCCCGGGCGTTACCGCCACACCTTCCTGTTCCAATAACTCGCGGGCGAAGCGGAAACTGTCGTCGGTAAAACGGCTGCAGTCGGCGTAAATGTAGAAAGCACCTTGCGGTTTAACCGCCATGCCGAAACCCAGTTGCGTCAGTTTTGCATGTAAAAAGTCGCGCCGCGCCTCAAATTCGCTACGCCTACGTTCCAATTGCGCCAAATTGTCCGGCCCAAACGAGGCTAAAGCCGCATATTGCGAATGGCTAGGCGCGGAGATAAAGATGTTCTGCGCCAAGCGGTCGGCCGCTTGGATAAATCTTTCCGGCACCACCAGCCAGCCCACCCGCCAGCCGGTCATGCCGAAATATTTGGAAAAACTGTTGATCACGAACGCTTCATCGCTGAACTGCAAGGCAGTGACCGCGTTCTCGCCGTATACCAAGCCATGATAAATCTCGTCCGAATAAAACGCCCCGCCCAATGCCAGCGTGGTATCCAGCACGGATTGCAACGCTTGCCCGCTCATGACGGTACCCGTCGGGTTGGACGGCGAAGCCACCAACACCCCTAGCGTTTGCGGCCGCCAATGTTCGCGTATCGCCGCTTCATATAAATGGTATCCGCTAGCGGCGTCGACCGGAACATGACAAGCGGTCGCGCCCAATAAACGTAAGAAATTGGCGTTGCAAGGGTAGCACGGGTCGGCCATGATCAGTTCCTGGCCGGGATTCAAACTAATTCCCAAGGCCAACAACAACGCACCGGACGCCCCCGGCGTAACGAAGACCCGCGCCGGATCCAACTCGACGCCGTAGCGTGAGCGGTAAAACTCGGCGATTGCCGCCCGCAATGCCGGCAGTCCGGCCGCCGGAGTATATTTGACTTGACCGTCGGCCAACATTCGGCAACCTGCTTCCAGCACCGCCGGCGGGGTCGGAAAATCCGGTTCGCCGATTTCCATATGCACGACATCTCGTCCTTCGGCCTCCAATTGCTTGGCGCGCTGCAACAACTCCATTACGTAAAATGAAGAGATTCCTTGCATTCTATCGGCAAGCGGTAAATTCATGGCCTTGGTCCAAGTAAATCAGCCGCGGAATGATAACAAACTTCTTGCTTGCGCCCCTGCATTCTGATAAAAAGCCCCGATTTTTTTAAAGACATTTCAGGAGTCAATGGATGAATAGTTCCCCGTCGGATTTCAGCATCAAGCCATACGAAGAAAAGGAAGGCGAAGAATACATGAACGAAGCGCAATTGCAGCACTTCGCCAACATCCTGAACAAATGGAAAGCCGAATTGATGGAAGAAGTCGACCGCACGGTGCACCACATGCAAGACGATGCCGCCAACTTTCCGGACCCTAACGACAGGGCCACCCAAGAATCCGAATTCAGCTTGGAATTGCGCACCCGCGACCGCGAGCGCAAACTGATCAAGAAAATCGAAGAATCGCTGAAAAACATCGAATCCGGCGACTACGGCTACTGCGAAACCTGCGGAGTCGAAATCGGCATCCGCCGCCTGGAAGCCCGTCCGACCGCCACTTTGTGCATCGATTGCAAAACCTTGGATGAAATTCGCGAAAAGCAAATGGGTTAAACCTGCCGCACCCCACTAATCCCTACATCGGCCGGTTCGCCCCTTCTCCTACCGGCCCACTCCATCTAGGCTCGCTGTACACCGCTCTCGCCGGCTTTCTGGACGCTCGCCATCACGGCGGCCAGTGGTTGCTGCGCATCGACGACCTCGATACGCCCCGTAACATCTCCGGCGCCGCCGACGACATACTGCGTTGTTTGCAGCGTTTCGGCTTGCAGTGGGACGGCGAGGTCTACTACCAGAGCCGGCACGTGGACGCTTACCAGCGGGAATTAACCGGCTTGGCCCGGCACGACTTACTCTACGCTTGCCGCTGCAGCCGCAAGGATCTGGCCGAACACGCCGTCTATCCCGGTTATTGCCGAGACTTGGGGCTACCGCTGGAACCCGGCACAACCTGGCGCCTGAAAACACGAGACCGACTCATCGCCTTCGAAGACGCCATACAAGGTCATTTCGAGCAAAACGTCGGCTTGGAGCACGGCGACTTTGTGGTTCGCCGCAAGGACGACATCGTCGCCTACCAATGCGCGGTGGTCGTCGACGACTACCTGCAAGGGATAAGCCACGTGGTGCGCGGTGCCGATTTGTTGGAATCCACCATCAAACAACGTTATCTGCAAACTCTACTCGGCTATCCGCAACCGCATTACCGCCACTTACCGGTCATCGTCGACGCCCAAGGGCAAAAGCTCAGCAAACAAACCTTGGCGACGCCGGTAGACGAGCGCAATCCCCGGCAAACGCTATTTTTGCTGCTGCAATTATTGCGGCAAGATCCACCGTCCGGCTTAAACGAAGCCACGCTCGCCGATCAATTGGAATGGGCAATCGTTCATTGGCAACCAAACCGGTTGTCCGGCCTACGCGCTGTGCAGCCTGAAACGCAGGAATCGCCTAACCTCGGCGGCATCCAACCACAAACCACGCGCTAAGGAAAAGACCAACTGCCGGTATCGCAAGGCCTACATTCTCGAAACCTGCTTGCGCCGGCGGCTTTTCAAACTAGAATTAGCACCTCGTCGGATCCGCAATTGATCACCCAACACACTATTCACTCGCTGCCTAGCGTAGCTCTACTATGACAACGGAAAAGTCCGGCCTCCCGACCGATAAAACACCATTCATCGATACGTTTCTCGACTTACTACTGACAAAAGGCATCATCGATGCCGACAAACTGAAATATGCACGACGGGTACAAAGCAAACTCGAATCCCCCAAAGTGATTTTGGCGGTGCTATGCGAACTGGGTTACACCAGCCATAGCCAGTTAATCCATGTTTTTCAAAATCACCGGATCAAGGTCAAATTAGGCACTTTTTTGATCGAATTCGGCTTTATTGACCGCGCAGACCTACAACTGGCACTGGCAGCGCAACAACAGGAAGCGAATCGAAAACGCCTGGGCGAAATTCTGGTCGAAAGAAACCTGATTTCCGAAACCAAAATGCTGGAAATATTGGCTGTCCTGCAAGGCATACCCTCGATCGATCTCAGTGTATCCAGAGTAGACCCGGCACTGCTGTCCAAACCGATGCTCAAATCGGCCATCAAACACTGCTTTGTGCCGATCGAAAAATCCAAGGAGGGCGTCATGGTGGCCTTCGCCGATCCGATGGACAGGGAGGCTATCCGAACGGCCGAAATTCTGTTTGCCACCGACGTGATCCCTGCTGTAGCCAAACAATCGCAAATTCGCCGGTTTTTGCTGCAATACGAACGCAACCTCAATCAGGAAAAGCACGCGTTGTCGGAGCAATCGGCCATCACCATCGTCAACCAAATCTTCGACGATGCACTAAGGCAAGGCGCCAGCGACATTCACATCGAACCGCTGGAACTCAAGTTACGCATCCGATTCCGGGTCGACGGGTTAATGATGCACCATCGCGACTTTCCGTCCGAATTGGCTCAACCCCTGATGAGTCGGCTGAAAATTTTGGCAGGCGCCGATATTGCCGAAAAACGGCGACATCAGGACGGTCGGATACTCTACGAACAAACGGCCACCAATCAAACGGTGGACATGCGGGCGTCGTTTTTTAGCACGATCAACGGCGAAAAAGCGGTATTGCGCTTACTTAACCGTAAAACCGAATTACTGGACATTCGCGAAATCGGCATGGCCCCCTTGATGCTGGAACGGTTTATCCAAGATTCTCTGGACGTACCCACCGGCGTCATCATCATTACCGGCCCGACCGGCTCAGGCAAAACTACCACACTGTACAGCGCCTTGGACTACCTGAATACCTCGGAAGTCAGCATAGTAACCGCGGAAGATCCAGTGGAATATGTAGTCGACGGCGTGGCGCAATGTTCGATCAATCCGAAAATCAATTTAACTTACGAAGAAACCTTGCGACATATCGTCAGACAAGACCCCGACATCATCGTGTTGGGCGAGATCCGCGATCGATTTTCGGCCGACACCGCGATTCAAGCGGCACTAACCGGTCACAAGGTGTTGACCACTTTTCACACAGAGGACAGCATAGGCGGCTTGCTTCGGCTGCTCAACATGGAAATCGAAGCGTTCTTGATCTCCTCCACCATTGTCTCTATCGTCTGCCAACGTTTGGTGCGCCGGGTTTGTCGCCACTGCGGCGAAACCGTCGCCCCCGATCAGACCTTGTTGCACCGCCTAGGCCTCAGCTTAAGCGACATGAGCGGGGCTAAATTCATGCAAGGGAAGGGTTGCGAACACTGCCGCTACACCGGCTATTCCGGCCGGGTTTGCGTATTCGAACTGTTGACGCTGAACGAAATGGTCAAAGACGCGATTCTGCGCCGGCAAACGTCCTACGAAATCCGCCGGATTAGTCTGGAAACCGCCGGGCTAGTCACCTTGATCGAAGACGGACTCGTCAAAGCCGCCGCCGGGGTAACCACATTGCAAGAAGTGCTGCAAAATCTGCCCCGCTTCGGTAAACCGCGCCCATTACACGAATTACGCCGTTTACTCGGCACCCGCTAATCACCAAAACCCAATGAACGAAAAATCGCTAACCGAACTGATCGACGCTTCCATTGCTTCCGGCGCTTCCGCATTGCCGGTGTTTCCGCGCGCCATCGCCGAACTGCGCGCGGCGTTAAAAAACGAAAACAAGACCTTGGACGAAATCGCCAAACAAATTGCAATGGATACCAGTTTGGCCGGCCAAGTATTGCGCGTCGCCAATTCGTCGTTTTACGGCGGCTTAAATAAAATCAGCACCGTCAAGGAAGCCATTGTCAGGCTAGGACTATCCCGAGTCGTGCAAATCGCCACGCTGATGATACAAAAAGGCCAGTTCTCCTCCAAAGATCCAGGCTTCTCCGCCGCAATGACCAAATTATGGCAGCACAGCGCCGCAGTAGCCTTAGGTAGCGCCTGGCTGGCTAGACATTTGGGATTTGCTGCGATCGAGGAAGAAGCCTTTTTCGCCGGTTTATTCCATGACATTGGCGAACTTTTATTGTTGAAATGTCTGGACGAAATCCGCGCTCAGAATCCAAACCTGCATTTACCGAACGATCTGATTCTGGAAATCATCCGTAGCCAACACGAAACCAAAGGAGCCTGGTTGCTCAACGCCTGGAACCTGCCCGACGCTTACGCTCAGGTAGCAGGCAGCCATCATCAACCCATCACTGAAACTACCGGAACCATCGAATTAATTGTCAGAACCGCCGACACTGTGGCGTACAAATTGGGTATTTCAATCCGCCCGCAAACTGAACTGATGGTTTCCGCCAGCGAAGAGGCCTCGCGGCTAGGTCTGAGCGATATCAAATTGGCCGAGTTGGAAATAGCCTTGGAAGATTCTGTAGCCTTGTCAAGCTAATGGGGAGCGCCCATGTTACGACTTGAAAAGGCGACAGCCGAACCGTTGAATATCGCATTTTCCGCTTAACGGCCGAGACTGACTTACCCCGAAATAAAGGTTGGCCGGTTAAGACACTGCGAAACTTTGTTATATGCAACGACGCCTGAATCGATGGCGCTACGGTCGAGCCAAGGCCATTTATCTAACGATCATGAAACCGCTGCATCGCCCCGGCACATGAAAGGTAACCGGATAGTGAGAGCGGCCCCGCCGATCGCGACCATGGCGTCGCTTCCGCCGCCGCATTCACAAAACGGCCCTCATCCGGTCCTAATCTGCGCCTCATCGATTTTTAATTCCCACAGCTTACGATTGCAACATGGTTAACAACTGCTCTCTATACCGATGCTGCCCGAGTTACGCACCAACCCCAAGCGCCGCTACCTATTCCCGCTACTATCCGCTGTTCTGCTGTTAAGCGGCTGCCAAAGCCTACAACCCGTTTCGATCGAACAGGCACCCGCGCCAACCGCGCCGGCAACCGACGCGGTCGCTATCCATCGGTTTCCGCTACCGGCCGATCAGAACCTAATCGGCGGCTTAGCCAGCCTGCAAAGCCGCCACCACGACACCCTCTCCGACATCGCTCGGCACTACGGCCTGGGCTATACCGAAATCAGCCTGGCCAATCCGCAACTCGACGCCTGGAATCTGCAAGACGGCGACACGGTGTTGCTGCCCATGAGCTTCATTGTGCCGGAAGCGCCGCGTAAAGGCATCGTGCTGAACCTGGCCAATATGCGGCTGTTTTACTACCCGTTAAAACACCACAACCGGGTGGAAACCTATCCGGTGGGCATCGGCCGGGACGGCTGGAATACCCCGGTAGGCTTGACCGAAATCATCTCCAAGCGTAAAGACCCGGTTTGGAGCGTACCGGAATCCATTCAGCGCGAACACGAGGCGTTGGGGGATCCCTTGCCCAAAGTGGTCAAAGCCGGTCCGGACAATCCCTTGGGCGCCTACGCCCTGCCCTTGGGGATTAACGGCTATTTGATCCATGGCACCAACAAACCTTACGGCATAGGCATGCAAGTCAGCCACGGCTGCGTACAACTGTATCCGGAAGACATCGCGGCCTTATTTGAGCAAGTCAAGATCGGCACGCCGGTGCGCATCGTCCATCAACCGTATTTAATCGCCTGGAAAGACGGCGCGTTGTATTTGGAAGCCCATCCGCCGCTGGAGAAGTGGGCCAAATCGACCGCAAATCTGCAACAGGACGTCAAGGAAAAACTCCGCGGGCAAGCCCTGGTTTATCAAACGCCAGTGGATTGGAATAAAGTCGAACAAGTATTGCAGCGCAGCGACGGGGTACCGACCCCGGTTACGGTCGGCAGTCCGGACGCCGCGGCATTGCTGACCGACGCCACTCACCTTAATCACCCGGAACGTTTTTTCGCCCAACCGGAAATCAACGACATCGGCGACAACGACTGGGCTCTGAAAGCCTCCGGTTTCGAAACCGAAACCGAAGCACAAAAGTTCGCCGCGATGTTAAACCATCAAGGCCCGCCGATTCCGGCCCGCAAAGTGTTTATAGACGGCAGCTACCAAGTGGTGGCCGGTCCTTTCAAATCCAAACAAGCGGCCAAGCGCGCCAGCAAGCGCATTAAAGAAAACTTCGACATTCAAGCCAGCACTGTGGCTCCCAAACCGACGTTGAACAACTGAAGGTCCGAAACCTGCTGCATCGCCCCGGCGAGTGAAAGATAATCAGTTGGAAACAACACCCCTGGTCGCGACAAAACCATTACGCCTGCAAGAAATTTGATAGTCATGTTCAGGAAGCTATGATTGACTCTGAGTCCTGAAAGTCGCCATATTTTCAATGTCAATCGTCCGAGCTATTGTTCCGCGAGTTTTAGATTTAAAACCTACGAGCAGTCGGGTCTAGAAAAATCGCGCTCGCCCAGAGTTTATCGAAGGGTGAGTGCCTGCTAGACCGTCGGTACTTCGACTATGCTCAGTACGAACAGCCTAAAACACACGCCAGCTGCGCTTTGTCGGTTAAAAGGGTTTATCGGGAAATTTCGCAGCCCTGCCGCCGAAGTTTGCAAATTTCGGATACGCTTACTACCACAATCCAACCCGGAGGCCGACATGCGCGCCATGCTATTAACCCGGCTATGCCGATTGGCAGATACCCCGGAACCATTAGCAGCGATGGATTGGCCGCAACCATCCCCCGGACCCGGCGAGGTTTTGCTGAAAATTTCGGTTTGCGGAATTTGCCATACCGAATTGGACGAAATCGAAGGCCGCACCCCGCCGCCGCGCTTGCCGGTCATTCCCGGCCACCAAGTGGTCGGCCGGGTGGCGGAACTGGGCGCAAACGCGCGCGCAGTCCGGGAAGGCGACCGAGTCGGCGTAGCCTGGATATTTTCCGCCTGCGGCCGCTGCCGGTATTGCTTGGCCGGTAACGAGAACCTGTGCGCCGAGTTCGTCGCCACCGGCCGAGACGCCAACGGCGGTTATGCCGAGTATATGACGGTCCCCGCCGAATTCTGTCATCCCATCCCGGCCGGTATCTCCGATTTACACGCCGCCCCGCTGCTATGCGCCGGCGCCATAGGCTACCGCTCTTTGCGCTTAAGCGGCATCGCGAACGGCCAACGTTTAGGCTTGACCGGCTTCGGCGCATCCGGGCATCAGGTACTGTCAATGGCCAGACATTTGTATCCGGACAGCGAAATCTACGTATTCGCCCGTAGCGCCGAAGAGCGCCGCTTCGCCCTCGAGCTAGGGGCGGTCTGGGCCGGCGATACGCGCGAACCGGCGCCGCACAGATTAGACAGCATCATCGATACCACCCCGGTCTGGACGCCGGTGGTGGAAGCACTGGCTAATTTGGCCGCCGGCGGCCGCTTGGTGATCAACGCGATCCGCAAGGAAGGCAACGCCGGCGCTTGGTTGCAGCTGGATTACGCCAAACATTTATGGCAGGAGAAGGAAATCAAGAGCGTCGCCAACATCACCCGCCGCGACGTGCAGGAATTTTTGCAGTTAGCTGCCGACATCCCGCTACGGCCGACGTTGCAGACCTACCCCTTGCAAGACGCCAATCCGGCGCTACAGGCGCTGAAAAAAGGCGACCTACGCGGCGCCAAAGTACTGCAAATCGCTTGAAGTATTGGTCGACGAGGTCATCGACGCGTCGTTATTCCGTCAACAAAGTCGCTATTGCAGCCTGCGCGTTGCACTGGGCAATAGTTTCGGCAAGCTGTGCCTCAGTGAGTTTGTGCTGGATCGATTGAGTTCCGCACCAATTGAATGGTTGGTATTCTTTTTGGGCGAAAGTCGCAATTTGGCATTTTTTAAACGGCGAATTCTTAAACGGCAATTTAGCGTCGGGTGCCAAGGGCTCCAGCCCTTCCGAGCTAGGTACATAAATCAGAAAATCCCCTTGCATCGCCAATACCGCACGGTATTGGCGAGCGACGGTGAAATAAAGAGCACCTACTACAATGTCGGCTTGTTTTAACCAGAGATTTTTGTTTTTCTTGTGCTTTTTCATGGCTAATCCGGATGGGCGACTAATCGCGAGAACCGGTCGACCCTATCCCGGCCGGCCGTCCACCCGCGGCGCCGACAAGATAGGCCCGTAATGCACCGCAAACAGCGAGAACGCCGCCAGCCAGCAGTAAGCCGAGGCAACCAAAAATCCCGGATACCATGCCGGAAACAGAGCCGGTAACAACACCCTGAACAGCGCCGCCAGATTAATCACCACGAAAGCCAGCGCAATCACGTTAGACGCTTTCAAAGCCCTACCGGTATGGCCTAAGGCCACCCGCGCCATCATGCCTAAGGTCAGGATACCGATGCCGCCCACGGTAAAGGCATGCAAGGCCAACACCGACGGCACCCAGGAAAATGCCGATAAAGCCATCAAGCCGAAACCGACAATCACCCAGGCATATCCAATGTATAGAACCCACAGCAGCGGTACATACCAAATCCGCCGGTCGTACCAGTCTGCCACCCGCAATACGTTGACCACGGCGGCAGTGAGGGCCGCCAAGGCCAAAACCCAGCCGGTCACGCCTAACATCACCAAGCCGAACGCTGCTAGCCCGGATGCCAACGCCGCTGCATCCCATACCGGGTTGCGTATGCAGATCACGCCCGACAGACCGCGCTCGGTAAAAAACGGAAACACCCGGCCGGCGATCAGCAAAATCATCATCACCACGACCGTCACCAGCACATTCAAGCCCAAATCCACACCGGACTCGGCCAGTCCTAATAATTGCGCGTGCATCAGCGCATTTCCCAATGCCATCAAACCCAACATCGCCACGAACACCAAATTTCTATGGTTAGCGGTGGCCAGCAAAGGTTTAATCACGAAATACCCCAAGCTCGGCAAAAACGCGAAATCCAGCGCGGCGATCAACACATCCGGCAGCATCTCGGCATAAAACGGGGTCACCCGACCGTAAATCCACAGCAAAAACAACCCGGCTAACTGGTCAGGCGACACCGTTTGCCGGCCGGTCCAATTGCTGACCGCAGTCAATAGAAACCCGGCGATCACCGCACTGGTATAGCCCAACATCATTTCGTGGGCGTGCCACAAGCTATGCGGATAATAATTGCCGAAGTGTGCAGAGCCGCTGGCCATGGCATTCCACAACGCAATCAACGCCAAAGCCGACAAACCCGCCAAGGCAAAAAACGCCCGAAAGCCCATTGCGAACCAAGGGTAGTTGAACACCGGTTTGTCACTCATGCGTGCCTTCCTCCAGCCAATCGATTTCATGTTGCGAGAATCCGGCGATTATACGCACATCTCGGTTAAACGGCCCCTTGGGTTTGCCGGGAAAATAAGCCAACAATTTTTCCTTGAACACCTGTTCCGGCGCCAGCCCCTGCCGGCGTGCCAACGCGGTCAACCAATAGGAACCGCGCTCCACGTGGCCGATTTCGTCGTGATAAATCCGGCTCAAAATCGCCACGCCGTCATGGTCGCCCAAATCCCGCAATTTATCGATCATCGCCGGTGTCACGTCGAGGCCGCGTGCCTCCAGACAGCGCGGCACCACGGCCAAGCGGGCCAGAATATCCTCGGCGGTTTGTTCGGCGTGCGACCATAGGCCTTTATGTGCCGGCAAATCGCCGTAATCGTAGCCCAAACTTTGTAAATGCTTGCGCAGCAAGGCGAAATGCTCGGCTTCTTCAGCGGCGATTTTCAGCCAATCCAAACAAAACTCAACCGGCAAACCGCGAAACCGGTAAGCAATGTCCCAAGCCAGATAAATCGCCATGAATTCGATGTGCGCCAGGGCGTGAAAGAACGCCGCCCTGCCCTCGCTGGTATCCAGCCGCCGGCGCGGCATGTCGCGCGGCATCAGTAGCAACGGACGTTGTGGGAAACACGTTTCGGCGATGGGCCGCGGGCACGGCGGGTCTGCAAACGCCAGACCGCCCTGCTGCGCCAGTCGTTGTGCCTCTATAGTCAGGGCGATTTTTCGCTCGATGTCGGCATCGAACAAACACTGCTCGGCCAAGGTGAAAAAGTTGTTCAATCCAGCTCCCAAGATATAGGCCTTAGCCTGCGACCATTCGATTAATCGATTATTGTAACCGTAATTTTATAGCGAGAATTCGGCGGGCGGTTGCCGTAAACGGCGTGACGATACCGGTGTGTTATCCGGCATTCCTCGTGGAATAGACGACCATCAAGTTGCAAACCATATCTGCAAATGGCGGGGCTTCGGCATCTGTAACGGCCTGATGTTGCCGGCCGGCCAAAGCCATGGTGCGGCTTAGATCGAAGGCGGCTCGCTCGGCCCGGACTCGTAGAGACTCAGGAATGCCGGGATACCGGCATAGCGGCGATGGAAACAATGGGGCGCAACCGGTCGGCGTCATCGGCCTCAGGTCGCAACAGCTACGGCGTTCCGCCCGCAGGTTAGGTGAACGGCCGACAACCTATGACTGCGTCGCCAGCAGACCACCTTACCTCCGGCCCGCTGGTACAAGCGACCACCGGCTCCTAGCGGCTACGGCTACTCATTTGAACGACGCCAACAGCACAGTAGCCAATTGTTGTGCCTGTAAACGAATTTCCGGCACTGCAGTGGTTTCCCACAAACTACCTTTTTTCGGAGGACCTAGGGTATAAACAAGTTCAGACTGCCGTCCTTGCCGGTCTATCAACGCGCCGTCCGCCGCAACCGCCAGGCCGAATCCCAGGTTATCGACAACGCCCAGGCCCTTCTCGACCAACTGAGTAATCAATGGTTCTTGCAAGTTCCGATAGTCGCACTCGCTGCCCGTACAATTCATGATGCGATCGACAGATAGACTGTAACCGTCCGGTTGCGCGCGACTACGAATCCGCACGCATAACCTCCCCGCATGCTCGACTATCGATTCGATACGCCCTTTGTGAAACTGCAGTCCACCGTTACGCTCCATGTCTTGCAAAGCGGCAAAAGACTGCGGTGCAAGCCTGTGTCTGTGATTATCCCAATAAGGGCGTAAATGCCGTATAAAGCGCTTTTGCTCGACGTCCGACAGGCTTTGCCAGAGCATGGCGCTATGCGGCCTTAATGCGTCGATCAGGCCGCGCCAGTTGTTTCGATACGGTCCATCGGCGTTTAACAACTGCCTGAAGCGGCGTAGCCATACACCCAGCGATGCGGGAGCCGGCTCTAACCAATATGGGAGAGATTGGCAATCGGCATGACTGGTCGGCCGCAATCCACGTCTGGAAAGCACATGAATTCGTCCGGCAAATCCCGTTTGCTGCAAGCTCAGCACCCAATCGACCATGGTCAAACCAGCCCCGACGATCAAACACGAATCGATGCCCCGCCAGGACAATTGGTCGGCATCGTTCCAGGGATTAGCGACAATCGCCGCCGGATCGACAGCGTTTGCTTCGACCGGCACCGCCGGCGGAAAATTGCCCACCGCTAGCACCAAGCGGTCTACCTGCAACTTATCGCCTTCGGCTAAATGCAAGGTTATCGTCCCGTTGCCAAGGTCGACGGCGACCACGTTACCGGCGATAGTCTCCAAGCCTGCCTTACCGGAATTTTGCGCCGCACTCACCTGCACGATGTCCGTGAGATAGTCGCCGTACAAGCGTCTGGCAACAAAACTATCGGCCTCTAAAGCCGAATAGGTACCGGGCTTGCGGCCGGTTCGTGTGCGGCTTCGCGCCCATTCCAAGAAATGCTCAGGCTGCTCGGCAAACGCGCTGATTTTACCGGCCGGCACGTTCAAATAATGACAGGGGTTGTCGGTACTGTAAGCCACGCCGCGAAACATCTGCCGAGGTTTGCGCTCTATCAGTTTTATCCGCATCGGTTCGCGCGCTTGCCGGATCAACTGAACGGCCAACATCGTCCCGCTGAATCCGCCGCCCACAATGCCAATGACAGGGACCGGCCGTTGAACCATATGTGTTTTCCTTTGTAGTCGGCTGATTCGAAATAACGAGCATTGCGGCTGCGGGCTACGGTCACGAATCCTGCTCGCCAGCGTGCGCAAGGACATCGACCCTGATCAAACCCGCCTGGAACCGCATTGCAGCGCCTTGACCTGCGCAACCAGTCGGTCAATTTCGTCGTAGGTATTGTAAAAAGCCAACGACGGCCGCACCGTCGCTTCCAGACCGAAACGGCGCAGAATCGGCTGGGCGCAATGGTGTCCGGCCCGCACGGCGATACCGACCCGGTTTAGGGCTTTGCCGACCTCGAGCGGATCGTGACCGGGCAGAACGAAGGACAGTACGCTGGTTTTTTCCGCGGCTGTACCGATCAAACGCAAGCCGGGCACGGTTCGCAAAGCGTGCAAGGCATAATCCAGCAGCTGGTGCTCGTAACGGGCGATATTGGCCAATCCCAATTGACTGACATAGTCCAGCGCCGCGGCCAAGCCTACGGCGTCGGCGATATTGCCGGTACCGGCCTCGAAGCGGGCCGGCGCAGACTGATAGCGCGTCTGCTCGAAAGTGACGTCGGCAATCATGTTTCCGCCGCCTTGCCAGGGCGGCATGCCTTCCAGCAGCTCGGCTTTACCGTACAACACGCCGATACCGGTCGGACCGAAGATCTTATGGCCGGAAAATACCAGCCAATCGCAATCCAGACTTTGCACGTCCACCGGCAAATGCGACACCGACTGCGCCGCATCCAGCAGTACTCTGGCCCCAACCCGATGCGCCAGCGCTATCATTTCCGCCGCCGGCGTGATCGTTCCCAAGGCATTCGACACATGAGTAAACGAGACCAATTTCGTCCGGCTGTTCAAAAGCTTTTGATAATCGGACAAGAGAATCTGACCGTCGTCGTCGACCGGAATAACTCGCAGTTGCGCGCCGGTTTGGGCACAAAGCAGCTGCCACGGCACGATGTTGGCATGATGTTCCAGCCAACTGACGACGATCTCGTCGCCGGCCTGCACCTGCTCTCGGCCCCAAGTTTGCGCCACCAAATTGATCGCTTCGGTAGAGCCGCGCACAAACACTACTTCGTCCGCCGAGGCGGCATGCAAAAAGCGCGCGACCCCGGTGCGGGCCTGTTCGTAGGCATCGGTGGCGCGGGCCGCCAGCTCGTGCGCGGCGCGATGAATATTGGAATTTTCCCGGCGGTAAAACGTCGCCAGCCGATCGATCACGGCCTGCGGTTTTTGCGTGGTCGCGGCATTATCCAGCCAGACCAGGGGATAACCGTTAACGCGTTCGGCGAGGATAGGAAAATCCCGGCGTACCGCCTGAACATCGAACGATGGGTATACGCCGGCCGGCCCCGGCGAGTTGATTTGGCCGGTGCCGGTTTCGGCCAGAAAGTAATACCCGCCAGCCTGTCTTGACCGAGTCGAGTCGGATTTGAGTGCAGCCTCAAACACGCTTGCACACGCCAAACCTTTGGCAGCAAAAGCGGCCAATTCCAAGGCGTCGACATCGGTTGGTTTGCACGCATCGCCGCCGGCCGGCGCGGTCACGGCGGAAATCGGGAATACGTTCGGTAACGGCGGCGTCACCGCCGCGTGGATTTGCACCGAATCAGGCAATACTTCGGAATCGATTCCCGGCCGACGGCCGAAACCGGGCGGAACGGATTGC
Source organism: Methylomonas sp. HYX-M1 (assembly GCF_040741385.1). Lineage (NCBI taxonomy): Bacteria > Pseudomonadati > Pseudomonadota > Gammaproteobacteria > Methylococcales > Methylococcaceae > Methylomonas > Methylomonas sp. HYX-M1. The sequence continues at coordinate 2,709,007 of NZ_CP160405.1, forward strand.
AACGCCGTTAACGCCGGCACTGCGGCCGAGACCGGTCCGACGTGAGACTGAGCAGGGTTCGGCCAGACCTGGAAATACCGGTTAGCCAGCTGCGCCAGTCGTTCCGGGTCCGGCAGGCATTGCGGCGGCTGAGCGGCATTCACTGCCTGATTCGCCAACGCTTCCAACGCGGAATTAGCTGTAATCATAGTAATTTTCCACTTCGACGTTTTCCAGCACCCCTATCGCATCGTCGGTCAGGACGGCGAGCGAGCAATACAGCGATACCAAGTAGGAAGCAATCGCCTTGTGATTGACGCCCATAAACCGCACCGATAACCCCATGCTCAATTCGTCGGTCAGATTCGGCTGGTACAGCCCGACCACGCCTTGCCGGCTTTCGCCGGTGCGCAACAACAAGATGCTGGTTTTGCCGTCGATGATTTTCAATTTGTCGGTGGGAATCAACGGCAATCCGCGCCAGGTTAAGAATTGCGAGCCGAACAAAGCCACAGTCGGCGGCGGCGTCCCACGGCGGGTGGCTTCCCGGCCGAACGCCGCTATCGCTCTGGGATGTGCCAGAAAAAATGCCGGTTCCTTCCAGACCCTGGCAATCAACTCGTCCAGGTCGTCCGGCGTCGGCGAGCCTTTACGGGTTTGCACTTTTTGCTCGGGCGCGATGTTATTCAACAGACCGTATTCGGCATTGTTGATCAATTCGCTTTCCTGCCGTTCTTTGATGGTTTCTATGGTCAGACGCAACTGCTCGTGAATCTGGTTATGCGGGCTGCTGTACAGATCGGCCACCCGGGTGTGCACATCCAATACCGTGTTTACCGCATTTAAACGGTATTCGCGTCCCCATTCCTCGTAATCGACGAAGGTTTGCGGCAGCACTTTTTCGTCCAGACTGGAACAATCCACGGCAATGCTGGTTTCGCTCTTGACTTTGTTGACTCGGTATATACCCGCTTCGACCGGTACCCACGGCAATAGATGCACCAGCCAGCGTGGCGTGATGGTACCCATCATAGGCACGGTTTTGGTGGCGTTCGACAGCGTTCGCGCCGCAACGTCGCCTAATGCGGTGTGAGCTTGATGAATATCTGACATAACAACTCCCTGATTATCGATGATGAACGAAAAAAATCGCGCTACAAGCGCTTCATCCGCCAGATCCAACCGTGATTCGGCTTTGTTTTGGCCAAAAAAAAAGCCCATGAACTGTTATCGTCGTTAAAACGATAACAGTTCATGGGCTTCCGGTCGTCCGGTCAGCGGATGATGGTTTTACAATACTGCCAGCAATCCAGGCCTGTCAAGCAGTAATGCAATATAAATCAATCTCTTATCTCATATTTATATAAGCAGAGCGAATAATTGCAATTCGCGCTATAACATAAAAATTTACCGAACCCAGACATCCGGCTATCCGTCAAGCGACAGCGCATACCTCGGTACGAACTTGCCCTTGGCTCACCCGGCTACCCGGAGGGACGTCGTGGGTTAGCCAGACGTTACCGCCGATCACCGAACCCCGACCGATGGTGATGCGGCCCAAAACGGTCGCGCCGGCATATATAACGACGTCGTCTTCGACAATCGGATGCCGGGCATGGCCTTTTACCAACATGCCACTGCCGTCCTTGTCGAAGCGTTTGGCGCCGAGAGTAACCGCCTGGTACAAGCGGACCCGACTGCCTATCACCGCGGTTTCCCCTATCACCACCCCTGTGCCATGGTCGATGAAAAAACTGTCGGCGATTTGCGCACCCGGATGAATATCGATGCCCGTGTCGGCATGCGCCACTTCGGCAATTACTCTGGCCACTAGCGGCGCTCCCAAACGGTACAACGCGTGGGCTACCCGATGGTTCAGCGAGGCAGTGATCCCCGGGTAGCAAATCAGGACTTCGTCGGAACTGCCAGCCGCCGGATCTCCCTGGTAAGCGGCTTGGATATCGCTATCGATCAACAAGCGGATTTTCGGCAACTGTTCGGCAAACCCGCAAACAATTGCCGCCGCCGCCGGCGAAACCTCGATCGCCTCGCCACGCTGTTCGGCGGTGAAACGCAATTCCAAGGCCACCTGCCCGTATAACTGACGCAGGGTGCTATCCAAAGTATGGCCTACGAAATAATCGATGCCGTCCTCGTTCAAATCGACCTGTCCCAGGCGATTGGGAAACAAAGCCGCACCCAGACTGTCGACCAACGGGCGCAGCACCTTGCGCGACGGTAGTTTAGGCGGGTGATCCAAACGCCTACGATTTTGCAACGAATTGACGCGCACGCTACGCAATTGCGCCACCAGTGCGTCAATCGGTAAGCTCAACGCAGCTCCGACTCGACTCATACCGCCACGCCTTGCGCGTCGAACAAGCCTTCGAATAAGGCCGAACTCAAATAGCGTTCGCCGGAGTCGGGCAGGATCACTACGATGGTTTTACCGATGTTTTCATCGCGTTTGGCGACACGCACCGCCGCCGCGACGGCTGCGCCGCAAGAGATCCCGGACAATATACCCTCGTCGCGGGCTAGCCGCCTCGCGTATTCGATGGCTTCGTCGTTGCTAACCTGCTCGATCGCGTCGACCAGCGACATATCCAGAATATCCGGCACAAAACCAGCGCCTATCCCCTGAATCTTATGCGGCGCCGGTTGCAGTTCCTGGCCGCTACGCGCTTGGGTCAAAATCGGGCTGGCTTCTGGCTCCACCGCCACCGAAACAATCGGCTTACCCTTGGTTCGTTTGATATAGCGCGACACGCCGGTTATGGTGCCACCGGTGCCGACGCCAGCCACGAAAATATCGATTGCGCCGTCGGTATCGCGCCAGATTTCCGGTCCTGTGGTTTGCTCGTGGATGGCAGGATTCGCCGGGTTTTTAAATTGCTGCAACAGCACGTACCGGTCCGGTTCTGAAGCGGCGATTTCTTCGGCTTTGGCGATTGCGCCTTTCATCCCCTTGGCGCCTTCGGTCAAAACCAATTTGGCGCCGTAAGCGACCAACAATTTGCGCCGCTCTATGCTCATCGTCTCCGGCATGGTCAAAGTCAGCGGAATGCCGCGGGCGGCAGCGACGAAGGCCAGCGCGATGCCGGTATTGCCACTGGTCGGTTCGACGATTTCTTTGCCGGGTCCCAACAAGCCGCGCTGTTGGGCGTCGTTGATCATCGCCGCGCCGATACGGCATTTCACCGAATAACCGGGATTCCGCCCTTCGATTTTGGCGAGCAACGTGACCGGCGCGCCGCCTGTGATGCGGTTGAGTCTGACTAGCGGGGTATTGCCTATGGACTGGGAATTGTCCGGGTACCAAAACGACATGGGGTTGTCCTTGCGCCGACTAGACGCGGTAACATGGGTTAAAGTCAATATCTGCTTGCGTCGGCGGCGCATCGAGGCTCGCTGACCGACCGCCCCATATTAACAATCAATGCCTGAACATGAAAATCAAATAAATACAATCACTTTGGGAAAACCGGCCTCTGATCGTTGGGAAGACCCGCAGCATGTTTTTACCGGCTGCCGATTCGGCTTCAAGTGGAATTGACCTTACCGCTAGCACAGCCGTAACCCTTGGCACAACGGCTACTCTTGCCTTGCACGCACACTACGTCACACCGGCGACAGCGCAACAGACCGAGAACTTATGATCATTCCGCCGTAACGCTCTTGACCCTAAACTTTTCGTGTTTTTCTATCTGCACGATGCGGCCGTCGTGCACCACGATTTCAACCGACCCAAACCGCATACCGCGCAACATCGCCACGATACTTTGCGCCAATTGTTGCTGGCCGGAATCCGAAAAATCGAAATCGACGGGTTTATTCATAAGGCCTCCTGCATTAGTGATGGACTCTAGCCGCTATTGCGGCGCAATGTTATGCAAAACGCCCGGATGTGCAAAACGTTAAATATCGATGTGCATTTATCAATTTTCGATAAGACCCTTCTCGTTAACAGGGTGTTGAAATTTGCCTATATGCCTTCGGCTTCAAAACCATTTTTTGGTTTTGTTGGGCTTCTGGAAGCCCGATCAGGCCTCAAAAACCGGTTTTAGCCGGTTATATTCGCCCCGAAGGGCGTTAAATTCCGCCTTTTGGCGGATTTCAGGCGCACCACCGCCTAGGCGGTACTGTATCGCCAGCCGAAAATGGTACCCATGCGCGTCAGGTTATAGGCGGCAAAGGTAAAAATCGTTTGCGCGGCGACCTTCTTTAACCCCGGAACTTGGTTTGGCGTAGCGGGCCGACCGTCTTGGCCCAACCGAAGACTTCTTCGATCCGCTTGCGGACGTTGAGGCTTTTCCGGTAACCCTCATGCCGTGTGGTACGTCCGTCGATGGCCGAACCTTTTTCCTTGCTGGCGACATGCGGCGTGACTTTGCGCTGGCGTAACTTGGCGACAAAATCCTGCGTATCGTAATTTTTGTCGGCGGCCAAGGTCGCGCCCGGTTTGTGGATCGTGCGTTTGACCATGGCATGGGCCGCCTCGCGTTCTGCGGTGCCGGTGGCCTGGGTGACTTCGACGTCGACGACCAAGCCATTACGGTTCTCCATCAAGGCATGACCGAGGAAAGCCAGCTGCGATTTGTCGCCCTCGCTCTTTTTGTACAGCCGAGCATCGGGGTCGGTGCGTGATGCGTGGGTTTCGTTACTGCGTTTCTCGCCCTTGAAGTTGACCGTGGGATTGCGGCCGCCATCTTCCGGCGGCGGGGTCGAGCCGTCTTTCTTGACGAAACTCTTGTGCGAGGCCCAGGCTTGAATCAGTGTGCCATCTACGGAGAAGTGCTCGTCGGAGACAAGCTTTTTCCAATCCGCCAAGGCCAGTACCCGTTCGAAAAACAAGCGGCTGATCCGTTCGTTGAGCAAACGGTCGCGGTTGGCGCTGAAGGTCGAGTGATCCCATACCTCGTCGTCCATCGTCAAGCCGACGAACCAGCGGTACAAGAGGTTGAAGTCGATATGCTCCACCAGTTGCCGTTCCGAACGGATGGAAAATAGCACTTGCAACAAACTGGCGCGCAACAAGCGTTCCGGCGGAATGGAATCTCGACCGCGACGAGCGTAGAGCGCGTCGAACTCGTCGTTTAGCGTGGCGAGCAACAAGTCGACCACTTGACGCAGCTTGCGTAGCGGATGCTTTTTGGGAATCCGGCTTTCCAGGGTTCGGTAACTGAACAGGTCTTCTTGAGTAATGTCGGCGCCGCGCATGGGGTCAATGCAATAGATTGGAGATAGAACTATTTTATCATTTAGAACAATACTTTATGATTTACCAACACATCTGACTCAACCAGCCAATGCGGGTTACAGGGGAGATAAAATCAACAGCCTGTTAAGAGACCTCATGGAGTGGAGGCAATACGCGGGGTTATTTTAGGAATGGCGTAAACAGGACAGTCCGAAACAGCGAATTTAACTTGCTGATAAGGGATATTCAATATATTTCGGATAATTGCAAGATGCTAGTCCATCAATATTATTTATTCGCTTTTATCAAGTCCAATACCTTAACTGAAACATCATTTAGCATCGCCTTAAGTTGCTCGAAAAATAGCTTGTTATCCTGAGTACAAAACGCTTCCAAACTGTAGCAATTGGGATTTTTCACTGTCCATATCTCATAGGGCCGCTCTTGCTGACTGGCACCGGATTCGCTATAAAGGAAATTCTTAAAATACAACAGTTTCATGGAAGCCAAGTCAATGACAGACAAATTAACGCTGCTTTCTACGCAAAATCTACCGTTTATAGTACATTCTCGAAATTGAATCCTATTAATGCGAACCGTCACTAACGACTTCAATCCCAACTGTTCGGATTGAGCTAATAACTGTGAAAAATCGCCAAAAATAAATGGTTCCGTTAGGTTATTGCTACTAAACGCCACCTTAATCGCCGTACCAAAGTAAGAAACAAAGTCGAAGCATGAAAGCTCGCTTTGGAAATAATTCATACATGGTTGCCATTTTGCTTCGGTATATTCACCATAGATTTCCCCGGCCAATACTCCTACCGGCAAATACATCAAATAAAGCATCAACGGCAAGGCGCAGACCTGTCCGGCACCTAAACATGCCCTGGCAATATCTTGTCCAGCCGCGGGATAACTATATTGCCCGGGATTGCCAATACCGGTGAAACGACTCATCCCGCGCAACTCCCATGGAGGGGATACAAAATTATTTTGATATTGAACGAGAATCCCAATCGGCATCAGGTTTTTTTCCGTTAGAACGGTATCTGTGGGCTCTAGCAACTCCGTCGAAAAAGGGATGGTATTAGCGAAATAGCTAGCCGCTATATTCTTTGCTACCTCGGACTCGTCTATCGGATCGTTCACTTTTTCACAAGACGGAGGCACCCAAAATCCGGAATCCATACAATTTGCCAGCAATGACCCGGCATACAGTATTTTTCTATCCGCACCGACGTTTAGTAGAAAATGCTTTTCCAATTCTACCGCTATACTATTATCCTTAAAAGCATATGAAATAACATTTATATCATATACCCCAGGATTAGCATAAAAATAAACCCAACCTTGCTGTTTAGTTTGCTCGGAAAATGAGGCTATTTTATCGGTAGCGGGATAAATTTTCTCCGGCAAGCCATCTTCTGACAAATTCGAAATTTTAACCGTCATCGTTGCGCCGTATCCGCCCGAAATGAGGTTTTCGGAAATATCGACAAGTTTACCGGTCTCATCTTTCGCCGTTAGCCGAATCAAAATTACAGATGCGCTATTGTCAGCTTCGCTAATCAGCTGGCCCGGTAACTTTACACTGACATTTGAACATGCCATACAGATAAGCAACAATACCGGAAATAATAAAATATTATTGATTAAATTTTGTAAACGCATAACAAAACCCAGCCAACATCCATCACGAGTTTATATAAAACTTCAACCACCCTTTGTTATCGGTATACGCCCATAAAAAAATAATTTCAACCGAGTAGTTATGTAGGAATAATTACAAGCGATTAAACCCAATCCTGGTTGAGTTCGCCGAAACAACTCATCCACACAAATGAATAGAAACGGTTTTTACTACCAATCATAAGTTTTATTGATATGCAGCAGACATTGCGTGGAAATTGGTATTCGTTAACTTGCCTGAACCGGTTTTTGTTGCCAGATTATTTGTTGGCGTTACGCTACTTCGAGCCATACGCCGCGGGTTACTCATTGCCATGCAGTTAAGGCATAATCATTCGCCCTCAGATTCTATGGTTTTTTCAAGCGATATGGTTGAGGCAGGTAATTTTCTTAACGTGGCATAGGGCATCGGCTTGTTGCCAAAGCGAGCATGCGATGCGTAATAATTTTCTGGCGATAATCACCAGCCGGTTCCGATTAGCGCAGCGTAATCGGAGAAATGAGTAAATACATGCGTCCGATTACGCTGCGCTAATCGAACCTATGGCCTAGTTGCTTACGATCAAGCGACCGGCGCTGTCGTAGACGTAGCGGGTTTGCCCGGCCCCGTTGGTTTTCAACACCCCCCGCCGGCCGTTGTCGTAGCGGTATTGCTCGCTGGTAGCGGCTTGGGTGAATGTGATCAGGGTACGGTTGGCGCCGTAGCGATAGGCAAAACTGCCGTAGCCGGTAATAAAGCCGGAAGGTCGTAGCGGTAAGCAGCGGTATAGCCCTGAGTGCCGTTAGCCGGCGGAGTCGGAGTGATGTATTCATTAATCATGCGGTTGTCGTTGTAGGATGATTTCCGATTTGCGCCGCGAATCAGCTACAACATCAGATTAAACCGCCGCACGGTCGTAGGCGATCCGCAATCCAAATGCCAGCATACGGCGGAACCGCGGTGCGTTCAGCCTTACAACCCTGGTGTGTTGGGCTAAAAGTTCGATTTGGCTTGACAGCTTCTGAGGGGCTGCTCTTACCCATTTACTCCCGCAAATGCCCGTCCCCCACCGCCACCCATTTGTAAGTCGTCAAGCCCTCCGGTCCGACCGGGCCGCGTACGTGCAGTTTGTCGGTGCTGATGCCGACTACCGAACCCAGGCCGTAGTCGCCGCCGCCGGAAAGCCGGGTGGAGGCGTTGATCATCACCGAGGCCGAATCGACTTGCTCCTCGAACTGACGAGCTAAGCTGAGACTCTGGGTGACGATGCCGTCGGTGTGGCCGGAGCCGTAACAGTTGATATGGTCTATCGCCTGCTGAATGCCGGCGACGATTTTTACCGACAAGATAGGCGCCAAGTATTCGGTGGACCAGTCATCCTCAGTGGCCGCGGCGACGCCGGGCAGCAATTGCAGGGTTTGCTCGCAGCCGCGCAGTTCGATCTGTTGGGCGGTAAACGCCTGGTGCAGCAACGGCAATAAGGCCGCCGCGCATTCGGCATCGACCAGCAAGGTTTCCAGAGCGTTGCACACCTGTACACTTTGGAATTTGGAATTGACCGCCAGCGCCACCGCTTTGTCCGCTTCGGCGTCGGCGGCCAAATATAAATGGCAGATACCGTCGTAGTGTTTGATCACCGGTATCCGAGTGCCTTGAGCGATGCGCTGAATCAGGCTTTTGCCGCCGCGCGGGATCAGCACGTCGATGTAGCGGTCCATTTGCAGCAACTCGCCGACCGCCTCGTGGCCGGGGCTGCGCAGGATTTGGATGGCGTGTTGCGGCAAGCCGGCGGCAACGGCGCCTTGCACCATGGCGTCGGTCAGGATGGCGTTGGTTTGCAAGGCTTCGGAGCCGCCGCGCAAAATCACCGCGTTGCCGCTTTTGATGCACACCCCGGCCGCATCGGTGGTGACGTTGGGGCGGGATTCGTAAATCATGCCGATTACGCCCAGCGGCACCGATTTTTTATACACCCGCAGCCCGGCCGGGTTAGTGTGGCCGGTCAAAATGCGGTTGAGTGGATCGGGCAGTTGCGCGACTTTTTTCAAGCGCGACAGCATGTAGTCGAACATGTTGTCGTCCACGGACAAGCGCTTCAGCAGGGCCGCCGATTCGCCGGCGGCGCGGGCCGCATCAACTTCTTCGGCGTTGACCGCCAGCACTTGCGCCCTAACCGCGACCAAGGCTTCGGCCATTTTCGCCAAGGCCGCGTTGCGTTGCGCTTCCGATGCGGGCGCCAATTGGCGGGCGGCCGCGCGGCTTTGTCGGGCAAGGGTTTCGATAGCGGAGATCGTCATCAGGGATACCGGGATAGATAAGCGGAGGGAACAAGCGCCGCAACACAGCGGTTAAAGCAAACTTGCCGGCCGAAAGCCGGTTATTTTATCAAGTTGCGCAAGCGTTGCTTCATCTTGGCGACATGGGAACCTTCCCAGTAAATTCGCCGACACGCGCTACAGCGGTAAAACACCTGGTAGTAGCGTTGGGTTTTGGCCTGCAAGTCGTGCAACACCTCGGCTTTCTCGACCGGTTCCATCAGGCCGTTACAAGCCAAACAACGGCTGAAGGCGTCTATGCCGGCGTATAAGTCGAAACGGCTCAGTACTTCGTGCAATTGCCGCTCCGGCTCTACCGCTCTGACCCAATAGCCGTACTCGATGATTTTAGCGAACAGCAAACGCCTGTCCCGGGTCAGCACGATACGCTGTTGCGAAGCGGCGATGGCGGCGATTTCGCTGTCGCTGTAGTCGTTGCGGTATAAGCAATCGAAGCCCAGTAATCGCAGGCGCTTGGGCAATTTGCCCAAGTTGACGTCCACCACAAACGCCGGCCTACCGGGCAAAGGCCGGCGCAACACGGAAGGTAAGTCCTGAGCGAACCGGGAAAACGCCGGATATACCGCTACTCTGTCGCCGGGTTGCAAGCGGTAGTCGAAGCCGGCAATCCGTCCGTTTACCACCAGTAAACCGACTTCTGTGTGCGGCACGCCCAGCACTTCGATAGGATCTTTTACCCCTGGAAAGCCGTTGAATCGATAGTCCAAACTCCGCTGCCGCTTGGCAAGCGGCAAGAAATCGTTCAGTTGTGCGTAAAAACGGAACTGAGCAGTATGTTCGGTCGACATAGCGTAATAGTTAACACCTCGATAAACCCAACGGTAATCCAACGCACATAACCGGAACGGATGAACACTCCCAAGCCTATTATTGGCTGAGCCGCGCTTATCGCTATTGATTCAAGCGCCGGCTGGCATGGAGCGTAAATCATAAACCGACTTCCGTGCAAAATCGCCACAAAGCACAAACCAGCCCGGCTAACGATTATCATAGGTCAACTCAATAATGACTTGGAGGGAACCATAGTATGGAGCACACCATCACGCCTACCGCTCATTCATGTGCTGCTTGCGTCAAGCAGCAACATTGCCCGAAGCAATATTATTATTCCGAATCCTCGCTTCGCAGAGAAAACGTATCCCAGCAAATTTATCCTCACGGCAAGCCCTTATTTCATCAAGGCGAGAGAGTTAAACATCTTTTTTACTTGAAATCCGGTTCGGTAAAAAAATTTTATACCAATCCGGACGGCGACCAACAAATAGTGAACTTTTATTTCTCGGGCGAGATTATAGACCCTATATATTGCTGGCTGGAAGCTTACCATTCGTGTTCCGCCGTATGCTTGGAAAGATCGATTGTATGTCTATTCCAGCTGCAATCTTTTTTTACAAATCCCGATAAACTAGATCGAATTGCCAAGGATTTTCATGCAGTATTTCAGTCGGAATTGAAACATCAACATGAAACTCTGTTATCCGTAGGCCAAAATGTCGCCCACAAGCGGCTGCTAATGTTTTTATTTGAATTAATCGATAGGCAACACTTGGCGCACAACAACGCTGCCAATATAAAATTCACAATGTCCCGTGACGAAATCGCCAACTATCTAGGCCTTGCACCCGAGACAATCAGCAGAACAATATCAAGCTTCGCACGCAAGGGCCTTATATCCGCAAAAAAGAAAAATTTAGAAATATACGATCTTGAAAAATTATATCAATCCATTAATTAACACGATGGCGATTATTATCCTACAAAGAAATCAATATATTGCATCATGGCAACTGAATAAAAACTTTAGACTTTCAGTCTAACGTTCATGAAAGCACGGCATCGCCCCGGCAAATGAAAGTCGACGCTGCTCTGTCGCTAGTGTTTTGGACGGCAGCCGCGTGATTTTCAGAGTAATGATCGGTTGATACCTATGACAACCATTGCTGTTGCTCCTACTGCAGGGGCCGCTTCACACCTATTCATTGCTAAAGCGCTACCCGCCTTTGCACCGGACCTGAACAAGAGACCGTTACCTGGAAAATCAAACCTTGCAGCGACATCATTTGTATACCGGGCCTTAAGACCGCTGCTTTTATCGGCTCTACAATCCTGATCCCGCCTAAGTCTGCACACTGACCTAGTAGGATGAACCGGGAATGCTTAACACTTTTTTCGGCTGAATTGACATTAGTCACCAAGCTCATTCGCTTAGTTGCTAAGTTAGCCGTCAAGGCGAAACGCAATTCAACATTTGCCTTGTACCCCCTCAAATAATGGAGATTCGATATGAGTAAAAAACTCTTGGTGAAACTGTTGCTGACCGTTTCCGTGCTATCGATTGCAAACTCTCAAGCAGCCATTCAAACGATCAATTTCGATACCGATGCCGGCGGAAACCCGATAGACGCGCCTAATTTATTTAATAATGCCGCCTCGTTGACCGAACTGTACGCCGACCTAGGTGTACACTTCAGTTCGTTGAATCGAGTGGCGCAATCTACGGTAATAATAAAAGATGGTATTGAAGTTACCGAAACAAGCAATGTAATGCAGGTTGCGAATAGCGGGATGGGATCCATATTAAACGAAAACGCCAATTTCGGTCACAATGCCAAAAGCGGGGATAATTTTTTGGCATTTAATAAACAAAGTGAATCAAATACTAACTTTTGGCGCATTAGTTTCGATGATCCCATCGGTTATTTCGGCATCAGCTACAGCAATGGACAAACAAGTAACTACTATGAATATTTTAATATTGAAGCTTACGATGTTAATGGCGACCGTATAGGAACCTCTGATTAATACCCCGCGAGCGATATAATTCATCAACAGCCCCGATTTCGAGATAGCGCGCATGGATCAATATCAACAGCTCAGTTTTGCCGACGCCGAATACGCCAACAAAGGCAAAGTCACGCGGCGTGAAAAGTTTCTCGATCAACTCGAAGACTTATTGCCGTGGTCCGTCATGCTGGCGGTGATTGAACCGCATTATGCATCCGGCCAAGGGCGTGGTCGCAAACCGTTTCCCTTGAGTGCGATGCTGCATGTTCACGTGGCGCAGATTGTCTACAACTACTCTGATCCGGGCATGGAAGACGCGCTGTATGAAATTGAATCGCTACGGCGTTTTTGCCGCATCCGCCTGGAAACGGTGCCCGATGAAAGCACGATATTGCAGTTCCGGCATTTGCTGGAAACCCACGGGCTAACCGAGCAGATTTTCAACGCCATCAACCAAACGCTGGCGGATCGCGGGCTGTTTCTAAAAGCCGGCACCATCGTCGATGCCAGCCTGATTGCTGCCCCGACCTCGACCAAAAATAAAAGCCAGTCACGCGACCCCGAGATGCATTCCAGCAAAAAGGGCAATCAATGGTTTTTCGGCAGTAAGTTTCATATCGGCGTTGACCACGAAACCGGCTTGGTGCATACGCTCAAGGTCACCTCAGGCAACGTCAGCGACGTAGCCGAAGCCGCCCACTTGCTGCACGGCGAGGAACAGTTCGTGCACGGCGATGCCGGTTATCAGGGCTTGGAAAAGCGCCCGGAGATGCCCGCCGAAAATCCACCGACCTGCGTGGTTGCGATGCGTCCTGGCAAACTAACCAAGCTGACGAAAGACGACAGCGAAGAGGCTCAATTACTGCGCGCGGCAGCCAGAGAACTGGCAAGCCGCCGCGCCAAGGTCGAACATGTGTTCCGGGATATTAAGATCCGCTTTGGCTACGCCAAGAACCGCTATCGGGGCTTAGCCAAAAACACTGCTCGCCTGACCTTTCTGACCGCGATTGCCAATGTGCTTCGGGGTGACGCTTATGAATGTCGCTGCCTGATTGCGTCTGAAGTTTGAAAAATGGCCCGGATAAGGGACTTGGGCAGCGAAAAATCGGCTGTTTTGATGAAAAATACAGTCGATTATTGAGTTTTAACCGGTTAGTTACACTGCTGATTTTCAAAACGGCAGTTTTTCAGAGGTTCCTATAGGGTCCAATTGGTCCGCTTACTCATACGGATCTCAGTATTTTTCTACCATGAGCTTCAAAAGCAGCACTGAGATTGCCTATATCGATATTGGCCAAGGAATATATTGTTGCGGACCCAATGCCACTGTAAGTACGGAACCCGGCAATTGGTCTAAAACTTACGACGATTTACTATTCGGCAGCTTCAGCGACGCGCCTTTATATATTTACGATATCAGCGGGAATTACAACGTTCCCTTACCGGGAGCGATTTGGATGATGCTGAGCGGCTTGCTTGGGATTAGCCGATTGATGACACCTAAGCGTTTTGCCTTGGCAGGCTAATCGTATGCGGCCGTCACTGAGATGAACTCTCGGCGACGGCCGATACCGGGAATGTCAGACAGTGCAAGCCTGCTCGCTGGGAATATCGCCGGCATTGACCACCCGATTGCGGCCGTCGCGCTTGGCACGGTAAAGCGCGGTGTCGGCGGCATGCAGCAACTGGGCGGCCAGCGCGGAAATCGAGGCTTGTTGAGTTCGGCTAGCATCGAATGTTGCGGCTCCCACCGACAAGGTCACCGAAATCTTGCTTTCAGCATAATCGAGCATTAACGAGGCAATACAATCGCGAATTCTCTCGCCGATTTCGCCGGCAATCCTAGCGTCAGCCTCCGGCAGCAAAACCACAAACTCTTCCCCGCCGTACCGCGATAAAACGTCGCTATTACGCAAATGCTTTTTAATGGCACAGGCTACCGAACTTAATACGTAATCGCCGGTTTGGTGGCCGTAGCTGTCGTTAATGCGTTTAAAGAAATCGATGTCTAAAAACAAGCAAGACAGCGGTTGTTGACTGCGCAGGCTACGTTCCAATTCTTCTACCAAGCGTTGTTCCATGAAGCGGCGATTGTTCACGCCGGTTAACGGATCCAAAAAACTGGTGCGGCGCAAGGTCTCGAAATTCAGCGTGTTTTCCAGGCAAACACTAATGACGGAGCCTAAATGGGCAATAAAATCGGTCGCCATGGTTTTAACGAAACGGTCTTTTTTTCGGCTGCCCAAATTCAAAGAACCCAAATACCTGCCACGCCTGACCAAGGGAACCAAAATCACCGACGACGGCGGTTCGGAAAATCCGTGAAAAAACGGCGCATATTTTTCAGGATGATACAAGCCTAGCACCGGCTGCAGCCTGAAATCGAAGAAACGTTTAAACAAGCCATCGTTATCGACCAGCAGCAATCCGCTTCTGGCATGCGACTCGTAATTGTTTTGGCTAAGACACTCGGCGATTTCGCCATTGGGATCGAACAAATATAAGCTGACGACTTCCAAATCGAACAGAGATTTGCACTCGTCCAGGATGAACTCCAAGATTTCCGCCAGCGAGTTTAAACCCAATAGATGCATTTCAAACGATTGCAAACGTTTGAGCGTCAGGCTGTTGTGTTCTACGCGCTGTAAGATGCTGTCCAGGTGACTTTGCAGTACGCGTAAATCGTAGGTAATATCGTTCAAAGTCTTTGATCTGATTAAATTGCTGCCGGTAAAGACTAGCAGCAATCTAAAAAAACGCTCTATCCCCTTTCGGGAACAGAGCGTTAACGTTTAAGCCACTTGTTCGGCTATGGACTTATAACTGCCGATTTGATCGAAATTCATGTAGCGATATGTATCGGCACTGGTTTGATCAATCAACGCCGCGTATTGCATGTATTCTTCCACGCTAGGTATTTTTCCCAGTAACGAGCAAACCGCGGCTAATTCCGCCGAGGACAAGAAAACGTTTGCCCCGTTCCCCAAGCGGTTAGGGAAGTTGCGGGTGGAGGTGGAAACCACCGTAGCGCCCTCCGCCACCCTGGCTTGGTTGCCCATGCATAGCGAACAACCCGGCATTTCGGTACGGGCACCGACTTTGCCGAAGGTTCCGTAATAGCCTTCTTCCACCAATTGATTTTGGTCCATTTTGGTCGGCGGAGCCACCCATAGTCGGGTCGGCAGCGCATTGGCTTTTTCCAACAATTTCCCGGCCGCGCGGAAATGACCGACGTTGGTCATGCAAGAACCGATGAACACCTCGTCGATTTTGGTACCGGCGACTTCCGACAACGGCTTGATGTCGTCGGGATCATTCGGGCAAGCCAGCAGCGGCTCGGTAATTTGATTCATGTCGATTTCGATGACCTCGGCATATTCGGCATCCGGATCGGCCGACATCAACAGCGGATTTTCCAGCCAAGCTTGCATGGCTTTTATCCGGCGCTGAATGGTTCTCGTATCGCCGTAACCCTGCGCAATCATCCATTTCAACAACGTGATGTTGGAGTTTAGGTATTCGCGGATTGGCGCTTCGTTGAGTTTGATGGTGCAGCCGCCGGCCGAACGTTCGGCCGAAGCGTCGGACAACTCAAATGCTTGTTCCACTTTTAAATCGGGTAGACCTTCTATTTCCAAAATCCGCCCCGAGAACACGTTTTTTTTGCCCTGCTTGGCAACCGTCAACAAACCGCGCCGGAGGGCCGCATACGGAATCGCATTGACCAAATCGCGCAAAGTGATGCCGGGCTGCATTTTGCCGGTGAAACGCACCAACACGGATTCCGGCATATCCAACGGCATCACGCCTGTGGCGGCCGCAAACGCAACCAAACCGGAACCGGCCGGAAACGAAATCCCGATCGGGAAGCGAGTATGCGAATCGCCGCCGGTACCGACCGTATCCGGCAGCAGCATCCGGTTCAACCACGAGTGAATAATGCCGTCGCCCGGCCGCAACGAGACTCCGCCGCGGGTCATGATGAAATCCGGCAACGTATGTTGCATGGTGATGTCTACCGGTTTCGGATAAGCGGCGGTATGACAAAACGATTGCAACACCAGGTCGGCGGAAAAACCCAGGCAGGCTAGGTCCTTCAATTCGTCGCGGGTCATGGGACCGGTGGTGTCTTGCGAGCCCACCGTCGTCATGCGCGGTTCGCAATAGCTGCCGGGCCGCACCCCGGGTAAACCGCAGGCTTGTCCGACAATTTTTTGCGCCAAGGTGTAACCTTTGCCGGTGTCGGCAACGGCGGCCAAACGCTTGAACACGCTGGACGGACCAAGCCCCAAGGCTTTGCGTGCCCGGTCGGTCAGGCCGCGGCCGATGATCAGCGGGATTCTGCCGCCGGCGCGTACTTCGTCCAGAATCACTTCCGTTTTCAGCTGGAATTCGCAGATTATTTCGTCGCTGCCCGGTTCGATAGACTCAGGGCAGGCGTGGCGCTTGACCACGCCTTGGTAAGGATAAATGTCGATCACATCGCCCATGGCCATAGCACTCACGTCGCATTCGATCGGCAACGCACCGGAATCTTCCATGGTATTGAAAAAGATCGGAGCGATTTTGCCGCCTATGCACACCCCGCCGGCCCGCTTGTTGGGTATGTACGGAATATCCTCACCCATGTACCAGAGCACCGAGTTGGTCGCCGATTTACGCGACGAGCCGGTGCCGACTACGTCGCCGACGTAGGCCACCGGAAATCCTTTGGCTTTTAGGTCGTTGATCTGTTGTTCGGCGTTGCTGATGCCGTCGCGCGGCATTTTCAGCATAGCTTTGGCGTGCAACGGAATGTCCGGCCGCGACCAGGCATCCGGTGCCGGCGATAGGTCGTCGGTATTGGTTTCGCCGCTGACCTTGAACACGGTGACCGTTAGTTTCTCCGGCACTTCCGGCCGGCTGGTGAACCAATCGGCGTCGGCCCAGGATTGCAACACCTGTTGGGCGTAAACATTGCCCGCTTGGGCCTTTTCCTGCACGTCGTGGAAGGCGTCGAAAATTAGCAAAATTTGCGCCAGCGCTTTGGCGGCGATCGGCGCCAAGGGCGCGCGATCCAGCAATTCGATCAACGGGGCGACGTTGTATCCGCCGAGCATGGTTCCCAGCAATTCGGTGGCTTTTTCCGGCGTAATCAGAGGGGACGCAGCCTCGCCTTTGGCAACTGCGGTTAGGAAGCCGGCTTTGACGTAAGCGGCTTCGTCCACCCCGGCCGGAATCCGGTAAGCCAGCAAATCCAACAGAAACGCCTCCTCTCCGGCGGGCGGCTGTTTCAACAATTCAACCAGCGCCGCCACTTGCTCGGCATCCAGCGGTTTGGGAACGATGCCATCGGCGGCTCGTTCGGCGACGTGTTTGCGGTATTGTTCTAACATGGACATATATTGGTTTTATGTAGATAGATTAATTGACTCATCGTTACGACGCTGCGTTTAGCGATGATAGAACGATGCACGTGTAATGTTTTCTTTACTATGAAAGACATGGTGGGAACGACACATAGCCACGATTCGCAAGGCCATCATCGCGACTAGGCGTCGCGCCTACCAAACTACCTTTCATTTGCCGGGGCGATTGCCAGACCTTCATGATCGTTAGGTTAAAGGCAAAATTGCTTAAACACCATCAGCCACGGATGCCAAGCAGGTTTGCCGTTGATAAATAACCAGTCCCACCCGATCAATGTGATCAAGCAAATCCCGATTCGATAACTGTTGATATTGGTTCAAATCGACCGTATAGGGCAGTAGCAAATCGTCGATTTGATCTTCGATCTGCATCAATTCGGCGAAACTCAGGAGCGGGCCTTGCAGCGTCAAATCGATGTCGGAACCGCGCCGATAGTTACCTTTGGCACGAGAACCGTACACCAGCACTTGTCGAATCGCCGGATGGCGGGCAAATACGCTTACCAGTTTCTGTAGCGTGACCGGCGGCAAACCCAGGCGTTCGGCGAGTGGTTCATTCATCGCAATAGCGCTGCATATCCGTCCGCAAAGCAACGAATAGTGGCAGGTAATCGGCAAAGATAGCGACTACCAGCGATTCCGCCGTTTGCTCGTCGTAGGTGTGAGAGGACAAGTTGCGACTGCCTATCATTGCCATCCAGCCCTCGCCGTCTTCGATCAAACCCGCCTTGAACGCCGCACGGGTAGCATCTTTGGAGCCTTTGAGCGAAAAATCGCCCTGGTCGTACAAAAAGTCTTTCAGTACGTTCCAGGCCAGCTCATGGGTAAACTCGAACGCCTGAATCACGCCTTGCTTTTCCAGTTTCGACAACGGACGCTGCCGCGCCAGTTCGGCGGCGTCAATCAATAGCGTCAAGGCTTTGATGAAATTGCTGAAGCGCTGTTGCCAGCGAATATCGGTCATGTTGGCTCGCCATCGCTCAAGGCATTGTTGCTATTCGCCATAATCTGCTGCTCCAACAGAAAGCTCAGCATGTCTTCGTTTTCAACCCGAGCATAAATCTCGGCGACGCCGAAGGTCAAGCCCACCGCTTCCAACGGCACGTCGTCACCAAGAAAATAGTGATTGGATATCCAACCCTCGCGACGCCGGGTGGATTTTGACAATACCTCGACGACCAGTAGCGGCGCTTGGGTGTAATACTCGTGGGTCGAGGTATCTTGGCAAACCACCATCCCGTCGGGATAGAACAGATATTGACCCATTTTGATTTTCAAATCGGAGGAAAACGGTTCGCAAGATTTGCCGCGCAAGTGCACGTGCAAAGCCGCCGCGATATTGCCTTTGATGCGTTCGTGATTCCTGCCGGCCCCAGACATTGCCACCAACTCGCCGTCGTCATACTCGCGCTTGGTATCGCTGAGCAATTCCACCGCCGGATCATCCTCAATGGACACCCAAGGTTTGCCGAATTCAGGTTGCGCGCTCATAACCGCTTCCGCCGCGGATATAATCACCCCATCGCATCGACGATGGCTTGGCCCATTTCCTTGGTGCCGTATTGGCTGGCCGGATTCAAATCCGGAGTAACGTAAACACCTTCGTTGACCACTTTTTCGATGGCCGTTTGCATCCGGTTTGCCGCGGCATGCTCGCCCAAATGGTTCAACATCATCACGCCGGCCATCATCACCGCGGTTGGGTTGGCGATGTTTTTGCCGACGATATCCGGTGCGCTGCCGTGCACGGCTTCGAACAGTGCGGCATCCTCGCCGATGTTGGCGCCGGGTATCAAACCTAATCCGCCGACCAATCCGGCGGTAAGATCGGACAAAATATCGCCGAACATATTGGTAGTAACAACCACGTCGAATTGTTCCGGCTTCATGACCATGTGCATGCAAGCTGCGTCGATGATCTTTTCATCGAATTGGATGTCGGGATATTTTTTAGCGACCTCGCGGGCGGTATTCAAAAACAACCCTTGGGTAAATTTCAATATGTTGGCTTTGTGGCATACCGTAACTTTGTTGCGGCCGTTATCGATTGCGTATTTGAACGCATATTCGACGATACGTTCGGAACTCGCTTTAGTCACCACGGCCAGACTTTCCGCAATATCTTTTTGCGGGGTCAGATAATGCTCCAATCCGACATACAAACCTTGGGTATTTTCCCTGACGACGACGATATCGACGTTATCGAAGCGCGTTTTAACGCCGGCCCAATTTTTGGCGGGGCGCACGTTGGCGTACAAATCGTATTTTTTTCGCAATTCGACGTTGATGCTGCGAAACCCCTCGCCGACCATGGTCGTTAACGGACCTTTGAATGCAACGCGGGTTTGATCTATCGATTCCATGGTTGCGTCCGGCAGCGGCGTACCGGTTTTTTCGTAAGCCGACATTCCGGCTTCCGCCTCGTGCCAATGAATTTTCGCGCCGGATGCGTCAATGACGGAAACCGCGGCTTCCATAATCGAAGGACCGATACCATCACCTTTGATCAACGTGACGTTGTGCATTCATACTCTCCTGAGTTTTAAATGGGAAATCATACCAGCTTAGCGTTAGCGCCACAGCCGTAAAGACGGCCGGGCTCTGGACAGCAAGCGATTTTTATCGGAAAAGCAAGATACATACCTTTTGCGAGAAAGCCGAAATCGACGCGCTCCGCCATCAACCGCTCTGTTTAACGCACCAATAACGACAAAAACAGTTGGTCTTGATCCACTTTGGCGCACAGCGAGGTACAGGTAATAATCCGAATGTCATTTCGCCGTTTACCGATAAACGCTTCCGGTATTTCCGTTCCGCTTGGTTACAATGTCGCTATACAACCACTGGCACCACTATGATTGAAGTCAAAGACCTCTGTTTCGATTATCCGGGCCTGCGCGCGCTGGACGAGGTGTCGTTTCGCATGCCGCAAGGCAACGTGACCGCCTTGGTAGGCCCGAACGGCGCGGGTAAAACCACCTTGATGCGTTGTATAGCGGCCCTGGAGCAGCCATGCGCCGGATCGATCCACATCGCCGGTATCGACGTTTTGGAGCAGCCCAGGGCTTGCCACCGCATCATCGGCTACCTATCCGATTTTTACGGTTTATATCAACGTTTAACGGTCAAACAATGTTTGTATTTCGTCGCACGCGCTCAAGGCCTGCCGGATAACGATTGCGAAACGGCCATTGCTCAAGTCTGTCAATGGTTATCGCTAAGCGAACGCTTGGAGATGCGTCCGGGCGAATTGTCGCGCGGGCTACGCCAGCGGGTTGCCATCGCCCAAGCCATCATCCATAAACCGAAATTCGTGTTGCTGGACGAGCCGGCTTCCGGTTTGGATCCGGAAGCGCGCCACGAATTGGCCGGATTGTTTTTGGACTTACAGCGGCAAGGTATGACTTTACTGGTTTCGTCGCATATTTTGGCCGAATTGGAGAGCTATTGCAGCGACATGCTGATTTTGCGTCAAGGACGCATCGTAGAGCAAACGGTACTTAGACCCCGTAAGCAACAGATTACGATACGCTTGCAGTTGGCGGTAGCCATAGCGGAGTTAACCGAGAAACTTGCACGGATTGACGCCATACAAGCGGTCGATGTCGAAAATAACCAAACCGCTTGGTTGCTGATGCCCGATGACAAACAACAGCAACACCTCGTTCTGCAAACGTTGTTGGCGCAAGGCTTGCCGGTTTGCGAATTTTCCGCGGAATCACCCACTATGCAAGACGCTTATCTCGCATCGATTAGGCAATCCTCATGAATCTGAATCCGGAGTTTCAACGCCAACTTTTTTTGGAGTGCTCGCAAGCGCGCTTAATCGGCATTCCTCTGGTCCTAGCGGTTTTATTTACCTTCTCCTATATCGTCGACGGCCATCAACTAGGCCAAGCCAGCGCGCGTATGGCAACGTTTATCTTTACCTTGTCTACGTTGCTGTGGGGCTGCAAACAAACCGTAGACGCCGTCATTGAGGAGTTTCGCGAACGCACCTGGGATACGCAGCGCCTATCCGCGCTCGGCCCGTGGGAGTTAACCTGGGGGAAATGGCTGGGAAGCACCGTCATGGTGTGGTACGTCGGCACCGTCTGCTGGCTGGTGTATGCATTGAGCTCTGCTGCTACACACGACCTATTGAGCCGTTTATTTTTCGACGTCACCAGCGGTTTACTGATACAAGGTTTAGGTTTATTGCTGGGAATACTGGCGGCTAGACGCGGGCAATTAAAAAGCAGTGCCGTCTTCATCGGCGTGATCGTCGGCATTTTTCTGATCGTCGACAACTTCGGAGATCTTTCGTTGCTTAGCGAACACCGCGTGTCGATTTGGCATGGGCAAGTGATAGACAGCCACATCTTTCACAGAACCAGCCTGCTGTTAGCCTTGTTTTGGTGCGCGGTCGGCAATTACCGGTTAATGGCGCAAGAGCTGGGCCTCCGCGCCATACCTTGGATCTGGGGAGTTTTCTGTCTGTTTATGAGCGCTTATTTAGGCGGCTTCATCCCCAGTTCCGCTTACACCTTCGCATTAGCGAGCTTTAGCGTATGCAGCGCGTTGACCTACCTGGGAGTGATCGTTGAGAACAATCAGGCATTACGCTTCAAAAGACTATTTGGCTTTATCGTGCAACGGGCTTGGCGACGGGCGCTCGAAGAAGTACCTATTTGGTGGATCAGCCTACTGTTCACCCTAGTCTCCGCATTGGCGTTAAGTATTTCCGAGCACCCGCTGCAAACCTTCGGTAGCTATTTGCATATTTATCCGTTCGCCATGTTGACTATGTTGGTGCGCGACTGCGGCTTGTATTTATATTTTTGTTACGGGAGCAACCCGGAACGCGCATTGGGTTTGACGATGTTAACGGCTGTGCTGTTGTACGTGATATTGCCAGGTCTCTTTAGCGCCCTGGGTCAAGTCACATTAGCCGCTTTATTCTTGCCGTTAAAGGCGAATTCGGCAGCCTGGGCCGGCTTATGCGGGGCATTGCAGGTCGTTTTGGTTTTACGTTTGCTATATGGGCGTTGGCGGATCAAAACCTGACGCTCACCAAATCCAGGCAAGCGTCCTGTCCTGAAACCGGACAGATATTTTTGAGAACGCCTTTTTAAAAAAGACTTGGAAAAGTCTGCGAAACCGTTTAGTAGGCCGAATTTATTCGTACCATAACGCGCTAAACAGCGGTTTTTGTACGAATGACCGCGCCTATGGGCATTAACGCGTCCCTGCGAGAAGGTAGTTACACTCTACCGTAGTTATCCTGAAAACGGACTATATCGTCCTCGCCCAAATAACTGCCGGATTGCACTTCCACCATCTCCAAAGGAATCACGCCGGGATTTTCCAAACTGTGGATAGCGCCGACCGGAATATATATCGATTCGTTTTCGGTCACCATAATGTCTTCGCCGTCTCGATGAACCCAAGCGGTACCTTTTACTACCACCCAATGTTCGGCGCGGTGATGGTGTTTTTGCACCGACAATTTGGCTCCCGGCTTGACCACAATGCGCTTGGTCTGGTGCCTGTCCCCGGTATCTACCAAGTCATAATGTCCCCAGGGCCGATAAACTTTGCGATGCATATGGGCTTCGCTACGCTTCAAGGCTTTCAATTGGTCGACGATAGCCTTGACGTCTTGAACCTTGTCCTTGGACGCCACCATGACCGCATCGTCCGTTTCGACAACGACTAAATCATCGACCCCGACCACGGCAACCAATTTACCGCTGGAATGAATATACGAATTGTGGGTATCCAACGCTAAAACGTCGCCTTTGATGGCGTTACCGGCATGGTCTTTGCCGGTTACGTCCCATAGCGCGGACCATGAACCGACATCGTTCCAGCCGGCATCCAACGGAATCACGGCCGCTTTGTCGGTCTTTTCCATCACGGCATAGTCGATCGAATCGGCAGGGCAAGTACTGAAAATCTCTTTATCCAGGCGGGTAAAATCCAAGTCGGTTTTGGCGGCGGCCAAGGCCTGCTTGCAAATCTCCAACATTTGCGGATTAAATTTCGCCAGTTCTTGCAGAAAATTACCGGCGGTAAATGCAAACATACCGCTGTTCCAATAGTAATCTCCGCTAGCGATGTAGCTCTGTGCGGTCTCCAGATTCGGTTTTTCCACGAATGCGGCGACGTTAAACGCATGTTCGGACACAGGCTTGGCGGTTTTGATATAACCGTAACCGGTTTCCGGATGGGTTGGCACTATGCCGAAAGTCACCAAATAGCCTTGCTTGGCCAATATTTCAGCTTGTGCGATTGCCCAATGAAAGGCAGCCGGGTCGGCGATAACATGATCGGCAGGCAGAATCAGCAACACATCGTCGGCCGAAGCCGCGCTCAATGCCGCCATGGCGACCGCCGGCGCGGTATTTTTGCCAATGGGTTCCAATATGATTGCCGCGGGTTTGCTGCCGATTTCCCAAAGTTGTTCGGCCATCATGAAACGGTGGTCTTCGTTGCAAACGGCAATCGGAGCTTGCAATCCGGGCACCCCCTGCAAACGCAGCATGGTCTCCTGTATCATGGTTTTGCCGGATACCAGAGGTAAAAACTGTTTGGGGTATTGACCGCGCGACAAAGGCCAAAGGCGTGTTCCGGATCCTCCGGAAAGTATCACAGGTATCATTGCAACTATTCCCTCTTTCTTGAAATAAAAACCGTACCGACCGGGTCAGCTGCAACAAGCCGCAGCGATACGCTCCAGGCGAGACCGGGATGCCGGCATGTTTAAGGCGGAAGTTTCGGTGTACAGCACGACCATCAGCTCCGGCGCGGAATCGGCCTTGAGCCGTTTGAGCAATTGTAGCCATTTTGCGTAATAGCGGTTTGCGGTATTGACCTCGCCTACGCGGTACCAGCGAAATACCAATAAATCTTGGTTGCCGCGTTTAAGCACCGACGCTTGGGCACTGACGCTCTGATTCGCGGCCTGCCATTCAACAATGTCCTGCCGGGTAATGCGCCACCCCGATTCTTCTTGGTTAACCAATACGTTTTGCGAATTAATCAATTCTCCGCCGGCCGATTCGTCGCCGAAATTCGCGACATACACTCCGTTAACGCTAGCGTCTACAGCCACGAAACGCTTGGCTTCAGCCATGACGCCGGGAAAACTTGGGGACCATCCCCATTGCGGTTCACTGACGTCTATCCCGGGAACCCGCTGCAGCAACTGCTCGGGAATTGACGGCTGTATCGATTGCAAATCTTTCAGGGCAACGGCCGTTAACGGCCAAACGCCGACGATCGCCATGCTCAGAGCGCTAACGGCTATCCATCGTTGAGACGAGGAATTATTGCCGATCACCGCTGCAGACGGGCCTTTTGCGGGGTTTGGCTTAGGTTCGTCGTGCCAAAACGAGCCGCCGTAAAACAGCAACAACATGACCAAACCGAAAAACAACCAGCCGTATATCACGTGGTCCACCCCCGTCGCCAGTTTCATGCTGCTCAAATGGCCTATCATGACGATCATATAAGCTCTGAAGCCATTGGCAACAATAGGCATTAAAATGGACAAGGCGATGAAAACGCTACGTTTTAAATAGCTGGTGTAATTCAGATAAGCGTAAATCATGCCTAATGTCATTGAGGCGATAAGGTAGCGTATGCCGCTACAAGCCTCTACCACCGACCATTGCCCGGAAGCCAGCGTGAAATGCAAACCTTCTCTCACCACGGTAATGCGGGTTAACTTCAGCATTTCCACCACAAATGTGGCGGTAAACTCCATCAGATACGGCACGAAATCCTCGCCGAACGGCACCATAAAAAACAAGAACATCAGCGGAAACAAGCTTGCCGAAACAAACTCCGTCCCCAAAATAGTCCATATCATCGATAGCAATAAACCGACCAAAGCAAATTGTTCGACAACCAACACATTGGCCAAATTTGCACACAGCCATAAAAAGCCGCAACCCGATATCGCCAGCCAAGCCGATAAATTGGGTGTCGGAACGAGTGGTCGATATTGATCTTTGCGCGACCAAATCAGCCAAAGGCTGGCCGGGATGACTAAAAAACCATGGGCGAACGTATCGGAGCGATACCAGATACTGACAACCGACTGCCAACTAGGCCAATATACGCAAACAAAAGTCAACAATAGGGCCGACAAGGCCAGTGCCGGCGACCGCCAATAGTCCGGTACCGCCGCTACATTCAGCATTCTGCCGTCTCCAGTTTCATGGGTAGTATGATTAAGCTGCATTTCGGTAAAACCACTATATTCTGCTAGGATATTTTCAATTTTTCAGTAACGGAATTATTAAGTCGCCCATGGCTACCTTGTTTCACCATTTACTTTTCGACAATTTGACCCGTTCTCCCCATGCCGACGCCATTGTGCAAAAGGACAGCCGTATTAGTTTCGGACAATTGGCGGAACAAGTGGCGGTCCAAGCCGGCGCCTTACAGAACTTGGATTTGGCCCGCCAACAACGGGTTGCCATTTATTTACCTAAACAGTTGGAGACGGTTACCGGCTTTCTTGCCACTTCCTTGGCCGGCGGCGTATTTGTGCCGGTGAACCCGGTATTAAAAGCATCTCAAGTCGCGCATATTCTGAACGATTGTAACGTCAAAATCCTAATTACTTCGAAAAGCCGCTTGGCATCTCTGGCAGAGGCTCTAAACGGTTGCACGGATTTACATACCGTCGTCCTGATCGACGCTAACGTTCAACAAACCTCCGAAAGCCATTATCGGCTGCTTGACTGGGCAAGCTATTTGGCTGGCGCGGCGAATCGCTCGTTACAACCGCAGATTCAAATCGATACCGATATGGCGGCCATCCTGTATACCTCCGGCAGCACAGGCAAACCCAAAGGCGTGGTATTGTCGCATCGAAACATTGTAGCCGGCGCGCACAGCGTCGCCGAATATCTAAAAATCGAGGCTAGCGATAAATTACTCGCGGTATTGCCGTTCAGTTTCGATTACGGTTTAAATCAGCTTACCACCTGTTTGCTCAAGGGTGCATGTTGCGTCCTGATGGATTATTTGTTACCGCGCGATGTGGTAACCGCCTTGGCAAAATACCAAATCACCGGACTGGCTGCGGTACCGCCGCTTTGGGCGCAATTATCCGAGCTGGAATGGCCTGCACAAATCGATAGTCATTTACGCTACATGACCAATTCCGGCGGCAAAATGCCTAAAGCCGTATTGCAAAAGTTACGCAGCAAAGCGCCTAGCGCACAATTTTTCCTGATGTACGGCTTAACCGAAGCCTTTCGCTCGACCTATCTGCCTCCCGACCAAATCGACATCCGCCCGGATTCCATGGGCAAAGCGATTCCGAATGCAGAGATTATGGTGGTGCGCGAAGACGGCAGTTCGTGTGCAGCTCACGAGCCCGGCGAATTGGTGCACCGCGGCTCCTTAGTCAGCCTCGGTTACTGGAACGATAAGGACAAAACCGCGGAACGGTTTAAACCAGCACCGGGACAGTTGTCCGGTTTGCCGTTGACCGAAATCGCCGTATGGTCCGGCGACACGGTCACCATGGATGAAGAAGGCTACCTTTATTTCGTCGGCCGCAAAGACGATATGATAAAAACTTCCGGCTATCGAGTCAGTCCAAGCGAAATTGAAGAAGTGATCTACGCTTCCGGTATGGTCAAAGAAGCGGCGGCTATCGGAATCGAACACGCCACATTAGGGCAAGCGGTGGTGGTCGTGGTCAGCCCGCAAGACCCAACCGCATTCGACTCGGAAGCCTTATCCGCATGTTGCAAAGCGCAACTACCCAACTTTATGGTGCCGGCCAAAATCGAAATGCAAGCCAATCTTCCACGCAATCCCAACGGCAAAATCGATCGTAAAAGCCTAACTCAGCAATACGCAGACTTATTTCAACAGTAACCGCCTATGACTCCCACCTCCCCTAAGCACGCCGCGATGACGACTTTTCCAGTCATTAACGGCGAACTAACGGTCGGCAACCTGCCATTGTCCCGTTTAAGCCAACGTATCGGCCAGACTCCGTTTTACGCTTACGACCGTGGCGCACTCAGCAACCGGGTGGCTCAATTACGCCAAGCCATGCCGGCCGATCTAAAAATTCATTACGCACTCAAAGCCAATCCCATGCCGGCCGTCGTGCAACACATGGCCGGCTTGGTAGACGGTTTCGATTTGGCCTCCGCGCTGGAAATGAAAGTGGCGTTGGATACCTGCATGCCGGCGGAGCAGATCAGTTTTGCCGGCCCGGGAAAGCGCGAATCCGAGTTACATCAGGCCATTGCCGCCGGGGTAACCATCAATATCGAGTCGTCGCAGGAACTCGAACGCATCTGCGGGCTGTGCCGGCAAACCGGCTTTAACGCGAAAGTGGCGGTGCGCATCAATCCCGCATTCGAGCTTAAGGCGTCGGGCATGAAAATGGGAGGCGGCCCCAAACAATTCGGCGTAGACGAAGAACAAGTGCCGCAAATGCTACAACGCATTAAAGAAATGGGCCTGGACTTTCAAGGTTTCCACATTTACAGCGGTTCGCAAAATCTGAAGGCCGAAGCGATTATCGAAGCCCAACAAAAAAGCCTGAATCTAGCGGCTCAACTCGCCGAACACTGCCCTTCCGCCATCAAGAAACTGAATATAGGCGGCGGCTTCGGCATTCCGTATTTTCCGGGCGATACGCCGTTGGCCATCGATCAAGTCGGCAACGCCTTGGCCGAAGCAATGCAAGTCGCCAAACCCAGCCTGCCGAATGCGGAAATCATCATCGAATTAGGCCGATATTTGGTAGGCGAAGCCGGTATTTACGTAAGCCGAATTATCGACAAGAAAATATCCCGCGGACAAATCTATCTAGTCGTGGATGGCGGCTTACACCATCACCTAGCCGCATCCGGAAATTTCGGTCAAGTCATCCGCAAAAACTACCCGGCGGCTATCGGTAACAAAATGACTGAGCAAGATTACGAAACGGTGAGTGTAGTCGGGCCGCTCTGTACTCCACTGGATTTGCTTGCCGACAGAATGTGGTTGCCTAAAGCCGAAATCGGCGATCTAGTGGTGATCTATCAATCCGGCGCTTACGGATACACTGCCAGTCCGGGAAAATTCCTGAGTCAACCCGATGCCGTGGAAGTATTGGTTTAGAGATCAGCCGTGCGTTTTACCTATCCATTCGGCAATGTCATGCCAGATGACCGGGGCTTGCAAATCGCGCAACAGCATGTGATAGCCATTTTCGTAATAGCTGACCGTTTTGTTTTGCATCCCGGCCGACAGCAGCGATCGGATGAATAATTCGGTTGGTTCGGCCGGCACTATTTGGTCTTTTTTTCCGTATAGCAGCAAGGTGTTGACATTCAATTTGTTTGCCGATGCCAACGCGGTGTCCATGAGGTCGGCCAACCCGGAAATTGCGTCTACGCGCGTCTCTTTTATCACCAGAGGATCTCTCCCCAAAGCGCGCAACATTTCGATGTTGTCGGAAGGCATAATGTCCAATCCTCTACCCGTCAACGTGACCCAAGGCAAAGTGTGCGACAAAGCCCATAGTAACGAGGTCTGGTACCAAGGCATGGTTTTTCGTCCCCATACGGCAGGCGCCGACAGGATAACCCCATCCACACTAGGCTTTGGATTGACCGTCATCGCCGCAATGATGACGG
Organism: Methylomonas sp. HYX-M1; assembly: GCF_040741385.1. Lineage (NCBI taxonomy): Bacteria > Pseudomonadati > Pseudomonadota > Gammaproteobacteria > Methylococcales > Methylococcaceae > Methylomonas > Methylomonas sp. HYX-M1. The sequence goes on from NZ_CP160405.1 coordinate 2,738,031, forward strand.
CGCCCCCCATACTTTCGCCCAATAAATAAACCGGTACGCCCGGGTGCTCCTCTTTCACTAGTGCGGAAAAATTAGCCACGTCCGCCGCATAGACCTCGCTACCCGCCCACATTCCCGTCCTAGGACTTTCTCCGAAACCTCGCTGATCGTAGGCGTAACAATAAATACCTTGTTGTTGCAGATATTCGGCCGCAGGGCTAAAAAACCGTCTGTAATCGTTGAATCCGTGCAACGCGACCACAATCGCCTTAGGATGATTTGCTTTCCAACGACTCAGTTTCAATCCTATACCGTCGGCGGTCACGAACAAATCCTCTAGCAAGCGTCCGCCGTGAATGGCGGAAGCGCCGGTAACCGGCGCTACCGGAGTGCAAGCCGGCATTAACATCATTAAAATCAAGGTGAAATATCGAGAAACAGCGAAACTCATAGTTGCAACATCTATTTAAGTAAAGCGCGCTGATGTAGCTAACCAGCGAAAGACAGGCGTAAAATCGGACAGCAATGCATCGACTTATATCGTTTCCATGCCCGAAACGCCGTTACCAGTATACCGAGAGTTTTCGGATTACCACCCAACATTGCCACGAAAATGCGTTGCGCAAACACATAATTTGAAAAGCACTCGGTAAAAATCCCCTTACTTGCACACAATTATCGACGTTGTCAGGGGTTAGAAAAATTTCCTTGCCCATGCAATATCGTATCGATATTATAAAGGCTTAATCCTAGTTAGGAGCCACCCATGAAAAAAATAATAATCAGCCTAATGATTACAGCGGCAGCCTTTTATAACCAGCTTAGCCATGCTGATGAAGTCTTGTCAGACCAAGCAAATACAGCAGGCAACGTTTTTAACAACGAACCCACGATCAGTCTTCTTACCGAATTTAGCATTTACGCTTTTATTTCGGGCATTTATGCTGTTTATTGGTGGAAGCACCGTCTATAGCTAACGTTAGAGCGCTAGATTCTTCTACTTTAACGTTTGGTAGCAGTGTGCTTATGTAGAATCTGTGAATATGTCCGGATAGCCTCTGCGCCGCTGTTTCCCGGAGCGTACCCGCTATCAAATTTATAGTGTGGACGCGATAACCGATGATGCAATTCCGGACAAAAATTTCCGAACATCAAAAATAATGGTTTAGCCCTACAACTAAAAAAACCGGAGCGTTCCCTTATGTCAGCGGATACTGAAAATCGTATCGCTCTGGTCGCAAACAGCCGCCGATTTTTTCGATTTCGGCAAACAGATTTTCAACAAGCCTGCCGTCGTACGCTTACTTTTTTTAGGCTTCCAGGACAAGCTGCCGTTGATAGCTAACCTTGTTCGCAACAGACTCCATTTCTTACCGTTATTTTTAGAAAAATAGAGTTTTAAGCGTTGTTTTTCGGTTAAGTTATCCGAGCTCCAACCAATTTCCAGCTCATTCCCGAAAGCAACAATTTCACCACCATTCGGCGTAAGCAAACTCACGCTAGGGTGGTCGCTCTGAGCATATTGATCCGATACCAATAATTCGGAAAGCTTGCCGCCGTTCATGCTTCCCCAACCGGTGGCATTATCGTAGCCGACGGCGGCTTTGTACTTGAGATTATCGCTGTTGTCCGCGACATCGTGAAACGCAAGCCCGTATGCGTCACTTTTGCCTATGGCATACAAACGATGGTTCATAAAACCTATTTGGCTAAGGCTTGCTTGTTGCCGTAGCCGATTGATGTTGGCGGTGTACGCCGCCCACAACGGTGCCGCACTGCTGGTGCCACCGTAAACAGACCAAAACCCCTGGTAGTAAATCGCATAGCCGGTATCCGGATCGGAATTCAATGCGACATCCGGCACATTGCGTTTTTGCTTGGAAGCTAAACCGGACATCCCTTGTTGGTAAGTCGGCAAAGACCAAATCCGGCTTACCCCGCCGCCGCCCGCACCATCGGCTGCCGAACCGGCATTCCAGGTAGTTTCGCCGGCATAGCTACCGTCGAGCGAAAGGCTAAGCTGCGTTCCACCCACGCCGGTAACATAAGGTTGAGAGGCGGGATCGTCAACACTCAGGCTACTACCGTCATCGTAGGCTCCCGAATCTCCGGACGCCGCATAAAACGATTGACCTTGCGCCGCCATCTGCTGAAAAATCTGATGTTCCGATTGCAAAAAACCGGATGTATTACTGCCTTCGTCAGAGCCCCAGGAACAACTAATCTGTTTCGCCGTGTTGTCGTCAGCAATCCGAGCTAACAGATGCAGAAATCCGCTATCGGTATTGGGGCCTTCGTAAACCAAAATCTTACTGCCGTAGGGTGCCAACGCCATTTGCAGTTGAATATCCAAGGTAGTTTCGGAACTGTCGTCGTCAGCCCATCCGGGCTTGAACGCCCCGCCGTCGACTTCTACGCGGCTGACGCTAATATCGGTTAACGAAAAGTAATTCCGATAAAAGTCGATATCGCTATTGAAATAATCCGCTAAAGCCACGACGGCCAGGGTTTGCGGAAAATCGGACGCCGTCCTTTGCACCTCGATGTCATATGCGTTTGCAATATCGCTAGGCGACAAACCGCCTTGCGGCCCGCTGCCTATGTCCTTAGCCGTCAAGTTTGCAGGTTTCGCATGAACCTGCTTAAACTTCGGCTTTCGCACCGACCAATCAGTTAAACCGGCTAGGTGTACCACGCGAGCCGCCAACTCGGCGGAAAATTCCGGCTCTTGATCCGGCGCAAAAAACTCGCGGCCGGTCGTGCTCCTGTACCGTTGCATTCTCACCTTAAATTCGCGTTCCACCTGCCAGGTTTCGGCTTGCAGGCTTAGCAATTGGCTAGGCTTGTTTGTATTGCTTACTCGAAAGCCTTTGGCGGAGAATTCCCGGACCACTGCGTCGTAATCGGTTTTCGTCGGGCCGAAACGTTCGGCAAATTGTTCCGAAGTAAGAAATTGCCCGTATATCGGATCGGCCGGGTTATTGACGCGGGCGATAAAGTCGAGCAATTCGGCGGTATTCCTTAACGGCAACGAAACGCTGAGATTCAGCGTTTGCTGTTCCGGATTTCGCGCTAAAGTCCGGGATTGTTTGACGGCTTGGGCCGGAACATGGCCTTGTAGACGTATGCGGCCGGAGTCTGTCGCGCAAGTAGCACCGGCGTAAACAAACGCCAGCAAACCCAAGGCGATGCCGGAGAACCACCGCATCAGGCGTTTAGCATCACAATCGATCACAATATTTTCCATAATGAATTCTTTCTTTACGCCCCTATTCCGTGAAGAAGTCGAGAATTTCGAACGGATGTAAGCCGGCGCATCGTCACCCTGCCGCAAACACGCGAGATGCTACGCAGAAGAACGCTAAAGCACAGACATTGAATACACGGACCAGCATATGAAGCACTTTTCTACATTTATCGTTGCCTTCAAATAAAACGGCATGCCGCGTGCTTAAATGTATCAGCAATTTCATAAACCCTGTAACCCAACCTACACTATTGCGCCATGAGCACAGAATCAGACGCCGTTCTAGCCTACCACCAACGCAGCAAACACCAACTCAATGCCTACGCCAAAGGTCCGGCATCCCTGGATTGGGACGATCAACCCAACCCGTTTCGCCGATTTCATGGCTGCGAAATCGTCCGATTGCCGACGCCGGGGAGAGATTTGAATTGTTCATTCGGCGATTTAGACCGGCCAAACGCCATCGCTCCGCAGCTTTTAACGGCGGATAACCTGGGCTTGTTGCTGGAACTGTCCTTCGGCTTATCGGCTTGGAAACAACTGGGGCCGGACCGGTGGGCCTTACGCTGCAACCCTTCCAGCGGCAATCTGCATCCGACCGAGGCTTATCTAATCTGCACCGACGCCGCTTTACTGGAACCCGGAGTTTACCATTACGTCAGCCACGACCACCATCTGGAACGCCGGGCTCGCTTTGCTCATCCGGGTGCAGAACCAACGTTATGGATAGGTTTGTCTTCGGTACATTGGCGCGAGGCCTGGAAATACGGCGAACGGGCCTTTCGCTATTGCCAGCACGACACCGGCCATGCGTTGGCTTGCTTGAGTTACGCCGCCGCTTGCTTAGGTTGGACAATCGAATTGTGTAGCGAAGTGGGGGACGCCGAACTGGCCGGCTGGCTTGGACTCGACAGAACAACCGATTTCGTGGAACACGAATCCGAAGCGCCGGATTTGTTATGCCGTCTACATGTAAGTCACAGTGCCGATACACCCGGCGACGTTCAGACTTTGTTGCAAACATTACAAACTGCTATTTGGTTCGGTACAGCCGTCGCCCTGAGCGGCAGGCATTTCTATAAGTGGCCAATCATCGACGAAGTCGCCGCACAGGCCGTCAAACCCAAAACGTCGGCCGAACGCTTCCCACTCCCTCTATTGCCCATGCCTAAACCCAGCCACGACCTGCCGGCCGCTCAATTAATCCGGCAACGCCGTAGCGCGCAACATTTCAACGGCAAGGCAGCAGCCATTGCTCTGGCGGATTTTCAGCGCATCATGTTAGCGCTGCTACCCAACGACAAACCGCCGTTCAGCGCTTGGAATTGGCCGCCGCAAGTACACTTATTCATATTCGTGCACCGCGTGGACGGCTTGCAGCCGGGCCTGTATTTTTTACCGCGTACCGCAGACTGCTTGGATGAAATCAAGTCGGCATTTTCGGCCGAATTTGCCTGGCAAGCGGTTGAGGCACCTTTCGCATTGTATTTGTTGGTTGCCGGTAACGTGCGCCAGGCGGCTAAAACCTTGTCATGCCACCAGCCCATCGCCAGCGATAGCGCATTTAGTTTGGGGATGTTGGCCCGGTTTTCGGACAACGTAAACGACCAGACTTGGCTGTATCGCCGCTTGTTTTGGGAATGCGGTCTACTAGGACAAATTTTATATCTGGAAGCCGAAGCCGCCGGCATCCGCGGAACCGGCATCGGTTGTTTTTTCGACGACGCGGTTCACGGCGTGTTGGGCTTGAAAGACAATACTTGGCAAAGTCTGTATCACTTCACGATAGGCGAACCTTTTGTCGATAACCGCTTGCAAACCTTTCCGGCTTACGCGCATTTATCGGCCTGAAGCGAGCGTTTTTCCAAACGTTCCAACAGAATCGCAATCAACATGTCGTTCATCACATTGACGCCGGAACGACAACGGGCAATGATCCAATCGATGGTGGTTATCAAAGGGACCGCGGTAACCACTAACGTTTCCGGCAAACCGGCGCTGCCGAGTACCAACGGCAAGGCAATCAACCCGGCTTCCGGAATGCCGGCAATGCCAACCCCGACCATGATTGCCGAGGCCACGATAACCAATTGCTGGCCTAAATTCAGGTCGAAACCGACGGCTTGCGCTAAAAACAAAGCCGCCATCGCCTCGTATAAAATGATGCCGTCGTTATTCAAATTAGTGCCGATGCAGACCGACAAACGCGCGGACCGCTGAGAAATGTGCATGTGCTCGGTTAAACAGCGTAAAGTGACCGGCATGGTCGCCAAACTGCTATTAGTCGACAGTCCGGTCACGATCGCATCGGCACCTTTGCCGAAATACTGCCTGATCGGCATCCCACCTCCCCATTTGGCCATGCAGGGATAATAAACCAAGGCATGCAAGGCCAAACCGCCCAGCAGCGTGACCAGAAATACTGCAACCAATTCGAATACCGCCAAGCCGGCTTTGCCGACCACTTGAGCCACGACGCCGAACACCGCGAACGGAATGGCTTTAACGACCCACATCAGCATCAAAATCAAAGTCTGATAACAAAGGCCGATTAATTTTTCCAGTTGCGCAATCCCGGACACGTGTTCGTCGGTGGCTTGTCGTTTTAATTGACGTAACGTAGCGCCTGTCAGCAATGCGAATAAAATAATCGCGATGACGTTGTTTTTAATGAAGGGATCCAGCAAGCTTTCCGGTATGTAACCGGCGATGTTTTTCACAGGACTTAAGGACAAGCCATTCGCGCTAGCCTGACTTAGCGGTTCGGTCATTCGAACGTTCAATTCCGGCAGACGACCGTTCCAAGAGCGGCCTGGGCTTAAGCTGTTCATCAAACTTAAACCAATCAACATCGCAACGCTGAGGTTAAGCGCACACACCGACAATAAACGCCGGCCGTGACGCAAGGAAATATCCGTATTAAGCATCGCCTCCAGAATAGCAAAGAATATCAACGGGGTTGCCAGCGCTTTTAACAACCGTATGACCAACTGACCCAGTTGGCCTAAACTGGCATTATCCAGCCAACCGAAGCAGTAACGTTGGGTACCGAATGCAATGCCTAAACCGGCGCCCAAAAATACTCCGACAAGTACTTGCAAGTAGAGCGGTTGCTTGTGCATAAATGACAAAGCCATAAAGTGATATTTCCAGTGCAAATTCCGACCGATTTAACAGCCCGACTCAATCGTTGCCATATCTGCCGACGCTTCCGCTTGGCTTAGCTTCGATTTTGATTTAACGGCTGTTTCGCCCAGCATTGTTAACGTTCGGCATCGTACAGCGGTAACCAAGTCGAATCGGGTAATTTCTCGTCCATCTCATTTCCCGGCGCGCAACGATGCGAAAAATACCGAGCACTAAAAGGGCCTTGATACTGGCGACTCATATAGCTAGTCAAGTAATAATCCAACGCGTGCTTGGCTGCTAACTCATTCGCTATACCCAACAATTTAGCGGCTCGGTAATCGCGCTGAATGGCTTGGCATTCGGCAAGCGCCTCGTTTCCTTCCCCACGTACATGCATGCTTTCGTGAACCAACAAGTGCAGGCTGAAGATCTCCTCGCGGCTAGCCCGTTGCGGGTGCGAAACATAATCCATTAATCTTTGACACCAACCGTACTGAAACACAACAGCGCCGGACTCCAAGTTTGCATGGCCTACCGATAACGATTCGTTGTCCAGCATCGTATCGGCGATCGAATTGCAATGCACATCGGCCGGACGGTTGTCCGCTAATTGACTAGCGACTTGTGATAGTAAGCGCTCGAAACGCCAAATTTCGAACGGCTGCCAAGCGCAAACCAACGTTAATGCGAGGCAAACCGCCAGATACGGCTTATAGATGGGTCTGGGCTTATTGTACCCGCGCCGTGGGATTTTAGCGCCGATGATTTCTCGAACAGTCAAGCAAGCGAACAATAATGCGGCCAGTATCCAAAGCATGGTTGGAAAATTTAGCGTTAGCTAAGAAAGCTATAGCATCCGTATTCTGTCAACCGACTGGAATCCGAATAACCGGCTAAATCGGCGGCCTGATACTTAGGGCTACGCGTTTAGCCATTCCATGTACAGCTGAACGCCTTGTTCCACCGTTTTGAAGCTATGAAGGCATCCCGCCGCCCTTAGCTTGTCTAGGTTGGCTTGAGTGTAACTCTGATAACAGCCCTTCAGATGATCCGGAAACGGGATGTATTGAATGCGGCCGCGCCGGTGAAATTTAAGCACGGCATTAGCCACATCATTAAAAGTCTGACTACGGCCGGTACCGCAATTGAAAATGCCGGAAACTTGCGGGTTGTCTAAAAACCACAAATTAATGTCTACTACATCGTCCACATAGACAAAGTCCCTACGCTGTTCGCCGTCTCCGTAACCATCGCAGCCTTGGAACAAACGCACTTCATCGGATTGTTTGATTTGATTGTTCAAATGAAAAGCAACGCTGGCCATGCTGCCTTTATGAGCCTCGCGCGGACCGTAAACGTTGAAATACCGCAACCCAACCACCGGCGCGGTCAAACCGGATTGTCGGCGTAAATATTGATCGAACTGAAACTTTGAATAGCCGTATACGTTTAGCGGGCCTTCGAACGCCGGTTCTTCGCGAAAGCTTAAATCCGCGCCGTAAACTGCAGCGCTGGACGCGTAGATAAAGGGGATTTTATGGCTTTGGCAATAATGAAACAGCGCTTTGCTGTATTCGTAATTGTTTTCCATCATGTAACGACCATCCCACTCGGTGGTGGTGGAACAGGCGCCTTGATGAAAAATCGCTTGTATGATCTCCGCACGAAATTCGCCTTGTCGGAGCTTTTCCAAAAAAGTGGTGCGGTCGAGATAGTCGGCAATTCGACAGTCGACCAAGTTTTTGTATTTGATCCCGTTAGTTAAATGGTCCACCACCAAAATGTCATCGTAACCGCGGGCATTCAAGCCAAGCACTAAATTGCTGCCGATAAAGCCGGCACCGCCGGTTACGATGATCATAGTTGCCTAATAATTACTCGGCAACGATTTTGACGGTCAAGGCCACGTCGACATCGGTGTGTAAATGGAACGAAATTTCGTAGTCGCCGATTTGACGAATGACGCCGTTAGGTAAACGAACCTCGCTTTTTTCCACTTTTACGCCCGCCGCGGTAACCGCTTCGGCTATGGCTTGGGTGCCGACCGAACCGTACAACCGACCTTCGTCCCCGGTTTTATGCGCGATTGTAACGGCCAGTTTGCTCAAAGCTTCGCCCCTTGCGGTAGCTGCGGCTAATTTTTCAGCCGCTTGTTTTTCCAATTCAGCGCGGCGCGCTTCGAATTCTTGGATTTTTGCCGGTGTCGCTACGGTAGCTTTGCCTTGCGGAATTAAATAATTTCTACCGTAACCCGATTTGATTGTGACTTTGTCGCCCAAACTACCCAAATTGGCGATTTTTTCCAGAAGTATAACTTCCATCGTTAATTACCTCATCGACATGTGTCGAAAAATGGCCGTGTCAAACGGCCGTTGAATTTGAAATTTTATCTCGTAAATTCAGCCAATTATCGGTTAACCCGCACAGGGCTACGATGATCATTACATGCGGGATCATCGTCAGCGTTAGGTATAAAAACGGCACCATAAAACGATTACCCTTCATCTTCGCAAAGCAGGCATGCAAAACCGCAGTTCCAATGCAGGTATAAAGCACCAACATGACCAAGAGGACATTCCAGCACATTTCCGCCAACCTGCCGTTGGCTAAAACCGCAATAGCGATCGTCAAAGCCGTTGCAAGGGCTAACTTGGCGTGGCCTTTGATACCCAAAAACTCGGACCTGAATCCACCCGGGTTATAAAGCAAGGCTTGCCACCAACGTGCTAAAAACAAACCGAACAACAATCCGAACACGCTACCCGCAGCTATCGCTCCGGTCATAAAATGCGCGAACACCTGTACAGACTTCTTAATGTCTTCAATCGATACTTCCGGTCTAGCTTGCAGCATAGGCTGAGCCATTGCTGCCAACACGCTACTCCACAGTTGCGCCGGGTGCTGCTGTATCAGATAAAAGCCGATAACTGCAACTACACCAAGCAACACTGCCAATTCAATGGCCACTCCCATGTGCCGACCTTCACGCAACACAATGGAAATTAACCAAACCGGCGTCCATAGTACGATGCCGTATATCAACGCGAATTGGTAACCGATCTGTAAAATCGTACTCAGTACTGCAGCAGCCAAACAGGCACACAACAGTACATACCAACCTTCTTTACCCCCTCTACGCAAAGTAACCAATGCGACCGAGGCTGAACTTACAATGCTTGTTACGATACTTACCGCCGGGAAAGGCATAGACAGCAACGCGGTTACTGCTGCAACGGTCATTGCCTGCAGCCGACCTTTCATAATGTAGGTCGCTAGAAAACGCACGACTTTCCTCTAGCCGGTCAACGTAAGCTTACTGATGCGCGTCGCAAAACGGCAACAACGCCAAAAACCGGGCTTGTTTGATTGCGTCGGTCAACTGGCGTTGATATTTCGCGCTGGTTCCGGTGATCCGGCTAGGTATGATTTTGCCGGTTTCGGTGATGTACTCACTCAGCAAATCCAGATTTTTATAATCAATCTTGATTGCGTCTTCACCGCTAAAGCGGCAGCCTTTTCTACGTCTTACGTTGTTACGTGCCATCTTGATAGTCTCGAGTTAAATGTTTATTCGGTTTCAGCGGTAGATTCCGCAACGACTTCGCCTGCGTCGGAAGTACTTTCTTCCTGCTCTGCGTCGCTGTCGTTATCATCTTTAACGCGCGCAGCGGATTTGTGCCCATCGTTACCGCTGGTTGCGATTATTGATGGTTCGGTTATCGCTTCTTTTTGCAACAAGGTCAGACTACGCAAGATAGCATCGTTAAAACGGAAGCCGGCTTCCAATTCTTCCAACGTTTCTCTACCGCATTCAATGTTCATCAACACGTAGTGTGCTTTATGGATTTTTTTGATAGGGAAAGCTAAATGCCTACGCCCCCAGTCCTCCAAGCGGTGGATTTTACCGGAAGCTTCTTCGATAATGGATTTATAACGTTCTATCATGGCTGGGACCTGAGCGCTTTGATCAGGATGCACCAAGAACACGATTTCGTAATGACGCATGATTTCTCCTTACGGGTTAAATAAGCTTCCCGTTATTAACGGTGAAGCAAGGAAGCGGGGAGCGATCCCCAAAAAACCGCTTATTATATTGACAGCCGGAACGCTTGGAAAGAGCTTTTACACCCAGCGCTCGACAAATTGAATGCCTAAAGGCGCATTTCAAACTTTCCTTAACCAATCCAAAGTCAGCTCCGCTACTTGATCCCGCCAGACTCGGGTAGAAAAGGTATGATCGGCTTCGGGCAAATCCCGCCGCGTTATCCTTGGATCGGCCAATAATTCCTGCCAAATAAAGTCTTGCCTGACTGCGTCGCGAAATTCGTCTGCGGTCAAATCGCGTCCACTCAAAATAATCAGAATATTACAACTGCTTCTACGTAGACATTCACGGACGCGCTCCGGTAACGGTAATCGCTGATCGACAGTACCTGCCGAAACCTGCGCGATGAGTTTATTGCCGCCGTTTAACGCCTTACGCGTAAAATCAAACAAACTGCGCAGAGATTGCAAATAATCGAAGCGCAAACCAAACACTTTCCGCCACAAATCCGGATTAGTTAAACGCTTTAGATAATAATGCTTCAAATAACTCTTAGCCGCGCCTTGCTGGGTGTAAACCCAAGGATTCAGAAGCACCATACCGCTTACTCTATGATCCTGATAGACGTAAAACGCCGAAGCCGAGGCCGCGTCGCACAACCCCCACAATACGACTCGCGCCAACCCCGGCTGATGTTGATAAAAAGCGTCAATGCCGCTACGAATATCGGCGTCTATGTGCTCGAATCCGGCCGAAAGACCGGTCGAATCGCCCATGCCGCGCACGTCGAAACGCATGACCGGGATGCCGTTTTCAGCCAAATACCTGGCCAACAACACGAATTGCCGATGACTGCCGACTCGGTATTGCGGCCCGCCAACGACAATCAACACCCCTACCGTGTCGGATTCGACCGAAACCGGACAATGCAAAATGCCAATCAAATCCGCCTGTTCGCAGTTGAAAACTATCGGAATTTCATTCACTCGCATGCTACTGACGCTCGTTATTAATTTAAGTTTTCCAAACGATTTTTCCGTATTTCTATACGTGGCACAATGCTGCGATATCAACCGAGGTCAACTAAAACGCTGATGGTCAATGGAATCAGATCCGGCACCGTCACAATATCTTGACTGCTCCAGAAACTGTCGCCCGCGACGCTGTTCCCAGCGGTATTAATCGCTACATCCTGCAACTTGCGAACAAACTGCTGCGCCTGCGCACTGAGCTCGTTTACGCCGGACGGAAGCACTTCGATCAACGCAACCGATTGAATCGATGCAACCCCATTCAAATCGGCCTTCGCCGCAAGCAACGGAAGCACCAACTCCGGATTCAGCGAATAACCCGCCACTTCAATAACTTCGCCGCGTTGCAATTGCTTTTTTAGCTCGCCAGTCGTTTCCTGCGGCAGTTCCGGATTCATCATCGCTGCCGCCACCCGCAAACGTAAAAACTGGGTAAGAAACACTTCGCCGTTCAACACGGGTTGCCATGCGATTAAACTGTCGAGTGCCTTGCACCCGCCGCTCTTAATCAAATCGAGCGCGAGCAAGGCTCCGGCCCTTAGACTCCAAAGCGTTATCCGCTCGGCACCTTGCCCGACCAACCAGTCCAACGCCTCCAACAGGTTATCTTGCCAAATCCGCCAAGAAGCATCGACAAAATCGCCGGCACTATCGCCGGTTCCGAATAAATCGATTGACAACACTGCATAACCTTGCCCTGCGAGCGCATCGGCTTGCAACGCCACCATTCGCCTGGACTTATTCATTTCTTCCGCGAAGGCCGGCACGTGCAAAATAGCGCGTCTACTGCCAGGGTTGGACGCCGGCCGATACGTCGCGAACAACGGGCCGGAGCGGCTTTCCAGAAAAAAAACTCGCATACGCCTAAAGAAAAATTCTCAAGGCCTATCAGGCTTGTAACTTGGTATCGACAAAGTCGACCAAAGTACCCAGCGTTTCGAACACAGAAGCATTGATTTCATCGTCGTCCACCACAAAACCGAACCTGTCTTCCAAAGCGGTAATGATGCTTACCACCGCCATGGAATCGAACTCGGGGATCGCTCCGAGTAAAGGCGTGTCTTTAGATGCTTGCAGAGGGCTTTGAAAAACCGTTTGCAATAGTTCAACTACTGTATCGATGGTTGACATTTTTGTTATACCCAAAATGTATGCGCTAAAAGTAAAGAATTATTTTTGTGCGGAATGAATTTAATGATTGCGGGCCATAGCAGACAAAACGCAGGAACGATTAAGGGTGCGAACAATGCGCTCATACCACTAGCAAAACAACTCGTTGCCTCGGCCCGAACGCCAGCAACCACGAAATCATAGCCGCAATCATCGAGACCGTAGTCATCAAAATCGGCCGCAAGTGAATTGTGGCGGCTTGAATTACGGCTTGCAACCGGTTTTATTGATTTTTGATCCGAATTGAATTGGCAAACCCCACAAGTAATATGCGGTTCTTGGCAAGAAGATCAAACAGAAAATCTATCCGGCCAATGGGCAAACAGGTGATATACACACTATTAAGATGATTTTTTGATCAGACCGGAGGAACTTGTCCGCTCTCTACTTTTCCGCGGATTTAGAGATATAACGGCGCCATTTGCCGCCAGAAATAACCTTGATGCGCACGGCCGTTCCATTCGTAAAACGCGTGCTGAATACCTTTGCCGTGCAGAATATGGCTCAATTCCCGGTTATTTTGTAAAAACGGATCTTCTTTGCCGATAATCAAAGTGATATCCATTTGTCGCAGATATTTGAGCTGATCTTCGCAATGCAAATTAGGCAAAAAATGACTGGGATTATGGAAATATACGTTATCGTCGTAATAGCCGTCGAATAAATCTTTAAAGTGTTCGACATTCAAGGTCAAATCGAAGCGGCCGGAAAAGGCTACCAATTTTTGAAACAAATGCGGGTGGCGAAACGCAATGTTGGCCGCATGATAAGCTCCCAGACTACAGCCATGTGCGATAGTACAAGGGTGCGGATTTTTGGCGTTCATGTACGGGATGACTTCATGTATCACGTAATCTTCGAACAGCATATGCCGCTTGATCCTATCTTCAGGTCGGCACCAAAAGCAATAAAACGTTTCATGGTCAATGCTATCGATGCAAAACAGCTGCAAATACCCGGCATTTATTTTGTCGCGTAAGGTATCGACGATTCTGAGGTTCTCGTATTCGTAAAACCTGCCGTCACGGGTAGGAAAAATCAAAACCTTGGCCCCCGCATGGCCGAAGACTAAAAATTCCATATCGCGCCGTAAACGGGCGCTATACCAATGATGATATTCTCGATTCATGAATCAATGCGACAGCCCTGCAAAAAACTCGCGAAGCTCTTGCAACAATAGTCTTTCTTGTTCCGGTTGATTGGCATATTCGAAATGACCGGCTTTCAATACAAACAAGCTTTTAGGCCCGGCCCAAGCATTGTAGACCGCAAACTGTCCGGCGGGCGCCACCATAGGGTCGAATAAAGCCGCAGCGACGTGTACAGGCTGGGATGCGAACAGCGCTGCGGTAGCCGCATCATAGTAGCGTAAAGCGTCAGGAAAATGACCGTTACGCCGAGCATACGCCGCTACCGAGGCAGCACTGCCGATGCAGGGCAAATTCAGACGCAGAGGCTGGTTGCCGAAAGTAGGTACGTTTAAGTGCAAACGCTTGATGCGCTTATCCCATGGGGCCGCTAAGGCGCCGATTCCGCCACCAAAGCTAATGCCCATATAACCAATCGATTCGGCGGCTTCGGGATAACGCTTCTGCATCAACGTAACGGCCAACCATAAGTCGTCAACGCAACCGCCAATAATGTAGCTATCCTTGTTGTCTATATCGTGCAAAACGTGATACTGAGGTTGCTCGGCAACCCTATCGCATCGGCTACGCGACAAGCCTCGAAAACACGGAAATAAATAGGCGGTATGCGGAATGTTAAAATGAAAATCCGGTCGATCGCGACCGCCATACCCATGTCCGACGACAATACATTGTTTCACGGCTTGTTGTACCGGCTGCAACAACCATCCGCCGATGACAAAATTATCGGTTGAGCGAAACCGTATATCGAACATAGCAAACCCGCAGGATTCGCCTTGAGCGACCAATTCGGAGTCTACGGTTGCCTGCAACGCTCTGCAGTAACGCCGACTCCAGAAATCGACGAAATCATCCGGAGGACACGGCGCTTCCACGGATAACAAGCGATTTAAATCGTATCCGTGACTAGGATCGAAATTAAAACTGTGTTGCAAAGGACTACAGACAGCGACTAATGAAGATGGTTGGAATAGCGTAGACAGCAAACGTTGCCCCTAAAGCATAGGCGGCCACGCTTACTGAGCCGACTCATCGATTCAATCGACAATTTTGAATTTTTCGCGAGAAGCATCGACCATATCGCGCAATTCCTTACCGGGTTTAAAATGCGGCACGTGCTTTTCCGTCAGCGCTACCGATTCGCCGGTTTTAGGGTTACGACCTAAGCGAGCCGCTCTATGATGTAAGGAAAAGCTTCCGAATCCTCGAATTTCTATTCTTTCTCCGCTCGCCAATGTCTCGCTCAAATGATCTACAACGCATCTGACAGCCAATTCGACGTCTTTAAGCGGAAGATGCGGCTGTTTGCGCGCCAACGCTTCTATCAGCTCTGATTTTGTCACATTCAACCCTAAGTACTCGAGAAATGGAGCGCGCGGTTACAACCGTAGCGCTCCTAGACAGACGTTATTTGTCTATTTGTTTGAAGATATCGCCTAAAGTAGCGGTACCGGCAGGCTGCTGTGAATAATCTTTTATAGCATTCGCCTCTTCTTCTACGTCTTTGGCTTTGATAGACAAAGAAATTGACTTGGTTTTTTTATCGACGCCGATGAATTTGGCTTCGACTTCGTCGCCTTCTTTCAAAAGAGTACGGGCATCTTCTACCCGATCACGCTGAATTTCAGAGGCTTTCAAATAACCTTCTACATTGTCGGCCAAAGTAACCAGCGCGCCTTTCGCATCGACTTCTTTGATCACGCCTTTAACGATACTGCCTTTTTCATTCAGGGCGATGTAGTTTTGGAAGGGATCTTGTTCCAATTGCTTGATGCCGAGAGAAATACGCTCGCGCTCCGGATCGACCGCCAAAATAACGGTTTCGACTTCATCGCCTTTTTTATAGGCGCGAATGGCTTCTTCGTCGTTTTCGTTCCAGGAAATATCCGACATATGCACCAAACCGTCTATGCCGCCTTCCAAGCCGATGAAGATACCGAAGTCGGTGATCGATTTGATTTTGCCGCTGATTTTGTCGCCTTTGTTGTGAGTGGCGGCAAATTCGTCCCATGGGTTGGAGCGGCATTGTTTCATGCCCAGCGAAATACGGCGGCGTTCTTCGTCGATTTCCAGTACCATGACTTCGACTTCGTCACCCAATTGCACCACTTTGGATGGATTGACGTTTTTGTTGGTCCAGTCCATTTCCGAAACGTGCACCAAACCTTCGACACCTTCTTCGATTTCCACAAAGCAGCCGTAATCGGTCAGGTTGTTGACTTTTCCGAATACGCGAGTGCCGGCCGGGTAACGGCGGGCAATGTTTTGCCATGGATCTTCTTCCATTTGCTTCATGCCCAAAGACACGCGGGTTTTGTCTTTGTCGAATTTCAAAACCTTAACGTTAACCTCCTGACCGATCTCTACACACTCGGAAGGATGACGAACGCGGCGCCACGCCATATCGGTGATATGCAACAAACCGTCGACGCCACCCAAGTCGATAAACGCACCGTAATCGGTGAGGTTTTTGACGATACCGGTAACAACAGCGCCTTCCTGCAGGGTTTTAACCAATTCTTCACGCTCGGCGCTGTATTCGCTTTCGACGACGGCGCGGCGAGACAGCACCACATTGTTGCGTTTTTGATCGATCTTGATAACTTTGAATTCTAAATCGCGATTTTCCAAAAATGTGGTATCGCGGATAGGGCGAACGTCAACCAAAGAGCCCGGCAAGAATGCGCGCAGGGCGCCCACGGCTACGGTGAAACCGCCGCGAACTTTGCCTGTGATACGGCCAACCACAGTTTCTTGGGTTTCGAAAGCCTTTTCCAGCTCCGCCCACGCTTTGCTTTTCTTCGCTTTATCGCGGGACAACAGAGTGGAACCCAAGCCGTCTTCGAACATGTCGAGCGCCACTTCGATTTCGTCGCCGACGTTGACTTCCAAATCGCCGTCAGCATTTAAAAACTGCCATTTCGGAATCACGCCTTCCGATTTCGCATGCGTGCTGACAATGACGAATTCGTTTTCGATATCGACAACAGTACCGATTAACATGGCGCCAGGACGCATTTCGGTCTTGGCAAAACTTTCTTCTAACAACTGTGCAAAGCTTTCGCTCATTTTAACGTTCCCAAACTTGTCTAAACCCAAACAAGCTTTCATTCAAAATAAAAAATTAAAAAATAACTGCTCTGACAAGCAGTCGCCATATTAGTCCTGTCGGACCAAATTCATTACCGCTTCTATCACCTGCCGGATGGGCATATCCGACGAATCGATAAAAGTAGCGCCTTCCGGAATCACCAAAGGCGCAACGGCACGATCGCTATCGCGGCGATCGCGCTCTTGAATCTCTTGAGTTATTTGCGAAAGGTTAGCATTAACTCCTTTTTCAATCAACTGCTTATAACGTCTAACAGCGCGCTCTTCGGCGCTAGCGGTTAAATAAACCTTAAATTGCGCATCCGGGAACACCACGCTGCCCATATCCCTACCGTCGGCCACCAACCCGGGAAGTCGTTGAAAATCCTTTTGTTTTTGTAGCAAGACTGCGCGCACTTGCGGATATGCCGCAACCACCGAGGCCGCTTTACCGGTCGTTTCGCCGGCAAGCTGTGCGGTAATATCGTTGCCGTTCAGCCTAACGTTCAATTCATCTACGCAATCAAATTCCAAGCGCATCTCATCCGCCACTTGCAACACGGCGTCGACATTTTCCAACGCTACACCGGACTGCAGCGCGGCAATCGCTAAAGAACGATAAATCGAGCCGCTATCCAGGTAATGCCAACCCAACAGATTTGCGACCGTGCGACTGACAGTGCCTTTACCGGCTCCGCTGGGACCGTCTATGGTCAATACGGGCGCCTGAACCATTAAAGCGTACTCAACTTCAAACCCAATTGCGTGGCTAAGGCGGGAAACTCTTTAAACGAGGTATTAACGTTCGCACAGTCCTTGATGGTAATAGCGGCACCAGCCCGCAACCCGGCAATCGAAAACGCCATCGCGATTCTATGGTCTCCGTGAGAATCCACTTCGCCGCCGCCCATCGCTCCGCCGTTGATGATCATGCCGTCTTCGGTCGGTTGCGCATCCACCCCGAGAATTTGCAAACCGTCCGCCATGACTTGGATCCGGTCCGACTCCTTAACCCGCAATTCTTTCGCCCCGGTTAAAACCGTTTTTCCTTGCGCGCAAGACGCAGCCACAAACAACACCGGAAATTCATCGATCGCCAGAGGCACCAATTCCTCAGGAATATCTATACCGCGCAATTGTGCGCTGCGCACCCGCAAATCGGCTACCGGTTCGCCGCCGACTTCCCGCTGGTTCATCACCTGAATATCGGCCCCCATTAAGCGCAGAATGTCAATTACGCCGGTACGGGTAGGATTGATGCCGACGTGTTTTAACGTCACGTCGGAATTCGGCGCAATGCTGGCCCCTACCAAAAAGAACGCAGCCGAGGAAATGTCGCTAGGCACGTCGATTTCGGTTGCAGTCAACTTGCCTTGATTGGTGATACTGGCGGTGCTGCCCTCGCGCCGTACCGGATAACCGAAACCGGCCAGCATTCTTTCGGTATGATCCCGTGTAGGTGCCGGTTCCGTGACACTGGTTTCCCCCTGGGCATACATGCCTGCCAACAACAGGCACGATTTCACTTGTGCGCTGGCAATCGGCATCGTGTAATGCATGCTCTTGAGTTTGCCGGCTTGACCTTTAATGTGCAAAGGCGCGGTGCCGTCCGCTTGGGTTTCAATCACGGCCCCCATTTGCGCCAATGGCGCCGTTACTCTGCGCATCGGCCGAGACTGCAAAGACTTGTCGCCAACCAAGGTACAATCGAAGGCTTGCCCGGCCAACAAGCCGCTCAATAGGCGCATAGAAGTTCCCGAGTTGCCTAGGTCCAAAGGTTTATCGGGGGCCTTCAACCCGTGTTTACCCACGCCGTGGATAGTCACTTCGCCGTTGACCGGACCTTCGATGTTAACCCCCATCGCGCGGAAAGCCTCTAACGTAGACATCGCGTCTTCGGCGTTTAAAAATCCGCGCACATGGGTAACGCCTTCGGCAATGGAGCCTAGCATGATCGAGCGGTGCGACATGGATTTATCGCCCGGTACGCGAATTTCGCCGTTTAAACTTCCGCCGGGTTGAACTTGAAATGTAATGGATTGAGACATATTGCTTAGTGATTATTCATCAAACGTATCGAGAAAACGTTGCCGCGCGCGATTGGCGTAACTAAAAGCAGCATAAAGTTCTTGTTCTTGACCGGCTTCTATCATTTGTTCGATACGATCAAGTTCGCCTTTCAGATTTTGGATCAACGGGATGATTTCTTGCTTGTTGGCCAGACAAATGTCCAGCCACATCGTGGGATCGCTGGACGCAATGCGGCTGAAATCTTTAAAACCGCCCGCCGCATATTTAAAAATTTCGCGTTGCTCATCTTTTTTACCCAGCAGGCCCACTAAGGCGAATGCCAGGATGTGCGGCAAATGGCTGGTAGCAGCCAGCACGGTATCGTGGTGTTGCACGCTCATGGTAGAAACGCTGGCCCCCACCCGCCGCCACAATTCGCTTATGGCATGTAAAGCAGCGGCATCGGTGTTCTGCAGCGGGGTCACGATAACGCGCCGATTTTGAAATAGCTCTCGGTTGGAAGCCTCCACACCGCTTCGTTCGGCGCCGGCTATCGGATGAGCCGGAACAAAGTTAGCCGGAACCTCACCGAATACCGATTCCAACGCGGCGATAACGCTACCCTTGGTGCTGCCGACGTCGCTATACACCGTTTCCGCCTGCCAATACGGCCGAATTGCCGCAAACACGCTTGCCATGGCGCCGACCGGCGTGGCCACTATAACCAAATCGGCGTGCTCTAGCGCCTGCGAAATTTGGCTGAAATAGGCATCTATGACCCCCAATTTCAACGCAGTCTGCAAATTCGCCACATCGCTGTCGCGGCCGAATGCAACGATTTCATGAGCCAATCCCAGACTACGCACAGCTCGGGCTAAAGATCCGCCTATCAAGCCGGTACCGATTAAGCACAAGCGCTTAAACACCTTGCAGGACCTCGCCTAGAGCGGAAATGAACACTTGGTTCTCACGCTCGGTGCCTATGCTAATACGCAAATGATTGGGCATTTGGTAATTGGCGATGGGCCTGACGATCACGCCTTTTCCAAGCAGGGCTTGGTATACGGGGCCGGCATCCCTTTTCAAATCGACGGCTACGAAATTCCCAGACGAGGGGATCCAGGTTAATCCCAAATTTTCAAAGGCAGCAATCAGTTGCAACATGCCTTGATTATTGCAATCCACTGAGCGAGCCAAATAATCGTCGTCCGCCAACGCAGCCTCTGCGGCGACTAAAGCCAATAGATTACTATTGAAAGGCTGCCTGACCCGATTCAACAAATCGGCCACTTCCAACGACGAAATCCCGTAACCGACTCTCAATCCCGCCAAACCGTAAGCTTTAGAAAACGTGCGCGTCACGATCAAGTTCGGATAGCGAAGCGGCCAGGCCAAGGCGTCCGAACGCAAAGTCGGTAATACGAATTCGTAATACGCTTCGTCCAGCACGCAAATGACAGTGCTTGGCAAACCGGCAATAAACCGCTCAACGTCCTGAACCGACAGCAAAGTACCGGTTGGATTGTTCGGGTTAGCGATGAAAACCAGCCGAGTCTTGTCGTTAACCGCGGCCGCCATGGCAGTTAAATCGTGGCCGTAATTCTTGGCGGGAATTTCCCTAACCTTGGCCCCTGCTGCTTGGGATAAAATCGGGTAAAGTGCAAAGGCGTGTTGGGAAAAAATCACTTCATGCTCGGTACCGACGAAGGTTCGCATCGCCAGCTCCAGGATTTCGCTGGAACCATTACCCAAGGTAATCTGCTCCGCTTGCACGCCAAACTTGACCGACAACGCGGATTTCAGCGAAAAACCGCTGCCGTCGGGATAGCGGGTCAACTCCGGCACGGCCGCGTTGATAGCCTCGGCCACCTTAGGGCTTACGCCCAACGGATTTTCATTGGAGGCTAATTTGACGATTTCGGTTAAACCCAGCTCCCTTTGCAATTCTTCAACCGGTTTGCCCGGCACATAGGGCACCAATTGTTGCACGCCGGGCAAGGCAAATTCTAAAAATCGATTCATGTAAGCTTAGATCACCGCTTTGGGGTAAGAGCCCAGAATTTTCAAGATATTGACGTTGCTTTGCAAGGCATGCAGCGCCTTGGCTACGTTGGGATCGTCTCTATGGCCTTCAATATCGATAAAGAACACATAATCCCACAGGCCTTGCCGGGAGGGCCTGGATTCGATGTGAACCATGCTGATATTGTAATCGGCAAAAGGTCCGAGAATTCGGTAGAGAGCACCGGCGTGATTGGAGGTCGACACCAATATCGAGGTTTTATCGTGTCCGGTCGAAACCGGTTGCAGTGCGCCTATGACGATAAAACGTGTGGTATTGTTGGCCTCGTCTTCGATATTTTTTTCGACGACGTTCAAATCATACATTTCCGCCGCGCGTAAGCCGGCGATTGCCGCTTTGCTGGGATCCAACGAGGCCATGCGGGCCGCTTCGGCATTGCTGCTGACCGCGGTACAGCTTACCCCCGGCAAATAGGTGTTCAACCACTGCCGGCACTGAGCTAACGATTGTTGATGCGAAAAAACTTCCTTGACTTGGCTTAGGTCATCGAACTTGCCCAGCAGATTCTGGTGCACGCGAATTTCGACTTCTCCGCATATTTGCAAAGGGCTTTCGATAAAGCGATCCAAGGTATGCGCGATGACACCCTCGGTAGAATTTTCCACCGGAACCACGCCGAATTGGCAGTGTCCGGTTTCGACCACTTGGAAAATTTCGTGTATGGTCGAAACCGGAATGTCTCTGACAGCGTGTCCGAAATGTTTAAAGGTCGCTTGTTGGGTAAACGTCCCTTCCGGCCCCAAATAAGCCACTTCCAAGGGTTTTTCCAGTGCCAGACAGGCGGACATGACTTCCCTAAATAAATGGGCCACCGAATCGGGATTTAACGGGCCTGGATTGAGTTCTTTGACGCGCCGCAGTACTTGCGACTCGCGATCCGGCCGGTAAAAGCTAACGGTTTCGCCCTGCGCTTGCTTGGTACGGGCAACTTCCAGAGCACAATTCGCCCGCTGGTTGATCAACTGCAAAATTTGCTGATCGATGGCATCTATGCGCTGCCGCAGTTCTGTTAACGGAATAATATCGCTCATACTCGATTAATGGGTACGCTCGAACTCCGCCATGAAATCGATCAAAGCATCGACACCGGATTCCGGCATGGCGTTGTAAATGCTGGCCCGCATACCGCCTACCGAGCGATGCCCGGCTAAAGTGCTCAAGCCGTTTTGTTCCGCCAGTGCCAGAAACTCCTTGTCCAATCCGGCGTCGGCTAAGACGAAAGGAATGTTCATACGCGAGCGGCAATGTTTGGCTACCGGATTGCGGTACATGCCGGAACCGTCTATGGCTTGGTACAGTTTCTCGGCTTTGCGTATATTGCGCCGTTCTATTTCTTCGACTCCGCCCTGCTCTTTCAACCACTGCAGAACCAAGCCCAGCAAATACCAGTTGTAAGTCGCCGGGGTATTCAGCATGGAGTCGCTTTTTGCTTGTTGGGCAAAATTAAATACTGCGGGTACCGTTGCCGGCGCCAAATCGGCTAGGTCTTCGCGGACGATAACCACAGTGACGCCGGACGGCCCCATATTCTTTTGCGCTCCCGCGTAGATGATGCCGAATCGGCTGACATCGACAGGCCTGGACAAAATATTGGACGACATATCGCAGATCAAAGGAAGGTCGAAAACGGCGGGCACTTGGTTAAACTCGACCCCGTGTATGGTCTCGTTGGAGGTATAGTGCAGATACGCAGCGCCGGAATCGACATCCCATTGCTCGAAAGGCGTAACATCGGTAAAGCCGGTCGCTTCCGAACTGGCCGCGATTTTAACCGTGCAATATTTGCCGGCTTCCTTAATGGCGGCGCTCGACCAAGCGCCGGTATTGACGTAACAAGCCACGCTATTGCCGCGCAAAATGTTTTGCGGAATCATCGCAAATTGCGCAGTTGCGCCGCCTTGCAGGAACAACACTTTGTAGTTGTTCGGCACCCCAAGCAAATCGATTAAGTCTTGCTTCATTCGTTCGGCAATAGCCATGAAATGCGGGCCGCGATGGCTCATTTCCATCACCGACATGCCACTGTCTTGCCAATCCAGCATTTCTTGCCGGGCTTTCAGCAATACCGACTCCGGCAGCATCGACGGCCCCGCGCTGAAGTTATAAATCCTGGTCATTATTCCTCTTCCCCATCATTTCCATGTGCACAGTCCAACGTTTCGCCGTCCTTATCGGCCTCCTCGTCTTCCAGACCCTCGATCTTATCCACCCCGACGACTTTTTCGCCTTTATCCAAACGAATCACGGTCACCCCCTGGGTGTTGCGTCCGACTATCGAAATCTCGTTAACTCTGGTTCGTACCAAAGTGCCGGCATCGGTGATTAGCATGATTTCATCGCAATCGCTCACCAATACCGCGGCCACGACCGAACCGTTTCGCTCCGAGGTTTGAATGGCGATTAAACCTTGTCCGCCGCGTTTATGCTGAGTGAACTCCTCTATCCGGGTTCTTTTGCCGTAGCCGTTTTCGGTAATATTCAACACCGTACCTTCAGCCGAAATAATCAGCGAAATCACTTTGCTGCCGTCTTGCAGGCGGATGCCCCGCACCCCGGCTGCCGTCCGGCCCATAGAGCGCACGTCGGTTTCGTTAAAGCAAACCGCTTTGCCGTCGCTGCTGAACAACAACACGTTTTGCTGACCGTCGGTTAAAGCCACGCCAACCAAAGTATCGTTATCGCGTAAATCGATGGCAATCTTGCCTTTGGCCAATTGGAAGGCGAAGTCGGTCAACGGCGTTTTCTTGACCGTTCCGCTGGCAGTCGCCATAAAAACGAATTTATCGTCCGCATATTCGCGCACCGGGAGCATGGCATTGATTTTTTCGCCTTCTTCCAGAGGCAATAAATTGACGAACGGCTTGCCGCGCGACGCTCGGCTGGCGACCGGCAACTCGTAAACTTTGAGCCAATACACTTTGCCGCGCGACGAAAAACACAAGATAGTATCGTGGGTATTGGCGATGATCAGTTTGTCGATAAAATCGTTATCTTTGGTCGCCGCGGCCGATTTCCCCCTGCCGCCGCGGCGTTGGGCTTTGTAATCGGTTAACGGTTGGGTTTTGATGTAGCCTTCGTGCGACATGGTGACCACCATGTCCTCTTCGGTAATCAAATCCTCCGCGGAAAGATTCGAATAGTCTTGGATAATTTCAGTACGCCGCGCGTCCGCATATTCGGCTTTGATTTGTTCCAGCTCTTCGGTGATGACTTCCATCAATCGTTCGTCGCTTCCCAAAATATGCAAAAACTCGTCGATCAGTTTCAACAATTCTTGGTATTCGTTGATGATTTTTTCCTGTTCCAAGCCGGTTAAGCGGTGCAGGCGCAAATCCAAAATAGCTTGAGCCTGAGCTTCCGATAAACGGTATAGCCCGGCCACCAACCCGAACTCCGCCGATAAGTCTTCCGGACGAGAGCGATCGGCATCCGCTCTATCCAATAAAGCCGCTACCAACCCCGCGTTCCAGGTTCTGGCTAATAACCCCGCTTTCGCTTCTTGCGGGTTCGGCGAATGCTTAATCAGCTCAATCATTTCGTCGATATTAGCCAGTGCGACTCCCAAACCTTCTTGGATGTGCGCTTTTTCCCTGGCTTTGCGCAAGCTGTATATGGTTCGGCGAGTGACGATTTCACGCCTATGGTCTATGAACGCCAGCAGAATGTCTTTCAAATTCATGCAATGCGGCCGGCCGTCGTACAAAGCCACCATGTTGATGCCGAACACCGTTTGCATTTGCGTTTGTTTATACAGATTGTTCAACACGACGTCCGGCACTTCGCCGCGCTTCAATTCGATCACCAAACGCATGCCGTCCTTGTCCGATTCGTCTCTAATCGCCGAAATACCGTCGATTTTCCCTTCTTTCACCAAATCCGCAATTTTGATCTGCAACGTGGCCTTGTTGACCTGATACGGTAATTCGGTAGCCACAATTTGTTGCCTGCCACCGTCGCCTATGTCTTCGAAATGACAACGCGCCCGTAAATAAATCCGCCCGCGCCCGGTGCTATAAGCTTCGTGAATACCATCTGCGCCGTTGATGATGCCGGCGGTCGGAAAATCCGGACCGGGCACCCATTGCATCAAATCCACGATCGACAGTGTAGTGTCCTTGATTAACGCTAAACAGGCGCTGACGATTTCGCCCAGATTGTGCGGCGGAATATTGGTAGCCATGCCTACCGCGATCCCGGAAGAACCGTTGATCAATAGTGTAGGCACCTTAGTCGGCATGACGGTCGGCTCCGATTCCGACTCGTCATAGTTAGGGACGAAATTGACCGTCTCCTTATCTAAGTCCGCCAACAACTCGTGAGCGATTTTAGACATGCGCACTTCGGTATAACGCATGGCCGCAGGCGAATCGCCGTCTACGGAACCGAAATTGCCTTGACCGTCTACCAGCATATAACGCAAAGAAAACGGCTGTGCCATACGAACGATAGTGTCGTAAACCGCGGTATCGCCGTGCGGATGGTATTTACCGATCACGTCACCGACCACACGGGCCGACTTTTTGTAAGGCTTGTTCCAATCGTTGCCAAGTTCGCTCATTGCGAAAAGTACGCGTCTGTGGACAGGCTTTAAGCCATCTCGGACATCCGGAAGCGCTCTACCCACGATCACGCTCATGGCGTAATCCAAGTAAGACTGTTTCATCTCGTCTTCGAGATTAACAGTAATGATTTCTTTGGCGAAGTCTGACATGGGTCCTTGTTGGTAATTCAGTCAAGCGCAATGGCTCGAGCCAGGCATCTCCGGTAAGACTCCATTCCTCGCCGCAGTACCCTACAAAAGGGCGGGATTATAGCAAAGGAGACAGCTTCTAGTTAGGCAAAAATCTCTTCGAAAAAATTGCGCATCGTCAGCCATGATCGCTTGTCGGCTGAAGGCTGATAGACGGTTCCGAATCCGGGATCGTTCGCCAGCGGATTGGTAAACGCGTGCATGGTCGAACCGTAAACATGCACTTGCCAGTCGGTACCGGCCCGGGTCATTTCCGCTTCGAAAGCTTGTACTTGCTCAGGAGTCACCATGGGATCGTCGTGCCCATGCAAAGCCAGAACCTTAGCTTTTACACGTGGCTCAGGAATGTTGGCCGGCGGTATCAACAAACCGTGAAACGATACCGCTCCCATGAGATCGGCGCCGGTACGCGCCAAGTCAAGTGCACATAAACCGCCAAAACAAAAGCCTATTGCGGCAATTTTGCGATTATCCGCCCACGGCAACATTTTTGCCGCGGTTAAGCCGGCGGTTAAGCGGCGTTGCAACATAGCCCTATCGTGCATGAACGGCGCCATCAACTTGGCGTTTTCCTCAGCGGAGCGGCCTAAAACGCCTTTCCCGTAAGTATCGACCGCAAACCCTAAATAACCGAGTTCAGCCAAAGCCCGGGCTTTGTCGGCCACGAATTGATCTCGCCCCAACCATGCGTGATGTATCAACACCAAAGGTCGCATGCCGGTCAACGCATCGTCGTAAGCAAAAAAGCCTTCCAGCACCGCATCGCCGTCTAAATAATCGATGGTATTGGCAACGACCGCCATAGTTCTACCCCGCTTGCTTGGATAACACGCCCTCGCGTGTTAAAAATTCTAATAATCCTTCCGCTGCCGCTTCGGCCATGTCCAGTACCCGTTCGAAACCGTAAGCTCCGCCGTAGTACGGATCCGGTACTTCACGTTGATTGAGCTGGGGGGCGAAGTCCAACAGATATTTAATTTTATCTTTATGCGTTTCCGGACAAATATCCTGCAATATCGAGAAGTTATCGCTATCCATTGCCAAAATGACATCGAATTTTTCAAAATCCGCCGCCGCTACCTTGCGCGCCCTTAGATGCTTTAACTCGATTCCACGATCGCGTGCCGCTTTTTGTGCCCTCAGATCCGGAGCGTCGCCCACGTGATAGGCATGAGTTCCGGCGGAATCAACCTCGAACAAATCCGACAAGCGCCGTTGCGTGAGCAAGGCTCTAAACACCCCCTCAGCAGTTGGCGAGCGGCAAATATTACCCATACAAACGAAAAGAATCCCAATTTTTTTCATACACTTACAATCAAGTTATAACTATTTTTTAAAAAACACAGTACGGAACTAAGCACAAGACATTAACCGGCGATACATTCATTTCGGTGCTTGCCGGGAAGTTCCCCTTACCTTAATCATCCTCTCACAATTTTAACAAAGGGTAACAGGAGAGCGAATTGCTACTACAAGTTTAGATCCACCTCGGATAGCCGGGTAAAAAACCTTTATATACAAAGCTAGCCGGGATGCTTTAAAACAGAAATTAACCGCTCTTAATCCACCGCCGCAGCCCCGAAAAATGCAAAGCTAAGTGGGAGCTGCAACACCGCTGCGGCGAAGGCGGCGCTCCCTAATGACTTTCAAAGCATGCCTAACGCCGGTAAATTTCGCTGCCTACCTTGAGGGCACGTTTGGCGAGGGCCTTGTGCGGACCGGATTTACCGAGTATGAACAGGCTGTGCGGCAACGACAGCCGGGCCAACAGTTGTTGAGTCAGTTTTTGTTCTTTGGCGAAAACATCTTTAGCAAACACCAAAACGTAGGTTTTTGCATCCGGATAGTGTTGCATCGGTTTTTCGGCCAACCACAGGCGTTTAATGCCGGTGACCGCAGCGGCAGCCTGACGCAGTGCGGCCAGGGTTGCGGCGTCGACTTGCGGTTCTATCAAACTATCTTTGTGGCTCAAGTGTTGGCGCTCCAGGTCGGCGGCCCGGTTGACGTCCATTTGCCGGTCGGCCCGGTGCTGCCATTGTTCGGCCTCCGCCTGCTCGCCTCGGCTGCGGTGGAAATGTTCCAGCCAGCGGTAGCCGTCCAGCGCCAGTTCCGGCTTGGCTTCTATTGCGACCTGCATGGCGGCGACGCCTATCGGATTATTGCGCTTCAACAACAGCCGACCGATCACGAAATCGGCGTCCGGGTCGGCCTGCATGGCGCGGTAACGCTGGTACAGCGGGAGCGGATCTTTATCCGATTCAAATTCTTCGGTCAGCGTCGCCAGCCGCCACAGCTGTTCCGCCGTCATAGCGTCGGCGGGGATTTGCGCCAGCTCGGCCAGTTGCTGCCGACCTTGCCGGCAATACTGAAATCGTTCGCGCCATTGCTCGCCGTGGTGTTGTAACCACAGCCGGTCGAAATCGGCCAATACTCCGGGCAATTGTTGCCCCAGCCAAACCTCGGCAGCCGACAGGGCAGGCATTTTCGGCAGGGGCGCATCGATTTGCAGGGCCTGCAGCCGGTCGTACAAAGCGGGATGGGTATCGTAATGACCGGTTTGCACCGCCAACGCTTCGACGACCTTTCCGCGCAATTCGTCGATCGAGAACGGTGTTTCCCGCAGAAAGTCGCGCAGGGAACCAAACGGCGCCACCGGTTGTTCGTTGCGCTCGGCCTGTTGAAAAAACGGCGTCCAATAGCGCTCGTTGACCAAACCGGCGACAACGTGACTGTTGACTAATGCTTGGGCGGCGTCCGCGCTGCTGGTCAACTGCGCCGAGACGGCGTCGGCGGCAAATTCGTTGCTGCGCGCTAACGCGAACGAATAAGCGGCGAAAGTTGGCGCATACCAATCGAAAAAGCGCCGCATCAGCGAGGCACCGATGTTTTGCTGGTGCGCCAAACCTTCCATAATGCGTTGCCATCCTAGCCGAACCCGGTAAATCCAGCCACCGAAGCGGCTGTGCGCGGCCGATAAATGCCCCAGTTCGTGCGCGATTACCGCATCGGCCTGGGCCGGCGTCAGGCTAAGCAGCAGTTCCAAGCCGAGGATCAAGGTGTTTTTCGGCCAGCCGAATACGCCGAGGCGCGGGGTTTGCACAATCGCCGCATTGGCTTCCGGCGTCAAAATTACTTGGTGGATGCGCGGCGCGTCGAGCCGGCGGCTCAAGCTTTTCAAGCGTTCGAACAGTTGCGGATAAGCTTTGGCTGTCAGCCGGTAGCCTTCCGGCGCTTCGAACCGCACCCACAAGGCTCGCAGCAACACGTAAATCATCCCCACGATCACGATGATCAGTTTTTTCTTCAGCAAAAAAATCACGAAGGTGGTACTGACCAGCGCAGCCCAACCGATGCCTGCACTGAGGGCCAACAGAATAAACAATACGCCGAATATCACCGCATAACCCAACAAGGCTAGTAAGCCTACCTTGGCGCGGTAAGTACCGGGCCTCTCTTGCGCTTCCTGTTCGGCGCGTCGGATCAGGGCCTCCAGGCGTGCGCGTTGTTCGGCGGTGGTTTTCATGCAAGCTCCTTATAAACGTACGACGTGGCAGTTGCCTGAGGCATTTTGCCGGTTGGAATACCTCATTGGCTCTAACGGAAATAATACGTCGATTTTAACTTTTAGGGTAGTCAGTCAGGAGGAGCTTAAACGACTACCGACATACCGGCAATCGGATCTGGCGCGGCATGCGCTACCATCAATCGCGCTCGTGCCGGTTATAGATAAGCTTCGATGGTGAAAGGGCGCTCCTTGGCGATTCGAAAGCCAATTCGCGGGAGGACGGTCGTTGAAAAATTTTCATAGTAAACCCTTCAACAAACCGCTGCCGCAGGCTGGCATTCGCCGGGAGCAACCCGGCCTATGCAGCGTTACAATCGAGGCGGCGACAGTCACGGATTTACTGGTTATACCAATTCGGCCAATTATTCCAGTTGCCCCAGTTGTTCCAGTTCGGCCAGTTGGCCCATTGAGCCAACATCGAGCGGGCTTTATTTACGGCCGTATCCGTTTCCGCGGATTCGCAAGCGGACGGCGGCTCAGCCTGTTCGAGCAAATTTTGCCGCACAGCCTGTACACGGGTTTCCAAGGCTTGTTGTTGCCGGTGGCCGGCATTAGCGGGATTGAGCGGACTCGCTAAACAAACCAGCCCCAGCGTGCGCAACAAGTAGGTCAAAAATGCGCGGCAACGGTTGCGACTTAGGGATGCGGATGCTTGCTTCATAACAAAATCTCCGGGTCTGAAAAGGCGAATACAGGCTAGGCTATCGACGCGGTTAGCGATAGGAAATGGAAGCGAATTTACTGCCGCCGCACTCGTCTTAAAACTCCAATGGCCGGCAGTGTAGCTTAACTGCGCGGATTTGCGACAGCGAAAATCGCCTGCCACGCTCTCGGCCATGGCGAATCGAAACCCATTCTCGCCACCCACCTACTCCAGCAGTTTGAGACGCCCTTCA
Organism: Methylomonas sp. HYX-M1; assembly: GCF_040741385.1. NCBI lineage: Bacteria > Pseudomonadati > Pseudomonadota > Gammaproteobacteria > Methylococcales > Methylococcaceae > Methylomonas > Methylomonas sp. HYX-M1. The sequence continues at coordinate 2,768,174 of NZ_CP160405.1, forward strand.
ATCAGACCGAGTAAAGGCAGCAAACGCCGCTCCGGATATGTCGTTTATCGCTCAAACAGACAAGCGGCATGTAACAAATGTCGGATAAATCACCAACGGCGAGCACCACTCGCCCGCTTTTATCCTACAAATTTCATGGTATTATCCGCCTCGCCATTTAGGCACAAATGTTGCGGTATTTGTCGCGGTCTGATCGGGCTGCGGGCTGGCCGCAACTCGATCCATAACAATAACGACAGCGTTGCACGCCATCAGCACAACAGCGGGAGCTGAACGGTATCGGCCAGGCTAGCGGCGCAAACAAGCCATGCAGGAGCTTACATGATCGAAACCTTTTACGACGTGATGCGTAGGCAGGGCATCACCCGCCGCAGCTTCTTGAAGTTCTGCAGCCTCACCGCTGCCTCGCTGGGTTTGTCCCCGGCCTTCGCCCCGAAAATCGCCCACGCGATGGAAACCAAACCGCGCATTCCGGTGTTGTGGTTGCACGGGCTGGAATGCACCTGTTGCTCGGAGTCGTTCATCCGTTCCGGCCATCCTTTGGCCAAAGACGTGATTCTATCGATGCTGTCATTGGATTACGACGATACCATCATGGCCGCCGCCGGCCATAACGCCGAGGCTATCGTCGACGAGATCGTCGAAAAATACAAAGGCAATTACATCCTGGCGGTGGAAGGCAATCCGCCGCTGGCCGAAGACGGCATGTACTGCATCATCGGCGGCAAACCCTTTGTCGATCAATTGAAATACGCGGCGGAAAGCTGCAAAGCCATCATTTCCTGGGGCTCCTGCGCCTCCTGGGGTTGCGTGCAGGCGGCCAAGCCGAATCCGACCCGCGCTACGCCGGTCCATAAAGTACCGGGCTTGGCCAACAAGCCGATCATCAAAGTGCCGGGCTGCCCGCCAATTGCCGAAGTGATGACTGCCGTGGTGGCTTACATTCTAACCTTCGACAAATTGCCGACTCTGGATAAACAAGGCCGGCCGCAAATGTTCTACAGCCAGCGCATCCATGACAAATGCTATCGCCGTCCGCATTTCGACGCCGGCCAGTTTGTCGAGCAATGGGACGACGAGGCTGCGCGTCAAGGCCAATGCCTGTACAAAATGGGTTGCAAAGGCCCGACCACCTATAACGCTTGCTCGACCGTGAAATGGAACGAGGGCGTGTCGTTTCCGATTCAATCCGGCCACGGTTGTATCGGCTGTTCCGAAGACGGCTTCTGGGATAAAGGCAGTTTCTACGATCGCCTGACCGGCATCAACCAGTTCGGCATCGAAGCCAACGCCGACGTGGTCGGCGGCAGCGCGGCCGGCTTGGTCGGTGCGGGCATTGCCGCGCACGCCGGTCTGACCGCCCTGAAAAACGCCAAACAAGCCGACAACCATCCCGGAGCTGAATAACCATGACCGTCACCAATACCCCCAACGGTTTTCATCTGGACGACGCCGGCCGCCGCGTAGTGGTCGACCCGGTCACCCGCATCGAAGGCCACATGCGTTGCGAAGTCAACATCGACGCCGACAACATGATCCGCAACGCGGTATCCAGCGGCACCATGTGGCGCGGGCTGGAAGTGATCCTGAAAGGCCGCGACCCGCGCGATGCCTGGGCCTTCGTGCAACGCATCTGCGGCGTCTGCACCGGCACCCACGCCTTGACTTCGGTGCGCGCGGTCGAAGACGCGCTGAAAATCAAGATCCCGGAAAACGCCAACTCAATCCGCAACATCATGCAGTTGAGCTTGCAGGCGCACGACCACTTGGTGCATTTCTATCATTTGCACGCCTTGGATTGGGTCAATCCAGTCAACGCCTTGAAAGCCGATCCGAATGCGGTGTCGGCATTGCAGCAACAGATTTCGCCGAGCAACCCCAAGTCATCGCCCGGCTATTTCCGCGATACGCAAAACCGGCTGAAAAAATTCGTCGAATCCGGCCAGCTTGGTCCGTTCAAAAACGGCTATTGGAGTAATCCGGCCTATTTGCTGCCGCCGGAAGCCGATTTGCTGGCGGTAACCCACTACCTGGAAGCCTTGGATTTTCAAAAAGACATCATGAAAATCCGTACCGTGTTCGGCGGTAAGGATCCGCATCCGAACTGGCTGGTCGGCGGCGTGCCTTGCGCGATCAATATCGACGGCGTCGGCGCGGTCGGCGGGGTCAACATGGAGCGTTTGAATCTGGTGTCGTCCATCATCGACCGCACCATCACCTTCATCGACCAGATCTACATTCCGGACCTTTTGGCCATCGCCCAATTTTATAAAGGCTGGCTGTACGGCGGCGGCTTATCGGGTTCCAGCGTGCTGGCGTACGGCGACATTCCGGACAAAGCCAACGACTATTCGGCCGCCAATCTGTTGATGCCGCAAGGCGCGATCATCAACGGCGATTTAAGCAAGGTGCACGAAGTCGACGTGCGCGATCCCGAGCAGATCAAGGAGTACATTCCGCACTCCTGGTACAAATACGCAGACGAATCCGCAGGTTTGCACCCTTGGGACGGCGTGACCGAACCGAATTACAAATTAGGCGCTAAAACCAAAGGCGACCGCACCCACATTCAAGAGTTGGACGAATCGGCCAAATACTCGTGGATCAAAGCGCCACGCTGGAAAGGCCACGCGATGGAAGTCGGCCCGCTGGCCCGCTACGTAGTCGGCTATGCCCAAGGCCACGAGGAAATCACCGAGCAGATCAATTTCGTGCTGAAAACCCTGGATGTCCCGGTCAGCGCTTTGTTCTCGACCTTGGGCCGTACCGCCGCGCGCGGTCTGGAAGCGCAATGGGCCGCTGGCAAAATGCGCTACTTCATGGACAAATTGATGACGAACATCAAGGCCGGGGATTTGGCGACCGCCAACGTCGAGCGCTGGGATCCGGATACCTGGCCGAGCAGCGTCAAAGGCGTCGGTTTTACCGAAGCGCCGCGCGGCGCGTTAGGCCACTGGCTGAAAATCGAAGACACCAAGATCGCCAACTATCAATGCGTGGTACCCACGACCTGGAACGGATCGCCGCGCGACGAACAAGGCAACATCGGCGCCTTCGAAGCCTCGTTGATGAACACAAAAGTCGAGCGCCCGGAAGAACCGGTGGAAATCTTGCGTACCTTACACAGTTTCGACCCTTGCCTGGCCTGTTCGACCCACGTTATCAGCCCGGACGGCAGCGAACTGACCCAGGTTAAAGTGCGTTAATCCCGAAAACTCGACAACGGGTAGGCACAGCCTACCCTGCGGTACTACCTAGCGGAGTCACTATGAACAAATTACTTTTCGCCACTGGCTTGCTACTGGCTGCCGGTACGGTCCACGCCCACAGCCATCCTGGCATCGATAGCTTTAGCCATGCTCTGGAGCATTTTGCCTTAAGCCAACCGGCCGGCTGGAGCGACGCTCACTGGATCATTCCCACCGTGTTAGCCGCTTTATTGTTGGCTTGGCAGCTGCGGAGACCGCAATGAAAGCGCCGGACGCTCCGGTTTACGTTTACGAACTGCCGGTCAGGCTGTGGCATGCGGTCAATGCGCTGGCCATCGTCGTGCTGACTGTCTCCGGCTACTTGATTGCGTCGCCGTTATCGTCCCCGGCCGGCGAAGCTTCCGCCAATTTTCTGATGGGCTACATTCGCTTTGCGCACTTCGCCGCCGGTTACCTGCTGGCAATCGGTTTAGTGGGGCGCTTGTACTGGGCTGCGGTCGGTAACGAACACGCCAAACAAATTTTCCTGCCGCCCTTGCTCAGCCCACACTTCTGGGAAGGCGTGTGGTGCGAAGTCCGCTGGTATTGCTTTCTGGAAAAACAACCACGGCATTACATCGGCCACAATCCGCTAGCTATTTTGGCCATGCATTTCGTGTTCGTCTGGGGCGTGCTATTCATGATTTTCACCGGCTTTGCCCTGTACGGCGAAGGCGAAGGTCAAGGTAGCTGGCAATTTGCCCTGTTCAGCAGCTGGCTGTTACCGCTGTTCGGCGACAGCCAGACCGTGCATACCTGGCATCATCTGGTGATGTGGTTCATCGTTTGCTTCGTGTTAATCCATATCTACGTGGCGATACGCGAAGAAAAATTATCAGGACAAAGCATGCTGGCTACTATTGCTACCGGCTGGCGCAGCTTTCGCAACGACGAACCGATAGACGATGCCCACTAAGCAGTTTGCGGTGGATGCGCTTTCCCTTACCGTCCCAACCTCGGGCTGGCAAATTCCGGGGACGATAAGTTCGGTGCATCCGCCCCACTATATCCTAAACCGCCACGCAGGCCTACCCGTATGAAGGAAGCGGTCAACATTCTGCTGCTCGGCATCGGCAACCTGCTGTGGGCGGACGAAGGCTTCGGCGTGCGGGTCATCGAGCATCTGCAAAAACACTACTGTTTTCCGGATAACGTTCGAGTGTTGGATGGCGGAACCCAGGGTGTTTATTTGATCGAGCACGTGCAAAATGCCGACGTACTGGTGGTGTTTGACGCTGTAGATTACGGCTTGGCGCCGGCCACGCTGAAACGCGTCGAGAATGATGACGTGCCCAACTTTTTAGGCGCCAAAAAAATGAGCCTGCACCAAACCGGCTTTCAAGAAGTCTTGGCGATGGCGCAGATGCTAGGCCAATATCCCGAGCGTTTGTTGCTGATCGGTGTGCAGCCGGAAGAATTGGAAGATTACGGCGGCAGCCTGCGGCCGGCGGTCAAAGCGCAAATCCAGCCGGCGATCGATCTGGCCCTGGCCTATCTAGCCGAATTTGGGGTATCGGCGCAGCGGTTGGATAGCGCCGCCGAGTTGGACGATCCGGCATTGAATATGCATCGCTACGAGCAAGAGCGCCCCGATGCCGAGCTTGCCTGCCGGCTTGGCGACGAACGCGTGGTTCGCTCCGCCGCATTCGAAATACGTCCACCGCACTCTTTAGAGGACGCCATGCAAGTGGATGTCGACTACCGGGGAAAATACTGATGTGCATAGGCATACCCATGCAAGTCGTGGAAACAGGCTTAGGTTCGGCAATTTGCGAGTATCGCGGCCAGCTGAGCCGCATCGACATGATGCTGGTTGGCGACCAGCCGGTAGGCACCTGGATTTTGGTGTTTCTGGATACCGCCCGCGAAGTGGTCAGCGCGGAAAAGGCCACGCAAATCAGCGACGCCCTGGAAGCCATGCGCTTGGCCATGCAAGGACAAACCAACATTGACCATTTATTTGCCGACTTAGTCGACCGCGAGCCGGAACTGCCGGAGTTTTTACGCCGATGAGCGCCTTACTGGAACAGCTGCAAACCCGCCACGGGCTACCGCTGCTGGACGCCGACAACTTCGACCTGTTCGTTTACGGCCACGCCGACGTCGTGCTGTTTTTCGCTAACGATCCGGGTATATTTCCGGAAAGCCACGACGTGGCCATCGTGTTGCCCGAGCTGCTTAAAGCCTACGCCGGCCGCTTGCACGGCGCGCTGATTGCCCGCACGGTTGAGCGCGAACTACAAGCCCGCTACCGTTTTACCGGCTGGCCTACCCTGATATTCCTGCGCCGCGGCGAGTATTTGGGCGCGATTACCGGCATCAAGGACTGGCAGGAATACGGCCGGGAATTCAGCCGCATCTTGGCCTCGCAGCCCAGCGCGCCGCCGGGGTTTGACATCGGCAAGGTGTGTAGCGGGCAGGCCTGAATTTTATACGTTGGAAAACCTGTAACTTTTTATAGCTCCCACGCTCAGCGTGGAAGCCAGGCTTGAACCGCTCCGCGGTTCCCTGTTGAGACTAAGAGTCTCAACAGCTCTTTAACAATTTGGTGTCGCTATCGCGAGGAAAGTCGGATATGGCGGCTTTTGTGCTTACATGATACTGTATTCAGTATCATGGTTATTGTAATGGACACCAACGTCCTGTTTGCGGGACTGTATTCGAGAAACGGCGCGTCGTTCAAGGTACTGCAGCACTTGAATGCCGGTCGTTTGGAGTTGAGGCTATCAACCCCTTTGTTGTTTGAATACGAAGATGTGCTCAAACGTAATCAAACTTTGTTAGGTCTCAGTGACCGCGAAATCAACGTTGTCCTCGACAATATCTGCGGATTTTCTAAACATCAAAGGGTCTATTTTTTGTGGCGGCCCTGTTTGCCGGATGCTAAAGACGATTTAGTACTTGAACTGGCTGTAGCGGCTAATGTTGCAAGTATCGTAACCCATAACGTCAAGGACTTTGCCGGAAGCGAAAAATTTGCCGTTGAAGCAATCACCCCAAAAACATTACTGGAGCGTTTGAAATGAGTGCATTAAGCCTAAGACTCCCCAATTCCGTTCATAGACACGTCAAAGAATTTGCACAAAAGGAAGGGGTTTCCATTAACCAATTCATCGCTAGCGCCGTGGCCGAAAAGGTATCGGCATTGGCAACTGAGGATTACTTGAACGCTCGTTCCGAGCAAGCGGATAAAAATGCGTTTGATGCTATTTTGCAAAACGTTTGCGACAGACCACCATTAAGCGGCGACGAATTTTAAAGTTTCCGTTCCCTCGCCCGGAGTGAAAACGAGGAGTTAATTAATAGGTTTTTCCCTCTCGTTCCCACGCGCCGCGTGGGAACGCAGGTTAACCGCGCTGCGGTAAAGCTAAAACCAATCGCGATAAACCGGTAACAAACCCGCCAACCCAGCATAATCGCGGGCGCTGGAATATCGCCAATGCTCCGGCAAATCGACGTAACCGCGTTTGACCGGGTTGAGGTGGATGTAATCCAGCTTCTGCTTTAAGACTTCGGGATTATCGATCGACTGCGGATGGCTGCCTTCTTCCCACAATTGATATTCCCTGTCGGTTTTATGCGCTTTGCGAAACCATTTGAGTTGGGCCAATAGCCGTTCGGCTTTGCTTTCGTGTAAATAGTCGATCAACTGGCGGGCGGTGTAGGATTTGAAATGGGCGAGTTGGTTGGCTAGATCGTCGGCTTGTATCAGTAAATGCATGTGATTTTCCAATATCACATACCCGTAAATTCGCCAGCCGTTCTGTTGCTGGCGATAATGCAAAGCGTCCAGTACGATTTGCGCGGTGGCCGGGCGGGTGAATAGCGGTATCCAGTTCAAGACTGTGCAGATCAAAAAGTGCGGATGCTCGGACTGGAGAATACGGTATCGGCTGCGGCCCATGGAGTTGACCTTGCTGGTTTGATTGGATTCTATGTTACCGCTGGCGCGGTTAATCTGCATTCCCACGCGGCGCGTGGGAACGAGGAAAACGACAACCGCGTTAGCGACACCGAATAAACAATTACCCAATGCCGGAGACGCTTCGCTCATCCAGCCAACAGTTTAATTCAACAGAAAACCGAAACATGACAAGCATACCCCTCCCAATTTTCGGCCAAGGCTCCCAACCCGCCGAAGAAGACGGCGCCGAGCTGGATTACCTGACCATGCCGGAAGAAATGGCCATCTATCGGATGCCGCAGATCTCTTCCGACTTGAAAGCGCCGGAACTGGCTCCGGCACGGGCCGTAGCCGAGTGCTTGCAGCAGGCATTGCTGGCTTATCCTGAGGTAATGCCGGTCATCGATCTGACCGGTTTGGATTCGGCGAACCGCGCGTTTATCGATGAGTTGCTCGGCGAGGGAGAAGTCAGTGCCCTGGGTGCAGGCGGACTGCGGGTGCAGGAATCGGTTTTGGCCGGAGTATGGCGCTCGCAACAGCTGGTGGGGCAACAAGTGATTGCCGACTGCCTGGAAGTCGGCGTGATTCCACAAGCCTTGTTGCTGTCCGCGTTCGCCGACGCGGCAGCGCAGGTCGAGACCGATATCGTCAACTTGCCGGAAGGCGTGATGAATGCGTTGCCGCTGCTAGCGGAACTGAATGCCAAGATTGCCGAGTACCGGCCCGGCACCGAAGCTCACGTCATCAATTTAAGCCTGTTGCCGCAAACCGAACAAGACTTGGCTTTGCTGGAACAACGCTTGGGCAAAGGGCCGGTAACGATATTGTCGCGCGGCTACGGCAACTGCCGGATAACGGCGACCGCCACCCGTAACGTTTGGTGGGTGCGCTATTTTAATTCACAGGACACGTTGATTTTGAACACATTGGAAGTCAGCGACATGCCCAACGTCGCCTGCGCCTCTAGCGAAGACATCGCCGACAGCGCCCAGCGGCTGGAGGAAATATTGAAGGTTTATCTATGAGCGAGAGCTTTTTCTCCGGCGCTTACGGCGGCGATGCCGCACGGCTGGATGCTAAAGCCAAGCTGGAATGCAAGATTTGCTGGCACGTGTACGACCCGGACTGCGGCGACGAGGTGTGGCAAATTCCGCCGGGTACCGCTTTCGCCGATTTGCCCGATCACTGGAGCTGCCCGGAATGCGGCGCGCCGAAACGGGATTTCCTGTTGTTGGAATCGTAAGCGTGGAATGGCAGGACAGCTCACAAATCCAACACGCGTTGGAAGCGCGCTTTAACGCCATATTGACCGAGCGGATGCAGGACGTGCCGTTGCTCAATCCAAAATTGTCGGTGCAGGCGTTGCCGTTTTACCCGTTTAACGGCGACTGGGTTGGTATATTGCTGACACCCTGGTTCATGAACCTGCTGTTACTGCCAGGAGCGCATAGCGATTGGGTTGCTCAAGCCCCAGGTTGCAAGTTCGAGTGCGCTTTTCCGTACGGCTCTTTTACGTTTACCGTTGCCGAAGAAAAAGATTTAGGCCGTTACGGACTATGCTCGCTGTTTTCGCCGATGTTCCAATTCGAAGATCAAAAGGCGGCAGTCGCCGCTGGCGAAGCGGCGTTGCAAGGCCTGTTGAGTGTGCCGCAACAACCAATGAGCCGTAGAGATTTACTGCGCGGACAGTTCGGCCCTGCTAAATGAGTCCCGGCGGCGAATTAGAGATTCTGTTACGCCATCGCGGCGGAACAGCGCAGTCCACGAAGATTAGCTCGACCCGTCCGCTGGCAGCGCGGGTGCTAATCGGCAAAACGCCGAACGAAGTATTGGCGCTGGTACCCATGCTGTTTTCGCTATGTGCCGATGCGCATAGCTACGCGGCTTTAATGGCGTGTTTAGCTGCATTGGACCAAGCGTACGACGAGGAAACCGATTTAGCACACGTACAGCTGCTATATGCCGAAACCTTGCGCGAACACGTCTGGCGTATCTTGCTCGACTGGCCTGTTATGCTCGATGAAGCGGCCGACAAATCCGCGCTGGCCGGTGTGCTGAACTGCAGCCGCCGTTTTAAATCGGCCTTATTCGTTGAAGCAGCGGCGTTTAGCTTGGATGCAAAGTCGTCGTTAAACTTCAGTGCCGCAGCACTGGTTGCGGACGAATTGGTTCATTTAATCGATGCCGCAGTATTCTCCGGCTGCATGACCGAGTTCGCGGCGTTGCAGTATGAAGAGGATATGCGGTCTTGGTTGGCGGGCAACAACAGTTGGGCAGGTCGAATCGTACAGCGCTTGTATCCCTGGGGCTGGCAAGCCGCCGGCTGCAACCCGATAGCAGCACTACCGAATTTGGACAGTTATGAACTGCTACAGCGACTGCGCGCGGACGATGCCGAAGCGTTTTGCCTTACGCCGACTTGGCAAGGAGTGTGCTTCGAGAATACACCTTACAGTTTGCAGCAGTCACCGTTGCTGGCGGCATTGCGTGTTAACTACGGCAACGGTCTGCTCGCCCGCTTCGTCGCTTTGCTGCAAGAGGTCAGTCTGTTTTGTGCTCACTTACGCACAACTGAATCCAATGTGCTTTTGACCGATAGCGTGGGTGACGGCGACGCCGGCTTGGCGCAGGTACAGGCGGCTCGCGGCGTATTAATTCACGCGCTGGAACTGCGCGATGAGCGGGTGTACGATTACCGCATCGTGGCGCCGACCGAGTGGAATTTTCATCCGCAAGGTGTCGCGGCGCGCGGTTTAGCCAACTTACGAGCGAAGGACAATGAGGAGCTACGCCGGCAAGCGCAATGGTGGATACAAGCGATAGATCCCTGCGTGCCGTATCGGTTAACTTTGGAGGAAATCTAGCATGCGCCCAATAGCCGCTATTTAACTGTTCTAACCAACCTGACGCGATAACCACCATGCACGAAATGTCGCTCTGCGAAAGTATTTTACAAACCCTGGAGCAGCAGGCGCCGCTACAAAACTATGCCAAGGTAAAAACAGTCTGGCTGGAAATTGGCGCTTTGGCCGGGGTGGAAATCGAAGCGTTAAAGTTCAGCTTCGATCTAGTGGTAAAAGGCTCTCTGGCCGACGCGGCCAAACTGGAAATTATCGAAATACCGGGTGAAGCCTGGTGTATGCCGTGCGGGCGCAACGTGCCGGTCCGGCAGTTATACGACGAATGCCCGCTATGTGGCAGCCATCAGATTCAAGTGAGCGGCGGCGATCAAATGCGAATTAAAGAATTGGAGGTAGAGTAATGTGCGGCGTCTGCGGCTGCGGCGAGGGCCTGAACCACTCGCATGAACACGATCACGATCATCAACACGGCCACGCGCATGCGCATGGCCATGGCGAACATCACCATCACGACCATAGTCACGGCCCGGAACACGCTCATGCGCCGGGTTTGACGCCGACGCGCATGGTGCAAATCGAGCGTGACATCCTGGCGGAAAACAATCGCTACGCCGGCCAAAACCGCGACTATTTCGCCGAGCGAGCCATGCTGGCTTTGAATTTGGTATCCAGCCCCGGTTCCGGCAAAACCACTTTGCTGACTGAAACCGTGCTGCGTTTGAAAGACCAGATAGCGATGGCGGTAATCGAAGGCGACCAGCAAACAGCCCGCGACGCCGACCGCATCCGCGCTACCGGCGTGCCGGCCGTGCAGATCAACACCGGCAAAGGCTGCCACCTGGACGCACACCGGGTCGGTCATGCCCTGGAAAGTCTGAATCTGCCGGAAAAAAGCCTGCTGTTCATCGAAAACGTCGGCAATCTGGTTTGTCCGTCCGCCTTCGATTTGGGCGAAGCCCACAAGGTGGTGATTCTGTCGGTCACCGAAGGCGAGGACAAGCCGATCAAATATCCGGACATGTTTCATGCCGCCGATTTGATGATTTTGAATAAAACCGACCTGCTGCCGCATCTGGATTTCGACGTGGCACAATGCATCCGCTACGCCAAACAGGTCAACCCGAAAATCCGCGTGTTGCAGCTTTCTGCCAAAACCGGCGAAGGCATGGATAACTGGCTGCAATGGCTGCGGGCGGAGTTGGCGTTGCAGGGGATTGGCTATGCCTGACGCCTGCATTTCAAACTCGAAAGATAGGGTATAGTGGCTTTGAGCAGAGTAGGAGTATCGCCATGACCATAGCCGAAATCAAATCGCTCCCCGTCAGCGAACGCATGTTGTTGATGGAGGAAATCTGGGACAGTCTTTGCCGAGAGCCGGAGCCGATCGCCTCGCCGCAATGGCACCAAGAGGTGCTCAACGGCAGAATGGAGCGCCTCGCCTCGCATCAAGCCAAATTGCTGACGCTGCAGGAGTTGAAAGACAGCAATCGATGATCGCTAAAGAATTGCTGTTTTTAGAAGAAGTGGCCGCCGATTTACAAACGGGCAAACGGTTTTACGACGCCAGCCAACCTGGAGTCGGTGGATACTTTTTCGACAGCCTGATTGCCGATATTGAATCCCTGCACTTATACGCCGGCATACATGAAAAGCAATTCGGTTTATTCCGCATGCTGGCCAAACGCTTTCCTTATGCGATTTATTACGACGTTACCGATTCGGCGATTATCGTCGTTGCGGTGCTCGATTTACGGCGTAATCCGATCCGGATCGCAAGCCGGTTAAATAGTCCAACGTCTTGACGTTGTTATCACGAGATTTTGCTGATGTGCCTAGCCCTACCTGCCCAAATTGTTGAAATAGCACCCGCCGGCGACATGGCCACCGCATCGGTGGACGGCGTTAAGGTCGAGGTGTCGCTGGCATTGGTGGAAGACATCAAAGTAGGTGATTATGTATTGGTCCATGTCGGTTACGCCCTGAACAAAATCGACGAAGACGAAGCCCTGAAAACCCTAGCATTGTTCGCCGAAGCCGGCTTGACCTCGTCATGAAATACATCGACGAATTCCGCCAGCGCGACGTTGCCCAACAACTGGCCGGCGCGATTGCGCACAGCGTCGATCCTGACCGCCATTATCGGCTGATGGAGTTTTGCGGCGGCCATACCCATGCCATTTTCCGTTACGGCGTGCAGGATCTGATGCCGGCCAACGTCGAATTCATCCATGGCCCCGGTTGCCCGGTGTGCGTGCTGCCGACCGGACGCATCGACAACGCCATCCAACTGGTGCGCGAGCACGAGGTGATTTTATGCACCTACGCCGATCTGATGCGGGTTCCGGCCAGCGAGCGGCAAAGCCTGATCAAAGCCAAGGCGGCCGGCGGCGACATCCGCATGGTTTACTCGACTCAAGATGCGCTGAATATCGCCCGCGACAACCCCGACCGCCAAGTGGTGTTTTTCGCCATCGGTTTCGAGACTACCACCCCGCCCACCGCCGTTGCCGTCAAGCAAGCGCAGGCCGAAGGATTGAAAAATTTCAGCGTATTCTGCAACCACGTACTGACCCCGGCAGCGATGCAAGCCATCTTGAACGCTCCGGAACCGGTGCAGATCGACGGCTTTCTCGGCCCGTCCCACGTCAGTAGCGTAATCGGTAGCCGGCCCTACGAAACCTTCGCCGAGCAGTACGCCAAACCCATCGTCATCGCCGGCTTCGAACCGCTGGACGTGATGCAATCGGCACTGATGCTGATCCGCCAACTCAATGCTGGCCGGCATCAGGTCGAAAACGAATACAGCCGCGCCGTCACCCGCGACGGCAACAGCAAAGCCCAGGCGCTGGTCGCTGAAGTATTGGAATTGCGCCCGCAGTTCGAGTGGCGCGGCCTGGGACTGATTCCCGACAGCGCGTTACGCATCAAACCGCAGTACGCCGAATTCGACGCCGAACGCCGTTTCGCGATGCCGGCGATTAAAGCCAGCGACGTCAAAGGCTGCGAATGCCCGGCCATTTTGCGCGGCGCCAAAAAGCCGCAGGATTGCAAATTATTGGGAACCGTCTGCACCCCGGAAAACCCGATGGGCTCGTGCATGGTGTCGTCGGAAGGCGCTTGCGCGGCCTATTGGAGCTATGGCCGGGTCAGAAATCACTCAGCAGGTAAATCGCCAAACGGATTAGCGCTAAGCAACTGATGATTGATGACTTGACCGTGCTGCAGGTCTTCCGAATATAAGCGGTCACAATCGGCCGCCAACCCGGCGCCGACGATCAGCCTGCGTACCAGGAAAAACCGTCAAGCCGCAGCAGTTTAACCGTATCCGGAGAAATTTATGAAACTCGATCGTTCAATAATATGGTTGTGTTTGTCGCTGGGATCCGTCGCACATGCGTCCCCGGTTTCGTTGGCCTTCGACAGTTTACCGAGCGCCCAAGGCTGGGAATACTTCGGAACCTGGGGTGAGCAAGGTCAATACCTGCAACCGGAAACGGAAGTTTTTCAGACACAAAACGATACGTTAACTCAAACAAGCTCGGTAAACGAAGGCGCCCGCTATTTTTACCGTTGGACCTTCGATCAAGCCTATTCGCACGGCTTCGAAATCGACATCCGCGCCAGAGTAGTCGATTTCGACCCGCAATCCGACAGGACGGGCTTCCAATTTCAGCTAAGCTCGCAACCACTGGGCTCGGTGCTCTCGCTATTTTTATACGACGCCTATCTGGATTGGTTTTACGTGTCGCAATCGGGAACGGTCAACAGCGTCGTTTACGACAATAGTCAATTTCACGACTATCGATTCCGCGTGACCGATGCCGGGTGGTTACAATTTACAGTGGATGGGCAATTGATCGCGACACAAAGCATAGCCCCCGGTGCGTTTGTGCCTTATCAAATTTATTTCGGCAATCTGACGGGTGATAACAGTGCCAACGTCGAAATTGCCCGCTTGAGCGTTAAACCCGTGCCTGTGCCTGCCGGCCTAGGTTTGCTTATGATCGGGCTTGGCTGCATGATCAGCTTCAGTAAAAAACCCGGGGGATCTTAGGCTGTGAAGGCTTGATAAAGCCGCGGCAATCAGCTGCCGGCTAGGCTCCCCTATGACCGGTCACGACATCAAATACGTCGATTCCGGCTCCTGCGCGGCCTCCAAAATTTGTTCCATACTGACTTTGTCGTAACCGCCCGATAACAGCACGATGAACCGCTCGCGCAACATCGGACTGTTCCGCGAGCGCACAATAATGTTATTGGCATCCTGCTGTTCCAAAATTCGGTACCAGTTGTAAATCATTTTAAAGATGCGTTCCATCGGCTCGCGAATGCGCTGTTCGTAACGCTGCAAGCGGGCGGCGCCGAAATCGCCGCCCGCCGCTACCCCCTCCAAGATGGTTTCCGCAGCGTATACTCCGCTACGCATCGCCAACGTAACGCCGGCGGAAAATACCGGGTCGACGAACATCGACGCGTCGCCGACCAATACGAAACCATCGCCGTGAAAGCGTTCAGTGGTATAACCGATAGCCGAAATCGTCTTGACGTCCATCGCCTGCTCGGCGTGCTCCAGCCATAGACGTATGCAATCGCAGCCGTCTATCGCCGCGCGAAGACGTTGTTGCGCAGTTTCCCCCAAGCGTTTGGCATATCTCGCATCCAACACCGCACCGACGCTGACCACGTTGTTGCGTAGCGGAATATACCAAAGCCAGCCGCCGTCTATGCTATGAATATCGGTCGTTACCGAACCTTCCATGACTGCGCCGAAGCTGACGAAATCGTGCGGATTGCGGCGAAAACCGCCGTTGAAATGGGCGAAATGGCTGATCTTGTTTAACTCCGGCAACGGCCGCCGCCAGCCGAACCTGCGCGCGATCAAGGATTCCCGCCCCGACGCGTCAATCACGACCGGCGCATGGATCGGCCGTGCTTCGCCCCCTATCGGCCCGGCGGTCACGCCTATCGCCGCGTCGCCGTCGAACAGCACTTGCGTTACCGACCATTCGCGCCGCACCTCGACACCGCACGATGCGGCGTGTTCCAAAAGTATTTGGTCGTAACGAGCGCGTTCGACATGGTAGGTATAAGGCCGTTCGAAATAGTCCGGATACTCGGCAGTTAACAACAGCACCTCAGGCTTTTGATTGAACATGCCGAAGTGAATACCCTGCTTAACCGTAAAGCCTTCGGCTTCTATTTTTTCGGTAACTCCCAACCGGCGCCAAATTTCCCAAGCGGCCGGCAGCATCGATTCACCGATTTGAAAGCGTGGAAAGCGCTCGCGTTCGAACAGCACCACCCGTAAACCGGCCTGAGCCAGCAAAATTGCCGCACTACTGCCGGCCGGACCGCCGCCTATCACTACGGCGTTGAAATATTCGCCTGATGTCATCGGATTTCTCCCTGATTGGTGATACCGCCATCGGTAACACAAACGCCTCTACAAAATAACACGCCAGCAGTCGGCTTGTGCGAGCGAATAAACCGCGGCCATAGCTGCGGCCAATCCATGTTTGTCATAATGCTCGGTTTCACAATGCCGATCACTATCCGTCATGTCCACCAGCGAAATTTTCCTGATTGCAATCTCCAGCATTTATACCCTGCCTTACCTGATTTGGCGCATCGCCAGAACCGACTACTTCGCCCCTTTGGTGGTGGTGCAAATCGGTACCGGCATCTTGTTGGGGCCGGGGGTGCTCGGCGCGGTTTATCCGGAATACTACAGCTTTGTTTTCAATCCTTCGGTGCTGCAAGCCTTGAACGGGATCGCCTGGTGGGCGGTGATGCTGTTTGTTTGGGTGGCCGGCATCGAACTGGATTTGGGCAAAGCCTGGGAATACCGCTTGGAGAGCTCGGTGACTGCGGGCTTGGCCCTAGGAGTTCCTCTGCTATTCGGATGCGCGGCAGCCATGCTCATCCAGTTTTATCCGGGCTGGATAGGCGAACGCGCCATGAATTGGCAGTTTATTTTAGGCATAGGTATGTCCTGTGCCGTCACCGCATTGCCGATATTGATTTTGCTGCTGGATAAACTGCGGATCTTGCGCCACCCCCTCGGCCAGCGCATCCTGCGGTACGCCAGTTTAGACGATATTGCAATCTGGGCCATATTGTCGATCATCCTGCTGGACTGGACCCGAATCGGCAAGCAACTGACTTTTCTAGTGCTATTTCCTCTCTTCGCTTATGGCGTGCGCCGCTTGATGGCTTGGCTGCCGGAACGCGACCGCTGGTATCTCGGCATCATCAGTCTGGCTTTTTTCGGCCTGGGCGCGGATTGGGCGGGCTTGCATTTTATGGTTGGCGCCTTTTTGGCCGGCGCCATTCTGGACAGCGCCTGGTTCGAACATGGCCGGATGGACCAATTACGCCAAAATTTGTTGCTGACGGTAATGCCGGTGTTCTTTCTCAGTACCGGGCTAAAAACTCACTGGTCGTCCGGCGGGCTCGAAGTGCTTATCGCCGCCGGCGTCCTGCTGATTGCGTCCGTCAGCGGCAAATTACTGGGCCTTAGACTGGCCGGAAAACTGTTGAACTGGCAACCGGGCGAAGCGTCCATCATCGGCTGGCTATTGCAAACCAAGGCTTTGATCATGATTATTTTCGCCAACGTGCTGTTGGACAAACAAATCATCACCGGCCAAACCTTTACCACCTTACTAGTGATGGCTCTACTTAGCACCATGTTGACCGTACCGGCAGTCGCGCCCAAGCTGGCCCGCCTGCAAGGCCGTAAGAATACCCCGGAATAACCCGGGACTTAACGGTTATGCCGTCTTTAGTCTATGGGATTTTTATTGGCCGGGGACGGCCTCGTGATTACCGATCAAACCCATTTAGCCGCGCCAGCCGAATCCGATGAACTGGCGCCGCCTTTGGGCTGTGGTATAAACCGGCAGTTTACCTAACCCGCTTCTTACACGGAACCGACTACTCGCTTCCCGCCGACTTGCCGCGTTTGGATGAGGAACCCACGCGCTTTTTGCTTTTGTCCTTTTTAACCGAAGCTTCGTCCAACCGGGAAATATTCAACGCCTTACCGACCACCCTCACCTTCTTCAGCGCTTGAAACAAATCTTTAGGCATGCCGGCCGGTAGCTCTACCGTGCTGTATTGATCCTCGATTTTGATACGGGCGATATGATCGCCGTCTATGCCTATCTCGTTAGCAATCGCACCGACGATGTTGCCGGGTTTCACCCCGTCGCGGTGACCGACTTCGATGCGAAACACTTCCATTTCCACCCCTCCCGCCCGATTGGTATTCCGCTCGCGCTTTCGGCTGCGCTCGTTTTTACCGCCCTGGTCTTTCGCTTCGTCGCGGGCGTAATCCTTAGCCGCTTTCTTGACGGTGTCTTTCAGCAGCAGCGGGGTATCGCCCTGCAGCAATTTGGCCAACGCCGCCGCAATATCGGTTGCCGGTACGTTATGTTCGACCTGGTATTGGTTGATCAGCTGACTGTAAAAGCTCAACTCTTCGGCCGCCAGGGTATCGGTAATCCGTTGTTTAAACCGCTTGACCCTGGCATTGTTGATGAACTCGGTAGACGGCAACGGCATTTCTTCCACTTTCTGCCGCGTCGCCTGTTCGATATTGGCCAACAAGCGTTTTTCCCGCGGCGATACGAACAAAATCGCGTCACCGGTACGCCCCGCCCGCCCGGTGCGGCCGATGCGGTGCACGTACGACTCGGTGTCGTACGGAATATCGTAATTGACCACGTGAGTAATCCTATCCACGTCCAAACCGCGTGCAGCCACGTCGGTAGCAATCAAAATATCCAGCTTGCCGTTTTTCAAATGCTCTATCGCCCGTTCCCGCAAGGCTTGCGACATGTCGCCGTTAATCGCCGAGGCGGAAAAACCGCGCGCTTCCAATTTTTCGGCCACTTCGACGGTCGCAGTTTTGGTTCTGACGAAAATAATCATGCCGTCGAAATTTTCCGCCTCCAAAATCCGGGTCAAGGCATCCATCTTGTGCGGGCCGCTGACGAAACAATAACGCTGACGAATGTTTTCTGCGGTAGTCGTTTTGACTTTAATCGTCACCTGTTCGGGATCGTTCAAGTATTGCTGCGCGATTTTACGAATCTCCGCCGGCATGGTGGCGGAGAACAAGGCCGTTTGTCGATCGGATGGCGTTTGTTCCAGAATCCATTCGACATCGTCGATGAATCCCATACGCAGCATTTCGTCGGCTTCGTCCAATACCAGGGTTTTCAAGTTATCCAGCTTCAAGGTGCCGCGGCGCATGTGATCCATCACCCGGCCCGGCGTCCCCACGACCACGTGCGCGCCGCGATTCAGCTGACGCAACTGGGTGGTGTAATCCTGACCGCCGTAGATCGGCAATACGTGAAAACCTTTGATATGAGCGGCATAACTTTGAAAGGCCTCGGCCACTTGAATGGCCAATTCCCGGGTCGGCGCCAACACCAAGGCTTGCGGTTCTTTTTGCTTGACGTCGATGCGGGTCAAAATCGGCAATGCAAACGCCGCGGTTTTGCCGGTTCCGGTCTGCGCCTGTCCTAGCACGTCTCGTCCGGACATCACGAACGGGATAATGCGGGCCTGAATCGGCGAAGGCGATTCGTAGCCTACGTTTTGCAATGCTTTAAGTACGGGTTCGGAGAGATTTAAATCTTGAAAGGAAGGCGCAGGGGTGTCTGACATCAAATAATACCTGTAGAAAAAAACATGCCCGCGAAATTGCGGGCACAGCAACTATTGTACCTTAAATCCGGCCGAAATTAACTAACGCGTTGATATTTAGGTAAAAGCACGCCACTTATCGGCCGAATAGTGCAAGCAAATAAACAGAAAAAACTGGCAACCGAATATCAGGTTGGCCATCAACAAATGCAAGGGCTGGGCGACGGCCGGAAAGCCCAAGCGGTCCAGGCTCACGCCGGCCAAGATCGCGGTTAGGATCAAACCGACCAAACCGTAAGCAACCCGGCGCAACAAATCTTGTACCTGGGTGTGTCGATAAACCTGCCAAGCCAGCCACAGGTTGGTAAACAAAATCAGCGACGAAAACGAACGATGCACGTAAAAAATCAGCGGAAAACTGTCGCGCCAATATTCGCGCTCGATGTAAGCGTGCTGGTGGGAAATAAAATCCACCGCTTCCCGTACCTGCGTACCCATGGCCACTTGCAGCAAGGTCATGGCCATCGCAACGTTAAGGACCAACCGAAACCGCGCACTGACCCAGACGGTATTCAATGCACTAAGCAGCTCTTTCTGCGATCGGCTAATGGCGTAAATCAGCAGGGCGACGATGAATAGCGCCAACAACATGTGCAAGGTAATCATCAACGGTTTCAAATTGCTGGCGACGACTGCCGAACCTAACCAGCCTTGGAATCCGACCAGAAAAAACGCGCTCAAAGACAAATAAAAAGTGGCTTTGTCGGTCCTTAGATAGATGCGCGAAGCCCACGCGGTCAAAAACACCAAGAGGCCGGTTGTCGCCCCGATCAAACGGTTGGTGTACTCGGTCCAGGTTTTGACCGGATTGAACAAGGTGCTTTGGTAGCCTCGCGCCGCGTAAATTTCGTGATAATTGGTCGGCAGTTGGGCTTCGTCGGTCGGCGGTATCCATTGGCCGAAGCACGTCGGCCAATCCGGGCAGCCCATGCCGGCACCGGAAGCACGCACAATGCCGCCGACCAAGATCACGAAATACACGGCACAGATGGTCAACGTGCCTAAACGGCGAAACCGGGACGCGGCTTTAGGTTCTATTACGGCTGTCATTTATCGCAACATGGATTGAGCTAATTCGATTTCTTCGGATACACCTTCGATTTCCAGAATCTCGGCGTCCGCTTGCAGACCCACCTTGGCAAAGGCCGCTACCGAACGCCAATCGACCCGGCAGGCCGGATGATCGGTGCCGGCGATGCTTTGCAGGAAGGCCACTTGCACCAGATCGACATAATCGGCGGGACCGTCATGGTCGCGCTGAAATTCGACATAGGCAGAGGCTACCAGTTTTAACTCTTCCGGAAAATTCCAGGTATCCATGATGATTTTTCCCACGTGCGGATGAGCCTTTTCCAACAGTTTTTCCAAACGCGACGGGCTGTCCTTAAACTCCGGAATTTTTTCCACCAAGGTCAAAATCGGCAGCTTGCCGATTTGGTGCAGCAAGCCGGCCAACATGGCCTCGTCCGAGTTCAAATGCGGCACGAAAGTCGCTAAAGCCCGACAAATGGCCGACACGTTCACCCCTTGTTCCCAGATGGAGCGGAAATAGCCCTCCAACAAAGGACTGGTGGGTTTGAACATCTGCTGCATGACCAAGCTGGTTACCAAGGTGCGAATGGTACTGTTGCCCAGTCTGGTCACCGCCATTTGGATGTTGCTGATTTCGTTAGCGCCTCGGTACAGGGGACTATTAACCACTTGGATCAGCCTTGCCGACAAAGCCGGATCGGTCACGATGATTTCCGAAAGCTGCTGAGCCGATGCCTCTCCCTTGGAAACCGCATCGCGTACTTTAATTGCCACGTCGGGCAAGGTAGGCAGCACCAGACGATTAGCTTCCAACTCGGTTCGGACGTGGTGCAAAAACTCTTGAACGGATTTAAATTGCATAGTTAGCTATCCAGCGCTTACCCGGAAACGACCGTGACCGGCGTGTGATTTTGATCGCTAAGTATAAGTTGTTTCCCGATCTCATCAAGCGACTGTAAAACCATCAGGAGCGCTGTCTCGGCTTGATAGGATTGTACCGCCAGCACGTCTCCCTGCTTAGTTTGGCCGTCGCTTGCCAAAACCTTGTAATCACCAACAGGCAATGACGCCGCTACCCGCCCTACCCATAAAGCGCGCTTACTCTTGCCTAAATAATGGGTGCGGGCCACGATTTCCTGGCCGGTATAACAACCCTTGGTAAAACTGACTCCACCTAATCGGTCCAGATTCAACATTTGCGGAATGAATTGTTCGGATTGTTCGAGCCCGAACCAGGGGACCCCGGCCAACACGTCCCAATAGCCCCACTGCGCGTCGTCCCCGTCGGCGCTTATAGGCTGTACGGCCTTGGTCAGTATTAAATAACGCAGCGGCCCGCCCGGCAAACAGACCCACAGATTGGCGTTTTCCAAGTGGCAAGGGAAAAGCCTATCGGCCGGTGCGCGCGACTCCGCCGCCTGCTCCGGGCAACAGCCGAATAAACGCCAGCCGCCGTCAACGGCAAGATTGACCCTGGAGCGCAACACGTACATCTGCAAGCGCTTGGACACCTTTTCAGCTAGGCTACGCGGCAGTATCGCTAAAAAACCGTCAGGCGATTTGACCAGCAACACGGTGCTGATTACCCGCCCTTGCGGATTGCAATAGCCGGCAATACCGGCGCAGCTTGAGTCGATTTCCTTGACGTTACAAGTCAATTGGCCTTGTAAGAATGATTCGGCATCCGCACCTGTAATTTCGATGACCGCAAAATGCCGTAACGGATAATAAGTAGCGGAGTTTGAGTTTGCTGGATTCATGAGCTAGTAATAAAAAACGGGATTCTCACTGCCAATCTTAGTTGGACAGCCGGTTCATTTTACCGTCAGATGACAACAACACCGATCGGAATATGCCGAAATATCTCAATTCCTTACAAGAATTCGTCGTAACCGATTCGCCGCGCTTGCAATGTTTCATTCACTTATTGCATTCGTGCGCATTACCGGCGTGTTGGCTGAACGATCTGTCCGGCATTTGGCGCGGCGGATTGACGATCGCACTCCTCTGCTCGTGGTGGCGCTCGGTAAAACGGCAGCGAGCAAGCGGTTTCCAACTGCGTTACCGCGCCGGCGCTTGGCAATACGCCGAGCCCGGCCAAGCGTTTGAGCCGGCCATATTGTTGCCCGGCACCACGCTGACTCCTTTCGCGATATTTCTGCACATTCGCTGCCACGGCCGTAAAAAATATCTGCCTGTATTATCCGACGCCCTACCGGCCGGAAGTTTCCGCCGCCTGATCGCCTGCTTGAAATTCAGTATCGGTAGACAGGCGGACAAGCGCTAAACCTGAACAAGCTCTCGTACGACGGCGCGAGCAGTACCACTACCCGCGCTTCGGCTAGCTTTCTCTCTCAGCCAAAGCCTGCAAACGCGCCAATTCCTGCACCAAATTATTTGCCGGAAACGACTCTCCGGCCCGGGTATACCAATAGTGCGCATTGGACAAATCGCCCTCCAGCCGATGCAGATAAGCGTGGATCAAGCAGCTTACAGTATCCGAACGGACTTGCACCGCCCTGTGGGCAGCATCCCAATCGCCGCGCTCAAGCAGCGCCAGAATCTCCGCGGGATGGGCCGACATACACTATCCGACCCAAACTCTGGCATTACGGAACATCCGCAGCCAGGCGCCGTCTTCCTGCCATTGCGCCGGATGCCAGGAGTTTTGCACCGTCCTGAAACAGCGTTCCGGATGCGGCATCATAATCGTGAAACGACCATCGACGGTGGTCAAGCCGGTAATGCCGTTTGGCGAACCGTTGGGATTGGCGGGGAAAACTTCGGTTTCCTGGCCGTAATTGTCTACATAACTGACCGCCACCTGCGCCTGCGCCGGAATGGCCGAGCCGAATTCCGCCCGGCCCTCGCCATGGGCGACGACCACCGGCAGCAGCGAGCCCTCCATACCGGTAAAGAAAATAGACGGCGAGGCCTGTATTTTCACCATCGCCACCCGCGCCTCGAACTGCTCGGACAGGTTGCGTTTGAAGGCCGGCCAGTGTTCCGCGCCTGGGATGATCTCCTTCAAGCCGGACATCATCTGGCAGCCGTTGCACACGCCCAGACCGAAGGTATCCGGGCGGGCGAAAAAGGCGGCGAACTCGTCCCGCGCCTTGGCATTGAACAATATCGACTTGGCCCAACCGCCGCCGGCACCGAGCACGTCGCCGTAGGAAAAACCGCCGCAGGCCACCAAACCCTTGAATTCGCCCAGGCTGACCCGGCCGCCGATAATGTCGGTCATGTGTACGTCGATGGCATCGAAGCCGGCGCGGTCGAAGGCCGCCGCCATTTCGACGTGGCCGTTAACGCCCTGCTCGCGCAGAATCGCCACTTTCGGTCGGCCGTCATTGTTCCCGGCAACGGGTTGCACTTCCGACATCGCGGCGGGTCGTCCGCTAACGGCAAATTTGACACAGATGTCGTCGTTGATGTCGTAAGTCAACACCGCCGACAGACCGGGATCGTTATCGTCGGCGATGCGTTCGAACTGCTGTTTGGCGCAATCGGGATTGTCGCGCAAGGCCTGCATCTGGTAACTGACCTCCGACCAGGTTTGCTGCAACTCGGTGCGCGAGGCACTATAAAGCTGCTGGCCGGCTTTGAAGATGCGCAACTGCCGGCCATCGACGACGCGGCCCACCACGAAGCTGTGGTCGTCCAGGCCGACCTGATCCAACAGCCGGGCGACTCGATTCAAGTCGCTGCTTTTGATCTGCAACACCGCGCCCAATTCCTCGTTGAACAGCGCCGAAAGCGTATCGCCGGGCAAATCGGACAAATCCAGATCGACGCCCTGGCGGCCGGCGAACAGCATTTCCGCAACCGTTGCCAGCAAGCCGCCGTCGGCGCGGTCGTGGTAAGCCAGAATCAGACCTTGCCGGTTCAGGGCTTGGACAGTGTCGAAGAAACGTTTGAACAGGCCGGCATCGTCCAGGTCGGGCGCCTGGCTGCCGAGTTGGTTATAAACCTGAGCCAGTACCGAACCGCCGAGGCGGTTTTTGCCTAGTCCCAAGTCGATCAGCAACAAGACGCTGTCCTCATCGCGCAATTCCGGCGTCAGCGTGTTGCGCACGTCTTGCACCGGCGCGAAGGCGGTGATGATCAACGACAGCGGCGCCGTCATGGTTTTATCGGTTTGTTTGTCCCGCCAAACGGTTTTCATCGACAAAGAGTCCTTGCCGACCGGTATCGCGATGCCCAATTCCGGGCAGAGTTCCATACCAACCGCTTTGACGGTATCGAACAAGGCCGCGTCTTCGCCGGGGCTGCCGCAGGCCGCCATCCAGTTGGCGGACAGCTTGACGTCGTTCAACTTGCCGATGCGGGCGGCGGCCAAATTGGTCAAAGCCTCGCCGATAGCCATCCGCCCCGAGGCCGGCGCGTCGATCAACGCCAGCGGCGTACGCTCGCCCATCGCCATCGCTTCGCCGGTGTAGGCGTAAAAGCCGGACGCGGTGACCGCGACGTCGGCCACCGGCACTTGCCAAGGGCCGACCATCTGGTCGCGCGCCACCAAGCCGGTGACGGAACGGTCGCCGATATGGATCAAGAAGCTTTTGTCGGCAACGGCGGGAAACGCCAATACCCGTTTAATCGCTTCGGCCAGCTCGACTTGATCTAAAGCCAAATCCGGCAAGGCTTTGTGCAGCCGTTGCACATCGCGGTGCATTTTCGGCGGCTTGCCGAACAAGACCGACATCGGTAAATCGATGGGCGCCGAGTGGCCGAACCATTCGTCGCTCAGGGTCAAATGCTCTTCATCGGTGGCGTGGCCAATCACCGCGTACAGGCAGTGCTCGCGCTCGCAAAAGCTTTGAAACAGTGCCAGGGATTCAGGCTTGATCGCCACCACGTAGCGCTCCTGGGCTTCGTTGCACCAGATTTGCATCGGCGACATACCTTTGTCGGCGTTCTGCACCTTGCGCAGTTCGAAGCGGCCGCCTTTGCCGGCGTCGTGAATGATTTCCGGCACCGCGTTGGACAAGCCGCCGGCGCCGATGTCGTGGATCGACACGATCGGCGAGTTTTCGCCTAGCGAGTTGCAGTGGTTGATCACTTCCTGACAGCGGCGCTGCATTTCCGGATTTTCCCTTTGCACCGAAGCGAAATCGAGCTCCGCCGCGCTGGCGCCGGAAGTTTGCGACGAGGCTGCGCCGCCGCCCAGACCGATCAGCATGGCCGGCCCGCCCAAAATCACAATCAACGCCCCGGCCGGTATGGTCTGTTTTTCCACCAGCATTGGCCGGATGTTGCCCATGCCGCCGGCGATCATGATCGGCTTGTGGTAGCCGCGGTACTGGTTGGCCTCGCCGTTTTCCGCTGGTTGTTCGAAGCTGCGGAAATAGCCGGCCAGATTGGGCCGGCCGAATTCGTTGTTGAAGGCCGCGCCGCCGATCGGCCCTTCCAGCATGATGTCCAACGCCGAGGCGATACGTTCCGGCTTGCCGTTGTCGACCTCCCAGGGTTGTTCGAAACCGGGAACTCTCAGATGCGACACGCTGAAACCGGTCAGGCCGGCCTTGGTCGCGGAACCGCGACCGGTGGCGCCTTCGTCGCGAATCTCGCCGCCGGAGCCGGTCGCCGCGCCGGGGTGCGGCGAAATCGCGGTCGGATGATTGTGGGTTTCCACCTTCATCAAGATATGCGCGGCTTCCTCGACGTAACCGTAGCGATGGCTATCGGCGTCGCGGATGAACACCTGTGCGGTCGGACCTTGCAGTACCGAGGCGTTGTCCTTGTAGGCCGACAGCACGCCGTCGGGATGCAGGCTGTGGGTGTTGCGGATCATCGCGAACAGCGATTTGGCCTGCTCTTCGCCGTCTATGCTCCAACTGGCGTTGAAGATTTTGTGGCGGCAATGCTCGGAGTTGGCCTGGGCGAACATCATCAACTCGACATCGGTCGGGTTGCGGCCCAGCCGGGTAAAGGCCTCGGTCAAATAATCGATTTCATCCGGCGACAAGGCTAAGCCGAGTTGCAGATTTGCCTGTTCCAAAGCCGTACGGCCGTTTTCCATCAGCGTTACGGATTGCAATGGTTTGGGTTGGTGTTCGACAAACAACACCAATTCGGCCGGATCCGAAACCGCTTGTTGCGTCATTCTGTCGTGCAACAACGTCGCTAAGGCCTGCAAATCGCCCGGCTGCAATTGTGCGCTTGCCAGTAACCGATAGTGAATACCGCGTTCGATACGGCTTACTTCTGCCAACCCGCAACGCTGGGCGATTTCGGAAGCCTTGCTGGACCATGGGGAAATCGTTCCCAAGCGCGGCACCACCCAAATGCGGTGCACACATTCGCCCTCGGCTACGGCAAATTCCGCTTGGCCGGCGTGCGCGTCATAGTCCAGCAAGCCGGACAAAATCCGGTAAGCCTCCGGCTGCAAGGCTTCGCCGGTTTGCACGAAATGCACGAATTCGGCGCCAATCGCCTTGACGCGGCTATCGATGGCTCGCAAACGGTCTAGCAGTTTTTCGATTCGAAACGAAGAAAGTGCGGATGAGCCTGGGATCGTCAACATGGGGATCTGATGGTACAAATGGCAAAAGAGTAAGCCGGTTGAATCCTGAACGGATAACCGATGGTGAAAACGTTAGTTTTCCGGCGCAGCCGGAGTTTGAGGATTTTGCGACGCGTCTTCTTTGACCGTATCGTTAATCGCGTCGGTAATCAGTTGCAGCAGACTGTTCGCGGTCGCGTCGGAAAGGCTGTGCCCGGCACTGTCTTGCACCGTCACTTCGGTCAATTGCGGACCGACCTCCTGCGTATTGATCCTGAACTCCTGCTCTTGGCTGGGGTCGTCGCCGAATAAAAAAGTGAATTCGTCCCAAATACTGGCATCTTGCGCTTTAACCGCATTGGGATCGAATTTGATATAAAAATACCCTTTTTCAACGTTACGCTCGACGATTTCCAGCTTTTGCCGGCTCAATGCCCGCGCCACCATGCGTACCGCTTGCGCGTGCGGCTGATCGATCTGCAGGCTACTGCCGGCACCGGAAGCCGAAGCCGTAACCGGTTTTTCGGCCGGTGCGGCAGCCGCTTGCGCGGTTTTTTCCGGCTGTTCGGCGGACTCGGCTTGCCGCACCGGTTCCGCCACCTCGGCAGGCGCGACTCGGGCGGACGGCGTCGGACTTTTCAAGCCGCGATTTTTCAAGTCGTCCGGTACCGTCAGCTCGGGAATTTCATAGGTGAATTGGTAATCCCGCTCCTTGTCGGGAAACCAACTTTTGATGGTACTACAAGCGCTTAAACCCGCCAGCAAAACCCCGGCTAAACCGCCCCGCCGCACCCAGGTTCTCATGCCGCTAAAACGCCGGCTTGCCGCATGGCCGCTTTGACCGACTCGACGCATTCCTCGCTCAGCCAAGTTAAAGGCAAGCGTATACCTTTGCCCATTAACCCCATTTCCGCGACCGCCCATTTGACCGGAATCGGGTTGGATTGAATGAACAACTCGCGATGCAAGCCACTTAAGCGCGCATCCAACGCTTGCGCGCTTGCCCGCTCGCCGCGGATTGCCGCGGCTATCATGTCGTGCAACAATTTTGGCGCCACGTTGCCGGTTACCGTAATACTGCCGTTGCCACCCATCAGGCAAAACTCCATGCTGGTGGCATCGTCGCCGGAATAGATGGCAAAGTCGTCGCCGGTCAGCGCGCGAATTTGCGTCAACCGTTCCAGTTTACCGGTCGCTTCTTTGACGCCGACGATATGGTCGACCGCCGCCAAACGCCCCACCGTTTCCGGCAATAAATCGCATCCTGTCCTGCCGGGCACGTTATAGAGAATTTGCGGGATATTCACCGCTTCGGCAATGGCTTTGTAATGCAGATACAAGCCTTGCTGGGTAGGCTTGTTGTAATAAGGCGTCACCAACAAACAGGCATCGGCGCCGAGTTGTTGGGCTTTACGCGTCAGCGCTATCGCTTCGCGGGTACAGTTGGCGCCGGTACCGGCGATCACCGGAATGCGGCCGTTCGCGCATTGGATAATGGTTTGAATGACGTGACAATGCTCGTCGTCGTCCAAGGTTGCGGATTCTCCGGTGGTACCGACGGCAACCAAAGCATCCGTACCTTGCTCGATATGGAACTCCACCAATTTCTTCAAGCTAGCGTCGTCTACCGCGCCGTCTTCCGTCATCGGGGTTACCAAAGCAACGATACTACCTTGAATCATGCAAATCTCTCGTAAAACGTCGTCAAAAACAGCCGGCATTATAACAAGCTAAGGGCAAACTCAGAACGATATTCGCCGAGTACAAAGGTAAAACGCGGTTAACGCGCCATACGGATGGTCGAATGGCGCCAAGATTTAAACCGACACAGCCGCTGTAGCCGTTATACTCTCGCCCTTGCCCAATCGCATCCCGAATCGTTCAAATTAGCCCGCTTGGAATCAACCATGAAAATCGTCTCTTGGAACGTCAACGGCATCCGCGCCGTTAAAGACAAAGGTTTTGCCGATACCCTAGCGCAGTTAAACGCCGACTGCTTGCTACTGCAGGAAACCAAAGCCCAGGACGAACAGGTAGTCACCGCCCTGGCCGACATCGACCACTACCATGTCTACAGCAACTCGGCCGACCGTAAAGGCTATTCCGGAGTCGCGATTCTCAGCCGCACCGCACCCCTGCGCATAGTGCACGACATCGGCGTAGACGAGCACGATCAAGAAGGCCGGGTGATCGTCGCCGAATTCGACCGGTTTTATTTGTTGAACGTGTACGTGCCCAATAGCGGCGATCAATTGGTACGCTTGGCTTATCGGCAAACCTGGGACGCCGCCTTGCTGACTTATATACAACAGTTGCGATTGCAAAAGCCCGTAATCGCCTGCGGCGATTTTAACGTGGCGCATAGGGAAATCGATATCGCCCGGCCCAAAGCCAACTACAACAAATCCGCCGGCTACACCCAAGTCGAAATCGACGGCTTCAGCACGCTGCTGGCGGCCGGCATGGTGGACAGCTTTCGGCATTTTCATCCGGATACCGTCGCCTACAGCTGGTGGAGCTACCGAGCCAATGCCCGGGAAAAAAACATCGGCTGGAGAATCGATTACGTCTTGATCGATGCCGCATTGCTGAACCGTATTTCGGCAGCCTTCATCCTGCCCGAGATTCAGGGTTCCGATCATTGTCCGGTGGGAATCGAACTGACTTTGTAAACCGGTGCTCATGGCCTTCGGACAACAAGTCCGTAGCCTTGCCTCAAGGCTAGCTCCTACCCCAACTACCGTCGAATTTATGTGACGTCAATCAAAATAAGGCCGGCCAAAAGCGAATTCATCCCGGCTAGACTATCGGCAAATCCTTTAAAAATTTCGATTGATTCGCATTTTATCGCCTCTGCCATGCCCGACGACTCACAATGAGACACTCAAGGGGAATCGTTCCACCACTCTCTTTGCTGACACTGGGCTTGGCAGTGATGGCCGGAGCCGCCGCCGAGGATTTGACCGCGCTGTCCATAGAAGAACTGATGGAAGTGGAGATCGTCAGCGCCGCGCGCTTAGGGCAAAAATCCACAGAAACCCCGGCCTCGGTTTCCATCATCGGTGCCGAGGACATTCGAACCTTCGGTTGGCGCACACTGGCCGAAGCGCTGAACGGCATCCGCGGACTTTACGTCAACAACGACCGTAGCTACAGCTATCTCGGCAGCCGGGGTTTTCTGCATCCCAACGATTACAACTCCCGGGTGTTGATCATGATCGACGGCCAACGGATGAACGAAAACATCTACGACGGCGGCTACATCGGTCAAGAATTTTTGTTGGACGTCGATTTGGTGGATCGCATCGAATTCGTTCCCGGTGCCGGTTCGACCATTTACGGTGCCAACGCATTTTTGGGCATGATCAACGTGGTGACAAAAAAAGGCGCCGCCATCAACGGTTTACAGATCAACGGCCAAGCCGCCAGCTTCGACACTTACCAGGGCCGGGTCAGTTACGGCACGCAACTGCAAAACGGCACCGACGTATTGATTTCCGCATCGCGCTTCGACAGCGCGGGCATAAAGAATTTGTATTTCCCGGAATATGACTCGCCGGCCACCAATAACGGCATCGCCCACAAACTGGACGGCGAAAAATCCGAACGCCTGTTTGCCCGTCTGGAGCATCAGGGTTTTACCGCCAGCGCCGGCATGGTCAGACGGGTCAAACAGGTACCGACTGCAGCTTACGAAGGCATTTTCAACGATCCGACATTTTCCACGATAGACAGGCAATTCTTCGGTAACCTGAAATATCTTGCCAATCTAAGCGAAGACACCCGAATCCAGGCCCGCGGATTTTACCAAGGCTACGACTATTCCTCCGACGAAGCTTACGACGTGGACAACAGCGTTGTCATCAACCGCGATGCCGCCAGCGGTCGCTGGTGGGGCGGCGAACTGCAGTTGACCACCACGGCGCTCGAAGACCACCGCTGGCTGCTGGGCCTGGAATACCAGTTCGACCAGCGCCAGCACATGTTCGATTACGATATCCAACCTTATTTGTCTTACCTGGACTCCCACAACAGCGGGCATCGGCTTGAATTGTTCGCCCAAGACGATTACCGGCTGACCGACCAACTGATATTCAGCGGCGGCCTGCGGCTGGATTACCATCACATGCTGAACAATCTGCAGCTCAACCCACGCTTAGGCTTGATCTGGAATCCCACGGATTCCGCCACCTACAAACTGCTGTACAGTTCCACCTTTCGCGCGCCCAACGTCTGGGAACGCCAATACCAACTGTATCCGACCGCGGCGAATCCCAATAATACCGAAGAGCGGATCAAGAGCTACCAAGCCGTGGCGGAATGGCGCACCGCCATGGGTTTAAAACTAACCGCCGACTTGTTTTACAACCACATTTCCCGCTTACTCGAACAGGAAAGCATAGCGGGTTACGGTTCAACCGGCCCCTTCGTCAACGCGGATGCCCACGATATCTACGGTATCGAACTCGAAGCCGAAAAACGCTGGGATAACGGCCGCTTGTTCAAAATTTCCTACACCCATAACGAATTCGATGCCTCCGGCCACGGCGACGGCGAAGTACACAACGCCGGCACGGCCAACGATTTGTTCAAATTGCACTACGCCGAACCGCTGTTCGCCGATCGGGCCAAAATCGGCATCGAAAATGTTTACATAGGCCCCCGGACCACGCCCCAAGGCACTGTGGCAGACGGCTATTACCAGTTGAATATCAGTTTGACCAGCGACACGCTTTGGCGCGGCGTAGACCTTGGCTTTAGCCTGTATAACGCATTCGACAGCCACTATCCGATGCTCGGGGGCACCGGGCCGGCCGACATACGCTCGGCTATACTGCCCGGCAACGGGCGTGAATTCCGTTTCAAGCTGCAACTGACATTTTGACGACAACTCGTATGGATATGACTAGTCCGGTACATCGCTGTATTTCGACCTTGGCTTGGCTATTGTTCGCTATCGGCAGCAAAGCCGGCTTGGCCGCCAACGATTATCCAATCGAGCCGGGCACCGCAAGCCTAGTCGATCTCGAGATCGAACAGTTGCTCGATCTCGACATTAGCTCCATTACCAAAACCTCGAGCAACAGCAAAAAGGTACCGGCCGCGCTTTTCGTATTGAACCACGAAGACATTCTGCGAACCGGCGCCACCAGTATCCCGGAAGCCTTACGCATGGTGCCCGGGCTGCACGTCGCAAAAATCAACGGCGGCGGCTGGTCGGTATCGGTACGCGGCATCAACAGCCAATTCGGCGATCCCTTGCTGGTGCTGGTAGACGGGCGTAGCGTCTACACGCCGCTGTTTTCCGGAACCTGGTGGGATCAAATCGACGTGCTGATGGAAGACATCGAACGCATTGAGGTGATACGCGGGCCCGGTACCAGTTTATGGGGCGCCAATGCGGTCAACGGGGTCATCAATATCGTCACTCAGTCGGCGCAACAAGCCAAAGGCATGCTTGCCTCCGCCTATTACGGCAGCGAACGCTACGGCGGCGGATTGCGTTACGGCACCGACTTGGGTGACGGCGGATTTCTTAAAGTATTCGCCCGGCATGGCGCATTCGACGACTCCCGCGCCCGCGGCAGCCGCGAAAACGCCGGCGACTCGGCCGGGATGAGCAAACTCGGTTTTCGGTTCGACAAAGATGTCCAAGGTGGGCACAAATTAATGTTGCAAGGCAACGCCTTCATCGGCGAATCCGGTGGTGCCAGCCAAACCTTCCCGGCGATGAACGGGCCTGACAAACCGGCAATAACGCCGCCCTATAGCGTTCAGTTACCCACAGAGCAAAACTTTCACGGACATTCCATACTCGCGCGCTGGGAGAGCCAGCAAAGCGCCGATTCGACGACCGCGCTGCGCTTTTATTGGGATCAACACAGCCGCCGGATTAATTCGATAGACGCTAACAATCAGGTCGACACGGTAGACATCGATTTTCAGCACAACCTGCGCTTGAACGCGGCCCATATGCTGGTGTGGGGCAGCGGTTACCGGGTCAACAGCAGTCACACCGATGAAGAGATCTATTTGAGTCTAAACCCCAGCGAGCGCACCGACCGTATCTATAGCGTGTTCGTACAAGATGAAATTACCCTGGTACCGAATAAATGGACCTTGACCCTAGGCAGTAAATTCGAGCACAACCCGGTCACCCAATTCGAAACCGAACCCAACATTCGCTTGAGCTGGACGCCCGACGAGCGGCATACCCTATGGAGCGCCGTTTCTCGAGCGGTACGGTTGCCTAACTGGCTTGAACAAAACGTGTTGTTCAACGGCACGATTTTGCCTCCCGCCGGCAACGGTCCGGCTACTCCGATCAACCCGGCGGTATTAGTCAGAATCCGCGGCAATCCCGACATGTCGGCGGAAAAAATGCTGGCGTTCGAAGGCGGCTGGCGCGCGCAATGGACGCACAATTTCCACACCGATTTCAACTTGTATTATTACAATTACGACGACTTTCATACCTACAATCCGGCAAAACCAGATACCAGCACCCTGTTTTCCGGTTACGTCACGCAAACTTTCGAGGTGGGCAATTACGCCTTCGCCCAAGTGTACGGCGGCGAAATCAATGCCGATTGGCAAATTGCGGACGACTGGAAATTGCGTGCCGGTTACAGCCATGCCGAGGATCAATTCGGCATCTCCGCCACCATGCCTAGCGCCATCGCAGCCAGTGTAGGCAACTATCCCGCCAACAAAGCCAGCCTATGGTCCATGCACGAATTGAGACCGGACCTCAAACTGGATCTGATGTGGCGTTTCGTGGACGCTACCGCACCGAGTTGGTTGTCCGCCGAGACCGTTGCCAACCGAAGCTACCACGAAGTCGATGCCCGGCTGGCTTGGCAATTAGCGCCCAACCTGGAGATCTCCCTAATCGGCCGCAACTTGTTGGACAGCGTACATTTTGAAACCACCAGCTACTTCACCCAGGTGGCGACCGGCACGCAGCGGGAAGTGTACGCCACAATCAGGTGGCAGCCTTGAGTAAGCGCTTCGGGCTATTCAAGCCCTGCTCTTGTTGTCAATTGACCGGCCGGCGGCTGTTGAAATACCGGCTGCCCGTCGGCTTAATCCTGCTGGCACTATCAAGCAACGTCAGTTGCGAGAGCGGTAGCGAATCGGCGGTCAAGGTCGCCTTTATCTATAATTTCTTCAAATTTATTCAATGGCCTAATAGCGCCAATACCCAGGAAGGCTACACTCTTTGTATTGTCAACGCCGCTGAGCTTGGTGGCGCCGTTTCAGCCCTTAACGGCAAAACGCCGAACGACAAGCCGCTGACTCTTTTGACGGAGGTGAGCATAAGCCAAATGAAAACCTGTAACGTGTTGTTCGTTGCCGATAACGGCCGTAACAATCAAGATCTTAGCGCGCTGCAAAACCTGCCGGTGGTCACCGTCGGCGACGGCGATAATTTCGCCGCACGCGGCGGCATGATAGGCTTAATCAAAACCGATAACCACCTGGGTTTCGAAATCAATCTGGATGTCGCTAATCAGGCCAACGTCAAAATCAGCGCGCAGCTTTTGAAACTCGCCAAACATATTTATTCGACGAAATGATCGGCTTGGCGTATGGCATTTTCGCCGGTATAACAACACGATGCTACGGCAGACGGCATGATTTAGCCCGTCTATTCTCTGCGCAATCGGCACCACCCGTAACCGGAACACCGAGAAACCATGCGCTGTTTAAACTGCTGTGCTCAACTGTTTATTTATGCTGGTTAGCCGCAGGATCCAGCCAAGCCGCCAATCAAGCCCCTAGCGACAGCGCTACCGCGGAGTTATTGGATTTCAGCATAGAACAGCTGGTCGAGTTGGATTTAAGCTCGATAACCAAATCCCTAGGCAGTCGCAAACAGCTTCCCGCCGCGTTCTACGTAGTCTCCAGCGAAGACATCCGCAGACTGGGCGCCACAACAATTCCCGAAGCATTGCGTCTGGTGCCCGGCGTGCACGTCGCCAAAATCGACGGCGGCCGTTGGTCGGTGTCGGTGCGCGGTTTCAATAGCCAATTAGCCGAAACGTTGCTGGTATTGGTGGACGGACGTAGCGTGTACACACCTTTATTGTCCAGTACCTTCTGGGATCAGTTGGACGTCATGATGGAAGACATCGAGCGCATCGAAGTCATGCGCGGCCCGGGCGCCAGTTTATGGGGCAGCAACGCGGTCAACGGCGTCATTAATATCGTCACCAAGTCCGCACGCAGCACTCAAGGCGGATTAGCCTCGGCGTTTTACGGCAACGAGCGCTACGGCGGCGGAATGCGCTACGGTTTCGAAGCCGGCGAAGACGCGCATGTCAGCGTGTTCGCCCGCCACGCCCAGCACGACGATTCCAAAGCCCGCTTCAGTAGCGTCGACGCCGGCGATGCCGCGCAAATGAGCAAATTCGGCTTTCGTTACGACAAAGACTTTTTCGGCAACGCCGATTTATCCGTGCAGGGCGCGGCATTTACCGGCGAATCGAACGGCGCGAATCAGATTTTCCCGCATATCATAACCCCGCAAGTACCGTCGGTTCAGCCACCTTACAACATTCAACTGCCGACCGGCGACGAGTTCTCCGGCCATTACCTCATGGCGCGCTGGCAGCAACGGCAGAGCGCCGACTCCACCACGGCATTGCGCATTTATTGGGATAGGCACAATCGCCGCTCGCCCGCTTTAGACGTCAGTTATCAAGTGGATTCGATAGACCTCGATTTTCAGCATAATTACCGGCTCAATCCCCTGCATTATTGGGTTTGGGGCGCCGGCGTCCGCTTCAATCACAATAATTATCAACCCAGTCTCTATGTGGCGCTGTCACCTGAAAAACGTACCGACCGGATTTACAGTTTATTCGCACAAGACGAGATCAGCTTGCTGCCCAATACCTTGAAACTGACGCTGGGCAGCAAGTTCGAACACAACCCCGTCACCCAATTCGAAATTCAACCCAACATCGGTTTATCCTGGAGCCCTGACGAAATACATACCGTATGGGGCTCGATAGCGCGGGCGGTGCGTACCCCCAATTGGATAGAGCAAAACGTACAATTTCAGGGCTACCTAGCCCCGCCTCCCGACCCGGCACAGCCGGTTTCTCCTGCCAATCCGGTCACGTTGATTTCCATCAACGGCAACCCCAGGATGACCACCGAAAAATTATTGGCTTTTCAATTGGGCTGGCGCGCCGATTGGCAGCGCACCTTCGATACCGATTTAAGTTTGTATTACTACAACTACGACGACGTCCGCTCCTATAACAGCGGCGGCTTGCAAACGGATACCTTGTTCTCGGGCTACGTCGTGCTACCGATAAAAATTCAAAATTACGGTTTCAGCAAGATTTACGGCGGCGAACTGAGCGCCAACTGGCAAGTGAGCAACGCCTGGCGGTTACGCGCGAGTTACAGCTATTCGCGCGAAGAAATCGGCCTATCCAGCACCTCGCCATCCGTAGCCTACGTCACCAGCGCCGGTAACTATCCGGTGAACAACGCTTCCGTATGGTCTCAACTGCAATTGACGAGCGATTGGAGTTTCGACCTCAATTGGCGTTTCGTGGGCGGCAAGTCCAATAACGTGTTTTCCTATAACACCTTACCGACCCAAAGCTACCACGAGCTGGACGCCCGTCTGGCTTGGCAGCTGAACAAAGATGTGGAATTCGCCTTGATAGGACGAAATCTATTGGAAAGCGTGCATTTCGAAGCGAACAGCCACTATCAGTCCATCGCTACCGGAGTACAACGCCAAGTGTATTTCAGCGTGAAATGGCAGTTTTAGGCAACTTACAGCCCAGTTTCGTAAGCCGGTGCCCGATTTTTTCAGTCGGTTAGCGTATTTCAATGGTTGAAAAACGCTTACCCAATGCCAAGTCGGGCGCCTTGTCGCATTGCGCGAGACCTCTCACGCCGGTACTGAGCATTTGCATCAGTCCAGGCTAGCCATAACGACGATAATCTAGCTTTTGGGGCTACTGCCCAACATAGCGGCAATGTCTTCGCGCTGTACGACCTCTTTTTCCTGTAACAGCGCCGCTAAGCTATCCAGTGTGTCCCGCTGTTTGGACAAAATTTCCATGGCGCGACTCTGAGCATCTTCAACCAAGACTTTAATTTCCGCGTCTATCAAACGTGCAGTTTCTTCGCTGAAATTGCGCTGTTCACTAACTTCCGACGGCAAAAATTGCAGTTGTTGCCGCCGGCCGTATATCAACGGTCCCAGCTTCTGACTCATGCCCAAATAGCAAACCATGTTATGCGCAATCTCGCTGGCCTTTTCCAAGTCGTTTTGCGCACCGGTGGAAACACTCTCCAAGGCCAATTGTTCCGCGACTCGGCCACCCAGCAAGATCGCCATTTGATCTTTCAATTCCTGCTCTGTGGATAAATACTTTTCTTCGACCGGTAACTGCAAGGTAAAACCCAAGGCGGACACGCCGCGCGGAATGATGGATATTTTATGTACCGGTTGTCCGGTAGGCACGGATTCTGCCACCAATGCGTGGCCGGCTTCGTGAAATGCCACCCGACGTTTCTCTTCCGGACCAAGCAGCCGGTTTTTCTTTTCCGGTCCGGCCAAGATACGATCTATTGCCGCCTCGAAATCGGCCATGGTTACTTGCTCGCGTTCGTTTCTGGCCGCCAAAATCGCCGCTTCGTTGGCAATATTGGACAAGTCCGCGCCGACGAAACCGGGCGTTCGTTTGGCGACTGTGGCTAAATCGACGTCTTTCGCCAATTGCATAGCCTTGCTATGCAGCTTCAAGATAGCCATCCTATCGAGCAAATCCGGTTTATCGACCACGATTTGCCTATCGAAACGCCCGGCTCTCAACAAGGCTTTATCCAAAATTTCCGGTCTGTTGGTCGCGGCCATCACGACTACCCCGGACGTGGAATCGAAACCGTCCATTTCGGTCAGCAGTTGATTCAAGGTTTGTTCGCGCTCGTCGTTACCGGCCAAGCTGACCGGGCCGCTACGAGAGCGGCCAATCGCGTCCAGTTCGTCGATAAAGATGATACAGGGCGCGGTTTTGCGAGCTTGCTCAAACAAGTCTCTAACCCGGGCGGCGCCGATGCCGACGAACAATTCGATGAATTCCGACGCGCTGATGTTGAAAAACGGCACGCCCGCTTCCCCGGAAACCGCCCGCGCCAACAGGGTTTTACCGGTACCGGGTGAACCTACCAACAACACACCTTTAGGCATGCGTCCGCCCAGCTTTTGCAATTTTTCCGGCGATTTTAAGAATTCGATGGTTTCTTTCAATTCCTGTTTGGCACTGTCCGCACCCGCCACATCATCGAAAGTAATCTTGCCGTTTTCTTGCTGAATCTTGATTTTATTACCCAAATTCAAAAAAGAGCGGCCGGCCCCGCCCGTCATCCGCGGCAGCAACCACATCCAAATCGCGGCAAATATCGCTATTGGGATAATCCAATTGAAAACGATGTTTCCGAGCCAATTTTCTCCGCTCCTTACCACGTACTCGACTTTGTGATCCTGCAAGTGCTTAGTGAGAGACTCGTCCCACAACGGGATGGTAAAGAAATATTTGCCGATTTGTTTGTCGTCGTCTTTTAGGGTGCCGTTGATAAATCGTTGGGTAACGACGGCTTTATCGACTTTATCCGCATTGACCAGCGATAAAAACTGGCTGTAGGGAATCTCGCGGCCTTGCGGTTTTTCGCCGCCGGCCAGCAAGGTTGCCAACAGCACTAACGCCAACACGTAAATCACGAAACGGGGCGGTCGGCTAACCGGATTCTCGGCAGGCGCCGGCTTTCCTTCCGCCGGTTGAGACGAAATCCAGCGATTCGCCCAAGCCCACCATTTGATGACGAATTCTTTACAAACCCTGTAAAACTCGAAAAAGTTTTGCTTATCGTTCATAACGCTATCGGCTCCGTACCCATACACACTCATTCAAAGACCGCCAGCAGGCTCGGCCGTTCCCGGTCATTCGGATTTTAAATACCGGTAAGCACTATGGTAATACAACAACGGTTCGCCTTCCCGACAAATCACATTTTCAACTTCGCCTATGACGATCCAATGAGTACCGGCCAATATTTGATTCACTATTTTGCATTCCAGGGATGCCAACGCGCAGCTCAAAACCGGCGTGCCGTAATCGCCTACCTGCCAATCGACGCCGGCAAAACGCTCTTCTTGAGTGCTTCCCCCGGCAAACCGATTGGAAACCGCTTCTTGATCAGCCCGTAAAATGTTGACTGCGAAGCGTTTTTCCTGCAACACCACAGCCCCCGTATCGGTGTGTTGATTTAAACAGACCAAAATTTGCGGCGGGTCCAAGGAAACGCTGCTAAACGACGTCGCCGTCATGCCTTTCGCGCCTTGTGCCGACTGAGCGGTCACGACGGTGACGCCGCTAGCCCACAACTTCAATGCGCTTTTAAATTGATTTGGATCTACGCTCATGCTGTTCTCGTCTACCGATGTTAATGGAGGCGCCGAATGATGTCGATTTTATAAAACTCAGCGCGGTTAAGAATAATCAGATACGTGTACCGACGGGAGATTAAGCCAATCTCTCGTTTGTTTTCCCGAATCGGCATCGCTGCAGTTTGAAAAGGCCGATTTACCACGCTTATCCCCTCCCTGACGCTCATCAAGCCGGCTAGCCGCCGGGCACGCGGCTTTGGGAGTCGTTACCTGTCGTTATACTAGCCCGAAACCGGAGATTTAGCCCGTCGCAGGTAGGCGCGCTCCGAATCGTGGTTTATCGGAGAGTTCTAAACGGCTTTAGGGCGCATGTGCGGAAACAACAACACATCGCGAATGCTCGGCGAGTTGGTAAACAACATCACCAGCCGATCAATGCCTATACCCTCGCCGGCCGTCGGCGGCATGCCGTGTTCCAGCGCGGTGATGTAATCGGCGTCGTAATGCATGGCTTCGTTGTCGCCGGCTTCTTTTTCCTCGACCTGTTTTCTGAAGCGCTCGGCTTGGTCTTCGGCATCATTCAGCTCGGTAAAGCCGTTGGCAATCTCGCGGCCGCCGACGAAAAACTCGAAACGGTCGGTGACGTGCGGATCGCTATCGTTGCGGCGTGCCAGCGGCGACACCTCCACCGGATAGGCGGTGATGAAGGTCGGATTCATCAAGCGATGCTCGACGGTTTTCTCGAAAATCTCGATTTGCACCTTACCCAAACCATAACTGTCCTTGACTGGAATCTTCAGATTTTCGGCAACCTTGACCGCCGCTTCGCGCGTGCTCAAATCGTCTAGCGTCAATTCGGGATTGAAGTGCAGGATGGATTCCAGCACGGTCATTCGTGCGAACGGCTGGCCGAAATCGTAAGTCTCGCCCTGGTATTCGATGGCGGTGTTGCCGACAATGTCCTCGGCTATGCCGCGCAGCATGGCTTCGGTCAAATCCATCAAGTCGCCGTATTCGGCATAGGCTTGGTAAAACTCCAGCATGGTGAACTCCGGATTATGCCGGGTCGACAGACCTTCGTTACGGAAGTTGCGGTTGATCTCGAACACGCGTTCGAAACCGCCGACCACCAAGCGTTTCAAGTACAGTTCCGGAGCAATCCGCAAATACAACTCCATGTCCAGCGCATTGTGAAAGGTGGTAAACGGCCGCGCGGTGGCGCCGCCGGGGATGACTTGCATCATCGGCGTTTCCACTTCCAAAAAGTCGCGGGCCACCAGAAAGTCACGAATGTAGTTGACGATCTTGGAGCGCATGGTAAACGTCTTGCGGGCCTCGTCGCTCATGATCAAATCCAGATAGCGCTGGCGATACTTGATCTCCTGATCGGCGATGCCGTGGAATTTTTCCGGCAAGGGCCGCAGAGCTTTGGTCAACAAACGAATGTCATCGACGCGCACGCTTAATTCACCGACCTTGGTTTTGAACAACGTCCCTTCGGCGCCGAGAATGTCACCGATGTCCCATTTCTTGAACTGGTCGTTGTAGACACCTTCCGGTAAATTATCGCGGGCGATATAAACCTGAATCTGCCCGGACATATCCTGTAAATGACAGAAACTGGCCTTGCCCATGATGCGGCGGGTCATCATCCGCCCGGCAATCTTGACCCGGATCGGTTCGGCCAACAATTCCTCTTCGGTTTTATCGCCGTACTCGGCCAATAATTCGCCGGCCACCACGTTGCGGCGAAAATCGGTTGGAAATGCAGTGCCTTCTTCGCGTAGCGCGGTTAATTTTTCGCGGCGCTGTTTAATCTGTTCCTGTTCGTCGTGTTCGAGTTCTGACATGTTTTCTTAGTAAATTTCTAATGCTTAATAAATAATTTGGTTACGCCAATAATTTCAATTTCTCAACAAAATATCCGGCACTTGGACAATTGGGATGCTGAGCAGCACGAACTACGCTGAAATTATGGTGTTTGATAAATCTATCGGCAAAAGCGATTTTGCTGCTTCCGGGACCGCGACCAATAGTCTGCAAGCCAATTTCCTTTAATCGCCCCCAGGGCATAGAGGGCATCTGTTCCGGATATTCTTCAAAAAAACGACCTTGCTTAGTCCAGCTTTTCATCGCTTCGGTATCGGCTAAAAACCAAGACTCAATCGCTTTTCGGGCAATGACCACCAAATCAATATTATCGTTACCGATAATTTCTTTGCGTTTACTAATACACGGGGCGCATTTTTCCGGATCTAAATCAGCCAACACTACAATCACTATCGCTTGAAACCAGAAAAAAACCATTAAATTTTCCGGTATACAATAAATCCATTGCATCGATAATCAATGCGGAATCCGTGGCATTCTTACCAGTGGTATAGCTGAATTGTTGAATGGGCTGAATGGCATGTCTGTTTAAAACCGTTTTCCATGGCGCAAGTTTTTGACTAGTCCAATCTCCGTAACAACGCCTTGACGTCGTATCCCCATATCGTGCCGCCTCCGTCAAAACCGCATCTATCGCTTTAGCCTGCGCATTATCGGCATCGATTAACAAGGCAAAGCGCTTGGTATCGGGGAATTGCATTTATTGACCTTTGGAATAATCAAAGAAATAGCTCAATATTTCAAAATCGGCTCTTTGGTTGGCATCTGCCTTAGCTGAACGGGGAAACCGCACTATGGCCCACCCAAATACTTCGGCCATCGGCGAGAAACACGATTAACTCCCGAAGGGTAAAATTGGCGGAACAGGCTCCGAAAGTCAACGGCAAAAGCATTCATTCCTAGCCTCTAGTAAAATTTGTTAATTTCCTTCCACCAGTTTAGTCTGCATCGTCAATTCCAGCTGCTTTCGTCCTGGT
Organism: Methylomonas sp. HYX-M1; assembly: GCF_040741385.1. NCBI lineage: Bacteria > Pseudomonadati > Pseudomonadota > Gammaproteobacteria > Methylococcales > Methylococcaceae > Methylomonas > Methylomonas sp. HYX-M1. Next base: position 2,809,730 of record NZ_CP160405.1, read on the forward strand.
TACTACACGCACCGCGCGGCAACAAGGACAAACTAAGCAACCCGATTTAAATCGTTTAATTTCGCAAGCATATCCCAATCAATTTTATATAGATACATATCCTCAATATATATGCCATCTATATAATTTCTTCCCATTCGATTATTAGCTAATTGAGCCCCTGTCAAAACACTGTTCCGCATTGCATTGACTATACGGTTATGAATACTAGACACCCTAATATCATGCAAGGAAATAACATCTTCATCATCCGAGCAAGCCTCATAAATATCATTAATTCTTTTATACAAACTTCTAGGCCCTTCGCTTCCCACCAGAGGAGATACTATGGTCAGCTCCCAATTTTTTTCTTCCACATCCTGTATCCAAAAAGCGGCGGCAACCTGAACACCTGACTCGTCCAATTTTTTTACCAAGCTTTCACCCGCTAGGCGCATTGCGTCCGTAAACCATTGCGTCATAAATACTTCTTTAGCCATGGCAATACTCCTGATTCGTTTTCGGTAATAGCCAAAAATAAATCCCTGGCATCCTGTCTTTGAATAGAATGATCATAACGAGACTCCTCCGACCATTTATTGGCCAGAGACCAACTCAGCTTGAAATTAACATCTTTACTTTCTTGCAATATCAGCTCTTGTTTTAATCCTGCGGTGATAAGCAGTTTAGTCAGATCATGGGTATAACTATCGTTAGCAAGTTTTTTATCCGGAAAATCGAATTGCTTAATTTGCTTGGCAACACAAGCTTTCAAAATACATTCCAAAGCATACCCAGCGAGATAATAAGCGCCATGATAACACTCGGCTTTTAAAAGAACTTCCGCTTCTTTTATTCTAATAGCAGATAATAATTCCAGCTCATGCTTATTCATTTATATGAATTCTCTGGCTTGCTATTTGTTTTCACCTAGATTATGACTTTACAACCCACTCTTCAAACTGGCTTCGATAAACTGATCCAGCGCGCCATCCAATACCGCCTGGGTGTTGCCGGTTTCGACGTTGGTGCGCAGGTCCTTGATCCGCGATTGGTCCAGTACGTAGGAACGAATCTGGCTGCCCCAGCCGATGTCCGACTTGGAGTCTTCCAGGGCTTGCTGGGTTTCGCTACGTTTCAGCATCTCCATTTCGTACAGCTTGGCTTTGAGTTGCTTCATCGCCGTGTCTTTATTTTTGTGCTGCGAGCGGTCGCTTTGACACTGGGTCACGATGCCGCTGGGACCGTGGGTTATCCGTACCGCCGATTCGGTCCTATTGACGTGCTGACCGCCGGCGCCGCTGGCCCGGTATACGTCGATGCGCAAGTCGGCCGGATTGATGTCTATTTCGATGTCGTCGTCGATCTCCGGGGAGACGAACACCGAGGCAAACGAAGTGTGACGGCGGTTACCGGAATCGAACGGCGATTTGCGCACCAGTCGATGCACACCGGTCTCGGTTCTTAACCAGCCGAAAGCATACGGACCTTCGAAGCGAATCGTCGCGCTCTTGATGCCGGCGACCTCGCCCGGCGATTCCTCGATCAATTCGGTTTTAAAGCCTTTGGCTTCGCCCCAACGCAAATACATGCGCTCTATCATCGAAGCCCAATCCTGGGCTTCGGTACCGCCCGATCCGGCTTGAATATCCAAAAAGGCGTTGTTCGGATCCATTTCACCGGCAAACATGCGCTGAAATTCCAATTGCGCGACCTGCTTTTCCGATTCCTCCAAATCGGCGACAACCGTATCCACCGTATCGGCGTCGTGTTCTTCCACCGCCAGCGCCAACAATTCGTCGGCATCGTTTAAACTTTGCTCCAGCTCGCGCAAGGTCTCGACGATGCCTTCCAACATGGCGCGTTCGCGTCCCAAGGCTTGGGCGAGTTCCGGCTTGTTCCAAATCGCCGGGTCCTCCAATTCGCGCATGACCTCGATTAAACGTTCGCTTTTTGCATCGAAATCGAGATAAACCTTCAACGACGCGCAGCGTTCGCGTAAATCGGCAATTTTGTATTTGATCGGATTGATTTCTTGCATGCGAGTGTCACGCTGTTTTCGCCGACAGCACGGCAAACTGAAAAAACCAGCGATTATAAACGATTAGCCGACGGATTTGCGCCGTTCCCGCGTGAGCGAGAAAGCGACGCACGCCAGCCCGGCCAACACGAACGGCACGCTCAACAACTGTCCTGTGGTCAAGGTCAAACCGTTGTCGTACATTGCTTGTTCGGTTTTAAAATATTCCAGCACGAATCGAACGCTAAACAGCAAGCTAATAAAACAACCGAACACCAAGCCTTGTTTCCCCGCGAATTTTTTATAAAGCTGTAAAGTGGTCGCATAGATAAACAAATAGCAAAAGGCTTCGTACAACTGAACCGGGTGGCGCGGCGTCCAGTCGATACGCGCAAAAATCACCGCCCAAGGCTGCTCGGAAGCGATGCCGAGAATTTCAGAGTTAAAGAAATTACCGACACGAATCAAGGCCCCGGCTAACGCGGTCGGAATGCAAACCCGGTCCAACAACCACAGAAAGCCGTCGCCGTATTGGCGTCTGTACAGAAACAACGCCGCAATGATGCCCAAGGTCGCGCCGTGACTCGCCAGCCCGCCTTCCCAAACGGCCAGGATCTTTAGCGGATGCGACAAATAATAGCCGGGATCGTACAGCAACACGTGTCCCAAGCGCGCGCCGACGATGGTCGCCACCACCATGTACCATAACAAGGTATCCAGCTCTTCGATTTTTTTTCCTTCTCGCTGATAAATCCATTGCATGGTCAGAAAGCTACCGACGAATCCGGAAGCAAACATTAGCCCGTACCAGCGAATTTTCACGGCCCCAAAATCAAGCAGAACCGGGTCGATATTCCAGATAAAAAAATGATCCATAACGATATTCAGTTAAAAAGTGAATGAGCCCAAGGTTCGGCTTTTGCCGTAAACGCCGAACGCACGGCGTTTACGGCGGCTACGGCTAATTCCGATCATTTTACCTGCGCCGCTCTGCTATCATGCCACTTTTATCACTATACGCCGATTACAATGTCTGAATTCGAAAACGTCACCATCGTCAAAAAAGCCAATGTTTATTTCGACGGCCGGGTCGTCAGCCGCACCGTGATCTTTGCCGACGGCAGCAAGAAAACCCTGGGCTTTATGCAGCCGGGAGAATATACCTTCAACACCGAAGCCCCCGAGCTGATGGAAATCCTGGCAGGCGAGATGGAGGTGCTGTTACCCGACCAAGCCTGGCAAACCGTAAGCGGCGGCCAATCCTTCGAGGTGCCCGGCAACGCCCGATTCACGATGAAAGTCAAAGTTGCCAGCGATTATTGCTGTTCTTTCTTGTCCTGATCGTACCGGCACTATCCTGCAGCAGCGCTGCAGGATGTTCACCTAAACCGCTCACTCGTCTTCGTTACGTCTCCGTTTATCGCTTATCCCTCGGGCTTACCGAATAGTCACTCTATCCAAAGCAACAATAACTGCACGCCTCGCAGCCGCAAATTTGAACTACGCTTTACCGGATTTTGTGGTTACCGAGTACAAACATGGCGCAAAGCGAACAAATTCTAATCGGCCATTTGGTGGAAGTGCGCGGCGACGGCATGGACGCCCGCATCGTCGCAGAGCATTCCACTTCCGCGCCGCTCATCCGCATCGGCGAGCAGGAAATTCTGGCCGGACACCTGGGGTCCTACGTGGTGATCCAACAAACCCAAATCAAGGTGTTGGCCCTGGTTTATAAAATGTGGGAGCGCGACCGTTTCGACCAGCAAGGCAATCGCTACAGCGATCGTTTTATCGCGCTGATTCCGGTAGGTGAAATCAACGAAACCAACACCTTTATTCGCGGGGTACGTCACTATCCTACCCCCGGTGCCAACGTGTTTGCGGTCGGCTTGGACGAAATCAATGCCATCTTTTCCAAATTTCGCGATTACCAGTTTTTCATCGGCCAATTGGCCTCGCATAAAGACTACCACCTGAGCCTGGATCCAAGAGCCTTGTTCGGCCGCCATTTCGCGATTCTCGGTCAATCCGGTTCCGGTAAATCATGGACAGTCACCAGCCTGATTCAACACACGATCAAGGCCATGCCGAAAACGCATTTGATCATGTTGGATCTACACGGCGAATATTGCTGGAAAACCGCAGACGGTCGCGTCGAATCCGCCTTTCCCACCGAACGGGTAAACTACGTGGACGCCATGGACTTGGAAATGCCGTATTGGATGATGACTTACGCCGAGCTGGTCGATTTATTCATCGACAGGGACGACAAAGGCGCTTCGATGCAAATGGCCTTCATGCGCGAGATTTTACAGCAGCTCAAACGCAAGGAAGCCAAACAAATCGGCTTGAGCGGCGTATCGATAGATACCCCGATTTATTTTTCGTTGGCGGAAATGTATATGCAATTCAAGACAGCCAACGAAGAACGCAAGGATTTCGGCAAAACTCATGGCGCTTTATTCGGCCAATTCGACGAATTCCTGGTCCGCATGCAAAGCCGCTTCAACGACGTGCGTTACGACTTTTTGTTGAAACCCAAAAAGCGCAACACCTCCGACAGCATGGCCGATTTATTGCGGCAATTCGTCGGACTGGGCGATAAAAAAGCCAACATCACCGTGGTCGATCTAAGCTCGGTACCTACCGACGTGCGCCCGGCGGTTTCCGCCCAAGTCGGTCGCCTGGCTTACGAGTTCAACTACTGGAATCCCCACCGGCGCGAATTCCCGATCACCTTGATCTGCGAGGAAGCCCATGCCTACATTCCGCGGGAGAAAGGCGGCCCATTCGAAGGCACCAAGAAGATGATGGAACGGATCGCCAAAGAAGGCCGCAAATACGGAGTGTCTATCGGCGTGGTCAGCCAAAGGCCGACCGAGTTGTCGGAAACCATGCTGGCCCAATGCAGTTCCTTCATTTGCTTGCGTACCACCAACCCGGACGACCAGGCTTATATACGCGGTTTAGTGCCGGAAGCCGAAGGCGACTTGACCGATATTCTGACATCGCTGGGCAGAGGCGAAGCCCTGGTTTTGGGCGAAGCCGCGCCGTTACCGACCCGGGTGCAGATTTACCGTCCAAACCCGGAACCGAAAAGCAACGACGTCGATTATTACACCGGCTGGCGCGAAGGCCCGGACGAACTGGACGTCGACGACATCGTCAACCGATGGCGGACGCAAACTCGGCAGTGATGGCCAAGCAAGCCCGGCACCCGGTACCGCCAAATGCTGTGGAATGAGTCATTTGTCCAGCATTTGCATGAGCCAGCGCGGACACCCATCGTGCCCACAGTGATGATATGTTTGGAGAGGATATGAACTACCTGGAGCTATTAGCCGTTGCCTTTGCCGAAGCGGAAACGGGTTTTGCCGAGGGAGGCGTTCCGGTCGGTGCCGCACTGTTCGGTGCCGACGGCCGCTTGCTGGGAAAAGGCCGCAACCGCCGGGTGCAAAACAACGACCCGTCGCTGCACGGCGAAACCGACGCGTTTCGCAACGCCGGCCGGCAAAACGATTATCGGGATAAGATCCTGGTGACGACCTTGGCCCCCTGTTGGTACTGCTCCGGTCTGGTCCGCCAATTCAACATCGGCACCGTCGTAATCGGCGAATCGGTCAACTTCGCCGGTCATCCGGATTGGCTGCGCGAAGCCGGCGTCCAAATCGTCGAACTGAACGATCCCGGCTGTATCGCGCTGATGCGGCGCTTCATCGAACAATCGCCGGCGATCTGGTATGAAGACATCGGTCTAGCGCCTCCTCGTTAAGCGCAAATGCCAGTGCAAGCCGCTTATCGGCAGAGATGCAAGCTTGCCCATATAGAACCCGAGTCGAGGCGGAAATTTAGAAGCCCCCTTAACCTTTACAGGACTCACATCATGTTCAATAAATTCGCTACAACATGCTTGTTAATTTCTACTGTTCTTTCTCCGTATGCCTACGCCGACACGGTCAGTTGGGCTTCTTGGGTTGGCCAAGACGGCTCGTTTGTTCAAGACGGCAAGCCGATAGACGTGAGCTATTCCGGCCAGTACGCCTGGACAGACTTTACCAGCGGCATCTTCGACGATGTACCCGGTTCGTTTACCAACGCCGTTTATACCAATACTCCCGGCAGCAACGGCACAATTGCGCTGACCGGAACCGGGGAAGGTCGCTTCACTTTTTCGCACGCAGTGACTAATCCCTTGCTCGCGCTGTAGAGTGTGGGTCAGCCCGGCTATCAGGTTAGGTTCGTGTTCGACACTAGCAATTTCGAGATAGTGTCAGAAGGCGCCGGTCACTGGGGCGGCGGAAGTTTAGTTCAAGACGGCAAGCGGGTAACCGGGGAAGAAGGTAACGGCTTGATACAGTTTTACGGCAGTTATACGAATATTCATTTCCAGCTTCCGGATTACGAATACTACTACGGCGCTACTATCGGCGCTCCTACCTCGGCCGTGCCCCTGCCCGGCTCGATTTGGCTAATGGGCTCAACGCTGCTGGGCTTATTGAGTTTGAAGCGTCACAACGCTTGACCGGGCTTGCCCCACCTCGTTGCCGGAATAGCAGCGCTTTTGCCGATTACCTTGGGCCCGCCAGCCGCCCGCCAACGTTACATCCTGGGCGGACATCTGATCCAGCTGGGCTTTATCTACCCGGCCGTTCAAATCTCCCACTCGGTTACAAAATCCCGGTAAAACGCCGGATCGTGTACCGTAGCGCCACGGCGGCCGACCAAGGCCGAAGCGAAAGATTGGGCGCGTTGCAGGCTCAAGCTCAACGGCCAGTGCAGTTGCAAGCCCAGCAACAGAACCGCGGCAAACGCATCGCCGGCCCCGACGGTATCCACCACTGGCATGCTCTGCGCCGGAACGACCTCGACTTGATTGCCGCCGGCATCCATGGCAAGCGCACCTTGCTTGCCGCGGGTCACCACCAAGCCCTGCAACCGATAATCGTCGATAAACCGCCGCATCGCCGTTTCGACAGGCGCGTTGTCCGCTTGCAGGGCGGCCAATTCCACATGGTTGAGTTTTATCCAATCCGCTTCGCCGGCTAGTGCCAACACCTCGGCTTTTCGCCACCAAGGTTCGCGCAGGTTGACGTCCAAAAACACCAAGCCGGTGCAACCAGCTTTCAAGCGCTCCCACGCCTGCCGAGACACCGGATTGCGTAAGGCCAAACTGCCGTGGTACAGCAAGCCGGCCGCCGGCAAGGCCTGTAACGTCTCGTCGGCGATGAAATCGTAGGCCTGTTCGGGAACGATCAGATAGCCGGGCTCGCCGTCGCTAATGTCGACCTGCACCTTGCCGGTGGGATGCACGCTATCGGTTTGTAAGCCGGCCATGTTCATACCCCATTCCTGCATCGCCTGTTTAACCTGTTTCCCGGTCCCATCGTCCCCGACTCGGCTGATGAACAAGGGCTGTTGCCCGAAGGCTTGCAGATGCCAAGCCACGTTAAACGGCGCGCCGCCCAGCACCGCACTGCCGTCCGGAAAATGGTCGAACAACACCTCGCCGAAAATGTATAACGCCGGTTTAGCCATAGTGTTGCATCCAGGTTTGGGTATGCGGTAGAAAATGGGCGACGCCTTCCAAAATGCCGGCGGCGTAATTGCCGTTCAAACCCATAAAACCGCCTTGCGCCAAATACAACGCCGCTTCGGTGCCGTTTTGCCTGGCCAATTCTTGGGCTTGAGTTTTCACCGCGTCGGCCGCATTAGCGACTAAAACCGATTGCACCCGGCTGATCAATACAGGCAAATCGTTACCGCTATCGCCGGCGAATACGGTTTGGCCGGGGTCGATGCCAAGTTGCTCCATCAAGAATTCGACCGCGTGGTACTTGGTTGCGCTGGACGGCAGCACGTCCAGCAGCACCACTTGCTCGGCTTCGTCCAGACTGTAGATCACCTCGGCTTTAACGCCGCAATCGGCGATGCGTGCCTGCATGATCTCCAGCAATTCGGCCGCATCCCTATCTAAGTTTAAATAGTAACTCAGCTTAAAACGGTTTTGCTTGCCCGGCTCTTGCAAGGTTAACCTAGGCAGGTCCGCGAATAACAAGTGCAAACTGGCGTGATCGTGCCCGCGCCAATCGGCTGCGATCCGGCTTTCCCAGGCCTCGAAAACCTGCCAGCTGCTGCCATCGAGCCGGTACACGCTGCTGCCGACATCGCCGACTACATAATCCGGCAGCGGTAAGCCGAAATCAGCAATCGCTTGCTGTACCAAGGTTTTATCGCGGCCGGACACGTAAGCGACTAACACCTCGGGCCTGGCCGCCAACGCCGCAAACAGCGGCCGGGCCGACGGCGATTCCGGCGCGTTGCCGTTCGGTAACAGGGTTCGGTCCAGATCGGTACAAATCAGTATGCGTTCTATCATCGCCACGTCCCGATTAACGGCTAAACGCCGCATGTTGCCTGCTATCCTACTTAATTTTAAGCGGGCGCGACTTGGTTTTTTCCCAGCCGCTAAGCTTAAAGCGGTCACGCTACCCCAAAGTCCACTGGTTCCGGCATATCAAGCCAAGCGATAATTCAATCCTAAGTTGCAATCACTAAGTTGTCGACGTGTACAGCTCAGGGGATCCGGTTATAATTTGCAAACCCGTCTATCCTACCTGTCTGATATACGTCTGCGCTATCGCATCATCCATTTCCGAATATCTTTTGCTTTCATGAAAATTGTCATTCTGGGTGCCGGTGTTACCGGTTCTTCGGTCGCCGGCGCACTCGCCAGCGAAGAGAACGATATTGTGGTTATCGACAAGAATCCGCAATTGCTGTCAGCGCTTAAAAGCAGACTGGATATCGCTACGATAGAGGGCAACGCGGCCCATCCGACCATATTGGAACAAGCCGGAGTCGGATCGGCCGACATGGTCATTGCGGTTACCGACCGCGATGAAACCAACATGCTGGCCTGTCAAGTCATCAACACCTTGTACGAAAAGCCCAAAACCATCGCCCGGGTTCGCGCCATCGACTTTCTAAACCATCCGGAGCTGTTCAAACCCGGCGGCATCGACATCGTCATCAGCCCGGAACAAGTGGTCACCGAATCCATACACAACCTGATCAAATACCCCGGCGCACTGCACGTTTCCGAATTTGCCGAAGGCATGGTGCGCTTATTTTCGATCCGGGTCGCCTTAGCCGGCTTTTTGACCGGCAAACGCATTCAAACCGTCAAGGAAAAGCTGGCCGACAGTATGATTCGAGTGGTCGCCATTTTTCGCGACGGCAAAGCCATACCGGTCAACGGCGAAGCGGTGATCACCGCCGGGGATGAAGTTTTTTTCGTCTGCCCACGCGACAAAGTACGTAAGACATTGATGGATTTAAACAAATTGGAGTCGCCAATCAAATCCATCATGCTGGCCGGCGGCGGCCACGTCGGCAAGCGCCTAGCGATTGCCCTGGAAAACAACTATCAAGTCAAAATCATCGAACAAGACATCAACCGCGCCAAAGAAATCTCTAACGATCTTCGTAAAACATTGATTTTACATGGAGACTGCACGGACGAATCCTTGCTGCAAGAGGAAATGATAGAAGACATCGATTTGTTTTGCGCGATCACCAATAACGACGGCATCAACTTGATTTCCGCAGGTTTGGCCAAAAAGTTAGGCGCCAAAAAGGCCATCTGCCTGATCAATAACAATTCCTACTTGAAACTGCTGGACAACAGCGAAATCGATTTGGCGATTCAACCCAAACTGGAAACCCTGGGCGGCATTTTAAAACACGTACGCAAAGGCGACGTGGTCGGCGTCAGTTCGGTCTGCGGCGGCAGCGCGGAGGCCATAGAAGCTATCGCTCACCGCAGCCAAAACGATACCGCGTCGGTGGTTGGGTTGCGGGTGGACCAAATCAATCTGCCGGAAGGCGTTATTCTTGGCGCCTTGATTCGCGACCACGAAGTGATTCCGGTACACCACGATACGGTATTTTCCGACGGCGACCACGTAGTCATGTTCGCCTTGGAAAAGAAATTGATCAAATCGATCGAACACTATTTCCAGCCCATCGAATCTTTCAACTAAGACCCAAAACCCAAAATCCGGTCAATTGGGTAAAGTTTTCGCCGCAACTCTCCTAAGAACGCGCACCGTCCAAACCGTCGATGATGGCCAAGGTTTTTCGCGGCAGCGCCAGCGCGTCGTTGCGCAGCAAAGACAACTGACTGTCTTCGTGTATCGCAGTCAAAAACTGAATTAACGCTAGCTCGCTCTGCAAGCGCTCTTGCTCGTTCCGGGTTTCCCACATTCTGTTCAGCAGCTGTTTGGCGTGATGGTGAACGGTAAATGCCACGGCATCCGGTAGATGCGCGTAACTGCTTTTCAGAGAGTCTTTCAAGTTATCCAAAGCCTGCAGATATTCCTGATAATCGCGCAAATCCTGTTTGCAGCGGATTTTCACCATTTCCAATTCGCTTTGGTGTTCGGCTTGCGCCATAGCCATTTCGTGCGCCAAGCGTTGAGCCTGTTTTTTCAGTTGGGCGACCAAAGCCTGTTCCGCCAGCGCCTGTTGTCTGCGCAATGTTGCCACGTCTTCCTGCCGGGAAAGCCGCCATAGCAAATTTTCGTCCAACTTAGCCCGGCAAATCCCCAGAACATCGGACAACCAGCGTTCTAACCGCGGCATAGTAGTTTTTGCCGCAAGGTCAACATGGCTTGGGTATCCGCCAGGCGTTTATGCCGTTTCAAGTCTTTCCAGGCCTGCTCCAGCTCGGCCTCGGGAACCATGACTGCTATTTCGGCCCGAATCGATTGATACAATTGCCGGCTTTGTTTTTTGTTATCCGCGGCCAGCAACCGGCTACGTTTGATTTGCAACCAGTAATGCTGTTGACTCTTTTCCAAACAGGCCTGCCTCTCGGCATCCTGACGTCTTACCGTTAACGACGCCAATTGCCGCTGCGCAACAGCTTTCCGATCGAAAAAGTCAAACAACCCGAGCGCAATCGCACGTACCACGAGAAAAACGCCGAGCACCAGCATCCAGCCAAAACCCAGCAATAGCAATTTATTGGCCCAGGCATAGCAAAAATCGGCTGCTAGCGGAATGTCGAATCGCCAGCAGAAAAAGCCGGTCAACATCAAGCCGATAGCCAAGCTGCAAGCCAACAATACGCCGTACACAATAGCCTTAACCATGTTCGCTCCGATCCGACACTAGGTACCGCGCTCGATAAACTCCAGCGCATTGCCGTCGCGGTCGCGGCAAAACAAGGCTTTTCGTCCGGATATGCTGGTCGTATACGCTATGCCTTCGCGGTCCAAGGTATCGCGCAAAGCGTCTACCGAATTGCAATGTAAGGCCACATGCCGGTCTCTGCCGCCGTGGGCCGGACGGCCGGTAGTCGGATCGGGATTATCCAATTCCAACAGATGAATTTGCTGCTCGCCGATTTGCAGCCAAGCACCGGGAAAAGGCAAATCGGGCCGTTCGGTCGGCGTCATGCCCAACACGTCACGATAAAACCGCAAGGATTGTTCGGCATCGGAAACGATTAAACTGGCATGGTGTAGGGTGAGTGCGAATTTCGACATGACTGCCATCCGGGTGTATTGATACGGCTATTATAGCCCGCCGTTCTAACGGCTTTGCAGCCAGCTCAAGCTGTCTACAGTATTTCCTGTCGGTTTATATTCCGCGCCTACCCAACCGCAATAGTTAAGTTTCCGCAACAAATCGAACAAGGCATCGAAATCGACCGTGCCGCTGCCCGGTTGTCCGCGTCCCGGACAATCGGCAAACTGAATATGGCTTATCTTGTCGATGTGCCGGGCCAAAAACTGCGTGCAATCCTGCTGCATGCGGCTCATGTGATAAATATCGTATTGCAACCCCAGATTGGGATGAGCGAGTTCTGAAAACACCGCCAGCATTTTAGCGTGGTCGTCCAGCAAAAAACCGGGCATATCGACACTATTGATCGCTTCGAACACGGCCGTAACGCCAATCCCGGCCAAGCGGTCGGCCGCAAGGCGCAAATTTTGGATAAAAGTCGATAAATAATCGTTTAGACGAGCACGATTCAAACAGCGGCCGGGCAGTATATTCACCAGCAAAGCATCGAGGGTAACCGCATAGTCGCAGGCTTGTTGCAAACCGTCTAAAAACCGCTCACGCTTTTCCGGCACGGCCGCCAAGCCCTCCCCGCCCTGTAGCAAATCATCGGCCGGGACATTAAACAAGACCATGCGCAAGCCGTGTTCATCCAATAGGGCTTTAATCCGCTCGGCCGGCAATTCGTAGGGAAACTGGATCTCCACCGCCTGAAAACCGTGTCGTTTCGCTGCAGCGAAACGTTGTTCCAGCGGCAACTCGGTAAACAGCATGCTCAGATTGGCACAAAACCGCAGCATTACCGGTTCGAGTAAAGATTGATCAAGGTAGCGGGATCCTGCTCGGCATAGCCGCGGCCGGCGTGCAAGCGCATCAATTGCGCGGCTAACGCGGACATCGGCACCGAACACTCGTGTTCCGCAGCAATCTGATCGGCCAGTGTTAAATCTTTCAATAAAGTCTTGACTCGCCATTTTACCGAGGCGAAATCCTCGGCTGCCATTTCCGGCCCAACGATTTGCAACGGTTTGGAATCGGCGAAACCGCCGGTTAAAGCGTGCGGGATTTGTGCACTATCGACACCCGCCCGTTTGGCCAGTGCCATCATTTCCGCAATCACCATCACGTTGCAACTGACGATCATTTGATTGCAAATTTTGGTGATCTGGCCACTCCCTACCGGCCCCATGTGGGTTAATCGACTGTACAGCGGCGCTAAAACCGTGCGGGTGACGGCAATATCCGCCGCATCGCCCCCGGCCATGATGGCCAGACTGCCTTGCTCGGCCCCAGCCGTACCGCCGGATACCGGCGCGTCTACCCAGCGCATGCCGGATTCGCCGGCCGACGCCGCTAAGCGTCTGGTCGCATCCGGTGCGATACTGGACAAGTCGATCACCAGCGTGTTCGGTTTGGCATGCGGAAAAAGCTCCGCTGCCGCGATCTGTTCCACCGCGGCAGTATCCGCCAAACATAGCAAAACCACGTCGACCTGCCTCAGCAATTCCGCCACCGAATCACAGATACCGGCCCCGGCTTGTGCCACGGTAGCCAGTTTTTCCGCCGTCCGATTCCATACCCTAACGTCGAAACCCGCAGCCAGTAAACGCAAGACCAAAGGTTGCCCCATCAGCCCGATGCCGATGAAGCCTAAAATGTGTTTCGAACCCATCATCGCTTATTCGTACAGCGCATCGCTTAAATCCGGGGCAGGCGGCAGGGTTTCTCGCGCGATACGCTCGCCGTAATCGCCGCCGGACCGGCCCTGCGACAGGCTATTCAACAAATTGGCGTGCACCATTTCAAAAGCCTTGTCGAAATCGGCATTGACGAAACCGCGTACCAGTTGCACACAAAGCATATACAGCCCGGAGTAGTGCACGGTTTCTCCCGACGCGCACAGGCTGATTTTTTCCGACAACGCTTTGACGATAGACAACACCGAGCCGTCTTGCCGCCAAGAGGCCGGAGTAGCCAGCACATCGCCGCCGGAACAAGCGATTGCCGCCAACGCGTTATAGGCCAAATCGACCAAGCCGGCCAAAATTTTCACCAAATCCCCGGCGGTTAAGGCCTTGAAAGTTTCGCTGGCGCAATCCATCAGTAGCGCCTGCCGCATCACGACGTCCATATCCGCCAGATGCATGCTGTCCGGATAAACCGGCTGCACGATGCCGAAGCTGTCGTGAAACTCCCTGACTAGTTGTAAGTGCTTATTCATGATGTCCTCCTATTCGCAAACACATTGTCGATTTTTCGCGAAGCAACCGGCTACGCATAAGTTACAGCACAAGAGAGTTAGCGCGCCCGTTTGCGCGCTTGTAGCAAAGACAGCGCAACAATCACGATCAAAGCCAATAATGACGTTTCCAACAGTAAAAACGCCGCTATTTTGAAATACACGAAATAAGGATGCGCATAACGGACCAACCAACCGGCCGCCTCGTCGGCGATGGCTGCAAAATAAATAACCACGCTGAGCCAAACCTTTGCCGGAGTCGGCAAATCCGTCATCAGCATCAGATGGGTTAAGGTCAACACCAGCATACCCATCGCAAACAAATGAAAATGCGTAACTTCCAATAAGCTTTGATAGCTTTTAGGCTGCGTGAATTGTGCCTCGTCCCCCAAATAATAAGCCAGAACCGAATCGCCGCTCAGACTCATTTTGTGAAAGTACATCAAGCCGTTGCTAAGCCAAAGCAAGGCCACGTAACCTAAAAAAAGCAAAATCAAGGTGTTGATCAACAGTTGGCGATTCTGCTCGCCGGTGACAAAAAATCGCATGGCTTATTGAGTCTTTTTCAACATGACTTGGTAAATCGCCAATAGTTTGCGAGCCCCGTTTAACGCAGCCCGCGAACTTAAGGTTGCACCGGAAACCGCTTGCACGTCTGTATCGAAGCTCAACTTCTCCAGCGGCAAATTCAATAATTTGGCATACCAACGATCTGGCGGCTGATACTCCGGCGGCTCGTGAAACGCCAGGATGCGCAAGTTGGCTAAATTGCCGGCGGCATCGACCACTAACAACATCGTTTCCGGCTGAGTACGCACGTTATGCGATTCAATCATCGCATAACCGACAATTTGTCCTTGTTTTTTACCGACAAAGACGCTGATTAAGTTGGACTCCAATTTACTTTTGGCCAACTGTTCAATTTGCACTATCTGACTTTCAGTGGGAAACAGCGATAACAATTCCACGCTGGCATCCGTTCCAAACGCCATTTCCAAAGCCTCGTCCTTGCTGAAATAAACCGTTGAAAAACAAGGCATTGCAAATACGACAACACTAAGCGCTAAAACAAACCGGCGTAACGATTCGAAACTAAGCATGAGTCACTCAAGATAAAAAACACTAAATATCATACGAAATTGCCGCCGGCTTTGCCCGCACTATTGCAGCCCCCGGGTACATTTTAGGTGTCGTATGCGTAACACCATCAAATTAACTAATATGAGTACGGCGCATAATTGACTTACAAATGATAATGATTTGCGCTTAATCTTTTAACCCTTTAAACTGCAAGCATATTAAACCGATATTGAGGCCGTTAGACATGACTTTCCAGAAAAAACCGACGAATTCTTTGTATTTAGCCGCATCCATAGGTTTGTTATGCAGCAATGTTTCCATAGCCGAACAAGCACCGGCAAGCATGGAAGAAATGTGGAAAATCATCCAACAGCAACAAAAGGAAATCGAATCGCTGAAAGCCAAAAGCGCCCAAAACGAGCAACTGAAACAGGAAGTCCGCGATCTGAAGCAGGCACAACAAAACTCCGCTTCCGGCACTGTGGTTGCCGCGAATTCCCCGTCAGCGGGAAAAGGCGAACTGGAACGCAAAACCGACGTACTCGCTAGCGAAGTGGAAAAACTGAAAACCCAGTTATTCATTCCGGAAGCGCGCGAATACAAAAGCGAATACGGCTTGGGCCCCGCGGCGTCCAATGTCTATCGCGTCAATCGCGGCCTATCCATCGGAGGTTACGGCGAGGCGTTTTATACCAATTACACCGACGAAAAAGCCTCCGGCGCCAGCGACTCTTTCGATTTGCAACGCGCCGTCTTATACGCCGGTTACAAATTCAACGATTGGATCATTTTGAACAACGAAATCGAATTCGAACATGCCTCAACCGGTGAAGGAGCCGAGGAAAAAGGCGAGGTATCGGTGGAGTTCTCGCAATTGGATTTCTTGCTCGACCCTAAATACAACATCCGCGCCGGTTTGATGCTAGTGCCCATGGGCTTCATCAACGAGATGCACGAACCCACGACATTTCACGGCAACCGCCGCCCGGACGTGGAACGCTTCATTATCCCGTCCACCTGGCGTGAGATGGGTGCCGGCTTATTCGGCGAAATCATCCCCGGCTTGCAATACCGGGTCTATGCGATGAACGGGCTGAACGCCCGCAGCTTCGAAAGCGAAGGGATACGCGAAGGCCGCCAAGGCGGCAGCCAGGCTTTGGCGGAAGATTTTGCATTTACCGGCCGGGTGGACTACTCGCCGGCCGTCGTGCCCGGTTTGATGGTGGGCGGCTCGGCTTTCATCGGCAACTCCGGACAAAACGAACTGTATCTCGGACGCAAACTCGATGTTGCCACCCAATTGTACGAAGGACACATGCAATACCGTTACCGGGGTTTGGAACTGCGGGCATTGGGCGCTTGGGGACAAGTTAACGATACCGAAATACTCAGCCAAGCAATAGGCGAAACCATAGGCAAGGAAAGTTTCGGCTGGTATGCCGAAGCGGCGTACGACATCATGCCGCATCTGTTGAAAGACAGCACCCAATATCTGGCGCCGTTCTTCCGCTTTGAAAAATACGATCCTATGGCTGCCGTGGCAGCCGGATTCGCCGACAACCTGGGCCTGGACCGCTGGATTTATCAAGGCGGCCTGAGCTACAAGCCGATAGACAACATCGTCATCAAAGCCGATTACCGCAACATTCAAGCCAAACAAGACTCTCCTGCCAACGAGTTCAACTTGGGTATAGGCTTCATTTATTAAGAGGCTAAGCGCCCGGCCTCGGCCGGGCTCCCTATTTGAACTGCGAAGTTTTTGGAGTATTTATGCGAAAAACACTCAGTCACTCACTTGTGC
Organism: Methylomonas sp. HYX-M1; assembly: GCF_040741385.1. NCBI lineage: Bacteria > Pseudomonadati > Pseudomonadota > Gammaproteobacteria > Methylococcales > Methylococcaceae > Methylomonas > Methylomonas sp. HYX-M1. Next base: position 2,826,419 of record NZ_CP160405.1, read on the forward strand.
TGCTAACAATAGCCGCATCCACGGCTTCGGCTGAGGTACCGACCTTGCCGGGCAGCGCCAATTTAAGTCTGAAAGCAAAACTGGGTCAGGAATTGTTCTTCGATACCAATTTATCGGAACCAGCCGGCCAAAGTTGCGCCACTTGCCACGATCCGGCTATGGCGTTTACCGATCCGGACAACGGCGTCCCCACCTCGCAAGGCGCATTGGTCACGTTGCAAGGCAATCGCAACACCCCTACCGCCATGTATTCGGCGTACGCGCCGGAATTCCATTTAAACAACGAAGACGGCTTGTATTACGGTGGACAATTCTTGGACGGCCGCGCAGCTACTTTGGAAGAACAAGCCAAAGGGCCTTTTTTAAACCCTTTGGAAATGGCCAATCCCGATATAGCCAGCGTGATTGCCAAAGTACGTAACGCCGACTACGCCTCTATGTTCGAAGCAGTATTCGGCAGCGGGGCTTTAGACGACGACATCAAGGCCTATCAACGTATGGCGCAAGCCATAGCGAGCTTCGAAAGGTCGCCGGTGCTCAACCGTTTTAGTTCCAAATATGATTTTTATTTGGCGGGAAAAGCCAGACTGACCGCCAAAGAAGCGAGAGGACTCAAGGTCTTCGATGAAGAAGACAAGGGCAATTGCGCCGCCTGCCATCCGAGCAAACCAAACTCTGACGGTACGCCGCCGTTGTTTACCGATCATTCTTACGACAACATCGGCGTTCCGAAAAACCCGGACAGCCTGTTCTACGCTCTGCCCTACGACCTAAATCCGGACGGTGAAAATTTCGTGGACAAAGGCCTGGCCAACAACGTGCCGCTTGCCGGAGAACGCGGAAAAATCAAAGTTCCGACCTTGCGCAACGTAGCGGTTACCGCCCCCTACATGCACAACGGCTATTTTAAAACCCTGGAAGGTGTAGTGCTGTTTTACAACAACCGCGACATACGCCGAGAATGCAAGAATACGCCGAACGACACCGAGGCGTTGAAGCGTAAATGCTGGCCTGCGCCGGAAATTAAGCGCAACGAAAACTTCGACGAACTTGGCGAGCTTAATCTTACCGCGCGTGAAAGAAGCGATTTGGTGGCTTTTTTGAAAACCCTGACCGACGGCTATCGCTCTTACTCGCCCTGGCCGTATAAACGGCCTTAGAACTTGCAATACCCCTTTTGGTTAGTACCTAAAAGTTGAGGAGCGGCACGTTGCCGGACTGCAGAAACCGCAAAGCATCGCTCCCAGCCCTCTTGCATGCTTCTGTTAAACGCCTTGGTTCGCGTTGATCTTGAACTAAGGCCCCTTCCCTCCGATGCCGTTGGATCATCAACGACTAGCCCCCGCCCTCGCCACAGTCTTCAATAACATTGTAATATCATCCAGGCATCGTCGAAACCGGCGGCTCTTGCATCACTTTCCCTCACCCAAAAATACAACATCCCCATGTCGCCCCACATGGCGTCGATATCCTCGTCGGAATCGAATTGCAACAACAAGCGCCAATCATTGGGGTGCGCTTTCAATGCTTCGGCCTGCTTACAGTCGTAACCTTCCGAGTTACCGCAATACACGCCGCCGCTTGCCAATTGACACTCCTCTTCCATCGTATCGTTCTGTATCGCGTATGGAAATCCGCCGATTTGATGCCTGGGACCCGCGCCGTAATTACTGTCTATGAATTCATCATATTCCGTGTCTTCTTCCCAGTCCAACCGGTTCGGATCAATGCGCCGGCTATCCGGGTAACTGATAAAAGGCTCGGACTTAAGGTATTTAATTTTCTCGGACAGATACTCGGGAGCTAAATCGCTAGGCGCTTCCTGAAATTTCAACTCGCCTAAACCGTTTTCGTAAATCACCGCCCAACCGCCTTTATCGTCGGGATCGAATCCCCAAGGCCATTCGTGCAAATCGTAAAAAAACAATAAGCGGCCTATTTCCGGCAACCAATCGATAGCGGAATTTCTATTTATTTCGGCCAAATCAATTTGGCCAATAAAACCAAGCGGTTTATCGTGCTTTCTCGGCCAAAGCACATGAGTTGCCACCAAGGGCTTCCCGCCAAGAAAACTCGACATTTCTCCGTCTGCAGTTACCAAACGCAAACACTTATTCCCCAGTGCCGAGATTTTCTCATTCATAATTCGGATACCCTCTTCCAGTTTATGCAGCAAATGTAAACTTATGTTAATTCTACAAAAATCACGTATTACATTGTTTTAACGCAAATAGTTTTCGCTGTAAACCCTTTTAAAATACTAACAACAATCACCTGCGGCAAATATATAATTTTTGCTTTAGCTCAGCAACGGAAATAGCCGTCGGCTTAGTATGGCTTGTTGGCGCTAGCGCCTTATTCAACTTAAGCCCAAACTGAACACGCTATCCATAGCCTCGGGTTATTAGTCCATGCCATTTCATACATATGTATTTGCTGAACTTTATTTCACAATAATGGTGTCTTATAAACATGAATAGTTAACTAAGCAGCTATGTCGCCACACAGACTGGAAATCGTAGCGGCATTGCCCACCGCTAAAATCCGCATCGTTAACGCCGGAAAATTCAACACCTACTGTTCAGTGCCACCAGCGTTTAGTCGTCAAGCCCCCACTCAGCCCCGTAAAAAGTAACGGTATTCACCCGAAAAGCAGCCGCGGAGTCTCAAAACGCTGACCAATATCGAAATTTGCGAAATGCATGGCTGTTCTTAGCACGCAGAGCGGACAAAGCCCACATTTTCAAAAACCGGTAACAGTTAATCTGCGGCGAGAGCCCTAGGCTTGTTTGGTGCTAGTACAACTCGACTATCCGTTCCCGAACAGACCGGGTAGCCGCCGAAACCGAAGCACCTTTTCAGTTGATTCCACATCCGACCAGCGAGGTATTTTTACATGAGTGCACAAATTTCTCTGATCCGCAAAGAAACACCCTTAACCGAAATACATCCGGAACTCAAGCTTGCTCCGTCTATCGATCAAGCCGACCTGCTGGTCGCCTATTTGGAACAAATGGGCATAGAGTTCGTTTTCGGCGTTCCGGGCGGCGCTATCGAACCTCTTTACAATGCGCTCGCCCGCAGCACCCGCCGCGGCGGAGTTAAACACGTCCTTGCCAGACACGAAGCCGGCGCGGCGTTTATGGCGGACGGTTATGCGCGAGAAACCGGCAAAATCGGCGTTTGCTGTTCTACATCGGGTCCTGGGGCAACCAATTTGATCACGGGGGTTGCCTGTGCTTACGACAACAACATTCCCATGCTAGTCATCACCGGTCAACCGGCATTGCCGGCCTTCGGAAAATATCCTTTACAAGAATCCTCGTGCACCGGCATCAATACACTGGGCATGTTCAGACACTGTACCCGGTATAACTCTTTGGTCTCTCACCCCAAGCAGCTGGAAACCAAGCTGGTTACCGCTTTACAACGCGCGGTTCGCACACCCCGCGGCCCGGTGCACTTGACGGTACCCGTGGACGTATTTCGCAGCCCTACCACCATTCAGAGGCCGAGTTACGACCTGCATGAATTGTTGGCTCCGGCATCGATGATTGACGCCGACGCGGTAGACCATTTAGCCGAAAAGCTATCCACATCCCAAAAAATCGTTTTGCTGATAGGCGGCGGCTGCGGCGAAGCAATCGGCTCGATCTTGCAGTTCGCATCGTTAAAAGGCACGGCAATAGTCACGACGCCGGACGCTAAAGGACTGGTCAATCCCAGACATCCTTTGTTTAAGGGCGTGTTCGGGTTCGGCGGTCACGAAACGGCGGATGCCGCGCTCAGAGACAACTCAGTCGATTTGATACTGGCGGTCGGAGCCAATATGGGGGAATGGAACAGCGGCGGTTGGAGTGAAAGCTTGTTGAACGAGCGTTTGGTTCACATCGACGAGTCCGAAGAAAACTTGGCCCGCACGCCTATGGCCCGGCTGCACGTGCGCGGCAGGATTTTGTCCGTTTTTAGCCGTTTAGTCGAAAATTTACATAACCGGCATAAACCCGATGACTTCGACTATGCACGCAATCGCGCCTCTCGCGACAGAAATGCAATCCAAAACGGAGATCCTCTACGCTTATTAGCGGAACAAGATAAATATGAAAGCGACGCTATTCCGTTAAAACCCCAGCGACTGATGCGGGAGTTAGGTTTACATCTTCCACCCAGCACCCGCTTTTTAGCCGACACAGGCAATAGTGTATCCTGGTCGGTACACTATCTGCATCCGTCTATTGACAGACGGGTTGGAGAGCGCCGAATGGGTGGAGGCGGACGTAAAACCACGCCCGGACAACGTAAAAACGATGGCGGCTGGCTACGGGTAACCATGAACTTTGCCGCCATGGGATGGGCCATAGGCGGTGCGGTCGGCACTGCAATCGCAGACCGTAAACGCCCGGTGGTCTGCATCACCGGCGACGGTAGCATGCTGATGAACGGTCAAGAAATTTCGGTAGCCGTCGCCGAGGAACTCAGCATCATTTTCGTCGTTCTCAACGACCAATCGCTCGGCATGGTCAAGCACGGCCAACGGCTAGCCAGCGCCGAACAAATCGGCTGCGAATTACCGCCGAGCGATTTCGCGGCGATTGCCCGTGCATTAGGCGCAGAGGCATACACTATCAAAACGCCTGACGACCTGATTGCCCTGGACTTTCAAGCAATATGCTCCAGAAAAGGCCCCACCTTGTTGGATGTATTGATAGATCCCGAAGAGGAACCGCCCATGAACGTCAGAATGCGTGTATTGACGTCCGGCAAATAACGAGGATCGTCATGGGAAAATTACTCGATAAAACCGCCCTGATTACCGGTGGGTCCAGTGGCATAGGCCTAGCGACGGCTAAATTGTTTATTGCTCAAGGCGCTAAAGTGGCCATCACCGGCAGAGACGCCAGCCGATTGGCAACCGCAAAAAAAGAATTGGGTGCCAATACCCTAGCCATCACTAGCGAAGCGGGCAACCTTGAGGACATCGATGCCCTGCTGGCACACATCGAACGTCAATTCGGCCATTTGGACATATTGTTCTTGAATGCCGGGATTGCCGAGCCAACCCCGCTGGAATCGGCAAGCGAAGACCAATTCGACCGCATCATGCAAGTCAACCTAAAAGGTGTTTTTTTTACCATACAAAAAGCCTTACCTATACTGCGGCCTAACGCATCGATTGTCGTCACCACGTCGATAACCAATCGTAGCGGTACCGAAAACTTCAGTTTGTACGCCGCCAGCAAAGCCGCGTTGCGTTCTTTAGTTCAGTCCTTAAGCCTCAGTTTGATCGGCAAAAATATTCGCATCAATGCAGTCAATCCCGGCCCCATCGATACCGAGGGTTTCAATAACATTCCGGTACCCGACGAAGTTTTTCAGGCCATCAAAAGCGACATCGAAGGCCGTTCTCCCAGCAAGCGGCTAGGTACTGCCGAAGAAGTTGCAAAAGTTGCGCTATTCTTGGCATCCGAAGACTCGTCCTATGTCGTAGGCGAAGAGATTGTCGTCGACGGCGGGATATCCCTGGTTTGCCTACCTTAGGAGCAACAATGAGCGGCAGCAACGCCCCACACACCATTCGTACCCAAATCTGGCTGGAGGAACCCGAACCCGATAACCCATTCGCCACCCGCGCCGCCTATTGCAGAGGCTACGACGTCTACGGGGAGATGCTGGGTCACGCCCGTTGGTCCGATATGCTTTATTTGCTTTTTAAGGAGGAAGCACCCGGCAAAGCCCAAGCGGATTTGTTGGATAGTTTGGCCTTGGCTTTAGCCAATCCGGGGCCGCGCGACGCTTCGGTGCATGCGGCGATGTGCGGCGGCGTGTGCGGCTCCAGCGCCGCGTCGTCGCTGATAGCGGCATTAGCCGTTGGCGCCGGCCATTTGGCAGGCGGACGCGAGGTGTTTTACGCCGTCTCGGGCTGGCATCAGTGCGGTAAGGATTTAGCGGCTTGGAAAAACTTTTTTACCAGCCCAAAATCGACCGAGGCCGACATCTGGCCGGAAATCGATCACCCGCCCGGCTTCGATCCCTATGGCGTCAGCACCGGCTTAACTGTAATCCAAACATTGGATTGTCTGGCGGGATACGCAGTCGGCTCCATTCTTCCTTGGTTGCACGCTAATTTACAAGCCATGGAGGCCTTGGCCGGCAAACCGCTCGCACTCTCCGGAGTGGCGGCGGCAGCGTTGGCGGAACTCGGTTTTTCAGCTCAGCAAAGCGAAATGCTGTTTCTGTTACTGCGCTTGCCCGGTGCGGCAGCGCATGCACTGGAGCAATATCCTTTGGGTTACAAAAAATTTCCTTTCGGTACGGTCGAATTAGAAAACGATACACAGGAGTCAACAGCATGAACGGACCGGAACTACTAAAACAACACGTTGGCAAATTGAGTAGCCGGATGGGAACCTTTTACCCCGGCGAACGCGTCGTGTATCGCGGCCGGGATCTGCTACACGAGCTCAACGACATGGATTGGCTGGCACTGTATTTATACGGCATTACCGGCAAAACGTTCGGCCAGGCCGAAATGAAGTTGCTGCAAGCGATTTGGACCTACACCAGCTATCCGGATGTACGCTTATGGAATAACCGCATCGCAGCGCTGGCCGGCAGCACCCGCAGCACCGGTACTTTAGGGTTGGCTGCGGCGTTGGCCGTATCCGAAGCCGAAATATACGGAGGAGGGGTGTTTCGGCGCGCGGTAGTCTTTTTAGAACGCAGTCTGCGGCAAATGGCGAGTGGAAGCGATTTGGAAACCTGTGTCCGCGAGGAATTTGCCGCGCATCGCAGCATCGGCGGGTATGGCCGCCCCTTAGTCAACGGCGACGAACGTATCGTGCCATTGCTCGAATTGGCCAAGCGCTTGGGCTTAAACGAAGGCCCTCATCTGAAACTCGCTTTTGAGGTCGAAGACTTCTTGTTGCGTGGCCGCTGGCGCATGAAGATGAACTATGCCGCCTTGATCGCCGCATTGGGCAAAGACTTGGGCTTAAGCGTCGACGAATTATGTCTATTTATTTTTCCGTTGTTTTTAGCCGGCATGCCTCCCGGTTATATCGAAGCCCGACAACGCCCGGAAGGCACTCTGTATCCCATCCCCTGCCCCGACGTCACCTATGACGGCCAAGCTAAGCGGCCTTGGCATAAATAGAATTCCGCCTACACTGCATATCTAAATAATAAATCCAACCGACGCCGGCTTGGCATAGCCTCCCGCCAAAACCCCGTCAGGTTGGAACTCCCGCCTGCTTGGCAACATTCCACAATCAGGACGCATATATGTCTAACCGTTTGATGTTATTAAATATTTGCGCCTGGTTGAGCTCTGCGGTTTGGGCGCAACCGGTGCTACTCGAAGAGGAAGAAAAAGCCTTATCGCAAATCTATGGCGATGAAGAAATGGTCAGTATCGCCAGCGGCTACAAACAACCCATCTCCAAAGCGCCTTCGATTGCCACGGTCATTACCGCCGAGGACATCAAACGCATAGGCGCAACCGACATCGACGAAGTCCTGGAAACCGTACCCGGCTTGCACGTGGAACGAAATACGATAGGTTATAACCCCATCTATACCTTTCGCGGCATTTATTCGGCGTTCAACCCGCAAGTGCTGATGATGATAAACGGCATACCGATTACCAATAGTTATACCGGCAGCCGTAGCGAAGTTTGGGGAGGCATGCCGATACGCGATATTGCTCGCATCGAAGTGGTCAGGGGACCGGGTTCCGCAGTGTACGGGGCTGATGCCTTCGCCGGCGTTATCAACGTCATCACCAAAACCCGGCAAGACATAGAAGGCAACGAAGTCGGCGGCCGCGTGGGTAGCTTCGATACTTACGACGGCTGGGCTCTACACGGCGGCGAATGGGGAGGCTTCGACGTCGCGCTGGCATTCGAATACCACAAAACTCAAGGCCAAAATTCCATCATCGACGCCGACCAGCAAACCCAATTCGATCAAATTTTCGGCACCCACGCATCGCTGGCTCCCGGACCCATCAACTTGTCCCGCGACAATATCGACGCGAGAATAGACATTTCCCGCGGAAATTGGCAATTTCGCGGAGGCTTGCAACATCGCAGCAACTGGGGCAGCGGCAGCGGCATCGCTCAAGCCTTGGACTCCATCAACCGCTATGCCAGCGACCGTTGGAACGCCGATATCACCTATCATACCGACGAGTTGGCGGAAAATTGGGATTTGACCACGCAAGTCAGTTATTTCGAAACCAGTCAGGAAATAGAAAGGAATTTAACCCTTTTTCCGCCCGGAACCACCTTGCCTATCGGCTCGAATGGCCAAATAGACCCGACCGGCGTGCCCGTCACCTTTCCCAACGGTTATATCGGCAATCCGGAAGTCTGGGAGCGACATGTACGGATTAGTCAGATGTTCGCCTACAGCGGTTTTCAGCATCACCAACTGCGTAGCGGAATCGGCTTTAATTACGACAGTTTATTTAAGGCCAGAATTTCGCAAAATTTCGGCATAGATCCGAACACCGGCCAACCCATTCCTACTCTACCGGGCATTCCCATCATCGACGTTTCCAATACGGATTCTACCTTCATACCCACGGTAGATCGTAAAGTGGCTTATTTATTCGTGCAGGACCAATGGAATTTCGCCAACGATTGGACCTTGACGGCAGGCGCCCGTTACGACCGCTATTCGGATTTCGGCAACACGTTTAACCCCCGCGCGGCATTGGTGTGGGAGGCAAGCTACGATTTAACCGCTAAATTAATGTACGGTTCGGCATTTCGCGCGCCATCGTTCCAAGAAATGTATATCATTAACAATCCGGCGCAATTGGGAAATCCGGCGTTGAAACCGGAAACCCTGGATAATGTGGAACTGGGTTTCGACTACCGGCCTCAAGAAAACCTGCGCCTGGGATTAAATTTCTTCAATTATTGGTGGAAGGATATTATCCGCTTCGTTCCGGACAGCAACACAACCAGTGCAACCGCACAAAACGCCGGAAACCTACAAGGTTACGGCACGGAATTCGAAGTGGAATGGCAGGCCAACGACACCCTCAAATTGATCGGTAACTATGCCTACCAGCACAGCCGCGATCAGGCACTGAATCACGATGCCGGTTACGCGCCGCATCACCAAATTTATTTAAGGATGAACTGGGAGTTTTTCCCCGACTGGATTTTTTCCCCACAAGCCAAGTGGGTGGTAGACCGCAAGCGCAGCTTCGGCGACAGCCGCGAACCTATTGCCGACTATACTTGGGTAGATTTGACCCTACGTAGACAGAATTTAGCAAAATATGTTGATATGGCGTTCTCAATTCGCAACCTTCTTGACGTCAGCGCCCGTGAACCCAGTCTGGCCGGCAACCCAACTGCCGCTATTCCAAACGACTTGCCTTTGGCTCCGCGTAGCTTTTACGGAGAAATCAACATCCATTTCTAAATTTGCCCGTGACCTGCCTTATCGCGTCAAAAAGGACTATAAAATTCAGGAGCGCCATTGACCATTCGCGCCGTACTTACGCTGCTGTTTTGGTGGTGTTTTCTGCCGATATGCAACCCAGCGCATGCAAAACCGCCTACCGTAGGCGTGATCTATCCGGAAGTTCGAGAACCTTACCGCACGGTATTCGAGGAAATCGCACGCGGCATGGAGCAAGAACTCGGCAGCGCGGTCATCCACTACCAACTCAGCGAGAGTCAAATCACCAACCCCGCCGTGCTGCAAGAACAACTGCGCGCAGATAGCATCGATGTAGCAGTCACTCTCGGCCGGGCCGGAGTTTATGTCGCAAAATCCCTGGATCCGGCACTGCCGATAGTGATAGGCGCCACCGTCATTCATCCCAACGAAGTCCCGTCCAACGCGACGGCAATTAGCTTGACGCCTGCGCCGGAAGCCATGTTCGCTTATCTGAAGCAACTGGTTCCGGAAATCAAAAAAATCACCGTCATTTACGACCCCAGACAATCCGCCTGGGAGGTCGATCATGCCGTGCAAGCCGCAAAAATTTTGGGGCTACAATTGAATGCCCAAGCTACCGGAAACTTAAAAGATTCGTCCGATTTGTACCGTCAGTTGCTGGATACGGCTCAAGACAGCACGGAAGCACTATGGTTGCCGCGCGAGAACGCAGCGATGGACGAACAATCCTTATTACCCGAAATACTGAAAGAAGCTTGGGAAAAAAATTTTGTGGTGTTTTCCAGCAATCTGGAGCATGTACGCAAAGGCGTGTTGTTTTCTCTATTCCCGGATAATTTCGGAATGGGCCGCAGCTTGGCGAATTTAGCGCTCCGAAAAATGCGCGGCGAGCAGACCGGTTCGACCGTGCAGCTATTGAAAGATTTGCAAGTCGCGGTCAATTTACGGACAGCCGATCATTTAGGCCTGCGCATCACCAACCAAACCCGGCGCGAATTCGCCCTGGTTTTTCCAACGCCTTAACCATCAATGAAACACTTGCCGAACCCCAAATCGAAACGGGCGACCTTCTTACAACAGCTGACCATTTCGTTCTCGACCGGCTTATTCATATTCGCCCTGCTCTCGGCATTTGCCATTTCGACCTTGAGCTACCAAATCGTCCGCGACAAATGGATAGCCCAAGGCCTGCAAACCACGGAAACCTTTGCCGCGCAAAGCACACTGGCGCTATTGTACGGCAGCCAAGAAAACGCGGAAGATCCTGCTCGGCGTTTCCTGGCTTTCCCGGACGTGCTGGGCGTCGCGGTATTCAACGACAAACACGAACCGTTGCTGGAGCGCGGCCAAACCACCGTGCCGTTGGGCCTAAGCAACAGCGGCTGGCCGGAAAAGCTGCAATTAAGCCAGGAAACCGAGCAGGCGTGGTACTTTAGCGCCCCGGTGTTCGCACGCATAGGCAGCGAAGCCGAACATTCCCCCTTCGAAGCACAGATTCCGACTTCGGAATTGATCGGCTACGTGCGTTTAACGTTAGGCAAGCAATCGCTTGCCGGCATGAAAAAGAAAATTTTATTGACCACCTTGGTGGTGTCCATCTGTGCCGCCGTGCTGTTTTTGTTGATATTGCCGGTTATCACCAAACGCCTGACGTCGCCCATCCAGCAACTTGCCAACAATATGGGCCGCGCATCGGCGGGCGAAAAAAGAGTTCGGGCTCGCCTGAGCGGCCCGAAAGACATCACCAACATGTGTGCCGCCTTCAATTCGATGATGGACGTGTTGGAAAGCCGCGAACGCGAACTGGAACAGGCAAGAGACAAAGCCCTGGAATCGGCACGCTTGAAAGGCGAATTTGCCGCCAATGTCAGCCACGAACTACGCACCCCGCTTAACGCGGTGCTGGGCATGTTGGAACTGCTGCAAGACATGGGGCTCACCCCACGACAACTGGAATATTCCACGATCGCGCGCAACGCCGGCGAATCCTTACTGAAACTGGTCGAGGACATTTTGGATTTTTCGCGAATCGAAAGCGGCGTGCTCAAGCGTCAACCTGTGGATTTCGTCATTTACGAAACCCTGGACGAGGTCGTCGAGTTGATGTCGGCACAAGCCCAGCGCAAAAATCTAAGGCTGCATTACTCCATTGCCGATGACGTTCCCCTGGTGGTCAACGGCGAGGCCTCGCGCATTCGGCAGATTTTGATCAATTTGGTTGGCAACGCATTGAAATTTACCAAACAAGGTTCGATTACCATCGGCGTGCGTTGCGAGCCGACCGACGATCAATCCCTGTTGGTCCGCTTTAGCGTTACCGACACCGGCATCGGCGTACCGGCCGCCGCGCAAAAAAACATATTCGACGCCTTCGTGCAAGCGGACGGCTCCACGACGCGCGCTCACGAAGGCGCCGGTCTGGGCCTGGCCATTTGCCGGCAATTGGCCAACCTGATGGGCGGCAACATCGGGGTAGACAGTCAATTAGGCCAAGGCAGCACCTTCTGGTTCACCGTGCCGCTCGACCCGCCCAAGGGAATAGAGGTTTTATCGGAAGCCCGACAAGCTTATTTTGCCAACCTAAGAATCTTAGTCGTTACCGACAACGACAAAATGCGCCAATTTTTAGCGCAAAGCCTGGACCATTGGCAGATTCTGCACCGCCACAGCGGCAGCGGCATCCGCGCCATCGATGCGTTAAAGTCGGCCTGCCGGCAGGACGAGGCCTATCATTTTGCGATCGTTGATTTAAAGGATGCCGGCGACAACAGCTGGCTGGACATCATTCCGCTAGACCCCAGTTTGGCGGCGTTGAAAATCATCATCTTGACCGAACAAGATCGAATTTCCACCAAACGTTTACCCAATGTGGCCGCCACGTTCCCGAAACCCATACAAATATCCAGGCTGTACGATCTGATTTTGACCGTGGGACAAAGCCTGAGTACAGCCTTACACTCTCATCCGACGGTGGAAAATTCCGAAAGCGACGGCTTAGGCGGCCGGGTGCTGATCGTGGAAGACAACAGGGCCAGCCAGATTGTCGCTTCCGGAATGTTGGAGCGCCTGGGCTGCGAATACGAGATAGCCAACTCGGGAACGGAAGCCTTGGAATGGCTGGCCAGCAAACCCTTCGACGTCGTGTTGATGGACTGCCACATGCCGGGCATGGACGGCTTCGAAGCCACCCGCCATATCCGCTTATTGGCCAGCCCGATTGCTCGTATACCTATCATCTCCATGACCGCCAATACCCAACAAGGCGATAGCGATTTATGCAAAGCCGCCGGAATGGACGATTATTTGGCCAAACCCATTAAATTACAGCCGCTAAAGCAGAAATTATTGGAATGGCTACCCAAGCGCAATGCCACCACACTTGCGCCGCCGGCCACAACCTACAATTTCGACATTCACGCCTTGCACCAGTTGCGAGAAGAAATCGGCCAAAATTTCAATCGTTTGGTAGAGGTTTACCTCGAAGACGTACCGCTGCAAATCGAACAACTGAGTGCTGCACTGGCAGCCTCCGACCCGGTGCAAGTACGCCAATTGGCGCACAATCTGAAAGGCGCAAGCCGTAATTTAGGCGCGATTCAACTCGCCGCGATTGCCCGGGAATTGGAAGAAGCCGGCGAGGCTTCCAATCTAGCCCAAGGCGAAGCGTTACTGAGAAAAATTCGCCAGCAATTCACCTTTGTCGAACAAGTATTGTCGGAAGAAATTGCCGGCGAATCGGTGTACGAATCCATCCATGTGTGTCACGGGCCGAGAATTCTGGTTGCGGACGACGACCGCACCATGCGCTTCGCGTTGCAAGACGTGCTGGAAAAAGACGGCTATTCGGTGGAACTGGCGGGTACCGGTCATCAAGCGGTGAATAGCTGTAAAAAAGAAATGCCGGATTTAATTCTAATGGACGCGGTGATGCCGGAAATGGACGGTTTCGAAGCCTGCAAAATTATCCGCGCCTTGCCCGACGGCTTAGAAGTACCGATTTTGATGATCACCGCGTTGGAAAACGAACGCTCGGTGGAATTAGCCTTCTCGATGGGGGCTAACGATTACATACCCAAGCCGATTCACTTTACCGTGATGCGCAAGCGTATTTCCCACCTGTTGGAAGCCAGACGCAGTCAAAACACCTTGAACCGCTTGGCCTATCACGACACGCTCACCAACCTGGCCAATCGCACCCAATTCATGGACCGCTTGAACTCGGTCATCAAAACGACCGGCAGTCAGGAGCACATGCACGCCGTGCTGTTTCTGGATCTCGACAGGTTTAAGCTAACCAACGATACCATGGGGCACGACGTTGGCGATCAGCTACTGCAAGCTACTGCGGAACGAATTCAAAGTTGCGTGCGCAAGGGAGACATGGTTTCGCGTTTCGGCGGCGACGAATTCATCCTGCTGTTGGAACGCATCGGCCACTCCCAAGTCGCTGCGCAGGTTGCGGATAAAATCTGCAATACCATCGCCAAACCGTTCGTAATGATAGACCAGGAGTTTTACATCAGCGCCAGCATCGGGATTTCCTTATACCCGGCGGACGGCGAAGATAGCGGGCTGTTAATCAAGCATGCGGATACCGCCATGTACCGCGCCAAAGAACAAGGCAATACCTTTTGTTTTTACGAAGAAAGCATGGAGTTTGCCGTTTCCAAAAAACTACGCCTGGAAAGCGATTTGCGCCGTGCCTTGCAGCGCAACGAATTTTCGCTGCATTACCAGCCGCAAATCGCTCTCGACAACGGAAAAATTATCGGCGCCGAAGCCTTGATTCGCTGGCACCATCCCGAACGCGGCATGATCTCGCCGGACGAATTCATCCCGGTCGCCGAAGAAATAGGCTTGATCGACACGATAGGCGCCTGGGTGTTGCGGGAAGCTTGCCGGCAAAACCTGGTGTGGCAACACGGAGGCTATCCGGCCTTGACCATAGCCGTCAACGTTTCGGCCAAACAATTGGACCAAGAACATTTTGCCGAAAAGGTATTCGCCATCGTCTCGGACATCGGCTTGGAACCGGAATACGTCGAATTGGAATTAACCGAAAGCCTGTTCATTAGGAATCCCGAAGGTAAACAAGACGTGCTGCGCAAATTACGGGCGTTCGGCTTGCAAATATCCATAGACGACTTCGGCACCGGTTATTCCAGCTTGAACCAATTAAAAAGGTTTGCCTTCGACAAGCTGAAAATAGACCGCTCTTTCGTCGCCAATATCACCAACGATTCGGATGCTGCCGCTATCGTTTTGGCTATCATTTCCATAGCCAAAATCCTCAAATTCAAAGTCATTGCCGAAGGCGTAGAAACCGAAGAGCAAGCCGGCTATTTGACGCAACACGATTGCGACGAAGCGCAGGGCTATTTGTTCGGAAAGCCGATACCGGCCGACCAATTTACCGAGTTGTTATTGCGGGGAAACGCCGCACAAGGATAATCAATTCAGCCGGTAAGCAACTCAGGTTTGCTCTGCCGGCATTTCCGGCAAGAAACCGCCGGCTTGCATAGTCCACAAGCGAAAATAATACCCGCGTTTAGCCAATAACTGCTCGTGACTGCCGTCTTCGACGATTTGGCCTTGGTCGAATACCAAAATCCGGTCCAGATGCGCGATGGTCGACAACCGGTGCGCAATCGCGATCACCGTTTTACGCCCCATGGCGCGGTCCAGATTATCCTGTATGGCTTTCTCGGTTACCGAATCCAGGCTGGAGGTCGCTTCGTCCAAAATTAAAATCGGCGCGTCCTTCAACATAACCCGGGCGATTGCAATCCGCTGGCGCTGGCCGCCCGACAATTTGACGCCTCTTTCTCCAACCAGCGCCTGATAACCATCGGGCATCGCCGCAATAAATTCCTGGGCGTTAGCCAAACGGCTTGCCCGTTCGATCTCGTCGTCCTCGGCATCCAAGCGTCCGTAAGCGATATTCTCGCGCAAGCTTCTGTGAAATAAGCTGGGATCTTGCGGAATCAGGCTCACTTGCCCGTGTAGCGACGCTTGCGTGGCTTTGCCTATGTCCTGACCGTCTATCAGAATTTGCCCGCTTTGCGGCTCGTAGTTACGCAAAATCAAATTCACGAACGTCGATTTCCCGGAACCGGAAAATCCGACCAAACCCACGCGCTGACCGGCCTCCACACAAACATTCAATCGATTGAACACCGGCCTATCGGGCTGATAAGCGAAACTGACATCGCGAAACTCGATGCGGCCTTGCTTGATCTGCAAAGGCCTGGCGTCGGGAACGTCTACGATTTCGTGAGATTTGACGATGGTATCGACGCCGTTAGCCACGTTACCGATATATTCGAAAAACTCCAAAAATCGCCGCGTCAGGTTGCGGGCGTCGCCGATGATCAACAGCGCCAAGCTGGCGCACATGGCGAAATCGCCGGTGCCGATTTGCCCGCGTTGCCAAAGCCATAATGCATAAGCGGTCGCACCGATTTTCAGCACGGCAGCGGCGGTGAATTGAAACCAACGTACCCGTTCCATGTACCAGAACGTGCGCCGCCCTTGTTTCACTTCGGTTTCCAGATAGCCGTTCAGGTATTCGCGCTCGTAGTCCAAGCGGGCGAACAATTTGGCGTTTAACATATTGGTTACCGCATCGACTATCTTGCCGTTCACCAAACTACGGGTCGCGGCATAATTTTGCGCATAAGGCTGACAGCGAGTCGCCAGCCAATAGGACAGCAACACATATAACAACACCCATCCCGCCACGAACCAGCCCAATTCGCTGTGGGCTTGAAACAACAACACAATAGAAACCGCAAAGGTTACCGCGATCGGCCAAAAATCGCACAACACCGACCAGGTGGTGTGATTGACGCTCATGGCGGTTTCGCTAATCCTATGCGCCAAGCTCCCGGCAAAGTGATCGGCAAAATAGCGTGGGGAATGCTGCTGCAGATAGGCGTATAGCAACTGGTTAGTCCGTTGCCGCAAGCGCGGCCCTATGACTATCAACAACGCACCGCTGGCTCGGCTGAACAGAATTTCCGCAATGTTCAGAGCGACCAGCAATAACAGCGGTTTTTCGAATGCCTGCCAGGACAAGTTGCTTACGCTGTGTTCTGATACGGCGTCCATCAGCGCTTTTATCGCATAGGGCACCAGAATGCTACCGGCGGCCTGGCCCGCCTCCAATACCATCATGGCTAGCACCAGCCACTTAAACCGCTTTAAGCAATATAAAACGAAACGAAAAGTACCGGTCGGCAGGTCCGGGGCGTCGGCGGAACGTTGAAAGCGGCTTTTGCTGGATTCTGAAGACATACGGAGTAACAATTCGGAGGTGGCTATGAGATCGCGGCATTACTTTTCAACAACATTGAGTTAGATATCCGCTTTTATCCCCATATTCTGTGTATAAAATTGTAGACAACATGTAAAATAACACAGTTTGTTATTAAATATCATATAATTACACAATTGTTCAAACTTGCGCCAACTTCTAAATCTATTGCCGCGTCCACGAATTTTCTGCGTAGCGGAGCTGTAATTTGACGATATACAAGAGATTGCGACTTATCCCCATTTTCTGTGGATAACACTGTAGAAAAACTGAAACAAATGCAAAAAGTCATATATTTATCAATTACTTGCTACAAATTGATCACTTTTTATACAACTTAACGCCGGTAACAAGCAAGCCACGGCAGCGCGTTTTTATCCATATAACCGAAAATATTCCCGCACATATCCACAATAACTGTGGATAAACATGTAGACAATCTGCTCGCTAGGGTGAGTTATTATTTAAAATCAATATGCTATATAAACTGACACAAATTGAACAAACCTTGCAGGCGCGCTTAACGGTACCCGTCTTTATAACTCGGGTAGAGAAATCGATAACCCAACTCGCGTAACCGCCGATTCGAACAACGCTTGTTTTGCGCGGAACCTACCGCTAATTCCAGAGCTTGAGGCCGCGGGTAACCGTTGAGGTCCGCTATCCAACAGAGCACGTCCCAAATCGGGGCCGGCTCATCGTCGCTAGCTAAATAGCATGACTGCAGCAAATCGCCCGCCAGCAATTTTTCGCTTAAAAACAGCAACACCCCGACACAATCGTCGCGATGAATTCTATTGCTGAAGTAAGCCGGTTGATATTGCACCGCGTCCGCGCCAGCCGCTCGATGCGCTAAACGATTCCTCCCCGGCCCGTAAATCCCGGAAAATCTGACCACGCAGTGTTTATCGCTATCCTGATACAACAAATTCTCGGCGGCAAGCAAGCAACGCCCCGTCGCGGAAGCGGGCTGGGCGGGACTTTTTTCGTCGACCCATTCCCCGTGGTTTTGCCCGTAAACGCTGGTGGAAGAAACGAACAACCACTTGGGCTTGCGGTCGAAGCGGGCAAAATGCTGCAACACATTGTCGACAGCGGCGTAGTACAAAGCGCGATACGTCTCGTCGTCTCGCTGATCGGGCGCCACTACGTAAATCACCAGCCGAAAGTCGGTCGGTAGACGTTGGATGGATGCCGGACGGCAAATGTCGGCTAACAGCACGGAAAAATCGACGGGGACCTTAAGAGGGTTGCGTTTTACCGCCGTGACCCGGTAGCCGCGAGCGGCTAACGCATTTGCCAGCGCAAGGCCGATGTCGCCGCAACCGATGAGTAAGATATTCGTCAAAACGGCTCAGTTAACGCTCATCACATCGCCTGCAACGTTGCGATCATACCGGCGATGTAATCCATGATTTGAGCCAGAAAGGCATCTAAAGCGTCCAACTGCCCTTTGACCCAATTCAGAAACGTACTGTGGCGAAAGTCTTGGTCGGAAAAAAAAGCCATGCCTTTATGCAAGGTATTCAATCCCATGAACATCATGATCAGCGCCGCGAACTTCAGCATGAGCCCGCGCAATTTGGCGCTAATCTTGCCGAAGGCGATACTGATAAACAGCATCATCGGCAAGGTACCGGCACCAAAGGTCAACATCAGCGCTCCCCCTTCCCACAAACTGGTAGCGCTGGTGGCTTTCACGGCCATCGCAAACGTCAACGGGCAAGGCATCAGGCCGTTTAGCAAACCGGCAATCCCGGCACCTGCGATCGGCCCTTTTTGACTGGCCGAAACATAGCCTTTGCGCCACAACTGCATGGGTATCAAACGTATCGAGCCTTGAAACGGAATCCAGCCGAGTATGCCCATCGCCAACAAGATCACTATCGCGCCTATAAGCATTTGCAGAATGCTTTGCAACTTGCCGAACAAACCGCTGGACACCAACACCACCCCCAAGGTGGCGGCTAACACGCCCACCGCGGTATACACGCTGATCCGGCTGACTTGATAAGCCAGATAAGGCAGATAACTTCTGTTGGCGCCCGACTTCATGAAATAACCGGAAACCAGCGCGCCGCACATGCCTAAACAATGTCCGCTGCCCAAAAAGCCGGCGATAAACGCCAAAGAATAATCGAACCCGGTAGCCGCGGCCAATTCCGTCATGCCGTGCATGGCATGGTTCATATGATCGCCGTGCATGGAGTGATCCATACCCGCCATAGAGTTTTCCATTTACTTACTCAGCCGCAAAGAATTAACGATAACCGAAACCGAACTCGCCGCCATCGCGGCGGAAGCGATCATGGGATTCAATTTACCTAAGGCCGCAACCGGAATGGCGATGGTGTTGTAGCCAAAAGCCCAAAACAGGTTTTGCTTGATGACTCGAATCGTAAAGGCACTCAATTCTATGGTATCGGTCACCCGGGAAATGTCGCCGTGCACCAAAGTCAAATCGGCCGACTCTATGGCCACGTCGGTACCGCTACCTATCGCAAAACCGACGTTTGCCGCGGCCAAGGCCGGTGCGTCGTTGATGCCGTCGCCTATCATGCCGACATGTTTGCCTTGCATTTGCAGTTGCTGAATGATTTGCAGTTTTTCTTCCGGCTTGGCATTGGCCACGACATCGGTAATACCTACTTTATCGGCAATGTAATACGCGGTTTTTTCGGTGTCGCCGGTCACCATCAAGGTTTGTATACCTCTATCGTGCAAACGTTTGATAGCGGCAGCCGCTTCGCTACGCGCATCGTCCGCAATGGCAAAAATGGCCGCCGCTTCACCGTTCACCGCCATGAAAACCGGGGTTTTGCCCTGACCGGCATAACATTCGGCCTGCTCCTCCAGTACGGCAAGCTCGACCTGTTGGCCGAGCATCCATTGCCGATTGCCTAACAGTAGCTTGTAGCCATCCACTTCCGCTCTTATCCCCCGGCCGGTTTCGCTGTAAAAATAATTGCAGGTTTGCAACTCGACATTACCCTGCCGAGCGAATTCGACGATAGCCTTGCCGAGAAAATGCTCCGATCCGTATTCCGCCGAAGCGGCCAATTCGACGATTTTATAATCCGCAAACGCCGAAACGTTGTACACCGCGCTGACCTTGGGCCTGCCTTCGGTAATGGTTCCGGTCTTATCGAAGACGATGGCATTCAGCTTGCTTGCAATTTCCAGACTCTCGCCGTTGCGGATATACACGCCTTTTTTCGCGGCTTGTCCGGTGCCGACCATGATCGCCGCCGGCGTCGCCAGACCCAAAGCACACGGGCAGGCAATCAATAACACCGTGATCGCATTGCCGAATGCTACCGCAAACGGCGCACCGCTAAGCAACCAACCGGTCAAAGTCGCCCCGGCAATCCCCATCACCGCCGGCACGAACACCGCCGAAATTTTGTCGACTTGTTTTTGAATCGGCAGCTTAGCCGCTTGCGCCTGATCCACCATGTGAACGATGCCGGCCAGCACGGTATCCATCCCCACCGCAGTCGCTTCCACCTGCAATACCCCGTTACCGTTCACGCAACCTCCGATTACGGTATCGCCGACGTTTTTCACAACGGGCATGCTTTCGCCGGTCACCATCGCTTCGTCCACCGTGGACAACCCGAATACCACCGCACCGTCGGTCGGGATCCGCTCGCCGGGACGCACCAACATCAAATCGCCTACCGCAATATCATCGACATCGACGACGATTTCCTTGCCTTCCCTCAGCAACGTAGCGGTTTGCGGCTGCAAGTCCACCAATCGGCGAATCGCTTCTCCGGCCTTGCCCTTGGCCCTTTCCTCCAAAAATCGACCCAACAATACGAAGGTGATAATCGCCGAAGCCGCTTCGAAGTAAATATGGCCTTGCCGGCGAAACAAGGCGGGCAGACTGTATCCGTAGGCCGCCCCCACGCCTAAGGCAATCAAGGTATCCATGTTCGCGGCGTGCTGTTTGAACAGACGATATGCTTTGCCGAAAAACTGCGCGCCTGCACCGAATACAACCGGGGTGGTCAAGGCGAATTGCAGCCAGCGCATCCAGGTCGATATCCGCATGGACATGGCAATACCGACCACCGGCAGCGTCATCAGCCCTGCGGATGCAAATCGACGCCGGGCTACGTCAATTCGCTGCCGCTCCTTTTCGATTAACCTCTTGCGCTGCGACAAGGTATCCACGAAAACGGCGCTGTACCCCAATTTCTCGATGTGCTCCACGACGTCGGACTTACTGAGGTTACCTTGTACGCTAACCGATTGAGTCGCGAAATTAACGCTGGCATTTTTTACCCGCTCATCCCGGTTCAACACCATTTCTATCAATAGCGCACAGGAGGCGCAACTCATGCCTTCTACCGCCAAATCGATGTCCTGCACCGGCCCGTCGAAAGTCTTTCGCTTGTTTTTCCTGGCTACCGCTTGCTTTTTAGCGATGTTTCCCAACACCGCATCCAACATGATCAACAAATTTTTGACCGGCAAGCGGCCTGAATCGAATTGAATCACTACCGAGCCGATGCCGAACACCGAACGCACGCCGCTAATCTCGGGGCGTTTTTTCAGCAAAATCTCGAAGATGTATCCGCGCTCCGGATCGTTTTTCAAAACCGGCGTGACAATGCGCAATCGGTTGCGCAGTTGATGCATAACGCGAAAATGTTTGAAATCGGTCTGAGCGGATTCCATGAACGTCCTCTAAACGAAAACCTGCGTGCTGTCGCCGCTATAGCAGCGGCGAATCGAAAGATGATGGGTTATTTGGGCCTACGCGAACGAACTAACAAGAAGAACATGTAGAAAGTCGCTAACCATTCGTAACGGTGGGCGATAGGTTTGACCAGCCATTGTTGGGTGATGCGGTTCCAGTGAACTTTGATCAGGTACAACACCAAAATGTCGTTCAAAAAATCGATGACCGCTTTTTCCGGGTCTTTAAATAAGGCTTTAGGCCCCCGGGTACCGATTTTACCAAGCACTCTGGCGGCTTGCGCCGTTTCTTGCGCGGCTACGATTTTAGCGTGCAACCAGCGGTTGACCCGGCTGTTTTTAAGTTTGGATTTCAGGTTGAAGCGGGATTTATTTTGCAATTGAACGACTGCACGCGGATCAAACCAACCCTGCTGCTCCAGATCGGTCAATGCGGCGGAGAGTTGCCGTGCCAACTGAATGAAATTACAACGCTTTTCATCGTAACGAATAACCAGCTTCGCGGAACGGCGAAACAGTTTAACTTGATAAACACCGTCGAAACCGCATAGCTTATCGGTAATAAGCTGAACAACATTGGCTTGAGTGGCGCGCGCAGGAACTTGGAAACGAACATGCCCGCTCCCTCGGTAGCGCAGTACGAATTCTTTTTGGATTGCCATATTCCCTACACCGGAAATGCAAGACGGGCGAACCTGATTTCAGATACGCCCGTCCGGTAGAACTACATTGCGAATCAATACGATCGAATCGAACTTAATCAGTCTTCCTTGGCTTCGGCAACGATGTCTTCCAGATTTTCTTTTTGGTGTAGGACGAAATCCTTACCGGCGTCTATGGTCTTGCTGGCTTTGGCAATGATTTCTTTACGATATTTATAGACCAAGCAACCGGCTATCACGCCCAAGCCGAAGACTAACGCCGGGTGTTTCGCGGCTTTGCCCATCAGTTTGCTGCCGGTAGATACCGTGGCCGTTGCCAAGGTGCCGGCCATGACTTGTTTACCCATAGATATGTTTTTGGAATCGTGATTGTGTGCCATATAGACCTATACTCAGGAGTTGTTGTCAGGAGAGTTTTCGCTACCCGCTTGTTCTTGAATAATTTGTTCCTCGTGCAGCATCAGATAAATGCCTTTGCAGCCTTCGCAACAAAAGCATTTTTCTCCTTCGACGGTTTTTAATTCAAACCCATCGACTTCCACATTCAACCCGCACAAGTCGCACTGCTTTTTGCTATCACTCATCGCCAAATTATTCGAAATACTTACAGTAGCCGGAAAACCAGAGCGTTCCAGCCGCATTATAGCCTTCCTGAATAACAACACAACCGAGCGGACCATTTAGGCCCCCATTCGGACGGTTTCGAAATTCACGTAGCCTCGACTCTATTATCGCAATAGCTTTTGTTCCAAATTACCGGCCGTGGATTTGGCCACCGCCCTGCTGGACGCTTTCATCAACGCTATGCGTAAGGCACCGGTCAAGCTAGCGCTCAAGCCCAGACGCATGGCGATTGCCGGGACTAAAATCATCGATGTCAATGCCAGCCCCGCACCGAGTAATAAAGCGCCGGTACCCATGGAATCGGCAGCGGCTAAGTTCGAAGCGACCAGTTCTTGCGTCATATGTTAATCCTCTAGTGTGACAAGACTACTAGGGATTACAGCAGTAAAAATGCCAGATGTTAATTAACTGTTTTACAAATGGAAACAAAATAACACACAAGACTAACGCGACAAAAATGAGTGATATGGCTCAATTAAAATCAGTCAAATAACATAGTTTAAATACATATACCCCCTTCTCAGCACTTCGTAATTCGGCAACGCCGCATCTGTCGGAAAGCGCAGTGAATACGGCCTCGCAGGCTTAGTGACAGCCTGCTACCGTCAAAAACTCTGCCAAATACCCCACCACTGCCGAAATTTAAATGCGGAAAGCCCTACTTCTTACATCCCCGAAATTAATCGGTTATTTGAATGTAAAGCGGCGTAAATATTCAGCGGGTGCTCCAGCCTATCTCGGAGCAGCGATAACCTGAAACGAATGAAGAGGTAGGAACCGGCAAAGAAAGACAGGCGGCTAGACTTGTTGACAACGTCCCGCCAAGCGGGGGGACGCTAATTCGAAGCGGCCCCTGCCGCAACGGGCTTGCAGCAGGGACAAGGGTAATATGCGATTAATGCGTATCGCTACTGTCTTCGGCTGCCGGTTCGGCAGCGCTTGTACCCTCGGGATCAAGGGTATTTTTAGCGAATCCGGAATAAACCGGACACCATCCGAAAAAGCTGGTAGCAATCAGCGCGCACCCCACTATTAACAGTAAGACTTTAGCGGTAAACAAGGACACGGCAAACAGCACGATACCGGCTGCCATGCGAATTTTTTTGTCTTTGCCGCCAATGTTGTACTCGAATTTGGTCAAGCGTTTATAATCAAAATTCATTTTCGACCCTCTCTGTTTTATTTTTTGTTACATATCCCGATTCAAAGCTCTCCGGCCAAGAGTCGCAAATATACACAGCTCATAGAATTCTCTCAATAGAAATGGACGTTTCCAGCATCATTGCCCCGTTAAACGACGCCCAACGCCAAGCCGTTTCCGCTCCGAATCAAGCTATGTTGGTGCTGGCCGGCGCCGGTAGCGGCAAAACGCGGGTATTGGTACACCGCATCGCCTGGCACATCAAAATCAACCAACTATCTCCCTACCACTTGTTGGCAGTCACCTTCACCAACAAAGCCGCCAACGAAATGCGCAGCCGTATCGAAGAGTTGCTGCAGATTTCCGCTCGCACCATGTGGATAGGCACGTTTCACGGCTTGGCACACCGCTTGTTACGGCAACACACCCGGCAAGCCCGCTTGCCCGATAATTTTCAAGTCATGGATAGCGACGATCAGCTGCGCATCGTCAAACGCCTATTGAAAACCTTGAATATCGACGATAGCAAATGGCCGGCCAAACAGGTGCAATGGTTTATCAACGCTCAGAAAGAAGAAGGCGTGCGCGCTCGTCATATGCACGACAGCGCCGATTTCTTTCAGCAACAGATGCTGTCCTTATATAAAGCCTACGAGGAGTTATGCGAACGTTCGGGTCTGGTCGATTTTGCCGAGCTGCTGCTAAGAGCGCACGAAGTCCTGCGCGACAACCCGGACTTGCTGGAGTTTTACCGCCAGCGCTTCCAGCACGTGCACGTCGACGAGTTTCAGGACACCAACACCATACAATACGCCTGGCTGCGCCTGTTGACCGAGGGTAACAACAATCTGTTCGTGGTCGGCGACGACGATCAATCGATTTACGGCTGGCGCGGCGCGAAAATCGAAAACATTTTTAACTTCCGCAAACATTACCCGGATCACCAACTGGTCAGACTGGAGCAAAACTACCGTTCCACCGGCCACATTCTTAAAGCCGCCAATACCCTGATCGCCAACAACGACGCCCGCATGGGTAAAGAACTGTGGACGGACGCCGGAGATGGCCAAAAAATCTCGCTGTATTCGGCATTCAACGAACAAGACGAAGCCTATTTCGTCATCGAAAAAATTCGCCAATGGATCAACGACGGCGGCATGCGTAGCGAAGCGGCCATTTTATACCGTTCCAATGCCCAATCCCGGCAATTCGAGGAACGCTTGATGACCACCGGCATCCCTTACCGGGTTTACGGCGGCTTGCGTTTTTTCGAACGTATGGAAATAAAAAATGCCCTGGCTTATCTGCGCTTAGCCAGCCATAAGGACGACGATGCCTCGTTCGAGCGGGTGGTCAATACGCCCGCCCGCGGCCTCGGCGCGAAAACGCTGGACGACATGCGTACACTAGCGCGTTCGGGCAACCTGTCGCTGTGGCAAGCGGCGGAACGGATGATTGCGGAGAATCGTCTGCCACCGCGCGCGGCCGGCGCTTTAAAACGTTTTCTGCAATTGATTGCGGAGCTGACCGGCGAAATTGCCGGCTTGGCCCTACACGAAACAGTGCGGCTGGTCGTCGAGAAAAGTGGTTTGATAGAACTCTACCAAAAGGAAAAACAGGATAAAGGCGAAGCGCGGGTCGAAAATCTCGAGGAGCTGGTCAACGCGGCGCGTCTGTTCGACGCCGATAGCTTAAACGACGAAAATCTCAGCGAAATCGACTTGTTTTTAACCCATGCCGCGTTGGAAGCCGGGGAAAACCAGGCGGAAGCCGACCAAGACTGCGTACAGCTGATGACGTTGCATTCGGCAAAAGGCTTGGAATTCAAGCTGGTGTTTATGGTCGGCATGGAAGAGGGCTTGTTCCCGTCCCAGCAAGCGGTGGACGAACCCGGCCGGCTGCAGGAAGAACGCCGTTTATGTTACGTAGGCATTACCCGGGCCATGGAACAACTGTATTTAACCCACGCCGAATCGCGGCGCTTATACGGCAAAGACAATTACCCATCCCCGTCTCGGTTTTTACGGGAAATTCCGCCGGAATCGCTGCAGGAAATCCGCTTGCGCGCCCAAGTCAGCCGCCCCGCCGCTCCAGCATTCCACTCTTCGCTCGGCAAAACCGCCATTTCCGGCGGCCGCTTTCGCATGGGGCAAAGCGTGAAACACGAAAAATTCGGCGAAGGCGTGGTGCTGCAAACCGAGGGCGAGGGCGAACAGGAACGCGTACAAATCAATTTCCGCAATGTCGGCATCAAATGGCTGATGCTGGCTTATGCGAAATTAGAAACCGCATAAAACCCTCGAAAACGCCGGACACAAAAAAGGGATGCAGCTGACGCGGCATCCCTCTAAACCGGTTAATCAGTGCCGGAAACTCAATCTTCGGTGACTTTGATGACTTTTAGCGAGTTGGTTCCGCCACTGGCGCCGGTCAGATCGCCTTTGGTTCGAATCAATGCATCACCCGGCTTGACCACTCCGCGCTTTTTCAACGCCGTGATCAGACATTGGGTAACGCTTGGAGACGCCATCTCTTCCCGGGAAAACGGAATAGGAAATACCCCTTTATAGAGCGTAACCCGCCCCAGGGTCCGTTCATGACTGCTGAACGCAAAGATAGGAATATCGGAACTGATTCGCGACATCCATAACGGCGTGGAACCTGACTCGGTCAGCGAGGCGATACCGGCAATCTCGGTATGGTTGGCCATGTACATGGCCGACATCGCAATCGCTTCGTCGATACGGGCGAAGTTATCGGTCATCCGGTGCATGGATTGAGTCACGCTGGGTTGTTTTTCGGTTTCCAGGCAGATTCGCACCATGGCTTGCACGGTTTTGACCGGATGCTTGCCGGACGCGGTTTCCGCCGATAGCATGATCGCATCGGTGCCGTCCACGATGGCGTTGGCGACGTCGAACACTTCGGCCCGGGTCGGAATCGGGTTTTCTATCATCGATTCCATCATCTGCGTCGCCGTGATCACTACCCTGTTCAACTCGCGCGAACGCTGGATCAGCAATTTTTGCGCCGCCGGCAGGTTGGCGTCGCCGATTTCGACCCCCAGATCGCCGCGCGCCACCATGATGGCGTCGGACGCCAGGATGATTTCGTCGATCACTTCCATCGCTTCGGCCCGTTCAACCTTGGCGACCAGACCCGCATAGCAACCTTCCGCTTCCAGCAGCGCACGGGCTTCGTTCATGTCTGCGCCGGTGCGGGGAAATGAAATCGCCACGTAATCCGCGTTGATGATGGCGATGGTTTTGATGTCTTCCTTGTCTTTTTCGGTCAGAGCCGCCGCCGACAGGCCCCCGCCCAACAGGTTGATACCCTTGTTGTTGGACAAATCGCCGCCCACCACCACGGTGGTGTTGACGCGGGTGTTATTTTCGACGTTGACCACATCCAGCACCACCCGTCCGTCGTCCAGCAACAAGCGGGTGCCGGGTTTGACTTCGCGCGCCAGCGGCTCGTAACTGATACCGACCTGGGTATTGTCGCCGTCCAGTTTGCCCAGATTGATGTCCAACGCAAACGCCTGGCCTTCTTCCAGCCAAACCTTGTTTTCCTTGAAGCGTTCGATGCGGATTTTCGGGCCTTGCAAATCGGCCAGGATGCCGACCCTGCGGCCGGTTTGTTTACTCAGTTCTTTGACACGGTTGGCGCGGTTAATGTGATCCTGCGCCGAACCGTGCGAGAAGTTCAACCTGACAACGTCTATACCGGCCTTGAACAAGTCCTCAAGTACACCGGGCTTGTCCGTGGCAGGTCCCAGCGTAGCCAGGATTTTTGTTCTTCGTAACAGCATGTAAATCCTTTATTTAGCGTTGAACAATGCAACAGTCGTATCCAACATACGGTTTGAGAAACCCCATTCGTTGTCGTACCAAGACAACACTTTGACGAAGTTGCCGCCGGTCACTTTGGTCAAGCCCAATTCGTAGATGGAGGAATGCGGGTTGTGGTTGAAATCCATGGAAACCAACGGCTCTTCGTTGACCGCCAAAATACCTTTCAGGGAACCGGCGGCCGCTTCTTTCAGAATGCTGTCGATTTCTTCTTTGCTGGTATTACGCGAGGCTTGGAAGCACAAATCCACTACGGAGACGTTGATGGTGGGTACCCGCATCGCGAAACCGTCCAATTTGCCTTTCATTTCCGGCAACACCAAACCTACCGCCGCGGCAGCGCCGGTTTTGGTGGGGATCATCGACTGAGTAGCGGAACGGGCCCGGTGCAAGTCGCTGTGGTAAACGTCGGTCAAGACTTGGTCGTTGGTGTAGGAGTGAATGGTAGTCATCAAACCGTGATCAACACCGATAGTGTCCATCAACGGTTTAACTAAAGGTGCCAAGCAGTTGGTGGTGCAGGACGCGTTGGAAATGACGGTATCGGACGCTTTCAGGGTTTGGTGGTTGACGCCGTACACAATGGTGGCGTCGACATCGTTACCGCCAGGCGCGGAGATAATGACTTTTTTGGCACCGGCCGCGATATGGGCGGAGGCTTTGGCTTTACTGGTAAAGAAACCGGTGCACTCGTGCACCACGTCGATACCCAGTTCGCCCCATGGTAGCTTTGCAGGGTCTCTTTCCGCGAAAACCCGGATTTTATCGCCATTGATCACGATGTAATCGCCGTCGACGGACACCTCGAACGGAAATTTGCCGTGCACGGTATCGTATTTGGTCAGATGCGCGTTGGTTTTAGAGTCACCCAGGTCGTTGATCGCGACGACTTGAATTTCGTTGGTGCGACCAGATTCGTACAATGCACGCATCACGTTGCGTCCGATGCGACCATAACCGTTAATTGCAACTTTAATTGCCATAAGAGTATTCTCCGGGTGAGTGTAAAAAATTATGCGTGAGAAGCGACGCGCTAAACGTCGAAAATGAGGAAAATTGTAGCAAATCCGCCCATCCAGCGTCCACCCGAAAGCACATCCGCGTCCGGGTTGCCGGTCCCAATGAGAAACCGCCGGGTTGGACGACATCGTATATACTCATGGGGTTATCGTTAATGCCTACCATGCTTCCGACCGCCAATTTCCAACGACTCCCGCCAGGCCAACTTAACCCGGCTACCAATCTCGGCGCAGACTGGCGACGCTACCGGTTGGCAATGTTATGCTGCGTCAGTCTGATCGGTACGTCTAACGCTCACGCCAACCCGAAGCTTCCGCAGCTTTCTTTTCACACCTTCGGCACCGGCGGTACGGTTTACGTGCCGGAAGGCAACGCCGATTTCATCCGGGACGTCACTCAACTCAGCGGGCCATCCGCAGGACAATGGTCGGTGGCTGTGGATTCTCTGATTGGCGGGCAAATCAACCTGAAGTTCGGTGAAAAATTCGAACTGGTCAGCCAGGCGGTCAGCCGGCACCGTTACGACGATAGCTACCGTCCCGAATTAATGTGGGCTTTGGCCAGATATTCCCCGCGTCCGGATTTGGACTTGCGCGGCGGCCGTTTAGGCACGGATTTTTATATGCGCTCCGATTCGCGCTTGGTCGGTTATTCCAATCTCACGATACGCCCCTCGGTAGACTACTACGGCGGCGTGCCCTATTACTACTTCGACGGCGTCGACGCTTCCTTCAGTTATCCTGTAGGCTCCGGTATCTTGCGCAGCAAAATTTTCGCCGGTTTCAACGATGAAAAAATCCCGCTGGAACTGACGCCCTCATGGAGATCCGACAACTCCTTGGTTCTGGGCGGCAGCCTGGATTACATCATCGGTAGCTGGCAGTTTCGCTTCGGCTATTTTCAAATCGACAACCGCCGCAATCTGCCCGGCTCGTTCGAGACCTTGCTAAACGTCCTGCGCACCACCCCCACTCCCGGAGCGCTGGCAGCCGCCAATGCGTTGGCCACGGCGGACAGCACCGGGCGGCATTTTTCCGCCGGTCTGATCTACGACGAAGGACCGCTGCAAATCCAGTTGCTGATCAGCGGCGTCAAGCAGGACAGCGCTTTTTTACAAGAAAGCGTATCGGGCTATTTGCTCGGCGGTTATAGACTGGGCGACTTTACCCCTTATGCCGGCTTATCCTGGAGCAGTTCTACTCCCGCCCGGCTAAACTCGACCGGCTCGGCCGGATTGGATGTCTTGGTGAAAAGCGCCATCGCTCGCACCGGCCTGGATCAGCATAC
Source organism: Methylomonas sp. HYX-M1 (assembly GCF_040741385.1). Taxonomy (NCBI): domain Bacteria; kingdom Pseudomonadati; phylum Pseudomonadota; class Gammaproteobacteria; order Methylococcales; family Methylococcaceae; genus Methylomonas; species Methylomonas sp. HYX-M1. The sequence continues at coordinate 2,856,446 of NZ_CP160405.1, forward strand.
CTTTACCTTGGGGCTGCGCTGGGACTTTTATCCGGGCATGGATTTAAAAGCGCAATGGGATGTCATGCAAGGCAGTCCGGACTCACGTTTGCTCTACCGCTGGGAATCCGGCGATTGGAACGGACGCATGCAGGTGTTGTCGCTAGCCCTCGACTTTGCATTCTAAGCCTTCCATGCCCGTGACACTGCCGAAATCAATCGTTTTTGCCTTGGTCGGCTTAGCCTGCGATGCAGTCTGTGCGGATGTCGCCGTCATAGTCAACTCGGAAGCCGGCATCTCGGCGCTGGCGCGCGAAGAACTCGTCAATATCTACATGGGCCGTTTGCGGCGTTTCCCAAACGGCGAAGCCGCATTACCGCTGGACTTGCCCGCCGGCTCACCGGAAAAAGCCCAGTTTTATCGCGCCCTGGTAAACAAAAGTCCGGCCGAGATTGACGCTTATTGGGCGCGCTTGTTATTTTCCGGACGCACGTCGCCACCCGAAGCCGTCAACACTGCCGATCGCATGCTGGACAAAGTCGCCGACAACGCCAATGCCGTAGGCTATGCGGATTTAGATGCCGCACTCAAACGTTTGCGCACCGACAAACGCATCAAAATCGTCTTGGAACTCCCCACTCCGCCTATGCCATGAAGCCGGTATTCAAACCCCGTACCATACTTGCCCGCACCGTTTTGATTCTAGTATTGGCTTCGCTAGTGACCTGCGGCGGCTTTTTTCTGTCCGCGTCGTGGGTTATTTCCGAATTGTCCTACCGTCAAGCGCATACCCGTTTGACCGAATTACTCGATACCGTAGAGCGCACTGCCAGTATCGCTTGCTATCTCTCGGATAAACCTTTGGCCGCGGAAGTCGTTCAAGGCTTGCTGAGTAACCGGGAAATCGCGGCCGTCACCATCATTACCAGCGATACCCGCGAAATTCTAGCCGAAGCGTCTCGAACTTCGCCTACCCAAGCCCCTCCCGAAACCTTGGCCCCGCTGAAACGGGCCATCGTTTCGCCATTCGCGCCGGAGCAGACCGTCGGCGAACTCACCATCATTCCCGATTTCGTCGAAATAGATCAACGCGCCCAAAGTAACGTCTATTTCGTAAAAGGCTTGTTGATCGCCGGACTGTTGATACTGAACCTGGTGGCCGTAGCCATGGTGTCATTGATCATCATCAGACCGATTAAACGCGTATCCGGCCAATTACACGCGATGGATGCGGTCGCCGGCGACACGCTAGCGATTCCGTCCGGACATAAAGACGACGAAATCGGCAGTCTGGTCAACGACATCAACGCCCTGGCCAGCCGTTTGATGTCTACGGTCAAAACGGAACAAAGCTTGCGCCGGCAAAGAGAAGCGGGCGAGAAGAAATACCACGCCATTTTCGATAATGCCGACGCCGGTATCTGTCAACTGGACGGACACGGCAGCGTCAGCTCTTACAATCCGGCGTTTGCGCGGCTGACCGGCTTGCAAGGTCAAAACGTAGTCCTGACCGCCTTAGCTTGCGATCATCCCGAAAAGCTGAACCTTGCGCTGGACACCTGTTTAAAAACCGGTCAAACCGTCACCGATACCGTCAAACTACTCGAACGTCCCATTTGCCTGCAATTGACCTTTACCGCGATTCAAGCCGATACGGCGCAATGCATCATCAGCGACGTTACCGAACTCACCCTCGCCAAGCAACAAGCCGAAAAAGCCAGCCGCGCCAAATCGGAGTTTTTAGCCAGCATGAGCCACGAACTTAGAACACCGTTGAACTCGATTCTCGGCTATTCGCAGCTGCTGAGTCTGGACACCCAGCATTCGGATTACGTGCGCGATCAAGCCAACGAAATCAAACGCGCCGGCTATCACCTGTTATCGCTGGTTAACGATTTGATCGATCTGGCCCGCATCGAATCCGGCAAAACCGAACTGTTCATCGAAACCGTCACGGTGAAATCCGTGTTGACCGACAGCCTAGCCATCGTCTCCCCGCTGGCCTGCGAACACGACGTTACCGTGTCCAATCAAATCGATATCGAAGACAACATCGGCGTACTAGCGGATTATTCCCGCTTGCGCCAAGTGCTGGTCAACTTTTTGTCGAACGCAATCAAATACAACAAACCCAACGGCTACGTGACCCTCAGTCACCAATTCAACGGCCACAACATTCGGATCAACGTCACAGATACCGGCATCGGCATCCCCGGCGACCGCCAGCACCGGATATTCAATTCGTTCGACCGGCTTGGCAAAGAACGCGGCACCATCGAAGGCACCGGCATCGGCCTGGTCATTACCAAACGGCTGGTCGAAGCCATGCACGGCGAAATCGGCTTTGTCAGCATAGAGGGCCAAGGCAGCACGTTTTGGGTGGAATTCGAACGCCGCCTGAAAGCCCAAGCAAGACCGAAAGTAGCAGCCGCGCCGAAACTCAAGTTAAAGCTAACCGAGAATGCGACCACCAAAGGCCGCTTGTTGTTGGCGGAGGACAACATCGCCAACCAACGTCTGGCCGGCATGGCGTTGAAGAAAATGGGCTATATCGTCGATGTAGTGGACAACGGCGAGAAAGCGGTGGCGGCGTTCGACTTAGGGATTTACGATTTAATTTTAATGGACTGCCAAATGCCTAACCTGGACGGCTATCAAGCCACCACGGCAATTCGCCACAAAGAAGCCCGGCTGGCAAACGCCCATCCTCTGCCCATCATTGCGATGACCGCCAACGCGATGGAAGGCGATAAAGAAAAATGTTTGGCCGCCGGCATGAACGATTACATTTCCAAGCCGATAGACGTGATGCGGCTGGAAGGTATCCTCGACTATTGGCTGCAACGTTCGCAAGACTCGGCAAACGACCCGGCACAACCCCCGGTACCGCGCCCCATCGATTGAACCACCAAGCCGGACACACTATGGTTCCCCGGACAATCGGCACTCACCGTCTTATCCCTTGAAAAACCGCAACGCTCCCAAAGCGCGTTACGGTTTTATCGGGCGCCGGGGCGGCATCTCAATACCCGGTGCCAATCCGCATGGGCGCAAAAAACCGCGCCCACCCTTTTTGAGCGGAAGAACCGAAAGTTACTGGTGAATTTCAAAAACCCGGCTTAATGTTTCAACCGGCCCTATCAATGGCCTTCGCTTGGCTGGAACGGCAGCGGAAAGTCAAACTAGAAACTAACGTTGGCTTGTAGCCAGATTTTCTGGGTATCGGTTCCGAATGTATCGGCGTTGTAATTGGCGTATTTAGCCAATAACGAATAGTGTTTGCCGAATTTTTTCAACACCGAAAAATCCCATTCCTTACCGTATTGATCGACTCCGGTGTCGTCGGAAAAGTCGTGGTAAACCCCGGTCAGGATCAGACTGTCGTTCATCATTTTATAACTGACGGTGGCGAACACGTCGCGAATACCGTCGGCCGGGGTCACCAGGAACAAGTCCGCCCAACCTTGGAACGCATGGTTGGTGCCCAGCGGGGTTTGGAAAGCTTTACCGGCGCCAAAGCCGTTCAATTGCTCGATCGCGCCGGACGCGGTCAAGCCGAAAGCGCTCAAGCCCGCCATCAAGTTGATGCGGTCCGCTTGATAGTGCTTGGGATTGTCCGCATAATCCGATTGCTTACCCCACTCGGCCGTGTAGACGGCGTTGACGGTATCGAAGAACTGCGGCGACTTACCGTCGAAACGCAAGCCGTAGGTTTGCGAAGACTTACCGAAGTTTTCTTTTTGCCGGTAATCCAACCAATAACCGTAACCGATCAGATTCCCCCAATCGCCCACTTTGTAATTCAAGTTCAAGATCGGCGCGTTAATGTCGTCGGTTTGACCGAAAATATTTTGTACGTGATCGATGTAGCCGGCATTGACCGTCAAGCCGAACAGGGTTTGGTTTTTATGGGTGACCAGGATGGAGTCGTAGGTCATTTCCATTTGCCGCCAACCGACGTTACCGATAAAACGGTCGTCGTCGAATTTGATGCGCTGGCGGCCCACTTTGACTAAGGTATCGGCTATGCCTTTGTAACTCAACCAGAATTGGTTCAATTCGCTGATGTCCGGATCCACCACCGTAGAATATTGGGTTTTCTTGTTAACGACGCTGTTGTAATCCTCTTGCAACGCGTAATTGCCTTCGTATTCCGCATAGGCTTGCAAGTCGTAAAAGGTCGGCGACAACAAGCCCAAACGCAAGCGCGCGGTATTGGCGTTGGCGGTTTGGTCCTTGCCGGCGTCGCGGTCTACGTTTTCCCAGCGATAGTTCAAATCCATTTTGATCGCACCGTTATTACCGTAATGGTAAAAATTCAAGGCATCTTCCACTTCCTTGGTGAAATCGGCTTGCGCCGATCCGGCGGCCAGCATGGCCAACAATGCAGTCGGCCCTAATCGGCCGGGTAAGGATTTGAGTGGTTTTGGCATACGGCCCCCTTGGTAAGAACGAAAAAAATCAGTGTGTGTGGTCGCATTCATTCAAGAACGTCAACAAGCTTTCCCGGTAGTAGTAATAATCGGGATGTTCCAGTAAGGCTTTACGGCTGCGCGGTCTAGGCAGATCGATTGGTTGAATTTTGCCGATTTTGGCGCGCGGACCGTTGGTCATCATCACCACCCGGTCCGCCAGCAATATCGCTTCGTCGACGTCGTGGGTCACCACGATGGCGGTCACGTGGGTACGCTCCCACACCTCCATCAATACTTCCTGCAGTTCCCAACGCGTTAACGAATCCAGCATGCCGAACGGTTCGTCCAGCAGCAACAACTTGGGCGACAGTGCGAAAGCGCGGGCGATACCAACCCTCTGCCGCATGCCGTTGGACATGTCGGCCGCTTTCTTGTGTATGGCGTCGGCCAAACCGACCCGAGTCAGATAATATTCGACGATGTCGATGCGTTCGCCCTTAGTCGCATGCGGATAGACTTTGTCCACGCCCAACATCACGTTCTCGAACGCGGTCAACCAGGGAAACAAACTGGGCGCCTGAAACACCACGCCGCGGTCCGGGCCGGCGGTGGTAATCTCCCGGTTGTCCAAAATAATTCCACCTTCGGAAATTTCGTTTAAACCGGCGGTCATGGACAGCACTGTCGATTTACCGCAACCGGAATGGCCGATAATCGAAACGAACTCGCCTTTTTTCATCCGCAAATCGAAGCCGTCCACCACTTTTACGGTACTGTTGCCGTCCGGGGTCGGATAGATTTTAGACAATTGCGAAAATTCCAGATAACGCGGTCTGCCCAAGTCTTCCTGACTCGGTTTCAAGGCCGAGGTGTCCGACTTCCAGTCGTTGCTGGTGTTGGGCCTGACGTTAGGCAGCGCGATCTGATCGTTGGTCTCGGCCGCTTTCTCCATGCCGATGTCCATCAAATAGCGGGTGATTTGCGCCCGCAGGCGCTTGAATTCTTCGTTATGGTTAAGGGCGGTGCGGTCGCGCGGCCGTTCGATGTCGATATAAAAGCTAGGTCCGAAGGTAGCGTCCGGACCGGGGTTCAACGGGATTACCCGGTCGGCCATATAAATGGCTTCGTCGACGTCGTTGGTAATCAAAATGACGGTTTTTTTGTCCTTATCCCAAATCTGCAGAATCTCGTCCTGCAAGTTACCGCGGGTCAACGCATCCAACGCGCTCAAGGGTTCGTCTAGCAACAAAATATCCGGATTGGCCGCCAGGGCTCTGGCCACGTTCACCCGTTGCCGCATACCGCCCGACAATTCGGCCGGGCGTTTGTCCATGGCTCGTCCCAGGTTGACCATCTTGACGTATTTTTCGGTATGTTCCCGGCGTTGCCGCGGCGTCCAATCTTTAAAAATCGCGTCGACCGCCAAGGCAACGTTCTCGTATACCGTCAGCCAAGGCATCAACGAATAGTTTTGAAATACCACGCCGCGATCGGGACCCGGCCCGCTGATCGGCTTAGCGTTTTTCAAGACTTCGCCGCGATCGGCTGCTATCAGTCCGGCGATTAACGATACCAAGGTGGTTTTTCCACTACCGGAAAAGCCGACGATGGCAATGAACTCACCTTCCTTGATGTCCAAATTGATGTCTTTTAACACGGACGCCCGCTCTTTTCCCTCGCCGTAGGATTTACAGACATTGTTCAATTGCATCAGCGAGGGGCGCAGGTCCCGGGCCGGTTTCACGGTCGATTCTTGTTTATGCATAGCTAGATTGATTACTTTTGCCGGTGCTGCTGTCATGGCGCGTCCCTCAGATTTTGCTGAACGAGAATACGGCTTGCAGAGAGTGCATGATGCGGTCCAGGACGAAGCCGATGATGCCTATGGTGAACACCGCCACCATGATGCGTCCTAGCGAGCTGGAACTGCCGTTTTGAAATTCGTCCCATACGAATTTGCCTAAGCCGGGGTTTTGCGCCAGCATCTCCGCGGCGATCAACACCATCCAACCCACCCCCAATGACAAGCGCATGCCGGTGAATATATAAGGCAGGGCCGACGGTAAAATAATCCGCTTGATCTGGGTCGGCCAATCCAGACGTAAGACCTTGCCGACATTGACCAAATCGCGGTCGATAGAAGAAACGCCGACCGCAGTGTTGATCAAGGTCGGCCACAACGAACATAACGTGACGGTAATGGCCGAGGTCACAAACGATTTGGCGAACCAGGAATCGTCGGTCGTCACGTAAACCGCACTAACAACCAAAGTGACTATCGGCAACCAGGCCAGCGGCGATACCGGTTTGAAAATCTGAATCAAGGGATTGATGGCGGTATTGATGACAGGGCTCATGCCGCACAAAATGCCGAGCGGAACCGCAATCAGACTGGCAATCAGAAACCCGGCAAATACCGTCTCCAAGCTGGTGCCGATTTGGTCCAAATAAGTCGGTTTGCCGGTGTACGGGCGAATTTTGACTTCGGCGTTCGGATCCTCGGCCAGCTTGGCTTGATTGCGTTCCTGTTGGCGTTGATAGAAAGCCTCTTCCTTGGCTTTTTCCACATAATGCTCGTCGACCAGTCCGCCGGCTTCGTGCCAAACGGCAACCGGTCCCGGTATCGTACCTAAACTGGTGTTGACTTTGGCGGCCGACACGCTCCACATGCCTAAAAACAGCATGAACGCGATCAGCGGTACCCCCATAATCAGCCACAATTGCCGAATTTGTTGCGCAGGGTTTTCGCCGGCCGCGATTTTAACCAAAGGCACAAACCAGGTCAGGCCGGTTATGGTCAGGAATTTGATCAGTTTGTTAGTCATAGTGATTTACCCAAAAACATGTCGAGGCGGGAAAAAAGTGCATCCCTGCACCAACCGACATCCTGTCGCGAGCACCCACCAGAGTTGGTTATTCGACGACTTTGCCGTCTACTACTTTTTGTTTACCTTTCAAGCCGATAGCGAATTTAGCCAGGTAATCGTTCGGTTTGGTGGCGTCGTAAACGATGCCGTCGATGAATTCTTTTTGCGGGGGTTTGATGCCGGTTTCGGAATCCGCCGGAAAATCGCCGGCTTTGGCTTTGCCTTCGGCGATCAGTTCTTTAGCCGCCGCCATATAGAGGTCCGGGCGATAGACTTTTTTCGCGGTTTCCATGTACCAATTGTCGGGTTTGAATTCGTTGATTTGTCCCCAACGGCGCATTTGGGTCAAGTACCAAATCGCATCGCTGTAGTACGGATAGGTCGCATTATTTCTAAAGAACGTATTGAAATCCGGCATCGGGCGTTTGTCGCCTTTTTCGTATTCGAAGGTACCGGTCATGCTGTTGGCCAACACCTCGGCATCGGCACCGACGTATTGCGGTTGCGCCAACATTTCGACCGCTTCCATCCGATTTTTGTTGTTTTCGGCATCCAGCCACATGGCCGCCCGGATCAAGGCCTTCAACACCGCTTTATGGGTGTTGGGATATTTATCCGCCCAAGCTTGGGTCACGCCGAACACTTTCTCCGGGTTGTCTTTCCAGATTTCGTAGTCGGTGACCACCGGCACGCCTATGCCTTTGAAAACGGCTTGTTGGTTCCAAGGCTCGCCGACGCAATAGCCGTAGATGGTTCCGGCTTCCAGGGTTGCCGGCATTTGCGGCGGCGGAGTCACGGACAACAACGCGTCAGCGCTGATTTGGCCGACGGTTTCTTGCGGCGGTGCGTAAAAACCGGGTTTGATACCGCCGGCCGCCAACCAATAGCGCAATTCGTAGTTGTGGGTGGAAACCGGGAACACCATGCCCATATTGAAGGCCTTGCCTTCGGATTTGAATTTTTCGACGACGGGTTTCAACGAATCGGCTTTAATCGGGTGTTTAGGTTTGCCGCCTTCCATAGGGATGTGGGCTTTCATCTGATTCCAAATATCGTTGGAAACGGTCACGGCATTACCGTTTAAATCCATGCTGAACGCGGTGATGACGTCCGATTTGGTGCCGAAACCAATTGCCGCGCCCAAGGGCTGACCTGCCAACATATGCGCGCCGTCCAGCTCGCCGTTAATCACGCGGTCCAACAACACTTTCCAGTTCGCCTGAGCTTCTAATTGCACAAACAAACCTTCCTGTTCGAAAAAACCTTTTTCAGCGGCTACCGCTAACGGCGCCATGTCGGTCAACTTGATAAAACCGAATTTCAAGTCTTCTTTTTCCAAACTGCCGGCAGCTAGCAGATTGGTAGAAAAAGTCAGCGCAGACAAGGCTGCGGACATCGCCAGCAAGAGTTTCTTCGGAGCAAACGTTTTGTTGGTAATCATTGAGGGTGGTCCTATGCGAAGAAGCGGAAAATAAAAAAGGCGTCGCCGCGATATGAGATTTCTCACACACGACAGACGCCTTTGTCCGGTTTGCTCGACTACGAGCAGGTGTCGCCCCCACCATTGGGGCTATGACCTTTACTTAGCAAAGGAGATGCCAACTCAAAACAGCCAATTATTTTCAAAAAAATAAAATGATAATAATCAATTATTTATATAACAACGCCATGAATAGGACTAAAAACGCTCCATCCGGAACTGTGTAAATTTCGCTACAACAGTGGGCTTTCGCACACGATTGAATCATTTCGGGCTAAAACCGCACATCCATGGTGCAAATAGTCATGGCATGCAATCCACTCTATACAAGTAGGTAACTATTCAGCCATTCCGGATAGCGATGCGAGTCACGAATTGCGGCGTCGAATCGCGACTCGCGTCGCTCCTACCTCTTCTTTCGTTTCAGGCCATCACAGCTCCGAGATAAGCTGGAGCACCCTGCAACCCATCCCCCGAATTCGCACCATAGAATTAACCCAACCCCTTAAATACCGTCCTAGCTGCGATGAACCGGATCGTAAACGCCGGCCCACCGACATAACCTTGGCTGAAGTCCTAAAACCGATATGCGGTTTAAAAGTTAATGGTCACCGTACCTCTGACCATGCGCGGTTCCACCGGGTGGCGCAAGATGCCGGATTGCGGTCCCGCAGCGTTGGGATACTGGTAATCGTAGGCATAGGCGATGTCGCTGCTTTCCGAACCCAGCAAGTTGAATACGTCCAATTCCAATTTGTAGCGTTTTTGCTTATAGCCGGCACCCAAATTGACGATATTGGTATCGCCGGCCCAATACTGGCCGGCTTCGTCCAACGGCACGTGGCCGAAATGACGAAAACGCAAGGTCCCGAACAAACCGTTAGGCGCCGTCACCGTTACCCCGGTACTGATCACCCTACCGACCGAATTGGGTACGGACGAGCCGTCGTCGGCATAACGGGCGGTAGTCAAGGCGTAATCGGCGTCCAGGGTCAACCAATCGGTAGGCTGGTAATAGTTGGTCAGTTCAACGCCGTAGCGGTGGGATTTGCGGTTGACGTCGGTGGTACCTTCGTCGCCGACGAACACCAATTCCTGGCTGGACTCCAACCACCATAACGCGAAGGTGCTATTCAAGCCAGGCACGTAATTGGTGCGTATGCCGAATTCGCCGCCGCGCGACCAGGCCGCCGGGGTAATCCGGGCCTGCTCGCTCCCCAGGGCGGCCCCGGTAGTCGGCTCGAACCGGATGGTGGTGCCGCGGGCATCGTTGGAATGATAGCCGTAACCGATATTGAAGAAGTACTCGGTATCGTACCAGGGACCTAACACCAAGCTAAGCTTGGGGCTGACCATTACCTTGCCGCGGCTGCCGGAATTGGCGGAATTGACGCTGACCAAGCCGCTGCCGGTATCGCGCACATTCACATCGTTGTTGATGAAATCGCCGCGTAAGCCGGCAATGGTGCGCACTTTTTCGTGCCAATGGGTATGATTTTTAAAATAGGTACCGATAGTCGTTACCCCGACATCGCTCAAGCTGACGGTATCGAGGATTTGCCGTTGGCTGGTATGGTACAAACCCAAGCCCATGATTTCGTCGTGCCGAAATTGCAGGCCGACGCTGTTATCCATCTCGAAGCCCAGTAATTTGTTGTAGCGGGTATGCTCGATATTGCCGCCGGTTTGCACCCGCCGCTCGGTTTGCAGAATCTGATCGCCTTGCGGACCGCTGGTAAAGCCGCTGAAGTTGGAATATAAATCCAGATCGGTATACAGCGTGTACAAGTTGGCGTCGTTTTTCCAATTGTCGCCGAATTGCCAAAAATTCGCCGACAAGCTGTAGCGGTTGCTCTTGCCGCCGTCGCTCGGATCCATAGAACCGTACAAACCCAACGCTCCGCTATCGATTGCCGATTGCGGAATCTGGTTGGTCGCGGTCCAACTATTGCTGTAGGCCTTACCGTTAATCGACAAGCCCCAATCGTGCTGATCCAAGGTGTATTTCAACATGCCGTTGAATTTTTGCGAATCTTCCGGCACCTGCCAGACACCGTTATATAAATTGAATTCGCCGGCATATAACAAATCGCCGTCGCCAACCTTGGATGAATGCGCCGCCAAGGTGCGGTAATAGTCGAACTCGCCGGCGGTGAATTTCAACAAGCCTTGCTCCAACTTGTTCATGGTAAACATCTTGGCGTAACCGGCCGCGGAGAAATCGCCCACCTCGGCATAATACGGGCCTTTACCGTATTCCACCTTGCTGACCAGTTCCGGAATGATGCTGTTCAAATCCATATAGCCTTGGCCGTGCGCATGAGTGGTCATGTTCATCGGAATACCGTCGACATAGGTGGTGAAATCGGTACCGTGATCCAGATTGTACCCGCGCAAAAAATACTGATTGGCCTTGCCGGACCCGCTATGCTGGGTCGCCACCGCCCCCGGCACTACTTCTATCAATTCGCCATTGCGCGACAACGGCCGGTACTCGAATTGTTTTTGACTGACTTCGCCTTGCGAGGCGGTTTCGGCGATGCCGATCAAATCCTTGCCGCGCCCCTCTTCGACCTCGACGGTGTCCAACTCTTCTACGTTGTGCGCGCCGGCCACCCCGGAAAACGCGCCGAGTGCAAGGCCTAAGCCGAGCGCTAACGGCGTCAATTTGAAAGCGGAATGTGTATAAATTTTGCTCATGATGCCCTCATGGTTTGATCTTCGATCCGATTGAGAAAAATGCTGTGATAAAAAATGGCCGCCGTTTCAGCCGGACGAGGCGAATTGACGATAGGCGTAAGCGAGTGCCATGCGATTAGCGCCATTGGCACCGGCAGCCGGACCCGCAAAAACTAGGGATGAAGCGTCGAAATCGGCGGATGCACAGCCGGCGGCAGATAAGGAAAAGTCGGCGTCGCGATCGCTACGAACTAACTGCAGCGGCGCAGCGGCGTTGCTAGCGACTGAAGTACACGGAGAACAACCGAAGACTGCAGGCGTTTGAACGACACTGTCTTCGACAAAAAAAGGAAGCGGCGGGGTAACAACGGGAGGACATATGGGATTGGCAAGGGATAGTAGCGGCGGAGAGGTTTGACCAACCGCATCGCTACGCGCGCTTTTTCCTGGCGTCGCGTTGATAGTGGGGTAATAACGCTTGAATTCGATGCCCGGGGTATCGGCCGAGTCGATCCTTGCATTCAAGGCGGTTAATTGGCAATAGACCGCCTCGCTCCCCCCGCGCTCGGCTTGAAACCGGGCCGGATGATCGGACGCCGCCGCCGTTCCCGCTGCGGCTTTGCCTTGCGGCGTCTCGGCCTGCAACGTTTCGGGAATCTCGAAATGGGAACTTGCTCGCTGAAACCCGGGAGCTGAAAATCCTGCATCGGCCATAGCCGGAAAACCCCGGACCTGCGCAAACAAGGCAAAATAGTCGACGTTTTGATCCACGCGAACGGCCGGCGAAACCTGCGCCGTTCGCTCGGGAAACTGAGTCTGCGCGATTTTAGCTAAGGCGGGCCCTGAAAACAAAACCGTCACCAAGCAACCAACAGCCAATACCAGCAACTTCGCCACCAACATTCCGGCTCCATGCAGCAACAAGGTCGCCAACATGAAGCCTGCCGTGTAAGAAATTAAACCGGCAGAAGCCGAAATCTCCTGGCCGTGGGCAAAACCGTGAAAAAACGCGAAAAACGCCACGATAACCGCACTCGTCCGGTTGCTGAACCGTACATTGCGCACGATCAACATGCTGAAAGCGGCGCAGGACAACAACACGATATTTTCCACATTGGGCAACGCAAAACCCGCCGCTCCGGCAAAACCGCCCAAACTCATCACGCCGACAAAGGTCATGGGCAGCATCCAAACGGCGTGACCGCGCAACTGAGCGGCCCAGACGCCGACCGCCAACATGGTCAGCACGTGGTCCCAGCCGGTTAAAGGATGCGAGAAACCGCTACTGAGACCTACGCCGTCCAACGACATCAACCGACCGGCGAGCAGTACCGCCGCCAACAACAAAATCGCAGCACGGTAAGCAACGCTGCGTCCGCTGGAACGCTGCCCCGCAATCCGGTTACCGGTCAAACCGCGCCACACTTCTTTCATCACCGCAATCGTCAATTCGACAAAATGTTAACTAATTTGCTTTCAAAGCGCGGCATTCTACCCGCACCGGCGCGCAGAAATCCAGTTTAGAGCAGCAGCCTGCTCCGCCTTCAGCCGGCCTCGCTTACCGATCAACTTCTTCGGCGGATTTTTACCTAACGCGCATGAAGGCCCGGCAAATGAAAGGTAGTTGGTAGGAGCGGCGCCGCTACGTGACTTTGATGTAACCACTCGGTGTTTGGCGCGCCCCCGCTTGCTATTGCCCACCCAGTCTTTCGATATTGCCCTTAGCCAGCTACGGTTTTATTTGTATAATCCGGCGCACTTTCAACCGACGCACCCGCTCTGACACGACATGTCCCTAACCTTCCCCCGTATCGGCATCATCGGCAAATTCGGCGATCCGGGCATTTCTTCCGCATTAGCCGATTTGTTCCGTTTTTTGCATGAACGGGGGCATGAAGTCGTCATGGACAATCACAGCGCCGACTTGTTGTCCGAAGCCGGCATCAGCGGCCTCCACATGGAGCGGTTGCCCCAACATTGCGATTTGATCATCGCGGTCGGCGGCGACGGCACTTTTTTGGCGGCAGCCCGTGCCGCGGCGGATTTTGAAATCCCTCTCATCGGCGTGAATTTGGGGCGTTTGGGGTTTTTGGCCGATATTTCCCCCGACCAATCGGGCAACCGCCTGGAACAAATTTTATCCGGGCGATTCTTGACCGAACGCCGCTGCTTGTTGCAAGCCTCCATCATCCGCGACGGCCAGGTGATCCATAGGCAAACCGCGGTGAACGAGGTTGTGGTTCACCGCTGGGTCACGCCGAGCATGATAGAAATCGTCACCAGCATCGACGGCGTTTACCTGAATACTCAGCGCTCGGACGGCTTGATCGTGGCGACGCCAACCGGCTCCACCGCTTATTCGCTGTCCGCCGGCGGTCCGATATTGCATCCCGCCTTGAACGCCTTGGTATTGGTCCCCTTGAATCCGCATACCTTGTCCAACCGGCCTATAGTCATCGCCGACGACGCCGTGATCGAAATTCGCTTCAACCAAACCCGGCAAATCAACGCCTTGGTCACCTGCGACCATTTGGAAATTCCGGACGTATCGATAGGCGACAGAATTCTGATCGAAAAGGCCGAAAAAACCATTACTATTTTGCATCCCAAAGACCACGACTATTTCCACATCTTGCGCAGCAAATTGAATTGGAGCGGCGGCAACCCCGCTTAAGTCATGCTTTTAAATCTGAACATCATCGATTTAGCCGTCGTCGATCAACTGGATCTGGATTTGGACCCCGGCATGTCGGTATTGACCGGGGAAACCGGCGCCGGAAAATCCATCTTGTTGACGGCCTTGGGACTGGCTTTGGGCGACCGCGCCGATTCCGGCTATGTGCGCCCCCATTGCAAGCGCGCGGAAATCAACATCGAATTCGACCTGAGCGATGCGCCGTTGGCCGGTCAATGGCTGGCGGAACACGAGCTGGACGACGACGGCCAGTGCTTAATCCGCCGGACGGTCGGCGAAGATGGCCGCTCCAAAGCCTATATCAACAATCGGCCGGTCAATTTACACACCTTGCAGGCTCTGGCCCGGCTGTTAGTGGAGATTCACGGCCAACACGCCCATCTGACCCTGCTGGACAGCGAAGCCCAACGGCGCTTGCTGGACGATTTCGCCGACCATCAAGCGCTTTTACACGCGCTCAACGATTGTCAAACCGCCTGGAAAAACGCGCACAAAACCCTGCAGCAGTTACTTAAAACCGGCAGCAACCAAGCCGAGCGCGAAGAACTGTTGCGCTATCAATTGGACGAATTGCGCCAATTAGATCTGCAACAATTCGACTATGCCGCGTTGACCGAGCAACACCGCAAACTGGCTAATTTGGGCAAAATCCTGAGCGAGGGCCAGCAACAATTGCAAATCTTGTACGACAACGATCAGCAATCCGTGGCCGATATGCTGGCGCATGTGCTTCATGCGTTGAGCGATTTAAGCCGGTACGCCGGCGAGTTGCAGCCGCTGGTCGAATTGCTGACCGAAGCGGACATCCAAATTCAGGAAGCCAGCCAACAACTGCGGCGTTTTTTAGACAACCAAGAAGCGGACCCGCAACACTTGGGTTGGCTGGAACAACAGCTGGGCGTCATCCAGAGTTTAAGCCGCAAGCATAAAGTCCAACCGGAAACATTACCGCAATTGGCCGACGAGTTGGCCGCGGAACTCGACGGCATCAGCCACAGCAGCGAGCGCATCGAAGCCTTGCAGCAAGACTGCAGCCGCTTGCAAGCGCAATATACCCAATTGGCGCAACAACTCTCGGCTAGTCGGGCGCGGGCCGGCGCCGAACTGCAGCAACGCATTTCCGCCACTATCAAAGAACTCGGAATGCCGCACGGCGAGTTCATAGTCGAATTACGTCCCTTGCAAAATCGCGAACCGCAACTGAACGGTTGGGACACGATAGAGTTTTTGGTGAGCACCAACCCCGGTTTGCCGGCCAAACCCCTGGCAAAAGTCGCCTCAGGCGGCGAATTGTCGCGCATCAGTTTGGCGATTCAGGTCACCACCAGCAGCGATAAAACCACCCCGACCATGATTTTCGACGAAGTCGACAGCGGCATCGGCGGCGGCATCGCCGAAATCGTCGGCCAAAAGTTGCGCCGGCTAAGCGCCAACCGGCAAGTGTTGTGCGTCACCCATTTGCCGCAAGTCGCCGCCCAAGCCCATCAACATTTATTCGTCGCCAAAAATCAACGGGCGGAAGTCACTGCCTCGACGGTAAAACGTTTGAACGAACAAGAACGGGTAGAGGAAATTGCCCGCATGCTGGGTGGAGTCACCATTACCGAAAACACCTTGGCTCACGCCAAGGAGATGCTGGAATCGTCGAGCGACGCCTGAGCCGCTCGGCTTTCGGATTTTAAAGCCTATAATTTGCCGGCATGATCGAAGCTTTTATCCGTAACAACCCGACAGCCTAACGCTCGGTAAACGACCATCCGGTGAGCATGCCGCTTACACTGTTGAGGCTACTGTTAATTTCGGACGCGATTGCCATGAGCAAAGAACCTGTCAAAACGATTAATCGCCGGCTTGCTTACCGGGTTTATGATCAAGCCCATTTGATTTTCAGCAAGCTGGAACAAGAGCCGGAACAGCTCCCGCCAGCGGTAAGCGCATACCCGCCAATCCCTGTTTTGCCTAATTCCAAAGCCAAGGAAAACGACACTCTGCGCGTCAATATCAGTAGCAACGGCGTCGCGTTTACCTGCGAGCAACCCTTGTACCCCGGCGACATGTTGCGGGTGCGGATTTTTCTATTGAGTACGCAGACCAGCATCGTCACCTGCTGCCGGGTGATTTATTGCAAACCGAGCAACCCGTTCGAACTCGACCGTTATCCTTATACGGTCGGGGCACAATTCGTCAACCTGGCTACCGGCGACCGCGAGGTGTTGCTGCGTTACGTCCGCCGCCACCAAAGATTTCAATGGTTGCGCCGCAGCCTGTTGAGTGCTTGCCTGTTGATCGTGCTGCTTTTTCCTATCGATACCGCCGACTATCTCTATTCGGTTGCGGAAATCGCGATAGAAAGCCTGATCGACTTAGCCCTCGCAACTTACGAATCCAGCCAATTCCATTTATATAAAGCCATCGAACGGACGCTGGCCACCGACAGCCGGCAAACCGAGATGCTGCTGTTTTATCTCACCTTACTTGCCGGACTGACACTAGGCTATTTAATCTGGCGCACGCTTCCCGGTAAACTGGCCGACGCGTTCTACCGGCTCGGCTGTTACCTTACCCGAAAAAAATCCAGCCTGGCTTACGCGTGGAGCGAACAATCGGCGCTGGACAAAGCTAAAATCATCGCGGTCGGCCTGCTCTCGGTTGGCGGCTATGCCTTCTTGTCATTTTGATTTGGATGGACGCTGCGTCGAGCGCCTTACCGCCGGCGGCATACGCTTTTAACAAGCCTGGTTAACGCTAAAATTGGTAGCGCAGGTTGAATTGGACATTGTGGGTAAAGACGTTGTCGAGGCCGGGCAAACTATAGACATATTGCCCCAGATAACCGAGGTCCGCACCCAGCGCCTTGTCGAATTGATAGCTCACCCCGCCCAACGCTCGGTTTTCGCTAAAACCGCTTCTGCCGTAATCGTTGCCGTTCAGATACCAAAGGGTTTCGTCACCCGCATAAACGCTGAGTTTATCGTCTATCCAGGCCAAGGGATAACTGACTTGCACCAGCTGCCGAAGCCGGATACCCAACTCGCCGCAGTCCTGCCGCACCCGTTCTTCCAATCGAGTTCGACTGGTAAAACGCCAAGCATCGGCAGAGGAATTCCATAAAAAATCTTGATAGGGCCGGCTTTCCTGATAAGACGCTTTACCCAGCGGATGCCCCCAATCGTGCACATAGCCCAGCCAAACACTGGCGTGTTGATTTAACCCATAACCTATCTGCGCAAACGCTAAATTTTCCGCCAAGCGCATACCCTCCGGGTTATCGTCCCGGGTCCTCGCTTGTTCCATCAGTAGCCAACGGACATCCGCCAAGTTAGCCGACACGGCATGCAAACTGCCGGACAAGGTTAAAGAGGACCAGGTCCCGCCCATATCGTCGGTCAGTGCTTGGGCTATCGGCACATACGCCAAACCGAAAAGCGGCACTGTTTTTATGCATTCCAAAATTTTTTTTCGCATTGAGCCTCCTTTGTCGCGGCCTACACAAACTGAGCGGTGGCGTCGAACAAATGCAAGTTGTCCGGAACCGGCGGAGACGGTTCCACCGATGTCATCCGATCGGGTTATTAGCGGAATACGTGCCAAACGCGAATCCGTTATGCCATGCGGGCGCAAAGCCCGGACAAAGCCGCTTGAGGGTGCATATAAACCGGCATAGCCGGTTGATTTGCTCGGACTACAAAGCCGGTCAGCCGGCAAGATTGGCTGCGAATTTAAAAAGCGCCGCGCTCAAACAGCAGAGCACAAGCTTGAGGAGGGATTAAAAAGAGGGGAAAAGATGCAACGACTTTGACCGATGTTCGAATCGATACGACTTGGATCGAACATCGGCTATCGGAAAATAGCGCGGATAAATTATTTTTTCTCGTCGCTTTTGGTCGATTTATCAGCGGATGGAGCCGGAGCCGGTTTATTGCCGGCACATTTGCCTTCCATCGCTTTGGCGTCGGTGGATTTTTGCATCATCGCCCCACCGCATTTGCCTTCGCCGCAAGCGCCGTCTTTCATCTTGGAAGACGCATCTTTTTCCGCTTCCGCGCTCAGCATGTAACCGGAGGTTAAATCCGACAATGCAAAAGGATTGGCGTCGGGTTGAGCCGCGTTAGCCGCAAACGGCAGAAGCGAAGCGCCGATAGCCAGAGCGAACGGTGTTTTTTGGATTTTTTTCATAGTAACTCCTGATGGTTGATCGATTAATTCCCCGGCATGTCAACGCGGGCGTTATAAACGCGCGGCTACTATCACAAAAAAGCCCAATGATGTAAAGGTGAGCCAATTCTAATAAACCACAGTATACTGAACGCATCTTTCTAGTAGCCAATCTGGGAACCTATGCTTAGCAAACCGGAAATTCTGCAACTCGGGGCCGCTGCATTGCGTCAACACGCCAGCCCCGTTGACGATTTTAAAAGCCCGGAGTTCCAGCAGTTATTGCAAACGTTGCACGAGCGAATGCTGGAAAACAATGGCGTGGGCATCGCGGCTCCACAGCTTGGCATAGGTAAACAAATCGTCATCGTCGCTTCCCGCCCTACCGCGCGTTATCCCCATGCCCCGGAAATGCCGCCGGTCGTTATGATCAATCCGTATTACGAAATCGTGGATCGCACCATAGGCAAAGACTGGGAAGGCTGCCTGAGCGTGCCCGGCATCCGCGCGCTAGTACCCAGATTCCGCGCACTCAGAGTCTATTACCAAGATGCCGCCGGCACGGCAAAGCAACTACTGTTGCAGGATTTTCCGGCTAGGGTGTTTCAACACGAATACGATCATTTGCTGGGTTTGGTGTATCTGGACAGAGTGGAAAACAACCGCGACATCGTCTCCGAATCCGAATTTTATAAATTGATCGCCGCTTAACAACTCAACATGCGCTTATTGTCTTTTTGTATTGGCTTGATGCTGGCTGCGGACGCCTACGCCTTGCCGGCCTTAAAAATAACCGAAGCCGCGCCGGGCGTATATGTCCACCTTGCCGAGCATCATTGGCCCGACCGCGAAAATCACGGCGAAATCGCCAATATCGGCTTCATCGTCGGCGACCGTTGCGTCGCCGTGATCGACAGCGGCGGAAGTCCGCAACAAGGCTTGGCACTGCGCAACGCCATCACCCGCGTCACCAGCACGCCTATCTGCTACGTCATCAATACCCACGTGCATCCCGACCACATCTACGGCAATCTCGCGTTCAAACAAGCGGGAGTTCGGTTCGTCGGTCACGCCAAGCTGGCCCGCGCCATGGCTACCCGTGCCCCGCACTATCTGAGTAAAGCCGACGACATGTTGGATATTCGGGTAAGCGCCAAAAACATCGTCGCCCCGGACATCGAAGTCCAAGACCGCATGCGCATTGACCTAGGCAATCGGGAATTGCTGCTGACCGCTCATCCGACCGCCCATACCGATAACGATTTAAGCATTTACGACGCCAAAACCGATACCTTGTGGGCAGCCGATTTACTATTCTTGGAACACGTTCCGGTCATCGACGGCAGCATCACCGGTTGGTTGACGCAACTGCAACAACTGGAAAAACAACGCTATCGATTGGTAATACCGGGACACGGCCGCTTGGTTCGCGATTGGCCGCAAGCGCTGCAAGCCGAGCGGGCCTATTTAAGCCAACTGGCCGACGAAGTCAGGGGTATGATCAAGCACGGTAAAACCCTGGAATATGCCATGGAACACGCCGCTTGGTCGCAGCAAAGCCAGTGGCAACTGTTCGAACAATTCCATAGAAAAAATGTCACACTCGCATTTGCGGAATTAGAATGGGAAGACTGAAAACCATTGAACATAGAGAGCGACAATGAGCAAATTGTATAAGGTAATCGGCTTGTGTTTATTGATGCCAGTCATCGCCTTTGCCGAAGGCGACGAGCGCAACTGGGACAATTTGCTGAAAAACCAGTATTTCGCCGGCAAGGCTATAGAAGAGTCCAACCCGATTATCGAACTGGAAGCGCCGTACCGCGCCGAAGACCCGGCGATCGTTCCGGTAAAAATTGTCAGTAAGATTGCGCAAACGCCGGCCCGCTACATAAAAAAGGTATGGGTTTTGGTGGATAACAACCCCTTTCCCTTCGTAGGCGAATTCGACTTCTTTCCTGAAAGCGGCAAGGCTGACCTCGCCATGCGGGTAAGGGTCAATACCTACAGCAATATTCGGGCGATTGCCGAAACCAACGACGGCAAACTGAGCATGGCCAAAAAATACGTGAAAGCCAGCGGCGGATGTTCCGCACCGATTGGCGCCGATCTGGACGAAGCGATGAAGCGTTTGGGTAAAATGAAGTTTCGTTTGGACGAAGGCGTCCCATCCGGTCAGGCGGCATTAGCGCAGTTGATGATCAGCCATCCCAACATCACCGGCATGCAGATGGATCAAATGACTCGTTTCGTTAGAAAGTCGCATTTCGTCGATCGGTTGAAAGTCACCTTCAACGACAAACCGGTTTTGCAAGCTAAAATCGATATCGCCATCAGCGCCGACCCCAATTTCCGCTTTTATTTCGTACCGGACAAACCCGGCGAATTAAAAGCCGAATTTACCGATATATCCTGCGAATCCCCTATAGACCGGGCAGTCTGCGCCAAGGGGCAAAGTTACAGTCAAACCTTTCCGGTCCAACCTTGAAGATCTTGCCAACTCTGGTTTTAAGCCTTTGCGGCCTTGCCTTGTCTAACAACGCCCATGCGTTTCGTTGCGGTCACGAATTGGTGCGAATAGGCGATCACAAACTGGACGTGCTGGACAAATGCGGCGAACCGGCGACTGTAGACAGACGTAGCGGCATACGCGGCAGCCGCTTGCGCCATCCCTACGGCGCACTGCAGCTGGAGCAATTCGAAGAAGTCGAAATCGAAGAGTGGATCTACAATTTCGGCCCTAGGCGTTTTCGGGAGTACCTACGCTTCGAAAACGGCATTTTGAAAGATATCGAACAACTGGATTACGGCCGCTAACTGTCCCCTCCCTTTACCATCAAACGCCAGATACTATGGAACCTAAAAGCAGCAACACCGTTTGGCATCACGCCACCGTTACCCGTCTGAGACGCGAAGCGCAAAACGGCCACAAATCGGTCATTCTATGGTTTACCGGCTTATCCGGGGCCGGAAAATCGACGCTGGCGCATGCGGTCGAAGAACGCTTGCACCAACTCGGCTGTAGAACGTTCGTACTCGACGGCGACAACGTCAGGCACGGTCTGTGCGGCGATTTGGGCTTCACCGAAGCGGACCGACAAGAAAATATTCGCCGCATCGCCGAAGTCGCCAAACTGATGCTGGAAGCCGGCACAATTACCTTAACCGCCTTTATCTCCCCGTTCAGAGCCGAACGGGCGCTGGCCCGCAAACTGGTACCTCACGGCGACTTTATCGAAATTTACTGCAGTTGCGATCTGACTATCTGCGAACAGCGCGACGTAAAAGGCTTGTATAAAAAGGCCCGACAGGGCGAGATTCAGCACTTTACCGGTATTTCCTCTCCGTACGAAGCGCCGGAAAAACCGGAGTTAACCGTAGATACCGGCGCCCAAAATCTCGAGCAATGCGTAGACCAAGTGCTAAAACTGTTGGCTGAACGCGGCGTCCTTGATTCCGCAACGCTGGCAAAGGCCGCCCCATGAATTTCGATGTATTTAACGGCGATGCCGACGGAATTTGCGCGCTGATCCAGCTGCGCTTGGCCGAACCGCGCGCAGCCAAATTGATTACCGGCGTCAAGCGCGATATCAGTCTGCTAAAACAGGTAGACCCGGAAACCGCCAAGCAAGTAACCGTGCTGGATATCGCCTTGGAAAAGAACCGCGAGCCTTTAACGAAGTTACTCGACCGGCAAGTCGAGGTGTTTTACGTCGACCACCACAATCCCGGCGCAGACATACCCAAACACCCTGGGCTACAACCGCTAATCAACACGGATCCCAATGTTTGCACCAGCCTGCTGGTCGATCGGCATTTAGAGCACCAATTCTCGGCATGGGCGGTGACCGCGGCATTCGGCGACAATTTGGCAAGCAGCGCGCAAGCCCTGGCCAACCGGATCGGACTCGAGCAAACAGCCAGCGAAACTCTCAAACAATTGGGAATCTGCATCAATTACAACGCTTACGGGGAGAGCGTCGCGGATTTGCATTTTCCGCCGGAAGAGCTTTTCGAACTGATGCGACCCTACCGGTCTCCGCTCGATTTCATCGCCGAGCACGACGAACTATTTCGCCGCTTGAGTGAAGGCTATGCGAACGATCTGGCCTTGGCTTGGCAAGTTGCCCCGGAATACGAATCGGCTAACGCCGCGTTGTTTATTCTGCCGGACGAGCGGTGGAGCCGCCGGGTAAGCGGAGTGTGGAGCAATGACTTAGCCAACCGCTATCCGGACAGAGCGCACGCCGTGCTCAGCCACAATCGGCAAGGCGGCTATACAGTAAGTGTTAGGGCTCCGTTACACAAAAAAGCCGGCGCCGACGAGTTATGCGCCAAATTTCCTACCGGCGGCGGACGCAAGGCGGCGGCGGGGATCAATCACTTACCGCACGAACAACTCGACTCGTTTATCGCCAATCTTACTCTACAATACAGCTGATATTTTGCCGTAGCGGAAATGAGTCAGTGAAAAAACAATTATCTATAGTATGCGTTTTATATACGATATTTGTTGTCTACGGCAGCTTGGTGCCATTGGACTACAGACCGTTTCCTCTTGCGGAAGCATGGTCCAAGTTTCAAAATATCCGTTATCTCAATCTAGGCATAGCCTCCAGAGCGGACTGGGTTGCCAATATATTATTATTCATTCCGCTCGCCTATTTATGGTGCGGCAGACTTTCGCTGGCCACGCAAAACAAACTATTAAGAGGTATCGGCAATACATTGGTTTTATTTGCCTGTATTCTGCTGACATTTTCGATAGAATTTTGCCAATTGTTTTTCCCTCCTAGGACGGTTTCTCTAAACGACATTATCGCCGAGACCCTAGGTGGATTTATCGGCTTATTTGCTTGGCTTTTCAGCGGAAATAGTTTTTTTGAATGGCTTAAAAAATATTATTTAAACAAATCGGATCCACTGATTTATTTAAAGCTTTATATCGGCGGATTGTTGTTTTACAGCGTAATTCCGCTGGATTTGACGCTCAGCCCGGTGGAATTTTTTCATAAATGGCAAGAAGGCCGAATCGTACTGATTCCTTTCACCCATTTACAATCCGACGTCATTCAAAACATTTATCAAACAGTCGCCGATATACTGTTGTGGTGCCCGGTACCGTGGTTGTGGAGCCGGAACGGAAATTTCACCCGTTCGCAACTATTGATTAAAACGCTGGTTGCCGCGACTGTAATCGAATTTTTGCAATTATTTGTCTATAGCCGAACCACCGATACTACCGATATTGTTACCGCTTTGATGGGAAGCGGCATCGGCTTGCAACTCGTTTCACAATCCGGGCAAAGCTTGCCTGGCCGAATTACACTGTTAAAACCGCTACTGATAGGCGCTTTTATCGCGTGGTCTTTTATCATAGCGGCAGTATTTTGGTATCCCTATCATTTCGATTCGACACTCGGCTTGACAAACTGGACGGCAAGTTTCTTCAAGCTACCGTTTTATTCTTATTATTACGGAACGGAATATCGAGCTATTACCGAGGTATTCCATAAAACCTTATTTTTCTTCCCGCTAGGCGCGCTTGCCGCACTATATCCGCTCAATAAAAAAACCGATAAGATTCCGGCATTAATTTTAGCCTTAATAGGCTTGATCGCATTCATGATCGAATTCGGTCAAGCCTTTATACCGCAAAAAAGCACCGATATAACCGATTGGCTGCTGGAAGTATTGGGCGGTTACGCCGGATATAAAATCATCGTGTTACTCGCCACCGCTCCGGCGCCTGTACCAATCTCGCAAAGCGGATTTTTCACCGACAGAAAATCCAAAAATCCGACCGGCCAGACACGGCCGATTTCGACAAGCGCCCCCGCACCTTTCGGTTTATTTTTCTCCGCCTTACCCTTTTTAGCGACTTTTATAACTCTGACATTACTTAAAAACAGTTCTAGGATTCCTTATAATTTTCGAGAATTGTTTGCCTCGGAATACCCGCTGCTGAATACATTCGGTTTCACCGTTTTACTGTATTGGTGTTTCTCGTTTCCGATGTGGTATTTACTGAAACTTGGCGGCAAATCGAAAAACCTTGGTTTTTTCGTCATCAAAACCGTGTCGATTCATGCCCTAATCGCCTGGCTATTGGTGAGAATCACATTACCTATGGAAAGTATATACGACGTGATCGGCAATCCGGTTTTATCGCTGCCGTCGGAATTGGAAATGGGGCTGCGCTTCGTGTTTCTATTTGGAATATTTTCCACCATGATAACAGCCGGAACATTCTTCTCCATCTACTCGGCCGTCAATCCTCGCCATTCCTTATTACCCGTTATTTTAGGAGCGATTGAAAGCGGAATATGTATAGGGCTGGCATTTTGGGTAGTGATCGTAGAAGCAGGCACAGACAACCTGATAGAGTTATTGCCAAACGCCGGTTATTCTTTTAAAACAATCAACCTGTTAATCTATTTATTTTTATTTGCTTGGCTCGGCAGTTCCCTGGCGGCTGCATTATCCTATCGCCAGTATATCAGAACCGGTATGCTAGGCATTATATTTGCTGTTTCATTACCCATGAGCTATCAATTGTTTAACTGGGGAACCGAACAATTTATATTTAAATACGGCCGATTATTCTCGGCAGCACAATTTCTACTGAGTTCCAACCGGGAGCAACTGACGTCCGGAGAAGAATTAAGCACGCGTTTTTATATACTGCATACTGCGCTAGTATTCTGCACGACGCTCGCGCAGTGGTCTATCCTAACCTTCCATAAGTCCGTATCCATCCGCACACCCGCCATACGCTCCTAACGCTATATAATATCGATCCCTTATCGTTTTTGACGCAGTAACACAATGAACGACTTTATTCCCGGCCAGCGCTGGATTAGCAACACCGAGTCCGAACTGGGCTTGGGCATGATCTTGGAGGCGGATTACAACCGCGTCACCGTAATGTTTTTAGCTACCGGCGATAAGCGGGTGTATGCGCGCGACAATGCGCCGCTGACCCGCGTCAAATTCGCCGTCGGCGACGTCATCGAGTCCAGCGAATTCATCAAGATCACCATACAGCAGGTCGCTCAACAAAACGGTTTGTTAAGTTACCTCGGCTTGGACCAAGATGGCCAATTGCAGCAAATCGACGAAATGGAACTGAATCACACCATTCAGTTCAACAAACCGCAAGATCGTTTGTTTACCGGCCAATTCGATCCCAGCGCTTGGTTTAGCTTGCGTTTCGACACCTGGCAACGCCAACAGCGTCACCAGCAATCGGCCGTTAAAGGCTTGCAAGGCGCGCGCGCCGCGCTGATCCCGCACCAAATTTATATCGCGCATCAAGCCGCGAATCGGGTAGCGCCGCGCGTGATGTTGGCCGACGAAGTCGGCTTGGGAAAAACCATAGAAGCCGGTTTGATCTTGCATCACCGCTTGGTGAACGGCTTGAGCAAAAGAATATTGATCTTGGTGCCCGAAGCTCTGATTTATCAATGGCTGGTGGAAATGCTGCGCCGTTTCAACCTGCGTTTTAGCTTATTGGACGAAACCCGCTGTCTGGCCTGCCAAGAAGACAATCCGTTCGCATCGGAACAATTGGTGCTTTGCAGCCAGCAATTCTTCGCCGATTTCCCGGAACGACAATCACAAGCCCTGGATGCCGGCTGGGATATGGTTGTAGTGGACGAGGCCCACCATCTGGCCTGGAGCGAACACGCACCCAGCGCCGAATATTCGTTCGTGGAACGGCTGGCCCATAACGTAGACGGTCTGATTCTTTTGACCGCCACGCCCGAACAGCTCGGCAAAGAGAGCCATTTCGCCCGCTTGCGTTTACTCGACCCGGACCGGTTTTACAGCTTCGAACACTATTTAAACGACGAACGTCAGTTCGCCCCGGTTGCGGAGTTAGCCAACCGCTTGTTGTCCGGTCACCCACTGGACCGCGCCGCACGTGAGCAACTGAAAAAAATTCTGCAACAAGACAATGCCGATGCCTTGCTGGAGCGTCTGCAGGCCGCCCCCGAACAAGATGCCGTGCGGGAAGAATTGATCGGTTTATTATTGGATCACCACGGCACCGGCCGAATCCTGTTCCGGAATTCCCGGCATACGGTGCAAGGCTTTCCCGAGCGACAACGCTTCGACTATCCGTTGCAGGGTGAAGACAACCTACCCCTGGCAGACAGCCCCTACTTTGTATGGTTGTTGGACTTTTTAAAACGGCTGGGCGAAGAAAAGACTTTGTTAATCTGCCGACGGGCCGAAACCGTCGTGCAACTGGAACAATTGCTTAGGCTGCACGTCGGTCATACCGGCGCGGTATTCCACGAAGGCATGAGCATAGTCGAACGGGACAGAGCCGCCGCCTTTTTCGCGGACGACGAAAGCCGCGCCCAAATACTGCTATGTTCGGAAATCGGCAGCGAAGGCCGCAATTTCCAGTTCGTCCGCCATCTGGTGCTATTCGATTTGCCCGATAACCCTGACCTTCTACAGCAACGTATAGGCCGACTCGACCGGATAGGCCAAAAACACGTCATTCAGCTGCATATTCCCTACATAGTCGGCAGCGCTCAACACGTGCTGTTTCGTTGGTACGACGAAGGCTTGGACGCGTTCAGGCGAAATTGCTCGGCGGCAGGACACGTGGCCAAACTGTTGGACCAAGAGCTACAACGCCAGCTTAGCACCCGCCACTCAGGCGAATTGACGGACTTTATCGAGCAGACGCGCCGGCTAACCTCAAAAATCGAGGACGAACTGCATAACGGCCGCGATCAATTGCTGGAGTTGAATTCCTGCCGAAGGGAACAAGCCGACGCGCTGATCGCCCAACTAACGGAAGAGGAAAACGACGGCAGCCTGTGGCCCTACATGGAAGCCATGTTCGATTGCTACGGGGTAGACGTCGAATACCATTCCGCCGACTGCCATATCCTGTGGCCTAGCGAAAACCTGCGTATTGCACACTTTCCGATGCTGCAAGACGACGGCTTGACGGTAACCACCAACCGGCAAATCGCACTGGCGCGCGAAGACATGCAATTTTTGACTCAAGAACACCCTATGGTGCTATCGGCCATGGACTTGGTACTTTCCAGCGAAACCGGCAACGCCGCGGTCAGCATCGTGAAGCAGCCGCAACTACGGCCCGGCCAGTTTTTGCTGGAATTGTTGTTTTTAGCCGAATGCAGCGCCCCGGCTCACTTGTTGCTGGGCCGCTTTATGCCGCCCACGCCCATTCGAATTTTGATCGATCAGCATAAAATAGATTTGTCGGCCGCGGTCAGCCATGAATCAATGACCGATACCAACGACAACGGGCTGGATAAAGAACAAATCGTACAGTTCTTGCACAATCAAAGAAGCTTGATTCAGGACATGATCAAAGTGGGCGAACAGAAAGCCCAAGCCAGAATGCAAAACTTAATCAACGAAAACAGCAACAAAATGATTACCGCGCTAACAGGAGAAATCAAGCGCTTGGTCAGACTGAAAAAAATCAATCCCGGCATCAAAGACAGCGAAATTCAGCAACTGAAAGAAATGACCATGCTGTCGCACGAATGCATCCAGGAAACCCAATTGCGTTTGGACGCAGTGCGCTTCGTTATTACCGCATAACACAAGCAGACGGTACGGGGCACACGCCCTGTGCCGCCTTGCGTGCCTTTAATGGGTTTTGATAAAAACGGTGGTTTCGTCCAGTTCCACGCATTCGAACATTAAATCGTCGATCGAACCATGGACGTGATCGATGTAATGAATCCCGCACTCGTCGTCTGCGCTTTGGTGCTTTAACACCCCATGCACGCAAAAAGGGGCGTTGGACTCCGGTAAAATCAAATTGATTTTAATGTTACCGGTTAAATGGGAAGCGATGGGTTTTTTCAATTTAACCCGAATTCCGCTGTAACTGATATCCAAAATATCCGCGTCCAGGGAAATTTCTCTATCCGCAGCGCTAACGGTTAAACCGGCTTGCAAACCTCTCGGTTTAATCCTTTTATGAACGCGCTTTTCTGACTTCATGCACCCTCCCTCATCTAGCACCCATACTTAACCGACCAAGTAGGTATTTTTGTTTCGATGTAGTGTAGAGACTTTTTTTAAAAAAACCATATTTTCATGGGGAATTAATGCTCCGCGCCGGCCCGAAGGCACATCCAGAAACCTAAAGTCCGCTTGGTCAAACCTGCGAGACCCGCAGATAGGCCACAAGCTGCAGCCGAAAATCAAAACTCAGCCTAGCCGTAAATGCAGCTTCCTGCGCATCGCACTGACCGGACACGCCTGAGCCACGCCGACCACCACTTTGTTCCAGGAGCAGCAAGCCTATCGAACGCTAGCCGCCTCGCTTAAGGTATCTCTGAATTCGGCCTGGACGCTGCCCGGCGCCGATACCAAATCGACAAACAGACGCCAGTTGCCGGCGATGTCGGCTTGACCTGTCGCCAACACGTCGCCGCCGGCTTTCAACTGCACCACTTCGACCAACGCATTGGCTTTGACGCCGCGCGACACGCCGCGCTTCCAGACGATTTTACCCCTAACCTCCAACTGCTGGCTTTGCGCATGCCAACGTGCAGCGCTTATCCGCACTCTCTCTACCGCCGCAGCCAATTCAGCATCAGGCAAATTCGCTTGTTGCGGCAACAGCACCTCGACTGTCAATTTCCGGTTCATAGATGATTTTCTCCCGTACAAACCGCTGGCCGATGCGCTGAAACGCACGCGTTTGCGGCGTTGAGCGTCGCTAGCTTGCGGCGTCCAACGCAGCACACCGGTTTGTTTTCCGCTCGCCTGATCGAAACTTTGCTCGAAGGTGGCACCGGCCGGCAGCCGGCCGGTATTCAAGGTAAGGATACGGTTCCAGCAATCGGACGCCGATACCTGCACTTGCAAGGTCTGGTTTGCCGGAATCGTCAATCGTTCAGGCAAATCATCCAACACCGGTCTACTGAATTTGCCGCAATCCGCGTCGTGGTTTTCCGGCGGTAGCACTCGAATTTTGACAGCGCTACCGATCACCTGTTTGCGTCCGTAAATTCCACTTACCGTCGCGCCGAACCGGATGGTTTTGACGGTGTCCACCTCGCCCTCGTTAGGTTGCCAAGTGAATTCGCCGATTTGCTTGACGGCGCCGGCATCGTAACGTTGCGAAAACTCCGCGCCCGCCGGCAATTTGTAGGTCTGCAACGCGATTTCACGCTGCCAGCAATCGGTCGCCGCCGTCGTTATATGCAGGGTATCGCCTACCCGGACGCTCCACACCGTCTGCATCGGCGCCATTTGCGGCTTGCTGGCGGGATTGCAAACCGCTTGTCCGGCTAACACGGTATAGCTTAATGATTTGGAATTGGAGGCCAGATTGCTACCGTCACCGGAATACAAGGCTCTAATTTTATGCATCCCTTGTTTCAGCGTGGCCTTGGTGCAACTCGCGCTACGGTGTTCCAATACCACCCCGCTGCACAGCGTTTGCGTTCCATCCATAAACGTGACGAGGCCGGCGGGGCCTAAACCGCCGCGGACACTGGCAGTAAAAGTAACCGACGAACCGGCGGCGCTGCTATCCTGCGACGCGCTTAACACTGTCGTGGTCGAGTTGTCGCTGACCGTGCTCGGCTCGTCGACGTCTTGGCGTAGGATTTTCGCGGCAGTAGCCGGGTTAGACCCGTCGCCTGCATAGCGCGCGTTTATCCAATAGGTGCCGGTCAATATTTTATTGATCCGACACACGGCTTGGCCGCCGCTCAGCGGCACCGCCTCGCAACCGGCTATAGGCGTGTTGCCGTCGCTGAAGCTCACCGTGCCGGTCGGCGCATTCCCTCCCAACAGCAAGGCAGTAATATCGATGTTCTGCCTGTCATCAGCCGGATTGCCGGACGATATCAAACTCAATACAGCCGGAGCCTGGTCCGGAATATCGACCTCCAAAATCAAGTTCGGCTTCAGCCAATTGTTAACTCGGCCCTCGCTGCTGATAAAGCGCTTGACGGTGCGGGTTTGCTTCTCGTTGCCGGTCATGATCCAGCCGAAATTGCTTGACGGATCGGTCAGCCAGGCGTTCAACGCGTCGGTCATCGCCGCGCTGTTCCATACGTAAACGGAACGCCTATCGCCGCCGACGCTCAACGGCCCGACTTGCCGGCTGACCAACACGGCGGAATCGAAGGAAGCGCCCGGCGTATTCCAGGTCAAACCGTTGGGATTGTCCGTGCTCGGCCAGCTGCGGTAATACCAGGTACTGTCGCCCGGCTCGGCGGACGCTCCCTGCCCTGGCGTGCCCAAGGCATCGGAATTGGAAGCCCCGGTGCTCCAGGCTTCGGTAACGGTGTGCAGCGACAGCGTCTGATAATCGCTGCTCGGCTCCCGGTCGCAAAATAAGGTCAAGCGCGCATCCGTTACCACGCTGCCCGCCGGCAATACGTTCAGGTCGAATTGCAGCAGACTGCGGCGCGCACTGCCGGTACCGTTGGTACCTACAAACAGCGTTTCACCGGCCCCGTTGGAATGTGTGGCAAAAGTAAACGTCGTCACGCCGTCGTCGGCGTATATCGGCGTGTCCTGAGAGGCTAACAGAGTCACCGTCGTCGGCCGGACCGGCGCAGACCACGCCATCGCCAAAATCACTCCGCAACACGCTAACGGATTCGACCGGCGTTGAGCTTCGTAAGCGTATCCATATAAAAACGCGCTCATGGGTGTACCTTTAACACTTTAGCCTCACTCGTTCTCCCGCGAAATACCGCTGAAACGCTGGTAGGTGTAGAGCTCATACTCGAGGGCAAAGCGAAACTGGCTTTCCACTGACCGGATAGCGGCGCTTGAACCTCCAGCAATAGGTTTTGTCCGTCGCCATCCAGCACTTGCACGGCTCTGGCAATTGCCAGCGCACGTTGTGCGCGGGTGCTGCCTTTTTGCCAAACGATACGCCCCCGCACGTCCATTTGATTGTTACCGGTACGGTATAGGGCACGACTGACAGTAATATTCGCCACTACCGCTTCGGCGGCGGCATCGGTATCAGTACCGGGCAGCGGCGGCAATATGCTGATTTTGCTTTGCCGGACCAGCGATGATTTGCTACCGGTTTGGGTTTTAAGCACGGTTTTAAAGCGCACACTTTTGCTTTTACCCACGTCGGCTAAAGACGGCGTCCAGTTGAACAACGCTTTCTGTTTGCCCAGTTCGTCATCGAAGTCCTGAGTAAAGCTGGCGGTTTTAGGCAATCCCGCCGCGCGAATTTCCACCGAGCGGTTTTGGCAATCGTACCCCGTTACGTAAAAGCCTACAGCCTGCCCGGCGCGTACTTGCCATTGATTTTGAATGGCATCTTCCAACGGTCGTTTATCGCTACAAGACCAAACCGGCGTCGGGGTCTCGCCGTTCGAGTCGTCGTCACCGCCGGCCGGTTTAAGATCCGCAGTCACCCAAATGCCGGGGTGCGCGTCCGGCTTAGTCAGTTGATTGATGAGATACACCACTTGATTGTCAGCCGGTGTTCCCAACAGCGACAGATAGCCGCCCGCTTTGATGTCGTTGAGCAGATTTACGGTTTTGATCAAAGAATACGTCGCCGAAAAACAGGGCGGCTGAGTCGGAGCAAAACTGCCGCCCCCGCAGGCCGTAGTGCCGTTGTAATCGCCGCCGGCCCAGTAAAATCCGGAATCAGGTGCAACGGTTTCTATGGTCGCACCGTTGAAGTAACTTTCGCGGTTGTTCCAGGTAAAGTCCGGCCGACTGCGGCCGGTAGCGCCGGCGGCGGAAGGGTCGAACCAAGCGTCGTTACTAAGCCAGGACAAATTGAAATATCCCGGATTCGGCACGTTGAATTGGGCATTGTTCGCCGGTACGCCGGTGATGGAAAAGTTGGAATAGAACCTTACCGTCACGTCGGTCACATCCCATTGCCCGGCCCCGAACTGCGCATCGAAACCGGCCTTGATGCCGGCCATGTCGTAAGCCACGACGGCATACATCGTCCTGGGATAGCTCACTCCTTGCACCGGGTTGGCGACGTCGGCGGAGATCATCATCGCCCCGTAACCGGAATTGTCGCTGCTTGCGCCCGCGCCGCCGCTGCCGGTTCCCGGATCGGAACTCAAAAAAGTATCGGCAATGGCCTCGACGCCAAGCGTGGTCTCGGCCGCAACGGAACGCATAGGCAACATCGCTCCGAATAGCGCGGCCACCGCACACATGCGGCCCGAGCTTGTCATATACCCGCAACTTATAAATCTGCGTTTCCGCACCGATATTGTCTGTATCACCGCAACCTCCGCTCCGATCTTGCATTCGGCAAAGTCTGACTAAAAGCATTTTATGTATTTTTATACATAAATTACCCTATGAACAACTTTTCACCCCGAAATCCCTTCCAATCCGAGCCGGACTACCCCCTAAGCGCCGGACGATGGCAGCACAATGGCAAAAATTTTTAACAAACTGTTTTAAATTGATTTTTTATAAATTTCCTTCTCAATTACCGGTTCACATTTGCAGTATGACGACACCCTCTCATTAGCGAGAATTTCCTCCTATTGCAACACGAATAGAAAATGATCATTTCCTTACCATGCATAATGACATTGTGAAAAACTGAATTTATTTTACATAAATTATTGTATTTATTAAATTAAATACACAATAACACCTGGAACATTAGCAGAGGTGCTTTGCTGCTAGTCGGCACATCAACAGCACTCGCGCCGGACGGCCCAATTTTTAGCCGATTGACCGCCAGTCTAGTTATGTATTAATGTTCATTTCGAAGACTGAATGTGAGACAGATCACACTGGCAGCAGCCGATGTCGGCTCGGTTTATTCAGTCTGACGGCGATACGGAGCCACTTAATTCGAATCAATATCGCCAAGTTGTTGCGACATCTCGCTTAGGACCGGCACTGCGGCCGGACCTTAAGCTCCATTTTCCATAGGAGACATTCAAATGAACCAAACCAGACACATCCCTTCCGCCGTCGCCGCAGCCGTAGCGGCTACTCTGGCAGGATACGCCGACGCTTCTTTCGCCTCGCTGACGTTGAGCACCGAAGCCACCGCCGACACCTTTCTTACCAGCTATTCGGTGCAAGCCAATTCCAATATGTCCAGTTACGGAGCGATGATGATTTCCTCGCCGCAGGCCGATCTCGTGCAAGGCATCAGCGAGGTGCGCAGCATGGAAAATCTGGTGTCTTACGATACGGCGGCCATCAAGTCCGGCTTCGACAGCGCCTACGGCAGCGGCAACTGGCACGTTACCGACGTACAACTGAAGTGGTATACCAATTTCGACATCGAAGGCGTACCGGCTAACAACAACCAATTCAACGTACCCCACGCCGGCTACTTCGGCATTTCCTATTTCAACGACGACGATTGGTTCGACCCGGCAACCGCCGGATTAACCGGTTTAACCAACAGCGATCTGACCTGGAATTCGGTTTACGGTAGCGGCGGCACCTACAGCGATTTATTTTCGGGCGAGGAAGCCTTAGGCACGTTTTATTATCCGACCGGCACCACCAACGGCACGACCGACTGCGTCAGCACGCCTTGTGCACCGCGCTTCTGGGATTTGGATTTAGCGACCGCCCTGGTGAACGACATCATGTCCGGCGACTTTTTGTCTTTCCACGGTTACGCCGCCGACGATCAAGTCGTATATCTGATCAACCAACTGACCAAGCCCGGCGCACACCCGCAAATTTACATCACCGCCGACGTCAATCCGGCGCAAGTCCCGTTGCCGGCCTCGGCTTGGCTGTTTTTAAGCGCGATAACCGGCTTGTTGAGCTACAACAAACACCGCCGTTCCCCGTACACGGCGGTTTCGGCTTAAGCCGGTTGCAGTTATGTTGCCGCCGGTTGCTTCCTGCCCCCAACCGCGCAATGCGGTGCAATCGGCGGCAACGCCCAAGCGGCGTTTCTCCGGAATAGCGCTGTTCAGCATAGCCTTACGAGTACAAGCCGAAACCATGATGCCCGAATTCGTGGTTACCGCGAACCGGCTCAGCGAGATGGAGCAGCGTTACCCCGACTTACAGGAAGACAGCGGACTCAATCCTTACCGGGTTGCGCCCAGCAGCCGCTTATCGGTACAAAAATTCAGCGCCGAACAGATCGAAGCCTTGAAACCTACCGACATCTTCGATTTGCTGAACCATGCGGTCGGAGTACTGACACTGTATCAGGGCCGCAAAATTCCATACTCGGTGCGTATTCGCGGCGATTTGTATTTCGGCTACATCATCGACGGCGTCTACGTGCCGTCGGAAGCCGGCGCCCGCATCTTGCAAAACTTGCCGGTCGCCGCAATCGAACAAGTCGAAGTTGTGCGCGACTCGACCGCGCTGACCTTAGGGCCCATGGTCGATTTCGGCCGTCCATCCGGCGCACCGAACGACGGTTTCATCATCGTCCGCACCCGGCGGCCCTTGAAAACCGAAGCCGGCGCATTGGCCCGCACCGAAAGTTTCCAGACCGATTCGGAATCGGTCCACGCCGGCAGCGCAGGCGACTTGGGTTATGCCTCCGCCCGTCTGAATCACTACCAAACCGACGGCAAAACCGACTATTACATGGCCAAAGAGTCCAATTCCGGCATGTTGCGCGCCGGCTTGGATTTATTCGGCCTGCGCGGCGAATTCGCCGCCTACCATGACGAAACCCGCCAGCAAATCCAAGCCGGCGAACCGAAAGAAACGCTATTAGGCTTGCAGCGCTGGCAACTGGCGCCGCTGCGCACCACCTTCTGGGGCGGCACGCTAAGTCGACAATTTCACGGCATTTGGGACGAAGAACACTCCACGGTATTCACCGCATCCGGTTTTCATGTAAATGCCAATCAGATTAACGGCACCCTCTTGCCAGGCATTGCGCCCAGCATGATTCCCAATCTGGAAGATTTGGCCGGCTACGATCTGAAGCACACCGTCCGTTTCGGCGACACCTTGCTGCGCATCGGCGGCCAACACATGCATTGGGATACGCCGACCGGTGCCTCCTATTACGAAAATTTTCCGCGTGAGGAAATCATCCGCGGTGCATTCGCTACCTTGGAACAGGGTTTGTTCGACCGCTTGCTGACTATCGACTTAGCCGGCCGTTTGGACGATCAATTCATCATCGAAGGGGTAGACCATTATTACGCCGATCCGATGCGCTATTCTCTGCCGGACATTGTCAACCGCGACTTGCCGGCCAGCCGTTTCGCAACGTTAGGCTTCTCTTTGCAACCCGGCGATTATCTGAAATTCAACGGCCGCGCCTATTACGCCCAACAAGGTGCGGTACAAACCGTGATTCCGCTTCCCGGCATACAACTGCATCCGGAAGGGCAAAAGAAGGCCGAACTCGGTTTGACCTACGAACGCTGGGCCGCATTTCATCCGGCCTTAACCGGATTTTTCGTCCGTATCCAAAACGTCAAATACCCGGCCCGCTCGGTACGCGACCGCGAAGGCATCGTCACCACCGAGTGGAACGAGACCAACACCAACCGCTACGGTTTCGAGTTCATGCTGAACGGCCAATTCCGTTCGGCCTTAGGCAACAGCCGTTACCGATTCGGCTGGACGTACATCAGCGGCGATACCACCACCCAAGACTACGGCCGCACCGCACCGCCCAACACCTATACCTTCAGCCTGCAACACGACGCCGATCCCTGGCAAATCAATCTGTCCTTATTGCGAGTGGAGAAGTTTTTTTCCAATTGGAAAGCGGTAGACGGCCGCTTGCATCCCATCGGCGACTTTTTGCGCATGGACGCCAATCTGTCCCGCAGTTTTCAAGCCGGCCCGGCTGTTACCCGGCTGTCGTTGTACGGGCGCAATTTGCTCGGCCAAAACTACGAAACCCAGCTCGGTTTCCGCGATCCCGGTGCGGTGCTTGGCATCGAATTACGACTAGACCTGTAGGACTTACCATGAAAATCAAGTCACTGCTCCACCTGCTACCCTTGCTGCTACCGATTTTTTCGGCTTGCCCTCTCCCCGCCGGCGCCGACCCGAACCCACTACGCGTTGCGGTGGTCGGCGGTCTGGCGTTATGCGGGGTTTGGGACAAACTCACGCCGCGGATCGAAGCGGCCACCGCTATCAAACTAGTCACCGTCTCCGCGGATAACAAAGAAGGCATTCTGCCGGACTTCAGCAACGGCAAAGCCGATTTGTTACTGGTGCACGGCGGCGACGAAACCTTTCAACTGCAAGCCTTAGGCATAGGCGGCCGCCAGCAAGTTTGGGGTTTTAACGAACACGTGGTGGTCGGGCCGGAAAACGACCCGGCCGGTATTGGCGCCGCACCCAATGCCGCAGCCGCGTTTAAACGAATCGCCGCAGCCCACGCGCCGTTCCTTGCGTTCCGCGACCCCGGCAGCCACGCGATGGTACAGAAAATCTGGCGCCGTGCCGGCATTCGGCCGACGCCGGATTGGGTGCTACCGGACGAAACCGCCGACCCGCACGACATCCTGACTTTCGCCTCCGCCCGCCGTGCCTACGTGGTGGTCGGCCACATCCCGGTCGCTTTCGGTAAATTGCGCGGCGACGGCCTGAAAGTCTTGCTGAAGGGCGACGCCAACCTGCGTAAAGCCTACGTTGTCATGGAACCCGGAAAAATCCATTCCGCTTCGCCGCAAACCAGACAGCAAGCCGCCAAAGTCGCCGACTTTCTGGTATCGCCGGCCGGCCAGGCCGCGCTGGTCAGTGCCGATGCCGAAGCAGGCGGTCCTTGGCTGTTCTCGCTGGCCGGCGCCAAGGACACCGGCGGACCGGGCAGCGACCAAGGCCGCAGGCAAACAAGCAGCGGGGAAGAATGAGACTGGCGGCAGGATTCGCCGATTTTCCGGTCTTCCCGTTCGAGCCCGGCCGGGGGGATAGCGCTTAGCCATCACAAATTACTTCCCGAAGTTGAAAGGCTGCCGCTTTTTGAGCTGCTGTCGCGTCGGCTTCATTTAACGTCGGCTCGCACCGACGCCGCCGCAGCGCGAGAGCCTGGAATGCCCGAGTCAACCGACACCCGGCCGCTACTTGATCCTGAACCTAAAGGATTTGAACGAAGTTTTCCGGGGGAGCTAATACTCGGGTGCATTCATATGCCGATCCGAACTATCGTCCGTTTTACCCATTTCGAACGGGTTACCTACGCTAGTCCGTACCTCGCTTTCGTTTCGCGCGGCCAACATTACTGCGTTGCTTTTGAACATGGCACCGACAATGACGCCGGGTTTTAACCCCATTCGCCCTGCGCTGGTTTGGGTAATCGTCGCAACCACACTGTCGGCGTAATCCAAACGAATCAATACTTCGGCGTCAACCCCATCGTCGCGAATTCGCACGACCTGTCCGACTAAACAATTGCGCGCCGAAACGTGTTGTAGACTCCAATCCGCAATGACGCCTATTTCCGCGGCATTAACCGATACCACGACGTCTTGATTCAAGCCGATTTGCAACGGCGCGAGTTCCGCTAAAGCTAAGGTCACCACGATGCGGGCGCCGCTTTTTAAGATCACATCGATTTCTGCGTCTATCTCCCCGGCCCGCATGCTTTTGACCGTACCAAACCATTGGTTAGCCGCAGTCGTCTTAATCGCTAAAGGTTTTAACAGTCGCAACAACTGCGGGTCTTCGGCTAAGCGTCTATTCAAATGGTCGATAAATTCGGCATGTTCTTGTTCCAGCTGCTTGAAAACGCTAACCAAATACTTGCCGGCCGCAGTCAATTTCGAATTACCGCCCCGGAAGCCGCCGCTGGCCGCCGACACCAACACCGTGGGCGCTAAGTTATTGGCCCGTTCCAACATCAGCCAAGCGCCCTTGTAGCTCAAGCCTACCCGCTTAGCCGCCATGTTCAACGAGCCGACTTCTTCGATAGCCGCCAACAAGCCGATGATGCGCCTATCCAGCGCCCCCACTAAGCGCAAATCGGCGCTTAACCATGTCGGCAGTCTGTCACTGGATTGCGACTGTTCTCCCATATTGAATTCCTATCTCGTCAAATTGACCGCACAGATCAAACTCCCCCTTTAATCGTCCCCCCCAACGATGGCCGATTGAGACGAATGCCTAGCCCACCCTATTGAAGCGCCATAGTCTTCAACCTCTCGGCCGACCGCCATATTATCGCTCCGCCGCATAAACAAGTCGCCCCGAACAGCTTCTCATCGGCCATAATAAAAATAACATTATGATTTTTAACGAAAAATACCAATTTTAGCGACAAACATGCGCGAACCTCATAGCGAAAGGTCGTCAACGCGCACTGAAACCTTTGAAGGATAAACGGACATAGATCCTAGGCCGAAACAACCGAAGACAGCGGGCTGCATGCGCGGTTGCTGTGCCGGCAAATCGGCCGCCCTGCCGATTTGCCCGTTCAAATCCTTCGCTACTCGGCGCGGCAAACGCGGAATCCAAGCCGCGTATCGGTAAGTTTGAAAAATTGGCGAATCAATAGCGGAGCGCGGGACGGCCGCGCAATCGTTCAAAACCCGGCCGACCTGTTTACCAAGGCCATTGCCATTGATCTTCTTCCGGCAAATCGGTGCCCATTTCATACGCGTAATTGCGGCATTCGATTTGCCGGTCGCGCAATTTTTCCTTGA
Organism: Methylomonas sp. HYX-M1; assembly: GCF_040741385.1. Lineage (NCBI taxonomy): Bacteria > Pseudomonadati > Pseudomonadota > Gammaproteobacteria > Methylococcales > Methylococcaceae > Methylomonas > Methylomonas sp. HYX-M1. The sequence goes on from NZ_CP160405.1 coordinate 2,895,311, forward strand.
CGTGGGCGCCGGACACTTGCAAGACCGGAATGCGATTGATCGCATCGATCGCCAGACTGAAACGGTCGATCTCGTTTTGTATCGCCAGTTCCAAAGGCGTATTGATACTGCCCTTCTCCTTGTAGCCGCGCACGTGCAGGTTTTTGTGGTTGTTGCGTCTATACGCCAACCGATGGATCAACCACGGGTAACCGTGAAAGTTGAATATCACCGGCTTGTTCAAGGTAAACAGGCTGTCGAAATCGCGGTCGGACAAGCCGTGTGGATGTTCGCCGGCCGGCACCAGTTTGTATAAGTCGACCACGTTGACGAAACGGATTTTCAGATCCGGAAAGTTTTGCCGCAACAACACCGTCGCCGCCAACGCTTCCTTAGTCGGAATGTCGCCGGCGCTGGCCATGACCAAATCCGGTTCGCTGCCGCCGTCGTTGCTGGCCCAGGCCCAGATGCCTATGCCTTTGGTGCAATGTTTGATCGCCGCGTCCATGTCCAGATACTGCAAATGTTTTTGTTTGTCGCAGACGATCACGTTGATGTAATCGACGCTGTTCAAACAATGGTTGGCCACCGACAACAAGCAATTGACGTCCGGCGGCAGATAGATGCGGCTGACCTCCGGGCTTTTGTTGACCACCACATCCAGAAAGCCCGGGTCCTGATGGGTGAAACCGTTATGATCCTGGCGCCAAACGGTGGAAGTAATCAATAAATTCAACGAAGCCACCGGCGCCCGCCAGGACGCCGCCCTGGACATTGCCAGCCATTTGGCGTGCTGGTTGAACATGGAATCGATTACGTGCACAAAGGCTTCGTAAGTGGAAAAAAAGCCGTGTCGGCCGGTCAGCAAATAGCCTTCCAACCAACCTTCCAGCGTATGCTCGGACAGCATTTCCATCACCCGGCCGTCCGCCGCCAGCTCGCCGCCGTCCGCATCTTCCGGCAGGTAATCAGCCAACCAGACCTTTTTACTGACCTGATACACGTCGTCGAGTTTGTTGGAGGTATTTTCGTCCGGGCCGAACACCCGGAAATTGTGCATGTTCTCCTGCATGATGTCGCGCAAGAACTGGCCCAAGGGCCGGGTGTTTTCCGCCGATACCTTGCCCGGCGCCGGCACGATTTGCGCATACTCTCTGAAATCCGGCATCCTCAAGGCCTTGCGCAACAAACCGCCGTTGGCGTGCGGATTGGCGCTCATTCTGCGGTTGCCTCGCGGCGCCAACTCTTTCAGTTCGGCATGCAAGCTGCCGCCGACATCGAACAACTCTTCCGGTCTGTAGCTGCGCAGCCACTGCTCCAACTGCTGCAGATGGGCCGGATTGTCGCGCACCCCGGCCAAAGGCACCTGATGGGCCCGCCAAAATCCTTCCACCTTATGCCCGTCCACTTCGCCGGGGCCGGTCCAGCCTTTAGGGCTGCGCAGCACAATCATGGGCCAACGCGGCCGGCTTGCTATCCCGCTCATCCTGGCCTGTTGCTGAATGCGGCGGATTTCCAATACGCAGGCTTCCAAAACGACGGCCATACGCTGGTGCATCGCGGCCGGCTCGCTGCCTTCCACAAAATACGGCTGGTAGCCGTAACCTAAAAACAACTGCTCCAATTCCTGGTGGGAAATGCGCGACAGCAGCGTCGGATTGTTAATTTTGTAACCGTTCAAATGCAGGATGGGCAGCACCGCGCCGTCGCGTAGCGGATTCAAAAACTTGTTGCTGTGCCAGGATGTCGCCAGCGGCCCGGTTTCCGATTCGCCGTCGCCGACCGCCACGGCAACCAGCAAGTCGGGGTTGTCGAAGGCCGCGCCGTAAGCGTGCGAAATGCTGTACCCCAATTCACCGCCTTCGTGTATCGAACCCGGCAGTTCCGGCGTGCAATGGCTGCCTACGCCGCCCGGAAAGGAAAATTCCTTGAAAAATTCCAGCATGCCTTGTTCGTCTTCCCCCTTGTTCGGATAGACTTCGGCATAAGTCCCTTCCAAATACACCGGCGCCAAAACGCCGGGCGCACCGTGACCGGGGCCGGCCAAGAAGATGGCGTTTAGATCGTATTTTTTGATCAGGCGGTTCAAATGCACATACATAAAACTCAAGCCCGGACTGGATCCCCAGTGCCCCAGCAATCGCTGTTTGATGTGTTCCGGCTGAAGCGGCTCTTTCAACAACGGGTTGTCGCGCAAATAAATCATTCCGGCCGCCAAATAATTACAGGCGCGCCAAAATGCATCTATGCGCTGCAATTCGCCCACGTCGGGCACGGTTACGGAGTCGGGGGAAATAGGCGTCGCATGTTCTAACATTCGGGGTCTCCTTTCTGCAATACGTCCTCATCCCGCCAGGCGCGGTAGTCGCAAAAGATAGGTCGGGCTGAACGCAACAACGCCCAACCTGCATCATTGCTTTTACGACATTCCCCTAGGCCGGAAGAGTCGCCGGTCGAATAGTAACGATAACCCGATAATAGTAGCCGTTAACCGCTAACAATGTATGACAGTGGCATGTCGGCGCTCAAACGGGCGCGCGTCGACCCGGCTCGGCTAAACCACCATTTCCGCCTGCAGTAATTTAATTTGATCGCGAATGCGCGCCGCGTCCTCGAATTCCAGATTTTTGGCGTGCTGATACATCTGTTCTTCCAATTGTTTCAGCAATTTCGCTGCCTGCTTGGGCTTCATCGCCTTGTATTGGGCCGCGGGTTCGGCCACTTTAGCCCGCGTACCGGCAATAGAGCTCCCACCGGCACCGGGGATAGACAATTCCAAGATGTCCTTAACCGATTTGAATATCGTTTTCGGTTGAATGTTGTGCTCCAAATTAAAGCGAATTTGCTTGTCGCGCCGCCGTTCGGTTTCCTCTATGGCTTGCTGCATGGAATGAGTGATCTTATCGCCGTACAAAATCACCGTGCCGTTGACGTTGCGAGCGGCCCGGCCTATGGTTTGAATCAACGAGGTCAAAGAACGCAGAAAGCCTTCCTTGTCCGCATCCAATATCGCTACCAGCGATACTTCCGGTATGTCCAACCCTTCGCGCAACAGATTGATCCCGACTAACACGTCGAATACGCCCAGGCGCAAATCGCGGATGATCTCCACCCGTTCCACGGTCTCGATATCCGAATGCAGATAGCGCACTTTAACGCCGTGTTCCATCAAGTAATCGGTCAAATCCTCGGACATGCGCTTGGTCAAGGTGGTCACCAACACCCGCTCTTGAACGGCGACCCGCTTGGTGATTTCCGACAATAAATCTTCCACCTGCGTGCTTGCCGGACGCACTTGCACCTGCGGGTCCACCAAGCCGGTCGGCCGCACCACCTGCTCGATCACTGCGCCGGCATGCTGCTTTTCGTAAGCCCCCGGCGTCGCCGACACGTAAATGCGCTGACCGCAAATCAGTTCGAACTCCTCGAAGCGCAACGGCCGGTTATCCAAGGCCGACGGCAGGCGAAAGCCGTATTCCACCAAGGTTTCCTTACGCGAGCGGTCGCCCTTGTACATCGCGCCGATTTGCGGCACGGTCACGTGGCTTTCGTCGATGATCACCAACGCATCCTTGGGCAAATAATCGAACATGGTCGGCGGCGATTCGCCCGGACCGCGGCTGGACAAATGCCTCGAGTAATTTTCTATGCCGGAGCAATAGCCGACCTCCAAAATCATTTCGATGTCGAACAGCGTGCGCTGCTCCAGCCGCTGGGCTTCGACCAATTTATTGTTATCGCGCAAATACTCCAAGCGTTCGGCCAGTTCCAGCTTGATTTTTTCCACCGCTTCCAGCAATTGATCGCGCGGCGTCACATAATGGCTTTTCGGATAAATCGTATAGCGGGCCATGCGCTGCGTGACTTCGCCGGTCAAAGGGTCGAACATGGACAGCCGCTCCACTTCGTCGTCGAACAACTCTATCCGCACCGCCTGTTCTTCCGATTCCGCCGGAAACACGTCGATCACCTCGCCGCGCACCCTGTAGGTGCCGCGCCGCAATTCGGTGTCGTTGCGGGTATATTGCATCTCGGTCAAACGGCGCAGGATGTCGCGCTGCTTGATCAAATCGCCGCGCACCAAATGCAGCACCATCCGAAAATAAGACTCCGGCTCGCCCAAGCCGTAAATCGCCGACACGGTCGCCACCACCACGGTATCCCGCCGTTCCAGCAAGGCTTTGGTAGCCGACAAACGCATTTGCTCGATGTGTTCGTTTAGCGAAGCGTCTTTGTCGATAAAGGTATCGGAGGACGGAATGTAAGCCTCCGGCTGGTAATAGTCGTAATACGAGACGAAATACTCGACGCTGTTCTCCGGAAAAAACTCCTTCATCTCTCCGTACAGCTGCGCCGCCAGCGTTTTGTTGGGCGCCAGTATCATGGCCGGCCGCTGGGTGCGTTCAATCACGTTGGCGATAGTGAAGGTTTTGCCCGAACCGGTGACTCCGAGCAAGGTTTGATGCACCTCGCCGTCGTGGATACCTTCCACCAACCGGGCGATAGCGGTCGGCTGATCGCCGGCCGGTTGATAGCGCGATTCGATTTTGAACTCTTTGTGCGCGGGTTGGCGCGGGGCCGGTTGCGGCTTTTTCTCCGGAATAACCCCGGTAATCGCCGTCTGACTGATTTCCATGCGTCGCCTGACTGCCATCGTCGTTCTCGATAAGGTTGCAAGAATTGAAAACTTACTGAGTGTTAGGGTTTTCTGCAAGCCGCAATCGCCACCAGCTTCAGTACAAACGCAATTCCACGCCGGACTGATGCCAAGTATTGATGTATCCGCCTAACCGGTTTTCAAGATAATATTTCGGCTGATTCAAGATAATATGTCAGCGACGTAACCGTAACTTTTTGATATTGTTTGTCAATACAAACGATATTAAAGATATAAGAAACGTCACTTCAAGAAAACCGATACCATGCCCGCATTTAACCACTACGATTTGGCTCTGCTCAATCCGGCGTTCGATTCGCCGTTGGTGGACGTGTTGACGGAGCTCGAATACCTGCGGCGTTTGCAATTGAGCGGCACCACGCCACCACAGGTGTTTTTTCAACTGAAACGAATTTTCCACATGCTGGAAAGTTTGGGCTCGGCACGGATCGAGGGCAATCACACAACCCTGGCCGATTACGTGGAGAGCAAGCTGGGCGGCGGCCCGCAACCGCCGAGCGACCAGTTGCGCGAAATGGTCAACCTCGAAACCGCGATGGACTTCATCGAAGAACACTTTGATCCCGGCAAGGAACTGACCGAATACTTGATCCGCGAACTGCACGCGATGACGGTCGATAGCCTGGAACGCGAAGGCGACGCCACGCCCGGCGCGTATCGGCAACGGCCGGTACAAATCGCACAGGCGGAACATTTACCGCCCGAAGCACTGTTGGTGCCCGGTTACATGGCGGAGCTAGTGACTTTTATCAACGCGGGCGATCCCAAAAAATACGACTTGATTAAACTCGCCTTAGCTCATCATCGCTTTGGCTGGATACACCCGTTCGGTAACGGCAACGGCCGCGTCGTCCGATTGTTAACCTATGCGCTGCTGATCAAATACGGATTTAACGTCAATACCGGCGGCCGGGTACTAAACCCGACCGCCGTATTTTGCAACGACCGCGACCGCTATTACGCCATGCTCGCACAAGCCGATAAAGGCACAGTCGAGGGTTTGGAAAGCTGGTGCGTCTACGTACTGCAAGGCATTTTGGACGAATTGCGCAAACTAGACCAATTGGCCGACTTCGGCTATTTGGGCGCCAAAATCCTGGCCCCGGCATTAGCTTACGCCCGCGAGCGGGAATTGATCACGGCGCAGGAAGAAAAGATTCTGCACATCGCGGCAAAAGCCGGAACAGCCAAAGCCGCGGATTTTGAAAGCGCCATGCCCAACATGACCGGCATGCAACGCACCTATCAAATCAAAAAGCTGGTCGAACGCCAAATGCTGCAACCCCTCAAACCCGGCGCGAGACTATACACGATAGGCTTCAGCAGCAGTTTTTTGATACGCGGCGTGATATTGGCGTTGTCGAACGAAGGGTTTGTTCCGGCTTCTTTGCACAGTGCGCCGGGTTAGTTAGAGAAACCGGATGTATTACCCTGGGGCGGTTACCGCGAAGGCCGCTACGCCTCCACCAAGGTCAGAAGCTTCATCGATTTGATTGCCGAGCGCTTGAAACGGGAAGCGAGGTGGTTGTGAGGCGGATAAGCGCGGCTTTAGGTGCCACTGTCTGTAACAGCGCTCGTCATGGCATCCCTGGCAAAGGTTTGGCGTGATATGTTCAACGGCGGTTTTCAAAACAACCGTCCGGCTGATTCAAGATGATTTTTTAGCGATGCTTTCGTAACTTGCACGGACAAGAATACGATGTCATTTTCAGTCAAATCAGTTTGTTCGAGATTGCGATTAAACAAAAAATCGGCAAACTGCCCGACTTTACCGCTGAGTTAGAGGCGATTTATCGTCAATCGCTACGTGCCGGTTTTCGGTTCTTGCCCATCCAAAACGCCCGTCTGTTTGGCTATCACAAAATTCCGCTATTCGAACAACATCGTGATCCGTTTGATCGGTTGCTGTTGGCAAGTGCTTACCAGAAAAATTTGATTCTGTTGTCCGCGGACAATCATTTCGCCCTTTACAAACAGTGGGTTCAGGTGTTTTGGCCGCAGTGATAGACTATCTGCGTTCTTGGGTTATTCTGTATTTGCCTGCGCACTCAATAGGATGCCGCCGTTAGGCGCATCGTTCGCGACCGTTACGCCTCGCCGCCGGCTCGCAACCTATGTGGGGTGCGGGCTTTATTGGGTTGAATAAGTTGCTCGAATGCTCAACCTGACTCCGGTCTTCCCTGTCGTCGCCGTTGTAGACGGTCTGGGTGACGCGGTTGCCGCCCTCGGCGTCGCAGGCTTGCCTGGTGAATTTGCCCCGGACATTGGCAATGACAGTTTGCTGCACGTAATTGTTGGCGTTGTTGGTGTGCCTTCAATTCCTTATAATGAATGCACAACATGCATTATAGCGAGGTGATTTCATGGCAATGCTGACAGTACGTAATCTGCCCGACGACGTGCACCGAGCATTACGGGTACGCGCCGCTCAACATGGGCGCAGCACGGAAGCCGAGGTTCGCGAGATATTGACGATGAGCGTCAAGCCTGAAGAACGTATTCGTATGGGAGAAGCGCTGATGGCATTGGGTCGTCAGATCGGTTTAACCGACGAGGATGTCGAGGTATTCGAACAGATAGAAGACAAGGCACCAGCCGACCCTGTGAGGTTTGATTGATCGTCCTCGATACCAACGTCATTTCGGAAGCGATGAGGCCCGAACCACACCCGGCGGTGCTGGCTTGGCTGAATGAACAAGTTGCGGAAACACTGTACCTACCCGCCATCACACTGGCCGAACTACTGTTTGGCATCGCCGCGCTGCCTACGGGTAAACGCAAAGACATGCTGACAAAAATCTTGGAGGGTTTATTGCAACTATTCGGGGATCGGGTGCTGCCTTTCGATACCGACGCCGCAAGGCAATATGCCGAGCTTGCCATCACAGCCAGGACCGGCGGACAAGGATTTCCAACGCCTGACGGCTATATCGCTGCAATTGCAGCTTCACGCGGTTTCGTGGTGGCATCACGCGACACCACGCCCTATAAAGCAGCTGGCGTGTCGGTTATCAACCCATGGGAAACATAGAGCTAACATGCGATACCGGCCGAGGCTTATTAGTGGATCAGGATTTGCCTCCGGCTCTGGTGCTGGTCAGGCGGTGTTCTAATCACATGCGTCCGAATACGCTCGCTATTCGGACCTACGCGGGCTTGCACCCCATAAGTTCATGCCCATGCTGGGCGTACACACGTCGCTCCACCCGACCAAAAACCGCTACGCGGTTTTTGGTCGGGTGAGCTTGGCGTTAGGCTAAATCTCTTCGGGCATCGTAGTAATGACAGAAAAGCTCCTCATGATCCTGGGTGTCGCATACATCATTGCGTTGCTCGCTTTTGGAATCTATACAGCTACGATTCGTCCTTGGTGCAAATATGTAGCCGGCATCATAGTTTTTCTATTAGTCCTATTCGCAACTTCGATGTTGGCAATGCAGGGCGCCGATGGTCCTGACGGGTTTGCGGTCGGCTTGGTTTTCGGCTCGATGTTTTGGCTAGCCGTACTTGCACATATTGTGCGTTGGCTAAGGGTGTTGGTTGTAACGCTTTGGCAGCTACTAGCACGACAAAGAAAGGCTAAATCATCCAATTAAGATTAATTTGCTAGATTTAGCTTAATCGGATAGCCGGGGGATTTTCTCCCCCAGCCTCCACAACACCCCGCATGCGGGTCCGCACGGGGCGTTTCCTCCGTAACGCGATAACGTGCGCTAAATAGGATGTGCTGAACAACGTGAAGCGCATCGTTCGCGACCGATGCGCCTCCAAACGTCGGCACATCCTATTTGTGCGGCGCTTATCGAGTTATTCGACACCTTCAAGCTCAAACCGCTCGTTGCTCTCCCAATTCTTTGAATAAACGCCTTGTTCGACATATCGGTGAAAACTCGAATACGGCCAATCCACAACCCTTGTGACTAAGCCATGATTTACCGGATTCCAATGAATATAATCGAAATGCCGATTAAAGTCGTCTTGGTCTGTCATTAAATGCGCCCAAAATCGGCGTTGCCATATGCCGCGTTCCCGGCGTTTTTGCCGGCTTTTCGAAACTCTTTCGCCAGGATCGATTGTTCTGGAAAACCGGCCTTTCAACAAATTCCATCGGGTTGAATAATCGCCATCGCCCTGCGGTAATGTCCAAATGCAATGTAAGTGATCGGGCAAGACGACTATCGCCTCTATTCGAAAGGGCTTTTGCCGCTTTACATATCGAAAGGCATCGCGTAATTCGCACGTCTTTTCGACTAACAACTGATTGTTTTTCCGCTCGGCAAGATTGACGGTAAAAAACCAGGTGGATTTCGAAATATAAAATCGGCGGTAGTCGGTCATGGCGGGATTTTATATCCAAACGATGGGCATTCTGACGCCGGCACATCCTATTTGGCTATGTCCGCCAAAAGAAAATTATTTATCCTGGCCAATAAAGCGTCCTGATCCTTTACCTCGCATTCCCAAACCACCAGCACCTCCCAGCCCATTTCAGTCAATCCGGCCTTCACTTTTTTATCCCGCTCGATATTGCGGTTTAATTTAGGCAGCCAGTATTCCTGGTTGGACTTGGGCAGATGACCGCCTTTACAGCCGGCGTGCTGATGCCAGAAGCAGCCATAGGATGTGCTGAACAACGTGAAGCGCATCGTTCGCGACCGATGCGCCTCCTGACGTCGGCACATCCTATATGGCGCATCTTATCGCGTTGACTGGGAGCCAAATGTAGTTACAAAAACAAATTGCTCCGCTGTGTTTCTGTAACTACAATAATATCCATGAAGATTACTTGCGACCCTGTTAAGCGAGCCAAAACTCTTGAAGATAGAGGGCTGGATTTCATGGATGCCGCGTATGTGTTTGCCGATCGGCACTTTACCATGACGGATGATCGCAAGGATTACGGGGAAATCCGTCAAATCACCGTCGGCTTTTTGCAAGGGCGAACGATAGTGGTTGGCTGGGTTCAACGCGGCGAATGCCGCCATGTTTTTACGATGAGGAAAGCCAATGAACGCGAAATCAACAAATATCGGCAGCGACTTGAGCAAGGTTGATGCGCATGACATTACCGCCGAGGAGTATGAAGAAATACCGGAACTGACCGATGAGTTTTTCGAGCATGCTGATCTGTATGAAGGCGAAAAGCTCATTCGTGCAGGCAGGCCAAAGGCAGAACGCCCAAAAGTGTTACTGACTGTGCGATACAGCCCGGAAGTCGTCGAAGCCTTCAAGGCTACTGGAAAGGGTTGGCAAACGCGCATGGATGACGCGCTGAAAGAGTGGCTACGCGAACATCCGGCGTCGGTGTAGTCCATAGGATGTGCTGAACAACGTGAAGCGCATCGTTCGCGACAGATGTGATCTGTACCCTAGCGAATCACGAACTAGCGACGAGCGAGCGGGTAGCAATGGCTTGTTTGCGCTATCATATTTTGATAGCATCATCAAATGAATTCAAAACATAGCAAAACCTTGCAGGCTATTTTCGCCAAACCGACGTCATCCACACTGGAATGGGCTAAAGTCGAAGCGCTTTTTATTGCAATCGGCTGCCAAGTGATTGAAGGGCGCGGATCGCGGGTGAGGTTTGCATACAATGGCGTGGTGGCGACCTTCCATCGTCCTCACCCGTCTAAAGAAGCGAAGCCGTACCAGGTTGAGCAAGCCCGCGACTTTTTAACCGTGATTGGAGTTAAACCATGAATACCATGACCTATCAAGGCTATACCGCCCGTATCGATTTCGACGATCGAGACAATCTGTTTGTCGGCCGTTTACTGGGCATTCGCGACGTGATTGCTTTTCACGCCGATAGCGTGGCCGAATTACGTGCGGCGTTTGAAGAGGCCGTGACCGATTATCTTGAAACCTGCGCGGCGATTGGCAAAAAGCCCGAAAAGCCCGCCAGCGGCAAGCTGTTGCTCAGAGTGTCGCCGGAATTGCACGCTGCCGCTTTGGTCAAGGCTCAATCGGTCGGCAAGAGTTTGAACCAGTGGGCCACCGAGGCACTGAGCCGCGAAGTCAGCCTTTAGCCCGTAGAATGCGCTGAACCAAAGCTCGTAGGCTGGGTTGAGCAAAAGCGATACCCAGCATTGAAGCCAAGTCGCTGGGTTTCATTGCATTTAACCCAGCCCGCGTAGGTACGATTAGCTCTGCGTAATCGTACGAATGTTTCGACTCCATACCTCCGATAACGCTTTCGCTGATCGGAGCTGAGAGCTCTTGCAATCAAACGCGATAACGTGCGCTAAATAGGATGTGCTGAACAACGTGAAGCGCATCGTCCGCGACCGATGCGCCTCCTAACGTCGGCACATCCTATATGGCGCATCTTATCGCGTTGCTATTGATATATGGGGGATACGATTGATACCATAAATTCGCAAAACCCCACAAGTACATATAGTGAAAAAGGAGGTAATTAATGACTATTGAAGTATTGTTTTCTTTACTGGCGTTTATCTTCTTTTCTTGGCTTTTATGGGGAGTAATATTTGCCTTTAAACAGCTATTTGATGTAAATAGCAAATACTATCACAAATTTAATAATATATCACCGAAGCTAATTTTTACTTTAAAATTTGTTTTTCCAGTCATGGCTATATTGTTCGTATTTGAAATTATTCTTACTGTCATTTTTTTGCTGAAATATCTACCTGAATCCGTGACTTAACAAGGCGCACAAGAATATATCATATTGATTTATAAGATATATTCTTGGATAATACGCGCATTCCATTTTCATCCAACGCGATAACGTGCGCTAAATAGGATGCGCTGAACAACGTGAAGCGCATCGTCCGCGACCGATGCGCCTCCTAACGTCGGCACATCCTATTTGTGCGGCGCTTATCGAGTTATTCGACACCTTCAAGCTCAAACCGCTCGTTGCTCCCCCAATTCTTCGAATAAACGCCTTGTTCGACATATCGGTGAAAACTCGAATACGGCCAATCCACAACCCTTGTTACTAAGCCATGCTTTACCGGATTCCAATGAATATAATCGAAATGCCGATTAAAGTCGTCTTGGTCTGTCATTAAATGTGCCCAAAATCGGCGTTGCCATATGCCGCGTTCCCGGCGTTTTTGCCGGCTTTTCGAAACTCTTTCGCCAGGATCGATTGTTCTGGAAAACCAGCCTTTCAACAAATTCCATCGGGCCGACAAAGAAAGGATGATATACGGAAAAAATAAATCGTTGTGACTACAAGCTTATTTGAGCAACTCATCTTTTATGGTAGATAGATGAAATTCTCTAATCACTCATTAGGCCTAGAAAATATGAAGGATATCGACAAAGTAAAAACTGTCGCCAGACTCTTCTGGATTTATTTGTCATTAGTCGTCGTGGTAGGTGTAGCTGGCCACGAAATGGAGCATCTTCGCGACGCCCTCAACATCTCGGCCACGCTAATTGGCTCTTTTTTAATTTTTTTGTGGGTGCACTATGACAGTAAATCTGTCGGCAAGTTACTTAGTCCTCTGTTCAAAGTTGGGGTCGTGGGGCTGCCCATCGTATTCGTCCCAATCTACATTTTTATAACCAGAGGGGTTGCTAAAGGTATTGTTGTTATATTGGTGTTTGCCTTAAAGGTTATTGGCTTCTATGCGCTGATAGGACTTCTTTTAACGGGCCTACAAATGGCGGACTTGTATCGGCTTCCGGCCTAACATGGCGCTCATATGGCCGTAGGCTGTTTTCGCGATAGCAAAACACCTGTGTTGGCGGATTGCTATTGCGAATCCATCTTGCGGTCTTGTGGAACCACCCCGCATGCTCGTTGGCGGTCCCCGGTTTGGCGGAGAAACCGCGTCGAATGGACAGGGTGGGCAGTGATCTGCGAGCAGGCCATTGCGGTGCAAAGCGCGTTCCGTCAATAATACGGCGCTGACGTGCGACAGGGACGAGCGGGTTTCTGATGCACCTCGCGCCTATCTGGCTTCCAACTTATTAATTATTGAGCGGAGAGAAATGATGGCTACCGATTACCAGAAGCGTACGGAGTTAGGCAGAACGGAGAGTGTCGACAACCCAGTTACTTGCAAGAATGCTGACGTTTCCTGCTCGGAATCGGCGACCTTGTATGTGAGTGAACTACAATGCGAGGAGAACGCAGTTATCTCTGTCGACCACACTGCAAATGTCACTATCGGAAGGCTCATCTGTAAGAATGGGAAGCTGAATGTTTCATACACAAGCACCCTGAACATCCAGTATATCGAGTGCAGTGGAACGTTAGATATTCACGACACCTATTCAAGCACCATTAACATCGCTGTTCCCAATATCATAGGTGTGCTCTTGAGCCCTGTTATCCATCCTACCAGCAATGGCAGCCGCATCGGCAAGACAACCGGACTCGTGGATTATAGCAGCACGGGGCAATGCGGTGCGTGGATCGAGCGAGACGAAGTCAATACCGATCATTTGTCAACTTGGCGGGCCATACCGGCGGCCGGTAGTGGACATCAGGGATGGTCGGGATAGATCGTGATTTGGAAAGCCAAGGCAGCGACAGCAGACGAGCTGACCGAATAACGGCTCGGTCGGATTTCGGGTCTTGGCTGTGGTATGGCTCTCCGAACTCTCACAAAATTTGCGAGGATGTAAGGGTCGGGGCCGGGGCGCATGAACGCCAGACTGCTTCGAGCGCTGGTATCGCCCTGATTTGCCGCCTTCCGATACCAATTTACGGCGACTGCCTAGGGCCATAGGATGCGCTGAACAACGTGAGGCGCAACAGTCGCAAATGATGCGCCTACTTGCGTCGGCACCATCTTATCTTCGCATTCGAATAGCAAAACCTATTCGACTTATACAACTTACCGGCCCAATTTTTTCGACTTACTCAAGCGTGCAACGCCGCGTATTCCTTGGCCGAAAGAATATGTTGCGGCAAAGTTGACGCCGGTGGGGCGCACGGCTTCCCAGCCCAGGCAGGCCAGCCAGATCGCGCAGGGAATCGGTTTTTCGCCGTCGCGGAAATAAATCAGCATCCGGCGCGAAATCCCCAAAGCCTCGGCGGCTTGCTGCAGCGTGAGTCCGGTGTCGTGCAACCAATGCCGCCGGACTGCTCGACCGCCAGATTACGCAGGTTATCAGCGGCCGGATCGAGTTGGTGTTCGATCCAATCCACCGTTCTTCCCGCAAATCCGATTTTAGCTTACACAAACAAGGCCCGATTCTTTAATGGAGGCAGCACTGCGGTTGACGAATGCGCCCAAGCCAGTTCCGCTCAAAACCTTGGCCGGCCACGGCAACGCCGGTTCCGTCATTGGAGTGCCGTTACCAACTCCACTGTTACTCTGAAAGTCATGGTGGGAGCGACGCCCTCCTCGCGACGGGGGCGTCGCTCCCACAGAAAAACTTTTATTTGCTGGGGTGATGCCGCTTTTTCATGAACGTTAGCTTCGAACCGGGGAAGCGGAACAGTGATAAAAAACACTCCCCGGCGAACAACATTGAACCTTTGGCAGCATTCGGCACATTCACCCACTGGGTTAGCGCCAGTAACCGGGCGCTATTTATCGTTACTCAGCAAACAAGGAATGAATCATGAAATTAATCGCCGCTATTGCCTTAACCTTTTCCGGCTCGGTTCTTGCCGCCGAAATCATCACCGCTCCCGAGGCACCGGCCTACAGCATAGTCACCATCACTTCCGCAAAACTGAAAACCTCGCTGGCCCAGGCCTTGGTCGCCTGGCCGGGCAAGGAGTGCACCTCGTTTGCGGATCTGAACGGCCCCATCAACTGCCCCGGCATCGCCATCGCCGGCATCAATACCCTGGACTTTGCGCCAGTCGGCTTTCCGGAGGTGACGACAACGACAGTCGATAGCAAAGGCCGGGTGAAGACCACAACCCCCAGAGTCGACGGCCTCAAACAGAAGTATTTTCTGAATGCATTGGTAAACCGTAACGCGCCGTTGTCCTTGTTCTGTCCGCCGGATCTGGGTCTACCGTTCCCGCAACCGCAAGGGCGGCCGATCGAAGTGCTGGCCAACGCGCCGCTGACGGAATTCAGCATGGAAATCTATAACAACGGCGCGCTGACCGAAATTGAAATTGAAATCGACGGCGCGCCTATCGGCAACTACATTCCGGTGGAGGGCGTTCAAAGCGTCGGCGTCAGCGAACCTGCCGGCATGCGCCACATCAAATTCATTCCCCGCGACATTCAGCGCGGCCAGCCCTACAATTGCACCAGCAACTACGAGTACGGCTGGATAACCGGCAATCGATTTTTTTATCAATGAGGTATTCGCTATGCCGAGTTACGCTCGGCATACCGCTAAAAATCGGAACGCTGCATCGACCGACATGTGGCTCGGCTGATATCCGGTGGATTAGGTCAAAGCGCCGACCTCGTACGGCTGTCGCTGGATGGGCTTGAATGTTAAGGCTCGCCACCGAGCAACACGGTTATTTGCTTGCCGGGCACGGTCAGCAATGAACCGCTCAAAAACAACCATCTCGCGCCGGGAACGGCTACCGCAGCAAGATTGCTCAAGACATGCCGGACGGTTGCCGAGCCGGCCTGAAGCGGAGGCTTTGCCGGTTGGATGGCGGCGAGTAGACTGAGACGTTTCGTCTTCTTATTTAAAGTCAAAACCGCTGGACGGAGGTCAGTATGGACTTGAACAGTTTCAACAAACCGAGAACGGTTCGGCCGGGTCGCGAATGAACTTGGAACGACATCGGCACAACCACGTGGCGCAAGCCGTGCTGCAAGACCTAATCCGCATCGATCGCGGCATTCTGAATTGCGCGCTAATCATCGTGGCGGCACTGATGACTTGTCCCGCGCTGGCGGCAAAAAATCAAAAACCCATAGCGAATGCCGGTATCGGCCAAACCGTAACCTTATCTACTCTCGTAAGCTTGGACGGCAGTCTTAGTTACGACCCCGAGGGTTCCTCGCTCACGTATCGCTGGACGCAAACCAAAGGACCGAGAGTCAGGCTAAAAAGCGCGTCAACCCCAACCCCGACATTCTTGAGTCCTGTCACGTTAAAGAAACGTAAGCCCGTCGTGCTGAGATTCAAATTAACGGTGACCGATAAGCGTAGCGCATCGGCCAGTGCCGTTGTATCGGTGACCTTGGCCAATTGCCTACCGCCAAAAACCTTGCAAAACGGCAATTGTGTCGCGCGTTATGCCGCTCAAAGCGTGCATGCAGGGCAACACAATTGCGCGCTGCTCAGCGACGGCTCGATCAAGTGTTGGGGCTTCAACGAACGAGGCCAGCTCGGATTGGGCGACACCAAAAATCGTGGCAGCAAACCCGAAGACATGGGCGATAACTTGCCGCGCGTCGACATGGGCGACAATCTTCCGGATTTTGTGCCGATTGGGATGCGCACGGCCAAGGCATTGGCGGTCAACGTTTACCATACCTGCGCCATTCTGGACGACAACACAACCAAATGCTGGGGGCGCAACGACGCCGGCTTGCTGGGCATAGGCGATCAACAGGATCGCGGCGACAATCCCAATGAAATGGGCGGACTCTTGCCGCACGTGGATTTTGGCGAAGGTCATTTCGCGACGTCGTTGGCGCTTGGACTATTTCATTCCTGTGCGGTATTGGAAAATCGAAAAGTCAAATGCTGGGGTTTGAATTATGACGGCCGCCTGGGCATTGAAGAAATCGTGGCGCGAGGCGACGAAGCGAACGAAATGGGCGACCATCTTCCTTACGTCGATTTGGGGAATGGCAGAACAGTCCAAGCACTTGCTGCCGGAAACTCCCACACCTGCGCGCTGCTTGACGATAACACCATCAAATGCTGGGGTGCCAACGTGGCGGGTTGTTTGGGAACCGGCGATACGGCCAACCGCGGTTCGCATGCCGAGGAAATGGGCGATAACTTGCCACCGGTCAATTTGGGCAGCGGACGCACCGCAAAAGCCATCGCTGCCGGCGGTTATAGCGCCTGTGCGATCTTGGACAACGGACGAGTCAAGTGCTGGGGATATAACGACATAGGCCAATTGGGACTCGGCGACACCCGCAACCGCGGCACGAATGCGGGCGAGATGGGCGACAAACTGCCTTACGTCAATTTGGGCAAGGGACGGACCGCAAAGCAAATCAGTGTAGGAGGCTACGAAACTTGCGTCATTCTGGATAACGATCAACTGAAATGCTGGGGATCAGGTAGTCTTACAGGTCTGGGTGATTCGATGAATCGCGGCGGCTCTCCGGACACCATGGGAAATCAACTGCCCGTTGTTAATTTGGGCACGGGGCGCACGGCCAAGGCCATCTCAACAGGCATAGGTCATAGCTGTGCCCTCCTCGACGACGCCACCATCAAGTGTTTCGGCTCCTGGGCTGCCTACGGAGCACTCGGCCTTGGCGACACCGAGACTCGGGGGGATCAGCCTAACGAAATGGGAGACTATTTGCCCATCGTCGACCTAGGCCACTGACAGGCCCGCCATCGCGACCGGGCTACGAGGCGTTGCGGTATAGGTTGCACCAAACCAGGCGTTGAGATTGTTAGCTTGCGTTTAAACCGGGCGATTTTTCCGCACAGAATGCGCTAAATTCGTCAATGCGCCGTTTAGCAACCTGCGCGGCGACTGGTCATAGCGTGGTCCAAGGATGCACGGCTATCGCCGAATATCCGGATTGCCGCAAGCCGCCTTGTTTTGGACGTACCATCGATTTCATGCCGACGATTGGATTTAGTCGCACCGATCCGCGCTACTCGGACTACAGTTATAGCGGCGTAGACGCCATGGTTTTGTGTCCGCCTCCTACGTCTGATCCCATAAGCCGCGATACGCGAGGGGTGTTTCGCCGCTTGTGGTCCTTTCGATGTATGCAAAGGAGCTCTTATGTCAAAGCGTACACCTTGGCATGGTTTTGTCGCGGTTTTATTGGTGATGACCTTTACCTGTTTTTCTTCGGTCGCGGACGATGATGATTACGAGGTGGGAACTTCGGCGGTTCCGCTACCCGCCGGACGCCCGCAGAATAATCCGCCCCCGCCTCCTCCACCGCCCAAGCCCAAACCCAAGCCGCCGACACCCAAGCCGCAGGTCTCGGATCGGCTGATTCTGATTCCGCATGCCGTTCAAGCGGAAAAAACGGCGGGCGATTTGTTGTATTACCAGTACCTGGGGATCGGCGACGGTTCTGCGTCCTGGGGCAAGACCGGCATCAAAGTCGGCAACGGCTGGAACTTCAAGCAGGTGTTTTCCGGCGGTAACGGGGTGCTTTTTGCGGTTAACGATGCCGGGGAATTGTTTTACTACCAGTATCTCGGCATGCGGGACGGATCGTCGTCCTGGGGCGCTGCCAGCGCTAACAAAATCGGCGACGGCTGGAACTTTAAACAGGTGTTTTCCGGCGGTGACGGGGTTCTGTTTGCGATCAACCATGCCGGGGAACTGTTTTACTACCAGTATCTCGGCATGCGGGACGGGTCGTCGTCCTGGGGCGTCGCCAGCGGTAACAAAATCGGCGACGGCTGGAACTTCAAGCAGGTGTTTGCCGCTGATGCCGGGGTGATTTTCGCGATCAACCAGTCCGGGGAGTTATTTTATTACCAGTATCTCGGCATGGCCGATGGGTCGTCGTCCTGGGGCGTCGCCGGCAATAAGATTGGCGAGGGCTGGAATTTCCGCGAGGTGTTTTACGGCGGCAACGGGGCGATTTTTGCGGTCACCGACGCCGGGGATTTGCTTTACTATAAATATCTCGGCTTGCGCGACGGGTCGTCGTCCTGGGATGCGACAGGCAACCCGATCGGCAACGGCTGGAACTTTAAGCAGGTGTTTTCCGGCGGGCACGGGGTGATTTTTGCCCGGCCGTAACAAGCGGGTTGTCCACATCGTTGTGCGTGGACACTATCTTCGGCACTTTCAATCGGAGGAGAAACGCGGTTCAGTGAGCGTTTGCCTTGAATCCTGGTGCGATTAGCTTAAGTAATCGCACATTTGGAGATTCGCATGCCTTCGATTACGCTCCTTGCCGGTTCTCATCCCCTTCTGCGGCTTTTAATTCGCTGATGAATTGGATCAAACGGTTGTTGGACAGCAACGTTTCCATCGTGCGCGCCTGGGCAGGACCTAGCGTGCTGTCAATGTCAATGCCGGCAGCCAACACCACCAACACGTAGCCTAACATTTGTTGAGTGTTGACTTCGTTCAGCATGGCTAAAGCTGCCGAGAACGCCGTCATCAGCCGAGTCGCGGATTCGGCCGAATCGCCTGCGGCAAGCGAATTGTCCAGCGCCCCCAGACCCGCATTTGCGATGGTCTGCAACTGCGCCGCCAATTCGTCGGTGCTAGTGGCTGCCGCAGTGTCGCACACCTCGGCTGGCGACGATGTTACCGGGCGACTCAGTCGCATTTGTATCGCTTGGGTAAACGCCGCCTGCCCTACCAGATAAAGTTGGCTTTGGGCGGTAACGGCATTCTCGATCGCCAAGCCAAGGCCCTGCAGCACTTTGCCTTCCAACGCGTGTTGAAAATCGCCGGCGACGCCGGCATCGCGGTCTTGATGGAAAGTCGTTATGGTCATAAAAGCGGTCTCCGTAAGATGATGGTTGTCGACGATAGAGCATAGGTTATCTTTTGAGATTGCCCTAAACGACTCGCACATTCGTTACAAAGCCAGCGGCGCGGAGTTTGCCGGAAACATTTCAAACCACGTTTGCTCGGGTAATTTTCTAAGCCGCCTGTGCGGCGGCGGACAAATCCTGCACCGTGGCCGGGTCTACCGCGTCTTTCTAAGCCGCCTGTGCGGCGGCGGACCTTGGGAATTGTCCATCTCGGCGTAAAACAGCTTTCTAAGCCGCCTGTGCGGCGGCGGACCTTCTCTTGTTAACAATTTGTCAGGCTCAAAATTTCTAAGCCGCCTGTGCGGCGGCGGACTTGACGAAATAGCTAATTTAAACAGCGTGCAATTTCTAAGCCGCCTGTGCGGCGGCGGACGTGCTGCAAACCCTGCGCCGCCTGCGCGACCTTTTCTAAGCCGCCTGTGCGGCGGCGGACCATTACCGGTGGTTGACCACCAGATTCCAGCCTTTCTAAGCCGCCTGTGCGGCGGCGGACGCTTTAAATATTTCCGCTCTAACGCTGTCGACTTTCTAAGCCGCCTGTGCGGCGGCGGACTATGGTCGGCGATGTGGTGAGTTTCGGGAGGTTTTCTAAGCCGCCTGTGCGGCGGCGGACAATATGTTGTAAAGCGTTAAACATTCGTTCTTTTTCTAAGCCGCCTGTGCGGCGGCGGACTTGTTCAACCTGGAGCCTTACGACAGGCCGCTTTTCTAAGCCGCCTGTGCGGCGGCGGACTCGTTGTTCATTTGTTGTCCTCTCTCGATGTATTTCTAAGCCGCCTGTGCGGCGGCGGACCTCGACGTCTACACCGTGAAATTCGATTTGCTTTTCTAAGCCGCCTGTGCGGCGGCGGACTCATCAACCCAGCAAATCAAAATGCGACCTTTTTTCTAAGCCGCCTGTGCGGCGGCGGACTATCCGCATGTCTGGGAAGGTGAGCATATCACTTTCTAAGCCGCCTGTGCGGCGGCGGACAAGGCGGATTCGTCAATCACCCGGCAGACAACTTTCTAAGCCGCCTGTGCGGCGGCGGACGACTTAGCAAAGACCGCTGGCGACGTTGTGTCTTTCTAAGCCGCCTGTGCGGCGGCGGACGTAGAACATTCTATGTAGACTCGTCGTTTGATTTTCTAAGCCGCCTGTGCGGCGGCGGACTCACCGTGCACTATTCCCCAGCTGAGGTAGGTTTTCTAAGCCGCCTGTGCGGCGGCGGACTGATTATAAATAAACGGGAAGCCGGTTGCGACGAAGGCTGCGGGTTGTTTTGGGTATTTTTACCATCCGTAAACCACTTACCCATAACTAGTTGATTTTATTCGCACCGTTAAAGCGAAAATTTTTTTGGGTGCAAAATTCAGGCTCGGCGGCGAGGCTACGCCACCCGCTAGGTACGGTTGCGCTAAAAACGATAACCCTAACGACAGCCTCTTGTGCAGATATAGTATCCATCAATCTTACCGCGCATGCTGTCACTCACAATCCTCATTGAAACCGATAGGTGATTGAAAAACCGGAATACTCACATCTATGGAATCGGCGCAGCCCGCATTACACTCCGCACGCCCAAAGCGAGAAAATGTAACCTGACACTATAACTTTGCCGGTAGAATATTCGCCATCGGCAATTGCCGCAAACTTGTCCGCCAAACGCAACAAATCATACACATCCCACCGTAACTCAACAAAATAGCGCATCACAATGAAACCATGGATTTTGGCTTTGGGCCTACTTGCAATTTTTATCGGCAACCAACCTAGCGCGGAGACTATAGAAACGTCGATTGCCCAAACGATGGATCCCCATGCCGATCCTTGTCAGGATTTTTATCGCTACGCCTGCGGCGGCTGGCTGGACAATCATCAACTGGCGGACGACGAATTGCAATTGATCAAAGGCTTCGACCTGGCTAACCAGGCTGTCGAAGACAAGCTGTATGCGCTGTTTCAAACCGCTGCCAAGCTGTATCCCAGCGGCGATAGCCTCAACGACCAAGTCGGCCCGTTTTTTCAATCCTGCCTGGACGACGATCTGCAAAGCAGCGCAATAACCGGCTTGCAGCCTTATTTGGACGCGATAGACCACATCAAAAACCAAACCGAGTTCATGCAAGTCGCCGGGCAATTGCGGGAGATCGGCGTCCTGGGTTTGTTGAACGCAACCGTCATTCCCGATCTTTTCGACGCCAGCCGCTACAGCGTGTTGGTTACGGCCGGCGATCCCGGATTTTACGACGGCGATATCTATACCCGTAAATCTCCAACCAACAACAAGCTAAAAACAGCCAATGCCAACGACATTCAAAACATTTTGCTGCTGCTGGGCGAAACGGCGGAACAGGCGGCGCGCCACACCCGGCAAATCATGGCGATAGAAACCGTGCTCAGCAAACACCACGGGTTGTTCGGCACAGTTAAAGATTTAGATTATTACGGCGCGCCGCAGGTATTGGATCAATCCGCTCCTTATTTTCCGTGGTCGGCTTATTTCGAAGCTACGCAAATGCAAGGCATCACCCATTTGTATTCGTCGCCCAGCTTATTGAGAGCCTTGGCCAAAGTGCTGCGCAAAACCCCGCTGGACGGCCTTAAGGCTTATTTGCGCTGGACGCTGATCTCAAGTTACCGTCCCTATCTGCCGGAAAGCTATTCGATTAGTCCGTACTTTCAGTACCTGATCAGCGTTCCGCGCTGGAAAACCTGTTTGCGCATCACCTCCACGATACTGAGCGACAAAACCGGGCAACTGCTTAAGGCAACCGAGGATTATCAGACCACAGCCAATTTGACCCAGTCGATTTTCAACAACATCAAAAGCCAATTCCGCAGCCGACTGCCTACGGTTGTTTGGTTGAACGAAGATGCGTTGACCGCCACACAGCTCAAGCTGGATGCATTGACGGCCCAATTCGCCTATCCGACCGAATGGCCGGAATATGCGCTATTGGGCTTTGACAGCAACGATTTTCTCGGCAACGTCATCAGCGCGCGTGCCGATCTCGCTCAACGCGAATTCGCCTTATACGGCCAAACGGTAGATAGAAACAGTTGGGAATACAATGGTCCGGGCCCACAGCAGGTCAACGCGTTTTATCAACCGTTGAAAAACCAAATCCATTTGTTGGCCGGGTTGCTGCGCAAACCCTTCGTCGATGCCGAGTATCCGGATGCCGTCAACTATGCCGCAGTGGGATTCGTCGCCGCCCATGAAGTCATGCACGGCTACGACGACGAAGGCCGCTATTTTCTGGAGGACGGACGCGCCGGCTATTTATGGCCGAAAAAAGTCAACAAAAGCTTTAACAAGCGCAGCCAATGTCTGGTTGGTCAATACAACGCTTACCGGGTCCCCGACCTAACGCTGAAGGTTAAAGGTAAACCGACCCTGGAAGAAAATCTGTCCGACGTCAACGGCCTAAAACTGGCCTATCAAGCGTTCATCACTTCCGGCGACTCCACCAGCCAATACACCATCGGCAATCTGACCCTGTCGGCGCAACAATTGTTTTTCGTCAGCTTCGCGCAAAGTTTTTGCAACATCAGCCGTCCGGAAATGGACGAATACACGTATTCCCGGTCTTGGCAGCGCTATGCTCCGCCCCGTCAGCGGGTGATAGGCCCGATAAGCAACCGGCCGGAATTCGCCGCGGCGTTCAATTGCCCGAAAAATTCGGCTATGAACCCCAACCGCAAATGCCAAGTTTGGTAAACGCTTTCAATCGAGATTGCCCGGCATAATCAATGCCGGGCGGACGCCGGTTTAAGCGACAGCCCGCTCAGCCCGGATAACGTTGTTTCATGAATGCCAGGGCCTTACCGGCCAGATCGTCCGAGTCGTGCCACAAGTTGCGCCATACGCACAAGGTATTGGATAACTTGGGATCCACGACTTCGGACGAGAACGATTCGAACGTGATGGGTCCTCGAAAATCGATCCGCTTGAGCGCATTGAAAAAGCTATCGAAATCGACGTTGCCGGTACCCAAATAACCGCGGTGGCTTTCGCCGATGTGCACGTAACCCAGCCGGTCCTTGGCGGCCAGCACCGACTGTTCCATGCCGTTTTCCTCTATGTTCATATGATAGGTGTCCAAATGCAGATAAGCATTGGGCCGATCGACTTCGTCCAAGAACGCCAAGCCTTCCAGTCCGGTATTCATGATGTTGGTTTCGTAGCGATTGACCACTTCCAGATTGATGTTGATGCCTTTCTCGCCGGCATAATCGGCCAGACGTTGCATGGCGGCAATCGAGTTGGCCCGGTTTTGCCCGGACGCCGGGCCGGGATATTTGCCCAGCGCGCAATAAATGACTCCGCACAACTCGGTACCGCCGATCGCATGCAACACGTCGGTGGCCTTGCGCAATAGTTCGTCGCCTTTGGCAACCACGCCCGGATCGGCGCTGCTCACGTCGGTCGCGGCGGACAAGCCCAGGGACGCATGCGCCCGCAGATGGTGCTCCTGCAGCAAATCCCTGGTTAGCACGGGGTCGACTTTCCACGGATCCAGCAAGGCAATTTCGATGTAGTCGTAGCCCGAGCGCGCCGCGCCGCCAATCGCCTTGCGCGCGCCTGCCGGCGTCCAGTCTCCGGACCACACCAAGGCGTGGCCGCCGAACTCCAATGCTTTACCGTTTGCCATAGCCTGATTCCTCCACAAATGAGCGAAGCATAAAGCCCTTGCCTTTAATTGGCGAGCGAGATGTGCAACTCCATATCGCGCACTTGCGTATAGTCCCCGGAAGGCATGGCGTCAAAGCATTGATACGCGCCGGAAGTGCCGAAGCTTTCCCGATTGTCGACCAGCCAAGCAATGACTCTGGGTCTTAAGCGAATCAAGCACTCCAAATAAGTACTGCGAATAGTAAAAACCACAAAGCGGGAAGGTTGCATTTCGAATTCCGACCAACAATCGGGCAATTTCATACCGGGAACCGGGTCGATGGCGCAGCCGTAACGGATATTTTCCGGCGCAGTTATATCGGGGTCGTCGAATACCAACCCATAACACTGACCGGAACCATCGATTCCCAAGCGCTCGAGTTCCGCACGAAATTTCGGCCAATGATTGAGCGACGCCTCGTAAGGTCCGAAATAGCGCTTGTACCACAATATTCGGTTTTTTTTCACAGGCACGATGCGAACCGGTATAGAGCCGATCTCCGTTTCATTGAGTAATTGCAGATACTTATGCGTTGCCGCCAAGCGCATTTGTTGCGGTGTTTGCCCCCAACGGCGGCGGAATGCGCGAGTAAACGCTTGCTGCCCGGAATACCCCATGTTAATGGCGATGTCCAGCAACGACATCCGGGTATGGCAAACAAATACCGCGGCTAACTCCAGCTTCATTTGCAAAATAAATTGGACGAGGACCAAACCGGTTTGCTGTTTGAATAATCGCTGCAATTTAAAACGGCTAAACCCATATTCTTCCGCCAGTTGTTGGATATACGCTCTATGATCCGATTGACCATGGGCTTGAATGTAAATGTCTTGCTCAACTCGGGAGATAATCTGGTTGATGAATTTTTCCATGTTCGGCAATCCCTTAAATTGACAAGCAAGCACGAAAGGTTTTGTTGAGGATGGTCAATACTTTAAATTCTAACATCTTAAAGCAGGTGCACAAAATGCTAAACGGCTTGAGTCGATTTCACTATAGCATGTCGCTGCGATACAGCACCTCGGCCAATATGCTCGCTAAAATAGCGATATAACAACAAATTTGCAATTAGCGAACGAGAAGCCGATGTTGTGCTGAAACCTTGCGTCCGGTAATAGCGCACCATGCTGGCCGTAAGATTGAACGGATAGTAAACGCCGCTGAAACCGTAAGCCGGATTCCGCAACACTATTGTGCCTGGGAACGCTGTTATTCAATATACATTAATTAAAAGTCGGCACTATTCGAATTCCTCCGTTGAGCAGAGGTGGCACGCTTTTTATGTCACCCGCTCGATGCGTGAATATTGACATACTTACCGGCTAATTCTCGTTAGCTGAATAGTTATAAAAATTGTTCCGGATGAAATGTGGAAACGCTAAAACTAAACAGAGTCCGGCGCGGACTATATTAAACATCGACCCAATATTGACAGTCACATCCTAATCTTGATAACCCTAACGAATAGATTTCACAATGGCAATTTTATTGAATAAAGAAACTGGTGAAAATGTCGAGTTATTACAAACGCATTTGTTTGGCTGCAATGCGAATCTTTCGAATGCCTTTCTTTACGAAGACACAACCTGTCCTTCGCACGCATTACTCCACTGGAATGGGAAAAACTGGTCGGTAATTGATTTAAGTGAATGCGGAACTTACCTGGACGGCAAACGAATCCCGAAGGGTAATTGCATCGCCTTGCGAAGCGGACAACAGTTGCAATTTGGTTCTACGGACAATCACGTGTGGCACGTGACAGACCTCTCCGGCCCTAAAGCTAAAAATCTCACGCCCGTGAGCTTGATTGATAGCGACGTAAAAGAACAGATTATAGAAGCGCGCAACGATACGCTTACATCTCAAAATGCGGCGTTACAAACAGAATTAAAATTGATATTGAAGACAATTACAGAAACCGGAAGCGTCAAAAACAACATTGTATTAAATATTGAAGGTGAAAAATTTAATATTCAGATTGATAAAATCGCCGAAAAAAATAACGGCACCATAAAAAGCCCAGTCCCAGAAAAATTACACATGTCGTTTTTTATTAGTACGGACGAAGAGCATACTAAAGTCAAGCTTTATTATGCCGGCAAGCTATATCAGTTAGGAGAATACGTACACCATTATTTACTCGTAACCTTAGCCCGCAAACGTCTTACCGATGTTTCGGCAAAAATAGACTCGACCGCACAAGGTTGGCTGGAGGTAGAACAACTAGCAAAAATGTTAGGCGTTAATATCCAGCATGTAAACATTTACATATTCAGGGCCAGACAACAAATTTCTCGCTTATTATATAAAAATAAATCCGTCGAAATTATTGAACGCCGGCGCGGCAGCATTCGCCTAGCTCCGTTTTCTTTCGATATTTATCGAGGAGAACGTATGGAAGGAAAATACTCACCATTATTCCCTCCAGAATAGAATACCTTAACCTATTTTTATTAAATATTTCGCTCTAAATGTCTAAAAACCGGAAATAGGCCTTTATAAAAAAGGCCTATTGAACTAAAAGCGCTTATCCCACCGATGTTTGCCGAGAATATACGGCCATACTCAAAACGCCTATCACCAACAAAGCCAAGGAAGTCGGTTCAGGAAGCGGCGGATTGGGTTGACTGGCGATAATAGTCCAATCAAGGTTATCGAAAATCGGAAACTCGCTATCGCCGGAAGGTCTGGATAGACCACCGTTGCCGCCGGTCACAAATTTGCCAATATCAAGCCCCGGGAATGTGGCGTTTAATACGGTGACTTGAAAACCGAGATTGGTGTTAGTAATTGCGGTTGCATAGGCGACAGACAAAAATTCATCCACATTCAGCGGCGCAATTGAACTGAAATAATCGTTAGGCCCGGATAAGCCAAGCGTAAGCCTAAGCTCCCCGTTGGTGGCGCTATTGATGCCATCTTGCACGAAACCGTCCCGGCCATAGTCGTTCGCGCTGTCTTCGTATAAGGCCCCGACAAAAATTCCGTCGTTTTGCGCGCCTAACTTTGCAGCATCGAACGTATACATACCGCCTAATATGTTGCCCGTAGACCAATCAAAATAAGCCCTATCGTTAGCCTCCAAAGCACCGAGCCGGTATTGCCAAAGGTCGACATTTTGCGGGCCATCCTGATCGTCAGGGCCTAACGGTCCTAAATCAACATCTCGCCCATCCATCACTTTTACCGCGGCAAATGCTGTGAGTTCGTTAATACTGGTGCCGGAACCGATATTCGTTCCACCTATGCTATTGAAACCTACAATTGCGAACAAAATATCGCCTTTTGTTAAGGTAGCGCCGCCCGCCGCATTAACACTGTCATCGACGTTAATTAAATATTCGGCACTGTTATCGGAAAGCAATGCGGGTGACTGCTTTAAAAGTAAGTCATTAATATTGGTTGCATTCGCTTGTAAAGAAGCACTAGCTGCAAGTAATGTCATTGCAAGTTTATCTATTTTCATTATTTACTCCAAATAGGTATATTGTTTACATCAAGGCTATAAATTTACCTAGACAATAAAGACTCCGTATAACTAGAGTCTATTGTTATCTGCCTTGAACAACATATCCATTACGGATGATTACATTGAATTACAGCGGACGACCGAATGAGCGGTATTTTTCGGATTATATCGTGCGTGTTGGTGAAACCATACTCGCCGCACCTCAAATTTCGGCAATCACCCCTACCCTATGATTTGGAGCCGATCAATCAATATGAGCGCAAGGCGCAGAGATGTTGATCAAAACAGAAAATTGAAGTGCGAACTATGAAGCTATTTCATCGTCGAGTGTGCGTAATTGCGGACGCCACAAAAAGTGCAAACACATGGCTAGACAGAGGAGTATAAAATATCGAAAAACTATGTTATTTACCAAAAACGCTTAAGTCATCTAACACACAATTGATCTAAAGTATTTCTCACGTCGATATTATCAAAAGCATTATTGGCACACTGTGCCTGGGCAAAAGCGATTTCGAAGCCATCGAAAACCATCGCGACGACGAGTATTTCAAAGCCGCGCCGGCCATTGATCAAGTGCCGTCCAGTGCCCGCGGAATCCTGGTCGACGCCACGGAAAATCAATTCTCCGCTTGCGTGGAATTGACCGACGACAAGGCATCGAATCGGTTCGACGCCTTAGTCGCAACTCTTAAAAGCAAGAGCAAAAGCCGGTAGCTCACCGCAGTAGCAGTTAGCGAAAGATTGACGCCGTGCGCTTCGACCGAACCTCTGCATGCTCCCTAAGCTCTAGCCGCAGCCGCATCGATAGCAAAACAACTATTCAGCGTCTACAAAGAAAGAGGCGGCATTCCCCTCCGACGGGAATTTGTGCCAAGGCTAAATAGTTGCCGGTAAACAAAGGGCAAACTTGCTTATCAAACCGATGGTTAGCGCCACTGCACCGCCACCTCGAATTTTTGCATCCTTCCGAGTAATTGGCGCGCCAGTAAATGCGAGGAATCTTGGTTAAAGGTCTTCAATTGCAGTACCCGCAGGGACGAGTTCTTCCATATTTGCGGGTTTTGCAATTGTCCTTCCACCGACATATGCAAGATGTCCGGGGTCTGCTGAATAGTCAAAGCCGTAAATTCGTCTTCGAACAAGTACAGAGCGACGGCCGGCGACAGCTGCGCGTAGTGGTAAGGTGGCAAGCGGGTTTGATCGGCAGCCGTCACAAAGACTTGCAGCCCCGGCCAGCCGGCCACGATGTTGGAACGCAACAAAAAGCCGGTCAGTTTTTTATTGGCGAACTGCTCCGACAGCGCGGCTTCGCCGTCTTCGCAACAGGCTTGATGGGTGGACGGCACCCGCGCCGCGCCGAAGACGCCGTCGATCAGAGCTTGCATCCACAGCGAATCGACAGTAAAAAACCGAATGGATTCCGGCGGCAGCATGCGCTCGTCCGCCAACAAATAGTTCAGAGGTACGCCTTTGAATTTCTGTAAATCCTGTAACCATTGCGTCAATTCCTCAGGCGGCTGCGGACATTCGCAAACGCAAGCGCATTGCACACTCGGCAAGTGGCTGCCGGGTCTGCCAGGGGCCGCCGCCGCTTGTGCATGGGCGTGGTGAATTTGCTGCCGGCGCCACTTTTGCAACGCGCCCAGAATGCGCCGGTTTTGCAACACCAGCAAGCGGCCCAGTTCCCATGCCGCGGCGTATCCGACCGTCAGCATGCCGATTTCCGCTTCGTAAGCCAGCAGACTATCGGCGCAGGCCGCCGGCAATTTCACCGCTAGCGGCGCGGCAAGCAAAGAGCGCGGCGGAATCAGCGGACCGGCGTACCAGGAGACACCGCGCTCGCCGCTGCGAAATGTGTGCTGCAGCGGCACCAAGCCTCGATTCAGATAGCGTTCGGCATCCGGATTCAAGGCCGGCGGCAATTGCAACCAGCCCGAACCCAGCCGTGAAAACAAACCGGCCAAGGTTTCGCTCTCCGGGTGGTCGGCGCATTCGCAGCTAAAACTCCAGCTATGCAGCACCACCAAGGTGCTGCCGGCTTGGCCGCCGCTGTCGAAATCGTGGCTGCGATAGCGATTTTCCACCGAAACCAGATGCACGGTGTTGCGGCCCTTGGCCGGCAAGCGTTTTCCAAGTACAACCGCCACGCTTTCCATCGCCTGGCCGTCGACCTGCCGGGCGCGCACGTGGCATAGCAGCTTCAGCTCGTCGAGGTCCGGCATGCAGTCGTGCAGAATCTGCGCCGGCACATCAATGGCCTGAACCGGATCGGAATCGTGCTGGCCGGAGAGATGCTCGCCTGTCTCTGACTCTCTGGCCTGCGGCGGCAGCTTCCCCAAGGTGGTGGTGTAGACCTTGCTCTGTTGGGCTTCCGCTTCGTGCAATAACAACAAGACCAGCCAAGGCGCTTTGCCGTCGTCGTCGGCCTGCTTGCCCGTCGCTGGCAAATTGTTTGCGTGACTGCCGCGCTCGGCGCTGCGCTCCCACGGCAGCGTGTCCCGGCTTAACATCACGTGCGGCAAGCTGTTTTCGTAACTGCCGCGCCCGCCCTGCGGCGGGTACACCGAATGAATGTCGGCAGGATTCAAACTGAAACGCTCGCCGGCCACCCAAAATTCGACTTTGCTGTCGTGTTGAACTTCGGTTTTTTGGTCGACGGCCACCCGCCAATTTGCGACCAGTGTGTAAGCACCTGCCGGCAGTGTGGGCCGGTGCTCTTTGCGTAAAAAGTATTGGGTTTGGGCATCTTGGGTGAACGTCGTTTCCGCCATACTTTGATCCTCCTGTTCTAAGCCAATCTGCCTATGCCGCTGGACGCGAAACCGCGCCAGCCTTCTGCCATTCCATCAACACCGGCTCGCTCAGCCAAGACGCTACCGTCACGCTGCTGCAATCGCCGTCGTTGCCGGCATACAGGCCCTGCAGCACGTTTTGCCGCGCTTGCCTCACCGTCGGAGCTTGCAAAGTAGTCTTCACCTTATCCAGCCGGCCTTTTTGATCCTCAGCCGGAATAAAGCTTTGGGATACGTTCGAACTTGCCGGAACCAAGCGTTGCCGGTGCGGGTCCGCGGTGCCGCCGGCGACTTCGACCTCTTCGGCGTGTGCCTTGATCGGATTGATCACCCGAATTTCGTAAGCGCAAATCGCGTTTTGCAACAGGTCTTGATGCCGCTCGGCGGGGTCCATTTTCTCGCCCCATAGCGACGCGGGCACCGCTTGCCGAATCGGCACGGCCTGAAAATATTTCCGGCTGACATCGTCGCTACCGAACTTGATAATGATCTCTTGGTGCATATCCCACGCCACCCGCGCTTTATTCATAGGCGCTATGCCCAACACCGGCTCAACCACGCCGGGGGCCTCAACCGGCGCGCCGAGCAAAGCCCCTTCCGGCTGGGTAATCGGTATCGCCGAATTAACCGTGATGACCAATTGGCGCGGATTGATCGCCCCTAAATCGGTCGCCGAATTGCTGTTAGTTTGCTGGTCGGCTTGAGCCGGACGTGCCACTTTGCCCGCCGTCACCGTCACGGCACAAATGTCGGCAGTGGCGGGTAAAAACGATTGTTGGAACTCCGACCATGTCAAAGCTTGCGGCACCGGACGCTGCTGGTTGCCAAAGGTTACGTCAAACGAAATGACGAACCAATGCACCTTGGCGACCCCGGAGAACGGCGGTCCCCACACAATAAGTAGCGCGCCCAGTTCCACGCTGACGGTGTGCCAGCCGAAGAATTTAAAGGTGTAGGAAGCGCCTATCGAGACGCCGATTTCGCCTTTATAAAAGTAAGGCTGCCAGCCGATCAGGAAATCCACCCCGGCAATAAACCAGGCTTTCAGGTGATCGCGTTGCCAAACAGCCTGCAAATGCCCGCCGGCCATCAAAGCTGACGGGGTCAGCGCGAAATAGGCGTCGGCTTTGACCGACAAATTGGCGTCGACTTGCCAGTTCATGCCAATGCGCGGCACCAGCGGATAATGGGGGGGTACCTTAAAATCCTTGTGATAACCGCCCAGCGTCAATACGAAATCGCCTTTATTTTTATGATTAGCAAACCAGCAATAAAAGGCAAAGCCGCCGGTGATGTGGCAATCGGGGGAAAACACATGGCTATCCGGCAGCAATTTGGCCATCACCATCAGCACGCCGTCGTCCGGCACAAAACGGGCGATCAAGGCCAAGCTGGCCGAAATCAGCGGCGGCTTGCCGGTGTTGGTCTGACGCGGCGGCGCAATCAAGGTAGCCTTGCCCAACACGTCGATTTCGAAATGCTGGCCGAACAACACGCTGAGCAGCACGAAACCTTCGATATTCTTGAACGAATTGAAGCGCACGCCGACGGCCAGAAAATACTCGCCGATGGCCGGGGTAATCGCGGCGCTGAGCTGCTCGACCACCTGCATCGGCGTACTCGGCGGGCTGGGCGGCGAAATGGCTTGCTTGACCAGCGGAAATTCAGCCACTTGATCGATCTGCGGTATGTTCAGGGTACGGTTGTAGCCAAAACCGGCAGCCAATCCTTCCACATAGAAAAACACCGTGCCGCCCAAGGGATAATCGATCAAGGCGTAAACGAACAACGACGGATGTTCTTGCTGAGTCGCCGGGTCTTTCAACGTACGATAAGCGCCCAAAGCTTCGATAGCCAGTTTGTTGTAGCCTATGCTCAGTGCGCCGTCGTATTCGCCCTCTGCCATACGCAGCAACGCACCGCCTATTTTCAAGGCGCCGGCGCTGAAATCCACGCCGAGTCCGTTCAAATGGAAGGTCGGTTTGAACTCGCCGCTGCTCAGCGCACTCAGCGCGCACTCGGCGGCCAAGCCCTGCAAGCTGATGCTCAAGCCGCCGGCCATCAGCGCGGCATCCAGCAGAAAATCCAGGTTTTGTCCGGACAAGCCTATGCCTAAGCGCTGAAAATGCACCGGCCCGAAATTCTTTTGCAGATTGAACCATTTAACCGCCAACTGCGCTTGCGCGCCGCTAGCCGCGATAGCTGGCGCGGTCGAGCCGGCCGGTTGTCCGTTGGCGGCGGCTTGCTCGATGTTGGTGGCTAGCGGCAAATCCAATTGCTCGGAAATCTCGCCCATCCGCAAGGCGGCATTGACTTTGACCTTGCCGCTGGCGGTATCGAACTTGGTTTCCGCCAGCTTGGTGGCGGTATCGGCACTCAGCGCGTTGATGCGCTGGATTTCGGCGACCTCGAAATCGGCGCTGCCAGCCAACAGCTGGAACACCACATTCAAGGTTTGGCTACGGCCTAACGCGGCGCCGACCAGCGGCAACTGTGACAGCTCCAAGCCGGCTTGCAATTCCATGCCGAACAAGAACTTGCTGACCTCGCCGGTTTTGCCGAAAGCCAGTTGCACGTGATCCAGACCGATATGAATGTCGGCCGGAATCAGCTTGGAGACGGATTCGGAAATTTCGGCGACGAAGGCGCGCAAATACACTTTATCGGCACCGGCGCTACTGTATGACGCCACCAGCAGGCTGGTACCATCGGCGTAGCTACCGAAGCCGACTTCGAAATCGCGCTGCAACACGTGCAGCGATCCGCCGAAGGTCAAGTTGTGCGCGGTTTGTTCCGGCACTTTGGTCAGATCGGCGCGCACGGTCAATGTGGCCAAACTAGTGCTACCCACCTGACCGTCTATCGGGAATTGTGCGGTGGCGTGAAATGAAAAATCTTGGGTTGCGGTGTTGAATTTGACGCCCAAGTTGTACAGCTGCAATTCTCGCACCGGCCCCGGCAACTGCGCAGCATCGGGTAGCTTCAACAGCTCGCCTATTCCCACCAACCATTGGCCGGCCGGAATCTTGCTCTGCTGGTAAGTACCGCCGGCAAAGCTCCAGCCGCTGCCGTTGCTGACGTAATCCGCCTCCACGAACAAGCGGGCGTCGGCCAAATCGAAGGAGCCGACGGCCTGAAATTCGGTGTGGGTTTCCCCGGCGTGGTTGAGCTTGAAAAACACCCCGCGCAAGGCGAAGGATGGCAGCTCGGGAATAGTCCAGACCCCTTCCAGTTGGATTTCGCCTTGATAGAGCTTGGCTTTGGGCCGTACCGAAAAGGCGAAATCCCGCACCGCCAATTTTTCCAATTGCGGATGTTGGTTTTGGCCGACGAAATGATCCAGGATTTCGATGATGTCGATTTCGCTGTTGTCGATCAACTGGCCGCTGAAACCGTAATCGGTCTCCCCGCCGGCATAATCGAAATCGGCGGTCAGGCGCAACACCCCGGTTTTGCCTATGCCGAACAAGCCGGACAAGGCCAGATTGATCCCCGGCCGGGTGGCCGGGTTTCTGATCACCACATCGATGTCGATGGCGTTCAACGCCAGCACGTTGTCCACCAATACCCAGCGGTTGGTGTCCTGGTTGGTTTCGATATTCAGGCTGACCCAATCCAGTTCGAAGCTTCCGTCGCTTTTGTGTTGGGCCAACAGTTCCAATTTGGTCAGAGTGACCAAGCCTTTTGGCTGAAAATCGCTGGTCGGCAACGACAGGCGGCAACCGGGCACGAAACCGGCCACCACGTCCCAGGCCAAGTCCATGCCTTCACTGAGATCGGACCAGAAACGCAGCGCGCCTTCTGCCTGATAAACCTCCGCACCGAGCGGAATTTGATAACGGTGGGATTCGCCGCCATTGCCGGCCGGCACCTCAACCACTAAATCGGCGGTCCAGGTCAAATTGCAGGACGGCTCCCGCTGGCCGGTCGCAGTGCTGAAGCGCGGCGCGGCTTTCAGCACGTATTGCACGTTCTCGACCGCAAACAAACCGCCCAGCGGCGCATCCGGCGCTTGCGGCAAGCCGCCGTACAACGACACGTACGGCGCGACAACCGTAGGTTCTTCGTCCTCCGCGAACGCGGCGATACTGCCGAACAGAGGCAAGTACTTGCCCTCGGCTGCCGAACTGAAAAACAAGCGGGGATTGCTGCCCTTGACCGAATCCGCCGCCAACAAGCCGTTGAACAGCATGCCGGCCGGGCGTTTCGCCTCGTCGTTATCGTGCGAATTCAACACCAGAAACGGAAATTGTTGGTTAGGCGCGGAAAATTCCAGATCGGCCAACAGCGAGTTCAGATAGAACGGGAAACCGCCGGCCAAGGTCCAATTGTCTTCCGGTTTTAAACCGGCGGTCAGCGACAAATGCAATTCGTAACCGCCGCCGACCGGCTCGCACCAAAGTTCAAAACTAACTGCCATACCGTTTACAGGCGGCTCGCTGCCCCAGCCTTGCAGGCTGATGCGCCCGCCGGTCGACGGCGGATTGACGACGGCAAGCCGGCTCAGACGCAACGTACCGCGCGGGAAATAGCCGGCGACGCTATCGCGAACTTTATCGGTATTTAGTTGCGCGCTGGATAAGCCGGCAAGATAGGCTTTGTCCAAAGTTAAGCTGGCCTCTCCCCCCGGCAATTTACCGTCGGCGAGCAAACGCCGGTAAAGTTCCTCGGTATTCATAAGCGCTCCCGGCGGCAGCCGCGAATCGATGAAATAGAGTCGGGATGAGTCGATACACCCCAGCTACAAACGCGCATTCGACCGGTCAACCTCATATGTTGACGACATCCTTGCTAAACGCCCCGGTTTTGGAAATTTTATAGATAGTCCGAGTCTTTTTTTCGGTCACTTCCCTGATCAAATCGCCGGCGGAATTGATGGTGAAATACAAATGGCCGTTGCTGTCGGTTGAATAAACCCCGAAGGCTTTATAGGTTTTGCGCCATTCGCTACCCGCCATGTCAAGCCAGCCGTCATCTCCTCCACATTTGATATCGTGTTCATCCATGCTGTTGCACAAACGATACGCTGTGGTTCTGCCGCTCAATTTCGTCGCGTTTACATACTTTTCTACGGTCTTCCAACGCGGGTTGGTATCGCCTTCGTGCGGCCCGGAACTAATAGCGGCCAAATAAGGATTCACTAATTTCACAAAGTTATCCCCTGCGTGCTCGGTGCCGGAACCGTGATGTTCCAATTCCATAAGGTCGACATTCTTAAGCAAGTTGGTATGGTTTGCAGTCAGAAAATCTTCAGTGGAGTAAGTCGCATCCGCACATAACAAAATTTTTCGGCCATAGACTTGTACCAAGGTAACGATGCTGGCGGCATTGGCTTCGGTGTCGGCATAAGCCTTGACCACCTCGCCGCTTAACAAATCGATGCTGCAACTGCTTTCATTGACGACTCGGATCGATTTTCCGGTTACCGGATACAATTTTTTCCAGTCGTCTCCGGCACTCGATTCCAAACTGACCTGAGCAGTATTAATAGACACTCGATTGACGATACCGGCCTTGTCCATATAGTCGAAGGTTTTATTTTCAGCATAATCGCTCTTCTTTATGGTGAAAAATAAATTATTTACCTTGCTGACCACCGGTTCTATTATCCTCGTTACTTCGTTGTAATGATCCAAGTCGGGATGACTTAAGATCAGAGTATGCAATTCTTTCTTCCGACCATTCAAAAAATTCGGGCCAACCAACACATCGCTAATCGTGGTCTGATAATTCGGATCTGACGGCGATTTGCGTTGGCCGCAATCGATGACTACCGTATCTCCAGCCGGGGTGCGCATGAAAATACAATCGCCCGAACCAATGCTCATGAAGGCGATGATAAAACTGTCTTTGTCGTTAGCTTTCGGCGACGAACTGCGGGCTAAAGCGGCCTTTATTACATCCTCGTTGGCTTTTTTGATGACATCGCGCGCATCCTTTTCCTGTTGTGCTCTCACATAAGTGGCTTTCAAATTATTGAACGTGTCGGCATCTACCGTATCCGTTACCACATTGTTAAGCGCCGTTCTGCCATCACCGTCGAACCAAGTCCATAGCGGGTGATCTTTGTTTACCAATTTAAGCTTGTCATAAACATCGCGGTCCGCTGTTCCTAAGTCGGCAGGATTGATACCTGTCGGTTTTGCAGATCGGTCAGTTTTACTATAGCTGCGAGGTTTAAATTTCTTGTAAGGATTGTCTTGCGAGTTATCATCATCACCGTCGTCATAACTTCTTTTCATTATCCGCTTACTCACTACTTGGTATCAGTCGTCTAAATAGGCCTTTGCGCAATCGGGGTTCAACCCGCAACCGGGTAAGTAATGCCGTCTAAAAACACATGCACTTGATACATGGCATTGAGCATTGCCTGTGAAAATACGGAGTTAATGCTGACGCCCAAGCTTGCCGACCGCAACGGATCGCCGTTCAAATACAAAAGACTCCATATTTGCGTCGGTGTCGGGCTACCGGCGATCACGCATTGCACCCGGTTTGGAAAGCGCAATTGCCGGTTGGGCCCCGGCGCGCACAACCCCGGCAGCGTCAGACAATTCTGCCACTTCCTCAACCACTCCTCTTTTTCCGGCCAATTCGTCGGCAACTGATAAAAAGCCTGCCCGAACAGATGCACCATGCCTAATGCGTCCACCATATACTGCGGTTTTTGCTCGTCCGCAATTTGCCAGCCCGCTTCCAGTTGCATCGGCGACAACGGTGGCCGGCGGGAAATGAACAAATTGTCCGCCTTGATAGTGCCTTTAACGTCCAGTTCCGCGCTGGGCGGGGTCACGCCTATGCCGACTCTGTTATCCACCCAAGCGAACGGCGCCTTATCGATGACGCAGGTGAAGCGGCCGTCCCAATAGCCGGGTATGTTGCGGTAATCCAAATACAGGTTGGAATGGCCGTAAGCACCGGTCGCCGAGACATTGTCCAAGCGGATTTCCAAATATTCGCCCGGCTCCAGTTGAAAATCGGCCAAATCCAACAGCCATTGCCACGGCTTTTGCTGCGAGCCGGCGATGCGTTGCGCCATAGGCGACTGCTCGCCGACCTTGCCCTTGTCGTAGCGCACCTCGATGGCGCCTAGTTTGTCCGGCGTAGTCAGCGCCCAATCGGTGCCTTCGGCTTCGTCGAAGGAGAGTATGAATTGCGAATTTGCGTCGAAGCGCATCACGCCGCTGCCCGGACGCGGGCGAGCGTCGTCGAACAAGGCTTGATCCGGCACCACGTTGGTCACCCGCAAGCGCAACGGCGTTTGGCTTCTGCCGCTATTGTTCAGCAATACGTTGCTGCCGGCGAAACCGACGTGCAGCGGGATGTTACGCCGCCCCAAATGGTTGACCAAATTCAGGTTTTGCTGCGTTCCGCCGGCGACGGTTTCCCCGCCGCCGCTTTGCAAATTACGGTAGCCGAAGTCGACCAGCGTGCTGCGGGTGCCGTAACGAAAATCCGCCTGTACGTGCTCCAAACCCAGTATCAAACCGGCTTTAGGAATCGGCCCCGGTTTTGTGCACAACAAATACAGCGAATCGCCGTCGGTTGGACTGGTCCAGGTTTTGTAGCCGACTTTCCAGTCCGGCGGATTGCCCTCCAGCGTAATCTTGGCCAGTTCGCCGGGGGCGATAGCGCCGGGGCGAAAAGTCAATTCGAAGTGGCAGTTGTCTGCGTTCGGCGCATCCGCCGGCAGCGGTGCCAAATGCAATTCGGCGCTGGAGACGTTTTGCACCCGCAAATACATTTTTTGGCCGTCGGGATGATCGTCCATAAACAGGGTCGGGTCGGCATCGCGATTTTCCAGCACGAAGTCCAAGGGGTGAGTGATGCGGTAACGGTATGCCACCGGCCTGTCGGCTTCCATGTCCCAGTTAATTTCCTCAGCCGACAAGGCCCGCTTGTATACCCGAAACTGCGCCATGCGGCCGGCGAAGGCTTCGCCAATCTGTTCGCTGACCGGCGTAGATCGCGCCAGCATGCCGGGCTGCTTGGTAGCGTCGATGCCAGCGGGCGCAGCGCTTTGCCATTCGAAATTCGAGCGTTGGCTTTGCAAATCGCTCGCGGCGATTCCGTTCAAATACGCTCTGACATCGCCGTTGCGCGCTCTGACCCAAGCCACGTGCACCCATTCGAAGTCGCGGGTCTTGATGCGTACGTCGTAGATGCTGTCGCTGATGCCGCTACCCTTAGCGGTTACCCCGTCGAATGCCAAAAGCATCAGTTCACCGTCCGCCAATCGCTTAAGGCTAAATGCCCAGATGCGGTCCGGCCCGGCAAATGGATCGGGCATCTGCAGCAAACACAGGTTTTTTTCCAACGCCATCGGCTTGATCCACATCATCAAGGTTAACGCTTCACTGGCGGCTGCAACGTCGCCCAGAACCGGCAATTCCACGTAACAGTCGCGATTGCCGGTCAACTCCAGGCACAGTCCGAATTCCGGATCAGTCAGCGTGGCTGCGGCATGCACCACGCCGTTGCGACGGGCATCGGTGGTATCGTAAAGCGCCGTTCCGTGAATTTCGTCCAACGGTAAATGCAACAACAAATCCAGGTCGGTCATGGTTGCTCAGCTCCTTGGGTTTTTTCGTCGTCAGTGGGATGGGGAGTTAATTTCAGCCAGCCCTCGCGCAGTTCCGGGGTGGCGGTAAACGGCGTGTACAAACCACCGGCGCTGATCGGTACGCTAGTCCAATCCTGGCCTTGTTTGTCTATCCACGACCAAGTGATGCCGGGCGCGTCCGACACCGGCAAGCCTATTGGCCGACTGGCGTCCGCCCGTTGATCGACCAGCACCGGCGCGCTCAACAGCATGGTTTCGATGCGCTGCAGCGCGGCGGCATACTGGTGCGGCGGAATCTGGATGGCTTTGACCGGCAAAATACCGCTGCTGGCATGCACCAGACCGCGCGGATCGATCAGCATGCCGACGGTTAGCGGCGCGTCGTTTACCGATTGATACAAAAAATCGCACTTAAGTGCGGAACCGGGCGCGGTCGCCGGATCGTAAACCGGAATCACGTAGGCGTTGTCTTGATAACCGCCCTGCTCGTCCTCCAGCCAGTACACGGTCAGGCCGTCGTTCAATTGATCTTGCTCGCCCAAGCGGATCGGGAATTTAACGGCGGTAAACTGGTCGTCGATCGGCCTGTGCTGAGTTAGGCTGGTGCGAAACTCGTTCCAGCCTTGATGGGTGGCCGGCGGCCCTTGCAATTCCAGGCTCAAGCTGGCACGTACCAACGCTAAGGGCCGGCCCAGCAGCAAGGCGTCGGCGGTCTGTTCGGGTTCGATCAGCATTTGCGCGTTGACCAGATCGGTCAGCAACTGATCGAAAAAAGCCGGCGAAGCCGCCAGTAAAAAGCCGATCAAGCGCCGCAAATGGGTGTTGCCGATTTGTTCTAGTTGCACGACGGCCGGCTGCAGGCCCGGCGCCGAACGCCAGCGCACGAAACGGCTGGCATCGCGCTGCAGATAGCCTAGCGCCTTGCCCTCGGCGTCGTAGAAAAACAAGCTGCTATCCAAGGTATTCGCCAAGGCCCAGCCGCAAATCGGCGAGCTGTCCGGATGCGCATTCGTTTCCATTTGCCCGTCTTGCGCCGCCAGCCAGCGAAATTGCAGGCGGGCCGGCTGCACCAGTCGCGGCGGCAAAACGATGCTGGCGTAACGGTCGCGGGTTTTGGCCGGCATAGCATTGGCGCTGCCGCATTCCGTGCAATCGAAATCCTTGATCCGCCCGAAGGTACCGATCAAACGCAAGCGTTTAATTTTTAATTCGCCACTGCGGATGGGGCTGAAATCGTCGTAAGGCTGAGGCGCGCTGAAAATCTGATCGCCGACCGCCGCTCTAACCCGCGCCGCAAACCGGCGCTGATCGGCGAAACCGATGGGATCGTCTATCGGCAGCTGCAAGGTTTGTTTGTGCATCAGCAACGCGTCGTTAAACCCGCTGAGCGATTGCGCCAGACAAAAAAATCGTTGCGACTTCAGCTGGTCCATGGCTTTGTGCAAGCGGTCGCGGGTAGCCTTAGTCAGCGCGGTGCGGCCGAGTTCGCCGCGGCGCTCGCGTTGGTCCAACCTGTCTAGATAATCTTTAAGCCGCTCCACATACAAATCGATGGCCTGGGGCGTTAACAGCGATGCGCCGTTATACAGATAAGCGCCTTGCGCCAGCGCCGGCTCGTCGATTTTAGGGGTCAGATCGGGCGCGTTACGTTTCAGCGTGTAATTGCGCCTGATGAATTCAGGGGCATAATTTCTGCCGGAGGTTGCCAAATTACCCAGATGTTTGGACGGCGTCAGCTCCACTTCCCAATGCAGCAAAAAGGGATGCCAGGGCTGCTCACGCCAAATGACCGGTTTCAACTTGCCGCTGGCGTCTAGGTCTTGCGCCAGGCGTTCGACCACTTCGCCCAAAGTTTCCCGGCCGATGTCCAGGGTGTGGCAGATCAGTTTGTTATCTTTATCCAACTCGGCGCTACGGGCATGCCAGTCTTCGGTATCCACCATTTCCCCGGTCAGCAGTACTACCGGCTCGGTCGGCCGCCAATAACGCGGGTCGGCAATCGGTTGCAACACGTAGTGCGATTGCGGATTGGTGTCGTGGTGTTCGGCCAGTTGCTGTATCAAACCCAGAACGGCCCGTTGTATACGAATCGCGATGGTGTGCGGTGCACCACTCGCTCTAACCGGCATCGCAGACTGGCTGTCGAACTCGAGCTGTCCGGTTTGCGCCAGTTTTTTTTCCAGCGCCGGCAAGGACTGGTGCTCGATGTAATAGCGGATTTGCGCGATGGGCGGATAATCGGCTTCGTCGTTCTCCGGCGGGTACACGCTCAGCATGTATTTGTACCAATCGGCATACAACTGCCGGCGCATCGCATCTATTTCGTCACATGCGGCGTTGTAAGCGCGCTGCAGAGTGTTTAACTCGGCCAAGCTACTGGCAACGTCCGGCCAGAGCGCTACCGGTTGCACCTCGTCGTTACCGGTAGCGGCGGACGCTGCCGATTGCGGCCTGACCGACCAATGGAAACCGGCATGCACACCTACAAAGCCGCCGGCATGCCGGGCTTCGGCAAACTTCGCAGCCAAATCCAGTTTGCGGTAATCCAACTGCGGCGCCAGCATCGCCGCTTCCAGCTGGTCTTCGATTTCGGCTTTAATCGCTTCGAACGGCCGTTGGTCCTGACTTTCTTCTCGCCCGAGTTCGGAGGCGATGAAGCAGGATAAGGCTTCGCTCAGCGTCGCGCCGAAATTGACTTTAGGGTCCGCCAGCTGCGGGGTCCACACCGGCTCCTGCTCCTTGTCCGGTCTGAAATCCAGCTGACCGCAACAGGCCAGCAAGGCGTCGGCCGGCGGGTCGTTGCCGACCGTCCAAT
The DNA here is from genome assembly GCF_040741385.1 of Methylomonas sp. HYX-M1. NCBI lineage: Bacteria > Pseudomonadati > Pseudomonadota > Gammaproteobacteria > Methylococcales > Methylococcaceae > Methylomonas > Methylomonas sp. HYX-M1. The sequence continues at coordinate 2,936,849 of NZ_CP160405.1, forward strand.
CCAGCTTGTCGCGCAGCACCTTGCTCATCAAATCCTTGCCGGTTTCGTCCTGCGAGCGCCCGGCTCTGGCCTGCTGCAGCAAGATTTGCAAGTAGTCGTGCCGGCCATCGTCGTACCAACCAATGACTTGATAATACAAGCCGTCAGGCATGCCGGCGGCGAAGCGCGGATCGTAAAACCCGAACACGCTGTGGCAGTTGGGGTAAAACGCAGCGAAACTCGGCTCGCCGTAACCGACGGCGCTAGGGGGAGGATTCAGATAGTCGTTGCGGCTTCTGTCTTGCTGCAGCCATTGCTTGAGTGGTATCGCTCTGCCCATGCGGCGAAACGGTCGCTGCTGAGTTGCTTGCGCGTCTTGCTCACTCCAAAACGGGTAAGCGATGCTGCGATGCTTAGGGTCTTGCGATGAATCGTCCTCGGGGAACAGATAGTTGCTCTCCACGATCCACTGGCTTTCGATTTGCCTACGTCCACCGCGTTCGCGGCCTTGGGTAATCAGCCAGCGATCCGGCAACGCCGGAAAGCCGCCGCCGTCGGCGCCTCGGGTCAATGCCGCCGGAAACGCCCAATGCAGGTGTATGCCCTTTTCCAGAAAGAAATGCCGGTCCTGGAAGGGTTGAGTCACGACGGCTTCGCTAAGCCAGGCAATCGAACTGTTGACGTCGCGCGTGCCGTCGAAATACGGCAAGCGGGAAAAATCGGCGCCCGGCTCGGCGACTCGGCGCCCTTGCTTGACGTAAAGCGCATCCAGGTGGATGGGGACTAGAACGACTGTTCTCATTCGGAAAAGACCGCCTTGCAACACATTGCGCAGAAAACCCAAACCAAGGCCGGCTACCCGCTATAGCCATCCGCCTCGCATGCAACGACACCATGGACCAGCGCAACTAGCCTCCACGAACGGCGCTTGTTCCTCACTTTCCGGTGCAAACCTAAACGACTATCCGGTTCGCTTCCGCAACGGCATTCGCAGCCTCAAGCAAGTAGCAGGCCCGCAACCAGGAAAGTTTTGTCTAGCGCTTCACAGTCGGGATAAGCAGCACATATTTGGCCCCAGAAGGGTGCGCTTAGTCAATAGACAAAAACTTTACCGGGCTGTCTTTCCCTTGGTTCGGCACAAAGCGGCAAGGTTATAGTTTCCGGGCGATGCGCCCACTTTGTACCGGCCTGGCATTACAAACCGCGCAGCAAATCGGCTTTGATGTCGTCCAAATGTTCCAGTCCAACCGAAATTCTGACCAAACTATCTTTGATGCCGGCTTGCGCCCGAGCTTGTGCACTCAGGCGGCCGTGGGTGGTAGTCGCCGGATGGGTGATGGTGGTTTTGACGTCGCCTAAATTGGCGGTGATCGACAGCAGCTTGGTGGAATCGATCAGGCGCCAGGCGTGGCCTTGTCCGCCGGTTAGCTCGAAGCTGACCACGGCGCCGAAATGGCCTTGCTGCCGCTTCGCCAATGCGTGCTGAGGATGCGAGGCCAGCCCCGGATAGTGAACCTTGGCCACCGAGGGTTGCTGCTCCAACCATTTGGCGAGCTGAAAGGCGTTGTCACAGTGGGCCTGCATCCTGAGCGCCAAGGTTTCCAGACCGGACAAGAATACCCAGGCGTGAAACGGGCTCATGGTCGCGCCGCCGGTACGCAGATAGGGGTAGATTTCTTTGTCGATCAGCTCGGCGCTGCCGATGACCGCACCGCCCACGCAGCGGCCGTGTCCGTCGATATATTTGGTCGTCGATTGCACGACCAAATCGGCCCCCAAGGTCAAAGGCTTCTGCAAGGCGGGGGTGCAAAATACGTTGTCCACGATCAACAAACAACCGTGGCAGTGCGCAATGTCGGCCAATGCTTGAATATCGGCGATTTCTATCAGCGGATTGGACGGCGTTTCCAAAAATAAAAACCGGGTATTCGGTTTGATCGCCGCTTCCCAGGCAGACGGATCTGTCAAATCGACGAAATCGCTTTCGACGCCGAATTTGCCGAAATAATTTTGAAACAACAAAACCGTATTGCCGAATACCGACCGGGAGCACACCACATGATCGCCGGCTTTCAGCAAGGCCATGCCTACCGCCATGATGGCCGCCATGCCCGAAGCGAACGCCAAGCAGCGTTCGCCTTGCTCCAACGCCGCCAAACGCTCTTGAAAGGCCGATACCGTCGGATTGGTGAAGCGCGAATAGATATTGCCCGGCTGCTTGCCGGTGAAGCGCAGGGACGCTTGTTCGGCCGAGTCGAATACGTAACTGGAAGTAGCGAAGATGGGAATGCTGTGTTCGTCTTCCGTCGTGCGACGCTGACCGGCCCGAATTGCCTGTGTTTCCAGCGCGTAATCTTGCCATTCGAATTCTGTCATCGTTTACCGCCGTTATTTTTGAGCAATCGTGTTGGAGCCGTTGCGCAGTTCCTGCGCGCCGTCGTTGCGTAACGCTTCAATGCGGGCCAAATAGTCGTCGTCGATGTCGCCGGTTACATATTCGCGGCTGAAACAAGAGGTATCGAATTGGCGTATGCCGGGATTGCCCTTGCCGACCGCATCGATCAAGTCCTCCAAATCCTGATAAATCAGTTTATCGGCGCCTATGGCTTTGCAAACCTCTAGTTCGCTACGGCCATGGGCAATCAATTCGCGCGCGGCCGGCATGTCGATGCCGTACACGTTAGGGTAGCGCACCGGCGGCGCCGCAGAGGCAAAATAGACTTTGCGCGCCCCGGCGTCGCGGGCCATTTGAATGATTTGTTCGGAGGTAGTGCCGCGGACCACCGAGTCGTCCACCAGCAATACGTTTTTGCCGGCGAACTCCAAGGAAATCGCATTGAGCTTTTGTTTGACCGACTTTTTACGCATTTTTTGTCCGGGCATAATGAAAGTACGGCCGATATAACGGTTTTTCATAAAACCTTCGCGAAATTTAACGCCTAGTTCGTGGGCGATTTGCAGCGCGGCGGTACGGCTGGTATCCGGTATCGGGATGACCACGTCGATGTCGTGATTGGGCCAATCCTTAAGAATTTTTTTTGCCAGTTTTTTACCCATCCGCATCCTGGCCTTGTATACGGAAATATTGTCGATGATGGAATCCGGGCGGGCAAAATAGACGTATTCGAAAATGCAAGGGCTGTGGTTGGTTTTTTCCGCGCATTGTTTGACGTGCAGCTTGCCGTTAGCCTCGATGAATACCGCTTCGCCGGGCGAAATATCGCGCAGCAAGCGAAAATCCAGCACGTCCAGCGCCACGCTTTCGGACGCGATCATGTAGTCCGAACCGCCCTCCTCGTTTTTGCGCTCGCCGAATATGATGGGCCGAATGCCGTGCGGGTCGCGAAAACCCAGTACGCCGAAGCCGGCGATCATCACCACCACTGCATAGGCACCGCGGCAACGTTTATGCACCATGGTCACCGCTTTGAATACGTCTTCCACGGTCAAGGTCAGACGGCCGGTTTGCTGTAATTCGTGGGCAAACACGTTCAACAGCACTTCCGAATCCGAATCGGTGTTGATGTGCCGCTGGTCGTCGACGAACACCTGAATCTTTAACTCTTCGGTATTGGTCAGATTTCCGTTATGCGCCAGCGTCAAGCCGAACGGAGAATTGACGTAAAAAGGCTGCGCTTCTTCGGAACTGGTGCAACCGGCGGTCGGATAACGCACATGAGCGATGCCCATATTACCCTTGAGCTTGAGCATCTCCTTGGCGGAAAACACGTCGCGCGCCAAGCCGTTCTCCTTGCGCAAATGCAGGCGCGAGCCGTCGCAAGTCGCGATGCCGGCGGCGTCCTGCCCCCTATGTTGCAAGACGGTGAGCGCGTCGTACAGCTCTTGGTTTACGTTTTGGTTGGATACTATTGCGGCGATACCACACATACTATTTGGAGCTGTCAGCAAGTTAGTGAAAATGTATATATCCCGCCAAATCCGGCGGAATATGGCCTTTTAGCCATAGGGCAAGCGCTTGGAACGGCGGTATCAACAGCGAACGCTGCCACCAAGGATCTTCGGGCAACGGCGTGGTTCCGGCCAGCATCACCGTCAGCGCGACCAATACCGAGCCTCTCAGTATCCCGAACATCATGCCTATCAAACGATCGGTGCCGCTCAATCCGGTTTTCTCGATCAACTGTCCCAAGATGTAGCTGATCACCCCACCCAGCAGCAAGGTCATGAAAAACAACAAGGCAAATGCCCCGGCTATACGCGCCGACGGATAGCTGATGGTATTTTCCAACAGCACGGCGAACGTTCTGCTGTAATGCACCCCAACGCCGACCGCCGCCATCCAGGTAAACAGCGCAAACGCCTCTTTGATAAAACCGCGGATCAAGCCGATCACGGCCGAAACCGATATCAAACCGGCGATCAGATAATCCACCCAAATCATCTGTTCGAACATAGCCAGCTGCGGCATGACTCCCCCCGTAAGCGACACCGCAGGAACTACCATGCACGCCTATTCTTCGCCGGAAACGAAGCTGTTGACGTTGATGCGACTTAGCTTGGCTTTCACTTCCTGCGCCTTGGCCTTATCCAGCATCGGACCTATCCGCACTTTATAAACAGTGCCCTTCTCGCCGGCAACTTCTTTGAGCGTAGCGGCAAAACCTTGCTGTTTTAATTTATCTTGTAAGGCCAGCGCGTTGGCTTTCTGGCCAAACGTTCCGGCATTCAAATACCAGCGCACCGCAGCATTTTCGACTTGAACCGGCGCCGGTTTGGCAATCGGCTCCGCAATCGCCGGTTTAGCCGGCTTGGCATTTTCTGTTGCCGGCGGCAATTTAGCCGGTTTGACCGCTTCCGGTTGCGGGCGAGGGGCCACATCGTCGTCCTCGGACGGTTCCACCCAGCGCGGCGCGGGTTCGCCGCTCGGCTTTTGCGGCGGTGCCGGTTTGGTATCGTTCGCGGTAATCTGCGGCCTTGGCGCGAATCCTTCTTCAGCGTCCTCTTCGGACTCGTTATCAGATACCGGTGGCTTGGGCTCGGTTACGGACGCTTCAGGAGCCGGCGGGGTTTGCACCACGTCCTCCACCTTTTCGGGCAACGGCATGATTTCCACATCCTGCGCTTTGCCCGGCAATTCCGGCATTTTCAATTCGTTGACGATTTTGCCCGATTCGTCGACCGGATCGTCGAACAACATCGGCACGAATATGGCCGCCAACGCGGTAATGACCGCCGCGCCTATCAATCTTTGCTTTAGCTCTTGATCCATGGTCCTCACCTCTGATCAAACTGAGACAAATATTCCGATACGAGAAAAAAAGATCCGAAAATCAGAACCAGCTCGCCGGGTTTCGCGGCTTGCCGGGCCGCAACAAAGGCCGCGCTCGCATCCGCGAAGCCACGATTTACCGCGCCGATTCCTGCTTCGTTCAATAAACTGGCAATCGATTCTACGCTTGCCGCGCGCGGATTGCGCAAAGGCGCCAGATACCATTCGACTATCCGGTCGCGCATCATCGCAACGACGCCGGCAATATCCTTGTCTTTCATCATTGCGAACACGGCGCGCACCGCTACGCCGGCGAAATGAGCCGACAAATGTTCGAGCAGCGTGCTCACCGCTTGCGGATTGTGCCCCACGTCCAAAAGGACCGGCACCTCGCCCTGAATCAGCTGAAAACGCCCTTCCAGCCGAGCCGTTTGCAATCCTGACACCATCGCGGCCGCATCTACCGGCAAACGCGCTTGCAAACTATGTACGGCTTGCAGCACCGCCGCCGCATTTCTAAATTGATGTTCGCCTTGCAAAGCCGGCAAAGGCAAGCCGGCGAGCGTCTGATTGTCCGTCCACCAGTCCCATCCAGCCGCTGTTTTGAGGTAACCGAACGCGCGACCGATTTGCGCAATCCTTGCCTGTTTTTCTTGGGCTACCTTCAGTAAGGAATCGGGAACGTTGGCGTCGCCGATAATGGCAGGGGTATCGGCACGAAAGATGCCGGCTTTTTCACGGCCTATGGCTTCCAAGGTGTCCCCCAGCCAATCGACGTGGTCGATGGCTATCGTCGTAACCAAAGCCGCATCCGGATCTACGATATTGACCGCGTCCAGACGCCCGCCTAAACCCACTTCCAAAATCCGGACGTCGACTCGTTCACGGTCGAAAATTTCCAAAGCCGCCAGCGTGCCGAATTCGAAATAGCTGAGGCTGGTATCGCCGCGCGCTGCGTCTATCCGCTCGAACGCCTCGCATATCTCGGCGTCACCCGCTTCCCGGCCATCGATGCGGATGCGCTCGTTGTAGCGCAATATATGCGGCGACGTATATGCGCCGACTTTATAGCCTTGCGCCAAGTAAATGGCTTGCAAGAACGCTACACAGGAGCCTTTGCCGTTGGTTCCGGCTACCGTTATCGTGGGGATGTCGGGTTGCGCCGGCCTTAGGCTGGCATAAACCCCGGCAACCCGTTCCAACCCCAGATCGATTTGCCGAGGATGCGATTGTTCCTGCCAAAGCAGCCAATCCTGCAGAGCGGCGAAACGCGCCATTGCGGCTTAGATCGTAGCGCTCTCGCTGTCTACCACGATTTGCGCATCGACGAACCGGTCACCGCCGGTCTCGGTAACAGGATACAAAATCGCTAAAATGCCGGCTATTTTATCGCGCATTTCCCGGCGGTCGATAATCATGTCGATTGCGCCGTGCTCCTGCAAAAATTCGCTGCGCTGGAAGCCTTCCGGAAGCTTCTCCCTGACGGTTTGCTCGATCACCCTGGGACCGGCAAAACCGATCAGCGCGTCGGGCTCGGCAGCGTTGATGTCGCCCAACATCGCCAAACTGGCGGATACGCCGCCCATGGTCGGGTCGGTCATGAACGATATATAAGGTATCCCGGCCGTGGCCAATTTAGCCAATGCGGCACTGGTTTTACTCATTTGAAACAAGGAGTATAAAGATTCCTGCATCCGCGCGCCGCCGCTGGCGGTAAAAACGATAAACGGCAAGCGCAAGCGCAAACTTTCGTTGATACCGCGCACGAAACGTTCGCCGACCACCGACCCCATGGACCCGCCCATAAAACTGAAATCGAAAGCCGCCGCGACAATGCCACGTCCGTGCAGCGAGCCTCGCATGGTCACCAGTGCGTCGTTTTCGTTGCTTTGCTTTTGCGCCTGACTGATACGGTCTTTGTATCGTTTGCTGTCTTTGAATTTCAAAGGATCGCTGGGCTTTAAACCGGCGCCGATTTCGACGCGCTCGCCTTCGTCCAGAAACAGTTCCAGCCGGGTGCGGGCGGAAATCCGCAAATGGTGATCGCATTTGGGGCAAACATGCAGATTTTTGACTAGCTCCGCGTTAAACAAAATGGCATCGCAACGCGGACATTTGCTCCATAGTCCCTCTGGCACGGAATTACGCTTTTCGGTCGCCTCGGTACGTATGATGGAGGGAACTAATTTCTCAAACCAACTCATTTTATTCTCTACTCCGCGTCGAGCTCTAGCTATCCATCGCTTGGCGCATGGACGTTAATAATTCGATGATGCCGCGCTTGGCTTGATCGGGATCGTCCAAACTGGCTTCGATTTTACTGATCAGGGCACTGCCGACCACCACTCCGTCGGCGATATTGGCTATGGTTTTAGCTGTTTCGGCATCCTTGACGCCGAAACCGACTCCGACCGGCAAATCGGTATTGGCCTTGACCAGCTTTAATTTTTCCTCGACGTCGCCGGTATCCAAATGGCCGGCCCCGGTAACCCCTTTCAGAGAGACGTAGTACAGATAACCGCTGCCGACCGCATCCATTTTTCGAATGCGTTCCGCCGTGGTATTGGGCGCCAACAAAAAGATTTGGTCGATTTCGCGCGCTCTTAACAAGGCTACGCAATGTTCCGATTCTTCCGGCGGCAAATCCACCGTCAACACGCCGTCGATGTCGGCGCGTTGCACGGCGTTGGCGAAATCTTCATAACCCATGATTTCGATGGGATTCAAATACCCCATCAACACCAGCGGCGTGGTTTGGTCGGTTTTGCGAAACTCCATGGCCATGCTCAACACCTTACGCAAACCGACATGATGGACCAAAGCCCGCTCGCTGGCGCGCTGAATCACCGGACCGTCGGCCATCGGGTCGGAAAACGGTACACCCAATTCTAAAATATCGGCGCCGGCCTTGACCATTTCGTGCAACATCGGCACGGTAAATTCCGGGTAGGGATCGCCGGCGGTAATGAAAGGAATCAGGGCTTTTCGGCCGGACGCGCGTAATTCGGCGAATTTGGCGGCTAAACGGCTCATAACGAAATCCCCTCGCGTTGCATGATGGTGTGCATGTCCTTGTCGCCGCGGCCGGACAGATTGGCGACGATGATTTGCTCTTGCCGCATCCGCGGAGCCAGCTTCATCGTATAAGCCAGGGCATGGCTGGATTCCAGGGCCGGAATAATGCCTTCCATCCGGGTCAAGGCGTGAAAGCCTTGCAAGGCTTCGTCGTCGGTGATGCTAACGTATTCGGCGCGGCCTATGTCTTTCAACCAAGCATGTTCGGGGCCGACGCCGGGATAATCCAGCCCGGCCGAAATTGAATGGGTTTCGATAATTTCGCCGTCGTCGTCGGCCATCAGATAAGTGCGGTTGCCGTGCAACACGCCGGGCCTACCTGCGGACAACGGCGCGGAATGCCGCCCGGTCTCTATGCCGTCGCCGGCCGCTTCGACGCCTATCATTTTCACCGAGGCGTCGTCTATGAAAGGGTAAAAAAGCCCGATTGCATTGGAGCCGCCGCCTACGCAAGCGACCAAAGCGTCCGGCAATTTACCGGCTTGATCCAGGCATTGCTGCCGAGCTTCCCGGCCTATCACCGCCTGAAAATCGCGCACCATGGCCGGGTAAGGATGCGGGCCGGCTACCGTCCCTATGATGTAAAAAGTGTTGTCGATATTGGTCACCCAATCGCGCAAGGCTTCGTTTAGCGCGTCTTTCAGGGTTTTCGAGCCTGATTCGACCGGCACCACGGTGGCACCCAACAGCTTCATACGGTACACGTTCAACGCCTGGCGAGCCACGTCGACCGCGCCCATGTAGACCACGCACTCCAGTCCGAGCCGTGCCGCGACCGTGGCAGTGGCCACCCCGTGCTGGCCGGCGCCGGTTTCGGCGATGATGCGGGTTTTTCCCATGCGCTTGGCCAATAACGCCTGGCCGACCGTGTTGTTGACCTTATGCGCGCCGGTATGATTGAGATCTTCGCGTTTCAAATAAATTTGCGCGCCGCCCAGATGCTCGCTCCAGCGTTGCGCGTGGTACAGCGGCGACGGCCTGCCGACGTAATCGCGCAAATCGGCATCCAATTCGGCAATGAAATCGGGATCTTGCAAATAGCGCTGATAAGCTTCGTTGAGCTCGGTAATGGCGGGCATCAAGGTTTCCGCCACGAAAATACCGCCGTAAGGCCCGAAATGGCCCCGGACATCCGGCATTGCGTATTTCTCAGTCATGATTACTCTGTTACTTGATTAGTTATTCTTATGAAGGCCGCCATTTTCCCGGTATCCTTTATGCCCTTGCCGGCTTCCACGCCGCTACTGACGTCCAACGCATAGGGCCTAACTTGCCGTACCGCTTGCGCGGCATTTTCCGCCGACAATCCGCCGGCTAAAATGATAGGCATCGAATGCGCGCGCGGGATCAAGTCCCAATCGAATCCGCTGCCGCTACCGCCCTGCACTCCCGGATGATAGGCATCCAACAACAAACCTGCCGCATCGGCGTAGTCTTGCTCGTAGTCCGACAACTCGATGTCAGGCGTCATCCTAATCGCTTTGATATAGGGTTTGCGATAAATCCGGCAGGCATCCGGGGTCTCCGCGCCGTGAAACTGCAAGCAATCTATCGCCACTTCGCCTAACACTTGCCTGACCCAATCCGGATCGGCGTCTACAAACAAACCGACCACAGTCACGAAGGCCGGCAAAGCCCTGACTATGCAAGCGGCCTGCTCTATCGTCACGTTACGCGGGCTGGGCGGATAAAACACCAAACCTACCGCGTCCACCCCCAACCTTGCCGCGGCAACGGCATCTTGTACCCGAGTAAAGCCGCAAATTTTAACGCGAGTTCGCATCGGCTGCCTCCCCAAAAAGGCCGGCTAGCATACCATAACGCTGGAAAATTTCGCGACGCAAATTGCCGCAAGACTCCGGGCTATAGGTCCGGGCATCAATGGTTGTGACCGTGGTGGTCGTGATGATGAGCGTCCGGCGCTACCGGTGGGGGCGGGGGCGCCTGTAAAACGGGTTCGACCGCAATCGGCGGGGTTTCGCCGGTAGCCGGCATGGCACTATCGCCGTGTTGATGCCGAAGCGCCGCCGCTTGATTCAGGGCTTCGACAGGCTTGACCGCCACACCGTATCGGTAAACCATCAAGCCACCCAAATCGGCGGTGAATGTCAACAGCACGAATAGCACGCTAGCCAACAACTGATACAAGGTGTTGGCGGCACCGCTGAGTTCCTGCTTGGCCAGCCAGCGCCACACCGCCAACGCCGATGCCAGCGACAAGACCGAAATCCCCAAGTGCTCGTGATTTTCCATGATTTCGTGCACCTCGCCGCCGTGAGGGATAGTGGCGGCGGCAAGCAAGCCGGCCGCGACCGTGAACCCGGCAAACACGGTGCCGGAGTATAAAAACCAACCGGCGATATGGCGCCATGAAGACTTGGACCACAAACTTCCGCCCAAATCGAACAAGTAAAACAAGGTCAACAACGCGATCGGAAAATGCACGAACAACGGGTGCAAATTATCCAGACTCGCCAAGCCCGGCATCAACGCCTGACCTACTTGAGCAGGCGACAGCTGCAGCAAGGACTCGATGAAGCTCAAAATGCTCTCCACCGCTCCCGCCGGACCGCCCCCCGAATCGCCGCCGCCGTGTACGGCAAAACTCGTAAAACCAACCATATCCAACATTATATCCCCCGGGTGTTTTAAGGCCGCCGGCAGTTAGGCGGCGGCGACGGCTGACGTTTACTCTATCGACAAACCGCTAGCCGCCAAAGCCTGCGATTTAGTTTCCACGAACCGGTCGCCTTGCTGCTGCACGAATAACACTTTGATCCGTTCCGCATCGGCCCATTGCATAGCTTGCTGTTGGCCTACACACAACAACGCCGTCGACAGGGCGTCCGCCAACGTCGGATCCTCGTGCAATACCGTCACCGAGACCAAATCGTGACTGACGGGTTTACCGGTTCCGGCATCCAACACGTGACTGTAGCGTTTACCGTTGACATCGAAATAGTGCCGATAAGTTCCCGATGTCATCACCGCCAAAGCATGTTCGGTAGGCATGCTCAGTACTTTGGACATACGCTGCTGATCCGGCAGCGGTTTTTCCACCGCAATACGCCAAGCCCCGCCGTCCGGCTTGCTACCTTGGGTTTTCAACTCGCCACCGATTTCAACCAGATAATTCCTTACCCCGTTTTGCTCCATGACCCGGCTGATGCGTTCGACGCTGTAGCCTTGCGCAATCGAGGACACGTCTACCCGCACCTGTGCCGGCTTGCGTAAATGGGTATCGTCGACGACTTCCACTTTGTCCATGCCGACATTGGCCAGCGTACTGAATAACATCGCTTGATCCGGAATATTCAACACGTCGTCCTTAAAGCCCCACAAGTCGAACAAGGGTTTAATCGTCAAGTCGTAACAACCTTGGCTGGCGCGAGTTACGCTTGCAGCGATTTTAACCAAAGACACGATTTCCGGGCCGACTTCTTGGCTGGCGTTGGATTCGCTGTTGTTGAACGACTCGATCAGCGAATCGGCCCGGTAATTCGACAACACGTTGTCGATTCGCTCCAGTTCACCGGCAACGGCCTGCTGCAAGTTCCGGGCGTCCACCGCTGGCTCGGACCAGTAACTGATATGGTAGGTGGTACCTTGGGTAAAGCCTTCGAACTTTTGCAATTCGACCCGCTCGGAACAGGCGGTGGCGAAAAAAACGATCAAAAACCATGCAAGGAATTTGGATAAGCCGGTATTCGCTACGCTATCGCATCGAACGCGCGGCAACGTAGTCCTCCGATAAGTGCTTGACGGCATTTTCTATGGTCTTGTAACAGTTGATGAAATAATCCGGATCCAGATTCATGGGATCGTGTATGTGCGGCTGCATGGGCCTCGCCCACAAACCCAACAACGCAATGTCGGCCTGAATCGCGGGCAAAGCGTTGCGCAAACGTTCAATTTGCCTCGCTTCCATCACCAAGTACAAATCGCCGTCACGCGGGACGAAATCGCCGATGTCGGTCGCTCGGTGCGCAGCAAGGTCGCGGCCGCGCCGTTTTGCGGTGTCTATGGCCGGTCCGTAAGCGGGCTGCCCGCTAGCGGACGCCAAACCCAACGATACGGCAGGCAGGCCGGATTCGCGCGCGATCAATTCGGCATAGGGACTGCGACACACGTTCCCCAGGCACACGAAAACCAAGCGCTCTACCTTGGATAAATCCGGCGTTAGCTGCCGATCGTATCGGCCCGACAGATAGTCGAGCCAAGCCAAACCCAAGCGTATTAAGCCTCGATAAGTCCCGAAATGGGTGTCGATACGTTTGAAAAATGCTGTCGGATAGTGCCGCATGGCTGAATTTTCCCACTGCCTGCTGTTAAATTTGTTTTTTAAAGTCTCGGGTGCCGGCGTTGACACCGCCAATCAATCTGCCTAAAGCCTAAACAATTTACGCAGCATATTCACGAGGTCAAATAAAAACGGTTTAGGGTCGTCCCAACTGAATACGTAGTAGTAACTGTCGGCCCGGAAAAACCGGCGCAAAAACGCCGATATTTCCGCGCATTTGGAAAATCGCAAGGTCTTGTTTTGAATCCTGTCCGGGAATAACAAAATGGTCATCAGGCGTTTGCATTCCGGCACCAGATAGCGGCATTGGACATTGGCTTGGTATTGCGGCTGTTCGGGTTGCTGCCCACCGGTCGCCGCCAAAAACCAGCCGCTAACGAACGGCACCCCTGCGTAGTAGGCTAACGGTAAACTCCCCCAAAACCGGCCATTGATTTCCATCAACACCGCACGCTGCCGGATCGGATCGTAGCGATACTCGACCATGGCCGGCCCGGTCCAATCGAGGGTTTGCAGCAATTGCGCCGATTTGGCCATCAACTCTTGATGCAGATCCAAGCCGAGCGAACGGCAAACCACGGACACCCCGCCTTCCGGCGGCCATTCGGCTATGCGCTGGTGCTGAAACCTCAAAATCACCCGGCCGGCAGACGCCAAGAACATTTGCCCCAAGCCGTATCCGGGGCAGTACTCCTGAATCAACGGAAACTCGCCGATCACGTCGTACTCGGTTAAATATTGTTTTAATTCCGCTGGGTCGTAAACGTAGCGAAACTTGTCGACCTGCCGGTTTAACGCGTGAATCTTAGCCTTGACCGCATGCGGATTGTCCCATTTAAGAATCAAAGGATAAGACAATTCGCTCGCGAGACCCTCCAGGTCCGCCAATGCCTTGATCCGCCAAGTTTTCGGGGTATCGATCCCGATTTGCCGGGCGGCCTCCAAGGTAACATTTTTATTGACCACCGCCGCGAACGCCGCTTCACTCGGCACGATGGGTTGCACCTGCAAGGCGTCGCGGTTGCGTTGCAAAAACATAATGTCGTCTTCGCTGACCGCCATGATCCAGGGACAAGCGAAAGCCTCGGCGATAGCGTTCAATTGCTCGACCAATTGGCCGGATTGCCGATAGTGCGCGCTTTCCAGATATTTCGAATATAAACCGACGCTGCCCTTGCCCCAGCCTATTCCGTGTACTTTGATACCGGCTCGGCCCAGCTCGCGAATCATGGTCAATCCGATAGGCGAATCGGCTCCTAACAAAATCGTCTGCATAGATTGGGATGATTGCATGGCGAGAACGGGTTTTATTGATAACGGCCGGCGGCCTGTGCCAAATAACGACCAGCAGTCAGCCAGGCCGGAGTTTCGGGTAATTCGGGTTGAAGAGCCGAGACTTGCGGGACCAAGCCGCCGATGCCCACGGTAGCGAACCGGTCGGCATGGTCGGCCAAATAACGGCATAACGCGACAAAGCGGCGAAAAACCATGCGGTCAGGCCGCAATTTGTCCTCGGTCAGCAACTCGAAGTTGTGCAGCACTATCACCACACTATCCCACCCCGTCCGCTGTGCATATTCCAACATCCAACGCATTTCGGCGAACGAACAGGCCGTTAATTGCAGGTGCCGGGATAGGCGCGCGCCTCCCGGCCGGTACACCGATACCGGCAGTTCCGTCACGCCGGCATCTATGGCCGGTTGCAGCAGCCGCCGACCCGGAAACATGTCGCAAACGCCAACCGGCGCAGCCCAGTTGTAACTACTGTCGATAAAAATCCCGTTATCGGCCAAGGCCAGCAAGGTATTGCGGTCGGCGGCGTAACTGCCGGCCCGAAACCCCTCTACCGATTGCGCCCCGGCTGCGACCAGCAATTCTTTGGCCTTGGCGATGATTCGGCGTTGTTGCTCCGGAGAAAACCCGCTTAATCTGGGCTGTTTGGTGTGCATGTCGAATAACGGCGCTTCCCGGGATTCATCCAACCATTCCGGGTGCGCGTGCAGTTGTACGTCCTGGCCGGCATCTTGCACCAAGCCGACGATTTCCCGCAAGGGCTCCAAACCGAAACGCAAGGCGAACAAAGGCTCGACGAAAAATGTCGCCCGCAAGCCGAAATCGGCCAACACTTTGAACAAAATCGGCAAAGCATAATGTCCGGCCCGAGTCGGGCCGTACACGTATTTTCTGAAATAATCCGGAAACTTGGCGTCCAAATCATGCCAACCCTCGCACCAGACTTCGGTATCAACAGTCAATAAAACATTGGTCATCATGTAATCCGGAAGAATTTTAGGGCCGGCATCGACTCGAATTAAGCGTGCTTCATCACTCTGGCCTTTTCCCGCTGCCAATCCTTTTCCTTGGCGGTTTGACGCTTATCGTGCAATTTCTTGCCTTTGGCCAAACCGATTTTCAGTTTGGCGCGGCCGCGCACCCAATACATCGATAGCGGAATCAAGGTGTAGCCCTTGCGCTCCACCGAACCGATCAATTTCGACAATTCGCGCTTATGCAACAATAGTTTTTTACGGCGCACCGCGTCGGGATTCACATGGGTAGAAGCCGACAACAGCGGCGACACGTGAGCCCCGCACAACCACGCTTCGCCGCGTTTGATGTCCACGTAACTTTCTTTCAGCTGTATCCTGCCGTCTCTCAAACTCTTGACTTCCCAGCCTTCCAGCACCAAACCGGCCTCGAATTGCTCCTCGATGTAATACTCGTGGGTAGCCTGGCGATTGACGGCTATGGTGTTGTCGGTTTGCTTGCTGTCCTTTTTGGATTTCTTGGCTGCCATGGCGTGCTGCGGATTTTTCCCTGACTGGAATAGATAATTTTGTTATTTTAACCGACCAGCAAGCAAAATAACGACATAATCAACCCGGCTTTGTCCCATGACGCAGACTACCCATTCTATCCACGGCCAATGGTCGTCGCGATTCGCCTTCATTTTAGCGGCCACCGGCTCTGCGGTTGGCTTAGGCAACATTTGGAAGTTTCCTTATATTACCGGCGAAAACGGCGGAGGCGCCTTCGTTTTAGTGTATTTGATCTGCGTGGCCGCGCTGGGAATACCGGTCATGATCGCCGAAATCATGCTAGGTCGCCGCGGCCGGCAAAGTCCCATCAACACCATGGAAACCCTGGCCGAAGAAGCCGGAGTCGATAAACGCTGGCACTACGTAGGCTGGTCCGGCATGATAGCCGGTTTTCTGATACTGGCGTATTACAGCGTGATTGCCGGTTGGTCCATGGCTTATATCACCAAGGCCTTCTTCGGCCAATTCATCAACAGCAGTCCTGAAGAAATTCAGCGACTGTTCGAAAACTTGATGGCAAGCCCCGTGGAGCAGATTTTTTGGCATAGCCTGTTCATGTTTGCCACCATGCACTACGTGATGAAAGGCGTGCAAGGCGGGCTGGAAAAAGCCGTGCGCTTTTTGATGCCGGGATTGTTTTTCATCTTGGTGTTTCTAGTCGGTTACGCGATGGTCGCCGGCGATTACCAGCGCGGCATGGCTTTCCTGTTCACCCCGGATTTCAGCAAAATCGGCGCCGAGGCGATACTCACCGCGATGGGCCAAGCCTTCTTTACCCTGAGCTTGGGCATGGGCGCCATTATGGTATACGGCTCCTACCTACCCAACCACGTTTCCATCGCCAAAACCACCTTCTTCATCGCCGGCGCCGACACCGCCGTCGCCTTGTTGTCCGGCATTGCCATCTTCCCGCTGGTGTTCGCCAACAACCTGGAAGCCGCTGCCGGCCCCGGTTTGATTTTCCAAACCCTGCCGCTGGCCTTCGGGCAAATGACCGGCGGTTGGTTATTCGGTATCTTGTTTTTCGTGTTGCTGTTTTTTGCCGCCCTGTCGTCGTCGATTTCTTTAATCGAACCGGCGGTTGCCTGGTTGGTGGAGAACGAAAACATCGAACGGCATAAGGCCTCGGTCTGGTCGGGTACGGCGTGTTGGGCGGTAGGCGTCGGCGTGGTGTTTTCGTTCAACGTGTGGTCGAACGTCACCTTATTCGGTAAAAACATTTTCGAATTCCTGGACTTTGTCACCGCGAATCTGATGCTGCCGTTGGGCGGCATGGCCATTGCGATTTTCTCCGGTTGGTTGATGAAGCGCGAACACGCCGAACACGAATTGGAAGTCGGCCACGAAGCGTTCGAAGCCTGGTATTTCCTGATCAAATATGTCGCACCCGCTGCGGTGTTTCTGGTGTTTTTGCACGTACTCGGAGTCATTTAATGATTTCGGTCGTACAAAAAAGCGCGTTGGTCAAGTTTTCGGCCAAACAAATGTTCGACCTGGTCGACGACATCGAGGCCTATCCGCAGTTTCTGCCCTGGTGCAGCGGCAGCAAGGTACTGCGCCGGGACGGGAATATCGTCGAGGGGCGCATCGACATTGCCAAAGCCGGCTTTCATAAATCCTTTACCACCCGCAACGTAACCGATCCCGGTGGGCGCATCACGATCAGCTTGTTGGACGGCCCGTTCAAGTCGCTGGAAGGCGTATGGAACTTCATGCCCTTACGCGCGGACGCCAGCAAGATTTCTTTGGATTTGGAATTCGAAATCGCCAGCACTTTCGCCGGCTTGGCCTTCGGACCGGTGTTCAACCAAATTTGCAACACCATGGTCGGGGCCTTCACCCAACGGGCCAAAGTCATCTATGGCTGTTGATGAAACTCTGCACATCGAGGTCGCTTACGCAACGTTGGAAAAACAATGCGTCCTCGAACTGAGCCTGCCCGTCGGCTGCAGTGCCGAACAAGCCATCCGGGCGTCCGGCATACTGCACATTTTTCCGGCAATTGACCTAACGACTCAAACGATCGGGATTTTCGGCCACATCTGCCAACTAGAGCAAACCTTGCAAGACGGCGACCGGGTGGAAATCTACCGGCCGCTGACGCAGGACCCCATGGCTGCGCGCCGGAATCGGGCGCAGCGCTAAGCGCAATCACCCGGATTAAGCCCCCTCCAGCCGCCACTCCCTTCAGGTCGGGACATTCGCCCCATCACGCCAAGCCGGCCGGCAGCTATTGCAGCAACCCTAAATCGGACAGCGCGTCGACCACCATGCCGGTACCGACCGCGATCATCAAGATATCCGACGCTACCCTGACGTAACGGTAACCTGCCGGCGGGTAGCCGATTTGGCTGACAATCGCCGGCGGCAAATCGTAATAGACTACCTCGCGCGGTAAGGGACGCCCCACCACCCAACGTTTGTGCTGACCTGGCGGCACGCAACCGTTATGTTTTTTCTTCAAACCCGGCGGGCAACGGCCGCCGTTGAATTCGTCTCGGTAGTAATTGTGGATAATCAGTCGGTGTTGATCCGAAAAGTACTTTTCCTCGCGACGGTCTTCTTCCCGCCGTTTTTCGTGATGCGACTTTTGTTTGTGCTTGCCCTCGTTGCCGTGCCCCGAATGCTTGTCCGCCAGTACGGGCAGACTGCAACTAAGCGCTAGCAAGGCCGTGCAAACAGGCGTTAAAAATCGTTTTGATGTCGCGTTCATAGATAACCCCATGGTGAAAAATTGTTTTAAATGCGAATCCGCAAGAACCTAGGACAGGTCAATTCGGCGTTGCGGCTGTACACGTTAGTAGATCGTCCCATTAATTATGGTTACAGGTTTATCCTGAATTGTCAGGATCCTCCTATTATTCTAATTGGCGGGTGATTATGGGACGTAAAAGTGAGCGAGCGGCTCTGAGGAGGCTAAGGCCTGGGTGGTCAGTATCGCTTGCATCCAGCTGAAGGAACTGGGGCTGGCCGCGGAATTGTGGAGGCTCTCGGCCTTGGCGCGCTATGTGTGCGAACACGCGGAGTCGGTAGGGTTCCCGCGTCTTGCCAGGGCCGGTAAAAGTACGGTTTGGCGGATTCTCGACGAGAACGAACTGAAGCCGCACAAGATCCGTTACTACTTGGAAAAGCCCGCCCCCGATTTCGACCGGAAGATGCGCGAGGTGCTGATCGCCTATCGCGACGTTTCGCTCTATGCCGAAGCTAGCCTTCAGGATGGGGCTAACCCGGTTTACACGGTCAGCGTCGATGAGAAGTCTGGGGTTCAAGCCATCGGCTTAACGGCTCCCGATTTGCCGCCGGTTCCCGGTAAGGCGCCAACGGTTAGCCGGGATTACGAATATATTCGGCACGGCACCGTAGCTGCGAATTCATTGCGTTGCTCCGGTCGATCGATGCCTACTACCCGCCGCAGGCCGTCATCCGTGTCGTTCTGGATAACCATTCGCCGCACATCTCCAAGGAAACCATGGCTTATTTGGCCACGCGGCCCGGGCGGTTTGAGTACGTTCACACCCCCAAACACGGTTCCTGACTCAACCTGATCGTGCGCCTTCTCGAAAATGGCCCGAACCTTCCTCCGTCATATCCGCGTCTCCCCGTTGCTGAACTCAAGGCGCGCATCCTGAAAGGGACTGCTGAAATGAATGCCGCGCCGGTCGTTTTCCGCTGGAAAAAGTTCGACTTGGAGCTTGCTTAATTAGTCAATATATTCATGGAACGAACTACTAATTTCCAGGGAATTAGTTCGAATACCCTATTTCGCTTTAATAACCAGATTAACGCCTTTTTTGATTCATGCGTTTTACACAGTGCAGTTTGACGGCAAATTGCCGGAGTTTACGGAGGAACCTTCGGGGAGTGTTGAACAATTACGATTTTTTCTTGACTTCTCCTATCTTCGGGGAATAGATAGTGCTTTCTGTTGTTGAATACAGGAGAAGCACTATGCAGATCAAAGATTCCTACTTAAACGCTGCCACCCCCACTTCGATCGCTGCTATCGTTTCCGCCATCGATAAAGATGTCGAGCATGGCGAAGACATTTTAATGCTTGGCTACAGCCTGGTTCTTATGGCGCCGATTTTCGCCCCCATTGCCCCGCCGCAAGTGCTGTTACCGTTAATGGCGTTAGTGTTTGCCGTATCGGTATGGCGGGCAAGGGCGAACTTTCTGGCTATTCGCGACAAACTGCTGCAAGCCATAAACGCTGACCAATGCCGCGACTGGTCGCGGTTAAACCCTATCGTCCAGGTATTTTCCGAACATCCCAAGCAACCTTTAAGCCAAGGATTTAATCCGCTCAAAAACGGCATGCGTACCGCTCGTAGCGTATTAGGCGCCTTAATGATCAACCCGCTGTGGATGCCGATTTTTTATACGCTGGGATTGCAGTTCTCGGAGGAACAACAGCTATCGCTATTAAACAAGGCAGTGTTAGCGGTTGAACAACGCTGGGGCAATCATTAAAACTATCAAGCGCAATTATTGAACCCGAATCAAATAGCCGTCGGTATGTATACAGTTAGGCTTGGTGTGCGCCGTAACGCTTAGCCTAACAAAGCCGTGTTGGAACGGCCTATCCAATTTACCGCTTACCTCAAAACGGCCACTCCGCTGCGGTGTAATGACCAATTGCTTGGCATTGAAATGGTATTTATTCGTCCCGGCGCTAACGTTAACTTCTATCGATGCAGGCGTCGTATTTGCAGACGCAACAAAGGAAAACTCCCGGAACTGTTGCACGTACTTGTTTGCCGCCGGATCGAAATTCGAAAATTCCGGTTTATCGCAACGGACCGAACCGGACCCGCTACCGTAAGCCAATACTTGCCCCGGCAACGCGCCGATTAACAAGCCCATCAGCAACCCACTAAATTTTTTCATATGCCCCCTCTTTGCTAGTTGTAGTTTTGCACTAAGAGTACCAAAAAATACTGAACAGCTCCCGAGAGAGGCGATTCAGGCCATCAGATTTAGCACATGTTATCGTATTGAACCGGAACAATGGCATGCAATGCAGAGTATCTACGGGGCTGTCCCGGTCAAACGGACTTAACTGCAAATCTCCGGGCAAAAAAAAGCCCGAGTAAAGCGAAAACCGCTTTACTCGGGCTAACTGCTTGACAACAGTTTATGCGGCTACGACTTTTTTGCGTCTATCCGCGTAGAGTAATCCCAATAACGCGCTGGTCATCAGCCATACGGACGCCGGCAAAGGCACTACCGGACCGCCGCCTTGATCCACCGAAGGCATGATGTCGAAACCGTACAGAAAATGCAGGTTGTTACCCAAAGGATAACTGGTAGCGAATACCAATAAATAGGTATTAGCCGCAGGTAACAGCGTTGCGCCGGCTTCGCTAATCCAGCCGTCGCTAGTCCACAAGCCGATTTGGAACGGATCGGTTTCGGTTATGGAACCCAAACCGGTAAAGGTCGACAGCGGAGCATCGCTACTCAGATCGGCGTCAATGGAGAAGATGCCGAACAAGTCCGAGGACGGAAACGGGAAGGAAGCCGAGCTGAACGAGATGAAGTTACTCGTTCCGTCAGTAGACTCCCAATTGATACCCGCGGAACTTGCTGTAGACACGGCGAATAAACATATCGCCAACCACGTTTTGATAGATACAATCACATTCATGGATTTTCACCTCTTAAGAGTTAACGTTAACGATAAGCCGTCCGAGGCTAGATTTCTCTAATGCTCGTTATCAATCCAAGAAAACAAGCGTTAGAAAAAACCAGACGCTAAAAATTCGCCTTGCTGGTCGTTGAATTTGCAAACAGAATTCATGCCAGATGAAAAATAAACTTAAATTCAATGGCATAAACCGGATCGCATTTACAATGTAGCACATTGGTTTACATTACCGTCATGTTAAAGCCCTTAATTGGCACAAATCGCACCACTTTAATACAACTTTCATCAACCTTCCCATCCGCATCCAAGATTGACGCCTCGTTCGAACACTTTCCTACCCGGCACTCAACTTAACAAACGGCGCAAACACATGCATGCGCATGGCTATCAGTCCGCCACGGGCGGCACGATCTTTTTTACGACGCCGGTTTCCAGATAATGCCCTTCGGAGTCACGCGGCGCGGGCACTCCGCTGGTGTTACCCAACACATACAGCTCGCCGTTGGCGTCCTGTGCAAAACCGTATATCGACATACCCACCGCCGCATCGTTTGCCAAACGGAATTCGACGACGGTCTTTTGCGTACCGGATGATTTGCTCGGATTTTTCTCAAGCAGGTAAAACAAACGCCCGGCGTTTTCCGGCTCGGAACTGGCAAATGCCCTGGCATAATCGCCGAATACGTAACGTGCCCGTAACGATCGGATGGCTTTTCCGCGATAGACAAACCCAGCGACTATCCCCAGCCCTTCGTCATGGTCGTATTGTGCCAGCGGATCGGTTAATCCGTTAGGCGCATCGCTGCGGCACAGCCTGCTATCGCTGACGTAACCCGCTCCACTACCGTCGCTGCCGTTAGGTAGAAAAAAGAAACTACCTTCTTTGTAGGCCCAGCCGTAATTGCGGCCTTTTTTGACCAAATCGATTTCTTCGATCTTGTTTTGACCGACATCCCCGGCAAACAAATTGCCGTTAGCCTTGTCGAACGAAAAGCGGTAAGGATTGCGAAAGCCGTAAGCCCAAATTTCGTCGCAAGTTTTAGCGCCTTCGCTGCAAGCCGCGTCGCCACCCTTGCTTTTTTTGGTTGTGAACGGATTGGAAGCCGGAATGCCGTATTGGCCGTTTTGCGCCGATCTTTTCAGCGGATTAATCCGCAAGATTTTGCCCAATACGCTGGCTAAATCCTGGCCATTACCGATGCTTGGATTGTGCCCGCCGATAGCGTCTTGATCATTGGCCATGCCGCCGTCGCCCATGGCGATATACAGCATGCGGTCGCGGCCGAAGTGCAAGGCGCCGCCGTTATGATTGAATTGCGGATGCTCAGCGCGCAACAACACTCGACGAGGGCCGGACACTTTGGGATGCAAGGCCTTGGGATCCTCGACCTTCCATTCCGATACCACGTTGATGTGATCCGGCGTGTTGCCGTCGCTCAGAGTGTGCAAAACGAAATCCGCGCTACCGGCTGTGTAAGGCTCAGAGGTAAAGGTATAGAGCAAGCCGTTTTTCTTATAGCCGGGATGAAACGCCAACCCCAACAAACCGCGTTCGTCGTAACCGGGCAATTCCGGGATAGGGTTGCCGAAGTTAGTAACCAGCAGGGCCGACAGATCCAGAAGCAAGTCTTTGCTTTGATCAGTTAAATTGATCGCCCAAATTTTGCCTATCGTGTCGGTGACGAACAAATGCCGCTTGTCTCCGGGAGCGGCAGTCCCGCCATTCGGCGCTACCAAACCGCCACCGCTAGCCACGGTTTGCAGCGCAATGCTGGCGGTGGTTTCTTTATCTACGGTTTTGGGAATCGGATCTAAATTGACCGCATCGGTTTCCGAGCAGGTAGCAGGCACAACATCCGCGTCAACGATGATGCTCCCGGTCATGCCTATCGACGCATGCACTTTACAATAATAGGGATAAGTACCCGCCGTGGTAAACGCCGTCGGTTTGGTAAAGGTAAATCCGGAATTACTGCTCAGCCCGGAATCCCAGTTGTCGTCCGGATTGGCACTACAGCTTGCGCCGGTACAACTGCCGGAGGTTGTGGTATGCGGATTGGCAGTATCCTGCCAAACCCATTGCACCGAATCGCCGATTTTGACGTGCAGGGTAGCGCTTTGAAAACGATTGTCTTTAACGCCGACTGTCAGCGTATCCGCATCCGCCGCAAGCGTGGAATACAACAATACGAGCAGCAACCCCAGTTGCGCCCGGAACATCGTCATGAATCTTAGGTATCGCATGATGACTCTCCTCGAACGCCTGGGCGTTCAGTAATCGGTCGAGCCTTCACTGGCCGGAATGATCCTTTTAGTTGCAGGAGGTAGGGCGACGCAGGAAGCCAAAGCCGAGAGCTTAGCGGTCACGCGCCCGCTACCCCGGATGTGTCACGCCTCATATCCGGTTCTTGCTATTCGCATCTTCCTGATGCTCACCCTGCGGGCCGCACTTTTGGGTTCGGCTTGACCGCCATGGATGGCGGACATGCAGATCTTGCAGGAGCAAAAATCTGCCTTCCAGACCCTGTCTCGCAACAACGCCCTTGCCGTTTCCCTAGCCTTCGGCTCTACGAAAACCTGACTGCCGGACTTTCACCGACATAGTAACGGACCATAACCGGCATGCAAATGCGCAGCGTAGCTTTTGCCGGTCAAGTTTACCCGCTGGCTAGCAGTTGCCGTGGCCATAATGTTCTTTCAGATGTTGAAGCCACAATTTCAGAGTTTCCTTTGCTGGGGTTATTTTTGACTCAAACTCTGCTTTTTCAAAGTAGCCCTCGGTTTCAATATCGCGCTCATGATTTCGAAGCTCTAGGCGCACGCTGTAAGGCACACCTTCCAACGCTTCAATAGTGTTGGATAGGAACTTCACAAATTCCGCTCGCGTCACTTCGTTTCGCTCGTATGCGGCGAGATATCCTTCCAGGCGTTCAAGTACCGAGAGGTTCGACATAGAAAGGGCTAACGTAAAGCTAAGCCGACCGCTGGAGCGTAGCGGAAGCTGGTCGGCTTGAGCGTCATGTTAGGTTTCTGTTTACTCATGCGTGCAGCCCTTTCAAGGTGGGTAATTATTTTTAAAGTAGTCAACCATTATCAATTACTTAAGAAGTGATCACTCCTGTTCAAAAAGGTCGCGATGTCCGAAAAAATCGCGCCCCAAAGATATTGCAGTCCTAAATAGTCACATTTTTTAACATAAAACGCGCGGCTACAAGGACAAACTGAGTTGACACCTTGAAAGGGCTGCTCATGCGTGGTTCCAAACCTTTACCGCTGAGAGCAACAAAATACCAGCCAGCAGAGGAAGCAAGATATGGGTTGGAATAACGCCCAGCAACTGACTGCCAATGAATGCGCCCAAGAACGACCCCGCCACCATGAACACGACGAAACGGCGCTCAGTGCGAATGACGGAAAAACTTTGGTCTCGGCTGTAACGTGAAAAACCAACAATCATCGTGGGCAGGCTTACGGCAAGCGAAAGGCTACCAGCGAGCTTAATGTCGGCACCAAAGAGCAACACGATGGTTGGAATAAGCAACTCGCCGCCAGCGACCCCCATGAGTGAGGCAACAACGCCAATGCCAAAACCGGCGTTAGCGCCAGCAATGACTAGCGGCATCCCGGTAAGCGACACTGCCGAAGAAGCAGACGTGCCGTGACCAAAGACCAAGACAAACGCAATTACCACCAAGAGTACGGCCAGCACACGATAGAGAACGTGCGACTTCAGTTTTGTTGCCCAATCGGCACCGAACCACGCCCCGGCAAGACTGCCAGCCAGAAGAGTAAAGATGATATTGGCGTGTTCAAGCAACTGTTGGAACGGAACTGACGATGCGCGGAAGGGCAAAGCGGACGCAACGACGGCGAGGCTCATGGCTTTGTTGAGGATGACTGCCGGCAAAGCGGAATAACCAAAGACCCCAATGAGAAGAGGAAGACGGAATTCGGCACCTCCGAGGCCAATAAGTCCTCCAAGTGTGCCAACGGCGGCACCAGCACTTGTACTCAAAATGAGGTTTTTGGATTTCATAAGCAGTGAAGAGATAAAGAAACCTAGTAATTAGATAGTTCCGTATATCTACTACGAAACCTGTGTAGCCACAATATTTTTTGATTCGCAAGACTTTTTCCCGACTGTATATCATCCAAACTGCGCCGAATGCCGATGGCACGATTGCCATGCTAGCCGCTCCCGCATCCTCTCCGTCCGGCATTCGGAACGCGACTCGAGCAGTGCGGG
This sequence comes from Methylomonas sp. HYX-M1, assembly GCF_040741385.1. Taxonomy (NCBI): domain Bacteria; kingdom Pseudomonadati; phylum Pseudomonadota; class Gammaproteobacteria; order Methylococcales; family Methylococcaceae; genus Methylomonas; species Methylomonas sp. HYX-M1. The sequence continues at coordinate 2,962,145 of NZ_CP160405.1, forward strand.
TGCCGGGCTGCCGCAATTTTCTAGCGTAACTTAGTCCGAAAATTGCTACGCAATCGCCCGCAGGCTTACAGGGTTTGGCGGTGTATCGGCTCTACCAACGTTACCGATGAGAAATACTTTGCCGCGGATAGCGGCTTGTGAATCGCGGCGGAGTACCGCTGCCGCCGTCAATGAATCCGCTTAATACCGGTAGTCACGCGTTCAACGGTTTAGCCGTCGAATAGGAGTCCGCCCCAAACGCGCTAAGGCTTGGCCGCTATCAACTTCGTATCGCCCGCTACTAGCGCCGGCGGCATATCGTCTTTCAGCGCGACGCCGGAAATACCCTTAAGCAGCGCCGCTTCGGACAAATAACGCAAGGTGGCCGCCGCCGCAGCGTAACTCAATCCGTGCGGCGGGCGGATGTTGGAAATGCAGTTGCGCTCGGCGTCGGTTTTACCGGGCTGCGGCGCGTAAGTCAGATAAATGCCCAAGCTGTCGGCGGCGCTCAGCCCCGGCCGCTCGCCGACCACGATGACCGCCAGCCGGGCGCCGAGCAGCGCACCGATTTCGTCGGCAACTGCCACCCGCGCGTCCGCCAGCAAACACAATGGGGCAATTTGCAAACCGGCTTGCCGGTAAGCCTGTAATACGGCCTGCAACAAACCCGGCGCGTGCGCCTCGACCGCGCTGGTCGACAAGCCGTTGCTGACGATCAATGTCACGTCAACCGGTTGTAACAGCTTGTCCTTTGCAGCCGCTAAGTGCTGACGACTCTCGGCTGCCAATTGCCGGCCCAGGTCCGGCCGCCGCAGATAAACCTGCCGGTCGCCGGCCTGGGTAGCCAAAATCAGGCTAGGCATGTCCATGGCCGCGACCGATTCGGCCAAGGCTTGGGGCGACCACGCTTGCAACACAGCATCTCGAGCAGCCGCGTGCGCCAGTTGAAACTCCAGTTGTGCGGCGGTCGGCAGCGCACAACCGGCCCGGCCTTGACCGATGCGGGCTTGCGTATATCGGCGCAATACCTGCCAAGGATCGTTCACGAAGCGTGCTCCGCCAAGTCCGAAAAGCCTTGCAACAACGGTGTCTGCAAGCGCCTGTCCGCTAAACGGTTTTCGCCGTCGAAAATTCCCATTTGTTCCAGCCAAGCCTCGAACTCCGGCGCCGGCCGCAAACCCAGCACCTGGCGCAAGTACAGGGCGTCGTGAAACGAGGTGCTTTGATAAGCCAGCATCACGTCGTCCGCGCCCGGCACGCCCATGATGAAGTTGCAGCCGGCAACGCCGAGCAGGGTCAACAAATTGTCCATGTCGTTTTGGTCGGCCTCGGCATGATTGGTGTAGCAAATGTCGCAACCCATCGGTAAGCCCATCAACTTGCCGCAAAAATGGTCTTCCAGGCCGGCCCGGATGATTTGCTTGCCGTCGTACAAATATTCCGGGCCGATGAAACCGACCACGCTATTGACCAGGAAGGGCTGAAATTCGCGCGCCACCGCGTACGCTCTGGCCTCGCAGGTTTGCGCATCTACGCCGTGATGGGCGTTGGCGGACAAGGCGCTGCCTTGCCCGGTTTCGAAATACATCAACTGCGCGCCGTCCGGACCTCGATTTAGACTTTCGGCCAGCGCTTTAGCTTCGCGCAGCAAGGCTAAATCGATGCCGAAACCGGCGTTGGCGGCCTCGGTACCGGCGATGGATTGAAACACCAAATCGACTGGTGCACCGCGTTGCATCAAGGCCATGCTGGTGGTGACGTGGCTGAGCACGCAGGCTTGGGTGGGAATGTGTTGGCTCTGGATCAATTCGTCGAGCAGCTGCAGCAAACCGCGCACGTTGTGCAGATTGTCGGTAGCCGGATTGATGCCGATCACCGCATCGCCGCTGCCGTACATCAAGCCGTCCAGTATCGCCGCGGCGATGCCTTTGCTGTCGTCGACCGGATGGTTGGGCTGCAAACGGGTGGAAAGCCTGCCCGGCAAGCCCACCGTGCTGCGAAAGCGGCTGACTACGGGCCTGCGTTTGGCGACCGCGATCAGATCCTGATTGCGCATGAGTTTGCTGACCGCCGCCAACATCTCCGGCGTTAGCGCGGCGGTCAAAACGGTTAAATCGGTGGATTCGGTCAACAAATGTTCGCGCAATTCGCCGACCGTCATCAGCGCCAGCGGCTTAAACGCCGCGGAATCCTGTTGTTCGAAAATCAGGCGGCTTACCTCGTCCCGTTCCGGCTCAATCAAAGGCTCTTCGATGAAACGGCAAAGCGGCACCTCAGCCAGCAAGCGTTGCGCTAAAGCGCGCTCCACTTCGGATTCGGCCGCCAAGCCGGCCAATTCGTCGGCGGCTCGGCGCGGCGAAGCTTTTGCCAGCAATGTCCGCAAATTTGCGAAATGGTAGTTTTTTCCGTTTAACTGAGTCGAAAAAGCCATAATTATGTTCGCTAGAAAGCCGAGCGCCGAGCTTAGCGACGGCAGATGACAGCCGGATGACACACCCAAGGGACGACACGCTGCAGAAGACTGCGTTTCACATCGTTGCCATATACTGCTTATAAACTTTCATACTTCTATTCACAAGCGTTGCCATAGGTTATGAATTTGCGGTTGAAACCTCTGCTCGTCGTTACCCTGACGGTTCGCTTGTGGTATTGCGCGCCGGCTGTAGCGAGCGAAGCCGAAGCCGACGTGCTGATCGTCGGCGCCGGTTTGTCCGGTTTGACCGCCGCTTACCGGCTCAAACAAGCCGGCCGCTCGGTATTATTGCTGGAAGCGACGCCCCACGTCGGCGGACGCATCCGTACCGCACAGTATGAAAACGGCCGGTACGCGGAACTCGGTTTGGAAGAATTCTGGGATAACAATCCGGCGATCCCTATTTTCAGAGAACTCGGCGTCCCTTTGGAAACCTCGTACAGCGGCTTTTCCAGCTTTATCCACCAAGGCCGCTTGGTTCCGTTCGTTCAGGATAGCAATTCGGAATTCGTCGGCGCATTCGCCGGGGCGCAACAGGTGCCGGCATTTCGCGCCTGGGACGCACGCATGGCACAGCTTTACCGGCAATTGCAAACTCGCCCGCTAACCCGGGAATTATTGGATCTTCAACAAATTTCGTTTGCCGATTGGGTGCGCGGCAGCGGGTTGCCGAGTGCGCTGCAAGACATGATACGCATCGAAACGGAGCCGGAATACGGAGTGTCTTGGGAAAAAATCAGCGCGTTGGACGGCATCGCCGAATGGCATTTGTTTTCCGGAGACGGAGTAACCCCCTACCATGTCATCGGCGGCAATCAACGCGCTGCGTTGGCATTGGCAGACGCGATAGGCCGCGGCTCGATTCGCCTGAACCAACTGGTGACCCACGTCAGCGCCGATGAGAAGGGCGTTGAAGCAATCGCGGTCGACCAAAGCGATTTTAGCCAGCACACATTTCGCGGCGGTCGGATTATCCTGGCCATCCCCTTATTTCGGCTGGCCGACCTGCAGTTTTCCCCACCGTTGACCGCCGAACGCCGGCAAGCGATCGCCAGCCAAGCAAGCGGCGCTTACTTCACCGCCCACGTGCAGGTCGATAAAGCCGCTTCCCGCTTCTGGCATGTAAACGACATCGACGTTTTGCCGATCTTGAGCGACGGCCCGCTGGGGGTCATTTACGGCGGTCACGGCGGCGACAGCAACACCGCGATGCTGAATCTTTTGATAACCGGCAACTACGCCGAACGCTTCAATTCGCGCGGGCTAACGGCGGACGAAACCAAACAAGCATTGACCGATGCCTTCGAATCCTTGTGGCCGGGCTTCGCGGCTTCCATAAAACAAATGGTTTTCCACCGCTACCATCCGCGCGCCATAGCGGCATGGCCGATAGGCCGCTCGCGCTTCGACGCATTATCGGACAGCCTGCGGCAACCGCAAGGCCGCGTGTGTTTCGCCGGCGACTTTACCGAGGACAGCCATTCAAACGGCGCTGCCGAAGCGGCGTTGCGTTGCGTGCGCGATAGCTTGGCTATCCACGATTAAGCCAACAGCCTTGGAATTGCGACTTTACTTCGGTGCCAGCAAATCGGCCTGCATGACGCTCACCTCGTGTCCGCGGTACAACTCTTGCTGCAAAACCCGCCACTCCAGGCGCCGGTAAAAGGCTGCCCGGTCTGGGGTAAACAAATACAAACGTTCGAAGCCGGCGCCTTTGGCTTGCTGCATGACGTGCCTGACTAATTGCGAACCTATGCCCTGATTACGAAACGGCGGCGCTACGAATACGCTGGCTAGCCAGGGCGTCAACTCCGGGCGGGTATCCATATCGCAGGCGATCAATGCCGCCGAGCCGGCCAATTCGCCATCGTGCAAATAGAGGTAGGTGGCGGGAACCGCGTCGCCGTGCAAATAGGCCTGCATTTTTCCTATACGCTGCTGCAAGCTTTGGCCCGGGTTCAGTTCGGCCCATTCCGCCTGGTGCCAGGCCGCTAAGGTGGGAAGATGTTCCGGTAAGCTTGTCAGATTTACTATGGTCATATTGGTTCTGTACCCGACGATACGGATCAAACGCGAATGCGCTGAGGGATGTAAAATTACCTATGTGCATTCAGGGTTGGAAATTAGCCCTAACCCGATTTTTAAATCACTCCGTATTGAGCAAAAGTTGGTTGGTTTATTATGTTTCCAGCCAGTGAGCTGTTATGTGCAAAAGTTGATTGGGAGCAATTCTCGGTATCGGCCATTATGTGAAGCTTTGCATAACGGCCAGTAGCAGGCGTAAATGCAAGCAGTGAGTGGGCCAATTTCATTAAGCATCCATGTAGTTTCGACGCGCCCCGGAATCTCCATTTTATTCTTTGGGATCATTGTTAGGGTACGGCTTTCCGGATCCGTGTATTCACAAAGAATTTCGTCCTCACTTAGGTCGAAATGCTTATGCACCAGGTGCAAAGCGAAACGATCCAACTTCCCGTGCTTTTTCAATACTTCCCTGATTTCCGCCAAGCATTCAGAGTCTTGGTCATTCAATGGCTCTACATCTTGTAAATAGTTGATTGGTGCCCACTGCATAGGGGCGACTGCAATTTGCTCGCGCATGTTTCCTCCAAGTTTTACCTTTCCGCCGTTCAGACATCAGACCCACATGTGGCGGTTTTCATGAGAGTCTGACGCCTGCGCCCAGCCGCGTGCGTCTTCGCACGTCGGCTGCAGCTCGTTGTTGGGCCGCGATGTGTCACAGAATTCGCCATCGCAGCATGTAGTCAGGGCCGCTAGGTTCATAACGGCTTTCGCGATCAATTTGATCAACTTCAACTTGGGCGCGCTGGGCATTCCCAGGCACTCGATCCCTGCTTTCCTTTAGCCTCTCGTTTATCTCGTCCCATCTTCGGTTGACGCCACCATGACCCGGATGTGATTCAAGTTTCGCCTGACCAGACTCGTACAGAGCATTCCACTCGACAAAGATGCGCCACTGTTCAATCTCTAGCTGCAGAGACTCCGCGTCAATTGGCCAGACCACGAAGGTTCCAAGATATTCGTCTTCTGCTTCGTCGAATAGGGACCTGAATCGCTGAGGTAACCCGTTGATGTCCGCGACACCCGCGCGTGGTCCGTCATACCACTCGTTCTCGACGTACACCCTCTCAGGTGGACCAAATCCTTTCGTGTCGCGAGTCATATCTTCGAGGCCCAACGCCCGCCATAACCGGACGTAAAAAGCAGAGCGCAGCGGCACTTTTTGCGGTCCGAGTTTATGGCATTGTTATGCATTGTTACCAATTCTCATTGTGTTAAAGCCTTCTTCAGCTGCTGGCTCAACAAAATACTTCGTCACCTGAGCGAACATCTCCGCTGTATCAGTGGCTGCCCTCTCAGGTTGCTCTATACGTCTTTTCTCGATCTGTTCGAGGCATATTTCATTAGAAACATCGATATATATCAACTGATGACAAGCTTCCACCTCTGAGAAAATTTCCCTGAACCATTCTCTTTGTGAAACAGTATTTGCCGGGAAATCCATAACAACATCTGTGGCAGTATTTAATATTGATTGCACTAGCCTTTTAATAGGAGGCTTGATCTGGCTAGAATATTTAACATAGTCCTCTAGTGAAGCAATCATATTGGGGTATATAGACGTCAGCCATTCATCTTCGGATAGCAATACAGCATTCCTTTCCAAAGCGATTTCCTTGGACTTAGTTGATTTTCCAGCCCCCATCTTCCCGCAGAAAAATATCAGAGTACCTTTTGGCATTTCAGATCTCGTTTAAATGCATAACGTGAAGCTAACCGGGCGCGGCGCGTCTGGTCAAAACAGTAAAGCCGCATTGTGACCGCGCCCCGGGCCTACAAGACGGCCCAGAACAAGGAATTGTCGACGAGGATGAAAAGTCAAACCGCGAAATCGGCGGTTTGACTCAGCGGAATGTTCCGCTCAGTACAAAGATGGAACGGGAAGGTCTTTGCCCCGCCTCAAATTCCCGCGCCGTGAATAAAGACGAAATTCAAAACCGACAAATCGTAGGTTTTGGTCACTGGCTTTAGCGTGGTCGCCGATTCTGGGCATTTGCCACCTTCTCGCAATACCGTGGTTTTTCGATAGTTATTTGGGGTATTTATTTCCAAGTGGATCACCAGTGGATCATTGACAAAACAAAGACCAACCAAAATAACACTAAGCAATTGATTTAATTGGCGTCCCGGAGACGATTCGAACGTCCGACCTGTCCCTTAGGAGGGGACTGCTCTATCCTACTGAGCTACCGGGACTTTTTGAAAGGAATTAGGCGCTTACCGCTTGCTGAAAAGCGACTTTACCCCATGCCTGATGCGGCAGAGATGGACATTTTACCATGCCCGGTTCAGTTTTGGCCGTTTTGACTGGCCGATACGGCCCGCTCCAAAAAAATTTGCTGCAACCGGTTTTTATAATTTGTGCCGACTTTTGCAAGCGAAAATTCCGGCCATTGCATTCGGGCACCGCCGGATTCGGCTACGGCAAACCGACGCATCATCTCAGCCGCGTGGGCGATATCCGGTTCCGCCCAAACCTGACCGTGGGCGTGTGGGTATTGGTCGCAGCCGACCTCAACCAGCGAAAAGTTGACCAAATCGGCCGCCGGGGGCTTGCAGAAATCCACGTTTCCGGAGTAGCCGGTACAAATGACGTGCAAGCCCAGTTGCAAGGCCTCCGCCAAGCCACGGCCGAACCCTTCCGCACGGTGCAGAGACAAAAAGCAATCGCAGGCCTGGTATAAAGCCAGCAAATCCGGCCGGGGCAAGGTGGTTTCGACGATGTGTATCCTATCGTCATGTTTTGCAAGTTTTTTCAAACGCTCCCAAGCCGGATTTTGTTGTTTGGGTTGATGGGCTTTAATCACCAAGCCGACCGTGTCGGCACCGAAATCGCCGCTGTCGAAAGCGCTTAGAAAGGCGTCGACGCACGCCTGCGGATTTTTACGCGCCACATACGAATTCAAATCGAATGAAAAGCAGAACAGGATTGCGGTTTCCGGCAAATTGAAATGCCTTCTCGCTGCGGCCCGGTCGGTAAAGGCTGTTACGCTGCCAATGTCCACCGCCATCGGCATCCAATGTAAGGGCTTGTTGCAAACCGGCTCTAAGGCCTGATAGGTGTGCCGGCTGGAGACCCAAACCTCGTCTACCAAGGCTAGCATTTGTTCCCAGGCGGCGGGCCAGCGCCCCAATTCCCAAGGCCAATAGCCGATGTTGTAGCGGCCGTCGAGTTGTTGGCTGCCGTTTTCCAGAAAATAACGGCCCTGCTCTTCCGCGGTCATGCAAAACAGGTTGAAGGCAAATTCGCCCTGCCCGGTCACGTACTCGGCCATACTGGTATCGTTTTGGGCGATGTCCGCGCCCGGGGCAAAATTCAGCATAGCCATCGGTACGTCTGCCGCCAATAACGCACGCGCCGCCATCCGGGCGTCTTCGCCTATGCCTAATTGGCCGAATGCATAACCGATGACGTTAACGCCGAATTCCCGGTCGGAAAAGGATGCCGATTCGACCGGTGGAATTTGTTGCCGCGCTATCGCATACAGCACCTGGCTGCGACCCGGTTCCGGCAACCGGTCGATCAAGCGTTGTTCGTTGCCGGCCAACACGTCCCAATAGCCGTATTCGCTGACCCCGAAGCTATAAAACCAATCCAGGTAGGCTTTGCGTTGCCGCGGCAGCGGGAATTGGGCCTGCAAATCGCCGCGCCATTGCCACAACAGATATTGCAGTGGCGTCAACGAATAAGGATTCGCTTCGGTTTCGTTAAGCCAAGCACCGATCAGCGTGGGATTTTCCCGCAGGGCTTTGTACTCGGAAAGCCCGGAAGTAATCAGCCAGCCCATGAAGGCGTCGCGATTTTCCGGCAAACCGAACTGCATGGTTTCGCGTAAATCGATGCGCAAATCCAAAATCAATTGTTTTACCTCAAGCATTCAACCACCGTGCTTCCCGCCCTTCTTGGCGGCCGTGTTGTTCGAAATGCGCTTGGCCGCAGCTTATATGACCGTTTCGTACCGCAAACGCCACGTCGGGATAACGTTGCAAGTATCCGGCTTCGTCGAATTCGCGCGTTGGCGGTACGACTTGCGGCGCTTGCATCATAGGCGCAACTGAGGCGGCGACAATGGGCTGCAAAGCCTTTAATTCTTCCGCCGTAGCGACGGCGGCTAACTGCTCCAGCAGCTGTGCATGCCGGTGCGCCAAGGCTTCGCCCTCCAGGCCCTGATCGGCCAAACCGTTCAAATAGGCGGCCGCCCAGTGCGGCGCTACTACGCCCAGATGACGCTTGATACACAGCATGCCTTCCGCCGTTGCCCGGCTGCGCAGTCGAAGCGTAATGCACTCCGCATGCAGGCGCGAGCGGGCTTGCAGCGCATCGATAAAGCCGATGCGTTCCGGCACGCGGGTAAACGCTCTAAGCCAGTAGTCGAAATCGAATGCGGTTTTCAAGCCTTCGTCCAAGCGGCCCAGCAACACATACAAGCTTCTTTGGAAAAACACGCTGGGCTGACAAATAAAGCAGCCGAATTCGAACTCGGCCGCCGGGGTATCGGCGGGCTTGCTGGGGTAAAGCTCGATCACCTTGCCGCCGGCATCGATGTGCTGGCCGTGGCCGTACACCATTAACCAGTCCGGGTGGCGGCCGAACGCCTGCACGGCTCTATCGACCGCGCCGGGCAAATACACGTCGTCGGAATTCAACCAACCGATGACGGTCCCCCTGGCCCGCTGCAGCGCCTGATTCAAGGCATGGGCCGGGCCGGTATCCGGACCGGAATACACGCGCAATCGGCCGTCTTTAGCTTGCCGCTCGCGTAACCATTGCAAACTGCCGTCGGTAGAACCGCCGTCGGCGACTATCAACTCCAAATTCCGCCAGCTTTGCTCAAGCACGCTGGCCACCGCCTGCGGGATGAATTCCGCCTGATTCAGGCTGGGCATGACGATGGACACCAGTGGATTTGTTAGCATACGTTCCGAAAATCCGTCTTTACACTGTAGCGCTGATAAACAGCTGCTTAAATAACTTTGGAAAACTGCTGCTGTTTTTGAGCCAGATATTTATCGAACACCATGCAGATATTGCGGATCAACAGTCTTCCGGCCGGCAATACCTGAATGCCGGCATTATCCAGCGCCAGCAAGCCGTCTTGCTGCATAACCTCCAGCTTGGCCAATTCGCCCTCGAAATAAGCGTCGAAATCGATGCCGAAATCTTGCGCTATCTTGCCGAAGTCGAGATCGAAATGGCAAATCAATTGGGTGATCACCGCGCGGCGCAATTTGTCGTCCGCGTCCAGTTCCACGCCGCGAAACACCGGCAGCTTGCCCTGGCTAATCGCCAGGTCGTAGTGTTCCAATTCCTTGTAATTTTGCATGTAAGCGTCGCCGACCCTGCCTATCGAGGTCACGCCCAAGCCGACCAAATCGCAATCGGAGTGGGTGGAATAGCCTTGAAAATTGCGGTACAGCTTGCCTTCCCGTTGCGCCACGGCGAGTTCGTCGTCCGGTTTGGCGAAATGATCCATACCGATATAGACATAGCCGGCCTCGGTCAACTTTTTGCCGACCATCTGCAAAATATCCAATTTAGCCGCGGGCGACGGCAAATCCGCGTCGTTGATCTGCCGCTGAGTTTTGAAGCGGCTGGGCATGTGCGCATAGTTAAAGACGGAAAAACGATCCGGCGCGTGGGCCAGCACTTGATCCAAGGTACGGGCGAACGTGTCCTCGGTTTGCAACGGCAAACCGTAAATCAAATCGACATTGGTGGAGCTAAAGCCTTCGTTACGGGCAGCCTCCAACACTGCGAAAGTTTGCTGCTTGCTTTGCAAGCGGTTGACCGCTTGTTGCACCGCCGGATCGAAATCCTGCACCCCGAGACTGATGCGGTTGAAACCCAATTCGCGCAACAAGGCGATGGTACGGTCGTTGGTTTCGCGCGGATCGACTTCGATGGAATACTCGCCGCTGTCGTCGTCGTACAAGTTGAAATAGCGGCGGGTGGTATCCATCAGGCGTTTCATTTGTTCGTCGTTCAAAAAGGTCGGGGTACCGCCACCCCAGTGCAACTGAGCGACCTTGCGGCTAGGCTCGAACAACGCGCCCTGCATGGCGATTTCCCGGCACACATTATCCAGATAAGGTGCCGCGTGCGCCCGATTCTTAGTGACGATCTTGTTGCACGCGCAGTAAAAACAAACGGTATCGCAAAACGGCACGTGAAAGTACAAAGACAGCGGCCCGCCGGCGGCGTTGGACTGGTCGATATAAGCGCGATACTCGGCGTCGCCGAAACCTTCGTGCAACTCCAACGCGGTCGGATACGAGGTGTAGCGCGGTCCGGATTTATCGTAGCGGTGAATCAGATCCAGGTCGAATTCGATTGATTGGTCCATATCGGGGTGTTTTAGGCAAGCGAGCGCAGCGACGGGCTTGCCGTCGGTTGCTCTCGGAAAATTCGTAAATTGCGAAGGGTTATCTTACCAACAAACCCGGCCGGTGAATAATCAATGGTAAATTTGCCGGCATGGAAAAACCTCCCGATATGCGATAATTCCGCTCCTTTTCTGTTTGGCAATACCGGAGAGCTTGCATGACCGCATTGATAGGCATCATCATGGGGTCCACATCCGATTGGGACACCATGCAACATGCCGCGCAAACCTTAGAACACTTGAAGATTCCGCACGAAGTGGAAGTCGTGTCCGCGCATCGCACCCCGGACAAGCTGTTTGACTACGCGGAAAAGGCCGAGAGCAGAGGTTTGGAAGTCATCATCGCCGGCGCCGGCGGAGCGGCTCATCTGCCGGGCATGACGGCGGCCAAAACCGCGCTGCCGGTGCTGGGCGTACCGGTGCAATCCAAGGCGTTAAATGGCATGGATTCCTTGCTGTCCATCGTACAAATGCCGGCCGGCATTCCGGTTGGGACTTTGGCGATAGGCAAAGCCGGGGCGATCAATGCCGCGCTGCTGGCCGCCGCGATTATCGGCAACAAGCATCCGCACTACCGTCCGGCCCTCGAGGTTTACCGGCAACAACAAACCGAACAAGTCCTCGCCAACCCGGATCCAAGGCAGGTATCGGCATGAAAGTCGGCATCTTAGGCGGCGGCCAGTTGGCCCGCATGCTGGCCCTGGCCGGCTACCCGCTGGGTTTGAAGTTTGTGGTGCTCGATCCCGATCCTAACGCCGGCGCCGGCCCGATCAGCGAGCATCTGCTCGGCGCCTACGACGACCCGCAGTTGTTGGCACAACTGGCCGAAAAAGCCGACGTGGTAACTTACGAATTCGAGAACGTCCCGGCACAGGTGGCGCAATTCCTGGCCAGCCACACCACCGTGTACCCGCCGGCCAATGCGTTGGCGGTCGCTCAAGACCGCTTGCTGGAAAAAAACTTTTTCCGGGAACTGGGCATAGGCACCGCACCTTTTGCGCCTATTGCCAGCCTGGCGGACTTGCAAAACGCGATAGCCGAAATCGGTTACCCCGCAATCTTGAAGAGCCGGCGCATGGGTTACGACGGTAAGGGCCAAGTGGTGCTGAAATCGGCCGACGACTTGGCAGCCGCCTGGCGAGCGATGCAAGACGCGCCGGCCATCGTCGAAGGCTTCGTCGACTTCAACCGCGAAGTATCCATCATCGCCGCCCGCCGTCCGTCCGGCGACATCGCCTTTTATCCGCTATCGGAAAACCGCCACCGCGGCGGCATATTGCGCGTGGCCAGCGCTTGCAGCGCCGACCCCTTGCAAGCCCAGGCAGAAAACCAGGTTCGCCGTTTGTTGGAAGCATTGAATTACGTCGGGGTAATTGCGCTGGAACTATTCGACATCGACGGCGAACTACTGGCCAACGAATTCGCACCCAGGGTACACAACTCCGGGCACTGGAGTATAGAAGGCTCGGAAACCAGCCAATTCGAAAACCATCTACGGGCTATTTTGGATGAGCCCCTGGGCAGCACTCGCAACCGCGGCCAAGCCGCAATGGTCAACTTCATCGGCGGCCTGCCCGAGACGAGCCAATTGCTGAACCTGCCCAACGTTCACCTGCATTTGTACGACAAGGCGCCACGCAAAGGCCGCAAAGTCGCGCATGCCACGGTACGTTGCGATCAAGCCGAAAGTTTTCGCGACACGCTGGAAACTTTGGAAAACTTGGCGAAGCGGACGGACGACTCCTAAAACCTGCCGCATTTGGCATGTAAATCCAGGCAAAGGCCGCCGTTTTGGCGGCTTTTTTGTTTTTATCGATACGAGCAAAACTTCCGGCCTAATGTCCGATTGCAGGAGCAGCCTTAACATCTGTAACAATATTTCTCCTACACTAGAGGCGCAAGGCTTGCCTGGATAAGGCGCCAAATGGAGGTTTGGATGATAGAACACCTGATTAAACACCACCGGATTTTATCCATCGTCGGCAACATCATTACCGTCGACATCGACGCCGCAGGTCAGGGCGGCACCGGCACCCGCTTTGGCGATTTGGCCAGTGTCGAAGATCCTAACGGCGGCGATTCGTTGGCACAGGTCATTAAAATCGACGGCGGCAAGGTGTCGCTGCAAGTGTTTTCCGGCACCCGCGGCGTATCCACTGCCGCCGGGGTACGCTTTTTAGGCCACGCCCAGCAAGTCACGTATTCCAACAACATACTGGGCCGCATTTTCAACGGGACAGGCCGGCCGATGGATGGCGGCTCCGAGCTGCTGCCCGATCCCAAGGTCACCATTACCGGCGCGTCGGTCAATCCGATGAAACGGGTGCTGGCTTCCAAAATGATTCGCACCGACGTGCCGATGATAGACGTGTTCAATTGCTTGGTGGAAAGCCAGAAAATTCCGATATTTTCGGTGGCCGGCGAACCTTACAACGCCTTTTTGGCCAGAATCGGCATTCAAGCCGACGCCGACATCGTGGTGTTCGCCGGCCTGGGCCTGATCTTCGACGATTATCATTATTTTCACAGCCAATTCGAAAACGCCGGGGTATTCGCCCGCACCGTGATGTATTGCAATCTCGCCTCCGATCCCATCGTCGAGCGTCTTTTAGTGCCGGACATGGCGCTGGCGGTAGCGGAACGTTTCGCAGTGGAGGAAGCCAAGCGGGTATTGGTGTTGATGACCGACATGACGGCGTATGCGGACGCGATGAAGGAAATCGGCATTTCCATGCAACACGTGCCGTCCAATCGCGGCTACATGGGGGATTTGTACTCGCAACTGGCCCGCCGCTACGAAAAAGCCTGCGATTACAAGGGCGCAGGCTCCGTCACCGTGCTGACGGTCACCACGATGCCAGGCAACGACGTCACCCACCCGGTGCCGGACAATACCGGTTATATCACCGAAGGCCAGTTTTATCTGCACGACGGCGTGTTGGACCCTTTCGGTTCCTTATCCCGCTTGAAGCAACACGTCATCGGCAAAGTCACCCGCGACGACCACGCCCAAATCATGAATACCATGATCCGCTTTTACGCCGCCGCCAACGACGCCGAGCAAAAACAAGCCATGGCCTTCGATTTGTCGGATTACGATCGCAAGCTGTTGAAATTCGGCAAACTGTTTCGCCGGCGCTTCATGGACATCCAGGTTTCCATAGGCTTGGAAGACGCCCTGGATTTGAGTTGGCAAACCCTGGCCGAATGCTTTTCCGAAAACGAATTGCTGATGAAGCAACAGCTCATCGACAAATACTTCCCTAAATCCGCCCATGCCGCAGCTGTCGCTCAATAAAGCCACCTTGCACAAGGAGAGCGACAAATTGCGCCGCTACCGGCAATATTTGCCGTCTTTGGAACTGAAACGGCAAAAACTGGTGGCCGAACGCGTCAAGGGTCACCAACAGCTGGAACAGACTCGGCTGGAAATCGAGCGCTGCCGCCAGTGGATTGCCCAAACCCTGCCTATGCTAGCCAACCGCGACATCGAGTTACAGGAAATGGTCGGCGTCAGCGAGGTGCAAACCGCGCAGGAAAACCTGGTAGGACTGAATTTGCCGGTGTTGAAACGGGTGGTATTGAAGCATCGGCATTATTCGCCGTATTTAAAACCGCATTGGGTAGACCCCTTAGTGGCGCAGCTCGGCGCCATGCTGGAATTGCAATGCCGCTACCGCATCGACTTACAACGCTTGCAACTATTGGAACTGGCGGTGAAGAAAGTGACGCAAAAAGTCAATCTGTTCGACAAAGTACTGATCCCTAAAACCCAAACCAACATCCGCAAGATCCGCATTTTTTTGTCGGACGCCGAGCGGGCCGACGTGGTGCGGGCCAAAATCACCAAACAATTGCGCGAAGAAGCGCTAGGCTAATGGCTATCGTCGCGTTGAAAAAACTGAGCTTTTGCGGCTTGCAAGCGGACAAGGTCCGGGTGCTGCAGCAATTGCAAGCCTTGGGCGAATTGCATTTGATTCCGTTCGAAGCGCAAACCGAAGGCAACGCGCCCGGCCAATCGGTCGCCGACATGATGGAAGCGCTCCGCTTCTTGAACGCCACCGGCCGCAAACGCCATCAAGCCAAAAGCGCCAATGATTTCGACCTGCAACGCATCGTCGGCGAAGTGCTGCAATTAAAGGCCGAGTTGCGCAACTTGCACGACCGTTACGACAGCTTGCAAAAACGCATTCAAGAATTAACCCCGTGGGGGGATTTTCAGTTACCCGAAACCGGGTTACCGGGCGGGCAACGCTTGTGGTTTTACATTGTCCCCAAGCGTTTGATGCGCCGCATGCCGCTATGCCCCTACCCGTGGCAAGCCGTATTTCAAGACAATCTGCGTTGCTACGTGGTGGTCATCTCCGCCGGCGAGCCGGCCGAGAATGAATTGCCGGTGGCGCGCACCCATACCGGCTCGCAATCGTTGTCGGTATTGCGTCAGCAAAGCAACGACATGGCCATCGCGCTGGAAGACATGCAAGCCAAGCGCGAATCCTACACCCGCTGGATTGCGTTGATGACGCTACATTGCCACGAAATCCTGAATCAGGCCGAACTGCAACGCGCGCAAGCCGCCACTCGCGATACGGCCGGCGTATTCGTGTTGCAAGCCTGGTTGCCGGCCGACCGGGTGGAGGATTACCGCGCGCTTGCCGCGCGCCACGACCTAGCCTTGCTGGTTGAAGAGCCGAGCGAACAAGACAATCCGCCCACCTTGTTGCGCAATCCGGCAGCACTGGCAGGCGGCGAGGATTTGGTCGGTTTTTACCAAATGCCCGCTTACCAAGGCTGGGACCCTTCGGCGGCGGTATTTTTTTCCTTCTCGCTATTTTTTGCGATGATTTTGTCCGACGCCGGTTACGCCTTGGTCTTTGCCGGTCTGTTGCTGTTCAAGTGGCGCCGCTTAAGCAAAACCGGCAAAGGTCGCCGCCTGCGCCTATTGGCTGCGGTCGCGGTCACGTTGTCGCTGCTATGGGGTATTTTATGCGGCAGCTATTTCGGCGCCGAGCCCCGGCCGGACAGCATTTGGGCGCAGTTAAGACTGTTCGACTTGAACGATTTCGACGGCATGATGCGTTTGACCATCGCGGTCGGCGTGCTGCATTTGCTGTCGGCCAACCTGATCAGCGCTTGGCAAAACCGCCATTCGCCGACCGCGCTGGCCTCTGTCGGCTGGATAGCCCTGACCGGCGGCGGATTCTCGTACTGGCTGGATAGCCTACAACCCCTGCCCTTGCTGCACACCACCGGCATTAGCCTGATGGTTGCGGGATTGTCGCTGCTGGTTTTATTCAGCAGCCCGCGCGCGCTGAAAACCTGGCGCGACGGCCTTTGGCGCGTGTTGGACGGGCTGAAAAGCTTGATCCGCATCAGCCAGCTGTTCGGCGACGTGCTCAGCTATATGCGTTTATTCGCATTGGGCTTGGCCAGTGCCTCGCTGGCCTTGACCTTTAACCGGCTGGCCGGGCAAATCATGCAGCAATTGCCCGGCACCGGCCTGTTGTTCGGCATATTAATCCTGTTGTTCGGTCACGGCTTGAATCTGGCCTTGTGCTTGCTGAGCGGGATGGTGCACGGCTTGCGCCTGAATTTCATCGAGTTTTACAACTGGAGCGTATCCGACGAAGGATACCCGTTCAAAGCTTTTTCCAAAAAGGAGTCCGCTGATGGCTGAATTGTTACTGGTATTGGGATGGATAGGCTTGTACGCGCCTATGGCGCTTAGCTCGGTCGGCAGCGTGGTGGGCTGCTCGATAGCCGGCCAAGCGGCGATAGGCGCGTTGCTGGATACCGAATCCGGGCACGGCCGCTATATCGGCGTATCCGCCATGCCGTCGTCGCAAGCCATTTTCGGCATCGTGGTGATGTTCACGCTGAATCGCCCGGTCACGGCCGAAAACGCCGCCGGCTTGTTCTCCGTGGGTACCCTGGCCGGCCTGGCCCTGATGCTGTGCGCGATGTACCAAGGCCAATGTTGCGCAGCGGCCATTCACGCCTCCAAAGCCAAGCCGGAAATATTCGGCCTGTCCATCGTGCCGGCCGCGATTGTAGAAGGCTTTGCGGTATTCGCCTTCATCTTCGCGCTGGTGATCAGCGGCGGCATTCCCCACGGCTGAGGCGATGCTGATGAAAGACGACAAAACCGAATACGCCTCGTCCGGCGTCGAGCAGTTAATCGAGCGCTTGCGGGAAGAAGCGGTCGAAGCCGGGCAAAACAAAGCCAAAGACATCGTCGCCGACGCCCAGCGCCGCGCCGCCTGGCTGATAGCCGAAGCCGAGCAAGAAGCCAAAACCATAGTCCAACGCGCCCGCGCGGAGGCTGACGCCCTGTCCGGCGCCGGCGTCGATGCGCTGAATTTGGCCGCCCGCGACACCTTGCTGAAGTTGCGCGACACCCTGCTCAGCAGCTTCTCGCAAGACGTGCGCCGAGTAGTCGGCGAACAACTGCTCGACCAAGCCTTTCTGCGCGAACTGATCCTGGCTTTGGCCGGCCAGGTGCGCGACCATGCCTGTTTGGACCGTCAACAGCGCTTGACCCTGCTGCTACCGGCCACGGCGGACGGAGTCGAAGAACTGCGCCAGCACCCGGAAGCGTTACGCCACAGCGAACTGTCGCAATTATCCGCGGCCATAGCCGGCGACATGCTACGCAAAGGCGTGAGTTTTCAAATCGGCGACGATGTGCAAAACGGCTTGAGCATCCGGCTGGAAGACAGCGCGATGCACATAGACTTTACCGACGACGCGCTAGCCAATTTATTGCTGGCCCACCTGCAACCGCGTTTTCGGGCCCTGCTGCAAGGAATCGTCAAATAATGTTGCCCGATTGCCGCTATGCCATGCTGATCGGCAGCCTGCCGCCACAGCCCATGGACTTGTTCGGCTGCCGTTTGCCGGTGATTTCCCGCATCCAACTGGACAGGCGCTTGGCGTTATTGGCAGAAAAAGACGCCGCGGACTTGCAACGCATCGAAGGGCTTTTGCATTGGTCGAAAATGCAAGGCGGCGACGATGCCGATATTTTTGAACACGGCCGCCGCGAGCTGGGTTTGATACGTAGCGACTTTCTGCGCGACATTGTGGCTTGGCGTTTGGAATTGCGCACCCTGCTCAGCGCGCTGCGGCGCCGGCAAGCCGGCCTGCAGCCGGCACCCGGCCAGCCGTTTTGCGGATTCGGCGCGCGCCTGCCGCTGATCCGGCACAACTGGCACAAGCCGGATTTCGGTTTAGGCCACGCCCTACCCTGGATAAGCCAAGCCCAACAACTGATGGCACAACATCAACCTTTGGCCCTGGACAAATTGTTGTTGCAATTGAATTGGCACTATTACGCGCGCTTAAACTTAGGCCACTATTTCGACTTTCCAGCCGTGGTGCTTTACGTGCTGCGTTGGGATTTAATCCACCGCTGGGCCACTTACGACGGCGAATTGGCCGTCGCGCGCTTCGACGAATTAGTCGAAGCCGGCTTGGCCGCCGTTCAGGCCGAATTGGAAGGAACAGCATGAACGATACATCAACCCCCCCTGCCAGCGCACGCATCGTCGCGGTTCAAGACGATTTGGTCGCGATAGAAGCGGTCGGCGACCGGCCGTTGACCAAGAACGAAGTGGTTTACATCTTGCCCGGCCGCAGCCAAGCCAAGCACCAAGAGCGCTTGAAAGCGGAAGTGCTGCGCATTTACGGCAATCGCGCCGACGCCCAAGTTTACGAAAGTACCTTGGGCGTCGGCGTCGGTGATCCGGTGGAACAAAGCGGCGAATTATTGTCCGTGGAACTGGGGCCCGGCTTGCTTGGCCAAGTTTATGACGGCCTGCAAAATCCGCTGGATTTATTGGCAGTCGAATTCGGTTTTTTTCTGCCGCGCGGCGTCGATTTACCGGCCCTGAACCGTAACAGCAAATGGGCATTCAACCCTTGCGTGCAACTCGGCAGCAAATTATGCGCCGGCGCGACTCTAGGCACGGTGCAGGAGCGCCGCTTCATTCACAAAATCATGGTGCCGTTCGACGTCAAGGGCGAAGTCGAGGTCACCTGGATTCAAGCCGGCAACGTCACGGTCGACGAAGCGGTCGCCAAAATCCGGCTGACTAACGGCAAGGAACAAGCGGTCGGCTTGATGCAGCGTTGGCCGGTACGCAATCCTTTGACACAACCATTGTTGCGCAACGATCTGATTCAACGCCTATACCCGTTCGAACCCTTGATCACCCACCTAAGACTCATCGACACCTTTTTCCCGATCGCCCGCGGCGGGACGGCTTGCATTCCCGGCCCGTTCGGCGCCGGCAAGACCGTGTTGCAAAGCCTGATCGCCCGCAATTCGGAAGTGGACATCGTGATCGTGGTAGCCTGCGGCGAACGGGCCGGGGAAGTGGTGGAAACCATCAGCGAGTTTCCGCAAATGATAGACCCGAAAACCGGCGGCTCGTTGATGGACCGCACCATCATCATCTGTAACACCTCGTCCATGCCGGTAGCCGCCCGGGAGGCGTCGATTTATACCGGCATCACGCTCGGCGAATACTACCGGCAAATGGGTTTGCAGGTTTTGCTGCTGGCCGATTCCACCTCGCGCTGGGCGCAAGCGATGCGGGAAACCTCCGCCCGTCTGGAGGAAATACCCGGCGAAGAGGCTTTTCCGGCTTACCTGGATTCGTCGATCAAAAACATTTACGAGCGGGCTGGGGTGATTCAAGACAAACAGGGCAATAGCGGCAGCCTGACCATGATAGGCACGGTGTCGCCGGCCGGCGGCAATTTCGAGGAACCTGTCACCCAATCCACCCTGAGCACGGTCAAAACCTTTCTCGGCCTCAGCGCCGACCGGGCGTATAAACGCTTTTACCCGGCGGTCGATCCGCTGCTGTCCTGGTCTCGCTATCCGGAACAACTCAAGCCGTGGTACCAACGCGAATTAGCGCCGGAATGGACTGCGAATGTACAGAAACTGCTTGACTTACTGGCCCGGGGCAATAGCGTTTACGAAATGATCCAAGTCGCCGGCGAAGAAGGCGTTACTCCGGAGGATTATCTGACCTACCATAAGGCCCAATTCGTCGACATGGTCTATCTGCAACAAGACGCCTTCGACCCCGTCGACGTATCCGTGCCGCTGGAGAGGCAAAAAGCCGCCTTTTTGCTGATCCTGGACCTATTGGAAACCGAACGCGCATTCGGCGGCCAAGAGCAAATCCGCGACTACTTTACCCGTCTGACCGGCTTGTTCAAAAACCTGAACTACGCAGTTTGGCAATCCGCGGAATACAAACAACTACTCGACAAAATCAAAAACCTCAAACCCATCGAATAAAACCGCTGTCGCCCATGGGCTATCACTCCGGCGCCCCGCTCAAACCTTGGCGGGAAAAACTCAACGACTGACGATGATCTTTTTCAGGCTTATTGCGGTTGGGCTTGGCTCCTCCCAGCCCTCCAGGATGGTTCCGTTCAAAACAAGTTTGAATCTTCGGTAGAAGAGGCGCACTTCTTTGATAAATTAAAGCAGGAGGGCTACGCAGACATTCACTCAGAGTGGGCATTACAACATCGGCACCAGCGAACTTACCGGATTTCGGACAACACGTGACGGCATTGACTTTCGGGGGGCAGGCGATACGAATAGGGCTTTAGTGTTCCCTGCGTCTGACCTTCGTTTTAATTTGCCAAGCATCTACTTGCTTCTTGGGCAACAGGTAGTTCAGAGTGTGGACTAATGCGCTTTAACCAACACCTTAACCCGTCTTCGCTACGCGAGTTGTGCTTAGCGTTAAGCCCCGCTTCGTCAGCGTAGCTCGGCGCAGTGGTTCAATACGCGTTTTGTCGAATGTCGGAGGTATGAAAAACGGAGAAACATGCTATGTCTGAGGCATTGATAGGCCGGGTTGCGCCGCCGCTGGAAATCGCCGAGTGGTTGCAAGACGGGCCGCTGGCGCTGAGCGAACTAACCGGTAACGTGGTTTTGCTCGCGGTGTTTCAAGTCAATTGCCCCGGCTGCTTTCTGCACTGCCTGCCTAAAATGGAAAGTTTGCACCAGTCTTACCACAAGCGGGGCTTGAGGGTGTTGGGTCTGGCGACCGCGTTCGAGGACTTCGATAAAAACACGCCCGACAATCTGCGCAAGCTGTTGCAAGAAGGCCGGGTCATCGGCGAAACCGAGAAAATTCTGAGTCGCTACGGTTTACTGCAAAACGGTATTTGGCCTCACTCACTGACGTTTCCGGTAGCGATGGATAAATTGACCCCGCGCGCGGGCGGCAACCTGGAGGCGGAAATAAACCGCTTGCACGGTTTCGCCGCCCCATCCGAACTCGAGCGGGAAATCCTGCGCAACCGTTTGCGCGCTTATTGGGCGCATCGGCCCTATCGCCCGGAAACCTTCGACCGTTATGGCTTACAAGGCACGCCGTCGTACGTGCTGATAGCGCGCGGCGGCATGGTGCACGCCAGCCGCTTCGGCGCATACGAAGAGCTGGAGTCTGACCTGACCGGGTTGCTGTAGTGCTTGCCATCCCGCTATCTTTTAACTCAAGCGCTCCGCCAAAACCCGCTTTCGCGGCTGGGCCGAACAACTAGGCAATCGCCGGTTGACAGCCAACACATGGATTTAAATCGGCTCCATGCAAGCCGCACCGACACCGGCAAGCGCGGTTTCCCTGGGTCGCACAGGGCATAGCGCCGAGGTAGCGTCAGGCTGTCGCGACAACTGCTGTTAAAATCGCAACTCAGCATCCCCCATCACGATTTCCTGTTTCCAAGCCTGCACATGCACAGCCTAGCCGACAACCTGATACTCAACACCGACAGCTACAAATCCAGCCACTATCTGCAATACCCGCCCGGTACCCGCTATGTGTCGTCGTATGTGGAATCGCGCGGCGGCGACTATCCGCAAATCGTGTTTTTCGGTTTGCAAATGTTCATCAAGGACTATTTGTTGAATCCCGTTACGCCTGCCATGGTCGACCAAGCCGAGACGGTTTTAACCGAGCACGGCCTGCCGTTCAACCGGACCGGCTGGCGGCATATCGTCGAGCGGCACCAAGGCTATTTGCCGCTGGAAATTCAGGCAATACCCGAAGGCATGCTCACCGAACCCGGCCAAGTGATGATGCAAATCGTCAATACCGACCCGGCTTGCTTCTGGCTGACCAGTTATTTAGAAACCATGTTGCTGCGTGCCGCCTGGTACGGCACGACGGTAGCCAGCCGTTCCTATGCCTGCAAACAATTGATCGCCCGGTACCTGCGGGAAACCGGCGCCGATTTGTCGGGACTGGATTACAAATTGCACGATTTCGGCGCGCGCGGCGTGTCGTCGTTCGAATCGGCCGCCATCGCCGGCTTGGCGCACTTGGTCAACTTCAAAGGTACCGACACCCTTGCCGCCGTGCTGGCGGCCAAGCGTTACTACGGCGTCGACGAGATGCCGGCCTTTTCGATTCCGGCGGCAGAACATTCCACCATTACCGCCTGGGGACGGGAGCGGGAAGCCGACGCTTATCAAAACATGTTGGACCGGTTTCTAGCCCCGGACAAAACCGTCGCGGTGGTCAGCGATTCGTACGATTTGTGGCACGCTTTGGAATGTTGGGGTACCCGGTTTAAACGGCAGATCGTCGAATCCGGCGGCCGGCTGGTGGTGCGCCCGGATTCCGGCGACCCGGTCGAGGTGGTATTGCAAACCGTGCAACGCTTGGATCACCATTTCGGCGCTGAAACGGTCAACGGATACCGCTTGCTGCACCCGGCGGTGCGCGTGATCCAAGGCGACGGCGTCGATATTCGCAGCATAGAAAGAATTTTGCACGCCCTGAAACAAGCCGGTTACAGCGCCGACAACGTGGCCTTCGGCATGGGCGCCGGCTTGTTGCAAAAGCTGGATAGAGACACGTTGAAATTTGCCATGAAAGCGTCGGCCATCTGCATAGACGATACCTGGCATGACGTATACAAAGATCCGGTTACCGACCCCGGCAAACAGTCCAAACGCGGCCGTCTGGCGCTGATCCGCGCCGAATCCGGCCGCTTGCACACCGTGACGGAATCGGCGCTAGGCGATAGAACCAATCTGCTGCGCACGGTATATAAAAACGGCACATTATTGATCGAACAAAATCTTAGCGAGATCCGGCAACGGGCCGGCTTGGTTTGAGCTAACTTCGCAGCGCAACCGCATTGATTGACCCTGGGCATTTCGGCGTTTGTCCAATCGTTCACCTAATGCTCATGAAAAAGCGGCATCACCCCAGCAAATAAAAGTTTTTCTGTGGGAGCGACATCCGCGCCGAAAGGGAATGACGGTTGCCGGACCCGGCCCTTAAATTACCGGTCGCCCTGAGCCTGTCGAAGGGCACAGCAACCTGGGCTTCGACCAGCTCAGCGCGAACGGAATACCAGTGATAAACAGGGCCGGATTAATAAGCGAATCAAATTCACTCACGCTTCGTCAGACTCGCCACGTACAGCCGATTGATTTTTTCAGAATACGCACCAAAACAGTCTATTTGCACCAAAGTACGCACCAATATAAACCATAACTCATTACAACCCTGCCTGCTTACCTGCGGCCGTTTCCCTGAAAGCTCGCTTCCCTCCGGCTTTGACTTCATATTGAAAAAGCTGGCTTGATTCATGCTTATAATTGCGGTTGCAACGGTGCACTTTAATTTCCCTTCTTCGACAATGGCGTCGTAAATCGTTGGGTTCGCCTACGGTTAATTGTTCGATCGTCCATTGTTCTTCTATTGCTTGGCCAAAAACCATTCCGACAGACGAGTCGACAACCGCGCCGGTTCCGGCGCCGGATTTTCCGTAGGCTTTCGCTGCGAACGGCTTCTTAGCGGACGCCTTCGCGAATAGTTAGTTTATTCATCATATTCGGCGTAAAGCCCGGAGTATTTATGATCGTAATCTTATCGCTCATCGCATTATTCTTCTTGATTTACGGCTTGTTGTTGACCATGTGCGCCTGCCGCATCGAGGGTCACCCGTTGGCGGACAGCGTTTGCCATAGTCTGCAAGACCGTTCGCATGCCGCTAATGTCACTGCGATTCCGGAAGATGCGGTGCTGAGACGCCACGTGCTGTCCTTGCTGCGCCACGAAGTCGAAGCCGCCTTGCCGCCGCGTCCGACCGATTCCATCTTGAGGCGCCATCACGAAGCCTTGGTGTCGGCGGAATTGTCCAGAAAAGTAGCCGCCGTCACCGCGTCTTAACGCTGACTATAAGACCTTGGCGTCCGACGGTCAGTCAGGCGCCAATACCCCCCTAAAATCAGCGTATCAGCTGATTCATTTCGAAGATCGGCAACAAAATGGCCAACACGATGGTCAGCACGACCAGACCCATGGTCAAAATCAAGGCCGGTTCGAACAAGCCTAGAGTCAATTCGGTCAAGGCTTCAATATCCCGCTCCTGATCGTCCGCCGCACTTTCCAGCATGCGCGGCAGTTGACCGCTGGCCTCCCCGCTGGCCACCAGATGAATAGTGACCGGCGGAAACATACGGCTGATCTCCAGCGCCTTGTTCAGCGTCTGCCCTTCCCTAACTCTTAGCGCCGCGTTTTCGACGGCTTGCCGCATCGCATCGTTGGCCAATACTTGCCCGGCAATTTTCAAGGCCACCAACAATTCCACCCCGCTATTGGTCAAAATCGCCAAGGTTCGGGTAAAGCGAGCATTGTTGATGCCGCGGGAAAATTTGCCGATCAACGGCAGGCGCAACAGCCAACGGTGAAAACGCAAACGCGGCCCGTCACGGCGCAAGATCCATTGCCCCAATCCCACGCCAACCAACGTAGCCAGCACTAAAAACAAACCGTAAGCTTTGAAAAAGTCGCTGCAGGCGATCAAGCCTTGGGTAATGCCCGGCAATTGTTGCCCCATTTTGTCGAACACCCCGGTTATTTCCGGCACCACGTAAGCCAACAAGCCTATCACCACCAATAAAGACACCAAGCTCAACAGCACGGGATAAATCAAGGCCATCTGCAACTTGCGGTGCAACTGACCTTTGTCGCTTAGATAATCAGCCAATTTCTCCAGCACCTGCGCCAATTTACCGGAAGACTCACCGGCTTCTATGGTGGCGCGGTACAAGGGGGGAAAGGAACTGGGAAAGCCGGCGCAGGCTTGCGCCAGACTTTGCCCTTCCAACACCCGACTACGCACCGCCAATACGATGCGCCGGGTAGCGGCCGCTTCCAACTGCCGCGCCACGATGGTCAAGGCTTCGTCGATGGCCAAGCCGGATTTCAGCAATGCCGCCAGTTGCCGAGTGATGTGTCCCAATGCGCGCATGCCGATGCGCTGTTGCCACAAAGCAATTTTGCCGACGGCTTCGGCTTTCTGTAACGGCTTGATGTCCAGCAGGACCAAGCCTTGGGCCTTTAGCTGCTGGCGCGCGGTTTTAGCACTATCGCTTTCCAAGGTGCCTTTGGTTTGCCGCCCGCCTCCGTCTATGGCTTTGTATTCGAAAGCCGGCACGGTTTATTCTTTCAAGGTCATGCGCAATGCCTCGTCCATGCTGGTCGCGCCGCTCAACACTTTGTGCAAGGCGCTCTGCTGTATGCTGGGCGCCAGCGTGCGGGCGTGGCGCTCCAAGGCCGAATCGGCGGCGCCGTCGTGAATCAACTTGGCCATCGCGGCATCGACAGGAACAATTTCGAAAATGCCGGCCCGGCCTTTATAACCGTGATCGAAACAGCGTTGGCAACCCTTGGGCTCGAACACCTGCACGGTCCGGTGCGCCGCGCCGTCATAACCCAGCTTGCGCAAATCCTCGCCCAAGACGCCAACCGGTTGCTTGCAATGCGGGCACAGCAAACGCACCAAGCGTTGGGCTATCACGCCGACCAGACTGGATGCCAATAAAAACGGCTCCACGCCCATGTCGCGCAACCGGGTAATCGCGCCGACCGCAGTGTTGGTGTGCAGGGTGGACAATACCAAGTGCCCGGTCAAACTGGCTTGCACCGCAATCTCGGCAGTCTCGCGGTCGCGGATTTCGCCGACCATCACCACGTCCGGATCTTGGCGCAAGATGGCCCGCAAGCCCTTGGCGAAGGTCATATCCACTTTGGCGTTGACTTGGGTTTGGCCGATACCGTCCAGATAATATTCGATAGGGTCTTCCACCGTCAGGATGTTGCGGCTGCGCTGGTTGAGCCGGTTGACGATGGCGTACAGGCTGGTGGTCTTGCCCGAACCGGTCGGTCCGGTCACCAACACGATGCCGTGCGGCCGGGCTATCATGGCCCGGATGCCGGCCAATTCCGACTCCGCCATGCCGATTTGCGCCAAATCCAGTTGATTGGCCTGTTTGTCCAACAAGCGCAACACCACCCGCTCGCCGTGTCCGGACGGCAAGGTCGACACCCGCACGTCCACGTTGCGCCCGCCGATCTGCAGGGAGATGCGCCCGTCCTGCGGCAAGCGTTTTTCGGCGATGTCCAGCTTGGCCATGACTTTCAGGCGCGAAATCACCATCGGTGCGAATTCGCGTTGCGGCTGGATGATTTCGCGCAATACGCCGTCCACCCTAAACCTGACCACCATGCGCGACTCGTAAGTCTCGATGTGGATGTCCGAGGCATTTTCCCGGATCGCCTCGGCCAGCAAGGCATTGATCAAACGGATGATGGGAGCTTCGTCGTCGCTTTCCAGCAAATCCTCCGGCCTGGGCAAATGCTGGGCTACGTCGGACAAATCGATTTGCTCATGCAAATCGTCGACCATACGCCGGGTTTGACCGGATTTATGCTCGTAGGTTTGCTGCAACAATCGTTCGAACTCGGCCGCAGCAATCACGGCGAAACGGGCCGGCGAGGGTATCCAGCGCCGTACTTCCAACAGCGCGCTGACCGGCGTGTCCGCCCGGTGAAACACTTGCCAAATCGCATCGGCTGCGTATAAAGCAACCACTCCGTAGCGTTTGGCAAAACCGTAGGCCAACAAACGCGGCATGCCGAGGCTATTTTCTGCCAACTCGACGGATTGCATATCAAGGCTCCTGCAACTGACTTGCCGGCGGCGATTCCGGCATGGGTGGCAACAACGGTTGCGGCTCGTCGGGCAACAGCAGTAAACCGTCTCGATTGAACTCCTGCTGCTTCTCGCGCAACTCGCGATATTTGTCTTGGGTAACGCCCAACGCTTCGTGGCTGGCGCGAATGATCTGCGGGCGTAAAAACACCATCAAATTGGTCTTTTTGACCTTGGTGGTCGTGGATTGAAACAAATAACCCAACACCGGTATGTCGCCCAGCAACGGCACTTTGTCGACCACTTCATTGACGTCGTCCTTGATCAAGCCCCCCAGCACCAGCACTTTACCGTCGTCCACCAGCACCGAGGTTTCGATCTGGCGTTTGTCGAAGCGCTGGGCATCGTCGCCGACTATGCTGGAAACCTCCTGGGTAACTTTCAGTTTGACCGCGTCGCCTTCATTGATCTGCGGCAGCACGCGCAACTTGATGCCGATGTCTTGCCGCTGTACGGTGGTAAACGGATTGCTGGCGCCGGAAGTATTGGTCGTATAACTGCCGGTATTCAGCGGGATGTTTTGGCCGACGATGATGCTGGCTTCTTCGTTGTCCATAGTCACCAAGGACGGAGTCGACAATACGTTGACGTCGTTGTCGGTGGAAAAGGCGTTGATCAAGGCCTTAATTTCGCTGCCGGCCAAATAGCCCACGCTCAAGCCCTTGCCGAAAGTGCTGACGAATTGCGATAAATCCAGGGAATTGTCGCTACCTTTGCGAAACGCCGCCACCGCGTCGCCGTCGGCCTTGGTTTGCCACTCCACCCCCAATTGCTGGTTCTTGTCGTAGCTGACTTCGGCGATGATGGCCTCGATGTGCACCTGGGCTCTACGCACGTCCAGCTGCCGCACCACGCTTTTCAGCGTGCGCATCTTGTCGCGCGGCGCGGTGATAATCAAGGCATTGGCAGCCTCGTCGGCGCGAATGTCCAAATTCTTGGGCGTATTCGCGCTGACTTGCACGGCGGCGTTTTTGTCGGTTTTCTCGCCGCCGACACTGGTCAACGTCTCGACCAAATCCTTGGCGACGGCGTAGCGCATATAAATCACTTCGGTATTGCCGTCTTTTTCCACCGGCACGTCCAAGCTGGCGACCAAAGCCCGCAATTGCAGTCGGGTGTCCGCATCCCCGCCGATGATCAAACTGTTGGTGCGCTCGTCGGCCGCCAATGGCGGCGCACCGGCCGTGGTTTTACCCGCATTGGCGGCCGCCAACAAATTGTTGATGGGTTGCACCAAATCCGCCGCACCGGCATGGCGCAACGCAATCACTTCCATGCCGTGCGTATCGCGCCGGTCGATTTGCCGAATCATGGCTTCCAAGCGCGTCACATTGGCGGCGGTATCGGAAATCACCAAGGTATTGCTTTCCGGAACCGCCGCCATAAAGGCATATTGCGGCAACAAAGGCAGCAGGGTCTGCACCAACAGATTGGCGTCCAAGTGCTGAACCTGAACGATGCGGGTTTGCTGCTCGTCGCCTCGCTTAGGCCCAGATTGCAATTCCCCCGGCTCACCGTCCTGTTTTGCCGAACCGCTCGGCACGATTTTGATCACATTGCCGTTGGGGACCGCCGCATAACCGTGCACTTTCAAGATCGACAAAAACACGTCGTAAACCTGAGCGGCGCGCATCGGCGTCGAAGTCATCACGGTAATGTTGCCGGTTACGCGGGGATCGACCACGAAATTCTTGCCGGTCGCGTCGGCCACGGTTTCGATTAAGGCCTTGATATCGACGTCTTTGAAATTCAGGGAAAATTCGCCCGGCTCCGCGACGGCCCATTGCCATGCGACCAGCGCGAGCACTCCCAGCCAAACGCGAGCTTTGTTCATGATAGGGGGAAAGGCGAAAAGTTAAGGCGCGGCGGCCGGAGCCGGCGCGGGAAAGGCTAACGACTCCAAACGTTGCCGGTTGCGCACCACAATGCATTTTGCGTCCACCCGCTCCAATACAACATCTTCAGGCAGCCTGTCGCCGACCCGGTAACGCCGTTGCGCACCGTCGTTGTGTTGAACAATGGCATACCGCCTGTCGCTTAGCGCGGACACCACAAAGGTGCCGAGCAACTTGAGCTGCAAATCGGATTCCACCGGTTGTTCCGCCGCGCCCGGCGTCTCGTCATTTTGTCCGCCGAATAAATTCCACGCCGCAATCCGTCGGTAATCCGGAGCGGCGGGCCGCTCGTCCGTGGACGGTGTTACCGCCGCAACCGGTTCTTGCGCCTTCAAGCTTGGCCAATGCCATAGCGAATAAAGCAAAATCCCCAGCGCGCACAAACCGGACAGCGGCGCGCTCCCACATTGAAGATTGCGAAAACGGGGAGAAAGCCGAGCTTTCTCGGAGACAGAAATCAACCGCAGGCTAAACATGCGGCGATTATGCTAATTCAATATGACCGGATTATGACGTTAGCGCGAGTAACTCCGGCGTGATCCAGCCGCAGCCACCCGATAGCAAGCGTTCGCGGCCAATCCAGGACTACGGCGTTTTGTCGTATTTTCTTCAGCCCGAACACGACCATCAGCCGGCTTTTGTTGACCGACGCCGACAGAATTGTTGACATGCGTTCCGTACGGTTCCTTACCTCGCCGCACGCTACGAGCTGACAGGACAGATCATCGTCCCCACGCTCCGCGTGGGGACGCAGCTCCGGACGCTCGGCGTCCTTATGAATAAAGCAACTCATGGGAAGAAGCCGACAAACCCCATTTCATGACCTGCACCGTCGTCGAATGGCTGGCCGTGTTTACCCGCCCGGAAACCGTGCAAATCGTCCTCGACAGTTGGCAATACCAACGCCAACATACAGGTTTAAAACTCTACGGCTACGTAATTCTGGAAAACAGAACTCACCACTGCCTTACAACAACTATAAACCGGAGGTAAGCATGAAAAAATTCCTCGACAGCCCGGCGACCCTGCTGGACACCAGCTTACGCGGCTTCGCCAAAGCCCATGCCGACATCGTCGATTTACATACCGAACCGAACTATGTGTGCCGCAAACAAAACAAACCCGGCAAGGTTGCCTTGATTTCCGGCGGCGGCTCCGGCCACGAACCCTTGCACAGCGGTTTTGTCGGCTACGGCATGCTGGACGCCGCCTGCCCCGGTCAGATTTTCACCTCGCCCACCCCGGATCAAATGCTGGCTGCCGCTCAAATGGTCAATACCGGCGCAGGCGTACTGTTCATCGTCAAGAACTACGCCGGCGACGTGATGAATTTCGAAATGGCGGCCGAAATGCTGGATTGTCCCAACGCCACGGTAGTGGTCAACGACGACATTTCCCTACCGAAAAACCACAGCATCGGCAGGCGTGGCGTAGCCGGCACCACCATCATCGAAAAAATCGTCGGTGCCGGCGCCGAAGCCGGCCTGGATTTAGCCGCCTGCCAAGCGCTGGGTGAACGCGTGGTCGGAAACACCGCATCGATGGGCGTCGCACTCACCAGCTGCACCGTGCCGGCGCTAGGCCATCCGACGTTCGCCATCGCGGACGACGAAATGGAAATCGGCGTCGGCATTCACGGCGAGCGCGGCCGGGAAACCGGTAAAATCGCGCCGGCAACCGAAATCGTCGCCCAAGTCGCCGGCCACATTATCGACGAACTCGCCCCCAGCGCCGGACAATCCATCCTGCTGCACGTCAACGGTTTCGGCGGAACGCCGTTGGTCGAACTGCATTTGCTATACGAACTGGCCTGGCAATTTTTGAGCGGACGCGGCTTGCACGTGCAGCGTTCACTAGTCGGGAATTTCACTACCTCGCTGGACATGGCCGGATGTTCGCTCACCGTCACGCTATTGGACGACGAATTGCGGCAACTTTGGGACGCGCCGGTCAACACCGCCGCCTTGCGCTGGGGATGTTAAACGGGGGAATGCTCGGCAATGCAAATTAGCTAGCGCCGGCAATACCGTTACAAACGACGTCCCGAAATTGAAAGAATGCCATTTATAAAACGCTGTCGGCATTTAAGTCGCTATCGCGACAGTTGAATTTAACGGCTGTTCCTGTCCCGTAACGACAAGTTGTAGGGATAACGCCGCCTCACGTCGCATCCAGCCTATGAGTCTTGGACGGCAAAGCGCGGTTCATTGGCGGCCAGCGTTGAAGTTAAGAGCGTTTCACTGATAAAGCGCCCCCGGATAATCCGGGGGCATTGACTCCGACAACAGTGACGCCTTCACCGCGAAAGCGGAAACAATTGGCTAAAACCCAGCGTTCCGCTACGGTTCATCAGCAGTTATTTACACCACGACAATATCGGCCGCCGTAATAGACGGCGCCCCGACCAGCGTGACGATTTCTTGAGCTTCTTCAGTGCCATTACCGTCTGCATCGTAATACAAAGTACCCGTGGCGGTATCGTATAAAACGAAGTCGTTTTCGTCCGATGCAGTGACACCGTCTCCTTTGAAAAATAGGTCATCCGACAACACACCTGTCGTACTCAGTTGACTCAAAAGCGTATGGTCTAACTCTACAATGTCGTTCGATGGTAAAAAGTCGGCAATAATATCGGCATTAATGGTCCCGTAACTTGAAAACTCAAAAATGTCGGAACCACCTCCGCCAAAAAGCCTATCGTTGCCAAGTTCACCCGATATAGTGTCATCACCTAAACCGCCGAAGATTCGATCATTTCCGCTTCCACCCATTAGCTGATCATTTCCAAGGCCTCCATCAATCAAATCGTTTCCGTCCATTCCGGAAACGAAATCATCGCCAGCCAGCCCACTGATTGACTCGCTAGCGGAAGTCCCGAGCACATGCTCGCCGACATCCGTACCGCTCAATTGGCTTAAAATGCCGGAAAGGATAGTAGCTTGACTCCATTTGCTGCCGTCGGCAAATTGGATTTCTTCGATGTAACGGTCGCTGCTGACGAACCAATCCTTCACCGTGACTTGGTCGGCGTCGTTGAGTTTGAACACCAGGTCGTTACCCACCCGAATCCGCGCCACGTCCGCCGGATGGATGCCGGCGCCGAATTGCAGAACGTCTTTGTTGCCGTAATTGGCTACGAAGTATGCGTCGTTGCTGCCGTATTCGATGAGGGTGTCTTTGCCGTCGCCCACATTAAATTGATAGGTTTGGCCTGACCACGTGGCATAACTACCGCCGCTGCCGGTCAGCACGTCGTCCCCGGTGCCGCCGACCAGTACACCCTGGCCGGTGATGCTGTCGTTGCCGGCGCCGCCGTAGAAGGTATTCCAACCGGAAGTGTCGTTCAGCGTGTCGTCGCCGTCGTTACCGTTCAGGGTGTCGTTGCCATCACCTCCTTTAAGGCTATCGTTACCCAAGCCGCCGCTGATGGTGTCTACGCCGGCCCAGCCGGTCAAACTGTCGTTGCCGTCGCCGCCGTTCAGGATGGTCGGCAGGCTTTGCAAGGTCGCGACCGTCCATTTGCTGCCGTCGGCAAATTGGATTTCTTCGATGTAACGGTCGCTGCTGACGAACCAATCCTTCACCGTGACTTGGTCGGCGTCGTTGAGTTTGAACACCAGGTCGTTACCCACCCGAATCCGCGCCACGTCCGCCGGATGGATGCCGGCGCCGAATTGCAGAACGTCTTTGTTGCCGTAATTGGCTACGAAGTATGCGTCGTTGCTGCCGTATTCGATGAGTGTGTCTTTGCCGTCGCCCACATTAAATTGATAGGTTTGGCCTGACCACGTGGCATAACTACCGCCGCTGCCGGTCAGCACGTCGTCCCCGGTGCCGCCGACCAGTACACCCTGGCCGGTGATGCTGTCGTTGCCGGCGCCGCCGTAGAAGGTATTCCAACCGGAAGTGTCGTTCAGCGTGTCGTCGCCGTCGTTACCGTTCAGGGTGTCGTTGCCATCACCTCCTTTGAGGCTATCGTTACCCAAGCCGCCGCTGATGGTGTCTACGCCGGCCCAACCGGTCAAACTGTCGTTGCCGTCGCCGCCGTTCAGGATCGTCGACAGGCTTTGCAAGGTCGCAACCGTCCATTTGCTGCCGTCGGCAAATTGGATTTCTTCGATGTAACGGTCGCTGCTGACGAACCAATCCTTCACGGTGACCTGGTCGGCGTCGTTGAGTTTGAACACCAGGTCGTTACCCACCCGAATCCGCGCCACGTCCGCCGGATGGATGCCGGCGCCGAATTGCAGAACGTCTTTGTTGCCGTAATTGGCTACGAAGTATGCGTCGTTGCTGCCGTATTCGATGAGGGTGTCTTTGCCGTCGCCCACATTAAATTGATAGGTTTGGCCTGACCACGTGGCATAACTACCGCCGCTGCCGGTCAGCACGTCGTCCCCGGTGCCGCCGACCAGGACGCCCTGGCCGGTGATGCTGTCGTTGCCGGCGCCGCCGTAGAAGGTATTCCAACCGGAAGTGTCGTTCAGCGTGTCGTCGCCGTCGTTGCCGTTCAGGGTGTCGTTGCCATCACCTCCTTTGAGGCTATCGTTACCCAAGCCGCCGCTGATGGTGTCTACGCCGACCCAGCCGGTCAAACTGTCGTTGCCGTCGCCGCCGTTCAGGATGGTCGACAGGCTTTGCAAGGTCGCAACCGTCCATTTGCTGCCGTCGGCAAATTGGATTTCTTCGATGTAACGGTCGCTGCTGACGAACCAATCCTTCACCGTGACTTGGTCGGCGTCGTTGAGTTTGAACACCAGGTCGTTACCCACCCGAATCCGCGCCACGTCCGCCGGATGGATGCCGGCGCCGAATTGCAGAACGTCTTTGTTGCCGTAATTGGCTACGAAGTATGCGTCGTTGCTGCCGTATTCGATGAGGGTGTCTTTGCCGTCGCCCACATTAAATTGATAGGTTTGGCCTGACCACGTGGCATAACTACCGCCGCTGCCGGTCAGCACGTCGTCCCCGGTGCCGCCGACCAGTACACCCTGGCCGGTGATGCTGTCGTTGCCGGCGCCGCCGTAGAAGGTATTCCAACCGGAAGTGTCGTTCAGCGTGTCGTCGCCGTCGTTACCGTTCAGGGTGTCGTTGCCATCACCTCCTTTAAGGCTATCGTTACCCAAGCCGCCGCTGATGGTGTCTACGCCGGCCCAGCCGGTCAAACTGTCGTTGCCGTCGCCGCCGTTCAGGATGGTCGGCAGGCTTTGCAAGGTCGCGACCGTCCATTTGCTGCCGTCGGCAAATTGGATTTCTTCGATGTAACGGTCGCTGCTGACGAACCAATCCTTCACGGTGACCTGGTCGGCGTCGTTGAGTTTGAACACCAGGTCGTTACCCACCCGAATCCGCGCCACGTCCGCCGGATGGATGCCGGCGCCGAATTGCAGAACGTCTTTGTTGCCGTAATTGGCTACGAAGTATGCGTCGTTGCTGCCGTATTCGATGAGGGTGTCTTTGCCGTCGCCCACATTAAATTGATAGGTTTGGCCTGACCACGTGGCATAACTACCGCCGCTGCCGGTCAGCACGTCGTCCCCGGTGCCGCCGACCAGTACACCCTGGCCGGTGATGCTGTCGTTGCCGGCGCCACCATAGAGCGTATTCCAACCGGCGGTATCGATTAGGGTATCGTCGCCGTCGTCCCCCCGTAATTCATCGTCGCCATCGTCTCCGTATAAGATGTCATCGCCAGCAGCTCCGCGAAGCTTGTCATTACCGTTACCTCCATGCAATTCATCCTGAGCACTTAACCCAATTAACAAATCGTTTTCGATAGTGCCAATCCGAAATCCCAGGTCCGTCATTAAGCCGATCAAATCAAAATCGCTAGGAAAATCACTTTCCAAGTCTATTAGCAATTGAGCGCCATCCCATCCAACAGGATTGAAGTCTTTGCCAAAATATTTTTGTAGCTCCAATAAATCACCAGCGACTTTACTTGGCTCGGATGCAATATATGATTTGAATAAGGCATTCATAGCCGAAAAATTCAGACCTATACCGTTTTCATCAATGTGTAACGTTATCTTTTCTAAATATGGCTTCAGTCGGGTTTGCGCAATAAGCGCAATGTATACAGAATCGCTCAGTTCTGAATAAGCTTGATTGAGCAAATCCAGAGCACCGGGCGCGAGCACAACATGCACCGTCGTACCGTCGTCAGCGACGGGGCGAAATGTACGGCCGTTAAAAGTTTCTAGAATATCGAGTTTATTAACCCAACCTTTAAAATCACTAGAACCGACGACACCGGCTCCCTGGACTGTAATTTGCGTACTAGCTGAATACATTCCCGTGTACGTCGTAGGCGGTGGGGCCGAGCCACCTCCGGATCCTGAATACATTGGTCCAGTTGCATAAGGCGAATAACCGTTAAATGTCGTTAGCAATGTGCCGGTATCGGCCCAGGCTTTGATGATCTTAGGCAATAACTCCAATTGTCCAGAGCGATCCGCCGTCGTGAAATCCGTCAACAACTGTTTTAGTTGCGGCGACAGGGTTGCTGCTTCACGCAGATCCCGCACCGCGCCGCTACCTTGCATATCCGGCAGATAAGACACCGAACTAGTATCTAACTTATCGGTGAATTCGCGGTGGAAAGTATCCTGTATGAGGTTGACATCTCCCAAGTTGCCACTGACCTCGCCCAGAGTTCCGCTGCTGCCATCGGTTTTAACGAAGGTGCCAAGATCGGCTACTTGGTTTCCATTGGCTAAGGTTTGATTGTGCTCAGTGCTTTGAACATTAACAGCCGCTATGCCCAAGCCGCTTAGCGAAAACAACTCGTTGCCTTGACTGACACCGTCTTGATTCAAATCCCGCCAAACGCGCAAGTCGGCAAAGCGGGCATCATTAGCGTCGACCACACCGTCGGCGTTGCTATCCAGATCGCTTAGCGCATCAAATCCGTCGGAGGCCAGTTGCCCATTACTTTTTAAATAGGCGTCGCCGAATAATTCGCGGCCGTTATCTATGGTACCGTTGCCATTTTTGTCTAATACCAGAAATCCATCATTCGCACCCACCCAGCCGGTGGAGGTTTTTATTCCGTCGGCGTCGTGGTCGAAGTAAACGGGGTTGGCGGTGTCGATGCCGGTGGTTTCCAGGCCATCGCCGTCCAAATCTAACGTTAAAGGATCGCGGCGAGGTTGGACGGTGGTGGCGGCGGTGAACTCATCGGCAGCGGCATCATTTATAATAAACTTGCCTAAATTACTGAGTCCATCCATTGGATTTATAAGGTTTCTTGATACGAAATCGATGAGTTTTGCTCCCCATTCGAATTGTTCTGACAAAGAACTACCAACATAAGATCCAAAGCCTGTCGCAAGAGCAACCACACCAGCGATGACGCCAGCAGGCGCGGCAGCAGGAATTATTGCAATAGCAACCGCTCCCAAAATCATCCCTCCAAGCATTCCGGCAGCATCATCGATCACACCGGTATTATCGCCTTGCGCTAGTTTGACGATAATTTGCGTAGCATCTAAAAATGCCCCGCCTGCTTCTCCAATAATTTTTAAAGTCTTACCATCTATTAGGCTTGTTTCAAGCGTCGAAGCTGTTTGAATCGCGTCTTGACTGAGTCCTTTTAGCCAATTGACGACTTGTGTTTGCTGCAATGCAGTCTCAGTCAGCATTTTAGCGGCTTTGCTGTCTTGTCCTATTTCAGTCACGGCCTTCTGTAAATACGCCTGTGCCAAAGCCTGATTACGTTCGATTTGATCGGTCAATCGGACTATTGTCGCTTCTATTTTTTCATATTCGGTTAAGTTTCGCGTAACTAGCTGCGATCCAAACTCTTCAAGGTCTTTAGCAATAAAGCCTGCAGCGTTTAGTGCATATTCCGTAAATAAACTTTGATCATTTTCCATGGAAACCTCTTATTTATTGGAGAAAAAATTAATGTGTTGATAAATTAAAATCCATAAGCTTAATGGAGGCATAGCAAAGGCAGAAAAACTAAAGAAATATCCACCATATATTGTATGCATAAAAATTCTTGCCGTTTTGGTTTTTGAATTAGCGGATACAGGCCCACCCCATACAAATATGAAGACATAAGCTATCAATAATATTGACGCACAAAACAACCAACTCATAACTAATTTCTTAAAAGAAGTTTTAGGATCTTGGTCGTAAGGTATAAATGGTGACGTTACGATTAATGCCAGCGCAACAGGCGGTGTGGTGATGGTCATATACAACCAGATAATTCTCATTACATTCGGAAAATCGGATTTTTTAGCCGCAACGTCTATGGTAGGAAAGATTTCAACTATTCGATTGCATAAATCACATTGGGATGAATCCATCCCGTATTCGTAGGTTATATAGCTTATAAGAAGACCTAAACAAAACCATGCACCAAGCAACCATGATATGAATAAGTTATAGAAACTGGTATTGCTAGTTGAATAATTTTGTATCTGTCGATCAGCAATTTTTTTCCTCAGCCAGCGGGCAAAAATTCTTTCAATCATAAATTGATCCCATAAATAAATGAGCTGCACCAGATCTTGTATTAATACATTTTGTTGGATTTTTCATGCCGCCATACCCCATGTTCTATCATTTGCCGCCGCTCCAGCCGGCACGGCATTGAAAGTGCGGTCGTTGAAGTGTTCCAGGATGGTCAGTTTGTCGGCCAGGGTGCTGGTGTCGCTCCAGGCTTTGATGATCGGCTCCAGCAAGACGCATTGGCCTGTGCGGTCGGCGGCGGCAAAGTCGGTCAACAGTTGCGCCAAAGCCGGCGACAGGGTGGCGGCTTCGCGCAGTCTGCGCACTTGGCCGGCGTATTGCACGTCGGGCAGAGTTTCGAAGCCGGTGGTGTCCAGCGTATCGGCAAATAGGCTGTGGAAGGTATCCTGCACCAGGTTGACATCTCCCAAGTTGCCACTGACCTCGCCCAGAGTTCCGCTGCTGCCATCGGTTTTAACGAAGGTGCCAAGATCGGCTACTTGGTTTCCATTGGCTAAGGTTTGATTGTGCTCAGTGCTTTGAACATTAACAGCCGCTATGCCCAAGCCGCTTAGCGAAAACAACTCGTTGCCTTGGCTGACACCGTCTTGATTCAAATCCCGCCAAACGCGCAAGTCGGCAAAGCGGGCATCATTAGCGTCGACCACACCGTCGGCGTTGCTATCCAGATCGCTTAGCGCATCAAATCCGTCGGAGGCCAGTTGCCCATTACTTTTTAAATAGGCGTCGCCGAATAATTCGCGGCCGTTATCTATGGTACCGTTGCCATTTTTGTCTAATACCAGAAATCCATCATTCGCACCCACCCAGCCGGTGGAGGTTTTTATTCCGTCGGCGTCGTGGTCGAAGTAAACGGGGTTGGCGGTGTCGATGCCGGTGGTTTCCAGGCCATCGCCGTCCAAATCTAACGTTAAAGGATCGCGGCGAGGTTGGATAACGGTGGCTGTGATGAATAAGGATGAAACCAATAAACTAACGGGTAACTTTAAGATTTCTGGATGATCAAATAAAAACAAAAACTCTTTATTTTGTATATCTCTAAAGTAATCGCCAACACCTTCGCCGAATCGACCGATCATGGCGGTAACGAATTCACCGGAAGCCATAAATCCTTGTTTCGAGACGTCATAGAGCGCCTCTGTCATGGCGTTTCCGATCAGCGCCGCCGCCTCACCTTGGGTCAGGTTATTATGGGATTCGCTAGTGGTTAACCGGTCCAATTCCATACCCAAAAACGGGATACCCCAAGTGCCGTCGAAGACATCGCCGGGTACGGCTTTAGCCCAGGCTCCGTCGAACGCGATACTGGCGCTCAATTGATTATCTCGTAACGCTTGTTCATAGCTGTTGAGAATAAACTGGGTATCGGGAAGGTAACCTCTCTCAACTTGTGTCAGATAATTGTCCAAATGATCATGCGCGACAGCGTCGAATTTAGTCTCGTAGGCACCCGGTTCGTTATAATCCCACCAGTGCTGCACCAGTTTTTGAAAAAAATAATCGGCGGCATCTCCGCCCCGGCCAAGCACGCCGGCTGCGTTGTCCGCGTAACGGTCGCCGCCGCGCGCCAAGGCATCCCAGGCCGAGGCATATTGGCCTTGATCGAAATAGGCTCTGGCTTCGGCCACAGCTGCTTGCGGAAGGGTACTTGGGATTAATACGGAAGATTCGATGGTCATGAAAAAACTCCTTTTGTCTTAAATTTGTGGTTGGTTTTTGGATTCAGCAGAAATGAAACTGTCGAGCAAGGCTTTGATTTTTTGGTCTATTTCGCGCCATTGCGATAAATAAGCTAGCGAGAAAGCGTAATCGAGCTGAAATTGTCCTCGGTAAATCGTAGTGACTTTACAAGAGGGCGATGGCGCGGGTTCTGGGTCCAGTTCGGGATTTTCGCATCTCATTTCTGTTAAATCTCGAACCGGCTTGTCGTGGCTTAGATAGATATCCTTCATATCGCTCTTAGGATCGCGATAATGAAACATGCCCGGCACCAGCGGATGTTCCGGCAATTTGATCAAACGTTTATAAGCGCCATCAAAGTAATACGGCCAGTTAACTCGGTAATGCGTCATCATGATCATGACTTTTCTGCTCCAGCCGGGTGTTTTAAATTCGTTCGCCGTTTTTTCGTTATACATCTCCATATCTGGCAACAATGCCTTGATGCGGATCGCATCGATGGTTTCCCGTTCGGTTTGCGGCGGCTCCCAGCCTTTGTCGAAGCGGCCTTCCAAGGGGTGGTAAAGCAGCGGCACGTCGAAATCGACATTTTCCACCCGGACAGCGTAGTGCCGGTTCCTAGCCTGCTCCATATTTAGTAATTCTTCGCCACATCCCGCTAATAATAAGCACAAACATGCGACGCAGATCATTGTTCTTCGAAACCCGATTACATACACGGACAGGATGCTATTGATACCAGTATAAATATAACTAGTGTTACTCGATAATTTTAATATAAAGTCGCCCATAATTTTCTAAATTTTAATCGTAAATATCTTATTTTACGTATGAATAAAAAATCTTACTTGGCCAATCCATAGCACTGCTTACCGATATATTTAGTTAATTATCCGTTTAATATATTTAGTCAAGTCGATTAATCGCTAAGCGCTTTGCAAAAAGTTCGCATGTATTGTTTTCAGTCAAGGTTTGTGTCTATCAGCGATAGAGAGCAAAAATACCTATTGATTTGTTGATAGACGTTTATTCGGTCACGGCTTTTAGCT
Organism: Methylomonas sp. HYX-M1; assembly: GCF_040741385.1. Taxonomy (NCBI): domain Bacteria; kingdom Pseudomonadati; phylum Pseudomonadota; class Gammaproteobacteria; order Methylococcales; family Methylococcaceae; genus Methylomonas; species Methylomonas sp. HYX-M1. The sequence goes on from NZ_CP160405.1 coordinate 3,002,217, forward strand.
CATCTCGTTATACACAAGTCACCAAGACCAAAGGAATCAAGGCTTCATCAATCGGTAAAATCCGATTGAGTCCGCCGCAAGCCAACACAAGATCAATGGCTTGGGATTGGTTTAGTTCTTGTAGTGCCGACTTGTGTATAAGGCTATGCTTTTAGCTACTCGAACAATGCGTCTCCTAACGTCGGCAGCAGCCTATAAGCGCACCTTATCGGGTTGACATCAATACGTTTTAAATCGGCTTCCGGGATCTTTTCGTTTACAAAACTCATCTTGTTATCCTGTTGCGTGTTGTGAAATCGATTGTGACCATTGGGATCGGTTTTCGGTCTTTTGTATGTTCGGGCCATGCCGGTTGAATTCTACGGCTTTTAATTTTTAATTCTGCCAGTTAGAGCATGATTTAGGCCACTAGGCTAAGCGCCTATCAATCATTGGCTTGTCGTGAGCAGTTTTATCCGTTCAGTGTGGCAAGTGACAAATTCGTCAGTCTGTCACGCCAAAATTGGCAGGTAAAATGGCAGCGACAAGCCGGCAAGACAAAACCTGTCTAGGTTTTATCTTGGTTACTTTTCAGCTAAATGCTGCCGAGTTGGCGCTATCGTTTTATCAAGCAGCGGATTCCATCCGTATCGATATTGGCTTATGCAGTGATCCGGCAGTAAATGCCCGTTGGCGTTTCATGACGGGCATTTTCAAGCGGCAAACTTCGGTTGTCTAACTTAGTAAAGTCGCAGGATTGCCCGCTATGAAGTCTTCGTGAAAGCGGGGCCGGCGCGACTAGCCGCGCACGGCTTGCCATTGCCCGAGAGGCGTTACCGGCTTCATGATCCCGGCTGATACCCATTCAACGCCGATTCGCCCGGCAGTTGCGCCGATGCCGGCTGCCAGCCGCCGCCCAGGGCTTTGAAAAGCTGCACGCTGGCGTTCAATACGTCTAAACGGGCTTGCACCTGATGGGTTTGGGCAGTGAATACGTCGCGTTGCGCGGTCAATAGGGCTTGAAACTCAATCGCTCCGGCCCGGTAGCGGGCATCGGCGATGCGATACGCCAATTCGGCTTGGCCGACCGCTTGCTGCAAGGCGGTTTGCCGCAGGCCGGAATATTGGCGCACGGCCGCGGCGTCTTCCACCTCTTTGAAGGCGGTCAGCAAGGTCTGCTGCCAAATTTCCACCAGCTCGGCGTGGCGGGCACGCGCGTTCGCTAACGCGCCTTCCAAGCGTCCGCCCTGATAAATCGGCTGCAGTAGCGCGGCCGCCATCGAAACCAGCACGCCGGCCGGCTGCGGATTGGCCAACACCCCGTCCAGGCTCAGCTGCAATTTGGGATAAAAGGCCGCTCGGGCGATTGCGACGTCGGCGTGGGCCGCCTGCAATTGCCCTTCGATTTGTTTGACGTCCGGCCTACGCTGCAGCAACTCAGACGGTTGCAAGGCCGTAATCGCCGGAATTTGCAGGCCGGTGAATGTTGCCGCACCGCCTTGTGCTTGCGGTTTGTCGCCCAACAAAATACTGAGCGCGTTATCCGCCAAGGCTTTTTGTTGTTTAAGCCGTTCTAAATCCGCCTGAGCGTTGGCGCGCAAGCTTTGTTGTTGCGCCACGTCCAAATTCGATACTGCGCCGGCTTTAAAGCGGGCCGTTACTATGCTCAGGGTCTGCTCGGTATTGACCAAAAAACGCTCGGCAATGCGGATTTGCTCGGCTGAAGCCAACACGTTGAAATAAACTTGCGCCACGTCGGCGCTGACTACCAAGCGTAAAGCATCGCGCGCAAAGATTGTGCTGAGCCATCTTGCCCGGCCCGCATCCCGCTTGGCGCGATTAGCGCCCCACAAATCCACTTCGTAGGCAATGGAAATTTGCGCGAATTTACGCTGAGTATCGCCGGCATCGTTATGTCTGTCCGTCAGCGAGGCGGTAGTGCCGATGCCTGGCAGTAAATCGGCGCCTGCCAGTTTGGCTTGCGCCCTCGCCTGCTCTACGCGCCGGGTTGCGGCGGCCAAATCGTTGTTATATGCCAGCGCGTGGCTTATCAGGGCTTCCAGTTCCGGGTCGGCGAAAGCTCGCCACCAGCCGGGATCGAGCAGTGCGGCCGCGTCATTTTGCGCGTAGTGCCAAGCTTCCGGCACATCGGCTTGCGGCGCTTCAAAAGGCGGCGTCAGGCGGCAAGCGGCCGACAGCCCACTCAGCGCAACCAGATAAAGAAAGTTGCGCAAACTCATTCGGCGGCCAGCGCCATGACGGGATCTAAATTGGCCGCTTTGCGCGCCGGCAGGAAGCCGAATAACAATCCGGTGCAGAACGCGCTGGAAAAAGCCAATACGGCCGGAAACGGCGAAAACACGACGGCCATTTCGAAGCGATGCAACACGCTGGTGCACGCAATCCCGACAACCACGCCGGCCACCCCGCCCAAGGTGCAAACCACGGTGGCTTCGGTGACGAATTGCAGCAAAATATCGCGGCGGCGCGCACCTGCTGCCATACGAATGCCGATTTCGCGGGTGCGTTCGGTCACGCTGACCAGCATGATGTTCATCACCCCTATGCCGCCGACCAGTAAGGAGGCGGCCGCGACGATGCCCAGCATGACGGTGATGGTGCTTTGCGTTTCTTCGGCGGAATCCAAGATGGAGGACATGTTGCGGATGCGAAAGTCTTCGGTCTGATGCCTGGCCAGCAATAAGGCTTTGATCGCCTGCTCGGTGTCGTCTATGTGGGTCACATCCGTCACGCGCACGGATATGCCGTTCAGATAATTGCGGCCGAATAAACGGATCAAACCGGTCGTCAAGGGTACGAACACCGCATCGTCGCGGTCCGTGCCTACCGGCGACGCGCCCTTCGGACCCAGAACACCGATGATTTCGAACGGAATGTTTTGAATCAGCAGGTAACGCCCTATCGGATCGCTGCCGTCCGGAAATAGCAGTTCCAGCACGGTTTGTCCCAACACCACGACCGGGGAATAGCGTTGCATGTCTTCGTCGCTGAAAAAGTTGCCGCGTGCCAAGGGCCAATCGCGCACTTGCGGCATGCTGGGCGCCACGCCTTGTACGCTGCTGGCATAATCGACGTTACCGACCCGCAAGGTCATGCGGGCGCTACGTTCCGGCAAGGCCCACGCGACGTTGTCCAGTTCTTCTATGGCTTCGGCGTCCTCCGGCGTTAAGGTGGCGATGTCGGAACTAGTGCGCAAAGCCGGCGCTCCAGGCCGTATGGTTAAAATGTTGGTTCCCATCGCCGTCATTTGCGCCATCACCTGCTGACGGCTGCCCTCGCCAACCGCCATCATGGTCACGACCGCGGCCACTCCGATCACTATCCCCAGTAAAGTCAAAGCGGTACGAAACAAATTGGCTCTTAGCGCGCGCAACGCGCTGGTACCGGCCTCCTGCAATTCTTCCAAAATATCGAACGCATCAGGCGTCACTTCTCGCCCGGCCGCGGTTGCCGGTTTAGCTTGACGGCGGCCGGAATCGGCGACGATGAGGCCGTCACGAATGTGAATCATGCGCTGGGCGTACTGCGCTAACTGTTCGTCGTGGGTAATCAGTAAAATGGTGCGGCCTTGCGCGTGCAGGCGACGCAACAAATCCATCACCTCCAGGCCGCTACGGCTATCCAGCGCTCCGGTAGGCTCGTCGGCCAGAATCACCGGCGGATCGTTCATCAATGCGCGAGCGATAGCGACTCTTTGTTGCTGGCCGCCCGATAATTGCATGGGCTTGTGGCCGGAACGCTCGGCCAGTCCCAGTTGTTGCAGCAATTGCATGGCGCGGGCTTGCCGTAGCAGTTTGCTTTGGCCTGCGTACAAGGCCGGAATTTGTACGTTTTCCGCCGCAGTGGCGGTCGTCAACAGATTGTAGCGCTGAAACACGAAACCGAAAGTTTCTCGCCGTAACGCCGCCAGCTGATCGGCATTCAAAGCCTCGACCGGGCGCCCGGCAATCCGGTAACTGCCTTGATCGGCGCGGTCCAAACAGCCGATCAGATTCATCAAGGTCGACTTTCCGGAACCGGATTGGCCGACGATGGCGACGAATTCGCCCGGCCAGATGCTCAAAGATACCCCGCCCAACGCCGTTACCAGGGTATCGCCGGACAGGTATTGGCGCCTGACTTCTCGCAATTGCAATAAAGGAATCTCTATCGTTTCAGAGCTCATAAGCGTGCTGCGCCGGGCAGTGCGAATGCGTCGGATGTTTTCTTGCCGTTGCGCTTCTGTCCGGGCAAGGACCATACCGATAATTGATCGCCAGCTTGCACGCCCTCCAGCACTTGCGCGTAACGCCGATTGCGCAAACCGATATGCACGATTTTTTCCTCCGCGCCTTGCGCGGTCAGCCGTTTGATCCGGTAAGCCTTTCCGCCTTGCCGGTCGGCTTCGGGCACACGCTGACCGAGAGCGGACAAGGGAATTAAGGACGCTTGCCGGACGCTTGCCAGCAGAAAAAACATTTGGGTGCTCATACCGGACATCAATTGCCGGTCTTTGTTGTCCACATCCACCAGCACGTTGTACAACACCACATTATTGACGATTTCGGGAGACGGCAGTATTTGCCTTATCTTGCCGTACCAACGCCTCTCACCGGCGCCTAAGGTGGTGAAATACACGGCCATGTCCGGCCGTAGCCGCATGACATCGGCCTCCGCCACTTGCGCGCGCACGGTCATTGCATCCAATTTTGCCAACTGCATGATCAGCGGCGTGGTTTGATTGGCGTTCAGGGTTTGTCCCAAACGCGCCGTGCGACTGACGACGGTACCGTCCATCGGCGCAAAGATTTTGGTAAAGCCGAGGTTGGTGAGGTCGCCGTTTAAGGTCGATTGCACTTGTTCGATTTGCGCTTCAATGGCTTGTGCGGTGGCGAGGGCGTTTTTTAGGTTAAATTCGCTATTTTGGTAATCTTGCAGACTGACTCCGTCGCCGGCGATCAGCTCCCGGTTCCGTTCAAACTGCTGTCTAGCGAATATCACCTGGGCTTGCTGACCGGCTAACTGGGCTTTCAAGTTTTTAATGTTGGCTTCGTCGGCCTGTACCCTGGCCGCATAAACGCGGGGATCGATTTCCGCCAACAATTGACCGGCCCTGACATTGTCGCCAATGTCTACGTATAACCGGTGCAACTGACCGGTGACTTGCGCACCGACGTCGACGTATTCTTTCGGCTCCAGCTTGCCTTGCGCGGTGACGTTTTCTTCGATATCGCCGACGATCACTTCTACGCTATCTTGAGTTTGCTTTGCGTTATCGCCGCTGCCGGAAAAAACAGCGACGACCGCCGCGAGCGCAAGTATCGGCAACACTAGCCAAGCGGCTGCGCGTGAAGCTAATTTCAACAATGGACGGCCTGGCATATTTTGGTGAAAGTCCTGGTGGGGGCGACGTCGCGAACAGCCTGTCGAAGCGCGACGATGGCATCTCTCCCACCGTCAATGCTTTTGATCGGACAGGGGATTGCCATACCTTCATCCGCATTGGGAAAAACTGAAAAAGGCATCGAATCGATGCCTTAGTGGAATAAGGGCGGCGTTAAATTCCGTCCGGATAATCGTAGCTATAGTGTTTGCGTAACGGTTTGACGACTTCCCATTGGCTTTCCAAACCGGCCGGAAAGACCACCAAATCGCCCGGCAAAATGCGTACCGGCTCTCCGCCGGCCGGAGTCACCAAAATCTCTCCTTCCAATACGTAAGCGCATTCGGTTTCGTCGAAATCGATAGGAAATTGGGATACTTCTTTTTCCCAAATTTCCCAATTGGATACGCCAAGTTCTTCTAATCTTTCCTGGCTGGGGTTGTGCTCGATTTTAATTTGACTCATGTTATTGAACGCAAAAATTAACGGAAGCGCCATGGTAGCACTCAAGCCGCTTGCGCTCCAAGGCTTACGCCGGAGATCGGCCGTTAAAATAAGTCCACTTCGCCGTCGTTTCTACTCACGCCGGATTCGAACTGCTTTTTTTCCTCCACGATTCTATCCAGCAGCGTGGCCACTTCCAAACTACTCAGCTCGATAGCCCGGAAGTTTTCGACGATTTCAGCCTGCAGTTGTAGCGAAGTTTGCCAATTTTTGGACAATTTTTCGACCGCGGAAAACATGTTTTCGTGGGTCTTTTTATGTGGGGCATCGATTTTGACATAGGACGGCAAATGTCCGTATTGGCTGGCCCCGACGCCGGTGTGATACCAAATGCCCAACTTGCAATGAAAGTGATCGACCATCACCGTTTCGGCCGCGCTGGAATGCGCCCCCATTTCCATGGCCCGGTAGCCTTGCTGTACGTAAATCATCTGATTGACCTTGGCTAAAGCCACTTCGCCCACCATTTGCGTGTAGGCGACTTTCCCGTAGGTATCCAATACGATCCCGCTGACTTGGTGAATGTTTTTTTCGAATTCGCTCACCGCAACTTTGGACTCTTCGGTCATATCGGCCATACCGACGGTACCCTCTACAATTTCGGTACTGACGACGCTAAAACGTGCCATCGCGTTGTGAATTTGCCCGGTGGCCTGCTTGGTGTTTTCGGCAAGACGGCGTACTTCATCGGCCACTACAGCGAACCCACGACCGTGTTCGCCGGCGCGTGCCGCTTCGATAGCCGCGTTAAGCGCTAATAAATTGGTTTGTTCGGCGATTTTGGCAATCAAGGTGGTAACTTCGCTAATGTCTTTGCTACTTTGCCTTAACGCCAGCGAAGAGGATTTTAACGATTCCATGGTGTCGATGATCTTAGTCAACTTTTGGATCACGCTACCCAACGCCACACCGCTTTTAGACACGATGTCGGCGGCGGTTTGATTGGTGGTTTCCACCTGCCGCATTTGAGTGGTGATGATCGATAAATCTCGTTCCGTACGCTGCAAGCTGGATAATAGATTCTCGGTTTTCATTTGCCCTAACTGCGCAAACAAACTTTCCTGCATTTTTCCACGGGCATCCGATTCTATCGTTCTTAACGACGCATCGATGTAACGCAGATTCTCGGCGAATGCGCCTTTCATCCCGAGATATTGAGGCTTTCGGTAATACTGCTGCCGTTCGGCGGCCGCAAAACAGCTGGCGGTCTCGCGCATATAGGTTTCCACTTGGTCTAAGGCGGTATTGAAATTCCAAGCCAGCCGGGCCAAATCGGCATCCGGCGGCACGTGACTTATCCGGTATTCCAGCTTACCCTTGGCGATGCCGTTGGCTAAGGTGAATAAGGATTTGATCAAGTTCAATTCCAAGCGGGTTTGGCGTTGGAAACCGGCATAAGCCAGCAACGCCAAACAGAGCGGGATAAATTGCCAAGCATTGATTTCGTATCGGTAAGCAGCCGCGCCGGTTTGCACGGCTAGCAAACCCAAGCAAATTCTTATGGTATTTTGGCTGTTAAAGCGTAAGTATGTATTCACGATAATCCTTGCCTTCAGCTTCCAAAGCTGCTTGCAACACAGCATTTCCGGCGGCGATTGCATCCAGTCGACCTGCATGTTGTTCTGCGGCCAGCATTGCGAGGTACAAGGGTTCGATATTGGCAATCTTGGCGTTAAGCGGTTTGCGCCGTACTGAAAAATAACCGATGATTTCCTGACTATTTGGCTTAAATGTGGGAGTTACCGTAGCTAACACCCAGTAGTAAGAACCGTCTTTGGACATGTTTTTAACATAGCCGATGAATTCTTCGCCGTTGCGTATGGTTTGCCAGAGCAACGCGAAAATAGTGCGCGGCATGTCCGGATGCCTGATGACGTTATGCTGTTGCCCCAACAACTCCGCTTCGGTGTAACCGGAAAACTCGATAAATACCGGATTGCAATAGGTTAACCGACCGACTGCATCGGTTTTGCTGACGATAAAATCCTCTTCGCGTAGCACCAGCTCGTGCGAATTGGGCAAGGCCTTGTTGCTCATAAACCTCCCAAGACAGTCAACCCGTCGAATTGACCCGGTAAAAGCTAAGTACCTCGCATACCCTATCTTTTTGCCCGCAACGCTAGGTACATATCGGTAGAAATAGTAGCCTAATTTCCACAGGCCGCCGGGCTGATGCGTGCGTTAGAGTTGAGGCGCGGGGCGGCTTGGGAGCGCTTTAGCCGCCGGCAAGCAGCTGCCGGGCCAACGCTATTACTTGATCGGGCTCTATTAAGCCGATGGAAAAATCGTTTTTATCCAGTTTGAAAGGATTTACTTTAGAGGGGGATTTCAACACCCGGTTGATGCGGGTTTGGTAAACGCGGCTCACCGGGGTAGGCCCGAACAGAGTCAGCGACGGCCGATTCAAGCCCCAAGCCATGTGGGTAGGTCCGGTATCGTTGCCTATCACTAAATCGGCTCGCGCGATTGCCGCTTTTAAGTCGTTCAAATTCAGGCTTGGCAACACGCGCGCGCCGCTACGCTCGGCCAGCCAACCGGCCGTCTTTTCTTCCTCCGGGTTGCCTCTGACGATCAATATGTTGGCATCGCTCAAGCCGGCGATCACGCTTAAAAACCGTTCGGGCGGATAATTGCGGCTAGGCCAGGTCGAACCAACGACCAGCAACACATTGACTCTAAATTTATCGAAATAGCCGGTTAAATCGACGCTAGCGGGCTCGAAAAACAAAAACGGCTGTTTGTCGATGATTTGCTGCGGCGAGATATCCAGACCGAACAAGGCGCCTATCACTTTGACATTACGGTCTATGGTGTTGGCGTCGTAAGGGCAAGCGACATGTTGCCGATACAAGCTAGCCGCCCATGCTTCCCTGATCGAGCGGCTATCGAATCCGATACAGTTAGCCGACAGCCAGCGGGCAACGATGGCGGATTTAATCAGACCTTGGGCGTCTATGACCCAATCGTAGCGATGCTCGCGGTAGGCATTGAGGGTGCGAAATTCGGCAAAGAAACCCGATTTATCGCGCTTTAACGCTTTTAAATTGACCGGCAAGATGCGGTTGATCTGCGGGTTGTTGGCCGGCAAGCCGGCAAAACGATGTTCAACCAGCCAGTCGATTTCGGTGTCCGGGTAGGTCGCTTTGACAAATTGCAAGGCCACCATCGCGTGTACGATGTCGCCTAACGCCGACAGTTTAACGATCGCCACTTTCATGCATTAGGCGTCCATGGCTTGAAGGACCTGATCGGGCGAAATTTCGGTCAAACAATGGGTATGACCTAGCGGACATTCCCGCCTGAAACAGGGCGAGCATTCCAAGCCTAAGCGGACGATCTGTGCGGCAGGATGCAACGGCGGGGTAAAACCGGGATCGGATGAACCGTACAGCGCTACCAGTTTTTTATCTAAAGCCGCGGCAACGTGCATCAAGCCGGAATCATTGCTAACCACAACGTCGGCTAACGACATCAAATCGACGGCGTCCGCTAAACTGGTTTTTCCCGCGAAATTGCTGAACGACTGCCCGGACAATGCATTGATTTTTCCGGCAATCGCCGCATCCTTTTCCGAACCGAACAGCCAGACTTGCCAGCCGCGCGCCGCCAAGCACCGGCCTAATTGGGCAAAATGCTCGACCGGCCAACGCTTGGCCGGCCCGTATTCGGCGCCCGGACAAAGCGCCACGACAGGATTGCCGATATCGACGGCATATTTTGTTGCGGCGGCTTGTTTTTGCTCGGCGCTGACAACTAGTTTAGGTTGCGGGCAGGCAGGAGGACCGGCTTGAGGCTTTTCCAGCCCCAAGGTTACAAATCGTTGTACCGTTTGCGGCAAATGCTGTCTGTCTAAACGTCTAACATCGTTTAACAAGCCATAGCGCCATTCGCCAAAGAAACCGGTCCGGCGGTCTATCTCGGCAAAAAAAGGCAGCAGTGCGGATTTCCACGAATTAGGCAGCACCAGCGCACGCCCGTATTGTCCGCGTAGCGCCCGGCCCAATCGCCATCGTTCCGCCAGACCGAATCGGCCGTGGCCGACCGGCATCGCGATGCCCCGTCGCACTTCCGGCATACGTTGCAGCAAAGGCAAAGACCAGCCCGGTGCCAGCACGTCTATCGTACAAGCGGGATAGTGTTGTTTGAGGGTAATGAATAGGCTTTGCGCCATCACCATGTCGCCGACCCAAGACGGGCCGACGATCAAGAAGTTTTCAGCGGACAGCACAACTTAGGAGACTAAGGTGAGCCATTCCCTGTGGTCGGCGCGGCGACCGTGTACATAATCGAAATACAAGCTTTGCAGTTTTTCGGTAATCGGCCCGCGGCTGCCCGAACCTATGTCCCGATTGTCGTATTGGCGAATCGGAGTAACCTCGGCGGCTGAACCGGTAAAAAAGGCTTCGTCGGCTACGTATACCTCGTCCCTGGTAATCCGTTTTTCTATCACCTCGTAGCCTTGTTCGCGGGCGATGGTGATCAAGGTGTCGCGGGTGATTCCTTCCAGCGCCGAAGTCGTTTCCGGCGTATACAGTTTGCCGTTTCGGACAATGAACAGGTTCTCGCCACTACCCTCGGCGCAAAAGCCCTCGTGATCCAACAGCAGCGCTTCGTCGTAACCGGTAGACAGGGCTTCCTGCAGAGCCAGGATCGAATTAATGTAATTGCCATTGGCCTTGGCTTTGCACATCGTGCTGTTGACATGGTTGCGGGTGTAGGACGAAGTGCGGATACGGATACCCTTCTCCATGTTTTCCGCACCCAGGTACGCGCCCCAAGTCCAGGCCGCAACCATCACGTGCACTTTCAGATTGTCGGCGCGCAATCCCATGCCTTCGGAGCCGAAGAACACCATGCTGCGGATATAAGCGCTGTCTAAAGCATTTTTGGCAACCGCATCCCGATGGGCTTGATTGATTTCCTGCTTGGAAAACGGCATTTTCATATTCATGATATGCGCGGATCGATACAAACGGTCGGTATGTTCCGCCAGTTTGAAAATCGCCGTACCCGCGTCGGTTTTGTATGCGCGCAATCCTTCGAACACACCGCAACCGTAATGCAGGGTGTGGGTCAGAACGTGAACTTTAGCATCGCGCCAAGCCACCCATTCCCCATCCAGCCAAATCCAACCGTCTCTATCATCCATCGTTATCATCTTTTTAAACCTGCACAATTCTTTTAGTGTGTTGTCGGAAAATCGGCCCGTGCCGTTACGGCGAATTGTACACCAGAGCCCGGTCCGCCTGTAGGCGCAATCAGTCGTAGCGTCGTTAAACCGTTTCGCTCTCTCCGGCCCTGACGTCGAATTCAATTTTCCAACGTTTACCGTCGCGATGCGACACGGCTTTCAATTCCAGAGTACCCACTTCTGTAACCGCCGAGGATAAATAGACAGGCACGATCTCGCCGGGTGCACGGCCTTCCTCGGGCAAGGTAATCTCGATTTCGTCCAATTCTTCCAATGCATCGTCGGCCCACGTCTCCAGCCGGATACCGGCGACGTCCTCCCGCCGGGTTTTAGAACCGAAAAATCGAAATCGCACCGGTTCGCCGATAATCAAACCGAACTCCTCGCCCGGCAGAGCTTGTTCGCTACCTTCTTCCATACCGAACGGCGCGATACATAGCGCTTCGAGCTCCGGCGCTAGGCCCGGTACGGCCGGCATCGCGCTTTCCACCCCTACGTAATAAGCGGCGGCGGTACCGCCTTTAATTCTGACGCCTTTGCCTTTGCGCACGAAACCGTAATAAGCCGCACCGCGCGCGACCGCTAGATCCAGATCGGCCCCCGGTAGCAAGCGCGCTTCGCCTGCCTGCTCGCTTAACAACCAGCCATTCAAAATTTCCAGCAATCGTTCGGCCAACACACCGGCTTTCAACACCCCACCGTTGAACAAGATTGCTGTCGGATGAAGAAAACTCGCTCGTTCGTGGTTAGACATACCGGAAAAACTGCCGGTTGCCTCCTTCTGTTTCGTCAAAAACGCCGCCAGATGACGCGTGATTCCGGCATCTTGCGCATAAGGCAAACCGACCGAGCGCAAGCCGCTACGCGGCCTGACGACAGGCTTTTCGCCGACTGACGTTTTCGGCAGAAACCCCTCAACTAACACGCGATTTAACTCGTCGCGGGTCAACTCGGTACGCAAAGTGCCGCCGATCAGTGAGGATCCGCGACCGGCTACCACCAACGGCATACCGGTTAAATCCGGCTGGTTAAATAACTTTTCTTTGGCTTCGCGGCAACCGTGGGTTAACGCCTGAATTTGCCAATTTTCCAGACGCTTGCCGCTGTCTTGTTCCAATTTGGCTTTAACGGTATAGGCCAAAGCCAAGTCCATGTTATCGCCACCCAATAGAATGTGATCGCCGACCGCAATCCTGTTAAGTTGCAAATTTCCGTCTTGCTCGGTCACTGCAATCAGCGACAAGTCGGTAGTCCCACCGCCAATATCGACGACTAAAATCACGTCGCCGACTTTGACGTGATTGCGCCAATCGCCTTCGCTCTTCTCTATCCAGCTATACAGCGCCGCTTGAGGTTCTTCCAACAATACGGCTTGCCCTAACCCGACTGCTCTAGCGGCTTCCACCGTCAACTCGCGCGCCGCCGGATCGAAGGACGCCGGTACGGTAATGGTCAAATCTTGCTGCTCTAGGCGAAAGTCCGGAAACTTGTGGTTCCACGCATCCCGCATGTGCTGCAAATACGCTTTGCTGGCGTCGAATGGCGAAATCCGTTGCACGTCTTCCGGCGCATCGGCCGGCAAAATCGCTTGCTTGCAATCCACTCCCGCGTGGCATAGCCAACTCTTGGCACTCGCTACCAAACGAATTGGGGTCCTGCTACCCATATTGCGGGCGATTTCGCCGACCAACAATTCAGGAGAAGCCGACCACGGCAAGGCCGTCGCGCCTTCGGTGATTTCGGCGCTATGCGGCAAATAGGTAAACGAAGGAAGTTGAAACTTATCCTCGATAACGCCGGGATTCGTCAACTGGGGTATGGCCAGCACTTCCAGCACGATTTGATCGTCGGGACAATGCAAATCGACATACGATAGAACGCAATGAGTGGTACCTAAGTCGATTCCGACCGCATAACGGTTCAATTCGCTCATAGCTCGACCTCCGCCGGCGCAATAATTTTGGCGTTATGACCTGCCGTCAGTTTCGGCAAACGCAAATCGCTGACTTGCCAACCTTTATGCACCAGCATACCGCTGAACGGCGCCTCGCCCACTATATTCCCGGTCAATCGGTAACTCGCGGCGTCAAAACCTTTAGGCAAGGTCACTCTACTGCCTTCCGCATCGCTACTCACCGGTATAATGCTGAAATGCTCTTTTATCGTTTTGTGACAGCCTTGATGCACTACGCGCGCAGCAGCGCCAATATCGGCATCGGAATAGGCGCTGACGTCTTCGTGAATAAAGTCGATGAAACGGGCTTCTTGCTGCAATAAACCCAAAAGCTGCAAGGCGGCATCCGGGGTCGCCTCTTTTAATACGACGGGTTCCGGTGCCGGCGCCTGCACGATTTTTTCAACCTCCACTATTTTTTCGACGATTTTTATTTCGGGTTCCGGCGCTACTGCGGGCACGTTTTGAAGCACCCGGGGTTCGGCTTTGCGACAGCGGCGCATTCCCAGTATTACCGAAGTCAACACGATAATTAGCAGCAAGGCCAACGCCAAAACCGTTCCAGCCAAGCAAACATGCCATAGGTCAAAAGTGGTGGGGCGTAACGATAAGTCAATGGTATAAATATTCATTAGAAATTGATTACTTGAAATCCGGGACGAAAGCAAACGGCTTGACTCGCTTCATTTTGGTTCGCGTAGCAAACCCAGCTAGCAAAAGTAAATACTTTCCAGTAAACGCTTGGTTATTAGTTATTAGATGGAGATTTGCGCTGAACAGGACCAACCCTGCCCCAATCGATGTCCGCGCACCTAGCCTATGGCTTACGAGGCACCCGCTTTTCTGGCCGCTTCTAAATACATTAACTCTTGCAACAAATTACGAGTGACTTCAATTCGCAACTTTTTTAAATGCCTGTCGGCAATAACAGGCGGAACCTCGGCATCCGTGTAAATTTTACGCATTTCTCCCAGTGTAGGTTCGCATTGACGGATAATAACATCGGTTGCGTTCCTACTCTCCAGGCCCATGTTCTGCGGCTGCCGCATTGCTTCAACTACGCATTTTTTATAACCGTATTGAGCTTGTTGAATTTTTTCGATGACTGCATCGCTTAGACTCGTAGCGTTCCACTCCTGCTGGCTTTCTTCAGCTGCAGCGGCAACCTGAGCCAGGGAGACTAACAAGAAAAAACATATAGTTTTCATAAAACTATCCTCTATTGAAAAGAACCGATAACAAATTTTACGCGAAACGTTATTGACTGGACAGTGCGAAAAATTGGGCTAGCGTCGAACAGTCAATTGTTTCCGGTCGTCTGAATGTTAAACACCGGCATTGCCTCGTCTCGCCACGAAAGGTGAACGTAAGGCTTTATCGATGCAAGCGAAAACTGAAGCGATTTGATCTTCAGAAAGCAAGCCCAACCGATTTCGACCGCCCCCATCCTTTTATGGGACGAAAGTGAGACAGGATTAAATGCGGAAATACGGCTAATCGAACACTTGTATCCCTCAGAGCAAAGTCTAAAACTAGCCTCATCCCACAGTTTCAAAAAAGCCGGGGAGAATCGGTATTTAGGATCTACATAGACATCGAAATCCCATACCGCCGTATTTGGCAATCGATAGCGGCAGCGAAATTCGTCTTCCTTATATTCGGTGGAAACAAACCATAGACATCCGCAGAACTCTTGCAGCTTAAACACAGCCAAACACTTCGCTCCTTGTTGATACCTATCTTTGATAACCTCCACAGGCCTAGGACACGGATGGCTAGGCGCCGAATCGCTGGTTATTTCTACGATATCAAAAGACTTCCCCTTCCCTTCCGGTAGTAATGGAGCATTATTAAGCCGTTGCGAAACGAAATAATACTTGTCGAAATCAACAACATTTGACAGGCTACAAACGATACGCTTGAATGCGTAAAGCAAAGTATCGACGAGACCGATTTGTGAAACCCAATGACACAGCTTCGCTTGCCAGATGCGGATAGGATGTGAGCTCATAGACTAGAAAATTAGTTGAATACACTCAGTGAACAATCATGAAAACATCGTTAACACTACTTACGCCAATAATTCTGACATTATCTACCAACGCCTACGCATTAAAGCCGGCCCCATGGGTAGGCAACAACTTGAAAGGTGAAATGTGTACAGGTGAAAAAGGTTATGGGCCTTACGATTACATTAAAGACAGAGAAAAAGTACATTTAGTCGAAGAATACCACTTTACCCCACAAGTGGAAGCTTTAGTCAAAGGTCAAAGCGGAAGCATAGAAGGTGATTTAAACTACACCTTACGCGCTTTTCCGAATCACCATAAAGCATTACTTAGTATTATACGATTTAAACTCAATATACTAAAAGGCTTAAGAAAAGAGAAATTAAAAACGGAACCGGAGTGTTATCTTAATCGCGCAATTGAATACAGTCCGGACGATCCGGCGCCTTTCTCGCTGTATGCTTATTATCTTTCAAAGGTTGGGGAAAAGGAAAGAGCTAGAAACTTGTATGATCGCGCCACTCAAATCGATGCCGAAAACATGAAAATAAAATATTCCTATGCACTATTTTTATTCGATAACAACGAAAAAGAAAAGGCATATGAACTTGCGCAAGAAATATATGAAAAAGAAAAGGATGCACCTTCAGGATTACGCGACCAACTCAAGAAAGCCGGAATTTGGGATAAATGACATAAACTTCAAGCGAAAAACTTAGCAAAAACACGCTTAGTCTGCTTAAACAACACATTCGGAAAACAACGCATAACCCCTCTTAATTGCAACGTAAAATACGTGTCGTTAACAACCCGGGTAAACGCCGACATTAGCCTTATATTCCCTGTGGAATTAACACAACGGCAGACTGAATTCCACCAGTCAAGTACGGCGAACTCTGTCAACTCTTCCAATTGAGAATGGGCAAATTGATGGCACGTTAAAAAAGTATTAAAAGCTTTAAAATATAACTCTCCAACCGCAATTACATCGTCCAACTCATAGTTTGCAGCACCGATAACAAAGACGGACCAATATTTATTGATTAACTTTGAGTCAACATCCAAGTTTAATGCTTTCAAAAATTGCGACTGTAGAAATAACTGGCCGTTTTGCTCCATTTCCGAATTAAACTTCACGCTGGCGTTTGTTTCATGCTCACGATAAATTACTAGATCATCAGGTAAAATAGCAATTCGCCCTCGTTCCGCTAGCTTATGAAACAACACAAAATCTTCAGCATAATGATAAGCCGGATCGTAGCAAATCGAATATCGCTTTAAAATATCGTTACGGATACAGATCGACGAATGGACAATACCGCAGCGACTAAAAAGACGCCAATGCAATATTTCCGGGCGGGACTCCGGTTTATATACCGAACTGATTTCACCATTCCTCCATTCCTTAGCAGAGCTACCGATCATCACCATATCCGGATGTTCTTGCATAAACCGAATTTGCACTTCAAGTCGACACGGTAAACTGACATCATCCTGATCGGTAGCAAAAATATAATTGCCCCGTGCTAATTCCAAACCACGGTTTCTTGTCCTACTAATCCCTAAGTTTTTTTGATTTTGAAAAAACTTTATTCTATTATCTTTATAACTATTGACGATTTCAACGGTGTTATCGGATGAACAATCATCGATGATAATGAATTCAAAGTCTTTAAAAGATTGATTCAAAATAGATTCAATAGTTTCCCTAACATAGCGACTACCATTATAGGTTGTCATCACAACCGAAGCAGCAGGAGGTAACACATCCATACGTAATTTTAATAATTCCGCAGCCAACGTTCCAGATACCAAAGCGGTTTAATTAACAACCAGCTTAAAGAACGATATATTTGAAAAAACTTAATCCGATAATCCGCTCTTTCGGCATTCAGATAACGAACCTGCTCCAACAATTCAGTACTCCACGTTTTCTGATAATTATCGAACTCCGAAGATATCGTATCGATAAGTGAGGTATCGACATCTTTGCCAGATGAAAGCTCTTTGTACAAACGCTCAGCAAGCAAACCCAAACAACCTGAGAGCATACTATTATTTGCAGAATTATGATGCCTTAAAGAAGGCGAAACAAAGTCATTTAATTTTTCTTTAACGTCGGATAAACTAAGAGGAAAACCACCTTCAATTAACTTATCGATTTTATATAAAGCTGTTTCCGGAGATTCGGCTACAGTGTCAAAATCCAAAAAAACCCTATTTTTATTTCGACTGAATTGCTCGGCATTTAGCGTATGATTTAGCCAAAGAACTAACGCTTTTTCCTCAGAAAAACCGTCTCTCTTTTTTAATGAGGCCACTACTTCCGATGGTTTTCTATTGAGACATACAAATACCGGAGAAACATTCAGATCTGAGAAAATTTCTAACCATAATGGAAGTAATCGGCACATTCTTGGATCTTTAATTGCCCACACTTTCGAGGTTACGAAATCCCTGTTTACATACCCAATCAACTTTGATTTAAATTTAGCAACATTAGCATGTTTCCACCAAAATTCGGGTAGCGGCAAAATATCATCCCATTGTGAGTACAAATGCAATAATAGTTCATCATGTAAATCGACAATATCTTCATGCTCCCAAAACCCCTTTTCATTCACTCCTATTTGAGGAGCATATAATCGTTTACCTACACTAACACCAGCTTCGCTAAGCAAGCCGGTCAATAACGAAGTCCCACTTCTATGCATTCCAAGTACAACTAGCACCTGATTTTTCATACAATGCTATTTTTAGTTATCGAAAAATAAATCGGGAACAATAAGTTACAGGCTTTTAACCGGCAAACCAGCATTTATTCTAAATATTTTTTTAAAAACAACCCCTTCTATACTATCCGGATTCCGGCGAATCAACCAAGCCAACCCGATTAAAGTTGCATATATTAAAAATCCGGCAACAACATTAGCAACCAAATTCAAAATTGATATCTGAGTTAGAAATTTTTCATTCAACAATGACAGACAATATGACATAGCGATAGAGGCCACAGCTGGCTTAAACAACGCTAAAACTATTCGCATAAATCCTATTTTCGCGTATCCTATTAATACAATGTAATTCAACACTGTCATGATGGCGCTTAACATGAACAACGAATGCGTAATCAACAAAATATCTTTAGTATACGCAATTGACAAAAGCATAGTTACAAAGCAAATCAAATTTAACCAAGCAACAAAAGAAATAACATATAGCTTGCCGATTGCAGTTAATACAGGACCGGTGACGGATTGCAGCGCCGTCAACCCACCCATAAAACAAAATAATTCAAAATAAGGAATAATCGGTTCCCATTTGCTACCAAACACTACGGGAACAAATTGGCAGGCAATTGCAGATAAACCTAGAGAACATGGAAATGCAATAAGTGATATTGCATTTACTACTTTAATTACAGAAGATTTAAAACGTTCCGGATCATGAACAATCCTAGTATAACCTGATAATAGCGCACTACCGGCCGGCTGGATTAGTTCCGCAGTTAGCATATTAGCCACAGACTTCGCCATATAGTAGCCACCCAGACCGTTAGCACCACTTATTGTACCTATAAAGAACTCATCCGACTTCTGTTTCAAAAAAATTGCTATATTTTTTGCAATGTTATTATAAGAGTCTGTTGCGAGCTCTCTTGCAGCAGTCAATTGAAATCTAGGACGGTAAGGATGCATAACAAAACTCATAACGGTAGTTATGACATTTTGCGCAATTATACCAATTGCTAAAGCCCAATAATTTCGCAACCAAATTGCTATGCCAACTCCAACACAAACGGACAACCCTTTAGAAATTAGCGTCCGAAAAAATGACTTTTTAAATTCCAAGTTTTTTTCATATAATACAAAACCTATATTATTTAACGATTCAATAAATGGCTGAAATGCGATTAGTTGCATCACCGGTAAAATTCTGGAATCATTAAAGTAAGCAGCAGAAACCGGAGCTAATAAAAAGATAATTACACTCAACGAAATTCCCGCTATTACCCTTAGTGTCCAAGCTGTATTTAATAAAGCGTTATTTACCTCTTTTCTTCTCAATACGGCCTGCCCCATGTCGGTATTGAAAAGCAAAACCACTAATCCGACGGTTAACATAGAAAGTGCGATTAGCCCAAAATCATCCGGAGTAAGCAACCTTGCTAGAATAATAGTATTAATAAAACCTATACTTCGCAAGGCAAAGCGGTTTAATATAGACCAAATACTTCCTGCTATTATTTTTTTACCTAAATGTTCCGACATCTCTCTGTTTAGATTGTTTTTCGTTGTACGATGAGATGCTCTTTCAACGGATTATTTGGATCCAATGCGTCATCCCCTTGGTAATAACGCATTTGTTCTACAGAGGGCAACAAAAACTCGTCGGCTGCAGCCGTTGCACGCCAACCATGCATTGAGGAGGCTTCTTTGGAATCGAACGACTTCAATACGTATTTTTGAATTGCATGCTCTAAACTCAACACCAGATAGTGGCGCATTTTAAAGTCAATTGGATACGGACGAATCCCATTAAATTCTATTACGTGGCCACCGTTTTTACACAAATTGACAGACGCTGCTCGGCAACGCCTATTATTTATAAGTTCTTTAACAGTCTTTTTAAATCCCGGCCACTGAGATAACGGCTGTTTTTTCCAAGCATTTAAGCGGTGAGGATGTTGAGGGGCGAAAGGATAATACCACCGCATGGTATTTTGAAAATCATCTGATTCGTGGTGAGGAAATTCTCTAACCGGCAAAAAAGTATACTCCATAAAATTAATGGCATTATACCCTTTCTTATCTACCCTCTCTATCGCTTGAGCCAATGTTTCGCTAGAATCAGGTGGAAGTCGAAATTCATCAACATCGGCGTGAATAAACCAATCCGCTTCTAATTTATCTATAAGTTTTTCCTTTGCGAGCAATTGCTTTTTTAATTCAAACTTACCACGACGCGGAATAATGTCTAATCCGATTAAATTTTTATCGAAGTAGGTTTTTGCAATATTTACAGTATTATCAGTAGATTGATTATCCAATAAGTACACGTATATGCCATGATAAAAATAATGTTCCAAGCAGGCTTTAATAAATCGCTCTTCATTATAACTGGCAATAATTGCAATTATTTTCACAAAACAGATCCAATCTATTATTTTATAAAAAATCTTGAAAAAATATTATTTGACACTGACGACTTTACAATGTTACCGTCCGAATCCAACCCACTAATAAATTTATAATTTTTATCAATTCGATGCCATATTGGCTTGCATATTTCCCAAGTTGTGACAGCTTCACTTGGCGTGAGAATATTATTCCATCGCCCGAACGATGACGTATGAACTGTTTTTGTAGTATTAATTTTCGGATCTTCTATACCTTTATTTGATGGCTTATCTAACTTCAATTGCGACTCTTCAAAAGACTCACCTAAATAGCTCATCAACCGTGAAACAACCTGTTCCGGAAAAGAAACCAGTTCTTCGTAAATAACCCTAATATATCTATCGCTTGCAATCTCCTCATAAGCCAACCCAGCTTTCATATAATTAATGTAAAAATCAATTTTTTGATTAAAATTAGCCGGCACAGACTTATCGAACTCCATTTCCTTCAATGATGCTAATGTATCTAACGGATTTCTTACAACATGAACAAAGTAAAACGACTCTTTTAAAATACTTTCCCAATAGTTTAAATATATGACATTTGAAGGGCATTTATCAGCCCAACGCACCTTATTAGCTTTATTTGCAGCGACCTCATGAAGTTTTACAAAGCCATTTCCGAAAATATTTATCACATCTTCTTCCTGAGCCAAATTTCGCGCCGTATTAAAAAATCTTATATTTTTTAATTGATCATCTAATCGGTAGTCGTTAAATAAATCCTCAAAAAACTTCACCTCTGATCCGCAATGTATGCGAGAGTGATTGTTTAGTATCCGTCGCATTAGAGTAGTACCGCTACGGGGACATCCTCCTACTATGATTGGCCTTGAATTTTTCATAAATAAAGTCCAATGAAACAAGCTAACAGACAAACTAAGCAAAATTGCCGCATAATCATTCGATAGCTGTCAAACTTGTACCGGAACGGTAGTGTTAGATTTAATGGATTCATTGGTATTTCGTATTTTTGAAATAATTTGAATAAACGCAACAATATGCCAAGGCAAATCAAAGTAAGATAAACTTAAAAATGCTCCTCCAACAAAATAACCTATTAAAGTAACTTGAAGCATTCTAGCCAAAAAATTCACTGCTTCGTATTCAGATAATCCATCGGTATTCCTAATTAATTCTTTTAGCTTCTTCCAGCTAAAATAAAAAATGGATAAATACATTAGTAAACCTATCCAACCATGATCCGCCAACACACTAAAATAGATACTATGGGCCGCATGAACATCATTCGGATTTGGCGCATACATGGCAAAAGTAATCGGGCTCCAGGATTCAAACCCCAAACCTAGCAAATGGTTATTAGCAACATTAAATGCATATTCCCACGCATTGATTCTACCCATCGCTGAAGCATCGCTTTCATAGGTGTTAATAGTATTCATTCGTTCTTGCCAAGACTCCGGCATAAACATAAACAATAAAGCGACAGCTACTGAAAACAAGAGTCCGTAAATTATTTTCTTATCGCTTTTAAGCCAGAAGAATACCAATACAGCGCCAAAAGCAACTAGTGCTCCACGGGATTGGGTACCAATTGCGCCAATAAAACTTGAAACAATTGAAAAAATTAGAATATACTTTATAAATTTGTTATTATATATTTTATGCAAATAAACCATTATTGGTATTATCATCAGCGCAGCTACTGCTAATTCGTTATTTCCCTCAATAAAACTACCCGCAGGCCCCCATACTCGATAGCCACCACCGGTAAGAACGGTGAATACTCCGCCTTTTACTGAATAATATCCTATTGATAGCACAATAACACTCAACAACTGATTTAATTTATCCAAATCCGTTATCAGCATCAACGTCAAGAAAACAACCAACTGTATTTTAATTACTTTTATATATTGAGCCCAAGCATCCTCAAAAAAGAATGCAAATAACGTTGAAACCCCCATAAACAATACAAACGAAAACCATATAAAGATTATCGTATTTAATGGGGGTTTACGAACCTCCTTTGATACCAGCATTGACAGCATCAAAGTCAATGCGGTAATCTGCGCAAATGGCATACTAAATGCGAAACCGTATGTCAACCGATGGGGATTCATATAACTAAGCCAAGACCATAGCAATATACCGATATATGGCCGCCTTAACGTATACAAACAACCTATCAATACAATCGACGTAACTATAATATCACGCATAAATGGCAATATTAGCCTTATATAATTTACAAACCACCTTTCTGATAAAAACAAATCATCCTTGCCATAAATGGGATAGGAGATTTATCCCATGGCATCAATCTTGGTAATTGCCAAATATCGCTTTTTCTATCCGCAGTGGCAGATGCCGTAGACACCGCTGCTTTATAATTTGCATTTTTAACTATGTCCACATCGGCATTAGTGTAATCTAATTCAGGTTTTCCGTTTGGATAGGCGAAAAGAGAAATTTCTCTATTCAATAACCACTCTAAATAACGTTTATTATCGTTAATTTCCATTTTCGCTTGATCCGAATCTAATTTAGCTAGAATTGGATGATTAACTGTATGCCCACCAATATCCATGCCATTTTTGGAAAGCTCGACTACTTGGTCGTTAGTCATCATTAAATCATTTGGTAAATCACCACACTTTTCACCTATTAAGTCGCAATATTGTTTTCGCTTAACAAAGTCTAAATGTTTTATTTTTCTAATTATAGTTTGCGCTGCGTCATATCTTTCTTTTTCGCTATTTAATTGATAAACGCCCAAGTCTAAACTCTGTAAGTCTAAAACATTATTTGGAAAACATCTTATCGCTTCAATTATGGTATCGTTCCACATCCGTCCGCCATTTAAAAAACCACTAGCGACAAAAAATGTAGCAGATAATCCAAAGCTTTTCAAAATTGGAAATGCATTATTGTAATTATCAGCATATCCATCGTCGAAAGTAACGCAGACAGCACGGGAAGGTAATGAGCCTTGTTGTAAACGTTCTATAGCATCCGGTAAAGATAGAACAGTAAAATGCTTGGCTAACAATTCCATTTGCCAAGAAAATGCGGCCTTATCTATTTCGTCAGACCGCATGTAATCCGGTTTATCCAACACTCGATGGTAAATCAGAATGATTAATTTTTTTTGTTTTCCTGCTCCGCTAGCTAATGCAGCAAACGGCCTCATCAATTTTAATATAAGGTCATTTATCATTAATTTATTAACTAGATTGATAAGTTATCGTAACCATTCGACTATATGATTTTGCAAATCATCAACTTGATCTTCTTTCAGTGCAAAACCGCTAATCGTTGCTCCGACATCAATTACACTCTGCTTTGTACCCGACAATAACGGATGCCAATTTGGCAACGACTTCCCATCGGACAAGAGACGGTAGGCGCATGTGGATGGTAACCAATTATATGTAGAAAAATCATGTTGTTTGAGATCTATACATTCCGGCACACGCTCCGTGCGCTCATCGTAACAAGTGCACTTACAGGTCTTTAGATCGATAAAATTACAAACAACATTTGTAAACGCTATTTCCCCTGTTTCCTCATCTTCCAACTTTACTAAACAACATTTTCCGCAGCCGTCGCATAAAGACTCCCATTCGTCCATTGTCAACAGACTTAATGGCTTAGTCATCCAAAATTGATTCATGCTACTCAGGATTTATTTGTTTCAATTGATAATTTAATACTACCCAGGCTCCGAATATTGCTAATACCGAAGATAACATTAGCAATAAAACAAATTCTGAAAAGCCTAAGTATAAAAGTTGGAATGAACTATTGTATAAAGAGGATAGTTGCTCCACCGGTGATTCTAAAATTAGCAAGATAATCGTTACTATAAGCCATGCCGAAAAGCCTGCAATAAATCCTAGCCAAAATCCGGTATACAAAAACGGCCTTTGGATAAACGCGTGAGTTGCCCCTACTAATTTAGCAATGTAAATTTCTTCTCGACGATTATGTAATTCCAATCGGATTGTGTTTCCGGTAATAAATGTAACGGCAAATCCTAATAGAATTGCTACCAAGGATACACCCCGGCCGGCAATTTTGATAATTGCCTGCAAACGCTCAACCCATTGCATATCTATTTGTGCAAATTCTACTTCCGGCAGTTTTTGCATATCAACCAATAATTCGTTAATTTCTTTTATACCTTCTATTGAAACATTAGGGTTAATTTGAACTAAATGCGGTAATGGATTACTACTTATAATAGTCAGAGCTTCTCCAAACTCGCTATTGGCTTTGAATTCTTCCATCGCACGCTCTTTACTAATAAAATTCGCCACTCCAATACGAGTATCTTTTATTAATTGGTCGGCTAGTTTTTTACCCGCGACGTCTGATACGTCCTGTCTTAAAAACAAAGACATTTGATGGCTGGTTTGCAGAGCACCAGTAATTTGTTGCAAGTTTGCTACACCGATATAAAAGCATCCTGCTAATGCTATCGTTACAGCCAACACTAAAACAGTCATTGCCGAGGTTATCGGTTTACGACTGAGACGACCTAAACTGGAAAACAGGCCATGCGCATGATTTAAAACATATGCTTGGAATTTTTCAACCAAGCGATCTCCGGCGCGTTTGCGACGTATTTGCTTCATGATTAATTCGCGATTAAACGGCCTTTATCTAAATTCAACACTCGATAGTCCATTCGTTTTAATAATTCAAGATCGTGGGTTGCAATTAATACACTCACACCCACTTGCATAAACTGCTCAAACATTTGCATCATTTCTGCCGATAAATCCGGATCTAAGTTTCCGGTTGGCTCATCAGCTAAGATTAATTTCGGTTTATTAACAACTGCCCGGGCTATACCCACTCGTTGCTGCTCACCACCGGATAGCGACAAGGGATATTTACGCTCTTTGCCAAGTAAGCCAACTTTATCCAACGCCGCGCGCACCCGGCGGGAAATTTCTCGATGCGCATATCCGGAAACTATAAGCGGTAATGCGACGTTATCGAATACAGTTCTATCGTTAAGCAATTTGTAATCTTGAAAGATCAGCCCTAACTTTCGCCTTAAATAAGGAATCTTTCGTTCATTAGCCCTACTTATATCGGTTCCGTCAAAAATCAGATTACCACGCGTGACTTGTTCCATCATGGCGACCAACTTTAACAAGGTACTTTTTCCGGCTCCTGATCGCCCAGTCAAAAAAGCGAACTCTCCCGCTTCCAGCGTAAAGCTAACGTCGATTAGCGCATCGCCGGCATCAGAATAACGTTTGTAAACGTGGTCAAATCGCAGCATTTCGTTATTCTGAAACAAACAAAGCCTCTACAAAGGCTTGGGCGTCGAAATCTTGCAAATCGTCGATTCCTTCGCCTACCCCGATGAAACGTATTGGAATCTTCAATTGGTTAGCCAACGCAAAAATTACCCCACCTTTGGCCGTACCATCCAATTTGGTTAATGCCAAACCGGTTATACCTACCGCATCATTAAACAAGCGTGCTTGCGATAAGGCGTTTTGACCCGTTCCGGCATCCAGCACCAATAAAATTTCATGCGGAGCGCTCGCATCAAGTTTAGCCATAATTCGTTTTATTTTCGCCAATTCATCCATTAAATTGGATTTGGTGTGTAATCGGCCGGCTGTATCCGCTATCAAAACATCGATTTGTTTGGCCTGAGCGGATTGCAAGGCGTCAAAAATGACCGATGCGGAATCGGCACCGGTATGTTGCGCCACGACTGTTACATGGTTTCGTTCGCCCCATGTTTGCAATTGTTCAACGGCAGCTGCCCTAAAGGTGTCTCCCGCCGCCAACATCACGCTTTTTCCCTGCGCTTGTATGCGGTGAGCCAGTTTACCGATAGAAGTAGTTTTACCCGCCCCATTTACCCCGACAACCAAGATAACAAAAGGCCCCGGCTTATCGATAAGCTGTAATGGCGCACTGCACGGTTGCAACATATCGAACAATTTTTGTTTCAACGCAATGCTCAGTTGCCCCGGATTTTTTATTTGTTCATCCGATAAGTTATCGCGCAAATATCGTACAATCTGGGCAGTAGTTTCCAGGCCTAAATCCGCCATCAGCAAACTGGCTTCGACATCGTCCAAGATTTCCTGAGTCAGTTTGTTTTGCGCCAAACCCAAGTGACTAAACACATCGCCGATACTGCTTCGCGTCTTTTTTAATTGGGTGCGCAGTCTGAAATAGAGTGGCTCTGCGGATTCGGGCTGCTTTTCAGCCTCATAATCGATAGCCCCTACGTCGGTTTCAAGCGCTTGCTCTAATACCGCCTCGCTATCCGTGTGCGACGATAAGCTATAACGACTGAAGAACAGGATGCCGAACAAAGGTAACGCTATCAACGCCGCGCCTATATCGTGAGTCAAACTCAGCAGCAACGGGACACCGTGCTTGACGCTAAAGATACCGGTAACCACTTCTACCAATAACAGTGCACTGAGCAAAACCCCGCTCCGCCGGACTCCGGTTGGGTTGGTTTCCGAGGTTGCCGACAACATCGCAACCGATAACATCAAAAATGTAAGCAGCCCCCCCATTCTATGCAACGCATGAATGGCTTGTTTACCGGCGGCCGACATATCGCCGGCTGAGCCTATGGCAAGATTGAACCCGTCTGCAATTGTGCCGTTCGGAAGCCATTCACCCTGACAGCGCGGAAATTCCTGACAAGCTAATGCTGCATCGTTGGCATTAACCCAAGTACCCAGCCAAATTTGAGCAAACACTATCAACAGCGCAACCAGACTGATTCCGATAGGGCCGTTAGTCATATCCCTTCGTCTGGCAGTCGAATGCGTTCGCAGCAACAACCAAACTGCGTTCCAAGCAATAACATAAGTTGTCATTATTAACGCAGTTGTGATAATCGGCATTGCGCCGGTTTTTACTACCAACATCTCTAGTGCCGACGCCACTAGCGCAAGAGTTACAATAGCCGCTGAAAATCCTAATGCCGGCTTACGCTCCTTCGCTCCGAGCAAGGCCGATAACGACAGCAGTATTGCCGTCAAAAGCAAGCCGCCCAATAGGTATCGAAACGCCATCGCTTTCCATGCCTTTGTCGAGTCCGAAGGTGTGCCAGGATGCGATTCGCTGCCGGCTGTCGGAATATCGCCAAACAAAAAACTCCCGTAACAGGTAGGCCAATCAGGACAACTCAAGTCCGCATTGGAATATCGGACGTATGCGCCCGTTAAAATGGCAAGAAAGGCCAGCATCGTGCAAGCCCACGATAATTTTCTAAACATGATTAACCAATTTGTGAAATTCTAAGGAGTTTGCTCAAGTCGTCGCGAACCTGATAAGGATCGTAACCCGCCGAATAATGCATCATTAAATTTCCTAAAGGATCCATAACCAGCAATACTCCCGGTTCACCTTGCGGCAAACGCTTTAATAAGAGTTGTAGTGATTCGTTCGGGATTGCTTTTAATAAGCGCAAATCGCTAGCCCAAGGATCGCTCATCGGCTGTTCGAAAGGTCGGTAGATCAACGCGAGGCGTCTGATTCGGGCAATGTCTTTTCCCATCATCAAGGTTATTTGCTGGGTTTTATATAAACCTTGCTGACAGCCCTCATTGCAACCTTCGTTAGGCAACAAATTTATTAACACCCAATGGCCTTGCAGTTCTTTCAAGTGTTCCGCCGAAAATTCGTCGAAGCCGGAAAATTGATCCGGCGCGGTCACAAGCGGCGGGTTAATAAGAGTGCCGTGATTGGTACCTAACTGTACGGCATTCGGATGTTTCGCCAGGTAAAAGGCAATGCCGAAAGGAATCACCGACATCGCAAATATGACGAGTATCGTTAGCCGATTTTTTTGTAGCCGTTTATCCACTGCGTTGTCTGAAAATTGTCCAAAGATAAAGCGCAGTTAAGGTCAGCGCTAAAATAAACCATTGTACTGCATAGCCGATGTGTTTTTCAGGCGGCATGTCGTTAACGGTTTTCCATACTCTCAAGTAGCCATCCGAGTCGTCGGCAGACAGCTCTAATTGAAACGGCAATAGGCGGTAACCCAGCGTATTCGTCAGCACTTCGGCGTCTACGAGTTGTAAAACCGACGGCCAGGTAGCTGAGGGTGTTTCAGCACCGGCCAATTTATAGCCTACGCCCGGAAAGCGATTCACTCGAGCTCTAACGGTTCTATCGTTTTGGCTTACGCTAATTTGCGGGAGGCTATTTCTATTTCCGTCCGGCAAAGCCAGCCAACCTCGATTGACTAAAACCGCGCAATCGCAATCGGCAATAATTAACGGGGTTAAGACAAAATACCCCGGTTTGCCGTTATGAATCTGATTGTCCAATAGAAATTGATGCGCGAAATCGTAACGGCCGCGGACAACAGCTTGTCTATATCGTATGCGCTCCGGCTCGCTATGCGTTAACTCGGAGAAACTTAATGGCGATAGTTCTTGAGCAGCCATTAAATGTTGTTGCAACTGTCGCTTTTGCTCCGCTCTATCCAGTTGCCAAAAACCCAACCGGCATAACACCACGCTTAAAGCCAGGTACAATAAAAGACCGGGCCACTTTATCGAAAAACTATGTCCGAACAAATTAAGCTGCATGCTTTCTTTTTATTAAGATTTAAGGGAAATTACCCAAAAAGCGGCCCCTTTTAGCCAACTCGGTAAAAAATGATTGAATATGAGTATTAAATTGATCGCTCTGGTAATTTTCGGCGGCATAGTCATCAGCCTTGGTATTGCACTGTTTCACTTGGTGAAAGGCAAAGACGCCGAAGAATCGCGTAAGACAGCGCAAGCACTGACATTTCGCATTGGCCTCTCTTTAGCTTTATTTGTATTGCTGTTCCTAGCTTACGCCAGTGGACTGTTTCGCCCGAGTGGCATCGGCACTCGAATGCAACTTTCGCACGACAACGCTATTAGCGAAACTAAAAAATAAAAGCTCGGGCAAAAAAAAAGCGCGAGCCTTACGACTCGCGCTTTTTCTATCGCGCCGAATTACAGCAGATAAACGAATACAAACAATCCCAGCCATACTACGTCAACGAAGTGCCAATACCAAGCGGCCGCTTCGAATGCGAAGTGATTTTCCGGTTTGAAATGACCTTTCCAGCTTCGAAACAGCACCACCGACAAAATGATGGCTCCAACACAAACGTGGAAACCGTGGAAGCCGGTTAGCATAAAGAAGGTTGAACCGTAGATCCCGGAGCCCAAAGTCAAGCCCATCTCATGATAAGCCTCATAATACTCACTGGCTTGCAAAGCCACGAACAAAAAGCCTAAGCCTACTGTCGCCAGAAGGCCTTTAAGCAACTGCTGGCGATTTTGCGCCAACAATCCGTGATGCGCCCAAGTACAGGTCACACCGCTGGTCAAAAGAATCAACGTGTTTATAAAAGGTAAACCAAAAGCACCCATAGGCTCGAAATCACCGCCGACTTTACCCGGACCATTGGTAGGCCAACCGCCTTCGAACGCAGACCACAACACGTCGTGAGTCGCACGGCCGGGGCCGCTATCGAAACCCGTTTCACCCAACCAAGGCACGGACAGGTTCCGGGTATACCAAAGCGCACCGAAAAACACCGCGAAAAACATCACCTCGGAAAAGATGAACCACATCATCCCCATACGGTAGGAAATACCCACACCATGGTTATACATGCCGGATTCGCTTTCAGTTGCCTGCAAGGCGAACCAAAAAGCCAACATTGCAATAAATGTCGCAAAGCCGACCATCATCATGCCGGAGCCTATAGACGCTCCGTTGAGATAGTTAGCGAAACCCGCCAACATCAGCATTAAGCCCCCCGTAGCCAAAACAGGCCACACGGCTTTATGCGGGATGTAATAAGCGTCATTCGTAGACATAGCCTTCCCCTCTATTTAGTTTTGATATCGTAAGTTCTGTCAAAAAACGTGTAAGACAACGTGATTGTTTTATAGCGCTCCGGCAACTTTGGGTCCACCACGAAACGGACCGGCATCACTTTTTTTTCCTGTGCTTGGAAAGTTTGCAATTCGAAGCAAAAACACTGCACCTTTTTAAAAAACTCTTCCGCCAAACCGGGACTGATGCTGGGTATGGCTTGCGCCTTTATGGCACCGGGCAATACGTTCTTCGCAAAAAAATTGACCGTGTAATATTGCCCGGGACGCACTTTGAGGCTGCGGGTTTCAACGCTGAAATCCAGCGGTGTCGATTCGTTTACCGAAGTGATGAACTCGACCGTAATCTCCCGCTTGTCGTCGACCTCGAACGCGGTATCCGCCTCTTTTGCTTCCTGCAATTTGACGTTTTGCCCGGTAATCTCACATAGCACGTTATAAATCGGTACTAGGGCATAACCGAATCCGAACATCAACACGGCAACCATGACTAACTTCTTCGCTAGCTTATAGTTGCGATGTTGCAGTTCATCGCTCATTGCGAGGTGGCCTTAATTACCGCCATGATGTAAATGGCCAAAGCGATTGCGGCCAATAACACCGCGGTCAATATGTTTTTTTGTTTGGTATCCATAATTGCCGGTCCCCGAAGCGGGCGATTATCATCGACACGCACGGGGATGTTTATCCAGTGAAAAAGCCCGCTTAAAAATGTTCGGTTGGAATCACTTCAGGGGGGGTAGTGAAGGTATGGTAAGGAGCCGGTGACGGCACAGTCCATTCCAAGCTATGTTTGCTGGCATCTTCCCATACTTCGTCGGTGACTTTTTCACCGGTACCGCCGCGGATGGTATCAATCACGACATACAAAAACAGCAACTGGCTGAAACCGTATATGAACGCGCCGATACTGGATACCATATTCCAATCCGCAAACTGGATTGCGTAGTCCGGAATCCGGCGAGGCATACCCGCCAAGCCTAGAAAATGCTGCGGAAAGAACAGAATGTTCACCGAAATGGCAGACAACCAGAAGTGCAATTTGCCTATTTTTTCGTTGTACATATTGCCGGTCCATTTAGGCAACCAGTAATAAGCGGCCGCCTGCAAGATAAAAATGGAAGCCGGTACTAAGGTGTAATGGAAATGGGCAACAATGAAATAGGTATCGTGGTATTGAAAGTCGACAGGAGCGACCGACATCATCAAGCCGGTAAAGCCGCCCATGGTGAACAGCACGACGAATGAAATCGCGAACAGCATCGGCGTTTCGAAAGTCATGGAGCCTTTCCACATCGTAGCGGTCCAGTTGAACACTTTCACCCCGGTCGGAATCGCAATCAGCATCGTCGCATACATAAAATACAACTCGCCGGCAATAGGCAGACCGACGGTGAACATATGGTGTGCCCAAACGATGAACGACAGGAAGGCAATCGCGCCGGTGGCGTAAACCATGGATGAATAACCGAACAACGGCTTACGGGCAAATACCGGAATGATGGTGGAAGCTACCCCGAAAGTCGGCAGAATCATCACATACACTTCCGGGTGGCCGAAAAACCAAAAAATGTGTTGATATAAGACCGGGTCGCCGCCGCCGGCCGCATCGAAAAAGCTGGTCGCAAAGAATTTATCGGTTAACAACATGGTTACCGCACCGGCAAAAACCGGCATGATCGCGATCAACAAGAACGCGGTGATCAACCAAGTCCATACGAACAACGGCATTTTCATCAACGTCATGCCTGGCGCGCGCATATTGAAGATGGTTGCGATGACGTTGATGGCACCCATGATGGAGGAAATACCCAACAAGTGCACGGAGAAAATCGCGAACGGAAAGGCTTTACCGGTTTGCAGCACCAACGGCGGATACAGCGTCCAGCCGGAAGCCGGGGCGCCGCCCTCCATGAATAAAGTACTCGCCAACAACAACACCCCGGCTACCAACATCCAGAAGCTCATGTTGTTCATCCGCGGCAGCGCCATATCGGGCGCACCTATCATCATCGGAATCATCCAGTTGGCCAAACCGACGAACGCCGGCATGACAGCGCCGAATACCATCACCAAGGCGTGCATGGTGGTCATGGAATTAAAGAACTGCGGGTCGACGAACTGCAATCCGG
Organism: Methylomonas sp. HYX-M1; assembly: GCF_040741385.1. Classification (NCBI taxonomy): domain Bacteria; kingdom Pseudomonadati; phylum Pseudomonadota; class Gammaproteobacteria; order Methylococcales; family Methylococcaceae; genus Methylomonas; species Methylomonas sp. HYX-M1. The sequence continues at coordinate 3,034,402 of NZ_CP160405.1, forward strand.
GCTCGAATAACTCCGAACGGATGATCAAGGCCATCGTACCGCCAACAAAGAACATCACCAACGCGAAAACTAAATACAGCGTACCGATATCTTTATGGTTGGTGGTAATTACCCACCTTAAAGGCCCTTTCATCGGACCGTGATCGTGGTGATCGTGGTGATCATCATGTTCAGCTACAACAGCAGACATAGTTTCTTACCTCAACAAATATTGAAAAATGGTTTAAACGACGGGTATGAAAACTTATTCATCGTCATCCCATTTAGGAGTGATTTGGTTGGGTTGAATTTCATCACCCACACTATTGCCGATATCAGGCGAGTTGCGGATATAAGTAATCAATTCCGCCAATTCGTTGTCGGGCAGTTTGCGGAACGCGGGCATTTTGCTGGTACCGGCTTGAATAAATCCAATCAACTGATCCATGTTTCCGGTAACTTTTGCACTGGCGCGTAGCGCGGGATACCAGCCGCTGATGCCCTTGCCGTCGATTTGATGGCAAGCAACGCAATTTTTCAAGTAAACGGATTCGCCTTTGGTCATCAACACGGAACGGCTTTCTTCGCTCAAGTCGACCGGTTTGTTTTGCTTGTCTAAGGTCTCTTTAACCCAAGCGTCGTAGCGGTCTTGTTCCATTGCAATCACGACTACCGGCATAAAGCCGTGGTCGCGTCCGCATAACTCGGTGCACTGACCGCGGTAAACGCCGGGATTTTCGACATAGGTCCAGGCCTCGTTGATGAACCCGGGGTTAGCATCTTTTTTCCAGCCTAAATCAGGCACCCACCAGGAGTGAATCACATCGGCAGCGGTAAATAGGAAACGGATTTTCTTTTTCGTCGGAATAACCAAAGGTTTATCGACATTCAGCAAATAGTTGGCAACCGTACGCGGGTCCATATCGCTGACGCGGTGAACCTTTTCGCTCGCTTCGTCCAGATGGCTTTCGAAATGAATACCGTTATCCAAATATTCGTAGTCCCAGTACCATTGTTTACCGGTGACTTTAATCGACATATCGGACTCTTGGACCTTATCCAGATCGATCACCGCTTTGGTCGCCGGTATCGCCATGCTGACCAGGATTAAAGTCGGGATGATGGTCCAAATGATTTCTACGGTGGTGTTTTCGTGAAAAGTGGCTGCTTGATGTCCTTTCGACTTGCGGTGATGAAATATCGAGTAAAACATGGTGCCGAACACACCGATGCCGATAAATACGCAAATCCAAAGGATCAGCATGTGTAAGTCGTACAACTCATGACTGAGTTGAGTCACCCCTTGCACTAGATTAAGTGTGTAGTCCGCGTGCGCAGCTTCAAGGCTTAAGGCCGTTAAAACCAAACAGGCGAGCAGTTGCTTTGTTTTCTTCACGGAGCAGCCTCCTCGATTGTAGTTATAAACTTGTATGCGTAAATTCTTATTCTTGATTTTCAGCCTGCAATCGGGCAGACAACGCTTCCTGGTAGTAAAAATATCACAAGATAACCTGCAAATTTTAACCCATCGGTGTTTCTTAAACCAGAGGAGCTTTTCCCTTAGGTCCAATTTCCACAAAAAAAACCCGCGAATTACAAGTAATCGCGGGTTTTTGTTTCTCAATATAAAATAATATTTTTACTTTAAGACGGCAGAATAGCCTTTGTCGAAGGTTGGTATGTGTTTATCCAACCAGGATTTAACCATTTGCCCGACGTCATCGGTCACATCCGCCTCGCCTGCATGAAATTTCTTCTGGAGATCCGCACAGATACCCACCAAAGCATCGTGTTCGGCTTTGTGGGCATCGAAACCGGCGTAACCGGCCGCCTGCATTTCTTTTTCTTCATGCGCGAAATGATCGACCACATAGGCAATCAACGCATCCAGCGAACTGCCGATAGTCGACCGAGCTGCCCCACCGATCGCATCATCGTACAATTTATTCAATAATCCGAACAAAGTTTGGTGCTCCTGATCGGCAAACCCTACGTTGGTTCCATATTGCTCAGCAGTCCAAGTGATCAATGCCATTGCGTACCTCCGCAAAAATTGTTGTTATGGAAGTTGCATTTTCGACATTATTCGGGAGGTAACTTTTGATCTAAATCAATAAATTATGTCGGTCAAACTTAAGTGCTCGGCAAGTTCCCCGAAATTGGCCGTCCGTTGATGGGGCAACACCCCCAGCAAAGGCGCGTCGAGACGGCTGTGTAAATATTCCAAATTCGCGTTGAACGCCGGCATGTCGACATCCAAAGTAACCGCTATCCATCCGGCCAAGCGCAGGTTGGCCAATTTTACCGCCTGCGCGCTTAAGCAAGCGTGGTTGATACAACCCAGCCGCATACCGACCACCAAAATTACCGGCAATTGCAAAGCAAGCGCCAATTCGGCGTTATCCAGCGCCGCGCCTAGCGGCGAAAGCCAACCGCCCGCGCCTTCTACAACCACCCAATCGACACGCCCGGCTAATTCGGCATAGCAGCTTTGCAACACTTGCAGATTTACCGGGGTAGTGCCGCACGCGATGTGCGGCGAAACCGCTAACTCGAAGGCATAGGGATTGACTTTTTGATAATCCAGCGCGGCGGTACCGAAACGCTGCAGCAACAACGCGTCCCGATTCTTCCAACCGCCTCCATCCCACTGGCAACCGGCCGCTACCGGTTTAAATCCGGCCGTCGTATATCCTTTTGCCCGCAATGCCAGCAGCAAGGCAATGCTGGACCACGTCTTGCCGACGTTGGTATCCGTACCGGTTATAAACACCCCCGCGGCCATGGTTAGCGCTCGGCCGCCGCGAACAAAATTTCGTAACTGGCCACGATTCCGGGCTCCGTCATCAGAGCCTGATAGTGCTCTATCATGGCATTCAATCGGGCTTTAGTGGTGATTGTCCGTATTGGCGCTTGCTTGATTTGATTCGCGCCCAAACCTTTTAACTCATGCATCAAAACATCGACGCCGGGATAGCGGGACCGGTAAAGGACGGATTGTACGCTCACCCGCTCAAATCCTGCACCAGCCAGTAACGCTTCGGTCTGCACCGCGCTCGGAAAGCTATTGACGTGACGACCGGCATCCACCCGCGCCCAGGCCGCCTTGAGCTCCCGCAAGGTGTCTTGACCGAAAGTGGCGAATACCAACCGTCCGGACGGCGTTATCACCCGGCGCAGCTCGGAGAATGTCGCCGCCAGATCGCCGACCCATTGCAACGCCAAATTGGAATAAATTTGTTGAAAACTGTTGTCGGCAAAAGGCAAACGTTGCGCGTCGGCGCAGACATAACCGGCGTTCCCGAGCGGATATTTGCCGCGCGCCGTTTGCAACATAGGCATCGCAATGTCCAACGCCAACAACTGCTCCGCCCCACCGCCCGTCAACATACGCCCGGTCAAAAATCCCGTCCCGCAGCCCAAATCCAAGCAATTACCCGGACCGGCCTGCAGTGGGTAACGCCGCATCAATTCCAAACCGACCTCGCGCTGCAGGGTCGCTAAGCGGTCGTAACGGCTTGCGGCCACGGCAAAAGAGCGCGCGATTCTGACATTGTCGGATACAACGCCTTTCATAAATGACTCACGATTAGTTCGACCAGCTCATCCGCATGGGTCAAGAAAGGTAAATGCCCCGCCGACGCTAAAACGCTCACCTGCAATCTTGGATTCAGTCGTTTTAGTACTGTCGCGCAGGCAACCGGAATCAAAGTATCTTTATCGCCGAATATCAAGGCGGTCGGCACCTGATTTTGCAAGAGAAAACCGCGCAAATCGGCAGATTTCAGTATTTGCAATCCTATTGCTAATGCGGCATCCGCCGCAGCCGGGCATTCCTGCAACGCTTGTTTCAGAACATTCAAGAGCACTTTACCGTGGGGTAAACCATTAACCTGCAAGGCTAAAAATCGCGTCAAGGTTTGCTGCACGTCGCGCCTAAGCAAATCGGCAAAAGCCTCCAGGGTATCCGGCCTGATGCCCGGCCAATCGTCGGCTTGTACAAATTTCGGATTGCCGGCCAGCACCACCACTTTATCGACGCGTTCCGGGAAACGCTCGGCCATCGCCATGACAAGTGTCCCACCCAAGGACCAGCCAAGTAAATGGCACGACCGCTCCGGAATGGCCCGCATCAGCACCTCGCAAATCTCGTCCAAATCCGTTGCGCCGCACATCGCGCTGCGGCCGTGCCCCGGCAGGTCCAGACAAATGACTCGGTAACGTTGGGCCAAGCGTAAGGCGAAATCCCGCCACACGCCGCTGTGCATCGCCCAGCCGTGCAGCATAACCAACGGTGGGCCGTTACCGTAAATTTCGGAATAAACTTGCGTCATGTCAGCGACCGGCTTAAAGCCTCGAGCAAGGCGTCGATGTGCTGGTCCCGGTGTGGCGCGGATAAGGTAATCCGCAGGCGGGCAGTACCGTCCGGGACGGTAGGCGGCCTGATCGCCGAAACCCAAAAACCCTGTTGCAGCAATTTGCCGCTGACGGCGCTAGCGAGCCGGCTGTCGCCCAATACAACCGGCTGTATCGCCGTTTCGGACGGCAACACGTTCAGATTCAACTGCGCCGCACCGGTGCGAAAACGGCGGATCGATGCGTGTAAACGTTCGCGCCGCCATGCTTCGGTTTGCAACAATCGCAAACTGGTTCGGGTCGCTTCGGCCACTGCGGCCGGCAGCGCCGTGGTAAACACATAGCTGCGCGCTTTTTGCAGCAACAATTCGATCAGATCGGCAGAACCCGCGACAAATGCGCCGAAAGTACCGAACGCCTTGCCCAAGGTTCCCATCAATATCGGCAATTGTTGCTGGCCGAGATCGAAATATTCGGCCACGCCGCCGCCCTTGACCCCCAACACGCCGAAACCGTGGGCGTCGTCTATCAGCAATCCGGCCTGATATTTGTCGGCCAGATCGACTAAGCCGCGGACGTTGGCGATGTCGCCGTCCATGCTGAACACCCCGTCGCTAACCACCAGCGTTCGGCCGCCGGCAGCTTGCAGCCTGCGACTCAAATCTTGTAAATCCGCATGCCGGTAGCGCTGAAAGCGCGCTCCGGACAACAGCCCGCCGTCCAGTAGCGAGGCATGATTCAGCCTGTCCTCTAAAACACTGTCGCCTCGCTGCAGCAAACCGGCGATCACACCGATGTTGGCCATATAACCGGTCGAGAACAACAACGCCCGTTCGCGGCCGGTGAATTCGGCCAATTCTTCCTCCAAAGCGTGATGCGCCGCGGTATGTCCGCAGATCAAATGCGCGGAACCGCTACCTACGCCGTAGCGTTCAGCCGCCTGCTGAAACGCGGCAATCACTTCCGGATGATTCGCTAACCCTAGGTAATCGTTGCTGCAAAAATTGACGACCGACTTACCGTCAACGATGACATCGACGCCTTGCGGACCATCCGAAATTCGGCGCGCCCGCAACAAGCCGGCGTCGCGCAATTGGTGCAACTGCGGGGCGAAATGGTAAAACGGGTTGCTCATTCAGGCGTAGCTGGAACCGCCCATCCGCAATCCCAAGCGATCGAACAACTGCCGGTCGCTATTCGTCATCGGATTATCGGTGGTCAACAGCTTATCGCCGTAGAAAATCGAATTGGCGCCGGCCAGAAAACACAAGGCTTGCATTTCGTCGCTCATGTCTTTACGCCCGGCCGATAAGCGCACCCGCGCTTCCGGCATCATGATGCGGGCAACCGCAACGGTTCTGACGAACAGCAAAGGATCCAGCGTATCGGTGCCGTACAAAGGCGTACCTTGCACTTGCACCAGCATGTTGATCGGCACGCTTTCCGGATGTTTGGGCATATTGGCTAATTGCAACAACAACTTAGCCCTATCGGTTTCGGACTCGCCCATGCCGACGATGCCCCCGCAACAAACATTGATGCCGGCGGCGCGCACCCTATCCAAAGTATCCAAACGGTCTTGGTAACTGCGGGTGCTGATGATTTCGGAGTAATAATCCTCCGAGGTATCCAGATTATGGTTGTAATAATCCAAGCCGCCGTCTTTTAACGCTTGGGTTTGCTTATCGCTCAACATACCCAAGGTCACGCAGGTTTCCATGCCCAAAGCCTTGACGCCTTTGACCATTTCCACCACTCTTTCGATGTCGCGGTCTTTGGGGCTACGCCACGCCGCACCCATGCAGAAACGCGAAGCACCTTGCGCTTTGGCCCGCTCGGCGGCTTGCAATACGTCGGCAACCGGCATCAGCGCCTCCGGATGCAAGTCGGCATCGTAACGGGCGCTTTGCGGGCAGTAACCGCAATCTTCCGAGCACGAACCGGTTTTAATGCTTAACAAGCTACTGACCTGTACTTCGTTAGGGTCGAAAAACCGCCGGTGCACGCTTTGCGCTTCGAACAGTAAATCGTTAAACGGCAAAGTGAATAAAGCTTCGACTTGTTCCAAACGCCAATCGTGGCGGACGAATGCGTCGACTTGAATACGTTCCTGGCGGGCGGTCATCTGCTAATCTCCGAATTGATGCAAAGCGCGCAAGCGCACTTAACAACTTTTTATACCAATAAAAGTGAACAACTGGCTAAATATTATACAGAAGAAATTGCTGCCGCCGCGCTGTATCTTTTGCGAAGCCGAAGGATACGCGGATTTCGACCTGTGTGCGGTCTGTGCCGGTCAGTTGCAAAACAATTCGCCGTGCTGCCCCCGTTGCGCACAACCTTTCGAGGCCGGGCAGCCGGATGAAATAGTGTGCGGCCGCTGTATCGCCAGCCCGCCATGGTTCGACGCCGCCTATGCACCTTATCTGTACGACGAATACCTGCAACACTTGATCACCGGACTCAAATACCGACAGCGCATTGTGCATGCTCGCCTGCTGGGCCGGCTATTGGCCGCACACGTCGGCACCCAGGCAAACAGGCCGGATTGCTTGATACCGGTTCCCTTATACCCGCAGCGCTACCGCGAGCGCGGTTTTAATCAAGCACTGGAAATTGCTCGGGTGATAGCGCGTGAGCTGGATATCGCCTTGGATATTTCCGGCTGCATCCGCGTGCGCGATACGGGTCATCAAACCGGCTCGACGGCAAGACAGCGGCGCAAAAATTTGCGCGGCGCGTTCGAACTGCGCACACCGCTGCCTTACCACCACGTGGCTATTGTCGACGACGTGATGACTACCGGCGCGACGGTCAACGCGTTAGCCGCCAGCTTGAAACGGGGCGGCGTGAGCAAAATAGACGTTTGGGTTTGCGCCCGCGCTTGAGACAGGCGAGCACTGGACAGCGCAATTTCGCTTGGTATGCTGCCGGCAATAATTCCGCGGGAGGTGAAAATGGGTCCTTACTATAGAAACACTTCGCAAAGCACCGGCGCCTTTTTCGACGCCTTTTATCAACACCCCATGCTCATGCTGCTGTTGGTGGCCGCCACCAGTCTGATTGGCGTTTATTTGTGGCGAAAAAGCCGGCCGTAATTACGACTCCAGGGTTAAGTGCGGGTAACACATGCTCAAGCCTACCCTTTGCGGCTTGCAACCTTCTTCTCACTACGGACGTTTATGACGCAGCGCTGAAACGAGAGTTGCTACTTTTAAGGAACATGGCCATTCCTAAAAGCAGGCGGCGTGCTCGCATTTGGAAAAGGAGAATGGGTCGCAGAGGAGTAGCATTAAATGAAGACGACAGGAACCGGGCGTATCGTGCTTTGGCGCGGCGGGAGTCTGTGGATCGGTCGAGCTGGAGAGCCGACGGATTTCCATTCCCATCATGCAATCCAGATTACGTTGCCGCTCTCCGACGGCGGAGTGCGGTTTCGACGCCCCAACGCAAACTGGAGCGTCTATCGAGCGGCGATCATCGCTGCGCACCGGCCCCACGCATTCGAAGCACGCGGCGAATTTGTGGCAATGATCTTTGTTGAACCGGAGTCCCGTGAGGGACGGGCACTACACCAGCTATGTCAAGGCGAACCGATTTCATCGTTGGCCTATGAAATGCTGGAGCTTGAACTGAACGCTCTGGCCGCCTCCTATAACGGGGTCGCCCGCGATTCGGAACTCATCACCCATGCTCATTCGGTGACTGCCAAGCTTGCCGCCATGAGTACGGTTCCGGTGTTACCACTGGATAAGCGGATTGAACAAGCGTTGGAACTTCTGCGCGAGCGTATAGCTGATGCGGTTCCGCTCGCCGAAATTGCCGATGCCACCTGCCTCTCTCCCGATCGCTTTCGCCATCTCTTCATCGAGCAAACCGGCATGCGGTTTCGGCCTTACGTGCTGTGGCTGCGCATCGAAATCGCGCTCACGGCATTTGCGTCTGGCAGAAATTTGACCGAGGCCTCGCATGCCGGCGGATTTGCAGACTCCGCGCATTTTTCGCGGACTTTCAAGCGCATGTTCGGGATTGCGCCTTCCAGCTTCGAGCGCGAATAGCCGTTTCGTTCAAGCGGGAGCTGATGTGAGCCCGTAGACTAGGCTCCACATCAACTCAATTTGACAGGAAACCACTCATGAACGCTCTTGAACTCAGAATTCCTCCCGTCGCTTTTTCACTTTTCATGGTAGGCGCAATGTGGCTTGCATCAGCGCAGTTTCCGTTTATGTCCTTCACCATACCCGGGCGTCTTGTCATATCGGTTGCATTGTGCGGTCTGGGCATCGCCTTCGCTGTTGCCGGCGTCGTTGCATTTCGTGCGGCCAAAACAACGGTTAATCCGGCGCGACCGGGTGCCGCGTCTACCTTGGTTAGCTCGGGCCCCTATCGTTTCAGCCGGAACCCCATGTATGTCGGCTTCTTATTCGCACTAGGTAGCTGGGCATTCTTTCTCGCGCATGTCCTGGGATTCATCCTGTTGCCGGCGTTTGTTATCTATATGAATCGCTTTCAAATTTTACCCGAGGAACGAGCGCTGTCTTCAAAGTTCGGCAAACATTTCCACACCTACACGCAATCCGTTCCGAGGTGGCTATGAGACATGACTCGACGGCCACTAAATCTACACATTCGATAGCAGGCGTCAAAATGGCGTATCTCGCAGGCATCATCATCGCCACATTGGTTTCGTCGTTCGCGACACTCGTCGGCTTGGACAAAAAACGTAGTTTCTACCCAACCGTGCTGGTCGTGATTGCATCCTACTACGGATTGTTTGCGGTGATGACTGGCTCGACCCTGGCCGTCCTTAGCGAGGCTGCCGTGATGGTCGGATTTTTCGGTGTCACCGTTCTTGGTTTCAAACGCAATTTGTGGTTTGTCGTGGCGGCGTTAGTCACCCATGGCCTATTTGATTTCTTGCACGACCATCTCATTGCCAATCCAGGCGTACCCCATTGGTGGCCAATGTTTTGCCTTGCCTACGATGTGGTGGCAGCCTGCTATCTCGCCTATCTGTTGCGGCGTTCAAGACTCATTGCAAATGCGCGTTGAAGGCGCTCAAGAGAACCCGACTTGGGTAGGAGTGCTATCCATGCATATTCGAGCGCAGCATAAGACATCGGTGGAGCGCGAATAACCGCGCAAATTCAGGTCCTGGCGTAGCCAGTGAAGCCCTCGCATATTAACGCTCGACTTTTTCGCTGTCCGTCGATCGACGGTCATGGAGAACAAATGAAGTGTCCCGCCTTGATGAGAATCACCGGTTTCGCGATAGTTCTGCTTGCCGCGTTAACGTCCTACAGGCAATTTTACCTCGGCGCAGCAACCACTCGCGCCAACATCGTTGAACTGAAGAAGAATGCGCTCATCCTACCGGCTCCGAAAGATCGGCGTTTACGCCCTTTGATCGTCATACTTGCCGACAATGGCGGTACAGAAACCACCGATTTTGTCATCCCTTACGGGGTGTTAATGGAATCCGGCGCAGCCGATGTGGTGACGGTTTCGACAGAGCCCGGCACAGTTGAGCTGACGCCCGCTTTGCGGATACGTGCGGATATGACGATAAGGCAATTCGACGAATCAACCGCGGTCGGAGCGGACATTCTGATTGTGCCCGCCATGGTGAGAGCGGAAAATCCGGTACTGCTGGACTGGGTGCGGTTCCAGTCCGAAAAGGGTGCGACAGTAGTGTCGATTTGTGAAGGCGCACGCATTATCGCGCATGCAGGTCTACTTGAAGGCAAAGCGGCGACCACACACTGGTCGGGTTTGCAGGAAATGGCAGCAGCATTTTCCGGTACGACATGGGTGTATAACCAACGCGTCGTTATTGACGGACAGGTGATGACCACCACGGGTATCAGCGCTTCGCTGCCGGCATCGTTGGTGCTGGTCGAGGCGATTGCCGGTCGGCATACCGCCGATCTTACCGCGCGACGGCTGGGCCTGAGCACTTGGCACATCGATCACGATACGTCTGCGTTCTCTTTAACCGCAGAGCGCATCTTTCTAGCATTCGGCAATTGGCTCGCCGTGTGGCGACACGAAGCTGTCGAAATGCCAGTTGACCGCGGTTTCGATGAGATTTCCGCGGCAATCATGGCGGATGCCTGGTCCCGAACCTTTCGTTCCGAAGCATTGGCGACGAATGTAAACGGCGTAGTGCGTTCTCGCCACGGCTTGCTCATGGAAACCGAGACAGACTCCGCACCGGGTCGATTTGTCCTGCCCGTTTATACGGGCACTCCCGCTCACGCACTGGATGCAGTAATTGAAGCTATTGCCGGACGTTACGGTGCGCCGACTGCCGATTTTGTGGCCCTGCAATTCGAATATCCGCGGCGTTAGTCCAGACTGCTCTGCACAAGGGAGTAGTGAAAATGTCATTTAGCTCGCCGAAAGCTGATAATTGCTTGGGCCGAAGGTTACTGAAACTGGCGATTTTGGATAATTACCCGGACCAGCGGTTTTGCTGCAGACGCTGAAAAATCCGCAAGTGGTACAAATCCCTGTTTTCAAATAGCTATATGACGTTTTTATACAGCCTCGACCGAATGCCCCTACCCGTTCGTTAACAACAAGCTCCCTCGGCTTTGCCGGCCGCATTGGCAATAGAAGGCGCGCAATCGAACAAACCGAAATGCTGGGTTTTATCGCCAATAATTTGAAAATGCTCGGCATAGCGGCTGCCGGCCAGCATGTCCGCGGTGTTGCCGCACACCCTGAGCGGCCGGCCGGTTTCGAAATGGTGGTGATCGTCCAATTCGAACCCATGCGGATGCTCGGCAATGCTGCCTAGATAAACCGCGATTTGGCCGAAATCTTCGCAGCGGTCTTCCAGCGGCAGTTTGAACGCGCGCACGGTCACCGAATGGAATTTCACCATGCCGATTTTGGCGTAAACCTCGGGATCGTCCAGGCTGACGGGATTTTGCTTGACCGTGCGGACGTCCGGACAACCCAGATCCTGCAGGATGCGGCGAAAATCCTCCCAATACAACGCCCCCCCCAAACATTCGCCCAGCAACAACGGATCTTGCCGCAACTGCGTCGGAATCCGCCGATCCGCGAACACGTCGGAAAAATACAATTCCCCGCCCGGTTTCAACACCCGAAAGATTTCCGCCAGCACCTTGGGCTTTTCCGGGGATAAATTGATCACGCAGTTAGACACCACCAGGTCTATGCTGTTATCGGCTATAGCCACGGTGCGCAAGTTTTCGATATGGCCGTGCAGAAACTCGACATTAGCATATCCGTATCGGGCGGCGTGCCAATCGCGGTGGCGGACCGCCACCTCCAATTGTTCCGGCGTCATGTCCACGCCTATCACCCGGCCTTGCGGCCCGACCAATTTGGACAACAAATAGCAATCCCGGCCACTGCCGCAACCTAAATCCAGTACCGTGACGCCCTGCAAAGCCGGCGGCAACGGCGAGCCGCAGCCGTAAAATCGCTCCAAAACTTCAGGGTGCACATCGGCCAGCAAGGCTTTCAGATACGGCGACAGTGCCTCTATGCTGCAACAAGCACTGGTTTTAAGATCGCTGCCGGATTGCAAGACCTGCCCGTAATAGTAACGAACCGATTCGCTGATATCTATGTTACTGGTCATCGCACTTACCTCAATCTCGTTGATTTGACCCGGCCGACCAATACTGAAAAACCAAGCCTATAGCCGCGCTATGGTAACGTCAGCCGCCGCCCGGCGGCAATGGCGGAAAGCTTGCACCGTTTTAGCTTTGCCGCAGTTGCGTGGGGTATTGCAATGCCTGACTATGGACTTTGATTAACACCCGGTCAACTGCAATTGCGTGACCATGGCTAAGCCTAAGCAACCGCTCTCAGCCTTGCAAGTCGGCCGATCCAATCACGGGACATGGCTTGGGATTTACCCGAATAGCTTAGCCGCGCATTTCCCGCCGCCTTGAACGTTGGCCTGGACTTATGGACCGAAGTTTCCGAGAATTTTACAAGGCCCGTGACTCAACTACTGAACCCCGCCCATCAATCAGGCTTGTGCTTGTAAGCCCGACATGCCACGTAAGCGTGAATTCTAAGCCTAGCGTTCGAGGTAACCGGCGGCCGGAGCGCAAAGCGCGGAGGAAACCGGCAAGTGTAGCTTGCCGGCTGACCGAAAGGTTATGCATGGCTACCCAAACGTGCTTTGTAGTTCTTTAAAGACCTCTTCTGCTTTTGTCGCCTGCCACACGGTGAAAACTACGCCACCAAGTGCGAAAAGAAACCCAAGATGCATTGGGAGCCAAGTCTGGGCATCACAAGCGACACCTAAGAGAACCATAAGAAAGCCGAGGACAACGCCGCCAATACAACCCAGCAGCCTACCCCAATTATTCCGGAAAGACGGTATGGCATACATTTTGGCTGTGATGTCATAGACCAACCCTGCTCCGATGAGCATAAACGAGAAGTGAGCAAAGCTCTCAAACGAGCCCGCCGGAAATTTGGCAAAGTTGAGTAGCCACAAATAGGCGCAACCGAGGATGACCCAAATGGCGATTACAAACAATTTCTTCGTAAGCAACTAAACCTCCTTTTTGATTATCAATTGGGGAAACCGTAATTGCCTGGCTTGGCAAAATGGCAGTAGCGGGAGGCAGACGATGCATAACGGCAGCCACACTGTCCGCGTTGATGGCGTTGTTAGACCACACTTGTCGAGACCAGCATAAAGTCGTCTTTCGACACTGTTTTCACAGCCCGCAGGCCGAGGTCCAAATTGAGGCGACCCAGGCAACGAGCGCCGCACCATATATGAGAACAGTTGCATTATCGTGTTTGATCAGACCCTTCGCGACCTTTCGTCCACGGAACACGCCTGTGCCCACCCCTAACTCATCCTCGATCTTCCGCCCCCGACTTATGAGGTCGTCATGTAGCTGCGAGTTGCGAAGCTCATAGACAAGCAAGCCGACCGTAGCTGCGAGCCCAAGGATTGCAAAAAGTAACCGAAGCCCAGGAGAAAAATATTTCGTAGAGTCACCTCCACTAAATACTGTGGCCAACGAGACGAGAGATATTGTTGGCACCAACGCGAATAGTTTAAAGCGCACGTCTACCAGCATTCGCCAGGTCGTGCAGGTTTGTTCATAAAGCTTTAGCAGGAGATCACGATCTTCGGGTGTTCCTTTGTATGCGAGCAATGTCGACAGATCCGTGGTCTTATATGCTCGGTCTTCGCGATCGGCCATAGCTTTTTCCGATAAAGGAAAGTGTGGTCTAACTAAAATTAGCCATCCTAAATGACGCAAAACAATCCGTCATCCGGTTGGCTAAAAAAATTAAAAATCGATAAAATAACTTTAATTTCATATAGTTATTAAAATTTAGCCTATCCTATAGAAAATGCAAAATCCATCAATCCATCCGCCTAAGTTGCTGGACCAAGTGCGCGATAAAATCCGCTTGAAACATTACAGTATCCGTACCAAACCGGCATATACGTTTGGATTAAACGTTATATTTTGTATTTTGACAAGCGGTATCCGCGTGACTTGGGCGCTAGTGAAGTGGAGCGGTTTTTTACTCATGTGGCGGTCGAAGGTATGGTGTCGGCGTCCACGCAAAATCAGGCCGAGGCCACTTTGCTGTTTCTGTAAGGAAGTATTGGCAATCGAATTGCCATGGTTGGACAGTGTTGAGCAAGCCAAGGCGCCCAAACGCTTGCCGGTGGTGTTAAATCGCGACGAAATCCAGGCAATTTTGCTGCGTTTGAACGGCACGCCGCATCTGATTGCCAGTTTGTTGTACGGCACCGGCATGCGGATCATGGGTGCTTGCGGTTGCGGGTGCAGGATGTCGATTTCAAGCGCCGCGAAATTTTGATACGCGACGGCAAGGGCGCCAAGGACAGAGTGACGATGCTACCGGCGTCGCTGTCGCCTACCCTGCAGGCGCATTTGAGTAAGGTCAAGGAATGGCATGCTTCCGATCTGACTCAAGGAGGCAGTGCCGTTTAGTTGTCCCATGCCTTGAAACGCAAATACCCCAATGCGGCCGGAGAATGGATTTGGCAATAGGTGTTTCCCGCAATCACTCTCCGCCGTGAAAACCCATCGACCGCCCCTTGCTGTGCCGACCTGGGCCGCTAGCGGCAAGACCCGGGTGATTACCGAGAAAACCGCCTGTCCGGTGCAGTAAAGTACACCGGCGTCCGCCTAAAAAGGAAAGCTGCGCGGTTCATAAACAAAAAAACATGTCATGTTTTTCGTAGACTACTCATTTTTAAATCAAAGTAAACGCAGGATGCCGTCAATTGAATTAGTCAGCCTAGCTGGCGCCATTTTGTTACTGGTCAGCGTATTTTCCAGTAAATTAGCCAGCCGCGTAGGCATACCTTCGCTGTTGTTTTTTCTGTTGACCGGGTGGTTAATCGGCCGGTTCGGCGGTTTTTGGCTCAACAATCCCGAGGTGGCCAAATTTATCGGCGACTTTGCACTGATCTTCATTTTGTTTGCCGGCGGCCAGGATTCTCGTTGGGCCAATATTCGCCCCGTGCTTTGGCAAGGCTTGTGTCTTTCCACCGTCGGCGTTTTCATCACCATGTTGCTGTTAGGCAGCTTTGCCTGGTTTATTCTCGGTTCGTTCAGTACGTTTTCGCTTGGCGTCCACGGCATCAGCCTCCCCGAGGGCCTGTTGTTATCCGCTATCGTATCGTCCACTGATGCAGCAGCCGTCTTTTCGGTATTGCGCTCCAGCCGTATCGCATTGAAAGGCAAACTGCAGCCGTTGTTGGAGCTGGAGTCGAGCAGTAACGATCCTATGGCCGTTTTATTGACCGTGACGCTGCTCGGCTTTTTATCCGGCGGTCATACCTCCTGGTTGCATGGCGGTCTGTTTTTGATACTACAACTCGGCGTCGGCATAGGTCTTGGGTATTTGGCCGGCCGTTTCATGGTGTGGTTGTTGAACCGCATGGGACTCAGCCATGCCGGCCTATATGCGATAGCCTCAATCGCCCTGGTTTTGTTGACCTACAGCGGCGCTACTTTTTTGAAAGGCAATGGTTTCCTGGCGGTTTACGTCGCCGGCATCGTGGCGGGCAATCGAGAGATCGTGCATCAGCACTATATATGCGCTTTTCACGACAGTTTTGCCTGGCTGATGCAGATCATCATGTTTTTGACTTTGGGCATGTTGTCGGTCCCTTATCAAGCCGAACTTTCCGCACTCGCAGCGGTTGCCGTGGTCATCAGCCTGTTTTTGATGTTCGTGGCCCGCCCGCTTAGCGTGTTTATCAGCCTGTTCTGGACAAAAATGCCTTTCAAAGAAAAACTGTTAGTGTCCTGGGTCGGCTTGCGAGGTTCGGTGCCTATCGTGCTGGCCACCTTTCCGCTGGCCGTGGGTTTGCAAGAAGGCGGGGAAATCTTTGTCGTCGTCAGCTTCATCGTGGTGATGTCGGTTTTGGTTCAAGGATTTTCGCTAGCCGCGTTCGCGCGTTGGCTCGGCTTGGCTGACAAAAAATAGCGATCCGGCTTGATTCCGGAGTTACCTGCCGTAACCAGTTACTTATTAACCTGCGGCCGGCGCACAATAGGCATAGTGGAGGCACTCCGGAGAGGCGCGAAAGCAGCCATGCAAACGAAATAAACCCGTCTAACGGCCGGCCGTATTGCCCATGATGATTTTTCGATCGCGGATGCAACTTTGCCCCGGATCGGCCAACGCACTGTTCACCCCAACCGAATTGAAAAAGGAGCATGATCATGTCCGCAATTACTCTGAACGGCAGCTGCTTGTGCGGTGCCGTCCGATACCAAGTCAGCGGGGAGCCGCAGCGTTTTTATCATTGCCATTGCCAACGTTGCCGCAAGGCAAGCGGTGCCGGCCACGCCAGCAATTTGTTTTTCGGTCACGCAAAACTGCACTTCGTCAGCGGCGAAAAGTTATTAAAACGCTACAAAGTTCCGGACGCGATTCGCTTCGCCAGGCAGTTTTGCAGCGAATGCGGCTGCGCTGTCGCCAGAGTCGTACCGGAACTGGACGCCGTGCTGATCCCGGCCGGTTCTCTGGATGACGCCAGCCCCATCCTGCCGCAAGCGCGCATCTTTTGGAACTCGCGCGCCGCATGGTCCTGCGACGGCGATACATTGCCGCGTTATGCCGAATATCCCGCGTAACCATCACACGCCGCCCGATTCGCCTATCAGCCTTTGACCGTTTGCCCGCCAACCATAGCCATGCACGCACTGACGGAAAAATACAGACACTATTGGCAGCAGATCGGCCTGTCTGAAGCCGAGATAGAACGCAGACGTCTGCCGCTATTCGCAGAAGCGATGGAATTGAAAACGGCCGAACGCTCACCCGACGGCAGGGAGTTTCTACTCACTCCGGCCGCCGCCGCGGCGTGGAAGCGCATGAAAGCTGCCGCATCGGCGGACGGCGCCGAAATCCACATCGTGTCGGCCTATCGCAGCGTCGAACGGCAAGTGCAATTGATCGCCGCCAAATTGGCCGGCAAACAAACGCTGGACGCCGTCTTGCGAATACTCGCCCCGCCGGGCTGCAGCGAGCATCACACCGGCCGGGCGATAGACGTCGCTACCGGAACCGTGCGGCCGTTGGACGCCGAATTCGACACTACCCATGCGTTCGAATGGCTGGTCAAGCACGCCGCCAATTTCGGTTTTACCCTATCGTTTCCCGAAAACAATCCGTTCGGATATGTCTACGAACCCTGGCATTGGTGTTACGGCGAGTCCGGCTTTGGCAAAGCTGGTAGCTGAACACAGTGAGCCGCATCAATCTCTCAACACGAGCGATGCGGTACGCACCTCGGCACCTACCTGCCGAATTATGACGAATTGCGTCAGCCGAGTGCGCACTTCGCATGAGGCTTCTGCCGACCACCTGAACAACCGTTAGCAGGCTGTTGATTTTATCTCCCCTGTAACCCGCATTGGCTGGTTGAATCAGATGTGTTGGTAAATCATAAAGTATTGTTCTAAATGATAAAATAGTTCTATCTCCAATCTATTGCATTGACCCCATGCGCGGCGCCGACATCACCCAAGAACCACTGTTCAGTTACCGAACCCTGGAAAGCCGGATTCCGAAGAAGCACCCATTGCGCAAGCTGCGTCAAGTGGTCGACTTGTTGCTCGCCACGCTAAACGACGAGTTCGACGCGCTCTACGCTCGTCGCGGTCGAGATTCCATTCCGCCGGAACGCTTGTTGCGCGCCAGTTTGTTGCAAGTGCTATTTTCCATCCGTTCGGAACGGCAACTGGTGGAGCATATCGACTTCAACCTCTTGTACCGCTGGTTTGTCGGCTTGACGATGGATGACGAGGTGTGGGATCACTCGACCTTCAGCGCCAACCGCGACCGTTTGCTCAACGAACGGATCAGTCGTTTGTTTTTCGAACGGGTACTGGCCTTGGCGGAGTGGAAACAGCTGATCTCTGACGAGCATTTCTCGGTGGACGGCACGCTGATTCAAGCTTGGGCCTCGCACAAAAGTTTCGTCAAAAAAGACGGCTCGACCCCGCCGCCGGAAGACGGCGGCCGCAATCCCACGGTCAACTTCAAGGGCGAGAAACGCAGTAACGAAACCCACGCATCACGCACCGATCCCGATGCCCGGTTGTACAAAAAGAGCGAGGGCGACAAGTCTCAGCTGGCTTTCCTCGGTCATGCCTTGATGGAGAACCGTAATGGCTTGGTCGTCGACGTCGAAGTCACCCAGGCCACCGGCACCGCAGAACGCGAGGCGGCTCACGCCATGGTCAAACGCACGATCCACAAACCGGGCGCGACCTTGGCCGCCGACAAAAATTACGATACGCAGGATTTTGTCGCCAAGTTACGCCAGCGCAAAGTCACGCCGCATGTCGCCAGCAAGGAAAAAGGTTCGGCCATCGACGGACGTACCACACGGCATGAGGGTTACCGGAAAAGCCTCAACGTCCGCAAGCGGATCGAAGAAGTCTTCGGTTGGGCCAAGACGGTCGGCCCGCTACGCCAAACCAAGTTCCGGGGTTAAAGAAGGTCGCCGCGCAAACGATTTTTACCTTTGCCGCCTATAACCTGACGCGCATGGGTACCATTTTCGGCTGGCGATACAGTACCGCCTAGGCGGTGGTGCGCCTGAAATCCGCCAAAAGGCGGAATTTAACGCCCTTCGGGGCGAATATAACCGGCTAAAACCGGTTTTTGAGGTGTGATCGGGCTTCCAGAAGCCCAACAAAACCAAAAAATGGTTTTGAAGCCGAAGGCATATAGGCAAATTTCAACACCCTGTTAGTCCGATTTACCGGCATCCCCCGATACCACGTCGACCGAACCGGCATTTTTCACCGGTTGTTCGCCGCCGGTTTGCACAGGATCGGTCTTGTAGCCGCCGACGATCAAATCCGCTACACCGTCGTTGTTTTGGTCACCGCCGCCGGCCAACGCGAAACCGAAGTTATCCCCCTTGTTGCGTCCGCTCAGGCTGAAAAATGACTTGCCGTCCGCGCCGCTATGCAAGGCGATTTTACCGGCATTGCTTAACTTCACCTCATTTTTGCTCGCGTCGTAGCCGAAAGCACCGACCGCGAAATCACTGAGACCGTCGCCGTCTATGTCGCCCATGGCGGTTAGCGCACTCCCGAACATGGCCTCGGCTTGCGGATCGCTATCGTTGGTTTTTGCGATGGCATCGCCGCTCGCACCGGAATAGAGCGTGGCGCTGCCGGCGTGCTTGACGACTCGCGTACTGCCTTCGATGCTTGCATTTTCCCCCGGCGCGCCGACCAGAAACTCGGCGTTCCCGTCGCCGTTGACATCGGCAAAACCGGCGAGCGCATAAGCGAAGCGGTCGCCCGCGTGGCTGCCTTCGATTTTAAACGCCTGCTGCCAAGCAGCGGCCGTGAACAGATATGCCGCGCCGGCGTTAGCCAGTTTCTTGCGTTTGCCCGCTACCGGCTTGTCGTAGCGATAGGCGCCGACGATGGCATCGCCGGCACCGTCGTTGTCGATATCGGCGCCGGCCACCGCCGCACCGAAGCCATCGCCCTTGGATTCGCCGCTGAATTTATGTAGCAATGCTTGGTTGCGGCCGGAATACACGTAGGCCGCACCGGCATCGAGCAATTTTTTACCGCTTGCGGCATCGGCGGGATCTGCTCGCCAAGCGCCTATCAACAAATCCGGGTAGCTATCGCCGTCGGCATCGGCCAACAAGGTTAAGGCGGCACCGAAGCGGTCTCCTTTACCCTCGCCGTCAATCCGGAACAATAGTCGACCGTCCGCGCCGGAATAGACCAGTACCGCACCGGCGTCTTTCAAGCGCTTGCCGGTCGCGGAATCGGTAGTATCCGCTTTGTGCGCACCCACAACGACATCGGAAATGCCGTCTTTGTCGAAATCGGCGCCGCCGGCCACGGCAATCCCGAATTCGTCGCCGGCCGCGGCACCTACCCAAACGAGTTCCGACAATGCCTGCGCCGTTTTACCGGAATACACCGATACGCAACCGACGTTGCCGGCGGCGCGCGGTTTGCCGGCTAATTTTCGATCGCAACGCGGCACGCCGATAATCACGTCGTCATAGCCGTCTTGGTCGAGATCGCCGGCATTGGCTACCGCATAACCGAGTAGGTCGCCGCTTTTACTCCCGTCCGCGCGCACCAACAAATAGGGGTCGGTCGGATAAGGATCGTCGACATCGGGAATGCCGTCGTTGTCGTCGTCGGTATCGGCGTTATCGCCGATGCCGTCGCCGTCGTTATCTTTGGATTCGCTGGGATCGAGCGGAAATTTGTCGTCCGCGTCGTTAACGCCGTCGTTATCGTCGTCTTCGTCGCACGCATCGCCGTCGGCGTCGCTATCGTGATTTTCCTGCTCGGGGTTGCCGGTCAGCGGGCAATTGTCCGCATCGTCCAGGATGCCGTCGCCGTCGTCGTCGTCGAACAGATAACGGGCCATCGCCACCTTTTTAGTACCGCTTTCCGCAAACCCGGCCAACACCAGCGAGCCGTTGCTTTGGGCAATGGCCGCCAAGGCTTTATCCTGGCCGGCACCGAAGCTGGTAGTCAGTTTGCCGCCGCTGCCGAAACTGCTGTCCAGACTGCCGTTGGCGTTGTAGCGCACCAGCAAAAAATCCACGTTGCCGTTGCCTTTCTCGGTATAACCCGCCACCAACAACTTACCGTCGAATTGCTGTATCACTGCGTAAGCCGCTTCGTTGCCGCTGCCGACCGCCGTCACCACTTTGCCGCCGTTGCCGAAGCTAGTGTCCGGCTGACCATTGCCGCCGTAACGCGCCAGCGCGACGTCGTCGTCATTACCGTTGCCGGAGGAGCCGACCGCAACCCATTTACCGTCGGTTTGGCGAATCAGCGCATAGGCCCGGTCGCCGTTGCCGCGAAAAGTGGTGACGACTTTACCCGCCGTACCGAATGTAGCATCCAAGCTGCCGTTGCTGTTGTAGCGCGCCAGGGCGAAGCTATCGCGGCTGCCATTATTGCTGTAACCAGCCGCCACTAGTTTACCGTCCGCTTGGCCGACCAAGGCGTAGGCTACGTCGTCTTTACCGGCAAAGTCGCTGCTGACTATGCCGTCGCTATCGAAACTTTTGTCCAATTCGCCGGCCGCCGTGTAACGCACCAACGCGAAATCGTAACCTGCACTGGCGGTCTCGGTATAACCGCCGGCGACCAATAAACCGTTCTTTTGTTGCAGCAAGGCATAGGCGCCGTCGTTGGCACTGCCGATAGGGGTTATCACTACCCCGTCGCCGGAAAAGCTATTGTCCGCCGCTCCGGCCGGCGTCAGCCGCACCAGCACGAAATCGTCGTTGCTACCCTGAAAACTGCTGCCGGCGACCACCACGCGCTTGTCGTTTTGCACCCATAAGGCATTGCCAATATCGTCGCCGGGCCCAATATCCAGCGCCAGTTTGCCGGTTTTATTGAAGGTGGTATCCAGGCTGCCGTCGTTGTTGACCCTAACCAGCATTAAGTCGTCGCCGGACTCGTCGCGGCTAACGCCGGCTACCAGCAATTTATCGTTCTCTTGCTGCAAGACGGCATTGGCAATCGCATAATCCTTGCCGACGGCCGTCGTCAATTTACCTTTGTCGCCGAAACTGCTATCCAAGGTCCCGGGGGCCGACGCCCAGGCCGAATGCAGCGCCGAAACGCAAAACAAGAGTAACCCGCGTGTAAAGTAACCTGCCGTCATGTATTTGATTCTCGTTGAATAGTCACCGATAGCGCATTATTACCTGCGCCGGCATGAACCGGGCCGCGTCCGCAGTTGACCGGCGGAATCCGAGCCGCAACCCTGAAGACGGTATTATGATGGGTTGACTCGCAAATGCACAGACTTGGCAGGTTAGTTTCCTAGGCCCTAGGTCTAATCCTCGACTATACGCCGTCACAACCTTGCTCTGAAAATCATCAAGCAGCAGCGTCTTCGTCGCGAATGGCCTTTTGAATCGCGACTCGCGTCGCTCCTACTATCGATGGTTTTCATCGGCAAGGGCAATGCAGCGGCTTCATAATCGTTAGCCGGCATACCCGGCTTATCGGCTGACTCTCACCGCATTGGCGTCGCCTTTGGCCGAACCGTTGCCGGCAGCATTTTCGGGGTGCACTCCGGGCGCAATCACCAACGCATGACGGATGCGATATTGCAGCGTCACCACCTCCTGTTCGGTATCCGCAGATTCGAAGGTGTTATTCTCGACCGTCAAATAGTCCAGGTAGCCGTGGCCTTCCTCGGCATCGACCGTATCGCAGTCTATGCGCTTATTGCTACGAAATCCTTGTTCGGCGTAACCGCCCAAAAGCAAATCGCCGAATCGGCTGCCGCTTGCAACATTGTGTTGTAACGTCACGTGGCGGGCAACGACGCAATTCTCCGCGCCGACCTCGTAAGCCCACGGCGCGTTCTCGACATCGTTCCCGCTAACTTGGATATGGCGGGCGCCGTCCACATAAATGCCGGCCGCCCAAGTTTCCTGATGGTCGTAAGCCGGATTATTCAAGGTAGAGACGTTTTGCACCCGATTGTTTTCGATGAAGCCGTAACGGGCGGCGTCCAAAGGATGAGGCAATCGCACCGCGCTGGGCAATGTTCGTTCGCCGCCGATTGCCGCTATCGCGATATTGTTGACTAGTTCGATACGATTGTCGGCAACCGACCAGCGCTGTACATTGCCGTTCACCGCAATGCTCTCGCTGGAACCGGTTTGCATGTGGTACACGCGGTTGCCTTCGATGATCACGTCGCGTATCCCTTTGCTTCCGCTGCCGTATACCGCGATGCCGTGGGCGTCCTGATGGCTGGCGAAATCATGTATGGTATTGCCGGTGACGGCAATCCTGTTCAGATTATTGCCCTCGATAATCACTGCGTAGATATCCTCGCTTCCGGCCTGATGGCCTTGAAATTCCAAATCTTGCACGACGATTTCTTTGCGCTGATTGCCGATGTACAAAAAAGCGCCGTTTTGCGCGCTCGTCAACGGCGTCATGCCGATAGCACCGCGCAATTTGGTGCGAGAGCGGGTAATTTCCGCCGGAATGTCACTTACCGCTCCTGCGATTTCGACCACGCAATAGCCTTTTCTGCCGACTTTTTGGTTGCATTGCTCCAGTGCGCCGGCGATGGAACCGGTCGCCGTCACGTCCGCCGTGGCCGCGAAATTCGCCAACCAAGCGCGCTGCGGCCGGTAACGCTCGGCCATCGGTCTCGCCCCCCAGCGAGCCTCGACCGGTCTGCTGGAGTCCATCAGAGTCAACACGGTCAAAAGCACGCGGAATGAGGTTTTGCATGACGGCATATCCGCCTCGCTTTGACATAAGGTGTAGCCATTGAAACTACGGACGGATGCGGATGCCGAGCTGATACACAAATCATCGCTGCAACGACGCGCGTTAGCAACCGAACAAACTTCCAGTTGATATTCTCGGGCTCAGTTTAACCGCAAACGCAGTCAGACTTAAATCGGCTGACGTGCCGCCAAATCCATTTAACCATCTCATCGATTGAGTCGGCCGTTCCGACGATAGCAACGGTAACAGTCAATCCAAAATCACCCAATACCCTGCTCATTAATTTGAAATACTTCCTACAAATTCGTAGAATTACTTACATGAACTATTGGTGTATATTGATAACAAGCCTGCCGACCGAGAACGCAACCGCTCGGATGCGGATTTGGCGCGCCTTGAAAGCCTCGGGCGCGGCGGTGTTGCGTGACGGCGTTTATTTGCTGCCGAATCGGGATGGCTGCCCGGAGACCTTGGAAAATTTGGCTATTGAGGTCAGAGCATCCGGCGGCACTGCCTTCCTATTACGGACGGGCGAAGCGGATGGCGGCAATTTTGCCGGCCTATTTGACCGTAGCGAAGATTACGCAGTTTTATGCGCCGACATTGCCAAGCTGTTTAGCGAAATAAGCGTTGATCACGCCCATGATCAACTCAAACAAGCACGCAAACTGCGTAAAGCCATGACCAGTCTGACCGCCATAGATTTCTTTCCCGGCGAAGCCGGCCGGCAAGCCGAAACCGCTTTGCATGAACTGGAATTAGCAATAGCGCGTAGTTTGTCAGCCGACGAACCTCATCCGCTTGAAGGCTCGATTGCCGCGTTATCAATCGGCGATTTCCAAGGCAAAACCTGGGCGACGCGGCAAAGGCCTTGGGTGGATAGGCTGGCTTGCGCCTGGCTGATTCGCCGCTATATCGACCCGCAAGCCCGTTTGCTTTGGTTGACTTCGCCCGCCGATTGTCCCCGGGATGCTATCGGTTTCGATTTCGACGGCGCCCGCTTTAGCCACGTCGGCGCCCGTGTCAGTTTCGAAGTGTTGCTGGCCGGCTTCGGCTTGGAAACGCCGGCCCTGAAACGCTTGGGCGGATTGATTCATTTTTTGGACGTAGGCGGCGTGCAGCCGCCCGAAGCGATTGGCATCGAATGCGTGTTGGCCGGCTTGCGCGACACCCTCCAAGACGACGATCGGCTGCTGGAGGCTGCCGGTGCGGTTTTCGACAGTTTACTGACGACTTTTACCAAGGGAGCAAATAGCCCATGACACCCTCCGCCCACACCACTACAAACGGCGCGCAACCACGGCCCGCCCCCGTGGGTTTTTGGCAAGCCTTTCGCTTTTGGCTGAAACTCGGCTTTATCAGCTTCGGCGGCCCGGCCGGGCAAATCGCCATCATGCACCAGGAACTGGTGGAAAGACGGCGCTGGTTGTCGGAACAACGTTTTCTGCATGCCTTGAACTACTGCATGGTGTTGCCGGGGCCGGAAGCCCAACAATTGGCTGCCTATATCGGCTGGCTGATGCACCGCAACCTCGGCGGCATCGTCGCCGGCGGCTTGTTTGTGCTGCCGTCTTTGTTGATTTTGATCGGTTTGAGCTGGTTGTATCTGGCCTACGGCCACGTCGCGGCGGTAGCCGGCGTGTTGTACGGAATTAAACCGGCGGTGACGGCCATTGTGTTGTTTGCCGCCTACCGCATCGGTTCGCGGGCCTTGAAAAATAGCGTATTGTGGACGATGGCGGCCCTGGCGTTTTCAGCCATTTTTTTACTGCATGCGCCGTTCCCATTGATTGTATTGCTGGCCGGTATTTTGGGTGGCTTGGGCGGCAAATGGCTACCGGACAAATTTGCCTTGGGCGGCGGACACGGCGCGTCCGAACGGAGTTACGGCCCGGCGTTGATGGACGACGATACGCCGACACCGTCCCATGCCTTATTTTCCTGGTCGGGTTTAATCAAAGTCATTGTCGTTGGGTTGGCTTTATGGGCCGCCGTCATCGGCTGGCTATGCGCCGAATACGGCTGGAACGGTGCGCTGACGCAAATGGGCTGGTTTTTCACCAAGGCGGCCTTGTTGACCTTCGGCGGCGCTTACGCGGTTTTGCCCTACGTCTATCAAGGCGCGGTCGAGCACTTTCACTGGCTGACGCCGCAGCAAATGATAGACGGCTTGGCCCTGGGCGAAACCACGCCCGGTCCGTTGATCATGGTAGTCACCTTCGTCGGCTTTGTGGCCGGTTGGAGCCAGCAAGTGTTCGGCTCGGAGCAATTGCTGTTGGCCGGTGCGGTGGCTGCCACGCTGGTCACCTATTTCACCTTCCTGCCCAGCTTTCTGTTCATTCTGGCCGGCGGCCCTATCGTAGAATCGACCCACGGCAATTTGAAATTTACCGCGCCCTTGACCGGCATCACCGCCGCCGTGGTGGGCGTGATTCTGAATCTGGCGGTGTTTTTCGCTTGGCACGTGTTCTGGCCGCAAGGCTTCGAGGGCCGTTTCGACGGCGTTTCCGCGCTGATCAGTCTGTGCGCTTTTTGGGCGCTGTTCCGTTACAAAGTGAACGTGATTCCGGTGATTCTGGCCTGCGGCGGCGCGGGGCTAGTCTGGCATTTCGGCAAAATCTGGCTGGCCCTGAATGGGGTTATGTTATGAGCTCGCGACTTTTTGGATACAAGCTATCGGCATTAACCGGTTAAAACCGCATCATGATGCTGCAACCCAGGCTTTCGCCGACTACGCCCATCCCGTTGCAGACTCCGGCAAACGCGCCGAACTCAACCGACTCAAAGCCCTAGCTGCCGCGGCACGGTGGTTCGCAAGCTCCAGGCCATCCGGTCTTGGTTGAAAGCCTGGTGAAAATATCGTTCTATTTGTCCCAACCACGCAAGGAGACCGCTATGTCCGATTCATCCCGCAGAGACTTTCTCGCCACGGCTGCCACTGGCGTCGCCCTGGCGACGATAACCCCCGGTCAACTACTTGCCAATACAAACGAGGAAACCTTGACGACCATTGCCTTTCTCTCGGCATTCGCAGCCGGCCACGACCCCAAGCCCTTGCCGTTCGATGCCGCCAAGCTGGATGGTCTGTCCGAAAAACTGATCCGTTCTCACTGGGAAAACAACTATGGGGGCTCCGTGAAAGCCTTGAACGCGGTGAAATTGAAACTCGCCGAGTGGCAAGCCGATACCAACCTGCCGCCGTACATCTACAACGACCTCAAGCGCGAGCAGCTGATGCGTACCGGCTCCGTGGTCTTGCACGAGCACTATTTCGGCAACCTGGGCGGCAGTGGTAAACCCGACGAACCGCTACGCAAATTGCTGGCCACTGCGTTCGGTTCGTTCGAAGCGTGGGAAAAGGAATTCAAGCGAATGGGCGCGGGACTCGGCGGCGGCTCCGGCTGGGTAACCCTGGGTTTGAATTTGCACACCGGTCTGCTGGAAAATTACTGGCAGTGGGACCACCTGCATGCGCCCATCGCCACGTTGCCCATCCTGGTTATGGACATGTACGAGCACTCTTATCAGATGGACTACGGCGCGGCGGCAAGCACCTACGTTGACGCCTTCGTGCGCAACATCCATTGGGAAACAGTCGCGGCGCGGCTGGAAAAAGCATTGCAGCTTCGGCCGCTCTGGTTGACGGGCGGTTTACGATGAAATGGATCACCCGCGAACGGCCCAAAATCGACCGGATTGCCTGCCCGTGGCTGATTGCCCGATTCATCGATGCCGACCCCGAATTTCTTTACGTACCCGGCGGCCAGGTGTTGCAACTTGCCGAGCAAACCGGCGCCATAGCTTACGACGTCCCGGGCGCGGCACTCAGTCATGTTGGCGAGCTATGCAGTTTCGACGCCTTTTTAAACCACTATCAACTCGACGATCCGGCCTTAAACCAATTAGCCGCCATTGTGCGCGGGGCGGACACCTCCAGACTGGATTTGACACCGCAATCGTCCGGTTTGTATGCCATTTCGCTGGGGCTATCGCAGGTTTTCGAAGAGGATTCGGAAATGCTCAAGCACGGCATGGTCATCTACGATGCGCTGTACGCTTGGTGCCGGCATTGCCGGGCCGAAACGCACAACTGGCCGCCAGACCCGGTTTAATCGATACGGGGTTGGTGAATGATCGATCGAATGTTAACGCCAAGCTTGCTGGTATCGGCACCTATTGCACGCCTGAGATCATTGGATGCAAACCGACCGGCAAGGACTGAAGGTTATGGTTGCCGGCATCAACCCCGGCAACCTACTACTCTGAAAGTCACGCGGCAGGCGCTCGAAAGACTAACGACAGAACCTTGTCGACTTTCATTTGCCGAGACAATTGCCAAGCCTTCATGATCGTTATGGCGCAAAAAAATTACCGGTTAGCGTTGCCCACCTGTCACAGCCTTTTACGCATCCCGGACAACAGCGACACCAAGCCGAACAGAAACAACCAGGCCGCCGTCGGCAGCGGTAAGTTGGAAACGCTTACTTGCTGCCGCACCTCTATGGCTACCGGCGCGTTAGCCATAAAATACACGCCTTCGAAACCGGTGCTTAGATTCGAGAGGATTTCCACCGTCACCGCCCCGGCCTGCAAGGCTTGAAAATGCAAACTCGCCAGCGTGAAATCGCCTGGGAAATCGTCCGAAATCGCGATGCCGGGAAATGCCGAACCCGCCGCATCCAAGTCGAGTAAGCCGGTATCGTCGAAAAACAGCGGATTCACGCTGCTGCCTAACAAAATCAAGCCGGCACCGTCCAAAATTTGCGCGTTCAAACCGAACGCCAATAATTCGTCGTCCGCCGCTAGCGAGAAGGCGTCGTGCAAAACCAGATCCAGATCGAACGCGTCGCCCACTCGAATATCGGTGACCGACGGCTGCAACGAAAAACCGAAATTCGCCGCTGCCGGGATGGGGTTTACGCTCAGAAACATTCCGGCAAACAACAATAAACACACACGTAACGCATTCATATCAACATCCTATTCGAGAGAAAGTAAATTGTTGCAGTCAATCGGTCCGGCCGGCATTCGCCTGATAACGTGCGTAATGGCCGTACCAAACCCGGTAATCGGCGTAACTCACGCAACCGCTTGCATCGTAGTCGGCTTCCGGGTTGTAGCCCAGGCCGGGCCTGCCGACGCATTGACCGATTTGCTTGCGCATGGCCAGCGCATCGTCGAAATCCGCATCGCCGTCGTTATCCAAATCGCCCGGTACGAACATGGCGACGAATAAAGGATCGTGATCGGACGACCGATAAGGATCGGCGGCATAGAAAGCGTCGATTTGCCCGGCGGATTTAAACTCGCTGTTGTAGTCCAAAGCCCGCGGCTCGTCGGCATTGATATGCCATTCGCCAAGGTCTTGAATTTGCCCCCGGAGCTGCGGATTGGCCAAGACATGATCCAGATAACCGGATGCGGCGTCGAATACATAGCTATAAGCCGGCCGGTTGCCCGGATTTTCTTCCAATAGGTTGTGATAACCGGCCCGCTTCAGCTCGGTGATGGGGTCTTCCTGGGCGTAGGCATTCAAATCGCCGACAATCAACACGTTAGCCGCCGACATTCCGGTCGGATCGTTGGCTAACCATCGGGCCAACGCCCCGGCCGCCGCTAGCCGGGTCAGATTGCAATTGCCTTGACCGTCGCCGGTATCCGGGTCGTTGACATCGTCGCACGCCGAACCTTTGGATTTGAAATGGTTTACGGAGACGGTGACGGATTTGTTGGAAGCGCGGTCCAAAAAGGTCTGCGCCAAGGCCGGGCGGTTCTTGGCATCCAAGAAATCGGGATCGACCCGGCTGTCCAGCACCACCGCCGGTCCCGACACGGACACTTTGTCGGCCCGATAAATCAGGCCGACCGTAATTTCGTCGCTGCCAATCCGGCTAAGGCCCGGATCGATAAATCGGTATTTATCGCGCCCCGCCGCCTGATTCAAGCCGGCCACTAACTCGGCTATCGCGCTGCTTGCCGAATAGCCGTCGTTTTCCAACTCCATCAAACCGACGACATCGGCGTCTAATGCGTTCAACGCCGCCACGATTTTGGCTTTTTGTCTGGCGAGTTCTGCGGCGCTATCGGCCCCGCGCGCAGTCGGAAAACCGCCGCCCTGACCGTCGCCGTTGAAAAAATTCAATACGTTGAAGCTAGCGACGGTTAAGCTGCCCCGCCCGTTGCGTTCGGGCTTAGCCGTGCGGGCGTTTTGCGCTAACGAGACAAGCGCCTCGGTCGGCTGTAGCCGAAACTCGCCGAAATCGTAAGCCAAAATACCGGTAGCGCCGCTGACGGTATCGCCGCTACGCAAGCTGTTGGCGGCACTCAAGCCGTCCGGCTGGGGATAAACCACAGGCTCGGGATTCTGATCATTCGAGCCGTCGTCGACCGTCAAACGGTTCAAAGCGTTTTGCGCAGCCAAATCGGCTGCCGCTTCGCCGGGAGCGGCAATCTGCGTCGGCGTGATTAAACGCCCGCCAGCGGACAAGACGAACTCGCCGTAGCGGGCCAAATCGTAATTTTCAGTGACGGTAAGCGTTTGCGGCAACGTGATCAACATGCCTTCCCGCCGCTCGGGATCGTTGTCGGCACCATCGAACGGCAAACTAAGCGGCACCGGCTCCGGCAAGGCGTTAGCATGGCTACACACCTCGGCCGCACTAAGGTTTTGCAAGCGGGTCATGCCGAAAGTCTCGGCTACCGTACCGACCAGATGGACGAGATCGCCCGCCTCGACCGGAAAACCGGATTGCACGAACAAGCCTTGGGATTGGGCGGAATTAACCGGGTTGCCGGCTTGTTGCACAAAAAAACCGCCTAACTGAGCCGTTCCCTGAAAACCGGCGGTCACCAAGGCTTCCACATGTTGCACGCTGCCTGCCAACGGGCTATAGCCGCCGCTGCCTTGAATGTCGCCGATCGAAACGGCCGCCTGCCCGCACAACGAGCCGGAACCGCCGCCGCCAATATCGCCGAATTGCTGGCCCGAATTGATAGCGCCAAAGCTGGCCGCTTGTTCGCTTTGCCAAACAAAATCTTCGTAATGGCTACCGCTGCCGGACAGTTGTAACGACAGGCCGCTCGCCGTGCCGGAAGATTCCGCCACCCCGATGTCGCTGGCGCTGATGCCGGCGGCCGGTCCGTCGCTAGCGATAAAACTGCCTTCGTAACTTAAAAACTGTACGACGCGATTGTCCGCATCGATCAAAGCCACGCCGTCCGCCGCACCGTTTTGAATGCCGTTGCTCGGATACGAAACACTTAACGTCCCGTAACCGTTGCCGGATTGGTCGGCAATGCCGCCCGTTAACAAGCGAGTATCGTAAGCCGCACCGCCGTTGCCGTTGTACAACACCAACCGCCAACCATGCAAATCGGTACCTGCGGGACCTACGATTTCTATCGCTTCGCCAATGTCGGTGCCGCTGTTGTCGTAGTGAATCTCGTTGATAAATACCGGCGCCGCCGCCTGGGCGGCCTCCATGCCGATGAGACCGCTAGCCGCTACGATCAGGACCGGGCTCAACCTAATGTTCGAGAACATAACCGTTCTTCTCCATACCGAATTGTCGAGTGGTGGCGTTAGCGATGCAGCTGAAAGCTAGCGCAAACCTAACGTTGATGCGCCCAAGATTCTGCCCGTCGATTGAGTCAGAGCGGTGACAAAACCGTAACGGTTAGGAGAAAACCGTCAAGGCATTAGGTGCGCAATGCGCCGGCATAAGGGAAGCGGCTGTGTGACGGATGAACGTTACGCGCCGGCGTCGACGAGAACGCCGATAGTGTACGGTAAGCCATTACCTACAAAACCGTCGGCAAGGTATAGTGTGGTCACTAACAAACAGCTTGGACAAAATAGAGCCATGCCTTTTTTCGATCGAATTTTGGCCGTCGGTAGCGTCGGCGTCGTCGCACTTGCGACTGTATTGACTTTTATCGTCAACGACGATGTGCTACCGGTGCTGGATAACTGGCATTGGACCCTGAGCATAGGCGCCGCTTGGCTGCTGGCCTGGCGCGGAGAGCGGCAGGCCGAAGCCGATTTGCCCGCCTATCGGCGCTGGTTCAGCCGCGGTTTGGCCTGCTATGCAGTCGGACAACTAATTTGGGACATGCAAGCCCTGTTCGGCTGGCGCGGCATGCCG
Organism: Methylomonas sp. HYX-M1; assembly: GCF_040741385.1. Taxonomy (NCBI): domain Bacteria; kingdom Pseudomonadati; phylum Pseudomonadota; class Gammaproteobacteria; order Methylococcales; family Methylococcaceae; genus Methylomonas; species Methylomonas sp. HYX-M1. The sequence goes on from NZ_CP160405.1 coordinate 3,065,672, forward strand.
ACCCCTGCCGATTTTTTCTACTGGCTGCTGGGACCGTGCTACGCGATCGGCTTGTTGCAAGCGCTGAAAATTCACTTGTCCGCCCCCCGCTTGGTGGCCGTCAAGCTCGATGCGGCGGCAATGACTTTGGCTCTGTTGGGCTTGATCTTGGTGTTATACCTGAGCAACGCTCCGTTGACCGCGTTAAGCGAGCTGGTCGTGCTGATTATTTATCCCTTGGGCTTGCTTAGCGCCGCCAACTTGGCCTTGCTGCTGATACCGTTTTTGTGTCTGCGCATCAATACATCCTTAATCTTATTGGTGAGCGGCCTCTCTTTACTGGGTTATAGCTGGATGGAATGGAATTTGCGCGCTCTGCAAGGCGAACCGGAAGCCGGCTCCCTACTCAACGTGCTGTTTTCCTGGGCCGGCTTGCTGCTGGGATTTTCCGCTTACGATTGGCATTTGGAATGCACGGCGGCTAACGAACGCCTCAGGTTTTACCGTCTCTGTCAGCGCTTCATTCCCGGCAGTTCGCTATTGATAGCCGGCGTCACGCTGATCGTCATCATCGTGCAAAACATTGACTTGCCGATTGCCAATATCACCGCGCTGGTTACGACGGCGGCGATTTTGCTGATGTCCACCCTGCGGCAAAGCTTGTTGTTGTCCGAGAGCGAAAAACTGTTGGAAACCGAACGCCTAATCGAGGAAAGCCAAAAGCGCTACGAACATTTGGCCTATCACGATCCTTTAACCGGCTTGCCTAACCGTTTGCTGTTCGAAGACCGGTTAAAACACGCATTGGCGCACGCCAAGCGAAACGGCGGCGCGCTGGCGCTGCTATTCGTCGATTTGGACCGGTTTAAAGACGTCAACGACAGCCTGGGCCATTACTACGGCGACGAATTGTTGATAAAAATCGCCCGCCGTTTGCAAAAACGGGTACGCGCCGACGACACGCTGGCCCGCCTCGGCGGCGACGAATTCGTGCTGTTAATGGAGAGCTTGAGCGAAAATACCGAGGCCGCCGGCATCGCGCAAACCATCATCGAGCTGATTTCCCAGCCGGTGCAGCTGCGGGAAGGGCACGTGGTTGCGGTCGGCGCCAGTATCGGCATCAGCATTTTCCCCAAAGACGCCGACGATGCAATGACGTTGATCCGTAATGCCGACTCGGCCATGTACCGCGCTAAAGAAATCGGCAGCGGCAGCCATCAATTTTATACCCAAGACCTCACCCGTCAGGCCCGCCAACGTTTACGCCTGGACGCCGACCTCAAAGGTGCCTTAGCCCGGCAGGAATTCGTCTTGCATTACCAACCTATCTTTGCCGGTTCCGCGGACGCAGACCTGCGCATCATCGGCGTGGAAGCCTTGATACGCTGGCGCACAGCCGACGGCCGACTGGTTCCGCCGGACGATTTCATTCCGCGCGCGGAGAACAACGGCTTGATCGTCCCTATCGGCGAATGGGTAACCGTAGCCGCTTGCCGCCAATTGGCGGCTTGGGACCAAGAAACGGACTGTCGGTTAAGGCTATCGATCAACTTGTCGCCCAAGCAATTTCACGATGCGCGTTTGTTAGCCGGTATCGAAAGCGCCTTGCAGCAAAGCGGTATCGCCCCGCAACGCTTGGTATTCGAAGTCACCGAGAGCGCGTTAGGCCAATATCAGCAACACGCCGGCGAGGTGTTGACTACCCTGCGCGACATGGGTGTCGGCGTGGCGTTGGACGATTTCGGCACCGGTCAATCCTCATTATCGCGCCTACGTCAACTGCCGTTCGACGAGCTGAAAATCGACAAGGCCTTTATCCGCGAAATTCCCACCCACCCGATAGACGGGCAAATTGCCGCCAACATCATGCAATTAGCGCGCATATTGCAGCTGACGGTGGTTTGCGAAGGCATAGAAACCGAAGCACAATTACGCTTTTTGCAAGCCGAAGGGTGCAAACGGTTTCAAGGCTATTATTTGGCGCGCCCGCAACCGGCGGAACAGATACCGGCATTGTGCCGCCCGCCCGTGCCTACCCTGCCGGAACCGCAAGCAAACCGGCAACGCCCCCGTCATTCTTGAGCTTGGCTTTTTACGGTTCGAGACCGCCAAAACGCGTTGGCAAGACTACAAGCTCAAAGCTCTGAACTCGCTACAGACGCGGGATCTTTCCCACACCTTGTCGAATTCTTCCAGCAATTGGCGGGCACGCGCGGCTTGCTTGGGACTCCAGTGGCCTTCGTAGCGATTGCCGATAGGCCTGAACCAATAGCCGTCGCTGTCGTTGGCGATGTAAGCGGGTAGAAACTGTAAATCTTCGCTCTCGACCGGGGTGCGCAGACAAAACCGCGACGACAAACGCTGCGCCAAATCGATCAAGGGGTGTTGCAGATGGCGCAAACTTGACGGGTCGCGGATGATCAACCTGATATCGCTATGCCGGTGCCGAATCGCGAACTGCTTAAATGCTTCGACCAGCGGCTTGTGCCCGTACAAGGCGATTTCCAAGTCCTGGCTGTAGACGCAAATGCGCCGACGCGTATCGTTCAGCAAAGCCAGACTGGCCGTCAAGGTTGCGTCTATACCGTCCATCCGCTCCGGCTCGACGCTCGCCGGGCGCGCTTCGGCGGTTTGACGCTGAATCATGGGTGGCGGCGTCAAATCGAGGTACATCGGTTGATGCAAAATTCCGGCTTTTTCGAACGGGTTGCCTGTCGTCGCAAACCCCATGCGCCGATACAGCGGATGCGCGGCTGCCTGGGCCGTCAGTTTGACCTGTCCGATGCACCTGTGCCGGGCAATGTCGATTAACGCCCGCACGATCGCGCTCCCCACTCCCTGCCGGCGCCACTCGGATAACACCGCCACTCTGCCGATACTGCCGTCAGCCGACAGGCGTCCCGTCCCTATCGGCAACCCGCCATCGCTGCGAGCCAATACGTGCAGGCAATCCGGGTCCATGCCGTCGAATTCCAAATCCTCGGGAATGCCCTGTTCGACGACGAACACGAGTTGCCTGATGCGAAAAATGTCGTCGCGGTCGACGCGAAAATGGGCAGGTTCTACGTAATAGCTGGTGATTGTCATGACTTTTACTCCGCAACCGGCACAAGCATAGCGTAAGATCGGCCCGTTCCCCAACGCGCCGATAGTCGCGAGCATCGGCACAGGAACTCTCCGCGCGTCAACACAACCGCGACGCGTCGAGCGCTGTCGAAATTTGCGGCATGAAAAATAACGCCGAAAAATTTGCGCATTGCATGCCGGGCAAAGGTCAAGCGAAAACCCCATCTCCGTCTGTTCGAACGAGCGGCTATAAAATCAATCGACTAGGCTATTTTTTGCTGACGAATTATGAAAACTTTCTACAGTTTATTGAAAAAAAACAACAAGGTTACATCGCTTAGCCGCTACGTTTTTTTACCATGTCAACCCGGGCGGTTTAGTTTGGGCACGTGTTACAATCGCCGCATTTTTTCAATTCCGAGCGCTTGAGTGAAGATTAAACCGCTACTGCCACTGCTAATGTTGAGTTTAACGGCCGGCAAATTGACATACGCCGGCGGCTTCGTGGTCGATGACATTCAAGTTAAGGGCTTACAAAGAATTTCCGCAGGTACCGTTTTCAACTATCTGCCGGTCAGCGTGGGCGAACTGCTCACGGAGGCGAAGCAAAGCGCCGCGATTAGAGCCTTGTTCAACACCGGATTTTTCAAAGACATCACCTTGGAGCGCGACGGCAACACCCTGGTCGTCAACGTGGCCGAGCGCCCGTCGGTCGCCAAAGTGGTCATCGAGGGCAATAAAGACATCAAGAAGGAAGATCTGGAAGAAGCCTTGAAAAAAATCGGTCTGGCCGAGGGCAAGGTATACAACAAGCAGGTACTGGATAAAGTCGAACAGGAACTGCGCCGCCAGTATTTCAGCCACGGCAAATACGGCCTGAAAATCAAAACAGAGGTAACCGAGCTCACCCGCAACCGGGTAGGCATACACATCGACATTTCCGAAGGCCGGGTTGCGAAAATCAAGCAGATCAATATCGTCGGCAGCCGCGCCTTCGCCAACGAAGAACTGCGCAAGGATTTCGAGCTCAGCACCACCAACTTCCTGTCGTTTTATTCCAAAGACGACCAATATTCCAAGCAAAAGCTTTCGGCGGACTTGGAAAAACTGCGCTCTTATTATCTCGACCGGGGTTATATCAATTTTTCCATCGAGTCCACCCAAGTGGACATTACCGCCGATAAAAAGGAAATCTACATCACCATCAACGTCAAGGAAGGCGAGGTCTACAGCCTGGAAAAAGTCAAACTGTCCGGCGAACTGGTGGTCGAGCCGGAAGAATTGATCAAGTTGGTTAAAGTCGGCCCCGGAGAAATCTTCTCGCGCAAAAACGCCACCGAAACCTCCAAGGCGATTTCCGACCGACTGGGCGACGAAGGCTATACCTTTGCCAACGTCAACATGGTGCCGGAAATCAACGAAGCCAATAAAACCGTGGTGATGACCTTTTTCGTGGACCCCGGCAAACGGGTTTACGTGCACCGCATTAATTTCAAAGGCAATACCAAAACCCGCGACGAAGTTATTCGCCGGGAAATGCGGCAAATGGAAGCCAGCTGGGCTTCCAGCAGCAAAATCGAGCGCTCCAAAACTCGTCTGGACCGTCTGGGCTACTTCGAGGAAGTCGGGGTGGAAACGCCGCCGGTGGTGGGTGCCGCCGATCAAATCGACGTCAATTACTCGGTAAAGGAAAAAGCCTCCGGTAACCTGCAGGCCGGCGTCGGTTATTCGCAAGTACAAGGGGTTATTTTCAATGCCAACGTCTCCCAGGACAACATCTTCGGTACCGGCAAAAAAGTCGATTTCGCCTTCAACAACAGCCGGATATTGACGCGCTACAACCTGGGTTATCGGGACCCTTACTATACATTGGACGGCGTCAGCTTGGGCTACGACCTGGGCTATACCTCGCGTAACGGCTATCAAGCCAACATTTCCCGTTACAACACCGACATCGCCAATGCCGGTATGAACTTCGGCATACCGCTGAACGAATTCGACAGTTTAGGGTTCGATATCGATTTAAAACACACCAATCTGTCCGAATCCCTTTATTCCCCGCAGGAAGTCACGGATTTCATTGCCGATAAGGGCGACAGCTTCTTGACGTTGTCCGGCGGCATCGGTTGGTCGCACGATACCCTGGACAAAGCCGTATTCGCCACCCGCGGCGGCCAGCAGCGGATTTCGGCCCTAGCTACCGTACCCGGCAGCGATTTGGAATATTTCAAACTCGGTTACAAGCAACAGTATTATTTCCCGCTGTCCAGCGACTTCACTTTTCGTTTGCTAGGCGAAGTCGCCTACGGCGACGGCTACGGCAGCACCGACGAACTGCCGTTCTTCGAAAACTATTTTGGCGGCGGCCCCGGCTCGGTTCGCGGTTTCAGGCAAAACACCTTGGGCCCCAAAGACACCCCGCGCGTAGATAAAAACGGCAATGCCATCAATGGCCAAATTCCCCGACCTTTAGGGGGCTCAAGCAAGCTTTTGGGATCGGCGGAACTGTTTTTCCCGGTACCCTTTCTCAGCGACGTCAAATCGGTGCGGCTGGGCACTTTTTTCGACGCCGGCACGGTCAGCAAAGGCTGGCAGGTCGACAACTTGCGTTTATCAGCCGGATTATCCGGCCAGTGGCTATCGCCCTTCGGCGCAATTTCGGTCAGCGTGGCCCAGCCTTTCAACTCCAGCAGCACGGACAATGTACAAAACTTCCAGTTTACCTTCGGTTCAGGATTTTAGTTTAGGTCGCCCGGTTTTTACCTTATAATTCGCTACCGCTTTTTGATCTAACCCCAACAAACCCGGAGATGGTTGTACTCATGAAAAATAGAATTTGGTTGTTTCTAATGCTGATGTTAACGGCGGGTATTGCGCAGGCCGAGCTGAAAATCGGCTTTGTCAACGTTGCCAAAGTATTGGAAAAAGCCCCGCAAGCGGCGAAAGCTAAATCCCGTCTGGAAACCGAATTTTCGCCCAGGGATAAAGCACTGGTATCTCAGCAAAAGGAAATTAAAAGCATGGAAGAAAAATTGACCCGCGATGCGGAAGTCATCGGTGACGAGGAGCGCCGCCGCCTGGAAAAAGACATCATCGACAAAAAACGCGACGCCGCTAGAGCGCAACAAGAGTTCAGCGAAGACTTCAACATGCGCCGCAACGAAGAATTGGGCAATCTGCAAAAACGCATCGTCGAAGCGGTTAGAGCCTTGGCCAAGGAAGAATCTTTCGATTTACTGTTGACCGACGGCGTGATTTATGCCGACGATGCAATTGACGTCACCAGCCGCGTTCAACAAAAGTTGGAAACCTTGTCGCAATAACCCTTAGCAGCTTTTCCAACCCATTGCTACACTCGGGAGCAACGCCTAGAACCGTTGCTCCGCCCATTATCCTCGCTATTTAGCTGCACATGACCGCTTCCCTCGACATTCAAAAAATTCAGGAATACCTGCCGCACCGCTATCCGTTTCTGTTGGTCGACAAAGTAAGCGAATACCAAGCCGGCGCGCGCTTGGTCGGCATTAAAAACGTCACATTTAACGAACCTTTTTTTCAAGGGCACTTCCCGGGCTTACCCATTTTTCCGGGCGTTTTGATCATGGAAGCGTTGGCGCAAGCGACGGCGTTGTTAACGGCGGTCAGCGACGATAAATTAGGCCCCGGCACCGTTTATTACTTGGCCGGCATTGATAACGCCCGCTTCAAGCGCAAGGTCGTGCCCGGCGATCAGCTAACCCTGATAATCGACTACCTGAAACACAAGCGCAACATTTGGACCTTCGAATGCCGGGCCGAGGTGGCCGGGGAATTGGCTGCCAGCGCCCAAATTACCTGCGCGGCGGCGGCAGGCTGATGATCGATCCGCGCGCCATCGTTCATCCCAAAGCCGAATTGGCGGAAGGCGTCAAAATCGGCCCGTACTCCATTATCGGCGCCGACGTACAAATAGACGCAGGCACCGAGGTTGGCCCGCACGTCGTGATCAACGGTCCCACCTCGATCGGCAAAGACAACAGGGTTTATCAATTCGCCTCCATCGGCGAAGACCCGCAAGACAAAAAATACGCCCACGAAATCACCCGCTTGCAAATAGGCGACCGCAACGTCATCCGCGAATTTTGCACCATGCACCGCGGTACCCAACAAGACCACGCCGTCACCCAAATCGGCGACGATAATTTATTCATGGCCTACACCCACGTTGCGCACGATTGCATGATAGGCGATCAAGTCATCATGGCTAACGGTGCCTCCATCGCCGGCCACGTGCACGTCGGCGATCACGCCATACTGGGCGGCTTTACCCTGGTACATCAATTCACTCAGATCGGCGAATACAGTTTTTCCGCCATGGGCAGCGCCATCACTCAAGACGTACCGCCCTACGTCATGGTCGGCGGCCGCCCCACCCGCCCGCACGGCATTAATTCGGTCGGCATGGAGCGCAACGGTAAATCGCCGGAAGTGATCAGGCAAATTCGCCAAGCATATAAAATTCTTTACAAAAACAACTTGCGCCTGGAAGACGCCATCGAAGAAATGGAAGACATGGCTGGCGAAAGCAATGAACTTTCCAATATGGTCAGTTTTTTGCGCAATGTCACGCGCGGCATCCTTAGATAACGAAGCGCCGCTCGTCGCCGGCTTGGACGAAGTCGGCCGGGGTTGCATCGTCGGTCCGGTGATAGCCGCGGCCGTCATCCTGGACCCGGGCAAACCGATTGCCGGCTTGACCGATTCTAAAAAACTCAGCGAGCGCAAGCGCCTGATATTAGCCGAGCAAATCAAGCAATCTGCGCTGAGTTGGGCGATAGGCCGTGCCGAAGCCAGCGAAATCGACACCATCAACATCCTGCAAGCCAGTCTGCTCGCCATGTGCCGGGCTTATAAGCAACTAGGCGTCAAACCCGATCTCACCCAAGTGGACGGCAATAAATTACCGGCTATCGATTGCCCGGCACAAGCCATCGTCGGCGGCGATGCCTTGATTCCGGCCATCTCTGCCGCATCGATATTGGCAAAAGTAGCGCGCGACCAAGAAATGACCACCTTGGATCGCATGTTTCCCGGCTATGCGTTCAGCGTGCACAAAGGCTATCCGACGCCATCTCATCTCGGCAAACTCGCGGACCTGGGTTTAACCCCGCAACACCGGCGCAGCTATGCGCCGGTCAAAAAATTTTCGGATTAACACATGGATCCCCGTTTCGTTCATTTGCGCATCCACAGCGAATTCTCGTTGGTAGACGGAATCGTCCGCATCAAGCCGCTGATCAAAAAACTCACCGGCTTTCAAATGCCGGCAGCGGCCGTCACCGAACAATGCAACCTGTTCTCGCTGGTTAAATTTTATAAGGCCGCGCAAGCTGCCGGCATCAAGGCTATCGCCGGCGCGGACGTTTTGCTCTACAACCCGGAAGAACCGGCCAAACCCTATCGTTTGACGCTGTTGGCCCGCAACCAGCCCGGCTACGTCACGCTGACCGAATTGGTGTCCCAAGGCTATCAACAAGGCCAGCACCAAGGCATACCGATGCTGCAAAAGGCATGGTTGGCGGCCAATCATCAAGGCTTGATCGCCCTTTCCGGAGCAATGCAAGGCGACGTAGGCAGCGCGTTGTTGGCGGAAAACCGCACGCTGGCCAAAACCTGCGCCCAGTACTGGGCCAACTTGTTTCCCGATTGTTTTTATCTGGAAGTGCAACGGGTCGGCAAAGCCGACGAAGAACGCTATATCAAACTAGCGGTCGAACTGGCGATGGAACTGGATCTACCGGTCGTTGCCACCAACGATGTGCGCTTTTTGGACAAACACGATTTCGATGCCCACGAAGTGCGGGTTTGCATACACCAGGGCCGGGTTCTGGACGACGCCCGCCGCCCGCGCGATTACACCGAGCAGCAATATTTGCGCAGCCAGGAGGAAATGGTAGAACTGTTCTCGGATCTGCCGGAAGCCCTGCAAAACAGCGTGGAGATCGCTAAACGCTGCACGGTGGAATTGCGCCTGGGGGAAAATTTCTTGCCGGACTTCGAGGTACCGGAAGGGCTGACGCTGGCCGACTATTTTAAGCAAGCCTCGCGCGCCGGCCTGGAAGAACGGCTACAGCAACACCCTCCCGTCGGTAAAGGCAGTTTCGAAGAAAATCGCCGAACTTACGACGAGCGCCTGGAAATCGAGCTGAACGTGATCGTGCAAATGGGCTTTCCCGGCTACTTCATGATCGTGGCCGACTTCATCCAGTGGGCGAAAAACAACAACATTCCGGTCGGACCGGGCCGCGGTTCCGGCGCCGGCTCATTAGTGGCCTACGCGCTCAAGATCACCGACCTGGACCCTATCGAATTCGACTTGTTGTTCGAGCGCTTCTTGAATCCGGAGCGGGTTTCCATGCCCGACTTCGACATCGACTTTTGCATGGAACGGCGCGACGAAGTCATAGACTATGTCGCTCGCCATTACGGCCGCGACCACGTCTCGCAAATCATCACTTACGGCTCCATGGCCGCCAAAGCGGTAATACGCGACGTAGGCCGGGTGATGGGCTTTGCCTACGGCTTCGTGGATCGCTTGGCCAAGCTGATTCCGTTCGAAATCGGCATGACGCTGGAAAAAGCCTTGCAGGAAAGCGCCGAGCTTAAAGCCCAGTACGACACCGAGGAAGAAGTCAAACAACTGATAGATATGGCCCGCGCCTTGGAGGGCATTTCCCGCAACGCCGGCAAACATGCCGGCGGCGTGGTTATTTCCCCGAGCAAGCTGACCGATTTTTCGCCCTTGTACTGCGAACAAGGCGGCGGCAACCTAGTCACTCAATTCGACAAAGACGACGTCGAAGCGGTCGGCTTGGTCAAATTCGACTTTCTGGGTTTAAGAACGTTAACCATCATCGACTGGGCGTTGCAAACCATCAACCGCCAGCGCGCCGCCAAGGGTGAAGCGCCGCTGGACATCGCGCAAATCCCCCGCGACGACGCAGCCAGTTACGAACTCTTGAAAAAGGCTCAGACCACCGCGGTATTCCAGCTCGAATCGAGCGGCATGAAAGCCTTGATCAAGAAGCTCAAGCCCGACTGTTTCGACGACATCATCGCCTTGGTGGCGCTATTTCGCCCAGGCCCTTTAGAATCCGGCATGGTGGACGACTACATCAACGTCAAACACGGAGCCAAAGCCGAATACGCCCATCCTTTGCTGGAACCCATTTTAAAACCGACTAACGGCGTCATTTTGTATCAGGAACAAGTGATGCAAATTGCCCGCGACATGGCCGGCTATACGCTGGGCGGTGCCGACATGTTGCGCCGGGCCATGGGTAAGAAAAAGCCGGAAGAAATGGCCAAACAGCGGGCGATTTTCACCGAAGGCGCGGTCAAAAACCAAATCGACGAAAGCATCGCCAGCTATATCTTCGATTTGATGGAGAAATTCGCCGGCTACGGTTTCAACAAATCGCACTCGGCAGCCTATGCCTTGGTCGCCTATCAGACCGCCTGGTTGAAAGCGCATTACCCGGCCGCCTTCATGGCTGCGGTGATGTCCTCGGACATGGACAATACCGACAAAGTGGTGGTTTTGATCGAAGAATGCCGGGAAATGAAATTAAAGATTTGTCCGCCCGATTTAAATGTTTCCGACTACCGTTTCACGGTCAACGACCAAGGCCACATCGTTTACGGCATAGGCGCCATCAAAGGTGTAGGCGAAAATGCCATCGAAGAATTACTGAAGGAACGCAACGCGAATGGGCCGTTTTCCGGCCTATACGATTTATGCAAGCGGGTGGATTTACGCAAGGTCAATCGCCGGGTATTGGAAGCTTTAATCCGCGCCGGTGCGCTGGACACGCTGGATGCCAACCGCGCCGCCCACATGGCGGAACTGACCACTGCGTTGCGAGTAGCCGAACAACACGGCAAGATGGCGCTGGCCGGGCAAAACGATTTATTCGGCTTAGCGGCGGATATAGACGACAGCGACAATGAAATCGACGCCTATTCCACAGTAGTCGAAGCTTGGAGCGAAAAAGAAAAGCTGGAAGCGGAAAAACAAACGCTTGGCTTGTTTTTATCCGGCCATCCGATCAACGAATATTTGCCGGAATTGAAAAATTTCACCCACGGCACCTTAGGCAGCTTGGAAGTCGATGCCGGCAAAGTGCGCGGCAAAATGGAAGCCCGCGTGGCCGGCCTGGTCGTTGAAATTCGCACCCGCCAAACCAAGCAAGGCCGTATGATGGGGTTCGCCACCCTGGACGACCGTACCGGTCGCCTGGAAGTGGCCGCCTTCAGCAACGTATTCGAGCAATATCGCCATTTGCTGACTAAAGATAGCATTTTGATCGCGGAAGGTTCGCTGGCGGTAGACGATTTCAGCAACACCTTGAGAATGACTGCGGAAAAGTTGTACAGCATAGGCGAAGCCAGAGAAGCTTTCGCCCGCGCACTGGTCGTTCAATGGGACAGCCGTACCAGTGCACCCGGTTTTCTGGAACAATTCAAGCAAACCTTACAAGCCTACCGCGGCGGGCAATGCCCGGTCGTTTTGGACTATCGGACCCATGGTGCCAAGGCCAACCTGCAATTAGGCGAGGATTGGCGGGTTAGACCCAGCGACGACTTACTGGAAAAACTGCGCCGACTCTTGCCTCATTCGGCGGTGTGGCTCAAATATCGAAATTAAATCCCCTTCGCCACCAAGAGCTTAGTAACAGCCATAGAAGGGCGGCTTTGCAGAAATCGCCTAAAAGCTCAGCTAAACCTGATCCGCCGAGTATATCGACTTAGTATTAAGCCGATGAATGCTGCGCAGCCAACACCTTGGCAACGGCTTGGATGATGAGTTGTGCGGTTTTCGCGCCGGCGTCGATGTGCCCCACGCTACGTTCGCCTAAAAACGACGCCCTACCTTTGGTTGCAGGCATATCGCGGGTAGCTTCGACGCCGTCTGCCGCCACTTGGCAAAGGTGATCCAGAATAGCGTCGACGGATTTACCGGCAGAGACGTCTTGCCGCAACGCCGCCGCAACCGGCACCCATACGTCTAGCATGGTTTTCTCGCCGACATCGGCTTTTCCGCGTTGCTTGACCGCTTCTATTGCCTGTACAAAAGCGTCGGCAAAGTGGTTTAAATCGCAGTTTGAAGCCTGGCTGTGCTTGTGCAAATGGATGAACAAGGTGGCGTACAAAGAACCGGACGCTCCGCCGATAGCGGCCATGACTATCGTGCCGATTTTCTGCCATGCCGAGGGCCAATCCAATTCGGCGATTTCCTTGCGGTGTTCTTGTAAGGCCTGGATGCCGCGTTGCAGATTGAACACGTGATCGCCGTCGCCGATCGCTTGGTCCAAGGCCGTCACTTCCTCGGCGTTTTGTTGGATAACAAGCGCGACCGTATCGATCAAATCGGGAAACAATGCAGGGCTGATAGACATAAAAACTCCGGTGATTGGTAAAACAGCAGGCATGATACCGAGTTAGGACTAAATCTGGTGTACCACCTAACGATCATGAAGACCTGGCAATCGCCCCGGCAAATGAAAAGGAGTTTGGAGCGGCGCATAGTCGCGATGACGGCCTTACGAATCGCAGCTATGTGCGCCCCCCCCACCATGACTTGCATAGTAACTTGAAGAAAGGCAGAGCCACTACTCTGAAATGAGATTAAGTAAACCGAATGACAGTAACATGAGAGACACCATCAATAAAGATAAAACACTTTTTGAGACTTAAGTTGGGGGGTTCATATGCCATTGTTGGAATTGAAAGAACTAAATTCAAGATATAACTATTTTGATCCTATGCAGGCTATTGCTGCCGGAGCAAATTTTAAATCCATTTTTTTAGGTGCGGAACCTTTTCCCCATATCGTCATAGATAACTTTTTAGACATTGAGATACTTCGCCAAGTGGTCCGAGAATTTCCAATACGGCGCCCAGCTGAATTACTCGAAAGCAAATATCAGCATTTGAAAGATACATTTCAACCATCGGACATAGAATCTGCGCTGATTCGTAATCTGCTTACAGAACTAACTCAAGGCGCCATATTATCTTTTCTTACTGCTGCTACCGGAATTGAGCATCTGATTCCGGACCCTTACTTTGTTGGGGCAGGACTGCACGAAACGCGAGCAGGTGGTTGCCTCGCAATCCACGCAGACTTTAACCTCTCTAAGCCTATGCGTATTCAGCGACGATTGAACTTAATCGTATATCTGAATGAAAATTGGCGTGAGGATTGGGGCGGTCATTTGGAATTATGGGACCGCAAGGCAAAATGCTGCGTCAAACGTATCGCGCCAATAATGAATCGAGCCGTAATATTCCAGACTGATTTAGATAACTTTCATGGTCATCCCCAGCCGTTGGCCTGTCCAGAGAACCGTTCTCGGCGATCAATTGCGATGTACTACTTTATTGCTCCCGAAAAAGGGATTGTCTCGCTTCCTAGGCGCGCGGCGGATTTTCGCCGCACATATAACGAGAATACTTGGCCGCTATGTTCGCGCGATTGGAAACGCTGGATGACAAGCTTCGCTGTAGACATAACGCCACCCATTGTCTATAGAGCATTGCGTCATTTGGCTAAACAATTGGATGAATCCAAGGAAGGGTAGTGTGGGCGAGGCTTGTGACAATGCTCCGGCTGAAACCACCAGTGGTTTATATAAGCCGAATGATTGATAGGTAGCCCTGGAAAAATCAGGAGGCCATCAAGGTTTGCTAAGGCTGCAGAAATCAAAACAAATGCCACCCTGATACTTCAACCATCGTCAACCCATTTTTATAACTAGAACCTATAGGTGCTGATACGTATTGTCTATTCAACTTGTTAGTTGATAAAAAGAAATTCTTGCTGATGGCTGAGCGGCCCTCTTCAACCCACTCGACGATCCGAATTTCCGCTCTGCAATAGAGAAAAAGTCGCAAGAAATTTAACATTGGCACTGGTTTCAATACGCTTGAAAATCTCTCCGATACGCCAACGGCTACAGTAAAGCGCAGCGAAGTCGGCGGGGAATAACAATAACAAAGACACCATAACAGGAGTTTTTTTGCCGGATTCCGCAAATTTGACCGAGCGCACCTAGGAGATTTAGGGAAACACAAGGTCATTTTCAGACCTTACAGATACAAGGCAAACGCGACTAAGTAGCGTTCGGCAAATCAAATTGTTTTATTGAAATATCCTTTTCCATAAATAATGGCTAAGGATATTTCAATAAGTAGTTAACAAGCCAGTGAAATTATTGGGGTTAGAAAAATTAATTATTGGCAAACGATAAATGAATTCTAAAAATGCGATAAGAAGTCCCTTCTACAAAGTGTTGCATATCGGCCCATTACCGCCACCCGTTGGCGGAATGGCGACTGTGATCGAAAGCTTGACCCAGGTTTTGCAGAGTTTCATTGACATTCGTATTTTAAACAACGTCAAGACAACTCCAATTAATCGTAGTCTTATGCAAGGTATAGCAGCGCAATTAAGCTTGCTAGCGCGCCTAGTCACTCTTGGCTGGACCTGGAAGCCGCAAATCGTACATATACATACTTGTTCGTGGTTTACTTTTTGGCGCTCTTCACTAGATGTGTTAATTGCACGTTTGCTAAGAAAACGAGTATTACTTCATATTCATGGCGGTGAATTTAAACTTTTTCTCGAGTCCCTATCTCCTTTAAAAGCGTCTATAGCGCGGCTTATTTTTTTTCTATGCTCTAGGGTAATAGTGCTCGGTCATTCTTGGAAATTATTATTGTCTGACTGGTGCGACCCAACTAAATTAGAAATCGTGCAAAATGGAACATCAATTGAAGCAAAGCAAAAATTACCGAACGACGATGTCTTTATGATTGTATGTTTTGCAAATTATGACAAAAGAAAGGGACAAGCGGATTTATTAAAAGCGGTATCGACACTCAAGGCTCAAGATAATCGCCGGATTTTAGTTGCGTTATTAGGAACGGAAACAGAAGTTGGGCAACGTCAGACCTTATTGACCTTAGCACAAGTACTCGGTTTGGCCGATAACGTGTTCATCCCCGGACCGGTTACAGGGAAAGATAAAGATGCATGGTGGATGAAGGCAAATTGTTTTTGTATACCCTCGTACAACGAATGCATGCCTATGTCCATACTCGAAGCTATGGCAAAAGGCATACCCGTAGTCGCAACTCGTGTCGGAAGCATACCCGAGATGGTTGAGGACCAAGTGGAAGCGTTTCTTTATGAGGCGGGCGATGTTTCTTCGTTGTCTTCCTGTCTGCAACGGTTGTTAGATTACCCTGAAGTTGCCGAACGACTTGGTTGCGCAGGTAGAGACCGGCAAATCAGAGACTTTAATATTGAACAAACTGCAAATCGGTTGCTATCCATATATACATCCATTGAAATGTCAGATATATGACATAAACATCTGAAAATTTTAATAATTTAATAAGTATAAAATATTACTGATAGATTGTTTCACAAATCCCATACCCTAATTCAGGGGGGCATATACTTATTTTATAAAATATCAATCGGTTAATTAACACCTGAATCCGTGACTTTAAAACCCAAAACCACTACAACTCATTGAAATAAAATACGAAAACTGGTTTTTAAGATTTCACCTAAGCCGGTTTTAAAATAACCTACATTCAATGATTTATAGATGAAATCACGGATTCGGGCAACAACCATTAATAATTTTAAAGACCGATCTATCGGCGATATTTTTGCTTGATGGCTTGATTGGAATCACCTCTTAACAGTATTACCTGCTTACTAAGCTTACAGGATGGTCTATAGGTGGACGCACCTAAATCTTATATTATTAGTTAGTGATAATGTAGCCTTCAAATTTTTCGAATGAAAATGAGGCAACATATGATGAATATCCGTGCGAACGATCTTGTTTTTGGGGATGATAATCGCGTAATCATAATTAACGGAGCGAAAGATTTTGTGCGACTGACCGAACCGGACAATCCAGTGCAAATATACTTTCTTGGAACGCTGTTAGGAGACGATCCCAAGAAGCTTCAAGCACAAAGTAACTACGGCGCTCTGTTTGGCCGTTTTGTCACGCTTATCCATGATACGCATAACCAAAGCTTGAACGTCATCCCAGACCGCTTCGGCTCAATACCTTTCTATTATCACGTTTCAGCCAAAAACATCGTGTTCTCTCGCCGACTCTCCAGTTTTACGGAGCGTGATTTGACGAATAAAGTGAATGAATCGGCTCTAAGCGATATTCTTGCTTACAACGTACCTCTTGGAGACAAAACCTTACACGCGGGAGTCCGCACTCTGTTGGGCGGTTCTTGCCTGCAGATAGTCCTCGATTCATTGTCATTGCGAAAGCAAACGATCTGGGAACCTGCGATGCAATTACATGATGCAAACATTCCGTTGCTTGAGGTTCAAGATCAGTTGACGAATTTGCTGCTGGAAGGTTACGAAATAGCAACCGCAGGTTATGCCTAGGCGTCACACTCTCCGGCGGCGTGGATTCTCGGCTATTACTAGCGGCAGGATTACATCTTGGCAAGGACATGGAGACTTATACCACCGGTATCATAGGAAGTCGCAGCCTGACCTATGCGAAGCAAATGGCTGAATTATGCGGCGTGGCTAATTTCGCTTATCCGCTTGGTGCCGAATTCCTCGCATCCTATGGCAATATCGTTCAGGAGAATATCGATCTCACCCAAGGAATGTCCTTCAGCTCTGAGGCGGAAGCCAGCTGGCTGTGCAACCACGTACCTTCCGATAGAGTGATGGTACACGGTGCCTTTGCCGAGCTCTACAAAATTGGTTACATGCACAACTATTATTTCCAAGCCAAACTGAGCAGTCTCGATCAGCATGGGTTGGCACAAGCCCTATGGCAACGCTTCGACAGCCGCTACAACAATCGTAAACGAATCTTTGCTGAGCAGCTGAGGGACAGGCTGGGTGAACAAGCGCGTATAAACCTTGCAAGCACATTGAATGCATACCCGGCGGATATTAAAGTATCCGGCTGGCTACAGCAGCTTTATATTAACGAATTCTTGAGCAAAGTATCCAGTTGCTCCGCCAATATCTGGAATGAGCACGTACCGACATTCTTCCCGTTCAGTTATCCTCCTTTTGTCGATTTACTTCTATCAGTTCGACCTAAGGATAAGGTCGGCTTGCGCTTCCCCGGCTATTTTTTGCAGCGGATTAACGGCAAGCTCGCTAACTTTCCGGATGCCAATACGGGAGCGCAAATAGGTGCTTCAAAAGTGTTGGTAGAACTAATCCACATCCGCGACGGGGTGTCCCGCCGCCTATTCGGAAATACAGCGCGCTACGACCATATGGATCTCGTCACTTGGTTGCAACGCATGACGCCACCGGTAACGAACAGGATTGCCGATCTGCTGGATGACGATATTTATGATCAACAAGAAGTCCGCACTTTGGGCAGCACGATATCCAACCAAGGAGAAGCTGATTCATTGTTGCTTCTTATGATGTTCGGCATGTGGTTAAAGGGGCAGCGCTCCGGCGCGGCTTCAATGGTAGCTGCCAGATCCGAAGGAAATTTGGGCCTGGAGGAGGTGGTAGAACCCATAACCACATTAGCCCAGCTTACCGGCGTACAGGCTTGAACAAATCTGTTGCTTGGGATTTGCAAGCAACACATCGCTGATTTAATCGCTCAACTAACCGCTAGTTCATTATTCTTTAACAGCTTAGGGACTTAGGGGGAGTTGTCTTAAAAAAGAAGCAGGGTTATATCAGAACCACCGACGAGTTTTCGCACATCGCTACGAAAACTCGTCGGGGAGCGATCGCTATCTAAAACCCGTAACGGGACGCCGACGCCGTACAGAGGCAGCTAGCGTGCCTAAGATCAACAATGCCAACACGCCCGGTTCGGGAACAGGAAAGATAACGCTGTTGTTAGCGCCTTTGACATCGTTACCTACTCCCCAGAGGAAATTTAGCGAAGTATTCGCGTCCTGCAACGCAGTAAAATGCAGCGTCGCCAATGTCATTGAACCTGCGGCTGGCGCTTGTAGAGCGAACAAATCGCTATCGGATAATAGCGAGACCGCAGCGATGTCCGCAAGTCCACCGCTATTGTCGAGAAACGCGGATTCCAAAACCTCGAAAGATAACGCGTCTCCCAGCCATGTGCCGAAGTCAACGCCGATAGCCTGCAAAACGCTGGCATCGAACACAATATCCAAATCATAAGCCGATACAATTTCGCCCGACAGGCCGGAAATCATGACATCTATGTCAAGTGCGTCACCAGTGCTTACGGAATAGGGTGACGAGGGATTCAAGTCGAGCGCAACCTCAGCCTCGGCAGTCAGCCATGTAAGGCTTAGGCATAACGACAGGATGACAGCAGAATAAATGTTTTTCATAACACACCTAAATAAATACGGTTAAAGGAAAGCTCAGATCTATAACGGAGCGCATTTGCTCAATGTGCATTGCAATACACACTGCCGGCTGTCGTTCACGGTAATCAGACCGTCGCCATCAGCATCGCGCGGATCGTCGGTTCCGCTGGGTATTCTGGTTCCGCGCGCTGCAAAGATGGCGGAAATATCGTTGCGATCTACATCGCCGTCACCGTCGACATCGCACACCGTTGTCCCGCCTACCGTCGTTATTTCGGTGCGCGTAGTAGGCGGCGTTTGATCGCTGTCAATCGTCGCACTGTTAAGTAGTGTCGAACCGGCCCCGGCGGTTACTTCCACCACCAGATTGCGGCAAACTTGTGCGGCTCCGCCTGCGACAGTGCCTTCCAGCCACGTCACTTTGTCTACGCCGTTAAAACTGCCCGTCCCGGATGCCGATACAAAGCTGGTTCCTGCAGGCAGGGTATCGACAATGTTGACATTGTTGACTGGATTTGGATTGCTGGCATTGTTGTAGCACAGGGTATAAGCCAGATCGTTTCCGGTCGCAACGGGATCCGGACTATCGGTTTTGGAGAAATTTAACGGGTTGAAGGAAATGTCTTCGCGCGGTATGGCGATACCGGTGGGATCGCCCAAATCGCCAATATCGTTCTTCAATACGGTTAGGGCGGAGCTAAATACAATTACAGTGTCGGTACCGCCAAAACCTTGATTTCCCGTAGTTGTGTAGACATTCCCGGTATTTTCGTCCACCGCAACACCAATGACATTATCCCCGGAAGCCGCGCCCGGAAGTGTATAGGCACTGAGGGTGTTGGTACTGAGGTCATATTTCACGAGTTTGCCGCGGCTACCGTACGGCCCATAGGCATTTCCCGTGTACAAAATATTGCGTACAGAATCGATGGCGACACCCATTGCCGTCTGACCTTCCGCAGCCAAATCGACAGTTCCGGCTACCGCAATCGGCGTCGTTGCAAAGCTGTTGGTATCGTAATAGCGCACGGTGGTACTATCCCGATCACCGATGTATAAACGGCCGCGGCTTTCGTCCAACGCAATGCCGTTGGCCCTCGATACGCCCGTCAATGTTTTAAAAGCACCGCCGTCTAATGTGAGTGTGTTGGTAGCCGAGTTCCAGGAATACACATATAAATGATTGGTTTCCCGGTCGACGGTATAGACCTTGTTTTTACCCTGATCGACTACGATGCCGGCTAAATTTGAGGCACCTGGCGCAGAAGTAAAACCTAAATCGGCAAAGTTGGTCGCGTCTATAAGTTGAATGACGTTGCTGACTTCGTAGGTAACGAATAGCTTCGCATGGGTGGTATCGATGCCCAAACCGACAGCACCGCCGGCGCGGCCTGGAATCGTGGTTTGGGATTGAAACACCAGATAATTGGTGGCTCCTTGGATATCGTAAGTTCTGATAGGAGTTGGATTTGCATTGATATTTGCAATGACATACAACGACTTGGCACTTGCGGCCCCTGTCAAAAGCAAACCTGCTGCCAGCGCAGCGATAGAGGTTGTCTTTTTCATAGTTTTCTCCCGCATCTCGAATGGATTGAATTCCCTAACGTAAAGGCAAGACCATTTAAACGGTCAAGCCAAACGCTTTCAATTCGAGGAAATACCTAACAGGCTGTTGATTTTATCTCCCCTGTAACCCGCATTGGCTGGTTGAGTCAGATGTGTTGGCAAATCATAAAGCATTGTTCTAAATGATAAAATAGTTCTATCTCCAATATATTGCACTGTCCCCATGCGCGGCGCCGACATTACTCAAGAAGACCTGTTCAGTTACCGAACCCTGGAAAGCCGGATTCCCAAAAAGCATCCGCTACGCAAGCTGCGTCAAGTGGTCGACTTGTTGCTCGCCACGCTCAACGACGAATTCGATACACTCTACGCCCGCCGCGGCCGGGACTCTATTCCGCCGGAACGCTTGCTCCGCGCCAGTCTGTTGCAAGTCTTGTTTTCGATCCGTTCGGAACGGCAGCTGGTGGAACACATTGACTTTAACCTGCTGTACCGCTGGTTCGTCGGCTTGACGATGGACGACGAGGTATGGGATCACTCGACCTTCAGCGCCAACCGCGACCGTTTGCTGAATGAGCGGATCAGCCGCTTGTTTTTCGAACGGGTACTGGCCTTGGCGGATTGGAAAAAGCTTGTCTCCGACGAGCACTTCTCCGTAGATGGCACACTGATTCAAGCCTGGGCCTCGCACAAGAGTTTCGTCAAGAAAGACGGCTCGACCCCGCCGCCGGAAGATGGCGGCCGCAATCCCACGGTCAACTTCAAGGGCGAGAAACGCAGCAACGAAACCCATGCCTCGACTACCGACCCCGATGCTCGGCTGTACAAAAAGAGCGAGGGCGACAAATCGCAGCTGGCTTTCCTCGGTCATGCCTTGATGGAAAATCGCAACGGCCTCGTCGTTGACGTCGAAGTCACCCAGGCCACCGGCACCGCAGAACGCGAGGCGGCCCATGCCATGGTCAAACGCACGATCCACAAACCGGGCGCGACCTTGGCCGCCGACAAAAATTACGATACGCAGGATTTTGTCGCCAAGTTACGCCAGCGCAAAGTCACGCCGCATGTCGCCAGCAAGGAAAAAGGTTCGGCCATCGACGGACGTACCACACGGCATGAGGGTTACCGGAAAAGCCTCAATGTCCGCAAGCGGATCGAAGAAGTCTTCGGTTGGGCCAAGACGGTCGGCCCGCTACGCCAAACCAAGTTCCGGGGGTTAAAGAAGGTCGCCGCGCAAACAATTTTTACCTTTGCCGCCTATAACCTGACTCGGATGGGCGCCATTTTCGGCTGGCGATACAGTACCGCCTAGGCGGTAGTGCGCCTGAAATCCGCCAAAAGGCGGAATTTAACGCCCTTCGGGGCGAATATAACCGGCTAAAACCGGTTTTTGAGGCCTGATCGGGCTTCCAGAGGCTCATCCAAACCAAAAAATGGTTTTGAAGCCGAAGGCATATAGGCAAATTTCAACACCCTGCTAAGTAAAAACACGTAAATGTAAGTATTGACGGGACGAGCTTCGGTTAATTTGACTTGCACAGGGCATTTGTAAAAAGGCGCTGAGATTCAAGGCGTATCAATGCAAGCCATTGGACAGATGCGATTCGATCAAGTGCAACAACTTTTCAGGATTCAATGGTTTATAGAAAACTTTACAGTTCGTAAGCGATTTGCAGAACCCTTGTCCTTTCGTTAATGCAGTATTGCCGGTAATGACTAACGCGTACACGTTTGCGCCGACTGCCGCGCGGATGCGGTTGACGGTCTCAATGCCATCCAAACCGGGCAATTGATAGTCACTAACAATAATGTTGGGCCTTAGTCCGTCTGCTATAGCAACTAGGGCAGACTCGCCGCTCTGACAGAAATAGCCGCCGATTCCGTGGGCATCGAACAGCATTTTTACCGCTTTGCAGATGGCCGGATCGTCATCGATAAACAGTACTTTCGCAGAGTAATTTTTTTTAATTGCCGGCTCTATCGGTTTATTTGTAGCCAACTGCCGTGGGGCCATGCCCAACGGCACCGTGACCGAAAACACCGAGCCTTTGCCGGGCATCGATTCTACGGCCAATGGTAGACCGAGGATGTCTGCGATATATTTGACGATCGCTAAACCCAAGCCTAAACCTTTATCACCATTTGGCTCGTTGGTGTTGATTTGGTAGTAAGGTTCGAAAATATGTAGCAATTCACCGTGGAGCATCCCTATTCCGGTATCTTCCACAGCAACGCGTGCAACGTTTTCGTCGCAGGAGCAGGAAACGGTTATCTGTCCTCGCTCGGTATACTTGATAGCGTTAGCTACAAAATTGCCGATGATGCGTTCGAGCAATGCCGGATCGGTATGTACGACACAATTGTTTTGTTGATATTCAAGATCCAAACCTTTGGCGAGCGCCAGCGGAATGGTGCTGGCAGCCATATGATCGAATAGATCGCCCAGCAAGACATCCCGCTTGCTGGGCACGATAGTGCCGTTTTCCAATCGCGAGATGTCGAGCAACGCATCCAGAATGTTTCCCATCATAGTCAGCGATTCGCGCAGGTCGTCGCAAATATGCTTACAATCCGTTGACTCCAAAAGCTTGGCCAATACAGAGAGGTACAAACCGGCCGATTGTAGCGGTTGACGCAAATCGTGGCTGGCGGCATTCAAAAACCGGCTCTTGAAGGCATTGGTTTTTTCAGCGGCAATCCGTGCCTCGTCAAGTTCCTGTGTCCGGGTTTTCACAGCGGACTCGAGATGTTTTTGACTGTCACGCAATTCGGCTTGACTGAGTTTCAGTTGGGTAATATCCGAGACAACCGTCAGTACAGTCTCTTGCTCGCCGTTTTGTTTGTGCAGTATCGATACGTATTGGTTAACCCAATGCTCGGCGCCGGATTTACATACATAGCGGGCTTCGATTTGGAAAAACGGCACTTTGCTCGCTCTCAATTGCTGTAGGTTATGCCGGTATGCCTCGATGTCGGCGGGATAGACGACTTTATCCAGCGGCATCCATTTGAGTTCTTCGCGACTGTATCCCACTAAATTGCAGTAAGCGGCGTTGCAATCCAGCAGATTTCCGCTCCGGTCTCTCACGGAGATTCCTACCAGGGCATTGTCGAAAACGCTACGAAAATGCTCCTCGCTCCGGCGCAGTCGGGTTTCGACCTGACAGCGCTTGATAAAATTGGCCGCCTGTTGTGCATAGATGTCCAGCATGTTGGTTTCGAACGCGTCCAAAACCCGCGGCGTTCTGAAATGGGTGGAGATCTCGCCGATTGGCTGACCGTCGGGGGACAGTATCGGGGTGCTTTGCACTGCCCGAAAGCCGGCTTGCCGAGCGACGTCCCGAAACGGCGCAAAAAGCGGATCCTGTTCAACGTCTACGATCATCTGCCGGTGACCGGTACGTAATGCCAGCCCGCAAACCGTCGGCTCCACCGCCGAAACCCTGTGAAAACAGTCCAGGAAATCCTGACCAAAGCCCTGCTGGGCAACGATCCTTAAATTGCCCTCGCCGCTCACCAATTGGATATTGCCCAGGTCGGTCTGCAACATGCTCATAGTCGCCGTCAGCATTTCCTGGAGTCCATCTTCCAGATTATGGGTTTGCCAAAGTCGAAAACAAGCGGCATTGAGGAGTTCCAATGCTTCTTCGTCCCGTTTCAGATCGTGAATATCGGTACAAATACCCAGCCATTCACCGGCATCGTCCGGGTCTCGATTGAGCATGACGCCGCGAATTTGCCACCAGCGGTAGTGATTTTCGCTGTTGAGCAGTCGGCATTCGACGCTAAAAGAACCTTGCTGGCGAATGGCATGCTGCCAGGTCTGCATCACACGTTGGTGTTCGCTGGGGTGAATAGGCGCAAACCATTCTCTGTTCGACTCCGGAGCAGCCGAACTGCCCAGATAAGCCTGCCATTGCGCATTGGCATATCGGATTACGCCATCGCTATCCGAAATCCACGCCATCTGCGGCATGGATTCGATCAGGCTGCGGAACAGGCTTTCACTGATCGCCAATTTCCGGTAGCTCTGTTGCAAGTCCAACTCGATCCGTTTGAGCTGAGTGATGTCGATGACGATTACCATTAGGTACATCGTATCCCCAGGTAAGGTGGAGCCGAATTTTCGCACCCAGACCGTGTGCCCGGCCTTGTTGATATAACGGTTTTCGACGACGAACGAAGCGATTTCGCCTTCTATCAGTTGCCGGACCTTGGCCAGATTGGCTTCGAAGTCGTCGGGATGAATCAAACTCTGGAACTCAAGGCGTTGCAGTTCCTGTAACGAATAGCCGGTTATCGCACAGTACGCCCTATTGCAGTACTGAAAATTCCCGGCCAAATTAGTGATGGCGATACCGATGACGGAGTTATCGAAAAATTTACGAAGATGGTCCTCGCTATTGCGCAGTTTATTTTCGACTTCCATGCGCGCCGAAATGACTTCGGAGAATAAAATCGCTCCGCCGATACTGCCATCGTTGGCATACCACGGGCACATTTCCCATTTTATCCAATCCGTCCTTCCGTCGGCGCGAACAATACTGTCTTCGTCCGCGCGCAGGATTTCGCCGGTCAGACAGCGGCGGTGGATGTCGCGCCAGCGTTCGGAGATTTCCGGAAACACCTCGTAACAACTTAAGCCAATGATGTCGCAGTCTTCCAGCCCGTAATCCATCAAAAAACGCCGGCTGACCGTCATATAGCGCATGTCGCGGTCGAACATGGCGATAGCCGATGGCGCATGTTGCATAAATAGCTTGAAGCGCTCGTCGTTGATCAACGCTTGTTCGGCCTTCTTCAAATGACTGATATCCCGGATCGAGCAGAGAATCATCGTTTTCTGATCGACTTGCACCGGACTCAGGCCGATTTCAACCGGAAATTCGCGACCGTCTTTATGCAGTGCCCACAGCGTTAGGCCGCTGCCCATCCGCCTGACCGTCGGTTCGGCCAAGTAATTTTGCCGCTTGAGCCGGTGCACGTCGCGAAAGCGTTCCGGTAACAACCTGTCGATATCCAGCGTTTGCAGTTCGGCCGGGCTGTAACCGAAAACGGTTTCAACTTCGATATTTGCGAATAGAACTTTATGATGTTCGTCGATCAATAGCGTCGCATCCGGCAACGCATCGAGAAAATTTTGGAATGGGGTTAGCTGTGAAATAGGCTGTGTCATGCGTAACACCGGCCTCCTGACGTTACCCCTTGGGGGACGAAGAAAAGCACATGCGGTTACGACTCCAGCCCGTCGCCGAAAATCAGACCGCATTCCGAAGCGAGTGTGATCAAATCCAGCAATTTTGTCGAGCCGGTCTTGTGCATCAGGCTGCTTTTGTGTTTTTCCACGGTACGGTGGCTGATATTCAAGTGCCGGGCAATTTCTTTATCGCTGGAACCTCGTGTCGCCAGCAGCATGACTTCCCGCTCGCGCTTGGTCAAATACCGTAACCGCTGTTCAGCCTGCTGTCGACGTTCGGTAGTGGTATGCATCTGCTCGCATTTTGCCAACGCCGACTGTACGGCGGTGACGAGCTTTTCCCGGGTTACCGGCTTGACTAGATAATCTTCAGCACCCAATTTTATTGCCTTGACGCTGGCCGGGATCTCTCCGTATCCGGTAAGAATGATGACCGGTAAGGCGATGTGCATTTTAACCAGCACTTCCTGTAGTTCCAAACCGCTCATTCCGGGTAAATGCATGTCCACAATCGCGCAACTATGGCATTTCGGCATGCTTGACGCCAAAAAGTCTTCCGCACTGTTGAAGGCGAGAACCGACATGCCTTCCTGTTCAAGAACTAGTGCCAAAGCTTTACGTAGTGAAGGGTCGTCATCAACAATAAATATCTTAGACAAGGTTTTAATCGTAAGCTCAGCCATCCTTAACAAAGTACCAATCGTAAAAATTGCTGTAAATAGGTGTTAACACCTATGAATATAAAACGGCATTTATAACTTACCAATTTTTCAGTCATCGGAGAATACCGGAAGTCAAGGGGGGATAACTCTATTTTATAGGTGCTCGCACTTATTTATTCTCAGGATTTTATCGACTTTAATGAATACACCTGATGCTGAACCCGATTTCTAGGGTTGTACAACATTGTTTATTCGGAACGACTTAAAAATCGATTCGCTTCCAACTCGATGGAAATCTTGCGCACCGCAGCACTGAGGAAATCCTTCTGTGCCCTTCCCTCACCTCCTGGATTGCTAGCCTAATCGCAATCGGCTCTAAAAGGTGTACAGAGTATAGGCCACTGTTACCTCTTATTTTTCCATATCGCGCCGGGATCAATTAGGTATTGTTTTACCCGCGACATATAACTCGAGAAACAAAGATGACGGAACCGTAAAAACACATCGATACATTAAAGGCATTAGCAATACTTCATTATATAGGTGAAAAGCGCTTTATGTAACTAATTTGTAAGATGCAATTATTAAATATAACTCAATCAAGTTAATTCAGAAAATATAGCGCATTTCTAATTAATTTTGTGATATTTAAAACCCCTTAAACAGCCACGTATAAACCTTTAGGTTTTAATATATTTTTTTTGGAGGCCGGAATGAAAAAAATTCTACTCAATTCATTGTATGTAATTGCAGTATTGTTTTCCGAGCCGGCGTTAACTGCACCTATAATTTCGCTGGATCCACATCCTCAAAAAGTCCACCTGGGAGAAAATATTTTTATCACTATTAATGTATCTGGTTTGCAGTCGGGGGGAACAAATACTTTACTTGCTGCATTTAGCATGGATGTGCACTTTGATAGCGATATTTTTCAGTTCTTGCCGGGACTTTCGTCATTCGGCAGCGGATTAGGTGATGTAGGCTTGGGCGAAGCATTGATTGGAGACTCATCTCCCGGCTCCGGAATATTAAGCTTATATGAACTGTCTTTACTGGAAGATAGTACCAGTAACTGTATTCTATGCACAGGCCCTTATTTGGAAGATTTACAAGGCAATAGTTTTACGTTGGCAAACTTGGCCTTCTATATGCCGTTCGACGCTAAATTTTCCGGCACAACAAGCATATTTTCGACTGCCAATGTAATATTAAGCGATCCTTTCGGAAAGGAAATTACAAACTTCAGTAATCCAAGCACCGCCGTGTCGGTAGACGAACCGACAACTACACTATTGATAATTATTGGCCTTATTTTAATTATTGAAAAAAATTATAAGCATGTTTTTTTTTACAAAAGATAGCCGGCGCATCAGAAATTCGATTTTAATTGATATATGGTATATTAAGTATACAATTGGATTCTGTCTATTAGCAACAATACCACCAGCACCTGCCGATAATTGCCCGGTTAGTACGGTAAATACTGTTAACGATTTAATTCAGGCAATTAATAGCGCCAATACAAGTAATGTTTGCCTAATAACTATTCAGAAAGGTAACTACCTAATTTCAGATTCCATAAAAACGGACTCAGGTGAAGAGATAGGCTTACCTGAAATCACTAGCAATATAACAATTCAAGGCGCAGGAACGGACGTCACAACAATTACAACAAATCTTCAAAATCTTAGAGCGATTAATATCGCAGAATCAGGAAATTTGACAATCAGAGATGTTAAATTAACCGGATTTATGGGGCATTCAGGAGCAGCAATTAATAACAAAGGCCAATTGACACTTTCAAATATTTTAATCTCCGACAATAGCAATGATGATAACGGTGGCGGCATTTACAACGAAAATAAATTAACTATCAATGACAGCATTTTCTCAAATAATACTGCAACTTGCGGGGGAGGAATTTACTCAGCGAGTGGCAAAATGATAATTAGCAACACCAAGTTTGAAAGCAACACACTGGACGATGGAGATTGCGCCGGCGGCGCGATATTCAATAAAAATACTGATGCGACTTTAATAAAAGTCTTGATATTGGACAATTATAATCCATCAATACGATTTAATCCAGGATATGGAGGAGGAATATACAACGACGGTTCCATGACAATTATAGATGCAACGATTTCAAGAAATGATCAGGATAAAGGTGGAGGCATCTATAACGACGGAAAGCTTATACTAAATAACTCCACAGTTACAGATAATTTTGCCTCACACGGTGGCGGTATCTTTAACGATGGAAATTTAACTATGCTAAATACTACTGTCAGCAAGAATATCGCTTCGGGCGGCAGTGGTGGCGGGATTGCAAACTTAAATACGGTGTTAATTAATAATGGCACTATTGCTCAAAATCAATGTATAGATTGCAATAATGATGATTCATCGCCGTTCCCCCTACCTGGAGGCGGGATTGCAAACAGAGATGAGGGCGTTCAAGTTAAAAACACGATTATTTCAAACAACACAAGCGATACCGGTTCAACCGGCAACTGTAGCGCACCGATCATATCCAATGGCTATAATTTGGATAGTGATGGAACTTGTGACCTAAATCAGCCGGGCGATATTGCAAACCAGGATGCCAAATTGGGGCTGCTACAAGATAACATGGGGCCTACGTTTACTCACGCGTTATTGGATGGCAGTCCCGCAATCGATGCAGGCGACAACAACGGCTGTCCTTCCAGAGATCAGAGAGGGGCAATTCGCCCGCAAGATGGTGACGGGGACCACGAAGTCAAATGCGATATTGGCGCTTACGAAGCCGGAGTCTTGACCGATCTTGACAAGGTTCAAGTCAATGGCGACGCAAACAAGGATTTACCCTTTATCCGCTTGACCAGCGATGAGCCGTCCAAAGCAGGTAGCGCGTTCTTGCCTACGGTCTTTGCCCTGACTCCGACTTCAGTCATACACACCCGGTTTTCATTTCAAATCGGCGGCATATATTCCGACGGTCCTCTGGGATCGGATGGCTTAGCCTTTGTCATGCACAATGACCCGCGCGGACCTACCGCCGTGGGAAATAGCGGGGAAGGCTTAGGTTTCGGAATTAACGAAACCGGAGATAATCCCGTCAATCCGATAGCGCCAAGCATCGCCATAGAGTTTGATACGCACCGGAATGCCTTTCCACTTCATTTTTCGCCCGATCCGGACGGCAACCACATTGCTCTAATCAACAACGGCGAGATATTCAATCATCTTGCTTATGACACGCCCGCTTTATCGCTTAACGACGGCTCCATCCGTTATGTGTGGCTCGATTACGTTGGAGTAAGCAAGCACCTTGAAGTGTTTATGGCCGCAAGCGAAGTTAAACCTGCCGCTCCAATCATTTCAACTACTGTCGATTTGTCGTCCAGCCTGGGAAATAAAGTCTATTTCGGCTTTACTGCAGGAACCGGAGGTGGATTTAATCGCCATGACATTCTTTCCTGGAAGTTAAACTTCGTTTTTTCGCCCGCTATAGGCGATTTCAATGGCGATAGCTGCGTCGATCAAGCCGACTTAATAACTTTATTGGCAGTTATCAACGGTACCGGAAACAAACCATTAACTTACGATTTAAACGGCGATGGCAAAGTGAATATTGCCGATTCGCGTAAGCTGGTGACCTTGTTCACTAGACCGCGTGGTAACGCTTGTTTTTAAGATTAAAGTGAAACAATCCCCTTCCCCAAAGAAGGGGACGAATCCCCCCCGGTTTCCCTATGGCGCAAGGCAGAGAAAACCGTAAGACAGTATTCCCCGGAAATTGGGAAATACGCGGTCCGCAGGATGCGAGAACATCAAAAGGAATAGACGGCGATTCAATCTATCCCGGTTAAGTCCGATTCCTTGACTCTCAGACCCCGTCGGCCGGGCAAGCAAGCTCCGGCCAATTCCGAATCGGCACGAATCAGAACGTAGGAGTGCGGGCATCGCAAATTACGCCAAGCAAACAAGATTTACGCCGGGGCTGCAAGGCCCCGTGCTTGGAGCGCTTACGAAATTCCAGACACTTCAGCATTATAGAACGGATGAAACGCGACTGAGCCGTCGGATTCAAATCTACCTTAAACCGGGTTTGACTATCCCACCGGAATACCCGTTGCTTTGTTAAGCCGCCTCTGCGACAACTTGACGCAGAGGCGCGAAGTTCGCGCGGGATAATGTAAACTTTTCCTCATCATTATTACGTTACAATCCCGAACTACAGATAACGTATGGATGCGAGCACTCAAAGTTTTACAGACATTCGCACCTCGGCATTTCAGCTTTTTTCCTTGTCACCTAACCGCTCTATCGAACGATGCTTTTGACTCGCGACCTGCGTTTCTTCTATAAAGCGCGTTCGATCAAATAAAGCGGCAACCGTTAATGGGACAATCGTTGAAGCCACGCGGGCGATTCGTTGCTTACAAGCCGATTTAACCGACAAGAGTATTTAAGCGAGTAGTTTGAATTCGATTCATGCTTTAAATCAGGAATATTTCAGGACGTTTCTCACCTAACCCCCAGCAAATGGAATCACGATGTACATGAATGATAAAAAATCCGTTTTCAGAAATTTAGGAATCGCCGTATTAAGCGTGGGTATAGTAGCCTGTAACGGCGCCGAAGAGCGCAAAGCGAAGTACATGGAGGAAGGCAGACAGCTATTCCAAGCCGGCGATTACGAGAAAGCCCAATTGGCTTTCAAGAACGTGCTGCAAATCGATCCGAAAAATTGGGAAGGCCATTTCCAAATGGCGGAAACCTTGAGCAAACAAGGCAAAATCGAAAACGCCTTCCGCGAGTACAACACCATTGTGCAAAACGACGAAAATCACGTGATGGCGCGGATTCGGGTTGGACAATTACTGTTGCTGAACCGGGCATTGCCGGACGCCGAGAAAATGACCGACGAAGCCTTGAGCAAAGCGCCTGACAACGTGGAAGCTTTGGTGTTAAAGGCCGGCATTCAATTGGCAAAAAACGAAACGGGCAATTCTGCCGCAACAATCGACAAAGCCTTGCAACTCAGCCCGGACGACGTCTCGGCATTGTTGATGAAAACCTCGGTGTTGTTGAAATCCGGCTCGGACCAGCAGGCTATAGACCTAATGCAGCAAGCCGTGGAAAAACACGCCGACAACATTCCGCTCCGTTCGATGCTGGTCAATATTTATGCAAAAAATCAGCGTAATCCGGAAGCTGAGGAACAATTAAAACAGATTTTGCTGCTTCAACCCAACGAGGTGCAACATTACAAAAATTTGGCGCTGTTTCAAGTCCGCACCAATCAATTGGATGCCGCCGAAGCCAGCTTAAGAGAAGCAGTGCAAAAATTACCGGAAAACGAAAACGCCCGGAACAATTTATTAGACTTTTTGGTGGAAAAGCGTGGGGCGGAAGTTGCAATTTCCGAACTGCTACCGATGATTGCCGCCAAACCCGACGCCTATAGCTTGAAATTCAAGCTGGCTTCGCTGTATTTGACCGGTAAAGACGCAGAAAAAGCCGAACAAACGCTGAAAGAAATCGTCGAGCAAGACAAGCTGGGGCCGAACGGCATCAGCGCTCGCAATAAAATCGCGTCCTTATATATGTTGACCAAACGCGGCGACGAGGCCAAAGCCCTGGTTAAAGAGGTTTTAGACGCCAATCCAAGAGATGCGGAAGGTTTAACCTTACGCGGGCAATTCGCGTTAGCCGAAAACAAAACCCCGGAAGCCATCGCCGATTTCCGTTCGGTGTTGGTTGACCAGCCCAACAATCTCAACGTGTTAAAGCTATTGGCAGCCGCGCACTTGCGTAACGAAGAACCGGAGCTGGCCAAAGAGCAAATGGAAAAAGTGGTTTCCCTGGCCCCGGGAGACGAAATAGCCAGGCTGGATTTAGTCAATTTGCACATGAAAGCCGGCAAGGAAGAGCAAGCCAGACAACAACTGGAAGCGTTGTTGAAAGTCAAACCGGACAGCAAGAAAGGCCTGGAAACGCTGTTCAAACTGGAAGTAGCCAAAAAACAATGGAGTAACGCTCAATCGGCGGCCGCGCGGATCGTGGAAGCCTTCCCGAACGAAGCTACCGGCAACTACATGTCGGCCCTCGCCTATCAAGCCGAAGGCAAATTGGACAATGCCATTGACAAATTCAAACAGGCGTTGAGTCAAAAACCGGATGCCATAGAACCCCTAACGGAGTTGACCAAAACGTATTTGGCGCAAAAACAGGCGGCGAAAGCCGTAGCGGAATTGCAGCAGGTCATTAAAGCCTATCCGAATCACTTCATTGCCTATAACCTGTTGGGCGGCGTCTATTTAGCGGATCAAAAGCTTGCCGATGCCAAAGCCGCATTTGTAAAAGCCCGCGACCTAAAGTCCGACTGGTTCAGCCCTTATCGGAATTTAGCGTTGGTTGCGTTAATGCAAAAGAATAAAACCGACGCCATCAAAGCCTATGAGCAAGGCATAGAAAAAACCAACGGTGCCTTGGAATTGGTGGAAGATCTGGCCAGACTGTATCACGGGGCCGGGGAACACGACAAAGTATTGGCCTTATACGAAGCCTCCTATCAAAAACATCCCAATTCGGCAGTCGCGGTAAACAATCTGGCCAGTTACCTTTCCGACTACGCCAATACGCCGGAAAATCTGCAACGCGCTGCAGGGTTAGCCGAACCATTGGCCAAATCCAACAACGCCAGCTTTTTGGATACCGTGGGCTGGATAGCTTATCAACAAGGCAAACTCGAAGAAGCGAAAGCGCATTTGCGTAAATCGCTGGAATTGGAACCTAACCTACCGATTACCAACTATCACATGGGCATGGTTTACGTTAAGGAAAATGCCGTTACCGAGGCCAAAACGTATTTCGAGAAAGCCACGGAAGCTAAAGGCAACTTCGAAGGCAAAGAGCAAGCCAAGCAAATGCTGGATAAATTGGCTCAAGGTCAGTAAGGATAACCGGAATGCCCCCATCCGGCGGATACGCCATAAGCCGCCGGAGCGGGTTCGCACCGGCGGCTTGGTCAAAGTTGATTAAGCCGGGTCAGGCAAAACCCGGTTTTATTCGAACGGAATTTTCTTATCGGTCGCTTTGTTGAATACGGTGCCGAGAATATTGCAATCTTTCAGCAAACCGGCGGCGTGTTTTAGCTCCTCGGTTTTAGTTTTACCCTCTTCGACCACCAACAGTACGCAATCGACGTAAGGGGCGAATCCCAAGGTATCGTCGTGAGACAACAGCGGCGGCATGTCGAAAATGATGGTGCGCGACGGATAACGGCTTTTCAGCTCCTCCACCAAGCGCACCATTTTCGGCGAATGCAGCATTTCTGTGGAATTAAACAAAGGCTTACCGGCCGGTAGCACTACCAAACGCTCGATGCCCGGATTGATCAAGATTTCGCTCAATTCCTTATCGTGCAGCAAATAATCGCCCAAGCCGGTTTGAGCGGATAAGCCGAATAACTTGCCGACACCCGGATCGACGAAATTCGCGTCGACCAACAACGCCGTTCTATCCAGCTCCATCGCAATACTAATGGCCAAATTGACCGCAGTCAGGGTGTTGCCGCTGGTGCTATGGGTACTGGTAATAGCCAGTGTTTTCCATTCCATAGCATCCATGCTTTGCAAGCAACGGGTACGCAACATTCGAAACGATTCCAGCCATTTGCCCGGCGGGAAAGCGGAAATGATCCGATTCTCTTTTAACAATGCGTGCTCAGACGTCTGCACGCGAGTTTGTTTATAGGCCACGCTCAATCCGTCTTGCGTCGACGGACTTGTCGGCATGATTGGTGCAGTGGATTTTTCCGCAAATTTTTCTAAGGAACTCATAATTAATCTCGTCGCTTTATAAGCCGGCTACCCGTAGCAGTTTGTACCAAAACACGTCCAACGGCATGAACAGAAAATGAAATAGCAAAGCGGCAATCAATGCCGAAACACCGGCTCCTATCAATATTAGTTGCTGACGTTTGCGATATTGCTCGCGCTCCGCACTACTTTCCAAGTACGGAATAGTCGCTAAAGGCGCAGTCCCCATAATCATCAGAATGTTTTTCTCGCTGTGGATACTGGAATCCACGACCTCCACCAACATCACCGAACCTATCCCACAAGCCACGGAAAGTATCACGCCCAGCAACAAAATCGCCAGGCGATTCGGACTAACCGGCTGCAAAGGCTCTTGCGGCGGATCGATCAGGGTGAAACGCTCGCCTTTCTTTTCCAGCTCCAACTGCTGGGAAATTTGGGCTTCCATCTCCCTGGCACTGACTTCTTGATACCTTTGATTGGTGTTGTTCAACTCCTGCACCATGTCCATATAGTCTTTTTCGACCAATGGGCCTTGCATCAGATTATTGCGTAATTCGTTGATCTTCTTTTTCACCTCTTCGCGGGTAAAGCCCAAGGATTTAATATCCGTGTTGACGCCTTCCAATTGCGCTTTAAGGGTAATGTAGGCAGGGTTATCCGGTTCCAAATCAACCGCAGCATACTCGCTGGGTTTACTATCAACTAAAGTCTGTTGCAAAGCATTGATCTCTTTTTGCAATTTTTGTATATCCGGATGTTTTTCGGAGTATTGCTTCAACATCTGCGCCAATTGCGCCTTTTTATCGATGACTTCGGCATTGATTTTATTGGCGTCCAGGTTGGAACCGATTTCTTTTTGTAAGGATTCGATTTCCCGTTTAGTCTTCACCACGTCCGGGTGGCTGTCCGAATATCGGGCCACCATCGAAGGGTATTGAGACTGCAACTCCTTCAATCGATCCCGCATCCCGAAAACCCGGCTGCCGGCGGCATTGACCGACATCGCGTTCGGGTCGATCTGCGCTAATTGGCCTTCCAGGTAGAAGCGCCGCTCCTGCGCCGAACGCTCCTGACTATCCAAACTCAACAGTTGATTGTTTAAGGCAGTCAGCTCCTGCATGTTGAGTTGATTGACCTCGGGCAGTTGGCGCAAATGCTTTTCCTTGAATCCGGCCAGATCGGCTTGCAGCTGTTGAATTTTGGCTTTCAACCGCCGCGCTTCTTCGCTCAAAAACAACGCGGCATTTTCGGCCGACTCGGTTCTGGACTTGATGTTTTCTTTCAAGAACAGCGAAGTCAATTCATTCGCCACTTTTTGCGCTAAATTGGGCGATTTATCGTCGAACGACAAAATAAAAGCGATGGTCGCTTTAGTCGGAACGCCTCTGCGCGGGTCTATCACGTCCGCGCTGATATTTTCCACACTAATGCTTTCCCGCATTTTTTCGAGTATCACTTCTTCGGTCTTGGTCTGCCTGTCGTCGGCGTAGAGATCGTATTTTTTGATGATGTCGGTCAAATTGGCCCTGGACATAATGCGCTGGCTAATCACCTGTATCCTTTGATCGGCAAAGGTAGTGACGGTGGATTTGACCAAATCGGAGGGAATTTCCTGTTCCTCGATCAAAATAGTCGCGGTAGAGCGGTAAACCGACGGCAAGGCCACCGCCAAAATGATGCTCAGCAGCACGAGAACAACGGTAGGAATGATTAGGTATTTTCGGCGTTTTTTGACGATTTTCAGATAGTCCTTAACATCGAGTACTTGAGTTTCCACGCTATTTCACCTGCCGATTAATTTGAGGTTGATACGAAAATTGTAAAAAGACGTCATTTCCCACTGCAGCTTGACCGACCGACGAATATTCCTGTTGCCGGTAAGAATAGGACAAGCGTAAATCGATGTCTTCAGTCCAACGCCAACGAATATTCGGCGTAAAAGTCATATAAGTACGGTTGTTGCTGAAAAAATTTCCTGCTTGCGCGAGCGTCCGGTCCGATTGCAGATAACTGGCTTCCAGCCCGGAACTCCAACGCTCATCAAATTGATAACGCGCGTTTAAAGAAACGGAAGTCGTGTCCCTTTGACCGCCGGTACTGGCCGGAGTCAACTGTTGGCCGGCATTAATGTCGATACTACCCCAATCGTACTTGCGATTGATACCTGCGGAAAACACGTTACCGCTGGCACTGGAAGTTTGCTCGGCTACCGTGCTGGATGCGGGAAAATCCAGAAATTGGACCGTCTGACTAGTGACGCTGGTACTATCGGTGTTACGGATACCTCCGGACAACGTAAACAGCGTCCGTTCGTCATACGCGTATTTCAACCCCGCTTGGTAGGTGAAGGTATCCGACTCCTGACTATAAGCCGTAACGATACTCGTGCCGTTGCTGACCACCGGCGGATACTCACCGCTCGTGGAAAACCGGGCAAAACTACCGGTAAAATTCACCGAAAATCGCGAAGAAACCCCATGCGTCAGCATGGCCGATACTTGGCCGTTGGTATAATCGGAATAGAACTGTCCTACATTTTTTTGCGGATCGCGTTGATAGGCAACGTCCAGATACGAATAAGCCAGTTGCACCGAATCGCGTTCGGTTAAGCTGTAGGTTAAGTTAGGACTAATCGATTGGGTGGTTTTAGGAATTTGCACTTGCAAATTACCGTTACCGTCCAAATCCAATTGAGTATTGATCGAAGACTCTTCGGCATAACGAGCGCTCAAACCGGTCTTGAAACGCTCTGCGGTAAATTGGTGATTAAAATCGGCAATTTTCTCGGAAAAATCCAATTCCGATTCGTCGTGATAAATAATTTCGTTCCAATGAAAGTTGGTTTTCAATTCGTGATTTTCGCCGATATAACCCAGCAATATTCCAGGCGAAATCGTAGTAATAAAATTATCGCGGTTAGGCTTGATCTGCATCCGCAGGTTGTCGGTATACCGTTCCTTGACACCGAACGAGGGATCGAATAGCCAATCGATTGCCTGACAATTAGCGCATACCATCAGCATGGCCGGCAGAGTCAATTCCGTTTTGATCTTCATGGAAAACAAGCTCACCTCGTCCTAAGGCACCGTAACCGTATCTCCGGGCTCCAACAGTATGTTTTGCTCCAGATGATCGCCGTCGATCACGTCGTCGTAATCGAACGGAAATACGGTAACCTTATCGCCGGACCGGCGCAGTACGCTGATGTTATCTTCGTCGGCGAATACCGTTAACCCGCCCGCCATGCTTAAAGCCTGCAATACGTCTATCCGTCTTGCCGCGTAGACTTGCCCGGGTTTATTGACTTTACCGATCACAAAAATCGCATTGCCTTGGTTGTTCAGTAATTTAACGCTGACGGACGGATCGGCGATATAATCGGCCAGCTTGAAGCTCAGCAGCTGCTTCAAGTCGCTAATGGTCCGGCCGGCGGCGTTAAGACTGCCGACTAACGGAAAATCTATCGTTCCGTCCGGGCCGATCAAAAATTGCTGTTGCTGCAATCCCTCTTCCTTCCAGACCGTAATTTCCAACGCATCTCCCGGAGAAAGCAAGTAATTGGGCGTACCGGCCGGTTCTTTCAGCACCAGAACGTCGTTAGCGGTAGGAACGG
Organism: Methylomonas sp. HYX-M1; assembly: GCF_040741385.1. Classification (NCBI taxonomy): domain Bacteria; kingdom Pseudomonadati; phylum Pseudomonadota; class Gammaproteobacteria; order Methylococcales; family Methylococcaceae; genus Methylomonas; species Methylomonas sp. HYX-M1. The sequence goes on from NZ_CP160405.1 coordinate 3,102,950, forward strand.
TAGTTGCGGGAGTTGCGGGAGTTTCAGAATCGGCGAAAGCGGAATAGTTAACTAGCAAAAACGCAAAGACAAGATTAAGTAACTGTTTCAAAACGCATTCCTTTCTATAACGTTGAAAAATGCACCGCGACTCGATTCCTGTAAACACGGCTAAATCGACAGTGTATGCTCGAAATGTAACAATAACTTTAACGACTCGATTTCGTTACTATCCAAGGTTTTACACGGCTGGATTCGGGCTATCCTCGAATCGCGCACCGAGTGCAAGTATATGCCAGCGATTGACATAATCCAACAACTAAACTAAGTAACTCTATGATGCTAAATGACTTTGTTCAGCGGGTAAAAACCGGAAACGATGTAGATTTCCAAGACACCATGGCTATCATCGCCGAACACTATCACTATCAACCGGTTGATTTTACTAACGGAATCGACAAGCCCATCCATAACCCGGCCGGCACGAACGAAGGCTCTTGCAAGATTTTTGCATTCGCTTTGTTACACGACTTTAATCAAACCCAAACCTTGACCTTATTCGGCGCTTATTATCGGCAGGACGTGCTGAATAACCCCGGCGGCAACGACCATCAAAACATTCGAACCTTCATGCGGGACGGCTGGGCCGGCATCCGCTTTGAAGGCCAGGCGCTCGCCGCCAAAGATTTGCGTGCCGGTTGATCTTCTAATCGTCGGACAAGGCTTGGCCGGCAGTCTGTTGGCGTGGTATTCGCTTCGCCGGCATTTTAGCGTACTTGTGATAGACGACGGCGAATTTAACGCCTCGCGGGTAGCTGCCGGCTTAATCAATCCGGTAAGCGGACAACGCTTGAATCTAAATCCGGAAATCGCCGCGCTGTTACCGTTTGCCGAACGTTGTTATCGACAGTTTGCCGTTCATTTCGCCCGGACTTTTTTTATTCCGTTGAATATGTTGCGCATCCTGCAAACCGAGCGGGAACGGCAATATGCCGAGCGCCGCCTGCTCGATCCCCGCTATCGAGAATTTTTGCAAACGGAATGCGATTATCCCGAACCCGTCCAGGCGCCTTTAGGGGTGGTGGTGCAAAAACAAACCGGTTATCTAAATACCGGCTTGTTGCTGGACAGCCTGCGCGATTATTTTATGGAACGAGGAATCTATCGACAAATTCGACTGGACTACGCCGAAATTACCCTGCAAGCCGGTTTGTCCTGGCGTGACGTTCGGCCCCGCCACATCGTATTTTGCGAAGGTTACCGGGGCGGCAAAAATCCTTGGTTCGGCTTATTACCGTTTCAACCCGCCAAAGGCGAAATTATTACTTGCGTTTCCGAACGGCACACGCCCAACCGCATACTCAACTACGGTAACTGGCTGTTACCCATCGGGCCGGAAACGTTCAAAGTCGGCGCCAGCTTCAGTCCCAAGTTCAGCGACACACGCCCCAACCCTGAAACGCGCCGGCAATTGCTTGCCCGCCTGCAAGCCGTCTACCCTGACCTGGCGCGGGCTGAAGTCGTTCAACACGCAGCCGGCGTCCGCCCGACCACGCTGGATAAGCAACCCTTGATCGGTACCCACCCGCATCATCCTAATTTACATATTTTTAACGGCTTCGGCGCCAAAGGTAGCCTGAGCATTCCTTGGTACGCCGAGCGCTTTGCCGCGCACTTGCAAGAGGGGGTTGCGTTGCCGAAACAAGCCGATATCCGTCGCTACTATGACCAGAGTTTCATTGACCCGCACAGCGCATGAATTAATCGAAACCATCTTGCGTCCCGGCGATCGTGCGATAGACGCCACGGTGGGCAACGGCCACGATACCCTGTTTTTAGCCCGATGCGTAGGCGATAGCGGCCGAGTTTTCGGTTTCGACATTCAAAGCCGGGCTTTGCGCAAAACCGCGGATAAGTTGGCACAACAGGGCATGACGGCGAGAACGGCCCTATTCAACGTCGATCACAGCCAAATGGGCCGGACTATCCCTGCCGACAGTCACGGCAAGATCAAAGTAGCAATGTTCAATTTGGGCTATTTGCCGGGCGGCGACAAAACAATCACGACGCAAACGGCCAATACCGTTAAGGCCATAGCCGTTGCCGCCGAGATGACCTCGGCTCATGGTTTAATCAGCATCCTGGCTTACCCCGGACACCCGGAAGGAGCCTTGGAAACCGACGCCGTCGAACATTACCTCTACAGCTTACCGGCGCAAGACTACCAGGTCCGAACGCTAGCTTCCCAGCATCCCACCCCGAGCGCCCCCCGCTTGTTCGTTGTCGAAAAAAAGCCGATGGAAAGGTAGAAACCGGCTGAGGATATCAATACCCAGCCATGCCGGCTTAGCCTCCTCGCTTACAACAAATGTTTCACCGCCTGGCGTTCCTCGATGAGTTCGGCTTGATTCGCCCGCAGCTTGTCCAAACTGAATTCGTTCAAATCCAAGCCTTTAACGATGCTGTATTGCCCGTCCCTCACCACAACCGGAAACGAATACACCAAACCGGATTCGATACCGTAACTACCGTCCGACGGTACGGCCATACTCACCCAATCGCCGGCATCGGTACCGTTGATCCAGGTAGCCATGTGCAAAATGGCCGCGTTGGCCGCGGAAGCCGCGCTGGATTGCCCTCTTACCTTGATCACTTCGGTGCCGCGAAACTGTACGGTGGGCATGAATTCGTCCTTAAACCAAGACGCCTCTACCAGCGACAACGCATCCTGCCCTTTAACTTTGGCGTGATGCAAATCGGGATATTGCGTACAGGAATGATTGCCCCAAACTATCACGTTTTTTACCTCCAGCGTGCGTACCCCGCATTTTTGCGCAAGCTGGCTAATTGCCCGGGTGTGATCCAGCATCGTCATCGCGGCGAAACATTCGGGCGCCAAATCGGGAGCGCTTTGATACGCTAAAAATGCATTGGTATTGGCGGGATTGCCGGTGACCAGAACCTTGACGTTGCGGCTCGCCACATCGTTCAAAGCCCGGCCTTGCACCAAAAAGATTTCCGCGTTCTGCGACAACAAATCGCTACGCAACATACCTTGTGTGCGCGGTCTGGCGCCGACAAGAAAGGCATAATCCACGTTTTCGAACGCCACTCTGGGATCGTCGGTCACCACAATCTTATGCAACAGCGGAAACGCACAATCGGTAAGTTCCATCACCACCCCTTTCAGCGCTTGCAGCGCCGGGGTAATTTCCAACAAGCGCAACACGATCGGTTGCTCCGGTCCCAACAAATCACCCGCCGCGAGCCTGAACAACAACGAATAACTGATTTGGCCCGCAGCGCCGGTAACGGCAATATCAACTGGTGTTTTCATCGGATACCTTTGGTGTCGAAATTATTGGACAGGCGCTACGACAACATACCGCTCCGTCTCTCGCTTATCCGGCAACGATACCACATTCCGTTTGGGCTGGCCCGCATGGATTGTGGGAAGTGAAGCTGGCCTTATCCTGTATAATGAAGCGCTAAATAGTGGATTTTTGCTTAGGAAGACTAGATGAAAAAACTGTTGTTCCAATTCGACACCGACCCGCTTTTTTCGAGTTTCGATACCGTCGTGGCCTACGATGGCGGAGCCGACCGCGTGATCGGCCACGGGAACGTCACCCCCGATAACGTGGGAACCTTGGTCGACGGCTGCATTTTTACCCGCGCACCGAAAGACAAGAAAAAAACCGCCATATTCATAGGCGGCAGCAATATGGAAGCCGGCCAAAACTTGCTCGCGGCGGTTCAGAAACATTTTTTTCCTGGGTTTCAAGTGTCGGTCATGTTGGACAGCAACGGCAGCAATACCACGGCCGCGGCGGCGGTTGCCAAAATTGCCTCCAGCACCAGCCTCAAAGGCAAAAGTGCCGTGGTTTTGGCCGGCACCGGCCCTGTCGGTCAAAGGGCTGCAGCCATGATGGCTTTGGAAGGTGCAGAGGTCGCCATCACGTCGCGACACATTTTTAACGCGGAAAAAGCCTGTTTCGCGATGCAAGAACGTTTTGGGGTAAACATTACGCCGATCGAAGCCGCGGACTTGGACGCCCGCGCTCATGCGATTCAACACGCCAACATCGTCCTGGCCACCGGAGCCGCCGGCGTCGAACTGTTGAAAGAAGAGCACTGGCGGGACAATCCCAACCTGGAAGTATTGGCCGACGCCAATGCAACGCCGCCGGTGGGCATAGGCGGTACCGACGTGATGGATAAAGGCGAACCGCGCCACGGCAAAATCGTCTGGGGCGCCATCGGCTTCGGCACCTTGAAACTCGCCTTACATCGAGCTTGTATCGCCAAGCTTTTCGAAAGTAACAAGCAAGTCTTGGACGCGGAAATCATCTTCGCGCTCGCCAAGCAAATGGCTTAAGTCGGTCTAGGGCACACAATGTCTGCAGCAGCAGGGTCTTTGAACGCGTATAGCCTTGCCTTTTTCAAGGCCGGGGTAAACGCTGCCGACCCGGGGCTAGCGGTACGGCGCAGCTTAAGTTACTCGCAGGATCGCCTGACGTTAGCGCTGGCGGACGGTAGCATGCGTAGCGGTGCTTGGCGCAAAATTCATCTGATCGCGTTCGGCAAAGCCGCAGTTGCAATGGCCGCCGCCGCGCAAGCCGTCATCCCCGCCGAAAAGCAGGCTAACCCCGGATTGCTGGTAACCACTTACGAAAACGCTACGCCGTTGCCGGACTTCGAGCTGATGGCTGCAGGCCACCCGTTGCCGGACCGGAACGGCTTGGCCGCCGCTGAAAAAGTCGCCGCCCGCTTGCAAGCCGCTCAAAGCGGAGAATTGGTGTTGCTGTTGATCTCGGGCGGCGGTTCGGCCTTGTTGCCGTATCCGGTGCCGGGCGTCGATTTAAACGATAAAATCGGGACTACGCAATTATTGCTGCACAGCGGCGCCGACATCGGTCAGATCAATTGCGTCCGCAAACACTTATCGCTGCTAAAAGGCGGCGGCATGACCAAATTGGCCGCGCCTGCCGATTTGCACGCCTTGATACTGTCCGACGTGATCGGCGACGAAGTCAGCGCGATAGCCAGCGGCCCCAGCGTCGCCGATCCCACTAGTTACGCCGATGCAATTAGTATTCTCGATCAAACCGGCATCCGCCCAAATACGCCTCCGTCGGTGTGCGAACACCTGCGCAAAGGCGCGCAGGGCTTATGCGAAGAAACCCTGAAACCGGGAGATCCGAGGCTGGCGCAGACTTCCTACACCCTAGTCGGCAGTAACAGCTTAAGCGTAGCCGCCGCCGCTCGGTCCGCCGGACACGCAGGTTTTATCGCCCGCATATACCAAAAACAGCTTACCGGCGAAGCCCGCGAACTGGCTACGGCCTGGGCCGGACAGATCCAGGCGGAATTCGGCCGATTCAAGCTGCCTATGGCCTGGATAGCCGGCGGCGAACCCACGGTAACCGTAACCGGCCGCGGCCGCGGCGGGCGCAATCAGGAGTTCGCGCTGGCGTTTGCGATTGCCGCAGAAACGTACGATTGGCCGTGCGACTGGGTATTTTTAAGCGCCGGCACCGACGGCCGGGACGGCCCAACCGACGCGGCTGGCGCCATAGTCGACGCAAAAACCTTGCCCCGCATTCGCGCAGCCGGCATCGATCCTGGCGCCGCTTTACGGAACAACGACGCCTACACGGCGCTCGATGCCGCCGGCGCGCTGTTGAAAACCGGCGCAACCGGCACCAATGTCGCCGATATCCAGATTTTATTGTTATCCCTCTTTTCCGAATACCATCCCCACTAAGGAGCAGCGCATGTTCACCCCAGCCATGACTATCGAAGAATTCGACCCGGATTTATACGCGGCGATACAACAGGAACGCAAACGCCAGGAAGACCACATCGAATTGATCGCCTCGGAAAACTATGCCAGCCCGCGCGTTCTGGAAGCGCAAGGCACCTTGCTGACCAACAAATATGCGGAAGGTTATCCGGAAAAACGCTATTACGGCGGCTGCGAATATGTGGACATTGTCGAACAGCTGGCAATAGACCGCGCCAAGGCTTTGTTCGGGGCCGACTACGCCAACGTGCAAGCGCACTCCGGCTCGCAAGCCAACATGGCGGTATTCATGGCGCTGGTGCAACCGGGCGATACCATCCTAGGCTTGAGCCTGGCGGACGGCGGCCATTTGACCCATGGCGCCAAGCCCAATTTTTCCGGCAAACTTTACAACGCAGTGCAGTACGGGCTGAATCCCGCGAGCGGCGAAATCGACTACGAGCAAGTCGAAGCCTTGGCCTTGGAGCACAAGCCGAAAATGATAGTAGCCGGCTTCTCGGCCTATTCGCGCATTTGGGATTGGCAACGCTTTCGCGACATCGCCGACCGGGTCGGCGCTTACTTCGTGGTCGACATGGCTCACGTCGCCGGCTTGGTCGCGGCCGGGTTATATCCCAACCCGGTACCGATCGCCGACGTGGTAACCAGCACCACCCATAAATCCTTGCGCGGCCCGCGCGGCGGGCTGATTTTGTGTAAAAGCAACCCGGAGTTGGAGAAAAAACTCAACTCCAACATTTTCCCCGGCATTCAAGGTGGCCCGCTAATGCACGTGATCGCCGCCAAAGCCGTGGCATTTAAGGAAGCCATGACCCCGGAATTCAAGGCCTATCAACAACAAGTGGTCGCCAACGCCCGGGCAATGGCGGAAGTTTTCATGCAGCGCGGCTACGACGTGGTATCCGGCGGCACCGACAACCATCTGATGCTGGTATCGCTGATCGCCAAAGGCATCACCGGCAAAGCCGCCGACGCCGCGCTGGGCCGCGCCCACATCACCGTCAATAAAAACGCCGTGCCCAACGATCCGCAATCCCCCTTCGTAACCAGCGGCATTCGAGTCGGCACCCCGGCACCCACGACCCGCGGCTTCAAAGAGGCCGAGGTCCGGGAAATCGCCGGCTTGATGTGCGACGTGTTGGACCACCTGGACGACGACAGCGTGATTGCCGCAGTACGCACCAAAGTCGCGGATTTGTGCGCGCGTTTTCCGGTTTATGCCTGACTACCCGTATGCGGACGGTTCCACAAGGAGCCGTCCGGTCTTGACGCCAATGCCGTCCTCCGCACTCCACAGCACCTGCCCGATTTTCTATAGCTTTCGCCGCTGCCCTTATGCGATGCGGGCCAGATTGGCGCTTGCCAGTGCCGGAATCAGGGTGCAGTTACGCGAAGTGGCGCTACGAAACAAACCGGCCGCCCTGCTTGCCGCATCGGCTAAAGGCACGGTCCCCGTACTGGTCCTCGCCGACGGCCGGGTGATAGACGAAAGCTTGGACATCATGCTGTGGGCGCTGGATCGGCACGACCCGGAACGCTGGCTGACCGCTTGGACCTCAGCCGACAACGCCGACCTCATTAGAGAAAACGACGGCGAATTCAAACGCCATTTGGACCGTTACAAATATGCCGACCGTTATCCGCAGCATCCGCCGCAACATTACCGCGAACTCGGCGAAGTCTTCCTCGCCAAACTGGAAAATCTATTGGCAAACGCCGCATATCTAAGCGGCGAACGATTTGGCATTTCGGACGCCGCCATCGCCCCCTTCATCCGCCAATTCGCCGCCGTCGACCACGACTGGTTCGCCCGCTCGCCCTACGGCCGATTACGGCTGTGGTTACAAAACTTTGTCGATTCGCCACGCTTTCAAGCCAGCATGTCCCTCTATCAGCCCTGGATGCCGGACAGCGAAGCGCTGTACTTTCCCGCGTAATCTCGTTACCACCTATCGTCAACAGTCAATGGACGCAGCAAGCACTTTCGATTCGGCCTGCAAGCAATGCCCGCGTTTGGCCGACTTTCTCGACCAAGTCAAATCCCAATATCCAAGCTACCACGCCCGACCGGTTGCGCCGTTCGGAGCGTGCGACGCCCGGCTGTTGATCGTGGGGCTGGCGCCCGGCATGCACGGCGCCAACGCCAGCGGCCGGCCGTTTACCGGCGATTACGCCGGGATCCTGTTGTATCAAGCCTTGTACGATTTCGGCTTCAGCAACCAAGCGCAATCCACTGCCTTGGGCGACGGCTTGAACTTGATGGATTGCCGCATCACCAATGCGGTCAAATGTCTGCCGCCGCAAAACAAACCGACCGGCGAAGAGATCAAGCGCTGCAACGGCTTTTTAGCCGCCGAATTGCAAACCCTGCCGGCCGGAGCGGTGATTTTGGCCCTGGGCAATATCGCTCACCAAGCGGTACTCAGGGCTTACGGCTTGAAAGCCGGCGCCGCCGTTTTCGGTCATCATAGGCTGTTCGAATTGCCGGACGGCAAGCGCCTGGTCAGCTCCTACCATTGCAGCCGCTACAACGTGCAAACCAAACGGCTGAGCATGGCTATGCTGGCCGAGGTGTTTGCCACCGTTAAAACCTTGTTGCCGCCCTTGCCGTGATCGATAACAGCCCTCCCACGAATTTCGATCCGAAAGCGTTTCTACAAACCCTGACCCAACGGCCGGGGGTTTATAAAATGCTGGATCAGAAAGGCGAGATCATCTACGTCGGCAAAGCCAAAAATCTGAAAAACCGGGTTTCCAGCTATTTCCGCAACCAAGCCACGACTCCGAAACAGCAAGCCATGGTTGCCCGGATAGCCGGCATAGAAGTGACGGTCACCCATACTGAAGGTGAGGCCCTGCTGCTGGAAAGCCAGCTGATCAAACGTCACAAGCCGCGCTACAACATCAGTTTGCGCGACGATAAATCCTATCCTTATATCTATGTCTCCACTTTTCACGATTTTCCGCAATTGGCCTACCACCGCGGCGCCAAGAAACGCAAAGGCCGGTATTTCGGCCCCTACCCCAGCGCGGCAGCCGTCAGGGAAACCTTAAAACTGTTGCAAAAAATCTTCCCGGTACGCCAATGCGAAGACTCTTACTACAGCGCCCGCTCGCGCCCCTGCCTGGAATATCAAATCGAACGCTGCACTGCGCCTTGCGTCGACTTGATCACAAAGGAAGCCTACCGGCAAGACGTCGAAGACACCATTTTGTTTTTGGAGGGGCAAGGCGGACAGCTCATAGAGCAATTGGTACAAAAAATGGAACGGGCCGCGGCAAAACTGGAATTCGAACAAGCCGCGGCTTATCGGGATCAGATTCAACGCTTGCGTAGCGTGTTGGAGAAATACCGGGTCGAAGGCGAAAAAGGCGACGTGGACATCATCGCTTGCGCGACCAAAGCCGATTCGGCCTGCGTACAAGTGTTTTACATACGCAACGGCCAAAATTTGGGCAATCGGCAGTTTTTCCCCAAAATGGGCGACGACAACGAAGCCGCCGCGGTTTTGCAAGCTTTCATCGGTCAATATTACCTGGACAAAGCGCTACCTCAGGAGTTGATCGTCAGCCATCCGCTGCCGGAAACCGCGCTGTTGACCCAGGTACTGACCGAACAAGCCAAGCACCCGGTCGCCATTAGCCACAGCGTGCGCGGCGAGCGGCAAAAATGGTTGCAACTGGCCTTGACCAACGCAGACAACGCCTTGCAAACCCGCTTGGCCGATAAACAAGGTTTATACGCCCGCTTTTTAAGTCTGCAGCAAGAATTCAAGTGCGCCGAAGTACCCAAACGATTGGAGTGTTTTGACATCAGCCACACCCAAGGCGAACAAACCGTCGCCTCCTGCGTCGTGTTCGACCGCGAAGGTCCGGTCAAATCCGATTACCGCCGTTTCAACATCGAAGGACTTACCGGCGGCGACGATTACGCCGCCATTCACCAAGCCGTGTTTAGACGTTTCAAACGCCAGCAGCAAGGCGAGCACCCGGCCCCGGACATTCTGTTCATCGACGGCGGCAAAGGACAAGTCGCCGCGGCGCAAAAGGCACTGGCGGAATTAGAGATAAACAATGTTATGATAATCGGGGTATCCAAAGGACCGGACCGTAAAGCGGGCATGGAAAAAATCATCGTGCCGGGGCGGGATCATCCGGTCGACGTTACGCCGAACGCCAGCGCGTTGCTGTTAATTCAACACATTCGGGATGAAGCGCACCGGTTCGCGATTACCGGCCACAGACAACGGCGCGGCAAAGCCAAACAGCAATCCCTATTACAAGAGATTGCCGGTCTGGGACCGAAAAGAAGGCAAAGTTTGTTGAAGCAATTCGGCGGTTTGCAAGGCGTCAGCAATGCCAGCGTCGAAGCTTTGGCCGGCATCGACGGCATCAGTAAACAACTGGCGCAACGAATATACGATACGTTTCACCATCAAGATGGTAGTTAAATTTAATTTACCGACATATTTGACCTTATTACGGATTGCGCTGATCCCGCTATTGGCCATCGTATTTTATTTACCGTGGGAATTCAGTCGTATCGCCTGTACCGTCATTTTTCTGGTAGCCGGCTTGACCGATTGGCTGGACGGTTATCTGGCCCGCAAACTAAATTTGGAAACTGCATTCGGCGCGTTTTTAGACCCCGTCGCCGACAAGTTGATGGTGGCGTTCGTGTTGGTACTGGTCGTACAAGCGGAAGCGACTCCCTATCTGGCTATTCCTGCGGCGGTTATCATCGGTAGGGAAATTACTATCGCCTCGCTCAGGGAATGGATGGCTGAGATCGGCCAACGCGCCAAAGTCCAGGTTTCGCAGCTGGGCAAATGGAAAACCACGGCGCAAATCACGGCAATCAGTTTATTGCTTTACCGGGACGATTTGCTGGGTTTACCGATCAATCAAATGGGCTATTGGCTGTTATACTTATCCGCCGTCTTAACCCTATGGTCGATGGTTAATTACCTGGTTGCCGCTTTATCGACAATAAATAATAACAATTTAAACAACTTGTAAGGCGCACGCACCTTACTCACCGGTAAGAACAGCAGGTAAAGCTGTACATAACAACCATGGAACAAGAATTAGAAAACACTATTAACAACGTTCCGAGCCAAGACGAAGTCCTGCAAGCGGCACTCAAACTGTTCGCTCAAAAGGGTTATTTCAATACGTCGCTCGCGGACCTTAAAAATGCCGCCGGACTGGGATCCACCAATGCGGTCTATCATTATTTCAAAACCAAGCAGGCAATCGCGCAAACCTTGCGGGAAAACATTCTCGACAGCTTGAGTATTTCCATAGACGACATCCGGCGCAGAAACCGCAAAGCCTCCGAGCAATTGCGCGAGATCGTGGATTTGTTGTGCCGGCTGACCGACGACGCCCCCGAAATCGTGCAATTTCTGTTGTTCGTCAACGCCGAGGATTTCATGCCCGACGCGATGCCTCTGCTGGATACTCCGGCTTTTACTAAAATAAAACGTATTATTCAGAACGGCATCAGGGACGGCGAAATCCGAGCGATCGATCCTTTGCTAGCCTATTGTTATTTTTTTGGCATCATCAACCAAACGCTGTCCATGGTGTTGACCGGCGCTCTGCCGAAATCGGCCGACAGCTATCAATCGCAGGTCTGGATATCGGCTTGGGGATGCATCGCCAAAAAATGAATTGTGACCTCGTATCAATACAGGAGTGACGCATATGCTTAAAGACATCAAGATCGGCATGATAGGTTTAGGTTATGTCGGCTTGCCGCTAGCGGTGGAATTCGGACGCCGATACCCTACCGTCGGCTTCGATATCAATAAGCATAGGGTGGCGGAACTGCAATCCGGCAACGATCACACCTTGGAAGTCAGCCCCGAAGAACTGGCGCAAGCCACTCAACTCAGCTACAGCGCCGAGGTTGCTTCGCTAACCGACTGCAATATTTACATCGTTACCGTCCCCACGCCGATCAACGAACACAAACAACCGGACTTGACGCCTTTGCAAAAAGCCAGCGACTTACTGGGCAAAGTCATCAAAAAAGGCGATATCGTGGTCTACGAATCGACCGTGTATCCCGGCGCCACCGAAGAAATCTGCGTGCCTATTCTGGAAGCGGTATCCGGCTTAAGCTTTAACCGAGACTTTTTCGTCGGATACAGTCCGGAACGCATCAATCCCGGCGACAAGCAGCATAGAGTCACCAATATTCTGAAAGTCACTTCCGGCTCCACGCCGGAAATCGCCGACAAAGTCGACGCCTTGTATAAAAGCATCATCAGCGCCGGCACCCACAAAGCCAGCAGTATCAAAGTCGCGGAAGCGGCCAAAGTCATCGAAAACACCCAACGCGACGTCAACATCGCCTTGATAAACGAACTGGCGTTGATATTCAACAAGCTCGGCATAGACACCGAGGAAGTGTTGATCGCCGCCGGCACCAAGTGGAACTTTTTACCGTTCCGGCCCGGCTTGGTCGGCGGCCATTGCATCGGCGTCGATCCTTACTATCTGACCCACAAAGCCCAGGCCATCGGCTACAACCCCGAGGTCATCCTATCCGGCCGGCGCATCAACGACAGCATGGGGGTATACGTAGTCTCCCAGTTAATCAAATTGATGCTGAAAAAGCGCATTCAAATTCAAGACGCCAGGGTGTTGATCATGGGCTTGACCTTCAAGGAAAATTGCCCGGACATACGCAACACCCGCATTGTCGACATCGTCGCCGAACTAAAAACTTACGGCGTCAACATCGACGTTTACGACCCCTGGGTCAACCGCGACGAAACCTTCGAAGAATACGGCATCCGCCCGGTCAGCCAGCCGAGCAAAGGCAAATACGATGCTATCGTGCTGGCCGTCGCCCATCAGGAATTTAAGGAAACCCCTATCGACGAAATTCGTGCCTTGGGCAAACCGCACGCCATCATCTACGATTTGAAATATCTGTTTCCGGCCCACCAAACGGACGCGAGGTTATAAGGCATGCGCATACTGGTTACCGGCACGGCCGGTTTTATCGGCAATCATCTGGCTTTGCGCCTGCTGGAACGCGGCGACGAAATCATCGGCGTCGACAATTTGAACGATTATTACGACGTCAATTTAAAAAAAGACCGGCTGGCCAGACTCGCCGATTTTAACGCATTCACCGACGTGCGCTTGGATATTGCCGACCGCGACGGCATGGCGAATTTGTTCAAACAATACCGGCCGCAAAAAGTCGTGAATTTAGCCGCCCAAGCCGGCGTGCGCTATTCGCTGGAAAATCCGCACGCCTACATCGACAGCAACATCGTCGGTTTCATGAATATCCTGGAAGGCTGCCGGCACTACGGAACCGAGCACTTGGTTTATGCGTCCAGCAGTTCGGTGTACGGCGCCAACGAATCCATGCCGTTTTCGGTACACGACGTGGTCGACCATCCGATGAGCCTGTATGCCGCCTCGAAAAAGGCCAACGAACTGATGGCCCACACCTACAGCAATCTATATCAGTTACCGACTACCGGCTTGCGGTTTTTTACCGTCTACGGCCCGTGGGGACGTCCGGATATGGCCTTGTTCCTGTTTACCAAAGCCATATTGGCCGGCGAGAAAATCGACGTGTTCAACTACGGCAAACACCGCCGCGACTTTACTTATATCGACGATATCGTGGAAGGCGTGATCCGCACCTTGGACCACAACGCCCAAGCCAATCCGGACTGGAGCGGCCTTACTCCCGACCCCGGCACCAGTAAAGCGCCGTGGCGAGTCTACAACATCGGCAATCAGAGTCCTGTGGAATTGATGACTTATATCGAAACCTTGGAACATTTTCTAGGCAAATCCGCCGAGAAAAACTTGCTGCCGCTGCAACCGGGCGACGTTCCGGATACTTACGCCGACGTCGAAGCACTGGTTACCGACGTGGGGTATAAACCGAATACCAGCATACAAGTCGGTATCGAACGCTTCGTATCCTGGTACCGCGAATACTACCGTTGCTAAACGGTGTTTAGCCTATCTCAGCCAACAGTTGTTCCATCATACGGTGGGCTTGGCCGGCATATCCTCCGCCGAACAAATTGAAATGATTCAAAATGTGGTACAGGTTGTACAGGGTTTTTCTAACCTTGTAACCGGCATCCAACGGAAACCCGCCTTGATAGGCGGCATAGAAATCGGCGCCGAAACCGCCGAACAATTCCGTCATCGCTATATCCGCTTCGCGGTCGCCGTAATAGCAGGCCGGATCGAAGATAACCGGATTGCCCTGCTGATCCCTTGCGGCATTGCCGCCCCATAAATCGCCGTGCAGCAAGGATGGCTGCGGCCGGTAGCCGCTGAACAATGCGGCACAATTTTGCATCAACTTTTCGCCGCTATCCAACAACTGCTTGGGACACCCATTGCTCGCCGCGAATTGCAGTTGCCGGCCTAAGCGCTGTTTGCGCCAAAAGCCCACCCAATCGTCGTCGCGCGCATTGAACTGCGGGGTTGAACCTATGGTGTTGTGCATGTGCCAGCCAAAAAACATTTGCGGCAGGCCATGCAAGCGCGCCAATTGTTCGCCGAGTTTGCCGGCGCCGGACCTTAACGCATCCAGCTCGATAAATTCCAGGATCAAATAAGCTTGAGTGCCGAATTCGCCATGCGCGACCACGGACGGCACTTGCACGGCGCCGGATTCCGCCAATTCGGCCAAACCCGCAGCTTCGGCCACAAACATGGACAATAGATCGACGCGATTGAACTTGATGAACCAGTCGGTGTTTTCAGCCTGCAAACGGTAAGCGGCATTGATGTCGCCGCCGCCGACACTGGTAATTTTGTGTTTGGCCAGATTGCGACCGGTTTCTTCGCTGATGTGTTTGACCAATGCCGGCGATAAAGGCATGCTGCCTCCTCTATTTACCCCAACTATCGCGTAAGGTAACGGTACGATTAAATACCAATTTGCCTGCCTCGCTTTCCAAACTGTCCAAACAAAAATAGCCGGTACGTTCGAACTGATAGCGGCAATCGGTTTGCGCCGCCGCCAAACCGGCCTCCACCCGACACTCCGTCAAAATTTCCAAGGAGTTGGGATTCAACGCATCCAGGAAATTATCCAAGGTATCCGGATTGGGGTGGCTGAACAAGCGGTCGTAAAGACGAATTTCCGCCGGCAACGCATGTTGTGCGGATACCCAGTGAATGACGCCCTTCACTTTACGGCCTTCCGGATTCTTTCCCAGGGTCGCCGGGTCGTAGCTGCAACGTAATTCCACGACCTTGCCGTCCGCGTCTTTGATCACCTCGTCGCATTTAATCACGTAGGAACCGCGTAGACGCACTTCGCCGCCGGGCTGCAACCGTTTGAAATCCTTGGGCGGATTTTCCATGAAATCGTCCTGTTCGATCAAAATCACTTTCCCGAACGGCACTTCCCGACTACCCATTTCCGGCTTTTGCGGATGATTGGCCATTTGGTAGGTTTCGGACTTTGCCTCATCCCAATTCGTGATGATTACCCGCAGCGGCCGCAAAACCGCCATAGCCCGTAGTGCACGTTCGTTCAAGTCTTCACGGATGCAGTTTTCCAACACCGTCATCTCTATCCAAGAGTTTTTCTTGGTCACCCCGATACGCTCGCAGAAATCGCGGATGGCTTCCGGCGGTACTCCGGCCCGTCGCAACCCGGATATCGTCGGCATGCGCGGGTCGTCCCAGCCGGATACGTGCTTTTCGTTAACCAGTTGCAGCAGTTTGCGCTTGCTGACGATGGTGTACTCCAATTGCAAGCGGGCAAATTCGATTTGTTGCGGATGGCAGGGGGTTTCCAATGTATCCAATACCCAATCGTACAGCGGCCTATGGTCTTCGAATTCCAAGGTGCAAATCGAATGGGTAATACTCTCCAGCATATCCGACAAACAATGCGTGTAGTCGTACATCGGATAGATACACCAGGCGTCGCCGGTTCGATGATGATGCGCGCGGCGGATCCGGTAAATCACCGGATCGCGTAGGTTGATGTTCGGCGCCGCCATGTCGATTTTGGCGCGCAGCACGTAATGGCCGTCGTCGAACTCGCCGGCACGCATGCGCTGAAACAAATCCAAATTGTCCTCGATACTGCGATTTCTGTCCGGACTTTCTTTGCCGGGTTCAGTCAAAGTACCCCGGTCGGCGCGCATTTGTTCCGCGCTGGAACCATCCACATACGCCCTGCCCATCTTGATCAACTGCACGGCGTAGTCGTACAGGGTTTCGAAATAATCCGAGGCATGGAACTTCCCAGCCCATTCGAATCCCAACCAGGCAACGTCTGTTTCGATGGATTCCATGTACTCGACGCTTTCTTTCTCGGGATTGGTGTCGTCGAAACGCAGATTACAGGTGCCGTTGTTTTCCGCCGCCAAGGTAAAATTCAAGCAAATCGATTTGGCGTGGCCGATATGCAAATAGCCGTTAGGTTCCGGCGGAAAGCGCGTGGCGACTTTGCCGGCGTTTTTGCCTGCCGCTAAATCTTCGGCAATGATATGACGGATGAAATTGGCTGGAGCAAGGCTTTCGCTGGTTGACATGTGAGAGGTGCAAAAGTGAATGAACGCTTGCATTTTAACGAGTTTGCTTGGAAGGCGTAAAGGCGGCTGGCGGACTGATGGGCCTAACGGCGCCGCTTGCCTCGATTCTAACCGTCGTTCAGGCAAGCATGCCTGCGTTCGCCGCAAAGCCGCTAACACGGTTTCGAACTACGCCGCCGACACAGCAACCCGTGCGGGACAAACGCCGCCGGAGCGAATCGCGGATCATCCTATCCCACAAGCGCGCCGACCGACCGGTATAGAAACCGGCCGTTCGCCCGCGTCAACCGTCGCTTCAACCGGTATGCTCGGCTAAATACTGGTTTTTTAATTCGATGTAATGCTGATAGGAATATTCTAAAAACGCCTTTTCTTTCTCGCCCAATTCCCGAACCGGCCGCGCCGGCGCGCCGACGTACAAGTATCCGCTTTCTAAGGTTTTACCCGGCGATACCAAAGCGCCGGCCCCCAACATCACGTAATCTTCGATTACCGCACCGTCCATGACGATCGCGCCGATACCGATCAAACAACAATTGCCGACCGTACAGCCGTGCACGGTCGCCCTATGCCCTATCGTCACCCCGCGACCTATCGTGAGCGGGAAACCGCTGGCCGAATAGTCGCCGGCGTGGGAAACATGCAACACGGAGCCGTCTTGCACATTGCTGCCGGCACCGATGCTGATCGACTCCACATCGCCGCGAATCACCACGGTCGGCCAAACCGAAACATCGTCGCCGATTTCCACAGCGCCGATCACCTCGGCGGACGGATCGATAAACACTCTCTCCCCGATTTTAGGGAGTTGCTGGTTAAAGCTACGAATTGCCACATAGACTCCTGTTGTTTGCCATACTTGTAAAAACAATGTTACGCAATTACGCAAGGCTACACCACATCCAAGGAGTCGCGATGCCCATCCTAGACGGCCTGAAACGGCAACTGCGCTCGGTTATCGAGTGGCAAGAATCTGATCCCGATATACTTTTTGCCCAATGGAGCGAAAACGGCGACGAAATCAAAAATGCCTCCAAATTGATCGTCGGTCCGGGCCAAGGCTGCATTTTCGTGTACCAAGGCCAAGTAAAAGCGGTGATCGAACAACAATGCCTGATCAATTTGCAAACCGATAACGTACCGTTTTGGACCACCATCAAAAAATTCATGCAATTTTTCGAAAGCGAGCACAAAGTCGGCCTCTATTTTTTCCGGACCAGCAAAATCCTGGACCAGAAATGGGGCACCAGCTCGCCCATAAAATATCAAGACCCGGCCTATCATATTCCAGTCGGTCTGAAAGCTTACGGTAATTTTAGCTATCAAATCACCGACCCTAATGCGTTTTTCGTCAACGTGGTCGGCAGCCACGGCCAAATCCGCGTCAGCGAATTTCGCCCGGTCATTTCCGCCCGCATCGTGCAGCCGATTAGCGATTACCTGGCCGAATGCGGTTACAGTTTTGCGCAAATCGACGCCAACCGGGAAGAAATCGCCCGCGGCATCGGTATAAAACTGGCGATGGCCTCGCGTAAACTCGGGTTCGCTATCGGCGATTTCAGGATAGAGGGTACCGATTTCGACGACGACACCTTGCGCCGCATCAACCGAATTGCCGATGTCACCGCCGAAAACCAAGCGGCCCGAGCGGCAGGCGTAGACTATGCCGAATTACAACGCTTGGAGGCGGTCAGAGACGCGGCGCGCAACGAAAGCGGCGCAGCCGGAGCCGGCGTGAGTCTCGGTGCCGGGGTAGCATTGGGACAAAGCATGTTGCAAGGCACGCAATCCTCCGCCACACCCCCTGGCGCAGACCAAGACGACATCAGCGTCAAGCTGGCAAAATTGAAACAGCTTTACCAAGCGCAATTGATTTCCGACGCCGAATACGCCGCGAAAAAACAGGAATTGCTGGAAAAATTGTAACAATGGCCAAATGTCAAACCTGCTCGGCGCCGCTGGCGGCTAACACGCAAATCTGCCTGTACTGCGGCGTGCGAAACGATGTCGATCTGCACGGTAAACTGGCTTATCAACCGGCCGGCATACAACATCATCGAATTTGCCCGCAATGCGACCTGGAATTACAGACCATCGCACTCAGCCTAGCGGCCGCGCCCTTGGAACTAGACCGCTGCCCAAGCTGTTTCGGCTTGTTCTTCGATCCGGGCGAAGTGGAAATATTGCTGGACCATGCCGACTCTCCGGCCATACAAACCAATTCCGCCTGGCTGGACAACATCAACCTTGAGCGTTTTCCGAAAGACAAAACGGTGAGATACCTCAAATGCCCGGTCTGCCGGGAATTTATGAAACGCACGCTGTACGGTCACCGCAGCGGCGTCGTCATAGACCGCTGCATGCCGCACGGTATTTGGCTGGATCCCGGGGAAATCAGCCATTTACTGGAATGGCAAACCGCCGGCGGACGGCTGATAGACGAAAAGAAAAAACAACAGCGTCCGCAAAAGCCGCCGGCTCGCCAGACCCGCTACCGAACCGGCGATGACAACTCAACCGGCTATAGCGGCAATTGGGGCGACGAAAACAATCTGATCCAAACGGTAGCGGATTTAATTTTCACCCTGTTCCGATAACTGGTGCAGCATTTCCGGCAGGAAGAACTCGGCCACCAACAACGGTTGCCGGTGTATGCCGTAAAGGGTGCGCCGCCCAAAAACCGCCTGTTCGCCCAAAAAACGCAACCGCACCGCAGTCGACCATTGCGCCGCCGTCGCCAGACTGAAATCGCGCTGCGTCAATGCCAAATCCGGATACGAAAAAATCACTTCTCCCAAAGGGCGCGTACCCAAATGCGATAAATTTCTCTGCGCGATTTTAATGGTCGCGGCCGGTAGCACCGTCCGCGCCAAAACCAACGGCACCCCGTCGGCGTGCAGCAACACCTCGCGGATCAATTGGTATCGGCTATGAGGCACAGCCAATTGCCGACATTCTTCCACGAAAGCCGGCTGCCATTGATGAAACAACAAACTGACCGCTACATTGGCACCGAAATACCGGCGCAAGCGCTTAGTCAGCGAACCTTGTTCCTGCAGCCAGGGTTGCAAAATCGCAGGCGCTCGAGAACCCGCATTGCCGATTCCCGCAGACCATCGCGGCGAACGCAAAAATAAATAACTATTGTGCAAGGTAAAATTTTACGTAACGGAAAAACCGGTTATTCTACCGAAACCTAAGTCGATTTTCGCACTGCCGCTCGATCTATCGGAATGGCCGCCAATAAGCTAGCGAAGCGCATGCCGCATACCGGCAGGCTTAGATAGCATCCTGAAAGCGGGCCATTACCCGAATAAAAACACATTAAGGGCGGGAACGGACACCCGGTTGCGCGACCGAAGATTATCATCGCGAAACCGTATCGCTCCCGTCACCACCTTCATCGTTAATCAGGAGGAAGACTCACCATGTTTATGCCGCCGGAATTTCTGCAAGCCGTGATCGTGGGCTTAACGATCTTGATTCCCACCTTGTTGATTTACCGCAAAGCCGGCTTGAATCCCGCCTGGGCTGCCTTGGTATTTTTACCGGGATTCGGCTTGTTACTGATTTTTATACAACTCGCCTTCATGCCTTGGCCTAATGCCGGCAAGGAGTAGTCATCATGTTCTATGCAATAGCGCCGATTTTTGCGATGTTCGTGTTGTGGCTGGGTTACAAAATCTTGCTGAAAGCCGGCCTGGACGGCCGTTGGACCTTGATTTTGCTGGTACCTATCGTCAACATCATCATGATCTGGATATTCGCATTTTGCCGCTGGCCGAATCTGCGCTCCGATGTGAAACAGGATTTATGACAGAGGATCGCGGCAAACCCTCAGGTATTGATAACCGAAGGCAAGTAACAAACAATGCATATGTATCATTCCAGCCTACCGCTTTTCGCTACACTTCCGGCGTCGGCGGAATTCCACATTAGGCAACATAGTCATGGCAACAGCTGAACAGCTCTACCCGCGAATCCTTCGGCGCAACCTAGGAGCCAGCATAGACGGCATTGTGTTGCCTGTCTCAGCTGTTACTTCAATCTATTTGCTCGCTGTCGCAGGTATTGAGAGTGGCCGCCTTAAGGCGGTCGCTGCAGTGCTTGTCATTCTTGCCTTAGAACCCTTTGCAGTAGGCATTTACCGGCGGTTCGGTTGCTCATCATCTGGTAGGGATCCGCGTGCGTCGCGTTTCTTCTAACTCTAATATTGGGATTGGGGCCGCCTCGATTCGGTTTTTGGTTAAGAGCATTACCGGTCTACCCGCATTTCTTTTTGTTCTAACGACAAAGCGGCGTCAAGCATTGCACGATGTAGTAGCCGGATCGGTTATCGTCTACAGAGATGATCGGCTAGTTTTAGACCATGAGATTCTCCCTGAACTAACACGCCAAGAAGAGCACAACGTTTATCTTAGCGTTGGCGCCGACTCCTGGTTATTTTGGTATATTGGTTCGGCTGCTATTTCATTTGGGGCATAACGGTAGTCGCCCTTTGCAGCAAGGATGCGTGCTCCGAGACTGCGACCATCGTCATGATGGTCGTTACTGTTATGACTCTGGTTGGCCTTGTCGCGCTGACCATCCTTGGCTGGAAAGGATACCTATATGGGGCACGCCGTCAGCCTAGTGGCGCCTAAGGCCGTAAAGTGGAACCGGTTTACCGGGGTCCGCCGCAATAATGATGGCGTTACCCATTTGATTTGGCGGATCGCCTAGCCGCATACGCCCACAGGCTCAATTTGCTCCGGCAAAAACTCGCTAGGCACAAACCCATGCCGAATTTGAGGTTCTGAGAGCTTTTTCGCTTAATGCCGGAAGACTGCGTCCAACGGGACCCTCGAGTACATACCCGCCGCGATCGTCCACGAACAGCCTCTTGACTGGAACAATCTACCTGATAAACTCAGCGGCCAAAGACATCCGAGCCTTATTGAAAAAATCGACCGCCAATATCCGATTGTCACTTCAACTATGCCTGATTTTCCGAAGAGCCGGTAATCTGCTTGAAAAGGCGGTCCAATATCAAGCCGACCTAGCGGATTTATTTGATATTCATAAATTTAGACAACGGAAAGACATGCCTTTTACAGGCATTTCGGATAGGGCCGGGAGCAGCAATTAAAGCATTAACCGGCCGCTATTTTAGTTTGACAGTCTTCGGAATTTATCAGTGATTATCGACTTAGAGCCGCTAATTCGTATTTTAAGCCATGATGACATCTTGCACCGCTTTACCCATACCTATATAGGTGCGTTCGCTATAGGTTTGTTTACTCTCTTCATAGGCACAATAGTATGCCAATGGTTACTCAGCACCTGGAATGCCTGCTCGAATTTTAAATACTTGAAATGGCTACAAGTAAAATCAAGCCTTACTTGGTTTTCGGCGTCAACGGGCGCGTTTATCGGTACATTTTCACACGTAGCCCTGGATAGTATTATACAGGGCTGATATGCAACCGTTTTGGCCTATTAGGCCGGATAACGGATTATTAAATTTCATACCTGCGGCTTGGGTATACTTACTGTGCCGTTTGGGAGTAATTGGACTAATTAGCCCGTTAGTCAAAAGCTTATGGGATAAATGGGTAATCAAAATTGAATGATTAGTACCGGTAAACTAAGAAATTCCCTGTTATTTATTTCACCCACGTTCGTTTAGGCGGAATGGCCGCTTAACTATCCGTTGGGCCACCACAAAACGCTCCAAACGCAGCCATTTTATTTTAGGGTACTTCAATGCAAGCCGCTGTAGCTGTATTCGGAATTCTCAGATTTCCACCCGAGCAGATGCCAAAGGTTCGCCCGCATCTACGAACCTTGGTCGAAACGACCTACCGAAGCGATGGCTGTATTGCCTATGACGTAGCGGAAGATCCGTTTGATCCCGGGCTTATTCGTTTTTCCGAACTATGGCCGGATCACGAAAGCCTTGCTCGGCATCTTCAGGCGCCGCACATCGAACCTTGGCGAACGGTTGCTAACAGTTGCGGCTTGATTGAACGAAGATTCACCGCATATGACATCACCGGTTCACGCAGTGTTTGAAGGAACTTACAGCCAATCAATCATGGCCGGACCTGCGCTACGTTATATGTAATGAATAAGCAATTCATCCTTGCAACGCTGGTGACCGGACTTTTGCTATTCGGATGCCGGAAACACAACGGAGAACATGAGTACCTATCAAGAAAGTGGAGCGGCGAAAAAATTATTGAGGATCCTGACTCACTCACTAAAGAACAGCTGGATCGGGTAGAGCATATACTCCGCTACTACGGAATCAAATAGCGGCGGATTTCCGATCTGAGATTACTGCTGAAGACTCGATAGACGCCGATACGTCATGGAATTTCACCTCAAAGGCCAATCATACAAAATAGCTTATGGAACATCATATTTATATTAAATAAAAAATATTTTATTATCGCGACAAAGAAAATTCAAGATACGCAAATACTCCCGTTCAACTTACTCATAATTTACAACCTCTTTGGAGCATTAAGGAATGATAATCGCCTCAAAAAAAAGAAAAATTCTTGCTATTTATATAGACTTACTGTTATTTCTTACCTTCAAGGAGTTATTCGAATATTTTTTCGAATCTGTTTTACCGTTTTTAGCTTGGATTATAGCCTTTGGATTAATTCTTTATATGTCGAACAAATTTTTACCTTCCCCGGGAAAACATTTCTTAAGCATAGAGAAAGATAATACTGTAGAGCCAATTATTTATGAAAATGAAAGCTGGCTTACCCTCTTACTCGGTGTACTATTAATTCTTGAAGGTACAAAAAATCTGGTCAGATGGACCGAATTTATGGTGCCCATGCCTTTTTTCGGGATTTTTATTGATTCCGCAGCGCAAATTATTTTTAGTGTCATTGCAGGAATTCTGTTCCTGCTTTCAGGCTATCTGATTTTAAAGCTGAAAATGCCTGGATTATTGCTGGGAATTGGCATTACCATCGTTACCATCGTATCCAGCCTATTAAGCTGGGATTTATGGGATCCATTTATTACCCAAATGGTGGAAGCCAGAAGGAACTTTCAGGATATTCCTGTAAGAGAAAGTGAAGTTGAATTTATGAATATGATTTATCCGAAAATGATCATTGTAATTGAATTCATTTATTTGATTGCTATGATATTGTCGATGCAACGCTTTAAATTGGCTTCGCGGCCCGCAACCGAAGATGACCGCTAAGTCAACTTGATTCGGTCCAGCAACGTCAGGTTCTTATGCCGGCGATTGAATACCGTCAAAATTCTCCCCTGGCATCCGCGGATATAGCGGCAGTTTTCGATGCTTCCGGCATTCGCCGTCCCAGCGCCGATTTGGCGCGGATCGAGCGTATGTTTGCTAATGCGAACCTGATTTTCTCCGCTTGGCATGAGGACAAACTCGTTGGGGTATGCCGCGCCCTGACCGATTTTAGTTATTGTTGCTATCTTTCCGACCTCGCCGTGGACAAGGCTTTTCAAAAACAAGGGATCGGCCGCGAGCTGATTGGCCGCGTTCGCCAAGCCATTGGGGAGGAAGTGGCGCTTATCCTGATATCGGCCCCCGAAGCCACGGAGTATTACCCCAAGATCGGCTTCGAGGAAGTGCAAAATGGCTTCATGATTAAACGCAGCCGGTAATTCCAAGGATCAGACGAGACGGTCGCTATCACCGTTTCTTGGCGCTACGCTATCCGTCATCAACCTGTTTTTGAACAGTTTTTCAAACTCCGGGGCCGGCAGCGGCTTTGCGAACAGAAAGCCCTGGCCGTAATCGCAGCCGATTTCTACGAGCAAGGCCAGTTGATCCCGAGTTTCCACGCCTTCGGCAATCACCTTGAGACCCAAGGCATGCGCCATACTGACTATGGCTTTGGATAGCGCGAAATCCGTTGCGTCAAAAGTTAAGTCGCGGATGAACGAGTTATCGATTTTTAGGTAATCGATAGGAAATTTATTCAGATAAGACAAAGCGGAGTAACCGGTGCCGAAGTCGTCTATGGCTATTTGCGCACCCGCTGCGCGGAGCCGCAACAAGCGGTTGCGAATAGTCGGATGGTTTTCCAGCAGCAGACTTTCGGTAATTTCGACGACTACATTTTTACAGTCCGTATCCATCGCCATCAGCCCTTCCTGCCACTCGGCATGATTGCGGTTGCTGTCTTTAAATTGCGCAGGCGATTGGTTGACGCTGATTTGGAAGTCTGCTCCGGTTAAATGACGCCATTCCTTTAATCGGCTCATGGCTTGCTTAAATACCCAGTCGTCTATGTCCTGAATCAGCAAGCATTCTTCCGCTACCGGAAGAAACTGCGCCGGATCGATATAGCCACACGTGGGATGATTCCAACGTAACAAGGCTTCGGCTTTTACGATACAACCGCTTTGTAATTCCACTATCGGCTGATAATGAACTTCGAATTGTCGGGTATCGATAGCCGCATGGAGGTCGCACGTCAGCTGCAGCCGTTGATCGGCCTCGTGTTGTAAGCTGGCGGTAAAAAAACAAAACCGATTACGACCTTGTTTTTTAGCCGCATACATCGCCTGATCGGCCTGTTTGAAGAGTAGCTCGGAAGTCTGTCCGTCGTCGGGAAAAACGGTTATGCCTATGCTGACCGAGATGTAAGCGGGCTGCTCGCCCAGGTAAAACGGCTTGGCTACGCACTCGATCATGTCGCGCACAACCCGCAATATGTCCGAGCCGTCGTTTAAATGGGTTAACACCGCAGTGAATTCGTCGCCGCCCAATCTGGCCACGGTATCGGCTTCGCGTACGCAACGCTGCAAGCGTTTGGCGGCCATTTTCAACAATTCGTCGCCGACCTGGTGCCCCAGGGTGTCGTTGACGTCCTTAAAATGATCCAGATCCATGAACAACAAGGCGATTTTGCTTTCTTCCCGTTCCGCCCGTTTGAGTTCCCGCTCCAATAAGTCCAAAAACATGGAACGGTTCGGCAGTCCGGTCAGCGGATCGAAATTGGCTTGCCGCCAAATTGTCGCTTCGGAGCGTTTTTTTTCGGTAATGTCGGTGAACAGTGCCACGCGCTGGCTAACCTGACCGTCGTCGGTAAAGATGGTGTCGATTTTCAACCACTCCGGGTAAATTTCCCCGTTCTTGCGACGGTTCCAGATTTCCCCTTCCCACTGGCCGGTGGTATACAAGGAGTGCCACATCTCTTGATAAAACTCAAGATCATGTTTGCCCGAACTCATGAAATTCGGATTTTGCCCCAGGGCTTCTTCCGCCGCATAGCCGGTCAGGCGCGAAAAAGCCGGATTGACCGAGACGATTCGGTTGGCGGCATTTGTGACCAGCATGCCTTCGCGGCTATTGGAATAAACCAACGCGGCTAGCCGCTGCGATTCCGCCGCCGACTTCAGCGCGGTAACGTCTCTGACGACGCCGTGCCATATGCTGCCGCCATCCGCTCGCAAGATAGGATCGGACGACAAACTGATCCAACGTATGCGGCCATGCACGATAAAACGGCCTTCCCAGCGAAAAGGCGTGATATGGGTACGGACATATTCGTTTCGTTGTTCCAAGCCGGCCAGATCGTCGGGATGAACGGCGTCGAAAGCTAAGCGATAGTTTTTCAACACCTCGGCAGCGTCCAGGCCTAAGATATGGCAAAAACGCGGACTCACATAAATGAAGCCCATGTTGCCGTCGGCACCGAATTGCCAACTATAAATGCCGTCCGGAATGTTTCTGATCAACTGAGCGTAACGCTGTTCGCTTTCTTGTAAAACCCGTTGGGTGTTTTCCAAACGCTGCAGCGCTACCGCCATGTCGGCGCGGGTCGCCTGATCCGAGAGCAGCAAATTTTCGATTTCGGCTTCCAGATTTCGTGCGGACGGAGACACGACGAATTCGTCGTAAGCGTGGCCTTTGGCGACGAAATGCGTTTGCGTGGCCCAGCAGTTACATCCGAACAATTTGCCGCAAATGCCGGCCAATTTGCCGGCCAGCATGCCGCTGCCCCAACACACGCCCAAGGCTTTTTGGTAAGCGCCTTCCCAGTTGTTGAAGGCTCTAAACACGCATTGTTTTTTTTCCGGGGAATAGCTCACCAGTTGCCAATCGCCCCAGCCGGCGACTTTGGCATTCAAATTCAACTGGGCGAAGCCTTCGGAGAAATCCGCATATTCTTGAATCAACAACCAATCGGATTCCACGCTCTTGCGGCCTTCGGCCTGCAACGCCAAACTGAACCGCTCCGGACCCACCATGGACGCCACACCCGACATCAAACCGGCCAAGGTAGAGTCTATCCACATCATCGCGACCGGAATATCTCTAAACGTACAGCCGCCGGTTCGCGTGTTCCAGGAAATTTCTATGCCGTCGACATTGATGGCGCTTTGAGATTCGCCGGATTGTAATGGGGCTGGCGTCGAAATAGGCATAGCGGAGTCGGAAGCCGGTAATTGTTAATAAATTTGTTCACCAAGGTAATGCCTGCATGATGTGAATTAGTGTAGTGGCTTTTGTTAGCGCCGCTGGGCTTAATTCAGCACCCGGCCGGCCTTCCCTGCTATGCTGCACACATCCCATGCTTAAACCATTTGAACATCAGTGAACGTCTATGAAAACCGTGGTGGAACATTCTGATTCGCTTGTAAACTTTGCCGACAGTTTTCTGATTCCAGTTGCTGCAAGGAGGGATAGAGAACTATGAATTTTGCTTCGGACAATTGGGCCGGGGCCCATCCTGTCATCGCCCAACGCCTACTGGACGCCGCTAGCGGTTTTGCGGCCCCTTATGGCGTCAGCGAGCAGGACAAACACATAGAACAGCGTTTTAACGAACTGTTCGAGCGCGAAGTGGCGGTGTTTTTCGTAGGCACCGGTACCGCTGCCAACTCCTTGGCCTTGGCGGCGGTCAACCGTCCGGGCGGCGTGAGCTTTTGCCACCGAGAAGCGCATATGCTGGAAGACGAATGCGGCGCGCCGGAGTTTTTTACCCACGGTGCCCGCTTAGCGCCGGTAGACGGTGATTTCGGCAAGATAAACCCGCAGCAATTAAAAGCGGAAATTGCCCGCTTCCCGCCCGGCTTTATCCATGCCGGTCAACCGATGGCGATATCCATCACGCAAGCCACCGAAATCGGCACGCTATACCGGCCGGAGCATATCGCTGCGATAGCCGACATCGCCAAACAGCACGATTTGCCGCTGCATATGGACGGGGCGCGTTTCGCCAATGCCTTGGCGGCATTGGCGTTAACCCCGGCGCAAATGACGTGGAAATTGGGAGTGGATATTGTGTCGTTCGGTGCGACCAAAAACGGTTGTTGGTGCGCCGAGGCTTTGGTATTTATGCATCCGGATCAGGCCAAAGACTTGCCTTTCATTCGCAAGCGGGCGGCGCAGTTGTTTTCCAAAAGCCGTTTCATCGCCTGCCAATTCGATGCCTATCTCGAAGGCGATTTATGGCTGCAGATGGCGAACCATGCCAATGCGATGGCCGCCCGCCTGCAGCAAGGCATTGCCGCTTCGTCGTCAGCACGGCTGGCTTGGCCGGCCGAAGCCAACGAGGTATTTGCCGTATTCAGCGAACCTGTCGCCGCGCGCTTACGCCAAAACGGTGCCGTATTCTATCCGTGGAACCCGCCGCGCGCCCGGCCCGGTTTGTTGAAAGACGGGGAAATCCTGGTTCGCTTGGTAGCCAGTTTTGCCACACGGCAACACGAGGTCGATCGTTTCGTCGACTTGCTGCGCTAACCCGCAAACCGTTTGCGCACATTACGGGAGTGCTGCCGAGACCTTAACGGCGGCCTCTGCGAAAGAAGCGTGGATTCCTCATTTTTACTTAACCTTGCACAAACTAACCGGGCAATTTCATCGGCACAAAGGCAACGCCGTTTTCCTCAACTCGGATCCCCTGGATTTCGAAGCCGAACCGTTCGTAAACAGGCAGCGCATGCGGTGCGGCGTTAACGGTAAAACCCTGAGCGTTTCCGCTTTCGACAGCCTTAGCTTTGGCCCTTGCCCACAGGCTCGAAGCGATACCGCGGCGCTGAAACTTGGCTGCCACGAATAAATGATAAAGGTGGCTACCATCCCGAACGGCTACTACCCCGGCCAGCTCTGAATCAACGTAGCCCAGGAGATAAATAAAGTTCGGGCTTGTAACGTAGCCGGCGATGGCTTCCGGTGTAACAGAGGAAAAGAATGGCTGTGCGCCCTCCCCGTTTGGATGGATCGTGCAGTAACGGGCTTCACCTTGAATGAGGGCACTGATGTTTTCCGCGTCGGCGGGCAATGCGCTACGAATCGTGACGTGTAGACTCATAATGACGACGCTAATCTGCGGCAACGTTTAAGGATGAAGGGGTATTTACCTAGTATTTGATTTTACTCTGCAGATCATCCCAGGCCTGAAACGGTAATCCCGCATTGTTCAGATTGAGATAAATCATAGGGATGCACCGGTTATCGGAGGATTTTCCGATTTCATCGTAAATAAAACGGTCGTCAAAGCCGGCTTGCGCCGCATCCTGCCGGTTACAAGCATAATAAACAGCTTGTAACCGAGCCCAATAAATCGCCCCCAAACACATGGGACAAGGTTCGCAGCTGGTGTAAAGCGTGCATCCGGTCAATTGGAAACTACCCAGCTCCCGGCAGGCCAACCGGATGGCCAAGACTTCGGCATGCGCGGTGGGATCCAGATTGACCGTCACCCGGTTACCGCTGGCGGCAATGACTTTATCGTCCTTGACCACCAAAGCGCCGAACGGTCCGCCGCCTTGTCCCACGTTATCGACGGCTAGTTCGACCGCGCGGCGTAGGAAGCTGGAATGCATGATTTACAAACCCAAGGGATTGTCCGGGTCCACCCCGGTCATGAACGGTAAACGGCGATCTTCATTGGTGATTTGGTAGACTTTACCTAACCAGTTGTTAAACACCGCTTTAGCCGAATCGCGCCAAGTTATATCCAATTCATCGATGATTTGCGCTTCCGGCATGGGCGCTATCGCCTGCCCCGCGGCTTTGGCGTTTTTGACTTGTTGCGCGTAATCGCTCAATAAGGCTTGCATTTCGGGCTTGAAATAATTATCCGGAAACGGCGGATAATCGTCGCGTTCGCCGTGATAAAACCGCAGCACCTCGCGCTTATATTCTTTCAGCAAACTGATGTCGTCGTATTCCGGATGTCCCTGAAAAAACACGGTGCGAAAACCGTCCGGACTCACTGCCAAATGCACCCCGGCCTCCCGACCGGCCACCAATATTTTCAAGCCGTGCTTTTCCATATCGGCGCGGAACACCTCGTTGAAACGCGAATGCGGCACGTCGAAACGGGTGTTGATCTCCGCCACCAGCGGATGTTTTTTATCGACCACAGTATGCGGAAAAACCCCCCAACGCTTGGCCGGTAAGCGGGTGCGCTCCACGCCGTAGCTGTGTTGGATCAAGGCGTGAGTGGCCAAGCACGAACATAAAACGGAAGTCACGTGTTGATGCGCCCATTCGAACACTTCCGTTAAAGGTCGCCAAAACGGTTCGTCCTGCAAATGATCGTGAGTCACGTTGGCACCGCTGATAATCAACGCATCCAAACCGTCCTGTTTGATGCGCTCGAAACTTTCGTAATAGGTACGAATGTGCGCCAATGCAGCGGGCCCTCGTTCCAGCCCGTCGATAGTAAACGGATGAACGTGAAATTGAGCGATCTGATTGCAGGCCCCGACCAGGCGGAAAAACTGGCGTTCGGTGGCTTCCAAGGCCGCATCCGGCATGATATTCAACAAGCCGATATGCAATTCGCGTATGCACTGGTGTTCGGCGCGATCCGGGGTCAGAATTTCTTCGCCTTCTTCCTGCAAACGGCGAAAAGTGGGCAACGCGGTATGAGCAACTAACGGCATAGCGAAAGTCCGTTAGTGACTTTGCCGCGCAATCGCTTGCGCGATCATTTGGATAAAGTCGTCTTCGCTTTGTATGCCCGCAACCTCGTCGGCATCGAGGGTATAACCGTATTGCGCGGCAATGGCTTCGTAGCGCGGCACACGCGCCCGAAACAACTCGGGAAATACCCAACTGACAAAGTCGTCGGGAGCGATTTGGTCGGTCGATTGATAACCACGTTCCGCCATAAACTGCGCCAGTTTTTCGTCGACGAATTCAGGTCGATAATACAAAGGCTTAGGATCCTTTTTAGCCCGTTCGATAATGGTTTGTTCCAATGTCGGTGGAATTTTAATGTAGACGATCAGCGTATGCTCGGCCAAGGCTTCTATCACTTCCGGGCAATCCAGCTCGCAGACGCTACCGCCGGCGTCGTTAATGAAATGTCGGTAGCCGTAAATATCTTCCGCTTTATGAATGAAATCCGGCACATCCTTCATGGCTGCGACTTCCGCCTGATGATGCAGGGCTTGGCGGCGCTTGAATTCGTCCAAAGACAAACCGCCTTTGCCGGGGTCACCGATTTTACCCAGAAAGCTAGACACGGGCGATAAGTTCTCTACCGTGATATTGCTGCAGATATAAATGGAATCGGATTTAAGCAAATCGCGCAGGAAAGGCACCCCCATCGCCTGCTGTTTAATATTGTCCAATATCGGCTCTTCCAGATATTTGGTGCCGATACGGTAGTCACCGGAATAATGGAACCATTTGTCCTTAGGTAATTTGTTCGACAAAGTGGTCTTACCGGCGCCGGACATTGCCAGCAAAGTGATGCATTTGGATTCCCAGTCCAAAAATTGTTGCGGGGTCATTTTCATAAAGTAATTTCAATCCAGATAGTTACTAAGATCTAAATCTTCCTGATCGGGTCTGGCGTGACGATCCGGGTCACTGTAACCCAACTCGTCGTCTTCCAAAGCACCGAACGGCGCGCTCCAATCGTCCGGGTCTTCGATGTAATCGAAAGTCGACGCGTACCAAGCTTCGTTGTCGTATTCGCCCAAATCGCCGTTGGCGTACTGCACCTCGATGGTATCGTCCTTCCCGTCGATCGCCACTACTTTAAAAGTCAGGTCGTTTTCGAAGTCTTTATACCAGCGGCCAATGACCGGATCGGTTATTGTAGTCATCTTCGCATCCTCGCTGTGGTTGATGGTTAATCTATCATAGCCGAGATTGCTAATCGGGTGAATTTCGAACCGGCATTACAAGCAGGGATTCGATTACAATGAAACGCGATTAACCCTGCATTTTATAGCCGTATGAATGAGAATCGCGTTATCGAGTTGGAAATCAAGCTAGCCTATCAGGAAGACTTGCTTCAAACCCTGAACCAGGCGGTTGCCGAACAGCAAAAACAAATCGGCAAGCTGGAAGAAACCTGCAAACTGTTACACGAAAAAATCAAAAGCCTGGCGCAGGCCGACCGCCTGCCTAATCAGGCGGACGAGCGCCCGCCGCATTATTAGTCTTAAGATTAACCCATGAGGCCTACTCGGCACGGCCACTGCCGACATTGGAACCATGAAAGGTCCCCCCCTAACCCGGTCAAATCCAGTCGCTCTGCGATTCATCAGCGTCGAAGTCGCTATCGCTAGCGTCGTCGATTAAGAATTGGCTATCTTCTTCTTGGGCAAATTGATCGGAATCCCCGTAATAATTGTTGACCACGGTTTGCTCCGGCGTACCCCCGCCACCCCAGTGATTTTCTTGCCCCCAAGCCGCGCCGGTATTGTGGTGACCCAGCAAGTTTTCTATGCCTTGGAACAAGAACGATCCGGCCACGACGCCCGCGGCGGTAGTAGCGACACTGCCGAGAAAACTGGAGCCTAAGCCTCCGGCTTGCGGAGCGGCATAACGACCTAGGTTATTCGAGCCACCGGACTGCTGAGGCATTTGATAAGCGGCCGCCCCTGGAACTCCGCCGCCCGCAGGCGCTGCCCAAGGATCGTTATTCAAAAAGCCTGAGCCTCCGGGTTGGTGGCGTTGTTGGATCTGTTGCTGCAATTCGGCGATTTGCGCTTGTGCGGCGTGCAATGCGTGATCTTGCAACAAGCAGCGTTGGACTAACAAATAGGCGGAGTCCGGCTGCTTGGCCAACGCTTCATTAATTAAACGCTCCGCTTCGTCATCCTTACCGGCTGTCTTGACGGCGGTCAATTGCTGCAAAAAAGCATTGAGTTGTTCACGTTCGCTGACATTCATAAAATAATCCTCAAATTCGTGCTAAATCAATCGGTTTGGCGTTTGTCCAGCAAAATGCCTTTATCGTTCAGAGCCACGCGCCAATTGACTCCATTAGCGCGCAAATACACTTCGTACTCTTGTCCGGCCCCGTTAGGATTTCCGATGAGCTCAGCGTGTTGTAGTTCAAATTCCGGAAACGCTTGCTTCAACGCAGCCATGGCCTCCGGCGAGACCTCTCCTAAGTTTGCCACTTTGTATTCGTTGGTTACTAAATGTCCTTTGGCATTGAAAAGTTCTAAAATTTCAACGCCTTCTTGGTCTTTAAAGCTCACTTCCAACAATGGTTGACCGAAATGCGTTTCGTTAATCCCGCGCAAATTACCGGCTCCGGGATGACGTTTCATGATGTTTGCAACGACATTGTCCGGTACGGTTATGCTTGGCGGTTCGGCATAAACGGTTACTGCGGCCGCACTGAACGCGGCAGCCAACGATAAATAAATCAGGTGGCGCATGGTGTCCTCGTTATTGTTATAAGTTGTCAAGAATCAAACTCCCCCGCTCTGACCGGACCGATAGAAGTTTTGTTCAACGCCTCTCGGTATCGGACCTTTAGATGCCGGCGATCAATTCGATAGCAGTGTCGTTGATGCGGGCGTTCGAAAAAAGCGGCGGGCGGATGAGTCCATCGGCCACGCCGATTTCAATTCAATGTGCGAACGCAAACATTCAGTACGGTAGGCGCATTGTAGCGACGATGATCACTCAAACCGTTCGCTCTTAAATTCATTAACAACGCCCGCCAAGAACAAGGGCGAAACAACAGCCCGGCCCTATCCTTAAACACTAAAGCTTTCGCCGCAACCGCAAGTAGCTTTAACATTGGGATTGTTAAATTTAAAGACTTCGTTAAACCCTTCCCTGGCATAATCCAGTTCAATTCCGTCCAATTTATCCAAATCGTCCGACTTTACTAACACCTTCACGTCGAATTGTTCGAAAACCACCTCGTCGCCGGCTTGCTCGTCCGCATAGTCCAGCACGTAAGCATACCCGGAACAACCGGCGGTTTTCACCCCCAGGCGCAGACCTAAGCCTGAACCACGCTTTTGCAATTGTTTTTGAATTTGGCGTGCAGCGCGTTCGGTTACGTTGATTGTCATACTATTCTCCTATTTTTCCAGCAAGGCTTTAAGCGCATTAACAAAATTATCTACATCGTTTTCCGAATTATCCTTCCCCAGACTCACCCGAATAGCCGATTTCGCTAAATCGGCGGACAGACCCATCGCCGCCAGCACAGGACTCACCGCATCGGAACCGGCCGCGCAAGCCGAGCCGCTGGAAACGGCTATGCCTTGTTTATCCAAACGCATCAGCAACATTTCACCGTTGACGCCTTGCACACCGAACTGCACGGTATTCGGCAAACGCTCTACCGCTTCGGCAAAGATGGTTAACCCGGGAATACGGCTGAGTTGTCGCTCCAACCTTAGGCGTAAGTGCTTGGCTAAGTCCATTCTGTGTTGCAATTCCAGCTTGGTCAATTCCGCGGCTTTGCCGAAACCGACGATAGCGGCGACATTTTCGGTCCCCGCCCTTAATCCGGCTTCCTGATCACCACCGAACAGCAGCGGCTGCAATTCGGTATCCATGGCCCTTACCAGCGCGCCGCAACCCTTGGGACCATAGATTTTATGACTGGACAAAGACATCAAACTCACCCCCAGCTGCCGAAAACTCACCGGTATTTTCCCCAAAGCCTGCACCGCATCCGTATGCACAATGACCGCTTTTTCCACCGCCGCTGCCGCCAAAAACCGGACCGGCTGAATGGCACCGGTCTCATTATTGGCCAGCATCAAAGACACAAAGTCCCCGGGCTTTAACGGCAGATCGGCAATCGTCGCTTCGGCTACCAAGCCCGAACGGCCGACAGGAATTTGGCCTATCTGCGGATAGTGCGCGCGATTGCCGCTAGCATTGTCCGATACGGAAGGGTGTTCGATGGCCGACAGCCAAACCGCTCGCCCTCTGGCAAACGCCAACGCTTGCGTATTCGCTTCGGTACCGCCGCTGGTAAAAGTGATTTGGTTCGGGCTTGCATCGATTAATGCAGCCACTTGTTCTCGAGCGGTGTCGACCGCGCTACGTGCTATCCGCCCGAACCTATACAGACTGGAAGGGTTGCCGTAAAAACGCTGCAAATACGGCAACATTGCTTCGACTACCCGCTCATCGACCGGAGTAGTAGCATTATGATCCAGATAAATCATTACGCCATTCTGCGTTCCTTAATCGTTTGGATATCCACCACTTGCTCGACTTGCTTGCTTTGCCGCTTAGCCACTTCGCTAACGGCTTCCCGTTCAAGCAACTGACCTAAGGAAATCTGTTTCAGATACGCGCGGATCTGATCGCTCAATCCCATCCATAAATCATGGGTAATACAAGGTTGATCGTTATGACAATTGGCTTTTCCGCCGCATTTGGTCGAATCAACCGGCTCGTCCACGGCTTCGATGATATCCGCCACGTTGATTTCGTAGGCGCCTCGGCTCAGCGTATAACCGCCTCCCGGACCTCTAACGCCTTTAACCATACCGGCTTTGCGCAAGCGGGCGAATAATTGTTCCAGATAAGACAGCGAGATGGTTTGCCGAGTCGCGATATCGGTCAAGGTCACCGGATTTTTCTGGCTATGGTACGCAAGATCAAGCATCGCCGTAACCGCATAGCGTCCTTTAGTCGTGAGTCGCATAGAGCCCCCCTTAGATTAAGCCCATTGAATGTGAGGGCAATATAAATAAACCCAGTAAATCAGTCAAGTATTCACCGCAGGATAAGTTAATCTTTGTCTTTGATCTGACAATCATTTAGTGCCGGTATTTTCTGTTCCCCGCACGAAATGCCCGCTTCGCTCAAAGCAGCACACATCATCTCGATTTGTTTGTCCATTTGATGGATGTGATCCAACATCAAGTTGATCGCATTGGCTACCGGATCAGGCATATCCTTGGCGGTCCCATAGGCGTCGAAACCGATTTTCTGCGCTATGGCATCACGTCTGGCTTGGTCTTGCTTGGCTTTAGGGTCGATGATATGCGCGGGAATTCCGACCACGGTCACCCCATCCGGCACCGACTTGACCACAACCGAATTGGATCCGACTCTAGCGCCTTCGCCTATATCGATAGGCCCTAACACCTTAGCACCGGCTCCGATCACTACGCCGTTTTTTAGGGTTGGATGGCGCTTACCCTTGTTCCAACTAGTCCCGCCAAGGGTAACGCCGTGATACAGAGTACAGTCGTCGCCGATCACCGCCGTTTCTCCTATCACCACTCCCATACCGTGATCGATAAAAAAACGCCTACCGATCAGCGCGCCGGGGTGAATTTCTATGCCGGTCAACCAACGCGACAAAAAAGACAGATAACGGGCCGGCCAGCGCAATCCGCGCTGCCACAACCAATGGCTGCCGCGGTGCAATAACAACGCATGGAACCCGGGATAAGTAGTAATGACTTCGAAAACCGATTGCGCAGCCGGATCACGCGCAAACACGCACTGAACATCCTCTTTAAGACGACTCAACATAAACGGTTATTTCAAATTGTGATTTTGAGAAAAGCGCAAAATTCCGCGCAAAATATCCAATTCCTTGGCATCGAGCTGCGCCCGGTTGAACACTCGCCGCAAGCGGCGCATCATGCTTGTCGAGCGATCGGCCTGCAAAAAGCCTATATCGATCATGGTTTGCTGCAAATGCCGATAAAACCCTTCCATCTGCTCGGCGGACGCCAAGGGCTGCTCTCCTCTGTCCCCGATTGAACTAACGGTTTCTCTACCTGACGCCACAAACAATTCATAACAAACCACCTGCACCGCGGCGGCTAAGTTCAACGAACTGAAATTCGGATTGCAAGGGATACGCAGTAAAAATTGGCATAAATCCAATTCGTGATTTTTCAATCCGTTATTTTCCCTGCCGAACACCAAGGCAATATTGCATTCATTCGTTCCTACCCAACGTTCCGCGCATTCACGGGCTGTCACACTCGGCCAGCTAATGGTTCTATCACGCGCACTGGCGCCTAAGACGATTTCGCAGTCGGCGACAGCGTCGGCTAGACAAGAATAAATTCGGGCGTTTCTCAATACGTCGTCGGCACCGGCAGCACGTGCCGTCGCATCGGCGTGCGGAAACGTTTTGGGATTCACCAAGCGCAGTTGCCCCACGCCCATATTCTTCATGGCGCGGGCGACCGCACCGATATTGCCGGGATGCGAGGTTTCCACCAAAACGACTTTGAATCCACTTAACAAAGGACCCACCGATTCATAAAAAGCCGTCGATTTTAGCAAAAGATTTGCTATTCTATTTAGGATTTACCAGCCACTCCTGCCGTTATGCATCCAATGCTCAACATTGCCGTCCGCGCAGCTCGTAGCGCCGGCGACATCATTCAACGATCTTCCTATCACATCGAAAAACTGACGATAGACCAAAAAAGCCGCAACGATTACGCATCGGAAGTCGACCGCTCCGCCGAACAGGAAATCATCAAGGTATTGCGCGCGGCTTTTCCCGATCACGCCATACTGGCGGAAGAAAGTGGCGCGCACTCCGGCAACGATTATACTTGGGTGATAGACCCGCTGGACGGCACCACCAACTTCCTGCACGGCTTTCCGCAATATGCGGTGTCGATTGCTTTGAAACATAAAAACAAGTTGGAAATCGGCGTCATCTACGACCCGATCCGCGACGAGTTGTTCACTGCCGAACGCGGCGGCGGCGCCATGCTGAACAACCGACGTATCCGGGTAACCAAACAAAACAGCATGCGCGGGGCATTAATCGGCACCGGCTTTCCATTCAAAACCATGGAGCACATAGACGCCTATCTCGGCATGTTCACCGCCATAGCCGCCGACACGGCCGGGATTCGCCGCGCCGGCGCCGCCGCGCTGGACATGGCCTACGTCGCTTGCGGACGCTTAGACGCTTATTGGGAAATCGGCGTGAAGGAATGGGACATCGCCGCAGGCGTATTGTTGATTCATGAAGCCGGCGGTGTCGCAACCGACTTTTCCTTTAACGACAAATACTTGCAATCCGGCAACATCATAGTCGGCAATCCGCGCATGCATCAATTGATGTATCACGCAATCGAGCCGCACGTCACCGACAAACTAAAATAGTCGGCGCAAGCCTAAACCGGCCAATTCGACGAAAATTGTGACAGGCCAACCTTTTCTCTTATACTTGTTGGTCAAAATTAAAATATTCAGAGGCAATCATGGAAAAACCCTTCATCCTACACATGCTGACTACAGCCAAAAACCTTAGCCCGTTCGACGTCAACATGGCGATGGATGCCGGCTGGATCTCTGCGATTCCTTATATCAACGTCGAACCCAGCGAAGTCAGAGGTTTGGTACAAGACGCCATTTTTTCCCGCAGTCCCAAAGGTTTGAGGCGCACCGCGATTTTCATCGGCGGCCGCGAAACCAAACAAGCGATGGACATGCTAAAGATGGCCAAAAACTCAATGGTCCCACCATTCGAAGTATCGGTATTCGCCGATCCTAGCGGTGCGTTCACAACGGCCGCCGGCATGGTCGCAGCCGTAGAAAAAGAATTAGCGGAAAAATTCAGCACCGATTTAGCCGGCAAAAACGTACTGGCACTGGGCGGCACCGGGCCGGTGGGACAAGCGGCGGCGGTTCTGGCTGCTCAAGCGGGCGCCAATGTACGTATCATTGGGAGACAGCTGGACAAAGCACAACGCATCGCGGAACTGTGCAGCGAAGAATTCGGTGACAGTAAAATCAACATCCTTGCCGGTGTCGACTCCGATAAGCCGGAATATTTAAAAACTACCGACGTAGTATTCGCTACCGGTGCAGCCGGCATCGAATTATTGAGCGCAGAGCAAATTGCCGCAGCGCCGCAACTTAAAGTCGCTGCCGACGTCAATGCCGTTCCACCGGCCGGTATCGCCGGCTTGGATGCTTTCGACAGCGGAAAACCGCTTACCGGTTCCAAAAGCGGAGCGGTCGGCATCGGCGCATTAGCGATAGGCAACATAAAATACCAAGCACAAAGCCGTTTGCTTAAAACCATGCTGGAAAGCGATCAAGCGCTATTTTTGCATTTCGAACATGCATTCAAAGTAGCCAGGGAGTTTATCGAATCCGCCAGCTAACGCGCAAACCAGTGCTATTATTCGTTTAACTAACCAGGAAAATAGTAGATGTCTAAACGCAGCATACTTCACATGTTTGATCCCATGCCGAACAACAGCCCGTTCGACATCAATATGGCGTTAGACGCCGGATTCGATGTGTTGATGCCCTATTCGAACGTTAAACTGGAAAACATCCAGACTCTAACCCAAGACGCGATATTTTCCCGCAGCCCGTCCGGAACCAAAAAAACCGGCATTTTCATCGGCGGCCGCGACATCGGCATGGCAATCGACATGTTGCAAGCGACCAAGCCGGCCATGATGCCGCCGTTCCAGGTTTCGGTGTTTGCTGACCCGAGCGGCGCATTTACAACCGCGGCAGCTTTAGTGGCCTGCGTTGAAAAAGTATTGATTCAATATCACGGTAAAACCCTGAAAGACTGCAAAGCAATGGTATTCGGCGGTACCGGTCCGGTCGGCATAGCGACAGGGGTTCTCTGTTCGTTGGAAGGCGCTGAAACGACTTTGATCGATCACCTATCGGTTGACACTGCAACGGATGCCGCCAAACAATACAACCGCCGCTTTGGTGCCAACATGACCGGTGCAGCAGCCCGTAACGACGCGGAAAAAATCCAATTGCTGGAAGGAGCCGATATCGTATTTTGTACCGCCAAAGCGGGCATACGCGTCTTGAGCGCAGCCGTGCTGGGACAAACCCAACATTTGAAAGTTGCGGGAGACGTCAACGCGGTTCCGCCGGCAGGCATCGAAGGCATCAACAGCAACGACATGGCCGTACCGTTGGTACATGCCGTACAGGCGCCAAATGCTTTAGGGGTAGGTGCACTAGCAATTGGCAATCTGAAATACCGCTTGCAACACGAGTTACTAAAATCAATGCTGGAAGTCGAAATGCCGGTTACGATTGATTTTAGAGAAGCGTTCAGAAAAGCCCGCACCTTAGTCTGACGACTACTATTAGAAACCCGCTGCCGGTCTGGGCAGCGGGTTTTCAAAACGATTCGAAATAATTGAATTTCAAAGCCAAACGAGTTAACTCCACATCGTTTTTGACTTTCAATTTGGAATACAAGCGGTATCGGTAAGTATTGACCGTCTTATCGCTTAATGCCAAAGCCCCGGCGATTTCCTGAATACTTTTGCCCCTAAGTATCATTTGCGTCACTTCGGCTTCGCGTTGAGAGAGTTGAAAAAACGGGGAGATCTCTTCGCTTTCGATGGCTTCGAATACCAGATTACTGGCAACCTCTTGGCACAAATAACGTTTACCGTCCATCACCGTCCTGATTGCCGCCACCATTTCGCTGACCGGAGAAGCCTTGGAAACAAACCCACCTACCCCTAATTTCAGCAATTGGTGCGGCACCGGCCCACCGTTGTGTACCGACAAGCCAATGATTTTTACTTTAGGAAAGCGCATTAAAATTCGCCGGCACGCCTCGAAACCACCCATGCCCGGCATATTGACATCCATCAACACCACGTCCGGCAAGGTATCCTCGACCTGTTTCAACGCCTTTTCCCCGCAATCGCATACCGCAACCACAGAAATGTCCTCGACAGCGTTTAACAAAGCTTCGATACCACTTCTTACCAATTCATGATCATCAACAAGCAGTACCCTAATCATACGTCCCAAGGTCCCTAATATTGGCTACAGTTTCCCAAATTTAACGGCATTTAGCAAAACTTCAAAGCCCTATCGCCCTGCCCCGTACCACGGAAATTCTCAGCCGCCCGCTTAAACGGTAAAATATAGCTTTTTCGCTTCGGAACTGTCTACCAACATGCGCACCTCACAATTTCCGCTCAGCACCGTCAAAGAAACACCCGCCGATGCCGAGATCGCCAGCCACAAACTCATGATCAGAGCCGGCTTGATCCGCAAATTGGCCGCCGGCATTTACACTTGGCTGCCGCTCGGCCTGCGCGTGTTGCGCAAGGTCGAACAAATCACCCGGGAAGAAATGACCAAAGCCGGCGCTTTAGAGTTGTTGATGCCCGCCCTGCAGCCCGCCGAACTATGGCAAGAAACCGGCCGCTGGGAAAAATACGGGCCGGAATTGGCCCGCCTGCAAGATAGACATCAACGGGATTTCTGCTTGGGCCCAACCCACGAAGAAATCATTACCGACATAGCCCGTAACGAGCTAAAAAGCTATAAGCAGCTGCCGGTTACTTATTATCAGATTCAAACCAAATTCCGCGACGAAATACGTCCCCGCTTCGGCGTGATGCGTTCGCGCGAATTCGTCATGAAAGACGCTTACTCGTTTCATTTGGACCAAGCGTCGCTGCAGCAAACCTACGACGTGATGTATCGAACCTACAGCAACATCTTTAAGCGCTTCGGCTTGAAATTCCGCGCGGTGATGGCCGACTCCGGCGCCATCGGCGGCGCGGTATCCCATGAATTTCACGTTCTGGCCGATTCCGGCGAAGACGCCATTGCTTTTTCCGATGCCGGCGACTATGCCGCCAACGTCGAAAAAGCCCAAGTACACCGGCCGGTATTTAATCGCGCCCACCCCACCTTGGAAAAAACCGCCGTGGAAACCCCGGGCAAAAAAACCATCGCCGAAGTCTGCGAATTCTTGGGGGTAGCCGCCGACAAAATCCTGAAAACCCTATTGGTGGTAGCCAAACACTACGACGAGAGCACGGAGCAGTACAAAGACAGCTATGTCATGCTGCTGATGCGCGGTGACCATGAAGTAAACGAAGTCAAATTGCAGAAAATCATCGGCGACTTCCGTTTCGCTCATGACGAAGAAATCGAGCAAAAATTTCATTGCCGCCCCGGTTATATCGGCCCGATCTTCGAAGCCGGCAAAGGCTTCGCCGGCCAAATCGTCGCCGACTTCGCCGTCGAAAACCTGAGCGATTTCGTCTGCGGCGCCAACCAAGCCGGCTACCACTTAACCGGCATCAACTGGGAGCGCGATTGCAAATTACCCGGCGATTGCTGGCACGACATCCGCCAAGTAGTCGACGGCGACCCCAGCCCGGACGGTAACGGCAAGCTGACCATCGCCCGTGGCATAGAGGTAGGCCATATTTTCCAGCTCGGCAGTAAATACAGCGAAGCGATGCAGGCGGCCGTGGTCAACGAAGCCGGCAAAAACCAAACCATGATCATGGGCTGCTACGGCATCGGCATCTCGCGCGTGGTGGCTGCGGCGATAGAACAAGGCCACGACGAACGCGGCATCATCTGGCCGAACGAATTGGCGCCGTTTCAAGTCGCGATTTGTCCGATGAATATGTACAAATCCGACCGCTTGATCGACACCGTCGAAAAAATCTACAACGACCTGCTGGCGGCGGGAGTCGAGGTACTGCTGGACGACCGCAAAGTCCGGGCCGGTTTTATGTTCTCGGACATGGAATTGATCGGCATTCCGCACCGTTTGGTGGTTGGCGACCGCGGCTTGGACAACGGTACCGTCGAATACCAAGGCCGCACGGATACCGAAAGCCAGGAAGTGCCGTTCGACCACATCGTCGATTTTATCAAGCAGAAACTGGCCTGACGTCAGCGCCCTTTCGAGCAGGACTACGAAGGGGCCGTATTATTTTCAGAAGGTATATCAATGTCTACAGCTTGGGCCGGCGGTGCGGACGCCATCGCCGAACGCATGGAAAAAATGACCGAGCTTTTCGTGGCCGAAACCCGCAAGAATATGTACAGCGGCGTTTCGGCCACGCACTGCGAAGAATGCGGAGAGCCGATACCGGAAGCGCGCCGTCAAGCAATCGCTTGTAAATATTGCCTGACGTGCCAGACTGCATTGGAAAAAGGCGGTTGACGCTCCGTCCCCGCCACATGCAGTCGCCCCAACCCCTTTAACCTAAGGGGTCAACACGATTTTTCTAACGCCGGGTTCAGCCGCGCGGGCAAAGGCTTGCCGTCCTTGTTGCAACGAATAGCAACCGTCTATCATGCTTTGCACCGGCAGGGTACGCCGTGCCAAGCACTGCACCGCCAAATCCATAGGTCCGCAACGCGAGCCGAGCAGCCTGATCTCGTTGACCACCAAAGGACTCAAGTCGACAGCCTCGCCGCCGGCAAAGGTACTTTTCAACAGCAATATTCCGCGCGGCTGCAAGAGGCGTAGCGCTTGCCGCAACCCTTCCGGGCTGCCGCTCGCGTCTACCACGCATGTTTGGCTGCAATCGTCCGGATCGCTGACCAACACGGTGTCCAATTGCCAGCTTTTCGGCAACGCCAGCGACGCTTCGTTCCTGCCCGCAACTGTCAGGCTATATCCAGCCTCGGCCAACACCCAGGCAATCAACAAACCCAAGCGTCCGGGGCCCAAGACTAGAACACGCTCGACGTCCAACCCGTCAAGCTGCTGCAAGACGCGTAAGGCCGCTGCCAACGGCTCGGCAAATACGGCCTCCAGGTCCGGCACGCTTTCGGGTAACGCATACAGATTGACCACCGGCAAACTGAAATAGTCGGCGAAAACCCCGTCTTTACCGCGTATCCCCAACACCCGCCGCTGCCGGCAATGTTCGGGACACGCGGTTCGGCAAGCTTGGCATTGCCGGCAGCCGATATTGATAGCACCGACCACTCGCTGACCGACCCAATCCCGATGTTCGGGATCTCGCACTTGTTCGACCACGCCGACAAACTCGTGCCCCGGCACGCCCTTAAACCCGGCGTATCCGCGGCAGAGTTCCAAATCGGTCGCACAAATGCCCGTCAACAAAGGCCTGATCAAGGCTTCTCCCGGCTGTAACCAGGGCTGTGCAAGATCGCGACGAAACGACAAGCCTTGTTCCAAATATAATCCGCGCATGGTTAAGCTAACTCCGCGCCGGCGTAAATGGCGCCCTAAAACGGCGTAAACCGGCTACATTAGTATTTTTATCGAAAGCATACGACCTATGAGCCCTAGCAAACCCGACTCAACTTGTGACGCACTGGACCAATTCCTGGCTACGCCTCTGGACGCATGGTTTGCCGGGCGTCCGCCCGAACAAACCGAACCAATAAACTTGGATCTGTTTCGGCGTTGTGCGACCCAGGTCCCAGCCTATCGGGATTTTCTCACTCGCCACGGCGTTCAGCCAGAGGCAATCCGCACGGCACAAGATTTTCACCGGTTGCCGTTAATGGGCAAACAAGACTACATGCACGCTTATCCCTTGCCGCAACGTTGTTTAGGCGGCAGTTTGGCCGGTTCCGACCGCATCGCCGTCTCTTCGGGTTCCACCGGCTCACCGACGTTTTGGCCACGCTCGGCCGCCTTCGAGGCAGACGTCGCGGTACGATTCGAACAAGTATTCGCCGACAGTTTCCAGGCCGGCCGGCGTAGCACCTTAGCTATAGTCTGCTTCGCGCTGGGCAACTGGGTAGGCGGCTTGTTCACT
Source organism: Methylomonas sp. HYX-M1 (assembly GCF_040741385.1). NCBI lineage: Bacteria > Pseudomonadati > Pseudomonadota > Gammaproteobacteria > Methylococcales > Methylococcaceae > Methylomonas > Methylomonas sp. HYX-M1. The sequence continues at coordinate 3,147,017 of NZ_CP160405.1, forward strand.
ACTTCGTGCTGCTGGCATTTGGCGCGCAAAGGTTATCCGCTGTTAGTCGCCACGCCGGGCAACAACAAAGCCGAAATCTTTCGGGTCGTGCGCGAACTGGCGCCGCAGTTCGAACAATTGGTGCTGTTGGGATATCCGCCGTTCATCAAAGACGTCGTCGATGCCGGCACCGTGGAAGGCATTCGTTGGAGCGACTACCAACCCAAGCTGGTGTTCGCCGGCGAGGTATTCAGCGAAGAATGGCGCAACCTGGTCTACGCGCGCATCGGAGCCAAGCAACCTTGTTTCGATTCAGCCTCGCTCTACGGCACGGCCGACGGCGGGGTACTGGGCAACGAAACCCCGTTTAGCATCGCGATCAGGCGCTGGCTGGCCAACAATCCGCAGGCTGCGCGGGATCTGTTCGGCGAATCCCGTTTGCCGACGTTGGTACAGTTCGACCCGTGCAGCCGCTATTTTGAAACTGCTGAGGGCACCTTGGTCGTCAGCGGCGAGAACAGCGTGCCTTTGCTACGCTACCACATCGCCGACAAGGGCGGAGTGATCCAATTCGCCGAGATGTGGACGTTTTTGCGCGCTCAGGGAGTAAACACTTGCGCCGATCTGGGGTTGCCGACCGACTACACGCCGCGTTCTTTGCCCTTCGTATTCGTGTTCGGTCGCGCCGACTTTACCGTATCGTTTTACGGCGCCAATATTTATCCGGAAAACGTCACAGTCGGCTTGGAACAAGGGGAAATACCCGGTTGGACCAGCGGCAAATTTGTATTGGAGGTAAAAGAAGACGCGGAAGGCGACAAATTATTACATGTCGCAGTGGAGTTGTTGCCGGCTGTGCAAGCCGATCCGACACTGGCGGCAGCGATAGCCGAGTCCGTAAAAATTCAATTGCTGCGCCTGAACAGCGAATTTGCCAACTACACGCCGCCGGAACGGCAAATGCCTGAGGTGACTTTACACAACTTTTCCGACCCGGAATATTTTCCGGCCGGCGTTAAACATCGTTATACGCGAAAATCCTAAAATCGGGAGGTCGTATGGCGTTTGCCGGCAGTTGCGCGCAACTGTCGGCAAACCTCCCCGAGTTATTTACCCAATATTTCCGGACGCGTGGTTTCTACCAGGGCAGCCGCTTCGGCAATCAATTCTGCGGGAACGTTCAGCTCTTGCAAGGTAGCCCCCAGGTGCTCCATAACGATGTCGAAATGCGAGTCGTTCAGACCCATTTTCACCAGACGCGCGTGCCCATCGCGCAACGAACGGCCGCTGTAGTTATTCGGCCCGCCCATTGCAACCGTCATGAACGCTTTGAGGTGTTCGACTTGTTTCGCCATATCGGTTTTGTCGAAAAAGCGGTTGATGCGGTAATCGTCCAACACTTTATGGTAGAACACGTCCACCGCCGCGTTAACCGCCGCTACACCACCGATACGCTCGAACAACGAGTCTTGCGCTACTTCACTCATACTTACCCTCTAAAATTATTGTTATCGTTAAAGTGAAACTCGTCCCGCTCAACGTCAAAAAATTCTTAAACGCCACGGACGAATTGGTGCGGCTACGCCGGTAAGCCATTGATAGGCAACCCGGCGTAATCGGGAGGGCATGATACTGCAAAACGATTTCGACCCAAAACCATTTTCACAGTATTGAAAATAAAATCCGGGCGATTAACGAATCGTCGCCAAACCACCCAGGTAAGGGCGTAATGCTTCGGGTACGCTAATCGAACCATCCGCGTTCTGGTAATTTTCCAGCACGGCGATCAAGGTTCGCCCGGCGGCCAACCCAGAGCCATTCAAGGTATGCACCAATTCCGGTTTACCGCTTGCCGGATTGCGCCAGCGCGCTTGCAGGCGGCGGGCTTGGAAATCCTTGAAGTTGCTGCAGGACGATATTTCCCGGTATTTTTGCTGACCGGGCAACCAGACTTCCAAATCGTAGGTTTTAGCGGAAGAAAACCCGGTATCTCCAGCGCACAGCAATACCTTGCGGTAAGGAAGATTCAACTTGCGCAAAATCGCTTCCGCATGTCCTGTCAGTTCTTCGTGAGCGCTTTCAGACTGCTCAGGCGTCGTGATCTGTACCAGTTCCACTTTCTCAAACTGGTGCTGACGTATCATGCCACGCACATCGCTGCCGTAAGCACCGGCTTCACTGCGAAAACACGGAGTGTGGCAGACAAATTTCAAAGGCATCTGTTTGGCGTCGACGATTACATCCCTAACAATATTGGTCACCGGTACTTCGGCGGTCGGGATCAGGTAAAAAGTCGGGTCGTTCTTGACCGTGAACAAATCCGCTTCGAACTTGGGCAACTGTCCTGTACCGCGCAAGCTGTCGGCGTTAGCCATAAACGGCACGTAGGTTTCCTGATAGCCGTGTTCGTTGACATGAGTATCCAGCATCAGCTGAATAATCGCGCGCTGCAAGGTGGCTAATGGTCCGGCCAACACGACAAAGCGGGCGCTGGCAATCTTGGCCCCCAACTCGAAATTCATCCCTAAAGGCTCGCCTAAATCGACGTGATCTTTCGGCTGAAAATCGAACTGCGGCAATTCGCCCCAGCGACTGACTTCTATATTGTCTTGCTCGCTGTTACCGTCCGGCACCGAGACGTCCAATATGTTGGGAATGCCTTCCATCAGCGCATTCAAGCGGTTTTGCAGGTCAGCCAATTCCGATTCGGCGGCTTTTAACTGATCGCCCAAGTCCTGCACCTGATCCAACAAGGGTTGTATATCTTCGCCTTTGGCTTTGGCTTGGCCTATCGCTTTGGAACGGCTGTTGCGTTCGTTCTGTAAGTCCTGGGTTTTAACTTGAATGTCCTTACGGCGCGTTTCTAACGCCAAATACGCGTCGGCTTGGAACGCGAACTTGCGGCGTGCCAATTGTTGTTGAACCTGTTCCAGTTCGCTACGGAATAAACGAGGGTCTAGCATGAGTCTGATTGAGTAATTGAAAAAACTAATCGGCGCGCACTAGCACACCGAGCTTGACGAATCCCGGCTTAAACCGGCGTTCAGTATCGAAAAAAATGTTCGCGGTAATATTTCAACTCGGCGATGGATTCCAAAATATCATCCAAAGCCTTATGCGATGCCTGTTTACGCAAGCCGTCTTTAAGATGCGGCGCCCAGCGCCCGACCAACTCCTTTACCGTCGACACGTCTAAATTGCGATAGTGAAAGAAAGTTTCCAATTTCGGCATATAGCGGTATAAAAACCGCCGGTCCTGACAAATACTATTGCCGCACATCGGCGACGCGCGGGCCGGCAACCATTGCTCCAAAAACGCTAGAGTTTGTGCTTCGGCGCTTGCGTCGTCGAATTGCGATTCCCTAACGCGTTGAATCAAACCGGATTCGCCGTGATGCTTTTGGTTCCAATCGTCCATAGCCGCCAAGGCTTCTTCCGCTTGATGCACGGCCAACACCGGGCCTTCCGCTAAAATATTCAATTGCTTGTCGGTCACTATCGTGGCAATTTCGATGATCAGGTCATTGTCCGGATCCAACCCGGTCATCTCCAGGTCTATCCATATCAGGTTGTCAGCATCCCGAGCCATTTTTTTCCTTTACTTATTTTGATGTTGCGGCAAATTGTAGCATTAGCTAATCTGTGCCGCTAATCGCAACCCTACAATCGTATATAGCTTAATGAATACCTTTACCGTCATTTTCTTGGTCGCACTGGCGATTTCTTACGGTCTGCATTTTTGGCTGTCGGCCCGACAGAAATATTATGTCGCCGCACACCGCGAACAGGTCCCGCCGGCTTTTTGCGAGCGCGTCACGCTGGCAGCCCACCAAAAAGCCGCTGACTATACGATAGAAAAAAGCAAACTGGGCGATCTGGACAGCATCGTCGGCATTCTATTCTTACTGGCATTAACGCTAGGCGGCGGGATTAGTTTGGTGTTCGAATTCTGGTCCACCTTCGATCTTTCGCCCATGGTTGCCGATTTACTGGCCATGGCCGGCATTTTCTTACTGATGACTGTCGTAGAAATTCCGTTCAGCCTCTATCAAACCTTCGTCATCGAGGAAAAATACGGCTTCAATAAGAATACCTTGGCCCAGTTCGTCAAAGACCAGTTTCTATCAATCGCTTTGACGTTGGGCCTGGGCGGTCCGATCCTAGCGTTGATTTTGTGGGTCATGGACAGCATAGGCAGTTTGTGGTGGCTGTACGCCTGGGCCATTCTGCTGAGCTTTTCGCTATTGATGAGCTGGCTGTTCCCTACTTTGATTGCGCCGTTATTCAACAAATTCACGCCGATGCAGGACGGCAGTTTGAAAGACCGCATTCAAAATCTGTTGCAACGCTGCGGTTTCAACAGCAACGGTATTTTCATCATGGACGGTTCCCGCCGCTCCGGCCACGGTAACGCTTATTTCACCGGTTTGGGCAACAACAAGCGCATCGTGTTTTTCGATACCTTGGTGGAGTCTTTGGACGAAGAAGAACTGGAAGCGGTATTAGCGCACGAACTAGGCCATTTCAAATGCAAACACGTGATCAAAATGTTGGCCGCCTCGTCGCTGATGACCTTGATCAGTTTCGCGCTGCTGGGCTGGCTGATTGGTCAAAACTGGTTCTTTGCAGGACTGGGCGTGTCCACTCAATCCAACGCGGCCGCTTTGTTGCTGTTTATGCTGGTTTCTCCGGTGTTCACCACCTTCATGCAACCTATCAGCGCCTATTTTCAACGCAAATTCGAATTCGAAGCCGACGAATTCGCCACCCGCCATGCGCAAGGCCGCAAAATGATCAGCGGCCTAGTCAAGCTTTACGAGGAAAACGCCAGCACGCTGACCCCCGACCCTTTGTATTCGGCATTTCACTATAGCCATCCGCCGGCGGCAATCCGCATCGCCCACATCGAACAAAAAATGCAGTCCGCCTGATGTCGGCCCTGCTCGAAGGGCTGGTGGTCTCCCACTTGGGCAAAGGCATTGCCGTCGAAGTGGGAGAACGTACCTTGTTATGCCAAACCTTGCGCAAGCTGGATACCGTAGTGGTCGGCGACCGAGTGCTGCTATCGCAGCAGACTCCGGAACAAGGCCGCATCGAACGGATAGTGGCCCGCCGTTCGGTACTGCAACGTCCCAGCCGCGGCGATCAAGTCCGTCCGGTGGCCGCCAATCTGGATACGATATTCATCGTATTCGCCGCCGAACCGGAATGCGACTTTTTACTGTTGGACCAATATTTGGCAATCTGCGAAAACTGTAATATCGACGCGGCACTGGTGTTAAATAAAATCGATCTGGGTTTGAGCGAAAATACCGAACGGGAATTAAACACCTATACCGGCCTGAATTACCGCCTATTCCGGGTGAGCGCCCGCCAACAAATAGGCCTGGAGCACATTCGACATGCGCTTCGCGGCCAAACCGGCATGTTCGCCGGTCAATCCGGGGTAGGAAAATCGTCTCTGACCAACGCCTTGCTGCCGGATAAGCGTTTAAAAATCAATAGCGTCTCGGAAACCACCCGCCACGGCCGCCATACCACTACTGCCGCAACCCTGTACCACTTGCCTAGCGGCGGCGATCTCATCGACAGTCCCGGCGTGGCGATCTTCGGTTTGGCCGGTTTGTCGGAAGCGCAACTGGCCTGGGGTTACCGCGAGTTCCAACCCTTTATCGGCCGATGCCGCTTCAACGACTGCCGCCACGTCAACGACAAAGACTGCGCGGTCCGCTCCGCAGTCGATACCGGACACATTTCGGCCAGCCGTTATCAGCGTTTTCTGAAATTACGCGACAAAATGCCGCCGGCTAACCGCAACGGCTAAATCACCTTCGCCGCTTGCAAATCGGCATGGTAAGACGACCTGACCAACGGAGCGCTAGCAACCTGCGCAAAGCCCAACCGGTAGGCAATCTCCGCGTAGCGACGAAATTGTTCGGGATGCACGTATTCTTTAACCGCTAAATGCGCTTTGCTCGGTTGCAAATACTGGCCGATAGTCAACATGCTGCAACCGTGAGCCAACAAGTCTTGTAACACCTCGACCACTTCGGCTTCGCTCTCGCCTATACCCAGCATCAAACCGGATTTGGTCGGCACTTGCGGCAGCAAGCGCTTGTGCTCCTGCAACAATTGTAGAGAGCAATGATAGTCGGCTCCCGGCCGCGCTTCAGGATACAAGCGCGGTACGGTTTCCAGATTATGGTTGAATACATCGCACGGCTGAGCCTGCAGTATCGGCAAAGCGACCGCTAAGCGGCCACGAAAATCCGGGGTGAGAATTTCCACCGTGGTGTGCGGACTGTGCCGGCGTATTGCGGCAATGCAGGCGGCAAAATGACCTGCCCCGCCGTCGCGCAAATCGTCGCGGTTAACCGAAGTGACTACCACGTATTTCAAAGCCAGGGCTGCAACGGTTTTTGCCAAATTGGCCGGCTCGTCCTGATCCGGGGGCAACGGTCTACCGTGTGCCACGTCGCAGAACGGGCAGCGGCGGGTGCACAAATCGCCCATAATCATGAAAGTAGCCGTGCCGTGACCGAAACACTCGCTCAAGTTAGGGCAGGCGGCTTCCTCGCAAACGGTATGCAAGCGATTTTCCCGCAACGTTTGCTTGATCTGATTGACTTTGTCGCCGCTCGGCAATTTCACCCGAATCCAATCCGGCTTACGCAGCACGCTATCGGGTTTTTCCACCCTGATGGGAATTCGCGACAATTTGTCGGCATTGCGTTGGTGAGTGTCGGGCGTAGAGCGGGAAGGAGCGGTCAATTTCATGATTCGATAGCCTCGATCAGATGATGCACGACCGGCACAGCCAGTTCGTGAGTTTTGATGCACACGCCTAAATCGGCCAATTGGGTGACTTGCATGCCGACATAACCACAGGGATTGATCCGGCTAAACGGGGTCAAGTCCATAGCGTTGTTCAAACTCAATCCGTGGTAGCAACAGCCACGCCGTATTCTAAGTCCTAAGGCGCCGATTTTGTGTCCCTGCACATACACGCCCGGCGCATCGGCGCGCGCTTCGCCGCTGATTCCGTATTGGGCCAGCGTCGCAATCATCGCCTGTTCCAGTACGCTGACCGCCCGCCGGGGCCCCCACGACAAGCGCCGCAAATCGGCCAACAGGTAAACCACCAATTGGCCCGGACCGTGATAAGTCACTTGCCCGCCGCGATCGCTTTGCACCAATGCCACATCCCCGGCAGCCAACGCGTGTTCCGGCTTGCCGTTGAGCCCTAAGGTGTAGACCGGCAAATGCTCGGTAACCCAAATTTCATCGTTGCTATCGGGACCGCGCCGGTCGGTGAACTGCTGCATGTCTTGCCAGACCGTTCGATAATCCGTCAAGCCCAATTGCCTGACCAGAGTGGATGCGTTCACCCGGCTTAAAGCGCCATCAACACGTCGGGATGGTCCACCAAGCCTTGATAAATGGCATCCAATTGCGCACGGCTGGTCGCTTCTATCATGACGGTGACCGAAACATACGTGCCGCCTTTACTCGGACGACTGCTGACCGCGCCTTCGTGGATGTCGGCCACGTGGCGGCGCACGATTTCGACCACTACGGCATCGAAGCCCGGGCTGCTCTTACCGACCGCCTTTATCGCGAACCGGCAGGGAAATTCCAGCAAACTTTCTGTTTCGCTCATACTAAGGACTGCTTGAACTGCTGCAACAATTGATCCATGCGGAAAAACAGCGGGCCGGGTTTGCCGTCGCCTACCGGCATGCCGTCGATTTCAACCACCGGCACGACTTCCCGGGTGGAGCTTGCCACCCACACTTCGCTGGCATCTTGCAGGGCTTCGACGGCGATAACGTCCTCCCGGTAAGCGATACTGTTAGCCGCGGCCAATTCCAAAATCACGTCGCGGGTAATGCCTGACAAAATTTCGTGGTTCTTGGGCGGCGTGATCAATTCCCCATCGATCACCGCAAACAAATTGCTGGCAGCGCCTTCGGTGACATAACCGTTACGTACCAAAATCGCTTCTTCGCAGTCCTGATCCAAAGCTTCTTGCCGCATCAAGATGTTGGCCAACAAGGTAATCGCTTTGACATGGCATAACTGCCAGCGAATATCGTCCACGGTAATCGCTTTAATTCCCGCTACCCGCCCCGGAAAGGCTTTGATCTCGTTACACATCGCGAATATGGTCGGTACCATAGGATGCGGAAATCCGTGATCTCGCTTGGGTGCGTATCCGCGGGTAATTTGCAAGTAGACGGACTGGTCTTTGTCCTGTTCCAGCAGCGGCTGAAAAATCGCCTGCCATTCCGTCGCGGTTTTGGTAAGCTCCAACCGTATCGCCCGCAAGCTGTTATTCAAACGAGTGACGTGTTCCTCCAAGCGAAACAGGCGGCCGCGATATACCGGAATCACTTCGTAAATGCCGTCTCCGAACAAAAAGCCGCGATCGAGTACCGACACTTTGGCCTGGGCCAACGGCAAATATTCGCCGTTCAAATAGACGGTATCGCTCATCAACGCTCCAAAAATACCAAAGCGGCGTCGTACAATCGGCGGAAAAAGCTGCCTTCAGCGACATCTTCCATGGCTACCAACGGTTTGGTCAACACGGTTTCGCCGTTTAAAGTGACTATCAAGCTGCCGACCGTGTCGCCTTTTTTCAACGGTGCTATCACCACTTTATCCAATTGGCTTTCCGGTTTTAATTCGTTGAAATGCTTGCGCGGAGCAGTGACGTAGACGTCCTCACCCACCCCAACCGGCAACAGGGATTTTTCGCCTTTGCGCACCCGGGTTTCGGTTAACGGGGTACCGGCTTGATACAACCTATGCGTTTCGAAAAACCGAAAACCGTAGTTCAACAGCGATTGGCTTTCGTTAGCCCGCGCATTGGGACTGGCAGTACCCATGACCACCGAAATCAAGCGCATGTCCTCCCGCTTGGCGGAGGCCACCATGCAATAGCCGGCATCGTCGGTGAAACCGGTTTTCAAGCCGTCCACCGACGCGTCGCGCCACAACAGCAAATTCCGGTTGGTTTGAGTGATACCGTTATAAGTGAATTCTTTTTGCGAATCCCAGCGGTAAAATTCCGGAAAGTCGCGAATCACAGCCTGCGCCAGCAAGGCCAGATCGTGGGCACTACTGTAATGGTTGGGACTCGGCAAACCGGTCGCATTCTCGAAGTGGCTGTTGACCATGCCCAAGCGCGCCGCTTGTTCGTTCATCATGTCGGCAAAGGTTTGCTCGCTGCCGGCCACGTGCTCGGCCAGTGCGACGCTGGCGTCGTTGCCCGATTGAATGATCACGCCTTGCAGTAAATCTTCCACCGAGACTTGTTTGTTGACCTCGATAAACATTTTGGAACCGCCGGTCTGCCAGGCGTTTTGACTGACGGTCACTTTTTCGTCCAGGGTCAGATGGCCGGATTTCAGTTCGCGAAACACCACGTAAACCGTCATGATCTTGGTCAAACTTGCCGGGGATACCCGTTTATCCGGATCTTTTTCGGCTAACACACGGCTGCTGTTGAAATCCATCAAAAAGTAACTGCTGCCGGCAATGCTAGGCGGAGCGGGAGTAAAAGCCGGACCGGCGGCCCGGGCCGGCGCGGATAACAAAAATAACAGGCCCAGAAAAAATGCAGCCGCTGAAGACAAAGACAACTTCATGATTACCATTGGTTAGTCGTTCCGAGAATTTGCATTGTAACACCGTAGCGGCCCACCCCCATAACAGCGGACGTGCCGCGCCAGCTTTAAAACCCTTAATTTAAGCCGTACAGGCGATTAAAAACCGCCCGAAAGCCTCGGCCATTTGCGGCAATACAGCGAGCAAGCGATGATCGGCATCCAACATATGCAACACCGCGCGGTGGGTCCGACAGAATCGCCAGGCGTGCTCCGGCGGTACCACCTCGTCTTGCCAGCCGTGAAAAACTTCTATTCGCGACGTATAGGGTTCGAAGGTTTGGCAGGTATAGCCCGGCAGATAGAAGGCCGGCGCGATTAGAAATAATCCTGCGGGCTTGATGTGCGTCGCCGCCACTGTGGCGACGTAAGCGCCCATGCTGGATCCCGCCAGCACGATACGCTCGTAACCGGACAAATCCATATTCAGCAACTGCCGCACCCGCCAGTCGGGATCATTGCTGACTTGATAATCCGGGCTGATAAACGCATATCCGTGCGTCTTGGCGATGCTCGCCAGGGCCAAGGCTTTTTCGCCCCACGGAATGCTGTCCTTGCCGTGATTGTAAATCACCAAATTTTGCATAGCGACCGCCTAATGATGATTAATGAACCTCTCGCCCTACCCTGCTCCGCTCGGATTGCCTCAATTGCCACGTAAGCGGGCGATTAACAAATCGGCGACCCGGCGAGTGGCGCCTTGGTTGCGCAGCACAAAAGCCTTGGCGGTCGCGGCCAGTTTATCGCGGTAATCGGCGTCCCGGTAAATCCGCAAAACGGCGGCGGCCAGTTGCTGAGCATCCGCACATTGCACGACCGCCTGCTCGGCCAACAATCGTTCGGCGATATCCTGGAAGTTAAACATTTGCATGCCGAACAACACCGGAACGCCCACCAACGCCGGTTCCAATACGTTATGCCCGCCTACCGGCACCAGACTACCGCCGACGAAGGCAACATCCGCCGCGGCGTACAACATTTTCAGTTCGCCCATGCTATCGGCCAAGTACACGTCAGTTTCGGCCGCTACGGTTCGCGCCGAACTGCGCGTCACCACCGCCAGCCCCTGTTCCTGCGCCACCCGCTCGACGGCGTGGAAACGCTCGGGATGCCGCGGAGCGATCATTAACAGCAATTCGGGAATTTCCCGCTTCAGTCTGGGATAGATGTGCATCAACTGCGCTTCCTCGTCTTGATGCGTGCTGGCCAATATCCAAACGAAGCGACCTTTGAATTCGCTGCGTTTTAGCTGGCGACCTTTTTCTATCACCTCGGCGTCTATCGACACATCGAACTTCAAATTACCCAAAACCGCAGTGTTATCGGCCAAAGCGCCGATTTGCAGGAAATTTTGCCTATCGGCCTGGGTCTGGCAAGCGATTCCCGCCACCGTGGCCAGTGCAGATTGGCTTAAACTCGGCATTTTGCGATAGGCTGCCGCGGAGCGAGCCGACAAGCGGGCATTGACGATGAACAGGGGCACGGCGCGCCGACGGCAAGCGGCACAGATATTCGGCCAAAGTTCTTTTTCCATGAACACCGCGAGGCGCGGGCGAAAATGCCGTAAAAACCCGGTGATTATCCAAGGCAGATCGTAAGGCAGATACACGTGCTCGACGCTATCGCCCAATACGGCTTTGATTCGAGCGGATCCGGTCGGCGTCGTCGTCGTCACGACTAGGGGCAAGGCTGGCAATTCGGCCTGCAGCAGGCGTATTAAAGGAAACGCGGCTTCCGCCTCTCCCACCGATACGCAATGAAACCAAAGCGTAGGTCCGCGTGCGGGACCGCGGTAAATGCCCAGACGCTCCGCCCAACGCTCCCGATAGGCAGGCGCCTTGAATCCGCGCCAATACAAGCGAGCTAAGATTAGCGGCAAGGCTAGGGTAAATAAGCAGGTATAAAGCCTAAGCATAAAAGCTCGTGGAGTGTCTTCAGGAAATGCAAACCGGAAAACGATTGTAACAAACCCGCATCCGGTTCGCTCAGCGCAAGGACTTAATGGGTTTGCCGACAGGACTTTATATCGATTCGAGAAAAAAAGCCCGACTTGAACACGAGAGACCATTCAAGCCGAGGCTAAAGCGGGCAGATAACCAATTTAACAAAGCCATCCCTGGCGGTCGTCCTGACCATTCCGTCGAGCCTTCCTGAAGGCCGGTTGAGCCGGCCCGTCAACGATCGTAGTTAAGCGGACAAGCGCACTTTTTTACGTCCGCTAAAACCTAACAAACCCGCAAAAGCGCTACCGAACAGCCACGCGGCTGCGGGTAGCGGCACCGGCGCGGTCAGCGCGGTCGTAATATCCATGCGGTAGTTATCTACCCCGGCGTTCCATCTGGAGAAATCCACCCCGCCGAGATAAATGGTGTAAATCTGCCCGGCTTGCGCCAGGAAGGTGAATCCGGCAACCGCGTCGACGTTGTCGCTATAGCCGATATTGGTTAAGCCGGTAGTTCCGAACGGATTGTCCAAGGTGTAAGGCTTGGAGGCGTTATTCCAAGAACCGTGATGCACGTAATCGCCGGTATTGGTGTCCATGCCTTCGAAAACCGTGACGCCGAACTGGCTGTAGGTTGGCGATTGTAGCTGGCTCAATGCCGTCAGGTTGATCGTAACCCATTGCGTCACGTCCGACGAAATCAGACCGATGTCTGTTTGATGTTTCCAACCGGTGGGTCCGGTCGCGGTCGGATTGCCGTTGCCGTCTAATCCGGTATCGCGCCACGCGCCGCCGCCGGTATCGATTTCCGCGTCGAATCCGTATCTTGCCATGGAATCGGCGCCGGAGATTTGCGCCGTATCGCCTTCACCGCTGAGCTGTACCGCCCAATTCAAATGCGAAGAACCGGTATAGTCGAACGGCAGTTTATTACCGGTAGTACCCGCCCAAGGCAGGATCAAGCCGGAGTTACCTTTGCTTTCCGGTCCGGTACCGTAACCGTCGCCGTTGCTATCGGCGATTCGCGTCCAACCGTCGGTTGCGCTCTTGGCGGTGGTGGTAAAGGTGTTATACATGGTGGTCGAAGCTGCAGCGGAGCCGCTGGTGCAGACCAGCGCGGTGCCGGCGATCAGAGTGGAGATAGCTTTCGCTAAAGTAGTATTGGTCATATGGATTCCTACAAATGTGTTACGCGTACAGGGCCAATTCGTTCGATACTGCGGCCATTGCTTAGCGCTACGGATAACGCAACCCTTATGCCAAGTGATTTATACCTATGCGGCGCGGCTTCCAAGCCATGCCAGAACCTTACCCCCCAAGCCGAATAGGTGATTTCCCGCACTAAAATCCGGGCAAATAACACAGCTTACTTTACAAACAGCGCTAGCCGCCGGCAGCGAGTTTTAGCCGCCAGCGGTCATATTGCTGTCACATTGCTGCAATACGCTGTAGCGCAGATCGATGTAAGGACTTAAGCATGCGCGTTACCCATTCACCCCCAAACCGGAAAATCCGCCGCGTTATCGAATTCAGCGGCAACCAGCAAGCGGAGCCCGTGCATCCCTTGCTTGGCGCCATACCCGCCGCAGATTCGCAACGGTGACAAATGCTGATTTTGCCGCGCTTTAAAGCCCTGCTATTCCTGAATCACTTCTAGCGCTTACGGCTTTACTCCGCTCAATCCGTATGCCTGATTTTTAGTTTTTATTTGGACCCACCATTCATGATCGATGCCGAACGCATTTTGCAAGAAACCTATCCGGACGCTAATTGGGGAAAACACAACAAGTTAGTGATCAAAACGTTGCGAAAACTGTTGCACGAAGACGATTTCAACAACGTCATCCGCAAAAACCAGCATTTACGCGGTTATGCGTTCTTGGACAAATTATTGAATTATTTCGATTTCAGCTACCAAGTCAGCAGCAACTCCTATAACAACATCCCGGCCGAAGGCCGCTTGTTGATTGTCGCCAACCATCCCATAGGCACCTTGGACGGCTTGGCTTTAGTCAAGTTGATCCGTTCCGTTAGACCGGACGTGCGCATCGTCGCCAATCGGATATTGACTTACATGGAACCGTTGCAATCGGTATTTTTGCCGGTGGACGTATTGAGCGAAAAGAAAGCCTTCAAAGAAAGTTATAAAGCCATGCTGGACGCCTTGGAAAGCGAACAAGCCTTAATTATGTTCCCGGCCGGCGAAGTATCGCGCATCACCCCCAAAGGCATACGCGACGGCAAATGGCAAAGCGGATTCATCAAACTGGCGAAGAAAACCCGCTGCCCCATTTTGCCGGTACACCTGCAGGCCAAGAATTCGGCGTTGTTCTACAGCATGTCCACCTTGTACAAACCGTTAGGCACCATGCTATTGGTCAAAGAAATGTTTAACAAAAACGGCCAGGAGATCAAAATCAAAGTCGGCGCGCCGATTCCCTACCAAGCCATAGTCAACAGCGATCAGAGCGACAAGCAGCTTTGCCAAACATTTCGCAAGCACGTGTTGAATTTGGGCAAGAAAAACAAACTTGCCTTATTCGAAACCTTTGAAGCCGTTCAGCACCCGGCCGACGCCAAAGCGATCAAAAAAGCCTTGTACCAATCGCGCCTGTTAGGCGAAACCCGCGATAGAAAAAAAATCTTCTTATACCAATTTCAAGATGATTGCCCGGTAATGCAGGAAATCGGCCGCTTGCGGGAATTAACCTTTCGTACCGTCGAGGAAGGCACCGGCACGCCTACCGATATCGACAAATTCGACGTCTATTACAGCCACTTGGTACTGTGGGACGAAAACGACTTGGAAATCGTCGGCGCGTATCGGATAGGCGAAGGCCCGAAAATCATGGCAAGCCACGGCATAGACGGTTTCTATACCAGTACCTTATTCGATTTGACCAGCGAATTCGCCCGCTTCTTGCCCAACAGTCTGGAGTTGGGCCGCAGCTTCGTGCAACCGCGCTATTGGGGACAGCATAGCTTGGACTATTTGTGGTACGGCATCGGCGCTTATCTACGCGAGCAACCGGACATCAAATATTTATTCGGCCCGGTTAGCATCAGCAATGCCTACCCGCAATTGGCCAAGGAACTGATCATTGGATTCTACCGACAACAATTCGGTAGCGAGCTACCCAGTGCCAAAGCCAAGCAACCCTTTTTGCTGTCCGAACAATGCCGGCAATTCGCCGCCCAGGAATTTGCGGCCGACTATTCGACCAGCTTTAAGGTTTTAAACAGTGAGTTAAAAAAACTGGGAGTCAAAGTGCCTACCTTGTACAAGCAATATGTCGAATTGTGCGTGGACAAAGGCTGCCACTTCATCGATTTCAACATAGACCCCGACTTTAACAACTGCATCGATAGTTTGATCATGGTGGAAATAGACAAAATCGCACCGAAAAAGCGGCAGCGTTACATCGAAACCTCTTTGCACTAATAGCCCTAATAGCCCGGTGTTCCAGGAATTAGCCCAACTCGAATCGCTATTGGAGCGCTTGGATGGCCATGCCCGCATCGAAACCCTGACCCGCATCCGTTGGCAGGGTCACGATTTCCCGGTTTACGCGATTGTGTTAGGGACGTTGCAGCCGCAAGCGCCTACCCTAGGCTTTTTCGGCGGCGTGCACGGGCTGGAAAAGATAGGATCGGAAGTCATATTGTCTTACTTGCAGACCTTGATCGAAATGCTGGAATGGGACCGGGAATTACAACGGCGTCTGGCCGAATCCCGCCTGGTGTTTGTGCCCATCGTCAACCCGGTCGGCGTTTACCGCGGCACCCGCGCCAACGGTAACGGGGTCGATTTGATGCGCAACGCGCCTATCGAAGGTCAAGGCAATACCAAGTTGTATAGCGGCCACCGCTTAACGCCTTGGCTACCGTGGTACCGCGGCGACGCATCCCGCATGGAAACCGAAGCCGAAGCCCTGTGCGAGGTGGTGCGGCGCTATTTGTTCGAGGCCGAACTGTCCATAGTCTTGGATTTGCATTCCGGTTTCGGCATTCGCGACCGTTTGTGGTTTCCTTATGCTTCCTGCCGCAAACCCTTTCCCGACATAGCCGAAGCTTACGCGCTGAAAAATTTATTCGATCATTGTTTTCCTCACCACGTCTATCGCATAGAGCCGATGAGCGAAGAATACGTGATTAACGGCGATCTCTGGGATTATCTATACGACAGTTTCAAATCCTCGCCCCAAGCCGGCCGCTTGTTCTTACCGTTGACCTTGGAAATGGGCTCCTGGTTGTGGTTGCGCAAAAGCCCTTTGCACTTGTTTCAGCGTCACGGCCTGTTTCACCCTTTGCTACCGCATAGGCAACAGCGCATCTTGCGTCGCCATTTCACCTTGTTCGAATTTTTGCACCGCTGTTTATTATCCCCGACTAAATGGGCCGAACAAACTCACGATCAGCGCGTCGACAACCGCCGCGCGGCATGGGAGACTTGGTATGCGTGACGCTTACGGAAAACATTGGCTGTTGCTGCGTGGCTTGTCCAGGGAGTCGGCGCATTGGGGCGATTTTCCCGAGTTGCTGAGGCAAGCGTTTCCGCAATCGAAAATCTCGACCCTGGATTTACCCGGCAGCGGCAACCGCAATTCGGAAAGTTGTCCCATGACCATAGCGGATATTACGGACGCAGTAAGGCGACAAGCGATCCGTCAGAATCTGATGCAGCAACCCTTAACCGTGCTGGCCTTGTCCATGGGCGGCATGATTGCCTGGGAATGGATGCTCAAGCATCCCGAGGATATATGCGCCGGCGCCTTGATCAACGTGAGCCTGGCATCGCTAAGCCCGTTTTATAAGCGAATGCACTGGCGCAACTACCCGGAACTGTTTAAGTTACTAACGCTGCAAGACCCACTGCAGCGTGAGCTGACTATCGTACGCCGAGTGACCAATTTGAACGAGAAACACCATGCGCTCGCCGAGCGCTGGGAGCAAATACACCGCGCCCGCCCCATCAGCCGACTCAACAGTCTGCGACAACTGGCCGCTGCTGCCTGCTACCGGCCCGACGCGCGGAAACCGCAGAGCCCGATACTGTTGTTAAACAGCCGGGGCGACCGTTTGGTCGACCCGGATTGCTCGGCAGCGATTCAACGACGCTGGCAATTACAGTTGGAAACCCACCTTTGGGGCGGCCACGATTTAACTTCGGACGACGGCCCGTGGGTGGTTAACACACTTCAAGCCTGGTTGCGGAAACTGCAAACCGAAGCTGCGGCTAGTTGATTTCGAACTCGGCTTTGTCTCTGCCGGCAGCCAGCAATTCCTGCATCCATTTCGGCGCCAGACCGCGACCCGTCCAAGTTTGAGAAGCATCGGCCGGATTACGGTATTTAGCCGCCACTTTGCTGCCTTTCCTTTCCGACCTTTTATCGCTTTCGCCAATTTCAACAGTCACGCCAATTGACGCTGCAAGTTCCTTAATTTGCGCTAAAACTTCCTTACGCTTGCTGTTCATCCGCTCCTTTAAAGCTCTTTCGGCATTATCGATCAGTGCTTGAATTTCCGCTTCAGAGAGATTGTTAAAATCAGTCATATTTTCCCCATTAAATTAAAAAGCGCCTTAATTATATCACCGCTTTTAATTATTAAATCAAGCATCCTAATGATTAACTAAGAAATTCACTTGGCTAAATAACTTGCCGTCAGCATGGATTAACGCCACTCTCCATTCGCCGACATCTTCGAGTGTAAACTTACGTGAAGATACTAGCTTAAACTTATCCGATTTAATATCGACACGCTTTTTGATCACTAAACCGCCGTTTTTGTACCAAGCTTGATATAGAGTTTGCTTGGCCAATTGCTTCACTTCGCAAAAATAAAACAGCTCCAAGGTTTTACCGGCCTCCGGCACGAACCGGTACGCATCAACCGGCTTTAGCGGTTCGCCTTTTAATAACTCGGTATTCAGCGACGCACGAATTACTCGTCTATCGAAAATGATTGCACCCGGTTTGAAAACTTTTTCGGACAACGTATTGCCGCTAGTCTCAGCCTTAATTCCAACCGGCTTTTCCGGCAAAGCCGGGCTGCCTTCCGTTTTGACGGAATCGCTAATTTGCGAATCCCCGATAGCCGTTTCCGGCGGAAGCGGCTCCGAGGCCGGGCGATCCGAGCCGGCAAATTTAACCCAATAAACCGCGAACGCGATTAATATAAAAAAAGTGAGCACAGCTGCTAGAATTCTACCGGTATGCCATACCGTTACCATTTTCGGATCGATCAATGCTTTCCGATATTTGTCCTTATCGTAATTTATCTTAATAATCACTCTGTTATCCGCCATGCTGCTCTCCGCAATTTTTGCAGCCCGTCTTTGTTCAAGCCAAGCTACGGTGCGCGTTTGCGCTTCGTTTTTCCTTTGGTAATATACCATTAACAGCTACAAACCTTTCTCAAGCGCTAAAACCGGGACGTTATATGAGCAACTTATTGAAACTGTTTAGCGACACCTCGGCGTATTACGGCGGCAACGCCAGCTACATCGAATTGCTTTACGAACAATACCTGAACGATCCTCAATCGGTTTCGGATAAGTGGCGCGAACATTTCGACAATATCCACTGCGGCTCGCACGACGACACACCGCATAGCGTCATCGTCGAACGCTTCGAAAAGCTGGCCATCTCGGAGCCCGGCAAATTAGCCAAAATGCAAGGCTTTACCGAGCAAAGCGTCAAAAAACAATCGGCCGTCGCCAGACTCATCAATCAGTACAGGATGAAAGGCCACCAGATAGCCGCCAATAATCCGCTCGGCAACTCGGAAGCAATACCCAGCGATTTGGAACCGGTGTATTACGGCTTAACGCAAGCGGACATGAAAACCGTGTTCGACACCGGCGGCCTGTGCGGCATAGACCGGCTTCCGCTGCACGCGATCATTCAAACCTTGAATGAAATCTATTGCGGCAGCATAGGCAGCGAATTCATGCATATCGTGGACGCCGAGCCTAAAAATTGGATACGGGCTAAATTGGAAGGCGCGAAGCCTGACTACGCCAGCCATGCGGAAAAACGTATCGGCTTGCTGAAATTGCTGACGGCGGCTGAAGGATTGGAAAAATATTTGCATCGCAAATACGTCGGTCAAAAACGATTCTCGCTGGAAGGCGGCGAATCGCTGATACCGATTCTGGACGAACTGATCCAACGCGCCGGCGAATCGAAAGTCAGAGAGGTGGTGATCGGCATGGCCCACCGCGGCCGCCTGAACGTACTGGTCAACGTACTGGGTAAAAGCCCGGCCGTTCTGTTCGGCGAGTTCGAAGGCACACATACCTCATCTCCCGGCGTATTGACCGGTGACGTCAAATATCACATGGGCTTTTCCTCCAACATCTCCACGCCCGGCGGCCCCATCCACTTGACTCTTGCTTTTAACCCTTCGCATCTGGAAATCATCAATCCGGTCGTGGAAGGCTCCGTTAAAGCCCGACAGGATAGACACGGCGTAGGCGGCGAAGACGCCATTGTGCCGGTACTGATCCACGGCGACGCATCGTTCGCCGGGCAAGGCATCGTCATGGAAACCCTGAACATGTCGGAAACCCGCGCCTTCCATACCGGCGGCACGGTGCACATCGTCATCAACAATCAAATAGGCTTTACCACCAGCAACCCGTTCGACGCCCGTTCCACGCTATATTGCACCGACGTGGCCAATATGATTCAAGCGCCGGTATTTCACGTCAACGGCGACGATCCGGAAGCCGTGGTGTTCATCACCCAGTTAGCGCTCGAATACCGGATGACTTTTCATAAAGACGTCGTGATCGATTTAATTTGCTATCGGCGCTTAGGCCATAACGAAGCGGACGAGCCTTCGGCCACTCAACCGATGATGTATCGCAAAATCCGTAATCTCCCGACCAGTCGGCAGCTTTATGCGCAGCAGTTGATCAACGACGGCGCGATCGACGAAGCCACGGTCAATCATCTCGAAGAAGAGTACTATCAGATGCTCAGCGAGGGCAAAGTCGTATCCCGGCCGATTGTGGTAAATCAAAACTACTCCTACTCGGCCCGTTGGGAAAAATATCTGAACCGGGAATGGAACCAGGCCGCCGACACCACTGTGCCGCTGGAACGCCTGCAATTTTGCAATGCGCGCATGCAAATCTTGCCCGAAAATTTCGAATTGCACCCGCGTGTCGCCAAGGTCATGGAAGAACGCAACAAAATGGCCGCAGGGGAAATATCGATGGATTGGGGCTTCGCCGAAAACCTGGCCTACGCGACGTTATTGCTGGACGGTTACGATATACGCCTGACCGGTCAGGACATCGGCCGCGGCACCTTCTCTCACCGCCACGCGATTTTGTTGAATCAACAGAACGGCGACAATTACATTCCGCTGAAACACTTGACCGACCAGCAAGGCCGCGCGCAAATTTTCAATTCGCTGCTGTCCGAAGCCGGCGTGCTGGGCTTCGAATACGGTTACAGCTCCACCGAACCCGACAAATTGGTGATTTGGGAGGCGCAGTTCGGCGACTTCGCCAACGGCGCCCAAGTAGTTATCGATCAGTTCATCACCTCGGGCGAAACCAAATGGGGCAAATTGAGCGGTCTGGTCATGCTGCTGCCGCACGGTTTCGAGGGCCAAGGTCCGGAACACTCCTCCGCTCGGCTGGAAAGATATTTACAATTGTGCGCCGACCAAAACATCCAAGTGTGCTCGCCCACCACACCGTCGCAAATCTTTCACCTGTTACGCCGGCAGTTGATACGCCAATACCGTAAGCCCTTGGTGGTCATGAGCCCCAAGAGCCTATTGCGCCACAAACTGGCGGTATCCAAGCTGGAAGACTTAACCGAGCGTGGCTTCATGCCGACTATCGGCGAAATCGACGACATCGATCCGTTTGCGACCACCCGCTTGGTCCTTTGCAGCGGAAAAGTCTACTATGACTTGCTGGAAGCGCGCCGCGACGCCGACCTGAAACACGTTGCCATCATCCGCATCGAACAGTTATATCCGTTCCCTAACGACGCTTTTCGCGCGGAACTGGAAAAATACCCCAACATCGACCTAGTCGTCTGGTGTCAGGAAGAACCGCGCAACCAAGGCGCTTGGTATCAAATTAAGCATCATTTTTACGAACTGATCGACGATAATATCCCCATCATGTACGCAGGCAGGCCGCCATCAGCCGCCCCGGCCGTGGGCAACTATAAAACCCATCTTACCGAGCAGAAGGCCGTCGTGCATACCGCCCTATTTGGCAGCAAAGAAGGAAATAAACATGAGTTTTGACATATTGGTGCCCCATCTTCCTGAATCGGTTTCAGATGCTACGCTGGTAGCTTGGCACAAACAAGCCGGCGACTGGGTTAACGCCGGCGACAACCTAGCCGACCTGGAAACCGATAAAGTGATCCTGGAAGTGCCCGCACCGTCTGCCGGAGTGCTACTGGAAATCGTCAGACAACCGGGAGAAACCGTGGCCGGCGGCGAGATTCTGGCCCGATTCGACGCCAAACAGAAAACCGCTGTGCCGGAAAAGCCGACTCCCGCAGTGCAATCCGGGAGTGCCGAACCCCAGTCCGGCAAAGCCGAGTCACCGCTAAGCCCATCGGTACGCAAACTGGTCGCCGAAAACGAGTTGAACCCGGCAGCCATCAGCGGCAGCGGCAAGCACGGACGGATTTTAAAAAGCGACGTACTGGAATTTTTAGAAGAACAAAGCGCTCCGCAACCAACCCCGGTGCCAGCACCTCAGCCACCGGCCCAAGAAGCCAGCCACGCACCGTTGTCGGCTACTGCGGTCGCCAGCCTGCGCCCGGAGCAACGCGTGCCGATGACGCGATTGCGGGCGAAAATCGCCGAACGCCTGCTGCAAGCCCAGCAAAACGCCGCGATGCTGACCACCTTTAACGAGGTCAATCTAAAATCGGTCATCGATCTGCGCAATCAATACAAAGACCGGTTCGAGGCCAAGCACAACGTCAAACTCGGCTTCATGTCGTTTTTCGTCAAAGCCTCTATCGAAGCCTTAAAGCGCTTTCCGGCCATCAACTCCTCGATAGACGGCAACGACATCATTTACCACGGTTATTACGACATCGGCATAGCGGTCACCACGCAGCGCGGCTTGATCGTACCCATATTGCGCGACGCCGATCAACTGGATTTCGCCGGCATCGAAAAAGGCATACAGGATTTCAGCAGCAAAGCCCGTAGCGGTTCTATCAGCATGGAAGACCTGAGCGGCGGCACCTTTACCATCACCAACGGCGGCATCTTCGGCTCCATGCTGTCCACGCCGATTTTGAATCCGCCGCAATGCGCGATTTTAGGCATGCACGCCATCAAGGACCGGCCCATCGTCGAAAACGGCGAAATCGTCATCCGCCCCATCATGTATCTGGCCCTGTCTTACGACCATAGGCTGGTAGACGGCAAAGAAGCCGTGCAATTTTTGGGCATCATCAAAGAAAGCCTGGAAGCTCCGGCTCACCTGCTATTGAACATATAACCCCACCGCACCTTGCGCGCCGTCCGCTCGCGGCGCCTCAGACCATCTTACGCCATGCGTTACACCATCTTACCCGTCACCGATTATCAACAAAATTGCACGCTGTTGGTCTGCGAAAAAACCGGACAAGCAGCGCTAGTCGATCCGGGCGGCGATTTGGACGACGTATTGGCGGTCGTCGAAGCGCAGAAGGTCGAATTGGCGGCCATTTTGGTAACTCATGGCCACATGGACCATGTCGGCGGCGTCGCCGAACTCGCCGACAAATTAAAACTACCGATTTACGGCCCGCACCGGGAAGACGACTTCTGGATTCAAAACCTGCCTAAGCAATGCGAGATGTTCGGCTTCCCTATGAGCGAACGTTTTACTCCGACGCGCTGGCTACAGGACGGCGACCGGGTCAGCGTGGGCGAACAAGTTCTGGAGGTCATACACTGCCCCGGACATACACCCGGCCACGTGGTGTTCTATCACGCCGCCAGCAAATTGGCCTTGGTTGGCGACGTACTGTTTAAAGGCTCTATCGGCCGCACCGATTTTCCGCGCGGCGATTACCAGACGTTAATCGATTCGATACAACTCAAATTGTGGCCACTGGGCGCGGACGTGGCCTTCATACCCGGCCACGGCCCCATGTCGACTTTCGGTGCGGAAATGCGCAGCAATCCGTTTGTGCGCATACGCTGAGACGGCTAACTGCAGCCAACGGCGTTGCCTTAGGATGCGAATAGCCGTTAGAATCAAACCTTCTCGTACCCAAAGGAAGGTAGCCATGGCCCACAAACTCGCACTAAGCAACAAGCTGCTGTTACCCTTACTGCTAAGCGGTTATATGAGCGGCTCGACAGCCCTAGCCGACGTCGTATCCGGCCGCTATCAAGGCACTATCGATTTCGATAGCGGCTTAGGCCTACTCGGCCAAATTATGTACGTCGATTTCAGCTACGACGCCGGCGTTCCCTATTTTCAAAACATAACCGAGCCGCCGTTGCACGACGCGGCCGATTATTTCGATTATTTACTCGAGATGAGGATTCGCATCGGCGACAACGTCTGGGATTGGCAGCCAACCTTGGGCACTTCGTTTATCTCGCTTTACAACGACAGCCTGATTAGTACCCTGATTGGTACGGAAGACAGAATCGTCGCATACAACGACGCATTCACCGGCCCCTTACTCGTCCCGGGAGTAGAAGATATTTCCTACGCATTCAGCCTTTATCTGTCGGACAACCTGGGCTTGGACGGCCTGGACACCGCCCAATCGCTACCCAACAGCGCACCTAACCCGGAACTGTTTAACAACTTGGTGTGGAATTCGATGGAATTCGCCTTTTTTACCGGCAACGGCGAGTCCGGAGAGTTTTATTTCATTACCACGTCCGATGTGACTCCGGTGCCTATTCCTGGCGCATACGGGTTATTCGCTTCGGCAATTTTGTTATTACCCAAGCAAAAGCGGAGCGGATGAGTAGGCATAAAAAAGGGGCTGATTCAGCCCCTTTTTAATTGCGCTAAAAGCCCTGATTATTTGCTGGCATCAACCAGTTTATTGAAAGCTTCAACCCGTTGTTTGCCGATGTTCGCCAAATCGATACCGTTTTCGATAATCATCGCAATCAAGCCTGGCGTGTTATAGACGATTTTCCCCAAGTAAGCGACGGCCGGAATCGCCACAATCGCGCCAAACAGCGTTCCGAAACCCAATACGCCCAAAAATTTGGTCAACAGCACCACAACATCCAAAGGCAGTAATATCATGGTGCCGAAATACACCAATACGATGAAAGTAAATAAAACGAAGACCACAAATTGCAGCAGCCGTATCAAAATGACATTCAGGTTTTTCATGATTTGAATTCTCGGGAAATATTTAGCAAACTGAGCAAGACCAAACGTTTAGCTGATAACGCCGGCCCAAAAACATCGCGCATTATAAAATAAAACCCTAAAAACCACTCAAGTTTTTACCATAACTTAACCGGCGTCATGTCAAGGGATGTAGCGCACATGCTAGCCGGATGCATCAAAAACCGGTCAAGTTTCCTTAACCTTGTCAGTTTCGAGTTAAACCCAAAGGCGGCAGCCTTTACGAGTAATAATCGTAATCCTCGGATTTTTTCAATTTAAACTTGGGCTCGACATCCACCTCTTGGTGATTCAGTTTTTCCCGGCCCGGCTCGGGTAAGGCCCGAACGGATTCGATAAACTCTTTAAACCAAAGGCTTTCGGCAACCGGCTGCATATCCTCGTCCTGCACAATAGTAGACTCGTTGGGCAAACTACCGAATTCTTTTGCTTGCTCCAGGGCTTTTTGACAGGCCGTTTCGTCGCCGCGAAGAGCATAAATGCAGGCCAGATTATAGGCCGCGCTGGCTTTTTGAATCGCGCAAGCTTGCTCGAAAAACTCCTCCGCCTTTGCGTAACACCCCGTTCGTTCGGCCGCCGGGCGCAAACGAGCCAATTCCATGTACGCCACGCCGCCGTCGATTGCCGCGCCTAAATAATTGGGCGCGGTTAACAAGCAAAAGGTAAATTTCGAGATGGCATCTTCGAGAGTGGCGGCCGCTTCCGAACCTTGTTTGGTTCCAGCCTCGTGCAACAGCCCGAACCCCCAATGGTACAAGGCCTCGGAAAACATTAAATTGTCGACGAGTACGCCGGCAAACCCCTGGTAAGCGCTTTTATACAATTGCTCCGCTTTGCCGCCTTCGCTTTTGCGGGCTTGAGCCACGTGTTTGATTGCAGCATCCAAGGTGGATCGCTTTTTAAAAGAACTCAATAATGACATAACGATTTCCTCATCAGGATAACAACTGCTTGCGATAAAATAACCGCCAAGTCTACAACATCGCCTGTCGTTCCGAAAAACCGTTTTATGCAACACTTACCGTCGGACCTTGAAAAAGCCAAGGTCAACCTGGAAACCTCGCAAATCGCCTGGCGGGAATTGCAGCGTTTTTTCGCTGCCGGTCAAACCATAGCGGTAGCCGCCGATTTGGATTTGATCGAAGTCGCCTATCAATTTTCCGCCGACAACCGAACGCTAGTCGCCGCTTGGTTGCAACAGGGAGTGGTCGGACCGGTCAGTGACCGGCAGGCCAGCGAATGGTACCAAGACGACAGTCCGGTATGGGCCGTGGTAGTCAAACCGTGGATCTTGGTACAAGCCTCTGCCCAACCTGCCGATTAAGACGGGAAATACTTGCGCACCAGCCAATAGTCGGCGCTAACGTAACGGCCGCCGCCGGTAAAAAACAATGCCAGCAGCATGACGAAATAAGTAGCCGCGAACTCTATCCCGTTATTCAATACCACAAAATTGCCGAACTCCGTCAGCCACTGGTAATCGCCTTGCGCCTGCAAGAGTTCCTTGGCTTGCGCCAAGCGCTCCACGGCGGCTTTTGTGCGGTCGGTAGCAAAAATCCCGTCGCCGGTGGCAATTGCCAACCAACCGTTGTGCCAATGTACCGTAAAAGCCGCGAACGCCATGATCACCATCAGCGGCAAGCTAATAAACCGGGTTGCAAAACCGAACAACAAAAACAGCGCACCCAAAATTTCGAATAATCCGACTAGGAAGACCAGCAAATATGGAGCAGGCAGCCCTAACCCCCATTCGGCATTACCGAACCACTCGGCGGTATCGGTAAAACCGGAGAATTTCTTAGCCCCCGCCATCCATAACACCGGCGCCAAATATAGACGCATCAACAACGGCGCTAAAAAATCCACGCACTGAGCCTTATCGCAAGCCTTGCGGACCCACGCTACGACAATCGGTGCCGTTTCCAGCATAATTGCCGCGAACTTCGAAAACATCGTATTACTCATTTCCCCCTCCGCCCATTTGATTTTTTGACTTATTTATGACGATACGTGCCGCATCCATCTACCACGGCATTCCGGCGAGTTTGCCGTCCGAATTATGCCAAACGTTGCTGGAGAAACCTATATTGCGCATCGAACGCATCGTATCCCGCGGACACAGCAGCGATTGGTACGACCAGGACAACGACGAATGGGTCATGTTACTGCAAGGCGAAGCCCGATTGACGTTTGCGGACGGCGGCGAATTACGGCTTACCGCCGGGGATTATCTGTTGATACCCGCGCATTGCAAACACCGGGTGGATTGGACGACACCGGACCGGGACAGCATTTGGCTAGCGATACACATCGGCTCCGAACGATAACGGCAATACCAATCGAAACTAAACGGCAACCGCCAGTCGATATAAACACTAGCTCGACACCCTGCGCATCCTGGGGAGCAAGCGCGATCCTGCGCGGAAACGCTGCAGGCTAAGCTAAGCCGGTTGCTGATAACCCGTCTCAGAACAAGTCGATTTCGCCTGTTGCGGCTTCTTTAATAACGCCATCCCGCAATAGTTGTTCGTAATGGAACACACGATTGCGTCCGGCCGCTTTAGCGGCGTACAAGGCGCTGTCGGCGCGGTTAAGCACCTCTCGCGGAAGCACTTTGGGATCCGCTTCGGAAAACCCGCCGCTGATGGTCACTTTGCCGACGCGCGGAAACTCGAAATCTTCGATTTTTTGCCGAGATCTTTCGAACACGCGTTTAGCAGATTCCTCATCCGGAGTTGCGATAATTATCAAAAATTCTTCGCCGCCATACCGGTATAGCAAATCCGATCTACGCATGGAGTTTTTCAGCAAGCCAGTGATCAGTATGAGGACTTCATCGCCGATGATGTGACCAAATCTATCGTTAATACTCTTGAAATGATCGATATCAATCAGCCACAACCAATAACGTTCTCGAGGCGATTTAACATCGGCTGCCTCGGCCTGCATGACGTTTTGGCTTTCCGCCAGCAAACTCCACAATCCGTTCAAATACGCATCCAACGAGTAGCGATTCAACAACCCGGTTAATTGATCGCGCTGACTGGCGTCCAACAGGTCGAAATAGTTGGTGAATACCTCGATTACCCCCTGAATGATGGAATCTTCTTCCGCCGTGACGTCCCTATCCCGCTGAAACACGAAGTAACCGACAACTTCATTCTTGCCGAACGTGGGGTAGCAAATCAGCCGTTGCTCGCCGTCTATGTGCCTGCTACATGCCTTACCCAGCAATCGGGCGCTTTCGAACAACTTGACAACAAGAGCAGGCGCATCGCGTTCGTTGGTCACTTCTTCCACGTTATCGACCACCCGGTTTACACCGTTTTCAGCCACAACATTACGGCTATGGTGTATCGCTCGAATAATGCCGCCGCTATCGTCGGTACGGTAAAAAGAAGTTTCGAGTATACCCAGTAGCGGTTCCAGCGTGCGCAACAAGCTTTGTTCGACTAATGCGGTATCGCGGAGAGCAGTCATACCGCCCAGTTTTTTGAGTACACTCGGTAGCTCAGTATTAGCGCGTTTCTCGGACATAACGATTCATTCCAAAAATTGCCTTACCTTTAATTCGCAACCATTTAACGCTTTAAACCAAATCGATTTTCTAAATGCTCATGCTCGGACAAACGAATGACTTCCTTATAAGCTTCAAAACTGAGGGTCGAGTTGACGTTCTGCGTACTACCGTCCGCTTTTAAGGTGGCGAAACAATCCAGCACGGCCTGGGTAGCCGAAAACAAACCGGACAACGCAAATGCAACCAATTTATAGCCCATCGCTTCCAACTCCGTTACCGACAAATTCGGCGTCTTGCCGCCTTCGATGATATTAGCCATCAACGCCACGCCCTGAAAATGCCGGGCCACCTGCGCCAGCTCCTCACGCGACTGCGGTGCCTCGACAAACAACACGTCGGCGCCGGCCGCCAAATATCGCTCGCCGCGCCGTATCGCCCCCTCCAAGCCTTCTATCGCTCTAGCGTCGGTACGAGCCACGATCACCAGACCGGAATCTGCGCGCGCATAAGCCGCCGCACGGATTTTTTCTACCTGTTCTTCGCTACTGACGATACGCTTGCCGTCAAAATGACCGCATTTTTTCGGCCATTCCTGATCTTCCAAAATGATACCGGCCACTCTGGTTTGGCAGATTTCTTCCACGGTGCGCACCACGTTCAACGGATTGCCGTAGCCGGTATCCATATCGGCAATCAATGGAATAGGCACGCTGGCGGCAATGCGTTTGGCGGCATCTATCATTTCGCCGGCGGTCAAATAACCGAAATCCGGTTTGCCGAGCAGGGACGCCGCAATACCGAATCCGCTGGAAAAAATAAAATTGAAACCCGCCTGCTGCGCAGCCATTGCCCCTATGCAATCGTATACGGCCGGCGCAGCCTGTATGCCGGGTTGCTCTAACATTGCGCGCAATCGATTGCTGCCCATAAACTGTTTCCTCTCATGTGGACGAAAAACGGAACTAAATACCACGAGGCTGATGGGAATCAACGCCGGTCAAACGACATTTTCGTTTTGAACATAATTTTCCAGACGCCCGGCCATATCGGCTTTACGGGCTATCATCTTCTCGGCCAGTTTTTGACTGCCGCCGCAATCGATGACGATACGGCCAATCCGCTCGTCGGGAATCGCCACCACTCGCATAATGGCCTGTGCCAGTTGCTTAGGACTCATGCCGGCGAACAGTTTGACGGCGTGCGGGTTACCGGCGTCGCAACGCAACACGTCCAGTTCGTCCACCCGGGTACCGAAGGCTTTGCCTTTGGGATCTCCCTGAGCCCGGTAGGCCAAGGCCCCCCCCACGTCCAGGGTCAGCACTATGCCGTCCGCGACCCCTTGGTTGTCGCCGTTAAAACCGGCAGCGTCCCAATTGGCGGTCCAGGCGTGCACGGCAAACCAGCGCTGCGCCTGTTTGCGTTCGCTTTCGCTGAAATGGGCAACACATTTCTTGTCGAGCTGCAGCCATTCGGTGGCAATTTGGTCCGGCGCGCTTGTGTTTACATAGGTTAACGTCGGCGCACCCGCCAATTGGTAAAGCTTGGCCGCAAGCCACTCGTTGCGCGCATGCGCCGCAGACTCCAAGGTCTTTACGTAATAGCGGCGTCCGTTACCGTCCTGAAAAATACCCGCCGGGTTAGTGCCCAACTGTCCGCCGACTCGCTGCATGACGGCGGTATCGATCATAGACGGGGCCCACTCATGCCGGAACCGCCCATCAAAGCGCAGGTTTAGTCCGGCGCACCAACGCCAATTGCGCCGGGGTTTCGATGGCCCCCTTACGCACCCGGCGCACCGCATGAATCGCCTCTTCGGGATGCATGCCCAGCTCAACCAGCAAACGCGCGGCGATCATGCCGGCTCGTCCCAGGCCGCCCTTGCAATGCACGAGCACGTCGCCGCCATTGCGCAACAACTCGCGAATCTCGCGCCCTTGGGTTGCCCACTCCAGCTCGAACGCCTTGGTCGGCACGGAAAAATCGGCGATAGGCAGGTGACGCCACTCTATGCCGCGCCTGCGAATTTCATGGCCCAGCTGCGGCACTTTCAACGCGGAAAGTTCGGCCAACTCGACCAGGGTCAACACCAATTTCGCCCCCCAAGCGGCGATGACGTCCAAATCGATACCGAGGTCGCGCTCCCAGGCACCGGTATGGGCGAACCGGTCGTGTTTGCCCGGACAGAAGGTAATCCCGATTCGGCCGTACCCCGGACTGGCGCGTACTTCCGCGATTTGGAGAGGATGTGTGTGACTATTGCGTGCCCCTGCCATAATATCGACCTTACCAATCATTCAGCTGTCAGCGTCCGAGTCTAGCACGAACGGGCAAATGCTCGGCGACCCGCTCGCGCCGGCGAACGGCGCCTGACCGGCAGGCGGCGCAGCGTAACCCGCGTTCATTGCCGCAATTTCGCCAACGCCCAGGCGCTGTGTTCTCGCACCAACGCGTGCGGATGATGTAACCGTTCTCGCAAGGCCTGCTTAGCCGCTTCCAAAGCCGGGCCGTTGCCCAAAGCCACCGCGACGTTGCGCAGCCAGCGCACGTGGCCTATGCGGCGTATCGCCGAGCCCTCGGTTTTTTGTAAAAATTCGGATTCGCTCCAGCCGAATACCTCGAGCAAGCCGGCGCTGTCCAGGCCGCGGCGCGGCATGAAATCCGCCTCGGCACTCAGTTTGGCGAAACGGTTCCACGGGCAAATCAATTGGCAATCGTCGCAGCCGTATATGCGGTTGCCGAGCAACGGTCGCAACGCTTCCGGGATAGCGCCGTGCAACTCGATGGTCAGATAGGAAACGCAACGTCTGGCATCCACTTGGTAAGGCGCGACTATGGCTTGAGTCGGACACACCTCCAGGCAGGCCTGACATTGGCCGCAGTGATTGGCGGCGGGAGTATCGGCGGGCAGCGGCAAATCGGTGTAAATTTCGCCCAGAAAAAACCAGGACCCGGCCCGACGGTTGATCAAATTGCTGTGCTTGCCTATCCAGCCCAGACCGGCCTTTTCGGCGATAGCCTTTTCCAATACCGGGGCGCTGTCGGTAAACACCCGGTATCCGAACGGCCCTGCCACCCCAGCGATTTTATCGGCCAACTTCTGCAAACGGTTGCGCAAAACTTTGTGATAATCCCTACCCAAGGCATAGCGAGACACGAACGCCGCGGCCGGGTCTTGCAAGCGTTGCTTGCTCACCGAGCTCTGTTCGGGCAAATAATCCAGGCGCGCGCTGACGATGCTGAGGGTGCCCGGCTGCAGCAGCGCCGGCCGGCTCCGCTTGACGCCGTGCGCCGTCATGTAGTGCATATCGCCGTGAAAATCCCGCGCCAGCCAATGCATTAAACGCGCTTCGGCCTGGCTCAAGTCCGTGTCGCTGATGCCGATTTGCTGAAAGCCCAAGTCCTCGCCCCAACGTTTGATGCGCTGGGACAACTGCATGTAGTCGAGCGAAGGGGTTGGGGGCATGGCGGGCTTGCACTATAATGGGATGTGCCTCTCATTTTACACGACAATCCGATGCCTCCATCCGATAACGCACTGTACGGGGTCGCTGAAATTCGTGCGGTCGAACGCCATGCAATAGAGCAACTGAACATTCCCGGTTTCGAATTGATGCGCCGCGCAGCCGGCGCGGCCTTCGAGCAGCTTAGACTGCGCTGGCCGGACGAAACCTCGCTGCAAATCTGTTGCGGGGCCGGCAACAATGCCGGAGACGGTTACCTACTGGCCACGCTGGCCATGCAGGCCGGAATGCAAGTCCGAACTTGCAGCGTTATCGATCCGCAACAACTAAAAGGCGACGCTTTAAGCGCCTATCAGCACTATCTGGCGGCCGGCGGCAGTTGTTCGGCGTTCGACGAAACCGCAGCCCCGCAAGGTGTAGTGGTCGACGCCCTGCTCGGCACCGGCTTGAGCCGTCCGGTCGAGCCGCCGTTCTCAACGGCGATCGATTGGATCAACGCCAGCGGCCGCCCGGTTTTGGCGCTGGACATTCCGTCCGGCTTGCACGCCGATACCGGCTGCGCGCTGGGCTGCGCCGTGCGCGCCGATCTGACGGTCAGTTTCATCGCCCTGAAAGGCGGTTTAGTGACCGGTGAAGCGGCGGATTATTGTCGGGAAATCGTCTGCGCGGACCTCGGGCTGCCGCCCGGCGTACTGGAGCCATATAGACCGAAAGCGCGGCTACTACGCCAACCGCCATTTCCGCCGCGTCCCCGAAGCGCCCACAAAGGCCAC
The DNA here is from genome assembly GCF_040741385.1 of Methylomonas sp. HYX-M1. Lineage (NCBI taxonomy): Bacteria > Pseudomonadati > Pseudomonadota > Gammaproteobacteria > Methylococcales > Methylococcaceae > Methylomonas > Methylomonas sp. HYX-M1. The sequence goes on from NZ_CP160405.1 coordinate 3,178,736, forward strand.
TTCGGCCACGTTTTGTTGATCGGCGGCAACCTGGGCTTTTCCGGCGCCATCCGCTTGGCCGGCGAAGCCGCGCTACGTTGCGGAGCCGGACTGGTCAGCATCGCCAGCCGGCCGGAACACAGCGGCTTTTTAAACATAGGCCGGCCGGAACTGATGTGCCACGCGGTCGAAAACCAAACGCAACTCCAGCCCTGGCTGGAAAAAGCCGACGTTATCGCCGTCGGCCCCGGCCTGGGCCAGGATGTTTGGGCGCACGGCCTGCTGGCGGCCGCTTTGGCAACCGACCGACGCTGCGTGTTAGACGCCGACGCACTGAATTTGTTGGCGCAATTTCCGGTCGCCCGGGGTAATTGGATATTGACCCCGCATCCGGGCGAAGCCGCCCGATTGCTGGCGTGCAGTAGTCGAGACGTCTCGGCCGACCGCTACGCGGCGGTGCGGGCGCTGCACAAGCGCTACGGCGGCATTTGCGTGCTGAAAGGCGCCGGCAGTTTGGTGGCCGATGCCGACACGATCTACGTCAACACCACCGGCAATCCCGGCATGGCCGGCGGCGGCATGGGCGACGTCTTGACCGGCATCATCGCGGCGCTGCTGGCGCAAGGCTTGCCGGATTCGGATGCCACCCGCTTAGCCGTGCACCTGCACGGCGCCGCCGCCGATAGGGCCGCGCTGCAGCACGGCGAGCGCGGCATGCTGGCCAGCGATTTGTTTCCCTTTCTCACAGCACTGTCGAATTCATGCTGATCGATCTCAACAGCAGCGCGGAAACCGAAGCCTTCGGCGCCGCCTTGGCGGCAGCCCTGCCGCGCCAATGCCTGATATTTTTGTACGGCGACCTAGGCGCCGGCAAAACCACCTTGGTACGCGGATTATTGCGAGCCTACGGCCACAGCGGCGCCGTCAAAAGCCCTACCTATACCTTGGTGGAAGAATATTCCCTCCCGGAGCGACAGGTGTTCCACTTCGATTTGTACCGGCTGAAAGATCCGGAAGAATTGGAATGGATAGGCATGGACGATTATTTAGCGCAGCCGGCGCTGTGCTGCATAGAATGGCCGCAAAACGGCACGGGAATACTGCCTGCCCCCGACATTCGAATCGATTTGGCCATTGCCGACTGCGGAAGGCGATTGGAAATCAACACCCTAGGCAAACCATTAACAATTAACTGGAAAAACAATAACCTGCTGCTATAATCTCCAACCGTTATTATAAGTTCCCCGGTTGGCTGGCTTATGCGCTTAACACTACAATTTTTCTGGCTGCTGGCGATATGCAGTTTCGCCGCCGCCACCCACGCCGGCCAAGCCCGGATTCAAAACTTGCATTTTGCAGGTTCCGCCAAAAGTCTGGTGTTCGAGCTAACCGAAACGCCGCATTACCGCCACTTCCTGTTAAAAAACCCGGACCGGCTGGTCATCGATTTTCCGAACACCGAACTGGCTGCCGCCTTGGCTCAACCGCCGGCCGGCCAATCGTTGGCGCTGGCCGTGCGTTCCGGCGTGCGCAACAAAACCGATTTGCGCGTCGTCGTGGAACTGGCCGGTGCTGCCGACATCCGCGCCAGCGTGAACGGCAAAATCCTGCAACTGGATTTGAACGGCAAACCCGGCACTACCCCGGTACGGCAACAAACGGCCGGCAAAACCACCGCACCTATCAAAGAAGCCAAAATCAAGCCGGTCGCCGAACCGGTTAAGTCCGCCCCGGCCAAACCCGCCAAAACCCGGGGCCGCGACATCGTCATCGCGGTCGACGCCGGGCACGGCGGTAAAGACGTCGGCGCCCAAGGCGGCAACGGCACCAAGGAAAAAGACGTGGTATTCGCCATCGCCAAGCGTCTGGCCGGGGAAATCAACCGACAACCCGGCATGAAAGCCGTGATGATTCGCAACGGCGATTATTTCGTCAAACTGCGCGACCGGGTCAAAATCGCCCGCGACGCCAAGGCCGACTTATTGGTTTCCATTCACGCCGACGCATTCGACGACGCCAGCGCCCACGGCGCATCGATCTACACCCTGGCGAACAAAGGCGCATCCAGCCACGTCGCCCAGTTTCTGGCCGATAGCGAAAATGCCGCCGACGGCTCCGGCGAGGCTCAAGACGACGTGTTGGCCTCGGTGTTGATGGATTTGACCACGAATGCCGCCAAAGAAGCCAGCCAACATATCGGCAACCGGGTCTTGAAAAGCGTCAAATCGGTCGGACATTTACACCGCACAAGCGTACAAAAAGCCGGATTCGTGGTGTTGAAATCGCCCATCCCGTCGATTTTGGTCGAAACCGCCTTCATTTCCAATCCGGACGAAGAACGCCGCTTGAACAGCACAGGCTATCAACAACAAATGGCCAAAGCCGTATTTAACGGCATCATGGCGCATTTCAAACAATACGCTCCCGCCGATACCAGCTTCGCCCAACTGCAAAAATCCGGGCATACGCCGGCTAAACTGGCAACCCGGCAAAAATCCGCCGAACCGCCGCTGGCCCGTGCCGCCATACCGGAAGTCGGCGACAAAGTGGTCGGCAGCTCTCCCGCCACCACCCGCCACGTAATCGGCCGCGGCGAAACCTTGCACGACATCGCCCGCCAGTACGGGGTTTCGGTTCGCGAAATCCGTTCGGCCAACGGCGGCAACGCCGAGGTCAGAGTAGGCCGAGTCTTGCAAATTCCACGCAGCAGTTAGTCCCTGCCCGTTTAAACGGCACATTCGCTATATCACCCAAAATTCGCTCTATCCGTTAGAATACGCGCTTTTGCATGGCGCGCACGATGCGGATTCAAGCTTTACCCACCCAACTCATCAACCAAATCGCCGCCGGCGAAGTGGTGGAACGCCCTGCATCCGTCATTAAGGAATTGGTGGAAAATTGTTTCGATGCCGGCGCCACCCAAATCCACATCGACGTCGAACAAGGCGGTGTCAAACTGATCAAAATCCGCGACAACGGCTGCGGCATCGTTAAAGACGACTTGCCCTTGGCCTTGTCGCGTCACGCCACCAGTAAAATCGCCTCGCTGGAGGATCTGGAACGGGTCGCCACCATGGGTTTTAGGGGCGAAGCCCTGCCCAGCATCAGTTCGGTAGCCCGACTGACCTTGATTTCCCGCCCGGCGGATGCCGAATGCGCTTGGCAAGTCAGCGCCGACGGCAGCGAGCAAAACTTCGATCCGCAGCCCGATCCGCATCCGCCCGGCACCACCGTCGAAGTGCGCGACCTGTTCTACAACACTCCCGCCCGGCGCAAATTTTTGAAAACCGAAAAGACCGAATTCGGCCATATCGAAAGTTTGCTGCAGAAATTGGCCTTGGCGCGTTGCGACGTCGGCTTCGTGCTGAACCACAATCAGCGCGAAGTATTTAATTTGAAACCGGTTGCGGGTGCGGCGGACCAGCAAAAGCGCATTGCCGCGGTGTGCGGCTCGGTATTTCTGGACAGCGCGGTCAACATCGACTTTGCCGCATCCGGCTTGCAACTGTCGGGCTGGGTAGGCAAACCGACATTTTCGCGCAGTCAGCCGGACATGCAGTTCTTTTACGTCAACGGCCGCTTGATTAAAGACCGCTTGATCGCCCATGCCGTCAAACAAGCTTACCAAGACGTGCTATACCACGGCCGGCATCCGGTGTTCGTGCTGTACTTGCAGCTGGACCCGGCGCTGGTCGACGTTAACGCCCACCCGACCAAACTGGAAGTCCGCTTTCGCGAAGGCCGCATGGTGCACGATTTTCTCTATCAAGCCCTGCATCGCAGCCTGGCGGAACAACGCCCCGGTCTAGCACCTACCGAGCTAATCGAAACGCAGATACCAGGCACGGCGGCGAAAACCTCCGCAAATGCCGAAGCTCGTTCCAACCCCGGCGAACAATTATCGCTGCCGTTAAACGACGCCGCGCCGTCACAGACGTCGCAACAAACGTATATACCCCCCGCGGCCACGACTAACCGCGCGTTCAGCTATCCGGCCCGCACCCGCATGCCGGGCAGCGTAGCCGAGCAAATCGAAGGCTACGGCAAGCTGTACCCGCAAAGCCAAAACAAACCGCACGGCGACGGTTTGCCGCCGCTCGGCTACGCGCTGGCGCATATCCACAGCATTTATATCTTGGCCGAAACTGCGGACGGCATCATCTTGGTCGACGCCCACGCCGCCCATGAACGGGTAACCTACGAGCGCTTGAAACAGCTTTACCAAACCCAAGGCATCGTTTCCCAACCCCTGTTGCTGCCGATAAAAATCCAAGTCAGCGCGGCGGAAGCCGATGTAGCCGAACAAGAACACGGCTTTTTTTTCGGCTTGGGTTTCGAATTGACCCGCTCCGGCCCGGAAACCGTGATTCTGCGTGCACTCCCGGCCTTGCTGGCCAAAACCGACAGCGACCGCCTGGTGCGGGATATTTTGGCCGACTTACTCGCTCACGGCACCAGCCGCAAGGCCGAAGAAACGCTGAACGCAATCCTGGCTACGATGGCGTGCCATAACTCGGTGCGCGCCAAACGCCGGCTCAGCATCGACGAAATGAACGCCTTGTTGCGCGACATGGAACAAACCGAACGCAGCGGCCAATGCAACCACGGCCGTCCGACCTGGATAAGCCTGAGTCACCAAGACTTGGACCGCTTCTTCATGCGCGGCCAATAATGCAAACCCTCGAAAAACCGCGCGTATTACTGCTTATGGGGCCGACCGCGTCCGGCAAAAGCGCGCTGGCGGTAACCATGGCTCAAGCGCTGAACGCGGAAATCATCAGCGTCGATTCCGCCCTGGTCTACCGAGGCATGGACATAGGCACCGCCAAACCGACCCTGGCGGAGCGCGGCGGCATCCCCCACCATTTGATCGACATTCTGGAACCGAACGCAAGCTTTTCTACCGGCCAGTTTCGCAGCCGCGCCTTCGAGTTGATGGACGACATCGCCAAACGCGGCAAATTACCGTTGTTGGTGGGTGGCACCATGTTGTATTTCAGCGCGTTGACCCAGGGACTGGCGCAACTGCCGGAAGCCGACCCTGAGATCAGGCAACGCTTGGACAAGGAGTTACTCGACGCCGGCAAGGATGCGATGCACGCGCGCTTGGCGCAAGTGGACCCGCAAGCCGCCGCACGCATCCACGTCAACGACCCGCAACGCATCCAAAGAGCGCTGGAGGTCTACGAAATCAGCGGCCGGCCCATCTCCAGCTTTTTTCAGAGCGAAGCCGACGACGAGCCGCCGTACCGCTTTATCAAACTGATCGTCGCCCCCAGCGAACGGGCCGGCTTGCACCGAAAAATCGCCGCACGTTTCGACGCCATGCTGGAGCAAGGCTTTTTAGACGAAGTGCGGGCTTTACGCGCTCGCGGCGATTTGACGGAGGGCCTGCCGTCCGTGCGTTGCGTCGGCTACCGGCAAGCCTGGTCGTTCCTTAACGGCGAATGCGATTTCGCCACTTTTCGCGACAAAGGCATCGCTGCCACCCGGCAACTGGCCAAACGCCAATTGACATGGCTACGCAAAGAAGCCGACGCCCTGCATTTGGTCAGCGAAGCCCCGGATTTAATCGACACCGCCCTAGCCCATTTTGCCCAGCATGGATAAAGCCCGACAACGCGGCCTGGGCTATGCGGCACGCGCAGCCCAAACCGACAAGGACGCCGCCAGCGCCCGCATTTGCCGGCGCTTTCAAGACTTGGTCGAGCAAGCTCACGCGCGCACGGTGATGTGGTATCTAGATTGCCGCTCGGAAGTGCGCACCCAGCCCGCCGTCTGCGAACAGCTGCGGCTGAACAAACATCGCCTCGTCATACCGTTTTGCACGCAGGACGGCGACGGCAACAAGTGCCTCGGTTTATGGCATTTACAATCCCTGGACGAACTACGGCCGGGCATGTGGCGGATTTTAGAACCGCCGCATCAACGTCGGCTGGAAGCCGAAAAACTCATCAACCCGGATGAATTGGACGCAATATTGGTACCCGGCGTGGCTTTCGATCCTAGCGGCGGCAGGCTGGGCAACGGAGCCGGTTACTACGACCGCCTGCTGGCCCGGGTCAGACCGGATACACTGTTGGCCGGCGCCTGTTTCCACCGGCAACTATTGGATCGGGTATCGATGGAGGCACACGACGTCTACATGAACTGGGTCCTGACCGAATGCGCGGCGTACCGGGGGCAGCGTTGCCCATGACGGACGATATGCTGGCGCTGGAAAATTTCAAGCCGCGCAGTCCGGCTTTCGTACTGGATTTGGACCGGGTGCACGCCAACCTTCAAGCCTTGCAAGCAATCCGAACCGCTAGCGCCTGCAAGCTGTTGTATTCGGTCAAAGCCTTGCCGCTGGCCAGTTTGATAGCCGAATTGTCCGACTTAGTCGACGGCTTTTCCGCCAGCTCATTGTTCGAGGCCAAGCTATGCCGGGAAGCGGCGCAAAACCGCGGCAGCCTGCACTTGACCACGCCGGGCATACGGCCGGACGAGTTTAGCGAACTGGCCTCTTTATGTAGCCACGTCAGCTTCAATTCCCTGAACCAATTCGCCGCGCTGTACCAAACCTGCGCTCCCTACTCCGCCGGCTTGCGAGTCAACCCCAAAGTCTCGCAAGCGGCAGACCAACGTTACGACCCTTGCCGGCGCCATTCCAAACTTGGGGTAGCTATAGAGGCCTTGGCCGAGGGTTTACCGGCCGCAATCGCAGGCCTACATGTTCATAACGCATTCGGCCAAACAGCCATACAGCCGTTACGCCTGACCTTGCAAGCCTTGCAGCCGGTGCTAGCGCGATGCGGGCGATTGCGCTGGCTGAATTTGGGCGGCGGCTATCTGTATCACAGCATGGTCGATCATCAGCAATTGTCGGAATTGATTGCGCAATTGCGCGCCGACTATGCCGACGAGGTCTATCTGGAACCGGGTAACGCCATCGTCGGCAACGCCGGCTATTTATACGCGACAATCATAGACCGCTTCGTCAGCGACGGCGAAACCGTGCTGATTCTGGACACTTCGGTCAACCACTTACCCGAAGTGTTCGAATACCAACTGCAACCCGAGCTATTGCAAGCTAGTCCGTCCGGCGACGAATCGGCCATTGTTGCCGGCTGCACCTGTTTGGCCGGCGACGTATTCGGGGCTTACCGCTTCCGGCGACTACCCGAGATCGGCGAAACCCTAACCTTCGCTCAGGTAGGTGCATACAGCCTGATTAAAGCTCATCGCTTTAACGGCCATCCCCTACCGGCGATATACCTTAAGCGCGGCACGGCGCTGCATTTGGTCAAAACCGACTGCTACGCCGCATACCGCGCACAATGGCTGAGTCAGGATTACCCCTGAGCACGCTAGACTGCATGCGATACCGATAGGCGAACGCTTAAAAAATCTCTCATTACTCTTGATGGCCAATGCGATACACTTTATTGCGATTTTGTGAAATAGCTAACGTTTACGGCCGGGGCCGGCACGCTCTATTTGGGAGAAACCATTCGATGAAACCATTAACTTTCGCAGCAATGTTGTTATTGGCGGCACTCAGCGCCGCCCCGGCCATTGCCTCAACCTATTCAGGCGTATACGTATTCGGTGACAGCCTGTCCGACGCCGGCGCCGACCCGTCGGCAGTCGTCAGTCTCTACAAGTTACTGGGCAGTAACTGCGATCCCTGGCACCCCTGTCCGCCCTACTACCAAGGCCACTATTCCAACGGCAAAACCGCAGTCGAGTATCTCGCCGACAGCATTCTGCCGGGCGGCGCCAATAGCGGAAATTTTTTCGATTTAGCCATCGCCGGCTCGACCTCCGGCATCGGCAACTACGGGGACTTCGGCACGCAATCGACCGGCGGCTTGTTGAAGCTGCCAGGCATGGCGCAACAAGTCGTCGCCTACCTGTCAACCAACCCGGTCGATAGCAACGCCTTGTACGTGGTTTGGGGCGGAGGCAACGATTTATTGACTTTTTCAGGTACCGCGACCCAAGCCGCACAAAATATTGCTACCTACGTAGCCGTGCTGGCGATTTACGGCGCCCAAAACATCCTGGTGCCCAACTTGCCCGATATGAGTAAAACCCCATATGCGCTCGAAAACGGCGCGGACGTAATCGCTTATGCCGCGGCGTTTACTCAAACGTTTAACAGCACCTTATCGCTGTTTCTGGACGATTTATCCGGTAAACTGCCGAGCGCCCGCATCACCGAATTCGATACCTACAGTTTATTCGACACCATTTTGCAAGCCCCCTCGGCATACGGTTTTACCAACGTGGTAGACGCCTGCGTCAATTTACCTTCAGTCTGTGCCGACCCGGACAGCTACCTGTTCTGGGACAGTGTGCACCCCACTACACGTTTGCACGCATTAGCAGCTGAAGCGATGGCTGAAACCTTGGCTTCTCTCGACGCCTTGTCGGCGGCGAACTCGTTTGCCGATACGGTTGTACCGTTGCCGGGCGCTGCGCTGTTGTTCGCCAGCGGCTTACTCGCCGTATCCGGCCGCAGGATGACGACCCATTACAAAATGCGTTTATCACGGCCAAGCCGATTCGTTTAATTTTGTGCTACCGCCCCGCAGTAGCTTTAACCGTCGCGACGCGACACATTAACAAGCCCAAAAGGTCTATACACACATGGCATTGTATGTCTTTAAATTCGGAGGGACTTCCGTAGGTACGGTTGAACGGATCAAAGCCGTCGCGGAAAAAGTCAAAAAAGCCCGAGAGGCCGGCGATCAAATCGTCGTCGTCGTATCGGCGATGAGCGGCGAGACCAACCGTCTGGTTTCACTGGCCAAGGAAATGCAAGTACAACCGACCGACCGCGAATTGGACGTGCTGCTGTCGACCGGCGAGCAAGTCACCATCGCCCTGTTGTCAATGGCTTTGCATAACCTGGGTTGCGACGCACGCTCCTATACCGGCGCCCAAGTCCGCATATTGACCGACAGTGCCTACACCAAGGCCCGCATTCGGGAAATCGACGAAGACAATATGCGCGCGGATCTAGCCGCCGGCCGCGTGGTCGTGGTAGCCGGGTTTCAGGGCGTAGACGAACACAATAACATCACTACGCTGGGCCGGGGCGGCTCGGACACCACCGCCGTTGCACTGGCCGCAGCCTTGAAAGCGGACGAATGCCATATTTACACCGATGTCGACGGCGTCTATACCACCGACCCGCGCGTCGTTCCCAAAGCCCGGCGCCTGGAACGCATCACCTTTGAAGAAATGCTGGAAATGGCTAGCTTGGGCTCCAAAGTATTACAAATTCGTTCGGTCGAATTCGCCGGAAAATACAATGTCAAATTACGCGTGCTCTCCTCTTTCATCGACGGCACCGGCACGCTAATCACTTACGAGGAATCAGAAATGGAAAAAGCGTTAATTTCGGGCATCGCATTTAACCGGGACGAAGCCAAGCTAACGTTAACCGGTGTATCCGACCTGCCCGGAATTGCCTCGAAAATTTTAGGGCCGATAGCCGGCGAAAACATCGAGGTGGACATGATAGTGCAAAACGTCTCCGCCCACGGCGCAACCGACTTTACCTTTACCGTACACCGTAACGACTTCGCCAAAGCCCAAAACGTATTGGAATCGCTACGCGCCGATCTCGGCACCGCCAGCCAAATCCTTGGCGACGACAGCATCGTCAAGGTTTCCATCGTCGGCGTCGGCATGCGCTCCCACGCAGGCATCGCCAGCACCATGTTCAAAGTTTTGGCCGACGAAGGCATCAACATTCAAATGATTTCCACCTCGGAAATCAAAATCTCGGTCGTGATCGACGAAAAATACCTGGAGTTGGCGGTGCGCGCTTTACACAAAGCTTTCGGCCTGGACAACGAACCCGCCGTCGCCTAAACGGAGCATAAGCAATAACATTGCTGTAATAAAAAGCTTGCAAAAACTTTTAGACGCTTTATAATGCGCGCTTAAGTTGCCGGGGTGGTGAAACTGGTAGACGCGCCGGATTCAAAATCCGGTTCCCGCGAGGGAGTGTCGGTTCGATTCCGACCCTCGGTACCATTTATATGTACAGAGACGTGCAACTGAATACGAAAACCCGCAAGCCGTAAGGCTTAGCGGGTTTTTTATTGTCCGAAGACATCTCATGAAATGCCGGGACATACACCGGAAAGTGTTACCTTTTTTTGTTACCTCGCCGAACGTCCGGCGCTGAAAGCGGAGCTGGAAATCGCAAGTACGCGCTCGAAGTAGAAGAGGAGCAATTAATTTGCTCAGCTGACACATCGGGCATGGACGGCTTTTACCGCCGGCAGAATTGCAACCCCGAAATCGTACTCATGATGGAGGCCTAAACTATGCTGACCGGCACCCTGTACGCGATGCCGCGCATTCACCTGGAAACGCTGTTCCGCACCGAAGCCAAACCGGCGACCATGGAAGTACCGGCGCCTTCGCCAGTACCGTTCAAAACTCAAGGCAAAACGGCGGTGATTGCAATCGTCACCGACACCACGGCAGAATTGGGCAGCATCGGTATCGTCGGTATTGTCCGGACCGGCGGCCAGAACGCCATCGAGATTGTTAGCAGCAACGCGCCGAACAAACGACCGACCGGACGCCACAACGCCGGAAGGCAAACGGATACCCTTTTATTGTCTTTTCATAGCTTTTTTATTTCCAGCGTACCGCAGACATAAAAAAAGCACTTGGCTTATGGCCTAAGTGCTTGTTTTATTGGTGGCGACACCGGGAATTGAACCTGGAACCTCGGGGTTATGAATCCCGCGCTCTAACCGGTTGAGCTATGTCGCCGTGATCTGGTAAAGAGCTGCTATTATATGGATTTGACGATATTGTGTCAAACGTTGAAGCGGAAGTGCATGACGTCGCCGTCCTTGACTTTATAGTCCTTGCCTTCCAAACGCCACTTGCCGGCGTCTTTGGCGCCTTGCTCGCCTTTGTAGGCGATGAAGTCGTCGTAGGAAACCACTTCGGCCCGGATAAAGCCTTTTTCGAAATCGCTGTGGATTACCCCGGCTGCTTGCGGTGCCAGTGCGTTGACCGGGATCGTCCAAGCGCGGACTTCTTTGACGCCGGCGGTAAAGTAGGTCGACAAATTCAACAACTGATAGGCAGCCCTCACCACTCGATTCAATCCGGGCTCTTCCAGGCCCAAGTCGGCTAGAAACTCTTGTTTTTCCTCATCGTCCAGTTGCACGATTTCGGCTTCGATTGCGGCGCAAACCGGCACTACCTTGGAGGCTTCGTTGTTGGCGAATTCGACGACTTTATCCAGCATCGGATTGTGTTCGAAACCGTCGTCTTGCACGTTGGCAATGTACAACACCGGCTTGATGGTTATCAGGCACAGTTCTTTGATCAGTTTGGCTTCGTCTTCGGACAGGCCTAGGGTGCGTACTGGAAAGCCGGCGTTCAAGTGTTCCTGTACCCGTTCCAGTACCTCTTTACGAGCCAGTTCGTCCTTATTGCCGGATTTGGAGGCCTTTTGCGCTTTTTGCAGCGCGCGCTCGACGGAACTCATGTCCGCCAAAGCCAATTCGGTATTGATGACCTCGATGTCGTTGATCGGATCGACCTTGCCGGCCACGTGAATCACGTTTTCGTCCACGAAACAACGCACTACGTGCACGATGGCGTCGGTTTCGCGAATATTGCCCAAAAATTGGTTGCCCAAGCCTTCGCCCTTGGAGGCGCCTGCCACCAGTCCGGCGATGTCGACGAATTCTATGGTCGTCGGCAGCACGCGCTCCGGCTTGACGATTTCAGCCAGTTTGTCGATGCGCGGGTCCGGGACCGGCACGACGCCGACGTTGGGATCTATGGTGCAGAATGGGTAGTTTTCCGCTGCGATGGTGGCTTTGGTAAGCGCGTTGAAAAGCGTGGATTTGCCGACGTTAGGTAAGCCGACGATGCCGCAATGTAGAGCCATGATGATTTGGAGTTAGATGCAAACGTCCCGTTGCCGAACGGGGCCAAAGCAGCGAATTATACCGCTGCGTCGCCGATACTTCACCTGTGCGTGTGTCGGATCTCGGACGGGCCGGTTCATATCTTGATGCGTTCCGGCGCCACTCGGTTTACCTCGTCTATGGTAGTCAGGCCGGCGGCCACCTTTTCCGCGCCGCTGAGCCGCAACGGCCGCATGCCTTCTTTGATGGCGAGTCTTTGCAATTGGGCTAAATCGCAACCTTCCACGATCAATTTTTGCAGCTCCTGGGTGTTTTCCATGATTTCGTAAATGCCTATCCGTCCGGCGTAGCCGGTATTGCGGCATTCTTTGCAGCCGACGGCGCGATACATTTTTTTGGGCGCGGGACTCTTGAACGGGAATACCAGGGCCTGCCATTGGTTTTCGTCGACTTCGATTTCCTGTTTGCAGTGGCAGAGCACCCGGATCAGGCGCTGCGCCATGACGCACAGTACGGTTTGTTGAATCAGATAACCCGGCACGCCGATATTCAACAAGCGGGTTACCGCCGCCGGGGCGTTGTTGGTATGCAGGGTGGAAAACACTAAGTGGCCGGTCAGCGAGGCTTGCACGGCCATTTCCGCGGTTTCCATGTCGCGAATCTCGCCGACCATGATGATGTCCGGGTCTTGCCGCATCAAGGTGCGTATGCCGGCGGCAAAATCCAGGCCGATGTTGGGCTGTACCTGCATTTGGTTGAAGCTGGGTTCGATTTGCTCGATAGGGTCTTCCACCGTACACAAGTTGACTTCCGGGGTTGCCAGGCGTTTTAGTGTGGAATACAGCGTGGTGGTTTTACCCGAACCGGTAGGCCCGGTCACTAGAATGATGCCGTGGCTTTGGCTGCTGACGCGACTCCACACTTGCATTTCTTGTTTGTTGAAGCCAAGTTGTTCGTAGTCGCGCAGCACCACTTCCGGGTCGAAAATCCGCATCACCAGCTTCTCGCCGAACGCGGTCGGCATGGTCGACAAGCGCATTTCGATTTCCTTGCCGTTGGGGGCTTGGGTTTTCACCCGTCCGTCTTGCGGTAAACGCTTTTCGGCGATGTTCATCCGGCCCAAAATTTTCAAGCGGCTCAATACCGCATTCAAAATCGGCTTGGGAAATTGGTAAACCTGGTGCAGCACCCCGTCAATGCGAAAGCGCACGTTGCCTTGATTGCGGCGCGGCTCGATATGAATATCGCTGGCACGTTGGTCGAACGCGTATTGCAGCAGCCAATTCACCAAATTGACGATGTGCTGGTTGTTGGCGTCCAAATCGGACGATTTACTCAGCTCGACCAACTGCTCTAAGTTTTGGACGTTACTGATTTCGTTTTGTCCGGTTTGCGTGCTGGCGCCTTTTAACGAGCGGGAAAAATTATAAAACTCGTCGACGTAGCGTTTGATTTCGTCCGGGTTGGAAAAGACGCAGCGAATCCGGCCCTGGTGCATTTTGTTCAAATCGCGCTGCCAGGAGCGGATGAAGGGTTGCGCGGTGGCCACCACGACTTCGTCGTCGCTGATTTTGATCGGCAAAATGTTGTAATTGGCCGCGTAAGCCTTGCTGAACAAGGTAGTGACCTTGGCGACGTCGATTTTCAGCGGGTCGAAATAGTAGTAGGGAACATTCAGTTTCGGGGCCAACCACTGGGTCAAGTCTTCCAGACTCATCAGTTTGCCCGACTGACTGCGGTCGCCCAGCTCACAGTCAGCCAGGACTTTTAACGGATGTTTTTGCGCGTTGATCCCGGCTCTGGCGTATTGCTCGGCTTTCTGCAGATCGGCGGGCGACAGTTTTCCATCTTGCTCCAACCAGGCGATGATGGCGAATATGTCCAGCTTATGGTCTTCGGTATGGCTGTCTTCCCGCATGTGTCCGCACGAATCGATAGAAATGGTTTAAGTCTAGCGGAATCATTGCGGGCGGACGTAGCCGGCGTCGAAAACTGCGGTGCGCGGCTGCGTCAAACCGAATCGACCACGCCCCGGCCCGCTCGCGTAAACGAGGACGGAGCGTCGGCGCTGGGCATCTAGGGAAACGCGATAACGATATTCATGGATAGCCGAGGCTATGCCAGCATGAGTTTGTAAATGTAATGCTCGCCGGCATGATTGACCGTGCTGTGTTCCAGCGTTACCGAAAAGCCGAATTCCGGGGCGATGTGTTTCGGATCGTGCTCCGCCCCGACAAATTGCGAGTAAGGAATATAGATGCGGGTATGCTCGCTAATATAATCTTTCACCTGCCGGAAAAACCGTTTCAAGATTTCCCTGCCGCCGTCGGCATTCAGCCCGAAAGTACCGTCCGCCGGATAGTAATTGAAATTGAACACGATCAAGTCGAACAGCTTATGCGGCACATCGGCAAACAAATCGCTGTGCAAAAAATCGATGGGCCCCAGGTGCGGATTCAACCGGCTGTTTTCCAGGGTACATTGCACTGCATCGCGGTTGAAATCCACGCCGGTCACCTGGCCGCAACCGATTTTTTTCAATAAAAATGCGAAATAGCCGCTACCGCAACCCATGTCCAGCGCCGTTTCGGCCGGCGCTTGCTGCAGGATGAAATTACCGAAAAACGGACTGGTCAGCCCGAAGTCCGACGGAAACACGTTTTTGGCGATGGTTAAGGTGATGCCGTCCAATTCGGTGACGTAGGGTTGTTTATCCAAATAATGGGCTAACTCCTGTTGACGAAAGTCGATGCTCATATCCTGTGCTGTCATGGTCTGCAATGTCGGGTAGTCGTTGGGAAAGGTGTGTTCCGGCGCATGCTACCGTAAAGTCCGCGATTAACTCAAACCGGCTTTGGATTTTGCCGGCGGCGCACGGCTGGGCCAGATTGTCAATCGCAGACCCGGCAAACCGCAGGGCTCCCTCATTAAACCATTCGAGCCGGCACATCGTTTAATACCACCCGCTCCCTTTACGCATACGCTTAATGGCTATGCGTTTGGTTTTGGCGCGCCTGGTCATGTTTAAAGCGGCGTAAAGATAAACAAGTTACGACAAGCGCAGCGGCAGCTCCAGGCGTAGTCGTACCAAGCCCCGCCGCGAACCACACGAGGCCCTAAACCCAAGCAGACCCATCCCGGAGGGCGCCTTGGTAACCGGCGCGTCAAGTATCCTGTGTTCATTCCCAGACATTGCCGTGCATTGCATGCAACCCCCAGCGATTGGCGGGCAGGCTGGCCACCGGCACGGTCTTGCCCCGAAACTCGCTTTTTTCGCCGTCGGCATAATGGTGCCTCCCGTGGTAGCTCACCAAAGCCGGCGTGATGTTGCCGCCGAAGGCAACCGGTGGTTGTTCCCGCCCGGCAGGCGTATTCCCATTGCGCCTCGCTGGGCAAACACAGTTGTAAACCGGGCTGCAATTGGTTTAGCACCTGGATGAAGTACTGAACATCCTGCCAGGATACATTTTCGACCGGCAAGTGCTCATCGCCCTGGAAATGACTGGGATTATTGCCGGTCACCGCTTGCCCAAGGCCTGCGTGCAGGCGGTATCAAACAGCCGGAAACCCGCAGCAAAGCTCACTTCGTGTTGCCCCAATAATTCCGGGCTATCGCGGTAATCGTCCATCAGCGCCCGATACGGCGCATGGCGGGGCAGCAGAGATTGGAGTGACTAACGTACCCGGCGCTTGTCTTCGCGAAACGGCGTCAGCCGCTGACTATCGTCTTCGGGGGTGGTGTATCAACACAAAACTGAAATCGGCCAGGGCCTTCTCCAGTTCCGCGACCGCGGCATCCAGATTGCGGCGGCCTATCCATACAGCGTTGTAGTCTTTGCCGTCGGGCAAACTGCACAAGGTGATGTTGATCGCCAGCACGGCAATCAAGCATCCATTTGCGTCGAAGCGTTGTAACGGTTGGCAGGTGTTGTTCTTGGGGAATTTTCTAATGTCTTTGAAATAACGGTCGTACCATTTTTGGAACTCCTTGAATTTGTTGAAATGGTACTTTGGCTTGCCGTTAGCGAAATACTCGACGGATTCGTTCTCGCTTTTTAAGGTGCGCGCCAAGCCCTCAGCAACACTTTTATCCACATCATGATTGCCCGGCGCGATGAACAAGCGGGTTTTATCCAAATCGGAAGCCGCCGACAGCGCATCGAAAAATGCGCTAGCCGCTTGATATTCCTTGGCTTGGCCGGAATAGGCAATATCGCCGGTCACGAACACGGCATCGGTCTGAAAGCTTTCGCGTTCACGGCGGCGAATTTCGGTAATCAACGCATTTAAGACGGTATTGCGTTCGTATGGGTCTTTGCCGTCGACATGAAAATCGGACACATGTATCCAGCGAAAAGCCATCATCGTGTTCCAAGCGATAAACGATTGCGAAAATTAGCACGGCAAACTGGGCGGGAACAAGGCCGGCTTTGCCAATAGCGACGGGGCATCGCTGCCGCCAGCCATGCTTTGATTAAACAACCCGAAGTTTCTCAGATCGTTAACAGAGCAAACGGCGCAACAAAGCGGCCACTTTCAGTCCGAAAGATCGAACAACTGGCGCCAAGCCGGGTCCGGCTGTCCTTTAAACGCTACGGCGTTGATTTCTAAATTACCTAAGCCCATGTAAATATGAGAAAAACCGGCTTGTTTCAAGGCATTTAACAAGGATTTTTCGCTAAAACCGGTTTTGTGAGCGTAGAAATCCCGGCCGCTACGCTCGATCTCGACGCCGTAGCCGTAAAGCACGTCCAACACCATAATCGGTCCGGCCTTGGCCTGATACAGGGTGTCTTCCAAGTCCAGTTGATTTTCCAGGGTCTTACGCATGACCGCTAGCAAGTCCGGCACCCGAATGTGCGCGAAGCCACCGGGTTTGAGCACGTGTAAAAAACCGGCCAATACCAGCGGCACATCGTGCCTATAGTAGTGCTCCAGATTATGCGAACAATAAACCGCATCGAAGCCGGCGGACTCCAAATCGGTCAACCGGCGCGCGTCGCAGACGATATCCGGCGAACCTTTAGGATCGATGTCCAGCAACAATTGCCGAAAATTTTGATACTGGCCGGGTAGTGCGATGGCTTTGCTATGACCGCCGACGTTTAATAGTGTTTTCATTGTTTTGCCTTAGCCGGTATATGCCGGCTAATTGTGATTGTCAAAATAGCGTGCGCTTGCTCTATGAAGCTATCTTAACTGACTTGCGTCAAAAACCGACGCTTGCGCATTTTGCTGGCGGCGGCGAATAATTGATCGATGTTTAATTTTTAGGTATAGTGCGCCTCAATTTCCATCCGTCTGCTAAGATGAGCCCCCGGAGGCCCACTATGTTAAAAAAATTTCTGCATTGGTTGCTGACGCTGCTGTACCGAGTCAAGGTCGTCGGCCTGGAAAATTACCACGCAGCGGGAGCACGGGTATTGATCATCGCCAACCACACCTCGTTTCTCGACCCCTTGTTGCTGGGGGTATTCTTACCGGACGACATCACTTTTGCGATCAACACCCATATTTCCCAGCGCTGGTGGCTGAAGCCGTTTTTACGCTTGTCCACGGTGTTTCCGATGGACCCAACCCATCCCTTGTCTTTAAAAGCCCTGATCAATCATCTACAGCACGATACCAGAACCGTGATTTTCCCCGAAGGCCGCATCACGGTGACCGGCTCCATGATGAAGATCTATGACGGCCCCGGCATGGTGGCGGACAAATCCGGCGCGACCATTCTGCCGATTCGCATAGCCGGCGCGCAGTACACGCCGTTTTCCAAGCTGAAAAACATCGTGCGCCTGCGCTGGTTTCCAGCGATTACCCTGCATATTCTGCCGCCGACCCGCATCGATACCCACGGCCAATTTACCGGTAAAGTCAGGCGCAAAAAAAGTGGACACATCCTGGCCGACATCATGACTGAAATGCTGTTTGCCACCAGTCATTATCAGCAAACCCTATTCTCCGCACTATTGGAGGCCCGCCGCGTCCACGGCGGCAAGCATCGGGTGGCGGAAGACATGGAACGCAAACCGCTCGATTACGACAATGTGTTAACCCGTAGCATCATCGTGGGCCGGCTGTTGAAACCTTTGACCGAGGCCGGGGAAAACGTCGGCGTGTTACTGCCCAATTCCGCCAAAACCTTGTGCGCGATACTCGGCATTCAGCTGTATGGCCGGGTGCCGGCCATGCTGAATTATTCGATCGGTTCAACAGGCATGCTATCGGCCTGCAACACCGGCCAAATCAAACACGTGGTGAGCTCGCGCAAATTCGTCGAGCTGGCCCGTTTACAGGACGACATCGAGCAATTGGCAAAAGCCGTTCAGATTACCTATTTGGAAGACTTGGCCGGCAGTTTGTCCGGCATCGACAAATTGACCGGCGCATTGCTGGCCAAGACTGCCGGCCTTTGGTATCGCGGCGGCGATGGCGACGATGCCGCCGTCACTTTGTTTACTTCCGGCTCGGAAGGCGCTCCCAAAGGCGTGGTGTTGTCGCATGCCAACGTGTTGGCCAATCTGCTGCAAGTCAAATCCCGCATCGACTTCAATTCGCGCGACATCGTGTTGAATTTTTTACCGATGTTCCATTCCTTCGGTTTTACCGTCGGCACCATGCTACCGGTGGTCAACGGCATGACGGTGTTTTTCTATCCGTCGCCGCTGCATTATTCCATTATTCCGGAAATGGCTTACGAAGTGGGCGCCACCATCATGTTCGGCACCAATACGTTTTTGGCCAATTACGCCAAAAAGGCCAATCCTTACGATTTTTACAGTTTGCGTTATGTGGTGGCCGGGGCGGAAAAATTACAGGAATCCACGCGGCAAATGTGGTTGGATAAATTCGGCATCCGCATATTGGAAGGTTACGGCGCCACCGAAACCTCTCCGGTCACCGCGGTCAACACGCCGATGGACTACAAAGCCGGCACGGTCGGCCGCTTCATGCCGGATATGCTGCACAAACTGGAAGCGGTTCCCGGTATAGACGAAGGCGGCAAACTGCACGTCGCCGGACCCAACATCATGAAAGGCTATTTGCTGCCGAACAATCCCGGCGTGCTGGTGCCGCCCTGCTCTTTATACGGCGAAGGTTGGTACGATACCGGGGATATTGTCAGCGTCGACGACGAAGGCTTTATCCGCATCCAGGGCCGCAGCAAACGCTTCGCTAAAATCAGCGGCGAAATGGTGTCTCTGGCCTTTGTCGAACAGCTGGCCGCGACCGTCTGGCCCGATGCTCATCACGCAGTCGTCAATCTGCCGGACCCGAAAAAAGGCGAGCAATTGGTGTTGTTAACCAGCCAGCGCGGGGCAAATCCCAAACAATTGGCCGCGGCCTCGCCCGGCGTTGCCTCAATCAACTTACCCAAGAAAATTTTTGTGCTGGACAAATTGCCGGTACTGGCCACCGGTAAGACCGATTATCCCGGCGCCACGGCTTTAGCGCAGTCCTTGTTGGATCACGCCGAGCACGCCGAGCACGACGAGGCAAGCGAGGTTTAGCGTTTCGACCGAGGGGAGCCATGCCCAGCATTGACTCCCGACTGGAATCGGCAGCCGGCCGATTTATTGAGCCGTTTCGTCGGCCAAAAATTCTTGTATGGCCTCGCGGATATCCGCGACCACTTTTTTGTTCTTTTGCTGGATTTTCAGCTGTTCGAAGACCATTTTCACCACCGGATCGTCGTCTTCGACCGCACCGGCGTAATATTGCAGCGTATTCAATGCGTTGTCCCTGACTTCTTCGTTGCCGTCCAATAAGGCCTGCGATAAGGCCTCCACGGTTTCCCGGGTCGGCACTTCGATATACGACAAGTAATCGGCCGCCGCCGCCCGCACCGCCTCGGCTTTATCCTGCTGCAGGGCAGCGCGCATCAGTTGTTCGGACTTGGGAGAAGGATAGGCCGACAATTGCTCGATTGCCGCCACCCGTTGTTCGACGCTCGCATCCGCCAGCAATTTGCCGGCTTCTTCGATTTGCTCCATATCCGCTTGCGCCTCTTCAGCCGCGTCTTCTTCGCTTGCTTGGTAGTTTTGCGCGGCTTCCAAGCGTTCTTGCATAGCCGCCGGGTCTAATGCCGGATTGGCTTCCGCCGCTTCTTGCGTTTGTGCCTCCTGCAAGCCGAAAAAGCGCTGTATCTCAGACCAATGCTGCGACGCCCAAAAAGCGGAGGGAACCACAATAACCGCGGCAGCCAAAACCAATGTCAATCCGATATAGAGTTGTTTACGTTCCATGAGTGAAGCTTAAAATACCAGTGAAACAAAAAACGCAGGGGCAAGGTAAACCGCCCCTGCTAGTAAAGCTTAAAGAACCGGAATCACCCCGTTATCCAGGCCGGCCGGACTGCTGACGCAGTTCGGGTGATCCGTGGTGTTTGGGGTTACCGTAGTAACCAAGGTCATTTCGTCGCCTTTCGCCCCTTCCGCTGCGCCGGTTTTAAAACCGGCGGGAACGGCATCCAATTCCAGGGCTTTTCTGATTTTCCAAGCAACCGCGTGGTCGGTACAGGAGGTATCGCCCGATACGCCGATAGCGCCGATTTTCTTGCCGTTTTGATACAGCGCCAATCCGCCACCGAATACGTTGACTCCGCCGATACGTTTCTTGATCAACGGATCTTTTTTAGTCCCGTAAGTGCTCGGAGATCCGGCATAGGCGCGGCCGGCATCGACCGGGTTGCTGTGTTGCAAGCCGTATAAGCTACCGCCCGGCTGGGTCAACCCGTACAGATTGGCGGTAGAAATCGAAAATCCGTCCAGGCTGAATGCATTGGCGGTATTGGCTTTTTGGGCGGAGATCACTCGGCTGCCCAGCCAAGACACATTGCTGCGACCGTTTTCATCTTTTTCGGTACCGCTGGAATTAACCACCTCGCAAACCTTGCCGGTTTCGTCGACGCTGGTTACCCACATCTGCAATTTAAATCCGCCGCTATCTTGGGCATCGACTACCGTTTTGGCGGTCTCTTGCAAATTACCGGCTGCGGCAATGGCTTTACAATCGGCCGTCACAGTGCTTGAAAATACGGTGGCAATGCAAGCCAAGGGCAATATCACTTTATTTTTTATCATACTCACTCCCCCGTTTAATTATTGTGTATGTGTACCTTTCACAAGGCGGCTCATTTTCACATCAAGCCCAATACTTGTCTACCTCATAAACTCGGTCGCTAGTAGCGAATTTAGCTACCGCAAAGGCAGGCAAATCGCGGCGTCAAAACAAAATTCGCAATACCAGTGCCGCGAATATTCCGGCTGCCACGTCGTCTAGCATGATCCCCAAACCGCCGCTTACCCGCCTGTCCAACCAACCGATAGGCCACGGTTTGATAATGTCGAACAAGCGGAACAACATAAAACCAGCCGCCAAACTTTGCCACGAGAAGGGTACCACGGATAAAGTCAGCAACAGGCCGGCAATCTCGTCCCAAACGATACCGCCGTAGTCGTGGACTTGCAGTTTGCGTGCGGCCTGATCGCATATTGGAATTCCGATCAGAACAACAGCCGCGGTAACCAGCCAGTACAGCCAATCCGGCGTTTGGCTCAGTCCCAGATAGAGCGGTATCGCCGCTAAACTGCCGAAAGTTCCGGGCATGCTCTTGGCCAAACCGGAACCGAAACCGAATGCCAGAAACAGCACAGGGTCGTTAAGGATTTGCTTGGGGCTTAAACCGGCGTTGCCGTAGGACGCTCTAAAAAAAATGCTCATAGCCTTTGGCTGCAATAGTTTCTTCCCGTCCCGCCCGTCGAATGCGCAAGCCGGGCTCGGCTTGAATGACGCCTATGCAGTAGCAACCGGCGGGCACCAGATCGCCCCGCTTCGCCGGCACGGTAAAACATAATTCGTAATCGTCGCCGGCAATCAACGGCATGCGCCAGTCGCCGGTCAAGCGGATGTACTCCTGCACCGGAGCCGACAAGGGCACGCGTTCCCATTCCAAACACGCGCCGACCTCGCTTCTGTCCAAAATATGTCCGAGATCGGCGGCCAGTCCGTCGGAAATGTCGATACAGGCGTGCGCCACACCGCGCAAAGCCAGCCCTTCGGCGATTCGCGGATGCGGCTTATCCATTGCCCTTAACGGCAGGTCGGGTTCGGAACACGCCCAACCTTGTTTGATTTTTAAACCCAAGCCGGCATTACCGACTTGTCCGCTGACATAAATCAAGTCCCCGACTTTTGCAGCAGAGCGCAATAAAGCCCCGCCTTGCGGCAACGATCCCATCGCGGTTACGCTGAGCGTCAGCGGACCTGCCGTCGTATCGCCGCCGATCAAATCCACCCCTTGTTGCTTGGCCAAACCGATGAAGCCGTCAGCAAACGCTTGCAACCACGCTTCGTCGGTATGCGGCAAGGTCAGCGACAAGGTCACGGCAAACGGGTGGGCGCCCATCGCCGCCAAATCGCTCAAGTTGACCGCCAATAATTTATGGCCCAACGCGGTGGGATCGACGTCGGCGAAAAAATGTACGTTTTCGACCATGGTATCGGTGGTGACCGCCAACTGGTGGCCAACCGGCAAACTCAACAACGCGCAGTCGTCGCCTATGCCCAAGCGGTTTTGCGCTTGTTGCGGGGCATATTTAGCGAAATAACGCTGAATCAGGTCGAATTCGGCCAACGCCATGGCTAAGAATCCGCCTTCTTCATGCCGATTTCGACGGAGCGGTGTTTTTGCGCGACCTTGTCCAAAATGCCGTTCACATATTTATGGCTGCCTTCGGCGCCGAATTCTTTGGCCAAGTTTACGCCTTCGTTAATAATGACTTTGTATGGCGTTTCCAAACGGTTGATGATTTCGTAAACCCCCAAACGTAATACCGCCCGTTCCACCGGATCGATTTTATCCACCGGCCGGTCGACGAATTCCAGCAATGCGGCGTCGATAATGTCCAGTTGCGCCGGCACGCCGTGTATCAATTCGTTGAAATACGATTTTTGCGCCCCCTTAAGGCGTTGTTCTTCCTGAAAATAGTTTTCTATGCCCGTAAGGCTAGCTCCGCTCATTTGCCATTGATACAGTGCCTGCACCGCACATTTACGGGCATTGGTTTTCGCCTGACTCATTAAACGCCCATGGTTTTGAACAAACTGACCATTTCGATTGCCGACAAAGCGGCTTCCGCGCCTTTATTGCCGGCTTTGGTACCGGCCCGCTCGATGGCCTGTTCTATGGTATCGACGGTCAAAACGCCGAAAGCTACCGGAATGGCATACTGCAAACCGACTTGAGCGATGCCTTTGACGCATTCGCCGGCCACGTATTCGAAGTGCGGGGTACCACCGCGAATCACCGCACCCAGGGCGATAATCGCGTCGAACTTTTGACTGGCCGCCACGCGTTGCACGACCACCGGCAGTTCGAAAGCGCCGGGGGCTTTGACCAAGGTAATATCGTTAGCATCGGCGCCGTGGCGAACCAAGGCGTCGATTGCCCCGGCTTCCAATTGCGAAACGATAAAACTGTTAAATCGAGAAGACACCAAACAAAATTTCCCGCCTTGCGCGGTTAAATGGCCTTCCAATGTAGTGACTGCAGTCATTTTGTTACCTATAACAACGATTAAAATGATTGTAACTATTCAGCGGTTATCCGTTTACTCCCACTCCTGATGGAGAGGAGATTTGTGCTTGGCGCTGAATAATTGCAAATGATTTAGCCCGGTTAGTACGCAATCGGCGCAAATTCGCCGGTGGAGCCGGGTCAAGTGGAGCTTGCGGCAAGGCCAACGCGGCTGCCGCGTAAGTCAAACGCCAGCGGTTAAGTGTCGATATGCTGGACCACTTCCAGGTCGAAGCCCGACAAACCTATGTATTTTTTCTGTGCGCCCATCACTTTCAAACGATGCACGCCTAAATCCGACAAGATGCGGGAACCGGTACCCGTGGTACGCCAATCACCGTCCGCGGTTAAGTCGCGCTGCTGTTTGACGCCGTGATCTTGCATTTCGTAGGCGTGAATCAGTTCCACCAACGACTTATTGTCTTCTTTTTGTCGAATGATCACCAACACGCCCCTGCCCTCTTCGGCGATTTTTTTCATCGCTTCGCGCACCGGCAAACTGCAGTCGCTGCGCTTGGAGAACAGTAAATCGTCGACCAGATTGCGGGCATGCACTCTAACCAGCACCGGCTGCTCGCCCGCCACATCGCCCATGACCAAAGCCAGATGCACGTTGTCGTCGTTGCGGTCTTGATAAGCGTACAAGCGAAAATCGCCGAATTCGGTCGGATACGCGCACTCGCTGATCCGTTCCAAGGTGTTTTCGTGCTTGATGCGGTAATGGATTAAATCGGCGATGGTGCCTATCTTCAAGCCATGGATTTCGGCGAAAGCTTCCAAATCCGGGCGGCGCGCCATAGAACCGTCGTCGTTCAAGATCTCGACGATTACCGCCGCCGGCTCCACGCCGGCCAAACGGGCCAAATCGCAACCGGCTTCGGTGTGTCCGGCCCGGTGCAATACCCCGCCTGCTTGCGCCATCAACGGGAATACATGGCCAGGTTGCACTAAATCGCCGGGCTGAGCGTTTTTAGCCACCGCTTTTTGGATAGTCAAAGCCCGATCCGCCGCGGAAATGCCGGTGGTTACCCCTTCCGCGGCTTCTATCGACACCGTGAAATTAGTGGAGTAAGGGGTTTGGTTGTCGTTAACCATCAGCGGCAAGCGCAATTGCTGGCACCGCTCGCGGGTCAGGGTCAAACAAATCAGACCGCGGCCGTATTTCGCCATAAAGTTAATGTCTTCCGGGCGAGCGAAAGCCGCCGCCATCAATAAATCGCCTTCGTTCTCCCGGTCTTCGTCGTCCATGATCACGACCATTTTGCCTTGGCGCAAATCCGCTATGATTTCTTCTATGCTATTCATCTAATTAATAAAACCGCTGTCATGTAATAAGGCTTCGGTAATATTGCCGCGGCATTGCGCGGCCGCTTCGCCCTGCATTAAACGCTCCAGATAACGGGCCAACAAATCCACTTCCAGATTCACCCGGGCGCCGGTTTCGGTCGAACCCAGCGTGGTCTCCTGCAAGGTATGCGGCACGATATTGACCGAAAATAACGCGCCGTCCACGTCGTTGACCGTCAAGCTGATGCCGTTGATGCAAATCGAGCCTTTTTCGGCGATGTATTTGGCCAGACTGTCGGGCGCTTTAAAGGTAAAACGTATCGAGCGGCCATCGGGCCGTTTTTGCGTGACTTGCCCGATACCGTCGACATGGCCGCTGACGATGTGACCACCGAGGCGACTGGACGGCGTCAGAGCTAATTCCAGATTGACCGGCGCGCCGACCGTTGCCGATTCGAGTGTGGTGCGCGACAAGGTTTCGTTGGAAACGTCCGCGCAAAAATAATCGGCGCCCAATTCCACGGCCGTCAGACACACGCCGTTAACCGCAATGCTGTCGCCCAGCGCGCAGCCGTCCAGCGGCAATTTGCCGGTGTTAATTTTCAAGCGGCAATCGCCGCCGCGTTGCTGCACGGCAGCGATACTGCCTATAGCCAAAATAATGCCGGTAAACATGCTTACCCCAAATGAGTCATCGAGTCAGGGTCAGGCGTAAATCCGGCCCGACTTGCCTGACTTGAGCGAAGTTAAAAGACTGGCGATCGGAAAGGTTTTGCAAGGCCGGAAAAGCAAACACCCCTCTGGCTTGGTCGCCCAATGCGCACGGTGCGACGTAGACTAACCACTCGTCCACCAAATCGGTCGCCAGCAAAGCGCCATTTAATATGGCTCCCGCTTCCACCCAGACGGTATTGATTTGCCGCCCGGCCAACCACGCGAAGGCTTGCTGCAGATCGACCCGTCCCGCCTGTGCCGCGACCTGCTGTACCGTACAACCCACGGCTTCTAACGCTTGGCGC
Source organism: Methylomonas sp. HYX-M1 (assembly GCF_040741385.1). NCBI lineage: Bacteria > Pseudomonadati > Pseudomonadota > Gammaproteobacteria > Methylococcales > Methylococcaceae > Methylomonas > Methylomonas sp. HYX-M1. Next base: position 3,204,499 of record NZ_CP160405.1, read on the forward strand.
TTGGGCGCATCGTCGGTGCAGGTTATTACCCAGGTTTCTCCCGGCAGATTCAGCATTCTGGCGGTCAACGGCATCCGCAATTTAGAATCCAACACGACGCGTACCGGTTGTATGCAATCGAAATCGACCCTGGCATTCAAAGACGGATCGTCCTCCAATACCGTGTCTATGCCGGTCAGAATAGCGCTGCTTTCGGCACGGAAGCGTTGCACGTCAGATCGCGACTCGGCCGAGCTTATCCATTGGCTTTGGCCGTTCGCCAACGCGGTGCGGCCGTCCAGACTCATCGCCAACTTGCTGCGTATATAAGGCAAACCCTTGACCATGCGTTTGATAAACCCCCGATTCAAGCGCTCGGCTTCGGCTTGCAATAAACCGCATTCGACCTGCACGCCCGCCGCTTGCAATTTAGCCAAGCCGCGGCCGGCCACCAGCGGATTGGGATCTTGCATCGCGGCGACTACCCGGCTCACGCCGGCCGCAATCAAGGCGTCGCAGCAAGGTCCGGTGCGGCCTTGATGGCTGCAGGGCTCCAAGCTGACGTAGGCCGTAGCGCCGACCGCCTGATCCGGATGCGCCAGCTTCGCCAAGGCATCGACTTCGGCATGCGCCTGTCCGGCTCTGACGTGCCAACCTTCCGCCACAACCTCTCCGTCTTTGACCAAAACGCAGCCGACCCGCGGATTCGGATCGGTGGTATACCAAGCGTTTGCAGCCAACCGAATAGCCCGCGCCATAAAAATCGCGTCCGCCGCCGCACTCATGATTTTTGCAGGCTGGCAATCATGTCGGTAAATTCGCTGACGTCCTGAAAACTACGGTATACCGAGGCGAAACGCACAAAAGCCACATGATCCAAATCGGCCAATTCTTTCATCACCAATTCGCCGAGCTCCATAGCCGGAATCTCCCGCTCTCCGCGGCTCATTAAGGCTTTTTTGATTCTGCTGATCGCCGATTCTATCGCATCGACCTTTACCGGGCGTTTTTCCAACGCTTTCTGCATGCCGGCGCGTAACTTGGCTTCGTCGAAAGCCACCCGAGCGCCATTGCGTTTGATGATGCGCGGCAAGGCCAGTTCGACCACTTCGAAGGTGGTGAAGCGTTCCTTACAGACGACGCACTCGCGGCGGCGTTTGACTTGATCGCCGTCGTCGGCCAAGCGGGTATCGACAACCCGCGTATCCTGAGCTGAACAAAAAGGGCAACGCATCGATCAAGTTCCGCCGTCAAAGCTTACCATTGTATTACACATCGTTTTATTCACGAAGCCGGAGCACCGGCTTTATTGCCCCAATATACCCGGTGCGACCGAGCGAACGTGGATGTCGCGCTGCGGGAACGGAATTTCGATGCTATGCTGCTGCAGAGCCTTGTATATACCCTTATACAACGCATTGGTGGTCGGCAATCGATCGCTCAATTCCCGCACATAGGCGAAGATTCTGAAGTCAACCGAACTTTCGCCGAAGCCGGCAAACACAATCACAGGCTCCGGTTCTTTCAACACTTTTTCTACAGAGCCCACCACTTGACGCAAGAGCGTTTCGACCTGTTCTATGTCGGTTCCATAGGCTACACCGATGTTGATTTCCAAGCGGGTCATGGTGTCGCTTAAAGTCCAATTGACCAAACGGTCGGTAATGATGTTTTTGTTGGGCACTACCAGTTCTTTTAAATCCCAATCGATGATGTGGGTCGCGCGCATTTGAATACGGCTGACGCGGCCGGTAACCTCTCCGACCGTCACTACGTCGCCGACCCGAATCGGTCGTTCGAACAATAAAATGATGCCGGACACCAAATTAGCGAAGATTTCCTGCAAACCGAACCCCAAACCGACGCCCAAGGCCGCTACCAGCCATTGTACTTGCGTCCAACTGCCGCCAAGTTCGTTGGCGACCGCCAAGAACGCAATGCTCACCCACAAATAACGTCCCAATTGAATCAGCGCATAGCGGCTGCCGGCCGTCATATCGAAGCGGCCGACCAGCAACAAATCGACCAAGGCCGGAAAGTTGCCGACCAAAATCACCGTCAAACCCATATACAACAAGGCCGCCAACAGATTTATCAGCGTCACGGCTTGCACGACCTCTTTACCATCCAGAACTTCCAGATGTTCCCAAAGCACCACTTGGTCGAACACCGACAGGGCCGGCAGAATGGAGCTCCAAATCATCCAGCATCCGACCGCCAGCATCACCACAATTAACGTCGACAGCAACTTGTTGCTTTGCTGTTGTATTTTGGATAAGTCAGGGGTCGCTTCGTCCGCCACGAAGGCTGCGCCTTCGTCACCGACAGCCTGACCGGCTTGTTGTTCGGCCTGTTTGCGCTTTTGCCGGGCGCTTTGTAAGGCCAATTCGCGTTTAGTGACCGTCAGCCAACGGGTCACCAAGGCGTGTATCAATGCCACGACGAATACCAAACGCAGCGTGCTTATCAGCTTTTGCTGCAACTCCAAGGCACTTTGGTAATAGCCGGCCGCGCTGAAGCCTATCACCACCCATGGCAACAACACGATCGCCGCATACCAGACATAGCGCAACCGGCTGATCCAGTTGTCAGAGGTTTCGAAATAGTTTTTCGCCACACCGGTGACGGGATGGGTTAAGCAATGCAACACGAACGACAGGGTCAGCATCAACACGATTTGTGCGCTGCGGCCTAACGCGTGGCTGTATTCCGAATAGGCGTTGTTGCCCGACATGCCGATCAGAAAGATGCACGGTATGATCACGAAGCGCGCCCATTTAAACTGTCGGTATAGCAAATTAGTGGTTCGGGCTTTCCAGTGAAACAGCAGTTCGGCCACGCTATCCGGCTTGAACAGCCGATAAAAAAACTGCACCATGCCCAGAGACAGCGCTGCGGCAGTCAAGCCTGAGGCCAATGCGCGGCTTAAATCGTCGCCGCCCTTGGCTAGATTCAAGGTCCAGCCTGCCCACAACATCAACAGCGGCGCGGACAGCGACAATAGCAGCAAGCAGGCTATGCCGTCCAAGGTATGCCCGAACCCCATCAAATAACGGCTGGCGCCGGTTTTGTTCAGCAAGCCGGCTAAGCGGGCTTTTACCGACTTGCGAAACCGCAAATTCAAACCGACAACGGCTAACGCGGGCAAGCAAACCAACGGGTTGCTGCCGAGTCCTTGCAAAAAAATATTGCCGACCGACAACCATGCGCTGGGACTCAACAAACCTATCAGCGCATGAAACATGTTGTTTAGATAATCTTTGCCGATCACCGGCGCGCTGGGCACCCATAACAAGCGTTGATCCAGGTAGCTGCCGAAACTATCGGCGGCATTCAATAGTTGTTGCAAGGTGAAATCCACGTCGCCCAACACCCGGGCATAAGCGGCATACGCAATGGCCAAACGCCCGATCAAATCCTTTCTATCGTTCAGCAACATACGCAATTCGGCTCGAATGCGTAGCACCTCGCCGGGCGAGGTATCCGGCGGCACATTGGCCGCCAAGGCATCCGCCAAGGTTTGGTTCACATCGACCAAGGCCTTCTTTTCGTCTTCCAATTTGAACATTTCCAAACTGGAGCGGGAAATCTCCTGCTGAATCATGTCGTTCAACGCACTGTAGCGCTTGCGTTCCGGCAGACTGCGGCGTTGCTCTCTCAACAAATTGCCCAACGCCGGACTCAAACCGGCCAAGCTGATTTTCTGTTCCGCGCTCTTGTAATCCTGCTGAACTTCGTTGTAACGGCTTTCCAGATCGCTCTTTTTTGCCAAGTATTTTTCGATGTCGTCGTTAACTTCCCTGAGATTTTGGTTGTACGCAATATTGATTTTGGTGGCTGCCTTGATCAAAGGGTGCTTGCCCTCGGCGTCTTTTTCCGCCTGCGCCAGAACCGCTTGTTCCTTACTGATTTCCGCTTGCCGACGCTCCAACAAACTGTTGTCCAAAGCATCGATAGATAGCGCCAGTTGTTCGCGTTTAATGCCCAACAGATGCCGCTGATCTTTTTGCAGTTGCAAACGCATCGGATTGATGATGTTTTCCAATTCCAAGGCCTTTTGCGTGTTGTTTAACAAATTGGCTCGAGTGTCCAACTGAACCTGCCTGGCTTCCATTTCGATCAGGCTCGCGCCCTGGCCGCCGGCCAAGGTCTGCAATTCTTGCTGTATGCCTAATTGTTTGGCTTTAATGTCGGCGATTTTTTCTCGGGTGCGTTGCGGCCCGTTGGTAAGATCGCTGATCGCGGTGTCGTTTTGCGCAATTTCCGCGTCTAAATCGCTCAAACGCGACTTCAAAATAATCAGGTGCTGCTCCAATTCGTCGCTCGGCAAATCGCTAAACCTTTCGCTTTTACCGTTGGTCAGATTGCGCTCCGCTTCGGCAATTTCGGCTTGCAGGCGCTTGGTTTGCAGGGGCAGTTCCTTAATCGCCCGTTTATACGCCTCGGCCTGCTGTTCTTGATTTTTGATTTCCCTAAGATTGTCCGCGCTTTCCTGATAAGCGCTTATCACCCGATTTTTCACGTCCTCGGCTAAATTTTGCTTATCTTTAACCGATTGGATCCGCTGCTCTATTTCCGGCAACACTAAAACGTTCAGCGACTTTTGCGTGCCGGCATAAGCCAACTGCGCATTTGCGGCCAATCCCAACCAACAAACCAGTAAACTTATGACAAAAAGCGAATATTTCATGAAGCGTTAGACACCGTGAACAATAGTGATATGAATTTAGTGCAGCCCGTTGACGAGCCGGAAGGCGTTATCAAGTACCAGCTCACCCATCGCCATGCCAACATACCCTACGATTTCGACGTAGCCGGTTTAAACGGCTGGCGTAATCTATTGTTTAAGCTGGGTTTGATCGGACAAAGCCCGGACAAGTACCAAGGCCTCGGATACGGCAACATCAGTTTGCGCCTGCAAGCCGAACGGCAGGCGTTTATCGTTACCGGCACGCAAACCGGACACTTGCCGTATCTATATCCCAAGCATTTTGCCATTGTTGAGGCAGCGGAACCACGGAAAAATTCAATCCTCGCGCGCGGCCCCTGCAAGCCGTCTTCGGAAGCATTAACCCATGCTAGCATTTATCTTAATTCTGCTGCCCAAGCAGTCATCCATGGGCATTGCCCGGAAATATGGCGGCATTGCCGGGCTTTAGGTCTAGCCGCCACAGATGAAAACATCCCGTACGGTAGCGTGCAGATGGCGGATGCGGTTGCCGCTTTAATCGACAGGATGAGGGATCAAAACACTACGGTATTTTGCATGCTCGGCCACTTGGACGGTGTGGTAAGCTACGGCGACAGCCTAGCGGAAGCGGCTACGGCCTTGTTAATTCAATTGGCCCGCGCGTTAGCTATTGAGATTCCCGCTTCCTCTGAGTAGAATCGCACTCTTTATTAGCAAAGGATAATTTAGCATGAGGTCAGAGATTGTTATTTACACGGGTCGCCTGTGCCCTTATTGCACCATGGCTAAACGTCTTTTCGAACGCAAGGGCGTAAGCTATACCGAAATCGACGTCGATTCCAAACCGGGATTGCGCGAGGAACTGATGGAAAAAACCCGGCGCAGAACCGTACCGCAAATCTTTATCGGCGAATTCCACGTCGGCGGCTTCGACGACTTGCAGGCCATGGATACGCGTAAAGAATTGGACCCCTTGCTGAACCTTGGCTAATCCGGCGTAAATCAAGGAATTTCGACGATTTGCAAACCGACCAAGGTAAAGTCACCTTGATTATTGACCCAAATCACCTTGCCTAAAGCCGACATACCGAACTCGTTAATCTGCAATTTGACCGGCGCATTCGGTTTAATCCCCGGGTGCTGCACGGTCAATTTGACGCATAAACCTCTGGCCGAGCGATTGATGCCTTCGACGTGCAGCCGGTCTTTACCAATGTAAAGCTCCGCTGTAAACGGCTCGGTTTTGCGATACCCCCGGCGCTTGATCCACAATTTTTCGGCGTTGTGAACGACACTCTCGAATTCCAAACCCATCAAAATTCTGCCGCGGTCTTCGCGCACCCACACTACTTTAACCTCGCCGGCCAACATCAACTCTTCGACAAATATTTCCGCCCTATCGTCTTCCAACAGCAATGCTTCAAAATCCTCCAGGTTCTCCAACAATTTGCCGCGTTGTAATTCAATCATCGCGCCTTTGACCGAAACGTCGTAACAATTAAACCGCAAGGTTTCGCCGCCGATATTCAATTCGCCCACGGCATTAAAATTTTTTCTGTATTCTTTTCTTTCCTGGAACATAGTGCGGATCTCTTTTACATCGATTTTGTACTGGCAAAGATAGTCTATTTTCCGTCGGTCTGACTCGGCAACTCGGTACAAGCTGTCGTCAACAGCGGCGGCAGGCGATTTGCGGCTGGATGATCCGGTGTGCGGGCGACAGGCGCGGGTTTGGCTAGTTCAACACGCGCTTGCCTGCCACCTAGGCTGCGATAGCCTATTGAAACTCCGCTATTCTCGTAGGAACGAGGCCTTCATTCGCTTAATGCTAGCGCCACTCCGACATAAATTGGAATACGCCGCCGCAGTTCAAAAGCTGCACTCCCACAAGCAATCCTTTCCATTACCGAAGTAGGAGCTGCCTTCATGAGCATTGGGCGGATTAACCCGTGTTGCGCATCCCGGCCGCGATGGCGTTGATGGTGCGTAACAATGGCTTCATCCAGCGACTTTGGTTACCTTCCTCCTCGTCCTCGTTCAAGGCTTTCAATAAGCTTGCTTGCATGTAGTTTAACGGGCCCAGGTAATCGTTGCGGCGGCGCAACGAGGCTGCCAGTTCCGGATTTTCCGCCAGCAAGCGGTCGCATTCGGCGATTTGCAAAATGCTGTCGACGCAGCGCCCGTATTCGGCGGCAATCAAGCCGTGAATTTTGGTGCCAACCTGCGAATCATTACATAAGGCGCTGTATTCGGCGGCTATCGTCATATCGGATTTGCTCAAAGCCATTTGCGCATTGCTGAGCAGATTGCGGAAGAAGGGCCAGGTTTTATACAGCTGCCGTAGCGCGGTCAAGCGTTCCTCATTACCTGCGCAATAGGCCTCCAAGCTGGAGCCTATGCCGTACCAGGCAGGAAAGGTCTGCCGCGATTGCGCCCAGGCGAACACCCAGGCGATAGCCCGCACCGAGTATTTGGAACGGTCTTGCTTTTTGCGGTGCGACGGCCGCGAGCCTATGTTCAACTGGCCGATTTCCTGCACCGGGGTAGCTTCGTAGAAATAATCCAAAAAGCCCGGGGTATGTTCGGTCAATTGCCGATAGCTGTGTTCGCCCAGCCGGGCTAATTCGTTCATCACCGCGATGTTGTCCGGGCGGTCCTGCTCGACCGGTTGGATCAGGCTGAGACTGGCTTTCATCAAGCCGGTGATGCCCATGGTCAATTCGTAAACCGCGGTCTCCATGTTGTTGTAGCGGTAAAACAATACTTCGCCTTGCTCGGTGAATTTGATCTGGCCGCGCACGCTGGCCGGCGGTTGGGCCAATATCGCTTCGTGGGTCGGACCGCCGCCGCGGCCTATGGTACCGCCGCGGCCGTGGAACAAGCGGCATGGCACGCCAAGGTCGTCGGCTATTGCCATCACTTGTTGTTGCGCGCGGTACAAGCCCCAAGCCGAAGCCAGAATTCCGCCGTCCTTACAAGAGTCCGAGTAGCCCAACATGACTTCCTGGCGCAAGTGCGAAGCTACCAGCAAGGCACGGTAAGCCGGCTGCGCCAACAGGCCGCGCAGCACGCTGTCGATATGGTTTAAATCGTCTATGGTTTCGAACAGCGGGCTGACGCCGATATGGCAATACCACTGTCCGCCGATCCGGCCGGCCAACCCGTTTTGCGCCGCCAGCAGCAACACTTCCATGATGTGACTGGCCGAATGGGTCATCGAAATCACGTAACGGCTAAAGCATTGATGGCCGACTTCGCGGCGCATTTGCGCCATGATTTGGAAGACTTCCAAGGTTTCCAGGGTTGCCGGTGACAATTGACTGGCGTCATAACCCAGACCGCCTGGAATCGCGATGGCTTCGGCCAAGACCTGCAGGCGCCCTTCTTCGTCCAAACCGAGATAATCGACGCCTAAAGCCGCACCCAAAACTTCCGCCACCGCTTGGCTGTGCCGGCCGGACTCCTGACGCACGTCCAACTGCATCAAGTGAAAGCCGAACACGTCTACCAGACGGATCAAATCCTGCAATTCGCGGTCGGCGACGATTTGCTCACCGTGACTGATCAAGGAGTCGCGAATCAGGTGCAAGTCGGTCAGAAAGCTTTGCAAATTGTTATAGGCGATAGCATCGGTTTGCGAACTATCGCCGGAGATACGCTGCTCGATCAATTCCGCCCGGCGCTGCATGCGGAACTTCATGAAGCACAGTTTGTTTCGGTAAGGTTCTTGCTGCGTGGTGCGTTCCAACGCTACCGCGTGCTCGCCGAGCAAATCCCGGTCTGCGTCCAGACTAAGCAAAAATGCTTCGGTCGGCTCGCACATCCCGTGCGAATAGGCCAGCTGTTCGCGCAATTGATCCAAACGGCGCACGTATTCCTGGGTGATGGTGCGCGCCTGCAAACGCAAGGCTAAGGCCGTGGTTTGCGGCTTTACATTGGGGTTGCCGTCACGATCGCCACCTATCCAGGAGCCGTAATTCAAGAAACCCGGTACCCGTACTTGGTCCGCGGCTTCCGCTCCGTAAACGTCGACCAGCGCCCGGCGAAAATTCCGGTAAACCTGGGCGGTGGCTTCGAACAGGGACAACGGGAAATAAAACAAGCCGGATTCGATCTCGTCTATGACACCCATGCTGCGCACCCGCACTTCGTCGGTTTTCCACAGCAATTGAATTTGACTTTGCAATTTGTCCAGGGCTTCCTCCAGGAAATAACCCTTCACGTCGCCGTGTTGGATCTTCTCCTGACTGATGAACACATTGCGCAAGGCGCCGCGCACCGTGCGGCGCTTGGCTTCGGTCGGATGCGCGGTCATCACCGGCAAATACAGCATCTCGTCCAACAGAGGTTGTAACTGTCCGGCAGTGATTCCCGCGTTCTTGAAACTTAGCAAAGTATCGTGGAACGAGCCGCGCCAGTAATGATTATGCCGTTCGATTTGGCTGCGCCGGGTTTGCAGCTGCGTGGTCTCTTCCGCGATATTCAGCAGGCTAAACAGCATGCTGAAGGCCCGAATCACGTCGCTCAGACTGTCTGCCGGCAATTCCTGCAAAGTATCCAACAATTGTTGGCGTTTAACCGCACCGGGGTCTTTTTGCAATTCCGCGAATTGACGTTGCAATTGCTCGACGGTAGCCACCACCTTGGGACTAGCCTGTTGTTTCAACACCTTATCCAGCATTTGCCTGAGCAAACTGATCGCGGCGCGTACTTCTTTGTCGTCGTATTCGGTTTGGGTTGTCATGCAGTATTTCCGAGAGTGAGAGAAAAGATGAGGGTAAATTACGATGGAATTTTTAAATAGTAAACGCGTAAATTAGTAGGGGAATTGAGCAACTAAGGATAAAAGCAAGCCCCCTGCCGCCCGACTGCAACTGAAATCCGCCGGACTGCGGGTAGTCAATTCAGGCGATGCTTTCAAGCAAGCGAACTAGACCAGGATAGGTCTTCATTGCTTACAAAGCATTGAATATAAATGATTTTGCACAAACTCGCGTCGCGTTTTGCGGCAAGAGACCACCGCCACGAAGTTGAAGCGGCACCGAAATCGAAAAAATTGCGTTAAATGGCGAACAAAAACTGGATAGCCGCTGTGTTTTTTATAATAATCCATAGGGTGCGAAGTGCGGCATCAGGAAACAGCCCAGCATCTCGCCGTTCAATAATAACAAGCAGGAGGTAGAGCTATGCTAGCAAAAATAGCTGTCGCAGATTACATGAGCGAACACGTTGTTACTGTTACTCCGGAAACCGAGGTCACCCATGCATTCAAAAAAATGTTGGATCACAAAATTACCAGCATGCCGGTGGTCAACAATCAAGGCAAATTGGTCGGCATATTCTCGGAAAAAGACGGCATGAAAATTGTTGTCGAGTGCGCTTACAACCAGAGCATGGCCGGGAAAGTCGGCGAATTCATGACGGACAATCCGGTCGTGGTTCAGTCGGAAGAGAGTTTGGTCGACGTAGCGGCCAAGTTTTTGAACTCGGCAATAAGAAGCTTTCCGGTGTTTCAAAACGGCGACATGGTAGGCATTATCAGCCGGGTCGACGTCATGCGAGCCTTGACTGCGGTTCATTAAACCCGTTTTCTCCAGCCGTGGTGCCGATACAACACTTAACACTGTGGAAACAGCATTTTCCAGCCTTCATCAATCAGGACGATCACGCCTTAAGGCAATTGATGGAGGCTGCACTACTGATAACAATTCCTGCAGGTAAACAAATTTTTTACCCGGGCAAGGCCTGCGATCACTATTTGCTGATGCTGGTCGGCAGCGTGAAAACGCAAATTATTTCTACCGACGGACGTGAAGTATTGCTGTACCACGTTTTACCGGGCGACTCTTGCGTTTTGACAACCTCCTGTCTTTTAGGCGATAACCATTACCCCGCCGAAGGTTTTACCGAAACCGATATCAGCGCTTTTGCAATTCCGGCCTATGTCTTCCACCGCTGCCTAAGCCAATCCGAATACTTTCGCGAATTCGTTTTCCGCAATTTTTCCAAACGGTTGAGCGATGTGATAAGACGCATGGAAGCTTTGAGCTTCGACAGCGTAGATCGTAAACTCGCAAAAGCGCTACTGGCCGAAGGGTGCGACATCATTCGCAAGACCCATAACGAATTGGCGGCAGAGGCGGGTTCTGCCCGCGAAGTTGTCTCCCGGCATCTGAAACGCTTCGAAAGTTATGGCTGGTTGAGTTTAGGCCGCGGCAATTTACGGATCATCGATACCGCAGCCCTAAAACGCATTGCCGTCCAAGATACGGCGGAATAATCGAACGGATTGACAGAAAATTTAACGATCGCGCTCAGCTTTAGCCTCGTTACCGATAAAATGCAATAACACAAAGCCGATCACGAAGCCCATCACTGCGGCAAACACCAAGGGTAAGGCAAATGGAATATCGTGGGGATCTTTTAAGTTCATTTGTAATACCCCAGACGCGATTGCGAATATAAAATCTAACATATAAACCTACCTTTAATAATTGTTGATTGATCCAAGCCACTCCCGCTTGCAACGGCTGAGAGCTGCCGAAAATATAAGGCTTGGCCTTACAACGCTCAGTAACTTAGTCACCGCAATCGCGCGAAATTTCGAACATAAATATTTTGCAAAACGCATTGGCTAGGCATGCGCATAAGGGTAAAATGTAGGGCTCTATCGTTTAGAGGGGACGAAAATGAAGGAACATCAACAAGACGAAAACATAAAAACAGCCAAAAACATCGCAGCCGCAGTCTATCTGCTCGCCATGATTGTGATTACCGGCGGATCTTATTTACACCAGCAAAACGGTGAAACAGCGCAAGAAGCTAAAATCAGTCAACATCAATAATCCGAAGCACGCTCAGACTAAAGACCCTAAGTTCAGGAATCACATTGAATAAACATACATAGCACCGGACCGGGTAAGCGGACACTCGGCCGGTGCCCTATTCCAATACGCTACAGTCGGGGGAAACAGCGGGAATAACCCAATTGGTTGAGGGATTTATCAACATGCAGAACCACACCGGATTGAAGCTACTCATTTTAAGCCTGTCCCTGACCCTACGCATCGCCCAGGCGGACGCCCTATCCGCTCTGAATATCAGCCTGGATTCCGACAACTCGCCTGCAACCGCAAAAATCGCCAGCAAGGCCAAGCGGTTGTTAGGACAAGGCGTCAAGCAGCGGCTTTTGGATAGATATATCGCGCATAACAACACGGAATCCGGCTTTGCCGCTTGCGTATCGTTAAATGACACAGTTTCACCAAAACGCACTGCCGCTCTGGTTAAAAAACTGCGTCAACTCACTCTAAACGTCGATTATACCGATAACTGCTCCCCATCCGCCTCTACCGACGTTAGCAACACGTCTGGGCCGGAGATAAAGTACGTCACTCTGTACAAAAAAACTTCCTTCGACGGTTACCACCAATTTTTAAACAGCCTAGTCGATAAACAAGCGGATTGGGAACAATTGTGGCATGACGCAAATACCGACGAATCATTGCCGACTGTAGACTTTAACACCCAGCGCGTCATCGGGATATTTTTGGGAGATAGGCCGGACAGCTGCTATTCGCTGGATATAACATCCGTTCAAATAGTCAATCAAGCAAAGATCCGGGTCAGCTATCAAGAAACCCACTGGATAGACGGAATTTGTCTGCAAGCACTGACTCAACCCAGCGTAATTGCGACAATAGCCGATACCCGGCTTCCGGTTGAGTTCGTCGCACTACCTGTAAAAAATGCATCCATTGATGAAACCGGCCGGAGGGATGACGGCGACGGATATGCACTGGATTTCGCGGCATTGCACTACACTGAAAACGGTGCCTGTCCAAATAGGGCGGCAAAGTACGATATAGCGATCGTAAAAGACCGGCAGTCTTGGCAGCAACACTGGCAGGACTGTTCCGAACCGACCTGGGACTCGCAAACCCAGTCCTTTATTAAATCCCCTCCGCCGTTACCCCAAGTCAATTTCGACACCGACATGGTAATCGGCCTGATCAGTGATGGTGGTGGTTGTGATGTAGCGAGTAAAATCGAGTCCATCGAATACCACCCAAACGGAGGGCTAGCGGTGAATTACCGTCCGGAGACTACGTTACCGCCGCCTCCGCATAACACGGCTTATGTCTGCACAGCCGATTATTACCAGATCAATCACTGGGTCTCCGCCCCCAAATCAAATCTGCCGGTTAAATTGAATAAATTACTAACCAAATACGTCGGAAGGACACAGTAGACAATGCAAAGCATAACGGGAATTGATCAACCATTCTTGTTCCCTCGCGTACTTCGATTGAAACTAGTGCATCGCCGATTGTAGATTAAATTCGAATATCAATCACATACCTGGACTACGCCATGCTACGAATTCTGTTTTTTCTACTCGTTGCCAGCCAGTACAACTTTGCAATAGCCGGCATTACTAGCAACTCACCTCCGAATGCGCTGAGCATCGACATTAAAAACCTAAATTCGACAAACGGGAAAAAAGCCGCGGCCAAGACCATCCGCTTATTAGGGGAAGGCGTCAAGCAACAAACTCTACAGCACTTCGCGGTCCGAACCGACAACTCCGACACTTTTTCCGCTTGCGCGAGCTTCAACGCTAATGCGCCGGTCAAAAAAACGCTTGCACTGGAGAAAAAACTGGCTTTTACAGGTAATGGGAAAGACGCAAGCGAGCATACGGCTACCCGGGTTGAGCAATGCAACAGCACAACTGCGGTCTCAGAGCAACCAATTTCCAGCGCTAACCGGCAACCGCTGATTTTTCGAACCTTGGATAGGCAACGCTATTCCGGGATTAGTAGCGCCCAATCGGTAACGATAAATGATGCCCTGCAATGGCAGGAATTTTGGAGCACGCACTTCGACGACAGCGTTGACCCGTTGTACTCCCTGCCTTTCCCAGCCCCGGAGGTGGACTTTTCCAGTCAAATGGTCATCGGCGTGTTTTTAGGGACTAAGAGTTGTTACGCTGTCGACATCGAAAATGTCGACTTGATTGACGAAAGAAAAATCGTAGTCAGCTACCGGGAAAATGCTCCGGCACAAGCCTCACTATGCAAAGACTCCCACTATGCGCCGGGCCATTTGATTGTCGTCGAGCGTTCCGATTTACCGGTCGAATTTAACAAGCTCCCCGCGGCCCGCGCCGCCCTGCCTATGAATCCGGTTAACGGCCTAAGCCCGTGGTATCTAGAATTGATTGACGAAAATTTCGATTGCCCGTTCCTGCTGCTGGAAACCGAAGCCTCCGCTTTTTGCAGTTCTCCGGAATCGTTCCACGACAAGGTATTGGTAAAAGACGCCATGAGCTGGCAGACCGTTTGGCAAGGCTATTTCGGCGCTGAAAGGCCGCTTCCGGAAATAGATTTTGCCACCAACATGGTAGCCGGCATTCATATTTCCGGCGGCGGCTGCGCCATAGAAGCGCGTATCGAATCGATAGAACAAGTCGGCGACCAAAAGATTTTAATCAACTATAGCCGAACCGCATTACCGATTTGCGCATACGGCTATTTTGCCAAGCTCAACTGGTATCAAATTCCAAAATCGCATTTACCGGTAGAACTCAATTTGGTGCAACCCCGATAATCCCCCGGACAGGTAAACGGCGTCGACACCATGCCGTTTACCTTGAACTAGCGTGCCTTTAGCGCATTTTCCAAGCAGACGATTATTTGTCGAAAAGTTTCGGCAGCCAAAACGCCACCAAACCTATCACGATTAAACCGGAAAATACCGACAAACCGAGTGCGTCTCGGTCCGCTACCTGATGACTCCGTTTTGCCGCCAATATCGAAGCCGAAGTCCGGCCGTCGGCGGCGTAGCCCGGCGCGGAATCCTCCGCATCAGCCCTGGCAGTCATCGAAACCAGCAGCGCGAAAGTGGCAAACATTCCAACAACCGACACTTTCCTAAAAGAAATCAGCCGAATTTGTCGAAACATAGGGAGTACCCTCCTTAAACGGCTTCCGGCAAAAAATAGGCCGGACCGACTGGCCTTTTTGCCTATCTCTACGCTAAAAAAGCTTGCATGACGCCGCTACGCTTCGCTGCACAACAATCCGGCGTCGTTGAACATATTGGTTTTTCGGTAACCGCCTTAAGCCTGGCCTATCGCTTTAAAGCCGATATCGGTTCGATAATATACGTCCTGCCAACGAATGCCGTTACACAATTGGTAGGCCTTGATTTGCGCTTGCTCAATGGTCGCGCCTAGTGCGCAAGCGCACAAAACCCTGCCGCCTGCCGTTACGATGTCGCCGTTTTTGCGCTCGGTCCCGGCGTGAAACACTTTGCAATCGTCGGTAGCTTGATCGGGTAAACCGGTAATGATCGCACCCTTGGCATAACTATCGGGATAACCGCCCGCCGCCATCACCACACCCAATGCCGCCCGCTCATCCCATTCGGTAATCATGCTATCTAAGGTTTTATCCAACGCCGCCAAACAGAGCCCTACCAAATCGGATTTTAAGCGCAGCATGATGGGCTGGGTTTCCGGATCACCGAAACGGCAGTTATATTCCAGCACCTTAATCGCGCCGTCCTTGCCTATCATCAGGCCGGCGTACAAAAAACCGGTATATTCGTTACCATCCTCGCGCATGCCTTGCAGCGTCGGCAGAATTACCTCGTCCATCACCCGTTGATGAATATGCGCCGATACGATAGGAGCAGGCGAATACGCACCCATGCCGCCGGTATTCGGCCCACGGTCTCCGTTATCCCGCGCTTTGTGATCTTGCGAGGTCGCCATCGGCAAGGCATGAACGCCATCGGCAATCACAATAAAACTGGCTTCTTCGCCATCCAGAAATTCTTCTATGACTACGCGATGCCCGGCCTCGCCGAAGCTATTGCCGGACAGCATGTCGGTAACCGCATCTATCGCTTGTTGCTCGGTTTGCGCCACAATAACCCCCTTACCCGCCGCCAAACCGTCGGCCTTAACGACAATGGGTGCGCCTTGCCTGCGGATATACTCGATCGCCGGTTCAGGATCGGTAAAGGTCCGGTATTCGGCGGTCGGGATAGCATGCCGCGCCATGAAATCTTTACAGAAGGCCTTGGAACCTTCCAACTGCGCGGCGTTTGCCGTAGGGCCGAAGCATGCCAAGCCGGCCGCCTTGAACGCATCCACTATCCCTTTAACCAGCGGAACTTCAGGCCCTACAATGGTCAGCGCAATGTCTCGGGCTTGGGCGAATCCAAGCAGGCCGGCAATATCGTCGGCCGCTATGGCGACGTTCTCAATGCCGGGTTCCATCTCGGTTCCGGCGTTTCCGGGGGCGACGAACACTTGACTTACGGTTGCAGATTGTTTGGCTTTCCAAGCCAATGCGTGCTCTCGGCCGCCGCTGCCGACGATCAGGATTTTTCTCATGCAGGTAAAACCTTGGATAGTTGACTAGGTTAAAATCGGGACGAATTTTACCGACATTTGCTCGTGCTGTCGGGAAATTCTATACATCTACCCGTAAGCGGCAGGTGCGCTAGCAACGAAAATAAACCGTGACTTAGCTTAATTTCAGGAGCTGAAAATGACAGATTGTTTGTTTTGCAAAATGGCTTCCGGCGACATCAAACCGGACATCGTGTACGAAAACGACTCCCTATTGGCTTTTCGAGACATCAATCCGCAAGCCCCGACCCATGTTCTGCTGATACCTAAACGGCACATCGCCAACTTGAACGGCATGGAGGACGCTAATTTAGCGGGAGAATTGCTAGTTACCGCGGCGAAAATCGCCAATCAATTGGGTGTCGCCGAAAACGGTTATCGGACGGTCATCAATTGTAACGACGACGGCGGCCAAACCGTCCACCATTTGCACCTGCATTTGCTCGCCGGCCGCCGCATGTCCTGGCCGCCCGGTTAACCAAGGCCGGCCTGCCACGGCTAATCTCCGCGCAAGCGGACGTTAGCCGGCCAAGTGACGACGTGAGTTAAGCCGAGCTTGGACTCCAAATGCAGCAATATTTCCTCGACTCGGCCGGGAGAATCGTAGAATTCCACGATTAACGGCAAATCCAGCGACAAGGTTAACAAGGATGCGGTATGCAACACGCCGTCACTGCCGATACCGGCAATTCCGCGCACTACGCTTACCCCGCGAACAGTTTCCGCCTGCAGATGCTCCAGCAGCGGCGACAACAAATGCTCGCCTTCGCGCAAATAAATCCTCGCTACTGTGACAGCCTGCCCAATTGCCATACCCAATTCCCTACCCAATACCCCGACCAAATGGTGGCCACCCCCAGCAAGGTGTTCACCACAAACAAACTCAACAAACCTTGAAATTCCATGCGAACCTCGCCGGCTCGCAGACCGAACCACAGCGTAGAGGCCATCGTCAGCCCGCTAAGTAGCGAAATGAAAAAAATTGCCCGCATCTCCCGAGCCGCATTGAAATAGTGAAACAGCAATTCAACGCATAACGACAAGAAGAAAATCCCCAGGAATCCTAACATCAAACCAAAGTTAGTTTGATATTGCACGACCCAGGGAGACAAGCCCTCGGAAAATAAAATCCTGCCCCAAATCAAACCTACCCAACAAGCGCTCAAACACAATACGACGCTGAGAAAAATATTCAACAAGGCCTTTAAATAACTACCCTCTTCGAAGAGATAGAGAGTTTCCAACGCAAAGGTGGAAAACGTCGTAAAAGCGCCGAGAAATCCCACCAAAACCGCGGCCCGGTATTCGATGGCGAGTGCGAAGCGATGTACCATGAGTTCGGTCAACACCCCGATCAGCAGTGAGCCGACCACATTCACAAACAAGGTACCGTGGGGGAAACTGCGCCCTAACGCGGCATAAACGCCGTTAGCTACCAAAAAGCGCGCCACGGCCCCCAACGAGCCGCCGACGGCTATCGCAAATAACTGTTGCATACGTGAAGTGATAGGAACTGTTCTAGTCGTTTTTGTTTCGAGTTTAACAGCAATTAACAAAAAATTTCGAAGATGTTCTTTTTCATTGTAACGGCGTAGACGCAATTATCATCTGAGCCGCTGTGTATGCGCCAACCGAAAAAATGTCTTTGCAGTTGGGTAATGGGATTAGACGCATTCGACGAACTATTCGCGCTTCAACAAAAGTGCGAATAGACGATAGAAATAGAGAGTGCATCCATGCACTGTAAAGATGAAATCGAATAGGCGCTATGCTCAATTCACGACTTTGTGGCCACGCTGTCTCATACAGCTGCTAAAAGCCCTTTTGTAATTAGCATCCGCTTCCAAGCCTTGTTTGGCACCGCCACCTATGCCCCCGGCCGCAGCTCCTATGGCTGCCCCCTTCCCGGGATCACCAACCACCGCACCCAAGGCTGCACCGCCCGCTGCGCCTATCAGACCACCGACGCCGGCACCCACCGCCGTTTCTTTTGCCGCCCCGCCGGCAGCTTGAGACGCAAGCTGCTCGCATTCCTGCAAGTCTTGATTGATACGGTAAGCGTTCGGATCGCCGTAAGGGTCGACAGTCGGCGTCCAACCGCCCACGGACGCACAACCGGAAAGCAGCAAAGCCGTCATCACTGCTGCAGCTAAAGTGTTACGCGAAATCGTTCTACACATAATGTCCTCACTTGATTTAATAAAAACTCTAAAAATTGGACCGAAGTCTGCGTCTTTTAGTTGCGGGCAGACTACGTAACGAACCTGAAGGTTAAATTAGCTACTCAGTAGAATTGAGTAACGGCTGCTACCTTGGTCAACTACCTCGTATCGAGAATAGCGGCGAGCGGTATTGAAGCGGAAAACTCTACTCATTACCGTGAATCCGTACAAGAGCGAGCACACCCTGTCGAAGTCAATCCGTTTCTTGTTTTACTTTGTCGGGTTCGGCACATTCTACCGATACCGGCTAAAACCTGCCGACAAGCAGACGAAGCCGACTCGGTAAACCCAATTTCACTTGTTGGAAAAACGCCAATTTGTCGGTCCGCAACCCCGGGAGAACTTGTCAAATAAACGACAAAAGCACCGGATTGCACGCGCAAATCCATAGAAACACCAATCAAAACAAATTGTTATATCAAACCCTATAACCACGGACCTATCTCCAATTTTGCCGCTTAAATTGGTCGCATTATTGCTTGGACTGTGCTTGTCACACTTCGGCCAGCCCATTTCCGCACATTGTCGCTTAGTTCCTGTAACGGTTTACGCCTACCGGACTCGACAACTCCGCAACATCGGAGAATGGAAATTCGGCATAGCCGCCCCCTTTTACTGACACACAACTAGAGAGGCACTATGTTTGAACATAAAAATTTAGACGGCAAATGGAACCGAGTCATTCCGGCAACCGATAGTTTTCTTGCCAGCGACGTGCTCGAATGCAGGGACAGCGTCGGCTCCGAACCGGAAAAAATCAGCCGGCAACAATACGCTGTGATCGGCGACCGCTTGGTGAACCGCTGCCTACCGCCGGAATCGATTGGCGAAACGTGGAGCCACGACAACGGCAAATCGCCTTGGTGGGGGTCAGTCATGAATCCGCCGCATATGGGCTTGATTGCCGAATTCAACAGCCAATTCGGCGGCTTGCAACGTAGAAACTTAGATGTTGCGCATAACGTAGTCGGTTATGCGAGCGCGGGAGAAGAAATCACCTTACGCAACACCGTTTACTACGTCACTCGCGCCAGCGACGGCACGGAACTGAGCGCCCCATCCATGCTGGAACTCCGTAAACTGTATTTCGTTTGATTCCCGTTGTAAAAAGCCGCCGCGGCCGCTTCACCGCGACGGCTCTCAACCCTATTGGCAGACACCTTCACAATTGTCCCGGCTTACCCCCTGGAACAATAAGACTTAGGCATTAACTTGCAACGCCCTTTACGCGTTGAGGCAGACAGTCGCTACGCGAATGAAGCGTATAGCCGAGTCGAAAATCGTCCCGCCAAAACGGATTCGTCAATATCTCGTCGACCGATAATGCATACGGTGTCCTCAAGCCGTGAAATTCGCACGG
The DNA here is from genome assembly GCF_040741385.1 of Methylomonas sp. HYX-M1. NCBI lineage: Bacteria > Pseudomonadati > Pseudomonadota > Gammaproteobacteria > Methylococcales > Methylococcaceae > Methylomonas > Methylomonas sp. HYX-M1. Next base: position 3,224,175 of record NZ_CP160405.1, read on the forward strand.
AGCGCCGATTTGCCGCATCTCGAAACCCTCTTTTTTGATGACATGCGCTAAGGACGGGGCCACAAAGATATACCAATCTTTAATGCCGTTATCCTTGGAGTAATCCAACGCGCCTCGGTATAAGCCCCACATCAGTCTGCGGGTCAAGCTACGGTACAAACTTAAATCTCTGATGTTGCTGCCGGAGGAATGATCAACTAAGTACCCTGGCATTAAGCGCCTGGCTTCCTTTACGACACAAAGCCTCGAAATTTCCGCGCTATTTTTAAACTGACTACTTTGAAGCTTATGATACGGCCGAGTTTTGTCCAGGAAAGGAAGGCGCTGCCGATCCGGATTGATCAATCTCAACGCCCCCCAATAGGTTTTGCTCTCGCGATCCCGGACTAAAAAATGCGTCGAGTAATCATCCCATTCGTCGCGTTCCCTGTAATCGGCAAACCGGGTCTTGTCTTCGTAACCCATTTCGTCGCAGTACACCCGGTAGCGCAAACGATAATGGGCGGTTTGGCTTTCAGGCGTATCCGCCAAGATCACCTCAAAGTGATCGTCAAAGCGTTGCGGTCCTAACATCGCTCAAAGTCTCCGTAGAAAATATAAGGGCCAATTTCCTTATAATGGCAAGGAAAATACGTTGGTTTTCTCGATTACCACACGGCCTCCTGCCACACTCCCCCGTGTACGCGGCCTTAGCGATGTGTTAAAAAAATAGTAGCCAAGCAGTATTAAGAAAATGCTACGGTTTCAATTAAAATTACGTGAATTTTCAGCTGTAAGCTTAAGAAAATATTGAAATTCTGTCGTTACATTCTAACGAAATATGGCACAGATAAAACCGTTAGGCGAAAATTCCTCGACGGCTTGAACCCCCAGCTGTACCTTTATCTACGGTTTAACTACAGCCCGATCAACCACCTGCGGAATGGGTAAATTTAACCAACTTCCGGCAACCAGCATTTAGGAACCCGGCCACAATGCGACAACTATTTTCGTTGAAGGCATTCATTTCGTTAGGCTTCGGCTTGGCGATCCTGCCCATACTGTTTACGGTATGGTTAGCGAAAGACCACATGCAGCAAGCTTTAACGGTCAGTAAAGATTTAAACAACAAGGTATTCAAACAAACCCAATCCGTGTTGACGACTCAGCAGCGGGCAGCGGACACCGAACGCAAAGCCCGCTTGTTCATTCTATTATCCGATCCTTCGGTCCGACAACCTTACGAAAGGCAATCGTACGAAGCGGCTCGCTCTGCCTTAAAACAGTCGATAGACGAGTTGTTACAGCTTAGGGTCGACAATAAAATTGCCTTGCTGGCTGAAGAATTAACCAGCAAAGAAGAGCTGATTTACCGGCAAATTATCAATCTCGATACCCCAAATGCGCTGATTCTACCGTTAGACATTCTGTTTCAAGGCTTCCGCGAAACTTCGAGCGCGTTGGCGCGGGAATTCGAAAGCTACGTCGAGCGAGAGTTTTCTCAGCTGGCAGAGCAAGCGGACAGCCTGCAATCCCGATTCGTATCGCAAAGTCTGATTTTGTTAAGCCTCTCGGCGGCATGCATGCTGGCTCTGTTGGCCATGATGCTGACGCCGTTGCGGCAGTTGGATTCCGCAATCAACCGTTTGGCTTCAGGACTTTTGAAAACGCCCATCACTATTGACGGCCCCCCGGATTTAAAGGCTTTAGGTCAGCAGTTGGAATGGCTACGCAATTATTTGTTCGAGTTACAGCGTTCCAAACAATTACTGATGAGTAATTTCGCTTACGAAATCGAGGGATCGTTGGACGACTTGCGTACCGGATTGGACTTGTTGTCGCCCGGATTGGATAAAGCCCAGCAAGAAATCTTGCAGCCTTTGCTGACGCACGTGGAACGCATAGAGCATATCCGCGCCGCATTTTTGCGCTTTGGCGACATCAGCACCGCCTCCCCCTCGCAGGCAAAAGAGCCGGTCGACCTGCCCCATCTATTGGATACCGTGCTTTCCTACTTGCAGCCGGAAATCATCACCAAGGCCCTATCGGTCAAATTGCAATTACAACCCGCGCAAATCCTCGGTTTTTCAGCACAATTGCGCGCCGTGCTCGCGCAACTTTTGAGCAACGCCATCCAACATTCGCCGCAACACAGCGAAATTGCCGTCAGCTTGACGATTTCCGGACAAGACATCGAATTGACCATCGCTGACGAAGGACCGGGAATTCCCGAAGAAGAACGCGCAAGCATTTTCGAACCGTTCAGATCGACAACCAATCACGACAATTCCGGCATAAACCGACTAGGATTAGGGTTGTGCCTGGCCAAACAATTCATTCTCAACCATCAAGGCACAATAGAATTTATAGATCCGAAACCACCTAAACACGGTGCCTGCGTTTACGTCAAGCTACCGTTAACCATTTTTTAACTCAAATACGACAGTCCACCCGCATGATTAGGTTAACTTCTCCGCTTACCTTTGCCATACCGCTAATCCTGCTCGGCGGCTGTGCTCATTTTCAATCGGACCCGGAGCCCCCGCCGCAGCCGTGCGCACCGCAGCCGAAACCGGTCTCGGAACTCGAAAACTTGCTGACTTTTGCTTTCGACATGGCCAACATGTCCGAAACAGCCCGCTCGGAGGCCTGTTCCGCATTGCTCAAACGCCAACAAATCGCCGAAACCACCACAAATCTGTTACAGCTAGCGGTCGGCCGCCAATTGTCCGGCGCTTGCGGAGACATAGAGCAGATTTTGAGCAAACTCAATGAAATACCCCCGGAACAACTCGGAGACGAACCGTTACGCTTATTTGTCGGTTTCCAAAAAGCCACGTTAACCAGTAAAGGCCAGCTGTCCAAAAAAATTGGCAAACTGGAGCGCAAGCAAAAAAAATATCAATCGGCACTGGAAAGCAAGGACGCCAACGCAACCAAAGCCAATGAAGCCCGGTTGTTACGGGAGAAGTTGGAAGCTATCCGCAGTATGGAAAAACAACTGGACGAAAGCGGCGGCGACAAATAACGGCGATGTTTAGATTTCGTTTGTCGGCAGTCATCGCGGTTTCGGTGTGCTTCGTGTTAACGTTGGGAGCCGCCTTATATTGGGAATCCAACCAAGTGGCGATTTATTTCGAGCGTAGCCAAACCGCCCATCAAACCTTCGCGCTGTATCAACGCCTGTCTCACGAGGCGTTTCGCCACTTCAAACAACAAATCAATCGCTTAAGCAACAATTCGCCGACCTCCGAAACCAAATTGAAAAACTCCGAACAACGCCTGTTAAACGCGTTGCAAGCGGTACAAGACACGGTGATGCAAAACGCTTCGGCTACCGGCATAGTGCAGAGCTGGGACGATAAACTGACGGATCTGGATAGGCTGGCGCGCTTCAAGGTGTTTTTGGAAACCAATCGCTACCAATTCGAAACCATTCTGCACTTGCGCAAAGAAGGCAAACCCGAACAAGCTAGCCAAGCCCTGGCGCATTTTTCGGAAAACGAAATCGACGGCGTCTTTCAACCCTTAATCGATACCGCTATCGAATCCGAACGCCTGAAAGCTCAACAAGCCAGCGACGACATGGAGCGTCTGATCAACAACGCCAGGACCATAGCCGTTTCGGCCGCGGGTCTGGCTGCCCTATTCGGTTTAATAGCCGGATTTATATTGCTACGTAGCGTGCGTAAACCGTTAGAAGCGCTGATGGCAGGTACCGACGAAATCGCTTCAGGCAACCTGAGTTATCGCATCGCCCTGCACAGCCGCAACGAATTCGGCTATTTGGCCAAGCATTTCAATCAAATGGCCGGCGAATTGGAGCAACAGCAAGAACGGGTCCGGCAAGACCGCTCCTTATTGGAAAAACGCATCGCCGAACGCACCGCCGACCTGCGCAAGGTCAACGAAGAGCTGAAACGCTTGGACAAAGCCAGACGGGAATTCTTTGCCGACATCAGCCACGAATTGCGTACCCCGATCACCGTGATCCGCGGGGAAGCCGAAGTTGCGTTACGCGGATCGAACCTCGGCATTCCCGATTACCAAGACGCATTGCAGCGCATCGTCGACTTGTCCGCGCAATTGAGCACTTATGTGGGCGATTTGATGTTTATGATCCGCACCGACAACACCCAACCCCAGTTCGACTGGGAACCGATAGACCTGCGCGAGCTGGTCGGCAGTGCAGCCGAAGACCTAAAAGTCATCGCCTCGGAATACGCGCAGTCCTTGGCTTTGCAACTCCCGGACCAGCCGATCAAAGTACGCGGCGATAAACAACGCTTGCGCCAAGTCTTGTTCATTCTGGGCGATAACGCCTGCCGTTACTCCCCTAAGCAGGGCCACATCTCTTTGAGCGTAACGTCGAATCCATCCCAAGCCTTGATCAGCATCGCCGATCAAGGCATAGGTATAGCCGAGGACGATTTACCGCAAATTTTCGACCGCCATTTTAGGGGCAAGAACGCAAAACGTTCGCGGGAAGACGGCTCCGGCTTAGGCCTGCCCATGGCTAAATCCATTATCAAAGCGCACGGCGGCGATATTGCGGTGCGTAGCGTCGAAGGCCGAGGATCGACCTTTACCATCAACCTGCCGCTTAACGGCGCAACCTAACTCATCAAACAGACCGGACAGCAAAACTATGTCAATCACTGCTTACGATACGCAGCTCATGCGCATTCTCATGGTAGAGGACGATAGCCGAATATCGGATTTCGTCATGCGCGGCCTCAAGGCCGAAGGTTACACGGTAGAGGTTTGCAACCGGGGCTCTTCGGCGCTGCCGCTGGCCCTGTCCGGAGAATTCCGGTTGCTGATCCTGGACTTGGGCCTGCCCGACATCGACGGCCGCACGCTGTGCGGCCAACTGCGCGAACAAGGCTCGCAAATCCCCATTCTGATGTTGACGGCTAGAGACGAAGTCGCGGACAAAGTATCCGGCTTACGCGCCGGAGCCGACGATTATTTGACCAAACCCTTCGCATTCGAAGAATTGTTGGCCAGAGTCCAGGCCTTGATGCGCCGGCGCCGGGACGAATTCAAACTGGCACAAACCGAACTGACGATAGCCGATTTGACCTTGAACCGGGAAACCCACATCGTCAGCCGCGCCGGCATCCCGATAGAATTAACCCCGAAAGAATTCGCGATGCTGGAATGTTTTATGTGCATGCCGGGAAAAGTACTCAGCCGCACCCGCATTTTGGAACAAGTCTGGGGCTACAGCGCAGACCCGTTGACCAACGTGGTCGACGTCTACATCCGCCAATTGCGGCGCAAGATAGACGATAATTTCGAACCCAAACTGCTCAAAACCATACGCGGCTACGGCTACAAAATGGATGCATCCTAAACCATCCGCCGCCAGCGTTCCTCCGTTTCCAGCCGCCGGACCACAGCGGCTAGCCTAATTTTCCAAGGCTAAAACCTAAAAGCTTGGTAGCATGCCAAGCGTCCTTCTGACACCGATTGGGTCATGGAAACCGACAGCAAACCCAAGACACGCCGCCAACATTTAGGCCGCCGCAACACCGTCAAGCTGTTAGCCTTACTGTGTCTGCCGGCTTGGGCTCAGGCCGACGTCGAAATCGACGGCCTGAGCGGCGAAGTCCGGAACAATGTGGAATTGACCCTGAGTGTGGCCGACGAAAACTGCGAATCGCCCGAATGGAAAATCCGCGATTTGTACGCACAAGCCGACCAAGAGATCGATCAGGCCATGCGGGCGTTCGGTTACTACCACAGCCAACTGGCAAAGCAACTGCGATTCGGCGACGGCTGTTGGCAAGCGCACTTCGTGATCGCTCCCGGCCCGAGAACGTCGATCGCGGAAATCAATGTGGAGATACGCGGCGAAGCCGCTGAAGACCCGGCGTTCGTCAAACTGCGCGAACAACTGCTGCAGCAGCGCAATCTGGCGCTCAACCACGCCGATTACGAGTCGATGAAGCGCAAGATAAACGCACTGGCGGCCGAACAAGGCTATCTGCAAGCCAAATTTCTAACCCATCGCTTGCATATCGACAAGCAACAACACAGTGCCTTGATCGATTTGGTATTCGACAGCGGCCCGCGCAACCGTTTCGGCGTTTTGAGCATAGATCAAGACGTTCTCGATCCTGCGTTGGTCGAGCGTTTCGTCAGCTTCAAAAGCGGCGATTACTACAGCGCCAAACAACTCGCGCAAACCCATGCCGCCCTGACCTCCAGCCCATACTTTCAGCGGGTCGACTTACAACCTGATTTGGATAACATTCAGGATCTGCAAGTACCGGTAACCTTGACACTGCATCCCCGCAAAACCCACCACTATACCGTGGGGATAGGCTACGACACGGACAAAGGTCCGTTACTCGGCGGCGGCTACCAAAACCGGCGCTTGAACCGCGACGGGCATGTGTTGAACGCCGACCTGGACGTCTCGCCGGTGCTGGCCACCGCCACGCTGGAATACACCGTGCCGCTGCAAAAACCGGCCAGCGATTATTTCAGCTTCGGCGGCGGCATCAAACGCGAAGACACCGACAGCTACCAGTCGCTGTCCGGCAAACTGTCGGCCCGCGTTAAAAAGTCCCTGGATAGCGGCTGGAAGCAGACTTTGTTCCTGGATTCGGTCTACGAAAGCTACAAAACCGACGGCGACGACGATAGCACCTTACTACTGCTGCCGGGCGGCAGTTGGTTACGTTCGGTTTCCGACGATCCGGTGCGCCCCCGCCAAGGCTATCGCATAGAGTTCAACGTCATCGGCAGCGCACAAAATCCGTTGTCGGACATCAATTTAGCGCAAGCCCATTTCGCGGCGGTTTGGCAGCATCCCATGCCGTGGCGCAGCCGTTTGCTCGTGCGCGCCGAGCAAGGCGCTACCCTAGTCGACGATTTCAGCAAACTACCGACCACCTACCGCTTTTACGCCGGCGGCATGAACAGCATACGCGGTTATTCCTACAAAGAACTCGGCCCGACCGACGCCGCCGGCAACGTCATCGGCGGTCGCTTTGTGAGCGTACTCAGCCTGGAATACGAACAAGGCCTGTTCGACGATTGGGGCATTGCCGCTTTCATCGACAGCGGCAATGCCTACGAACCGGACGACATCCGGATTAAAACCGGCGCCGGCCTGGGCTTGCGCTGGTATTCGCCATTCGGCCTGGTACGCTTTGACCTAGCGACACCTATCGGTCAACCAGACGGCGGCATACAATTTCATTTCGCCGCCGGCACGCGTTTATGAAAAAATTGCTTTGGTTAACGCTGACTATCCTGATACTGGCGCCGCCCGCCGTCTTATACGGCTTGCTGAGCAGCGAAGCCGGCAGCAACTGGCTACTGCGCCGGGTACTTCAGACCATACCGGCCGACAGCGGCTTCGTTTCCATGCAAGGCAATTTGCTTGGCACCATCAGATTGAATGCTTTCGCATACCGAACCGCCGGCGAAACCGTCCGCATCGATCAGCTCACATTTTCCTGGTATCCCAGGCAATTATCGGCCGGCCGCCTGCACATCGCCGAACTTTCCGCACGCGGCGTTTCGATAGAGCGGAAACCTAACCCAACACCGCCGGATTCCTCAACCCGGTTCGATCGGAATCGCTCCTTCGCCCCGCCTATCGCTATAAAAATCGACGCATTATCGATAACCGACTTGCAGTATCGTAGCGGCGATAGCCAATTCGAATTGCCGGAGTTAAAAATTTCCGCACACACCGTGCAAAACCGCCTGCATCTGGAGCATTTGGCCGTTTCCGGCCTGCGTGCCGGGATTACTGCAAGCGGGGAACTGCAACTGGGCCAAGGTTTCCCGTTCCGACTCGGCATCGACTGGCGTTACGACGACCCAAAACAAGGCCGCTTTTCCGGCGCCGGCCGACTCGACGGTTCCATCGAGCTGATCAATGTGCATAGTCGGACGGCCGGCCCGTTCGTTTCCTCGCTGCACGCGCAAGTGTCCGACCTGCTGAACCGCCCCCGGATTCAAGCCGAACTCGATTGGCAACAGCTGCGTTGGCCGTTTACCGAAGCATCCGGCCAATTGCTTAGCGAACAAGGCCGCATCGGCTTCTCCGGTTACCCGGACGCTTACCGGCTGGAGTTGAACGCTGAGGTACACCGCACCGGTCTGCCGAAATTTCAAGCCCGTCTGAACGCCAACGGCAGCCAAAGCGGGTTACAGCTGCAAACCTTGAGTATCCGCTCGCCGGCCGGCGGCTTGGAGGCTAGCGGTCGAATCGATTGGCGGCAAGGCCTTGCGTTTTTGCTGGACGGCGAAGGCCGCGATTTCAACCCCGGTCTATTCGACCCACGATTGCCCGGGCAATTGAACTTCAGCGCGCATCTGCAAGGCACTATACGAGACAACAGCCGCCGGCTGACGGCCGAATTAAAATCCTTACAAGGCCGGCTACGCGATTATCCTGTCGCCGCTTCCGGCAAACTGGATTTACAAAACGACGCGCTGGCCGTCGCACAATTCGACCTGAGCAGCGGCAAAAACCGGATCCGCGCCGACGGCAACCTGGACCGGCAACACTCGCAATTGCGACTCGACGTCAACGCCTCTGACCTGGCCGGATTATGGCCGGGTCTGCGCGGCCGGGCTTCCGGGCAAGCCCGGCTGAGCGGCGACTGGCAAAACCCGGCGCTAACCCTGCAAACGCAAGCCGAACACATCGCTTATCAAGCCAATAAGGTGGACAAACTGGATGTAAACATCGATTACGCCCCGGACGGCAAACGCTTATCCCATGCCCGCGCTGCCGCTGCCGGCATCGTTTCCGGCGCACACGCCGTCAAACAGCTAAACCTGGAAGCCGAAGGCTCGCAGAAACAACACCGTATCCACGCCGAGGCCGCCAGCCCGGCGGCCACGTTGGCATTAACTCTAGCAGGCGGCTTAAACCAAGAGCGCTGGCAGGGTCAGATAACCCATCTGCAGATCTCCGCCGTCGATTTCGGTCGCTGGCACCTCAAACAAGCTGTAAAATTAGCCGTCTCGGCCCGGGCCGCTGCCACCGAACCCCTATGCCTACAGCAAGGCAATGCCGCACTGTGCCTGAGCGGCAAATACCGGGAAAACCACGGCAGCGAGTTCACCGGCGACGCCACCGCGTTACCCTTAGCATTATTACAAGCGTTTTTACCCGGGCGGTTGAGCATAGACGGCGAGTTAAACGCCCACGCAACATTGCAACACAAGCGGCAAAAATTCAGCGGACAAATCCGGGCCGGATTAACCGACGGCACAGCGTTACGCGTGAAGGACGCCGAAACCGGAACGGAGTTTACCTTAAAGCGCGCCGAGTTTTGGGGAGACACGGACGGTCAACGCCTTAACGCCAATTTGGCCTTACACCTGAACAATAACGACAGCCTGCTTGCCCACGCCCTGATCGATCCGGACGACTGGCGGGCGGTAAGCGGCAACTTGCAAGCCTCGATTGCCGATATAAGCCCGTTCAACCCCTTTGTACCGCAACTAAGCCGGCTAGCCGGCAGAATCGATGCCGATCTGAGCGCCGATCCTCAATCCGGCACACCGAAGCTACAAGGCCAACTGCAACTGAGCCAAGCCTCGTTCGAACTTCCCGGTCTCGGCATTGCCCCGCACGATATACAGCTAAGCGTGACGCCCAGCGCCGATGATCCCGAGCGCTTTGCGCTTACCGGCAAGCTATCGTCCGGGCCCGGTCGCTTGAAGTTGGACGGCTGGGCCGACCTGACCGGCGAAGCGAATCTGCACATCAAAGGGCAACAATTCGAAGCGGCTAAAATCCCGGAAGCGCAGATCGAACTGTCGCCAAATTTGACACTCGCCCGGGCACCCACCGGCGCTAAACTGGCCGGCACGCTCAGCCTGGACAAAGCCGTGTTAAGCCTGGCGGAAATACCGGAAAACGCCGTCGCCGTCAGCCAGGACGAAGTCATCGCCGGCGCCCCCGCTCCAACCGAGCCTGCGGCGGCTAGCGTCAATCTGGATACCGACCTGGAAGTTTTGTTGGGCAAGCAAAGCAGATTCAGCGGCCAAGGGTTAAGCACGGATTTGCACGGCCGGTTGGTCATCAGCAAAATCGCCGATAAAAACGGCGTGTACGGCACGGTGGAAATGAAAAACGGCCGCTACCGCAAATACGGCCAGGATTTGACGGTACGTACCGGCCGCTTTCTATTCAACGGCCCGGCGGACAATCCCTGGCTGGACCTCGAAGCCACCCGCTTATCCAAAAGCCGGGAGGTGACCGCGGTGCTGAGTTTGACCGGCCCGCTGAATTCGCCCAAAACCAAGGTTTATGCGGAACCTGCCTTGCCGGAAGCCGACGCCCTGGCCTATTTGATCACCGGCTCGGCCTTGGACCAAGTCGGCAAAAGCGACGGCAACCTGATCGCCAACGCCGCGCTGTCTTACGGCGTCGGCCAATTGTCCTGGCTGCCGGAAAAATTAGGTGTCGATACTTTCGACCTGCAACAAGGCAAAACGCTGCAAGACACCTTGGTCTCGGTCGGCCGCTATTTGACTCCGGATTTTTATATAGGCAGCAAAATCAACTTGTTCAGCCAACAAGCCAGCTTGATTTTGAAACATAAAATCGGCAAAAACTTCAGCGTGGAAACCCAAACCGGCAGCTCGCAACGGGTGAAATTCAATTGGGAAGTGGATACGAATTGAGCGATTTAAAACTTATGGCCCTTTACAAATTATCAATCATGGTCTACCCGATCAGCTGAAATATGTCGGTTTTTTTAACACAAGTTAACAGCTTGACCACAAACCGGCAAACAAACTATTGAAATGATTATAACTATTAATATGGCACAATTAATGCTTATATTTTGACATGGAAAACAATTTCGGGGGATATCACATGTTAAAAAAACTTTTTCTGACCGCATTGCTTGCGGTCCCGATAACAAGCCAATCGGCCACTTTCAATACCTGGACCACAAACGAAGGCGGAACCGGTAACTACATCTTAACGGTTACGGAACAAGCGACCGACGGCATATTCGATTTCAACTTGACGGTAAATCCTTGGAACGCCGAAGCATTGGGATTGTTTATCGATTTCGGCAACAACGACCTGGGCGCGACGACGCTGAGCAACGTTACCCCATCAGGACAAGTCAGCTTGTTCGCGACAGATACCAGCTCTGACAACTGCGGCTCAGGATGCAACCTGAACGGCTTGTTCGCGCCGGTATCGTCTCCGGACGGCGAATGGGAACTGGTTTTTCGCTTAGGCAGTCAAGGTTTCAATAACATCCAGACCTTTTCGTTCACCGTTGGTGGCTTAGCCGGACTGAACGATACCGATATTACCTTGGCAGCTATCCGCTCTCAGCAACTATGTTCCGGCACCGATACATTGCCCACTGGTAGCTGCGGAGGCAGCGACAAATCGTACGGCACTCCAACCTTCCCAGGGCCCACCGTCCCCGAGCCTGGTATTTTGGGCTTGATCGGCATTAGCGCGCTGGCTTTGCGTAAATTCGCAAAAAAACAGTAACTATTCGGTCATTCTCGTGGGAGCGACGCGAGTCGCGAATTGAGACGTCGCTCCTGCGTATCCGTACGCTTCTTGCTATCGTTACTCCGACATCAGCCGGAGTGCTCGCTGAACAATGACAACGTATTGTTGTTTGCATATAACGCCGGTTTACCGGCGTTATTGCCATCCCTGGCCGTCTTCTCGACGAATCCCAAAGCAAAAACTCAAGCCTGTAACGCTTGTTTACGCTTACCCAAGCCCAGCATGCCCGCAAACGCGGTAGTGAATAACCAAACGGCTGCCGGCACCGGTACCGGCGCAGTCGTTAGCGTGGCGCTGTATTGCTGACCGATAGCGGTACTGCCCGTGCCGTTACCGCCTATCCACAAACTGTAATGACCGGCCGCCAAATTCAAAAAGGTGATTTCCACCGAGTTGCCTACCAGCGAATAGTCGACGCCACCGTCGGAACTGGTAGTCGAGGCGTGCCCCAAGTAAACCAAATTGCTGGCCCCGCGGTTACCCGGATTATAAGGATCGGCGTTCCAGGAACCGTGCTTGCTGCTGGTGGTGGTTTCGTCCCAGTTTTCCCACAAGGTAAATCCCGGTACGAAAACGGAGCCCAAGGCGGCATCGGCTTCTACTTTGATAGTCAAATTGGCTGCCGAACTCAAGCTGATCAAGCCGAAGTCCAAGGCATTGCCCCAACTGGATGCCGGGTTCCATTTATTGTTATAGGTTTCGATGACATAGCCGCTAGGCGCGCCTTCCGCCAAAGCGTCCGCGGTCGAGACTTCCAAGCTGGAACTGTCGCCATGGATGTGTGCCATCCAGGTTACCGGCAAACGGCCGGTATAGTCGGTTGCGGCTCCACCGGTCCAGGTTCCGGCGCCGTTAGTGGCGTTGCCGTTCGCCAAACTGCTTGAGGTGTTGTACGACACGTGGGCTTGCGCGCTCGTGGCTCCCGTCAGCAACAAACCTATCGTTCCGGCCAGCGCTGATTTTTTATACTGATTCATGCCTTTTCCCTGTGATCTATAAAATTCGGGTTGGATATCTAAGATGCGCTCACCTGACAGCCTACCGCCAGCAGGGTCGACCGCAGGGGCGCAACACAAATAGAGCAACCGACATGCCATTCCACAAGGCATTGATTTTAAATAGCTCTACTACACTAATTTCCAAAACATCGGTCAAAGCCCGCAAGAAAATCCGCGAAATAACATAGTTTCCCATTTCACAACGATCGATCAACGCCGTGACCGTCTATTGCTGGAAATCCGCAGTAGGACTTAGGTAATACACGCCGTCGTCGTGATTGACGACCCGTTGGTAGGGAATGAAATCCAGCTCGTGCAGTAACACGATAGCGTGGGTCTTGATCAAGCAATACACCCAATCGCCTTCGCGCAAGCCCATGCCGCGGTTAGCCGCCGGGGTAATTTCCGCCAATAAGATTATTCCGCAATCGATTTGCACGATGACGCTATCGCCGCGGGCAATGACGGCGCACACACGTCCCTTGATTTGATTCTGGATAGAGATGCCTTGAATATAGTGATGCGACAACGCAATATCGTTGGCGCGTATGGCAATATCGACCTTGGTTCCCGGCTCCAATTGCGGACGATACGGCAAAGCCAGCGCATAACCGCCAAAGCCGGCAAAACTGCAACCGCCGAGTTCCTCGTGGCATTGCATCTTGACCGTGACGATGTTGTCGGTTTGCCGCACGCCTAGAAAGCGCAAGACCTGCTGTCGTTTGGCCAACTCGCGGATAGGCCCGCTTTGCACAATACGCCCGTGTTCCATGATTAGCAAGGTGTCGCTCAAGCACAGAAGTTCGGACATCGATTGGCTGGCATAAATCACCGGAATGCCGAATTCGTATTGCAACCGTTTAAGTAAGGGCAACACTTGCTGACGACAGGATTCGGGCAGCGTCGCAAAAATATCGTCCAGCAACAACAATTTAGGGGATTGCAGCAAAGCGTAGGCCAATGCGACCCGCTGCCGCTGTTCGCCCGACAATTGACCTACCCGTTGATCCAGCAAGTGGCTCAACTCCAAAAGACGCAGCAAAAACTCCACGGAAAACCAGCGCCGACGCCACGCCCAATACCGGCCAACCGAATGCAACACTTCCCTGACGGTTTGCCCGCTTCCCCGATAGGCCGCTTGCAACACCGCGCCTATCGGTCTGGCTGCGGCCGGCATTGCAATGCCATGCCGGCTGTCGAACAAAGCAACGCCGTCCAGCAAAATATATCCGCTTTGCGGTTGCAAGGTACCCGCAATGATTTCCAGCAACGTGCTTTTTCCGGCACCGGCCTCGCCGTACAAACCCGCACCGCTTGCTTGCACATTGAGTTCCGCCGCCAGTTCAAAGTAACCGCGGCGTAGTTTGACGTTGACTTCCAATTGCATAAACGCCTACTCCCACTGTTGCGAAAACACGCTGTTTAAGAAATTTTCGGTGCCGCCTTGTCGCGATAGCCTAAGTACAGTCCGTCAATTGGCGATGGCAAGGATGACTGCACCCGCTTTAAACACTACCGTCGCCGGTTGGCCCACCCGCAACCTCAAGTTTTCGATGCTGTCGTTGGTCACGGTGGAGGCGATTTTTTGCCCGCCGGCGAGTTCCAAATCGATTTCCGCATTGACCGCTCCCGGTTTGATCGCGGTCACCACACCCGGCAGTTGATTGCGGGCCGACAACCGATACCCGCCGAAATCGGTAACAAGGATGATTTGCGGGGCTTTGACCATCGCAATGGCCGGCACACCCGCTTTTACCCCTAAAGTCTCGACCGAGTCCTTGGTAATGGAGGCAACGATCGTTTCTCCGCCGGGCAAGCCGACATGCACTTCCGCATTGACCGCACCGATTACCACTTCACTGACCACACCGCTAAATTGATTGCGCGCACTGGCTTGCATAAACTTGCTCCTAAAATTTATCTCAATATCGATGAACCCTTGATTTGCACATAAACCGGCATCCCGACCCGCAAGTTCAACGCCAGCAGGGATTTTCGAGTAATACGCGCCAATAAGGCCTGTTGTCCTACGTTTAAAGCAACTACGTTTTGACCGTCGACCGCATCGTTCAAACCGGTCACGCTCGCCGGCAATACATTCAAAATACTGGTAGCCGCCGGCCGCTCCAATGCGATACTGATGTCGCTGGCATTCAGTTGCAATCTGAACTCGCTGCCTACCGGCGCATCCACCAGCGGCACACACAATTCCCCGCCATCGAACTTAACGTGGGTCAGGTGGTAGTCCGGCTCGTGGCTCGCTACGGACACCGGCCAAACCACGGCAGCCTGTTTTTCCAGGGCTAAGGGCAAATCCAGGCGGCTCAAGGTTTGCGCCAAAGGCCCGGCCGCTTGCACCCGGCCTTTTGCCAATACCACCATGTAATCGGCCAGCTGAGCCGCCTCGTGCCGGGAATGGGTGACGTACAACACCGGCATGCGCAACTCCTTATGCATGTCGATCAAATAAGGCAGAATTTCCTGCTTGCGCTGTTCGTCCAACGCCGACAAGGGCTCGTCCATCAGCAATATCTTGGGATTAAGCGCCAAGGCCCTGGCTATCGCCACCCGCTGCCGCTCGCCGCCCGACAGGCCGGCCGGCATCCGTTGCAACAAATGGCCGATTCCCAATAATTCGATGACGTGCGCCATGTCGCCGTTGGCTTTTTGCTGTCTCAAACGTTTGACGCCGAACTGCAAATTGCCCGCTACCGTTAAATGCGGAAATAAATTGGCCTCCTGAAACACATAACCCAACGCGCGTTGGTAAGTCGGCACGAACACCGAACGGGCGCTGTCTTGCCAAACGTCGTCGCCAATCTGCAAATAGCCGTTGCCGGCCTGTTGCAATCCGGCCACGCAGCGCAACAAACTGGTCTTGCCGGAGCCGGACGGCCCGAACAACACAGTGATGCCGGTACCCGGCAAAGTTAAATCGACGTCCAGCGAAAATTGGCCGTAGTTCAAGTTAAAACGGGCTGAAATCGGATTGAGCATTAGGTCAAGGGATGCGCGACTGGCTGGGTTTTTAATGCGGTATAAAGCACCAGCAACACCAAAAAAGAAAACAGCAGCAAACCACCGGCTAAAGCATGGGCTTGCCCCAGCTCCAAGGCTTCCACATGGTTGTAGATTTGCACCGACACGACACGGGTTTTGTCCGGAATGTTGCCGCCCACCATCAACACCACGCCGAACTCGCCGACGGTATGCGCGAAGCCTAAAATCGCTGCGGTCAAAAAACCCGGTCGGGCCAACGGCATAACCACGTGAAAAAAAGTATCCAGCGGTCCTGCCCGCAAAGTCGCCGCCGCCTCCAAGGCCTGGGGCCCGATGCCGGCAAATGAAGCCTGCAAAGGCTGCACCACGAAAGGCAGGGAATACAGTACCGACGCGACCACCAGTCCGGCGAAGGTAAACGGCAAGGTACCCATGCCCAAAGCACTGGTCAGCTTGCCTATCGGCCCATTCGGACCCAGCAAAATCAAGAGATAAAAACCCAGCACGGTAGGCGGCAACACCAAAGGCAAGGCCACCAAGGCGTTGCATAAGCCCTTCCAACGCGACTGAGTTCGGGCCAGCCACCAAGCCAGCGGCGTGCCGAAAATGAGCATTAAACAAGTGGCCACGCCGGAAACCTTGAAGGTCAACCACAACGTGGCGAAATCCGCTGAATTCACACTAACAACTCCTTACTATGTAAGTCATGACCATGAAAGTCATAGTGGGAACGACAGATAGCCGCGATTCGCAAGGCCCTCATCGCGACTATGCGTCGCTCCTACCAAACTACCTTTCATTTGCCGGGGCGGCTGCCAGGCCTTCATGGTAGTTACTATGAAAATCATCGTGAGGGCGGGGCGATGCCCTTGTCGCGCATAGCCTTTCGAATCGCCACCGGGCGTCGCTCCCATTATCAATGCTTTTCATCGGCGGGGGGATTTGCCACGACTTCGCGCCCGTTAGGCAAGCGATAGCCGTAGCGTTCGATAATCGCCAAAGCTGGCGGCGACTTCAGAAATGCCATCAACGCCGATGCCGCCGGGTTTTGCGCACCGGCCTTCATTAACACGGCGTCTTGCCGAATCGGCATATGCAATTCTGTCGGCACTACCCAACCCGAACCTTCGCCGATGCCGCCGCCATCGGCGATCACTTGCGACAACGCGATGAAACCCAATTCGGCATTGCCGGTACTGACGAATTCTTGGGCTTGAGAAATATTTTCGCCATACACCAACAAAGGCTGCAGTTTGTCGTATACCTTCAGTTTGTTCATGACCTCCACGGCGGCAACACCGTAGGGCGCCAGTTTCGGATCCGCCAACGCCAAATGTTGAAAACCGCCTTTGTGCAATATCTGCCCATCGGCGTCCACCACGCCCGGTTTGGCCGACCACAGTAGCAAAGTACCTAGCGCATAGGTAAAACGGCTGCCGGCCAGCGCAACCCCTTCTTGTTCCAATCGTAGCGGCTTATCGCCGTCGGCGGATAAAAACACTTCGAACGGTGCCCCGTTCAGCAATTGCGATGCGAATTTACCGGACGAACCGAAGGCTAAATTCGCCCCGTAGCCGGTTTGCTTTTCGAACTCGGCGGCAATCTCGCTCATCGGCTTGGTAAAGTTGGAAGCCACCGCCACCAACACCGTTTCGGCCTGCGCCGCAAACGAATACAGGAATAAACAAGCAGCCAAGCAAACGCTTTGCCTAAGGTAGGTGACCATCGATTTCTCCTGGTTGATTCTTAAAAAGATACATGCACTATGCCTACGGCGGTTTTAAAATCTCAGCTGACTTTGCAGGTAAAAATAATCCACGTCGCCCTCGGCCGGTGCCGACGGCGCGTGTTGGGCAAACGCCCCTTTAAACAAATGCGCCCAGGCGGCTTCGAAATTTAAACTGCTGTTGAAATCCCAGCGGGCCGTCAATTCCAGTTGATGTCCAATATCGCCGCCGCTTTTTCCGGTTTTATCGCGCAGGCCGGCTGTCGTCCAACTGTCGGTATCGGACGCCAACCAGAAGTAGCGGTGCCTGACACTCATTTGCACATCGCTACGCGGCGAAATACCGATGCCGTATCCCGGCGTATTGATGTTGCTGCGCGCGAAGGCGCCGTAAATACCGGTCGGGCCGAACTCGAAACGGCGCGCACCATACAGCGTATCGAAGCGCTGGTCGAGGTTGTCGTTAGGGTCTTCGTCGCCGCTGGCGTAATCGTAATCCAGGCCGAATCGAGGCGACCAGGGCACGTCTAAGGTGTAACCAAGACTGACATGCTCATACCAAGCGGCGTGATCCAAGTCTTTGCCGTCGCTGTTGGCGGTGGTTTTTCTAACCGTACCCAATTGTCCTATCGCTTCCAGTTCGAAATCGAGTTTGGCTTTGGCCGGTTTCAGGTAAAAACGCATACCAGGCGTGAAGTAACGGCGGTTACGAGTGGGGTTTCGAATGCTGTCGCCTTCATCCAAATGGTAAAGATAAGCCTCGGCGTTTATACCCCAAAGCAAATCGTACAGCTCCAAAAATCCGCCGGAAAACCAGGTATGCGTGTCTTCCTCATCGAATTCGTGCGTTTCGGCCAGGATTGCCTTTTCCTTGTCCGGAAAACGCAACACCGGCATGGTTACGAAACCGGTAAAGGCCCACTGACTGTAATCGGTAACACGCAATTTCACCCCGGTAAAACTATTGATGGTATTTCTAAGGGCATTACGCGCCACCAAACGCCGGCTGCCGATATTCAAGGTCTGCCTACCGGCCGTCGCGTCGGCCCCTATACCGCTATAAAACAGATTCTGCTCCGCCCAGTTGAGGTAGCCCTGGATGAAATCGGCGTTGTCGGCGTGAGTGGTGTTGAGGTCCGAATCCTTGTCGCTCAACAGCGCGCGAGCATCGACGAATTCCGCTCCCGCCCGCAACTTGCCCAGATTGGCTTCCAGCCAAAACGCGGTTTGCAATGCGATTTGTTGGTCGCCGCCGCTGCCGGAGGCCTTGAACGCGTTGTCGAAAGTCTCATAGCGGGTACGCTGCTCCACAGACATCGATAACCAATCCGGCAATTTCAACATGTCATGCAAATTCCACACCGGCTTTTCATATTTCCCGCCCCCCAACAAAGGATCGTGCATTTGGCTGGAGAACGCCGCAAAAGGCGGCCGGATGTATTTAGGTTTCTCCGCCGCTTCGACAACTTCGCAAGCTAAAAACGTGCATGCGCTTAACAACGAAAGAGGTAAGGCGGTGCTTGCGCGACCGACCGGTTGTATCGCCATAGGGAGCCTGCTGTGTCTGTTAGTTGATAGATTTCTTCCTCGCCTTGAATACCGCGCAAGGCAGGTGTTGGGGCCAGTTTAATTCGTTATGTACAAAAGTAAATAACGAAACGCAAAATGGTTTATTCACCCTGGTTAAATAACAGAGCGATCACAAGGTTATTGCGCCGGGAAAACGCGTTGGATTTGCCGACAAGCTAGCTTGCGCCAATACAATATCAGGCAGGAGAGAGGCAAACATCCCGATACGGCGCCGCAAATCCGGCTAGCGGATAGCGGCTCGGGAAGGCAGAAGAAGAACGCTAGAAAAAACTATGGAGCGCTTGGCGACAAACCGCGGCAATAAACGGCGTACCCCGCTATGTAGCAATAGCATAAGGCCGGCAGAACCAATGCCGCCTGGATACCGAACGCATCGGCCAATGCGCCTTTCAGCAACGGCACAATCGCACCGCCGACTATCGCTGCGCACAAGATGCCGGAGCCCTGGCCGGTGTGTTCGGCCAAGCCGGTTAAAGCCAGGGAAAACAGGGTCGGAAACATCACCGAATTGCATAGCCCTACGGCGATCAAACTCCACATGGCCGGCTGGCCGCTGGCAATAGCCGCGGTAACGACCAGCAAAACCGCCGTTGCCGCATGACCGGCCAGTACCCGAGCCGGATGGAAATGGCGCATCACTACCGCGCCGACAAAACGACCCGCCATAGCGCCACCCCAATAAAACGCCAGGAAACGGCCGGCTTGCGCTTCCGGCAAACCCGCAATATCGCTTTGCCCGAGGAAACTCACCATAAAGCTGCCGATAGCGACTTCGGCACCCACGTACAAAAAGATGGCAACAGCACCCCAACGTAAATGCGGATAGGCCCAGGCATTGGCATGAACAGGCACTTTGCCGCCGCCGGTTTCGACGTTTGTCACTATCGCCGGTAGACGCAACACCGCAAACAGGCATGCCAACAAAAACAATACCCCGGCCAAGCCCAAATAAGGCAGTTGCACGCTTGCAGCCTGCGCCGCTTGATAAGCCGCCAATTCGGCCGCGTCCAAACCTTGCAACTGCGTTTCGCTTTTCACCGCTACCGCCATGATCAGCGCCGAACCGAAAAACGGCGCGAGCGTGGTACCCAACGAATTGAAGGCCTGAGTCAAGGTCAGACGGCTGGACGCGGTTTCGGGGCTGCCCAACACGGTCACGTAAGGATTGGCGGCAACTTGCAACAAGGTGATGCCGGAGGCCAATACGAAAAACGCGCCCAGAAACAGCGGATAGCTATGCAGGCCGGCCGCCGGATAAAACAGCAAACAACCACTGGCGGCAACCGCTAAACCGACCACGATACCGCGCCGATAACCCAGTTTTTCCACCAGATAACCGCTGGGCAGCGACATCACGAAGTAAGCGGCAAAAAAACAGAATTGCACCAGCATGGCTTGGGTGTAATTCAGGGTAAAAACCGCCTTCAAATGCGGGATCAAAATATCGTTCAGGCAGGTGATGAAGCCCCAGATGAAAAACAAGGACGTCAGCACCGCCAAGGCCGGGGTTTGATTGGTTCGGGTCGTTGGATTCGCCGACATCCTTAACTCCATTTGCTTAATCGGCCAGCACTTCGAAACTCGCACTTTCGTCGCCCACCATCACCTTGAACTCCCCGGGCTCCACGATGCGCCGCATGTCCGGACCGATGAAGGATAAATCCTCGGGTTTCAAGGTAAATTGCAACGCGCGCCGTTCGCCGGGTTGCAACGCCACTTTGCTGAACGCTTTCAGTTGTTTGACCGGCCGGGTGACCGAGGCATACACGTCGTTCAGGTACACCAAGACCGCTTCTTTGCCGGGCCGGTTGCCGGTGTTTTCGACGCTTACGCTTAATTTGACCTCCTCACCGAGCCGATAGCGGCTGCGTTCGAGCCGTAAGCCGCTGGTTTTAAAACGGGTGTAGCTCAAACCGTGGCCGAAAGGATACAGCGGCTGGTACTGCACCATTTCAAAGGCTTCCATCGGTTTATGGTCGTACGGGGTGACGTCGTTGCTCGCCCTGGGATAGCTGATCGGCAATTTACCGCTCGGATTGACCTCCCCGAACAAAATATCCGCCATCGCCCGCCCGCCTTCCATACCCGGTAAAAAGCCCAATAGCACGGCTTGAGCCTGCTCGGCGATGTCGGTAATGAGGCGCGGCCGGCCGCCAAAGGTGATCAGCACGATGGGTTTACCGGTGGCAAACAGCGCCTTAGCCAATTGCAGTTGTACGGAATCCAGCGACAAACTGTCGATGTTGCCCAAGGTTTCGGTGTAAGTATTTTCGCCCAAGGCCAAAACCACCACATCGTGTTGGCGCGCTGCCGTCACTGCCTGCTCGATGTTGATTTCCTCGCCGAACCGCTGCCCGCCCACGTAGCTGACTTTACCGGCGGACTTTGCCTGCAGCGCTTGCAGCAAGGTCGGATGCTGTTTGGGATACCAGTCTTCGGCGTTGCCTTGCCAGGTAATGGTCCAGCCGCCGTTCATCACGCTTAAGGAATTGGCGGTCGGACCGGTCAGCAAAATACTGGCCTGCTTGCTCAACGGCAGCAGGTCGCCGGCATTTTTGGCCAACACGATAGCCTCTTGCGCGGCTTGCCGATTGACGGCGGCCGCTTGTTCTGTGGCGAAATTGCCGGCGACCGGCAAATCCGCCTCGCGGCGCTCGAACAAACCGCTTTGCAATTTGACCCGCAAGATGCGCCCCACCGCTTCGTCGATTCGACTCATCGGCACTTCGCCGCTGTTCACCAAATCCAATAACAGCTCGTAAAACGAAAAATCGTAAGGCACCATGCTCATGTCGACCCCGGCCATCACCGCGATTTTCACCGCTTCGCGCGGCGACGCCGCGACTTTGTCGCGGGTGTGCAGACGGATGATGTCTTGCCAGTCCGATACCGTGAAGCCGGTGAAGCCCAGTTCGCCGCGCAAAATCTCGGTCAGATAATGGTAGTTGGCGTGGCCGGGAATGCCGTCCACTTCGGACGAATTGATCATGACGGTCGGCGCACCGGCAGCGATGCCGGCTTGGAAACCGGGTAAAAACCATTCCCGCAGTGCCCGTTCGCCTATCCAGGCCGGAGTGCGGTCTTTTCCGTTCAACGGATAGCTGTAGCCGACATAGTGTTTCAAACAAGTGGGGGCTTTATCGGCAGCGGAGTAATCCGTGCCTTGGTGGCCGGCGATATAAGCGCTACCCATCGCGCTCGCCAAGTGCACGTCCTCGCCGTAGGTTTCCCAAAGCCTGGGCCACAGGGGTTGGCGGCCTATGTCCATGACCGGGGAAAAATTCCAGTCCAGGCCTGACGCCTTCACTTCCCGAGCGGTGATCTGCCCTTCCAAAAAAGACAGTTCGGTATTGAAGGTGGCTGCCATGCTGATCGCTTGTGGAAACAACACCGAATCGCGTGTGTACGTGGCGCCGTGAATAGCGTCTATGCCGTAAATGACCGGGATCTGCAAGCGGGTTTTGGCCGCAGTGTCGCGAATCTGTTGGGTAATGGTCCGCCATTTTTCGACCGGCTGGGCTTTATTATTAGGCGTAGTCGGCGTATTCAGGATAGAACCTACGTGGTAGCGAAAAATCGCCGCGTCCAACTTGGCCTGATCGATAGGATTGTCCAAATCCTGACCGTTTTCCAACGAAATCACGCTGAAATCGACTTGCGTCATCTGCCCGACTTTCTCTTCCGGCGTCATTTGCGCCAACAAGGTTTCGATACGCTGTTCGACAGCGGGATCCAATTGCTGTGCGGCCATCGCAGCCTCCGACAATGTGAGTAATAAAAATGTGAGTAATAAAATGGAAAAACAGGAATTAACGTTCAAGGCGCTTGCAAGGTAATGGGTTAACGTTAGCCGGTCATACGGCCGGCATAGACACCCGGCTGACCGATTTTTCGAATCAAGCAAAAGAGGCTTGCCACTCGACGAGCATGATTGCAACGTGCGTTAACCGCAGGAACGGCCGGAACAAACCAATCCGGCACAATAGCCGCGCAAAAAACGCCGGCGGATTATAGTTGAAGCTACATTTTGCGCCACAGCTTTCTCATGGGTGAAGAGGCTCAATCGGCTGTGGGCTTGGAGCCATTTACAACAAAACCTGGAAGCGAAAAATACTAAAGTCCAGGTTTACCTTCCCGATACGGCCGACTATTGTTAAAAACCGAACGAACGATTACCGCCCTAGCACAACCGGCCATTTCATCTAGTCTTTACTCATGCCTGGTAGGCTTTTAGATTCGAACAACCGGCCTGTAAGGCGTGAAAGCAAGGCAATCTCCCGGGTCGTTACCGGAGCATAGCCGGTGGGAGCGACGCTCCGTCGCGAATTGAAAGGCTCTATATGTTCACGACAACGTGTCTCTATCGGCATGACTTTCACTGTATCGCTAACTATGTCCATATACCCCTCCCATCCCACCCTGAATGATCGAAACCGAGGAACTTAGCTATGGCAGAAACCCATTGTTTGATCGTCGACGACAGCAAAATGTCTCGCATGATGGTGCGTAAAATCATTTTGGACGCGCATCCGGATTGGCTGCTCACCGAGGCGGAAAATGGCCGGATCGCGATAGAGTTGGCCGAAAAAAACAACTACCAGATCATACTGTTGGACTACAACATGCCGGTACTGGAAGGCGACAAAGCGGCCGAAATCCTCCGGCCTTTACAGCCGCAAGCCAAAATCGCATTTTTAACCGCCAACGTGCAAGAGGCGGTTAAGAATTTGGCCGTCAAATTACAAATCGACTTCATCCCCAAACCCATCACCGAAGAAAAGATCAGAAATTATGTGGGATAACGCCGAAGCGTCGCACGCAGATTTTTTGGATGCCGTCGCGGAAGTGCTAAACGTCGGCATGGGCTATGCCGCCGCGGTGCTTAGCGAGATGGTCAACGAAGAAGTCAGATTAAGCGTACCCCAAGTCATGTTCGTCAGCAGGCCCGATGCACTGACACATCTACAAAGCAAAACCCATAAAGAAGTCAGCGGAGTCAGTCAGCATTTCGAGGGCCTGATGGGCGGTGACGTGCTGCTGCTGTTTCCGGAAGACAAAAGCCTGGAACTGGTACGCGCGGTACTGCAACAGGATTTGTCCTTCGAAGAGTTGACGGAAATGGAACAGGAAGCCATGACCGAAATCGGCAACGTGATTTTGAACGGTTGTTTGTGCAGCATCGCCGACATGTTTCAGCAGCAAATTTCCGGCGGCATTCCGGAATTCGTTAAAGGCTCGATCGGCAGCATCCTGACCCAGGATAAATTGCTGGATAAAGTGGAAGCCTGCGTTTTGCTATTGAACATGGAATTTTCCCTGGATAGAAAACAGGTGGAAGGCTATGTATCGTTCCTAATGGACATGGACTCCATGCTCGCGTTTAGAAACAGCGTAAAAACCTTTTTGGACATGTAATGCAAAGCAACGTCAGTACGGATTCTGATATTTACCAAGCCATTTTCGATCACTGCCAATTGGGACTGATCGTCACCGACGCTCAACAACGCATCGTGGCATGGAATCCTTGGGTAGCGAAATTCAGCGGCCTGAAACCTGATCTGGTACTGGGTAAATTGCTGCCGGAGGTTTTTCCGGACTTGGAAGGCGGCAGCCTGCAGCGCGCGATTAAAGTAGCTCTCAGTCACGGCATGTCGTCCGTGATTTCGCATAGTTTGAATCCGAACGCACTCCCCTTGTTTACCTCGGCGGGTCATCCCATCGATCAGCAGATCAAAATCAAGCCGATAGGCGACGACAAGGCCAAGCGGCGCTGTTTGATTCAGATCAACGACATCACTTCTGCAGTCAAACGCGACCGGCAATTGCTGGACAACGTCGCCGAACTGACTTACCAAAAACATGTACTCGATTTACACGCCATCGTAGGGGTTACCGATGCCGTCGGTAAGTTCAGCTACGTGAACGACTTGTTTTGCGCCAGCAGCGGCTATAGCCGAGAGGAATTGCTGGGCCAAACTCCGGAGCTTTTACATTCCGACGCACATCCGGCCGAGTTTTTCGACAGCATGCGCCAAACCATCCAAAGCGGCCAGGTTTGGAAAGGCGACGTCTGCTGCCGCAATAAAATGGGGGATCGCTATTGGGTTTCCACCACCATAGTCCCCGACACCAGCGCTAGCGGCGCACCCAGCCGGTATTTCATGGTCAGTACCGACATCACCGAACGCAAGCGAGCCGAGGACGCCGCCCACGCCGCCGCAATCGCCAAATCGCAATTCTTGGCGAACATGAGCCACGAGATCCGCACGCCCATGAATGCCATTCTCGGCTTGACCCGCCGGGTCATGGAAACCGAGTTGAGCCAAGAGCAACGCGAGCAACTGCTCAAGGTGAAAAAGTCCGGTCAGGCCTTGCTGCGCATCATCAACGACGTGCTGGATTTTTCCCGCTTCGAATCATCCAACCTTGTCCTGGAACGAGTCCCGGTGCAGCTGGAAACCGCGTTGTTGGAAGTATCCGACTTGTTCGGCGCGCAAATAGCGGAAAAAGGTCTGGAAATCTTCGTCGACATCGATCCGGCCACGCCGCTGTGCGTGCTGACCGACCCTTTACGCCTTAACCAGATTTTGAGCAATCTAGTCGGCAATGCCGTTAAATTTACCGAACGCGGCGAAATCGACATAGCGGTGCAACCCGAACGTCTCAGCGACGATGCCGTCGTGTTGAGATTCTCGGTCCGCGACACCGGCATAGGCTTAACGAGCGAGCAATGCCGACATTTATTCACCCCGTTCGTGCAAGCCGACAGTTCCATCACCCGTAAATACGGCGGAAGCGGTTTGGGCTTGGCGATTGCGAAAAAACTGGTGGAATTGATGGACGGCAAAATCGAACTGGACAGTCGCATAGGGCAAGGCACTTCGGTCACGTTTTGCATCACAGCCGGCATCGCGCCGGAAACCTCGCAATGTCCCAACCACTACCCGAAAGACTTGCACAAACTGAAAGGCAAGCGCGTGCTGATCGCGGACGACTTAGCGTCTTCGCGGCGAATATTGTCGCGCTTATTGAGCGACTGGGGCTTGGAAACCGTGCTGGCCGGCTCGGGCTTGGAGGCCATTTCCTTAATCCGGGACGCTAATCGTCAAGGCAAACCGTTTTACGCCGCGTTACTGGATTGGCGCATGCCCGGCTTAAACGGTTTGGACACCGCCGCTCGGCTTAAAGCCATAGGCAGCGAGACCGGCCCGCCCTCCAAGCTGCGCGTCGTCATCATCACCGCATACGACAAACACGGCATGCTGCAAAATCCGTTAATGCCCCATGTAGATGCCGTTTTGACCAAGCCGGTTATGCCGTCGATGCTGTTCGACGCCTTGCTGGACGCACACACTACGCAACCGACCGCCAGCCAAGACGAGGGGACGCAACATTTCGCGGGCTTGCAGGTGCTATTGGTGGAAGACCACGACATCAACCAAGAATTAGCCGCAAGCTTTTTACAAAAGCGCGGCATTGATGTGACCATCGCTTGCGACGGCGCCGAAGCGCTCGCCATCGTCAAACAGGGACACGCGTTCGATCTGGTATTGATGGATATACATATGCCGGTCATGGGCGGCTTGGAGGCCACCCAACTGATCCGGGAATTACCCCAGGGCCGCAACTTACCCATAGTCGCGATGACCGCGGCGGTTTTAGCGGAAGACAGGCAGCAGTGTTTAGCAGCCGGCATGAACGACTTCATCCCCAAACCCGTCAATCCGGCCGAACTGGTTCGAGTACTCAACGCTTATACGCAAACAGCGCCTGCCCGCAGTTTGCCCACCGCCGTCCCTAAGGTCGACCGGACGATTTTGGACGTTGCGCAAAGCCTCAAACGCCTGGACGGAGACACATTTTTACGCGGCCGACTGATGCAGGGTTTCATCGAACGTTATCACGCAATCGACGACCAACTCGCCGAGTTGTTAAGTAAAAATCTCAGCGCCGCCGCGGCGGATCTACTGCATGCCTTAAAAGGCGTCGCCGCCAATTTAGGCGCCGTAGCGCTCGCGGAACAATCCGGCCGGATGTTGGAAACGCTACGGCACGGAGCCGACCATCTCGACCTCACGCATTTTCAAAGCGTTTTGCAGGAAACCATGCGGCAAATGCAGGCCTTCATCGCCACCGATTCGACAAGCCCCACCTTACCTATACAAGCCGAGCCCACTGTCGAGACCGATGAAATCATGGCCTTGATAGAAACTTACTTGAAAACGCACGAAGTCATTCCCGACCAACTGCTGCAAGCCTTGCTAGATATGGCCGATAGCGATAAAGCCTACGCGACGGCCGTGCAGCGCCTACTCTATCACATCGACAATTTCGACTACCCTGAAGCGCTACGGACCATGGCCGCCCTCAAACCGTATCCGGAAAACCTACCATGAGCAACGGCATGCTGGAAACGCAAACCGGCAAACCCCTAGTTTTGCTGGTAGACGACCTGCCGGCTAATTTGCACGTGTTGGTTGCCGCGTTAAAAGCCGACTTTCGGCTGAAAACCGCGACGAATGGCGTCACCGCGTTGGAGCTTACCCGCAACCTGAACGATCAGCCAAAACTGGTGGTGTTGGACGTCAAAATGCCCGGTATGAGCGGCATAGAGGTATTGCGCCGCATGCGCGAGGAACCCGCCACCCGCGACATTCCGGTCATTTTGCTCAGTGCGGATACCTCCGAACAAAACGAACTGGCCGGCTTGCATTTCGGCGCCGAAGATTATCTGGTCAAACCCGTGTCGCCCAACGTATTGTCGGTAAGAGTCCATAACCAGATTCAACGCCACGCCGACCGGGTTCAATTACGCTTGGCCGCGCATGTCTTCGAATACAGCGGCGAGGCCATCATGATCACCAATCGGGAAAACCGGATCGTCGACGTCAATTCGGCCTTCACTACCCTCACCGGCTATTCCAAAGCTGAAGTATTAGGTTCTGACCCCAAGTTTTTATCATCCGGCCACACCTCGCAGGAACAGTACAAAAAAATGTGGAGCGCTATCCGGCAACACGGATTTTGGCAAGGAGAACTATGGGACAGGCGCAAAAACGGCGAGGTTTATCCCAAGATGATGACCATCTCCGTGGTGCGCGACAGCACCGGCACCATCGAATTTCACTTGGCCAATTTCGTCGACATCACCCATTTAAAAGAAGCCCACGCCCGTTTCGAGCATCTGGCTCACCACGACCCCTTGACCGGACTGCCCAACCGCTTGCACCTGCAAATGTATTTGGAACAATCGATGCTGATCGCCAAACGCAACGCCGAGCAGTTGGCGGTGATGCTGCAGGACCTGGATCGATTCAAAAACATCAACGATACCTTGGGACACACGGTCGGCGACCAACTGTTGATTCAAGTCGCCAGTCGGCTCAAATCCTGTATGCGCGAATACGACTTGGTCGCGCGTCTGGGCGGCGACGAATTCGTCGTGGTGGTGCGCGGCGCCAAGGTACGCAATGTTGCCGCGGCGGTGGCCGAAAAGATTTGCCAGCAGCTCAGCACTCCGTTCAACCTGGAACCGCATACCTTGCGGACCGCGACCAGTATCGGCATCGCCATTTACCCGGACAACGCCGAACACATGGAAGGGCTGATGAAAAACGCCGACACGGCGATGTATTTCGCCAAATCGGAAGGCGGCAATTTATTTCGCTTCTTCGCCAGCCCCATGATTCAAAAAGTCTACGAAAAAGTGGAATTGGAAAATCATTTGCACGAAGCCTTGGAAAATCGGGAATTGGAGCTTTATTACCAACCGCAAGTCACCTTGCCCGAGCAAAAAATCATCGGCGCGGAAGTATTGCTGCGCTGGCGCCATCCGGAACGCGGCTTTATTTCTCCCGCCGTGTTCATTCCGCTGGCGGAAGAAACCAATCAAATCCACAAAATCGGCGAATGGGTTCTGGAGCAAGCCTGCCGCCAAGCGGTCGAATGGGCACGAACCGGCTTGCCGATCAGGCGCATCAGCGTCAACGTATCCGCCAAACAATTTCAAAACAAAGGCTTGTACGATACGATCAGACGCATTCAAGCGACAACCAATCTACCGCTGGACTGTTTGGAGTTGGAACTGGAAATTACCGAAACCGCCGTGGTCACCTCGCCCGGTGAAGCCGGAGTCTTGCTGCAATCGTTTCGCAATAGCGGCATTTTGGTGGCATTGGACGATTTCGGACAGGGTTATTCTTCGTTGGGTCAATTAAAGAATCTACCCTTGGATCGTTTGAAAATCGACGCAGCTTTCGTCCGCGACATCGGTAGCGATTTTACCGATAAAAACAACGGGGCCATTGCCGCCGCCACCATCGCTTTAGCTCACAATCTGGGCTTTGAGGTGATTGCCGAAGGGGTGGAAACCGAACAACACCTGGCATTTCTAATCGAACACGGTTGCGATGAGGCGCAAGGCTATTTCTTCGGCAAACCCATGCCGAAGGCCGAATTCGAAGCCCTGTTGCGCGCACAGTCGCAGCACGACCTGTAGACTCCCGGCCCCGCTTAGGCGGGTACCCAAAATCAACCTAACCGATTGGCGGCGTATTTTTGTTCAGATTTACAAGGAGCCAAAGCCCCGTCAGCCCGGACTATTTTGGGCCGGAAATCGCCTTAAGCCGCAGCGCGACAATCGGCTTGCACCTTCTTTATCAGATCGGCCACCACCGCGATCAATTGCCCGCGGTGGCTGGTTTTACGCCACACCAAGCCTATGCTGCGGCTAGGTACCGGCGGCCGAAACGGAATGTAACGTATCCCCTGTTCCTGTTGGCGCACGGCAATCCTCGGCATGAAGGTAATGCCGCTGCCGGCCCTCACCATTTGCCGCAAAGTCTCCAATCCGGTCGCCCGCACGTCCTGGTATTCCTCCACCCCGTGCAACCGACAAATTTTCAACGCGTGTCCGCGCAAACAATGGCCTTCTTCCAACAACAACATGTGTTTTTGACCGGCAAGGTCGGATAGCTGTACTTGGCTCGCTTTTGCCAATTCGTGATCGGTAGCGACCGCCAACAAGAATTCGTCTTCGAATAATTCTTCGTGCTGCAAAAAGTCATCGGCGATCGGCAGCGCCAGCAAGGCCATATCGATGTCGCCGTTTTTTAGCTTATGCATCAAGGCCTCGGTTTTTTCCTCCACCAATATCAACCGTATACGCGGCAAAGTCTCGCGGATCAACGGGACCAAGCCCGGAAACACGTATGTGGACAAGGTGGGAAAAGCGCCGATGCGTAAATTGCCGGCGTAAGGGTCTTGCACGTTTTCGGCCAGCTCTTTGATGTGATCGACTTCGCGCAGAATCCGTCGCGCCGATTCCACAATCAGGCTCCCCGCCTCGGTCAGCAAGACTTTTTTATTGCTGCGCTCAAATATTTGCACGCCTAAATCGTCTTCCATTTTTTTGATTTGGGTGCTTAGAGTCGGCTGGCTAATGTAACAGCGCTCCGCAGCTTGGACAAAACTGCGCAAATCGGCCACGGCGATTAAATAACGAAGGTCTCTAAGGTTCATAGCAGTACAAAGGGTTAAACCCGCATCCAATATTAACGGACAGTTATCCTAGAAAACTCGTTAGCCGATTCTCAGGATCATCAATGTACAGGCTATGCCCAGCCGGCCAAAGCCGTCAAGCGGCAAAACTTAGTCGCCGCCGCAAAGGCGTTTTCCGCTTTAAACCTTTCGGCTTGAGACTATCGCCAAACCGCGTCGTTATCAATTCTCAGTGATAGCGCAGAAACGCTTTGCGCTCGGCTTCTTTGTCGGCCAAGGCACTGGAAACGTGCTGCCAATGCTGCAACAGCTGGTTGTACATGGTCAGGCTATCGGGCAATTGTTGGGTCACGGGATGCGCCAGCAACTGCTGCAGTTGGTGCACTATGACATGGGCCAGTTTAGGACAATGATTGCCGCTGATGAAACGCGTCATCATCAGACAGGTTGCGGCGTGTAACTGGGAAATTTCCGATTCCGCTAATTTGAGTGAAGAAACTGATTGCATATCGACCTCGCCAATGACTAAGAAATTAGAACGGCGCACACTGCTTGTATTTGCGGAGGACGACCAGGTGCGCCGGTGATAGCACGAGAGAATACTACCGGTTACAAATGATAATGATTATCATTTTATAGTCAAGTAAAATCGAAGCCCCATTCGCCAAAAATAGTTTGTTCCCTCGTGACGGCTTGGCATAATTTGGCACGGGATACGGCACCGTCCATCATGTCCACCGAGATGAACAGATGACGTCAGCCAGTGGCTACTGTAGTGGTCTAATAAATCAGTAGATAAACTAACCCTATCCACTTGAAAGAAAACAACCACACGGGAATGAAGAACGCCGGGTATTCTAGGCATGCCGATAGAATGATGACCTTCATCGCTTTTCCAAGTGCTTGCTGTGCGATCTTGTCAGCCGTTGATTACCGTATCGAGGCTTTATCGATACCTCTATCCGATGAAGCAATTGTCCAGCC
Organism: Methylomonas sp. HYX-M1; assembly: GCF_040741385.1. Classification (NCBI taxonomy): domain Bacteria; kingdom Pseudomonadati; phylum Pseudomonadota; class Gammaproteobacteria; order Methylococcales; family Methylococcaceae; genus Methylomonas; species Methylomonas sp. HYX-M1. The sequence goes on from NZ_CP160405.1 coordinate 3,255,484, forward strand.
GCCGCCGAACGCTCGATACAGTGACACCATGGCCACGCCGGCCGCCGTTTCGGCTTTGGCGCGTTCGTCGCTGACGGCCAGCTTGCTGCGTTGGGCATCCAGCACCGCCAGATAATCGCCCGCACCGCGTTGATACAAGGCGTCGACCAGCCGGTAGGCTTTTTCCGCCGAGGCTTCAGCTGTAGTCAATTGGCCCAGGCTATCCGTGGCGGCACGATGGGTAACGAAGGCGTTTTCCACGTCTTCCAATGCCAGCAAAAAAGTCTTCTCGAAATTGGCCGCGACCTGATCCAGCCGCGCATCGGCGGCGGCGATATGGGCGCGGATGCGTCCGGCGTTGAAGATCGGCGCGGAAAGGCCGGAGCCCAGCGCATAAACGCTCTCGCCCAGACTCGGAAAACCGCCGACCGCCAGCGCGCCGACGCCGCCACTGGCCGACAGCACCAGTTTCGGATAGAGATCGGCCCGCGCCGCCCCAAGGCTAGCCGCTGCGGCGCTGACTTCGGTTTGCGCGAGACGCAAATCCGGCCGTTGCGCCAATAGATCGGCCGGCAACAGCTTGGGCATGGTTGGCGCTTGTTTCGGCAACGGGCCGGTGACGGTCAGCCGCTGTTCCAGGCTTTCCGGCGGCTCGCCCTGCAATACGCCCAAACGATGAATCAGCTTTTGCCCGGCGTTGACCAGTTGCGGCAGTGTCGCTTCAGTGCCCTGCAACAAGGTTTGCTGGCGGGCCACATCCGCCTCGTTAGCGAGTCCGGCTTTAACAAATACCTGTAAAGTCCTCAGCCGTTCGCGCTGCAAGGCTATATTGCTTTGCAGAATGCCGGTACGTTGCTGCACCCCGCGCAGCTCCAGATAGTTGGTTGCTACCTGGGCCAGCAGACCGACCTGCGCCGCATGCAAGCCTTCCCGGCTACCCTCGGCTTGCGCGGCGGCAGCTTCCGCTTCCAAATGCCGGCCGCCGAACACGTCGATTTCCCAGCGCGCCGCCAATCCGCCGCTAACCGCATCGGCGGTCGGTGTAATCAATTGGATGCCTTGCCCGCTCGGTACGCCAACGATGCGGTCGATGCGTTTTTCCCGGCCGCCGGCTAGCGAGAAATCGAGACTGGGATACAGCGCCGCTTCGGCGACGGTGACCATCGCATTGGCTTCGCGGACGCGAGCGGCGGCGATCTTCAGATCGTGGTTGGCGGCCAAGGCTTGGTCTATCAATTCATTCAGCAAGGGGTCGTTGAAACCTTGCCACCAGATTTTCAGGTCTACCGTTTCTGCGGTTTGGGGATCGGGCGCGTGTTGCCAGCTTGCCGGGCTATTCAGCGCCACTTGGTCGCCGACGCGGGTCGGCGTACAGGCGCTCAGCCAAACCACGGACAGAACGGTTAGCGGTGTTAAATATCGATTATTCATTGTAAAACTCCGTGGTCGCCGCATAGGGTACGCACCGCGTACCTTCTTGGGCTTTAACAATTGCAGAGGCTTTAAAAGGTACGCAATGCGTACCCTACCGCTATTCTTCTCCCCTCTTTGAAAAAGACGACTGCATGGATGCAGAAGGTAGAGCAACGCGTGGAGCAGTTGCCGAGGGGCTGGGGAGATTTTTCTAATAAATCCCCCTCAATCCCCCTTTGAAAAAGGGGGAGGTATCGTTGGCTCGATCGCGTTGCCATCAGGCAGGGGCTTTATTACCTCCGACTGGCGCACGCTCCACCCTAAACCACGCCGCATACAGCGCCGGCAGGAAGAACACTGTCAATACCGTCGCCACCGTCAGCCCTCCCATGATGGCGATAGCCTGCGGGCCGAAGAAGTCGTTACGAGACAACGGTATCATCGCCAGAATGGCCGCAGCCGCAGTCAGCATGATCGGCCTAAAGCGCCGTACCGTCGATTCGACGATGGCCGACCAGGTGTCGAGCCCGGATTTTTCGTCCTGATCGATCTGATCCACCAAAATCACCGAGTTGCGCATGATCATGCCAGCCAGCGCCAGGATGCCGAGCAAGGCCACGAAACCGAACGGCGCCCGGAACAGCAGCAACGCGAAGGCCGCGCCGATCACGCCCAGCGGCGCGGTGCTGAACACCATGAAAGTCCTGGACAGATTCTGCAATTGCATCATCAACAAGATCAGCGTGACGATCAGCACCAGCGGAATCCAGATCAGGATCGACTTCTGCGCGGTCACCGCGTCTTCCTTGGAACCGCCGGTTTCGATGAAATAACCGGCCGGCAAGCTGTCCTGTATGGATTTAAGTTTCGGGACGATTTCCGCCGCCACGTCCGGTGCCATCTTGCCGTCGGCCACGTCGGCGCGTACCGAGATGGTTGGGAAGCGGTTGCGTCGCCAGCGCACGCCGTCCTCGAACACGGTCTCGAACTTGACGAACTGTGACAGCGACACCGACTTGCCATTGGCCGTGCGAACCGCGACGTCGGGCAATTCGTCGGCGGCGATGCGCAATTCGGGGCTGGCCCGCCAGACGATGTCTATCAATTTATCCTGCTCGCGTAATTGTCCGACCGGGATGCCGGCGTAATGCGCCTGCAAGGCTTGCGACAAACTGGCCGTCGACACGCCGAGGGCGCGGGCCTTGTCCTGATCCAATATCAGGCGGAACGAGGGTATGCGGTCATGCCAGTCGTCGTTGACGTCCACGGTGCCGGGATGGTTACGCACTACGTCGGCCACCTGATCGGCAATGCCGCGCACAATATTGGGATTTTCGCCGAGCACTCTGAATGCCAACGGATAATCCATCGGCGGCCCGACATTCAGCCGTTTGACCCGGCCCCTGACATTCGGAAAATCCGTCTCAAGCATCTGCCGGACGCGCTGCATCACCCGTTCACGCGCTTGGTTATCCTTGGTCATCACCACCAGTTCGGCCAGATTGGTATTCGCCAGTTGCTGCACGATCAACATGAAAAACCTCGGCGTGCCGCTGCCGACATAGCTGGCGACATGTTCCACGTCCTCGTCCTCGGCTAATAGGGCTTCCATGCGTTTGGCGGCGGCCTCGGTTTGTTCGAAGGCGCTGCCCTCCGGCAACCACAGGTCGACGATGACTTCCGGCCGGTTGGACAGCGGGAAGAATTGCTCCGGGACATGGGTTAAAGCCACCACACCGAGACCGAACAAAGCCAGGGTGGCGACAATGACTTTCTTACGGTGCGCTACACAGGCATCCACCCAGCGGCGCAAGCGGTTGTAGAACGGCGTATCGAACAAGTCGTGAGCCGCTTGGTCGCCGTCGGCATTTACCTTGAGGATCAAAAACCCCAAATACGGGGTGAATACCACCGCGCCTATCCAAGACAGTATCAAAGATATGCCGACTACCTGGAAAATCGCCACGGTATATTCGCCGGCCGAGGATTGCGCCAAACCCACCGGCAGGAAACCGGCGATGGTAATCAAGGTGCCGGTCAGCATCGGGAAAGCCGTGGCAGTATACGCATAGGTCGCGGCGCGCATCCGGTCCCAGCCTTCTTCCAGCTTGCGGGCCATCATCTCGACGGCAATCATCGCATCGTCCACCAGCAGGCCCAGCGCCAGAATCAATGCGCCCAAGGAAATCCGTTGCAGGTCGATGCCGCACAGCAGCATGACCAATAAGGTGGCGGCCAGCACCAGCGGCACGGTCAGCGCGACCACGGAACCAGTGCGCCAGCCCAGGCTCAAGAAACTGACCACCAACACGGTCGCCAAGGCTTCGAAGAAAGTACGGCCGAATTCCGCCATCTGGTTTTTAACCACATGACCTTGATTGGCGACCGTCTCGACATCCATGCCTAACGGTAACTCGGTTGTTATGCCGGCCAGCGTCTTGTCCAAGGCTTGCTCCAGATCGATAACGTTGCCTTTCTTGTTCATCGTCACGCCGAGGCCAAGCGCCGGTTTGCCGTTGAAACGCATCTTGAATTCGGCGGGATCGACATAGCCGCGGCTCACCTTGGCAAAATCTTTAACCTTGAAGGTGCGATTGGCGATGCGCACCGGCATATTGGCGACACCATCTTCGGAGTCGAACGCGCCGGTCAGGCGTATCGGCAGATTGCGCTGCGCGGAAAATACCGTGCCGGCTGGCGCCATGCCGTTCTGCGCCTGCAAGGCCTGAGCCACCGCCGCCGTATCCAGGCCCAGTTCGGCCAGTTTCTTGTCGGAAAATTCGACGAAAATCTTTTCGTCCTGCACGCCGATCAGATCGACCTTCTCGACATCCTTGACCCGCAACAGCTGTTGGCGAACCGAATCGGCCGCCAATTTCAGGTCGGCATAACTGAAACCTTCGCCGGAAAAGGCGTAGATCAGGCTATAGGTATCGCCGAATTCGTCGTTGAAAAACGGCCCGATGCTGCCGGGCGGCAGTGTCATGCGGATGTCGTCGACCTTCTTGCGCACCTGATACCAAAGCTCGGGAATGTCCTTGGGCGGCGTATCTTCGCGCGGCGTGACGAAAATCACCGATTCGCCGGGTTTGGAATAACTGCGCAAGTAATCCAGGTCAGGCAGCTCCTGGATTTTCTTTTCCAGCCTATCGGTCAACTGCTGCTCCACTTCCAGCGCGGTGGCGCCGGGGTAGAGGGTTTTAACCACCATGATCCGGAAAGTGAACGGCGGATCTTCCTGCTGGCCCAAATTGTAATAGGCGAACATCCCGCCGAGCACTGTCAGTGCGAGCATAAAGCCGGTGAAGGAGCGGTGTTTAAGCACCCATTCGCTGAGGTTGAAGGCTTTCATAGAGATCCCTCTTTAGCCGGTGCATTTTCTGCCGGCAAGCGGACAGACTGGCCCTCGGCCAGACGCTGGACGCCGGCGCTGACCAGCAATTGGCCGGCGGCGACTCCCTCGACGGCAATGCGTTCTCCGGCCAGCGTTTCGCCCAGCTTAACCGGCACGGATTTGACCGTGGCCGCCTGCTCGTCGACCAACCAAACTAAAGGATGGTCGGTCTGGTTTTGCGGGGTATAGACGGCGGAAAGCGGGATGGCGATGCCGGAAGCGGTGTTCGCCGCGAGTTGAACCGTCGCCGTCATGCCTAATTGCGCGGCATCCAGACCTTCCAGCAAAGTCGCCTTGATGCGATAGGTGCGGCTAATCGGATCGGCGGCCGAAGCGATTTCGCGAATTCTGGCCTTGATCCGCCGGTTGTCGTCGAACCATAAAGCCACATTAACGTCTTGTTGGCGCTGGATTTCTTGTAAGCGATGCTCGGGCACGTCGAAATGAACTTCCTTTTCGTCGAGCTGGGCCAACGTCACCACGGCCTGACCGGCGGCCAGCACCTGTCCGGCTTCTACAGTCAACGCAGTCACCACGCCGTCGCGGTCGGCATGCAGCTCGGTATAGTTGAGCTGGTTAAGCGCCTCGCCCAATTGCGCTTCCAGTGCCGCCGTCCGCTCCCGCGCCGTGGCATAGGCGGTTTCGTGCCGCTCGAACTCCGGCGGGCTGATGACTTGTTGAGTCAACAGCTCGCGGTATCTCGTCAGGTCGTCGCGCAAAAAATTGCTGTCGGCCCGCGCGGCAGCCAGTTGAGCCTTAATGGCCTGCACGGCGAGGCGGTAATCGTTGCCGTCCAGTATGGCCAACGGTTGGCCTTTGCGCACTGGGTCGCCAACGTCCACTTTGCGTTCCAGCATTTTACCGGCCACCCGGAAGGATAAGGGCGTCTCGATTCTGGCCCGGACTTCCCCGGCAAAGCTTCTGGCGCCGGCGACGGCGTTCTGCTCGATTCGAAATACCTTTACCGGGCGGGCAAGCGATTGCGGTGTTTTGTTCTGGTCGCTGCAGCCGATACTTAGTGCCAGCAGCACTCCTGACAGGAGCCAGCCTTTACTTGCGAGTCGGAATTGCAGCCGGCCAGAACGGGTGGTCATTAACAGACTTTTGGGTTTCGCCATGTGGCTTCCTCCTTCGGTAAAAGGTTCGGTCATATTTGGAATAATCATTCGATGCTGTTTGCTATCAGTATCTCGGCGGCCAACTTGGCATCCTCGGCCGCGCCGGAATGGCGCTGCAATTGTTCGGATACAGTGGCGCCTTTAAACAAAGCACAGAGTTGCCCGGCTAGCCGTTCCGGACACCGCGCTCCGGCTTGTGTGGCCAAATCGGTCATATAACTTCGAAACTTGCGGTAAAACGCAGCGGATACTTGATGCACCGCATGGCTTTGCTCGGGAAATTCCACAGCCGCCTTGATCAACGGGCAACCCCGAAAATCAGGGCTGGTCAACCACGCGCTATGGACATCAAAACTTGCCGATAGCTTGTCTTTCGGGGTTTGCGCTTTTTGCTCAATTTGTTCGACAAACCAAGTCCAAAATTCGACATCGCGTGTTTGCAGATAATCGACAATCAACGCCTCCTTGGACGAGAAATGGTGGTATAGAGTCATCTTGGTGGTGTCCGCCAATTTAACGATGCTATTGATGCCGGTAGCTCTAATGCCCTGGGTGGAAAAGAGCACTTTCGCCGCCAACAAGATTCGTTCGCGCGCAGTTGGGGAGTTAATAGGCATCGTCACTGATGGCTCCGAATAATTGGCCATCAATTAGCCTCGCGCCCGAATATCAATAATGTTGATGTCGCCGAGGCATAGAGCCGACCTTCGGCGTCGATAAGGCAAGCTTCGGCAAAGGCTGCTCGCTTCCCTAGTGACAGAACGTTGCCCTCCGCCCTAAGCAAGCCCGTATTCTTGGTTATTGTCTTGTGGTATGAAATTTTCAGCTCCAAGGTAATATAGGCTTGTAGCTCGGTTAGTTTGGAATGAACGGCACAGCCGCAGGCGGAATCCAGCAAGGTGGCCGCATAGCCGCCGTGAACGGTACCTAGGGGGCTATAAGCATGTTCGCGGGGCTTGCCAGCAAAGACAGCTTTGCCAAAGTCAACTTCCACCAGCTCGAAATCCAGCGACACCAAAATTCCCGGCATCCGCCCACAGGCCATCAGGGCACGCAACTGGTCTAACCCATTGAGTCCGGTGCCGGTTTTCTTGACGAGATTCACCTTAGTGTCGCTCCTTCCCATACGAGGTTGATCACGGGATACATTGTCGTCATGGAATTCTTCGATAACTGAGTCATGTCCCTATCCGTCCTTAATTCAGGCTATCGGCAGCTGGTTAAACTTGCGCAAACTCTTGTCTACCAAGGCTTCCGGCATGAATCGGCGCAGGAAACGCACTTGGCTGGCTTGTTTTCCGGCGGTATACCGTCTTTTGGGAACCGCGGCAGTCGCGGCTTTCAACACCGTATCAGCCACCACCTCCGGGGCATCGCCCGCATTCACCCCATTGCGCATCAGCGCTGCCATGCCGGCACGTACCGCGTCATAGACCGCAAGCGGTTGATCGGGCTTGGTTAAACTGGCTTCGAACGCGGTGCGGGTAAACGCCGGTTCAACCAGTACGACGCGGATGCCGAAGGTGCGCAGTTCGTGGTCCAGCGATTCGGAATAACCTTCAACCGCATGCTTGGTCGCCGCATACAGCGCGTTGTAAGGCGCCGGGATCAAGCCCATTACCGAACTAATATTGACGATCCTACCTTTTCCTTGGTTGCGCATGGTCGGCAGCACGGCATTGGTCACGCGGGTGATGCCGAACAGGTTGACATCGAACAAGGCCTGAGCCTGCGCGGTGGACGACTCTTCCGCCCCGCCCAGCAAGCCGACGCCGGCATTGTTGACCAGAAGATCTATGCGGCCGGCCTGTTGCACTACCTCGGCTACCGTGGTCTTTACCGACCCTTCGTCGGTCACGTCGCAGGTCAACATCGTGATGCCATCGGCGCTTGCAAGCGCCTTGCGGCTGGTGCCGAATACGCGGTAACCGGCTTGTTGCAGGGCCTTGGCCGTTACCAGCCCAATGCCCGAGGATGCGCCGGTGATCAGGGCTACAGCGTGGTCTTTATTGTTCATATCGAATCTCCTTGTGAGGGTGGATAGTCTGCCGACTAAGTGTTACTATCATTTCGAAACTAATGTTACTATCAATTTGAAATCAAGTCACTACTAAAAACGTATGAACGATAAAAATAGTTGCGCCGACCCTTGTCCAATCGCTCGCTGCCTGGCTTTTCTCGGCGACGCCTGGAGTCTGTTGATAATGCGGGACGCCCATATTGGCCTGACCCGCTTCGACCAATTTCGAAAAAGCCTGGGCATCGCGCCGACGATATTGACGCGGCGCTTGGCTACATTGACGGAGGAAGGTATGCTGGAAAAGCGGCTTTATTCGGAGCGTCCGCCGCGAGAAGAGTATCTGTTGACGGCCGCCGGCCGCGATTTTCTGCCGGTGCTGGTGATGATAGGCGCCTGGGGACACCGGTATCGCGGCGAAGGTCCGTTGGTGCGCATCCAGGACGTTGAAACGGGAGAGGATATTAAACCGGTCGCTATCGACGAGGTAACGGGGGCAAAGATTGGGACTCGCCCGCTACGCTTTGTGTTGCCGAATGACGTCTGATGATAGCCCTTCCGGCTCAACCCACATAAATTGGTGAACTCGGCATGAGTTTTACAACCGAGATAATCCAGTTTGTACTCGATAAGTTATTGAAAATATTGCAATCGAATTTAAAGCCAATATTTCGGCAGCAATCCGGTAATGTCAAAAGTTACAGAGAGATAGCGGGACAAATTATGCTTTGGGTTAATGACCCGCACATTCACTCGCCTCAAGCAATTTTTCTCCTCCAACCGGCTTCAACCGGATTTCCGCTACTGGATAGACTTTATCTATCGCACCGATACAGACAATCAAATTTCCATACCTGTAGCGGACAACTAAACTAGCCGACAGACGGGACGGGAGTGATGCAGCTTAAGGCATCACGGATCAACTACTACACACTCGGCCCGCCCCGCTCTGCCATCATCGCCAGGAGGACACCGCCATGCACAAACTCTCGCCCTTACCGATAGTGGTTGCCGCCGCCATCGGGGCCTGCAGCCAAACACCGCAATCCGTTACGACCAGAGCGCCAGCTGCAAAAGCCGTTACGGCCGCCGCCGGCTCCGGCAACCCGTTACTCGGCCTGCCGCACGTGCCGATACCGGCCGACAACCCGCAAACGCCGGCCAAAATTGCCCTAGGCGACAAGCTATTTCACGACAAACGCTTTTCCATCGACGGCACGGTCGCCTGTTCCAATTGTCACGACGACGGTAAGGCCTTCACCGACAATCTGCCGGTCTCTGTCGGCCACCACGGCTTGACCGGTACCCGCAATGCCCCGACCGTCATCAACGCGGCGTTTTACCAATCGCAATTCTGGGACGGCCGCGAGCCGAATCTGGAAAGCCAATCCAAGCAACCTTTCGTCAACCCGGTGGAAGGCGGCCTGCCCAACCACGAGACGATTTTACACATCGTGCGTAACGACCCGGACTATCGAACCGCGTTTAACGCGGTGTTTCAAGTCGCCGGGGACAACTTGAACATGGAACACGTCGCCAAAGCCATCGCCAGCTTCGAACGCAGCATCGTGGCCGGCGATTCGCCGTTCGACCTGTACTACTTCAAAAGTGAGCGGACGGCATTAACCGAATCGCAACAACGCGGCTTCAACGTATTCTTATCCGAGGGCCGTTGCGTTTCCTGCCACCTGATCGAACAAGACCAAGCCCTCTTCACCGACAGCCGCTTTCACAATATCGGGGTCGGCATCAATGCGGTGCAACAAGACGTACCGCGCTTGGCTTCGGCATTTCTAGCCGCCAAAGCCCAAGGCGGCGACGTCGACCAAATGGTGTTAACCGACAAAAAATCTTCGGAGCTGGGCCGATTCGCGGTCACCGACCACATCAGCGAGATCGGCGCCTTCAAAACGCCCACCCTGCGCAACATCGCCCTGACCGCACCGTACATGCACGACGGCAGTTTGAAAACCCTGAAAGAGGTGGTGATGCATTACAACAACGGCGGCGTCACCCCGGCCGGTGCCATTCCGAATGCCCACTTAAGCGGCGGCATACGGCCGTTGAATCTGAGCGACGCACAAATCGACGATCTGGTGGCCTTCTTGGAAAGCCTGACCAGCGCGCAATACGCCAAGCTAGAACCCGCCACCGTTCAACCGGGAGACAACCATGAGTAATATCGACCGCAGCCGACGCAACTTTCTGAAAACCGGCGGGGCACTGGCGCTGGGCAGCACCTTGCCTATCGGCCTGGTGGAATTGGCCTTCGCCGAACCGGCGCAAAACTTCAGCTTCGCTTACATTTCCGACGCCCATATTCAGCACATCAAAGGCAACCGCTTCGTGCGCAATTGGGACATGGGCCTGAAGCGGGCGGTAGCCGAGGTCAATCTGCTGACGCCTAAGCCCGATTTCGTGATGTTCGGCGGCGATTTGGCACAGCTAGGTTCCAAACCGGAACTGGACCACGGCGCCGAAATGTTGTCGGCCCTACAACTGCCGGTGAAATACGTGATGGGCGAACACGACTACTACCTGGACTTGGGCGCGTACTGGGAACAGTTGTTCGGGCCGCAGTATTACAGCTTCGAGCACAAAGGCGTGCATTTCATCGTATTGAACAGCATCCGCACCTACGACGACTGGACTTACCACCGCTGGCCCAGCGCCGAACAACGCATGCTGGAAATGGCCGGTCTGGACAACCCCAAAGGCTCGCCGTTCATGGTCGGAGACGAACAACGAGTTTGGCTGAAAGCCGATCTGGCCAAGGTTGATAAAACCACGCCCATCGTGGTGTTCTCGCACTCGCCGCTGCAAAAAATCTATAAAGGCTGGAATTTCTGGACCGAAGACGCCGAACAGATCCAAGCGCTGCTCAAACCCTTCAAAAAAGTCTCGGTGATATACGGCCACGTACACCAGATACAGTACAACCAAATCGGCAACATCAGCTTCAACTCGGTGATGGCCACCGCCTGGCCGTGGCCGTATCCGGCCAGCTATGCCCAGGCCGAGCAATACCTACCCAAGTTGACCGTCCCCATGAACCGGGCCGACCCCTTTTTCGAGCGCGACGCCACCGGTTGGCAATTCATTAATGTCGGCAGCGGCAACGTCGATCTGAATTTTACCTTGTACGACAATCGAGACCGGGTGGTGCGTTTCGATACCCTGAAAAAACAACCGCAAGACCGCGACTATCAAGCCGAAAGCGCGCGCATCGACCCGCAACGCCATTACTAACCGCAGAGGAGAAGCTCATGAACACCGTAAAACCTTGGATGCCGCTGTTGATCGTCTGCGCTTTGACAGGCCTCACCTGCCCGGCCGCCGCCGACGAATTCAACGCGGAAGACCAACAACGCTGGCAACAACAATTCATGGCAAGCGTCCAACAAGGCCGCGCACTTTGGACAGACCCGGCCATGGGCAGCAACGGCGTGGTTTGCGCGCAATGCCACCCCAACGCCGCCAACACCCACCCGGAAACCTATCCGAAATTCCAAAAGCAGCTCGGCCGAGTAGCTCCGCTGTGGGAAATGATCAACTGGTGTTTGCGCAACCCGCTGGAAGGCCAGCCCTTGGCCGCCGACGACCCGAAAATGATTGCCATCCAAGCTTACGTAACCTACGAAAGGCGCGGGGTTAAGTTAGAGCCAGGCAAACATTAATCCTAATTCTTCATATAGCCAATTAGTCAACCTTATAGCCGCTTTAACGGCTATAATGCCTTCGAGTCGACATAACCTGCATGCATATACAGACATGCTTTCTCTATCATGTTTTGAATACTCAAATGGTTACCCACTTAAGCCGGGACAATTGGAGGCTAAGCCTCCTTCTTTTATCCCGGCTTAAAAAACGGGAAGACTGCTCAAATCATGCTCATCGTGTAATTTATTGTTGGCGATAATTTCGAGCCTTGAAGATCAAGCTTTATCATTTTGCACCCATACTGTTGACTTATTTTAACAAATTTTCAATTTTTATAATAAATTATATTTTATGATTAAAAAGGATTTGAAACTCAAAAAACTTTTTTTAGCTTTTTCTTTTATTTTGGTAACAACAAATACCCAAGCATACTCAATCAGTTTAAATGCCGATCGCTACTTATATAGCGGCAATGCGACCGACGGCACACCCTGTTTCGATTATCAAATCGGCATATTTAGCGCCAAAAACGGCTTTATAGCCTCAGCCAATTTTCCTAGCTATGCTTGTAATGAAGAATTAACAGCGCTTGACGGCCTACCTATAATTAGCTTGGCATTTTGGAGTTTATATCCAAAATCGGCCTTGGGTGGTATTAAAAGGAGCGCTCAAACTTATAGCATCGACGAGATTGAATATGTTGCTTTATATTCAAAACAAGCCGGTTTATCCAACAAACCCATTGTTAGCGTTACCTATACTGGATATTTAAATCAGAATCAAACTTCGTCAAACGAAGACGATGCGGAAACCGAGAATTACGGTTTTTTCAAGGTCAGCTTGGATCGTGCGCGCACAACCGAAATGACGATTAACTTCAAGCTATCAGGATCAGCCAAAAAAGGTCAGGACTATCTCGTTTATTTATACGATAACGCCAACGATCAAATGCAAAACATCACCCAGGAAAATAGCATTACTATCCCTGCCGGGGAAACGGACGAAACTATTTTTATATTACCGGTAGACGACATTAAAAAAGAGAAAAAGGAAAAACTCAAATTTTCGCTAAAAGCCAATCCGAAAATTTATAAAATCGGCAAACCCAAATCCGGCACCTTACAGATTACCGATAACGACTAACCGACACGGCACGAAATAAGAAAATTATGCAACCCGTAAGGCGGATACCCGATAGGGATTATCCTCCGAATCTCGGCTGCAATTGTGCCGGTCTGGCTACGGGTATGTTGCTGGCTTCGATATGGCGGAACGTCTGACGACTTCCGCCCTACGAAAATACGAAACCACAACCATTTTTTGGCAAGGAAAAACCTATGGGCAAATGGGACAAGCTGGTTGATTTGATTTTGCTCGGTGGCTCGGATGCCAATATTGCTTTTGACGATTGATGCGGCTTGTTATTGAGGCTGGGGGTTGATGAACGTATAACCGGGTCATTCGGCGGACATAGAACGTTTGATAGCAAGGAAAGCGTCGGAACTGTCCACAGGTAGCGGATTTAAGCTTTTTAGCGCCTGTTCCAGCGATTTTAGGCGATTGGAATCTTGGAAGTGGCCGGCATGAGAATTTGCCAAGCGTCGGGAAATTTCAAGTATGGCGTAAGGATCAAACCCGGTCTGTTGCAACAGCCGAATGGCAATCCGGTCTGCTTGTTGCTCTTTTGCCGGCTCGATCTCCTGAGTGATGGAACCATGTTGAACTTGCTCGGATGTTTTCGATGAAAAAACGTCCAATAAATGACTTAACAAGAATGAAGATTGTCGGCAGAAATGTCCCCCGAGCTCGTGGCCTATTTCATGAGCGATGATGGCCGCCAATTCGGATTCGTTCTGCGCCAAATTCATTGCCCCCTCCGTTATAAAAATCAGGCCATTGCCAATGGAAAACGCATTAGGCTCCAAGTTACGCACTACCATAAACCGCCAGATTACCCCTTGTCCGTCGAGAGCCGTTCCAACCAAACGGGCGCCCAGGTTTTGCACATACTGTGTAACGGGATCTCCGCTTCCGCGCATCGGCCATTCGTTTTCGATGTGCTGCAGGGTTTGTGAAGCCAATTCTCGCTCTTCCGGACAAGGCAATTCCAAATATTCCGCCCGCGCATTAAAAGCGAGAATCGTGCAAAGCGGCAGCAGCAAACGCTGTGTGTACCGCCGACTTAAAGATTTGCTCGAAATGTAATGCCTCAACTATGCGCCAACGACAAATACGGTGGGACGCACGTCATAGCTGCTACCGGATTGAATTTTTTGCTCGATTACATAAGTTCCGGGCGGCATTTTGTTCGGAATCGTGAAATCGACCTCCGAATTGCCGCCACCCAGTTGGCGGGTTACCGGTCGATTACTGAGTTCCTGTAGAACTTTTCCGTCTTTTTTCAACGTCATGGTTTCCTGAACATTAACGCTCTGAGTGCCCTTGGGCGCCATGACCGAATAGTCAAGCGCAATTTTCAGCTTGTCTCCCGCCCGCACGGTTTCGGGAAACGCGGTGGCGTTACGAATCTTGACTTCCGTTGTATTCATCGGCGTTGTATAGCCGTATAGCTTTTGATCTTCCGCTGCAGTTCTGGTTTGAGAAGAGTGATAACTGTAAAGGGCCAATCCGGCCAAAGCCAGACATCCGGCTCCCGCCCCGGCCCCGGCCCCGGCACTTCCTGTCAGCGCCCCGGTCAAAATACCCACGCCTGCGCAGCCCAGCGTTGCCAATCCGGCAGATTGTTCCATGGTTGCGCACCCGGTTAGCAAGGCGGTTGAAAATACGGTAGTCAGAAATGTTATCTTTGGTGTGTTCATCTTCATCTCCAGGAAGGCGGGCGGACAAATACCATTAAGGGTTGGGACGGTTACAATCAACGGCTAACTATTCATTTAATTCTTATCGCGCTTTGGGCAAAATCCTGTTGCCAATCGCTATCGCTATTATTCGATTTGAGTTTCTTCGGCTTCGATTTTTGCTGTTTAGGTTTTTCAGTTTGAGTATTATTCTCGTGCTGCGAGCTGCCACCTTCATTAATGGTACTCGTTTCGGCAAATGATGGATCCGGCTGTGTAAACTCAGGTTCCGGCTTGGTAATAGTGACGGGTACAACCTGCTTTTCAGTTTCAGGTTTCGAGGACAACATATTGTAATCAAGCACTTTCTTTTCCTGATTTTGGTTGTCGTCCTTAAGCGTCTCTTTAATATCTACGATAGTGTCACGATTACTGGTTTCAATGATCGGCGATACGCTTCGCTTATCCCGAAAGTTGAAATCCCAAAAAATATAGGCGCTGCCGATTATCATTAGTCCAAATAAAAAAACCAATCCGGGATATTCGGTGATAAAGTTTTTAATTTTACTGTCTTTGCGGATTTGATTGGTGTTTGAAGGCGTATTTTCAACGATTTTTTGTAGTGCTTTACTAAAATCATTGGCGTCCTTAAAACGATGCTCCGGCTTTTTTTCCAACGCTTTAAATACAATATTTTCCAGTTGATTTGGAATAATGCCCGCTAAGTTTTTCAATGGCTTCGGCTTTTCCTCTACGTGCGCTTTTATTAATTCATACTCGGTATTTTTCTGAAAGGGGACATGGCCGGTAAGCATTTCATATAGCGCTATGCCCACGGAATAAATGTCGGATCGGGCATCCGTTTCCTGTCCTCGGATTTGTTCAGGTGAAACATATTCCATCGTGCCGACCAAATGTCCGGTTTTTGTCAAGCGTGCGGTTTCTAGGATTCTAGCAATTCCAAAGTCCAGAATTTTTAACGATTTGCTGTTATTAACAATGATATTCGACGGCTTGATGTCTCTATGAACGATATTGAAGCCGTGGGCATGAGCGAGGCCTTCCAATATTTTTATCGTATAGTCCAAAGCCGCTTGCCATGGTAAAGCGCCTTGACGCTGAATCAAAGAATCGAGCGTTTCCCCGTTGACATACTCCAAAGCCATATAGTACTGATCACCGATTTTTCCGAAGTTATAAACGGTAGCAATATTGGGGTGATTCAATTTACCGAGCAGGATGGCTTCGGAACGGAAACGCTGAACGATGTCTTCCCGACTGCTTAATTCGGGTCTAAGCAGTTTTATTGCCACTTCCCGTTCCAGCATGACGTCAATGCCTTTGTACACCTCACCCATGCCGCCGACACCGATTTTTTCAATGATTTTATAGTTATCGATTTGATCCATAATATTTGGGTTTAAAACCGGGTAATAGGTACACGTAGATGTCCTTCCGCCATTTTTCCAATCTTGACAATAATCACCGAGATATTATCGTATCCGCCTCTTTGCTTGGCTAAATCCACTAAAATATCGCAGGCAATTTGCGCCGAATTTTTCTGGGTTATTTCTATTAATTCAGGTTCGGAAACCAAGTCATATAAACCGTCGGAGCAAAGTACAAAGCAGTCCGATTGTTCCAAAAACAACGGACTTTTAGATAATGCGACGTTGACGCTAGGTTTGGTGCCTACAGCGCGCGTGATGATGTTTTTATCAGGATGAGTTTCCGCTTCCTTCGGTTGTAACAAGCCGTCTCTGATCATTTGTGCGACCATCGTATGATCTTCGGAAAGCTGGATACAGCTTCCATTTCGAATCAAGTACAAACGGCTGTCGCCGACATTGGCGTAGACAGCACAGCCCTCCACGATCACCAGCACGACCAAGGTCGTTCCCATGCCGGCCAACTCCGCCTGTTGTTTCGCAACACCGAGTATCGTGGCATTGGCTTCCGCGAAGCTGTCCGTGAGCGCTTGCTGGCAGGAATGCCGGTCAAGTTGGCGAGAAAAGCGCCTTTCCAGAACGGTAACCGCCAATTCGCTGGCTGTTTCTCCACCGTTATGTCCGCCCATTCCATCCGCAAGAATGGTAACCGCATTGCCGGGGGCGGCGTAACGCACGCATCCTATTCGATCCTGATTACTGGCTCTCACGCAACCGACATCGGAGTACAACCCGATATCAATAGAATAACCCGATAAATGGGGCTCCCGGATAAGGTATCTGGAGCGCTTTGTTTTTCCGAACCAGCGATCCCAAACGGTTTTCATATTGATTATTGCACCAATTTATTGATACCCATTACTTCCAGACCGTGCTTTATCGGTACTGCAAAGGTTATCGCGGTTCCTCCCGATTGCCTGCCGGATGAAAAAATGCCGATCACTTTACCTTGGTCATTGAATACCGGGCCGCCGCTGTTTCCGGCACCGGTGGCGTTGACGGTCAATTGATAGGCATCGCCAAATTCGCTGTAGTAATCTTCCACGGCATCGGACGTCACTTCCGCTTTGCCTTGCAGCACTTTGCCTATGTTGCCGGAGGTCACGGTCGGCTGCGGTATCACCCGGACTTGACTTTGTCGGTTAAAAGGGTCCTGGGAATTCAGCTTGACTCCGATATCGGGCGAAATACCCGGATAACCCATCACGGTGATGGAATCGCCGGGGTTGACCGAAATGTCCGTCGCCAAGTCAACCGGCATCAACGCGTTAATGACATCGATTTTTATCAGTGCAACATCGGCAATATCGGATACCCTAACCAAATGCGCGGGGATAGCCAGTCCGGTGTTCGGAAAAGTCACATTCAGGGTATCGTTGACGCCTTCAACCGATTTACCCAATTGGCCGGGCACCCATTTATTCAAACTACTCCAAAGTGCATCGGATTCCGTGAAAGGCTTGATTTGATATCGCGCGCAATTCGTGTCTTGGCAAATTTTTAACACGCCGGGAGAAAAATCCTTGTAACTGGTTTGCCAACTAGCGGCGACATGGCGATTGGTCAGAATGAAGCCGGATTTATCGACTACAAAACCGGATCCCAAGCCACTTCCTCGAATCGGAATGCCATTTTCGTCACTGAGTTCCGGACTTACCGAGCCGTCAATATAACGGTAGGCGGGTACGGCGTTTGCACAGCGCCCTCTATTTTTTTCAATACAGTATAAGCTTTGATAAATTTGTTTTCCGGATACGGTATGAATGAGTCTCCAATTGAATTCAATTGACGCCGTGGAGGCTGCATATTGTTTGAATATGTCCGAGGGACTTAGGGCGTTATTTGCCGAAATTTCGGCAATTTTTTGATCGCTGCTTTGCTTAATACCGATAATGCTCTGTTGGAGTTGGGTTTTGTCTTGATAATTTTTATATAGAAAAAAGCCGGAAACCGCAATAATAAGGCCGATAATGCCGGCGCCATAGTTAATCATTTTCTTGCGAGTATTGTTTTCAGCATAACTGATTTCGCGCATTAAAGTGGTTTTGCCTATACCTTTGGAGCTGTCTGCGCCGGCCCGTGTTTCCTTTTTCGTCGTATCGGATTCGAAGAAAGGTTCTATGCGTTGTTCTCGAGTTGCCGGCGATACAGAGATTTGTTCGGATAGCCGGGTTGCCTTGATAGGCGTTTCCGGTCGAGGATCAAGGTCGAAGGTGAATTTCACTCCACCATTACCTAATTGCACAACATCGCCGGGTTTCAATAA
The DNA here is from genome assembly GCF_040741385.1 of Methylomonas sp. HYX-M1. Classification (NCBI taxonomy): domain Bacteria; kingdom Pseudomonadati; phylum Pseudomonadota; class Gammaproteobacteria; order Methylococcales; family Methylococcaceae; genus Methylomonas; species Methylomonas sp. HYX-M1. The sequence goes on from NZ_CP160405.1 coordinate 3,273,577, forward strand.
TTGCGGCCTTATAATCTTTTGATCATTGACATACGTTCCGTTTGTACTATTCAAATCCGTCAATAAAAAATCATTTTCACCTTGAGCGGTAATTTTGCAGTGCTGGCGACTTACCAAATCATCTTTGCTTGCATCGAAAATAACCTGACAGTGATTCTCTCGACCGAATAATACCTCCCGTATGGGTAGGTTAAAGAATTCCGTCTGGTTTGCTTTCGATCCAAGTAAATGTTTTATAATGATTTTTTTCATAAAGTGATCCGATTAAGATAGTGTTTTTGGACTATAAAGCAGCGCTACACCTTACCGATAATATGTCATCGATCATTCGGCAGTAAAAACTCTTTTTATCGGACAGCCAACCAAATACCCGGTACTGTCGAAAATATAATCACCTATTGCCAAGCTGTTTTCAACACACTTAGCGTTGAACCTGATTCCATTGTCTTCAGCCCAGCCGTCCTATCCTTACACGGAAAAATCTCCTGTTGGCCGGTGGATGGCAATTGCTCCGGCGTTTCAGCGCATAGCAAACCTTACTATGAAAGTCATGCCGGGAACGACACATAACCGCGATTCGCAAGGTCATCATCGCCACTCGCTCCTACCAAACTCCTTTCATTTGCCGGGGCGATTGCCAGGCCTTCATGATCGTTAGGTATAGGCATGGCGGAATCAATGGGACGACAGATAAGAAGTCCTTATGCTTCCGGCTGCTTCGGACTCGGCGGTTTGCGCCTACACTTAAATTTTGATTCCGAATTTGCTGTTATTGGGACGGTCTTGTCGTCGCGACCCGGGTTTTGCTCCCACTGACTACCTTTCATTGGTCGGGGCGATGCTGCGGTTTCGCGCTCGTTAAATTCCGCATCGACCGTATTTAAATCAAGGCAAACCTAGTCTGTGGCTGGTTTAGCCGTAACCCATCCAGAATTTTTCAGTTTGTTTTATGACATCCAGTGTTATCCCATCATGCCGGCGGGGATTGGCATTAACAATATTCGCAAGAGGGAGTCAATGAGAATTCCTCCTAAGCCCGCGCGCAGCAAAGGCTTTGTGTTTTTGTTCGGCTTATGCCTGTCCGGGATTGTGTTGTCTTCGGTTTGGTTTTTGCAAAACAGTTACCGGCAGAACATGGCGGACGCCGAGCGAAATAATTCGAATCTCGCTCGGATGCTGGAAGCCCGCTTCGCGGAAACGTTTGCCCGGGTAGCACAGCTATTGACGCAGCAAGCTCAAGTCATCGAAGTCAAGCTGTTGCCGAGCGGCGCTAAGGGCGAGGACCTTGTCTCGAGTTTTTCGGCATTGGCGGATGCCATACTCAGGCAAGACGTCGCGCAAATTCGCTATTACGCCGGCGATGGTCGGTTGCGGTATGCAACCGATCCGGAACATGCCGAACGCTCGATTTCGGATGAAAGTTATTTCCACGAGTTACGTTTTCAGCCGGCTCTGGAATTTGCCTTTTCCGAAGCGGTGTTTGAGCCCAAAAGCGGGCGCTGGTTCTTGATCATGGCAAGAGCGGTTCGCGATAACGACGGCGGTTTGCGGGCAGTGCTAGCCGGTTTGATCGATTTACAGCAGCAGGCCGAGCTCTTGCAAAAGCTGGATTTCGGCACTAGCGGTCTGGTGTCTGTCAGACGGATAGACGATAGCCGCCTCATCCTCCGAATTCCTTGGCTGGACGACGAGATCAACCATGCGGTCGCTACCGATCATCCGATCAGAAATTTCATTACGCAAGGCCGCAAGTCCGGCGCCTTGGTGATAGCTTCGCAGATAGACGGCAACGAGCGCATCCTGCATTTTCGCGCGATCGACCGCTTTCCGTATTACATCAAAGTCGGCACGTTGAAGTCGGTGGCATTGGCCGCCTGGTATAGCCAATTCAAGTGGACCTTGTTGCTGCAAAGCGTGTTTATCGTGCTGTTCGGCTTGGGCGTCCGGCGCTTGCAACGCGCCATGCGCGAACAGACCCGGCTGACGCAGGCTTTCAACGAGCAAGCGTCTCAATATCGGCTGGCAATCCAAACTTCCTTGGACGGCTTTTGGTTGGTGGACGCCGAAGGGCGGATACTCGAAGTCAACGACGCCTATTGCGTCATGTCGGGTTATAGCCGCGAGGAGCTATTACGCAAACAGGTACTGGACATCGATGCGGATCAATCGGCCGAGGTAGTTGCCGAGCACATGGCCACCTTGAAGCGATGCGGTTTCGAAAAATTCGAAACCCTGCATAGGGCGAAAAGCGGGCGCATCGTGCCTGTAGAGATTGTCGTCTCATTTCTGCCCTATGCCGGCGGACGGTTTTACGCCTTTATCAAAGACCTTAGCGAGCAAAAGCAGGACAAGGCGCGATTAGAGGAAAATCAAGCGCGTTTGTCGGCGATCATCGACAACGAGCCGGAATGTATAGAAGTGATAGGGGTAGACGGCTGTTGGGCGGACATTAATCCTGCCGGTATCGGAATGTATGAAGCCGATTGCGCCGAGCAACTCATCGCTTGTTCGGTATTCGACTTTATCGCCCCCTCTTTTCGCTTAGCTTACGCCGATTTGCATAGGCGGGTGATTGGCGGAGAATCTTGCGTCATGGAATACGCGGTAAACGGCCGCAAAGCGGGCCGGCGTTGGCTGGAAACGCACGCGGTACCGATGCGGCAAAATGGCGAAACGTTTCATTTGGCGATTACCCGAGACGTGACCGAGCGGCGAAAACTGGAACACGTGTTACGCGAAAGCCACGAACGCATGTTCCAATTTTTCGAATTGGCGCCGGTAGGGATTGCGATGAGCGATATGCAAGGCCGTCTGGTCGAGTTCAATCTGGCGTTTCAGACCATTACCGGGCGAAACGCGCGGGTGCTGGCGGGCTTGTCGTATAGCGACATCACCCCGGAACGTTTACAGGTCCACGATGAAGCACAGTTCGAGATTTTACAGCGTACCGGAACTTACGGCCCTTACGAAAAAGAATTGGAACGGCCGAATGGCGAGTTGGTTACCGTTAGAGTCAACGGCATGCGGGTTACCGAGACCGATGGCAACATCTATGCCTGGTCGATATTCGAAGACATCACGCATTTAAAACTTGGTCAGCAATTATTGCGTGCCAGCGAACAGCGCTTTCAAGCGGTGGTAGATACCTTGCCGATCGGCATTTTAATCGTCGACGAGCGGGAAAACGTGAATTACCTGAATCCGAGTTTTGTCGCTACCTTCGGCTACAGCACCCGGGATATCGCTAAAATCGCGGATTGGTGGCGCTTGGCGTTGCCGGAAGCCGAATATCGCGAATGGGTAATCGACAATTGGAATGAACGGCAATTGGCTGCGCAACGGCTGGGACAATTCAGTCCTCTGGAAATCCGGCTGAGCTGCAAGAACGGCAGCCGGAAGCGAGCGATTGCCAGCGCGGTACCGTTAGCGGATTTACGCTCCGGCCGTCTGCAATTGATTACCTTGGTGGACGTCACTGAAATGAAGCGGCTGGAAATCAAGCTGCGCGAAAGTTACGAGCAGTTGAACAAGTTATCTCAGAACGTCCCCGGTGCAATCTTTCAATATCAACGGCATCAGGACGGCTGGAGCCGTTTCCCTTACACGAGCAAGGGTATGGCCGAGCTGTTCGGTATAGCCGCGGATAAATTGCTAAGCGATGCAAAGCCGTGGCTGGAAGCGGTACATCCGGATGACAGAAAAAGTTTGGAGGAAAGCCTGGCGTATTCGGCCGAAAGCTTGAGCGATTGGAAACTGGAATACCGGGTGTCGGCAGCGGACGGCAGCGATAAGTGGCTGCTGGGTCAGGCCCGACCGGAGAGGCTGGCGGACGGCAGCGTGTTGTGGAACGGCTATTTCGGCGACATTAGCGATAGAAAGCGGCTAAACCGAAAACTGGAGGAAAACCAGGCGCTGATGACTGCGGTGCTGGAAAACGTTAGTGCCTACATTTATTTAAAAGACCAAAACTTTCGCTACGTATATGCCAACCGCATGGCCCGGGCGTTGTTCCAGGCTAACGAAGTCGAGATCATAGGTTCTAGCGATTTCGATATGTTCGACGCGCAGACCGCCGCCAAAATTCGGGCGAACGACGAGCGGGTATTGTTGAAAGGCGAAACGATACAAGTCGAACACAAATACCGCTTGAAGGAAGGCGAGTTAACCAAGGTATTTTTAACCGTTAAATTACCCTTGCGCCGAGAAGACGGCACTATTTATATGGTGTGCGGGATTTCCACCGACATTACCAGCCGGGTGGAACTGGAAAATTCGATTCGAGCCGCCCGCGATGCCGCCGAACAATCGGCGCTAGCCAAATCGCAGTTCTTAACCAATATGAGCCACGAAATCCGCACGCCGATGAGCGGCGTGATCGGTTTGACCGCGCTGGCCTTAAATCAGCACTGTAGTTTGCCTGTTAGGCAGTATTTGGAAAAAATCGCCAGTTCTTCGCAAAGCTTGCTGGGCATTTTGAACGACATTTTGGACATCTCCAAAATGGAGGCCGGCCGTTTGACGTTGGAGCGCGAGCCCTTCGATCTGGACGTCGAGCTGGACATTCTTAGGGCGATGTTCGAAGACAAGGCGCTGGCCAAACAATTGAGCCTTGCTATCGATGTGGCGGCCGGCACGCCGCGCGAATTGATCGGGGACGCCTTGCGTCTGCGTCAGGTTTTGTCCAATTTGCTGGGCAATGCCCTCAAATTCACCCCGCAAGGTTCGGTGAAATTGGCGATAGCCTGCGACCGTCAGTCGGACGATACGGTCGATCTGAATTTTTCGGTTTCCGATACCGGCATAGGTATCAATGCGACGGATTTAGACAAGTTGTTTCAACCGTTCAGCCAAGTGGACAGTTCTATTGCCCGCCGTTTCGGCGGCACCGGACTGGGCTTGGCGATCAGCCGGAATCTGCTGCAGCTGATGGGGAGCGATTTTTATGTGACGAGTGCACAAACGGAAGGCTCCACATTCGGGTTTGTGTTGCGGTTACCGTTGGCTACGAAGCAAACGCGAATCACCCGCCGGCGGCGGGCGCGGAAGGCCGGCGCGTTGACCCGCGAATTGCAAAGCCTGGGCGCTCCCATCCGGGGCGCGCGGATTCTGTTGGTCGAAGACGACGAAATCAACCGGCGGGTAGTGGCGGAATTTCTGAAATTGACCGGTTTAGCGGTAAGCATTGCCGGCAACGGTGCCGATGCGCTGGCGACGTTGCAACAAACAAGCTTCGACGCGGTACTGATGGACGTCAACATGCCGGAGATGGACGGCTTCGAAGTCTGCCGGCGTATTCGCTCCCAGCCGCAGTATGCGGCATTGCCGATTATCGCCTTGTCGGCCGGCGCGTCGGAATCCGAGCGCGCGCATTGCATCGAGCAAGGCATGAACGATTTCGTCGCCAAACCTGTCGATCCTAACCAACTGATCCATACCTTGACGCGCTGGGTGGCGCACAGCTCACCGGCGGATTCGCCGCTCGAAACGGCGGTCGGCGAGGTGCTTGGCCACGGCCCGAGTGCTCTCCTTTCGCCGGATAGTCATGCCGCGGCATGGCCCGGATTGGATTGCTCGCGCCTGTTGGAGATGCTGGGTGGAGATCGAGCGTTTTTATTGGAGCTATTGTGGTCTTTTAAAGCCAACTCCCAAGACGTCATGGATAAAATCGCGGCGAGCGTCGAATCGGCGGATTTTAAAGCCGCTACCGAGCTGTTGCACGGGCTGAAAGGGACGGCCGGCAACCTGGGCGCTTACGGTTTACAAGGCGTTTGCGCGCGTTTGGAGACTGCTTGTCGGCAGGAGGCGTGCAATTCAAGCTCGTTAGCCGAATTAGAATCGGTTTATCGCGAGACCATTGCCGAAATCGACAGGATGTCGGAACACTGAGGATGTTTTGCCGACTGTAAGCGCTAAGGATATTCCACATACTCACTTATCTAATTTGCCGCAGCTGCTCCTGTTTATCTCAAAGCACCGATAGCCTGACACGAATGAAGAGGATAGGGGTCACTACCCTAGGGCTTAGGTCAGATGGAACCGTGCTCCGCAAACCTCTTTATACCGGCAGAGCCATGGCCGGACGAATCCGCTCCATCATCGAGCGGATTCGGTTCATGGCAGGGGATAAGCGTTCTAACCTTACTCTGAAAGTCACGCGGCAGGTGCTCGAAAGACTAACGAGCCTCGTCGACTTTCATTTGCCGGGGCGATTGCCAAGCCTTCATGCCCGTTAGAAATAGACGAAGGACGCTTGGCAGCTGATGTCGATGAATTTAGACGGGTTGACCACGCCTTCGAAGGCGGTTGGCGCAAACGGGGTATTGACCGTAGTCAAAATCAGTTTGCTTTTAAAATCGACCGGAGCCTCCCCCATCGAAATCGACGGAATCAATACCGACGCGTGCTCGATTTTAAAATCCGGAATAAATTTTAAGGTTACCTCGTACAAATCGCCGATCAAGGTGGACTCGGTGGTCACCTCTTCACCCTGGAACGAATAGTCTTTGCGGCCTATCGTAAGATTCAAGCTAGTGGTGGGCGCTACTATGCCGACTTCGGCATTGCTGCCGACCACCAAGGTCAAGTCCACTTTTTTACCGCTGCATTGATAGAAATTCGGCGTTTGCACGGCTTGCGCGGAAACGGCGCTTAAACTAACGACGGCGGCTAGTGACAATTGATAACACAGTTTCATTGGGTAATTCCTCTTAACAGTAACGAATGATGGTGAACGGAGCCGGGGTCTCATGCTGCTTCGCCCCTTACCGACGAGATAACGGCCTAACTAGGCGGCCGAATTATAGCGTTTTCCGCAGAAAACTATCCCCTACCGTCCGCAGAAAACTATCCCCTACCGAGGGAGGATGCTTTCAAACCAACCGGAAGTTATTTGTGCCTATATCCTTACAACCCTAGCGCTGTTAAAAACTTGGTATCGATCGCTTTGCAGTCAATCGGACTACTACGTTTCCGCTTTCAGCGGCGGCCGTTTGAACGTCAATCGGCAAGAATTGCTGAATGATCTCGGCATTCGTTGCCGCATGCGGACTCCAATCCGTGGCGACAAAAGAACCGCCCCCCGCCAAAGCCATCGGCAGCAATAACTGATCGGTCAGAAAGTGTCCTGCCGTTGCCTCGCTTGTCATGTAACGTTGGGCGCGCTTGACTGCGGCATTGGCAACCGCTTCGGCGGACACGCCTTTCTCGCCGAAACCGGTAAACACCTCGGTCACGTGTTCATACTCCAAGGTAATAAGCACGGCATTGCCCGGGCCTTGTTGCCGGTCTATCCCGCGCAGCAGTAAGCGGTCGTCCGCCCAAGCCAAGCGTTTTTTGACCATCGCTAATTCACGCTCGGCAATATGCGCGGGTAAACCGGCAAAAAAACTTTCCGCATAGGCGTTGATACGCTCGCCTCGGTTTTTCAGATGCAATGGCTGTAAGGGTTTACCGGCAGTCACCGTCATGCTTATTTCGCCGCCGCCCGCCGGATAAAAGCCGAACCGGTTCAGTTGCAGCTCCACTTTGGCGCCCATTTTTTCCAGCAATGGCACAAAGGCTCGTTGCAGAAAGTGGAATGGCGGGCTCAGCGGGTTATGGGTGCCGCCGCTTAAGGTAACGCGACTATCCTTGTCGGCTACCAGCAATGCCGGCAAGATCGTCTGCAAGACTAGCGTGCAGCTGCCGGCCGTGCCTATGCTGAACCGATAGTCGCCGCCTTGAATTTCACCCGGCGCAAATGCGAGATCGGCCGACCCGACCTGTGCGCCGTCGACGTGGGCGCCGGAAATCGCGGCCGCTGCTTGCACTGCAGTGAGATGCTGCCGCATCAAGCCGGGATTTTTCCGGTTCGCCCGAATATTTTTGATGCGCAGGGCTTGCCCGGTGCACATCGATAACGTTAAGGCGGTCCGTAAAATTTGACCGCCGCCTTCGCCCTGAGAGCCATCCAATTCAATCAACACGTTCTTTCCAGTATGGTTGCCGTTTCCGATGTTATCGAAAACGGCTGCGATTAGCCTTTGACGCATACCACCTGTTTCAAGGTATGCACGATTTCCACCAGATCCGCTTGTGCCTGCATGACCGCGTCGATGTCTTTATAGGCCATCGGGATCTCATCGATGACGCTGACATCTTTTCGGCATTCCACGCCTTGCGTCGCCTGAATCTGGTCGTCTACCGTAAAGCGGCGTTTGGCCTCGGATCTGGACATGACCCGTCCGGCACCGTGGCTGCAAGAACAAAATGCCTGCGCTTCGCCTTTGCCTCGCACGATATAAGACCGTGCGCCCATGGAGCCGGGAATAATCCCCATTTGCCCCGGCCACGCCGCCACCGCGCCTTTACGAGTAACCAAGACATTTTCGCCGAAATGATTTTCTCGTTGCACGTAGTTGTGGTGGCAGTTGACCGCTTCTTCATCGACCGCAAATGGCTTGGGCATAATCTTTTGAATCGCGGCGACCACATTTTGCATCATCAGCGCGCGGTTTTTTTGCGCAAAATCTTGCGCCCAGCTGACCGCGTCGACATAGTCTTTAAAATGCTCGCTACCTTCCGGGAAGTAAGCCAAATCTTTATCCGGCAAATTGATGAAAAACCGTTGCATATCTTTTTTTGCCAGCTCAATGAAGTAGCTACCAATCGCATTGCCGACGCCGCGAGAACCGGAATGCAGCATAAACCACACCCGATTGGCTTCATCCAAACACACTTCTATGAAATGGTTGCCTGTGCCTAAGGTGCCAAGCTGTTTATGGTTGTTGGTATTTTTTAAGCGCCGGTGTTTATCGATCAGAGTTTCGAATGCGGGTAATAGCTCGGCCCAGGCCGCATCGACGTTACTCGGCGGATTTTGCCACGATCCTTTATCACGGCCTTTGAAGGTCAAGCCGTGAGGAACAGCGCTTTCGATGGCAGACCGCCAAGCGTGCAAATTATCCGGCAGATCGTCGGCGCTTAGACTGGTCCGAGCGGCGTTCATGCCGCAACCGATATCCACGCCGACCGCGGCCGGGATGATGGCACCCTTGGTTGGGATAACGCTGCCTATGGTTGAACCTTTACCCGGATGTACGTCCGGCATTACCGCGACATGTTTGTAGATAAACGGCAGCCGGGCGATGTTTTGTAATTGCGTTTTGGCTGTGTCCTCGACCGGTACGCCTTTGGTCCACATTTTTATCGGCTTGGCGTTGCCGGTTTGCAATACTTCGAAATTCTCCATGGTCATGTTCCTAAATAAAAGAGTTAAGTCAGGCGACAAGCGAGCGCCAGGACATCTGCTCTGCCAACCGAGCTACTTACCGAGGCAAGGCCGGATTCGAACCGGCGACACGATGTAGTCTTTAACGGCATTCGCGTTGAACTAAAAAACCGCCGACAAATACCAACGGCAGTGCCGTCAATCATTGAAACGGCACCTCCGGCACGGCTTGCGATGGATCGCATTTATATTTTTCATACGCTTTGGTCAGCGGCGGCAAGTTCTCCACGTTGTAAGGCTTACCGATCACTGCATTCAGCAACTGCTGTTCCGAAGCCGTGTTCAACCAATTTTGGATCAACTTTTTCGGCCGCGTACCCAAGGATTTACGGCCAACCGCACCGCTACGCAGAATCTGCACCAGATTACGCAACATCTTGCCGTTGCCAATCACCCGCGCAAACACGGCTGGTAAATACTCCGGACCGCGTAAGGTCAAGATTGCGGTTAACAATGCCGGCGTATCTTTCATGTAGCTCCTTTCTCGGCAGTACAGCGCTGTCTTGGCAATAAAGCGCGGCTCGACGTTTTGGCAGGCGTCCAACAGGGTGTCCAGTTGTACAACGGCATCGGCATAAAACGTAGCGTTCAAACCTCCGCTTGCCGCATATTGCGCCAGACGATGGCGTTCATCGAAGGCATAAGCCGAAGCGCATGCTTCGTTCAAGGCATCGGCGTGCGGTGCAAATGCGCCTCTGCTGCTCGAAAATAAGTGTAAGTTAGCCATTTGACTCTCCCTTTCCTGATCGATTTTTATATCGACTAACGCGAAAGCCGTGCCAAGCCGCATACAAGCCCAAGAAAAACTTATAACAAATTGTTTTTTAAATTATTTTTTATTGGCTTTCGCGACAGCGCAGCCGCCGAGCATAAGGCTGATATACTTGTTTTATATCTTTATTTATACAACTTTAGATTTATTTATCATGAAACGAAAAGTCGTCATCGGTTTCTTAGGCACACAACTTGACGCCGGCACAACGCCGTCGAGATGGGAAAAATGGCGTCCTACGGTATCTCTGGTACAGCACGAAGAGTTGCTCATCCATCGCATGGTGCTAATGTACGATGGCAGACATCAAAAATTAGCGGCGCAACTGCAGGAAGACATTGCCGCCGTCTCACCGGAAACCGAGGTTGCGCTCATGGAGATCACTATCGGCGACCCCTGGGATTTCGGCGAGGTGTATGCGGCATTGTTCGATTTTGCCAAGCATTACCCGTTCGACACCGAAACCGAAGACTACTGGATACACATCACCACCGGCACGCATGTGGTGCAAATCTGCCTGTTTTTGATGGTCGAAGCCCGCTATATCCCCGGCTTGTTGTTGCAAACTTCGCCGCCGCGCAGGCAAATAGCCGCTTCTCCCGGCAGTTATGCGTTGATCGACCTGGATTTAAGCCAGTATGACGCCATTGCCCAGCGCTTTGCCCGCGAGCAGTCCGACGCGATTGCGCTGCTCAAATCCGGCATTGCCACGCGTAATGTTTCGTTTAACCGCGTCATCGGTGAAATCGAACATGTCGCGGTGCGTTCCAAGGCACCTATGCTGTTGATGGGCCCGACCGGCGCCGGCAAATCCTTTCTGGCCAAACGCGTATACGAATTGAAAAAGACTCGCCACCAAATGACCGGCCCTTTTGTCGAGATCAACTGCGCCACCTTACGCGGCGACGGTGCGGCATCGGCTTTATTCGGTCATATCAAAGGCGCGTTTACCGGCGCCATGCAAGATCGGGGCGGCTTATTGAAAACGGCGCATCAAGGCTTGCTGTTCCTGGACGAAATCGGCGAACTGGGGGCGGATGAACAAGCAATGCTGCTGAAAGCCATTGAAGAAAAAACCTTTTATCCTGTCGGCGGCGATAAGCCGGTCGGTAGCGACTTTCAACTGATTGCCGGCACCCACCGCGACCTGCGGCAAGATGTGCGGGCAGGCCGTTTTCGGGAAGACTTGTATGCCCGGATTAATCTGTGGACTTATGAATTGCCGCCGTTAGCTCGCCGGCCGGAAGATATCGAACCCAACATCGATTATTTGCTCTGCCAACAATCAGCCGATCTGGGGCGGAAAATCGGCTTCAATAAAGAAGCAAGACACAAGTATTTGGCCTTTGCCATGTCGCCCGCCGCAACATGGCCGGGAAACTTCCGCGACCTTGGCGCATCGATCTTGCGCCTGGCAACATTAGCCGACGGCGGCCGCATCGATATTGACTTGGTGGACAAAGAAATCGAGCGGCTGCATCAAATCTGGGGACAACAGGATCCGCACGATTCGAACGCGTTAAGTGCTTTTTGGGCTCCCGCTCAAATAGCTGAACTGGATTTGTTCGATCGCCTGCAACTGCAATCGGTCATTCAGGTCTGCCAAGCATGTAATAGCTTGTCCGAAGCGGGGCGCCGACTATTCAGCGTGTCCCGCACGCAACGAAACAGTACCAACGATTCGGATAGGCTTAGAAAATATTTGAGCCGATTTGGGCTGGAGTGGTCGGCTATCAAGTCGCTATCTGCATGATTGCGCCGCTATACAATGCCAACAATTGCCGGCGATTATTCAGCGTCTGGTAAAGAAAACTAAATCGCCGAATCGGCCCAAGTAAGGCGCAGGATAAACACTCGCCTTGGCGCGCCGGCCGGTTAAAATGCGCCTACCTCAGCAAAACGGCTCCAACGTCTACGTTCGCCCATGACAAGTTCCACCCCTATCGATCCGCTCCGCTTCCCGTTGTCCGGGGTACGGCTGATCGAAGCCAGCGCCGGTACCGGCAAGACCTTTACGATAGCCGCGCTATACGTGCGTTTAGTACTCGGTCACGGGCTGGAACGCCAAGCCTTATTGCCGCCGGAGATATTGGTAGTCACTTTCACCGAAGCGGCTACCCAAGAGCTGCGCGAGCGCATACGCAGCCGGCTGAATCAAGCCGCAGCCTATTTTCGCGAATTGACCGAGGCAGCCGATCCGTTTTTGTCGGCGCTACGCCAAGATTATCCGCCCGAACAATGGCCGGCCTGCGCTTACCGTTTGCATATCGCGGCTAACTGGATGGACGAAGCGGCGGTGTATACCATACACGGCTGGTGCCGGCGAATGCTGCAGCAACATGCCTTCGACAGCGGCGGCTTGTTCGATTGGGAAGTCGACAACGACGATCAGGATTTGCTGCAACAAACCGTGCGCGACTATTGGCGCCGACACTTTTATTCGTTGTCGGAATCCGCCAGCGCAGCGGTGGTCCGCTGTTTCGCCAATCCCGACGCCTTGTCCAAGGAGGTCAACCCACTGCTGTTCGACAGCGAGGCCTTGGAGTTGCAACAGATCGAGGTCGATCTTGAACAAACCTTCGCACGCTGGGAAGAATGGGCATTACGCTGCGAGCAACTGACCACCCGAGCGCAAACGCTGTGGCGCAATCAGCAAAACGACTTGGAAAGGCGTTTGCTCGACGCATCGGAACAGGGTTGGCTAAAAGCCAATCTGTACCCTAAGGCCGGCTTCAAAGACAAGTTGGCGCAAATCGCGGCCTGGGCGCATCATCGGCAGAATCTTGAGATAAAGGAACTGGCCCGATTTTGCTTGCAAAAACTAACTGCCGGCTTGGCTAAAGCCCACCAAGATAAAGCGGCCCTGTTCGATTCCGGCGTTTTTGCCTTGCTGGACCAACTGGTCGGCCATCACGCCGAAGAATTGGACCTCGCCGACGCGATTCGCCGCCACGCCGTGGCCTGGATACGCGAGCGTTACGCCCGGGAAAAACAACGCTTGTCCCGCCTGACCTTCGACGACATGCTGACCCGCTTGGACCAAGCGCTGGGCAGCGACGGCGGCGCGCGCCTGGCACACCTCATCGTCCGCCAGTATCCTTTGGCGCTGATCGACGAATTTCAGGACACCGACCCCGTTCAATATCGCATTTTCAGCCGCTTGTATCCTGCAGCCGCCGACAATGGCGGCGGCTGTTTCATGATAGGCGACCCGAAACAGGCCATATACTCGTTTCGCGGCGGCGATATTTATACCTATTTGCAAGCGCACGCGGCGACCCAAGGCCGGCATTACACCTTGAGCAGCAACTTTCGCTCGACGGTCGGCTTGGTGCAAGCCGTCAACCACTTATTCGAATTTGCCGAACGCGGCCAACCCGAAGGCGCATTCAAATTCGGCGGCGAAACCCATCCGCTGCCGTTCATTCCGGTATCCGCGCAAGGCCGAAACGAAACCTGGATTGTAGACGGCCAAGCAGCGCCTGCTTTCACCGTTTGGCACTTGCAGCAGGACGAGCCGGTCGGCATGCCTTTTTATCGCCATCACATGGCGGAAGCCACCGCTAGCGAAATCGTGCGCCTGTTGACGAGCGCCGCAGCCGGACATACCGGTTTTCGCCACGCCGACGGCGACTGGCAGGCCTTGCAACCCGGCGACGTCGCAATCTTGGTGCGCAGCCGCGGCGAAGCCGAGGTGATGCGTAAAGCGTTATCCAAGCGACATTTACGTAGCGTGTTTTTATCGGAACGCGAATCCGTATACGCCAGTCGGGAAGCGGGAGACCTGCTGCTTTGGCTGCACGCATTGGCAACGCCTGAAGACGAATATAAAGTCCGCGCCGCACTGGCCAGCCGCAGCATGGAATGGAGCTTGGCCGCCTTGCAAAGGCTGGCGCAAGACGAAAGCGCATGGGAACACCATCTGGAGCGTTTCCTGAGTTACCGCGAGCGCTGGCGGCAAGACGGCATATTACCGGCACTGCAACAGCTGATGCACGATTACCGGCTCCCCGCCAAACTGCGCAACGCCACGGACGGCGAACGGCGCTTGACCAATCTGTTGCATCTGGCGGAACTGTTGCAGCATGCCGATAGCCGGCTGGACGGCGAAGCGGCTCTGATCCGCCATCTCGCCGAAGCGCTGCAAAACTCCGGCGGCAGCACCGACGATAACGTCATCCGTTTGGAAAGCGACGCTGAATTATTGAAAATCGTGACGATACATAAATCCAAAGGCTTGGAATATCCTTTGGTTTTTCTGCCGTTTATCTGCAGTTTTCGGGAAGTCAACGCCCGCAACAACCGCTATTACCGGTACCACGACACGGCCGCCCGCTTGCGCGTGGATTTGAGTAAAGACGATGCCAACAAAGCCCTTAGCGACAACGAACGCCTACAGGAAGACATACGCTTGTTATACGTGGCCGTCACTCGAGCCCGTTTCGCCTGCTGGCTGGGCGTGGCGCCGGTCAAAGGACAGGGCAAACAATGCCAGCTGGAGAAATCCGCCATGGGCTACGTGCTGGGCTGGCAATCGGGTCTGGCCGAACCCGCCCTGGCTGCCCGGCTGGGCGAGCTGGCCGGCGCATGCCCTGACATTGCCGTTCTCGGCGCTCCGCCTGTCTCCGAAGCGGTTTTCCAGGCAAATCGGGAAGAAGAGGAATGCCGAGACGGCCCTAGGAACTTCAGCGCAAGCATTCGGGAAGCGTGGTGGATAGCCAGCTATTCGGCGTTAGCGGCAGACCACACCCCTACAACGGCAGCGGAGGCGGAAACCGCCGGAGACGATAAACGCCAAGACGAAACCGAACCCGCGGCTTCGGCAAGCGCCGGGCCGGCAAACGGCATCCACGCGTTGCCGCGCGGCGCGGCGGCCGGGGTTCTGATCCACGCATTGCTGGAGCGGGCCGCAACCGAGGGTTTCGCCTCGGTTGCGGCACAAGCCGAATTACAGGCGCAACTGATCAAAGAACTATTCGGCCAGCCTGATTGGCTGGGCAGCGGCGAGCAAATGCTGCGGCATCTGGCCGCTTGGCTGGAGTGTCCACTGGCCGGCACGCCAACTGTCAGTCTAAGCCGATTGCCGCCTGACGCTTACCAAGCCGAGATGGAGTTTTTGCTGGGGGTGGATTCGGTAGACGTCACCCGCCTGGACACGTTACTTAACCGCTATTGTTTGCCGGGCCGCAGCCGGCCGGCGCTGCAACCCGGTCACATCAACGGCCTGCTGAAAGGTTTTATCGACCTGGTCTTCGTCTGCGGCGGCCGTTACTATGTGCTGGACTACAAATTCAACGCCTTGGGCAACCAGGACGACGCATACGGCGGCGAGGCATTGACGACCGCGCTGCTGGCTAAACGCTACGACCTGCAAGCCGCCTTATATTTACTGGCGTTACACCGTCTGCTGAAATCCCGCTTGCACCGCGATTACCACTATCAGCGCGATGTCGGCGGCAGCTTGTATTGGTTTCTGCGCGGGGTGGGACACCCTGGACGCGGTCAGTTGTTGCTGCAATTGCCGCAGGAGTTGATCGAAACGCTGGACGCAATGTTCGCCGGAGTTCGAACATGATGCCTTCGGTATTCGACGACATGCAAGCCTGGAGGGCACAAGGCTGGCTTAGCGCTTTGGACCAGGCCTTCGCCAAATTCCTGTCCGACCTGGCGCCCAACGTCCATCCTTGCGTGTTATGGGCCGGCGCGCTAGTCAGCCGCCAACTGAGCCGCGGCGAGGTGTACTTGGATATCAAGCGTTTAAGCGTCAATCCACAACTCACATTGGCCCTGCCGGCGGAAGCGGCGAGTACAAGCGGTTTAGCCGCCATTTCGCACTTTTCCTGTGAGGATTGGCTGAACGCCTTGTCCGGCTCTTGCCTGGTCGGCCTGGGAGAAGGCGATACGCCGCTGGTGTTGAGCGAACGGCGCCTGTATCTGCGCCGCTTCTG
Source organism: Methylomonas sp. HYX-M1 (assembly GCF_040741385.1). Classification (NCBI taxonomy): domain Bacteria; kingdom Pseudomonadati; phylum Pseudomonadota; class Gammaproteobacteria; order Methylococcales; family Methylococcaceae; genus Methylomonas; species Methylomonas sp. HYX-M1. The sequence continues at coordinate 3,289,565 of NZ_CP160405.1, forward strand.
GCACTACCAGCGCATCGTCGAACGCGAAACAGTGCTGCGGTCGCAGCCGGTCAGGGCTCACTTGCCGCCGGCTTTGGCCACGCGCATTCGCGAGTTGTTCGCAGACTCGCAGGTTCCGGATTGGCAACAAATTGCCTGCGTGTTGGCCTTGCGAGCCAAGCTGGCGATTATCACCGGCGGCCCGGGTACCGGCAAAACCACCACCGTCACCAAATTGCTCGCGCTGTTGACGGAGTTGGCCCAAATCGAACAAACCCGCCTACCGGTCATCGCGTTAGCGGCGCCCACCGGTAAAGCCGCCGCCCGAGTCAGCGAATCGATAGCCGGCGTGCTCGAAAATCTAACGTTGCCGGCAGCGGTAAGCGCACACATTCCGCAAAAAGCCGGCACCCTGCATCGCTTGCTGGGCAGCCGCCCGGATAGTCGCAAATACCGCCATAATCGGCAAAATCCGTTAAGCGTCGACGTAGTCATCGTCGACGAGGCATCGATGATAGACCTGGAAATGATGGCGGCCTTGCTGGAAGCGCTACCGCAATCAGCCTTGTTAATTTTGCTGGGTGACAAAGACCAGTTGGCGTCGGTGGAAGCCGGCGCGGTACTGGGCGAATTGTGCGCCGGCGCTGAACATGCCGCTTACGACACCGACACTCTGGCTTGGATTAACCGATACGCCGGCGCCACTTTGCCGGCACGCCGGACAAGCGGAACGCCGATCAACCTGCAGACCGTCATGTTACGCCACAGCCACCGTTTCGGCGCGGGCAGCGGCATAGGCCGGTTGGCGACAGCGGTCAATGCGGGCGACGCCGACGCCGCGCACGCGGTGCTGAATCATCCGGCGCAATATGTCGACATCAGCTATCTGCAGGTTGCGGCGGATTTGAGCGGCAACGTGCGAAACCTGGTGTTAGCCGCCGACAGTGAACGTGAACCGATCGGCTACGGTCGATATTTGGCAGAGATCGCTAGGCGCGCCGATTTTGCGAGTAGCGACGCCTGGGCCTCGGCAGTGTTGAAGTCTTTCGAGCGCTTTAGAATGCTGTGCGCGCTACGCCAGGGCGATTGGGGCGTGGAGGCTTTGAACCGCTTAATCCGCCACTGCTTGTTTGGGCCAAGCGACAGCGTTTGGTATCCGGGCCGTCCCGTCATGATCAGCCGCAACGATTACAATTTGGGCTTGATGAACGGCGACATAGGCATTGCTTTACCAGCAGCGGACGGACGCTTGCGGATTGCCTTTCCAACCGACGGCGGCGAATCGATGCGCTGGATTTCGCCGTTACGCTTACCGGCGGTAGAAACCGCATTCGCCATGACCGTACACAAATCGCAAGGCTCGGAATTTGAGCACGTCGCCTTGCTGTTGCCGGATGCCATGAGCCCGGTCCTCAGCCGGGAATTGGTATATACCGCCATAACCCGGGCCAAACGGCATTTCAGCTTGTTGGAAAGCGGTCCGGGCGTTTGGCGGCCAGCCGTAGAACGTCGCCACAATGCATGAAAAATGCCGGCAGCCCTGCGTCGGCTGTCGGCATTTGTAGGTTGAATAGCCGAACTAAGACGATTTTTGCCGCACTACGATTTTACCGGGTTGCTCCATCGGCACCGGATGACGCGCTTTGGGATACCAACCCAAAATCCTGCGCACGTAGTTTTGGGTTTCTTGATAGGGAGGAATGCCGCGATGGCGTTCGACGGCGCGCTCGCCCGCGTTATAGGCTGCCAGCACCCATTCCACGTTACCCTCGAAATGTCTTAGCAACCAATGTAAATAAGCGACTCCGCCTTGGATGTTTTGAACCGGATCCCAAACATTCTTGACGCCGAAGCGTTCAGCGGTCGCAGGTATCAACTGCATCAGGCCTTGGGCGTTTTTATTGGACAACGCCGAAGTATTGAAGCCGGACTCGGCACGTATAACCGCCATAATCAGTTCCGGATCGATGCCGTAGGCCGGGGCGATTTGCTTGACCCAGGTTTCGACGATCTGCCGGTTGGCGTTGATGGCTTGATCCGCCACTATCGTCACTTCCGGTAGCTTGGGCTTGCAATTTTCGTCCGCCACGTCCGCCACGTCGGCAAAACGCGCCAACATTTTGCCGGCCATGGGATCGCCTTGCGCCGCCGCCTTGCGAAACCAAGTCACCGCCAAGCCCAAATCGCGCTTGACGCCGCGGCCATTGAAATACATGAAGCCCAAGGCATAGGCCGATTCGCCGTCGTCCTGCAGCGCCGCGTGGCAATAGTATTCGAAGGCTTGCAGGTGATCCTGTTTGACGCCTTCCCTACCGTGCTCGAAGCGCACGGCCCTGGCACGCGCTTCCGCGACCGTCAATTTGATTTCGGTCGGCTCATCGGCTTCGGCAAAACCGGCCAATACGCTTAACCCCAATACGATAAACCAACGGTGTATGCTCGCCATGATGAATCCACAGGTTGAATGTGCTTGAACGATAACGGGCAAATTTATCGGCTAACGCCCGACGAAAAAATTGCACCAAAGGACAGCCGGTAAGCCGGCGGCCATACGTCACGCCGGCAAGGCTCTAATCAAGGCGACGATTTGCGCAACCTCGGCCGCCGGCGCTCGTTCGCCCAGCAAACAACGCAGCATATCGCTGTCTTCCAGGCTCAACAGCTGTATAAACTGGGCTTTTTCCGCCTCATCGGCCAGCGGATAACGCCGATCCAAATAACGCAGCAGCAACACGTCCAGTTCCAGCACGCCGCGCCGGCAGCGCCAGCGCAGGCGCTTGAGCTCGCTCACCGCTTTTCGTATTCCAATAATAATTTTTTGATTTCGGCGATGGCCAAAGCCGGATTCAAGCCTTTGGGACAGGTATCGGTGCAATTCATGATGGTATGGCATCGATAGACTCTGAACGCATCGTCGAGAAATTCCAGACGCCCGGCATCGCTATTGTCTCGACTATCGGCCAGCCAACGATAAGCTTGCAGCAAAATCGCCGGCCCCAAATACTTGTCGCTATTCCACCAATAACTCGGACAGCTGGTCGAGCAGCAAGCGCACAACACGCATTCGTACAAGCCGTCCAACTTGGCGCGCTGTTCGCGGCTTTGCAGACGTTCGCGTTCCGGCGCCGCCTGATCGTTGCTCAACCACGGTTGGATAGCCGCGTACTGTTCGAAAAAATGACTCATGTCCGGCACCAAATCCTTGACCACCGGCATATGCGGCAAGGGATAAATTTTGATCGGGTCGGAATAGTCGGCAATGGCTTTGGTGCAGGCCAAGGTATTCTTGCCGTTGATGTTCATCGCGCACGAACCGCATACCCCTTCCCGACAAGAACGCCTGAAGGTCAAACTGCTGTCGATCTCGTTCTTGATCTTCAAGATCGCATCCAAGATCATCGGCCCGCAATGATCCATGTCGATTTCGAAATGGTCCAGGCGCGGGTTCTCGCCCGTGTCCGGATCCCAGCGATACAGGTAAAAATGGCGGATTTTGGTCGCGCCGGCGGCTTTGTAAGTCTTGCCCGGTTTAACTTGGGAGTTTTTCGGTAAGGTAAATTCGACCATCAGTAAACCCTCTCTTTAGGCGCGATGACTTCGACTTCGTCGCTCAAGGTAAACAAATGCACCGGGCGGTAATCGATGCTGACTTGATTGTTGTCCCGCCAAGTCAGGGTGTGTTTCAGCCAGTTGTCGTCGTCGCGTTTAGGATAATCCTCCCGGGCGTGACCGCCGCGACTCTCCTTGCGATTGGCGGCGGCAGTCATGGTTACCTGCGCCTGGCCCAGCAAATTATCCAACTCCAGGGTTTCCACCAAATCGGTATTCCAGATCAACGAACGATCGCCGACTTTAACGTCGGCAAACGAAGCGGCCACGGCAGCCATTTGCTCTACACCTTCCTGCAAGGTAGATTCGGTCCTAAACACCGCCGCCTTGTTTTGCATGGTGGTTTGCATGTCCAAACGAATCTCGGCCGTGCTGCGGCTGCCGCTGGCGTGGCGAATGCGGTCGAAGCGGGACAGCGCCGCATCGCAAGCGTCTTTAGCCAAGGGTTTGTGTGCCATGCCGGGTTCGATCAACTCGGTACAGCGGATGGCCGCCGCGCGTCCGAACACCACCAAGTCCAGCAACGAGTTGGAACCCAGGCGGTTCGCGCCGTGTACCGATACGCAGGCCGTCTCGCCTATCGCCATCAAACCGGGCACCACGTGATCCGGATCGCCGTTTTTCAAGGTGACTACTTCGGCTTTGTAATTGGTGGGAATGCCGCCCATGTTGTAATGCACGGTCGGTATCACCGGTATCGGCTGCTTGGTGACGTCTACTCCGGCAAAAATCCGTGCGGTTTCGGCGATACCCGGCAAACGCTCGTGAATGATGGCCGGATCCAGGTGTTCCAAATGCAGCAGCGCGTGGTCTTTTTTCGGCCCGACGCCGCGGCCGGCGTTGACTTCCATCGTGATGGCCCGGCTGACCACGTCGCGCGATGCCAAGTCTTTGGCGTTGGGCGCATAGCGCGGCATGAAGCGTTCGCCTTCCGAATTGGTCAGATAACCGCCTTCGCCGCGCGCACCTTCGGTAATCAAACAACCCGAGCCGTATATCCCGGTCGGGTGAAACTGGACGAATTCCATGTCCTGCAACGGCAATCCGGCCCGTAACACCATACCGTTGCCGTCGCCTGTGACAGTATGGGCCGAGGTGCAGGAGAAAAACGCCCGGCCGTAACCGCCGGTAGCCAGCACGGTTTGCCGGCCTTTGAACAAATGGATGGACCCGTCGTCCAGGCACCATGCCAACACCCCACGGCATTCGCCGTCTTGCATGATCAGGTCGAGGGCAATGTATTCGACGAAAAATTCGGCCCGGTATTTCAATGCTTGCTGATACAGGGTATGCAAAATGGCATGGCCGGTGACGTCCGCCGCCGCGCACGTGCGTTGCGCCTGGGCTTTGCCGTAATGAGTGGACATTCCGCCGAACGCCCGTTGGTAAATCTTGCCGTCTTGGGTGCGGGAAAAAGGCACACCGTAATGCTCCAATTCGATAATGGCCGGAATCGCTTCCCGGCACATATATTCGATCGCATCCTGATCGCCCAACCAGTCGGAACCCTTGACGGTGTCATACATGTGAAAGCGCCAGTCGTCTTCGCCCATATTGCCCAGCGCGGCGCTAATACCGCCTTGGGCGGCAACGGTATGGCTGCGGGTGGGAAACACTTTGCTGATGCAGGCGGTTTTCAAACCTTTTTCCACCATGCCGAAGGTCGCCCGCAAACCGGCGCCTCCGGCCCCCACTACTACCACGTCGTGCTGGTGTTCGATGATGTCGTATGCCGCAGCCATGAATTACCTTGCCGTCAAAATGAATACAATTGCCGCCAAAGCCGCAATCCCTACCACCAGAAACAAGCCGTTGCTTATCCTGATAACTCCGTGCCTAAGCGACAGGGTCGACACGTAGTCCTCGACGATTACCTGAACGCCCAGCGCGGCGTGGTATACCGCCGCCAGCGTCCAGGCCAGCACGGCCAGCGCGTTCGCGGGAGCGCTCAACCACAGCAACGTTTCCCGGTACGGCGCATGTAAAGCCTGGTTGAAAAACGCGATCAACCATAGCGACAACGGCACCAGGGCCAATGCCGAAACCCGCTGATACCACCAATGCCCCACAGGGCTTTTGGCCGTAAATACATCGGCCAATTTTTGCAACATTGCCGTATTAGCCATGTAAACCCACCTTATGACAGAACGAAGGTAATCAGTGTCAAAACAGCCGAAGCTGCCAGCTCGTATAGCGCGTAGCGGTCCAAAGTGGCCCGCTCGAAAGTTTTGCCGATGTCCCACAGCAAATGACGCACACCGTGGCACAAATGGAAAAACAAGGCGTAGATGAAACCCCAATACACCAAGCGGGCCAGTGGATGCGCCATAAGCGTCTGCATGCCGACGTAAGCCGGCTCGCCCGCGGCAATCGAAAATACCAGTAATACGAACAGCAGCAGGCCGAATGCCAGCAAGGCGCCGGTCATCCGGTGCGTGATGGAAATCAGGCCGGTCAAGGGTAAGCGGTATATTTGCAGGTGGGGAGATAGCGGTCTATTGCTTGACATGGTTTACCCTTGGCTAGTGAGAAATGCTGTGCCGCTAAAAATCGATGCAACGTCCCTTTCGTTCCCAATCGCCGAAACGGGTTGGTTCCGGCCCCTTGGGACCGTCGATTTCGCCCGGCGCGCTACGGGTAGGCTGATCCGACTCAGCAGCCTTGGGCTCGGGAGCGGAATCCGGCGAATCAACGATAATCTTCTCAATATCTTGCATCGCGTGCGGTAAATGGCTGGGTCAGCGGGCGCCGATGGCGAGCAAATCGCGGCGCGGCGGACCGACGTAAAGCTGGCGGGGCCGACTGATGGGCGTGGCGGGGTCTTCCATCATTTCCAGCCAATGTGCCACCCAGCCGGCGGTACGGGCTATCGCGAACATAACCGTGAACATGTCCACCGGTATCCCTAAGGCTTTGTAGATAATGCCCGAATAAAAATCGACGTTCGGGTACAGTTTTTTCTCGATGAAATATTCGTCCTGCAGGGCGATTTCCTCCACCTTCAAGGCCAATTCGAATAAAGGATCGTTGCTTTTGGTTTTTTGCAACACTTCGTGGCAGGTTTTACGGATGATGGTGGCACGCGGATCGAAATTTTTATAAACCCTATGCCCAAAACCCATCAAGCGGAAAGGATCGCTGGGGTCTTTGGCCTTGGCAATGTATTTAGGCACGTTTTCGGCACTGCCTATCTCGGCCAGCATGGTCAACACCGCTTCGTTGGCCCCGCCGTGAGCCGGTCCCCAAAGCGCAGCGATACCCGCCGCCACGCAGGCATAAGGATTTGCGCCGGTACTGCCGGCCACCCGCACCGTGGAGGTGCTGGCGTTCTGTTCGTGATCGGCGTGCAGGATGAACAACAGATTCAAGGCCCTGACGAAATCCTTATCGATGTAATGATCTTGGTCTATGTAATTTTGCGAGGAGCGCGAGAACATCATGTTTAAAAAGTTCTCGCAGTAGCTTAAATCGATACGCGGGTAAACGAAGGGGCGACCTACCGAATGCCGGTACGACGCGGCGGCGATGGTCGGCATTTTTCCTATCATCCGCGTCGCCGCCCGCATGCGTTGCACCGGGTCTTTGATGTCCATTTCGCTGTGGTAAAAGGCGGATAAAGACCCCACGACCCCAACCAACATCGCCATGGGATGCGCGTCGTAGTGGAATCCGTCGAAAAATTTCCGCAAGGATTCGTGGATGATAGCCCGGTCGCTGATTTCAAGGTTGAAATCCAGCAGTTGCTTTTGATTGGGCAACTCGCCGTTCAGCAACAGGTAAGCGACTTCGGTAAATTCACAGTGCTCGGCCAATTGTTCTATGGGATATCCCCGGTAAAGCAGAACGCCGTTATCGCCGTCGATATAGGTGATCTTGCTTTTACACGCAGCGGTGGCGATAAAACCGGGATCGTAAGTAAAACAACCCAAGTCCTTGTACAAGCTGCGAATATCGACCGTATCGGCGCCCAACGTACTGGTCAACAAGGGATATTCCACCTGTTTGCCGGTACGACTATGCTTTATCAGCAACGTATCATTTGTCATAGTGTTTCTATTACCTCTATGATTTTTACTTGATCGTCGCCCGATTATTACACAGGCGCCGGTGGAGTCCAAACCTCGTCAGCCGCCACAGCCCGGCCGGCGATTGGCGGTTACGTCAATTCAGGTAAATAAACACGCGTCAAAATCAGTTAATCGAGTTCCTCCGCCATCAAACTACCCTATCGCCCGACTCCGGCAAGGCTCTGGCCAATAGACCGGATTGTTCGGTGTCGATAACGGCCGAGGCCGTACAACTCTCGATCAAATCGCTTAGCTGCCGCCTAGAGACCGTATACGCTTCCCGCTCGGATGCTATCACTTGTTTAAGCTCCGCGGCGACAGCGGCCAACGCTAACGCCATACCTTTTTGCAAACCTCGAAACCCGGCCCTGTTGAGCGAAGGTTGCAGTTTCTTATGCAAAAAAAACGGCAGTAGCCAACTTATGCCAATCAATAACACACTATGTACGGCAAAATCCAGTCCTAAATACCCGCTGCCGTTGACCACGCCTTGATAATATTGACTAAATACTTGATATCCAACCCAACTCAACGCAGACAAGGGCAAGGCCGCTTCCGCAAACAAGATAAACTTCAACACACCCCGTCGCAAACCGCCGCCCGGGTTCAGCAAGGCTTGCCGGCCGGTCACTTCCGCATGCGCACCCAGGCTTTTGCCCGCATGGTCGCGAATAGGCTGCAGCGCATCTTTTAAGGATTTACCGGGTATACCGGTTTGCACGGCCTGCAAGACCAACTCGTCTAAAGCATCGCTTAAGCGGCTTTGCGCCCATTCGTCCCATAAACGAATGTCGGCTTTTTGGCCGGGATGAGCCGCCCAGAAATTCGCCAGTTGTTGCGCCGGCCACGCCAAGCCGTCGAGTAAATCCCGCTGGCAAGGCTGCCAAACGTCGTCGAGACTATTGAGCAGCCCCTGGTAATCCCGCCGCTCGAAATCGCTTAACAGCTGCCGCAGATAATGTCCCAAATGCCCGATGCGTATAGCCTCGTTTCGCTTGGCCAATTGGTCTATCGTGCGCCGCCCCGCCAATTCGTGCAACTGCAACAACAATTCGCCGAATTGGTCCGTCTCCGGCTGCAAACAACTGGTGCGGTATAACAAAGGCTGCTGAAACCCGGCGATTTGTAGCTGACGGCGAAAATCGTCGAATTGAACGGTTTGCCCGCGGTCCCACTGATTCATGACGAACAACCAGGCGTGTTTGGCGCCTTCCGCCAACAACAACTGCCAAGCTTTGTTATCGCGATAACGCTCCGGGCTAACCACGTAAATCAACACGTCGATATGCGGCAGCCATTGCAAAACCAAGCGCTTATTGCCCAATTCGATACTATCGAAATCCGGCATATCCAGCCAAACGACAGCGGCATTGCGATCGTCGTTATGTTGGCTGATTTTTACGCTTGCCAGCGGCAAATCGCCGGGCAATCGTTGCAACGAAAAGGTGTGGTGGTGATACAAGGTGACTTCACGCGAGGTCGGCCTTTCCACCCCGGCTTTGGCAATCTCGTATCCGACCATGCGGTTCAACAACGAGCTCTTGCCGACTCCTGTCCCTCCCAGGAATGCAACCACCAACGGCCGCTCGGTCGCAGAGCCCAGGCAGGAGAACAAGCTGTCCGGCAGTTGTTCCGCTTGTTGCGCCAAAAACTGCGCGCGCGCGCGCGGCAACTGTCCGGCCGACACAGCCGAATCGGCCCAAGCTTGCGCGCGAGACAACAATTCAGAGTATGCGCAAGCCATGTTTTTTCTCGGACAGCGTTTGTTCGGCGCGTAAGCAGTCGTATTCCGAGATGTTAAAACGGCCCGACGTTTGAACGGTCGACGGCAAATTCAGCAACGGCTTACACAAACTTTCCTCGAGTACGCACCTCACCGCCTGCAATTGCCTTTGCTTCAGTTCCGCCTCCACGCCGTACATATAGCTGCCGACCGCACTTTCCGCCAGCAGCGAGGTTACGCTTAAAATTAAAGGCGTCAGCAGCAAATCGTGTACGCCCACGCCGCCGGCCTGTATGGCCAACAACATCGCGCCGGCATCAGTCGATAAACGCGTGGCGCGCAGGCCGTTCAATAACAGCGGTTGTTCTTGCAGCTTGAGGTAAAGACGCTGCGCAGCCGCATCGATTTCCAAGCGAAAATCGTGGTGATACTCGGACAGCGCTTGCACGTATCCGCTCAACACCGGGTCCTTTTGCTGCCGTAGCGCGATAGCATTATCCCGCCACCAAATACCGTTGTCCGCCTCGGTTTCGCTCAATTCATACAGTCTATCCGCCAGCTGTATCGTCAGATGCCGGCCGATTTGCTGCAATATCGCGAGTTCTTGGTCGGCGGATTGCGGCACGCTTTCTCGTCCCAGCGCCCATAGCTTGCGGGCCGGCCAGGTCATCACCCGCCGCACCTTGCTGATTAGCCGGGCAACGCCCGGAATTTCCAGCAACTGCAATAAATTCAGCAACGCCGCCTGAAAGGTATGGTAGTGATGCGGATGATCCAGGAAATCGCGCCGATAAGCAGCGGCGGCCTGTTGTATCGCCTGATCCACCAAGGCACTCCAACGCTGTTGTGCCGCGTGCTCGGCCTGCACCGGCGCCAACCATGAACGCCAATGTTGCTTGAGAAACCGCTGTCTATGATGCGGGTAATCTTTAGGCTGGACTTGCTTTGCCAATTGCTTGAGCGCAACCGCATGTTCCGGCGGCCATACCGTGTCGCCCGCCGTCTTATGAAACAGCATGGGCACCACGGCCGGCACGGGATCGGACCGGTATTGGCGCCATTTTTCCCGGAACGATTCCAACACCACGGCTTCCGAGCCCTCGGCCAGCTTGTTCAGACAAACCAGGGTCGGCTGACCGAAACCGGCTATGCTCGTCATCACTTCCCACACCGCTTGGTCGGCGTATTTTTCTTTGCTGACGACCAAAACGACCAGGTCGGCTAGGGCTATGGCACGTATCAAACCTTCCCGGTAGTCTATCGCGTCGATAGAATCGAAATCCGGGGTATCCCAAACCACGCAAACCGGCAACAATGCCGATACCGCCGCACTTTCGCTGACGGCGTAACAATCGTAACGCTGCCGGTTCAACGCCGTGACCGGCAGGGCTTCGAAACGGCCGAAGTAATGCTGCAGCCCTGCTAAGGCGGAGTAAGACACGCCGTGACAATATCCCTGCGCGTGCACCGTATAACCCGCCAGTGGACTGACTCCGGCCAGATCGGCGTTCAACAGCCAATTGACGACTGAACTTTTACCGGCCTGGGTAGGGCCTATGACCGCGATTTGCAGCGGCAAACCGGGACTTTCGGCCAGCAATTTGCCTTTGCGCAGAAAAGCTTCCGCATAAAGCAGTTGCTCAATGGTGTGTTGATATTCAAAATAGTGCGGATTTTTGTTATCCAGCCGCGCAAGCACCGTCTGGTATCGCTGTTTGAGTAGTTGGATAAAGTCCAGCATGACAAAAAGGCTTGGGTTTATAATTACCGAGTGAATCAGTTCGTTTAGCGACCCGGAACGTCGGCATTATAAATATAAAAATACGGGATTGTTCATTTAGGCCACTGGGGGGCTCAACCATGAAAAAAACGACAACCATATTGATATTTCTGCTTTGCGCGTTTGCCGCCGGCTGCAATAAAAGCCACCAAATTAACGGTAGCAGCCTGAAAACGGTTAACCGCTCCGTCAACACCATCAAAGAAAAATTACCGCTCGACCAGCGCATCGAATTCGAAGTGTCTTTTTGGACCCTGCGCGACGATCTTCGCAATAACAAAGATTTTTTAAATGAAATCGACGGCATGACCCCGGAAGATTTGATTTCGCGCGGCAAACAAATTTTCGAGCAACGTAAAGCCAGCGGCAACAAAGATTACAGCCAATACGACAATTGGGATCAAATGATCAGCCAATACACTCAGGAACGCATTGATCAAAACCGGAAAAAAAACCCGGATACCCGCGACAAGACTAATCCGCACCGGGTCGATTACAAGATGCATTCCATGTAACGCGCTAACGCTCCTAAATCGTGCGCCAAAAGGATTAACAGTAAAATTGGAAAATGCGCGAAGCGGCTAGCGCCGTAATGCCGGCGCCGGCAAACGCTTTTGTTCGGTCAGCACGGACACGAATTGGCTGGCTTCGCAGATGGTCTTTTCCATTGCATCGACCAATTTGGAAATATCCAAACCCATTTCCACGAACTCGTGCCGCAATGCGGCGATGGCATGGGCGTTCAGATTATGTTTCAAGTACAACACTTGGTCTTGAAACGCCGCCAACACGGGCTGCATGCGTGCCTCGGCCGCCTTCAAATTTTTCAGCAACCGACCGTATTGCGCCCTGGATTTTTTCAATTGCTGCTGGCTACGCACCCGCAAGGCGCGGTTGCTGTACAACTCCAACTCGCCCTCCCATTCGGCGAACAAAGCTTCGCTGACCTGCTCTATCGCCCTAATCCGTTGCCCGACTTGGTCGGCTTTAGTGCAGCACAGGTCGTATCGTCTGCGCAATAATTGGTAACGCTGCTCCAGCGGCCCGGCGTCGGTTTTAGCAAACTGTTTAAACTTCTCCAGGGCGTCCACAAACTGGTCGCGGCTCGCTTTCAAACTCTCGCAAGCCTGATCGACCTCGACTACCACGATGTCTCGCTTGTGATGCCCGAGCAGCGATTCCCGACTTTGATAATAGGCGGTACGCAAGCGTTTATTGAGTAGAGTCTTGATAAATCCGATCATGATAATGTTGATAAACCGGCCGAATCGATAACGCTAATTTTACATCCGGCATTAGCGGCAAAACTCGAAAATGCCGCATCCAGAATGCCTAATACCTGCAAGGTTTGCAGATTGGTCTGCGGCACCGGACAGGTTTTTACCAGCAGCAACTCGTCCGCCGCCAATTGTCGCGCCGCCCAGGCCGATAGACTGTCCGAAGTCACCTCCCAACCGGCGGGGATACCGGCAGCGTCCAGCTCGTCGATTTGCGGCGCCCAAACCTGCAAGCGTTCGTCGCACCGCTCATCGATTCTTGGCATTATCCTAAAACGGCTATCCATAGCGTGAATCAGATAGGCCATTTGCTGCATCGCTAGCACAGCCATGTAATGCGCGTTGCCGTCGTCGAAACCGTATTGCTGCTGTGCCGAGCGGACCTGGTCCGCGAACATGCCGCCACCCGGAACCACCACGATGCGCCCGGCGAATCCGGCAAGCCGCTTAAGGCATGTTGGCAACAAACCTGCCGACAATAAACTCCCTCCGAGTTTGACGACTTTCAACACGTCTGAAACCGGCGCAGCACGGCCAGTAGCGCCGCCGCCTTGTCGAAACATTCTTGGTATTCCGCGGCTTCGCCCGAATCGTTGACGATACCGCCGCCTACCCAAAAACGAATCGTGTCTTGATTATGCACCAGCGTGCGAATGGCGATATTGGTATCCATATTGCCGTCGAAACCGATATAACCGATAGCGCCGCAGTAAACGCCGCGTCTATGAGGCTCCAATTCTTCGATGACTTGCATCGCCCGGATTTTCGGCGCGCCGGTAATCGACCCGCCCGGAAAGCAGGCGCGCAGCAAATCCAGGGCATGGCGGCCGGCTGCCAACTCGCCGGTAACCGTACTGACCAAATGATGCACGGTCGCGTAAGTCTCGACATCGAACAGAGTCGGCACCTTAACCGAGCCGGGCCGGCAACAGCGACCTAAATCGTTGCGCAGCAAATCCACGATCATCACGTTTTCGGCGCGGTCTTTGGGACTGTCCGCCAAGGCTAGAATCTGCAAGCGATCATGCTCCTCGGAGTCACACCTCGGCCGCGTGCCTTTGATCGGCTTGGTTTCCACCGTGTTGGCATGTACGCGTAAAAACCGTTCCGGGGACGAGCTCAATACTTGGCCGTCCGGCAGGTTTAAATAGGCGCTGAACGGTGCGGCGTTAATCCGGCGTAAGGCTTGATACGCCGCCCAAGGATTACCGCGGCACGGACTGGAAAATCGTTGGGTCAGATTGATTTGATAGCAATCGCCTTCTTTCAAATACTGTTTAATCCGTTGAAAAGCGGCGCCGTATTGTTCCCGACTCATATTGGAAACCGGGGACGATAGCACCGAAAAACCGTGTCGGTCTGCTCGCTTCGAAAGCATGCCGAATTGGCCTCGCAAGCGCTCCACCAAATCCGTCGCTAAATCATGCCCAACCAACCAGCTCCGCCGCTGCTGATGATCGACCACTACCGCCCAGCGATAAATACCTATGGCCATATCCGGCATCTGCTCGGCTGCCACCGCCATATTAGGCAAACGCTCTATGCGCCGAACCAAGTCGTAGGCGAAATAACCCAAGGCACCGCCGGAAAACGGCAAATCGCCAATAGTCGGCCGCGCCGGCCCCAAGGCTTGCTTAACCAGGATAAAAGGATCGTCGCTGCTGCTCCTTTCGCCTTCGACGTCGCGAATTACCGTATTCGACCCGTAAGTCAGTAACGTACAAGCCGGTGCGTAACTTAAAACGTCAAAGCGGCCTTGCTGACTGACGGGGTAGCCGCTATCCAAAAAAACCGCCCAGGGCTGATCGGCGCAAGTTTCGAATAATAGCGAGCTATCCTCAAAGTAAGGCAGCGGTATCTGGGTAATGGTTGCGGGCATTCAATGAAAAAAGTGACGATTCGGCAGTACCGAATAGATGGGGCAGCTCAGATTTTACCTTACCGGCGTTGATTAACCAAACCCACCGGCCAACCACGCCACGGCCACCGCAGGCGCGCAATCGCCGGCGGATAGCGCATCGGCCGAGCCTTGCAGGACGAACAAATCGGCAAAGCGGATATAGTCCAGGTCCAAAGCAGCCGCGATGTCCGCCAGTAAAAAACTCCCCACCCCGGCCCCCAGCAGATAGGAGCGCCCGCTCAACCCCGAGCGCGGCCATAGCCGCCGACAATGCTCCAACACCAGGCTTTGTTGCCTGCGTTTCAGCCGACAGGCAAAATCTTGCCAGATCGGCCAGTCGTGGCTGGAAAATTCGTAGCCGGTCATGCGCGACAAACGCCTAGCACTGGCCTCCAAACTTTTGTCTGCGCCATCCGCGGTCTCGCTTTGGTCATGCCAAACCTGCAAATCTCCACTAAGCCGGTACACGTCCGCCATCGTGGCGAAGTACTCCATCATTAGCCCCATAGAACGACCATTAAATTCGATCTGTTGCGCGACAGCCATCACCGGAGTGCGCACCACACCTGTATACAGCAATTCACCGGACACCAAACGTTGATAATCGCTAAAACCTGAGATTTTGGGCTTGTGCTCGGTAAACACCAGTATATCGGTGGTGGTGCTGCCAATATCGACGAATAAGCCTTGCTCGACTCTGATGGCTGCCAACTGCGCGCTCGCCAGCCAGTTGGCGGATGCGATATCCATAGTATGCGCGGGTTCGACTCGAGCGAGCGGCAGCAATCCGCGTCGTCCGGCAAAAACCTGAATCTCCGCGCCGCTCAGCATGCCCGCCATAGCCTGCAATATCGCCCCGACACCTTGTTGTCTATCGGTAAAGCAGTCGACTAGTTCTCCGGTCATAGTAATTGCATGCCGGCATCCGGGCGGCAAACGCCGGATAATGCGCTGCACCGGAGCTTGTAGCTGCTCAATGCCCCTCCATAGCGGGCAAGGCTCTTGCCATACCTGTAAGACGGCGCCGTGCGCATCCAGTTGCGCAGCTTTCACATGCGCTCCGCCTATATCCCAGCCTACGACGCAAGGATCCCTCGGCATTAAATACGCACCTCTACCGACACCCCGACTCTAGGTTCGATATTTACCTCGCCCCACCACAAATTCAACACTTGTTGAGCCACATTGATACCGGTTGCCGCGCTTATACCGACGTAAGAGGTTGTCAATCGCGGGTTAACCTCTAAAATCCTAGGGCCGCTATGCCGATTTTCGATCAAGTCAATTCCCACATAACCCCACAAACCCGGCATTGCAATTGCCATTTGTTTTATCCAATCCGTATACATCTGTTTATTAGGCGATTTCACGTTAACCCTACAAGCCTGTAATTCGAAGCGTTCCTCGACAAGCCTCACTCGCTGCCGGTTGCAACTGAGCAGCCAGGCTTTGCCTCGACCGAACAGACAAGACAAGCTCATCGCCTCCCCGTCGACAAAGGGTTGCACGATGTAAGCCGCGGGATTTTCCAGACAGGCGGACGCAAGCATCAGTTGCGCATTATCGCCGAGCACACGATTGCCGGCGCAACCGACCCCGTCAATCGGTTTAATCACTACCGGAAATGTTAAATCCCCGCCGGTCTGGTCCAAGCGACCGGTAGGTACGCAGGGCAAGCCCAAAGCGGTCAAAGCCCGCAATGTCGCATATTTGTCGGTAAAAAGCCGAATGGTGCGCGCATCCGAGACTAACGCCGGTTTGCCTTGAGCGCGTACCGCGTCTACCACGGCCGCCAATACCCCATCGCTCTCAGGAGCAACAGGCCATACTGCATCGGCGAGGTCGATAAGTCTCGGAAATAGGCAATCCAAACTTTGCCGATCTTTAACCTCAAAAACTTCCGCCTCCGCCGGCACACTTAACCTCGTGCAGCGCTGATCCAACGGCAACATGATTCGGACGCCGGGCAGCTGCTTTAACTCATTCAGCAAAGCCTGTAACATCATGCGCCCTTCCTTGGCCATAGAAGCCGGGATGGGCTCGCCGGCTAAGCCGCCGCCGCATACGTATTCAAATACAAGAATTTTCACACACACTGTTTATGCAAATCATCCCGGTAATCGATTTAAAAGGCGGCATCGTCGTGCACGCCGTGGGCGGCGCAAGGAATCGTTACCGCCCGATACACGAACATTCGCAGGTAACCGAACAAAGCGACTTGACCACAGTGTTGTCCGGACTGTTAAGCATTTATCCGTTCGAACGAATATACATGGCGGATTTGGATGCGATTTGCGGGACAGGCAACCAGCGGACACTCGTTCAATGGGCGGTGACAAACTATCCGGACATCGAATTTTGGTTGGACGACGGCTGTAATATCGCCGACTTAAGCAGCCCTGCGCATAATTTATTGCCGGTCATCGGCACCGAATCGCAGCTATCGCCGCCGCAAACCGCCGCACGAGAATTCATCTTGTCGTTGGACTACAAAAATCGACAACCCCAGGGTCATCAAGCTTGGTTTCGACAAACGGAATACTGGCCGCAAACCGTCATCGCCATGACTTTGCACCGGGTCGGCAAGCAAACGGGGCCGGATTTCGAATTGTTGGCCGAGTTGACAAACAGCCACCCGCAAAAATCCATCGTAGCGGCAGGTGGGGTAAGAGATTGCAACGATTTGGAAACCCTACAAAACCTAAACATATCGGCGGTTTTACTGGCTACGGCGTTGCACAACGGCAATCTCTCGCGCCGGTTTTTCTCGACGCTATAGGCAAAAAAATACCCCGGCAAGCCGGGGTATTTTGAAGACCAACGTCAGCTAAAAATTTAAACGTTGTTGGCCGCGAATGGGTGTTTCGCTTCTTTTTTGCCGGCAACCACTTCTTTAGCGGTTGGAGTACCGGCAACCGCGCGAGCAATCGCTTCTTTGGTAGCGGTGTAGTTGTATTGTTCGATTTTGGCATCGTCTTCAGCCAACCAATGGATGAATACACCAACGGAAACGAACAAATCGTCAGCTTCGTCAGCCGGAATGGTGCCGTCTTCTACAGAATCGGCAACAGCCATTGCCACGCCGCGTTGAGCCGGTCCGAACATTTGCACCGCTTGTTTAGAACCTTTGATGGTTACTTTGTTGAACAGAATGGTAGCCGGCTTAACCATCAGGTTAGGAGCTACTACGGCCAACAGAGTGGAGAAACCGTCTTTGTTGTTGGTCAGAGCATTTGCAAACGCAGTTTCAGCTGCTGAACCGCGTGGGCCGATGATCAAGTCGATGTGCGCAACTTCGTTGCCGTCGCCTACCAATGATTCGCCTACGCGCATGTTTGTAATTTTTGCCATTTTTAAAATATCCCCTAAGAAAGATTAAGATTGAACCAAGAAAAAGACATCTAAATATCCGTTTATTTCGCTCCCGGCCGCATCCATGCAAAAACTCCGCCATATTAACATCTTTCGACAAGCTTTGCCAAAAGCACCACCAGCACTGTCGCCACCGTTAAGTCGGCGCTGGTACCCGGGTTTATGTTTTTCGCCTTGAAAGCCTTATCGATACCTTGCAGCAACGGTAAAACTTCTGTCGGCTCATTTGCCGCTTCCATGGTTTTTAGCAACTCGGCCATTTCCGCCGCAATCCACTCTGAGTACTGCTCTCCATACTTTCGTTCGACATGGCTATCCGGATAGTTAGCCAGCAACTCAGCAAATACTGCTAATGCAGCCCAGCTGCTTTCGCCTGACCAAACGAAAGCACGATTATACCGAAAAACCGCAAAATCAAAAAGATCTTTAAAACCATTTACGTATTGCAACGCAATTCGGTCACGTTGCGCCGCTAGAGCCATCGCTTCGGTCAGCGTGACGGCTGCGGGCGAACGAACGTCTTGCCGATCCGACTCGCCCAGTCCGCCCGGAGAAGCCAACACGATTGCGCGAAATACCCAATCCGCATCCTGTCGGCTGGTGTTTTCCAATACTTGATTGAGACACTCTTGTAACGACTTACCGTCCGCAACCTTTTCGGCGGCAAGCAGCAAGGGTGCGCACAGCAAAATAATGCCTAAATTGGTATTGCAGGCGACGGCGGAACGCGTGGCCTGTACCGCGTAAAAAATTCGTTCTCCCAACGAAAAATCGGGGTTGGTGATAGGCTCGGCACTGACGCTCGCACTGATGCGAAAATCGTCGACCGTCATGTCGTGACCCGCGCTATACACGCTGACATTGCCAGGCTTGAAGGCTTGCAACTCGACTTCGCAAGCTTCCTTATAAACCCGCATCAACTCCGCTCTAGTCAGCATCGATTTTCCTGCACATGCAACGTTCAACCAAATCCCGCACCATGGTCTCCGCGATATTTATGCCGCACACGCTCTGCAACCCCTTCCATGCCGGAACGCTGTTGACTTCGATCACATATAAGCAACCGTCTCTGCCTCGCATGATGTCGACCCCGGCATAATCCATATTCAATGCCGCAACCGCCCTGACGGCCAAATCCGCCACCTCCGCATCCAAATCCAAGGCCTGGCAGGTAGCGCCTCGCGCCACGTTATTCAGCCAGGAAATACCGCGCCGACGCATACCGGCAACCGCCTTTCCGTTAACGACATACACCCGTTTATCCGAATAACCTTGGCCCTCGCACTCGATGAAGCGCTGCAGATAATAGATTCCGCGACTGCTGGTCAGCCAAAACAAATCGGTAGACTTTTCCAAGCGTCTAATGCCCTCGCCTTGCGAACCGAACAACGGCTTACTAATCACGTAACGACCTGCAGCCAATTCCCGCTCCACGATAGCTAGCGCGGCGTCGCGCTCGCGCAATACCCATGTCGCCGGGGTAGCGATACCGGCATTTTTTAATAAAAAACTGGTCATCGCTTTGTCGACGCTACGTTCGACCGCTCCGGCGTCGTTATAAACCGGCACCCCCAAAATCCGTAGCGCGTGCAAAACATCCAAATAGAACACGACCTCTTCCAGGGAACCGCCCGGTACGCCGCGCACGAACGCCGCATCGGGTAAAACCGTCTCGAAGCCGGGTATCGCGACAGGCAAATCGCCATTCAATTGAAGACGGCATGCCGTCAGGGACACGTATTCGGCAACGCAGCCGTAAGCGGAAAACGCCTTGCATAATTGCTTGCCGTGCCAACCGGGATCGTCGGTGAAAATAACAATTCGAGCCAAAGGATTATCGGTAAAGTTGAAAAAATAGACATAAAAAAGCCGGGCTGCTTGGCCCGGCTTGACAGGCTTTATCGGCAATCAAGCGCCGAACGATTGATCCAGCAAGGCGTTATCCAATGTGCCGGCACGAAAACTCTTGCCGGATTCTACAGCCGTGACAATCACGCTGGCCGGGCTGAACAACATTGCATCGACTTTGAAAAAATCGTATTCGTAGGCTTTGAAAATATCGGCAAACGGTTTGCCGTAATCTTTAGAGGTCGAACTCGGCAACGCGTGCGCCAATTTTTCGGCTGCATCGTCGCTGCCTTTTACGAACAAATGCACTTGGCCGGCAAACAATATGGCATCGTTGGTGCGCCCCATCGCTTTGACGAAATTCGGGTGCGGGGGACAAATCGGCGCAGAGCCCGAGCCGTCGACGATATTTTCCAACGGGAAATGCAAGGCGTGTGCTTTGTGCATGGCGACCTCCAATACCCGCCCCACTACCTGCACCCCACCTGCCAAACTACTGGTCGGGGTAACGATGATGGTCAGCTTATCCGCCGGCACGCCGCAAGCCGCCGCCACTTTTTCGACGATTTCGATAGGCGGAATCGCGTCGTTTTCGATGACCAGCACCGTACTGTCGCAAGCGTCGCGGTATTCCAATTCTTGATACAGCTCCTCGACCGGCTCGACATTTCCGTCTTTAACCTTAGTCGCCAGAGCCCGCGCCGGGCCGGAGCCCAAGGCGTAATATTTTCCGTGCGACAAACTCCAGCCGGCGTATTGACTACCCAAACACGACAACACCGGATTGGTGGAATGTACGTTGATAGTCAGCGGCCAATTTTGCGTGTAACAACTATGAGATAACGCCGCAGTTCCCATTCCGCCCATGCAAATCTCGGTGATGATTCTGCCAGCTTCCAAACCGCCCGGCACTTCGATGCCGGCGTCAATTATGGTACAACCATTATCGAACTTGGATACTTTCAGCCTTAACTTGTCCGCGTTCTCTAACAGAGTCTGGACCAAAGGTTGCGTGAGTTTGTTGATACTAGCCTGATATTGCATGGGAATTGGAACCTTGATTGATTAACTTAAGAATAAACTGGGTACGCGCGGTCAAACCCTCGACAAGTTGGCCCGCGTCGTCGGCGGCGGCAATAATACTGCATATAGGTTGACCCTTGCCAATAATAGAACCGGCCGCCGGCCTGTCGCTAACGCAGTCCGGCCAATCCATATTCTCCGGAATTCGTACCGATTTTGCCGCGAAAACGATTTGATAAACCATCGGAGGGCGCCGTTCCATGACAATTCCCGTTACTTTGCCGTCACATGCCGAACAGTGCGCTGAAAACGCCTGTTCTCCATACAATTGTGCGCTAGCCGGAATCCTGGGATTGATCTCTAAAAAATAGCAATCGTCTCCCTCGCACAAGAAATCCAAACTCCCTAAACCGCACAACGGTAAGGCCGCCGCCAATTTCTGCAGCCAATCGGTCACAGTTCGATTAACGGCGACAGAGACTTCTACTCCATTGCGGATAGCACGAAACATGAAGCTCTCTTCCAAGCACCACTGCCGATTGAAACCCAAAATTTTGACTCCCCCATTCCCGGCGACAAACAAAGCCGACATCGATACCCCGGTTTGAAAGCGTTGCCAATAATAGCGACTTGAGTCGACTGCATCTCCGCCAACATAATGCCGAATATCCGTACCGCCTTCCCCGGCCCACGGCTTAAGCAACCACTGCTTGCCATGTTGCGGCGGAACGAACTGCGTTTCAGGGAAGGCAATGCCCAGCACTGTTAAGCGGCAAAACCAAGTCGGCTTATGTTGCAGCGCGCGAACGACTTCGCTACCGTTGCCCAACAAACGTCCTTGCCGCTGTAAATATTCGACAGTATCCGGAAATCTCTCTAACCCGCTACCGTAAACCACCCAGTCCAGCCGATGGCTATGCCTGAGTTGCGTCACGGCTTTGCGCACCTCTTCGACATGCAGCGATTCGATCAACCGCCAATCAGCCGCCAAAGCCCGGCTATCCATATCGGCAAAACAATCGACAAGCAACGGCAACAAGCCCGCTTGCCTAGCCAAAGCAGCCAACATGCGCCCCGAGCGCGCGACTATCAATATTTTTTTCTCGGTAAATTCAACCACCACAACACTCCCGAACAACGAATTCGCTGCAAACGAAAATTGACACTGGATTTTAAAAAAAAACATGGCATAATGGCGAGCCATTGGAGAGCTGGCTGAGCGGTCGAAAGCGGCGGTCTTGAAAACCGTTGAGGGCTTATACCCCTCCTGGGGTTCGAATCCCTAGCTCTCCGCCATACAAATCAAGCACTTACAATACTTTTACACCGTTGTAAGTGCTTGTCTTTCATACCCACCAAAAGCTGGGTTTCTAGCAGATTTATAGCAAACGTAATAAAGCCCAACACAATAGGCTTATACAGAGTGTTGTAACTGCCATAATATCAGCCTCCTGTATCAATAGCGCTTTCAGTGCTAGGTGTTATGTATTTTCCGAGAGATTGATGCCTGTTCTTGCACGGTACGACAACCCTTCCGGCATATGCTCAAAGAATTTGTAGGCTTTCCCCAAGTATCGGTTGCCTCTTCTCCGAGACATGTCTTGCAATGTGCATCCTTCAACCCGCACAGGAGCAACGACAATGGAAGCCAAGACCTACACTAAGCGCACGAATGCCCGCCGCGCTGGTGTTGCCGCAGGAGTGTCCGGTGAACTGGTAGAAATCACCGTACATAAGAACGGCGAAGAAGTGCGATTTGGATGGAAGCAGATGGAAGCACCGACACCCGCCGACACTGTGGCGACCACAGGCAAGCCGAAGAAAGCAGCCTCCCCGAAGGTTGAGCGTGTCGAGCAGAACGGGGTCAAGCGCCCTGGCCCGGGCAAGTGCTTGGAGGTGTGGGAATACCTAGACCAGCACGGCAACATGAAGCCGAAGGACTTGCAGCCGGTCGCAGAGGCGAAGGGGTGGAACGTCAACAATGCGTCCATCGAGTTGTACCAGTGGCGCAAATTCAACGGCATCAGCGGGGGCGTAACCGTGACAAGCTAAGAACTTGCTATACGCATTGCCGAGCGCTTACCGAAAAGCCCGCCCAGCGGGCTTTTTTGTTGGCTGTCGCAAAGCACGACCGCCTAACTGTGTGTTTGTTGCTCGACCTTCGCAGGCATGCGCTTCGCTACAGGCCACGCGCAGCACTTGCCCGTACCCTTGCGGCGGCAATGTGGTGATCGTCGCCCCAACCGCCCGCTACGCTCGCGCAGCCGCACAAACGACAACGGGTGCCAGCGGCACCCGTTGAAGGCCAGGTCGCACGGGAAGGAGCGCCCGTTCCTAGCTGAGTCCGTTTGATTAACGTCCAACGGTTCCCGATGGGACGGCGCAGCTTCTCCGGGACTGCGCGCCACTGCACCACTGACGACAATAAGGGCGATGCAGGGTTTTTCAGATTGGACGGACCAGCCCCTCTTCGATCCAGCGCAACACGCTGCGCAGGACTATGGCCCCATCAGTCGGGCACATCCGCCCCTGGGCCATGGCATCCGTGAAGGTGGCGGAAACCCCTTCTCGGTATTCGCGGAGCAGTTCGGGCGGGCGCTCCAGCCGGCGTGCCCGAGCTAGCAGGGCTTTGACACTGCCTATGCCCATGCGGTCACCTCCGTTTGATTTTGCCTAGCAGCGGGCCGAGCTTCTGCGCAATGGCCCGGTTCTGGGCCTCGGCGTCGCGGCGCTCGATCTCTCGCCTCACATACGCATCAACCCGACGGGCGGCGCTGGCTCCTGGGGAAGCAGTAACCACAGTCTCCCGCTGAGTTGCCTCCCAGCGCGCAAACACCGTCATTTGATGAGTTTTGTCGAGCATTTATGGAGGCCGCTGAAGTTATCAAAGCTAAATTTCCTAATGCTAAAGTAACGGAGTTCTCTAATATACAATATCAAGCCGCCTATGAGCATGTTTTAAGGTGTTCATCCAGACTCGAAAAAGAATCAAAATTTCTAATAAGTATTGGAAAGACAATATGCAACCGTCCAAGCGACAAAAACCTTGAAGCCTGCAAAAGAGTTGTTTTACAAACTTCCGATGCATTGGGGCTCGATAGGCGATCCTTGGTTGTTCTTGCGGCGCTATCATGCGTCTATGAATCCCGTGACGGAACTGGGTTTCTCGCCTCTAGAAAAGTCTTGAAGCCAAAATCAAATTATCAAGAGTCTGACGCGTTCAACGCCTTATCAGATTTACGCGCATTGGAATTATTCATTGCATTTTCAAGCATTGATGCGCCAAAGTTTCATTTTTGCACCTCTGATCGCGCACTCGCTGGAATTTGGTGCGGATTAAATCCAAGAAATGTGCGCTGGGAAAACGAGGTTCTGACCTTTGACTTGTCTATTGATGAGGCTTTATTTCCAAGCCTGCCTATCGAAGATCGAACTGAAAATGTCCTGCTTGACTATTAAATTTTCTGAACGTCATTCAGAAGGAGAACCGCTATGACCGCCCAATATTACGAAGCCGTTGCAGAAATTCCGTTAGATCACTGTCTGCACTTGCAACTGCCACCGGAGATACCTGCTGGCCCGGTACGAGTTGCGATTATTTATGATCATGCCCTCGATACCGAGGGACAAGACATCAAAAATCTACTGGCCGCGATGCCGGATGTTGGCGACGATGCGGATTTCAATTTGCGGTATGGAGCAAATAATGATCAGCTATTCTTCTGAAATTAAATCTTGGTTTTCTTTCCATGACTTTTACTAATCAACTCACCGATAAACATACTGCTGATTTCTCGACTTTATTGAAAATCGATGGCGCCGAAGCGGAATATCATGAAATCCGCGCGGAGACTTTAGCTTCGGTTTTGGCCGGTTTGCAAAAATTGGTTTACTTGTTGGCCACTGCCGAATCCGGTCAGGAGTTGGGCGAGCGGCTGAAACCCAGCAAAGCTATGCGCGAAAGCTGTTCTCTGCTTTGTGGTGTACCCCAAGCAGGCAGCTATGCCGTGCCGTTGGATCTGGGCTTGCATCAACAAATGGATATGGCCCCTAGCCCCTTTTTGGCGCGTATCGAGCAAATCTGGAGTGCGTTGGCGAGTCAGGATCAAAACCAGTTAAAGCAGTTGTTGCCCGCTACGATTGCCCAAAAGGCATTGAGAGAAATCCAGAAATTCTTGCCCAAGGAACATGAAGGCTTGCGTTTGGGTTTCCAGAGCCGTTCCTCGACAACGCCAGCATTTTTGACGTCAAAAACCTCGCGTTTTATCGCCGACTATTTGGCCCCTAAAACGTCGGAAGATGCCGTCATGACAGTTACGGGCGAACTACAGCGGATCGATTTTGCCGCGCATCAATTGACCATTCTTTATCCACCGACTCGACGAGAAATTGTCTGTACTTATTTGGCGGAAATCGAAGAAAACATTATTGAATCACGTAAAGAGCCGATTCAGGTCACCGGTCGGTTTGTTTTAGATGATACGGGTAATCCGATCAAATTAATGGATGTCACGCGAGTCGAGCCGATCGATCTTTCCCCTGTGCTGATTAACGAAGTGGAAGCCGTTAATGTTCGCTTTAAACAGCCTTTGGAATTATTGCCTTCACTGGATGAGGACAGTCAACAGTATTTATGCATAACCGAACCGAATATAGGGTTACAGGTTTTTGCTTTGAATCGCGAGTTATTGTTCGCCGAAATTCAAGAGCAGTTGGCGATGTTATGGCAGGAGTACGCACGGGCTGCCGATCAAACTTTAGATGCTGATGCCAAAATCATTCAGGCCAACTTATTGAATCTTGTGGAGGCAGCAGATGCCAAGGCGTAAGGACGATATTGAGCAAGGTTTGCTACGCAAAGGGTTTGTGAAAAAAGAAGGCGACCATCATTTTTTCATCTACTACAACCTGAAAGGCGAGAAAACCGCTGTTTTCACCAAAACCAGCCATACACCCAAAATGCGCGAGATTCCGGATAATCTTTTGGGATTGATGGCAAAGCAATGTCGGCTTAATAAAGCGGAGTTTTTGAATTTGGTGGATTGCCCGCTGAGTCGGGACGAATACGAACAAAAATTGGCCTCAAACAAATAAGGGACTTTTACGATGACGCTGTCTGCGCCTACCCCCACTTCGATTCGCGACGAATTGACTCAAATGGTCATTCGCGATCTTCTCGGCCCTGCCGGTGGTGTTGAGGAAGAATTAAACCAATATGAAGACCATGCCTACCAGCGCTATTTGGTCGGCATGTTGGCGCCGAAGGACAAGGAGGTAGCCGGCGGCGAATTGGACGAATTGGCAACGGGCGACGGCGATGAAGGCGAAGAAGGCAACACCGATGCCGGCGTACCTGCGGGCAGCACGTACTTTCCGTCGTCAATGGGTTTGAGTTTTGTGGTGGCATCCGAAACGGCTGACATTCTGGTTGCTGCCGAATGGGGGCAATATCAGCGGATAAAAAGCGATAATCAGCAGAACAAAGACGGCAATCCTGCCAATGTCTGGAAGCGCAAACCGGTGGTTGCGCCAGAGTTACCGTTAGTGCTGAAGGAAGGCAATATTGCCCCACAAGCGCTTCATCCCGACCACCCCTTGGTGTTGCTGCAAGGACGTATCCGTTCGACTGCGGACGGCTGGGTCGTTACTTTATTCATGATCAATCAACAGGAAGAACGTAAAGGCCGGAACGAGCCGAAAGACGAGGTGTGGGTATTTCAACCGAAGCTCAAAGTGTATGCTGCGGATAACCGGCCGATTTTTGTGCAACGCAAAAATGCCAAACTTGATTTGTCGAAAATGGACCCGTTGACGCGTGAGGAATCGGAAACTTTGGATATGCTTTACCGGCATCAGCGTGAGTTTGCCGTCGGTCACGGCATTTCGGTGCATGCCACGTTACCTGAGCCTTTGGCAGAGCGTGCCAGCCAAGTAGAAACCGAATGGGTGCCTTGTTTTGAAGTGCCGCAACAAACCCCGCGGTCTGCGGCAGACGATGAAAATCTGGCAGGCTTGAGTATGGACATGAAGGCCCTGGCGGATTTACCCAAGGAAGGCTTAATTGCCAGCTTGCGCCATATTGAGACTGCTTACCGGGTGTGGATCAAGGCAGAAGCCAACAAATTGACCTTGCCGTCTGAGAAACTCGATGGTCATGAGGAAACGGCGCGCCGAGCCGTGGAGCGTTGCACACGGGCCTTGCAACGGATTAAGGCCGGTATCGATTTGATCGAAAACGATACGCTGGCGGAGGAAGCGTTTCGATTTGCCAATCGGGCGATGTGGCAACAGCGGATTCACACCACTTTTTCCCGAAAAGTGCGGAAAAAGGAAATCAAACTGGAAGATGGCACTTCTTCCTTGGATGTTGCCAAAAACCGCAGTTGGCGTTTGTTTCAGTTGGCATTCGTATTACTGAATTTACCGAGTCTGACCGATTTGCATCACCCTGATCGTAGTCATGAAACCGATGCGGTTGCCGACTTGCTTTGGTTTGCTACCGGTGGTGGTAAAACCGAAGCATATCTGGGTTTGACGGCCTATACCCTGGCATTACGGCGATTACAAGGCGAAATCGAGGGTCGACGCGGCGACCATGGCGTAGCAGTTTTAATGCGTTATACCCTACGCTTATTGACGCTGCAACAGTTTCAACGGGCAGCGGCATTAATGTGTGCCTGCGAGTCGATTCGTCAGGCTGATATTGGCAAATGGGGTGAAACACCCTTTCGTCTGGGGCTTTGGGTGGGTAATAAAACCACTCCAAATACCCTTGCCGCTGCAGCCAATTCTTTACGGCAGCGCAATGTCGGTGGCAGACCGTCGGCCTCGGGTACACCGCAACAAATCACGTCCTGTCCTTGGTGTGGTTGTGAGATCAAGGAAAAACATTTGCGGGTCTATGAAGCACCTAGCGACATTGGCCGCTGCGTCACTTATTGCGGCGACGATTTAGGACGATGCGAATTTTCCGAAGCCAAAGCACCGAAGGAAGGTTTGCCGGTGATGGTGGTGGATGAAGAAATCTATCGCCGGCCGCCCTCGCTATTAATTGCCACTGTCGATAAATTTGCGCAAATGCCCTGGAAAGGCGAAACGCAAATGCTGTTTGGAAAGGTTACGGAGGTGTGTGATCGGCACGGCTTTTTGTCGCCGGAAATCGATGATGGGCAATCCCATCCTTCCCGTAATGGTTTGCCGTCAGTCAAAAATCGGCCCCATGGCGCATTACGGCCACCGGATTTGATTATTCAGGACGAATTACATTTGATCAGCGGGCCATTGGGCTCAATGGTCGGGCTCTATGAATCGGCGGTTGACGAGCTGTGCTCTTGGCAAGTCGATGGCAAAAAAGTGCGACCCAAGGTCGTGGCTTCGACAGCGACGATTCGTCGTGCGCCTGATCAGGTGCAAAAACTGTTTGTGAAAATTTCGTCCCGAAAAGTTCTACGTGCGGGGCTATTTTGGGGTTGAAATTAAGCGACTGTCAAATGGTTTTTTCATTTTATTTCAATTGCTTAAGTGATGAATACAGGCTGGACGGCGTTGGATTTTATTGGACAATTCAGATTTAACGACATGAATGACTTTCGCACCAACCGCCATTGAAAATCGGGGTATTAAAAACTGGGGTGACGCCAAAATCGATTTCGATAAGAGAGAGACCTCGATGATCTGGAGGCTTATTTTATTTATAGACATCGTCTGCGAGTAATACCGGTAACACTAGGTAATCCGTCGACATATCCTTTGCAGCCTACACCAGACAGGGTGGTAACACCGGTAATACCAGTAATCTCATTTTCAACAGTTACAGTGCTCGGGTGTTCCCAGAGTCGCAATGCAGGCTGCGTGATGTTTAAACAGGTCCTTTATCGTTCAATAAATGATATATTTATGATCGATAAAATCATTTTGTATTAATCATGATCTGGAATTGGCAACTGGCGGGTTGGCCGTGCTTCACCTACAACGCGACGCAGCTGGACGATTTTGAAAAGCGCTTGTTGCTCGGCGCCGGTGTGTCATTCGGCGCGATCAAGCATTTGTCTGAAGACGACAAGCGGCATTTGACCATCGAGCTAATCAGCAATGAAGCCTTGAAAACGTCAGCCATTGAAGGCGAATATCTCAACCGGGACAGCCTGCAATCTTCGATTTGCCGTCAATTCGGTTTAACCACCGATCATCGAAAAGTCCCGCCAGCCGAGCAAGGCATCGCGGAGGTTATGGTCGATTTGTACCAGCATTTTTCTACCCCACTAAGTCATGAGCAGTTGTATCGCTGGCACACTTGGATTACGGCCGGTCGTAGCGACCTACAGGATGTCGGACGGTATCGAACACACGACGACCCGATGCGAATTGTCTCAGGTCCCATTTATGCGCCCAAGATCCATTTCGAGGCGCCGCCATCCTGCCAAATGACGCCGGAAATGGATCAGTTCATTGATTGGTTTAATAGCACGGCACCTGATGGAAACACGCCCTTGCCGACCTTACAGCGCGCGGGGATCGCGCATCTTTATTTTGTCAGCATCCATCCGTTCGAAGACGGTAACGGTCGCATCGGTCGCGCCATTGCCGAAAAGGCATTGGCCCAATGTCTGGGGCAACCGACATTAATCGCCCTGGCATTTACCATCGAACGCCACCGTAATGCGTACTACACCGCTTTGGAAATGGCTAACAAGCAAATCGACGTGACTGATTGGCTGGTTTATTTCGCCGAATTGGTAATGGCCGCTCAGGAATACACCCATCAATGGATCGATTTCTTAATTCAAAAAACCAAACTCTACGACCACGTGCGTGGGCATCTGAATCCGCGACAGGAAAAAGCGTTGGCGAGAATGTTTCGGGAAGGTCCGGATGGCTTCACCGGCGGACTCAGTGCAGACAAATATCGCAGCATCACGGGGGCACCTTCAGCAACGGCCACGCGTGATCTGCAGGATCTGGTCGCCAAGGGCGTATTGTTTAGAACGGGAGAACGCAAACATACGCGCTACTATTTGAACTTAACCGGAACACTACCTTAAAGCCTGATTACCCTGCTCGCAATACATAGTCCAGTCGGCCATGAGCTGAGATCGCTTTTCCATCAAATCGCCTCGGCGATACGCGGCCTCTGCCTGATTTTTAATCGTGTGGGCTAATGCCATTTCAACTACTTCATTGGGATAATGGGTTGTTTCAGCAGCCCAATCCCTAAAACTAGATCGAAATCCGTGAACCGTCAGTTCCGGTAGGCCCATGCGTTTTAATAGTTGCAGCATGGCCATATTCGACAAACCTCTTTTTAACCCAGGAAACACAAATTCATTCGTTTTGAGTAGACTCATCTCCTGAACGATAGCCATTGCCCGAGGCGACAAGGGCACTCGATGAGGTTTGTTGGCTTTCATCCGTTCGACGGGAATGGTCCACGTCTGACTGATAACATCTATTTCATCCCAAGTTGCGCCAATGGATTCATTGGTTCGGGCAGCGGTAAGGATCGTAAATTCCAGACATCGCGCGGCTATGCCTTGTTGATTTCTTAGTTTTACAATAAATTCCGATATATCCGTGTAAGGCAATGCGGCGTGATGTTCGACATTTTGAACTTTGGATGGTTTAGGTAATATCTTGTCAAGATGACCACGCCATCGAGCTGGATTTTCACCTTCTCGATATTTGCTTACAGTCGCCCAATCCAGCACCGTTTCGATGCGACCTCGCAATCTGCTGGCCGTTTCATTTTTGGACGTCCAGATTCCTTCAAGACATTTAACAACCAGTGCCGTATCGACTTCCGCGACCGGGAGTTTGCCAATGGTTGGATATGCGTACTGTTCTAGGGTATTGGACCATTGCTGAGCATGCTTAGGATTTTTCCAGCCATGGCGATTAATTTCAATGTAAGCGGAGGCACATTCTGCAAATGTCATTGACTTGGCGACGGACAAATGAAGCTCGCGTTCAATTTTCCGTTTTTCGACCAGAGGATTCAGACCTTGCTTGAGCAGCTTTCGGTACTCAGATGCTTGCTCCCTGGCTGCTTCCAGCGAAATATCGCCAAAACTACCCAGACCAATCTCGGTAGCCTTTTTATTCCTGACAAATTTGAAAATCCAGCTTTTTGAAAGTGTCGGACTAACCTGTAGGTAAAGACCACCACCATCACTGTGATAACCGGGAGTTTTGATTGTCACAACCTTGCGTGTGTTCAGCTTATTCAAAATCCGACTCATAAATCCTACCCTACTTCCTACCCTACTTTCGGCATCGGATTGGAGTATATTTTATCAAACCAAGCTGGACAATAAATTTGTAACTTATCGTTTTTTAACAAGAATTTAGGACGATAAAAACAATATCGGACTTTTGTTAGGCGGACTAGCTCTCCGCCATAATTCAATGACTTAGGTCAGACTAAACCGGCTTAACCGCCGGTTTTTTTATGCCTAAATAAAGTCGCGCGGCAGCCGTCCAAAACACTAATGCGGGGCGATTGCAAGGCCTTCATGAGCGTTACTGTTAGCCCTCTTTGGCTATTCCTATCTAGTTCTAACACCGTCATTCCGGCGGGGCTTGCCGAAAGCCGAGCTGCAAAGTGCTTGAAGTAGCCGTCCATGGCATTAGACGACGGCACTGGCGTGCGATGAGGATATTTAACCCCTCGTACCTCTCGTCAGGCCAATGTCGGATTTAAGACAAATTGACGGAATTAATACCAAATCCGCTCCCGGCCGGCTTTCAAAAACAGGCTGCGTGTCGAGCTTAGCCATCATTAATGTTAAGTTACGATAAAGCCTTGTGT
Organism: Methylomonas sp. HYX-M1; assembly: GCF_040741385.1. Taxonomy (NCBI): domain Bacteria; kingdom Pseudomonadati; phylum Pseudomonadota; class Gammaproteobacteria; order Methylococcales; family Methylococcaceae; genus Methylomonas; species Methylomonas sp. HYX-M1. Next base: position 3,320,947 of record NZ_CP160405.1, read on the forward strand.
AATCAAACCGTTATAAAGCCGTAACATGCTTGCATTATTCTGATCGGCATAAAGTAAACCCTAGACACTACCGATTCTTCGAAAAATGCCGACATCGAACCAAAACGCTTCGCTCGACGATAGAAAAAATATCGTATCGATTCGCTTGAGCAACGAAGACCGAATTGCCGTACGTTCCACAGCGGCTCGCTTAATGGTGCGCGAATCCAAATTGTATCGCTTTGCGGTACACCACTTGCTGGAACGCCTACACCCGTTGCACGACTCCAACTTTAGCGGCAGCGATTTGCTGATGCTGTTTTTGGAATTTAAAGACGAATTGGCGGAACACCTGGAATTAAAAAAACACCAACTGTTCAAAATCTTTAACGGCCGCATTACGGAACCGCATAAATTCGTTGCCATGGCCGATATAGAACTATTGCTGATACCCGATCACGCAGTGCGCCAACGTCTGGCATCGATGCCCGATGCACAAGCATTCAAGCATACGGATACCGGCATTTGGCTAAGAGATTATTTCTGTGCTAAATATCCGAACCAGGCTTGGCGGGAGATTTCGATGCAAGCTGAACCTAACGAATAAAGGGTTGCCGGATCCGGCACATTGACGGCTAGCAAGTTTGAGCGGCGGGAAAAGCCAAGTTTGGCGCAACGGAGAGCGCGCTGTTGACTGGTTCGGCAAGCGCAGCCTGGCGCCTGCCTTCAAGAAAAGTTGACTATCATCTCTTGCTGGATTTTCCGCACGATATGGTTCAACTTTTCGGATTTAACATTTAAGTGTTTAAGCGGATCATTTTGAATCAAAACGAAATTCCTGATCGTTTCGTCATTCCATGCTCTATGGTTGTCGTGGACCACCCGCAATACGAAATTCAATTTGTTAGCGGCATAAATCACGTCGTCTTCGTCATCTTCTCCCTGAAAATTCATTAAGCTCTTGATGGCGGTTCTCACTTGCCAAAACGCATTATCGCTATCGGTTTCTTGATTCGCTTGCATCATGTTGTCTCCAATTTACTCAAAAACGGTATCAATTCGGTCGGGAGGCAATATCGACCCCAGCGCTTAACCCATCCTTAAAAAATTTCCAAACACCGGCGATCTCATTTTATGTTAAGCATATGCCGTGCCATTAAGTTACCGGCCTCGACCAAGGGATGAATGACGAAGCGCGCGCCTAGCTCGACTAGCTCCGCGTATTCGTCGTTGTCGTAGCACAAGGTGCCGATACTGCCTTTGAAGCCCCGGTTTTTTAGCTGGGTAATCGCGGAGCGGCGCGCTCCGAAATCCGGCATGGTTAACATCACGCCGCTAATCTTTTCCAGCTGCAAACCGTTCCAAAGTTCGGAATCTTCGGAATCGCCGTAAATCACCCTGCGATTTTGCGCGAGCTGCATTTCCACGACGATGGGATCCGCATCCAAGCCCAATACCAATTTGTCCTGCTGGTGCAAAGCCGCATAGGCGGACGTTCCGGTCCGCCCCATGCCGACGACCAACCATTCCGCCGCACCGAAAGAATTGGGAATACGGTCTATATGGACCAAGCGCTTTTTGTCCTCCAAACGCGTCAAAAAAGGTTCCAATACCGCGAATATCACGTGGGAATAACGATTGACCGGCGCCGCGATGGCCAACGAACCGGCAACCGCCAAACTGATGATGGAACGCCATTCCGGTGTCAATAAACCCGATTTGACGATGGCATCGGTAGTGATTAAGGCGAATTCGCTGTAGGTAGTCAATGCAACGGACGACACGAACGCGGTGCGGGCCCTCAAGCCCGCCAAGATAAACAAGCCGAAAAACAGCAGGCCCTGCAACGGCAGCGTAGCAAGCAGGGCCAGCGCGGCGACGGCTTGCTCTTTATTCGGCAAACCGGTCAAACCGATTTGCAAAAAGAAAGCGATCAAAAATAGCTCTTTCACCCCCCATAATTTATGGGCAATCTGCTCGGATTTTTCATGACCTCCCAACATCATGCCACTCAACAACGCGCCGATATCCGCAGAAACATTGAGGTGTTCGGCGAGCACGCCGCCCGCCAAGGCCATGGTCACGCCCAACAGCATTTGCAACTCCGCGTTGCGGCTGACTTGCAGCAGCAGTCGACCCAGGGGCCGCAGCAGCGGAATCAGCGCCAGCGCCAGCGCCCACAGCGTCGGTTGGCGTCCATCGGTGAAAGCCAACAACCCAATTGCAATCAAATCCTGCAAAATCAGAATGCTGATCACGTCGCGGCCGTGAAACGACGACAGTTCGCCATTGTCGTCCAACACTTTAATGGCTAAAACGGTGCTGGAGAACGCCAAACTGACCCCTAACAGCAATCCACCGCTCATTTGCTCGTCCAGCCAGAAAAATACCAGCGAAGAAATACCGGTAACCAGCAACAAATGCCCGCCGCCCACGCTGAGCACTTCGCTCCGAATCAAGGTCGCCGGCTTTATTTTCAAGCCGACGCTGAACAACAATAACTGGATGCCGATGTCGGCGATATGCGCCAACGCGCTGAATTGACCCCATCCGAAACTGTGTAACAAATATCCGGCAAGCAAATAGCCAACCAACGGCGGCAGCAATATCCTGCTGACCACCAAGCCCATCAAATAAGCCGAGCCTATCCACACAAGTTCGATCATATATTCAGTTTATCCTTTCAACCCTGCAGTAAATCGGACAAAACCACGCGCATAGGTTAAGACCGGTATGTTAGCGATCGATGAATCGACACTATAAATCGCTGCCGACTGCGCCGCATCCGTCCGGAAGGACCGCAGTAAATCCTCGATGATATTGTCATTCCAGCAAGCGGCCTCGCGTATTTTAAACAGCTGTAATCGTAAAAAAGTTAAATCATCCCATACAAAGCCGGGGATGATTTAAGCTGATGTCGATAAAACCAAAGATGCCGGACGAAGGTCCGCGACGAGTAGCGGCTGGCGCACCCGCGAAATCCTACGCTTTAAGGTGCGTTGATTGGCCTAGCACAAATGACCCGACGCGCAATGCCTTAGCTTGAAAATCCCGCGCCCGTTTTTATTCTGAATCCGGGGCTTCGCCGCCGGCTTGCCGGCAGCGGAATCGGCATGCGCAATCCTGTTTGGCGATGCAAGAGGTTTGCTGCACCGGCCTGTCCAATAGGGTGGCAAGCAAAGCTCGGTCGAACTGACAAAGTGCGGGATACTTTTTCGCCACATCGTGATAAACGCAATTTACCGCTTTGATGCCCAAGGTCTCCGGCTCAGCCGCGCTATCGATTTCGGCGTGATAGCCGAGTTTTTGCATAAGCCCGATTAAGGAAACCAATCTTTCTTGCGGGGTTTTGCCGGTAAATTGCGGCAGCAAGGTAGCGGCTAATTTGCTACCCAAGTGCCACATCATGTCCTCCAACGCGGCCGGCTCCATCCGTTCGGCCAACTCTTCCAGCAGCAGGTTGCAAAACCAGGCGTATTGCTTGGGAAAGTGATTGATCCCCTGCTCCGTCAATACGTAACTGCGGGCCGGCCGGCCGCCGGTGTTGGTTAAAGCCGCTTCCTTGATCAGTTGCTGTTTTTCCAGACCATCCAAATGCTGTTTCACGGCGTTTCTGGAAATACCCAATTTTTCGGCCATTTCGTCGATGGACAGGCCTGCGCCGGCATTCAGCAACAGAGTAAGAATTTGTTCTTGGCGCGAGGCCGGCGCTGTTTGCATCGTTATAAGAAATTGAATATGAAGGTTGATCGGCTACAGGCTGCGGAGTTTAGCACACCCTTTCGGCAAGGCACGGCAGGCAAAAACGCACTTTTAACATATTTATATTGTAAAAGTTTATTTTCGAGACTATCCTATTCCCGTCCGATGTCACCATAACCTACAACCTCTGCGGAGATTCCAACCATGACAGACAGCAAACCCTCTCTCTATCAACAACTTGGCGGCGAAGCCGCGGTCAGCGCAGCGGTCGATATCTTCTACCGCAAAGTGCTCGGCGATTACCGAATCAACCGTTTTTTCGATCACACCGACATCGAAAAACAAGCGGCCAAGCAGAAAGCGTTTTTGACCATGGCTTTCGGCGGCCCGGCCAATTACAGCGGCAGCGATATGCGCCAAGCGCATGCGCATCTGGTACAAAAATTCGGTCTGGACGACAGCCATTTCGACGCGGTCATGGAGCATTTAGCCGCCACTTTGCAAGAATTGAAGGTACCGTCGGAATTGATCGTCGAAGCGGCGGCCATTGCCGAAAGCACCCGGAACGATGTGTTAGGACGCTGAGGTCCGCAATGCCAGCTTACAGCATTACTTTGGGGAATCGGGTTTTCGCCGGCGCCGCCGGCGAGTCGGTGCTGGAAACCCTGCTGCGGGCCAAGGTCGAGGTAGCGCACGGCTGTCGGCAAGGCGTCTGTCAAAGCTGCATGATGCGCAGCCTGGACGGCCCGCCGCCGGTCGAAGCCCAAACCGGGCTGAAAGACGTTCTACGGCAGAACGGGCATTTTCTGTCCTGCATGTGTTACCCGCAAACCAACATGCAGGTCAGTCTCGGCAACGGCACGGATGTTTACCAGCGAGCAACCGTGTTGGACAAACAGAACTTGAATACGGAAATCCTGCTGCTGACGCTAGGTTACGAAACACCGTTCGAATACCGCGCCGGACAATTCGTCAAGCTGCGGCGGCAGGACGGATTGACCCGCAGCTATTCGATAGCCAATCAACGCGACCATTCGAATAGCGTGAATTTTCATATCCGCCGCCTTGCCGGCGGCCGCTTTAGCGAATGGCTGCATAGGGAAGTCGCTATCGGCGATTCCATGGACATCTCCGCCGCGCAAGGTTCATGTTATTACCTGCCGGGTAACACCGCGCAAAATTTGTTGCTGATCGGTACCGGCAGCGGTTTGGCGCCACTGTACGGCATCCTGAGGGAAGCCTTGCAGCAAGGTCACCGCGGCCGGATCAGACTTTATCACGGCAGCAGCGAAATCAGCGGTTTGTATTGGATAGACGAAATGCGACGCTTGGCCCGCGAGCATGCGAACCTCAGTTATACCCCGTGCGTATCGCGCGGCGATGTAAAACCGGGTTTTGCCAAGGGACGGGCCAACGACGTCGCGATGGCCGAGCTGCCCAACCTTAACGCTTGGCGCGTCTATCTTTGCGGTCACCCCGATATGGTCATGCACAGCAAGCGCCAAGCGTATTTGCAAGGCGCCGGCTTGCAAGATATTTACAGCGACGCTTTTCATCTCAGTTCCTGAAACCGCACGCCTAAGTTGCCGTCGTCCCGGCTGCGAGGGGCAACGCCCGCATAGTCGAACGGTTGCCGGTGCTTTATGCAGGTCGATTGACGGACGGCGAATCCGCATGCACATTGAACGCCCCTTGCGCCAACGGCGCAGATGAAGCGCGTCTACACCCGAAATGCCGCACCCCCTCTGCGTCATCCGCAGGCGGCTTGCCGCGATAGCCGGCCGGCAAGCCGCACTGCGCAACGCCCAAGCAGTCGTTGCTCGGACGCATTCGCGGTTTACAAGATTTTCAAATATTCCAGCAACGCGGCTTTTTCCTGATCGTTAAGTTTGGTGCCGAACTCGTGGCCGCAGCGGCTGTTGCCGGATAGGCGGTCGTTGCAATCCGTGGTTTTATAGGTGTAATCGAATTGGCTTTGTTCGGCGGCCAAACCTACTTTGCTGATGTCGTAGGCCGGGCCGACCTTGAACTGGGCCGGGCGTTCGGCGACCGGTTTCAGCAAGTCCTGCAAGGTCGGCACGGAACCGTTGTGCAAATACGGCGCGGCAGCCCAAATGCCTTGCATCACCCGCGATTCGTAAGCTAATTTCGGCACTGGCGCGGTAAAGTCGTCCTTGCAGATCGGATCGGTTTGCCAATCTTCCGCCGGCGACGGCATCACCCAGGCGTTGCTCAACTGATGAAACGCCCCTTTCAAATCGATCACGTCCGGGCTAAGCAACTGGTTTTGCAGTTTTCGTAAACTTTCGACGGCTTTGGGATCCGGCGCTATGCCCAGTTTACCGTGCAACTTTTCCGCCTTGCGCTTGATGTCGTCTTCCAGTTTAACCACCAACCGCTTCTCGTACTGCAACACCGACGACATCACCGCCACGCCCAGTACGTTGAATGCGGCGTCTTGAGCTTTGATCGGTTTTTCGAAGAAGGGAATGAAAGCGCCTTCCATCACCCCGGAATCGACCGTCCAAGTCAACAGATTGAATTGACGCATGTCGCTGCCGACGTTACACAAAGGCGTCGCCCAGGTTTTCTTCCATGACCGGATCGCCCCCTTGCGAATGCCGTGACAACCGGCGCAGCCGCCCTGCTCGGTTTTGCTCGGACTTTCATAAATCGCCTTGCCTTGCGCCGCCAAGGCCTTGTCGACCGACCACGGCCATTTGGGCGGGCCGATTTTTTTCACCATGTTTTCCAAGCTTTTCAAACCGTCGAAATTGCCGGAATTAACCTTCAGGTAGTCGTAGCCGAGTATTCTCCAGTCGTCTTTTTGCGGATGAAACTCGGCGAACACGCCCACCACTTCGCCGAAATTGCGCGCCAAGCCCAATATATCGTTACCGTTGTCCGCCAAGCCCGGCCACTGGGTTTTATCCTGGATAGGCGCGTTCCAGATGAAGGGATAACGCACCGGCGCGTCGGCCAAATGGATGTTGCCCTCTATGACGTACTGATGTTCCGGCGAACCGATGTCCAGGCCGGTCAGGCGATTGAAAATCATGCCTACCGCGTCCAAGCGGGCCGGCCCCCAGGGCGCGTCTTTCGGCAAGGCCTTATCCATCAAGGTGCGATACGGCACGAACCAATCCTGCAATGCCTGTTTCAGTTCGGCTTGCTTTTCAGCGTCGGCACCGCTGCCCAGCACGTTTTGCGCGAAATCGGCAAAGGCGGCCGGGTCGTTGAGTGTCCTGTCCACCACGTTGCGTAACTCGGCGGCAAAGCCCTGAAAATCGGCAATCGCAGGACCGCCGTCAATCCGGTACGGCACGCCGCCGACTTCGATTTGGCGGGTATGGCAAGCCGCGCACGTCATGCCGACCGCCTCTTTGTTGGTACTAAAACCCAGCGGCAGACCCGGCGTCGGACTGGCCGGGTTGGGCAAATAGCCGAAACGCCGCATGTTATCGGCGGTAAAAGCTTCGCCGCTGGCTTGCTTCAAGGCTTGAAACCATTTCAAAGGCATGATGCGCGAACCTTGGTCGCGGCTGTAAAAATCCTCTCTGACGGGCTTGGTCCACGCCTTGCCCTGCTCGACGTAAACCGTGTTTTCAGCTGCCGACGACGGCAAAGCCGCAGCAAAAAAACCGATGGACAACGCAATCGCGAAAAACGTTTGCCTACTGCAGCTGAGTGCTTTGTTGTTATTTCTATGCATAGCTATCACCGATGGATTAAGCGGCCATCGTCCCCGCGAGGCTAAGCCATGCCTGGCTTACGTCCACTCTCCGTACTTTTTGCCGACTTTAACCCCGGGCGCGGCGGCACATGGAAGAATGTTGCCCCGCCGCAAGTGCGAAACCGGTCTGAGCGCCGGTTTTTAGTGCGCTCGACTCCGCGTTCCGCCAACCCCAAAAGACGGAACGGCCCCACCAAAAGCAAGGGAAGTCGAGTAAAAGGGTGAAGGCGATACGCCGTCGGCTGACCGGCTTCCAGCGGCTTAGCCACCACCGCCGGTCTGACCTTGATTCGCTGCATCCAGTCCACCCTTACTTTGCAATCGCTACCTGCGGTATAGCAACACCCCAAGCATAGTCGGAAATTTTGAACCAGTTCGCTTTTCAATCGCCTCGATTCGAACATCTAACACTCATGTTTATACTGCCGGCATTGACACTATCGCTTTCGACAATTTTTATTGCATCCCGCATCGCCGGCCTTTAGCATGAACGCCCGGCCCGGCTCGCCAGATCCGAACCGGCGCACATTTTTCGCTTCTTACACAGTTAACATGAGCAATACGCATCTTTTCGGTTTGCACGCGGTGCAGGCGGCCCTGGAATACTCGCCGCAAAAAATTCGCCGGGTCTGGGTGGACGGCCAACGTCACGACAACCGGTTGCAAACCGTGCTGGAGGAACTGCAAAAGCTCGGCGTGCAACCGGAAAAAACCGAACGCAAAAAGCTGGACCGGATGGCGGACGGCAAGAATCACCAGGGTATCGTGGTGGCAGTCGATTTGCCCGGCATGCTTAGCGAAGAGCAATTGAAAACCGACGTCGAGCGGCTACAAGCAACCGCCTTTTATCTGGTATTGGATCAGGTGCAAGACCCGCACAATCTGGGCGCCTGTCTGCGCACCGCGGACGCGGTCGGCGCGCACGGCATCATCGTCACCAAAGACAACGCGGCCGGCATTACCCCTACCGTGTGCAAAGTCGCCAGCGGCGCGGCCGAAACGGTGCCGGTTTACCAGGTCGTCAATTTAGCCCGTACCTTACGCTGGCTGAAACAGCAAAATATCTGGATTTTAGGTACGGCCGGAGATGCTGAGCAAACTTTGTACGAGCTGGACTTGAACCTGCCGCTGGCCCTGGTGATGGGGGCGGAAGGCAGCGGCATGCGGCATTTGACCCGCCAGCACTGCGATTTTTTAGTGAAAATTCCGATGCTGGGCCAAGTGGAAAGCTTGAACGTCTCGGTCGCTGCCGGCGTACTGATGTACGAGGCATTCCGGCAAAAACGGGGCGGCCGGTGAATACAGCGCAAGCCGCTCTGGCCGCCGGCTTGCTGGTCTTGACCCACTCACCGCCCAGTGCGGCGGACGCCGGTCCGCAAGCCGTCGCGTTAAACTGCCTGACCTGCCACAGCCATGCCGAATCCACCGGCATCCCGAAGCTGACAGGTTTGTCGGCCGCACAAATGACTCTGATACTGTTGGATTTCAAATACGACCGCAAGTCCGCCACCTTAATGCCGCGTATCGCCAAAGGTTATAACGACGCCGAGCTGGCCGGGGTGGCCGCTTATTTGACGGCCCTGAGGCCATGATAAACGATGCCAGACGTCGGTTTTTACGCACGCTAGCCGTGGCCGGCCTGGCGCCGTTGAGCGCCTGCCGGTTGTCGCGACACGCCGCCGGCAAGGCCCGCGTGGTGGTGGTCGGCGGTGGCTTCGGCGGCGCGACTTTCGCCAAAACCCTGCGCTTTTTGGACCCGGACCTGCGCATCGCCTTGATAGAGCCGAAAAACGCTTACATGACTTGCCCCGGCAGCAATTGGCTGTTTGCCGGACAATCCACACCGACGGCATTGCAAGTGGATTACCAGGCCTTAAGCCAACGCTATAACATTGATGTGGTGCAGGACCGGGCGAAATACATCGACAGCTCTCGCCGGCGCCTGCACTTGGCCGGCGGAACCGATTTGGCATACGACCGCTTGCTACTAGCGCCCGGCATCGCATTCGACTGGGAAGCAATAGCTGGTTACGACGTCAATGCCGCTGCACGTTTTCCGCATGCCTGGCAAGCCGGCCCGCAAACTCAATTGCTGCTGCGGCAGATGCAGGCCATGCCGGACGGCGGGGTGCTGTTGATCGCCGCACCGCCTGATCCTTACCGCTGCCCGCCCGGTCCTTACGAACGGGCCAGCATGATGGCCCATTGGTTAAAGCGGCATAAACCGCGCAGTAAAATTTTGATTCTGGACCCTAAACGCAGCTTCTCCAAGCAAGCTTTATTCGAAGCCGGCTGGCGCCGCCACTACGGTTACGGCACCGCCCATAGCCTGATCGAATGGCACAGTTTGGCCGACAATCCTATCGTGCGCTTGGATGCCGTCGGCAAAACCGTCGTGACCGAATTCGGCGACCGTTTTTCCGGCCATGTGTTGAACATCATCCCGCCGCAAACCGCAGGCCGCTTGGCCTTGGAATCCGGCTTGACCGACGCGTCCGGCTGGTGTCCGGTACTACCCGCTACGTCGCAGTCGCCGCTGGACCCTTTTATCCACGTCATCGGCGATGCCGCCCAGCTCGCGCCCATCCCCAAATCGGCGTTTGCCGCCAATTCGGCCGCCAAAACCTGCGCCCTGGCGGTGACCGCATTGCTTAACGACCGAGAACCCGGCGAAGCCGGCTGGCTGAACATCTGTTACAGCTTGGTCGCGCCGGATCACGGTATTTCTATAGCGGGCGTGTATCGACTGGATTCCAGCGGACGGATAGCCGCAGTACCCGGTGCCGGCGGCGTCAGCGATTCCCATCTGCCGGACGCCGCCGAGCGGGAAGCCCTGTATGCAAAAAACGCCTATCGGAGCTTGATCGCCGACAGCTTCGGCTGATCGAGCAATCCTATTGCTTCAACGCTTGCGGGCCAACGCTACCAGTTCGAATTCGCGGCCCAACCATTTTTCCGGCCAGGAGAACAGCGTGACGATACAGCGGCCGATCAAACCGGCGCGGCCTTTGTCGGCAGGGAGCGGACGGCCTTGCAGGGAAACCAGCTCGAATCCGCTATCGCTCAGCGCTCGCCGCAAGGTGTTTTCGTTGAAGTAATACAAATGGAATTGGTGAAACAGTTTTTTCAGCGGCCCGTCCACGCGTCCGCCGCTGATATCGTAAATCAGCCTGGCTACGCTGCGGATCAAGCTGCGTTCGTTGGGGGTATCCACTAACAACCAACCGCCAGTTTTCAAAATGCGGTTGACTTCTTTAAGTTGTTCGACCGGCTTTTCGAAATGTTCGACCACGTCCCACAGCGTCACTACGTCGAAAGTCTCATCGGCGAATGCAATGTCGGTCAAAAGACCGCTGTGCGCCTCGACGCCCAAGCGCTCCCGGCAATACTCGGCGGCGTAATGCGAAATATCGACACCTGTTACCGTCCAGCCGGCTTGTTTGGCCAATCCCAAAAAACCGCCCAGCGCGCAGCCCACGTCAAGCAAACGCCCTTTTTCCGGCCGGAACCGTTCCAACAAAGCCAAACCGTTTTTGAAGTTGGTAAAATCGACGGCCTCGCCGCTAACTACTCGATCGGGATCGACGTCGACCTGAAAGTAGTCCGAACGCTCCTTGTAGTAGTTATCGCTGTACATGTCGCTCAACTTGTCGGCGTTCAACGCCATGTTTAAAAACACCAAACCGCACTCTTGGCAGCGCACGATGGCAAAATCGTCCAGCTCGTACAACACGGTAATGCGCTCGGATTGACATAGATTACATTGACATGCCTGGGCGGCCACATCGTGGCTAGTGGTAACGGTATTCATAGAGGTTGCAAGGTTAAGTGAATCGGAATAGGTTAATGGGAACTGCCGGACAAAACCGCACGGTATAGAGTCAAAGTCTCGGCCGCCATTTTGCGCCAGGAAAACTGTCCGGCCCTGGCCAGGCCTTTTGCGCGCAATTCGGCGGCCAAGGCCGGATCCCGGCAAAGATTGAGCATGGCGTTGCCGATGGCCTCCGGACTGTGCGGGTCGACCAACAATGCCGCATCGCCGGCCACCTCCGGTAGTGCGGTGCGGTCGGAGGTAATCACCGGCGTACCACAGGCCATGGCTTCCAGCACCGGAATGCCGAAACCCTCGTGCAGGGACGGAAAGGCGAACGCCAATGCCCGACGGAACAAGCCGGGCAACTCTTCGTTAGGCACGTAGCCCAGAAACGATACCTTATCGACTATGCCCTGCTTTTCCAACAGCTCCGACAAATTCCATAGACTTTTATTCGGCTTGCCGGCTACCGCCAGACGCGGGCAGTCCGGCATCTGCCGCACCGCATAAGCGTAACCGGACAACAAACCGAAGATGTTCTTGTGATTGGTCAAGGCACCGACGTAAAGGAAGTAACGGTCCAAGCCGTATTTGCCGGTAATACCGGCATCGTCGTCGCCGTTTAGATTAAACTCCGAACCGACTCCATTATGGACGGCGCTAATTTTATTTTTAAACTTAGAATAAAACGCCGAGTGGCCGATTATTTTATTGCGCACGAAATTAGACACGGTAATTACCCGCTTGGCTTTAACCAAGCCGTAGGCCATCATCAGCTGATAATATAAATAGGTGGAAAACGAGCGAAAATATTCTTTCGATTTTGCCGGTGGCAGGAAATAAGCGTCGTGAACGGTTAATATCAGCGGTGCATCCAGCCACAGCGGGGCGCCGTATTCGAAGGTGGCATGATAGAGATCGACTTTATCGGCTTTTACCGCTTGGATCAGGTTCCATTGCTCCCGGCCGCGAAAGGCCGCGCCGGCTATGAAGCGCCATTCGATGTTTTGCCTTCTCGGTGCGTGTTGTGTATAGTAATCGCTGTGCTCGGCATTAAAGTATAATATATACCGGTAATCGGGAGCCAACTCCGCCAAATTTTCGACTAATTCGAATAAATATCGGCCTATTCCTTCCTTATAACCCAATCTTCCGTCGATTCCGATTTTCATCGTCGAATATCTCTATATTAATATGAAGTTACTATTAAAAATAATAGCTTGGTGCGGAAAATATATCGGCTTTTTATTTTCCCACCAGCCTGACAATGGGGATTTCAAGCGAATATTGGTTTTTCAAGCCGGCGGGATAGGCGACATCATCCGGGTATTTCCGGTTATCACCGCCCTGCGCGAGCGATTTCCCGACGCCTATATTGCCAGCCTCAGCCCGTTTCCGGAAACCGTTTATCAATTGTTGCCCGAACAATACAGACCCAACCCACGCTTCGCGTACGAACCCTTAAAGCAACACAAAGGCTTATCCGCCAAACTGCGATTAATGCACTCGCTACGAAAACAGCGCTTCGATCTTATTATAAACCCGGCGCGCGGCGAAGGAATGCTGGAGAATGCAATTTTAGCCTGGGTTTGCGGCGCTCCTTGCCGCGCCGGCTTCGAACGGGCAGGCGCCGGTTTTTTAAATACCGTCAAAGTCGAGCTGCAGGACCGAATCGCTATCGTCCGCCAAAACCTCGACCTGTTAAACGCGCTCGGCATTGCGGAGCAAACGCCGGTCGGCTTGGAAATTGCCGCGGCGGACCGGGATTTCGCCCGCCAACTGTTGGCCTCGCTCCGGCAAAACCCCGAACAAGCGATTGTCGTCGTGCAGGCCGGCAATCATTGGCGACCGGAGCTGCGATGGCCGCAGCAACGCTATGCACAGCTGCTGCAAACCCTGTCCCGGCAACGGCCTTGCCTGTTCTTATTGTTGGGCACAACGGCGGAAACGGCATTAAACCGTTGGGTGATCTCCGAAGCCGCGCTGGACAACGTGGTCGATCTATCCGGCCAAACCACGCTGACCCAATTGGCCGCCGTCATGACCGCAGCCGATCTGTTCATAGGCAACGACTCCGGTCCCTTGCATTTGGCGCTGGCCGTCGGCGTGCCCTGCATCGGTTTATTCGGTTACACTTTGCCGGCGCAAGTTATCTGCACCAGCGACAATTGCATCGCATTGCACAAGGCCTCGGCGGAACAAGTGTTCTTGCATCAGCCTTTTCAAGAATTCGACCGCACGACTCGCAATCCGATCGAGAATATCGATGTGGACGAAGTCGCCGCCGCGGCCGTCGGCTTGCTGAACGGCGATTCCAAGCCGGCAAGCGCCCATGGCTAAATCCGTGTCTTGGCAAATCGTGGCGATAGGCGCACTGGTCGCCGGATGGATTTGCGCCGACCCGATTCTAAGCTTTACCTTCGGCTTCAACCGCTTCCCGTATTTTCTGACCGCGGTTTTGGCTGGTCTTGTCGTGCTGATCGCGGCTCTAGCGCTGAACGGCCCAAGACTGTATCGTCACAAAGATCTCAGCCTCTTGGTGTTCATTGTCGCCGCCAGCCAGTTTAGCGGAGTCGGCATAGGTTCGTTGGACGTGCTGGACGTATCCTCGGTCGGCTTGTTTGCGCTGTGGCTGTTCATCGCCGCTACCGAATCGCGCGCGCCGGTACAAATCAGTCCCATCATGTTCGCCGCGTTGGGCTTGATGTTTCTGGCAGTACTGGCGCTGATCAACCGGCCGCCGATAGGCGGCTTGATCGCCATTTCAGAGAAGTTCGCGCTGTTTTTCGCGGTGGTCGCTTTACTCCGGCGCCGGCCATTGATCGAACATACCACTTACGCCTTGATCGCGGCCAGCGTGTTTTCCTCGTTGGTTGCCATCGGCCAAACCGTGGTGTTTTGGGTGTGGGGCATATTATGGACCACCGGCATCGGCGAATCGCAAGCCATGGGATATTTAAAACCCACGCCGTTCGGCGTCATGCCGCGTTCGACCGCCTTCTTCCCCAACCCGGCCGGCTTGAACGATTATTTGTTGTTCTGCGCCGGCCTGGTGCTGTTCGCCATCGCCAACGCCAAGTCGGCAACGTGGAAATGGTTTTACATACTGGCGTTTTTACTGAATTGCGCCGGCATCACCTTGACCTGGAGCGCATCGTCCCTTTCCGGCTTAGCCTTGGTGATGCTGCTGTTCATTTACTTCAACCGCCCGGCCTTAACCATTCATTACACCGCGGCCATAGGCTTCGTTCTGATTGTCTGCTACTGGTCCGGACTGTTGGAATTCATGTACCGCTTGATGAAGAACTATGCCAGTTCGTCCGGCGAAGTACGCTTGCGCCTGCTGGAATTGGCCATGGAGGTATTGGATAGGCAGGCATTGATCGGCATGGGCGTGCAAAACTTCGCCAACGCGTCCGGCAACTTATTCCAGGAAGGCATATTTACCGTCGCCTACCCGGTCCACAATGCCTTCGGCCAAATGGCCACCGAATTGGGCGTGTTCGGCGCGTTGATTTATTTAGGCATCGTGACTTTCATCATCGCTCGGGTAATCCGGGTGCTGCGCTTGCCGAACGTACCGGAAAAATGGATATTCAAAGGCTATTTATTGGGACTTTTGCCGTTGATTATCCACATGTTCTCCGAACCCATGGCTTACGAAGGCACACTATGGCTGCTATTCGGCATCATCGAAGGCTCCGCGCTGATCGTCCTCCGACCGTTGCGGGCTGTGAGCGTCCGTAAACCGGAAGCGCGAGTTGCCGCCCTAAACCTCGGACGCTAAGGCTTGCCGATAAAGCTTGAGCGTATCCTGGGCGATAGCCTCCCAACTGTATTCGCCGGAACTGACCCGCTCGAACCCGGCCCGCCCCAAACGACGGCACAAATTTTGATCCTCGCATAAGCGCTTGATCGCCGCCGCCAGGGCCGCAGCATCGCCTTGCGCGACGATCAAGCCGGTCTCACCGTCGCTGACTATGCCTTTGAAACAATCGATATCCGACGCGATGACCGGCCGCTCGAACGCGTATGCCAGATGCACGGCACCGCTGGTCGTACCCTTCAAATACGGCATTGCCACTACGTCGGCCTGCGTATAAATCCGCCACATATCGTGATTAGGCACATAGCTGGCGTCCTGCTTTACGTTAGCCAATTGTTCTATCTGCGCCAGCAAATCTTCGTCGCCGGGATTGATCCGTCCGGTGACTATGCCTTGAACCGGAAATTGCTCGGCTTGCAATTGGCGCATTGCCTCCAGAAAGACCTCTATGCCTTTATGGCGTTTGACGCCTAAAAACAACACGACCGGTTTTTCGTTAGCGGCGCGTGCCTCTTGTTGGGAGCCGTGCGGCATGTATTTGCGAAACACCAGATAATTGCCGTGCGGTATCGCCGCCACCGGGGTGCCGTCGCGGCCCAAGGCGGCGCGCACTAGCGGGATGTTGCGCGGATCGTGCACGATGACCGCATCGGTCAATCGGAGTAACAAGCGGCCGAACCACAATTCGTATCCGCTAGGATGCGCTAAACGTTCGGCGGCGGTCAGCTCGTGTATGGTGCGCACAATCGGGATACCCTTGAGTTTGTATGCCAGCAACAACCCTAAATCCAAGGCGTTCAAGCCGGTAGCGGTATGTAAATGCACCAAGGTGCAGCCGTCATTTTTCAGCGCCAGCCAATGCCGGACAAAATTGGAGAAGAATCGATAATAACGGCTGAATTTAATACCGCCGCCTGGTCCTAAAATCACCATGGCTACTTTGGGATCGACCAAATCCATTTCTTCCGGATCGACATCTACCCGCCGGCGCTCGGAAAACACCGCCGTCAATGCGACTTGCCCGACCTCTCCCCGGGCTGCCAACGCATTGCACAACAAGGCACAATAATGGTGGTAAGCGCCGACCGGCAAGTCGTACAACATGTGGATATTTAGCGTGGACATCTCATAGGTCTCGATAAAGTTGCAAGGTTTGTTCGGCCATGTTTAGCCAAGAAAACTGTCGAGCCCTTTCCAAACCACGGGCAACCAGTCGCGCCGTGCCTTCGCTGTCCGCCAACAAGCGAACCATGGCTTGCGCCAATTCGTCGACAGCCAAGGGATTGACCAAATAGCCGGCGCCGCCCAACACTTCCGGTAGCGACGCCACATCGGAGGTAATCACCGGCGTGGCGCTGGCCATGGCTTCCAATACCGGGATGCCGAAGCCTTCGTACAAAGACGGAAACACGAAGGCCGCGGCAGCGGCGTATAACAGCGGCAAATCCGCGCGGGCCACGTGACCGGCCAACAACACAGCGTCGCCCAGCTTGAGTTCCGCTATCAGCTTACGGATGGCGTCTGTGTCGGGCCCCGGCGCGCCGGCCAGCACCAACCGGTGCGGCCGGGCAAACTCGCTTCTCGCCTGGGCGAACGCTCTAAGCAAGCGAAGCAGATTTTTTTTCGGCTCCTGCAACCCGACGAATAACAAATAAGGGCCGCGTATGCCCAAGCGGTCTTGCATCGCTTGCAGTAGCCTCGCATCGTGGCGATCGTGAAACTCTTCGCCTATCCCCGGATAAATCACCCGAATGCGGTCGCTGCCTATGCGGTAAGCCTGCATGACTTCGTCTCGAGTAAAATTGGATACGGTCAGCAATACGTCCGCATGTTGCACGGCGTATGCGGTCTCGCGCCGATAATTTTCCAAACCGCGCGGATCGGGGAACAATTCCGGATGTTGCAAGAAATTGATGTCGTGAATGGTCGCTACCGACTTCTTGTAATAAGCCTTGGGCAACAGGCGAAAAGCCGGCCCGTGATAGACGTCGAATCGCCCGCCCAACCCGGCCAACGACGGTGCATATTCGCCCAGCGCGTGTATCAAGCGGTAAGGCGTGCGGAACAGGCTTTTATCAAAATTGGCTTGAAACCGGTAAGATGCGACCAACTCCCGACTCGCCCGGTCGCGGCAACTGAAGAACAACAGCCGATAGGCGTTCTGCCGGTCAATCTGCTGCAGATTGTCCACTAAGCGCCAGGTATATTGATAAACTCCGGTACGGTTGCCCGGGATCTGCAAGGGTAAGCCGTCGATACCGATACGTAAACTCATCGTGCGGCTCCGGCGGCTTCCTCGTAGACGCTCTGCAAGCGCTGTAAATGCACCGGCAGGCTATACAGTTCTTTAGCCCGCCGTCCGGCCGCCTCGCCCATGCGGGTTCTGAGTGCGTCGTCTTGCAACAGTTGGTCTACCCGCCGCGCCAGCCCCTGCCGATCGCCGGCCTCGACCAAAAATCCGCTGGTTTCATGCGCCAGCCAATCGCGGATACCGCCGATATCGAAACCCACTACCGGCCGGCCGGCCGCCATGGCCTCGATGCCGGCCAGGCCGAACGCTTCCGGCACCTGAGAGGGCACCACCAGCAGGTCCGCTTGCTGGTAAACCTGCGGCATCGCTTCGCGCGCCACTTTACCGGCCAATCGCACCCGGCTGGTTAATCCGGCCTCGGCCAAACGCTGCTCAAGCTCTGCCAGCATAGGTCCCTCCCCTACCATGGTGGCTTGCCAGCCCGGGGTTTGCAGCCGGTTTAGCATGTCTACGAATTCGCTAACGCCTTTTTCCCAGCTAAAGCGGCCGACGAATAATAATTGCCCGGCTGAGCGCTTAGTGTCTGAAACGCCAACCTGCGGCAAGGCGGTGAAATGCGGCACCACCGCAATCCGCTCGGCCGGCACGCCGACTAACCGCAACTCTTCCGCCATGCTGGCGGACGGGGCAATCAATTTGTGCAAGCGCGGCAACATGCGCAATAACCGATAACGCAGCCAGGCCTGATAAGGGCCGTACAGCCAGCCGCCGAATTGCAAGGGTTTATAACAACCGCTGGCGATGCAGCGCCACCCCATAGCGGACCGACAAATTTGCCGGTTGTCCGCCCGTATCTTGGACGATAGAAAACACAACATTTCGACACTGTGCAGGGTGAGCACCAGCGGATACGCACTAAGCAAGGCTCGCAACCAGACCGGGGTAAACAAACAATGCAAATGAATGACGTCGGGCGCTTCCTGCTCGACGATTTGCAGCAGCCGCGGCAGTTTAGCCAGGCCTTTGAAATAACCGTGCGGCTTGTGTAGAACATGCTTGCCCGGCCGGCTGGATTCGCCGGCGTCCGCTGCCAGAAGATGCAAGGTAGCGACCTGATGCCCTCGTTGCAATTGGCCGGCAACAACCTCGGCAAAATACACTTCGCCGCCGCCGTATCCCGCCGGCCGATCATGGATATGCAGGATTTTCATCTAACCCTTAACCGGCAGTCGCCAATCGCTCGGCAAATGCCCGCATCTCCGCCATCGGCAGGCGAAAAAACGCTTCAGCATAGCCGTCGCGGCTAATGCGCATGGCGCGATAGCGGGTCAAGGCATCCATGGCCCGCTGATAATCTATACCCTGTAATTGACTGGCATGGGCTTGCAAGGCTTCCCGTTTGCAGGCCATGGTGTCGCTGATATCGACCAAACAGTTTGGAAATAACGGAGTCCAGACTTCGTAACAATAACAGTCGAATCGATAATCGCCGGTTTCCACGGTATCCAGCAGCACTTGCGTGGTTTGCCGGTGATCTTTGTGGTCTTCGGTAAAAAACGGCGTGAATACCGCGTCCGGCCGAAACTCGTCCAGCACCTGGCGCAATTGCCGGCGGATGACGTCGGTCGATTGCAGCTGCGCGTCGACGGCGTCGAAAAAAATCGGCGGTTCCACGCCTAAAATTTCGCCGGCACGCAAGGCTTCCCGTTTGCGGGTCCGGATCAATTCCTGCTGCAAATCCTGGAAAGCCTGTCCGCTCAGATGGGCCAAGCGGTCGTCGCCGAACCGGCCGTCGGTCATGAACGCTACCTTAACCTGTTTGCCGGCTAGCACGCATTTGCGCAGAGTACCGCCACAGCCTATGACTTCGTCGTCCATATGCGGCGCCAACACCAATATACGCTGGCCATCCGGCCAGGCTATCAGCTGCGGCGGGGTTTCGTACCTATCCCAAAGTTGCTTGGCCTTGAGAAATTGCTTGACTCTGTCTTCGACATGCAACTTGCGCAAGCAATCGCCGATAATTCTGCGGAAACCAGCCATGTTTCACCCGTCAATATTGACCCAAGGTACCGTTGATCTTCGCATAGCGGGTCGCTAGCGAGAAGGCATACAAACCGATGGGCAGCAACACGACCGAAAACAATGCCAAGGCGTTGATCGCCGGTAGCAGTTCCAGCACCCCGGCGCCGGTCAACAGTGAAGAACGCATGCCTTGCAAGGCATAGCTGAACGGTATGACTTTCGGCACCCATTGCAGCCAATCGGGCAGCAGGGTAACCGGATAAGCCACCCCGCCGAAGGCCAAGCTGATACCGGTCATCATCAGGTTGATACCCTCGCTGCGTTTGATGATCAAGGTCGCCGCCGCGATCAAAATCCCCAACGAAGCCATGCTGGCTACCGACAACACGAGAATCAATAAAAATCCCGGCACGTTGGCGGCACTTAAGTCCAGCCCGAACAAAAAGCCGCACAGTAAATAAATCACAAAGCGGAACGAGGTAAAAATATAACCCCACAGCGACGAGAAAATTAAAATCAACGGTACCGGCGTCGGCGACAGCATGACGATCTCCAAGGTCCCCATGAATTGATGTTCGCGGATGCTGGTAGTGAACGAAGACTGGCTCACGGTAATGAAATCTTGGAACGCGACGCCCAGCAGCAAAAACGGGAAATATTTACCGCCGTATTGCGCCAGCGAATCGGCTTGGCCGCCCTCCATGACCTGGCTGATGAAATACAGCACCGGCACCCCGAAGGCGATACCCAGTTGTTGCAAGATGAAAGCGCCCCGGTAACTGACGGCCAATAAAAAGTCGCGCCGTAAAAACGCCAATGCGATTCGTCCCATTTATCCCCCTTGTCTTGCCGACGCAATAACCCTGCTAAATACATCCTGCAACGATACCGGCACTTCGCTGCAATGCATGACGTCGGCACCGTTGGCCAACACGTTTCTCAACATCTCCGAAACCAGACCGGGCCGACCGTTGGTTTCGATCTCGAAGCGCGTGCTGGCGGCATCGCGCACCGTGTTGATGTTGACGATCCCGTCCAGCGCGCTGAGCTGCGGCAAAAAGGCTTCCGGCGCACCGGCCAATTCCAGAACGTAACTTTTGATTTTCGAGACGCTACTTTTCAAAGCTTCGATTTCCTCGCATTTCAACAGCGTACCGCGCTGCATGATCGCCACCCGCTTACACAATTGTTCGATTTCGGTCAAGTTGTGCGAGGTGATGATGATGGTCGGTCCCCACATGTTCAAAATCCTATCTTCTATCAATTGCACCAATTCGACGGCCGCGACGGGATCCAGGCCTTTGGTCGGTTCGTCCATGAATAAAATCCGCGGCCGGTGCAGCATCGCTCTGGCAAACGCCACGCGTTGACGCACCCCGGTGGAGCAACTGTCGAAGCGCCGGTCGGCAAAACGGGCAATGTCCAAAGCATCCAGCATTTCGTTTATCCAAGGCGAGGTTTCCTTGTCCGGCAAGCGGTATAGCTGCGCGAAAAAATGCAGATTCTGGCGTACGGTCAAGGGCCAATAAAAACTGCGCTCGTTACTGGTGACCAATCCGACCAAACGGCGTATTTTGCCGGGTTCTTTCAGCACGTCTATGCCGTTGATCCGCGCGGTTCCGGAAGTCGGAATCAGCAAGGTGCACAGCATGTTGATCAACGTGGTCTTGCCGGCACCGTTAGGCCCCAACAAACCGAATATTTCTTTGGCTTCCAAACTAAAAGACACGTTGTCTATCGCCGTGACCTGTTGCGGCGCACTGCCGGTAAACACGTCTCTTATTCGCTTCTGCTGGGCGAATTTTTTGGTTAGCCCGCAGACTTCTACCATATATGTCATCGCTATTTTTACCGTTTTTTCCGTAACAAATTTAGGCCGTTGAGGCATTCGACAAATCGCGGCTACGCAAAATTTGCCGATACAAGGCTTGAGTTTTCTCGACGTGCCGCTCCCAGGAATAACGTTCGGCGACCACACGGGCCTCAGCACCTATCGCTCGCGAAACCGTAGTATCGCTAAGCAAATAGCTCGCTTTAGCGACCAGGCCGTCTATATCGCCCGGATCGGTAACCACTAAACCCGACACCCCGTCGGCTATTGCCTCGATAGCCAGACCTACCGTGGACGCGGTGATTACCGGCAATCCGCAGGCCATGGCTTCCAATACCACCAAACCGAACGATTCGTATTGACTGGGCGCCATCAAGGCGTCCGCTGCGGCGTAATAGGCGGCAATATCTTGATCGGGAACGACAAACCGCAAACGTCCGCTTTGTTGCAAGCTATCGATCAGTTCAGCGTCATCCGCCATTTCAGCAGGGTTACCGTGCCCAACCACCAATAACACTGCCCGTTCGGGTAAACGCTGCAAGGCCTTGGCGGCAAAATGCATGCCTTTCAACCGTAAGGTGGAACCTACCAGCATGAACACGAATTGGCCGTCGTCCAGCGCTAACTGCTTACGCATCCGTAGCCTGTGTTCGCCCACCGTTTGCGGCGAAAATCGCTCAAGATCCACGCCATTGGCTATCGCGCTGATACGCTGCACGGGGTAGTCGTAACGTTGCACAATTTCGCTTTTGACCTTTTCCGACACCGCAACAATGCGCCCTTGAGCCCGGCCTAAATGGTAACGGTACAAGGCGTTTTGCAACTGATACGGCACCCTGACTTTCCAAGGCAAATCCCGGTTTTCCAGCAGGGCTGCCGGCAAACTGTGGCAGGTAAGCAGATCCGCGGGAATCAAGGCCGGAATATGCGCGTGCAAAATGTCGCAATCGGCAGATCTGATCAACCCGGCAATTTTACAGAGATATTCTATTTCCCGCGGATAACGGCCGCGCAATCTGAGCGGCAACACTTTCAGCTCGACCCCGGCTACCTCCGGATGATTGGCAGTGGCCGCAAACACCGTGACCCGATTCTCCACCGCCAAGCGTTTAGCCGACTCGACGACGCAACGACCGACCCCATCGGCGGTATCGAATCCCCAGGTAATTAATCCGATTTTCATCACTCGAATCCGCGCACCAAGCCTAAGCCACGTCGATTAGTTTCAATAACACGGTATCTGTAAAAGATATTTTTCACGCCCTAGATGACGCCGCACATCGTTGTGCTTAGAATGACTCGCCGTTTCACTATTCATTATTATTCGCCAGTTAGCCGCCTATGAAACCGATTACAAAACAAATACTAAAAAAAACCTTATCGCTGTTCGGTTCTAACGCCCTCGTGCGCCAGCGGTTAAGATACTCCGCTCCCAAATCGGCACACCCTTCCAAATACGACCTACCCGATATCATTAGCCACGATTACGGCACATGGAGCGGCAAATGCCGGCGCATACTGCCTATCCCCAACGACTTGGCCTTCTCCCCGGAAGAGGGGTATCGATTCCAACTGGCCGGCTCCAATGCCAGCGCCTTAACCCGATTGGTTTACTGGTACGGCATTCCGCAAATGGATTTCTACCCGAATTCGCCGATCTGGAACATCGTCAACCAAGCGAAAACCATCGTAGACATCGGCGCCAACATCGGTTTGTATTTGTTTTGCTTTAAGCAAGCCGCCCCCAACGCCAAACTGTTCGCGTTCGAACCCGCCCCCGAGGTCTTTCAAACGCTGGAACGCAATGTTGCGTTAAACCAAACCCGGGCTGAAATTTATCCGTACGCAATTACCGATTATTGCGGCGACATCACCCTTTATATTCCGCCGACCGAATGCGACGCTTCCACCCGCGCCAGCTTACCCGACGAAGCCAAAATTCTCGACATCCCGGTAGTTGCGCGTACTGTTCCGGCATTTACACTGGACGAACTGAGTAGCCGACTCAACATGGGTCCGGTCGATTTCGTCAAACTCGACACCGAAGGCACCGAGCCGGCGGTATTGCGCGGCATGGCACACATTCTGGCCACCGATAAACCGGACATTTTCTGCGAAGTGGTAGACGGCACCCACACCGAACGCGACCTCGAGGCTCTATTGCTACCGCACGGTTATCACTTTTATCAGTTAATCCGCGGCGAATTGTTAAAAGTCGATTCGATCGTTCCGGACCCGGACAAACAAAACCTGAATTTCTTCTTCTCGACCCGGCTGCACTGACCTAACAACAGGCTAACCCCGCCGGCTCGGTGGGGTTAGCCGCCGCTCGTCTTGTCCGGTTGCGTTCGACCAATTCCCAACCGTTGCATTAGCCAAGCGCGTATTGCGCCCCAGCCGCTTTCGTTCAACAAGGTAAACGCATAAAACAAACGCGGTAAGCCACGCTCCATACCCGGCAACAGCTTCAACCACAGCCACGCGGCGATACGCGATGAAACATCGCTACGGTATGACGCTAGTCGCATACTCTGCCGCCCTTGCTTAGCCCAGTTGGCTTTATAGCCTTCTTCCCCACGCAAAAGATCGATTTCGCTTGCCCCGCTATCCCAAAACAGTTGCAACATGCGGATGAAGGTCAAGCGCCCTACTCCGTAGCGGCGATAATCGTCGCGGTAGGACGTCAAATAGGCGTAATAGCGGCCTTGATACAAAAAGGTTAGGTAATAAGCGACCGGTACATCGCCGCAACGCATCAGCACTACCCGCAGCCACTGCGAAGATACAGGATTTTCCAGAAACTCTTCCAGGAAGGCACGAAACGGAAAGGTGCGCAGGAAGCCGGGCCTGGCGTTATCGATGCCCGGATGCCGGCTTTCGATATCGGCCAACGTTTCCAGCAAGTCGTGCAGTCCTTCGCCGCCGCCCGCTAGTTGTACTTCGACCGGCGCGACGGCTTCCAAACGCCGCCATTCCTTCCGGTGATCGCGTCGCCCCTGAGCACTGCAGCACTCGGCAAAGTAATCGTCCCACCCACCGCGCATCGGAATAAACCGGCAATAACTTTCCTCGGCAGTTTTGTTAAACCACTGCAACCGTTTCGATTGCTCGGCAACCAGTGTCAAAGTGTCCGATTCCGCGTAAAGATTGCGTAAATCCAAAACCTCCCATCTGGCCGCCTGTTGCTGCAAATAAGCGAGGATGGCCGCTGTGACCTTGGCGCGCGACACGGCGCGGCTGAGCAGAATATCGTTGTAATCGGAAGCGTCTTCCCCCCAAAACGAAACGACTCTGAGCCGATAACCGAAAAAATCGTGCGCGGTAATTTTGAACGGTGCCAATGCTTGCAATTCGCCTTGCGGGTCGCGCACGGTAATCGCCAACAGTTCCGGCACAAACCGGCGCAAGGACTCGGAGCAAAAATGCCGCCAGCAACCTTGCAACCATTCCGGCGTCAAAAACATTAAATCGACGGCACTACGCTGCAACAACTGACGCCACTCGTCGCTTAGCGCCAGCAGAGATTCGGGGTTATTGATCTCTTCGACCTGAAAATCCCCAACCGACAGTTTGGTCATAACGGACCGATCCTTCAAGCGTTCAACAAAATATCCAAGTTTCTATCGTTTTGCTCCGGCCGGAAAATCGGGAAAATGATGAATTTTTCCTGCCAAACGCCGCGCGGCATCAAAATGCCGGCCGCATCGTAGGCCTGGTAGACCCGTTCCGGCGGCACGGGACATTCCACGATCATCACGTTCATTTCCCCGGGCATGCTGCGCAGGCCGGATTCGGCCAAGCGCGCTTGAATCCGCCGGCGCTCGGTGTCGGCGTTGTTCAAGGTCCGTTGCGCATGCTCGGCATCTTGCAGAGCGGCCACCGCCGCGGCTTCCGCTAACGGCGTCAAGCAAAACAAGGGTTCCAGGCGTTCGAACAAACGCATCACCTCGCGCCGGCCGAACGCATAGCCGATACGTAATCCGGCCAAGCCGTAAAACTTGGAAAAGGTGCGTAAACCAAGCACTAAACGATCGGAGCGCTCGACGATTTCATGGCTGCGCAACGTGCCGGGATTGCTACTGTATTCCAGATAGGCTTCGTCGACTACGACCGGAATGTGTGCCGGCACCTGTTGCAAGAATTCCGCGAATGCTTCGGCGCGAATTCCGACACCCAGCGGATTGCTGGGGTTGATCAAATAGATAAGTCGGGTGTTGTAACGAATCTCGCGCGCCATTTGTTGCAAGTTGTGGTCGAAACCCTCGGCGGTTTCTACAAACGGCACTTTGCGATTGACGATACCCATGGCTTGGCACAGCCGGTCAAACATAAACCAGGTAGGGTCGTTGGACAACACTTCTTCGCCCGGCAACGCGAAGGTTCGCAAAATGCGGTCGACCAATTCGGACGAACCATTACCGAAGGTAAAATAATCCTCGGGTAGTTTCAGTTTTTGGCTTAAAGCCGTGCGCAGAGAAGGATAATTTTCATCGGGGTAGCGCGAAAAATCGAAACGCTGCCCAGCGTCCTGCAATAGCTCGCGGACTTTTGCCGGCATTCCGAAAGGATTCTCCGCTCTATCCAAAGCGGCTATTTGCGGATCGAAACGGTTTAAGGCAACACCGTCGCGATAAACCGGATTAAACGTAAACTTATCCAACTCCGCTAGCGGACCGTTCAGCAAGGTTTCGCCATGCGGATCGCGCAAATAGCGCCAGGCCGCCAAAATTCTGCCGTGTAACGCGTCTCCCGCTGCAGTCGCAACGTGCAAGAAAAACGGCACAACCGCTTCGGGAGGCGGCAACAGTTGGTGCTCTTCCCAATTGAAATAGGCTTTGGTCATCGGTGTACGCAAGGAACCAAGCTCGACCGCGACCACCGTCAATCCGGACTTAGCAGCTTCCAGGGCCATCACCCGCGTCATCATTTCCAATGCGCATTTGCTGACCGAATACCCGCCTATCCCCTCGGCCGGCATGCGCGCGGCGCCGGTCGACACATTGATGATACGCCCGGCCACCGCATGATCGGCCATCCATATAGCCGCTTCTCGCGCACAGTAAAATGCGCCGTTAAGATTGACTTCGATCACCCGTGACCAATCCCGGGGAGCCAGCTGGTGGAAACCTTGTCCGGCCGGTCCAAGTATCGCGGCATTGTTGATCAAAATATCCACTCGGCCCATGCGCGCGACCGACTCTTTGATCAATTCGGCCGCGCCGCTTTCGCTTGCGATGTCGACGGCTATACCTTCCGCCCGCCCGCCCGCCGCTTGAATATTTTGCACGACTTGCCGTACTTCGCTTGCGTTTCTGCCGTTGACAACCACCGATGCGCCGGCCTGGGCAAACGCCGCGGCCAACACCTGGCCCACGCCGTGAGAGGAACCCGTGATCACCACGACTTTTCCCGATAAATCGTTGGAACTCAACGCTCTGGGAATTTCCGCGAGTAATTGTTCCAGCTCGTCTGTCTGAAACAGCCGGGTTTGCAAACGCCGCAACCGGCCAACCAGTTTACTGGTAATCCAAATAAATTTGCGCGCAACTTTATTACTCATGCTTGAATGCTCTGATAGTTTCGGTTTGATCGGTGAGGTTACAGCCGAAAAGCTGAATGATTGTGACTAATCGGTTACCGTTTGAACTGATTGCGGCGAAATAGACTTAAGACTTGACCTGAGCCGGCCGATGAACGGCTTGACCGTTTGCAGTACAGTATCGAGCGTAAAAAGCCAACGCCCGTACCAATGATTTGCGTAAATACCGATACGGTCGTACTCGTGCCAAGTCGGCGCCAACCGTTGGGCGGTAGGCACGTCGCTCAAAAAGTCGATTTCCTGATAGCCAGCGCTGTATCCCTGTTTGATCAAATGGGTCAACAAGATTAGACCCGGCGACAAACGAGCCGACGAAAACTTTTGTTTGAACGAAGTTTTATAGGCATAGAAGATGTTTTTGTCGGCAATACAGAACACCGCGGATGCCGGCTCACCGGCTATACGCAACAGCCAGATTTCACATCGCCCGCTCACTGCGAGGCCATGATAGAGACGGGTATAAAATTGAGACAACTCCGCGGTAGCGGCTACGCTCTCCCCATCCTCGGCTTTCCAGCTCTCCGTATCTATCTCGAAAAAAGCTTGCAAACCCGCGTCTCCGGATAGCTCCGAAGTATGACGTTCAACAGTGATCTCGCCAAGTTGCGCCAGATAACCTTCCTGCTGACGTAAACCTTTGCGAAAGTGTTTACCTTTGGACGACAAATACTCTTCCCAATCGCCGGACAGGCGGATGAAACGGTTTCGCCACGGAAAATCTTGCTTGGCCACCAACAACTTTTGCTTGACGGCGCTGCAGCGTACAGAGGTTTCTACACCTAACTCCCGCTCCAGGCCATCGAGCAACAATACGTCCCAATCGGCTTTAGCTTGCAAAAACTCTAATGCAGCTTGATAAGCCCAATCGGCTCCATCGGCAAGCAAAAATCCGCTACGCCATGCTTGGCTGTTGACGGGAGACAACAAGATACGCGCCGGGCAACGACGCCAAACGCCTTTAAAACTCAACAACGGCAATATTCCGACGCAACGGCCCTGATCGCGCACCACCACGACATGCGGATGCCATTGCGCATGGTTAAACGGAACAACCTCATAAGCGCGTGTGAAATGTAACGGCGTTTGCGCCAGCGGCGGTGCGAAACTCTTAGCCCAAGTAAGAAACCACTCCACGCTATTGAATAAAGTGCTATGGCTTGCCTGTTGCCATAAAAGCTCCCACTCGGCTTTGAATTGCCCAATCGTATCCAAATCATCTAATAGCGATACCTTAGGCAAATTAATTTCTGAATTCAATATGTCCGTCCTATTTTGGTGAAACGACAACTGTCGAGCTGGAATTCGTTACGCCTTTAATGGCATCGACCACCGATGGGTATAAAACGATACCTTGTTCAACCAATAATCCGGTAATCAGCCCCCTTTGGACATGTTCGAAAAATCTATCGAGATCGGCAACGAAACTGCGAGGCACATAGACTATATCTCCCGGTTTTAGCACCGCATTATCGATACCGCCTTCGCCGTTGATAATATTTTTTAAATCCAATACCTTCATGCGCGATTGGTTTTGATTATTCCTAATCAAAACCACGCTATCCTCGGATGCGTTTAATGTAAAGCCGCCAGCCCTTGTCACCGCATCCACCGCACGTACCGCCGAATCGTAGGGAATCGCCCCGGCCTGAGTTACTTCACCCAGCACATAGATATTCTTACTGCGTTGCGAAAGTAAATCGACGCTCACTTGCGGATTGACTAAATAATGACTTAATTTTTCGGTTAACACCCGCCTAACCTCGTTTACTCCTTTATCGCTGACATCGATTTCACCGGCCATCGGAAAATAGATGATTTTAGACGCCGGGATACGAACTTTTCGGGTTAAATTCTCTTGCGGATAAATTCTAATTTCCAGTTCGTCGCCGTAATCCAAGGCATAATCCTTGGCATCGACAGCCAATAATTCACTCTCAGGAATACTTTGAATCTCCGGAGTACTAATCGAACATCCCGTTATCAATATCGCAATGAATATCGGACTAAAATTCAGTAACTTAACAGCTAAACGATGCAACTCGGAATCTCGCTTTCGAATCAACATTTTCAAATTCAATTAAACGCCTTGTAAAGCCGATTTAATCGTTCCGAACAAAATACGGATGTCCCGCCTAAGCGATTGATTTCTGACGTAATCGATATCCTTTTCTATCCAAGCGTGAAATCTTGGATCGTCTCGCGAAGAAACTTGCCACAAGCCGGTGAGTCCGGGCTTAACCATCAAACGCAAGTCACGCCAGTGAGGGTTGTAAACCATTTCCTTGATCGCTAACGGCCTAGGCCCGACGCAACTCATATGTCCGAGTAGAACGTTAATCAATTGCGGAAGTTCGTCGATACTGGTCTTTCTGAGAAATCTACCGACCTTGGTTAATCTGGGATCGTTAGTCATTTTAAAAACGGGACCGTCCGCCTCGTTGAGCTTCTCTCTCAAGCCATCCTGCAGCTGATGCGCATTAGGCTGCATGGTGCGAAACTTGATCATCGGAAATTCTTTACCGTGGATGCCGCAACGTTTTTGTAGATAGAAGATAGGGCCTTTGGATTCTAAGCGAATCGCAATCGCCACCAACAACCAAATCGGCAAAGTCAATAGAATGACAGATGAAGCAAGCATCACGTCAAACACGCGCTTTTTGATTTGATATTTTGCAACCGAATATGCACAGGACAGGGTATCGTAATGCTCCATGAGTTGCGGCATTTCGTGGTTTACGAAGCCGTCGTTGCGACGCATTTCAACAGCGTCGATCAACGCGTCGACGCAGTTACGCGAATCGGCCGCGGCAACTTGATGTCCCTCGCCTAACAGGCTGTTTCGCACTTGAGTATATTCGCCTAACACTACACCGTCGTGCAGCACGCTGCTTTGTAGCCAGGCATTGGCGCCGATCCGGCAATTGTGGCCGATGACGACCGGCCCGACTATCGTCGCTCCCTCATCTACGATGCAGTGGTCTCCGAATAAAGCAGGACCGATCAAGGTGACGCCTTGTCGAATATCGCAAAAATCCCCAAACGCAACTTCACCGACGATTTTGACCTCACCATGAATAGTCGTAGTATTTTTATCTTTTAAGCCGAATTTATCATAGTCGCCTTCAAGAGCTTCTCGTAACAACCGAAATTTGAGTTTGAGGTAACTGGCGGACGTAAGTACCGAACATTCGCCGTCGACGATAAATGCTTTAATTTTCAGGCCATTTTTAATCAAAAAAGGTAACAATTGCTCTTTAAGGTCAAAAAAAGTATTATCCGGAATATAATTAAAACATTTTGGCGACAACAGATAAAACCCGGCCAGACCTTTATTGCTGCGCCTGTTTTGAGACCTGTGCGCGCGATAAACTCCTAGAATACTTCCGGTTTTTGATATATTGATAGTCTCTGAATAGTCAAAATCCGACAAACTCTCGTAAACCGCAAACACTCCGCCGCAACTATCGGAAAGTTCCGCATACTCATCAATGATTGCCTTGACTTTTTCATCATCTATGTACGTTGATACGTTCAACAGAATAAAGGGCTCGTCTTTTAATACATCTTTCAAGGTTAAAAGAGCCCCTGCAGTTCCCATAAAATCGTCTTGCCTATGTATTTGCAAGCCTTCGTATTGACATAAATCATGCGCGGCGTCTCCGGCCAACAACATATGAATATCAGATATTCCATTATTTTGTAACGCTCTTATCTGATAATCGATGAATGGTTTATTTAACAAGCTCGGAGGCTCCATTCCATGAATAGAACCTTTGGAAAACCAAGAAATCGTACCTTTATTTAATATTACCGCTTTCGTAATCTTGGATTTCATGAATCAACCATTAAGTTCGTAGAAATACGGGCTGCATACAAACAAAAACATAACAATATTTTATCCTAAAAATCAGTCGGGCAGCGAGCTAGGCATTTTACATCAAGAGTTACTTATTACGAGAAATATTACAATATATAGCAATATATCTACAACCACTCCCAACGTAATAATCAAACCTATATCCAACAATGCCGCAGAGTCCACTCTCCAAACCCTTCCGTTTACAGCCGACAAGTCGTTTGCGAAACACCAGCGATTTCGAAAAAAAACTTTATTATTTTTGGCTTGCTGCTTAAATATATTTATAAGCCGCACTTCCCATTTTTGCCTCACCGTAAGGCGATACCTATCCAACAACTCGCTTCTTAATACGGATAGGCGTGTTGATCCTGGAAAAGCACCGCCCTCGATCCTGTAATTTCGGGACTCAGAAACTGACATGCAACATCCGCACAAAGATCAAATAATTCGAAATAATTGCAACAGCAGATATAAAAAAGCCTAATAAAATTGCTCCCAAAATCTCCAATCTAACTCTACGCTTCTCGGCCGATTGTTCGGCTAACATCACAAATTCAGACTGCTGAATATTGCGTACCAGCCATGAAATTTCTTCTTGTTCGATCCGCCGTCTTAAAGCAACACTTAAAGTTTTCATACGCTTTCGTTTTCGATAGCGGTCAAGTCGTCGCGAATATCTAATTTCATCCTATCGACGAAATCCAGCACAAACGCGTAAACTATACCGGCAATTATCGCCAGGAAGAACGACATGATTATATTCAAGATTAAATTGGGAAATATCGGCCGATCGGGCAACGATGCGGCATCAACCACAACGGCATTGTTAATATTTCTTCTTTCCTGTGCCATCGTTTCTTCCAGGTTTACTTGAAGGGTTTCCAGATGCTTTTGATACAAATCGATATCCAAATTCAATTCATGTATATTGATTTGTATTTTAGGTGCGTTACTTATTTTTTGCTCCAATTGACTAATTCTCTCTTCGATCCCTGTTTTCCTGACTAACAAACTATCTTGCTCTATTTCCAGATGAACGATTTCTTGACGCAAGTTCTCTATTAGAGTATTAGGCGATTTTATTTTGCTATCTTCGATACGCTGTAACTCCAATAAATAATCCTCTATTTTATGGTCGTATTGAATTTGCAGTTTTTCAACCTCCGGATGAGGCCCTTTATACTCAATTTTCGCGCTAGCGATTTGCGCTTCCAAATCAGATATCTGCTGTTTAAGATTGGATATGAGAGGATTGGATAAGGCTACCGAAGACTTGGAAAACGCCATAACTTCTTTTGCATATTGCTTTCTTAAGCTATCCAGCTTTTTGGATATCTCCAGCAAAGTCAGCGCAGTATCTTCTATGGACTTTAAATGTTGAGCACGTTGCAACGTTAAATTTTTCAATTCTTCGTCTTCCATGGCAATTCTATTTTCCGCTTTATATTCTATAAGCCTTCTTTTAGCGTCGTGGAGTTTTTTCTGAGTTTCTTCCAACTCCTTCTCTATGGCCGATTTATTTTCAGTCGTAAGCTTTAACGAATAGCCGTTTAAAGTTTCGTTAAATAAAGAAACATAAGCGTTTGCAATATCCATAGCCAGCTTAGGATCGGAATCGCGGACGTGGATTTTAATTTGAAAATTCGTTCCGCTGCGAAAATCGACATTACGCTTGATTTGGGATACGGACTTTTGAGGAAACATGGCATGGATTCGTTCACGTAAATAATCACTATCTAATAATCCCAAATAGATAATTTGCGCTTCACCTCGAGATTCCGGCAATAGCGGCGAACGACTGACTTGTCGAGTATCTTGAGAAGAGTATAAAGTTAATATATCGGACCGCGCCGGTACGAAAAAAACCGCCCGAGCTTCGTAAAGCGAAGGAAGCAACAAACTTGTGACAGTTGCAATCAATACTGCACTGACAATCAAAAGGTAAATCACTTTTCGTTTGGCGTGCAAAATGTACCAATAATCGTACAGGTTATACTCTTGGTTGGCACCAGTCTCCATAGCCGGATTCATGATTTCTTCTTTAATAATTTTGTTTACTTAGTTTTCAAGAACTAAGCCGTTGTTTTAACAATGCCGACTTTTTGAAGCCGTCATCCCATTTGCCCGGAAGACAAGATCCTGATTCCGAACATAAAACCCGCATTTTGGGAGGCTTCTCTTCGTCAAACAGCTTACCTTAACGGGCTGTGAAGATGCCTGCATATTGGTATTACAAGTTGATCAAAATACTCGACCGTTCATTTTATCGCACCGGCCCATTCGGATAAACCGCAATAGGTGCATTAGACTATTATGGTTTTCTACTTTAACGTGCTCTAATTAAGCTTGCCACACCGCACGACTGCTTTCCGGCGGATGTCTATGCTGGTAATTTGAAATGAAAGTTTGATGACTGCGTTAAGAATTACCGAAATAACCATCAAAGTGGCCAAGAAACCTATAAGAATACTGCCGCAACAAGGCAATCACAGTCGACCGCCCATCAACTGCGGACATTTTTTATAAAAAGCCCGAAAGTTGTAACAGCATTTTCAAGGACATTGGCACGAGAAACAAATGCAACCAATAATAGCAAAGACTGATCGATTTATTATTGATCTTGAGCATTTCCGCCCTGAAGCGATTCGCCGCTTTCCTCCCAAAGGCGTTTAGTAGTCACTTGTCGCTGAATTTCCGCAGCCGTTTGCTTGTCTTCCAACATAGCTTTATGTTCTAAATTGTTGGCCAAATCTTGAGTTTCCGCCAATCTTTGTCTGGCTTCGCGCTGTTGACGTGCGTGCAATTCTATTTCAAGACTCAACTCCATTAGATGTTGCTCATGCCTGACTTGTTCGGCATGCAGGCGGGTTTCCACTTCACGCTGCCGAGCGAGTTGCTGCTCTTTATCTTGAAGCAATTGGATTTGCGCCTCGGCTTCTTGCAACTGGATAAGCCGTTGCATCTCCATCAGCTGTTTGAGATGCTCCAATTCTTGCTGTTTACTTGCCAACGCTTGCTGCTGATTCAGCTGCTGCTGTCTATCCATCTCTTGATGTTTTTCTTGGTTTATCTCGAACGTCCTTTTTAACACATGCAGATAAACGCTGTCCTTTCCCAGTTTCACCTCGGGAAAATCGACAAAATCAACCGACATACGACAAACGGCTTCGGCTTGGATTTGTTGCTGGGTAAATATTTCGCATATGGATAAGGCAAGATTGCGTTCATGCCTAAGCAATCCGTCCCGCACCCAACAACCATCCGCCAATGCAGACAATTCCCAATTGATTCTATCTTCTACTACGCCGGCGTAAATCGACTTAATCTGCCGATTTAAATTATCCAGCAATTCGGAGTTTCTCCGCGCGTATGCCAAAGTTGCCTGAAATCGAATGTCCAATTCCACGCTCAGCGTGCAAAAATCGTCGAATAGCTTGATCTGGCGACGATACGGCCAGCTTTCGATAACCAACGGATAAATCTGATGATAAAACCGCTTGTTGAACCGCTCCGGCCGTAAAAACAAATGCTGAAACGGACCGAGCTTAAAGACAACCAACTGTCTGTCGGCGTCAAATCCCGCCACCCACTCTTCCAAGTTCGCCGGACTCATGCTCCAAAGATCATCGCCGGCAAACCAAGCTTCCAAGTCCTTGGATTGCGTCATGGCGAACTATCCGGGGCGCTGGACGCTGCTTTCGCTTTCAATGCGGCGATTTTATCGGACATTTTTTCGGCAATCAGTGGATAAAGATTAGGGGCAAACTCAACCGTTCTGGAATCGACTTTACGCAAAAAACCTCTGTTCAACAGCAGGCCGACGACAAACATGCGCGCCCAATCCGAATAACGCCGTGCTTTTTCCAATTCGGTTTTTTCGATGACCAGTTCAAGCTCGTCGTTTTCGTTGATGCGAAATTCGCTGAATTGCCGCAAACATTCGAACACCAATTCTTCTTCTTGTTGGGTGAGTGGTCCCGGCGCGGTAAATTCCAACCGATAAGACAACAAGACAGTGAAGAAATCCACCATAGCCGCACAGGCAAACGCAAACCAAGAAAATCCCTGCCACATCGCAAAGGAAGGTTTGACCTCCTCCGAAAATTGCGAATACGTCATTAGCATAGGTGCGTCCGGGAATTGCAGACCGGCACTGCTGGATAATTGGTTGACGGCAAATTGTATGTCCTGAAAATTTTTCAGCACAGCCTCGTAAACTTGCTGCTGCACACTTGGCCTATCCAATTCGGCCAGGCTCGCTTGCACGGCATGAATTTTGCCGTCCAATGCCAAAAATGCCTGTTCCTGGGCTTGAAATGCCTGTTTCTTTTCTTGATAGATTTGATTGTAATGCCGCCAGAAAGGCCCTTCGCCCACTTGGTTTTTAAAACCTGGACCGATTTGATCCAGAGTGCCGAAATAAGCTTTACTCGCATTATTCGAAGCGCGATCCAAGACATGTTTTTGCTGCTGTAGTAGCTCGCCTTTTCGAGTCAAGACCGCGTCGATATAGGCTTTGATATCCTGGCGAATACGCTGCACCCGCTCTATATGCAAGGTTTCGCGTTCGGAAATTTCGTAGAATTTGAAATATGAAAAGGTAATGGAAGCCGTTATGGCAATCAACAAAGATCCCAAGACGCTAAAGTATCGCGTTCTGTTTGCCGCCCAATGAATGCCGGCCATCTCCAGCGAGCAAATTACAATGATGGATTGGATCGCCACGGTAATGATCAAGGCAATCCAAGGCGTAATGAAATGCGACAGGCCGTAATAGGT
Organism: Methylomonas sp. HYX-M1; assembly: GCF_040741385.1. Lineage (NCBI taxonomy): Bacteria > Pseudomonadati > Pseudomonadota > Gammaproteobacteria > Methylococcales > Methylococcaceae > Methylomonas > Methylomonas sp. HYX-M1. Next base: position 3,356,345 of record NZ_CP160405.1, read on the forward strand.
TGTGAATCCGGACGCCAGGCTTAACATCAGCACGATAGGGATGGTCCAAATCCGCAACAGGCTGACAAACAGCGTTTGTATCCGGTTGATTAAATAGCCTAAGCCGGCCGGGCGCACGGGTAATCGGGAAGTGGTCATGATGGGTCCGCAGCAAAAGCTATGGAACTATGCCCCCATGCTCAAATAACGTTCACCGGTATCGTGAACCATGGTTACCACCACCTTCCCTGCCCCTAGTCGCTCGGCAACACGTAAAGCCGCGCAAACGCTGGCGCCGGATGAGATGCCGACCATAATGCCTTCTTCTTCGATCAAACGCTTACGCATGGCAAACGCTTGCTCGGTACTGACCAGCTCGACCCCGTCCAACAAATCGAGGTCCAAGTTTTTCGGGATAAATCCTGCACCTATGCCCTGTATCTTATGCGCTGAATGCTCCCCGCCGGAGATCACCGGCGACTCGGCGGGTTCTACCGCAATCGCTTTAAAATTCGGGTTGCGATTTTTAATCACGTCCGCCACTCCGGAAATAGTTCCCCCGGTACCAACTCCGCACACAAAGGCATCAATCGCCCCATCGGTTCCGGACCATATTTCTTGCGCAGTGGTTTGCCGATGAACTTCGGGATTTGCCGGATTTTCGAATTGTTGCGGCATATAAGCACCGGTATCGGACGCGATTTCCTGCGCTTTTCTGACAGCGCCTTTCATTCCTTCCGAGCCCGGGGTCAACACGATTTGCGCACCGTATAACACCAATAAATGCCTGCGTTCCACCGACATGGTGTCCGGCATGACCAAAATACAGCGATAACCTCTAGCCGCCGCCACCATCGCCAACGCAATCCCGGTATTTCCGGAGGTTGGCTCGACGATTGTCCCACCGACCCTTAACGCGCCCATGCGCTCGGCGGCCTGTATCATTGCGAGGCCTATACGGTCTTTCACGGAACCGCCCGGATTTCGGGATTCCATTTTTAACAGTATGCTCGCCGAATTTTCGACGGGGATTTTTTGTAACTTGACTAACGGAGTATTCCCGATCAGTTGAGTGATGCTAGTTGCGTTAGCCATAACAACAAAGCTCCTACTTATCGATCTTGAATGCCAAAAACACCGGACTTCCATTGCGCTGAATCAACATCGCTATGGATTTTTCCACCGGCAACTTGGCAACTATTTTATTGAAATCCGCCGCATCTTTCACCGGAGTATTTTGTACCCGAAGAATCACGTCCCCGGGTTGTATCCCTGCATCGAGCGCAATTCCTTTTCCGACTTTTTGCACTAAAACGCCATGTTTTTCAACCTGTAATTGTTGCCGCTGCTCTTCGGTCAAATCCGCAACCACTAGCGCCAAACGATTCACGTTAGTCTCGGGAGCGGCGCCGGACTCCAGCTGCGCGGCTTGGGCCGGCAACAAGCCTATTTTTACGCTTAATTCTTCTTCATCGCCCTGGCGGATAATTTTAAGCTTCGCTTTTTCATCGACAGGAGTCATGCCCACGATAGGCGGCAATTCGCCGGAGGTATCTATCGTCTGATCGTTGAATTCGACAATGATGTCGCCGACTTGCACCCCCGCCTTGTCCGCCGGTCCGCCCGCCACGACTTTAGCCACCAACGCGCCGTGAGGCCTATCCATACCGAACGATTCAGCCAGTTGCCGAGTCACGTCCTGAATTTGCACTCCCAGCCAACCGCGCGACACTTTGCCCTTGGTTTTGATTTGGTCGGCGACACTCATGGCTACGTCAATGGGTATGGCGAAGGATAAGCCCATGTATCCGCCCGAACGGCTGTAGATTTGCGAGTTGATACCGACGACCTTGCCCTGCATGTTAAATAGCGGCCCGCCGGAATTACCGGGGTTAATCGCCACGTCGGTTTGAATGAAAGGCACGTAGTTACCGTCCGGGAGGCTACGACCCTTGGCGCTGACGATACCGGCAGTCACCGATTGTTCGAATCCGAACGGAGTACCGATCGCCAACACCCACTCGCCGACTTGCAGTTGATCCGGCGAACCGATCTCAACCACGGGCAAATCTTTCGCCTCGACTTTAAGCAAAGCAACATCGGTGCTCTCGTCCGACCCTACCAATTTGGCGACCAACTCCCGCCTATCTTTTAACTTGACCACGATCTCGGAGGCATTATTAACGACATGATGATTGGTCAAAATGTAACCGTCTTTAGAAAGCACAAATCCCGAACCTAAGGAATTGGTCTCTTTAGGCACGTAACCCCGCCCCGGACCTTGAAAGTAATGGCGGAAAAAGTCTTCCAATTCCGGCGGAATGTCTTGAGGCATTCCGGATGGATCGTCGACCTGCATGTCCGGAGTTTTTTGAGTCGTGCTGATATTCACCACGGCATCGCCGTTGCTCTTGACCATTTGGGTAAAGTCCGGCAACTGCGCGTATACCGAACTGGCGAGTAACAAAAACAAGCAAAAGCTGTTTACAATTTTGTTAAGCATGCATGCTCCATTCCTAGAGTTGAGATCGAATTCGAGTTAAACCGCCGTGGGCGGGAACATAGCAAATACAATTAGGCGTTTTCCCTGCACGAAAAACACCCTCAATTTTCTTATACTTATGTTTTTATGAGTGGGATTATAAGCCGGTATCGGCTGCCTTAGGCAAGCCGAAATCGCTTACCGGATTTCGACGCCTTGGCCCAGCATTTCGACAGTCTTTACCGGTACTTCTCCGAGTACCGTAATTTGTAAGTCGTCGATGGTTCGGCTGTAAGAATTGACGGGACCCAATGAGCGTAGGCCATCGATACCTTTATCGCCTTTAGCTTCGAAATAAACCGAAACCGTAGAAAACCCATCGCTGATCAACAAATGATCTACGGTTTTTTTCGATTGCTGCATGGTATTGCGAATAAAAAATATTTTCTCGAAGCCCGGCGGCCAAGTTTTAATTTGATAAGGTGACGAGTCGAAACTGTGAGCTTCAATCACCTGCTGAGGATTCGATTCGCCGCCGGCTTGCGCAGAGCCTTCCGCTAGAGAAGACTCTGCGTCCAACACCATTTCAGTAAACAAAACTTGTTCCAAGGCCATACCGTCCAAATCGTAGACCTCTACTTTCAGAGGCAAGCCGGTTTGAGTGTCCGCCCATAACTTACGGGCGTAACGCAGCTCGTCTTTAGGCAAGATCGCAATAATCTGCGTGGGCCGCATCGCCACCATTTCCTGCCCGGTAGCGGCTAATAGGTAAAAATCTTGCAGGGTTTCCGGGTGTTGCGGCAAATTGACGATAAAAGAGCGGTCCAATGGATGGCGGGTTTCGATTTTTTGGCTGGTCTCTTTATATAAGCACTTTATTTCACTGGACTTTCTAGTCACTTCCCGCAAGGGTGAGTTCAATGAGGTCAGACGTTCAAATTCGACACCGTTTTCTACCGAATGTTGATATTTCATGGTATCGATTTGACCATTCTTCATGAACACGACCGTGCCATGATAGTTGCGGGACTTCATTGCTTCGTTGACTTTCTTCAGCCAATGAAGTCCGTCCAGCGGAGAGTCGGCTAACGCAGCAGTCGCCGAGATATAAAAAATTATCGCAAAAACCCAACGCATTAAGGCACTTATTGATGTTGATAACTAGCTAAGCGAGCATGGGACGGATTAGCAACCGCATCGTTAACGTACCAAACGTTATCATGAGCTTGTAAATACTCTTTGAAACGCGCATTGCTTTGTGCGGCAGGCAGATTGACTTGCGCCACCCGGCTTACGCTATTGAACGGGTTGGATTGGTAAGGCAATATCGACAGTGACGCCCAGCCGATTACCACCATCGCCACGCTGGCGGCAACGGCCACTGCGGCTTTTTTAGGCAAGGCAACCAGCCTTTTTTGCGGCAAGAAGTAAACAGGTTCGGATTTGAGCTGTTCAGCCACCTTAGCGGCAAAACCGGCATCCGCCACCGCATAACTATTTTCTTTCAACGCTTGACTGATCATCGAATAACGTTGCAACTTGGCTTGCAAGTCTTTATCCCTGCTCACCGTGGCCAGCAATGAAGCAGCGCTTTCGGCGTCCAACTCATCGTCCAGCATTAAAGACAGTCGTTCTTTCAAGTGTTCTTGCATGACACTACCTTCTAATCAAGCAATGGATTTAATTTTTGGTCTATAGCCTCTCGGGCTCTGAAAATTCGAGACCGAACGGTTCCTATCGGGCAATCCATCGCTTCGGCTATCTCTTCGTAACTCATACCCTCGAACTCCCTAAGCGTAATGGCAATCCGCATTTCCTCGGGTAACTTTTCGATGGCCGATTTGATCACCTGGACAATTTGATCGTTCATCAACAAACTCTCCGGGGTCTCGATGTCCTTTAGTTGCGGTGCATTTTCCACCTGTTCGGCATCCTGCACCTCTATCTCGTAATCGGTATAACGCCGGGAACGAGATAGCAAATAATTCTTCGCCGTATTGATGGCGATGCGATAAAGCCAGGTATAAAAGGCACTATCGCCGCGAAAATCGCCCAAGGCTTTATACGCTTTGATAAAAGTATCCTGCGCCACGTCTTGCGCCTCACTGGGATCTTTCACATAGCGATTCACCAGATGCACAATCTTATGTTGATATTTTATGACCAATTGATCAAAAGCGGCTTTATTCCCCTGCTGGACGCGCCTTACCAACTCTTGGTCTAAATCTTCGGAGAATCTGGATGATTCGTTCACTGAGCTATTTCGATGCTGTAATGGACAGAATTAAACCGCATTAGTTCTGGTAATACAAAAAAAATTACCACCCACTTAAAACACGATATGATTTTTACAGATTTGTAACAAACCTTTCAATCTTGCCCGCAAACGACATTGACCACTCGTTCAACCCTTCACTACGACATCCTGATTGCCGGCAGCGGCGGCGCCGGATTAAGCCTTGCCTTGCATTTAGCGGATCAATACCGGGTCGCCGTATTGGCCAAGTTCGCGCTGACCGAATGCAGCACCTTTTACGCGCAAGGCGGCATCTCGGCGGTTTTCGACGATCAACGCGATTCCATAGAATCTCACATCGAAGACACATTAATAGCCGGCGCCGGCCTGTGCGACCCTGACATTGTAACGCTTACCGTTTCCAAGGGCCGTGAAAGCATAGAATGGCTACGCGCGAACGGCGTCAATTTTACCGAACGCAAGACCAAAAGCGGCATTAAAGAACTGCATTTGAACCGCGAAGGCGGTCATTCTCACCGGCGCATCGTGCATACCGACGATGCCACCGGCAAGGCCGTGTCTTTATCTCTGATCGAACGCGCCCGGCAGCATCCCAACATTCACCTGTTGGAGCACCACAACGTCGTGGAATTAATCACCGCGCACAAACTGAATGCTGCCCCGCAGCGGGTGTTAGGCGCCTACGTGCTGGATAACCGCCTGGGACAAATCAAAACCTTCGCCGCCAAAATCGTAGTGCTGGCTACCGGCGGCGCCAACAAGGTGTATTTGTATTCCACCAATCCGCATACCTCGAGCGGAGACGGCATCGCCTTGGCATGGCGCGCGGGCTGCCGGGTAGGCAATATGGAATTCATGCAATTTCATCCCACCTGCTTATATCACCCGTCCGCCCGTTCGTTTTTGATCAGCGAAGCGGTGCGCGGCGAAGGCGGACACCTGATTCTGCCGGACGGCGAACGCTTTATGCGCCACTACGACGAGCGCATGGAACTGGCGCCGCGCGACATTGTGGCCCGCGCCATCGATAACGAAATCAAACGACACGGTCTGGATTGCGTCTATTTGGACATCAGTCACAAGACGCGCGAATTCATCCAAAAACACTTCCCGACCATTTACATGCAATGTTTGGAGCTGGATATAGACATCAGCCAACAAGCGATACCGGTGGTCCCCGCGGCGCATTATACCTGCGGCGGGGTGGTTACCGACCGCAACGCCCGCACCGACATTCCCGGCTTGTACGCCATCGGCGAAGTCGCCTGCACCGGCTTGCACGGTGCCAACCGCATGGCCAGCAATTCGTTGTTGGAATGCTTGGTATTTGCCGAACAAGCCGCGCAAGACATCAGACGCTGCTTCAAAGACATTGCCGAACCGCCCGCGCTGCCGGCTTGGGACGAGTCGCAGGTCAGCGACTCGGACGAGGAAGTCGTCATCTCGCATAACTGGGACGAACTGCGCCGCTTCATGTGGGATTACGTCGGCATCGTTCGGACCAACAAGCGTCTGGAACGCGCAATGAACCGACTGGTGCTGCTCAAAGAGGAGATCAGCGAATATTACGGCCAATTCAGAATCAGCAGCGATTTGTTGGAATTACGCAATCTGGTCATCGTCGCCGAACTCATCATTCGTAGCGCTCAGCAACGCAAAGAAAGCCGCGGCTTGCACTTCACCCAAGATTATCCGGAAAGTGACGACACCTCACCGCCGCGCAACACCATCCTGACGCCACCCAACGCGGCCAAGCAGCCCTAAATCGCTATAACCGGCATAGCAAAAGCCGATCCAACCGCGGCGCGTCGATTTCACAGGCTTGCCAAACATCCGGCGCCGACGCGTTCAATGGCTTTTTCCAATCGAAGATTCGGTCTCGATGAACTTCGAACTTCCGGTGTAATTGCGCCGGAGTTTTATCTCCAGCCTGCTATTTTGACTTTGAAGGCCGGTGAAAATGTTTTTCCCGGTTTTGAGACACTATCCGCCCCATCTATGTCGTTGCGGATTTTTTAAACTAGCTGGTCTTTCACTCAAGCGGTTGTTCAATTTTCGGGACCACCACTAGCCATGAAAAAGATACTCATACCCGCCCAAACCACGCTAGCGTTGGTGCGCTAGTCGTAACCTGCACCCTAGCGCATCTGCCGCGCTGACCTATAATGAACCGGAATCAAGTCCAATCCAGCCATGCTCCCCCTACTCCCGCAGCAAATCGCCCCGGCCGACGCCCGCCAGCAGGCCTTAACCGAAACGCATCTGACCGGCCGCATCAACGAATTGACCGGCTATTTTCTAGCCTTACGCGCCGACGTAGACCGGAAACTGGCGGCCAAACTGCCGCCCGCCACCGGCAAACCTTACCCCTACGGCCGCTGCGAAGAAATTACCCGCGAAGCGTTTGCCTTATTGACGCAACGCCTGCCACAGGCACAAACCGCAACCGATTTGGCCTTGCGCGACTTCGCCGCTAACGGCGGCATCGTGCGCACGGTGTGGGGCGTGCTGCGCGAGCAATATTTCCAGAACGCGCTGCAATTCGGCAGCCTGTATGTAGACGTGGCTAACGACACCGTAGACCTCGCCAAACCCAAGGTGGAAATTCTGCCCATGGCCGATAGCGGACTGCTGGACGTGCGCGACTTGGCCCACTTTCGGCAAACCGCACAATCTTACTGGGGCGCCGCGTTGTACGCCAACCATCTGCTGCCCAGCTTGGCACCGCTGCTGCCTATCGTTTCGGTCAGCCCCGGCCGGCTCAAACCCGGCCTGCAATCGGCCTGCGACTACATGATCGCCTTGATGTGCCGCGACGAATTTCGCCAAGCCGAAGCTTGGTTGGAGAGCGGCCCGCCGCCGCCCGCGGACATTGCCCGGGCCGTGCTGTCTAAAGCCCCTGCCGACCTGCAAGCTTGGACCGCCGACCCGCGCCAAGAAGCCATCACCGCCTGCCGCCGCGCCCGCAACGCCGGCTGCCATACCGACAGCCAATGGCGAGACGCCCGGGTACTGGATTACCTGCGCGCTCGCCGCCAGTAATAATCTGATTTCAATGCTCCACCTTCGTCACCCCGGTAGTCGCCGCAATCCAATCCAGAACCTCCGTAACCGCGACAGGGATTCGCTTACGCGCCCTACGGGTGCCGGGGTCCAGAAGCCATGAAAGGCTCCATTTCACAGTCAACGCCGTTCACATCCATGTGGCCTGGATTCCGGCAATCCCTGCCGGAATGACGGTGGTAGGCTACGGGCTGGCGAGGAACGGTGATTCTGGTTTTACGCACTTTGCACCCCCACCACCACTCACCGCAACGCAACCGAAAAACACGCCCGATCCTCCGTCACCCCGGCAGGGAATGCCGGGGTCCAGACGCCATGGACGGCTCCATTTCACAGTCAACGCCGTTCACATCCATGTAACCTGGACTCCGGCACCCGTAGAGCGCGTAAGCGAATCCCTGCCGGAACGACGGTGGTTGGCTGCGGGAATGCCGGGGCCAATAGCGTTGCGGCCAAAGTTAAACGCCGGTTGGCTATTCGGGGATGGGAAAAGGGAAAAAGAAAAAAGCAAAAAGGTTTATAGAGTCCTGGCGAGCCGAAAACCGGTGTTGATGTCCGCTACATCGGGCCGGAACCAGTAGCGGATGGCGGAACGCAGGTACGACGGTTCGTCGCTCCACGAGCCGCCGCGCAGCGCCCGCTTTTCGCACTGGTCCTCCGGCTTCGCGCGACCGTCGCTGTCTCCGCCTTGGTAATCGTCGTGGTAACAATCCTGTACCCATTCCCAAGCGTTGCCGGCCGTATCGTACAGACCGAACCCATTGGGCTGGAAACGGCCAACCGGCGCGGTAAACGCGTAGCCGTCGCTGCAAGCGGCAAACGTCCAGTTTTTGCCGATGAACTCGCTATCGGTTTGTTTGGCGGTTTGATCCGCGCCGTTGGCAAAACCGCATGGCTCGGCAGCGCCCCAAAAATACGCGGTTTGCGTGCCGGCCCGCGCCGCGTATTCCCATTCCGCTTCGCTGGGCAGGCGGTAGGTGCCGGCCGGCAGGCCCAAATCGGTATTCAACCACTGGATATATGCCTGAGCGTCGTCCCAACTGACGCACACCACCGGATGACTGTCGTCGTAAGGTTTAAAGCCCGGATTGCGCCAGTTCAAATTCTTGTCCTGTTTCGCCTTGTTGGCGGCGACATTCCAGCGGTAGCAGCCTTCACCCTTCTCGGCACTAGTCGGGTAACCCGTCGCTGCGACGAAGCGCTTGAATTCGCCGACCGTCACTTCACAGCGGCCGATTGCGTACGGAATTTTGATTGTTACCGAATGCCGGGTTTCGTCGCTATAGTGCCCGGCTTCGTCGTTAGGTGAACCCATGTCAAAAGTTCCACCGGCGATCAACACCATCTCCGGCCCGGCATCGGCCTGATTAACACACTTGGGCATTTCGGCGGATTTTTCCGGCGGTTGGCCGGCATCGGCGGCCGGCAAAGTTTGTGGCAACTTGTCGGCCCCGACCGGCAGCGCCGCCAGCAAGGCCGCGCAAAAAAATGCGCCGGCGGCGGTGAATTTGCCGGCAAGTAGCGGATGACCGCAAGCGGAGCGAATACGGATCATTCGCCTCATTGGCCCGGTTCCCGCCGTAGCCGCACCTCCATCAACAGCACTTCCAATTTCTCGCCCAAAGTAAAGCGGCGGGCGCGCGGGTATTGATCCAGCTGCGGGATGATCCAGGCCAGCAGTTGATGGCAGTCGTGCACCGCGACCGGGGTGGTATTTGCCGCATACGCTTTGTTGGTCATCGCTTACCTCCAATTCGGAAAAGGGAAAAAGCCCAGAGTAAACAGTTTAACGGGTCCTGGCGAGCCGAAAACCGGTGAAGTCGAGCGCAGCAACGGGCCGGAACCCGTCGCGGTTGGCGGAACGCAGGATCGACGGTTTGATGAACCACGAGCCGCCGCGCAGCGCCCGCGTTTCGCACTTGTTCTTTTCCCAGGCGCGACCGTCGGCTGGCGCGCCTTGATAATTATCGTGGTAACAATCCTGTACCCATTCCCAGACATTGCCGGACATATCGTACAGTTTGAAGTTATTGGCTTTAAAGCTTTTAACCGGTGCAGTGTAGGCGTAACCGTCCGCGCAATCGGCGTAGGTCCAGCTGTCGCCGTAGGACCAATCTTTATCCTTTTTCAAGCTTTGATCGGCGCCGTTGGCGTAATCGCACTGTTTGGCATTGCCCCAATAGTACGCGGTTTGGCTGCCGGCCCGGGCCGCGTATTCCCATTCCGCCTCGCTGGGCAGGCGGTAGGCGGCGTCGCCGCTTAAGTTCAAACGTTTATTCAGCCAAGCGATGTAGCTTTGCGCATCGTCCCAATTGACGTTGATGACCGGGCGGTTGCCGCTGCCCCAGCCGTGGTCTTCGACCTGCCGGCAAGCCTTGGCTTGCACACAGCGCTCCCACTCATTGAAGGTCAGTTCGGCTTCGGCCAATTGGAAGGCGGCGAGCTTGACCTCGTGCTGCGGGCCTTCGTCTGCGTCTCTGCCGGGTTCGCTATCCGGCGAACCCATCGTAAATTGACCGGCCGGGATAGGCACCAGGTTCGGCAGAATCGGCTCGACCGACCGGTCTATGTTCGGGTCCGGGCGCTTGAGTTGGATTTCGCTAGGCGCGGGCTGCCAATCCAGCTGCGCCGGATAAGCCGTGGCGGCCCGGTTTTGCGGGCGCGGATCGCGGAATAGTTGGCCTGTTTGCGGCAGCGCCGCCAGATAAACGGCGGCTTGTGCGGTTTCCGCACCGAACGGAAATTCGCCGCCCCAAGTCATCTGTTGAACCACGTCGCGCAACTCGGTTTGCCGCGGCGCCGGGGCGTCGAGACGGCTTTCGGTTACGCTGTCGTCGGCGATTTTGGCAACTTTATAACCCATCGCCGCCAGGCCGTAGCCCAAGGCCTCGGCAGCGGCCAATGCGGAAGAATGGTGGACGATGGTGACCAGCTGATCGGCATTCTCAGCCTGGTGCGCGGCCAGCTGCTGCCGGCCCCACCAGGCGCGGCCGTAGAGATCCCAACCGCCGGCCACCATACCGGCGTATATCGCCGCCAAGGCCAGCAGCGCCAAGCGCTGCGGCCAGGCGCCGAGCAGCCATTCCGGCAAGGCGGTCAACAGCCGGCGCGGCAGCATTTTTTGCAGCCACTGCCAGCGCGGCAGCAGCAGGATTTCGGCATAGACGCCGTCGCGCCACGGGCTGCGGTAACCGCCGCGGCTTGCCCAGAACTGCAGCCACAACCGCCAGACCGCCGGCGGCTTATGCAAGTGCAGTTGCACCACGTGGCCGGGGCGTTTTTTGCGGTCGAACAAGGTGCGGAAAAAGTCCTGCGCCAAGCGTCGGTCTTCGGCGCTCATTTGCGCCAACAAGGCCTGCCGCAACCAGCGCGGCAACCAACCTTGCCGGCACCACGGCAAGCCGAGCACGGTGAGCAAATCGGCCGGTTTGAAGCTTTTACCGACGCCGGCAGCGGCGGCGTAATCGTACAAGGCCCGGCTCAAGTCGCCGTGCAGGCCCGGATAGACGGCCAACAGGCTCAGCAGTCCCACAACGCCCTTGCCGTAGCTGTTTTCAATCCAGTCCAGGGCTAGCTGCGGATCGTCCGGCGGCAGATTGCCCAGCCAGTCGCGGCGAAATTTTGCGGGATCGGTATCGGCCTGCTGCCGCTCCGGTTTGACGTCGGCGGCAAAATCCAGCAGCGGGCTCAAGTCGGCCAGCCGGTCGACCACGCTGTAGCGGTATTTCGCCCGTTGCAGACATTCAAGCTGGCGGCGGTTCGGCGGCGTGGTCAGCGCCAGCCGGTATTCCGGTACGGTCTTAAAGGCTTGCAGCCAGCTTTGCGGTTCGCCGGTCAGCCGGTAAAACAACACTTCGTGCTCGACCACCAGCAACACCCGGCTGCCGGGGTGCAGCCACAACACTTCGGCCAAGGCTTGCGGCCGGGCGTTTTCGCGGTGCTGCGGCCATAGCCACTGCGGATGACGGTCGAAATGGTAGCGATGCACGCGGATTTGCGCTTGTTTCAGGCTGTCCAGCAATTCGGCCAGCAGCCAGGCGCTTTGGTCGTCGCGATGGCGGCGGTCGGCGATCAGCACGAAGTCGGTTTGGCGCTGGCGCTGGCGGTAGCGCAGTTGCGGATAGCCGCCGGATCGGGCGATGGCCCGCACGGTTTGTTGCCAATCGATGCGCCGCTCGCCGCTGGCGGCAAAGCGCAAGCGGCCGAACAACTGTTTGGCGCCGGCGCCCAGCAGCGGCGCCAACGAGGCCTTGGGCGCCCGCAAGCGCAGGTCTTCGCCGGCCTCGCCCAAGCCGCGCCGAAACTGCACCCGCCGCTTGCGCCACAACCAGATCAGCGGCAAGCCGAACAGCGCGGCCGCGATGCCGGCCAGCCAGTATTCGGCGCTGCGTAAATCTTGCGGATCGACAGTGTAAAGCGGCGGCAACTGGCGGAGCGGCATTTGGGTTAGATACGGCCGTGCTGGGGCGGTTTGGGTTGTCTGGCGCTCGGCTTGCCCTGCGGTGTCCGGCTGGACGATCGTGGTTGGCCAGTTGCTGACCTTTTCGACCGATTGCAGCGGAAAAAACTGCGGATACAGCAAGCCGGCCAGCACGATCAATAACACGGCTAAAACCCACAATTGCCGACGCTGCTTGCGCCGCCGGCGCAATTCGGCGGCGGTTAGGCCGCTGCGCTGTTCCTCCAGTAATGTTTCGGCTTCGCGCCGGATGGCCGGGTTTGCCGGTTGCGTCGCCGGGGCCTGATCGTCGCCCGGCTCGCGCCAATGTCCGGCCCAAACGGCCATAAATTGTTGTTGCTGGTCCGGATCGCGGCACAATAGCGGGCGGATACGCAAGCCGTAAGTCTCTAAATCAACTGGTAAGTCGTCTTGCTGGCGCCAGACGGCGAACAAATAGTGCAGGTCGCGCTGTTGTTGGGGCTTGACGGTTTGACCGCTGCGGGCTTGCCATACGGCTAGAAAAGCCGGCAGGCCGTTGACCAAGGTTTCCCACAGCGCGAGATTAGGCGACGACAAGGCTTAGGCCCGAGACGGTTTTAGTTAGCGTTGCCTTGCCACACTTTCATCAACTCGTCGAAGCGGGCCGCATCGTCTTTGTGTTTGAGCAGGCTGGATTTAGCCAGGGTTTGCCACAATTTTGTTTCTTGGCTTTTTTGGGTCGCGCCGGCACCGTGATGGTCGAGAATCAGCAACCAGTTCAGCAGTTCGGCGGTCGACGGCGGCTTTTCCAGGCTGACGCGCTCGGCGTCTTTCAAAAATTGGAAAAAAGCGATGCTATGGTGACGGGCTTCCGGGCTTAAGGTGACTGCTTGTGGGTGTGTCGAGTTATCCAGACGCTTGTCTACGATGCTCTTCAATTGATCGGGGTTGGGCGGCTGCATGTGGTAATACACGCAACGGCGTAGAAACGGCTCCGGCAAACCTTTTTCCGAATTGCTGGTAATGACGATTTGCGGGCGGAATTTGGCCTCGTCCTTGTCCGGACGCTTGCTATCGGCATAGATCGAGAATACTTGGTCGCCCAGCTCCGGTACCTTGAATTGCAGGCGGCGCACTTCTTCCAGCATGTCGTTGCAAAAATCGGACGGGGCCTTGTCGATTTCGTCGATCAACACCACCGACGGCTGGCGCGGCAACGGCTCGGTCAAGCCCGGCCAGGCGTGTTTGTCCAGTTGCAAGACTTGCAGGGTGGATAAGGGCATCGCCCGCAAAATCGCCAGACCCAGGCCTTCAAAATTCAAGAACCGGCGCACGTCGATGTCGGCGTCCGTGTCTTTTTTCGCCTGCGCCGCGTGCAAGCGGCGCAGATGGTCGATGCTGTAAAACAAATCCTGCGCGCTGCTAGTGGACTTGACCGCAAATTCAATGGTTTGACAGCCCAACTCGTAAGCGATGCGATGGGCCAATTGGGTTTTGCCGACGCCCGGCTCGCCGGTTAGCAGCAAAGGCATGCCAAGCAGCAAGGCGGTGTTGACCGCTTCGACCAAGCCTTGATCGGCTAAGTGATAGTCTGCGGGATCGTCCAACGGCGCCAACGGACGGGGCAGCAGCCGTTGCCAATTGCTGTCCGGTGTCTGTTCGATCGGGCCTTGGCCGGTGAATTTAAAATTATGCGTCGTCATTATTATTTATTTTGATTATTCGGCAAGTTATTTGTAACAATATCTTCGGCGTGTCCTAGAAAACTATTGAACGATTGCAAATATAAACCATTCGGCATAAATTTTTGCCCAAAACACGTGTTGAAGCGATTGATTCCCGCCACCAAAATCTGTTTGCTACATCGGGAATCAAAATAATCGACTAATAAGTTATGCGCCATGCCGAACCAATTATTATATAGATCAGCGGAAATTTTATCCAAATTGAAACAAACGCCATCTTCTACAAGGATAGATTCGTTATTTTCGGCTTTTATAAAAAATATTATCGCTAATACGCCATCGAATTCTCGCTTGGACCCTGCGGTTTTAGCAGCGGCGGCCAGCTTATCCGAAAACTCGTTTATCCAGGCCGTTCGCGTTTTTAGTTGTTTTTCTTTTTTCTGATTTTTATTAATTAAAAACCATTTGTTATTTTGAACACTGGGTATTGAGATAAGATGATACAAAACCGTGTGATTTAGCTTGCCCGGTGTAAAAATTTCTTCGCACAACCTATCGAAATTTTTATTAGCATCGTAATCTTTTTTCATCAACCTATAGACTTCTTCCACGTAAAGTTGAAAGAACTCCTGCTTGTTTCTAGCTTGCCAGAAATCGATTTCTAAACAATTAACATCGAACAGCTCAGCCTCATTTATTTTCTTCAAACAATCAAGTCGCTCCGCATTCGCCGCCAACCTAATCGCCAAGACTTCGCAGAATTTACTCGGGTTGTCGCTAGCGTCCGAGTAACGGCAGATGCAGGCCTTGACCGCTAGCTTTTGCTTGATAAAGACAGAAAGCAAGTGAGTATAGGCGGCCGCCGGACGCTCAATGTAATCGGCAAGCTTTTGTATTTGCGAAAATATGTCGTCGAGAGACGGATTATTAAAAGAAGTTTGACGTTGCGTTAATCCGCTTAATTGATTTTCCAGCTCACGGTCTTTTAAGGTCTCGTTTATAGCCCGCAACCAATCGAAACAGTAAAATAACGGTATGAATCTGGATTCATTCATTTGTTGGTCGCTGTCTATGACTACACCGATTGCGACTTCTTTTCCGTTTTTTACCGTCGTAGCCGCTCCGCCGCTGGAACCGGGTTTGGCCAAATGAGCAATGAGATACGCATCGTATTTTTCGTCGAGCGTGGATGAGTTCTTGATATTTCCAGTCAGTTTGAAAACAGTTTTGTCGTCTTTATCCACACCGCAGTATTTAACCTCCAGGCCATTTTTATAATGGTCACGACCGAAATCCATTCTGCAATATGCCTGTAGCGGCTTTGGACTATTCAAACAAATTGCCGCCACGTCCAAATCGCCGAATAAAAATAGATTTTCGTCAACAATAGGCTGCAACGGAATCCGTTTGTCTTCCCCCTTAACCATGCCGATATAAAGTACGTAGTAGTTTTCACCCTGTTGCAGCAAATTGTGCCTAGCGGTGAGGATTAATTGCCGGGAAATAAAGAATCCGCTACCGATGAAACCATCGGCGGAATTGGCGTCGCGGTAGATGCTGACTATGGCTAGTTCTGGATCGTCGGCTGTCATGGAGCTAGTCTTTGGGAAAAAGCCGAGGAGTTACTTGTTTACCCACTTCGCCGTGACTTTCACGGCACCGTTGGCTTCGCCTTGAGTGACGAAGGGTACGCCGGCGCTGCCCTTGAAACCCATGTTGATTTCCAAAGTCCATTCGCTGGGCTTGCTGTCGGCTAATGCCTGCTGCATGGTGGCGCAGAGGCCTTTAACGGTGCTCAGCACTTTAGTCCCGGCATCCTGAATGTCATCCAACGCGTTAACCGGTTTAAAACGACTTTGCTCGCCGGGATCTTGCCCGTGTTGCTCGACTTCGGCCACTTCGATGTAAATGACTTGGTCGCCGAATTTTAGCGGTTGGATAGTGCGCGACATGTTTAAACTCCGGGTTTGTTGTGTTTTTATTTTCGCAAAAAAGAAGCGCTTCGACCGAAGGGAAGTCTAACGTAACGAATCATCGCCGCTAGCGGTATTATTTTCAAGCTTTGACGCTTGGTCAGCGTTAGCGCAACTTGCGGCCGGCATTGCCATCCGTAGTTCCCGGATTCCGGCAGTCCCTGCCGGAATGACGGATATATGCCGCGCTTACCGATAGGCGCGGTTTGGTTCACTACTCTATGCCGAAGTTGACAGACGGCGGGTTCGGTTTCTACAGTGCCGCCCATCGACCCGAAATTGTATTGCCAGCCGATAATGACTTCCGCCATCGCCGACGACGTTTTAATCGACGTGCACTGCCACCGCGCCTCGGCGCAGGGGGTGGCGATTGTCAGCGTGGATATGTCCGGCGCGGCCGGATGGGCATTATATTCGGACGGCGACGCGGCGCTTAGTCCGGCCCCGTTAATCTTCGAGATGCCGTCAGGTGCGAGCGGCTCTAAGCCCGACGCGGTGCGTCCTTCGACAAATTCAGGACGACCGGTTTTCGAAGATCGGGCCGATAACGGCCGCTATTTCAGCCTGGGGATGCACCCTTGGTTTATAGAGCGGCAAGCGCAGGAGATAGCTTTTAGCCGGCTGGAACGGCTGGCCGCGCATCCCAAGGTGCTGGCGATAGGCGAATGCGGCTTGGATAAGTGCATAGCCACGCCGCCGGCCAGACAGGCCGAGGTGTTCAGCCGGCACATCGAATTGTCGGAAGCGGTCGGCAAACCATTGATTATTCATTGCGTCAGGGCATTCGCCGAACTGCTGCAATTGAAAAAGCGCTTTGCCCCTCGCCAAGCCTGGATCGTGCATGGCTTTACCGGCAAGCCGGTGTTGGCGAAACAATTGCTGCAACACGGCTGCTATTTGTCGTTCGGTAAAGCGATATTGTTAACCCGGCCTTTTCATCCCGAGCCTGTCGAAAGTAGTACCGACCCGGGCTTGGATACGCTTAGCTCAAACGGAATACCCCTGATCGATAGCACCGATTCATTAAAGTCCGCTTCGCAAGCCGCCGAAGCGTTGAAAATCGTGCCGCCGGACCGGCTGTTTCTGGAGACCGACGCTGCAATAGACGTTTCGATTGGCGAAATCTATGCGGCAGCGGCTAAAATTCTGGGTTTGGATCTCGCCGAGCTGGAACGGCGAATCGCGAGTAATTTCAACCGGGTATTTCCACATGACTGATTTAGGCTGGCTGTCGCGCACCGAACTGTTGATCGGCAAGGACAAACTGGACGCGTTGCAGAACGCGCACGTGTTGGTGGTGGGGATGGGCGGGGTCGGCTCTTACGCGGCGGAATTCGTATGCCGGGCCGGGGTCGGCCATATGACTATCGTCGACGGCGACGTGGTGGAAGCCAGCAACCGCAACCGGCAGTTGCCGGCCTTGGCCACCACCCACGGACTAGCCAAGGCCGACGTGATGGGCGCCCGCTTGCTGGAAATCAATCCCGAGTTGCAACTGAGCATCAAGCACGAATTCATCACCCCGGACAGCGCGGCGGCCTTATTGGACGAAACCCGTTTCGATTACGTGATCGACGCCATCGACAGCCTGACGCCGAAGATTCATTTGATCCGGGCCGCCAAGACGCGCAAATTGAAAATCGTCAGCTCGATGGGGGCCGGCGGCAAGATGGACCCGACCCGCTTGCAGGTGGTGGATATTTCCAAAACCTACAACTGCCCGTTCGCCCAGTTCATCCGCATTCGGCTGCGCAAACACGGCATCAGCCGCGGGGTGAAGGTGGTGTTTTCCCCTGAGGTGGTGAACAAGGATTCGTTGATGTTTACCGACGGCGCCAAGTACAAGAAATCCGCCTACGGCACCATTTCCTACCTGCCGGCCGCGTTCGGCGGGGTGTGCGCCTCGGTGGCAATCCGCCAGTTGATTGCAGCCGCTCACAAGCCAGCCGCCGCGATTTCCGAAACCTCCGAGTTGGAAACCGGCGCATGAAACCGACCGATAACGGCGCTCACGGCCCCAAACAATTGAATTTGGTCAACAGCAGCCGCTTGCAACAGCTGGTAAAACGCCCCGATGCCGAACCGTCCGGCGACCATCCGGCGGCCTGTGCGCCGAAACCCGGCGTGAAAGCGGACCCAAACCAGCGCTTGCGGCAATTGGCCGACCAGCGGCTGGCGCAAATCCTGGCCGAGCTACCGGCCGGCCGGCAGCACAGTCTGTTCAAAATTCGCTACGGATTCAGCGTCGAGGAATTCGAACGCTTGCCGCCGGAACAGATGGCGAAAATCCTGAAGCTGATTCCCGGCAAACGCTAGCCGTCACTGCGCGGTTTTCAGGCGCAATCGAATCCGCAGGTGCCGATGCGCCCAGCGAATCAATAACAAAGCCAAAAAGACCGCGGCAAATGCCAGCGGCCGGCTCAGGTCTTTTTTCACCAGCCAGGCAAAATGCACCACCCCGCCCAGCGCAATGTAGTACACCAGCGTGTGCAAAGCTTGCCAGCGTTTGCCGCCTAAGCGGCGCAGCATATTGTCAGTCGAGGTGACGGCCAAAGGTATCAGCAACAAAAATGCACTGAAGCCTATGCTGATGTAGGGCCGCTTGAGAATGTCTTCGCCTATCGCTTGCCAATCGAAGAATTGGTCCAATACCAGATAGATCAGAAAATGCAGGCTGGCGTAAAAGAACGCGAACAAACCCAGCATGCGACGCAGCCGCACCGGCCAATACCAGCCGAACAGCAAGCGCAGCGGCGTGGCCGACAGGGTCAGCATTAAAAATGTTAATGTCCAATAGCCGGTATCGTGGGTAATGCGTTCGATGGGATTGGCGCCCAGTGCGTCTGTCAGCCCGCCCCCAATCAACTTGGCCAAAGGCAGTAACGCCGCTACGAAAACGCCGATTTTTAGCCACGCCAACCGGCGCGCGGACAAGGATGGGGTTTTCATGCTTAAAAATATCGACGCAAATCCATACCCGCATACAACCCGGCCACTTGTTCCGCATAGCCGTTGAACATCAAGGTCGGCCGTTTTAAAAAGTCGCCGATGCGGCGCTCCTTGGCTTGACTCCAGCGCGGGTGGTCCACTTCCGGATTGACGTTGGCGTAAAACCCGTATTCGTCCGGTCCGGCCCGCATCCACGAGGTGACCGGCATGTGCTCGGTCAAGCGGATTTTGACGATAGCTTTTGCACTTTTGAAGCCGTATTTCCACGGAATCACCATCCGTACCGGCGCGCCGTTCTGGTTGGGCAATAGTTCGCCGTACAGGCCGAAGGTCAGTAAAGCCAAAGGATGCATGGCTTCGTCCAGGCGCAAACCTTCCCGGTACGGCCAATCCAACACCGAGCTGCGCTGCCCCGGCATTTGCTGGGTATCGTGCAAAGAGACGAACTCGACGAATTTGGCCTTGCCGGTGGGCTCGACCTGTTTCAGCAATTCGGCCAGCGGATAGCCTATCCACGGTATCACCATGGACCAGGCTTCGACGCAGCGCAGGCGATAGATGCGCTCTTCCAGCGGCGCCAATTTCAGCAATTGGTCGATATCGAAGGTCTTCGGCTTATGCACTTCGCCTTCCACGCTGACCGTCCACGGCCGGGTGCGCAGACTATGGGCATTGCGGGCCGGGTCTTCCTTGCCGGTGCCGAATTCGTAGAAATTGTTGTAGCCGGTGACGGCTTTGTATGGGGTGGGTTCATCGCTCAAGCCGTAGGCCGAAGAGGTAGAGAATGCCAATTTTTCGGCGGCCAACAAGGTCGCCGGCCACCAGGCGGCCAAACTTGCACCGGCCGCCATTTTCAACAAGCGGCGGCGCTGGTCGAACAACTGACGCGGCGTAATGTCGGCGTGGCTTAGGGATAGTCGGTTTTTCATGCTTGTTCCTCTTATCGAAATCGGTACCGGGACGCGCAATCGGCGAACACCGGAATTAGTCAATCGAACGGATTGCCTTAAGGTTCAGGCAATTGGGATTATCCGCGACGCAATCCGTTCAGTGCAGATCGTACAAAATCTGCCGAATTCGATAGGGCAGTTTGCATGCCAACCGGCAAACCGCTCAAATAATTCAAATATTTTCAATAAGTTAGATAAAATAACGACAGTTTGCACCCTGCGCCGTTGAGCGTACAACCGCAAAATATTGAGGCTGAGCCGCAGATAGTGGCGGCTGAGCGCGGTGGGATGCAAGGCCCAAACGACCGTTGCCGCCCCTCTGCAGGCGGCTCGGTGCGGATAGTTACTATGAAAATCATGGGGGGAACGACAGATAGCCGCGATTCGCAAGGCCCTCATCGCGACTAGGCGTCGCTCCTACCAACTACCTTTCATTTGCCGGGTCTTCATGATCGTTAGGCTAAGACGCGCTAACCGGCTCAACCAACCCGGTTTCGGCTTGTTGCCAAATCAACACCCATTGCCGGTCGGAATAAACGGCCTGCACGATTCGGCTTGGTCCGCCCAGGGGACTTTGCGCATCCTCGCATGCTTGGTCACTCAGCATTTGCCAGGTCTGGTTCTGGCCGCTTGGGTTGTTGGACATGAATAACGTCCATGTGCCGTGACCGTAGGCTAGATTGTTGATGTAATACCCCTCCGCCCAACCCTGGCGAATTTGCTGTTCGGGAAAGTCGTCGCTCAAGGTCCAGCGTTGCAGCTCGCTACGCTCGGTCGACGTAAATACCAGCAACCATTGGGTTTCGCCGACGGCCAACGCGCTGACCCGGTAACCGTCGTTCCAGGCGTCGCCGATTGCCTTACCCGGAAAGTCGTCGGAAAATTGCAAACGCTGCCAGGTCGGTTGCCCAATTTTGGACAACACGACCAACCATGCCGTCTCGGCATAAGTCACTGCGGAAATATGAAAACCATCGTTCCAGCTTTGTTGAATGAGTTCGGCCGGAAATTCCGTACCTTTGTACCAGCGTTGATCCTGGTAGCCCAGGGCTTCGAAGCTCATAAACCAATGTCCGCCCCCATAGGCGACTTGCCCGACATGCAGCCCTGCTTCCCACGCCTCCCAAATTGCCCGCTCCGGAAATTGGCGGCCGAAATAATAACCTTTGTCGGCAGCCGCAAGCGGCGGTTCCGATGGCAAAGCAGACTGCGGCAGTACATCCGCGGCCTCCGGCTCGGGCGGTAAGTCGCTGCCGGATTCGGCTTGTATCTCGCCAACCGGCATAGGCATTGCCTCCGTGTTTGCCTGCCCGTCCCCTTCTGCAGCCTCCGGGACTTTATCCGAATCCGCAACACTCTGCGGTGCAGCCGGTGCCTTGGGTTCCGCTTCCGGGGCAGGCGATTTCGCCAAATACCAATACGCCGCCAAGCCCACTATTGTGGTTAAAACCAATATAACCTCGATGCTCATAGTTATTCCCGATATTTTTTCTAACAAGTTCAGCACTATTTATGCCGCAACCGATTTGCTCCGGCTATTGCGCCGTCCGGCGTGTCTCCCGGCCGCTCAACGCACCTTTGATGTGCATGCGCACAAGCCTGGCAATTCAATTGCACGCCAAATTTCCGATTGTTCCCGACTATCGAACCTCTTCCGCCTCCCGGCCTCATTGTCCGGCAAAACGCCTCGTAAATACCGAACCGCTAAACACTGGAACGCCGAATAAGCAAAATTATCAGGAACGATTTTTGTATTTGGCAGTCCACCAGCACGTGACCGAATAAGATAGCCGGCATGCATTCGAATATCAGGAGATACAACGAAATCAACGGCCGCCTTTTTCGAGTCATAGTAGCGTTTAAATTTTGAAAACATGATGTCAATGCAAACCGCAAGTAAATTGGCATGGCTAACAACACTTAATTATTGAATTTACCGGGCTACGCTACCTTTTTCGCACTTATTGATTTTTTTTGACTGAATTTAATAGCTGCCGGATATCGAAAATGACAACCGATTTAATTACAGAAACACCGGGAATGGAACTTTAACGATATTCAACTTTGGATTTAGAAACCATCGGCCAAAGTTGAAAATCCCCATCAAGCCTACTCGATCCGGCTTTAACAATAACGCTCTTTCAGAGAGATAAAGCGGGAGAAACACCATGAACACCCACATCAATCCCAAAACAGCCGTCCTGCTAGCCGCTACCTTAGGCCTGATTGTAAGCAGCCCGGCATTCGCCAACCCACCCCATGCCGTCATGGCATTGGAGCATGCGGTTACCGCGCAAGCGCATAACGAACTAGGCCACGGCAACGACGTAAAAAGCCACCTGAGCGAAGCGCTCAAACACGCCGGCGAAAGCGAAAAACAACATGCGGACGCGCACGCCCACACGACTGAAGCCATAAAACACCTGAAAGAAACCGTCAAACACGACGAAATGGCTCACACTCAATCCGGAGTCTACGCGACCGAAACGCTTAGAAGCGCCGAATCCGCCGAGCAAGCCCATGCCTCCGCGCACGCCCACATGAGCGAAGTCGTTAAGCATTTGAAAGAGGCCGAAACCCACAACAATGCCGGCCACAAAGACAAAACCGCCGAACATTTGCAAGAAGCGGTCAAACACATCGAAGAAACCTTGTAAATCCGGAAATCCGATTTACCGTTAACGCCACTCCTCGGTAATCAATTCGCCGGGCCCGGCATACCCGCCGAACCCGGCTTCCTCGCCAAATGTTCGAACGCAGGCGATTTATGCCGGCTACTCGTCGGCGGATTTGCGCGTCAAACTCAAGACACCTGCCAATACCAGGCCCGCACCGACGCTTTGCAACCAGCCCATAGGCTCGTCCAACAAGGCGTATGCCATGATCAAGGTTGCTACCGGCCCGACCGATCCTATCATGGCGGTCCGGCCGGAACCGATCAGACCTATGCTGGCGGATAACATAAACCCGGGCAGCACGGTGGAAAACAGCGCCATCAACACTGCAAGCCGGTGAACCCGAGTCGGAACTTCCAGCAATAGCTGCGGCGGATGCGTCAACACGAATTGCAGTACCGTAGCCACGCAGGCCACCAGCATCGCATACGTGGTAAACCGCGCCGCACCGACGCGCTTGACCAGTTCGCCGGTACCGATCAAATACAGCGAGTAAGTCAAGGTACTGGCAAATACCCAAGCCGCTCCCTGCCATAACCCGGCCGGCTGCATGTCTATTTGCCGCACGAACACCAGTATTATGCCGGCGTAGCTGGTCGCCAACGCAATGAGATGCCGACGCCGCAAAGGCTTACGCAGGAGTATTGCGGATAACAACAGCACCAAAGTCGGGTACAAAAACAAAATCAGGCGCTCCAGCCCGGCCGAGATAAACTGCAATCCGATGAAATCGAACAAACTCGACAGGTAAAATCCCAATAGCCCTAACCCCAGGAGTTTTACATGGTCTGCGGCGCTAATCGGTTCCGCTTGCCGGCGCCAGCCGTACCGCAAGGCGGTTAGCAGGAAAAAGGGGGCTGCGAACAACATTCTCAACGTCAACAGCGTGACGGCGTCGACCGAATCGACATAGCTGAATTTGACCAAGATAGCCTTAGCGGAAAAGCCGATGGCCGCCAGCACGGCCAAACAAACGCCGCAGAGATGTTTATGTTGAGAAATTGCCGAAGATAGAACAGTCGCCACAAGGCCTCCTAAAAAAGAAGCGGACTCGTGACGAGGTGGACAAAGCAACCGCGGCGGAGTCCGCGGTTGCCGAACAATCACAAAACCGGCAGCACCACGGCGGAAACGCTCCACCACAGCCATGCTTGCTTACCGAATCGATGAAAATTGATAGTCATGGGCCGGAACTATATTGGCTTGAACGGAGACTGTCAAATTGACAATTGGCTGACTGTCGTCCAATCGTTTGGCGGGATTGCTACAATAGCGCTCATTGACAACCACTTTTCCGGGAGTACCGAATGATCCGCTTTCCAGCCGAATGGGAGCCGCAATCCGCCGTGTTAGTTGCCTGGCCGCATAAAACCGGCGACTTTATCGATATGACGGGGGTCGAAGCAAGCTATTGCGAAATCGCCGGCACGATCAGCCGTTTTCAACCCTTTATCATTGTCTGCAGAGACGACGAACACCAACGACATATCCAAGGCCTCCTGAAAAGCGGCGACAACATTCACTTCGTCCAGGCCGATTACGACGATATTTGGGTAAGAGACACGGTATTCATCAGCTTGGAATGGCAACACCCGAAAGCGAAATTACAGTTGGTCAATTTTCGTTTCAACGGCTGGGGCAACAAATATCCGCACGATGCGGACAACGCCCTGAATCTTGCCCTGTTCGCACATCCCATTTTTAAAGGCCGGCCTACGGCGACGGTCAGTTTGGTATTGGAGGGCGGCAGCGTCGAATCGGACGGGCAAGGTACGCTGATGACCACCAAAAACTGTCTGTTCAACGCTAACCGCAACCCTCAGCTATCCCAAGAAGCGATTGCCGGGCAGGTGAAGAATTATCTGGGCGCGCAGCGTATTCTTTGGGTGGAACAAGAACACTTGGCCGGCGACGACACCGACGCCCACATCGACACCTTAGCGCGGTTTTGCGATGCCAACACAATCGCCTACACGGCTTGCGACAATAGCGACGACCCGCATTACGCCAGCCTGAAACACATGGAACAGCAACTAAAAGGCTTTACCACCCCGGACGGCCGACCTTACAACTTGGTTGCCCTGCCCTTGCCCAACCCCATATCGGACGAAAGCGGGCAACGCTTGCCCGCCAACTATGCCAACTTCTTGATCATCAACGGCGCAGTGCTGGTACCCGTATATGGCGACCCTAACGACGCAGTCGCCCTCCAGCGCTTGGCACCGTGTTTCCCGGACAGAGAAATTCTGGGCGTTCCGTGCCTTCCGCTGGTTCAGCAATACGGCAGCCTGCATTGCGCCAGCATGCAGATTCCGGCTTTCGTGAATCCGAATCTCTAAAATACCAAAACCGACCTTTCATTATGAATAAATCCATCGTCGCCTGCGCCGTGCAGCAAGCTTGCAACCGCGGCCGGGAAAGCAACTTGGCTTACTCCGTGTCGCAAATTCGCCAGGCCGCCGAGCAAGGCGCACGCTTGATCGTATTGCCGGAACTTCATTTAGACCACTATTTCTGCCAAAGCGAAGACACCGGCTGCTTCGATATGGCCCAAGCCATTCCCGGCCCTACCTGCGAAGCGCTGAGCAACGTAGCCAAGGCCAACCGAGTCGTGCTGGTTTCGACCTTATTCGAACGGCGCGCGCCGGGTTTGTATCACAATACCGCCGTCGTGTTCGATAGCGACGGCAGCATCGCCGGCACTTTTCGCAAAATGCACATCCCGGACGATCCCGGGTTTTACGAGAAGTTTTACTTTACACCGGGTGACTTGGGCTTCGAGCCCATCGCAACCTCGTTAGGTAAGCTCGGCGTGTTGATCTGCTGGGACCAATGGTATCCGGAAGCCGCCCGGCTGATGGCATTGGCGGGGGCCGAGATTCTGATTTATCCAACCGCGATCGGCTGGAATCCGGACGATAGAGAGGACGAAAAGCAGCGCCAACTGGACGCTTGGATTACCGTACAGCGCGGCCATGCGGTCGCCAACGGCATACCCGTGATTGCCTGTAACCGCATCGGCTTCGAAGCCGCTCCTACCGGCACGGACGGCATTCAATTTTGGGGTAACAGCTTCATCGCCGGTCCGCAAGGCGAGTTTTTGAGTCACGCTAACGACTACGACGACTGCCTGCTGTTTGCAACCTTGGATCCCAAACGTAGCGAAGACGTCCGACGGATTTGGCCTTTTTTGCGCGATAGGCGCATAGACGCATACGCCGACATTTTGAAACGCTACATCGATTAACGACCGGCCCGTCGATGACCGAGTTAATCTGGGTAGGCAGCGCCTACCTGATCGGCTTGATTGCCAATCGCTTAATGCTCCCCCCCTTGGTCGGCTATTTGATTGCCGGCTATGCGCTGCATGCCGCCGGCATCAGCGCGTTACAGACGCTCAACCATCTGGCCGACATCGGCATAGAGTTGTTGCTGTTCTCAGTCGGCCTGAAATTAAAACCCAGCTCGTTGATTCGCCGCGAGGTGTTGGCCGTGGGCGGCACGCACCTGCTGCTGACCACAGCCGTCTCCGGCTTGGTTTTTTTGTGGTTGGACAAACAGGTCACCGGCGGTTTGATGTTGGGGGTCAGCCTATCCTTCTCCAGCACCGTTTTGGCGATCAAAGAATTGGAAGACAGCGGGGAATTGACCTCCTTACACGGCCGAGATGTACTGAGTATCTTGATATTTCAGGACTTGGTAGCAATCGGCCTGCTGGCTTTTGCCGACGGCCGGCAACCCACGCCATGGGCTGCGGCGTTATTATTTCTCCCCTTGCTCCGCCCCTTGGCCCACCGCTTATTCGACCTCACCAAAGCGGCCGAACTGAAGCTGTTGTTAGGCGTGACCTTGGCGCTGGCAGGCGGCGTGCTTGCCGAACAGGTCCATATTTCCAGGGACATCGGCGCGTTACTGACCGGTGTCATGCTGGCATCGCATTCCAATATCGACGAATTGACCGATAAGATCTGGGGATTGAAAGAAGTATTTTTGGTTGCGTTTTTTTTGCAGATCGGCCTGACGGATCTCCCTAACGCCGAACAAGCGCGGATGGCCGCCGCTTTGTTGCTGCTGCTACCCTTACAAGGCGGATTATTTTTCGCTTTCTTTCTGGCCGCCGGATTGCGTGCTAGAACCGCGTTCGTATCGTCGCTGGCCTTGACTACCTACAGCGAATTCGCGTTGATTACCACCAATGCCATGGTCAACTCCGGCTTGCTGACTGCCGAGTGGCGTTCCGTCATCAGCCTGGCCCTCGCCGGTTCGCTGGCAATCGCCGCCCCGCTTAACCGATTTTCCCGGCCGATATTTCAATGGCTGGAACCGATACTCGGCCGCTTCGAACGCCAATCCGGCTCCATTCATCCCGACAAGATTCCCGAAACCCTGGGCGTCGCCGAATGGTTGGTCATGGGCATGGGTAGAACCGGAATCTCCGCTTATCGTGCGTTATCGGCGCAGGAAAAACGCGTGGTCGGCTTCGATGCCGATCCTACCGTGATTGAACAATTGCTAAACGAAGGCCGCCGAGTAATTTACGGCGATGCGGAAGACAGCGAGCTCTGGTTGGAACTGCCGCTAGACAAGGTTAAAGGGGTAATTTTGACCTTGCCCGAGTTGGAATTACGCGCGTCGGCAATCACTCAACTTCGGGAATGCGGTTTTCGCGGCTTGATAGGAACCTTGTGTTATCACTTCGACGAACAAGCCGTGCTAATCGATCTAGGCGCGGACTTCGTGCTGCATCCGCGCATAGAAACCGGCAACCAAATCGTGCAGCGTATGCTGGACGCCGACGCGCAATAATTTGCGGAACCATTCAAATAGAATCGTGCTTGGCAGTACTAACAACAACGCTTGACGCCATGCCATTTTCGCTTGGTTTGCGCCGCAAAAAAAGCCTTTCGGCTCAATGGAGCCTGTTCCGATTCTGCATGGGCGAGTTGCCAATGCGTTAAATAACGTTGGTAAGCATTATCTCCGTTCAATTCTCGCCAAATATTTCCCAGCAGTGGAGAAAACAATTGATGACGCTTGGGTATGCCCATTAATCGACATCCACTCCTTTAACGCACTTAACACATTCGAACATTAAATCGTCCAATTCTTGCTCGGTATGCTGTTCTACATACTGCAGCCCGCATTCTTGACCGTCATGAATATGGCGAATAATGCCGTGAATAGTTACCGGTACGCCGGATTCGGGCAGTACCAGCAATATTCTTAACTCCGCTTCCTCGATTTCCTGGTGTATCGGTTGCTGCAATTTAATTTTTATGCCGCGATAACTCATATCGATTACTTGCCCGTCCATGGTAATTTCATCTGCCGGCGGCGGCGGATCGATCACGATATGTGCAGCCAACCCTTCAGGGCATATCCGTTTATGATTCCGTTTATCGGCTTCCACTGTTTGCCTCCTATTTCATTTGAGGCTTGAGTATAGGCGTAATCGATTAAACAGCAAAGCTTCGCTCGTCCTATTTAATAACTCCAATTTGTCTAAGTATCCGCCGGAAAAAACCATACCATTCCAAATAATATGCAGGTTTAAATACCGACGACCGTAGCGAATGAGATAACCCTGTTTTTAAACTACCGGTTGCCACGCCTGATGTTTATCCATCCATTTCAGGCTACACCAATACCAAATGGTCATAGGCACCATCATGACAAACCAATCCCAACCTTCAATTAAAAATAATTTCGTTACCCAAGCGTTGTCGACTATTAATTGACTCCAGGGAATACAATACATACTAAATACTAGACAGCTACGTATAAGTAATAATGCACCACGCCTAGTATGAATATTCGACAATGCCAAAAACACCCACATCGGCATTTTTTTTGTGTTTTGCGCTTCCATTTTAATGACCTATCTAACAGATAACGTGGTAAAAGCTGAAATCAGATTAGTGTGAATGCCGTCCGGCAATTATTTACAAAGCGATAGCCGGATAACTCCGGAAAAAACCTTGGAGTTTAAGCGGCATGGAATGTTACGCTAAATCCGCCAAAACGCCTAACGCTTGTTGAATGTTGCAAACCGCAAACACCTCTAGTTGTCCGGGAGCCTCTTTGGTTTTATTAGCTTTTGGTATAACCGCCCGTTTAAAACCGTGCTTTGCAGCCTCGTTCAAACGCGCCTGACCGTTAGCGACCGGGCGAATTTCGCCATTCAACCCTACTTCTCCGAAGAAAATCGTATCGTACGGGATGATTTTATCCCGCAAACTGGAAACAACCCCCACCAGAATCGCCAAATCCGTGCTGGTCTCAGTAACTTTAATGCCGCCAACGACATTGGCGTATATCTCGTCATTACCGGTAAATACCCCGCCATGGCGGGAGAGAACGGCCAGCAACATCGCCAATCGGTTCTGATCCATTCCCACCGCCAAACGCCGCGGATTGCCATATTGACTTTCGGTAACCAAGGCCTGAATTTCGACCAATATCGGCCGAGTTCCCTCCCATAACACCGTCACGACACTACCCGGCGCCGCAACTTCCGCTCTCGACAGAAACATCGCGGACGGGTTTTTGACTTCTTTTAAGCCGGTACTTTCCATCGCGAAAAAGCCCAGTTCGCCAACACTGCCGAAGCGATTTTTATCGGCCCGTAATACCCGGAAACGCGTATCGTTGGTTTGTGACAAAACGATTTGAGTGTCTACGATATGACTCAGAGTCATAGGTCCTGCAAGCGATTGGTCTTTTGTCACATGCCCGACCATAAAAATCGCCACGCCATTTTGCTTGGCATATTGCGTTAAAAAGCTGGCGCACTCGCGGACTTGAGATACCGAACCTGACGCAGACTCCGATTCCGAGGTATGCATCACTTGAATAGAATCAATGATCACTACCTTCGGCCGCTCCTGATCCATTGCCGCCGCAATTAATTGCACGGAAGTTTCGGCAAGCATTCTGATTCTAGGCGCTTGTATTTTTAGACGCTGGGAGCGCTCTGCAATTTGTTCCAATGACTCCTCTCCGGATATGTAGAGCACCGGAACAGATTGCCCAATAAATGCGATCGTTTGCAATAGAATGGTACTTTTACCCGCGCCCGGCGCTCCACCTACCAACACGACGCTACCTTGCACGATTCCACCGCCTAACACCCGGTCAAACTCGGTTGACCCGGTGGAAACTCGTTGCGACTGAACGCTGCCTATATCAGTAAGCCATTTGACCTCGCTACGAACCCCCGTGTACCCATTGCGCACATCGCTTCGGTTATGTCGATCTGAGACTTGTTCAATAGTATTCCACTCGCCGCACTGATTGCATCGCCCAGTCCAGCCTGAATATTCAGCCGCACACGTGCTGCATTGAAATATGGATTTTGGCTTTTTTCCCATTTTTGATAATTCAGGTAAGCAAACGTTAACAAAATTAAGATACCATTAGATGTACTGAGGGGCAGTAGACAGCACATAACCATTTTGTTAGAGTGTTAATCCAAAATGCTGAGGGCAAACAAAATGAATGAGAAAAATCAACAATTTAAAAATGCACCAGAGCAAGACCACGGGACTCATGTGGACGAATCCAAACGGCGTTTCGCAAAACGTGGCGCCGCTCTAGCCCCCGTCATTATGACACTGGCGAACAAATCCTCCTGGGCTGGCGAGTTTTGCGTTGCTAATCAATCGGTTAACGGAATTGTTTCATTCGCTAACCAAACCAACTCGTATACAACAGCAACCCCGAATACCGAATGGAAAACACCGGAGGAATGGGAGACATATCTGGATACCAATCCACCTCCTTCTATTGTGTTCCCCACTGGTTACCATAGTATCCATTCTGTCTTGATGAAACTTGAATCAAGTGACGCCAAAGTAGTTTATATGATGGCTTCTCAATTGAATGACGCAAACTATGGCGGATTCCCTGAAGTACTAACTTCAGGGAATGCAACGGTATCTGAGTACGAAACGTTTTATGACGCTTGCGTAGCACCATAATACCGTGTTCTACTGGATCCATCCTATTTACATTGCAAATTGGCAGGACGAAGTCGTAGTCTATCAAGAACAGTCAGGGAATACTCATCTGTTTTCCGGAGTATCCGGAAAAATAATAAAACGCCATATTGATAACCACGGTTTTTCTAAACAAGATATAATTAACGATAATACCAATTTGTTTTGCAACACCCTAGAGGCCAATAGCTTTATTGACTCTTTATTAACTGTATTGATCCAAAAAGATTTAATTTTTTCTACTTGAGTGTGTTTTTTCCCGGACTTCCAATAAACGATTATCGTAACTATTTACTCAGATCCGGACCATTCTATTTTCTGGTCACTAGCGAGCTTAACTCAATAGAGGAAAACATAGTTAAGCTTTACGATACAACCAAACACCCCAGACCCTCGCAAGCACTGCCGTTTATCGATTTCAATATCTCCGTAACCGGTTCAAAGAGTAAGTTGATTTTCCGGAACAATCAAAACGCCGAATTCAGCTTAGATTCAAAAAAAGTCTTTAATCCCTTCCCTATCAGCCATGTTACAGCAATGCTGGAATGGGGCATGAATTGGTGCATTTCCACCCAAATTAACACGTATTTGATCATTCATGCTGCAGTCGTTGAAAAGTACGGCTTTGCGGTCATTTTACCAGCACCGCCAGGTTCAGGAAAAAGCACATTATGCGCAACGCTAATTCAAGAAGGTTGGCGACTACTGTCGGACGAATTGACATTACTTGACTTAAACACGGCAAAAGCCGTACCCATGCCAAGACCAATTGGTTTAAAAAACCAATCCATCGACATCATTAAAGCGCGCTACCCTAAGGCGGTTTTCGGTCTGTCTTCCGCTGAAACCATAAAAGGCAATGTCTGCCACCTTAAACCGCCAACCGAGAGCATCAGATTGCAGTCTGTACAATGCCCGGTTCGATGGATCGTATTCCCCAAGTTCGAGCACAAAGCTTCCACCCAACTTCGCAACAAACCCAAAGGCGAAGCATTTCTCCAAATAGCCAATAATGCTTTCAATTACAACATAATAGGAAAAATCGCATTTAACACCTTGAAAACAGTTGTCGACCAATCGGAATGCTTTACCTTCCAATACAGCAATTTAGACGAGGCGATTGAGGTATTCGACCGACTGAGAATCAACTTATGAGCGTAAAATGGCCGCTATTAGTCGCTATATTAAGGCATGAAAAATCATTTTCCGACCTAAGCAATGCCGATTGGAGCCTATTGATCAGCCAAGCAAAGCGCAGCCTACTACTAGGCAAGCTTTACTATTTGTTAGAAGCTCAAAACAGCCTAATCGACTTACCCGACGGACCTTATACCCATTTTGAGACGGCGCGAGTCCGGGCCGAAAAACAGCGCAGGGATCTTGGTTGGGAACTAACAAAACTTAAACAGGCGTTTTCCGAAACAAATTGCCCCGTTATATTATTAAAAGGAGCCGCTTATGCCGCTGCTAATCTTTCAATAAGCTATGGACGAACTTTTTCGGATATCGATTTACTGGTTCCCGCATCCGAACTTAGCAAAATCGAGTCCAGATTAATTATACATGGCTGGCTACATCAGTCGAAAGACCAATACGACGACATGTACTATCGTAAATGGATGCACGAACTTCCACCATTTAAGCATGCTAAACGTGGCAGCATCATTGATTTACACCATAACATCTTGCCTATTACGGCGTTAAATTGCCCCAAAGCGGGATCACTGTTAGAGTCAATAGTTGAACTTGAGAATGACCACAGCATTTTTACTCTATCCCGGCTGGATCAAATCATTCACAGCGCTACGCATCTTTTCTACGACGGCGAATTGGAGCATGGCCTGCGCGACCTTGTGGATTTACAAGGACTAATCAATGAGCTCGACGAGAACGCCAAGTTGCATTTAGCCGATCGTGCACTACAGTTAGGGCTGCACAAACCCGTGTTTTACGCTGTGCGTTATTTAGAACTTATACTTAATACTCCTAATTTAGAGTCGTTAAGGCAAAAGCTGGAACAAAATGGAGCCAGGATCAGATCTTTAAACATAATGGATTTTTTATTCAGCAAAGCCTTCATGCCCGATCATCCGAGCTGCGACAGTCGCTGGACCGGATTGGCTCGATGGATTTTATACGTCCGCGCCCATTGTTTGAGAATGCCATGGCATTTACTGCTACCCCATTTAACTAAAAAGCTTTTGAAAAGACTATCAAAAACTAATTCAAGCTGACAAAGCAGAATTAAAATCTAAATATTCCGTAATATGAAAATCTTACATATTCTAGATCATTCTATACCTTTACATAGCGGCTACACTTTTCGTACTCGGGCTATTTTAGAAGAACAAAGAAAACTTGGTTGGCAAACTTTTCATATAACCTCAGCCAAACATGTCGGCGCTAGAGCTCCAGTAGAAACCTTCGATGGCTTAGACTTCTACCGTTCTCCCGATCCCATTGGCATATTCGCAAATTTACCCATACTTAATCAGTGGGCAATTATTCAAAGCTTGGAAAAACGCTTAGAGGAAATAGTCCATGAAATCAAACCAAATATTTTACACGCTCATTCGCCAGCTCTAAATGGCATTGCTGCACTAAAAATATCAAAACGATACCGAATACCATTAGTATACGAATGCCGAGCATTTTGGGAAGATGCCGCCGTCGATCACGGAACCACCAAAGAAGGAAGCATTCGTTATCGCTTAACCCATGCCCTGGAATCTTATGTATTCAAACATGCCGACGCTATAACCACTATTTGCGAAGGCTTGCGAAACGATATTATTTCCAGAGGAATTTCCGGGGAAAAAATTACTGTTATTCCTAATGCTGTAGACATTGATAAATTTAACTTCAACACGACTGCAGACGATGAATTAATCGAAAAATACAAGCTTCGTAATTGCACAGTTTTAGGGTTTATAGGGTCCTTTTATGCATATGAAGGAATATTAATTTTATTGGATGCGCTACCCAAGATATTAACAACGCATCCCAATATTCGCTTGCTGTTAGTCGGCGGAGGACCGCAACTCAAACAAATTAAAAACAAAATTATCGAGCTAAATTTACAAAACATCGTAATCATGCCGGGCCGAGTTGCACACGACTTGGTTCCACGCTATTACAGTTTGGTCGATATATTTGTTTACCCGCGTTTAACGATGCGTCTAACCGAATTGGTAACACCCTTGAAACCTTTGGAAGCAATGGCGCAAGGAAAATTAGTGATAGCGTCGGACGTCGGCGGTCACCACGAATTAGTCCGCAATCTAAAAACCGGCTACCTATTCAAAGCAAACAATACTGAATCATTAGCTCAAACAGTATTGACGGTAATTGCAAACAAGGATAATTGGCAAGATATTCGCTTAGCCGGCCGTCGTTATGTAGAAAATGAACGAAATTGGCAAAATAGTGTAGCTAACTACCAATCGATTTACGTAAATTTAACGAAGAAATAATGCCCGGAAAATCACCGAATATATTGGTTTTTTCCTCGCTTTATCCCAGTTCTGCTAGGAAAAATGCCGGACTGTTTATCCGGGAAAGGATGAGCAAAGTCGCACAACATTACCCGCTTGCGGTAGTTTCACCAGTTCCTTGGTTTCCACTACAAAACGTGATTCGGATATTCAAACCCGATTATCGGCCGCAACCCGCATTTAGAGAAATGCAAGACGATATCCAAGTATATTTCCCTAGGTTTCTGTCCATACCGGGCCTATTTCGGTTTTTAGACGGCTTTTCAATGGCTATCTGTTCCGTTTTCTTACTCATTCGCTTAAAAAAACAACTTCAGTTCAATATCATTGATGCCCATTTCGCTTATCCGGACGGTTACGCCGCTACTCTATTAGGTCGTTGGCTAGGAGTGCCGACAAGTATTACCTTGCGTGGAACCGAAGTACCCTTATCGAACATCCCAAAACTAAAATCGAGAATTCTTAAGGCACTTCGGAATGCCGATAAAGTTTTTTCAGTTTCGAACTCTTTAAAAGAATATCTGGTCGGTATAGGGGCTGCACCCGAGAAAATAACTGTCATCGGGAACGGCGTCGACCTCATTAAATTTTTTCCCATCGAAAAAACCTTAGCCAGAAAAAAGTTATCGATTACCGAGGATGCGGAAGTGCTTATATCCGTGGGAGGTTTAGTGAATAGAAAAGGATTTCATCGAGTAATAGAGATATTACCGAAACTGCTAAAAAATCATCCAAAACTGCTGTATTTAATAGTAGGCGGTGCCAGTCCGGAAGGAAACAATAGAGAATACCTTGAACGGTTAGTAAACGACTTAAATCTATCCAATCATGTCAAGTTTTTAGGCGCAATGGAGGCCAAAGCGTTGCATGAGCCGTTGTCCGCTGCAGATGTTTTCGTGTTGGCTACCGCTAACGAAGGATGGGCCAACGTATTTTTAGAAGCCATGGCTTGCGGATTACCTGTCGTAACTACCGACGTAGGGGGCAACACCGAAGTGGTATGCAACAACACCCTAGGCTATATAGTACCTTTCGGCAATTCAGATTCTTTGCGCATAGGCATCGATAAGGCATTATCAAATCACTGGGATCGCGATAAAATTATCGATTATGCCAAGAGCAATTCATGGGATACTCGAACTCAAACTCTAATGACAGAATTCACCAAAATGGTAAATTGATGGACTTATACACTAAATTCTGCTCATCTTTACTATTTCCGTTGCATGAGACTCTTAAAAAGCACTCTAGCGTTAGAGTGAGAGCGGAAATGGAGCGCACTCAATGGCTTAGCACGGATAAAATCAGAGAATTACAGTTAGCGAAATTAAGGGCCTTACTTTTGGACGTTCAAACTCACGTACCGTATTATCGCTCGCTATTTTCGGAAATTGGTTTAGATCCCAACGAGTTTGCTCATTTGAATGACCTGGAAAAACTCCCTCTTCTTGACAAGCCAACCATTAGAAAGTACTCCGATGCCTTAAAAGCGGACGACGCGGTGGGCCTTTCAAAATTCAATACAGGCGGCTCTAGCGGAGAGCCTTTACTATTTTTCATTGGCCGACTACGAGTGAGTCATGACGTAGCCGCAAAATGGCGCGCCACCCGTTGGTGGGGAGTAGATATAGGCGACCCGGAAGCTGTAGTATGGGGATCACCTATAGAATTAGGCGCACAAGATAAAATCCGCTTGCTTCGAGACAAGTTGCTACGAACTCAGTTACTACCGGCGTTCGAAATGTCGCCCGAAAAACTCGACGCTTTCATCGCAAAACTACAGAAAATTCGCCCCAAAATGCTGTTCGGCTATCCTTCCGCTCTGGCTCATATTGCCGGTTATGCCGAAAGCAAGGGTATTTCGCTGAAAAACTTAGGTATTAAAGTGGCGTTCGTAACCTCGGAAAAACTTTACGAACATCAACGCGAGACTATCCAGCGAGTATTCGCTTGCCCTGTGGCAAACGGTTACGGTGGACGGGATGCCGGCTTTATCGCTCATCAATGCCCTGCCGGCGGCATGCATATCACGGCGGAGGACATCATCGTAGAAATCATCGATACCGACGGAAAAACCTTACCTATCGGTCAATTAGGGGAAATTGTAATAACCCACCTCGCTACACGCGACTTTCCGTTTATCCGCTATCGCACCGGCGATATGGGCATACTGTCCGAGCAAACTTGCACTTGCGGACGCGGCCTCCCGCTGCTTAGCGACATTCAAGGCCGTACCACCGATTTCATCATCGCCAAAGACGGTACGGTATTGCACGGTTTAGCGCTCATTTATGTACTACGGGATTTATCAGGTGTAGAAAATTTCAAAATTACGCAACACTCTATCGATAAAACTCAAGTGCATATCGTTAGAGGTACTGACTATTCCAGTCAAACAGCCGAACATAAAATTCGCTCGGAATTTAAAAAACGCTTAGGGGACAGCGTCGAAATCGATATAGAGTATTTAGAAACCATACCGGCGGAAAAATCCGGGAAGTTCCGATACGTTGTAAGTCACGTAAAACATTAATCGAAAACTATCATCATGAAATCTTTTTTTGGCTGGATAGACATTTCATCAGTGCGCAATACTAACCTTGCCCTATTAAGCAAGCTTAAATCCGCTCAAAATAATCAAGATTATGTCGATGACCGATGCGTGTTTGCTTCTGCACGCCATTTGTTAATAGCCGAAAATCGCATTTTTTTCCCTATATACGGTGAAAGCTTATCGATAGAAAATTTCAATAACATATTCGATAGCAACCAATCAGTTTTCAATTTTCTGGTACAACAACCCAACATTCAATCTTTTATTGCACTGGATAGCAAACAAAATCGGCTTTTGCTGGCAACCGACCCGATAGGTTTGAAGCACATCTATTATGCCGAAATTGCCAACGGCATCGTATTCGGCTCGAACGCCGATCTAGTCATAAGCCATCCGGCAGTCGATAGCTCAATAGATCCACAAACCGTTTACGATTATGTCTATTTTCACCATTGCCCCAGCCCTAACACGATTTACAAGCAGGTTAAAAAGCTAGAAGGCGGCCAATGCTTAATTTACGATAACGGAAAAATAACCATCCAACGTTATTGGCTGCCTGAATTTCTTGAGGGAAGCAATTTCAATATTTCCCAAGCCGGCCACGATTTAAAAAGTTTATTAATCGATTCTGTCGAAAAACTAACGGATAACGAAGATAATACCGGCGCATTTTTATCCGGCGGATTGGATAGTTCCAGCGTCGCTGGAGCCTTATCCAAAATTATTCCCGGTAAAGCCAAAACATTTTCCATGGGCTTTCCGGTGGAAGGCTATAACGAAATAGAGTATGCCAATATTGCCGCCAGCCATTTCAATACCCGACAATTCGAATATTACGTCACGCCGAAAGACACTGTCGATGCAATTCCGTTGATAGCCGCTTATTACGACGAACCGTTCGGAAACTCGTCCGCCTTAGCCGCTTATTACTGCGCAAAACTGGGAAAAGAACATGGCATCACACGGCTTTTGGCAGGAGACGGCGGTGATGAAATATTCGCCGGCAACGAACGCTATGCCAAACAAATGCTGTTCGAGCATTATTTTCGCTTGCCCGGAGTCGTCAGAGCCGGACTGGAACAAGGGATAAACCTGCTACCGGATGGATTGACGAAACATCCATTGCCGTTTAAAGCCAAACGTTACATAGAGCAAGCTAAATCGCCGATGCCCGATCGCTTGCAAGACTACAATTTCTTACACCGCCACGATGTTGCAGACATATTCAACCCTGACTTTCTTGCCGATATCGACATTTCCGAACCGCTGAAATTGCTCCGTGAATGCTATCACCGGCCCGAAAAAGCCAGTACTTTAAACCGGATGTTATACATGGATTGGAAAACCACTCTGCACGACAACGATTTAGTCAAAGTAAACCGCATGTGCGAAATGGTTGGCATCGAGGTTTATTATCCTTTGCTGGATCAGCGCATAGTCGATTTGTCGTGCAAAGTTCCGTCCAACCTAAAGCTTAAAGGCCAACAGTTACGTTGGTTCTACAAACAAGCCATGGCAGATTTTTTGCCGGATAAAATTATCAATAAGACTAAACACGGATTCGGCTTACCCTTCGGGATCTGGTTGCAAGATCATCAGCCGTTAAAAGACTTGGCTTACGACGCCATTGCTTCGTTAAAACGCCGCGCATGGTTCCAACCCCAATTCTTGGATCATGCGGTAAACATGCATCAAAGTGTTCACGCGGCATACTACGGCGAATTAATCTGGATCTTGATGATGTTGGAGCTATGGTTTGCCGGAAAAGGTTATTAACCTCCTTTATCACTATAAATCACTAACACTTGGCGAGAACTTTCAAAACGGTTTTAGCAC
Source organism: Methylomonas sp. HYX-M1 (assembly GCF_040741385.1). Lineage (NCBI taxonomy): Bacteria > Pseudomonadati > Pseudomonadota > Gammaproteobacteria > Methylococcales > Methylococcaceae > Methylomonas > Methylomonas sp. HYX-M1. The sequence continues at coordinate 3,394,659 of NZ_CP160405.1, forward strand.
GGCAAGAAACACAATCGCTAATAAGAACAACACCGGAACTTCGTTCATCCATCGGAAATAAACGTGGCTGTGGCGATTGCGGTCATATTTAAAATCGTACAGCCATTTTCCGCAGAGCAAGTGATACATCGCCAAGAAAAATAACAAAACCAGTTTCGCATGCAACCATCCGGCGGATGCGTACATGGCCCATGCATAATCTTTCAACATCCAGGTGCCGAATACGAGTGTCGCCAGCATGCCCGGACTCATAATGCCGAAATAAAGCTTGCGTTCCATCAATTTGAATCTTTCCTTGCTAACTTCATCGTCCGACAGGGCGTGATACACAAATAACCTGGGCAGATAAAACAACCCGGCAAACCATGTCACCATAAATATCAAATGCAAGGCCTTCAGCCACAGCATATCAGCCACCTCAAGTTTTAGATTTCGTTAAGGTTTTATATAAAATCAAACAGATAACGACAATTCCACATAAATCATAAGTTTTATTGTGAATCTCGTCATGCCTCAATTTAAAATTGCCACCGAAATTTCAGTACACTGCTATTGTTTCACAAAACATGATGAGGCACGTTAATGAGTAAACTTTACGCCGATCTTTTAATACAAACAGCTTGCAACACCCCGGAAAGGATAACGTTTTTCCCAGGAGAATTAATCGCATTAAGCTCGGACCCTTTTTCGGCTGAAAGCATCTACATGTCGTTAACCTACCGTCTACGCGCCCATCCCACTGATTTATTAACCCACGTTCAACGCATATATTTTTGCTATCGGAATTTGCTCCGTGACGCCTTATACGCCTCTTTAGTGGATTTGCTCGTCACGCTGAACGGAAAAGGTCACCCTCTCAGTCGACGCTTGATAATCGGCTCAAAACAGCTACTGAGCCCTGAACAGTTTTCCGAGATAACCCGATCCCTCGCGTCTCCTAATCATTTGAAAACAAACAAATATTGCCTTTTTTCCCCGTTATCGAACAGACAACCGCTTATAATGGAGAAACAACAGACCAACCTCCACGGCATCGGCACGGATTATTTAGCGCTAGCCTTAGACTATATTGAGTTTAGCCAACTGGAAGAAGCCATCGAGCTATTGGAAGCCGGATTGTCGGAGCAAGCGCATCGAATGGATTTACAAAAACTTTTAATAGAACTTTATGGCTCTACAAACAACTTCGCTCGAATGAACGCTTTCTACAACACTCTACTCGTTAAAACCGAGCAATTGTTGCCGGAGTGGCAGTCCATCATACAAGCCCATTCTGCAGAGGGATCCTTGTGAAACCGCAAAATGTTTTGCCGATCAAAGTTGCACTGTTTGGCATGGACACACGTGCATCCAAAACCTTGGCGCTTTATCTGAAAGGCCCTTGTAAAGGCATCGCCGAGGTCGTCACAGAAACCGAAGCGGAAGTGGACATCATCGACGCGGACTTTGCGACCGCCGGCGAAATTCTGCAACAGAGGCGTCAAGTGTCTCCCAGACGACCGATAGTTTTACTATCACTGCAATCGATTAACATAGAAAACACTTATTTTTTACAAAAACCTATCAAGTCGGACAATCTGGTTGCCATCCTTAATAAAGTACGCGGCAACGGGAATAGCACAGCCGATCAGCCGCAAGCCCAACTGAAAACCGAAGTTGCCCCCAATCCGCCAATCGACCACCCTCAGACTGAAGACGACCCGGAAACCGAAACTGAATCCGTGCAAAATCAGCCGGCTAGAGCGCATAAAAAATCATTAGTAACGGAAAACGAAGGCGGATATACCGCGTTTTTAGGCTTACTAGCCGACATTGATTTCGATGATCCAACTCAAGCCTATAAAGCAAGGTTCAACCCCAATCATTACCTTTTGGGTCAAGTGTTATCCGCGCGCCAGCTGGCTTATCAACAAGACCAAGCTATATTGGTCAATTCGGTTTGGAAACCGTTAACTATTTACCCCGATACTCACCAAATCGAAGTAGACGCGCAAGACAAACAACTGCGCATCATCGCCGGTATGGAGCAAAGCCAACTGTTTAGCGACAAGAACACCTTGACCCCCGTCAATCTGCGTAATATATCGACAAAAAACAAACCGGAAGCAGCGCAGAATCTGGAGGCATTTATTTGGAAACTAACAGTTTGGACCTCCAAAGGCCGCTATCTGAATGGACTTGATCCCAATCACCCGGTCCACTTAGAACATTGGCCTAATTTCACACGCCTATTATTAGTACCCGACGCCATGCGTATCAGCGCCCTACTGATACGCGAAGATCAATCTCCAAATCAAATCATCCATGCATTAAACATCAAACCTCAATATGTATTCGCCTTCCTGAGCGCGTGTCATAGCATCGGCCTATTAAAGCAAGGCGAAAAATTACCGGAACAAGCGACACAAACCCTAACACCTCCAACTACAATCAAGAAAAAACAAAGCTTGCTAGGAAAAATTCTGAATAAGTTACGCGGCGAACAGTAGAAGGATTAAACGCATGACCCAATATAAGATTATTTTTACCGGCCCGGTCGGTGCTGGTAAAACAACCGCTATTTCAAGCATTAGCGATATACCGCCAGTAAAAACCGATGCTACCGCCAGCGACATGACCAAAAATCGTAAGTCCGCGACGACTGTTGCAATGGACTACGGCGTCATGAATCTCGCCGGAGGAGAAAAACTACATCTATACGGGACGCCGGGCCAAGAGCGGTTCGACTTCATGTGGGACATTTTGACCACAGGCGGCATCGGCTTAATTTTATTACTAGACAACACTCGAGCCGACCCTTTCCAAGACCTGCGTTTTTTTCTACAGGCCTTCGATAAATTTATTCAACAAACTGCAGTCGCGATAGGCATTACCCAAATGGATCTCAGCGATAAACCGACTATTTCGGACTATCAACAACACTTGCAACACATCAAGCTCAAAGCACCGTTATTTTCGGTAGACGCTAGACAGCGCAACGACGTGTCTTTGTTAGTACAAGCTCTGCTCTTTTCATTGGATCCGCTACTTAAAGAAGCATGATATGAGCGAATTGGAATTAGCTCCGAATCTCTACATACAGTTGACGCCAGCTGGCGCATACCAAGCCCTTTGTTCACCGGTGGCAGACAAATCGCGCCGTTTTTTGCAGCGCATATTGCAACAGCCAACCAGCCCCTCCGCCTCCAAGGAAGAGCTGGCTACCTTGATGGAAAGTGACGACTACGCCAAGAACTTGGAATTGCTGTACCACTGCCAAAAACTAGGTTGGTTGCACGGAATAGGCTCGTCTATCCAAGCCCCCTCCGAGGCGCTGGAAGATATATTGCCTAGCCTATTAAGCGCGATTTCCGAGACGGACAAAGTTTTATTGGCCGACGAACAGGGCTTTTATCTAAGCAGCAGTGGCTTTCCGCACGAAACGGCGGAAGAGCTGTCCGCTCTGAGTGCGGAACTAGCGACCGTACATGCGAGACGGACCGGTTTACTCGCCAACAATCTAGGCTTAGCCAGTCATGCCTGGGCCATTGTCGACGCCTATGGCTTCAGTCAGATCGGTTTTTGGCCTTTATTCATCGGTAAGCACCGTTTCGTCGTTGCTATAGCCGGTATTCCACATTTTAACCGCGACCACTTTGTCACCTTAGCGTGGGCTCTCAGCATACGCTATTGCGAAAAATAGTACGTAATCTCAAGCATGAAAATTCAATATATCTGGAGAACATAAATGAAAGCTGATCTTTTAACCTCGGTATTAACGGAACTAAACGGCACCTCAGCCGACATCGAGGCATCAGGCGTCATTTCGACCGACGGTTTGATGATGGCGGCGGTGTTACCTGCAAATATGGACGAAGATCGAGTTGGCGCCATGAGCGCCGCGATGCTGTCCCTAGGCGATCGTACCGCGCAAGAACTGAATAGAGGCGAACTGGAACAAGTACTGATCAAAGGTAAACGCGGCTACGTCTTAATGACTTATGCCGGTCACGAAGCAGTATTAACCGTACTCGCAAAACCAAACGCCAAATTGGGTTTAATTTTTCTTGACGTAAAACGGGCAGCGGAAAGCATTGCGGACATGCTCTAAACCATACTACGGGGGATGAATATGATTTCTGACATGAAGATCGAAGATATTATCGGCGATTATCGAGAAGCCGAATTGTCTTTGTACCATTCGATCACGCGTAAAGTTTATTACACGGAAATAGAAACGCCTTATCCCGACGGAAAACTCATAGTCTCCAGTACCAATCCGCTAGGCTTCATTACACATGTAAACCGCGCTTTTGTCGAAATGTCCGGCTATCTCGAGCACGAATTGATCGGCGCCCCCCATTCCATTCTACGCCACCCGGACATGCCTGCCGCCGCCTTCCAAGACTTGTGGAATACCCTGCAAAACGGAGAAAAATGGCAGGGATATGTAAAAAACTTAAGAAAAGACGGCGGTTTCTATTGGGTCAAAGCGACCGTCATCCCGAATATCAGAGGCGGCCAAGTCGTAGGCTACACCTCGGTAAGGCGTAAACCGTCGCGAGCTAAAATCGCCGAACGCATACAACTCTACCGTACTCTTTCCTGATCGGGAGTCATTGATGTCTTATCTATTTACCGTCAGTCCGGATTTCACGCCTGATCATCTTTCAGGTTGGTACATCTTTAATACCTGGCTACAAAAACAACTGGAAACCAACATCCACCTGCAGATGTTCGATAGCTTTCAAGATCAAAGAAAAGCAATAGAATCCGATCAAGTAGACCTAATTTACGCAAACCCTTACGACGCGGCGATGCTGGTTAGGGAAAAAAACTTTTTGCCTGTTGCCAGAGTCAACGGCGCGACAGACGAAGCACTAATTGCGGTATCCGAGCAAAATCCTGCCGCGAGTGTAGAGGACTTAAAACCAGGCCTTCGTATCGCCTTCACAGACGACCCGGATGTTAGCCTAATCGGAATGATCATGCTGGAGCCGGCAGATCTGGACAAGAGCAATGTCGCCTTCGTTACTTCAGACACCTACGTATTGGTCGCCAAACATATCCTTAGAAATGAAGCCGATGCAGGCATTTTTCTGGTCGAAGCCTTCGACGGACTGTCCGCCATCATCCGTAAACAACTAAAAGTCTTGGTTAGAAGCCAAATTAGCGTGATCAATCACACCTTAATGCTCGGCCCGAAACTGCATTCCCGGCGCGACCAAATCCGCAGTTTGCTGTGCGACATGACGACTCATGAGAAAGACTGCGGCGTGTTGAAAAGCTTGGGCTTTGCCGGCTGGAAGGCCGTTGAAGACGAGGAAATGGAGTTCATGATCGACTTAATGGATACGCTCAACACTTAAAATCAACCCCATGAGGGAATTCGAAAACACGCAAACCACTATCGATATACTGCGCCATGGCGAGCCAACCGGTGGAATCCGCTTTAGAGGCATTACCGACGATCCCTTAAGCGAAGTCGGGTGGCAGCAAATGCTTGAGTGCTGCGATAACAGAAACTGGCAGGCGGTCATCAGTTCGCCATTGCAACGCTGCCAAGCCGTCGCCCTACATTTGTCGGCAACACGCAATATCCCGCTCTATGTCGACGCAGCTTGGCAAGAAATTGACTTCGGAAGGTGGGAAGGATTAACCGCCGAAGCCATAGAACACCGCTACCCTAAGGCTTTGGAAGCCTATTACCGGGACTTTATGAACGCCAGCCCGCCGGAAGGCGAAACCTATAAGCAATTCAGCACTAGAGTTAACATCGCCTGGTACCAACTGACAGCAGCATATTTTGGCCAATCAGTGCTACTCATTACCCACGCCGGCGTGATTCGGGCATTGTTTTCCCTATTGATGGGCATTTCTCCGGAAAACAGTTTCCGAATTGAAGTTCCCCATGCCAGCCTAACCCGGTTTCGCTGCTTCGGTAGTCCGGGGAAACAAACCGTACTGCTGGATTTTCACAACCGCTAGCGGATGTCACGCCATTAATCCTTTATAACAACCGGTGCTGGGCGCGGCATCAGGGGAGATAAAACCGTTACCGGGTCACATAAATCTCTAAGGCAATGAACAAGAATAAATCTACCCGACAGGCGCCGAATTTTCGTGTGGGGCCAAAGCACCGTCAGTCGGGTATATTTCTCGCTGGAATTCGCCTAAGTTAACAAACGGGTAATCTCAATTTGTCGTCTCGTCATTTACCAATTCGTCTAGGAGCGCCGGGAGAAGAGATCAGTAAAAAAGATCTGCATGCCGTCATCCAACGCTTTAAGCATCTCAATCAAGGCCGTTTACAACGAATTCGCGAGTTTTTACAGCCCAGACAGCACGACTTTTTAAACCTTCTACCCTTATTGTTCCATCAAAACCACCCGCTGTTACCCGGTTTCGTTTCACTGGAAACACCGGCGGGAATACCCGATTACCAGCCTAATCGCCAAGCGGTCGATACGGCCAAACAGTTTTCCAAAGGCTATACCTACAAACGTAAAGCCTTAAGATACTATCCCGTCGAAAGTATTTTTTTGATGGGCAGCGTAGGGAGTGTCGCCTTCTCGCAAAAAAGCGACATTGACGTTTGGCTCTGCCATCCGGCCGCTTTACCGGACGAACAACTGGCACAATTGCGCGCTAAAGCGGAATTGATCGAGAAGTGGGCAGTATCGTTAAAACTCGAAGTGCATTTTTTCTTATTGAACAGCACTCAATTTAGCGAAGGCACCAACACCCCGCTCTCCTCCGAGAGTAGCGGCGAGACTCAACATTATTTACTGCTGGAAGAGTTCTACCGTACCTCCGTCTATATTGCCGGCAAAGTCCCGATTTGGTGGCTGGTCCCTCCCGAACAAGAAAGCCGCTATCGCGAATATGTATCGCATTTATTGGAAAATCGCTTCATTTCCGAAAACGAAGTGCTCGACTTCGGCAATCTGGAAAACATGCCGCAATCGGAGTTTGTCAGCGCCACGCTTTGGCATATCTACAAATCGCTGGGGTCGCCGCATAAATCGTTGTTGAAATTATTTTTGATGGAGAGTTATGCGGCCGAATTTCCACAACCCATGTGGTTATGTTCCAATTTGAAAAAAGCGATTTACGCAGGGACTTATTCGCTAGACAGCATGGACCCCTATCTTCTGATCTACGAAAAAGTAGACGATTATCTGAGCCGACTTGGCGCGCACGAACGATTGAACTTAGCCAGAGAATGCCTGCAAATCAAAGTAATGGGCGCCATTACCCCTCAGACCGACAGCAAAGCAAACGCTATACACGAAGCCTTTATGGCCAATATCGCCCGCCGATGGCATTGGCCGGAGGAACTATTGCCCAACCTATTGCAACGCAAATCGTGGACGATAGAAAAAGCCGGCGCGCAACATGGCGTTATCCGCGATCAACTGCAGCAATGTTTGCGGATGATACTTAAGATCACCGGCAACCCTCTGGACCATCCCGGTCAAAACCACGATTTAAAGCTCTTAAGCCGCAAACTTAGCGCATCCCTGGATTTGAAGCCCGGAAAAATAGAGGTGCTGACCACCCGCGCCATGGTCTACACCAAACCGGCAGCAGTCACGCTACAAGAATTGCCGTATTCCGGAGGCGAAGCGTGGAAATTATTCTCAGGGAAACTTCCCACCTTGCAATCAAGCCTTGCCCAAGCTATCAAACAAGCCGATTCGCTATTGGAACTGCTGTGCTGGATTGTGGTGAACGGCATTTATAGCCGCACCCTGCAAGCCCAAATGCTCACTAGCGGAGCAAGGCAAAACGGCGACGGCGAGGTATCCAGGCTATTGTCGCAATTACACGCGTTTTTAAGCTTGCACTTACCCGATAAAGACACCGGCTTGGAAATTTATAGCCAGCCTAACCGGATCAAAGCGTCTTTTTTATTAGTAAACTGGGGCAAGGAACTGCCAATAGACAATAATCCTCAGCTGTTCATGATGAGCGAGCGCTCGGATCCTTTAAGCTACGGCGACAATCGCTACTGTTTTGTCATTAACATTCAAAAAGTATCGGTATCATCATGGGGCGAAGTGACTTTTCAAGAATACCAAGGCTTGGAAGGCGTCTTCAATTGCTTGAGCGAAGTGTTCAACCAGACCAGTAAACCATTGAGCGCAGAATCGCTACGGATTGCTTGTTATACCCGCGCCAGAGGACGCAGCATCTGCATGCGCTTGGAAAGCTTGTTTGAAGGTTTATCCTCGCATTTTTCGTCCGGTCCGCATGCCCAAAACGGTCGCTATCTGTTGGCAGCGCAGGCCGGCTATTGTTGCTTTAGGATACAAAATAACAGCTTGAGTTATTATCTTCTGGAGAACTCCCAGGCTTTGTTGCAAGAACTTTCCAGCACACAAGCGCAATTTTCTCCGGTACATTTCGACGATTTCGTGTTGGAACAAACCTTCATCCCCTATCTGTACCAATTTAACAAACCCAAACGGCTACAGATTTTTTACCACCATTCCAGCAAGCATATCGCTTTCTACATCATCGACGAGAAAGGCGCTCTGTTTGTGCGCCAGCATTCCGGCGCTAACCCGCAGCAAATCCTGACCCACTACTACGTTTTCATTAAAAACCTGCAACTACAAACCAAATTGCCGGAAACGATCCTTATCGATTGCTACGAAATCCAAAAAAATTCGGCAGGCGTCGTCTCCTGCCACTCGGTCGACATCCGGCAAAACGACTCGGCACTGGATTTAAGTGTACGCATCACGGCCGATCGTAGCCAAGGCCACGCGATTTATTGCAATCAACGCAAATTCGCCATAAGCAATGCGCAATCGTACTTAGAGGTCAAACAATACATCATGAATTTCCGTAAAACCCACGAAAACTATCCTTGCCACATCACGGATATCGACATTCCTTGCGAGTTATTGGGCATTAGCGATTTTGCGCAGGCGCAAAGCGTGCATTACCTACAGTACAAACAAAAAATCGAAGATAAATTAAATATCTAGGCCGGACTATCGCGCCGGTTAGCCAAGGCCGTATACAGGCGACACATCGCAGGATATTCGGCAATCAGTAACGACTTCTAAAATTGACTAGCGTTAATTTAGAGTTAAGCAAGCTTAGCGAATAAAGCTATACTACAATCCGGTCGCGCAGACTTTTAACTCGAAGCAATGGCAAAATTTACCGTCTATTTTAAAGATAAAGTCATTCATTCATGTATTTACGATTCCGGCGTTATACATATTGGTAGGGACGAGAGCAACGATTTGGTCGTCGACAGTCTGGCCGTCGCGCCGGCGCACGCGGCAGTCGTGGTCAAAAACGGGGCTTGCATCATCAAACAGCTGAACGACAAGTTTCCGCTGATGATCAACAACCATCCCACCAAAGAATGGAGTTTGCAAAATAGCGACATTATCAATGTCGGCAAACATTACATCGTGTTCAACACCGTGGAATCTTTCATCGCCGCGCCGGAGCCCGAACCTAAGGTCAAGCTTAAAAAAGACGCCGACGTAGAAGCCTTAGACCGTAAACTGGAGCAACTCAGCAAACCGCTGGAAGCCAATCTGCAAATCATGGACGGCCCGCACATCGGCCGGATTTTACCGTTAAAAAAAGCCATGACCCGCCTGGGACACGACGGTGCCGGAGTCGTCGTCATCGCCAAACGCAAAGACGGCTATTACGTATCCGCGCTGCAAGGTCACGACGGCCTGGCGGTCAACAAGCAGCCGTTAGGCGATAAAAGCCTACAGTTGAAAAACCACGACGTCATCGAAATCGACAATACACCGATGCAATTTTTCTTGGAGTGAAAAATGGCAACATCCGCGCCGGCACAAGACGATAAGCGCCACTTTCAAAGAATTTTTTTCAGTGCCAAAGCGGTGTTGGAAAGCAACGGTGTAAAAACCGAGTGCATAGTCAACGATATCAGCTTAAAGGGCTGCTTGTTGGAATTCGAACACGATTGGCAAGCGTCTCCGGATGCCCTATACACGCTGACGCTTTCGCTGGGACCGGACGTCGGCATCGCCATGCAATTAAGCTACGCCCACTCGCATCAGCGCTCAGTGGGATTCAAATGCGAAAACATCGACATAGACAGTATCACCAACTTGCGTCGCTTGGTGGAACTTAACTTGGGCGACAGCGCGCTGATGGATAGAGAACTTTCTATGTTGATCGCCAACGGATAACGGCGTCAACGCTTCCGCCACCCGATTTACCGGCAGGCTACCTCCTTCTCAGCTGAGCATCCCCCATGCCCGCATCTACCCCCTCTTCTTCAAGCGCTTACAGAACCCAAGACATCTACATCACCGGAGTCGACCGCGGTAGCGGCAAATCGATTTTGATGTTGGCTTTCATGGAAATGCTAGCCGGTCACGCCGACAAACTGGGTTTCTTTCGCCCGTTGATCGACGGCGGCGAGCAAACCGACGGTTTGATTGAATTCGTCCGCGATCGCTATTCGCTGGAATTCGATTACGACAGCCTATACGGCTGCACCATTCAACAAGCGCAAAGTTTGTTAGCCGACGAGCAATACGACGAGCTACACAAGATCATTCTTGCAAAATATCGCGCCCTGAAAGCCGAATGCGACCACGTGCTGTGTGTCGGTTCCGACTATCGGCGCGGAAATTCCCTGTTCGAGTTCGACTTCAACGTTGAAGTAGCCAATAACCTGAACTGCCGTTTATTGCCGGTCATGCAAGGCCACACGCAGAACAATCTACAGATACTGAACAACTTAGGCGAGCTCAAACACCAGTTACAAGATCACGACAGCGACGTGTTAGCCGTCGTGATCAACTGCGTGGAGCCCGGGCAACTTCCCGCATTGCGCGAACTACTGCATCAGAATGCCGAATTCCCTATTTTTCTGGTGCCGAATGAACCCTTGCTGAGCAAACCGTCTTTAGGCAACGTCGCCAAAACCCTCAATGCCCGGCTGCTGTGCGGAGACGCCAGCGCACTCAGCCGGGAGGTGTTTCAATACAAAGTGGCGGCAATGCTGGTCCCCGACTTTTTAGATTACGTGCAAAGCGGCGATTTGATCATCACGCCCGGCGATCGTACCGACATTATCCTAGCCAGCGTATTGACTTACCACTCCAGCAATTTTCCGCAAATCGCCGGCCTGCTGCTAACCGGCCATCAAGAGCCTGGCAAACAAGTTCAAGCATTGCTCAACGGTTTAGGCGACATTCCGTTTGCAATCCTGGGCGTCGATTCGGACACCTTTACCACGGCGATGCAGGTTAGCCAAGTGCCGGCGCGTTTGCATTCTCAAGACGAACGCAAAATCGCCAAGGCACTGGGTCTGGTCGAAAACCATATCGACATGAGCGCACTTCGCGCCCGGCTGCATGACAACATCAGCCAAAAAATGACGCCGATCATGTTCGAATACGAACTCGTGCAGCGTGCCAAAGCTCAAAAACAGCACATCGTCTTACCCGAAGGCAACGAAGAACGCATTCTGCGGGCGGCGGAAATTTTATTATTGCGGGACGTGGTTAAGCTTACTCTCTTGGGTAACGAAAGCGAGATCAGGCAAAAAATCCAAACCCTGGCTTTGAAATTAACCGACGTAGATATTATCGATCCTTTAACGTCCGGGTTGCGGCCCATGTTTGCGCAAGCGTATTACGAAGCACGCAAGCACAAAAACATCCTCTACGACACGGCATACGACCTAATGGCCGACGTAAGCTATTTCGGTACCCTGATGATACATTTGGGCTTCGCCAACGGCATGGTATCGGGGGCGGTACATTCCACTCAACACACCATACGCCCCGCTTTCGAAATCATTAAAACCAAACCCGGCGCCGCCATCGTTTCCAGCGTATTTTTCATGTGCCTGGAAGACAGAGTACTGGTTTACGGCGACTGCGCGGTCAACCCGAATCCCGATGCGCAGCAACTGGCCGACATTGCCCTCAGCTCGGCCCAGACCGCGGAAATGTTTAATATAGAACCCAGAGTAGCCATGCTGTCCTACTCTACCGGCGATTCCGGCAAAGGCGAGGCGGTGGATAAAGTGCGCGAAGCGGTCAAGCTGGCAAAAGCTCGACGGCCGGATCTCAAACTGGAAGGCCCCATGCAATACGACGCCGCCGTAGACCTCGGCGTGGCCCATACCAAATTACCCGGCAGCGAAGTCGCGGGCCACGCCACCGTATTCATCTTTCCGGACTTGAACACCGGCAACAATACCTACAAAGCAGTGCAACGCTCTTCCGGTGCCATCGCCATCGGCCCGGTATTACAAGGCTTGAATAAGCCGGTGAACGATTTGAGCCGCGGCTGTACGGTGCCGGATATTGTCAACACCGTCATCATCACCGCCATTCAAGCGCAAGAAAACTCACATGCGTAAAGGGTACGGGCTATTAACAGTCATTTGGCTTTTCAGTTCGACCGTTTGGGCCGCGCCCCGCATCGCGGTTTTGGAATTCGAACTCAAGGACCTGACGCCTACGCCCAATATCCCGGCGGAATTGGCCCGCACTGCCAGCATCAAGCCGCTGCTGCAACACGCATTGCTGGCAACCGGCTATCCCATCGTCGAAATTGCGTTTGCCAGCCAACAAACGGCAAACGCCGGAAGCGGTTATTTGCTGGATCACGCCGATGCAGCGGCCGATCTGGGCAAACGCTTTGGCGCCGACTACGTTTTGATCGGCCGCTTACACAAACCGAGTTTTTTATTCGCGTATTTGATGGTTCACTTAGTCGAGACAGAAACCTCGAGCTTGGTCGGTCGTTACATCATAGAATCCAAAGGCCGCGATCAGGCATTGTTAGCGAATGCGGCACGGCGGTTGGCCGACAAAATCGACAAAACGATATCCGCCGCCAAGTAACGCCGACTCGGACTTAAGCGTTCCGACAGCGTCGAACCCATCGGTTTGCGCTCATCTAAGATTGGCCAAACCGGGATAACCTCCTTGCAGCGTCCGCCACAATCAACATCCACAGTCGAACCATGAACATTCTTGTGCTGAACTCCGGCAGTTCGTCGATTAAATACAGCCTGCTAAACATGCAAAGCCACGCTTCCGTGTTATCCGGTTTAATCGAACGCATCGGCGAGGCGCAATCGCGGCATACAGTCCAAAGCGAAACCGGAGCGACCCGGATTTCGGAACGTCCCATCGCCGACCACAGCCAAGCTTTGGCGGAACTATTTGCAGCATTGGACAACAGTTCGGCATTAAAAGCCGGCGCGTTGAGCTGCATCGGCCATCGCGTGGTACATGGCGGCGATCGTTTCTCAAAGCCTACCGTCATCACCCCCGACGTACTGACTCGTATCGAAGCGGTTAGCGCACTTGCGCCGCTACACAATCCCGCAAATTTGCTGGGTATAAAAGAGGCCCTGCACACTATGGGAAATGTTGTGCAAGTCGCCGTTTTCGATACCGCTTTTCATCAAACGTTGCCGGACTATGCCTACCGCTATCCGCTACCCGACACCTGGTACGCCGAACACGGGGTACGCCGCTACGGATTCCACGGCACATCTCACCGATATGTCGCCAAACAAGCGGCAAAATTCTTGAATGCAGAGTTGAACGAAATCAACTTGATTACTTTGCATTTGGGTAACGGCGCCAGCGTAACTGCAATCAGGAACGGTCTTAGCGTGGATACCAGCATGGGCATGACGCCGTTGGAAGGCCTGATGATGGGCAGCCGGTGCGGGGACATAGATCCGTCTATACCGTTCTATATGGCTCGCAGCCTGCGACAGCCGCTGGAAGACTTCGAGGACGTCTTGAACAAAAGTAGCGGCTGCAAGGGAATTAGTGGACATAACGATATGCGCAGCTTGCATCGTTTGGCCGACAACAACGACGCGTCGGCCCGATTGGCCCTGGACATGTTCGCCTATCGCGTTAAAAAGTACATTGGCGCTTATATGGCAGTGCTGGGGCGCGTGGACGCCCTGGTATTCACCGGCGGCATAGGCGAAAACGATGCGTGGTTGCGGCACACCGTCTGCGAAGGCATGCAGGGTTTTGGCTTGGAGTTGGCAAGCGAGAAAAACGCGCTCCGCCACCCCGCGTGCGCAGAGATTAGTACTCCCGAATCCCGAAGCAAAATTCTGGTCATAAAGACTAACGAAGAGCTGGAAATTGCCTTGCAAGCCGCCGAGTGTTTAGAACATGCCTTTTAGACGGCAAGCTTACAAACCCGCTAATTCAATGGCTTTGCACTGCGTAGCGGATTTAGCGCAGGCCGTCTTGAATTTTTCCTACCTTAAAACAATACTTCTGCGACTACGGAATTATCTGGTACATCGAAATGACGGCTAACGACTTTTCATCGGACGAATTCGATGTGTTCGCTCAAAAAATAGAGCTCGACGACAGCTTTACCAATAAACGCATTTCGGTTCGTTATCGTCGTAGCGACATCAAAGTGGTACTCAAAGCCAAGCACCCATTTTCGCGAACCGTCGACGTACAATTGATAGACATTAGCAGCAAGGGAGCTGCGGTCATTTCTCCGAAAAAATACCGCATCAAAACCCCTCTCATTTTTACCGTTTCGTTTCCGGACGGCAGAATCTTTAACATAGATGCCCGGGTAGTGCATAATCAAGCCTATCCCCGTCTGGGCTTGAAATTCGCACGCTATCAAGCCGACTTGGCCGACCACCTGCTGAACACTCAAACCGATCTCACCTTTGCCTAATCCGCTCGCTTGTTTTTATGCCTGTTTTAAGTCAAATCTTCATTTATCCGATTAAATCGTTAGCCGGCATCAGCGTTTCCGATTGGCCGGTAGACAGAAACGGTTTGCAATACGATCGCAAATGGATGTTGGTCGACTCGGAGGGGCAATTCCTCAGCCAACGCCGCTTGCCGAAAATGGCCTTAATCCGAACCCGCATCGACGCCGATGCCTTGATCGTTTCCGCCGCAGGCCATAGCGAGTTGAACTTGCCCTTGCAGCCTATGGACGGAGAAGACTTAACCGTGCGCATCTGGCGCGACGACTGCATTGCCCGGTTGGTTTCGGATAAGGCAAACGCTTGGTTTAGGTCGGTATTGGACCTGGACTGCCGCTTGGTTTACCACCCCGATCATCGCCAACGTCAGGTCGATCAAAAATACGCGGCACCGAACGATCAAACCGCGTTTTCCGACGGCTTTCCGTTTTTGCTTATTGGCGAAAACTCTTTACATTCGCTAAACCAACAGATGACCGAAACTATCGACATGCCGCGATTTAGACCGAACTTGGTCGTCACAGATTGTTCCGCTTATGCCGAAGATACTTGGCGGCGCATAGAAATCAACCACATCGAATTTCGGCTACCCAAACCCTGTTCCCGTTGCTCGGTACCTACCATAGACCCTACCACCGCCTTAACCGGCAAAGAGCCTTTGGCGACCCTGAATCGGCTGCGAAAATGGAACAACCAAGTGTATTTCGGGCAAAACGCATTGCACGGCAGCCAAGGTTCCCTATCGGTTGGACAACAGGTTCTGATTTTAGAAACCGGCCGGAATCAACCGCCCCTAAACGATCCCGTTTCCGATTAAGATGCGATTAAGCCTGTTGGCTGCAGAATATCGCCGGATAACAATTGCATAGGCACACATTCAACGTTGGCGAGCATGCCGAATATCAACACTTAAGCACAACAAGCCAGACCGCACCGTCTCTGAATCTATCTGCAACCTGACGGTCTATAGCGGCTTACAGCATGGGCTATCAACAATCCTTGCTCAATTAAAACAATCCACGCAAACCATCAGTAATCATTTTCCAAAGGACAAAACAATGAACAAGAAAATCTTAGTAATCGGCCTTGGTTTGGGCGTTTTAGCCGGTTGCGCCACCAACCCGTATACCGGCGAAAGCAGTATGAGCAATCTCGGCAAAGGGGCCGGGATTGGCGCCGCGGTCGGTGCCGGCGCCGGCACCCTATTCGGCGGCAACGATTGGAAAAACGCCGGCTTGGGCGCTTTGGCCGGCGCAGCCGTCGGCGCGGGCATAGGCTATTACATGGATAAACAACAGCAGGAGATGCAACAATCCTTGCAAGGCACGGGCATAGAGGTACAACGCACCGCCGAAAACCAACTGACCCTGAGCATGCCCAGCACCAGCAACGTGACCTTTGCGTTCGGCAAATCGGATTTATCTCCGGAAGCGCAAAACGCGTTGGACCCAATCGCCCGCATACTGGTCAATTATCCCGAATCGACGATTTCGGTAACAGGGCATACCGACGACGTCGGTTCCGATTCCGACAATCAGCGCTTATCCGAAGCCCGCGCCAGCAGCGTCGCCGGTTTTTTGGCCTCACGCGGCGTCAATCGCTTGCGGATTTCCCAACAAGGCATGGGCGAAAGTTCGCCTAAAGTATCCAATACCAACGATGCCAATCGCGCCATCAACCGCCGCGTCGAATTAGCGATTGTCGCTCAGCAAAACGCCGGTTCCGCACAACAACCCCAAGGAAACCAACAACCGGTCAACCCACAGCAAGGTTATCCGCAACCAAACTATCCGCAGCAGCCTTACCCGCAACAATATCCTCAACAGCAATATCCGCAACAACAGTACCCTCAACAATATCAATAAACCGAATTGTTAACCTAGCATCGGCGCAAGGACGCGCCGCATGCAAGCCTATATCGCCTTCGTGCCGCGTCTATAACTGCGTCAAGACAACTTACGCAAGAATGCCAGCTTATCCTTTATCTTGATCTCCAACCCGCGTTCGACCGGAAAGTAATAGCGCTTGCCTTCCAAGGGTTCCGGAAAATAATTCTCGCCCGCCGCATAAGCATGGGCTTCGTCGTGGGCATAACGGTATTGAGCCCCGTGTCCCAACTCTTTCATCAATTTCGTGGGCGCATTGCGCAAATGTATCGGCACTTCCAAAGAGCCGCTGGTCTTAGCGTCTGCCATCGCCGCCTTGTATGCGACATAAACGGCATTGCTTTTCGGCGCGCAAGCCAAATACACGATAGCTTGCGCCAGCGACAGCTCGCCTTCGGGACCCCCCAAACGCTCGTATGCCTGGGCGGCGTTCAGTGCCAGCTCTAAAGCACGCGGATCGGCGTTGCCTATGTCCTCGGACGCCATGCGCACCACACGGCGGGCGATATATAAAGGGTCGCAGCCGCCGTCCAGCATCCGGCAAAACCAATACAATGCGGCGTCCGGATCGGTACCTCGCACCGATTTGTGCAGGGCTGAAATCTGATCGTAAAAAATATCGCCGCCTTTATCGAAACGGTTGGCATGGCCTTGCAGCACCTCGTCCAAGGTCGCACGATCGACGATGTCTTTACCGTCAACCGTTTCCGCCAAATCAGCGGCAATCTGCAAAATATTCAAGCAGCGGCGCGCGTCACCGTCGGCCGCCTTGGCTATCAGTGCCAGTACCTCGGGAGCTATCACCAGGCTTCTGCGTCCCAAGCCGCGCTCGCAATCGGCTAAAGCGTTTTGCATCAACGCGATCAAGGCCTCTTGCTCTATGCTGCGCATCACGTAGACCCGCAGCCGGGATAGTAGGGCATTATTCAATTCGAACGACGGATTTTCGGTGGTAGCGCCGAATAAAATAATGCTCCCGCTTTCAATCGGCGCCAACAACGAGTCTTGCTGGCTTTTGGAAAAGCGGTGGATTTCATCGATAAATACCACCGTATTGAGATTACGACTCAACCGGACCTGTTCGGCTTCGGCCACCGCCGCGCGAATTTCTTTGACCCCGGCCATCACCGCCGACAGTTCGATGAAATGGCAAGCGGCACCGGTCGCGATAATTTTGGCCAGGGTAGTTTTACCGACGCCCGGCGGCCCCCAGAACACCAATGAATGCGGCACGCCTTGTTCAATAGCGGCCCTCAGCGATTTGCCCTTGGCCAAAAGATGCTGTTGCCCGATAAACTCGTCCAGCGTGCGCGGCCGCATGCGCGCGGCCAACGGCGCGCCGAGCGGCGCGGCTAAATCTACGGCTTTAGTCATGTCAAGGAAAACAGATAGGCAATAGCCCGATTTTTCATTAAAATTGCCGGCCATTTTATTGATTCTGACGCCGGATTAACATGGATTTAAAATTCCTGGATTTCGAACAGCCCATCGCCGAGTTACAAGCCAAAATCGAAGAGCTGCGCAAAGTAGAGCTGGATAACAATTTCGACATCTCCGAAACCCTGAAACAGCTGGAACAAAAATGCGAAATGCTCACCGAAAGCATTTTCGCCAACTTGTCCGACTGGCAGATCTCTCAGCTATCGCGCCATCCCGGCCGGCCGTATACGCTGGACTACATTCGCCTAATGTTCACCGATTTTCACGAATTGCACGGCGACCGCGCTTTCGCCGACGATCCCGCCATCGTTTGCGGCTTGGCGCGCTTGGATGGGCAACCGGTGGTCGTCATCGGCCACCAAAAAGGCCGCGACACCAAAGAAAAAATCTACCGCAACTTCGGCATGCCGCGTCCGGAAGGTTATCGCAAGGCGTTGCGCGTCATGAAACTGGCCGAACGCTTTCAATTACCCATCATTTGTTTGATCGACACCCCGGGCGCTTATCCCGGCATAGGCGCCGAAGAGCGCGGCCAAAGCGAAGCGATAGCTCGCAACCTGTTCGAAATGTCCAAACTGCGCACGCCCATCCTGTGCACGGTGATAGGCGAAGGCGGCTCCGGCGGCGCCTTGGCAATCGGCGTGGGCGATCGCTTGTTGATGCTGGAATTCAGCACCTATGCAGTCATTTCGCCGGAAGGCTGCGCCTCCATCTTGTGGAAAAGCGCCGAAAAAGCCCAATTGGCCGCCGAAGCCATGGGCATCACCTCGGACCGGGTCCGCGAACAAGGCTTTTTGGACGAAGTCGTACGCGAACCGGTCGGCGGCGGCCACCGCAATTTCGAACAAGTGGCCGGCAATTTGCGCGAAGCCCTGATCCGACATTTATCCGAACTCAAACAAGAAGCGGAAAACATGAACGCGATGCTGGAGCGGCGCTACCAACGCATTATGCGTTTCGGGGCTTATTACGAAGAACCGGTCAAATAACCTTCGCTGCATTGCCGCCGGCAAAGGCCGCATCACCGCGGCCTTTGTCGTTTAACATGCCCATCGATTTACTCGCCGTTGCCGATTCGCTTGCCGCTTGTCCGGGCCGGCTATACCTTGCATACAGCGGCGGCATCGATTCGCAGGTATTGTTGCATCTGTGCGCCAGCAATCGGGAATTACGGCCACGCCTTACCGCCGCCCACGTCCATCACGGCCTACAAAGCCAAGCCGACGCGTGGGAGCTACATTGCCGGCAACAAGCCGATGCGTTGGACGTAGCCTTTTACAGCGTGCGCGTCGATGCCCGAGCCGCCGGCGGACAAAGTCCGGAAGCGGCGGCTCGGGAAGCCCGCTATCAAGCGCTGGGCGCGTTGATTCAGTCCGGCGACGCCTTACTGGTTGCCCAACATCGCGAAGATCAGCTGGAAACATTGCTGCTACAGCTGTTTAGGGGAGCGGGCGTGCAAGGCTTAGCCGCCATGCCCGCCAGTGCAGCGTTCGGTAAAGGCCGGCTGCTACGGCCGCTACTCGACGTCGGCAAGGCCGAAATCCGCCAATACGCCGCTCGGCACCAGTTACGCTGGGTGGAAGACCCCAGCAATGCCGACACTGACTTCGACCGCAACTATCTGCGCAACGCTATCCTGCCGCTGTTGAAAAACCGCTGGCCCGCTCTGGATAAAACCGTGTCGCGCAGCGCCAGGCATTGCGCCGAATCCCAGCAATTGCTGAGCCACTACAGCCAAGCGCTGCTAACCGCGCTATCGGACCCACGCGACCATAGTCTGGACCTGGACGGCTTGCGTGGTCTATCGGACGCCGAGCAATCCTGGACTTTACGGGCTTGGATGCGCGCTCTGCGTTTACAAATGCCCAGCGAAGCGGTATTGAACACGCTCAAAAGCCAATTTTTAGCCGCTAACGGCGATCCGTCGCTACATTTTCAAGGCCATCGAATACGCCGTTACCGACAACGCCTGTACTGCCTGGAGGATAGGAAGTTTCGGCCGGCCGAGCAGCAAGTTTGGCCTCAGTCGGCCGAACGGATAAGCTTGTCTAACGGTTATGCTTTGACCCTAACCCCAACCGACTCCGGCATCAGCCGGCAACTTTGGCAAGCCGGACAGGTGGAATTGAAACCGCGCCAAGGCGGAGAACGCCTAAAATTACCCGGCCGGCATGGCCATCATTGCTTGAAGAAACTTTATCAAGCCGCCGGCATTCCTCCCTGGGAACGCGATTCCAGACCCTTGCTGTACATAGACGGCCGGCTGGCAGGCGTGCCGGGATTGTGGATAGACGAATGGGCATGGACACTAGCCGAAAACGCTTGCTACCGCATCGATTGCCGGCACGAGGACCTCGCTCCAGCCCTTCTCCGGCAAGGCGAGTGACGGGCATTCAGCCTCGCGCGTCCTACCGCTATCGGCCTCAGCGCAAAGGTCGACCGGACAACCGCCGACATCGACGGACGCAATGCGCACTCGATAACGAGTGTTTCGGTCGCCCGAATAAAACCGGCAAGTCGCCGGCAAAACTGCTAAAATCGCGCAATTTTCCAATCCCCTTGCTATCCGCTCATTTAGGCGAATAACACTCCATGACAAAATTCATCTTTATCACCGGCGGCGTGGTGTCTTCTCTGGGAAAAGGCATCGCCGCATCGTCTCTGGCCGCCATTTTGGAAGCCCGCGGCCTCAAAGTCACCATGACCAAACTCGACCCTTACATCAATGTCGATCCCGGCACGATGAGCCCGTTTCAACACGGCGAAGTGTTCGTCACCGAGGACGGTGCGGAAACCGATTTGGACTTAGGTCATTACGAACGGTTTTTAAAAACCACGATGACCAAGAAAAACAACTTCACCACCGGTCAAGTCTACGAGCAAGTGCTGCGCAACGAGCGCAAAGGCGAATATCTGGGCGCCACGGTGCAAGTGATTCCGCACATCACCGACGAAATCAAGCGGCGGGTTTTCGCCAGCGCCGAAGGCATGGACATCGGCATCATCGAAGTCGGCGGCACCGTGGGCGACATCGAATCCTTGCCGTTTCTGGAAACCATACGACAAATGGGCGTCGAACTGGGCCGCGACAAAGCCGTATTCATACACTTGACCTTAGTCCCTTACATCAAGTCGGCCGGCGAACTTAAAACCAAACCGACTCAACACTCGGTGAAAGAGTTGCGTACCATAGGTATACAGCCGGATATTTTGATCTGCCGTTCCGAACAACCGATTCCGGCCAGCGAACGCCGTAAAATTGCGCTGTTTACCAACGTCAACGAAAAAGCCGTCATTTCCGCGGTCGACGCCGATACCATTTACCGCATTCCGCTGCTATTGCGCGAACAAGGTTTGGACGACATCGTGGTTAACCAGTTGCGCTTGGACGTGCCGCCCGCCGAATTGTCGGCCTGGGAAAAAGTGGTGGACGGCTTGACCCACCCGACCGACGAAGTCGAGATTGCCATCGTCGGCAAATACGTGGACCACACCGACGCCTACAAATCGCTGAACGAAGCCTTGTTGCACGCTGGCATCAACACTCGCCACAAAGTGCAAATCAAATACATCGATTCGGAAACCGTAGAAGCCGAAGGCACCGCTCAATTGAAAAACGTCGACGCGATTCTGGTTCCGGGCGGCTTCGGCGAACGCGGGGTAGAGGGCAAAATCTCAACGGTGCGTTTTGCCCGGGAAAACAAAATTCCGTATCTGGGCATTTGCCTGGGCATGCAATCGGCGGTGATCGAGTTCGCCCGCAACGTGGTCGGCTTGGAAGGCGCGCACAGCACCGAATTTTTACCGAAAACCCCGCATCCGGTGATCGGCTTGATTACCGAATGGATGGACGAAGCCGGTGAACTGGTAATCCGCGACCAGGATTCCGACTTGGGCGGCACCATGCGCTTGGGTGCGCAAAAATGCCGGCTGAAATCCGACTCGCTGGCATTCGAGCTTTATCAAAAAGACGTGATTACCGAACGCCATCGCCACCGCTACGAATTCAACAACCAGTATCTGAAAACCCTGGAAGCGGCCGGCATGCGTTTTTCCGGCAAATCCCTGGACGGCCGGCTGGTAGAGATTATCGAACTGGCGGACCACCCCTGGTTTCTGGCCTGCCAATTTCACCCGGAATTTACCTCGACCCCGCGCAACGGCCATCCGCTGTTTTCCGGTTTCGTCGAAGCCGCCGCACAACACAAAAAGAAAGGTCAAGCATGAAGTTATGCCATTTCGAAGCCGGCTTGGATCGGCCCTTGTTTCTGATCGCCGGCACCTGCGTCATCGAAAGCGAACAAATGTCGCTGGATACCGCTGGCACCTTAAAGGAAATCACCGCGCAACTGGGCATTCCGTTTATTTACAAGTCTTCCTTCGACAAAGCCAACCGCTCGTCCATCAATAGCTTCCGCGGCCTGGGACTGGAAACCGGCTTGCAAATACTGGAAAAGATCAAACAACAAATCGGGGTACCGGTATTGACCGACGTACACGAAGACACGCCGTTAGCGGAAGTCGCCGCAGTAGTCGACGTGATGCAAACCCCAGCCTTTTTATGCCGGCAAACCAATTTCATCCAAAGCGTGGCTTCGATGGGCATCCCGGTCAACATCAAAAAAGGCCAATTCATGGCACCCTGGGACATGGGCAATGTCGTCGCCAAAGCCAAAGCGACCGGCAACGAGCACATCATGGTGTGCGAGCGCGGAGTCTCCTTCGGCTACAACAATCTGGTGTCCGACATGCGTTCCTTGGCGGTCATGCGCGACACCGGCTGCCCGGTAGTATTCGACGCCACCCATTCGGTGCAATTGCCGGGCGGACAAGGCAGTTGCTCCGGCGGCCAACGCGAACACGTGCCGGTACTGGCGCGCGCCGCTACCGCAGTCGGCATCGCCGGCTTGTTCATGGAAACCCACCCGAAACCCGAGGAAGCCTTGAGCGACGGCCCCAATTCCTGGCCCTTGCACCGCATGAAAGAATTGCTGGAAACTCTGATCACCATCGACCGCGCAGTCAAAGCGGCACCCTTCATCGAAACCACGCTATAGACGAAAAACGCATGGCCATGGCAAAAATCACCCGGTTATCGCAGCTCGATATGTCGGCCAACTATAGCTATGCGGATTATTCGACCTGGCAATTCGAGGACGCGGTTGAACTGATCAGGGGCAGGATCTCGCTGATGTCGCCGGCGCCGAACGTCCATCATCAGCGCTTGTCGATGAACTTGAGCGGGCAAATGTTCAATTTTTTCCACCACAGGTCCTGTCAGGTGTTCGCCGCGCCGTTCGACGTCCGCTTGTACGACCGCAGAAATTCCGTCCCTGTCGGCAAGGACGTCTTTACCGTCGTGCAACCGGATATTTGCGTGATTTGCGATCTTGCCAAGCTGGACGAACAAGGCTGCAACGGCGCGCCGGACTGGATCATCGAGATCGTCTCTAAAAGCAGCTCGAAAAAGGACACGCAAATCAAGCACGCGCTATACGCGGAAAGCGGCGTCAAGGAATACTGGCTGGTCTTCCCGCACGAGGCCATCGTCGAACAGTTCGTGCTCGACGAACAAGACCGCTACCAATTGACTCGAATTTTCGCCGGCGACGACTTCGCCACGCCGCACCTATTCCCGGAGCTTCGCATCAGCTTAAGCGAACTCTTCCCGGATAATTAAAAACGTTTACAAAACCTACCATTCATCACGGAGATTAGAAGATCATGAGAATCGTTGACGTAAAAGCAAGAGAAATTCTGGATTCGCGCGGCAACCCCAGCGTGGAAGCCGACGTATATTTGGATTCCGGCGTGGTCGGCAGCGCCATGGTGCCGTCCGGCGCTTCCACCGGCGAACGCGAAGCCATCGAGTTGCGCGACGGCGACAAATCCCGTTATCTGGGCAAAGGCGTATTGACCGCCGTCAACAACGTCAACACCGAAATCCGCGACGCCGTAATCGGCATGGACGCCGACAAACAAGAGCTGCTGGACGAAAAAATGATTGCCCTGGACGGCAGCAACGCGAAAAGCCGCTTGGGCGCGAACGCGATTTTGGGCGTGTCCATGGCCGCCGCTCGTGCCGCTTCCCTGGAAGCCGGCCAGCCACTGTATCAATTTTTGAACAAAAGCGGCGAATTCGTGATGCCGGTACCGATGATGAACATCATCAACGGCGGTTCGCACGCCGACAACAGCGTCGATTTGCAGGAATTCATGATCTTGCCGGTCGGCGCGCCGACTTTCCGCGAAGCCATCCGTTACGGCGCCGAAGTGTTCCATAATCTGGCCAAGGTATTGAAAGGCAAAGGCCTGGCCACCACCGTGGGCGACGAAGGCGGTTTCGCGCCGAACCTGCGCTCCAACGAAGAAGCCATCGAAGTCATCCTGGAAGCCATCGAAAAAGCCGGCTACAAAGCCGGTCAAGACATCTATCTGGGCATGGACGCGGCCGCTTCCGAATATTTCGACAACGGCAAATACGTATTGGCCGCGGAAAACCGCAGTTTCAGTTCCGAAGCGATGGTCGACTTTTTGGCGGCTTGGGTCGACAAATATCCCATTATCTCCATCGAAGACGGTCTGGACGAAAACGACTGGGACGGCTGGAAACTGTTGACCGACAAATTGGGCGGTAAAATCCAGTTGGTAGGCGACGACTTGTTCGTGACCAACCCGGCCATCCTGAAAGAAGGCATAGACAAAGGCATCGCCAATTCCATCCTGATCAAAGTCAATCAAATCGGCACCCTGACCGAAACTTTGGCGGCGATCAACATGGCAAGCGCGGCCGGCTACACCGCGGTAGTTTCGCACCGTTCCGGCGAAACCGAAGACACCACCATCGCCGACCTGGTAGTTGCTACCGGCACCGGCCAAATCAAAACCGGTTCCTTGAGCCGTTCCGACCGGGTCGCCAAATACAACCGCTTGATGAAAATCGAAGACGAGTTGGGCGCCAAAGCCCGCTACGCCGGCCGCAGCGCATTCAAAATGCTCGGCTAAACCCGATCGGCCGGGCGCAAGCAGCGCCCGGCTATCAACGACTGCCGGTTTGGGTCTTTCCTGCACTCGCCCGAACCGCTTATCGAGGTGTCGTCATTAAATACGTAGTTCTATTGCTTCTAGGCCTGATCGTCCATTTCCAATACCGCTTGTGGATAGGCGACGCCAGCATTTCGCAAATCAGCGAATATCGGCAACGTCTGGAAGAATTAAACAAAGAGATTCAAGACAGCAAAGACAGAAACGATGCGCTGTACGCCGAAGTATTGGACTTACGCAGCGGCTTGGAAACCATAGAAGAACGCGCCCGGTACGAACTGGGCATGGTCAAGGAAAACGAAACCTTTTTTCAGGTGCTTGAGTAGCGCATGATGGCATCAACAAAGTGCTGGGCCGTGGTTCCGGCCGCCGGCGTCGGCAAACGCATGCAGGCCGACCGCCCCAAACAATATCTGCCGCTGGCCGGCAAGACCGTGATCGAACACACTTTGAGTCGCTTGCTGGAATCCGGCGCGTTTCAAAAGGTCGCGACGGCGATCTCGGTCGAAGACCCCTATTGGCCTGAACTGGACATTTCCAAGCATCCCGACGTGATTACCGCCCCCGGCGGCAAGGAACGCGCCGATTCCGTGCTATCGGCCTTACAATCGTTGCAAGGTTTGGCCGGCGAAAACGACTGGGTGCTGGTGCACGATGCCGCCCGCCCCTGCCTGACTGCGCAAGACATTCATTTGCAAATCGAAACTTTGAAAAACGATGCGGTCGGCGGCATTTTGGCCTTGTCGTCGCACGACACCTTGAAACATGTCGACGGCGATACCATCACCGCCACGATAGACAGAACGCAGGTTTGGCGCGCCCTGACTCCGCAAATGTTCAAATACGGCATGCTACGCGACGCCTTGCAGCAAACCCAAGGCAACCCGGCGGTTACCGACGAAGCCAGCGCTTTGGAATTGCTGGGTTATCGACCGAAAATCGTCGAAGGCCGCCCCGACAACCTCAAAATCACCCGCCCGGAAGACCTAGCCCTGGCACAATTTTATCTGGAGCAGCAAGCATGATACGCGTAGGCATGGGATACGACGTGCACCGGTTCAACGACGGCGACCACATCATTTTAGGCGGCGTGATCATTCCTTACGAAAAAGGTCTGGAAGCGCATTCCGACGGCGACGTGGTGTTGCACGCCCTGGCCGACGCCATCTTGGGTGCCGCCGCGCTCGGCGACATCGGCCTGCATTTTCCGGATACCGACCCCGATTTCAAAGGCGCGGACAGCCGCATTTTGCTGCGCCACGTGTATAAAATCGTGCAGGAAAAAGGCTACCGCCTGGTGAACGCCGACATTACCATCATCGCCCAGGCGCCGAAAATGCTGCCGCACGTGTCGGCCATGCGCGCCAATATCGCCGCCGATTTGGCGGTCGAGGTCGACTTCATCAACGTTAAAGCCACTACCACCGAAAAACTGGGTTTCGAAGGCCGTAAAGAAGGTATCGCGGTGCAAGCCGCGGTATTGATAGAATCCTAAGCGTGCCCGCCCACTACCCGCCGGACGACTGGCATTACGCGCACGGCGGCCCAGGCGGCCGCGGCGTATTGAAACAGCAACCCGCCGATTTCGTCGTCGAAGAGCTTTTGCCCTTCGTTCCGGAAGGCTGCGGCGAACACGTGTTTCTCCACATCGAAAACGCCAACGACAACACCGGTTATATCGCCCGCTCCCTGGCGCGGCTTGCCGGGGTCAGGAGCCACGACGTCGGCTTTGCCGGCCTGAAAGACCGCTACGGCTTGACCAGGCAGTGGTTTAGCGTGTGGCTACCCGGCAAGAGCGAACCGGATTGGCAGACTCTGCAATCGGACCATTTGCGCATCCTGACTATTGCCCGCCACGCCCGCAAGTTGAAACGCGGCAGCTTGAGCGGAAACCGGTTTACCATCACGATTCGCGACTTTGGCGGCGACCGGGCCCGTTGCGAACGCCAATTGCAAGCCATCTCGGCCGCGGGCTTCCCCAATTATTTCGGCGAACAACGTTTCGGGCACGGCGGAACCAATATTACCGGCGCGCTAGCGCTGTTCGCAGGCGCAAAGGTCGGACGAGAGTTGCGCTCGCTATACCTATCCGCCGCGCGCAGCTTGCTATTCAACCGCGTGTTGTCCGAACGGGTGAAGACGGCAAGCTGGAATACCGCCTTGCCCGGCGACCTGCTGAACTTGGCGGGCACAAATAGCCGCTTTGCCTGCGATTGCGTGGACGAAGTTTTGCTGGAACGGTTGCAGTCCGGCGACATTCACCCGACCGGTCCTATGTGGGGCCTGGGCGAACTGGCGTCCGGCGCCGAAGTAGCCGAGTTGGAACGGCAAATAGCCGCGTCCGCTCCCGAGTTGAGCGCCGGTTTGGCGGCCGCCGGCTTGCTGCAAGATCGGCGCAGTTTGCGCGTCATCCCGAAAGCGCTGAGCTGGAGGTTTGCCGATACCAACCTGCAGATAAGCTTCGAATTGCCGGCCGGCAGTTACGCCACCGCGCTGCTGAGGGAAATCGTCGAACTCAGTCCGGCCGACAACCGGCCCGCTTAGATCAGCGTGCGCAAATCGGCAATCGAAGCCAGGGTCGCATCCGGCGTCACGCCGGACGCTTGGGCATAGGCCTCGCGGTATTTCCCGGTTTTGACCAACATCCCTTTCAAGCCGGCTTGTTGCGCTCCGCCCACGTCCGAATCGATGTCGTCGCCTACCATGGCTACCTGATGCGCCGGCAAGTCCAACTCCGCCAGTGCCGCTGAGAAAAAAGCGGGCGAAGGCTTGCCGATGACGGTTGCCGCCTTGCCGGTCGCATATTCCAAACCGGTCACGAAAGCGCCGATGTCCAGCTGCAAACCCGCTTCGGTTTGCCAAAACTTGCCTTTATGCAAGGCGATCAGCTCGGAGCCGGCCATCACCCGCTGAAACACCTGATTGAGCAATGCATAGCTCCAGGCTGAACCTATATCGCCGATCACGACAGCTTGCGGCTGTTCGCTATCGCAACTGAATTCACTAAATTCCTTGCATACCTGGTCAGCCAGCAACAATTGGCAGGCCCGGTAGCCGTTGCGGCGCAAATGCAGCAAGGCTGCGTAAGGCGCGCTGATGATCTCCTCGGCTTGAATCGGCAAATTCATGGCTTGCAACTTGACCGCCATGTTAGCTCTGGATAGCGTGGTGGTATTAGTGACGAAACGGTAGGGTATGCCGCGCGCCTTCAAACCGACCAGCAGCTCGGCGCCGCCCGGTATCGCCTCGCACCCGACGAAAAACACGCCGTCCAAATCGAATAGCATGCCGCGAACTTCTGTGAATGCCAGCATAGTGCCTCCCGTAAAATCCAGACTTAGCGCCAGCCGATTGATCGTTCCAGGCTTACAACATCGGCACCAGTTCCAACGCGAACATCAGCGCGTCTTCCCGCCCGCCTTCGGCCGGATAATAATCTTTGCGCTTGCCGATTTCCCGGAATCCGTTTTTTTTATACAACTCGATAGCCCTGGGATTGCTGGGCCTGACTTCCAGGAACAGGGTTTGCGCGCGCGGTCTGGCATATTCGATCAAATGATCCAACATCTTGCGTCCGGCGCCTTGCCCTTGAAACTCCGGGTTAACGCTGATATTCATGATGTGCGCTTCGCCGGCCGCCACCGAAATAATGCAGTAGCCGACCATCAAGTCGTTGGGCAATTCGCACACCCAGTTGGTGTAGTTCATCGCCCGAAAACAGTCCTTGAAGACTCCTTCAGTCCAGGGAAACTGGTAGTTCAGCGCTTCTATCCGCAACACGGTCGGCAGATCGCCATGTTCCATCTTGCGCAAGCGCAGCAAATCTTTGTTCTGTACCGAATCCGGAAACACTTTGGCGTAAAACTCCCGGTCGGCATCGTAAACAACGGCATCTTTCAATCTACGCAACAGCTTCCACATGATTTCTTATAGTTATAAGGATTGATAAACGGACCAAGCAAACTGCAAATCCTCCCAAGCCTTGGCTTTTTCAAGGGGGGAACGCAACAAATACGCCGGATGATGCACCACCACCAAGGGCAAATCGCCCAGCCGATACTGTTTGCCGCGCAAACGGGACAGCGGTTGTTGCGTGTCGAGCAAATTCTGCGCAGCAATGCGGCCAACGGCCAATAGGATTTTTGGTTGCAATAATTGGATTTGCCGCTGCAAAAAATCGTGGCAGGCAGCAACCTCCTCGGCTTGCGGATCCCGATTGTTCGGCGGCCGACATTTCAGCATGTTGGCGATGTACACCTGCTCGCGTTGCAATCCGATGGCTTTGAGCATTTCGTTCAGCAACTGCCCCGCTTTACCGACGAAAGGTTCCCCTTGCAAATCTTCGTTTTGCCCCGGCGCTTCGCCGATCAACATCCAGGTCGCCTGCTTGTTACCGACTCCGAATACGGTCTGGGTGCGGGTTTCGCACAGCGCACAAGCCCGGCACACCGCAACGCTGTGTTGCAACGATTGCCATGCCTCGGCGGCGTTTTCCGGTCCAGGCCCACGCAGCTCTTGGGTAGATGCACATCCGTCATGGTCTGCGTCCTCTGCCTGACCAAGCTCCAATCTTTCGTCAGCTGCCTCAGCATCCGGGCTTGGGTTTACCGGAAGTGCGGATGTTTGCGGATAAGCCAACCCGGAAACATCCGCATCCGCTAAAGTGGTTACCGGCTGCCGGCCGTCCGCATCGGCAAAATCGTCACTCGGCAGCCGGCCGCAAACGCCGGGAGGATGTCTGGCCACCCAGACATCAATATCCATGGCTTGCAAATAACGCAATCGAGCGGCAGCGTCCATCGCGTCCCGCCGTTACACGTCGGCTTTTTGCGGATGTTGGCGTTGATCCGGACTTTGCAGTTTGTTGACGGCGTTGATGTAAGCCTTGGCGGAAGCAATGACGATATCGGTATCGGCGCCAAGTCCGTTGACAATGCGTCCGGCTTTTTCCAGACGGACGGTCACCTCGCCTTGCGCGTCCGTGCCGGTGGTAATGTTGTTGACCGAATACAGGGCCAGGGTCGCACCGGTATTTACCAAACTTTCGATAGCTTTCAAGCTGGCGTCCACCGCCCCGCCGCCTTGCGCATTGCCGGTCAGTTCCTTGCCGTCTAGCATCACCGTGACGCTGGCGTTAGGTACTTCGCCGGTTTCCGAACACACTTTCAAAGATACCAGCTTGATACGTTCGTCCTCGGCTTCGAAGCTTTGCTCGGAGATCAAGGCTTGCAAGTCTTCGTCGAAAATATCGTGCTTTTTGTCCGCCAATTGCTTGAAGCGGTAAAATGCTTCGTTCAGTTCGGCCTCACCGGCGAACTCCACGCCTAATTCGGCCATACGGGTTTTGAACGCATTACGCCCGGAATGCTTGCCCAGCACCATCCGATTAGTAGTCCAGCCCACGTCTTCGGCCCGCATGATTTCGTAAGTCTCGCGGTTCTTCAACACGCCGTCCTGGTGTATGCCGGACTCGTGAGCGAAGGCGTTGGCGCCGACGATGGCTTTGTTCGGCTGCACAGGAAAGCCGGTGATTCCGGATACCAACTTGGAACAGGTGACGATCTCGCGCGCATCCAGGCCGGTGTCGCACGGAAAGAAGTCTTGCCGGGTGCGCACCGCCATGACGATCTCCTCCAGCGAGGCGTTACCGGCCCGCTCACCCAAACCGTTGATGGTGCATTCCACTTGCCGCGCGCCGTTCATCACCGCCGACAGCGAATTGGCCACCGCCAAACCCAAATCGTTATGGCAGTGCACCGAGAAGATGGCTTTGTCGGAATTGGGGATGCGTTTGATCAAATTCGCGATGGTAGCGCCGAACTGTTGCGGCATGCTGTAACCCACCGTATCCGGAATATTCAAGGTGCTGGCGCCGGCGTCGATCACAGCTTCCAGGATGCGGCACAAAAAATCCTCTTCGGAACGACCGGCGTCCTCCGGCGAAAACTCCACATTGTCGGTATATTGCCGCGCCCGCTTAACCGCCCGCACCGCATACTCGATCACCTGATCCGGCTGCATGTTCAGTTTTTTCGCCATATGGATAGGCGAAGTCGCGATGAAGGTATGGATGCGCGAACTTTTGGCGCCTTTCAAGGCTTCGCCGGCCCGGTCTATATCCTTGTCTAAAGCTCTGGCCAAACCGCACACGGTACTGTCTTTGATCGCGTCGGCCACCGCCTGCACCGCTTCGAAATCGCCCTGACTGGCGGCCGGAAAGCCTGCTTCTATCACATCGACTTTCATCCGCTCCAGCGCTCTGGCAATTCGCACTTTTTCGTCGCGCGTCATCGATGCACCCGGGCTTTGTTCGCCGTCGCGCAAAGTCGTATCGAAAATAATCAATCTGTCTTTCATGAGGACTCCGTCATGAAACTATCGGCCCTGCGGCCGGGAAATAAAAAGTATTTGTTAAACGCGGGATAGAGTAGTTGCCCCTCAGGGCAGCAGTCTCAAAGATAGGACGCAAGCCGCATTGCATAGGGCAGGGCCTGAAATCGAAGTGCTTGATGTGATAGGGATTACGGCTGTCATGGCGCGCACTATAGCCGATTGCGGCAAACGACTCAAGCGCGAGCGTTTTAGCAAGGCAAACGCTCCGGCTGCCGAAGCGCTTGCCTCTTGGCAATTATGCGGCCAACACCATGACCGCTTTGAGTTTTTTCATTGCGCTTTGCTCCAGTTGCCGGATACGTTCCGCCGACACCTGGTAACGATCGGCCAAGTCGTGCAACGTGGCTTTTTCTTCCGACAACCAGCGGCTGACTAAAATATCGCGGCTTCTGTCGTCCAGTTCGGCCATCGCATTAACCAAAATGTCTTCCTTGCGCTCTTGCCAATCGCTGTTTTCCAACAACAAGGCCGGGTCGGCGTTTTGTTGTTCCAAGTACGCGATAGGCGCGACTTGGCGGTCGTCTTCGTCTTCGGCGCCGGGTTCCAGAGCGACGTCCGCTCCGTCCATACGTCTCTCCATTTCGTAAACCACGTCGACACCGACGTCCAGATTTTCGGCAATCGCAGCGGCATCGGCCGGCGATAAATGATTCAGATCCTTTTTCAACTTTCTCAAGTTGAAGAACAACTTACGCTGAGCTTTAGTCGTAGCCACCTTGACAATACGCCAATTTTTTATCACGTATTCGTGTATCTCGGCCTTAATCCAATGTACGGCGAACGACACCAAGCGCACCCCCATATCCGGATCGAAGCGCTTAACCGCTTTCATCAAGCCGACGTTGCCCTCTTGAACGATGTCCGCCATAGGCAAACCGTATCCGGCATACCCTCTGGCGACGTGGGCCACAAAGCGCAGATTAGACATCACCAACTCTCGAGCAGCGCTCAAATCGCCATCGTCCCGGTAGCGAACCGCCAAATCGTATTCTTGCTCGGCCGACAATTTCGGCACACGCGCAATCAGAGCCAAATAACTGTCGAACGTCCCAACCGTCAAATTCACCGGTAAAGCCAACATATTCATTGCCAACTCCAATCAATCCACAATTGTTTAACTGGAGACGATTTTAGCACTCGATTCACAAGAGTGCTAATAACAGCTGAAAATTTATTTTCGCTTCCAGCATTCACTACTACAACCCAGGCCACCGTCGCGAATTTCGCAAGGTATTCTTTCAGCACCTGAATGTAGTTTTCATGAGATCTTTGGCCTTCGGGGCCTGTTGCAAAACTTCATTTCAGGCCCGGATGGGTCTGATGCAATTCAGAGTTGGCACGCGCCAATTCAGCAATAACATCCCGCCATGCGGAAGGCGGAACGCGGTCATCGGATGACGGGATGATACGCGGGTTTTTGTACTTCTTTGCATTTCCGTGCATTCTCAAATAGCCCGATGGCCGAACCCAAAATATTCGAGAAGCGCGCAGGCGATTTTTCTGTCGGATGGCTCGAGATTTGTCTCGGCGGATAAGCCCTGTAGGGACGCTTGAGTGGCCGATTAGATACGTTTCGGACAAGATCATCTCAAAATCACCTTTTAACGGAAAACCTTGCCAAGCTTTATTTTGAATTGGGCTGAATAGTTACGGACGGCTTTGCTATACCGCACCGGTCGCGCAATTCCAACCGAACACCTTTGGTCTGTTCGACGTGTTGGGCAATGTCTGGGAATGGACGGACAATTGATAGTGCCTGCCGCTAACCGGGAAAACTCGGCGAATTTTATCCCGCTGCGCCAAGCCATGGGCACACGCACAATAAAAAAGGGCCGTAAAGCCCTTTTTTGTTGCTGATATAAAAAGGTTATTTCAAAAACATACATTAAAAGCGTACATAACCCACCGTTAAACCACAATCTCATTCACCCCCATTGCCGGCGCCGGCCCCTCGATGCGACCGGCCCGGATATAAACCCTCCCGCCCACCGTGCCCGTTCCTCGCACGCTGACCACGCCGCCGTCCAATAGCGTCACCACGCTGACGTCGTTCGCGCTGCTGGCCACCGTGCCGACCAGCAACGGGTCGCGCGGCAATAAACTGGTAAAGGCGGTCCAGACGTTGGCGGTTTCCTCGCCGATTTGAATGGTCTGGTTGACGCTGTCCAGGCCGGCTTCGATCGCCACGCTATTGATCACGCCCTTGACGATCTCGCCGCCCAATGTGATCGCCACCAACTGCCCGACCCGAGCCAAGGGGAATACGTCGTTATCCAGCGGCAGGGTGGCCGACTTGATCACCGGCGCCGGCTGCTGGCCGGACAGGATGCGCTCGCCCAATAGCCGGCAGCCGATCACGTCGGTCATCAGCGCGTTGCTGACGGTGGGCGCCAAGCGGTCGCCGGCGCTGCCTGCCAGACGGCACCAACCGAGCACGCCGCCGATGTCGCCGCCGTGCACGTAGACGCCGTTGGCTTGAGTGGCGATGGCCGGCCGCAGGCTGACTTGCTTCAAGGCCGCCTCGGGTATCGCCAGATCGGCCGCCGCAACGCTGAAGTACCAGGGATAAACCGGATAGCGCGGTTGCACGGTGATTTGTTGCAAACTGTTGTGCGGCACCGCTACGCAACCGATGTCAGCGACTAGCCCCACTAAGGCCTGGATAGGCGTCTGATTGGTGTAACTCCAAGCCCCGGCCGGCACTATCCAGGTAGGGGCGTTCCAATTGATAGTCCAGCCGAGCGGCATCAAGCTGTCGGCCAGTTGCTGCACAGTCATGTCGCTGCCTTGAGTAGCGCTAGCCGGCAGCACATAAGGCGCACCCAATAGTGCGGTCAAGGAACGCCCACTCAGACTAATCGAGCGTTGTGCGAACCGGATGCTATGTTCAATACCCTCTACCAAGACATGCCAGACCAAACCGTCGATGGTCACAGCCAGCATGACCGGATTTCCACCGGCCGCCGCAACCAGGCTCAGCGCCGCTGCATCGAGCAGAGTGCCGCTAAACTGCCAGGCAAACGAGTCGGCATCGTAAGATAGACTGACGTTACCCATCGGTATGTCGATATTGCCAGGCACGGTTTTGACGCTGATAACATGTTGCATGATGTAAACCTGTTGAGTCTGGATGGTTACGGTAACGTGACCGGGCGGCGGTTCGTATGGCGGGCGCTCGGGCTCCGGCAAGAGCGATTTCCCCGGCGGCGGCCGTCGGGCTTGCTCTACCGGGATACAGAGCTGGGCGCTGTTTGGCGCCGCCTGTTGCCGGTCTGCGCAGAACGTTACACCATCCAAGCCGATGATTTGCCGTATCGCAAGATCGATGCGCGGTACGGCCGGAAAATTAAACACCCATGACGACGTATATCCCTGTTCCGATTGAAACCCGTATGCCGAGCCGGGGGTGTAGCGCCATGGCGCTTCAGGCTCGGATGCAATGGTCTTGATGAAGTTTCGTCGAGTAGCACTGCTGTCCTGCACGGGGCCGCACCAATCCGGCGGCCTGACTTTAGTCATTTGCTGCATCACCGCCGCCGTGCCGGCATGGATTGGCGCAGCAACATCGACATCCATCGTCCAATGCCTTACCGCCCAATCGAGCAGCTGCTGTAGCGAACACACGACGCCATGCAACGAGGTGGCCGGCACTACTGGCATACCAGTTTCCGCCCGTACCAGCCACGCTTGATCGTGGGCAACACGGACACGGGAAGACCGCGCCGCGGCCGGTGCGAGGATGGCATGACAAGGTTGGGAACTCATCAAGGTGGCGACTAACGGCATACACACATCGCGTACCGCCCAGGTGCCGTTTTGCTGATTGGCTGCCGCTAAACCGACAGTGTAACGCATGACATTGGCGCTATATTTAGCGGCTAGCGCGCCTCCGGCGCCAGTGAGCGCGGCATGCATGCGGGCGGCATTACTGACAACCAAGCCGCCGAATTGACCGGATGCGCCGGCTAACGTGACAGCCAAATGGCCGCGCGGCGCTACGGCGCCGACCAGCGCCGCTCCGGCATCGGCTAGTGTGACTGATAAAGCAGCGCTAACGACAACCGCATCGGCCTGAAATTCAAATTGACCCGATGGCACATAGCCGCTGGCACCAACAAACGAAAATACAAGACTGGGTGTGTAGGCCATTTACGAGGGTATCAAGGGCCCCTGCGTGATGGGCTGTACCATGCGCTCGACGCACTCCCAGGTTACCGTGCCGTCGGTGACGGTTTGTCCTGGCGTGGCGGGCCAGTTGGGCTCCGTATTGCCGGACGTGCCGGACAACGCGGCGGTGTAGTAATAGGGCTTGGCAACAGTGTCCAGCGGCATCACCAAGTCGCCGGCCACATAAGGCTGAGCCAGTTGCCATGTATCGCCTATGTACGGGGCTACGGTCACAATCATCGGCCGGTTTGGCAATGTCACATGATTGATACCTGCACCGAGCCGCAACGTTTTAAACAACGACAAATCATGAGCTCTACATACCGCCACATTGAATGCATCAGCCACAATACCCGATTGTATGTCTATGTCCAGATTAGTCGCCGCATATGCCAGTATAATGACAGCGCCATTGGCGCCCAAGCCGGATGCATTTTTACCCGGATTTGGCCCGTACCATATACCGCCTCCGCCACTGCCGTAATTAGTCGGCGCATTGACTGTGCGATAATCTAGCGACCCATAGCCGCCACCGTTGGCGCCGCCTGGAGTAATTTCGGTGCTGTTATTTGCCGATCCTCCACCGCCTGCCGCATACTTGATGCCCAGCTCAGGCACCAAATAACCTTCCGCTCCATTAGCGCTCATGATGACATTGGCTGTCACGCTACAGCCACCGCTGCCGTAATTATTGGATGCCGGCTTCGATCGTGTCGTTTTGGCCGGCACGGATACCACCCCATCTACATAGCCGGCCCCGGATACTCCGCCCAACGCGCCACCGCCACCTGACGCACCCGACTCGCCGCCGGTAGCCCGCATATACGATGCGCCGTTAAACGACGATTCACCGCCTGAATTGCCTGTCCCCGCTCCAGCGCCGACAGACACCGGGTAGATGCCCGGCTGTAATAGCACAGCACGATCAGCCACGCCACCGCCACCGCCACCGCCACCGCCATAGGTGCCGCCAGAACCGCCGCCGCCTATGACGATTATCCGCGCATCAAGCGGTACGGATGGGCTAAACATGCCCGACGAGGTAAACACATACACACTGAGCGACCAGCCTAGATATTCCGTATCATAGTAAATGTCCGCTCCATACATCACGCATTCCCCTCTATCAACGACCCGCTTAATATCTGAATCCCCCCGCCGGCCTGCACGGATAGCGTGTTGAAGATCAGCTCTTCTTCCGAACCGGATACCCCACAGCCCATATCCAGCACAAAATTATCGTTGCCATCGACGCCGCGGGCGAAACCTATCGTGCCCGTGGCGTCCGCCAGCGCATCTTCGGTAAACGTGCCGAAACTCAACTCACCGGCGGTGATAGTCCCGCAGGGTATTGATAACGTGATCGTACCGAGCAATACCTGATCGGTGATTACGCCGCCGGTCGCCGGCCGCCCAACACCCGCCGTATAGAGTCTGATTTTCCCGGGCCCCGTGCCGGCGTCGAACGCATTGACGATCTGCTGCAAGCGGTTGTTACGAATGGCGGTAGCTAGTCCTAGTGTCATGGCGTATCAATATCTCCTCTCACTTCGATGCACATTGTGTAATCGTCATCCGTCGCCGCGCCCTGGGCAACGGCCTGAATCACCCAGACCGGCGCATTCGCCGCATAGGTATTGAAGCGCAGCACGTTGCCGGCCGACCAACCGCTACCCCAGCCCAAATAAGAAATAATGAAATACGGCAGGCCGGTATTAGGATTGACGGGCGCGCAATCGACCGATGTGTTGCCGCCGATGATTTGGCCGACGTGCTCGCCAATGACGTTGAACGTGGTAGCACCGGTAAAGATAACCGACCAGCGCTCTTGAATGGCGGACAAATTATCGACGGCTATTGGATATTGCCCGTGGTTGTATTGCGCAGCCACCGACGAGCCTATCAAGCTGTCGCTCCAGACATTCGTCCAGGTCTGCTGATCGAACGGGGTAGACGTGCGTGCGTATAACGTACCCCATATTACCGCATTGGCGACCAGGGTATTATCTGCCGGGAAATCGTGACTCAACGGCTGAGATAGCGCGAGCTGCCCGGTAATTTGCACGTCGGTCAATACCGCCATGTCTTCGATCCGGTCCACGATGGTCAAAGGTTGCGACACTCCCGATAAATCACCCCACACAACAGTGCCCGCATCCAGATCGGCGGTATATTTTTCGACCGGCAATGGATTGCCGCCCAAGTCGCGCACAGTGAGTTTAGCGATGCGTACCCGACCTAGATCGGTAGTAGCGCCGCTGGTAAAGGTACCCACAGTGGTTTGATCGTTCAGCACCACCACGACATCACCAGGCTGATAGACGGGCACACGACCATCCGCCGGCAGACGCACGGGATCCAGGCCTAATATCGCCGCCGATAGTGGCAGGTAGGTATAGCTGACCGTGGTGTATACGACGCTTTCGGCGTAGACCAGCCGCGGCTTCCAGATTTTACTATCCACCACGTTTTCGGCCACATACCAGGGCTTGGTTTGGTTGCCGGCTGCGTCGACCATGTCGCCGAAACGCACTTTGACGACGCCGGTTTCGTAGTCGATATATCCCCACACATCGCCGGTATCGATGACGCCTTGACTGTCCGCTGAAGCCAATAGATCGGAACCGCCATCCACCGGCGTGGCGCGCACTTGAAATACGCCGACCTTCACCGGCGCGGCGGCGACGCTGAAGGTGACCGATTCCACCGGATGATATGCATAGTGCGTCGCCAGCCCGATGAGCGAGACCTCCGCCGATTGACCCGCCGGCCATTGCGAGATTAAACACCGGCCACTGGCATAGTCTACGGTACCGGCCAATGTGGCGACGCCGCTGCTACGGTCGATGCCGTAATACAACTGGCCGTTGCGGTCGAAATACGTGCGTCCGCCCAGACTGAACAATACGCTACCCGGAATAACCGCTTCGCCCCCGGCAAGCGCCAAATCGACGATCAATGCCGACGCGGTTAATGCGGCTGCGCTGCCGTTAGTGGCCGCCAGCGTGCGGTAGGTAACCGTGTATTGAGCCGGCGCACCCTGCTCGGCGGTATGACTGCTATAGCCCGTGACTTGAGCGCCGTTGACATTGTTAGTGTATGTCACGCCGCGCACGATTTTGGACCACGGCTCGGTGGGATAGTCGGTACCTCGGCCGAATTGCGCGGCGAGGTACGGCACACTACCCGCGTAATCCACCGTCAACACCCCCGTGGCATAATCGATGCCACCGCCGCCAACAGTCCAATCGCCGGCGCCGTTATCTACCCGCCAACGCCGCACACTGCCGGACCCGACCGGCACGATCAGGCCGGCATCCGCAGACCACGGCGCTTGCCACTCTACCCGCACCGAACCCGGATAGAGATTGGTATCCGCTACGTTCAGCGTGTCTACCGTGCCCGCCGTGGCGGCCGCCGGCAATGTTTTCACGTGCCGTGTGGCTACCGCGTAGGCGAAATTGAACACGACGCCGGCGGCCGGCAATAGATTCGGGCTAAACGCGATTTCGCCGGCTGCTAAATCCACATTGCCGGCGGCATCGCCGCTAATGACACCGGCCGCGTTACAAGTGGCCGTGCGAGCCGTGCCGTCGTTCCAATAGATCACCAAGGTTTCGGGCGCCAATCCTTTGTCCGCGTCCGGCAACTCAATGCTAAACCCGGCTTTCCCGGGCACATTGCCCGAGCGATTGAAGTAGTCCGTCGATTGACTCCAGGTAAAAATAATGTCGGTATCCACGTCCGGATAGGCGGCCGCGGTAATCGACACGCTGCCGGTACCGTAGTTGACCGTACCCGATCCCACACCCGGTTCGTCGGCCACAAGGGCGCCGGCGCCGTTGTCTGTCAGTGCGTACCATTTGCCGAGCGCCCGGTAACGCACGGTCAGCGCCCGAGGCTTGGCCGCCGGTATCAGAATCAAGGTATACACATAACCCCGATTGGCGGCGGTCACTTTGATCGAGGCAGTATCGCCGCTATTGGACGGCGCGGCTGCCGGCCTGAACGATACGGTCTTATTGCCGGCGTAGCTGGGCGCCACGGCCGAAAATGCGATAACGCCTTGCTCGTAATCGATGCTGCCCACAACGGTTTCACCGCTTTTGATTTTGCCGGCCGAATCGGTGAGCGCAGCCCCCCCCGTTACCGTCAGAGATCCAGGCAGACAGGGTGCGCCTAAATAGACGTACCCGCCAGCCGCCCAAGTGGTTGACGTACTAAAACCGGTATTGGCTTGCCCGGCATCGATCAGCGGCGTCACAATCGCGGCGGCCGCTTGGTCTACCAAAACCTTCTCGGCCTGCGACGCCGGCACGACTTGCGAATAAACGGTATCTACCTTAACCTCGGAATCCCCCAACTGCGCGGCTAAGGCTAGCGGGCGGGCGGAATAATAGCGAGCCGCATTGGCGATGACGGTTTTAAATACGGTCGCTGCGGGCGACAAATTATCCAGCCTACTCATTTGGGCGCCGACAAAGTCACGGGTTAGTACATCCGATATTTCAAGCTCAATAACTCGCCGGTTATACGCACCTTTATCGTCTGTGAACTCTTGTTGGCTATGGCTAAAATTGACAATCCGGATGTATTGACTGCCGGCCGCCGTCACCAGCATTAACACATCGCCGATGCCCGGCAGCGGCGCCGTCACGCCCTGAAAAATGGTAACCGCCCGGCTGCCTTGGTACTGCGTACCCCACAAAAAGCCATTATATAGCGGCCCCTGGGCCCGATAGTTTTGCACCCGGCCGGTAGCGTCCGGACGCCGGTCGAACCAATCGGCCGTGGAAAACAAGTTAACCCCTAGCTTGGCATCGCCGGGCAGCTTGCTGATGATGGCATGCGCACCGTAGTACTTGTCTTTGTTTGCAGTTTGCACCGCACCAAATATTTTGCGCACGTGCACAGCACCGTACACCCGGTCCAAAGTGCTGACGTCATCGAACATATTATTCGACTCGCCGTCCACCACCACTTGCCCGGTCACGCCGCCACCGCCTTCCGGCACGTCGTACATGACTTCGGATTTCAATAACTTGATGTCGTTTGCCAGAATAGTCATAGCCACACTACACAGTGAATAATTTTAACGTCAACGCGTACACGTCGCCGTCGTCCGGATTGTTGTAATCGATGATTTGCCTTGCTTGAATCGGCGGGCCGTTGTGATCGAACCGGACCTCAAATGATCTAGCGTCGTTGAGCGTCAATGTCAGACTGTCGTCCGCATCCAGCGCAGCATATAGCGCCTTGACCGTCGCGCGGCTAGCCCAGCCGTAATCGTCGCCGCCCGAGAGGGTAATCGGTCGGCCGGCCAGCATCTTGCCGGATTCGATGATCAACGCCCCGGACAGCGTATACGACTTGGTCTGCTGCATCGGCGTCCATGCAAATTCGTTAATCCATATTAGATCGTCAGGCAATTCGATAGCCCCAAGCGCCAGCGCCATCAAGACACCCCTACCGTCGCGCCGCTTTGCCGCAACACGTCCAGCATTTTTTGCACATCTGCTTGCGACGAGAAGCGCGCGGTGACTGCCTGCCCGGCGGGCGACTCGAAGCGCACACGCACGGCTTGTCCGGCTTGCGCGGCCTCGGCCGACGTGGGCAACCCGACTTGCGGCAGATTGATGCTGGGGATACTAGGCACTTTGACCGTAGCTGCTTGCTGAATTTTGGCACTGAGCCCGGACAACGGATTGCCGCTACCCAATTTCGACAACATGGCATCGAATACGGTTTGGTCCCGCTTGGCCGCCGCTTCCTGCCGTTGATCGATAAAATTGTCACCCACCGAGCTTGTGAGCTTATTCGCGTTGCGGTACACCCGCAGTTTGGGCACATAAGCCAGAATTTGCCGCACTTGTTCGGCCGTTTGCGTATCCAATTGCTGCATCAACGCCTGTAGCGGCTGCTGTATCGATTGCTGCGCCACCCTCTCGGCAAACAAGGTGCTACCGCCAAGACCGCTGGAATAATAGTTACTTGTCATGGCTTGACGTAGCTGCAATAGCCGCTTGATTTGCTCCAGTACGTCTTTTTTGATTGCCGCGTCTACCGCATCGCCCACACTGCCGCCTGCGGCGCGCTGTATCGGCAATTGGCCTTGATTGACCAACTGCAAAACCGGCACGCCGAGCTTTTTCACCGCTTCTTTACGCACCACGAATTCGCCGTCTTCCAGCAAAGCCCGCCGCCGGTCGCCGCCGCCGTAACCGGACAACAAGCCCGCCATCCGCGCCCAGCCGCCTTCGGCAAAACGCCAGGGCCGGCCGGTTGGCTGCCCGGCCAAACCACCGGTGGCTTGCGCGGGCGCACCGCCGCCGCCTTCGTTGACGGTTTTGATGGTGATGATTTTGGTTTCGGGTTTGGTCAGACCGGCGATGATTTGTTGCGCAACGGACAGGCTGTCTTGATCTATTTCTATGCGCAGCATCTTGGCATCAAGCAGCCTTTTCTCAATCTCGCCAATGGCGGCCTGGATGCTGCCCAAAGCATCGGTGGCGGCTTTCATTTCGCTATCTATCGCTTCAGCATTATCCGTATGCCTTTCCTGACTAGTCGCCAAGGCTTTATTCAGTTTGTCGTACACGTCATTGACCTTGCCGACGCCTTCCTTGGTTTTCTGATCCGCCTCCCAGCCTGATTGGGCCGATTTGGCTTTTTCGGTGGCGTTGCTGACAATCAATGTCTTCGCTTCGCCGGCCAGTCTATTCAGCTCGCTAGCACTGACGCTTTCTCCCTTAGCCAGTTCGGCTTGAAATTCG
This sequence comes from Methylomonas sp. HYX-M1, assembly GCF_040741385.1. Classification (NCBI taxonomy): domain Bacteria; kingdom Pseudomonadati; phylum Pseudomonadota; class Gammaproteobacteria; order Methylococcales; family Methylococcaceae; genus Methylomonas; species Methylomonas sp. HYX-M1. Next base: position 3,437,093 of record NZ_CP160405.1, read on the forward strand.
GCAATCTTTTGGGATTCCTCTTTTTCCTTGCTACGCATCAAGGATTTTTCGTCCATGGCCGCGCGCTGTATGGCCAGAATAGCTTGTTCCCTGGCTTGCTCGTTGCCGACCATTTGCTGAGCAATGCTATTGGCCGCATCCAGTTCACGCTGGCGTTCCGTGATCAAATTGCCGATATGGGTATTGAGATCGGTTTGCGCTTGCTGATACACGCCGCGCCTAGCTTCCAGGTGCGCCAAATCCATCGCGCCTAGCTGGCTTTGCAAGGCTTGGCGCTTTTGCAGCTCTTCGCCATTCAGCGCATTGAGCTGGGCTTGTTTGGCGGCTTTTTCCTGTGCATGGTAAACGTCCAGTTGCTGCAATTGTGCGGCCTGGAAGGTTTGGATGATAGTCAGGCGCTGGGCGCTGGCGGAGATAAAGGCATCGGTCTTGGCTTGTTCTTTTTGCTGCTCGCTTAAAGCGGCGTTAGCGGCGACGTCGGCATTCTCTTGCGCCAGTTTGGCATTGAGGTCGGTCAGTTGTTGCTGATACTGGCCTTTTTGCAGCTCGGTAATGCCCTTGATGTTTTCCGCCATCTTGGCGTAGGCGGCGTCGTATTGACCAACGGCGGCATCAATGGCGGCCTTGGTATTGGCGGTTTGCTGGTTGAGTTGTGCCGTGGCCTGATCGGCGTCTTTGGCACCAGAAATCCATTGACCTAGTGCCCTGACGCCTTCGAATATCAGTAACCCCAAACCTATAAACGGCAAGGCCCGCAAGGCCACCGATAGTGCGCCCGTCGCTAACGTCGCCCCGGTCATGACCGGTATCAGTGCGCTGGATATGGCCGATACCACGGGTGCGATAGCGAGTTTCCAGGCTACGAATCCGCCGCCGATGGTTAACAGTGCACCAATAAAGGCTTTGGTCACCGGCGAGAAGCCGTTGATGACCTCGATCAATTTCGCCAAGGCATTCGCCAGCGCGGCCACAACCGCCATCAAGCCACCACCAACCAATCCTTGTTTGAATTCCAAAACGGCGTTGTACAAGCGGTTGAAGGCTGCCGTAGCCCCCTGCGTGGCTTGTGGCAAACCACCGGCTACCGATTCCCTAAGCGCCTTGCCAAACTTCGGCAAAAAGTCGCTGGCGAGAATCTGCCCGCTGTTCAGCATCTTGGTAAATTCAGCCGTGGTGACGCCCAGGGCTTTAGCGCCGACTTGAGTGGCTTGCGGCAAATGGTCGCCCAATTGCTGACGAAACTCCTCGGCGCTGACGACACCTTTCCCCATCATTTGCGACAAGGCGTTTAACACACCATTGGCTCTATCCGCCGATAGATGCATCACCGTCGAAGCTTCGGCCACGCCGGAAAACAACTCCTTCAATGGCTGACCTTCCAGTGCCGTCCCCTTGGCAGCCGCCGCTAGTTTGGCGAAGCCTTCGGCCATCACGTCGGTCCTTTGTCCCAGGCGGTTGGATTCGTCGTGGATGTATTTAAGGGCGTCGGCGGTCTTTTCGCCGGATCCAGTCACGGCGTCCAGTTGCGACTTGATAGCCTCCATCTTGACGCCGGCATCGATCAGGCTTTTGAACGCCACACCAGCACCGGCCACCGCGCCGGCAAAGGCCAACCATTTACCGTTGAGGTTTTCCAACGCGCCGCCGAAATTATTCATTTGGCTGTGCAGCTCGGCCGTTTTGTCCTTGAGCTGGAGTTTGGCCTTGGCCAGCTCACCCATGGACAGTTTTCCGGAGTCGGACAACGCTTTATAAGCAGAATTCAAGCCGTCAATTTTGGACTGGATTTCAGAGAACGGTTTAAAGTCCAGCGTTTTGAAGCTATCTCCCAACGATCTGGTCTTTGCCGCTTCATCGCTTGAACGCGCTAGTTTTTTGTAGGCCTCGGTCAGATTTGCCACATCGACACCGGCCGATGATAGCGCCGCGCGTTGCTGGCCTAGGCTATCGCGATATTTGTCGATCTTCCCTGATAGATCGGAAACGGTTTTCTTGGCTTTCTCGAAAGATTCGGTCAAGGCTTTAGACGGCGCATCGCTGGCTTTCATCTCCCTAGCCAAGCGCTGCACGGTTTCTTGTGCTGTCCTAAAGTCCGATTGCGTATCGCGAAGTTTTTTGGATAATGCAACGAACGCATCCAAGGCTTCCTTGCCATCGGCGCCGATTTTTATCTTCAGTTCGAGGTTATTCGCCATATTTAAACGCTATCCTGATTACATATTGGGGTTTTCGATTGCCTCGGCACTGATACTGCTCGATGCGCTAGGCGGAACGCCGATTTTGCAAGGCTTGCTGGGACTGGCATGGGCCTTGTTTATAGGCTTTGGTATTGGCGCGTTTCTGTTGGCTATCGGCCTGATGGCTTGGCACCGCCGATAACTCGCATAAAAAATGCCCAGCCATAGTCAAACACCCCAGTATGCCCACGCTCGACCAACGAAATGCAGGCGTAGTCTAGTTTTCCGATGGGGTCTGAATCAGGTGCTCCATCCCCATCAATTTGAAAAAATCCTTGTTCACCTCTCTGAATGCGTCGACAACGGCCCGAGCGTCGCCCAGCCCGAATTCGTCGAAATCTTCCCCTGCCGGCAATTGCACGCAATCGCCCAACAGGCCGACCACTTCCGGGAACTTGTCTCCCAGCATGTCCGGCAAGCCGACGCCGGTTAAATTGGCAATCAGGCGGCGAGCGTCCTTCACCCGCAGTTCATGCACGATGGCCAGGCGGCCGTCGGATAGTTCTATGGTTTTACTATGTCTCATGGTTTAGGCCGCCGGCGTAATATCGATATAAACCTCTTGAGCCGGATCGTTGCTGTAGACAGGCGTCATTCGAATACTGGCACCGTGTTGAAAACCTACTATTGAATCGACTTTGAATTTCGCTCTGATTGTTTGCATGAGTAAATACCTTGGATATTGGCCATCCCTGGCCGTTATGGATTAAGAGAAGATTTGGCCGACGATGACTTCGAACGGCGCGTCTTTGCCGGTCGGTACCGCCATGCGGCCTTTCATGCTCAGCTCGATCGGTTTGTCGCTCATGAAGTCGACCGCGCCGTCGGCGGTCAGCGTTGCTTCCCAGATCGAGACCGACAGCGGGCTGCCGTCGAACAGGTTATTGCCGTCCAGGAGCAGTTCGCCCTTGATTTGCGCCAACGTGCCGCCCTTGACCTTGGTGCCGCTGACCGCGCCGTAAGCGAAATCCACTTTCAGTGATTGCGTTTCGGTAATCGCGCCGGTGCTGAGGATCTCCAGCCAGCCCATCGCATAGTTCACCCGGTAATCGGTGTTCAACACGTAGGTAACGGCGCCGGCGGAATCGGTCACCACGAAGCCGGCGGCCGCAATGTTCTTTTTGGATAGATCGACAAACTTGCCCAGCTTGGCGGTGACCACTTCATCCGTCACCGTGCCGCTGCCTTGCGTATAAACCGATTCGTCGCCTTGCAGCGCCATGGCCAACGCCGCGCCGGTGATTTTGGAAATGCTCACCGATAAATCGGACGGCTTGTTGATGGCGGCGGACGCCGTCACCTGTCCGTACTCACCCTTATCTTTCGAGACCTGCTCGATCAATTCGGAATTAGGCTTGATCTCCAGTTTGGCGACGCCGGGTAATTTGACCCGGCCTTGTTTGACGCCGGCCACGATGCGGTCGAGGTATAAAGTGCCTTCCGCTAATACGCCTGATACAGACATGGATTATTCTCCTGTGTTGGGTTGTTCGAAGCGGGGTTGCTCACGTAAATCTCCTAAAAAAATGATTACGCCATGCCAATGACGGCATTGGCTAAAAACGTCATCGGGAATTCGGCATAGCCCAGGTTATAGCTGGGCCGCTCCCGGCCTTGGTAGATAAATCCCTGCCGTTGCGTTGGGTCGGCTTTCCAGCCATGCAGCGCTTTCAGTACAGCCGACATAAAGCCGCTGGCGACCACTTCCGTGAGCCCATTCGCGCTATCGGTGGCCTGATGGGGCACGATGATAATCACGTCCCATTCCTGCTGTTCCAGTAGCGGCGTATCGGTGGGATTGCCGGGCGAAACCGGTTCACCGCCGCCAGGCACCACGAAACAACCCGGCAATAGCGGCCCGATGTCGCGTAGCCCGGCCAGCAACGAGGCGTTGCCGACCGTGATAAATCCGCTGACCTGGGACTGGATGCGTAAAACAATGTTTTGTTCGAGCGTCAGCATGATCAATCGATACCCGGGTTAAGCTCGCGCACCTTGGCGGCGAAGCGGTTGCGTAGCTCGATTTGCGCTGCGCGGGCGACGTCTTCGGCCACTTCGAAGCCAAGGTCGAGATCAACGTATTGCTCCACTATAGGCAAACGACTTTCGTTTAGGCGCTTGAATATTCCCGCATGCCCGGATCGCATCGTGGCAACAAACCCACCTTCAAAAAAGAATTTGCCAGCTCTCGCGCCACGTTTCGTTTGCACAAGCTTGTAACTTTTCGCTCCCGTTTCTTTGTCGGTCGATTCGGCGCCAAGATACGTTGCCTTAACCTTATTCAAACCAATCCACACCGTACCGGTTTCCCGGTTACGTTTGGTCTTGACCCGAAACCGCCTAAACACCCGCGCCGGGATGCCGGTTTTAACCCGCATGCGGTTACGCAGCTCTTTGCCTGCCCAGGTCGTCGTGGTGGAGATGGCCGAGCGCTGCGCGTTGAAAATCGTGTTTGGCAACGCATCCAGCGTCCGCTGTACGCCATCATCGATCAGGCTGATATTGATGAGAGCCATCAGTAGCGCCTCAAAGTCAACGTGGCCATGCCGGAAACATCGCTTTGACTGTCGATATCGTTCAAGTCCTCGAACATCAGCGCCGGGTCAGCATTTCCTGGAATTCCTCATGCGTATGCCCTTAGCGTTAATACACTCCAACCGGTATGATCGGTCTGCCAATCCAATATGCTGTATTCGGCCTCGCCCACCATCACCACTCCGCGCAATACGACCCCCGCGCTATCCAAATTCGCTTTCGGCAGCTCCAAACTATAGGTTTTGTCGGCAAAGGCTTGACCGGCTATCGCTGCCGCTCGCGTATGGTCGGTAAAAATCCCGCGCAACTCGTGAGCAATCGCCCCATCCCGATAAATAAACGGCTCACCGAAGGCCTCCAGCGCCATGTCATTCACCACATTTTCTTCGCTCACGTTACACCTCAAGCAAATACACGGCCGGCATGACTGCAGAGCCTGCGGCATTGTTTAATGTAGCCGGCGCAGGGTTATCCAGCGCGCCGCCGCTGCCTGTGCCGTATAGATAGCTTAATATCGCCGTCCCCCCTGGCAATCTTCCAAGTGACGGCGCGAGCGATCCCGTGGTTAACCCGCGCATACCGGGACCTGCCGATGCGATTAGCCCGACCCAGTACATGCGTCCCGGCTCCAGCGTTAAGTTGCTGCCAAATGAGCCGGACTGATCGCCGGTAGACGTAGTATCCAAGCCGGTGACAGATGCTAATAGTGCGCCGGGCGCATCGTTACCGGCGATAACAGCATTGGCATATATGCCGACTTGCGCGGTACCGGATGCCCCAGTCGTCACGTTGATGCGCAAGCCTGACAGCTCTATTAATCTCGGCACGACAAATGGGGCAAAATACTCGCGATTTGCGGTGATGGTGACGCCGCCTAACGCCGTACCGGCCACATCGCCGGCGATTTTTGGCGTGTCGACGCGCTTGGGATATGCAGTAGATTGACAGCCGAGCGGGTATCCTTGACTGGCTCCGCCACCAACAAAAAACCTGTGGTCGGCAAGATTGACAGCAGCCTCGCCGCTTGAGAGCGGCGGCGTGTTTCCTGGCGTGGTAGAGCGCTTGAGTAATATGTCGGTCATAAGTTTTCGGACACCGCCCACACCTGATCGGCTTGATCTGCGCTAACCCCTAACGTGATCAGCATACTGATCACTAACGGGTGATAACGGTCATAGTCCACAGAATATTCCCACCAATCCGCCAATGTGTCGTCAGCTGCTACTGCCGCCTCGACAGCCTCTCGTAATCCACATTGCCGCAGCGCAAGACGTAAGGAGCGAGCAGACACGCGCCAGACGCCGATGCGACCGTCTCCGATAATGACCGCTAGATCGGGCAAATACCGTTTGCCTCGGCCGCTGGCCAGTATGTCGTCCCACCAAGCCTCCGCGTCTTGCTCGGCCAGCCATGCCGCTTCCGGCACGTCGGACGGCCGGGCGTCATTAGGCCCGGCGGCTAATACGCGCTCCATGATCGGCTCGCCGTCTGTCGTTTGCCCGGCAATCCACGCCCACACGTAACAGACGGACATCAGAATGTACCGCCGTCTATAGCAGTGACAAACTCCAGCCCCGTAGCGCCCGCATTGACGCGCACAAAAGCGCCGCCGGCGCCGGTATAGTTTGCCGGCGTGTCGTTCAACGACACGAATTCTGTCACGCCATTGCCGGCCGCCGCAGACTCCCACCTGCTGTTAGCCGTGCTGTACGTCAGCACTTGTCCGTTGCTGGGCGCCGGCACGTGTACGTTGGCCAATGCATCAATATTGGCCGCGGCAACACGGGCATCAGCTGCGGTATTAAAATCCGTAATGTCGGCGGATGCCAGCGCACTTATTTTGTCCACTACCCATTTGCCGCCGATGTCGACCGGCGTACCGTCGGATATGCGACCGTAAAACAATTTGCCTGATTGCTCAGAGTACGATAACTCCCCGGCCGATAACGAGGACGGCGACGCAGTGGTAGCCGAGCGTTTGATTTTGATAATGTCTGCCATGATTACTCCTTAAAAATTTTGCCCATCCAGCACTTGATCGCGCCAGGCGCCGTTGTAATAGATCATCAATCGTCCGCTGGCCGGATCTCGCCATAATTGACCGTCAACGCCGGGTGATGGCGGCACCGCCCCGGTAGCGGCGGTCGCTCCGCCATCGCCGCCCGGACCGGCCGGACCTGCCGGTCCGGGTAATCCGGGCTGACCGACTAGCACGATAATAGGTTCGTACACAGTGACAGACATCAGTCTCTCGCTATGTCCTGTATGATAATCAGCGGCGAATGCTCGTAAGTGATTCGCACTCCGTCCGGGTAAGTAACCTCCAGGTCGAACCAGTAATTTCCGACCGCGATTTCGGTAACCGCTGCCGGCATCACTAAATCAATACGCCCATCGAGCGGTTGAGTAGCCAGGCGACCATCCGCCGTACTCGCCTGCATCGCTACTACGTCATCCGCCCCACGCACTTGTAGCCGAGCCGCAGCCCCCGTCAGATCCACCGGACTCTCGTCCGCATACCGGATAATCCAGGCACGCTGCCAGGTATCGCCGCGCAGCAGCCTAACGATCGGTGCCGGCATATCCACATCTCTTTTCTCGCCGCTCTTCATCGAACAGCGAAAACTTGTCGCTTTTGCGCAAGGCGATTGTGCGCATCACATCGGTCATGCCATCCAGGTCTGACCGCATACCGAGGATTTGTGCTTGCAGCTCGGCGACTTCGCGCTTTGCGCTGGCTAGAGCTTCGCTCAGCTGCAGATTGATCGCGCTGAGCTGGTCGATCTTGCCGTTTGCGGCGGTCAAGGCGTCGTACAAACGGTTATTGACAGCGCTCATCCGCTCGATTTCGTCGCGCAACAGCTGTATGACGTCGCTTTGCGCGTGGGCAGCTTTCACCGCCGTGCCGTCCGCCGCGCTTTGCACCGCCCAACGCTTGATCAACAGCCACAGCGAGCCGAAACCGGCCACCGCGCCGGCGGCACCGGCGGCGATGTCTTCCGGCGAGATACTATTAGGGTCGGGTAAAGTCATGCTTACGCCAGCACGCCGGGCTTGCCGATCAGTTTGATCTTGATCGTGGTCACGCCGGCGCCAGCCGATTCCCAGGCAATCGCACCATCGGACACGTCGCCGGCTGCCGGTGTCGCTGCGTTATCGTCGAAGGCGGCGGCGGACGCGTCCCACATCACGTATTCGCCTGTGGCGATGACCGCGGCCGAGACTTTAGGCACTTCCCAGACGCCTTCTAACGCGACCGCGCCGGTTGCACCATTGGCAATATCCACCAGCGCGATACCGATCAGCGCATCGCTGTTGGAACCGATGACAACTGGATCGCCAGAATTAACTGCCGCTCCGCCGTTCGCCCAGTCGATGATGTCGCCGTCTTGTACATAATTACTTGCCATTGTCTTTTCCTCTAAATTGAATCCGGCTAATGTATGACCACTACTGTCGCCATACCCTGTTTACTGGCGGTTATGCGCCCGGGTTTTTATAGGCGCCTTCGTAACCGATGACCCCCACGCCGAAAGGAAGCTCTACGCGGTAACGGATGCCAGCGGTGTCGAAATTTTCTTCCATCGCCAGCATTGGCTCTGACTCACCATCCAGGAACACGACTTCAACGACCGGAGCGACGCTTGGATCCGCAAACAAATACCAGGCCGTACCGGTTAAGCGCGGCGTATCGACAACGTCTTGCACGATGCCGTTGACCTTATTAGGACGTTGCAATTTGTTGGCGGTATCTGGGTCGTAAACCGCATCGACAATGACGCGCGCAGTGCCGCCCATGCCAAGCGGCGCTAACAAAATCTCCGGCCGAATGTCCAGATATTCGTTGCCGGATAGATCTTTTTGGCTGGCCATTGCCACCCGTGCGGCATCCAGACTATCAACCGAAAGCGCAGCGCCTGCTACAGCCAGGTTTCCGTGGTCAGCATGGAATAATGCCACGCCGTCTTTGAGCGCCGGATTTCCGGTCAAAGCGGCGTAGGCGCTGGTCTCAATGGTGCGCTTGGCCGCGCGGCCCAGCATGGCCGTGGTGTCGGAGATATAGCCAATGTCGTCGTTGATGACGATTTCCGGCGTAATGCTGACGATACCGCCGCGGCGTTTTGCGCTAATACCCTCTTTGGCCATATCAGGAATTACAAGACTTTTGTATTCGCCATGTTCGTTGACCGGATCGATATTGCCGATGGTGCCGCCGCGCAAACGCTGCCATTCGCGGAAGTCCGAAACGCTGCCGATTTTGCACCACCGCGTATAGGTGTCCGGCGTAATTTGGAAAGCAGTCAATACTTGACGGTGCATGACATTTTCCAGCAATACCGGGAAATCGCTGGTGGTTTGCCCCATGCCGGAAGCATAGGTATGCATCGCCAGTGCTTTTTTGACCACACCAACCCTATCCATGCCTTTAACGTTAATACCGGCCTGTGCTAAGCAAGCTTGGGCGATTTGCTCCAGGCGCATGCCACGGAAATCGTTTCCTGCCTCGGCACGGATCGGTTTACCTTCGGCATTTTTTGCGCCACAGCGCGCTAACAGTGCGTTAGCCACGCCAGCGCCGAATTTATCTTTGGCGTCCTCGGTGACGGTGGCATGTTGACCGGCCACCGGTTCGGCACCCTTAGCCAGATGCGCCAGGATGCGTTTGTTGGCGGCATCCTCACTGATCGTATGATCGTTTTGCAATGATGCAACCAATTCTGCCATTCCTTCGTGAGTCATGAATTTAGCCGCATTGGCTGCAATAGCATTGCGGCGGGATTGATCAGCTGCTAATGCGGCATTGACTACTACGCTATGCTCTGCAGGCTGAGGCGCTTGATTGGATGGCGGTTGCTGAGCGGTCGCCGCCGGTTTTTTGTCGTCTTTATCCATGGTTTTCCCCTGTGGATGGTGATTAAATGCGGCGGCTGCCGCGGGTAAATTCCGGTAGCGGGATAGATCAAATGAGGCGGCAACTGGCATCGCCTCGACCACGGCATCGATAAATCCATCGGCACGTGCTTGCTCGGCGGTATACCAGTGATCGTCGCCATCGGTCAGCAAGGCCAACATGTCGGCTTTGTCTTTGCCGGTTTTTGCGGCATAGCTGGTGGACATGGCGTCGGCCCACATATCCAGCACGTCGGCAGCGTTGCGCAGTTCGGCGGCATTACCACCGGCATAGGCCCACGGCGCATGGATCATCAGCATGGCGTTATCGGCCATTTCTACCGTATCGCCAGCCATGAGAATCAGGCTGGCAATGGAAAGTGCCATACCTTCGTTGCTAGTCGTGATCTGCGCTTTGTGGCGTTTGATGGCGTTATAAATCGCCAATCCATCCGGCACCGACCCGCCAATACTGTTGATGCGCACGGTGATGGCGTCTACATCCAGCGCGTTGAGTTCCTTGACGAAGTCTTTGGCGGTGACTGACTCGCCCCACCACGATTCGCCGATGTCTCCGAAGATCAGGATTTCCGCAGCTTTAGCTTCGGCCTTGACGCGAATGGCATACCATTTGCTTGCTGTCGTCATATTTGTCTCGTTCTGTTAGTTATTGCTCATCGCCCAATTCATGCAGCCATTTGCCAAGCCGCTGCTTAAGAACGGCGTTGACCGCTGCTTCGCTAGATCCATCGCCGCGATCATTCGCAGGCTGCGCAACGCCTTGCTCGTTGGCGTAATCGCTGGACAACACCAAGCCCTTATCTTTGACGGCGATTCGCCATGAATCCATTTGTTCCAATACGTCGCGCGGGTTGACGCCACGGCGGCGCATAACTTCCACTTCAGCGGCAAAACCGTCTTGCACCAGTTGATGCCAGGCCAGCGCCTCTTTCAGCGGATCGATCCATGGCATGGCCATCGCGATGTAAAGCGCATCGTCGGCACTTTCCGGCAGGACGTCGGCAGGACGTTTGACTATGCCGGACAAATGGGCCACGTTGACGAACGCCTCCCATACCGGCTGCACGCATTGCCCGGTAAAATCGTCGGTAAGCACGGCATAATCGATCCAGGACTCCACCAACTCTTGACGTTGTGCCGAGTAAGTGCCGCTGTAGTCCCGGGAGATGCTGGAATAACTGCCGGCCGGCATCCCCGCCGCCACTGCGCGGAGCTGGCCTTGGCGGTAGCCGATCAGGTTTGGATTTGGCCGCTTGCTGTCGATTAGGCCAATTTCTTCGCCGATGCCAAGATCGGTGATAATGGCCCCGGCGGATAAGCGAATGTCTGGCGGTAACGCTTTGCCGTTTTCGTCGTGCGCGACTTTGTCAGGATCGAACATATCCGGCGTGCCGCGCTTAACGTAGGCGGTCAGCATCGCGGCGATTTTGGCCGCAATGCGTTCTGATTCCTCGTAATCTTTGATGTCTTCCAGGCGGGTAAGCACCGCGGCAAATTCGGAGACGCCCCGCAATTGGTGCATACGATCCAGAGCCGCTATGTGTAGCATGCGCGACGCATCGATACGGCGCATATCTGACCTAGAAGCGGTCAAACTTGAAAACGAACCGTATAAATCACCCGGGTGCTGTTTGAATACGTGATAGGCCACGCGACGACCCCAGCCATTACGCTCAATGCCTTGCCGAATGCGACCGCCGTCGCTGTATTCCAGCGGCACCATGTCGGGCTCGAATAGTTCTAGCGAGAACGGTATGCGCGTTCCATGATCTAGTGACGCAATAGGCCCGCTGAGCATTTGCGCAAAGGCCTCGCCATCGCGAAACCACGTAGCCGCCATCAGTCGTTGTGATCTCGCCCAGGTATGTTTCCATGTGACTTCAGGCCGACGTTGCCAATCGCGCCACGCATCGCGCAGCGCTTTGGCATATTCTTCGTGGATAGTGCCATCCGCGCGGCGCGGTTGCGGCTCAATGCCGATGCCTTGCGGGCCTACTGTGTTGTTGACCAGTTTTCTCAGGATTCCACGTGCCAAATCGTGATTGGCGCATTTATCGCGGGCTTGATCGCGCAACGCGGCGGCTCCGCGCTGCACCCATACGTCTGGAGCGGATTTGTCGCGGGCGAATTTACGTAGCTTGCTGGGTTTTGCGGCCTCGTAATAGGCCAAGATATTGCGAGCAGCCAGGCGTTTAACCGCCGCTTGCGGAGCAAAAAAACCGATGAGACGATCAAACGGATGCTGTTTCATCGTCCGTCCAACCGTGCTGTTGAGATGCCAAGCCCGCCCATTGTTGACAGGCCGGCCGTATTACGCGCCTCGGCGCTGACTTTACGCTGCCACTCTTGGCGGCCTTTTTGCACCATGGCCAAATCGGCCCGCGTCAACATCCGCTCGCCAAAGCGTACCGATTGACCGCTCAGAATGGCGGCCTCGGCATCGATGTATTTTTGTAGCATGTCGGTGGCTGTGCTCATGGGGGAGCATTACACCGATTAGCTTGTGTCAAAAATAGGGGAAAATGACAAAATTTTTAGGCATCGGCGAAAAATCTTGAATATATACGGCTTTGCCGTTCATGAACTGCAAAGATTATGCAACCATTCAGCTTTAGTTGATAAGGCGGATGGCGCTTCGCTTATCCGCCCTACGCGCTGTATGGTCAAAAATCGGCAGGCATAAAAAATCCGCATATCTTAACGGGTGCGGTTTCCGCTTGTAGGGTTTCGAAGCATTGTAATCAGAATGGCGGCCAAGGCTGGCTATGTCAACTTAGAATAAATGTAATCTAATGCGAATTTTTCCACTGGGTGTACCGTCTTTTGAGTATCGACAATGGCTTGAGCAGTGTCGGCTAACGATCGCTTGAACACCTCATCTTTCTTTGCTTGAGCATCGACATATTTGATGAACGCATTCGGTGACGGCACCGTCATCGATTTAAAGGTTTCTTTTATCTGTTTTTCGTTTATGCGCCGATCTCCACTTAGCTTTTGGCAAAATGCCGCGACCTTTGAGAGCTCAGCAGCTCTAACACTGCCGTCGGCCTTCGCTACGAATAGCAAAATACCAAGCGCTTCAAATTCACTTTCGAATAGCTTATCAAGTGAATATTCGGAGGAGGCGCGATATTTTTCTTCGAAATATCTCAAAATATCATCAACGACTTCCCCAGTTTCTAAATCAACGCAATGTTTCACATGATTGGTTCTGAACACTCGGTTCGCATCGCGTAACCGGCAATGTCCGTAGAATTTCCCGCCGTAAGACGTATGGCCAAATTGTTTAATATCGACAGTTCTGGTTGTCCGATTTCCTTCTATATCGATGTAATCGAAACTGATAATGGCTCTTAGCGGCAATATATCGTCGACTTCCGAATGAAACTCCTCCCAGGCATCTTTATCAACCGATGCCCATTCTTTAGGCGGCGAATAAATCTCAATAGGAGTAACTGATTTTCCTGTGGATACGTTGACCATATCGCCAACGATACGATCGATGACGAATGTCCGCATCTCGTTGCGCAGGTGGCAAAACGCTTCTAAGTAGATACTTTTTCCGCGTTTTTCAACCTCATGAACGGTGATGGTTCTGGAAGTGGCCTCTCCAAGCGCATCACAATAGTCAATCTGATATGTTTCCCCTGAAATTTTTGGCACAGGGGAATGTATGCGATTATTTTCAGATTTGACTTTTATTTTAGGGCGCTGTTTTTTAAGGTAAGCATAAAAATCACCAATATTAGAAAGCGAGCTGCGACTACCCGAATCGTTTACTCTTTCATCAGATGGAAGTATGGGTGGCAATCTGGGCTCAACTGGATGTTTTTTATAATATTCACCAATAACATCCGTTTTGAATATCGACGGCGTCGATTTTTGGAGCGTGTCAACCGTTGCAATCTTATCGCGGTCCAAATAATCCACATATCGGGGGCCGGTTTTTTCTAAATAGGATTCTTTTACGTCATCCGTTTTAGGTTTATCCGGCACCGGTTTTTGGCGGGGAATAATGACCATCTCCCTTGGCATTTCTGTTGCCGTTGAATTAGCCAAATTCTTGGTCTGTTCTCGATGCTGTCGCATGATTTCGGCGACTTCGGCTTTCCGCTTTTCTCTTTTTCGAACGCCGATGACTTGCGCTATTGAAATCACAAACACCAGCAATAAAACAGCAATGATTACCAGCTTTAGTACCATTTATTCACCTTTTTAGGCGAAGTGTAGACCAAAGCCGTTAGGGTCCGCCAGCCTCAGACCGTTATCAATTCAAGGTTTTAGACTATGCTTTTGGTTTTTAAACCCAGGATAGGTTAGACAATATGCAAGGCATCGTGAAAGGCATATCCCGAAACAAGCAACGCATGGCGATTTTGACCGAGCATGGATACACCGTGTTCGATATTCGGGATGGCGAAGCCTGCATGGGCGACATGATCAGCGGATGCCTAGACGATCACGGAGAGCAGGACTTAACCAATCTAAGCAGCGGACATAGATTGTGCGTGTATATCGAAGCCATTCAGGCATCGAAAGAATCCGCTCAATCTCTGCTGTCTCATAGATAACACCTGAAAAAAATAATGCGTTGATTTGATTCCGGCGCATGATTAACCCCCAATCGCCCGATATAAGGTTTTCAGGCTAATCCGGAAGCGTTGGCACACTTCGGCATGGTTGTGCCCGTCGAAGGCTTCCCTGATTTGCTGGCTGGTGTATGCGGGCCTTTTGGGAAAGTAGATGCTACTGCCCCCCCAATTGTCTTGCAGCTTTTTGAAAATGCGATTGGACAGCTCGGCCGCCGCCGGTTCGTCTATTTCCGAATCCAACAGCGCTTTTAGAATGTCGTGTTTGAACAATTCGGCGATGCTGTCTTTTAAACTCATAATCTTGAACTCCAGGAATCTGAGGTGAATGGGTTGACGGTAGCCATGGGCGGTTTTTCCGGCGCGGATGGCGTTCTAATTTGACGGGCTTCAGCTGCGCTGACGATATTGCTGTTCGATTCCAATGCGGCGGCCCATATCGGGGGCTTTTCCCAGTCGAATTTTTCGTCATTCAGCCGTAGCCGCCAGCAGCAAGCCAAGATGTAGACGCATAAATCCAGACCTTCGTTGCGGGCACGGATTTTTTCCCATTTGCCGTTTTCGCCGCGAACTTCTGCGCGCAATTCGTCGTAAAAGCTGACGTCTAGCCAATGTGGGAAATGCAGGTATAGGCCACCGGGATGGACGCGCCGCAGCATGGCATCGACCTTGTCTTTGAACGCGTTGGTGTTGAGGATGTAGAGCGGGATGTCTTTCATCGGCCGGCCCTGGTTATCCTTGCCGAAGGATTTGACGATGGGCGATTTGTCGTCTTTCGATCCGCCCTTGACCAGCATGACTTTTCCGGACAAGCCGGATTTTTTCATGCGCCGGTAAAATTGGTAGGCATAGTCGGTGGTGTTGCCGTTTCCGCCGGTGTCGATGGCGATCAGGTGGATCAGCATTTTGCGGCCGTCGCCGGTTTTGTAGCTGGCGTTGATGACTTTTTCCGTTAATAAATCCCAGTCCTCTTTGTAGACGCCGGGTTCGACGCGGCGCTTTGTGCCGTCTTTCTCGGTAAAGGCGATGTCAAAGCGGTCGATTAAGGTTTGCTCCATTCCGACGCCGACGGCATGCACTTGCACTACGAAGCGGGCATCGCGACCGTTCTGGATGTCGACAGCGGCTACCAACAGGCGGGCCGATGCCGGAACGTGATAGCGCTCCAGGGCTTCGGCGCGGTTGGCCAGGTCATCGCCGCTTTCCAGTTCCGCCAGGTGACGCGGCAAATAGGCCGCGCCGAAGTTGACGTTGACGATGGTTTTGAGGTTTTCTTCCGAGCCGGTAATGTCGTATTCGCGATGGGCTTTGAGGTATTTGTCGACCAGATTGGCCGGGTCGGAATAGGCGGCAAAGACGCCGGGAAACCAGAAGGAGGCGACGCGGCTTTTGACCGGTTCGCCGGCCAACCGGCCTTCGACGATGGTTGCACCTTCGGGTACCCAGATGCCGGTGCGGTTCATCTCGCGTTTTTTGTTGACGTCGATCAGGCAGCCGTTGCGCGTGCATTGGTATTTGACCTGCTGCTGGACTTGGGTAACGGTGACGCCAAACAGGTCGCGCTCGTGGATGAAATGCAGACCGCGTTGGTCCGGCGGCGGCAGGTAGTATTCTCCGCATTCCGGGCACTGTACGTACCAGCGGCGCATGTCGCCCATGTTGTATAGCGATAGCGCGCCGCCGCAGGGTGGCGCTTCATGTTTGTAGTGAGTATTGGGCTTGGGATCCGTGATTTCAAAACCGGGCGAGGTTTCCACCAAGGTCATGCCGCGGCTCAGGAACTTGGCGGTGCGCTGTTGGGACAGGGCAAACGGCGAGCCCTCGCCGTCTACGTTTTGGGTCATGCGGTCGTAGTCGGTGATCAGGACGTATTTCAGCGGCTTGCCGGATATTTCGTTGATGGACGGCCAACGCTGGAACAGGATCGCGCCGGATTTGAAGACTTTGTCGTAGGTGTTGTCCGATTTGCTGCCGGGAGCCAGCTCTTCTTTGAGCGACGGGCTATCGCGAAAGGCGCGCTTGATGACCTGGGTATCGAAATCACGGGCAGTGCCTTTTGTGGTCTGCATGATCAGGGCGTCGGACGGGTCGCATTTGATGATATACGCCATGAAGTTGGTGATGAGGCCCTGGGTTTTGCCGCTCTGCGCCGGTCCGACGAAGATGACGGCGTCGTATTGGCGGCTGCTGAGGCAGTTCATCGGTTCGATCATGTAGGGCGTGAGACTTGCATCCCACGGCGCAATGCCGCCACTGGCAGTGCGGACGTTGACGTAGCGCTTGGATGCTTCGACGACGCTAATCCTTTCTGGCGGACGGATCATTTTCGCAATGTTTTTGCGGATATCGACTGCGGCACTCATTCCGTTTCTTCCAGCAAGTTTGCCCATTGTTCGCGGAGCACATCGACCCTTGCTTCCACGCCGGCGATGACATCGGCATCCAGGCCGAAGTCGCGCTCTAAGATGTCTGGCAGGGTTTCCAGCACTTGTAGGCCAGTCTTGGCGATCACGGCCATTTGCTCTCTGGATTCGTTCACGTAGACAGCTGCACCGATTTCGCGCTCTAATTTGACCCGGTCGATTTCAGCCTTAAACCAATATGCGCGATCTTGGGGTGACATCTTGTCGGGATCGTTCAGCGTCACGCCAAGCGAGGTCTGCGGGACCAATATTGCCTTGGCAGCCTGAGCAACGCTATACACAGGAAAACCCCGTCGCTCGCCATTGGGATTGATGTTGGCCGAGCGCAACCTGGATTGCACGGTTTCCCGTGCAATACCGAACTCTCGCGCCAACTGGTTCAAAGACCAGTTAAACCAATCGTTTTGAGATACAACCTCAGCCGCCATACAAACCCAAGACAATTAAATATCTCATAAAAAAAACAGCAAGTTACACAACAAAACAAGACATCAGTTGAGACCCTAAGCACCCCAAAAACTCAAAAAAACCGAGCGTTTTTTATCCCGCAATCGGCTGAGAGCCAGAAGGACCCGCATTAAGCGCCGCCCTGATATCCTCGAATCCACGCCGTGACGCCAGCGAGTGCTTCGGCCGCATGTAATCGGCGAACAGCTCCGGCGACGGCGGGCAATCCTCGGCATGATCTTTCTGCCAGCGAGCAAGCCCATCACGGATCTCCCGAACCGTCAGCCTGGACAGCACAGGACTCCACAACCGGCGAAACTCTTCCTGCGCGGCCGTGGTTTTGTAGTTCGTCCACCACCAAACCCGATACTGGCTGCTGGCCATGATCCCGATCAGAATTGTGATTTTGTCTTCCGTTTTCATCCAGCCACCTCCCGACGGCGTTCTCGCAATCGCTTTTCGACTTCATCGTTCAAAAACGTCCGGTATTGCCGGTACGTCTTGCTGCCCGGCCCCGCATACCCGTGCTGCTTGGCCCACGGCCAAAGATCGTCGTCGGCTTTCGGGACTTTCGCCCACTCATCGATCGCTCGAATGCGCCCTGCCCCTGGCCTGTCGGCAAACGCCGATTCCTCGGCCAAGCGCTTTTGCTCATCCAAGATCGACTGCAGAAACTTGCGATACAGCACTGGCGAATCCGGCAGCCGCCCGCCGTTCCAGGCATGGCATGCCGACATGGCCTGGCGGATCAGCCCGACCGAATGACCAAGCCGCACCCAATCCGCAAACAACGGAATCGTCTTGGCTGTCTGCACGATATGCAGCGGATAGCCGCACTCGGTAATGAAAAACTGCGCCCACTGCAACGGCTGATCGAAAACCGAGTCGTCCGGAATTTTCTCGCATGCGTGCGCGCTAAGAGTTTTGTATGTTTCTTCTTTGGTTTCTATTTGGGTTATGGGTGCACGTGGTGCAGGGGTGGGTGCACGTGGTGCAGGGGTGGGTGCACGTGGTGCAGGGGTGCATGTCGTGCAGGGTGCACCTGGTGCAGGGGTGCATGTCGTGCAGGGTGCACCTGGTGCAGGGGTAACCACCCCGGATTCCGGACTAACAACATATACAGTGCTATGCCCGTTTCTAATTTTTTTGCTCAAAAATCCCATTTGTTCCAGCTCGGCAGTCACTTTACGAACGCCGCGCTCACTCAGATTGCACTTTCTCATTAGCGCGCCCACCGATGGAAAACAAACGCCGTCATCGTTCGCCGAATCGCACAGAGCTATCAGCACGAACTTTTGAGTCATACTTAGGTCTGGCAGTTTCCATGCAACAGTCATTAGCGCTATGCTCATCGACGTTTACCATCGTCTTTGATATACCCTGTCTCGCTAAGATGCTGCTTCATCCTATTGAACACATATCCGCCGTCGCCATCACCCCACCGCCAAAGCAAACCCAAAGCCTCTGCGTTGTTTTCAACAAAGCCATGAAAACTATCTATGGCGTCGCGCTCCTTCTGCAAATCGTCTGCATCAGGCTTCATACTGATAATGTGACGACAATAGTCAGTCAGCTTTGCGTACAAGTAACCACCATCGTCTTTCGTGACCTCGATCAACTTCAAGCCGCGCAATTTATGTACCCGCTTTGATAAGCCACCATTGCTATTCAGGCCGGACATCGGCATGTCCTCAATAAACACCCGATACTCAAACAGCACGAATCCATCAGCACGAACATCGCCTTTATCGGACAACCACTTGATGTAATCGATGACGGCCCAGTCTGTTAAATCGGTCGATTCATGCAACCCGGATTTCACAATGCCGAACTGGTTAATCAGAACAGTAAATTTCATAGCTCAACCTCGCGCAAACGGCATCTGAATCTCAATCCCCGGCCAAAGCCAGCACCGCATCCAGTAGCAAACCCAAATTGCCGCAGTTATCCAGCACGATATCGCCGGGGGCCACGGCAATGCCTGCCTCGCTGGCATGGGTATCGGTATCCGGCAAACCGGGGCGCTGGATATGCACGATCATCCCGCCATGGGCGCGAATCAGCGCCGCCTCGTTCTCGAAGCGCACGTCGTCATAAACCCGATGCGCGTCGGCCGACAACTGCTCAAGCCGCGCCTGCTCGCACATTACCCACAAATCCGGATTGATCAGCCGCCTACCCCAATCGGTGCCCAAGGTTTGCAACAAATGCCGCATCGACACACCGATGGGGTAAATCACCTCTTCCTTGCTGGCATGACAAGCGGCAATTTCCGCCGCCGTCAAACCCAGCGCCGACAGCAACACATCCACCATCGCCCGCAGCGGATCGGCGAACGAATGCCGCCGATAACCCAGCGACAGCAGCGCACTAGCCGCCGTCGACTTGCCGGACTGTTTACGGCCCGTAAACCCGATAATCATTTAAAATCCTCAGCAAAACTCATCACCCAATCGACCAGCGCGCAGCCGCCCCAGCGCACCACGCAACCGATGCCGATCAACAGCAGACCGGCCAGCCACAGCGCCAGCAACAAAGCAGCCCATGTCGCCAAAACCCATCGCTCAAACCACGACGAACCCATCATGCCAACGACCACGCCTTCAACACCGTCCCGTCCCGAATCACGTGCGTTACCTGTCCGGCCTTTTCCAGCCGGGCTAAACACAGGCGTACGCTATGATCCTGCTCTTTTAAGCCTTCGCGCAGCAGACGGCGGTCGGCCTTGGTTTCCACCAGGCCAGCCAACGCCGTCCACAGCTCAAACGCCGTGGAGCCCGGAAAACGGCCCAACGCATTCAGCAGCAATCGCTCTATCCATTCTTTATCGCTCATTCAAACCCTCCGCAAAATCGCGCCAGCCAGCGCAGCAGCCAGTCAAACAAGCGCTGCCACGCTTCAGACAGCAGCGCCCATAACGCTTCACCGGCTATCTCCAGCCTTAACCGTACCGCCAATGCCAGCAACCAGGCTTGCCGCCTCACGCGGCACCCTGCACCCGACCGATATTCAGCCTGACCATCCCGCGCGCTACGGCGGTGGCAATTGCCGTGCAGCGCATATTGATCGCGTCCTGCCTAATCGCCATCCTGAGGTAAATCTGATCGGTATTCGCCGCCACGGTCTTGGCGCTGATCGCCAGGCGCCGGGCAATCGACTTATCCGTCGCCCCCTCGCAGATCAAACGCAACACCTCGGCCTGTCGCTCCGACAGCCCGGCCGGATTCACGATTTCCGCCGCCAATTCTTCCAACATAGTAAAACTCCCTAGGGAATTGACCCTATAGTCAAGCCGTTAAAAACACTCAATAATGATTTTGACGGCGCAACTTAAAAGGCGCCTCAAATGCAGTACCCGTGGCTACCAACCCCGAACCCAACAAGAGAGACGCCAAAACCATGAACGACCTAATCATCACGCTCGGAAGCCTGATCGCTTCCTTGGGCAACACCCAATCCGCCGCTGTTTTGCGCGACCATATCGGCCTGATCAAAACTCGCCTTGAGCAGCTCGAACAACGGAATAAACAGCTCGAGGAAGAAAACGCCGATTTTGTAAAACGCATGCACGAAATGCAGCAGCAAATAGCGCGTGACGCGAAAACGAGCCAATACACCGAATACCGGGGCGCATTGTTTGAACGTGGTGCGTCGGGTACTTACAGCAAAACGCCGCGTTGTCCCGCGTGTCATAGCGTGATGTTCTCCTTTCAAAACGTAATGGAATTCACCTGCGGCAAACCCACCTGCGGCCAAATCGCAAACTTCACGGGTTTCGACTTGGAATCGGTGCTTAAAGAACTTGAATCGTTATAAAAATCGGTATGCACGGGCTTACTCCTGACCGATTGGGGATGGCTTTGAAAGCGATGGGCGCAACTGATCAACCGAAATTTCGCCATCGACCGCCTTGCTTATCAGTTCGGCATATTGGGTTTCGCCCGTGTACTCGGTGCGCGGAGGCCGTCCGGCGATGGCCCATTTCTTAACCGCTTTACCAGTTAATCCGCAAACACGGCCTAATTTTTCAAAGCCGCCGACAATGCGGCTGGCTTCGTTTAATTTTTCGGAGTAAATGTTCATGCTGGAAGATGGTAGAACCAATTGTGCCTGTTGGTCAAGAACTGATTGTTCTAGGTCGAAACGCTATATTGAACTTATGGTTACTGACGAAACAGACAAAGAAGGATTTTCAGAACGGTTAAACGCTGTTCTGGATGCGGCTGGAATCCCAAAAATAGGGGATGGCAGGCAAGGTGTACTTGCAGAAATGTTTGGCGTATCTGATAAGGGCGCTCGGAAATGGATTCAGGCAGAATCGATCCCAAGGCATGGAATTATAAAAAAGATTGTTGAAAAATTTAGGGAAACCGGCGTTACTTATGAATGGTTGATGAGCGGCGATCCCAAACTATCGCCCTTCAAAAAGAGCCTGACACCGGAAAATAATTATGCATTTCCCAAAGAAAAGCAGCTTTCGGAACAAGTAAATTATCCAGATCCCGGTTTTAAACCCGTCAGATTTGGCAGCTTTCGCCTACAAGCCGGCATCGTTGGATTTTCAATCGAATACCTCAACGAATCGCAAACACCGCTGTATTTTCACGTAGATTGGTTACACAAAAAAGGACTGAAGGCCGAGAACCTGACCGCCTGCACCATTACCGGCGACTCAATGGAGACCGGCTTGTATGACGGCGACACCGTGGTCATCGATACCAGCAAAACTGTCCCGCAGGACGGCGACGTTTTTGCCATCAACTACGAAGGCGAACTATTGATTAAGCGCCTATACCGTGACGCTGGACACTGGTATCTGCAATCGGATAATCCGGATAAAACCCGCCACCCCAACAAGCTTTGCGCGGGCGATATTTGCTTGATCATCGGGAAAATAGTTCATAAGCAAAGCAACAAAATTTAGCAACCCACCGAATAATGGAATCGTCATGGACTTAATCGATAAAATCAAAGAGATTGCCAATCGTTACGAAAAACAAGCCGCCAACATCCAAACAGAAGAGGCCACAAAAAACGCCCTGGTTATGCCGTTTATCGCCGCCCTGGGCTATGACATATTCAACCCATCCGAAGTGATACCGGAATTTACCGCAGACGTTGGTATCAAAAAGGGCGAAAAAGTCGATTACGCCATCAAAAAGGACGATCAAATCATTTTGCTATTCGAGTGCAAACACTGTGGCGCCAACCTGCAAAACGAACACGCATCGCAATTGTATCGATACTTCCACACTTCGGCCGCTAGATTTGGCGTTCTAACAAACGGCCTGATTTACCAGTTTTATTCCGATATTGAAGAACCCAATAAAATGGACGAAAAACCATTTTTCGAGTTCGACATCAGAGATATAGCCGACAACCACATTAACGAGCTGAAAAAATTCGCAAAAACCAATTTCTCCCTCAGCGATATTATCAATACGGCCAGCCAACTGAAATACAAGGGCGAACTCATCAAATGCCTGGAGCGTGAAGCCGAAAACCCATCCGATGCACTGATAAAATTTTTTGTGGCCCAGATATACCAAGGCCGCGCTACACAACCGATTATCGAATTATTCGGAAAATTGGTTAAGGAAGGCCTAAACGAATTCATCAATCACCGCATAAATTCCCGCCTAAAATCAGCCCTATCCCAACCGACAACAGCGCCAACGCCGGAACCCAGTAAAGACGAAGCGATAGCCGAGGATAACAAGTCTGACATCGTTACGACACCCGAAGAGCACGAAGGCTTCTTAGTGGTCAAAGCTATTGCCAGGCAAGTCATCAGCCCCAAAAGAGTCATCATGCGGGACACCAAAAGTTACTGCGGCATCCTGTTGGACGACAACAACCGCAAACCCATTTGCCGCCTGCACTTCAACGCCAGCAAAAAATACATCGAGATCGGCCGTAGCGGGATCCGCATACCCATAGACGATGTCGACGACATCTATAATCATACTCAAGACATCCAACAATCGATTAAGGATTACGAATCGGGCGGCGAGCAATAATAAAAATAAGGTGATACCATGAAAATAAAGATACCGTCGATGCCGGCAAATGATAGACCCATCCAAAAAAGCCACGTGCCGCAGCCGTCCAAAGCTCCGCCACCACCGCCACCGCCACCCAGTTAAAACCAGGAGGCTTTATGTCGACCGAAGAACGAAATTATTTATGGCAGCGCCGCTACGAAATTAAGCTGCGCGCGCTAATGAACCGCATGTATTATCTGGAACGCCAACGCCTCTTCGAATTTCGCGAAGGCGCCATCAAGGCTTTATCCATCGTCGCCGGCTCGGTCGCGTTGGCCAAAGTAGCCGACCCCGATATTTTGCAAATCTGCGCCGCTCTGATTACGCTGGGAAGTACTTTTTCGCTGGTTTTCGGTTACGGCAACAAAGCCCGCGAAAGCGTAAAACTCGCTACGGAATGGACGCAATTGGAACGCGACATCGATAGTGCCGGAGAACGCACCTTTACCGAAGCCCAACTCGATCAGTGGCAGGCCCGCTGCAGTGAGATAGAAGCCGGCGAACCGCCTGCCCATAAACTACTACTTAACCGTTGCAACGAACGAGCTGTTAAAGCACTGGGCGGCCAATCCGACTACAAACTCAACTTCATCGAACGCATTCTTCCGCTCGTTCTTGTACCCTAACCGACCGCTTAATACCCACCAACAACCCGCCCCGGCGGGTTTTTTATTGCCCATCCGCCGGCCTTAAGCCGGCTTTTTTATGCCCGTCAAAAACGAACACGGCTGCGTTCTAGTGGTTTTTTCAACACAAGAACAATTAGTTCTTGACTAACTAGAACTTTTGGTTCTAGTATATCACCCAACAGAGCAAGCGCCCCGTGAAGTGAGACCTCCCGTTACCTGACCCGGCTTTTTTAGCGGGTCTTTTTTGGAGAACAGCCATGAAACAGCTAAACGTCAGATTGACCCAGGACAGGAATAAAAAGCCGCTGGCAGTCGTTGAAAACTTTCCGGGCCTCGATGCAGAAATGACCCCGGCACAGTTGCGCTCGCTGGCCAAAGCACTGATGAACGCAGCGGACGTTTGCGAAGAATCTAACGTGAAAGGCCTTAACACCTTTACCTGGTAAGGAGCATCACCATGACGCACATAACCCTAACCACGGAACTACCGGACAAAGAAGCACTCGCCCTGGCACAACTGTGCAAACGCATCAGCTGGAGCGATTGCCGCGAGAACGCCGTCAACGACGACGAGGCCTACATCATGATGGACGCCATCGCCAAATTGCAAAAATCGCTAGCCGAATCCGGCTACGCCCCGCGCTGATCAAACCAAAACTGGACGCCCTAAGCAGCAAGTCAGGGCAAACGCGCGGCCGGCGCATCCGGCCATTAACCCCATGAGAAAACCATGAGCGAAGAAAACCAAGCAGTCGAAGAAGAAGTCTCTGAAACCACCGAAACCACGGACGCGGCGGAAAGCACCGACGAAAGCGCGGAAACATCGGACGACGAAGCCGCCGCCGAGTAAGCACTAGCCTTCAACGATTTTTTTTGTTGAAGATCTAGCAAATACGCCGAATCGCTGCCACAGCGCCGCCGGGCAACCGGCGGATTTTTTGCAGAAACCCAGGATACAGCTATGACTACATCGCCCCATCAAGTCGTTTCGACTAACAAGTCTGCCGTACTCAAAATACTAAATAACATTGCAAACAATGCAGGCACCAATGCACTAAACCATACGCCGGACAGCAGCTTGGTGGCCGTACTAACCATAGAACACCTATTCCAGCACGACACAGACATCACAGACGCCGCATTTGCGGCACGCAGCCACATAGAAGCGCTATGCGAGCAGGCCGCATGACCACCACCCACGCCGCCCACTTATCCCTGACTGCCCCGGACGCGCAGGCATTCCGCGCCCAACTGGCCTTTGCCGCCATAAAAAACGCCAACTACCCGGAAGCCGCGGAACTGCTGATCGCCGCCGCCCGGGCGGAACTGGACACCGCACCCGACTGGGCGGAACGCGCCGCCGAGCTGGCTCAGTGGTGCGCCGGCCAATGCAGTGCACAACGCAAGGCCTTGCTGGCGGCGCTGCTGGACCTGTTCGGCAAGCGCCGTGGCGCCAACGCTATCGACATCAACGCCGCCGTGTTCCTGGCATCGGCGCATCTCGATCGCGGCCACTCGGCGGCCAAAGCCTTGGCGGAAGGCCGGAAGCTATTGCTGAGCACTGTAACCCTTTCGACAGGGCGCTCTGCTTGGGGCGCGGCTTCCAGCGGGCGGTGAGGCTGAGCCAAAAACACCCGCAGCGGCCCCGTTTGCTCCACCACCGATGGGCGCACCGCCGTCCGCCGCACGATACGCGGCAAACCCTAACTTAACTGGAGATACCCATGTTCGGAAAATTTATGAAAAGCGCCAAAAAAGTGGCGAACCAAAACCTGATGGAAGCCATTGTCGCCGGTGCGATGCTGGTTGCCGCCGCTGATGGCACCGTCGAAAAGTCGGAAATCGACAAACTGGATAAGTTGCTGACCAGTAACGAAAACCTATCTGCCTTCAAACCGGCCGACATCCGCAAAACCATATCGCGCTATCAAAACGTCCTGGAAGCGGATTTTGGCGTCGGCCAACAAAAAATGCTCAAAGAGCTGTCCGATATTTCGGACAACCCGGACCACTGCGAAGAGGTATTTCTCAACATGCTGGCCATCGCCAAAGCGGACGGCGAAATTGAAGCGGAGGAAAAAACCGTGCTGTTAAAAGTGGCGCGCAGCCTGGGCATTAGTGCGGACGAATACGGACTGGCGGCCTGATGTGCATTCTGATCGACATCGTGGCTATCGTGGCCGTGGTTTTATTTTTCTTACTTAGGAAATCATCATGAAAAGACCAGATCTCTTCACCCACACTATCAACCAGCTTCGCTACGGACAGACCTCCGAGGAACTCAGCGAGCAAATCGCGGAATGCGTCAACGCCGCGCGCGACACCATGAAAGTGGCGGAACTGACCCTAAAACTAAAATTCAGGCCGGAAGCCAACGGCGCGCAGATTTTTATATCCGACGAAATTAAAGCCAAGGTGCCCAAGTTTCAGCGCGAAGCCACCATCCTGTTCCCAACGCCGGAAGGCAATTTGCAGCGCGAAGACCCGCGACAGACCACCATCCCAGGCATACGCAGCGTCAGCGAGGAACGCCCAACCGAATTCAAATCCGTCGCCATTCAGTAATCGGCCATCGTCAACTCTAACAGAGACCAAACCATGTCAGAAACAAACAACAACATCCAGGCCGCCATCGACGCTGGCCGCGAGTTAGCAACCAAACCCTTCGAAATCGCCGGCACGCCTTTTCTGGTGCTTCCGGATGATCATAATTACGTCGAACTTAGCGACTTGCGCGAACATCCGAAACGCATCAAACAAACCGTAAAACACACCACGGCCGCCAGCTTTATCGATTACTGCAACCGGTTCGCCCATGAAAATTCAGTCATCATGATGGACGACGAAAACAACCGGTTTACCGCCATTTTCGATTACCACGGCCCAGACGCGGCCGATTGGGGAGACCATAAAGCGGTTTTCGGCCTGAAACCCACCGTGGAATGGAATAACTGGAAGGCCTTTGACGGCAAAGCCATGAGCCAGTCTGAATTCGGCAAGTTCATCGAAACCAACCTCGAAGAAATCATCGAGCCCACGGGCGCCGAAATGCTGGAAATCTCGCTATCGATTCAGGCAAAAACCGAAGTGAAATTCAGCCAGGCGCAACGCCTGGACAACGGCCAGATGCAACTGACCTACAACGAAGAAATCAACGGCAGTGCCGGCGTTAAAGGCCAGCTCAAAATCCCGCAAACATTCAAGATCGGCCTACGCCTGTACGAAGGCGGCGCGCCTTACCAGATAGAAGCTCGCCTGCGGTACCGCATAAAAGATGGCAACCTGACACTTTGGTACGAACTGATCAGGCCACACAAAACCGTACAAGCCAACCTGACGGAAACAGAGGAACTGATCAGCACAAGCGTCGGCAGCGCTGTCGCCATTTACCACGGCACAATTTCATAAAACGGCCTAACTAAGGAACCCCCATGCGCGACCCACTTAGCCAAGCCATTGCCAAACAGCTGGCCGACAGCAATGTCGGCCTGTTCAGGAAACAACTATTCGACAAAATCCCGGCCGACCTGACAGCCGGCAATATCGAGAAAGTCAGCCAGACGCTAAATGTCATGTTGAACGAAAGCCATGTGGAAAAATCGGCCCGGCAAGGCGTGGACGGGTCGCGCTGGTCGCTGACCCCCAAGGGCCGCGCGGCGTATTCGGCATTGAATGATGACGAACAAGACGACAGAGGTTACACCAACCGCTTGCTATCGGATGCCATGGCCGCGCCCGCCGACGAATTACACGGCGCAGACCTGTCGCCCGAGCAAGTGGACAAAAAACTGGCCGAGCTTAGCGAAGGCATTGACGACGAACGCGACTACACATTTCCAGAACATTTACAGCACCCCGATAGCTTTTCCGACCTGACACTGGAATTCCTGGACAGCCAGAAAATAACCAAAACATTTCTGCAATTCGACGTCACCGACACCCTGGACCGCGCCCTCTACGGCCTGGTCAAGCTGATCCGCGACACCGCCGAGCAACCACCCGTCGCCATCGAGCGCAAAACCGAAAAACTGGTTTTGCTGGAGCGCTTGGAAAATAACGACCTATTTCCCGGCAACGTGCGGGCGCTGCTGAGTTATATCCGCCGAGACATTGAACAACTAGACGAGGCCTAAATGAACATAGAAACCGAAATCTACAAGCTGATAGACCGCCAAGGCGGCTTCGTCAACGACCCGCAAAACCAGGGCGGCGCCAGAAAATACGGCATCAGCCAACACACCCTGCAATTCTGGCTGGCCCGCGAAGCCACAAT
This sequence comes from Methylomonas sp. HYX-M1, assembly GCF_040741385.1. Taxonomy (NCBI): domain Bacteria; kingdom Pseudomonadati; phylum Pseudomonadota; class Gammaproteobacteria; order Methylococcales; family Methylococcaceae; genus Methylomonas; species Methylomonas sp. HYX-M1. Next base: position 3,465,181 of record NZ_CP160405.1, read on the forward strand.
AGACGACGTGCGCAATTTGCAAAAACGCACAGCTTACGAAATTTACTACAGCTGGTATTACATCAAGCCCGGCTATAACGAGCTGCCAACACTGATACAGCCCTTCATGCTGGACACCGGCGCCCAGTCCGGCATGGGCCAAAGCCGCGCCATCAAACTGCTGCAAGACGCCCTGACTTGCCACGGCTACCCTTGCGGCAAGGTAGACGGCAAGATCGGCGAAAAAACCGTTGCCGCCAGTCAGCTGGCCGCCAGCAACATGGGCAACAGTCTGCTCAAAACTCTGATCAACCGCCGCGTCATCGTCTGCGAAAACATCGTCAAGCGCGACGAAACCCAGCGCGTATTCCTGGCCGGCTGGATAGCGCGGGCGGAGTCATTTTTGCCGGCGTAGGAATTGCAATGGACCATAAGTTGATTGTCGATTTATTCGCCGGCGGCGGCGGTGTCAGCGAAGGCATTTTCATGGCTACGGGCCGCCATCCCGACATTGCCATCAATCACAGCGACGATGCGCTGTCGATGCACCGGGTTAACCATCCGAATACCCGGCATTTTATCGCCGACGTCTACGACGTATGCCCAAAAGGGGCTACTCAAGGCAAACCGGTTGGTTGGTTGCATCTTAGTCCGGATTGCACCCACCATTCGCAAGCATCGGGCGGGCAGCCGCGCAGCAAAAAAATCAGAGGACTGGCTTGGGTTGGCTATCGCTGGGCCGGCCAAGTTAAACCTGATGTCATCAGCCTGGAAAATGTTACCCAGATTTTAAAATGGGGCCCACTTATCGCCAAGCGCGACAAAGCCACCGGCCGCGTCGTCACGCTGGATATGGTGACCTGCCCCGTTACGGGCCGCAAAACTAATCGTATTGCCGAGCCTGGCGAGCGCGTGCCGGTACGAGGGCAATATCTTGTGCCCGATCCTCGGCGAGCCGGCCAGACCTGGAGCCGTTTTACCGGCGAATTGCGCAAGCTGGGATATAACATCGAGTACCGCACATTGTGCGCCGCCGATTTCGGCACCCCAACCACGCGCGAACGCCTATTTATGATTGCCCGGAGCGACGGGCAGCCTATTAATTGGCCGGAACCGACGCATTTTAAAAACCCGGCAGCAGGCCAAGCCAAATGGCGCGCCGCTGCCGAGTGCATCGATTTCAGCATCCCATGTCAAAGCATTTTCAACCGCAAAAAGCCGCTGGCCGACGCCACGATGAAGCGGGTTGCCAAGGGTTTGAAGCGATATGTGTTGGATAGCGCGAACCCGTTTATTGTGCAGATCGCTCATTACAACGGGAGCGACAGAGCCCATTCAATTTCCGATCCTTTGAAAACGATTACTGCCGGCACCAAGGGCGGAGAGTTTGCATTGGCGACGCCCATCATCGTTCAAGCCGGTCACGGCGAAGGCAAACCCGGCAGCACACAACGTCGCGGCGTGGGATCAATAGATATGGAATATCCGCTCGGCACTGTGGTATCAAGCGGCGGCGGCTTTTCGCTATCTACCGCCTATTTGGCACAAATGAACGGCGGCTTCAATGAAACGACCGGTCGCGATCTGCGCGACCCGATGACGACCATCACCAATTCCGGTAGCCAGCAACAGGTCGTTGCGGCCCACTTAACGCACTTGCGCGGCAATTGCGACGCCAGAGACATCAACGAACCGGTGCGAACCATCAGCGCCGGCGGCGAGCATCACGGCGTGGTTTCCGCCTTTCTATCGAGGCAGTTCGGCAATAGCGTAGGCCAACCGGTAACAGAACCGGCGCCAACCGTCATGACCGACGGACTAGGTAAAACCGCAGTTGTTGCAGCGACTCTGATCACGAATACCAGCGGTCACGATGCAACCGATTTGACAGATCCCACGCCGACCGTTACGACCGGGAACCATCACGGTTTAGTATCTGCGTTTATTTCCAGCTACTACACCGATGAATCAAACCGCTCGCGGTCGATGGAAGATCCGGCCGCCACCATCACCACCGAAAACAGACTAGGCCTGGTCGAATGCACCTTGTCGCCCGAACATGAAGAAAGCGCGCAAAGGGTTTCCGCGTTTTTGTGCCGCTACTACAGCGAGGGCGGCCAACACAACGCCATCACCGACCCCATGGCGACTATCACCACCAAGGACCAGCTGGCACTGGTTACCGTCACTATTGAAGGCCATCCCTATGTCATCGTTGACATCGGCCTGCGCATGCTGCAACCGGCTGAGCTTTTTCGAGCTCAGGGATTCCGACAATCGTATGCGATCGAACACGGACACGATGGCCGAAAATTTACCAAGACTACACAAGTGCGGTTATGCGGCAACAGCGTGCCGCCCGAGCTGATGGCGGCGCTGGTCAGAGCAAACCATCAAGAAACGGATATTAACCTTGCACAATCCGCCGCTTAATATGGACACCAAAATACAACATTCCGCCACGTCAGCCATGCCCGGGCGTGTGCAACTGCGCCGTTCGAAAGGATGGAGGATGCCACCGAATACGGTGAAAGTGGATCGCACCACTAGATGGGGCAATCCATACGTGGGCAGCGGGCAGCATGATCGCGAACAGATGACGCGGCTCTTTGCCGAGTATTGCGCTCGACCCGAGCAGGCCGATTTTGTGGCGGCCGTATGCACTGAGCTGCGCGGAAAGAATTTAGCATGTTGGTGCCCGCTCGATGGGCCCTGCCATGCTGATGTGCTGATTTTGCTGGCTAACGCCCCATGAAACGCATCGAACATACCGAACGAACCGATAAGCTGATCATCGCCGCCTATCAGTCGGCGGGCTACAACAAAGGCGCGGTCAAAAAAGCCGTAAAAGCCACCGGCTTTTCCATCGGCACACTGCATCGGCGGGCGGCGGAACTGGGCGTGGTGCCGTCTCATCGCAAACTGCACAGCTGGGAACCCTGGCAAGTGCAACTGCTGGAAGACAACGCCCATAAATCCCTGTCCGCCCTCAACAGCATGATCTGCCGTCGAGGCGGCCCCAGCCGCTCCCTGCTGGCCATTGCCGCGCAATTAAAAGACCTGGGCCTGGGCCAACGCCAAAGCCGCATCGATGCCGGCATCTACAGCGCCGCCCAGGCCGCCAAACTGCTGGGCGTGACCGACGACGTGATCCGGCGTTACATCAATATCGGCCTGTTGTCCGCCAAGCAACGCGACGACATTACCAAGCGGGAATACAGCATCACTGATGCCGACCTGAAAAAGCTGTTGATGACACACACCTGCGAAGTCAACTTTACAAAAATCGATAAATATTGGCTGGTGGAATGCTTAACCGGCGGCCAAGGAGCCAAGAAATGAACGACTTGATGATAGACCTGGAAACCCTCAGCTTAAAACCCAACGCAACCATTTTGACGATGGGCGCCGTGATGTTTAACCCCATCAGCGGCGAAACCGGCGCCGAATTGCACATCGCCTGTTGCTTCGGCCAAGGCCGCGACGTTGACATTGGCGTGGTCGATTGGTGGGCGGAACCGAAACAAGCAGCCGCTAAAACCGAACTCGTAGCGTTCCTTAAACAAAATCCGCACCGCCTAGATTTCGCCCTGGAAAAGCTCACTCGCTTCATCAAGCGGCATCGCCCCGCACAAATCTGGGGCAATAGCCCGTCGTTCGATTTGGCGATCCTGACCGACGCTTATCGGCAACATGACATGACGGTGCCCTGGCCTTTTTGGATCGAGCGGGATACCCGCACCCTTGTCAACGTATGCCGCCAACTTACCGGCGTAGATCCCAAGAAACAAATCGAATTCGACGGGACGGCGCACAGCGCCCTGGCCGATGCCATCTATCAGGCGCGGTATGTCAGCAAGGCATTCCGACTGATTACAGGCTTAGAAGAACAATGAAAATAACTGTAATTCCACGAACTCAAAAGCCTAGTTGGAGGGTAGCCAGGGCAATGTGGCGCGTTACCCGTGACCGCTGGCTTCCACCAGACGAAGTATACCGAATAGGTTTTGCATTGGCTAAAGCCGCAAGCTTTAACCCGCATATCGTAATAAAAACCGCCATTAGCGGTGAATGCCGCGCAGTTGGGATGATCCGAGGACAACCACCAGCATTACATTTTGAGGATCATTATCGTACGGTTTTGGACGCAGTTCGCGCGAACAAGAAGCGCGGAGCTGCTTTTGTAGAAATAGCACTGCTTAAAACAGCGATGGGCAATAGATGGGGAGGTTTATATGAAAACAACTGGTGACCTAGCCGAGAATTGGCGAAATGCTTCGTGATGGCTAGGGATGGAAAACTCAGTGGAGATAGCTTGCGGGGTGTAATTGGATGCGCCAATCAAATAAACAATAGTTTAATAATAGAAGTGAAAGCGCGTGCGCAGCTAATGAAAGAGGGACATGCAACAGGCGCTTTAGGTGAAATGAGCCTAGAAAAGACTAACTAGGCGTAACACCATGACACAATCCATCATTCAACCCAAAAAGCCCAGCGGAAACGGTTGGAGCCCAGCGCAACTACCCAGCCAATTCGACAACCTGGGTTATCCGGCCGCTTTGTTCATTCATCCCGAAACCGGCCTGACCGTGATCAGCGCCGTCGAAGTTCCCGCCACGGAACCAGGCGCGGAACCGCTCGGCCCCGAATATCACATCAGCATCAGCAAATACGGCCAACGCTGTACCAGCCAGGAAGCCAAGTGGGTGTTGCGCCAGTTCAAACTGGAAGATGCGGAAGAAGACAACCACGTGCCCAGCGGCAAAGTGCGCAACTTTTGGCGTCCGGTGGCCGACAGGCTGTCGGGTTACCAATGCCCCTGCAAAGCCAGCGAACCGGCGATGGTCGAGGATAAAGGCGATTTTGTGTGGCGGGGCGTGCCATGAACTCCATTCAACAAACCAAGCTACAACTCGTCCACAAATTACATCTACTGCAAGACGACATGCTCGAAATCGCCACGACCATGGACTATTACGGCGGCTTTAACCCTCTATACGGCCAACATGGACGCGAACTGGCCGGTGCCGCCGCTATGGTCGGCGAATGGGCCGATGAAATCGAGCTGGAGATTGAGCCATGAGCCTCACCAGCCAACTACCCCATCTAAACGCAACCCAGCTGCGCAGCCTGTCGTCAACCCTGCTCAATGCATCGCTGGCCCACGAAAACGGCGGCAACCCGCGCGAAATATTCCGCCGGGCCAAATATCGCCATATTGGCTTGATGCAACGCATCTACGAACTACTGCAGCACGCATCGCATGCTGAAATCGATCAACTATCCAAACACATAGCGGAGATAAATCCATGAGCACACCAAACCAGACATTCGACCAATGGTGCATTGTCGAGCTATTCGGCCACCAGCGCATTGCCGGACGCGTCACAGAGCAAACCATCGGCGGCTGCAACTTCGTCCGTGTTGACGTGCCCGCCGTAGCCGGCAAACCGGCCTTTAGCAAATTGTTCGGCAACGGTGCCATCTACGCCATGTCGCCCGTCGCGGAAGAGGTTGCCATCGCCGCGGCAAACACACTTCGGATAGTGCCGGTATCGGTCTATGAAATCCCTGAGTTGCGAAAACTGCAGGATAGGACCGGTCCGGAATATTCCGATGATGATGACGACCGACTTGATTTTTAGTGGAGATAAAAATGAACATAGCCAAAGCCAGCGATAGCGATATTGACATGGCTATCGACCTTTCAAGAACTCTGGAAGACTTGGAAAGCGGATTCATGCCGGTATCAATCGCAACTGAAGATGAGACATTCGACTGCAAGAACCATGATGATTGTCACGCAGCGTTGAACCTGATTTTATCCACACTCCAAAGAGGCAGTATAGGCCGAGTAATATGGGGCATGGCTGCGCTATGCGATCCGGAATCTAAAATATTAAACCCCGACTCAGACATCATTGAGCGGCACCCATCATTGAGTGATCGCCAAGATCGCCAAACTAAAATCTTGCAATGGACAATCGCCACTTTCGGCCAAGCCACTGCGGACAATACCGGCGAACGCATCCGCCGTTTTCTGGAAGAAGCCTTGGAACTGGCCCAGGCAGTCGGACTGGATCAAGACGCCGCACAGAACATGGTCGAATACGTCTATTCCAGACCTACCGGCCACGTAAACCAGGAGATCGGCCAAGTCGGCGTTTCATTGCTGGCCTTGTCCGAACACCTACACATCAACGCCGAACACGAGGAATTTGCCGAATTCCAACGCATCACGTCATTACCAGCCGATCACTGGCAATCCCGGCAAAACGCCAAAGCGGGGAAAGGTATTGCTTTGGCCTCATCGGCCGATCCGGAGTAAGCCCATGCAGCTCGAAACTAGATACAGAGTCTTTAAGATCAAGGATATTGAGTCTTATCTAACAGTCGACGGACAGGAACTGCTTGACGATCTGAGCCGTAAGATCAATCGAATTAGATTATTTGACGGGAAAGAGATACTGCAAGGCCTGTTCGTCGAACACGATTGGCCGGAATACGAATCCACCCTGCAGGCGATTGCGAATCGCGTCGATGGAATCCAACCACAAACGACATCTGCAGCAAATGAAGAGCTTATCAATAGCACAGAGACAATAGGCCGAATCAAAGCTGCTATCGAGAAATACCACCTGGATCTGGACAACCGGCAACACGGCGACATCGCGCAAAACCGGGCCTTTGATGAAATTCTTGGATTGAAATGGAGGTGACCAATGTCAGCCAACTGGGTAACCGTCGATAAATTCAGCGAATTGACCGGCATCAAACGAGAACAAGCACTCCGCATGTGTCGGTCTGGGCAGTGGCAGGAACATCTAGCGTGGCGTAAGCTATCTGACCGTATTTATCTGATCAGCATCAAGTGGTGGGACAATTGGCACGAAACGGCAGCGGCATTAAACAGGCGTCAAAATCGTCAATCGAAATCGAATTCCAATATGACGGACAGCGATGTCGAGAGCGAATCAAGTGCAAGCCCACGCCTGCCAACGTTAGAAAGCTGACGCTATTCCGCGATGAAATCATTGAATCGATTGCCGCAGGCACGTTTGACTATCAAGCTACGTTCCCGGAAAGCAATCGGTTCAAAGTCAAAGCGCCGCTGTCCGATGATCAAACCATCGGACACTGGTTAAAAGTGCTGCTGGATCGCAACGAGCAAACGCTAAAAGCCAGCAGCTACGCTACGTTGACCATCACAGCCAAAAAACTGGATAAGGCGTTTGGATCATTGCGGTTGAATGAAATCAAGCGCCGGCACGTGCGCGAATATTGCGAAAAGCTGGCATGTGGAAATCGACAAATCCGAAAATTGGTGTCGGCGCTCAAACAGGCCATCGATTGCGCGGTGGATGATGAAGTCATAGACGGCAACCCGATACGCGATTTCAGCTTTAAGCGGATCGAGCCGCCGAAGGAAGATCATGTTGACCCGCTCACCAAGGATGAGGTAGCGGTATTGCTAGGCAGCATCGACGGGCCTTTTAAAAACTTCTGTCAGTTTGCCATATGGACCGGGCTACGCACATCCGAACTGGTCGCGCTGGAATGGTGTGACATTGATTTTATCCGTGGCGTGATCAGGATCAGCAAAGCCAAGACACAGGACGCCAGACAGGCCGAAACCACCAAGACCAAATCAGGCACCCGCGACATTAAACTATTGCCCCCCGCACTAGAAGCCTTGCAGCGGCAAAAACCCCACACTTTCATGCTTGCCCGGCAGGTCTTCATGATCGACGGCAAACCATTTACCGGGGCTGTGCATGTCTGGCGCGAATGGAAACGAGCCTTGCACCGCGCGGGGATTCGCTACCGCAACCCATACCAGACGCGGCATACCTTCGCGTCGTTCATGCTGTCGGCCGGCGAGAATATCAACTGGCTGGCCAAGCAAATGGGGCATACCAAAGTCACCACCACCTTACAGCATTACGCGCGGTTTATGCCGGATGAAAATGATCAGTATGGGTTGAAGGCGGTGGAGTTGTTTTCGTCCAATATTTGACTCTCTAACCGATTTAGTCATGCTCCACGCCGCCCCTAAAAAGCGTACATAAAAACATACATTAATAGCCAGAAATTGCCGGATTTACGCAACATAATGTACGCCATGCCGCGTAAATACTGGATTTACTGAATAGCTACGGGCCGTAAAGCCCTTTTTTATTGCCGCTTAAGGATATGATCTGCGGTTAAGCCGTTTCCGCGTCCTTCATGCTCAAGCGCACTCGGCCTTGGCGGTCGATTTCCAGCACTTTGACGCGGACGATGTCGCCTTCGGACAATTTGTCGCTGACTTTTTCCACCCGCTCGTCGGAGATTTGCGAGATGTGCACCAGGCCGTCTTTGCCGGGCAGGATGGTAACGAAGGCGCCGAAGTCCATCAAACGCACAACCTTGCCTTCGTAGGTTTTGCCTACTTCGACTTCGGCGGTGATTTCTTCGATCATGCGGCGGGCTTCTTCACCGGCGGCTTTATCCACCGAGGCGATATTGACCACGCCGTCGTCGTTCAAATCGATGCTGGCACCGGTTTGCTCGGTGATGGCGCGGATGGTCACCCCGCCTTTGCCGATGACTTCGCGGATTTTGGCCGGATCGATTTTGAAGCTGATGATGCGCGGCGCGAAGTCGGACATTTGTTCGCGCGAGCTGGACAGGGCTTTGTTCATTTCGCCCAGAATATGCAAGCGGCCTTGTTTGGCTTGCGCCAGCGCCACTTGCATGATTTCCGGGGTGATGCCGTCGATCTTGATGTCCATTTGCAGCGCGGTGACGCCGTGTTCGGAGCCGGCCACTTTGAAGTCCATGTCGCCCAGATGGTCTTCGTCACCCAAAATATCGGACAACACTGCGAATTCCTCGCCTTCCTTGATCAAGCCCATGGCGATGCCGGCTACCGGCGCTTTCAACGGCACGCCGGCGTCCATCAAAGCCAAGCTGCTGCCGCAGACGGAGGCCATAGAGCTTGAGCCGTTGGATTCGGTGATTTCCGAAACCACCCGAAGCACGTAAGGGAATTCGCCCATGGTCGGCAACACGGCTTGCACGCCGCGTTTAGCCAGGCGGCCGTGACCGATTTCCCGGCGTTTGGGCGAGCCGACCCGGCCGGTTTCGCCGACGCTGAACGGCGGAAAGTTATAGTGAAACAGGAAAGTATCTTTGTATTCGCCGGCCAAGGCGTCGATGATTTGCGCGTCGCGGTCGGTACCCAAGGTGGCCACGACCAAGGCTTGAGTTTCGCCGCGGGTAAACAATGCCGAGCCATGGGTGCGCGGCAACACGCCGGTGCGCACGCTAATCGGCCGCACGGTGGTCAAATCGCGGCCGTCTATGCGTTTGCGGTCGCGCAAAATGGCACCGCGCACGATATCGTATTCCAGCTGTTCGATGACGTTGCGGATGTCGCCTTCGGCATACAAGCCGTCCGCGCTCAGCTTTTCCACCACAACACTGCGAACGCCGCTCAAGGTATCCTGACGTACCAGTTTCTCGGGAATTTGGTAGGCGGCTTGAATGTCGGCGGCGCAGGCGTTTGCCACCGCGGCTTTCAGTGCCGCATCAGTTTCGATCGAGGTCCAGCCCATAGCCGGCGTGGCGACTTCTGCGGCCAATGCGTTGATCGCGTCTATAGCCGTCTGCATGTGTTCGTGGCCGAACAGCACCGCGCCCAGCATCACGTCTTCGGGCAGCAAGTCGGCTTCCGATTCCACCATCAACACGGCTTGTTGCGTGCCGGCCACCATCAAGCGCAACCGAGATTCCTTCAGCTGCGGCAAGCTCGGGTTCAGCACGTACCGGTCGTCGATGTAACCGACGCAAGCCGCGCCCAAGGGCCCTTTGAACGGCAGGCCGGAGATCGCCAATGCCGCAGACGCGCCCAGGATAGCCGGTACCTCGGTGTCGACTTCCGGGTTCAACGACACCACGGTGGCAATGATTTGAACTTCGTTGGTGAAGCCTTCCGGAAACAACGGCCGAATCGGACGGTCGATCAGGCGCGAAATCAGAGTTTCGTTCTCGCTCGGACGGCCTTCGCGCTTGAAAAAGCCGCCGGGTATTTTACCTGCGGCGAAGGCTTTTTCTTGATAGTCCACCGTCAATGGGAAAAAATCGCCGCCGCTGCCTTCTTTTTTACCGACTACGGTGACCAAAAGAGAGGTGCCTTCTACGTCGATCATCACCGCGCCGTTGGCTTGGCGGGCTATTTCACCGGTTTCTAACGTGACGAGTCGATCGCCGTATTGAAATTGCTTCCGGATTGGATTCACTATGGGGTTCCTTGGTGTAAAGGTTGGTTCGAAAAATTGCGTGAACGCAGAAACGGCACAAAAGTGCCGTTTCTTCAAAACGTTATTTACGGATGCCTAGACGGTCAATCAAGGAGCGGTAACGCGCCATGTCGGTGCTTTTCAAGTAATCCAGCAACTTGCGGCGTTGGTTAACCATGCGTAACAGGCCGCGGCGGGAATGATTGTCTTTTTTGTGAGTTGCGAAATGCGGGCTCAGTTGGTTGATGTTTTCGGTCAACAGCGCAACTTGCACTTCGGTGGAGCCGGTGTCGGATTCCGACAAACGGAACGCTTCGACGATCTGTTTTTTCTTTTCTGCAGTTAATGCCATTCTTAATCCCTATCGATTAATGTGTTGAAAAATGCCACCGGCCGGTGGCGAGATAGCCCGCTTCCACCATAGGGTGTAGAAGCGGAAAATTTTATGCCCGATCAGCGCTGTGACCCTGCAGGTTAAACAGCTTTCTGGGGGCTAGTTTATCATTCAATAGAATTTCTCCCAACCCTAAAAAGGCATGCGGGCCGTACATGCGGACCGAGCCGGGCGGATGGCCGCTCAGCCGGATGGCTTGGCCGTGCACGATACAAACGGATTGTTCCGGTGACAGCGCCACCGCCGGCAGATCGCTCAGCGGTAAATCGGGCGGCAACAAGCACGCCGTCAACGCCTGTTCGCTCATGGCCTGCAATTGCTCCAGCGTGTAGGCCTGCTCCAGTGCAAACCGGCCGGCCGCGGTGCGCCTCAAGGCCGTGACCGTCGCGCAAGTCCCTAACGCCGAGCCGATGTCTTCTACCAACGACCGGATATAAGTGCCTTTGGAGCAACGCACGTCGAGGCTGATCGAGTCGCCGGAAAATGCCAATAATTCGATGGCTTGAATCGAGATGAGCCGCGGCGCGCGGGCTACGGTTTTACCTTCCCGCGCCAGCTCGTACAGCTTGCGTCCGTTCAATTTCAAGGCGGAATACATAGGCGGTACTTGCTCTATCCGGCCGACAAAGCCTTGTAAACAAGCCTGCAATCCGAATTCGCTAATCTCCGGCACCGGCTTGGTTTCGAGCACGCTCCCCTCGCTGTCGCCGGTGTCGGTCAAAACGCCTAAACGCATGGTGACGTGGTAACGCTTGTCGTCGTCCAACATCAAACCGGAAACTTTAGTGGCCTCGCCGAAACACAAGGGCAACAAACCGGTAGCCAAAGGATCCAGACTGCCGGTATGCCCGGCCTTGTTGGCGTTATACAAGACCCTGACTTCCTGCAAGGCTTTGTTGGACGAAACGCCTAGCCGTTTATCGAGCAACACGATGCCGTGCACATCGCGCCCGGATTTACGTTTAGCCATCAAGCCTCGTCGTCGGTTTCCGCCACTGGGCCGGATGCCGATTCCGCCTGTCCGGCGGCGTCGGAATGAACTCCGGTTTCCCGCAACAATGCGTCGACCCGCATACCGGTATCGAACGAATGATCGTAATGAAAATGTAATTCCGACATATGCCGCAGCCGCATGCGCTTGGCCAACTCGTGCCGAATAAACGGTGCCATTTCGTTCAGGACTTCCAAATTACGTTGTTTACCAGCCGAATCGGCGTTCAACACCGTGAAATAGATTTTTGCCACCGCTAAATCTTTGGATAATTCCACTTCGTTAACGGTAATAAAGCCCAAGCGCGGATCTTGCACCTCTCGCTGCAAGATGAGAGCCAATTCCTTCTGCATTTCCGACGCAACCCGCTGGCTGCGACCAAACTCTCTCGCCATGCCTTAGATTTCCCGCTTGATTTCGATTCTTTCGAATACTTCGATTTGATCGCCGACTTTGACGTCGTTGTAGTTCTTCACGCCGATACCGCATTCCATGCCCATTTTGACTTCGGTCACATCGTCTTTGAAGCGGCGCAAGGATTCCAACTGACCTTCGTAGATCACTACGTTGTCACGCAGCACCCGAATCGGTAAATTGCGTTTGACGTAACCGTCGATGACCATGCAGCCGGCGACTGCACCGAATTTCGGCGAACGGAACACGTCGCGCACTTCGGCCAAACCGACGATTTTCTCTTGGATGTCGGGCGCCAACATTCCGCTGATGGCTCGTTTGACTTCGTCGATGGCATCGTAAATGACGCTGTAATAATGCAAATCCAGACCTTTTTCTTCGATCAGCTTGCGCGCAACCGCATCGGCGCGCACGTTGAAGCCGATCAAAATCGCCCCGGAGGTGATCGCCAGGTTGGCATCGCTTTCGGTAATGCCGCCTACGCCGCTATAAACGCATTTGACTTGCACTTCGTCGGACGACAAACCGACCAAGGATTCGCGCAACGCTTCCAAGCTGCCTTGCACGTCGGTCTTCAACACGATGTTCAAGGTCAACGTTTCGCCGGCGGTCATTTTGGAGAACACATCGTCCAATTTCGAGGCAGCGGAAGCTTGGCGGCTGGATTTTTTACGATCTTCGCGGTGCGCGGCCAGTTCGCGCGCCACCCGCTCGTTTTGCACCACCAGAAAATCGTCGCCTGCGTCCGGGGTACCGGATAAACCGAGAATTTCCACCGGCGCGCTGGGACCGGCGGTTTTAACCGGGTGAGAGTTTTCGTCGAACATCGCCCGAATCCGGCCATACTCGTGGCCGCACAACACGAAATCGCCGCGACTCAAGGTACCTTTTTGCACGATGACGGTGGCTATCGCACCGCGGCCTTTATCCAAACGCGATTCGATACACACGCCGGACGCGCCGCCTTCGACCGGCGCTTTCAATTCCAGAATCTCGGCTTGTACGATCAAGGTTTCGATCAATTCGTCGATACCGGCACCGGTTTTAGCCGAAACGCGCAAAAACGGCACGTCGCCGCCCCACTCTTCCGGCACCACGTTCAAGTTGACCAATTCCTGCATAACCCGGTCCGGATTGGCTTCCGGCTTATCGATTTTGTTCAAAGCAACCAACATGGGCACCTTAGCGGCGCGCGCATGTTCTATCGCTTCTTTGGTTTGCGGCATCACGCCGTCGTCGGCCGCCACTACCACGATAACGATGTCGGTCACCTCGGCACCGCGCGCCCGCATCGCGGTAAACGCCGCATGGCCCGGGGTGTCGAGGAAGGTTACCGCGCCGTGGTCGGTTTTAACCTGATAAGCACCGATATGCTGAGTAATACCGCCCGCTTCGCCGGCGGCAACCCGGGTTTTACGGATGTAGTCCAACAACGAGGTTTTACCGTGGTCGACGTGACCCATAATGGTGACGATAGGCGCCCGCGCACTGACTTTATGCTCTTCGAGATCGCCAACGACTTCGGCCAACATTTCCTGCTCGAAATCGTCCTCGCTTTGCATAATGGCTTTGTGACCCATTTCCTCGACCAAAATCACCGCGGTTTCCTGGTCGATGGCCTGGTTGATGGTGGACATGATGCCGAGTCTCATCAAATGCTTGATCACTTCGGCGGCTTTGATGTTCATCTTGGCAGCCAGATCGGACACGATGATGGTCTCTGGGATCCTAACTTCGTGTACGGTAGGCGCGACCGGTTTCTCGAATCTATGTTTGCTGGTTTGTAATTCGATTTCGAATTCAGGTTTTTCCCGGCGTGCTTGCTTGCCCTTCTTCGCTTTGTGGCGGCGACCGGCGCTGTCGCCGGCATCGACACTACTGACTTCTTGGCTGGGACCGCGGGTCGCTTTAAATTCCTGTTTCTTTTTATGCAGAGTCTGCTGTTTAGCTTCCGCCGCACGCCGCACTTTCTCGGCGTTTTTCTCGACCGCCGCCTCCAAGCGCTGTTTTTTCTCCAAGGCTAAACGTTCTTCATCCGTCATTTCTTTAACCTCGGGCTTAACCGGTTTTGCCGGCTGCGATGCGGTCTCTGCTGCGGCTGTCCGGACGGGTTTGGGGCTAGCCTCCGGAACGCGAGTTTCCGCAGCCTCCGGCGTTGGCGCAACGGAAGCGGCAGGCGCGGTTTCCGCCGCAGCTGCGGCCGGCGTATCCCGCTCCGGATGATGCGGCGCCTCGTCGTGCTCGCGTCGCAGAGCTTCTTCCTGCATCCTTTGCCGCTTTTGCTGTTCCAGCTCCTCCAATGCTTGCTTGGCCCGTTCGGCTTCGCGCTGTTCCGGGCTGACGAAGGCTTCGCTACGTTTGATGTAAGTTTTTTGCTTGCGCACTTCGACGCTGACCGTCTTGGTACCGGAGCCCGGAACCGACGCTTGACGCAATTCGGTCTTAGTGCTGCGCTTCAAGGTGATACGCTTAGGACTCACCGCCTCTTGGTCGTTGTCGCCCTTGCCGTGTCGTTTGCGCAAGTGGGCCAACAACTTGACTTTTTCGTCGTCGGTAATGATGTCTTCAGGCGCGCCGTGGGTTAAGCCTGCTTCCTTCAGTTGCTCCAAAAATTTTTCTAAAGGAATGCCGACCACTTCAGCCAATGCCTGTACCGTTTTATCGCTCATAGTATCCTCCTAGCGTTAGCCTTTATCCTCGACGAACCAAGATTCGCGGGCTTTCATGATCAGCTTACCGGCCCTGTCCTCATTCATGCCGGTGAAGCCGATTATGTCGTCAATCGACTGCTCGGCCAAGTCATCCAGCGTCACAATACCGTTGGCCGCCAATTCGTGCGCCAAGGTCTCATCCATCCCTTCCATCTCCAGCAACTCGGGGCTGGGCTCGGAAGTCTCGATTTCTTCTTCGGACGCAATCGCTTTAATCAGCAACGCGTCCTTAGCCCTGCTACGCAAGGCCTCTACCAACTCTTCGTCGAAACCTTCGATCTCCAACATTTCGTCGACCGGTATGTAAGCGATTTCTTCGATGTTGCTCAAGCCCACTTCCACCAGCACGTCGGCGATTTCTTCGTCGACGTCCAACAGCTTCATGAATTCTTCTTTAGCTTTTTGGGCTTTTTCGTCCATGTTTTTATCAACTTGCGATGCGTCGAGTATGTTCAGCTCCCAACCGGTCAGCTCCGAAGCCAAACGCACGTTCTGCCCGCCGCGACCTATCGCTTGCGACAAACTGTCGGTAGTGACGGCTACGTCCATGCTGTGCTTGTCCTCGTCGACCACGATGGATTGAATTTCCGCCGGCGACATGGCATTGATGACGAATTGCGCTTCGTTCGGATTCCATAAGATGATGTCCACCCGTTCGCCGGCCAATTCGTTGGAAATGGCCTGCACCCGCGAACCGCGCATGCCGACGCACGCACCGACCGGGTCCAAGCGCGGATCGTTAGCCTTGACCGCAATTTTCGCCCGCGAGCCGGGATCTCTGGCCGCTGCGATGATGTCGATCAAACCTTCTCCAACTTCCGGCACTTCCAGACGGAATAGCGCAGTCAGCAATTCCGGCGCGGTGCGGCTTACGAATAACTGCGGCCCGCGCTGCTCGGAACGCACCGCTTTCAAATAACCGCGCACCCGGTCGCCCATGCGTATCGGTTCTTTGGGAATCATGTCTTCGCGGGCGATATAAGCCTCGACGTGACCACCCAAATCCAGGTAGACGTTGCCTTTTTCCACGCGTTTGACGATACCGGTAATCAATTCGCCGACGCGGTCTTGATACGCTTCTACGATTTTGCGCCGCTCGGCTTCCCTGACTTTTTGGATAATCACCTGCTTGGCGGTTTGCGCGGCAATCCGGCAAAACGCGACCGATTCAATCTCCTCTTCGATGTAATCGCCTACGGCAACGCTGGGATTATCCAACTGAGCCACTTCCAGCAACACCTGCCAGCTTGGGTGTTCCACGTCACCGTTGATGTCAGGATTGGCTTCTACCACCAACCAACGGCGGTAGGTCACGTAGTCGCCGGTATGCCGATTAATATTGACGCGGACTTTGATCGGGTTTTCGTAACGCTTGACGGTGGCGGCTTCCAGTGCGGACTCGATGGCCTGAAAAATAATTTCCTTGTCGATCTCTTTTTCGTTAGCGAATACGTCCGCTACCAATAAAATCTCTTTATTTGCCACTACGTCCTCCTTTTTTAAGTAAGTATTCGGGCACCAAACGCGCCTTGCTCATTGCTTGAAACGGCACTTTGATAACCTGTTCGCCTTCCAGCAACACCACTTGATCATCTTCCACCGACTGAATTTGTCCGGTTATTTTTCGGCGTTTGTCTACCGGCTTGAATAAATTGACCGTTACGGTCGCGCCGGCAAAACGTTCGAATTGGCTCAGCTTGAAAAACGGCCTGTCCTCTCCCGGCGAGGAAACCTCCAATTGATATTCGCCTTGGATAGGATCCTCGACATCCAGCATACCGCTGAGCTGATGGCTGACTTTGGTGCAGTCTTCCAGCAAAATCCCGTTTTCGCTATCGATGTACACGCGTAACAACCCATGTTTCGGATGAGCGTTATACTCTACCCCCACACACTCGTATCCCAGCCCTTCTACAACAGGCTCTATCAATGCCACCAGATGCTCTGGAGCGTGCTTCATAATTCAGCTTGCCTTCTTGAACACAAAAAAAAAGAGCCGCAGGCTCTTCCCTAAACTTGTTAATCTAGGGCTCGCACAGCCCAAAAATAAAAAACCCCATAACGGGGCTCTTTAAAAAAGCAGTCATGGTGCCCAAGGACAGAATCGAACTGTCGACACGAGGATTTTCAGTCCTCTGCTCTACCGACTGAGCTACCTGGGCGCTACTGCTGATTCATTGACAGCAACTTGTCAATATCCGCTCATTATACGCATTAATATTTTTTCGTGCAATCAGTAGATTACGATCCGGGAAACGGTAATATATGCCAAGCCATGTAAATCGCGGTCTCCCGGCGCATATACCACCCGCAAAATAGATAGTACTGCTCCCTTGGCGGAGACGGCCACCCGGCCAAAACAGATAGCGCACGCTACTACGCGTGCTCCTCGCAAACCTTATTTATCGTTACCGATGACAGCCACTTTGCTGCAAATGACCGTTTTGATGTTATGCGGAGCCGGTTGGCGTTTGTTTCCGCTACGTGGCTTATCGGCCGAACAAACTCGCTTGGTTTTGACCAGCGTGGTCTATTACTTCTTTTTACCGGCCATGGTGCTGGACGTATTATGGCAGGCCGAACTGGGCTGGCAATCGCTACAATTCAGCGCACTGGGATGCGGCGCCATTCTATTGGGCGTGATCTTAAGCATTGCCGTTGCCCGGTTGTGCCGCTTTCAACCGGCACAAACCGGCGCATTCGTTCTGGCTACTGCCTTTCCCAACGTAACCTATCTGGGCCTGCCGGTGCTGGAACAGATTTACGGCGGCTGGGCCCGCTCCGTGGTCATCCAGATCGATTTATTCGCCGCGGCACCTATGGTGTTCACCTTAGGCATCGCGCTAGCCGGACACTACGGCACAAATGACGTACACAAGCCCAAATTTTTCCTCAGTTATTTCAATACTCCGCCCTTCTGGGCCGCACTGCTTGCCGTAACGCTTAATCTTTGGCAGGTTGCCAACCCTGTCTGGTTGCACGGTTTGCTGCAAAAAGTAGCGGCGGCAGTAGCACCGTTGATGATTTTTTCCCTGGGCTTAGCGTTAAGCTGGCAAACATTACGCTGGCGTAATCTACCCTACCTTATACCCATCGTCGGCCTGAAACTGCTTGTACTGCCCTGGTGCGCCGGCTTCATGGCCGACTGGGTGGGACTGGGCGCTCAATTCAAAACCGTGGCGCTGTTGGATTTGGCCATGCCGAGCATGCTGCTGGGAGTGGTATTATGCGACCGCTATCGACTGGATAGCGCTTTGTACGCTACCGCCGTGACCGCCACCACCTTGCTGAGCTTGTTCAGTCTGCCGTTTTGGTTTCAACGCTTATGAACCCGGTCGCCGAAATTTTCTCGCAAGGCCAAGAAGTAGTCAACGGACACATCGTCGACAGCAACGCCGCCTGGCTGGCGACCGAACTGACCGAAATAGGCTTTCGAGTCACGCGCCACAGCGCGGTCGGCGACCGGCTGGAAGAGTTGGTCGCGTTGATGAAGGAAATCGCCGGACGCGCCGATTGTTGCATTTGCACCGGCGGTTTGGGGCCGACCTGTGACGATCTGACCGCCGAGGCGGTCCGCGTCGCCGCCGGTACAACGTTGGAATTGGACGAGACCGCGTTAGCGCAAATCGAAAGTTATTTCCAGCAACGTCAGCGCTCCATGCCGGACGTCAACCGCAAACAGGCTTATCTACCCGGCGGCGCCCGGCGCATCGACAACTTGACCGGCACGGCACCGGGATTTGCGTTGCGCATGGAGCGCTGCCTGTTCGTCTTCCTTCCGGGCGTGCCGCGCGAAATGAAAGCCATGTATCCGCAGGTCCGCTTACTATTGCAGACGGAATTCGCCTTGCTAGCCCCGCGTCTGGTCACTTTACGCAGCGTCGGCATCGGCGAGTCCGGCATTCAGCAATTGCTGGACGGTTTTGAAGTACCGGCGGGGATCGAACTGGGTTTTCGCGCCGCAGCTGACGAAGTGCAAACCAAACTGCTGTTTCCGGGCGACTACGATCCCTTGGAACGCTACCGGATTGCGCAACGACTGCGCGAATTGATAGGCGATTGTGTGTTCGCGGTAGACGGCTTGGACGATGGCGGCGGCGATTTATTGGCCACTATAGACCGCGACTTGCGCGACCGGCATCTTCGCGTGGCACTGCTGGAAACCGCGAGCGGCGGTGCCTTGGCGGCGAAATGCCAAGCCTATGATTGGCTGGAAGTTGCCTTCGTCGCCAAAAACGACAAACAGGCCGCCCGCCAACTGAATGTCGCGCTGGAAAACAGCGAAGATCCGGCCGTCTCGGTACGCCAACTGGCTTACGGCTTATCCGCCTACCGGGCCGACATCGAACTGCTGCAGTTATTCCGGGCGGATGCCGGCGGCTTCCGGCTTTATAATTTCTTGCAAACCCATGAGGCGGTCTACCACCGCCAACATTTTTTGTTCGGCGCCCATTTCAATCAAACCCAGACCGCGGTGCTGACTTTGGATTTACTCAGACGCTATTTACAACAATGCCTTTAATCCGCTTAACCGACGTTTCTATCGCTTTCGGCACCCATTCCTTGCTGGAAAATGCCGCTTTTCAACTCGATCCCGGCGAGCGCGTCGGCTTGCTGGGCCGCAACGGCGAAGGCAAGTCCACCTTAATGAAAATCATCGCCGGCGCGATTGCCGCTGATCACGGCGAAGTCTGGCGACAACCGGAGCTACGCCTGGCTTGGCTGGAACAAATGCCGGATTTGCAAGACGATGCCAGCATTTACGAAGCCGTTGCCGGCGGCCTAGGCGCTTTGGGCGATTTGATCGCCCAATATCACGACTTGCTCACCCACATGGACGGCAGCGAGTCATCCTTACAGGCTTTGGGCGCCATCCAGCACAAACTGGAAGCCGGCCAAGGCTGGCATTTCCAACAGCGGGTCGAATCGGTCCTCAGCCGCTTGCAATTACCGGCCGACCTGAAGGTCGGCAGCTTGTCCGGCGGCTGGAAACGGCGGGTGGCACTGGCTAAAGCCCTGGTCATCGATCCGGAGGTGCTGCTGCTGGACGAACCGACCAACCATTTGGATTTCGAAAGCATCACCTGGCTGGAAGAACAACTGC
Organism: Methylomonas sp. HYX-M1; assembly: GCF_040741385.1. Lineage (NCBI taxonomy): Bacteria > Pseudomonadati > Pseudomonadota > Gammaproteobacteria > Methylococcales > Methylococcaceae > Methylomonas > Methylomonas sp. HYX-M1. The sequence continues at coordinate 3,485,057 of NZ_CP160405.1, forward strand.
TCAACTTTTCCGGCGCGTTGCTGTTCGTAACCCACGACCGGGCCTTCCTGCAAAAGTTGGCGACCCGCATCGTCGACCTGGACCGCGGTCAGCTGACCTCATGGCCCGGCAATTATCAAGACTATTTGCAGCGCAAAGCCGCGGCCCTGGACGAAGAAGCCGGCCACAACGCCGAGTTCGACAAAAAACTGGCCAAGGAAGAAGCCTGGATCCGCCAAGGCATCAAAGCCCGCCGCACCCGCAACGAAGGCCGGGTGCGCGCCTTGAAAAAACTGCGCGCCGAACGCGCCGAACGCCGCAACACGCAAGGCACCGCCAAATTAGCGCTGGCTCAAGCCGACGCGTCCGGCAAAAAAGTGGTGGAAGCCAAAAACGTCAATTTCTGCTACGCCGACAACACCATCGTCGCCGATTTTTCCATGCGCATCGAGCGCGGCGACAAAATCGGTCTGATCGGCAATAACGGTGCCGGAAAATCTACGTTGTTGAAACTGCTGCTGGGTCAACTAACGCCGACCGGCGGCAGCGTCGAGCTGGGCACCAACCTGCAAATCGCCTACTTCGACCAATTGCGCGAACAATTGGACCCGGACGCCAGCGTGGCGGACAGCGTCGCCGACGGCGGCGAATTCATCGATTTGCCCGGCGGGCGACGGCACGTCATGAGTTATCTGGCCGATTTTTTGTTCGCACCGGCCCGCGCCCGCTCGCCGGTGCGCAGCTTGTCCGGCGGCGAAAAAAACCGTTTGCTGCTGGCACGGCTATTCACCAAGCCGGCCAACTTGATCGTGATGGACGAACCCACCAACGATCTGGACTTGGAAACCCTGGAGATCCTGGAAGAAAAGTTGGTGGATTTTCAAGGCACATTATTGTTGGTCAGCCACGACCGGGAGTTTCTGGATAACGTAGTCACCAGCGTACTGGTGTTCGAAGGCGCGGGCAAGATCGGCGAATACGTCGGCGGCTATGCGGATTGGCTGGCGCAAACCGCTAAGCAAAAACCGGCTGAATCGGCTAAAGCCGCAGCCGAAGCGAGCAAAAAAGAAAAACCGAAAAGCGCGCCGAGCAAAAAGCTCAGCTATAAAGAACAAAAGGAACTGGAGCAACTGCCGGATCGCATCGAACAGCTGGAAGCCTTACAAACCGAACTGACCGCTACCATCAATTCGCCGGCTTTTTACAAGCAAAGCCCGGAAGCCGTCGCTCTAACCTTGGACGACTTAAAAAACGCCACCGATTCACTTGCCCAAGCTTACCGGCGTTGGGACGAATTGGATGCCTTGCAAAACTGATCCGCCAGCCCTACCCCCTTTACCTATGCTAGAACTCGGCAAATGCAATACCTTAAAAGTCAGCAGTCAGCGCGACCTACACTACTACGTGGACGGCGGCGCGTTGGGAGAAATCCCGCTGAGCAACGCACCGCCGGATTTACAAACCGGCGATACAGTCACGGCTTTCGTTTACATCGACGGCAAAAACCAAACCCAGGCGACGTTGCAAACGCCCAAGGCCCAAGTTAACGAAGTGGCGTGGTTGAAAGTCGTCTCCACCAGTCACGCCGGCGCATTTTTGGACTGGGGCCTGCCCAAAGACTTGCTGTTGCCGTTCAGCGAGCAAAAAGGCAAGGTCAGCGAAGGCCGCCATTGCCTGGTGCGCTTGTTTCTGGACGAAGACAATCGCATCGCCGCCTCGATGCGTCTGGACGATTTCATTCAAGACCAAGCCTTTTATTACCAAGCGGGGCAACAGGTAAAATTGACGATAGCAGAAGCTACCGAATTGGGATTTAAAGCCATTGTCGACGATCACTATTGGGGGGTGTTATACCGCAACGAAGTCTTCCAGCCGTTGAAAAAAGGCCAAACCCTGACCGGCTACATCAAAAACGTTCGAGCCGACCACAAGCTGGACTTAACGTTAAACTCCGCCGGCAAATACGGCGATAAGGTGCACGCAACGGCGGAAAAAATCCTGGCCGCCTTGCAACAAACGGGAGGCTTCTTGGCCCTGACCGACCGCAGTTCGCCTGAAACCGTTTACGCCACGTTCGCCGTCAGCAAAAAAATCTTCAAACAAGCCATAGGCAATCTATACAAACAGCACAAAATCGAGATTCAGGCGGACGGAATCCGTTTGCCCCGAGGGTAAACGGTTCGTCAACAACGGCGGGCGGGCATGCAATGCCGTGTGACAAGCCATGAGGACAACCGATCACGGCAAAGCCAATCGAGTGGCATAGTCAATGATTTAGCGCTCGCCCCGCCCTTACTAACAAAAGTTTCGGAGTTCGTTTTTACCGGCCTAGCGTAGGCTCATTGTTGATTTCCAAGGCCTCAAGCCTAAGCGTTTTGGGCCTAGTTAAAGACTTGCGAAAACCAACACTGTATGTGTGCATCAATGGCCTCCATCACCCTGGCGACTGCGTCACCCGATACCGCTTTCAGGCTATCCAAAGCCTCCGGTAATCATGGCGCGAAAAACGTGCCACAGTTTGCCGGTCCGTGCTGTTGGCGGATAGCCGCCAAATGGATGGACGCAGTATAGGCTGCATAGTGGTTGCTTTGCTCTTTCAGGAAGCCGAGGTACTGCTTGGCATCTTTGCAATACACGTCAATGGCCCGACGCATCAAATACAGTTTCAGCATTTGAGCCGCTGACAGCTCCTATCGGTCGCCAGAAAGACCGCCCGGGATGCGCACCACCGCAGGCATCCCGGGCGTTCAGGCTTGGCGGTTACGGCGCCGCATAGGCAACCGCCGTTTTTGGCCGTCCGGAAAATGACGACGGCAGGGTCGGCGAATCCACCCTGCCGTCGCTGATCAATTTCAGATCAGAATGCACTTTTGATCACGCCGCCGTCAACCCGCAGCGCGGCGCCGGTGGTTGCCGAGGCCAACGGGCTGGCCAGATAACAGACCAGCGAGGCGACTTCGTCGGTCGTCGCGAAACGTTTGATCAACGACGTCGGACGGACGGTTTCGAAGAATTGTTGTTCGAAGGCCTCGAAACTTTGGCCTTGTTGCGCGGCCAGCTCGTTGACGAAATCGCCGACGCCGCGCGAGCGGGTCGGGCCGGGCAACACCGAATTGACGGTGATGCCGGTGCCGGCCACGTGTTCGGCCAGACCGCGCGCCACCGCAATTTGCGCGGACTTGGTCATGCCGTAATGGATCATTTCCGCCGGGATTTGCACGCCGCTTTCGCTGGAGATGAACACGATCCGGCCCCAGTCGGCGGCGCGCATCGACGGAAGATACAACCGGGCCAAGCGCACGCCGCTCAGCACGTTGACTTCGAACAGCCGGCGCCAGTCGGCGTCCGGAATGTCTTCGAACGCGACCGGCTCGAAGATACCGAGGTTGTTGATCAAAATATCCACCTGGGGATGGGCAACCAGCAAGGCTTCCGCCGCGTCGGCCCGCGACAAATCGCCGGCAAAGCCGAGTAGTGGCTGGGCGGCGAACGGCGCGAGTTCTTCGATCGCCTGCGCCACCGACTCCGGCGAGCGGCCGTTGACGATGACGTTCGCGCTTTCGCCGGCCAGCGCCTTGGCAATGGCGAAGCCGATGCCGGCGGTGCTGCCGGTCACCAGTGCGGTTTTGTCGTGTAATTGCAGATCCATAACGACTCCTTACCGATTGCGGTGATAGGTTCTGTGTGGCTGAGACTAGCCGATTAATACTGCAAACAGGGGAAATCGATGTAGCCCGTGGCGCCGCCCGGCGTGTACCAGTGGGCCACGTCGGCTTCCGGATTCAATGCCGCGTTCTTGGCAAAGCGTTCGACCAGATCCGGATTGCTGATGAACGGCCGGCCGAACGCAATCAGGTCGGCCGCGCCGGACGCGACAGCTTGTTCGGCGCTGGCTTGGTCGTAGCCGCAGTTGCCCATCAACGGCCCGTGGAAATAGTGACGGAATTCGGTCAAAGTCATCGCGGCGCCGAGATGGTGAAATCCAAAGCCCAGGCCGTCCATCACGTGCAAATAGGCCAGGTTGAGTTTGTCGAGTTGTTGGGCAACGTAAGCGAATTGTTCGCGATAATCGGCCGAGCCCATGTCGTTGAAGGCGCCATTGGGCGACAGCCGCACGCCGATGCGGTGCGATGGCCATACCGTGGCGATCGCCGCGACCACTTCGCCGAGCAGCCGATAGCGGTTTGCGATGCTGCCGCCGTAGGCGTCGTTGCGATGATTGGTTTTGGATTGCAGAAATTGGTCCAACAAGTAGCCGTTGGCGGCATGGATTTCGATGCCGTCGCAGCCGGCCCGCAAGGCGCGTTCGGCGGCGCGGCGGTAATCCTCGACGATGCCGGCCAATTCGGCGGTTTCCAGCGCGCGGGGCGTTTCGTAAGGTTGTTTGCCCATAGGCGTGTGGATGTAATCGCCGTTTAGTTTTATCGCGGACGGCGCAACGGCCGGCTCGCCGCCGTGAAAGCTGCTGTGCGAGGCCCGGCCGCAATGCCACAGTTGCATGAACATCTTGCCGCCCCGGCTGTGTACCGCGTCGGTCACCGGCCGCCAGGCCTGCGCCATCGCGTCGCTGTAAATGCCGGGTGTTTCCACCCAGCCCAAGCCTTGCTCGGAAATCGAAGTCGCTTCGCTGATCAGCAAGCCGGCGGAGGCGCGTTGCCGGTAGTATTCGGCCATCGTGGCATTGGCCAGCCGTTCCTTGCCGGCCCTGGCGCGGGTCAACGGGGCTAGTACCACGCGATTGTTCAGCGTTAAATCGTGCAATGGAAAGGACGTTAATAGTTGCTTGGACATGGTTTGCTCCTGGATTAGTTCGTGTTGTTCATGGAAAGCGGTATTTGGGTTCAATTCATGCCGCCGTTGGCGCGCAAGACCTGGCCGTTGATCCAGCCGCCGTCCGGGCCGGCCAGAAAGGCGACGAGCGCGGCGATATCGTTCGGTGTGGCGATGCGCTCCAGCGGCGGCAGCTTGCGTAAGCGTTCGACTTGTTCGGCAGTCTTGCCTTGGAAGAACAACTCGGTATCGGTCGGTCCCGGCGCGACGCAATTCACCGTGATATTACGGCCGCGCAATTCGTTGGCAAAGGTGCGGGACAAGGCTTCCACCGCAGCCTTGGAGGCGTTGTAGACCGCGTAGCCGGGCAGGGCCAGACCGATCGCGCTGGTCGAAAAATTGACGATGCGGCCGCCGTCGTTCAAACGGGTCGCCGCTAAACGCAAGGTGTTGAAGGTGCCTTTCAAGTTGACCGCGACGATGTGGTCGAAGCTCGCGTCGTCGGCCTCCGCCAGCGTTTGCAATGGCATGATGCCGGCGTTGTTGACCAGTAGGTCGATGCGGCCCAGTGCTTGCTCGGCGTTGGCGAATAACTCGGCGACTTGCGCCGGATGACTTACATCGGCTGGCAAGGCGACGGCTTGCCGGCCGATCCGGCGGATTTGCGCGGCGACCGCTTCGGCGGCCTGAGCGTTAGCGGCGTAATTGACCGCGATGTCGAAGCCGTCTTGCGCAAGACGTAGCGCGACGGCTTTGCCGATACCGCGCGACCCGCCGGTGACTAAAGCGACGTTTCCCATCCGAACCTCCGTGGTTTGCGGCGCAACCGCGCCGGTTGAAATAGACGGGATTCAGTATATTTTTAGGAATTAATCGGATAAACGGGCAAATTCCGATAACACTGTTCAAAATCGAATAACAGTTCTCCACGATGAATCAACTCGACGCGATTAAAATCTTCGTCCGGGTCGCCGAAGCGGCCAGTTTCACGCAGGCAGCGGCGGATTTAGGCCTGCCCAAGGCCTCGACCTCGCTGGCTGTACAGTGGTTGGAAAACCAGACCGGCATCCGCTTGTTGCACCGCACCACCCGGCAAGTACAAATGACCCAGGACGGCCAGGTGTTTTACCAACGCTGCCTGGAATGGCTGGCCGACGCCGAAGAATTGCAAGACATGTTCCGAATTGATCCGGCCGACGTGCGCGGCCGGTTGCGAGTGGATATGTCGGTCGGCGCGGTGGCCGGCATCGTGATGGCGCGCTTGCCGGAATTCATGGCCCGCTATCCTAACGTCGAAGTCGAACTCAGCGCCGCCGACCACTTCGTCGATATCGTCGGCGACGGCTTCGATTGCGTGATGCGGGCCGGTAACATTTCGGACTCGCGTTTGGTTGCCCGGCGCTTGGGCGCCTATCGGCAAATGAACTGCGTGAGTCCCACTTACGCCGCCGCCCACGGCGTCCCGCAAACCCTGGCCGAGTTGGCCGAACATCGCCTGATTCACTATGCCTTGAGCTTGGGCAGCAAACCGGCCGGCTTCGAATACGTCGACGCCGCCAGCGGCGAGGTCCGCAACCTGCCGATGGCCGGCAAGCTGACCGTCAATAGTTCGATCGCCTATTTCTCCGCGTGTCTGGCCGGCTTGGGTATTATCCAAGCACCGGAACCCAACCTGGAACCCTACGTTCGGCGCGGCGAGTTGATCGAAGTTCTGCCGGACTATCGGGCCGAACCGTTGCCGGTAACGCTGCTATACAGCAACCGCCGCCATCTGTCTCGGCGGGTGCAGGTCTTCATGTGTTGGCTGGAAGACATCATGAAGCCGTATTTGCAGCCGATAGCGCCGACGCGGACCTAACGATGAGAGGGATTAGCACCGCAGGACTCGTCCGATTGGCGTCCCGGCCTATTCCACCACTATTTCCGGTTCCTTATCGGTGGACAAGGCTACCACTGGACTTCGCCCGTGCATCTAAACTACCATGCCCCGCTCGTCATTTTGCCCGGATAACACTCGGTTTATGCAAGACCCTACTACCTTCGTCAATTGGTTCAGAAACTCCGCACCTTATATACACGCGCACCGCAATCGCACGTTCGTGATCTTTTTCAGCGGCGCGGCGGTAACGGAAACCGGTTTCGATTCGCTAATCCATGATCTGGCCATGCTGAAAAGCCTTGGCGCCCGCTTGGTGTTGGTGCACGGCATACGCCCGCAAATCGACGAACGGGTATTACAGCAAGGCGACACGCCAAAATTTCACCACCATTTACGCATCACCGACATCAACACCCTGCGATACGTCAAGCAAGCCGCGGGCTTGGTTAGGGTGGAGATAGAGGCTTTGTTGTCCATGGGCGTGTCCGGATCGCCGATGGCCGGCGCTAAAATCCGGGTGGCTTCCGGCAATTTCGTCACCGCGCAACCCTTGGGAGTACTGGCCGGCATAGATTACTGTTATACCGGCAAGGTCAGACGCATAGACGCCGAAGCGATACACCAACAGTTGGATCAACAAAACGTGGTGTTGATTTCACCGATAGGCTATTCGCCCAGCGGCGAGGTGTTTAATGTATCGGCGGAAGAAGTGGCCACCGAGGTGGCTATTGCCCTGCATGCCGAAAAATTGATCCTGTTGACCGACCAACTGTGTTTGTCGCCGGTCGACAAACAGCCGATACAACAATTGACTGCCGATCAAGCCGGCCGCTTGTTGCAACAATACCCGGACATGCCGGAACCGGTGGTACATTCTTTGAATGCCGCGATTCAAAGCTGTCGCCGCGGCGTGCAGCGCGCACATTTGATCGACCGGCACGTAGACGGCGGCCTATTGCTGGAATTGTTTACCCGCGACGGTGTGGGCACGCTGATCAGTTCGCAAGAATTCGAAACCTTGCGCCCCGCGACCTTGGACGACATCGGCGGCATCATGGAATTGATCAAGCCTTTGGAACAGCAAGGCATCTTGGTCAAACGCTCCAGGGAAAAGCTGGAAATGCAAATCGGCGACTATATCGTCATCGAACGCGACGGACTGATCATCGGTTGCACCGCCTTTCACGTCATGCCGGACGGACAAAATGCGGAAATCGCCTGTCTGGCGGTACACCCGGAGTATCGCAAAGGCGCCCGCGGCAATCGCTTGCTGGAACATTTGACGCAAAAGGCCGCCCAACAGAGCATCGAACGCCTGTTCGTCCGTTCCACCCAAACCGCGCACTGGTTCGTGGAGCGCGGGTTTCTCCCTTGCGATATCGCCGATCTACCCGAACCGATTAAAATGACCTACAACTATCAACGCAATTCCAAAGTGTTTTACAAAACCATTGCTTGAATACTGCCCCACCCAACGTTTCCTATTCACATGTTGAGCAAAGAAGAATTCCTGGCTACCGTAAAAAACACCCCGCTGGTTTCCATCGATTTGGTGGTTCGCGCGCAAAACGGCAAAGTCTTGATGGGCAAAAGAATCAATCGGCCTGCAGCCGGCTATTGGTTTGTACCGGGCGGGCGAATTTATAAAGGGGAAACCCTGGAAGATGCATTTAAACGCATTAGTTTGACCGAATTGGGTATTGAACTGGAAATTTCGGCAGGGGTTTTATTGGGCGCTTTCACCCATATTTATGCCGACAACTTTGCCGGAGCTGCCGGAATAGGCACGCATTATGTGGTGCTGGCCTATCAGTTGCACTTGGAAGCAGCCGACTTAGGCTTGCCGGACCAACAGCACAGTGCTTACCGCTGGTTCGCCGCGGACGACGACCTAAGCGAGGCCCATTTCAACAGCCTAGCGTATTTTCCTTATCTGCAATAACTCTGTTAGCCATGGCTACCCATACCGTCTTGCAAATCACCGATTTGCACTTAAAAACGCCGCGCGCTGCCACCATGCTGGGCATCGATACCGAAGCGTTTTTTCTACAAACCTTACGGCACGCGCTGGACGCACACCCCCGGTGCGATTTGCTGTTGCTTACCGGGGATTTGGCTCAAGACCCGTGCCAGGAGGTCTATCTAAGAATTCGTCAACATCTGGAAAAGACCGGCCTACCCTGCTTATGTTTGCCCGGAAATCACGACGACTTCGAACTCATGCAGCAAAACTTGAGCGGCGGCCAAATAGTGTGCGAACGCACTTTTCAATTGGGCGCCTGGTCTATCATTGTCTTGCATAGCCAGCAGGCTGATAGCCAAACCGGCACGTTAGCCCAAGCGGAATTGCAGTTTTTGCGGGAAACGTTGGAGCACAATGCCCACCGCCCGACCCTGATCGCGGTTCATCATCATTGCATAGCGACCGGCTCGCCCTGGATGGATAGCATGCAGATCGACAACAGCGCAGCGTTTTTGCAACTATTGGCCGAATATCCGCAAGTCAAACTGGTAACCTGCGGCCACGTCCATCAAGAATTCGCCCGCAAATTCGGCACTATTAGCCTATTCGGCACGCCCTCCAGCTGTTTTCAATTCGCCCCGCAATCCCATCAATACGCGTTGGACAATCTGCCGCCGGGATACCGACTTTTTTCGCTAGTCGACGATGGAACATTCGCCACCGAATGCCGCCGCGTGCCGTTGGATATGCGGGATTTAGACCCTAAAGCGCCGGGCTATTAACCTCTTGCAAACCGTTTAGATAGCCGGAGGCGTCTATGCCGGCGTCTCCCGTCAGTAACAACGCGCCCAATTCGTCCATGGCTTTTCGATAAACTCTGCGCTTGAAGTACACAACGTCCTGCAAAGGGTACCAATACTCCACCCATTTGTAGCTATCGAACTCTTGTTTTTGCCCGCAATCGAAACGCACGATGGATTCGTCCGCGCGCAAGCGCAACATAAACCAAATCTGCTTTTGGCCTATGCATAAGGGCAGCGAATTCTTGCGGATGTAGCGTTCAGGCAGCTTGTAGCGCAACCAATAGCGGGTACGACCGATGATCTGAACGTGCTGCGCCTGCAAGCCGGTTTCTTCCCACAATTCCCGATACATCGCGGTTTCAGGATCTTCATTGCAATCGATTCCGCCTTGTGGAAACTGCCACGAGTTGGCCCCCTTGCGTTTGGCCCAGAACACACGACCCTCGTCATTGCAAAGGATAATGCCGACGTTAGGCCGGTATCCTTTCGAGTCTATCATGTAAAAACCTGTACTATATGCGGCCCGATCGGAACGACGGAATGTTAAAATCGCCACCGGGCCCGCCAATAAATTAATGGGCGCAATTGTTCCACAAATGCGCGGCGGAAACCATAAGCCGCTCGGTTTAATTTCTTAACTATCAGGTTTTACGTGAGCTTAGCGATTTTCGATTTGGACAACACGCTGATCGCCGACGACAGCGACTTCTTATGGGGACAATTTCTGGTCGACCGCGGCATAGTCGACAAGAGCTATTACGAGGAAGCCAACGCGAAGTTTTACGAGGATTACAAACACGGGGTATTGGACATCGTGGCGTTTTTACGCTTCTCTTTGGCGCCGCTTGCCGCGCACAAAGCCGAACAACTGCATCGCTGGCGCGACGAGTTCGTTCGCGAGATTATAGAGCCGATTACTTTGCCGGCCGCACACGAGCTGGTCGAAAAACATCGGCAAGCCGGCGATACGCTGCTGGTCATCACCGCGACCAACCGTTTCGTCACCGAACCCATCGTCAAGCTATACGGCATCGATTACCTGCTGGCGACAACCCCGGCGCAAGCGAACGGCGAATATACCGGCGATTTTATCGGTACTCCCTGTTTTCAGGAGGGTAAAGTCCGTCACTTGCAGCAATGGCTTAGTGCCAACGGAGAAAGCCTGACTAACAGCTGCTTTTATAGCGATTCGCACAACGATTTGCCGCTGCTGCGTTTGGTGGACAAACCGGTGGCGGTGGATCCGGACCCCACCTTGAGAGACGAAGCCCAACGGGCAGGTTGGGATATCATCAGCTTGCGCGGCTAGACGCTATTTTTTCTTGATATAAAAAATTTGCCGGTCCGGCTCGCGCAAATTATGTACCAGCGAATGGCCCGCCTGATCGATATAAACGCCGAAATCCAAGTGTGCCGCGGGATCGGTAGCAATCACTTTCACTACCGCACCGCTTTCTATCGCCATGATGGCCTTTTTCAACCTCAATAACGGCAAGGGGCATTGTAATCCGGTCGCGTCGACCTCAAAATCAAATTCGAACATTTGCGTTTTCTCAGGAATTCTCTAGTCCCTGCATCATATCACCAACATTACCCGCCGAAAATCAAGCCGATATGGAATACTTCCCCTTGTTTATGAAGCTCGCCGAGCAACCTTGTCTGGTCGTTGGGGCTGGCGACATTGCCGCTCGTAAGATCGAAATTTTAGGCAAAACCGGCGCGCGTATCAGCGTCGTCGCGCAAGACATCGGTAGCAGCGTTGCGGCGCTGCAACCCGGCTTGAACCTTGACATCCGGCAAAAAGCCTTCGAAGCCGCCGATGTTACGGGCATGCGCTTGGTCATTTCCGCTACCAACGATAGAACAATCAATGAACTAGTCGCCGCCGCCGCCCAAGCCTCGGCCATTCCGGTAAATGTGGTAGACAACCCGGACTTATGCAGCTTCGTGTTTCCGGCTATCGTGGATCGCTCACCGCTAATCATCGCCTCGTCGACAGGCGGCCTCTCCCCCGTTCTGGCCCGCTTGGTAAGGGCCAAAATCGAAAGCGCAATTCCCGCCGCTTACGGCGCTCTGGCGCGGTTTGCCGAGAAATTCCGTCAGCCGGTAAAACAAGCCATTACGGACATCAATCAACGCAGAGCATTTTGGGAATCCGTATTATCCGGCCCCATAGCGGAATTGGTTTTTTCCGGAAAAATCGACCAAGCGGAACAGCGCTTGAGCCAGGAATTACATGCTCAAAACTCTGTCGACACTAAACGCGGCGAGGTTTATTTGATCGGCGCGGGCCCCGGCGACCCGGATTTGTTAACGTTTAGGGCACTGCGCCTAATGCAACAAGCCGACGTGATCGTCTACGATCGTTTGGTATCGGCCGGCATTCTGGACATGGCCAGGCGCGACGCGCAAAAAATCTACGTCGGCAAACAACGAAGTCAGCACAGCCTAGCGCAAGAATCGATCAACGAGCTACTGGCTAATCTAGCCTTGGCCGGCAAACGCGTCGCCCGGGTAAAAGGCGGCGACCCCTTCATTTTCGGACGTGGCGGCGAAGAGATCGAAACCTTGATGCAACAAGGCATAGACTTTCAAGTAGTACCCGGAATCACCGCCGGCGCCGGCTGCGCGAGTTATGCCGGCATTCCGCTAACCCACCGCGACCACGCCCAATCTTGCACCTTCGTGACCGGCCATTTGAAAGACGGCACGATCAACCTGAATTGGAAACAATTGGCAGTCCCTAATCAAACCATAGTCATCTACATGGGCCTGGTCGGTTTGCGTGCGATTTGCGCCGCACTGATCGAGCACGGCTGTCCGGCTGACCATCCGATCGCTATCGTGCAACAAGGCACCACGTCGCAACAGCGGGTATTGACGGGAACTCTTTGCAGCATGCCGGACCTTGCGGAGCAAGCGGACATCAAACCACCCACCCTGATTATCGTCGGCAGTGTAGTCAGACTGCATGAAAAACTGTCCTGGTTTCGTAGTTCGCCGGCAAGCCGTATTTAGCCGGATTAAAGGCATTTGTTTTTTCAGTAGACTTTAAGTTATGGAGTTAACACTTAGCGCCGAAAGCCCGTGAAATGCTCCTGTTTAACAGAAAAGCGATTGAATTTTTCTGCAAAATTCCCTATCCTTTCACGCGTTTTTCCCATTGGTCTGTAGATTGCTTGTGAGATCTACGGCTTTCTTTAAATCACAACGAGAGAACACAATAATGAAAAAATCATTCGGTTTATTAGCAGGTGCAATCCTGATTGCAATCAGCAGTCAAGTCGCCGCCGGCGAAGCGGAAGAAGTTGGCGCAAAAATCTACGAACGCGCTTTCGGACGCGGTTGCGGAGCTTGCCACGACATCGCCTCTAACCCACAACTGAAAGAACTGATCAAAGCGGGTAAATTACCGAAAGACCAATTCGCTACTGTTTTGAAAAACGGTAAAAACGGCATGCCTAAAGCGATGGAAGCCATCATGGCAGTTGGCCCTGTCAAAAAAGCAGGCTACACCGAAGATCAAGCGATCGACGCAGTTTACTCATTCTTGAGCCAATAAGACTACCGGCGTTTTAGACGCAAAAAAGCCGCCCACGTTAGTGAGGCGGCTTTTTTAATGGGCGCAAAAATCACACCGACAAAGCGACGATTACGATTAGCGTTGCTGCTTGTCTCTCTCCAATAAAACCGCATAACCGCTTTGATGCGTTAAACGGTATCGATAGCGCAACCAGATTCCCGCCACCCCGGCCAGCATTAAACCGCAGGAAATAAAAGTTAAATAAACGAAATCTTTTAAGTCAGTGACTTCCTTTATCAATTGCTGATTGACGCCGGGGTCGGCCGATTTGGCTGGCGAATTAGGCGCGTAACCATTCAGCACCTTGACGTCGCTTTTGAGATCCTGCAGGGTGTTCAGCGAATCCGTCAGGCTTCCCCGTTTGATACTGTCTTCCAGAGAGCGGAGTTTGCTTTCTATAGAACCGCTGACCAAACCGAACATCTGAGCTTTCAAAGCGTTGATCTCTGCTGAAATCGCCGGATTTTGCAAAGCGTAAGCGGCTTGCGCGATTTGACCGGCATCCGCTTTAGCCGTAAACGAGGGCTTAGGCACGACGATTAAGCCCAAGATAAACACCGCCAGCATCAATACAAATACCAAGCCCAGCAATATTCGGTTGGCTTTCACTAAGGCTCGGTGTGTCTGCACAACCTGAAGCATCGCTAGCGGACTTGCGTCGCTATCGGCACCATCCGGATTAATCTCAGGCTTATTGCTCATTATTGTTATGTATGGCTAATCAGGAAGCGGTATCGGGAGAAAACGGCGACTAAAAGGCGCTCAACACCCCCCGATTCAGTTGCTCAATTATACAAACTTCCTTGGAAATGTCCTGTTTTATGACGCTAATGGCGAATCACCGGCCTTTTTTTGCGGCGATCCTCATCCTTAACGCATTGAGTTTAATGAAGCCTTCCGCATCTTTCTGATTGTATGCTCCGCCATCTTCCTCGAATGTAGCGATGTTTTCGTCGAACAAACTATTGTCGGACATGCGCCCCACCACGATAACGTTACCTTTATAGAGCTTGACTCTGACTTTGCCGTTTACATTGAGTTGAGAAGCGTCGATCATGGTTTGCAGCAATTTCCTTTCCGGACTCCACCAGTAACCGTTGTAAATGAGTGACGCGTAGCGCGGCATCAATTCGTCCTTCAAATGCGCCACTTCCCTATCCAAAGTTAAAGATTCGATGGCGCGATGAGCTTTCAGCATTACGGTACCGGCCGGAGTTTCATAACAACCGCGCGATTTCATGCCCACATAACGGTTTTCGACAATATCCAAACGGCCTATGCCGTTAGCCCCGGCGATTTTGTTGAGATTTTCCATCACCTGATGCGGCGTATAAGGAATGCCGTCGATCTCGACAATGTCACCGTTGCGATAAGTTAACTCGATATAGGTGGCTTGATCCGGCGCGTTTTCCGGGGAAACCGTCCAGCGCCACATATCCTCTTCCGGTTCCGTCCAAGGATTTTCCAATATCCGCCCTTCGTACGAAATATGCAGCGAGTTGGCGTCCATCGAATAAGGGGACGATTTACCCTTTTTCATTTCCACGGAGATACCATGGCTTTCCGCATAATCCAACAGTTTTTGCCGCGAATTCAAATCCCATTCCCGCCAAGGGGCAATCACTTTGATGTCCGGACGCAAAGCGTAAGCCCCCAGCTCGAAACGCACCTGATCGTTGCCTTTGCCGGTTGCGCCGTGGGAAATTGCGTCGGCCCCGGTTTCGTTGGCGATTTCGATTAAGCGTTTGGCGATCAACGGTCTGGCGATCGAGGTACCCAACAAATATTCGCCTTCGTAAATCGTATTGGCCCGAAACATCGGAAACACGAAATCCCGTGCGAACTCTTCGCGCAAATCGTCGATGTAAATTTCTTTGATACCCGCGGCGCTCGCTTTAGCCCTGGCCGGGTCTAACTCTTCACCTTGGCCGATATCGGCGGTAAAAGTCACTACCTCGCATTGGTAAACATCCTGTAACCACTTTAAAATCACCGAGGTGTCCAGGCCGCCCGAGTAGGCAAGCACGACTTTTTTAACGTCGGACATAATTTGTTTCGCACCCTGTTTATTTAAAAAGTGGGCGAAATTATATAGTGCCCGCCGGAAAACTTGAATGATTAAAAAAGTATCCCCGCAGGATCGGACCGCAGTTTTGTTTGAGCGGTAAAAAACCCTGTTTTTAATGTGCCCCGCGAGCCTGCAGCAGCAGAATTTGTCCCAAGCTACGTAGCCTTACCCATTGCTCCAGTTGCCAACCGCCTAAAAATACTCGCGCACGGTATCGAACAAACGCTGTTGAACAGGTTTGACGGCGATTGCGGCTGGAACTGTCATAAGCTTCGCTGGCATGCGGAACGGACCGGCGGATTAGCAATCGCTCGCTTTTTTTGTTAATCAAACTTGCACCTTTGTTTGGCCGCAACGCTTACCCCATTGCTGTGTGGTCGAGCGATTAAGCAATCACGTTTGCAATCGAGCCAAGCGGCGCAGACTGATGCTGGGCACCGCCCCGAACGTTTTGCGAAAGTCGTGACAGAAGTGGGCGGAATCGCTAAAGCCGGCGGCGTGGGCGGCGACGGTGAAATTATCGCCCGACACAATGCGGGTCAGCGCTTGGCGCATGCGGCTCCAGGCACGGTAGCGGCGAAACGGTACGCCGATTTGTTGGACGAACAGGTGTTGAAAACGCGACGGCGACAAACCCGCTTGCGCAGCCACGGCAGCCAACGGGGTCAACTCGCCATTGTGGCAATGCAGGTATTCGAGCGCTTGCCGCAAGCGCGGATCGACTACCGCGCCGGACGATTTGCGCTTGGCATATTCCAGCAAATCCCGTAAAGCATCCGCCGTCCAGTCGGATCGGTAGCGCTGCTCGTATAGTTCGCGCATAAAGGCGATTTCGCCGCCATCGGCAACCAGCGCACCGTGTTGCGCTTGGCCGTTTTTCAGCAACGGCAGAAAAGCGTCAAGGCCGGCGACGGTCGGTTCCAGGTAAAGCACGGTAATCGGCTCGCCGCCGACCACCAATTCGTGCAGCACGCCGGCGGGGATCACGGCGGTGCGGCACCAATGCCAATCGGTGCCGGGCAAACGCAGGCGGAATTTCCCATACAGCCCGGCCAGAAATACCGGTGCGCCATGCTGGTGAGCCGCGCAGTCATACAACGGCCCACTGAAAAAGGTACGGCCGTCGCGGATGTCCCACAGCGCATCGAAAGCTTTGATCGTAGCAGGTTGGTACAAGCGCGGAGTTGGCATCATCGGTTACGCTCCCACTCGTCGCACCGGCAAGATTTGCCGCCGTCAACCCATTGTTTGCCGAGGATTCTCATGTTTCAATCATCCACCTTTAACACCACTCACTTGATTCTGCTGGCCGGGGCCGGCTTATGCCTGAGCATGGCCTTGGCCATTGCCTGGGTATTGGGCGTCAGCTTGTTTTTTCCGAACAGTGCTTTAGCCGAACATTTAGTCGAGCGCGACGACGTGATCCGCGCCCATATCGATTATCTGATGATGGCGCAGTTTTTGTTGATTTTTTTCTTAGCCTTTCGCCAGTGGCATATCGAGCCGCCCCTGTGGCTGGTTGGCGCTTGCTGCTTTGGGGCGTTTTTCAATCCGTTGGCATTTTTGCTGCGCGGCTTGACGCCTAAAGCCCCGATAACGGTAGTGGTGGAACCGCATTTTCCGTTGCCGGCGGCACTGAGCTTTAGCTTGACCACCGTCGGGTTTCTGGGTGCAGTGCTGTTGGTGATGCGGGCAGCTTGGCGGTGTTATGCCAACGGCAAAAACAACGGCGATTTATAACCCGGCTCTCAAATACCCTTCGCCCTGTCGTAGGACACTCCCCTCGTTCAAATTCAAGCGGGAGTAGCGCGTTAAGCAGCCGTAGCCTATCGCCAAAATGGCTTTAGACTTGGATTAAACCGAACAAATTTCGTCAACCCGGCGCGAAGTTTCGGGTATGATGTGCGGCCTTTTTGGAAGTGCAAACCCGCATGCAAATCGGCCCATACTCCTTACCGAACCGCGTGATGCTGGCGCCGATGGCCGGCATCACCGACAATCCGTTCCGCCGCCTATGTGCTGAATTCGGCGCCGGATTGACAGTGTCGGAAATGGTGACGTCCCACACTCAATTGCAAAATCACCCCCGCACCTTACGCAAAACGGTTATCGACGGCGAGGTCGGTTTACGCTCTGTTCAGATACTCGGCACCGAACCGTCCCAGTTGGCCAAAGCCGCTCGTTTGAACCAGGAACGCGGCGCTCAAATCATCGACATCAACATGGGCTGTCCGGCCAAGAAAGTGTGTGCGATCGCTGCCGGTTCGGCCTTGTTAAAGGACGAAGACTTAGTCGAGCGCATTTTGTCGGCGGTAGTTGGAGCCGTGCAAATCCCGGTTACCCTGAAAATCCGCACCGGTTGGGACAAAAACCAAAAAAATGCGTTAAAAATAGCCCAAATCGCACAGAATTGCGGAGTAATGGCCTTAACCATCCACGGCAGAACCCGGGCCTGTAAATTCGAAGGGCACGCCGAATACGATACGATCAAAGCTGTGAAACAAAGCGTCGGCATTCCGGTCATTGCCAACGGCGACATCGACAGCCCGGAAAAAGCGGAACGTGTGTTAAATTACACAGGGGCCGACGCCGTGATGATAGGCCGGGCTGCGCAAGGCAGGCCTTGGATATTTCGCGAAATCGATGCGCAGCTCAACCAGCAAAATCCTTTCGTCATTTCGATGAGCGAAATCAAAACCGTCATCGACCGTCATTTACTCGATTTATATCGTTTTTACGGTAACTCCAGTGGTGTTAGAATCGCTAGGAAACACATTAGCTGGTATTTAAATCAGATCGGTAACGTGCCGCCGGCCATTAAACGGTGCATCAACCAAGCCGAAACCCCTTCACTACAGCTAGCCCAAGTCGATACAGCGTTTAAATACATCATCCCCCGAGTCGTTTAAATGGAAGATCAATCTACCCCCCTTAAAAGCGCTGCTAGTCAAACGCTATCCGATCATGTACGCCAATGCGTCGAAGATTATTTTAGCCATCTCAACGGACATGACTCTAGCGGGCTTTACCAGCTGGTATTGGCGGAAGTGGAAAGGCCCTTACTCGAAACGGCGATGAAGCACGCCGACTTCAACCAAAGCAAAGCCGCCAAGGTATTAGGTCTAAGCCGCAGCACCTTACGAAAAAAACTGGATCAATACGGCATTGGTTAACCGCCGAATTTATCATCACCGAGGACTACATGAACAAAAAAGTAACCCGCGCACTGGTCAGTGTGTCGGATAAAAACGGCGTTTTAGACTTTTGCCGTGGCCTGCACCAGATGGGCGTCGAATTGTTATCGACCGGCGGTACCGCAAAATTGCTCGCGGAACACCAAATTCCGGTTACCGAAGTGTCGGATTACACCGGTTTTCCGGAAATGATGGATGGACGCGTTAAAACCCTGCACCCCAAAGTTCATGGCGGCATTTTGGGCCGAAGGGGGATAGACGATGACGTCATGGCCGCCAACGGCATAAGCCCCATCGACATGGTAGTGGTTAATCTGTATCCCTTTGAGCAGACCACGGCCGATCCAAATTGCGACCTGGCGACGGCTATCGAAAACATCGATATCGGCGGTCCGAGCATGTTGCGCGGCGCAGCCAAAAACCATACAGATGTGGCCGTAGTAGTAGACCCGGCCGATTATCCTGCAATTTTGGAGCAGCTAAAAAGCCATGCGGGCAACTTGAGCTTGCAAACCCGCTTTGAACTGGCCGTCAAGAGTTTCGAACACACCGCCCGCTACGACACGATGATTTCCGCGTATTTAGCGAAACAAATCAGCGCAGACGACTTTCCGCAAACCTTGAATCTGCAGTTTTACAAATTGCAAGCCATGCGTTACGGCGAAAATCCGCATCAAAACGCCGCCTTTTACAGAGAGAAATCCCCCGCCGCCGGCACCATCGCCTGCGCCAAGCAACTGCAAGGCAAAGAACTTTCTTACAACAATATTGCGGACGCGGACGCGGCATTGGAGTGCGTTAAAGCATTCGACGAACAAGCCGCGTGCGTAATCGTCAAGCACGCCAATCCGTGCGGAGTCGCAATCGGAAACGACATTTTGCAAGCATACGATCTGGCGTACGCGACCGATCCGACCTCCGCCTTCGGCGGAATCATCGCCTTCAACCGCGAGTTGGACGAAAAAACCGCGACAGAGATTGTGCAACGCCAATTCGTTGAGGTGATCATTGCCCCCTCGGTTAGCGACGGCGCTAAATCAGCGTTGAGTAAAAAATCCAATGTCCGTGTATTGGAAACCGGTGTCTGGAGCACAATAAAAGCCACCGGCTTAGAATTCAAACGCGTCGGTGGCGGCCTACTGGTGCAGCAAACCGACGCCGGTTGCATCGACAAAAATGACGTCAAAATCGTCAGTAAACGCGCCCCGACTCCGCAAGAAATGGCCGACTTGATGTTCGTCTGGAAAGTTGCGAAGTTCGTTAAATCGAACGCCATCGTTTACGGTAAAGAAGGCAGAACGATAGGCATAGGCGCCGGCCAGATGAGCCGGGTATACTCCGCCAAAATCGCCGGCATCAAAGCCGCCGACGAAGGCTTGTCGGTACCGGGATCGGTGATGGCTTCCGACGCCTATTTTCCGTTTCGAGACGGCATAGATGCTGCCGCAGCGGCAGGAATCACCGCCGTCATTCATCCCGGCGGGTCGATCCGTGACGCGGAAGTCATCGCTGCCGCCGACGAACATAATATTGCCATGGTGTTGACCGGCATGCGGCATTTTAAGCACTAACTTTTCCTGCAAAAACTCGCCGGCAGAACCTATGAATGCGATCTGCCGGCGGCTGCAATTTTCGTCTTAACATCGTCGGGCATCCGGTTTATCCCCTGACTCACCGCTTCCATTGCACCCTCTTGCCAGAATAATCACCCTAGGCAAGGTAAACACGTTTCTACCAATTTCACCCAATAACTCGCGCCTAACGCCAATATCTCATCGTTAAAATCATAACTGGGGTTATGCAGCATACAGGGTCCGCCACCGTGGCCGTTTAGCCGATGATCACCTTGGCCGTTGCCGATAAAGCAGTAACTTCCGGGCAACAGTTGCAGCATATACGCAAAATCTTCCGCCCCCATGACCGGAAGCTGGACCAGAACATTATCCTCCCCTACCAGACCCGCCATCACGTTTTTCGATATTTCGACTTGCTCCGCGTGGTTGACTGTGGGCGGATAACCTTTGAAAAACTCGATATTGCAGGTCATGCCATAGGCCTGACAAATGTGGCTAGAAATTTCGCGCATACGCTGTTGAATCAGGTCCATCAAATCAGCAGAAAACGTGCGTATCGTACCGGTTAACTCGCAGTTGTCGGAAATTACGTTGGTTGTCTCGCCGACATGCATTGTAGTGATCGACAATACCCCCACGTCTAAAGGATTCGCCGAGCGCGTCAATATTGTCTGCAAGCCTAACACTAGCTGAGCGGCTACCGGTACCGGGTCCAATCCCATATGAGGTAGCGCGGCGTGACATCCCTTGCCAATAATCACGATGCGAAACGTATCGAATGCAGCCATCACTGGACCCGGGCTGATTGCGAACCGACCGACTGCAATGCCTGGCCAATTATGCATGCCATAAACGGCCTGCATCGGAAACTTTTCGAACAATCCATCCTTTATCATCGCCGCGGCACCGCCGCCGCCCTCTTCAGCAGGCTGGAAAATGAAATAAACCGTTCCATCGAAACATCCACTATCCGATAAATGTTTAGCTGCAGCCAATAGCATCGCCGTATGCCCGTCGTGACCGCACGCGTGCATTTTGCCGGTTACTTTAGAAGCGTGCGGGAAAGTATTTTGTTCTTGGATAGGCAACGCGTCCATATCCGCACGCAAGCCTATTGCGTTTTTCGACTGCCCGCTTCGAAGTACACCTACCACGCCTGTGCCTCCTAATCCGCAATGAGTTTGTATCCCCCATTGCGACAACAGTCGCGACACCAATTCGGATGTCTTAAATTCTTGAAAACATAGCTCCGGGGTTGCATGCAAATCGCGCCGCAACGCGATAAACTCTGAAATCGAATCCCGAATTTCCGGCACAACGCTGAAATCGGCAGCTAAGTCATCAAACCTATCTTGCTCCGGCATATTTCTCATTCAATTGTCCCATACTCAACCTCAACCATTTTTCAACAGCTAAACGACAGCATCACCCACGAAAGTCCCTTTAAATGAAGAAGCAACTCCACGCCGACGTACTACGCAATGCCTCATACTTCTTTTTCAACCTTGAATCACCACAAAAGCGAAATAAATTTCCATTTTTTGTTAAAAGCGAATAGAATTACTAACTCAGCTTGCACTGCAAACAAGTGCTTTTGGATATGTAGGGAGATTATATGCTTATCTTGACTCGTAGAGTGGGGGAGACATTGATGATAGGCGATGACGTTACTGTCACGGTCCTCGGAGTAAAAGGCAATCAGGTTAGAATTGGCGTTAACGCTCCGAAAGATGTTTCCGTTCACAGGGAAGAAATATACGAACGAATCAAGAAAGAGCAATCCGAATCCAAACCATCCGATATATAAACGAACGAATTAGGAGAGATGGCCGAGAGGCCGAAGGCGCTCCCCTGCTAAGGGAGTATGTGCCAAAAGCGCATCGAGGGTTCGAATCCCTCTCTCTCCGCCACTTAATAAAAAATAAAGGTTGACACAATAAGAAAATCAGCCTAAAATGCACAGATCAATTAGGCGCCCGTAGCTCAGCTGGATAGAGTACTCGGCTACGAACCGAGCGGTCGGGAGTTCGAATCTCTCCGGGCGCGCCATTACAAATACATTATTCCCCTGTAGCTCAGTCGGTAGAGCGGGTGACTGTTAATCACTAGGTCGGCGGTTCGAGCCCGTCCGGGGGAGCCAGATAAATCAAGGACTTACGATAAATCGCACGTCCTTTTTTTTCGCCTGTCGAGTTCATGTAGGCATTTTTGTTCAATTTATGGGTATGTCGATCAACAGTTTTTTACTCCCAATTCGTCATCAGCATTCGGGGTTGCTGAATAATAGCCAGACTGATTGACACAGATTACCTCCCCTTCCTTCTGTTTCTGAACCCGAACCGCCAAATCGGCGGTTCGACTGCTCCCCATAGATGAGTACCGCCGGCAGGGGCAAGCCTTCCCATTTCTGATCCCAATTCATGTCAGCAATCGATTATGACAAGACGGAATCGAGATTGAAACAAAGTCTATCCTGTCCATTTCCGGCTTTGTAGACCGACGCAAATTTGCGTTCGTCTATCTCGGCAAGCTGTTTTTGTTTAAAACCTGCGATTTGCCGGTTTGGAATATTCCGCCTGCAAGCACAACCATGTTTCTGCTGTCGGGCCATTCACCCAAGCTTCCAGCCGGATTGCCATATCGGCACTAATCGCTGCCCGACCGTTGAGAACACGCGATAACGCTTCCCGAGAAACCCGGCGGCTTCGGCGGGGCCGATACCCAGCGTGGGTAACACGTCCTTTTTCAAAATGCTGCCCGGATGGGGCGGGTTAAGCATATGCATTAGGACACAATCAGCTTGCAACCAAGGGCATCAACAATCTTGGCGATGGTTTCAAACCTGGGATTGCCATCGTCGGCCAGCGACTTGTACAAGCTAGCGCGGGTAACGCAGATCTGTTTGGCTATCTCGGGTCATGCCTTTAGCTCTTGCTGCTGTATTGAGAGCGTGAATAAAATCATTCGCTGTACCTGTCTCGGCTGCATCTTTCAAAAAAAGCTTAATGTCTTCATCCGTCTCCAAATGCTCTGCAATATCAAAAGGCGTAATCCTCATGCTGCAACGTACCTCTGTACCGATAACTTCAGTCCAACCGCGCTAGTGACTGCCAGCAAGGTTTTTATCGTGGGATTACCCTTAGGTGAAAGAGCGCGATAAAGACTCTCACGCTTAATCCCTGCACGCTCGGCAACATCTGACATTCCGTGCGCCTCAGCAATATGTCTCAACGCTGCCAACAAGGCTTCTCTGCCGCCCGGCTGATCGATCTCGTCCAATGCCGCCGCTAGATACTCGTTGGCAAAGTCGGGATCTTCTCTCAGTAGCTCAATAACGGTTTGGTCATGGGGTCTTGATGCTTCAGTCATGGGTTGCTCTCCGCTTCCAGTCTTTCCAATAATCAACAGCTTTTTCAATATCTAACTGCTGTTTTCGTTTGTCAACGCCAATTAACAGCAACAGCAACTTGTCACCGGCCTGTGCGTAATACACGCGGTAACCTGGGCCGTAATCGATACGCAACTCCCACACGCCGTCCTGTATGGGCTTGCAGTCGCCGAAATGTGATTGATTCGCGCAATCCGCCATTGCTGTTAAATGCACGACTGCCGGAATTAGATAGCTTGATAGGCATCTCCGAACGTAAAGAAGAGCTGTGCAAGCTTAAAGAACTGGCCGCAAACAAACCACCTATCGTTGTTCCCGGCGGCCTTGACCTACTGATCCTGTTCTCAAGCGCGTGTGGGAAGCTACCGTAACAGCGCAGAGTCTTGATCTACCGAACATATACCCAGGCTCGATAGCATTCTTTGGGGCCAATCGAACCCCGGGCGATCTTGGTTTCCTTCACGATCCGCGAGTGATCCGGAATCGATTAGCCGGGGGAGATTTGGAGATTCACGAGATCGGTGCGCATCGCTTCGCATTGCTCGAAGAGCCTCATGTCCGTACTCCGGCAAACCAGTTGCGGCTCTTTGCCTGGATCGTGCTCAATCCTCACAATAATCCGCCGCTCAACCGACTCTTGTGCGCTCAGCGATAGGTCCGGGGCAAAAGCGGGAAAGGTTAGCAGGTCGTTCGGGTTCGAATCGCCGCTTCTCCGCTAACGACTCATCCGTTTTCGCTGCAGATAGGTAGATAGTTAAATTTTGAGAGGCTTGGGCGTATCAACGGATAAAGCCCGCTACCTTCGGGATTGTTAGCGTCGCAAATTTTCGAAAGCAGCGTTTGCTAACCGACAATTCGCCTCAATCGCGTACCCAGTTTTCCACCAGGCGGCTGGGTATGTGCGGCGATTCGCTGGATTGGGGATGCGGCTTGCCGCTCAGCACGCAGTAGGCGACGCGCAGGGTATCCAGCAGCAACAGCCAGGTGATCAGCATGAACAGCGCGGTCAGGCCGGCATTCAGATAGTCGTTGAATAGCAGGTGCGGAGCTTTACCGGCCATATCCGCATCCAGCATGCCGGCCTGCAGTTTGGCGGACAAATCGTTGGCGTGAGTCAGGAAACCGACTCTGAGGTCGGCCGAAAACAGTTTTTCCCACGCCGCACTGCTGGTGATGACGAGCAGCCAGGCTAACGGT
Source organism: Methylomonas sp. HYX-M1 (assembly GCF_040741385.1). Classification (NCBI taxonomy): domain Bacteria; kingdom Pseudomonadati; phylum Pseudomonadota; class Gammaproteobacteria; order Methylococcales; family Methylococcaceae; genus Methylomonas; species Methylomonas sp. HYX-M1. The sequence continues at coordinate 3,509,455 of NZ_CP160405.1, forward strand.
GCAGCCGTGACCCAGACGTATTTCAACTTGCCGGATTTGATCAGAATCGTGGTGGCCACGCACAATGCAATCGCCGCCAGCATTTGGTTGGCGATGCCGAACAAGGGCCACAAACTGTTGATACCGCCCAGCGGATCTATGGTGCCCATGTACAAGAAATAGCCCCAGGCGCCGACGACTGCCGCGCTGGTCAGCAGAATGCTGGCATAGTGGTTGGCTTTGCCGACACCGATGTTGAAATTGCCGAGCAGGTCCTGCAGCATGAAGCGGGCAACCCGGGTGCCGGCGTCCAGCGTGGTCAAAATGAACAGGGCTTCGAACATGATGGCGAAGTGGTACCAGGCTGCCAGCAGGTTGGCGCCGAACACTTGCGCGAACAGGCTGGCCATGCCGACCGCCAGCGACGGCGCGCCGCCGGTCCGGGCGAACAAACTGGATTCGCCCATGGTTTGCGCCAAATGTTGCATGTGCTCGACCGAAACCGGAAAACCCCAGGCGCTGATTTTTGCCACCGCGTCGGCCGCTTCCTTGCCGACCACGCCGGCCGGGCTGTTGATGGCGAAATAGACGCCGGGCTCCAATACGCTGGCGGCTATCATGGCCATAATGGCCACGAAAGATTCCATCATCATCGCGCCATAGCCGATGAAGCGGGCGTCGGCTTCGTTGGCTAACAGCTTAGGCGTGGTGCCTGAGGAAATCAGGGCGTGAAAGCCGGAAATCGCGCCGCAGGCGATGGTGATGAATACGAACGGGAACAGTTTGCCGCCGAAAATAGGTCCGCTGCCGTCGACGAATTGGGTCAAAGCCGGCATTTTCAACTCCGGGCGCAGGATCACGATAGCGACCGCCAACGCGGCGATAGTGCCCAGTTTCATAAACGTGGACAAATAATCGCGCGGGGCCAGCAGCAGCCAGACCGGCAATACCGCCGCGGCGAAGCCGTATAAGATGACCATAAGCGCCAGTTGCGGGGCGTCGTAGTCGAACCAGCCGCGAATCGCCGGATTGTCGTCTATCCAACCGCCGCCCAACACGGCGAAAATCAGCAGCGACACGCCCAGCAAGGTCGCTTCCGCTACCCGGCCCGGGCGGACATTGTTCAGATAAATACCCATCAACACCGCAATCGGTATGGTTGCCGCTACAGTCGACGTCGCCCAGGGACTGTGTTTCATCGCATTGACCACCACCAGGCCGAGCACCGCGATCAGGATGATCATGATGGTCATCACCCCCAACATGGCCGCGCCGCCACCTATCGGCCCAAGTTCGTCCTTGGCCATTTGTCCCAGCGAGCGACCATCACGCCTGACCGAAAAAAACAAAGTGACGAAATCCTGCACACAGCCGCCCAATACTGCGCCTATCAATATCCACAGGGTGCCGGGCAAGTAACCGAATTGTGCGGCCAAGGTCGGGCCAATCAGCGGGCCGGGGCCGGCGATTGCGGCAAAATGGTGGCCGAATACCACCCATTTATGGGTCGGCATGAAATCGCGGCCGTCGTCGAAGCGTTCCGCCGGCGTGGCTCGGCCGGCATCCAGCACCAACACTTTCGCCGCGACGAACGCGCTGTAGAAGCGGTAACCTAAGGCATAGGTGCACACTGCGGCGGTAATGATCCACATACTGCTGATGGTTTCGCCGCGTTGCAGGGCGATGCCGCCTATGGCCGAGGCGCCGATTAGCGCGACGGCTAGCCATGCTAGCGTGGAAACCCAAGGCTTGTTGCCGGACATGTCAATTCCTATCGGTGGATGGGGCGTTTAATCGGGATGCGGCACGCGCCAGTGCGAGCCCAGCAAACTTAATCTCTTTATATCTGTTGTTCGAGTTTATGCACGTACAAGGTCGCGCCTATCACCGCGGCTTGACCGATGAACAAATTGATCACCGGCAAGGTCAGCGCTAAGCCGGTTAGGCCGCCGAAGCTCAAGGCCCCCCAGCGCGATTGCCGCAGGAATTCCTTTTGTTCCGGAAACGTCAGGCCGCGGCTTTCCAGCGGATAGGCCATGAATTCCATGGCTATGCCCCAAGCGGCGAATATTGCCCACAGTACCGGCGCAATCAAATTGACTACCGGAATCACGGATAACAACAACAACGGCAAGGTACGCAGCAACAGGTAGCCTACCCGGCGCAGTTCGCCGACGAATACCTTGTCCCACGGAATTTCCGGCTGATCGTCGTAAGTTGCGCCAATGAGCTCCAGCGTTTTCGCAGCCAGCCGGCTGTAATACGGTGCAGCAATCAAGTTGGCGATCAAGGTGAAGGTGAAAAAGCCGATGATCAAAAAAGACACGAAAAACAGCGGCCATAAGATCCAGTTCAGCCACGACAGCCAGGCCGGAATGAATTCGTGGATCAAAGCCGACACCGAATGGTAACCCAGCACGAATGCACCGCTGTACAAGAAGAAATTGATGAACAGCGGGATCAACAGGTATTTGCGCAAAGCCGGATGATTGAGCATTTTAGCGCCTTGCAGCAAACAGCTTATCGCCACTACCGGGTTGTTGCCGTAGTTTGGGCCTATCATATCTGCAAACTCCTGACCCCGTGTTTGCCGGGATCGATGACGGCGCCGCGTTCGGTGACGATAGCGCTGATTAGTTCGGCGGGGGTGACGTCGAATACCGGATTCCAGGCACTGACCAAGGAATCGGCCTGCAAATAACAAGCGGGCAGCAATTCTTGCGCGCTACGCTGCTCGATTTCTATGCTGTCCCCGCTTTCCAAGCTGAAATCGAAGGTGGAAGACGGTGCGGCCACCATCATTTTGACGCCGTGCCGTTTGGCCAGCACGGCCAGCGAATAGGTACCTATCTTGTTGGCCACGTCGCCGTTGGCGGTAATGCGATCGGCGCCGACCACGATCCAGTCGATCTTGCCGGATTTCATCAACCAGGCGGCGGCGGAATCGGCGATCAAGGTGGCCGGAATGCCGTCTTGGGCCAGTTCCCACACGGTCAAACGCGCACCTTGCAGCCAGGGGCGGGTTTCTCCGGCGTACACTTGCTGCAACCGGCCGCGTCGATACGCGCTGCGAATCACGCCCAAGGCCGTGCCGTAACCGCCGGTCGCCAGGGCGCCGGCGTTGCAGTGGGTTAATACTGCGCGCGCGTCTCCCAGAATATCCGCGCCGCGCTCGCCCATTGCCTGATTGGCGGCCAGATCTTCGGCGTGGATTTGTTCGGCCAATGCGGTCAATGTCGTTATCGGCTCGGCGGACGGGTTGGCCAATAAAGCGCGCATTTTTTCCAACGCCCAAAACAAATTAACCGCAGTCGGCCGCGAAGCGGCCAAACGTTCGATGTCTTGTTCGACCGAGTCGCGCCAGTTGTCGGCCGGGTAGTGGCGCATCGCCGACAATACCACGCCGTATGCGGCCGCGATGCCGATTGCCGGCGCGCCGCGCACCCGCATGCTGGATATGGCTTCGGCCACCCCGGCGGCATCTTGGTATTCGTCGTAAGTTATCGTGGCGGGCAATACCCGTTGGTCCAGTACCTTCAAGGCTTGGCCGCTCCATTGCAGGGCTTGCACGGACAGTTGTTGCAGATCGCTCATAGTGTTTGTCAAAAGCCGGTTGGGATCTCAGGGTTATAATCGAGTTTTTTGCCGAGGAAAGCCATGCAAGTCGATTTGATAGTTCAAGCGCGTTGGATTATACCCGTAGAGCCGGCCTCGGTAATCCACGAAAATTACAGCGTGGTGGTCAACGACGGCAGGATCGTCGATTTGCTGGACAACGAGGCCGCACTACAAATCTATCAACCGCGTGCCGTGGAATGCCTGGATCGGCAGGTATTGATCCCCGGTTTGGTCAATTGTCATACCCACGCGGCGATGTCGTTGCTGTCCGGTATCGCGGACGATTTGCCGCTGATGGATTGGCTGACCCATCACATTTGGCCGGCGGAACAAAAGTGGGTGAGCGAGGCTTTCGTGCGCGACGGCACCGATTTGGCGATAGCGGAAATGCTACGCGGCGGCACCACCTGTTTCAACGATATGTATTTCTTTCCGGAGGTGACCGCCCAGCAAGCCATCGCCCATGGGATTCGGGCTAATGTAGGGCTGATCGTATTCGATTTTCCGACCGTATGGGCGGAAAACGCCGATGCCTATTTACAGAAGGGTTTAGCCCTGCACGATCGCTTGCGCCACCAAGCTTTGATCAGCACGTCGTTTGCGCCGCACGCACCGTATACGGTTTCCGACGAACCATTGCGCCAAGTGCGCACTTTTGCCGACGAGCTGGAATTGACCGTGCACATGCATGTGCACGAAACCCGCCACGAAGTCGACGAACAGCGGCAAAAAACCGGACATACGCCGCTGCAACGTCTGGCCGATTTAGGCTTGCTCACCTCTGCCTTTATGGCAGTACACATGACACAGCTGAGCGACGAGGAAATAGGGTTTTATGCCCAAACCGGCGGCCATATCGTGCATTGTCCGGAATCCAATATGAAACTGGCCAGCGGGTTTTGCCCGGTTGCCGCTTGCTTGAAAGCCGGTATCAATGTCGCTTTAGGTACCGACGGCGCCGCCAGCAACAACGATCAGGACATGCTGGCGGAAATGCGGGTCGCGGCATTGCTGGCCAAAGGCGTTTCCGGCGACGCCAGCGCGGTGTCGGCCGCGCAAGCCTTGCAAATGGCGACCTTGAACGGCGCGAAAGCCTTGGGTCTGGATGCGGCTATCGGTTCCTTGCTGCCGGGTAAACAGGCCGATCTGGTGGCCATCGATTTGAGCGAGGTGGAAACCCAGCCGGTGTTCAATCCCCTGGCGCAAGTGGTGTACGCCGCCAGCCGGCATCAAGTCAGCGATGTGTGGGTGGCCGGCAAGCGGTTGTTGAACAAGCGGCAATTGACGACTTTGGATTTGGAAGAGTTGCGCGGCCGTGCGGCGATTTGGCAGCAACGCCTGACGGGGCGCTAACTAACCGGCAAGGCGTCCGCCGATTTCGGTACAACTTTGATGGTTTTTTCCGCTATAGCCTTGGGCTACAATCAGCGCGCTTTTGAACCCACTTAGGTATTGGAGAAGAGAACATGGCTGAATACAGAAAATACAAATGCAAAACCTGCGGTCACATCTACGACGAAGCGGTGGGTGATCCGAGAAACGGGGTTGCACCGGGCACTCGTTGGGAAGACGTGCCGGAAGATTGGGGTTGCCCGAAATGCGGCGCGGTGAAATCGATGTTTACCCTGGTGCGCTAAGGGTCGGCTGTTTTAGGGGGGGAGTTGGGTTGTAGTTATCGAGCCCAACTCGCCGTCGGCGGATTGCGGGCCGGAACCGTATCCAAACCGAATAGTCTTTAAAATGCAGTTTTACTGTTTGTTCCGGCATTGAAATAAAACCGGCCGACGTCGCGGTATCGCCGATTCAGGGGCCAATATGCAGATTACATCGTCCACACAGGGCTATGCGTTAAATCGGGCTTATGCCTCGACCGGCCATGCTGTGCCGGTTAAAAACTCCGCTACCGGCAATACCGAACAAAACCAACAATCCGCACAACTCGACGGGCTAAAATCGCGCGACCGCGAGGTAAAAGCGCACGAGCAAGCGCACTTGTCGGCAGCCGGGGGCTTTGCGCTTAGCGCTGCTAAATTCACATACGTGGTTGGCCCGGACGGGCAACGTTATGCTACCGGCGGTGAAGTTAAAATTGACGTTTCTCCGGTAGAAGGCGATCCTGAAGCAACCTTGCGTAAAGCCGAAACCATACGCAGGGCGGCCTTGGCACCCGCCGAGCCCTCCTCCCAAGACTACGCCGTGGCAGCGAAGGCAGCGGCGATGGCGGCTAAAGCGGCTGCCGAATTAGCCAAAACCGCTATTGAGCCGGCTGGATTAGGCGGCACATTGGATGTCGTCGCCTAGTCGGTATCGGCAAACCTAACGCCGAAGCCGATAGCGTTTTCCAGCCTGACCACTTTGGCGATGCGCACCGGGGCCCCTTCGAATTCGGTGGTTTGCACTTCGATATTCTCGTCGATACGAGGCATATCTTGTTCAGCGCATAACAAGAACAGGCCGCTGTCCGACAAATCCCGCAAAGTGGCAAAAAAAGTTCGCCCTTGTTCTCCCGGCAGCGCGACTTTTATCTTGGCGCGGTGCGCTAAACGCTGGTGTTTACGTTGGTCCTGTGGGTTCACGTCCGAGTCTACCTGTTAAGAAGAAATTAATCCGATTGCCGCCATACTGGTCGCCGGGCAGAATGCTCAGTTTTAAGCTCGCCCAGCACTCGCACTTATCGTGTTGCCCTAGGCCGGCAGCTGTTTGGCAAGCAGATTATAGTCAACGAATAAATCGCGGCTGCCGCCCCAATTGAGCAATAATACCGATTTTAACCGCAAGGCCGGGGAAATGCGTATGTCCTTCGGCCTACACCTCCTTATGTAACTAATGACGAATCGCCCAAGAACTCGAAAACGTAACTCGTCCAGGCGCAGAAGAAACCCACCGAAAACACCCTGGTTATTAAAAGCCGCAATTCCGCTCGTATTGGTAGGCGGCTTTTTCGCCGTAAGTTATATCGGTTATCTGGACTACACGGTGCGGGAACAATTTGAGGGCAAGCGTTGGTCCATTCCGGCCAGAGTCTATGCCAACCCGGTCGAACTTTACGCGGGCTTGTCTTATTCGCCCAAGGAGATGGAAGACTTGTTGCTGCGATTGCATTACCGGCAAGACCGGCAATTGGGCGGAGAAGGCGCTTATTACCTGGATGGTTCCGGCGTATATGTGAAAACGAGGGCGTTTAATTTCGGCGATAAACAACAAGAACAACGCAACCTTAAAATTAGTTTTTCCGGCCGTTCGGTAGCCGCTATCGTCGACGCGGCCAGCGGCGCTGACCTGCCGATTCTGCGGATGGAGCCCGAACAAATCGGCAGTTTTTATCCCAGCCGCAAGGAAGATCGGGTATTGATCAAGCTGGAAGAGGCGCCGGAAGCGTTATTGCAAGGACTGTTCTCCACCGAGGACAGGGATTTTTACCATCATTTCGGCGTATCGCCGCGCGGTATCTTGCGGGCCATGTGGGCTAACGTCAAAGCCGGCGGCATGGTGCAAGGCGGCAGCACCATCACGCAACAGCTGGTCAAAAACTTTTTTCTGACTTCCGAGCGCAGTTTGACCCGTAAGGTTAACGAAGCTTTGATGGCGCTGATTTTGGAGTATCACTACAGCAAGGACGAGATTTTGGAAGCCTATTTGAACGAGATTTTTCTCGGTCAAGACGGCAGTAGCGCCGTGCACGGTTTCGGCTTGGCCAGCGAATTTTATTTCGGACAATCGCTTAAGACCTTGAATTTACCGCAAGTCGCCACCTTGGTGGCATTGGTGCGCGGCCCGTCGTTTTACGATCCGCGTCGTAATCGGGAGCGGGCTATCGAGCGGCGGAATCTGGTGCTCGATGCCATGGCGGAACAAGGTTATATCAGCCATGAACAAGCGGTCGAGGCCAAAAAGCAAACCATGGAAGTCGTCACCATGAGCCACCGCGCGGCAAACCGCTATCCGGGCTTCATCGATTTGGTCAGAAGGCAGCTGAAAGTCGAATACAAAGAAGAGGACTTAACATCGGAAGGGCTACGCATCTTCACCACCCTGGATACTCGAGTCCAAGACGAATTGGAGCAAGTCCTGACGGAAAAGTTGAAAAAACTGGAACGCAGCCCCAAGTCCAATGATCTGGAAGGCGCGGCCGTTGTTACCCGCAGAGACAGCGGAGAAATCGTCGCCTTGGCCGGCGGGCGTGACGGCGGCGAGGCAGGTTTTAATCGGGCTTTAGATGCAGTGCGGCCTATTGGCTCATTGATCAAACCGATTGTGTATCTGACTGCGCTGGAATACCCGAAGCGCTATACCATCATCACGCCGATCAGCGATACCCGTTTGGACATTCCGGCGGAAAAAGGCAAATCCTGGTCGCCGGACAATTACGACAACCGCGAACACGGGGTGGTTGCGCTGCACACCGCATTAACCAACTCTTACAATATGGCCACGGTACGGATAGGCATGGATGTCGGTTTGGCAAAAATCGCCGCTAATTTGCGCAGCATGGGGGTTAGCCGGGATATCGAGGTGTTTCCGTCCATGTTGCTGGGCGCGGTGCCTTTATCGCCTATCGACGTCACCCAGGTCTACCAAACCTTGGCCGGAGACGGTTACTCCACGCCGCTACGAAGTATCAGAGCGGTGAATGCCGCGGACGGAAAGGCGCTGCAAAGCTATCCTTATACGGTGCGGCAAGTGGTGGATCCGGCAGCAACCTACATTACCAATACTATTTTGCAGGACGTCATGCGTTACGGTACCGGCCGCTCGGCGTATAACTATATGTCCGGCGATATGAATCTGGCCGGTAAAACCGGAACCACCAACATGTTGCGCGACAGTTGGTTTGCCGGCTACAGCGGCGATTATTTATCCGTGGTTTGGGTCGGCCGCGACGACAACAAGCCCAGCGGTTTGACGGGCTCCAGCGGCGCGTTGCAGATTTGGGCGGAACTGATGCGACGCATCAGCCGCCAGCCGGTCACGTTGGTTGCACCGGACAATATACAAATGCGCTGGGTCGCCAACGGACTGTTGGCTGACGAACATTGTGCCGATGCCCGCTACCTGCCGTTTGTTTCCGGCTCGGAGCCCAGCGAATACGGCGAGTGCGGCGCACCGGCCGGCGACGATTCTTGGTTAAATCAGTTAAATCCATTTCTATGAAAAAAATAGCAGGTGTTGCTTTATTGATCACGTCTTGCGGTCCAGCCACGGCGGAGACCGCGCCCATCCAACAGTTGAAACAGGTTTTGCACAGCAGCGAGACCTTGTCGGCGGATTTTCGCCAAGTCAGTGTCAATAAATCCGGCCAAGCCGGACAAAGCAGTAGCGGCCGGTTTTATTTACAGAGGCCGGGTAAGTTTCGTTGGGATTATTTGAAGCCTTTTGTACAAGAGATCGTATCCAACTCCGGCAAAGTTTGGTTTTACGACGCGGATCTGGAACAAGTGACGGTGAAGCAATTGGACGACTCGGTAGGTTCTACCCCGGCTTTGTTATTAACCGGCCAAGTCGATTTGGACGAAAAGTTTGTGCTGGAAGATCAAGGTCAAGACGAGGAGATGAATTGGATCAAATTGTCGCCCAAGAACGAAGAAAGCGGTTTCAAATACATTCTGATCGGTTTGGAGCATGGACAAATCGGTGGCATGGAGCTGAGCGACAACTTCGGCCAGTTGACCCGCATCTATTTTTCCAACGTCAAGCTCAATCCGGTATTGAGCGATGAGTTGTTCAATTTCAAACCGCCGAAAAACGCCGATTTATTCGAAAATTAACCGGGACAATCGAGCCAACAAGCCGCCGTATTCAGCGCCGATGGCCGGCAGGCAATTCGAATCCAAGACCTATCTAGTCAATGCTCGACATTAACCAAGAGTAACGAGCGTTATGCGGAAACGGGGATTACCGAATGATGTCTCTAATCCGTAGCCTGCGTTGCCCGGTTTCGCTTGGCTAGCTCGTCTAGCGATTATCGTAGCGGTTTAAATCGAATAAGCCGGCCTCTAATCCGGCTTGCCGTTGGTAGCGCTGGTTGAACCAATCGAAATAGGCCCAAAAATGCGGATGAGTGCGCCTGATGGCGTAAGCCGCGTAAAACGCCTCGCGTTGCCGGTCGCTGTTACAGGCCGCCAAATCCGCGACGAACTTCGGCAAATCCCGTTGTGCCACATAGAAAAATACGTTGGGATAACTGCCTAGAAAGCCGGACACGACGGTTAATTTATCCCGCTTGGGATTGTGGCGCAGATCCTCGACGAATAAAGTCGACAAGTTTTTTAAGTCTCTATCCACCAACAAGGTGAATACGCTATCGTCCTGCCCCTCATCGTCGGCTTTGATACGCAAAAAAGCGGTCTCAGGCAGCGTTTGCAATGGCGTGCCGCTGATCGCCGTTAGTTGCCGTAACGGTTGTAAAACGCCAGGCGCAATGTCTTGCAGCCTATGAGTGCTGCAATCGGCGAACAAACAGCCGTTAATGGCGTCTCCGGCCCCCGCGGCCCGATCCAGTCGGCGGGCAACCTTGTGTAAAAATTCGGCTTGATGGCCTTGCGAACGGTATTTAACCCCGGATTCCTGCTGAATGCCGAATAAGGGTTGCGCCATTAATTTTGACATTTCCGGCAAAATTCCGGCGTACCATATCGCGTGGATGGCTTCGCGTTGCCGGGCCGGCATGAAGCGCAGGAAGTTGTTTTCCCCATCCATTCTCAAATAATCCATGTATTTGCGGGTAGCGAGTTGATGCCACAAGGTACCGTAGACGTCGAAGCCGGCCACCAACAAATAATGCAAGCGTTCCAACAAGGGATAATCGATTACCCAGGCCGTTTTCGGCACGCTGCCCACAAAACCTTTGACGACGGTGGCGCTGTCGAAATGGCGGAACACGGTCAGCGCCGCATTCCGGTTGCTGCGGTCGCCGTCCCAAATATCGGTTTCGTCCAATCCGCGCTGACGCGCTTGCAATACGGCCGCCACGAAATTTTCCTTATCCTGCAGATACTGCTGCGCCAGGGTATCGTAGTCGTACCAACCCAGGCTGCTGATGTTCTCGCCTTCGGCCGCCGGCAAGGACAAAATTTCGCTGTGGTTGGCCAAAAATTGCGAGCCGCGCCCGGAATAATCGAAATCGGGCGAGACGAACATCACCCAAAACCGGTCTTGAATCGCATTCAGGGCAATTTGACCGCGACACACCGGTCCTTTGATAAAGCCGGCAATGAAATAAGCGGCTTCGTCCAGTAAAAAACGGTAGCGCGCATCCACGGGGATGGCTGCATAGGTTAAAAACGGATTGGTGGCGCGTTTCTCCGCGTAACCCGGCAGCGCATCCACCGTATACGGGGCGTCGATAAACCAGCGGCGGATTTTTTCCAAGCGACTGTCGCTCAACGCGTACACAAAATGGGTTTTGTCGACGATGGTCTCGGTCACCGGCTTTAAGCGGTAGTAAACCCGCTCTACGCCGGGATTCTGATACGGCAAATCGGTGACGATTTCCTGCAACGCCTCGCCCGGTGCGGTTTTGGAACGCACCAGCGTAAAAAACCGGTTGGCTGCTGCCTGTTCAAAATATAAATGTCCCAAAAATAGATGTTCGTATAAGTAGCGCGCGGTCAACCGGTGCTTGAGCCCGGGTTGATTTAAAAAATCTTCCCATACCGCAATCAACCGTTGCGTTTGCGCATCCGGCTCCGGCCGACTTTCCATCTTTGCCCCTTGTTCGATCCAGGCATTGACGAGCCGGCGTTGTTGACCGCTCAAACCGGGAAAACCGTACGGCATGCCCCAATCGGGATGTTGGGCGCGGAAGGCGTCGAACTCTTCCGGTTTGGGGCATTCCAAATCGCGGTCCAATTCGAACTTGAAACTATCCGGCAATTTGCCGGACACCGGAAACAACTGCTCGCGCTTGAGCGCCAGCATCGCCGCTAACAAATTCGGTTTATCCGGCGCTTGCGAGCCTACCGGCGCATCGTTTAATACCGGGAAAAATCCCAATTGCCGCCATTGTTCCGTAGTCTGCGCATCCATGAACAAACGCGTATGCACTGCCGGAGTTAAACGTTCGCCGTCGTAGACTTTGGCTTTACTGGCGCCTCGCGCCAAGCCTTCCGGGGCGGTCAGTTTCAGTTGACAAGGCGCGTCGTAACACGAATGGCAAACCACGCAGCGCTGCTCCAATATCGGCTTGATCTGCTGCTCGAACGATATGGGCCGGCCGGCAACGTCATGGGCACCCGGCTCCTCCGTTTCTATCCGATAGCTTTGTTCGAATTCGTTTCCGCACCGGCCTTGCTTGACGACAACAAGCAGCAACAGCGCAACCGCACATTGCATCATGCGCATAAACTCTCCGTTCCGGTCCCGGTAATGATTGCTCAAACAACGATTTACACGCGTTAGCCCCGCCAGCCTATTGTCTATGCGGCTGAAAAAAGAATCCGTGATCGGAAAACGCGTCGCCGGCAGACTCCCGGCCAATCCCCATGCGCTAGGCAGTTTATAGGAAAATGCGGCGGGCCTGGAAGCGGCCTTCGCTAATTGGAGGACAGTAAGGTTCGGCGCCTAAGTGGATCAACCACCGACAGTCGAGACGAAATACCGGTGAACAGCGGTTAAAGAACTTTCCGGCAGATTGGCGGTACCCGGCTTTTGACCACACCTTTCATTTGTTCCTGAATCGAAACACGTCGGCACCCGCATTATCGTCGCCGAACGTTAAATTTTCCCCGGAAGACTCGAATACCAAAAACCGGCCGTTGCCGCTAATGGCCGGACTCCGGCTAACGCCGTCGGACTCCCACGCTTGAGCGTTCACCGACACTCTGGTCAGTTGCCCGGTTTTCCTATCTTTTAAAAAAACATCCGATTTGTCGTTTAAATCCTGTCCGACCAAATTATCCGCGCCGGACATAAAGCTCACGAACCGTCCATCGTTACTGATAGTCGCCGCCGAACTATCGCCGTCAGCTTCCACGCCGCCGCCGGCTAAGGAAACTCGCACCACTCTGCCGCTAGCCATATCTTTAACGAATACGTCTATGGCCGCATTGTCGTCGCCACCCACCAGATTCGTCGCGTGGGAATGAAAGGCAATATAGCGGCCGTTGGCACTGATGGCCGCCCCGAAACTATCGCCGTTCGCTTGTCCGCCGGAGCCGGAAACGGAAACCCGTTCTACTACGCCGGTCGCAAGGTTTTTACGAAAAATGTCGTAACTGCCGTTGCTGTCGCCCCCCACCAGATTGGTCGCCGCCGATTCGAACACCACGAAGTTGCCGTTGGCGCTAATGGCCGGATAATAACTTTCACCGTTTGCCTGACTACCGTCCGCGGCGCTGGAAACCTGCACAAGCTGCCCGGAAGCGATGCGTTTGACAAAGACCTGCGGATATCCGTTGCTTCCTCCGGCTACCAAATTGGTGGCGTAAGAAAAGAACGCCACTATTGCGCCGTCGGCGCTCAATTTCGGCTGGTAGCTGGCCTTGTTGCCCAACGTTCCGTCTTCGGCACAGGACACCAACAATAAACGACCGGTTTTCATGTCTTTGAAAAATACGTCGGCCTGCAAATTATCGTCTTGCACGGCGAAATTACCGGCATTCGAATAAAACGCGACATAGCGCCCGGTAGCGCTGAGCGACGGGGCATAACTGGCCGCGTCGCCAAGTTCCCCGCTTTGGCTAATCGACGCTATTGTCACATTCCCGGATTTAAGATCTTTGACGAATACGTCCGAACTATTGTTGCTATCGCCATCGATTAGATCGCCGGCCAGCGATTCGAATGCCACCATCCGACCGGTGGCATTGACGGCCGCGTTCCGGCTGGTACCGTCACCGGGTATGCCGGCGTGATTGCCGGAGGCCAACTGCAAGGTTCCCGCTATCGCTACACCGGCAAATAGGCTAATCGACAAACAGACAAGTCCGCGGCAAAAGGTCGTCACACCTGATTTGTTATTTTTCGTTTTCATTTTTGCGCACTCTGAAAATACTGTTTCAACCGCGTGACAGGATTTCCTCTGCCACGCGGTTATTAACCGACAGATGCGCCGCATTTTTTGTGGTAAGGGTCTAAAACAACCCAACGTTAAGATTTTCTAGCCGAAAATTGCGAACTGGATAAGCTTTGCGGACGGATGATGAACGAGAAGCTTAGCGTGCGACTTTTCCGTGTCGTGTTTTACGAGAGCAGTGACCTAAAACGCCGCAGCTTCCGGTAGCTGGTGCGGGTGGCCGGCCGGTTTGTATGGTCCGCTAGGGTTTTAATCACATGTGTCCGATAACGCCGGCGCTAATCGGCCCATGTTTTTACTCAGGCTCAGAACAACAAAATCCGTTAGACTAACGGCTTGATGTCATCAATTTTGGAGTGATTTATGAAATTCGCTATAACCAATCCGGGTGCATTTTCGACTTTGTCGGTACATCTGGAACAAAGCGAAAGCATCAAGGCCGAATCAGGCGCCATGATCGCTATGAGCGAGACATTGGATGTCGATTCCAAAATGGAAAAGGGCCTGCTGGGCGGCTTGTCCCGCAAACTGCTCACCGGCGAATCACTGTTTTTCCAAACCATCACCGCATCGCGCGGCCCCGGCGAAGTGATGCTGGCGTCTGCATATCCCGGCGAAATTCAAGTTCTCGAATTGGACGGTTCGGAAGAATACTTGTTGCAAAAAGACGGTTTTTTAGCCGCCGAACATTCCGTCGACGTCGCCACCAAAGCACAAAATTTGACCAAGGGCTTGTTTTCCGGCGAAGGTTTCTTCGTGATGCGCATCAGCGGCCGCGGTAAACTGGCCATCAGCACCTACGGCGGCATCCAAAAACTATCCCTGGCGCCCGGCGAAACCCGCATCATCGATAACAGCCACATGGTGGCCTGGAGCGCCAACGCTAACTATAAAATCGAAAAAGCCTCTAAAGGCTGGATATCCAGCTTTACCAGCGGCGAGGGCTTGGTCTGCCGATTCCGCGGACCGGGCGACGTATATATCCAAACCCGCAATTCGCCGGGCTTTGGCTCGTGGATCAGGCAATTCATTCCGACCCGTTAACAGACAGACGAAAAACATGACTTCCGGCAGCGTTTACAACGGCCTGTATTACGCCGGGCGCGACAAATTTCAGGTGCAGTTTCGCGTGACCGGCCACGGAATTTTGGAGTTTGACGTCGCGGAGCGCGGCCGCTTGGAAATCCCGGTGCAAAAGACAACGCTGGATCTCATCGGCGATCCGGGCACGACTTTGCAAATGCGCTGGTCTACCGACGATCTTCGCCACGCGTTGTTGTGTAATCAGCCGGCGTTGCTCAATGAACTGTCGGCGTTAAATCTGCCTCGGGCCACATTGACCCAATTGGCCATCTTGCAAGCCAAGCAACGGAAAAGCCTAAAAGGCGAAACGCACCGGGTACCGGTCTATTTAAGCCTGATTGCGGCATTTTTTGTCGGCGGCTACTTCGCTCTGCAGTATTCGACCCCGTTGCTAGCCGACCTGATTCCCTACCAATGGGAACAAAAAATCGGCGCTTTCGCGCTGGAGAACTATCGGTTGGGAAAGAAAACCGTCGACGATCCGGCAGTAATCGATGCGGTCAACACTATCGTCAATCGGATCAATAACTTCGATGACGCCGACATCGAATATCAACCGGCGGTGGTCGATGCGGACATGATCAATGCCTTCGCCTTTCCGGGCGGTTATGTTGTGGTGACGACCGGCTTGATCGAAAACGCCGACAACCCCGAACAAGTCGCCGGCGTGCTGGCCCATGAATTGACTCATGTGATCGAGCGACACAGCATGCGCAAATTACTGCGGCACGCCGGGATGGGCGTATTGATCGGCATCGTGTTCGGCGACGTGTCCGCGCTATCGCAGCTGATCGAACTCAGCGCACAACTGGACAGCCTATCGTTCGACCGCGACCAGGAACGCAGCGCCGACGAAGGGGCGATTAAAATCATGAGCGCCGCCGGCTTGTCGCCCAAACATCTGGCGACTTTTTTCGAAAAACTACCAAAAGCCGATGCGCTTACCGGCAGCATTCCGCAACTGTTTCAAACCCATCCTTTGACAGACGATCGTATCGAACGCGTCGCGCAGGCTACCGAACCGGAGCAGTTATTCGCATTCGCTATGGATTGGGATGAGGTGAAACGAAGAGTCAAACGGCCTGAGGCGGCCCATGCTAGCGGAAAATAACCCGGATGCTGAACCTGCCGTCGCATCCACGGTTGGGTAGCCCCAGCCGCGAAAGCAAATCAGAATGCAAAGCCCCAGCTGGCGAACAAGGCACTTTCCCGCTCCAATTGGTAGCCGTTGTGATCGTCGGAAACCGGCTGCAACCATTCGAAGGCGAAATGGTTGCCGGCCAAATCGCCGCCGGGCACCGTGGCGTTCAAACCGAAGCCGACATCCCAGTAACGGCCGCCGTAGTTGGAAGCATGGTCTACCGGCGCATCGGTCGGATGTGCGGCGTTGAAGCCGCCGCGTATCGTGCCTTGCACGGTGTAGACGCCGCGCAGGGTAGCAGACAACCAATCCAACAACTGGTAGCCGCCCCAGACGCTGGATTGCATCATATCGCCCAGGGCATAACCGGCGCTGTTAGCGTCTTGCATACGCACGGTGCCGCCGACTTGCGCCCCCCAAGACCAAGCATCGCGTGAGCCGGTATAAGTCAGACTGGGCAGAAAATCCCAGGTACCGCTGCCCAATTGCATGCCGTAGTGAATGTATCCGGCCGAGCCGGCACTCGCGTTGTTGCCGTGATTATGCCCGCCCGGCACCAAGGCAATGCGATAATCTCCGGTCGGGGCACTAACCCCCAGCGTGGTATTGATCTGATGCTCGGCCGCATCGAACAATTTGAACATGGCGTACAGACCGGTATCGCCCACCCCGCCGGTCGCGTGTTTGAACAAATCGGTGCCGGCGCTAGCGGCATCGAATGGCCGTAACGCCATATTCATGTCCATGAATTGCGGCATGACCATCAAGTTCAGCCAATCGGTCGGCGCATACATGATGTTCAACATGTGCATATGCATATTCATGTAAGCCGGGACCGTCGCGCAGGTCTCGCCGCCGCAGGCGTTGGCCGCGATGGTTGAATCGCCGACCGTCCGGCTACCTTGCAGCATGCCGCCCGCCTGCCGGCCGTACATATAGCGGTAACCGACCATGAACTTGCCCTGCTGCATCATGTGGCCGAACATCACGCCGGCGGGAACGCTATCGTGATGCTGGTGAGCATGGTGATGGTGGGCGTGTTCGTCGTTACCGCGCAACGACACCGCTTCCAGATTGACTTTGAAACCGGCGTTGACCAAGTAATAATCGAAGTCGGCGTAACTATCCTCGCCACCGCCGCCCAGTTTCATGCCGCCGCCGTGCTTGTAATATTCGAACCCGGCGTCGAAAGTAATGCCTTTGGCAAAGGTTTTGCTGAACAACAAGCCGCCGCTCAACGCCCCGTATCCGGACAAACGGTGATCGCTGGAAAAATGACTGACGGGCAAGCGGCTAAAGTCGATGCCGCCGTTGGCCGTAGCCGGTTTGGCTTGGTTGAAGTAATAAACCGGCTGATAAAAGTCGGCCGCATCCTGAGTGTAATAACGCACTTTAGGCGTCACCGTCCAGCCGCCGCCTAAGGGCTGCTCCCAGGCAGCGGAAAAGGTATGCGCGGCGATAGCCCAATCGTCTTGAAAAAACCGGTAATCCAGGTGCAGAGCGGCGTCCAGCGGCTGCACATATTGCACGTATTTTAAGTCCAGATTGAACTGGTTGCGTTCGGCAGGCCGGTTTTCCAAGGCACTGATGATTTCCGCAACGTAAACGTCGTCCGGGTACACTGTATGCGCTTGATTCGGGTCTTTAAACACGAAAGTCGAGGCTTTATACGGATTGGACAAGTAACCGCTGCTGCGGGTAAAGCCCAGATTAGCACTGAGTAAGGCATGTTTGTTCAAAACCTGGGTAACACCCAACGATCCGCTCCAATCTTCCCGATCACCCATTACCGCCGTACCGCTTTGCGCGCCAACCGCGCCATAATCGATGTAGCCCTGCGCGCTGACCATCTTCTGCGCATAGACGCTGCTGTCGGTATAACTGAGACCGGCGTTAAGGCTGGTCAGCTTCTGATTGAGGTCCCAGCGGCCGTTGGCGCCGATAAAGCTGGAGTCGTAATCGCGTTCGCTGGAAACCCCGCCGTTCAGGTTCAGCTCGGCTTCGTCCCAAACATAACCCAGGCGCACGTTACCTTGTTTGCGGGTTTCCGGCGACGCGGAAGTGAGCATGTGCATCATCTGCTTGTCGGCGGCGGAACTGCGGTACACCAGATTGCCGTTGCTGTCGTAGCCTTCTTGCAGCGGGTTGAAGTTGGCATCTACCAACGCATTGGAACCGGTATTGACGTGGGCGGACGCACCGGACAGGCCTTCTATCATCATGCCTGCCGGCACCGTGGTAATCGGCGTGGCGCCGGACCAGGTGTCCTGAATGTAATCGAAGCCCAATTTGATGCGGTCGGCCAAGCGGATAGTGCTGCTGCCGTTCAGACTGTCCACCCGAATCGGCTGGGCCTGATTACCGAATTGATATTGGTTGCGAAAGCCTTCCTGGTAATAGCTGTATTCGAACGCGGCTTCGTCGTTTTCGGCCTCGGCCTGAGCCGGCAGCAGCAAGCCCGGCAATGCCAATGCCGCCAAGGTCAAGGCCTGTAGCGGCGATTTACGCGCTTCGCCGCCCACTGCGGCACCTGAATCAATAACAGCCACAACCGCCGCCGCCGGCCGAGCCGCTACCGGCCGCGGCTTCGCGCGAGCCGTAAACGTGTGCGTTGACGGCGTCCACCTCCGGATGCGGCTGCACCGCCATCTGCGGTTTTGCCAGCACGCCGCGCTCCCAGGGGGCCACCGGGCTACAAGCCACGAGTGCCTGCATCAGGAGCGCGGTCGATGCAATGCGTCGGCAACTAAACAACACGTTCAAGACCGTTCGCCTAGTGCTCGGCGATCAAGGTTTTCAGCAGCCCGCCTATCTCTTCGTTTTCGCCGCTGCGATAGCCCAGCCGCACATAGCGCACCTTGCCTTGACGATCGATCAAATAAGAGGACGGCATGGCTTTAACGTCGAACTGGCGGGCACATTGTTGCTCGGCATCGTAGGCGATCTGAAACTGGGCAGGCACTTGTTGTAAAAATTGTTCGGCGTCGGCGGCGTTTTCGTCCAGATTGACCGCCACCACCGCCAAATCGTCGCCGAATTCGCGTTGCAACTGATTAAAATAAGGAAAGGATTTGACACAAGGCCCGCACCATGAAGCCCAGAAGTCTACAAACAGCACCTTGCCGCGATAGCGTTCCAAGGGCAGCGAACTGCGGGTATCGAAAGCGGCCAACGCACAATTGGGTACCGGCTTATCGACTTCGATCGCCGAGGAGTCTGTGGAAACCCATATCATTCCGAACACTACAGCAATGGATAGCATTTTGCCCGGAAATGCTGAAACCTTCATTGATTTTGCCATGGCACATCGCTGATTTCTGTTCCTGTATGAACATCCGACGCAGTCAAACAGTGATATTCAAAGTGGTAACTTTGAATACCCGCTTTTGTTTTGTTAACCGCTAAAAAATAAAAGCCATTGCCTTTGCCGTCGATGTCATTTGCCACATCAACTGTGCGACTAGGAAGCTTGTCTTTAGAATTAGAGTCTGTCAGATTAATGATTGTTTCCGGAAACTCCGTAGCGACTTGCAAACTCAGAGGCGGTCCTTTTCTCTTAAGCGCTTTGACGGCGACTTCCAATTTTGCCGCATTACCGTTGCCGTTATTAGAACATTGAACGCGATAATAATCGGTAGCTGTCGCATCCGGCCCCAACAAACCATATTTGTCGTGGGCATTTAAAGGCAAACTGGTCGCCAGCAAAAGCATAGAAAAAAAACTACGTGACTCGGTTTTCATAACATCTCGGCGGTAAATGGTACTCACGGCTTACTGATCCTGCAGGGTTTCTAAACTCCCCGCAGTCGTGGCTTGCCCGCTGGAGTTCAAGCAACTGTATATGAAGGAATAGGACTTGCTATTGTCGTTGGCTTCACTGGTACCGGAATTATTGACGGAAATATAGTAATCCGTAGAGCCCCCGGCCGCTTGAGCGACGTTGATTTCCTGGCTGTATTCGTCGTCGCCGGTTAAATCGCTAACGTTCAATGCGGACGCCACACCCGACCCGCGATTGACCACTTGTCCGCTCAACACCGGCAGCGAAGCCACCCATTGATCTACAGGGATAGCAGAGGTATTGGTCAATTTCAGGTGCAGGCTTGCGGTCTCGCTGGGAGAAACCTTTTTATTCGATTTACAGCGAATGGCGATCTTGGCCTTTTTACTGTTTTTAATTTTTCGGACTTTCCCGCTTTTCAAACCCGCCGATTTGGTAGCGTCGCCGTTGCTATTGCTGCACTGGTATTCCACAGCGTAAGTCTGCGGCGTGGTCAGTACGTCGTTAGTACCCACGGTATCCAAGGTGATCAGATACTTACCGTTGCCTACAGCCAGCGTGGTTTCGTCGCTGTTTCCGGAGTTGGCAGTTAGATCGGCCAGACTCTCGCCGCCACTGGAAATTGCGGCGTTGACAACTTGAGGTGGAATTTCGGTACTGGAGTCCAGCGATTCGTCGCGCAGTTTGAAACTCACCGATGCGGTGTCTACAGCGCAGCTTAATTTAAAAAAATCGCTGCTCCCCACCGCGCTAGACAGCGATTTCGAGCCGGAATCGTCGGCAAAACTGTTCGAGGTTGCTATGGGAACCAGCGCACAGAGAAATAGGCTGGAAATTCGAGCGGTTTTTGTCATCAGGATACACATCTGTGAATGGCTAGCTATGCGGACTAGAAAGTGCGGCAAGCTATTATACGAAGCTAATTAACTGAGGTACATTCGTGTGACCAAATTGCTTAGCCGAAGCGAGCACTTACGCTCGGTAATATGCACCATCCTTGGCGCTTAGCGTTTTCTCAAACTCTCGATTACGGATTAATTCCAAACTTTAGGAATAGCGAAATTTGCGTCTATGTAGCTGTCAGTCGGCCAAATTACAACAGTCTTCCCTGCAGGACAGGCCACGGAGTTGTCAACGGTGATCGTCGCTGGTTCCCCCCCGCGAGTAGTTGAGCTCGTACCATCAACTACTTCTGTATACTTGTCAGTAGTATTAGGCATCCATAAATTAACATGCCCCTTTTTAAATCCTTTGGTCTTACAAACATCGGCAATACTGACTTTAATTTGCAATTCCTTTGTGCAACCTTTAATGTCGGTACCGGAAGTATCCTGAATATTCAGCTTCTTCATGTGGAAAGGCACTAACCCGATAAAGCCCTGTTGAAACCGGCCTTTATAACTGTTAAACCCAATTGTGGTAGTCGCGTTATTTATTGAAATTTGTTTCAACGATTGTTTGGCAAAAATTTCATTACTGGAAACCGGTCGAAATTTGCCTGCTAACGATTCGCCAAGGATGTTTTCTACCGTGACATCAACAGGGGTATGCGTGGAGTCTTCGACGGTCGTAATATAGGCATCGCTACCACCAGTAGGGAAAAGCACACTTTGAGCGATCACGTTGATATAGTTACCCGTTTCGTTTCCATTTTTATCTACGGTCTCACAGCTGTGAGTAATGATGAGTTGATTGACTCCAGCTGCTACCTCTCCTGACGCATCCGCGTTGACCGTACCATTAAGTACACTGGTATGAGCATAAGCGTTGACGCTTAAACCAACCAACAACGCGCCGGCTCCCGCCAGTAAAGCTTTTTTCGGTTTAAACATGATTGTCCCCCCTAACGTGATGATCTGATTTGGTCGAATTACAAAGAGTCCGGTATACGTCGTCAAAACCGCCTGAGATTGCTTCCCGCAACCCTATCGGATCGACATACCGATAATACCAGTCCGTAATTGCAAGCACAAACCAGACCACCTATATAACATATATAAATCAATAACTTAAAATAAACAAATTATTAAACTATGTTATTTAACTGATTTTATATGGGTTAACCCTGTGATATGCCTTATTCAAATCGCTTTGGCAGCATAGGGCATTCACCTTTTCTTTGGGCTTCTGACACCGGCGCAACGCTGCTGACAGCGCCGACAAGACTAAGCTAACAGGGTGTTGAAATTTGCCTATATGCCTTCGGCTTCAAAACCATTTTTTGGTTTTGTTGGGCTTCTGGAAGCCCGATCAGGCCTCAAAAACCGGTTTTAGCCGGTTATATTCGCCCCGAAGGGCGTTAAATTCCGCCTTTTGGCGGATTTCAGGCGCACCACCGCCTAGGCGGTACTGTATCGCCAGCCGAAAATGGTACCCATGCGCGTCAGGTTATAGGCGGCAAAGGTAAAAATCGTTTGCGCGGCGACCTTCTTTAACCCCGGAACTTGGTTTGGCGTAGCGGGCCGACCGTCTTGGCCCAACCGAAGACTTCTTCGATCCGCTTGCGGACGTTGAGGCTTTTCCGGTAACCCTCATGCCGTGTGGTACGTCCGTCGATGGCCGAACCTTTTTCCTTGCTGGCGACATGCGGCGTGACTTTGCGCTGGCGTAACTTGGCGACAAAATCCTGCGTATCGTAATTTTTGTCGGCGGCCAAGGTCGCGCCCGGTTTGTGGATCGTGCGTTTGACCATGGCATGGGCCGCCTCGCGTTCTGCGGTGCCGGTGGCCTGGGTGACTTCGACGTCGACGACCAAGCCATTACGGTTCTCCATCAAGGCATGACCGAGGAAAGCCAGCTGCGATTTGTCGCCCTCGCTCTTTTTGTACAGCCGAGCATCGGGGTCGGTGCGTGATGCGTGGGTTTCGTTACTGCGTTTCTCGCCCTTGAAGTTGACCGTGGGATTGCGGCCGCCATCTTCCGGCGGCGGGGTCGAGCCGTCTTTCTTGACGAAACTCTTGTGCGAGGCCCAGGCTTGAATCAGTGTGCCATCTACGGAGAAGTGCTCGTCGGAGACAAGCTTTTTCCAATCCGCCAAGGCCAGTACCCGTTCGAAAAACAAGCGGCTGATCCGTTCGTTGAGCAAACGGTCGCGGTTGGCGCTGAAGGTCGAGTGATCCCATACCTCGTCGTCCATCGTCAAGCCGACGAACCAGCGGTACAAGAGGTTGAAGTCGATATGCTCCACCAGTTGCCGTTCCGAACGGATGGAAAATAGCACTTGCAACAAACTGGCGCGCAACAAGCGTTCCGGCGGAATGGAATCTCGACCGCGACGAGCGTAGAGCGCGTCGAACTCGTCGTTTAGCGTGGCGAGCAACAAGTCGACCACTTGACGCAGCTTGCGTAGCGGATGCTTTTTGGGAATCCGGCTTTCCAGGGTTCGGTAACTGAACAGGTCTTCTTGAGTAATGTCGGCGCCGCGCATGGGGTCAATGCAATAGATTGGAGATAGAACTATTTTATCATTTAGAACAATACTTTATGATTTACCAACACATCTGACTCAACCAGCCAATGCGGGTTACAGGGGAGATAAAATCAACAGCCTGCTAAGCCCTATCTATATTGGGCAGGATTGCAAGATTTGAAATGCGTGGGAAAAGGTTATGAGTGAATTGAACTGCGCTAATCAGATTTTCAGACTGATTTGCCAATTTTAGACTCTCCGGATACGAAATTTACCGACCGCAGATACCTTACGACTATATTATCCGGCAGCGGGACGGCATTAATTCTTGTCGCGGTCAACTAGTCGAAACCTACGTTTTTCCGATTTCCCGAATTTATTGTAATGGTCCCATCCGGAATGAAAAAAACCTTTTGAAATGGCCTCGGCAACATCCGGGTAATTATCTAAGTACCATATTTCGTCAAATAAACTACCGTCACTTATATCTTCCGTAATCAACAAACTCAATTCCGGATCGTCATCCGTCATATTTTGGACGAATTTACATGGAGCATTTCGGCAAACGGAATGAATTTTATTTGACTTTATTGCCTGCCTCAATTCCATTGCCACTTTACCGTTCCAAATCTCTTCGGCACTGGCTTTATTTAAATTCCCTAACTCACCCTGAGCGAAACAACAAGGTCTAATTGCGCCGTTTGCGGTAACCATCATCCAAGTCCAAGGATAATGACAATCTTTTACGGTAGGTTTGTTAGAGGTCATCGAAATAAACTTGTTTATTCTGATCCAAATATACTCCGACATTTAATTCTTTTGCTAAAGCCAATGCCTCAGCAATACATCGATTAGACAGCTCCGGATAATTCCATAATCCTTCTTTAGCATAGTCAAACACCCAATCGCCTTTATTAACGACATAGCGCGCCATTTCAGTCTCCGTCCAACGATTTAAATGCCAGAAAAGCAGTTTATTCACGGCCAAGCGAGCTGCGAGACGAACAAGCTCGTTCAACTCTTCTATATTGCTTCTCATCAACGTCATATTTAAATATACCAGCGGATAAGTACGGCTCTTACGATTACGCTCGGCGATTAAATTCTCAATATTTTTTACTACTTTAGCAAAATCTCCGCCGCGGATTCTTGTATACGTTACCTCGGTAGCCGCATCCAGAGACACATTAACAATTTTTATATTCGATTTAATTATTTGATCCGTTTTGGCTTGATCCAATAAAACTAAATTAGTATTTACCGAAGAATCGCAGGATGCCGTTGACGGCAAGTATTGCAATAAATGCCAAAAAGACGGGCTAAACAACGGTTCGCCGATTCCGTGCAATTGAATCATGGTCGAATTGCGAACATAAGGAAGCAATTTATCCATCAATTCGTTGGACAAATGCTTGGGACGATCGACGCCGTTAATTCCGTGCGGACACATCACGCACTGCAAATTACACCGAGAAGAAGTCTCTAACGTCAACATATTCGGCATACTGTTAACCTTGACCACACCGGCTTTGAACTCTTCCAACGCCAGCTTGGCATTTTCTTGCGCGCTCCGGCGATTGACTCTATACAACGCCGTTTTTTGTTCGACCGTTTCATATAAACGCTCATAATCCGCTACCGACAAAAATGGTGCTACCCGCTCCAAAAAAGTAGCGCATAAATCTTTCAAACCTGAACTGTCCAACTGATCGACTTTCTGCGCCCATATCGCTTCAATATAGCCTCTTGCCCATTCCGCACTGCAATCGCCGTAATATTTAAATACGATGCACATACTCTGAATCACCAGAGCGGCACAGTTTTCGGTAGTATAGCGGCCCGGATATACAGCGGTTATTGTTTGAATTGCGTTGACAAATCCAATTCGCTGCCGAAGGCGATAGAAAGCCCTGACCCAAAAATCGAAATCGCATTGCGATTCTAGTGATTGATCGAATTTGCCGATCAGACTCAGCAAGCACCATTTAAAGAATACTGCCGGGGGGCAAAGAAAGTTACCGGCCGAGTTGGCATTAGTCGCTTGCTTCGCCGGAAATGCCGGGACGAATTCGATTTTTGCCCCACTCGCATCCTGCGTTTCGCCTCGCCCGTATACCATCAGCAAATCCGCTTCTGCGCTAACCGCAGAAATCGCGCGCTCAATCGCCGCGAGAGTGTATACGGTGCCGGGAGGCATCCAACCGATAATCGTTCCCTTAGCTTTATCGAGAGCCAGGTTATAGGCCTGAGCCGTACCGATATTCGGATACGAATAATAACGAAGCCTGGGATCAGCGTCCCGTATTCGCTTCAACTCGTCTGGCGTACCGTCCGCCGAAGCTCTATCCACAACAATGAGCTCAATATTGGAATAAGATTGAGCCAATATGCTCTCGACCGTCTGCAACAACGGCAGGCGTTGATTACAAGACGTCACAACGATCGAAACGAGTTCTAAACAGTTATCCATCTTAATGTTTTTCATATTGCACTGATTTCTCAAAAAAATTGTGCAATCGCCATTTTGCCGCTAATAGAGCTTACACACGCTTGTATTGTCGCCCTGCCGGAAAATTCGGGCGGGGGACGCTTGGCACTCACAAACGCAACTCCAGCACCCGTTGAATTTCCGCGTCGGTCAGAACGATAGGATTGGTTTGCATGCTGCTCCCCCGGCTGTTGGCGACTATCATCGGAAAATCCCCGCCGGCAATACCGAATTCGCCAAGCCTGGGTAAGCCCAGGCACCGACTCCAATCGTGCAACACGTCGACCAAGGCGGAACGAGCCGTCTCGTCCTTTAAGTCGTGGTCGCCCGCCAACAAGCGCCCGACCCCGGCGTATTTTGCCAAAGCCGGATGCCCGGGCTCGCGTTCCAGCAAAGCTTGGATGTTGATTTGCGTAGCCGCGGCAACCAAAGTACCGCAAACGACACCGTGCGGTATCGGAAAATAGGCGCCTAGCGGGGAAGCCAAGCCGTGCACCGAACCCAATCCCACTTGCGCCAGGGTAATGCCGGACAACAACGCGGCATAGGCCATGGCCGCCCTACCCTGCGCCGCTTGCGGTTCCACGCCTTGCCAAGCGGCGAAAAAACCGGATTCGACTGCCTGCATACCGCTCCAGGCCAACGCATCGCTAAAAGGATTGGCTTTCAACGACACGTAGGATTCCAACAACTGGGTAAAGGCATCCATACCGTCCGCCGCCAGCAAATCCGGCGAACAACTCGCCAACAACTCCGGATCGACTACCGCGTATTCGGGCACCAAACATTCGTCCCTGAACGACTTTTTAAAACCGTTTGCGCCTTGAACGCTCAACACTGCATTTTTGGTGGCCTCGCTGCCGGTGCCGGCCGTGCTGGGTACAGCAATAAACGGGGTACTGGGGCCGCGGTAAGGCACGTTTTTGCCCACGCCTTCCAAATGATCCATGACCGAATTGCCGTGCGGCAACAAGCCGGCAATCGCCTTGGCTGCGTCCAACACGCTGCCGCCGCCTATACCGACCACGACGTCTATATTGCGTCCGGCGAAATCGCTGACCGCACTATCCACCAGTAGCGGGGAAGGTTCGCCGGATACCGTGAAATGCTGCCAGCTTAAACCGGCGGCTTCCAGCGATGCGATGAAAGCCTGCCAGCGCGGCGAGCCGCAAAACGAGCGTTTACCGGTAACCAACAACGCCTGTCGGCCGTATTTGGCCGCCAGTGCCGGTACTTGTTGAATGCAGCCGTTACCGAATATCACCCGCGGCAACCTGGAAATGGCAAAAGGAGAAAACAACATGAGGCTTATTCCTGCGGTAACAAACCGTGGTAACAAATGCCCTGACGCGGCTCCGCCATCCAGTCCGCGACCGTTTCGCGCCAAGCCAAGTAGTGAGCGGTTTCTTTATGCGCGGCCGCGTCCTGCGCCGTTAGATAAGCTTCGTACAATACAAAACGGGTAGGATCGTCCGCCGCTTGCAATACGTCGAAACGCCGGTTGCCGGCCTCGCAAATCGACGCCAGATGATTGTCGCGGGTAGCGGTGATAAACGCGTCGAGGTGTTCAGGTTTGACGTGAACGTGAACCAAGGTGACATGCATAACGCTGGCCTCATAACCGGAAAGTAATTCCGTATTATACGCCAGCGACAGCCAAGACCGCCGCGCCGTATCCCGCCAATATCGGCGCTTGCGGGTCGAGCACGGGGCATCCCCCCAACAAATTCGGAAAGCAGCGGAACCGTGGGAAAGCTTGATGCGAAAGTCCGGCCGGGAGGGACGCATTGCCGCGAAGACGGCTTGTCACCTCGCTCCTACTCCGGCTGCTATGGCCATTGATACCGGGCGAATGAATCGCCCCTACGCCCGATTAATTCCGAAGCTATCGCTACCAACCTCATTAGAAGCGTCCGAACTTGGTCTGATCGAAGCGATCGGCAGCCGGTTGTTGGCGTTTGCCCGCACTTTTGCTGGACGAGTTGTCAGGCTTGTCCGGCAATTTAAAGGTTGGATTCGGCGCTCCTTGCGCATTGGCATCGATTTTGAAAAAAGCCATCAAATATTGCAGCTGTTCTGTCTGGCTGGTCATTTGTTCGGCAGTCGCGGCAAGCTCTTCGCTGGCCGCCGCATTTTGCTGAGTGACGTAACTCATTTGATTCATCGCCGCATTGATTTGACTGGCTCCTGTCGCTTGTTCCTGCGAAGCCGCGCTAATTTCCTGTACCAAATCCGAGGTTTTGGCAATGCTAGGCACGATTTCCGCTAACAATTCTCCGGCGGATTCGGCGGTTCCGACGCTGGTTTCGGCCAATTCGCCGATTTCCTGCGCAGCTATCTGGCTGCGTTCCGCCAGCTTACGCACTTCGGCGGCAACCACCGCGAAACCCTTCCCGTGATTGCCCGCCCTAGCCGCTTCGATCGCGGCGTTCAGCGCCAGCATATTGGTTTGATAAGCAATGTCGTCGATGATGCCGATCTTGGCGACGATTTGCTTCATCGCTTCGACGGTATGTTTGACCACTTCGCCGCCCTCCTCGGCTTCCTTGGCCGCTTTGGTCGCCATGGCATCGGTCAGTTTAGCGTTATCGGCGTTTTGATTGATGCTGGCTGCCATTTGCTCGATACTGGCACTGGTTTCTTCCACACCCGCCGCTTGTTCGCTGGAGGCTTGCGACAGGGATTGCGAAGTCGCGTTGATTTGCTCGGCAGCATTGCCCAGTTGCTCGGTGGCGCTGACAACCTCCGCTATCGTAGCGGACAACTTGCCTATGGTGTTGTTAACGCTGTTCTTGAACTCCGCCAACCGGCCTTGATAGTCGCCTTGCACCGTTCCGGTCAGATCGCCTTGTTCGACCATGGAGAGTACCTCTATGGCCTCGTTCACCGGCAAAATCACCGCGTCCAGGGTATCGTTCACACCTCGCACGATCTGTCGGTAATCGCCGAAATGCCTGTCGGCGTCCGCACGCACATCCAAGCGCCCTTCCTTCGCGGCTGCAGCCAGCATACCGGCGTCGTCTATCAAGGCTTGCACGTTGGCAACCGCGGCATTCAAACTTTCTTTGAGTTGATTGAATTCCAAACCGTAATCGTTGCCGTCTCGGACCGGCATCTCGCCGTTGCCCAGTTTGCCTAAGCCTTCCAGCATGACATTGACTGGGCGGAGTACGCCGGTGACCGTGACCCAGCTCAGGTATAAAAACACCCCGAATAGCACCAGCAACATGCCGAACCGCAGGGTAATGTCAGTGCGTATTCTGTCGATACGCGCATCCAAGGTATTCAGCAACATCTTGTTGAGCGATTCCGAAGCGTTGAAATACATATCCACCACGACCGTAATCTGCTCGAAAAAGCTTTTGGCCGAGTAATCGATTATCTTGGCCACGACGATTTCGGCATCTATCAGCTTTGCCACTTTATGCGCTTCTCCGAGCATTTTTTGCGTTTCGGCAAAGATGGTCTTATCGCCGATGGAAATTTTGCCCAGGTTTTCCTCGACCAGTACCTGATACACATCCAGCGTCTTGGTGGCATGATAAACCTTGTTTGCATCGTCGGGCCCTAATTGCTTGGAAGTCAGCACCTTGGTGCCCATGGCACGCAATCCGCCGAGCAACTCGGCCATTTCCGGCAATTGACTCACCGCAACGGAACTCAGATAGAAACCGTCAATTTCAGGATCCAGGCTGAGTCCGGAGGCATCCAGCACTTTGCGGTTGAACTGCAATAATGTATTTATCCACTCGGTATGTTGCGTCAAACTCGCTTTGGGATCCATAGTCTCGACACTGCCGGCCAATTGTTCCCAAGCTTGACGCAATTGTTGCCATTGCCGGCTCATGCCCAAGTCAGACAATCGCAGGTCTAACGCGTCGACTTCGGTAACTTGACTATCGATCTGCCGACGTTTCGCCCGCCAACTATCGCTTAAGCCGTCATTTCCTGACAAAACCCCGCTACTCAAGCCACGGTGTTGTTGCACCAGTTGCAATAATTTAATGGTGGCTTGCAAATATTCGACCCCCCGCTTTTCCCTGTGGGTGTCGGCTATAGACCGGGTACTGGAAAGGATGACTGACGCACTGGGAATGGCAAACATCACCACCGCCAAAACGATCAAGCCCAGAAATTTGTGAGAAAGTTTGAATTTATTCATGAAAATTGCTCTCGGTTAACGTTCCGTGTAAGCACCGGGAGCAAAAATCGACGCGTTTTCTCCCAAGCCCAACAAGCCAAGACTGTTCAAAAACTCGATTATGCAACGGTCTTCGCTGAACCGATGAAACACAGGCCTAAATAGTAGTCAAGGCTAAGAGAAATACTACCCTACAAACTGAGGCGTTTTTTATGAACCTGAATGCCGCGAGGCTAAGCATCAATAAGTAGGCTCATGCGTCGCTCCCGCTTTCCTGAATTTGTGGTATCGACAGGGGGATTGGTCACGCAATATGACGTTTGTGTGTAGATCGGAAACCTTTAAAGTCTGCCGACGATTTGCGGACGAAAACAAAAATACAACAGCAATATTCCTTGGCACAAATGAATGGCCCAAAAAGTCAGAAGCAACACCGCCAAGGCTATTTCCGGCAGCCATTGATCGGCAACGGCTACCGGCAACAAAACCTGCGCCAGCGCGATTCCGCCGAACATGGCCAGCAACGGCATCAAATACAGGATGATCGACGTTAAAATCAAGTGCGAGTCGTCTATGGCAACTCGCACTTGATCGCCAACCCGCAAGGTCAAGTCGCAGTCCACCGCAAATTCGCGTTGCGGCAACAGCTTGCTCAACGTTGCAGTAGCGCACGCGGATTGCTTGGCACATCCGCCGCAGGCACTGCTGGCTTGGCTTTTAATCCAGGCCTGACCGCCGGCTATTCGGGTAACAGTGGCGATTTCCTCTATCATCGTTCGATCAAACGAAATTTCGACCGATGGGATGGCCGTCGACGAATTGAAGCCGTTTTTCTTTAAACACTATCATTCCATGCTCTTCCGCCACTTTAAGCGGCCTAAGCTTTTGTCCCTCGCACACCGGACTTAAACATTCCCCGGTTTCCGGATGAAATAAAAACCCGTGCATGGAACAACGCAAATACCGGCGCTCTTCGTCGAAAATCCCGTCGGATTGGCAATTCAACGGCCTGTGCATGTGCATGCAATGGTTGACGTACGCGTAAACTTTGCCGAGATAGCGAAAAATCACCGCATTGACGGCTTGTTGCCCGGGCGAACGGCTATTGAGCACCACATCGACGGTTAAAAAGGCTTTTTCGGCTAAAGCGCCGGCAGCGGCTATACGCATTTTATGCCAAAACGGGCTCGAGTTCGGTCAGCCAGTCCGCCAAGCGGTCCTCGGAAAGCTCTTTTTGATTATCTTCATCCAGCACCAAGCCGACGAACTGACCGTCCACAACCGCTTTAGACTTGTTGTAGGTGTAACCGTCCGTGCTGGTAAAACCGACCATGGTGGCGCCCAATTCGGAGAATTTGTCGTACAGCATGCCCAGGGCATCGACAAAATTGTCGGGATAACCTTCCTGATCGCCCAAACCGTAAAGCGCAATCGTTTTGCCGGAGAAATCCGCTCCGTCCAGGTTAGGCATGAATTCTTCCCAACTTTCGGACGAGGTTCCGGCGGTTAGGCCCGGCAATTCGCCGTCGCCGTAAGTAGGGGTACCCAAAATCAGTACGTCGTAGGCCAATAGATCGTCGACACTGGCTTTGTTAATATTTTCGGGCTTGGCCACGCCCAATTTTTTGGCGATTTGTTTTGCGACTTTACGCGAGTTGCCGGTATCTGTACCGAAGAATATACCTACATTTGCCATGGATGTTTGCTCCTTGTGATAGAAATTAAAGTTGAATTTGTAATAGCGCTGGTTTTTCCGCCGGTTGCTGCGCCTGCCACTGTTCCGGGGTGAATGTTTTTAAGGTCACGGCATGCAAACGGCCGCTCGCCAAAGGTTCGCTCAAAGTCGCCATAACCCCTTGCTGCTGTTTCAATAGGGATTGCCCGCCGAATATCTCGCTGACCACTACGATGCTGAGGTCGCAACCTTCGCCCTCGATCATAATAGTCGACCCCGGATAGTCGCCGTGTATCAAATTTTCCACTTCAGAGTGGGTAATGACATTGGCAGCGCCGGCCACCGGCGCGATGGCCGCCTGCAACATGGGCAATAAACTGCCGTCATTGTTCATAGATTCGATAATGTCCGCACCGCCGACTAACTCTCCCTTGATAAATAGCTGGGGAAACGTAGGCCATTTGGAAACCGACGGCAGTTTTTCCCGAATAAACGGCGCTTGCAGTACGTTCACATAAGTAAACGGCACTTTGGTTGCGTTCAAAATATTCACGGCCTTTTCGGAAAATCCGCATTCCGGCGCGGACGGAACGCCTTTCATATAAATAATCACCGGATTTTCGGCTAACTGTTTGAGGATTTTATCTTTGGTGCTCATTATGTAATCTCTTTAAAGTGATAGTCGACCCGTCGCAAGCGCAGGCTTATTCGCCGCCGGACAAGCGTTGCAGCTTCGGTTCTTCCCGCGTGTCGCATTCGACCAACTGAATTTCGCCTTCGCCTTTGACGACTTCGGCGGTGACGATGCAGCGGGAAACGTTTTCTTTGGACGGTACGTCAAACATGGTGCGGCGCAACACGGTTTCCATGATGCTGCGCAAGCCTCTGGCACCGGTGTTGCGGGCGATGGCTTTTTCGGCGATTTCCACTAAAGCGTCTTGGGTAAACTCCAGCTCGACCTCGTCGAATGCGAACAATTGTTGATATTGCTTGACCAGCGCGTTTTTGGGTTCGGTCAACACTTGAATCAAGGCGTCGACGTCCAAAGGCTCCAGCGGCGCCAACACCGGGAAACGGCCGATAAATTCCGGAATCAGGCCGAAGCGTTTCAAGTCGTCCGGCTGAGTCGCGTTCAACATCGCTTCCAATGACGGTTTGTCGTCCGGATTACTGACTTCCGCATGAAAACCAATCGCGGTTTTTGGCGGCATCAAGCGTTTTTCCACGTGTTTTTCCAAACCGGGGAATGCGCCGCCGGCAATGAACAGGATGTTGCGGGTATCGACCGTCACCGTGTCGCTGCCGCTATGATCCTTACGCCGGCCTTTGGCCGGCACTTTAACGTGCGAGCCTTCCACCAGGCGCAACAAGGCTTGTTGCACGCCTTCGCCGGAAACGTCGCGCGTTCCGAATGCTTGTTCCGGGCTGCGGGCGATTTTGTCCACTTCGTCGATATATACAATGCCCCACTCGGCTTTGCTGATTTGCCCGTCCGCGACGTCCAGCAAACGAACCAAAATATTTTCGACGTCGTCACCGACGTAACCGGCCTGGGTCAGGGTGGTAGCATCGGCCACGGTGAAAGGAACCCCGACAATTTTCGCCAAGGTGCTGGCCAGCAAGGTTTTACCGGTACCCGAAGGCCCGATCAACAGGACATTGGATTTGCCGATTTCCACGTTGGTATCGGCCTCGCCTAAACCGTCCGCTTTGCTGCTTTCATGCTTCAGGCGTTTGTAATGGTTGTAAACCGCTACCGACAAAATTTCCTTGGCCAAATTTTGGCCAATCACGTACTGATCCAGAATGGCTTTGATTTCTAAAGGCTTAGGCAACGTCGTTTGCATCTCGTTGAGTTCTTTCTTTTTACCCCAACTCGACACCACTTGGCTGGCTAACTGTACGCAAGCCTCGCAAATGTAGCCTTCGGTACCGGCGATCATCGGAACGGAAGCCGACGCAGCTATGCCGCAAAACGAACAATGTTTAGATTCTTTCGCCATGTCTGTCACCATTTAGATTAGGGTGATCGTAACCACCGTGGTTGAATAGTAGACCGTATCGCTACGGTTTTCCGGCCGGCAAACTCGCCAGCCAGGTTCGTTGGCAATTGCGGCGGGAGCGATCC
Source organism: Methylomonas sp. HYX-M1 (assembly GCF_040741385.1). Lineage (NCBI taxonomy): Bacteria > Pseudomonadati > Pseudomonadota > Gammaproteobacteria > Methylococcales > Methylococcaceae > Methylomonas > Methylomonas sp. HYX-M1. The sequence continues at coordinate 3,542,910 of NZ_CP160405.1, forward strand.
TGCATCAATTGTTTGATCTTAGGCGCCGCTTTTTTCAGAGACACCGTTTCCGCGTGAATGATTTTTTGACATTGAATTAAATGGAAGCCGATTTCGGTCTCGACTATGTCGCTGATTTGATTTTCTTTCAGCCCAAACAAAGCGGCATCCAACTCAGGAAAGAGTTTCCCGGCCACGATGGTACCCAATTCGCCGCCATTCAGAGCCGTAGGGCATTCGGAATTTTTTAAGGCAAGTTCGGCAAATTTATGCGGTTTGCGCTTTAAAGTCGCCTCGATTTCTTCCATACGCGACCTAGCCGTTTCCCGCGTATTTTCCGGATAATCCGGATTAATGCTGATCAGAATGTGACGAGCAACCCGTTGTTCGGGCTGGCGAAATTTATCGGGATGTGAGTGGTAGAAAATACCGATTTCTACCTCGTTAACTTTAGGCGCACGCGAACCGACTTTTTCCAATATCGCGTTAACCTTACATTGTCGCGACAAGGCGGATTTCAACATGCCCTCGTCTAAATTATTGGCGCTCAATGCCTTGAAAAACGCTTCATCATTATCAAAACGCCCTTTGATTTCGTCAAATGCTCGACTCAATTCTAGATCGGAGATGATGACACCAACCGCCTCGGACGAATTCAACACCCGGTTTTCGATGTCGTATTCGCTTTTTGCTTGGCGTTCTGCCTGATGCAACTGCGTTTCTTCCAAATCGGCTGGCGGCTTTTTGAATAAGCTCAACGAAGCGCGCAGCAGAGTATAGGGCTCGACGGCAACGTTCACGTGCTGATTCATATTAATCCTCTGGTTCTCTGAAATTAGCCGGGTCGGCCGGTTCCAACACTTTTTCCGGCACTTGCAAGGTACGCCCCGGAAAACGGATGTGGTACTGCAAGGGTTGGGTTTCCCGCAAAATCTTCAAGACTTCGCCCTCGGCACCTTTATGTACAATGATTTCACCTTTCACCGCCAAATCGATGGAGCACACGACCTTGTCGCGAAATTCGAAACGACTCGGGTTCCAGGGCGCATCGGCTGGAATCAATTCCTCGGCGCGGCAACCGACCATCCGGTTTTGATTCAAAAAGTGTACGGTGTATATCACCTGATCTTGCAAAAAAGTACCTACCTCAATCACATGGCCGATACTGCCGCGCCGTATCAACAGGTCACCGATTTCCTTACCGGGATAGGTACCGTCGTTTCTAACGTTTCGTGTAAGTCTAACTGCTTCGCCAAATTCGAAACGTTCTTCGTCAAAGCGTTCTTCGATCATGTTTTGATATCCCCTAGGGAGATAAATACGGTTGCAGGTTCCACGTCTTTGAATACCTTGAAGACTTTCTCGGTCAAGGCGTCGGATTCCACGAAGTCTTGATAAGCCCTGGCTAGCAGCTTTTTGTAGACTTCCCGTTTAGCCTCTTCTTCTTCCGGGAGTTGTTCCGCTCCTTGGCTCAAGTAATCGTGAAAACGTTGCAAGATGTGCAAGCGGTTTACATGGACTACCGTTTGATCGTAAGGCAATTGGAAATACAGTAAAAAGTCTTCTGCGGATTCCAGCTCTTCGATGTCGTCTTCAAAACTCATGGGTTACCTCGCGGCAATTAGATGATCCAGGTTGCCACTGTCGCCTCCCAGCGCGTACATCACCAATAACAGCACCAGCATGACGGAAGCCTGGGCTAAAAACGGGTCGTGTTCGGGTTTATGCTTCATCATGGCAATTACCTCGGGTTAAGGACGGGTAAACCCGCCGTTGCAAAAAGGACTTATTTCATTCCTAACTCATTAAAAAGGGCCGATTATGTTAGGGTCGCTCGCCAGCAGATACATGACCAGCAATGCGAACAGCAAGACGGGAAGCAGAGAGATATCCGGTTTTTCTTTTAGCATGTCATCACCTTAGTTTGATTACTTGCCACTCATCCCGCGGCGACGGCTTGCGTTTGCAACACCAGCTCCAGTAAACCTCTAGCGCCTATCCGATCTTTGTCGTCCAGCGCCACTAATTTTTCGAATATGCCGCGGCTCAATTCCAAATTGTGCAGACGCATGTTCAAGAAACCGATCGATTTCAGGGTAAACAGGTAAAAACGTATCCGGCTCAACAATTCGCCGGGCGCGGCCGTAATGTGCTCCTTGCTCAACAGCCGCCAATCGTCCGGTACATCCAAGCCGCGCCTAACCAGCAGCAGAGCCCGTTCCGAAATCATCAACGCTTCCTCCAACCGGTGCTGGTAGTAATAAAACCGATTGAGCGATACCAACACGTTAAAAGATTCCGGCGCCCGCAAATAGGCTTTCAGCAGCGGCAGTTCCGCTTCGCCGTTAGCGTAGCCGTCGGATGCGGCTTTGATCAGCTCTTGCACCTCGTGGCTGTCTTCTTGCTCGTAATACAAATCCTGTGGGTCGAAATCCAGTAAATCCATTATCGTCTTCCCGCTATCTGCTCTAAAGCCACCGTTTCCTCCCCATGACAGACGGTCTCCGCATCGCAGCCGCCGCAATTTTCTCCGCTGATTTGGAACAATTTTTCTTGATCCGCTTCCAGCTTATCCAGCCGCTCCACCAGACAAGTCAATGCCTTGCCTACCGGATCCGGAACCAAATGGTGGTCTAAATCGATACCGCGCGGGTCTTTGATCTTGACGCCTTTTTGCTGAATGATCCGCCCCGGAATGCCGATGACGGTACAACAAGGCGGCACGTCTTTGATGACTACCGAGTTGGCGCCGACTCTCACGTTGTTGCCCAGGGTTATGGCGCCCAGGATTTTGGCACCCGCCCCGACCAACACATTGTCGCCCAAGGTAGGGTGGCGTTTTTCCTTGTTCCAGGTAGTGCCGCCTAGCGTTACCCCGTGATACAAGGTCACGTCGTTGCCGATTTCCGCGGTTTCGCCGATCACCACGCAGGCGCCGTGGTCGATGAAAAAACGCTTGCCTATGGTAGCGCCGGGATGAATGTCGACGTTGGTCAACCAACGGGCAAAGGCAGCCAATAACCTCGCGGCCAATTTCCAGTCCGCATGCCATAAGCGGTTGGTCATACGGTACAGCAATACCGCGTGCACTCCCGGATACGCCAACAAGACTTCCACGATATTGCGTGCCGCGGGATCTCTGGCGAACACGCAAGCCACGTCCTCCCGCCAGTCCTGCCACAGAGTAACCTTGCGGTTACGAGGAGGTGAGAAAAACATCATTTTGCCAAGCTCCATTTGGTTTTACCCGGCGCCGGCACCCCCGGAACTTTAAAAAAACTGCCAGGATAGCGATCGTCCTGTTCTTGCTGCGGCAAACCGGGCAGGGTTTCCAGTTTGACTTCGGATTTCAGGCTTTGCTTTTGACGTTGACTGTTCATCGGACACCTCACTATAAACTGAGTAGGAATTGACTTAGATCGGTCGATTGCGGCGCCCGTTTATGGGTAGCAACGAATTGACGGATTAAAGGCAGCAAGCGTCCTGCTTGCCAACGGTTGATCGGGATGCCGAGTTGACGATAGGCATGCACCACACCCTGGCTACCGGAATGTTTACCGAGCACCAATTGATGGCTTCTGCCTACCACGGCCGGGTCTACCCCTTGATAATTGATGGGATCTTTCAGCAAGCCGTCGACGTGGATACCCGCTTCGTGGCTAAACACGTCCCGGCCGATTAAACTCTTGCGGCTGCCGATGGTATCGCCGGACGCGGCGGCCACTTGTTCCGACAAACTGGGAAAGTCCCGCAAATCCACGCCGGTATCGATACCGTATAACTGTTTCAGGCCGACCACGACTTCTTCCAAAGCGGCATTACCGGCGCGTTCCCCGAGTCCGTTGACCGTGGTATTGACATGAGTCGCACCGGCCAGTGCCGCCGCCAAGGTGTTGGCGGTCGCCAAGCCCAAATCGTCGTGCGCGTGCATTTCTATATCCATGTCGGTCGCGACGCGCAATTTTCGAATCGCGTCGTGCACGCCGAACGGCTCCATGATTCCGACGGTATCGGCGAAACGGATGCGGCTGGCACCCGCCCGTTGCGCGGCTTCGGCCATTTGCGCCAAAAAGTCGCTGTCGGCCCTGGAAGCGTCTTCCGCCCCGACGCAAACGTTCAAACCGGCATCGACAGCGGCTTTAACGCAATAATCGATAGTGTTCAACACCCATTCGCGGCTTTGCTTGAGCTTATGTTTGATGTGTTGATCGGATGCGGAAATGGACAAATCGACCGAACCGACGCCCAAATCCAAACAATGGGCCAAATCCTCCTGACGCATCCTGGACCAAACCAACAAATTGCACGGCAAATTCAAACCGACGATGGCTTTGATTTCCTCACGCTCTTGTTCGCCCATGGCCGGAATCCCGATTTCCAACTCCGGCACACCCAAACCCGCCAAGCGTGTGGCGATTTCGAGTTTTTCGTCGAGAGAAAAAACCACCCCTGCCGATTGCTCGCCGTCGCGTAACGTTGTATCGTCGATAATGATGCTGCGGGTGATGGCTTGCATGTTTCAACCTCTAAACGAGTAGGTATTTGCCTTTAATTCCTTAAAAGCAAAACGTTTGCCAACTCGCATTAGAACTTGAAATCAATAACTTAAGGCGTTATTGACATATTAGCTACAATACAAACGCCTACTAATCGTCGGGGTTTGTAACAAACCTTACAATGAGGGATCAACGGGATAGCGGCTCGGATTTAAGCCGCCGATTTTGACAAGCAGACGGATGATGACGCTGGACTCGAAGGAGACATTGTCCACCACATGCGCGCTTATCCACTCGACTTTTCCTGTGCCTGCGGGCAAGGCTAGCCTGAGTCAGGAAAGCAATCGTGACGAAAGTTAAGACTATGGTTTGCTCAGTTTAAACCGCAGTTGCTCGGTCATTTTTTCGACCTCGGCCCGAATGGGCAGCCACTGCCTGAGGTTGGCCGATGACCTCGAGCGCATCCCCTCCAGAATCGCCAAACTTTGCTGCGCCAGCCCGGAAACCGCGTAAAACTTGGCTTTCAGCAATAAAAAATCCAAGCTTGCCGCCGTTTCGTCGATGGCATCCAAGCAATGCGCCGCTTCGATCAATTTGCCCTCGGCATCCAACGCGAGGCTTTTCATCGCCAACCAATCTTCCATCTGAAATGCGAAGTTTTGATTCTGCGTAATAGCGTCGGTATAGACTTGAAAATCCTGCCAACTCAAATTTCGACAAGCGCCTTGTTTTTTGAAATCGAGAATTTGATTCCAGGCATCCAGCGTCCCGCGATCGAACACGCCGGATTTAAACCGGGCAATCAACCCAGTTTTATCCGGCAGCATGACATGATCGTCCACGCAACCGAGCATCAACAGTTGGCTGTAGGTGCCCGGAAAGCCCGGCCATTTTTTTTCGATCGCGTTGAGAATCAGTGCCGAATTAGCGTAATCGCCGCTATTGGCAAAGAAGGCCGCGGCTTCTTGGTGAGCGCGAATGGAATCGGGCCGCTCCACCAAGGCGGACATGGCCTGAATGGCAGGACTGCGCCAGCTGTTTATCTCCGCCCCGTACACCGCAAGGTGGAACAAGGCAATTGACGCCAAACCGGCCAAGGTCAATCGGTCGGACGCATTGCTAGCGGTATTCGCACGCCGCGCGCGCCATGCAAACAGTTCGCCGACTAGGCCGATTATCAAGCCGGCGCTCGGTAAATAATTGCGGTGTTCGAAATACAACTCCAACCCGAATATGCTGGATTCGAGCACGTGCCCGGCTAAAAACCAAAACAATCCGAATGCCAGGAACCGGTATTTTTTCCTCCACCACAACGCCGCCGCACTTAAAACCACCCAAAACGCATTGGCCTCCAGCACCAGCCAGGAATCGCCCAGCGATTTGTAGGCGGGAAACCCGTCGTTAAAAATGTTTAACCGGCCCGGAGTAGGCCATAAAATTTTGAACAGATAATCCTGCAGCACCAGGCTTTCGCTGAGCATGCGCTGCCAGGGCGTGAATTCCGCCCGGGTGTAGTTGGCGATGTTGAGGCTTAAATAGCCGAGCACCAACGCCGGCGGCAGTACGCAAACCATCGCAATCCAGGCGTCCCATCGCTTGCTGCCGTAGCGGCCGCGCAGCAAAAACGCATACAGTACGGCGACTTCCAAGCCGGTCAGCACAGCGTTCTCCTTGGCTAAAATCCCTAAGCCGTAAGCGACAGCCATCGCAAAGGTTGCCACCACCCCGCCCAAGCGCTTATTTGATTGAATTCCCCACAAAAACCCCAGCACGCCCAGCCAGGAAAACAACGCCGACAATAATGTCATACGTTGCACAACATAAAAAACGCTACTGATATTGAGCGGTAAAAACAGCCAAAACGCCGTTACGACGATGGAAAACTGCGCGCTGAGTCGGACCGGCCAGTCCTGCAGCTTGCCGATTAACAGACAGACCGCAAAAACCAGACAGGCGTTGACGATGTGTATCGCCATACCTGCAAGCTTGAAGGGATAGGGATTGCCCGGCCAGTCGTGCGCCTGCAAGGCGTAACTAAACAGACTGAGCGGCCGCCCCAAGGTGCTGGACACGCCGCCGAATACGTAGTGCCAAAATCCCTGCGAGGTTTTGGCTTGTTCCAAGCCGGTTAAATTTGGCCAATCGTCAAGGATGAAACCGCCGGATAAACCGGGCTGACTGAAAGCCAGATAAAGACCAATTATGCAACACAAAAAAAACCCCTGCATTAGCAGGGGCTTCAATCTACTATGTTGATTTTCAGATAAAGCTTTCGAAGAATTATTTACAGACACTTGGCCAAACTTCTTGGGTTGTGATGCTAGAGCAACTAAATGAAAATTGTCCTGTTGTCGTAGCGTAGGTCATAGTGATTGTTTTACCCCCCAATTTAGCGTTAACACTGCCTGCTGGTTTAAAAGTAGCTGTTACAGTCGCACTACCGTTGTTTGCGACAGACGCAACATACTTCCCGCTTAAAACTGCGACACCGAATTGCGATTGGGTTGCTACGTTAGGGATGGCGCCATTGGTTGAATAATATTCAGCAATACCTGTTTTCAAGCCACCCAACAACGAAGCCGCCTCAGCCGCTTGCGATCTGGCCAGATAGTCTTGATAAGCCGGAATCGCCACCGCTGCCAAAATGCCGATGATGGCGACGACGATCATTAACTCGATCAGGGTGAAACCTTGTTGTACTTTTTTCATGACGGGTGTGTTCATAGTGTTGTCCTCTTCTAGGATGTGCGGGTTAAAAATTCATTTAACTAAAAGCAGAAACGATGCCAACCCAAACAAAGCAAAGCAAAATATATCCAACGCATTGATTTTCAAATAATTAAATTGGCATTTGATTGAAATTTCGCATTGCCATCCATGCCGGTTTGAGAAAACTCGCCTAATGGACTATGTTTGCCCGAGCCGAAAGACTGCCACTCAATTTTTGCCGGTCAAAAAACCCTGCCAATTATGGTAAATCCTCCCAACGACGAAATGCTTGCCTGCGTCAGCCTCCAAGCGGCGATTACTTTAACCGAATGGAGCGAACGCACGTTGCGCAGGCGCCTGGCCGAAGGCTCGATCAGCTGCGCGGCGGTCGCCGGCAACAAAAACCTGATTTCACTCAAATCCATAGGCCACGCAGTTTGCATCCCGCTAAGCGACGACACTGTCCAATTAATCACGCGTGCGGACGGCGGCGAGGCCGAAGCGCAAACCGATCTGGCCATGCTGTTTTTAGCGCACGACAAACCGAAAAGCGCGGTTTATTGGCTGGAGCAAGCTGCCAAGCAGAATTGCCTGGACGCCATGCATTGGCTAGGACTATGTCATTTAAGCGGCGTCGGCTTGGCGCAGGACGATAACCTGGCGGTGATGTGGATAGCCAAGGCAGCGGCTCAAGGCCATGCCGTGGCGAAGACGCAGATGGAAGCCCTGTCGAATTTTAATCCGCAGCAACAGCATTAGTCCCGGTTTGCCGGGCCAACAACACGGTACCCTCCAACTCCCTCAATCTTTCCGGCGTTCCTATATCCAGCCACAGCCCGCCGAAAACCTCGCCGCCGACCGCCCGCCGCCGCATGGCTTCGCTGAGCAACGGGCGCAATTTCAATGCCGAACCGCATTGCATGCTGTCGAACAGACGCGGATGATAAACGCCGATGCCGCTGAAGGTGTACCGCTCTGCCCCGGATTCGAATAACTGTCCGTCGGCCCCCAGACCGAAATCGCCGCCCGGATGATGCGGCGGATTGGCCACCATCACCAGATGCGCATCACCCAGGGTGACATCCCGCAAACGAGCGAGCGGATAGTCGCAAATCACGTCGGCGTTGACGACCAGAAACGGTTGATCGCCCAACAACGGCAGGGCGAATTTTATGCCGCCCGCGGTTTCCAGCGCCGTAGCACCCTCGTCGGAATAACGGATGGAAACGCCCCATGGCTCGCCATTCCCGCAATGGTGGCGAATTTGCTCCCCCCGGTACGCCAGGTTAACCACAATGTCGCTGAAGCCGGCGCGCGCCAAGTTCTCCAGCGCGTAATCGATCAAGGCCTTTCCGCCCACTTTGAGCAAGGGCTTGGGAGTCAGTTCGGTCAGTTCCCGCATGCGTTCCCCGCGTCCAGCGGCCAGTATCATCGCTTTCATGGCGTCGTGCGGTAAGCCGGTAACACGCTTTGCTGTAAAAAAGCGTTAAATTCTTGCAGTTCGGGATAGGCGCTGCAAACATCGGCTATATACCCCAAGGTGCGCGGAATGTCTTGCAGATAGCCGGCTTTGCCGTCGCGCAAATGCAAGCGGGAAAATATGCCGACCGCTTTCAAGTGCCGCTGCAAGCCCATCCAGTCGAACCACCGGTTGAACCGTTGAAAATCGTCGTCGACCATACCTGCATCCAGCAAACGGCCGAAGTACTGCCGCAGCCAACGCTCGACGCTCGCCTGCGGCCAACGCACATAGCAATCTTTCAGCAAAGACACCAAATCGTAGGTGAGCGGCCCGATCACGGCGTCTTGAAAATCCAACACGCCGGGTGGCCCGTCGTCTTTCACGATCATCAAATTGCGCGAGTGATAATCCCGGTGCACGCATACCCGAGGTTGCTGCAAGGCGGAATCGATCAACAGCGCTTGCAATGCCTGCCAAACCGGTTGCGGGCAGGCAAGCGCCAATGTTTCCTGTAGAAACCAGTCGCGAAAAATGGACAATTCGCGTTCCAACAAGGCTTTGTCGTAAGCCGGTAAAGGAGTCGCCACGACGTCCACCTCGCTCTGCAAACGAAACAGGCTGTCCATGGCCTGCAGGTATAAAGCATCGGCCGACGCTTCGTTTAAACCGTCGGCATACAAACGGGTACCGAAATCTTCCAGTAGCAAAAAACCCAACGCTGCATTCTGCGCAAAGATTTTCGGCACCCGAATGCCGGCGTTTCCTAACAACGCGGCATTCCGGACGAAAGATTCGGTGGTTTCACGCTCGGGAGGCGCATCCATGACCACCTGACACCCTCGTTCGTGCCGAACGCGAAAATAACGCCTGAAGCTTGCGTCGCTGGATGCGGCTTCTATGGACCGCACCCGGTAGTTCAAATCCTCTGACAACCAACAAACCAACAGCTCCAAGCGCCGGTCGGAAACAAGAACGTTCATCTATAGTTACGAATTGCGGGACAACCTAAGGTAAAATGACCGGATATTTTATTCGATTTCCATCCCGCTACGCTTAATTCCCTGCCGACCGCAATATGACACTACGGTTATACCCGATTTATTTGGCATTGTTGTCTGTCCCGGAACTATCCATTGCCGCCAACAACGCCGTCTGGAATTGCGAGCAAGGCCCCAACGGCCAGTGGAGCTGTTTAAACCAGGACACTCCCGAGGCACCGCCGCAGCCGGGCAAGGATGCAGCCGGCGCGCAACAGCGGCCAGTCGAACCGACACCGGCACAAAACAGCGCCGAAACCAAACCGCTGCCGCAAGCGCCCGGCTCTCACGCAGTACCTGAAGCCCCCGGTTCCGAACCCGCCGCTCCGGTCGCCGCGGCACCCATCAGCCCCAAACAGGCGCTTGAACAGGCGCTGCCTAAAAAACTGCACGCCCGCATCGGCGAACGACAAAAACCCGTTGTCGAAGAAAAGCCGCCGGCCAAGCAAGCTGCCAGCAAAGCCGGCCAAATCCCGGGTTGGACCTGTAAAGGCGGCGAGGAAAATGCGAATTGGAATTGCAATTTAGTGGGGCAAGATCCTAAAGGCGAAGCCCAGGTCGTGGCGGATACCACACCTGCTTCCTATTGGTTTAACCCCACATACAGCCTGGAACAAGAGCGCGCTTTTCAAACCTTGCGCGGCGAGTTTCAAGTAGACCCTTGGCTCAACTGCGGCAATTGGTCGGCCAAGAAAAACCAAGCGACCATGCAAACTTCGGCGGACAGGGAAAATGCCAGCACCGACGTAATAGCCGACTCCTCCGAAGTGTTCGACGGCGAGATACTCAACTTTGCCGGCAACGTCGATTTGAAACGGGCGGACCAACACTTGCTCGCCGATAAAGCCAGTTACGACACGGTAGCGCAAACCTTGGACGCCCAAGGCAATATCGTCTATAGCGAAAACGCGTTGGCTATCGCCAGCGATACCGTTTCGCTCAGCCTCAACAAAGACGAAGCGCGCATGCGCAACGCCCAGTTCATTGTCGCCGAAGCACCGTTGCGCGGTTCGGCGCAGACCATGTACCGGGACAGCGCAGCCCTATCGCGCTACAACGAGGCGACCTTCACCAGTTGCCCGCCCGGCAACCAAGACTGGATAGCCCATGCCTCGCGGATTAAAATCAACCGCGAAACCGGCAAAGGCTCGGCTAAAAACGCCTGGCTGGAATTCAAAGGCGTACCTGTGTTGTACACGCCCTACATCTCGTTTCCGACCGACGGCCGCCGCACCACCGGCCTGCTCGCGCCTACCTGGGCGACTACCCAACGTAACGGTTTCGACTTTTCCGCGCCGGTTTATCTGAATATCGCGCCGAATATCGACGATACCATTACCCCGCGCTTCATGGAGAAACGCGGCCAGATGTTGCGCAACAAATTCCGCTACTTGACCGAAACCTCGTACGGCTACCTCGGCACCGAAATCCTGCCGCACGACCAAATCAAAGACAAAAGCCGCTATTCGGCGACCTTTAGGGACGTTACCCAATTCACGCCACACTTGAGCTCGCACACCAACCTGAACTACGTATCGGATAAGGAATATTTCAACGACTTGAACAATGCCTTAGGTTTCCAGACCAACCGGTTTTTAACCAGTACCGCATTTTTAAACTACGACCGTTCCGATTTGTCGTTCGCCACCGGTATCCAGCATTATCAATCCGTCGATAAAACCATCGCCAATACCGGAGTACCCTACGACATCCTGCCCAGGGTATCGCTGAACTACGATCACGATTTCGAAAACCTGCCGGTTACCATCGCGCTGCACAACCAATACAGCCACTTCTTTCATAACGACTTGATCAACGGCCAACGGTTTAATATCGCACCCTCCCTCAGCCTGCCGCTGGAAACCAGTGCCGGCTTCTTCATCCCGAAAATTACCGGCCAATACACCCAGTATTCGCTCAGCAATCAAACCAACGCCAGTCAACCCGACAGCGTCAGCCGCACCCTACCGATCTTCTCGGTCGATAGCGGGGTTAACTTCGAACGGGACATGCTCATCGGCAACTCCAGCTACGTGCACACTTTCGAACCGCGGGCTTTCTATTTATATATCCCGCGTAAAGACCAAAGCGATATTCCGATTTTCGATACGGCGGCCTACGATACCAACTACTACAGCTTGTTCCGGGAAAACAGTTTCAGCGGTTTGGACAGGATTCAAGACGCCAACCAAATCACCCTGGCCGCCTCATCGCGCTTCATCGACTCCGCCACCGGCTTGGAGCCCTTGAAAATCAGCGTCGGGCAAATCCTGTACTTTCAGGATAGAACGGTCAATCTGCCCGGCATTCCGGTACAAACCAGCAGCACCTCCAATTTCGTCGGCGAGTTGGCCGGCCAGCTGACCCGAAATCTTTCTTATACGACCGGCGCGCAATGGGACCCTGAAGCCAACGGCATCGCGCGCGGTTTAGCCATGCTGAAATACCGCAACCAACCGGATCAGATTCTGGACCTCGGCTACCGCTACCGGAGAAACACGCCCAACGACCAATCCACCTTGTCGCAAACCACCATCTCGCAAACCGACATGTCGTTCCGCTGGCCGTTAGCGGCCGGCTGGTACGGTTTGGGTCGCTGGCAATATTCGTTCAATTTCGATAAAACCACCGAAAGCTTTATCGGCATAGAAAAAGAAACCTGCTGCTGGCGTTTGCGCTTGATAGGCCGGCGTTACATCAACGGCGCGCGTACCGGCGATATTCTGGCGCCGGACGCCAAGCCGGAAAACGCAGTATTCGTGCAACTGGAGCTGAAAGGACTGACCAGCTTCGGCGACAGCGTCGACGCGTTTTTACAACGCAACTTAAACGGCTATCATCCGGCCAGTTATTTCGAAGATTAACCCCCCTACATGAACCGAATTATCCTGCTTTTCAGCTTTGTATTAGCCTGCGCCGCTTCGCTCGGCGGCGTGGCGTGCGCGGAAACCCTGGACCGCATTGTGGCGGTCGTCGAGGACGACGTCATCCTGAGCCGGGAACTTGACCAGGAAGTGGCGGCAGTCGCCAGCCGGCTCAGCAGCAACAACGTGACCATGCCGCCCGAGTACGTCCTGCGCAAACAGGTACTGGAACGCATGATCGTCGACAAACTGCAGCGCCAATTGGCCGCGCGTTCCGGGATACAAGTCAGCGACGAAATGCTTAGAAGCTCGGTGGGCGACATCGCCGCGCGCAACAACATGTCCGTGGAAAACTTCAAACAAGAACTGACGCGGCAAGGCATGGATTACAAAGCCTTCGAAGACAATCTGCGCAACGAAATCATCATCAATCAATTGCGCGGACGGGAAATCGGCAGCCGCATCAAGGTCACCGATGCCGAACTCAACCATTACATGGAAACCCAGAACAAGGCCGGCAGCGGAAACAATCAATATCATCTGGGCCATATATTGATTTCGATTCCGTCCGGCGCCTCCGCCGGCGTGATACAAAAAGCGCGCGACAAAGCCGAGCGCATCGTCGCCGACTTGCGCCAAGGCGCCGATTTTCGCGAAACCGCCATCAGCGAGTCCAACGACGATAACGCATTGAAGGGTGGCGACTTAGGCTGGCGCAACCTGGGGCAAATTCCCACCTTATTCGCCGATCTGGTGCCGCGCATGACCCAAGGCGAAGTTTCCGACCCCATCCGCAGTCCCAGCGGTTTTCACGTGATCAAAATGCTGGAGACCGAAGGCTCCGCCCATCACATCGTCACCAAAACCAAAGTCCGCCATATCCTGGTTAAAACCAACGAACTGGTCGACGACGCGGAAGCCCAAAAACGTTTACACGCTCTGAGACAGCGCATAGAAGACGGCGACGACTTTGCCGCATTGGCGCGCGCCCATTCGGACGACAAGGGTTCGGCCATCAACGGCGGCTCGTTGGATTGGGTCAGTCCCGGCGCCTTGGTTCCACCGTTCGAAGAAGCCATGAACAAACTGGAGATCAACCACATCAGCGCTCCGGTGCAAACCCAATTCGGCTGGCACATCATTCAAGTATTGGGCCGGGAAAGCCAAGACGACAGCGATCAATTCCGCAAGGATAAGGTGCGCGACGAAATTCGCAAACGCAAAATAGAAGAAGAAACCGAATTATGGCTACGCCGCTTGCGCGACGAGGCTTACGTCGAAATCGACGCCGACAAATTGTAACAAGGTGCAAGCCCTATGCGCGCGACGACGCTCAAACCCGACAAGTTGAAAAAACGTCTGCAACAGACGCTTAAACAGGAAAAGCTCGGTGCGCAACGCGATTTCGTACAACGCTTACAAGACGAATTGGGTATAGAACCGCTGGACTGCGCCGCCGCATTGCTGCATATCTGCTTTCCCAGGCTGTTACCGCACCGCAGCAAAGAACCGGCGCCACAGCCCGCGGCGGCCAAAACCTCGCCTGCTTTCAAAAACGTGCGCTACCGTCTGGACGTCGGCAGCCTGCATCACGTCAACAAAGAAGCTTTGTTAACGGTGTTGGTCGAAGAATCCGGGGTCGATAGGAAACGCATCAACTATCTGGACATCCGCGATACCTACACCTTGGTCGACTTGCCGGACGGCATGCCCGCCGACATTTTTCAATTGCTGAGCGAGGCGACCATAGGCGAACACCGCCTGAATATCAAACGGGTCCGTTCCAACCGCAAACGATTCCGCGAAGGCAAGACCGCTTAATACTTGAAAAACGGGTAACTATTCAGCGGTTACCCGGAAAAACGGTTTATCCCCCCATCAGGAGAGGGGATTTGTGCTTCGCACTGAATAATGCCGAAAAATTACGCCCCTGATCGTTAGGCCGAACGCCTAATCAGCCATACGGTCACAAGGTAAAACGTATGCCTATCCAGGCCGCGCGCGGTGCCCCAACGCCGACGAAACGGCTGTTTTTCTCGTCGATGCCGAAACTTTCCAATACCTCGCCGGTTTCCGCCCAGGCACCGAAATTGGCGTAACGCCTATCGAACAAATTCGTCACTCGGCCGAACAAGGCTACGTGTTCGTTAAAGCGGTATTCGCTACGCAAATTAAAGATTACGAAAGCCGGCAGTTTTGCGGTCAAGTTTGCCTCGTCGCCACGCAAATATTGGCCGCTGTTGTAATTCATATCGAAGCCCAGCGTCCATTGCGGCACTATGTCGACGTCGGTACTGAATTTGAATTGATGCGCCGGTATACCGGGAATTTTATCGCCCGGATGCACCTGAATTTTCCCATCGACCGCATTAGGATTGGCGGGACTCAGACTCAAAAAAGGCGACTGATAGGTCGCGTCGATAAAGCTGTAATTGGCCGACCAGCGCCAACGCTGGTAAAACAAGCCGGACAAGCCCGCTTCCACCCCTTGCCGCTGGATTTTTCCGACATTGGTGAAATAGCCCCGGGTATTCACCCCGGCGTCGCTTTGAAACACGATGTCGTCGTTGTTAATGATATGAAAGAATCCGGCATTCCAATCGACCGGGCCTGGCGCCAGCTGCGCCAAGCGTCCGCGAAACCCGCTTTCCCAGGTATTGGCAACCACTTGCTTCAACGGCGGATCGGAAACGAAGGCGTTAGGCAGTTTACACGGTGCCTCGGGATTGGCGCAGCTCAGTTCCATCGGGGTCGGCACCCGCGACGATTCGCTGTAGTTGCCGTAAAAGGTCAGCTCCGGCATGAAGGCATAAGTCAAGCCTGCCGCCGGATTAATCCGGTTGAAACTGTGCGCGCCGGCCAAGTCACTACCGTATTGGTCTTTCAATTCAGCGTGTACGATGTTGTAACGCCCGGATACCGTGACATCCAACTTATCAGTCACCGCATATGTGTCGGTCAGAAATATCCCGTACATATTGTTTTCGGTATTCAAGCGGACGTGCGACTCGTCCAGATACACCCCGCCGCCGGCCACGCCGCGATCCGCGGTCAGCAGGCCTAGTTCGGTATCGGCGCGGTAATGCGTCGTGCTGTGATCGTAACTCGCACCGACCACCAACTGGTTGTCCCGGCCGAAAATCGGCTGATGAAAGGCGTTTTGCAAGGAAAATCCGAAGGATTGCTGGGTAGCTTCCGAAGTATTGATGGTACCGCTTTGCAACGCTTCGTCGGCGGCGATCAAGCCGCCGCCCAACCGCTCCACAGGCTCCAATACACCGTCTTCCTCCTCGCACACGTAATCGCTGCCACCCTGGCTGCAAGTCTCCAGTTCGCTGCCGTCGCCGTTATAAGTGGAGATGCGGTTGCGCCGGTAATAAGCCACCCCGGACAACTGGTTACGTTCGTTCAGCCAGGTATCGCCGTCCAGCGACACCAAAAACAGCCGGTTGCGGGTCAGATCGGGATGGGTGAACACCTTATCGCGTCCGAAAGCCAGCAGTTCCTCCGGCACGGTACCGTTACCGCGCAACGCGTTTTCACTGCCTGCCAGCGACAAATTCAAACTCGATTCGGCTCCGCGCCAACTCAGTGTGCCGAATCCGCGTTTGGCGTCGCTACGCGAATGGTCGCGCCAGCCGGCCTCGGAGAAATTGTTGAAATCCACAAAGTAGCCCCAGGTACCGTTGTTCCAGCCGCTGCTAAGCTCTTCGCTGTGCCTGTCCCAAGAGCCGCCCTGTACCTCCAGACTGTGTTTAGGTGCGGAAAATCCGGTTTTGGTCTTTACGCTCAACGCACCGCCTAAAGCGTTCAGACCGAAAGCCGGATTGGCCGAAGGCAGTAAAGCCATGTTGTCTATGGCTCCCGGCGGCAGCAAGTCCCAATGGATCATGTCGCCGAAAGGTTCGTTGAAACGAATCCCGTTCACGTAAACCGCCAAGCCCTGCGGCAAACCCATCAGCGGCGATGCGCTGAATCCGCGAAACTGCACGTCCGGCTGCAAGGGATTGTTTTGAGCGTCGTTGACATTGACGCTACCCAAATAACGATTCAGGTAATCGGCCAGGGATAAGGCCTGAGCCTGCTGCAATTCCTCTGCGTTTGCAGTCTGCAGGTGAGCCGGAATTTTATTGATATTGACCCCGCCGGATTGTATCGGCGACACCGCCACCACTTCGATGTCGTCCAATACCTCTGCACCGCGTTCCGATTTTTCCAGCGCTTGCGCACCTAGCGGTAACGCGGCAAGCCATGGCAGCATGCCGAATAGCACAGTTTTCATGATTTTCCCCCCGAATAAATGGACCGAACATGTTAAGTCGCTCCCCCAGCTTTAGAAATTCGCCTTGGATAAAAAGGATTTTTTCCCGGTTCATGGTGGCTCCGCTTCGATATTCTCCCGCCGATAAAAGCCGGCGCGCTAAAATAACGGTTTAAAAATAATCAAGCACCATCACTATCCGGCAATATGACCATTCAATTTATAGACCGCCCCGAACAGCTACCCGACCTTTGCACCCGTATCGCTTCCGAACCCTGGATTGCACTCGACACTGAATTTCTAAGGGAAAAAACCTATTACCCGAAGTTTTGTTTACTGCAAATCGCCACGCCCGGATGGGTGGCTTGCGTAGACCCGCTGGCCGTATCCGACCTGTCCGCCTTATTCGACGTCATTTACCGGCCGGACATCGTCAAAGTGCTGCATTCCTGCCGCCAGGACCTGGAAATTTTTTTTCAAATCACCGGCAAAATACCCGGCCCGATTTTCGACACTCAAATCGCCGCGCCTCTACTGGGTTTTCAAGAAAATCCCGGTTACGCGATGTTGGTTTCCAGTTTTTTGAACGTCAACTTGAATAAAGCGCACACCCGCACCGACTGGTCGGAGAGACCGCTAAGCCCCGAGCAATTGCAGTACGCCGCCGACGACGTGACGTATTTATGCAAAATCTATACAGTGATGCGCGACCAACTGCAGGCATTGGGACGCTCAGGTTGGCTGGACAGCGATTTCGAGCTATTGAACAACCCGGATCATTACCAACTACCGCCGGAAAACGCTTGGCTAAAAATACGCGGTAAGAACAAACTCACCGGTCGGCAACTGTCGGTGTTGCAAACCTTGAGCGAATGGCGGGAACAGAGCGCACAAACCGAAAACAAGCCGCGCAACTGGTTGTTTCCCGACGACATGCTGCTGGAATTGGCGAAACTACAGCCTGTGACCTTGGCGGATTTAAGCAAGATACGCAACATCAACGAACGTAGCGTCAACCGATACGGCAAAGTATTGTGCGAATTGATAGAACAAGCCCGGCAACGTCCTCCCAAACCATTGAAAGACAAGGACAAGCCCGGTAAAAAGACCCAGCAGCACGAAGCCATCATCGATGTACTGTCCGCCGTGGTTCGCATCCGCGCCGAAGAAAACCAGTTGAATCCGGTGATCCTGGCCACCCGCAAGGAACTCGAACAATTATTGTTCGGCGAGGAAGACTGCCCGTTGCTGCAAGGCTGGCGTTACAAGATGGCCGGTCAAGAATTGCAGGGTTTGCTGCAAGGTCAATACAGCCTGAGCTTGTCGGCCGACGGCATCGCCATCGAACCGATGCCTAATTGATGTTTTGAGATTCGCCGCATTACCGAAGCACCCGAAAACAGCGGCCTGCCGTTCGCCCATTTCGCCGGCGCCGGCGGCCCAAGCGTCTATGCTACCGAGCGGCAAACAACAGGCAAGACCGTCAGTTGACTAAAAAATCGGAGAAAAATACGTCTCTAAAGCCGTCGCTGTTTTCGATTTTGGCCAAACTGTCGGCCACCAGCGTTTTGACCTTCAACCGCAAGGCCTCGCGTTGCTCCATGGTTTGCAAGTCCTCTACCTTCATGCCGCTAAGCATCATGATCATTTCGTGCCGCAACATCGGTTGATGTTTTTTGATTTTTTCGACATTTTCGGCGCCTTCCACCAGCAATTGCACGGTCAACAGCAAATATTTCTTCGGTTCCGCCAAATTGACGGTAAATTTGGGCGACATTTCCACGTATTCGATCACAGGTCCGGCTGGTTCCGCTTTTTCCTCGTTGCCGAAACCGCAGACCGGCACCAGCAACAAGGCAATCAACAAAAACACGTTTCGCATAGCGATTCCTCATATAATGTTAGCTTTAGCAAGCCCCCAGTATATGCCAATTTCGATTTTTATCTCATGAGAGCAGAGCCGATCGGGCCGGTCATGATAGACCTGGAAGGCCTGGAATTATCTGCATTGGACAAAGAAAAGATCGCCCATCCGAACACCGGCGCGATTATCCTGTTTGCCCGCAATTACGATAATCCCGAACAAATCCAAGCCTTGGTCCGGGCGATTCGGGATGCGCGCAACGGACAGTTGCTAATCGCCGTCGACCAGGAAGGCGGGCGGGTGCAACGCTTTCGCAGCGGCTTCACCCGGCTGCCGGCGGCAGCTAGCTACGCCGCCCAACCGGAATTGGCCGAAACCGCCGGCTGGTTGATGGCCACCGAAGTATTATCGGTGGGAGTGGATTTTAGCTTCGCGCCGGTGTTGGACGTCGATTGCGGCGTCAGCGAAATCATCGGCGACCGCGCGTTTTCTCAATCCGCCGAGCAAGCCACGGAATTAGCCGGTTTATTTTTGCAAGGCATGCGTTTGGCGGGCATGGCGGGTACCGGAAAACACTTTCCCGGCCACGGCGCGGTAGCCGCCGACTCGCATGTAGCCCTGCCGGTGGATAACCGCCCGTTGGCGGACATTCGCACACGCGACCTGCTGCCGTTTCAATGTTTGATACAGCAAGGCTTGCAAGCCGTCATGCCGGCGCACGTGGTGTATCCGGAAATCGACGCGCAACCGGCCGGATTTTCCGAAATTTGGCTGCAACGCATCTTGCGCGGCGAGCTCGGTTTCGACGGCGCCATCTTCAGCGACGACCTCAGCATGGAAGGCGCGGCGGCGGCCGGCGGCTTTTTGGATCGGGCGTTGTCGGCACAACGCGCCGGTTGCGACATGCTCTTGGTCTGCAACAATCCCGGCGCGGCGGAACAGGTCTTGGAAAACTTACCCATCAGCCGTTCTGCGGACCGGGAACGCAGATTGCTGGCGATGCGCGGCCGCCCGCAATATGTCTACCAAGAATTATCCCACTGTACGCCGGCTCAAGACGCCGTCCGCCAAATCCAACGTTTTTCCGATGCCCATGCTTAGCGAAATCGAACAAGTCAAACACAACGCGCTGTTGTTGCACGACCAACGGGAAGTGGAAGCCGCATTGGACGCCATGGCGGCAGCCATCGGTTCCCGATTGTCGGCCAGCAATCCTTTGGTCTTATGTGTCATCAACGGCGGTATTATCGCTACCGGTAAGCTACTGCCCCGTTTGGACTTTCCGTTAACCCTGGACAGCATTCACGCCAGCCGTTACCGCAACAACACCCAAGGCGGCGACGAAATTCACTGGCTGTTCACTCCCACCAGCCCGGTCGCAGGCCGCACTGTGTTAGTGGTAGACGACATTCTGGATGAAGGCCACACCCTAGCCGCCATCGTCGCTTGGTGCAAACAGCAAGGCGCGGCGGAGGTGTTCAGCGCCGTGTTGCTGGAAAAGCAGCTAGAGCAAGCCAAACCCATACAAGCCGATTTCGTCGGCATCAGCGTTGCTAACCACTATTTGTTCGGCTACGGCATGGACTACAAAGGCTATCTCAGAAACGCCGCAGGCATTTACGCTTGCAAGGACACGATATGACATTGGCGATAATCGGCGGTACCGGGCTAACCCAACTAGAGGAATTGCGCATCATAGGTCGGCAAACGTTACATACGCCCTTCGGCTCGCCGTCGGCCGAGTACCTGTTCGGGGATATAAACGGCACGCAACTGATCTTTCTGGCCCGGCACGGTAATCCGCACCGAATACCGCCGCATAAAATCAACTACCGAGCCAATATTTGGGGCCTTAAGCAATTGGGGGTTACCGACGTCATCGGCGTAGCCGCGGTAGGCGGCATCGGCGAACACATGCAACCGGCGCAAATCGCGGTGCCGGAGCAGCTGATCGACTATACCTACGGCCGCGAGCATAGTTTTTTCGCCGATAACCTCGAGCACGTAACCCACATCGATTTTACCGATCCCTATACCCCGGCGTTGCGCAATCGCATTATTCAGGCCGCCGATAACGCCGGCCTGGAAATCTGCCGCTTCGGCACTTACGGCTGCACGCAGGGGCCAAGGCTGGAAACCCGTGCGGAAATCAAGCGGATGGCGCAAGACGGTTGCGATTTAGTCGGCATGACCGGCATGCCGGAAGCCGCGCTAGCGCGCGAATTGGACATGGCTTACGCCAATATTTCGGTCGTGGCGAACTGGGCGGCGGGCCTGGGCGACGGCGAAATTACCATGGCGGAAATCGAAAAGAATTTGCAAATTGGCATGACCAAAGCGACAGAATTGCTGAAAGCCATAGCCGTCCTACCCGTTTGAGCGGTTTTACATCGCCGCTTTCATGCGGCAACGCGCAGAAAAAAGGCCTTCCGCTGGGGTCACCGGAAGGCCATCAGCTCATGTTCGATGTCCGTCAATCACGCCCTTTTCGATCGAACAGTACGCTGAAACCAGAGAGAAGCTAATTTCTTAAAGGGTAAGCTTACCGCGCTTAGCGTTTGTTGCCGGCGGCGTGCAACACGTCGTTACGGTAGGCGGAATTGCTGGAATCTTCGGCGATTGCGGCCGCGGCTGAGGCATATTTGTCGTGCTCGGAGCTTTTCACCATGTATACGGCACCTGCAGCAACGGCGCCGGCCAACACTACGTACAAAACGAAATTGTCTTTTTCTTGTGCTTGGTTCATTGTTACCTTCCTGTTGTTTTTGTGAAATGGCGTTGATCAATCAACGGCGCTTAAGTTATCAAAGGCCGGTCGATTAAATTTGATATGAATCAAGAAAACCAGGGTTATTGATGCGGCGCAGAAACTTTTTATTACACGGCCTCCGGATCTTTACGGCTGCACTCTTAGAAACATTGGGCATTGAACCGGCACGGGCCGGCGCTTGGCGAACGGACGATTTTCGCAGCACGGATTTCGCTTCCGCCTTCGCTGCCTTATTCGACGGCCAGGCGATAACCGAAAGCGATGGTTTGCAGATTTCCTTACCCGAAATCGCGGAAAACGGCGCAGTCGTTCCGCTGACGATAGACAGTACGCTGAGCGGGATCGACAAACTCTACGTCTGGGTGGAAAACAATCCGACCCCTTTGGCGGCGCAATTCGATCTATCGCCCAATCTACTGCCTTTCGTCACCGCCCGCGTGAAAATGGCGGAAAGCGGTTACCTGCGGGTAATCGCCCGTCAAGGTAAAAATTGGTTACAGACAAGAAAGTGGGTGACAGTCGTACAAGGCGGTTGCGGAAGCGGATGATGACAAGCTCTACAAAAATCAGAAGCCAGCGTTTTGCGGATTATCTGGAAATCAAGGTATTGATTCGCCATCCGATGGAGAACGGCCGCAACCGCGATAGCGAGGGCAAACTGATACCTGCCCACTTCATTCAAACATTATCGCTGGAACTAAACGGCCAAACGGTCATGCAAGCCCATTTAGGCCCCAGCCTGTCGCGCGACCCCTATTTCTGCTTTAGGCTACAGCGGGTCGAATCCGGCGCTCTCGTAAAGGTTAGCTGGTCCGACAATCAGGGCTTGAGCGATGCGGTCGAGCACAAAATATCCGATATTAGTGGCGAATAATGTCGGCGCCGCTGTTGCGTGCGGACACCACTTGAAATTCTAAATAGTGCGACGCAAAGTGCCGCTGCAACTCGCTTAGCAAATGCGCGGCGCGTTGCGGATCGGGAAGCGCGCAAAATCCGGTAGGCCCCCACGAAGTTTGCCCGATAGCCACCGCGCCTTGCGCTTGCAGCCAGGCCATGGTTTGCGCGACTTCGCGACTGGCAAACACGCCGCCTTGTACCGGCGCGAAATGCCGGCCCACCGAATTTTGCAACTCGGTTATGACTTCGCCGAACGCAGTCAAATTCCGCTCTGCGATAGCCGGCATGGCTTGCATCAACAGCAAATACGCCAAACGCTCGGCCTCCCGGCGCGGAAACGGCGGCAACTTCCGGAACGCCGACACCTCTTGTTCGCCGTGCAAACCCTGTCCGCGCGTGTCGAATACCAGAATAAAACGCCAACTCTCCGGCACTGCGATTTGCGCCAAAATCGGCGGCGTCACGGTATCGGGCCCTCTGCCGCCGTCCACCACCAAGCCGCCGGCTTCGAACGCACCTATGCCTATCCCCGAGCGCGCGCCGCGCTCGGTCAAATGCGCGATGTCGCGCACGCTGAGATTCAATGCGTAAAAGGCGTTCAGCGCAGCGCCCAGCGCTAACGACAATTGCGTGCCCGAGCCCAAGCCGATGTGTTCGGGAATTGCGGCGATGACATCCACCCGCAAGGACTCGGGTAACTGCAAACGCCGACACAAACGGCTCAAGGCTTTCGCCACCCGGTCGGCACACAAACCGTTTACCGTAAGCGTTTCGGCGTAAGAAACTTCTACCCGGGTATGAATTTGCTCCAACGCCATACCGATGCTGCCGAAATGCCTGCCCAACGCGCCGCTTAAATCGATAAACCCCATATGTAGGCGCGCCGGCGCAATCACAGTCACTTTTTGATGGTGCGGCTTCACAAGCTCATTCCCCTAAACGATAAGGGATTTATTATAACGAAGCCGACTCGCGTCCCGGGATAAATTCAATCGCTTGCCTCAAGTCCCGGCAAGTGCCGTCCGCAGCCTGAACTGCCGACAAATCGGCCGGTAAACAGGAAGGAATGAATAGGCAACGGCAACCGGCCGCAACCGCCGCCCTCACCCCAACCGGCGAATCTTCCAGCACTAAGCAGTCGGCAGGTCTCATGCCCAGGCGTCGGGCGGTTAGCACATAAATGTCGGCGGCCGGCTTGGGACGTTCCACGTCGTCCCGGCTAACGATTTCGCTAAACACGTCCTCCAAGCCCGCCAAACGCAAACAACGCAAAGCGTCGTCTCGGCGGCTATTGGTCGCCAACCCGAACGGTAAGGCCATGGCACGCAAGTGGTTCAACAGCGCGTCTAACCCCGGCTTCACCGCGATACCTTCGCGCTGCACCTTACGCTGCCAGATGGTGGCGCTACGCGCGAAAAAACCGTCGGTATCGAAATCCTGGCCGAATTGGCGGCGCAACTTGCCCGGAAAATCCGCGCCGGCCGTACCGGAAAACGACCGGGCAAACGCCGCACTCATCTCGAACCCCATCGCTGCCGCCGCCGCGCGCCAAGCGGCGAAATAGCCGGTTTCGCTATCCAGCACCAAGCCGTCCATATCCAAAATGACAGCCTTGACCGGCGGCTTAGCGCAACACCCTGATATATTCACCTAACGCTTCCCGGTTGGAACCGACCACGACGCGCCGCCGACCCGACCTATCTTCCTCCAACAAACCTGCCGCTTCTATCATTTCGCCAACCTTCGCTTGACCCAGGTAGGTCGCGGTAAAGCTCACCACTGCGCCAATTTCCGGATGATCGAGCTGCAATTGTCCGGGATAATCGAAACCTAAGGAATCGTCGATCACCTTGGCGCGAATTTTCACCGGACCGATTTTTCGGAAAACTTGTGCGGATTCGGCCGCATCGTTCAATAAAGACAAGTCGAATTTGCGTCGATTGAACATGGCTTTGTTGTATTTGCGCTGTTCGTGCCAGACGTATTCGTCGAATCCGAAATCGCAAGCGCGGCGTTGATAACTGGCCAGCCAATCCTCGCGACTCAAATCCTGGCAATGGTTGGCGGCAATTGCGGCTTGTACGACCTGTCTGGCCCGGTGAAACTGCTCGCGGTGGTAACAAACCAAATCAATGTCGGATTGACGGTTTTGCATGCCGACCAGCAACGAACCGGTTATCCCGAAACCGGCCAAATCCAACCCGTTACCCTGCAACAACCGGCACAAGCCCTGCAAATCGCGCACCGCGGGATCGTTGGATTCCGCTTGCAGCAGGTCTTGCAATACGGTTTGCGGGCGAAAATGCTGCTGCACCTCGTGCTCGGCCACCGCATGCAGATCGGCGTCCAGCCGCGCCGAGTGAAACAAAAACTCGGGATGGCTATACGCCAGCAAACCGTTGGCCGAATCGCTAGCCAGCTTGCGCCAACAACCGGCTTGCAACGCATATCTTAAAAAGCACAAAATTCTGCCGTGCTCCAAACCATCGGCGACGACGGCGAACAACAGCCCGTCGCGCACCTTTATAAAATCTTTAGCACGGTAGTGCATCGCCAATCTCCACTCGATTCCGGCCGTTTTGCTTCGCTAGGTACAACGCGGCGTTCGGCCGTTTGCCGCGTTGGACGATTGTGCAACCCGCACTTTTCAAACGTTCGACCACTACACGTCTGATTGATTTACTGTCGTCGCCGCCTAAGAATTTCATAAATTCCCTTATGCAAATGTCCGCAAGGATTCTAGTCTACAATTTTTGCGGTTTTAAAAACGATTGATATTCGCCAGCCAATCCCCTATTCTCGGACACAGTAAGGCCCCAACAACACTGCAAAGCATACCGTTTCGCTTTCATTACAACAAAGGAGCTATTATGAAAATCGGCGTACCCAAAGAGATACGCGAGGGTGAAAAACGCGTCGCCATCACTCCCGAAGCCGCGGAAAAAATCATCAAACTCGGCTTCCAGATTTGCCTGGAATCCGGTGCCGGATCATCCGCCGACATCAACGACGAAGCCTATCGAGAGATCGGCGTCGAAATCTTGCCGGACGCCAAATCGGTCTGGAAACAAGCGGACATTGTCATGAAAGTCAGAGCGCCGGAAAGCCATCCGGAATTGGCCTTGGACGAAGTCAGCCTGATCAAGCCGGGCCAGCATTTGATCAGCTTCATTTGGCCGGCGCAAAACGAACAGCTGATGAAAAAGCTGGCCGATAAAAAAGCCACCGTGTTGGCCATGGACAGCGTGCCGCGCATGTCCCGGGCCCAAAAAATGGACGCGCTCAGTTCCATGGCCAATATCGCCGGCTACCGGGCCGTGATCGAAGCCGCGCAACATTTCGGCCGCTTTTTCACCGGCCAGATTACCGCAGCCGGCAAAGTGCCGCCGGCTAAGGTATTGGTGATAGGCGCCGGCGTCGCAGGTTTGGCCGCAATAGGCGCGGCGCGCAGCATGGGTGCCATCGTTAGGGCTTTCGATACCCGACCGGAAGTCAAAGAACAAATCGAAAGTATGGACGCCGAGTTTTTGATGCTGGACTTCGAAGAGGACGGCTCCGGCAGCGGCGGTTACGCCAAAACCATGTCCAAGGAATTCATCGAAGCCGAAATGGCTTTATTCGCCCGCCAAGCCATGGAAGTGGATATCATCATCACCACCGCCTTGATCCCGGGCAAGCCCGCGCCGGAGCTGATTACCGCCGGCATGGTCAAATCCATGAAACCGGGCAGCGTCATCGTGGACTTGGCCGCCGAGCAGGGCGGCAACTGTGCGTTGACCGAAAAAGATCAAGTCGTGGTCAAACACGACGTTACCATCATCGGCTACACCAATCTGCCCAGCCGCATGGCCAATCAGGCCAGCCAACTCTATGCCACCAATCTCAGGCATTTGCTGACCGACTTGTGCCCCCAAAAGGACGGCAATTTGCTGGTCGACATGGAAGACGAGGTCATCCGCGGCGCTACCGTGATCAAGGAAGGCGCCATCACTTGGCCGCCGCCGCCGCCCAAACTCAGCGCCGGCCATAAACCGCTGACCGAATCGCCCGCGGTAGCGGAAGTCGTCGCCAAGCGGCAAATCGTGCCGGACCCGCTCAAGCAATGGCTACCCTTTCTATTGGCCGGCGCGGCCTTGTTCGGGGTCGGTTCGGTAGCCCCCACCTCGTTCCTGGAACACTTTACCGTGTTCGTGCTGGCGTGCTTCGTCGGTTATCAAGTCATCTGGAACGTAACCGCCTCGTTGCACACCCCTTTGATGAGCGTCACCAACGCCATCAGCGGCATTATCGTCATAGGCGCCCTGGTGCAAATCTCCACGCCGGATAATTGGCTGGTCACGATTTTGTCCGCGGTCGCAGTCTTGATCGCCGCCATCAACATCGCCGGGGGCTTTTTGGTCACCCGCCGCATGTTGGAAATGTTCCGAAAGTAAGGGGAGAAACGCATGTCACAAGGTTTGGTAACGATGTCGTATATCGCGGCATCCATTTTATTCATCTTGAGCCTTAGCGGCCTGAGCAACCAAGAGACCGCCCGCCGCGGCAACTACCTGGGCATGGCCGGCATGGCCATCGCCATCCTGGCCACGATACTCAGCGATAAAGTCACGGCCTACACCCTTCTGATTATCGCCTTGGCGATAGGCGGTTTTATCGGCTCCCGAGCCGCCGCCAAGGTGGAAATGACGCAGATGCCGGAATTGGTCGCGTTAATGCATAGCCTGGTAGGGATGGCGGCAGTGCTGGTAGGCTTCAGCAATTTTCTGGACCATAGCTCCACACTGGAAGGCGTAGAAAAAACCATACACGAGCTGGAAATTTACATCGGCATCTTCATAGGCGCCGTGACCTTCTCGGGTTCGGTCATCGCATTCGGCAAGCTGTGCGGCAAAATCAACGGCAAACCGGTGTTGTTACCGGCCCGGCATTGGCTGAACCTGGGTTTGTTCGCCGTCGCCTTCCTGTTGGGCGGCAGTTTTCTCAGCAGCGCGGAAAACGGCGGCGGCTGGTGGCAATTAATCCTAATGACCTTGATCGCGCTGGCGTTCGGCGTGCACATGGTCATGGCCATTGGCGGGGCCGACATGCCGGTCGTGGTATCGATGTTGAACAGTTATTCCGGGTGGGCCGCCGCCGCCACGGGTTTTATGTTGAGCAACGACCTGCTGATCGTGACCGGCGCGCTGGTCGGCAGTAGCGGGGCGATTCTGAGCTATATCATGTGTAGAGCGATGAACCGGCATTTTCTCAGCGTGATCGCCGGCGGTTTCGGCACCAGCGGCGGCGCGGCGGCGGAAGTGGAAGGCGAAGTCAGCCCGATCGAAGCGGAAGAAACCGCTCAACTGCTACTGGATTCCAAAGATATCGTCATCATCCCGGGATACGGCATGGCGGTTGCGCAAGCGCAGCACACCGTCAACGACATCACCAAATTGCTAATCGCCAAGGGTAAAAAAGTTCGTTTCGCCATCCACCCCGTGGCCGGACGCATGCCCGGCCATATGAACGTGCTGTTGGCGGAGGCCAAAGTCCCCTACGACATCGTGTTCGAAATGGACGAAATCAACGAAGATTTTCCTGAAGTCGACGTTTCCATCGTGATTGGCGCCAACGACATCGTCAACCCGTCCGCGCTGGACGACCCGAATAGCCCGATTGCCGGCATGCCGGTGCTGGAATGCTGGAAAAGCGCGACAACCATCGTCATGAAACGCAGCATGGCTTCCGGTTACGCCGGAGTCGGCAACCCCTTGTTCGTGCACGAAAACACCCGCATGCTGTTCGGCGACGCCAACGACAGGCTGCAATCCTTGTTGAAAGCCTTGCAAAGCTAGGTCGGGGGCCTAGCCAAGCGTAAAAAAGCCGGCTGCTTTAGGGCTAGCCGGCTTTTTTGTGAGCGCCGCCAAAGCTCAGCCGCGGCGACTTTGTTTGCATATCAGTGCCTAACCGAACGGACTTTCCAAAATAATGGTTTCGTTCCTGTCCGGACCGGTAGACAAAATCGTCACTTTTACCCCGACCAGAGCTTCGATGCGGGCGATATACGCTCTGGCGTTTTCCGGCAAGTCTTCGAAGCGGGTAACGCCGGCGGTGCTGTCGTTCCAACCCGGCATTTCCTCGACCACCGGCTCGCACACCGCATACTGATCGGCACCCAAGGGCGCAGTTTCGGTCAGCCTACCGTCGATCTTGTAGGCGGTGCAAATGCCGATTTTATCCAGGCCGTCCAGCACGTCCAGTTTGGTCAGACAAATGCCGCTCAAACTGTTCAACTGCGCGGATTTACGCATGGACACGGCGTCGAACCAGCCGCAGCGACGCTTACGGCCGGTGGTAGCGCCGAATTCGTGACCTTTAGTCCCCAAATGCTCGCCGTAACTATCGTGCAATTCCGACGGAAACGGCCCGTTGCCGACTCGGGTCGAATAAGCTTTGGTAATACCCAGCACATAATCGATAGCCAAAGGCCCTACGCCGCTGCCGGTTGCGGCTCCGCCTGCGGTAGTATTGGACGATGTCACATACGGATAGGTGCCATGGTCTATATCCAACAAAGCCCCCTGCGCCCCTTCGAACAAGATGTTGTGTTCCTGTTGCTGGTGAATATACAGTTCCTCTGCTACATCCGCCAGCATCGGAATGATCTGTTCGCCCAGTGCCAGCAAGGTATCCAGCATTTGCTGATAATCCAACGCTTCGGCTTGGTAATAATTGACCAACATGAAGTTATGGTATTCGACCAGTTCTTTCAAGCGCTGCGCGAACTCCTGCGGTTTGAGCAGGTCGCCGGCACGCAGGCCGCGGCGCGCCACTTTGTCTTCATATGCGGGACCGATGCCGCGTCCGGTGGTACCGATCGCTTTGCTGCCGCGGGCTTTTTCCCGCGCTTGGTCTATCGCCACGTGAATAGGCAGAATCAACGCGCAAGCTTCACTGATTTTCAAGCGGTTACGTAGCGGTACGCCGGATTTTTCCAGCAATTCGATTTCCTTGATCAAGGCCTGCGGGCACAAAACCACCCCGTTGCCGATCAGGCATTGCACCTTGTCGCGCAACACGCCGGAAGGAATCAGGTGCAAAACGGTTTTTTCGCCGTTGATCACCAAGGTGTGACCGGCGTTGTGTCCGCCTTGGAAACGCACGACCGCGGAGGCTTGCTCGGTCAATAAATCGACCAATTTACCCTTACCTTCGTCACCCCACTGCGTGCCGATGACAACTACATTTTTTCCCATATATTTTTTCAACCCTAACTTAATGGCTTGACGACCCAGCGGCCATCCTGTTTTTCCAGAATTGCGTTACACCCCAGCTGCTCGGCACTTCCGGTCTGACCCGGCAAATAGCGGATCACCTTAGTACCCTCGGCCCGCAAATCGCGCACCAGCACCGCCAAATCGGCATCGTCGTCGGCCGGCGCCAGCACGGACTGACGGCCGCCTATCGAGACTTGCGGTTCCAGCAAACCCGCCAAGGTTTTCAAATCCGCGCTAAACCCGGTTGCAGCCCGGGCCCTGCCGAACACCGCGCCGATATTGTCGTAACGGCCGCCACGGGCGATTTCCCTACCCATACCGGGAACAAATGCCGCAAATACAACACCGGTGTGATAATGGTAACCGCGCAATTCCGCCAAATCGAAACTGACGGCAAGAGATGGATAATCGCGTTGCAATTTATCGGCGACAGCTTGCAGTTCGCCTAAGGCTTGATCGATGCCGGCATCGGCGAGATCGAGCAAACGTCCAGCCTTGTCCAGCACCTGCACGTCGCCGTTCAGCTTGGTCAAGGCTTCGAACAAGGCTTTCAATTCGGCGGCAATGGCGAAACCGTTCAACAACTCGCTCAGCTCGGTGCGGGCCTTGCGTTGCAAGACGTCGAACAATTCGGCTTCCTGGGTTGCATCCAATCCGGCCAGTTGCACCAAAGCCCGGTAAATACCTACATGGCCTAAATCCAAATGGACGTGTTGCGCACCGCTGATGGCCAACATTTCCAGCATCAGTTGCACGACTTCGTAGTCGCTTTCGATTCCGGCGTGGCCGTATAACTCGGCACCGATTTGCATCGGACTGCGGGTTTTTTCCAACGGATCACCTACGGTATGCAACACCGTGCCGGCATAGCACAAACGGGTGGGCCAAGCATGCTTCAAATTATGCGCATCGATACGCGCCACTTGCGGGGTCATATCGGCCCTTACCCCCAACAGTTCACCGCTCAATTGGTCGGTCAATTTGAAGGTTTGCAGATCCAAATCCGAGCCCGAGCCTATCAGCAAGGACTCCAAATAATCGACGAACGGCGGCACTACTAGTTGGTAGCCCCAGCGTTCGAAAGTATCCAGCAAGTCCCTGCGCAAGCGTTCTACGTGCGCAGCCTGTGCCGGCAACATCTCCGAGATGCCTTCCGGCAATAACCAGGAATTTTTTTTTTGCATTTTCGTTATTCCAAGCGCAGAAAACGCCCCGACCGGCGGAGCGTTTTCTGCGGCGTTTTTAAACACCTAAGTTATTTCGGATGCCTGAAAAATTTGAAGAAATCGGAGTCCGGCTCCAATACCATGATATTACCGGACTTGCCCAAGCTTTGTTTATAAGCAATCATGCTACGATAAAACGCATAAAACTCGCTGTCTTCTCCGTAGGCCTTTGCAAAAATCTCAGCGGCCTTGGCATCACCCTCACCCCGCAGCACCTCGGAATCCCGGTAGGCATTGGCTAGAATGATCTCACGCTGCTTATCCGCATCCGCACGGATGCGCTCAGCAGCCTCGGATCCTTGCGAGCGAAACTCGCGCGCGACTCTCGCTCTTTCCGCCTCCATCCTTTGATATACCGAACTGCTGACTTCATTCGGTAAATCGATACGCTTGACTTGCACATCCACAATACTGATGCCTAATTTAGCCGCATGCGGCGATAAATTGGTTATCAACGCCTCCCTGATCGCGCTCCTATCGGTGGAAACCAGTTGTTTGATTTCTCTTTTGCTAAACTCGCTCCGGGCAGCATCTTTCATCATTTGATCAAGACGAATATTCGCCTGACCTACATCGCCGCCGACTGTAGTATAAAAGGTCTTTACATCCCCAATACGCCATTTGACGAAAGAGTCCACGAGAACGTTTTTCTTTTCCATGGTTAAAAACCGTTCCGGCGTGGAATCCATGGTTAGGATACGTGCGTCGAACTTTTTAACGTTGTTAATCAAAGGCCATTTGAAATGCAAACCCGGTGCGTAGTCAGCTCCGACAATTTCACCCAAACGGAATTTGATGACTCTTTCGGTTTCGGCAACGGAGAATACCGACATCAACAACACTATGATGGTTGCACCGACCGCAACGACTAATTTATTGCCCATATTATTAGCGCCCCCTCACGTCGCGTTCCCGCGCTGATGCGCGGATATCGCTTTCATATTTTTGAATAGGCTGGCTACCCGGCGATGTAGATTGCTCGGGTAAGGCTACCGCTTCGACAGCCGGAGCGGGGGAATTGCCAACGACTTTATCCAGCGGCAAATACATAATGTTATTACCGTCTTTGACGTCGACCAACACGCTGCTGGCACGATTCAATACCGTCTCCATCGCCTCGAGATACATCCGCTGTTTAGTCACTGCCGGGGCTTTTTTATACTCCGTCAACAACTGGGTAAAACGACTGACATCCCCATTGGCCTGTGCACTAACTTTTTCCTTGTAGCCTTCCGCCTCTTGCACGATACGAGACGCCGCGCCGCGCGCCTTAGGCAGCACATCGTTGGAATAAGCTTCCGCCTCGTTGATCAAACGCTGTTTGTCTTCACGAGCTCGGATCGCATCCTCGAACGCACCTTGAACCTGCTCCGGCGGCTGGGCATCCTGCAAGTTGACACTGGTCACCAAAATACCGGTCCGATAGGCATCCATGACTGCTTGAATTTCCGCTTTGATAGCGGATACGATTTCGCTACGCCCTTCGGTCAGCACGAAGTCCATGTTACTGGCACCGATCACGCCGCGTTCCACGCTTTCGGTCACCTGTTTAAGAGTCGAATTCGGATCCAACACATTGAACGCATAATCCTTGGCGTCTTTAACTTGATATTGCACCGCCAGCCGCACATCGACGATGTTTTCGTCTTTGGTCAACATCATCGCTTCTTTCGGTACCGATCCCATGGCCTGGCCGCTACCTGAACGGTAACCCACTTCGATAAAACGTTGCTGTTCGACGTTAATCACCTGAACTTGCTCAATCGGGGCGGGTATATGCCAATTCAGACCGGGCGTAGTGGTTTCCACGTAAGCGCCAAAGCGGGTGACGACCCCGCGAGTGCCCTCGTCCACGGTATACCAACCGCTGACTCCCCATAGCACTACTGCGCCGATAGCCAGATAGCCCAAACCGGCCATGGAAGAGCCTCCGCCGGAACGGCCACCGCCCGAACCGCCGCCGAAGATTTTTCCCAACTTTTCCTGCAGTGAACGAACGACTTCATCTAAATCGGGAGGGTTATTCCGGTCGTTCCGACCGCTCCACGGGTCATTCTTATCGCCGCCAGGCTCATTCCAAGACATATGAACACTCCAATTGGACTGTAAAACCAACGCTGAAGGCATTGCAATCGAAATCAACCGGCTTGCATCGCGCTAAAGCGGACCATTCTAACTTAAATTATCGTATCCGGTAAGCCGCCGGCGCCGCGCCGCCTCAGCCCGGCAAGGCCAACACTTCTTCGGCGCGCACGTCTTTCAACAAGCCTAAATTTTTCTTGTCGATTTCTATCGTCAGTTCGCATGCGCCAAAATCGTCGATTTTTTCTTCTAAAAAACGCACTTGGCCGAACCATTTGGCTTTCAAACCGGCCTGACTGGCCGGCAAAAAACATTTGCGTATCACTTTGCTGTCGCAAAAACATTGTTTCAAGGCTTGCAGCAACAAATCCACCCCTAGACCGGTTTGTGCACTGATCCAGACTGCTACCGGCCGGCCGTTTGCATCAAAATCGATGCGTGGCGCTACCTCTTCCAGCAAATCGATCTTGTTGTAAATTCTTAACTGGGCGATCGAGCCGGCACCGATGTCTTGCAGTACACGGTTGACTTCCAGAATCGTATCCTCGCGGTCCGGAGCATCGGCATCGATCACGTGCAACAACAGATCCGCCTCGCTGGCCTCCTGCAACGTGGACCGAAACGCGGCAACCAACTCGTGCGGCAAATGCCGAATAAAACCGACCGTATCGGCCAAAATAACCTCGGCATTTTGGTCTATCGGCAAATGCCGCAACGTCGGGTCCAGCGTCGCAAACAATTGGTCGGCGGCGTAAATGCCGGCGCCTGTCAGTGTATTGAACAACGTGGATTTGCCGGCGTTGGTATAGCCGACCAGGGAAACCGTGGGAATTTCGGCTTTTTTTCGTTTGCTGCGCCCCTGGTGGCGTTGTTTCTCCACTTTTTGCAAGCGCTGCTGTATCTGCTTGATCCTGACCCCTAGCAAACGCCGGTCGGTCTCCAGCTGGGTCTCACCCGGACCACGCAGACCGATACCGCCCTTTTGCCTCTCCAAGTGCGTCCAGCCACGTATCAGGCGGGTCGATAAATGCTTGAGCTGGGCCAATTCCACCTGCAACTTACCTTCGAAAGTTTGCGCGCGTTGGGCAAAAATGTCCAAAATCAAGCCATTCCTATCCACCACCCGGGTTTCCAGGGCTTTTTCCAAATTACGTTCCTGGCTGGGCGACAGCGGGTGGTTGACGATAATGATATCGGCCTGATGTTCAGCCACTGCGGCTTTTATTTCATCCAGCTTACCGAGGCCGACAAAATATTTCGGGTCTGGCCGGTGCCTGCTGCCGCAAACGGTATGAATAGGCTGAGCGCCCGCCGATTTGGTAAGTTCTTTCAGCTCGTCGAGATCTTCTTGTCCGACTTGCAAATTCAGGTGAACAAGTATGGCTCGTTCACCCGCATCGGGACGTTCGAACAAACAATAAACCTCTTAGTGTTGTTCGTCCCCTGCATCGCTATCGCGGTGCATGGTCACGTTTTTACTCGGCACGATGGTCGAAATGGCGTGTTTATAGACCATTTGATTGACAGTGTTTTTCAACATTACGACATATTGATCGAAAGAATCGACCCGGCCTTGCAGCTTAATGCCGTTGACCAGGAAGATAGATACAGGGGTATGCTCTTTTCTAAGCGCATTCAAAAAACTATCCTGCAAATTCTGTGCTTTCGACATCCTATTTCTCCTTATTATTGTTCTTGCGGGCATACATTACCCGCTCTAAGCATGGATTTCAACATAACGGGCACTAGGGTTTTCCACCCGGACTCAAGGGTAAGTTTGGGACGAATTACAAGCTTTTCAAGTTCCAAGAGCCACGAAAAAAAATTCGCAGCCCCAACATTTGACAGACAATAGCCGGCGGCGAAGCCGGAATTGCGAAAACATAACCGGATAACCTCAAAGCTAAGCCGCAATAATTAAGCCTTTCCGTTAGGCAACGCCGCCGACTTGACGGCGGATAGAAACCAACGCCGTTAACCCGGCAAAACCGCGTGTTAACTTATTTTTTTGTACTTGATTCGATGCGGCGTATCGGCATCGATGCCTAAGCGGCGATGCCGATCAGCTTCGTAATCGGCGTAATTGCCTTCGAACCAGACGACTTCGCTATCGCCTTCAAAAGCCAGCATGTGAGTGGCAACCCGGTCTAAAAACCAACGGTCGTGCGAGATCACCACCGCGCACCCCGGAAACGCCAGCAAGGCTTCTTCCAGCGCACGCAAGGTTTCCACGTCCAAATCGTTGGTCGGCTCGTCTAGCAGCAGCACGTTGCCGCCGCTTTTGAGCAGCTTTGCCAAATGCACCCGGTTGCGCTCGCCGCCGGACAGATCGCCGATACGTTTTTGCTGGTCCGGCCCTTTAAAGTTGAAACGGCCGCAATAAGCGCGGGACGGTGTTTCATATTTACCGACCGTAATCATGTCCAAACCATCGGAAATTTCTTCCCAGACGGTTTTGTTGTTATCCATATTGTCGCGGAACTGCTCGACATAAGACAGCTGTACCGTTTGTCCCATGGTAAAAGTACCCGAATCCGGCTGTTCGAAACCGGCCATCATCCGAAACAAGGTGGTTTTACCGGCGCCGTTCGGGCCGATGATGCCGACGATACCGCCGGGCGGCAACTTGAAGCTCAAATTGTTGATCAACAGCCTGTCGCCGAAACCTTTGCTGACGTTGTCGGCCTCGATCACCACATCGCCCAGCCGCGGACCGGGCGGAATATAAATTTCCTGGGTCTCGTTGCGTTTTTGCACTTCGACCGAAGACAATTCTTCGAAACGAGCCAGACGGGCTTTACTCTTGGCATGCCGGCCTTTCGGATTGGAACGCACCCATTCCAACTCGGCTTTCATGGCTTTTTGCCGCGAACTCTCCTGCTTTTCCTCTAATTCCAGGCGTTTTTCTTTCTGCTCCAGCCAGGACGAGTAATTGCCCTCCCAAGGAATACCCATGCCGCGGTCCAATTCCAAAATCCAGCCGGCGACGTTGTCCAAGAAGTAGCGATCGTGGGTCACCGCCACCACGGTGCCGGTGTAATCGTGCAAAAACCGCTCCAGCCAGGCCACCGATTCGGCGTCCAGATGGTTGGTCGGTTCGTCCAGCAACAACATGTCCGGCTTGGACAACAACAAGCGGCACAAAGCTACCCGGCGCTTTTCGCCACCCGACAACTTACTCACGTCGGCGTCCCAATCCGGCAAGCGCAAGGCATCGGCGGCAATCTCCAACTGCCTATCCAAATTATGGCCGTCGCATGCGTTGATAATGTCTTCCAGCTTGGCCTGTTCCGCCGCCAATTTATCGAAGTCGGCGTCGGGGTCGGCATAAGCGGCATACACCGCATCCAACTGCGCCAGCGCATCTTTGACGTGCTGGACCGATTCTTCGATGATGCCGCGCACGTTTTTAGTCGGATCCAACTCGGGTTCTTGCGGTAAATAGCCGATATTGATGCCTTTCAGCGGCACGGCTTCGCCTTCTATCTCCTTGTCCACCCCGGCCATGATGCGCAGCAACGTGGATTTACCGGACCCGTTCAGACCCAACACGCCGATCTTGGCGCCGGGAAAAAACGACAACGAAATGTCCTTCAAAATGTATTTTTTGGGCGGCACGACTTTGCCGACCCGGTTCATCGAAAAGATGTATTGCGCCATGGTTTTTCGAAAACTGAAAAAAATAAACCGGCATTATACCGTGGCCGAACCAATCACAAGGAGCAATTTGCTGCCAAGACCAAACCTGCCCTTTATTTTTGGGTTTGAACCGGACCGGTTATCGGTGGTGTAGAGCAAACCCGAACGGAAGCGGAACGTAAGCAATCGGAAAGCACATCCGCTAGACAGCGGCAAACGCCCACAACGTTACCATCGTTCAAGGAAAAATTAGACAGGGCTGAGCGTCGCAATGTCGCGATGACTAGCCATACCGTAAACACTGGCGGGACTAGAATGCCCGAAATGCACAAAGGCATACATTTCGGGCTGAAATACAGGATTCAGAGTAACCTGCTTAAGAAAAATACCGCCCCGAAACATCGGCTGCACGGCATGCGGTGTTTTTACAATCCGTTAAATATCGATTCAAATTCCGTTTCGGCCAAACTCGAACGGTCGCCTTATTTGAAGAGTTCTGCCGCTGCCGCTTTCAATTTGGCTTCGTCGGCCTGCATCGGCTTCATCATCGGATTTTGCGAACTTTTCGCACCAGCTACCAACTCGTCGGCAGTTTTGAATTTTGCTTTCAGCGCATCCACTGCAGGCGCGACTGAGCCGTTGTGACAGCCTTTGCAGGTATCCGCTGCGCCGGCGATGGATAAACTTGGAACAACGGTCGCTACGGCCAGCGTAGCCAAAGTCAATAGAACTTTTTTCATCTAAATCTCCTGGTTTTTTTAGTTATTATCAGCCTCTAATGCTCGACCGTTCATGCGTGCAACTTCGACCGGCCGAACGGTTTGGTGCAGCAGTTGAAATTCCGTCTGCGCGAAATTTTCTACCACAGCCACCCAAGCAATGCAAATTCTGCCAAGCTGCCGCGCCAACCTACCCCGCGTCGCAACCGCTTTTTGATCGTTCTCGGCCGACTTGTCGCCTTCGCTTGCCGACCCGTTTTAACCTTGCCGTAGCGACGTCAGGCAATACCAAGCTTAAGAATTATCGCAGTTTACGGCCGCAAGCGGACTTTGCCGCAACAACCCGCCCGAATCCGCAAACGGGTTTACTGCCGACCCTCGCCGGGTTTAGCATAGCGTAACCGACTAGCGAAAAATCCCCCGAGTTGTTATGCGCACTGCCTCGAAATTATTGAAACGTCTACCGCTGTTATTGGTCTGGCTGCCTTTCGCATCGCCGAGTTGGGCTCAGACCGCGAACGTAGGCAGCCCGGCTCCGCTGTTCCGGCTCGCCCAGCACGACGGCGGCGAGTTCAACTTGGCCAATCGGCGCGGCAACGGCTGGACCGTGCTGTATTTTTACCCGAAAGCCGGCACCCCTGGTTGCACTACCCAAGCTTGTGCATTTCGCGATGCGATAGACGCGATCCGGCAAAAAAACGCCGAAGTCTACGGCATTAGCACCGACGCGGTCGCCGACCTGCAACGCTTTCACCGCGAGCACCGCTTGAACTTTCCGCTGCTGTCCGACCCGGACGCGCAAGTCACCGACGTCTACGGCGTCAAAATGCCGGTATTGACTATGGCAAAACGCAGAACCTTTTTACTCGATCCCGACCTGGTGATCCGCCTGGTCGAAGACGACGTGGATCCGGCCCTGGACGCACAACGTATCGCCGATGCTCTAACCAAGCTGCAAGCGGCAAGCGCTCGATAAAGCTGTCGTTACCGGCGAGGCACCCAAGATACCGATTGGCGACAGCGTAAGCGACGTCTGTATGGTCTCGATTTGTTCTAATGCACCACGCCGCCGGCGCTCTAATTGAAAGTTGCGTGGCGTATGGCTTACTCCCCTAAGTTAGTCTATTAGACGCAAAGCGGCGCGCCCAACGGTGGTCAATTCGTTTTAAACCCTTGGCTATACGCATTTTAGGGTTTGAAATCAGGCCGATTGCCATTTCTGAACTTCGCCGTTTTGAGCAAAATTTGGTTGAATTATTAATGTACGCGACGAGCCGC
Source organism: Methylomonas sp. HYX-M1 (assembly GCF_040741385.1). NCBI lineage: Bacteria > Pseudomonadati > Pseudomonadota > Gammaproteobacteria > Methylococcales > Methylococcaceae > Methylomonas > Methylomonas sp. HYX-M1. The sequence goes on from NZ_CP160405.1 coordinate 3,581,449, forward strand.
CATCTGCAAAAGTTGGTCGGGAGTAATGCTCGTTATCGGCCAAAAGCCGCCACAGGACTTTCATTGCGAAATGACGGCAAACGGCCGATGGTTTTGCATCACAAATCCAACGGGCTTTTTGCGTCCTTGATGGTACGACTGGGCAAGGTATGCGTGTAGATCATGGTCGTGCGCAAATCGCTGTGACCCAATAATTCTTGAATGGTGCGAATATCGACGTTGGCTTGCAGCAGATGACTGGCAAAGCTGTGGCGAAACGTATGCGCCGATGCACGTTTGGCAATTCGGCTTCTGCGCACCGCAAGTTTTAGGGCTTGTTGCACATGAGACTCGTGCAAATGCCAGCGCCGATACTCTTCAGTGGAGGGAACCAGGGTGAGCGACTTTGCCGGGAACAACCATTGCCAGGCAAATTCTTTGGCGGCGTTTTTATATTTGCCATCCAGTGCCTTGGGCAAGAAAACACCGGCGGTGTTCGCCGCCAAATCCTGTTCATGCAGAACAGCAACGCTTTCAACCTGTGCCGCCAATTCGCTCGTTAACAGGGCCGGCATAGGCAGTGTTCTATCCTTCAGGCCTTTGCCGTCATGCACGGTCAACACTTGCAGGTCAAAATTCAAATCCTGCACCCGCAGTTTCAGACACTCGAACAGGCGCAGGCCGCAACCGTACAACAGCTTGGCGACCAAATCATAAGGCGGCTCCAACAAACCGATAATCCGATCGACTTCCGGTCGCGACAACACCACCGGAATGTAAGGGCGACGTTTGGCCCGCACCACACCCTCGACCTTAGTGAACTCCTTTTGTAATACATGCTTGAACAAGAACAGCAGCGCATTGAAGGCTTGATTCTGACTGGAAGCGGCGACCTGCTTGTTCATAGCCAGATGGCTCAAAAAATCTTTCACATCGTCCATATTCAGCAAGCGGACGTCTTTGCTCTTGGTATAGGCTTGAAATTGCTGCAACCAATAGCGGTAGGCTTGCCAGGTTTTGTTCGAATAATGCCGCACCTGGATTGCGGCTTGCAGTTGCTCGTAAACCGCCACCCAATTGGCAGCGCTTAACTTCGGCGACTGGTCGGCAGGCAAAGGTTTCGGAGTTTTTGGTACGGATCGTGTTAAAGCGGTCCGGATTACCGAAGCCGAAATGGGTTCGGCGAATTGCCTAGCCGCCCAAGGTTTAGTTGGCGGAGAATCGCCGGAGGGCGTTGACGGTGATTGAATCGCGCCAACCATCCGGTAATAGACGGCTATGGCACGGCGAGCTTGTTGGCGTTGGCTTTCAGACTGGCCTTTGCTTTGCAGCTTTTCGTCAAAAGCGGCAAAACTGGCGGTGAGTTCAGGCTTCGCGTCGTACTTGTCGCAAAAATCCAGATAAAACCGCAACCATTTTTGAAAATCACGGCGTTGTGGTTGCGGCACATTGCGTTGAACAAGCTGCGCCTCAAAGGCCTGACTGAGCGATAGGGGAACGGCTAACATGACAACCTCCAAAACAGCTATCTGCTCAGTTTGGATGATATACAGAAGGGAAAACCCCTTGCGGATCACATATTTATTGTGGCGACACAAAATTTATGGTAGATATACGGAAACTATCTAATAACTAGTTATGCATCTGATACGCGATGAGAATCCCGCACGATATTGAGGCCGAAATTTACTTCCTTAAGCCGGAAGAAGGAGGGCGAAGTACTCCCGTCTTTAACGACTATCGACCTCAGTTTTATTATGAGGGGCACGATTGGGATGCTAGGCATGTTTACCCTGATGTCAATCAAGTCAATCCTGGTGATACCGTCAGAGCCTATCTGGGTTTCCTCAGCCCTGCAGAACATTGGGGGAAACTTTATCCCAACATGAAGTTTGAAATTAGAGAAGGTACACGTATCGTCGGACGAGGGAAAATTACTCAAATTATTGAACTTGAAGCGTCAGCAAATCGAGCGAAGAAAACAAATGCATAACCCTGCGCTCAAAGGGACGATTCGCTGCGCTGCGCGCCACTTAGCTTTGCGTTAGACCGCCTATGCCACGCATCATTAAAAAACCAGGCGATGTCCTCAAATTTCCGCTATCCGCAGCAGGACATCATGCCTATGCACAATGGCTGTCCGATGGAACCGCACGCATTTTCTTGGCCGCCAATATTGCGGAGTTATCAGTTGATGAAGTAATGGCCTTGCCAGTAGCGTTCCGTGTAGTGGTATTCAACGACACGCCAAATCGTTATGGGTGGGCTAAGATTGGCAGGGCGGCTATACCTGAAGAATTCGCGAAACCTCAGCACTATGCCAAGAAGGATTGTATATCTGGAAAGTTAAGCATCTATTTCGAAGGTGTGGAGATGCCTGCGACACCAGATGAACTGCGAGGGTTAGAAACATGTGCCGTTTGGGCGCACCCACATATCGTAGAAAGATTGGAGGCTCAACTTGAAGGTCGAAAATCTAAGTTCCTTAAGTCCATTGAAGTTGTGGTCTAACCCGGCATTCGAGAGGGACGCCTATCGGCGCCCTCAATTTCACGTTAGGCACTGCTCCAAATGGATCCGCTGATCTATCTAATTGTTGGTGGTTTCGTCTTGGTTATTGCTATCGCTGCTATTTGGGGGCGAATCTCCTACCGTAAGCAGCTCATGCGTATTGCAACGGCTCGGCAAGCGCAATTGACTACCCGGCCGCAAACATCGATTTGCATCGAGCGCGATGGAGGGAAACTTTGGTTGCGCCCCTTCAATATCTATATTGACGGACAAAAGATTGGCGAGGTTTCACCTGAAGAGGTGAAGTATTTTGGTGTCGCTCCCGGAGAACACACCGTAGAGGTTCGCCTTGACTGGCTGCGCAGTTTGAGCGTCATGGTAGATGTGGTAAGAGACCAGTCATGTCATCTTCAGTGCGGCATCAAAAAGATGTTTTATGGCCCCAATGCACCCATATGGTCTTACCTGATCTTTCATCCCCGAAGTGTGCTTTACCTCGAACAGATTCCCTCTTCTGGGGGGCGGGAACCGAGAACCGACCGAAGGTCATTCCGCTAACGATTGGGTTTGCCAATCTGAGTGGCGATGACCTCGTGCCACTATTGAATGAAGATGCGGCGGCTCTTAGCTCCATGTTCAAAAACACGAACATCGCTCCTGTAACGCGCTTTCCGAGCTGCGAGATATTGTTCCTCTACTCTCACCTACGCGAAGACGGAACGCTTGCTGGTATCGATGTCCCGGCGGGGCTTCGACAGGTCGCAAAACTTACGAGCGCAACGATGATTGTGCTCGCATCTCCCAATTCTTCTGACGCTGCACAAAAGTCTGCGGCGCTTCCGGGCGAGAAGTCTGCAAATCTGGTGCTGACACTAAATCGCAATGCAGATGGATTCAGTAGGTTTTTTCGGGAGCTATTTGAGCGTATGGAAGTTGGAACGTCATTGCTACATGCATGGGTTGAACTAGCGCCGCAACACCCGAGTGCAATGCACAGCTTTGCACCAGCTACATTGCTCCTTGCAGAAGCTGGTGACATTCGCTTTCCTGATTCAGTGCCTAACCCATCCATCAACACGGACGCTGCGCGATGAAGCCGCGCAGCGCCGGTTATGTCAGACGTTATGCATAAATCGAAGGGGCACCACGATGGCTGACGCCAGCCTGGGACTTGAGGCCATTAAGGTGATCGCGTCCGTGGCAACACCGATCATCGTTCTCCTGCTAGGTATCTGGGCCAAGAACATTGCCGTTGACTACGAGCGGCGCGCAAGCCTGAATGGACGGATCATCGAAAGGCGGGTTGAGATATACGAAGAGGTCAAGACGGATATTAACGACATCTTTGTCTTCTTAACCCAAGTGGGGAACTGGAAAGAGTTCACGGCGCAACAAATAGTTGAAAAGAAGCGGCGGGTGGACAAAACCATGTACACAAGCCGCCCTTACTGGTCCGATGCAGCATTTCACGCATACATGGATTTCATGAATGCCGCCTTTGAAACCTATACCGGCGTTGCTGAGGATGCGAAGATTCGAACGGAGACATGGCAATTTGAAAAGCTTCCTCAGTGGGACAACGCCTTTTCGCGGTGGTTTTCTACCCAGCCGACAAGTTTGTCGGAGTTGCGCCTCAGGTATGACGCGCTCATGAAAATGTTGGCGGCGGATTTTGGCTATTACCAAGAGCAATGATGCATAACCAGTCGCTCCATCGGACGCCAAAAAGGCTACCGCCTTTTCGGCGCCGCTGAGCTTCGCGTTATGCAGGCACATACTTGTCAGAAGGAGCGTTAAGCAAAGCAACACTGTCTCGTAAAGCCAAAAATTAATTTTAGGATGTTTTAGATATGCCTCATGATCAACTTACCCTGGACTTTAAAATACTACGCTTCTCTATTCGTTTTATTGCTATTTTCGGTATTTTTGGGCCGCCATTAGGCATTACTTTAGCAAATGTCATTTACTTAATCTCACAAAAACAAACTCTGGCGTTTTCTTATAATGAGTTATTAATATCTTACTTTGAGATTGGATTAACAGTTCTGCTAAGTGGCTTATCAATACTTTCAATAAATTTATTTCGATATAGAATACGTAAGATTTATTTGACAAGGCGTTCCAATACACTTATTAGTGCAATAGTGCTATCTATATTCTTCTTGGGATTTTTTATACAAAACTTTATGGCGCATGGCTATGTTTCTAGAATTCTGCTATTCAGTACTTTTTTGGCTCCCATTTCTGGCGCTATTCTTGGTTTTTACACTGCGGCAAAATCATAGTGATATCTCTCATGATGACAATATTGGGCATAACACGTCGCTAACAGGGTGTTGAAATTTGCCTATATGCCTTCGGCTTCAAAACCATTTTTTGGTTTGGATGAGCCTCTGGAAGCCCGATCAGGCCTCAAAAACCGGTTTTAGCCGGTTATATTCGCCCCGAAGGGCGTTAAATTCCGCCTTTTGGCGGATTTCAGGCGCACTACCGCCTAGGCGGTACTGTATCGCCAGCCGAAAATGGCGCCCATCCGAGTCAGGTTATAGGCGGCAAAGGTAAAAATTGTTTGCGCGGCGACCTTCTTTAACCCCCGGAACTTGGTTTGGCGTAGCGGGCCGACCGTCTTGGCCCAACCGAAGACTTCTTCGATCCGCTTGCGGACATTGAGGCTTTTCCGGTAACCCTCATGCCGTGTGGTACGTCCGTCGATGGCCGAACCTTTTTCCTTGCTGGCGACATGCGGCGTGACTTTGCGCTGGCGTAACTTGGCGACAAAATCCTGCGTATCGTAATTTTTGTCGGCGGCCAAGGTCGCGCCCGGTTTGTGGATCGTGCGTTTGACCATGGCATGGGCCGCCTCGCGTTCTGCGGTGCCGGTGGCCTGGGTGACTTCGACGTCAACGACGAGGCCGTTGCGATTTTCCATCAAGGCATGACCGAGGAAAGCCAGCTGCGATTTGTCGCCCTCGCTCTTTTTGTACAGCCGAGCATCGGGGTCGGTAGTCGAGGCATGGGTTTCGTTGCTGCGTTTCTCGCCCTTGAAGTTGACCGTGGGATTGCGGCCGCCATCTTCCGGCGGCGGGGTCGAGCCGTCTTTCTTGACGAAACTCTTGTGCGAGGCCCAGGCTTGAATCAGTGTGCCATCTACGGAGAAGTGCTCGTCGGAGACAAGCTTTTTCCAATCCGCCAAGGCCAGTACCCGTTCGAAAAACAAGCGGCTGATCCGCTCATTCAGCAAACGGTCGCGGTTGGCGCTGAAGGTCGAGTGATCCCATACCTCGTCGTCCATCGTCAAGCCGACGAACCAGCGGTACAAGAGGTTGAAGTCGATATGCTCCACCAGTTGCCGTTCCGAACGGATGGAAAATAGCACTTGCAACAAACTGGCGCGCAACAAGCGTTCCGGCGGAATGGAATCTCGACCGCGACGAGCGTAGAGCGCGTCGAACTCGTCGTTTAGCGTGGCGAGCAACAAGTCGACCACTTGACGCAGCTTGCGTAGCGGATGCTTTTTGGGAATCCGGCTTTCCAGGGTTCGGTAACTGAACAGGTCTTCTTGAGTAATGTCGGCGCCGCGCATGGGGACAGTGCAATATATTGGAGATAGAACTATTTTATCATTTAGAACAATACTTTATGATTTGCCAACACATCTGACTCAACCAGCCAATGCGGGTTACAGGGGAGATAAAATCAACAGCCTGCTAAAAGGGACGCTCCGCTTCGCTGCGCGCCCCTTAGCTCGGCGTTAGGCTAAGAAAATGTCCGATACTCACTCGCTAATTCCCAAGGACAAGCACGACCTCGAGTGTGTTGACCGGTTGTCCCAACTTGGATATCCAGCTATCGCACCTATCCTGCCTCAGCTTTTAGAGTGGGTTCAAGATATTAACTGGCCAGTTGCATATCCTTTATCGCGTTTGCTAGCTTCAATCGGTGAGCCTGTAATTCCTCATCTTTTAGAGGTTCTGCATAGTGAAGACGGCATTTGGAAGTACAACTGTATTGAGTTTGTTATTAAGCCAATGCGCATGGATGTAAAGCGAAAACTGGCTGCCGAATTGGAGTTAATAGCAAAAATGCCTTCAAAAACTGATATTTTAGAAGAAGTGTATCGTGTAGCTCAGGAGGCTATTGATGAAATGGACTAACGATTGCGTCAACGTGACCGGTTTTCCGCTGCCGCTCCAAACCGGCCCGTTACGCTGGCGTTATGTTTCTCGGAGCGAAATACCATGAGTATGGATATAAATGTATTTCTAAATGAGTTGGACGATTCAATCGTTCCAATTTGGTTAGAAAAAATGCAAGAGCTCGGCATGTCTTGCCAAATTCATCCCGAGTTCTCGTTTCGCACGCATTCGGGGTTTTTGCCTTTTAAAATCAATATACGGGACCATTCTCACCCTGACTTAATAGGCAAAGATTACTATGCAGGGTTTGAGTTCTATTACGACCATTTCGATGTCAATAAGCATATAAAGCAGCCTAAGCAATCATGGATAGATAAACTCTTGAGAAAACCAGTACCCGTTGCATATTTCGCTAATGCGGAAATAGATCAACGGCTTAAAAAATGCACGAAATCAACCTTATTCAATTTTGGCTCATCGGACACTTTTGATCTGAGAATGGCGTTACTTGCATCTGCAACACTTACCGAGATAGCGAAAGGTATCTGCTGGCAAGCGTTTTCAGACGCATGGCCTAGTAGTGATACGATAGTTTCCCAAGCACTTAATGAAGTGTGCGAGTATGAAAAATCATTAACGCCTAAAGACTTCAAAGTGCATGAATTCAAAGGATGGATATGAAAAAACATAACGATTGCGTCAACGTGACCGGTTTTCCGCTGGCGCTCCAAACCGGCCCGTTACGCTGGCGTTAGGCAGCAAGCGAATGGCCCCCGAAGATCAACCTGATGTCCAATTTAAGATCACTTCCGACGAGGCAATTGTCTTGTTTGAATTTCTTCAACGATTCAGCAACACAGAAAAATTGGGCATCGAGGATCAAGCTGGAGAACGCGCACTCTGGAACCTCTGCTGCGTTTTTGAAAAGTACCTAGTCATGCCGTTTGATAAAGACTATCCAGAGTTGTTGCGTGAAGCACGCGAGCGGTTGCGCGATGAACCCTAGTCCTCCGCTACCTAACCCGGCGCTCAACCTCTCTCCTTTCAGTCGCTGGACGCTGCGCGATAAAGCCGCGCAGCGCCGGTTAGCTCTAAGTTGACTTTAACGCAATCCAATTGCCGGTGGTCAAGTTCGTCAGCAAGTGAAAGCCAACCGGCACATCAACCAGACTCCACTACGTTAATCAGGTCAGAGAGAGCCGCAGCTCGTTTGCCCACAGAACCGTGATAAGGGTCGGTATATGGCGCCCTACCTTAGACCGTTGGATCGTCGCTGCGCCGCCAATCCTGCAATACCGCATAGCAAACCGGCGTCAGCAACAGACTGGCCAGCATGCCGAACAGCAAACCCGCCGCCAGCGACAAGGTCATCGGTACCAAAAATTGCGCCTGCTCGCTGCTCTCCAGCAAGGTCGGCAAAAAGCCGGCAAAGTTGGTGATAAAGGCCAAAAAAATCGGCCTAAACCGGGCGGTGCAGGCATCGGCTATCAAACTGAGACGATCCGTGGCCCGGGCTTTGTGCTCGTGAATGTAATCCAACAGCACCATGGAATCGTTGACCACCACCCCGCTGGCCGCAATCATGCCGACCAAGGACTCCATCGACAGCGGCATGCCCAGCGCGGCGTGGGCCAGCACCGCGCCGCACCAGGCCAGCGGCGCGGCCAGCAAAAACACCAACGGCAAGGCGTAGGAACGGAACGCCACGGCGATCATCGCGTAAATCGCGCACAAGGCCATCGCCGTATTGCGCGCTAACACCCGCAAGGTCTGCTGCTGTTCCTGGCGTTCGCGGCCGAATTCGGCCTGCAAGCCGGCAAAGCGGCTGTGCAGCGCCGGCAAGGCTTGCCTTTCCAGATCGGCGTATATCGCGTTCAAATCGGCCAACGCCGGATCGACCCGCGCCGCAACTTCCAATACCCGCTGCCGGTCGCGGCGGGTCAATTGCGACACGCCCGGCTCGAACTCCAGCTTGGCGACGTGGGCCAACACGCTGTAGTTGCCGTCCGGCAAAACAATCGGCAAACGATATAAGTCGTCCAAACTGCGGCGCTGCTCTAACGGCAAACGCACCATGACCTTGACTTCGCTGCGCCCACGCTGAAAGCGTTGCGCTTCCGCGCCGTAATACGCCTGGCGGACTTGCTCGGCCAGATCGTCCAGGCTCAAGCCCAGCGCAGCGCCGGCTTCGGTCAGGTGCAAGCGCAACTGCGGCTTGCCGGCCATGTCGGAATCGAGCACGTCGTAAACGCCGGGATAAGCCGACAGCGTTCGCTTTAACGCCGCCGCCGCTTCGCGCAAGCGTTGCGGATCGGCCGCGGCCAAGTTCAACACGATGTCGTAAGGCACATCGCCTTCGCGGACGATGAAATCCAGGCGCGCGCTGCCCAGCTCGCCGATGCGGCGGCGCCATTCGCGCACGAAATCGTCGACTTTGATGCGCTGCCTGGCCTGCGCCGACAATTCCAGCCAAAAACCGGCCTCCTGCTCCCAAATCAAGGTTTCCTGGCCAATCAACACCCCATATCCCGGCTCGGCGCGTTCCAGTTCGTCGCGGTAATCCAGCAGCGCCCGCTCCACCCGCTCGGCCAGCGCCCGGGTTTGCCCCGGCGCGGTACCGGGCGGCACGCTCAAACGGGCCCAGAACGCGTCTTTGCTGATGTCCGGATTCATCGCCTGGCGTACATGACCGCCGGCATACAAGCCGCCGGTCAGCAGCAATAGCGCGAGGAACAGCGACAGTACCAAGTAGCGGTTGTCTAAAGCCCAAGCCAGCAACGGCCGGTAGCGGCCGACGATCCAGGCGTGCAAGCCCCGGTTGACGCCGTCCCGCCAGCGCGCCAATCCGGGAAAGCGCTCGGGCCGGCCGGCCGGCACAGCCAGATGCGCCGGCAAAATCAACAAGGCTTCCGCCAGCGAGAACAGCAAGGTCAAGATCATGATCCAGACGATGGGCCGCATCATCGCCCCGCTCCATCCCGGCAAAAACAGACCGGGCAAAAACGCCGCCGCGGCAATGGCGATCGAAAGGCCCACCGGCAATGCGACCTTTTGCACTCCGGCCGCCGCCGCGCTTAAAGGATCGACGCCCGGCCGCTGTTGCTCGCTGTGCACGCTCTCGCCGATGATGATGGCGTCGTCGACCAAAATGCCCATCGCCAGCAAAAAGCCGAACAACGACAACATGTTCAACGACAGACCCAGGATAGGCATGCACCATAAGGTACCGAGCACCGAGGTGACGATACCCATGCCGGCCCACCAGGCGACCTGGGCGCGCAGAAACAAGGTCAGCACCAGCCAGACCAGCACGAACCCGCTCAGCCCGTCTTCCAGCAAGGTATCGATGCGTTGCTCGAACGCGATCGAATCGTCCCACCAGGTTTTCAGCCGCACCCCGGCCGGCAAGCCGGCCTGGGTACGCTGCACGTAATCGCGCACTTGCTGCGCCACGCCGATGCCGCCGGCTTCGGCATGGATTTCCCAACCCTGGGCCGGCAAGCCGTCGTGCCGCCAGTACAAGGTCTTTTCGCCCAAGCCGTCCTTGACCGTCGCCACGTCCCTCACCCGCAACAGCGCGCCGTCAGGCCGGATCATAATCGGCAAATCGGCAATCGCATCGCCGCTACGCGCCGCGCCGCGTACTTGCAATAACAGGTCGCCGGCCGGGGTTTTCAGCGCGCCGCCGGCCAAATCCAGCGAGGCTTGGCGAATCGCCGCCGCCAGCCGTGCCGGGGTCAGGCCGTATTGCCGTAAACGTTCGGCCGCAACTTCGATGCCGATTTCGTATTGCATGCGCCCGTAATCCACGGCCTGGCTGACGCCGGGCAAGGCCGTCAATTCGCCGCGTATTCTTTCCCCCAGGTTTTTCAAGGCCAAAGGTTCGACCTGCCCGTATAGCGCCACCCAAATCACGCCGTCGTCGTCGCGCCGGGCTTCGCGCACCTCGATTTTTTCCACCGATTTCGGCAAACGGGTCAATGCATCGATCCGGCCGCGCGCCGCACTCATCAAGGTTTCCCGGTCGTGGCCGGGCGCAACGCCGACCTTGATCTGGCATTCCCCCTCGAACACCCCGGTATCCAAATGGTGGATACCGGGCAAATCGTGTATTGCCTCTTCCAGCGGGATGCAGACCGCGGTTTCCACGTCGGCCGGCCCGGCACCGGGATAAAAAGCGACGACTTCGAATTGGCCGGGACTGAAGCGCGGATACACGTCGCGCTGCAAGGTCAGCAAGCCGCTCAAGCCGCCCAGCCAAATCAGCAACATCAACAAATTGGCGGCCACCGGATTGGCGGCAAACCAGCTTAGCCAGGAACGGGCGTTCGACCGGGAAGCGCTCATGCCGGCATCCGCTTAGCGCTCGGCATCGCCGGTCTCGACGACCACCCGCTGCCCGGCGACCGGTGCGTCCAAGCCGGACACCACCACCCGGTCGCCGGCCTGCAAACCGCCACCTATCCAGACCCGCTCCGCATCGCTACGCAGCACCGGCAGGCGGCGAATTTGCAAGGTATCGCCGGCAACGACCAGCACCGCTTCCTGGGCGGCGTTCAAGGCCGCGCGCGGCAATTCGAACACGCCGTCCAATTCCCGACCTTCGATTTCCGCGCTCAGAAAAGTCCCCGGCAACAAGGCCGGATCGCGTTCCGGCTCCTCCAAACGCGCCACCCAATATTCCAAACCGGTCGCCGCATCGACCATGCCTTCGCGGCGCACGATACGCGCCTGCCGCCGCACGCCGCGCTCGGCGCTCAGCCACACGGTAGCACCGCTCTCCGCGTCCGGTAAATAGCCGATCTGGGTTTGGTTCAGCGGCAACCGCACTTCGGCGGCTGCATCCGCGTATATCCGCCCCAGCGCCTGACCGGGCTCTACCGTTTGTCCGGTACCCACCCGTTTTTCTTTCACCCGTCCGCTAAAGGGGGCGCGAATTTCGCAACGGCTACGTAAAAACTTGGCGTCGGCCAATTCGGCCTCGGCCTGTTTCAACCGAGCCGCAGCCTCTTGCAGCTGCGGTTCGCGTAGCGACAGCGGCGTGGGTTTACCCTGCCCCAGCACCTGCCATTCCCGGCGCGCTTGCTGGGCCGCCGCCTGCTCTTCGGCCAGTTTGCGTTTGGCTTCGGCTAACTGGGTTTCCGCCCGCACCACCGCCAAATCGTAGGCGCGCCCGGCCAGTTTGACCAACACGTCGCCGGCCCGGAAACGGCCACCGGCGACAAAACCCGCCGCCACGGCCTCTACCCTGCCACCGGCTTCGGAGGTCAAATCGATTTCCCGCACCGGCTGCAGCACCCCCTGGCTGTGCACCGGCAAACGCAAGCGTTGCGGGCTGACGCTAACCACCTTGACTACCGGCAACGGCGCCGCGTTTGCTGCACTGGGGGGCGCCGAACCTGCGGCCAGCCAGAGGCTGCCGGCCGCAGCCGCCAGCAATACCGCGGCCGGCAGTACGAATTTCCGCTTCCCGCCGCTCACGCGCCGCCGCCCAGGGCCAAATAGAGCGCGAGGCGATTGTTCAACAGATTCAACCGCGCCTGCAACAACGCGGCTTGCGCAGTCAGCGTGCTGCGGTAGCTGTCTAATAAAGTCAAAATGTCCACGGTACCGTTACGGTAGGAATAAATCGCCAGCTCCCGGCTGGTCTCGGTTTGCTTGACCGCCCCGGCCAAGGCCTGTTCGCGCTCGAGCAGCTTGCGCTCGGCGGCCAAACTTTGTTCGACCTCGCGCAAGGCGTTCAATACCGTTTGCCGGTACAGATACAGGGCTTCGTCGCTTTGCGCCGCGCGCAGATCAATATCGGCCTGCAAGCGGTCGCCGGCGTACAAGGGTTGGCTCAAGCCCAGGGCCAGATTCCAGGCCGCCGCACGCGGATCGCTCAAATCCGCCAGGGTATTGCCTAAACTGCCGCCGCCGGCCGCTAAATTTACCCGGGGTAACAAGGCTTTGCGCGCGCTGCTCAGTCTATGGTCTTGAGCACGCAGCCGGGCGAAAGCCGCGACGATATCCGGACGGCGGGTCAACAACTCGGCCGGCAGGCCGGCAGGCAACGGTTCCGGCAGCTCCGGCAGTTGCCGGCATAAGCCGGTTTCGCCGGCCGGATAGTGCCCTAACAACACGTCCAGCCGGCGTTGACCGAGTTGAATCCGGTTATCGGCGTCCTGCAATTCGGCGCGGGCGTCGTTCAAGTCGGTCAAGGCCAGGCTCAAATCCAGACCGTCCGCCAGCCCCAAGTTGAAGCGGCCTTGCAGCAAATCGACCAAGGTCGCCCGGTCGTCTATGGAGGCTTGCACCACCGCCAGCCGCTGCCGGGCTTCCGCCAACTCGAAACAGGTTTGCACGGTAGCCGCCGCCAGCGACAAGCCCGCCCCGCGCCAATCGGCTTCAGCCGCGTCGGCGCTCAAGTCGGCCGCTCGCCGCGCATCCGCGATGCGGCCCCACAGGTCCCATTCCCAGCTCAAATTCAGCGGCAATGTCCACAGCGTGCCGTCGTCGGCATAGGCCCGGGCCTCCCGGCCGGCGCCGGCGTGCGCAAAGCCGGGCGCCAACTCCAATTGCGGCCGGGCCGGCGCGCCTTCGATGCGCGCTTGAGCCCGGGCTTGACGGATGCGCGCCGCGGCGGCCTGCAAATCGTTGTTGCCGTCCAAAGCCGCCGTCACCAATGCGACGGCGTCGGGGTAGCGAAAGCTAGCCAGCCATGCGCCGACTTCGCCTTTTTGTGCGGCGACCGGCCGCGCGCGCCAGCTGACCGGCAACGGCACCGTTTCCTGCAACGGATCGCGTGGCGGGGTCTGCACGCAGCCGGCCAGAAAGCACAAGACCCAAGCGGCCAATAGCCGGTTCCGCAGCGAACCGGAACGTTTATCGCACCTGCTCGCTGCCGCGTCGTTAAGCTTCGCCATCGCCATCCTTACCCAACAGGGTAACCAGGTCGGCCAACAAATCCGGATGACGGACGATGCCGGCGTGATCGCTGTCTATCCGGGTGGAACGCAACACCCGGTTGCCGCAGGCTTGCTCCACTACGTCTTGCGCCATGTCGGCCGCGTCGCCGGCCGCAGCCGACCACCAGCAATGCATGCCGGTTGCCAATTGCGGCAGCCGGTACGCACTACTCAAGGCTGTCAGATGTTGCATGATCGCCATGCCATTTTGTAAATCCAGCAATTTAACCCAATCCGCGCCCGGATGCTCGCGGCTTAACCGTTCCGGCAAAGCCGTCAATTGCGCAGGCGAAAGACCGGCCCCTTCGGTTGCGATGCCGTCTAGCAATCCGCCGAGATGGTCGCTGTCGTCTTGGTCGTCCGCCTCGGCGTCGAAGCCCGGTACGAAACCGTCGACCAATCCGAGGAAAGCCACTTCGCGCCCCTCCTGTTGCAAACGAGCGGCGATGCTCAACGCCAGCGCACCGCCCAGCGACCAACCCAACAAATGCAGCGCACCGTGCGGCTGACGTTGCCTGATCGCCTCGGCATAATCGTCGGCCATCTGTTGCAGCGACAAATCGCGCCAATCGGGATTTAAAAAACTGCGGCACAACACGCCGATCACCGGCCGTTGCCCGGCCAAGGCCCGCGCCAGCGGATAATAGCCGAACACGGTACCGCCGGCCGGATGCAGACAAAACAGCGGCGGTAAGGCGCCTGCGGCCTTGTTCAATTCGACCAGCGGCGACAGACCGTTATCGGCGCCGGCGGCCAAGGCAGCTATCGTCGGGTTCTGCAACAAGCGGCTGAGCGGCAAATCCCAACCCAGCCGGCGCTTGATCGCCGATACCAAGCGCAAGGCTAACAAGGAATGCCCGCCCAACTCGAAGAAATTGTCGTCCACGCCGACCGTCTCCAGGCCCAGCACTTCCTGCCAGATCTCCGCCAGTTGCCGCTCCAGCGCGCTGCGCGGTGCGGTGCGGGCCGCTACGGCCCGCTCCGCTTCCGGCAGAGCGTTGCGGTCCAGTTTGCCGTTGGGCAATGTGGGCAATTGGGGCATCAGCAGGATATGCGCCGGCAGCATGTAGTCCGGCAGTTGCCGGCTCAAGGCTAGACGCAACGTATCCGGGTCGGTCGCGCCCGCGCCGGTCAACGCCGCGTAGGCCAACAAGCGGCCTTGGCTGTCTACCCGTACCGCCGCTTGCGCCACGCCCGGCTGAGCCAGCAAGGCGTTTTCGATTTCCCCGGTTCGATGCGGTAACCGCGCAGTTTGAGTTGCCCGTCGGCCCGGCCCAGAAATTCGATCACGCCGTCGCCCCGCCGCCGCGCCCGGTCACCGCTGCGGTACATGCGGGCGCCGGGACCGGCGAAGGGGTCCGGCAAAAAGCGTTCGGCGCTGGCGCCCGGCCGATGCCGATAGCCTTGCGCCAGATCGAGCCCGCCGATATACAACTCGCCGGCCGCCCCGCTCGGCAAGGGGTTCAAGTCGGCGTCCAGGATATAGGCGTTGCGGGCGCCGACGCAGCGGCCTATCGGCGCGTACAGGCTGTCGCAAGCGGCTTCGGCCTGCCAGACCAGCGGGCTGATCACGCATTCGGTGGGGCCGTAGGCGTTGAACATCCGCTTAGGCCGCACGCGGCTTTGGATCAAAGCCAGTTGTTCGCGCGGCAAGGCTTCGCCGCCGACCGTGCAGCCAAGCAAGGCCGGCAGCGTTTGCTCCGGCTCCAAGCAGCGCGCCAATTCGGCCAGATAGGCCGGCGGCAGGTCGATGCGGCTGATGCCTTGTTCGTGCAGGGTTTGCAGGGTCTGCTCCAGGCTCCAGCGGGCCGGGTCGCCGATGATCACGGTCGCACCGCAAAGCAACGGCACGGCCCATTGCTCGATAGCCGCGTCGAAACTGAACGAGGCGAAATGCAAGCAGCGTTCGCCCGCGTGCAGCCCGTATAACTCGGCCATCGCCGCGCAATGCCGGGCCAGCGCGCCGTGCGCCACCGCCACGCCTTTGGGTTGTCCGCTGGAGCCGGAGGTGTAGATCAGATAGGCCAGGCTTTCCGGATGCAAGGCCGCGGCCGGCGGCTGTTGCGCTACGCCGGACAAGTCCAGCCGGTCCAGAAACAGGCCGCGCAGCTTGCCGGGCAGCGGGGCGATTGGCGCGGCACAGTCTTCCGCCTCCCCGGCCCAACCTATCCACCAGGCGGCGCCGGCATCTTCCAGCATGTACTGCAAGCGTTCGGCCGGATAGTCCGGGTCCAACGGCACAAAGGCCGCGCCGCACTGCCACAGCGCCAGACTGGCGACTAGCATGTCCGCGGACCGCGGCAGGCACACACCGGCCACTTCGCCCGGTTTCAAGCCCTGCGCGACCAGACAAGCCGCCAGCGCATCCGCCCGCCGCTGCAATTCGGAATAGCTCAAACCGCTGTCTCCAACCCGCACCGCCTCGGCCTGTGGGTTGATCTGCGCTTGACGGCGGATCAGCTCGGGCAGCAAAACCGTATCGGTCGGCATAGCCGGCGTCGGCGTCGCGTGAGATTGCCTATCCTCGAAGCTGATCGCCCCCAGCCGCTGCTGGGGAGCGCGAATCAAACCCAGCAATACCCGGCGCAGGCGCTCGGCCAGATTATGCACGTCGGCGGGGCTGAAATACCGTTCGCCGTAATCGAAGCCGATTTCCAGCACCCGGCCCATGCTGACGTCCAACGTCAAAGGATAATTGGTCCGATCGCGCTGTTCCAGGCCGACCACTTTCACGCCGCCCGCCGCTTGTCTCAGCGCCGCGTCGACCGGGTAGTTTTCGAACACCAGCAAGGTATCGAACAATTCTCCGCCACCGCTGCCGGCCCAACGTTGCATGTCGTACAACGGCAGGTATTCGTATTCGCGCATGTGCAGATTCATAGCCTGCAGCGCGCGCAACCAATCCGCCGCCGGCCGGCCGGATTCCATGCGCACCGCCAACGGCAAGGTATTGATGAACAAGCCCAGCGCCCGCTCGGCATCTGGAACTTCCGCCGGCCGGCCGGCCACCGTGCTGCCGAACACCGGCATGCGCAAGCCGGTGTAGTGCGCAAGCACAAGCGCCCAAGCTCCTTGCAGCAGCGTGTTCACGGTTAGATGTTGCTGTTGGGTAAAACTTTGCAGTTCGGCAGTCTCCTGTTCGCTGAGCCGGCATTGCCAATAACCGTGACCGGTTGCCTCCGGCTGCGCCGACAGACAAGCGGCCAACAAGCAGGCTTGTTCCGCGTCCTGCAGGGTTTGCCGCCAAAACGCCTGCCCGGCCGCGCGGTCGCGGCCCGCCAGCCAGGCGATATAGTCGCGGTAGCGGCCGGACGGCTCCGGCACTTGCCCGGCATAAATAGTCATGACTTCGCCGAACAACAGCGAACTGCTCCAACCGTCGAGCAGCAAATGGTGACTGGTCCAAATGATGCGGCATAAGCCGCCGGGCAAATCGACCAACGTCAAACGCTGCAACGGCGGTTTAGTCAGATCGAAGCCACCCGCGTAATCGGCTTGTGCCAAAGCCGCTAAATCCGTTCGGTCGATCGGACGCTGCCGCCAGTCCAAATAGATTGTAGGTACATCGGCCTGCCGGAAAACCGCCTGCAGAGGCGTCGGCCAATCGCCGTGCCAAAAAAAGCCGCTGCGCAAAATCGGATGACGCCGGCCGACCTCGCGCCAGGCTGCAAGGAAACGTTGCGCATCCAAGCCGCGCAAGTCCACCGCCAGCTGCGTCACGTATAGGTTGGCTTCCGGCTCGCGCAGCGCATGAAACAAAATGCCCTGCTGCATGGGCGATAAGGGGTAGAGGTCTTCGATGTCGGCGTGGTCCAGCGGCAAGGCCTCCAGTTGCGCCTGATCGAGGCCGGCCAGCGGCAGGTCGCTGGGGGTCAGGCAGGGCTTGGCCGTCAGGCAGTGGGCCAGCAAGGCTTGCAAACGGGTTCGATAGCGCCGGATCAGCTCGGCAATGGTTTGTTCGCGGTAACGTTCCCGGCTGTAACTCCATTCGATGCGCAGCCGGCCTTGATAAACCTCGGCGTTGATTTCCAGGGCGTAGGCCAACGGCGCGCCGGGGTCGCGTTCCTCGCCGCCGGGTTCTGCAGCCGGTTCCAGCAAGGCATCGCGGTCGAAACTGTTGTCCAGCTGGCCCAGGTAGTTGAACAGCACCGGCGGCTCGGCCGTTATCGCGTTCGTTTGCTCGGCGTCGGCGGCCGGGCCCGCCAGATAGCGGATCACGCCGTAGCCCAAGCCCCGGTCCGGCACCTGCCGCAGCTGTTCCTTGACGGTTTTGACGGCGCTCGCAGGGTCGGCGTCGCCGCTGAGTTTGACCGGGTAGACGCTGGTAAACCAGCCGACGCTGCGGCTTAAGTCCGGTGGCGTTTGCGCGTCGCTTACGATCAGCTCGGCTTCCCGGCCGTGGCCTTCCAGGGCGATGCAGACCTGCGCTTGTCCGCTGTAGTCGCACAGGGTTTGTGCCAAGGCGGTCAACAGCAGGTCTTGGATGCGGGTGCGGTAGGCGGCATGGGCCGGTTGCAGCAGTTGTTCGGTTTGTGCGGCCTCCAGGCTCAGGCTTAGGCTGGCTCGGTCGCGCTGCTGCGCCCGGCCGTTCGGGTGGTCGCAGGGCCAGGCCGGGTCGGTCGGCAATTGCCGTTGCCAGTAGTCGCGCTGGGCCTGTAAGGCCGGGCTGCGGGCGTAGGCTTGCAAGGTGTCGCCCCAGGTTTGGTAGCTGGCGGTTTTCCCCGGCAGTTGCGGGGGGTGGCCTTGGGCGATTTGCCGGTAGGCGCTGCCCAGGTCTTCCAGCAGGATGCGCCAGGACACGGCGTCGACGATCAGGTGGTGGGCCAGCAACAGCAAGCGCTGGCTGCCGTCGGCCAGGTCGATCAGCGTGGCTTGGAACAGCGGGCCGCGTTCGAGATTTAGACTGCGCTGGGCCTTGTCGGCGATGGCGCGGATGTCGGCGGCGTCTTGCGCGGTGTGTCGTTGTAATAAGGCGGCGTGGTTCGTCGTTACGTCGGTGGCCGGCGCATAGGTTTGCTGCCAGCCGTCCGCTTGGCGCACATACCGCAGGTTCAGGCTGTCGTGGTGCAATACTAGCGTCTGCAAGGCTTGCGCCAGGACCTCGGCGGACAGCGGAACGCGGGCTTTCAACAGCAGCGATTGGTTCCAGTGCGCCGGGTTGGTCAAATGTTGCGCGAAGAAAGTGTGCTGGATCGGCAGCAGCGGCGCGGTGCCTACCGCCGGCCCGGTCGGCGCCTGGGCGGACGCGGCCAAGGGCCGGGCGACTTGGGCCAAGCCGGCGACGGTTTGGTGTTGAAACAGGTCTTTCGGGCTGAAACTCAGTCCTTGCGCCCGCGCCCGGCTGACCAGTTGGATGGAGACGATGGAGTCGCCGCCCAGTTCGAAGAAGTTGTCGTGCACGCCGATCGTCTCTCGGCCTAGCAGGTCTTGCCACAGTTGCAGCAGCAGGGTTTCAGTCGGGGTGCGGGGGGCTTGGGCCTCGGTCGTTGATCGAGTCGGCGCCGGCAGGGCCCGGCGGTCGATTTTGCCGTGGGCGGTGCGCGGCAGCCGCTGCAGGCGCAGCAGGCGGGCCGGCACCATGTAGTCCGGCAGGCGTTCGGCCAGGGCGGTTTTGAGTTGCGCTTCGCTCGGGTAGGCGTCGGTTTTGGTATGCGGTGCGTACCCTAGGCTTGAATCGGCGTGCGCATGCGCTGCCACGCTCGGCTGCCAATAGCCGGTCAGGTAACGGCGGCCGTCGTCTTCGCGCAGCAGCACGTAGGCGTCGTCTATTCCGGGCAGTTGCCGTAACGCGGCTTCGATTTCGCCGGGTTCGATCCGGTAACCGCGCAGTTTGATTTGCTGGTCGGCCCGGCCGAGGTAAACCACTACCCCGTCGGCGCCGCGCCGCACGATATCGCCGCTGCGGTACAGCCGGCTGCCGTCGGCGGCGAACGGGTCGGGTAAAACCGTTCGGCGCTCAGATCGGCCCGGCCGTGGTAGCCGCGCGCCAGGCAGGGGCCGCCGATGTACAGTTCGCCGGCCGCACCCAGCGGCACGGGATTCAGGTCGGCGTCCAGGATGTGCAGGCTACGTTCGCCCAGGGCGCTGCCGATGGGGGCGTAGCCGGCGAATGGGCGGTCGTCGACCAGCCAGGCCAACGGGGTGATCACGGTTTCGGTCGGGCCGTAGCCGTTGACGATGCGTTCGGGCCGCAGGGCGCTGCGGATTTTGGCCAAGGCCGCGGCGGAGACGGCTTCGCCGCCGACGCAGACGATGCGCAGCGCGGTGGTATCGCCATGCGCCGCCACCGCGTCGGCCAGTTGCAACAGGGTGGCGGTCGGCGGGTACGCCACCGTCACCGCGTGGCGCAGCACCGCATCCCGGACGGCTTCGCCGCCGCCGCGACTGTCGCCCAGCACCACGCCGGCACCCTGACTGAGCGGGGCCAGCCATTGTTCCAGCGCGGCGTCGAAGGTTAAGGCGGCCAGGTGTAACGCTCGGTCGGCCGGGGTATAGCGATACAGTTCGGCGGCGGCCTGGATGTGGCGGCTCAACGCGCCGTGAGCTACCGCCACGCCTTTGGGTTTGCCGCTGGAACCGGAGGTCAGGATCAGATAGGCCAGTTGGTCGGGATGGATCGCAACCGCCGGCGGCCGGTCGGAGTAAGCCGCAAGGTCCAGCTCGGCCAAGTCCAGCAGCGGCGCGCCGCCAAAAGCGGCGCGTGCGCCGGCTGCCCGTTCGGCGTGGATCGTCCCCTCGCCCGCACCAGTCACCTCTATACCGCGCACGATCACCAGGCTCGCTCCGGCATCGGCGATGACGTCGGCCAGCCGCTGCGCGGGTTGTTCCGGGTCCAACGGCACGAAGGCCGCGCCGGCTTTCAGCACCGCCAGCATCGCCACGATCGCTTCGACCCCGCGCGCCAGCAATACCGCCACCCGGCTTTCCCGCCCCAGCCCGGCGTCCAGCAATACATGCGCCAGACGGTTGGCGTCCCGTTCCAGCTCGGCATAGCGCAAGCTCTGCCCGCCGGCGATCAAGGCCGCCGCTTGCGGCCGGGCCTCGGCTTGGCGGCGGATCAGTTCCTGTACCGGCACGCCGCCGTCGTAACGGCGCGGCCACAGGTTCCAGGTTTGAAAGCGCTCGGTTTCCCTCGGCGTGACTAGCGCCAATTCGCCCAGCCGCGCCTGCGGCCGGCTGATCAGCTGTCCTAACACGTATTCGAAATGTTCGGCCAAATCGGCGATCGCCGCAGCCTGGAAATTACGCTGTTGATAATCGAAAACCACCTGTAAGGTCTGGCCGCTAATTTGTATCGCCAGGGTCAAGGGATAATGCGTGGTTTCGCGCTGGTGCTCGCCGCTAATCCGCAACCCGTCCTGCGGCCGGCGACTCAAGGCTTCGGACAGAGGATAGTTTTCGAACACCAGCAAGGTATCGAACAACGCTGCGCCGCTGCCGCCCCACCAACGTTGCAGCTCGGCCAGCGGGGTGCTTTCGTATTCGCGCAATTCCAGATTGGCCTGTTGCAGGGCTTGCAGCCAGTCGGCGACGATGCGGTCCGCGCGTAGTGTTTGAATCACCGGCAAGGTGTTGATGAACAAACCGACCATTTGCTCGGCACCCGGCAAATCGGCCGGCCGACCGGACACTGTTACGCCGAATGCCAGGGTTTCGCCGCCGCAATAGGCTTTCAGCAACAAGCACCAAACCGCTTGTACCAAGGTGTTGACGGTCAGCTTGCTGCGATGGGCAAAGCCGCACAGTTGCTCGAACCGGTCGCCGCCTATGCGCAACGTATGCAAACCGTAACCGCTGCCGGCCAAGACGCACGGCAAGGCATCGGCTAGGCGGGTCGGGGCCGGCAAGGCGCTCAGGCGCGGCCGCCAATAGCGTTCCGCCGCCCCGGCATCGCGCTCGGCCAGCCAGGCCACGAAATCGCGAAATTCCGCCGCAGGAGAGGAAACAGGCTCGCCTCGATAACTGCTCAGCACTTCGCCCAGCAAGCGGGCGCTGCTCCAGCCGTCCAACAGCAAGTGATGACTGAGCCAAATAAAGTGGTAGACGTCGTCCTGCAATCTGACCAACACCAACTTGAACAGCGGCGCCGTATCGGTCGCCAAACCACCGGCGCTCAATTCGCCGAGCAACTGGTTCAAGCCGGCGTCCGCATGGTCGCGCCCGCGCCAATCCAATTCGCTCAGCGGCAGGGTCACCCGCTTGCGCACGATTTGCAGGGCTTGCGGCCAGCCGGCCGGGGCGCGAAATTCGCTGCGCAACACCGCGTGCCGCTGCAACGCGCCTTGCCAGGCGGCGGCGAAGCGTTCGACATTCAAGCCCGTCAGGCAAACGTCGAAACGGCTGACGTAGCTGGCCGGATCGTTGTCGTACAGGCTGTGAAACAACATGCCTTGCTGCATGGGGGTCAACGGGTAAATGTCCTGCAATTCGGCGACCGGCAACGGCAAATCGTCCAGCTGCGCCTGGTTCAAGCCCGCCAACGGGAAGTCGGACGGCGTTACCCCCAGAGGGCCGTGCGAGCAATGCTCGATCACGCCTTGCAACTCGCTCTGAACATCCGCTGCCAGAGCGGCAACGGTTTGCGCCCGGTAACGCCGGCTATCGTAAGTCCAGTTAAGCGCCAGCCGGCCCTGATAGATTTGGCCGTTGACTTCCAGGCCATAATCCAGCGGGGAGGCCGGATCACGCTCGTCCCCGCGCGCTTCGACGGCCGGGCGCAACCGGGCCTCGGCGGCGAAACCGGCATCGAACTGGCCGAGGTAATTGAAGCACAGCTCGGGCTTGGGCAAGCCGGCCAAACTCGCGCGCGCCGATTCCGAACCGCAATATTTCAGCAAGCCGAAGCCCAAACCGCCCCCCGGTACCCGGCGCAGTTGTTCCTTGATCGCTTTTATCGAGTCGGACCATTCTGCTTCCGGGCGCAACAGCAAGGGATGAACGCAGGTAAACCAGCCTAGGCTGCGGCTGACATCCGGCGCGCCCGGAAAGGCTTCGCGGCCATGGCCTTCCAGATCGATACTCACGCAGCCGCTGCCGCGCCGGCGGCACAATACCCGCGCCAAGGCCGTCAGCAACAGCTCGTCGATGCGGGTCCGGTAAGCCGCCGGACAGTCGGACAACAATTGCCGGGTGGCGGTCTGCGACAACTCCACACTAAGGGTTTTAGCGTCGGCGGCCGTGCCGCGAGCCGCGCAGAAGTCCACCGGCAGCTCGCAAGCGGCGGTTTGCTCGCGCCAGTAGGCCGCTTCCGATTCGATTTGCCCTGCCCGCTTGTGCAAGGCCTGGGCCCAGGCCCGGTAAGACGCGGTCTTAGCAGGCAAATCTGTAGCTTGCCCGCTACTCAATTGCCGGTATAGCCGTTGCAAATCCTCCAACACAATGCGCCAGGACACGCCGTCGACAATCAGGTGATGAATCGCCAGCAGCAGACGCACGCTGCCGTCGGCTACCCGGATGTAAACGGCGCGCAGCAACGGACCTTCGCGTAAATCCAGGCTGCGCTGCGCCCGGTTGGCCACCGCTTCGATCTCCGCTGCATCCGCCGCGTCGCATAGCCAGAGCAGGTCCGCACCGGCAGCCGCCTCGGCGTAGAATTGCCGCCAACCGTCGCGGTATTCGAAACGCAAGCGGAACGCATCGTGCTGCGCCAACAACAGGCGGAGCGCTTGCTGCAAAACCGACACGTCCAACGCTTGTTCGGCCGCCAGCAGCACGGATTGATTCCAGTGGTCGCGTTCGGCAAAGTCGGCGGCAAAAAACTCGGCCTGGATGGGTGTCAGCGGCAGCTCGCCATCGGTGTCGTCGGCAAGCGCCGGCTCGGCATCGGCCAACGGCGTCAGTACCCTGGCCAATGCAGCAACGGTTTGATGACGGAATACGTCTTTGGGCGACAACTGCCAGCCGGCTTGCCGAACCCGGCTGACCACTTGCAGCGAGACGATGGAATCGCCGCCCAACTCGAAGAAATTATCATCCACGCCGACCGTCTCCAGGCCCAGCACTTCCTGCCAGATGTCCGCCAGTTGCCGCTCCAGCGCGCTGCGCGGTGCGGTGCGGGCCGCTACGGCCCGCTCCGCTTCCGGCAGAGCGTTGCGGTCCAGTTTGCCGTTGGGCAATGTGGGCAATTGGGGCATCAGCAGGATATGCGCCGGCAGCATGTAGTCCGGCAGTTGCCGGCTCAAGGCTAGACGCAACGTATCCGGGTCGGTCGCGCCCGCGCCGGTCAACGCCGCGTAGGCCAACAAGCGGCCTTGGCTGTCTACCCGTACCGCCGCTTGCGCCACGCCCGGCTGAGCCAGCAAGGCGTTTTCGATTTCCCCGGTTCGATGCGGTAACCGCGCAGTTTGAGTTGCCCGTCGGCCCGGCCCAGAAATTCGATCACGCCGTCGCCCCGCCGCCGCGCCCGGTCACCGCTGCGGTACATGCGGGCGCCGGGACCGGCGAAGGGGTCCGGCAAAAAGCGTTCGGCGCTGGCGCCCGGCCGATGCCGATAGCCTTGCGCCAAATCGAGCCCGCCGATATACAACTCGCCGGCCGCCCCGCTCGGCAAGGGGTTCAAGTCGGCGTCCAGAATATAGGCGTTGCGGGCGCCGACGCAGCGGCCTATCGGCGCGTACAGGCTGTCGCAAGCGGCTTCGGCCTGCCAGACCAGCGGGCTGATCACGCATTCGGTGGGGCCGTAGGCGTTGAACATCCGCTTAGGCCGCACGCGGCTTTGGATCAAAGCCAGTTGTTCGCGCGGCAAGGCTTCGCCGCCGACCGTACAGCCAAGCAAGGCCGGCAGCGTTTGCTCCGGCTCGAGCTTGCGCGCCAATTCGGCCAGATAGGCCGGCGGCAGGTCGATGCGGCTGATGCCTTGTTCGTGCAGGGTTTGCAGGGTCTGCTCCAGGCTCCAGCGGGCCGGGTCGCCGATGATCACGGTCGCACCGCAAAGCAACGGCACGGCCCATTGCTCGATAGCCGCGTCGAAACTGAACGAGGCGAAATGCAAGCAGCGTTCGCCCGCGTGCAGCCCGTATAACTCGGCCATCGCCGCGCAATGCCGGGCCAGCGCGCCGTGCGCCACCGCCACGCCTTTGGGTTGTCCGCTGGAGCCGGAGGTGTAGATCAGATAGGCCAGGCTTTCCGGATGCAAGGCCGCGGCCGGCGGCTGTTGCGCTACGCCGGACAAGTCCAGCCGGTCCAGAAACAGGCCGCGCAGCTTGCCGGGCAGCGGGGCGATTGGCGCGGCACAGTCTTCCGCCTCCCCGGCCCAACCTATCCACCAGGCGGCGCCGGCATCTTCCAGCATGTACTGCAAGCGTTCGGCCGGATAGTCCGGGTCCAACGGCACAAAGGCCGCGCCGCACTGCCACAGCGCCAGACTGGCGACTAGCATGTCCGCGGACCGCGGCAGGCACACACCGGCCACTTCGCCCGGTTTCAAGCCCTGCGCGACCAGACAAGCCGCCAATGCATCCGCCCGCCGCAGCAACTCGGAATAGCTCAAACCGCTGTCTCCAACCCGCACCGCCTCGGCCTGTGGGTTGATCTGCGCTTGACGGCGGATCAGCTCGGGCACAAACGCCGTAACCACGGCAGCGTCGAACTCAGCCGCCTGCCCGCCTTCGCCTGCGCTCAGCCACGGCAAATCTCGTAGCGGCGTCTGCGGTGCCGATAGGGCGGCGTCCAGCAAGCGGCAAAAATGCCCGGCCATTCGGGTTATGGTGGCCTCGGCGAATACATCGGTCGCATAGGTCCAAATCAAGTGAATGGCGCCGTCCGCGCCTTCGAAGCTATCCAAGATCAATTCGAACTGGCTGCTGTGCGCTGCGCGGGCGTAGGCTTGCCATTGCAAATCGCCCAGCGCTCTGACCGATTCGGTTGGCGCGGCCTGGTGGTTGTACATCACCTGAAACAAGGGATTGCGCTGCAAGCTGCGTTGCGGGCTCAAGGCTTCGACCAACTGATCGAACGGCAAATCGGCGTGGGCTTGGGCGCCTAACGCCGTTTCTCTAACCCGCGCCAAGATTTGGCGGAAGCTCAGAGCGCCGCTCAGCTCGGTTTGCAGCACCTGGGTATTGACGAAAAAACCGACGACGTGCTCGATTTCCCTGCGGTTACGGTTGGCGACCGGCACCCCGACCCGGATTTGCGCTTGCCCGCAGTAGCGGTAGAGCAGCATTTTGAATACGGCCAGCAAGCCCATGAACGGCGTCGCGCCTTCGCTTTGGCACAGCACGCGCAAGCGCTGCCCGCTCGCCGCCGGTAACTCGATTTCCAGTTTGGCCCCGGCATCGCTGCGCTGCGCCGGCCCGGTTCTGTCCCACGGCAGCTCCAACTGCGGCGTGTCGCCGGCCAACTGCGCCTGCCAATAGGCCAGTTGCCGCTGCATTTCGCCGGCTTCCAGCCAATGCCGCTGCCAAACCGCGAAATCGGCATAACCGACAGACAATCCGGGCAAGTCCGCCTCGCTACCGCGGCAATAAGCGCTGTACAGCGCGGCGAACTCGCCCATCAGGATATTCAGCGACCATTCGTCGGCGACGATGTGGTGCAACACCCATACCAGCACATGCCGGTCCGCCGCCAATTTCAGCACCGCCACCCGCAGTAGCGGGCCGGTTTGCAGATCGAACGGCCGCCGCTCCAGGCTCTCCACCCAAGCCGCGGCCAGCGCCTCGCTGTCGCCGCCCGGTGCCGACAAATCCTGCCATTGCACTGCAACCGGCAGGCTGTCGTGAACTACCTGCAGCGCTTTGCCGTCCGCACTGCCGAAGGTGGTGCGCAAGCTTTCGTGGCGCTCGACCAGCGTGGCGATGCTACGCTGCAAGGCATCGGCGTCCAGCCGCCCCTGCAAACGCACCGCGTCGGCGATGTGATAAGCGCTGCTGTCCGGCTCCAATTGCGCCAAAAACCACAACCGTTGCTGGCCGTAAGACAACGGCAGCGGCCGGTCGCGGCCGACGCCGGCTATAGGCAGGCGGCCTATGTCGATGCCGCGTTTTTTCAACAGGGCTATCAGGGCTTTACGTTGGTCCGGACTTAACTTATGGAAATCGGCTAGTGGGTTCTGCATTCGCTGTTTTCTAATCTGGTTGATAGGGTTGGCGCTGCGACGGGTGCTCAGTCGTCGCCCAGCAGCGCCTTGAGCGCCTCGTCCGACAAGCCCTGCAACTCAGCCAAGGCGTCCGCCAATTCGCTTTGCAGTACCGGTTCGTCCCGCGCTTCGACCGTCAACGTGTCGACATGCCCGGCCAAGGCCGACAAGCGCGCGGATTCGAACACCTGCCGCACCGGGACTTCCACCCCGAAATCCCGTTGAATCCGGCCGACCAATTTCATCGCCAACAAGGAATGTCCGCCCAGTTCGAAGAAGTTGTCGTCCAGGCCGACTGATTCCACTGCCAGCAGCTCCTGCCAGATGGCCGCTAGGCGCCGTTCGCTGTCGCTGTGCGGAGCGCGGTAAACTTGGCCTTGCCAGTGTGCGTGCGGCAGGGCTTTGCGATCCAGCTTGCCGTTGGCGGTTTTCGGCAGGCTGTCCAGCCGGATTAGCGCTGCCGGCAGCATGTAGTCCGGCAAGCGCCGGCTCAGGGCGTCGCGCAGGTCGGCGTCGCTGCCGGCCTCGGCGCCCGCGGCAATGTAAGCCACCAGGCGCGGGCCGCCGGCGGCCTCTTGCAGCAGCACCGCCGCTTCGGCCACCCCGGCTTGCTGCAGCAAGGCGGTTTCGATTTCTCCCAGTTCGATGCGCAAGCCGCGCAGTTTGATTTGCTGGTCGATGCGCCCCAAATAGTCGAGCGCGCCGTCGGCCCGCCGTCTGGCCAGGTCGCCGCTGCGGTATAAGCGGCCACCGCTGCCGAAGGGATCGGGCAGGAAGCGTTCGCCGGTCAGGCCGGGTTTGCGGTAGTAGCCGCGCGCCAGGCCCAGGCCACCGATGTACAGCTCGCCCGCCACCCCGGCCGGCAAGGGATTCAGGTCGCTGTCCAGGATGTGGATCTGCAGGTTGGCGATGGGCCGGCCTATCGGTACCGGGCCGGGCTCGGCCCGGCAGGTCCAATGGGTGACGTCGATGGCTGCTTCGGTAGGGCCGTACAGGTTGACCAGGTCCACGCCCGGCAGGCGTTCGAACACCCGCTGTTGCAACTCGGCCGGCAGGGCTTCGCCGCTGCAAACGATGCGCTTCAGCGCAGGCAGTGGCGGCAGCTGGGCTTGATTGACGAATTCCGCCAGCATGGACGGCACGAAATGGACGGTGGATACTTGCTGCGCTTGCAAAGTGGCTGCCAGTGCCGCAGGGTCGCGGTGTGCGCCGGGCCGGGCCAAAACCAGGCGGGCGCCGGTCATCAAGGGCCAAAAGAATTCCCAGACCGAGACGTCGAAGCTGAACGGGGTTTTTTGCAACACGCTGTCGCCGGGGCCGATGGCATAAGCTTGTTGCATCCAGTGCAGGCGGTTGGCCAGGGCGGCGTGGCTATTGGCCGCGCCTTTGGGCTGACCGGTGGAACCGGAGGTGTAGATGATGTAGGCCGGATGGGCCGGATGCAGTTGGACGACGGGCGCGCTTTCGGCCTGAGCCGACAGGTCCAGGCTGTCCAGATCGTACACCGCGCATGAATCGGGACACAATGCGGCGAATCGGTCCAACACAGCACCGTGACTCAGCAACATGCCGATGCCGGAATCGGCCGCCATGTAGGCCAGCCGCTGGTCAGGATAGTCGGGGTCCAGCGGCAGGTAGGCGCCGCCGGCCTTGACGATGGCCAGTATGCCCAGCACCAGTTCGAACGAACGCAGGGCGCCGATGCCGACCGGGGTTTCCGGGCCTACCCCGCGCGCGATCAGCCAATGCGCCAGCCGGTTAGAGCGCGCTTCCAGCTCGGCGTAACTCAGCTCGGCCTCGCCCAGGGCCAAGGCCGGCGCCCAAGGCTGCCGGGCCGCCGCCCGGGAAAGCCATTCGGGCACCAAACCCTCGGGATAGACCGTCGCGGTGGCGTTGCCACTCAACAACTGCAGCCGGTCCGCGTCGTCCAGCAGATTCAACTCGCTCAGCCGGCACTGCGGGTTTTCCGCCAGAGCCGTCAACACGCGGCAAAACTGCCGATCCAGCCGCTCGATGCAATCGGCATCGAAGCTGTCCTGCCAGTAACCGTAAGCCAAACCCAAGCTGTCGCCGATGCTGACGTTTATGGTCAAGGGATAATGAGTGGTATCGACATGCCGGGGCGCGCCGAAACTCAATCCGGCCGGGCTGGCCTTTAACGCCGCGTCTACCGGAAAATTCTCGAACACCAGCAAGCTGTCGAACAAGGCCGAACCGGCCTGCCCGGCCCAAGCTTGCAATTGGTAAAGCGGCGTGTGTTCGTGCTCGCGCATCGCCAGATTGCCGAGCTGGATTTCGCGCAGCCAATCGCCCACCTGCTGCTGCGGCGCTATCGTCACCACCAGCGGCAAGGTGTTGATGAACAAACCGACGATCCGCTCGACAGCGGGCAATTCCGCCGGGCGGCCGGATACCGTGGCTCCCAGCGCAACCGTGTCGCGATTGCAGTAACGGCTCAACAGCAAGGCCCAAGCGGCTTGCAGCAGGGTATTCAAGGTCACCCGCTGCTGCTGCGCATAGGCTTGCAAGTCCCTAGTGAAGGCGGCGTCCAAACGCCGGGTCAAGCTAGCGTGGCCTTGGCCGGCGCGCGCCGGTTTAGCGACGGCGGCGGCCAATAAGGTCGGCTGCTCCAGGGCCGCAAGACGCGCGCGCCAGAACGCCTCGGCCGCCGCCTGGTCGCGGCGGCTCAACCAGGCGATATAGTCGCGATAACCGCCCGCAGGCGCCGACCTGGCATTGCCGACGTAGTCGTCCAACACTTCGCCCAGCAATTGCGAGGTGCTCCAGCCGTCCAGCAACAGATGGTGGCTGGTCCACAGCCAATGCCAGCGCTGCTCGGACAGACGCACCAGCGTCATGCGCATCAGCGGCGCCCGAGTGTGTTCGAAGCCCTGAGTGCGTCGCGTCTCGGCCAATCCGGCCAAGGCCGCCGCGTCGACGATCCGGTCGCGCCAATCCAGGATTTCCACAGGCAGAAACGCCCGCTTGTACACCACTTGCAAGGCCTGTTCGGCCTCGCCCCGCCACAAAAAGCCGCTACGCAGTATCGGATGCCTGTCCAACGCGCGCTGCCACACATCGGCAAAGCGTCGGCCGTCCAAGCCCTCGATATCCAGGCACATTTGATTGAGATAAACGCCGGCCTGCGGTTCCAGCACATCATGGAACAACATCCCTTGCTGCATAGGCGATAAAGGATAGAGGTCTTCGACTTGGTTCGTCGACAACGGCAAGGCGTCCAATTGCGCCTGACTCAAGCCGGCCAGCGGAAAATCCGACGGGGTAACGCCGCTGGTCCCGGCGCAGTGAGCCAAAATCGCCGCCAATTGGCTCCGGTAATCCTCCGCCAGGGCCAGCATGGTGTCCCGCCGGTATTGGCTGGCCGCGTAACGCCAGCGCAATTGCAGCACGCCGCCGGCCACTTGCGCGTTGATCTCCAACCAGTACGGCAGCGGCGCGCAAGGATCGTGGTCGTCGCCGACCGTTTCCGGCGCCGCTGCGAAATCGCCGGCTTCGCCGTCCAGCCGGCCGAAGTAATTGAAGCCGATGCGCGCTTGCGGCAAGCCCTCCCACTCGGCCCGGGCGGCCGGGTCTGCCGGATAGCGCAGCACGCCGTAGCCCAAACCGCCGTCCGGCACCTCGCGCAGCATTTGTTTGACCGCTTTCAATGTCGCGCCGCTCTCGTCGGCTGCGGCCAGACGTAACGGATAGACGCAGGTAAACCAGCCGACACTGCGGCTTAAGTCCATACCCTCGAACGGGTGGTCGCGGCCGTGGCTTTCCAGGTCCACCAGCAAAGCGCCGCCGCTCCAGCGTTGCAACACGACGGCCAAGGCCGTCAACAACAGATCGTTGACGCCGGCCCGGTAGGCGGCCGGCGCCGTGGTCAAAAGTAGCCGGGTGGACTCGGCGTCGATTTCCAGGCTGACGGTTTGCGCCTCGGCGAACTTCGCTTCCGCGACCGGGAAATCCCGC
The DNA here is from genome assembly GCF_040741385.1 of Methylomonas sp. HYX-M1. NCBI lineage: Bacteria > Pseudomonadati > Pseudomonadota > Gammaproteobacteria > Methylococcales > Methylococcaceae > Methylomonas > Methylomonas sp. HYX-M1. The sequence continues at coordinate 3,612,075 of NZ_CP160405.1, forward strand.
GGCGGCTCGGGCACGCCGCGCAACAACGTCTGCCAGTAGGTTTTTTGCTGCGCCAGTTCCGGACTGGCCGCATAGGCCTTGAGCCGTTCGCCCCAACGGCCGAACGATGCGGTTTTAGCCGGCAGGCTAGACGCGCCGGCGTAAAGCGCTTGCAGATCTTCCAACAAAATCCGCCACGATACGCCGTCGACCAGCAAATGATGCGCCACCAACAACAGACGCTGGCTGCCGTCGGCCACGGCAATCAGCGCGACTTTAACCAACGGGCCGTTCGCCAAATCCAGGCTGCGTTGCAATCGCCGGGCAATTTCGCTGACTTGACCGGCATCCGCGGCGGCGAGCTGCTCCCAGCATTCGCCGTCGGCCAATTCGGCGTAAAACTGCCGCCAGCCGTCCGGGCCTAAGCTATAGCGCAGGCGCAAACTATCGTGGTGAGCCAGCAAGCCGCGCACGGCTGCGCCCACGCGAACCGGATCCAGCCGGTGTTTAGGCCGCAGCAGCAGCGACAGATTCCAATGTGCCCGATTCGGCATGTCTTGCGTGAAAAATTGCACCTGTATCGGCGTCAGCGGCGCGTCCCCGTCGGCTTCGAGCTCGGCCTGCGCCGCCTGCGGCGCACACGTTCCGGCATGCGCCGCCAATTGGGCGACGGTCTGGTGCAGAAACAAATCCTTGGGCGACAACTGCCACCCGGCTTGGCGGGCGCGGCTGACCAGGCGAATGGCCATGATCGAATCGCCGCCCGCTTCGAAAAAATTATCGTCCGCGCCTATCCGCTCCACCCCGAGCACCGCCTGCCAGATCGCCGCCAATTCGCGTTCGGCCGGGGTTTGCGGCGCGCGGGACGCCTCGTTGTCCGTCCGCTCGGGCTTGGGCAGCGCCTGCCGGTTCAGCTTGCCGCTGCTCAGCCGCGGCAGTCGTTCCACAACTTGAATGCTGGCCGGCAGCATGTATTCCGGCAGGCGTTCGGCCAAAGCCGCTTTGACGCCGGCGACGTTCAAACCGATACCAATGTCGGCCGGCGCCGGGCCGGGTTCCAAATACGCGGCCAAGTACGCTCGGCCCTGGTCGTCGAACAATCCGACGTGGGCATCGGCCACGCCGGGCAGACGGCGCAGTTCGGCTTCGATTTCGCCCGGTTCGATTCGGTAGCCGCGCAATTTGATCTGCTGATCGGCCCGGCCTAGGTATTCCACTTCGCCGTCGGCGCGAAAGCGGGCCAAGTCGCCGCTGCGGTACATACGACTGCCGTCGGCGGCGAACGGGTCCGGCAAAAAGCGTTCGGCGCTCAGGTCAGCCCTGCCGTGGTAACCGCGGGCCAGACAAGGGCCGCCGATGTACAGTTCGCCGACCGCGCCTAAAGGCAATCGATTCAGGTCTTGGTCCAATAGATAGAGCGAGCGCTCGCCCACTCCGGTACCGATGGGCGCGTATACGCTATCGCAGACGCTGTCCGGCAATGCGGTCCACACCAGCGGAGTGATCAAGGTTTCGGTGGGGCCGTAGCCGTTCAGAATCGGTGCCTCGCCGACCAAATGGCGGATTTGCGCCAAACCTTCCCGCGACACCGCTTCGCCGCCGACCGAACAGGCGCGCAGCGGCAGATGCAAACCGTGCGACTCAGCCCAACGGGCGATTTCCAGCAAATAAGCCGGCGGCATCTCGAACCAGCTGACCCTATGCTGGATCAGGGCTTGATAGGCTTGATCAGCGCTCCACATCTGCTCGCGCAGCAGCAAGCGGCAGCCGTGCATCAGCGGCACCAGCCACTGTTCCATTGCCGCGTCGAAAGTAAACGCCGCGAAGTGCAATGCCACGTCGTCGCGTTGCATGGCGTAGCGTTCGCCGATAGCCAAGCAATGCCGCGCCAGGGCACCATGGGCTACCGCCACGCCTTTGGGTTTGCCGCTGGAACCGGAGGTCAGGATCAGATAGGCCAGTTGTTCGGGATGGACGGCGACCGCCGGCGGCCGGTCGGGATAGGCTGTCAGGTCGACTGCCGCCAAGTCCAACAGCGGCGCGCCGGCTAGGGTGTGCCGAGGCTCACCGCACACGATCACCAGGCTCGCCCCGGCATCGGCAATCACGTCGGCCAGCCGCTGCGCGGGTTGTTCCGGATCCAGCGGCACGAAGGCCGCGCCGGCTTTCAGCACCGCCAGCATCGCCACGATCGCTTCGACCCCGCGCGCCAGCAATACCGCCACCCGGCTTTCCAGCCCCAGCCCGGCTTGCACTAAATAATGCGCCAGGCGGTTGGCGTCCCGTTCCAGCTCGGCATAGCACAAGCTCTGCCCACCGGCGATCAAGGCCACCGCTTGCGGCTGCGATTCGGCTTGGCGGCGGATCAGTTCCTGTACCGGCACGCCGCCGTCGTAACAGCGCGGCCACAGGTTCCAGGTTTGGAATTGTTCGCTTTCCGCGGCGCTCAGCATGACGTGCGCGGCGATAGGCGCGTGCGGCTGCGCGAGCAGTTGCGTCAGCAGGTTTTGCAACTGCCCGGCCAGACGTTGGACGGTCTCGGCGTCGAACAGGTCGCAGGCATAGGTGAAAAAGCCGCCGAAGCTGTGCGGGCCGTGTTGCCAGGTGTCCAGGCTCAGGTCGAATTGGGCGGCGCCGTTGTCCCGCTCCAGGCTTTCGATCTGCCAATCGCTGCCGGCTTGCAACAGGCTAAGGTCGGTTTGCTGGTGGTTGATCAGGATTTGGAATAAGGGATTTTGTCCCAAGCGCCGCTCGGGTTGCAGGGCATCGACCAGTTGTTCGAACGGCAGGTCCGGATGGGCCTGGGCTTGCAATAGGCTGTGTTTGACCTGTTGCAGCAGTTCGAGGAAGGTGGTCCGGCCGTTCAATCGGCTGCGCAATACCACGGTGTTGACCAAGTAGCCGATCAGCCCCTGGGTTTCCGGGCGATTGCGGTTGGCCAGCGGCAGGCCGATACGCAGGTCGGTTTGGCCGCTGACCCGGTACAACCAAGCGTTGAAGGCGGCCAGCAGCAGCATGAACGGGGTCGCGCCTTGTTGTTTGGCCCGTTCGGCCAGTTGCCCGCCCAGCGCTTCGGGCAGGACAAAGCCGACCCTTCCGCCGCGCTGGCTGGGTTCAGCCGGACGCGGCCGGTCGTACGGCAGGCCGATTTGCGGCTGTTCGCCGCCCAGCTGTTGCAGCCAGTAAGCCAGTTGCCGTTCGGCTTCGCCGGCTTCCAACCAGTGGCGCTGCCAGCAGGCGAAATCGGCGTGGCGGATCGGCAAGGCCGGCAGTGGCGCCGGCCGGTCGGCGCCCAACCCGGCGTACAGTTCGGCGAATTCGGCCAAGAGCCGGTTCAGCGACCAGCCGTCGGCAATCAGATGATGCAGGGTCACGTTCAGTTCGTAGCGGCTGTGCCGACCGGCGTCCGCCAGCTTGACCAGCAGCAGTCGCCACAACGGGCCGTTCACCAGATCGAACGGCGCCCGCGCCGCCTGTTCGGCCAGTTGCCCGGCTTGCGCCTGCGCCTCGGCCGGCGGCCAAGCGCTCAGGTCGCGGTAATCCCAGGCGGGGAGCAACCCGGACACGAGGCGCTGGCGCGGCTGGCCGTCCCGGGCGTAAAACACGCTGCGCAAGGCGTCGTGGCGCTCGGCCAGGGCGGCGAAGGCCTGCCGCACCCGCTCGGGCGCCACGTCCCCGGTGATACGCACCCCGCCGGCTATGTGGTAGGCCGCGTTGGACGGATCCAGTTGCGCCAGTATCCATAAACCCTGCTGCGCCGCGGACAAGGGAATGTCGTCGTTCGCGCACAAATGTGACGGAATCGGCAACTGCGCGAATGTCCGTCCCTGTTCGGCCAGTTTCCGGATGAACGAGCGCTGCTTATCCAGCGGCAAGCGCACGAAACGTCGTACTAAGTCTTCGCCGTTAGCGGCGGCTTGTTGTGGTGCGGTTTGCAGTTCGAGGCAGTTTTCGCTGTTTAACTTCATAGGATTCCGATCGATAGTGTCTGTTGGCGCGCGCTCTTAAAAACCTGCCGACCTAAGCTCCGGTCGGGGCAGCCCTTACTCCCGTTCCGACATTTCCAACTCGTCCAGCCAATCGCCCATCTCGGCAAGAACTTGGTCGCCCAATTCGGCACTGGCGCTTGGCGTGCCGAGCAGCGCCGCTAAATCCTGCAGGCTTGCGGTTTCGAACACGGCAAGGAGCGGCAAGTCCGCCCCCAAATCGGCGCGTATCCGCGCCACCAAACGGGCCGCCAACAAGGAATGTCCGCCCAGTTCGAAGAAGTTGTCGTCCAGGCCGACTGATTCCACTGCCAGCAGCTCCTGCCAGATGGCCGCTAGGCGCCGTTCGCTGTCGCTGTGCGGAGCGCGGTAAACTTGGCCTTGCCAGTGCGCGTGCGGCAGGGCTTTGCGATCCAGCTTGCCGTTGGCGGTTTTCGGCAGGCTGTCCAGCCGGATTAGCGCTGCCGGCAGCATGTAGTCCGGCAAGCGCCGGCTCAGGGCGTCGCGCAGGTCGGCGTCGCTGCCGGCTTGCGCGGTCGCGCCGATATAGGCCACCAGGCGCGGGCCGCCGGCGGCCTCTTGCAGCAGCACCGCCGCTTCGGCCACCCCGGCTTGCTGCAGCAAGGCGGTTTCGATTTCTCCCAGTTCGATGCGCAAGCCGCGCAGTTTGATTTGCTGGTCGATGCGCCCCAAATAGTCGAGCGCGCCGTCGGCCCGCCGTCTGGCCAGGTCGCCGCTGCGGTATAAGCGGCCACCGCTGCCGAAGGGATCGGGCAGGAAGCGTTCGCCGGTCAGGCCGGGTTTGCGGTAGTAGCCGCGCGCCAGGCCCAGGCCACCGATGTACAGCTCGCCCGCCACCCCGGCCGGCAAGGGATTCAGGTCGCTGTCCAGGATGTGGATCTGCAGGTTGGCGATGGGCCGGCCTATCGGTACCGGGCCGGGCTCGGCCCGGCAGGTCCAATGGGTGACGTCGATGGCCGCTTCGGTAGGGCCGTACAGGTTGACCAGGTCCACGCCCGGCAAGCGTTCGAACACCCGCTGTTGCAGTTCGGCCGGCAGGGCTTCGCCGCTGCAGACGATGCGCTTCAGCGCAGGCAGTGGCGGCAGCGGCGCTTGATTGACGAATTCCGCCAGCATGGACGGCACGAAATGGACGGTGGATACTTGCTGCGCTTGCAAAGTGGCTGCCAGTGCCGCAGGGTCGCGGTGTGCGCCGGGCCGGGCCAAAACCAGGCGGGCGCCGGTCATCAAGGGCCAAAAGAATTCCCAGACCGAGACGTCGAAGCTGAACGGGGTTTTTTGCAACACGCTGTCGCCGGGGCCGATGGCATAAGCTTGTTGCATCCAGTGCAGGCGGTTGGCCAGGGCGGCGTGGCTATTGGCCGCGCCTTTGGGCTGACCGGTGGAACCGGAGGTGTAGATGATGTAGGCCGGATGGGCCGGATGCAGTTGGACGACGGGCGCGCTTTCGGCCTGAGCCGACAGGTCCAGGCTGTCCAGATCGTACACCGCGCATGAATCGGGACACAATGCGGCGAATCGGTCCAACACAGCACCGTGACTCAGCAACATGCCGATGCCGGAATCGGCCGCCATGTAGGCCAGCCGCTGGTCCGGATAGTCCGGGTCCAGCGGCAGGTAGGCGCCGCCGGCTTTGACGATGGCCAGTATGCCCAGCACCAGTTCGAACGAACGCAGGGCGCCGATGCCGACCGGGGTTTCCGGGCCTACCCCCGCGCGATCAGCCAATGCGCCAGCCGGTTAGAGCGCGCTTCCAGCTCGGCGTAACTCAGCTCGGCCTCGCCCAGGGCCAAGGCCGGCGCCCAAGGCCGCCGGGCCGCCGCCCGGGAAAGCCATTCGGGCACCAAACCCTCGGGATAGACCGTCGCGGTGGCGTTGCCAGCGGATTGCTGCGCCAGTTCGGCCGGGCTTAACAGCACCAGCGCCGCCAACGGCAACTCCGGGTTTTGCGTCCAGCCGTCCAGCAAGTTTAAAAAGTGACCGGCCAGCCGGGCTATGGTCTCGGCCGAGAATAAATCGGCGGCATACACCCAACGAGCGCTGAAGTTGCCGTCGGCGTCTTCTTCGGTTGCCAGGCTCAAATCGAATTGGGCGCCGGCCTCCTCGGCTTCGATACGTTCGATCAGCAGATCCGGCAAGGTTTGCAACACTTGCAAATCGCGCTTTTGATGATTGAACATCACTTGGAACAGCGGGTTGCGGTTCGGCGCCCGTTGCGGTTGCAACGCCTCGACCAGATGTTCGAACGGCAAATCCGGGTGTTCCTGCGCTTGCAGCACGGTTTGTTTCAGCCGTTGCAGGCACTGGCTTAAATTCCATTCGCCGCGACATTCGGCTTTGATCACCAAGGTATTGACGAAAAAGCCGATCAGCATGTCCGTCTCCAACCGTTGCCGGTTGGCGACCGGCACACCGATGCGCACATCGGCTTGCCCGCTATAGCGGTACAGCAAGGCCGAAAACGCGGTCAACAATACAACGAACGGGGTGGTGTCGTTGGCCAGCGCCAAGCGCTTGACCGCCGCGCCGAGCCCGGCCGGCAAGGCCAAGCCATGCGAAGCGCCGACTCCGGACAGGCGCTCCGGCCTGGCGTGGTCGCACGGCAAGGCCAATGTCGGGTGCTCGCCGCCCAATTGCCGCCGCCAATAGTGTAATTGCCTGTCGGCCTCCCCGGCCGCCAGCCACTGCCGCTGCCACACCGCGTAATCGGCGTAGTCGATGGCCAGGGCCGGTAGTTGCGGCTGGCGGCCATGAAGCGCTGCGGCGTACAGCTCGGCGAACTCGGCCAACAAGCGGCCGACCGACCAGCCGTCGGCCAACAGGTGATGCAAGGTCAGCCATAAGGCGTGTCGATCCGTCCCGCAGCTGCACAACACGGCCCGCCATAACGGCCCGGCCTCGAAATCGAACGGCGCGTTGACGTCCGGCACCTGCCCCAGCCGGGTTGCGTCGACCTCGATCCGCGCCAGCGGCGCTTGCACCCCGGTCTGCGCGATTTGCATCGGCTTGCCGTCTATACTCACGAAACGGGTGCGCAGCAGCGCGTGGCGCTCGGTCAAGGCTTGAAATGCCGAACCCAGTGCCTGCAGGTCCAGGCGCCCGTCTATCCGCAAGCCGCCGCAGATGTGATACGCCGTGGAGCCGGGCTGCAATTGCGCCAAGAACCACAAGCGCTCCTGGCCGTACGACAACGGCCTGGGTCCGACATCCGGCAGGCGCGGGATCGTCGCCGGTTGCTCCGCCACGGGTTCGTCCAACGCCAAGGCCAGTTCGGCCACGCTCGGGTTATCGAACAGCAGCTTGGGCGTCAGTTTCAGGCCTTGCTTGCGGGCGCGGGCGATGATCTGCAAACTCAAAATGGAATCGCCACCCAATTCGAAGAAATTGTCGGTCACACCGACCGCTTCGCGTTTCAACACGGTTTGCCAGATCGCCGCCAGCTTGGCTTCCAGCTCGTTGCGCGGCGCCAATACGGTACGGGCCTGGGCTTGTGGCCTGGGCAAGGCCTTGCGGTCCGGCTTGCCGTTGCCGGTCAGCGGGATGGCGTCCAACAGCAGCAAATGCGCCGGCAGCAGGTAATCGGGTAAGCGCTCGGCCAAGTCACGCAGCAAATCGGCCGCATCCAACGCATGGCCGCGTTCGGCCACCGCATAAGCCAGCAACTGCAAGCGCCCGTCCGCGCCGTTGGCCTCGGCAATCACCAAAGCGTCAGCGATGCCCGGCAAGCCGCGCAGGATATGGGCGATTTCGCCGGGTTCCACCCGGTAGCCGCGTATTTTGACCTGACTGTCCGCCCGGCCCAGCCAAACCAGGCGGCCGTTGCGCAGCACGGCACGATCGCCGCTACGGTACATCCGCGCCGCCGGCCGGAACGGGTCCGGCAAAAAGCGTTCGGCGCTGGCGGCAGCCGAACCGTGATAACCGCGTGCCAAGCTGCCACCGCCGATATACAGTTCGCCCGCCACCCCGGCGGGCAAAGGATTTAAGTCGCGGTCCAGCAAGTAGGCGTAAACTCCCGGTAACGGCGTGCCTAGCGGTAGCGACGGTCCACTGTCCGCGCCTGCCTCATGGGTCAGCACTCCGACCGTGGTTTCGGTCGGTCCATAATGATTGACGATGCGGCAGCCCGGTTTCAGGCGACGCACGCTAGCCAACAATTCGGCGTCGCAGGCCTCGCCGCCCAAGATCAGCAAATTTTCCGGCAGTACCGCCGCCGGATCGGCCGCTTGCAACAAGCCGCGCAAATGGCTGGGCACGATTTTCAATACCGACACTTGCAGTTCGCCCATCGCCGCGGCGAAACGGTCGGGGTCGGCCGTGATCTGCGCATCCAACAGCACCAAGGTGTGTCCGCCATACAACGCACCGAACAACATGGTATGCCCCAAATCGGCGGCCGCGGTCGACACCATCGCCCAGCGGCTCGACCGTCCGGTCTCTAAGCGCGGCAACACGCCTTGCAGATACTGCGACAAAGCCGCGTGACTGACGGTCACCCCTTTAGGCCGGCCGGTCGAGCCGGAGGTGTAGATTCGATAGGCCGCCTGTTGCGGATGTATTGCGGCAGCCCGGAAAGCCCTGCCCCCTTGCGCGGGGATACCTTGCGGGTCCAGCTGCGGAATGTCCCAATCGGCGCAGCGCGCGGCGGCGGCCGACTCGGCCAGCAGCAAAACCGCGCCGCTGTCTTGCAGCACATCTCGCAACCGACTATCCGGCAACGCCGGGTCCAGCGGCAAATACAGCGCGCCGGCCATCTGCACGGCCAACAGGCTGATCACCAAGTGCGCCGTGCGTTCGAATAGCACGCCGACAGTGCTCTCGGTTTTAACGCCGCGACCTTGCAGCGCCGCCGCCAAGCGTTCGGCAGCCGTATTCAACTGCGCGTAACTAAGCACGGTATCGCCGGCTATCAGCGCCGGCGCATCCGGCCTACTCGCAACCCGACTTTGCCAGACTTGCAGCCAATCCCCTTCGGTCGGCGCGACGCCGGCAAGCGGCTCTGCGGCCAACAGCGCCCAGGCCGGATCGGCCAAGGCCAAGTTCGGTTCCGGCAGTGGCTGTAAGTGCAAATCGGCCAGTTTAAGTTGGTCGGCGGCGGCCAGTTGCAGTAAAAGAAACCGGTATTGCCGCGCCAATTCCGGCAACGCATCCGCCTGGAAACGCTGGCGTTCGCCGGATAAGGTCAGATGCAAGCGCGCATCCAGGGCGGCGATTAGACTCAAGGGATAATTGTTGCGCCCGCGGGCGTGGCGCAGCCCGCTTGCCGGCGCCGCATCGTCCAGCAAACCGACGCTCAAACCGCCGCGCCGGCCGGTCAGCACCCGGTCCAAGGGATAGTTTTCGAACACCAGAATCGCATCGAACAGACTTTGCCCTTCGCAACCGGCGACACGCTGAATATCCGCCAGCGCCACGAACTCGTGGTCGCGCATGGCCGCGGCTCGGGTTTGCAGCTCGCGCAGCCAGCCTGCGACCTCCTGCCCACCCGGCACCGCGACCTTGAGCGGCAAGGTATTGATGAACAAACCGGCCATCTGGTCGATGCCGGGCACGTTCGCCGAACGGCCGGACACGGTGACCCCGAACAAGGCCTCGCCGCCATGCCTGGCCAACAGCAGGGCAAATGCTGCCTGCAGCAAGGTGTTGACCGTCACGCCGTAGCGGCGCGCGGCGACGCTCAGCTGCGAGGTCTCGGACTCCGACAAGCCGAATTCGACTTCCTGGTAAGCCCCGCGTTGGCCGGGCGGCGGCCCGTCCGCCGCCAGCGGCAAACCGGTGACGTGCTCGAAACCGCTCAGCGCCTCGCGCCAATACGCCAGCGCCGCCGGATAATCGCGGCCGGCCAGCCAACGCAAATAGTCGGTATAAACAGCTTGCGGACCTAACGGATCGCCGTGATAAGCGCACATCACGTCGCGCAGCACCAAGCCCATGCTCCAGCCGTCCAGTGCGACGTGATGGTGGCTCCACAGCAACCAGAAAACACCGTCGGCTACTCGAAACAAAGCCAGCTCGAAGCCGCGCCGGCCGGAGAAGTCGAAACCGCGCGCCCGTTGCTCGGTTAAAGTGCGGTTCAAGCGCTGCCAGCGTTGCGCGTCGTCCAATTGGCGCCAATCGGCTTGCTGCCAAGCCACTAAGCGGGTTTTTTCCACGATTTGCAGCGGCGGCTGTATCTCTTCGTCACCATAGACCGAGCGCAAGGCCGGATGCCTGTCTACTGCGGTTTGCCAGGCTTGACGCAGCCGCTCCGTGTCCCATTCGCCTTGCAGGTGAAACAGCCGCTGATAAAAGTACGGATCTTGCTCGCCGTGCTGCAGCGCATGAAACAAAATGCCCTGCTGCATGGGCGATAAGGGGTAGAAGTCTTCGATGTCGGCGTGGTCCAGCGGCAAGGCCTCCAGTTGCGCCTGATCGAGGCCGGCCAGCGGCAGGTCGCTGGGGGTCAGGCAGGGCTTGGCCGTCAGGCAGTGGGCCAGCAAGGCTTGCAAACGGGTTCGATAACGCCGGATCAGCTCGGCAATGGTTTGTTCGCGGTAACGTTCCCGGCTGTAACTCCATTCGATGCGCAGCCGGCCTTGATAAACCTCGGCGTTGATTTCCAGGGCGTAGGCCAACGGCGCGCCGGGGTCGCGTTCCTCGCCGCCGGGTTCTGCAGCCGGTTCCAGCAGGGCGTCGCGGTCGAAACTGTTGTCCAGCTGGCCCAGGTAGTTGAACAGCACCGGCGGCTCGGCCGTTATCGCGTTCGTTTGCTCGGCGTCGGCGGCCGGGCCCGCCAGATAGCGGATCACGCCGTAGCCCAAGCCCCGGTCCGGCACCTGCCGCAGCTGTTCCTTGACGGTTTTGACGGCGCTCGCAGGGTCGGCGTCGCCGCTGAGTTTGACCGGGTAGACGCTGGTAAACCAGCCGACGCTGCGGCTTAAGTCCGGTGGCGTTTGCGCGTCGCTTACGATCAGCTCGGCTTCCCGGCCGTGGCCTTCCAGGGCGATGCAGACCTGCGCTTGTCCGCTGTAGTCGCACAGGGTTTGCGCCAAGGCGGTCAACAGCAGGTCTTGGATGCGGGTGCGGTAGGCGGCGTGGGCCGGTTGCAGCAGTTGTTCGGTTTGTGCGGCCTCCAGGCTCAGGCTTAGGCTGGCTCGGTCGCGCTGCTGCGCCCGGCCGTTCGGGTGGTCGCAGGGCCAGGCCGGGTCGGTCGGCAATTGCCGTTGCCAGTAGTCGCGCTGGGCCTGTAAGGCCGGACTGCGGACGTAGGCTTGCAAGGTGTCGCCCCAGGTTTGGTAGCTGGCGGTTTTGCCCGGCAGTTGCGGGGGTGGCCTTGGGCGATGGCCCGGTAGGCGTGGTTGAGGTCTTCCAGCACAATGCGCCAGGACACGGCGTCGACGATCAGGTGGTGGGCCAGCAACAGCAAGCGCTGGCTGCCGTCGGCCAGGTCGATCAGCGTGGCTTGGAACAGCGGGCCGCGTTCGAGATTTAGACTGCGCTGGGCCTTGTCGGCGATGGCGCGGATGTCGGCGGCGTCTTGCGCGGTGTGTCGTTGTAATAAGGCGGCGTGGTTCGTCGTTACGTCGGTGGCCGGCGCATAGGTTTGCTGCCAGCCGTCCGCTTGGCGCACATACCGCAGGTTCAGGCTGTCGTGGTGCAATACTAGCGTCTGCAAGGCTTGCGCCAGGACCTCGGCCACCAGCGGGAGGCGGGCTTTCAACAGCAGCGATTGGTTCCAGTGCGCCGGTCTGGCCAAGCCTTGGGCGAAGAAGGCCTGCTGGATAGGCAGCAGCGGCGCGGTGCCTACCGCCGGTCCGGTCGGCGCCAGGGCGGACGCGGCCAAGGGCCGGGCGACTTGGGCCAAACCGGCGACGGTTTGGTGTTGAAACAGGTCTTTCGGGCTGAAGCTCAGGCCGTGCGCCCTTGCCCGGCTGACCAGTTGGATGGAGACGATGGAGTCGCCGCCCAGTTCGAAGAAGTTGTCGTGCACGCCGATCGTCTCTCGGCCTAGCAGGTCTTGCCACAGTTGCAGCAGCAGGGCTTCGGCCGGAGTAGAGGGCGCTTGGGCCTCGGTCGTTGATCGAGTCGGCGCCGGCAGGGCCCGGCGGTCGATTTTGCCGTGGGCGGTGCGCGGCAGCCGCTGCAGGCGCAGCAGGCGGGCCGGCACCATGTAGTCCGGCAGGCGTTCGGCCAGGGCGGCTTTGAGTTGCGCTTCGCTCGGGTCGCCTTCGGCCTCGCTATCTGCTACCGGGCAGGGGTTCGGCTCGGCGTGAGCCCGGGCTGACGGACTCGGCTGCCAATAGCCGGTCAGGTAACGGCGGCCGTCGTCTTCGCGCAGCAGCACGTAGGCGTCGTCTATTCCGGGCAGTTGCCGTAACGCGGCTTCGATTTCGCCGGGTTCGATCCGGTAACCGCGCAGTTTGATTTGCTGGTCGGCCCGGCCGAGGTAAACCACTACCCCGTCGGCGCCGCGCCGCACGATATCGCCGCTGCGGTACAGCCGGCTGCCGTCGGCGGCGAACGGGTCGGGTAAAAACCGTTCGGCGCTCAGATCGGCCCGGCCGTGGTAGCCGCGCGCCAGGCTGGGGCCGCCGATGTACAGTTCGCCGGCCGCACCCAGCGGCACGGGATTCAGGTCGGCGTCCAGGATGTGCAGGCTGCGTTCGCCCAGGGCGCTGCCGATGGGGGCGTAACCGGCGAATGGGCGGTCGTCGGCCAGCCAAGCCAACGGGGTGATCACGGTTTCGGTCGGGCCGTAACCGTTGACGATGCGTTCGGGCCGCAGGGCGCTGCGGATTTTGGCCAAGGCGGCGGCGGAGACGGCTTCGCCGCCGACGCAGACGATGCGCAGCGCGGTGGTATCGCCATGCGCCGCCACCGCGTCGGCCAGTTGCAACAGGGTGCCGGTCGGCGGGTACGCCACCGTCACCGCGTGGCGCAGCACCGCATCCCGGACGGCTTCGCCGCCGCCGCGACTGTCGCCCAGCACCACGCCGGCACCCTGGCTGAGCGGGGCCAGCCATTGTTCCAGCGCGGCGTCGAAGGTTAAGGCGGCCAGGTGTAACGCTCGGTCGGCCGGGGTATAGCGATACAGTTCGGCGGCGGCCTGGATGTGCCGGCTCAACGCGCCGTGAGCCACCGCCACGCCTTTGGGTTTGCCGCTGGAACCGGAGGTCAGGATCAAGTAGGCCAGTTGTTCGGGATGGATCGCAACCGCCGGCGGCCGGTCGGAGTAAGCCGCAAGGTCCAGCTCGGCCAAGTCCAACAGCGGCGCGCCGCCAAAAGCGGCGCGTGCGCCGGCTGCCCGTTCGGCGTGGATCGTCCCCTCGCCCGCACCGTCCGCCTCGTCTAGTCCTGCAGGCAGCGCCGACCAGGCCGGCGCCACACCGCACACGATCACCAGGCTCGCCCCGGCATCGGCAATCACGTCGGCCAGCCGCTGCGCGGGTTGTTCCGGATCCAGCGGCACGAAGGCCGCGCCGGCTTTCAGCACCGCCAGCATCGCCACGATCGCTTCGACCCCGCGCGCCAGCAATATCGCCACCCGGCTTTCCCGCCCCAGCCCGGCTTGCACTAGATAATGCGCCAGACGGTTGGCGTCCCGTTCCAGCTCGGCATAGCGCAAGCTCTGCTCGCCGGCGATCAAGGCAATCGCTTGCGGCCAAGCCTCGGCTTGGCGGCGGATCAGTTCCTGTACCGGCACGCCGCCGTCGTAACGGCGCGGCCATAGGTTCCAGGTTTGAAAACGCTCGGTTTCCGCGGCGCTCAATATGGCATGCGCGGCGATAGGCGCTTGCGGCTCCGCGAGCAATTGCGTCAGCAGGTTTTGAAACTGCCCGGCCAGACGTTGGACGGTCTCGGCGTCGAACAGGTCGCAGGCATAGGTGAAAAAGCCGCCGAAGCTGTGCGGGCCGCGTTGCCAGGTGTCCAGGCTCAGGTCGAATTGGGCGGCGCCGTTGTCCCGTTCCAGGCTGTCGATCTGCCAATCGCTGCCGGCTTGCAACAGGCTAAGGTCGGTTTGCTGGTGGTTGATCAGGATTTGGAATAAGGGATTTTGCCCCAAGCGCCGTTCGGGTTGCAGGGCGTCGACCAGTTGTTCGAACGGCAGGTCCGGATGGGCCTGGGCTTGCAATAGACTGTGTTTGACTTGTTGCAGCAGTTCGTGGAAGGTGGTCCGGCCGTCCAAGCGGCTGCGCAATACCACAGTGTTGACCAAGTAGCCGATCAGCCCCTGGGTTTCCGGGCGGTTGCGGTTGGCCAGCGGCAGGCCGATGCGCAGGTCGGTTTGGCCGCTGATCCGGTACAGCCAGGCGTTGAAGGCGGCCAGCAGCAGCATGAACGGGGTCGCACCTTGTAGTTTGGCCCGTTCGGCCAGTTGCCCACCCAGTGCGTCGGGCAGGACAAAGCCGACCCTTCCGCCGCGCTGGCTGGGTTCGGCCGGGCGCGGCCGGTCGTACGGCAGGACGACTTGCGGCTGGTCTCCTTCCAGCTGTTGCAGCCAGTAAGCCAGTTGCCGTTCGGCTTCGCCGGCTTCCAGCCAATGGCGCTGCCAGCAGGCGAAATCGGCGTGACGGATCGGCAAGGCCGGCAGTTGCGCAGGCCGGTCGGCGCCCAACCCGGCGTGCAGTTCGGCGAATTCGGCCAAGAGCCGGTTCAGCGACCAGCCGTCGGCAATCAGATGATGCAGGGTCACGTTCAGTTCGTAGCGGTTTTCCCGACCGGCGTCCGCCAGCTTGACCAGCAGCAGTCGCCACAACGGGCCGTTCACCAGATCGAACGGCGCCCGCGCCGCCTGTTCGGCCAGTTGCCCGGCTTGCGCCTGCGCCTCAGCCGGCGGCCAAGCGCTCAGGTCGCGATAATCCCAGGCGGGGAGCAACCCGGACACGAGGCGCTGGCGCGGCTGGCCGTCCCGGGCGTAAAACACGCTGCGCAAGGCGTCGTGGCGCTCGGCCAGGGCGGCGAAGGCCTGCCGCACCCGCTCGGGCGCCACGTCCCCGGTGATACGCACCCCGCCGGCTATGTGGTAGGCCGCGTTGGACGGGTCCAGCTGCGCCAAAAACCACAGGCTTTGCTGGCCGCAGGACAGCAACAAGTCGTCGCTTTGCCTCGAATGGTTGATAGGCGATTCAGTCCGGGCCGCATCTACCGACAGGCTATCCAAAGCCGCACAGAATTCGCGCAAGCTAGGCCATTCGAAAAACCAGTGTGGCTCGACCCGTACGCCGAATTGCGCGTTCAGGTGGGCAATCGCTTGCATGAGCGCGATAGACTGGCCGCCGAGCGCAAAGAAATTGTGTTGAGCGCCCACCGCATCAACCCCCAGCACCTCGGCCCAAATGGCGGCGACTTGCCGCTCCAACGGCGTCAATTCGTCGTCGGCGTTCGGAAGCGTTTGCTCCCCGCTCCGCCACGAAGCATAAGCGTCCAGACTGCCGTCCAGCCAGCCCTGCCTGCAAGCGCTACGTTGCAATTTGCCGCTGCTGGTTTTAGGGAGCGCACCCGGATTCAACAACAGAATGACGGCCGCCGGCTGCTGACAACACAACGCCAGTTGTTGGTTAACCGCTTCGATCAGGCTTTCCGCCGGCACCCGCTTTTGCGTGCTGCGGCCGATTTCCGCCGCCACGCCTATGCCTTCGCAGCCGTCTATGTTGACCGCAAACGCCGCCACCCGGCCTTGGCGCAGTCCCGCCACCCCATGTTCCAGCGCCAATTCCAGGTCTTGCGGGTATAGATTTTGGCCGCGAATCACGATCAAATCCTTGCAACGCCCGGTGACGTGCAGTCGACCATCTGCCAAAAACCCCAGATCGCCGGTGCGCAGCCAGATTTCGCCGTGCCGCCTGACGAAAGTTTCCGCCGTTGCCTGCGGATTTTGCCAGTAACCGTGCGTGATGCTCGGCCCCGTCACCCAAATTTCGCCGACCCGGCCGGCCGGCAAAGACTGGCCGTTATCCGGGTGTATAACAGCTATGCCGTGTTCCGGCTGCGCATGGCCGCAGTCGACCACGGCGTTGGAACCGACGGCAAGCGCCGCCCGGAGTTCGGCCGGGGCGTGCGCCGCGCGCACCCCTTCTCCCGGCAGCCCGCCGCTGACCAGCAGCGATGCTTCCGCCAAGCCGTAGCACGGGTAGAGCGCGCCGGCCGGCAGACCGGCGGCGGCAAATTTGCCGGCGAAACCGTGTAAGGTGTCCAAGCGTATCGGTTCGGCGCCGCAAAAAGCCAAACGCCAACTATCCAGGCGCAAACCGGCCAGTTGCGCCTCGCCGATACGCTCGTTGCACAAGCGGTAGGCGAAGTCCGGCCCGCCGCTGACCGTGCCGCCGAACCGCGACAGCGCTTGCAGCCAACGCAGCGGCCGTTCCAGAAAATGCCGCGGCGACATCAGCACCAGCGGAATGCCGCTATACAACGGCTGCAGCAAACTGCCGACCAAGCCCATGTCGTGGTACAAAGGCAACCAGCTGACGAACACGTCGTCGCCGCTGATCCGAAAGCCGTGTTTGATCGCCCGCTGGTTGGCCAACAGGTTGTCGTGACCGACCATCACGCCTTTGGGGCTGGCGGTGGAACCGGAGGTATATTGCAAAAATGCCAAGCTATCGGCCGCCAACACCGGCATGCGCCAGTGTTCCGCCCACTCGGTTTCGATGGCGTCTACCGCTATCGCGGCGATAGGTTCGCCGCCGCTCAGTGCGTCCAAGACCGGCGCCAACCCCGCCTGCAACGAAGCATTGCTCAGCACGACGCGCGGCCCGGCGTCGCGCATGATGGCGGCGACGCGCGCTAGATGCTGCGGGGTTTGCGATTCCGGCGGATAGGCCGGCACGGCGATGACGCCGGCGTACAAGCAGCCGAACAAGGCACTGACGTAGTCGATGCCGGTGTGCAACAAAATCAGCGCCCGGTCTCCCGGAACGCATCGGCTTTGTAGATAGCCGGCCACGGCACGGGCGCGCCGGTCCAAGTCGGCAAAGCTGTAATCGGTAACGGCGCCGTCGCCGTCGGCGATGCAATGTAGCGCCGGACGCTCCGGATGGCGCTCGGCACGCTGCTGCATTAAATCGACGAAATGGCGGGCTTGGGCGGGATTGAAACTCATAGCTTCGATTATGCGGAAAAGGTTTGCGAATAAGGTTCGGCCATGGCGACCACGACTTTACGCGGCCCGCGAAACGGCGCGCGGGCGTGGGCCGCCAGCATGTTGTCCAACATCATCACGTCGCCGGTTTGCCAGGGAAAACTGACGGTCAGCTCGTCCAACACAGCGCGAATTTCCGCCAGGACGCTGTCTTCTATCGGGCTGCCGTCGCCGTAATAGGCGTTGCGCGGCAATTCTTCCGCTTCCAGCACCGCCAGCAGCGCCTCGCGCACGTCCGCTTCCAGATTGGAGACGTGAAACAAATGCGCCTGGTTGAACCATACCCACTCGCCGGTTATCGGGTGGCGGGCGGTGGCCTGGCAGATTTGCCGGGTACGCAATTCGCCGTCCGCCAGCCATTCGCAGTCGATGGCGTGCTCGCGGCAATAGCGCTCCACGACCGCCGGGTCGTCGCTGTTGAACACCTGGTTCCAAGGCACATCCAAGCCGTTGCCGTAATTGCGTACATACATCAAGCCATGCTTTTCGAAGCGACGGCGGATGGCCGGATCGATGCGGCGGTAGATTTCCCGGCTGTCGGCAATCGGCGTTTCCCCGCCCCGCTCGGCCACCAACGCGCTGTAAAACCAGATTTTCAGCGGCCATTCGCGGGTGTAAGCCTGTTCGTTGTGCAAGGGAATAGCCTGATGCGGCGGATATTCGGTCGAGGTATATATCCCGGCATCCACCCGGGTGCGCGGCGTGGAGCCGAATTCGTAACTCAACAGCGGGTGGCCGAAACCGGCGGCAAAGTCCTTGAATTGCGTAATACCGTCGACCACGAAATCGCGGAACAATAAGCCGCCGCATTCGAGCAGCCGCTGCTGCAACAACTCGCCGAACCGAGTGACCACATCTTGCAGCGCCACGCCCGGAATTTCCGGCCGTATAAGCAATGGCAGGAGGCCGCCCGGCGATAAAGGCTCTATGTGCAATGCAACTGTGGCATTCGCTGCCGATGCGATACTCGTAATCATCAAAATTACCGTGATCTATGAATTGAAATTCGTGCGGAGCCAAGCCTGTCCGGCCGTTTCCCGTACTTCAAGACGCCGAGGTGTTTGCCCTGGGAAGCGCTTTCGCACCAGGTATAGAGGCAGGGGGAGAATTCCTTTTCCATTGCCTCCCAGGACAAACACCGCGTCAGCCTGAATGACGCCGATTCGAGGGGCGCTATCGTCCGCTAGAGCGGGCCGCTCGCAGCCTGCGCAAGTTCGCCGCAACATGCGGCTGCCACGCGGTAAGGTTGTAACGTCTGTCCGAAAAAGCGCAAAAGCTCGGACTCGCAAGCGCGCAAAAAGAAATGGTCTCCGTCGAACATCTGCAACGAACAGCCGCCGCTGCTCTCTTCGCGCCAAGCCAGTAGCGCTTCCTTACTGATCGCATCGAGGCTGCCGCCCAGAACGTACAGCGGCATAGCCAACGGCGGGCGCGTCTTTCTGCGGTAGCCGGCGCACAGCGCGAAATCGGCTTTGAGCACCGGCAACAACAAGGCCATCATCTCGGCGTTAGCCAGAATTTCGCTGTCTGTACCGTTTAAACGCTGCAACTCCCGGCGCAATTCGTTATCGGTTTGCAAATCGGCGTAACGCTCGGTTCGCCGGCACAGCGGTGCCTCGGCCGCTGACAATATCAACGCGCATGGCTGCGGCCCGCCGCATTCTTGTAAAACATGGGCCAACTCGAATGCAGCTAACGCGCCCAGGCTGTGGCCGAATAATGCGAACGGCGCCGAAATTGCCGGTATCAGAGTCGCGGACAGCTCGTCCAGCAAAGCCGGCCATTCGCGCTGCAAGTCTTGCTGCCAGCGCGCGCCGCGCCCCGGCATTTCCACCGGCACGGCCCGCAACCAGTCCGGCAGGCGCTGTTGCCAGCGCAAGTAAACGGCCGCGCTGGCACCGGCATAAGGCAGGCAAAAAAGCTGCATCACCGGCTTAGCTCTCCTGACCTTCCATGAACTTGCGCAAGCTTAACGGTCGCATGTCGGTCCAAACCTGTTCGATGTACTCCAGGCAGTCCTTTTTCAGGCCCGATTTGCCGACCGTGCGCCAACCGTTGGGCACCGGCTTGTAGTCCGGCCATATCGAATATTGTTCTTCATGGTTGACCACAACCTGAAACACGGTGTCTTCGCTATCGATGCTCATAAATTCGTCAAATACAAAATTGCTCGAAAAATACTTCCCGCGACAACAGCATCATCGCGGCACGTTTATGCGGAAAATCGAATTCCTTCAGCTTGCAAAAGCCGGCTTGCTGCATGTAGCCGATCATCTTGGCGTTGTCGGCGCGCGGCTCGGCCACCACGTTGCGGGTACGCGGATCGTCCAGAAACATGAAATGCGCCAGAGAAGGCAACCAAGCAGCCACCCGCTGCGGGCCTCGCCAACGCTGTTCGCCGACCAGCATGTGCACGCCGCGATCGTAATCGTCCGCCGGGTAGTAAGGCGCGATGCGGTCTTCCTTAGCCCAATAAATCTCGAAATAGCCGAAAGGCTGGCCGTCGAAACAACCGAATACCGGCTGCATGTGCGGATCGTTAGTCACTTTGTCCAAGTATTCGCGGTGCATGGCTTGGCTGCCGGCCAATTCCCAAAACGCCGATACTCTAGGGTCGTTATGCCAAGCGTGGAAGGTATCCAAATCGGCATCCGGATCGACACTGCGAAACGACACCCGCAAGTCCTGCTCAGGCAAATAGCGTCGATACAGTTCCCCGGCCGGCAACGGCGGGCGCAGCGGATGGCGCTTGCCGTCGCTGACGACGTAATGCAAAGGGAAAGGTTGTTGACGCAGCTGCGGTAAAAAACTGTCGGAGAGTTGCCGCAACATGCTGCGCTTGACGGTGACCAGCTCTTCTTGTGAGCCGGCGATGGCGATTCCGCCGCTGATCAAAGCCGCCGCGATGCCGCGGGCTTGGATCCGCAACACGACTTCCCTGTTAGCCGGCCGCCGGTCGAACCAGGCTTGCAAGGCCGGCAATAACGCGGCCGGGCTACTGTCGCCGGCCGCTACAACGACGCTGCCGTCTGCGGTTTCGCACAGACTTGACTGAGGCTGCCGATCGCTATCGGCAGCGTACAAATCGATTTGCAGATTGTCGTAACAGGTTTGAGAGAGTGTCATAGCGCTGGTTACACCTTGGAAACAGTCAGGTTAGCGGATTAAAAATTTATGCGAATAATAACGATTCTCATTTAATATGTCAACCAAACAATTGCTTTCCTCGTCGCGCCGCTCGCCCGTTACCCGCTTCATGCAGCTCGGCCCTATCCGACTTTATATATCTTCGCCGCCAGCCCGGAGGTTTCCGCTCCGGCATTTTCGGCAGCTTGCCCGCCGACCCAGCGCATCGGCGCCGGAAAAGGATCGACCTTGTAAACCGGCCTATCCAGCAAACTGTTGATGATTACCGCGGAACGCCAAGCCGCCAAGCTTAGCTGGGCGTCGGCTACGCCGTGGCTGTTGCGGCCGGCGTTCAGCATGTAGATGCGATGCCGGGCCGGGCCGTCCCAAGGCAATCGATAGTCCTCGCTCAAACGCGGCAGCCCCTCCCGGTCCAAGTCCAATCGTTCCAGCAACGGGGCAAGACAATCCGGTAATTGGTAGCGGTAACCGGTCGCCAGCACGATGCGATCGACGGTTACCGACTCGTCGCTGCGATTGAAACCGTTGCGCATATGCAAGTGGTAAGCGCCTTTGTCTCGGCCGGCCAGATGCACTTCCCGATACGGCAAAATCGCATACGGCGTGGTGTCGCGATTCAAGAAATCGCCGTCGTACAAATATTGCGACAGGACTTGCAAGGTGGCCGGGGACACGCCGTCGCCGGTCAGCTTGTGCGAGGCGACAATCGGCAACTTGCGCGCTTCCGGCAAGGCATGAAACTGGCGCACATAGTCCGGGGTGAAATATTCGTTGGTGAAGGCGGTTTCATCCAACGGTTCCAAATTAGGCCGGCGACTGATCCAGACGATCTCCTCGGCCTTGCCGCGGTTGCCGGCCATCAAATCCAGAAATATCTCCGCCCCGCTTTGCCCGCCGCCGATAATCGCCACCCGCTTGCCGGCTACCGAAAAGTCCGAACCGACGTATCCGTGACTATGCAGACAATACTCGCCGACGTAGCGCTCTATCCAGGTGGGAAGGTGCGGGCGCATGCCGGTCGCTACCGCCAAGTGCCGAGCCGCAAGCTCTTTACCGCTTTCGCAGCGCAAGCGGAAACCGCCGTCGCTAAACCGGATGTGTTCGATGCCGTCGCCGAATTGCAAGCAGGGCAATTGCTCGGCAGCCCAGCGCAAATAATCGGCAAATTCCAGCCGCCGCACCCTGGGGTAATCGGCATTGACAAAACGGTAAAACCGGCCTTTTTGTACCAGATAGGCCAAAAAACTATAGGGATTGCTAGGGTCTATCGGGGTTACCAAGTCTTTTAAATACGAGGTCTGCATTTGCGTACCCGGCAGCATCATGCCGGGATGCCAGTTGAAACGCTCGCGGCGCTCGAAGAAGCGCGCCCGGCAGTCCGGCACTTTAGCCAGCAAGGCCGCCAAACTGAGATTAAAAGGCCCGACGCCGATACCGGCCAGATCAAGAATGTCGCTCATTGCTGTGTCCTAACTGAAGGGTGATTTGAAAAGTGGTAACGCATGCCGAGCTCAGTGCGGCAGCAAGATCGTGCGCCGGACGGCGGCTTGCGCCACCCGCTCGGCTGAAGTCAACAGGGGAAAACCGGCACCCGTGCGCCAGGCGCCGGTCATGTCCCGGTACTGCGCCGCCAAGGGATTGCCGGATTGGCCGGTACCCAGCACAAATAGGGACCTGTCCGGCTCCGCCAAGTCGTAAATAGCCCGAAACGCCGGCCCGGCCTCGCCGACGTAACGTCCCGACGCTTCGTCGTAACGGTAACCGCTGACGTTGACGCTATCCATGCCGCCGGGACTGGAGGTTTCGACGTTGAACCAAGCGGACAGCCACGGCAAGCCGCCGAACGCCGCGTGACGAAACAAACTGGGATGCGCCTCGCCCCAGCGCCACGCCCGCATATCTTTTCCGAAATGCTCGCGCAGATTGTGCAAAGCCCGTTGCAGCGCGGTCTGCATGGCAGCCGCGCATGGCACGGTATCATCAGCGGTTTGCGCCGGACACCAGCGCGCGGCGGCGCCGTCCCGGTCGGTCAGGACGCGGGCTAAAAACGGCGGGTTGTAATCGCCGACTTGCTCGAACAAATCACCTAGCGGCTCGCGATACAGCACAGCCGCCAATTGCCGCAACCATTCGGCGAAAATCAAGGGCTGCGGACTGTCTTCGCGCATGCCGCCGTCCCAAGCCCGCAGCAAAACCAAGGCCTGCTGCGTTTCCAGCGTAGCCGGTGTCGCCAATAGAAAAGGCAACAGTTCAGAGGCAAGCGGGTTGGCGATGTCCGCCTGTATTGCGGCGAAAGAAGCCGTGTCGTGCCGTTCGGTGGCATCCAGCAAGGCCGAGATGCGCTCGGCCCGATACGGCAAGGCCCAGTTGGCGGTGATGAAATAGGGATAGTTGGGCGGGGTGATGTCTTGATTGGCAGTGACGATTTTGCCGTCGGCGGCTCCGGTTTGTTGCGGCAAGTCGTCGAACGGGATCCAGCCTTGCCAATCGTAACGACTATCCCAACCCGGTGCGGGCAGGCGGCCGGACAACACGTTCCGTTGATCGCGCAGCGGCACCCGGCCGGCGGCGATGAAGCCGATTTGTCCTGCCGCATCCGCATAAACGATGTTTTGCTGCGGCGCGTGAAAGTCGCGGGCCATTTGCCGTAATGCGTCGGCATTCGCCGCGGTGCCGGCGTTCAGAATAAAACGGATGGTGCTATCGTCGGCGGCCAAGCCGGACCAGTTCAAAGCAATCGCCAAACCGTCGGACGCCAGCTGAGCGGCATCCGGGTCGGCATCGGACAACAGCGGCCCGTGACGGCTCAGGCGCACGGTTAAATTTTCCGTTTGTCCGCCCTTAATCCGGATCGTTTCGTCGATACGCTCGAACTCGGCCGCACCCTCCGGGGTTCGATAACGCTGCGTTTGACCCGGCAAGGTTTGTTCGAAATACAGGTCCTGGCTATCCGGACCGGTATTGGTGAAAGCCCAGGCGACTTGGCGGTTGCGTCCCAGAACGACGCCGGGAATACCGGGCAAGGTCGCGCCGATTGCATCCAAACCCGGCGCGTGCAAATGCGCGAAATACCACAGCGATGGCGCGGTCAGGGGCAGATGCGGATCGTTGGCCAAAATGGGTTTACCGCTAGTCGACCGACTGCCGTCCACGGCCCAGTTGTTGGAACCGACTGCTTGTTTGGCCGGCAAGCGGCCAAATGCCAGCAAGCGTTCGGTCAGGCTATGCGTTGCCGCCGCATTCCCCGGATATTCGGGCAGCCCGGCCACGGATGCGTACGGGTAACCTGGAAACAAATCGGCGATGTGCTTAGGCGGCAAGCGTTGCTGCAATTTGAAATTCAGCAACTCCTCCCACCAATTGCCGGACAGATTCCAGGCCAGGGTTTTCAACCAGACCAAGGAATCCTGCGGCTGCCACCGCTCCGGACCAGCGCCGAGCAGGTAGTATTCGACCGGCAACCAATGCGCCTGGTCCAGATAGGCGTTGACCCCGTCGGCATACGCCTGCAGCGCCGTGCGCGTGGCTTGATCCAACTGTTGCCAATTGGCCTGCGCCGCACGCTGCAAGCCCAACACCCGGAAAAACCTATCCTGCGGCAAAGCCTGTTCGCCGAGCAGTTCCGCTAACCGGCCGGAGCCGGCCCGCCGGTTCAAATCCATTTGCCACAAGCGCTCCTGCGCGTGCAGATAGCCCAAGGTCAAATAGGCGTCGGTTATGCTAGCCGCGTACACGTGCGGCACGCCGTAACGATCGGTGACTATTTCCACCGTGTCGCTCAAGCCCGCCGCCGACAACTTTTCCGGCCCTTGATCCAATCCGATGAACAAGCCGCCGCCGATAGCCAAGCACAAAACCAGACTCAGCGACAAGCCAAGCGGCAGCGCCCGGATATTTACAACGCAATGTGCGGCTGTCGGCATTGGTTTACTCTGTCTGCTTTGCTTGTCAAACGCGGATAAGGTCTCGGGATTTGGGTCGATTAACACCCAACACGCCGAATAAAGCCGTTAAAAACAACCAAACGGCACCCGGCAACGGCACGGCAACCGGAGTTTCGGCATAGGGCGCGCCTTGCGCTACCCCGGCAATGTCGAAAGCAACCTGGGCGATGCGCGAACCCGCGGCAGCGGATAAATCAAATAAGTAGGCGCTATCGTCGGGGGCAAAAGTTAAATCCCAAATCAGTAGCGATTGATACACCGCATATTCGACCGAGTCCATGACCACGGTATTGCCGGTGTCGGTCAATGCCACATAGTCCGCACTCAAGCCGTTCAGCCAAATGTTGTCGTAATCGACGCCGTCGCCGTCCAACGTTACCCAAGCTTCCAACTGCATGGCAACCCGGGTGACTTGATCTACGGCTTGCGCGGCGTATCCGGAAATATCCGCGTAGGCGAATATCGACTCGCCGTCGTTGGCCAGATTGCCGTAAGCGTCGATTGCGGTGCCGTCCCAGCTATTCCAGCCGAAGCTGGCACCGCTTAGCCCGTAGCTTCCGGCCAACAACTGGCCGTCTGCGTTGAAGGTATCCCATTCGGCATAAACCGTCCCCGCGTCACCGCGGCTCCAGCCTCCCCAAACCGCTTGCTGCGGCTTGTCGAACCCGTAGCCTGCCTGGTAAGGATCCATGCCGTTGGCGATATCCGCCACCGCGGGTAGTGCCTGCGTCAACAATCCTGCCGCCAGCACGATTGCAAAAGAATGATGTTTCATAGTCGAATTCCGGTTGATATTGATGAATTGCGGCAGCCGGCTTTACCTCAGCCGGCTGCTTTCGGATTTAGGGAGGCGAGTCTATTGCAGCGAGCAGGACTGATCGTCATCCGCGGTAATTTCCAGACTCCAGCCACCCTTGATCTCGCCGGCGAACCAATAGAAATCGTCGACCACGTACAACTTCCATTGGCCGGACGGATCCGCACCGTTAAAGGTGGCGAGTTTCGGACCGTTGGTGACGATTTTGTAAGTGCTTTCGTCGCCGGGGGTCGGAGTGGTCAACACCGTGGTAGGGGTCAGTGCAATCGAGGTTTCCGGATCCTGCAGTTCCACGGGGGCCGGTGCCGGGAAATGGTCGGTATCGGGATTGTTGTCGTAATCGCTGGGTTTGTAGGTACGCAATGCGGTATCGGTCCATACGTCCACCCACTCTTCGTAGATGACGTTGTAAAGCGCATTGGTGGTTCTATTGCTCAAGCGACCATTGTTGCGAGTAGTACGCGGCAACGGCAAGGTTGCGGAATCGTCGAATTTCCAATTCAGGTTTTCCGCGACGATGCCCAACACCCCACCCTCAGGGGTCGCACCGGCCGAACTGACGTTAGACGCCAGCATCACGTATTGGCCGTTCGGCCCCACCAACAGCATGTCGACGTCGTTTAAATAGTCGTGATACAAGCCTTTGATGGTTACGTTGACGTCCTTAATTTTCGCGCCTTTCGGGAACGCGCTTTTCGGAACGTTAATCATCGAAGGATAGGTTTTGGCTGCTTTTACCGGAACCGCCGGCGCACCTTCCGCAGTGTATGTCTCCAACAGCGCGGCGCACTCCGGCAAATCCGGATCGGCGCAGGTGTCTTGAATCACGATCGGGCGCGGATTGGCGAAGGTTCTGGTAACCGCATCGGCATTGACCGAAGCGACGGGCAAGCCCGCCAGCAGCGCTACCGCAGCGGCTAACGGCTTGGCTTGAACACGTGACAAAGTATGCTTCATGAATATTTTCCCTAAATAACAATTGAGATGACTGTGGCTGCATTCCCGTTCGAAAACCTCGCTAAGGAGGCATTAAAAAACGAAATATTTTCGAAATGAGAACGATTATCATTTTGTTAAACAAACACAGACTTGTCAACCTGTTTTGTTCAGCACACTGAAGCCTCAATTGATTTCGGGACTATTTCCCCATTGGGTTTAAAGAATCCAACCCTTTGTAACGCTTTATGAAATCCAAATCTCGCCTATGCAATGTAATCTAAAGTTTCCTACAAATTCCTCAAGCCATCATGCCAAGCAACACGGCGAACAGAGGATTTTCGGGAGTTGCCGGGTCTGGGGCAGCTTTTCATTACTATGAACGTCATGGTGAGGGGACACATAGCCGCTATTCGCAAGGCCATCATCGCGACTATGCGTCGCTCCTACCAAGCTAGCTTCATTTACCGGAGCGATTGTCAGGTCTTCATGATCGTTAGTTGGGGTGATAACCATACATGCCCATTATCCCCCGAGTAATGCGGAATCGCCTAGCAGACGCAGTAAAAAACGCTGTACATACAATCACTAGCGCCTGCTTTTAATCAGCCTGACCTAGTCTGAGTTAGGCTTGCAAACCGCCTGAACTTACGAGCAGGAAAATTTTGGTTGCTTTTTTTAATTGAGAATGATTATCATTTGAAAAAAGTCACTCGCCACGTGAGTACACCTATGAAAATGTTTTCATCATTTTTTAAAGCACCCGCCACGGTAAAACTGGAAATCGAGCCGCGCTACTTGGCCGTACTGATTGCAAACGGCCAACTGCATGCTACCGATTTCCGCTGTCTGGACCTAAATTCCAAGCAAATCGTTTGGAAACTGCTGCTGACGCTTGCCAAGGCTAAGCTGAACGGCAACGACAGACTCGCGGAAAGCGGCTAGACAGCGGCCCGATCAAACGCGTCCATCCATATCCCGGAGATTAATCCATGTCGAAAAAACCTTGTACTCACGAATACTTAGCCACTAACGAGAGCGGTAAAGTATTGATTTGCCGCGAATGCGGAGTAGTTCATCTGCATCTGCACAATATGTCCTTGCGCCTGGACGAACAGCAATTCGCCAGTTTTGCCGCGTTGATGAATCAAGCGGCGCGCAACGTCGCCGACAACGCCATGGCTAAACGCCCCAGCCTGACTTTAGTGCATTAATTCAGATTATGACGCTGCTGCGTTTATTGTTTAACCGCTTCAAAACCACTTTATTACTGGCGATTCTGTTAAGCCTGGCCAGTGCCGGGCTTTCGGTGGCGGTTATCGCGTTCAGCAACGAACGCTTGCTACAAACAACGGGTGACTTGCAAACCACGCTATTACAGTTTTCCGGCTTGCTGGCAGCTGTTTTGATCATTGGCACCGCCTCGCAAATCTGCATGACCAAACTTGGCCATCGCTTGGTGTACGAAATGCGCCGCACCATGGTCAAGCGTATTTTGGATACGGAATTGCAGCGCCTGGAGTGGCTAGGCCCCGCCCGCTTGTTAGCCAGCTTGAACGGCGATACCAACCGCTTGACCTCCGCCTTTATCGGCCTACCTTCGGCACTGTACGGTTTGGCGCTGAATCTGGGCAGTTTTGCTTACCTGGCCTGGCTATCGCCGCGGCTATTCGCCGCAGTAGCCGGCTGGATGGCTGTCGGCGTGGCGATAGCCTGGTTGCTGCTTAACCGCACCCATCAACACATAGCGGCGGCCCGCTACGTCGAAGACCTGTTATACGAGGACTATCAAGCCGCACTCTACGGCCGCAAGGAATTGGCCTTAAACCGCGACCGGGCAAAACGCTTCTATAACGACGAATTCGAAACCAACGCCCAAACCAGCCGCAACTGCGAAATTCGGGCGGACATTTACAACGCGTGCAACGAAAACTGGGCCAACGCCATGATATTAGGTGCCATAGGCTTGGTATTTTATTTGGTCAACGCCCTGGCCTGGGAAACATCCGCCGTTGCCACCACCTACGCCGTGACGATTTTATTCTTGCGCACGCCCTTGACCGGTTTGATCGCCGCCATTCCCGGCTTAATCGGCGGCAGCGTGGCGCTGGCGAAATTGGACAGCCTGGAACTCCCCTGCTACAACCCTAAGTTTTCCGTTGCGCAAACCGCCGCAACCGCAACGTGGCGGACGCTGACGTTAAAAAACGTCGAATACCGCTACCCCGCTCTTGAAAACGGCAACCCGTTTTCGGTGGGGCCTATCGACTTCGAACTGCGGCGCGGTGAACTCGTGTTTCTGATCGGCGGCAACGGTAGCGGAAAAACCACGTTCAGCCGCTTGCTGACCGGACTGTACCGTCCGCAAAACGGGCAATTGCTGCTAGACGGCCACCCGCTGACCGAAGCCCATCGTCCCGCTTACCGCAGTCTGTTCTCCAGCGTGTTTTCCGACTTTTATTTGTTTTCGCGCTTGCTGGGCCCGAATGGAGCCGATGCCGATCCGGAGCAAATCCGTTTTTGGCTAAACCAATTCGGTTTGGCGGACAAGGTAACCGTTGAAGACAGTAAACTATCGGATACTAACTTGTCGCAAGGCCAACGCAAGCGTTTGGCGCTGATAGCCGCACTATTGGAAGACCGGCCCGTGTTGGTGTTGGACGAATGGGCGGCCGATCAAGACCCGGAATATAGGCGCCGCTTTTACAGCGAGTGGTTGCCGCTATTGAAAGCCAGCGGTAAAACCGTGCTTGCCATTACCCACGACGAACATTATTTTTCCGTCGCCGACCGCATTGTGAAAATGGACGAAGGCCACATCCACGCGCTAGAGACACGGCAGGGCCCGGTTTTTCCGGTTAGTCGATATTCGGTTTCGGATTGGCCGTAAATCCCCCGGAAATAAAGGAAGCGGGAAAATTTCAAACGCCATGCTTATCGAACCATAGCCGGCTAGCGCTTAAGCCCCTCTCTGTGTCCCACTTAAAACGGGCAGCCGCTATCGGTTCGCTTGCAGGCGTTGCCGCAATGCCGCAAGCGAAGCCAAAGCTCTAACATCGCCGGCGACGTCTTCGACTTTAAACAACTTCAGTCCATAGCCGGCGTTCGGCCTATTTGAAAGGCGAACGATAGTTAAGCGGTAAAACAGTTCTTCATAGTAATGCAACGCCAGCTCGGTTGGCGATACCGGCCAATGCGCGTTCAACAAGAAAGACTGGTTAGGCACGATTAAGCGCTTACTCGCCAAAGCTTCGAAACGCGTCCCCAGCAGCAGGAATTCGTTCGATTCTTCGAACGGACAATCGTAAGAAGTAATCAACAAATAACCGGCATCGCATTGATATTGGGCTTCGATGAAATAGCCCGGTAGCGACACCCCGGTATCCAAGCCGGCAAAATACAAACGGCTCGTACTCGGCCAGGTTTGGTATGGGCCAGGATGATTTTCCAAGCTGAAGTGATCAATCGGATGCATCGGAAACTCTATGGCTTAAGAGGCCGCCGGCTCAAGCCGATTTTCTAACGGCCTTAATTATGCCGCTACACGCAAATCCGTGCAGCCGGCAGCCTGATCTTGACGGCAATACGTTGCACATCCGCTCTCTCCCAATCGAATAGAGGCCGGACAAGAATCTAACGCCTAAACAAATCTTTTTTCAACCATTACTTTCCGAAATTGCGTTTGCAAATTGATCGTCAACCCAAACCTGCGGTCATTCGATTCGGTTCCAGCGGTTCGGATCCAGTTAAAAATTAAATTTCCCGGTTGAAAACAGACTAATTCGCCCACCCGGATAGACGGCGGGCATTGACGCACCGAATGCGGGTTAGCCGAAGCAATTACCCATTTTCCGGGATCAAGATTGGCCACTCATACGACAAACGGGTTTTATTGCACCGGTATTTTGCATTCATTGCGTTGGTCGCGAAGCGGAAGATGCCATTCTTTGAAATCGATCGGCAGCTCCAATAACGGGCCGGTCGCGCAAAATTTCACGCTGCCGTCTTGGCTGAGGTACAGACTACCTTTTAACTTGGCTGCCAGTTGATAGTTGGAACAAACGGAATTATCCATAAAACCCTCGAAACGCTTGGATCGGCGCTCACTTTGCGAAATTCGACTTAAACCGAACTTAAGCCCGCCGCTTGCGGTTTTGCCCCATGCCCCGAGTCAGGAGCGGCGCGTTGCCGATCTCCCGCTCTTATGCCACCATATCCTGAAACCGGTCACGACCAGCACGGCAATGGCCAAGCCCAGCACGGATACCGCCACGCGCCCCGGTAAGCCGGCTATCCGCCCGCTGTGCAAGGGCAATTGCCAAGCGTCGAAAATGTCGGCGGCCGTACCTTGGCCCGGCAAATAGTCGTCCAAGTATGCGGCAGTTTGGCCGTCGTAATACAGATAATCCGCCCCTAAGCCGTCGGCATCGCCGTATCCGACCCCGAAAATGCCGTATTGGGCGTTATAAAACACGCTGGAGCGCTGCTTGGTCCAGTGCCGCGCGTCAGCCTCTATTTGCGCCCGATCCAAGACCATGACGAAAGATACCACAGCTTCGACCGGCTCCGCCTCGGCCCGGTCGTCGCGCGCATCGAACGGGCTAGGGGTAAAATCGCTAAACAGGCCGACTAGCGGCTCGAACAAGGCATCCCGCAAATTCAGCGAAATCGCCGAAACCGACAGGATCAGCAAAAACCCGGAAAGCCATAAGCCGCCGGCCCTATGTAGATCGAAATTCAAGCGTTTGCCTCGTGCGCCGGGTTTAATCCGCCAAGCGGTGCGCCAAGATTGCCGGCTGGCCCCGGCCTCCCGGCGGACTAGCGCTAAGGCCGTTTGCGGTAAGCTCAGATAAAAACCGATCAGGGTTTCCAGCAGCACGATCACCGCTACTATACCCATCACCCACAAGCCGATCTCGCCCGGCAATTGCAAGCTGTAGTGCAGCACGTAAACGCATGGGATCAGCTGCTTGCGTTCCAAGCCGCACGCCCCCCATATTCGCCCGCCCAACACTTTGCCGTCTACCGGATCGACGAACACCTCGTCATACGCCGCCGGCATGTCGGCTTGCGTAGGCCTCAGGGTAATTTTCGCCGCGCGGCCGGCGACGCGTTGCAGTGGTAACGACACCACACGGTATTCGGGTAGCTCGCGCTGCAAGGCGGACAGCAGTTGCGCGTCGGTTAGCGCCGCGCCCTGAGCGGAGCTATAAAACAGCTCGGGGTTCAGCCACGCGTCCAATTCCTGCTGGTAGGCGATGATGCACCCGGTCAAACTGGCTTGCAACAAAAACAAGGCGGCGGTCAAGCCAAGATAGCGGTGTAAGCACGCCCAAAGCTTTCGCATGGCGGGACTTCGCGCCTACCAGTTGTAGCGCAAACTGGCCAGTACGGTGCGGCGGTTGCCGTAAAAACAATTACCGCCGTAACAGGTAGTGAAATACTCGTGATCGAGCAGATTGGCCATATTCACCCCTAAACGCAAGCCGTTCAATTTGCTGTGCAACTTGCCTAATTCATAGTGCACGGCCGCATCCACCACCACGTAAGACGGCGTTTTCAAACTGTTGGCCAAATCGCCGTAGTTGCCGCCCGCGTAACGCAACCCACCGCCCAAACCCAAGCCTGCGAAATCGCCTTGCCGTTGCGTGTAATCGAGCCATAACCCGGCTTGATGCTCCGGTGTATAAGTCAAATTGTTGCCTAATTCGGAGGCAATCGTGGATTTGGTTACTTTGGTATCGGTATAGGTATAGGATGCGGCTACGTCCAAACCGACATCCAGACTGGCCTTGCCCTCCAATTCCGCCCCTTGCGAACGCACCTCGCCGGTTTGAATGTTATAACCTACATGCGAAGGCTCAGGATCGGCGGTTAACACATTTTGCTGGACTAAATGAAACAGCGCTGCCGTAAATAAGGCGTTATATCCGACCGGTTGATACTTGACGCCGAATTCATGCTGTTGCCCCGTTGTGGGTTTGAAAGCCTTGCCGAAAAAATCGCTATCGGCAATCGGATCGAACGATTCCGAATAACTGTAGTAAGGCACGACGCCCGCGTCGAACTGGTAGCCCAGTCCGGTCCGGTAGGTGAAGGCTTCGTCGTCGCGCGACGGATCGATCAGGCCATCGTTACCGGTTTGGGTGGTCGCCCAATCGTGGCGAATACCGATAGTCGCAATCCAACGATTCCATTTAAGCTGGTCTTGTGCGTACAGCCCGACTTGGTCCAGTTGCTGACTTCTGGATGAGTCCAACACGGGTTCCTGAAACGCATTGCCGTAGGTCGGGTTATAAACATCCAACACCAGTTCGGGCAATTCAAAATCGGTAAAGCCTTGCTTTCTATCGCCGGTAAAATGCCTGAAATCCAAACCGACCAAGCCTACGTGTTCAACATCGCCGGTGGCAAAATCGGCTTGTAACTGATTATCCAGCGTAAAAGTATGGGTCTGGTCCTTGTAGCGCGCGCCGTACCGGTTAATCTTGGTCATTTGCGCATCCACGAAGCTAAGGCCGGGAATAAGCTCGCCCTTGTCGGCATCAAAGCCGTAGTAATAATCCGGGAAAATACCGCGGTAATCGCTGCTGACATTGGCGTAACGCACATTCTGCCGCGCCGTGAAAATGTGGTTGAAGCGATGATCCAACCCATAGCCCACCGCAAACTGCTCGCGTTCATAACCGTCGAATCCGGGCTCACCCAGAAAGCGGTTGCTCGGAATGCGGCCGTTGGGGTTGGCCAACACCGTGCCTTCATAGGGCAAAAACTGCATCGCGTTGCCGGTTTCGTCTTTTTGATAGTGGCTCAAAAAGGTAAAACTGGTCGCGTCGCTCGGCTTCCAGGTAAAACTGGGCGCGACGTAGTAACGGTTGTCTTCCACGAAATCGACCTGGGTATCGGCGTTGCGGCCCATCGCTACCAAGCGGTAAAACAAATCGTTTCGGCTCGCCACCGGCCCGCTTAAATCCAGGCTGCCTTGCACCCTGTCGTAACTGCCGCCCAGAAACTGGATTTCATGAAACGGGGTTTCGGTAGGCCGTTTGCTCATCATATTGACCAAGCCGCCCGGCGGATTTTGCCCGTACAACACCGAAGACGGTCCGCGCAGGATTTCGATCCGCTCCAAGCCGTAAGGATCGACCCGCAATTGCGCATACGAAGAACTGGAACTCATCAAGCGGGTACCGTCCAGGTACTGGGTACCTTCGAAACCGCGCAGAATAAAATAGTCGTCGCGGGTACTAGGGCCGAAAAGCCCCGTCACCACGCCGGGCGTATAAGCCACCGCCTCGCTAACGCTTTGCGCCGCGCGGGCAACGAATTCGTCCCTGTTGACCGCGCTAATCGACTGCGGCACTTCGATCAGCGGCGTATCGGTTTTAGAACCCGACGCCGATTGTTCCACGACATAACCTTTTACCGGTGCCGCCGCGCTGCCGGCGTTTTCACCGACCACCGCCACCTCGGGCAAGGTTTGCGCGCTGCCAACTGCAAGCTCGCGGCGTTTATCGGTTTGCGACTTGGCCGGCCGGGCATTGTTATCAGCCGCCGTTTGCTCTTGAGCGCTTAATTCCAGCGGCGCGAGCACCGATGCCAACGCGATGGCCGCCGCTTTACCAAAACCTGACCGGACACGAGTCCGCGCTCGCGCATGTACCATTCGTTTAGTCATTGCTTCACCTGCAAATTTGAGTTGCAAGCGATATTACTATGAATAATAACGATTCTCAATTATGTTTTTATCTTATTCGACTCCCTAGCCTTTCCCCTCCGGTTAATCCGGCCTGTTCGGAAACGCCGCTAAACGCGTTACCATAAGCAGCACTCGCATAGCCGCCGGACACAATCTCTATCCCCCTTAAGC
This sequence comes from Methylomonas sp. HYX-M1, assembly GCF_040741385.1. Taxonomy (NCBI): domain Bacteria; kingdom Pseudomonadati; phylum Pseudomonadota; class Gammaproteobacteria; order Methylococcales; family Methylococcaceae; genus Methylomonas; species Methylomonas sp. HYX-M1. The sequence continues at coordinate 3,645,895 of NZ_CP160405.1, forward strand.
ATCAGACACCTCACCGCCAGCGATTCGTTATGAAAACCGTTGCCAAACAACCCGATCCCAGCCAACTTAATTCGATCCACCGTCTGGTTCAAAGCGGCCAGTTCCATTCGGCCGAAACCCAAGCCCTCGCCTTGTTGGCGCAGTATCCGAAATCGCTGGGTTTGCTGAATCTGTTGGGCATGAGCCAGCAAGCGCAAGGCAAGCTGCGCGACGCGGCGGCCAGCTTCCGCAAAATGTTGAGCTTGGACCCCAACGTCGCGGAGATCCATTTCAACCTGGGCGCGATCAATACCGAACTGGGCGACCTCAAAGCCGCTCTGGCCTGTTACCGCAAAGCCCTACAACTCAAGCCTCAATTGACAGTCGCCCATTTCAATCTCGGTACCTTGCTGCAACAGCAAAGTCAGTGGTCCGATGCGGCCAAACACTACCGGCAAGCGGTCGATCAACAACCCGGCTTTTACCAAGCCTGGGCCAACTGGGGTACCGTATTGCAGCAACGCGGCGATTTGCAGGGGGCCGAACAATGCTACCGACAGGCCTTGACCATACAGACGGATGCCCAAGGCCATTTTAATCTGGGCACCGTGCTGTACGGCCAAGGCGAACACCACGCGGCGATAGCGGCGTTCGAACAGGCTTTGCGGCTGGATCCGCAATTCGCCGACGCCTGGAACGATTTGGGCGAAACCTACCGCGATCAAGGCAACATGGAAGATGCGGTGCGCTGCTACCGGGAAGCCCTGAAGGCCGATCCCAAGCACGCCCGCGCCAATTACAACCTGGCAGAAAGCTACAGCCTGGGCGGACAATTGCAGCAAGCCATCCCTTACTTTAGCTCGTCCGATTTCGCCGACGCGCAAGAGCGCGTGTTGCAATGCCTGTATAAAACCAGCCAATTCGACGACTTCAAACAACGGCTAAACCAATTCACCGAGCAACGACAGCATGCTTCGATACTGGTCGGCACCCTGTCCACCCATTACGCCACCAACTTTAAACTGGACAATCCTTACCACTTCTGCCGCGAGCCGATGCGCTTCGTACAGCACACCCACATCGCCGAATTGTCCGCACCGAACAGTCCGCTGTTACGCCAACTCCTGAGCGACATAAAATCCCTGGCCATTGCCGAACGCAAGCAGGGCCGGCTGTATTACGGCATCCAATCGGCCGGTAACCTGTTACAACGGGCCGAACCCTCGTTTCAACAGCTGGCCGCGCTGATCCGCGCCAAAGTCAAAGCCTACCGGAAGCATTTCGCCGGCTGCGACGACGCCCTGATCAAGCTGTTTCCGAAAGACTTGGAATTCGCCAGCTCCTGGTATTTACGCATGAACCAAGGCGGCTATCTGACCTCGCATATCCACGAAGAAGGCTGGATCAGCGGTTGCGTCTACCTGCAACTACCGGACAAATGCGGCGAGCACGCCGGCAGTTTCGAATACGGTACCGACGGCGACGATTACCCGCGCCTGCACGACGACTTCCCCAGCAAAATCGTCGATCAAGCGGTCGGCGATCTGGTACTGTTTCCGTCCTCGCTATTCCACCGCACCATTCCGTTCCAGTCCGATCAGGAACGGGTGTGCGTGGCTTTTGACATCAAACCGCAAGCGGCGGCCTGACGCTGCTCCAGGCTAAGCCTGGCCTTATCGAGCGGAAACAAACCCCCCGAATGGTGTTGTCTAGTAGTTCGTTCATTAATATATTGACTAATTACTCAAGCTCCAAGTCGAACTTTTTCCAGCGGAAAACGACAACGCTAGTGCACCATCCCGGTAAAGACATCGGCCATCTCGCCCGTGTCCTACGACCAATAGGCGCGATAAGCGAGTAATCTGCTCCTTCATAAGTGTCCACCTCATTATAAGTGGACACTATCTTCGCTTCTTTCGAGCAACTGATATAGACGCTGTCTATAGATCGCTTACTTTACACGCATAAAAAAGCCCATCGAGGGATGGGCTTAAGAATAAGAGCTTGGCGATGACCTACTTTCACATGGCAAACTGCCACACTATCATCGGCGCGAAGCGGTTTCACTTCCGAGTTCGGGATGGGATCGGGTGGTTCACGCTTGCTATGGTCACCAAGCAAACTGGTTTGAAGGGGTTAGGCGCAAGGTAAAAAGTTCAGGGTTCAAAACAACGGCGCTTCGCCGTGTAGCGTCTATCCTACTTTACCTTTCGTTTCCCTTCGTCATGAGCAGTATTGATAAAGGCTTCCGGTTTTTTGAACCTTGTACCTTGCTTCTTGTACCTGCCCTATGGAAATCTGTAGTTGCGATTGTTCTCTTACTTTTCAGCTACTGTCGCTGACCAAACGCATTGGGCGTTATATGGTCAAGCCTCACGGGCAATTAGTACACGTTAGCTACGCCCGTTACCGGACTTCCACACCGTGCCTATCAACGTTGTCGTCTCCAACGGCCCTTCAGGGGACTCAAGGTCCCAGTGAGATCTCATCTTGGGAGGGGCTTCCCGCTTAGATGCTTTCAGCGGTTATCCTGTCCGAACGTGGCTACCCGGCAATGCTCTTGGCAAAACAACCGGAACACCAGAGGTTCGTCCACTTCGGTCCTCTCGTACTAGAAGCAGCTTCCCTCAAATCTCAAACGCCCACGGCAGATAGGGACCGAACTGTCTCACGACGTTCTGAACCCAGCTCGCGTACCACTTTAAATGGCGAACAGCCATACCCTTGGGACCTGCTTCAGCCCCAGGATGTGATGAGCCGACATCGAGGTGCCAAACACCGCCGTCGATATGAACTCTTGGGCGGTATCAGCCTGTTATCCCCGGCGTACCTTTTATCCGTTGAGCGATGGCCCTTCCATACAGAACCACCGGATCACTAAGACCTACTTTCGTACCTGCTCGACTTGTCCGTCTCGCAGTCAAGCACCCTTATGCCTTTGCACTCATTGCCTGATTTCCGACCAGGCTGAGGGTACCTTCGTGCTCCTCCGTTACTCTTTAGGAGGAGACCGCCCCAGTCAAACTACCCACCAGACACTGTCCCTAACCCGGATCACGGGTCGAGGTTAGAACTCCAAACATACCAGGGTGGTATTTCAAGGATGGCTCCACAAGAACTAGCGTTCCTGCTTCACAGCCTCCCACCTATCCTACACAAGTAGGTTCAAAGTCCAGTGTCAAGCTATAGTAAAGGTGCACGGGGTCTTTCCGTCTAGCCGCGGGTACACTGCATCTTCACAGCGATTTCAATTTCACTGAGTCCCAGGTGGAGACAGTGTGGCCATCATTACGCCATTCGTGCAGGTCGGAACTTACCCGACAAGGAATTTCGCTACCTTAGGACCGTTATAGTTACGGCCGCCGTTTACTGGGGCTTCGATCAAGAGCTTCTCCTTACGGATAACCCCATCAATTAACCTTCCAGCACCGGGCAGGCGTCACACCCTATACGTCCACTTTCGTGTTTGCAGAGTGCTATGTTTTTGCTAAACAGTTGCAGCCACCGATTTTTTGCAACCCCCTTCCGCTTCAGCCGCGAGGGCTTACACGTACCAAGGGCATACCTTCTCCCGAAGTTACGGTATCATTTTGCCTAGTTCCTTCACCTGGGTTCTCTCAAGCGCCTTAGAATTTTCATCCCACCCACCTGTGTCGGTTTAGGGTACGGCCACCGATCACCTGAAGCTTAGAGGCTTTTCTTGGAAGCTTGGCATCTATCACTTCGCGGTTCCGAGGAACCACTCGTCATCACGTCTCAGCATATAGCCTCCCGGATTTGCCTAAGAGACCTGCCTACTTGCTTAAACTGCCACTTCCAACCGACAGCTGATATAGCCTTCTCCGTCACCCCATCGCAGTGATCACTGGTACAGGAATATTAACCTGTTTTCCATCGACTACGCCTTTCGGCCTCGCCTTAGGTGCCGACTAACCCTGCGTCGATTAACGTTGCGCAGGAAACCTTGGGTTTACGGCGAGGGGGTTTTTCACCCCTTTATCGTTACTTATGTCAGCATTCGCACTTCTGATACCTCCAGCCGACTTTTCAATCGACCTTCGCAGGCGTACAGAACGCTCCTCTACCGCTCATCTTTCGATGAACCCGTAGCTTCGGTACTATGCTTAGCCCCGGTGAATCTTCCGCGCAGACCGACTCGACCAGTGAGCTATTACGCTTTCTTTAAAGGGTGGCTGCTTCTAAGCCAACCTCCTGGCTGTCTGGGCCTTTCCACATCGTTTCCCACTGAGCATAGATTTGGGGACCTTAGCTGACGGTCTGGGCTGTTTCCCTTTTCACGACGGACCTTATCACCCGCCGTGTGTCTCCCGTGCTCGCACTTCTCGGTATTCGGAGTTTGCATCGGTTTGGTAAGTCGGGATGACCCCCTAGCCGAAACAGTGCTCTACCCCCGAGAGTGATACACGAGGCGCTACCTAAATAGCTTTCGAGGAGAACCAGCTATCTCCGAGCTTGATTAGCCTTTCACTCCGATCCACAACTCATCCCCTACCTTTTCAACGGGAGTGGGTTCGGTCCTCCAGTGTGTGTTACCACACCTTCAACCTGGTCATGGATAGATCGCCCGGTTTCGGGTCTACACCTTGCGACTGAACGCCCTATTAAGACTCGGTTTCCCTACGCCTCCCCTATTCGGTTAAGCTTGCCACAAAATGTAAGTCGCTGACCCATTATACAAAAGGTACGCAGTCACCCCACGAAGGGGCTCCCACTGCTTGTACGCATACGGTTTCAGGTTCTATTTCACTCCCCTCTCCGGGGTTCTTTTCGCCTTTCCCTCACGGTACTGGTTCACTATCGGTCAGTCAGGAGTATTTAGCCTTGGAGGATGGTCCCCCCATATTCAGTCAACGTTTCACGTGCGCCGACCTACTCGATTTCATGATCAATGAGTTTTCGTGTACGGGGCTATCACCCTGTATCGCCGGACTTTCCAGACCGTTCCACTAACTCGTCAACCACTTAAGGGCTGGTCCCCGTTCGCTCGCCACTACTAAGGGAATCTCGGTTGATTTCTTTTCCTCCGGGTACTTAGATGTTTCAGTTCTCCGGGTTCGCTTCAGTGAGCTATGTATTCACTCAAAGATGACGAGGTTATCCTCGCCGGGTTTCCCCATTCAGACATCGCCGGATCACAGGTTGTTTGCCACCTCCCCGACGCTTTTCGCAGGCTACCACGTCTTTCATCGCCTCTGACTGCCAAGGCATCCACCGTATGCGCTTATTCACTTGACCATATAACCCGAATGCGTCTGTGTTTGAGCACAGTCGATGGTGTTATTCTAGTCAGCTGACATGTTCGCTGATGTTGCTTGAGAACGATTTGCTGTTTTCACCGTCCTCTTTCGAGACCGATTAAACGGCAATTCGCATCAGTTTTGATCGTTTCCGATCAAGACTTGTTTACAGATTTCCATATTGTTAAAGAGCACTTGATACAAATATCAAGTCTATAAAGTCTTAAGGCCAACGACGCAAGGTCTCTTGACCGTAAAAGTTTATAGAGTTGATGCCGGCATCTTGACTTCAGATCGACGTCACAGAATGGTGGAGCCAGGGAGGATCGAACTCCCGACCTCCTGCGTGCAAGGCAGGCGCTCTCCCAGCTGAGCTATGGCCCCGAATACGATTCACTACACGCTTATTCGTGCTTTGTGTATGCGTTGGTGGGTCTGGGAGGATTTGAACCTCCGACCTCACCCTTATCAGGGGTGCGCTCTAACCAACTGAGCTACAGACCCAGGTGTGTCGTGTGGTATCGAAATAATGTGTTGTGAGCACGTAGAGCCGTTTCTGTCTTTGTAAGGAGGTGATCCAGCCCCAGGTTCCCCTAGGGCTACCTTGTTACGACTTCACCCCAGTCATGAATCACAAAGTGGTAAGCGCCCTCCCGAAGGTTAAACTACCTACTTCTTTTGCAACCCACTCCCATGGTGTGACGGGCGGTGTGTACAAGGCCCGGGAACGTATTCACCGCAGCATTCTGATCTGCGATTACTAGCGATTCCGACTTCATGCAGTCGAGTTGCAGACTGCAATCCGGACTAAGACCGGCTTTTTGGGATTAGCTTGCTCTCGCGAGATCGCAACCCTCTGTACCGGCCATTGTAGCACGTGTGTAGCCCTACCCATAAGGGCCATGATGACTTGACGTCGTCCCCACCTTCCTCCGGTTTATCACCGGCAGTCTCCCTAGAGTTCCCGGCCGAACCGCTGGCAACTAAGGATAAGGGTTGCGCTCGTTACGGGACTTAACCCAACATCTCACGACACGAGCTGACGACAGCCATGCAGCACCTGTCTCAGAGTTCCCGAAGGCACTCCGCTATCTCTAACAGATTCTCTGGATGTCAAGGGTAGGTAAGGTTCTTCGCGTTGCATCGAATTAAACCACATGCTCCACCGCTTGTGCGGGCCCCCGTCAATTCATTTGAGTTTTAGCCTTGCGGCCGTACTCCCCAGGCGGTCAACTTAATACGTTAGCTCCACCACTAAGCACTTAAAGCGCCCAACGGTTAGTTGACATCGTTTACGGCGTGGACTACCAGGGTATCTAATCCTGTTTGCTACCCACGCTTTCGTACCTCAGCGTCAGTTTGAGTCCAGAGAGCCGCCTTCGCCACTGGTGTTCCTTCAGATCTCTACGCATTTCACCGCTACACCTGAAATTCCACTCTCCTCTACTCAACTCTAGTTTTCCAGTATCAAATGCAGTTCCCAGGTTAAGCCCAGGGCTTTCACATCTGACTTAAAAAACCGCCTACGCACGCTTTACGCCCAGTAATTCCGATTAACGCTTGCACCCTCCGTATTACCGCGGCTGCTGGCACGGAGTTAGCCGGTGCTTCTTGTATGGGTAATGTCAGTCTACCGGGTATTAACCGATAGGTATTCCTTCCCATTGAAAGTGCTTTACAACCCTCAGGCCTTCTTCACACACGCGGTATTGCTGGATCAGGCTTGCGCCCATTGTCCAATATTCCCCACTGCTGCCTCCCGTAGGAGTCTGGGCCGTGTCTCAGTCCCAGTGTGGCTGATCATCCTCTCAGACCAGCTACGGATCGTCGCCTTGGTAGGCCTTTACCCTACCAACTAGCTAATCCGACATAGGCTCATCTATTAGCGCAAGGCCAAAAGGTCCCCTGCTTTCATCCGTAGATCGTATGCGGTATTAGCGTGAGTTTCCCCACGTTATCCCCCACTAATAGGCAGATTCCTATGCATTACTCACCCGTCCGCCACTCATCAAAGGTGCAAGCACCTTATCAGCGTTCGACTTGCATGTGTTAAGCATACCGCCAGCGTTCAATCTGAGCCATGATCAAACTCTTCAGTTTAAATCTAAAGCGATACTAAGAAAGATTAGTATCCAATCTTGACTCGACTACAGAACGTGCATTACATTAATTGACGTGGTCTGTATGTCGACTATTTCTTAACAGAAATCCGTCGCCCTACATGCCCACACACATTATTTCGATTTTCTTGTTAAAGAGCCGGCGGCTTAGCGCCCCGTTGAGCCTGTGCATTCTACAGCATTTCACAGACTTGTCAAACTTATTTTTTTCACCTTCCCGAGCTTCGCACACCCTGTGCAATCTCCTCACATCCCTACAATCTTCCACTCTCTCGAAAGGAGCCGATCATTATAGCGCTAATTCAAGCAATGTCAACAAACACATCAAAAGTTATTCAGCTAAAACCTGCAACGCAGCGGCGTAATCAGGTTCCTCGGTTATTTCAGCCACCAGTTGCGAGTAAATCACGATATCCAACTCATCTAAAATCACAATAGCCCTAGCAGTTAAGCCCGCCAGCACACTGTCTAGCAACAACACACCGTAATCCTCGGCAAATTTGGAGCGAAAGGTCGACAGCGCTATGAGGTTTTTTATGCTCTCCAATTCGCAAAACCGAGCCTGGGCGAAAGGCAGATCGGCTGAAATCGCCAGCACCACAGTGTTGTTCAGTTGAGCCGCTTTTTCGTTGAATTTTCGGGTCGACGTCGCGCAAGTTGGCGTATCCAAACTAGGCACTATATGTAGTAACTTACGTTTGCCGGCGAACTTCTCCAAGCCTACATCTTGCAGTTTGCGATTGGTAAGCATGAAAGCCGGAGCAATTTGTCCCAAATTCGGCAGATTTCCATTTGTTGTTATAGGCTTACCTTGAAATGTGATCGTCGCCATTAACCTTTCCTATTTGTAACCAATGACCATTCCAGCTTGACCGACAGCAACATTCGTTCATCCACAACACGTTATTGAATCGGCAAAACCTGTTATTTTTTTCGCCGAGTAAACTCGACTAGCCGTTTGCGCTTCTTGATCTGCCTTTCGGTTAATTTATTTTTTTGTCCTTGAAATGGATTTTCCGGGGATTTGAACACCAACCTCACCGGGGTTCCCTGCAATCTTAACTGCTCTCGATAATAATTCATCAAGTAACGCTTATACGCACCCGGTAACGCATCGGTTTGCACGCCGTGAATTACGACTACCGGCGGATTCCTACCTCCTTGATGGGCGTATTTGAGCTTAATCCTTCTCCCCCCTACCATTGGAGGCTGATGCTGTTGAACCGCGTCATTCAGAATCCGCGTTAATTCCGGAGTTGACATGTCGATCATCGTGGAATCGTAGAGACTTTGCACGACATCAAACAACTTACCGACCCCACTGCCGTGTAGTGCGGAAATCGGATGTTTTTCCGCAAAATCTAAAAACGACAGTTTCATCTCAATTTGTTTTTTGACAAATTCCCTATGCTCGGAACTTAAACCATCCCATTTGTTTAGGCCGATAATCAGTGCCCGACCGGCCTCCAATACCAATCCGAGAATGTGAGCATCTTGATCGGTTACGCCTTCGCGCGCATCAATCAAATAAATGACCACATGCGCTTTCTCTATCGCCTGCAAGGATTTGATAATGCTGAATTTTTCCACCGCTAACGACACCCGCGACTTACGCCGCATGCCCGCTGTATCGATGAGGGTAAATTGATGGCCGTTGCGCTCGAACGGGATATAAATACTATCGCGGGTAGTGCCTGCTTCATCGAACACCACTACCCGCTCTTCGCCAAGCAATCGATTAACCAACGTCGATTTGCCGACATTCGGTCTGCCGACGATGGCAATCGCAATGCCCGCGTCAGACTCTTCCATAGGCTCATCGCTAACCGGCAACAACGCGTCGATATGAGCCAAAAGTTCGTGTACGTTTCGCCCATGGCTTGCGGCAATCGGCACCGGCTCGCCCAGCCCTAAACTGAAAAAATCGCCGGTCACCACTCTGGTATCCACCCCGTCGATTTTATTGACGACTAAAACCACGGGCTTACCAAGCTTGCGCAACATATCGGCTATGGTTTCGTCGGAAGCATTGATGCCCTCGCGCGCATCGACCAAAAAAAACACGACATCGGCTTCTTGCAAGGCGACTTCAACTTGCTTTTTGGCGAACGCATCAATTCCTTGAATCTCGTCGGTAATACCCCCGGTATCGACTACCAAACAGTCACGCTCCCCGCGTTTGACCCGTCCGTATTGACGGTCCCGAGTCAAACCCGGATAGTCGGCGACCAAGGCTTCCCGGCTGCGCGTTAAATAATTGAATAGGGTAGATTTGCCAACGTTCGGTCTGCCGACCAATGCAATAACGGGAAGCATGAATTATCTGGCTTTTAATGCGGCAAGTGTGCCGTCTTTGGCGTAAATATATACGACGCTGTCTACGATAACCGGCTTGGCCTCGATAGGAGAGCTGCTAACTTGAGTTCGCCCCAACAACCTGCCGTCACTGGTGGATAGCCAATGCACATAGCCTTCGAAGTCCCCCACGACCACATAACTGTCATACACCATTGCAGCAGTGAGCTGACGATTATGCAATTCTTTCTGTTTCCATAACGAGGCGCCGTTACGTTGGTCCAATTGCGAAATTTCGCTTTGTGTATCGCTGATATACAAATAGCGCCAATCGACGCTAATGCCCGTATTGGTTGAAATTTCCGGGTTGCGCCAGATAATATCTCCGTCGACTTCGGAAACGGACGACGTACCACCGTTAAAGCTGGATATGAATACCACCCCGCGACTTTCGACCGGATCCACATCCAAATCGACCAAACGCTCCACTTCCGAGCGGCCGCTCGGAACCGCAACCGTGGCCTCCCACAACTGCTTGCCGTCTTTCAACTGTAGCGCTTGCAATTTGCCGTTGGCCGCACCGGCGATAATATAGTCGTCGATAGCGATAGGCGCTCCGGCTCCGCGTATGCTCAAAGCAGGCACGCTAACTTCAGATACCCACAGTTGCCCGCCGTCCGCTTCTCTCAGGCCTATAATCTTCCCATCGGTGGTACGTACCACCACTATGCCGTCGGCGACAACAGGAACCGCCTGCACCTCGCTAGGCACGTTAACCAGCCATTTCTGTTCGCCGCTACCGATATCATAGGCAACAACGACGCCGGACGAGCACCCCATGATAACGGTCTGCCGCCCCATACCCGGCCCTGCGGCAAACTCCAAACCACTATCCGCGCTCCAAATCAAATCGCCGTCGGCAAGGTTACGGGCCTGCAACAAGCCGTTGCGGGCAGCCGCGTATATTCGATCCCCCAACACCACCGGAGCCAACTTTAAATGCTGCTTCTCGGCACCGTCTCCTATCGAAGTTTTCCACACCGTTTCGATTTGTAACTCCGCAGTGTACTCGGTCAGCTGTGCCGGTGGATCCGCGCTGTCATCGTCGCCGAATATGGAATCCGACAAGCCGGACAACAGCTCGCGTCCCGCATCCAAGCCCGCACACCCCGTCACCAAGAGCAAACATAAGGACGCTAATAGTAGGTAGCGAGCCGGTGCGGCATAAACCTTGATTGTCATAGCTTAAGGTTTAATTGCCGGTTGGCGGGGTAAACGAAGGCGCGGCAATATCGTCCAATTTAAATTGCGTCAACGCCGTGGTTTTGCCGGTACGTATAGCCTCTTGGTAAGCCGTTCGCGCCTCATCCAGACGATCCAAAGCCACGTACAAATCGCCTTCCAATTCGCTATAGGCAGCCGAGAAACCTTCCGATTTAGCGGGATCGACCAGCGCTATCAGTTTCAGGCCTTCTTCGTACCGGGCGGTAGCCAACATCAATTGAATCAAACGTAAACGCGCGACGTGGCGCACTTCCGGACTATCGGACTGTTGGATTTCTTGTTGCAAAATCGCTTTCGCCGCGTCCAAATCACCCTGTAACACTTTAACTTTGGCTTTTGCCAACCCGGCAAAATCCGCATAGATGAGCGACCCGTAACCCGCGCTGAGTTGATCCGCAAGTTTTTCTGATTGCCCCCAATCGTTTTTCTCGCCACTCGCCAAAAGCTGTTGATAAAGCTGGGATGCTTGTTTTCTCTGTTCCTGCTGATGGCTTTGCCACAAATTCCAGCCGCTCACCAATACGATTGCGGTCACTACACCTGCAATCAGCGAAGTATTGTTGGTCTCCCACCACTTTTTTAACTGTTCCAGTTGTTCTTCTTCGGTATCGTAAATCGCCACAGTCGTTCTCGTTTGAATAGGTAAAGTGCTAAATATTACCGGCTCTCGGCCCAATGTTTCAGCGTTTCCAGCAAGGCGTCGTGGTTTAAATTAACCTGTGCCTGTTCCACGCGCAGATTTTTCAACGCGACTTCGCCGCTAAGTGCCTCGTCTTCGCCGATGATGATTGCCAGTTCGGCACCGGATTTATCGGCTTTCTTGAACTGACTTTTAAAGCTGCCGCCGCCGCAATTGACTTGTAGCTTTACGCCTTCAAGTTCGTCGCGAATCCGCTCGCCAAGTAATAAGCCGATTTTTTCCGCCGCTTCGCCGACTCGAATCATATACACATCCACCGACTGCGGAACGCTCAATTCAGGCAACTGTTCGATTAGCGCCAGAATACGCTCCATACCCATCGCGAATCCTATCGCATGGTTAGCCCTGCCGCCCAACTGCTCGATCAAGCCGTCATAGCGTCCACCGGCACAAATCGTACCTTGCGCACCCAAATCGTCCGTAACCCATTCGAATACGGTTTTACCGTAATAGTCCAAGCCACGGACCAAGCGAGTATTGAGCTCGTAGTCGATGCCCAAAGCGTCCAACATCGCTTTCAAGTCATCGAAATGCCGCAGGCTTTCTTCGCCCAAATGCTTCAACAACACCGGCGCGGATTGCAACATCGATTGCATATCCGGATTTTTGCTATCCAGGATGCGCAAAGGATTTGTATGCAAACGACGCTTGCTATCGTCGTCCAGCAATTCGATATGTTGTTTGAAATAGTCGACCAAACGCTGGCGATATACCGCCCGCTCCTCGCACGTTCCCAAGGAATTTAATTGCAACACGACTTTTTCGCGAATGCCTAATTTCCGCCACAACCTATCGGTCAACTGAATCATTTCCGCGTCGACGTCGGGACCGGCCATGCCGTAAGTTTCCACGCCCAATTGATAAAACTGCCGGTAGCGACCTTTCTGCGGACGCTCGTGCCGAAACATGGCTCCGTAATACCACAGCCTATGCGCTTGGTTATGCAACAAACCGTGTTCCAGACATGCCCGCAAACAACCGGCTGTACCTTCAGGACGTAGCGTCAACGAATCGCCGTTTCTATCGTCGAAGGTATACATCTCTTTTTCGACAATATCGGTGACTTCACCTATCGACCGTTTGAAAAGCTCGGTTTTTTCCAGAATCGGCAAGCGTATTTCTTGATATCCGTATGCGGAAAGTACTTGCCGGGCGTGCTGTTCCAGCCAATGCCACCTGGGAGATTGTTCAGGCAAAATGTCGTGCATGCCGCGTATCGCCTGAATGACCTGTTGTTGTTTTGCCATGGGTGTTTGTAACGGGATTATTTATTAATATCGCTCGCTGCCGCCTGCGCCTGTTTCGATGTCGGAAACAAGGTCAGCAGTTGTTCCTTGTAATGTTCTGCCGCCGATTGGTTGCCTAGCGCGCGTTCTATTTGAAACGCAAACCACAAGGTTTCCGCACTATGTTTAGCGACGGATTGATAACGCTCCAAAAATGCCCGAGCAGACATATATTGGCCGTTGTTGTAGCTCAGCTTCATCATTTCTTGCAACGCCGGAGAATATTCCGGGTTAGCCTGCAATGCGCGTCTAAGATAGCTTTCACCCTGCACCACATCGTTTTGCCCTAAATAGCAAATCCCGACATTGCTCAGCGCCAACCATGTACGCTGGTTCATAGGCGAATCCAACGCAACTTCCAATAACGCCATGCCTTCCGCCACCTGACCGCGCTCGCATAGCAACCTTCCGTAATTGTTTTTTATACTGTAGTTGTCCGGGTCCTCGCGAACGGCTGCTTGATAAAACTCTTCGGCGCGTTCGTAATTTTTCACCCGTTCGTAAAATATCGCGAGCGCATTCAGAATTTCCGGGTTATGTGAATCCAGACGGTAAGCGGCTTCCAATTTTTGTTCCGCAGTCTCCAGCATCCCCATTTCCATGTAACGCACCCCCATCTGCACATTCAAAGCGGCTTTTTCCGCAGAACTTAAATGCTCACTGTCACTAGGCAATAGCCCGCAGGCAGACAAGGCTCCGGCAACACAAATCGCAACCCAACGGGCCGCGAAAAGCTTATAAAACATGCGATTCAGCTTTGGCTACCGGCAATTTCAAATGCCGGCGGCTTTTATCTTGCACCTGCCCCACCAATTGGCCACAGGCCGCATCGATGTCCTCTCCTCTGGTTTTACGTACCGTCGTAACGATACCCGCGTTATGCAACAGGTCGCGGAATGCCAGAATGTCGTTCATAGACGAACAGCGGTATTGTGATTGGGGAAACGGATTGAAAGGAATCAAGTTAACTTTGGACGGTACGGTTTTCAATAGCTTTATCAAGGCTTTGGCATGTTGCAGGCTATCGTTAACGCCGTGCAGCATCACGTACTCGAACGTGATATGTTTGCGGGGGCCGTTTTGCGCGTAAGCGCGACAGGCGTCCATCAATTCGCCGAGCGGATACTTTTGATTGATAGGCACCAGTTGATCGCGCAATTCGTCGAAAGGCGCATGCAAAGACACGGCCATGCTGACGTCACAAACCTCGTTGAGGCGATTCATGGCTGGCACCACCCCTGAAGTGCTCACGGTAACGCGCCGCTTGGACAAGCCGTAGGCGAAATCGTCCATCATCAGATTCATCGCCGCGACCACGTTATCGAAATTCAATAAGGGCTCGCCCATGCCCATCATGACTACGTTGGTGATGCGCCGCTCCGACCCCAAACGCTGCTGCGCCAAGAACAATTGACCTATGATCTCCGCAGTGCTCAAGTTGCGGTTAAACCCTTGTTGCGCCGTAGAGCAAAAACTGCACGCCAACGCGCAGCCGACTTGCGACGACACGCACAAGGTTGCGCGGCGTTCTTCCGGAATAAACACCGTTTCGACCCGATTGCCGCAATGCGTTTGCATCGCCCATTTGCACGTACCGTCCGTCGCCAGCTGCTCGACGACGATTTGCGGCGTGCGTATTACGCAATGCTCTTGCAGGTAAACGCGCAAAGATTTACTCAGGTTGGTCATTTGTTCAAAATCGACCACGCCTTCCTGGTAAATCCATTTCATCACCTGAGTGGCCCGAAACGGCTTCTCGCCCAAACCGGCAAAAAAGGCCTGCAGGCCTTTTCTGTCCAGATCGAGCAAGTTGATAGGCACCGTGTTAGCGGATGCGCTCACAAAGTTCATCGGCTGAGAAGAAATAGGCGATTTCTTGCGCGGCGGTGTCTTGGCCGTCGGAACCGTGAACCGCGTTTTCGTCGATGCTGACCGCGAAATCCGCTCTAATGGTGCCCGGCGCGGCTTCTTTCGGATTGGTCGCCCCCATCAGTTCGCGATTTTTCGCCACTGCGTTTTCGCCTTCCAACACTTGGGCGACGATAGGGCCGGAGATCATGAATTTGACCAAATCGTTAAAGAAAGGCCGCTCTTTGTGCACTGCATAAAAACCTTCCGCTTGCTCTTGGCTCAATTGCAGCATTTTGCACGCCACGATGCGCAGACCGTTTTTTTCGAAGCGGCTGATAATTTCCCCAATCACGTTTTTCGCTACCGCGTCCGGCTTGATGATTGAGAAAGTACGTTCGATAGCCATTGTCTAAAGCTCCAAATTTAATAAAAGAAAAAAAGGGGGTAAACAGTTAGATGGATAAGGTGTCCACGCGGCGATTACCGCCGTATATCCAGTTCACCAGCATACGGGTGCCGGTGATAGCGGTAAACATCGAGGTCAAAATACCCAAAGACAACACCACGGCGAAACCTTTGACCGGCCCGGTACCTAGACCGAACAATAGCAAAGCGACCAGCAAGGTCGTAATGTTGGAGTCCAAAATAGTCGCGAACGCCTTTTCGTATCCGACGTAAATACTGGCTTGCGGGCTGTTGCCGTTTCTCAATTCCTCGCGGATGCGCTCGTTGATCAACACGTTGGCGTCCACAGCCATACCGACGGTCAATACGATGCCGGCCATGCCGGGCAGGGTTAAGGTCGCTTGTAATAGCGACAAAATGGCAATCAGCAACACCAAGTTGAATACCAGTGCAAAGTTGGCAATCAAACCGAACGTGCGGTAATACACAAACATGAACACGACCACCAACAGAAAACCGATGTTGATCGATAACATGCCCTGATCGATGTTTTCCTGACCCAAGCTAGGTCCGACGGTCCGCTCCTCGACGATCTCGACCGGCGCGGCCAATGCCCCGGCTCTCAGCAATAACGCCAAGTTGCGGGCTTCTTGGGCGCTCTCCAAACCGGTGGTCTGGAAACGCTTGCTGAAGGAATCGCGAATGGTCGCGACACTGATGACTTTTTCGACCTTTTCCTTGTGCTGAACTTTTTGTCCATCGACCACTCGGGTCTCGGATTTGTATTCGATAAATACCACCGCCATCGGCTTACCGATGTTTTCGGAGGTCAGCTTGCCCATTTTTTTGGCGCCGACGCCGTCCAACGTGATGAACACCGCCGGGTTACCATCTTGATCCAGGCCGGATGCCGCATCGGTAATTTGATCGCCGGTCACTATCACAGCGCGCTTCAATAAGACCGGTCCGCCGTTCTTGTCGTAATACAAACGACTACCTACCGGCACCCGGCCGTCGATAGCCGCTTTCAAGTCGTGTTCGACGTCGACCAATCGATATTCCAAGGTTGCGGTGGTACCCAACAATTCTTTGGCCCGCGCGGTATCCTGAACGCCGGGCAACTGCACGACGATACGGCTGTCGCCTTGTTGTTGAATGATAGGCTCCGCCACCCCAAGCTCGTTGACGCGATTGCGCAGGGTCGTGATGTTTTGTTCCAATGCCGATTTCCTGATGGCGCGAATTTCCTGCTCGGGCATGGTCAAACTGAATTCCATAGGCCCTGTTTCGGCCAAATCCAAATTACGAAAATCCTTGTTCAATACGGCCGCCGCCGCAACCCGGCTTTCTTCGTCCGGCAAAACCACTTTCAGGGTATCGCCTTCCTTGCTGACCGATTGGTAACGGACTTTAGCCTCGCGCAATGCACTACGAATGTCGTTGTTATAACGCTCGTCGGCTTGCTTGATCGCGGTATCCATATCCACTTCCAGCAGAAAATGCACCCCACCGCGCAAATCCAACCCCAGATACATAGGCTCGGCGCCCAAAGCACCTAGCCACGCCGGGGTAGCGGGAGCCAAATTCAGAGCTACCGTGGCTTTGCCGGTCATCTTACCGCGCAGCAAATCGGCGGCTTTCAACTGCTGATCGGTGTCCGGAAAACGCACCAAGATTTTGCCGTCCTTAAAGTCCAAGGATTTGGTTTGCAATCCGGCCTCGGCCAATGCCGCACGTACCGCGTCGGCTTGGCCCTGCTGTAACGGCGTCGCGGTATTGGATGCCAGTTGCACCGCCGGATCGTTGCCGAAAACATTAGGCAGCGCGTAAAGCGTGCCGAACACCAAAACGGCTAACACCAGGATATTTTTCCAAAGCGGGAAATGATTTTGCATGATACGTCCATAACGGCAGCGCAAGCGGCGCTGCGGGTAAAGTTCAGGTTGGCGCCGCCGAGCGCGACGTCCTGTTTACGATTTCTTGTTTAAAGACTTATAAGTTCCTTTAGGCATCATGTTGGCGATAGCATGGCGCTGTACTTGAATGAAACTGTTTTCCGACACTTCCAGCTTGACGAAATTGTCGTCGACGTCCGCGACCTTACCCAAAATTCCGCCGGTAGTGACTACTTCGGCGCCTTTGCTTAAGGCCGCCAACATTTGTTTTTGTTCTTTGTTGCGTTTGGATTGCGGACGGATAAACAGGAAATAAAAGAAAACCAGAACACCCAACGGAAACAGCATGCCTTCGAAACCGGGTTGTTGTACGACTGGTGCGGTTTGGGCCACGGCGTCTGAGATAAAAAAGCTCATCGTTTTCCTCGTCTAATTATTATCGTTTCAACGTATAGATAATGGCGTTCGCCAAGTAGTCCGCCATTATGCCACATTCGCGGCCATTAGCGCATATCAGGTTGATTTTGGAGTATTTATCCATTCGTCCGCCCTATATTCTCACCCAACCTAAGAGGCCGGCCGGCTGTTAAATCCGCGTTCCATGTCGTTTTATCCGCTCCGAACAGCACGATGACAGTGGAGCCCATATTGAAGCGACCCATTTCAGCGCCTTTTTCCAAACGCGGAGCGTCGGTTGCATATTGCCAAACTCTAGGCTTGGCGCTGCTTGGCGGAGTCACTACGCCGTGCCAAACCGTTTCGACGCTGGAAACGAAAATCGCCCCTACTAAGATCAGAGCCATGGGCCCCACCTCCGTATCGAAAACACAAACGACACGCTCGTTACGGGCAAACAAATTCGGCACCGAGGAAACCGTAGCATGGTTGACGCTGAATAGCCGCCCGGGCACATGCACCATTTCCGTTAAGGTTCCGGCCAAAGGCATATGCAAGCGATGATAGTCTCTGGGGGACAGGTAAATGGTCGCAAAACTCCCGTCGACGAAAGCTTCGGCCCGGCGAGCGTCACCGCCCAATAATTCCAGTGCCGTATAGCTGTGGCCCTTGGCCTGAAAGATGCGACCGTCCTGAATACGCCCGGCTTGGCTGACCACGCCGTCGGCCGGACAGGCGATGCTTTCGGCTGCACGACAGATCGGCCGCGCCCCGTCTTTCAACTCGCGGGTAAAAAACGCGTTGAAACTGGCGTAATGCTTCGGATCCGGATATTTGGCCTCGGCCATGTCGACATTGTATAAACGGATTACCGTGTTGATTAACCAATCCTTCCACGCCGGATGTTCGCAATGGGTCAATTTCGACATCAATAGGGATAGGGCGTGATGAGGCAGTAAATATTGCGGATAGACGGCCGCGAGAGTTTTAAGATTCATGAATTCCGTTCGGGGGTCTTGCCACTTAGAAAATAAGCGAATGCAATTACTTCAGCTACAGCGATATACAGCTCTTGAGGAATCTCGTCGCCGAGCGGAACGTGCGCCAAAATCCGCGCCAGCTCGGGCTCGTTTTGCAACGGAATGCCGTGCCGGTCGGCAATCGCCAGAATTTGTTGCGCAGTAAAACCTTCGCCTTTGGCCGTGACTTTCGGCGCGTTTTTGCCGTCGTATTGCAACGCAACGGCAATGTCGCTGTTAAAAAAGGTTCTACCGCTCATATTCGCCGAATACTACGGCAGTTGAACCAAAATCGGCGACTGCCAAGCCGGGTTGCGATGTTCGGCGATGACCGTCGTGTAAATGCCGCCTCTAACGTTGAATTCGGCACGCAAACGCATGAAGTTCGGCGCAATCGCGGCGACGATATGGTCCAGGATTTCATTGGTCACCGCCTCGTGAAACGCTCCGCGCTCTCGAAAGGTCCACATGTACAGCTTGAGCGATTTAAGTTCTACACAGAGTTTGTCGGGCACGTATTCCAAGATCAATTTTGCGAAATCGGGTTGTCCCGTCATAGGACACAAACAGGTAAATTCCGGAATATCGATACGAATGGTGAAGTCGCGCGCCGGTCTGGGATTTTCGAATGTACCCAGCTCTGAACTTGGTTTTGTACTCATGTGTTGTGGCTATTTGATGACAGTTTAAGCAAGAAACGGCAGCCGCCGTCATTATGAGTAGATTTTATCAGGTATGAACCGCATAAGTTGGAGCGAATGTTTGCTGTTCTTTGCCGTAATTGCGCTACAATCAGGCTCGCTCGAATCGCTAGCAACGTCATTCCACCGAATGGGAGGCTAATCATGGATATCAACACCAACTATTCCAAAACCAACCCGGTTTCCGCGCAATTAGCCACAGCCAATAAGACCCCGCAGCCGGTTAAAGCGGAACCACCCAAAAATCACACCAGCACCGATAGCGTGAGTCTATCCGATCAATCGTTAAAGCTGGCCAAAGCGGCAAATGGCCAAGAAAACAGTGCCGCCGACCAAATCGAAGACCGTAATCAAGCGAAAAACCTGACCGACAAAGTGGCTGACGAAATCCGTAGTCAACCCGGTCAAGCCCGGAACGCCGTCGGCAATCTAAATAGCAACAGCGTGGGGCTGTTGAATTGAGGTAAATGATCCGTCCCCGTTTCGGGGACGGGCATTGGCCGGCAACAGCGGCTTGCCGGCCGCCGAATCAGTAACGTGCCGCGCTTGAGGCGGGCACCGCTTCAATCACCTGCATAAAATCTTTGCAAAGCCAGCTCCAACGCGGAAAAATCCGCATGTTGCCGCCAGCAATCCGCTAACGTATCGATTCCCTCCTCGCGCAATTCACCGAAATCCACTGCTTGCCGTTTATGGCATCCGGCCCAGGCCAACAGCGCGTCGCAGGCTTGCGGTAAATCAAACATGCCGTGCAAATAGCTACCGGCGATTTGCCCGTCGTCGGAGATCGCCCCGTCCGGCCGATCACCCAGATCGAACAGCGGCCGCTCCAGTGCCGGGCCACCAGTCGTGCCCATGTGAATTTCGTAACCTGCGACCACCACGCGCTGCCCGGCGAAGGTGCCGGTTACTTGCCGCAGACATTTTTCGGTCTGCAGAGTCGTTTCCATATCCAACCAGCCTAAGCCCTGACTACTGCCCGGTTCGCCTTCCACCCCGGCCGGATCGTGAATTGCCTGACCCAACATTTGAAAACCGCCGCAAATACCCAGCAATTTACCGCCGTAACGTAAATGCCGGGCGATGAAATCGTCCCATCCTTGCTGTTTCAAATGTTGCAAGTCGCTACGCACCGACTTGCTGCCCGGCAGCACCAGCAAATCCGCACCCGCCACTTGCCTAGGCGCGCGGGCGAACTGCACCTGAACGCCCGGATGCAATTGCAAGGGGTCGAAGTCGGTGTGATTGCTGAAACTGGGCAACAGCGGCACGACGATTCGAAACGGCTGTTCAGTTGCATCACCTGGCGCGCGCCGATACGCCAATGCGTCCTCCGCCTCCAAAAATAAATCGTGCAGATAAGGCAGCACCGCCAACACCGGTTTACCGGTTTGCCGGGTAAGCCAATCCAACCCCGGTTGCAGCAAGCCAATATCGCCACGAAAACGGTTGATCACAAACCCTATCACCCGGCGGCGCTCGGTTTCGCTTAACAAGGCCAAGGTGCCGACAATGTGCGCGAACACGCCGCCCCGGTCTATATCGGCGATCAAAATCACCGGACAATCCGCCGCTTCGGCGAAGCCCATATTGGCGATGTCGTGGTCGCGTAAATTGATCTCGGCGGGACTGCCGGCACCTTCGACGATGACGCTTTGGTACTGCGCGGTCAATCGATGCCAGGATTGCAAAACCGCCGCCAACGCCTGTTGCTTGTAATCGTGATATTGTCCGGCGCTTTGATTGCTGTGCACCTTGCCGTGGATGATGACTTGCGCGCCCGTATCGCTATTGGGTTTCAGCAACACCGGGTTCATATCGCTGTGCGGCGCCAAGCCGCAAGCCGCCGCTTGCACGGCTTGCGCTCTGCCGATTTCTCCACCGTCGACAGTTACCGCGCTGTTAAGTGCCATGTTTTGCGGCTTAAATGGCGCGACGGCGACACCCAAGCGCCGATAGTAGCGGCACAACGCGGTAACTAAGGTACTTTTGCCGGCATCCGAGGTCGTGCCTTGCACCATCAAGGCTTTAGGAATCACCGGCCTCCCAAACATTTTCGTACACCATGTCCGACAGGGGTTTCGGACTCGCCCACTGTTCGCATTCCAGCATCGGCTTGGGGTAAAACTCGAGGACGTAACCAAGACATAAAATTGCTATGGGCTTACTGCCTTCCGGCATGGCTAACAATGTTGCCAATGCCGAAGGGTCGAACAGCGACACCCAGCCCATGCCCAGACCTTCCGCGCGCGCCGCCAACCATAAATTCTGTATCGCGCAAGCCGCCGAAGCCACATCCATCTCCGGCAAGGTACGCCGCCCGAACACGTGGGATTCTCGCCCCTGCGGCAATGCGGCCACCAATAACTCGCCGCATTCCAAAATGCCTTCTACTTTTAAGCGCAGAAACTCGTCGCGACGTTGCCGCAACGCCTCAGCGGTAAGCTGGCGTTCGCGTTCGACCAGGGCGTGAATCCGCCTGCGCAATTGCTCATCGGTAATGCGGATGAATCGCCAGGGCTGCATCAAACCGACACTACCGGCCTGATGCGCGGCTTGCAGTATGCGCGCCAACAACTGCGGCTCGATCGGGTCCGACAGGAAATGCCGCATATCACGGCGCTCGGCGATAGCCCGGTACACGCCGGCGATTTCCCTATCGTCGAATCGGTGCTTGTTTACCACAAGGCAACCGCTAACAACGCCGCGGTTTCCACCAGCTCGACCGCCGCACCGTAAACGTCGCCGGTTGCTCCACCCAAGCGTTCCATCGTCGCATAACGTACCCACAACAATATGCCGCCGGCAACCAGCACGTTCGCCCAGCCGAGAAACATGCCGGCAAAAAACAGCGACACCACCACAACCCAACGCGCTTCGTAAGTCGGTAAATGTTCCAACAATTTTTCCGCCAAGCCTTGCGGGCTGCAATAGGGCGTGGACAGCATCAACAATAAAATCGCCGTTCTGCCCAACACCGGCACCAGCATCAGTACGATTAAATTGTGCTGCAACATCAATACCCAAATTGCACACCATTTCAGCAACAGCACCATCACCAACACGACCACGGCAATCGCGCCGACGGCCGAATCTTTCATGATGCGCAGACTGCGTTCCTTATCCCCCAAACCGCCTACCCAAGCGTCGGCACAATCGGCCAAACCGTCCAAATGCAAACCGCCGGTCAACAACACCCAAACCATCAACACCAATGCAGCGGCAGCCGGCTCGGCACCGACAGCGGTCGAAGCCAGCGCGACGACGTTCAGCAACACGCCGATCAACAAGCCCACCAAAGGGTAATACAGCGCGCTACGGCCTAATGCCGGCCCCGAGGCCGACACGCGATAGCGGACCGGAATACGGGTTAAAAATTGAATGGCTAGCAGGAAATAATCCATAACCGGGGAAAGAAAATAAAGACTTTAGAAAAACGAGAACTGTAATCGCACATTATCGAAATCGTAGTGTATGCCTGATTCGGTTTATTTCAACTGCCGGCCTTTAGCATCCTTGCGAATGTGGCCGGTAAAAATCAACACGCCCTCGATAAAACCCCAAACAAAACCGAAACCGCCGAACATCACCGTCACGGCAATCTGCGTGACACCCAAGCCCCAAAAGCCCAAATAAAAACGATGTAAGCCGAAGCCGCCGCCGATGATACCTAACAAAGCGGCAATCAAATGATTTTTAACCGGTTTCACCTGGGTTAAATAAGCCCCTACCGGGCCGATTTCCGTAACCTCGCCGTTTTCATGGTCGAAATCCACATCGTCGCCGACCCGCGGCGCTTCTTGCGACGTCCAGTGGTCGATATGAAATTCGTAAAACCTATCTTCGTGTTTAACGACTCCTGTTTGGCAGCGTTCGTCGTAACTTTCTATATGCCCAAGCATTGTTATTATCCCGTTGTTATATTTGCTTGTGTAAACGTGGCCATTTCGCCGTGCAGCCGACACGCCATTTGTAAAACCGGCACCGCCGCCAACGCGCCGCTGGCCTCCCCCAACCGCATCCCCAGGTCCAAAATCGGCTCTGCGGATAACGCATTCAATACCGTGTGATGGCCTTTTTCCGCCGAGCGGTGGCCGTAGAAAAACCAATCCTTGCAGACCGGTTGAATAGTCGCCGCCGACAAGGCCGCCACGCTGCTGATAAAGCCGTCGACCATCACCGGCAAACGTGCCGACGCGGCCTCCAGATAAGCCGCCGTCAGTGCGGCGATCTCGAAGCCGCCCACGCACCGCAATACCTGCCAAGCATCGGTTAACGCCGGCCGGTGCAAAACCAACGCGTGTTCGATGACCTGGGCTTTATGCCGAATTTGCGCCGAGCTCAAGCCGGTGCCCGCACCGGTGATTTCAGCAGCCGGTAAATTCAACAAGGCAGCGGCGATAGCGCTGGCGCTAGCGGTATTGGCGATGCCCATTTCCCCGCCGACGAAAAGCTGCGCCCGATGCGCCAGCGCGCGGCCTACCGCGTCCCGGCCGGCTTGCAAGGCCACTTGCAATTGCGCTTCGCTCATGGCCGGTTCCACCTTAAAGTTTCGAGTGCCGCACCCGGCCCGGCAGGCAAGCACCTGCGGCAGATCTACCGGCTCCAACAAACCCACGTCCACCACCTCGAATCCGGCCGCCAGGTAACGCGATAATGCGTTGACCGCCGCCCCGCCGGCGGCGAAGTTTTTGACCATTTGCGCGGTCACCGCTTGCGGAAACGCCGAAACGCCTTCCGCGGCAATGCCGTGATCGGCGGCAAACACACTGACCCGGATGTTGTCGAAGCCGGGTTTATCGGTGTTTTGCATGGCTGCCGCACGCACGGCCAAGGCTTCCAGCTTGCCCAATGAACCGGCAGGCTTGGTCAATTGATTTTGTCTGTCTTGGGCGCGCTGCAAGCCGCTGGCCTCGACAGGCGCGATAATCTGACTATAGCCGTACATTTTACTTGAGCCTTTGCGGCAACCCGGCTGCCACCCAAGTCACCCGGCTGCAAACGGCCGCCAATTCCTGGTGCAGGAAACCGGCTTCGTCCACAAATCTGCGGCTCATCGCATCCGCAGCCACGATACCCATGCCGACCTCGTTGCTGACTAAAATCACGGCGGATTCGCACTCGCGCGCACACTGCAACAAAGCGGCCTTTTCGTGCCGATAATGCTGGTCTTGCACATTGCCGTCACGATCGAACAGAGCATTGCACAACCATAAGGTCAAACAATCGACCAGCACCAGCGTTGCGGCATCGGCATGGCGGCGAATCGCTTCAGCCAGCGCCAAAGGTTCCTCGACGGTAAGCCAGGCCGGATCGCGGCCGGCTCTATGTTTGTCGATACGGCTTCGCATTTCGGCGTCACCGGCCTCGGCGGTGGCGACATATACCACGTTTAAACCGCTGGCCGCGGCTTGCCGTTCCGCATAACGGCTCTTACCGGAACGAGCGCCGCCCAACACCAGCTCAATCATCTTGCAATCTGACCGCCAACACGTCGCATTTAGCGTGGTGCAACACGCCGTTGGCGGTCGAACCTAACAATAAGGCCAAACCATGGCGACCGTGCGAACCGACGACGATCAAATCGACCGCATTTTCCTCGGCGACCCGCACGATCTCCAATTTCGGGCTGCCCAATTCCAGCCATTGCCGCTCGGCCGGCACCTCCAATTCGGTAGCTAGCGCGTTCAGCCGGGCTTTTGCCGCATCCATCCATTCCTGGGTCATGTCCACATCGAAAGGTATCGGCCCGTAAGCGGCATCGGTCACCGGCAGGTTTTCCACCACGTGCACGATGCAAAGTTCCGCCTGATTTTGCAGAGCCAACTGTCGTGCTTTTTCCGTCACCGCTTTACCGTGATCGGAGAAGTCCACCGCCAATAACACGCGTTTATATAAATTCATAAATACCTCATTGCGTAGCGCCTGAAATTTCCGGAAACAATGCCGTCATGATTTGCGACGACAGCATCATGTATAGCAAGGCCAGCCCCAATCCGAAAAACAACGATCTGTCCAAAGCATGACGAATGATATGTCCGCTGGCCAACCAGTGCCACAACACTAAACCCAGCATCGAAAAATAGGCCAAATTGTTGGCGTGCGTATTCAAGGTGGCGACGGCCGGCAAGGCGCAGAAACTGATCACGCTATCCACGCCTAACATCGCCGCGAAGGTTTGCGGAAAGCGGGCCGGCTTACCCGAAAAAAACAGCAAGGGCCAGCAAAAACCGGCGATTAACAGAAAATCCACGCCAATTTGCAACACCGCGCCGGCCGTTGCGCCATTTAACAATAAAACCAAATAGTTAATCGCTATATAAACCGGTATCACTAGTTTCAACACCAGCGGCGAGGCCGGAACGTCTTGCGGCCCTAGCCGAAAAATGGCGATTTGAAAGAACAGTTGCGCCAACTCGTACATGTGTCACTCCGCTTGCGATAAATTTTCCTCTGCCGTCATCCAATCCAGTTCCGCTTGTTCCAGCGCGCTGTCGACTTGGTTCTTTCGGCTGAGCAATTGTTTTAATTTTTCTTTATTCTCGTCGCTGTACAGCGCGGGTTCGGCCAATTCCACTTCCAAAGATTGTTGTTCCCGGTGGTATTTTTCCACGGCGGCTTCGGCTTTTTTAACCGCATCCGTCAAAGGTTTCAAACGTTGCCGCCGCTCGGCGTCCTGCTTGCGTTGGTCTTTGCGCGACACGGGATTGTCGCTGCTGCCGTCTGCCTGTTCCGGTGTCGGCGCACTGCGTTTTTGTTCGGCTAACCACTGTTTGTAGTCGTCCAAATCGCCGTCGAAAGGCGTCAGTTTACCGTTGGCTACCAGAAGCAGCGTATCGGTTACCGAACGCAGCAAATGCCTGTCGTGCGATACCACCAACAATGCGCCTTCATAGTCCTGCAAAGCGACCGTCAAGGCATGGCGCATCTCCAAATCCAGATGGTTGGTCGGCTCGTCCAACAGCAGCAGATTGGGATTCTGATAAACCAACATCGCCAGCACCAAGCGGGCTTTTTCTCCACCCGAAAACGGCCCGACCGGATCGTTGACCTTATCGCCGCGAAAATCGAATCCGCCTAAAAAATTGCGCAAATCCTTTTCGGTCGCCTGTTTATCCAATTGCTGCAAATGCCATAATGGAGTTTGGTCCAAGCGCAGCAATTCCAATTGATGTTGGGCGAAATAACCGATGTTCAGATCCTGCGCAATAAGCAGTTGCCCGGACAACGGCGGCATTTGCCCTGACAGCACCTTGATCAAGCTGGATTTGCCCGCACCGTTCGGCCCCAACAAGCCTATGCGGTCGCCCGGCGAAATCGACAAGCCGGCGTTGTCGATGACCACTTTTCCGGGATAACCGATTGCCGCTTGCTCCAGTTTCAACAAAGGATTCGGCATTTTTCGCGGCGGCGGAAACGCAAAGTTGAACGGCGAATCGACGTGGGCCTGGGCGATCAACTCCATGCGCTCCAACGCCTTGATGCGGCTTTGCGCCTGCCTGGCTTTGGTTGCCTTGGCCCGGAACCGGTCGACAAAGCTTTGCATGTGGGCGATTTCTCGTTGCTGTTTTTCGAACGCCGCTTGTTGTTGCGCCAATTTTTCCGCCCGCATCCGCTCGAAAGCCGAATAATTGCCGGTATAAATGTCCGCTCGGTTCTGCTCGATATGAATGATGTGGTCGGTAATCGCATCCAAAAAATCGCGGTCGTGGGAAATCAGCAGCAAGGTACCGGGATATTTGACCAACCAATCCTGCAAAAACATCACCGCATCCAAATCCAAATGGTTGGTCGGCTCGTCCAACAGCAAAACGTCGGATCGGCACATCAGGGCTTGCGCCAAATTCAAACGCATCCGCCAACCGCCGGAGAACGAGCTGACCGGCCTAGCTTCCTGCTCGGTGCAAAAGCCCAAGCCGTTCAGCAAACGCGAAGCGCGGGCTTGCGCGCTATAGCCGTCGGCCTGTTCCAATGCAACGTGCAATTCGGCCACGCGTATGCCGTCGTGTGCCTGCTCGGCTTCGTCGAGCTGCCGCTGCAGACGGCGTAATTCACGATCGCCGTCCAACACATAATCGATAGCCGAAACCGGCAGCGCCGGCGTTTCTTGCGCCACGTGGGCTATTTCCAAATTGGGCGGCATGGAAAACTCACCGGCGTCGGCCTGCAATTCATGCCGCAGTAGCGCGAAAAAACTGGATTTTCCGGCGCCGTTTGCCCCGGTCAAACCGACTTTTTGGCCGCTATGAATGGTAAATGACGCGCCATCGAACAGTAAACGGCTACCCCGGCGAATGGCGATGTTTTTGAAATTGAGCATTTGAACGGTGTCTAATAACAAATGAGGCAAAAAAGCCCGACAGATTTTATCGTGTGAACGGCAAGCTAACGAAGGAATTTGCGCTACACCGCCAAACCATTGCCGCCTAAGCAGGCCAAAACGCTACGCCGTCGCTTCAGTTGCCTTCTGCCCTGTTTACTCGGCTGCTCGCTCGCGCCATACCTGTTCTGCAAAAACAGGTATTCGACACAAACAACCCAGTCATTTCGGATTCAGGCATTTTGCCAATGATTGAAGTAAAATTAAGGGCTGCCTTGCTTACGGCGCGGATCGAAAAAGCGATTTAAGCAAACCCTTGTAACAAGGGCATCGCCCAAGCCGTTTTTATGCTTTTCCGGAGCTAGCAAAGCTTACCGCTCAGTCTTGTTTCGTCAGTTATCTATCACTTCGCATTACAGCTTCCAGCGCGTCCAGGGTGCTTAACCCGATTACGTTATGGCAAAGGCGCAGGGACAGTGTCGACAGCGAATCGTATTACTGGGATTTTCCGTCGCACCGTACCTAAGAGGTTCTTTTGAGTTTATCTTGTTACCAAACCGTCGATCGCGAGCAACTTGCCAAAGACATCAAACAACTCTATCGACAAGCCCAGACCGACACGGGGCCTGAAGATTTCCGCCACATGAAGAGGATGGAACGCTGGGGCCAGGCCTGTTCGCTACTCGGCTACGCCACGGCCTGGATTGCACCGAATCCGCTATCGGCGCTGTTGATCAGCCAGGGCAGTTTTGCCCGCTGGACCCAGGTGGCGCATCCGATCCAGCATCGCGGCTACGACAAAATCAAGCAAGCCGAGCCGCGCTATAAAAGCAAGGGCTTTGCCAAGGGTTGGCGCCGATTTGTAGACTGGCCGGACTGGATGACGCCGGCTGGCTGGCACCACGAACACGACGTTCTGCACCACTACCGCTTGGGCGAAACCGCCGATCCCAATAACGCTCAACACAATATGGAATGGCTGCGCCAATCCGGCTTGCCGATGTGGCTGCGGTACGCCATTGTTGCGCTGTTTTCCGGGGTTTGGAAGCTGAGCTATTACACGCCGCGTACCCACAAGGAATTGCGTCTGGAACAAGCCCGCCATCAGCATCAACCGGCCCCGAAGATGACCCGGCTAGGCGCCTGGAGCCTGTTCACCTCGCAAGGTCGCGGCCTGTGGCTGCAAAGCGTATTGCCTTACACGGCGTATCGCTTCCTGTTGCTACCGGCGCTGTTTCTACCGCTAGGCACGGTGGCCGCTACCAGCGTATTGCTGAATTCCCTCCTGGCGGAAGTGCTCACCAACATGCATACCTTTCTGGTGATGATCCCCAACCACGCCGGCGACGACGTCATGGGCTTCGACGAAAAAGCGCACTGCAAAGGCGAGTTCTATCTGCGGCAAATTCTGGGTTCGGTCAATTACCCGACCGGTTCCAACGCCAACGATTTTCTATACGGCTGGCTGAACTACCAGATCGAGCACCACCTGTGGCCGGATCTGCCCTTAAGCCAATATCAAAAGCTGCAACCGCAGGTCAAAGCCCTGTGTGCCCGTCACGGCATCCCCTATTGCCAGGATTCGGTATTCAAACGCTTGTTAAAGGCGGTGGACATCATGGTCGGCAAGACCTCGATGCTGAAACCGGCGCAGGCGCAGGCTTGACCTTCTCCGGTTAATCAAAGCCATGGCCTCAGACGTGATAGCGCGAAAAAGGAAAATTCCCGGAAAGAATGCTTGTTACCATGTACCAATCCTGATGCGTCGCGGCAAATGAATCTAATCCGTTCCGTCAGATTTTTTGTAACAGAGGCCGGCAGTAAGCCCGTAGGGAGGGCTTAAAGGATTATCCGCCCGAGACAGAAGAACGGTTGGCGAAGATATTAAAACGGTGCAATTCGGTTGCCCACCTTGGAATGCCATTAGTCAATCATCTAGAAGGCGACATTTGGGAAATCAGAAGCAAGCTGAACAAGCGGATAACCCGCATTCTGTTTGTCATCGCAAGCATACGATGATTCTGCTGCTTGGTTTTATCAAAAAAAATCAAAAAACACCGAAGCCGGAAATGGATTTAGCAAAACAAGGATTGAAAGCATTACGAGGTAAACAATGAACAATCAACATGAAGAGAATCTCCACATTGGTAGCAGCTTCGAAGATTTCTTGGCCGAAGAAGCCATCCTTGACGCAGTCACTGCGGTAGCAACCAAACGGGTCATTGCCCGGCAAATATCGGAAGGCATGGCAGCACTTAAACTTAGTAAAACGGCAATGGCCCAAAAAATGCCTACCAACAGAGCTTCGCTTAATCGGTTGCTGGATGAAGAAGACACCAGTTTAACCTTGACCACATTAGTGAGTGCCGCCGCCGCGCCCGGTAAAAAAGTAAAAACTGAGCTGGAGCCGCTGTGAACTTGACGGTAGTTGTAGACTAAAAATTGACCAATTCCAATCACATAAAATTAATCGCCAAATTCCGGTAACCCGGCACAGGATCGCCATTCAAAAACGAGAGGCATGACCTATAAAGCCAAGTCTCTCGTTTTGCATTATCTTGGCACGCCTTCAAACCTTCAGAAAGGTTTCGGCAGTTTTGGACAATTTTGACCATTCACACACCGTAACGGCCATCAAGGTAGGCAACAGCCCGACTGATGAAAGTCAAAGCTGTTTTGCCGTCAGCTTTTTGGGCGTTCGTTAGGTAGTTTTCAGCATAACGCGAAAGCGCCCCGCCTTTTCCAAGTCGGAACGGGGCGCGTAAGAACAACTCCGGTTTCACCACGGATTCCGCAAGCAGTTTTTTGCAAAAGCCGTGAAAATTCGATTTTGCGGCTTTATTAGATCCACGCCACACACAAACACCTTCTATTTCCCGGCAGGATTAGGCCGCTGAGATTACCTCTTGGCGGCTTTTGCCGAGTCGATACCGGAAAGCGCACCGAAGGCGATTTTATTACCGATCAGTTTTTCCACTTGCCGTAAGGCACTGCGTTCATCGGCGGAAACCAGGGAAACGGCAAGGCCGCTCAGCCCCGCCCTGCCGGTGCGGCCGATGCGGTGCACATAGTCGGCCGAGGAGCGCGGTAGTTCGAAATTGACCACGTGCGGCAGCTTGGCGATGTCGATGCCGCGTGCCGCCACATCGGTGGCAACCAATACCCGAATGTCTCCGGCCTTGAAATCGGCCAAGGCGCTGGTGCGAGCTCCCTGGCTTTTATTGCCGTGAATGGCCTTGGCACTGATCTGCACGGCGTTCAATTTCTCGGTCAAGCGGTTGGCATTATGCTTGGTGCTGGTAAAAACCAACACTTGCCGCCAGTCGTTACTTTTAATCAAATGTGCCAAAACTCCGGCTTTAGCGGGTTTTTCCACGGCGTAGGCAATTTGTTCGACACTGTCGGCGGCGGCGTTTTCAGCCGCGATTTCGACTTGCAGCGGATTGCGCAGCAAGGTTTGCGCCAGTTGGCGAATCTCGCCGGAAAAGGTGGCGGAGAACAACAGGTTCTGCCGGGTCTTAGGCAACAAGGCCAATATTTTGTTGATGTCGCGGATGAAACCCATGTCCAACATGCGGTCCGCCTCATCCAACACCAATATTTCAACCTGATTCAGCTTGACGGCATTCTGGCCGACCAGATCGAGCAAGCGGCCTGGCGTCGCGGTCAGGATGTCGACGCCACCGCGCAAACGCAGCATCTGCGGATTGATTTTGACCCCGCCGAACACAACGTCCGATTTCAGCCGCGGTTGTTGATGGACGCCGTACTTGACGACCGACTCGGCTACTTGCGCCGCCAATTCGCGGGTTGGCGTCAATATCAGCGCCCTGACCGGCCGATTGCGGCCGGTACCGGGATTGGTCGTCAGACGTTGCAAAATAGGTAAAGTAAAGCTGGCGGTTTTGCCGGTGCCGGTTTGTGCGGCGGCGAGCAGATCGCGACCGGATAACACCAGCGGGATAGCCTGTTGCTGGATCGGTGTTGGCGAACTGTAACCGGCTTCGCTAATGGCCCGCAACAAAGTCTCGGACAGACCGAGGGTGGAAAATGACATGAAAATCTCGATATTCGGGAGCGAAATCCCGATCAATGAAAGTTAGTCCCTAACGGGGATAACCGATAACCGGACGGCCTAATTCGCCTAATGTCCGGCATCGGACAACTGTTGCAGCAAATATCGCCTTAGCCTATCGACGTTTGCCTTGCTTGCCGGTGGCGTTTTCAAAACTGACTCTGAGCATGTTGCCGCCAAATTTGACGCCGCTCAGCTTAGCAATAGCAACTCTGGCTTCGTGGCCTTCCATGCCAATGTAACCAAAGCCACGGCATTTGCCGCTGAACATATCGATGACGAGTTCGATGGAATGCACTTTGCCGAATTCCGAGAACAAGGCGGCGACGCTGGCTTCGGTCGCATCGCTAGGCAAGTTGCCGACAAATATTCTTTTCAAAATGTGTCCTGAGTGAGTGAAAAGGCGGTAGAAACGCTAACGTATTTAGCCAAACCCAAGTCTTGATAACAACAAAGACGATCAATTGGGTTAACTAAACGCAACGAACCACAATAATGGGCTAGGACAACCAAGCCGATACCGTCATGCTTTTGCAAAGCCGGTAATGATCGCTATGAAAGTCTTGACGAATGCGACGGTCCGGTCGCGGTATAGAAATCGCTTTCACAAAGCCATCGCACATCTTCCAGAGGCTTGCCTTGACCATGAGCGCAAGCAAAAAGATAACGCTCAAACTCTGTTGGTTTTTATCGCTACGAAACGCTTTGCGTTTAGCGACAGGTTGCGAGTAAATCTACTCGGCAACCTGTAGAAATAGAAAAGGATCCGTTAAATCACTTTGACATTTTCAGCCTGCAAGCCTTTAGGGCCGCGGCCAATGCTGAATTCGACCCTTTGGTTTTCTTCCAGGGTTTTGTAACCGCCGGAATTCACGATGCTTCTGAAGTGAACGAAAACATCCGGGCCGGATTGTTGTTGAATAAAGCCGAAGCCTTTATCGGAGTTGAACCATTTAACGGTGCCGGTCGTAACTGTAGACATAAGTAAGTCCTTGAAAAATAAAAAACGCGCCTAAAAGGCAAATGTAGCCGGTAAAATTGGAACTTACTTTATGAAATCAGAACGAGTTACAGCTTCGAGGGAAGTGGCGTCGAAATGGGAATCAGCGGGGTAAATCTTAATTTTTAGAGCTTCTCTCAGTATGGTAGACCGATGACTGTATGTCAAGCTATATTTTCATCCTCGCACAAATTGGCGGAAAAATTGCACTGCTCGCGTTATTCGCGCACGCTCCGTTACCCCCGACCGCACCGCCGGTTGCGATGCGTCGGTTAATCCCAACACGACTGCGGTTAAATTGTCCTGATTGGGGTTGCCTTTAGCCAAAGCGGCATCACATAGAGCTTGCGCCGCTCGCATCGGTTCTGCGCCCAGGCAGGCGATGATCTCGTCGGACGTCAAAACGCCATCTATTCCGTCCGTGCACAGCAAAACGCAATCGCCAGGCAATAACGGCAAGCCGGTGCTACCCGTATCGACCAAAGGCAGAGGCTCCAAGCCTAAAAAACTTTCCAGAGAATATCGCTCCGGATGAAATTCCGCCTCGCGTTGACTGATGATCCCGGCATCCGCTTGCTTTTGTAGGGTTCTGGCGAAGTGGTGATCGATAGTCAACAAGCCCAGACGCCGATCCCGGCATAAATATAAATGACTATCGCCTACCGAGCGCCAATACAATCTGTTGTTCCACACCGCTGCAGCAACCAGCGTCGTCCCCATCCAAGCCAAACAGTGCTTCTGTTCCGCAACCCGGCAAACGGCTTGATTCGCAGCGCTCAAGGCCTCGTCCAAAGCTTGCGAGATACTTTGCTCTGCGGGTTTGGCGGCGTACTGTTGTAAAAATGCGGAAACCGCCAATTGCGCGGCTTCCCGTCCGTGCAATAAACCGCCAATGCCGTCCGCCACGACAGCCAAATAACCACCGTGCGGCGTGAATGTCGTATCCGCAAAATCGGACAAACCGAATGCGTCTTGTTGATAACGCCGCAGCCCGATGTGGCTTGAATTGCCGGGCACGACGCAACCTAGTTCAAAATCGGACACGTGATACGTAGCTCTGTTCGTCCCAACAGCAATAAGTCTCCGTTGCGTAACGGATATTCGTTACGAATCGGCACCCCGTTGATTGAAGTTCCGTTGGTGGAATTCAAGTCGCGCAGGGTTAATTTGCCTGCAGCCCACTGAATCGAGGCATGCCGTGCGGAAATTTCCGCATCGCCGTCGATCAGCCAATCGTTTGCCCCCACACCACGCCCTAAAACCGCCGAATCCTGTAATTGAAAGCGATAGACCTTGCCCGGCTCCGCTCCGGTCACTACCGTTAACAATATGCTTACTCCTTCGGGTAAAACAGCCTCGGGCTTAGCTTTAGGCGAAATCCGAGGCTCGATGGCGACATCTTTGTCATGAGGTAGATATCCTGGGTAAGCCAAACGCTGCCGATACAACCAAACCACACCGCCCAAAAACACGCCCAAACCGATCGCAAACAGCATAGGCGAGCGGCTTTTGGGTTTAGCCCCGCTCTCGCCCTCACTTCCAGGCGCGGCCGGCTTGGGCAACAGCCGAATTTGCAAGCCCTGGTTCAGGGTGCGCTCTCCGTCGCTCCAGGACACGTCGAGGTGCTGTATTTGCCCGTCGGGTATGCAAGAACGGCATTCCAAGCGCAAGCGGTAAGCGTGTTCGATATGTCGATGCTGGGTCGTATATGCGGTATCCAATTGCGCCGAACCGGCTTGCATAAAATGGCCGCCGGATTGGCGCGAAAGAGTAGCCAGTACCTTTAGGCCTTCGCGCCCCCGTTCGCTGACCGGTTGAGACGCAAAACCGATGGCATAAATGGGAATTTGCGATTCGCCGTTCTGCTGCAAGACCTCGTCCACTGTGGCGCCGTTTAAGCTGTCGTCGATGCCGTCGCTGAGCACGACAATCGACCGACGCTCCGGCATACCTACTTGTTGCTGTCGCCCTAGCGCTATCGCCTGCAGCAATCCCTCGTAAAGACTGGTTTCCATATCGGTAGTCGCCAGCAAGTTCACGGCGTTATTTAATTTGGACCGGTCATTGGTAAATTCCAAACTGCGATTGACGCGGTGCCCGAAAGTTAAGATGGCCGCCCGATCGTCTTCCCCCATGTCAAGAAACCATTGATGCAGGGATCGCTTGATTTGGACCAGTTGGCGACTGCCGATCGACTTGGAAATGTCGACCAGAAAAATGTAACCCACGCCTTGTCCTGTGCTGGCCGCGGTTTCCACCGAAATCACCTGGAGCGAATTTTCGCCGAAGCTAGCCGTAAATTGCTCGCTCACGACTGCGTTTTGCGCCGGCACATGCAGCCAGACATCGATCACCGGGAATTTCGCTACCGCTTGCACCAAATGAAACGCTTCATTTTCCTGAGCTTGGACGCAACTGAAAAGCAAGCCCAAGCACCACACCCACAGCCAACGCATAACTCAGTCCTCGCGATTTTCCCAGCCGAATCGTTCCCCGCACAACGGGATGAACAGCAACGCGGTTTGCCCCAATTCGATACGATCGTATGCATTCAGAGGCATGGGTACGTCCACTTCGTTGCCGTTCAAATAAGTCATCCCCCTCCCGTCGCCGGGAGCGATTCGAAACGTACCGGCCCGCGGGTTGAAACTCACGTAGGCGTGGTTTTCGCGCGAAATCGCTTCATCGCCTTGAATACAAATCGCCATTCCGGCGCCGCGACCGATGCTGTTTCGCTCACTTCTGATGCGATAATCGCGGCCTTTTTCCGGCCCCTCAACACACACCAACCAGCCGACTACCGGATCGATACCGATATTTTTCCGCACCATTGCGACGGTCACGCCAATATCGGCTACCGAATTCGCCTGTCCGCGCACTTGGGTGACTTCATGATCGATCCGTGCGGAGGCCGATTGGCTTACTTGAGTTTGAACGCCTAAATCCGCCACGCCGCAGGTCGGACAGCGGCTGTGCTGGCTTGCATCGTAATAATGTCCGTATTCGCAACGCATAAGCTTCATAATCGCCTCACACTCTTTGCTCTGATGAGCGAAAAGATAGACCGCAATCCGGGTTAATGCCGAATTTCGCAATCCATGGTCGCCCCCCATTCGGCACATAAACTGCGTAAATGATCGTTTTGTTCCGGCATGGAATTTTGGGACGAAGCGGAACTGTGATGTTTTTGCCGGCGTTCCTGCTCCTCGAAGCGCCGTAATGCGGCTTCTTGCCGACTCTTTAAATTTTCCGCCGCTATCCGCTCTTGCTCGCGCAGGCTTTTCCAGTCCGTTTGTTGCCGTTGATCATCCGATTCGTGCTTTACCTGCGAAATTTCCCGCGCCGGATCGTTTACGTCATGGCCTTTTTCCAAAGTCTCGCGCTGATCTACGAATGCGGATTTAAACAGCAACACGCCTATCAGCACCGCCACGACCCAAAATAGACGATGAGTATGCCGGGTTTGCACAACCGCATCCTTGTCCGATTGCTTGGACAATAAAGTCGCGGCGGCTTGCGGCAACGCTCTATTTTCGAGTTGACGTTGAAATCGCTCGACGCTTTGCTGCCTTTGCGCAGGATCTGCTGCCAATGCCGTAGCCAGAGCGACTACCGCAAGCGAGGGAAGTTGCGCAGTGACAGCGGCCGGCAACGCAGCGTTCGCCTGTGCTTCAGATAGGCCGGGCGTGTTGCCGGTCAGACAGAAATACATACAGGCCGCTAAGCTATACACGTCCGTCCAGGGCCCTAACGGATAACCTCCATTGCTTTGTTCGAGCGCAGCAAAACCGGGTTTGACCAGCCGGATTGCTGCTTCATTCGCCATATCGTCACTCGACTCACTGATACGGGCGGCGCCGAAATCCAATAACTTAACCCGCCCGTCGTTACACAAATAAATATTGTCCGGGGCAATGTCCAAATGCAGGAAACCGCTAGCATGAACCGCACGTACTGCATCCAGCACATGAGTAAAGAGTTCCTGGGTTTTTGACCAACCCAGCGGGCCAACTCGCTGCAGATAGTGCTTTAACGTTTCGCCGGCTACGTATTCCATCACCATGTAACCGGTACCCAACGCCGAAAAATAGGTCAATACCGACACTATGCCTTGATGTTGCCGAAATTTGGCTAATACGCGCGCTTCGTCCAAGAATGCTTTTAATCCCGCCGCATAGTGATCCGCTACGTCATTTTGTGCAGGACCTACACATCCGGTAGCAATATCCCGCTTAGCCCAAGATTTTGGAAAATACTCTTTAATGGCAACATGAATTTGCAAATGCTCATCTACACCCAGATAGGTGATGCCAAAACCGCCCTGACCCAGCACATTCGTTACCGAATAAGGCGATTTGATCAGTGTGCCTTGCGGCAAGCCGATCGAGGACTGCTCTTGGAGCGTATCCCCCCAGCCGCAATACGGACAAGGATAAGCATGGTTTAACGGCGAAAAACAGGCTGGGCAGCGCATTAGTGTTGTTTAAGACTTAACCACCGCCGGACGAGGGATACTACGCGTCAGGTTACTTGGCGACATTAGCCATGCTTTCGGCCATTTCCTTTAGTAGGGCGATCTCCGCTTGAATTTGGCCAAGCGCCTGTTGGCCGTGTACCGCTTGCAAGCCCAATTCGCTCCACAATTCGTCCGCAAAAGGCTGTTGGGCGGCATCGCCTATGCCGATTTGCCCCAACAAAAAGTCGTTCAAGTAAATGAGCAAATTCAGTCGATAATTGTCGCCGCGATAATACGGATTATGGTGATGGTAAACAATGTCGGTCAGTACCCGCGGCATCCCCCAGGTATTCATTAACCAAGCGCCCAATTGCGCATGATTTACCCCAAACGCGAAAGTTTCCAAATTGTAAATATTAGCGGCCGGATTAATCGCAATTAAGCTCTGCAAATGCGCGAATTCTTCCGGAAACTGGTGGCCGAACAACGGAAAACCGATATTATGAATTAAACCGGCGATAAACACTTCGTCGCGGTTAGGCTGTAACTCTACCGGCATGCGCTCGATCAGCAATTTCATTAAGCGGGTACTGGCTAAAGCATGCATCCAAAATGCACGCGTGCCGATCACACCCTCTTGAGGGGCTTTCAACGGCGCCAATACCGCCAATCCCAAAGCCAAGTCGAAGACAAAATTAAACCCCAACACGCGGATGATGGCGTTTCTGACCGAGTCAACCTTACCGCGGTATCCGTATAAAGCCGAACTGGCCCAGCGCACTACTTGCGCGGTCAGCATCGGATCCATTTCTATAATTTCGGTCAATTTGTCGACATCGGCCTCCGGATCGGAGATCAAGTCGATAATCCTCGCTGCAGTACCCGGCAAGGGCGGCAATGCGCGAATATTAGCAATCGATTCGCGCATGTCCAAAGGCGGCATGAAGCCGTTGGCACCGGAGTCAATCGCATCGAGGGTCCAATTGATCAGCGAAGCTTGCATGCATTCCGCCTAGTTGAGATTAAGCCTACTGAGTTTACGGTATAAAGTTCTTTCACTAATGTTCATTTCCGCTGCAATAAGTTTTCGGTTTCCATGATATTTCTCGATTAAACCGGCGATAAAGTTGGTTTCGTATTGTTCTAAAACGCTAAGTTGGCGAGAAGAGCGATTCGGAATCACCATTTGCTCGGAAAACCCGATATCCGCTTTTACGGAATCTATCAGCGGTCGCATAAAGTGAATGTCGGTATCTTCGATCTTGCCGTTTCGGCTTAAACCGCTAGCCAACTGCAAACAATTTCTCAACTCCCGAATGTTGCCCGGCCAATTGTGGTGAAGCAATTTGACCAACCCGTTTTTGCTCATCGATATCGGCGCCCCGCGCATTTGCGCAAACTGCTGTAAAAAATGCTCGGTTAATGCCGGAATATCTTGTTTGCGTTCGCGAAGCGGCGGAATCTCGATGGGAAATACAGATAGCCGGTAAAACAAATCTTCTCTAAATTGCCCTTTTTTCACCATTTCGACAAGGTTTCTGTGCGTCGCGCAGACCACTCTGACCGCAGCCTTTAAAGTTACCGTGCCGCCGACCCGACGAAATTGACCACTTTCCATCGCCCGCAATAATTTAGCCTGTTGTGACAACGGCAACTCCCCGATTTCGTCCAGGAATAATGTGCCATTATCCGCCAATTCGAACAGCCCTTTTTTACTAGTCGCCGCTCCGGTAAACGCACCTTTTTCATGGCCGAACAATTCGCTTTCAAACAAGTCCTCGCCGAACACGGTGCAATCGGCAATGACAAATTCGTTATCCGCATTGGGCGAAAACCGGTGCACGAACTCAGCAGCAAGTTCTTTGCCAGTTCCGGTCTCGCCCATTAATAAAACCGGTGCATGTAGGCCAGCCGCCTGTTGCAGTTTATTTTTAAACGCCACAAAAACATCGCTACCGCCCACCATGCCGCTCTGACGCGCGGTAGCACCGGGTTTGTGTAAAAGGCTTTGACACTCGGCTAAAAACAATCGCCCGTCGGCATCCAACAGGGGATAGCCTCTTACGTTCAACAGCTTATGCTCGCTTTCGCACTCGGTATCATTAAAAATCCCGGCATAAGGCTCAAGCGTTTGAAACAAACGTTGATGCCGGCAATTCCCTTGCCGTTCGCAGCAAGGTCTACCGATTATTTCCCGACGGTCGGTCGCAAACACCGTCTCCCAAGCACGATTGGCTGCAACAACAACTAAATCGGCCCCGATTACGACCAATGGCTGCTCGTGGGTTTCGAGCAAGGCTTCCAACTTAAAAACACTTTGCGACATAGTCCTGCTATTTGATTATCTCGTCGAGACCGCCCGATTTCACCTGACATCTTTCCGATTTATTCGCCTTACCTGTCAGCACAACCTGACAGATATGACAGCCGAGCCTTGCATTTTAGCGATCACGCGCCAATTTCCAAGGTAAATTGCGTTGGCATGGATATTGATTCACTTTAGTTAACTTAAAGTTCCGTCTGCGAGCCTGTCTATGAACCTGAAGCTACTACTTGTCTTATCGACGCTAACCGCTTGTTACCTGACTACCGCTCAGGCGTCTCAGATCGCTATAGATGGCAACCTAGCCGACTGGGGCCTGCATAAAAACGGGAACGCGGATGACTGGACTCCGGATTCAAGTTTAAATCTGGTTTTAGGCGAGACCTATAACGTCGAAGACCAACATACGGCTTATTTAAACCCCGGTTTCGGCGGCCAAGCTTACGATGCCGAAGCAATGTACGTGCATGTCGCTGACGGCAATCTATATCTGGCTTTAATCACCGGCTTATCCCCTAACACGCCTAACGACCCTCTACACAACAGTTTCGGCCCCGGCGATTTCGCTATCGATTTC
Organism: Methylomonas sp. HYX-M1; assembly: GCF_040741385.1. Lineage (NCBI taxonomy): Bacteria > Pseudomonadati > Pseudomonadota > Gammaproteobacteria > Methylococcales > Methylococcaceae > Methylomonas > Methylomonas sp. HYX-M1. The sequence continues at coordinate 3,685,835 of NZ_CP160405.1, forward strand.
GGACAAGACGGGAGTTACGAATTCGGCATTCAAACCACCGGACCTAACCAAGGCCACGTATACAGTAATGTAGCGTGGGACTACGGACTATGGGATGCCGATGGAAACTACGCACCGAACAACCCGGACACTCAACATCCGACCTCGATTAAATCCGGAACCGACATCGCAATAGGCCAATTGGTCTATAACGGCATCGGATTTAAAAACATGGGGCAATATTACAAAGACACCCATTATGTCATCGAAGCGGCCATTCCTTTACTCGCGTTCGCCGGCTTCTCGGGTAAATTCGACGTTCACTGGACAATGAATTGCGCCAACGATGCAATTTGGGCAGATCCTATCTTGCCGTCACAAATTTCCGAACCCGCCACACTCGCGCTGTTGATTTTCGGTTTAACAGGTCTAACCTACAAACGAATGCAGCATGCGCTCGTTTCGATTTAGTCACACCCGCTGGGCTAGGCGGCAAAGTAACCGATCCGTTCTTTGCCGCCCTTTTTTATTTTTAGAACCGCCTCAACACTAATAACGGCGATTGTCTTACTACCTGACGCAATCCCCAATATGCGGCAATTGTCACCATGCCCGCAGCGCCGACGGGTAGCAAAATAAATGGCATAACGTCAACTTTGAACGGTAAATGCATTACCCCGGCATACAGCGCATACAATACGGCCTGAGCCAACATCACGGCAAGCAAGCCGGCAATCCAGCCTATGATTCCAAACTCTATGGCATGCGCCAAGTGCAACCAGCCACGTCCAGCACCTAAGGCGCGCATTAGCGCTGCCTCATGCATCCGAACGTCCAGCGTGCCGTATACCGCTGCAAAAAGCACGGTAAATCCGGCAAGCAAGGCAAAATAAAGCACTAAATCGATCGCTTTGCTCAACTGCCGCAAAATATCGGCTATTTGCGCAACAATTTGATCCACTTCCAAAATCGTAAGTGAAGGAAAACGTTTGACGATTGTATGCAGCACGGCTTTTGCTTCCGGGGATAAGTAAAAGCTGGTCAAATAGGTGCTAGGAAATCCATCCAAACTGCCGGGCGAGAAAATCATATAGAAATTAGGTTTCATGGTATCCCACCGTAAACTGCGGATGTTTGCCACCCGGGCATGCACTTGCTCGCTCCCAACCGTAAATCGCAACTCGTCCCCCACTCGAATGGCCAGGCTTTGCGCCAACTTTTCTTCTACGGAAACCCAGCCGGGCTCCGCCTCAACTGGCCAAGCCTGCCCTCGAACGAGGGTATTGTCGTCCGGTAGCCGCTCCGTCCACGTTAAGCTCAACTCTCGGTGGGTGGCGGCTTCCCCTCGGCTATCTTTGCTGACGCGTTTCTGAACGGCTTCGCCATTTATTGCCACCAGTCTGCCGCGTATTACAGGATACATTCGGCTCGCTTCTATACCTGATGCATTAAGCTCGGCCTGCAAGGCATCGCGCTGTTCCGGGATAATATTCAATACGAAATGATTCGGCGCCTTTTCCGGCAATTGTTGCCGCCATTGCTCCAACACATCGTTGCGGACGCTAAAGCTAAGACTCATAGCCGCAAGCGTAATCGAAAAAGCCAAAATTTGGCCGATGCTGCCCCGCCCTTTCCGTACCACTCCCAACAAGCCGAATCGCCCTGCCAGACTCAGGCGCGGCGCCAGCAGTCGCAACGCTCTTAACAACATCGCAACCACTAGAGCAAGCACCAGCAGAGCCAAAGCGCCACCTCCTAACACTGCTACGATCAATTGAGTATCCCCGGTATAGCGCCAAACTAAGCCGGCGACCAGTGCCAGCGCCGTGCCGTACACCAGCCAGGCCCGCACGGGCAATGGCGCCAGATCCCGCCGGAATACCCTTAGCGGCGAAACTTCACGTAACCGCAACAAGGGCGGACTCGCAAAACCTAACAACACCGCCATACCTATCGCAAAGCCATAGCCTACGCCGCTAATTCCGGGCTCGGCCAACTGTTTGGGTAATAGTGGACGTAGAAAATGCAATAACCCTTGTTGACCAATCCAGCCTATAGCGCAACCCAAACCGCTGGCAATGACCCCTAACACACAAAATTGCACGACGTACAACCGGAATATCGTAGACTGGTCGGCACCCAAGCAGCGTAATAACGCCACGCTGTTGAAGTGTCGTTCGCTATAACGTGCGGCAGCCATGGCTATTGCCACGCCGGCAATCACCACCACGGCAACACCGGCTAAGCCCAGATAGCGTTCCGCCCTATCCAATGCCGAGCCTAATTGCGGCCGGTCTTCGTGTATATCCAAAATTCGCTGCGACGGCTGCAATTGCGGCTGCAACCAGTTTTTAAATTGGCTTAACCGGCCAGCCTCGCCGGCGAATTGATAGTAATAGTGCACGTGGCTGCCCGGCTGAATCACACCAGTGGCTGCTAAATCGACCTGATTCATCATCACTCGCGGCGAAAAACTGTAAAAATCTCCGGCTTTATCGGGCTCGTAACGCAATATTTTCGCGATTCGCAATGGCTTTTCGCCCACGGTCAGCCAATCGCCAATCGCCAGATTCAGCGCCGGCAATATTCTGGGCTCTACCCACACTTCACCGATCGAAGGGCCGGATGTGGAAACGTCATCCTGCCCGCTATCGCTATCGGCCGTTTTCAGCACGCCCCGTAACGGATACTGATCGCTGACCGCTTTTACCGCGGCAAGCAACATCTCCTGATTTTCCAACAATACGCTGCTAAAATCGATGGTTTGCGCTTGTCGCAGCCCTCGATTGCCGGCTTCGCCCAGCCAGGACTCCGCAACAGGACTAGAGCTGGTCAACACCAAATCCCCCGCCAAAAACTCGCCGGCTTGTAGCGTCATAGTTCGCTGCATCCTATCGGCAAACAGCGAAATCGCGGTCGAACACCCCACGGCAACCAGTAATGCCAAAGTCAACAAGGTCAATTCGCCGGCCCTAGCGTCGCGCATCAGCAGGCGAAATGCCAATTTAAGCGCCGTCATACCAGCCTCCCGGCTTCCAACTCCACCACCCGATCACATTGGTTTGCCAAGGCCCTGTCGTGGGTCACCAACACTAAAGTCGTACCTTGCAAGCTATTCAATTCGAACAATACCTCGATAATCTTTGCACCGGTCTTACTGTCCAGATTTCCGGTAGGTTCGTCGGCAAACAAAATCGCCGGCCGAGCGACAAAAGCCCTGGCTAACGCAACCCGCTGCTGTTCGCCGCCCGACAACTGCCGGGGAGTATGTTTTAGCCGTTGCGCCAAGCCTACCCGCTGCAACAAAGCCTTGGCCGAGAGCTCCGCATTGGCGTCCCCACGCAGCTCTAACGGTAACATTACGTTTTCCAAGGCAGTCAAGCCGGGTAAAAGTTGAAACGATTGAAACACAAAGCCTACCCACTGATTACGCAATAGCGCCCTGCCGTCCTCGTCCATCAGGGTCATGTCTTTTCCGCACAGACTAACCGAGCCGCAGGACGGCAGATCCAAACCGGCCAACAAACTTAACAACGTGGTTTTACCCGAACCGGATTCGCCGACAATCGCGACACTTTCACCGCGATTAATGGTTAAATTCACCGCTGCCAAAATTTGCAATTCGCCTTCCGCAGTGAACACCGACTTACCCAAGCCCACGGTGGAAATAACGGGAGTCTCGTTTTCTAATCGGAGAGTATGCATGCTGTATAGCCTTGTGTTTACCTTGTTGTTGGGAATCGCCCCGGCACACGCGACGTCGGCGGTATCGATTGTCGTGGTGGGGGACAGTATCAGCGCCGGATACGGGATAGAAGCCGGTTCAGGCTGGGTCGGTTTGTTGCAACAAAAGTTCAACAGCCAAGCCAAGGCTTATGTTATCAACAACGAGAGCATCAGCGGCGATACTACGGCCGGCGGCTTGGCTAGAATCGACGCGGTACTGGCCCGGCACAAGCCACAATACGTTTTATTGGAATTAGGCGCAAACGACGGACTGCGCGGACTTTCTCCCAAAGAAATGAAGCGAAATTTGGAAGAAATGATTCGCCGCTGTTGGGCCGGCGGGGCCGAAGTATTACTATTGGGCATGAAGATTCCGCCGAACTACGGCAAACGCTATATCGACATGTTTTACCAAATTTATCCGCAACTTTCCGCCGAAATGGAAGTGCCTTTGGTACCCTTCATTCTGGAAGATATCGCGTTAAACCCGGCAATGATGCAAGCGGACGGCCTGCATCCGAACGCATTGGGACAACCTGCGATTGCGGAAAAAGTATGGCGTTATTTAGAACCCTTGTTGCGCACCGCAAAGCCGTAAACTCGCTTAATAATCAAATAGTAACAAGAAAAAGCGGCAGCTTGACACGAAATGTCGGGCGGCCATGCCGGTCTCGTTTTAAAATTCGGGGATTTTATTCACCTATCGAACTTAAGCACCTTAATAGAAATCACAACAAACACTGCTGCAAGCACACGCTATGACGTTCGCTTTAAAATTTTGGTAACGTCGATACCGCGCAGGCGCAACAGGCTTAAACTTTTCGATGTGTTTGTTTGGCTCGCTTGATGACGCATGGAGGCACGCACAACCTAGCGGGACATATTCACGCCTCCTCTGCCAAACACACCGCTACGAATTTGAAGTGCGACAATGCACGCTCATCACTCCACACCACAGCGCTCATCCTGAAGCGCACGGAGGCAGTATGAAATCCTTGTTATGGTTGCAAACCGGCTCGTGCGGCGGCGACACCATGTCCATCTTGTGCGCCGACAGCCCGTCTTTAGAAGAATTGATCGACCATTTCGGCATAAGGATTCTTTGGCAGCCCTCTCTTTCCACAGAATCCGCTGCCAGCTTGGAACGTACCATAGACGCAATATTGGCCGATCAGCTCGCGCTCGATATTTTTTGCGTCGAAGGCAGCATTATCTGCGGCCCCAACGGCTCAGGCATGTTCGACCCTTACCGCGGACGAGCCAAAATGGACTGGATACGGCGTTTGGCCGAAAAGGCCGGCGTATTGGTCGCCATCGGTACTTGCGCGGCATTCGGCGGGGTACACTCGGCGCCGCCTAACCCAACCGATTGCCTGGGTTTGCAATTCGATAAAACCACAGGCGGCGGCTTATTGGCGGATAGCTGGCGCTCGCGCCTGGGGCTGCCGGTCGTCAATCTGGCCGGTTGCCCGACTCACCCTAACACCATGACCAAAACGCTGGCCATGCTGGCTACCGGGATACCGTTGGAACTCGATCACCTGAATCGGCCCAAGCTGTTTTTTAATACCACGGTCCATCAGGGCTGTACCCGGAACGAATATCACGAGTACGACGTGGAAGACACCTCGTTCGGCGGCAACGCCTGCATGTTTTTCAACCTAGGCTGCCAAGGCCCCATGACCATGGCGGTGTGCAATAGCGAACTGTGGAACGGCCGCAACAGCAAAACCCGGGCCGGCGTTCCGTGCTTCGGTTGCACCTCTCCGGATTTTCCGCTGGACAGAGACTTATTCCTTACGGAAAAAATCGGGCCGATTCCGGTAAACTTGCCGTTAGGCGTGGAACGGGCCAATTACATGGCTTATAAAAGCTTGGCTCACGATGCCGCTCCGGAGCGAGTGCTTAACAAAAAAATGGATACCTAATCATGAGCAGTAGAGTCGTGCGTATCGAACTGAATCGGGTCGAAGGCGACTTGGACTTCGAATTGACCTTGCAAGACCGCGTGGTCGTCGACGCCCGCTGTATAGGCTCGCTGTATCGAGGTTTCGAACAAATCATGATAGGCCGCAAACCGATGGATGCATTGGTGATCACCCCGCGAATTTGCGGCATCTGCGGCACAGCCCAACTCAACGCCGCGGTATTGGCCCTGGAACAGCTGGCGAATCTCCAGGTGCCGGCCACCGCCTTGCACATTCGCAATTTGTGCCTGATGGCGGAAACCGTGCAAAGCGATTTACGCCAATCGTTTTTATTTTTTACTGCGGATTTTTGCCATTCCAAATACGCCGGCCGCCCCTGGTACGAAACGGCCGTGTCGGCGTTTCTACCATTTAAAGGTTGGGCGCATAAAGGCGCTTTGGAATATTCCCGGCAAATGGTAGAAATCGTAGCGCTATTCGGCGGCCAATGGCCGCATTCCTCGTATATGCTGCCGGGCGGCGTCACCAGCCCGGCCAGCCCTCGCCATGTCCTCAATAGTTTATCCATACTCAACAAAGCCATACAGTGGTTCGAAACCCGTATCATCGCCACCGAACTGGATCAATGGTTAGCCATACAAACCAATAGTGAATTTTTCAATTGGCTGGACGGCAAGCCCGGCCACTCCGACAGCGCCATCGGCCTTTTTACCCGCATCGGCCGTGACATCGGCCTGCAACGTTTGGGCTTCGGCACGCCGCACATGCTCAGCTACGGCGCTTACGACCATCCTGAACAAGGCGACAAACCGTCCGCGTTACGCGACCGGCGCTATCGGGCCGGCTTTTTAAACGGCGACAGCGGCCAAATTCTACCTTTCGACCAAACCAAGGTTAGCGAACACGTGCGCTTTAGCTGGTTTCAACCATATTCCGGCGGACGCCATCCGTTTCAAGGCCAAACCATCCCGGATTATCAACCGCATACCGACCGTTACACCTGGTGCAAAGCACCGCGCTATCAGGACAACGTCGTACAAACCGGTCCGCTGGCCGATGCCTTGATAGACGGCGACCCTTTGATTACTTCGTTTTATCAATCGGAAAAAGGCAGCGCCTGGCTCAGACAATTCGCGCGCTTGCGGCGCACCGCCAAGTTGCTGGCCGATATGCGGGAAATTTTGGGCGAACTCGGCAAACGCTCCGGCAGCCCGCATATCATTCCGCCGCACAGTTCCGAATTTCCCGACGGGGAAGGCTACGGCTTGGTAACTGCCGCCCGAGGCGGGCTGGGGCACTGGCTACAAGTGACGGACGGACTGATCAGCCGCTATCAAGTGGTAACGCCCACCGCCTGGAACGCTTCGCCCAAAGACAGCGAAGGCCGCCACGGCCACTGGGAAAGCAGCCTGTTGGGCCTTGAAATCGATAACCCGGACGACCCGGTCGAAGTCGGCCATATTATCCGCTCGCACGACCCCTGTTTGGTTTGCACGGTCCACATGCTGGACAGCGATACCCGGATTAGCATCCGGCCGTGAAACATGCACTGCCACATCATTTGTTTCGGCAACGGTTTTCATGGCGACGACGCCGTCGGCATCCGGATTTATCAAGCGCTGATCCAATTGGCCTGGCCTGCCGGCGTGCAAATTTTCGAGGCCGGTATCGCCGGCTTGAATGCCTTGCGCTTATTCGAGGCCTGTAACCGGGCGCTCATAGTTGACGCCTATCACAACCCCGAAACGCCCGGCGCGGTGGAACTATTCGATTTGGCCCGCCTATCCAGGCTGTCGCCGGTCAATTACGGCCACGCAGCAGGGATCGATTTCTTAATCCAAGCGTTGCTGGCGTCGGATAAGCCACTCCCGGAAATCCGCATGGTCGGCGTCGGCATAGCCGGCGTTTCGCCCTTTACCTCTCAATTAACTCGTTCGGTAGAACTCGCCATACCGAAAGCGGTACACCTTATCCGTCAAGTAGTAGCACCGTGAATTTCAAAACCTCCACAACGTTTGACATCGCGTTCGAAACCCAAGACTTTTTGGAGCATTGCGCGCCGCCGCGTTGGCAAGCGCGCTTGGCGCACCCCAGCTTGAGCCGCTCCCTCGAGATGCTGATTTTCCCTTGGAACGAAAGCTTCGTGGCGATTCCGTCTCGCTGCCCGCACGAAGGTTTCGATCTCGCCTCTTGCCCGTTAACTGCCGACGACGTACTGGTGTGCCCTCAGCACGGGGCGCGCATTCCATTGACATCCGGCTGCAGGGTGATCCGACGCCTCAACGTGTTTTACACCTCGCTGGCCAGCCTCAGAGATGCCGGAATCTTGAGCAACGACGGCGGCACGGCGACACCGTCCGAGCTACAAGACGAACTCGATAAACTCCGCCAATCCCATCTGCAACAAGAAAAACAAATCCACATCATCACCGCCAGCATGAACGCCATGCTGAAGGACTTGGAACAGCAAAAAGCCGAATTAAAGAGCAAAGTCAACCAGCAACACGCGTTAAATCGCTTCGTCGCCCGCATCATGGACAGCATGGACGACTTGTTGTTCGTCATCGATACCCAGGGCTTGATTACCCGCATCAACCGCGCCGTGGAGCTTGAACTGGGCTACAGCGAAACCGAACTATTGCACAGCCCGATAGACCGGCTATTGCCCGACAACGAACTGCGGCGTTTGGACGCACTACTGCCCGAATTACCTTGGCCGGTTAAGTCCGTGATGTTGGAAGCCACCCGGCTGCACGGCAACTACAGCGCCGAACACACCCTCATCGGCGCCTCCACGCCACATTCCAACGGCATTTATTTTCTCAAAAGCAGTTTGCTGCATTCGGAACAAGGCAAATTGGAAGGTGCCGTGCTCACGGCCTTGAACATCACCGAATTGAAACATCGGGAGATGCAATTGCGTTTGAATGCCAAAGTTTTCGAAAACAGCAGCGAAGCCATTTTCATCACCGACCCGAACGCCATCATCCTGGAAGTCAACGCCGCATTCTGCCACATCACCGGTTATTCGCGCGAAGAGGCCTTGGGCCAACATACCCGCTTGTTGAAATCCAATATGCACGACCGCTCGTTTTACGCCAACTTATGGGGATCGTTATTAAGCCGCGGCTATTGGAAAGGCGAAATTTGGGATAGGCGCAAAAACGGCGAAAACTTTCCGATGCTGCTCAGCATCAACGCGGTTACCGACGACGAAGGCCGGGTTACCCATTTCGTCTCGGTATCGACCGACATCAGCCAGCAAAAACAAACCGAACAGGAATTGAAAAGCCTGGCCTATTACGACGTGCTGACCGGCCTGCCGAACCGTTTTTTGTTCAAGGAGCGCTTCGAACACGAAATTCTGAGCGCCCAACGCAACAACAGCCGGCTGGCGTTGTTTTTTATCGATCTCGACCACTTTAAGAATATCAACGATACCCTAGGCCACTGGGCGGGAGACGCCTTGTTGCAAATCGTCTCCAACCGGCTGCAGAACTGCCTGCGCAAATCCGATACGGTCTCGCGCCTGGGGGGCGACGAATTCACGGTGATTTTACCCGGCTTGAACGATACCCAAGACGTCAGCGACCTGGCCCGCAAGCTGGTAGAGCTGATGACCAAACCCATACCGATCCAGGAATATCAGGTCTACATCGGCGTCAGTATCGGCATTTCCATTTTCCCGGACGACGGCCAGGATTACGATACCTTGACCAAACACGCCGATACCGCCATGTATGTTTCCAAGGAGCGCGGCCGCGGCACCTTCCGCTATTTCGAAGCCGGCATGACCGAAGCGGCGCATCAGCGCCTGATATTGGAAAACGCCCTGAGACACGGCTTGGAAAAACAGGAATTCGAACTGTATTATCAGCCCAAAGCGGACTGCTCATCCGGCCGCCTGACCGGAGCGGAAGCGCTTATCCGCTGGAAACGGCCCGGCATAGGCATGGTGCCGCCCGATCAATTCATCCCCATGGCGGAAGAAACCGGTTTGATCCTGGCGCTGGGCGATTGGATTTTGCGTACCGGATTTTTACAAGCCAAACAATGGGTAGCGCAATTTCCGGACTTTCGTTTGGCGTTGAACCTGTCCGCCAAGCAACTGCTGGCCGAAGACTTTATAGAGCTGCTGCAACGCATGTCTAAGGAAACCGGCGTCACCCCCGGCAACATAGAGCTGGAAGTGACCGAGAGCACGATCATGAAGGATATCGAACGGGCGACCCAGCAATTGCGCCAAATTCGCGAATTGGGCTTTTATGTAGCCATGGACGACTTCGGTACCGGCTATTCGTCGCTGGCCTATTTGCAAAAACTACCGATCCAAGTCTTGAAAATCGACCGCTCTTTTGTCCAAGCCTATCACGACGACCCCGGCTCGCAACAAGCCGCGTTCATTAACACCATCGTCTCTATGGGCCACATCTTGAATCTTAAAGTGGTCGCGGAAGGGGTGGAAACCGAAGCGCAACTAAACTTGCTCAGAAGCTATCAATGCCACGAGATACAAGGCTATCTGCTATCCCCGCCGCTTCCCGGCCACACATTCGAAACCGAGTGGTTAGCCAAGCAGGTAGACGGCTGACGCCATTCCAAGACTTGCCGGCCTCTACGCCGATACCGCATCCGGCGTGCCGCGTTTCCCGGCCTATCCCAAAATTCGCAAGCGGCCCGCGGCCTATCAAAAAGGGAAAAAGCCAAAAGCGCAAAGGGTTACAGCGTCCTGGCGAGCCGAAAACCGATATCGTTGTTGCGGAGATCCGGTGCGTTCCTGAAGCGGTGAATCGGTCGAAGGATGTTCGCCGCATCATGCCAGGAACCGCCGCGTAACACACGCTGGGAAGCATCTCCATCGACTTCCCACGCAGAACCATCATTCGGCGCTCCTTGATAAGCTTCGTGCCAGATATCTTGCTGCCATTCCCAAACATTGCCGACCATATCGTACAACCCCCAAGGATTAGGCTGCTTTTCGCCAACCGGCTGGGTTTTCCCTTTACTATTGTTCTCTAACCAGGCGTAGCGTTCGGCCTGCGATGGGTCGTCTCCCCAAAAATATTCGGTGTCGGTCCCGGCACGGCAGGCGTATTCCCATTCGGCCTCGCTAGGCAGCCGAAAAGTGTGGCCGCATTGGGCGGACAGCCACTCGCAGTAGGCTTGAGCATCCTGCCAAGTTACACCAATTACCGGACGCGCGCCGCGTCCCCAGCCCCAGTCGTCAGGCTTGCGGCGGCCGGTCTGCACGGCAAACGCGTCGTATTCGGCGAAGGTTACGGGATAACAGGCCAATAGGAAGGGCTTAGCCAAGGTCACGCTATGATCCTGCCCCATCACAAAACTACCCGGCGGAATGAATGTCATTTTCGGCAGTGCCACGCCTAGGGCGGCCGCTTTATCGGGCAACTTGGGCAAAAACGTATACGGTTTTAGTTTGGTATCGGTGCAGTCGAATACCTCGTAGAAGGCACTCGCTTTGGATAAGTCCGCCTTTGCGGCGCAAAGAAAATCCCACATCTGCGCGGTAGCCAAGGACTTGCCCAAACACGTCGCATCGTCGGACAAACTGTCATTCATCAGCGCGTTAACCAGCAAAAACTCCTGGATACTGTAATGGGCAAATCGATACTGCTGCTCGGAGTTTCGATTGAGCAAAGAGCGTCCACCGAAATCCAGGTGTTTGAAAGACTCCATATCCAATACCGGCCCAAGCAGTTGCTGCAGCCGGTCTTCCGGCAGCCAGCGTTTGCCGTCCGCCTGTAGGAAATAAGCAACTTGCGGCAAGCGCTCCACAATTGCGCTTCGCTAGGCGCCGCGGTCAAGGCCGGAATTCGCTTCATTTTGGCCACTTCGCGTTTCAACCAGCAACCGACCAAAGCCTGGTAAACGTGGTAGGCATCCCAGGAGTTTTGCTCCGCTTCCAGCAAATCTTCGATGTGGGCTAATAACAACGGACGAAACTTAAGCGACTTCATGGAAGCTAACAATCTTTCCGCCTTTAAAAACTGGTCACTGGGTTGCTTGGTGATTCCGTGATGCCAGGGATTCGGGAAGCGTTTAAGCAAATATTCGCGAACCTGGCTATCGTCGAACAACGACACGAACAACATCGGGCAGATAAACCCGGCAACGCTGACTTTACCGGGCCGGCCGAACGGATCGAGGTCGGTCTTCGGGAAAAACTGGGTACGGCAACTGAGGATGACATGGCGATAGTTCGCCGAAGCCTGTAACAAAGCCTACAAACGCTGGACAATGCGGCCTTGGGCCGTGGGATCTTCGTCCAGCGCATCCAACAACAATACAGTTTGCGTATGATCGCTATGGTTTTGGATACGCTGTAAGGTATCCTCACCCAATTTCAGCAACAGGCAGTCGTAATTCTTAGGCCAAAATCCCAGTAGCTGACTGAGTTTCAACAACAGCAACAACGAGGTTTTACCCATGCCGGCGTCGGCTAACACGAACAGCTGATTGCGGCCGTCGCTCAGCGGCGCGGATCTGGCCAGAAAATCGTTAATGGTCTTGAAAATCGGCGCCTTGACGTTGGAAACCGGATCGTGGTCTTCATCGTAATCGGCCGGATTGTGGTGCTGGCAGTTGGGTTCGACGTAATATTTTGCCAGCAAGCGCGGATCGCCGAACAGATTACCGATTTCAGCCAATTCCTTATCTTGCTGTTGCCAGACTTGATTCAGCTTTTTCCACAGCGGTTTGATCCAGTCGATGGAAATGAAGGACAACTCGCCAACCATGCCGTCTCCTTGAATTGGGTGAAAGCCAGCCGAACGCATGCGCCGCCGCATGCGTTAAATCAGCTAGCGTGACGTTCAATCCCCGTCCACAAACTCCGCATCGTTATCGTCGTCCTGCATAGGCGTTGCACTGATCCGGCCGGCGAAGGCTTTCTCGCGGATGGCTTTTTCCAGTTCGACGGCTTTTTCTTGGTTGTCGCGCAGAAATTGTTTGGCGTTTTCTTTGCCTTGGCCGATCTTCTCGTTGCCGTAGCTGTACCAGGAGCCGGATTTTTGCACCAGGCCGAATTCGACGCCCAAGTCCACCAGTTCGCCGTAAAACGACACGCCTTCGCCGTACAGGATTTCGAAATCGGCTTGTTTGAACGGCGGGGCGACTTTGTTTTTGACGACTTTAACCCGGGTTTCGTTGCCGATAACTTCGTCGCCTTTTTTGATCGCACCGATGCGGCGGATGTCCAGGCGCACCGAGGCGTAGAATTTCAGGGCGTTGCCGCCGGTGGTGGTTTCCGGGTTGCCGAACATCACGCCGATTTTCATCCTGAGCTGGTTGATGAAGATCACCAGGGTGTTGGAGCGTTTGATGTTGGCGGTGAGTTTACGCAAGGCTTGCGACATCAAGCGGGCTTGCAGGCCCATGTGCGAGTCGCCCATGTCGCCTTCGATTTCAGCTTTCGGGGTCAAGGCCGCTACCGAATCCACTACCACGATGTCGACCGCGCCGGAGCGCACCAGCATGTCGGTAATCTCTAACGCCTGTTCGCCGGTGTCCGGTTGCGACACTAACAAATCGTCGATGTTGACGCCGATTTTTTGCGCGTAGACGGGGTCCAGCGCGTGCTCGGCGTCTACGAACGCGGCGGTGCCGCCGAGTTTTTGCACCTGGGCGATGGTTTGCAGGGTCAGCGTGGTTTTACCCGACGATTCCGGGCCGTAGATTTCGATGATGCGGCCGCGCGGCAAGCCGCCCACGCCCAAGGCGATATCGACCGACAGCGAACCGGTGGAAACGACTTCAATGTCGCGAGACGCCGCGACGTCGCCCATGCGCATCACCGAACCTTTGCCGAATTGTTTTTCGATTTGCATCAGCGCTGCGCCGAGCGCTTTTTTCTTGTTCTCGTCCATCAGGATTTCCCGCTAGTTATCGCAAAATTCAAAGCCGGCATTATCACATAGATGATAGCCGGCAACACAGCTCGCCCGGTACCGGCCGCCGCTGTTCCCGTCAGTCGCTTTGTACGATTTCCAGACAGCGCTGCAAGGTGTAGCGCACGATGAATGCGCACATCAGCACCGGATACACTAGGTAATGTTCGGGTATCCATAGGCTGGCCAGCAGCGCCGGCGCCAATAGAAGCGTGTTGAAGCGCGCCAGCCGAGTCTGCACGTAAATCAACGAATCGCGCGAGGCTTGATCGAAATAGCGGCTTTTGCTTATCACCGCAAACCACAGCCAGCCGCTCAGCACGGCAAAAAACGGCGGGAAGGCGAAAAACATCGGCGCGTCCGGGCTGAACAACGGCTTCCAGCAACCGTACCAAGCCCATAGCAGACAAGCCGCAAAACCGTCGTGCCAAGCGGCGCCGGACAGTTTTTTCGCAAGGCCTGCCAGATAACAAGCGATAGCCAGGGCAAGCGCCGCCTGCCAAACCGCTGCTTCAAGCAAATACGGCAGATAGAAACTGTCGGTCAGCAACAAAAAGGTTAACACCAGACAGCTAAGAATGAAGGTCGGCACGGAGTTTCGAATCGGCTGGTTAACGAAAAGGGATGAGTTTCATTATGCCACATATGGCCGGCAAGCCTGTTTCCAGCAAAAAATAGACCATGAAAACTTAGAAATTTTTAATTAAATGATAAAAAGACAATATAGCGCCAATCTTTTGTTTAAATGCCCGCGGGCATTATCTAGCAACGTTTAATTTAATCTTCATCCAAACTTCACATAACTCATTACAGAATAAGCGGGGGTTTTCCGCATTTCCGTTGAGTGATACCGTTTCTCGACAAACGCTGCCGCTCTTCCAGTCCCCTGGATAGATCTTCGCGCATTTCAACCTGCCAATGTTCAACCCGAAAAACTATGCCATAATCCACGCAATACTGACTAAGGCAATCCGTGCGAACGTTTAGCCTGCAATATTGACGGTAAGCTTTCTTGATTCGCGACTAAGGAATTCGCAAGTGGCTCGATAACAAAATTGTAATAAACAATAATTAGGAGACATATACAGTGGGTAATTTCATCTCAAGATTAACGGCGTCGATTCAAACCGATTCGAACTCACCCGGTGGAATTACTTTTCCGAAGTTTTTGTTGATCGTTCTGCAACTGGCTTTCATGCTGCTGGCAATGCGCCAGTTTCAAATCGAAAACGCCGCTTTTCTACGTTTAGCCGTGTTGGCCTTCGGCGGATTTCTGCTGCATGCCTGGCTGCCTCTGGCTTACCGGCTACCGTTTTTTCTCGGCTTGTCCTTGGCCGGAATCGTGCTGGTGATGGGCTGGCAGAACGGGGCCTGGTTAATCGGCATCGGCTTGTTGTTGATCGGAATTTGTCATCTGCCGCTGTCTTTCCTGTGGCGCATTGTGCTGTTACTGAGCGTCGGCTCGGTTTTAGCGCTACAACGGGCCGAGTTGCTCGCATTCCCCTGGTCGGCCGCCATTTGGCCGATCTTAGGCTCCATGTTCATGTTCCGGCTGATCGTGTATATGTACGATTTGCAGCACGATCAAGCGCCGTTCAATTTGTCGCGCAGCCTCAGTTATTTCTTCATGCTGCCCAACGCTTGTTTCCCGCTGTTTCCGGTGGTCGACTACAAAACGTTTCGCCGCAATTATTTCGACGCCGACAGCTTTCATATCTATCAAACCGGCGTCGATTGGATGCTCAGGGGCGTTACCCAACTGATTATTTACCGGCTGGTTTATTACCATTTGACCTTGGCACCGGCGGAAGTCCACACCGGCGGAGATTTGGCCCAGTTTTTGTTAGCCAATTTTGCACTGTATTTGCGGGTTTCCGGTCTGTTCCACCTGATCACCGGCCTTTTGCATTTATTCGGGTTTAGAGTACCGGAAACTCACCATCTCTTTTTCCTAGCCACCAGTTTCAACGACTGGTACCGGCGCGCCAACATCTATTGGAAGGATTTCATGATGAAGGTGTTTTATTTTCCGGTTTATTTTCGGATAAAAGATTACGGCGCAACCTGGGCGCTGGTTTTATCGACGATGCTGGTGTTTTTTCTGACCTGGTTTCTGCATGCCTACCAATGGTTCTGGCTGAGAGGGACCATTTTGTTCGTCCCGCAGGACTTTTTATATTGGGCATTGCTTGGCGCGGTAGTCATCGCCAACTCGTTATATGAAGCCAAATGGGGCAGAACCCGTACCCTGAACAAATCCACCCAAAGCTGGCGCAGCCGGTTGTCGCTTTACCTGCAAACGTTGGTGACGTTTATTGCGCTGTGCATTTTATGGTCGTTCTGGACCAGCGAATCGATTACAGGCTGGCTGTCGCTGTGGCAAGTATTGGGTTCCGACCCCGCGGCGGCCGAGCCTAACAGCAATCCGGTGTTTAATGCACAATCGCTGCTGGTGGCTGCGTTATTAGTGGTTGTCGCCAGCAGCACCGGCACTATAGGCGCATCGGGCAATATACCGCCGCGTAAAGGCGTTAGCCGAAAAATCTGGTCGCCGGTATCGATCACTACCGTAAAAATCGTGCTGCTGTGCTTGTTGGGCATCGAAGGGATTTATTCGCAGTTTTCTCCCACCACAGCCACCATGGTGCTGTCTTTACGCTCCAGCCATTTAAGCCGGATAGATACCGCCAAAATGGAACGCGGTTACTACGAAAATCTCCTGGACGTTAACCGTTTCAATTCGCAGTTATGGGAAGTGTATTCTAAAAAGCCTACCAACTGGATAGACGTGGACTCCAGCAATTTGAAGCGTTTCGTCCCCGGCTTTGCGCATACCGAACTGATTCCTTCCTTTGCCGAAGACACCAAGTACGGCCGAATTACCATCAATCAATACGGCATGCGCGATAAAGATTATGCTGTGGCGCCGGAGCCGGGCGTGTTCAGAGCGGCGGTGCTGGGCGCTTCGTCGGTGATGGGCTGGGGCGTCGGCGACGGACAAACCTTCGAAGCGCTATTGGAAGACCGCCTGAATCGGGAGTTGGTCAACTCGCCTTACGCCAAATACGAATTGTTGAATTTCGGGGTACCCGGCTACAATCCGCCGCAACAACTACCCGCACTGGAGAAGGCATTCGGCTTTACGCCGAGCGCCGTTTTTTATATCGCCACCGGCCGGGAAATGTCGCGCTCCGCTCGCTATATCGCCACCGCTGTGCGCGAAAAAATTGCCATTCCTTATCCGGAATTAAGCGCCATCGTCACATCCGCGGCTGTAACCCCGGATATGGACGAAACCACGGCACTAAGACTTTTAGAGCCTTACGGCCAAGACATACTCACGGCAATTTACCGTCGCATCACCAGCCAATGCCGCGAACGCGGTATCAAGCCGGTACTGATATTTTTACCGCAACTACGAGACGGGGTATGGCAGGAAGAAACTGCGCCCAGTCTTAAAATCGCCGCCGCGGAAGGTTTTATCGTGCTCGACTTGAACGGAATGTTCCGCGGCCGCGACATTAATACCATTCGTTTGGCCGAATGGGACGAACATCCCAACGGCACCGGTCATCAATTGATTGCATCGGCAATTTACGACGCCTTGCTGGTAAACCGCGAGGCCGTGTTTTCATCAACCCATCAGTAAAACAACAACGCATCCGCCAACAGGAGAATCCACACATGACTCAAGACACACTCGCAATCGTTAAAGAATTTGTGCTCAGGGAATTTTTGCCGGGGGAAAACCCGGACGAATTGACCGACGATACGCCGCTCATCACCGGCGGTATTCTTGACTCGATTGCAACTTTGCGGCTGGTTGCGTTTTTAGAGGAAAAGTTCGGCGTCAAATTCAAGGCGCACGAAACCGATTCGGAACATCTCGACACCCTAGCCGATATCAGCGCGCTGGTTCAGGCGAAATTAGGTTAAGCGCATACCCACCCGTTGCGATTTCAGCACTATTGGCTAATTGGGAGACCCATGGATAAGCGCCTGGTCGACATTCACGATAGAACCGTCAGCGGGCGGGTATTCACCGACCCGGATATTTTCGCCCGCGAACAAGCGACAGTGTTTTCCGAAAGCTGGCTTTACCTCGGGCATCGCAGCCAGTTCAAGGAAAAGGGCGACTTTATCCAGGCTTACGCCGGTACGGTGCCGGTACTGCTTTGCTTGGACGGCGAAGGCCGATTCAATGTGTTTGCCAACGTCTGCAGCCATCGCGCCGCCAGAGTCTGCCAGCAAGAATACGGCAACGCCAGAAAATTCGTGTGCCCTTACCACAACTGGGTATTCGACAACAAAGGCGATTTGATCGGCGTCCCCCGCCGCCATTCACCGGAATTCGACAAATCGAAGTGGGGCTTATGCAAAGCCGCCCAGGTTTCTGTGTATCGAGACCTGATTTTTTGCACCTTCTCGCCCGCTGCCGCTCCGCTGGAAGACTACCTCGGCGACATGAAATGGTATTTGGATATGTTGTTGGATTGCAACGGCGGCACGGAGGTGTCCAAGGGCACCCATCGTTCGACCGTACATTGCAACTGGAAAATTCCAGCGGAACAATTCGGTTCCGACAATTGGCATTTTCAGGCCGTGCACTGCAGCATGGGCAAACTCGGCCGCCGCAACGAAGACCCGAACAGTGAAGACAGCTTTCACGTCTGGACCGACCAGGGACACATACTGATCTGTATCGCGCCCAAACAAGAGGTCGACACCACCTACACGCTTTATCTGGATAAACTGGCGGCCGAACAACGCATCTCGGAAGCCCAACGCAAACTGCTGCGTTGCACCTTGGTCATCACGATATTTCCCAATCTGTCCTTCGTCTATTTTCCGGGATTGTGCAGTATCCGCGTCTGGAACCCCAGGTCCCCCGATCAAACCGAATTATGGTCGTGGCCGCTCTATCACAAGGACGCGCCCGAGCAAATCAAGGATTTGGTCAGAAAACAGGTCACCCGGCTGTTTTCGCCGACCGGCATGCTGGAACAGGACGATTTGGAGGTGTGGTCACGCTTGGCCGACAATCTAAAAGGGATGCCGCCGGATTTTCGCCTCTGTTACGAATTCGACGCCGACCCGGAAATTCAGAATAGGCCCTTCCCGGGCCACACCGCTTCATTGCAATCCGATATTGCGGCCTTGGCGTTTTATAAACGTTGGGCGGAGATAATAGCTCACGCGGACGGCACCCCATGATCCACGACATCGAAAGACTGCTATTTCACGAAGCGCATTTGCTCGACTCCGGCCGCTACCGCGAATGGCTGGAACTTTTAGCCTTGAATTTACGCTACTGGGCTCCGGTACGCGCGAATGTGTCCCGCGCGCAGGAAAAACAAGACGAAACGCAGCGGCTGCCACTGTTCGACGAAAACAAAGCCAGTTTGATCTTGCGGGTAGACCGCTTGGATACCGAACTCGCTTGGACCGAAATTCCGCCCACCCGGACCCGGCGTTTCATCTCCAACATCACCGCCGATACCGAACAGGACGGTTTGGTGCTAGTCAGGTCCAACTTCATGGTATTCAGAAGCCGTAGCTTCAGAGAGGAATGGCTGGTCGTCGGCTGCCGGGAGGACAAATGGTCGACAGGCGGAAAATGGTTGCTACGGGAACGAAAAATCCTTGTCGATCACTGCACCGTCGAAAATCTCTCGCTGTTTCTGTGAAAAACCATCGTAATGACTACCCGCGTAAACCCAGGGACGATTTGCCGGACACTTTCAACCACTCGCCTTCAGCCTGCCTTTAGAGGATTTATATGATGTCAAACCTCGGCCATTCCCTGCCGTCCCTTCGCTCCGACCTGGTATTGATTCATGCCCCGGCATTTTTCGATTTCCGCAATCGCCGCGACATCTATTTCCCCTTTCTCGGCACCAGCGGCGACGTGCCGATCACGCCTTTGTACGAATATTTTCCGGTGGGTTTCAAAACTCTGCAGCGTTTTCTGGGCGAACGCGGCCACGAGGTGCGCATCCTCAATTTAAGCAGCATTCTGCTGCGCCACCCCGGACTCGACTTCGACAAAATCGCCCTGGCTTTGGATACGCCTCTGGTCGGAATCGATCTGCATTGGATGGTGCACGTACAAGGCAGTCTTGCAGTCGCCGAACGCATACACGCTTTGCGCCCGGACATCAAAATCATATTCGGCGGCATTTCCTCGACTTATTTCGCCAGCGAGCTGATTCAATATCCGTACGTCGATATGGTGATGCAGGGCTACAACACCCACGAACCGATGGCGCAGTTGCTGCCCGCGATCAAGGCAGGCCGCGCCCCGAGCGACATCGAGAACTTGATGTGGAAAGATCACGACGGCAACGTGCGGATGAACGACTTTGCCCACAAACCGAACGTGTACGGTTGCGGCATAGACTGGTCGCAACAGCCGCGGGATGCCAAATCCACCGCTTTACCGATCATGGAGCTCTTATCGACCCAGAACGCCGGTTGTGCTTATAACTGCGGCTGGTGCGGCGGTTCCCGGGAGGCCTTTCGCCGGGTCTTCAAACGTCACCGCACCATGGCCCGCAAGCCCAAAGAAGAAATCAGCTACGAATTCCAGACCATCCGCAATATTCCGGACGTCAACAACTACCATTTTTATTCGGTGGGCTCGTATAACGAATCGCCGCAAGGCATGCATTTCTTTCTGGACTTGGTCGGCGACACCGGCCTCAAGGGCATCAGTTACGAGCAGTATTTTTTAACCAGCGAGGACATCCTCAAACACATGGTGCGCGCCAACAAGCGCACCAGCATCACCTTGTCGCCGGAAAGCCACGACCACACCATTTCCAAGCTATCCGGACGTGGCGTCTATAGCAACGAAGAAATGGAGGCCTGGATAGAGCGGGCCCTGGAAATCGGCATCCATAACATCGACATCTGGTACTTTATCGGCATGCCGCAGCAGACTCCACGGTCTGTGGACGAGACGGTGGATTACTGCGCCCATCTGCTGCACAAATTCAAAGGCCGCAACGTCAATCCGATGATATGCCCGATGATTCCATTTCTCGACCCCGCTTCGACCTTTTTCGAATTCCCCGAGCAGCACGGCTACCGGGTGTTTCATCGTAGCGCCGAACAGCACCGCAAAGCCATGGAAAGCGCGTCGCTACTGAACCGGATCAACTACGAAACCCAATGGCTAAGTCGCGAGCAGCTAGTTGACGTCGGCTTCCGCGCGGTACGACGATTGATGGAAATCAAAGGCAGCGTCTCCGCTCTGCCCAAGTTTTGCGTCGAGGACTACAACGCGGCCATCGACGACGCGTTGGAATTCATACCGGTGGTACACGAAGCCGATTGCATCAAAGACCCGGTTGCCCGCGCCCGCGCTCTGGATGCATTAGGAGACGATATTTTGAAACGCAACAACATGATTTTGTTCGACGGCGTGATGAATCAAGCCTTTCCGTTAAACCGCGGCATAGGCGGCCGCTGGTTCGACGAAATGGGCTGGGACGCCGCCACTCTGGAAGCCGCGGAAAGCGCTTAACACGCATCCACGAACGACTATCTCGATTGCCGAGGACGAATCCGCTTATGACGAGTCAAGTTTTACATCAGGCATTTATTCAGGCCGCGCAACGCTTTCCGGAACGCATTGCCGTCGTCGAACCGCAGGCCGGCCAACTGACCTACCAGGAGCTGGATAAACTGTCCGACGGTTTCAGGGATTATTTGATCGCCTCCGGCGTTCGGCCAGGCGACCGGGTAGGCCTTTATATGCGCAAGTCTATCGATACGGTAGCGGCTATTTACGGCATTTTAAAAGCCGGCGCCGCCTACGTACCCGTGGATTTCAGCGCGCCGCCCTCCCGCAACGCCTATATCATGCACAACTGCCAGGTCAAAGTGCTGTTGACCGAACGCCGCTTCGAAGAAAAATTGCGAGTCGAATTAGCCCGGTTGGGCGCCGAGCCGACACTGTGTTGCATCGAACAAGCCGGCGGCGGCCAGGGTTTAGCCGACGTTCTGGCCGATCTTTCCCCAGCAGCGGCAACCACGGTCATACCGAACGCCGACGATTTGGCCTACATCCTCTACACCTCCGGTTCCACCGGCAAACCCAAGGGCGTGATGTTGTCGCACCAAAATGCGGTCAGCTTTGTCGAGTGGTGTTCCGAGGTGTTCGAACCGAGCGAAACCGACCGCTTCTCGTCCCACGCCCCCTTTCATTTCGATTTGTCGATTTTGGATTTGCATGTGTCGCTGAAGCATGGCGCTGCCCTGGTGCTGGTGCCGGAAGACGTCGGCAAAGAACCCACCAAATTAGCCCCGCTGATTGCCGAACAGCGCATCAGCTGCTGGTATTCGGCACCGTCCATCCTGAGTTTGCTGGCCCAATTCGGCACATTGGCGGAGTACGACTATTCCGCATTGCGTTTGGTGTTGTTCGCCGGCGAAGTATTCCCGGTCAAACATTTGCGTAATCTTAGCGAGCAGTGGCCGCATCCGCGCTATTTCAATCTGTACGGCCCGACCGAAACCAACGTTTGCACCTATTACGAAGTGAAACTGCCGATACCGGAAGACCGCACGATACCTTTTCCTATCGGCGAGGTCTGCAGCCACTTACAAGGCATAGTAGTCGATAGCGACGACCGCATCGTGCCGAACGGAGAGTCCGGCGAACTGTGCATCAGCGGCAGCGGCGTGATGCAAGGCTATTGGGATTTGGCCGAACAAACCGCGCGGGCGTTTTTAAGTTTCGACGGCAAACAGTGGTATCACACCGGTGACATCGTGGTGGAAACCGCACCCGGCTGTTATCTGTATCAAGGCCGCCGCGACCGCATGGTCAAACGCCGCGGCTACCGGGTAGAGCTTGGCGAAATCGAAGCCGGCTTGTATAAACATCCCGACATCAAGGAAGCCGCGGTACTGGCGCAGGCCGACGAAGAGGCCGGCATTAAAATCAAGGCCTTTGTCAGCCATCACGGCGAAACCCGGCCGTCCATCATAGCGATGAAACGTTTTTGCACCGAAAACCTGCCGCTATACATGATTCCCGACGAATTCGTCTGGCTGCCCGAACTGCCGAAAACCTCCACCGACAAAATCGATTACCAAGCCTTGAAGGGGGCCTGACCATGGACTTCAGTTTGTCCGAGCAACAAAAAAACTTAAGCGACAGCATCGTCAAATTCGCCCAACAAGCGCTGAACGACGACGTGATTGCGCGCGACCGCGACCACCAATTCCCGCGCGATTGTTGGCAACAATGCGCCGACATGGGCATCCAGGGCCTACCCGCCGACGAGGCCTACGGCGGCAGCAATCTGGACGCCTTATCGGTGGCCGTCGCCTTGGAAGCCTTGGGCTACGGTTGCCGCGACGCCGGTTTGGTATTCTCCCTCAGCGCCCACATTCTGGCCTGCGTGGTGCCCTTATCCGAACACGGCAGCGACGAACAAAAACAGCGCTACTTACCCGGCTTGTGCGACGGCAGCTTGATAGGCATGCACGCCATCACCGAACCCGGCGCCGGCTCGGACGCGTTCGCCATGCGCACCACGGCGGTGGCCGACGGCGACGGCTGGCGCCTCAACGGCAGCAAGACCTTTATTTCCAACGGCCCGGTCGGCGACGTCGCCATCGTGTTCGCCATGACGAATCCGCAAAAAGGCTTTCACGGCGGCACCACGGCCTTCTTGCTGGAAAAGGGCATGCCGGGTTTTTCGGCACCCGGCACCTTCGAGAAACTGGGCCTGCGCACCTCGCCGATCAGCGAATTGGTGTTCGAAAACGTCTACCTGCCCGCCTCGGCAGTGTTAGGTTCGGTGGGCGGCGGTGCCAGCGTATTCGCCACGGCGATGGACTGGGAAAGGGTATTGCTGGTCGCCGGCCACGTCGGCGCCATGCAACGCTTGCTGGAAACCTCTATCGCCTACGCCAGAAAGCGCAGCCAATCCGGGCAAGCAATAGGCAAATTTCAGGCGATTTCGCACAAAATCGCCGACATGAAAGTCAATCTGGAAGCCGCCCGGCTGCTGACCTACCAAGCCGCCTGGCGTCTGCAGCAAGGTAAAAACGTGTCGATGGACTCGGCGATCACCAAGCTGTTCGTCAGCGAATCGCTAGTCAAAACCGCCATGGACAGCGTACAAATCCATGGCGGCTACGGCTTCATGGTGGATTACGAAGTGGAACGCGCGTTGCGCGACGCAATCGGCAGCACCATTTACTCCGGCACCTCGGAAATCCAACGCAACATCATCGCCCGCTGGCTGGGTTTGTAGCCCCCCACCCGAACGGCGCGAGCCAAACTTTCCGCTACATATTGGTGTAATTGGGGCCGCCCCCACCTTCGGGCGGTCGCCAGTCTATGTTTTGCGCCGGATCTTTAATGTCGCAGGTTTTGCAGTGCAGACAATTTTGCGCATTGACGACGAAACTGCGGCGGCCCTGCGCATCGCTTATCACCTCGTACACCTTAGCCGGACAATAGCGCTGAGCCGGCTCTGCGTATTGCGGCCAATTGACCGCCAGCGGCACTGCGGCGTCGCGGAGCTGCAAGTGACAAGGCTGGTCGGCCTCGTGATGGGTGTTGGACAAGGCCACCGAAGCCAACAAATCGAAGCTGATCTTGCCGTCCGGACACGGGTAATCGATGGGCCTACAAGCGGTGGCCGCTTTCAACACCGCATGATCGGCCCGCGGCTTGCGCAAGGTAAACGGCAATCGCCCGGCTAGTAGATTTTGGTCCAGCCAAAAAAACGCTCCGCCCAGCAAAGGGCCCCATTTGCTCAGCGCCGGCGCCACGTTGCGAGCCTGATAGAGCTCCGCATACATCGGCGATGCGCGAAATTTTTGCTCGAAGTTGTCAAGCTCGGCGCCGTCGCCGGCCAACAACGCTTCGCACACCGTTTCCGCCGCCAGCATGCCGGAACGCAATGCATTGTGGATGCCGCGCAATTTGGCCGGATTCAACAAGCCGGCATCGCAACCCAGTAACAAACCGCCCGGAAAACTCATGCGCGGCAACGACTGCCAGCCGCCTTTGTTTAGCGCCCGCGCCCCGTACGCCACACGGGTGCCGCCTTCCAGCAAGGGTTTGATCTTGGGATGCAGTTTCCAGCGCTGCATTTCCTGATAAGGATTCAGGTGCGGATTGACGTAATTCAGGGCGACGATGAAGCCCAAGGCCACTTGTTGTCCGTCCAAGTGATACAAGAATCCGCCGCCTTCGCTGAAACCGTCCAGCGGCCAGCCGAAGGTATGCAACACGTTTCCCGGCCGGTGCTTGGCGGCGTCTATCTTCCACACTTCTTTGATGCCTATGCCGTAATGCTGCGGATCGGCGCCCTCGCGCAGGCAATAACGTTCCGCCAGTTGCTTGCCCAAATGGCCGTGACAACCCTCGGCAAACAAAGTGTACTTGGCCCTGACTTCGATGCCGGCCTGGAAACCGGGCTTTTGTCGGCCCTGTTTATCCAGCCCCATATCGCCGGTCAGTACGCCGGCTATGCCGCCGTCTTCGCGGTACAACAGGCTGTCGGCCGGAAACCCGGCGAAAATATCGACGCCCAAGCCTTCCGCCTGCTTGCCCAGCCAGCGGCACAGATTGGCCAAACTAACCACGTAATGGCCGTGGTTACGTAAAGGCTTGGGAACTGCGAAATCCGGCACTGTCACGGCGTGCTGTTGGCCGGCCAGAAAACACAGCTCCTCGTCGGCAACTTTTACCCCGACCGGGGCCTGCAAATCCCGCCAAGCGGGAAACAACGCCTCTAAAGCTTTGATTTCCAATAAAGCGCCGGATAAGATGTGCGCCCCTACTTCGGAGCCTTTTTCCAACACACAAACGCTGATATCCAGGCCGCGCTCGCCTGCCAACTGCTTGATTTTAATGGCAGCGGCCAAACCTGCCGGCCCGGCGCCGACGATGGCCACATCGAATGCTACGGATTCGCGTTCCATGGCCGGCCTACTTGTTTGCCAAGGCTTGTTCGAGCTGCGGAATCACCTCGAACAAATCGGCAACCAGACCGATGTCCGCCACCTCGAAAATCGGCGCGTTCGGATCGGTATTGACCGCCACGATCACGCCGGCGTCCTTGATCCCGGCCAAATGCTGAAATGCGCCGGAAATACCGAACGCAATGTATAAATCCGGCGCGATGATTTTGCTGGTTTGGCCGATTTGCAGGTCGTTGGGGACGAAACCGGCATCCACCGCAGCGCGGGATGCGCCAACCGCTGCCCCCATCGCATCGGCCAGCTTGAAAATGTCGGCAAAGCCTGCTTGAGTGCCGACCCCACGGCCGCCAGCCAATACCCGGGCCGCCGCTTGTAAATCCGGCCGGTCGCCGCTACCGCCCACCAGAGACACGAAACGGGTATGCTCGGGCTGGTCCGGTGCCGTTTCGTGCTTTTCGATGCAGGCGGCACCGCTTTCAGTGACCGGCTTGAAGGCATTGGCGCGCACCGTACCGACCACGATGCCCGGCGGCGCTTGCACGGTTATCAACGCGTTTCCGGCATAAATCGGCCGCTTGAATATCCGCGCACTTTCCACCGCGACTATCTCGCTGATTTGCGGCACGTCAAGCTTGGCGGCAACCCGTGGCAACACATCCCTGCCGAAACTCGTGGCCGGCGCCAAAATATGCGTATATCCCTGCGCCAACGCCAGAATCCGCCCTTCCAAGCCCACCGCTGTCGGATGAGCGTAACCGGCATCCGCCAGCCAGATCACCTTGCCGACCCCTTCCAGCTTGGCCGCGTGTTCGGCGGGCGCGGCATCGGCCGCGAACACCGCAAGATCCAGAGTTTGGTGCTCGATTTGCCGGGCGCAAGCGACGGTTTTAGCCGTAGCCGGATTTAAAACGCCGCCGTGCTGCTCGGCGATCACCAAAATGTTATTGCTCATAGCAACCCCCGTTCTTTCAGCGCACCCACCAATTCCGCGACCGATTCCACTTTGATTCCGGCCTGCCGCCCCGCCGGCGCTTCGGTTTTCAAAACCCTCAAACTCGGCGTATCCGCAATCCCTAACTCGGCGAATTCCACGATCTGTAGCGGCTTGGACTTGGCTTTCATGATTTGCGGGATTTTGATAAACCGCGGTTCGTTCAGACGCAGGTCGGTGGATAGGACGGCCGGCAAGGCAACCGACAAGGTTTCCAGACCGGCGTCGACTTCCCGAATCACCTCGGCTCGACCGTCGCCGACCTGAATGCTCGAGGCGAAGGTGGCTTGCGGCCAGTCCAGAAGTGCCGCCAGCATCTGCGGGGTTTGACAGGCGTCGTCGTCTATCGCCTGCTTGCCGAGCAAGACCAAATCCGCATGCTCCCGCTTGACGACGGCAGCCAGGATTTTGGCGGCCAACAAGGGTTGCACCGCCTGAGCGGTGTGTACCAACAACGCCCGGTCCGCCCCCATCGCCAAGGCCGAGCGCAATTGCTCCTGCGCTTCGGCTTCGCCTATGGACACCACTACGATCTCGTGCGCCACACCGGCTTCTTTTAAGCGAATCGCCTGTTCGACCGCAATCTCGTCGAACGGATTGCTGCTCATTTTGACCCCGTCGGTTTCGACCCCCGAGCCGTCCGCTTTCACATGCACCTGCACGTTGTAGTCGATCACCCGTTTAATGCCTACCAGTATTTTCATCGTCTATACAACCTGCGACGTTGGTTAGAATTCTTTTAAGAAAAGCCCAGCCGATAGCGAGAACCCGCAGGGCGCCAATGTCGTTAACTCAACCGGTCGCGGCGAATTCCGGGGCTGCGAGCGGGATAAGTTCATCGAACCAAAAGGCGGCCTAACCCTGCGACCTTGGGCATAGTCAGGGCGGACGCTCAAGCCAAAACTTAACGGTTTCAGCGTCAAGCGGACAACAAGCGTGGCACCGCTGCCAACAAGGTTCGAGTATAAACGTGTTCCGGCCGATTCAGCACTTGTTCGACCGGACCGTATTCGACGATTTTACCGCGATACATCACCGCCACTTGATCGGCCATTTCCGCGACCACGCCGAAACTATGGGTAATCAGCAAATAGCTCAAGCCGCGTTCGCGCTGCAGCTTCTTCAATAATTCAATGATTTGCGCCTGCACCGACACGTCCAACGCGCTGGTCGGCTCGTCGCAGATGATCAACTTGGGCTCCACCGCCAGGGCTCGGGCGATGCAGATGCGCTGGCGTTGCCCGCCGGAAAATTCGTGCGGATAACGCAACGCAGCGTCTGCGGGCAAATCCACTTGTTGCAGCAATTGGGCCACCCGCCGGCGTTTTTCGTCCCGGTCGATTTCCGGGCGTAGCGAGGTAATGCCTTCGGCGACGATGTCGCCGACCAGCATGCGCGGGTTCATCGCCGCAAATGGGTCCTGAAACACGATCTGCATTTCGGCTCGCTGCTTGCGCAAATTTTCTCCGCTCAACAGCGTCAACTCCCTGCCGTCGAACGACACCCGGCCGGCATGCGCCGGAATCAAGTTCAGCAAGCCCTTGCCCATGCTGGTTTTACCACAGCCGGATTCGCCGACCAAGGCCAGCGTGGTACCGACGTGCAATTCGAAATCCACCCCATCGACCGCTTTGACGTGGCCGACCGTGCGTTTGAACACCCCTTTGCGGATCGGGTAATACACTTTGAAATCCTCGACCTTCAGTAGCGGTGTAGCCGGTTTGGCCGGTCTGCCGATACAGCTTTCCAACCGGGGCAAGGCCGCCAGCAGTTTCAAACTGTAAGGGTGTTGCGCCTGCCGAAAAAACTCGGCGGTCGCGGCGGTCTCGACGATTTTGCCGTGCTGCATTACGGCAATGCGATCTGCAACGTTGGATACCAGGGCGAGGTCGTGACTGATCAACCATAAGGCCATGCCGGTCTGTTGCTGCAGGTTCTTCAATAGCGTCAGAATCTGCGCCTGTATGGTCACGTCCAAGGCGGTGGTCGGCTCGTCGGCGATCAACAAATCCGGCTCGCCGGCCAGCGCAATCGCAATCATCACCCGCTGGCGCTGGCCGCCGGACAGTTGGTGCGGATATTCGTGGATACGCCGTTCCGGCTCGGGAATTTCGACTTGTTCGAGCAAGGCCAGCACCCGTTGCGCGATTTGCGCCCGGCTAAGTTCAAAATGCAATTGCAGCACTTCAGCGATTTGTTCGCCTACCGTCATCACCGGATTCAACGACGACATCGGATCTTGGAAAATCAAGCCGATGCGGCGACCGCGCAGCCGGCAGAACTCGATTTCCGGAATACCGGTCAATTCCGCGTCTCCTAACCGAATGCCGGCAGCCCGCATGGCTGCCGCATTCGGCAACAACCTCAATACCGCCAACGCCGCCATCGACTTGCCGGAACCGGATTCGCCAACCAATGCAAAGGTTTCGCTGAGGTTGATATGAAAACTGACGTCATCGACGACTTGGGATTGACCGAAGGCGACGGTCAAGTTCTCGACCTTGAGCAAGGAATCAGCCACGCTCAACCCTCCGCGGATCGAACGCGTCCCTGACCGCGTCGGCAAATAGATTCGCCGCCAACACCAGGGCGAACATGAAGGCAAAAGCGGCGGCCAGCGACCACCAGACTACGGGCTCTCTGGCCATTTCCAGCCGGGCCCGATTGATCATATTGCCCCAGCTGTGGGTGGTGGGATCGACGCCGATGTTGATGTAGGACAACACGGCTTCGGCCAGCACTAGCGAACTGAAATCCAGCACCACGGCGATCAAGACGATGTGCATCACGTTGGGTAGGATGTGGCGAAACAGAATCATGGCCGGTTTGACGCCCAGGGCTTGGGCGGCCTGCACATATTCCATCTCGCGCAATTTCAGGGTTTCCGCGCGCAGCAAACGGCACAGGCCGGTCCAACTGGTCACCCCTAATATCAAACACAAAAACAGCAATCGCATGTCGGCGCGCACCAACAAGTTGTTGAAGTTTTCCGGATGATTGGCCATATATACTTGCACCATCAAGATGGACGCAGCGATCAGCAAAACGCCCGGAACGGAGTTCAAGGTGGTATAGATGAACTGAATCACGTCGTCGACCCAGCCCTTGAAAAACCCGGCCATGATGCCGAACACGATGGCCAAGGGCAGCATCACCAGCGTCGTCAAGGAACCGATCACCAGACCGGTGCGTATGCTTTTCAAGGTTTGATAGAACACATCTTCGCCGACTTTATCGGTACCGAGCACGTGGTAGTACTGCGATAGCGAAAACAAGGCATAACTGACAGTGACGACGATGAACAACGTCGCCCAAACCGCCTGGGCGCTGGCAGCAGCGCAAAATGCCCTGCCTCTAGCCTGCCTATCGCCCCAAGACAACAGCATGACCATCAACATCAAGCCGCCGCCCTTGCTCAAGCCGCCGACGGTTTTAGCCACTACATCGCCGGCCCATTCGTGCTGCGGATCTTGCAAATGCGCGCCGCCGTGTTGCAGGCGCGGATAATCCCAGCGGGTGCTGCCGTCCGGCATCGCAATGTTTTCCTTGGCATACAAATGAGTCGCAAACGGCGCCGAATAGGTTTTCTCGGCGTGCGCGCGCATGTCGTTACAGGCTAAATCCAGCAAACTAAGGATTTCGTTACCGCGGCTATCCGCGTCTTTGAAATGCAGCGAATCGGCCAGACCGATCAGCGCGAAGCATAGCAACAGGGTTAACGAAGCCGCCGCGACCGGGCTAGCGGCAATTTTGCGCAACGGCCTTTGCATGTGCTGCTGGCGCGCCACATAAACCGCCAAAGCCGCGGCAGCCGCGACCAGCAGATAAACCAGCGCGTCCGTCCATAACACTTGCATCAATTCAACCTCACGCGCGGATCCACCAAGGTATAGGAAATGTCGGTGAGCAATAAACCGACAATGTATAGCACCGACCCCAAAAACACCATGGACCGAACAATGGCGAAATCCTGGCGGTTTATCGCATCTATCGTGTAACTCCCAAGTCCGGGAATGCTGAAGAACGACTCCATGATTAAACTGCCCATGAACAACAGCGGCAGCACCACGACCACGCCGGTCAAGATAGGAATCATCGCGTTTTTCAGTACGTGCTTGAACAACACTTGGGTTTCGCTCAAGCCCTTGGCGCGTGCGGTACGCACATAGTCCTTCTCCACTTCTTCCAGGAATAAGGTACGGTACCAGCGCACGCCGGACCCGATGCCTGCCGCCACACTGATGAGCACCGGCAAAATCAAAAACTTAAGCGCCGCCAAGCCGGTGTCGTACCCGGAAATCGGCACCAATTTCAGCAGTTTGCCGATGAAATATTGGCCGCCGATGATGTAAAACAAGGACGACACCGACATCAGCATCACCAGCAGCACACTACCGCCCAATTCCAGATAACTGTTGCGAAACAACACCAGCAACAAGGCCAGGCTGATATTCACCAGCAAGCCGACCAGCAACGACGGCACCGCCAGAGCCAAGCTGGGCCACATGCGTTGGCGAATATCCGCGCCGATGTTGCGGCCGCTATCGGAAATACCGAAATCGAACAAAAACAAGTTGACCGACTTTTGATAGAAAATGGTTCCGGTCAGCCGCTCGCCGCCTTGCGCGGCGCCGTTCCATAGCAGCGGCAAATCGTAGCCGTGCTGATGCTTCCAATTTTGTATGGCTTGTTCGGTGACGTGCTTTTGCCCCAACTGCATGCGGGCCATGTCGTCCGGGCTGTTAACCACGAAAAACAATATGAAAGTCAATACGTTGACAGCCATCAGCAGCGGCAAGGCGTATAGAAACCGGCGGACGATGTAGGAAATCATGCAAAAACAACTACGCGAAAGAGTCGTCGATGCGCCCATTCTCGCAACTTTGTCGTTTTACAAGCAACCGCAAATTGCGCAAATGGGCGCGATCGGATTATGCTGGTAAGCTGTAGCCGGCGCGGCCAATCGGCGCGCCGCTCTACCACTTTTTCCGCACTACATCGGAATTACCACTATGCCAAAACTGACTACAACAATAAAAAACGCCGTCTATGCGGCTCTATTGGGGAGCTTGGGTTTAGCCTACGGCAACGCCTGGGCGGAATCGGACATGCAACTGCAGGAAAAAGCCTTGAAAGCGCGGGAAATGCAGCGCCACGAAGGCATGGACCATTCCAAACACGCCGTACCGGCGGAAGCCGCGGACGAAACCGGCGGTTTCCGCGGGGTGTTTTACGGCTATTTGCCTTGTAACGAAGCGGGCTGCTCCGGCATCAAGCAAACCCTGTCGCTCAAACCCAGAAGCAATTATTTGCTGGTGACCCAATACGCCAAGGACTCGTCCATGCGCGAATATTACGACAAAGGCAAATACGACTGGAACGACAGCACCCGCATCCTGACCTTGACCTCGAACAAAAACGGCGACAAGCGGTTGTATACCATTCAGAACGAAGGCGAGTTGGTGCAATTGGACAGCAACGGCAAAGCGATGCCCGGCGATCAGGACGATTACACCTTAAGCCGCAGCGACAAATCCAAAACTCGCCAAGTGCATATTCATTAACGTCGCAAGCACACGTTCTTTAAGCATAAACAACCCGGTTTAGCGATTGAGCGCAGCCCCATCCGGCCAATCGAGCGCTACCGGGTTTCAAAGCCTTCATCTCCGCAATGACAGGGCTGATTCAGCAACCTATCTTTAACGGCATTGCCCCAAAACTCGACATACGCTCTGCCTATCGCGGCAAGTTGCTATAATGCTCGGCCTTTTTAACCTTTAGGGTCGATGCCATCGTGGATGTCAAACACTATATGCAGCAACTGGGCAGGCAGGCGCGGCAGGCCGGCCGGCAAATCAGCAAGGCGGAAAGCGGACAAAAAAACCTGGCCCTGTTGAAAATTGCCGAAGCCATTGTCGACGGCAGCGAGGCCATAGCCGCGGAAAACCGCAAAGATTTGGAAGCCGGCCGGCAAAACGGCTTGGACGCTGCCTCGCTGGACCGTTTGGAACTGACGCCAACCCGCATTCAAGCCATGGTGGAAGGCTTGCATCAAGTCGCCGCATTGCCGGATCCGGTCGGCGAAATCACCCATCTAAGTTATCGGCCCAGCGGCATTCAGGTAGGGCAAATGCGCGTGCCCTTAGGCGTGATCGGCATCATTTACGAGTCTCGACCCAACGTCACCATAGACGCCGCCGCCTTGTGTCTGAAATCCGGCAACGCCTGCATTTTGCGCGGCGGTTCCGAAGCCATCCATTCCAACCGGGCCATCGCCGCAGCCATCAGCCTGGGTTTGGCGGAAGCCGGCCTGCCGCAGCAGGCCGTGCAAGTGGTGGAAACTACCGACCGGTCGGCCGTCGGCGAACTGATCACGCTCAAAGACTATGTCGACGTCATCGTGCCGCGCGGCGGCAAAAGCCTGATCGAAAGGATCAGCGCCGAGGCCACGATTCCGGTGATCAAACATTTGGACGGCATCTGCCACGTGTATATCGACGGCAAGGCCGATTTGGACAAAGCCGTGGCCATCGCCGTCAACGCCAAAACCCAACGCTACGGGGTCTGCAATGCGATGGAAACCTTGTTGGTCGCCGAAAGCATCGCCGCCGGCGTGCTGCCGGTTCTGGCGCAACGCTACGCCGAAAAAGGCGTGGAACTGCGCGGCTGCCTGAAAACCTGTTCGTTGCTGCCCGGAGCGGTCCGCGCCACGGAAGACGATTGGCATACCGAATATCTGGCACCGATTTTGTCGATCAAAATCGTCGCCGGCATAGACGAGGCCATCGCCCACATCAACCAATACAGCTCGGCCCATACCGAGAGCATAGTCACCGAAGACTACACGCTGGCCCGCCGTTTTTTGCGCGAAGTGGACTCCAGCTCGGTAATGGTCAATGCCTCGACCCGCTTTGCCGACGGCTTCGAATACGGTTTGGGTGCGGAAATCGGCATCAGTACCGATAAACTTCACGCCCGTGGCCCGGTGGGCTTGCACGGCCTGACCTCGTTGAAATACATCGTATTGGGCGACGGCCACATTCGCACTTGATGATAGGCGTTTACGGCGGCACGTTTAACCCCGTACATTTCGGCCACTTGCGCACCGCGGTGGAAGTTCAGGAACGATTCGGCTTGCGGCAACTGCACATGATACCCTGCCGCTTGCCGGCCCACCGGGAACGCCCGGAAGTAGACGGCGAACGGCGGTACGCCATGCTGCAATTGGCGCTGGCCGGCCTTCCCGGCGTAATCGCCGATCGCCGCGAGCTGGACCGCCCCGGCCCGTCGTATATGGTCGACACCCTGCAATCGTTGCGCGACGATTATCCGCACGTCGGCCTCCTCTTGTTCATCGGCACGGACGCCTTTGCCGGCCTGCCAACCTGGCATTGCTGGCAACGGTTATTCGAGCTTGCCCACGTCGTAGTGGTTACCCGACCCGGTTACCGGCCGCCCAGACTGGCAGACTTTTTAGCGGAAAAACTCACGCGCCACGACAATGACTTAGTGGAAACCCCGCAAGGCTGCTTGCACTTCCAAACCGTTACCGCCCTGGACATCTCCGCCACCGCAATCCGGAATTTGATAGCCGGCAACCACAATCCGCAATTTTTACTGCCCGACAGCGTGATTGCTTACATCCGCCGGCACAACCTTTATCTCGCTTAATTTCAGGACATTCGATGCAAACAGAACAATTACTCAAGCTGGTGGAACACGTGCTCGAAGAGCGCAAAGCCCTGCAGGTAAAAACCTTGGACGTGCGCGGCAAAACCAGTATTACCGATTACATGGTCATCGCTACCGCCACTTCGACCCGTCACGCCAAATCCTTAGCCGATTACGTGATCGAAAAAGTCAAGGAACAGGGCGAAATGCCGTTAGGCGTGGAAGGCCAAGCCGGTTCCGACTGGGTGTTACTGGATTTGGGCGACGTGGTCCTGCACGTTATGACCACTCAAGCGCGCGAATATTATCAGCTGGAAAAGCTGTGGACAGTCGCGGCCGACAAAACCGAGTAGTTGGTTTTTTGCAGTCGGACTTCGGTGACTCATCCCGCGTTTTTGCTAATAGTCATTCAAGAATTCGGCGTCTCAGTCGATGAATGCTGAAGAAATCGTGAGGAATATCCAATGAAACGCGTCGCATTCATCCTGTTTTTCGGCATAACCCTGTTGAGCGGATTAACCGCTTGTTCCGGAGTGCAATCTCATAACGAGCCAACAGCCGATTCGCCGACAGCCGCTAGAGTCTTGCAAGCGACGGGTTTCAGCCACTTCGACGACAGCGGCCGGCTGAACGTCGGCCAGCGTTGGTTATCGGCCCGGCAAATAGCCAAACTGAACGCTTATCGCGGGCTGGCCGATCAATTGTACGACGAGCCATTAGGACCTGATGCGACGGTAGGCTCGCGAGTCATCGAAAACGAAGTGTACCGGGTCTATCTGGACCTCTATTTGCGCCAAGCCCAAGCCAGCGACTACCGCACATTCAAAGACCGCTTGAAAACCGTGCTGCAACTGCCGTTGACTACCCGCTTCTACCATTGCATGAGCGGCACACCCGCGCTAGCCGAGCAATGCATACGCGAAGACGGTAAACTGGCTTACACCCGCTTGGGTTATAAAACCGCAACGACTACCCGGGTCAATCTAGCTTGCGGCAGCGCTGGCTGTAGCGACCAATTTCACGTAGGCGGTTTCAATTCCCGGCCGGGCCCGGTCGATTCCGCCTTGCTCGACGCCGGCTTATACGGAGTGGAATGGACATTGAACATGACCGGTCGAACCCTATTCAATTATTTGCTGATCAACGGCATCATCAATGCATTATAGGTTTTGGCTTTCATTGGCACTGGCGCTGATATTGGCGGCTTGCGGCAGCGGCGACGCCAGTCGCCGCGTCGACCCGGAACAAATCCAACACCTGCGCAATCGCCAAGTGACGGTACAAGGCTTTGCGGCCGTCGGCGTGGGCGGCGTCTCCGCCGCCCGGCAAGCAGCCATCGACGACGCTATCGCCCAAGCCGCCCGAACCCTGGCCGACCGCGACCCGGGCGCAATGTCGACCAGCGAGGTCAAAGTGGTAGACGAATGGCAGGACCAAGACGGTTATCACGTGCAAGCCTTGGTGATGTTGTCTGCACAAAAAAGTTGTAATGCGCCGTACCGCAAACGTATCGTGGCAACCGGCTTTCCGGCCATGAATCCTTATCAGATCAGCGGCACGGAAACTCAAGACTTGTTCGGCGGCATTCCGCGCGAAATCGGCAACTTGCTGATGGAACGCGGCGATTTTATCGCCTACAACCTCACCGATTCGTCACTGTACGTCCGTCCGGATCTGGCCCCGGAAATTCCGGCCAGCGGCGGATTTTCCGGCAACGTCATTCTCGACATTGCCAAACGGCATAATGCCCAATTGGTGCTATCCGGCATCATTCGCGACTTTAGAGTGGAATCCACCGAATACGTGCGCGGAGCCGGCGTATTGGCCGAATTGAAATCGGCCATGCGCGATTACGTGGGCCGGCGCAGCATCGGCATAGACGTTTTCATGCACGACGGCTTCACCGGCGCCTTGCTGTTCCAACACCGCTACACCGATTCGATTATCGGCGACGTCAATCTACCCTCCGGCTACAACGTCGGTAGCGAACGCTTCGAAGACACCCCGTCCGGCCATAAAATCGGCGACATCGTCCGTCAGGCTAGCCAAGACATCGCCGACTTGTTCAGCTGCTATCCCTTCTCCGCCCGGGTCATCCGAACCGAATTAGGCCGCATCACCATAGGCGCCGGCGCGCAAGACAAGATCAAAGTCGGCGACCGATTTATGGTGTATTCGGCCGGCTTCGCCGATAGCGCCGGCCTGGGCTATACCGACCCTATCGGCATCTTGAGCATTGCCGAAGTCGGTCCGTCTATGGCGGCCGGCAGCCTGGAGCAAAACGCGCGCACCTTGGTCCGCCCCGGCGACTGGGTACGCAGTTTTACCATCTATTGAGCCCCGCCGGCATGCAGCCGGAATCAATCTAGGCAAATTCGCCGCACGAATGCGGGCTTTACCCCTCAAGCCGACGCCGAGTCCGAAAATAGCCGAATGACGACCACCCCGGCAACGATCAAAGCCATGCCCCAAAGTGCCGGCGCATCCAATTTCTGCCCGAAGCCGAACCAACCGACCAAGGTAATCAAGACGATGCCGGCCCCGGACCAGATGGCGTAACAGACACCGACCGGAATGGTACGCAAGGTCAGCATCAAACAATAAAACGCCAACCCGTAACCCGCCAGCGTCAATAGCGATGGCCAGAACCGGGAAAACTCCTCGCTGGCTTTCAACGCCGACGTCGCGATCACTTCCGCCACGATGGCAACCGCCAGAAACCACCAATCGTTCATTACGTTTTTGCCTCATTAAAATACCGCAAGCCAAAAAACCTCATTAATGGTAGCTTTTACAAAACCACACACTAGCCGAGAGATTCATCATGGCGTCCCGGAATGTAAACCTGATAAGTACGAAAGCTGCGAACGACACACCGAGAGCCCTTCAAACTTCAACATGCTGATGTCTTTCTCTGAAAGTAGCGCGTTAGTCTTCCAGGCAAAATGCCCTAACGCAAAACATCCTCCACTTTCATCGCCGGCACCATGCCGCGCCTTCATGAACGTTAGGTAATTATCACCATGCAGGGGACCTGCCATGCCCATTACAACCCATAAACAGCTCTCGACTCACCGAATTCTGTTGACTGCAATCGGTTGCATTTTCTGGCTGATGATAGGCCTGCATCAATCACCGGTTTGGGCGGCATCCGTGGTTAAAGGCATCCGGCTCAGCAAAACCAACCCGGTTGAAAATACCGCCAATCAGACCTTTGATAGCTATATCACGCTGACCAACACCACTAAGAACAAGTCGATTCACGGCCCGTTAGCCCTGATCATCAAGAGCATCAACCGCAAAAATGTCACCGTCGCTTCATCCGACGGCAGCATCAACCACAAACCATACCTATACATTCCCTTACCCACCGGGCTATTGGCGCCGCAACAAACCCTGGGCAGCCTGGTAATCCGTTTCAAAAATCCCGGCAAAAAGTCGTTTAAATTTGTTGTTCAACTCATCACCCAACTGCCGGACATTCATACCATCCCGCCCAACCATCCCGCTGTTGCCCACGCAGGAGAAGATCAGACCGTTACGGTCGGCACTACCGCGCAGCTCAATGGCAGCGCTTCCAGTGATCCCGATGGAGATGCACTCGCCTATCAATGGAGCATTCTAAAAAAGCCGGAAAACAGCAGTACCCAGTTGACGGCAGCCGACCAGCCGCTGGCCGGTTTGCCGATCGACCAACCGGGCCAATACCAATTGAAACTCATCGTCCACGATGGCCAAACGGCCGGATTTCCGGATAGCGTGCTGCTGGACACCAACGGCTCGGCCCCCATCGCAGATGCCGGTTTACCCATAACCGCCGCTCACCGGGCCACGGTGACCTTAGATGCTTCAGCATCCCGCGGCAACGACGCCCGAACCTTGACCCACGCCTGGAGCTTGCCGCGCAAACCCGGTGGCAGCAAAGCTAAAATCACCCCGTTCAACGCCGAAAGCCCCACGCTTACCCTGGACAAAAAAGGCCGCTATATCGCCCGTTTGATTGTCTCCGACGGCCAACAAACCAGTGACCCGGCGACTGTCGCTATCAGCACCGGCCAATCGGCGCCGGTTGCTAATGCCGGAAGCGACATTGGCCCCGCTCCCCCGCAACAACCGATCCAGTTGAACGGAGCCTTGTCCTCGGATTCCGATCAGGACCCACTCAGCTATCGTTGGTCTTTGTTGTACAAACCGGCAGACAGCGCCAGTCAACTTAGCGATACGGACAAACAGCAATCTCAAATCACCCCCGATACCGCTGGCGATTACATCGCACAACTGATGGTGCACGACGGCCACTACTACAGTGCTCCCGATACGGTCTGGATTAAAGTGCGCGATGGCGCAATCAATCCCGGCAATCAAGCCCCTAAAATCACTTCGACAGCTGTAACAATAGCCTATGCCGAAAAACCCTACAGCTATGCTGTCGCGGCCGTCGACGCCGATAACGGCGACGTTTTGAGTTACACATTGACGGCTCCGCCTACAGGCATGGGCATCCATGCGCAGACCGGAGCGATTAGCTGGACGCCGTCGGTCAATCAAATTGGCACACACCACGTTACGGTCAATGTCACGGACGGCAATGGCGGTCATGATGCGCAAAGCTTTCAGGTCACGGTAGAGGACTCGCTCACCGCCGATCAAACCCGCGTCCCCAATCTCGTTGGCGCAATGCGCAATACCGTGCAAACTACACTTATCCAAGCCAACATTGTATTAGGCGGCGAAACCTTTCAATACAGCGAAGGCGTGGCGGAAGGTCAAATTATCAGCCAAAGCCTGACTGCAACCAGCATTGTTGATAAAGGCACAACCATCGATTTGATCATCTCATTGGGGCCAAACAACAACCTGCCGCCCAATCCGGTCGTCGTCGCCCCCAAGCAGGATCAAACCGTCGCCACCACCACCCAAACCGCCGGTCAATTTCTTTACACCGGCGATAATCCCATCCAAACCGGAGTGGCGGCTGGAACCATAGAGACCAAACGGGCCGCCGTCATACGCGGCAAAGTACTGGACAAAGACAACAAGCCGTTGCCGGGCGTGACCGTTACCATTAAAGATCATCCCGAATTCGGCCAGACTCTCAGCCGCGCCGACGGGCAATTCGACATGGCTGTGAACGGTGGCGGTTACTTAACGGTGAATTTTCAAAAATTAGATTATCTCTCTGCTCAACGAATATCTAAATTGGCGTGGCAGGATTGGTCCGTCATCGAAGATGTCGTTTTGATTCAAGTGGACAGCAAAGTTAATTCCATCAATCTGAACGGCATCGACTCTGAATTTGCCGTAGCCGAGGGTTCCACGGTTACCGATGCCAGCGGCACACGTACCGCCACACTGGCCATTCCCGACGGTACCAAAGCCTATGTTTACGATGCGGACGGCAGCGTAAAACAGACCGATACCCTGAGTTTGCGCCTGACCGAGTACACAGTAGGTACTAACGGTTTAGCGTCAATGCCCGGCCCATTACCGCCGACCAGCGCTTACACCTATGCCGTAGAACTGAAAGCCGATGAGGCAGCGTTGAAGAAAGACGGTAAAGATGTGCTGTTTAATAAGCCGGTGCCGTTTTATGTGGATAACTTCCTCAATATGCCGGTAGGGATTGCCGTGCCTTCCGCTTATTATGATGCGGGCAAATCGGCCTGGATACCTTCAGCCGATGGCAGAGTCATCAAAATCATATCGGTTAACAATGGGTTAGCCAATATCGACAGCAATGGCGACAACACGGTCGACACCCCCAGCCAATTGGCGGCTTTAGGCATTACCGATGCCGAACTCGCCACCCTGGCGGGTTATCCGGCTAATAAAACGATATGGCGCGTACCTTTATTACATTTATCCACATATGATTTGAATTATGGGGTCAGCGCCGAGGCAGGCTCCACCCCCCCAAGTAATCCGGAAGCCAAGTCACCCGACAGCAAACCCGACTGTCAGCGCCAACAAGCCGGATCAATTATCGGTTGCGAGGGCCAAACCTTATCGGAACAAATCGCCATCACCGGCACGCCACTCTTTATACGCTACGACTCCGACCGAATGCCGGGGCGCAAGGCCGGTTACAGTCTGGATATACCCTTAAGCGGTGAAACCGTTCCCGAGGTATTGAAACGTATCGAACTGGAAATCAGTGTGGCTGGTCGCACGTTCAAACAAACCTATCCCGCCCAAGCCAAACAGCGCCATCATTTTGAGTGGGACGGGCTGGATGCCTATGGCCGTTTACTGCAAGGTCAACAGCAAGCTACCATCAAAATCGATTACGTTTATGACGGTTATTACAACCTGCCGCCGGCTATGGCCAGCAGCTTCGGCGCGGCCAGCGGGCAACGTATTCCTGGAAATATTCCCGCGAGACAAGAAGTCAAACTCAGCCAACAGCAAACAGCCAATATCGGCATTGCAACAAATAGCCATGCCGGCTTGGGTGGTTGGAGCCTGAATGCCCATCATCGTTACGATCCATCGTCGCAAATACTTTACCTGGGGGATGGAGCGGTAAGAGATACTGAAAATTCAGGTATCAAAACCGCGATTATTTCCACTGTAGCGGGCACGGGTATGTCAGGCTACCTTGGGGATGATGACCCGGCTTTATTGGCCCGTTTGGACAACCCCATTGATGCGGATGCGGCGATTGACGGCAATCTATACATTACTGATTTCGGCAATTCCTGCATCCGGCGGGTTAATCAGAATGGCATTATCAGCCGTATCGCCGGTATTTGCGGTTCAGCAGGGTTCAGCGGTGATGGAGATCAGGCAAATCTGGCAAAAATTTCGCGCCCCCTAGGTTTGACTGTGGATTCAAACGGTACGATTTATTTTATTGACGCCGGAAATAAGAGAATTCGTAAGATATCAGCCGATGGCATTATTACTACAATCGCTGGTATTGGTGTGGGCGGATTCTCTGGCGATCAAGGGCCGGCGATAAATGCAAGGCTGAATCCAAACAGTAGTTCTAGCAACATCTGTGGCGATATTTCGGTTGCCGCTGATAGCACCCTATTTTTTGCCGATTGCGGAAACCACCGTGTCAGAAAAATTTCTCCGGATGGCATTATTTCCACTGTTGCAGGGAATGGTAACGCGAATTTCTCCGGCGATGGCGGCCCGGCTTTAAATGCGGCTCTAAACAAACCCATTGGCG
Organism: Methylomonas sp. HYX-M1; assembly: GCF_040741385.1. NCBI lineage: Bacteria > Pseudomonadati > Pseudomonadota > Gammaproteobacteria > Methylococcales > Methylococcaceae > Methylomonas > Methylomonas sp. HYX-M1. The sequence continues at coordinate 3,727,169 of NZ_CP160405.1, forward strand.
TTGCTTTAGCCGAAGATGGCAGTTTCTATATTACCGATTCGAACAATAATAGAATTCGTAAAGTAGCTGTTGACGGAGTTATCTCAACCATCGCCGGTAATGGTTCCGCTGGTTTTAGTGGTGACGGTAGTAAAGCAACAGTAGCGAAAATTAATCACCCGATTGTTGCTGCAATAGGAAAAAACCAAACGATCTATTTCACCGAAGGAGAAAATCATCGTATTCGTCAAATAGATGCAACCGGTATTATTTCAACAGTAGCCGGCACCGGTAGTAATGGCTACTCTGGAGACGGCGGTTTGGCAACCTCGGCCAAGTTGAATATTCCTAACGGCATGTCAATCGACCCACTGGGGAATTTAGTATTTGCGGATTATTTAAATCATCGCGTTCGTCGCATTACCCCGGCACTACCGGGCATCGGCATAACCGATATTGCTATCCCTTCCCAAGATGGTTCACAACTCTACCGCTTTGACGCCTCCGGCCGCCATTTGGAGACCAAAGACACCCTGACAGGCAAAACCTTGCTGACCTTTGCTTATGACGCATCGGGTTTACTGAGCAAAATTACCGACCTGGACAACCACGTCATCAGCATCGAACGCGACAGCGTCGGCAAGCCAACTGCCATTGTGTCCGCTTTTGGGCAACGCACCAGCCTGTCGCTAGACAATAATGGCTATCTGAATGCAGTTACCAACCCCATGGATGAACGCTATAAAGCCAGTTATACCGCCGACGGCTTATTAACCACGCTTGAAAACCCGCGCCAGTATGCGTCGACGATGAGTTACGACGTTTCAGGTAAACTGGTTTCCGACACCCATGCCGAAGATGGCAGCCAAAGGCTGGCGCGGACGGACTTGGACAACGGTTATGTCGTCATGCACACCAGTGCCGAAGGACTCCAAACCGTATACTCGGTGCAAAACATAACCGGGGAAGAAATACGCCAAACCAGCTGGCCGGATGGCACTTCTGCCATAACCCGCCGCAAAGCCGACGGCACGGTAATCGCTACCGCCGCCGACGGCAGCGTTACCACGTCCGTCAGCAGTCCCGATCCGCGCTTTGGCATGTTGGCGCCGCTAGTCACTTCGCAAAAACTGACCACAGGTAATTTGACGGCTACCGCCACTGGCCAACGCAGCGTGGTGCTGAATAATCCGGCCGACCCGTTAAGCGTAAAATCTCTGACCGACAGCCTCACCGTCAACGGCCGTACCGCCACCAGCAGCTACGATGCCTTAAGCCAAACCGTCACGGCTACCAGTCCGGCCGAGCGGGTGACCAAGGCTGTGCTGAATGCCAAAGGCAGAGTCAGCCAACTCCAAGTCGCCGGATTATTGGCAAGCCATATCAGTTACGATGCTCATGGACGTTTAGAGTCGGTTTATCAAGGCACAGACGCCGAACAGCGAAAAATTAACTACACCTACAATCCGCAGGGCTATCTGGCCAGCGTACTCGATCCGCTCGGCCGGGAAGTGCAATTTCAATACGATCAGGCTGGTCGGGTCACCACGCAAACCCTGCCCGATGGCCGGCAAGTGTTATACAGCTACGATGCCAACGGCAATCTGGCGTCCTTAACGCCGCCCGGTCAACCGGCGCATCTGTTCAACTACACCGGTATCGATCAAACCGCAAAATACCTGCCGCCCGACGTTAACGCGGGAAGCAACGATACCGTCTACACCTACGATAAAGACAAAGCCTTATTATCCGTAGCCCGGCCTGATGGACAGAGTATTGAACTCAATTATGACAATGCCGGCCGCTTGTCGTCTTTGCTGCTGGAACCAGCCGACCAAACTCTGGCCGGTTACGCTTATGATGTCAACACCGGCAAATTGACGGGAATTACTACCCCGGATGCCGAACTTGGCTTTAGCTACAACGGTGCATTGCTGACCCAAACCGCCTGGACGGGTACTATTGCAGGCACAGTCGACTACGCTTATGACAATGATTTTCGCATCACCTCGATCACTCTCAACGGCGCGAATACTGTTAGCTATAGCTACGATGCCGACAGCTTATTGACCGGCGCCGGTGATCTGAGCTTAACCCGCAGCAGTCAAAACGGCCTGCTCACCGGCACCAAACTGGGCAGTATGTCCGATAGCTACTCTTACAATAGCTTTGGTGAACTATCCGGCTACGAAGCCAAATACAACACGTTCTTGCATTTAAAAATCGCCTACAACCGCGATAAATTGGGCCGCATCACCCAAAAACAGGAAACCAGGGGCGATGTGCTCAATACCTTTGATTACCGCTATGACGACGCCGGTCGTTTAGTGGAAGTCAAAAAGAATAACGTCGTGCAATCCAGCTACAGCTATGACGACAACGGCAACCGCCTGAGCCTTACCAAAGGCGGCGTCACCGAAAACGGCAGTTACGATGCCCAAGACCGGTTGCTCACCTACAACGGCGCTAGCTACAGTTACACCGCCAATGGTGAATTGCTAAGTAAAACCGTAGGGGCGGCGGTTAGTCAATACGACTACGACGTGCTGGGCAACCTGAAAAAAGTCGTGCTGCCCGGCGGTGGCCGCATCGACTACCTCACCGACGGCCAAAACCGCCGCATCGGCAAAAAAATCAACGGCAACCTGACCCAAACCTTCCTCTGGCAAGGTCAGTTACAGCCGATTGCCGAACTAGACGGCAGCGGCAACGTGGTCAGCCGGTTCGTCTACGCCACCAGCGTCAACGTGCCGGATTACATGATCAAGGGCGGCGTCACCTACCGTTTGGTCAAGGATCATTTGGGCAGCCCCAGGATAGTGGTCGATGTCGCTACCAATACCGTGGCGCAGGAAATGGAGTTTGATGAGTTTGGCCGGGTGATCAAAGATACCAATCCAGGGTTCCAGCCGTTTGGGTTTGCGGGGGGATTGTATGATAAGGATACTGGGTTGGTTCGGTTTGGGGCTAGGGATTATGATGCTTTGTCAGGGAGGTGGACTAATAAAGATCCGGTAAGATTCAACTCTCATGAATCCAGTTTTTACAAATATTCTTCAAACGATCCGATTAATTTAGTTGACTATTTTGGTTTAAAAAATGAACCAAGAGGCGATTTTGCCAGTGATTTAGTGGAATTAGCTTCATGGGCATGGGGTGCTGCAAGAATAGGGGCAAACGCATATCAAAATGCTGCAAATTTCTATTTAACAGAATTTGGATATGTGCATTCCAGCCTAGCCTTTCATAGACTCGCAGTTAGTTTGTCATGGGGAGGCGTTTTTTTTGTAATTGAGGGGGGGTATCCTCTTATCTTGGGAGATTATGGACCTTGGTATGAGTTTGGCGTACCAGCTGCTTATGAGGATCTACAAAACTCTTATGAATCTATTAGTGATTTATTAGAATATCATTTGGATAATTTTTTTGATTGGGATGGGTTATGTGCCTTGGGCGGGACGGGGTATGCACCCCGTCCCAAACGTTTCAAGCCAGTTTGAAGGTAATGTAAACGTTACGGACGGATTAAATAATCCGTCCAGCAAGTAGCTGAGCGTGGCGGGGTATTACCCCGTCCCAAACTTTTCAAGCCAGTTCAAAGATAATGCAAACGTTACGGACGGATTAAATAATCCGTCCAGCCCCAATTATCAGAGGTAATTTGATTAACCATGCCCTCCCGACGCGTAGCAACCGAGTTAAACGCCGGCACCTATTACGTCACCTTGACGGTCGCCCGTTGGTATTATTTGTTCGATCGCTTCGAACGCTGGCAAATCCTGGCGGACTCGATCCGTTATTGCCAAGAACATAAAGCCTTGCATCTCAACGGTTACGTGTTCATGTTGAATCATTTGCATTTGATCGTAACCTCCCCGGATGTCGCTGGCTTTTTACGGGATTTCAAACGTTTCACCTCCAAACAACTGAAACAAAACATCGAAACCCACGAGCCGCGCATTTTGCCGTTATTTACCGACGAAGCCGGGCAGTATCAGTTTTGGCAAAATACCAACGCGCCCAAGAAAATTGAAAATCCGGCGTTTTATCGCCAAAAACTCAATTACATCCACGAAAACCCGGTAAGAAAAAATTACGTGGAAAAACCGGAGCATTGGCGCTGGTCATCCGCCAATCCCCATACCCCGGTTAATGTGATGTTTTTATGATGGCCGTACAAGGGATAAAAGCTGAATTTGCCGACAAGCAAACACCATGCTAACTTTTCAACCCTTTTGGGCCCTCGCCACTCGCTATCGTGTTGCTACGAGTAAAACCCTCTTCTTAAACTTCGCAAAAGCGAACGACCGCTCAACGCCAACGACACGCCTCAGCATAGATGGCCGGGTTAACCCGCGTAGGGAGGAAGCCGATACGACTGCTGGGATGCAGGAGGTAGAGCAACGCATGGAGCAGTTGCCGAGGCGTTCCGCCATTTTGGGATCGGTTTACCGAGTTCCGCCGAATGCCCCCGCGTCAGAATAGTTGTCGCCCAGCCACACGTAGTTGCGGGCGCTGCCGTTGCCGGTCTGTTCGTAGATCAAGCGGCCGGCGGTATCGTTTACGTAGCGGGTTTGCCCGGCCCCATGGTTTTCAACACCCGCCGCCGGCCGTTGCTTATACCGATGTCTATTCCGCCGGATAGTCCACGGTCGGATCATTTACATTCCAAGCGCAAGGCGCAAGCGGCCTAGAAATTCAACTCCAAGGACAAACAAGCCGACACTCAGTTCTCATCGGCTTCGGATTGCGGCCCATTCGGCATTAATAAGTCTTCCAGAAAAAACGCGGAGAGTTCGATGCGGTTATTCACCCCCGCCTTACGGTAAATCGCCCTAGCCTGGTCTCTTATGGTTCGCTCGCTCGAGTGCCGCAGCTCGGCAATTTGTGCGTGGCTTAACCCCTTCAACATGAACATGCCAACCTCAGCTTCCGCCCGGGTTAACTGCCAACTATCGAATTGCTGCTGAATCTGTTTGGCCAAGCCGACGATCAAGTCCCGATTGGCATCGCGCCAATGCCGAGCTTGCCGATTGGCCAGCTCCAGATCGTGTCTCAGCAAAGCGATCTTCGCTTGTGCAGACAAGCAATACAATCGCCAGAAATAAACGATCCCGGAAAGCGACAGCGACAGTATGCCCAACTCCAGCAGTAAATGCTGCCAGTGCACGCCTTCCCGGTAGTCTCCGACCATATCCAGGGCAATCAACACGCAAATCATCAGACTGATGAGAATCGCCCAAAGGTTGACACGTTTGTTTTCGATCATCGATTGCTCCCAAAATTGAGTCAAAAACCCCCTTATACGTCGGATGACGGATGCAGGAAAAAACGAATTTCCACACTATATGTGCAAGTTTCAAATTGGAGCGCCGCACAGTATGGCAAAAGATTCAAAAAAAGTGAAAGTTTGGGATCCCGTAGTACGAATCGGCCACTGGTTGTTGATACCTGCCGTTTTTACCGCGTATTTCAGTGAAGACGACTTGATGCCACTGCACATCGTGGCGGGCTACGTCGTGAGCACGATCGTCTTGATTCGTTTGATTTGGGGTTTTTGTGGTAGCCGTTACGCTCGGTTTGCGGATTTCGTATATTCACCTGCCGCAATCCTCGCCTATTTGCAACAGATGCTTTCAGGCAAATCTCAGCACTATATCGGCCACAACCCGGCCGGCGGTGCGATGGTCGTCGCTTTGCTGCTAAGCCTTGCCGCAACCTCGCTATCAGGTTTGAAATTGTATGCACTAGAAGAAAACGACGGCCCCTGGGCTTGGGCCGCAGAAATTGCAACATCTAACGGCTCGCCGCAACATCAAATCAAAAGCGGATTAGCCTCACCTTCGGCCAACACCGTTCTTCCCGCTACCGATAAAAAATCCGAAGAATTTTGGGAAGAATTGCACGAGTTGTTTGCGAACCTGACTCTGGCATTGGCCACATTGCATATCACCGCAGTCCTTTATTCGTCCCGGAGAGAAAAACAACAACTAATTACAGCCATGTTGAGTGGGGTTAAGGAAATAGACGACTCCTATAAATGAACCTCCCACACAGATAACCCGCTAGGTGACGAACAATACGCCCACTAACTCGTCTTCAAGAGCGGTTTTCGCTTCACTTCAACCAAGCCTTCATGTAGCTCGAACGGCCGCTTGATAACTTGAATTTTCAACGAGAGGTATCCAATGACGCATACACCCGTTTTTCTTTGTACCAGCAGCATGTTGATCGCTACCGCGGCATTTTCCGTCGCCAGTTTTGCAGCAGACATACAGATCGGTTTTAGCGGCAAGACTTTCGCCTCCAGCGTCGTGCAATGCGCTGCAGACCCTAACGGTAGTGGTGAGCAAGTGCCGAGCGTGCAAGCCGGTTTATTCAACGCCAAGCCTGGTACTAGTGCCGGCGTTTTCGTGAACGGCTCGCGGCTGGCAGTCGTGACTACTGCCAATCCGAGCACCGGCGTAGCTCTCGCCGACGGCAACAACAGCGTGGTCGTGCGCATCAGCAAAAAAACCGCCGACCGATACGCTTTTACCGTACAACCCGGAATGTGCTTGCTTCCCGATACCTCGGGCAACACCTTCAGCAACGACGGCTCATTGGAATACGCGGCCAGCGGCAAGTCATACGCAACGGTCACGCCGGGTTGCGCGCTGAATCCGGCTACCGGCCTTAGCCAGCCTTACGTCAACGTGTTCGATAACGGCACTTATCTTTTGAACGTGTCTATCAACGGCACCCCGTTGACCCAGCTCAACGGCACCACTCGCCCTAAAACCCCGGTATTTTTGAGTGCCGGAACCAACGTCATTTCGTTAGCTAACGCTTATATATCCACCGACTATTTCATCCGCGATGGCGGAAGCGGCAATTGCACCTTGCCTTAAGGAGTCTTTCGGCCGCGCACTGCTGCCGATTGAACCTTTATTACAAATCGAACATTTACACCCGCCAACCCATAAAACATTCAATTGAGGCACATCATGAATAAACTAAATTTCGCCGCCGCGGCACTCAGCGTTTCCGGTTTATTGGGCAGCGCAATTGCCAACGCCAGTACCACCTACGGTACCTTGGGCAACTTCGACGTCTTCAACGATTCCACCAGCAATACCTATTACGGATTCGAAATCGAACTGGAAGGCATAGATCCTTCGGCAATCGCCAACTACAACGGCCAGTACTATACCTTTAGCAATTGGCACTACGGCTCCGGGCAAGTATCCGGCGGCAACGGCATCACCAGCATCCGCTATTTCGACGGCGGCGTACATAGCACCGTGCCGTATACCACAGCCATCACCAATACCGGCGGACACTCTTGTATTACGATTGCGGGCTGTGAGCACTTCGGCTTGGCCCTCAATCAAAACCCGACCGCCTCGCGTTACTATTGGCTGGATCAAAATGGCAATCGCAGCACTCCGGTCAACTTGATCGGCGCACCGATAGTCAACGTCGTGCAACCGCAACCGGCTCCCAACAACCCGGCACCGGTGGTGCAATTCGTGGTCGAAGCACCCGAGGCTCCGGAAGCGGAGCCGAACCAGCATTTTTCCGATGCGGTATGGGTAAAGGTCATGAAAACCGAACTGGATTTGGAACACAAGGCCGATTTGAACGACCTGATGGCCGACAATCCGGACCAGATCGCCGACGAGAACGACCCTAACGCAGTCGAAGTGGAATGGAAGCTGATGCAACGCGATTTGCGTTTGGCTGCCGACGACCCCAAAAACCTGCTCGATAGCGGCGAGCAAGAAGCCGGGGCTGATGCGGAACAAGTATTAAGGACCTACCAATACTTTGCGTTTACCGGCAGTTACGATCCGGAAAGCCACGAAGCATCTTGCGTGGAAATCGGTTCGTGCGAAGACGATCTCGCCAACGATCCGGCCAACATCGAGTTGTATGTCGGCAGGCTGCTAGGCCAACAAATGATCGCCGCCAATTTGGATGGCCCTATCGTCTTTCCGGCTCAAGTACCTGTTCCGGGAGCGGTTTGGTTGTTCGGTACCGCATTACTGGGTTGGTTGAGAGCTATTACTAAACGTTCGGCCTAGATACAAAATCCCCGGCCGATTCCTAGGGATAGGCCGGGGGCAATTCAAGTTCGCTTAGCCACGCTATGCACCGAATAGCCGCCACCGTTTAGACCGTAATTAGCCGGTGCAAAACGACTCCGCGTTACGCAAACGAATGATGAAGGGATGTTACTGATTGCCCGCAAGTTCCAGCGAAAGCGCCTTACAATCGCTAAGAATTAAATGATCGGGATCCACCGATAAGGCAAATGGAGCCACTTTCTTCAACGCGCTTAAACCGAGAATCTGACGCTCGGTGCCTTTGAATACCGCCGCCTCCACGTCGCGCACGATACAGCAGCAGCCGATGTTGAGTTTCGCGATGCGATAAATCGGCACAATCACATCGGACCCGTCGGCCATAACCCCCGAAACTTGTTTGACATAATCCACGTTTCCGCGCTCTTTAAGTAAATCGAGGGTAGCTTCGTTGATTGTTACATAATCGGACCCCGTATCGACCATCAAATCGTTCCCGGCGATTCCGTCAAATTCAACCTGAACATAAAAAGTCGCCGTACCCTTTTTGCTCATAGGCACCGTAGTGGCGAATTGACCCGCTTGGGCAAGAGGCAACCAAAAACACAAGCTAAACAAGGACAACCGGACGATTTGTGCAAACATGGTGATTCCGAAAATAAATTGCGCCACACTTGCAGCTTACCCAGCATATCGCATGCCATTAAAAAATATGTTTAATTACATTATCTTATAAAAAAACCGACTTTAGTCTCCGCACTTGCAAGCACCAAAAAAGAGCGTTATGATGAATAAAATGCACCATATCAATGCAAATCGAACAAACGGCTAGCGGAAAAAGAATTGCGAATTTAATATTGATTCGATATATTAATGTCATTCCTTATTCACCTAAGGAATCCATGCGGGGGTTAACTTCATCAATCGACAGGGGTACTACTATCATGAAAAAAACAATTCAAATCACAAGCTTGCTTGCGGCTGTGGCAACGGCTTCAATTTCAACCAGCGCTTTTGCGGAAACCGACAACTGCAATTCCTTCTGGCCGAAACTACCCTACAATTGCGTATTACACCGCGGCAAGGCGCTTCCCGCCGAACGCGCGGACTTTTCCGCATTTGAAACGGGTACTACCAAAACCTCTTCTATCGACAAGGCTCACTACACGCATCGATCCATTTCCAGATACGCGGCAAAACAACTTCGCCCGCAATCGACCGAAGCCGAGAATAGATAAATTCAGCACTGTGTCGGAGTGCCGTAGTTGCCGACAAGCGCGTACTCAATCCTCTCATACAGCATCCGACCGAACCCGTTGCTCACAATACCGCAGTCAATGTCGCCGACTTTGATTACCCGCATTTTAACCTTGAGCACCGCCGTCCAACCTGGCTAGAACCTAGCCAGGCACCGCCCGAAAAACAGCAATCGCCTAGCTTGCGGGTAGTAAACCCCGGCAAGAACATCTACGAAGCATACATCTCGGAATTGGCTCGACAGCAACTTAGGGAATGTCTATCTGCTGGGCCGCGCTAATAATGCCGTTGTCTTTTTGCACCGTAACCCAATGTTGGCCGGAAGCAAGTGCATCGGTCAGATAAATCGAAATGGCATTATTTTTCCAAACATCCGCCGCAAGCTCCTCGCCGTCCAACATGACTTTACCCATGATTTTGCCGAAACCAACCCCTTTTATTTTCAGTTGGTCGCCAGCTGACGTTTGTTTCCGGTTTATGCGACTGATCTTCGGCAATACGATGGAGGTTGATTTCAGCTCGATAGGTAAAGCTTCGTCGCTAAATTGATACTGGCCCAGACCTTTAATCATCCCAACCCCTTTGGCAACAAAATACGTCACGGCGACTTGCTGCGAGTTTACCGTCGAGCCGTCGAATACCGGCAGCACGGTGTCTTGAGCCACCTCGACCACATTCGCATACAGCCAATTTCCGACTGGGTATTGGTCATAGTACTGTTTGATCTCCCACCGTTCCGGCGATGCGACACTGGAATCATCCAAGTCCCGGCATTCGGAACTGCCGAACATTTTTGCACAAACGCTTCCCTGAAAATTCAGAGTAACGGGAGCTTGCGCACTGTAAACATAGCCGACTCCCAGGGTATCCAGATCGTTTCTATCCAAAAACCATTCGCTAGGCGGTGAAATTTGCGCAACCAAATCAGCTACGACTTTAGCCGTTACTCCGCCGGCTGCGACCGAAACTTTGAAATCCGCCGTTTCGTCGCTGATCAAGATTTTTCCTTCGTCGCCCGACAGCAGATTTTCGACGATTTTCATACTGAATCGGCCGCCTGCGGTTCGCGTGCCCAAACGAGCCACTAAATTTCCGCTGATTTTGGCGGTTCTTTGCAAAGTTTTAGGATCTATCGTCAACAACAGATTGCCGAACTTCAAGCGCAGGCTGTCCAAACCTTGCAACTGGCCGCCGGTAATCACGATAGGTAGGCCATTATTGATGATATAAGTCCATTGCAATTTCAGCGGCTTGCCATTGTCCTTGTTCATGGTAACCGGCGAAAAAGAACCGTTGCCGCCCCATTCCGCCCACGCCAAGCCGCCGGCAAGCACCGCGGCCAGCAAAGAAAAAATAATGAATTGACGAATAAAACCTTTCATAGCCAACCTCCTGTTTGCGATAGCAACCGGCAAAAAGTAAAAGCCACACGTCAGCGCCGGTAAATTAAACACAACATGTCACCCAGACCGCAACCTTAAGCCATCCTAACGACCATGAAGGCTTGGCAAATGTAAGGTAGTTTGGATAGGGGTCGAACTGACGCCCGCCCGAATTCGCACCTCCGGACAGTCTCCTCGCTTATCTCGCACACCCGTCCCAACGTTCCACCTTCAGCCACAGGCACGGCCCGGACATCGTTTCTTTCGCCAAACGTGTTCGATGCGTTTCAGGCTTCGCCATCTCCCAGCAGGCTCGCCGCCGTGTCCCGCCGAATCGCGTTCGTCTCCGATTGCTCTCCACCCCGTTTCGCAACGACGCAGCTATCTTCAGCTACAGGGCCTTGGCATACCTGACATGGACTTTCACCATGCGATACGTGCGCGCCTTCACAAGCGCACTGGGCGCGACGTATAGTCGCGATGATGGCCTTGCGAATCGCGGCTATGTGTCGCTCCCACCATAACACTCATAATAAGTTAAAGCCGTCAGGGAGGTGTTACTAAGACAAGAGGAGCGGATGCCGGCAATACCGGCATCCGAAAACGGAGAAGAAAAAGGACGGCTCGAGCTAACCTGTAGCCGACATAGCCGCCTTTTCCGAACGCACATAGGAGATAGGCGCGTCTTCGTCCGCATCGAACGACACCATTTCCCACGCATCTTTTTGTTCCAACATACGCAGCAGCAACTTGTTGTTTAATGCGTGACCGGATTTGAAGCCCTTATATTCGCCGATCAAGCTATGCCCCAACAAATACAGGTCGCCGATGGCGTCCAAAATTTTGTGTTTGACGAATTCGTCCGCGTAGCGCAAACCGTCCTCGTTCAAAATCTTGTCGTCGCCGACCACGATGGCGTTGTCCAAGCTGCCACCCAAGGCTAAATTGTTCTCGCGCAGAAACTCGAAATCGCGCATAAAACCGAAGGTACGGGCCCGGCTGACTTCCTTGACGAAAGTCGTTGTTGAAAAATCCATTACCGCGGTTTTCAAGTGGTCGCGAAAGGCCGGATGCTCGAAATCGATGGTAAAGGTCAGCTTGAAACCGTCGAAAGGTTCGAACGCCGCCCATTTATCGCCGTCTTCCACTCGAACCGGACGCTTGATGCGAATGTATTTTTTCGGTGCGTTCTGCTCGACCACGCCGGCCGATTGCAGCAAAAACACGAACGGCCCGGCGCTGCCGTCCATAATGGGTACTTCCGGAGCGCTCAGATCAACCACAGCGTTATCAATACCCAGGCCGGCCATGGCCGACAGCAAATGTTCGACGGTCGATACTCGGATACCGTCTTGAATCAACGTGGTCGACAACTTGGTTTCGCCGACGTTTTCCGGACGAGCCGCAATCACGACCGGTTGGTCCAAATCGACGCGGCGGAATCGGATTCCGCTGTTCGGCTCGCCCGGATGCAAGGTCAAAAGGATCTTGTCACCTGTATGCAAACCGACGCCGGTGGCTCGGATGGTGTTTTTCAGTGTGCGTTGTTTGATCATGAATAACGGCTATGAGAATGCAACGAAAAAACCGGGAAGTCTACCATAAAGCTCAAGGCAACTTCCCGTGCGAATTTTGATCGTCTAGTCCGCCTGCCGGCGCAAAAATGCCGGTACATCCAAGTAATCCAAATCGCCGTCGGCTCTAGGTTGCGCGCCGAAACGACTCTCTCTTGTAGCGGCTTCCGATCTTTGTTGCCGGATAACGGTCGGCTTTTCCAGCTGGTCGTAATTCACTTCGCCGGCCGCGACTTTTTGCACCAATTTGATAGGCGCATTCGCCCGCATTTTTTCGCCCATGCCGGTAGCGACCACGGTCACCTTGATCTGATTGCCCATATCGGGATTGACCGCCATACCGATTTTGATGTCGGCATCGTCAGAGGCGAACGCATGCATGATACTGCCGATTTCGTCGAATTCGTTCAAGCCCAGATCGCCGCATGACGTTACGTTGACCAGAATACCGCGCGCGCCTTGCAAATTGATGTCTTCCAGCAACGGGCAAGCAATCGCTTTTTCCGCCGCCAAGCGGGCGCGGTTTTCGCCGCTGGCGATACCTGTACCCATAATCGCGCTGCCCATATTGGTCATCACGGTGGTCAAGTCGGCGAAGTCGACATTGATCATGCCGGGATGGGTAATCAGTTCGGTAATACCTTGCACCGCATCCAGCAGCACGTCGTTGGCCACCTTGAACGCCTCTACCAGTGAGCGGTTGTTACCCAAGGTCGGCAACAGTTTTTGATTAGGAATCACGATCAACGAATCGACCAGCTTCTCCAGATCGCGCAAGCCGTTATCGGCCACGCCTTTTTTCTTGGCACCTTCGAATTCGAACGGTTTGGACACTACCGCTACCGTCAACACCCCCATCGATTTAGCTTCTTCGGCGAACACCGTAATCGCACCGGTACCGGTGCCACCACCCATGCCGGCGGTCAAAAACACCATGTCGGCGCCGTCGATGACTTCGCGAATCCGCTCGCGAGTTTCTTCGGCCGCCGCGCGTCCAACCTCGGGACGGGTCCCGGCACCTAAACCTTTAGTCAATTCGGAGCCCAATTGCACGATGGTGTCGACATTCATTTGCCTTAACGCCTGCGCATCGGTATTAGCGCAGATAAATTGCACGCCGTCGATGCCGGTTTCGATCATGTGGTTGACGGCATTGCCGCCGCCTCCACCAACACCGACGACCTTTATCACGGCACTACCTATGTTATCCATCAATTCGTACTTCATTTTCACACCCTCCGAACACACTAGTTGTATTTGCTTAAATTAAAAATTTCCTTGAAACCAATTTTTGATGGTTGCCCACAAATTTCCGCCTTCGTCGTTCAACCCCAAAGCCCGCCCGTGATGATCCTTGCCATAGACCAATAACCCCACCGCGGTGGAATAAATTGGATTTTGCGCCACATCGGTCAACCCGGACACGTGCAGCGGCGTCCCTAAACGAACCGGCATATGGAAAATTTCTTCCGCCAATTCGGTCAGTCCCCGTACTTGCGAACTACCGCCGGTAATCACCATGCCGGCGGCAATCAAATCCTCGTATCCGCTACGGCGCAATTCGGCTTGCACCAGCAGCATCAATTCTTCGTAACGCGGCTCTACGATTTCCGCCAGGTTTTGCGCGGAAATTTTGCGCGGCTCGCGGTCGCCGATACTCGGCACGTTGATCATTTGCTGGGGGTCGGCCATGTCGGTCAACGCGCAGGCGAATTGGCGCTTGATTTCTTCGGCATTTTTGGTCGGCGTGCGTAACGCCACCGCGATGTCGTTGGTGACCTGATCGCCGGCAATAGGAATCACCGCAGTGTGCTTGATCGCGCCTTCCGAATAAATCGCAATGTCCGTAGTGCCGCCGCCGATATCGATCAGGCACACGCCCAAGTCTTTTTCGTCGTCGGTCAATACGGCCGAGCAAGACGCCAGCTGCTCCAATACGATGTCATCCACGTCCAAACCGCAACGGCGAATGCACTTGACTATGTTTTGCTCGGCGCTGACGCTACTGGTCACCATGTGCACCTTGGCTTCCAAACGGATGCCGGACATGCCTATCGGCTCTTTGATGCCCTCCTGCTGGTCTATCACGAACTCCTGCGGCAGGATGTGCAGGATTTTCTGATCCGCCGGTATCGCCACCGCCCGCGCGGAGTCGATCACGCGGTCGATGTCGTGCTGAGTTACTTCCTTTTCCTTGATCGCGACGATACCGTGCGAATTCAGGCTTTTGATGTGGCTGCCGGCAATACCGGCAAATACCGATTTAATCTGGCAACCGGCCATTAACTCGGCTTCTTCCACCGCCCGCTGAATCGAATGCACGGTAGATTCCAAATTAACCACGATGCCTTTTTTCAACCCTTTGGACGGCGCCGTGCCTATGCCGATCACTTCGATCTCATCTCCGCCACGGTATTCTCCGACTATGGCCGCGACTTTCGACGTGCCGATGTCCAGCCCCACAAGTAAATTTCGATCAGTCTTTTTGGCCATGTTATTGCTCTAGTAAGCCTACAGTTTCAATTATGTATTCGTTAAATGCACCGGCAACCGGATGATCAATAAGCGGCATGTGCCACCTGCTTCCAGTCGATCGGCGGCGCGTCCGGCTTCCAGGTCACCGCATAACCGTTGGGATAGCGCGTGTCCACGCTCGCCATCATTCCGACCCGTTCGGCGCCTATCAAGTCGATAGTCCGCAAAAAACGCTGCATGCTCTCCAGCGGCGCCTTGCGTCCCAACTGCATTTCCATGCCGTTAGCCAATTTGATCCGCCACGCCCGCCGTTCGTTAACGTGAAATTCGGCCAATTGCATGGATTTATCCCGCAGCACTAGATAAACGCCCTTCATGATTTCCAATAATTTTTTCTCCTGGCCGGCCGGCCCGGTAATCAACGGCAAATTCTTAAATTCCGCGGTGTCGTCCGGCAGCAAAATATCGCCTTGTTTGTTTAACAAGGCCTTATCGCCCCAGCGGACGATAGGCTTCTCTTCCACGATTTTGATATGCACCGCATCCGGCCACACCCGCTTTACATCCACTTTGGCAACCAACGGCAAACTGCTCAGCGACTCCTGCACGGTATCCATGTCGGCGTGATAAAAGCCGCGCTTCAGTTCCGGAGTCAGAAGTTGCTTTAATTTATCCTTATTGGTGTACTGAAACGCCCCTTCGATCCTGACGTAACGGATAGGCCGGCTGGCGGCGTCGGTCGCGTGCCATTGCCGCCAGCCCAAGCCGAGCAATAAAGCCGCTATCACGGCAAATCCGAATGCTCTTATCAGCCGCATGTATCCGCCACGCTGGTTTCCAATATGCGCCAGACCAGTTGCTCGAAATCGACCCCTAACGCTTTCGCCGCCATCGGCACCAAACTGTGATCCGTCATGCCCGGCACCGTATTGACCTCGATCAACTGCGGCTCACCGTCTTTGTCCAGGAAACAGTCGACTCGCCCCCACCCCTTAACGCCTACCACCTCGCAAGCCGTCAACGCCAACGCTTTGAGGCGTTCTTCGGCTTGCGCGTCCAAACCGCAAGGGCAGTGGTATTGGGTAGTGTCCGCTCGATACTTGGCGTCGAAGTCGTAAAATGTGTGCGGCGTTTCCAGCCGAATCGCCGGCAAGGCCTCGCCGTCCAAAATTCCGACGGTGTATTCCTTGCCCTCTATCCATTGTTCCGCGTACACGTCGCAACCGTATTGACTGGCCAATTGCTGCGCCGCCAGCAATTCGCCGCGGTCATTGGCTTTACTCATGCCGATACTGGAGCCCTCCAACGCCGGCTTGACGATGACTGGAAACCCCAGCGCATCAATGCATGCATCGATGTCGCTTGCGTCTTTCAACACAAACCATTTCGGAGTCGGCAAGCCCATCGCCTGCCAACACAGCTTGGTCCGTAATTTGTCCATGCTCAAGGCGGACGCCAACACGCCCGAGCCGGTATAAGGCAGTTCCAAGGCTTGCAATATCGCTTGCAACACGCCGTCTTCACCGCCGCGGCCGTGCACAATGTTAAATACCCGGTCGAATCCTTGATCTTGCAAAGCCCGGATCGGACTGCCGGTCAGATCGATCGCGACCGCATCGACCCCTTGGGCCTGCAACGCCAGAAAAACCGCTTTGCCGCTGATCAAGGAAATCTCCCGCTCGGCGGCGGTGCCGCCCATCAATACCGCCACTTTGCCGAACTCGGCGGCGTTATGAATTTTCAATGCTTTCATATTTTGTCACCTATCCGGCACACTTCGGTTTGCAAGGCGACGCCGAATTGGTTACGCACCCGATCTTGGATATATTCGATTAAGGTTTCGATATCCGCGGCGGTCGCATCGCCGCGGTTTTCGATGAAATTCGCGTGTTTTTCCGACACCATCGCCCCACCGACGCTAAAACCTTTCAAACCGCAGGCTTCTATCAAACGCGCGGCAAAATCTCCGGGGGGATTTTTAAACACCGACCCGCAGGTCGGTTTATTGGTCGGTTGGCTGGCATTGCGTTTGTCCAGCAAGGTCTTGATATGCGTCTGGCTGGCTTGACTATCGCCTGATTGCAGACGCAACTGCGCCGACAAAAACCATTCTTCCGGCAAGCCTCTCACCGAGCGATAAGCCACTTCGAACTCGTCTGTACCGCGCTCCAAAATTTGCCCGTGCCGGTTCACCATCTCGACCCGCTCGACGATACGCCAGGTTTCGCCGCCGAACGCGCCGGCATTCATCGCCAAAGCCCCGCCCATGGTGCCGGGGATGCCTGCCAGAAACTCCGCGCCGGTCAGGCCCAAATCGCTACAAAACCGGGCGACGTGAGCGCAAGGCACGCCGGCCTCGACATACACCCGGCCGGAATCGATTAAGTGCATGTCTTTCAATTTATTGCGGGTATTGATGACCGTACCTTTGACGCCGCCGTCGCGGACCAACAAGTTGCTGCCTAAACCTATCCACACCAAGGGTTCGCCCGCCGGCAGGCTAGCGATGAACCTCACCAAATCGGCTTTGCTGTCCGGGATGTACATCCGACGTGCCGGGCCGCCCACCCGCCAACTGGTGTATTTGGACAAGGGCTCGTCGCTCAGCAGCGTTCCGCGCCAGGTTTCGGCCGCCATCATGCCAAAGCCTCCTGTAATTTCGCCGGCAACTCGGCCGCGATCTGCCCTACGTTACCGGCGCCCATTGTCAATATCACATCGTCTTTTTGCACGATGCCGGCCAAAATCTGCGGCAAGTCATCGCGGTGTTGCACAAATACCGGATCGACTTGGCCGCGAACCCGAATCGAACGACTCAAGGCTTTGCCGTCCGCGCCGGTAATCGGCGCCTCTCCGGCGGCATACACGTCCAGCAGGATCAACACGTCGACGCCCGACAACACGTCGACAAAATCTTCGAATAAGTCGCGTGTGCGCGTGTATCGATGCGGCTGAAACACCACCACCTTGCGCCGCTGCGGCCAAGCTTGCGCCAGCGCCTCCAAGGTGGCCGCCAATTCGCGCGGATGATGGCCGTAATCATCGACCAAGGTCAGCATGCCGCCGTCGAAAGCCACATCGCCGTTGATTTGAAAACGCCGGCCCACGCCTTTGAATTCCGCCAAGCTGCGCACTATCGCGTCGTCGTCCACGCCCAAGGCGGTGGCGATGGTGGTAGCCGCCAGCGCATTCAGCATGTTGTGCCAGCCGGGCAGGTTCAGGGTAACCTTTAACGGCGGCAAACCGCCCCAGCGCAACACGGTAAAATGAGTACGCAATCCGTCTTGATGGACGTCAACCGCTCGCACGTCGGCTTTTTCGTCAATGCCGTAGGTTTTGACCGGTTTGGATATGCCCGGCAGAATGTCGCAAACGCCCGTATCGTCTATGCACAACACCGCCAGACCGTAAAACGGCAACTGATGCAGAAATTTGACGAAGGTGTCCTTCAAACGCTCGTAATTGCCGCCGTAGGTTTCCATGTGATCCTGGTCGATGTTGGTCACAATCGCCATCATCGGCTGCAGAAACAAAAACGACGCATCGCTTTCGTCGGCTTCGGCCACCAAATATTTGCCCAATCCCAATTTGGCGTTGGCCCCCACGCTGTTCAAGCGCCCGCCGATCACGAAAGTCGGATCGAAACCGCCCTCGGCCAGCATCATCGTGGTCAAACTGGTGGTAGTGGTTTTGCCGTGGGTACCGGCCACCGCGATGCCGAAGCGAAAACGCATCAACTCCGCCAACATTTCCGCGCGCGGAATCACCGGGATACGGTTTTCGTAGGCGGCGACGACTTCCGGGTTAGTTTTATCGACCGCCGTCGAAGTCACGACCACGTCGACTCCGGCCACGTTTTGTTGGGTATGCCCGAAATGAACAGTTATTCCCAAGGCTTCCAGCCTATCGGTTACCGCGGAAGCCTTGATGTCGGAACCGGACACCGTATAGCCCAAATTCGACAGCACTTCGGCAATCCCGCTCATACCGGTGCCGCCGATTCCGACGAAGTGGATCTTGTCGATATCGCCCAACGTTTGGGTGGGCATGTGCATCAACGGCCGGTTCATCGCGCCGCCTCCTGCACGCAAATATCGGCAACCGCCTGGGTTGCATCGGGTTTGGCCAAACTTTTGGCCGCCCGGCTCATGGCCTGCAAGGAGTTTCTGACCCTGTCGATGGCGTCGCTCAAGCTATGCTCGTTCAATTCCGCTTGATCCAATACGATGGCCGCACCGGCACCGCTCAGGTAACGCGCGTTGGCGGTCTGATGATCGTCGATGGCGTGCGGAAACGGTACGAAAATAGCCGGTAAACCGCAGGCCGCGACTTCGCTCACCGTCATGGCACCGGAACGGCAGATAATCAAATCCGCCCAGCGGTAGACTTGCGGCATATCCTCGAAAAAGGCCGCCACCTCAGCCGCCACACCTAATTGCCGATAACGCTCGGCTACCGCGTCCCGCATTAAATCGCCGGTTTGGTGCTTGACTTCCAAGCGTTCCAGGCCACCCAACACCTCGGGCACGGTTTCGTTCAGCGCTTTGGCCCCCTGGCTACCGCCCAACACCATGATGCGTAACGGACGCGCCTTTGCGAATTTGCGTTCCTCTGCCGGTTGCAAGTCGGCGAATGCTTGCCGCAACGGGTTGCCGGTGCAAATCGCATTGATTTCGGCGGCAAAACTATTCGGAAACGCCTCCAACACTCGGCTGGCCGCCAATTTCACCAACCAGCGGTTAGTAGTGCCGGGGATACGATTTTGTTCGTGCACGACCAAAGGAATATGCAGCCATTTCGCCATCAATCCGCCCGGCCCGGCTACGAACCCGCCCATGCCCAGCACCACGTCCGGTTTACGATGTTTCAAAATTCGCCGCGCTTGCAGACAAGCGGTCATCAATCCGGCGAGCGCCGAGGCCTTGGCAACCGGACCTTTACCACGTATACCTTCTACCGAAAGCCAATCGATCTCGAACTCGCGTTCCGGCACTACCCGGCTTTCCAAGCCTTTGCGGGTTCCCAACCAGCTGACCTGCCAGCCGCGAGACCGCATTTCTTCCGCAACCGCCAAAGCGGGAAACACATGGCCGCCGGTTCCCCCCGCCATGATTACGATACGACCGCTCATCGCTTTATCCCCTTGACGTTACTTTTTTGAAGTTCGGTGACTTCGAAATGAATGCGAAACAGCACCGCAACCGCGCCGCACATGACGATCATGCTACCGCCGCCATAACTCATCAGCGGCAAGGTCAAACCTTTGGTTGGCAATATGCCCATATTGACGCCCATGTTGACGAAGGCCTGAAAACCGAACCAAATCGCCAAACCGTAGGCCACCAGCGCGGAAAAATATTCGCCGACCTTCTCGGCTTGCTCGCCGATAGCGAAACCGCGCAACACCAAGGCGCTAAACAAGGCTATTACCAGCACAACGCCGACCAAGCCCAATTCTTCGCCCAATACCGAGAACAAAAAGTCGGTGTGCGCTTCCGGTAAATAAAACAGTTTTTGCAAGCCGTTACCCAAACCGACGCCGGTCACTTCGCCGCGTCCGAACGAAATCAAGGCCTGCGTCAATTGATAGCCGCTATCGCGGGCGTGTTCCCAGGGCTCCAGGAAGCCGACTACCCGTTCCCAGCGATAAGGCGAGGTGTAAGCCAGGGCCGCCGCCGCGGCCGAAACCAGCACGACCAGCAACACGAACGGCGACAATCGGGCGCCACCTAAAAACATCATGCCCATGGCGATAATCAGTATCACCACCGCCGAGCCGAAATCGGGTTCCATCAACAACAACACGCAAGCCACCGAGAACAGCAACAAGGGCCTGACCAGGCCGAACAGCGATTTACGCACGTGCTCGCCATGTCTGGTGATGTAGCCGGCCATGTAGACGACCGCAATGAATTTCATCACTTCGGAAACCTGAATGCGCAAGCCGAACAGCGATAGCCAACGCACGCTACCGTTAACCCTGACGCCTATGCCAGGCACCAATACCACCAACAACAACAGCAAGCCGGCAATGAACAAGGGCTGACCTATTTTGTGCCAAGTCTTCATCGGCACGTTCATCATAGCGGCCGCAACCACTAAGCCGATCAAGATATGCGCCAACTGCTTAATCGGATAATTCGACAAGTCTTCCGCCACCTTCACGCCCATGTGCATGGAAGAAGAAGCAACCATCACAAAACCCAAGCCCAGCAGGCACAGACAAGCCGTCAACAGGGTTTCATCGACGTGATAGCGTTGTTTTGCCATTAGCCTAACTCCAACACCGCTTCGGCAAACTTGTTACCCCGGTCGGCGTAACTTTTGAATTGATCCAGACTGGCGCAAGCCGGCGACAATAAAACGCTATCGCCAACTTCGGCCAGTGAGGCCGCAATTTTCACGGCCTGCTTGATATCGCCGGCTTGATAAGTCGGTACGCAACCTTGCAAGGCCCGTTCCATCAATAA
Source organism: Methylomonas sp. HYX-M1 (assembly GCF_040741385.1). Taxonomy (NCBI): domain Bacteria; kingdom Pseudomonadati; phylum Pseudomonadota; class Gammaproteobacteria; order Methylococcales; family Methylococcaceae; genus Methylomonas; species Methylomonas sp. HYX-M1. The sequence continues at coordinate 3,748,372 of NZ_CP160405.1, forward strand.
GGCATCTTTACCCATTACCACTACGGCTTTGGCTTTTTCGCTGACTACCGGCTGCAGCTCGCTCATGTCCGCACCCTTGGCGTCGCCGCCGGCAATCAGGATCACTTTGCGTTCGTAGCCTTGCAGCGCGGCGACGCAGGCGCCGATATTGGTAGCCTTGGAATCGTTGACCCAGCGCACGCCGTGCAGCTCGGCCACTTTTTGCATCCTGTGAGGTAAGCCTTTAAATTTGCGCAAGGCCCGGCACATCGCATTCAGGTCCATGCCGATCGCGTGTCCCAGCGCCAACGCCGCCAATGCATTGGCAATATTATGGCTACCCTCTAAATTCAACTCGTCCGCGGCCATTAATTGTTGCTCTTCCCACATCAGCCAATCGACGGACTCGCAACGGCGCAAATAAAAATCGGCCCGCTCTCTGACCGAGAAGGTCAAACACCGCCGGCTCTGATCGCGCATGGCCGACACCACCGGGTCGTCGGCATTCAACACCATGACGCCGTCACCGCAATATACCCGCTGTTTTTCGGCGGCGTATTCGGCCATGTCGCGGTGGCGATCCAAGTGATCGGCGCTGACATTCAAAACGGTTGCCGCCGCCGCGTTCAGCAAGCGGGTGCGTTCGAGTTGAAAACTGGACAACTCCAGCACATATAAATCGGCTTGTTGTTGCAACAGGTCCAACGCCGGCGTGCCCAAATTCCCCCCGATCGCGGTTTTAAAACCGGCCGCTTGACCCATGTCGCCCAACATGGTCGTTACGGTACTTTTACCGTTGGAGCCCGTGATTGCCAGCACCGGTTTCTCGGTCGCGCAGGCAAACAAATCGATGTCGCTCAGTACGGTCACCCCTGCTTGCACCGCCCTGCAGATCACTTTTTCGTTTAAAGACACGCCGGGGCTGATCAGCATATGGGTAGCGACGTCGAACGCAGCCTGATCGAAACCGCCGGTAAACACCGGTACGTCCGGCATCTGTTCGCGGAAACTTTCGATTTGCGGCGGCTGCCGGCGGCTGTCGACGATGGCGAACTTAATCGGCGTGTGCTGCAGGAACTGAGCGGCGGAGTATCCGGTAGCCCCTAAACCCACGATCAACAGGCGCGCGCTGTCGGCATGCAATCCGAAGTGCGTCGCCAATTTGTCGAGTAACCCACCGGTATCCATCGTTTACCTCAACTTCAAGGTCGCCAATCCGATTAACACCAAGATCACTGAAATAATCCAGAATCTGACGATGATGCGCGGCTCCGGCCAACCTTTCAACTCGTAGTGATGGTGAATCGGCGCCATCAAAAATACCCGTTTCTTCCGCATTTTGTAGGACCCCACCTGGATGATCACCGATACGGTTTCCAAGACGAAAATCCCGCCCATGATCACCAACACAACCTCCTGTCGCACCAAAACAGCCACTACGCCCAATGCGGCGCCCAAGGCCAGCGCACCGACGTCGCCCATGAACACCATGGCCGGATAGGCGTTGAACCACAAAAACCCTAGCCCCGAGCCGACTAAGGCCGCGCAAAATACGATTAATTCGCCGGCCTTGGGTATATGCGGAATATGCAAATATTGGGCAAAATTGGCGTGTCCAGATAAATAGGCGAATATCGCCAACGCCGCGGCTATCATTACGGTCGGCATAATCGCCAAACCGTCCAGACCATCGGTCAGATTGACCGCATTGCTGGCGCCGACGATCACGAAATAGGTCAGCACCACGTACCACCAGCCCATGTCCAAATTGACACTTTTGAAGAACGGCACAATGAACTGGGTTTCTGCCGGCACCTGAGCGGTACGAAACAAATAAACCGCCGCGGCGAACGCTACGACCGATTGCCAAAAATATTTGGCTCGAGCCGAAAGTCCGTCACTATTGCCGAGCAAGACCTTTTTATAGTCGTCGATGAAACCGATCACGCCGTGCGCCAACGTCACCAACAGCACCACCCAGACATAACGGTTACTCAAATCCGCGCACAGCAAGGTGCTGATGGCGATGGCGAACAGAATCATCGTTCCGCCCATCGTCGGCGTGCCGGATTTGGAATAATGAGTTTGCGGGCCGTCGTCGCGCACGCTTTGGCCAATCTTTTTGCGCGTCAGCTTTTCTATCATGAGCGGACCGATCACAAAGGAAATCACCAAGGCGGTCAACACCCCGAGAATGGCGCGAAACGTCAGGTAATGCAAAACCCGAAAGCCGCTATCGAATTGAAGTAAAAAGTCCGCAAGTAACAGTAACATTAGTGTAAATCTACCCGAAAATTGTCTACCAGCGCCGCGACTACGTTTTCCATTTTCTGCGCACGCGAGCCTTTTATTAATATGATTTCGTCACCGCCGGCCGCCGCGGCCAGTGCCTCTATTAAATCGATCTGGCGGTCGAAGAATTGCCCGCCGCCACCAAAAGCCTGCACGGTATGCCGGGCCAATTCTCCGGTAGCGAACAAGCGCTGCACCGGTTTGGCCTGAATGACTTTACCCATCTGCGCGTGCAACGCCGCACTGTCGCTGCCCAACTCTCCGAAAGCCCCCAACGCCAGCCAAACCGGCTTGCCGCAGCTATCCAGCGCGTCCAGAGCCGCTTGCAACGAGGCCGGGTTGGCGTTGTAGGTATCGTCGATGACGATATTGCCGTTTTTACCCGGCAAGGCTTGCATGCGTCCGGTAACGGGTTGCATGGTCTCCAAGCCGCTTTGAATGTCGTCTATCGCAATGCCGAATTGCAGCGCTACCGCGGCGGCGGCCAAGGCGTTTTTGACGTTGTGTTTGCCGGCCAAGGCCAAACGAATTCTGGCTGTACCCGCCGCCCATATCAGATCGAATGCAGTATCGAAACCGTTAGGGCCCAGGCCGCTTGTCACGCCTTGCGCCCGGACGTCGGCCGCGAGGTCGAAACCGAAGCTCACGCTACGCCGGCCGGCCACGCAGTGCTGCAACCAAAAATCGTAAAACGGGTCGTCCCGGTTCAACACGGCCACGCCTTGCGGCCCAAGCGCACGAAGAATCTCGCCTTTGGCCTCGGCTACTCCCCGCACACTGCCGAACCCCTCGATATGCGCCGGTCCCACGTTGGTAATTACGCTGACGTCCGCCTGCGCATAACGACTGGTGTAGGCGATTTCGCCGGGATGGTTTGCGCCCATTTCAATCACGGCAAACCGGTGCTGCGGGTTCAACCGCAGTAAAGTCAGCGGTACGCCGATGTCGTTATTCAAGTTGCCGCGGGTAGAAAGCGTGTCGCCTTGGGTCGCAAATATCGCCGCTATCATTTCCTTGACGGTGGTCTTGCCGTTGCTGCCGGTGACGCCGGCCACTTTGACCGGCAAACCGCGCCGCCAATAGCCGGCGGCTTCGGCCAGTGCCAAGCGGGTATCGCCAACGAGAATCTGCGGCAACGCGCAATCCGCAACGCGTTCCACCAATAATGCCGAGGCGCCCGCCTTAGCCGCATTGGCGGTAAAATCGTGGCCGTCGAAGGCGTGACCGCGTATCGCCAGGTACAAATCGCCCGCGACCAGCGTGCGGGTATCTATGCTGATGCCGCTTATTTCTCGGTCTGCGCCCAAAAGTTGTCCGTTAACCGCAGCGCTGATTTCGCTCAAAAGCAACTTCATAGCGGCGCCCCCCAAGCTTGCAGTGCGGCAACGGCCGCCTCTTGATCGCTGAACGGGATTTTGCGACCTTCGATGTCTTGGTAGTTTTCATGGCCTTTGCCGGCAATCACCACGCAATCTTCGGCTTGTGCCTGCTTGATCGCGGTCGTGATAGCACGATGTCTGTCGTTGATGATGCTGACTTTGTCGCTCAAACAACCGGCCAAAATGTCGTTGATGATTTGGTACGCCGGTTCACTGCGCGGATTGTCGTCGGTCAGGATCACTCTATCCGCCAAAACCTCGGCTATCCGGCCCATTTCCGGCCGTTTGCCTTTATCTCTGTCGCCCCCGCAACCGAACACTACCCACAATTTGCCAGAACCTTTGGAAGCCAGCAGCACTTTTTCCAGGGCATCCGGGGTGTGAGCGTAATCGATGATCACCTGCGGCTGACCGGCGGCCCCGAATTTTTCCATCCGTCCGGTCACCGGCCGTAAATGGGCTAAGCGTTCTACCGCTGGTGCAAACGGCCAACCCATCGCCAACAATACGCTCATCACCGTCAACACGTTTTGCAGGTTGAATGCGCCCACTACCGGGGTGTAAGCCGTTTGACTGAGGTTTTGCCAAGTCACGCGAAACCTGATTCCGTCATTCGAATGCACGACCTGGTCTGCCTGCACGCACTCAGTCTGCGGGACGGTCTTGCCGGTAACGCTGAAGCCCCAACGTCGAACGGTCGGGCTCAAAGTCATAGACACCTCTCCACTATTGGGATCGTCCAGGTTAATCACCGCGAACTGCAAGGCCGGGTTGTTGAACAAGCTCAATTTAGCCTGTAAATAACTGTCCATATCGCCGTGATAATCCAGGTGATCCCGACTTAAATTAGTAAAAACCGCGCCGACGAAATCCACGGCGTTGACCCGGCCCTGATGCAATCCGTGCGACGACACTTCCATTGCCACTCGCTTCAAGCCGATAGCCGCCATATCGTGCAGCATGCGCTGCACCGCCAGGGCGTCCGGGGTGGTGTTGACGGTCGGATGTAAATTGCCGATGCGTCCCCAACCTAAGGTGCCTATCACGCCGCAGTCGGCCAAGGCTTGCGCCAAGAGTTGACTGCAGGTGGTCTTGCCGTTGGTACCGGTAATGCCGACGACTTCGAGCCGCCGCGACGGATAGGCGTAAAAGCGCGCGGCGATTTCCCCGAGCAATCGGCCCAATTCATCGACTGCCACCATGGGAACTTCTGCGGATTGCGGACACGCTCCGCCGCTCCCTTCCGGGTCGTAGACGATCGCCGCCGCACCGGCCGCCGCCGCCTGACCGGCATAACTCAAGCCGTGTTGCAAAGCGCCGTTCAACGCAATGAACACCTGCCCGGACTGCAACTGCCGGCTGTCTAAGCACAGACCGCCGACTTCGCAATCGCTGGTTAGGTCGGCAAGCCCTTCGAGTAACACGCTGAGCCTCATTTTCTAGTCAATAACAATGGCATGGTATCCATGCCGTCCGGCTCGACGCCGTAGATGCGTAAAATGCCCGCCATCACCTTGGAAAACACCGGCGCGGCGACCAATCCGCCGTAGTACTGGCCGGTGCTCGGTTCGTCGACCACAATGGCGATAACGAAACGCGGATTGCTGGCCGGCGCCATGCCGACGAACACCGATAAATATTTGTCGTGGGTGTAACCGCCGGAAGCGGAGGTTTTCTTCACGGTACCGGTTTTCCCGGCCACTCGGTATCCTTCCACCCTGGCTTGGTAGGCCGTGCCTTCCTTGCTGATCACGTGTTCCAACATATCCCGCACCTTACGCGCCGTTTCCGGCTTGAACACCCGACGCGCATCCGGGTCTTCGTCGCGTTTCAGCAAAGAGACCGAATGTACGATGCCGTCGTCCGCCAACGCGGTATAAGCCCGCGCCAGCTGTAGTATCGAGGTCGATACGCCGTAGCCGAAGGACAGAATAGCCTGATCGAATTCGTGCCAGCCTTGATAGTCCAACAAGCTGCCGCTGGCTTCGCCGGGAAAGCCCACGCCCGCCGAGGAACCGAAACCTAAGTTACTGTAAACGTTCCAGAAGTATTCGGGCGGCATGCTCATCGCGATTTTGGTGACCGCGATATTGCTGGATTTTTGCAACACCAAAGTCAAATCCATCGTGCCATAGTTGTGAATATCCTTGACCACGTTACGGCCGACGTTATAGATACCGTGCGTTTCTATCAACACATTCGGGTCCACATAACCGCCATCCAAGGCCGCCGCCACCACAAACGGCTTCACCGTCGAACCCGGCTCGAACACGTCCACCATGGCCCGGTTGCGGTAGCGATTGCTGCGTAATTCCTTTCTATTATTGGGATTAAAAGCCGGCTGGCTAACCGAAGCCAACACATCGCCGTTTTTAGCGTCCAACACCACCAACGACGCGGAATGGGCTTTATGCTTGAATAACGTTGTCTGCAATTCCCGATACGCCAAGTATTGAATGCGTTCGTCTATGCTCAGATTCAAATCCCGGCCCGGCACGGCTTCCTGAATGTTTTCCACGTCTTTTATGACGCGGCCTTTACCGTCTTTAATGACTCTTTTGCGCCCCGGTTTGCCGGCTAACAAATATTCGTATCCGTGTTCCAGGCCTTCCTGACCGACATCGTCGATATTGGTGAATCCCAATAAATGGCCGGTGGTGGCGCCGGTCGGGTAATAACGTTTGAACGCGGTTTCGAAATACACGCCGGATATTTCCAAAGCCTTGACCTTATCCGCCAAATCCGGATTGATCTGCCGGCGCAGATAAACGAAGCGCTTACCGGCATTGTTGCTGATGAATGCGTCCAGATCCTTGGTCGGCATGCCCAAGTATTTGGCCATTTGCAATTGTTTATCTCGTTCTTCGGCCTTCAACTGACGCAAATTCACCCAGATGGACTGCACCGGCGCGCTAATCGCCAAAGGTTCGCCGCTTCTATCTTTAATCTGCCCGCGGTAGGCCGGTACTTCGATAATGCCCAAATGCTGCATGTCGCCCTTGTCTTGCAAAAAAGTCCGGTTCAATACTTGCAGATACAAAGCGCGGCCCGCCAGCGCCAACATCGCGCAGGCGATGGCTCCCATGAGCAACCGACGTCTGACTGGGTAGCCCGGCAGGGCTCTATTGTCAGCGGTGTGTGCAACGGCGATTCTCATCTACGGCCTGATGTAAACAATGTCGTTTTGAGCGGGTAAGGTGAGTTGCAGACGTTGTCTGGCTTCTATTTCCACCCGCGTTTCTTCGGTCAAGGTCGACAGCTCCAACAATAAGCGGCCTCTTTCAACCTCGTAATCGTCCAACTGTTTTTCTTTTTTTTGAATTTCGATAAACAAAATGCGCGCTTGATACTTGCTGTAAATGACCGCCAGCGCGGATACCATCAGCATCGCAATCAACATACCCAGAAAAACGTTTTTAACGGCGTCCATTACAATTTCTCGGCAACCCGCATCACTGCGCTACGCGCCCTGGGGTTGGTTTTCAGTTCTTCACTCCCGGCTCGAATCGGGGCGCCGATCTTTTTAAACTGCCCTTTCACAATATCTTGCTCTTTCACCGGTAAGCGGCCTGGATCGGTTTTATTGCCTGATTCGTTTTTAATAAAGCGTTTAACGATACGGTCTTCCAGAGAATGAAATGCAATGACCACCAATCTGCCGCCGTGCGCCAAAAGCGCCGCGCTCTGCGCCAGTATTTGCTGGACTTGCTGTAATTCCTGGTTGATTTCTATGCGTATTGCCTGAAAACTGCGCGTCGCCGGATGTTTGTGCTTTTCCTTGAACGGCACGCAGGCTTCGATTAATGCCACCAACTCGGCGGTGGTGCGAATCGGTTTGTGCTTGCGTTCTTTGACGACGGCAGCGGCAATCCGCCGGGCAAATCGCTCTTCGCCATATTCGAACAACACGCGCACCAACTCTTGCTCTTCGACTTGCGCCAAATAATCGGCCGCCGTCATGCCTTGACTGCTGTCCATACGCATATCCAACGGACCTTCGCGCAAAAAACTAAAACCTCGTTCCGCAGTATCCAGCTGCGGCGAAGAAACGCCCAGATCGAGTAACAAACCGTCTACTCGCCCGGATAAATTCAGACTTTCGGCAATCGCTTTCAGCTCGGCGAAACTAGCGTGATACAAGCTGAAACGCGGATCGCTTTGTAACCGGCATGCTTCGGCGGAGCGAATGGCTTCCGGATCTCTGTCGATTGCCAACAGCCGCCCGGACACCCCGAGTTGCTGCAACACGCCGGCGCTATGCCCGCCGCGGCCAAAGGTACAATCGACGTAAATGCCGTCGGGCTTGATGCGCAGACCGGTCAAAGCCTCTTGATACAATACGGATTGATGCACGTTACCGACCGCTAAAACGACAAGTCTTCCAGATCGCTCAATCCTTCCGTATCGTCACCGTCCATCCATTCCTGTTGCTTTTGCAACCAAGCCACATCGTTCCAAATTTCGAATTTATTTAATTGGCCAACCAAATACAGTTGTTTGTCCATGTTGGCGTACTCGCGCAATTTCTCGGGCAATAACAAACGCCCTTGGGTATCCATTTCGCATTCGCTGGCATGCCCGATCAAGAACCGGCGCAATTTGCCGGCCGCTTTGTTAAGCGTCGGCAGTTTGTTAATGGTTTGTTCCAATTTTTCCCATTCGGGCAAGGGGTATAGCCACAGGCAACCGGGTTCGCCGACGCATTTTTCGTTTACCGCCAGGGTTACGATCATTTGCCGTTCGCAGCATTCATGCAATTCATCGCGGTATCGCGTGGGAATCGCAATACGACCTTTGGCATCCAAACTGATTGAACTTATGCCGCGAAACAAGATCTGCCTCAAAAAATCCGAAATTTTCCCTTTTACGCCACTTTACATCACTTCTACTCCACTATAGTTTTGTCGGGACGGATAGTCAAGAGGAGTTACATTAAAATCTCTCTTTACCTACAATGACTTACAGCACAACACCCAGGCATTGCAACGAATATTTTTTCGCCGCTCAATCTCCATTGGTATCAGTCAGTTAATTCACAAAATTAAGCTGGAATGTCATGGAAAAAGACGGCATCCACTTGAAGCGCCGACTTTTTATAAAAAATAAAAATCAATAATTACAATAAGTTATAAAATATTATCGACTTAATTTTTCGCGCAAAAACCATTTTTATCGCCAACCGGCGGTCAGCAACGGCAAATCGCCGCGAACAATAACGCCTCTGGCGACAGGCGGCTTCGCAGAAGATTTTTAGACAAGCGGAACCCAGTCCGGTGATTGGAACGGATAAGGCAGGAGGACTTGGAAGAATTACTGCGCTAACGAGGAAAGCAAACGGTTATGCACCAAGTTGGAAGTTTTTTCTAAAACATGGGACATCCCGCCACTTCGGGCAATCGGAAAAAAATCGAAACATTATCGCGGCGCCGGCGCTTGCAAGTGCGACCGAGCTTTCGCCGCACGCCGGCCCAATCAAATGGCCGGGCAAAACTCAAATCTGTTCACTAGTCATCCAACGTGGCTCCTCGGCGGGATGGTAGGTTTCGAAGCCGTCCAGCAATTGCGCCGCGGCGCTGGCGACCAGCAAAGCTTGTCGGTGCGGCGGCTTGACGAAGCGTTCCTCGACCACGTGATCCAAAAACGCAATCAGCTTGTCGTAATAGCCCGCCACATTCAACAAACCGAACGGCTTTTGGTGCAAGCCCAGCTGCGCCCAGGTCCAGATTTCGAAAATTTCTTCCAGTGTGCCGATGCCGCCCGGCAAGGCGACGAAGGCGTCGGCCAGCTCGGCCATCATCGCCTTGCGGTCGTGCATGGAGCGGGTCACGTGCAGCTCGGTCAAGTTGCGGTGAGCCACTTCTTTGGATACCAGGGCTTCCGGGATGATGCCGGTGACTTGACCGCCGGCCGCCAGCACCGCGTTGGCCACCGCGCCCATGACGCCCACGTCGGCACCGCCGTAAACCAAGCGAATGCCACGCCCGACCATTTCTTCGGCCAGAGCTTCGGCGGCGGCCAGATAATCGCCGTTACGGCCCGGGCTGGAGCCGCAATAAACACACAGGGATTTGATGCGCATGTTGCCTCCGGCAAATAGTCGAGCGCAGCAGTCTAACACCGCTTATGTGACCACCGCGACCGCATATGCACAGCGAAAAATGTCACTTGCCATCGGCCAGTCCTTCCGCGACACTGCCGGCATCCCATTGTTACCGCTGGTTGCCGCCATGAGCCATCCCGAATTTCCATTGACCGACGAATTGATTTATCTGAACCACGCCGCGGTGGCACCGTGGCCCAAACGTACCGGCGCCGAAGTGATCCGCTTTGCCGAGCAAAATTGCCGTTACGGTTCGCACTATTACCCGCAGTGGCTGGAGAAAGAAACTCAAATTCGCGAGCAATTCCGGCACTTGTTGAACGCGGCCTCGGCCGACGACATCGCCTTGGTCAAAAACACCTCGGAAGCCTTATCCTTCGTGGCCTACGGTTTGGATTGGCAAACCGGCGACAACATCGTCTCCAGCAACGAGGAATTTCCGTCCAACCGCCTGCCCTGGCAATCCTTGGCCGAACGCGGCGTCGAATTTCGCGAAGCCGATTTGCAAGCCGCCGCGACGCCGGAAGATGCGTTGTTCGCCCTGGTCGACCAACGCACCAAGCTACTGACCATCAGCTCGATTCAATTCGCCTCCGGTCTGCGCCTGGATTTGAACCGGCTGGGTGCCTTCTGCAAACAGCGCGGCATCCTGTTTTGCGTCGACGCGATCCAGAGTCTGGGCGCGGTGCAATTCGACGTACTCGCCTGCCAGGCCGATTTCGTAATGGCCGACGGCCACAAATGGTTGTTCGGGCCGGAAGGCTTGGGCGTGTTTTATACGACGCCGACGGCGCGCGAGCGTTTGCATTTAACCCAATACGGCTGGCACATGATGAAAGACACTCACAATTATGAAAACCGGCCGTGGGAAATGCACCCGACCGCTCGCCGCTTCGAGGCGGGCAGCCCGAACATGCTGTGCATCCACGCGCTGTCGGCCAGTCTGTCGCTCTTGCTGGAAACCGGCATGGACAAGGTCGAAGCCTTGATCGTGGAGCGCAGCGACTACCTGAAAGCCGCGATCGATGCCGATCCGGCCTTGGAATTATTGTCCGAGCGCCACCCGCCGCTGAAATCCGGCATCGTCACTTTTCGCCATCGCCGCCGCGACAACCACGCCGTGTACCGGCATTTACAGCACTCCGGTGTGGTTTGCGCGTTGCGCGGCGGCGGCATTCGCTTTTCGCCGCACTTTTACAACAATCTGGAGCAACTCGACCGAGCGCTGGCTATCGCCGCCGCGACGCCGTGAAGCAAATGGCGGCGGCACCGCAAGCACGCCGCTTGTTGCCGGCATTGTGGCCGTTTTTACGGCCTTACCGCCGCCGGGTGTTACTGGCCTTTGCCCTGCTGTGTTCGGGCTCGGCGACCCTGCTGTTGGTGCCGTTGGCGTTTCGCGATTTGCTCGACGCCGGTTTCGGCCCAACCCGAGCGCAAAACGGCCTGCTCGGACCCATGAGTTTAAACGGGCACTTCCTGCTGATGTTCGGCTTGGCGGCCTTGTGGGGACTGTTAGTGGCCGGCCGCTATTTTCAAGTCAGCTGGCTGGGCGAACGGATCAGTGCCGATTTGCGCAGCGCGGTCTACGCCCGGGTTTTGCAGCAATCGCCGCAGTTTTTCGAAACCCTACAAACCGGCGAAGTGCTGTCGCGCTTGAGCGGCGATACCACGCTGGTGCAAACCGTGGTCGGCAGCTCATTGTCGATGGGCTTGCGCAGCCTGTTGCAGTTTACCGGCGGCATGGTCATGCTGGCCGTGACCGATTTCCATCTGTTCGCCTTGAATATCGGCCTGACGGCGCTATTGATTCTACCTATCGGCCTGCTTAGCCGCCGGGTCAGAACGCTATCGCGCGAATCGCAGGACAAACTGGCCGATGCCGCGGCATTGGCCGGCGAAATCCTCAATGCCGTTCCTACGGTGCAAGCCTATACCCAGGAAGCCGCCGAAAGCGGGCGTTTCGGCGAGCGCGCCGAAATCGGCTTCGCCAGCGCGATACACCGCACCCGTTTTCGCGCCGTGCTGACCGCGCTGGTCATCCTGGCGGTGATGGGTGCAATCATCTTCGTACTGTGGATAGGCGCCCGCCAAGTGCGCGACGGCGCGATGAGCGGCGGCCAGCTCGGTTCGTTCGTGTTGTACGCCCTGATGGTAGCCGGTGCAGTCAGCACCCTGGCGGAAGTATGGGGAGACGTCATGCGCGCGGCCGGCGCGGCCGAACGCTTGCTGGAACTGCTGCATGCCACGCCGGCCATCGTATCTCCGCCGCAACCTCTCCGGTTACCGCAACGCGAGCTAGCCGAACTCAAATTCAGCAACGTCGGCTTCGCCTATCCATCTCGGCCGCAATCGGCGGCACTCAGCGACATCGAGCTACAGATAAACGCCGGCGAAAGCGTGGCGCTAGTCGGCCCGTCCGGCGCCGGCAAAACCACCTTGTTTCAACTGTTGCTGCGCTTTTACGACGTCGAGCGCGGCAACATCCGACTCAACGGCGTCGACATTCGCGATTTGGCCTTGACCGAGTTGCGTCGGCAGATCGCCGTTGTGGCGCAAGACGCGGTGATTTTTTCCGCCAACGCCCTGGAAAATATCCGCTACGGCCGCCCCGACGCCGGCGACGATGAAGTGATCGCCGCCGCGCAAGCCGCCCAAGCGGACGAATTCATCCGCCGTCTGCCGGACGGCTACCTGACTTTTCTCGGCGAGCGCGGCACCCGTTTGTCCGGCGGCCAACGCCAGCGCATCGCCATCGCCCGAGCCATTTTAAAGAATGCACCGCTGTTGCTGCTGGACGAAGCCACCAGCGCCCTGGACGCCGAATCGGAAATCCTGGTGCAACAAGGTCTGGCGGCGGCCATGGTCGGCCGCACCACCTTGATCATCGCTCACCGGCTGGCCACGGTACAGCAAGTGGATCGAGTCGTCGTCCTGGAACGCGGCCGCATCGTCGAAACCGGCAGCCCGGAGGCCCTACGCCGGCAAAACGGCTTGTATGCGCGGCTAGCGGCCTTGCAGTTCGGGTTGTAGCCGATCTCGCCAGCCTTCATCCGGGGCGGCCGCTGCCGCCTATCGAACATCCAGGACGCAACGGGTTTCCCTTTGTCGCGAACGCGACAAATAAGTCGAATTATTTTTTATAATTATCAACGGCTTGTAAGTTGGTGCGATTTATGACTTCCCGATTGGATGAGTCATGCGAAACAAGCAATCATGGCTTTACCCAGCCGATTATTCACTTATCGTTTTTATGTCACAAATCATCCAATTCCCCGTCCTGAACACCCAACAAAAATCGGATATAGATGCGGCCATCGACCAAGCACTGATGCAGGTTCCCAAAAAAGACCGGGAAAAGCTCAGGTTCGAGCTGATCAAAACCATCGACAGCTACGGTGCGTTTTTCACCGAATGGTCCTTAAGCCTGCCCGCCGATAGCGACGAAACGTTTAAAAAGCAAATCTACGATATTGCGCATCAGGAACACGATAGAAAAATCAGAATGCTGAAAGGTATTATGCGGCTGAAGATTCAAGTGCTGGTTGCGGAATATCATCAACGCAAGTGATTCGCTCAAGCATCCAGTCCTGCGTTCATCGCTCGCCTCATACTGATATTGAGGCTGGGGGGCGGCCGCCGACTTTCAATTCCGGCTAGCGGCTTAAAGACGTTTGTAACTATTCAGCCACTCCTACCTCTTCATTCGTTTCAGACTATCGCTGCTCCGAGATAAGCCGGAGCGCCTGCTGAATATTTACAGACTTTTTAACAAATTAGCCGTCAATACAAATCGCTAAGCTCCAGGCGTCGCAATTTCGGCGCCAGCTTGGCCGTCGCGGCCACTACGACCAGCGTCATCGCTCCGCCGAACACCACCGACGGCACCAGCCCCAACCAACGGGCAGCCAGACCGGACTCGAACGCGCCCAGCTCGTTGGAGGAACCGATGAAAATGCCGTTAATCGCCGCTACCCGGCCGCGTAGCGTATCCGGGGTAGCCAGCTGCATGATGGTGGAACGCATCACCACCGATACGCCGTCGAAACTGCCGGACAATACCAACAGTCCGGCGCCCATCCAGAAATCGCTGGCCAGGGCGAACGCAATCATGCACAGGCCGAAGCCGGCTACCGCTGCCAATAGCCAACGGCCGGCATGATGGTTGATCGGGCGGCGGGCCAGTAGCAAGCCGGTGATCACCGCGCCCACAGCCGGCGCAGCGCGTAAAATGCCTAAACCTTCGGCGCCGTAATGATAAACGTCCTGAATAAAAGCCGGCAGCAAAGCCACCGCACCGCCGAACAACACTGCAAACATGTCCAAGCACTGAGCGCCGAGCACGATTTGGTTGTTGAATACGAAACGCAGTCCTTGGCCGATGCTGGCAAAAATAGGAGCCGCCTCGGCCGGCGGCGGTTGTTTGACGCGCAGCAGCAACAAGGCTAACCCGGCGATCAACGCCAAGCCGGCAGCAACGCCGTATGCTGCGGTTTTGCCGGCCCAGGCCACCAACACCCCGCCCAACGCCGGTCCCACGACCAATCCGAATTGAAACACCGCGCTGCCGACGCCGGCCGCTTTGGCGAAGGCTTCGCGCGGCAACACCAACGCGAACAACGCACTGTAAGTCGGCCCTAAAAAGGCACGGGCCAGGCCGGTGCAAGCAATCGAGCTATATATCCACCACACCGGATTGCCCGGCAGTCTAGCCCCGGCCACCCACACCAAGACTGCCGCATTCAGCGCCAACAACAAGCCGGCGAATATCCCGAACCAGCGCCGCGAATAATGATCGACCGCATAACCGGCAAACAGCGCGCAGCAAAAATATGGAATCACCTCGGCCAAACCGACCAAGCCCAGCGCCAGTGCATCGTGGGTCAATTCGTAAATATGCCAGCCTACCGTCGTGGCCATCACTTGATAAGCGAGCACGATCACGCCGCGGAAAATCAACAGATTGAAAAATGCCGAATGGGCGATGCCGAAAGCCATGCAGGTCCTTGATCAATACCCGGCGAATGCGCCGGCCGCAATTGGTGGAGTATTCTACTCGCTTATGCCCGCCGGGCCGGATAAGACAGGAACCCGGCAAATAGAAATGGGTGAGAACGGCGAATGTTGACGAGCGCAGATGCAAAAAAGCCAGCTCATCCCCGCCTTCAGCCGGTTGAAGGCGGGGATAACAAGCGCGTCAGCCGGTTTTATCGGTGAACCCGGTTCAGCTCGGCGGTGTATTGTCGTCGCTGAGTTTTTCGTTCTCGCGAGCTTTGTCTTCGCGGCTTTCTTTGGCCAGGGTCTTATTGATATAAAACGCTCCGACCAGCAAACCGATGACCAAACCGATTTCCAATATTGTGCGTAACATACTCATCATGGCGGCATTCTCCCGTTGGCTGTACGATAGCCGGCGCTAACTATACCGTAAATTGTACGGCTCACCATCCTTATGGTTTATGTGCAAAATAAACTGGCGCGTCATGGAATCGCGACAAACCGGCCGTCTTTATAGCAAGAGCCCAAACATGAAAATCCTCCATACCTCCGACTGGCATCTAGGCCATACGCTGAAAGGCTTCGAACACCAATGTTTTTTGGATTGGCTGCTGTTGCAGCTACGCGAACAAGACATCGACGCACTGTTGGTAACAGGCGACATTTTTGACAATGCCAACCCTTCCGCCGCACGCAAAAGCAGTTATACCGGTTGCGGAGGTCGATAGCCTTACGACAAGCATGCAAGCACATTGGCTCAGCGCCAACAGGCTGCTGACGCGCTGAACACAGTCGAAAACCGGCTACCTCTGTTGATCGCCAGCCACGACCAAGCCGCCAAGATGCTCGATCTAGCCAAATTGGCCTGCAGCGAACGGGTGGAGGCACTGCGCGCCCAACTGCAACCGGACGCGGAATGTCCGGTGTGCGGCGCCAAACAACACCCGTTTGCCGAGCACGATCATCCGCTACGCCAAGAGTTGCAAATCTTGGCATCCGAAGTCGAGACCTGCCGGCACAATCGGCAGCAGGCGGAACAGGAGCGTCAGCGCTGGCAGCTGGACATCGCGCAATGCGACAAAACCCTTCAAGCCGGCGACGCCTCGCTGGCGGCATTACATCGGCAAATCGAGCCGCAACGCCACCAGTGGTCGGCAACTGCGGCAGAATTGGCGGCCTTGGACATAGCCGATGAAGGCATGTCGGCGTGGTTAGCCGGCGAAATTCAGGCGACCGAACAAGATTTGCACGCATTGGCCGAGCGTTTGAAAGCCATGAGCGCGGCATTGACGGCACGCGACCGGGCGCGGCAGACACCGGACCGACTCAAATCGGACCAACAGGCCTTGCAACAGCAGTTGGACCAAGCCGCAAGCGACCGGCAAGCAGCGCAGCAGGCATTGCTTAACGCCCGTGAAAAACGGCAGGCGCTAACCCTACAAAACGACAGTCCGTACTGAACGGCCGCTCGGTCGCCGATGTCGAGCGCGAGCTGGCAAATACAATGAACGCGGCCAAAACCGCGCTACAAACTGCCGCGACTGCAGCACAGCATGCCGCCACCCAAACAGCAACGGCGCAGGAAGCGCTCGCCGGACCGAGTGGCAAACCGCCGAATCGGCCGTGTCGCAATGGTTGCAAGCTTTTAACGCCGCCCGGCCCGCACAGCCTGCTTTTAAGCCCGACGATCTACGCCAACACTTGCAACGGGACGCCGCTTGGTTGAGCCGTGAGCGCGACGCCCTACAGCAGTTGGAGCAGGCACTGATGCAGGCGCAAACCGTGCTGGCCGAACGCCGCTGGCAATGCGAGCAGCATTTGCAGACCCGGCGTTCGCTGGAAAGCGGAGAAACCTTGGCATCGCAGCTGGCCGATCTTTCCGAGCGGCTTAACAGCCTGACGCAACGACTGGGCGATTTGCAAATGCAACGCCGGCTGTACGATGAGCGTTTGCAAGCCCTTGGCCGCAAAGTCGGAGTGATTTCGCACGTGCAGGAAATGACCGAGCGGATCGGAATCGGAATAGAAGTCAAACGAGTGGGCAGCGGTTTAAGCCGTATCAAAGTAATTGGACCGGCGGCGAGTCCTAATTGACGGATGACGACGTCGATCGGATAACCGACAATCACCCTCGCGCCGTCTTGTTTTAAGGGATCGTGCAGACCATTGCCCTAATGGCTTGCATCGTAGCCTAGCCACCATTTTGCGGCGCTGTTGGTGTATTATCCCTCAGCTTTGGCGTTTGCAACCTTCAGGATTACACCGATGAATACTGCCGCAACGCATACTTTAGAAAACCGCGACGCCCGCTGGCTGCTAAATATCGCCGCCGACGCCATGCTCATCGTAGATGCCGACGGGCGGATTTTACTGGCCAATCCGGCGGCCGAACGCCTATTCGGATACCAAAACGACGAATTTACAAACCTGCTGATCGAAGATTTGATTCCGGCCCGTTTCCGTAGCGCTCATAGCGAACGGCGCGCCGATTACGCCCGGCAGCCGGAGTCGCGCCGGATGGGCAGCGGTCTGGATTTGTTAGGCTTGCGCAAGGACGGCAGCGAGTTTGCCGCCGACGTCGGCATCAGTCCGGTAGGCAACGGCCAAGTATTGGCTACTATTTACGACGTAACCGCCCGCAAACGCCTGGAAGAAGAGCAAAAGCGCATGATCCACGAGCTGGAAAACGTCAACGAAGAACTAAAAAACTTTGCCTACGTGGTCTCGCACGATTTGAAAGCGCCGTTGCGCGCCATCGGCTCTCTGGCGGACTGGATCGCCGCCGACCAGCACGAACGGCTGGACGCCGAAGGCCAGGAACACCTGCGCTTGCTGATACAGCGGGTCCGCCGTCTGGATGCGTTGATCGACGGCGTATTGCGTTATTCCAGAGTCGGCAGGATTCAGGAAGCGGCCACCCCGGTCGACCTAGACCAATTGCTACACGAAGTCGTCGATTCGCTGGCGCCCCCGGCGCACGTGGCGGTGACGGTCAGCACGCCGCTGCCCGTGCTGCTGACCGAGCGCACCTGCATGCAACAGCTCCTACAAAACCTGCTCTCCAATGCGATTCGCTATCTGGATAAAGCCGAAGGCCGCATAACGGTCGGCTGCCAGGAATGGCCCGACCACTGGCAGCTGAGTGTGGCCGATAACGGTCCCGGTATCGAAGCCCGCCATTTCGAACGCATCTTTCAATTGTTTCAGACCTTAAATCCGCGCGACCGGGTCGAGAGCACCGGGGTGGGGCTGTCCATCGTCAAGAAAATCGTCGAGCAACATGGCGGCCGAGTCTGGCTGGAATCCACGGTCGGCCAAGGCAGTACCTTTTATTTCACGATACCGAAACACACTTAGCAATCCACCGAACCCGGTTTAAACGATGAGAATCAAGAACAATCCTATCCTGCTGATAGAAGACGACAGCGTAGACGCGATGACGGTCAAACGCGCGCTAAAGGAGTTGCGCGTAACCAATCCTTTGCAATGGAAGGAAAACGGCGAAGAAGGTTTGGCTTATTTACAGCAGCCCGGCCACGAGCAACCGTGCCTGATCCTGCTCGATCTCAATATGCCGGTCATGAATGGCATCGAGTTTTTGCAAAACTTCAAAAGTTTGCCGGAATTGCGGCGCATCCCGGTAATTGCCTTGACAACCTCGGACGAACAGGAGGACAAGGTGGAGAGTTTTGAATTAGGCGTGGCGGGCTACATGCGTAAACCGGTGGAATATCAACAATTCGTCGAAATCATCCGTACCATAGACGCCTATTGGACCATCAGCGAGTCGCCGTTATGACAGCGGCACCGTCCAAACCGCAAATACGCCTGCTGTTGGTCGAGGACGATCAAATCGACCGCATGGCCTGCCGGCGCGCCCTGGCGCAACATCAGGATTGCGAATTTGTGTTGTTCGAAGCCGAAACCGGCAACGAGGGCTTGAACTACGCCCGTAACGAATCCATCGATTGCATCTTGCTCGACTACCACTTGCCCGACATCAGCGGCGTCGATTTTCTGGCCGAACTGGCGGAAGATACCGGCGATTTGCCGATGCCGGTAGTCATGTTGACCGGCTCCGATAACGCCATGATAGCGGTGGACGCCTTGAAATCCGGCGCCCGCGACTATGTCGTCAAAGGCGCCGGACCGGACGGCGACGCCCTGCAATGGTTGCCGGCCGTCGTGATGCGGGCGCTGCGCGAACAGCGCGCCATCAGGGAAAAAGTCGAAGCCTCCGAGTTGCTGCGGGAGGCGGAAGCCAAATACCGCTGTTTGGTGGAACAGATGCCGGCGATTACCTATATCGCCTCGCTGGAACAACCGGGCAAGCTACTCTACGTCAGTCCGCAAATCCGGCAACTCGGATATCGGGCCGAAGAATGGCTGGCCGAAGCGGACGGCATATTGAAATGGGTACATAACGACGACCGTCAGGCCACCATAGAAGCCTTCTCGGCCACCTACGAAAGTCATACCCCGCTACATTGCGAATACCGGGTACTCACGCGCGACGGCCGGACCCGCTGGCTGCTGGACGAAGCCAACGTGGTGCGCCCTGAAAATCGCGGTGCCCTGTATCTGCAAGGCTTGTTGATCGACATCACCACCGAAAAGGAAAACGAACAAGAGCTGTTTTATTACCGGCGCCGGCTGGAAGAACTGGTGGCGCAACGCACCGAACAATTGGAAAAGCAAAGCGCGATACTCGAATCGGCCAATGCCCGCATGGACCACGAATTGTGCGAGCGCAAACGGGCGGAAGCGGCCTTGCGCAACAGCGAAGCGCGTTTTCGCCTGTTACTGGAATCGGTCGGCGACGGTATCATCGGCGTCGACGCCGACGGCATCTGCACCTTCGTCAACAAAGCGGCCTTGAACCTGTTGGGCCTTGCCCCGGAACAACTTCTGGATCAACACGTCTGGCGCGCGATACAGCCCGAACTCAGCCCCGCCCAACCGCAATCCTGCGCACACGAGGCTCTGCACAACGGCCAAACGGCTAAGGAAATCTTGGCACTGCGCCGGCCGGACGGCACAAGCATAAGCGTGGAATGCACCGCTCAGCCGATGCAACCGGACGGCAAAACCGTTGGCGCGGTGTTGGTTTTTCGTAGCGTGGAGTGATTTTAGTTGGGATCGAGCCTGACTCAAGGCTCGAGTAACGATAAACGCTATTTTGATAGTGTAACCGCGCCCGGTAGACAGATTGTCACGCCGAGGTAAAGCACATCCCTAAGCTACGGCCAATATTCAAGGGTTGGGGCCCCTCATTCATGATCTTCTATTGGCAAAACCTGACGATATAAGTCAGCAGAATGACGTCTGCCTTTTGCTGAAAAGCGATCACCATTGGTTCACCGCGCTTTGCAGACCGCATCTTCGTGTAACTGACAAAACTTTGAGTGTTACCCCCACCGGCACCAGAGTTTTTTGAATTAACTTTAACTTTATGCTGCCAATAGCACAATCCCGATAATCCACTTCTGCTTTGGGAAACAGAACGCAAGAAACCTTATCCAATTCGGATGGCACTGTTAAAACATTTCTTCGGCAATATGACACATTAAATCGCTTAGTAAGACAATCAACTGCACTTGGTGCCGATACACAATACAGCTACGACCGTGAAGGTCACGTACTTGAACGCACAAATACGTTAGGACATACCGTAAGTTATGCCTACGATGCAGCATACCGCATTAGCCAATTGACTGATCCAAGTGGAAATTCGACTTATTTTCAATATAACGAGCAGAATTTTATAACCCAGGTTACCGATCCTAAAGGATGGGTAACAAAATACGACTACAATGCACTGGGCGATTTACTTCAAGTGGAATCACCCGACCAGGGAGTTACAGAATATTCTTATGATTTATCGGGAAATCTAAAAACCCGTGTCGACGCAAGAGGCGCAAAACTCGAATATACCTATGATGCATTGGATAGGCCGAAAAAGTTAACCGCCAATAAAGTCGATGGCGTCAAGCCGCGAGAGGTTGTCAGCTGGAAATATGACGAAAATCAAAACGGTACCGGCCGCTTGACTACCATGAGCGACGAGTCCGGCGACACTTCATTTGAATATGATAGTCATGGCCGATTAATCAAAGCTACGCAAGCTAGCAAATACGGCAAAGCCACGCTCACACAATCCGTCAAATATCGCTACGACTCAAACGGTCGCCCGGATCATCTGACTTACCCGTCCGGCACAGTTGTTAGCTATGATTACGATAATCAAGGCCGAATTCATCAGCTGAATATCAACGATAAACCGGTGCTTGAAAACATAGTCTATCAACCATTCGGTCCACCAGTCGCTTGGCTCAGCAACGGGAGACAGTACACTCGCACATTTGATGCGGATGGCGATATAAGTGAATATTCGCTAGGGAATAATGATCGTACTATTGAATACGACCAAGGCAAACGCATTACTGCTTATCTCCATAATGATTCACGGCTCGATCGCAGCTTCGATTACGACGACAATGATAGAATAATTTCGGATACGGCTAATAGCGGCGAAATATTTAACTATGAATATGATGCCAACGGCAATCGCCTTAGTCATTCCATCAACAATTCAAACACTTTATATACAATCAACAACAAAAACAATCGGTTAGTAAATTCTACGGGTGCGATAAAAAAGGCTTACGCTTACGACAAAGCGGGTAATATCCTTTCGGATGGAAATATACTGTATTATTGGGATGCATTCGGGCATTTAGTCGAAACAAAAAACTCTACAACCCATTACGAATATTTTTATAATGGCTTCGGTCAACGTATCATGAAAAATAATGCTGAACTAAGTAATGCACCGTATCGATTTATATACGATAAAGCCGGGCATTTATTGGGGGAATACGACAAGTTCGGCCGTGTAAGACAAGAAACTGTCTGGCTTGGCGATATTCCGGTTGCCGTGATCGATAATGCAAAAATTTACACCATAGATACCGACCACCTAAACACCCCGAGGGTGATTTTAGATAGTTCGAACAAGCCCGTATGGCGCTGGGATAATAGCGACGCGTTTGGATCCATTTTACCGAATAACGATCCGGATAAAGACGGCAAAAAATTCGAATACAACTTACGCTTTCCCGGACAATATTTCGACCAGGAAACCGGGTTATTTTATAACTATTTTAGATACTACGATCCCAAGCTAGGCCGCTATCGACAAAGCGATTTAATTGGTTTAAAAGGGGGCGTTAACACCTACACCTATGTCAGCAATAACCCGTTACGGTACATTGACCCACTTGGATTAGAGGGGATATGGATTGAATATTCATCTCCTGGTGAGCCAGGGCCTCACCAAAGTATTGGGGTAGGTGATCCTAATGGCAACAATTTAACGTATAGTTTTGGTCTTGAAAGCGGGTCGCCATTTGGTGGTCAAGGTCAAGTTTATGTAGATCGAAACTCTGGTGGTGCAATTCGTAATTATTATGATGTTCCTGATTCAAGTTTATCGGCTGTCAAAAAAGAATTACGACAGATGTATGGGCAGTCGGGTAAATACAATTTAGTAACAAATAATTGCCGACACTTCTCTAATCGGGTTCAAAATTATTTGGTAGATAAATACAATCTACAACCTGCTGATGCTCCAGAAAGAAATGCTACTCCACAAGGAAACTTTGGTATTTCAATCACTGGGCCAGCAGCTAATACAGGTGCATATATCTCTTCACCAGGGCCTACTGGAGATTGAGTTTATGAACAAAAAGCATATTTATTGGATGCTGTGTTTGATTGTTTTTATTGCAATTGCTTTTCCTATAGTTTCTAAATCTGACCAGAGAGCTGTTTTTCAAAGTGTTAATGCACAAGATATGTGGGATAAATCAGCTGTTGATCTAGAATTTCCTGACAACGCAAAAGTTCCTCTTTTTTTGATCAGGAATGAAACTCTGTTTTTAAACATACAGATAACTCAGCCAAGATGGATGCTATACATGGAAGTTCATCAGATTAAATGGGATGAGGATAAGTTACAAAGTCTGTTAAAAGGTAATCCTGAATTGCAAAGATATTTGCCGATAGCAGTTGCGCTTGATGGTGGTATCAAGTGGATTGAAGCAAAAACCAAAGTCAATAAATGATTTAACAGGGTGTTGAAATTTGCCTATATGCCTTCGGCTTCAAAACCATTTTTTGGTTTGGATGAGCCTCTGGAAGCCCGATCAGGCCTCAAAAACCGGTTTTAGCCGGTTATATTCGCCCCGAAGGGCGTTAAATTCCGCCTTTTGGCGGATTTCAGGCGCACTACCGCCTAGGCGGTACTGTATCGCCAGCCGAAAATGGCGCCCATCCGAGTCAGGTTATAGGCGGCAAAGGTAAAAATTGTTTGCGCGGCGACCTTCTTTAACCCCCGGAACTTGGTTTGGCGTAGCGGGCCGACCGTCTTGGCCCAACCGAAGACTTCTTCGATCCGCTTGCGGACATTGAGGCTTTTCCGGTAACCCTCATGCCGTGTGGTACGTCCGTCGATGGCCGAACCTTTTTCCTTGCTGGCGACATGCGGCGTGACTTTGCGCTGGCGTAACTTGGCGACAAAATCCTGCGTATCGTAATTTTTGTCGGCGGCCAAGGTCGCGCCCGGTTTGTGGATCGTGCGTTTGACCATGGCATGGGCCGCCTCGCGTTCTGCGGTGCCGGTGGCCTGGGTGACTTCGACGTCAACGACGAGGCCGTTGCGATTTTCCATCAAGGCATGACCGAGGAAAGCCAGCTGCGATTTGTCGCCCTCGCTCTTTTTGTACAGCCGAGCATCGGGGTCGGTGCGTGATGCGTGGGTTTCGTTACTGCGTTTCTCGCCCTTGAAGTTGACCGTGGGATTGCGGCCGCCATCTTCCGGCGGCGGGGTCGAGCCGTCTTTCTTGACGAAACTCTTGTGCGAGGCCCAGGCTTGAATCAGTGTGCCATCTACGGAGAAGTGCTCGTCGGAGACAAGCTTTTTCCAATCCGCCAAGGCCAGTACCCGTTCGAAAAACAAGCGGCTGATCCGCTCATTCAGCAAACGGTCGCGGTTGGCGCTGAAGGTCGAGTGATCCCATACCTCGTCGTCCATCGTCAAGCCGACGAACCAGCGGTACAGCAGGTTAAAGTCAATGTGTTCCACCAGCTGCCGTTCCGAACGGATCGAAAACAAGACTTGCAACAGACTGGCGCGGAGCAAGCGTTCCGGCGGAATAGAGTCCCGGCCGCGGCGGGCGTAGAGTGTATCGAATTCGTCGTTGAGCGTGGCGAGCAACAAGTCGACCACTTGACGCAGCTTGCGTAGCGGATGCTTTTTGGGAATCCGGCTTTCCAGGGTTCGGTAACTGAACAGGTCTTCTTGAGTAATGTCGGCGCCGCGCATGGGGACAGTGCAATATATTGGAGATAGAACTATTTTATCATTTAGAACAATGCTTTATGATTTGCCAACACATCTGACTCAACCAGCCAATGCGGGTTACAGGGGAGATAAAATCAACAGCCTGTTAAGGGGCGAATACAATAAGCTCCTAAATTCACAGCCACGCCATTGAAGGTGAAAACCATGAATATATTTACCTATATCTGGTTGAGCCTAATTATTCTTTGGCCTATCGTATTCAATATACTTGAACACTTTGACCCAAATAGGGGGCTGATATGGTTTTACTTACAGCAGCTTTATTACTGGCCGCTTGGTTCTTGGTTAAAAGAACCATTTTTCCAGCCTGATAGTGAAGTTGGTTTTTTTGTAAGGCCTTTGGGGCATGTTGCCACAACGAGCATTTATCTCTTGATACTGTTTGGGTGGAGAGTGCTAAGGAAGAAATAACGACGACACGAGGGCATTAATACCTACGCCTATGTGCGGAATAATCCGTTGAAATGGATCGATCCGCTCGGATTAAAACCAGGTGACCCATTTGATACACCTCAAGCCGCAGCAATGGATGCAATTAATTGGGTATACGGGTCAACTTCAACGTCAGGTTCAGGTCCTCTCATGAATGTTAGGCGGGACCGTTCCAGAGCACATAGTGATCGTATTCATCGGCAAAGACGGCAAGCAACTTTGGACTGTAGATGCAAATGGTTGAATGAGACCACGCAACTCCCCGATTCGGATCGATCGCCTCATCAAACGAATATACATTGCCGTCGCGAGACGAATGGGCCGAGATGACATGCACGGGGCCGCCGGCTCGGCGCCGCCTGAGCAGGGCAATGAAGTCTGCTTGATGCAAATGCTTTAGGTGTTCCGTCGACCGAGCTTCGAAGTCGAAGCCATGATGCAGACGCTGCAACTGCTTTGACCTTCTCTTTGGAGAATCGAGTTGCCCAAGCCAACGGTCCTTGAGCGTCGGCTTGACGAACGCCTGAATGAATTCGACTTCAGCCACCGGTAGGTTCATGGTCTTCCATGCCGCCTAACGTGGAGGTAAGGGGCTGCGCTTCAGCGCAGTCCCAGCCCGAAGGGCGAACTTGACCGCAGGGTTAGGATTCATCGCCATACAGCTCGTCGTATTTTTTCGTTAAAAACTCACCCAACTCTTCAAATCCCCGCAGCATGTTGGAACACCAGATACGACGCACCTGCATCGTGCTAATGAAATGTGCCTTAAGCAAGCCAGAGTAGCCAACCTCTTGCACATCGGACCATGGAATTACGTGCGCCCCCGCAAGCGGAGAAGAGTAGTAAATGTTTTTTTCGTCGTACCCAAAAGAGACAAAGAAAGCTTGATATGCAAAGAATGCTGCCGCTACGAGAAATACGATTGCAATGAGGCCCGCAAGGACTAGTTGACTTGGGCGCGCATGGGCGGCTGCATAAGCCACAAATAGCGAACCGGGTACGAGAAGCGCCGCGAATAACTTGAAACCAATGCCGTAGCTGAGAATTCGACGGTCGCCTTTCCGTGTTGCAGGCTTCGTCCCTGTGCGAGCAAGAAAGTACACGGCAGCCGCGCCAAATAGGTCGCTGAGTATTGGATGGAAGCTGTTGAGGTCCATAGAGTCCTAACGTTCAAGATAAGCTGAAACGCCCTTCGGAAAGCTTGACCGAAGTCGGAAACTTCAAATAACCGCTAAAACAGAAGAAAGAAGCAAAGGGCGTTTTCCGCTGCATCGCTATGTTAGGCTCATTTTGTACTACAAAGTAGGCAGAATTGCGAATAAAGCTTGTATATGGCGGTTACGCAGCATCATGTTGGATCGGTCAGCTTCAGTGTCTATATTGTCATTTGATGAGGGTTAATTTTTTGCTGGAAGAGTTGCATCCTCCTTGCCGGGCGGATGCGACTATTGCCCTAAGAATTGACTAACAGAGATACCCAATGCTGCGGAGTCCGTCCATGTCTAGCTTGCAAGCGTTCATTATCTCTGTAACATAATTCTGCGGCCAATACGATTTGGCCCCAACAATTAGCGCCAGAAAGCAAGCCCACTAAACCATCCAAACCCCGGAAAGGCTTTTCGCACCTCCTTCAGGGATTGCTTCACCAGTGCCTTCTGACGAGGATTCAACGGCCGGCATTCCTTGCGGATGGCTAAGACCACAAGACCCAGTTCCCCAATTAGTTCAGATGAGGTTGTCCATGTACCGTCAAGGACCTCTTCAAGGCAATTGGCATGCGCGACAAACCCACCATCGATAAGGGCCGCGACTAATTGGCGGAACGGTTCGGAACTAACAGAAGCGCGCATTTTCAAGACCCAACACCTCCGCATAGCTCTCCGTGCTTCCCGTTTGCAGAGCTTACGCCTAACAGAAAGCTGAGCTGCGGAGCGGAGTCAGCTTGAGCTTTTAGTTGATGTGCGCCATGAGGCGCATGACTACACTTTAAAAAAGGGGCAAAAAAAATTCAATATTCGAAGTGCGTAACCGCGTTTTGATATCCGCTTTAGCAAAGCTAAGCGCGTACCAAAACGCGGTTACGCTCAGTACCATTTTTTTTCGCCTTTGTCCAATTTGTGCCATGAGTTTCATGTCGTCAAATCAACGTAAAGCTAAGCCGACCGCTGGAGCGTAGCGGAATCGGGTCGGCTTGAGCGTTTTGTTAGGCTGGATCCTTGCTTTTTTTTGCTCTTATCTCGGTGAGCACGTCGTCCAAACTAAGATGATCAAAGAGTGCCTCTCGTTCTTCCGTGTAATTTCCTGTTCCGGTAGAAAACTGGCCTAAAAAACGCATCGTATCGGCAACCCCAATTTCTTTGGCAAGAACATGGAGGGCCTTATTTGTAATATCAGTTAAAGGTCTTGCTGGAGTGGTCATGGCTCGATTACCTCGATAAGTTCCAAAGGCGAAACCACCTTTGTCTGTTCTGTTTCCATCTGCTTTGCTCGCCGAAGAAATCGGTCGTCGCAAGTGCAGAAATAATTTGCCTGTGCTTCCACTGCACAAGCCAAGTGCAATGCATCCAGCACCTTGATTCCGTGACTGCCATAGTTGCGGGCGCGCTGCTCAACCGAATTCGTGGCTTGAATAATTGAATGACTTTTCGACAAGGCTTCTTGCACAAAAGCCTTTCGTGCAGGATGGGGATTATGATCGGCTTCATAACTCAAAGCGACAGAATTGAGCAGCTCTGCATTGCCTTCCTCACACCAAGACAATATGCCGAGGATAGCTTCGGCTTCAATGTGAATGCGGATGTGAGTTTGGTCGTCCATTGGCCGTTGTAGACAGCACATGTCCAAATATATTCGCATTGTCTTGGTATGCCTCGTTGATATTGTAATATTCTTAATCGGGCAACGAATAAATCGTTGCCCGACATGCTTTTTATTGCTCTACAGTGGTTTGGCCAGAATGTTGATTTACATGCTGCTGGGCATTTTGAATCCAGTAGCAGGCGTAAATGCAAGCAGTGAGCGGGCCAATTTCATTGAGCATCCATGTAGTTTCGACGTGCCCCGGAATCTCCATTTTATTCTTTGGAATCATTGTTAGGGTGCGGCTTTCCGGGTCGGTATATTCGCAAAGAATTTCATCATCATTAAGATCGAAATGCTTATGCACGAGATGTAAAGCGCAGCGATCCAACTTCCCATGTTTTTTCAGTACTTCGCGGATTTCAGCCAAACATTCGGAATCTTGGTCATTCAATGGCTCCACGTCTTGTAAATAGCTGATTGGTGCCCACTGCATAGGGGCGACTGCAATTTGCTCACGCATATTTCCTCCAAGCTTTACTTTCCCGCCGTTTTGACACTAGACCCGCATGTGGCGGTTTGCATGAGAGCCTAACGTCTGACATAACCGGCGCTGCGCGGCTTCATCGCGCAGCGTCCGTGTTGATGGATGGGTTAGGCACTGAATCAGGAAAGCGAATGTCACCAGCTTCTGCAAGGAGCAATGTAGCTGGTGCAAAGCTGTGCATTGCACTCGGGTGTTGCGGCGCTAGTTCAACCCATGCATGTAGCAATGACGTTCCAACTTCCATACGCTCAAATAGCTCCCGAAAAAACCTACTGAATCCATCTGCATTGCGATTTAGTGTCAGCACCAGATTTGCAGACTTCTCGCCCGGAAGCGCCGCAGACTTTTGTGCAGCGTCAGAAGAATTGGGAGATGCGAGCACAATCATCGTTGCGCTCGTAAGTTTTGCGACCTGTCGAAGCCCCGCCGGGACATCGATACCAGCAAGCGTTCCGTCTTCGCGTAGGTGAGAGTAGAGGAACAATATCTCGCAGCTCGGAAAGCGCGTTACAGGAGCGATATTCGTGTTTTTGAACATGGAGCTAAGAGCCGCCGCATCTTCATTCAATAGTGGCACGAGGTCATCGCCACTCAGATTGGCAAACCCAATCGTTAGCGGAATGACCTTCGGTCGGTTCTCGGTTCCCGCCCCCCAGAAGAGGGAATCTGTTCGAGGTAAAGCACACTTCGGGGATGAAAGATCAGGTAAGACCATATGGGTGCATTGGGACCATAAAACATCTTTTTGATGCCGCACTGAAGATGACATGACTGGTCTCTTACCACATCTACCATGACGCTCAAACTGCGCAGCCAGTCAAGGCGAACCTCTACGGTGTGGTCTCCGGGAGCGACACCAAAATACTTCACCTCTTCAGGTGAAACCTCGCCAATCTTTTGTCCGTCAATATAGATATTGAAGGGGCGCAACCAAAGTTTCCCTCCATCGCGCTCGATGCAAATCGATGTTTGCGGCCGGGTAGTCAATTGCGCTTGCCGAGCCGTTGCAATACGCATGAGCTGCTTACGGTAGGAGATTCGCCCCCAAATAGCAGCGATAGCAATAACCAAGACGAAACCACCAACAATTAGATAGATCAGCGGATCCATTTGGAGCAGTGCCTAACGTGAAATTGAGGGGCGCCGATAGGCGTCCCTCTCGAATGCCGGGTTAGACCACAACTTCAATGGACTTAAGGAACTTAGATTTTCGACCTTCAAGTTGAGCCTCCAATCTTTCTACGATATGTGGGTGCGCCCAAACGGCACATGTTTCTAACCCTCGCAGTTCATCTGGTGTCGCAGGCATCTCCACACCTTCGAAATAGATGCTTAACTTTCCAGATATACAATCCTTCTTGGCATAGTGCTGAGGTTTCGCGAATTCTTCAGGTATAGCCGCCCTGCCAATCTTAGCCCACCCATAACGATTTGGCGTGTCGTTGAATACCACTACACGGAACGCTACTGGCAAGGCCATTACTTCATCAACTGATAACTCCGCAATATTGGCGGCCAAGAAAATGCGTGCGGTTCCATCGGACAGCCATTGTGCATAGGCATGATGTCCTGCTGCGGATAGCGGAAATTTGAGGACATCGCCTGGTTTTTTAATGATGCGTGGCATAGGCGGTCTAACGCAAAGCTAAGTGGCGCGCAGCGCAGCGAATCGTCCCTTTGAGCGCAGGGTTATGCATTTGTTTTCTTCGCTCGATTTGCTGACGCTTCAAGTTCAATAATTTGAGTAATTTTCCCTCGTCCGACGATACGTGTACCTTCTCTAATTTCAAACTTCATGTTGGGATAAAGTTTCCCCCAATGTTCTGCAGGGCTGAGGAAACCCAGATAGGCTCTGACGGTATCACCAGGATTGACTTGATTGACATCAGGGTAAACATGCCTAGCATCCCAATCGTGCCCCTCATAATAAAACTGAGGTCGATAGTCGTTAAAGACGGGAGTACTTCGCCCTCCTTCTTCCGGCTTAAGGAAGTAAATTTCGGCCTCAATATCGTGCGGGATTCTCATCGCGTATCAGATGCATAACGCAGAGCTAAGCCGACCGCTGGAGCGTAGCGGAAGCGGGTCGGCTTGAGCGAGGGGTTAGAGATTATTTGCACTCCGTGGTTGGTAACGTAAGACTGTCTAACTTACCTCGAACGCGAAGCAACTTTTTGCAGCCGATGTTTCCGATGGACTGGCGGTTTTTGTCAAACATTTCTCCGCTGCCCAGATGTAATACCACACCTGACTCATAGTTGTGCGCATGGGGAACCGAAGGAAATGGA
The DNA here is from genome assembly GCF_040741385.1 of Methylomonas sp. HYX-M1. NCBI lineage: Bacteria > Pseudomonadati > Pseudomonadota > Gammaproteobacteria > Methylococcales > Methylococcaceae > Methylomonas > Methylomonas sp. HYX-M1. The sequence continues at coordinate 3,778,607 of NZ_CP160405.1, forward strand.
TCAACATCATTTTTATGAATGCGCCAAACCTCACCTTTCACCTTTACCGTTTGCTCAGTGAGCAAACGGGGAATGCCTTCTGGTATTAACGGTTCTTCAGCAATGAACTCTGCGAGAACCTCTGGATGGAATTTTCTAAAATCGAAGTTGCTCAGATAGCCAATGATTTTTTCTGCATCAAGACCTTGATCGAGCACTCCAAGTGGCGGATTTTCCGGAATGTTCAGAACTTCCGCTAACGCAGCTTGAATATCAAGGCTCGATATTTCAAAGCCCCGAAGCTCGCTGAGAACGCCACGTGCAATTCGAGATGCCTCAATGTATGAAATAAGGCGTTGCTCAATATCCATTGTTTTCATGACCTCTAACGTTAAAATCAGCCGCCCGAAAAGCGCTTAGCGGTTTTTGGGTCGACTGGATTTGCTAGTTATGCGCTTTACTGCCTCAAGCGTCATAATTTATTTAGTATCGATTAAATGACTAAGGTCTATGTATGCGTCTTCAGCAGCATCTGGCCTCATTGAAACGCTTACATATATTTGACCAAATGAAGCCTTGAACTTCCAGAACTCCCACTGATCCATTTCCGACTCAACATATCTGCTTAGCTTTCGAATCATTTCCTTGAATTCTTCCTCGGTTAGCTTTTCAGTTGAAATCAAGATTTTTTCCTTATTCTTCATTGGCAACAAAAGAACATAACTAGTAATTAGATAGTTTCCGTATATCTACCGGAAATGATTTCCTAACCGATAATTCATTGAGCAGCATATGATTTTCCCTTCTGTATATCATCAACGATAGGCGACAATGATTGGTAACGACGCATTTGCTACCATTGAATCAAATTAGGCGATAGACAGCAACGGGTCAACGGACTTAGTCATAAATTCATCAAGCCCTAAAGCTTGGGATGCACCGGCAGGCGCGGTTCGCTTTGGATGTCGATCTGTACGGCGGTCAACAGCAACTGAAAACCCAGTACGATGGGCAACACCGCCAACATCACCGTTCCGGCGCTGGAAAATACTCCGGCTGCGCTGTTGTGGTACCACTGCCAGGCGCCGAAACCGCTGCCGGCCAACGACAAGACGCTCCCGGCCAGAAACATCACCGACGCCGCATTGAAACCGCGCAAAAAATAACTGTAAAACAATCGCTTGAAAAAACGGTTCAAATACAAACCGGAAAATTCCCAAACGACTCGCCGCACCGACAAATTGCTGATCTCGTCGGCGTACACCGCCTGCATCGGCACGTCTTCCACCACCGCCCGCATGATATTCAAACGAAACAGCAAATCGGATTCGAAAAAAAACCGTTTGGATAACTTGTCCAGCGGCAGTTCGGCGGCGATTTTGGCGTGCATTGCCACATAACCGTTGGTCGGGTCCATGACGCTCCAATAGCCGGTGGACATTTTGCTGACGAAGGACAATACGGTATTGCCGAATAAGCGCAGCTTGGGCATGCTCTCCAGATATTCCAGCTTGTAAAAACGGTTGCCCTTGCAATAATCGGCCCGGCGCAGCCGGATCGGTTCGACGAATTTGCCGATCAAGCCCGGATCCATTTGCCCGTCGCCGTCTATCTTGACGATGATGTCCGCTCCGTCCGCCAGCGCCGCCCGAATCCCGGTCACCACCGCCCCGCCTACCCCTTGGTTTTGTTCGTGCCGCAGCACCTTTATCCTGGGATCGATGCACACCTGCTCGACTCTGTCGCCGGTATGCTGCGGACAGGCGTCGTCGACGACGTAGATTGCAGCCACTTGTACGTCGATGCGCCCCAACACCGACAACACGGCATCCCCGGTCCGGTAACAAGGAATAACGACTGCGATCCGCATTCAAGCACTCCCGATCACGATAATGCCGGCGACGATCAGCAGCGAACCGATCAGTAGCTGCAGATGCCACGCTTCGCCGAACAGATAATGCGCCGCCACCGGCACGATGACGAAAGCCAGAGCGGTAAACGGATATGCCCGGCTCAGCGGTACCTGGGTCAACACCCACACCCATGCCATCGTCGTCAGCGCATACAGCGCCAGCCCGGCCAGCAGATAAACGTTAGTCAACGCCTGAATCAAACGTTCCCAAAATCCCGCACCGCTAATTTGCAGAGCACCTTGTTTGAACAGCACTTGCCCGGCGGCCAGGGCCAAAGTCACGCTCAAACACATCAAAGCGGCGGAAGCCTTCATGGCAGCCACTTGGCTTTTGCCGCGACCAGCAAGCGGGCCGCTCCCGCCGCGGCCAGTCCGTAGGCGATCGGATACACCGGAAACGCATAACGCGGCAGCGGCGCCAATACACTGTGCAGGGCCGTGAAATAAGCCAGCAAGGCGACGCAAACCAGCGCTGCCGGGTCATTGGCGCAAATACTAGGTCGCGCGCGCCAATCCGCCAGATACCCAACGCATGCCAATCCGCCCAAGGCAATCAACAACGGATGAATCGCCATCATCATGTTCAAGGTAAAGGCCGGCAACGGCTGTCGGGTATACACCGACGACGCCACCTCATAGACATAAGGGCCACCGGCCCCGGCCACTTCTTCCGCTTGCCAATACTGCCACGGCTTGCCGAACAGATACCAACTCGCGTAACGCCACGGCTGTTGCAAGGCCCGCGCCCAGATCACCGACGCCGCGTTGGCCAAACTTTTAGTCATCGCCTCGTATTGCGGGTCTTCCCGATACGGATAACCGCGTAATTCCGGGGTTTTGAAGGTCAAATCCGGGTAGCCGCCCAGCGCGAAAGCCGCCGCCGCCAGATTGACCTCGTCGGGTTGGCGATTGTCCGACTGCCAGATTTGCCAAGGCGCCCAGACCGAAACCAGCGCCACCAGCAGCGCCGCATGCCGTTTAACCTGCTGCTTCGACAGCAACGATGCCAAGCACAACAGCGGTGGAAACAACAAAATAGCCGGCCTGACCAAAGCCGCGCAGGCGAACATCGCTCCGCTCAGGGCGAACCAGAGCCAATGCCGTTTATCCCAGCCTAACAGGTAAACGGTCACCGACAAAACAATCAGAAAGCCGGACAGGGTTTCGGTCAGCACGTAGCCGCTGCCGATAATCAACTGCGGCGAAATTGCCACCCACAACGCGCCCAAAAATGCCGCCCAAACGTGGGTCAAGCGCAACACCAGATGAAAAGTCAGCAGTACGGTCAGACTGGATAGCAAGGCTTGAATCAACAGCACCGTGCTGTAAAACTGCGGAATCTCGCCGGTCAAACGCAACACGGCCGCCAAAAACAGGGGGTATCCCGGGGAAATATAAGTGGACGGAGTGAACGGGGCCTGTTCCGCCAACGAATAACTATGGTTAAAGGCCAAATTCAAGGCCAGACGCAGGTACTTGCCGGCGTCGGCCCGGAACGGGAAATCGATTTCCATCGAATACACGTAACTGATGCGTAAAATCAACGCGCACACGAACAGCAGAACGCTTATGGCGGCAGTGGGTACTTTATTCTCAGTCATAGTCATCGGGTTGAGCACGACGAACGAATTCGGTGCAGTTCGTTAAAAAAAGCCGCGAAGGCTTCGCGATTGTGGCTCTGCGGCTTGGTTGCCGCGCAAAACCTGAATAACTGTAGCCCAGTATTCGAACGACGTAATTCAGCCCCGATGACCAGCGGCAACGTTTGAAACCTCAGCGGCAGTTGGCCCGGCACCATGCTGCAAGGTTATGATGTCGGACGGGCCGATTGGGAGAACGACTATGTGTGGACGTTTCGATTTAACCGCAAATGCGCAAACCATCGTCGAACATTTCTTATTGCAGCGTACCCCGAAATACCAACCCAGCTACAACATCACGCCGGGCCGCAAAATATTGAACATCGTCCAGTTGGAGGACGGCTCGCGCAAATCGGTGAATCTGTTCTGGGGCTTGGTACCTTCGTGGGCCAAAGACAAGAAAAACAGCGGCCATTTGATCAATGCCCGCATGGAATCGGTACGGGAAAAACCCTCGTTTCGCGCCGCCTTCAGACACAGGCGCTGCCTGATACCGGCCACCGGATTCTACGAATGGCACCAACAGGACGCCGCCAAACAGGCTTACCACATCCACAAAGCGGACCACGGTGTATTGGCGTTCGCCGGCTTATGGGAACAATGGCAGCAACAAACCGAAACCCTCTATTCCTGCACCATCATCACCATGGCCGCCACGGGCTGTATGACCGAGATCCACCAACGCATGCCGGCCATCCTGAACCCCGCCGACTACGGTATCTGGCTGGATAAAGCCACCCCGCCGGATACCGCTTTCGCGTTATTGAACGCCGGCATCTACCCCGACCTGCAAGCCACCGCGGTAAGCAACTGGGTCAACAATCCGCAGCACGACGATCCGCGCTGTTTGCAGACGCAATCGGCCACTTGAGGTCGTATCGCTGGGGGGATAATTCGCTCATGCCTTAACCCATCGGTCGAACTAATCGGCCGCTCCGAACCCGCCCCCGCCCGGGGTTTCGATCAGGATGGCGTCGCCGGCCTCAACAGCAAGCTGCGCGCAAGCCGGCAGGACGTCTTCGCTGCCGTCCTTGTGCAACAAGCGGTTACGGCCGATTTGACCGGGACTGCCCCCAGCCAGGCCGAACGGCGGCAGGCGGCGATGGCTGGACAGGATGCCGACCGACATCGCTTGCAGAAATTCGATATGCCGGAGCGTGCCGCAGCCGCCACGATAGCGCCCGGCCCCTCCGCTGCCGTCGCGTACCGAGAATTCGTGCAACAACACCGGAAAACGTTGTTCCAGAATTTCCGGGTCGGTGATGCGCGAATTGGTCATGTGGGTATGCACCGCATCCGCCCCGGCAAAACCGTTGCCGGCCCCGGCTCCGCCGCAGATGGTCTCGTAATATTGGTAATCCCGGTTGCCGAACGTCAGATTGTTCATCGTGCCTTGCGAGCCGGCCAGCACCCCCAACGCGCCGTACAAGGCGTCCACCACGTATTGCGAGGTCTCGACGTTGCCGGCCACCACCGCGGCGGGGTAGCGCGGATTCAGCAAACAGCCCTCGGGGATAACGATGGTTAAGGGTTTCAAACAGCCGGCGTTGAGCGGAATGTCGTCTTGCAACAAGGTGCGGAACACGTACATCACCGCGGCTTGACACACTGCGGCGGGGGCATTGAAGTTGCCGTCCAGTTGCGGCGAGGTGCCGCTGAAATCGATTTCCGCTTGGCTGCGCCGCCGGTCCACCGTGATGCGCACCGCGATCCGCCCGCCTTGGTCCATGGGATATTCGAAATAGCCGTCCGCCAGACCGGGCAACAAACGGCGCACGCAAGCCTCGGCGTGATCTTGCACGTGCCGCATGTACGCGGCTACCACCGGCAAGGAATCCTGTGCGACCAAGGCCAGTAATTCGTTGGCGCCTTTGTGGTTGGCGGCGATTTGCGCCTGCAAATCGGCGATATTTTGCTGCGGATTGCGAGCCGGATACGGGTGATCTTGCAGCCATTGCACAACCGCCCGCTCCAGAAACTGCCCGGCTTGCACGATTTTCAAGCCGGCGCTGAGCACGCCTTCTTCGCTGATGTGGCGACTGGCGGCCGGCATCGAGCCCGGGGAAATACCGCCGACGTCGGCATGGTGACCACGCGACGCAACCAGAAACAACAGCCGGTTGCCTGGTGGGTCGAATACCGGACTGACCACGGTAATATCCGGCAAATGCGTGCCGCCGGCGTAGGGCGAATTAAGCAAATAGGCGTCGCCCGCTTGCATGACCAGGTCGGCCCGGGCCAACAGGGCGGCAACGGCGGCGCCCATCGAACCCAAGTGCACCGGGATATGCGGCGCGTTGGCAATCAATTGCCCGGTGGGGTCGAACACGGCACAGGAAAAATCCAGCCGCTCCTTGATGTTGACCGAATGCGCGGTGTTTTGCAGCACAAAGCCCATTTGTTCGGCGACCGAGACAAAGCGCTTGTTGAAAATTTCCAGCCAAACCGGGTCCGCAGCCGCGCCGGGCATCGCCGCCTCGATGCCGATTTCGCGGCGCTGCAACAACAAATCGGCATTTGCCGCGACTTGCGCTTGCCAACCGGGCTCGACCACTATGGTAGAGGTCGATTCCAGCACGATGGCCGGGCCGTCCAGCACCGCTCCGCTCGGCAAGGCTTCCCGCCGGTAAATCGGCGTTTCCCGCCAGGCGCCGCGGCTGAACATGCGGTCGATCCTTTCGGCGCGCACCGGTCCGGCGGCAGCCTGAAAGCCGCAATCCAGGTCCGGCGCGTCGCCGGCGCTGCATTCCAGATACACAGCCGACAACAGCAGCGGCCGGTCCGCGTAGCAAAAACCGAATTGCTGCCGATAGGCGGCCGCGAAACGCTCGGTCAGCTGGCCCGGTTGGTCGGCGTCCAGTGCCAGCGAGGTATCCGTGCCTTGATAGCGCACGACCAATTGGCGGCGGCTGCGAATCGTCGGCGCGGCTACACCTTGCGCGCTCAATTCCGCGGCCGCTTGCGCCAGTAGTTCGCCCCACCATTCGTCAAGCTCGGCGGCGCTGACGCCGTCCAAATGCCGCTCCACACCACGTTGCCGCAACACCCGAAATTGCGCCAAGCCCATGCCGTAAGCCGACAACACCCCCGCCAAAGGATGCAGCAACACTGTGCGCATGCCCAATTGCTCGGCCAGCAGACAAGCGTGTTGAGCGCCGGCCGCCCCGTAGCAGCACAAGGCGTAGTCGGCCAAGTGGTAACCTTTTTGTACCGAGATTTGCTTGATCGCTTCGGCCATGTTTTCGATCGCGACCGCCAAAAAACCGGCGGCGACTTGTTCCGGGCTGCGCGGCTCGCCGCAGGCCTGGCCTATGCGCTGCGCCAGCTCGGCAAATAGGACGCACACCCGCTGCAGGTCCGGTCCTTGATCGCCGCGCGGGCCGAATACGGCCGGAAAACCCGGTAATTTGCCCAGTAGCAAATTGGCGTCGGTCACGGTCAGCGGTCCGCCGCGCCGATAACAGGCCGGACCGGGATCGGCACCGGCCGAATCAGGCCCAACCCGGTAGCGGAAGCCGTCGAAATGCAAGACCGAGCCACCGCCGGCCGCCACGGTGTGGATCGCCATCATCGGCGTGCGAATTCTGACCCCGGCCACTTCGGTGTCGAAACTGCGCTCCAACTCGCCGGCGTAATGTGCGACGTCGGTCGAGGTTCCGCCCATGTCGAACGCGATGATTTTAGCCAGCCCGGCCCGTTCCGCCACCGCCGCCGCCCCGACGATGCCGCCGGCCGGCCCGGACAAAATACAGTCCTTGCCTTGAAATAAATCGGCTGCAACCAAGCCGCCGTTGGATTGCATGAACAACAAACGGCTGGAACGGCCGCCGTTGGTCAAGCCGCTGGTCACTTGCTCGACGTAGCGGCGCAAAATCGGCGACAGGTAAGCGTCGACCACAGCGGTATCGGCCCGGCCGACCAGTCTGGGCAGCGGGCTGACCCGATGAGACAGGGAAATTTGGCGGTAACCGATTTCGGCGGCGAGTTCGGCCAGTTGCACTTCGTGCGACGGATAGCGCCATGCGTGCATCAGGGCGATTGCGACGGCCCGATAGCCCTGCGCGTATAACTCGGCTAACTGCCGGCGCGCCCGAGCCGAATCGAAGGGGCGTATTTCCCGGCCGTCGGCGCCGATTCTGGCGCCGATTTCCACTACGGCGCGATACAGTTGCTCCGGCCGGCGGATGTGCAGCGCGAATATGTCCGGCCGGTTTTGGTAGCCGATGCGCAAACAATCCTTAAAACCCTGGTTCACCACCAGAACCAAGGGCTCGCCTTTGCGCTCCAGCAAGGCGTTGGTACCGACCGTGGTACCCATTTTCACGCTGCCGATATGCGGGGCCAATGCGGCGCTCGGCGGCAGCTGCAAAATGTCGCGTATGCCTTGCAAGGCCGCGTCTCGATAACGCTCGGGATTTTCGGACAACAATTTGCGGCAGAGCAAGCGCCCGTCCGGCGCGCGCGCGACGATGTCGGTAAAAGTGCCGCCTCTGTCGATCCAGAACTGCCAACCCGACATTGTTCCGCCCGAACCTAGGCTCGCGCGCCAAAACCCTAGCGCACTTGGTCGTTTATCACCACCGTAACCGCATTGCGCTGCTCGCCCTTGACGGCAACGCTGCCGATAGGCTCGCCGGCCTGCGGCATGGCATTGCCGCTACGGCTGACGCGGGCGGTAACCTGCAAATCCTCGAACGTCGACACCGTCATGTTGGGCATCATCGCCATACTGTCGTCCAAGGTAATTTTCAGCGGCAAATCCTTGACTTGCCGCTTGACCGCGGCCAGCGGCATTTTCGGTCCGTTGGCGGCCTTGACGTAAATCATCACGCTGTCGCCATCGTTGACCAAGGGCTGGTAACGCGGATCCAGGCTGACTTCGACGTTGACGCTGCTGCCGGCCTTGGCGGCAACAGCGGCGGTTGGTGCGGCCGGAGCCGGCGTCGCGCCGATTTCCGCTTCGCGTCCGGCCCGCTTCAACGCGGTATCTATTAGTTGCTGTACTTCCTGATAATCTTTATCGCCGGGCTGATAGCGTTGCTGCAGTTTGCGCCAAATCGCGATAGCCGGGTCGTACCGACCGGCTTCGGCCTTACTCAGGCCAAGCAACCACATGCCCATCTCGTTATCGGGTTTCAGCTGCAAGGCGCGTTCGATCAACTGATTAGGCTCGCCCTGCAAGCTGCCGTTATTGGTCATCGCCGCGGCGTCGGCCAATTGCAACATCAAATCGGGGTTATCCGGCTGCAAGGCCAAGGCTTTACGCAATGCGCCCACTGCGTCCGGGTAGCGCTTCATCGCTTTGTACGAACGGCCCAACATGATCCAGCCTTGCAAATCGTTCGGCTGCTTCTCCAAACGCTGCGCCAGGCCGTTGACCATTTGCTCGATTTGTTCCTCGCGGCTGAGCTCGGTTTGCACCGGCCGGGCCGCGTTCGGGTCGAAGGCGCGAAAATCGCCCAATTGCGCGTACAGCGCCAACGCGGCGACCGGTACGGCAAATGCCAGAGGCAGCGCCAACCAACGTCCGTTGCCGCCCGGTTGAGCCAGCGAACCGCCGTCGTGTAGGTCGTGGAACAAGCCCACTTCCAATTCGTGCTTGGCGGTGGAGAACTGGATTTGGCTGATATTGCCGGCCGCCAATTCGGCCTTCAGTTCCTTCAACTTGGTTTGCGCCAACTGGATGTTGGTTTCGTCGTCGGTCTGACGCACCACGGTTTTACTCAGCAACATCGGCACGACAATGAAACCCAAGGCCATCAACAGCAAAATCAGCGCATACAATCCAAATTCGAACATGGCTTACTCTTTATCCAATAAATTGCGGATTTCCGCTAGATCGTGTTCCTTGACGTCTTGCACCGACTGGCGACCGCCGCGCAATACCCGCCAAAATGCGAACAAACCCAGCAACACCGCCAGCAGCGGCCCCAACCACAGCAACAGGGTTTTGAATTTGAACGGCGGCCGGTACAGCACGAAATCGCCGTAACGGTCGGTCATATAGCCGATGATTTCCTGGTCGCTTTGACCTTTGTTCAACAGCTCGTACACCTTGTCCCGCAAGTCTTGCGCCAGCTCCGCGTGCGAATCGGCGATGTTCTGGTTTTGGCACACCAAACAACGCAATTGTTCGGTCAGGTTTTGGTAACGCTGCTCCAATAAAGGATCCTGAAATTCAAACACCTTGGTTTCGGCCGCGGCGGCCGAAACCACCAGCACCAAGATTAAGCCTAAACGTTTCATTGGCCGGTCTCCGCGTTCAATTGCTGTATCAACGGTATCAAGCGCTGTTGCAAGGACGGCATGTCCACCGGTCCGATGTGCTTATGCCGTACCACGCCTTTTTTGTCGATGACGAAAGTTTCCGGCACCCCGTATACGCCCCAGTCCAGGCCGACTTTGCCTTCGCGATCCATCACGCTCAAATGGTAAGGATTGCCCAACTTGGCCAGCCATTGGCGGGCGTCGGTCGGCTCGTCTTTGTAGTTAAGGCCTACGATGGGCAGCAAGCCGGTTTTGGCGAATTCGTTCAATACCGCATGCTCCTCGCGGCAGGATACGCACCAGGACGCCCAGACGTTCAACAGCCAGACTTTGCCCAACATGTCGGCCGGCTTGAAACTTTGCCCGGGCTGATGCAGTTGCGCTACCTCGAAAGCCGGGGCCGGCTTGCCGATCAGCGGCGAAGGCACTTCGCGCGGATTCAAACTCAGACCTATGCCTAAAAACACCACCAACACCGCAAAGATGGCCAACGGCAACCAATTTCGCATTTATCCCCCTTTATGCCCGGCTAGGTAATGCGGCGCCGGCCGCTTTACTGCGTTTCACCCGCGCTTCGTTGCGGTAGCGTTTGTCCATCACCGCCAACAAGCCGCCGCCGGCCATAAACAAGCCGCCCAGCCAAATCCAGCGCACGAACGGTTTGTAATACACCCGCACCGCCCAAGCGCCGTCTTTGCCCAAAGGCTCGCCCAAGGCCACGAACAAATCGCGGCTCAAGCCTACGTCGATTCCGGCTTCGGTCATCGGCATGCCTTGGGCGCGGTAAACCCGTTTTTGCGGATACAATTCGGCCACACTTTCGCCCTCTCGGCTGACGCTGACGTGGCCTTGGCTGGCGTCGTAGTTGACCCCGGCGGTTTTCTTGACCCCGTGGAACAAAAAGTCGAAGCCGGCCAAGTGCAACGTTTCGCCCGGCGCCAAACGCACGTCTTTTTCTTGCGAATAAATCGAGGTCAAGCTGATGCCGACGATGAACACGGCAATGCCGAAATGGGCGACGGTCATCGCCCAGATGCTCAGGGAAATGTCGCGCAAGGCCTGCCATTTATCGTCTTTGCTGCGCAAGCGCAAATGGATGCCGTACACCGCAGTGGCCGCCACCCATACCGCCAAGGTCAAGGCGATTAAAGCCCCCCAGCTGAATGCCTGCGGCAATAAGGCCAGCAGCACGCCGGCCACCAAGCTGCATAGCAAAGGCCAACGCAGCAATTCGTACAAGCGCGGCAGGTTGTCCTGCCGCCAGCGCATCAACGAACCGACCCCGACCAAGGCCGCCAGCGGCGCGGTCAGCGGGATGAATACGCTATTGAAATACGGCGGTCCGACCGAAATTTTGCCCAGGCCCAGGGCATCTATGATCAAGGGGTATAAAGTGCCCAGCAAAATGGTCACCGCCGCCGATACCAGCAACACATTGTTGACCAACAGCATGGCATCGCGCGACAGTAGTTCGAAGCTGGTTTCGCTATGAATTTGCGGGCCGCGCAAGGCAAACAGCAGCAAGGAGCCGCCGACCACCACGCCCAGAAACGCCAGTACGAATATCCCGCGGGTCGGATCGGCCGCGAAGGCATGTACCGAGGTCAACACCCCGGAACGGACCAAAAAGGTACCGAGCAGGCTCAACGAAAAAGCGAATACCGCCAACAAGATGGTCCAGTTCTTGAACAAGCCACGTTTTTCGGTTACCGCCAAGGAATGCACCAGCGCGGTACCGACCAGCCACGGCATGAAAGACGCGTTTTCCACCGGATCCCAAAACCACCAGCCGCCCCAGCCCAGTTCGTAATAGGCCCACCAGCTGCCCAAGGTAATGCCCAAGGTCAAAAACAGCCAGGCGGTGGTAGTCCAGGGCCGGGTCCAGCGCGCCCAGGCGGTATCCAGCTTGCCGTTCATCAGCGCGGCGATGGCAAACGCGAACGCCACCGAAAAGCCGACGTAGCCCATGTACAACATCGGCGGATGGATGGCCATGCCGGGGTCTTGCAGCAAGGGGTTCAAGTCGCGGCCTTCGGGAGGAATCGGGAACACACGCAAGAACGGATTGGACGTCAGCAGAATGAACAGCAGGAAACCCACCGCCACCCCGCCCATCACCGACAGTACCCGCGCGGTCAAATCGATGGGCAAGCTTTTGCTCAACAAGGCCACCGCCATGGTCCACAGCGACAGGATCAGGATCCACAGCAGCAGCGAACCTTCGTGCGAGCCCCAGACGCCGGAAATCAGATACATGTAAGGCAACTGGGAGTTGGAGTTTTCCGCCACGTAGGCGACGGAAAAATCGTGGGTAATGAAGGCGTGGGTCAAGCAGAAATAGGCGATGAATACAAACAGAAATTGGCCTACCGCCAGCGGCCTGGCCAAGGCTATCCAGGCACCGACGCCGCGCTTGACGCCAACCAAAGGCACCACGGCCAGCACCGTAGCCAGCACCAAACCTAAAATCAGGGAAAAATGTCCGACTTCCGGGGTAATCATGGCTGCACCTCTTGCGGTTTGGCGGCGACTTTCAGGCTTCCCGCCACTTCCGGCGGCATGTAATTCTCGTCGTGCTTGGCCAACACTTCCTGGGCGACGAACACCCCGGCAGGGTTGAGTTTGCCGTTAGCGACTATGCCTTGGCCTTCGCGGAACAAATCCGGCAATATCCCGGTGTATTCCACCGGCACTTCCTTGGCCATGTCGGTCAATACGAATTTAACCGTCAAGCCGTCGCCGGGACGCTGCACGCTACCCTTGACCACCATGCCGCCCAGGCGGAACAAATGGTCTTGCGGGGCTTTGCCGTCCACCACTTCGGTCGGCGAAAAAAAGAACATCAGATTCTCGTTGAAGGCACGCAAGCCGAACCAGGCTGCGGTACCGACACCGGCAATCATCAGAAAAATCAAACCCAGCCGATTACGGCGGTGCGGTTTCATATTGATCATGACGGAGACCTCTTAGTCATGCGCTGCCGCTTGAGCAGCAAACCGCGCACTATTTGTTTGTGTTGCCGTAAAGGCTTCAACACCCCGAACAACAGCACCGCCGCAGCGATGCCGTAGGACGTCCACACGTAAAAGGCGTAACCGCCCATGTACAGAAATTCGCTCATCGTTGTTCCAATATTTCGTCCACCCAGCGGTTGCTCTGCTCGCGCAACAGCAACTCGTTGCGGCAGCGTATCAATAACGCAATGGCGTAATAGACTTTGAAAGCCACGGCCATAGCCAAAAGCGGAATCAACATGTCGACGTGAATGGACGGTTTGTCGAATTTGGTCACGGTCGGCCCTTGATGCAAGGTATTCCACCATTCCACCGAATAGTGAATGATGGGGATGTTGACGACGCCGACCAAGGCCAGAATCGCCACCGCGCGGGACGCGGCCCGTTTGTCTTCGATAGCGCCGTACAAGCCTATCACGCCCAAGTACAAAAACAGCAGGATCAACTCCGAGGTCAGCCGGGCGTCCCACACCCACCAAGCGCCCCACATCGGCTTGCCCCACAAAGAGCCGGTCGCCAAGGCCAAAAACGTAAAACCGGCGCCTATCGGCGCGCTGCTGATCGCCACGATTTCCGCCAGCTTGATCCGCCAAACCAAGGCAATCGCGCCGCTGACCGCCATCACCATGTAAATGAACAAGGACATCCAGGCCGCCGGCACGTGTACGTAAATGATGCGAAAGCTATCGCCCTGTTGGTAATCCGCCGGCGCCAACACCAAACCGCCGTACAGGCCGTAAGCCAACAATCCCAGCAATAACGCGCTCAGCCACGGCAGCATCCGGCCGCTGATAGCGTAGAAATAAGGCGGGGAAGAGAATTTATGCAAAAATCGCATGATCATAAAATTCGACCGATGGTTTTTTATCAATTAAGAATCGCTGACGGCTAAGCCAAACTCATTTTCAACGCGGCGGCGGTTGGCCACGGGGTCAATGTCAAGGCCCCGACCAACAACGCGGCCATCATGTACAGCTGACCGCTGACCGGAAATCCGGCCATTGCCGCATCTACCGCACCGCTGGCGAAAATCAGCACCGGCACGTACAAGGGCAATACCAATATCGCCAATAGTACCCCGCCTTTGCGCAAGCCGACCGTCAGGGCAACGGCAATCGCGCCGATCAGGCTCAACACCGGCGTTCCCAGCAACAAGGTAAACAACAAAATGCCGATCACGTCGCCCTGCAATCCGAACATCACCGCCAACAACGGCGCCATTAGCGACAACGGCGCCCCGGACAACAGCCAATGCGCGGTTACCTTGGCCAGCACCAGCAGCGACAAGGGATGCGGAGTCATCACCAATAACTCCAAGCTGCCGTCTTCGAAATCGGATTTGAACAAGGTATCCAGAGACAATAGCGACGCCAACAAGGCCGCCACCCAAATCACTCCGGGGGCAATGCGTTTCAGCAAAGCCATTTCGGCGCCGACACCCAACGGGAACAGCGTCACTACCAATACAAAGAATGCCAAAGGGTTCAACAACTCGGCCCGATGCCGGTAAGCCAATAATAAATCGCGGTGCACTACCGCCGAAAAAGCCGCGAAACTGGAAACGGTATTCATGATTGCAGTTCGATGGTTTGCAGCATACTGGCCGGCAACGCTACGTCGTGATGCGAAGTCAACACCGCGATGCCGCCTTGCTGCGCGTGCTGTTCGATGTAGCCCTCGAACAAGCGGATACTGGCTCTATCCAACGACGTAAAAGGTTCATCCAAAATCCACAGACGTTTGCGGGTACACAGCAAGCGGGCCAAGGCCAAACGCCGGCGCTGACCGGCGGATAAATAGCGCAACGGCGTGTCCTGATAACCCTGTAAACCCACTTTGGCCAGACTATCGTCTATGCCTAAAGTCGGCACCGCCAGTTTTTGTGCAAAGCGCAAATTCTCGGCCACGCTCAAATCTTCTTTATTGCCGTTCATATGCCCGACATAGGCCACGTCTTGATAAAACTGCGCCGCAAGTTGCAACACATCCACGCCTTCCCACAGCAATTCGCCGTCGTCGGGCGCACGCAAACCGGTCAAAATTCGCAACAGCGAGGTTTTGCCGCTGCCGTTCGGACCTTCGATCAATAAAACCTGGCCGGCGCCGACGCTAAAATTCAGTTCGGAAAACAACACGCGCTCGTCGCGCACGCAGGCTAAATCGCGCGCTTCGAGCAAGGGAATGGACGTCATTGAAACTACGAAAAATGGATTGCGACAAACCGGCGAAAACCCTTGGGCCACCCGCTAAAAGTCCGGCATTGTACTGCAAATACCGCTTGTTACGGGAATTAAGCCCGGTTGGCCTGTTATTACTTGCCTGCCTCGGCCGGCTGGCTTTTACCGCCCGAAATTTTGTCGATTTTGGCTTGGCTCTTCAATTGTTCGACGTGTTTTTGAAATTTTTCCATGCGCAAAAACGCCAACAATCGGTCTTTAATGGATTCAAACGGCGGAAACTCTTGTTGTTTGGAATCTTCCCGCAATATCACATGCCAGCCGAACTGGCTTTTAACCGGCTGCGCGCTGGTTTCGCCATTCTTGAGCTGTTCGACGGCCGCAGAAAATTCCGGCACCGTTTCTCCGGGCGAAATCCAGCCCAAATCGCCGCCGCTTTCCTGACTGCCCTTATCGGTGGACAGTTTTTTGGCCAATTTTTCGAAACTTTCGCCTTTGTTCAGCTTGCCGATAGCGGCCTGGGCGGCTTTTTCGCTATCCAGCAAGATGTGCCTGACCTTGTATTGCATCGGCGCGTCGGTTTCGCGCTTCTTCTGCTCGTAGGCTTGGCGCAGCTCGTCGTCGCTGATGTTGACCGATTTTACGAAATACTCGGACGCCACCTGCGAATAAGCAACGCGCAAAGCGCTGTCCAATTTGTCCCGTAACTCCGGGTCGGCAGGCAAGGGTTGGCTCACGAATTCTTGGCGTATCAACTCCCGGCCGATTTGCTCTTCCAATAATTTGGCTTCGACTTCGGGACCGGAGCCG
Organism: Methylomonas sp. HYX-M1; assembly: GCF_040741385.1. Classification (NCBI taxonomy): domain Bacteria; kingdom Pseudomonadati; phylum Pseudomonadota; class Gammaproteobacteria; order Methylococcales; family Methylococcaceae; genus Methylomonas; species Methylomonas sp. HYX-M1. Next base: position 3,794,406 of record NZ_CP160405.1, read on the forward strand.
TTGCGATGACCCGCCGGGCTTAAACCGGATTTAGCGATGCCGCAGCCGTTAACGATTGCCGCATAACGTTCGGGATTGGCCGACGTCGCCAGACAAGCACCGCCGGCTTTGCCGTCTTCGGAAGCGACCTTGTGAGTATCGCTGGCGCAAGCCGCTAAAGCCACGCTCGCGGCGACGAGTAACGACCGCTGAATTTTTGCTGTAGTCATGAAATTTCAATGTAAGTAATAGGCGGAAAAGAAAAACGTCCTGTAGAACCGGCGACGTGCTCGGGTAATTTAAGCACGGATCGCGCCAGTATAAACTCCTTTTTTGTTTCAAAGCATTATCAAACCGGGCGACACAACAGCCCCGCTTAACTATGTCATATCACGCAGTTTCTCGCTCCAGCCGCGGCAATTGCCGCAATGCGTTTAGCCGCCGAACAATTGGTGATCTATCAAATCGCACAAACAATGCGAAATCAATAAATGCACTTCTTGAATTCGGGCGGTAGAACCGGACGGCACCCGAATTTCGATATCCGCTTCGTTCAGCAAGCCGGCCAAAGCGCCGCCGTCCTTGCCGCTCAGCGCAATCACCGTCATATCGCGCTCGTGCGCCGCTTTAACGGCTTTCAAAATATTGCCGGAATTGCCGCTGGTGGTATAGGCCAACAAAATGTCGCCGGCTTGACCCAAGGCCCGCAATTGCTTGGCGAAAATGTCGTCGTAATGGTAATCGTTGGCGATCGAGGTGATGGTCGAGGTATCGGTACTCAAGGCTATCGCCGGCAATCCCGGCCGCTCGCGCTCGAAACGATTCAACATTTCCGAGGAAAAATGCTGGGCATCGCCGGCGGAGCCGCCGTTGCCGCAAGTCAGCACTTTTTTATCGTTGACCAAGGCTTCGACGATTTTTTGCGAGGCGAATTCGATCAACTCGCACAAACTCGCCATCGCATCTTGCTTGGTTTGGATACTGTCGGAAAAATGATTGATGATGCGATCTTGTAGACTCATAGATTCAGGTTTGAAATGCGTTTTTAATCCACTGGATGCGGCCGTCACCGGATATCGCCACGACATCGAAGCGTATGGCGGCCTGATCCAGGCGGTTGATTATGACATAGTGCTGGGTAGCCGCGACGATGCGGGCCTGTTTTTGTCGGGTCACGCTGGCCAAGGCGCCGCCGAAATCGTCGGATTGGCGAAACCGGACCTCCACCACCACCAAGGCCGAGCCGTCGCGCATCACCAAATCCAGCTCGCCGAATTTGCAACGAAAATTGCTGCATTCCAAACGCAGCCCATGACGGGTTAGATAGTGCTCCGCTTGCCGCTCGGCCTGCTCGCCCTTGCCCAGATGCGCGGCTTTGGAACGGCCGAACATCAATCCGCGTACCCGTTGGGCACCGGCACGCCGCCGGTGAATTGCGCGCACACCAAGGTGCGAGTAACCCGGTTTTCGGCATTCAAACCCAGTTTTCCGGTTGCCCCGGCATAGGGCTGTACCGCCAATTGCGGCAAAAGGTTTAACAGATAATATGCATCCACTCCTAACGCGGCCAATCGGTCCAGACCGTCCGACAGACCTTGCAAATGACTTTGCAAGCTAGCGCGGCTCACCGGGCCTTGATAATAGTTATCGAACAGCCAAGGGATGTCGCAAAAATCGAAAGCCCCCAATTCGGCGTCTTTGCCCGGGTCCGGCCTGCCACTGTAAATAGTGGGCATTGCATACACCGTAAAACCGCCGGCTTGACGGTATTTGAGCTGCACCGCCAATTCGCGGGCCGCGTCGGCGTTGGCGCTCAATAACAGCGCCTCGACGCCTTGCAGCGCTCCGGGATGGTTTACCGTCTCCAGCAAACGCTCCAATACCGCGCCTATATCGTGTAGGCGCGGATCGTAACTCTGCATGCCGGCGACCGTGCCGCCTTGCGCTTGCCAAGCCGCGGTCAGGTAATTGCCGACACGCTGGCCCTGACCGGTATTCGGCACCAGAATCAGCACCCGCTGCTTTCCGTCGCGGCGGGCCTTGCGCGCTACGGCTTGCGCTTCGTCTATCGGACTCAAGCCGAATTGATACAAATTGTCGTGCTGCAAATTATCGACATGATTCAAGGCCAACACCGGAACGCTAAGCTCCGCATTAGCGGCCAGGGTTTCGATTTGCTCTTTGACTAACGGCCCCACCACGTGCTTGGCGCCGTCCGTCACCGCTTGCCGATAGAGCTGCACCACGTCCTCTTGTCCACTGTCGTAAAACTTTAACGGCACTGCGGTGGCACCGCCGACAATTTCGGCCCGGTAAGCCGCCAGCATGCCTTCTTTAATCGCTTTGCCGGCCGGCGCGTAAGGCCCCGAGGTCGGCAACAATACCGCAATGGCCGGAATGGCGACCGGCGCAAGCGGTTCATGGCCGCTGGCGGAATCGGCCGGCGTTACCGTCGGCGGGCTAGTCAGATACGCTTGCAAGAATTCGGCGTTAGCCGCATGGCCCGGATAATCCGCGCGCCACTGATTAATCGCCGCAGCACTATCCGTGCCGGTTTGCCGACTTAACTTTAAAATTTTGGCCAGCGCCATCCAGCCCTGCAATTCGGCCGACAATTCCGGCGCAACGGCCGCCTCGTCGTCCGGCAAGCTAGCCAGGGTTTCGACGATAGCGCGCACGTTATCCTGCTGCTGTTTAGGCTCGCGCAACAAATTGCCCAACCGAATGCGGCTGCTGACCGCTTGCAGCACGTTGCCGGTCAATGAATAGCCGAAAGCCAGCGACCGGTAGTAGGAAATCCTATCGGCCTCCTCCAGCAAAAGCGGCCTTACCGTTTTCAAGCGATACAGGGCTTGCTCCGCGTCGCCCATGCTCAAATCGATTTGCGCCGCCAACACGGTGTATTTGCCGCGCTGTTCAGGGGACAATTCGGCTTGGCGCAATAAATCCAGCTGTTTTTGCGCCGCGTCGATGTCGCCTGCTTGCAGCAAGGCGTCGGCGTTCAGCAGCCGTTCGAACGCCTGTCCGTCCGCCAAACCGTAACTTTTAACCGGAGCATCCGGCTGCGACAGCCTTGGTGCGGCAGGCTTGGCTTTAAGCTCGAACTGCGCGCGGTTATCCGCCGGCCCGGTCGAACAGGCCGTCACGGCCAATCCGGCGAAAATCCACCATCGGCCGAATCGGCGAGGCATAATGCTGGGCTTACGACAAACACGCATGGCGACGGGAGCAAAAATTCGATGAGCGGGAAATTATACGTGGTTGCCACGCCGATAGGGAATTTGGCCGATTTCAGCCTGAGAGCCGTAGAAACCTTGAAACAGGTGGACTTGATCGCCGCCGAGGATACCCGCCACGCCAAACAACTCCTGCAACATTACGGGATCAACAAACCGTTGCAGTCGCTGCACCAGCATAACGAGGCGCAGATTTCCCAGGGTCTGGTCGATAAAATGCTGGCCGGTCTGACGATTGGCTTGGTTTCCGACGCCGGCACGCCGTTGATCAGCGACCCCGGCCTGCCGTTGGTGCAACAAGCCCATAAAGCCGGCATCAGTGTATCGCCGTTACCCGGCGCATGCGCATTAATCGCCGCGCTGTCGGCCTCGGGCATGCCGGTAAGCCGATTCAGCTTCGAAGGTTTTTTGCCGCGCACCGCCTCGGCCAGACAACAATTCTTCAGCGACAAATTGCGCGACGCCTCTACCTGGGCCTTTTACGAATCCTGCCACCGCATCCAAGCCTCTTTGGAAGACATGGCGGCGATTTTTCCTGCCGAGCACGAAATAGCCCTGGCCCGTGAAATCACCAAGTTGCACGAAACTCTGATCAAAGCACCGCTAGCCGAAGTGTTGCGCCAAGTGCAGCAAGACGACAACATGCGTAAAGGCGAATTCGTGGTCATCGTCGCCGGCAACCCGATAGACGCGGACCGGGATGATTCGAGCGCCGAAGCCTTGCGCATCCTGAAGCTGTTGCTCAAGGAATGCTCGATCAAAACCGCAGTGGCACTGGCGACGGAAATTACCGGACAGCGCAAAAAAATGCTGTATCAGACCGCTCTGGCGCTGCAGGCCGGGCAAGACCTTCCTTGAGATAAGCGCTTAAATTACCTATGCTTAGCGCCTAGCTTATCGCAGGAGAAAGACATGCGCGTCGCGGACGTAATGACCAGTAAAGTGTTTACCGTAGACCCTAACGATTTGATAGACAGGGTATTCTTTTTGATCCATTACGAAAAAATTCGTCATTTGCCGGTTCTGGAAAAAGGCAAATTGATCGGCATCGTTTCGGATAGAGACCTCTACAAAGCCCTGGGTCCCAAAAGCAATTCCAACGTGGTGCAGACTAATAAGGACAACAGCCAACTGCACGTGGTGTCGCAAAAAGTCGCGCACATCATGCACCGAGGCGTTTATACGGTAACGCCCGCCACCCGGCTGTCCGAAGCCGCGCACCTAATGGCGGAAAACCGCATCGGTTCGTTGCCGGTAGTGGAAGGCGAAAAACTGATAGGCATCGTTACCACCACCGATATTTTGCGCATTTTCGCTAAAACCGAACGGGAGCGGGAAGCGAGAGAACAACAAACCTAAACTTTGCGTCATCCGGAATCACTAAAGCCGTCAGCCCAATCAGGCTACGGCCAAGTAGAAAACAAACCTTTTTCCTCGAATGGCTTGAGGCCTTGCCGTTTTTGGCTTTGTCGCTTTTATGGGCATTCCTGCAGGCAATGTCGGATAGGGCGGAGTTACCCCCAGTTACCCCTGGATTTCAATGTATCCCGTTGAACGCTATTGAACAATAAAAAACCCGCTAAGCCTTACAGCTTGCGGGTTTCAGGTACTTCGTTGAACTGTGTTGAATCCACTAATGGAGGCTGCGACCGGAATCGAACCGGTGTAGACGGCTTTGCAGGCCGGTGCATAACCACTTTGCTACGCAGCCGTTATCCAAACAAAAAAGCCGCGAGTTCACGCGGCTTTACAAATCTGGAGCGGGAAACGAGACTCGAACTCGCGACCCCAACCTTGGCAAGGTTGTGCTCTACCAACTGAGCTATTCCCGCTTGGAATTTTTGTCATTATACGTGATATTTTTTGCCTGTCAACTCCCATTTGTGACCGCTCTCCGGAGGCAATCGCGCACAAATGCGGTGAAAACAAATTCAAGTTAAGGTATCGACTTTATCTTTTTGATATTCAAAGAGTATCTTATCACGGACCTCTATTCTCCAGCATTTTACCACCCTCGCCGGCCCTCGCGTCGACCTCCTGCCCTCTGTAAAAACATCTGCCGCAAAGTAAAGTCGGCATCAAGGCAAAACACAGGCGAACCTAAAGAAACACTGACCTTCGGCCAAGCTCCCCTTCCGCATTCAAATGGGATTGAACCGGTCAGGAAAAGATTACCGGCGCGGATAAAAAATGAACAAACGTCAGATTCGCATGCTGGCAAAACGTCGAACACCTATAATGAATGACTGATAAATATTACAAACGATAGAGGGAAGCAATGTTCAAACGTCAATTCGGCTTCGTTATACCCTTGCTGCTATGCAGTTCCGCTTGGGCACAATCGACAGGACATATCGGCCATGGCGGCGGTAGCGGCGACCAAGCTTGCATTAAAGCCAAAGTCAGCCGGCAAACGCCGGAAAACATGACTCAAGTCTCTCCCGGTTCGGAGTTTTCGTTTTTCGCCTCCGGCAGCAATGGTCCTAACCACATTCATGTGCAGATCAAGAATCAAACCATCCCGCTCAGCGTTGAAGACAAGGAAACGTTTTATTTGGTGAAAGGCAAACTGCCGGAAGACATCAAAAACACCGTTGTGCGAATTTCTGTTTCACTCAAAGCCAAATTCAGCAAATGCGACGCGGAAAGCGGCTGGTTGTTAAAAGTGGGCGAATAACTTTGACGCGCTGCCGATTGCGGCGGCGCTTCCATCGTTGCGGCATCGACAGCGGCAAGGTCGTTACGCTCCCTCCCCTAGCCGTTTTTCAAGCTTAGATCGGCGATGCCACCGCACAAAAAAAGCAGCAACCTCGACCGAACTCGCGAGAATAGGCTTGTCATATTTCTGTCATCGCGCTCCCCTAGAATTTCAGACGAAGGTCGGGCCGGCCGCTTGGCCTTATACCCTTTCGCCTGGAAATTATGAATAAATTACAGTACCGCACTATTTGGATTTCCGATCTGCATATCGGCTCCACTCAATGTCAAGCCGATACTCTGCTGGACTTTCTGAAGCACAACGACAGCCACAAGTTGTATTTGGTCGGCGACATTATCGACTTTTGGGCCTTGTCCAAAAAAATGTACTGGCCTGGAAGCCACAACACCGTCATCCAGAAAATCCTGCGCAAAGCCCGGCATGGCACCCAAGTGATCTACATACCGGGCAATCACGACGAAAACGTGCGCGATTACACCGATTACGTGTTCGGCGACATTTTGATTAAACAATCGGATATTCACACTACCGCCCAAGGCCGGCGCTTTTTGGTGGTGCACGGCGACGAATACGACACTATCGCCCAACACCATCGCTGGATGGCGAAATTGGGCAGCATAGGTTACGACTGGCTGATTCAAATCAACCGATTCGTGCGCTCGTTCAGGCGGATTTTCGGCGTGCAATCGCACTTTTCGCTGGCGGCCTATATCAAATTCAAGGTCAAAAATGTCGTGCAATTCATGTCGGACTACGAAGAGAGCATCGTCAAGACCTTGAAAAAAGAAGGCGTAGACGGCGTAATCTGCGGGCATATTCACCACGCGGAAATCAAACAAATCGAAGGCTTTATGTACGTTAATACCGGCGATTTCGTGGAAAGCTGCACCGCGATCGTCGAACACCACGACGGCCGGCTGGAGCTGATCAAATGGCATCCTTTGTCGCTAGCGGAGCATAACGACCGGGAAGATACCCTGATAGAAGTTGGCTGAAACCCGCCATTCCAAAAAGCCGCAATATCTCAGGTTGGCGTAGCGAAAATCGCTCTTTCCCATTGCCTGGAAATCCGTTTTAATCCCCGCTCATTTGCCTGCGCCGATTCGCCTTTGCGCCCTTGCCTTCATGTCCACTGTTTTCAGTTTTCCGCCTATCGCCGCCCCTGACGCCCGAGTGCTGATTTTGGGCAGCATGCCGGGCCTGGCCTCCTTACAAGCCGGCCAATATTACGCCCATCCACGCAACCAGTTTTGGGCCATACTCGCCGCCTTATTAGACCGCGAGTCGTGGCAGGATTATGCCGAAAAGCGACTGGCACTGTTAGACGCGCACATCGCCTTGTGGGACGTGCTGCAATCCTGCCGGCGTCCCGGCAGTTTGGATGCCGACATCGCCAAACCCAGCATGGTCGTGAACGATTTTGCCGGCTTTTTAACCGAACACCCGCAAATACGGCACGTCTTTTTTAACGGTGCCACGGCGGAGCAAACCTTTCGCCGCGCCGTGTTACCGGCTTTATCATTGACAGAGTTGTGCTTGCAGCGCCTGCCCTCCACCAGTCCGGCCCACGCGGCATTGAATTTTCAGCAGAAACTCCAACAATGGCAAACGGTAACCGCCGCCTTGCAAATACCGGGCGATACGAGTGCGGCTCGAAATCGGCCTTAATCAAAATGCCGTTCGTTGCCGGCTTCAGCTACGGTAAACTATCGGCCAACCAAGACCGAACTGCGTTTATCCGATACGAACCAAAGTCTCCCGTGTTTAACGCTTGTCAATTTCTCGCTTAATGTCCAGATATCGCCGTTCCCGATACCGCAGTCTTGCGACAGCTCCTCGCAACACCTGGGTTAAGGCGCTACGGCGCGGTCTGGCTTACGGTCTGCTCGGTTTTACGCTCAGTTCGGCCGCCGCTGTCGGCATACTCGCTGCCGTACCGCCGCCGACCACGGCTTTTATGCTGCAACGCCATGTAGACGATTGGCTGCAAAACAGCCGTTTTCGCCCTATCGAGCAGCAGTGGTGCGCCAGCCGGCAGATTTCCCGGCACGCGTTCGCCGCAGTCATCGCATCGGAGGATCAAAAGTTTTACCGGCATTCCGGTTTCGATACCGACGCAATCCGCCAGGCTTATCAGGTGTATCAACGTGGCGGCAAGCTACGCGGCGCCAGCACCATCAGCCAACAAGTGGCGAAAAACTTGTTTTTGACCCCGGCCCGCAATGCCGCACGCAAAGCGTTGGAAGTGTGGTTTACCATGCTGATAGAAACGATTTGGAGCAAGGCCAGAATTTTGGAAGTGTATTTGAATGTCGCCGAATTCGGCGACCACTTATTCGGCATAGAAGCGGCCAGTCGCGCCTATTTCGGCATTCCCGCCCGCCAGTTGTCCCGCAGCCAGGCGGCCCTGCTAGCCGCCACCCTACCTAATCCGCTAAAACTGCGTGCGGACAATCCCAGCCGCTATCTACTGCATAGGCGCGATTGGATACTCAGACAGATGACGCTGGCTAACTCCTAGTCGGAAAAATATACGCGGCAGGCTATCGGGACAAGCGTCGCCCCCACCCCACGCTAATGTTAACGACGGGGATGGCGAGATACCTTCAAGACCGTCAGGATGCCTTTGCTGTCATAGTTGGGAATTAACATAAGCTTAGGGAACGGGGCATTCGGCAGCGACAGCACCTATTCAACCCCGGAGCCTAGCGTTTTTAAAGGTAATGCAGCTAATTCGGCTACTGATGCGTTGCGTTTTATTTTAGAATTTCCGGGATTTAGAAGACATTACTAGGGGCGTATGCGTGCAAACAGAATCATGGTCGATTGAAGAATCCAAACAACTTTACGCCGTCGATCAATGGGGTGGTGGGTATTTCTCTATCAACCGGCAAGGCCACGTTTGCGTTAAGCCGCGTTTGGCAACGGAACAAACCATCGATTTATTCGAAGTCGCCCAAGCGTTGCGCGGGCGCGGCTTGAATTTTCCGGTGCTGGTACGCTTTACCGACATCTTGCGCGACCGGATAGTGCAGTTGCAGCAAGCTTTCGACCTGGCGCGCGACAAATACCGCTACAACGGCAATTACACCCCGGTCTACCCGATTAAAGTCAACCAACAAGGCAACGTGGTGCAAAGCATCGTGTCGGCCGATAACATAGGCCTGGAAGCCGGCAGCAAACCGGAATTGTTGGCAATACTGGGCCTGATCAAACCGGGCGGCACCATCGTCTGCAACGGCTATAAAGACCGGCTTTATATCCGGATGGCCTTGATGGGGCAATTGATGGGTTTGTCGGTCTTCATCGTCATCGAGAAACCCTCGGAGCTGGGGCTGATCGTCGAAGAAGCCGCCAAGTTGCAGGTTCGGCCTTTGATCGGGATGCGGGTTAGGCTTTCCACCATTAGCGCCGGCAAATGGCAAAACAGCGGCGGCGAGAAATCCAAATTCGGCTTGCATGCCAGCGAAGTCTTGCAGCTGATAGAACAACTGGGGCAAATGAACCTGCTAGATTGCCTGCAATTGATGCACTTTCACATGGGGTCGCAAATCGCCAACATTCACGACATCAAATTGGCGTTGAAAGAAGCCGGTCAATTTTACGTGCAGTTACGCAGCCTGGGCGCAAACATCAATACGGTCGACGCCGGCGGCGGTCTGGGCGTGGATTACGACGGCAGCGGTTCGCGGCGCGAGTGCTCGATGAACTACAGCATGGCCGAATACGCCGACAACATCGTGCATGCGTTTGCCGAAATCAGCCGCCAACACCATCTACCCGAACCGCACATCATTACCGAGTCCGGCCGGGCGATTACCGCCCACCATGCAGTGCTGATCACCAATGTTACCGAAGTGGAAAGTTTGCAAAGCGATACGGAACAGCACAGCTTTAACGCAACCAACCTCGCCGAGGCCTACCACAACGCCCAATTCGATATTGCCCAAGCCCGCGCGCAATTCGTACAAGGCGATTTATCGTTATCGCAACTGGCCGAAGCCGAAAAACACTACGTAAGCTTATGCCGGCAGATACAAGGCCGCCTAAATACGGAAAACCATCAACACCGCGAGATTCTGCAAGAATTGGACGAAAAACTGGCGGATAAGGTATTCTGCAATTTCTCGTTGTTTCAATCCATGCCGGACATTTGGGGCATAGAGCAAATTTTCCCCATCCTGCCGATTCAGCGCTTGCAGCAACGTCCGTCGCGCCGCACCGTACTGCAGGATTTGACGTGCGACTCGGACGGCCGCATCGATCAATACGTAGATCGGCACAACGTCAGCCACACCCTGCCCTTGCACGCAATCGACGACGAACAGGACTATTTGATCGGTTTTTTCATGTTGGGCGCTTATCAGGAAATATTGGGCGACATGCACAATTTGTTCGGCGACACCCATTCGATCAATATCGAACTGGCAGACAACGGCTATCGCTTCGGCGACTTTATGGCCGGGGAAGACGTTAGCGAGCTGCTCGATTACGTGCACATCGACACCGAAGCACTCAAATCGGCTTACCGACAGCGTTTAGCGAGTTCGAAACTCCCTCAAGCGCAGCAACAACTATTCGAACAAGAGCTTTTAGCCGGATTGAACGCCTATACTTATTTGGAAAAATAAGCAGGCGCACACGGGTTTCAGTGCAAACCGACCTTTTAGCAACGGAGAATACATGAAAGTAGGCTTCATCGGCCTAGGCGCCATGGGCCAAGGCATGGCAAAAAACTTGGCCAAAGGCGGCTATTTACAAGCGGTATATAACCGCACCTGTTCCAAAGCGCACGAACTGGCTACCGAATTGACGGTTACGGTTTACGACTCGGTGCAAAGTCTGGCCGAACAAAGCGACGTGATTTTCATCTGCGTATCGGCCGATAACGATGTGATGGATGTAATCGACGCCATCGCCGCCACCATCAAGCCGGGTAGCGTGGTAATCGATACCTCCACTGTCGGCAGTAATACCGCGGTTCGAGCAGCTGCCGCTCTGGCCGGCAAACAAGCGCATTTTTTAGACGCCCCGGTATCGGGCGGCGTCGAAGGCGCCAACAAAGGCAGCTTGGCGATGATGATAGGCGGCGACCCCGCTGTGCTGGCGCGGGTACGTCCTATACTCGAATGCATGACCGCTAGAATCGAACACTTAGGGCCGACCGGCTCCGGGCAAGCGTGCAAGGCCGTCAACCAAGTCATGTGCGCCGGCATCAATCAAGCGGTTACCGAAGCCTTGAGCTTCGCCCAAGCGCAAGGCCTGGACCTGGATAAAGTGATAGACGTGGTCTGCGGCGGTGCGGCCGGCAATTGGTTTTTGCAACATCGCGGCAAAACCATGACCCAAGGCCTGTTCAAGCCCGGCTTCAAGCTGGCTTTGCATCACAAGGATTTGTTGATCTGCCGGGAGATAGCCGCACAAACCGGAACAGCCATTCCTCTGACCGAACGGACCGTATCGGAATACGCACAGCTGATGCAACAAGGCTACGGCGACGAAGACATTTCCGCCTTATATCGAATAAAACGCAAACCCTGAACATAAACGAGGATAAAACATGAGAATCACAGTTTTCGGTAGCGGTTACGTAGGTCTGGTGACCGGCGCCTGCCTGGCCGATGTCGGCAATCAAGTCATGTGCATGGATGTCGATCAAAACAAGATAGACAAACTGAAACAAGGCATCATTCCAATCTACGAACCCGGCTTGGAAGAGATGATCAAGGACAATATGGCCGCCGACCGCTTGCATTTTACGACCGACGTAAAAGAAGCCGTCGATTTCGGCTTGTTCCAATTCATCGCAGTAGGAACCCCTCCGGACGAAGACGGTTCCGCTGACTTGCGCTATGTATTGGCCGTTGCCCGTAGCGTCGCCGAAAACATGCAGGACTACAAAATCGTGGTCGACAAATCCACCGTGCCGGTCGGTACCGCCGACAAGGTCAGGCAAACCATGCTGGACGTCTTGGCGGAACGTGGCGAAAGCGTGGAATTCGACGTGGTATCCAACCCGGAATTTTTAAAGGAAGGCTCGGCACTGGACGATTTTATGAAGCCTGACCGCATCGTCATCGGCACAGACAACCCGCGCACCGCAGAGCTGTTAAAAGCCTTGTACGCGCCGTTCAACCGCAGCAGGGAACGAGTCATCAACATGGACATCCGTTCCGCCGAATTGACCAAATATGCAGCCAACGCAATGCTGGCGACCAAAATCAGCTTTATGAACGAGCTCGCCAACCTGGCAGAACGTTTAGGCGCCGACATCGAGAGCGTGCGCCACGGCATAGGCTCCGACAGCCGCATCGGCTATAGCTTCATCTATCCTGGCTGCGGCTACGGCGGCTCGTGTTTTCCTAAAGACGTCAAAGCCTTGGAACGCACCGCTAAAGAAATGGGTTATCACGCCGAATTGCTGAACGCGGTCGAAAACGTCAACGACCGGCAAAAACACCGTTTGTTCGAAAAAATCAGCGCCCGCTATCCCGAAGGGATTAAAGGTAAAACATTTGCACTTTGGGGCTTGGCCTTCAAACCTAATACCGACGACATGCGCGAAGCACCTAGCCGGGTTTTGCTGGAAGCTTTAATCGCCGCCGGTGCCTCGGTCAAGGCCTACGATCCGGAAGCGCTGCACGAGGCTAAGCGTATTTACGGCGACAACCCCGGATTGATTTATTGCGAAGCACAAATAGATACACTGAACGACGCCGACGCCTTAGTCATCGTGACCGAATGGAAACAATTCCGCAGCCCGGATTTCGACAAACTTGGCGGCCTGTTACGCGATAAAGTCATCTTCGACGGCCGTAACATGTACGAGCCCAAGATCCTGAAACATCACGGCTTGGAATACTTCTCGATAGGCCGTTAATCCTCAGTTCGGTTTTCGTGCCCGATCGAACTGATCTTGGCACGAAAACCCGCCATCACCCAAGCATCATCCTTCAGCGGCTTGCTTGTCGCCAAAGCCGATCCCGTTAAATTAACGAAAGCGCGCATCCGACGCCGGCCGCCCGGATAAAGGCAAGAACTGATGCGAAATTTAATTTTGCAGGCACAATCGGGTCGATTGCGGAAAATACGGCCGGCTGGACAAGCTGAAATCAATTACTCAACCGGCACAAAGTAGAAATTTAGATCGAAACAATAAACCAGCGCAGCTTTTTATTATGCTGAAATCCGAGCGGAATTGCGCGTTACCGCACCATACGTCAGTAAAGCCAATATCAACAAGGGTAAGATGCCCGGCTCGGGAACGTTACCGGTTCCGGTGACCGGAGCCAGATTGGCGAGAAACTCAATACCCAAAGGCAGTATCGAGCCGTCATCGAAAGGCACCAGAATTTCCAGTAAATAAGCAGTCGGGTCGCTAATCAGCGGAAAGAACCCGAATGCATCGATGCCGTTGGGATTCAACGCCGCTTGACTGAATAGGGTTACGCCACCCGCGACAGCCGGCAATTCGTAATAGAAACCGATGACGTTGCTTGCCGCCGAAAAGGTAGATGTCACATTCAAGCCGGTATCCAGCACGACGCCGTAATCCAACAGCACGATGGCCGCTTGCGGGTTTGAGAACGTATTGTGGGTATCCGGCCCCCAGAGCGCAATTCTGTTAGCTGCGATGGTAGGATCCGTATCGACGAAATAAAACCCGAACACAGACTGCGAGAAGAGCAAAGAGCCGATGTCTAAAGCCTCCATGCCTAAAAAGACATTCAACGATACCGGCTTAAACATCTCCGCCCCGCTGTCGTCATAAAATACGTTCGGATCGGGGTTGAAAAACGCTGCCTGCACGCTGCGCAAAGGCAGCATCAGCGCGACAACGAAGAAAAATAGTGATAAGAAAAAGCGTTGTTGCATGATGTTTCGCCTCTGCGCTGGCAGTATAAAATGGGTTTACCCGTTAAAAAGCACCGACTAAATCGTAGCTGAAATCTTGCCGGATCCTATTGCCCGCTGGTACAGATAAACTCGCACTATCGGCCTCATCAGGCCTTTGTTGATAGGATTTTCGAAGGAAACTATTCGATCGTGACGGGAATTTTGCCTATTTTCGTTTGCCATTCCCTTGGCGCTCTAGCGTGTATGGATACGCCGCGGCAATCGACGGCAACGGTGACCGGCATGTCTTCCACGACAAACTCGTGTATGGCTTCCATGCCCAAGTCGGCAAAAGCGACTACCCGCGCTTGCTTGATAGCCTTGGATACCAAATACGCCGCGCCGCCAACGGCGATCAAATAAACCGCCTTGTGCTTTTTAATCGCCGCCACGGCTTTGGATCCACGCTCGGCCTTACCTATCATCCCTAACAATCCGGTCTTCTCCAATACCTTTTCGGTGAATGCGTCCATCCTCGTCGCTGTCGTCGGTCCGGCCGGACCGACGACTTCGCCCGGAACCGGATCGACCGGGCCGACGTAATAAATGAATTTGTTGGCCAATTCCACGCCGGCCGGCAGACTCTGCCCGTTGTTCAACAATTCCACGATGCGTTTGTGCGCGGCATCGCGACCGGTCAACAAGGTTCCGCTCAATAACAAGGTCTCTCCGGGCTGCCAAGATTCCAGATCTTCTTTACGTAATCCATCCAAATTCACTCGCCGTGCGTTGGACACGGTTTGCACGATTTGCGGCCAATCGGCCAAATTTGGCGTCGTCAATTGCGCAGGCCCCGAACCGTCCAACACGAAGTGCGCGTGACGGGTCGCGGCACAATTCGGTATCACGGCAACCGGCTTGTTCGCGGCATGAGTAGGATAATCCAGAATTTTAACGTCCAGCACGGTGGTCAAGCCTCCCAAGCCTTGTGCACCTATGCCTAATGCGTTCACCTTGTCGAATAGTTCCAAGCGGAGCTGTTCCAGCGCATTTTGCGGCCCGCGCGCCAACAACTCTTGAATATCAATAGCCTGCATACAGGCCTGTTTGGCCAACAGCATAGCTTTTTCCGCCGTGCCGCCTATGCCGATTCCCAAAATCCCCGGCGGGCACCAACCGGCCCCCATGGTTGGTACCACACTCAACACCCAATCGACAATGCTGTCGGCCGGATTCAACATGGCAAACTTGGCTTTCGCCTCCGAGCCCCCGCCCTTGGCCGCTAATTCCACTTCCACCGTATTGCCCTTAACGACCTCCATATGCACTACGGCCGGCGTATTGTCTTTGGTATTGATGCGTTTTCCGGCGGGGTCGGCCAAGATTGACGCTCTTAACACGTTATCCGGCTGTAGATAAGCCCGGCGCACGCCTTCGTTGACCATGTCCGTTACGCTCAGCGTAGCCTCCCAGCGCACGTCCATGCCTATCTTTAAAAATACCGTCACGATACCGGTATCCTGGCAGATTGGCCGTTTGCCTTCCGCGCACATTCTGGAGTTAATCAAAATCTGTTCCATGGCGTCCTTGGCTGCAGGACTTTGTTCTTTTACATAAGCCTCGTTTAGCGCCTTGATAAAATCCGCCGGATGGTAATAGGAAATGAATTGCAAGGCATCGGCTATGCTGCTGATGAAGTCTTCTTGGCGAATCGGATTCATGGCAAATAGAGATTAAAGTTCGCGAGCGAAAACTCGCTCAAACCAGATCGAAAGAATCGGCGGTCAACGAGGCGGGAGTAAAACTACTACCGTCCAACACGCCCACTTTAGCGATTAGTACCGCTTTGGAATTACTAATGGCGTCGTAATACAGTTTACCGGTTTTGGTATCGTAAACCAGAAACGAATCGCTATCGACGTCGGCGCGGGTGCGGCCATAGCCGCTGATAAAGTTAATGGTAACGCCGTCATCTACATTGGAATCCAATCCTTCGAAGGTGGACGAATCCAGCATAATGCTGTCCGAACTGGAAAAGTCGGTAATCAAATCCCAATTACTTTTGCTAGGTTCTTTATCGAAAAAGAATATATCCGAACCGTCGCCCCCGGTCAGCCTGTCCCGACCCAATCCGCCGATAATGATGTCGTCGCCGGCACCGCCGTCGATTTTGTTTGCTCCGTCGTTGCCTTCCAAACGGTTGTCGGCGCTGCTGCCGATCAACTTGAAACCTTGCCTACCGGTCAGTGTGACGTTTTCGATACTCTCCAGGCCTAAAATCGGGTTTTTCGCCGGATTGCTCAAATCGATGCTAGACGCCACCTGCAAGGTATCGATACCCGCCGTATCGTAAATGGTCAGTTTTTTGCCTATGGCGATATAGGTATCGTTGCCGGCGCCACCGGCCAAAATATCGCGGCCACCTTTGATATTGCCTCCTGTCAACGTATCGTTGTTTTCTGTCCCCTCTAAAGTTTTAACCTCTGTTGTTTCCGTATCTACCTCATTTACACCGGTAATCCCGCTTCCCCCGCCACCAATACTGCCTACCAACGTTTTCACGCGATCGGTGAACTCCAATTTCTCCACGCCGATGACAGTATATTCGCCGTCCACGCTGGTCACGGTATAAACGCCGTCGGCGCCGGTAACGGTATAGTCTTTTAACGCTCGACTGAGCTTGATCACGTCGCTACCCTCTCCGCCGACAAATACATCGTTACCCAAACCGGCGATGAAAATATCGTTACCGTCTCCACCGATCAAGGTATCGTCACCGTTACCGCCGTCCAGCATGTCGTTCCCGGCTCCTCCGCGTAGCGTGTCGCCGCCGTCGCCACCTGTCAGAGTATCGTTACCGGCCGCACCATCGATTTCCACACCGTCGCTGCCGCTAATCGCAATCACGTCGTCGGCCACCGTACCGGCGAAAGATTGACCGACCGCGTTGCCGTCGGCGTCGTAACGTTGCATGACGATTTCGGTCAATTTGTCGCCGTCCTGAAACACCCCTTGCTGATTACCGTCTTGATACTGCGCTTCCCAGGATACGACGAAGCCGCCGTCGCTCAAACCTATCACGGTGGGTTGTTGCTGCGAATCGTGAGTGGTGGTATTGACTTGGAATTCCGAGCCGACTTTGTTGCCGCCGGCGTCGAAGCGTTGGCCGTACACGCCCCAGTAACTTTCGTCCTGCAGCATGGATTGCCAGACAACCACGAAACCGCCGTCGCTTAACGCGGCGACTGCGGGTTGGGATTGTTCGTAGGTAGTGTAGGAATTAACTTTAATTTCGGCAGTAGTCGCAAAACCGCTTGCATCGTACAGCCTTGCGTAAATACTACCGTCATGCACATCCAATGGATTGTCTTTGACAGGGTACGGATCACCCGGCGCCTGCCATACCACGACAATCGAACCTCCTGAAAGTTGAGTTGCTGTCGGTAGTTTCTCCTTGCTCGCAAGCTCGTTATGCCGAGGATCACCAACATCCGATTCAGTCGTTTCTGCAGTTGAGTTAATAGTATCTACGTAACTATTTTCCGTGCCGGAAATTGGGTCATCATCTTTATCCAGAAAATTGTAAAGAAATTGCTGAAATTGATCATCGGAATCGTACAACTTAGCGAAGATTAACATCTGCTCGGTATCGACTCTGGTCGCTTCATAACCCACTATATAACTGCCGTCCTGCAAAGCCGTTACAAACGGATCCCCGCCACCGGAATCACTAACTTTCGTCTCCCATCCTAAAGCGTTGCCTTTTTTGTCGAAATGCTGGCTAAACACGCCCGCTTGATTGGGATCTTCACCCATGGAGTTTCCGTTGTGTAACGAATCACCCTGATTTGCTGAAGTCCAAGCCACCACAAAACTGTCGTCTTCCAGGACGGCAATCGCCGGCTGGGTTTGATTGTCGGTTAAGGTATCGTTAGCGTGGAAAATTTCCGAAGTGGCCTTACCGTCAGCATCGAACAATTGCACGTTTATTCCGGTTCCGTCAGCATCGTCGCCGGTCCAGGCCAGCACCATACTGCCATTGGAAAACAGAGCGGGTACCACGTCGGAAGCGCCTTCCAAAATTCGGGTTTCGGCGCCGTCCGGATTTCCGTCGTTGTCGAATTTGCGAAAATAATAGCCGTCGCTGCCTTGCCAAAAATTGATAAAACCGCCCAGCGGATTAACTAATAAGGTGGTACCGGTCTGGGCGTCATCGGTTTCGACATTTGCCAACACTTCCTGCGATAGGGAAATCTGTTTGTCATCCCCCAAAAACCGGATTTTTTCGACGCCCACCAGCGTATCCGTGCCTTCGTCGCCATTGGCCGTATTGTTGTCCTTAACGGTCAACACCCCGCCGCTATAACTGAAGGTATATTCGGTGGAACTGCCGTTCAAAACCACAACATCCTTGCCAGCTCCACCTTCAAAACTATCGTTGCCGTTAGTGCCGGTTAAAATATCGTTACCGCTCGTACCAATAGTTGCCATGTCGTTTTGCCTCTTAAATCTTTAATGCGAAAAATAGCTGGTCGTCGCTAATATATTGTTTCATCAATAAAATCGACAATCCTAACCTAGGAAATTGCGCTTATAAGCCGGGCTTTAAATTCCGGCGCACGCCTTTGTCGGTCACATCAAACGCTAGTAACCGACTCAGCTTCGGCGCTGCCGGGGCAAACTATAGCCTATCTCAGCCGCTTAGCCTGCCGTTAGGCTCGGTAAGTGCGGGCTGCGGCACATACCGAAACCGAAAAGACCACAAAAAAGGCGTTGTCCGCCGGCGGACAACGCCTTGATGTTGGGATTAAACGCAAAATCGCCGCTTTAAACGATCGGCCTTCGGCCTAGGGCTTTGCGGATTAAGTAATGACCGTAGGCTCAGTCATGCCCGTGCGTTGTTTGACTTGGCACAGTTGCTCGGCGATGTCCACCAACTCGGCCAACGCCTCTTGGGCATTTTGATCCAACCTGGCTATGTCGCGCTCGTAACGCTCCAAGTAAATGCGTAAAGTAGCACCTACGGTGCCGGTGCCGGACAAGCGAAACACGATGCGCGAGCCGTTTTCGAAACCGATGCGTATACCCTGGTTACGGCTGACGCTTTGGTCCACGGGATCGGTGTAACAAAATTCGTCGGCGTACTTAACCGTATATTCGCCCCAGGTACGGCCGGGCAATTCGGCCAACTGTGCGCGTAGATGTTCGACGATGCCGTCGGCGATTTCAGAATCCACGGCTTCGTAATCATGGCGGCAGTAAATATCCCGCCCGTATTTTTGCCAATGTTCATGCACGATGTCGGCGACCGGTTGACGTTTGCGGGCAATCAGGTTCAGCCAAAACAACACGGCCCATAGCCCGTCTTTCTCCCGAACGTGGTTGGAGCCGGAACCGAAACTCTCTTCGCCGCATAAGGTGATTTTGTCCGCATCCAGCAAATTGCCGAAAAACTTCCAACCGGTCGGCGTTTCGTAGCAAGGCAAACCCAACGCGTCAGCCACTCTATCGACCGCCTGACTGGTGGGCATGGAGCGGGCCACGCCGCTAATCCCTTTGGCATAAGCCGGTACCAATCCGGCATTGGCAGCCATAATGGCCAAACTGTCGCTAGGCGTGACGAAACAATGCGCCCCCATGATCATATTGCGGTCGCCGTCGCCGTCCGATGCCGCGCCGAATACGGGCGGACGCTCGCCGAACATAATCTCCGCCAGTTCGTGGGCATGCACCAGATTAGGGTCGGGATGGCCGCCGCCGAAATCCTCCAGCGGAACGGCGTTAATCACCGAGCCGGGCGCGGCGCCCAATACCTCTTCCAATATCTGTTTGGCGTATGGGCCTGTGATCGCGTGCATCGCATCGAAACGCAGGGTTATCAAGCCGGCCGCTATGCTTTGCTTGATCAACTCGAAATCGAAGATTTGCGCCATCAACTCGGCATAATCGCTTACCGGATCGATGATGCGTATGCGTAATGCGCCGATGCGAAACTCGCCCAACGTATCAAGGTCGACATCCGTCATGTCGGCAATTCGGTAACTATCGATAGTCTTGGTGTTGTGATAAAAGGCGTCGGTGTATTTCTCCGGTGCCGGTCCGCCGTTGCCAACGTTGTATTTGATGCCGAAGTCTTCGTCCGGACCGCCCGGATTGTGGCTTGCTGACAACACAATGCCGCCGAATGCCTGATATTTGCGGATGACATTCGATGCGGCCGGGGTAGACAGCAAACCGCCTCGGCCTATGATCAGCTCGCCGAAACCGGCTGCCGCGGCCATTTTAATAATGATTTGAATCGCCTGCCGGTTGTAGTAACGCCCGTCACCGCCCAATACTAGAATTTTTCCCTGAAAATCATCTAAACTATTGAAAATAGACTGGACAAAGTTTTCCAGATAGCCTGGTGTCCGAAAAACTTTCACTTTCTTCCGTAAACCCGAGGTACCGGGTTTTTGGTCATCGTAGGGCGTGGTGTTATGGGTTATTATTTGCATGTTTTACCCTGTAGTGCTGCAAGTAGAGTTCCTTAAATTACACTAAAATACTGATTATTTGTAGGTCGTTATGAGACGAAAATCGATGCTAACCGCTTTACTGCTTAGCCTTGCTTCCACTCAATCCAGCAACGCCGATCCGGACGTATGGCTGCTGATCGACACGCAAACTCGCAACTTGGAAATCAAAAAAGGCGAAGATACTTTAGAAACCCTGGAACACGTGGTAATAGGCCGTAAAGGTGCCGGCCTTAAAGAACAGCGCGGCGACGATGTCACCCCGTTAGGAAATTTTCGTATCGGCTGGATAAACGACAAAAGCTCGTTTCGCAAATTCTTCGGCTTGACCTATCCTAACCCTGAGCACGCCGAACACGCATTGAGCAATGGCCGCATAGACCCGGCCACTTACGATGCAATCCGCCAAGCCTATGACAGAGGAAACATTCCGCCGCAAAACACGCCGCTCGGCGGGCAAATTGGAATTCACGGCTTAGGCAGCGGCAGCCTGAGCGTTCATGAGGTGTTTGACTGGACTCACGGCTGTATCGCTTTGACCAACGATCAGATTGACAAACTGAGTCAATATGTGGAAAAAGGCACGCCAGTTACCGTGAAATAATGTTGGTAAATTCCAAACAAATGTTGGAAAATTACCACCGTATGTTCTTTTTTGTTTTTTAAACCACAATCAAGGGGAAAACCATGATGAAAGCTGTAAAACTGACTGCACTTGCTGCTGTTGCTGTTTTGGCCACCGGTTGCGCAACCAACGGCGACATCGAAAACTTGCAAGCTCAAATCGATACTCTGAAACCGCAAGTTGCTGCTGCTTCTGCTGACGCTGCGTCTGCCAAAGCTGCCGCTGCCGAAGCTGCTGCCAAAGCTGCCGCTGCCGAAGCTGCTGCTAACCGCGCTGCTCAATACGCTCAAGACACCAACAGCAAATTGGACCGTATGTTCAAAAAATCACAACACAAATAAGCAACACCGTTGTTGTAAAAAAGCCCGTGAACCGCAAGGTCACGGGCTTTTTGCTTTTAGGCGCGCCGTTATTTAGTTTAGGCAAGCCCGGCACCAACAGTTTTCACCCTTGCCAACCGATTTCCCTTCTAAAAATCGGCCCGGGAGCGGCGAAATGCCTCTCTCGGGCGAACTTTGAAAAAAGTCAATGCGCCGCCGGAATAGACGCCTGCTGCGCAGCCGCAGGCCGTTCGTAAATCGCTATCGGAATTCCCGACGGTTTACTCAAAGCCGACTTCAACACCGCTCCCTTGATAACCGGCATTTGGCCGTTGTTGGCTTGTTGCAATAAATTCAAAGCCGTTTCCACCCGCTGCTCGAAACTGGTCGGCATTTCTTCCATTTCCGGATAAACCTGAATATAGAGGGTATCGTGGTACCAACCGACTTTGATCGGCTGATTGACCAAATTTACCGTGGTACCGACTTTTACCGCCGGGAAAAACTGCTCGATGTCGGCAGGATACATGCGCATACATCCGTGGCTGACGCGCATGCCTATGCCGTTAACCTTATTCGTGCTATGAATTAAATAACCCGGAATCCCTAAACGGAAAGCGTATAGGCCCAAGGGATTATCCGGACCGGGCGGATAGTAGGGATCCAGCACGTCGCCGTCCGCCAAATGCTCGGCGATAATGGAGGGCGGCGGCGTCCAAGACGGATTTTCCGTTTTGCCGGCAATTTGCGTATGCCCCAATGGCGTTTTCCAATCCACCCGACCTATACCTACCGCATAGGTGACTACGTGGCTGGCATCCGGAAAATAGTAAATCCGCATTTCCGGCAAATTCACCACTATCCCCTGCCGCGGCGCGTTAGGCAATATAAAACTGCTCGGAATCCGCACCGGCGTTCCTGTCCCCGGCAACCAGCGGTCGACCGTCGGGTTCGCCAACACGATTTCATCCTGCCCTAAATTATGCGCAACCGCTATATCGATCAAGGTATCTTCGTACCTTGCATTAACGTATTTGGCATTGTAAGGCGGACTGCCGATAATACTGTCACCGGGTCTATCCGGCGCCGGCAAGGTCAATGCGTTTGCCCGAACGCAACAAAGCGCGATTAGCAGAGCAAATCCAAAACGTTTCATTAAGGCTTATCCTCGGCAGAAAATAATTCAAGTAGACGCGGAATGAATCGGCCCAGTTCCGCGCTCATAATGGAAAAGTCGGCATCAAAACGTTCGGCGTCGTCGAAAGCCTCGATCTCATCGCTTTGCTCTTGAATCAAATCTAAAAACTTTAAACGCTTAACGGCCAAACTCTCGTCCAATACGAACGACAGTCTATCATCCCAACTTAACGCCAACTTAATCGTCTGCTTGCCGCTGTCGAGGTGATTTTTGATTTCCGGCAAACTCAGATCGTGGCGCTTACAACGGATAATACCGCCTTCCTCTTCCGGCGAACGCAGTTCGCATTCGTCTTCTATTTGCAGATCGGCCGGCGTCGCTTGAGTCGTCAGCCACACCGTCATCATGCCCGACGGCTTTAGGCCGGCCCCAATCGGTACTACCGGCAAAGAACCTAGGCATTTGCGCATGTTGCTCAGCAAGTCCTCGGCTTTTTTGGCCGACGCCGCGTCCACAATCAGCCAGCCGCCGCGACTGTCGATATACGCATAGGTTTTTTTGGAAAACGAAAACGCTCGGGGCAGCAGGTCGAAAATCAGTTCGTCTTTTAAGCGGCTGCGCTCCTTAGCCGGCAGCTTGCGCGCCTCCCTCTCTTCGATTTCATCGATGCGCTCCGCCAACATCTCGTTGATCACCGTGGCGGGTACGACCTTTTCCTCTTTTTTGGCGCAAACCATCATACAGCCGTTCGCGGCATGCACCAACGCCTCCGCCGATTTACCGAGAGGCGAAGTCCAGCCGAAACTGTATTGATCATGGCCGCCGCACGGCTTAAACGGCTGTTGCGCCAGTTTTTGTTGCAACTCGTCGGGAGTGAGAGAAAACGGCTCGGTAAACCGGTAAACCGCCAGATTTTTAAACCACATGAAATGACTCGTCAAAAAGGACGGGATTATCGCAAATTTCCGTTGACCTTAGAACGGCGACCGTTGCTCCGGACAAGTTTTTCGGCCTTTCCGATGCGCGATTCATAAAGCGCGGTCAACCGCAAGTTAGGCCGGTTTGGGGCCTTACACAATTTCAGCTTATTCGTAGCGGAAAACAGTAAAAAAACGTGATGGAAGTCGGGTTCGGATACCGTCACAAATAACGTCCCGAAATTGAGAGAGCACGCTTTATTAAAGGCTATCGGTTTTTGAGTCGCTAGTGCGACGGTTTGATTTAACCTCGGTTCCTGCACCGCCAACGGCGCACGCAGTGCGAGGACCTGGAAGGCCCGAGTCAGCCGACACCCGACAGCCGCACGAATCCTGCGCGACTAAGGATTTGAACGGGGTTTTCCGAAGGGGCTCCTGCCCCTCGGAAAACGTGCGGCATCTTTGCCGCACCCCTCGCGGGCTATGCACTCGGTACGTCCATGTACCTCGCCGCGGGTGCTGCGCATGCAAATCCTTCGGTGCTCAGCGCGGCAAACGGGATTTGGGTCTAGGCATCCATAAGGCTTGAGAAAATAGGGAAGTTGTTATTAGCGAAATCCTTAGCAAAGCCGGATTTGATCATTTTCGCTTCAGGATTGCCGGAAGCCTAGCCCATCGGCGTGGCTTATCGCTCGAACATCCACGACCGGGCAACGGCCGCCCAACTCGCCGCGCCATCGCAGACGGCGAATTAGACGCAAACCGTTTACCTAACGCTCATGAAAAAGCGGCATCACTCCAGCAAATAAAAGTTTTTCGGGAGCGCAACGCTTATGTCTACGCATTCTCAAACCACCCAGCAAACCGCCGGCAAACAACCAACCGGCTGCCGGCAGCGGTACGGCGGCGATTTGCTGCAGTTCCAACACGCTGCCGTTCAAATCCGCATCGGTAAAGCCGAAGACAAAAAATTGATTCTGTCCGGCGTAATCCGGCAGAAAATCGTTATCGTTGGCGATATACAAGGTGTGATACAAAGTCCCGTTGCCGTCGACCACATCTTCACCGAACGCCGCGCCCTCCAATTTGGACGGAATTTGCGAATTGCTGAAACCGGCGTCGTTAAGCGCAGTCTTGATGTCCAAAAACAGCGACTTTTCCACGGCGTGCGCCAATAGCTCCGTCTCGCCGAAGATGCTGCTCACCTCGTCCGCACCGTCCAAGTCTATAGAATACAAGCGCTTGACCGATGCATTACTGCCGTCGCCCAAGCCTTTGCCGTCACGCTCCAGCACCAAAAATTCGTGGTCGTTGATGGCCAAAATTTCGCTGCTGTTGTAGCCCTTGCCTTTGTCGTCCAAATAATTGTCGTAAGCGTATTCGTGGGTAGCGCCGGTTTCGATGTCTATCGTGACGATACGGTTAACCCGCGCGCCGTCGCCGCCGTCTTGCAATAACGCGCTTTGCTCGAAGCCGACCAAGGTTTTGCCGTCCGGAGTAATCGCCAAGCCTTCCATACCTTTGTTGGTCACCCGCCCGATGCTATTGCCGGCGATTTCCGCGGAGGCCATGGACGACAAATCGCTTATCGCAAAGCTGTCCGGCAGCGTGAAGGTTTTGGTACGCTCGCCGGTCGCGCGGTCGAATTCGTATACGTACGGGCCGTATTCGTCGGAGATGTAAACCTTGGTACCGTCGTTAGATACCCGTACACCTTCCGGGTCCAGACGACCGTTATTCGGATTGGTGGATAAGCCGGCGGCGAAATTATCGGATCGGCCGCTGAAATAATACTGGCTGGCGGTGTTGATGCTGGGGGTGACCGCGCCGTAATTCAGCGGCGTAGAACTGCTGAGCAAGGTGGTATCGGTCAGCGTCGGCGTCAGGGTGAACGGCAAGGGGCCGGAAGCTGACGGAGTCAACGCCATGCTGACGGTTTGGAAGCGAGCGATGTAAGACGTGGTGTCGTCCACGGCGCTGTTCCATGCAGTGGCGTTAGGACCTCTGTCGGGCAGGGCCAAAAACGTATGGTTGCCGGCATAAGCCAAGCCCGAGCCGATACCGCCCAACACGTTCGCGGCATCGACGCCGTTTTCCAACGTACCGCTCAAACCGGATAAATCCTCAGTGCCGGTTAACGAACCCACCGCCAACAACATCGGCGCCGCCTGCGCCGCGCCGGCGCCCGCGAGTGCCAACAACACCCCTTGCAATAAAATTTTGTTCATGACCGAATCGCAATTAAAAGCCTAACCATGGCCACCGGATTCGTCTAAATACTTACGGCAGCCGCCGAATTGCCTGCTCGTTGGCAAGCAATGGCGGATAGCCTAATGTCGGTTTGTTACAACATCGTTACTGAAGTGCGGTTCGCTAAGGTTAACCCAGCTCGAAATTGTCTGCGCTCAAGCCGGTCACCGAACCCAGGGTCACCAACAGCACCGGCTCGGTCTCGCCGCTGCCGTCGGCGTCGTAATAGAGTTTGTGGGTGGCTTGATTGAACAAAACCCGGTCGTCCGCATCGATCGTGCCGGCGGAAATCTCTTTGAACTGATCGGCCGACAGACTGCCGGTACCGGTGATGGCGGAAAAAATCGCACTGCTCAAAAAAATCGTATCTTCGGAAACGCTGAAATCGCTGATAGTATCGTGATTGTCGAAGCCAATTGCGCTGGTGAATCGGAATACGTCCAATCCGGCACCGCCGGTCATAGCGTCATTACCCAAGCCGCCATCCAAACTATCGTTACCGGAACCGCCTTGCAGAGTATCGCCGCCACTGTCCCCAAGCAAGGTGTCGTTACCGTTTTGTCCCTGCAAATTGTCGTCGCCTGCGCCGCCGTCCAGCACATCGTCGCCATCGCCGCCGTACAACGTATCTTCGCCGGCCAAACCGTTCAACGTATCGTCGCTGGCGTAACCGCTGATAGCGTTATTGCTGTCGTTACCGGTTAAAACCGTGGCTTTAACGGTATTGACGCCCCATACCGTGCCGTCCGCGAAGCGGATTTCCTCCACTTGATAGCCGCCGGCCGCGTCGTTGCTAAAATAGTTGTTGATCGTCAGCCGGTCGCCGGTGCCGTTGATGCTGAGCAGCAGATTGTTACTGCTGCGTGCCAGCGTGACGTCGCTGGTGCCCACGCCTTCGCCCAATTGCACGCTGTCGGTTTTGTTGGCGGTGGTGTCGTAATCGCTGATGATGTCCTGGCCGGAACCGATGCCGAACAAATAGGTGTCGCTGCCGGCATCACCTTCCAGCGTGTCGTTACCGGCGCCACCGTCTAAGGTGTCATCGCCGGCTTGGCCGTATAAGACGTCGTCGTCGCTGCCGCCTTGCAGCACGTCGTCGCCGTCGCCGCCGTACAACGTGTCTTCGCCGCTACCGCCGTCCAGGTTATCGTCCCCGTCCTGGCCGCTCAGGGTGTCGTTGCCGTCCAAACCGTTCAACGTATCGTCGCTGGCGTAACCGCTGATAGCGTTATTGCTGTCGTTACCGGTTAAGACCCTGGCTTTAACGATATTGACGCCCCATACCGTGCCGTCCGCGAAGCTGATTTCCTCCACTTGATAGCCGCCGGCCGCGTCGTTGTTAAAGTAGTTGTTGATCGTCAGCCGGTCGCCGGTACCGTTGATGCTGAGCACCAGATTGTTACTGCTGCGTACCAGCGTGACGTCTCCGGTGCCTACGCCTTCGCCCAATTGCACGCTGTCGGTTTTGTTGGCGGTGGTGTCGTAATCGCTGATGATGTCCTGGCCGGAACCGATGCCGAACAAATAGGTGTCGCTGCCGGCATCACCTTCCAGCGTGTCGTTACCGGCGCCGCCGTCCAAGGTATCGTCGCCGGCTTGGCCGTATAAGATGTCGTCGTCGCTACCGCCTTGCAGCACGTCGTCGCCGTCGCCGCCGTACAACGTGTCTTCGCCGCTACCGCCGTCCAGGTTATCGTCCCCGTCCTGGCCGCTCAGGGTGTCGTTGCCGCCCAAACCGCTCAAACTGTCGTCGCTGGCGTACCCGGTTAAGGTGTTGTTGCCTTCGGTTCCGGTCAGCACCTTGGTTCTGACGGTATTGACGCCCCATACCGTGCCGTCCGCGAAACGGATTTCCTCCACTTGATAGCCGCCGGCCGCATCGTTGTAAAAGTAGTTGTTGATCGTCAGCTTGTCGCCGGTACCGTTGATACTGAGAATCAAGTTGTTGCTGCTGCGAACCAGCGTAACGTCTCCGGTGCTCACACCCTCGCCTAACAGCACGCTGTCGGTTTTGTTGGCGGTGGTGTCGTAGTCGCTGATGGTGTCCTGACCGGAGCCTATGCCGAATAGATAAGTGTCGCTGCCGGCGTCGCCTTCCAGGGTGTCGTTGCCGGCGCCGCCGTCCAAGGTATCGTCGCCGGCTTGACCGTAAAGCGTGTCGTCGCCAATTCCGCCTTGCAGGGTATCGTCGCCGTTACCGCCGTACAAGGTATCGTCGTCATCGCCGCCGTCCAGATTGTCGTCGCCGTCCTGACCGTACAGGTTATCGTTACCGTCCAAACCGCTCAAGCTGTCGTCAGTGGCATACCCTGTTAATGTATTGTTCGCAGTATTGCCGGTTAAAACTCTATTTTTAACGGTAGCAAGATCCCAAATCGTACCGTCGGCGAAACCGATTTGCTCTACTTGGTACCCCCCGGCCGCATCGTTATAAAAATAGCTATTGATCGTCAAGCTATCGCCGCTGGCTTTTAAGCTCAATATCAAATCGCTTCCGTTACGAGTCAACGTTACGTCGCTAACCGAAATGCCGTCACCTAATTCAACGCTGTCGGTTTTGTTGGCGGTGGTGTCATAGTCGCTGATGATGTCCTGACCGGAACCGACACCGAATAGATAGGTGTCGCTGCCGGCATCGCCTTGAAGATTGTCGTTGCCGGCGCCCCCGTCCAGAGTGTCGTCGCCGTCCTGACCGTATAGCGTGTCGTCGCCGGCACCGCCTAGGAGATTATCGCTTCCGCCCGCCCCGCTTAAGGTATCATCCCCGCCTCCCCCGATCAGCGTATCGTCGCCGGAAAAACCGCTCAGTGTATTGTTACTATCGTTACCGTTCAGCACCATGCTTTTTACGGTATCCACATTCCACACGGTGCCGTCGTCGAAGCGAATTTCTTCGATTTGGTAAG
This sequence comes from Methylomonas sp. HYX-M1, assembly GCF_040741385.1. NCBI lineage: Bacteria > Pseudomonadati > Pseudomonadota > Gammaproteobacteria > Methylococcales > Methylococcaceae > Methylomonas > Methylomonas sp. HYX-M1. The sequence goes on from NZ_CP160405.1 coordinate 3,822,847, forward strand.
CTCCCGCAGCATCGTTGTAGAAGTAGTTATTAACGGTCAGCGTATTGTCGGTATCGGCTATCGCCAGCACCAAGTGATTTCCGTTCTTGGTCACTATGACGTCATCCGGTGTGACGCCCATACCGAATTGCACTGCGTCCAGCTTACCGACTGCCGTATCGTACGAACTGATGGTGTCATGCCCTGACGCGGTGCTAAACCAGTAAGTGTCGTTACCGCTGCCGCCGTCCAGCGTATCGTCGCCGATACCGCCATCCAGCACGTCGTTACCGTCCCGGCCCGATAGATAATCGTCTCCGCCAGAGCCCATCAGCATATCGTTACCGTTTGTTCCAGTGATGGAGCGAGCCGGCAAAGGGGTGGCATTGAAGATGTTCTGCATCAATGTCGCCGTGTCCCAAATCGTACCGTCGGCGAATTTGATGTTCTCAACCACGTACGGCGAGCTGGCGTCTTGATAAAAGTAATAACTGACTCGAAGCGAGTTGCCCGTGCCCAGCGAGGTAATCAGCAGATCGTTACCCTGGCGCTCGAACAATAGATTTTCGGGTTGTAAGCCTTGCCCCAGTTCTATGGTATCCGGATTCGTTCCTAATGCGTCGGCGTCGTAGTTATTGATGACATCGTTTCCGGAATGAGCGCCGAACAAATAGGTATCCGCGCCTGCACCGCCAACCAAGCTATCGTCGCCCTCGCCGCCGTCCAGAACATCGCTGCCGTCGCCACCGTTGAGACTATCGTTTCCGCTACCGCCGTCTAACGTGTCGTTTCCTTGTTCGCCGTACAGGGTATCGTCTCCCAGTCCACCTTGTAAATCGTCGTTATCGGCTCCGCCATACAAAACGTCGTCGCCGCTACCGCCGTTCAAGGTATCGTCCCCGGCTTGTCCGTTTAAACGGTCGCTACCGTCCAATCCGTTTAAAGCGTCATCCGACGCATACCCGGTTAAGGAGTTGTTGCCGGCGTTGCCGGTCAATACCCGCGTTTTTACGGTGTTCAAGTCCCACACGGTACCGTCGGCAAAGCGGATTTCTTCGATCTGATAGCCGCCGGCGGCGTCGTTATAGAAAAAGCTGTTGACCGTCAGATTGTCTCCGGTACCGTTCAGGCTGAGGATCAAATTGTTGCCGCTACGGGTGAGCGTGACCTCGGACGTGGCAATACCCGTAGCCAATTCGATGGCGTCAACCTTGCCTACGGTAGTATCGTGGTCGCTGACGGTGTCTTGACCTGAGCCGATGCCGAAGCGATAGATGTCGCTGCCGGCGTCGCCTTCCAGCGTGTCATTGCCGGTACCGCCATCCAGTATGTCGTCGCCGGCTTGACCGTATAAGTAATCGTCGCCAGCGCCGCCCATCAAGGTATCGTCGTCGTCACCACCGTAGAGTTGGTCGTCGCTCGCACCGCCATTTAACGTGTCGTCTCCGGCTTCGCCGTATAGGCGATCACTGCCGTCCAGACCGCTCAAAGCATCGTCCGTGGCATAACCGGTTAAGGTATTGTTGCCGGCATTGCCGGTCAACACCCGAGTTTTGACCGTGTTCAAGTCCCAAACGCTACCGTCGGCAAAGCGGATTTCTTCGATCTGATAGCCGCCGGCGGCGTCGTTGTAGAACAAGCTGTTGACCGTCAAACTGTCGCCGGTTCCGTTCAGACTGAGGATCAGATGATTACTGCTACGGGTCAGCGTGACGTCGGAGGTGGTGATACCGTCACCCAATTCGATGGCATCCACTTTCCCCACGGTCGTATCGTGGTCGCTGACGGTGTCTTGACCGGAGCCGATGCCGAAGCGATAGATGTCGCTGCCGGCGTCGCCTTCCAGCGTGTCGTTGCCGGTTCCGCCGTCCAGTATGTCGTCCCCGGCTTGGCCGTATAACCTGTCGTCGCCAGCGCCGCCGTTCAGGGTGTCGTCGTCGTCACCGCCGTACAAATCATCGTCGCCGCTGCCGCCGTTCAAAGTGTCGTCGCCGGCCTCGCCGTATAAGCGGTCAGCGCCGTCCAGACCGCTCAGCGTATCGTCGGTGGCATACCCGGTTAAGGTGTTGTTGCCGGCGTTGCCGGTCAATACCCGCGTTTTTACGGTGTTCAAGTCCCACAAGGTACCGTCGGCAAAGCGGATTTCTTCGATTTGATAGCCGCCGGCGGCGTCATTGTAGAAAAAGCTGTTGACCGTCAGACTGTCGCCGGTTCCCTTCAGACTGAGGATCAGATTATTACTGCTACGGGTCAGCGTGACATCGGAGGTGGTGATACCGTCACCCAATCCGATGGCGTCAACCTTGCCCACGGTAGTGTCGTGGTCGCTGATGGTGTCTTGACCCGAGCCGATACCGAAGCGATAGATGTCGCTGCCGGCGTCGCCTTCCAGCGTGTCGTTGCCGGCACCGCCGTCCAGTATGTCGTCACCGGCTTGGCCATACAGCCTGTCGTCGCCGGCGCCGCCGTTCAGGGTGTCGTCGTCGCCGCCGCCGTACAAATCGTCGTCGCCGCTACCGCCGTTCAAGCTGTCGTCGCCGGCCTCGCCGTATAAGCGGTCAGCGCCGTCCAGACCGCTCAGCGTATCGTCGGTGGCATACCCGGTTAAGGTGTTGTTGCCGGCATTGCCGGTCAATACCCGCGTTTTTACGGTGTTCAAGTCCCACAAGGTACCGTCGGCAAAGCGGATTTCTTCGATCTGATAGCCGCCGGCGGCGTCGTTGTAGAACAAGCTGTTGACCGTCAGACTGTCGCCGGTTCCGTTCAGACTGAGGATCAGATTATTACTGCTACGGGTCAGCGTGACATCGGAGGTGGTGATACCGTCACCCAATTCGATGGCATCCACTTTCCCCACGGTAGTGTCGTGGTCGCTGACGGTATCTTGACCGGAGCCGATGCCGAAGCGATAGATGTCGCTGCCGGCGTCGCCTTCCAGCGTGTCGTTGCCGGTCCCGCCGTCCAGTATGTCGTCACCGGCTTGGCCATACAGCCTATCGTCGCCGGCGCCGCCGTTCAGGGTGTCGTCGTCGTCACCGCCATATAACGTATCTTCACCGTCGCCGCCCACCAGCATATCGGCGCTGGAAAAACCGGTCAGCGTATTACTTCCGGGATCGCCGGTCAGCGACATGCTCTTGACCGTGTCAACGTCCCACACGGTGCCGTCGGCAAAGTGGATTTCCTCGACCTGATAGCCGCCAGCCGCCTCGTTGTAGAAATAATTGCTGATGCGTATCGTGTCGTCGGTACCGATGATGCCCAACAATAAATCGTTGCTTTCCCGCCTCAGCCCGATGTCAGCCACGGCAACCCCGGCATCGAATGTTAATACATCCAGCTTACCGGCAGTGGTTTCATAGCTATTAATCGTATCTTGTCCGCCATTGCGCCCGAACAGATAGGTATCGTTGCCGTTACCGCCGTTCAGGGTATCGTTCCCCCGGCCGCCATCCAACACATCGTTCCCGTTACCGCCGTTCAACGTATCGTTGCCTTCCAGTCCGTTTAAGGTATCGGCATCGGTAGTTCCGTTGAGGGTTTCACCCGCGCTGGTTCCATTGATGGTGGCCATATTTCACTCCAAAAAATCTTATGTAAAAACTTCAGCGAGTAGCTCTAGGCGCGCCGGGTACAGCAGCCTTAGCCTAGACGTATTCACCGCAGGCTTCACCTGCGTCCATATTTTGTCGCTACCAATCTCAATATCCACAAATACACAATTGTGCCGACCATTAACGCCGGTGGTGGAACCACTTGCTTCAACGCGTAATAGAACAAACCAAATAATGAAACGCCAACTACGTATATATTTGATTGACTCATTATTTCTTACATCCGCAGTCATCGCCTGCACCGTTTCCGTTTAATTTCTTCCCGACGGCTTTCGCGCCTTGATATGCCCCTTGAACTTTCAACGCATCGCGTATTTGATTTCTATGGTTAGCAATTCGCGCAGCGACTTTAGCTCTTCTATTAGCTGTCCGAGCTTTGGCCAATTGCCCACTTAAAGTCCTAATAGCGCCGCCTGACTTCCACGCAGTCTTACCAACGCTGCCCCACCCCGGTGCGAACGCACCAACAGCACCGGAAACGCCAACGTCCCACCAGTCATAATTGTCTATATCCAATAGATCGCACCCGGCCATGTAATTTTGAAACGCCTGTATTCCGATCTCTACTCCCGCTCCAACAAAGAAACCAACAATGCCTATCTCACCGGACGGGTCAACGTAGTCGACAGGATTTTGTCCAACATACAAATACAGATTCGTGTCGTCACCATTGAATAAGATAGGATCCTTACTCAACCAACGCCCCAAAAATGAATCGTAATCCCTAGCACCGAAACGCAATAAACCTGTACTTGGCTCGTACAATCCGCCGGCATATCCAAAAGGTTGAAATCCTGGATTCGTATCTTTGACTACACGACCGAATTCATCGTAATCCAGTTCTTGAACGACAGACCCGGTGCTCACATCGACAACCAAACGAGGGCTACCCAAGTTATCTTTTATGAACCGATATTCTTTACCACCCTTGATCATGTAATCGGGCACGTTGAAGCCGGTTGCATAAACAAACCGACTCACCACATTGCCGTTGCCATCTAACTGGGCGCTCGGCTGAAGCTCTGATTGCCATAAAAAAGCTTGAGTGAGAACCCCATTCACTTTTTTACCTATACGGCGATTTTGACCATCTACGATGTAATCGATCGTTGTACCGTCAGCGGTAACTACACGAGTCAAATTACCCAGCACGTCATAGGTAAATTTGGTAACTGAACTATCCACTGTTTTCGCGGCTAGTTCGCCATTTAGGGTGTAGGAATACGTTGCACCAGCATAACTTAACAGCCGGTCTTGGTCGTCATACGTACCGGTTGCAACAGTACCTCCGATATTACTACTCAATCGGTTACCGTTAGTATCGTAGGTATAACTGGAAACCACTACACCATTTTTCTTCACTTCAATCAGATGTCCGGCCATATCGTAGGCATAGTCATACGCATGGCCAGTATCGCCAACCGTTTCCGCTTTATGCGTAATCCTTCCCAGCTTGTCGCGAGTAAACTCCTGCTTAAACAAACTATTGTCACCGTTTTTAGCTTCATAACTCACCAATTCGCCGAAGCCGCTAAATTGAAAACTATCATTGATTTCACCCAACACAGTTCCATTAAGCAACCCGTTTTGACTGCTGCGCGTCAACTCTAAGGAACCCGCGCGAGTCAACAACCCGTCCTTGTCGTATTCCAAATCGATAGAATCGGCACCGTTGACAAATACGGAACTCAAGTGCAAATCGTTGTTGTAAGTAAATCCGACAGAACCAGCAACGACACCTGTTACAGCTGTCTGCGTCAGCAGGGATCCACTAAAGGTGTACTCCAATTTCCCACTATCAGGAGTAGTAACGCTCGATATTTGGCCGGAAGCGTTGTAGGCAAAAATAAAATCGCCTTCAGGCACCGTCAATCCTGCCAATCGCCCCGCCGAGTCGTATGTAAGATTCAATGCGTTGCCGTCCGGCCGAGTGATTTTTGTCAGTTGCTTATCAAGATTATATGCATATACGGTACTCTCATCGCCCTCCCCCAAATCCGGTGGCGTGTATTCGTCATTCAAATCCACATCAGTAAATTTGAAAATGTGCGCGGGCCGTCCCGGAGGAGTAATCGAGGTTAGATTCCCATTCTCGTCGTATTCAAATGCAATCTGCCGCCCATCCGGCAACGACTCCGTCGTGATATGGCCGGCATTATCGTAGCTGTAGCTTATCTTCCGAGCCAAAGGATCTATGACCGACGCCAAATAACCATCATCGTTATATTGATAACTGACTTTCCGTTCAGCATCGTCACTCCCTTGAGTAACAGTCGACAATCGTCCGTATTCGTCATAGGCATAATTTTCGGAATGTAAACCAGTAATCCGTATTTGAGAGGTTCGACCAAGCTCGTCCACTAAGACACTTGCTTGTCGATTTTCCGCGCTTTTATGATCGTAGGTTTTAGTTGCCGCGGTATATGTAGATGTGAAAACACTTCCATTCACCGTCAATGTATCGATCATACTAGTCAAACTTAACGGATTCTCAGAATTGCCCAATGACACACTGCGGCTTGACGATACTGTTGAAGTCACTCCTCCGGTCGTCAAGATCGCACTCTTAATAATCGGAACCTGCATTGCAAAACGGGGGTCCGGGCCTTGTAAAATTTGGGTACTGGTGCCATCTGCCAGAGTAGTGACAATCGTGCCGTCAGCAGCTTTGACAGTATCAGTCACAGTTCCGTCGGCGTTAACGATGCTACGTTTTTGTTCGCCCGTCGCCAAATGTTGTAAAGAATATTTAAAAACGCGCTCCAATCCCGTAGTCCTGATGACTTGGAAACCATTCGTTAGTTCTTTCCTAACTAATGTCTGACTTCCCCCTGCAGCATCCTGGTCTTTGAGCAATCGTCCTAACTCATCATAAGTCATCAGAGATTTATAACCGCGCGGATTGGTAAACTCGGTCAACAAACCACCGTTGCCGTAGGCCATTTGATAATTTTCCTCGGCCGGGTTGCTGACTTTGGCCAAATAACCGTTGCTGTCGTACGACAAGCTGGTTTTTTGTCCGAACGGCGCAGTAATGGAAACCACGTTACCGGCACTGTTGCGCTCCAGACTGGTGACGTTGCCGTTGGCGTCGGTCACCGAAATCAAGCGGCCGGCGCTGTCGTAGCCCATATTTTGCAAGGTGGCGCCCGTCAATGTATGCAGGGTCGATAAATGTCGGCCGAAGGCATCGAACCGATACAGCACGGAACCATCCGAGGAAGCAACGTAGATATCGCTGTTGGTGAAACCGTCCAAGCTTTGCGAAATGCGCCGTACCCTATGGTTTTGATTGTCGGACACATACAAACGGCCGTCGGCGCCTACTGCCATGCCGCCCGGGTAATTGACCACCGCTTGCGCAGCAGGGCCGTTGTCGCCGGCAAATCCGCGCTGACCGTTGCCGACGATGGTGGAAATCAGCCCGTCCGGGCTGATGCGACGGATGCGGTCATTACCGGAATCGGACACGAACAAACTGCCGTCGCGGCCCAGGGCGATGTTGCTGGGGTAATACAAACGGGCTTGTTTGGCCTGACCGCCGTCGCCGCTGAATCCGGCGGTGGAGCCGGCGAAAGTGGTAATCACGCCGTCCGGGCTGATCCGGCGAATGCGATGGTTACCGGAATCGGCCACGTAAATGACGCCGTTGCCGGTAATCGCCATACCTTCCGGATAAGCCACCTTGGCTTGCAGTGCCGAACCGCCGTCGCCGCCGAATCCCGCTTGGCCGTTACCGACGATGGTGGAAATCAGGCCGTCGGTACCGACTTGGCGGATTCTGTGGTTGGCCACGTCCGAGAAATACAAGTTGCCGTCCTGGGCAACCACCAAGCTTTTCGGATAACTGATCTTCGCCTCGGTTGCAGGACCGTTATCGCCGGAAAATCCCGGCGTGCCGGTGCCGACTACCGTGCTGATCACGCCGTTAGGCGCAATTCGCCGTATGCGCGAGTTGCCGGAATCGGCCACGTACAAACTGCCGTCCAACGCAAACGCCAGACTTTCCGGTTTGTTCAATTGCGCTTGGGCGGCTTGGCCGCCGTCGCCGCTAAAGCCCGGGGTGGTACCGGCAAACGTGCTGATGCTGCCGTCGGTGGCAATGCGGCGAATCCGGCCGTTCTCGGTATCGGCTACGTAAACGCTGCCGTCCGGATGCACGGCAATGCCGGCCGGGCTGTTCAAGCGTGCTTGTTTGGCCTGACCGCCGTCGCCGGCCAATCCGGCGCTACCGGTTCCGGCCAGTGTGGAAATCAGTGACTGGAAGGTTTGTTTGGAGCCGGCCCGATTGCCGTTGCCCAAATACAGCACCTTGCCGTTGGGGTCGTAAACGTGTACCCCGCTCAAGGACCAGCCGCCCATACCTTGCGATTGATAATCCCAGGCGCCGATCTCAACTTCCATTTCCTGCCAAATCCGCACTTCGTTACGGGCGCGGCTGCCTTCCAACGGCACGCCGGTGAAGCGCGCGAAAGCCGCTTGCAATTCCGCCGGCGTCGAGTAAACCGGATCGTAGGCAAAACCGATACGAATTTTAGCTTTTTGCGCCCCGCTCAACTTACGCCCGTAGCCATCTTTTCCGTCCCAGGTGAAGGTATATTTCTGGTTAGGTTTACCTTCGGCGCTGTGTTCGAATTTACGTCCGGCCAGATATATTTCCAGATCGATACGTTTCAAAGACGCCGGCACCGTCGCCCCACTGAGCGGAATGTTCAAGGTGTTGGCTTGCTGCCGGCCGGGCACCCGGTCGCTGGCGTATTGCAAACTCATTGTGGTACCCGTCAAGGGAATGCTCTCACCCAAAATTTGGTTTTCGCATTCGATAATAGAACCACCGGTTTTACACGGGTCGTCCGGCTTATCGCCGTCCGGGTTGTCCGGCGGCGGATTCTGCGGCTGCTCGGCGTCGTCCGGCATCCGGTACGGCCAGTTGCAGTCCCAGGTGGACAAATGAGTCACCTGCACCCGCCACAACGAGCGATTGCCGTCCGGATACAGGTTTGCCAGTTTTTGCCGTTCGGCGTCTGTGATGTTCAAGGCCGCCAGGGTCGCCGCATCGTCGGCTTGCTGATCGCCGTCGGTATCTAAATTGGCTTTACCGTCGGTAATAGTCAGAATCTTGATGACTTTGCCGTTCTGCGACGGCACCCAAACGCCTTTATCCTTGTTGTAATAACCGACCGGGACGATGCTGCCGACCGGGAAATCCAGGAAGTTGTCGATGTAAAACGGCACCGGACTGTCGAACATCACGTCCTTGCCGTCGATTTTGACGTCGGCTTCGTCGGCCTTCATCTCGAACGCATAGGTGTAAGCACTGGTGGCCGGTAACGCGCCCGGCATCGAGGCCTCGCCGTTGTCGCCGGCGGTGTATTCGGTCAAGCGCAGATTCAGCGAATTGACGGTTTGGGTACTGCCGTCTTCGTTGAATATATGCGCTTGCGTGCCCTGCGGAATCATCAAGGTCGCCTGCCGGGTCCCGTCTTTATCGGACACGGCGCTGCTTTGCGCGACTTGAATTGCCTCTTCCGTATCGGTCAAATCCACGCTGCTGACTTTGTTGTCTTGGGCGACCAAGGTAACGTCTTCCACCGTCACCCCGGTTTGCCAGGGTACGTCGACGCTGCGCTGGCCCGGCAGATAGCCGGTTTTAACGTAGGTCAGCGCCAATGCGCCGCCGCCGTTAACCGCCATGTCGAAGCGGCCGTCGCTACGGCTTTGGGTTTGGCCCAATTCGGCGTGGTCCAGAATCGAAATCGTCACGCCTTCCAGCGCTTCTCCCGCCTTGTTCAACACCCTGCCACTAATCACCGCCGCGCGGGTGGCTGCGATGGCGTTATCCTCGACGCCGGTTTGGACCGGATTGTCGCCGCTGTATAAAAACTGGCTGGTTTGGAAGGTGTTGCTGGCCACCACGGTTTCCACTTTGGTGGCAACGGTGTCCGGATTCGGCGGCAAACCGGCGTCCGGCCCCAACGAAATCGTCAGTTCCACGCTATTGCCGGTCACGGAAACGCTGTCCGCTGCCGGCGTTTGATTGATGACCAAGCCGTCCGCCACGCTGTCACTGTGTTCGAACGTTTCGGTACCGACCAACAAACCCAGATCGGTCAATTGGCTTTCCGCCGCGGCGCGGGTTTGTCCGACCAGATTCGGCACGGTCACCACCGCACCGCCGGTCGCGGTTATCCGCGCCGTGGCCGGATCGCTGTCCGCCAAACCGTCGTTGACGATCAATTGAGCGATGTAATCGCCCGGCAAATCCGGCACAAAGCGGGCAACCGCCGCCGACGCGTCGTCGAAACCGGTCGCGCTGCTGTCGGGCTGATGAGTGAACGACCAGCGGTAAGCCGGCGTCGAGTTTTGTCCGAACTGGCTGTCCTCTCCGCTCAGTTCGACGCTATCGCCTATGGTGGCGTTTTGTTGTTGCGGATCGATGACCGCGGTCGGCCTGAGCGACCCGGTAGTGATTTCGACGATGTCCGGTTTGCTGCTGCCGTAGGTATTGCTGACCGTCAGCTGTATCCGATAGGTGCCGGGCTTGCTCAGTTTCAAGCTAGGAGTAGCCGATCTGTCGTTTTTCAACCGATCGCGGCTGCCGTTAGGTTGGCTGAGCAGTTTCCATTGGTAACTGAGCGCTACCCCTGTGGACGCGCTGCCGTCCAAGGTCACCGTGGACTTGACGGCGTGGGCCTGATCGACGCCGGCGTTGGCCACAGGCCTGGGATCGCCTGTGGTAATCACCACGGTATCGGCGGCGCTGTCGGCGTGGCCGTCGTTGACCGACAGCGTCAAACGGTAATCGCCGTCAAGATCGATGGGACCTAGGGTAGGGTTAAACAGGGCAACGTCGGATAACGCAGCCGCGCTGTTGGCAGGTTTTTGCGCCAGGGTCCAGCTATAGCTGAGCATATCGCCGTCGCGGTCGCTGGATTGCGACCCATCCAAACTAACCTGAACGTCGGCTCCCGCCGCTACTTGCTGATCGCTGCCGGCGTTGGCTACCGGTGCGTAGTTCCAGGAGAATTGCGTCAGAAAATCTTTGGATTTGAATTTCACCGAACGCGGGTAGCGCACCGTGATTCTGTCGTTGCTGATAGCTTTTTCGCCCGGCGCCAAATCGGTAAAACTCAGACTGTTGCCTTCAGGAAAAGTCAGGCGGCTGTCCGCGACATTCACGGTCACGCTTTGCAGGTCGTTCGCCTCCAAATTGACCAATTTGGCGGTGTAGATTTCCTCAACTTCGTTCGACGCTTTCAACAGCTTGCGTTTGACGCGCAGCCAGCGTAACACTTGGACTTTAGGTTCGATCAACTCGAAGTCCGGACCGGATAGCGTCCAAACCAGCGCTTTCAATTTGGGCGGTTTTTTGCTGCGCAGTTTGAAGGTATTGCTGCTGGCGACTTGGCCGCCGGCGTTAACCGCAGGGAAAGTCAGACTGCCGGTCAGCACGGTCACGTTGGCCGGCGGACTGCTGAGGACGGCGCTCGCTTCGCTCAAATCCACGACGCTCTGATTGAGCAAATAGGCCCGATACTCGTATTCGGTTTCGTTGCCGGATTTGGTCTTGGTCAGCAATTGATATTTGGCCAAGCTCAATTGCCCCGAGAATAAGGTTTCGGCGGCGACGGAATTTGCGTGGTGACAGGTCAATAAAATCAGACACAACAGCTGCAGCCCGATTCGGTAACACAATGCCCAACGCACTGCAATCCGGCCTTGAACGAGTTTCCTCATGTATCCTCCAAACATCTCGATTAGTTCCGCTGCTTGTCAAAAAAACCATAACCCATCAGCTACCGCGCTAGTATCACCGAATTGAAACCGGTATAACAGGATAGTTACAGTGTGCGGTAATTCGCAAAATGGCCGCAAAGTACGAAATTTGACCGGTACGCGTCAAGTGCATTTTTGAAAAAGACTCGGTAAGACTGCCCACAAGGCTAGCATCCATTACAGTCTGCAAGACTAGTAACCCAACCTATTCATTACACCATACGGCGACTGTACGACGCTTGCTTTTTGCCGATGCGTTGGTGGCCCTGTGCCCGAGCCGGGCGCATACCGGTGAGACACGAGCGGACCGGTTGCGCGACTCGGGTCGCTGCTACCGGAATGACTATGGATCCGGGCTTTGAATGCTCGGACCGTCCGAACTGAGCTTGCCGAAGCAGCGCCGGCCGTTCGTCAGGCTCACGGCGAACGGCTGCTAAATCCTCACAGGCCCGAATCAATAAATAGTTTCAAATAAAAAAGGGACGCGGCTGCGTCCCTTTGCCGATCGATCCGGCTTAGCGTTCCGAGCCCATGCCGCCGGATTCGGCGGCCGCCGCCGACACTACGGCCGTGTTTTGCCCAGCCGTATTCGAACCTAAGTTCACAGCCATGTGATCTTGGCTGGGAAAGCTTTTTTCCAGGCTGTGGCACAAATCGCAACCTATCGGCGTGTTGGCTTTGACCTGAACCTTGGCTTTAACGCCGCTGGCCTTAGCGTTAACAAACACCCGGTCTACTGGCGTTTTGGACAAGCGGGTGCCCTTGTGATCCGCGCCGTGGCAGGCCGCGCATTGGTCTTCGCCTTTGCCGCCCGTTAGTTTGGCGTAGTGGTTGTGCCATCCGCCATTGCTGCCGTCTCCGGCGGTTTGCCACCAGAAAGGGTCGTTGACGGGGTGCATGTTGTGCGGCCCTCCCAAAATGCCTTCCTTACTGTTGCCGCTGTAGATACCGCCGTCGAGGTCGGTTTGGATTTTGAAAGCATCCGCGCTATGGCAAACGTTGCACTCCAGGATGGTGCCGGTATGCCCTTGTAATTGTAACGCCGTGACATTGTCGTTCGCCTTGGGATCGCGATTCGGCCAAATGGCGTGAGCCGCGCCGTGACAGGCGGCACAGGCAACGTTACCGTGGCTGTCTTTCCCTTCGCGAAACACCGCCGCGTCTATGCTTAATGGCTCGTCGAAACTCTCGAAGGTTTGCGCGACAAAGTTATAAGGTTTTGTCGCACTGATGGTCAGCGTCTTTTGTACCCGCGGCACCACGGCAAACCGGGCTTGATCGGGATCGGTCAAATCCGGCTTGCGGCTGATTTGCGCCGGTTGCAGCGGATCGAACGCGGTCTTCAGCACGGCGTCTGAGCCTAGGCCGGTATGACAGGCGCCGCAATCGGGTTGATCGAACCACGAGGTACGGAACAAATCGTGTTTTTGTCCGCTGGTGTCGGTTGCGCTGGAAGGATCGCGCACACCCGGACTACCGTCGGTTTTGGTAAACGCCCCGCCCATGGCCAACATATCCCCGTGACAGTCGTAACAGCTTACACCCGCGGTAAACATGCGGTCCCGGTAGTGTTGCTCCCGCTTGCCGCCGTGACACTTCAGGCAGTTTTCTTCCATGGGCAGCTGCTTCCCGGTTTCGTCGAAGATGGGGAATAAGGTATCGGGATTCAAATTGGCATTGGCCGTGCGTTGTTTATCGCCGCTACGCCAATCGAAGCGCTGGTACATGCCGTTTTCCTTGCGTTTGATGCCGTCTTTGGCTGCATTCCACATCAGCTCGCCGTGAAAACGGTGCATGCTGACCGAAAAATCCGGGTAGTAGGCCGGATCGTCGATATTGTTACGGCCGCCGTCATACCAAGCCAAGCCGAAATTGTCCGCTTGATACGGTGAAAAATGGCAGCCCATGCAGTTCATCGGCCGGTCGCCGTTGACTTTGCCGCTCGTCGAGTTGATGGTGCCGTGCTGCATGCTGGTCAGCATGTAAAAGCCGTCGTAAAACTCGTGCAAACTCTCGGCATTCATAGACGCCGCGTATTCTTCGTCGAACAAATTGCCGGGCGTGCCGCTAATATCTGCGACGCTGAACAATCTCGGCTTCTCTTCGCAGGCAGGATAAGGGGCGCGGTTGTTGGCCACCCGGCGAGCGTCCGAAACCAAACCGAAGGCGCTGCCGCGGCAGGCGGCCTTTGTATGCGGAGGATTTTCCGGCGCGGCGATGCCGCCCTTGCCGTGACATTCGCGGCAGTGAAAATCCCTGCCGGCGGATAGCACGCCGTCGGTTTTCGCCAAAGTCGTGCCATTTTTATCGACGGCTTCCACCCGCAACAGGTTAAACGGATTAACCCGGCCCTGGTCGTCTATGCCGGTGATCGGAATTTGTTGCGCCTTCCACCATTCGTCGCCGCCGGCCTCGAACTGGCCGGTCGCTGTGTTCCAAACCGGCGGATTGAAGCCCGAAAACGCTTGAGCCTGATTGACTTGATAAGGTTGATCCTTACCCGGCATGTAACGGCCGTGATCGCTATTGTTAGGGTCGTTGACCAGGGTGCGCACCCCGTTGTTGTCGTAGGCGCGCACCGCCCCTTCGTCGAAGTCCGGCGCCACCCCGCGTACCGACAGGGTTTTGCCGGCGTCGGCGGGATCGGGGATTCTGAAGGTAAAGTATTTGTCCATGATCCACGGCGTTTTGCGGTAAGCGCTTTCGTCGACTGCATAGGTAACGGGATTGCCGTCCTTATCCAACAAGCCGTCGATAATGCTGTAAGCCGCCGTACCCGGCTCGCGGCTGCGGTCGGTGGCTACATTCCAAATGTCGGTTTTTTGTATGCTGGCGCCGAGCAAATCGTTGTCGTCGGTGACCGGATAATTTCGGCTGGTCGTATTGATCGAATAACGCCCTACCGGATCTTGCGGATTGGAGGCCGCCGCATAGCCTAGGTCCACCGCATCCTTGCCTAATGACTCGGGCTTAAGCGCTTTTTTGTAAGCGTAGGCATTCATCGAGGTCACCAAAGGGTTGTACGGCATATAAGCATTGCGTATCGACTTGATGTCGCTGTCGTGGCTCATGCTCCATTGTTCGAACGGAATCACTACCACGTCGTCTCCGGCACCGTCCAGCTCGCTGCCTCGCAGCGGTGCCGTTTTAGCCGAAGCGGCGGCCATGGCAATAACGGAATCCGGCGGGTTCGGCGGTTCGCCGACCTTGACCGTGATGGCGGCTTCGCAGCGGCGGCCGGCCGCATCGGTAGCGGCAAAACGCGCCCGGTAATAACTGTTATCCCGCACGAACGTCACGTTGGCGGACGCGGTATCCGGGTGACCGTCGCGATAAAAAAAACCGTTTCCCCGTTCCATGGTTTCGCCGACCGCACCGCCGGAAAAATCCCATTCATAGCTGAGCGGAGCCGCTTTCTTGTTTTTTAATTTGGCACTGCCGACGAAGTTAACTAACTGGCCGGCCGTGAAGCTGGCGAATTCGCCGCCTTTCGGCAGGCTAGGCGTGACGATTTTGCAAACCGGAATTAAACCGCAGTCTTTAGGAGCACCGGCGACTTTCTTACTGGCGCTGAGCTCCGCGCCGACTACGGTAACCGTGCAGGGCTTGTCCGCCAACTGTTGCTTGGGCACGCTAAAACTGAATTTTTGCTTAGCGCTTTTGCCGTCGGTAGCCAAGGAAAACAGCGACGAGCCGCTGCCGTCGCCCAGCGCTCCGCCTTCACCGTGCAACAACTGTAGCTGGCTATCTTGCGGCATGCTGTCGCCTTTGCCCAAGCTGAATTGGCCTTTCACCGTCAAGCTGCCGGTTTTTTTACTGATGACGGCACTGCTGACGGTCAACTTAGGGGTGGCCTGAATGCCGGCGCAAAACAGTAATAGGTTTAAAAATATGAAAGCCCTGCCTAAACGCAAGCATGCTGGTCTATCCCTCATGAGTTCTCACCTGATGAATTTAGTGTGCTTGGCTCGGATTTCTTACGAAACCGAGGCCGTTACGCTCGTAAAACGGCTAGTGCTGGGTTGAGCGAGCACAGGCTGACAGGCAATACTCGGGCCATGCCCGGCTTACCTTCATCAGGCGGGCAAAGATTTTTGCGATTATAGGGATTGCCCCACCGAAAATGCAGGGCGGGCGCGGCTTCTTGCGCTCTCACGCATCGGCGGAGGCTATTGACATGTCGCGCCTGCCGCTAGGCTATACCCGGCTTGAGCCGGCAAATTGCGGGAAATGCCGATGTTTGCCGAAACAAATCGGCCATATCACGCAACGGGCACAACAATAGAAACAGTCTGCAATTAGCAGCACTATATGCAGAAAAGGTTATTTGCATTCTAGGGCTGGAATTCAAATCGGTTCCTGCTCATATTCACCTCTAAGGACAGTATAAACAGTGTCTTTCGAAGCGCCGGGGATGATTAAACCATTTCACACCGCTGGCGTTTAACAGATCGGCGGTTAATGCTGGCAGTTCTATGCGGTTTGTGGCACGATTCATCCGAGTATCCTTTCTGGGCTTTTTGGTAATCATGCAACCAATATCATGTCCGAATTCATAAAAAATTTACCATATAAATCAAATGTCTGAATAATATATTTAACCCAAAAACTCTAGTTAAGCCGTTAGAAAAGTTATGAATATAGTTATTTGGTTTTTGATGACAGTCCTGATTGTTGCCGATCTTGGATGCGCGCGCAGACCTTCCCTGCCGAATCAAACAGCCATTCCGACCAGTCAGGCATTACCCGTGGATGGCGTATGGCGACTATCCAGCGGTAACACCGGCTTCATGTTTCGCATCGACAAAGGCCGTATGTTTTTCTTGGAAAAACAAAAACCATTGCCGAAAAACAGTCCGCTCATCATCAAAACAATCACCAAGAACGCCAAAACTCCCTCTGCAGCCGATTTGAGCCGGCAACCGGGTGATGTAATCGTCCAGGACATCCAAAAAACCTCCAATCCGTTGATTTACGCCTGCCAAGCTTTTTTTTACGACGTCAAAAGGCGTCTTTTGATTTTGACTGCCGCTGAAATCCAGATTAGCTCCAGTACAACGCTTGTTTTGAAAATTCCTCCCAACCCAGCCGCCGGACTATTGGAGGAGATACAGGACAGTTTTTTGCGGGAAACACTGGATAATCAAACCCTATTCGATCATGCCTTGCTGCCCGACAATAGAGTTGTTCGACCCACCGGCCCGGAGCCACGATCCGCAGCGTCGAACTCGAACAGGAAAGTCATTTCGATTCCAATGGATAAAATGGAATCGAATGGTCAATTGTCGAAATCGGCCAAGAACTTCATAGCACAGACCGTGAAAGACGCACAATCGGTGAATGGCTGGGTCACCATCAAAATACCGCCCAATGCGCCGGACGCAGTAACGAGCGGTTTGATGGATATGCCACTGGATACCCAGGTCGACCCCCGTATCAGCTTCTATGAAATGATCATTGTCAAACCTTGAAACACGGAGCATCCGGCGGCATCACCTAAAGTCGGGTGGAAATCAAATCACGGGGCTCATTGAATCAATCCGGAAAATAGCGAATGCCTCCCCAGTCGAAGGCACTCAAATGCTTTGGACTGGGAGCTTTACTCCTAATAGGGGCAAAGCCGGTTAGCTACTTGCTCCGCGCCGATGCCCTGTTATCTGTGCCGAATCGGGACTTCGCCGCCAATTTGCAATCTCATCGTTTGTCTCAGGCCCGCCGGAAGTAGTGGCTTGCGCGAAAACGCAGGCGGATGCGGCAATGATTCCGTAATTCTGTTGGCGATCCGCGAGAAACAACCGGTCACCATAGTGCCAACTACTAAAACTTAGGCTGACAGCCATGAATACAATTGGAAGCTACAAGATATTGCACAAACTCGGCGAAGGCGGTGTGGGCGAAGTATTCAAGGCAGTCGATTCCATGCTGGAGCGAGAAGTCGCCGTTAAAGTGTTACGAGCCGAATTGAGTCAGCGCGAAGAGGTTTTGCAACGATTTCGCAGTGAAGCTATCGCATTGGGGCGCTTGAATCACCCCAACATAGCCACCGTTTACGCCTTCGCCAGGGACGGTGAACGTTACTATATGGCACTGGAGTATATAAATGGTGAAAGCCTGGATCGACTGCTTTCCCGACGAAAAAAACTCCCTTGGCAGGAGGCTGTTCAATATGCATGTCACGTGTTGGATGGACTGGAACATGCGCATCGGCTGAATGTGATTCATCGCGACGTCAAACCCAGCAATATTTTGGTGGCCCATACCGGCACAGTGAAAATCATGGATTTCGGCATTGCCCGGATCCTGGAAAAAACGCGGCAAACTAAGCAGGGTTATCTGGTCGGCACACTGGAATACATGTCTCCCGAACAAATCCAAGGAAAAGAGGTGGATGCCAGAGCAGACATATACTCTTTTGGCATCGTGCTATATGAAATGATCACCGGGCGCCTGCCGTTCCAGAAAAACACCGAATACGAATTATTGAAAGCTCAAATAGAGGAAACTCCGCAACCACCGCGCTTCTTTGCGCCGGATATTCCTCCGAATCTGGAAAACATTATTTTGCGTTCATTAGCCAAAAAGCCGGCCGATCGCTTCGACAGTGCGCTGAAATTTGTGACGGCTTTGCGGGCAATCGGCAGCGATGTGTTCACCAAATCGGATTTTCCGCCGCCAACCCGGCTGGCAACGCCGGACTTCCATTCCGGATTCAGCACATTCCCGTTCAAACGTATCGGAGTTCGCAACAGACTTGAGCGAATAAGAACGCTATGCGCTGATTACCCTATCCCTATATTATTTTTGGCTCTGATGACATTTGGGGCTGCGAGCCTTTATTTTCTGCTGCCCCCGTCTATCCTGGAATCTGTCGACCATCAGTCAAAACGTTCGCCGCAAACCGATGCTCTACAGCCGCCTTTTAACAACATCAGTGATACGGCACCGATGATACGGACTGACAACCCTCAACCGGCCGTTAATCAACCGGCAGCCGATTTACCTGTCGCACTTCCTAAACCCATGCCGTTGCAACGCTTTGAACCGGAGCCGCTGCCTATTTCTCCGCCTTACCAACCGGTTATAAACCAGCGTGAACAGCCATCGGAATCCGAAAGCCGAAAATCCATTTCGTCCAAGCCGGACATAACATCCAAAAGACGACGAGTTAAACCCGATAAAACGGCTGAAAATAACACGACCCAAGCCGTGGATGAAGATAAAGCATATTGGGATGAAGTGAGACGAAGCACCACCGACACAAGACACACTAAATCATCGGCAAAATCAAAAAACGCTAACCAGGACCCGTATTGGCAAAACGCTGACCGCAAGGTTACTGAGTTTTTGAGCGAATAATAACTTTTCGGTGCTGGTTGCTATTCGGTCATAAACTAAATTCTGCGAGAGAAATAGGAACAAATCCATCCTTGAATCGCCCCGGATTTCTTGGAGGCTCCAACCTTTGACAGAATGGAGCAATGAAAGAGAAAACGTCAATCCATACATCTAATGCTAAAAACAGGCACAAACTCCATTCCCAGCTTTCCGGCTTTTTCAAGCCGATATTGACCCTCGATTAAATTGAATCTACCCGGTGTTATTTCAGCGAGAATCATGGACTTATCAACATCGACGGCTGCCGATACACTGTGATAGTACCCCTTAGCTAAAAAGCCCATTTGCCTCAGTTTTATTCTCGCATCGCACTCCTCACCCCTCCTGCACCCAATCCGCCGGACAGGTACACATCACGTTTCTATCGCCGTAGACGTTGTCGATGCGGCCGACCGAGGGCCAGTATTTGTCGTCGTGTTGGTGGCTGTCCGGGAATAGCGCTTGTTGGCGCGAATAAGGCAGCTTCCAGTCTTCCAGCAATAAGCGGTGGGTGTGCGGGGCGTTGTGCAACAGATTGTTGTCGGGGGCGGCCCGGCCTTGCTCGATGTCGCCGATTTCCGCACGAATCGCGATCATGGCATCGCAAAAGCGGTCGATCTCGGTTTGGTTCTCGCTTTCGGTCGGTTCTATCATCAGGGTGTCGGCCACCGGAAAAGCCACGGTCGGAGCGTGAAAGCCGTAGTCGATCAAGCGTTTGGCGATGTCTTCCACACTGACGTTGGCAGTTTTTTTGAAGGTCCGGCAATCGACGATGCATTCGTGCGCCACCCAGCCGGCGGGATCGGTATACAGAATCGGATAATGCGGCGCCAGGCGGCGGGCGATGTAGTTGGCGTTCAAAATCGCGGTCAAGGTAGCCCGCCGCAAGCCGGCGGCGCCCATCATGGCGATGTAAGCCCAAGAAATGGTCAAAATGCTGGCCGACCCCCAGGGCGCGGCCGAAACGGTGCCTACGGTGCCGTGCGGACCGGCCGCCGGATTGACGCCGGCGACCACCGGATGTTCCGGCAAATACGGGGCCAAATGGCTGCGCACGCCGATGGGACCTACCCCCGGCCCGCCGCCGCCATGCGGGATGCAAAATGTCTTGTGCAAATTCAAATGCGCCACGTCCGCGCCTATCGTGCCGGGCCGGCACAAGCCGACCAGGGCGTTGAAATTGGCGCCGTCCATATACACTTGGCCGCCGGCCGCGTGCACCAAGTCGCAAATCTCCCGGAACGCTGCCTCATACACGCCGTGGGTGGAGGGATAGGTAATCATCAATGCAGCCACTCGTTCGCCGTGCGCGTCCAGCTTGGCGCGCAGGTCATCCACGCTGACGTTGCCGTTGGCGTCGCAAGCGATGGGCATGACTTGCAGGCCGGCCAAGGCGGCGCTGGCCGGGTTGGTACCGTGCGCGGAAGCCGGGATCAAACACAGATCGCGTCCGCTTTGACCGTTGACCTCGTGGAATTTGCGGATCACCAATAACCCTGTGTATTCGCCTTGCGAGCCGGCGTTAGGTTGAAAGGAAAAAGCGTCGAAGCCGGTCAGGTCGCATAGCATGTCTTCCAGTTCGTTGAACAATTGCTGGTAGCCTTGGGCTTGATATAGCGGAGCGAACGGGTGCATGGCGTTGAATTCGTAGAACGAGATGGCCTGCATTTCAGTGGCGGCGTTCAGCTTCATGGTGCAGGAGCCAAGCGGGATCATGGCGCGGTCCAAGGCGATGTCGCGCCGCGCCAACCGGCGCATGTAGCGCATCATTTCAGTTTCGGAATGGTAACGGCTGAATACCGGGTGTTGCAGGATGGCGTCGTCGCGCAACAGATGCTCCGGCAGGCATTCCGCCAATTGCGCGTCCAGCGCGGCGATGTCCGGCAGATCGGCGGCCGGCGATACGAACAATTGCCACACCGCGCGTAACTGTTCGCGGGTGGTGGTTTCATCCAGCGAGATGCCGATGCGGTCGGCGTCTATCACCCGCAAATTCAGACCGGCCTCCACCGCGCGGGCGGCGATGCGTTTGGCGCGATTCGGCAAATGCACGACCAGCGTGTCGAAATAGCAGCGGCTCAGCACGGTGTGGCCACTGGCCTCTATGCCGGCCGCCAGAATTTGCGCGTAGCGGTGCACGCGGCCGGCGATCAGCCGCAAACCTTCGGCGCCGTGGTAAACCGCGTAAAAACCGGCGATGACCGCCAGCAGCACTTGCGAGGTGCAGATGTTGCTGGTGGCTTTGTCGCGGCGAATGTGTTGCTCGCGGGTTTGCAGGGCCATGCGCAGAGCTGGCTGGCCGTGTACGTCTTTGGACACGCCGATGATGCGGCCGGGCACCGAGCGTTTGAATTCGTCGCGGGTGGCAAAGTAAGCGGCGTGCGGGCCGCCGTATCCCATCGGCACGCCGAAGCGTTGGGCGCTGCCGACCGCGATGTCGGCGCCGAAAGCGGCCGGCGGCTTTAGCAGTACCAGACTCAACAAATCCGCGGCCACCGTGGCCAAGGCTTGTTTTTGGTGAGCGATGGCGATGGCCGCGCTCAAGTCGCGCACCTCGCCGCTGCAACCCGGATATTGCAAGATCAACGCGAAAAAATCGTAGTTTTCCAGTTGGCTGAACGGGTCGGCGACGATGACTTGATAACCCAGCGATCTGGCGCGGGTTTGCACCACGGCAATGGTCTGCGGCAAACAATCTTGATCCACAAACACCGCGTTGGCCGGACTTTTCGCCAGCCGCCGCGCCATGGTCATCGCTTCCGCCGCGGCGGTGGCCTCGTCCAACAGCGAGGCGTTGGCCAACTCCATGCCGGTCAAATCGACGATCATTTGCTGAAAATTCAGCAAGGCTTCCAAACGGCCTTGGCTCACTTCGGCCTGATACGGGGTATAAGCGGTGTACCAGCCGGGGTTTTCCAGCACGTTGCGCTTGATGACGGCCGGCATGATGGTGTCGTAATAGCCCATGCCTATCATCGAGGTCAGCACCTGGTTGCGCTCGCGCATTTTGCGCAGATATTTGATGACGGCGCGTTCGCTGATGGTTTCGGTCAGTTTCAACGGCTCCCGGCTCAGAATGTCGGCCGGGACGATGTGTTCGACCAAGTCCTCCAGCGACTGCAAGCCCAGCGCTGCCAACATCGCTTGGGTTTGGCCGGCGTCCGGGCCAATGTGGCGGCGGATGAAATTGCCGCGCATTTCCAATTGCGCCAAGTTCATGGGTGCAGTCATGAGTTACCTCCGATAGCGATGCGGAACGAAAGGCAGTTTGCACACGCTGACGGCCACGCATTGGTCGCGCACTTGCGCAGTCAGCCGGGTGCCGGGCGCAGCGAATTCGGTTTCGACTAAGGCCATCGCGATCGGCCGCGCCAAACTGGGGGAATAGCCGCCGCTGCTGACCGCGCCGATTTGTGTTTCGCCGTTAAACAGCGGCGCGCCTTCCCGCACCGGTAGTTTACCTTCTATAGACAAGCCTACTCGTCGCCGTGGCGGGCCGCGGCGCAGGTGTGCCAATATGATCTCGCTGCCGGGAAAATCTGCGCGGCCGGCCGGAAATAGCCAACTCAAACCGGCTTCGACCGGGCTGACGGTTTCGCCGAGTTCGTGGCCGTACAGGCACAAGCCCGCTTCCAAGCGCAAGGTATCGCGTGCGCCCAGGCCTATCGGCGCCACGCCGTCTTGCTGCAACAATAAGGTTGCCAAACCTTGTGCGTCGCCGGCGGCTAGCGAGATTTCGAACCCGTCTTCGCCGGTATAGCCGCTACGGCTGATCCGGCAGGGAATGCCGGCAATTTGCGCCTGGCAGCCGTGCATGAACGGTAATTGCGCAACCTCGGGCGCTAGCGTGCCGAGAATCGACGTGGCCTCCGGCCCTTGCAAAGCCAGCAAGGCCAAATCGTTTTGCTCGGAAAATTCGCAATCTTCCGGCAATGCTTGGCGCAGATAGGCATAGTCCTTGTCCTTGCAGCCGGCGTTGACCACGACGGCCAGCCCGGTTGCGACACGAGTGACGATGATGTCGTCGATGACGCCGCCTTGCAGATTTAACAGTACCGTGTATTTTTGCCGGCCCGGCGGCAAGCCGGCCAGCCCGCCGGGAGTCAGCGTTTCCAAGGCTTGCGCCGCGCGCGCGCCGACGATGCGGCATTGCCCCATATGGGAAATATCGAACAAGCCGGCCCGGCTGCGGCAGTGCAGGTGTTCGCGGATGATGCCGGCCGGGTAGTGCAACGGCATCCGGTAGCCGGCAAACTCGGTCATTTTGGCACCTAGTCGCAAGTGTAAGTCGAACAGCGGCGTTTGTTTCACGGCAGCACCCCCGGTTATACACACAATAATGCCTGTCGGCTGGATCGGTTCGTCGCCGACGGGGATCAAGTCCGCCTGGCGTCCGGACTGTTGAGCATTAATCATAGCCGAGTCTCTTATGCTACGTTGCCCTCCAGCCCCTGCCATTAAACTAAGACCTAAGCCCTTGCCCCCGGCTCGAAGGCCGGCGTTGCATTAGCGACCAGCCTGAAAATCAGGAAATATTCCTGTTGCCCCACCCGGTACGGATTTTTACCATGAGCGTGGCTCTCATTTCGGCCGCCCGCCGCCAGCGATCTTTAGTTGCCTCCGTATCCGATTGTGGTTGCAGCGGGTAATACGGGTGGCCGCCATTCTTAGACGACTCTCATGAAACTACCGTTAAAACGCAGTACTTTGTTGATTTCCTTATGCCTGGCCCCGCTAGTGGCCGACGCAGCCGGCGCCACCCGCATCAACATGGTGTTCCTAGGCGTTTGGGACCAGCAGCAGAAATACCGCAAAGGCGACGTGGTGAGCTATAACGACACCTTGTATCAAAGCTTGAAATCCAAAAATCAGGACTTACAACCGGACCAAGTCAGCTCGCATTGGCGAAAAATCCTGGGTAGCGGCACATCCGCCGGTTCCGGCAACGCGGCGGATTGCGACAATCCGGCCAGCGGCGCAAATTTGGTCGGCTGCGATTTTTCCGGCGCCGCCGCGAAATTGCGCAGTTTGGACTTGCGAGCCGCGCGGCTGGTCAACGCCACCTTGGCCGGCGATTTGGGCGACGTCAATTTGACCGGCGCCAATTTAGTCGGCGCAAAACTCGGCAGCGGCAACGACTCCGAAGATGCGACCGGGGTATCGCTGAGTGTGAACGGCGGCGATGTCGGCGCCAGTTTCAGGGGAGCGAATCTGTCGCAATCGTCCACCGCCTTTACCACGCCGTTGCAAGCCGCGTCGGTGCATTTCGACGGCGCCGACATGACCGGGGTGTTATGGCCGTCGGCCAATCTGGAAGTGGCGTTTTTTCCGGCCGCAACACTGGTTTACGCCAATTTGATCAATGCCTCCCTCTATTTGGCGGATCTGTCGCATGCGGATATGCGCGGCGTGGTGTTGGACAGCGCCAATTTGAATCTGGCATCGCTCTATCAAGCGAACCTGGTGCATGCGGCATTAGGGTCCGCTAATTTGGAGGGGGCCAACTTTTACCAGGCGGACGTGCGCTACGCCTATTTGGGCTCAACCAAGCTAGCCGGTGCCGACTTTAGCGGCGCGGATTTGTCGTATGCCGATTTGACCAATGCCAGCGGCGGCGATTCGGTGCTTTACGACGCCAACACCCGCTTCAACAACACCATTTGCCCGGACGGTAGTAAAGTAAACGGCAATACCATCGTTACCTGCCAGGGTCACGGCTTCGGCGCGCCGCAATGACGGTCGGAGCGCACTCATCCGCCAAACTTGCGCTTAGCTTGGCCGCACGCATTTTGGGCTATTAGCATTCTAGGGTTAAAAATCAGCGCGACTCATGTTTTCAGACTGCACCGTTTTGAGCAAAACACGGTTGGGATGGTAGCTGGGTGCAATAGGAACGTTGTCCTAACTCGCTTGAGCAGCGGCGGTATTCAAAGCAATTTCGCCTTTCCATACCCCGTATTGGACAAGCGATATTTACGCTTGCCGTCGATCAGCTTGATTTCATAGTAAGGATAAAAGCGCTGGTTAAAATAACGGCTGACATTGTTTTTACTGCGCTGCTGATCGGCGGGTTGGTTGTCGTTGATTAAACGAGCAATTTCGGTGGTGGTGAAATAATTGCGGTCAGGCCATTGTTTCAATAGAGCTTTCAGAATCAGCTTCTCGAGCTCGCCTGCGTTCAGCGGGGTCATTCGGATACCTTCCGGAAACGGCCACCCCGATAAAAATCGACCGGCGAATTCGCTAAAAAATGTTTCCGGGCTGCCTTCGTTTTTGATCAAGTCCGGCAGAATCATCTCTGCTAATTTACCGAGTCCCATCGAAATTTGTTGTCTATCCCTGCGTTCGAAGCGCTCCCAAGTATCTTGTGTTGTTTCGCGTCCACGAAGGCAAGAGCGTTCGAATCGAATTTGGGGGGTGGCGTCGATAAAAATCGGCGCAACTGGTCGCTGAACGCCCTGGGTTTCTGGGTGCTCCAGTCGTTGCTCCGTTGATTGATTCGGAAGGCTGATAATCGAAAGTCATGCCTAAATTTTAACAAGCGCGATGTGTAAACTGAACATTGCGGGCAATGGATATTGAATAAAGTGTTGGAGATAGATTTTTTGCGATTAGTGCTTGTCTCGATAAATGTCTTTGCGATGACCCAATTCGATGACCAAAACGATGAGTTCGGCGTCTTGAATCTGGCAAATCAAGCGGTAGTCGCCAACCCGATAGCGCCAGTAGGGACAATTTACCTTGCAAGGCCTTTACCGGCCATACGAGGATTGTCTTGGTGAGCTAACTAGTCGAGAAATGCCTTGATTCTGTCGCGGACCGGTTTGTCCAGCTTGTTGATGGCTTTGGCAGCGCCGGTCTTCAGCCTAACGCTCCAGGGCATTGAGTTGTTGCTCCCATTCCGCCAAGCTGAGCGTATCGTCCTTACCGCTGGCCAATTCCGCTAACGCAGCATCTGCGGCGGCGGCATCGGCTAAATCTTCGAGGTAATCGCTGAGTAGATGTTTGATCAATTGCGCCGGACTGACGTGTTCCTGTTCGGACACCTGGCGGAGCAGGTTTGCCGTGTCGTCGTCAAGATTGAGTGTCACCATGCTGCCACCGTAATTTGAATTTGGGGAGTTTTAAGCATTGTATAACAGTGCCGTAGCAGCTAGGCCGGAATAAGCCAAGAGGTGTTACTGTCAGGCACAAGCCGATTCCCCAGCCGGCATGTTTCGGTCCGGTTGGTTGTTAACTGGGATAACGGCCGGAAAGTCCGCTCCGATTAGCGAAAGCGTAATCGGAGGAATGGTGACTTCGAAATGTGCGATTACACAAGCTAATCGCACCTGCAATTGATTGGCAGCTTATCCGACTTTTCTTGCCTGTTCATATTCACCGTCACTGGGGCTGCTTAGGGTCGGGACAAGACGATCATGCCTTGTTCTACCAAACGGTGAATTCTCCAAGAACTGCAATCCAACCAGATCACCGGACTCGGCATTACATCCCAGTGGCTTTCATTCCAACCTCGGAATGCAAATAGCCGCATTTTATTGACTTACATAGACTATCGTTTAGAATGCTGCGCTTTCTCATCCACCAATCTCAGGAGGCTCGCTATGTCCGATATTGCCGCATGCTTTAGCCTCGGGTTCGTTTCTCGCCGGTAAGACATTTTCCGGTTGATTCGACCGGGGCTCCCAACCATTCCAGTATTTTTTCTACGCCGCGGCGTACCGCAGGCAAGCTTTCGCTTGTTTGGCGCCGCGGCTTTGGGAGTTTTTATGAATTCATCATCCCGAATCGGGAAAAACCCGGCGCAATTGTGTGCCGAATGGCGCGCGGACGACGGTCAAGATCCGCGCTACGAAAAACGCGGACGCAAGCTTCACAGCGATTGCCGGCAAGCCCACCGGTTTTGCAAGGAAGTGGAGCGCTTGTTGCCGCTGATTTTGGCCGGCGAGGCGACTAACCCTATCTTGCGCGAATTGAATATTATTTCAGTGCTTTCCGAGGATGAAGGTCGGCGTCTGCGGGTAATCGTGGCGTGCAATCTTGAACCGAACCGGCAACACGTACTAAGGCAAGCTTTCAAACACGGCCAAGCCTGGTTGCGTACTGAATTAGCCCGGCATTTTCGCCGCAAACGCATGCCGTTGCAGTGTCTGGACTATCTGTACGGCACTGGCCGGGAGGATCAGTCATGCCAATAAAACGCACTATCAGCAAAGGCAAGGTCCCGGTTAAAATTTTTACCGACGATGTGGAATCCGGCGCACTACAGCAACTGTACAACTTGTCGCAGCTGCCGTTTATTCATAGCCATATCGCCGCGATGCCGGACGTGCATTTAGGCAAGGGCGCCGCCGTGGGTGCGGTGATACCGACTCGCGGGGCCATCATTCCGGCGGCGGTCGGGGTGGATATCGGCTGCGGGATGCATGCGGTTCGCTTGTCGCTCAAAGCCAAGGATTTGCCGGATAATTTGCGGGCCTTGCGCTTGCATATCGAAGCGGCGATACCGGTCGGATTTGCCATGCACAAACAGGACAAGGCACGGGAATCGACAATACGCGCCTTATCCGGCGGTTTACACGCGCTGTTGCAAAAACATCCGAAATTACAGGCGCAGCAAAAGAAACCTTACCAAACCTGGATCCGCCAGATCGGTACCTTGGGCGGCGGCAATCATTTCATCGAATTGTGCTTGAACGAAAACCAGGAGGTCTGGTTGATGCTGCATTCCGGCAGCCGCGGTATCGGTAACGCCATAGGCGAATATTTTATCGGCTTGGCGCGCAAGGATATGGGCCGGCATTTGCTGCAATTGCCCGACAAAGATTTGGCGTATTTCAGCGAAGGCGCCCGGCATTACGACGATTATCTGCAGGCGGTAAGCTGGGCCCAGGACTACGCATCGGCCAATAGGCGCGAGATGCTGCATTTGATTGCCGAGGCCTTGCGTAAGAAACTGCCTAAATTCGGGGTGACTAAAGAGGCGGTGAATTGCCACCATAACTATGTCGCGCGGGAGCAGCATTTCGGCGCGTGGTTATGGATTACCCGAAAGGGGGCGATTCGAGCCGGCGACGGCGAACTCGGCATCATCCCCGGCAGCATGGGCGATAAATCCTACATCGTGCGCGGCAAGGGTAATCCGCAAGCGTTTTGTTCCTGTTCGCACGGGGCCGGGCGGCGCATGAGCCGCAGCGCCGCCCGACGCTTATTCGACGAACGGCACGCCGTGGAGCAAACTGCCGGCGTGGAGTGCCGCAAAGACCTAGGCATCGTCGACGAATTGCCCGGCGCTTACAAAGCGATCGATCAGGTGATGGAAAACCAAAGCGATTTGGTCGAAGTGGTGCACACCTTGAAACAAGTCTTGTGTATAAAAGGCTAACGCAACGCTCAAAGCGGCCCCGGCCCGGCGTGGTATACCGGGCCGTGGTTTTGCGCGGAACGGGCTCGATCATTGTCGTCGTCGCCAGCAGCTTCCCGGTCGCCGCAACAGGTCATCGGCTGCAAAGCCAACCTCACCCAAAGGAGTAAAAATGGACAGCGACGCAAGAGAATTCGACGCCGAAAACGTTTACCGGGTCTTCGACTGGCTGTGGAGTTCCGGACAGCTGTCGGCTCGCGACATCGCCCGTTTGCCGCAATTGCACATCGCCTTGGTGATCAATTTGGCACCGCCGAGCGCCAGCAATGCACTGCCCGGCGAGGCGGAATTAATCACCGGCCTGGGCATCAATTACCTGCAGATTCCGGTCGATTGGCAAGCACCAAAGCTAGAGCAATTGCACGATTTCTTTGCCACGGCCGACGCTTACGCCGGGCGCCGAATTTGGCTGCATTGCGCCAAAAACATGCGTGCTTCGGTTTTCGTCTATTTGTACCGACGCTTGCATTTGGCTCACACCGACGAAGAAGCCCGCTTCCCGCTGCAACAAATATGGGCGCCGAATCCAACCTGGCAGGCGTTCATCAATGCCGCTTCCGTCGAAGCGATCAAGCTTTAACAGGGTGTTGAAATTTGCCTATATGCCTTCGGCTTCAAAACCATTTTTTGGTTTTGTTGGGCTTCTGGAAGCCCGATCAGGCCTCAAAAACCGGTTTTAGCCGGTTATATTCGCCCCGAAGGGCGTTAAATTCCGCCTTTTGGCGGATTTCAGGCGCACCACCGCCTAGGCGGTACTGTATCGCCAGCCGAAAATGGCACCCATGCGCGTCAGGTTATAGGCGGCAAAGGTAAAAATCGTTTGCGCGGCGACCTTCTTTAACCCCGGAACTTGGTTTGGCGTAGCGGGCCGACCGTCTTGGCCCAACCGAAGACTTCTTCGATCCGCTTGCGGACGTTGAGGCTTTTCCGGTAACCCTCATGCCGTGTGGTACGTCCGTCGATGGCCGAACCTTTTTCCTTGCTGGCGACATGCGGCGTGACTTTGCGCTGGCGTAACTTGGCGACAAAATCCTGCGTATCGTAATTTTTGTCGGCGGCCAAGGTCGCGCCCGGTTTGTGGATCGTGCGTTTGACCATGGCATGGGCCGCCTCGCGTTCTGCGGTGCCGGTGGCCTGGGTGACTTCGACGTCGACGACCAAGCCATTACGGTTCTCCATCAAGGCATGACCGAGGAAAGCCAGCTGCGATTTGTCGCCCTCGCTCTTTTTGTACAGCCGAGCATCGGGGTCGGTGCGTGATGCGTGGGTTTCGTTACTGCGTTTCTCGCCCTTGAAGTTGACCGTGGGATTGCGGCCGCCATCTTCCGGCGGCGGGGTCGAGCCGTCTTTCTTGACGAAACTCTTGTGCGAGGCCCAGGCTTGAATCAGTGTGCCATCTACGGAGAAGTGCTCGTCGGAGACAAGCTTTTTCCAATCCGCCAAGGCCAGTACCCGTTCGAAAAACAAGCGGCTGATCCGTTCGTTGAGCAAACGGTCGCGGTTGGCGCTGAAGGTCGAGTGATCCCATACCTCGTCGTCCATCGTCAAGCCGACGAACCAGCGGTACAAGAGGTTGAAGTCGATATGCTCCACCAGTTGCCGTTCCGAACGGATGGAAAATAGCACTTGCAACAAACTGGCGCGCAACAAGCGTTCCGGCGGAATGGAATCTCGACCGCGACGAGCGTAGAGCGCGTCGAACTCGTCGTTTAGCGTGGCGAGCAACAAGTCGACCACTTGACGCAGCTTGCGTAGCGGATGCTTTTTGGGAATCCGGCTTTCCAGGGTTCGGTAACTGAACAGGTCTTCTTGAGTAATGTCGGCGCCGCGCATGGGGACAGTGCAATATATTGGAGATAGAACTATTTTATCATTTAGAACAATACTTTATGATTTGCCAACACATCTGACTCAACCAGCCAATGCGGGTTACAGGGGAGATAAAATCAACAGCCTGTTAAACCCATTTATACAAGCAAGCGGCCTGACAACTCTCGATACAGGCTGACCATGGCGTCCGCTATGTGCCTGTCGCTGCTGTACAACACGCCGCAATGGTTTAGAAAGGTGGACTCCGGCGGGTTCAAATCGAGCGACCGGCCGCAGATGTCGGCGACCGGCGCACCGGCTTCGCCGAATAAACAGGCGGTGGCCGCGTAATCCCAAACGCTGCCGCCGCCGGTTTGGAGTTTGGGGAATTTGAAATAGCAAGCCGGGGCTGCGAGCACTTGGCAGGCATTCAATGCCGCCCCGCCTTGCAAAACCAGGCGAGAGCCGGTGTAGCCTAGTTGCACGGCCATCCCTTGCAGCCGGTTGACGGTGGCTTGATACAAAGCTTCGTTAGCGAAACTTTTGTCGGTGATGAAGGTTAGGATTGTGGACTCGCTGCCGGGGGCGCATAGCGGCTGTTCGTTGCTAAACGCGCCGCCGCCTTTGACGGCGTGGTACAGGGTTTGGCTCAACGGGTCGTACACCACGCCCAAGCACGGCGTGCCGTCTTTGCTAACCAAGGCAATCGATACCGAATAACCGGGAATACCCTCGATAAACGGCAAGGTTCCGTCCAGCGGGTCTACGCACCAAAAATAGTCTTTGCGCAAGCGTTCCCCGTCGTCCGGGCTTTCTTCCCCCAGCCAAGCCAAATCGAAGCGTTCGCTGGCGGCTTGCAACGTGTGCCGGATTAGCGCTTGGCTATGGTGGTCGATTTCGGTCACCACTTGCGAAGCCAAGCTGTGGTGGCCGGTTTTGATGCGGACGGCAACGTCGCTGGCGGCGTGTCTGGCGATGTAGTGTCCGGCCCGATAAGCGGCGGCAATCGCGCATTGCTGCAGCAAGCTTAAATCAGAAATTTGCATATTCGGGTAGGAAGGTGGAATCCGCCATGTTTGTTAATCGAAACGTTTTTGGCAAAAGTGGGTTGGACTCGTTACGCCCACCAAGAAACAGTCACCAATTTTCAGCGAAGATCAGGTAGCTGGCCCGAAGCTGTCGTTGTGGAATTTATTTCGAGAAAATTCGAACCTTATAACGAGTGCTTAGGCTCCTAATGACGAACACCCTATCCAGTTCTGAGGTTTTTAAAAATGCGCTGTAAAATTCATACTGTCATGTAATACCCTCACAATGTGAATTTTAGTGGCTGTCGCGCGATAAAAAATCAGATGGCGATTGATGTGGAATTGTCTGTACCCTGCACGGATGTAATCACAGGCAAAACCCAGTTCCGGATTTTCAGCGATTAGAACGAAAGCAGTATTTAATTCATCAAAATAACGATCCGCCTGTACCTCTCACCAGTGATTAAACGAGTAAAGCCAGATATTTTTTAAATCTTGTTTTGCGAGTGCCTGAATATGGATTTTGAACATTTTCAGCCTAAACCGACTTCTTTTTTTGCCTCCAGTCTGATTGCGTCCATGTGTAATTCGCCGGCATCGCCACTCTGTTCCCCTTCCATTAGGGCAGTACGCAAAGATTGTAGTTTCGAGTTCGCCTCTCTTTCTTCAAGCAATCGTAAAGAGTCACGCATGATTTCACTAACGCTTGCATAGCGTCCACTCTTCAGTAACGAGTCAATGAGGTTGTTCCAGTGCTCGCCGAGGCTAACAGTTTGGGTTCGTGCTTGCGCCATGTTGTCCTCCGACCTAGGTTATTAAAAGCCAGAGTAAGATATATTCTTACACTGGGTAAAGTAAACCAATTTATCGAATCGAAGACTAGGGCGGATTCGGAGCGATAGCGACAATCCGCCAAAACTTCCAACGCAAGATCAATCAAAGCGGGCATATCGAAAGCTATCAATGGTGGATTGCTGCGCGAATCCACCCTACACCAAGCGTTTACCTGCCGTACGGCCGTGGCACAACCGGCGAGGCCGGCTAAATGCCTTGTGGCGCCTGAAGGCCAAACCGTATCACCTAAAGCAGGCGAGCGGTTCGGTAGGTGCATGGCGAAATGCGTATAGCCCGATGCTGCAAACCGTGCTGAACAATGCCAGACTCAGGCGATGGGGGCTGTGGGAGCCATCCGATTTTGCGACGTTATAAGAAGTCGCCGGGTTCAACCGCCGGATGCGGAAAACCGCATGTCCGGTGGTGTGGGAGAGGTGACGGGCGCAATCCCGTCACCCCGACCCGATCACCAAGCGTTTACCCGCCGTACGGTCGTTCTCTTTGAGAAACGTCGGAATCCTTTACATTCGGTTCAAAGTAGATTCGAGCGGTACTGACGAATTGTGAAATAAAATATTGATTTTATTTTATTTTATTTTATTTGGCTAAATTTTTGCTTCTAGCGTTTGAGAAGAGGGTAAATTCCCCTTCAGCATTGATAAGTCTAGTTGTTGAATCCACACACATTAACTATAGGATATTTTATGCTCGAATTAACAAGGTTTACTCAAGCAGGTGTTTTAGTTGCCGGATTGTCTATTTCATCTGTACAAGCAAGTGTTTTGTATGAAAATAATTTTGAAAGCGGATCGACTTCCGGGCTTTCCGGCGTTATAGATGTTCAGACAGCACCGAATAATGGTGAAAAGTTCATTGGATTCCTGAGTGTCGGAGCCTCAACCACGCTGTCACTTAACACTACAGGGGTTAGTCGTATATCCCTAAGCTTTGATCTGTATACTTTGGAAAGTGTTGATGGGGATAACCTATCGTTTGGGCCAGATTATTTCGATTTAGATATAAACTCATCTGAGACGCTATTGCATGCAACTTTTTCTAATGACGTGACAGATACGTATCGGCAAAGCTTCGGAGGAACGGACAGTCTCGCTGGCACAGGATCAGATCCTGCACTTACCGGCATTCTTGGATACAACTACTCAGCAGAAGCTCTCGATCATACCTACCATTTATCGTTTGAGGTCGATGTATTTGGCCCATCCACAAATATCAATTTCGTTGGCAACACTAATCAACCCTGGTCTGACGAAGGATTTGGCATCGATAACATTCGCGTCACAAACCTAAGTGCTGTCCCTGTTCCCGGCTCATTGCCTTTATTTGGTTCAGCTTTAATGGGTATTGCTGGCATCATGCGGCGTAAGCGCGTTTTTCAATTTATGTAACCCGTAACCCGTAAGGCGGATTCGCGCTAGCAATCCGCCATTCGAGGGTGCCGTTTGGTGAATTGTCAACCGATCGCTCATAGTATCGACTGTGGGCGGTCTTTATGTCTACGTTGTGCAATATCCCATTCTTAATGGCGGTGTGCTCCACTCTGTTCCGCGAAACCGCCCTACGCCATCCGATTTGAGATGATTTTTATGGAAACGCGATTAGGAAATTAATCGCACATGTTTAGAGGCAGTTGATTTGCCTTTTCAACTTAATCGTCATTGATCGCTTGGTTCGTAACAACACGATCGTTGCACACCCACCCAAGCCAATAATTCCCCAGAACCGGATTCCAACCCAAGTTTGCAAATAGAGCTTAAATCATTCGCGGATAGATCCATGCCCGGCTTCTGGCATTAATTGCCGGATAACCCGACTAGCCGTGCGCTCGCTATAACTGTCTCTTGGCCAATGTCCGGGGCTCCAGCCTTTTAAAAAACGGTGAAAATCGGTCCAGGCGACTGGGTATAGGGCGCGCCAGTCGGTAATTAGCGCCTCGGCTTTCGCGGATTTGCCGTGTGTATGCAGCGACCGGCGTAGTTCGGCGAAGTAAACATCCAACAATTCGGTTTCGCGGCGTTCGCATGCGTCCGGCGGCAAACAGCTGTCGATGAAATAAGCGACGTCCTTGATGCCGGGGCCGCCGCCGACATATTGAAAGTCCACTGCCGCAACGCCTACCCCGTGATCTGCGAAACAAAAGTTGTCCAGTTTGGCATCGCCGTGAATCAGGGTTTGATACGGACTGGCTTTTAGCGCGCGGTCTATGGCCGCCGCGGCCCTTTTCAACGGTGGGTCGTCCAATACCAGCCATTCATCCAGGCGGGTATCCAGATGCCAATAGCTGCCGATAGGCCACAGGCCTTCCGGCGCTTCACCCAGGAAATTGGCGTGAAATTCGGCCAGCCAGCGTAAACAGGCGACGATGTCGCACTCGCTGACGCGACGCCTGCGGCGCGAATAGCCGGCGGCATCCAGATCCTCCAACACCATGACCACTTCGCCGCCGAAATCCGCGCATGCCAAGCCGTGCGCTACCCGACAAACGCCATTGCAACGTCCGGCCCATCGATCGTACCAAACGGTTTCCACTTGATAGGAACGTACCTTGCGTTGGTGGGACAAGTCGCCGGCGGCTTTGCCTTCCGGCAGTTGCACATGCTTGACGACCACGCTGTCGTAGACGCCGCCGGTCAATGCGTAACGGGCGATCTCGCCGTAACCGCTCCACAGCCGCTGTATGGCCTGCCGTTTTGCGGCGGTTTTGGCACCGGTGGCTTGACGGACAAAGGTGCAAATATCGACTGACACGGTATAGACGGCTACGGCTGTGGAAGATGCGCTTATTATACAAAGCAGCCCAGGCATGCATTGCATATCTAAACGATCCGCATGCGTGCGGCACTTGTCTGGCCGGCATCAATTGCCTTTCATGCTCATATCCAGTTTCAACTCCCTGGCGGTTTGCGCTTTCAGCAATTCGATCAAGTCGTTGGCCGCCCCGCCGCCGGTCGCGCCGGCACCCATTTGAATTTCCGGCACCCATTTTTGCTTTTCTATCGCTTCGGCATAGCGTATGTGTACCGTTTTCCAGGCCTCCAGTTTGGCGGTCAAGGCACCGTCCGCACTCATCACCAGCCGCTTGTATTCGCTATCGCCTTCGCCGCGCAATCGTTGCTCTTCTTTATAGGCAATGGCGGCCAAGCGCTTTTGCTCCGCTTCCAGTTTGCCTTGCTCGGCGACCAACACCGCCTGAGTGGCTTTGGTAACCGCGACTTCTTTTTCCTTTTCGGCGTCGACTACGGCCTGGATTTTTTCCTGTTCCTTGGCGTAACGGTCCACCATGACGTTTTTCTTACCCTGTTCCTCCGCCGTCAAGGCTTCTTGCCGCGCCCGCTCCGCATCGGCTTTGGCGGTGATGATGCCCATGGTCGCCTCGCGTTTGCGGGAAATTTGCTCCAGGGTCTTTTTTTCGAAATCCCAATCGGTGATTTGAAAGCCGTTAACCAGAATGCCGTACATTTTAAAATCGCTGGAATGCTGCAGCGGCTGGCCGTCTTCGCCGTACTTGATGACCGGTATGTTACGGGTAATGTGCTCTTTGGTGCTTTCTTCCTTCTCGGTAACGGCTTTCAACTCGGTAAAAAACTTGCCGGAGGTCACTTGTTGTTCAGCCCATTGGGTAAAAATTCCGCGCTTTTCCGCATAAGCCTCTTCCGAAGTCATCAAGCCCGCGGTCAAGTTCATCGATTCTTCGGTGATCGTGCGGATCAATTTTTCGGCGACGGCATAACGGTTGCGGAAGTCTTTGTGCAAGCGAATCATCGTTTCTTCGTCGTTAGGCAAGGCAAAACGCGCTTTGCCGTAAACGACGCCGGTACCGCCATCCTGATAGCGTACCGATATACCGTTAGCCGATAAACTATGTTCGCTGTCTTTACCGGCCGAGCCGGCCTTGTCGAAATCGTAGGTAGCCACATCCCAGTACGGTTCGGTTTTGCCGAAACCTTTGAAATAAATACCGGGGTTGAACCTGACGTATAAGGTGCCGTTGGGGTATTGCACCACCGTGCGTTCGCCGGCGTCGTTGATGCCGAAACAATAGTGACCGACGACCAGCAAGGCAGCTGCCGAGAGCAGATAAATCGGCCATTTGCCGGAAACTTGCAGTGGCGGAACTTTACTAAAAATCGTTTCGGAACTCATAGGCTTTCCTCGATCAAGAATGGATGAACGACGACAAAATTTATACTCTGAAAGTCATGGTGGGAGCGACGCCTTCGTCGCGACGAAGGCGTCGCTCCCACCGAAAAACCTCAATACTTTGAACATCTTGGTAGGACAGACACATAGTCGCGATTTGCAAAACCGGCCTCGCGACTGCACGTCGTTTGACTCAGCGCTTCGCACCTGCCTCCATCATCGCTTTACGAACCATAGCTATCGGCGGCGCACCGTAGGACAGAAATGCGTCGTGAAAGGCCGGCCACGCCGCTTTGCCGCCTCGCTTGGCCGTCCAATCGTCGCGTAATTGCCGAATCAACAGCTTACCCAAGGTATAGTTTAGATAAGCCGGGTCGAAGGTACCGCGCGCGGCCTGTTGGCGGGCGTTGCCTGGATCGCGGAAAGCGTGTTCGCGAAACATGTGCTCGGCTTGTTCAACCGTCATGCCTTGGGTATGCAAGCCGATGGCCGACAAAAAACGCACGTTGCGCAACAAGGCGTTCAGCAATTGGCCGATATGCGTTTCCGGATCGCCGTGGCTGTAACCCGCCTCCCAAATCAATTCTTCGACATAATGGGCCCAGCCTTCCGAAAACGCATAACTGGTGAATAAGCGGCCTAGTGGCGAGCCGGCCCGATGCGCATGCAGATGTTGCAGAAAATGCCCCGGCCAGACTTCGTGAGCGGAAACGAACAGCAAATTCGCCTCTCCCGGCACGTAGGCGGCTTGCTCTTCGACTGTCCAAGCCGGATCGGGCGGAGCCACGTAATAGATGGACGGCAAGTTGCGTTCGAACGGGCCGGGAATGTCGATATAAGCCAAATTCCAACGGGCATAAGCCGGAGAGGGTGCGACAACGGCATCTTCGTCGCCGGGTATGCTCAGCAAATGCCGTTCGGCAACAAAGGCTTTGAGTTGCTGCAACTGCCGATTGGCCGCGGCCACCGCCCCGTCGGCCGGTTTATGCGCTTCGGCTTTGGCGACGCACTCAGCCGTCGTCTCGCCGGGTGCATACAGCCCGCACGCTTGCCGCAACGCGGTTAAGTTGCGTTGCAAATCGGCCCGGCCCATTTGCTCCAGGTGCGGCAACGGAATGTCGACGCCTTCTGTTTCTTTCAGCATTTGCGCAAACCGTTGCGCTCCCAAAGCGAAATCATCGGTCGCCGTAGCACGTTGCTGCTCCAGCCAAGTCACCAAGTCCAGCATGGCCTGCACCGCTTTCGGCACGGTTTGGCCAAATCGTTGCTGCAAAGCCGTATCGGCAACGTCGGCGAACGCGGCTTTGGCGTCGGTTTGGTAAAACTTGGCCATGCCGCCGAATACGGTTTTACCAATGTCGATGAAGCTGCGCGGCAACGGTAAAGCCAAGTTGGCGCGGATATGCGCGGCGGCTTGAGGCACATTGTCCGCATAGTTCAAAAACGCTTGCATGCGGACCGGCAGCGGCGCGTAAGCACGGTTGACGTATAGGTTGGGATCCAGCGCACGGGAATAAAACAGCGGATTTTTGTACGGCGTGCCGACTTGACGCCGCCAAAACAGCTGTTTGCCGACTACGGCTACCAGATAATCGCGTTCGAAGCGCTGTTGCGGCGTCAACGCTTGATCCGGATAGGCCAAGGCTTGAACGCGCTGCGCTTCCAGCCAATTTTCGGTGTTGCGCAAACCGGCCGCACTCCAATCCGGCAGACGCCCGTCATACTCGTGACGACCGGCATCGGCGGCGAATTCGGGATGCTGTTCGAAATAGCCCGCAACGAATCGCTCGACGAAATCGGGCCAAGGCAGAGCGCCGGTCACGGCGGATGCCGACGGACTTGTGGCGACAAGCAAGACTAAAAGCAGTGCCCGGCTGTAGATAAAAATGCGGCTGATCCATTTCATGGCGGTTTACTCGGATAACGGAGCTGCGCCGGATGATACCCCCGCGCCGGCCGTCAAGCCAGAAATTGCTGCTCGCCGGCTAACGTGCACGAAAGCATCGCACTCACCCCGGCCGATGAAAAAGCATTGACAGTGGAATCGCGACTCGAAAGGCTGTTCGCGAAGAGGACGCACTGCCACTATGATTTTCACAGCCAAGCCGGAATACATTTGTTTGCTACATTTACCTCTAATGCTAGCGCTTTCGTGACTATTCAGCGGTTATCGTGAAGAAGGCGGTTACGCCCTCTCCTGATGGAGGGGCGATTTGTGCTTCGCGCTGAATAGTTACCCGCTTTCCGTTTCGCACCGAGAATGTGGAAAACACATGAACATTTTTTTTAATTTATCGATTCGTTACAAAACCGGCATACCTATCGCTTTGATGTCTATCGCCTTAATCATAGTGGCCGGGGTTGGTTACCACTACATCAACCTATTAGGCGAGCGAGTCACCCGATTAGGCGGCGTGCAAATGCCGGCCTTGGGCGTTCTGTTGGAAAGCGACCGCGACATGTATCAAGCGATAGTGGCGGAACGTTCGCTACGCTTAGAGAAACCGCATTCGGAAGCCTTCGAAAAACTGAGCCAATTCCGCAGCGACAATGTACAGCAAGCCAGAACCCGCTTCGATAAATTTGTGGCCCTTAGCGATTTGCCGGATACGGCGGCTTACAAAACCCGCTTCGATAGCGCATTTAGCGCGTGGCAGCAACAAAGCCTGGAGAACGCGCAGGCGATAGAAGCCGGCAAACCCGAGAATTACCAGCGCGGCGAAGCCGCATTCGAAGCGGCCCGTCAGGTGATAGACGAATTAACCGATCTGATCAACGCAGCGGCCCGGGATACCCAAACCCAATCGGCCGAAAAAATCGAACTGGGCATTGCCGGCATGACGATTGCTACCGCCATCGGCCTGAGTTTAGGCTTGCTGTTCGTCTGGTTTTTTCCTCGGCATATCGGTAAATCGCTGGCGGCTACCGTCGACGCGGCACAAAAGATCGCCCAAGGCGATATGGATTTCCAACTGGAGGCACGCAACCAAGACGAAACCGGACAATTGCTGGCTGCCATGCAAACCTTACGAACCGCGCTGCATGCCGTGTTGGCCGACGCCCAACTCCTGGTGGAAGCCGCGCTGGCCGGCCGCTTGGAGGTACGGGCGGACGCCGGCAAACATCAAGGCGATTTCCGTAAACTGGTGGCCGGCTTCAACAATACTTTGGATGCGGTGATTTTACCGGTCAACGCAGCGGCCGACGCCTTGCTGCGGGTGGAACACGGCGATTTGACCTGCACGGTGGCGGGGGATTACCAGGGCCAACTCGGCAGCTTTAAGGACACGGTGAACAACACCATCGCCAAATTGTCGCAAACGATTTCTCAAGTGCTCGCCGCGACCAACCAGCTAGCCCAAGCGTCGGAATTAATCGCCGATACCGCGCACTCCCTGGCGCGCGATTCCAACGAACAATCAGCCGGAGTGGAAGAAACCAGCGTCAGCATCGAGCAAATGGCGGCCAGCATCAAGCAAAACGCCGAGAATGCCAAAATCACCGACGGCATCGCGACCGCTGCCGCCGCCGAAGCGACTAAAGGAGGTATCGCGGTTAAAGACACCGTCGATGCGATGAAACACATCGCGGCAAAAATCGGCATCATCGACGACATCGCTTATCAAACCAATATGCTGGCGCTAAACGCCGCCATAGAGGCGGCCCGGGCCGGCGACTATGGCAAAGGCTTCGCGGTAGTCGCCGCCGAAGTGCGCAAATTAGCGGAGCGCAGCAGCGTCGCAGCCCAGGAAATCGGCACGTTGGCCGAGAATAGCGTCGCCAAAGCCGAAATCGCCGGCAAAATGTTAGAAGATATCGTCAGCGGCATCGACCGAACTTCCCATTTGGTTCAGGAAATTTCCGCCGCTTCGCAAGAACAGTCGGCCGGCGTGCACCAAATCAACGTTGCCATGAACCGCATCAGCCGTATTACCCAACAAAACGCGGCCGCCAGCGAACAATTGGCCACCACAGCCGAGCAAACCACCAGCCAAACCGAGCAATTGCAACATTTGATGAGCTTTTTTACCCTTAAACAAGTAGAGCCTATCGAGCTATTCGTCGATCATTACCGAGAATCCTCCCCAAGGCGCGAACCGCGGGCGAGGCGAACCAATCCCGGCAAAGCGCCGGTCGACTTAAACAAATTCGAGCGCTTCTAAGGATTTCGCTAATAACAACTTCCCTATTTTCTCAAGCCTTATGGATTCTTAGACCCAAATCCCGTTTGCCGCGCTGAGCGCCGAAGGATTCACGCGGCTGTCGGGTGTCGGCTGACTCGGGCCTTCCAGGCCGTCGCACTAGCGACTCAAAAACCGATAGCCTTTCATAAATCCTGCTCTTTCAATTTCGGGACGTTATTTGTGACGGTATCCTAAGTCCATCAATCGCACCCAAGCGGCCGGCCACTTCCGAGCATCTCATCGGGATTGCGAGCGCAGCAGGGCGATGCGTTCCTCACTGGCCGGATGGGACGACAGATAATCCAGCACCGAGTCCAGGCGCCGCACAAAACCCGCTTCATCCTGCGCTTGCCGGGCTTGCAATTTGAGCAACAGGTCGGCCAAGCGGCCGGGCGGGATGTGATTCAAGCGCATCACTTCGATTGCAAATTCGTCGGCACTACGCTCCAAATCGCGTGAATAGCGCGTTTGCAATAGTGCGCTCGGCACTACGGCCAACAGGCTGCTCGAATCGCCCACATACCAAGCGACTATCAGGCCGACCAGCGAGGCCTGCAACAGCTGCCGCAACGCGTGACGCTGACTGACGTGGCCGCTTTCGTGTGCCAAAACCGCGACGATTTCATCCTCGTCCGCCATTTCGACCAAGCCGTCCAGGATCACTACGCTACCGCCTGGCAAGGCAAAGGCATTCGGCTCCAAACGCTCACTGCCGCGAAAAACCAACTGCGGCCTGACCGCTCCCGCCGGCAAAATCAGATCGGCTACCCGCTGTTCGATGGCTTGCCGACGCGCGCCGTCCAACACAGAGGCGCCCAACACGCTATCATCCAAGTTGCCGAGCCAATAGCCGTCCATGTCTGTTAGCACCGCATCGGGAATCCTGTCCGCCACCAGCCGCGCCAAATAAGGCAGCCCCCACCAATAGGCGGCTACGGCCAAACCGGCCGCCAATACCAGCGCCGTTATCGCGTACAGCCAGCGGCCTTCCAGCTGATTAGAGCCCGGACCTGCCGGAAACAGCGCGGCAAAGCCTTGGATGTCCTCCACTTCACAGCGGCCGCCGTCGGCAAACAAAATCGTCCTGGGCGCGGAACCCAGC
The DNA here is from genome assembly GCF_040741385.1 of Methylomonas sp. HYX-M1. Lineage (NCBI taxonomy): Bacteria > Pseudomonadati > Pseudomonadota > Gammaproteobacteria > Methylococcales > Methylococcaceae > Methylomonas > Methylomonas sp. HYX-M1. The sequence continues at coordinate 3,864,129 of NZ_CP160405.1, forward strand.
GGCGCAGGGATGCTCAACGCCGCCAAAGCGTCCCGGCGTTCGAGATTGTCGCCCTGCAAAAACAGCACCGAACCGCACACTCGCAGTTGCACCGTGTGCGGAACGGCCGTCCGACCGTCGTAATAGCGGGCGGACAACATGCTTTAAAGCGCGATGTCGAAATCGAACATTTCGGCGATTTCCTCGCCGGTTGCCGCGGCCTGAGACTCTATGCCGGCAACTATGTTTTCCAAATCCGCACCGGGAATCAGGCTGATATGCTCGATGCGATAGCGGGCCAAGCGAATATCGGCAAAGGGTTTATAAAAACCCAAGGTCAACAGCGTCAGTATTAAATTGCTGAACATGATGCCGAACAAGCCGGACGCTTTAACCTCGGAGGTGAAGCGATGTACGCCGGCCAATTGAGTATTGTTCCAAATCAGATTTTGCAAGCGGGCCGACACGTAGGGATAGCCGAAAATCAGCATGCCCAGGTATGTGCCTATGCCGGCCAAGGCGCCGCCGACCGCCATGCGTTGCTCGACGTCATCGGGAATCACCAACTGGCTGGCGACCAAAAGCAGGACGAAAATGGCCACCAGCATGGGGATCACCAATAAATAAATTTTATAAAAACCGCCCGTGCCGGCGGTGAAACGGAACAATGCATTGCCGTAAGCCGAGTTGTCGCGCATATAGCGAACGATGCGTTGCTGAGTCAAAGGCCACAACAATCCCACACTAAGCGCGGAGGCAAGCGGCCACGCCAGCCAACTGAGATAAGCGCCGCCGGTTTTGCCGTAAAAAGCGAACCGCAACCCCCGGTAGCTGGAATTGTATAAGCGAAACCGCAAGGAGCGCTTCAGCAGCCACGGCATCACCAACAGGATGAGCAACAATATCGCCAGCGCGATGAGCGGGGAAAATCTTCCGGCCAAGGTATACGCCACTACCAAGACCACGGCTATTATTCTGCCTTTCAGAATGGCTTTCGGGTCGCCGTGATAATCGAAGCACGCGCCGGCCAGCCGGGTGTGCCGGTAAAAATATTGGTTACGCCTAACCTTGGCCCAAGCCGAATAAATGCCCAAGGTTAAAATACTCAACAATAAGTTGACGATCCAAATTTTGAAATACTCGCCGCCTTGACCGGTAAATTGCAGCCGTTCGCGATTCTTCATAGCCATGATTCCTGGGTTTGCTGTGGATATACTCCCACAAGAATAACGGATTGACGCAAGCTAACAAGAATAATACGCCGCTGCCTTCGACTTTAATGATACTTTCAGGACCATGAAAGGCTTGCCCTACCCTATCCGAGGACGGAGGATGCGTTCAAACGCGGCGGGCCAAGGGATTAGGGGTAGGTTCGGCAATCTTGTCGAGGATATTCTTATCGGTATGATGGAAGGGCTGAGCTTGGCCCTGGATTTGCAGAACCGTGTCTTCTTGGTATGACCAGGTACCATCGGGGTTAAACAGCACGCGAATATTGAAGGCCACGGTACGAAAAGCTTGCGCTAAAAACGGCGCGGAACAAATGCCCCAGGTATCCAAGCCTTCGCTGGCTTGCAACTCGAATCCGTCGGCGTCGGCCGCGGCCCGTCCCGCCGCCATGGCCACCAAGCCGCGCGGTATCGTCAAGGTATGTATCACGGTTTCGGTCGCCGGTTCCCACAGCCAATAGCCGACTTGTTCGTGATAGGTTTTAATCCGGCCGGGCTTGGTAATGTGAGTAAAATAACGCAAACCGTACAGCAGTTGCGGACCGTTGGTGACCGGGTCTATCGGTTGCAACTCCAGCCGCTCGACGAACTCCTGCGATTTAGGCCCGTCAGCCTTGGGTTTTATGTCGACGCCGCGCCGACCCGACCAGATGCCGGCCATTCTGCGTAGCGGCCCCAAGTTGTTTAAGGTGTTCAGGTCGATGTCGCTAGGTTCGGTGTAAATATCTACTTTTAATTCGTTCATTTCTTCAGCCCTAAGATTCACTCAAGCAAACACGATAGGCGTCAGCCACAGCACTAGCGCACTGTATACCACTAGTATCGGCAAACCGAAACGGATGAAATCGCGGGTTTTATATCGACCGGGCGATAACACCATCAAATGGGTTTGATAGCCGCTCGGGATTAGAAAACAAGCGCTGGAAGCGTAAGCCACCACCATCACGAACGGCATAGGGTCTACCCCATGAGCCTTGGCGGCTTCCAGGCCCACCGGCAAAGCCAGAGCCGCGGCGGCATTGTTGGTGATCAGTTCGGTCAACAGCCAGGTCATTAGATATACGGCGAATAAGGACCCCATCAAGCCGCCGTGGCCGAATAGCCCGTTCAATGTCCCGGCAATCAGCTTGGCGGCGCCGGATTGCTCCAACGCTCCGGCAACCGCCAAGGCCGATCCGACCAACAGCCAGACGTCGAACGGGAAACGCCGCCGCATTTCCATTCGCGTGAGCACGCCGGCCGCCAATAATATTCCCAGCATCACCAACAAGCCGTTCAATAGCGGAAATACCCCGGCGGCCGAACAGGCTATCACCAGCGCGAAACACCCCAGCGTCAGCAGGTTTTCCTTGGCGTTCAAGCGGGGCCGTAACGGTTCGCTGGAGAGCAGATGAAAGTTGCGCTCCACATTGCGGTGCTGCCTGAAATCGTGGCCCGCCGCCAGCACCAGGCAATCGCCGACCTTCAGTTCGACTTGCCCCAGTTTGCCGGTGAGTTGCCGGTCGCCGCGCCGAATCGCCACCACGCCGGCGTCGAACATCAAGCGGAAATCCACTTCCCGCAATGTCTTGCCTTCCAATTCCGATGAATGTGCGATCACCACTTCCAGCAAATTATCCGCGAACAATGCGTCGACATCATTGCCGAAAATTTCCAAACCGGGATAACGCTGTAATTCCTGAACCTTGTCCAAGCTGCCGCTAAACAACAAAATGTCGCGGGCTTCCAGCAGGTCGGTGGGGCGTACCGGACTGAGCAGATGCCCGTCGCGCACCATCTCCACTAAAAACAGGCCCTGCATGCCGCGCAAGCCGTTTTGCTCCACGCTGCGGCCGATCAGCGGCGAATGTTCCGCCACCCGGGCTTCCAAAAAATACGGTGCGTGCTGCCGGCTTTGGGCCGAACCGTTAGCGGGTAGCAAACGGCGCATCAACAACATCGTGGCGCCGCAAGCCAGCAGCAACGGCACCCCGACCCAGGCAAATTGAAACATCTGCAACCCCGGCATGCCGGCCTGGCGCAATAGCGAATCGACTACCAAATTGGTGCTGGTACCGACCAAGGTGGTGACGCCACCCAATATCGAGGCATAAGACAGCGGCATCAGCAAGCGTCCGACCGGATGCTGGGTCTGCCGGCTTAGCGGCCCCAGCAAGGTGCCCACCACCGCGGTATTGTTCAGTACCGACGACATTAACGCGGCGGCCCCGGTCAACTTCAGCATGGCGCTGAATTCGGAACCGTTCAACATGTGCTTGATGATGGCCTCGATAATCCGGGAGCGCTCCAAAGCCAGTGACACCAGCAACAACAATACCAAGGTAACCAGCGCCGGGTTGGCGAATCCGCGTAAAAACCGGTCTACGTCGCACCAGCCCAACAACAAAAACCCGACCGCCCAGCCGGTAAACAACAAGGCCGCCGGCCAGCGGCCTATCACCAACAGTACTAATAAAAGCAATACCGCCGACAACACCAGTATCGCGGTCATCGCTCGCCACCCGCGTTCTGCCGCTGCCGATAGGCCCTGACGGCGGGATAGGCGATTGCGCCGAATAATCCGGCAACCAGCAGCAACGGCCAAAATTTTGCCCGGTTCCAGGCTTGGCGCTGCCGCTCGCGCGCGTCGATATCGATGCGGCTGTATTTCAAGCGGTTGCTGATCATGCGGGCCGGCTTCAAGTTTTTATACCAGCTGTGCAGCAAGGCGAAATCCTTGGGGTAATAGCCGAACAACCAGGGCGAATCGCGGCGTAGAATGTCCTGCATGCGGTCGATGATGGCTTGCCGTTCCTCGCCGTTCGGCATGTTGCGCATCTGCTCGAACAAGCGGTCGAACTCGGGATTGGCATAGTTGCCGGCGTTCTCGCCGCCTTGCTTGACCTTGGAATTAGGGCCGTACAGCAAAAAGAAAAAGTTTTCCGGGTCGGGGTAATCGGCGTTCCAGCCCCAGACGAAGATTTGCGCGGCGCCGCTACGCATTTTTTCCTGAAAGCGGTTGTAGTCCGTGCCGCGGATCACCAGCTGGATGCCCAACTTGTCGAATTGCTTGCGATACCAATTCATCAAGGCTTGATCGTCGGCACCGACTGCGGTGGTATCGAAATACAACAACAATTTTTCGCCGCTGGCCGGATCAATACCGTTGGGGTAGCCGGCTTCGGCCAACAAACGTTTGGCTTCGGCTAGCGACTTGCGCTTGGGAGCGCCGTTTTGCCAGTCGAACACCACGGGATTCAGACCGGCTTGGCCGTCGCGGTAACCGAAGATACCGGGCGGCAAAGCCCCTTGCGCCACCACGCCGCGACCGTTGGCGAAAATGGCGATGAATTCTTCGTAATCCACGGCTATCGCTATGGCTTGCCGCAATTTGCTTGCCCGTTCGGATGCGCCGCCGACTAGCGGATCCAGCCAGTTAAACCCCATGTAAAACAAGGAGCTGGCTACCGAAGTCTGCAATTGAATCTGCTTGTCGCGCATCAGCGGCGTCAGTTGCGGGTCGCCGCTACCGGAAAACTGAACGGCCTGATCGAAGTTGTCGGAAGCGATGCCGGACGCGTCGTAATAGCCTTGCAGAAACTTGGCCCAATACGGAATGGTTTCCTTTTCCAAGGTAAACACCACCTGGTCGACGAACGGCAGCGGCTGCCCGGCATCGGCCAGCAAACCGGCCTCCAGGTCTCCGGGATCGCCATCCTGCGGATAGAAATCGCTGTGATAGTAAGGGTTTTTGCTGAGCACCATGCGCCGATTCGGGTTGTTTTCCGTCAACCAATACGGACCGGTACCGACCGGATACCAATCCAGGGTGATGTTTTTGCTTTTCAGTCCCGGTTGGGCGTAAAACAGCGCCGCCTCCCAGGGCATGGGCGCAAAAAACGGCATCGCCAGCCAATATTGGAATTGCGGGTATTTGCCTTTGATGCGGATGCGATAATGCCGCTCGTCCAAGGCAGTAGCGCCGCGCATAGGCTTATTGCGCAATTCCGCTATGGGCGAGGCGGCAGTGTCTTGACCGAACTCGGCGAAACCGTCGATATAAGCCGCCATCAACTCGGCGATAGGCGATTGCGTTTTGGGGTAGGCCAGACGTTTGATCTGATAAACGTAGTCTTCCGCTTGGAGTAAGCGACTGCTTTGTATCGGAAAATCGCTCAAGGTTTCGATCCGCGCCAGTTGCCGCTCGTCCAGCTGGTGATACAAAAATCGGCCGTCGTCGTCCCGGCTAAAGGCCGGATGCGGCTGGTAGCGTATGTCGTCGCGGATTTCGATCAGGTAGTCGGTGAACGCCACCTGGTCGTCGCTGGCGGTTTCCGGCAGCTCCGCGCCATGCGCATCCAGATAGCGAATTTCGGGCAGATCGGTAGCGGTCAACGCCTGCAGCTGGTAAGGCCGCTTCAGGAAATGGTATTGCAAAGGCGGTTCGTAGATTTGGCCGATGAAGCCGTATTCGTCGCTGCTGTAGGACACCGCCGGATCCAAATGCTTGGGTTGCTCGGAAAACGACGAATACATAATCGCCCGAGCGCGGTCGCTGTCCGGATACGGATTGTTAAGCTGGGATACCTCGCATGCCGTTAACGAAACGATAGACAGCGCCAGGAAAGAGTTTCGAATCGACGAAATATTGAACATGTGGCGGACCAAGCGGATAACTTGGCCGCATTCTACCGCAATGCTAGGGGGATTAGGCCGTCAAGCCGAGGTATACGCCCCATAGCAGCAGCAAGCATCCCAGCGTCCTGCTCAAGGTTTCCGCAGGCACGGGCGCCCATTTCTCGACCAGTACCATCAAGCTAACCCATACCATGGCCGACAAGCTCATCACACCAAAGGCAAACATCAATAACATCTGTGCCCAACAACAACCTAAACAGTACAAACCGTGTTTGAAGCCCATGTTGAACGCGCCGCGCCTGCCGGGTTGCCAATGCCGCAATAGAAAGCCCAGCGTTGAACGGCATAGCCGCAAGCACGCGTTTTTAAACGCGGCGAACTGATAACTGCCAGCCAGCATCAACAGCGCCGCCGCCAACCACGGTTGCCGGTTTTCCATCATTGGCGACAACCACGCCCGACTATGCAACAGGCTTTGCAACAAGGTCGGCAACACGCTGAATAACAGCCAAACCGTTAAATAGCCTGCGGCGAACAACAGCGTACCGGCCGGCGCGCTGGTACCGCCTCGTCGGCAATATACAGCGAAGGTTTGCAGCATAGGCCAGGCGGAAGGCAACATCATTGCCGCCGTCATGACTGCCCACATTGCCGACAGCCAGATATAATCGGCCAAGCGCCAATCCGCCAGGGCGGAAGGCGGCATCCACAGCTGTGTCATCGGCAGGGTTTGCATCTGCCAAGCCTGATAAGCCAAATACAGCCAGCTGGCGGCGATCAGCGCGGCAAACAACGCGGCAACTTTAAACGGCATCAAGGCTGATAAACGAAAGCCGAATGGTAGCCGTTGCGTGCGGAAAATTCCCAGTCTTGCCCGTAGTCCCGATAACGGTAGCGGGCGGATTTGGCCACCACGGCCGGATGACTGGGCACCACGCACAAAGGCGGGTTGGCAATAGTCGCATCGCCGCCGGTAATGCCGCGTATGCTTTGAATTTCCGCCTCCGCCACGCCCGGAATATGCAAACTGCGGCTGTCGCCTTGCTCGCAGTAATCGATTACCACTTTCCGAACGCCCCACACCTCGCCGATCAATGCGGCCAACACGCCGGGATGGCCGCCTGCCCGGCCGGTAAAGATAGTAGTCAAGGCTTGAGTTTGCGAGGCATCGGCCCGCAGGTCCAGATATAGCGCCGCCTGCCAGCCGCCGTCTATCATGTTGCCCTTAGCGTAACAGGCCAAGGCTACGTTCAAACCGTCCAAGCCGACCTCGGCGCAATAACCATTGTCGATGTGCCAAGCCGCCAGCAACTTGCATTCGCCTTCACTGGCCGGCTGCAACCATACGCACGGGCAAGCCACTTCGCAATTACAGGTTTCGAAGTAGCGGCCCTGCAAGCGCCAATCAATGGTTTCGGCAGCCATCAAAACGGCTCCTTGTAAGGACGCAAATCGATTTCGTGCGTCCAGGCGCTGGGATGTTGTAAATGCAACTGCCAATACGTTTCCGCTATCGCTTCCAGCTGCAACAGCCCGTCCTGCCCTTTGGCCGTCACGAACCGGGCAAACTGTCCGCGCGAACGCTCCCCGTCTATCACGCCGTCGATCACCGCGTGCACCACGTGTATGCCCTGCGGCCCGAACTCGCGGGCCATGCCTTGCGCCAACGCCCGCACGCCGGCTTTGGCAACGGCAAATGCGGTGAACGGCGGCTTCGCCCGCAAAGACGCGGTCGCGCCGGTGAAAATGATGGTGCCGTGGCGTTGCACCTGCATATACTTGGCGGCCTCACGGCCGAACAAAAACGCCCCCAGACTGTTTTGCTTCCATAACGCGGTAAACATGTCCAGATCGGTTTGCAGTAGCGGGGCCGACCAATTGCTGTCGACGTTGTAGGCGGCGATCTGCAAATCCTCGCCATCCGCAACGGCTTCGTTAAACAGCTTGACCACGTCGGCTTCCACGGTGGCGTCGACAACCACCGGGATTACCGAACCACCCTTGGCGGCTATAGCGTCGGCCACCTTGGCCAAGCGATCCGGGCTACGGCCGGCGATAAACACCCTTAAGCCTTCGGTCGCAAACCGTTGCGCCAGAGCCGCCCCCAAACCTTGCAACGGCCCGACTCCCAATACCAGCGCGGTTTTATTAGCGGCCATCGCTTGCTCCTATCTCACCCGCGCCTGCTAGGCTGGCGAACGCGGCTGCCGTTTCTAACGCTATAACCATGTCAACTCCTCCTTTAAACTCTGCCGAACACCAAAGAAAAGTTGTTGGCCGGCATGTCTATGATTTCTTTCAATTCCAACCCGTGTTTAGCGGCGGCGGCCTTCAAATCGGCGACGTCTTTCAAGCCCCACTCCGGGACCTGATAAGACGACAGCGTATCGTGGAACTCTTGGTTGGATTCGGTGGTAAACCGCCCTTCCACCTTGAACGGACCGTAGATCAGCAATATGCCGTCGCTGCACAGCAGATGCGCCGCGCATTCCATCATACCGTCGGCAATCGAGATCGGCGCCACTTGAAAGATGTTGATGCAAAAAATCGCATCGAAGCCGGCTTGCTCTCCGACGTTGAACCAGGTCGCCGGATCGGTTAAGTCCAAATGCGCCGGATCGGCGATATTGTCGTTGCCATGCTGCGCAGTCAGCTGTTTGATGTTATCGAACACCTCCTGATCTTTGTCGGTGGGATGAAAATGCAAGTGCTCGAAATGCGGCGCAAAATAATTGATATGCATCCCGCTGCCGCTAGCCATTTCCAGCACCCGGCCCGCTTGCTTGGGCAATTTTTCCTTGAGCACCCCTAATATCGGTTCGCGGTTACGGTTGCCGGCCCAGGCAACGTATTCGCTGAGCGGATGCGGATTTAACGGCGGCTTGTCGGTCATCATGATGTACTCCTGAAAAATGTAGGGTTATAGATTACCGCCTCTAACGGGCGTTTGCGTAACTCGCCGAAAGGCAAGTCCCCTATCAGCAGCAATTTACAGACCAAAACCATAGCAAGAAAATACCTTTATAAATCAATATATTGATATTCATCACTTGGTCAAATTGCGAATCGATGCTTCAATCTGCGAACTATAACTTCACAACCCTGCGCCGATGAGTGGAAACGATTTCTCGCAAATCACCCCAGCGTTCTTTTTGCAGACCTTTATTTTGGAGTTGATGCACGCCGCCGAGCAACTGGGCGGCGAGTATTGCGAATCGTTGATCGAACACATCGCCAAAAGCGCCGGCCTGTATTTCGAGCAAACCTACCGCGACGACCACCAGCTGGGCGCGGCTTTGGACCACGACCAGTACATCGACTTGATTTTGGCCCTTAAGAATCATATCGGCGGCCATTTCTCGCTGGCGTCGACCGACGCCGATACCATAACGGTAATCAATAGCCGCTGTCCGTTCGGCGAGCGGGTAATCAACTTTCCGGAACTGTGCCGCATGACCTCCAGCGTATTCGGCGGCATCGCCGCCCGCAACTTCGGCTACGCCAAGGTCGAAATTCGCCAGGCCATCGCTCGCCGACACGGCGGTTGCGAAGTTTGCATACATACCAACCGCGAACAGGCCGCGGACAAACCCGGTTTGGAATATAAGCGCAGCGCCCAGCGGCAGGACAAAACGGAAATCGCCGAATTGCATTCGCGCATAGAGCAGCAGATGCGCAAGGTGTGGTGGACAAAAGCCAAGCAACAAGGCGCCAAACCAGCCCCGGCCATCGTCGCCAAATCACCGGCCATGCAACAGGTATTGCAGCAAATCGAAGTCGTGGCGCCCACGCGGGCAACGGTGCTGATCAACGGCGAAACCGGAGTCGGCAAGGAATTGGTTGCCCGGGCCATCCACGCGATGAGTGCGCGCGAACATCAGCCTTTTGTCGCCATCAATTGCGGCGCGATTCCGGAAAACCTGATCGAAAGCGTGTTGTTCGGCCACGAAAAAGGCGCTTTTACCGGTGCCGTCGAGGTACATCAAGGCGTATTCGAACGGGCCGAAGGCGGCACCTTGTTTCTGGACGAAGTCGATACCCTGTCGGCCGCGGCGCAAATTCGCTTGCTGAGAGTCTTGCAAGAAAGCGAAATGGAGCGGGTCGGCGGCAAACATACGTTAAGCGTGGATGTACGCATCGTGTCCGCAACCAATCGAAATTTGGAACAACGCGTAGAGCAGGGCTTGTTCCGTATGGATTTATTTTACCGGCTGAATGTGGTACGGCTGTGGATACCGCCGTTAGCGCAACGCCCTGAAGACTTACCGCATTTAGTACAGTTGATTCTGAAACGGCTGAATGAAAAGTACGACAAACAGGTACAAACGGTCAGCCGTGAGGTGATGGAACGGATTCGCGCCTATCCCTGGCCCGGCAACATCAGAGAATTGGAAAATATCCTGGAAAGAGCCGTTTTGTTCTGTGCCGGCAGCGAATTGAAGCAATTGCCGCTGGACCTCAAACCGGCCCAATCCGAGCTGACGGATTGGGCCGCCGGCAAGCGGCAACTGGTCGATGCGGCCGAACAAGATTTCTTAGTCGGGCAATTGCAATCCTGTCACGGCAACGTCAAACAAGTGGCTGCAGCAATGGGCGTCAGCTCCAGGGCCGTGTACGCCAAATTAAAAAAATTCGGCCTCAACCCGGCCACGTTTAAATAAACCCTGCCGGTACGCCGCAAACAACCGTTAGAGCAAATTGGCGATCGGCACGACCGGTTCGACGTCGGCTTCGTAATCCACGCCGTCGACTTCGAAGCCGAACAGCTTCAGAAACTCGTGTTTATAGCCGGCAAAATCGGTAAGTTCGCGCAGATTTTCGGTCTTGACTTGCGGCCACAATGCATTGATTTGTTGCTGCACCTGCGGCGCCAGTTCTTGCAAATCGGCGCGTAACCGGCCTTCGTCGTCTAAAATCGGCGCCGAATTGTAAAGACTGTCACGGAACAAACCGTTGACCTGTTCAATACAGCCTTCGTGGCAGCCTTCGGCCTTCATCACTTTGAACAGCAAAGCCAAATACAAGGGCATGACCGGAATCGCCGCGCTGGCTTGAGTGACCACCGCTTTCAATACGGACACACGCGCATCGCCGTGCAAAGCCGCCAGTTTGGCGCGAATATCCACTACCCGCTTGTCCAAATCCTTTTTGGCCGCACCTATGGTGCCGTCCCAATAGATATCCCAGGTGACTTTTTCGCCCAAATAGGTAAACGCGGTGGTTTTAGCCCCCTCGGCCAACACATCCGCTGCCGCCAAGGCATCTATCCACATTTGCCAGTCTTCGCCGCCCATTACCGCCACGGTGTTGTCGATTTCCTCCTGGCTAGCGGCGGTCAAGGTAAACGACTTGATCAGCTCCTTGTCGGTATCGATACCGTTTTGCACGAAATCCTTACCTATCGGCTTTAGGGTTGACGTATAGGTAACGCCGGTTTTCGGGTGGGTGCGACGCGGCGCGGCCAAGCTGTAGATAACGAGGTCGACTTTGTCCATGTCTTGTTTGATCGCGGCTATCGCTTTGGCTTTGACTTCGTCCGAAAACGCGTCGCCGTTGATGCTTTTCGCGTACAAACCTTCGGCGTCGGCAAACTTGTGGAATGCCGCCGAATTGTACCAACCCGGCGTAGCCGGTTTGCCTTCGCTGCTTTCCCGTTCGAAAAACACCCCCAAGGTCTTCGCCCCCGCCCCGAAAGCGGCAACGATGCGCGAGGCCAAACCGTAACCGGTAGAGGCACCCAACACCAATACGTTTTTCGGACCGTCGCTGATGGCGCTAAAGCTTTTGACGTAATCGATCTGCTGTTTGACGTTGGCTTCGCAGCCGACCGGATGAGAGTTGACGCACATAAAACCGCGTACGCGAGGTTTGATGACCATGTTGCTCCTCGAATAAAGCCTTAAAAAAGAATCGGCGACACTATCGCCCTAGGCGCTAAAGTTTATCCCATCGCCAGAGGTTACAGGAAAATTAATAGCGACTCGCCTTAACTCAAGCGTCACAAACTGTATCCTGCAGGGTAATGTTTGTTTCAGACGCGATTGGGTTGACTGCCGAAAACGCGAAAGGGCGGTGCCTTGCGGCACAGCCCTTTCGGCATTTAGGTTTTAAGCGGGCATCCTGCGGCGATTGGATCCGCAAGCGCCCGCCGGACGGAAGCGATTAAGCCAGCCAGAGCGACTCGTCAGCGTTCGACACGCCCACTTGCGCAATCAAATCGGCAAAACTGATGGCTTGGCCGCCGGCTGCAACTACGTCGTCAGTCGACACGTTGAAATACACGTCGGTCATGTCCACGCTTTGACCGTCCGCCAAGGTCGCGCTGCTGCGTTCGAAGTGCAAATTGCCCTGCGCATCGATAAACGGCAGATCGGTATGGCCTACGGTTAGCGAACTAACGCCGGCCTCGCTCAAACTCATCAGTTCGCCGGCGTCGGTTTGGTGATTGCCGTTACCGTCTTTCCAAATCAGCAAGCTGCTGAAATCGGCGTCATTGGCATCGACCAGACCGTCGCCGTTGCTATCGAACGCTGCCAATTTGGCAAAACCTGCACCGATCTCGCTGCCTCCGAACAACTCGCTGATATTGTCGATCAAGCCGTTGCCGTTGCTGTCCACCGCCAGGAAACCGTCGTCGCCGGAAATCCAGCCGGATTCGACTTTGGTGCCGGTTCCGAACAAATCGAAGCTGCCGGCGGCATCGGCACGGCTGACGGTTTGCACGCCGTCGCCGTTTAAATCTATGACAACCGGAGTAATGGCGGCGTCCCAACTCATGTCGTTTTCGCCGGATACCAATTGCGTATATTGGGTATATACCACATTCGCCTTGGTGCCGTCGGACAGGGCATCGGAGTCAATATTGTCATTAGTGCCGACATTGGCTTTGACGTCCCAATACCAATCGTTCATGTTGGCCCAATAGTTCCAATAGCTGTAATGCGACACGTTAGCCTTGTCGAAGCACAATCTATAAGTACCCGGATCCAAATTAACGAATTTGTAGTTACCGGCGCTATCGGTGTAGGCGGTTTGAAGAGTTGTGCCGCTGCTATTTTGCAACATCACCTTCACGCCTTTAATACCGATTTCGCCGACGTCTTGAATACCGTCGTGATCGGAGTCTTCCCAAATGCGATCGCCAATACTGGCTTTACGGTATAAGCCGGCATCTATGGTCAGATTCTGCTGTCCTGCCGCCAAATCGATTACCGAAGTCTTACCGGATGAGTCGATATCGGAGTCAATCGCATCGTTACTGCCTTGATTGGATTTAGTCACGTAATAGCCCGAGGGACTAACCACGGTTACCTGATATTTTCCCGCATCCAAGTTACTGAATTGATAGTAACCGCTTGCATCGGTTTTAGTGGTGTAGGCTTTATCGTCCGCCGTATCGAATTTCCCATCCGCTCCAGCATATTGCAATTTGACGGTCACATTGCCGATGCCATTTTCGCCAGCCTCCTGTTTACCATCCATATCAAGATCTTCCCATACCCTGTCGCCAAGCGAACTTTTCAGCGCACTTGAGCCGGTATAGTTAGCCGCATCCGAATCGGTCACTTTAGTACCGCTAATAGAATCGTAACCGGTAACTGTAGCGATATTGGTCCTTAAGCCGGAAACTGCCGCCTCCGAAGCGGTATAAGTCCAGGACTCGCCAACATCCAAAAACCCGTTTTTGTTACTGTCGCCGCTAACATAAGTAACCGTAGCAATTTTGTCGTCGACTAACGAAACGTTTTTCAACGCGGTATCGCCGGTATTTTTCACTATGTAAGTAAAAGTAACGTTGGTGCCGGTTTTAACTTCCAAACCGGGTGCGGCGTCCGCATCGTATAAGGTCGTGTCGACGGTGCAATTATAGGTATGCTTGCTATCGGTATAGTTACAGCCCAATTTATTCTCGTAAGAGAACATATTGATGGTATCGGTGAAACTACCGCAACTCAGCGCATATTTAGTTTGTGCGCAAACCTCTTCTTTGCTGTAGGCAAAATCGACGCCCGTATGGCAAGCATTCAAGTAGGCCGCGACACATTCGCGCATCATGACATCCTGACTACCGGTACCTGTCGAACACAAAATATCGTAAAGAGACTTATTACCGCCGCTGCAATTGACCCCGAACACCGAATTGAAAGTATCGCTTGCCTTGCAATCGCTTATACCATTCCAGCCGGTCGGCGTTTTCGTTTCCTGCCAACCCGACCACCAGTTGTAGCTCCAAGACGACGAGAAATTACAATTGGACTTCCAATCGTTAACAGAGGCGCCCTCGCCTCCGCAATTGTTTTTGGTCACGCATTGGGTACTGGAGACGTATTTTTCGACGTCGACACCTATGAAATAAACGCCCGCATCCCAGCTTAAATCCACTTCGCCCGCTGAGAGAGTGGTTTTATCCATAATCCCGTAATTTAACGGCACAGTTGTCGAACCGTATTGGGTAGAAACGTCCGAATCCACATTGTCGTTGCCGCCAATATTGGCTTTGGTAAATTGGTAACCGCTAGGCAAAGTGGATTCGACGATGTCGATGTGATAATCGCCAGGATTGAGATTATCGAACAGATAATTGCCGTTAGCGTCAGTCGTGGTGGTTTCAAGTATATTGCCGTATGTACCGGTGTTGTCTCTCAATTCAACGGTAACACCGGCAATGCCTTGCTCGCCTGCATCCTGAATGCCATTGGCATTTGCGTCATGCCATATTTTGTCGCCAATCGTTGCCTTCTTAGCCACGATACCGGCGTCCCAGCTCAAGTCGACTTCACCGGAAGTCAACGTGGTTTTATCCATAACACCCCAACTGAGAGGCACAGTTTCCGCTCCGTAAACGGTGGAAACATCCGAATCCAGTTCGTCATTGCTTCCCGCATTCGGTGTAGTGAATTCGTAACCGTCGGGCAGGGTATCCTCTTGAATGTCGATGTGGTAATCGCCCGGTTTTAAGTTATCGAACAAATAATATCCGTTCGCATCGGTCGTCGTGGTCTGCAACACGGCACCAAGGCCATTGTTATCCTTCAAGTCGACCACTACACCGGCGACGCCGCTTTCTCCGGCATCTTGAATGCCGTTGGCATTGGTGTCATACCAAATTCTATTGCCGATACTCGCTAGTTGATACAAACCGGCGTCTACCGTGTCGATGTTGTCGCCGCTGTTGACGGTGTAGCAACCGGTGATGCCGGCGCTGTCGGCGTCGCTGTCGTTGCCCAGGGCTTCGGCAGTGACGTCTTGCGCGGTGAATACGTAGCCGTTCGGCGCCACGAATTCCACGTGGTAGGTACCGGGCAGCAAACCGGTAAAGCTGTAGTTGCCGTCGGCGTCGGTGGTGGTGGTCGCCAGCAGGTCATTGGTCACGCAGTCGTACAGGTTGACGGTGACGTCGGCGATGCCGTTCTCGCCGGCGTCTTGCACGCCGTCGGCGTTGCTGTCTTCCCACACCCGGTCGCCCAGGCTGGCCAGTTTGACCAGACCGGCATCCCAGCTCAGGTCGTTTTCGCCGGAGGTCAAGCTGGTGGTGACGGTCAGGCCGGTCGTGGTGTCGGCGTCGCTGTCGGCAGCGTCGTCCGCGCCTTGATCTTGCTTAGTAAACGCATAACCGTCCGGTTGCACGAATTCGACTTGGTAGTCGCCCGGAACCAGGTTGTCGAACAGATAATAGCCGGGGTTGCCGTTGACGTCGTTCGCGGTTTCGGTGGTCGCCACCAGATTGCCGTTGCCGTCGTACAGGTTGACGGTGACGCCGTTCAAGCCGTTGCCGTTGGCTTCGTTTTGTTTGCCGTCGTAGTTGTCGTCTACCCAGACGTAATCGCCCAGGCTGGCGGTTTGATACAGGCCGGCGTCTACCGTGTCGATGTTGTCGCCGCTGTTGACGGTGTAGCAGCCGGTGATGCCGGCGCTGTCGGCGTCGCTGTCGTTGCCCAGAGCTTCGGCGGTCACGTCTTGCGCGGTGAATACGTAGCCGTTAGGCGCCACGAATTCCACGTGGTAGGTACCGGGCAGCAAACCGGTAAAGCTGTAGTTGCCGTCGGCGTCGGTGGTGGTGGTCGCCAGCAGGTCATTGGTCACGCAGTCGTACAGGTTGACGGTGACGTCGGCGATGCCGTTCTCGCCGGCGTCTTGCACGCCGTCGGCGTTGCTGTCTTCCCACACCCGGTCGCCCAGGCTGGCCAGTTTGACCAAGCCGGCATCCCAGCTCAGGTCGTTTTCGCCGGAGGTCAAGCTGGTGGTGACGGTCAGGCCGGTCGTGGTGTCGGCGTCGCTGTCGGCAGCGTCGTCCGCGCCTTGATCTTGCTTAGTAAACGCATAACCGTCCGGTTGCACGAATTCGACTTGGTAGTCGCCCGGAACCAGGTTGTCGAACAGATAATAGCCGGGGTTGCCGTTGACGTCGTTCGCGGTTTCGGTGGTCGCCACCAGATTGCCGTTGCCGTCGTACAGGTTGACGGTGACGCCGTTCAAGCCGTTGCCGTTGGCTTCGTTTTGTTTGCCGTCGTAGTTGTCGTCGATCCAGACGTAATCGCCCAGGCTGGCGGTTTGATACAGGCCGGCATCGACCGTGTCGATGTTGTCGCCGCTGTTGACGGTGTAGCAGCCGGTGATGCCGGCGCTGTCGGCGTCGCTGTCGTTGCCCAGAGCTTCGGCGGTCACGTCTTGCGCGGTGAATACGTAGCCGTTCGGTGCCACGAATTCCACGTGGTAGGTACCGGGCAGCAAACCGGTAAAGCTGTAGTTGCCGTCGGCGTCGGTGGTGGTGGTCGCCAGCAGGTCATTGGTCACGCAGTCATACAGGTTGACGGTGACGTCGGCGATGCCGTTCTCGCCGGCGTCTTGCACGCCGTCGGCGTTGCTGTCTTCCCACACCCGGTCGCCCAGGCTGGCCAGTTTGACCAAGCCGGCATCCCAGCTCAGGTCGTTTTCGCCGGAGGTCAAGCTGGTGGTGACGGTCAGACCGGTTGACGTATCGGCATCGCTGTCGGCGCCATCGTCCGCGCCTTGGTCTTGTTTGGTGAAGGCGTAGCCGTCCGGTTGCACGAATTCGACTTGGTAATCGCCCGGCACTAACGCATCGAAGAAATAGTAGCCGGGGTTGCCGTTGACGTCGTTCGCGGTTTCGGTGGTCGCCACCAGATTGCCGTTGCCGTCGTACAGGTTGACGGTGACGCCGTTCAAGCCGTTGCCGTTGGCTTCGTTTTGTTTGCCGTCGTAGTTGTCGTCGATCCAGACGTAATCGCCCAGGCTGGCGGTTTGATACAGGCCGGCATCGACCGTGTCGATGTTGTCGCCGCTGTTGACGGTGTAGCAGCCGGTGATGCCGGCATCGTCGGCGTCGCTGTCGTTGCCCAGAGCTTCGGCAGTGACGTCTTGCGCGGTGAATACGTAGCCGTTCGGTGCCACGAATTCCACGTGGTAGGTACCGGGCAGCAAACCGGTAAAGCTGTAGTTGCCGTCGGCGTCGGTGGTGGTGGTCGCCAGCAGGTCATTGGTCACGCAGTCGTACAGGTTGACGGTGACGTCGGCGATGCCGTTCTCGCCGGCGTCTTGCACGCCGTCGGCGTTGCTGTCTTCCCACACCCGGTCGCCCAGGCTGGCCAGTTTGACCAAGCCGGCATCCCAGCTCAGGTCGTTTTCGCCGGAGGTCAAGCTGGTGGTGACGGTCAGACCGGTTGACGTATCGGCATCGCTGTCGGCGCCATCGTCCGCGCCTTGGTCTTGTTTGGTGAAGGCGTAGCCGTCCGGTTGCACGAATTCGACTTGGTAATCGCCCGGAACCAGGTTGTCAAACAGATAATAGCCGGGGTTGCCGTTGACGTCGTTCGCGGTTTCGGTGGTCGCCACCAGATTGCCGTTGCCGTCGTACAGGTTGACGGTGACGCCGTTGAGGCCACTAGCGGCGCTGTCGTTTTGCAAGCCGTCGTAGTTGCTATCCACCCAAACGTAGTCGCCAAGGCTGGTAGGCTCGGAAATATTTTCCGCAATCAAGCCCGCGTCTATGGTTTGATCGGATTCGCCGGCAACCAGATTAATGATGCCGGTTTCGCCGGTGGTAATATCCGCGTCGCTATCGGCTGCATCGGAACCGTTGCCGTTGGCGTCTTTAACGGTAAACGCCATGTCGGCAGGCGTTATAAACTTGACTTGATAGTCGCCAGCTTTTAAGCCGGTGAATTGGTAATAGCCGTGCTCAACTGCGGCGGTGCTGTAATCGTCGCCAGTTGTTGTTTCGGCGAGCAAATTACCTTGGCTATCGTAGAGTTGCACGATGACGTTGTCCACACCGGCTTCGTTGGCATCTTGAATGCCGTCGGAATTCTGGTCGAACCAGACGTAGTTACCCAGTTTGGCGCTTTGTAGTTGGATGATTAACGGCTGGGCATTCCCGGCCGGATCGATAACGGCAGTGAAAAAACTGTCGGTAGGCAGAACGCCGTTTCCGCTTGCAACGGCATTTTGCGCCGCTTGTACCAAGAACGTGATATCGGACGAACTGACTACGTTTCTATTGTTGTCGTTCAAAAAACGATCCAAACCGGCATCGTGAATCTGTTGGTCGGTAAAACCTACGATTTTCCAAATGGCGGTTTGTACTTCGCCGTAGTTGAACTGCCCGCCGTATTTCGCATCCGAGGTAAAATTTTGTGCCAGCAACCAATTGAGTTGATCGACCTGCAGCTGGGTCAAATCGCTTAAGCCAACCGGTTGTATGGAGGTAAAAGAGTCTAACGAATCACCTTCTGCGCCGGAGGCCGAATAAGTGGTTGGAGAAAGTAAAATGTCGATTAAAGGATTCAGACAGTAAGCATCGTACACCCCGTTAACGATAACCGGATCGGTACTATTGGTGACTATCATGTCAAGAAAACTGGGCGCGCCCAGGTCGGGCTGTTGGCCGTAAGCAGTCCCTGCCTTATTGGTTGCGGACGAAGTAACGCGTATCGTGAATGTGCTCATTGTCGAAATCCTCTGGAATTTATTGTTCTACTTGCGAAAGCCAACTCCGAAATGAACGCGCAGGCGGGCGCTCTACGGCTTTGCAGTGCGCTAAGTAAAACCCCTTTAGCCTAACGCTGCCGGTAACGGCTGTGGGCGATGAAGCCCCGGGGATCCCAGACTCTCCGGACGGATTCCGGAAATGTTGACAGGATCTCCCAAGGCGCAATGCTGACTAACTTATTTTTTCGCGCGTTTTTTTGCCACCGCAAAAGCTAAAGCGCCGATGGCCAACAAAGAATAAGCTTCCGGCTCCGGAAGATTGAATGTGGGAGCTGCAAATGCGGGAACGGCAGCCAACGACATTACTAGCAGAGAAACCAATTTACCCATGATACTTACCTAACCTGTAATAACTGAATGAATGTTAACTGGGATCATGTATCAACAGACCGCACGGACAGCTACCGCATATTTTCCGTTCGAGCGAAGTCACTCATGAACAATTCCAGTTTCCGGTCGCGAGGGATACCGCTTATTCTCGCTGACACAAAACAAGCAAACATCAGGCCATATCTACAAATCTCGGCTCAACGAACGTGATTCGTTTCAAATTCTTGCCATTTAACCGATTTTTAGACCCAGTTTGTAAAATTTACTGACGCTTTACTTGCATTACATAAACTAGTCGCCGGCTTGTATTCCCGCCAAACCGAAACAAAAAATAAATAATTGATTTTAAAAATAAAATAGCCAATCTCTACACCAATGGCACTCAGCAAGGCCCACCAGGCCCTAAAGCATTAGAGATTGCTAATTTAGACAGTTATGACAGTTTTTGCCGACTTCGTCACATTACCGGCCACTTTCCGGTTTAAATAAACGGCATCAACAGCACGGATTACTAAACCTATCTTTAATCCAACCTTAATCTATCTTTAATGTCACCGGCAAAAACAATGTCGATCGCCGAATCAAACCCGCAAGCCAGAATCCGTCTTCACGCGCCGAAAAGATCCAACGATCAACTTATATCGACTCGAAACGCCATCAAACCCTGTAAAATTAGTTGACGCCTACCTACTTATGGCCTACACCCATACATTCGATGGATTTATTCGTCCCTAACCGCCATTCTTACCGCGCATTTGCGTCAATGCGGTAAACTCTTTCCGATAACCGCATAGCCACTCGAACCCGATGCAACGAAAAAACGCCTCAGCGAATCCGCTTCGCTCCGATTTAGAACTCGCCCTGATGGAATGCAAAGGCGCTTTCATCTCCGCCGCCGGCTTCAGCATGGTGATAAACCTGTTGATGCTGACCCCGTCCATATACATGCTGCAGCTCTACGATCGCGTGGTCTCTACCGGCAATAAGTCGACCTTGCTGATGCTGACCATTTTGATGATCGCACTGTACCTGACCATGAGTTTTCTGGAATGGATACGCTCGCAAATTCTGGTGCGGGTCAGCGCCAGACTGGAAACCTTGCTGAATTACCGGGTATTCGCCGTCGCCTTTCAACAATCGCTGGCCAGCAACCAGCGCGCCGGCACGCAACCATTGGAAGATTTAACTGCGTTGCGGCAATTTTTAACCGGCAACGGCTTGTTCGCATTTTTCGACGCGCCCTGGCTGCCGATTTATGTAGCCTTGCTATTCGTGTTTCATCCTTGGTACGGTTGGTTTTCGGTCGCGATAGTCCTGCTGCTAATGGCTATCGCCATCGTCAACGAAAAATTGACCGCCAAGCCGCTCGCGGAAGCCAACGATATGGCTGTGCAAGGCCGCGCGCAAGTCGCCCGCAATCTCAGAAACGCCGAAGTGATCGAGTCCATGGGCATGCTGGCCGACATTCGCCGCCGCTGGCTGGAAACCACCTATAAAATACTGGAACTGCAATCGATCGCCAGCTCCAGAGCCGGCTTAATCAGCGCGATTTCCAAAGTTGTGCGCCTCACCGCACAGTCGGCGATTTTAGGTTTGGGCGCTTATTTGGCGGTCGAAAGGGAAATTTCGCCGGGCTTGATGATCGCCGGCTCCATTCTACTAGGCCGTGCACTAGCCCCTATTGACTTGTTGATAGGCACCTGGAAAGGCTTTATCAGCGCCCGTGGTCAATACAAGCGTTTGCACGACATATTGCTGGAAGTACCCGCGGAAAGCGAAAAAATGTCATTGCCGCCGCCGTCCGGGCAAATCGAATTCGAAGCAGTACAAGTCAATCCGCCCGGCTCGCAAAAAGCCACCTTGCGCGGCATCAGTTTGGTTATGGAACGCGGCGACCTAATCGGCGTGGTTGGCCCCAGCGGAGCCGGCAAATCGACCTTCGCCCGGGCGGTGTTGGGCATTTGGCCGGCCTCCGCCGGTAAAATTCGCTTGGACGGTGCGGACATCGCGACCTGGAATCGCCTGGAGTTAGGCCCCTACATCGGCTATTTACCGCAAGACATCGAACTATTCGAAGGCTCGATCAGCGAAAACATCGCCCGCTTCGGCGCCGTCGATGCGCAAAAAGTTATCGAAGCCGCGCAAATGGCCGGAGTACACGAGCTGATCTTGCATTTGCCGAACGGTTACGATACGCCGATCGGGCCGGGCGGCGCCACATTATCCGGAGGCCAGCGCCAACGCATAGGTCTGGCACGGGCCTTGTACGGCAATCCGGTCATCGTGGTGTTGGACGAACCGAATTCCAATTTGGATGACCAAGGCGAGGAAGCGCTGGCGCAAGCACTTAACCAATTAAAACAACGGCAAGTGACGGTGATATTGGTCTCGCACCGCCAGAACGCGCTGTCGAAAGTGGATAAACTGCTGATTTTGAACGAAGGTAAGCTGGCGCTTTACGGCTTGCGCGAACAGGTAATCGCGCATTTGCAAAGAAACATCCAACAACAAACCAACGCCCAACCCAACCCGGAACCGGCATAACCTCCCACCATGAACTCGCAACCCAACATCGAACAATCTTCGCTTCATCTGGTCACCGACGACAGGCCGATCCGCCGTTTAGGCACTATCGTCCTGCTATGCACCGTTGGGGTATTCTTCGCCTGGAGTTTTCTGGCACCGATAGACGGCGCGGCCTATGCTCCCGGCGTGGTAGCGGTCAAATCGCACCGGAAAACCATACAACATTTGGACGGCGGCATCGTCAGCCGAATGCTGATCAAGGAGGGCGACGTGGTCCATGCCGGCGATTTGCTGTTGACCCTGGATGGGACCGAAAACAAAGCCCAGTTGGAAATCGCCCGCGGCCAATTTATCACCTTGGCGGCTCAGCTGGCTCGGCTGGAGGCCGAACGCGACGGCTTGCAATCGGTACGCTATCCGCCCAGCCTGGATGACGACAGCGATGCGCGCATCAGCGAAGCCAAAAAAACCGAAAACCAATTGTTCATGGCCCGCAAGATTGCCCGCGAAGGCGAAATGGAGGTGCTCAAGCAGCGCATTCAACAACTCAATTCCATCATCGCCGGCTTGCAAGGGCAACGCGCCAGCAAACAGGAATTAGTGGAATCCTATGCCGAAGAGGCTAAAGACCTCAAAGAACTATTGGCGGAAGGTTTCGCCGACAAACAGCGTCTACGCGACATCGAACGCAACCACACCATGAATAAAGGCGACATCTCCTCTATCAATTCGGAGATAGCCTCCAACCAAGTGCAAATCGGCGAAACCAAGCTGCAAATCCTGCAATTGGAGAAAAAATTTCAGGAAGAAGTCACCACCAAGATGAGCGAGACGCAAACCGATTTGTACGGAGTCAATCAACGCATCCTGGCCACCCGCGACAAAGTAGTGCGCATAGACATCAAGGCCCCGGTCGACGGCCGGGTGATGGGCATGACGGTGCATACCATAGGCGGCGTGGTGATGCCGGGCACCCCCATCATGGACCTCGTCCCGCTAAAAGAAGAGTTGGTCATCTCGGCCCGCGTTGCGCCTATCGATATCGACAGAGTCAGCGTCGGTCTGATTGCCGACGTGCGCTTTACCGCGTTCAAGCAGGCCTTGACGCCGGTTATCGAAGGCAAGGTCACCACCCTATCCGCCGATAGTTTCACCGACGAAAAAGAAGGCAAGTCTTACTACCAAGCGGAAGTCACGCTAACCCCGGAAAGTATCGAAAAAATGGCCCATCTGGAACTAGTACCCGGCATGCCGGTAGAAGTGTTGATCAAAACCGGCGAACGCACCTTGTTCGAATATCTCACGCAACCGATAACAAACGCCTTCGCCCGGGCATTCATTGAGGACTGAGCCCATGGCCAAACCCGCATTATGCCTTTTGGCTGCACTGGGCTTCGCCTGCCCGGCGGCGGCGGAAAACTTATTGGAAATTTATCATCAAGCACTGCTGGCCGATCCGGAACTCAAAGGCGCCGCGGACAAACTGGATCTCGGTAGCGCCCAAACCGGACAAGCGATGGGCCAAATGTTGCCGCAAGTAACGGGTACCGCCAACTGGTCGGCCAACGACCAACAGATCGTCAATTTTGGCGGCCAGCATTACAAGGGCACCCGCTATTACGTGTCGTTGAACCAAACCTTGATCGATTTCGGCAAATTCTGGGACTGGAAACGCGCGCAACGCATAGAAGATCAATACACCACCGAATTACTGGTCGCCCAACACAATTTGCTGTTCAACGTGGTCGAGCGCTATTTCGACGTTTTGGCCGCCGCCGACCAGCTGAATCTGACCCTGGCGGAAATCGACGCGACGCAAAACGAATTGGAACAAGTCAAAAAGCAATTCGACAAGCAATTGATCAAAATCACCGATCTTTACGAAACCGAGGCCCGCCTCGACCAGCTTAAAGCCGAAGCGATAGCGGCGGAAAGCCAGCTCATCATCGCCAGACAAGCCTTGACCCAGCTGACCGGTCAAACGCCGCAACAATTGAGCCCTTTGCAAGACGAAATCGACTTTCCGGAAATCGAAGGCAAACTGGAAGACTGGATAGCCGTCGCGCAGGGTCAAAATCCCGGCATGGCCGCGCAAAAACTGGCGATCGAAGCCGCCAGCGACAACGTGGTCGCACAACGCGCCAAACACTTGCCGGTGGTCGATCTGCAATTGTATTTTTACGATACCGACATCGGCTTCCAAAGTTCGCGCACCAGCCACACCCAAACCCAAGCCGCCGCCATCAACGTCAACGTGCCGATTTTTACCGGCGGCACCACCATGTACCGGGTAGACGAAGCCCAAAGCCGCCTGGAAATCGCCAAGGACGAAAGCGAAATCAAACTACGCGAATTGGTTAAAGAAACCAGCGACGCTTTTTCGGCCTCCAACGCCGACGCCAGACGCATCAAAGCCTCCGAAAAAGCCTTGGCCTCTGCGGTGAAATCGCGCGAAGCCATGCAAAAAGGCTTGAAATTCGGAGTGGAAACCGTCGCCGACTTGCTCAGGGCGCAACAACAAGAATACAAAGCCAAGCGAGACTTAGCCGGCACCAAATACAATTACATCACCAACCGGATTCGATTTTTGAAAGCGATAGGCTCCATCAGCGAAGACAACATACAAGAAGTCAACCAGTGGCTGACAGTCCCACTTAAAAACTAAAGCCAAGCGAGGACGAGACTTTGATATAGGCCGGCCATAGCCTGCCCCTCGTCCGCCGCCATGCCATTAAGCTAGGCCTAACCCATTTCTTTTGAACCCGCCGAAGCGCGATGGTCAAGCCGTCAGGTTTTATAAACTCTTCACGGAAAGAAGCAACGACGGTGACGACTCGACAACCGAAAATTGAAATGCACTGAGTGCCGCATCAGCCTTTGTCCGATACGGCACTCAGCGCGGACTCAACGCTAGATATCGAAGTCCAGTTCGAATCCGCCGTAAGCGAACAGCGGCATACCGGGGCGAGGACCGTAAGGTTGGCGGGAAACGATGTATTCCTCGTTGCCGGCGTTCTGTACTCCGCCGAGTATCTTCACGCCTTTAGCCACTTTGTAATAAGCGGAAACATCCAGGATCACGTATTCGTCGGTTTTACCGTAGCGAGAATCCACGCGACCTATGCCGTTGATTTGGCTTTCGGTATTATTCGCACTGGTAAAGGTTTCGCTGACGTAATTCGCCGCTACCTCCATGCCCCAGCGCTGAAAATGCAAACCGCTGCCGAAGCTCAAGGTAAAATCGGGGATGTAGGGAATCTTGTTGCCTACTTTTCCGTAGCTAAAGATCGATTCCGCGTCGGTCGAAGCCGCGTTATTCAACTGCTCGGTATCGGTGTAAGTGAACGCCAGAAAATACGGGTTACTAAAGCCCCAGCCCCAATCCTCGCCGGCATCGTAATTCATCGCTACTTCAACGCCACGGCTGTCGACCTTGCCGAAATTCTCGCTTTTCCCGGTCCCGGTGCCGCCGATGTTGCTGACAACTAACAGGTTTTCAAATTGAGTGTAAAAACCGGTGATTTCGGCGTTGAACGCCCCGCGCGAATATTTAGCGCCCAATTCGTAAGCGTTAGAAGACTCTTCCAGCAATTTATCGACCACCGAGTTCTGCGGACTGGGCGGTGAAAAACCGCGATGTGCGCTGGTGAATACCATTAAATCGTCGTTAACTCGATAATCCAGGCTAGCGCCGCCGGCGTACATATCCAGCGAACTTTTTCCGCTGCTTTCCGGCGCCAAGTGATTGACGTATTCTTGGTTCAAATGCTCGTAGCGAATACCCGGCGAGAATCCCCATTTGCCCCATTCCATACGGTCTTTAAGAAAAAACGCATAAGCATTGGTCAAGCCGTAGCGATCGTCCTGGCTACCCGGATCTGTGCGCGTCACGCCGGTAATCGTACCATTGGCGGCCTGGCTGTAACGGGTATCGTGCTGAAAACGATCTTCCTTATCTTCGTGATAACGCATGCCGCCGTTTAATTCGTGGTGAACCGCGCCGGAATCGAAGCGATAAGTCGCCATGGTTTCGACGCCGCCGGCATAATAACTGCGGTTGTTGTCTCTAATTCGCAATTGGCAGGCAAAATTGCCTTTCAGACAAGCCAAGCCGTCGCCGCCGTAATCGCCGGCCAGCGAACGGGCCAAATCACGGTTGGCACCACCGAAGTTAATATCTTGCAGCTTGCTCCAGTTTCGATTGAATTCCTTGTAATAAGCCGTGGTGACGATATCCAAATTATCGGTGGGCGAAACGAAATAACGGGCAAATCCGCCGTATTGCTCGCTGTCGATATTATCGAAACGGCTCGCGGCATAGCGCCGGTAGGGATCGGCCCGAAAATCCGCTTCGCTCAGTCCCAAGTAAGTTTCGTCGGCATCCATGCTGGAATAACCGAATTTAACCTCCAGTTTTTGGTACATCGCGGTATTCGGCTCCCAAGATAGCCGCACCATAGGCTCTACCTGTTGAAAGCCGGTTTGGTCGCCGTTATTAAAATCCGGCGTGGCATCGATAGTTTTAAAACCGTCCGAACCGCGATAAAAACCTTCCACCAAATAACCAACCCGGCCGTGCGCGGTATCCAAGGTATCGCCGACAAAACCGTGCGACCGGAATTCGCCGTAACTGCCGTAAATCGATTTCAGATAAGCCTTGCCCTCAATCGGGATAGGCGTAGACAGATAATTCAACACCCCGCCGGTAATGTGCGGCCCGTATTTGATTTGGCTCCCGCCTTTCAAAACCTCGAGGCCGCTCATGCGTCCGCCGGCCGGGTTGAAATAGGCCGCCGGTGCCGAATAAGGCGCCGGTGCCACCATCACCCCGTCTTCCATCACGGTGATCTTGGCACTACGCGTGGTATCCACACCGCGAAAACTGATATTCGGAAACAAACCGAAGCCGTCTTCCTCGCGTATGTTGACTCCGGGTGCTTTGCGCAAAATCCGGTTCACGTCGCTGTAACTTTGTGCGCGTATATCGTCGGTACCTAAATAAGTTGCGGATGCAGGCATGTCCTTTGCTTCTTCGGCACTCCCCACCACGCTAACGATATCCAACAACTCGGCAGCAGCAGTTTGTTTCTCTTGCGTTTGTTTCTCTGAAGCTTGTTCGGCAAAGCCGGTTTGCACCGATGTGACAATCAGCGACATAACGCCAATCGTTTGTTTAGTGTTGAGCATGAGCAATCTCGGAATATTTAAATGTAAAAATATGTTAAGACGATTTCATACTACCCTCCACATCAATGAGAATCAATATTATTTTTACCAACAAGGCATGACATCCGCCCGGCTTTAACCGTGTCAGACCAGCCTGAAAGATCGGCAAAGCGACGCCTGATACCGCTAAGTTAGGCATATGTAGCCCCACTATGTCTAGCAACTAAAGCGCACTCTCTTGAACGTCTGATTTCGACAGCATGGAAAGATATTGGCCGGCCGCAATCGGATTTAGAAGCAAAAACCGCTGTTGTAGCCGAACAAACCTTGAGAAGGGGAAGCAGGGAAGAGCGAGAGCACCGGCCGAACCGCCTACCGTGCACGGGATTACCGGCATCTTCCAACCGGGACGGCAAGTGATGGAAATCCGCGGGGCGCCAAGCGCTTTGGCATGAGTATCCGGAAAACAGCTACGTCCATTCTGTCGCTCGCAGACAAATCCTGTGAACTAAGCGGACATTTGCGCCCGCAACCAACACGTTTGAAGGTTTTATAGTACACTTCGCGTCGATTATTTCACGTCTAGCAACCAACTAATAGTCGGAGAACTCTATGTTGACTCATGACGAACGGCGCGATTACATCCGCATGGAAGTCGACTGCGACATTCTGTACAAACCAGCCAACGCCAGCGACTGTAAAACGGGACGCTGTACCACCCTTAGCGGCGCCGGGGTTTCCTTTATCGCCGACCAGCATTTCGAACCGGGTTTGGCAATGGAAATCAGCGTAATCCCCAAAACCAGCATCACGCCCCCGATGACGGCTTTTATCGAAGTGGTACGCAGCATAAAACGCGGCGACAACGAGTACGAAATTGCCGCCTCCATCAAAAGCATCAAAGGTCATTGACGTAAAGCATTTATTTACGGCCAGGGATAGACATGTACCTCATCACCAAAGAAGTTTATTTCTGTTACGGACACCGGTTGATGCACCATCCCGGCAAATGCCGCAACCTGCACGGCCACAGCGTTAAAGCCAGCATCACCCTGAAAAGCGAGCAGTTAAACGCGCAAAGCATGCTCTGCGATTTCGCCGACGTCCGCGACGCGGTGGAATCGTTTGTCGATTTGCATTTGGACCACAATTTCCTGCTGCACAAAGACGATCCCATCATCCCGGCCTTAATCGCCAACAACGAACGTTTTTTGGCGATAGACGAACACCCGACCGCGGAAGTGCTCAGTAAAATGATTTACCTGCACCTGAAACAACAAGGCTTGCCGGTCGATCAAGTGGTGCTGTGGGAAACCGCCAGCGCCTATGCCTGTTACCGGGAGGATTAGCGTGAGCCAGGTCAAACCGGTCAACACCTCGCTGTGCCTGGAAAAGATTTGCGAATCCAACTATCAAAAACTATTCAGACTGATTCCCAATCTACGCCAGCTGGGAAGATACGCGGTCGGCCGCACCTCTAACAAGCCGGCTTTGCACGTAGAGATAGTGGAACGCAATCCTTATACCTTAACCATAGAATTGAGCCACTGCTTCAAAATGCCACTGGAAGAGTTACTCGCGCCGGCGGTACGGATCAGGGTGTATTTAGACGCGCAACTGGCCGAGGTGATCCGCGACCACGATAGGCCGGCGGTCGACCGGGTCTACCCGAATCCGGGAAAATCTTTGGAAATACAAGATTATAAATGGCGGCTGAACTATTTTTTACAAAAATGGCTGGACCATTGCTTGCAGACCGACTACTACTTCGACAGCGCCGCCGATTACGTCATTTGACGCGCTGCAACAGCAGCGCGTGCACGCAGCGCAACACACCATAGCTATAAGCTGCGCCGAACTGCTCGAAAACCGGCTTCAACGAACCCGCCTCCCAATCCGGCTGCGCCAACCACCCATTCTCGATATCGGCAATCTGCAGCTGCGAAATGCCGTGAGCCAGCAAAACGTCGGTTAGGTCTGTCGAACGGAGCGCGCCTTGCGTCAATCCTTTGGCCAGATGGGAATAAATCGTATCGGTTTTCAGGCCGCGCTGACCGGCAATTTGCTCGACGCCGTAACCCAATTTCAGTAACTCCAGACTTTCCTTGATTGTGTCTTTTTTGTCGGCAACGGGTTCCCTGTCGTCGAACTCGGCCAAGACTTGTAAAAAGGCGTCGCCGTATAAGTCCAACTTGCGCTCGCCTATGCCGGAAAGACGCGCCATTTGCTCGTGATTGCGCGGTCTGGCCTCCATCATCGCCATCAAGGTGGCATCGTGAAAAATCACATAGGGCGGCACGTCCTGTTCATCCGCCAATTCGCGCCGTTTGGCGCGCAACGCATTCCACAGCGCATTGTCGCCGCCGTCCTCCCGGCGATTGTCGAATTTCTCGCGCTTGTTTTTAGGGTTGGCGGCGTCTTTGCGCAGCATCAAGGTTTGCTCGCCGCGCAGCACCGGCCGGCAGGCTTCGGTGAGTTTCAAACTGCCGTGGCCGTCGAAATCGATTGCGACTAAAGACTTGGCTACCAGCTGTCTGAAGATAGAGCGCCATTGTTTTTCGTCTATGTGCTTGCCGATGCCGAAGGTGGATTGTTTGTCGTGACCGAATTGCTTGATGCGTTCGTCGTCCTTGCCCAACAGCACGTCGACCAAATAAGCCACGCCGAACCGTTGGCCGGTGCGGTAAATACAAGACAAGGCCTGTTGCGCGGCCACGCTGCCGTCCCAGGTTTGCACCGGTTCCAAGCAGGTATCGCAATTGCCGCATCCTTGTTCCAAACTGTCGCCGAAATACGCCAGCAAAGCTTGGCGGCGGCAACTGACCGTTTCGCATAAAGCCAACATGGCTTCCAATTTGTGGTATTCGACCCGTTTATGCGTCTCGTCGGCATTGGACGAAGCCAGCATTTGCCGTAAAGTCAACACGTCCTGCAAGCCGTAAGCCATCCAGGCGTCGGCGGGTAAACCGTCGCGGCCGGCACGGCCGGTTTCCTGATAATACGCCTCCACACTTTTCGGCAAATCCAAATGCGCGACGAAGCGGACGTTCGGTTTGTCTATACCCATCCCGAACGCGATGGTGGCTACGATGATCAAACCATCTTCCATCAAAAACTGGTGTTGATTGCGCTGCCGTTGCTCGTGGCTCATACCGGCATGGTAGGGTAAGGCGCGCAGACCTTTTTGCTGCAACCAATCGGCGGTTTCTTCGACCTTTTTGCGCGACAAACAATACACGATGCCGGTATCGCCGTCGTGTTCGCCCCGAATAAACTCCAGCAATTGTCGGCGGGCGTTATCTTTTTGCACGATGCGATAGCGGATGTTGGGCCTGTCGAAGCCGCTGACGAACAGCCTGGCCTCCTCTAGCGCCAGCCGGGCAATGATTTCCTGCCGGGTGCGCTCGTCGGCCGTCGCCGTCAGCGCGATGCGCGGCACCTGAGGAAACTGCTGGTGCAGCACCGACAACTGTAGATAGTCCGCGCGAAAATCGTGTCCCCACTGCGACACACAATGCGCTTCGTCGATGGCGAACAGCGAAATCCGGCAGCGGGCGAACAGATTTTGGGTGCGCGGGTTGGATAAACGTTCCGGCGCGATATACAGCATATCCAACTCACCGGCTAGCAAGCGCTGCTCGGTATCGCGCACCTGTTCCAGCGACAAGGTGGAATTCAAAAACGCCGCTTTAACCCCCAATTGATGCAAGGCGTTGACTTGATCCTGCATCAAGGCGATCAACGGCGAAATGACAATGCCGACCCCGTCGCGCACCAAAGCCGGAATTTGGTAACACAAAGACTTGCCGCCGCCGGTCGGCATTAACACCAATGCGTCGCCGCCGGCGACGACTTGCTCGATGATGGCTTGCTGCTGGCCGCGAAAGCTGTCGTAACCGAACACGCTGCGCAAGGTGTGCAAAGCGGCCGGTACGGGCTCACCTGGGGGAGATAGTTTTTGCAAAGTACTCTAAACCTTTATAATGGATTCGATTATATCAACATCGCCGTAGTGCGCCGCTACACTATCCCGTTCATGAACAACCCTAAACAGCCTATCCCCAAGCGTCTGCAATACCTGCTCGACAACAACTTGCACCATCTGCTGCAATTAGGTTTAAAAGGCATAGAAAAAGAGAGCTTACGCATAGACTTGCGCGGTCTGATTGCGCAGACGCCGCATCCCGCCGCGCTGGGCTCGGCCCTGACCCACCCTTACATTACCACCGATTATTCGGAAGCCTTGCTGGAATTCATTACCCCGCCGTTTGCCGACATCAAGCAAACCTTGGGCTATATGCACAAGATTCACCAGTTTGTCTACCCGCATTTAGGCGACGAAATGCTACTGTGCACCAGCATGCCTTGCGGCATAGACGGCGACCTCAGCGTACCTATCGCCGAATACGGCAACTCCAACGTCGGCAAGATGAAACACGTTTACCGCAAGGGCTTATGGCATCGTTACGGCCGGACCATGCAGGCGATAGCCGGCATCCATTTCAATTATTCGGTACCGCAGGCGCTGTGGCCGATGCTGCACCGCCAAGCCGGCAATCCGGGCGCACTCGATCAATTCATCGCCGACGGTTATTTCGGCTTGATTCGCAACTTTCAGCGCTTGGGCTGGCTAATGTTATATTTGTTCGGCGCCTCGCCGGCCATCTGTAAAAGCTTTTTCAAAAGCCGGCCGCAGTTGATGACCGAGTTCGAGGAATTCGACGAATTCACCCTGTACCACCCCTACGCCACCTCGCTACGCATGAGCGACATCGGCTACAAAAGCAAAAATCAGGCAGGATTGAAGATCGATTACAACTCGCTGGCCGGTTATGTCGACAGCCTCAGCGCCGCGATCAACACCCCATACCCGGAATATCAAAAGATCGGCATCAAAGTCGACGGCGAATACCGGCAGCTGAATGCCAACATTTTGCAGATCGAAAACGAGTTCTACAGCACCATCAGACCCAAGCAAATCGCCGAATCCGGCGAAAAACCGACTTTGGCACTCAAGCGGCGCGGCGTGATGTACGTGGAAATGCGCTCTTTGGATTTGAATCTGTTCAATCCCATCGGCATTGAAGAAAGCACGGCCCGCTTTATAGAAGCCTTTTTACTGGGCTGTTTGCTGTACGACAGCCCGCCGCAAGGCGAACAGGAATTCCAAATCAACAACAACAACCAATTGCTGGTGGCTAACCGAGGCCGGGAGCCCGGCTTGATGTTGAGTAACAATGGCAAACCTATAGGCCTGCAAACCTGGGCCCATCAAATTCTGAACGCCTTGCAGCCGATTTGCGCACTGCTCGACCAAGGCGGCGTGGACAAGCCGTATCAAATGGCGCTGCAGCATCAGCTGGCCTTGGTGGATAATCCCGCCCTGACCCCGTCGGCACACATCTTGGCCTGCATGGGGCAAAACAATCAGGAATTCGGTTGTTTCGCCCGCAAGACCTCAACGTTGCACAAACACTATTTCTTGGCCCAGCCTTTGGACAGCCAGACCCAGCGGCAATTTGCCGACATGGCCGAAACCTCCATCCAGAAACAAGCCGACATCGAAGCTAACGACAGTTTAAGCTTCGACGACTTTTTGACCCGGTATTTTTCTCAATCATGACCCTATTCGACCTAGCAACCGCCCAAACCGAACTGCACGGCAAAAACCCGCGCACCATTTTAAAAGCCGCCCTGGCCCAATTCGACAATATCGCGATTTCCTTCAGCGGCGCCGAAGATGTGGTGTTGATCGACTTGGCGATACAATTTCGCGAAGACATCCGGGTTTTTTCGCTGGACACCGGCCGCTTGCATCCGGAGACCTACCGCTTTATGGAATTGGTGCGCAAACACTATCAAATAGAGATCGAGTTACTCAGCCCGAGCCACGACGCGGTGGATAAATTGGTCAAGGAAAAAGGCTTGTTCAGCTTTTATCAGGACGGCCACCACGAATGCTGCGGCATCCGTAAGGTGGAACCTTTGAAACGCAAATTGGCGACCCTAGACGCCTGGATTACCGGTCAACGCAAAGATCAAAGCCTGGATACCCGTAGCGACATACCGGAAGTGCAACTGGATAGCGCATTCTCGACGCCGGACAAGCCGCTGATTAAATTCAATCCTTTGCTGAACTGGTCGTCCGCCCAAGTGTGGGACTATATCGAAGCCTACCAAGTGCCCTACAACGATTTACACAAGCAAGGCTACATCAGCATAGGCTGCGAACCCTGCACCCGCCCGGTACTACCCAACCAACACGAACGGGCCGGCCGCTGGTGGTGGGAGGACGCGGCCAAGAAAGAATGCGGCCTGCATGCGGGGAACGTCGACAAAACCTAATCAGCCAAGGTTGCGGGGAACTCACCCTATTTGCGCGTTTTTTTGCGCTTCGCTTTCGACGAAGCCTTGGCCTTTTTGCCGGAGCCGGTTTTTTTAGCGGATCTTCGCTGGGTCGATACCGGTTGCACTGCGGCTTCCTCAGCCGCGACCGACGTAGACTCAGCGGATTCCGGAGACGACGCCGGCGGCGCGCTCTCCCTATCCTGCAACGGTTGCTCGCAATCAGGCAACTGCTCGCCATCCGGCGTACATATGACGCGGTATGTGATGCGTCCGTCGTCGACCGGCACTTGGTCGGCGGTCGGCGGCGGCGCACTGTCTTCGGAGATGTGCTCCAACAGTTCCGCCGCCGTGCCGGGAAGGGAAGTCGTTAACGCTAAAACAGTGACCGTGCCACAGACACTGTAGCGCAGCAGTTTGGCTAAAACAGAAATATCAATGACTTGCATGATTGAACGCGGGTAAAAGCTTTACGGCGGGGACTAAAGAAAAAACCTAATTGGCACGCAAGGCGCACGTTTTAAACAGCAACGCGACGGGCATCGCTCAAGAGTCGACCACCGCGCTTTTGCTTTGCACCCGCTTGGCCTCGTTCCACAAGGCGTCCAACTCTGCCAGCGGGCAATCCAACAATTGCCGGCCGCTGGCGGCGACTTGGCGTTCGATGTAATTAAAACGGCGGGTGAATTTTTTGGTCGCTTGTTGCAAGGCGATCTCGGGATTCACTTTCAAATGCCGCGCCAGATTGACGACCACTAACAACAAATCTCCGATTTCTTCCTGCACGTGAGCTTGGTCGCCGGATTGCCAAGCGTCGTGTACCTCGTGCAATTCTTCCCGCACTTTATCGAACACCGGTTCCGCTTCCGGCCAATCGAAACCGTGGCTGGCGGCGCGGTTTTGAATTTTTTCGCAAGCCACCAAGGCCGGCAAACTTTTCGCCACCCCGTCCAGCACGCTCTGCGGCTGGTCGTTGCCGTGTTTTTGCCGGCGTTCGCGGGCTTTGGCGTCTTCCCAGGCTTGCTGGCGCTCCGCGTCGCTGGCAAATACCGCATCGGCGAATACGTGCGGATGCCGCTCTACCAGTTTGTTGCCGATGGCTTCGGCTACCTGTTCGAAATCGAACAAGCCCTGCTCCTCGGCCATTTGGGAATGAAACACCACTTGCAGCAGCAAATCGCCTAATTCCGCGCGCAGGTCTTCAAAATCGCCGCGCTCTATCGCATCGGCCACTTCGTAAGCTTCTTCAATGGTGTACGGAATCAGGCTGCGGAAATCCTGCTTGAGATCCCAGGCGCAACCGGTTTGCGGGTCGCGCAAGCGAGCCATCAGATTCAGCAGATGCCGGGTTTTCTCCAGAGTCAAAACGGCGTTCCGAATGTGTCCAGATAACGCTGCTTGAATTCCGTCAGCGTGAACACGTGGTTTTGGGTGCCGCTATGTTCGATTTTTATGGTACCCAACAAGGACGCAATGCGGCCTGTGACCTGCCAATCGTAATCGTTCAGCAAGCCGTACAGCAAACCGGCCCGGTAAGCGTCGCCGCAACCGGTCGGGTCTTGAAGCTGTTTAGCCGGCGCGGCCGGAATGTCGATGCATGTACCGCCGGTATAGATGTGCGAGCCTTTAGCCCCCATGGTCACGATCAAGGCCTGCACGCGCTCGGCCAGCTGCGCCAGACTCAAACCGGTACGTTGTTGCATCAATTCCGATTCGTAGTCGTTCAGCGTCAGATAGTCCGCCAAATCGATCAGTTTCAACAGCTCTTCGCCGTCGAACATCGGCATGCCTTGGCCGGGGTCGAAAATAAACGGAATACCCAATTCGGCGAATTGCTCGGCGTGTTGTTGCATGCCTTGTTTGCCGTCCGGCGACACGATGCCTATGCTGATTTCATGGCCACGCGGTACGTCGTTCAGATGGGAGAAATTCATCGCGCCGGGATGGAAAGCGGTGATTTGATTGTCGCTCTCGTCGGTGGTGATATAAGCTTGGCCGGTGTAATGATCGTCCAGCAATTTGATAAAGCGGGTGCTGATGCCGCACTGACTCAACCACTGCGCGTAGGGTTCGAAATCGTGTCCGACCGTAGCCATGATAAGCGGCTCTTCCTGCAACAATTTCAAGTTGTAAGCGATGTTGCCGGCACAACCGCCGAATTCGCGCCGCATCACCGGCACCAAGAACGACACATTCAGAATGTGCACTTTGTCCGGCAGAATATGATTGTTGAATTTGTCGTGGAACACCATGATGGTGTCGTAAGCCATCGATCCGCAAATTAACGCACTCATTGTTTTCCTTTCATCGTTGAACGAGTGGCGCTAAGGTAACGGATGTTGGCTTACGGCACAAGCCGGCGCTATGCCGAGCTTACAATAGGATCAACGCCCAAGTCGCCGCGGCCCAGGCCAACGACAGCATTACCGCTGCCGAACCGATATCCTTAGCGCGGCCGGATAGCTCGTGATGTTCGAAGCCCACCCGGTCCACAACCGCTTCCACCGCCGAATTCAATAGTTCTACCAACAACACCAAAACGACGCTGCCGATTAATAATACTTTTTCTATCGGGGTATGGCCCAACCACAACGCTAAGGGGGCCGAAACGGCGAAAAGCGTCACTTCTTGGCGAAACGCTTCTTCGTGTTGCCAAGTCGCTTTGAATCCGGCCACCGAAAAAAAACAAGCGTTGATTAAGCGCTTTAAACCTTTTGCATTCTGATTGGCCATCGTTACTCTCGTTATTCCTCTATCATTTTTTGATAGGCCTGTGCATCCATCAACTGGTCCAGTTCGGACGGATCGTCGGCCTGTATGCAAAACAGCCAATTGACAAACGCATCCTCGTTGATCCGCTCGGGCTCGTCCTGCACGGCCGGGTTGACCGCCACGACGGTCCCGGTTGCCGGGCTGAACAAATCCGAAGCGGTCTTAACCGATTCCACGACCGCTAGCTGTTCGTTGAATTTGACTTTACGGCCTATGTCCGGCAAGCCTATGAATACGATGTCGCCCAATTCCGACTGGGCGAAATCGGTGATACCGACCCGGACGATTTGTGCGTCTTCGAGACAAGCCCATTCGTGAGTCACCGCATATTTCAAGTGGTCTGGCATGTGTTTCATTTCCGATTCCCGCAACAGTAAGCAACTCCCACAGCATAACCGGCTATTTTTTTTTAACAACAAAAAATTACAATAGCCAAGTATGCAAAAATCGTCACCCGCTCATGTCAGGCTTAGCGCCCGCCCACTGATAACTCGAACTATGTTGGTTAAATCCGCCGTAATAACACTATTGGCCGTGCTGCTTAGCCGCGGCCCGGTTAGTTACGCCGATGACGACGAGGCGCCGGCCGCCGCATCCGAAAACGCCAGCACCGATTTACGCCAGCTGGCGGGCATTAAAACCCAAGCCTTAGCAGCCGCAAGCCAAGCACCGGAAACCACGGCCTTCGGCAGCGTCATCAACCTGGAGCCCTTGCTGACCTTTCGCCAGCAATTGTTGCAGGAACAAGCCGTGCAAAGCAGCGCACAAGCTCGCTACCGCGCATCGGACGCCAATTTAGCCAGAACCCGGGATTTGCACAGTCACGACATCGTGTCCACCCGCCGCTTGCAAGAGCAGCAAGCCCAATGGCAAAGCGATCAGGCCAATTTAGCCGCTACGGGCTACCGCCGGCAGAATCTACTCTCCGCCAGTCGCTTGCAGTGGGGCGATACACTGACGGCGTGGTTCGCCGAGCCCGACGGCAAACAGATAGCGCCGTTTCTGGTCCAGCGCCGCCAATTGCTCATCATTAGTCTGCCGCCCAACTCATCGCTACCGGACAACACCCAAGACATCGCCGTGGCACAACACGGCGACCGTACCCAAGCCATTACGGCGCATCTAATCGGCCCAGCTCCCCAGGCCGACCCCTTGACCCAAGGCCGTCAATATTTCTGCTTCACCGAACAACAAAACCTGCCTTACGGCGCCCGAGTGACTGCTTGGATCAAGCGCGGCAATCAGGCGAGTCAAGGCGTATGGATTCCGGAATCCGCCGTCGTCTGGCATTTAGGTCAAGCCTTTGTGTTTGTCCAAAGCGCGGCAGGCCAATTCGTCCGCCGCTTGTTACCGACCTTGACGCCGGGCGCCAACGGGTATTTTGCCGGCGAACCGTTCTCGCCCGGCGAAGAGATCGTGGTTCAAGGCGCGCAAACCATGTTGTCGCAAGAGTTGAAAAACCTGATACCCGACGAAGATAAGGACTAAGCGGTATGTCCCGGTTTATGCCGGATTTGCAAAACTTCCACACTGTTCCAGACATTCTCCACGAAATCCATATCCATGGCCGGCATGCCGTCGTGTAACCACTGCACCAACACCTTCGCGACGTTGGGGTAAGTAACGTGTACGGCATGCGGATTGTGCAGCCAGTCTTCTATCACCGCGCTGTCCAGTTCATACATGGTATGTCCGTAACCCAATTGCACCAGCGCCGCCGCGTTGGAAATTTGCTCCATTTGCGCGTGCAAGGGCTTGGCAAGGATTTTTTTGCCAAGCTGCAAGGATTCGCTGGCCAATTCGAAACCGGCGTTGCTGATAATGCCGGCGCAATCGTACAAGTCGCGCTGAAACCCTTCCCGGGACAAGGCTTTGAATTGCACGTGCGAATATTTGGAATCAATGACGTCCGGCGAATAGACGTGAAAGCGAAAGTTCTCGAACGGACATAAGTGCTGGAGTACCTTGTGCGGATTTTCGAACGGCAAATACACCAAAATCTTGTCCGCCTGAATTTTCTCCGGAAAATTCGGCGTCTCTATGATGGGCGGCAAGATCGGTTGACCGAAATGATGCCAATGCAAACCGACACCGATGTCGGCCGGCGCGAAATATTTCATTACTTGTTCCGCCAAGGGATCGGAACCCTGGCGCGGCACTTGATGGCCGAACGCATACTGGTGGCCTATGCCTATCACTGTTTTTCTTTGCCGTTTTGCCGCCCAAGCGGTGACGGGCTCAAAGTCGCTGATCACCAAATCGTAAGCGCGCAAATCCAGGCGGTTGACGTCTGTGACAAAGCGGATAGGCTTGGCTTGCAGTGCGGTTTTCAAATACGACACCTGGCCGTTGCTGGTATTAAAGGTTAATCCTTCCCTAACCTGATAACCATTGAACACCTCCATGTCGAAATACTTGTCCGCCGGCCGGCCGGTAAATTGAAAGGTAACATCGAAGCCGGCTTTAAATAACTCGCGCGCCATCACCCGGGCACGGGTGATGTGTCCGTTACCGGTGCCTTGGACACCGTAAAAAATTTTCATCATAGAATGCTATTAAGACTGATAAACGCAGTAAACGAGCCTAACACCGCCCCCATCAGGGTATCGGTAGGGAAATGCACGCCCAGCACCACGCGGGAAAAACCGATAGCTAAAGCCCAGGCGTATAACCCCGGCGCTAGTGCCGGAAAAAAATAACTGACCATGGTTGCCACCATAAAGGCGGCGGAAGTATGGCCCGACGGAAAACTAAATTGATCCGAAGGGGTAATGACGCTACGAAAGCCGGTTAATGCCTGTTGCGGCCTATTCCGTTTAAAGCCGTTTTTCAACAGAAAATACAGCGGTCTTTCCAGCAAAAAGCCCAAAACCATGACTTGCAATAAAGGATCGCTCACCCCGTGCTGCCACAGCAGCAGGGCTGCCAGCAACACGTACAGTAGACCGTCCGCCGTCTTGGACAAGCGCCGGCAGAACGCAGCCAAGCCGGCATGCAAGGCGCTGTTGGTCAAACTGGTAAATAACCGGACGTCGTAATTGTGTATGGTATACATCAGTTTCATGTCAGTACTCCGCTTAGCGTGCCGCACCCCGTTGCGGCAACTGGAAAACCCATTTTTTCCGTAATTTTCTATTTCTCCGGATGTGTGCTAAGCGTAATCCCACAAGATGACGAGCAAATGACTGTTGTTTTACCGTTATATGACGGCGCGAATTTATGCGAATGTTTGCTACAATCCCCACCCCTGCCAACCATTACCAATCTGGTCGCCAGCCGCGTTTTTTCGGCAAAAACAGGCCCCTATGCAACGATTTTGTACTTTAGGCTTCGTGTTAGGCCTGATCTTGATGATTTTCGGGTTGACCTACACCCTGCCGATTGCGGCTTCGCTTTATTTCGGCGACGGCATGACCGAACATTTTCTGCGCGGCATGTCCTTGAACATAGGCATAGGCGGCACCTTAGCCGGAGCGACCATGCGTTACCGCGGGGATTTGCGGAATCGCGACGGCTATTTATTGGTGGCGTTTTTTTGGCTGTTGATGGCATCCGCCGCCACCTTACCCTTGCTGTGGGGCATGCCGGGCTTGTCGTTTACCGACGCTTTTTTCGAAACCATGTCCGGATTCACCACTACCGGGGCAACCGTATTAGTGGGGTTGGACAATCTGGCACCGTCGCTGAATCTTTGGCGGCACGAATTGAACTGGATAGGCGGGCTGGGGATTATCGTGTTGGCCGTAGCGATTTTGCCGTTATTGGGCGTCGGCGGCATGCAGCTGTATAAAGCGGAAATTCCCGGCCCGGTTAAAGACAGCAAGCTGACCCCGCGCATCACCGAAACCGCCCGCTTGTTATGGCTGGTCTATGCCGGTTACACCCTGCTGTGTAGCGTATGTTTGTACGTCGCCGGCATGACCTGGTTCGACGCGATTTGCCATGCCTTTTCCACGCTATCGCTGGGCGGCTTTTCCACCCACGACGCCAGCATAGGTTATTACGACTCGCCGGCGATAGAACTGGTGATTACGGTATTCATGTTAATCGGCGCAACCAATTTCGCCACCCATTACTCCGCCATTCATTGCAAAAGCACCAAAGCGTATTCCCAAGACCCGGAATTCATGCCCATGCTAGGTCTTTTAACCGGTAGCATCCTGCTATGCGCGTTTCATATTGAACATTTCGCCGTTTATCCGGATTTTCTCACCGGTTTACGCTACATCACCTTCAATTTAGTCTCGATCGCCACCGATGCCGGATTCACCAACGACGATTTCGACAAATGGCCGCCGTTTATTCCCTGGTGGATGCTGTTTCTCAGCTGCATCACCATTTGTACCGGCTCAACCGGCGGCGGCATCAAAATGTTTCGTGCCTTGCTTTTATTCAAACAAGCGGGCCGGGAAATGTTCAAAATCCTGCATCCGCGCGCCGTCAATCCAATCCGCATCGGCAACACCGTCATCGCCAATAAGATCATCTTCGCGGTGCTGGCGTTTATTTTCTTGTACTTCATTTCCGTGGTGGTAATGACCTTTGCGCTGATATTTACCGGCATGGACCCCATTTCCGCCCTCAGTGCGGTTTTAGCGTGCATCAATAATGCCGGCCCGGGTTTGAACAGCGTAGGCCCCTCGACAAACTACGCGCATTTAAACGATTTTCAAACCTGGATTTGCGCCGTAACCATGTTGCTCGGACGCTTGGAGGTTTTTACCCTGGTCGTGCTTTTTACCCCTACTTTCTGGAAAAAATAGTACAATTCAACAATTTGGCTCTTGACCATAGAATCAAAGCCTACGTGGTTTTACTTCACTGATAGGATTCGTGCATGCAAACCGTTTCCCAACTCGATTTCTTAGGCAAGCGCAAGCTGGCATTCATTTTTTCCGGCCTGTTGGTCGCCGCCTCCATTCTCTCGTTATGCATTAACGGCTTGAATTTAGGCATAGATTTTACCGGCGGCAGCGTATACGAAATGCATTTCAACCAATCGGTGGATTTGACCAAGATGCGCGATAGCTTTGCCGAACGCGGCTTTGCCGACGCCAACGTGCAACATTTCGGCAGTTCCGAAGAAGTATTGGTGCGATTAAAACCCATTACCGCCGTTAACCAGCAACAACTGGGTCAGCAAGTATTGGATGCGGCCAACGCCAGCCAGACGCAACCCGGCGAATTGCGGCGGGTGGAATTCGTCGGCCCGCAGGTCGGAGACGAATTGCTGGACGACGGCGGCCTTGCGCTGCTGTTCGCTTTCATCGGCGTGATGATTTACGTTAGCGTGCGCTTCGAATGGAAATTCTCGGTCGGCGCGGTCCTCGCATTGGTTCACGACTCGGTTATCACCCTGGGATTTTTTTCCGTCTTCGGCTGGGAATTCGACATGACCGTGTTGTCCGCACTGTTAGCGATTATCGGTTATTCGATTAACGACACCATCGTCGTTTACGACAGAATCCGGGAGAATTTCCGCTCCAGCCGGGTAAGCAGCGTGGATGAAGTCACCAATGTCGCGTTGAACGAAACCTTGAGCCGCACCCTGCTGACCTCGTTCACCGTGTTCTTGACCGTGCTGGCATTGGTATTTTTAGGCGGAAAAACCATACACGGTTTTTCTGTCGCGATGCTGATAGGCGTCGTGGTCGGTACTTATTCCTCCATCTACGTCGCCAGTGCAATTGCCCTCGCGCTAGGCTTGAATAAAGACGACGTAATGGAAATACAGCGCGATAACACTATCGAAGATTTACCCTAACGCGCATGAACGCATGACAAGCCCCCCCCGGCCAATGAAAAGCATTGATAACGGGACCGACGCTCCATCGCAATTCGAAGGGCTATTCGCGACGAGAAGGCCCCCCTACGATGATTTTCAGAGTAATAACATCCCAAATTGCCTAAGCCTTGGCGGCGGCCACGGAACCACCGTCCACCCCAAGGCATAGCGTAAAGCCAGCATTGTTTTCCATCCCTCTTCTTAACTTAAGGAACAAGTCCATGTCACAGCATCCCAACACCAGTCAATTTACTCAACTGTCCCTGGGCCTGCCCGGATTCGACTATCAGGATCTGCACGACGCTCAGCGCTTGCAAGACCTGATGACGACGTTCGACGATTCGGTCAAGCAGCACGCCCCCGAGCTGTTCGCGGAGCTTAGCGCCTACCGCGCCTGCGGCGGCGAAGGCATGAAGCCCGAAGCCGTGTCGGAACTTTTAGTTAAATTGGCGCCTTTGGTTGGTACCTTCGTGGCTCGCTTGTTCAATGTAACCGATGTACGCGAGCAACAAATCGGCAAAATCGGCGACGAATTCGACAGCATCTTCGTCTACCGCACCGAAATCGTCGGCAAATTGGCCAGCCGTTTCAAAGGCCAAACATGCGACGGCTGGAACTTAACCGAATTACAAGGGCAGTTGGAAGCTTTAATAAGCGCAACCGCCAAACAAACCGTGTTCGCCCAAGACCCTGAACTTGCCGTCGCGCAACTGGGCGCCGAATTGTGGCAGTTGTCGCAGCAAGCCGAGCTAAGCGAAGCGGACGTAGCCGTACTCAAAAGTCGCATAGCCGAATTTCCGGCCCTGAATGTCAACTACGACAGCGCTAGCAGCTTGATCGGCGGCTTGCTGGACATCGTCTGGCGCTGGAGTTTCGCCGCCAAACAAGCCCCGGAATTACAAGCCTTAGTCAAAAAATGGCTCAGTTTTAAAATTGCCGAGAAGACCGATTTGGACAACTTGGTCCATCACGACTCGGTTGAACAGTCCGGCTACCGGGTATGGGCTTGCGGCGAACACGAACACCGGCGCCGCGACGGTTTCGCCTTGACCGATAAACGCTTCAATCAGCGCCAAACCTTGTACGAAGTCGACCATTGCATTTATTGCCACGACCGCGACAACGACTCCTGTTCCAAAGGCATCAAAAACAAAAAAGACGGCACGTTCAAAGCCAATCATCTGGGCTCGTTGATGACCGGTTGCCCGCTGCAGGAAAAAATCTCCGAAATGCACTTGGTCAAGCGTCAGGGCGACAACATCGGCGCGCTGGCGATGATCATCATCGACAACCCGATGTGCCCCGGCACCGGCCACAGGATTTGCAACGACTGCATGCGCGGCTGTATCTATCAAAAAACCGAGGCAGTCAACATTCCGCAAATCGAGACCAACGTCCTGACCGACGTGTTGTTCATGCCGTGGGGATTCGAAATTTACAGCCTGTTGACCCGCTGGAACCCCCTAAACGTCAAACGCCCGGTCGCCTTGCCTTACAACGGCAAAAACGTGCTGATCGCCGGCATGGGACCGGCCGGCTACACCCTGGCCCATTACCTGTTGAACGAAGGCTTCGGCGTGGTCGGCATAGACGGCCTGAAAATAGAACCGCTACCCCTGCATTTGACCGGCGACCGCAACAACGCCCCAATGCCGATTTTGGACTTTAAGGAGCTGTACGACGATCTGGACAAACGCATCATGCTGGGCTTCGGCGGCGTGGCCGAGTACGGCATCACCGTGCGCTGGGATAAAAACTTTCTAAAAGTCATTTACCTGACCTTGCTGCGCCGCAATGCGTTTAAATGTTACGGCGGCGTGCGTTTCGGCGGCACCGTCAGCATAGACGAGGCCTGGGAGTTGGGTTTCGACCATATCGCCATCGCTAGCGGCGCCGGCAAACCGACGGTCATCGATCTGAAAAACAACATGATCCGCGGCATTCGCAAAGCTTCGGACTTTTTGATGGGCTTGCAATTGACCGGCGCGGCCAAAGAAACCTCGCTGGCCAACCTGCAAGTCCGGATGCCGTGCGGCGTCATCGGCGGCGGCCTGACCGCTATCGACACCGCCACCGAA
This sequence comes from Methylomonas sp. HYX-M1, assembly GCF_040741385.1. Lineage (NCBI taxonomy): Bacteria > Pseudomonadati > Pseudomonadota > Gammaproteobacteria > Methylococcales > Methylococcaceae > Methylomonas > Methylomonas sp. HYX-M1. The sequence goes on from NZ_CP160405.1 coordinate 3,907,964, forward strand.
TTGTTGGCCTATTATCCGTTGCAAGTCAGCAAAATCACCAAGCGCTACGACAAACTGGTCGCGCAATACGGTGAAACCGAAGTACGCAGCCGTTACGACGCCGAAGAACTGGAAATCCTGGAAGAATTTTTAGCGCACGGCCGCATCATAGAAGCCGAACGCACCCGCGCCGCCGCAGCCGGCGAAACCCCGGATTTTCTGCCGTTTTTGAAACAGTGGGGCGGCGTCACCCTGTTTTACCGCAAAGGCATCAAAGACTCGCCCGCTTACCGGCAAAACCACGAGGAAATCCACGAAGCCCTGTCGGAAGGCATTTATCTGGCCGAAGGCATGAGCCCCTTGGAAGCCGTCGAAGACCCATACGGCCATCTAAAGGCAGTCCGCTTCGAAAAACTGGAATTACAAGACGGCAAATGGCGTAAAACCGACGAAGTCGAGGTCGGCTTGCGCGGCTTGTTCATTGCCGCCGGCACCGCGCCCAACACGATTTACCAAAGCGAACACCCGCGCACCTTCCAAATGGAAGGCAAATTCTACAAACGCCACGAACCGGAATGGCTGGACGGCAAAGCGGCATTGGTAGCGATGGCCGACGAAGCCCAGGTAAAAGTCGGCAAACCGGCGCCTTTTACCTCGTATTGCAGCGAAGGCCGCTACATCAGTTTCTACGGCGACAACCACCCGGTTTATGCCGGCAACGTGGTAAAAGCCATGGCTAGCGCCAAAGACGGCTATCCCTATGTGGTAAAGCTGTTTGCTGACGAATTGGCCGCGCTGGACCCGGCCGAACAAAACGAACGCAACGCCCGATTGCACGCTTTGCAAGACTCGCTGGACGGTTATTTCAAAGCCCACGTGGTTGAAGTCAACCGCTTGACCCCAACCATCATCGAAGTCGTGATCAAAGCGCCGGCAGCCGCCAAAAATTTCGAGCCCGGCCAGTTTTACCGGGTACAAAACTTCGAATCCCTGGCTCCCGTGGTCGAGGGCACCGCCTTGGCCGCCGAGGGCTTGGCCCTGACCGGCGCCTGGGTGGATAAAGAACGGGGCTTGGTGTCCTTGATCGCCTTGGAAATGGGCAGTTCCAGCCGCTTGTGCGCCACCTGGAAGGCCGGCGACCCTTTGGTATTGATGGGCGTCACCGGCGCACCGACCGAGATCCCCACCGGCAAAACCGTACTGTTGTTGGGCGGCGGCTTGGGTAACGCAGTGCTGTTCTCCATCGGTAAAGCCATGCGCGCAGCCGGCAACAAAGTGCTGTATTTCGCCGGCTATCGCAACCGTGCCGATTTGTTCAAAGTCGCCGAAATCGAGGAAGCCTCGGACGTCATCGTCTGGGCCGTCGATAATCGCCCCGGTAACGAAGCGATTCCGGTCACCCGCCCACAGGATAAAACCTTCGTCGGCAACATCGTCGAGGCCATGATCGCATACGCCGAGGGCCAGCTGGGCGAAACCCAAGTTCGGCTGCAAGACGTGGAACATTTGATCGTCATAGGCTCGGACAAAATGATGGCCGCCGTCAAAGCGGCCCGTTTCGGCGTGCTAAAACCCTATCTCAAGGAAGGCCACGAAGCGGTAGGCTCGATCAACTCGCCGATGCAATGCATGATGAAAGGGGTTTGCGCGCAATGTATGTGTAAGCACGTCGATCCGGACAGCGGCGAAGAAAGTTTCATGTACTCTTGCTACAACCAGGACCAAGCGCTGGACTACGTCGACTTTCCAAATCTGGCCGCCCGCTTGCGGCAAAATACCGTGCAGGAAAAACTATCATCCTTGTGGTTGACTTACTTGCTGGAGCAAGCCTGATCAACCTATCGGTAAGCGCTACTAACGGCGCCGAGCACCGAGCACCGGCAGCGAACTATACTGTCCGGTAAGTGCCTAAGGCAGTTGCGGAACCTAGAGGTATCGCAACTGCCTTATTGCTTTGATGATATAACTCTTATCTCGATGAAGGGCTTATGAAGCTCGACGTATTTTTGTCTTTATTCAGTTTGATGTTAATTTCGCTGGCGGTTTTCATGCTGTCGAAAAAACTCAAGCTACCTTACACCGTGTTGCTGGTGATCGCCGGCTCGCTGCTGGTTCCGTTGTCTCATATCGAATTATTTTCATTCATTACCAGTTTCGAGCTCACGCCGGAATTGTTGTTTTTCGTGTTTTTGCCGATCTTGATTTTCGAATCGGCCTACAACATGAATATCCGCCACGTCACCGAAAACATCTACTCGATCGGCTTGTTGGCAGTCGTCGGGCTACTCGTATCCACCCTGTTCATCGGCATCGCCGGCTTTTACGCCTTCGAAACGGCTGGATTCGACGTCCCCATGCTGGTATTGCTGTTGTTCGGCGCCATCATTTCGTCGACCGACCCGGTAGCCGTCCTCGCCTTGTTTAAGGAGTACGGCGCTCCGCAACGGCTAACCCTGATATTCGAAGGGGAAAGCTTGTTTAACGACGCCACCGGTTTCGCCGCTTTTTTAGTGACCCTGGATTTGATGCTCAAAGGCTTCCACGGCTTCGACTCCGTATGGACGGCCTTGTTTTCCTTTTCCACCATGTTGTTGGGCGGCATTCTGTTTGGCCTGATCATGGGCTTTTTGTTCGCAAAATTGATCGAACGCGTCCACGGTAACGAGCACCTGGAAATCACGCTGACGCTGCTAGTCGCCCATTTCACCTTCATACTGACCGAAGTCATTTCCGAACATCTGCAAATTGCCGGTCAGGAAATCCGCTTGTCGTCCATCATCGCTACCTTGACCGCATCCATGGTCATCGGCAATTTCGGCCGCTACAAAATGTCCGCCGACGTCGAAGAATACATGGAGAAGTTCTGGAGTTACTTCGCTTTCGTCACCAACTCCCTGGTATTCATTTTGATGGGCTTGCTGTTCGCCGACTTGGCGATCGACTTGAATATCGCCTTACTGCCTATTTTATTAGGTATCGCCACCGTCGTCGTCGGCCGGGCTGTTTCGGTATACCCCTTGCTTTGGTTGTTGAACCGGACCGGTAAAGAACGACCGATTCCCAGCAACTGGATGCATCTACTCGCCTGGGGAAGCTTACGCGGTTCATTGGCGGTAATCATGGTGCTGTTGATTCCCGACGATTTGACCGTGTCCGGCTGGCACTTCAACTTCAGCGTCAAAGACTTTGTCGCCGCGGTGACCATAGGCAGCATTTATTTCACCCTGCTGGTCAAAGCCACCACGATAGGCAAAGTCATGCGCGCCCTAGGCATCGATGCTTTAACCCCTATGGAGCAGGTGGGCTATCACAAGAGTAAGGCGCAAATTTACGACAAGTCGCTGGATAAATTGGAAGAACTGTTGCAAGACCAGCAACTGACCCCTAAGCAATACGAAAAACTGAAAAGCCGCTACCAAAGCTTGTACCAAATCGCTTGCCTGGAGTGCAAAAACGCCATCGGCGAGTCCGATACCTTAATTGAAGATATGTTGCGCACCTATGCCTTGGGCGTAGAAAAAGAAGCGCTTAAAGACATATTTCTGCGCGGCGAAATCGAGGAAAAAACCTATAAAAAAATCAGCAACATGCTGAGCATACAAACCGAGCGCATCAAACGCGGTCAGCAACAAGTCCATTCTATCGACGAAAACTTCCCTATCGACAGCTTGGACCGTTTTGTATCCATTGTCAGCCACCTAGTATTTTGGCGCGATTATCAAGTCAAACCGGAGGAAATTTACCGTTACTATCGCGCTTTGAAAAAAATCAGCAACGAAGTGCTGAAGGAGTTGGACGCGGTGGAAAACTCCAGCCTTAGAGAAGTATTCGACGACAAAGCCGCGTTAGAAAACCTGCGCAATCTATTCCGCGCTATCCGCGACAATACCCATGAAAAAATGGAAGCGGTTATTCGTGAAAACGAAGAAATTTTAAGCCGCTTGAACGAAGCCACTACCCTGCAATCTTTATCGGTTTTAAGGGAAGAAACCTTGGAAAAATTGCACAAAAACGAAATCATCACCAGCAAGCTGTATATTCTATTAAAGCACGAACTGGAGCAAAGCGGCCTTTAATCCCCCGTTTTGCCTCAAGTCGGGCGATGAACCGGCTTGAGGCAAAAAGCCGCCCTCTTCCCCGAATCCGAACGCCGTCATCCGCCGCGCCCGGCCGGTCAATAGAACTAAGAAGCTAGACAGTTAGCTTAAACGCCGCCTCGAAACCGGCCGATAATAAACAAACGATTTTGCCGAAATTTAAAAAAAATCGCCCTTAGGGCGTGTCACCCAACCTTAACACACAGAATCCATCTTTTTTCTTGGACTATCGATATTGCTATGTATAATTAACCCTGATTTAGCTCGGTAATCGTTGTCGCTACAGATGTGCCTACTTCTACCTGCTTTATTCAACACCCGTAACAACCCGCCGGCGACGGCAATTTTGTAAAAGAGAGATTTATGTCAGCACAAGTAGAAGGTAAAGTGAAATGGTTCAACGATGAAAAAGGCTTCGGCTTCATCGAACAAGACGGCGGCAAAGACGTATTCGTTCATTTCAGCGCCATTAACGGCTCAGGCCGTAAAACCTTGAAAGAAGGCCAAAAAGTGACCATGGAAGTGACTAACGGTCAAAAAGGCCTGCAAGCCGAAAACGTTACCCCGCTGTAATCGCTTCGCCTTGTAATTTCTGAGCCACTGCGGCTAATAGCCGCAGTGGCCAAGCTACTGGTCCTGCCCCTCGCACTGCAGGTTCAGCAAACTTAAACCATGGGCTGTTGACTGAGGCGATGCCTGCGCCTTATTGACGGTCGGGATTTTGCTGCTGACGTATTGAGCAGAGCGCGGCTTTTTTTGCCCCCTCTTTACTTAAGGGGGCAAAATCTAAGGTGCTAACCACACTACAAGTTCTTCGCGCCATTCGCCCTGTCGTGGCGACCATACCGGAAAAGCGTTAACGACATCCGCACAGACTAATCGGCGCACAATCTGGCCCACAAGTCGTATTCGTCCGCGTCTTCAATTTGCACCCTAACAAAATCACCCACCTGCAAATGGGTAGCTCCATCGATGAATACCTGACCGTCGATTTCAGGCGCATCGCTCCTGCTGCGCGCGACCGCACCTTCTTCCACTACTTCGTCGACTAACACCGTCTCTATTTTGCCGATTCGTCTCAGCAATCGCGCGGCACTGATTTGCGCTTGATGTTGCATGAAGCGCTCCAAACGCTGTTGCTTGACGTCTTCGGCTACAGCACCGGGCAATGCGTTAGCCGCCGCGCCTTTCACCGGTGAATAAGCAAAACATCCCACTCTATCCAACTGCGCTTCGGACAGAAACTGCAGCAACTCCTCAAAATCCTGTTCGGTTTCCCCCGGAAAACCGACGATGAAAGTACTGCGTATGGTCAAATCGGGGCAAACTTGTCGCCAAGCACGAATCCGTTCCAAATTGTTTTCAGCCGCCGCCGGCCGGCGCATCGCTTTCAACACCCGGGAGTTAGCGTGCTGAAAAGGAATATCCAAATACGGCAAGATTTTTCTGTCCGCCATCAGCGGAATCACCTCGTCGACATGGGGATAGGGATAAACGTAATGCATCCGCACCCAAATGCCCAATTCACCCAAAGCCGCAGCCAGATCGTAAAAACGGGTTTGCCGTTCCAGTCCGCGCCAGATAGCAGGTTGATACTTCAAATCCAATCCGTAAGCACTGGTATCTTGCGAAACGATCAGCAACTCTTTAACACCCGCATTCGCCAGATTTTCGGCCTCTTGCATCACACCGTCGATAGGCCGGCTAAGCAAGTCGCCGCGCATGGAGGGAATGATGCAGAACGTGCAACGGTGATTGCAACCTTCGGAAATTTTAAGATAGGCATAGTGCTTAGGGGTTAATTTAATGCCTTGCGGCGGCAGCAAATCCATAAAAGGGTTATGTGCCGGCGGCAAATGCTGATGAACCGCATCGACCACTTCCTCGGTAGCGTGCGCCCCTGTAATTTTCAAAACCTGCGGATGTCTGGCCAAAATTTCATCTTGACGCGCGCCCAAACACCCGGTGACGATGACTTTGCCGTTTTCGGCCAAGGCTTCGCCTATGCTATCCAAGGATTCCTCGACCGCCGCGTCTATAAATCCGCAGGTATTGACGATAACCAAATCCGAGTCTTTATAGTTAGGCGCAATCGAATAGCCCTCGCTACGCAACCGGGTCAATATCTGTTCGCTATCGACCAAGGCTTTTGGACAACCCAAACTAATAAAACCTACGCGCGGATTCCTCATTCGTGACTCTCAAAAAAGTTATAGGGGCTAAAGACAGGTTGGCGGCTTCGGCAAACCCGCCAATTTACAAGCATATTTCAGCGGCCCTTGCGGAAACAGTGTTTGCAGGTAGCGACTCGCCGCTTTTTCGTCGCCCAATTGTTTGCGGATTGCCGCGGCGAACATGCGCGCATTGGGAAGATGTTTGAATTGGCTGTAATAGTTGCGGATGAAATACAGGATTTCCCAATGTTCCTCGCCGATTTCAATGCCGTCCGCGCAAGCCAGCGCCTCGGCTACTTGACGATTCCAGGCGCTGCAATCGCGCAAGAAGCCATCATCGGTCGTTTCCAAACTTAGGCCATCGACTATCAACACCATGTGGCAATCACCGGATTTTGTTCCGTCAGTACCACCAACTCGCCGTAATCTATGGCCTCAACGCCGGTCAACAATTGATCTAAAGCGATACCGTTAACCGTTAACCAATCTTGTAAGGCATAAATCCGGCATGTCAATCCTAACAAATGCAAAACTTTTGGATTATCGGCATGTCCCCGGAAAGCGGCCCAAACCGCGCTGCCTTGCAATAACACATCGTCTCCGGCTGCAACGCGCAGCATCACCTCATCGGACAATGACGCCTGTGCCAGCAAATGCAGCATGACTATTCGACGTGGGTCAATTTCAAACCCGCAATACCGACAACAATCAGCAAGATAGAAGCCAACCGGATCCAATCGGCGGACTCTTTGAACATCACTATACCGATTACGGCAACTCCGACCGCCCCCATCCCCGTCCAAACCGCATAAGCAGTACCCAACGGCAAGCTTTTAAGAGAAAGCATCAACAAATAAAAGCTGCCCGCCCCGGAAAAACAAGTCAAAACGCTAGGCCATAATTTACTGAAACCTTCGTTATACTTAAGGCTCAACGCGAAGACGATTTCCGAACACCCCGCACTGAACAATAACAACCACCCCATTCGGCTTTCCTAATCATGCAGAAACATCCAGGCTATTTTACAATACCGGGTCTATCAAACCGTAATTTTTAGCCGCCGCCGATGTCCACCGAATCCGATTACGTTGTCAAAAATGCCAAGCTGGTATTCAGCCACTTCAGCGAATTAGTCAGTAGAAAGTGTTTGATCAGCGCACACTTCGGCGATCGAAATACCTCGTTCCTGACGACCATCGTCAACCTGGACAAAAACAACAATAGCCTTAGCCTGGACTGCGGCCCAAACGACAGCATTGATCAGCAATTGCTGGCGTCCGGCAAAGTGCTGTTTCGTACCGAAGTGGAAGGAATCAAAGTCTCCTTCAGCGGCAAAGGCATTAAAAAAACCCGCGAGGACGACGAATGGGTATTATCGATGCCCATTCCGGAAGCGATTTTCTGGATGCAGCGCCGGCAATTTTATCGGGTAAAAATCCCTTTATCCCATACGGAAAGTTATTGCCGTCTCAAACTGGTTACATCTAACGAAAACGAGGAAACCGTCGAACAGTCCGTGATATTCCCCTTGTACGACCTCAGCGTCAGCGGGATGGCGTTTTTGAACGCCGATGCTAAGTGGGCCGCCCAACTGCAGCCGGACTGTCGCTTCACCGAATGCGAATTACATTTGCATAACGGCAATCACGGTAACATCAGCTTTGTGATTAAAAACAACGTCGAAACCAAAACCAGTGCGACCACCACCAAAAACCGAATAGGCTGTTTATTCGAAAACGTGCCGACCAGCTTCGAAACCAATATATTGCGTTACATGCAAGAAATCGAAATTCAACAGAAAAATGTCAACCATTAATTAAAACGCCCGTCATTCATCCCGGCGGTTACCCAACCTCCAAACTGCCAACTAATACCCGCAGCGCAACAACCTTTAATGTCTTATACCTCGTTTCCGATCCCGCCCATTCCTCGTAGCAACGAGGCCGTTAGCGCTTGGCAAGGCCACGCCGCCTGCAGCCAATCATTGACACTGGCAAACGCCATCCGCTCCGAAAAACGCTTGTTCGTCGTGATCGCGCCGGATAGTAACTGTGCCCTGCGCTTGGAGCAGGAACTAGGTTTCTTCTTAAACGATTGCATCCCGATATTGCAATTTCCGGATTGGGAAACCTTACCTTACGACGTATTCTCGCCGCTACCGGAAATCATTTCCGACAGGCTACGCACCCTGGCCCTGCTCCCGGAAACCAAGCACGGCGTATTAATCGTCCCCGTCTCTACCTTGATGCACCGGCTGGCACCGCGCGAACACGTGCTGGCGCATACCTTTTCCATTGAAATCAACGGCACGTTAAATCTGGAATTGACCCGCGCGAAATTGGAAGCGGTCGGCTACCAGTGCGTGTCCCAAGTGTATCAACACGGCGAATTTGCGGTGCGCGGCTCGATTATGGACCTGTTTCCCATGGGCTCCAAACAGCCGTATCGCATCGAACTGTTCGACGACGAAGTCGAATCCATTCGCAGCTTCGATCCGGAAACTCAGATGTCGAAAGACAAGATGTCCAAGGTCGAACTATACCCCGCACGCGAGTTTCCGTTTACCGACGACGCCGTCAAACGCTTTCGTCAGGCCTTTCGCGAACAATTTCCCAACGCGTCGGCCAAAAACAATCTCTATCAAGACGTCTCCAAACAAATCGCCCCGGCCGGGATCGAATACTACCTGCCGTTATTCGTCGAACATACCGAATCCATATTCGCCTATTTGCCGCAGTCGGCGTTATTGGTTTTGCCCGGCGAATTCGACACCGCGCTCGACCGATTTTACGCCGAAGCCCAAGAACGTTATCGGCAACGCAACTTCGACGTCGAACGCCCCTTGCTGCCGCCGCAGCGATTGTTCCTGACGACCGCAGAAACCCTTGCGCACACGCAACGTTTCGCCCGCGTCCGTTTCGACACGTCAACGAGCGTCGAAACGGCGGAAGCGCCGCTGCCGAATCTGACCATCGACAACCGACTCAAAGAACCGGCCCACGCCTTACGCCAATTCATCGAAAATTTTTCCGGCAAAATTTTATTCGCGGCCGAAACCGCGGGCTACCGGGAAAGCCTGCTGGACAAGTTAAAAAGCGTAAAACTGACAAGCAAACCGGTACAAAACTGGCAGGAATTCCTACAAAGCGAACACAAAGTCTGCATTACCGTCGCGCCGCTGGAACAAGGCTTGATTCTCCGCGACCCGCCGCTCGCCATTATCGTCGAAAGCCAACTGAGCGGCGAAAAAGCCCAACAACGCAGGCGCCGACAAAAATCGGCATCGCGCAACCTGGAAAACATCTTCAATAACCTGGACGAGCTGAGCATAGGCTCGCCGGTCGTCCACCGGGAACACGGTGTCGGCCGCTATCTAGGGCTACAAACTTTGAACGTCGGCGGTATAGACGCCGAATTTCTAATGCTGGGTTATGCCGGCGGCGACAAAATCTACGTTCCGGTATCGTCGTTGCAATTAATCGGCCGTTACAGCGGCGTCAGCGCGGAAAGCGCGCCTCTGCACAAATTAGGCAGCGAACAATGGAGTAAAGCCAAACAAAAGGCCCTGGAGCGGGCGCGCGACGTCGCGGCCGAACTGCTGGACATTCACGCCAAACGCGCCGCCCGGGAAGGCTACGCGTTCAACATCGACGACGGCGATTACAACGCTTTTTGTGCGGCATTTCCTTTCGAAGAAACGCCGGACCAAATCAGTGCCATCGACGCCATCGTGCAAGATATGGCCTCGCCTCATCCCATGGACCGGGTGGTATGCGGCGACGTCGGCTTTGGCAAAACCGAAGTGGCGATGCGCGCCGCTTTCGTAGCGGTACAAAACGGCAAACAAGTCGCCGTTCTGGTTCCGACCACCTTGCTTGCCCAACAGCATTACCAAAATTTCCGCGACCGCTTTGCGGATTGGCCGATACGCGTAGAAGTCATGTCGCGTTTCGTGACCGCGAAACAGCAAAAATCCATCATAGACGAACTCGCGGCCGGCAAAGTCGACATCATCATAGGCACACATAAGTTGCTGTCCAAGGACTTGCAATACCAGGCATTGGGCCTGGTCATCATCGACGAGGAGCATCGCTTCGGCGTCACCCAGAAAGAGCACTTTAAAAAACTGCGCTGCGAACTGGACTTGTTAACCCTGACCGCCACGCCGATTCCGCGCACCCTCAACATGGCCATGTCCGGCTTGCGCGATATTTCCATTATCGCCACCCCGCCGCCCAATCGGCACGCGATCAAAACATTTATCACCGAATGGATAGATTCCCAAATCCAAGAGGCTTGCCAAAGGGAAATCAAGCGCGGCGGACAAGTATTTTTCTTGCACAACGACGTCAAAACTATGGAAAAAATGGCCGGAGAGCTGGGCGTGTTAGTACCGGAAGCCCGTATCCAAATTGCTCACGGACAAATGGCGGAACGCGAACTGGAGCGCATCATGTTGGACTTTTACCATCAACGCTTCAATTTGCTGATTGCCACCACCATCATCGAAAGCGGCATCGACATCCCCAGCGCCAACACGATTGTCATCAATCGCGCCGACAAACTCGGCTTGGCGCAATTGCACCAACTACGCGGCCGGGTGGGCCGTTCGCACCACCGCGCTTACGCCTACTGTATCGTCCCGCCTAAAACCTTGATGACCGCGGATGCCGTCAAACGCCTGGAAGCCTTTGAAACTTCCGGCGAACTGGGCGCCGGCTTTATGCTGTCTTCACACGACATGGAAATTCGCGGCGCCGGCGAATTGCTGGGCGACGAGCAAAGCGGACAAATGCAGGAAATCGGTTTCACGCTGTACACCGAATTATTGGAGCGCGCCGTCGCTGCATTGCGCTCCGGACGACAACCGGAATTGGAGATTCCGTTAGAACTGGGGCCGGAGGTCGATTTACAAATTGCCGCATTAATTCCGGAAGATTATCTGCCGGATATTCATGCTCGCCTGGTGCTGTACAAGCGCATCGCCAGCGCGGAAACCGAAGAAGACTTGCGTAAATTAAAAATCGAGATGATAGACCGCTTCGGCCTTTTGCCCGATCCGGTCAAGGCATTGTTCGCCGTTACCGAACTTAAACAGCTGGCCGCGCCGCTGGGAATCAAGAAAATCGAAGCGTCCGCCAAAACCGGACGCTTGGTGTTTAGCAGTTCGTCGCATATCGACACCGGCGAGCTGATCTCGCTGATTCAAACCCAAACCGCGCTATACAAATTCGACGGCGCCGATAAGCTACGGTTTAACCGGAGCTTCGACGATCTGGAAAGCAAAGTCGCTTTCCTACAACAATTGCTGTTGCGCCTAACGCCGAAAGATGCACCGTAGCTAAAACAATGGTTTACGTCAAACTCACGGATAATCGCCAAAAGCATCATGAACAGCGCTATGGAAATAAACAAACGCTAAACCAGCCCAGACCGCTAACAAAGCTCTTAATTCGCCTTCGCATAAAATAAATCGACAAAAGCCGATATTTACGCTATTTTCTAGCCGTGCAGAGCATGGCGGACCTAAAGTCGCCTCATATTACAACCTAGCAATGAAGGGTGTACTATGTCCAAATTATTCGGCCTTGGCGTTAGGCGAAACAATCGCACCGGCTTCAGTCTCACCGAATTGATAGCGACTGTGGCAATAGCCTCAATCCTGTTGACATTGGCTTTGCCTAGCCTTAGCGCAATAGTCGTCAACAACCAACTATCCGCAACCGCCAACGAATTTTTGGCGGCTCTGAACCTGGCCCGCAGCGAAGCGATCAAACGCGGTCAATACGTGGTAATGCGCAAGACCGGCAGCGATTGGGAAGACGGCTGGCAGATTTTCATCGACCTCAAACGGGATTCAACGGATAGTAAAAACGCCTTCGACGCCGATAGCGACATCCTGCTAAAAACCTACCCCGGTTTGAACGATGGCTACACCTTGCGCGGCAACAACAGTAGATTTCAATCTTACGTCGGCTATCAACCGAACGGCAGCAGCAACGGCATGGGGAGTTTCGCCCTTTGTAAGAACCAGCAACTGCAAGGCACAAAATTGCTGATCGTCAACCTGGTAGGCCGCCCCAGGATTGCTACGGACAGCGACCGCGACGGCATCCCCGAAAAAGACTCCGGACAGGACATCACTTCATGCATGTCCGGATTTTGACCCGGCAGGTATTTCGTGGCTTGCCGCAAATCTTATACGCTCTGTGTTGAATTTCACATTCCCCGATCCCTGCCTATACTAGCATCTTGATCAGGGGTAGGCGCTTATCCGCTTATCGAACCGGACTCATCGAATTTAGGAGGAAAGACATGCCGATCAGGCAAAGCGGGGTAACTTTGATCGAACTGATGATCGCCGTTGCGGTTGCCTCCGTATTGCTGAGCATGGCTATTCCCAGCTTCAAACAAACCATCGTCGGCAACCGCTTGTCCACCATAAACAATGAATTTTTCGCTGCGCTGAATTTTATCCGGGCCGAAGCCATTAGGAGCGGGCATAAAGCGGCCATTTGCAAAAGCCCGGAAACCACCTCGCCAAGAACCTGCTCGACCTCGGCGAGCGAATATTGGGAACAAGGCTGGATTGCCTATGTGGACAGCAACAACAACGGCAGCTTGGATAGCACCGAAATTCTGAAAGTCTGGCCGGCGCTTCCGAATCAATACACCCTGCGCAGTTCCGCCTTTCCACACATCATCTGGTACGACCCCAGGGGCGCCACGTCCGGCAACGGTAATTTCGCCGCCTGCCATAACAGTGACGAAGAAAGCGCCAAAGCCGTCATTATTACGCCGTTACGGCCCCGTATCGCGGTTGACAATAGCAGCGATACCGACCACATCCCGGAAACCGATAACGGAAACCTTACCAGTTGCGAGTCCCCCTAGTATGCGCCCTGTACATCGCCAACCTCAGCTAGGTTTCTCTTTACTGGAAGTGTTGATCGCCGTATTGATTCTATCCTTCGGCCTGCTTGGCATTGCCGCGCTACAGACCAATGCCCTCAAAAATAACCAAAGCGCCTTTCAACGCAGCCAAGCCACAATGCTGGCGTATTACATGCTGGACGCCATGCGAGCCAACCGCGATGCCGCCATGATTGCGTCTTACAACTTGAGCAAAACCTGTTCCGCCCCCGCCACCGGTTCTTTGATCACAAACGACCAAGCGGCCTGGATTTCCGCCCTTAAAACCAATTTGGGCAACCTGAACAGTACCTGCGGCGAAATTACCTGCAACGTAACCAGCTGCACCGTGAAAGTCTATTGGGACGACAGTCGCGGCCTCGGCGGCGCCAGCACCCAAACCGTGGAAATCAAAACCCGACTATGAATAAAACCTACGTCCCCAACTCCCCCCAAGCGGGATTCAGTTTGATCGAGCTAATGATCGCGATGATGCTGGGCCTGTTTTTGATCGGCGGCGTCGTCAGCGTGTTTTTATCCAATCGGGCGGTTTATCGGCAAAACGAGAACCTGTCTCGCATGCAGGAAAGCGCCCGCTATGCCTTCGAAGTGATTGCCCGCGATTTGCGCGAAGCCGGCGGCATTCCGTGCGGTAGCAATTTGCCGACCGGCAACGTGTTGAACGATGCCGACACCACCTGGTGGGCCAACTGGGGCGAAGGTCTGCACGGTTACGAAGGCACGGAGACCCTGCCCGCCAAAGCCATCGGCACCGCAACCGCTTCCAGAGTCTCGGGCACCGACGCGGTGTCCATTTTGAGCGGCACGGCGTACAACGGCACCACGGTGACCGACCATAATCCGACCGCCGCCGAATTCAAAGTCAATACCACGGCACACGAGATCGTCGACGGCGACGTATTGATGGTTTGCGACTTCAAACAAGCCGCCATCTTTCAAACCACCAACGCCAACGACAGCAATGTCACCATCGTCCACAATACCGGTGGCTCGCAAGCCCCCGCTAACTGCAGCAAAGGCCTGGGCTATCCCACCATCTGCACTACCAACGGCGAGGAATATTCTTTCGAAGACGGCGGCATCCTGACCAAACTATCCTCCAATGCCTGGTATATCGGCTACAACAGCCGCGGCGGCAAATCGTTGTATCGGGTCAAAATGTACAACAGCGGCGGCAACGCCGCGACCCAAGCCGACGAAGTGGCGGAAGGCATTACCGATATGCAGCTGCAATACTTAGCCAAAGACGCCAGCGGCAACTTGGCAAGTAATTACGTTGACGCCACCAGCATTACCACCTGGACCCGAGTCGTCGCGATACGGCTGATATTTACCTTGCAATCGCTGGAAAACGTCGCCACCGGCACGGCGCAACCGTTAACGCGCACCTGGAACGCCACCATCACCATCAGGAACCGGCAGTCATGAGCTCCCTACCTGCCTTAGCCCGGCAACAACGCGGCGTCGCCCTGTTTGTTTCCCTGATGCTGCTGATCGTCACCACGCTGTTAGGCGTAGCCGGCATCCGCTCGGTCAGCCTGGAAGAAAAAATGGCCGCCAACAGCTTCGACCGAAATCTGGCCTTTCAAGCCGCCGAAGCCGCCTTGCGGGAAGCGGAAAAGTACGCGGAAGACAATAAACCTACGCCATCTTATACCGATAGCACCGCCAACAGCTGCCCCACCAACCCGAATGTCATCAACAACTGCACTAACGGCATCTGCCCGAAAGCCGACAGCGATTGTACCCCGCGTTGGGAAAGCGCGTCCGGTTTTACCGGCTGGACCAATGCCAGCGCCAGCTTGGGAACCCTGGCAGGCAACGCCCCCCAATATTTTATCGAATACTTGGGTAGCGAATTTCAATGCACCGACGGCGGCGCCTCCGATCCCAAGAACTGTAAACGTTACCGAATTACCGCGCGCAGCAATCCGGGAACAGGGCGGGCCACCGTCATGCTCCAGTCGATTTACGCCACCAACTAACGCTGGAGGACCCTATCCATGAAGCAAAATGCATCTTTCGTTCTCCGTTATTTACTCAACGTAGCGCATGTGCTGCCATGGTTTTGTCTCAATCCGGCGCTTGCCGCAGTGGACATTCCCGATATTCCCTTGGCGGTTAATATCTCGGCCACCCCGTTAACCTTGTTAACCGCCGCCAGAGACCACAAGCTGTATTACGAGGCCTATAACGACGCCTCCGACCTGAATGGCGACGGCTCTATTGACGTTGGCTATCAACCCACGATTACTTATTACGGTTATTTCGATTCCTACAAATGCTATAGCTATAACAGCTCTAACGGCGTATTCGAACCCGCTTACACCACGGTCAACAAAACGTGCGCCAATTCCAGCGGCGAATGGAGCGGCGATTTTCTAAACTATTTGACCATGTCGCGCATGGACGCATTGCGTAGAGTGCTGTATGGCGGCTACCGCAGCACCGACACCGACAGCGCCACCATTCTGGAAAGAGTTTATATCCCGCAAGACGCCCACAGCTGGGGAAAAGAATATACCAGCACTGCGGTGGACGGTTACGACATCAGCTCTTACACCCCGCTATCCCAACCCGCTACCGACAAACGCCATCTGTTCGCCAACACCACGCTGCTGGAAACGACCACACCGTTATTGCGCGTGTTGGAAAACAGCGGGTTTAGGGTGTGGGAATGGCTGTCCATTGAACGCCCGGTAGCCGGCAGCGACTGTGCCACCGGCAACAACGTGCGCACCGCTTGCGCCGTTGCCGGCAGCACCAGCTGGGAGATAGTGCCGGCCAGCTATTTTTCAGGCTTGACTCAAGCGACATACAACACCGGCAATACCTCGCGCAGTGGCAACAATTGCTATTGCACCTACCCCACTACTAACTCGGAATTCAATAGCTTAGAGACTAATTACGCCACCAGCAGCAGACGCTACGGCAGCAAATCCGTTACGCAAATCAACGGCAGCGGTAACCCGAACTCCTCCGCCTCCGGCTCGCAAGACAACTACCTCACCCTCTTCGAAGGAACGTTGACCATCCCAACCGGGAAAAGCGGCACCTATACCTTCGCAGTTGACGGCGACGATGCCGTCGAGGTGATCATCGATGGTACGGTAGTGGCTTGGTGGTACGGCGGCCACGGCTCCAATAACAGCGACACCAGCCTAACCAGTCATTCCGGCAGCATCTATCTGTCGGCCGGCGCTCACACCGTCAAATTCCGCCATCAAGAACGAGATGGCGGCGACAGCTACTATTTATATTGGAAAAAAACCGTGGTCGCATCCACGCTAACCGATTACGCGGTACGGGTAAAAGCCTGTGTTAGCGGCTTATTGGAATCGGAATGCCGCGGCTACCCGTCGGCCAGCCCGGTTTATTACAAACCCGGCGGCATTTTGCAGCAATACGGCGAAACGGACGCCATGGCCTTCGGCTTAATGACCGGCTCTTACGAGAAAAACACCTCGGGCGGGGTATTGCGTAAAAACATTTCCTCGTTGACCAACGAAATAGATTTGAACACCGGCCAGTTGACCTCCACTGTTGGGGTCATCAAGGCCCTGGATAAATTAAAAGTAACCGGCTTCGGTGACTATTATTTTTATCACGAGGACTGCGGCGTACCGGAAGTTGGCGGCCCGCTTGCTCAAGGCAGATGCCGGATGTGGGGCAACCCGATTGCGGAAATCATGTACGAAGGCTTGCGCTATTTAAGCGGTGCCACGTCCCCAACCACCGCATTCGACATCTCGGCGTCAGGAAACGACGACACCACGCTTGGCTTGCCCAAACCGGACTGGCTGGATCCGTACCGCACCACTACAGGCGGCTATCCGCGTTGCTCGAAACCCTCGCAAATCGTCATCAGCGACATCAGCCCCAACTACGACACCGACCAATTGCCGGGCCGTTACGAATATACCGCTCCGTCCGGCCTGACTAGCTTCAGCGGCGACAGCAGCATCAACGGCAATTCCTTGGGCGTCAAATCGCTGGGAGACCAAGTTTGGGCAACCGAATTCGAGGGGGCCGCGAGCAAGAATTTTTTCATCGGCCAATCCGGCAACACTTACGACGGCGCTCCTACGGTAAAAAGCGCTTCCAGCTTCGGCAGCATACGCGGCCTGGTACCGGAGGAACCCACGCAACAAGGCGGATACTATCCCCCCAGCGTCGCCTTCTTCGGCAAGACGAAAGACATCAATTCGGTTACAGACGCCCAAAATGTCGATACCTATAGCGTGGCATTGGCTTCGCCCAAACCGCAGATGACTTTTAGCGTAAACGACAAAACCATAACCTTGGTCCCGTTCGGCAAAACCGTCGGCGGCTGTTTGTCGGCCAGCATCCTTGAAAGCAACTTTAGACCGACCAACACCATTGTCGATTTCTATGTCATATCACTGAAAAATACCAACAGCAGCAACCAGGACTCCAGCGTCAATAGCGGCCGGCCTTACGCAAAATTCCGGATTAATTACGAGGATTCGGAATACGGCTCCGACCACGACATGGATGCGATTGTGGAATACGAACTCAGCGTGACGTCCAGCAATAAATTGGACGTTAAACTGACCTCGGACTACGCGGCAGGCGGCTGCATTCAGCACATGGGCTACGTTATCTCCGGCACTACCGCCGACGGCACCTATTTGGACGTGCGCGACTCGGACACGGACGCGGCATCGGACGTCAACTACGCGCTGGACACACCCGATACTAGCAGCGCATTGCCGTTAACCAACACCCGCACCTTTACCCCCGGAAACACATCCAGCGGCAGTTTCGTACCGCACGATCCTCTGTGGTACGCCGCTAAATGGGGCGGGTTTTCCGACTTAAACAACAATAAACTACCGGATTTAAAACTGGAATGGGACGCCGATAGCGATAACGCGCCGGACACCTATTTCTACGTCCAAAATCCGTTAAAACTCAAAGAATCGTTGCGCAAAGCCTTCGATAAAATCATAGACCGCACTGCCAGTGCCAGTAACGTCACCTCCAACAGCACCTCAATCCTTACCGATACACAGGTGTTTCAATCGCTGTTTAGTACGGCGACTTGGTCCGGTAGCTTACGAGCATTCCCGATCAGTACGGGCTCAGGGGTGGGCGATACATTCAACTGGGATGCCGCAGAAAAAATCCCTACCCATACCGGCCGCAAGATTTTCACCAAAACGGGCGGTACGGCGACAGAATTTTTGTGGGCCAACTTGACCACTACCGACCAGGCGGCATTAATCAGCGAAAACGTTACCAATTGGCTGCGAGGCGACTCGTCGAACGAGGTGAACTCGAGTGAGAGCGGAACGCTACGGGACCGTACGTCTACGGTTTTAGGCGATATCGTACACTCGTCGCCCTATTACATTAAAGACACCGAGACGGTGTTCGTCGGCGCCAACGACGGTATGTTGCATGCCTTCGATGCCGAAACCGGCGTCGAACTGTTTGCCTACATTCCCAGCATACTACTTCCCAAACTTAAATATTTATCTCAAATTAATTACGGCAGCGATTCCAACCCGCACGATTATTTTGTAGACGGCGAAATTGCGGTGTCGTCCACCAGCCAAACGCCTAGCCATAATTATTTGATCTCCACCTTAGGTCACGGCGGCAAGGGTTTATTCGGCTTGGAGGTAATCAGCCCTTCCTCGTTTTCCGCCAGCAACGTTCTTTGGGAATATTTCGACGCAACGGATGCCGATCTGGGCTATATGTTGGGTCGCCCGGTCATTGCCAAAATGAATGACGGCACTACCGCGCTCATTGTCGGCAACGGCTACAACAGCAGCGACGGCAAAGCGGTGTTATACATCTTCAATCTAACTACCGGCGCCGTCATCAAGAAAATCGATACGCTGGTCGCCGGTGACAATGGCCTAGCCTCACCCGGCGTATTCGACAACGACAATGACGGCGACGTCGACTTCATTTATGCCGGCGACCTTAAAGGCAACGTCTGGAAGTTCGACGTATCGGCGAGCAGTGCCGGCGCCTGGGACGTCGCGTTCAAATCGGGCATTACCCCGGCACCGTTTTTCGTCGCTCAAGACGAAAATGGTACGGCCCAACCGATCACCGCGCAAATAACCGTGGCGGTGGACGACGTGCAAAGCGATGCGAATTACGGCAAACGCTTTATTTGGTTCGGCTCCGGCAGCTATTTTGTCAGCGCCGATCCCGCAAACCTGAACATTCAAACCTGGTACGGCCTGATAGACCAAAACGCGCAAATCAGCGGACGCACGACCCTGAAACAGCGGACTGTGGTAGCGGAAGGAACTTTCGACGGCAATCCGGTACGCACTCTTTCGGCCTCCACAGACGGCGACATGATAGGCAAAAACGGCTGGTATCTGGACCTAACCCTTGCCGCCGGGACAGCCCAAGGCGAGCGGATAGTGACCTCGTCCAAAGTCTATAAGCTTGCCCAATCTACCCTAATCGCAAGCTCCATCATTCCTGACGACGATCCGTGCAAGTCCGGGGGTAGCGGTTACGTCAATGCCGTCAACCCTTACACCGGGGCGAGATTAACCATCGGCATTTTCGACGTTAACGGAAAAAATAAATTCGAGGACGACAAATTGAACGACATACTGATCAGCTCAATCGATTTAGACGTAGGAATGCCCAGCGAACCGGTATTAGTCGGAAACAGGCTGGTAGTTGGCGGCTCCAAAGGCGAAATCAAAGACCTCGAAGTCAACGTGGACGTCACCGTTAATAAAGGCAGAATATCGTGGCGCGAACTAATTTTTGATTGACGCAAATCGGCTAAGAGCCAACACACTGCTCTCAGCAATTTAATACCTTTTTACGATATCGAGGAGACCAAGCAAACATGGCGAGTAATTCGACGAATCGAGGATTCACCTTGTTGGAATTAATGATTGCCGTGGCGGTAATCGGCATATTAGCGGCGATAGCCTATCCCTCCTATATGGAACACGTCGGAAAAACCCGCAGAACCACGGCAGGCTCGTGTTTACTGGAGCTAGGCCAATACATGGAACGCTATTACACAACCAATATGAGTTACGCCAACGCAACCTTGCCATCGACGCAGTGTAGAACCGACTTGGCGGGTTTCTACACATTTGCTCTTGCAGACGGCGAACCTACTGCATCCACCTTTTTGATTGAATCCGCACCGACAACAGGCCCTCAAGCCAATGACAAATGCGGCACACTGACCTTAAGCGAAACCGGAGAAAGAGGCATCAGCTCCGCGCACACCGGTGTGACCGCCGGCGACTGCTGGTAATTTAACTTCCCGACGCTCTACTGGCCCACGGACGGGCACGAATGTGATGTAACCCGCATTCTCCAAGACAAACCGCGCCAAGCATACGCCCGGGCCCATCTTATGCGTATAGAATTTCCTGCTATATTTTCTTTCAAAACATTAAACAAAATTTAGGAGTTGATCGTGGCAACGATTCTTGCAGTTGATGATTCAGCATCGATGAGGCAGATGGTTACTTTCACGCTAAAAGGCGCCGGATACAATGTCGTCGAAGCCGTAGACGGAGTTGACGCGCTAACCAAGGCAAAGTCCCAAGCTTTCGATTGTATTGTGACCGACGTCAATATGCCGAATAAAGACGGTATCACCCTGATTAAGGAATTACGCGCCCTACCCAACTACAAATTTACCCCGATGCTAATGTTAACGACAGAATCGGGAATGGATAAAAAACAACAAGGTAAAGAAGCAGGCGCGACCGGTTGGATCGTTAAACCGTTTAATCCTGACCAATTATTGAAAACCATCAACAAGGTTTTGGGCTAAAACGTTTCGGTCCACACAAACATCACAACCTGGGTAGCGACGATGTCTATTGATATGGCGCAATTTCATCAAGTCTTTTTCGAGGAGAGCTTCGAAGGACTTGACACAATGGAATCAGGCTTGCTTAACCTCGACATGGGAGATGTCGATGTGGATGAAATCAATAACATCTTTCGCGCGGCCCATTCGATTAAAGGCGGTAGCGGCACATTCGGGTTTACCGCCGTATCCGATTTCACTCACGTGATGGAAACCTTGTTGGATGAAATGCGCGACGGGCGCCGCCAAGTCACGCAACAAGCTGTAAACGTCTTGCTAGGCTCGGTCGACTGTCTGCGCGAGATGCTTCAGAGCATTCAAAGCAACCAGGACATCGACCGGCTGACCGTAAACATGCATCAGCAAGCGCTTGACCACGAATTGAACAATTCACCTGACGGCACATCGACAGATTTAAAATCATTCGTCCCATCGCCGTCCGCTGAGCTTTCCAGCTTGACCCCCGCCATTGCCGATTGCGTATCCGAGTGGACCATCGCGTTCAGCCCTCATGCCCACATGTTGAAAACCGGCAACGAGCCTATCAGAATGTTTCGAGAACTGGCTACGCTAGGGGAGTTAAGCGTAAAAGCCGATTTACAGGGCGTGCCTGACTTGTTCGATCTTGACCCGGAAGAATGCCATCTGTCTTGGAGCCTCACGTTAAAAGGAAATGTTCCCGCAGCCGATATTGACGAAATTTTTGATTGGGTGGAAGAAGATTGCGATTTCGCCAAACAAGCCCATTACGTAACAACCTCCATCCTTGCGGATAGCCGCAGCTATAGCAACGAAGACAACAACTACAGTGGCGCGGTTTATAACACAGAAGGGCCGAACGCCTTTTCGTCCGACGAAGATTCTTCCTCGATTGCGAATAACGACATTCAAGACCCGACCAACAAAAACAAAAAAGACGAAACTAAAGCCGCTGCTAAAGGTTCCAGTTCCATTAGGGTAGATACCAGTAAGATCGACACATTAATCAATATGGTCGGTGAGCTGGTAATCACCCAATCCATGCTCAGCCTAATCGGTGAGCATTTCGAACTCAATAAATTGGATCAGCTAAAAAACGGGCTTTCCCAGCTGGAGCGCCATACCCGGGAATTGCAAGAAAGCGTGATGAATATACGAATGCTGCCGATCAGCTTCGTATTCAGCCGTTTTCCACGCCTCACCCACGACCTTAGCAGCAAACTCGGCAAAAAAGTCGAGCTTAAATTGGTTGGCGAAAATACCGAAGTCGATAAAACGGTTGTCGAATTACTCAGCGACCCCTTAGTGCACCTGGTTAGAAACAGCTTGGACCACGGCATAGAAATGCCCTCGGTTCGAATTGCCGCCGGCAAACCGGAAGTGGGTACGGTGACGCTGGAAGCCTATCATCGCGGCGGCAATATCGTCATAGAAGTCAAAGACGACGGCAAAGGTCTCGATAAAGAAAAACTCAGAACCAAAGCAATCGAAAAAGGACTCATCGACCCGGACACCATTCTTACGGATAAACAAACCTACGAACTGATATTCATGCCGGGCTTCTCTACCGCAGAGAAACTAACCGATATTTCCGGCCGCGGTGTCGGCATGGACGTGGTACGCCGCAACATTCAATCGCTGGGCGGCAACATCGAAATTGTGTCCGAATTAGGCCGCGGCACAACCATATCGATTCATCTACCGTTGACCTTGGCGATACTCGACGGTCAATCGGTTGCGGTCGGCAACGAGACCTATATCGTACCGCTAGGCGCCATCATCGAATCCCTGAACATAAAAGAAGAGCGGGTAAACCGAGTGGTAGGCAAAGGCGAAACCTTCAAATTGCGCGATCAATATCTGCCTATTATTCGGATGCACGAGATTTTCAATGTCCCTACCGCGAAACACACCAAACTGACGGAAGGTCTTTTAGTGGTAGTCGAAGGTCAAGGCGAACGTTGCGGCTTGTTTGTGGACGATCTTCTCGGGCAACAACAAGTAGTCATCAAGTCATTAGAGGCGAACTACAGGCGAATCGAGGGCGTTTCCGGCGCTACCATACTCGGCGACGGTTCGGTGGCTCTGATACTTGACATACCGGGCTTAGTGCGACTGGCAAATCAATAATCTAACGGCTTATGTCTCAAATACAAGAAAGCGAATTAACTGAAAAAAGGCTGCAATTAGATAGCGAGCAGTTTTTAAGCTTTACTCTAGGCAAAGAAGAATATTGCGTCGATATTTTGCGCGTGCAAGAAATTCGTAGCTGGGAACCGGTATCGAGAATCCCCAACGTACCCAGCTACGAAAAAGGCGTGGTTAATTTACGCGGTTCGATTGTGCCTATTATCGATTTACGGGAACGCTTCCAACTCGGCCGAAGCGAATATACGCCGTTAACCGTTGTCGTAGTCGTTCAGGCCCATATCGGCGATAAAACTCGGATTATGGGCATCGTTGTTGATACTGTGTCGGACGTCATTGATGTCAATAAGAAATTAATACAAGGCGCTCCGAATTTCGGCACTAAAGTCAGTACCGAATTTATCAGCGGCCTGGTATCCGTGAACAATCGCATGGTTATGCTGCTTGATGTAGATAAATTACTGAGATTGGATGGCGTAGACGATGATGACGATACGGTCAAAGCCGCTACTTCGCATTAAACCTTACACATTTATTTATAACTTTTGCCGCTAAATAATATTTATCAGTTAATTAATTTTACCTCCATGCAAGCCGGCCACGCCCGGCTTGCAAGCGAAAGCCCAATTCACTGATACGCAAAAAACCACGAATTCGAAAATACGTCGGGAGAAATACATGTTTAACTCATTATTTAACAAGCAAGCGAATTCTGTTAATGATCGACACAACCAGAGCGCGATGCAAACCGACTACCTCGGCCAAATCGATGCGATAGAAAAATCCCAAGCCGTGATCCACTTCAATATGGACGGCACCATAATAAAAGCCAATGATTTATTTCTAAAAATCATGGGCTATACATTGGACGAAATCAAAGGTAAACATCATAGTATGTTCGCTACCCCGGAATTGCAAAACAGCCTGGAATACAGACAATTTTGGGATAAATTGAACCGGGGTGATTTTGACAGAGGAGAATACAAACGTATAGGCAAAAACGGCAAAGAAGTATGGTTACAAGCCACTTACAATCCCATTATGGATACTAACGGCCGGCCGTTTAAAGTGGTGAAATTCGCCACCGACATTACCGAAGCTAAACTTAGAAACGCGGATTACCTAGGGCAAATAGAAGCCATCAAAAAATCGCAGGCCGTCATCGAGTTCAACATGGACGGCACCATTATTTCCGCTAACGATTTATTCTTGAAGGCTATGGGCTATGGACTGGACGAAATAAAGGGCAAACATCACCGCATGTTTGCCGCCCCGGAAGAAGCCGCCAGCTCGGCGTATCGGCAATTTTGGGAAAAACTTAATCGCGGCGAATTCGACAGCGGCGAATACAAGCGTATTGGCAAAGGCGGCCGGGAGGTGTGGTTGCAAGCTTCTTACAACCCCATCATGGACATGAACGGCAAACCGTTTAAAGTCGTTAAATACGCCACAGACATTACCGAAACCAAACTCATCAATGCCGACTATACCGGACAAATCGACGCGATCCATAAATCGCAGGCCGTCATCGAATTCAACATGGACGGCACGATAGTCAATGCCAACCACCTGTTTTTAAACGTGATGGGTTACAGCCTCGACGAAATCAAGGGCAAACATCACAGAATGTTTGCCGATCCGGAAGAAGCTGCCAGCCCGACATACAGACAATTTTGGGAAAAACTCAATCGCGGCGAATTCGACAGCGGCGAATACAAGCGCTTCGGCAAAGGCGGTAGGGAGGTGTGGCTGCAGGCTTCTTACAACCCCATCATGGACATGAACGGCAAGCCGTTTAAAGTCGTCAAATACGCGGCGGATATAACGGAACAGACCTTAACCAAACAAACCTTGGAGCAAGTCTTCTCGGAAGTCGGCGAAGTGATGAACTTTGTTTCGGAAGGTGATTTGACCCATAAAATACTGGGTGATTACGAAGGCATTTACTTGGATTGTAAAAATGCGATCAACGCGACGATAGACAAGCTGAGCGAAATCGTCACGCAAGTCAACGAATCGGCGACGTTCATCAACAACTCCTCTCAGGAGATTGCCAGCGGCAACAATAACTTGTCTCAACGCGCCGAACAGCAAGCGGCAAACTTGGAGCAAACCGCAGCCAGCATGGAAGAACTGACCAGCACAGTAAAAAACAACGCGGAAAACGCTCAACAAGCCAACGCCGTAGCCAGTAATGCGCGGGAGCTGGCCGAAAAAGGCGGCAACGTGGTGGCGGCCGCGATGACCGCCATGCAGGAAATTAACGAAAGCAGCAACAAAATTGCGGACATCATTGGCGTGATCGACGAAATCGCTTTCCAAACCAATTTATTGGCACTCAACGCCTCCGTCGAGGCCGCTAGAGCCGGCGAACAAGGGCGCGGCTTTTCAGTGGTCGCCACCGAAGTACGAAACCTTGCCCAGCGAAGTGCTACGGCAGCGCGGGAGAGTAAAGAGCTCATTCAAACAAGCGTCCAAAAAGTCAGAGCGGGTAGCGAGTTTGTCAATCAAACCGGATCTTCGTTAAACGAAATCGTCACCAGCGTTAAAAAAGTCGGCGACATCGTGGCGCAAATAGCAGCGGCAAGCGCTCAGCAATCGTCCGGCA
Organism: Methylomonas sp. HYX-M1; assembly: GCF_040741385.1. Lineage (NCBI taxonomy): Bacteria > Pseudomonadati > Pseudomonadota > Gammaproteobacteria > Methylococcales > Methylococcaceae > Methylomonas > Methylomonas sp. HYX-M1. The sequence continues at coordinate 3,933,728 of NZ_CP160405.1, forward strand.
TCGCGCAAGTCAATCAAGCGGTGGCGCAAATGGATGAAATTACTCAGCAAAATGCCGCATTAGCCGAAGAAGCCTCTGCAGCCAGCGTATCGATGAGCGACTTATCGAATAACATGGTCGAACTATTATCATTTTTCAAACTCGACAACCACCCGGTATCCTCTAAACATAGCAGCCCGAAATCACATAAAACACATCAACCCGCTCGACCAAGTACTGTCGTAGAGGCTACACGCAAGTCGTCAACCCAAGCGCCTAAAAAAACTTATAAAAGTGTGGCCGGCGATGAAGATTGGCAAGACTTTTGAGAGCAAGCGTAGATTTGATGCCGAATTATTGGGAAAACAAAATGAGCTCCACTGCCAAGCCTGAAAATCAAGTCGAACAATTCCTGACTTTTGAACTGGCGGGAGACGCATACGCGATAGAAATACTCAAAGTACAAGAAATTCGCGGCTGGGAAAAAGTCAGAAAAATTCCCAACACCCCATCATATGTAAAGGGCGCCTTAAATTTACGCGGCACTATTGTGCCGATTATCGACCTTCGCGACCGGTTTAATATGGAGCCTGCAGAATATACACCGGTCACGGTCGTAATCGTAATGTGTATTCAAACGGAAAGCTCAGGCAAGCTGGTAATGGGAATAGTGGCCGATGCGGTTTCCGATGTATTGGACATCCATCCGGAGGATGTAAAATCTCCCCCTAATTTAGGAGTCAAAATTAATACTCGCTATATTCGCGGCATGTATGTGGGTAGAAAAAATATGGTGATGTTGCTGGATGTAGACAAATTGCTTAATCCTGACGAATTTGTCGAAATTTCAAATATCCCGGACGTATTAAGCGGAAAATGAGTGCACGAATTGTTGCCGTTATTAATCAAAAAGGCGGAGCAGGTAAAACCACCACATGCGTTAATCTCGCTCATGCTTTATCGAGATTGGGCTATCGCGTTTTAACAATAGACCTCGATCCTCAAAGTCATCTGGGAATAGCCCTGGGACAAACAAGCCGTACCCAATCTGGAATCGATCAAGTTCTGCTTGGCCTGAGCTCGATAGAAATTCAAATGCTATTAGTTCGCGAAAATTTAAACTTGATCGTGGCCGGCCCCAGACTACAAGAAATCGAACAGCTTGCCGACGGAACCAGCCACCGAGGTGATTTGTTAAAAACCGCACTGACCAATTGCAACGATCTGGACTTTATATTTATCGACTGTCCACCTTCGTCTGGAATTTTGGTAGCAAATGCTTTATTTGCGGCTGAAGAATTGCTAATACCTATGACCAGCGACTATATGGCATTACAGGGCTTATCGCATTTAATGGGTACAATTAAAAAATTCGAAGCCGCTTTAGCTAAAAACTACAAAATTAAACTGGTAATGTCACGCTACATTCCAACTAGGCGGCTTTCTCATGACGTACTGGAAACCATACAAAAATATTTTCCCAATCAGATATTAAAAACGCCGATTCGAGAGACCGCGTCTTTAGCCGAGAGCCCGAGCTTCGGTAAAACCATTTTCGAATATCGCCCCGGATGGCGGTCGGCAAAAGACTTTTCGTCACTAGCAAACGACTTTATTAACGAGAGGGTGATGTGATGTCCGAACAAAATGAGCATAGTTTAATCGGTTACGATCCATTAGCATGGATGAAGGATGCAGAACAATCTAAAAATCATCTGATTGCAGAAAACGATGCATTTGCCGACTCGGAATCAATCCTTAAAACCACCAAAGCTGAGACTCTAGCGTCGGATAGTCTAATCACCGCTACCGAGTTATCCGAAGCTGAATGTAATGCAAATCTCCCTAAAAACATACCATCAGAAAATAACATCGAAATAACCCCAAATAAAAACGCTGACACAGCGAGCACCGCTCAAATTACATTAGAAAAAGCGCCAAGCATTCAGAACATTAATCTGCTACACGAGCAACTGCTAGCTGCCTTAAATAAAAATAATAAAATCGATATAGACGCATCTGCGGTCATCTCCATCGATACAGCCACATTGCAGCTATTGCTAGTCGCTAAACGGACAGCACTCCCCCTTCACAAGCAAATCTCGATCGACTTTCCTTCAGACCAGTTTATTGCAGCCGCTCATTTGCTGGGGCTTGCCGAAATATTAGACGTTAACCACGCCGCCGCAGGATTTTTTTAAAAAATTCGGCGTAAAATAAACTTAATATACTACTTACTCCCCATAACAAGTAGCAATACACGCCAATAACGGTCTGATGCGAAATAAATTTATTATATTATCATGCAGAAAGAACTATAAAAAGCCATATATATTATGAGCGCAAATATAAAAGAAAAGCCCCGCGAGTTTGAATATACTCTGGAAGACTTTGACTACCTTAGAAAAATATCTAACGAGCACTCCGGCATCCAAGTACCAAATGATAAATTCGACATGTTTTACTCTCGCTTATCCAAGCGGGTTCGCCTGTTAGGCTTAAAAAACTTTAAAGAATATTGCAAATATTTAGAGTCCAATCCGGAGCATGAATTTACTGAATTCATTAATGCGGTAACAACCAACTTGACCTCGTTCTTTAGAGAAAATCATCATTTTGAATACATTATCAATCCGCTTTTACCGAATTTACTAAAAAGAAATCAAAATCGGCAACAAATAAAAATATGGTCGGCCGGATGCTCAACCGGCGAAGAACCTTATTCTCTAGCCATGACATTATTGGAAAATACGCCACCAGCTTGGAGCATCAAGATTTTAGCCACGGACTTGGATACCAACGTATTGGCGACAGCGGCAGAAGGAATATATTCGATGGATCTGGTTGAAAATATCGGAGAGAAGCGGCTACAACGCTGGTTTCAAAGAGGAACGGGCTCCCAAAACAATAAAATTCGCGTTAAACAGGAACTTAAACAAATTATAAGTTTTAAGCAATTAAATCTAATAAAAGAGTGGCCCATACAAGGCAGCTTTGATTTTATTTTTTGCCGAAACGTATTGATATATTTTGACAAGGATACTAAAGAAAAATTAGCCAACCGTTACGCTGGCGTGCTCAATGCCGGAGGCACTTTGTTTATCGGACACTCCGAATCTTTACATCAGCTGGACACCCCTTTTCACCTTATTGGTAAAACCATATACCAAAAAGCCTTATGAATAAACGGCACGACATACCTCCGGCTGCCATTCCCGGCTTTTCCGAGATAAATAGATATTGGGATCAAGAAAACCAAATCATTTCCGCTAAATTATTACCAGGTGAATATTATGTCACCTATGAAGACGAAATGATTACTACCGTTTTAGGTTCCTGCGTATCGGCCTGTATTCGCGACAGCGTCTCCGGTGTTGGCGGCATGAATCACTTTATGCTCCCCGAAACGAGCAAAACAAAGCTGGCATCCCGGGATGAATCGGTTATTGGTACCGCTTTACGTTACGGAAACTATGCCATGGAGCACTTAATCAATACGATCTTACAAAACGGCGGCAAACGAAAAAACCTTGAAGTCAAATTATTTGGCGGCGGCAAAATTATTGCCACCTTAGGCGATGTAGGCTCCCGGAATATTGCCTTCGTTATGGATTACGTGGATATGGAGGCGCTAAAATTGGCATCGCATGACCTAGGCGATATTTATCCTCGGAAAGTAAACTATTTTCCGAAAACCGGTAAGGTTAGAATGAAAAAAATCAAAGACCTACATAACGAAACCATCATCATGCGGGAAAAACAATACGGTTCTCAAATTAAAGACATTGAAATTGAAAGCGACATAGAATTGTTCTAGGAAATTTCATGGATAAAATTAAGTTGCTGATAATCGATGATTCCGCATTGATTCGGCAAATGCTCACTAAAATTTTCAGCGAAACAAACGACATCGAAGTAGTCGGTACCGCAAGCGATCCTTTAATTGCCCGAGAAAAAATAAAGGCGTTGAATCCTGACGTGCTAACCTTGGATGTCGAAATGCCCAGAATGGATGGATTAACATTTCTTCGCAACTTGATGCGGCTTCGGCCCATGCCCGTGGTAATGATTTCTACGCTGACATCTCAAGGCGCAGAGGTTACCTTGGAAGCGCTTGGGCTAGGCGCGATAGACTTTGTCGCAAAGCCCAAAGCGGACGTCGCTCAGGCTCTGCAAGTTTATGCGGATGAAATTATCGAAAAAGTGCGTATAGCGGCAAAAGCCAAAGTAAAAGCATTGGAACTATTCAACTCCTCTAGCCAAGTGACAAACCGGGACGACAACAACACGACCCCGATTTACAAAAATCATTTTCGAACTACCAACAAAATTGTTGCGGTCGGCTCTTCAACAGGAGGCACGGAAGCACTGAAGCAAGTGGTAAAAAGATTGCCCGCTAATGCTCCGGCCATGGTTGTTACTCAACACCTACCTGTTGCCTTCAGTGCGTCCTTTGCCAAGCACGTTGACGAAGCCGGATTATTGAACGCTCACGTTGCCTACGACGGCCAGCTTATAGTTCCGGGAAACGTTTATATCGCACCGGGAGATAAACATTTAAAGGTAGCGCGAGACGGCGCACGCTATATCTGCCGTTTAGACGACGGTCCATTGGTTAATCGGCATAAGCCATCCGTTGAAGTGTTGTTTCAATCAGTCGCTGAAAACGTCGGTAAAAATGCAATCGGCGTCATGTTGACCGGAATGGGAGCGGATGGTGCCAACGCGATGCTGCAAATGCGGCAAGCCGGCTCAATCAACATAGTTCAAGACGAAGCCTCGTGCGTTGTTTGGGGCATGCCGGGGGAAGCCTTCAAGCGCGGCGCCGCTCACCATGTGCTTTCCCTAGACAAAATAGCCAATCAAATCATGGCATTAGTTGACGGATGACTCTATGATAATATTTCTCCGTAATCATGGAGTCGCATTAGTCTGTACAGTGCTATTATTGAGCGCCTCCCCCATCCTTCTGCCTGCGACCATTGGAGTTTGGTTGCCGAGCGCTGTGATCGCCGGTATTTGGATTTACAAAATCTGGAAACTGGATAAACATCAACAACCACTGCATACCTACGACTCTAACGAAGAGTCCGGCCGCCTGCATCGTGTCATAGACCGCTACGTAAACGGACTTAAGTCTTGCAGCGATGAACAAGTGCAAGTCTACTTCGATGAACTGCATAAATTGAAATTTATCGTGGCCGACGCCGTGGCCACTATGAGCAATAGTTTTAACACGTTGCACCGCTTGACGTCCGGCCAGTCGCAAATCGTACACGCCCTGCTCAAGGATTTGGAAGGCGGGAATTCCGAATCCGACGCTACCATGACTTTTCAACAATTCACGGAAGAAACCGATCTTGTGCTGGGTTATTTTATCGAGCACATCCTCCAAATCAGCAAACAAAGCATGGAAATGGTGGGGGTCATCAACGATGTGGGCAGTCATATGTCACAAATTGAAAAACTACTGGGAGACGTGCAAAAAATAGCGGACCAAACCAATTTGTTGGCTTTAAACGCCGCGATAGAAGCCGCACGTGCAGGTGAAGCCGGCCGGGGATTCGCCGTAGTCGCTGACGAAGTCAGAACCCTATCCAAACATTCGGATAAATTTAGCGAGGAAATAAGAACGGTCGTCGTATCGTCCAAACACAATATTCACCTTGCACAGTCGATGATAGAAGTAATGGCTTCTAAGGATATGAATCTCGCCATCAGTTCGAAAGCCAAGATCGGTAAAATGATGGCGGACATTGCAGTCATTAACGACAAGGTTTCCCGGAGTGTGGCCGAGGTTTCAGAGATAACCGAAAAGGTGGAATCGAGCGTCAACGATGCCGTCAGAAGCTTGCAATTCGAAGACATGTCCCGACAACTCATTGAATGCCTGCAACAAAATCTTCAACACTTACGCGCGCTATCCGACGAGATCGAGATCGGCATTAGCGTTTTTAAAACTAGCGACCCCGCGGAATGGGAAAAACAACTGAATGACGGCACCGATCGGATGAAAGCCATGAAACAAGAATGGCGTAGCACCCAGAATACCGTAGTAACCCAAAACTCGGTTGCCGAAGGTGAAATCGAGTTATTTTGACTTTCAAAGCCCGCAATAATCGCTAAACTTTAAGATCAGCCCCTACTCGTGCGGACTGCATACGTCTTTTCCACCCTCCTTTTCTAACTGACAACTCGATATTTCAAGAGGCATTAATATGGGCATAGAAGCCAAAGTGGAATTCGGAACCTTGACCATTCGAATAAGCGGACGTTTTGATTTCGGCGTCCACCAACAAATGCGGGAAGCCACCAATCTAGTCAAGCCGGACGTCACCAAGATCGTGGTAGACTTGTCTTTCACTGATTATCTTGATAGTTCCGCCCTAGGCATGCTATTAGTTCTCAGGGAAAAAAGCGCCACACAAAGTAATACTGTGGAAATTAAGGGCGCTCATGCCGAAGTAAAAAAAATACTCGAAATCGCCAACTTCGATAAACTGTTTACCTTGTCTTAACTAAAACCAACGTTCTCCTGAATGGGTCCGCTCCTCCCACTCACTTGCCTAATCGACCGCTGCACAATGCGATGAGTAAGCAAACCGATTTTTCCAACCTGGATTTCGTCAGAGATTTTTTCCATCGCTTTCTACCCAATTCCCAAGTCGTTGCCTTAGCAATCAGCCTAGTCGTAGGCTCATTGCTGATTTACGGCCTTTCCGGCCTTTTAATGCCGGTGTTTGCGTCGATTGTCATCGCGTACTTACTGGATGGCTTGGTCGTCAAGACCGAGAAGCTGGGCTTACCCCATCTGATTTCGGTACACGCCGTGTTTTGTAGCTTTCTTACCGTATTGGGTTTCGTACTTTTTGTGCTGGTTCCGGTCGTATCGGAACAAACGGTGCAACTGGTACAACGCATACCGGAGATGGTCTATAGCGCTCAGACTGAGATTCTCAGATTACCGGAGGTATATCCGGAATTCATCTCCCAAGCGCGAATACGAGAAATCATGTTCGTCGTACAACAAGATTTGTTGAAATACGGCCAAAACATCCTTTCAGGCTCGGCCCAGTCTTTCGCCGGTTTATTAGCCGCCGCGATTTATTTATTTCTGGTGCCGATGATGGTGTTCTTTTTTTTAAAAGATAAACACATATTAATCAAATGGTTGTCTCAATATTTACCTAGCGATATGTCGCTGACCATCACGGTGTGGCAAGAAGTCGATTTGCAAATCGCCAATTACGTCAGAGGCAAGCTCTTAGAAGTATTCATCTTATGGGCGGCCAGTTATTTGACCTTCGCCATGCTGAATCTGAATTATGCAATGTTGTTGGCCGTGCTGATGGGAGCGTCGGTCATCATTCCTTATGTCGGCGCAACCTTGGTCACCTTGCCCGTGCTGGGAGTGGCTTACGTGCAATGGGGTAGTAACAACGGCGATGAATTCATGTACGTATTGATTGCCTATTCGTTGATTCAAGCGATTGACGGCGTCGTCCTGGTGCCCTTGCTGTTTTCGGAAGCAGTCAACTTACACCCTATCGCTATCATCATCGCGATATTATTTTTCGGCGGCCTATGGGGATTTTGGGGGGTATTTTTTGCCATCCCGTTAGCCACGCTGGTTAAAGCCGTGTTAACCGCGTGGCCCAGAGCCGGTCATGCGCACAATACGCTAGGCGTTTAATTACAAATGATCGGAAGCATAGTCCGCAAGCCGCGAGCGCTCTCCCCGCTTTAGGGTGATATGCGCACTGTTTTCCCAGCCTTTAAACCTATCAACCACATAAGTCAGTCCCGAGCTGGTTGCCGTCAAATAGGGCGTGTCGATTTGCGCCAAATTGCCGATACAGATGATTTTCGACCCCGGCCCCGCCCGCGTAATCAAGGTCTTCATTTGCTTTGGCGTCAAATTCTGGGCTTCGTCGATAATCAAAAAACGATTTAAAAAGGTGCGTCCGCGCATAAAGTTCAGCGAGCGTATCTTCACCCGATTCATAACCATGTTGTGGCTCGCGTTCTGCTCCCATTCATTGGCGCCGGAACGGCTACCCAACAACTCCAAGTTATCCATCAACGCCCCCATCCAGGGCGCCATTTTTTCTTCTTCCGAACCGGGTAAAAACCCGATGTCTTCTCCCAACGGTACGGTTTCGCGCGTCATTATAATTTCATAATATTCTTTTCTCTCCATCGTCAGAGCCAAACCGGCCGCCAGTGCCAGCAGGGTTTTGCCGGTACCGGCCGAGCCCAACAACGTAACAAAATCGACATTTCTATCCAGCAGCGCGTTTAAGGCGAAATTTTGTTCCCTGTTTTTAGCAATCACTCCCCAGACGCTGTGATGCTTGTTCCGATAATCGTTGGCAAGTTGTAATACCGCGCTTTCCCCGTTGCGGGATTTAACAATCGCTTCGAATCCCGATTCATCGTCGAGATACAGAAATTGGTTAGGATACCATTCAGCAACCAGAGGGCTATGGATGCGATAAAAGGTATTGTTGTTTTCCTGCCAAGATTCCATTCGATTGCCGCATTCCTCCCAAAAATTGGCGTCCAAGGCCAAAGAGCCGCTATAAAGCAAGTCTATGTCTTCGATCGTTTGATCGTTGTGATAATCTTCCGCCGTAATTTGTAAGGCGGCGGCTTTAATCCGCATGTTGATATCTTTGGACACCAAAATGACTTTGACGTCCGGATATTCTTTAGTTAAAGCCAATACCACGCTTAAAATCGAATTATCGGCTATTTGGCCGGGTAAATCGTCGGGCAACAAATGCGTCAATTGCCGGGTTTGAAAATACAAACGCCCGGACTGATCAACCTCGTTTGCCAGACCGTGCTCTATCCGAGACAGAGGCAAACCTTCGTTAATACTATGCCGGTCGGCATCTCGAATCAGTTCGTCCAGAAAACGACTCGCTTGCCGCACGTTGCGCGAGACATCCGACAACCCTTTCTTGGCGTGGTCCAATTCCTCCAGCACCACCATAGGGATGAATAAATTATGTTCTTGAAAACGAAAGATCGAAGTAGGGTCGTGCATCAGCACGTTAGTATCTAAAACAAATAATTTTTTTTCGTTTGACTGAATATTCATGAATTATCGATCTCGAGATTGCTCGGTATAGCCGAATTTCCGTTACGCCCTCATTACTCTATCAGAAAAGCGAGCAAGGCATTGAACTCGGAGGCAACCGTAATCGGCCCGATTCCAAGCGGCCGGCTAACCGTGCGCCGCACGCATACCGCGAGCGGAACGCTGGATTTGTTGCCGACACAGGCCCTTAAATCATCCCACCCTTTTCATCCCTAGCAAGTAAGCCGCACCGCTTCAGAGACCTGTCCACAACTGGTAAAATACGCACCAAACGCCGCGCTCCGGCGCATTCACACTATCCATCGACGCAAACATCACCATGAAATTAGAAAAATCCTCCCGTTTCACGCCTGCCCCCGGCCCGGTCGTCACCATCGTTCTGGACGGCGTCGGCATTTCGCCGCGCGAAGACGGCGACGCGATCAAAGCCGCCCGCACGCCCACTCTGGACCGGCTAATGGCCAGCTACCCCATGACCAGCCTGCGCGCCCACGGTACGGCAGTCGGGATGCCCAGCGACGAAGACATGGGCAATAGCGAAGTCGGCCACAACGCCATCGGCGCCGGCCGGGTATTTGCCCAAGGCGCCAAATTGGTCGCCGAATCTATTGCCAGCGGCCACTTGTGGCAAGGCCACGCCTGGCACGAAGTCGTCGCGGCTGCCAAGCAAGGCGGCAGCTTGCACTTCATCGGCCTGTTTTCAGACGGCAACGTGCATTCTCACATCGACCACCTGAAAGCCATGCTGGAACGCGCCAAGCAAGAAGGCGTCGGTAAAGTGCGCTTGCACATTTTGCTGGACGGCCGCGACGTCGGCGAAACCTCGGCGCTGGATTACGTCGATCCGTTTGAAGTCTATCTAAGCGAATTGCGTAGCGCCGATTTCGACGTGGCTATCGCCTCCGGCGGCGGCCGTATGAGCATCACCATGGACCGCTACGAAGCCGATTGGAGCATGGTCAAACGCGGCTGGGACATCCACGTCCGCGGCGAAGGCCGGCAATTCGCCAGCGCGCACGAAGCGGTCCAAACCTACCGCAACGAATTGAACGTCATCGACCAAGACCTGCCCGGCTTCGTCATCGCCCAAGGCGGCCAGCCGCTAGGCCCCATCGTCGACGGCGATGCGGTGGTGTTTTTCAATTTCCGCGGCGACCGGGCTATCGAAATCTCCCGCGCCTTCACCGAACAGGAATTTTCCGCATTCGAGCGCGGCCCGCTGCCTAACGTGACCTACGCCGGCATGATGCAATACGACGGCGACACCAAACTGCCGCCGCGTTTTCTGGTGGAGCCACCGGCCATAGACCGCACCCTGGGCGAATATCTGGCCAAAAACGGCGTGTCGCAATACGCGATCAGCGAAACCCAAAAATACGGCCACGTCACCTATTTCTGGAACGGCAACCGCACCGGCAAATTCGACGAAGCGCTGGAAACCTATGTGGAAATCCCCAGCGACGTGGTACCGTTCGAGCAAAGGCCGTGGATGAAATGCGCGGAAATCACCGACGCCCTGATAGCCGCGGTGCGCAGCGGCAACTACCAATATCTACGGGTCAACTACGCCAACGGCGACATGGTCGGCCACACCGGCAACTTCGAAGCCGCCGTCACCGCGATGCAAAGCCTGGACATTCAGCTGGCTCGTCTAATCCCGGCGATCCTGCAAGCCCAAGGCACGGCGATCATTACCGCCGACCACGGCAACGCCGACGAAATGTACGAGCTGGACAAAAAAGGCAACGTCATCCGCAACGGCGAAGGCCGCGCCAAAGCCAAAACCTCGCATACCTTGAATCCGGTGCCCTTCGTGCTGATTTCCGGCGAGGAAAACCCCGGTTATAAACTGCGCGACGATTTGGCCGCCGCCGGTTTATCCAACCTGGCGGCCACCGTGCTGAATCTTTTGGGCTACGAAGCCCCCGCCGATTACGATGCGAGCTTGATCGAAGCGGTTTAAAGTCCGTCCTCAGGTGGGCGCCATATGCAGTGCGCCCACCACTTCAACTAACTTTCCGGAACGTGCGGCTGATGTGCTTTGCCGATTGGCGAGAATTAGCCCAACTGGGAAACGATCGGCGCCACCCGTTGATTGACTGCCTCCAGCAATTGCTGCTGGCTCTTGCCGCTGTCCAAACCGGACTCGATAGGCAGGATAAAAGCCTGCCACGCGCTTTCGCCTGGCGGGAACGTGCCGGTTTCGAAAAAACCGGTATTGAATGCGCTACCCCACGGTTCGTAATACTCGGTTTTCGGCCGGCCGGCTGCCAACGGCGGATTCTGCGCCAAAGCCTGTTGCCGGTTGAACAACGCGGGGTTACCCCAGGACCACATCTTGGTGTAGTGCGGCCGACCGGCATCGGATAGCGTCAGGTAGGCAATGCCTCTGCCGTCGCCGTAACTCAACGCATGGTAATCGCCGTCCCGGCGCGGATAGTCGTACAAAATGCCGCCACTCCCGGTCGGCCAAGCCAGCGGCTTGTTCAAATCGGCGTCGTTCCAATTGGCCGGCGTCGGCGGACAGCCCAACACGAAGCCGTTTTTGCCGCGATAAGCCGGTAAATCCCGATCCGGGTCCAAACGCATGTCCTGCGCCAGAAAGTTGTCTTTCACCATGCCCTGATACACCCACAAATCCTTGCAGCGGCGTTTTTGCTGATGGGAAATCACTTGCCCGTCGGCGTTGACCGGATAGGTCTGCGGCAGCCAAATCTCACCGGTCACCTCGCTGTCGCGGCTATTGATTAAACCGGCGCGCAAACGCACGAAATCCTCGCCCGGACGCAGGCCGATCTCGAACACGAATAAGGCATCGGTCACCGGATACTTACTCATCGGCAAATCGGAACCCGGCGCCGAAAACTGGCCGCGACTCAAGGTATCACACAGCAACGCCCGGTTCTCCGCCGAATCGCGAATACTCAGCACGATGTTGGAACCGGCTTGGTCGGCCACGAATTCCACGTCCCAATCGCTGTCGTAATACAGTCCGTGCTCCGCAGTCACCGCCGCCACCCGGATGCCGCCGTGCAAAATCAAGCCGCGGGTCAACGGAAACGCGTTGGAACCGGCGCCGTAATACGTAGCCCCGGCCTGGTTTTGCCAGATATATTCTTGGCCTTCTTTTTCGATGGACACCAAATTGCCGCCCATCGAGATTGCTTTGACCCGCAACACGCCGTTATCCAATACCCAGCAATCGACCGTTTCCCGCCCGCAAATAGGCCCGTTTTCTATGCGCTCGATGGACTCGACGAAGGTCAACACATAGGTGCTGCGGCTAATCGTTACCCCGCTGGGAAATGCGGACGGCAGCTCGCCGACAGCGCCCGCGCGCAACGCTCGTAACGGAATAACGCCTTGTGTTTCGGCCATGCTCTGCCTCCTGAAATGGGGGAAATTGCGCTGAAGTTTAGTGCAAGGTTGGAGATGCGGCGGGATTTGTAATGCTTAGCAGGAGGGGGGCCTTTTTCCGAATCTGCTCACTGCTGTTCGTATTCTATGGCCTTGCAGCACTGTACGGCGAAGTTATGGACTGCTCGACAGGACCGGCTTGACTTAATCTAATATTCCGATAACGCCAAGTAATTCATCCAACCCACGATTTAGCGGCGCAGTTCGCGGTAGCGGTAAGCCAGGCTAACGCCCCGCGAGCGCCCGGTGAGTTGTTTGATGCGATACTTAACGTGGTGTAACGCATGGTTGCCCCGGAAGCGAAACCCGAGAAACTCCAATTCGTTGCGGGTGCGCCGGAGCGGGAGGCAAGCCCCCTATTTTTCAAATTCAATTCACGCCTTTCTGCGCCACAAATCCTTCCCAATTGCTGGTCGTTACCGCGCGCAAGTAAGCTTGGGCCATCTCCGGTGTGAGCAATTCGAACAATACCCGGTTTTCCAGCCAAACCTCCACCACCTGAAACATGCCGCCGCGCTCACAAGTGATCGCCCTCCAGCCTTCCCGCGCGGCAATCGCTTTGATAGCGGCTTCGTCCAATGACACGGATAATGCGGCGTGGGTAGGCACGTAATCGGGCTGATCCCCATCGGTTTGAAACTGCACCTCCTGCTCTCCCGAACCGGGCTCCATGACGGTACCAAGCGGATAGACCTCGACCAGCGTGGCATGGCCGTCGTCGCAGATCGCAACGTGACTGCCATGCGCGGGTGGAAACGGGTAAGCCTTGCCGCCGATCAATTCGGCAACGACGGCTGCTACTCGGGCTGGTTCATGGGCGGAAATCGATAAATGGTGAATCATATTCGGTTCTCAATTTGTAATAAAAATGGGGGCGGGTTACTTTTTGCCGCTTTTTCCTCGACAATCATATATCCTGACTTTTATTTGAGCGAATACTCCGATGATCATTGCTCACATGCCCGCAGGGTAGGTCATCGCGAAACTGCTGGTCCGCTATGCAGAGCCGCTTGGAATATCGGCAACCGCATTTCTCTGGTCCGGTGTCGTCGGAGCCTTGGCACCCGACCTCGACATGTTCTATTTTTACCTCGTCGACCACCGACAACACCCTCACCATAGCTACGTCACCCACTACCCGGTGGTTTGGCTTATGTTGCTACTCGGCTCTATTATCGGGTTTTACCTTTCTACCTCTAAACATATCGCCACCTATGCGGCGATATTTTCACTGAACGGCTTTGCGCATATGTTTTTCGACACGATAGTAGGCGATATCCGCTGGACCGCGCCCTGGGGTAATAAAGCATTCGCTTTCTTCACGGTACCGGCGCTCTACAAGCCGTGGTGGCTCAATTTCCTGCTGCACTGGTCGTTTGCCGTAGAGCTTGCCATCGTTGTTTGGGCCTACTATCTTTGGCACAAGTCACGCCATCTCAAACAGTGAGATACTGGCCGATTTAACCAATCCGTTAGAGGCTGCCATGAAAACCCTTATCTTCGCAACACTAATCGCAGCACTGCTGGTAACCGGCGGATGCGCCTCCCGTAACCAAACGCCGCCGCAAGCATCGGCGGCAGGGACAGGCAATCCGCCTGAATCGCTTATCGAGGGTAACTTTCCGCCCGACAGTGCCTTTGCGAAAATTCGCCTGGGCATGGCACAAGGCCAGATCCACGAAATCCTCGGTCAGCCCAACGATACCAAGTACTACCAAACCGGCAAGGCATGGATACCGTTTTACTTCGGTCAGGACACGATGCGCGCCGACGAATTTTACAAAGGCGTCGGCGTCCTCACCTTCACCGGGGCCGGCATCGGCGGGGTGCATTGGACGCTGTTTAGAGCGGTATACGATCCTAGCGAAGACGGCTATCCGAACAATTGACCAAGCGAGTTAAAGAGACTTCCGTTCAAAGTCATCGCCCTGCTCCGGCATGAAATGGCCGGAATTGGGACTTCATGGACGGACCGGCATCCACCCCCGGCACTGGCCGCCCGCTACCCTGAGCGAACATCGAAAATTCCGGTTAACCGGCCAATAAATTGACTTGAACATTCACCAACATACTCGGGGAATGATTCCTGGGCCCGATGTAGCTACCCGAAATGGGCGGTACCGCTTCCGGATTACGAGCCACCGCGACGGCGATGTGGCTATTTCCGGTCATGTAACCGACAGTCGGATCGAAACCTTGCCAGCCTGAGCCGGGAAAATACACCTCCGCCCAAGCGTGGGTAGAAGCGTTGCCTATTTCCGTCGCGGGGGCGTGCAGATAACCGCTGACGAAACGGCTTGCCAGACCCAGACAGCGACAAGCCTCGATAAACAGGGTGGCGTAATCTCGACAAGACCCGCTTCCCAGATTGAGGGTAAGCAGCGGCGATTGCACCCCGGCCTCTTCTCGGACGGTGTAGCGAAATTTACTGTTGATGACGTGATTAAGCATGGACTGCAAATACGGCATATTCAGATCGCCGATTTCGAAGCCGATTTCCCGCAACCAACTCTGTAAGGCCGGTTGTTCTTGTTTAAAAATAGGCTGTTGGTAGGCGGCAAGATCAATCAACTCGGCCGGATCATAATTTCGCGGGTTGACCAGCGGATAAGCGGTTTTGCTAATATTCAGCGCTGAGTCTTCGTAATGTTGGATCACAACCTCGCTCACAATTCGCAGCCTGTTCGTAGGCTGCGAAAATTGAATCAAAGCCACGGAATTGTCGAACACGTCTCGATACCACTTGATGGAATAGGTCGGACTAATCTCCAATTTCGAAGATTCGATACGCACATCGTGGCCCTCGCGCGGCCGAAGCAACAGACGGTGACTGTTCAGCGTGACCGGGGCCCAAAATACATATTCCGTAACATGCCGGATACGCAGTCTTTGCACGCCGTCATTCCTGAATATTCGGCAAGCGTTCGACGCTGACGGACAGGCGAGCAGGACGTAGCGGTAAGCCGAATTGGGTAAAAATGGCGACGTCGGCGGCATCATGGCCGTAGGCGACTATCACTCGCCCCCCGCGCGGCGTCGGCTGGGTAGGATCGAAGGCATACCAACGCCCGCCGACGTAAGCCTCGAACCAGGCATGAAAATCCATGGGGTGCAAACCGTACAAATAGCCCACGACCATGCGCGCCGGGATGCATAACGCTCGGCACAATGCGATCCCCAAATGCGCGAGGTCGCGGCAAACGCCCTGTCCCGCCAGATTGACCTCTATAGCCGATAGCTGCAGCTGAGCGGTGTCCTGATTGAAACGAATATGCTCGCGCAACCACCGATTAACCGCATCCACCTGGTCGTAACCGGGCGCCATTCCCGCCGCTATGTCGCGCGCAAGCTCGATAAAGCGGTCGGATTCGCAATACCGCGAGGGCAAAAGATAAGTCAATACCGAATCGGGCAGCGACCCAATTTCAGCAAACGGTGCGCCGGGTGCGATGTCGATTTGCTCGGAGGTTCGAATATCCGCGTCGGTATGAATCGAGAGCGTACCCGCCGGAGCTATCAGACGCTGACATAAATTTCCGTATGCATCGATATACTCAAACAGCTGGATGCCCGGTTCAATGACAAAGGACTCTCTCTCAATCCATTGATTCCAGCCGCTGCGTGGCCGCAGCATGAGTATGATCGGCGTGGGCAGATCGACTTCAAAACAAAGGTCGCAACGAGTACGTAACCGCATAAACCTTATCCCGCTAGCGTCCATCGGGGGGAAAACATTTCATTGACCATAACGTAAGAATGCCTACAAGCGGAAACTATAGCTGCGCAAGTAAAAGGAGTTGCATGGTTTTGCTCAATCCCCGTATCGGTTGCGGCCGGGAGGTTGACGAATACATTCGATTTTGAGTGCGCGAAAAAGCTTTGCGCCGCAGCGATAGTCCGATCATCGCCGCGCCGGCGGGCAAAACCGCACTCACCGCAAGCGCCGGCTGGAAAGTCACTATCCTTGTTTGCCGCCGCGCTTCGCCGATAGCCGGTACACTTTGTCTTCCGCACGGGTCGGCATTTGCTCAGGCAAGCGCGGGTCGGATTCGAAAACGCTTTCCATACAGGTCAATTTAACATCGAAATCGGCCGCGTAAAGGGCGTCAATTTCTTCGTCAATCCCGAAGATTTGGCTTAAGGGTTCATTCGCCTCGGCATATTCTGTGGTCAACAGCAAGATTTGAGCGCCGGGAGAGACAATCTTGAACAAATGCGCCACATAACGTTTGCGCAAGTCTGGCGGCAGCGCAGTCAAGGCGGCGCGATCGTAGACGATGTTCACCGGACCTAAAACAGCAGCGGTCAGGGCAAAATAATCGCCGCACAATATACCGAGTTTGCCGCCCTGCCATAAGGTGAATCGGCCGAGTTTACGGCGGGTGGGCTGCAATTGGTTTTCCCGAAAAAAATCCCGCACAGCGATTGGGCTCAACTCCACCCCTATGACCGAATGTCCTTGCTGTGCCAGCCAGATCATGTCCAAACTTTTTCCGCACATCGGTACGAATACCCGGCTGCCGGCCGCACAGTCCAGACTAGGCCAATACCTTGGGAGAAAACGGTTGACGCTGGCTTGATGAAAATCGCCGGTGTTTTCCTCCTGCCAGCATCGCAACCACAAGGGATTGTCGCGGCCGGTCATGCGGCAACCGCGGCCGAAGGCCGGTTGAAGATCAGAAATCGACCTTTGTAGGGGTCGCCGTTTTCCAACCGGCGATCCGCCCGGCGCCAGCTATTTTGATAACCCAGCGCGCTCATTTCCCGGCAGAAGGCAACCCGGTTGCCGCGGTCAGGGTCCACGATGATCACTTGCGCGTCCTCCGCGGCGTGCTTGTCGATAAAGCGTGCCAACAAACCGGGGTGTTGCGGTTCGTAGAGCACGTCGCTGCCGATGATCAGATCAAACCAGCCCAGCTCAGGGTTATCGCCGGCCCAATTACCGGTTTGATAAGGTAAAGGCGTCATTCGATTCAAAACCAGGTTTTCGTTTAAGAATGCACTGCTCAACGGATGCCAGTCACTGACGGTGATATCGCCGGCGCGGCGGTGAATCACCAAACTGGACAATGCCAGTCCGGCACCAATTTCCAGAATGCGCTTACCATCCAAATCGAAGTCGTGCATGGCCCTAGCCAATACTAGCGCCGAAGGCCAAATTTGCCCGAACAGCGGCCATCCGGCTGAGGAAATGCCCATACGCTGAGCGTCTCCGGCAGGGTCTGAAAACTGCTGCAGATCAAGCAGCGAACGGATTTTATACTCGTTACCGGCTACGGTAACGGTCTGATATCTAACTTGATAGGATGGCATGATCGGCGTCTTCTCATGGTGAGCAGTGATGCGGCGGAGGGTTCTAATCGAACGGGCACAACACTTCGAGAGAAGAGACATGCAGGCCGAAAAGGCACTAGCAGAAGGATTAACCTAATGTGAAAGTCTTGCGGCAGCTTATCACAACTCAGTGCAGGACGGCGAAAATAGCAAGGTAGTCCATGCAACCCGGATACCTGCCGCATCAGCAGCCCATAAAGGCTACACATCGGCAAGCTTTATGTCTTGCGGGCGGTAACAGACAAACAATTGACATATCCTACTAAAACAGTATGTTTATGTCAGCTTCGGCACAGGTGCTAAAATTATCGGCGCAGCAACTGGAACGCCAGTCCACGGCCGGTGTTCCGTGTGATTCGATTTCATGGCCTTGCTGACTTGCATGGCTACTCTGCGGCGAATCCGGCGGCAACCGTTGCGCGGACCGCAACAGCGCGCTCGCACCCTATCCTTGAGGGCATATCCGTGAAAATGCACGACAGCAAATATCTGGTATCGGTACTGGAAACGGTATTGGATGCGATCATCACGATAGACGATTGCGGCATCATACAAACCGCGAACGCCGCCACCGAACGCATGTTCGGTTATTTAGCCGAAGAAATCGTCGGCCAAAACGTCAGCATGCTGATGCCGGAACCCTACCGTTCGGCGCACGACGGCTATCTTTCCAACTATTTGCATAGCGGCGAGAAAAAGATCATCGGCATAGGTCGGGAAGTGCAGGGTAAACGCAAAAACGGCAGCGTCTTTCCCATGTCCTTGGCAGTAACGGAAATGCGCTTCGAAGAAGCCGATCACCTGCATATCGAATTTGTCGGCATCATTCGCGATCTCACCGTACAACATCGGCAACTGAACGATCTAAAGCTATTGCACGCCGGCCTGGAAGCCGCGGACGACGCGGTAGTGCTGACCGATGCGCAAGGCGTGATCGTCTGGATCAATTCCTCTTTCACCCGTCTGACCGGCTATACGGAAGCCGACGCGCTCGGCAACAACGTGCGCATCCTCAAATCCGGCGTAACCCCGGACGCCGTGTACCGCAAACTGTGGGAAACCATCGCCAACGGCCAGGAATGGCGCGGCGAAATGGTCAACCGCCGCAAGGACGGCAGTCTCTATCCGGAAGATCAAAGCATCACTCCGGTACGCAGCGAAGGCACGATTACCCATTACGTTGCGATCAAGCGCAACGCCACCGCACGCAAACTGGCTGAACAAAACGCCGCCTCGGTGGCCATGGCGGCCTATGAACATCTGCACGGCGAAATCCTCGGCACCATGAGCCGCAGCCGGGACCGGCGCAATTTGCTGCAAGAAACCTTGACCATACTCGGCAACTCCGGCAAGTACCCGACTTCGGCCTTGTATTTGTTCGACGACTGGCACGGTACCCTGCAATGCCAGGCTAGCTACTGCGCACCGGACGATTTGGCCCAGGAGATCAACCCCGGCGAAGGCCTGGTCGGCCAAGCGTTTAACGAGCGACGCATGTTGACCATAGAATCCGCCGATCAAATGCCGCTACGCATAGAAACCGGCTTGTTGGTGATCAACCCTGTCGCCGTACTGGCCTGTCCTATCAGCTATCAAGAACGCTGCCTGGGCGTACTGGTATTGGCCGCAGCCAATCAGGTGTCGGCTTCCGACCGGGAATTCAACCAACGCATCGCCACCGAACTCGGCGCAGCCTTACAAAACTTGCGCCAATACGAAGAGTTGAAAGCCATGGCCGAGCAGCTGAAGCTGCGTACCCAGGAAATCACACACAAGAACGCCGAGCTGGAACATACCAATCAACTGAAGCGCGAATTTCTGGCCAATATGTCGCACGAATTGCGCACGCCGCTGAATGCGGTAATCGGTTTTTCGGAAGTACTGCGCGACGAACTGCTGGGCCCGTTGAATCCCAAGCAACACGACTACGTTGGCGAAATTCTGGACAGCGCCAGCCATCTTCTATCGTTGATCAACGATATTCTGGATTTGTCGAAGATCGAAGAAGGCCGCATGGAATTGGCGCTCGAACCGGTCAACGTAGAAGAAGCCTTGCGTAACTGCATGTCCATCGTCAAGGAAAAGGCCAACGCCCGTTCGATCAAATTGAATCTGGAATTTGCCGGCGAGATCGGCATCGTCCGGGCGGACGGGCGCAAATTGCGGCAAATCGTTTACAACCTGCTATCCAACGCAGTCAAATTCACGCCGGAAAACGGCCAAGTACAACTGGCGGCCAGACTCGACGAACACAAACTGCGCATAGACGTTTCCGACACCGGCATCGGTATTGCGGAAAAAGACCAAGCCCGGCTGTTTCGGCCGTTCGAACAATTGGACGGCGGCCTGGCGAGAAAACAAGAAGGCACCGGCTTGGGCTTGGCCATGGTCAAACGCTTGGCCGAACTGCACGGCGGCACGGTATCGGTCAACAGCCAATTGGGTGTGGGCAGTTGTTTCAGCGTGTGCTTACCCGTTCACCCGGTAACGGACGCCGGCGAAAAACCGGCCGGCGAAGCGGATTCCGCAGTCGTCGTATCCGCCGTAGCTCAGGCCTTGCCGCCGGCAACCTGTATCTTGCTGATAGAAGCGCAAGACGGGGTCGCCGACATCATTACCGCCGAACTGACGGCGGCCGGCCATCACGTCCTGCGCGCCACCACCGGCCGGCAAGGCTTGAGCCTTGCGGCGGAATTGCTGCCTTCCTTAGTCATTCTGAATATCCGCCTGCCCGACATCGACGGTTGGGAGGTGTTGAAACTGATGCGCCACCAACCGGAACTTAGGGCTATCCCGGTAATTTCGGTCGCGGCCGAAGCCGATAAAGGCGTGCACTTGGGCGCCATCGACGTGCTGGAAAAACCCTTGCGCCGGGAATGGCTGTTGGAAGCGGTCGTCAGGGCCCTGCCCAAAAACGATCTACATACCAAGCCCTACATATTGGTGGTCGACGACGATCAGCGGGCGCTGGATTTTATCGGCACGCGTTTAACCCAGGCCGGTTTCCGCGTCACCACGGTCAACGGCGGCCGCGCCGCCATCGAATCGGCCAAATCGTCCCCGCCGGATTTAATGATCGTCGACCTGATGATGCCGGAAATCAGCGGCTTCGAAGTCATAGCCGCCTTGCGTCAGGAGCCGGCCACCGCATCGATACCGATCATCGTGCTGACCGCTATGCAACTGGGCGATCAGGAACGCCGTAATCTGGAACGCAGCCAAGTGATTTGGATGGAAAAAAGTTCGTTCAATTTGGCCGACTTCATGCGTTTGGTCGAACAATCCATGGTGCAGCCGCTACGTAAAACCCGGCTTGCGCACGATACGGGCGGCTATCAGGCCAAACTGCTG
This sequence comes from Methylomonas sp. HYX-M1, assembly GCF_040741385.1. NCBI lineage: Bacteria > Pseudomonadati > Pseudomonadota > Gammaproteobacteria > Methylococcales > Methylococcaceae > Methylomonas > Methylomonas sp. HYX-M1. The sequence continues at coordinate 3,954,915 of NZ_CP160405.1, forward strand.
GTCGTCGAGGACAATCTGCAGCACGCGGAGCTACTGCGCATTTATCTGGAAGACGCCGGTTACCAAGTCAGAATCGCCAACAACGGCCGGCTGGCGCTCGAAGATCTGGCTTCCAGCGAACCGGACCTGATCGTCCTGGATTTATTGATGCCGGAAATGGACGGTTACGCGTTCCTGGACGCCAAAGCAGCCCGGCCGCAATGGCAACACATTCCGGTCATCGTGGTTTCGGCGATAGCCAACCCGCAAGCAAACTCGCCGGTACTGGCCGCCGACGCGGTCCTGCGCAAGCCCATCGGCCGCGCCGAATTGCTGGAAACCGTCTCGCGCTTCGCCCCCAACCGGCAACAGCATCACAAACCCCGGCTGCTGATCATCGACGACGACCCGAAAGCGGTCAAAATCATCACCAGCTTTCTGAGCGGCGGCGAATTCGAACTGGTCACGGCATTCAGCGGCAGCGAAGGCCTAGCCCTGGCGAAAAGCGAAAAGCCGGACATAGTGCTATTGGATCTGATCATGCCTGATCTAACCGGCTTCGAAGTATTGGCGTCGCTAAAAGAAGACAGCGCTACCAACCGCATTCCGGTATTGATTATTTCGGCCAGACGCCTGAGCGCCCAAGAACACATAGAGTTGCAAGACAAGGTAACCGCTATCGCCGAAAAAGGCCGCTTATCCAATCATTATCTACACGACTTGATCAAACGTGCTTTATATGGAGACCGTCCATGAGCAGCATTGCCGTGATCGAAGACCACGCTCCGAGCCGCAAGCTGCTCACCGACGTGTTGGAAACGGCCGGATACCGGGTATTAAGCGCCGAAAATGCCGAAACCGGCATTGCGATGATACGGGAAGCCGAACCGGATTTGATCTTGATGGACATCCAAATGCCGGGTATGGACGGCTTAACCGCGATTCGCTTGTTAAAAGCGGATTTTCGCACCGCTAAAATCCCTATCATCGCGGTCAGCGCCCTGGCCATGGAAGGAGACCGCGAACGCATCTTGGCGTCCGGCTGCGAAGACTACACCAGCAAACCGATACGCTACAAAGAATTGCTCGGCCAAATTCAACGCATGTTGCAGCCGACATGAACGAGTCGTCCTTACTCATCGTCGACGATGAGCAGATTAACCTCAAATTAATCCGCAACCTGTTGCAGCGCGAAAACTACCTGCTTTACGAAGCCCGGGGTGGGGAAGAAGCCCTGTACATCGCCAAGTCAAAATTACCGGACGTGATTTTATTGGACGTGATGATGCCCGATTTGGACGGCTTCGAAGTAACCCGCCGCCTGAAAGCCGACGAATCGACCCGCGATATCCCGGTGATATTGCTGACCGCGTTGGACGGCAGCGAAAACCGTACCAAGGGTTTGGAGGCGGGTGCCGACGAATTCTTAAGCAAACCGGTGCACGTCGACGAATTGCGGATTAGGGTACGTTCCATGAGCCGGCTGGCCAATATGCACCGCGAACTGCGCACCCGCACCGAGGTCGGCCGCCGCTTATTGAAACTACCGGCCGAAAACGACTTTCCGGACATGGACAGCATACTGCTCGCCGAAAACGACCCTGCCCTGGCCAAACTATTGACCGGGGTCTTGGAACAAGCCGGTTTTTACGTGTTCATAGCGGAAAGCGAAGCGGAGCTTTGGGAAGTTTTGACGCAAATTCTACCGGGCTTGATCATACTCGGCCTGGACTTGCCGGAAAATAGCAACCTGCAATTGCTACGCTCTTTAAAACGGACGCCCGGCTTGCAAGACATTCCGATTCTGGAAATCGCTGCGGACTGCGAACCGCAACAAAAACTCGATTGTCTGGCGCAAGGCGCCGACGATTATTTAAGCAAACCGGTCAACAGCGACGAATTGGTCGCGCGTAGCAAGGCCGCCTTGCGCCGCGCCGAAACCTTGCAGCAAATCAAACGCGAATACGAAAGGCTTTGCATAGACACGATTACCGACGCCTTGACCGGCGCGCTGAATCGCCGTTACTTGGACGCCGACCTCGCGCACCGCACCGGCGAATTGAGCCGCTATCCCGGTAAGTCGCTGGGCGTGGCAATGCTGGACATCGATCATTTCAAATACGTAAACGACCAATACGGCCATGTGGTCGGCGACCAGGTGCTGAAACATATCGCCAAATTAGTGCAACGGCAATTACGCGCGTCCGACTATCTGGCGCGTTACGGCGGAGAAGAATTCTGCTTGATCATGCCCAACACCCATCACGACCAGCTGTTGCAAATTGCCGAACGCGTAAGGTGCGAGATGGCGCACAACAGCTTGCAAGCCATCAGCAACCATACCGTGACGGTAAGCCTCGGCGTCACCACTTACCGCCCCGGCGACACCGCGGAATCCCTGCTGAAAAGAGCCGACGCCGCGTTGTACAAAGCGAAATTGAACGGCCGCAATCAAGTGTTCGGTATCAGGGCGCAACAGCTGTAAACAGAAGGTATAGCCATGTATAAACTGTCCGGTCCGCCGAAACGCCTGCTATTGGTGGACGACGACCCCCGCAACATCAAAATCCTGGAGATGTTCGTCAAAACCGCCGGCCACGACTGCCGCGGCGCCGCTAACGGTAACGCCGCGTTGCAGCTATGCCGCAGCTGGGCGCCCGATCTGTTGCTGTTGGACATCATACTGCCGGACATGACCGGCATCGACATTGTCAGAATATTAAAAGCCGATCCGACTACCACGGACATTCCCATCATCATGCTAACCGCCAGCGCCGACCGGGCCGCTTGCCTGCAAGCCTTGGCCGCCGGTGCGGACGACTACCTGTACCGGCCGGTGGACCGGGACGAACTCAGCATACGCATAGGCAATCTGCTGCGGGTTAAAGAGCGCAACGATTTGCTGCGCGAACGCCTGGAACTGGTGGACCAACTGGCCACCGTCGCGGCAACCGTACCCGGCCTGATTTTTTCGATGCAACGCCGACAAGACGGCCAACTCAGCCTACCGTTCGCAAGTTCGGCCATCGAAGACCTGTTCGGTATGACACCGGAACAAGTGCAAAACGACGCCGCCGGCTTGCTGGCCCAGATCCATCCGGACGACGCAACGGCTTTTCTAAGCGCCATGCAAGTTTCCGCGCAAGGCTTAACGCCGCTGAGCACGCAGTGGCGCATGCACCATCCGATACGCGGCGAGCGCTGGATCGAATGCCATGCCCGTCCGCACCGTATAGCCGACGGCGGCATACTCTGGCACGGCCATGCTCAGGACATATCGGAAGCCAAATCGGCCGAACGGCAACTGCGTATCGCCGCGGTTGCATTCGAGTCGCAAGACGGTATGGTGGTCACCGACGCAACCGGCACCATCTTGCAAGTCAATCAGGCGTTTTCGACCATTACCGGCCTGACTAGCGCGGAAACCATAGGCAAACATTCCTTGACCCTGCAAAACGGCCACATCGACGAGAACCTGAATCGCGTCATCTTGCAATCCTTGCGTCACGAAGGGCGCTGGGAGGGCGAAGTGCGCAGCCGTAGCAAAGACGGAGCGATCGACATGTTGTGGTTGTCCATCTCCTCCGTGAACGACCGCAACGGCCGAATCTCCCACTACGTAGCCAGCTTATCCAGCATTAGCGAACCCCGGGTGGCGCAACGGAAAATCCTGGAACTGGCCATGTACGATCACCTGACCGGCTTACCGAACCGGCGGCTATTCTTCGACAGGCTGCATCAAGCCTTGTTGGGCGCTCATCGTAGCGGCGGTTACGGCGCCTTGTTGCTGATAGACCTGGACCGCTTCCACGACATCAACGACAGCCACGGCCACGAAACCGGCGATAACTTATTGATCGACATCGGCAAACGCATCCAACAGCAACTGAGGGGCGGCGACAGTGTCTCGCGGCCGGGAGGGGACGAATTCCTGGTGCTGCTGGACGAACCCGGCAGCGATTTGCTCACGGCCGCCGCCGCCTGCGATTCCGTCGTCGGTAAAATGCGCGACGCCATCAACCAGCCCTTGTGGATAGACGGCCTGGAATTGCAGATTACCGCCAGTATAGGCATCACCTTGTTTCACGATCACGATTCTCAGTCGCCGGAAAAATTGCTGAAACAAGCGGAACTGGCGCTGTATCAAGCCAAACAATCCGGGCGAGACAATTTCCGTTTCTTCGAAATGTCGATGCAGGAAACCCTGCTGACCCGCACCCGCATCGAATCCGGACTGCGTTTGGCCTTGCGGGACGGGCACTTACTCCTGTTTTACCAACCCCAAGTCGCCAGCGACGGCAAACTGCTGGGCGCCGAAGCGCTGATACGCTGGCAACCGCCCCAACAAGCGCTCATATCCCCGGCCCTATTCATTCCAATCGCGGAAAACAGCACCATCATCCTGGCCATAGGCCATTGGATACTGACTACCGCCTGCCGGCAGCTGGTGGCCTGGTCGCAAGACCCCGCCACCCGCCAATTGGTTCTGGCCGTCAACATCAGCGCCCGGCAACTGCTCGATCCGGGTTTGGAACAAATGGTCAAGGACATTCTGGAGCAAACGGGGGCCAACCCGACCTTGTTGAAACTGGAATTAACCGAAAGCGCGGTATTGGGCAACATAGAATCGGCCATCAGCACCATGCATAAAATCAAAGCGCTGGGCGTCAGTTTTTCGATGGACGATTTCGGCACCGGCTATTCGTCCTTGACCAATTTAAAACGCCTGCCCCTGGATCAAATAAAAATCGATCAAAGCTTCGTGCGCGACATCCCGGCCGATCAAGACGATTACGCCATCGTCAGCGCCATCATCGGCATGGGCAACAGCCTGCGCCTGCAGGTGATTGCCGAAGGGGTGGAAACCCTAACCCAATTCAACGCCCTGGCGGAATTAGGCTGCGACGCCTACCAAGGCTATTTATTCGGCAAACCGGGACCCGCGGAAATGCTGGAAGCCATCGCCCGCCAACGTTGCGGATAAAACTACTTTGCGCATTCGTCGAGGCGTCGTCACCAGGCGGGTAGGATCTCACTCACAAGCGCTTCGAACCCGCCTGGCGAAAATAGTGTCATCGCCCGTTCGATATGATTCCGCAGGAGCAGGCCTTAGCCGGAACCATGCCTATCCCGCACAACCTTCTGAATCATGGCTGCAATCCCGGCAACTTGAAGAAGCGAGGCCGCCGTCATGGATAGAAATACCACAAACCATGCGCTGAACAATCTCACCGCACGCTTTCAGTCTCTGACGGAACGGAAATCGAAACATTCGCACGATTACGCAACGCTGATCGCACCCAAGCGGCCTGTCATGCCGCCCGTGAACGCTCATATGCAGCGCTTTGATAATCCGCTGCACAGTATCCCATTTAGATTAAGTCTTTCCGGACAAGGCTTTATACAGGCTTTCCCGATTCAGGCCGGTGTCTTCCGCCAGCGCTGACCGGCGTAGAGGATGGTCAAGGCAACAAAATCACTTATACCTTAGACGCGATGGGCAATCGCACCGGCGAAGATGTCTTCGATCCCGGTCAGCAGTTGGTTCGTACCCGTTCGCGCGCCTACGACATTCTGAACCGATTGCAGCAAGATTTAGGCAGCAGCGCGGGTAGGGTCACCGATTACGAATACGATGCCGAAGGCAATCGCACCGCGAACTTACAGCCGCTGAATCGCAGCATTCACCAAACCTACGATGCCTTGAACCGCCTGGCCGACGTCGTGGACCCGCTCGGCGGCACGACCCACTATAGCTACGACGGACAAAACCGTGTGATCGGCCTGACCGATCCGTCGAATCAAACCACCAGCTATACTCGAAACGGCTTCGGCGAAGTGATTCAAGAAGTCTCGGCCGACCGGGGGACCACAAGCTACGCCTACGACGAAGCCGGCAATCTAAAAATCCGTACCGATGCCCGAGGGTTGGCGGTCAATTACGCCTACGATGCCTTAAACCGCATAGTGTCGATCGAGGCCGGCGACGACCAGAACAAAACCTATATCTGGGATAACTGTAACAATGGCATTGGCCGCCTGTGCCAACTTACCGATTTCGCCAACACCACCGAATACCAATATGATCTTCATGGCCGCGTCGTCAATAAAACGCAAACGGTAGGCAGTTCAACCCTATCGATCGCCTACGCATACGATGCCGATGGACATTTGACATCGATGACCACACCGACCGGGCAAACCATCGGATACGGCTATGCGAACAACCGGATTAGCGATTTGTCGCTAAACGGCCAACCGTTGTTGACAGATATCGGTTACGAGCCTTTCGGCCCGGTTAAAAGCTGGACCTGGAGCAACGGCCAATCCGCGTATCGAGGCTATGACTTGGATGGCCGGCTAACCGCTAACGACAGCGGGCCGACGGCGGCGGTTAACTTGACCTGGGACGATGCCGACCGCTTGGAATCCGCATCGAGCGGCGCCGAGGTACAAACCTTCGGTTACGACGACATGGATCGCGTCACCGACGCCTTGGGTAATTGGGCCGGCAAACCTTTGCTTACGACGCCGTCGGCAACCGCCTGAGTAAAAGCGAGCCATCCGGCCTGACGCAATACGGCTATGGCGCCAACAACCATCGCTTGGACAGCCAGACTGGCACGATTAACCGCAGTTACCAATACGACGCGGCCGGCCATTTGCTCAATGAAGGATCGCTCGGGTTTGTGTACGACAACAGCGGCCGGCTGCTGGGCGCTCACCTGTCGGGTACGCCGATTAGTGTGTACCTTCACAACGCTCTGGATCAGCGGGTGGCCAAATTGACGGTGAACGGCCCCTCGGTATTCGTCTACGACGAAGCCGGACGGACGATCGGCGATTATAGCGAAAGCCGGTTAACCGAAACGATTTGGCTGGACGACATCCCGGTCGCGCTACTCAAATCGCAAAGCAACGGCAGTGTTGCCTTAGCCGGTTACATCCATACCGACCACCTGGGTACGCCGAGAAAAATCACCGACCCCAGCAGCAATACCCTGATTTGGCAATGGCAAGGCGCACCGTTCGGTGAAACGGCAGCCAACGACGACCCGGATGGTGACGGCAACCACTTGGCCTTTAACCTGCGCTTCCCTGGGCAGTATTACGATACGGAAACGGGAAAGCATTACAATGTCCACCGAAATTACGACCCGGCGCTGGGCCGGTATATCCAGAGCGATCCGATTGGGTTGGCTGGGGGCATTAATACCTACACCTATGTTGAGAATAATCCGGTTAATTGGATTGATCCATTGGGGCTTGCTAAGAAAAATAATAAGCTTCCACAGTCATCGTATTTTGATTGTGATGCGGCCGACTTGGAGCAATGTGCAAAAAAATGCGGTAGTGCCGACAACGTAGAGCGTTGCGTAGTACGCATCACACCTAAGATCAAGTGCATAACATCTGATGGAACGCAACTGACTGAAGACAAAGTGGAAACATTGTGTGAATGTAAGGGGGATGATGTTAATCCTATTGAGAATGAACCAAATCCGGTAATTATTCCAATAAAGCCGTTACCGCTCCTAAGGTTACCAGTGCCAGTGCTAGTGCCAATAATTCCGTAAGTTTTGAATATCGTAATAAGCCTGTTTAATATTCAAAAAATGGATATTAGACATAAGGATATAAAATTAAACCTTATGAGGAAAATATAATGGATACTGTTAGTAATACAACTACTTACGTTTCAAGGAAATGTTACTTTCAGCTTTCATATTTCGATTATGATTTCCTTTACCCAAAAGTGGATACTGTCGTATATCTTGGTAATGCGTACGAATTAAAAGACAAGCTACCAACCGAAGAAGGTTATTTGTATTTTCAAGATGCGGAATCTTACGCAAATCACGGATTCCTTAATTCGAAAGGCCATAAACTTGATGAAGGAGAAATGGTTGTTATGCAGAAAAGTGAAGCTATCGCGAAAAAGACAATAATTGATATCAACAGTTTTATTGAAAAATTCAAAAATTTGGCGAAACAACCCCAGTTCAGCTAATGGGGGCTTCCCGTCAGGCGGAACCGGCCACAGGTTCCGCCGACTGCTAGCCCTACATGCGCATGGATTGCCCAAGCCCTCTATTCACCGTCAAGGTTTTAACCTTGCCGACAGGACTATCAGCCGCCGAAGGCCCTTGATCGGTTGCTGCCGCGTCTTGTCCCAAGCGCTGTTGTTTTTCCCGCTCCATTGCCTCAATGTCACGCTGTAACGATTCTTTTTTTATCAAGGCCGTAAGGCGGACGGCCGTACGGCGGATGAATCGCATGGTGACGTGTCGTAAGGCCGTAAGGCGGAACGCATCGCGGTTCAGCCGAATGTCATACGGTTAATTGTACCGGAAGCGTTCGGAGTATCCGGTTCGGTTTAACGGTGTTGGTTTTTCGGGCGTTTTTTGGCGGATCACCCTGCGGGCATCCGCCCTACGGTCTTTACCTCAACCGGCCTTGCTCATCAAATCAAATCCTCCTTGTTAGGGTTCGGATTCCACACAAACCCCTTGGTCTTGTCCGCCGCCCGCGTGGCGGCGGGTTCCGGCTTTTCGGTCTGCGGCGTCGCCGGCTTATTGCCCTTGGCCTGCCTTCGCGTCTGCCCCGGATTCAAAATCAAGGGCCGTAGGGCGGATAAGCTTGCGTCATCCGCCGAATGAAATAAACTTGTTCCATGCCAAACTATCGACGCAATCGCATTCCGGGCGGGACTTATTTTTTCACGGTTAATTTGCTTGAGCGAAAATCGGCATTGTTGATCGAGCATATTGCCGAATTACGGGAAGCGGTCCGCGCAACTCGGCAACAACAGCCCTTTCATATCGACGCCTGGGTTGTTTTGCCGGATCACATGCACGCCATTTGGACATTGCCATCTGGTGATGATCAATACTCCAATCGATGGCGAGCTATCAAAAAAGCTTTTTCAAAAGCACTCCCAAAAATCGAATATCGCTCCCAAATCAGAATCAAACGTCACGAACGCGGCATTTGGCAACGGCGTTTTTGGGAGCACACCATTATCGATGACGCCGATTATGCGGCTCACATGGATTATATTCATTACAATCCGGTAAAGCACGGTTGGGTGCGCACGGTCAAAGACTGGCCTTATTCCAGTTTTCATCGCTTGGTCGCTGCCGGCATTTATCCCTTGGAATGGACTGGCGATATTTCCGAAGCTTTCGAGGTAGGTGAATTGGGTGATTGAAATGTTTTCAAATGGCGGATGGCGCTCCGCTTATCCGCCCTACGGTGTTTGCCTCGACCGACCTTGCCTATCAAATCAGATCCTTGTTAGGGTTCGGATTCCAGATAAACCCCTTAGCCATGTAGGGTAACCGCGTACCCTACATCTGAGACGATGCCGACCGCTCGCACATAGGGATCAGGTCTTTCAAAATTACACCCCACACTGTTATCTCTTCTTCGGCTGCGTCGTAGACGCATCCGAGGGCCGTTGACCGTCAATTTGGCCACCCGCTAATCCAAGGCGTTGTGAAGATCGGCGTACCCGACAGGTGAGTGCTCCGCAGCCGGGCCGCGTCGTATTGATAAGGCCGGTTAACCGTGCCGATTTAGCTTGCCTACACGGTCACTTCGGTTCGAAACTCATCAAATAGCCGCAATGGTCGGACACTCGGCCGTAATCCCAATCGGTAAACAATACCCGAGCCGACGTCACCCTCAAGTCGCCGGATTTGTTCATGAAGATGTAGTCGATACGGTAATCATCGGCCAATAAATGCTGCCAATGCGCGTCGTTGACCCGGAATATTTTTTCGAACAAGCCGATTTGATTGGCCGCCAAATACTGGTCTTCGTAGCGGCGGCCGTCCACCACCAGGCGATAACCCGCAGAACCCGCGGCAACGTTGAAATCGCCGCATAACAAGGTGGTTTTGACCTCGCCGCCCAACTGGCTATCGGCCCAGGCGCACAGGCGCTCGAATTGGTGTTGAAAGCCGTCTTCCCACCAGCTCAAATGGGCGGAATACACATTGACGACGCCCATATACGGAATATCCAGTTGCGCCATCACCACTTTGCGCGCATGGATGCTGTAAGGGTCTTGACTATCGGACACGTAGCGGGACCGGGCCTGCCGAAAGGGATAGCGGCTTAAAATCGCCACCCCTTCGCGGTATTTGTCGAAGCCCAAGTGCGACCAATCGGTGTGGATATGCATGGGCCGCCGTAAACGCCGGTTGATGATGTTGGCGGAGTTGGAGGCCCAATCGCCGTGGCCGTGATTCCAATGTTCGGCCACTTCCTGAAAACACACCACGTCCACGGCTTGTTCGTCTATGGCTTTGGCGATTTGGCTGAGTTTGACGTCCTGCCTGTCTTCCTGATAGCAATGCAGATTCAAGATTAAAACCCGTAGCGGCTCGCGGCTGAGCCGATAATTTTTGCCGTGGTTGTTGTCCCAAACTTCGCCGAGCTTGCTGCGGTAACACAGGCAGTACTCCAGCGCGAACGCCTGCTCCACCGGCAAGCGTGCCGTCCAGATCTGCGCGGTATGTTGCTTGGCCCGCCGGTTGCGCCGGCAGGCGGTTTGTCGACTGGTGCGCCAATTGTCGTCGCTCCAGTGAATCACCACTTTGTCGGCGGCCTGGGCCGGGCGGGTGGCGACTTTGATCTGCAAATAGTGTTGTCCGGCCTCCAAGCGCTGTTTGATCGCCAGGTTTTGTACGGCCAAGCCGGCTGCCAATGCCACGCCGCTACGTGCCGGCGCGTGATAGTTCCATCCGCCGTTGTTGTCCCAGATTTCGCCACCGTCGTAGCGAAGCCGCAAGGCGAAATTGACGGCACCCGGCAAGGCTAATCCGGAGCGGTTGCTGATACTGACCCGCGCCAGCCAATATTCGCGCCCGTCGCCGCGCCGTGCCTGATAAGCGGCCGACAGGGTTTGCCAGACGCCGTCCCGGCCGGCCCAGTACACTTCGACCTGTTTATCGTAACCCCTGTTTTCGACGACCAACCAAAACTGCAGCACCTGATATTGGGCTTGCTTGCTTCGGCTTAAGCTATTTTCCACCGCCAGCAATTCTATGGCTGCCATGGCTTACTCCTGTTCAATCGGCCGACCGGTAATCGCGAAAATCGATAGTCGGAAAAATATCGTCCATGATTTCCAGCGCGCTCAAATAACGCTCGTCTATCCGGTTTTTGCGTAAGCAATCGTGCAAATAATTAAAGCGGGCCAAATGGTCGCTAACCCGTTTACGCGCGTAGTCTTCAGTCGTACCGGATTTCATGATAAACGGCCAATCCGAAGCCTGTGCCAACAGCAGCGAACGCAAGGCCTGATTCAAGGCCCGCTGCTGCAGTTCGTTCACTTGCAGCCGGGCCAAATCGCCAACTAACTTGGCCATGTCGGCACTGGCTTTGTGCAACAATGGGTAAATCCACTCGTTGCTGTCGTTCAGCCAATATTCCGAATACCCCCGATCGCCCCAGGTCGATGCGGCCGGTACGGCCTTAAAGGCGTGCGGATAGCGCGCCAAATAATCGCCGCCGGTGACCGTTTCTATGCCGCTAGCTTCCGCGGCCGCCAGGCGCAAAACCGCTTCCAGCCACTGCGGACCTTCGTACCACCAATGACCGAACAACTCGGCATCGTAGGGCGCCACCATGATAGGCGCAGTCGGCATTTCGGCCTGCAATGCCGCGGCCTGCCGTTGCCGCTTGAGCGTGAAATCCTCGGCGTGCCGTTGCGCTTGCCGGCTGGCCGCGTCCGGCCGGTACGGCCGTTTCTGAGCGCCGGCCTCGCTAACCGCGTAATATTTGATGCCCGTGTCGATACGCGTCGCTCCGTCCAAAATATACGGGCCGATATAGTCCAGTGGCAAATCGAAACCGATGTCGCGGTAATACTCCCTATAATTCGCATCCCCGGGATAGCCGGTTTGTGCACTCCATACCTGCCGGGAGCAATCCGGGTCTCTGCCGAATGCCTGCACCCCGTTTCCGCAATCCACCGGCGCGTAAACGCCGCTGCCGGGGCAAGGATTTGCGGCTAAAAGCCCATGGCTATCGACGAAAAAATACTCCACGCCGGCTTCGTGCAACACCTGCTCCAAGCCAGGATAATAACCGCATTCCGGCAGCCAGAAACCTTTAGGCGCGACGCCGAAACGGCTTTGAAAAGCGTGTACGCCCAGGAAAACTTGCTGACGCACCGCGACGGGGTCTACGTTCAGCAGCGGCAACAAGCCGTGGGTCGCCGCGCAGGTGATCAACTCCAGGCGTCCGCCACGAAAATGGTGCAGAAAGCCGGCCAATAGGTCTTGTTGGTAGCGGTTTCGATAGCTATCCCAGGCCGTTCTAAACCCTTGTTGATAAGCTAGCGCCAGAGCGTGAAACTCGGCTTGCCCGCGCGTGCGCTCGACTTCCTTGTCCGCCAATTCGATCAGGCGCTCCAAATGCCTTAAATAACGCTGGCGCAACAAAGCGTTGTCCAGCATGGCCGTCAGCGTCGGCGACAACGACACGGTCAAACGGCATTTGACCTTATCCCGCTCCAGCCTGTCCAGCACCGCCAATAACGGCAGATAACATTCGGTGATCGCTTCGAACAGCCAGTTTTCCTCGAAAAAACTGTCGTATTCCGGATGGTGCACAAAGGGTAAATGCGCGTGCAAAACGAAACAAAGCAAACCTGAATTCATCGTTGTTTTTTCAGTGGGATTCGGCCGGGGATACCTTGACGCTAACGGAACTGGCTGCGGGCAAATTCGGCAGGATGAACTGCGAAAAAACCTGCGGCAATGCGGTTAGCGAATCCCAATACCGGGCCGGCGCCGTGGCCGAATTGGAAACCAGCAACGGTTTGAAAGCCCCGTCGGCGGCTGTCTCGCCCAGAACCGCACTAAACTCGCTCACCGCATTTCGCAGCCAGACATCCGGTAGCGGAATGTCCGCGTGGAAACCGCTACGAGCCACGGCCAGATCGAGCCATGGCGACTCGAGCCTATTTTCCGCCGTTGCCGCGGCATGCGGGAATACTCTGAGCGTCAGCGGTTCCTGCGCTGCCTCTGCGCTCTGCGGCATGGCCGTCGACAAGGGTTGAGGAGCTTGCCAATAGGCATGCAAACGCTGCGGCGACAAGGCCAGCAACACCAGACCGGGCGGACGGACGAGACGGTTCGGGGCAAATTCGCGGCTAATTTCGCAACCGATGTCGCGCAATTCTTGGGACGAAAAACTGCAACCGCTCCCCGGCGCTAACTGGCGCCGAAAAAAACGCGGTGCGAACTCGCGACCTATGGCTTGACTAATGGTACGCATTTCCTGCTGGGACAGCTCGGCCCGGGGGCGGGAACGGGTAGGCGAAAACGGCATTATTGGCCAAACAATTAAAAGGTTGCGCGAAAATCTCCTGATTCAAAGTGTTCAGCACAGACTCATATCACTCGCCGCAGGTAGGAGAAAACTCTACCTGTTGTCGCCGCTTTAAGCAAGACAAGGGCAGAATTGCAACCGGCAACCGGAAGCGTGCGGAACCCTAGGCCGCTGCCACGGTCCCAGGCAACGTGCCATTTGCTGCCCCGGTATAGCGCCGGCGGCCGGAGCGGCCAGGCATTTTTCGCTACAATCACCTGAAACGGCAACCGACCAAGCGCCCATGGATATTCCCTGCCAGCAGCAACCAACACAGCCTGTTAAACGCACTCTTGCGGGTACAGCCGGAAACCGCCCTGCCAGGCTACCGCCGCCCTACCCGTCCGGACATTAGCGTCCGTTTTGTCCCCATATATAAAGTTTCGATCGCTGACCATCCCACACAAAGGAGTTCACAATGGCAAGCTCGCAGTCCCCGCTTCAGCGCCTGCGCGAATTGATCGCCGTCGAACGCGACGACGTACATACCTTGATCATATACGGCATTGCCATAGGCTTGATGTCGCTGGCGACGCCGATAGCCGTTCAAGCCTTGGTCAACACCATTGCTTTCGGCGCCCTGCTGCAGCCTTTGGCGGTATTGACACTGATCCTGTTGGTGCTGATGCTGCTCGGCAACAGTCTGGCGGCTTTGCAGTTTTACGTTGTGGAAATGTTGCAGCGCCGTTTGTTCGTGCGGCATTTTGGCTTGGCTGCGCAACAATTGGCCCACGCCCGCTTCGAACTGCACGATAGCCGACACTTGCCGGAATTGGCAAACCGCTTTTTCGACGTCGTCACGCTGCAAAAGACCGCCGCCGTCATGCTGCTGGAAACCCTGGGCTATCTGCTGCAAACCCTGATAGGCATGATCTTGCTGGCGTTTTACCACCCGATGTTGCTGGCCTTCGATTTGTTCATGGTGGCCATGCTGGCTTTCATTTTATTCGTGCTGGGTAAGGAGGGGGTCAAAACCGCCATCGAACAATCCAAAGCCAAATACGAAGCGGCCGCCTGGCTGGAGACCATAGCGACTCACCCGCTGTTGACTCGCAACGCGGCCGGGGAGCGCTTTTTCCACGAACGTAGCGAACGCTTGGCAACCGACTATTTGAACGCCTGCCAACGCCACTTTCGCATTCTTAACCGGCAAAACATTGCCGCCCTGTCGCTGCATGCCGTCGCCAATACCTTATTACTGGGCATGGGCGGCTGGATGGTCATCGAGCGCCAACTCAGCCTGGGTCAATTGATCGCCGCCGAACTGGTGGTCAGCGCCATGATTTACGGCCTGACCCGGCTCGGCAAGACCTTGGACAACTTTTACGAATTGCTGACCAGCCTGGACAAAATCGGTCATTTACAAGACTTGCCGCAAGAAATCGGCAACGACGAAGCCATCCTTGAAATCAGCGAGCCGTACCGGGTGGACATACACCATCTAAGCGTGGCCCGCCTACCGACACTAGATCGCCTGGACGACATCGACCTGCACTTGACGCCCGGCGAACATTTACTTATAGGCACTGGTGCGGAACGCGGCACGCTGCTCGATTGCCTGTTCGGCTTGCGCACGCCGCTTAGCGGCCGCATCGAAATCGACGGCCACGATTTGCGGGAGTTGAATTTACTCCGGCTGCGCGACCGGATCGCGCTGGTACGCGAGGCCGAAATCATCGAAGCCGGCATCCTGGACAACCTCAAATTGGGCTGGAATGCCGATAACCAACAATGCCGCAAGGCACTTGCAACCGTTGAGCTACTGGATTTCGTGCTCTCGCTGCCCGACGGTCTGAATACCCGGCTGGCCGCGAACGGCGCGCCGTTGAATCAGGAACAAGCGCTACGGTTGACGCTGGCCCGCGCCGTTTGCCGCCAACCGAAACTGTTATTGCTGGACCGCGTCCCGGACTGTATAGACCGGCGCGCGCTGCCCGGCATATTGCATAGCCTGACTAGCGAGCAGGCCCCGTGGACGCTGGTCGTCGTCAGCCAAGAACCTGCAGTCGCGGATTTTTGCCGCCGCCGCATCGAGATTCGTAACGGCCGGGTAATGGCGCTTCCCGCACAACCCGACAACGGAGCCGCGTCATGAGCCGGTTGGAACTGGATACCCTGCAACAGGCGCAAACCGCCGGCATTGCCCGACGCGTCGCCCGCTCCATGGCGTGGCTGTTTGTCGGTTTACTGATTTTTCTCGCCCTGACACCCTGGCAGCAAAACGTGCGCGGCATCGGCCGGGTGGTGGCGTACTCGCCGAACGAACGCCAACAACTCATAGGCGCGCCGGTCGACGGCCGGATAGCCCACTGGCGGGTGCGGGAGGGAACTCAAGTGAAAAAAGGCGAGGTCATCGCCGAACTCAACGACAACGATCCTTTGATATTGCAACGCATTCAAGCCGAGTATGCAGCCTTGCAAGCCAAACAGGCGGCTACCGACGCCCGGGTCGAAACCTTGCGCCAGCAATTACGCATGGCCCAACAAGCGCGGCCGCAAGCACTGGCCGCCGCTGAAGCGCGAATCGCCATGGCTCGCGAACGCCGCAAAGCCGCTCAGCAAACAGTGGACGCCGCCACAGCCGCCCACCACACCGCAGCCCTGAATCTCGACCGCCAGCAGCACTTGCAGAACAAAGGCCTGGCTTCCCGCCGCACCCTGGAATTGGCGCAACTGGAACGCGCACAGCGTCAAGCCGACAGCGAGCGCGCCGATGCGGCGCTACGAGCCGCAAGCAGCGAAATCAAGGCGCTGGAAGCCGACCTGGGCAAACTCGACGCCGATACCGCCGCGTCTATCCAAAAGACCGAGTCAGACTTGAACAAGGCGGTAGAAGACCAGCAATATGTCCGTGCCGACGTGCTGAAATTGGAAACCCGGCTGGCCCGCCAGCAAACCCAAAGCATTACCGCGCCGCGCGACGGCACCATACTGCGCTTGTTGGCAAATCCCGGCGCCGAAATGGTCAAATCCGGACAGCCCCTGGCGATTTTGGTGCCGGACAGCGAGCAGCGGGCGGTAGAACTTTGGATGGACGGCAACGACTTACCGCTGATCGTGCCCGACCGCCCCGTCCGGCTGCAGTTCGAGGGCTATCCGGCCGTGCAATTCGGCGGATGGCCGGAATTTTCGGTAGGCTCGTTCGGCGGACGCGTCGCCCTGATCGATGCCACCGACGACGGCAAGGGCCACTTTCGCATCCTGGTGATCGCCGATCCGGACGACATCCCCTGGCCTGAACCGCGTTTTCTGCGCCAAGGCGTGCGGGTCAACGGCTGGGTGTTGCTAAGCCAAGTCACGCTGGGTTACGAGCTGTGGCGGATATTCAACGGTTTTCCGCCGTTGGTGCTGCCGGAACCCGCTGCCGGGCAAACCATCAAAGACGGCGCCAAACAGAACGACGCAACCCGGGATAAATGATTATGAAGGTTCGCTTGACATCATGGCTGATGGCCGTCTTATTGGTTTGCCCGACCAGCCGGGCCGACCCGCCCGCACTACTGAGCTTGGCCGAGGTGCAAGCCGCGGCCTTGCGCGCCTTTCCAGGGCTGTTGGCATCCGAGCAATTGAAAGACGCCGCCGAGGGGCGGGTGCTGGAAGCCGAAGGCGGCTTCGATACCTTGTTGAAATCTAAAAACCAATGGTCGGTCGTCGGCTTGTACGAGAACCGCAACGTCGACGTCGGGTTCGAACAAGCGACACCGTTCCTGGGCGCGACCTTCTTCGGCGGATGGCGGCGCGGTAGCGGCGATTATCCGGTTTACGAAGGCAAAAGCCTGACCGCCACCGACGGCGAAGCCCGCATCGGCGTCAACCTGCCGCTCTGGCGCAACCGCGACATCGACCGGCGCCGGGCAGGCCTGTTACAGGCGGAATTGGGCAAGCTAATTGCCAGCCACGAATTCGATCAAAGCCTGATCGATATTCGCCGGATGGCCGGCCACCGCTACTGGGACTGGGTGCTGGCGGGACAGCGCCTGCACATCGCGGAAAAGTTACTGGCTATCGCCGAACAACGCAATGCGGGCATTCTGGAGCGAGTGGCGGCCGGCGACATTCCGGAATTCGAAGCGCTGGACAATCAGCGGGCGATTATCGAGCGCCGCGAGCGCGTGGTCGCCGCCACTCGGCTGTTGGAGCAAAGCGCGATTCAATTATCGCTGTACTGGCGCGATGCGGACGGTCAACCGCAATTGCCGGGCCGCGAACGCTTACCTAACGGTTTTCCCGAACAAGCCCCGCCGATTAGCGAGGTTTTCGACGACATGCTCGGCACGGCGTTATCGCAACGGCCGGAACTCAAACGTCTGGCCTTGCAAATCCGCCAGAGCGAAACCGAAGTGGAGTTGCAAGACAATCAGCGCGCGCCCGGCATCGACCTATCGGTGCTGGGTGCCAAAGACATCGGCGACGGTAAATACAAGCTCAATCGGGACGAACTCTACGTCGGTCTCAATGTCGATATTCCGTTGCAACAAAGAGTCGCTTCCGGCCGCGGGCAAACCGCCTCGGCCAATTTGCGGCGGCTGCGTTGGGAGCGCAAAGGCGCAGAAGACCGGATCGCAGCGGAAGTGAAAGATGTATTGTCGGCCTTGCACGCCGCCCGCCAGCGTCTACAGCTCAGCCGTGAGCAACAACAGGCGGCCCGCATGCTGGAAGACGGCGAACGCACCCGTTTCGATTTGGGCGAAACCACGATCTTGTTCGTGAACTTGCGTGAAATCGCTGCCGGAGACGCCGCGCTTATGGCCGCCGAGGCCGGCGCCGGTTTATTCAAGGCCAATGTCGATTACCAAGCGGTCATCGGCCAACTTCAGTAAATCCAACCGAGGATATTCCCGGTTAACTTATACGACACACCGAGAGCCGGAGGACAACCGCATGAAAAAACCGTCGATAAAAACCATTGCGATAATGATCGTATTGATCGGTCTACTGGTTTCACCCGATGTCATGTTCGATCTGAAAGCCAAGTTGCTGCACGGCATCGCCATCATTTTGCATATGGTTTACGAAATCGAATCGTTTTTGTTGGAAGAATGGCTGATCCATAGCTTCGAGCTGAATAAAGCCACTGCGCAAATGCTGACGTTTTACTTTAATTGCATGGTAGGAGCAGGCATGGCTTACCGTTTCTGGCGGCGCTTGCCGCGCATGCTGCACCGCTGGCGCCACCGCTGCCACTGTTTTTTCGAGCAAAGCAAACTCAACATCCGGTTTGCCTGGGAATCCATGCCCAATCGGCAAAAAATCCAATGGGTGGCCACGCAACTCGTTGTCTTAACCGGCGGTTTTTTCTGGCTAATGGCATGACCGCGCATCGCTGTTCGGCTCGTAGGCCGAACAGCGGTGGAACGCGTTGAATAAGTCTAACGCCCATGAAAAAGCGGCATCATCCCGGCAAATGAAAGTTTTTCGGTGGGAGCGACGCCCTCGTCGCGACGAGGGCGTCGCTCCCACAATGACTTTCATCGTCAACATCCTTAATCCGAACCGGGTTTGAACGGGCAGACAGGTGAAACCCGCTGTCGCCCCCGGACACCAACACTATCGCGGCAACACATCGCTCCCGCACATTGAGCGCTCATCGGCCGGTCTCATGCCCCGTACTCGGCCTCTCCAAGACCGGACGATCAAAGCCGGCAAGCTCGG
The DNA here is from genome assembly GCF_040741385.1 of Methylomonas sp. HYX-M1. Lineage (NCBI taxonomy): Bacteria > Pseudomonadati > Pseudomonadota > Gammaproteobacteria > Methylococcales > Methylococcaceae > Methylomonas > Methylomonas sp. HYX-M1. Next base: position 3,973,932 of record NZ_CP160405.1, read on the forward strand.
CAAACCTAGGCCTATTCTTACTCGTAGCCATGCCCGGACAGGACGGAAAGCCAAATGCCGATAGGGCCTAGCCGCTGATTTGCAGTAAAATCCCCGCATTCCATCGTTTTCCTACCCAACCCATGCACCCTACATACCATCTACGACCGGGCAGCCCTTACCCTCACGGCACCTTAGTCAGTGCGGAAGGCGTGAATTTCTCGATCATGAGCCGCTATGCCACTCAGGTAGAGCTGTTACTGTTCGCGCAGGACGATAGCGCAACCCCTTTTCAAGTCATCCCGCTCGATAGACATAAAAACCACACGTTTTTTTCCTGGCATGTGTTCGTAGAAGCACTACCCCCCGGCGTTTGGTACGGTTGGCGCATAGACGGCCCTTGCGCCACCCGGGAAGCCGGCTTGCGGTTCGACCGCGACAAATTGCTGCTGGACCCTTGGGCCAGGGCGGTCAGCGACAAGTTGTGGAACCGTGCCGCCGCCTGCCTGCCGGGCGACAACAGTGGCCGCGCAATGCGGGCCGCCGTGGTGGATGAAAGCGATTACGACTGGGAAGGCGACACGCCGCTGGCGATTCGCAGCGAAAAAGCCATCGTTTACGAGCTGCACGTGGGCGGTTTTACCCGCCACGAGTCGTCTCAAGTCAAACACCCGGGTACCTTTGCCGGCTTGATCGAAAAAATACCCTATCTGCGCGATTTGGGCATCACCCACGTCGAGTTACTGCCTGTCATGGCCTTCGACCGCCAAGACGTACCGCCGCATACCGCCGATTTAGGTTTGAACAATTATTGGGGATACAGCACGCACAGTTTTTTCAGTCCGCACCCCGGCTATTGCGTGACGCCGGAGCAAGCCAGCCATATCCGCGAATTTCGGGACTTGGTCAAGGCTTTGCACAAAGCCGGCATCGGCGTAATCATGGACGTGGTGTTCAACCACACCTCGGAGGCCGGCGCGGAAGGACCGGTCATCAATTTCAAAGGCATCACCGGCAATAGTTTTTATCTGACCGATAAGCACGACAGGCGAATTTTCTTCGACTACACAGGTTGCGGCAACACGGTGAACGCCAACCATCCGGTGGTCAGCAATTTCATCATCAGTTCGCTGGAATACTGGGTGCGGGAAATGCACGTAGACGGTTTTCGCTTCGATTTGGCCAGCGCGCTGTCGCGCGGAGAAGACGGCCACGTGATGCAAGATCCGCCGGTAGTCTGGGGCATAGAACTGTCGCAACAACTAGCCAAATCCAAATTGATCGCCGAGGCCTGGGACGCATCCGGTTTATACCAAGTCGGCAGCTTTCCGGGTTACCGCTGGGGGGAATGGAACGGCATGTACCGGGATACCGTCCGCCGGTTTTTACGCGGCGACGGGGGCGTAGTCAGCGAACTGGCTACCCGCATTTGCGGCAGCAGCGATTTGTATCAACATCAAGGCCGGCTGCCCATCAGCGGCATCAACTTCATCACCTGCCACGACGGCTTCACCCTGCACGATTTGTTCAGCTACAACGATAAACACAATTACGCCAACGGCGAACATAATCGCGACGGCTGCAACAACAACATCAGTTACAACTGCGGCGCGGAAGGACCGACCCAAAATGGCGCCATCCTGGCCCTGCGCCGCAAACAAGCTAAAAACGCCTTCGCGCTATTGCTGCTGAGCCACGGCGTACCGATGTTATTGGCCGGGGACGAGTTCTTGAACAGCCAGAAAGGCAACAACAACGGTTATTGTCAAGATAACGACCTCAGCTGGTTGGACTGGAACGATTGCCAGCAAAATACCGACATCGTCCGCTTCGTCCAACAAATGATTCAACTGCGTAAACGCCATCATTCGCTGATGCGCCGCAACTTTCTGAGTGGCGACAAATTGGAGCTGCGCGACCTTGCCGACATTGCTTGGTACGGTACCGAGCCCAATCAGGCTCCGGACTGGCACAATCCCGAGCTGCGCTTTTTGGCTTATACCTTGGCCGGAGTAGCGCCGGAAGACCCGGATTTGCACGTGGTGATGAATATGTCGCATCTGAAGCACAAACACCAGCTACCGCACATCGAAGGCCGCACCTGGTGCCTGGCGCTGGACACCTCGTTAAAATCGCCGCACGATATCCTGCCGCCGGAACAACAAAAACTGCACAATAAACCCACTTATACCGTCGATAGCCGCAGCATCGCGGTGTTCGAAAACGTCGCCAACCATTTGCTGCACACCCGCGCCGGCAGCGGTTTTTTTAGCAAACTGACCCACATCAAAATTTTCGATTTAAACGAATAAAGCGCTTAGTCGATTGCCGGGAATAACTGCACCCGAACGGCACCGGTTTGTTGTGCGGCTACCGAGTGTAAAAGCGGCCGCCTATCAGGCGAGTATGAGTATATTTTCGCAGTCAATCGCCTCAGTCCTTCGTCAACCGGTCGGGAGTAAGATTGGCCTCCGCCGCGGTTTGCAACGCGGCCAACAAGGCTTCTCGCTGCTGCCGCAGTTCGGCCGCACTTTGTTGCAAGCCGTCGATTTGCCGCTTGAGATTTTGCTCGCCGGCGTTGATTTCCTGCAGTTTTTCGGCGGTCAATTCCAGCAGCAGCTCGCTTTGCCCCTTATACGGTTGGCCGAAGCGCCGCCGATAAGCCGACAACAAGACATCCAGTAACTGCTGGAAATCCTCGGCATGAAAGTCGTCGCGCGCGATGCCGTCCACAAGTTCCTGCCTGGCGTCGAATACCTCGGTTTTAAAGGCCTGCCGGTAGGCGCTACGCAATTGCCCGATCAAGCCGCGCAAACGCGCTTCGTCACCTTGGCTCGCCGCAACCAAGCGTGCGGCGTGAGTTTCCACACTAAACAGCGGCTGCTGATGGCGCAGCATGTACAGCACTTCCAAATTAGCGACTAATTCCTGCAACTTGGAGCCGGCATAATCTTCCGCTTCCAGCCAGCGAAACAACACTGCCTCGAATCCCGGCGGATATACGCCAAGCGCATCGACATACGCCGTCAGCAAATCGCCGAAAAAGCCTTGAAGTTGCGGCTGGTCGCCGCGGTAATTTGTGAAAGCCGCCAACACGCGGCGGCACAAGGCCTCCAACGTTTGGCTCTCGGCCACGCTCGCGCTGCCGTCCGGCACCGGGCCGGATACCGCTGCGGCTGCAGGACTAAGCTCGACCTCGGCCAACAAACTTCGCCAATAATCCGTCCAACCGGATGCGCCGGCTTCCGCCCCCAGATAACGCATGATGTTATCGGCCAAGGCATATAAGCACCGGCTGGCCGGCGCATTGGGCAACGATTCGACGATAGGCGTTTGCCGGAGAACCGATTTGGCGACCTCGGCATCATCGGCCACAAAGCCGCCGTATTCCACTTGCAACTGCAGATATTTCTCCGCGGCCGCGGCAAAGCGGCGAAAGGTTTCGGTGGCTTGGGCGTAATCGCCGGCCATGTTGACGATCACCCGCAACCGCCCCGGGTAACTGCGGCCGTGCAATAATTTCAACAAGGCAAAGGCGTCGGTCAGCGAGGTCGGCTCTTGGGTGATCAATAAAAACGTGTAGGGCGCCGCCTGGATGATTTTCAGCACGTTGTCCGCTACGCCGGCGGCGGTATCGATCAAAAAATAGTCGTAGTCGGCCTCGAGTTCCGCCATCGCCGCACTCAAGCGATTTAACCCGGCCGAGTCGAGATTGGCCAAGGCCTCAACGCCGCTGGCCCCCGGCACCACGGATACGCCTTGCGGGGTTTCAACCACGATGTCGCGGATGGATTTTTGCCCGTCGATCACCTGCTCCAAGGTAAACTCCGGCCGCAATCCCAACAGAATGTTGATATTGGCCAAACCGGTATCGGCATCGAACAAACAGACCCGCCCGCCGCGGCGGGCGATGGCCGTCGCCACATTGGCGGCGACGCTGGTTTTGCCGACTCCGCCTTTGCCGCTGGTAAACACCATGACTTGGGCCGATTGGCCGGCAGCAGGAGTAGAAGCGAGAATATTGTTGATCTGCATAGCGACTTTCCGAACCGGCACGCAAGACCGGCAGCAGCGAAATTGAAACTACCCGCAATCCAAACCGCCGAACGCCACCGATTGCGCAAATCGGCTTGCGCCAAACAGCATAGGAAGCGAGTCCGGCATGGCGGCTGGGGTATAATGCCCACCTGTTTGCTCGTTGAATTTGCCGATGAAACCACCACGACTCGCCTGGGCGATTACAGGCTCCGGCCATTATATCGAAGAATGCCTCGAATACCTGCTCAGCCTTAGCGACGTGGATTTATACCTCAGCCAAGCCGGCGAAGAAGTGCTGCGCATGTACGGCGTTGAGCTGAAAGACATCCGCGACCGACTGCCGATATACCGGGATAAAGCGGCTTCCGCGCCGCCGGTAGGCTGGTTTTACACCGGCCGCTATCATACCTTCGTGATGGCGCCGAGCACATCCAATACCATCGCCAAATGCGTATTGGGCATCGCCGACTCGCTGGTCACCAATCTGTATTCGCAAGCAGGCAAATGCCGTGTGCCCAGTATCGTCTACCCGTGCGACGTGGCGCCGGAAATGGAAACTACCGCGCCCGGCAAGAAAAAAGTCATGGTGTATCCGCGCCCCATCGATTTGGAAGCCACCGAAAAAATCAAAACCTTTCCCTATACCGAAGTCGTGGAAAGCGTGGACGAGTTAAAAATCGCGGTCGACCGGCGCCTGGCGCACTTGGGCTTATGAACGCCGAACCGGAACGCATTTTATTTCTGACCGGCAAACTGGCCGAAAAACAATTGCGGCAAATTCTGGCGGCCATGCAGCCGGACTTTTTGTACAAGGTCAAGGAAATGGGAGTAAAAGTCGCCGCCTTGATGACCACCGAGATGATAGGCCGGCGTTTGCAGGACACCGACGGCGCCACCCGCATCGTCATCCCCGGCCGTTGCCGCGGCGACATTGCCGCGTTGTCGCAACAACTCGGCGTGCCGGTCGAGCGCGGCCCGGAGGAAGTCAAGGATCTGCCGCTTTATTTCGGTAAGGGCGCACATCACTATGATTTAAGCCGTTACCGGACCAAGATTTTTGCCGAAATCGTCGACGCCCCCACTATCTCGGTGGAGGCCATCGTCGAACGAGCCCATTATTACCGGGCCAACGGCGCCGACGTGATCGACATCGGCTGCCTGCCCGGCACGCCGTTTCCGCATCTGACCGACAGCATACGCACCCTGAAACAGGAGGGTTTCACGGTCAGCATCGATTCGCTGGAAGACGCCGATTTGCTGGCCGGCGGCCGGGCCGGGGCCGATTATCTGCTCAGCCTGACCGAGCGCAGCTTGTGGATAGCCGACGAAGTGGCGGCCACGCCGATAGTAATTCCGCAGGTGCACGGGGATTTATCCAGCGTGGATACGGCCATCGAAGGTTTACAGCGCAAAGGCCGCGCCTTCATCGTCGACCCGATTCTGGATCCTATCCACTTCGGCTTCACCGCCTCGTTAGCGCGCAACTACCAATTCCGCCAACGTTATCCGGAAGTCGAAATGATGCTGGGCGTCGGCAACTTGACCGAACTCACCCACGCCGACACGGCCGGCATGAATGCTCTTTTGCTCGGCATTTGTTCCGAGCTGGACATCAACCACATTCTGGCCACCGAAGTCAGCCAACACGCCTGCCGCGCCGTCCGCGAGGCCGACCGGGCCCGCCGCATCATGTATGCCGCCAAACAGCACGACAGTCTGCCCAAACACATTTCGGCGGACTTGCTGACTGTGCACGATACCGCGCCTTTCCCGTACCGGCGCGACGAAATCGAGGCTATAGCGGCCGAAATCAAGGACCCCAGTTATCGCATTCAAGTCAGCCGCGACGGCTTGCACGTCTTCAACCGCGACGGTTTCCACACCGCCGTCGATCCGTTCGAGCTGTTTCCGAAATTGGGGGTGGAAAGCGACGGCGGTCACGCTTTTTATCTGGGCGTCGAGTTAGCCCGGGCCCAAATCGCCTGGCAATTGGGCAAACGTTTCACCCAAGATCAACAATTATCCTGGGGCTGTGCGGCGCAGGGCGTGGAATCGGAAGCCGATTTGCACACCTTCAAACCAGCCGGCACTACCTTGAAAAAAGCCCACCGCGACGAAACCGACCATCCGCAATCCCCCGATCAACCCGCGCCGTCCTCCGCGTCCTGAGGAAAATTCCGCCTGCCTGCAATCCGCTTTCAAACATGCTCGAACCAATAGACTCAACGGCGGCCGACCTGGCCGCCGCCCCGCAGCCCCATCCCGGCTTGAGCCGACGCTTTTGCGTTGCGCCGATGCTGGATTGGACCGATAGCCACTGCCGTTACTTTTTTCGCTTGCTATCCAAACGCGCCCTGCTATACAGCGAAATGGTCACGACCGGCGCAATTTTGCGCGGCGACGCAGCCAGACACTTACGCTTCAATGCCGAAGAACAACCGGTCGCGCTGCAACTGGGCGGCAGTGATCCCGGCGATTTGGCGGCCTGCGCCCGCATCGGCGCAGAATACGGCTACGCCGAAATCAATCTGAACGTAGGCTGCCCCAGCGACCGGGTGCAGAACGGCCGTTTCGGCGCCTGCCTGATGGCCGAACCCAAGCTAGTGGCCGATTGCGTCGCAGCGATGCATCAGGCGGTGCCGGTTCCGGTCACGGTCAAATCGCGCATCGGCATAGACGACAAAGACTCCTACCCCGAGTTGCTCGACTTTATCGCCACCGTGTCCGCAGCAGGCTGCAACACCTTCATCGTACACGCCCGCAAGGCCTGGTTGAGCGGACTATCGCCGAAACAAAACCGGGAAATTCCGCCGCTGCGCTACGACGTGGTCGCCCAGCTGAAGCGGGACTTTCCGCATCTGGAAATCGTCATCAACGGCGGCATAACGACCCTGCAAACCGCTACAAGTTTGCTCGAAACGGTGGACGGGGTGATGCTGGGCCGCGAGGCCTATCACAATCCCTATATTCTCAGCCAGGTAGACCGGGAGTTGTTCGGCAGCGACAGCCCGATTCCCAGCCGACGCGACGTCGTATTGGCACTGATACCGTACGTGGAACAGCAATTAGCCCAAGGTGCGCGCTTGAACAACATCGCCCGCCACCTGCTCGGCCTGTTTCACGGCGCCAACGGCGCGCGGGCCTGGCGCCGGCATCTCAGCGAACACGCCGCCAAGCCGGGAGCCGACGCGCGGGTACTATTGCGCGCCTTAGAATTTACCGGTGGTTGAGGTATACTCGGGCCATTTTTTGCATCAGGGGGGACGGCAATGGAAGAATATTTCCGCAAAATTATTGAGACTATCGGCGAGGACGTTAACCGGGAAGGTCTGCGCGATACCCCGAAACGGGCGGCCGAAGCCTTCAAATTTTTGAACAACGGCTACGAGAAAAATTTGGACGACGTACTGAACGGCGCCATCTTCGAAGCCGACACCGAAGACATGGTGATCGTCAAGGACATCGAACTGTATTCTTTGTGCGAACACCATTTGTTGCCGTTTATCGGCAAATGCCATATCGGCTATTTGCCGCAAGGCCGGGTACTGGGTTTATCCAAACTGGCCCGCATCGTCGACATGTACGCGCGCCGCTTGCAAATCCAGGAACAACTGACTAGACAAATCGCCGACGCGGTGGAAACCTCCATCAACGCCCGCGGAGTGGCGGTTGTGGTCGAAGCCAAGCATTTGTGCATGATGATGCGCGGCGTGGAAAAGCAAAATTCGGTGATGACCACCTCGGTCATGACCGGCATCTTCCGCGAAGAAATTTCCACCCGCTCCGAGTTTTTAAATCTGATCAACCGTAAGTAACGTATGGCTGCAAGCTTAGCGCGCAAAACCGGGGTGCTGCTGGTCAATTTGGGGTCTCCGGCCAGCACCCGCACCCGCGACGTTCGCCAATTTCTGCGCGAATTTTTAGGCGACCCACGGGTAGTCAATCTGCCGCGGCCACTGTGGTGGCTGATATTGAACCTGTTCATCCTGCCGCTGCGACCGCGCAAATCGGCCCATGCTTATCGAGCGATCTGGACCGACAAAGGCTCGCCGCTGCTGGCCTATACCCGGCAACTCAGCGACAAACTCGCCAAGCGCATAGGCGACGAACAGTTGTTGATCGATTGCGCGATGCGCTACGGCAAGCCGGCCTTGGCCGACAAGTTGCAGGAACTCAAACAGCAAGGCGTGCAAAACATCGTGATTGTACCGCTATATCCGCAATACTCCTCCACCACCACCGCAGCGGTTTTCGACGTGGTAGCGGCCGAGTTCTGCAAATGGCGCCACCTACCGTCGTTGCGCTTCGTCAGCGATTACCACCAAACGCCGGCCTATATCAAAGCCGTCGCCGAGTCGATTCGCCAGCATTGGCAAACCCAAGGCCAAGCCGGCTTGCTGCTGATGTCGTTTCACGGATTGCCGGCGGCCTTGACCGAAATGGGCGACCCCTATTTCTATCATTGCCAAACCACTGCGCGTTTGCTGGCGGAAGAATTGCAGTTGACGGATAAACAATGGCGTCTGGTGTTCCAGTCGCGTTTCGGCCGGGCCGAGTGGCTCAAACCGTATTGCGTAGAAGTTTTACAGGAATTGCCCAAACAAGACGTCCGTCAAGTCGACGTGGTTTGCCCCGGCTTCGCGGTCGATTGTCTGGAAACCTTGGAGGAAATCGCCATTACCAACAAAGAACTATTCTTAGCCGCCGGCGGTAAGAGTTACCGCTACATTCCGGCTCTGAACGACAACGACAACCACGTGGAACTCATGGCCGAATTAATATTAGCCGCCGAATAAGAGCGGCCTTTGACACCGGAGGGGAGCATGCAACAAAACGTATTACAAAGCTGGAACGACGACGAATGGCCAGTGGTGCGAAAAAGCCAAGCGCTCCCCACCGGCCAAGGCGTACTCGACCCAAGCGCCTTCAATACCATAGAGGTCGACGAACTGTTCGACCATCTCAACTACGCCGGCACCCTCGCCGGGCAAACCGTGTTGTACCGTTCGCTGACTCAGCCCCCGGCGGACCTGAATGAGATTGTCGCCAAGCAGGCTGCCGTGCGCGAGATCCGCGACAACCCGGCAGTGCGGGAAAACGTGGAAAACATCGTCGCCCAGGCCGCGCCCGGCGAGCACCGTTTGTATTTACTGCTGTTCGGCGAATTTTTAGGCAGTTTCGGCACCGCGCGCGCCGACAACCAAATCGAAGGTTACGGTTACAAGCAATACCGGCGCGGCATCAACTTCGTACTGAATCTGGTCGGTGCCATTCAAAATTCCGGCAAACCGCAATCGCCTTATCTGCAAAGCGTGTTCGACAAAATCGGCCGTTTTGCCGACAGCCACGACTATTCGCTGATGGTGGGCCCGGTCTATAACAGCGAACAAGGCATCCAGAGCAAAGAAGAGCGAAAAGGCAGCTTCGCGCCGGCTACTCTTTTTCGCCCCACCCTGTTCAAACCGCTGTTGCTCGGCCTGATCGCCGCGGCGATTTGGGGGGTATTGAAAATCTTTCCCAGCGACATGTTCCAATTCAGCAAGGACGGCATCTCGGTCGCTTCGGTGTTCTTTTTACCGCTGATGCTGGCCTATATCCCGGTCATCGGCGGCTACGATCGGGACAATTGCATCATCCCGCTACGCGAGCGGTTTCGCCGCTCGGCAGTCTTGGGCGAACTACTGGACGGTTTAGGGCAACTCGACGAACTTCTGGCCTTCATCAAATACGCTGAAAATTACGGCAGCGACACCGTGTTGCCCGAGCTGCACGACGGCGAATCTCACAGCCTGCAATTGACCGAAGCCAAAAACCCGGTATTGGGCAATAAAAACCCGGACTACGTCGGCAACGATTTTGCCATGGACGAGCAGCGCCTGGTCTGCGTAACCGGGCCTAACAGCGGCGGCAAAACCGCGTTTTGCAAAACGGTGACGCAAATTCAATTATTGGCGCAAATCGGCTGCTACGTGCCCGCTAAAGCGGCACGTTTAAGCGTGGCCGACCGGATTTTCTACCAAGCCCCGGAAATCAGCCACCTGGACGACGGCGAAGGCCGCTTCGGTACCGAACTGAAGCGCACCCGGGATATTTTCCTGGCCAGTAGTGCAAAAAGCCTGGTCGTGCTTGACGAAATGGCGGAAGGCACTACTTTTGAAGAGAAAATGCAATCGTCCATCGACGTGTTGGACGGCTTTTACCGCAAAGGCAACTCCACTATCCTGATCACCCACAACCATCAGCTGGTGGACGTATTCGTCAAACGCGGCATCGCCGTTCCCAAACAAGTGGAATTTGCCGACGAACAACCGACCTTCAAACTGATAGACGGTATTTCCAGAATTAGCCACGCCGATCGGGTGGCCAAAAAAATCGGCTTCTCCAAGCAGGACATCGACCAATATTTAGCCCAATCCAGATGAACATAGGCACTCCCAATAGCCCGACCGCCACGAAAGTATTACTGTTGGGCAGCGGCGAACTCGGTAAAGAAATCGCCATTTCGCTGCAACGCTTCGGCGTGGAAGTGATAGCGGTGGATCGCTACCCCGGCGCGCCGGCCATGCAAATCGCCCATCGCAGCCACGTGATCGACATGACCGATCCCGAGGCGGTTAAACGCTTGATCGCCGACGAAAAACCCGCCCTAATCGTCCCCGAGCTCGAGGCTATCGCTACCGATGCGTTAGCCGAAGTCGAAGCGCTGGGCGGTATCACCGTGGTTCCGAATGCGCGCGCCATTCAACTAACGATGAACAGGGAAGGCATACGTCAACTGGCGGCGGAAGAACTGGGCTTGCCGACCTCGAAATACGCCTTCGCGCAAACGTTCGCCCAACTTCAGACCGCTGTCGATGCCGGCATAGGCTATCCTTGTTTCGTCAAGCCGACCATGTCCTCGTCCGGCAAAGGCCAATCCATGGTGAAAAGCCCGGATCAATTGCAAGCGGCCTGGGACTATGCCAAAGCCGGCGGGCGCACCGATACCGGCAAAGTCATCGTCGAAGGCAAAATCGATTTCGAGTTCGAAATCACCTTGTTAACCGTCCGGGCACTGGACCCGGCCGGCAACGTACAAACCTATTTTTGCCAGCCGATAGGCCACGTACAGGAAAACGGCGATTACAGGGAAAGCTGGCAACCGCAGCCCATGAATCCGAAAGCCTTGGCCGCCGCTCAAGCCATTGCCGGCAAGGTCACTCAAGCCTTGGGCGGTTTGGGGCTATTCGGGGTGGAATTGTTCGTGCGTCATGACGAAGTCTGGTTCAGCGAAGTCAGTCCTCGCCCGCACGATACCGGCATGGTCACCATGGTCAGTCAACGGCAAAGCGAATTCGATCTGCACGCCAGGGCTATCTTGGGCTTGCCGGTCTGCACCGATTTGCAAAATGCGGGCGCCAGTGCGGTAATTTTGGGCGGTATCGACGCCGTAGCGCTTCAATATCAAGGCCTGGCCCAAGCGCTGGCGATTGCCGACAGCGAGATACGCCTATTCGGCAAGCCGCAGGCTTTTGCAGCCCGCCGCATGGGGGTGGCCCTGGCGACTGCGGACAACCCGGACGCCGCGCGGCAAAAAGCGCTAAGCGCCGCACACGCCATAAAAATTGTTGCTTTGGAATAACGAGTATCACGGGGAGTACGACGGATGAAATGGCAAAGGGCTCCGTTATTACTACTATTGCTCCCGGCAATCGCGGTTGCCGACATATACAAGCGGGTGGATTCGGACGGTCGCATCTACTATACCGACCGTCCGGAAAAAGGCTTGTACTATCGGCTCATCATCCGCACTCCCCCGAAAACTTACAAACGCGATCTAAAATTCATGTCGGGCAATAAAGCCAAATATAACGACTTGATTGCCCGAGCCGCAGCCAAGCACCAGATGGATCCCAAGCTGCTGCACGCCGTGATTCAAGCCGAATCGGCCTATAACCCGCACGCAGTGTCGTCAGCCGGCGCGGTGGGCTTGATGCAGTTGATGCCGGACACCGCCCGCCGTTACGGGGTGACCGACCGCCACGATGCCGAACAGAATGTAGACGCCGGCACCCGCTATCTGAAGGACTTGTTGGCCATGTTCGACTCCAATCTAAAATTGGCGGTAGCCGGTTATAACGCGGGCGAAGGCGCGGTGATGAAATACCATTATTCCATTCCCCCCTACCCCGAAACTCAAAACTATGTGCAGCACGTGCTGAAACTTTACGGAAAAAGCTAAACGTGAAACCCAGTTCCCCACAAACGCTCGTCGCCACCATCAAGGATTTAGTCACTTTACCCGACATCTATTTTCAGCTTAACGAAATGATGGACGATCCCCGCTTCACCCTGGCGGATATTGGTAGCGTGATCAGCAAAGACCCGGCGTTAACGGCCAGACTGCTTAGAACGGTAAACAGCTCGTTCTACGGCTTCGAATCCCGGATAGACACGATTTCGCGGGCTATAGCCATCATCGGCGTCCAAGAACTTTACAACTTAGTGGTCGCCACCTGCGTGGTGGATAGTTTTCGCAAAATTTCCACCGATTTGGTCGATATGACCTTGTTTTGGATCAGAAGCGTCGAATGCGCCATCGTCACTCGGCTATTGGCCAAACAATGTTCGATTCTTAACGCGGAACGTATGTTTCTGGCCGGATTGCTGCACGACATAGGCTCCTTGGTGATGTACCAAACTATCCCGGAGCTATCCTCGCAAGTATTGGTTACCATACGCCAAGACCGGCGCCTTTTACCCGAGGCGGAACGGCAAATCGTCGGCTTCACCCATGCCGACGTCGGCCGCGAACTGTTGAAATCCTGGAAATTACCGGACTCGCTCTACCAAGTGATAGGCCATTACCGGCAACCGGATTTTGCCGCGGAATTCAGATTGGATGCCAGCTTGGTATATTTAGCCAGTAGGTTGATCGACGACAAGGAATACGGCCGGCATTTCGAAGAAACTCTATTAGAGAGTCCGGCCTTACCGCTGGAAGTTAAAAATCTCAGCATCAGCGGGATACATAGCGCGATGGAACAATTGCCGCTCGAATTTCTGGAAATCTTCGAACAACTGATGCCCAACCGCAAACTGTCGCCACCTCACGGAATCAGCAAACCGCATTGATTCAGTAAAGCGCACAGCTTGATCAACGGCAACCCGACCAAGGCATTCGGGTCGTCGCCGTTTATCCGTTCGAACAAACTAATTCCGTAACCCTCGGATTTGAAGCTGCCGGCGCAGTCGAAGGGCTGTTCAACGGCTAAATATCTGCGAATTTGCTCCGCACTCAGCGGCTTGAAATGCACATAGCAGCTATCCAAATCGGTCAATTGCCGATTCGCTGCAGTATCGAGGACGCACACGGCCGTGTAAAAAGCCACGACTTGCCCGGACTGCCGGGCAAGTTGCTCCGCTGCGACTTCCGCGGTTCCGGGTTTGCCTAGTAACACGCCGTTGCAAACCGCGACTTGATCGGAGCCGATAATTAAACCGCGCCGGTTTGCCGCCGCCGCTTGCGCCTTGGCTATCGACAGTCTTAACGCCAACGCCGGCCCCGTTTCGCCCGGCAAGGCCGTTTCATCCACCTGAACGGCACAACAGGTAAATTCCACATGCAATTTTTGCAATAATGCTCGTCGATAAACCGAAGTCGACGCCAAGACAAGCGCCTGCGCGCTCTGATTCATACCCGCCCACCATCTGTTAGTTTGACGCAACAAACGCGAATCTGTATGATTGTACAGTTATGTCAGACAAACTTCCTGAATTTATCGATCCTGTGCTATTTGCCGAACGGCGAAGCATTTTGTCCGGGTCTTTGAAAATAGCCAGTCTCGAACGTTTGTCGAGCGCCGTTTCCGAAAATAGCGGAAATATTCTGGTCGAGTTGCAATTCGACAAACAGGGCAAGTACGCGGTGGTATCGGGCCACATCAAAACCGTGCTGCAACTGGAATGTCAATCGTGCTTGCAACAATTGGAATGGGCAATCGATGCACCGATAAAATTGGCCGTGGTCTCGTCGCTACAAGAAGCCGATCAATTGGAGATCGATTGCGAGCCCTTGCTGTTCAACGGCGAAAAAATTTCGCTCAATGAGTTGATAGAAGACGAAATTTTGCTGACGTTACCCGACTACCCTAAGCACGATTATGACTGCATCGTCCGCCGTCATTCCAAAGATGCGGATTTCGACGATAGCAAACAAGACCAAACCCATAATCCATTTTCAGTTTTAGCCAATCTTAAAAAAACCGGAGAGTAAAAATGGCAGTACAAAAGAGCAAAGTCTCACGCTCCAGACGCGGCCAACGCCGTTCCCACGACGCGTTAACCGCTAGGACGCTTTCTCAAGATCCGTTGACCGGCGAAATGCACCTGCGTCACCACATGACGCCGGACGGATTTTTCAAAGGCCGCCAAATCGTCAACACCCGTAGCGACGACGAATAAAGCGAACCTCTAAGCGCCGAACCGCCATTTCGCATCGGCGCAAGAGTTTCCGCGCGATACGCATCGGAGCCGATCTCCTGCGGGAAGCGGCCGAATGCACATTATGTACATTCATCGTAACGGCACATTGTCAACAATGTGCCTTTTTATTCTTTAACTTCACGGGTTAGGTCCTAAGTGTGAGCTCAACTCTCTCGATTGATGCCATGGGCGGCGACTTCGGTCCCCAAGTGACGATACCGGCATCGCTATCCTGTTTACGAAAAAATCCCCGGCTTAACTTGATCATGGTCGGCGACCAGACGATATTGCAAGAAATGCTGGCGAGCGCTCTGCAAGAATTTCCGGGCAGATTAAGCATCGTGCATGCTTCGCAAGTCGTCGAAATGGACGAAGCGCCGCAAAAAGCCTTAAAGAATAAAAAAGACTCCTCCATGCGAGTGGCGATCAATCTGGTCAAGGACGGTCGCGCCGACGCCTGCGTCAGCGCCGGCAACACCGGCGCCTTGATGGCAACCGCCCGTTTCGTGTTGAAAATGATTCCGGGCATCGAACGTCCGGCCATTATTTCGACACTGCCCTCTACTTTCGGGCATACCCACATGTTGGATTTGGGCGGCAACGTAGATTCCAGCGCCGAACATTTATACCAATTCGCCGTAATGGGCGAAGAAGTGGTCAAGGCCGTCGAAAACATCGAGCGCCCGAGAGTCGGCTTGCTGAACATCGGCGAAGAAGACATGAAAGGCAACGAACAAGTCAAAGCCGCGGCCAAATTGCTGGAAAACTCCAACCTGAATTACATCGGCTATGTCGAAGGCAATTCCATCAATGCCGGCAACGTTAAAGTGGACTTGATCGTAACCGACGGTTTCGTCGGCAACATCGCGCTGAAATCCATAGAAGGCGCCGCAAAAATGATAGGCGTCAAACTCAAAGCGACCTTCGCGCGCAACTGGCTGACCAAACTGGCCGGCTTAATCGCTTACCCGGTGCTGAAGCAATTCAAGGACAGCATAGACCCGCGTCTCTACAACGGCGCCAGTTTCGTCGGCTTGCGCGGCTTAGTCATCAAAAGCCACGGCGGCGCGGACGCCTTGGCGTTCGAGACCGCAATCCATCTCGCCGAGGTGGAGGTTGAAAAAGACGTATTACGCAAAATCAGCGACAAGCTGGAAACCGCACTGGCCCCTAGGGAAACCGCATGACTTGCTGGAGTAAACTCATAGGTACCGGCGGCTACCTGCCCGCCACCGTACGTAGCAACGACGACATCTCGCAAATGGTGGATACCTCCGATGCGTGGATTTACGAACGCACCGGCATCAAAAGCCGCCGTATCGCCGCAGACGACGAAAGCGCCTCGACCATGGCGGAGGCCGCCGCTCGTCAGGCTTTGGCGATGGCGGGCATACAGCCCGAATCGATAGACCTGATTTTGGTGGCGACCGGCACGCCCGACAGAGTCTACCCTAGCACGGCTTGCCTGGTGCAACGACTCTTGGGCGTAACCAATTGCGCCGCATTCGACATTCAAGCCGCCTGCTCCGGATCAATTTACGCCCTGAGCGTCGCCGACCAATACATACGCGCAGGCACCTACAAACACGTGCTGGTGATAGGCTCCGAAGTCTGTTCCCGTATCGTCGACTGGAGCGATAGAGGCACCTGCATCTTGTTCGGCGACGGTGCCGGCGCCGCAGTACTCGCGGCTTCCGACCAGCCCGGCATTCTGTCGACTCACATCCATTCCGACGGCGGTTACGAAGACTTGCTTTATTGCCCGAATCCGCAAGTCGCGGCAGCTGCAAAACAACAAGAAGCGGCTTACATCAAAATGCGCGGCAACGAAGTGTTTAAAGTTGCGGTCAACACCTTGGGCCGTATCGTCGACGAAACCCTGGAAGCCAACAATTTACAACACAGCGACATCGACTGGCTGGTGCCCCACCAGGCCAACACCCGCATCATCGCCGCTACCGCTAAAAAGCTCGGCATGTCGATGGAGCAAGTTATTCTAACCTTGGAAAATCAAGGCAACACCTCGTCAGCCTCGGTATTGCTGGCTCTGAACGAAGGCATCAGGGACGGTAGAATCCAACCCGGTCATACGGTGTTGATGGAAGCGTTCGGAGCGGGCTTTACCTGGGGCTCCGCCCTGCTCAAGTATTGAATTGAATGATGAATCAGCAAAACTACAGTCTGGCTTTCGTATTCCCTGGTCAAGGATCGCAATCAATCGGCATGATGTCGGCCTTAGCCGATGCCTTTCCTCAGGTCAAAGAAACCTTCGTCCAAGCCTCGGACGTCTTGGGCTTCGATTTGTGGCAATTGGCCAACGAAGGTCCTGAAGCCGATTTAAATCAAACTCGGAACACTCAACCCGCCATGCTGGCGGCTGGCGTCGCCACCTGGCGGGTTTGGTGCCAACAATCGCCAGTCCGGCCAGGCTGGATGGCGGGACACAGCCTAGGGGAATACACCGCGTTGGTATGTTCCGGGGCTATCGCTTTCGAAGATGCAATTAAACTGGTTGCCGAGCGCGGCCGCTTGATGCAGGAAGCGGTGCCGGCAGGCGTCGGCGCGATGGCGGCTATTTTAGGCTTGCAAGACCACCAAGTCGTCAATGCCTGCGCCGAAGTCGCCCAAGGCGAAGTGGTCGCAGCCGCCAATTTCAATGCGCCCGGCCAAGTGGTCATTGCAGGCCATAGCGCCGCGGTGGATCGGGCCATAGAGGCCATGAAAGCCCTGGGAGCCAAGCGGGCGGTAAAACTACCGGTCAGCGTGCCGTCGCACTGCTTGCTGATGGAGCCGGCTGCAGAAAAACTTGGCGCGCTATTGCAAAGCATAACGATCGTCCCGCCTAGCGTCTCCCTGATACACAACGCCGACGTTAAATCGCACGGGGCGCCGGAAGTCATTCGCGTCGCGCTGACAGAGCAATTGTTCAAACCGGTACGATGGGTGGAAAGCGTGAAGTTCATGCACGAACAAGGCGTCACCGGCTTTGTCGAGTGCGGTCCGGGCAAAGTGTTGATGGGACTTAACAAGCGTATTGCCCCGGACGCCGCGCATTACGGTTTGTTCGATCCTGATTCTTTACAAAAAGTATTGGAGCTAACCAACAATGGATAAGAAACTTGCCATCGTCACGGGCGCCAGCCGTGGCATAGGCCGAGCGATTGCGGAAAGATTGCTGGCCGACGGATTTTTCGTGGTGGGCACAGCCACTTCCGACAGCGGCGCAGACGCTATTTCCGCTTACCTAGGCGATAACGGTAAAGGCTTTAAATTAAACGTTGCCGATGCTGCCGACATCGACGTCTTCATCAAAACGGTGGACGAAAGCTACGGTACCCCGGCCGTCCTGGTCAACAATGCCGGCATTACCCGCGACAACTTGCTGATGCGCATGAAGGACGAAGACTGGGACGACATCATCAACACCAATCTGACCTCCATCTTCCGCATGAGCAAGGCGGTGATGCGCGGCATGATGAAAGCCCGTTACGGCCGCATCATCAACATTTCGTCGGTTGTCGGCTCCACCGGCAACGCCGGACAGGCCAACTACGCGGCGGCCAAGGCCGGCATGGTCGGCTTCGCAAAATCCATGGCTAAAGAGATAGGTTCGCGCGGCATTACCGTCAACACCGTGGCCCCGGGTTTCATCGATACCGACATGACTAAAGAATTGCCGGGAGAAGTCAAGAAAAATCTGCTTTCCGCTATAGCAGTCGGCCGTCTCGGCCAACCGGAAGAAATCGCTCACGCGGTCAGCTTCCTGGCATCCGAGCAAGCGTCCTACATTACCGGCGAAACACTGCACGTCAACGGCGGCATGTACATGCCTTAAGGCTTTCGCCGAACACTACGGGCACGGACGCCCGCTACTGCACCGCCAAAACCAACCCCGCCAATCCCAAGCTCAACACTGAAATCCCGCCGACCAGGCTGGCCAACCGGCTATCGCCCAGCACCCAAGTCAACGTGACTTTAAACCCGGTGTTGCTGATCACCGCCAACAAAATCGCGTAAGCGGCAGTTTGCGTCTGCATCGTAGATTTGCCCATTTGCGCCAGCGACAAGGTTATCGCATCCACATCGGCAATACCGGAAATCGCCGCCAGTACATAAGTACCCATGTCGCCGAAATAATCCCGCATCCATTGAGTCAGTAACATAACGGCCAACAGCAAGGCACCGAATTTCAAAGCCGTACCCAATTGAAACGGATTTTCCAGCTTAAATGCCTGTTGCTCTCGATAATCCGCCGCCGAACGCCATAGCAGGAATGCCGCCAGATAGGTGGACACGCTCATCAAGACCAATGCCGGCCACAAACACTGAAACAAGGCTTTATTGAACAACCACGACAGTAAAACGATACGGGCCGGCATGGTCGCGCAAGCGGTCAAAATACCGGCCGCCAGCGCGTTATGCAAGCCCGGTAGCTGCACAGCCAGACGCGACAGATTCAAGGTCACCACGGTGGAAGAAACCAATCCTCCGCAAATCCCGGTCAATAGCGGGCCGTGCCTATCGCCGGCGATGCGTATCGCAAAATACCCCAAATACGAAATCGCGGCGATCAGCACCACCATCCACCAGATTTGGTAAAGGTTTACCGGCGCCCAAGACACGATGTCCCGGTTCGGCAATACCGGCAACACTACCACGGAAATCAACAACAGCTTTAATGTGGCGTGTACTTCCTCTTGGTCCAGCCGGCTTATCCAATCGTGCAATAGCGGCTTATAACCTAGCAACGAGGTCACCACGACTGCCGCGGCCACCGCCAACATACTATGTCCGCTTAAGGTCAACGCCCCCAGCGAAAAGGTCAGCAAGGAGGCTACGCTGCCGGTAATGCTCAAGTCTGCGAAGCGTTTTACCCCGCCGCGGTAGGCGACCAGCAAAATCAAAGACAAACTCAAAAACACCAGCCCCAGTAACAAAGGGCCCAATTGCTGCGCGATCAGCGCCCACACCCCGCCCAACAGCCCCAACAAACCGTGAGTACGCAATCCGGCCACCCGCATGCCTTCGGCCTTGTCGCGCATCTGCCAGCCCCGTTCCAAGCCTATCAACAAACCGATCGCCAACGCGATGCCCAGTGCTTTGAAATTCGATAAATCGGCCAAATGCATGCCGCCCGTTACCGTAGGTACCGCTACCGATTCAACGGGATTACCGCTCATTTAAATTCTCCACCGTAATTACTGGCCAAGCCGATTTCCGGTGAAAACACACCAGCCTAACCGGTCTTTTTATCCATCTACTGCAGCTAGGAAATGCTTGCAGCACGCCGCAGTGCCTCTCGTTTTTAAGCTTGCTCGGGGCACAAAATTCCGGCACCGTTCCGATATGTTTATTGTTGAAAATCGCCTAAAACCGTAAGGATGTACCGCACAGGATAGTATCGAAATCTGCAAAGCTGTCGTTGGAATCACCCCTTTCAATTGCCCAAGCGCCACGTAACGGTCATAACGCGGCTATATCGCCCGGTAAATCAAAACCTATCAGTGGGATGAGCGCCTTCGATAAGGTTCACGGCACACAAACACCTGCTTATTCGATCGACCCAGCCGCATCAAAAAATCGGACGCGATTCAACCGGAAAAAAGCAATTACCTATTGCCTCCCCGGCTATTGCAACGGCTAGGCCATTAGAGCATATAATCCGCGCGATACCCTCCCATAGCAATAACCGAATTACCACTATGCACAGCATATTCTCAACACGCCGACTCGTGAGCGGCAAGCCGGCAACAGTCATGCACGGCCTGATTTCGCATTTCGATCTTCCTTACCGCCACTCCCCAAGTTTCGCGCCGCAGCATTAAAGGACACTCTCGCCGACAATGGACTCACAACTCGACTTATTCCCGCATTTTCAACCCATTATCAGCGTCGCCAACGGCAAAATCATCGGTTACGAGGCTTTAGCTCGACAGCGCAACGCGCAGAACAAAATCGTATCGGCCGGCGCGCTGTTTTCTTCGCCGGATTTAGACGCCAAACAACGTACCGAGCTGGACCGTCAAGTGCGCTGGAAAGCCCTGCAAAAGTTCGCCGAATTGGACAACAGCACTTATTTGGCCATCAATATTTCTTCGGCCTGGATCAACAACCTGAGGCAATTGAACGCCTCGCCCACCCTAAAAATGCTGGAAGAACTGAATATCGACCGGCAGCGGATTATCGTGGAAATCACCGAGGAACATGTCGATTTGCATAAGCTGAAAGAACTGGTGCGCCGCTACCGAGACCAAGGGCTCAGAGTCGCGTTGGACGATTTCGGCAGCGGCGCCGCGCAATTGCAACGCGTCACCACCCTACACCCCGACATCATCAAAATCGACATGCGCTTGTTCAAACAAGCCAGCAAGGGCGGCATTGCCGGAGAATTGGTAAACAGCTTGACCCGGCTAGGAAAACGCACCGGCTGTCAAATCATTTGCGAAGGGGTGGAAACTGACGAAGAATTTCTATTCGGTTTGAACTGCGGCGCGCAATTCGTGCAAGGGCATTTATTCTCTCCGGCCAGTGCGGAATTCAAACCTTCCAATTTGTTCGAGCAGCACATCGTGTCCTTGCGCGGCAAATTTTTGAAAAATACCTTAAGCAAACTGAAACAAGAATTCAGCGCCATCAACGCTACCAAACAGCTGATTTACCGCTTGGCCGACGCGCTGCAAGGCGATTTCAACCTGAACGAATTGGCCAGCTGGAATTTTACCCAAAGCGGCGTCGTGCGCTTTTTCTTATGCGACAACCAAGGCAACCAACTTTCCCCCGACTTTAATTTCCAACAGGACAAATGGTTCACCAACCCACGCAAAATCGGCTACAACTGGTCATGGCGCCCTTATTTTTATCAACTGTTGGCTTTGGAAACCATTGGGGATAACCATCGCATCGTCACTTCGGAGCGTTACCGCGACTTCGGTAGCGAGCTTTTGTGCAAAACCCTATCGTTACGCCTGGATGCGGACCGCATTTTATTGGTCGACATCGTAGCCAACGACTAAATTCCTAGCAAACATGACAGGTATCGCCGTGAACTATTGGTTAATGAAATCCGAACCGGACGCGTTCGGCATAGACGACTTGCAGCAACGCCCCAAACAAACCGAACATTGGGACGGGGTGCGAAATTATCAGGCCCGCAACATGATGCGCGATCAAATGAAAGTGGGCGACCCCATCTTTTTTTATCACTCCAACTGCGATTTGCCGGGCATCGTCGGTATCGCCGAGGTAGCCCGGGAAAGTTATCCCGATTTCACCGCCTTCGACCCCGACAGCAAATATTTCGATCCGAAAAGCAATGCGGACAACCCCACTTGGTTTATGGTCGACGTCCGTTTCGTCCGCAAACTCGCGCGCACGATCAGCTTGCAGGAATTGAAACCCTATCCGGAACTGGCAGACTTGGCGCTGGTAAGGCGCGGCAACCGCCTGTCCATCATGCCCGTCACCCAACCGCAGTGGGAATTCATCCTGAGTTTGGAATGAGCGCAGCTTTACAGCGCCCGTTACCGACCATGAGCCCGGAAGAATTTCAACTGCGTTTGCTGGCTTGGTTCGACATGCACGGCCGCAAAGACTTGCCGTGGCAGCAAGACATCAACCCCTACCGGGTTTGGGTGTCCGAAATCATGTTGCAGCAAACCCAGGTAAGCAGCGTCATCGGCTATTACCGGCGTTTCATGGAACGTTTTCCCAATATCGCCGCATTGGCCGCCGCCGATACCGACCATGTTCTGCAGTATTGGGCAGGACTCGGTTATTACGCCCGGGCACGCAACTTACACAAAACAGCAAAAGCAATCGCCGCAAACGGTGGCGCCTTTCCGACCGGCATCGAGGAACTGAGTGCTCTGCCCGGCATAGGCCGCTCGACGGCCGGCGCAATCTTGAGTATCGCTTGCGGACAATCCCAGCCCATTTTGGACGGCAACGTCAAACGCGTGTTGAGTCGCTTTCACGCCGTCCCCGGCTGGCCGGGCAACAGCAAAGTCGCCGCACAACTCTGGGAAATCGCCGGACGCTATACGCCGAACCGGCGCTGCGGCGCTTACACCCAAGCAATGATGGACTTGGGCGCCACACTCTGTACCCGTAGCAAACCGCAATGCAAGCGCTGTCCGGTTGCCACGGGCTGCGCAGCCTATCACGCAAACGCGGTAGCGGATTACCCGGCCGCCAAACCGCGCAAAATCCTACCGGTAAAACGCAGCTACTTATTGGTATTACTCGATCGCCGGCAGCGTACCTTGCTGCTCAAGCGCCCGCCGGCCGGCATTTGGGGGGGCTTGTGGAGCTTGCCCGAATTCGACGATCTGGACCGGTTGACCGCTTGGGCCGGGCCGCACGGCGTAGATAGGCAACGCATTCGCTTGCTCCCCGAAAACCGGCACAGCTTTTCTCACTACCATCTGGATTACACCCCCGTCGTCGCTCAGGCACAAAACCCTACTGATGCTGTGATGGAAGCAAATCAAGCGCTCTGGTATAAATTCGCCGACTTCGATACGCTCGGACTACCGGCGCCTATCAAGCGCCTGTTAACACAACTGAAAGAGGACTACTATGGCTAGAATGGTTAAATGCGTAAAACTGGGTATGGAAGCGGAAGGCTTGGAGGCCCCGCCGTTTCCCGGCCCTAAAGGTCAGCGCATTTTCGAACAGGTTTCCAAGCAGGCCTGGAAAGATTGGCTGGCGATGCAAACCATGATTATCAACGAACAGCGGCTGGCCAGTTTCGACCCGATGACCAAGAAAATCCTGGAAGTCGAACGGGAAAAATTTCTGTTCTCCGGCGGCTTCGAAATGCCGGAAGGCTACGTACAGCCCAAGGCTGAATAAGCCTTGCTTAAAACCGTGACCTCAAACAAAAAGCCGGCATGTCGCCGGCTTTTTTATATTCCTATCGAAAATTCCCTTAGCGGATCAAACTGCGATTTTTCAGTGCTGCATAGATTTCGTCGACGCTGTATTCGCTGCAATCGAAAGCCACCTCGTATTGCGCCGGTTTTGCTTGCACGCAAATACACAGCAAGCCGGCATTTTTGACTGCGGTTACCAATTCGTCGCTCACAGTTTCCAGAATGGTGGCCGCGTGACCGGTATCGAACAACTTCCGCTCCAAGCGATAGGCTGCGTCCTGGGCCGCCGCGCCGCTTAACACGATGGCGCCGGCGGTTTGGCCGAAACGGGTGGCCCGCTCTTCCGCGCTAACCGGCGACCAATCTTCTGCACTGGCATCGCCGGCTATCATACCGGCGCCGACGGTAATGTTGGTCAAGCGGTCGATTACAATGAACGAACCGGTGGCTTTGTTCAATTTATAGGGGTCAAATACTACAGGGGCATTGACTGCCACCGTGCAATAGCCGATTTCGTTCAACTTCAATTCGTTGGCGTCGTGGTGCTCCAAGGTGTTCACATCGATGCGGTGATGAATCATCGAAATCGATCCGGACACGCTACGGCTAGCCAATTTCAGCAGATATTGCCGTCCGGGCGTCATCGGCTGTTCGGTCATCCACACGATGGTTGCCTTGAATTTATCCGCCACGCTAGGCGCGGCTTGGTGTTTGCCGACGATGACGTCGCCGCGGCTAATGTCGATTTCGTCGGTCAGAGTCAGCGTGACCGCCATGGCGGCAAAGGCCTCCGGCAATTCGCCGTCGAAGGTCACGATAGATTTGATATGACTGGTTTTGCCGGACGGCAGCGCAGTCACTTCGTCGCCTTGCCGAAACACGCCGGACGCCACGGTACCGCAAAAACCGCGAAAATCCAGATTCGGCCGGTTCACGTATTGCACCGGGAAGCGGGCATCGGCGAAATTGTGGTCGTTGCCGATTTCTATGGTATTCAGCAATTCCATCATCGGCTTGCCGTTATACCAGGGCATGTTGTCGCTGGGGTTTACCACATTGTCGCCATCCAACGCCGACATCGGGATGAAATAAATATCGTGCAAATCCAAGGATTGTACGAAAGCCAGGTAATCGGCCTTGATGTGATTGAAGGTTGCTTCGCTATACGCCACCAAATCCATTTTATTGACCGCGACGATGATGTGCTTGATGCCCAGCAGCGAAGCAATGAAGCTGTGGCGTTTGGTTTGGGTTTGCACGCCGTAACGGGCGTCGATCAGAATCACCGCCAAATCGCAGGTCGAGGCGCCGGTGGCCATGTTGCGGGTGTACTGCTCGTGGCCCGGGGTGTCGGCGATGATGAATTTGCGGGTCGAAGTCGAGAAATAACGGTAGGCCACGTCGATGGTAATGCCTTGCTCGCGCTCGGCCTGCAAGCCGTCGACCAGCAGGGCCAAGTCGATCTTGCCGGCGCCGGTGGTGCCGGATTTGACGCTGTCGGCCGCGACGGCGGCCAATTGGTCTTCGTAAATCATTTTCGAGTCATGCAGCAGGCGGCCGATCAGCGTGCTCTTGCCGTCGTCGACGTTGCCGCAGGTCAAAAAGCGCAGTAGCTCTTTACGTTCGTGTTGCGCCAGGTAGGCGTTGATGTCGGTGGCGATGAGGTCGGATTGGTGGGACATTTAAGGATTCCTAAAATATTTGTCGAAGTAGATTTCAATTGGCTAATTGGTGTCGTATGGCTTCTGCTTCATTAAAAACTTTGATTGCCGTTGGCGATATGTTCCAAATTTTCATCAATGGCTTAAGTGCGGGTCTAAGACTATTAAGCACAGGGCGCAACCAAGCATCCTCACTTGTTTTTATTACTAAAATAAATTCAAAATCGATGTTTTGAAGTGAAAACTTTTTGAATTGATTAGGCAACCCGCTGAAGCCAGATGAATGCCGATTTAAATAATAGGAAACAAAAAGGTGCAGGCTATTGCTTAGCTTTGACTTTATGTCGCCAATATATTTATCAAAGTCCTCTGTATTGCCAGGCTTAGGCGATGATGTCTTTGCTTCTATTATGGAAATATAATTCCTACTTTTTTCAGACTTGATTAATAAAAACTCTGCTATAGCTATGCCTTCACCTTTATTTGAACTCTTGTTGAGTTCCAATAATGCAGGGCTTTTTTCTATAAAAAACACATGATCCTCTGAAAAAGGCCCAAATGACATGCCTGATTTTAATATAGTTATCATGACTATCAGGCTGGCAGGCTTATTTCTTCTTTAAACAACCGCGTTGCTTCATCAATAATGGGATTGTCTGGAAAATCCTTCAACAAATCCGATTGAACCCAACCTTCTTGGTTTGATAGAACCGGAACTGAAATTTTTTGTTGTTGAGCTATTAGAAATAACTTTTTGACAACAAAATAAGAATGGCTGGCTATAAAGAATTGGATGCCTCGACTAGCAAGGGCAGAGACAATATCCAACAAAATTGAAACAGCTTTGGGATGAAGTGCTGATTCAGGCTCATCAATGAAAACTATAGAACGATCTGACAAATAGCGGTTTCCTAATAAAGTATCCAGTATGGCTATTTTTTTGCTACCTTCGGCTGTAACTCCAATTGAAAACCTCTGGTTATCTTTCTTAAATTGCCAACGACTCGATGGTTGGTCGTATTCTACCTTGCCACCAAACATATCCTCTAAAGACTTCCTAGACTGCGAAAACTCCTTGGAGTTTCCACCTTTTCTCGGCACTTGGCTTAGAGCTTTTGCCAAATCATAGTAAGTATCATCAAATCCATAAGCATTATCTTGTTCACGAGACTTAATTATTATGTTATGAATTGATAGAACTTCCTTTGCAGGCAAAAAAATAGAATTGCTATCTCCTCTTGGAGCTACATGATTCTCAAGCCTAGGAATAGCCTTTGTAGTATCTTTTCCAAATGTGTAAGAAAAATCCTTGTCATCAACGGTAAACTTAAAGTCAAGAGGTTGATCTGAGTTTTTAGAAACCAAATCACCAATTCTGTTATCTGGCTGAAAAGTCCAGTATAGCTTGGAAGCCAAAATCTCCGATGCGGAGCGAGGTTCATTACCCCTTTTGTATTCTTCCAAAGTTCGTATTGCGGTATAAAGGGACTTTAATAGACAAGTTTTACCCGCGCTATTACCACCAATAACCAAGTTAACTCTTCCCAAATTGGACCAGCTTAAATCATCAATTGGACCAAAATTTTTAAGCTCTACACTATTAATCATTAGACGCCTAACTCTAAAAGTAACCCTCGCGCTTCTTCTGCTCCATCGATCCGGCCTGGTCGTGGTCGATCAAGCGGCCTTGGCGTTCGGACGTGGTAGTCAGCAACATTTCCTGAATGATTTCCGGCAAGGTGGTCGCGGTGGATTCGACCGCGCCGGTCAGCGGGTAGCAGCCCAAGGTACGGAAACGCACCATTTTCATTTCAATTTTATCGTCAGGCCCAAGCGGCATGCGGTCGTCGTCGACCATGATCAGCATGCCGTCCTTGTTGACGACCGGGCGTTCCTTGGCGAAATACAACGGTACGATAGGGATGTTTTCCAGGTGGATGTATTGCCAGATGTCCAATTCGGTCCAGTTGGACAGCGGGAAGACGCGGATGGACTCGCCCTTGTCGATCTTGCCGTTGTAGATGTTCCACAGCTCCGGCCGTTGATTTTTCGGATCCCAGCGGTGGTTTTTGTCGCGGAACGAGTAAACCCGTTCCTTGGCGCGGGATTTTTCCTCGTCGCGGCGGGCACCGCCGAAGGCCGCGTCGAATTGATATTTGTTTAGGGCTTGCTTTAAGGAATCGGTTTTCATCACGTCGGTGTGTTTCTTACTGCCGTGGGTAAAGGGCCCTATACCCTGGGCGACACCTTCTTCATTAATGTGCACCATCAAATCCCAACCCAGGTCTTTCGCCATCCGGTCGCGGAATTCGATCATTTCGCGGAATTTCCAGGTGGTATCCACGTGCAACAGCGGAAACGGCGGCTTGCCGGGAAAAAACGCCTTGCGGGTCAAGTGCAGCATCACTGCCGAATCCTTGCCGATGGAATACAGCATCACCGGCTTTTCGAATTCCGCAGCGACCTCGCGAATGATGTGAATACTTTCGGCTTCGAGTTGCTTTAGATGGGTCAGTTTATAATCGGTCATGAACGCTTCCGGAACAAAAGGCCTTAGGGCCTCAGAAAAATACAGGTATTTTAAAGGCAAAAGCAAAGTCGATGCCACGGGCAATAGTGCAACCTTCACAGCCTAGCTCAAGCGCGAATACCTAGCCACCGGTTTAAAGCCTTACAGCGCGCCCGGCCAAGCAAATATGCCGCCCGGCTAAGGGACTACGCAATAAGGATTGAACCCTTGAGTTTCCACTTGAATTCCACGATCCGGCGCGGCCAATAGAAAATCGGAAATGGTTTCCAGTATGTCTTGATCGATAAACAGGGCTTTGCTGCCGTCTATCAACAATTCGCAGTCGTTCGGGATCTCGCTCAAATGCTGCCGCAGCACCGCTTTATTCAGAAACGAAACATCTTTATGCAGGCGCAACAAGCAATGGTTGCCGTGTATCGTCAATGTCATCGCCTCGTGGAAATTAGTACGCAGCACAAAATAGATGCCGATGCACATGCCTATCGCAATCCCCACCAATAAGTCGGTTAATAAAATTGCCGTTACGGTAATCGCGAACGGTAAAAACTGATTCCAACCGCGCCGATAAAACTCTATAAATAATGCAGGTTTGGCTAATTTATAGCCGGTTTGCAGCAGGATTGCCGCCAAACACGCCAACGGAATTTGATTCAGAAACTCGGCAAAAAAAATCACGCTGACGAACAGCAACACCCCATGGAAAAAACTGGACCAGCGGGTACAGCCGCCGGCATTGATGTTGGCGGAACTACGCACGATCACTGCGGTAATCGGCAAGCCGCCCATTAAGCCGCAGATCATGTTGCCCAAACCCTGGGCTTTCAGTTCGCGGTTAGTCGGCGCCACGCGTTTAAAGGGGTCCAGCTTGTCTACCGCTTCGATACTTAACAAGGTTTCCAAACTGGCAATGATGGCCAGCGTGAAGGCAATGCTGTAGACCTTGGGCTCCAGCCATTGACTAAAATCGGGTAATTGCAACTGATTGATAAAGTTGGTGGCGCTGCCCAATTCCGGCAAGGTTACCAAATGCTTGTCTTGAATCGCCCATTCCGGTGCCGTTTGTAAGGCCCAGGCGTTATAAGCCACGCCCCAAACCACCGCCAACAGCGGGCCGGGGATGAGCTTCAACCAAGCGATTTGTTTAATCCGACGGCTTTCCCATAGCACCAGTATCAACAAGGCGATCAGACTGACTACGGTAGCGCCCGGCGAGACGCCTTCCAACGCTTCTACCAGCTCCGAAAAGCTGGAGGCGGCGGTTTCCTGCATATAACTTTCGTCGCCATCGAAGCTGGTATCGTAACCGGTTGCGTGCGGGATTTGCTTGATGATCAAAATCAAGCCTATCGCCGCCAACATGCCTTTAATCACCGCAGACGGAAAAAACGCCCCTATCAAGCCGGCTTTCAAATAGCCTAAAGCGAGCTGCAAAACGCCCGCCATGAACAAGCTGAGCAAAAACGCCCCGTAGCCGCCTAGCGTCTCGATGGCATTGAACACGATAACCGTCAATCCCGCCGCCGGTCCGGACACACTAAGCTGCGAGCCGCTGGCCCAGGACACCACGATGCCGCCGACAATGCCGGCAATCACCCCGGCAAACAGCGGCGCTCCGGACGCCAGGGCAATCCCCAAACATAGCGGCAAAGCCACCAGGAACACCACAATACTGGCGGGAAGATCTTGACGCCAATGTTTAATTTTCCGATCCATTACACATCCCCGTTAAGTAGCAAACCTGGCATTAATCGGTATAGCGGTAGATCGAACTGATCTGGGCGTTATGATCCAGTTTGATCAATTCGCTCAACAAACCGTCGTGCAAACCGTACACCCAACCGTGCAGAGAGGGTTTGTGGCCGTGCCGCCAGGCGTATTGCACAATGGAAGTATGCGCCAAGCGGTACACTTGTTCGATGATGTTCAGCTCTATCATGCGGTCCATCTTTTTTTCCGCCGGCATGTATTCCAATTCGTCCTGGTGCAAACGGTAAATATCTTTGATGTGCAACAACCATTTATTGGTGATCGCCAGATCCGCCCGTTGCGGTTGTAATGCCGCCTTGACGCCGCCGCAGCCGTAATGCCCGCAAACGATGATGTGTTTTACCTTCAATACCGAAATCGCATATTGCAAGACGCTTAAACAATTGAAATCGGTGTTAATGATTTGATTGGCAATATTTCGGTGCACGAAAATTTGCCCGGGCTGAGCGTTTACCACGGTTTCCGCCGGCACCCGGCTATCCGAGCAACCTATCCATAAAAAATCCGGTCGCTGCTCTGCGGCAAGATGGCTGAAAAAACCGGGGTCTTTTTTACTGATCTCTTCCGACCAGGCTTTGTTTTCCAATAATAGCTTTTCAGGGGCGTGCATAAGGAACTCCTTGTTGATATTCAAGAAATAGACGGACTGCAAAACATTCGGTTCAACCCGCGCACAGTCATTATATTATCGATTCGATATTATTAAAGCATTTCTAAAGCCCGCCTTGGCGAAACGGCAGACTGATTGGAATACGGTTAAAGTAACGGCTTGGCTGTTGCGGTGAGAATTTGCGTATGCTGCGGCTGCAAACGATGCGTCCAAGCCGTCAGTGCGGGAGCTTGTATCGATAGCAAATGCTGCGGAAACAAGCCCAACCACAGCACCAACAAAGCGGGCACGGCCAATATCGCCAACTCGCGGGACAACAAATCTTCGCCATTCTGCACAGCTTCGCGCACCACCGGCCCGAATAAGCCGCGCCGGATAAAACCCAAGCTATAGGCCGCTCCGACCACTGCGGCAAACAATACCGGCACCGCCAGCACCGGAAACGCCTCTACCGTTGCCCATAGCAACAACCATTCGGCCGGAAAACCGTTGGTTCCCGGCACGCCGATAGCGGATAAGCTGAACAATATGAACAGGGTCGCCAACCGTGGCATCGGTTTGGCCAAGCCGCCCAGATGCAAAATATCGGTACCGCCCAAGCGCTGCTGAAGCATGCCGGCCAGCAACATCAAAGCCGCAGCCGCAACCCCGAAATTCAACATTTGCATTAATGCACCCTGCAGACCTTGCATATTGCTGGCCGCGATCCCCATTAAAACCAAGCCGACGTGGCTAACCCCGGCATAGGCCAGCAACCTGCGCAGATTGCTTTGTTGCAACGCAATCAAGCCGGCATAAATCAGCGTCGCCGCCCCGACAACCGCCAACAACCAGCGCTGCTCGCCGGCGGCGTCCGGCGCTAGCGGCATGGCAAACCGCACGATACCGTACAAACCTAGTTTCAAGCCGGTCAACAGTGCGGTGATCTGGGCGGGCGCTTCGAAGGCTACGCTCGGCAACCAGGTATGAAACGGCGGCAACGGCGCTTTAACGGCAAATCCCAACAGCAACAATGCAAAAATCGAGCGCTGCAGGGAATCGGACAAGGGCAAAGCCAAAAGCTGCGGTAAGCTAAAACTCAAACTGCCGGTAAGTTCCGCATGTTGCAATGCCAGCAATGCGAATCCAAATAACAAGGGCACTCCGCCGAACAGCATGTATAAGGTGTATTTCATCGCCGCGTAACGGCGTTGCGCCCCGCCGCCCCATAAGCCGATCAGGAAAAACAGCGGCGGCAGGGTCAATTCCCAAAACAAAAAGAACAGCAACAAATCCAGTGCGGTGAAAATGCCCAAGGTCGCCGTTTCCAAAGCCAACAGCAAGGCCAGATGAAAACGTTGCAGCGTCGTCACCGAACGCCAGCCCATGGCTATGGCCAGCAAAGTCAACAACGCGGTCATCGGCAGAAACAACAAGGAAATGCCGTCCACGCCCAGCAAATAATGCACGTTCAAAGCCTCTATCCACAGCCGATCTTCCAGCAGCTGAAAACCGGCCTGCTCGCGCTCGAACACTGCCACCACGACCAGCGTCAGCAGCAACTCCAGCGCCGCGACCGCCAACGCCAATGGCTTGGCCCGCTCGGGTTTGCACACGGCCAGAAGCAACGCTCCGCCTAGCGGCCAAAACACGCAGATTGATAGCAAAGGCAAGTTATTCATGGTCGGGGAGATTGCTGTGGTGCCTATGATGTTCCGGATAGTGTTCGCCGATTTCGCTGGCTTCCTGATCGATGTATTTGAGCCAGGGGGTGGTGTAAAAACCGGTAGCGATCAACAAACCGCACACGGTCAGCGCAATCAGCCGTTCTTGCAAAACCGGGTGATGGATGCTGCTGTAAGGCTGTGCAAAACGCCGCCTATGGGTGATAAACAGACGTTGGAACGCCCACAACAAAAACGCCGCCGCCAATACGTTGCCCAACAAAATTGCGATGGCGGTCAACCAGCCGTGTTCTTCTATCACCCCTTCGATCAACAAATGCGCCGCATCGAAACCGGGAGTACCCGGCATCACCATGGTGCTGAGCGCCGAGATCAAAAACAACAGCGCAATCGCCGAATTGGTTTCGAACAAACCGCCTAGGCGCGGCAAGAACGAGGTGCGGGTGCGTTCGTAAATCAAGCCTATGCTGAACAGCATGCCGGCCGTCGCCAAGCCGTAAGCGATAGACAGCAAGATGCTGCCTTCCAACGCAAAATCGTTGAACGAAAACATGCCGATGACCAGCATGCCGGTATGGCTGATCACCGCAAACGACAACAAACGGCGCATATTGATCTGCATCAGCGCCAACACTGCCCCGTAGAAAATCCCGATCAACCCCAAGGCCAGCGCGAAATGCGCCCACTCCTCCGCAGCACCGGGCACCAAAGGCAAGATAAAGCGGATCACGGCGTAAATGCCCAATTTCAAGCCGTGCAGAAAAATCGCCGCGCTGGCCGCCGTGCCGTGCTCGGCCAGGGGCGGCAGCCAGGCGTGAAACGGAAACAGCGGCATCCGCACCGCAAACCCGAAAAACAACAGGATGAAAATCAGGGTCTCATGCGGAATCGCCAATTGATGGTGCTTCAGCGTCAGCCAGTCGAAACTCAAGGGCAAACCGCTGTCTGCCAGCCCGAAACTCAATAGCAGAAAGCCGGCCAAACTCATCGCCAAGCCGGACAACCAATATTGCAGCACGGTTTTAATCACTTGGTTGCGCCGCATGCCGGTACCGGCGGACAGGGTCAGCAACACCACCGGCACTAACTCCATCAAGCACCAAAACCAAAATTGCAACACGTTCAGCGCCACGAACGCGCCGATCAATACCCCCTGATATGCCAGCACGCACACCACGAACAGCCGATCGTGCACATGGCGGGTAATGGTGGTGTAGATCAGGGTCAGCAAACCGACGATAGCCGCCAAAGGCACGAACAAGATGTTGGTCCCGTCCACCCCGGCGCGATAAGCCAATCCGAAAATATTCCAACTTTCCGCCAAATGAATGCCGGCCGCGTCGGCGTCGAACACGCTCAGCAAATACAGACTCAGCAACACGTTGGCAACCGCGCCGCCAAAAGCAATCCTGAAGGTTAAGGCCGGGCGGGCCAACAAGACCGCCAGCGCCGCAACCAGCGGCAGCAGGGTCAAACTGCTCAACAACGGAAAGGCACTGGCGGCCGGCCAATACACAATATCGGTCGTCATCCCGGATACCCCGCCGCGGCCATCAAAACGATCAACACGAACAACGACAAATAACGCGGTTTCAGCAACAAGCGCTCGAAGCGGTTGGCGGCCCTGCCCAAACGGCGCCCGAACCGAACCGAATCGCGCCCTATCCCGGATAAAATGAAGCGGTACTCGAACCAATTCAACACTGCCGCGCTCCACTGCGCCAACTTGCCGGCAATGCCGCTGCCTTGCGCAAAACTGTCCTCATCGCTTTCCAAATTTGCGCCCATCCGCCGCTCTTCCCATTGCGCCAGCGAAGAAATCGCCCTGATAGTCGGGGCCGGCATCCCCAACGCCGGGTCTACCCATTGTTCGTCGAAATAGCGCATGTCGGCACCTAAGCCCTGCACCGGTTTGACCAGCACCGCATCCACCGCCGGTTCCAGCCAACCGCGCTGCAGAGCGGCTAAAAATCCAAAACGCCAGTCGTTTAACGACGCATGTACCGGCTTGACCGGACGGGCACCGGTAACGTGCAAAATCGAAGGCGCGCTCAACAGCAAATAGCAACGCACCACCGCGTGCGCCGCCATGTGCCAGGTCGCCACTTCCCACCAACCCAGACCGCATTCGGCAAACATCACCCCCAATTGACCGGCGGCCGCATAGGCTTGGGCGCTTTTGACGTCGGTTTGCGCCAAGCCTACCCAGTAGCCGTACAGCGCCGTCGTAGCGCCTACCGCCAGCAACAACGCCCGGGCGACCGGGGCGTGTTCGAACATGGCTTGCAACTGTATCAACAAGAAAACCCCGGCGTGTATCATGACTCCACCATAAAACACCGCACTGGACGGCGTGGGTCCTTCCATCGCTCGGGCCAGCCACGGGGTAAACGGCACTTGCGCGGACTTGGCACAGGCGGCCAACGCAAAGCACAAAGCCAACAGATTGCCGTCTTGCGCGGCTAATTCCGCACTACGCGCATTGATCTGCGCCCAATCCGCGCTACCCAGCCACACCAAAGCCAGCGCGATACCCAACAAAAATCCGCCGTCGCCGACCCGATTGGTGACAAAAACGCGGGTGGCGTTGTGCGCGGCGATAGGCCTGTCGTAGGCGTAAGCGATCAACAAATACGAGCACAGGCCGGCCAATTCCCAACCGACGAAGGTAAACAGCGCATTAGCCGACAGCACCAGCAGCAACATGGCCGCGCCGAACAGATTCAACAAAAACACGAAGCGGTGAAACCCGGCTTCCCGGTGCAAATAGTTGACTGCAAAGCGCATGACCAGCCACAGCAACACGCTAAAAAGCGCGGCAACGGCCAAATTGAACGGGCGAACTTGCAGTGCGAGCGCGATACTGACCTTGCCGGACTGCAGCCAATCGGCGAAATGCACGGTTTCCGCAGTCGTCCATCCCAAAAACAAAGCCAAGCACCAAGCGACCGACAACAAACCGCTTAAACTTAAAGCCGCCACGCCAAGCCCACTGCTGGCCCGTTCGCCCGACTCGCCGGCAACGATGCGAAAAAAATGCAAGCCGCCGATAGCTAGCGCAGCCAGAAAAGGACATAAAGGGATTAACGCAATCCAAGCGTTCATGGCGATCTCAGCAAACGGTAGGTTGTTGAATCAGCAGAGTGGCAACCGGGCCGGTTTCCTCGCGGTAGCAATCCGGCGAGGACGCGCGTACCGGCAACTCGCCGGGCTGCGGCTGCCAGGCGACGAAACCTCGGCCGCGTTCGAACACCTGGATGGCGCCGTCGTCCGGATCGATGGCGCTAAGATGCAGCCAACCGCCGCCAACCAGCTCTTGCAAGGCGGCTTGACGGGCGTAAATTCGTTCCAACACCTGGGTTTTGGCTTCCACCACCAACTGCAAGCGCATCGCTTCGTGAATTTCTATCATTTGCCGCGGTAAACCGGTCCGCAAATCGCTGGCCGCACCCTCCATCACCGCGAAAAACCCGGTCGGATTGTGCGGCACCTTGGAACCGCAGCCCAAGCGTTCGTTATTGACCGTGGAAAAATAGTATTCCAGATTAATGCCGGCGCCGACCGGACCGACCGCCAACAATATGCCTTCCAAAATACTGCCGTCCGGATCTTGAGTCGGATCGTAGGAAATCAAAAACAGCCGCCTGTCGAAAAACGCGCCTTGGCTTAGCGCCCGCCGGCCGACCAAGGCCGAGGCGTTGGTGGCGTGGCCCAGCTCGGGCCGGGCTTGCGAGTAATCGGCCGTGCGCTCGAAAAAATGCCGCAAGGCCTGCGCCGGCTTGGGACGGCGCGGCGCGGAGGCCAAACGCCGGCAGCGCTCGTGGGCCGACATCTGCCGGGCGTGCTGCATTTCGGATTGGAAGCGCTGCAGTGCCGGGCGGCGTGCGCCGGGCACTGCATCGTCGTCGTACCAAGTCAGTTGCTCGTTGCCGGTATTGTGCTCGGCACCGACGAACCAGGTATCGGCCGGAATGTTAATCCCGCGCTCGGCCAGCAAAGCCCTCACCTCGGCGCGATTGGCCATCGCCGCGAACAAGCGCGCATTCGGCCCGCCGTGACGGCCGCTGCAAGCCCCGCAATCGTAAGCGGCCAGATGCGGGTTGTTCTGGCTGATGGACCCGTGCCCCATCAACACAACCAGCTCGGCAAACCCGTAGGTCAAACCGGTATTGCGCAAAAACCCCGCAACCCGCTCGGCTTGCTCGCGGTCGGTAAAGCCGTGACGGGGATGCTCCGGCGTCGCCGGCAGGCTGGGGTCCTTGGCGTTGAACTCCAATCGGGACGCCACTTGCGGATCAAAGCGGTCGAGCAGCGCATCGACTAAGGCCGCCTGTCGCGCCGGAGCCACGCCTTTCAGCAGCAGATTCAGCAGCGTCAACGGGGCGAGCGCATGCAGCAAGGGATAAGCGACCAATACGTGCCGACGCAAGCCGTGGAACACCGCTTCGGCAATTCGCTTCACCCGGAGATTTGCCCGCCGGTGTTTAGCCAACGCGACCTCCTGCCCGGCCTGGCTTGCCTCGTTTACCTCGTGCGCCGGAACCACTACCACCGGACATAGCGGCGTAGCCTGGCTATCGTCCAGACCGCGATAATTCATGGGCACCCCGAAAAAACCGGCGGCCCCCAGCGTTTCTATCGCCGGATTCAATTCTTCCAAGTGGCGGCGAATGCCCTCTTCCCGGTCATCCATGCAGAAAATAATCTGCGCCTGCGGCCGGGCGTTGCGTTTGGCCCAACGGCCGCGCCCACGGTTGGCATGCAGAGCTTGCAGCAATTGCTGGCGATAATGACGCTCGTAAGCGGTCAGCCAAACCTGACTCTGCCGAGCCGGATCGAATTGTTCGATCGTCTTAAGCCAATCCAGCAACTCGGTTGGCGCGATTCGACCGATTTCCGCAGCGCTCAACTCTAATGCCCGGCACAATCCGAATGCGCGCCAGCCGTGGTCACACACCCCGAGTTGGCCCGATTGCGCAGATCCCAACGGACTGCGCCGCCAAGTCCAAATCCTTTCGGCCAACTCCTGCCAAGCTTGCTTGGGCGACGCCGAGGCCAGCAAGGCTTGGCCGGCTTCCTGCAGATATTCAGGCAATTCGCCGGCAAAAACCGCTACCCGCACACTGAATTCCGCCGGGTTTTTGTCGAAATAGCCGCGCAACTTGTCCAGTCTGGCCGAATGCCGCCATTGCTCTCGGCACAGCGGCTCCAGGTAGAGCCGGTCCAAGACCAGACGTAACGCCAGATAATCCGCCAAGCGCGGCGCGCCGACCGCCCCGCGCCGGTAAGACGGATGGGTTTGCCGCCAATTGATCAAACCGGACCAACCGGGCAACTCCAACGCCAGTCGCTGCAGATAGGTTTCCCAGCGTTCGCACGGAATCGCCATGGCTTGCAATTGCTGCACGATAGCGGCTACGGGATCGGCCGGCAATTCGGCGATCAAATCGCGCCAGCCGGACAATTCTTGCAACGTCGCGGACAGGTCCGTTCCGGCCGACGCCAACCAGGCCGAGTACAAGCCCTGCTCGCCCGCCGGCAGCTGCCAAGCCGCCATGCCTTCGTCCAGGGCAATAGCGCACCAGCGGATCAATTGCGGGCGAACCTGCTCCAGCGCGTCCGTGCCGGTCAATGCCTGCAACAAGCCGCGCATCGTCAATTCCCGCCCGACTTGCGCGAATAGGCTATCGATTTCGCCGCCAATCCGCCGCTGCATTTCGGCGGACAACAGCGCGCCGCTATCGCCGCTCCACGCTTGCGCCTGCTCGTCGGACAAATCCAACAACTGCTCGGGGTGCAGATCGGGAGGCTGTAGATTGAGTAGCGCCAACACCGCTTGCCACACCTGCTGCTGTTCGGGGTCATGACTCAACTTTTGCTGCAACTGCCATGACAACCGGTTGGCCGGCAGCGGCGTCAAATCGTGCAATAAGCCGGCCCGGTACAAATCGCGCCGGCTTATCGACTTTTGCCCTAACACGAATAACGGCGCCGGTTCCGATAGCATGCCGGCTTGCCGTAACGCGGCATCCAAATCGCTATCGTCTATCCGCCCTTGGGCGTAAAACTTGCGAAATTCCGTAGCGGGCAAATAGCAATCGATCCCGGTTAACGCCTGAAATTCGGCCAAGGCCTGTTCGAACGGCAAATGCTGAAAGCCGTGCAGCGTGTTGTGGTGCACGAAATCGTGTATCGGCGCCTGCCCCGGCAGGATATGATCCAAATGGGCGATGGCATTCAACACATAATCGCGCAGTTCGGCCGTTTCCGGCCCATGCGGCTGAACAGGCGCAGTCATGGCAACCGCTCCCCTATCACCTCTATCATCCGGGCCACGGTGGCGTCGGATATAGCGATCAACGGCGACGGCAACAAACCGAAGCCGACGATCCCGACCACCAGCGTGCCGGAAGCCAGCCACTCCATCGGTTTCAAGTCGGCGATCTCACGCATCTGCGGCTTGATCGGGCCGGTGAACAGCAAACCTATGGTCCGCATCGCATAAGCGGCGCTAATCAGAATACTGAGGCTGAACAACGCCATTAGCGCGCCCCATTGCTGCAATCCACCCAGCAGCGTATGCAATTCGGCGATAAAACCGACCGAGCCCGGCAAACCCATCGCGGCCAACAGGGTCAACGTCGTCAAGGCCGCGAATCCCGGCATGACTTGCACTAAGGAGCTGTAATCTTGGATGTTACGGGTGTAAGTACGCTCGTACAGCAAGCCAACGAGCAAGAACAATGCCCCGGCGATCAAGCCGTGCGCGGTCATTTGCAAGATGGCGCCGCTAAATCCGGCCGGATTCAGAGTGGCTATGCCCAACAGCACCACGCCCATGTGGCTGAGGGAGGAATAAGCGACCATGGCTTTTAAATCGGCTTGACGCCAGGCCAGCAGACCGCCGTACAACATGCCGAACAAGGCAAGAAACACCAATACGGGTTGCAAAAGCTGGGCGGCTACCGGCAGCATCACCACGGTCCGCAACAAACCGTACGCGCCCATTTTGAGAAGAATGCCGGATAGTAGAATGCTGATAGGACTGGGGGCTTCGACGTGGGCCAAGGGCAACCAGCCGTGCAAGGGGAAAATCGGCATCTTTACCCCGAAACCCAACAAAAAACCCAGTAGTACCAGCACTTGCTCTACTATCGGCATGTTCTGCGCCGCTTGCCCCATAGAGGCCATCAACGAACCTTGATGTTCCAAATCGTACTGGCTGACGGCCAACAGGCTCAACAGCATGAACACCGAGCCGCCCATGGTATACAGGACAAAATTCAAACTGGCCGCGTGGCGGCGCTTACCGCCCCAGCGGTCGATCAGGAAAAACAGCGGAATCAGCGTGACTTCCCAGAAGATGTAGAACAAGGCCCAATCTTGAGCCATGAACACGCCGAGCATGCCGAATTCCAGCAGCAGAACGCAAATATGATACCCCTTTGTATCGTACTTGACCGAAAAAGATGCGAACAAGGCGATCAAGGTTAACAAGCAGGCCAGCACCAACATCGGCATGGACAAACCGTCCACGCCCAAGGCATAGGCGCTGCCGAGTTTGGGATTGAGCGGATAGAACTCGCTAAACTGCATGGCGCTGTCGCCGGCATCGAACCGATACAGCAGCAAACAAGCCAGCAACAAAGCCAAGGCAGCGAACGTCTGACTGACGCCGCGAACGACCCCGGTGCGCTGCGCGGAAACCGGCAGCAACAACAGCGCCCCAACGGCCGGCGTCCACAGCAAGCTACTTAAAATGGTCATGTTGAAATATCGACAATAGAACTGGTCGACATTTTAATAGCATTTGGTTGAAATAAGCCAATTTTATATGTCAATGGTTTATATAAACCAAACTTTAGATAACACACAGAATCAGCCCCGCACCAGTCGCCACCACCCCGATCACGCCAACGGCGTATCTCAGTCATCCAGCTGATATTCCAGCTCCGGCAGCACCACCTCCCAGCGCTGGCAGCGCAAATTTTCCGAACCGCCGTTCTTGACCTGCCTCGCCAAAATGCCGGCGACGCGGACGGCGGCGATAGTGCCGCGCGGCGGCGCAAAGGCCTGAGCCATGCGGGCAACCGCGGTACCGTTCGCATCGGCCAGCTCCCAACCGGACTGGCCGTCGCCGCGCGGACGCAGGACCAGCGGAGTACCGTAGTCCAGCGCGGCGATAGCGCGGTGGACGGGATGAGCGGCGGCGAAGTAACCGGGCCAGGATAATATGACGTGCTCCGGAGTAGCCTGCCACAGGCGCCGTTTTACGTCGGCCACCTCGCTCGCCGCTTCGATAGACCTGCTCAGGCACAGCGGCGCGCAATCTTCGACAAAGGCGTGGCGGCCGCCGGTGCGCCGGCACAGCGTTAAGGTCTGGCGGGCACGGGTCATCGCCACGTAAAATAACCGGCGCTCGTCGTCGCCGGTTTGCTGCCAGCCGTCCGCATCCAAAATCAGCACGTGGTCGAATTCCAAACCCTTGGCTCTATGGGCCGTCATCAGCAATAACGGCGCGTTCGGGCCGTCGGCAAAGCGGGCTTGACGGCCGCTGCCGAATTCGTACACGGCTTCGATCAGATCGGCTACCACCCGCCGAGAGGCCAACGGCCAACCGCTGCCGGCCGCACCGTCGCTAGGCAGGGTTTCGCTATCGGCGATGAACTGCGCCAGCATGGCCCGGTAGGGATGTTGCAGCGGTTCGTGGACCGCTTGCCGGTAGCGGCGGCGAAACCAGCGCGACAGTACACCGCAACGCAGCCACAGACGCGGCCGGCCGTGGCGTTGCCGATTCAGCAAGTCCAACAGCAGCGCGCCTTCGCGGGTCGTGTACAAGGCCGGCAAGTTTTCTTCGCTGAGCAAGCGCGCCGGAATGTTTTGCCGGCGGCACAACGCGGCCAATGGCTCCA
The DNA here is from genome assembly GCF_040741385.1 of Methylomonas sp. HYX-M1. Taxonomy (NCBI): domain Bacteria; kingdom Pseudomonadati; phylum Pseudomonadota; class Gammaproteobacteria; order Methylococcales; family Methylococcaceae; genus Methylomonas; species Methylomonas sp. HYX-M1. The sequence goes on from NZ_CP160405.1 coordinate 4,014,430, forward strand.
ACGCCGCCCAATGCCGGGCAATCACGGCACAGCGCCCCCAGTAACGCACGCCCTCGCCGTACTGCACAGCCTGCAAGCGCTGTAACTCGGCCAGTGCTACCGCCAGCTCGGCGCCGGCTTGCGTCGGCGTTAGCAAAATCTGCACCCGCCCGCGGGCAAGCGGATCCAGCACCTCAAACGCACCGCCGTCCGCCTGGTCAGCGCGGGCATGGTCGATGCGGATTTTGCCATCGTGTTTCATCCGCTGCCGCGCCTTGGCGATCACTCGGTTGGCACACGCGATGATGTGCAGGGTAGAGCGGTAATTTTCCAACAGATAATGGGTCGTGGCCTGGTAGTCCTCGGCAAAGCGGCGGATAAAACCGGCATCGGCCAGATTGAAGGCATAGATGTTTTGATCGTCGTCGCCGACCGCCATCAACGCCAGCTTGTCGTCGGCCGTTTGCACCCCACGCCCGGCCAGTGCGCTGATCAATTGGTAATGGTCGGCGTTGATGTCCTGATATTCGTCGATCAATACGTGACTCAAGCCGGCCAACAACCGGTCGCGACGAAGCGAAGCACCGTTGGCTTCATCGACGTCGGCCCCGCGCAGCAGCTCGGCGGCGCGCTGGAACAACAACTGGAAATCGACGCTCTCGCCGCGCTCGGCGGCTACCGCGCAGCTGGTACCGGTCAGGCGCAGAGCCAAGGTATGCAGGGTTTGCACGGTGACTCCAGCCCCATCGGCGCCGGCCAAGGCACGCAAGCGGCCGCGAATTTCCGCCGCAGCGGCCCGGTTATAGGTCAACACCATGATCGCATCGGCCGGCACACCCGCCTCGTGCAGCAACCAGGCGACACGATGGACGATGACCTTGGTCTTGCCGGAACCGGGACCGGCCAACACCAACAGATTGGCGTTTGCCGGCGCGGCAACCACGGCTTGCTGCTCGGGATTCTTCAAGTCGACCAGGATGCGGCGGTGCGCGGCTTCGCTGCCGGCCATCGTCAATATGTCCTCGCGGCCGGCGAAATAGCGCCGCACGAATTCGTCACGCTGCAGCGCGAAGTAATCGACGATAAACGCCATCGCCGCTTGAAGTTTACCCAACGCCAGTTTGGCGTATTCGCTCATCACGTGAATCTGGATGATTTTGTCGCGGTAGTGCAGCGCCAGCTCGGCGTAATCGGCATTTTTGAACTGGCGGCGACGGGCGTCCGGATTCAGCCGGATATGCATGGCGGAGCGAAACACCGCCTTACCGCGCGCCAAATGCAACACGTCGTTGGCATCCAGGTACAACAGCGCGGCGGCTAGCGCCAATTGCCAATCGGCCACATCCAGGTCTTGCAAGGTCGCATCGTGTTGCAACGCCGCCTCCAAGGCTTCCTGCCGGCACACAATCAGCAAATTGTTGCCCTGGCGCAGATTATCGAAACAAGCCACCAGGGCCTCAGCCACCCGGCGGCGCTTGGCGCAAATGACCTCGATCTGCCACCAGTCGCGCTGCAATTTGACGTAGCGGTAATCCGGACCGCCGGGGCGCAAACTGAAAAACGCCCGGCGGGCGCCACCGAAGGCTTTGTCGCCGAACGGCTCGGCGAAGGCTTTCAGCAAACGGGTCAGCCGGTCCGGTTGCAAGTCCACCCCGGCATCGCGCCGCAAGCTATCGCATAAACGCCGCACATGCAGCAACTGCCATTGCTCCGAATCGGCGTCCGGCGCCGCTTCGCGCAAGCTATCGATCAGCGCCCGCTCCAGCTTGGCCAAATCGGTCAGCCGTTGCCGCGTGTCGGGCTCGCGATAGAATTGCACGCCGATTTCCTGGTCGTTGGACAGCAATTGAAAGCCGGCCAGTTCATGCAACAACTTCTGCACCGCGTGCACCGGCCGGCCGGTGGCCAGCATCAAATCGTCGGTGCTGATGCCGGCGTCGTCGCCTGCGCTCAGCAGTTCGGCCAGAATAGCCAAATAGGGGCCGGGATCGGCATGCGCTTTCAACTTTTTCGCCAATAGGGCTTTGGCTTCGTCCAGACTGGCGACCCGCAAACTGCCCGGAAACACCCGCACGTGATTTTCCTCGCGCTTGAGCAAACGCGCCTCTTCCAGCCAGGCCACGGCGATGCGCACCTTGGTATCGGCGTCGGCGGCGTCCGGATCGATGCCGTGTTTGTCGGGGATTTCCAGCAGGATCTCACCGCTGCTGACCACCAGCTTGCCTTCGGCGCGCTCTTTGTGGTCCAGACTGCGCAAGGCCTTCAGGATGGCGTAAATGTCTTTTTGGCTGAGCCGCGAGTTGCGCAGCAAGCGAAATTGCACCTCCATGTCGGCCTCGTCGAACAGCAACACGCAACGAGCCGGGTCCTGGTCGCGGCCGGCACGGCCCGCTTCCTGCAAATAGTTTTCCAGCGAGCCCGGCGTATCCAGGTGAATGACCAGACGCACGTCGGCCTTGTCCACCCCCATGCCAAAGGCGTTAGTAGCCGCGATGACCCGCAATTCGCCGGCAATGAACGCCTCCTGCACCCGGCGCTTGTGCTCCGGCAACATGCCGCCGTGGAAATAGCCGCAATTCAAACCGGCCTGGGTCAGAAATTCGGCGGTGTCTTCGACGGTTTTTTGCCGGGCGCAAAATACGATGGCACCGCCGGGTTCGCGCAACGCCTCTTCCAATAAACTCAAGGCCGCCTGCTGTTTACCGTTTTGCGGCACGGCGTGCACTTCGTAGCTCAAATTCTCCCGGCTGACCCCGCCGACCAAACAAGTCAATTCCAAACCTAAGCGCTGGCGGAAATGGCCGACGATGTCGGCGACCACGTCCGGTTTCGCGGTAGCGGTGAAACAGAACACCGGCGACGGCTTGTCTTTTTGTCTGGCTTTGACGAAGCGCGACACGTACAAATAATCCGGGCGAAAGTCGTGACCCCATTTGGACAGGCAATGCGCCTCGTCGAATACCCAGCAGGCAATGTCGCGGTAGGCCAGCGCGTTGGCAAAGGCGCTGCTGCGAAACTGCTCGGGCGCAACGAAGATCAACCCCAAGTCGCCCAGACGCAGCTTGTCCAGCACGGCGCGCCGCTCCAGCGGATTGAGCAGACTGTTCAGATAGCCGGCGCAGGTAATTCCGCGAGCGTCCAGATTGTCGACCTGATCCTTCATCAAAGATTGCAGCGGCGAAATCACCACGGTCAGCCGGCCGCTACGATAGTACCTCGCCAAGGCCGGCAGCTGGTAACACAGGGACTTGCCGCCGCCGGTCGGCAGAATCGCCAAACTCGGCCTGTCGGCCAAAGCGTGTTCGACGATGGTTTGCTGCAAAGAGCCGCCGTCCGCGGTCGCCGGCGTTGGCCTAAACCTGCTGATGCCGGCGAAATAGCGCGGCAGCAACTGTTTCAGATCGTGCTGCTCGGCGCACCAAGCGCATTTCGGATCGCCGCAGGGTATGTCGCGCAGCTGGTTAATCAAGGCTTTACTTTGCGGAAACCGGATGCCGACCCATGGCGGCAACACCGAATTGCCGCCGGCCAGCCGCAACCAAGCCAGCACGTAGGCTAACGGTTTGCGCATATCGGCATCGGCCAGGCCTTGCTCGGCGATTGCCCGTTGCGCCGAAGCGCACACCTTGCCGGCCGTCGCCGCCAGCCAAGCCGCTTGAGCCTCGGTCAAACTCGGCCGCTCGGCATGCCGCAGGCCGGCAAAAAAACCGGCCGGGCCGCGGCCGTTTTCCGGCGCCAGCAAAAAATGCAGACACAACATTTCCTCGGGCTGTTCGGCTACCCGTTGCAGCAAGGCCTCGCGCTGGTCCAGAAACAGCTCAAAAGCCAGCTCCGCGTCGCGCACCGGATCGTTGCGGGTGGTCGTGCACAGTTTGTAATCCTTGACCAGCCGGTGGTAGGGGTTTTGCGGAAAGGCCACCGGCGACAATTCCAGCGTATCCACCAGCGGCAAACCGTGTAGAGCCAGATTCGGATGCAGTAGCGACAGGGCCGGCTGGTCGAAAGCAATCACGTTATGACCCAACACAAACGCCGCACCTTCGGCGATGTGATCCAGACGCTGGGCGAAATCCCTGGCATTGCCGGAGATCCGCAGCCGTTCGCCGGTATCCGGGCGGAAGGCGCCGACCTCGCGCAATTGCAGATTGTTCTGCCGCGCGGTTTCGATGTCCAGGCACAAGCAACGGGGTTTGAATATGGGAGCGGCAAACGCCGTGGATTCCGGATGTAACGGCCGATTAATCATGTGCTGATTTTAGAGTAATCGGCGCCGCATGAGCCAACGGCCCTCATCCAACCGGAGACATTTTTTCAGCGGGCCTTGCCACACCAGTGATTGCGGAAGCGATGCCCCGGCCGAGACGCAAGTGGCGTTACCTGCGACTTCCTTTCATTCGCCGGGGCGGCGATATCGCGGTTTCATGATCGTGAAACCGCCGGTTTGCCGGCTATCCGGCGGATTTTTTTGCTTGTCGCGGCCTTGGAAAAGCGGTTACAAATGACGGCTTTAAACTATAGGAGGAACGCATGAAAACCAAACTGCGCATTTTAACCGTCGCATTCGGCGGATTGATTGCCGAAGCGCAAGCCGGAAGTCTGCACAACGGCACCTGGACCCCTTCCGGCTGCGGCGAACGCCCGCCGGCGCCGACCGTCAACGGCCAAAGCGTGGAAGACTTTAACGCCAGCGTCGCGGCGATCAACGACTGGCAACAGCGTTCCAAGCCTTATTTCGAATGCCTGATCAAAGAAGCCAACGCCGACAACAACGCTATCGCCGATTCGGCCAACAAAGCTCAAGACGACTTTCGCGCCAGAGTGCAGGCTATCGCTGCCGAAGTCGACGCCGCTAAACAAAAATTGGAAAAGTAAAGCGCGGCCGCTTGCGGATAACCCAATGCGTTCGGGCTGGACTCGCTTTACAACTAACGGAACCCGCAAGCCGCGGCCTGCGGGGGTTCTGTAGACGCCAAGCGAACAACCTCAATCGCAATCGGCCGGCTTGCCGGTTTGCCGGCAAGCGTTTCCATCCGCCCCGCTATCGGCAGGGCCGGACGAGCGACCGGTACCCACCGCGGTGTTGCCTATGCGTATCGAGGTACTGCCGTCGTCGTGGTAGATCGAGCTGCCTATCGCCGTCCCGGTCGAACCGTCCGAACCGTACACGGTATTGCCCATCCGGATGTAACTCGTACCATCGTCGGAATACAGCGTGCCGCTCGAAGTCCGGTTGCCGTCCGCAGCCGCGACCGTCGACACAATGATCAGGAATAACATTAAGCGTTTCATACTCTCCTCCTGCCGCTGGTTCGGCTTTGTAAATCCCGCTATTACCGGCGTTAGAGGCAGGTTTGCCGCAAAAGTTTACCGGCAAATCGGCCCGTACCGTTCTTAGGCGAATAGCATGGTACCCCGGGGAAGGCGCGGCGTATAGCGGCGGAACGTCGCTCCGGCTTGACTTTCGCCTGCACGAACAACATGATTGCAACAGGACCTGGCGGCGGTGCCGCCGTGCAAACCTGCCGGGGCGGCTTCGCAACCACCGGGAGCATGGGCGAAGGGAAGACGAGGAATCGTTCCCGCACCGCTTAAGCAAAGCTAAAGAATGGTTTGCCAAGCTAATCGAGAGACACTAGCCGTTGTTCAGTTTCCAGGCGCCCGCCAGGGGGGTGAAGCATGAAATATCGATTATCATTAGCCGTAACCGTTTTAGCGGCATGCATGGTACACAGCTCGGCGGCGTGGCCGCACGGCCGCGGCGGAGGCTGGGCCGGCCACCATCACCATGGCGGACGTTTCGGGTTTTACGTGGGCTCGCCGTTTTTCTCCGATCCCTTCTATAGCTGGAGATTCGGCTACCCCTATTCGTATTATCCGCCGACTATTATTACCGTACCGTCACAACCGCCTGTATATATCGAGCAAACGCCGACCCGGCAGTACCCGGCGGGCTATTGGTATTACTGCGATAACCCGCAAGGCTATTATCCTTACGTAAAACATTGCCCGTCCGGCTGGCAACCGGTGGAACCCACCCCGCCGCAATGAAACCGCATATAAGCCGGCGTTGTTTGGCCGCAGGCTAAACGGAACGATGGAATACCTCATTTTTAGGGAGAACTGCTATGTTGCGCTATTCAATGATTCCAGTAATAACCACCGCCTTACTACTCGGCGGCTGCGCTAGTTTGCCGGACGGCCCCAGCGTAATGGCGCTAGCCGGCCACGGTAAAAGCTATGAACAATTTCGCAGCGACGACTATGTCTGCCAGCAATATGCCCTGATGCAAGTGGGCGGCGTAACCCCCAATCAAGCCGCAACGCAAAGCGGACTGAGCTCGGCCGCAGCCGGTACCGTAGTCGGCGCGGCGGCCGGCGCAGCCTTGGGCGGCGGCACGGGCGCGGCGATAGGCGCCGGAACGGGATTGGTAACCGGCAGCGCGGTAGGTACCGGCATGGCAAGCAGTTCAATGTCCGCCACCCAACAACGCTACGACATGACGTACATCCAATGTATGTACGCCAAAGGCCACCGGGTGCCGGTAAACGGGCAGTTTTCGGCGCCGCAAACGCCCAAACCGATTTCCGCACCTGCAGCCAACCTTCCGCCGCCGCCCGCCGGCACGCCGCCCGAACCGCCGTCGCAGTAACGCCGCCCGCACCCTTAGTCAATTTTCAGCATCCTCACTGTGAACGGCCTGCAGCAACGCTCGATCCGTATAGAGCGGCCGACCTTGGCCCTTAAGTTAATCGAACAAGCCTGGCGCCTAAAACTCGGATTGGAACAAAAATTCGCACAAAACAACGCCGCTTCGGATATCGGCCAAAGCGGCGTGTCGCGCTTGCCGCAACGCAAGATCGATCAACTCAGCCACCTGCACACCAAAGCCCACATCCGCTACCTACGTCGCCTGCAAGGCGTTTGGTATTAACGCGGCCCGGCATTGGAATTTCCGATAGGCTAAGGATTTGGTCAAAAATAATGCCCCTAATTGATAACAGTGTGATAGAGCGAATAAATTCGCCCCCTACCTTATAAAACAAGCTATCAACGAAATCCCGGCTTTGCGGTGATGTGAAATTGTCGGCACGGTGGTATCGTGTGCAGCGCCGATTGAATTGGAGTAGCCGCACGCCTCCCACAAAGCCTTGTTGCGGCAAAACTACCCAACCCTGCTAAGTTTCGATTCGCCATGCTGCCTAAAAACCTAGAAGAACTCAACGAAATCCGTAGCGAATGCTACACGATGGTCACCACGCGGGCCTCCGTCTCGGCCGGTTCGTCCTTGCTTCCCACCCCCGGCATCGACATCGCGGCGGACGTCGCGATATTGATGGAGCTCATTCCGGCGATTAACCGGAAATTCGGGCTAAGCAGCGAACAAATAAAGGGTTACGATCCTGTGACCAAACAAATCGTTTTTCAAGTCGTTAAAGGCGCCGGACTGGCCATGATAGGCGCGGAAGTCACAAAAACCGTCGCCATGCAAACCCTCACCAAAGTAGCCGGGCGCACAGCCGGAAAGCAAGTGCTGAAATTCGTACCCATCATCGGTTGGGCGGCCAACGCTGCGGTCGGATTCGGAGCCATGAAATTTGTAGGCAATTCGCACGTGGACGACTGCTACACCGTCTGCAAAAGACTCATTTCGGTCAAAAGCCTACCGTAACATGCCTGCCACTCTCCGAAAACCGGGGACAAGATTGAGCTCAAGCGATTTCCGCCCGTTCTCTCCCGCCCCACGCAACCTAGCTCAATCGATGCAACCACCCTCCGGCCTATGAGAACCTGGCGGATGCTATACGACATCGCCGGCAACGACCGCACCGATTTCACTCCGTTTTTATATGTCGCCGGCGCCATGTTGCTGCTTGCGCTACTGTTTCAACTACGCGCGCACCGCCGCCGGCAGAGCTCCGGCAGCGCCAAAGTCATCGCCGTATTTGCCACGCTGATAGGCGGCTTGGGTTACGGCATCAATACCTGGGATCAACAACGCCTGATCGGCAGGCTTTCCGGCGGCGACTATCTCATCGCCGAGGGCCTTATCGCGAACCACCAACAATGGGAGCAAGAACTAGCGCGCGGCAAAGACGGCCGGCGCCGCTATGACCGTTGGGAAATCGTTTACGTCGCCGGCATCGCTTTTATCTGGTCCCCCGGCGCGCAAGAACCGGCGTTTACCAACGCACAGCAGCCGCCTATCGACATTCGCGACGGTCTACCGGTGCGTATATCCTACGTGGAAGACGTGGCAGGCGAAGCTCATCAACGCCGTATCCTGCGCTGGGAAATAGCCGAACCTTTCGGTGGCCAGGCCGCCGCGCCATGAGGCACAACGGCCCGCTTTGCAAGCCTGTGGTCAAATCAGGCGCATACCGTTAGAATCCGGCAAAAAATCACTTGCCCGGCATCATGGATAAGCAACTTTTTCTCTACGACACCGAAGGTTTGCATCGGCTTTGTTCCGACGAGTTGGTCAAGCAAGGCTTGCGCTATTTCACCGATAACCGGGTTATCGGCGTCGGCGTCAAAGACGGCAGCCTGGAAGCCCAAGTCGAAGACGAAAACGGCGAACAATATTGGCTGAGGTCATACGAAGCCGATGAGCGCTTGGAGGTGGACTGCGATTGCCGCTCGACAAACGGTATGTGCGTGCATGCCGTCGCCGCACTATACGCCTACGCCGATCAATATGCCCCTATCGAATCCGGCAGCTTGAACAGCGCTTTGGACGAAGCGATTCAAGAACGCATCAAAAAAGGCCGCAACGAAGTCAAGGTCAAGCTGATCAGCGGCAATCCGGGTTTCGGCACTTGGCAGGCAAGCTCTTTAGTATCCGCCAGCCATTGGCAGCGCTCCTACCAAGTGCACATTCGCTCCTTGGATTAGCGCGTCAATTATTGCACCTGCCCGGATCTGGCAAGCAACCGGCTGGGCACCTGCAAACATATCGAAGCGGTGCTGCACTTTGCCCGCAAACATCGCGACTATCAGCGCTTAAAAGCCGCCGGCTGCCCGGTGTCCTTCGTCTACTTGGCCTGGGAATCGGCCACCCTGCCTATTCTGCGCTTACAGCGCCGTCCCGATTTGCCGACGGACTCAAGCACACGGCTGACGGAGTTTTTCGATGAGCAAGACCGCTTTACCGGCCGACTTCCGGAAGACTTTTACCGTTTGGAACAGCTGGTCTACGGCCGCGACGATTTCCAACTCGGCGACGATGCGAAACGCTATGTACAGCAATACGCCGAAGACGCGGCGACTGCATTACGTGGCCAGGAAATCAGCCGGCAAATCAAGCAAAGCAACGGGATTTTGCCGGGTTTGAAAGTCAAACTGTTTCCGTACCAAGTCGACGGCGTCGCGTTTTTGGCCTCGCGCGGCCGGGCGCTATTGGCCGACGACATGGGATTGGGCAAAACCCTGCAAGCATTCAAACCGCCTTCGGAACGCGCATAGAACGCATTCTAGGTAAGGCCGGCGGCTTGCTGGTCGTGGTGCAACATTGGCAGGATGACGACGAAAGCACGGCGCAAAGCCTGTCCGGCAAGCTACCGGTAGCCGTGATCGACCGCCGCACTTGGCGCAGCCTGCAACGCTTGGGTGCGGCGTCGCCGTTGGCCGCCGGTCAAGCGCTATACGAAGCTGCCGCCGACGCGCCTATTGCCAACCCTTTGCACGCCATAGCCGCACAAAAACTGCGTTCCGCGCAAGTCTTGCTGGAACAGCAATACCCGGCCGGCGTAATGGATTTGCTGGCGGCGGCGTTAATCGCCAAAACCGCCACCGAAGCCACCGTCTATATGCAGACATTGTGCCTAGCGGCCTGCTTACGGCCGAACAAGCAGCCACGGTATTGCGCATCGCCGCCTTGAGTCTATCCGGCCAACTCGATGAAAGCTTGATCCGCCAAGCGGCGGCGGATTGCGCCGCTTGGTTTGCCGAATCCTAGCCAATATGGGCATCGAGCGTTAAAGGTCCGGCAACGCGGCCAGCTTAGGCGGAGTGAAGAGAAAATAAGGCTATTTGCATTCTGAGCTTGGAATCAAAGCCACTGGGATGTAATGTTAAGTCCAGTTTGGTTAGGTTGGATTTCAGTGCGCGGAAAATCCACCGTTTGGTAGGGCAGGATCGTCTTGTCCCGACTCCTATGTATAGTGCCCAACTATGAATAGAAGCGATTTATTTTGATCTGCATCCTACGTGTTATTAGCGATTACCAGCAGAGCGCTATACATAGTTTTGATGCTTTTAAAACTGAGTCGATTCATTTCTAGCCGGTTGATAACTAGAAACGGAGTTGGTGCATGGCAATATTCAACCAAACGAAGCATAAAACCATCAACAAAGGCTGCCAATTGGCACTCAAGCAGGCAAGTGTAAATGTGTTAGTCGGCAAGGATCATTGAATTTTCTGAAGTGAAGAAATTTTCACATCAAAACCCTTGCAAAATTATGTAAAGCTTTTTAGCCAAGGATTGGCTGAAAGACCAGTAAAATCAGACTTTGCCACCGATCGCAATATACGGCTACTCATAGTTGGGCACTATACATAGGGGTCGCTATGGATAGCTATCCATAGCGACCCATTGCAGCCTATCGTCTAATCTGATTCAATGACCGCAGTTTGATGTTTACCAGTCATGTCTACTAGGTTCCGATGATATACAGAAGGGAAAATCGCATGTTAATCAATAAATTATCGGTTCTAGGAATGATTTTCGGTAGATATACAGAACTATCTAATTACTAGTTAGGCATACGGAGGTTATGTGCCAGTAATTAAATATCCATATTCATGTGATGTGAACACTATTTTCGAATTTTGCAACGAAATTGAACAGTATTGTGAAGAGAATGAAGTCGTAATCGATTTTTCCAATATGGGTCGGATTGAACCATTTACCATAGTCTATGTTGCAAAGTATATTCGTGAGTTCAATCGCCGAAATAAGGATACGGTCGTTTCCTGTAGAGGACACAAAACTAAAGACTATGCAGCTAATATGGCATTTTTTCGGGCATTTGGTCTCAGGCACGGTAGAGAACCTAATTGCGTAGATGGCAATGACCGATTTGTGCCTTACACCATCCTTCGCATTCAAACAATTGTAGATGAAGCCACAAAAGAGTGGGAAGTAGAGCAAGAGATCATTGAGCGAAGGTCAGCGCATCTAGCAGAGATATTGGCACAGCAAAATAGTGGAAACCTTGTTGATGCACTAACATTTTCTATACGTGAAATTATGCGTAACGTATACGAGCATAGTAAATCGAAGAGTATTGAGTACTGTGCTCAATACTGGCCCTATTACAGCAAAGTAGAAATTGCGATTGTCGATCATGGAATAGGCCTTAAAGCTTCACTAAAAAACAACCCCCATGTCCAGATAGCAACCCATAGTGATGCTATCCAACAGGCATTAATGCCTGCAATATCAAGCAAGAACTACAAAGGAGCGATCGTTGATACAAATGACCCTTGGCATAACTCAGGTTTTGGTCTTTATATGATTAATAGAATTTGTCGCCTTGGGGGTAGTTTTTTAATTTGTTCTGGCGACCACGGAATTCAGCTTGATGAAAATGGAAAAGAGCATATTGATTTACCTCATTTATGCAGAGGTACAGCGGTTAGAATGGTTCTGAATACCGGCAAACTTGCTGAGTTAAATTCCATGCTGGCAAAATTTAGAAATGATGGGTACGAAATTGCCAAGCAAATTAAAGGGGTTGGAATGTATGAGGCCTCCGCTGCATCACAAATGCTATCGCGGGATTTTGAGAAAAATGCCTAACCAGCGTATTAACTTGACCCCAAAAAGCTCCGCGGCTATCGCCGCTCCGCTTTTTGAGTCAAGTTATACTTGGCGTTAGAGCTCTGAGGCCCATCGGAAGCATTTGGATGACTAAGTACATTATTGATTGCAAGGATATTCAATCGAAAGTTGATTTTTGGAATTTATATCTAGAAGTTGTCGACCCGGATGGAGCAGAGTATTTTGGAAAAAATCTGGATGCACTCTGGGACGCTTTGCACGCGGGTGGTCCCGGTTTTCCGGGGGAAGAAGAATGTACTATAAAGGTAATAAATACTGCCACACTGAAACAAATAGAAGACGGAATATTTTATGATCATCTGAAACAAATTTCTTACGATCTAAAATCTGATCCTGGATGTCAAATTTCTTTTAAGGTCGAGTGAGATGGAAGAATGCTCTAACAATTTTGTCCAGCCGACGCTTTGGCCTACGTTCCGTTTTGGGGTGGCTACGCCACTTTACCCCAAAACTCCACTTCAGCCAAAGCGCGGCTGACAAAGGCGTTAGCTGTTTGCGGAATGTATGCCAAAGTACAATTACAAAAATTGCCAATCTCTTTTCGGATATTCCGCGGAGGTACACATACGGTGTAAGGGTAAGTGTCAGCTATGTGGTTGTGGTGGAGAGCCATTAAATTTTGATCTTTGGCGTCAAATGACAGTAGAACATTTAATCGGAAAATCACAAGGCGGCTATCTGAAACAAATTCGGTGAGGAAGTGAAAGATAAATTCCCTTTTTTCTCAGGCGCTGAAATTGAATCTTTAGCAAAAGAAATCGAGGCGCTTAATACGGTAACAGCGTGTCAATTTTGCAATTCAACTACAAGTAGAGATGTAAGCGAAATATCAATGCATGAGCTGTTTTTAAAATCAGAACCAAACCGTAAATCGGTTTTAGAGAATATAACTCAGGCATGCGCTGCGATTTTGAAACGAAAGCAAGATGCTGTGAAGTGGAAATTAGAATCAGTAGAGGAAGCATTTTATGAGCAGGTCGTTTCAAAAATGGGCGACAGCTAACAACCGCATTAACTCCGACCTTCGCCGCGATGCGGCTCAGTCGGGTTATGCGGAACGTTATGCGTCTTAACTCATGAGCAAACTGATCCTCGACTACCTGAAATCTGGCGTAGAGTCCTTCCCCGACTCCAATTACGGTGAGGGCTTTCGCTGTAGCGCTTACCTGAAGGACGGCACGTACCTACCGTGCGTAATGCTGAGAAAATGCGGCCCTATCGTCGAGCTCGCGATTCGGCGGTTTGAGCAGGAGAAGAAGGGCAAGGGCATCTTCCGCTCAGGCAACGGCTACGAATCAATCGTCAAGAGCTTTGTGGCTTCTGGCAACCGCGTAAATCACTACGACATCGAGCGTGTCCAACCAAGTAGATTCGCTATCCCTCTTGCGCTACTGAAGAAGATCGAAGGCGAAACAACCATGGGGTGGACTGGGTTCGTCTTTGAAATGCAGGATGGAAAATTGTTTTCCTATGGAACGTCGTTTGGCGTGGAGTTCTTCGGTCTTCCAGACGGTTACGGTTTCGAGAACGTGGTTGCGGTCCACAACCACGCCTATATTTCGCCTACTGGGGCGCTTAGTCCTCTTGCGGTGGGGATGGGAGCGCAGCCCGACGGCTACGATCGATCGCTAGTGTTCCGTGAACGACCGTATTTTGTTTGCTACTACGATGCTTAGTCCGGCGACGCATAACGATTGCGTGAACGTGACCGGTTTTCTGCTGGCGCTCCAAACCGGCCCGTTACGCTGGCGTTAGCCATTTTCAATCGTAAGGAACCCGTATGCCCTTTGATGAAGGATTGGCCGAGAGAGTTCGCGATATCTTACGCCCGGATCGACACATTATTGAGAAAAAAATGTTCGGTGGACTGGCCTTCATGTCCGGTGGCTACATGTTCGTTGGTATCTCGGGTGAAGTTTTGATGGCAAGAGTCGGCCCCGCAAACTATGAGGAGGCACTCTCACAGCCTCATGTCCGAGAAATGGATTTCACTGGCAAACCGATGAAAGGGTATGTATTTGTCGATCCGCCGGGTTTTCAAAACGACTCAGACCTTTCTAATTGGGTCACCCAATGTCATCGTTTCGTCAAATCTCTTCCACCGAAAAAACAAAAGGAACCTTCAAGATGAACAAGTGTTTCTTGGCTGTCTTGGCGTACATGCTCCCAACTTTCCCTCTCGGATTCTTCTGGCACCTGACCATTTTTGCCGATTACTACCAATCCCTGCATGTCTATCGTGATGACGTAATCATTCCCTTCGGCATCGCGTCTATGCTCATCCAAGGGGTAATTTGGTCAATCGTGTACGAACGGCTGTTTGCGGGAGAATCAATCGTCAAAGGCGCGCTCAAATTCGCAGCTCTCGCATGTCCGCTAGCGTGGAGTTTCATGGTTCTTGCTGTCAGCGCCAAGCACATCATGTCGTCGGTCAGTGGCTACTTGGCTATAGAAACTGCATTTGTCTTACTGCATTACGCTGTCGTCAGTCCGCTAATCGCGGCAGTCTATGCGCGAAAGGGCTAACCGGACGTTCCAGCGGACCTGCGCAAAAAGCAGCGCAGGCCGCTGAACTACACGTGTGTGCCGGGCATGGCACGTTACTATGTCGGTGAAAGTCCGGCAGCCAGGTGTTCGTAGAGCCGAAGGCTAGGGAAACGGCAAGGGCGTTGTCGCGAGGCAAGGTCTGGAAGAAGCCGCACCCAAAGCTGCGGGGCGATGACAAAATCGTTGGGAACGATTTTGAACGCACAACGTGCGGCCCGCAAGGTGAGCATCAGGAAGATGCGAATAGCAAGAACCGGATATGAGGCGTGATACATCCGGGGCGAGCGGGCACGTGACCGCGAAGCCCTCGGCTTTGGCTTCCTGCGTCGCCCTAATGGGAGCCCCAGTTTCACCGGGATAGTTTCGGCTTTCGCCCGAACCGTTCGGCGCACCAAGCGGTACGCAAGCTGCAAGCGGATATTCGCCAAGGCTACCGCTGGGTGGTTGACCTGGATTTACAGGCGTTCTTTGACCGCGTCAACCATGACCGGCTCATGGCCAAGCTGAAAAGCCAAGTCTCTGATCCAGCCTTGCTGCGCTTGATCAACCGCTACCTGAAGACAGGCATCCAAGTTGGAGATACGTTGCAACCTTGCAAAATGGGTGTTCCGCAAGGTGGGCCGTTGTCACCGCTGTTAGCCAACATCGTACTGAATGAATTGGATTGGGAACTGGAGCGGCGCGGCCACCGTTTTGCCCGCTACGCTGATGACTGCAACATCGTCGTCAAAAGTCAGCGTGCGGGCGAGAGGGTGATGGCAAGCGTGACACGCTGGCTGAGTGACAGGCTGAAGCTCACCGTCAATCCGCTCAAAAGCGCGGTGGATCGCCCTTATAACCGAAAGTTTTTTGAGCTTCACCGTCAGTCGCAACGGGAGTAAACTGAAAGTGGCCGATCAGGCTATGGACAAACTCAAAGACCGTATCCGCGAACTGACCCGTCGTACCCGAGGCCGCCGTTTGGAACAGATCGTTGCAGAATTAAGAAAAGCCCTGCTTGGTTGGACAGGTTTTTGCTCCTGCAAAACCTGCATTCCCGCCATCCATGGCGGTCAAAGCAACTTCGGCATTGCCGAAGTGATGAGCCCGCTGCGCGACATCGACAAATGGATACGACGGAAGCTACGCTGCCATCTCTGGAAACAATGGGGTCGAGCCGGCTACCGGGAATTGCGCAAACGCGGAGTCTCCGTGCGAGAAGCGTGGAACACCAGCAAAAGTGCGCATGGCCCGTGGCGCCTATCGAAGACCCCGGCGTTATCGCTGGCTTTGCCGGCGAGGACTTTTGCACAAATGGGGCTGCCCGCCTTGGCGGAGCGGCAGGTATGAATCATCGAACCGCCGTGTACGTGATCCGTATGCCCGGTGGTGTGGGAGGGAGGAGCCGCGAGGCTTCTTCCTATCCCGATTAGCAGCCATGAACCAAATTGTCTTTTTCGGAATCGAAGCTACTCTGGTAGCAGCGCTCCCTGTCGCCTTTGTCATCACCGGCATTTTTGCCAAGCATGCTTCGCAGCATACGCGCAGACTCATCGTAGCCTCTGTTATCTCCCTTGCCGCTATTGCGGCGCTGTGGTTTGCCGGTGTATCAATGCGGTGGATTGAGGCAGATATATTTGTTCTCTTCATCGCTTCTGTTTTCTATTCGTCTATATTTATGTTCGCTTTTCGCATCATACCTATTGCGCCACGAATCGTGGCTGTTGTTGTCTTAGGGAGCCCCATCGTTCTTGGGTATGCAATTGGTACAGTAGGGATTCTCGCGTTGATGTTCATCGCTGGTGACTTAGGTTCTTCTGTTGAGATGAATACAAAAACAGGCCTCCTGTGTCGAGCGGAACCGTTTGGAAACGTCACTACTGATGTCAATGGCTACTTAACTAAGTTGGTTCGTCCAATGGGTTTTCTGGAAAGAAATGTTTTCGAGGCGCGCTTTGTGGACCCCATTACACCCGAAGAAGCATGTTTTCGGGCGAGCGTTAAATATGGCAGCTAACAATCGCGTTAACTCGGACGCCAGAAAGCTACGTTGCGCTCCGCTTCCTGGCGCCGGTTACGCGAAACGTTATGTTTCTCGGAGCGAAATACCATGAGTATGGATATAAATGTATTTCTAAATGAGTTGGACGATTCAATCGTTCCAATTTGGTTAGAAAAAATGCAAGAGCTCGGCATGTCTTGCCAAATTCATCCCGAGTTCTCGTTTCGCACGCATTCGGGGTTTTTGCCTTTTAAAATCAATATACGGGACCATTCTCACCCTGACTTAATAGGCAAAGATTACTATGCAGGGTTTGAGTTCTATTACGACCATTTCGATGTCAATAAGCATATAAAGCAGCCTAAGCAATCATGGATAGATAAACTCTTGAGAAAACCAGTACCCGTTGCATATTTCGCTAATGCGGAAATAGATCAACGGCTTAAAAAATGCACGAAATCAACCTTATTCAATTTTGGCTCATCGGACACTTTTGATCTGAGAATGGCGTTACTTGCATCTGCAACACTTACCGAGATAGCGAAAGGTATCTGCTGGCAAGCGTTTTCAGACGCATGGCCTAGTAGTGATACGATAGTTTCCCAAGCACTTAATGAAGTGTGCGAGTATGAAAAATCATTAACGCCTAAAGACTTCAAAGTGCATGAATTCAAAGGATGGATATGAAAAAACATAACGATTGCGTCAACGTGACCGGTTTTCCGCTGGCGCTCCAAACCGGCCCGTTACGCTGGCGTTAGGCGTCACCAAATGCCGGACCACGAAATCACCATCGACTTACCCGAGCCGCACTACACGCTGTTCAACTCCAAGCGAGACGGGCTTCCCGAGGTAATCGTGGTCAACGATGCGTTGCTCGCCTTCCAGCACACAGCGATCTTCCCTTGGCACCTCTGCATCACGATAGAAGCCGAGGAACTAATCGAGAACGGCATGCCGTCGGAAAAAGGAGAGCAAACTCCTGTTCGATCTGGGCGACGAGATCGAATCCGTTGTTCTCAAGGGGCGAACCGAACAAGGAGCTGAGAACGCAATGTTCCTGGCTCGAAGCACCTGGAATGAGGCGCGTGAACTGATGTTCCAAGTCCATGATCCAGAGGTCGCTCATACCGAACTCCAAACCCTTCTTCACAGCCGCACATGGCAGCGGCAATGGAACTATCGAATGGAGAATGACCCCGAGTGGGAGAAGGCATCCTTCGTCTTCCAACTCTTTCCTCAGGCGCGTGGCTGTGACGCCTAACCCTTCCATCGAGCTGACATGCCCCGGCAAGCCGGGTCATGCAGCTCATGTCAAACGTTATGCAGAGGAATTGCCATGGTGAAAATTATTGGACTTATCATTGGCTTGCTATTTGGCACGACTTCAATGGCGCATGAGCAAATAGGCTTTAAAGTTAATATTCCTGATTCGTGGAAGTTAGTGACATATTCCGCCGACGATAACTTGTGGGCGTATGAGTCAAATGATGGAAATCATCGGCTTACTGTGTCAGTTCTCTACTACTCTAAAGAACCCGCTCATGCCCAGCAGAGACAGTTTCTCGATGACTTCCTGAAAACGAGACAAGAACAGTCCGCTAATATCGCAACCAACGTTAACTTTAGCGAAATCGCAGTTCAAGAGCATAAGTCAGCTTGGGTAGCAAAGTATAACGAGACTTCCCCCAATGGCAGAATTGCTACAACTAAAGCGATATCTTCGAAAATAGGCATTGCAAATTTCTATTTAGAGTCATTCTCTACTTATGAATCCCATGAAGAAGTAAGTAACATCATATTGTCCACAACTGGATTTGCTAGCTAAATGCATAACGATTGTGTCAACGTGATCGGTTTTCCGCTGACGCTACAAACCGGCCCGTTACACTGGCGTTAAACAAGCAATGTCTGATCTAAACCAGCCATTCAACAATCAACCCCGACTGACGTGGTTTTGGCCGATAACGGCCATTACTCCCAACCAACTTTTACACATAACAAGTTATTGCGCCCAGCTACAATCCAACCGTGTTTTGCTCAAAACGGTGCAGTCTGAAAACATGAGTCGAGCTGCTTTCCTATCCTAGAATGCAGATAGCCGAAAATAATTTCCCGGTTTGCGGGATTGCATCACTAAATGACGCCGCATTCTTGTTCCCACTGCGTGGCAGTTGGATAAAGGACCGGTCAGACGGAATGAACAGCCCTGTGCCTTAACTGCCTCTTCACCGTGAGACATATCTTTTGTGTTAGTCTATTTCGGCTCTAATCGACAGTTTTCGGCTACCGCCGCAAACGCGTTGCCTTTTTCGGCATGCTGCGGCAAAAATCAACCGTCATTCGCTGCCGACATTTCAATTTCCGCAACCAGCACCTAAAAGAACGCAATGAATGTCTCCGGGAATAAACCACATGTTCAATAGTCAATCCGATGTTCAAGCGTGTTTCACTTTGTTGGACGAATACGAAAAAGGGATTTCCAAATCCATTGCCCGTTACATTCTATCCGGAGACAATCACGCTATCCCGGCGCATTTGGGGCAATTCAGCCGCGAACAATTGCAAACGGCCGCAGTTTCCGCACCGCGCTATCACTACGGGTATTACCAACTGGGTGCGGAACATCAAAAGAAAGCCACCAAGGTATACGAAAACTTCGAAAAACTGTATCGCTCCGACCTCTTGGCTGATATCGAAATAGCCCGACGCTTGGGCGTGGTCATGGCCGCCTGCGCCGATATGAACAACATCCGTCGACATTATCTGGCGGAAGTACCGGATTGGTTTGCGGTCTTGGTTTCCGAGCTGAATATGTTGCATGCCTTCGCCGGGGATCGCGCCGAACTGGCGCAGCATTACGATCAACGCTGGTTTTTATTGTTGACCCGGCAAAACGATTTGGACGTCGCACAGTGGATGCCGGTTTTGCTGGAACGCAGAGAAAACGAATGGAATTGCGGTTTCGTTAAAAAATTGGCGTCGCGCTTCGACTGGCCGGCATTGCTGCAAGACCCCGACCTTAGCGCTACCTTGGCGGCACTACACTATTCGGGCCGCGTAGTGCTGGCGGAGTGCTTGTTGCCGCAACAAAATTTGGATGCCGTGCTGGCGGTCGTGGTTTCTTTGCTTTGCGACAAAAGCAAACAAGTGCGGCAAACGGCTCTACCGTTGATACCGAAATTGAGCGCGGAAAAATTGTTGGCCTACTTGGATGCGCATTACCTTGGTTTCGACAACGCAGCGCGTAAAACATTGGTGCCGACGTTACCGGTCATGATCGGCGACGAAGCGGTCGACTTATTGAAAAAGTGGCAAAGCAGCGAACCCAGCAAGGCCATACAAGAAACCATCGGCCAGGCTTTGGCGAACAAGGCGGCGGCCCGGCAAACCGCCGATGCCGAGTTGGAACTGCCGGAATGGAGTCCGTTGGAATCGGAAGCACCCATCGGCAAACATTGGCTCGACACATTAACGGACCAGTACGCCAAATCGCTCAAAGCCTACGAGCGCGCCGCCGAAGCAGAGCGGACCGGAAACCTCGCTCAAAAAACCCAGTACGACTGGCAACAAAAAAACTATAAGAGCTGGCTGGCTTATAAAGCCGACCACATCAAACGCGACTTGGATAAATTGTTGGGCGCTTCGACCGAGTTAGGCTTAAGCGAACGAATTCGGCAAAGCGTCGGGCAATTGACCGGCCAACAATCGGATAGCGATTTTAAAAAGCTCAAGGAATTGTGCTTGAAAGCCGATTTGTTTGCCGATGCCGACTTCAAAGCCGTCCATTTAGTCCGTTTTTTTCAAGGAAATATCGAGATGACCCAAGCCAGGCAATGGTTTACCGCCCATCCCGGCGTCATTACCGATTTACGCCAGTTGGCGCAGCTGGTCCGTACACAAGCAGGCGACATTCGCAAATTGGCGCAATGGCTGTTGATTCATTATTGGAACACCGATGCGAGCTTGCCCGATACTTACGGCATGGCGATCTGGCCGTTTTTTGCCGAGAACGAAGACTATCTCAAAGAAGCCTTTGGTCTGCTGGAAAGCCGGGAAGACAGATACCGCAAATTCGAACTCGCGCGCGGCATGGCCATCCTGGCGCAGTTCCCGGTGATTCCGGACATGTATCTGCAAGTGTTGTATCAACAAGCCTTGTCGCCCGCTAAAACCTACGGTCCGTTGGCACGGTCGATTTTAAGCGGCTACGGCATAGCGCCGCAGCGCATCATCGACGCCTTAAGCTCGGGAAAAGCCGACGAACGCATCGTCGCCGCCGACTGGATTGCCGAATTGAAGCTGAACCAGGCAATTCCGGCGCTGCAGACGGCCTTGAAAAAAGAAAAACATCCGGCGGCAACAGCCGTATTGCTTGGCACGCTGCATGACTTGGGCTGCAATATCAGCGCTTATCTGGCGCCGGCCACGATGTTGAAAGAAGCGCAGATCCATTTAAAACAAGCGCTGCCGAAAGGATTGTGCTGGTTTCCGTTCGACGCGCTGCCGGCACTCAAATGGCTTAGCGGCGAAGCGGTAGACCGGGACGTTTTGCAATGGTGGCTGGCATTGGCCTGCAAACTCAAACAACCCGAGGGCAATCCCTTGCTGGATTTGTACGTGCGGCAACTGGATGACCGGAGTCAAAAAGCCTTGGGCAATACCATACTGCATGCTTTCATCCGCCAGGACACCTTGAATCCGGGCGACGACGCGGCACATGCCCATGCCAAGCAGTACCATCAAGGGCTTTTCGATAGTTGGCAGCGTTGGGCAAAAAGCGACTGGGGCAAGCAATATGCGGATAAAACCTTGGATGACGCTTACCGCGAGTTATTCAACCAAAAAAAGGCCGAGTATTTAGGCTCGGCAATCGGCGAGAAAGGCATCCTGGCGCTGGCGGCTTATGCCGAGCCGGCCGATGCGGTGCTGGTCGTCAAACGATACATGAAGGACCATTACACCCGACGCGCACAAATCGAAGCCTTGCTGACCGCCTTGGCCAACAACAACGATCCGACTGTAATCCAGTTGCTGCTCGCCGTGGCCCGGCGCCACCGCACAAAATCCGTTCAGGAACGGGCCAACGAACTGGTTGCCGCCATTGCCGCCAGAAACGGCTGGAGCCACGACGAATTGGCGGACCGCACCATTCCTAGCGCGGGCTTCGAAAGCAACGGCACGCAACAACTGTCTTACGGTACGCGCAGTCTAATCCTGAAACTGAACAACGACCTAAGCCTCATTCTGGAAAACCAAGCCGGCAAAACCCTCAAGTCCTTGCCGGCCCCGCGCCAGGACGACGACGCCGAAGCGGTCAAACAGGCCAAGGCGGATTTTTCCAATAACAAGAAAGAACTGAAACAAGTGCTGGAAATGCAAACCCAGCGTTTGTACGAGGCGATGTGCGTCGGCCGTGTTTGGCAAGGTGCCGAATGGCGCGCTTACCTACTGGAACACCCGCTGATGCAGCGCTTGTTGCAACGCCTGGTTTGGCAAGTCGAGAGCGATGGGAAAACGCGCCGCTTACGGCCGACCGCCGAGCTGGAACTGATCGACCTGGATGACGAAACCTACGATTTGGCCGACGACGCCCGGATCAGCGTGGCCCATGCCGGCCAGTTGCCGCAAGAGGAAGCGAAAGCCTGGGCAAAGCATTTCAAGGACGAAAAATTGAAACCCTTGTTCGAGCAGTTCAGTCTGCCGCAACATGAACTGACCGATGCCGAACTCGCCGGCAAGCAATTGGATTACCATCAAGGCTGGATGACCGATGCCTTTACCCTGCGCGGCGTATTGACCAAGCGCGGCTACCAGCGGGCCGCGGCGGAAGACGGCGGCTTTTTCACTCACTATTACAAAGATTTCGCCTCCTTGAACACCCGCGTGACGATCGAATTCAGCGGCAATTGCCTGCCGGAGGAAAACGTCGCGGCGACTTTATTCCATCTGGCCTTCACAACCCCGGACCAACGCGGCTGGGTCAGCGAGGAAAGTTTTAAACCGCTGCACGCCATACCGGGCAGCTTACTTTACGAAGCCATGCTGGATTACGAAGCCGTTGCCGCCAAAGGCAGCTTCGATGCCGATTGGCGGCACAAATCGCCTTGGTGAGCGGGGGGTAAATAAACATGTCAGAGGTGATTAAACAAGCCGCCGAATCGCTGTTTCACCAAGAGTTGCAAACTCTACGCGAGCAGGATAAAGGTCCCAAGCCTGCCGGCTGGCAATTGTCCGGGCAGGCCGTGAGGGACTTCGTAATCGGCAACGCGGCATTGGGCATTAGCCAGAAGTTTTACGGCGACGACGCCTTGGTCGAGCGGGCCATCGTTACCTTGATGGGTCATCAGGCCTTGCTGTTGGTGGGCGAACCGGGCACCGCCAAATCGTTGTTGTCGGAACTGTTGAGCGCGGCGATCAGCGGCGACTCGCAAAAAATCGTGCAAGGCACCGCCGGCACGACCGAAGAACACATCAAATATTCCTGGAATTACGCCTTGCTGCTGTCTCGCGGCCCCAGCGACGATGCGCTGATTCCCGGCGCAATTTATCGCGCCATGCAAAGCGGCTCGCTGGCGCGCTTCGAAGAGGTCACCCGTTGTCCGCAGGAAATCCAGGATGCGCTGATTTCGCTATTGTCGGAAAAGCAAGTCATGCTGCCGGAATTGCACCGCGTCACGGCCGCCAAACCCGGTTTCAATCTGATCGCCACCGCCAATCTGCACGACCGCGGCGTCAACGAAATGTCGAGCGCATTGAAGCGGCGCTTCAATTTCGAAACCGTTTACCCGATTCGCGACGTGGAACTGGAAAAACGCCTGATTCGCCAGCAAGTTGCCGAAAAACTGTCGCGCCTGTCGTTGCAACCGGCGATGGACAACGATGTGCTGGAAGTACTGGTCACCGCCTTCGACGAATTGCGCGGCGAAAAGCAGGCCGCCGTCAAAGCGCTGGATGCGGTGCTGTCGACCGCCGAAGCCGTCAATATCGCCTATGCCTGCTGCCTGCAAAACCACTACATGGGCAGCCGGCCGTGCAGCTCGCAAGTTGCCGAACAAATGCAAGGCAGCATCCTGAAAGACAAACCGGACGAGCGGAAAAAGCTGGCACATTATCTGGACGTCGTAGTGCGCGACCGCGCCAAAAAAGACGGACGTTGGAAAGGTTTTTTCGAGGCGGGCAGAAAGCTCTGGCTAGGCGGCTAACAACCTGACAAGCATCGCCGCCGGTACCGCATACAGCCATGCTCCAAGACACGCTTACCCCGCAGCTCCAAGCCGCCCGCGCTAAATTCGCCGGCGACGACGGCATTTTTTGGGCGCCGATCCGCCACCATAGCCCCGCTTGCAGCATTTATTTAAGGCAATTGCTGGACAGCGTGCAGCCGGACGCGGTATTGATCGAAGGCGCGGTGGATTTCAATCGCCAGCTCGAAACGCTGTTGGACGCGCAGACCGTACCACCGGTGGCCCTGTACGGCCAAAACAGTTTTTACCCTTTGTACGACACCAGCCCCGAATGGGTCGCGTTGCGCTGGGGCCGACAACACAACAAAAGTCTCTATTTTATCGACTTACCGATAGCCGACAAGGCCTGGCAGCGGGAAGACCGGGAACACGGCGGCATCAGCTTTCTGCACGAAGCGTATTTGCAGCACAGCGAGTTCATCCGCAAACTGGTGCAAACGACGCGCTGCCGCCATGGCGACGAGTTATGGGAGCGTTGGTTCGAGCTAAGACGCTTCGACGACCCGGCACAATTTTTCGGCCGGGTTTTCGATTATTGCACCGCCGCCCGTTTGACCTACAGCGAGCAAGCCATCGCCGATTCCGGCGATGGCGCGCGGGAACGCTTCATGCGCGGCGAAATCGCCCGCCATGCCGGGAAAGGTCAACGTTGCGTGGTGGTAACCGGCGGTTTCCACACCTATGCTTTGCTCGATTGGCAAAACGCGCCGTCCCACAAACCGCAGCAGGCAAGCCCTAGTTGGCTGGTCCGCTACAGCGAGGATCGTCTCGACGCCTTAAGCGGTTACAGCGCGGGCATGCCGGTGCCCGGGTTTTACCGGCGCTTGTTGCAGTGGCGCTCTGACTTGCCGGAATACGGTGTCGCGGAGGAATTACTATTGCAAGTGCTTGCCGACCTTCACCAACATCCCTTATTTCGGCAACAGATGAATACCGCCGCGAAGCAGGCGGTGTTTTACCAAGCGATGCAGTTGCAGCAATTGCGCGGCCATGCCTGGCCGGGCTTGTACGACATCCTGGACGGCCTGCGCAGCGTGCTGATCAAACACGACGCAGCCGGCGACGAGCCTTTATTGAAACAGGCGTGCAGCTTGCTGGCCGGCGACCGACTGGGGCAAGTCAGCAGCGCTTTGCCGCCCTTGCCGTTAGTCGACGAAGTCTATCGCCTGTTGAAGCGCGCCCGTTTCAAACTGGAGCAGACCACCAAAGTCACCACCACCTTCACTATCCGGCAACGCGACAACGAGCGCTTGGCGCTGTTATATCAATGCCGGTTTATCGGTCTGGGCTTTGCCGAAAAAACCGCCGGGCCCGACTGGGAGCATGGCCTGCATCTGCATTTGCGCAGCGAAGAATGGCAGTATGCCTGGACTCCGTGGGTGGAAGCCCGGTTAGTCGATTTGAGCCTCACCGCGCCGGATTGGCAAAGCTTGTTGAATCAGCGTATCCAAGAACAATTAGCCGAATTGCGCGATCTGAGCCTCGCCGAACACCAGAAGTTTTTCGTGCAACTGCTGCTGATGAAGCGTTTGGACTTGGCTCATGAGCTGTGGCGGCAAATCGGACAGCAGTTGAACGATTGCAGCGATTGCGGGCAATTGGCGGAGTTTTTACTGTTATTGCTGCGCCTGCGCCAACACCAAAACGAGTTGTTCGAGCACTACGCCGAGCCGATCCGCCGGGTAGTCAAGCAAGCCTGGCAACAGCTGATGTTTATGCTGCCGGCGCTCAACTCGCTGCCAACTTCGGCGGGATTGCGCTTATTGCTGCAAATCCGGGAAATCACCCGCGAATGCGCCGAAGCACTGACCGACGACTGGCAAAATGCCTGGCAGGCGCGCCTGCATTGGCTGGAACAATACGGCGAATTGAGCGTCGCTTTGCGCTATGCCTGTCTCGCCTTGCTGACGGAACTGGGCGACGGCGGCCCGGCGGAATTGTGCGCGGCGCTGGGCAAACTGTTCGACTACGCCCCGGAGGCCGCTTACCAGGCGGTCAACGCGGTGATCACTGTAACGCCGCACTATTTGCTGCACGACGATGCGCTCGGATTACCGGCCTTGCTCAACCGCCTACTGGCCGGCTGGGACGAAGAACGCTTTATGTCGGCCTTGCCGGAACTGCGTTTGTTGTTCAGCCATCTCGACCCGGCAGCGGTCGAAAAGCTCGGCGATACACTGTGCGAATTGAACGGCTGGCAGGCGGCACCACCGTTGTTCAATGCCGACGTGGACGAACACTTGCTGCTGCAGGCCCGCCACTTGCAGCAACAACTCGCCGCGCAACTTAAAGCCGACGGCCTCGAACATTGGCTGGAACCAGATGAGTGAAGCTCATTAAGGCATGGCAATCGCCCCGACAAACGAATGCTTCCACCATGATTTTCAGAATAAGGAGAGACGGCATGACTAGCAGTTTGGAACAACGTTGGCGTTTGGTACTCGGCCGTTTTGCCAACAAACATTTGTGCTCGGTGCCGTTAAGCCGGCAACAGAGCCAACAAGACCAAGTGTTGGAGCAACTCTATAAAAAACAATTGGAACGCCGCGGTCTGCGGACGTCCGGCACACTGGACGATTCCCAACTGCAGGTGGTCGATTGGCTGCATCGGGCCGACCGTTTGTTTCCGAAAACCGTGCGGGAAAAAATTCAGGACCATGCGGTGCGCGAATTCGGCATCAAGGAATTGTTGAAAAACAAGGATTGCCTCGGCAACCTGACGCCCAACCTGGCTTTGCTGAAACAGTTGCTGGCGGTACGTGCCGAGCTAAGCCCCGAGTTGATGCAGGAAGTCAGGCGCATCATCCAAACCGTGGTCGACGAATTGCTGCAGCAACTGCAACCGAAATTCAACCAAACCTTCAGCGGCCGATTGAACCGCCACCAAAGTTCGCCGCAACCGCTGTTGGCCAATCTGGATTGGCCCAAAACCATCCGCCGCAATCTCAAGTATTACGACCGGCAACGGCAGTGCTTGCTGCCGCAAACCATCTATTTCAGCTCCCGTAGCCAAAAGCATTTGCCGTGGCGGGTCATTTTATGCCTGGACCAAAGCGGATCGATGATGGATTCGGTGATTTACAGTGCGGTGATCGCCGGGATTTTGGCGCGATTGCCGTGCGTCGATCTGAAACTGGTGTTGTTCGATACCAATGTCGTCGATTTGTCCGCCAAGGCGCACGATCCGGTGGAAGTATTGTTGTCCGGCCAAATGTGCGGCGGCACCCATATCGCCAAGGCGTGGAGCTACTGCCAGCAATTGGCCGAGCAACCAAGGCGCACCGTCATCGCCACGGTCAGCGATTTCGAAGAAGGCGCTTCGCCCGCCGCATTGTTGCGACAAGCGGCACAGATGCTGGAAAGCGGTATCAAAATGCTCGGCATTACCGCGATGGCGGCCGATGCGGCCCCGTTTTACGACATCGCGATGACCGCTAAACTTGGGCAATTAGGCATGGAGATCGCATCGCTCAGCCCGGACGTGTTTGCCGATTGGCTGGCCAAAGCCATGGAGTTATAGCGTGTTCGGTATCGAGCAATTGGAAATTCTCAGCAGTCCCGGCTTGGTACGGCGCGCAACGAAATCGCTGGAGAAAACCAAGGTCGAATGGACGGCCAAGGAAAGCGATGCCTGGCAATTCGATTTCGAAAGCCAGCAAGGCAAAATTTTGCCGGCGCGCATCGAACAGAGCGTTTGCAACTGTCCGGCAACCGGCCTATGCAAACATATCGTCGCGGCGGCCATTGACTATCTCAACCACCACCAAGCGCAAAGTTTTACGCCACCCGCTTTGGACCACCCCCAATTGTTCGACAGCGCCGGCAAAGCCGCTTGCCGCCAAGCGTACCGGCTGTGGCAAAGCGGGGCTTGGCCGCAGGCCGAAATCCGCATCGCCGAGCGTCATGTCGAAGTCAGTTGGCTGCAGCAAAAAGCCGTCATTCGCCAAGGCGAAGGACTGGATGCGGTGCTGTGCGAATCCGGCGCGGCCAGCGAACGCTTGATCGCCGCACTGCTTTACCAACCGCCGTCCGCCTGGCCCGACTGGCTGGAGCGGGAACAGCAAGCGGCGCAAAGCGAATACCGACAACAGCGCGAACAATTATGCGGACAAGTCAAAACGCAAACCTGCATTCTGCTGCAAACCGGCGTCAGAAACCTGCAACCCGCCAACCTGAGCGAATTGACGAGTCTGGTACCCCAGCTGAAAAACGGCGGCGAACCGCGCTTGGGCAATGCCGTGCTGGCATTGCATGAATGGGTCGAGCGCCGCAGCCAAGCGCAAGGTTTGGACCCGAGCGCAGCGATATTGCGGCAACTAGCCTTAATCTATGCGTGGGCCGATTCGACGCTGCCGGCGGCTGAGCAGGAGGAGCGGCACGCAACGGAGTTGTATTTACTGTGTCTCGGCGGCCATCAATGGCGCACGGTGAGCGGTGCCTTGGGATTGAATATGCTGTTTCTGAGCGACGACGGGCGGATTTTTAGCGCGAGTCTGGCGCGTAGCGGCAAAGGCCGGGGTTTCAGCATTGCCGAAGCCTGGAAAAACTGCAGTTTATGGTCCGGCGCACCGCTCAACCGAGATTTGCCGGGCCGCTATCTGCGCTTGCACGCGGCGACCTACAATCCGCGTAACGGCCTCAGTTTAAGCCAAAAGACCGAAGCCAAACCAAGCGATGAGGCCTTTGAATGGGTCTATACCCAAGACTGGATGCAGTTAACCGAGTTACCGGAATACGGTTACGCACTGCTCAAAGTCGAGCGTTGCCTAGCGTGCGAGTTCGACGAAACCCGGCAGCAGTTGCTGCTGCAACTGGTCAACGATAGAAGCCAGCGGCTATTGGTCCGGCAAACCTATAGCGAAGGCATGTCCGAACGCTTAGTCAACCTACAAAGCCTGAAAAATGCCCGGGACTTTCATCTGGTGATTCGCCATGTCATCGCCGACCACAGTCATCAATTCGAAGCGCTATGCGTTTACCGGGATCAGTGGCAATCACTCGATTTTCAAAAGCCGGAAAAGCACCGCCTGGACCTGTTAACGCGTTTGCTCGGCCGCTTCAAAAACCGGCCGCTCGAACAAACCGCCGAGCCGCCGCTGGCGGAACTCTGCCGCAGCGCGTTGGAAACCTTGCAGGATTACCCCCATTGCTCGGCAACCCGCCTCGACGCCTCGCAGGCACAATTCGCCGCTTTGGGGTTAGACCTATTGCAACAGAAACTAACGATCGGCCGGCAACAACCGGAAGCCGTATTACAGCTAGTCTATTTACTCACGCTGGCTTATCACTCGGCAAACGGATGGCCGGTGGCCGAAGCAAGCTAATTGGGCTGCTAAGCCGGAACCGCCGAAATAGGTCGTGCCGCACATGTGCCGCCACACTTGGATAGCGAGCGGCGGTTGGTGCGCCCCATCGCACCACCGGTTTTCACCGCGCCCACGAGCCGAAAGCCGTCAACCTTTACGGCGCGTCCTACCGCGGTCCGGAAGAGAGATGAAGAACTATCGCGGCAATAGAGGGGCGCCACCCGATTCAGCGGAAAAGCCGAAGCAAAAACGACGGCTAACGAAATTTATAAACAGACTTCGGTTTTGACCGTCAACGACAACTTTTGCGCAATTCCGGGGCTTGCAGTCGCGCACCGCGCCGAGCGGAACCAAGCAATGCTCAAGCCGGCAGCAAATAGCCAGACGGCAGGCGGTAGGGGTATCGGGGCGGTGGAGTAGGTCAGATTATCGACAATCAATCCGTCACCGCTTTGGCCATGAAACTGGATTTTGTCGACCCATCCGGCGTAGCCCGATGCCAACCAATATATCCCCAGTGGTTGATTGGCACTGTCTAACGGAGAGCTGTAGACCTGTTGCCCCTGATAGAACAGCGAAAAACTGATGTTGGTATCCGATCCCCAATAGTTGTAATACATGCCTTGGAAAATCACCGGACCATGGTCGAACGTCAGCTCGCCGGCATGGCTATGCAACCGATTCTCGCCCAATTCCGGCGCGTGCGCTTCGAACTCCGAATAACTCGACACCTGGGCGTACATCGACTCCCAACCCGACAAACCGCCGTAGCCGTCGACCAGATCCCAGTCGGAAATGCCTTCGAAATCGACCACAGTCGCCGCCGCATTGGCCGGACCGTTGCTAAGCGACACCGCTAACAAAGCGGCTATAAATGATTTTTTCATACGCTCTTCTCTAATAACTTCGGACACATTGCCGGCTTAAATCGTCGCTTCGGCTTTATCGCTCTTAGCTGGACCGGCAGCTGCCCGCCGCCCCGCGATCGAACAGTTGGGCATGCGCAGCCGGAGCCGTCGTGGCGGCGTCACTCAATTTAAGCTTCATATAGCCCGTCGGAAACGGAAACAAGCAAAAATCGGCTGCGGTTTTGCGAGGCATTATCAGCACCGGCCCCGGACAGTGAAACCCTACCGTAGTGGGGTTAGGATAGACGTTGGAATCTGTTAAGATGCAAACCATTTACATCTAAAGACTGCCATCCGAAAACAGGAAGCCTGCAGTATCCATATGACTTATCGAGATAAGCGCGGACACTTTGATGCCATTATTTTTTGGAAAGCATAATTGTAAAATTCCGCCATATGTCAATAGACTCATATGGATACATTATTAACCAGCTGCGGCATGCAGGATTTAGGCTGTATGTATCCAGCCACTAGCAGCTCTGCCGCGGACTGAATGTTTAGCCCCGCTGTCGATTCCCAAGGGAGCATTAACGTGAAATATTCGGCATGGGCAGCGGTTGTGGACGACCATCCGCTGGTTGCGCACGGCATCGCCGATTATTTGGTCACTCATTGCGGTTTTTCCCGCGCCGCCCCCATATCCGGCGTCGGCGAATTTTGGCGATTGCTGGAAACCGGCCAGCCGCCGGCGTTAGCCGTGATCGATTTCTGGTTGCCGGACGGCATTTCGTTACCGCTGCTGTTGCAGCTAAAACAATCCCACCCGGCCATACGGGTACTGGCGATCAGCGCCGACGACGACCGGGCCGTCGCCGGCAAAGTCGCCTCCGCAGGCGCGGACGGTTTCATCCACAAGCAAGCGGCCCCTAGTGTCTTTGCCAAAGCGGTTGAGGCAGTCATGGCCGGGGATTCCTGGTTCCACCCGCAGGCGGCCGGATTTGCGCCGACTCGGGAGCTGCCGGTTACGGCCGCCGAGCTGGGTTTAACCCCACGCCAGGGCCAGGTGCTGGCGATGATGCTGAAAGGTCTGCCCAACAAACGCATCGCTCTGAACCTGTCGCTGTCCGAACATACCGTCAAGGAACACGTCACCGGCATATTGGAGCGGTTGGGCGCGAAAAACCGAATCGAAGTGATCACAATGCTGCGCGGGCGACGGCTGGAAAATCCATGACCTCCCAATCGGCCCAGACAGATTCGGCCGGCACTCGCTTGCATTTTGAGGATCTGACGCCGGAAGGCCAGGCCAGCCTGTTGGATATGACCCACAATCGGCTAGTGTTCGGCATTACCATCATTCCTTTCGTCGGCATGCCGTTCGTCTATTGGAAATACCAGTTGGATCAAAATGCCTGGGGGCTGCTGGTTTGGACGTTGGCATATCTCGTGGCACTGGCAGCAGTACGCCTTCAATTTCGCCACTACCAACGTGACCGTTATCACCTTAGCACCCCTGAAGCGATTGGAAAATGGATGCCGGTCATTTTGCGCATGGCCTTGGCCCATGGCCTGGGGTTAATGGCGTTGGCAGCCGTGATAGCCGGCCGGGTACCGTTCGAATTTGCCCTGCTGCTGTATATGAGCCTGGCGGCGATTATGGCCGCCAATGCCACGCACCAGTCGCCGCTGTTCAGTGCCTTCAAACGATTTTTTTATGCCGGTTGGGGCGGATGCACGCTGCTGACGCCGTGGGCTTTCCCCGAGCATTGGCATTTGGTCATGCCCTTGTGCGCCAGTTACATCGTCTCCATCCACCGCCACTCGTCGATTGCCCACCGCTTCTTCCTGCAACAGGTCAAGCTGGAGGAAAACAGCAAACGCCTGGCCGAAGATTACCGGCTCGCCAAGGAACAAGCCGAAGCGGCGCTCCGCGCTAAAAACCAATTCCTCACCACCGCCGCCCACGACTTACGGCAACCCGTGCATGCGATGGGCTTTCTGATCGAATCGATCTCGCACCGCAACCAAGACCCGGCATTGCGTCCGGCCTTGCAGGACTTGCGGCAAAGCGTGCAATCGGTGACCCAAATGTTCAACTCCCTGCTCGACTTATCCAAAATCGAACTCGGCGTCCAACCGGTGCAACTGCAAGCGGTGGCCGTCGACCCGCTGATGGCCGACATTGCTACCTTGTTCCGGGAAGAAGCGGCGGCCCGCAACATCCAATTACGGATACGCACCAGCGGCGGCAAGGCCTTAGTCAACGCCGATCCGTTGCTGCTAAAACAATCGATGGTCAATCTGATGCAGAACGCCTTGCGCTACACCCGGCAAGGCGGGGTACTGATGACAATAAGACGCCGCGCCGGCCAATGGCAATTCGAAGTCTGGGACACCGGTGTCGGTATCGCTGAAGCCGACCTGCAGCGCGTGTATTCGCCGTTCTTCCGCCCCGAGCACGCCTGGCGCATCGACAATGCCGGCCACGGTCTGGGCTTGGCTGTGGTCGCCCGCTGTGCCGACCTGATGGGCATCAGCCAAGGCTTGAGTTCGCGCCGGGGATCGGGCTCCCGTTTCTGGTTACGGCTGCCGGCGGCCGATGTTGGCGAACGCCGCGCCGAATTATGCAACGCGTCCTTTGTAACGGCCAAGCGCCCTATTCGGCTGCACGGCCGCTGCTTGATCGTGGACGACGAACCGCAAGTACGCAGCGCCTGGCAGGCGCTGCTCGATACCTGGGGCATCAACGCGGTCTGCGCCGGGTCGGCCTCCGAGGCATTGGCCGCGCTGGAAACAGGATTCGAACCGCAGGCAATTTTTTGCGACCAGCGCCTGCGCTCCGGGGAAAGCGGCTTTGAATTACTACAAGCCCTGCTGGAGCGCTGCCCGGAAGCCGCCGGCGCGATGATCAGCGGCGAGTTCGACTCACCGGCACTGGCGCAAGCCGAGCAGGAAGGCTATCTGCTGCTGCACAAGCCGCTGAACCCGGACGCTCTGCATACCTTGCTCAGCCGGCTATTACCGCCGGAGCCTTGATAAAAGATGAAGTAAGCACACCGTCGCCGTCTCGTTGCCGAAAAATGGCATCAATCTTGACTGATACCCGCAACCTTGCCATTGAAATCCGCAGTGTGCGATGAATATTTCGAATATAAAGCCAAGTCTTGCCGCCCACCGGATCACTAGCGAAAAAACTGCACCGCCCGCTACCGGCATTACCCGCAGCGCTACCGACTCCGAGCGGAACCCGGCACGCAAAACCGTCGATATGCAACGTCTCGCTGAACGAAATCGATGCGCTGATCAAGTCCGGCGTCGACGGCTTGCTGGACGTGGAGCCCTATATTCCCACTGCGCTTACCCACCAATCGGCGGCACAGGAAATCGGTGACATTAGCTACCTCTGTCCACATTGCCCCTTCTCGCCGTGCACTAACCGAAATTCGCTGTCCAGCCTTCATTATTAGAAGCGGAGATTGACAATCGGCACCACTAATTGGCCCCCTGCAAAGGTTTGATCGGCACGCCCGTGCGCAAGAGCGACACCACAGGCAGCGCGGGATGGAGCTCAGGCCATCACCTGTTGATAAAACCCGGTCAGTCGGTCGATATTGTTATGCATTTGCAACTCTTCTCGGGCAGCCACAACATTTTTTTTCAATCGGGCAATATCGGTTACTGCAACGATCTCTGGAATAAGATCCAGCTCATCCGGCCCGATAATCACACCAATATCATATTCTTTAACTATATTGCACACAGCCGAAAATCGCTCGCTTACCAATACCGGCAACCCTGCCTCTAAGTAATTAAATAACTTAGTCGGGATGAGATGTTTAAAGTGCAAATCTCCCGCATATGTACCACAAAAATCGTAAACCATAAGACCAATATCATAAGCGGAAATTATTTGATTGATATACTGCGGCATATCGCCGGCATAAAAATTGAATCTATCACTACTTTTGGCCATATCCATATAATCAGGATACAATCGTTTATACTCGGACTCCGGCGCCAATAACGGATTATTATAAATATCAAGATAACATCCGCTATCGATGAGGCTTTTTACTAAATTGAGCAGCTGCGAGTCGCCGAATAACTCATGAGGCCGGTTATTCGTCAACGGTGGAATACCTCCGACGAACACAAGACGTTTTTGCTGATTAGATTGATTAGATATATAAAAAAAATCTTTTAACGGCAAAGCCGGAAACGCTAAATGTTTATCGCGCAATCCTTGGGAGTCGCGCTTGACTAGGGGTTC
This sequence comes from Methylomonas sp. HYX-M1, assembly GCF_040741385.1. Lineage (NCBI taxonomy): Bacteria > Pseudomonadati > Pseudomonadota > Gammaproteobacteria > Methylococcales > Methylococcaceae > Methylomonas > Methylomonas sp. HYX-M1. Next base: position 4,048,452 of record NZ_CP160405.1, read on the forward strand.
GCGATAAGTTTCATCGCCGTTGAAAATAACGCCATCGGAATGATGAACTATGTAATATTCGCAAGCCAGCTGCACGGCATGATTCTCCAGGACATTATCGCCCCATGCCTGTTTCAAAGAATTAGGAAACTTACTAAATAAAGATTCCGGCAGATAAAACGACTGACTGTCCATCATCTCGATAATCTGCTTACAGCGCGTGGATTTATACATGTCTATAATAACAGGGATGTGGTATCTAAATAACCAGCCTTGGGTATGCAATAGCACATCTTCGTCGAATTTGTTTAAAAACAACAAAAAACTCAACAAGTCGGTGTAAATAACCTCATCGAAAAAACCCGCTTGGTGTTGGGCCATCGAGCAATCAAACACCAACGCGATCGTCCGATAGCCCTTGTCGCGTAAAACCTTACTCATACGCAGTTGATTGAAATATACCTTTTTCGCCGTAAAAACCACGACCGGCCGATCTGCCGCAATACAACCCGTAAGTTTTTCGGTCAAATCTCGCCGATGTTCCGCCAGAAACCCTAAATAAAATTCACCGAAACGTTGATTGGAAAAAATTTGATCGGCTACGATAAGATCGCTATGACATTTATCGCCGGCTGACGCTTCCGAGTCGGAGTTTCCGTCCGATTTAATCACTTCGTAGCCGTGAGCTGATAACGCCGACGTTAATCCCGCACAAAATTCCGACGCGGAATTTACCAATAAACGTGCCTTATGCTTTAAACGCTCTGGATCGTAAGCTTGCAAACTAAGCTGTATGGCATGGGCATTAATGCTTTCTTCCTTTAAAAAATCCGGCACTCGGTCCGCTAGTACCCGTTGAGCCATTACATTTTTTAGCTCAAGCGCCGCATGCGACACACTAAAAACATCATCAAACAATTTGCTCGTTCTCATAACGTCATTCTATGTTGCAGCTCGGCATCGCCACATTGGCGAATAAATGCTCGAATAATCGAATCGACGGTCTGTTCGGAAACATGATGCGTTGAACCGTCTTCCGCCCCGAACGCATCGCCACGATATCCACCGACCCACCGTACCACTTCGAACGAAGGCCAATAATAAATACCGGGAATTCGCTCGCGCATCAGCTGGTCCGCGGCAATTCTCAACACCGATTTCGAAACGCAATCGGCGACAATGGGCGAATCGTATTCGAAAGTTACCGCTAGCGGCACCGGTGAGACCGTAATGACAATAGTAACGGCGGGTGATAATCGCCTGACAAGCGCCACCATGGCTTTTAAGTTATTTAAGTTTTCGTCCACTGTTGTAGTTCGAAAGTGATATTTCGCGGCAAACAAGCGCATATTGATCTGACTGGCTTTAGGCAAAACGAATTCGCCGCTTTCCAGTTCGAAAAACGCCGGAGCCACGCCTAAGGTAATAATCAACAATTGCGCTTTGGCAATTTTTTCGCGGTAACTTTCGGCCGGCTGATCGAAAATTTCGGCAAGCCGATGCCCGAGTTTATCGGAAATCGTTTCGCCAGCAACCCAACGCAAATAAGCTAAATTGGCAAACGTACTGTTTATATACTCGCCAAACGTAATATTTTCTGCATCGACGTCAAATTTGCGTAGCACTCTGGCAATATTGCCGGCAAAACAGGAACCGAAGGTACATATTTTCGATTGGCCATTAAACAAGTTGGTCGGCGCAACTCCCTGTAACACATGCTTTCCGATACATTGATCTAAATCTGCAAAATCGCTCAGCTTAGCGGGCCAGCGGGCAATGTTTACTTTTTGTTTATGTTCGCTAAGAATGGCCTCTATATCGTGCAAATCATTTTGGATTTCCCGATCTTCCGGCGCCAAGGCCGAAGCCGCACGCAACTCGCGTTGCGCGCTTTTCAGATCACCCTCGATCAAATGCTCGTGCGCTAGAAACTGACGCGCCACGTAATGTCCCGGATCTAAGCGAATCGCCTCGCGAAACCAGTGGTCGCAACCGCCCTTGCCTTGCATGCGTACCGCCAATCCCAAGTGGAAAAACGCAAAAGCAGATCCACAACCTAACGAAATTGCCCGGGATATATGCTGTTCGGCACAGACCCCGTCGGAGATTTTTTGAGTATCCCTCTGCAAATAGTACACTCCCAATTTCAAGTGTAATTGCGCATCGTTCGGCTGCTCCGCCACCAATGCAGTGCACTGGGCAATTTTATCTTCGATCGCGGCGTTTACGGTCATTCGTAGTGCTTGGTAGATTAAATTTCGCGGTACATACTGCCGAGGTCATGCGGCGGTAATTCGGCGGTCACCGGACAAGGATTGTAAAAACCCAACTTTTGATAATTCGGATTAACCTCTACCCGGTTAAACACTGGATGGACAAAATAGTGTTGGTGTAGAGGCCTGGCCCAACTAACCGCCCGCACGCTGCGCCGCGGACGATTCCCGCTTAGAATTCCGCCACCGTGCAGACAGTAGGTATCCAAAAAAATAATAGTGCCGGGCTCGCCTTCGAGATGCAGTTGCTCATACGCAGCGGCATCGGACAAAAAACTATCTGAAACCAACGGGTTCGGATTTTGTTGCAAGGCTCGTAGCGCAAACTCGCGCGCCGGCACGTGCGAGCCGGGCAACACCCGCACCGCGCCATTGTCCCGGGTCGTGCGATCCAGATATATAAATGTTTTCAGTGAAGGCACCATGTCGAAATGCAACGGACTGCCGTTGGTGCTACCGAGCTTAAAATTATGCTCTACCTCAAAGACCTCATGAACGTCGTTACGCGGATAATCAAAAAACAAGTTCATGTAGGCATGCACGACATCCCGCAATTTTTCCGCGTCGAAAAATTTCAATAACGCCTCAAACCCGGTAAATTTACGTAAAGTGGAATGGTGTACGTTGTAAAGATGACCGTTATCCAACGTTACCGTATGTACTTGAGGCGGTTCCAATCTAAATACGTTCTCGTAAGCGGCGGCGAAATCGACCAAATCCGCCAGATTAACCGCATCGCGTAACACGTAATAGCCTTGATCGACAATACTGGCCACCGCTTCCTGAACTGCGCATTCGATCATTTCACACTCCCGATAGTTGATGTCGTGTTACCGGCGATAGGACTCAAGTTGCCGCCAGATCTTCGATGATTTGCTCGGCGCGATGGCGCCAGGTATGCTGCGCAGTGATGGCTTGAAATGCCGCATCTCTGACTTTATCGGCCAGATTGGTATTATTTGAATAGTATTGATACAGCTCGATTAAGTTCTCGGCCTGAAACGCGACGTAATGCACTCCCGGTTCGAAGAAGCGATCAAGCCCCGCATCTCCTTCGTGGTAACCATGATTTTTTACGAACAACAGACTGCGACAAGCCATGGCATCGACCACTCTAAAATGCATGCTACAGCCCTCGTGAAAATTAATCTGCGATTGATTGTAAACGGCGCGTAGCTCATCGACCGATGACAAAAATCGCTGATAAAACGGTCGATACTGCGGCCATAACGCCCAATTGTCCGGACCATAGATAGCCAATCCCTCTATCTCGACCAACTGATCCACTAAGGCCCGGCGGTTAAGCAAACGAATCAAGCGCCCGCTTAAATCGTAATCCAATACGGCACCGAATCGAATATTTACGCCAAAGTGCTGTGTTGCCAATTCGCTCAGCAATGCATTGTAATCGGCCTGCACCACATAGCGGGATTTGTGCCGCGTTAAGGTATCCTCCAACATTGGCAAAACATCGGCAAACCGCAAGACTCGATCTCCGGCGGCGATATTCCGCTGCAACTCCGCCTCAGACCATGGTTTGGGAATATGTCCGACAAAAGAAGCAATATGACTAAACGCTCCCGCTTGCGGAAAATAACATTCGGCACTCACTCCGGGCGGTAGCCAATGGTAATTTTCCCGACTACCGCAACTCTGCAGCCATTCCGCGGCAAACAAATAGGTAATATCGCTTCCGGCAAAAGCCTCCAAGCTGCGACCGTTAAAGTCGACCACCCAGCAAATATGAAAAATGTCCGAACCAAGACCCGGCCTATCCGCCCGCGAGCAATTCATATCGAATATCAATTGCGGCTTATGACACGCCACCCAGCCCGCCAACTCCGCTTCGGTAAGCGTACCGCAGTAATAACTCGCCTGCAGACCCAGTGCGGAAAATCCTTGGGCAATTTGCGCCGCCACCGACCAATACCATGGATTATCCTTTGGCATCAATACCGATACTCGATGTATCCTTCTTTTTAGATCAAGCATCGGCGAACATTAAATTCCAGCTAATTAACTGCCTTGGCTTTACGTGGTGTCGTTCGAGTCGGTCGATCAGGTTACGAAACTCAACCCACGGCAAAATGACCACAACTTTGTCATTAAATTGCTCGATATTATTACTATCGATCAACGCCGTGGAATGACCTAAAAAGAGTTTATTCTCACGAAATGACCGAGTATCGAACACAGCCTCAACGATATTCTCATCGATATGCATATCTTCCAAAAATACCTTGGCAAATCGATCCAGCGATGGCGTGAAAATGGCTTTTTGCCCATTAGCCTTGATTTCATCCAGCGCGCGTTGAAAACGCTGGTAAACCCCTTGCATATGCGGAATATCCTTGGCTTTCAAATGCATTTTCCGCCCGCAATCCGGGCATAATACGTTCATGCCTTGCACCCCGACCGGTCCGGCTAAAATCGGGCCGTTTTCGTCCTGTTCGAACGGAAATGGCAAATCCAGGGTTTGTTGATGGCTACAACAGGGACACTCGATGGTGATTCTCGATTTCCAGCGCTCCAAAATCTCGCCGGCCACCACTTTGGTACAGCGCTTTCGGTGATTTTCATCGTTCAACTCGCGCAACGAAATATACCAATCCTTATATTCCTCGTCGCTCATCTGCGTCATATTGACCTGGCTGTTATATAAATAGCCGGAAATATTGCATAAACTGCGCATAAAGGTTTCGCGATCGGCAATTAAGCCTTTTTCCAACGCATAATGGTAAATAGGGGTACCGGCATAGGGAATCACCGCCGACCAATCGCAAAAATATAATTGATTGTCTTGTTGAAACTGCAAACTCTCGCGGATGGTTTCCTGAGTTTCGGCCGGATCGCCGAATAAGAAATTACCTTGTATGCCGATTTTCGCCTCGCGCACGATTTTTACCGCATCGGTAATCGTTTGCTTGGTAATTTTTTTCTTCATGCTGCCCAATATCGCGTCGCTGCCGCTCTCTATGCCGAAGGAAATATAATTACAGCCGGTTTCCTTCATCATTTTCAGCATCGGCAAATCCAGCTGATCCATGCGCAACTGGCAAAACCATTGAATATTCAGTTTGCGCTGTTTCAGCAAATCGCAAAACTCGACCACCCTAGCCTTATTGGCCGAGAATAATTCGTCGTAAATCGAAAAATTATTGATGCCGTAGGTTTGAATATAACCCTCGATTTGCTCGACCACCCGACCAATGTCGTGTTTTTTATACGCCCCCATGCCGGCATGATGGCAAAACGTACATTTAAACGGGCAGGATCGACTGGCGGCAATCGGGAACGAGCGGCCGGCGTCCAGCCGGGTCAAATGATAGGAGAACTGACCGTGTTCGCCCTGTAAACCGATATGCTCGCGTATCCCGAACGAGTCCAAATCCGGCAACGGCAAGTCGTCCAGATACTTAGGCGACTCACCCTCGCCGGTGAATTTGGGCCTATCGGCGTCCCAGCACCAGATCCCGGCGATTTTGCGCACGTCGTCGCCTTCCTCCAAGGCTTTCAACAAGCGGGTGAAAATCAACTCGCCCTCGCCGACTACCGCGTAATCCGGCCGCAAGGTGTCCATCATCAATTCGCCTTCCACCGAGGTAATGCCGCCGCCCAATACGATGGGCACGTCGGCGCGAATGTCCCGAATGGCTTTGATCAAACGGTCGATCTCGTTAAACGCCACGGTCAAACCGCTGATACCGATAATATCGACCGCTTCGTGCAACAAGGTATGGCGCAAGACCGGATTGCGTTTTTCCATCGGCATGTGGTTGAAGTTCAAGCCTACCACCTGATGGCCTTGGCTCTGGATATAGGCCGAAATATAAGCCAGGCCCAACGGATAGTACGAAGCGTTGGCCTGCGGATAATAACTGGGGGAAATCAAGAGGGTTCTCATCGCAATCACCTGTCAGACATAGGCTAAGTCGTGAATGATTTTTTCGGCGCGGGCGCGCCAGGTATGCTTGGCTGCGATCAGCGCCCGCACCTCGGCGACGATAGCACGCCCCGTGGCCCGACACTCCGCGGCCTGATGATAAACGTGTTCGAAATTCTCGCGTTTAAAGGCAAAGTAGTGTCGACTGGCGTCGAAGTGGTCGTGCAAGCCGCGGCCGAGCAAAACTTCTGAATTGACCTCGTCGTTATCGTACCAAAACAACAGACCGCCGGAAGCCAGACAGTCAATGGCGCGAAAGTGAAAACTCACGCCGTCGTGCAAATTGATGCGCGAATATTGATGCACCCGGTTCAATTCGGCCGGACAATCCAGAAAATGCCGATAAAACGGCCGGTATTCGCGCCATTGCGCCCAGTTGGCGCTGCCGTAAATCGCAATCGACTTCGACTTGCCCAGCGCGAAATTCAACAGCTCCGTGCGATTTTGCACGCGTTTGGTCCGCTCCATCAAGTCGTAATAACAGACGTTTAAAAATTCGGGTTCCGGCGTCGCGCCTGCTTCGGCCAATAGCGCGTCGATGATGCGCTTTAAATCGCCGTGGGTTTTGATTTGCTCGCGCGTAGCTTGTAGATGCCCGTCGTAACGCTGCAACAATTCGGCAAAGCTCAGCGCCGAATCCGCCGCGACCGGTCGCGCCAGTTCGGCAGCACTCCACGGCAACGGAATATGACCGATAAAATTGAATTCCACATCCGCCGGCAAGGCCCCGGGCAGCGGCTGAAAGGTTTGCGCGCAAGTACCGGGCGGCAGCCAATCCTGCAAACCGCCGGTGCGGTAGTTGACATCCCAGCCCGGATCGAAAAAATAGGTGATTTCGCTGCCGGCGATTTGCGCCTCGGTCCGTCCCTGAAAATCCACGATCCACGCAATATGCGGGATTTTATACCGGTGTAAAGCCGGCACTTCGTTCTTGACCCGATTCATTTCGAACACTGCGTCCGGCTTGTGCTTGACCAACCAAGTGTGCATTTGCGCATCGTCCAGCAAACCGCAACCGCCGCTAACCCGCACGTCCAGACTGGCGAATGCGTCCCGCAAAAAACCGTAAATGCGTCGATAAAACGGGGTATTGCGCGGCATGAACAACGCCAGATGTTGCAACCTCATGCCGGTTCCAGGGCACAAAAGCGCTGTACCGCCGCCGCCAAAATTCGTTCGGCAACAGCCCGATATGACAATTTCTGGTCCAGACCGCGCAGCGCATTGGCGGCAACCCGCTCGCGCGCCTGCGGGTTGTTCAAGTAATACTCGACTTTGGCCAGCAAATCCGCCTCGTCGCGGTACAGCACTACCGCGTCGGCATCGAAGAACTCGCGCAACGGCGAACCGTCGTAAAGCATCTGCCTAGACAACATAAACCGGCCGGCGGCGATAATTTCCAGGGCCCGCATGTGCAGTGTCACTCCGGGATTGGCATTCAAACAAATTTTAGCCTGTTGCATGATGCGGTTCAGCGCCGCACCGTTTTCGGCCACGCCTCTAGCTAAGCCGGCAAACGCCGGATAGGCCTCCCAATGTTTACCGTACACTTGAATCTTTAGATTCGGAAAAGCCCCGGCCAACAACCGGATCGGCCAATATTTCATGCGATTCAAATACTCGCAATGCAGGCGGTTGCCTTTCAGGCACAGCAGTAAGTCGAGGACCTCGTCGCTAAGCGTGTAGCCATGTCGGGCAAACAAATCGCGAAAATCGGCCGCGGTTTTACCCGGATGCACGGTGCAAAACTCCTCGAATTCGGCCATCGTCATCGGCGCGCAATGACTTTCCAGGACGGCGTATAGGGCACGCAACTGCGTCAAACTCAGCACGCCGCGCCGAATCAAGTCCGCTTCCTCGGCGTTAAGATTCAACTGCAACGCCGGGTCGCGTAACGGCTGCAAGGTATCGCCCGGTGCTTCCAGATGACTAACCAGCAATACGTCGCACTCGCTAACCGTTTGCGGCAACGGGTGATATTGGCTGTCATTGAAACCCAAGGGCAAAAATTGCAGTGGATAGTCTTGATACAACGGCAGGGTGTTAAAGCTAAGCCAGCGCTGGGCAAACACGAAATTCAAATCGAACGGACCGGGCGCAATTTGATTGAAGCGAATGTTGGGTAACATATCCTGTATCCAATTGACAAACGGCAATTGCTGCGGGATGCCTTGGTATTCGTGACGGAAATGATCTATGGTCAAAATCAGATCCGGCTTGAAACGATTGATGTCGTCGAGCAACTGTTCGATGGTGCTCAAATAATAATTTTCCGATTCGCTGCACAACTGGACATTCGCACCCAGGCGTTCAAAGCCGTCCAGCCAGTCGCGCATGCAATATTTTAAATAGCTGGAAAAACGCGAGATAAACCCCATCACCCGCAGTTCGCCGCGCCGCTCTTCGCGAAATTTGTCTCGCCAGGCATCCATACCTATGCCCGCATAGTATTCCGCCACGTCGCGCAGATTGTCGGCGTGGCGTTGCGCCCTGTTCTGCTTGGCGTCGATCACCCGTTGGAAAATTGCTTCGGCGCCGAACTCGGCGCCCGGGTCCAAGTTGAACAAGACGTCCGGCAGCGCTGCCTCGAAGCGGGCAAACTCGGCCTCGATTCGCTCGGCCAGCCGCTCGCCGTGGTAAATGCGCAGGCGCGGCGCGGCCAATAGCGGAACAAGATCGTGCAACAGCAGATTCAACAACCACATGTCCGGGCGGGATTCGAACACATACAGCGGCACTTCGAACTCGGCCATTTCCGGAATCGGCCGCTCGCTCGCCTGAAATGCCGCCAGCAACTCGTAGCCGGCGCCGATGCCGGCCAACGCGTAACAACAGGTATTTTCCCGCGTCATGGTTTTGGCGTTGTCGGCAAGCATTGCGCGATGTTCCAGCAAAGCGACGATGTCCAAGCGGTAGGCCGCCCGGCCGGATAACGACACGCTGATGCGCCAAAATTCGTCGCCTATCGGGCTGCCCAGCTCGATTTCTGCATGCAACGTCTGCCACGCTTGCATCAGCTGAGCATGCAATTGCGGACGATGTTGCGCCAAGGCCGCTAAATTCGCTTGCCAGCGGCCCAGGCAAGCCCGGCGGGTAGCCGCGCTGTCGCACTGCAAGCGGAGCCGTGCGCCGAACGAATCCGGCAACAACGCATCGCCCATAGCCTCGATTCGCGCCGCCGGATTCGCCCAGGATGCCAGCCCGGCCACTTCGCCGACCCGGCGCGCGGCGGCTTTGTAAGTAAATTGTGCCGCCAATAATTCCGGCGGCTCGGCCGGACGTAAGCGCCGGCTCAGTATGTTCTGCAGATCGGCGGCGGTTTTGAAGAATAGACAATGCCGTTCCCAATACGGCGCTTCGGCCACGTCGCGACAATCGTAAACCAACGGAATACAACCGCAGGCGGCCACTTCGGCCAAGCGTTGCGAATTCACTTCGAACGGATGGCAGACCAGCGCATAGCGGGCACGGCGGTAAACCTCGGCTACTGCCTCGCCGTGCACCAGTTCACCCCGAAAATAAGGCGCGATTAAGTCGTCTTGCTCCCAATAACGGCCGTACACGTCGATAGGCAGTTCGGACCTCGCTTGGCACAGCCAATGCAGCGAATGATCGCGCGTGGCGTAATGCAGCAACTTCCAAAACACGAATTCGTAATCCAGACCGGCCGCGGCGGCGATAGCGGCCACCGTCGCTTGATCGAAGGTGCCGCCGCTTTCCATCACTGCCGTCAACCCATCCAGAGCCTGCCGGTGCCGGGTATCGGCGAAATTAACGAACGGCCGGTAGGAACTGCCGATGAACACCACGCGCTCGGCGCGCTCGCCGCCACCACTGTTGTGGAATACCGCATCGTCGATGACGAAGTGTAAACGCTCCACCTGCTTAGCCGCGCAGTCCGTCAAATAGCGATCGAATTGCGGCGTGATCGAGAAATTGAAATCCCTATCCCGCCAATTCAAGGGCTGGCGGTTTTTTAACTGCGGCATCAGGTCCTGCCACCACACCAGATTGACGACCTCGTCGTGCAGGAAACTGTTGTTCAAACTGTTGACGTAGAAACAGGCGTGCGGTGCAAAGTCGATGTAACTTCGCAGCATATCGACAGTATTGCTGCCTTCCATGTCGTTGGCCTCGATGTAAACCAAAGTCTCCCAACCCATAGCGGCAAAAGCCTTGGCGATACCCCGAGAACTGTATTGCATCACCGTGGTCAGGCGGCTGCTGGGGACAAACATGCGCGGTCGCCCGCTATTCGGCCCCGGCCGCAACGCCTTGGCTTTGTTCAACAATTGCTGAATCAAGGCGATACGCCGCCGCTTGACCGATTCGACCGCATGGGCAATATCCTGACGAACCGCCGTTTGCACGTCCTGTTCCAATCCGTCGGGTATCTGAATATCCTCGGGCATGCGCAAGCGGGAACGCACGAAAAAGTCCTCGAATTCGTCCAACTCCAAATGCAGCAGATTTTCCAGCGCGTGTTCCGGCAACTCGCCCCGGTAATAACACACTTGCAGACCGTCTATGGTCGGGTGGCCGCAGGTAACGCGGTTGCGCTGTTTGGCCACGTTCAAGGCCAGTAACGGATCGACGAAATAGGTATCGAAATGGATGGATTCGGCCGGCGTGTATGTGGCCCGGTATTGGCGAATTTCCTCGACGATGTCGGCCGGCATATCGTCGAAATGCAGCTTGCCGTCTTGGGAAATCGCGATTTTGCCGGGAATCGGCAATTGGTTGTGCGAGAAGAATTCGACGAAACGTTCGGCCGAAACCTGAATAAAATTCGGCAAGGTAATATCGGTCAGCGGGCCGTCGTAATAGCAATAGGCCTGGCGCCGGCGGCCGTCCGCGCCAGCCACCGTATGCCCGGCCTCGGCCGCTCGATAAGCGTCCTCGATATTCAGATAAAAACAGTCCAACACCGTTTCGGCCATCGGTTCGTCAGATGAAATTGATGTGTTCCGGCGGATTTTTTAAATCCCACAGAAACTTATTCACGTAATCCTGGCGGCAGCCGATCGCGCAGTCCTTGTGGACGTCCACCGATTCGGCCACGTCCTTATGCACTTGCCAGTAACGCTCGCTGTTGGCGACCAAGTCGTAAAACGAATCGCTGTGCAAATCGCCGATGTAAAAGCGTTCCTTGTTGAAAAACGGCCCGCACGGATAGATTTTGCCGTTGCCGGAGATTTGCAGCAAAAACGGCGTGCCGAAGCATTGATCGTATTTGCGGTAGCCGTCCTTATACAGATTGGTTTCGCCGGCGGCATTGATCTTGTTCCATTTAGCCTGCACCACATAGTGCTCGTTGCTCAATGCCTCGGCTTGTTTCAACAGATCGTTGACGTTCAGATACGCGTCGTAATCGATGCCGATTTCCTTGTATTCGGAATCCGAGCAATGCTTGATCACGAAGTAATCCACGCCCAGTTCGGCACCCAGCCGGGCTTCGGCCAATACTTCGTCGAAGCACTCGGGGATCAGCACCATTTGCAGGCCTATCGTGCATTTGTAATTGTTTTCTTTCTTGATTTTGACCAGTTCGCGAATCTTGGCGATCAGCAAGTCGAAATTGCTTTCCACCGATTGGTGCACCCGGCGGAAACCCTCCGGGGTGCCGGCGGACAGGTTGAAGCGGATATAGCTCATGTTCTTCAGCAGGTCGTGGGCGCGCTCCATGTCCAAGGCGATGCCGTTGGTGGCCATCGCGGTGTCTATGCCCAGTTCGCCGGCCAGCACCGTGGCGTCGTACAAAGTCGGGTTCAGCGTCGGCTCGCCGTCGCCGATGAAGCCCAACGAGCGCACGCCCAACTTGCCGCAGTCGCGGACGAAATTCAACAAGGCCTCGCGGCCTATCATTGCGCCCTTGGTCATGTTTTGCACCACTGCGTAACAGTACAGACACGCAGTATTGCAAAACTTGGTCAGGCCCATGTCGATATGCACCGGCGCGAAGCGCTGGCCGTTTTGCCAGGCTTGCACGCGGTCCAGATGGTGCATCATCTTGTGGCCGTCGAAGCGAAAGCGTTCGCGCTGGGTGCGGAAGCTGGGCCCGGTGAACTGATTGGGTACCGAAGGCTCGTGCTCGCAACCGGCCTCCAAACGCACGATACCTTCCTGGCCGTCGTGGCTCACGGTCTTGAATTTTTGCCCCGGCAAGCGGCTTAATTGGCTGGTATCGATGACTTGGTAGTCTTGCGACAACGCACTGCGGTCGACAATCTGGTTGGAGGTACGCAGCTTGTGGCCCGGCTTGTTGAACAGCGGCGCGTCTTCAGGGATGGAGGTAACCGCGGCATTGCCGAATCGGTTGATGTGCTCGGGTTTGGACATGGCGAGTTCTCGAATAAGTTAAAACGGGCCGACGAAACTGCGGTCGGGCTGATCCTTGGCCAAATCGGATTGCAATTGCCGGTGCAGCGTATCCATTAGCGGCCGTTGCGCCAATAATTCCAGCGCCGCTTCGGCGATCCGCTCCGCGCCGGGGTAGTAATGGTTGGCCTGAAAATGCGTGGTCGGCACCGGATGGTTCGGATAAGCGACCAGGCAAGGCGCTTGTTTTAAGGTGTTTGGCTGGCGCTGATACAAGCGCGAGATCAACACATGGCCCAGCGAGGCCATTTCCGGCGCGCAATCGGCCACCAACAACAAACCGGTTTTGGCCGCCGACCCGGCCACGCTGTCGACATCCAGCGGGGTCAGGCAGCGCATGTCGATCACTTCGGCTTCGATACCGTGCTCGGCCAACACGGTCGCCGCTTTCAGCGCTTCGATGCTCATATGCGAGAACGCGGCGATGCTGATGTCGCGGCCTGCGCGCAGTACCGCCGCGCCGCGCAAGCCGGCGGCGGGCCGCTGTTTATCGACTTCGCCGATCACGTGATGCAACCAGCGGTGCTCGACGAACAACACCGGGCCGTCGTCGGCAATCGCATCCAGCAGGAAATGGTAGGCGTCGCCGGCCGTGGTCGGCATCACCACTTTCAAACCCGGCACCTGGGCGAACATCGCTTGCAGGCTTTGCGAATGCTGCGGCCCCTGCCCCCAGCCGCGGCCGATAATGACCCGCACCACCAACGGCACACTTTGCTTGCCGTCGAACATGTAATGCCATTTGGCGGCGTTGTTGACCAGCTGGTCCATCGCCAGCAACGCGAAGTCGATGCGCTGATGTACCAGCACCGGCCGCATGCCGGCCAGCGCCGCGCCGATGCAGATGCCGGTCATGCCGTTTTCGGCCAGCGGCATGTCCAGTACTCGCTCGGCGCCGTATTTCTCGCGCAAGCCTTGGGTGGTGGCGAAAATGGTTTTCGGATCGGGCACGCCTTCGCCGATCAGCAGCATGTCCGGATATCGGTTTAGCCCGTCGTCCAGCGCCTCGCGAATCGCCGCGCCGTAACTCAGCATCAAGGTCTCAGACATATAGATGCCGCTCCATGTCGGCCAATTCCGGCGGTTGGCCGGCCAGCGCCCGCGCGAAGGCCTCGGCGATCTCGGCGCCAATCCGCTGCTCGATGTCGAGCAAGGCCTCGGCGGCGACGCCGGCCTCGGCCAATGTCCGGCCGGTATGCAACAACGGGCAACGTTGTTTCCAGGCCAGCAACTCGCCGGGAAAGCGGTAACCTAGCTCGTCGTCTTCGTTCGGCCCGCAATGTTCCGGCCAGCGGTGGGTATGCAATTCCAAAAATTGCGGACCAGCGCCATTTCGAGCAGCGGCGATGGCATTTTCCGCCAGCGCGTACACTTGCTCGACCTTGTTGCCGTCGCCGCTGACGGCTTGTAAGCCGTGGGCGGCGGCGATGGGGTAAATGTCGCGGGCCGGCTGGCGTTCGTACAGCGGCGTCATCACCGAATATTGATTGTTCTCGCACACCATCACCAAAGGCAGTTGCTTCAGCACCGCGAAATTCATGGTCTCGTGCAACACGCCTTCCTCGAAACAGCCGTCGCCGAAAAAGATCACCACCACGTTTTTCGAGTTCCGGCGCTGTTCGCCCCAGGCGTAACCGGCCGCCACCGGCACGGTGCCGCCGACGATGGGCGTGGAGGCGATAAAGCCGGCCGACAAATCGCTCAAATGCATCGAGCCGCCACGCCCGCCGCAACAACCTTCGGCAAAGCCGTACAGCTCGGCAATCAAGCCGACCAGACTGCCGCCCTTGGCCAGGTAATGGCCGTGGCCGCGATGATTGCTGAATACTTTGTCGCTGTTGGTCAGATGCGCACAGACCCCGACCGCGATAGCTTCCTCGCCGATGCACAAATGGGTCGGGCAACGCATTTGTTGCTCGACGTAACGCTCGGCAATGGCTTCTTCGATCCGGCGGATGCGCAGCATCCGCTGATACAAATCCAGTAATTCGGCCGAATTTAGCGAGTTCATTTCAACAAGGTGGTGATGTATTTGAACAAGGCCACCGCCCGCACCGGCTCGCGGTTGCAGACGATTTGCACGTCCAGCGCCGCCGCCGCGCTGCCGGCGAACAAGGCCAGGTCCGGCGCCAGACCGGCGCCTAGGCACAGTCCGGCCAGCGATAAAAAGGCATCGCCGGCGCCGATGCGGTCCACCACTTTCGACGACAAGGCCGGGATCTTGTATTGCGTTTTGATGTGATCCAGCAGCAGCGCGCCCTTGGTGCCGCGGGTGATCGCAATGTGGCTGGCCTGTAATCTATCGGCCAGTTGTCCGGCCAGCTCTTCGATCGCCCCGCCTCTATCGTGGACGGCCAAGCGCAGTTCCGGTTCGTTCATCGACAGAAAATTGGCGCGCGGATAGCGGGTAATCAAATGGTAGCCGCGATTACCGCTGTTGACCTGGGCGTTGACGGCCAGGAATTTGGCGCCGCCGGACAAGGCCGCCACCATCTCGCCGGAAATGAAGCCGTTGCCGAAATCCGGCACGATCACCACGTCGAAATCACCTAAATGCCGATCCAGCCAGACCAGAATCTTGCGATTGGTTTCTTCCGGTAGCGGCGCGTCGTTGTAAAAATACACTTCGAACAACTTAGCAATATCGGCGTCGACATAACGGCGCTTGACGATAGTCGGCCTATCCTGGCTGAAAAAAAATACCGGATCGATGTTGGCATTCAGGTTGGTGCGAATGAAGTCTTCGTGGCTCTTGGTCGCGCCCAACCCGGACAGCAAGGTAACGTTGCCGGCGAATTCGGCCACGTGATTGGCGACCGCGATCGCGCCGCCGGCAAAGCGTTCGTAGTCGTGGTATTTGACCGAAAACACGTTGCCCTTGCCGGACTGGCCCAAGGCCGAGGTGTAATGGTATTCGTCGACGATGGCCTCGCCGACCACCAACACGTTCAGGCCCTGCAAACCTTTCAGCTGCTCTATCATCGCGTTGGCCGAAATCCGCTCCTTGAACTCGTCCAGATAGGCGGAAATTTCCGGCGAGAACACCTCGAAATATTCGTTCAGCAAGCGGGTGGAACTGGAGGTCAGCTCGTCGGTGAAAAACACCTTGCCGCCGTGGCGTTCCACCGCGTCCCGTTCGTGCTGAATATTGCCGGTCAAATCGTCGCTGGTGCTTTTGTAGTCGCTGCCCTTGACGTACAGATCGGGCTTGACCGCGTCCAGCACGTTGACCGCGGTCACCGCATGATTGATCGCCACACTATCGACGCAGGCCAGCGCGGCGATGTTTTCGGCCCGTAAATATTGATTGAACACCGGCCGGCCGGGGCCTTTGTTGACGTATTCGTCGGCGGTGACGCTGACCAACAGCGCGTCGGCTTCGCGAGCCGCAGCCTGCAAATGGCGGATATGGCCGATATGCAGCAAATCGAAGGTACCGTGGCACAACGCCACGGTTTTGCCCTGTGCCTTCAATTCGGCGGAACGCTGGGCCAGTTGCTCGATCGACAGAATTTTGGTGGTGGACATGGTTTTAGGTTTTTATCAAATGATCGGTGATGTGGTGCAACACGAACAAATGCGCCAGCTCGACCATGCCGTAATGGCTGCTGTCCAGCCAGACGTTCCAGCGCCCCAGTTTGCGTAACGGATTGTCGGGCTTGAAACCGCTCAGGGTCAGCACCGCCAAACCCTTGGCATTGGCGGCCGCGACCGCGTTGACGATGTTGGCCGACTGGCCGGAGCTGCTGATCGCGATCAACAAATCGTCGGGATAGGCGAAGGCCGCGACCTGCTTGGCGAAAGCCTGTTCGTAACCGAAATCGTTGGTAAAACAGGTCAACGGCGCCGCCTCGTGCAAGGTCAACGCGCATAAGCCGCCGACGTTGCGCAGATCGGTGATCACATGGCTGGCAATCGCCGCGCTGCCGCCGTTACCGAGGATGATGACCTTGGCCTGTTGTTGCTTGACCCGCGCGAATTCGGCCAGGACCTCGGCGACGACGCCTTCGCCGTCCAATTCGGCGCCGGCCGCATCGCTGAAACGGCACCCGGCCAGCAATTGCGCAAACTGTCCCGCGGCTTTGACGATGGGCATAGCGGTCTCCTTATTTGTCCAGGTATTTGAACCAATCGGCGGTGGCGTCGGCGATCGAAGCCGAAGTCCACAGCGGCGCTTCCCGCCAATAATCGATATGCGCCAGCATATTCGCTACGCCCTGCTCAAAATCGACTTGCGGTCGCCAATTCAGCTTTTCCCGGATCTTGCGGGTGTCGGCAAAGGTGCAATCCGGCTCGCCGGGCCGCTTGGGAATATATTCGATGTCCCCGCCCAGCAACCCCACCAATTTATTAATACTGTAGCTGCCGCCGCTGCCGACGTTCATCACCTCGCCGACCCAAGCCGATTCGGCGGCGGCGATGAAGGCGTTGGCCACGTCGGTCACATAGGTAAAGTCGCGGGTTTGCTTGCCGTCGCCGACCACGGTGAACGGCTTGCCGTTCAGCTTTTGCGCCAAAAACACCCCGAACACCGCCCCGTAAGCACCGGTGGTCCTGGAATGCGGGCCATATACGTTAAACAGACGCAGGGATAAGGCCGGCAAACCGTACAACTGCGCCCAGTGCAATACCAATTCCTCGCCGAGATACTTGGTCAACGCATACGGGTATTGCGGTTTGACCGGCGCGGTTTCCGGCGTCGGAAACTGCTCGGCCAAACCGTAGCAGGACGACGACGCGGCATACACCAAGCGTTTGACGCCAACCGCGCGGGCCGCTTCCAACACGTTGAAGGTGCCGTCGACGTTGGTTTCGTAATAAGCCCGCGGCTTTTCGATGGACGGCACGATGTCGGCCAGACCCGCCAGATGAAACACCCAATCGACGCCTGCGAATAGCGGCGCGATGGCGGCAAAATCGCGAATGTCGGCCTGATGAAACTCGAAGCGCTCCTGGTCCAGCAAGTCGGCGATGGTTTCCCTGCGGCCACCGACCAGATTGTCGATGACCTTGACCGCATGGCCTTGGCGCCACAGTTCGCGGCTCAGATGACTGCCGATAAATCCGGCGCCGCCGGTGACGATGACCTTCATGCGCGATCCTTAAATGAAATTGACATGAGCGGGTTGGTTGTCGGCCAGTTGGTCCAAATATTGATTCACCGCTTCCATCCGACAGTTTTTGCGGCACTCGTGGATGTCCAGTTCGTGGCCGATGAAATGCCAATTCGCGCGGCGCTTCTCGCCTTCCCAAATCGCCTGAAAACTTTGTTCGGCGATGTTGCCGTAGGCAAAGCGCGAGTCGGTCAGATAGGCGCTGCAACCGTAGACCTCGCCGTCGGCCATGATATACGCCCAAAAATACGGCGTGGCGTGGCAGGTTTTGTAACGCTGTTGGTCCGACTGGCTGTAGTTTTTCATGGTTTGTTCGCGAAACACCACGTTGAAGCCGTCGCCGTTAAAAGCCGCCAGTTCTTCGGCCATGCCCAGCAAATCGTCGTAGCGCAGGTTTTCGTAAACGCGGGTCTCGCTGAACAGATGTTGGGAATACGGTTTGACCACCAGATAGTCCAGGCCGATGTCCTTGCAGATCCCGGCCAAGGTAGCGATCTCGTGGCGGTTTTCCGGTAACAACAGAATCTGCGCGCCCAGCGTGCAGGCCAGACCGTTTGCCCGCTTATACGCGACCGCCGCGCGCAGGTTGTTCAACACCAAATCAAAATCCGCCGGCTTGGTGCGGTGTATCGCCGCGTAAGTCTCGGCGCTGCCGGCATTCAACGACACTTTGATCCAGGAAGTCAGCGGCAGCGATTGTTCGATGAATTTGGCATTCATCAGCGTGCCGTTGGTGGTGAACGATACGTCGATGCCGGCATCCACGCTGGCCTTGACGATTTCGTTGATCTCTTTGTGCAACATCGGCTCGCCCTCGCCGGCGTACATGATGCTCTTGACGCCGAGCCGGCCCATCTCGGCCAGGCGCTGCGCCAGAATTTTGACATCCAGCCGCTTGGCCTGGTAACCGATGTAATCGACCGCGCAAAAGGTGCAGCGATGGTTGCAGGCGCCGACCGGCGAGATTTCCATGTAGATCGGATAGACAGCCTTAGCCCGTTCCCAGTCGGCGCGGCCATCCAGCCACTGCGCGACCCGGCGCGGGTGGTAAACCAATTTGTGGCTGTCGATAGCGTACTTATCCGTCATAACTTTGTCACCGACCGGTCGAAAAACTTGAGTATTTCAATCAAAGCGATATATGTGCCAGTTACCGAGCCATGGCTCCGCCTGACTTAAGCGCGCCAGCCCGACCAAGCAAAGGCTTAGCGACTATCGCCCCCATAGCCTAGCGGATTCTTTGCGTTTGACGAATAAACGGCCAAGCAAACGTATTACCGATAGATGTATGAGCCGCACACACATGTCGCCCGATGTCGGTCGCCTTAAGTCTGGTTAATGTTGTCGGCCAGCGCCAGCAAAGCTGAAGTCTGCCGACGTATCTGCCCGGCTACCTCGGCGTCCAAGGCATCCAGCCAGCGTTGAGGTATCGCGTCGAGGCCGTAATAGGCGCCGGCCAGCATGCCGGCCAGAGCTCCGGTAGTGTCGGCGTCGCCGCCCTGATTGACCGTTGCGATCAGACAATCTTCGAAACTGTCGGTAGCAAAAAAATAATGCAGCACGGTCTGCACGGTATCGACGATATAAGCGGAAGCCTTGCCGGGATAGGGCCGGAATTCGAACTGAGGAGCGGCTTGAATCAAATCCTCGGCGATGCGGCTACAGGCAGCCTCGTCGCCACCTAGCAGCAGACTGCGCAGCATCTGCGCCATGGCCAGGGTTCCCGAATCGGCCAAGGGATGGTGATGGGTCAAGCGGCATTGCTGCAAGCTGCAATCGAGCATTAGCTGCGGCTGCCGCAAGGTCGCCAGCACCACCGGCAGGTTGCGCATGCAGCCGCCGTTGCCGGCTTCGTCGTCCCTCGGCTCGCCGTGCAGAAAGCCCGTGTCTCGATAGCGCTGGATACCGCGCCGGCAGGTGTTGCCGACGTCAGGCGGCTCGCTTTGCAACCAAGCGACGAAATTGTCCGCAATCGCGCGCAAATCCCAAGCTTGCCGGTCGATCAGCGCTTGGCCCAACGCCAACGCCATTTGGGTATCGTCGGTAACCTGCCCGGCGTCCAGTCCTAACCAGCCACCGCCGGTAATGTCGCGATGCACGCCGATGCGGCGGCGGATAAGCTTGGGCGACATGAACTCCACGGTCGCTCCCAAGGCGTCGCCGCAAGCAAAACCCAAGTAGGCGCCTAACGCCCGGTCGGCCAATTCCGTCTCGTCTACCATCTGGCCACCTTGACCCGGTAATCGCCGCCTATCACCAAATATTCGGCTTCGCCGTGCAGCGCGTGATGCGGCAGCAACTCGCTGAAAAACACCAATTTCACCATAGGCACATCGACTTCCAGGATATAACTGCCGAATTCGCCGGCAATGTCGCGTTGATCGGTAAACGACATCAAACTGTTGAAACGCACGATTTTGTGTTGCTTATCTTCGTCGCCCAAAATTTCGTGCTCGTCCAAGGCGTTGACGCCACGGTACAGAGTTTTGCGAACCGCTGCCGGTACCTGGAAACGCTCTATCACCCATTGGCAATATTCGTACAGCAAATCCAGCTGCATGTAGATGCAGTTGTTGTGGTAGCGGCTGTTCATTTTTTCCTGAACGTAGTCCAACCAATCCTTGGTCATGAAGCCGGTGATGCGCTGTTTATGATAATTGGGAAACAAACCGAAGCGGCTTTCCACCCAACCTTTAAACACCGCGCCTTGGGCGTTGTTGGAATCCAAGCCCCAATCCTGTATCAGCCGCAAATAACTGTTGCGATAGCGTCTACGGCCGCTGGCGTCGTCGCGCAATCGCTGCTCGGTCTCGAAGCCGAACACCACGCACATATAGTCTTGAAAGAGTTGCCCGCACGCCTGCATCGAATCTTGCGTTTCCAATTGCTGGAACAAGCCGGGCGCCGATTCTCGGGTGCCGGCGATATGCAAAGGTTTGGGATCGTCGTTAAACAAATGACTGGCGATGCAAGCGCTGGCAACGCCGATCAGGTTGGTACTGTGCGAATAGGGCGAACGAAAAGGCATTGCAGGCAAAATTAGGCGCGCAAACGGGTCAAAATGCATATCATCGGCGAAACGGCGCCCGGCTGGCCAGTGCTTTCGCGCAAGCCGCCGCCAGTACACCTAATAGCACCCCGCCGCAGTCGATAGCGATGTCGCTCAATCTCGGGGTACGGCCCTGAATGAACAACTGCAAGACTTCGCTAGCGCCGGCAAACAGCGCCAAGGCCGGTAAAACCCGCCGCCCGCTTCCTTTCACGCCAAGCACAAATGCCAAGCAGGCAAACAGGCCGAAGTGGCCTAGTTTGAACATGTCCCAATCCGGCCAATGTAACGCGGTTTCGAAATAGGGAAAATCGCTGCTTTGGAAAAACACATCAGCCGAGGCGACAGACTGCAGACCATAACGGACAAGCCAGCCGCCGACTTGGTGTTTCACGCTCCCCGGCATCAATACTCCCGCTAGAATGCCCATAGTCAACAAGCATTTCACCGGGTCTTGCGCTTTCAACAAACCGCTACGCAGCCAAGCTAGCAACAGACCCGCCCCCAAGCTTATCCACAACGTCAACAAGGTGTAACGCCAGGCGTGGAAATGTTGGGATAATTCCAGCCTGCTTAAACGGCAATCCTTGACCCAAAGCTCGCCGGGGCTGTGCATCAGTTGCGCGGCCACTTTCAGCTCCGCCACACCGGCGGCCACGGCAAATACCTGTGTCACCGCGTTCCAAGCGCGGCTGCCGGTCAATGCGGTTAATAAATGCGGGTAGGCGTAAATCGGCTTGCCTTGCCGGTCAACGGAAAGCAGCACCAGCCGGCCCAGCTCCCATCCGCGGGTGCCGGGCTGAATAGCCTGACTTTTGACGTGGCAACTCAGCTGCAACAAACTGCCTAGCGGCGGCGCCTTGATGGTTTGGCTGACTTCGACGCCGCCTTTGGCCTCCGCCAAACCCAAGCGCAAGCTGCCCGCTACCGCCTCGGCCGTGCCGGCACCCGTTACTTGCCAGCCGGTCAGCGCATCCGCGAAACCCGGGTTCCGCAACAACTGCGGCCCGGCCAGATAGCGCGGAAAGTGGTTGAAAAACACTACGGTCGCCAAGCATAGCAGCAGCACGCATGCCGCCCATAAGCTTTGCCGCCGCCAGCCCGCCATTACGCCGCCTTCAGCCGCATGCTAATCTCATCAACCGGCTGCAACACTACACGTCAGCCAAATTGCCTTTTTCCTCCAACCAGCTCTTGCGGTCGGCGGCGCGCTTTTTCGCCAACAGCAAATCCATACGCTGGAAGGTTTCGCCGTCGTCGTCCACGGTCAACTGCACCAGCCGGCGGGTATCCGGGTTCATCGTGGTTTCTCTGAGCTGCGACGGATTCATCTCGCCCAAACCTTTGAAGCGTTGAATATTGATTTTGCCGGACAGTTTTTCCGCCTCTATCCGCGCCAACACCCCTTGCCGCTCGGCTTCGTCCAAAGCGTAAAACACCTTTTTACCCACGTCGATGCGATATAACGGTGGCATTGCCACGAACACGTGGCCGGCCTTAACCAAGGGTTTGAAATGTTTGTAAAACAAGGCGCAAATCAGGGTGGCGATGTGGTTACCGTCCGAGTCGGCATCGGCCAGTATGCAAATTTTGCCGTAACGCAGATTCTGCAAATCGGCACTGTCCGGCTCTATGCCCAGCGCCACCGCGATGTCGTGCACTTCTTGCGATGCCATGACTTCGTTGGAATCGACTTCCCAAGTGTTCAAAATCTTGCCGCGCAACGGCATGATGGCTTGGTATTCGCGGTCGCGAGCCTGCTTGGCGGAACCGCCGGCCGAATCGCCTTCGACCAGAAACAACTCGGTGCGGGTAATGTCCTGTGCGGCACAATCGGCCAATTTACCGGGCAAAGCCGGTCCGGCGGTCACTTTTTTACGCACGATTTTCTTGGCCGAGCGCAAGCGTTTTTGCGCACTGACGAGGATGATTTCGGCGATTTTCTCCCCTTCTTGCGGATGCTGGTTCAACCACAGGCTAAAGGTGTCCTTGGCGACGCCGGACACAAAGGCCACGCATTCGCGTGAACTCAGGCGTTCCTTGGTTTGCCCGGAAAACTGCGGATCTTCCAATTTGACCGACAACACGAAATGGCAGTTTTCCCAAACGTCTTCCGGGGCGATTTTAACGCCGCGCGGCAGCAGGTTGCGAAAATCGCAGAATTCGCGCATCGCCTCGGTCAAACCGGCTCGCAAGCCGTTGACGTGGGTACCGCCCTGCGCGGTCGGCACCAGATTGACATAACTTTCGGCCACCGCCTCCGCCAACCCTTCGGGAGTCCAGACGATGCCCCATTCCACCGCCTCGTTGCTGGCGGCCATATTAGCCATGAACGGCGGCTGCGGAAAAATTTCCGCATCGCCGATCCGATCCAGCAAATACTCTTGCAGACCGTTTTGATAGCACCATTCGATGCGTTCGTCGCTTAGCTCCGAGACCAAGACGATTTTCAAACCGGGGCATAACACCGCCTTGGCCCGCAACACCTGCTTGAGCTTGCTGACCGATACCCGATTGGAATCGAAGTATTTGCCGTCCGGCCAGAAATGCACGCTGGTGCCGGTGTTGTTTTTGCCGACCGTGCCGGTTTGCTGCAATTCGCCGATCTTATCGCCGCCGGCGAATTCCATTTGAAAAACGCCGCCGCCGCGCCTGATTTCCACCAGCAACTTTTCGGACAAGGCGTTGACCACCGACACCCCGACGCCGTGCAATCCGCCGGAAAATTGGTAATTTTTGTTGGAAAACTTGCCGCCGGCGTGGAGTTGGGTCAGGATCACTTCGACCCCCGGAATGCCTTGTTCCGGATGAATATCGACCGGCATGCCGCGGCCGTTGTCGACTACCTTGATCGAGCCGTCTTTGAACAAGACGACTTCTATGTTGTCGGCGAAACCGGCCAGCGCTTCGTCGACGCTGTTGTCCACCACTTCCTGCACCAAATGGTTGGGGCGGGTGGTATCGGTATACATACCGGGACGCTTACGCACCGGGTCCAGACCGCTAAGTACCTCGATCGCGGCGGCGTTATATTCTTGGCTCATGCTTGATTACTGTGAAAGTCATGGTGGGATGCGCTCCGTCGCAATGGGCAAGACTGTGGCCGCGGCAAAGTGCCCGCACCTGCCAATCCGCCTTTCATGCTCAGCGGTAATACTTACCTTGGCTCCCTGCTCATTAAGTTGGGAAATTCGATTCGGAAAGGCAAGCAGCCGTTCGCCGGACAAAGGCTGCGGCAAGCCGCCACATCCTCTAAGGCGTTCGACCGTTCATCCGTCGGCTACGGCCGCCTAAGCGCAAATCGTCTCAAGAAGCCGCCAGCATGTTATCCAGCGCCGATTTGGCCAGCGCGGCTTGCGCGGCCGGCACCGCTACCTGATTGACGACATGGCCGGCGGCGAGATTTTCCAGCACCCAGCATAAATGCTGCGGATCGGTGCGGAACATCGTGGAACACATGCTTAAGGTAGGCGCCATAAAGTGCACGCTTTTGCCTTGCGCTTTACATTCCTGCGCCAGCCGGTTGACCAAGTTCAATTCGGTCGCTACCAGCCAACGGGTGTTGGCTTCGGCTTCGCGGACTATCTTTAAAATCATTTCGGTGGAACCGATGTAATCGGATTTTTCGCACACCTCGAAACAGGCTTCCGGGTGGGAAATGACGATGGTCTCAGGATGCCGCTGTTTGAAGTCGTCGATTTGCTCCGGTTGAAAGGCTTGGTGCACCGAACAATGGCCTTTCCACAAGATTATTTTAGCCTCACGGATTTGTCGTTCGGTCAGGCCACCCTGCGCTTTATTGAAATCCCAAGTCACCATCTGTTCCAACGGGATACCCATTCGGAAACCGGTGTTGCGGCCTAAATGCTGATCCGGGAAAAACAGCACTTTCTCCCGTCGCGCGAAACTCCAGTTCAGGATTTTTTGTGCATTGGACGAGGTGCAGACGATACCGCCGTGTTGGCCGCAAAACGCTTTCAAATCGGCTGCCGAGTTGATGTAAGTGACCGGCGTTACGCAGTTTTCAACGTCGATGATCTTGGCCAATTCGTCCCAGCATTGCTGAACTTTGATTTTATTGGCCATGTCGGCCATCGAACAACCGGCCGCCATGTCCGGCAAAATGGCGATCTGCTCCGGGCGCGACAAAATATCGGCCACTTCGGCCATAAAATGCACGCCGCAGAACACGATATATTCGGCTTCGGACTGCGCGGCCTTACGCGACAACTTCAGCGAGTCGCCAAACGCGTCGGCGTGCTTGAACACTTCGTCGCGTTGATAGTGGTGACCCAGGATTATGCAACGCTTGCCCAACTTAGCCTTGGCCGCTTCTATGCGCATATCGCATTCGGCATCGTCTAACAGGGCGTAATCGTGTATCGGTAAAGCGGAAGTCGTCATATCTGTCATCAAACTCTAATCGTTTGCGCCGCCGGTTCAGTACAGCGCTCTTTGCAATAAACTCATCGCCCCGCTGCCGCCTTGACCTTGCACGTACTGCAACACGACCGGGACGAATTGACTCGCCATATTGGCATTCATACCCAAGGACTGAAACGATCCGCCTAATGCCGCCAGCTTGCCCAGTCCGCTGCTCTGACCGCCCAGCAAGGTCGCGGCCGAACCCAGCAATACATTGGAAGCGCTGCTTTGCGGCACCGCCCCCAAATACTGATCCATGCCGGGGATACTACCGCTGAGCTGGGTAAAATCGCTAGGATTCATGTACTGCTGCGCCAATGCGAAGATGGACCCGGCCCCACCTAAAGCTTGTTGCGGGTTTACTCCCAGTTTATCGACCAACAGGGTCACCAAGCCGAGCTGGGACGAAGAACCGGTGAGAGTCCCGACCGCTTGTTGCGCGGCGGCTTGCGCCAATACTTGTCCTGCGCCGGATGGCGTCTGCGCGCAGCCGGCCAGCAAACCGGCAACGCAAATGCTGGAAACTGTCGATATCGTTTTCATCGTTGGTGCTCCTCGGGTAGACAACTGGATTTTCACCCGAGCCGCACCGGCGGCTGGGCGACTGATTAGCGGCCTTATTTTTCTTCGCTGCCTGCCGGCTTGCGCAAGCGTATTCCCAGTTCTTTGAGCTGTTCTTCGCTGACCGGCGCCGGTGCATTGAACAGCGGGCAAGCCGCGGTCTGGGTTTTCGGGAAGGCAATCACGTCGCGTATCGAGCCGGCGCCGGTCATCAACATCACCAAGCGGTCCAAACCGAAGGCGATACCGCCGTGCGGCGGCGCACCGTAACGCAGAGCATCCAGCAAAAAGCCGAATTTCTCGCGAGCCTCGTCGTGGCCTATGCCCAAAATCGCGAATACGATTTGCTGCATCTCGGTGCGGTTGATCCGAATCGAGCCGCCGCCGACTTCGGTACCGTTCAGCACCAAATCGTAGGCACGCGACAGAGCCTTGCCGGGATCGGCTTTCAATTCGTCGACCGAACATTTCGGCGCGGTGAACGGGTGGTGAATCGCCGTGTAACGTTGCGCTTTTTCGTCCCAGGCAAACATCGGAAAATCCACGACCCACAGCGGCTTCCAAGGGCCGGTCAGCAGGCTGCGCTCCAAACCCAGTTTGACTCGCAACGCACCCATGGCTTCGTTGACGATGTCGGCCTTGTCGGCGCCGAAGAAAATCAGGTCGCCGTTCTCGGCCCCTACTTTCTCCATGACCTTGGCCCAAACGTCGGCCGGCGCGAATTTGACGATAGGCGATTGCAAGCCTTCCACACCGGCAGCCAAGTCGTTAACCTTGATGTAGGCCAGACCTTTGGCACCGTAGATGCCGACGAATTTGGTCAAGGTATCGATTTCGCTACGGCTCAAGTCGCCGCCTTGCGGCAATTTCATAGCCACTACCCGGCCGTGCGGATCGTTGGCCGGGCCGGAAAACACTTTAAAATCCACTTCGCGCATTTCGTCGGCGATGTCGACCAGTTCCAGCGGAATCCGCAAGTCCGGACGGTCGGAACCGTAACGGTGCATCGCTTCGGCATAAGTCATCACCGGGAACGACTCGCCCAAATCGACATCGATGATGTCTTTGAACAAGCGGCGGATCATTTCTTCCATCACCGCCATAATTTCGGCTTCGTTCATGAACGAGGTCTCGATATCCAGCTGGGTGAACTCCGGCTGGCGGTCGGCGCGCAAATCTTCGTCGCGGAAACAACGCACGACTTGGTAATAGCGCTCCATGCCGGCCACCATCAACAACTGCTTGTACAACTGCGGCGATTGCGGCAACGCAAAAAACGAGTTTTGGTGGGTACGGCTGGGCACGATGTAATCGCGCGCACCTTCCGGCGTGGCCTTGGTCAGGTAAGGCGTCTCGATTTCGAAAAACTCGTTGGCATCCAGATACTGGCGCAAATGGCGGGTCACGTCGCGGCGCACTTTCATTTTTTCCAGCATGGCCGTGCGGCGCAAGTCGATATAGCGGAAACGCAGGCGGGTTTCCTCGTTGACCTCGATTTCGCTTTCTAACGGGAAAGGCGGCGTCTCGGATTCGTTCAACACTTCGATATGCTTGCCCAATACCTCGATTTGGCCGGTAGCCATGTTGGGATTATGCGTGCCTTCCGGCCGGTCGCGGACAATGCCTTCGATGCGCAATACATATTCGCTACGCACGTGTTCCGCTATCGCGAAACTCGCCTGGGCATCGGGATCGAACACCACTTGAACCAGACCGGCTCTATCGCGCAAGTCGATGAAAATCACGCCGCCGTGGTCGCGACGACGGTGTACCCAGCCGCACAACGCGACGGTTTGTCCTAAATGTTGGGTATTCAGTTCTCCACACTTGTGGCTACGCATATCGAGTCTCGGAAAAAATCACTAATTGGCAATAGTTGGGCCGGGCCGCACTGCAACAAGGCAGGCCCGGTCGAAGATAGGCGCCGATGACGAATACCGGCGCAACTGATTTGGCTAGTGGCAGGCGCAACTGCCGCCGCAACCGCCGCCGGCAGGCGAGTTGTTAGAGCTGCCGCCGGAGTTTTCGCCGGCGACATTCCTTTTGCTACCGCTTTTGAAATCGGTCTCGTACCAGCCGCCGCCTTTCAAACGAAATCCGGCGGCGGATATTTTCTTTTTCAATTCCGCTTGGTTGCAGGCCGGGCAAATCAGCAACGGTTCGGCACCTAGTTTTTGTAAGGCTTCGTGCTCGTGGCCGCAGGCGTTACATTGATACTCGTAGATAGGCATGGCTACTCCCCAAAAATAAAATCGAAAAAACGAATTCTGAATAAGGCTTGCCTTGATCGTTTTCAAGGCCCTTGGTGATAGAATGCCGACCATTTTAATCGAAGTTGACACTATTGGCGTAAAAATGGACGCATCGCTTACCCGTTTGACTCTCACCCGCCCCGACGATTGGCATTTACACGTCCGCAGCGGCTCCCTGCTCAAAAGCGTCATCGCCCATAGCGCCCGGCAATTCGCCCGCGCCATCGTCATGCCGAACCTGAAGCCGCCGGTCACTACCGTAGCTCAGGCCTTACAATATCGCGAGGAAATTTTGTCCGCCCTGCCAGCGGAATCTAACTTCCAACCGCTGATGACCTTGTATTTGACTGCCGACACGCCGCCGACGCAAATCCAACAAGCCGCCGAGTCCGAACACGTTTACGCCATCAAACTGTACCCCGCCGGTGCGACCACCAATTCCGCCGCCGGGGTTGGCGACATCCGCGCCGTTTATCCCTTGTTCGAGACGATGCAGCGCTACCAGCTGCCGTTATTGATACACGGCGAAGTCACCGGCGAGCAATACGATATTTTCGATCGCGAGAAGCTGTTTGTAGATAACCATTTGAGCGAAATCGTCCGGCAATTTCCCGAGTTACGCCTCGTGGTCGAACATTTGACAACGGCAGACGCGGTGCAATTCGTGTCCGCAGCCGGCCCCAACGTTGCCGCCACCATCACGCCACAGCATTTGCTATACAACCGCAACGCCTTGCTGGCCGGCGGCATTCGTCCGCATTACTATTGCCTGCCTGTCCTGAAACGCGAGCAGCACCGTCAAACCCTGCTCGCGGCCGCCACCAGCGGCAATCCCAAATTCTTTTTGGGTACCGATAGCGCACCGCATCCAACCCATCTTAAAGAGAACGCCTGCGGCTGTGCCGGCTGTTATAGCGCCCACGCCGCGCTGGAGTTGTACGCCGAAGCGTTCGAACAAGCCCGGGCATTGGACAAGCTGGAAGGTTTTGCCAGTTTTTACGGCGCCGATTTCTACCGCTTGCCGCGCAATACCGATCGCATCACCTTGCAAAAGCAAACCTGGACGGTACCCGACCGCTACGGCGAAGGCGAGGCTTCGATTACGCCGTTAAGGGCCGGCGAACAACTGACTTGGCAACTTGAAAACGCCTAATGCCTTTGGTGAATTTGAACCGGACCAGGCCATTTCAACCACTCCCCGCACAGTTTGCAGCATACGCTAACAGCCGGAAAGCGGGTGTCGGCCGAACGGATACAGCCGGCATCAACCACTAACCGCTTCACAGCAAAATGGCACAATCTTGGCATGGCTTTAGCCGACTTCCTGCTACCCACTAATGATGAGCAATCCCCTGTCCAGTTTTGCCCTTAAACCGGCATCCGCCGCTTCGCTTTACCGTTGGGGGATTTTTCCGCTATGGGCCTTGTTAACCGCGACCTTATTATTTCGCCCCATCATTCCTCTGGACGAGACCCGTTATCTCAGCGTCGCCTGGGAAATGTGGCAACGGGCCGACTTTTTGGTCCCCTATTTGAACGGCCAGCCTTACAGCCATAAACCGCCGCTGTTGTTCTGGCTGATCCATGCCGGCTGGTCGGTTTTCGGCATCAACGACTGGTCGCCGCGCCTGATCGGACCGCTCTGCTCGCTATTGAATTTGGTACTGATTCGCACGCTTGCCGCCAAACTTTGGCCAAACTCACCCATAGTTGCATGGACTAGCCCTTGGTTTTTACTCGGCACTTTGCCGTGGACCTTGTTCGCCACGGCAACCATGTTCGATACCTTGCTCACCGACTGCGTGCTTGTCGGCATGCTGGGTTTAATCGCGGCGTCCCAAACCGCCGCCCGCTTACTCGGCTGGAGCTGTTTTGCCTTGGCGACCGGACTGGGCTTATTGGCTAAAGGCCCGGTGGTACTGCTGTATTTATTGCCGTGCGCGCTGACGGTTCGCTTTTGGTTGCAAACAGTACCTGAGCGCTGGTTCATTCATTTAGTGATCGCCCTATCGGCCGGCATGGGTTTGGCTTTGTGTTGGGCAATACCCGCAGCCGCAGCCGGCGGCGAAAATTATGCCGGTGCAATTTTATGGCATCAAACCGCGGACAGGGCTGCCGGCACTAGAATCCACGCCCGACCGTTTTTTTTATATTTGCTGTTTTTGCCGTTGCTGACTTTTCCCTGGATTAGTTGGCGGCCGCTTTGGCGCGGCGGTCAATGGCAGTTAATCAAATCCGACCCGGCCTTGCGGTTTTGCTGGCTGTGGTTGTTAAGCGCTTTTTTATTGTTTTCGCTGCTGCCGAGCAAACAATTGCACTACTTGATTCCGGCATTGCCGGCCTTCGCATTAATTTGCGCCCGCTATTCAAGCCTGCCGCAAACAATCGGCAAGCGCGCACTGGAGTCGTTACCCGGCTTATTGTTGTTAGCGATAGGCGGGCTGCTAGCACTGATCCCAAGTTTACCCGGTTTGGCCGATCTGCGTTGGGCGCAATCAATCGAACCGACCTGGGGCTTGAGCGTCGCCGCCATCGCCCTAACGCTAACGCTTTACGCCTTAGTCCGCGGCCGCTTGCCGATAGCGGCAATCGCCGCCGCGATGACAGTCAGCATATGCATAGGGTTCTTTTACTTTTTTCGAGACGCCGGCTCGCAATACGATTTACGCCCCGCCGCCAATTTTTTAAAGCAATTGGACGAGCAACAGATACCCAACGCCTTTATCGGCGACTACCAAGGCCAGCTACATTTTCTAGGTCGACTGACTCAACCAATAGCCGTTATTCAACCGCAACAAGCCAAAGACTGGTACAGGCAACATCCCAACGGTTACCTGTTGTCGGTTAATCGGGAAAAGCCCGAGCGCGCCGGTTTTCTGCAAGCGCACCGCGAGTATTGGCTGGCGTTTCAAAACGCGGACGACCGCCTCAAACCCAAACCGCACAAGCCGTAATAAAAGCAACACTCTTCGATTAAAATAACCCACTCAATTCTAATTTCTCGACTTGCCTCAAATATGAAAATATCGGTCGTAGTTCCGGTGCATAACGAATCGGAGAACGTTGCTCCGCTGATAGATGAAATCCAACAAGCACTTAGCAGTCTGGAAAGCTGCGAAATCATTTTCGTCGACGACGGCAGTACCGACGACACCTTGCAAACACTATTGCAAATCCAAAACCATTGCCCGCTACTGCGCATCCTTACGCACCAACGCAGCTGCGGGCAAAGCCGCGCAATCCACAGCGGCATCGTCGCCGCCAAGTACGAATGGATAGCTACCCTGGACGGCGACGGGCAAAACGACCCTGCCGACATAGCGAATTTGATACTTGCTTACCGGCAACAACCATCGGACCGGCTTTGGATGTTGGCCGGCCACAGACATCGGCGCCGCGATACCGGCTGGCGGCGTTTTTCATCCAAATTCGCCAACGGCATCCGTCAGGCGATATTACACGACGACACCCCCGATACCGGCTGCGGCCTAAAATTGTTTCGGCGCGACAAATTTTTATCGCTACCCTATTTCGACCACATTCACCGGTTCCTGCCCGCCATGATACAAACGGCCGGCGGACAAGTGATTTCGGTAAAAGTCGGCCATAGATCCAGAAGCCACGGCCAATCCAAATACGGCACCATGGACCGCTTATTGGCAGGCATCGTCGACATGCTCGGCGTGCTTTGGTTACGCAATCGCCATAGCCTGCCTATCGTCAGCGAGGTGAAGCATGGATAGCAATACCCTGTGGCTGATTGTCGGCTTCGTCGGCCAAGCGCTATTTTCCGCACGCTTTCTGGTGCAATGGCTGGCCAGCGAACGGCAAAAGAAAAGCGTAATTCCGGTCATGTTCTGGTATTTCAGCCTATTGGGCGGCTCGACTTTACTGATCTACTCAATCCACAAACAGGATCCGGTGTTTATTTTCGGGCAGGCCGGTGGCTTGTTAATCTATGCCCGCAATTTGTATTTTGTGGTCAAACACCGCAAAAGCACGGAAACCGCGCCGCAAGCCGACCATAACGCCAACAGCCAAAACGCGCTCAACTGCTCCGGCATCGGCAAACCTAGATAGCGCTTGAAGCCCGCCGCACAAAACAGTATAATCGCCGGTCTTTATATAGCCTCGAACATTTGAGAAGCAAAGATGAAAACATTTAGTGCAAAGCCCGCAGAAGTTAAGCGCGATTGGTACGTAATTGATGCAGAAGGAAAGACGCTTGGTCGCCTTGCTACTGAAATTGCACGACGTCTTCGCGGCAAACATAAACCGGAATTTACCCCGCACGTAGACACCGGTGATTACATCATTGTCGTCAATGCCGAGAAAGTGGGCGTTACCGGCAACAAAGAAAAAGACAAAATCTACTATCGTCATACCGGCTACATCGGCAACATGAAATCCGCGTCTTTGGGTAAACTGAGACAAACTTTTCCCGACCGCATTATCAGCACCGCCGTACAAGGCATGCTGCCTAAAAATCCTTTAGGCCGGGCTATGTTCAAAAAACTTAAAATTTACGCGGGTCCTGAGCATAACCACCAAGCTCAACAACCCAAGGCACTCGATTTTTAAACAGGTAATTAGTTTATGGCAGCTCAATACTACGGAACCGGTCGTCGCAAAAGCTCGATTGCCCGCGTCTACGCCACCGTCGGCTCAGGAAAATTCATCATTAACAGCCGGCCGGTCGCAGAATATTTCGGTCGCAAAACCGACGAAATGATCGCAAGACAGCCTTTGGAATTGCTGGGCAAAAGCGGCGATTTCGACGTCAACATTATCGTTTGCGGCGGCGGCCCATCAGGTCAAGCCGGCGCCATCCGCCACGGCTTAGCCCGGGCGTTGATCGAATTCGACGAAGCATCCCGCTCTCCGCTGAGAAAAGCCGGCTACGTCACCCGCGATGCCCGCGTGGTAGAGCGTAAAAAAGTGGGCTTACACAAAGCTAGAAAACGTCCGCAATACTCGAAACGTTAATATCTTGCCCACCCGCAAAAAAGCCGCTGTACAGCGGCTTTTTTGTGCTTATCGCTTGCGTATTGCGAATCCAGCCGGCGTTACCGGCTGGCGCGCGTTGGCAACCTCTTAGTGACTGACGTCGACTTTGTTACCCTTAGCCTGACCGATTTGTGCCAACATTTGACCAAACCATTCGGCATCGATATCGAAAGGTTTGCCGCCTTTGATGCGCGGAAACTCGATAGCCCGCAACACATTATTGTTATCCTCGTCATGGCCGATAACGCCGGATTCGCGGCGAAACGCACACTCGACAGCCAAATCCGCGCAAGACTTGATTAAACGCATGTCATCGACGTTAGCCGCCGCGGCGCGCGAGAAATAACCGGATTTTTGTATCAAGGTTTTTTCGGCGCCTATCATTTGTGCGAATTGCTCGCCGAACCATTTACCCGGATTAACCGCATCCAGCTTAATATGCCCGAACGCATCGCGCGGCACTTCTTGGCCTTTTGCTTGCATTTCCGCAACGATGGCCTCGACTCCCGCGCCCTCGGACACGAAAATATTAACGCAATCGACCTTGTCCATCACCGCTCGCAGCCGCGCCGCTTCCGCCGCCAAATCGACATCCATTTCCGGAATGAAGACCGCGTGCACCTCGTAGGATTCGCGCGACAACCCTAACTCCGGCAGCCACTCGGCTTTATCGAGCAATTTACGGTACTCTTGCGCGGTGGCCGCCGTTAACCATCCGCAGTTACGACCCATGACTTCGTGCACAATCAGCATTCGCGGGTTTGAATTATTTTCGGCCGCCACGTTTAAGAAATAACGCGCACCTTGCTCGGCCGCGGTCCATGCACCTAAGGATTGTTTGATCGGAAATACGTCGTTATCGACCGTTTTCGGCAAACCGATTACCGTCAAGCCGTAGTCGTTGGAAGCCAAAAATGCCGCCAGATCGGCCGCCGCGGTATTGGTATCGTCGCCGCCTATGGTATGCAAAATATCGACGCCGTCTTTAACCAATTGGTCGGCCGCCACTTTTTGCGGATCCTGGCCTTCTTGGACCAAACCGCGCTTCACGCAGTCTTTAACGTTAGTCAGCTTGACCCGGCTGTTGCCGATCACGGACCCACCAAAAGCTTGCAACACGCCGGCTTTTTTACGTACCGCCTCGGTGACCGGATAAGAATCTCCCAACAGCAAGCCCTTGTAACCGCCCCGGTAGCAAATAATTTCGATACTCGGATCAATCTCGGTATAGCGCTCGATCAAACTACCGATAGCCGAGTTCAAGCAAGGCGCTAAACCGCCTGCGGTAAGAATTGCCACTTTCTTTGGTTTATTCATGAGAGTTTTCAATTTGAGTTAACGACAAACACATTGAGCGGACATTGCGCAGACTAGCGACGTCCAAACAATACGGTAGAGCAATCAAACGAAATGGTCGCCCTGAAACCGTGCTGACGCGATTTTAACATATCAATCCGCTCAATAATTAGTCGACCCAAGAGTCCGGCCATTCCCAATTTAAAACCCTGAGTTTGTCCGGACAATACAGGAAATCGCCTAAACCACTAATCGCTTACTTTGTTTAAATACCGATTGATGTCTTGCAAATCCGCTTCGCTTAAACTGCCTGCGGCCTGCTTGAGCTTGACGCCATTGATCAGATAATTGTATCGACTGGTCGCATAATCGCTTTTGGCCTTATAGAGATTACGCTGCACCGTCAATACGTCCACCATGGTCCGGGTACCGACTTCAAACCCGGCCTCCGCGGCTTCGACGGCCAATTCCGCAGACTTTACCGTCGTATCCAAAGCTTTAACCGTATTAATGCTGGTCAAAACCCCCCGATAAGCGTCCTTCACTTGACGATTCACGCTACGCTTGACTTTGATCAATTCTTCGCGCGCCGCTTGATAAGCGTATTCCGCCTGTCTGACTTTGGACGCAACCCCGCCGCCTTGAAATAACGGCAAATTGAGCTGCAAACCGAAACTTTCAGTATTCCCGCGTAACCCGTACAGGTTGCGATTGTCTTGCTCTTGATATTGGGCGACGAGATCGACGGTCGGCAAATGCCCGGCTTGTTGTAACTCAATGCTTTTACGTATGTATTCGGCCTGGTTAATCTGCGCGACGATAGAAAAATTATTGCTTTCGGCACTATGCGCCCAGGCCGATATATCCTGCGGAGCCGGTTCGCCCAGCGGTACGCTTTGTCCCAATGCACTTAAACCGGCGGGATGCTCGCCGATAATCTGGCGCAAGGCTTCCTTTCGATTATCGATAGTATTCTCCGCCTCTATCACCGAAGCCGTGGCTCTATCGTATCCTGCTTGAGCCTCATAGACATCGGTAATGGCAATCACGCCGACGTCGAAACGCTGTTTGGCTTGCTCGAGCTGTTTTTCGATCGCCTTCTTCTCCGCCAGACTAAAGGTCAAATAGTCTTGAGCAGCCAGCACATTGAAATAGGCTTCGGCCGTGCGCGCCATCAAATCCTGTTGTTTGGCCTGATTTTGCGCTTCCGCTTGCGCAATCTTGTTGTCCGCCTGATCCAGCCCTATCCAATGCTCCCAGTGAAAAACCGGTTGCTTGAGCGATATACCTAGCGAACTGTTCCAAAAGTGCTGTAATGTTTGCCCTAAAAAGCTCTGGCTTTCCAAACGATTGCGCGAACTGTCCGCGGTAAAACTGATATTGGGCAACATCTGTGCGATGCTTTGCGAACGCACTTCGGCAGCGGCGGCTTGATCGATAACGCCTATCTTCGCATCGGGGTCGTTTTCCCTGGCCAGCTGATAGATCTGCATCAAATCGTCTGCAATAGCGGCCGCACCCGGTATCGACGCCAGCCATAGCGCCGCCAACAGTCTTAACATCGCACTATCTCTCCAGAAAGAGTGAAAAATTACCGGCATTATCACCTAAAATAATCAGACCACCGCAGCTAATTGCGTTTAGGCACGTTAGATTCCAAGCTACGCCGTCTGGCGACAACCCATAACCGACACGATTTTCGCCAACTCGACAACCTGAACTAACCGCCGACGCTTAAGAATTAATAAATGCTAGGCTGCCAACATGGATTCGTCAAAACCAACCATCAACCTAAAGTCACTATGAGTCAAAAAGTCACTAAAGCTGTATTTCCGGTTGCCGGCCTCGGCACACGGTCACTTCCCGCCACTAAAGCCGTGGCCAAGGAAATGCTACCGGTAGTCGATAAACCGCTGATTCAGTATGCCGTTGAAGAAGCTATCGCGGCCGGCATAGACACCATGGTTTTTATCACCGGCCGCAACAAAAACTCGATTCCCGACCATTTCGATAAATCTTACGAACTGGAAAAGGAGTTGGAGAAAAACGGTAAAACCGAATTGCTAAAAATGCTGCAAAACCTTCTGCCGCCCCATGTTTCCTGCGTATTCATACGCCAAGCCGAAGCGCTCGGACTTGGTCATGCCGTGTTGTGCGCCAAACCGGTAGTCGGCAACGAGCCTTTTGCCGTCATATTGCCCGACGATCTGATCGAAGACGGCGCGCGCGGATGTATGAAGCAAATGACGGAATTGTTCGCCAAAGAACAAAGCAGCATTTTAGGCGTGGAAAGAGTGGACCCGAAAGAAACCCACAAATACGGCATCGTCGAGCACAACGCAATGGCGCCCCGCGTTGGTCGGCTAAAATCCATCGTGGAAAAACCCAAACCGGAGGTCGCACCCTCCAACATCGCCGTAGTTGGCCGTTACATTCTAACCCCGGCCATTTTTCAAAAAATCGAAACTACCGGACGCGGTGCCGGCGGGGAAATTCAGCTCACCGACGCCATCGCTGCCTTAATGCACGATGAAGCCGTGTTGTCTTACGAATTCGAGGGCAAGCGTTACGATTGCGGCTCGAAGTTCGGTTTTTTGCTGGCAAACGTAGAATACGGCCTGTTACATCCCGAAATAAAAACCGAATTCGCCGCTTACCTAAAGCAACGCTCCGAACAAATCTAAACCTTACGCTACATAGGATAAAAGATATTCGCCCTCCTACCTTCGCAGAATGGGGGACCTCATGGGAAACGCCGCGCGCACGAGCGGCGTTTTATTCGGCGCCATAAACCGGCTATACCAGCCATCCAAGGCTTGAATCGTTGGCTCACATATAAAAAAGAATTTTTCCTATCGCCGATAAACCGTACTTCCCAAATAATACTCGGTTTAACGGTTTTTAACGCATGAGCCTTCGGTACCAAATCCTTTTCCGCATTTTATGCTCGTCGCTGTGCATCCTGGTACTTGGCGGCGCAATTGTCGTTTGGCAAGCCAGACTTTCCGTGGAAAAAGAAGTCGATGCCTCGATTCGCTTAGCCTTGCAACTCATCACGCTAGGCATTACCGATACGTCGTCCTTACAGCAAATCACCGATTTATCCCGTCTCAGCGCTTTAAGGCAAACCCGGCACTTAAGCATTCAATTGCACAAGCCGGACGGCCAACTGGTGCATTTCACAGGCGAACCGTTACCCAGCCACAGCCGGGATTTA
This sequence comes from Methylomonas sp. HYX-M1, assembly GCF_040741385.1. NCBI lineage: Bacteria > Pseudomonadati > Pseudomonadota > Gammaproteobacteria > Methylococcales > Methylococcaceae > Methylomonas > Methylomonas sp. HYX-M1. Next base: position 4,085,946 of record NZ_CP160405.1, read on the forward strand.
CCGCCGGCTTGGTTTATACATTGGGTGAAAGAGGAATACCCTAAAGTTCAACACCGGCTAAAAACCGAAGACGGAGAAACCGTCAGTTTGATCATCGAGGCGCAACCGCTAGACGAAATCACCGAAGTCTGGCAAGAAAGCGTGGCGTTTTTTACCTCTATCTCGGCTTTAACCCTGCTAACCTTCCTAGCCGTCAACCTAGTGTTCAATAAGTCGTTGAAGTCTATAGATATCATCGTTTCGGGTCTACAGACCATAGAAACCGGCCAATATCGCTATAAACTCCCGCCGTTTTCCACGCAAGAGTTCGACGCTATCGCTAATGCGATCAACCACATGACGGGAGAATTGGATAAAACTCGCCAGGAAAACCGAGCGCTTACCCAACATTCACTAGCGATACAGGAAGAGGAGCGTCAGCACTTATCGCAAGAGTTGCACGACGAATTAGGTCAATCGCTGACGGCTATTAAAGTCATGGCGGTTGCCGCTGCGCACCGAAACGCCGATACCGAAAAAATCACGGCATCGATCGGGCAGATTTGCGATCACTTGATGAGCGTCGTACGCTCTATGATGCAGCAACTTCATCCTTTAATGCTGACCGAACTGGGCTTGAAGGCTACATTAGAGGATCTTTTAAACCATTGGTCCGAACGCAACCCCAATCTTCGACTGGAAATCGATTGCGACGAGGCCGTCGACACACTGGACAAAAACCTGATTCGCCAATTATTCAGAGTGATACAAGAGTGTTTAACCAATGCGCTCCGCCACGCAAAAGCCAACCGCTTAAAGATCGATTTATACTTTGCCGACAACGGCAATAGGCTGGAACTGAAAGTCGCGGACGACGGACAAGGCTGCAATCCGGATACTTTAAAACATGGCTTCGGCTTACGCGGCATGGCGGAACGCATACGCTCGCTGGACGGCGAGTTCAACGTAAACTCCAGACCGGGCCAAGGCATGACCATTACCGCTTCCATACCTTTGACATGAGTACAAAAACGAAAATCATTTTGGTGGACGACCACGCCGTAGTGCGGGCGGGTTTCAAAATGTTGCTGTCGGCCAGCGAAACGATAGAAGTGATCGGCGAAGCTTCTCGTGGCGAGCAAGCCATCCGAATGGTGGAAGAATTAAAACCCGAAGTCATCGTCATGGACTTGTCCATGCCCGGCATAGGCGGCTTGGAAACGATACGCCGCATTGTCCAGCGGGACGGCTCGGCGCTGATCCTGGTATTCAGCGTCCATCACGAACAGGTATACGTCAATCGTGCACTTAATGCCGGCGCCAAAGGCTACATCACCAAAAACAGCGCCCCCGAAATCTTGGTTGAAGCCTTGCAGCGCATCGCCGGCGGCGAGCGTTACATCGAAACCGGCTTATTGAAATCCGTTGAAGACCTGCACGAACCCAGCGATCACCAGAGTGCGATTGCGGCGTTTTCGCCCCGTGAATTCGACGTATTCGGCTTATTGGCACAAGGCATGACGGTACAACGCATCGCCGACCAACTATGCCTGGGCCAAAAAACCGTAGCCAACTACGCGACGCAAATCAAGAAAAAGCTGCAGGTCGACACCAGCGCGGAATTGGCTCATATCGCCGTCAATCTGGGCTTAACACTCCATAAGCGCGGATAAGCGTAACCGGTTTATTAACTGTAGTGGTCTAATAAAAAAGGACATCCGAATAGGTTGATAAACTATCCCTATCAACATTCTCGGACCGGCGGAGGAACTGTTCGATTGCCTGTGCCGCTGCGGCTGGCCTTGTTTGGAGCAGGAAGTGTGGCCCCTCCAGCTTGGCTACCGTGGTGGCCGGTTGGACGCGCAGCACCTCTCGGGCGCACGAAGAAGGGACAACTCGATCGTGAGTCGCCTGTAGGTAGAGGATGGGACAGCGCAGCAGTGCAAGGCTGGGGCGAGCGTTGGCCGAAAGTGCTGCGGCGGCGCGGTGCCGAAGCACCACCGGCTCGACCGTCTCGAGCGAGCACGACAGTGCCGCGCGTAGGTTTGGGGTTTGGTTCCATCCCATGAGTGCCAGGCTCAAGGGGCCGACGAGCATTGCTGGCGATGGCAGCCAGCCGAGCAGTGCCTTGAGCGGCGTGAGCATCGGCCTTGGATTGCCAATGAACGAGCAAACCAGAACTACCGCGAGAGGTGCGCTCCGAGCAGCAACAGCTACCGCTACCGGTCCTGAGAAGGACTCACCAAGGATCGCGAAGGGCGGGTCCGGCAACTGCCCGAGCACGAAGTTGGTGAGTTCGTCGTAAGACAGCGACTCACGCGCGGGGTATGAGACAACCTTTGGGACGATTCCGGGAGGAAGGTGAGGCAGCAGGAATTCGAACAAGATCCCGGTGCCATCCATGCCGGGGAGGAGAACGAGGGTCGTCATGCGGCCTAACGACAAGGGTAGCTTTTGCCGGTCAAGTTTACCCGTTGGTTAGGCATTGGCGCGGGAACTCCAGATCATAATTAAACCAACAATCCACGCCACGATTACAAAAAGCGCAAATGGCATTAAGAGGAAAGGCAAATTTCCGAAGGCTGCATATTTGAAGACAATAAGTAACACAAGCGCTGTGGTGCTGATACTTATGACATTTGCTATAGCCACTAAAAGATGCCCCTGCTTAAAACGTTTTTCACGCTCAGGAATAATTGTGCTTGGAGATAGGCCTATGCTGTGCCAAACAATAATGAGCGCAATTGCAATAAGTAAATACGATGTAAATGGCACCAAATATGGATTAGCGGTTTCGGGGAAAAATTTCATAAAGAAGATGTAAATAAAGCCGGAAAGCATAGTACCCAGCACAGTACTTAGCAGACTAAAATACGGTAGGAAAAGATTTAAATTCCGTAGAAACATTCGATCACCTTTTCCTAACGTTGAAGATCGGCCGAGCGAAAAGCGTGTAGCGTTTTTTGGGTCGGCTGGAGCAACTGGTTATGTCTTAACATTGAATTTACCCCAAGGCTCAAAGTCTGCGCCACACTTTAAGCACATTTTTGCCTGCCAAGTTTCAAGCTTCATGTTACACACAAGACAGTTTCTTGTTTTTAATGTACAAAGCTCAAAAAGGCCATGCTCTGCCCAAGAAGTTGCAACTTCCTCACTAACATTTTCTAGCTTAACAAGCGAATTTATATATGCTTGCTTAGAGCCTGTATCATACAAGTTCAAATTTTCTACATGAATTGATCTGCGATAAATTAACTCGCCGCAACGATCACAAATTATCTTTCCATTTAAATCGTTGATTTCCATCTAAGACACATAACGTTTGACATGAGAGGCTCGGCCCGGCTTGCCGGGGCGAGTCCTCTCGATGGAAGGGTTGGGCGTCATTCTCGCGGACTACTGCAGCGATGACATTGAGCCTTGCTCGGGCAAGCCCTGAATGAGGGCTGTATGGAGAGATGCGAGGCAGCCCTTGATGGCCAAGGAGACGATTGGATTTTCGATCATGCTTTCTTCATTGAGCTTTGCTCCGAGCAGCGGAATGCTCACCGACGCCGGCTCAACGATGACAGCGGACATTGTTCTGAGCGTTTCGCGTAGCGCTGAATCGGCGTGATGTGCACGTGGGGATGAATTCAGCACAACGACATGCTTGCCTACGAATAACTCGAAGCTCACCAACCAGTCGAGGGTGTTCTTGATAGCCCCAGTGACACCATGAGCGTATTCGGGGCTTGCAAAGAGAAGTGCATCTGATTTCGCAACTGCACCATGCAAAGCAAGTACTTGAGAAGGTAGGCTTGCTTCGAGATCGGGGTTGAACAGCGGTAGGCCTCCGACACCATTGAAGACTGTGAATTCCATGCCCGGCGGCGCAAGGCGACTTGCCGCCCGCAGCAGGGCTGAATTGATAGAGGCTTTGCGCAGGCTACCGGATATGCCAAGGACTCTCATGACGCTCAACTAACTGTGTAACCTGCCCGCGGCAGCCACGCCGTTGCGGGTCAGGTTGACACAATAGTTAGGCTTAGGCAGCGTGGTGAGCAACGGCACGGCCTTGGTGGGTGAACTCAGAAACAGCGAGCGACGCCCGTTTGCGGACCCGACAAGCGAGGGGGTAGGCAGCTGCGGCTGCGCGCTTGTGAAGGCACTCACTCCGCACCGTATTGCGCTGCGAGGGCCGCGGCAACCTGGCCAATGAGCTGCAGCGGCAGTTCCTCTGTGTGCGGAAAGGACAAGTTTCCCTTCGGACCCCGATACGCCTTAGTAGCTTCGATGAGTTTGGCGTCTTCTGTGACCGGTGGATAGATGCCAATGTGCTTCTTGAAGGCCGCGAAGTAGAAGAAGGTGCGCCGGAGTTTGAAGGCTGGCAGGTGTAGCTGATGGTTCTTTGCGCTCTGGGAAACTGAGACTCGACTGTTTTCCGCACTTGCTCCAGCCGGCTTCTCATTTCCTCGGACTTTGCTTCGAAGTACTCGTCGTGGGTCTTGAAGGGCATGCTCTTCTCTCCATGGTTCTGCGGGCACGGGAGTGGGTGCCTGCGATGCCTAACGTAGAGCTAACCGGGCGCGGCCCGGAAAGCTGAAAAAACAAAACCGCATTACATTATATGTTGGTTTCCTCTTGTTTAAAGCAATTAGTTGGGAAAGAAGCGGCCCAATAGAATCCCGGGACTGAAGAAAATTGACAGTATTAGATACTTTTCCTCTTTCAGCGGAAAGTCGGCTCTACTTGATTACACGTAGTAGTCGCGGGTATTGGGCCTGCCCCAAGCAAATTGGCCGAAACGCAGGCATGAATGATTGAGGCTAATTCAAAAGTTTGGTCAATAACATCACCTCCTTTGTGGTAAGTTTGTTTTACTGGTTGCCTAACGAAAAGGGTAACTTGCCTGCGAAAGCGTAGCGACGATAGGAGCGTAGCTTTTGCCGGTCAAGTTTACCCGTTGGTTATGCATATTGTTTTTCCAAAATAATATACCCAGGGAACTCCTTTAATAGCGCATCCATCAGGCGATTAGATAATGCATTGTCTGACAGATTTCGCACAATAGTTATTCCAACAACATGGTCACCAAAAACTCTAACTAAACAACGGAATACCTCAGCATTCCGCTCGTTTCGAAGGATATATTCCTCTCCATATTCCGGTACTCCATATCCCTCGGTAAGCCACCAGTATATTTGCTTTATGATGATTTTTGCTTCTAGGTGCAATGGCAATTCAATGGACCAGGGCGATACTTCTGATTTTTCAATTACAACTGTATTGACTCGAGCTGCGGAATTTCTGATACGCTCGGCCACCTCTTTATGAACAATAGATGCAGGACCAACGGTGCCTTGCCCGAGTAGCGCAACCGTCGCTATAAGCCCCATAAGGACAAAAATGATTGCCGTTAATTTAGGCCGCATAGATGCATAACTAGTGATTAGATAGTTTCCGTATATCTACTACAAAAGCAGTGTTGTACCAATAACTTTATGACTGCCAGGGTTTTTCCCAACTGTATATCATTCGGACTGTGCCAAAAGCAGCGTTAGAGGTTGCCATGTTAGCGGTTCCTGTATCGCTTAGCCGGGCATTTGAGGTGCATAGGTCGCGAACGATGGGCTTCACGTTGTTCATCCTCCGGTTCTAATTTATTGCCTTTCCGTATATCCCGAAAGCTAGGTAGTTATTATGGGCACCGCTCAATTCGTTGTTTGCACTATGGTTGTTGTTCTGCGCCGAGTGTCCCGGTTTGGCGATATCCGAGTTGACGGGAATGCTAGCTAAGCTAGGACAATCGAGTACAGCCAATATCCCAAACACCCGCACCGCCACCGGTTGGCAGCAGTGCGGGTACTGGAGGAACGTCACTTAAGCCAAGGTCAAGCTGACCACGGCGCCCTGAGTCGTCGATGCCAACAAGGTGCCGTCCGCTTGGAAGGCCAGGCCGCTGACCCGATTGTTGCTGTCTATGCCTTGGCTGGCGGCGTCGAACTGACTGACTTCGGTTAGCGTGGCACCGGCATCGTCGATGGAATATTCGACCAGGGTGGATACGCCGTTGTAGGCGCCCAGCCACAAGTGGCCGGTGTTGGGATCGATGGCCAAGCCGCTCCAGCTTTGCACGTTGTACGGCGCGCTGAAGCTGGCGACCACGCTGCCGTCGGCCGCGCTGACTTCGACGATTTGGTTGCCGTTGTTGGCGGTCAGGAAGAGGTTGCCGGTGCCGGGATCGTAAACCGCGCCGGTCAAATCGTGGTTGGCGCTCAAAGTCAGCGTCGCCAGGATGCTGCCGTCGGCCGGGTCTACCGCGAAGACTTTGTCGGTGTTCGGATAACCGTTGAATACCAGCAGGCTGCCGCTCGGCACGTTGGTGCCGCCCAGGCTGATGTCGGAAGTCAATACTTCCAGTCCGGCGTGATTGTAAAGATACGGCGTACCGAAGGCGTCGGTCAGGGTAATGGTTTGCAAGGTATCGCCGTTAGCCGGATCGATGCGTAGCAAATGGCCGGGGTTACTATAGTCGCTGACCCACAATTCGCCGGCGGCATTGACGGCAACGTCGCCTAGATTGGTGCCTGCCACCGTCACTTTCAGCAGATTTAACGCCAAACCGGCGCTGGTACCGCCGGCAGTGGTGACCGCGACGCTGCCGAAGCCGTTGTGGTCGAGATCGGCGGTGTCCAGCACCGCATAACCGTTGTAGACGTAAGTGCTTCTATTGTTGTCGTAGTAATAGCTGACGTCCACGCCGTCGCCGGTTGCCGTGTCGTCCACGGTAACCCCGCCAACGGCATATTGGGTGCCGCCTTCGACGAAACCGGCGCCATATAGCAACAAGCTGCCGTTGTAGTCGAAACTGTCCAGCAAAGGTACGATTTGCAGCTCCAAGGTGGTATCGCTGCCCAACATGCGCACTTTGACCACGCCGTTGGCATCCAGCGGCGCGGTAAAGCTTGCACTGCCGGCGCCGTCGGCGACCGAATCGGGGCGGATACGCACCGTTTTTTCGTTGCCGTCATAGTCGGTATAGGTCAGCAATACGTCGCTGGTGCCGGTAAAGCCGCTGCCGCTCAGGGTAAAGCTTTGGCCGGGATTGGCTGAAGCTTTACCGGCGTCGGCCGGCGTGCCGGAGGCGGCGGTGCCGCTGATGCCGGCCAGATCGACGTTGAACGCAGCGCTGCTGCCGCCGGCGGAGACCACGCCGATCGGCCCGAAGGTACCTGCGGTGATCGGCACGGTCATATAGACCCGGCCATTGACGTATTGGTTAAGGGTGGCATTGTAGATCAGCTGCACGTCCGGGCCGGTGCCGGTGCCGGGATCGTATATGACCGTGCTGTCGGCGTCGGCGCCGAAACGGTAAGCATTGTTTGCGCCTTCCACGAAACCGCTGCCGTACAGGTAAATCTGCATCGAGCTGCCGTTGATGCCGATGACTTCCACCCCGGTAACCGCCGGGACGATTTGTAGCAACAAAGCGGCGCCGTTTTGGTCGCCGACGATGTGCACCGTACCGGTGACCACATTCCACGGCACTTGCACCTGGATTTCGCTGCCGTCCTCGTTGACGCTGGTCGGTTTGACCACGACATCGCTCAGATTGCCGGATTGATCGACCACTTGGAACACGATGTCGGTGGTGGCATCGAAGCCGCTGCCGGTCAAGCTAATGGTTTGGCCCGGATTGGCGGAAGCGCCTTCGCCGGCCGCGCTGCCGCTGTCCGCGGTCGCGGTAATGCCGGTGAAGCTCGGCCCGAACGCGGCGCTGGTGCCGCCGGCCGTGGTGATTTGGATGGGCCCGCCGGCCGCGCCGTCAGGTACCGGAATCGTCAGACTGGCGGAGTCGACGTATGGTAAATAGGACGAGCTATAGTCGCGAATATCGACGCCACCGATCGAGACGGTAGTAGCGCCGTCCATGTAGCCGCTGCCGGTGATGGTAAGGTTGTTGCCGATAAAGCCGTTGCCGGCGCTCATGCTGAAGTCGTTCAACGTCGGTACGATTTGCAGCAGAATGCCGACGTTTTCGCGTGCTAAGCGGACTTGGCCGCTGATCGCGGTACTCGGCACCACGACTTGTAGGCTGTTGCCGTCTTCGGCGACGCTGGTGGGCGACACGGTTTGTTCGCGCAAATTACCGCTGCTATCGACCGTCGTGAAGACCACGTCGTCGTCGCCGGTCAGGCCGCTGCCGGTCAAGGTGACGGTCTGCCCGGTATTGGCCGAAGCGACGCCGGCTTGCGCCGGGGTGCCGCTGGCGGCGGTGGCGGTAATGCCGCTCAAGCGGGTAGTGCTGCCGGCCAATCGTTCCACGCTTAATGTGTAATCGCCGACCAACGATGAGCTGGTGCCGCTGCCGCTGACGGTGGGATCGTAGTTGGCGTTGTAGTAACCGCTGACGCCGAGGTATAGGCTACCGGTATACGGTACGGTGTATTGCAGCTCGGACGAGTCTCCGGCGAAGAAGTAGCGTGACGACAACTGGTTGCCGTCGGCATCGAATAAGCGTAGCAAGTGATAACTGTCGCCGGTGTCTACGTTCAAGGTCAATACGTCGCCGCCGTTCACATCGAGTTTGAACATGTCGACGTCGAAACCGGCCAGGGTGCCGCCTATGCTGGCGCTGACCTCTTGGCTTTGGTTGTTGCCTATGGTCAAGGCCAGCGCGTCGGCCAAGGTACCGGCGACGTCGTCGGCCGGGGCCAAATTATCCAAAGCGGTAACGCTGGCGCCTGTGGTCAGGCCGGCGCTACCGCCGCCGGTACTGACGCCAATCACCCCGGCGCTTACACCGTCCGGAACCGTCAGCGTAACCAGCTGCTGATCTTTGGACGAACCGCTGCCGTCGCGCAGGGTGCGGATGTCAACTACGGTAGCGGCGATGCCGTCAATCGTGAAGACTACGTCATCGGCATTCAATCCGGAAGCCTCGATGACCAGGGTATTGCCGGCGGCGATGGTGCCGCCGACCGAGCGTAGGGTCGGCACGACTTGCAGCTCGAAGCTGGCGTTGCTGCCCAACACGGTGACCGGGCCGGTGACGGCCAAGGCCGGTACCTGGATGGTCAATTGCGTACCGTCGCCGTTCGGGGTACCGGTGCGGGTGATCAGACCGGCTTGGCCGCTGTCGTCTATGCCTTGGAACTGCACCAGGGTGTTGTAGGTAAAGCCCTGGCCGGTCAAAACGATGGTTTGGCCGGTGTTGGCTGCCGGGCTGTCGGCGTCTGCCGCCAGCCCGCTGGCGGCTTGGGCTTGGATGCCGGTAAAGCCGGCCAAGGGCTGGTTGCCGAAAGTCGGCCCGGCCAGTTCGGCGTAACCGCCTTCGGTGGTGATACGGATCGGCCCGTCCAGGGTCAACGGCGACACCGCGTTGAGGGCGGTGTTGTTGCTGTAGATGTCCAACGGGCTTTGGTTGAGGTATTGATCCGGGATGGCGATGCCGCCGATAGTGAGGGTGCTGGCGCCTTCCATGAAGCCCGAGCCGTACAGGTAGAACAGGTTTTCCTGGTTGGGCCGGCCGTCCATGCCGGTCAGGGTCGGTACGATCTGCAGGCGGATGCCGTCGCTGCTGTTCAGCGTTTGCGCGACTTGCAGATTGTAGTTGCTGACGCTGTCGTGCAATACGCTGACGCCGTCCACCGACACGTCGAACACGTCCGGGCCGTTGACGCCGTCCCAGCTGTCCAGTACGTACAAGTCGAAACTCAGCGTGTAGGTCTGGCCGGCGGTCAAGCCGCTCAAGTTCAGGGTTTGGCTGGCGTTGTTGAAGCGGCCGGAAAACTCGGTGAAGTTGGCTTGATAGGCGCTGCTGGTGGCCGGATCGCTCCAGGCGGCGTCGGCGCCACCTTCGAAGTCGTCCTGGAATACCGTGCTGCCGCCTTGTTTGACCAGGACGTTATCGATACCCCAGCTTTCGTTGCTTAAGTCTTCCAAGCCGCCGTCGGCGAAGCGCACTTCTGCGCTGTCGCTGCCGGCGGTGAAGCTGACCGTGACTTGCCGGTAGATCGAATCGGTATAGCTAGTAAAGCCCAAGTCGCGGGTGCCGAGGTTGCTGATGCGGACGTCGCCGCTGGTGGCGGTTGGCGGTACCAGCACCTGCAGGCGGGTGCCGTCGGCGTTGATCAGCTGCGGCACCACGGCTTGCAAGCCGACGTTGCCGTTGCTGTCGCGGACCGGGAACAGCACTTGGGTGCCCGGGCCGAAGTTGGAGCCGGTCAGTTCGATGATCTGGCCGGCGTTGGCGGAGGCTTGGCCGGCGTCGGCCGGGGTGCCGGCCGCGGCCAGCGCGTCGATGGCGGTCAGGGTCGGAGCCAAGGTGGCGGCGTCTTTGCCCAGGTCGATTTTAACCACGATACCGCTGGTGGTTGCAGCCAGCAGGCTGCCGTCGGCGGCAAAACTCAGGCCGCTGATGCGGTTGCCGCCGTCTATGCCCTGGCCGCCGGCGTCGTAGCGGCCGACTTCGGTCAAACTGGTGCCGCCGGCGCCGATGGCGTATTCGACCAGCTCGCCGCCGCCGTTGTAAGCGCCCAGCCACAGGTGGCCGGTGGCCGGGTCGATGGCCAGGCCGCTCCAGCTTTGGATGTTGTACGGCGGTTCGAAGCTGGCGACCACGCTGCCGTCGGCGGCGCTGACTTCGACGATTTGATTGCCGTTGTTGGCGGTCAGGAAGAGGTTGCCGCTGGCGGGGTCGAATACCGCGCCGGTCAAATCGTGGTTGGCGCTCAAGCTCAGGCTGGCCAGGATGCTGCCGTCGGCCGGGTTGACGGCAAACACTTGGTCGGTGTTCGGGTAGCCGTTGAATACCAACAGGCTGCCGGCCGGTACGTTGGTACCGTTCAAACTCATCTCGGCAGCGACGATTTGCAGGCCGGAATGGTTGTACAAATACGGCGTGCCGAAGCTGTTGGTCAGGGTGATGGTTTGCAGTACGGCGCCGTTGTCCGGGTCTAGGCGCAGCAAATGGCCGGGGTTGGTGTAATCGCTCACCCACAAATCGCCGGCGGCATCGATGGCGAGGTCGCCCAGATTGGTGCCGGCGGCGGCTACTTTCAATTGGTTCAACGGCAAGCCGGCGCTGCTGCCGCCGGCGGTGGTGACCACGATGCTGCCGAAGCCGTGGTTGGGCAGGTCGGCGGAATCCAAAATCGCGTGGCCGTTGTTGATGTACGTGCTGCGGGTGTAGTCGTAGTAATAGCTGACATCCACCCCGTCGTCGACGACGGTGTCGTCGACCGTAACCCCGCCGACCGCGAACTGGCTGCCGCCTTCGACGAAGCCGGCACCGTACAGCAACAGATTGCCGTTGTAGCTATAGCTTTGCAGTACCGGCACGATTTGCAGACTCAAGCGGCTGTCGCTGCCGAACAGGCGCAAGCTGGCAATGCCGTTGGCGTCGTAAGGCACGGTCACGGTGGCGCTGCTGCCGTCTGCCGACACGGTAGCCGGGCTGACCTTGACCATCTGCGGATTGCCGTTGTAATCGGTATAGCTAAACAGCACGTCGGTGGTGGCGCTGAGGTCGGCGCCGCTGATGGTGATGCTTTGCCCGGGGTTGGCCGAGGCCTGACCGGCGTCGGCCGGCGTCCCGGACAAGGCGGTGGCGGCGATGCCGTCCAGGCTGGTGGTGAAGGCCGCGCTGACGCCGCCGCCGGTTTTGACCGTAATCGGCCCGAATGCCCCGTCGGTCAGCGGTACGGTCAGTACCACCCGGCTGTTGACGTACTGGTTCAGGTTGTTGTCGTAAGTTTGCTGTACGTCCGGGCCGGTATTCGCGCCGGCGTCTAACAAGACCAAGCCGCTAGCGCCGAAGCGGTATTCGCTGTTATTGCCTTCGACGAAACCGGTGCCGTACAGGGTGATGTTGGCGCTGCTGCCGTCGGCAGCGACGCTGTTTACATCCATGCCGGTGATCGTCGGTACGATTTGCAATTCCAAGGCCGTGGCGGTTTTGTCGCCGAGTACCCTCACTACCCCGCTAATCGCGTTCAAAGGTACGATCACTTGCATTTCGGTGCCTTCGGCATTGACCAAAGACGGGCGGACGATGATGTCTTTAGCGGTGCCGGATGGATCGACCACGCTCATCACGACACTCGTCGAGTTTTTGAAGCCGCTACCGGTCAGCGTGACGGTTTGCCCGGAGGTTGCCGATGCACCGCTGCCGCCGGCGGTACCGCTGGCGGCCGTGGCGCTGATGCCGGTTAAGCTCAAATCGAATATCGCGCTGCTGCCGCCGGCGGTCACGATTTGGATCGGGCCGGTCGCTGCGCCGTCGGGCACCGTCAAGCTCAAACTGGTGTTGCTGACATAGGGGCTATAGCTGCGGCTGTAGTCGACGATGACTTGATCGCCGATGTTGATGGTGGTGCTGGATTCGGTGAAACCGCTGCCGCTGATGTTCAGGGTACCGCCGATGAAATCGGCGTTGGGGAACATGCTGACGTCCTCCAGGGAAGGGACGATTTGCAGCAATACGCCGCTGGAATCGCGTTCCAAACGGACGGAGCCGGTCGTCGCGTCGCTGGGCACTATGACGGTCAGGCTACTGCCGTCCTCTGCCACGCTGGCTGGATCGACGGTATTGGAATACAGATTGCCGGAACTATCGATAGAAGTGAAAACGATTTGATCCTCGCTGGTCAGGCCGCTGCCGGTCAAGGTGACGGTTTGCCCGGTATTGGCCGAGGCGACGCCGGCTTGCGCCGGGGTGCCGCTGGCGGCGGTGGCGGTAATGCCGGTCAGACGAGAGCTATCGACCGCCAATCGTTCGATGTTTAACGCATAATCGCCGGTATAGAACGACGATTCGCCGCTGCCGCTGACGTTCGGGTCGTAGCTGGAGTTGTAAGCACCGCTGATGCCTACGAAATAACTGCCGCCGGCCGGTGCGGTCCAATGCATTTGTTCGGTAGTGTTGCTGTAAAAATAGTTGATGTCCAGCTGATTGCCGTCCGCATCGAATATTCTCAGGATATGGTAGTCATCATTGCTGTTGCTCAGGTCGAAACTCAGTACGTCGCCGCCGTTAACGTCGATACGGTACATGTCGACGTCGAAACCGGCCAGGGTGCCACCTATGTTGCCGTTAACCTGCCGGCTTTGATTGCTGCCGACGTTGAGCGTCAGCGCGGTATCCAAGGTGCCGCCGACGTCGTCGGCCGGACTGAGCGGGTCCAGCACCGTGATGTTAGCACCTAGGCGCAGGCTGGCGATGCCGCCGCCGGTTCCAACGGTTATCACGCCGGCGGTAATGCCGTTGGGCACGGTCAGTGTCAGCAATTGCTGGTCGTTGTAATAGGAATACGTGCCGTCGTACAAGGTGCGAACGCTAAAGTCACCGACCGGGCGGCCGTCGATGTTGATGATCAAGTCATCGGCATTCAATCCGGAAGCCTCGATAACCAGGGTATTGCCGGCGGCGATGGTGCCGCCGACCGAGCGTAGGGTCGGCACGACTTGCAGCTCGAAGCTGGCGTTGCTGCCCAACACGGTGACCGGGCCGGTGACGGCCAAGGCCGGTACCTGGATGGTCAATTGCGTACCGTCGCCGTTCGGGGTACCGGTGCGGGTGATCAGACCGGCTTGGCCGCTGTCGTCTATGCCTTGGAACTGCACCAGGGTGTTGTAGGTAAAGCCCTGGCCGGTCAAAACGATGGTTTGGCCGGTGTTGGCTGCCGGGCTGTCGGCGTCTGCCGCCAGCCCGCTGGCGGCTTGGGCTTGGATGCCGGTAAAGCCGGCCAAGGGCTGGTTGCCGAAAGTCGGCCCGGCCAGTTCGGCGTAACCGCCTTCGGTGGTGATACGGATCGGCCCGTCCAGGGTCAACGGCGACACCGCGTTGAGGGCGGTGTTGTTGCTGTAGATGTCCAACGGGCTTTGGTTGAGGTATTGATCCGGGATGGCGATGCCGCCGATAGTGAGGGTGCTGGCGCCTTCCATGAAGCCCGAGCCGTACAGGTAGAACAGGTTTTCCTGGTTGGGCCGGCCGTCCATGCCGGTCAGGGTCGGTACGATCTGCAGGCGGATGCCGTCGCTGCTGTTCAGCGTTTGCGCGACTTGCAGATTGTAGTTGCTGACGCTGTCGTGCAATACGCTGACGCCGTCCACCGACACGTCGAACACGTCCGGGCCGTTGACGCCGTCCCAGCTGTCCAGTACGTACAAGTCGAAACTCAGCGTGTAGGTCTGGCCGGCGGTCAAGCCGCTCAAGTTCAGGGTTTGGCTGGCGTTGTTGAAGCGGCCGGAAAACTCGGTGAAGTTGGCTTGATAGGCGCTGCTGGTGGCCGGATCGCTCCAGGCGGCGTCGGCGCCACCTTCGAAGTCGTCCTGGAATACCGTGCTGCCGCCTTGTTTGACCAGGACGTTATCGATACCCCAGCTTTCGTTGCTTAAGTCTTCCAAGCCGCCGTCGGCGAAGCGCACTTCTGCGCTGTCGCTGCCGGCGGTGAAGCTGACCGTGACTTGCCGGTAGATCGAATCGGTATAGCTAGTAAAGCCCAAGTCGCGGGTGCCGAGGTTGCTGATGCGGACGTCGCCGCTGGTGGCGGTTGGCGGTACCAGCACCTGCAGGCGGGTGCCGTCGGCGTTGATCAGCTGCGGCACCACGGCTTGCAAGCCGACGTTGCCGTTGCTGTCGCGGACCGGGAACAGCACTTGGGTGCCGGGGCCGAAGTTGGAGCCGGTCAGTTCGATGATCTGGCCGGCGTTGGCGGAGGCTTGGCCGGCGTCGGCCGGGGTGCCGGCCGCGGCCAGCGCGTCGATGGCGGTCAGGGTCGGAGCCAAGGTGGCGGCGTCTTTGCCCAGGTCGATTTTGACCACGATACCGCTGGTGGTTGCAGCCAGCAGGCTGCCGTCGGCGGCAAAACTCAGGCCGCTGATGCGGTTGCCGCCGTCTATGCCCTGGCCGCCGGCGTCGTAGCGGCCGACTTCGGTCAAACTGGTGCCGCCGGCGCCGATGGCGTATTCGACCAGCTCGCCGCCGCCGTTGTAAGCGCCCAGCCACAGGTGGCCGGTGGCCGGGTCGATGGCCAGGCCGCTCCAGCTTTGGATGTTGTACGGCGGTTCGAAGCTGGCAACCACGCTGCCGTCGGCGGCGCTGACTTCGACGATTTGATTGCCGTTGTTGGCGGTCAGGAAGAGGTTGCCGCTGGCGGGGTCGAATACCGCGCCGGTCAAATCGTGGTTGGCGCTCAAGCTCAGGCTGGCCAGGATGCTGCCGTCGGCCGGGTTGACGGCAAACACTTGGTCGGTGTTCGGGTAGCCGTTGAATACCAACAGGCTGCCGGCCGGTACGTTGGTACCGTTCAAACTCATCTCGGCAGCGACGATTTGCAGGCCGGAATGGTTGTACAAATACGGCGTGCCGAAGCTGTTGGTCAGGGTGATGGTTTGCAGTACGGCGCCGTTGTCCGGGTCTAGGCGCAGCAAATGGCCGGGGTTGGTGTAATCGCTCACCCACAAATCGCCGGCGGCATCGATGGCGAGGTCGCCCAGATTGGTGCCGGCGGCGGCTACTTTCAATTGGTTCAACGGCAAGCCGGCGCTGCTGCCGCCGGCGGTGGTGACCACGATGCTGCCGAAGCCGTGGTTGGGCAGGTCGGCGGAATCCAAAATCGCGTGGCCGTTGTTGATGTACGTGCTGCGGGTGTAGTCGTAGTAATAGCTGACATCCACCCCGTCGTCGACGACGGTGTCGTCGACCGTAACCCCGCCGACCGCGAACTGGCTGCCGCCTTCGACGAAGCCGGCACCGTACAGCAACAGATTGCCGTTGTAGCTATAGCTTTGCAGTACCGGCACGATTTGCAGACTCAAGCGGCTGTCGCTGCCGAACAGGCGCAAGCTGGCAATGCCGTTGGCGTCGTAAGGCACGGTCACGGTGGCGCTGCTGCCGTCTGCCGACACGGTAGCCGGGCTGACCTTGACCATCTGCGGATTGCCGTTGTAATCGGTATAGCTAAACAGCACGTCGGTGGTGGCGCTGAGGTCGGCGCCGCTGATGGTGATGCTTTGCCCGGGGTTGGCCGAGGCCTGACCGGCGTCGGCCGGCGTCCCGGACAAGGCGGTGGCGGCGATGCCGTCCAGGCTGGTGGTGAAGGCCGCGCTGACGCCGCCGCCGGTTTTGACCGTAATCGGCCCGAATGCCCCGTCGGTCAGCGGTACGGTCAGTACCACCCGGCTGTTGACGTACTGGTTCAGGTTGTTGTCGTAAGTTTGCTGTACGTCCGGGCCACTGCTTGGGTCTAAGTCTTGCACAACCGACGCGCTATCGCCGTTGCCGAAGCGGTATTCGCTGTTATTGCCTTCGACGAAACCGGTGCCGTACAGGGTGACGCTGGCGCTGCTGCCGTCGCTGCTGACCGAGTTGATTTCGAAACCGCTAATGACAGGCACGATTTGCAACGGGAAGGTACCGTCGGCAAAATCGGTTCGCACCTCGCCGACTTGCGAATACACGACAATGTCGGCGGTGACGGCGTTCATGGGGACCACGAAATAAGCGACGCCGGTGGCGCTGTCCCAGCGGTTGGCCTTGAGGCTGAGCGTGGATTGGCTGCCGCCGGCGTCTATCACGGTGAAATCCGCTTTAGCGGTGGACGGATCGAAGGGTACCGAAATGCCGAATTGTTGCCCCGGGTTGGCGGCCGGTGCGGTAGGCACGTCCGGTACGCCGGATGCGGCGACGATATCGCTGGCCGTGCGGATGCTGAAGTTGCGTACTATGGGATCCGCCAGGCCATTGCCCGCCAAGTCGCTGATTGCGGCGGCCGGCAGGGTAAAGCGGTAAGGTCCGGGCGGCAGGATGCCGGCGATCAGGAAACTGACCCGCTGTCCGAACGCGCGGCTGTCGATGCTCACCGGAATATTGACGTCGTCCTCGGTATCCAGCACGCCGTCGGTTCCGGCGCCGATCAAGGTGACGCCGGTGGACGTTAACAGCTCGGTATCGATCGGTTCGTCGAATACGACATTGATGGCGCGCACGATGTAACGTTCTTCGCCTTCGTTGACGTTGACCGAGGTGACGTTGGGCGCGAAGGTGTCCGGCACCACGTCCACCGTGATCAAGTTGGACAAGGCTTCGTTGCCGCCGGTATCTGAGGCTCTAATTTGCACGGTAAAGCTGTCGCCGCCTGTGGCGATGGCCGGTGCTTGGGTGAACAGTTCGAACGGAAAGGCAATGTCGTTGGCGACCACTTGGCCGTTGACCAACAGTTCCACGTTGCGAACCTGCACGTCGTCGGTGATAGTCGGCAGGATGCGGATGCTGTGGCCTTCCAACACTTGAATGCCGTCGGTGGCCGGGTCGGCGTCTATGCCGTCGACGCTGATGGAGACGGTTGGGGCCACGCCCAAGGTGTCGAAATTGACGTAGTTGACGATTTGTAAACCGCCGCTGCCGTCGGCCACAAAGGCCAAGCCGTTGGCCAGGACGACGTCTTTAGGCGTTTGCGGCAAGTCGATGCGGGTAACCAGATTACCGGTATCGGTGGGGTCGGCGACGTTGACGACGTCCAAGGCGTTGTTGCCGAATACGCCGCCGGGGTTGCCGACGCTGACCGCCAAGCCGGATCCGTTGGCGACGATGGCGTTACCGCCCAGGTTGGTGCTGTCCGGCCCGCTCAACAAACTGAGGTTGCTTGGGTCGCTGACGTTTACCGTCGAGAAACCGCCGTTGAAACCGTCGTTGCGGCCGATATAGGCCACCCCGCCGCCCACGAACAATTTGCCGCCGCCGAGACCGACGTTCAGCGAATCCAGGGGCGTCAATTCGTCGCCGGCAATGCCAATCGTGCGCAACACGTTGTTTCTGTCCAGGCTGAACAGGGTGTTGCCGTCTATGGCCAGATCGGCCAGGGTGTTGCCGCCCAACGCCGATAAATTCAAGGTGTTTATCAGTTCGCCGGTGTTCAAATCGACAGTTGCGATGTCGGTACCTGTGGTGACGAAAGCCACGCCGTCGCGAATGTCGACGTGGGTGACCGGGTTGACGAAAGCTAAGGTTTTGCTGAGCACCGGATTGCTCGGATCGGCGATATTCACAATGTGCAGACCGGCGCTGCCGCCGGCCACCGCGGCAATGTTGCGGGCTGCGTCCACCGCCACATCGGTGTTGTTGCCGTCCAGCGCCAGCTCGGCCAAAACCTGCGGCGAATTGAATTTGGAGGCATCTATGATGGCCAAGCCTTTGTTGCCGGTAGCGACCAGTGCGGTCAAGCCGGAATCGCCGGACGTCGAGCCGAGCATGGCGACGGCTTCCGCGCTGCCTTGCAGGCCGACCGAGGAAACGATGCCGGTCGGTATCGCCAAACCGCCCAAGGGATCCAAGCCTTGCTCGATTTCGGTGAAATCGTCCAGCGAATCTTTATCGGTGTCGGTTTTGTTCTGGTTGGTGCCGATGGCGAATTCGGCGTCGTCAGGCAAACCGTCGCCGTCTGTGTCGATGGCGGTGGAAGGCCGGAATACTAGGCCGGAGGCCAGATCGGTACCGCCGCCGGAAGCCGGGGTAGTGCCGGAACCGTGGGCGACCAAGCCGCTTTCCGGATCGAATACCGTGATTTTGTAAGCCTTGTCGGAGGGCAGGAAGAATTCGAAATAACCGTCGTTGCCGCTTTGGGTGCGTAACACCGTGCCGTCGACTTCGACCGCGACGTAATCGTTGCCCCAATGATATTGGTAAGACTTGTCGTAACCGGTGCCGACCACGTTGACTTTCAGGGTGCCGTTAGCTGGGTCGTTGGTGGCGACGTTGACTGTGCCGCGCAGCAGGCCGGTAGCGCTGGGGTCGAATTTGACTTCGAAAGTGTAGGTTTCCCCGAAAGCCAGCGTGATCGGGTTGGTGTCCAGGTCGCTTGGCGCGTTGACCAGACTAAAGTCGCTGGCACCGTTCGCTATCGACAGGCCGGAAATCACCAAGTCTTGTTGGCCGTCGTTGCGCACCGTGAAGCTGCGGGTGACTTGGCCGGTTGTCAGATCGGCGCCGCCAAAATTGTTGTTGGCGTAAACCGCCGTTGCGGTGGCTGCGGCGTTTTGGCCGAAGCCGGCCAGATCGATTTTGGTTAGACCGTTGACTGCGTTGCTATTCAGATTGATCGTGCCGGTAAAGCTGCCGATAGTTGCCGGGCTGAAGTTCAGCGTGACGTTAACCGATTCGCCCGGATGCAGCACGGTGTTCGGGGCTAGATTACCCAACGTGAACGCGCCGCCGGCCGAGGTCAGGCCGGCTATGCTTAGGTCTTCGTTGCCGTAATTGATCAGCAACAGGTTTTTTTGCACCGTGCCGCCGACCGCTACGTTGCCGAAATCCATGTCGCCGAAGATGCCCATTTCCGCGTCGGCGTCGAATACCGCCAAATGCGGGCCTTGGAACACCAGGTTGGGGGTTTCCGGCTCCTCGCCGCCATCTTCGGCCGGGGTAGAGAAACCGCCTTCCACCACAATGTTTTGGTAATAGTAATTGGAGATGACTTGTGCGTCGGCCGCGGTATAGTTCAAATCCAGCGACATTTTCAGCGCGGTACTGGTTTGAGTTTTTAGCGACAGATTGCCGCCGTGCGAGGACGGCAAGTCGCCGGCATGGCCCATCATTAAGTCCAGCGTGTTGCCGGGGCCGGTTTGTTTGCTGGGATTAGGCGCGAAGGTTTTGTAGGTGTGGGCCAAACTCAGGGTATGCCCGAATTCGTGCGCCGCGGTCTCGGCCACCATTTGAATAAAGGTTGCCCGCGGGGTGGCTTGCGCGGCCAAATCCCAATATTCGAAATGGGTGTCGGGATGGACGTTGACGTCCCCGTCGTATTCGGGGTTAATGGAATTGTCCAGTCTGAACGCCAGCTCGGCCTTGCTGTAGTTGTTCATGTTGTTGATGACGGTGGAGACCGTATCTTCGCTGGAGCCGCTGCTTTGGTCGAATACGTTATCCACGCCGCCGGCCGGGCTGGAAGTGCCGTACAAGCCGGCCTTGGCGACGCCGCCTTCGCTATAAGTGCTGAATACGATTTCGATTTCGTCGCCCAGCAAGGTGCCGCCGCCTACCAAGCCGTCGGTAAAGCCGCTGTAGAAACCGTACATCGCGGTCGCGATGTCGTTGGCCAGATCGCTGCGTTCGTTCGGTTTGGCGGTAACACCGTCGTCTTCCAAATTATCGAACAGCTTGATTTCGGCAGCGCTAACGAAAGAATAATCGACGTTGCCGTCGCTGCCGCCGGCGATGGAGGCCAGGGTGGATTCCAGACTGCTGACGTCGATATCCCACACTTGCTTGTCCGCGCCGACGCCCTTTAAGTCGATCGTGCCGGCCACGTCGCCGTTTTGCGGGTTTTTAATCTCTAATTCGTCTGTCAGTTCCTCGCTTGCACTGAGCAGGCCCGAGCTGACCGGATCGAACCACAGTTCTCCGCTGGAAGAGGCGTCGAAGAAATGGGTGCCGCTGCTGATGTTCAGTTCGGGTTTTTGCGAGCCGGTGCGGAATTCGATCGGGGCAACCCGGTGGATACCGGCAGCGCCGTCGTTGATGGTTTTGGAGAATTCGGTCTGGCCGTCGGTATGGTTGTCGTCGGTAGCGTCCACATAACGGGTCAACAGATATTCTTTGGTGGTGGTGTGGGTGCTGCCGTCCGGCCGGCCGGTGACTTCCTCGATGGTGATGGAACTGCCGAACAGCACGTTCTTTTCGAAGTCTTTCATGCCGTTGGCGGATAGCTCGGCAAAGGTTTTAGCCACCATGTCGAAGGTCTTGGTGATGCCGGTGCCTGCGCGCAATGCGAACGAATCGCCGGTCAGGGCGACGTCGCCGGTTTGTTTCATGTAATCGCCCAGCGGCCCGTCGACCGTGATGGTAACCTGGATGTAGGGCTGTTTTTCGTCCGGTAAATCCGGGGCCGGTTGCGGACAGCCGGATGGATCGGGCGGAGTCGGCGGCGTATCCGGTAACGGATCGGGCGCAGTCCAGCTCATGTCCGGGAAGTCGAAGCTGCCGCCTTCGTCGGTAATCAGCGGCAGCGTAATGTACTCTTTCGGATCACTGGTGTCGTTAGGATCCGGCTCGTGCGGCGGCATCGGCGGAGTTGGGGCGCCGCCACAACCTCCGGGCGGCGTCATGCCGTGCCAACCCGGCGCACGCACGCCGGAACCGGGGTCGGAAACCACGGTCAAGCCGTCGGCCGATACGGTGCCGGTGCCGTTGATGACCAGCATGCCGGTGGTGTGGTCGAAACTCAGAATGTTGAGTTTGGTACCCGGTGCGGCGTTGAATACGTTAGGAAAGGTAATCTCTACCGGGTCGGTGAAGGTAGCGATGCCGGGCGCCTGGATGGTAATGTCGAAGGTGTGTTGCAACACGCCGGGCGGCAGCATGTCGCGCACCAATTCCGGCGGTACCGTGGCGATACCGATCTGCGCGTTGTCCACTATAGTGCCGTCTTCGCCGACGGCGGTGCCGGGATTGATGGTCAGGGTTAGTTTTTCCCTCTCTTCCGGGGTCAGATTCGGTGCGGCGTCGGCGTTGGCCGTAGTGATGGTGGTCGGTTCGCTGTTGCTGACGTCCTGCAATACGGTATTGGCGATGCGCGGCAGATAGGCTTCCACCCGGTCGGCATTGGCCAGTTTTTCTTCGTCGCTGCCCATGCTGCCCATCACGGTGTTGGTGACGCCGGCTTTGATTTCCAGCGCCATGACCATTTCCGGGAAGAATACGCCGTCCGGCGCATTGGTGGCGGTGCGGCCGTCTATCGCCAATTTCACTTCGCCGGCCGGAACGTCGGTCAGCTCGAAATTGCCGTTTTCATCGGTATAAACGAATTGGTCCTCGTGGCCCAGGATAAATACCTTGGCGTGGGCTATCGGCAATTTGAACACGTCATCGGCGGTATGCGGCACGCCGTCCGGGCCGCGGCGGATGTCGTCGAAAGTCATAGGCTCCAGGTCTGGACCGGGGTCGACCACCTTGCCGATCAATTTAGTGCCGGTAATGGCCGTGGTGCTAACCGTGGTGAAGCTGACCGTGGTCTCGCCGCCGGCCGTGCCGTCGCCGTCCGCGTCCAGAAAGCTGCCGTCCGCCGCGGCGCGGATTTTGGAGCCGTCCACATGAATGGTGATTTCCGAACCGCCGGGCATGGGATTGGTGAAAAACAGCCAGGCGAAGCTGCCGTCGGCCGCGGGAACGATGGTGGTGGCCAGTTTGGTGCCGTCCGGCGCCGTAGCGTACAGATTTTTACCGGTCAGCGTGGCGGGGTTGACCGCGCGGCTGAAATTGATTTGCGGACGCTGGGTGACGCCGACGTTGGCGCTGCCGTCGGCCGGGCTGATTTTAGTGATGGTAAACGGTGCCAGCGCGTCGACCTTGACCGTCAAGGTTTGCACGGTTTGGTTGCCGGCCGAATCCTGGGCGGTGATTTTCAAACTATGTTCGCCGACGCTCAAGTCGCCGTATTGCAATAAGTCGTCGAATTTGCCGGTGCTGTCGTAAATCAAGCTGCGCACCGTGCCGGTGTCGAATTGGTAATTCAGCATGGTCAGCGTGGTGCCGGTGCCGTCTGCGCTGCCTTTCAAGCGGATGTTGGCGGTCAAGCTGTCGCCTTCGGCCAAGCTGGTTACGGTGACGGTCGGCGCTTGGGTGTCCAGCGTAAAGGTGCGGGTATAGGCGCCGCTGGCGTTGCCGGAGGCGTCGGTTGCCATGATGGATACGCTATGGCTGCCGTCGGCTGAGCCGTCCAACGCAAATGCGGTGGAAATACTGAATTTGCCTTCCGCATCCAGGTTCAGCGTTTGCCAGTCGCCGCCGTCGATGCGGTATTGCGCGCCGGCTACTCCGGATAGATTGTCCACTACTTGTCCGGTCAGGGTCGGGTTGTCTTTGGCGTAAGCGGCGACATTGTCGACGATGACTACCGGCGCCTGGGTGTCTTCGGTCAGCGCAAAGCGGGTCAGAACCGCGTTGGCGACTTGGTTGCCCAGCGCGTTGCCGGCCTGATTGGTGAATTCGTAATGAATACCGCCGTACACCCGGCTGCGGCCGGCTTCTTGCGAGGCTTCGCTAAAACTGGTGTAGTCGCGAGTGACGCCGGGTAATGTCGCCGAAGTGGTGCTGAACGCGACGTCGTCGCCGAAAGTGGCGGCCAATACCGTCGCGGCGGCGGCGCTGAAGGTGGAGTGGCCGGATACGTATTCCGGGTGCGGCGGGGTAAGAAGCAAAGGCCGCCAGTCGTCGTCGTCCTCGGTGGCCGGGTTGTTGTCGAACTCGGCGTCTTGAATGGCGGTTATCGGCCGCCACAGGCCGTAGGTGTATTTGGCGTCCCAACAGGCGATACCGGCGTCCGCCAGGGCGACGTTCAATTGGGCAAACAAGCGCACGTTGGCGCTGAGGCTGTTGCCCTGGGCGAAAGCGACTTCGGACGCGATTTGGTTCCAATGCCCGGGCGGGGTGAAGCTGCCCTTGCCGTCGGCCCAAAACAAGGCTTGTTCCGTTTGGTCCGCGGTTCGGGTACTGCTGTCGGCGCTGCCTAGAGCTTTGATTTCATTGACGGCTTCGGCGTATGCGGCGCTGTCCAAGGCCGGAGGCGGGGCCGGGCGGAATTCGTCCGCCGAATCCAGGGCGAACGGCGTCACATTCCCCCAATGCGGTTCGTCCGGTAAGTCGAAAGCCGGGGCGGTAGGCCGCCAGGCGCCGGGTTCTTCGCTGCCGATATAAGTATCGTAGTCGTCCGAGCCGTCGTTTTCGCGTATGGCCCAGACCGCATCGGCAATACTTAACCCCAAGGCGATGCCGTTGTCTTTGGCCGCACCGTCGGCTATCAGGGTGAGATCGGAAGCTAGAGCTGCATCGAAAGTGGCTTTTTGCGCCGGGTAGCTCAAGGTCAAAATGCGGTAGGCGGCGGTGGCCAAGGCGGCCTGAGCGTCGACCTCGCCGGTTAGCGAGCGCTGTACCATATAGGCTTGCGTGCCTTCGATAGCCGCCAAGGTATCGTATTGCGCCAAGCTGAGCATGGCCAACATACGGGTGGCGATCGGCGGGTCGGTCACGTCGCGCTGGATGGCGTGCAAGGCAATGTCGTTCCAGGCCAGTACCGGGTCGGCCTGGGTTTGATCGACCCGGGTCAAAGTGCGGGTTAATTGGTTGACATTGCCGGCCGGGTCGGTAATGGCTAAAGTGATGCTATTGTCGCCAAGCGTCAGTGCTACGCCGGGCAGGGTGAAGTTACCGTTGTTGCCGACTAAAACCGTTTGGTTGCCGTAACTGACTTGCGAGCCGGCTTCGGCGCTACCGCGCAACACTACGTTGGCGGCGGCGGTTTTGCTGGTGTCGCCGCCAACCGCGTCGGTTTCGGAGACTCCGAAACTGGCGAATTGGGCTACCGTATCCAGCGTAAAGCTAAGGTCGAATGACTTAGTGCCGCCTTCGGCATTAGTGGCTAAAAAGTGAATGGTATGGGCTCCGTCGGCTATTTGCTGGTTCGGGAATAGCGCAACCAATTCTTGATGGCTGATTTGAAAACTGCCGCCATCCCCGACTTTGCCGCTGAAGTCGCTGTAGCCGGTGGCGTCGTCGAATCGAACCTTGAGTTGAATGCCGGTACCGGAGGTGTCGACGGTTCCGCTGACGCCAATGTTGTTGGTGACGTTGTTGGTGCCGGGGTTTTGCAAGGCAGCGGACAAGTCGATCAATACTTCCTGGCCGGGGGCTTGAGTCAGGAACTGATCCACATCAGCGGACGATTGATTTCTGCCGCCGATTTTGACCCGAGCCGGGAAGGCGGCCGCAAACACTTTGGTGGTGCCGGTCAAGTCGCCTTGCACAGTGATTTTTTTGAACGGGGTGCCGCTCAGCAAGCTGTCATCGCCGTCGTCGTAACTGCCGTTGGTCGGATTCATGCCGATGCGAATCCGGCTGTCGGCGACGTCGCCTTTAACGAAGAAGTTGGCGATGGCGGCCTGCCCGAAGCTGTCGGCCGCATCGCCGGTGCCGCCCAAGGCACCGTCGCTACCCAGGTTGGCGCCGATGTTGAGTACGGCGGCGTTCAGATTCCGCCCGACTTGCAAGTTTTTGACGTTAGGCGTATCCAGCGTGCCGGCCAAATCGCCCTTGGTTTTCAATAAGCTGATTTCGCCGGTAAAGGTGCCGTGCCAACTGCCGGAAGTGCTGTCCAACAACAAACGGCCGGTTTTACCTAGCACTAACCATTCGCCGCTGCTGTCGCCGCCTATCGTGGCGCTGCCCAGGGTCATGCCTTTGGCGTCGGCTTGCGACAAGTTCAGGTCGGCTTGAAAATCGCCTTTAATTTTCAAGGCCGCCAACGACGGAGCGGTTAGGCTGTCGGCGGTATCGTCGGTATCCAGCCACTCGTTGGCGGTGAATTTGCCGATGGCCGTGGCGCTGTCGAAGCTGAGGTCTTTGATGTCTTTGGCTGTGACGTTCAGCTTGCCGCTGGTGCCTTCAATGACCACGCTACCGCCCAATACGTCGTCCAAGCTGAGTTTGGCCAGATTGCCGCCGATTTGGATATCGCCTTGTAATGGCGCGTTGATCAGCTTGATCGAGCTGAGGCCGGTAGCGCTGGTTATGCTGCCTATACTGCCGTCGCCGTCTTTGATGTTGACGGTCAGGTTGGAGCGGTTGCCGGTATCGGCCAGCTGGATAGCGAATTGGCCGTCGGCATAGCTGACGCTGCCGCTGCCGCCGCCGGTCAGTTTGAAGCTGGCTTCGGTACCGTCTTCGGTCTCGACGTTTAAGGTGACGTTGCCTTTGTGGCCGTCCACTTCGCCGAACGCCCAAATGTTGTTCAGGGTGCCGATGTTGGTGACGTTGTTGGTCTCGTCGTTTTCGGTGAGCTTCGCGTTCGGGTCTGCCTCCGCGAACAAGGTGTAATCGCCGGGGATTAAGTCTTTCGGCAAGTTCAGCTTGAGTTTTACGGTTTTATCCTGACCGTCCGCCAATTTGCCGGTGGCTTTGCCGCTGCCCAGCAAAATGTCGTTTTCGTCCAGCGTGTCGTCTAAAGAGGCCCAGACCGCGACTTCCGGTTTGCTGACCGAGGCATCGCCGTCGTTGCTTAGATTCAGCGTGACCGAGATGCGGTCGCCCGGCACTTGGTTTTCCAAGGCCAGGTCTTGGCCGATGTCGATTGCGAGGTCCGCACTGAGCAAAAGGCGCGGCTCCAGGCGTTCCAGCTTAAGGTGTTGCGGAGAATAAGGCGGATGGTTGGGCCGATTGTCGGCGGAAGGCTTCTGATGCTTATCGCGTATGGACTGAACCAAGGTTTTAAGTGTGAAGCCGTTGTTGCTGCTCGTGATGGTGTGCCGTTGTTGCGGTTTCATGGCCGTAACCTCCGCTGATTGTTATTTTTGTAGTGATGGGGGCAATCTCTTGCCGTATTGCTGGATGATAACCAAAATTTAACAAAAGTTAACTTTTGTTTATGGTTATTTTCGTCAGCCCCGGTCTAGCCTGATTTGGCGCTACTGTTTGTTAAGCGCAATTAGACAAGTAGCGAGACGTTTTGCTCCCGACAGTCGCCGATCTCACGGGAAAGGAAGACGGTCTATTGTTCAGGTCTACAGCGGGATGGTAATTCAAGATGAAACGCCTCCCTCTTATTGGGTTGGCGGCGGTTGGCTTTGGGACTAATTTAGGCTAGTCGGTTGAGAATCCGTTCGGCGTTGAAAAACCAATAAGCGGTTGTTAGCCGGCATGGCATGGTCGGCTGTAAGCGTCATGCCGATTTGCGCCGCTAGTCCGGCGATGTGTTCGAAATGTTTGATGCAGCTTAAAGGGTTGCGCTCTTTGAGCCACGCATCGAAGCGGGCATTGCTGGCGCTGGTGTAATTCCCGGCATAGTTGAAGGGACCGTAAATACAGAGAATCGCCTGTTCGGATAGGTAGACGTTCAAACGCAGGAACAAGGTTTCGACTTCCGCTTGGCTCATGATGTGCAGGGTATTGGCGGTAAACACGGCTTCTATTCGTTCGGCCGGCCAAGCTTCATCGTTGACGTCCAGCGATAGCGGTTGTCCAAGATTCGCTAGCTTTGCGTCCGCTTGCCATAGCCGAATGCCGGGCAAATTGTCCCGGCGATCGGTCGCTTGCCAGAACAGGTGCGGAAGGTTGGCGGCAAAATAGCAGGCGTGCTGGCCGGTCCCGCTGCCGATTTCCCAAATCGTCGTCGGCTTTACGAAGACCGTTTGCAAAATTTCCAATATCGCTTGTTTGTTGTTTTCGCAGGCTTGCGAGAAGGGTTTTTCAGTCGTCATGGCGGACAATCGGTGCTATGGTGAAGTTTTGACTGTAGCGCGAATGCCGATGCAAGTAAAAGTTATCGCCAGTCTGGCCCAAGTGGCGGCACAGGACTGGAATCGTTTATTGGTCGACGCTTATCCCTTCCTTCGCCACGAATATTTATCGGCTTTAGAGCGTAGCGGTGCGGCCAGCCTTGCTACCGGTTGGCAGGCAAGGCATTTGTTGGTGCTGCAAGGGGAAAGTCTGATTGCCGCGTTGCCTATGTACCAGAAGCAGCATTCCTGGGGTGAATACGTGTTCGACCAGCAATGGGCGCTGGCGCATGAACGATACGGTTTGGAATATTACCCCAAATGGTTGACCGCGATTCCGTTCACGCCTTGTCTGGGGCCGCGGTTGTTGATTGCGCCCGAAGTCGATGCGCGTTTGATTTGGAATTTAGTGTTAGACCACGTTCGCGCTCAGGCTATTTCCTCTTGGCATTGTTTGTTTCCCGACGCGGTACAGTTGGGCATGTTGCGGGAGATGCAATTGATCGTTCGCCATGATGTACAGTTTCAGTGGTTTAATCGGGGGTATAAAGATTTCGACGATTATTTGCAGGCGCTCAATGCAAGCAAACGCAAAATGATTAAGAAAGAACGCCGGCGGGTAACCGAACAAGGCATCGATATGTTGCAAATAGCCGGGACGGAGGCTACTCCGGAGCAATGGCATGTGGCATTTCAGTTTTATTCGATGACCTACTACAAACGGCGGCGCGAGCCTTATTTGTCCGAAAGCTTTTTTCGACAAATCGCCAAAGAGATGGCGGAGAGCTGCATATTGGTATTCGCAGTTAAAGACGCCGCTTACGTCGGTGCAGCCTTATTTTTTGTCGGGTCGGATTGTCTGTACGGACGCTTTTGGGGATGCCGCGAAGAATACGACGTTTTGCATTTCGAAGCCTGTTATTACCAAGGGCTGGAATTTTGCATTCAACAGGGCTTGCAGAGATTCGATTCGGGCGCGCAAGGCGAACACAAGATTGCCCGAGGTTTCGAACCGATACTTACCCAATCCGCCCATTGGATCAAGGATCCGCGGTTTGCCAGATTGATTGCCGATTTTACCGAGCGTGAAAAACAGCATGTTTTAAAATACCAAACCGATGCCGCGAGGCTTTTACCTTTCAAACAAACGACTGCGACCTAAAGCAATAGAGGCGGCCGCGTTTCGGCAATTTGACCGCGTTGTAAGCAGGTACGGCCACAATACACTGGGCCCGGCTGATTTCCTCCTTTTACAGATGCTTGTTCGACGGGGGGCGGCTTTTTATTTCAAGCGCCTCGTTATAAAACAGCCTCCCAAGAAATTTGATCCACTTCAAATTTGCTATTCACGTAATCTTTAAATTAGCGCTATTATTCCTTGAAAAACTTGGCGATTGCGTCACAAATCGACCGCGCAGTTGTTTTTCGTCCATGCTGTCCACCCCGCGATAAAACGATGAATCGATTCCATTTTGCTTTTGTAACCCTGCCCGTTTGTTTGATCCTAGCAAGTGGTTGTTCGCCTAAGACGACTGCGTTAAAGCGGGATAATTCAACGTCTTATCGAACTTATACCCGTAACGCTAATCCGCCGCCTAAGGTAGTGTCGGCGATGAGTTATTCGGGGCAATTCCCCAAACCGGCGGAATTGGAGCCTGCCGTGGATTTTTGGCGTAAGACTTACGCGGTGTGGCAGCGTTCGGAAGTGGCGTATCACGACGACCGCTATATGAATGTCGTGTATGAAGTGATGACGCTGCCGGGTTATGTCGGCGAAGGCTTGACCGCGGAACAAAAGCGTCTAATGTCCGAGCGCCGGGATTATTGGAAGGGTCAGCTCGCAGGGTTGGAAAGCAAGCTCCGTTACAACGCGCCATTAACCCCGCAGGATAGAATGTTGATCGATAAATTCGAACGCGCCGGATTGTCGGTAAATACCGTGTTGGCCGGGGCCGGTGACCGGGTTAGGGCGCAACGCGGTACGCGCGAGCGCTTCAAACGGGGCATGGAAATCAGCGGACGTTACAATTTACAGTTCAGAAAGATTTTCCGCGATGCCGGATTACCGGAGGAATTGGCTTTGTTGCCTCACGTGGAATCCTCGTTTCAGCCGGCCGCACGTTCGTCGGCGGGGGCGGTAGGCATGTGGCAATTCACCAAAGCGGCTGCACAGACTTTTATGCCGGGCAACAATCGGGTCGATCAGCGCTTGGACCCTTTTATCTCTGCCGTCGGAGCGACGCGCTACCTGAGTTATGCCTACGGCAAATTAGGCGATTGGCCCAGTGCGGTCACTTCCTACAATCACGGTATCGGCGGAATGAAACGGGCTCAATCCAATATGGGTAAAGATTTCGCCCGTATCGTCCGCTACTACGATGGGCCGGCCTTCGGTTTCGCGTCCAGAAATTATTACGCACAATTTCTGGCTGCCCGGGAAATCGCTGCGAATACGGACGCTTATTTCCCGGAGGGCATCCGATACGAAGAGCCGTTAGGGCCGGGGCAATATTTGGCGGCTGAGTAGTGGGGGCTGTGTTGCAAACGGAGTGGGCAGCGCATGTATTTGCCGTCGATGATCCGGGAGACGCTTAGGCTCCCGGAGACGATTACGCCGGTTTTTATTCGATGACCGGAACGCTGACGGTAGTCGGACGATAGGCCGCAACCAAAGGTGCGGTGTAATTGATGGTTTTGGCTTGATCCGAGGCATTGGCATCGCCTTCCGCAAAACCGCAAGGAGCGCCGGCGCATTCGCTGCTTAAGTCAGGCGTCGCAAACAACATCAGCGCCGGGCCTTTATAACTCATAATTGTACCGAAGCTTTCATCCACACCCCATGCGTAGGAGTAATCGAATTTTCCGGCAAAGCTGCTGTATTCGCGGTCGTGAACCGTTCCGAAACTATGGCCTAGTTCGTGGGTAAACGTATTGGAACCGCAGAAAAAGCTATCGTCTTCGTCTTTTGAATAACCATCGCCTATCGTTCCGAAACCGGTGTTTGCTTGAGCGTCGCCGCCGTTGGCAAAGCCTACGTAAGTAGTGCCGCAGCTGCCGGCCGTTGCGGCGTGTAAGGGGCGAAACAACACGACCAAATCCGCTCCGTATTGATTGCGTAGCGCGGCGGTGCCCGCAAACGCGCCGTTGTCGTTCGCTAAATCGAACAAGGCGGTGGCATTCGCGCTAGCCTCCGAATAGTGCGTTTTCTGAGTGTGCACCAGTCGTAAGCGCATGTTGATGCCTGAATCCTGATACGCTTGGTTGGATACGTCTACCAGATATTGGATACGTTGTTTGGCGTAGTCGGCGGTTTGATTTTCCGTGGTGTACAACACCATCAGATCGACGATAACCTTGTCTGAAGAATTGTTGGCGACCGTATCATTGGAGCCGGATTTTTGCGCTTCGTAGCTTGCTTGCGCTTGTAGCGCGTTGGCTTGTGCCGCTTTGGCCAGCGCGAGTTTTTTCTTATAGCCGGCTTTGGCAAGTTTGATTGCTTTTAGCGTTGTACGCAGGGCTTTGCTGCTGGCGCGTAATTCATTTTTAATTTGTTTCAGTTGTTGAGTGAATTGGGCAAGCTGCGCGCCTAACTGAGTATCGGTTTTAGCGGTTGCCAGCGCTTTGCGCACTGCCGTTAGTTGGGCTTTTGTCGTCCGCAATTCGGACTTTAAATTGGCAATTTCGGATTTAATCGCTACGCCGTCGGCGATGGCTTGCTGATAGTCGGCCAATAGGGTTTCCGCTTGGGAGGCCAAAGTTTCGGCATTTGCTTTGGCTTGTTCCGCTGCGATCTGCAGATTGTCGAGTTCGCTGTTCATGCTCAAGAGCGGGTTGTTCATCGTTGCCGGCTGACCGGGTATCGGCTCTACTTCATCGTGTTCCAAGCCGGCGTTTGCCAAGCCCGATTGACTAACGTCCACAATGACGGTTTGGCCGTTGACGGTTTCTATGTTGTAAGCTCCGTCCGGGGTATAAACGTTTCCAATCACCCCGGCGTCGCCTTCTGACAGATAAATTCTGTAACCTTTACCCTCGTCTCCCAGATAACCCATCCAGGTCGAGCTGCCGTCTTCGTGTTCGATTTGGCTGTCGTGGCGGACGGTATATTGACCTATCGGCAGGTCCAATACGAAGTCGTCGCCGGAGGCTACATCCCGTAATTCATCCATGGGTAAAGCAACGTTCATGACCGAGCCTTGATTGAAGTGCCGATATTGTTCCGGCAAATTGGCATTCGATTCGGGTTGCACCAGTATCAACTTGGCCTTTTCGATCGCGCTATCCGCGGCGATATTGCCGCTGCCGTTACGGCCGCTGATAACCACCGTCGTAATTTTGTCGTTTAAGCTTTCAACCGAAAAGTTATAACCTTCCAACAGTTGATT
The DNA here is from genome assembly GCF_040741385.1 of Methylomonas sp. HYX-M1. Lineage (NCBI taxonomy): Bacteria > Pseudomonadati > Pseudomonadota > Gammaproteobacteria > Methylococcales > Methylococcaceae > Methylomonas > Methylomonas sp. HYX-M1. Next base: position 4,117,556 of record NZ_CP160405.1, read on the forward strand.
TAAAGCTTCCGTCCAGTTGGCGGCAGCAAGTTTTCGGTTAATCAAATCTTGCTCGACGTCGGCATTGATTTCGAACGAAATCCCGCTACGGTTAGCCAGTTGATTAGTTACTTGGAGTAGCGTTTTGTTTTTTGCTACGTGATAGATCGTGTGGTGTTGTTCTTTAAACAGATTGGCACTCACGCTGGTAGGAAATGCCATAGCCAACGCTAAGGCAAGCAGTATTGTATTTGTTTTCATCTCGGTCACCTTGAACAGCGAAAACCTCAGCAAGCAAACCAACCGAACCAACTTGCTGAGTTAATTAAAATTTCGAGTGAAAATTTATCAAAATCCCCGGATTTATCTGTGAGCGGGTGACCGCTTTTTTGGCCCGTTAGTTAAAGGGCTGCGTAACGTTTCACGTTTCTAGGGTAGGGAGTGGGTGTGCGGATGTTGAAGAGTGAGCGAATGGGGCCGGAGCTGCTTGCGCCGTGACCGGCGGTCAGTCAAAAACGTCGCCCCAGGAGGGTTCATCCGGGTTAGCGGCATTTTCGGAATGCGCGGGTTCGCTGCCGGTAGTTTCGGTTAAAGGCGTGGCGTCGTGGGAGCTGGGCGCGCTGTTCGAGGCATGGCATTTAGGGCAAGTGACGGCCAGATAGCTGTCTAACAGCTCGCAAAGTTGTTCGTAGAACTGTTCTATCGGCTTTTGTTGCATTTGTTGGTCGATAAATTGTTGCAAAAACAATTTTTCGGCGGTGATCAGTTGTTCGCTTAGCCCCAGGGCATCGGTTTTATCGACGTTGAGTTTATCCGCCAGACGGCGGGCCAAAAGATTGCCGCGCATGGTTTGGCGGTTTTTAATGTCGTCCAGCAGCCGTTCGAAATCCCGGTGGCGTTGGTTTTTGTTTCGCCAGATCAGAAGCAATACGCCGGTAATCAAGATGACGACCGATGCCGTCGTCAACGAACCAATCAGCCATAGCAAATTCATCCCGGCGCCTCACTGCTTGGAATGATGCTTGGCCGCATCGATTGTGGATTGAAATATCTGCAGCATTTTTTTACTACTGTTTTCCAATTCCAGTTGGCTTTGGTGACCTGCAAATACCCGCGCATATTCCGCGCTGATTTCGTCTATGGTTTTCATTGCAGTGTCCAACTGCAACACTAATTGCTCGTTGATTCGTTCCAGCCCCGGTGGGGCTTTGGTTACGCTGTGCGTGGTTTTACCGGCGGCAACGTCGGTCAGCAAACGTTGGTAAGGTGCGGACAATTGGCCGATTTTTCGGTCGATCTGGGAGAGCAAGGCCATTTCCCGATGCAGGAAAAATTGAATCACGCTGTGCAGCAGCGCCCGTTCCGATTCGGAAACCTCGTGCAACACATTGTCGATCGATTGTTTGTCCAGCCCGCAATTGTCGGTTAACAGTTGCTCTAAAGGCTGATTTTTCAGAAACATTTGTTCATCGAATTTGCTGATGAATTTATCGATCGCTTCGATTTCCCGGTTTTGTTTTTTTCGCGACATAAAAAACAGAATCCCGGCTAAAAGCACTACGCCGGCCAGTAATTCCACCATTAAGACTATCAATGCGGCGTCAGCGGTCATCACGTCAGCTTCTCCAAAAGTTGCTGCTGTTTTTTCAGATTGGACTTGTTCAGCGCACGGTAAACGGCGTATCCAATCCCGAACAATAGTAAATTAGCGAACGTTACAATGCCGATAACCATTGCCCAATTCGTGGTTGCTTCCGCCGCCTCCATCGGCGGCGCGGGTACGGATTCCGGTTCGGTTTGCGTTTCGGGTGATGGCGGCGTTGCTTTCTCGTCGGTAGCGACGCTGGCCGGGCTGGCGGATGCGAACCAGCTTTCATCTATCGTAATCGCCGGCAAGGTAGGGCTGATAGCGTTTCCGTCCAGGGTTTTTGCGGTGACGTCAAAGCGTATGTGCAGTGGCACGTCTGTGGGAACATGCTCGATTTGCATCTGCCATATGCCGTTTTGTGCCGTCACTACTTGGCTTTGTGCGGCTTCTTCGCCTTTTTGAACGTGCGCGGTAATGCTCATTGCCGCCACGTCAAGCACCGCGATGTCGGGTTGAAACGTCAAGCCGACTTGGCGCTTGTCGACGTTTACGGATTTTTCCAGGCGAACGACTTGGGCAACCGCTTCAATGTCCCGATTCAATTCACGTTGAAAGGTTTTGCCGTCGGCGACGATGTGCAAGCGATGTTTGCCTCGGGATAGTCCGGGTATTTGATGACTAAAAAATCCCGCTTGCCCTGCCGAAGCGGGGATGGGCGCGGCCGCCTGCTCGTCCACGGCGACGGACAGGGAAATCAGTTGTAAAAAATCGGCTCGGCTAATCAGTTGCCCTTGTTCGGTAAAACTTAGCGTTAACGGGACAGCTTCCGATTCGGACACGAAATTGCCCGGTCCTTCGAGCACCAATTGTAAATCGGTCAGAATCATCACCTGATTGTCGGGATCGATAGCCGCTTGAATCTGCCAACTGCCCAGCGCCGGTTGCTTAACGGTAATCAAATCGTATGACGGGTTTGCCAGCCACGCGACGTTGGGCCGTTTGGATTCGGAATCTATGCTTTGCCGGTCCGGGTCGATTAAGCGGGTGGGATTAGCGCCGGCTTGCTTGAACACCAACACCGAGAACTCCCGAATGCTGCCGTCGATAGTAAAGCGGTTGTCGGTTAAGGGAACGGTGTCGCGCGGAGCCGCTTTTTGCGCCATTTTCAAAAACGCGCGTTGCAATTGGTCGGCGGTGACGGCGATTTCGTTCCAACCGCCGCTGTCGTAAGCCAAACTGTGCAGCAATGGTTTATCGGCTTGGTCGGACAAAGCGATGGTATTGATTTTGATGCCGCGTTGTATCAATCGGGGTAATCCTTCGCTCAAGATGCGTTCCCTGGAATCGGCACTGACCATGATATCTTTGGAAATATCCACCATGCCGTCGGTCAACAGAATCAGGTTTTTGTTGCCGGTGCCGCCAAACCCTTGCCCCGTAGCGGTTTCGAGCGCGCGTTCTATGTTGGTGAAGGCACCGCGCGAATGAATGGCTTTTAACGACTTCAGCGCTGTTTTGCGCCAGTCGCTATCCAGCGCGTCGGTATGGCTGAGCAACTTGACGTCTTCCGCAAACAGCCACAAGGACACTTTGGCGCTGTCCGGCAACAAATCAATCAGTAATTCCGCCGCGTCCACCCGCAAATTGTTGGGATCGTTCTGCTTCATGCTGCCGGACACGTCGATTAACACCTGCACTTCATCCGTTTCGGCGCAGATGCAATAATGCGGATAAAGCCACAGGCAAAGCAGCAAGGTATGCAACCACAGTTTCATAAGCTTATTGCGGGAAACAAGATTGCTGAAACTATAGTTCAAGATGCCGGCCGGGCAGCACGGAATATGTCTTGACAAACGGCAATGTTACCCTCTAGGCTCAGCCGACCCTTTCCGCTACCGGAGTTTGCCATGCACTACCTACGATTGAGTTTATGGACGGCGGTTTTTGCAGGGATGATGGCCAATGCACACGCTGTAAGCATTACCGAACGCGCAGGTAATCAGTTTCGCACCGCGGCCAACAACCAAGAGTTTTTGTTGAATAAAAGCAACGTGAACCCGGAGCGCTTCGGATTGCTCAGAACCTACGATTTCAACGCTAAAGTGGAAACTCAGCCGTTAGTGCTGGAAAATGCCGCCGGCGGCGACGATTTGGTCGTCGTCACCACCATGAAAAACGAGGTGATCGGCATCAACGGCCGTACCAATGCCACGGTGTACAACGTCAAACTCGGTCCGGAAGTCAGTTCGCAAGACATGGACATGTGGAAACACACCCCCACTTGGGGCATATCGGCGACGCCTATTATCGATCCGGCTACCAATACCTTGTTCGTTGCGGCTTGGCAGCGAAAAAACACCCACGACAACCGCTTTCGCGATTACTGGCTGTACGCGCTGAATCCGCTGGACGGCAGCCGCAAGGCAGAACCGGTGCGAATTTGGGGACAGTCGCAGGAAGGCAACGGCTGTTGGTTTAACGACGCCGACGCCACTTATATGGAAAACGGTCAGAAGAAACAATACGTTTATCCCAAATTGCGCGCCGGCTTGGCCTTGACCGACAACCACGGACTGGTACTGGCCTTTGCCGCCAATGCCGAATCCAATTTGGGCGGGCGGAAAAATCCGCACGGCTTCGTGCTGGCCTACGATACGCGCGGCTTGTTAGCACAGCCGGGATTTTCCAACCAGCCCGCCATGTTTTGCGCCACCCGCTTCAATTCCTGGGGCGCCGGAATCTGGCATGCCGGCGGTGCGCCGGTTACCGAAGGCGACATGATTTACGCCGCAACCTCTAACGGCACCTCCAACAACGGCGGCGAAGACTTGGCCGAGAGCATGCTCAAATTGCGTTTCGTACCCGGTAGCGGCGGCTCCCGGCCGGTATTGCAATTGGTGGATTATTACAAGGCTTTCATGGACGAACGTACCAGCGGTGCAGGCTGTTTATGGAACGACAACAACTCGGAAGTGTCCTGCGGCCGCGCCGCCCACGGCGCGGCCGGGGCGGATTGGGACTTCGGCGCCGCCGGGCCGATGTTGGTGCCCGGCTCCAGTCTGCTGCTGCAGGGCACCAAAGACGGCATCATTTATTCGTTGGACAAATTCAATTTGGGCAAAAGCGATAAATTCAATCAACTGATGTCCAAGCCGCCGTTGGTCGCTGCCTATTACGGCGGCGATCAAGCGCAAAATTGGGACAGGGCGCAGCGTCTCAACCGCAGCTTGCCGTGCCCTGCGGCCGGCAACAGCGACCACGGCTGGTTCGTACCGTGCGGCGATCCGGAAAACAACAAAATGCACCACATTCACGCCTTGGCCCTGGCGCAACGCGACCAGCTAGGCGGCATCGTCTACGTGTGGGGCGAAAACTCCCGCTTGAAAACCTATAACTTTTCTACGGTAGACGGTGCGTTGCCGACCTTTCGCGCCGAGGGCGACGACATGGCTTCGGTAGACGTGGAATCGCCTGGCGGCATGCCGGGCGGCTTGCTGATGGTGTCCGGCAGGCCTTCGACCAGTTCCGCATTTCCGCATGCCATAGACTTCGGTACCGCCCTGCTTTGGGCGGTATACCCCAAATACGGCGATGCCAACAAAGATTTCGGCGAAGGCCAGCTGGTCGCTTACGACGCCACCACCATCCTGCCCGGCAACAAACTGCGCCGCTTATTCCGCACCGGCGACGACACCCACGGCGGCTTGGGCAAAATGTCCAGGATGATTCCGCCGGTCGTCGTCAACGGCCGAGTGTACGTGATGATTTACCGGGTAGGCGACGTCGACAATTGCAGCGTACCGGACAATCAACTCAAAGTCTGCAGCCAGCTAAAGGTGTACGGCTTGAAATAATCCGGTGGCCCCCCCCCGCGGATCCGACGCTAAGGCCGCAAACGCCGGGGAATTCAGCTTTCGCCCGCGTCCCGGGCCTTAGAAGCGTTTGCTGAGATACGGGCCGCTTAACGGCAGTCATCCCGGCTTGTTACCGGATTTGTACCACCAAGCGGCGGCCAAGATGCTCAAGCCGGCAACAGATGCCATCAGCATGCTGGGATGCTGATATAACAGATCGAAAAAAGCGCCGACTAATTTGGGTGTGCTGCGATAACAGTTTTCCATGGCTTGCCTCCGAATTGATCGAAAAGGCCTAGCTTATTGCCGGCATAAGGTTGTGTCCAGTCCGGGACGAGCAAGCAGGCAAGCGTATCGGGAACCGGGTGCGGCTTGGTTTGAGCGGTTGAAACACCGCCTCCGCTCCAATCGGGCACCACAGCCAGCTTCGAAACGATAGCGATAGGAAGCGCTTACGACGATTGGAATTGGTGAGTTTTTCGAAATCGAGCCGTAGCGGATTATCGTTTAGAATGATTTAACGACAGTAAATGGATGTTTACCGGGCATTTTCAATTGCTCCCCGTGATATACAGGCGCAATATTTTATGCTTATCAATAACTTATATTTAATGACCTCGTTTTCCGGTAGATATACGGAACCATCTAATAGCTAGTTAGCAATCCAATCATGCTTCAAAACGCTATCACGTCTGCCGGATTCGTGCTGCTTCCTTTAATTCGGCAATAAGTTGTCGCGGTTCATCATTAAAACGGCGCATAAGTTCGGGAGGTGCTGCCGTGTTTTCGTCGTAAATTATACTCCAACGACTAATTTCAAGCAGTATAGGCACTAAGTCGAGAGCTTTTTCCGTTAGTTCATAGAAAATTTGGCGCTTATCTTCAGGATTTTGTTTGCGGATGATTAGCCCATCTGCCTCCATTTTTCGGAGGCGCGATGTCAAAATGTTAGTCGCTATGCCCTCCTTTGAGGTCATCAACTCACGATAGTATCGCTTTCCGCTTAGCATCAGATCGCGCAGCACGAGCAAAGTCCATCTGTCTCCAAACACTTCGAGCGCATAATCAATTGGACATTTATTGTTAAGTTTAGATTTTGGCATTTTTCAAATTACTTGCATTTTGCAATTAATATAGGATAATTAGTTGCAATATACAAGTGTTTATCAATAACACTGGTTGTTTTGTAATCACATCCACAGGAAATCGTATATGTCACCTATAAACTCCACTGCTCCAGTTATCTCTTTAACGCAGATTTACACCGCCCCAGGTATTATTGTTGGGACAGCCACCGCGTGGTTATTTTGGGTAGTAACTGGGGAGCATTACGCTGCTCGGTCAGAGTTACTTATTGCCCCAATGGTTGCGCTCTTTGCCTTGACGGCTTTGGTGTGGCTTATCATGGTTATCGTCCGCAACCTCGCCGTTATTCGAGGGTATGCTTCTATCAAGTATTTCGCTGATTTCAAGTCGGATGCCCCCACCGATGACCGCTTAGAACGCCCCGCCAGGACATTTAACAATCTAATGCAAGTACCAACCCTTTTTTATGTCATTTGTATCCTGATGCTTATCATAAAAGAAGCTGACAACACTCAAATTATACTCGCATGGACTTTTGTCGTGTTCAGGTGCTTCCACGCTATTATTTACATGACTGTGAATTGGGTGCCGTATCGCTTTGCAACGTGGGCTTCAAGCTGCATTATACTTGGTGTCATTTGGTTTCGCTTCGTAGTCCAAGCATCGTTTGGCTAACACGGCGCTCAACCGGAGCGCGGTTTTATAATGCGGTTTTATTTTTTCAGCTTACCGTGCCGCGCCCGGTTAGCTCTACGTTATGTAGGCAAAGAGAGACCATTATGACAATCGAAGTTGAGAAACGGCAAAAGTTGGCACTGGATGCCATCAAGCACGCGTTCGGTACCGAGGCAGGTGAGGACAGCGTTAATTTGTTTGTTGGACACCATTTGGAGGAGCTTCCACAAAGTTATTGGCAGCAACATCTTGGCTCCAGTACCCCAAAACCAACGGCTGTAATTGGCTTGCTCCAACTTCGCTCGTCTTGGGGTGAAGATGACATTGAGTTTTTTGACTTCACACTTCCAGACGAGGTCACGGATTACGTCGTTTCGGTGCATTTTGATAGTGCAGGCAAAATTGATGGCATCTCAATGGAGAGTTAGCGTGCCGTGTCTGCCTAACCCGGCGCTCAAGCCGACCCGCTTCCGCTACGCTCCAGCGGTCGGCTTAGCTCTACGTTAGGCGAAAGCATGAATAGAGTTCTTTTTATTTTTGCACCGATACTTGGCCTATTAATTGAGGGCTGTGCTGCCCCAGGAAGCGGAATTGGAAATTTGGCTGTGTCTGGTAGGCTCACCTCATCATCTGATCAGCCGATATCTGGCAAAGAAATACAATTCATTTTGCCCGCCACTTATGGGTTAGGCGGGCTAGATTTAGTCATGAATTCGCCAGACGACTTCGGGCATAAAGATAGGCGGTTTAACGTTACGACCGACGAAAATGGTCAGTTTTACCAAGATCTAGGCCAAACTATTTACCACGTTACGTGCTGGTTGCTACCGCCTGTAGGTTGTTATCCAAGCGGACCACCTGCTCCATTTCTATTGGTGCGCCTACCAGACAATCAGAGCGAGTATTACGCCGTACAAACTCAAGACGGACAATTCAAGGTATTTACAATGTCTGGTAAAGAGACTCCCGTTGAAGAATCTAGCGTTAAGTCCATCTCGACAAAAGTTGAGAATTCCAATGACAAAAAGGAACGTTCTACTGTAGGCGTTATAAATATTCAAATAAAGTAAGTTGCCTAATCGGGTAAGGGCGAGTTTCTCTCTCACCCTCCCCACACCATCTAGCATGCGGGTCCGTACTCAAGCGGTTGAAACAGGGTAATGAAAACGAACCCACTGATCTTTGATCGATACCAAGCCCTGCGCTTTTAACCACTCGTGTTCTTCATCGCCATTTGCGTAATCGGCGTCCGCGACATGGCGTAAGGCCCTTTCGAGCTCACGCCGGTTTTGATCGCTTCTTTTAGGCTGGCGCCCAGACTGACCAGATGGCTAATCTTGGTGCGCGGCCATCGCCATTGTTTAAGCGCCAAGGATGGCGCGAATGCAGATATTGCAGGAGCATATATCTGCCCAGTAGCAACAGCGCATGCGCCGCCGTAGCCATTCTTCGTCCGGTTGGATAATACAAGCTCCGATTAGCGAAGCGTAATCGGAGAAACGACGTAACGATAGATGCTACGGCCTTCAACCTATCCTCCAAGTTAATTCGGACACCGAATATCGATACCTAAACCTGCGTTAAATTTTGAGCGGTAAAATCTCGCAAACGCCGCCAACGGATTTGTAGATCATCCAGTTCCAGCAACGATTGCTTCAAAAAGGCTGGCAACGGTGCGTACATGGCAATATAGTTCATCGCAAGTTCCGGGTCGCTAAGCAGCTCCGCTTCGGCATGAGCGAGTATTCCACTGTTACCTAAACTTTTTAACACCGCCGTCCAAATGGGTGGAATTTCGCCCTGGCAGGCGTTGATTTCCGCTAAATCGTCGGTTTGGCCAAGCCACAGTCCGTCGGCTTGTTGGCGAATTCGCCGCAAACGTTGGCGTTGTTCGCCTTGTAAGGAAATAGATAACAAGCCATTGGGCATTTGGCCGAAGTCGATTATTCTGGCGCTGGTACCCAGTGAATAACAAATCGGTACCGGTTGCGCGGGTGATTCGGCATTGCCAAGCACCTCCAGTTTTTCAAATCCCTCCCGTAGCAAGCACACGGTAAAACTCGCTCCGCTTCGCAGACACGCCGATATCATATTCAGATAGCGCGGTTCGAATATCTGCAGCTGTATGATGCATTTTGGGAACAGTGGCGTATTCAACGGAAACAGGGCTTGTTCAGCGGGTTGCGGTTGCTGCATAACATCAATCCTCAATGGGTTGTTATCACTATTCGGCTCGCTTATCCGGCAAGTAAAAAATAGCGAAAAAGCGTTTGGCGATTTTGTCGGGAATATTGAAGCAAAAGTTACACCAACTTAAGTTATCCGGATCTGCCGTCTATTAATTAATCGGAGGGACACCATGCAACACGTATTAATCATTCACGAAGTCGAATCTTATCCGGCATGGAAAGCCGTTTTCGATCAGGCGGCGGACATTCGCAAAAATGCCGGCGAAATCCGTTACCAGTTACTGCGTTACGACGAGGACGGAAATAATATCGTCCACTTTTCCGAGTGGACTTCGCTGGAAAACGCCCGACGCTTCTTCGAATCTCCCGAACTGGTGGAAATCCGGAAAAAGGCCGGGGTAAAAGCGCCGCATTTCATCTACCTGCAAGAAATAGAGCGTGGCGTGTTATAGCTCGGCCACTATCCTACGGCAGCCGTTAGATCTTAAGGAATGCCATGACACCGCTGGAAATCGGCCGGGCTTACAATAGCATCACCCACTTATGGGAAAGCCCGGCGTTCGACCGCAGCAACGGCATCGCCCAGCACCAAAAAGCAATAGCATTCGCTCACAAACGCGGCCATGCATTGGACATCGGCTGCGGCTGCAGCGGAAGGTTAATCGACCTATTATCGAATAATGGGTTTGCAGCTGAAGGCCTCGATGTTTCGGACGAAATGATCAGACTAGCCAAGCAAAAACATCCTTGCCTGCAATTTCACCAGCAAGACATTTGCGAGTGGATTTTCCCCAAACGCTACGACTTTATCACCGCCTGGGACAGCATTTGGCATATCCCGCTGACCCGGCAGGTTGAGGTGCTGACCAAAATCGTCGACGGCTTGAATAAAAACGGCGTGCTGATCTTCTCCTTCGGCGGAACCACCGAGCCGGGCGAACATAAGGATAACGCCATGGGACCGGAAGTTTATTATTCTTCGTTAGGGACGAACGGCTTCCTGTCGCTACTGATCAATTTGGGCTGCGCATGCAAACACTTGGAGTACGAGCAAGTGCCGGAACTGCATGCCTACCTGATCGCGCAAAAAATCTGACGCTGTCCGAGCAATCTTGCGCGGCATATCAAACCCGCCGAGCAAGCGCTAAAATGTCCGGCATGCAAAATCCCTCACCGCCAACCCGGCCTGCAGCAACGCTTAAACCCGACCCGCGTCAGGCCGCAGCCAACGCGCCCAAACAGCTTAAAGCCGATTTTTACGTCGGCCCCGGCCGCTTGGGCATGCAACAAGCCAGCTTGGCGCAAGAATTCAGCACCCTCTCCAGCCAAGCCACGCCGCTGCCGGAGTTGTGCTCGGCCTGGCTGCAGTGGCTGGCCAAACACCTGGAGGCTTTCGACTGCGGCATCGTCACGCTGAAAACCGAAGGCGATAAATTGTCGCTGCCCATCGCCGCGTGGCCCGCGCAACCAGCCGATTTAACCGGCCTGCTGAGCTTGGCGCAATCCGCTTTAAAACAACGGCAAAGTCTGGAAATGCGGATGGCCGGCAAAGGCCCGTCGGCCAAGATAAACAGTTTGCTGGCAGTGCCCATCCAAATCGAAGACGCATTGTACGGAATTGCCGTGATCCGTTTGCTGAACGACGATGCCCCGCAGTTCGCCCGCGCCAACCATTTAATGACCTGGGGCCTGGCCTGGCTGACTCAATATTTCTGGCGTGACGGTTACCGGCAAAGCACTTTGACCGCCGAACGAGCCGCTTTCCTGTCCGATCTGATGCTGATGACCGCCGAAATGCCCAGCTTTCAGGAGGCCTTGTTTGCCTTGGTCAACGATCTGACGGCTCGCCTGAAATTGCGCCGGGTCAGCATCGGCTGGCTGGAAAACGGGCAAATGCAGGTCAAAGCCATTTCGCACAGCGCCCATTTCCGCCAAGCGCATGAATCGGTGCAGCGCTTGGCGCGGGCCATGGAGGAAGCCTACGACCAAAACCAAACCATCGTCTTGCCTGGCGGCGACGGCCCGGCGCCGGCGCCATCCGGCCGGCTGATCGTCAGCGACCACCTGCAACTGGCGCAAGCCGAAGGCGGCCACGCCGTGGCCTCGTTTTTGATTCGCATTCCCGGCCGCATCGTCGGGGTGCTGACCTTCGAATTCGAACCCGGCCGGCAGCCCGGCGCCGACGAGCAGCTATTGGGCGAATTGCTGGGCAGCGGCCTGGCCGCGCTATTGCAACAAAAGCATCTGCACGAACGCTGGCTGGGCGGCAAGTTTCAAAAGCGCTGGCAAGCGGTTAAAGACGGCCTGCTGGGTAACGAGCATCCGGTGTATAAGCTGGCGACGTTCGCCGCCGCCTTGTTGCTGGCGGCTCTGTTCTGGGTGCAGGCGGATTTTCGCATTACCGCCAAAACCGTGATCGAAGGCCTGATTCAGCGCGCCGCGGTGGCGCCGTTCGACGGTTACGTGGCCCGAGCCGAGGTGCGTGCCGGCGACAGCGTGCGCGCCGGCCAGGTCGTAGCGGCCCTGGACGACAAAGATTTGTTGCTGGAACAACAGCGTTTGACTAGCGAAGTCGCACAGCATCAGCGTAAATACCGCGATGCGCTGGCGAAACACGACCGCCCGGCCGCCGCAGTGCTCGGAGCCGAGCTGCAGCAAGCGCAAGCACAACTGGCCTTGGTCGACGAAAAACTGGCGCGCGCAGAAATCAAAGCCCCGTTTGACGGCATCGTCGTATCCGGCGATTTGAGTCAAAAATTGGGCGCGCCGGTCAACCAAGGCGACGTGTTGTTCGAGATCACGCCGCTAAACGCCTACCGTATCATTTTGAAAGTCGACGAACGCGACATCAGCCTGGTCCGCCCCGATCAATCCGGTCGAATGACGCTGGCCGGCCTGAGCGCCGAACCACTGCCGTTCACGGTTAAACAGGTCACCCCGGTAGCGGCGGCCGAAGAAGGCATCAATTATTTTCGGGTGGAAGCCGAAATCATCGGCGACAAGCCCTTGCTGCGGCCCGGCATGGAAGGCATCGGCAAAATCGGCGTGGGCGAAGCCAGCCTGTGGCACATCTGGACCCGGCGCTTGTTCGACTGGCTGCGCATCGGCCTTTGGACTTGGCTGCCCTGATATGTCCCGATTTTTAGACGCCTCCTGGCACCGCGTAGCTCAGTTGAAACCACGGCTGGCCGACCATGTGGATGTGCAAAAGCACCGCTATCGCGGCCATCCCTGGTACGTGCTGGTCGATGCCCGCAACGCCCGTTCTCACCGCTTGACGCCGGCCGCATTCGGTTTGATCCATGCCATGGACGGTAAGCGCACGCTGGACCTAATCTGGCAGCGCGCGGTCGAACTGGCGGGCGACCAGGCGCCGGGACAAACCGAAGTGATTCAACTGCTAGGGCAATTGCACGCCAACGACTTATTGGTCTGCGACGTGGCACCGGACAGTGCCGAATTATTGAGCCGGCTGGACAAACAATCCCGCAGCCTGCTGTGGAAAAATCTGCGCAATCCGCTGTCGATGCGGGTGCCGCTACTGGACCCGGACGCATTTTTGCAAGCTACCCTGCCGCTGGTTCGTCCCTGCTTCAGCACGATGGGCTTGGTCTTATGGCTGGTTTGGGTAAGCTTCGGGGTCGCACTGGCCGCGCAGCATTGGCAGGAACTGACCGGCAACCTCGCCGACCAAATTTTTTCGGCCCACAATCTGGCCGCGCTGTGGCTGACCTTTCCGCTGGTCAAGGTACTGCACGAGCTGGGTCACGCTTACGCCACCCGCGTCCACGGCGGCGCGGTGCACGAAATGGGTTTAATGAGTTTGATGGGCATGATCGTGCCTTACGTGGACGCCAGCGCATCCGCCGGTTTTCGGGATAAATGGCAACGGGTGCTGGTCGGCGCAGCCGGCATGATGGTCGAGTTGGCGGTCGCCAGCGGCGCCATGCTGCTTTGGACCTTGCTGGAGCCCGGCTTGCTGCGTTCCATTCTGTACAACGTCATGCTAATCGCCAGCGTGTCGACCTTGATTTTTAACGGCAATCCGCTAATGCGCTACGACGGCTATTACATGCTGGCCGACTGGTGCGAAATTCCCAACTTGGCCGGGCGCGGCCCGCAATACTGGTATTTTCTGATCAACCGCCACGCCTTCGGCGTGCATAAACCGGAGCGCTTCGACGCCACACCCGGCGAGCAGCGCTGGTTCTTGTGGTACGCGCCGCTGTCTTACCTATACCGCTTGTCGGTCATGCTGGGCATCGCCATGTATATCGCCGAACGCTATCTACTGCTAGGCGCCCTGCTCGGCCTGTTTTACGCCTATTCGCTGCTGCTGTTGCCGGCGTATAAAGCCGGCAATTATTTGCTAGGCCATCCTACGCTCGCCCCGCACCGACGACGCGCGGTTTTAGTCAGCCTGGGAACGCTGACGGCATTATGCATAGCGGTTGGATTGTTGCCCATGCCGATGCGTACCCAGTTCGAAGGGGTGGTCTGGTTACCGCCGCAAGCCCAGGTTAGAGCCGGCGCGCCCGGTTTCGTGCGCACCATCGTCGCCGCACCGGGGCAATGGGTGCAGCCGGGCGACGTTCTGGTGATTTGCGAAGATCCCGATCTTGCCGCGCAAATCCAAGTGTACCAAGCGAAAATTGCCGGCATAGAAGCCCAACGCCTATCCGAATGGCGGCAAGACCGCAATCAGGCGGAGATTACCCGGCACGCCCTACTGCAAGCGCAAGCCGACTTGGCCAGAGCCCGGCAACGCGCGGCGGATTTGATCTTGCGCAGCCGCAGCAGCGGCCGGTTTTTTCTGGAGCGAGGCCCGGACCTGCCCGGCCGCTTTTTGCACCAGGGCGATTTGATCGGCTTTGTGGTCGATCCCTCCCGCGACATCGTCCGCATCGTCGTACCGCAAGCCGATATCGCCTTAGTGCGGCATCAAACGGAAGCGATTCAGGTACGCTTGGCCGAACGCCCCGAGCACGTGTTGCAGGCCCGTTTGCTGCGCGAAGTGCCTGCCGCCGATACCGAGCTGCCCAGTCCGGCCTTGGCGACCGAAGGCGGCGGCCAACAAGCACTGGACCCGCGCGAAAAAAGCCCGACCAAGGCCATGAACCGCTTGTTTCAATTCGACCTCGGCCTGATCCGCCCGCAGCAGTTAGATGCCGCCGATACCCCGGTATTGCCTTACGGCACCCGCGCCCACGTACGTTTCGAGCATCCTGCGCAACCTTTGGCCAGCCAAATCTGGCGCCGAATCAGACAAACCTTTTTATCCAGGCTGGCGGTGTAAGCGATGACCGCCACCCTCAACCGCTTGCCGCAACGTTACGCCAACGGCCCCTACCCGGAAAAAGCCGATCCGCAAGAATTCGCAATAGACCGGCGTTTGCGCAATCTGGCGGCCCGTCATTTATTCAATCTCGGTCCGCGCGACCGCACGCCGGAGCGCTTCGTGGCTGCGGTGGATGCCTGGAGCGAACGCCTCGAGGCCCTGGACGAGGCCGCCTTGCAACAAGCGGTGGCGCAAATCGGCCGCCGCTTGCGGCGCAGCGGCTTCGCTTGGGACTTGGTGGTCGAATCCTTTGCGCTGATCCGCGAAACCTCGCGCCGGGTCATGGGCAAACGCCATTACGGGGTACAGTTACAAGGTGCGTTCGCCTTGATCCGCGGCCATATCGCCGAAATGTCCACCGGCGAAGGCAAAACCCTGACCGCCACCTTGGCAGCGGCCACCGCGGCCTTGAGCGGCGCGCCGGTGCACGTGGTAACGGTCAACGATTATCTGGCGGCGCGTGACGCCGAAGAAATGCAACCTTTGTACAACGCGCTGGGATTGTCGGTCGGAGTGGTCAACAGCGAATTGTCCAACGATCAAAAACGCCAAGCCTATGCGGCTGACATTACCTATTGCACCAACAAGGATTTGGGCTTCGATTATCTGCGCGACCGCTTGCAGTTAAAGGAATGGCTTAGCGTCAGCCGCCTGAATTTTCTGCGCTGGTTGCGCGGCGACACCCCGGCATCCAAGCTACTGATGCGCGGCTTGTGCTTTGCCATCGTCGACGAAGCCGATAGCGTGTTGATAGACGAAGCCCGTACCCCTTTGATCATCTCGGGGCCCGGCAAGGGCTACGTCGGCGAAGAGGCTTTTCAGGCGGCGATTGCAGTCGCGCAAACGCTGCAACAGGACGACGATTATTGGTTGAATAGCAAGACTCGCAGCAGCTATTTGAAACCGGCCGGCAGCGCCAAAGCCAAACTGCAGCGGGAAGCGTCCGGCCTGCCGGCGCCGCTGGAATCGGTTTGGCTGGACTTGGTCAATCAAGCCTTAACCGCGCTGCATCTGTATCAAAAAGACCGCCACTATCTGGTTAAGGACGACAAGGTGCAGATCATAGACGAATATACCGGCCGGCTGATGCCGGACCGCAGCTGGGAGTACGGCTTGCATCAATTGATAGAAGTCAAGGAACACTGCCCCTTGAGCCCGCAAAAAATCACCTTGTCGCGCATCACCTACCAGCGCTATTTCTGCCGCTATTTGCACCTATCCGGCATGACCGGCACCGGCAAAGAGGTGCAGGCGGAATTTTGGTCGGTGTACGGCTTGAAAACCTCGAAAATACCCACCCATCGGCCGGTACAACGGCTGTTGTATCCGCCGCGCCTGTATCGCAACCAAACCGAAAAGTGGCGGGCGGTAGTGGAAGCCGCCCGCTTCCAAGTCTGCGAACGCGGCCGGCCGGTATTGATCGGCACGGTCTCGGTGGAAGCGTCGGAGATCCTGTCGCAACTCTTGAGCGAAGCCGGCTTGCCGCACAAAGTGCTCAACGCCCGCCAGGACGCTGAAGAAGCCGAAACCGTCGCCGCTGCCGGCCAAGCCGGCAGTCTGATGGTCGCCACCAACATGGCGGGACGCGGTACCGACATCAAGTTGGGGTCAGGCGTCGGCGACCTGGGCGGCCTGCACGTCATATTGACCGCCTACGCGGAATCCAGCCGCATCGACCGGCAACTTTACGGCCGCGCCGGCCGCCAGGGCGATCCCGGCAGCGCCCAGGCCATTGTGGCGATGGATGACGATTTGTTCGAGCAATATCTGCCGGCCGGCTTGAGTCCGCTGTTGGCATTGGGCTTGATCAAGCCGGCCTGGGTCAGGCTGCTGACTCATTTCGCTCAGTCGCGGGCCGAACGGCGCAATGCCCGCATTCGCGAACAAACCCTGGTATCCGATCGGCAAATCGATACAATGCTGGCTTTTGCCGGCAAGGAGGGCGCTTGAAATTTCGTTTAACCGCGGCCCTGCAGCCGGTGGCGGCCGGCATTTGTGCGGTTTTCAGCGCGGTATCGGCAGCTAAACCGGTGGAATGCTTGATCGAACCCAGCCAAATCGTGGAGGTCCGCGCCCCTGTGGACGGGCTGATAGAAACGATTGCGGTCGATCGCGGCGACAAGATCAAACAAGGCCAAGTGTTGGTGACGCTGGACAGCGGCGTGGAACGCGCCCGCTTCGCTCAAGCCAAATTCAAATCCACGACGCGCGGTGCGCAACTCGCCGCGCAAAGCCGGGTGGAGTTTTCCGGCAAAAAATTCGAGCGCGACCGCGAGCTGTATAAGGATCAATACGTATCGGCCAACGCGGTCGACGAGTCGGAAAGCAGCCAGAGACAAGCCGCCGCCGATTTGATTGCCGCGCGCGACAACAACAGAATCGCCGAATTGGAAGTGCGCGAATACGAGGAACTGATCCGCTTGAAAACCTTGAAGAGCCCGTTCGACGGCGTCGTCCTGGAACGCTCCCACCATCCCGGCGAAGTCGCGCAAATCAACGACCGGCTGCCGATTTTGAAACTGGCCAAAATCGACCCTGTGTTCATCGAAGTGGTGTTGCCGGCGGCGGCCTTGGGCAAAATCAAAACGGGCGAGGTATTCAAGGTATTCCCGCACGCCGGCGAAACAGCGGAATTTACGGCCCGCGTCGGCGTCATCGACCCGGTATTGGATGCCGCCAGCGGCACGCTGGGCGTGCGCCTGCAAGCGGAGAACGCCGCCGGCCGGATTCCGGCCGGTATCAGTTGCCAAATCGAAATGCCGCAACTGTAACCATGCAGTCGCCATTCAAGCCGTTAAGCGTGGCGCTGGTGCTATACGTGTCGCTAGTGTCTGCGGCGCACGCCACTGCGCTGAATGTGCTACAAATTTACGATCTGGCCTTGCAAAACGATCCGACCTTGCAGGAAGCGGAAGCGAATCGCAATGCCTTGTTGGAAGTCAAGCCGCAAAGTCTGGCACGCTTGCTGCCGTCCCTATCCGTGGTAGGCAGCGTCAACGCCAACCGCTACGATACCACCAACACCTTCAGCCGCCAGCAACTGGGCTTGCAATATTTTTGGGACAGCCATGTGTCGCTTAAATTGTCGCAACCCATCTACCACCACGATTACTGGCTGCAACTCAGCCAAGCCGACAACCAGATTGCCGAAGCCGAGGCGGAATTCGTCGCCGAGCAACAAAACTTGCTGCTGCGCAGCGCAAAAGCCTATTTCGGCGTGTTGCTGGCGCAAAACGCCCATACTTACGCCCAGGCCGAGCAACTGTCGCTAGCCAAGCAATTGCAGGAAATGCAACGCCGCCTGGCGGTGGGCGCCGGCGCCTTGCCGGAAGTACAAGACGCGCAAGCCGGGTTCGACCAGGCGCTAGCCGAGGCCTTGGAAGCGGAACGAAAACTGAAAGCGGCCCGCAACGAATTGACGGAAATCCTCGGCGTGCCGGTTTCGGCGCTGACGCCGTTACGCCAGGATTGGCAACCGGTGACGCCTGAACCGAACAATGCCGCCGACTGGTTGCAATGGGCCGCGCAAAACAACTTATCCTTGATAGCCGCCGGCCATCATGCCGAAGCGGCCAGAAAAACCGTGGAAGTACAATTCGCCGGCCATTTGCCGACTTTGGACTTGGTCGGCAACGTCGGCACCACCGACACCGACCGACCGCAAGGCTTGATTTCCAACTCGCAAACGGTCGGCCTGCAACTGAACGTACCGATTTATCTCGGCGGCATGGTGGATTCCAAAGTCCGGCAAGCCGAATTCCAGTACCAAGCCGCGTTAAAACATGTCGATAAACAACGCCGGGCTGCCGAGCGGCAAACCCAAGACGCATTCGAAGCCGTTCAAACCGCCATCGGCCGGGTACAGGCATTGGCCACCGCTCGCCAATCCGGCGAAATCAGCGTAGCCGCCACCGAAAAAGGTTTGGAAATCGGCACCCGCTCGGTAGCGGAGTTGTTGACGGCCAAACGCAATCTGGCTCGCATCCGCCGTGATTACGAACAAGCCAAATACGATTACCTGTTGAACAGCCTGCAATTGAAACTGGCGGCCGGGCTATTGGGCCGCAATGATTTGGAAGCGGTCAACGCCTGGCTATCCGAGCGCTGACCTGAGCTGCCGTTATTTATTGAGGGTGGCCTCGATCAAGACCAGCAAGCGCTTGACGCACTCGATTTGGTTGAATTCGTTAACCACCAATTCGCGGGCCGCTTGAGTGACTTTACCGGATTGCGCCGGCTTGGCGTCCAACTGTTTGATAACCGCGTTAACCAAGCCGTCGCCGTCGAAAAATTCGAACAAACTGCCGGTTTTCCCTTGCCGGATGAACTCTTTAACCGGCGCGGTCGCCGAGGCTACGATAGGCGCACCGCACGCCATGGCCTCCAACAGCGACCACGACAAGATGAACGGATACGTCAGATACACGTGGGCTTTGGAGACTTGCAACACTTCGCGGTACTGGTCTTTATTCAAAAAACCGACCAAATGCACCCGGCCCGGATCCAGATAAACCCCGACCTCGTCCAGCATCATGTCCTGCCAGGTATCGAAACCTTCCGGCTCCGCACCGTAAGAAGCTTGTTCCTTACCCATGATGATCACGTGCGCGTTCGGCCGTTGCGCCATCAATTCCGGCAAGGCGCGCATGAAGGTATGGAATCCGCGCACCGGCTCCAGCGAGCGGGCGGCATAGGTGATCACCTCGTCCTTGCGGGTCAGGGTAATGTTTTTGTTGTCGATACGAAACTTGGCCTTGGGATTGGGTTTGAAGTATTCGGTATCTATGCCTTCGTGCAGTACTTGGATTTTGCTTTGCGCCCATTTCGGAAAGGTTTTTTGTTGCCATTTGGTGGGCGCCCATCCGGCGTCGGCCACGTCCAGGGCTTGCAGCATCGCGGTTTTTTTCATCCTTAGTTTGGCCAAGGCTTCGATATCGGATTTTTCGAATTCAGGGTCGAAGTTATATTCCTGACCCACGGTGTTATAAAAGTATTCGAAATAACAAATTAATTTGACGTCCGGCCAAACGTCTTTGATGAACAAGGCTTCGCCCCAACCCGGATGAACGACGATCACGTCCGGCTTATAGCCCTTCTCTTTAATGCGGACCAATGCGTCCGCCACCGCTTCTCCCCGTAACACTTTGGCTTCCGTATCTTGCAGCAATGGATGAATGTCCGCTTGCGGCTCGTGCTGAAACCGGTATGCCGCCACGCCGACACCCTCTATCTGGACTCGATTAGGGGGTTGTTTCAAGGCCAAAACCTCGTGGCCGCCGACTTTAACCAAATAATCCACTATATGGCGAAATTGAGCCGGAAAGTTTTGATGTATAAAGAGAATTTTCATTCGTCCGTTCGTGTTTGCTGTTGGTTTTCGCGTAGAGCGGGATAATCCGATTCGGCCAACGCGCGACCGCGCGGCGGCATGGCCAATCCGGCATGGCTGTAATTTTCCAAATTCAGATTAGGATTGTAATATGGGTCATCGATAATCCAATGCCGCCATTTTTGCATGAATTTGTCTTTTTCACGCGCTAAGCGGCTACGCCGGTCCGGTTGCTTGTCTTTGCCGCGGCTGGCCGACTCGGCGTGCAGCAAGGTAGCATCCGGGGTCCAAACGATGCGCTTGCCCAAACTGCGTAATTTCAAACAAAAATCCACATCGTTGAAATTGACCGGGAAATCGGTCTCGTCCAAGCCGCCAACCGCCAAATAATCGGCTCGCCGGCATAGCAAACAAGCTCCCGTCACCGCGCTGACGCTGCGGGTAATTCGATTATAATCGAAATAGCCGGGATCATCGCGGTACCAGTTGTTGCCTATATGCCCGACCAAGCCGTGCAAACCCAACACCACGCCGGCGTGTTGCACCATGCCGTTAGGCCACAACAATTTGGCACCGACCGCGCCGACTCCGGGCCGCAACAAATGAGTAACCATCGTTTTCAGCCAACCCGCGTCCAACGCTTCTATGTCGTTGTTGATCAAACCGATCAGTTCGCCCTCGGCCAGCTGCACCCCTCGGTTGTTGATCGCCGAAAAATTGAAAGTGCCGGGATAAGGCTCTACCCGCACCGCACCGCCGCGGCTTGCAAGTTGCTCAAGGTAGCTCAAAGCCTGCGGTTCGGCACTGTCGTTATCCATGACGATGATGTCCAGATGCGGATAATCCGTGCCGGCCAGGCTGTCGATGCAACGGCGCAACAAATCGGCTTTGTCCCGGGTCGGGATAATCAACGTGACTTTCGGCCATTCCGCCGGCTGCGGCCAAGACAAACGCGGCGGCCGATGCTCGCCGGGCAAACGTTGCATACCGGCGGCCAGCACCTCGTCACAGGCATGCATGGCTTGGGCATGCTCCGGTTGCTGTGGTGCGCAACGCCGATACAACACCTTGGCAATATGCCGAATCGAAGCGACTTCGTCTCCCACCGCCCGCACCGCCAACCATGGCCAAGCGTTCGGGTCTTGCAAGGCTTGGCTCGCCGTTGCGATAAGTTGCGCACGAACGCCGAACAGATAATGCAACGGGGTCGCGGCAAGAAACAAATCCGGATCCCAATCCGGTTTGAACCAGGGCATGATCCTGCCGTCAGAGCCGAGGTATTCACAGTCGCTATAAACAACGTTCACCTGCTGTTCGGCGAATGGTCGCGCCAACTCCGCTAGCGCATCGTCCAATAACACATCTCCCGCTTCTACGAAACTTAAAATTCCTGCGAAGTGGTTCGGACCTTGTTTGATTCGTTGCAGCCATTGGCCGGCATCGACATATAGGATGCGGGCGTCCTTGGCCGGTTGCCGGGCTGGGGCGCTTAGCACCCAAGCCTCCCAGTTACTGTGGGTTTGCGACAGTAAGCTGTCGATAGTCACCGAAATATCGCCGGCGCCAATCACCGCGACTAGTACCGGCATCGTATCGCTGTGCGCGGGCGATGCCGCGGCGAATTTGCGCCGCCAAACCGGATACGCGGAAAAGTCCATGGAAACCGGCACATGCCAGACATAACGTTCCATCATGGCGCTAAGTATGCGCCGGTCGTCGTCCGGCAATGCCAGCGCCGCCGCCCATGATTTCACGCCGGCGGGCAAAAACACGCGCAACGGACTACCGGCCAGCGGCTTGCCGCTGGCAGTGACCACGCGGACTTCGTGCACGCGGCCGTCGGCCAACGAAAACGGCAATGTCAGGCTGAAGCCGTGCGCAACGCCGTTGCCGGAATCGGCTTCCGGTTCGGCGCTGGGTTCTTTGGCCTCGCATTCGGCCAGTAGCGAGTCGCCTTCGTAGACGCGCACACTCAGTTGGGCTTGCGGCTCCATCAAATCCCAGGCCCAACCCCACAGCCTTAAACTGCCGTCGTTTTCGACATAATCGGTCTGGCTAGGCAACGGTCTATCCGCTTCCAAGCGGGTGAACACGCTGCCGGGCAAGCAGTGATCGTGGTTGCTGATCCTAGCGTCGATTCTCGCTACACCTTGCCAAACGTAGCGCGGAACCGGGAATATGAAAAAATGGCCTTGGGCGCTATCGGGGAGCTCGGCTTGTTTGACCGGCATGTGGTGCCCGGCCCTGACGGTGCCTAACCATTGTCCGTCTCCGCAAACATCGATAACGACCAAAGCATCCGGATTGCGATTATCCAAGGCCCAGCCCAGCAAATAATCGCCGTTGCGGCCCAATAAAGCACCGCTAAAACGGCTATCGCCAACAGAACTTGTCATTGCTAATGAGTGAAGTGGGTTTCTTGTAATAAAGGTATGTTAAGTCGACCAGCGACATCGTGGGCCAATTTACGCTCGTATTCGTCATCGGCAAAGGCGGCAATAGCTTGAACGTGGTAAAGCTCCAGCTTGCCGATGATGTCAGCGGTATCGCTAACCTCGACCAGATGGACATTGGGCCAGCGCCGCAAATCGTTGTCGCTAATGCTATGGCCGAATATGAACCACTGTACATCAATTTGCCTCTCCCAAGCGTTTTTCACCTGCTGCTGTAAGCGATAGTAACCGCTGGATGAGGCCTGACCGAATACCGCCACCCGCATCGCCCTGACCAACACGCTTGCGCCCGGTTTTTTACGATTTTGCCCTTTAGCCGCAGACCGAGCGGGCTTGTCGATGTCGATGCGCTGTGCCAATTCAGGAAAACGCTTACTGTGGGCTTCGCCTATCTCGTCGTTCAGGGCAGTGATTTTTTCCGCGCCGCCCAATAATCGTCTGGCGCGCGACAACCAGGCGTCCATCCCTTGGTAACCGTATGCCAAAGGCCCGAATTTGTGCACGCAGGCTTGGCAGATCGCAATATCCGCAGGATCGGCGCAGGCTGTTGCCTGCTCCTGCAAGCGGTACCGACGCGGGCAATAAGCGCTATAGTCATCCAATCTCAACCGATAGGGCAGGAAACCGTTGGTGAGAAAATCGAGCGGCCGGGCCGGCCAATCGGCCCATCCGGAAATGTGCAGACAGGAAAAGCCGGCGGCTAATAGGTCTTGCTGCAATTGTTCGCCTTGCTCCGGCCAATCGTAGGAAATGACCGCTAAGCCGGTGATGCCGTACATCTTTAAATTCAAACGCCATTGTCCCGGCCGATGTTCAACGGCGTTCAATTCAAACCTCGGGCCGTCCGGGTCGTCAGCATCGGTAGGCGATAACGTCAGCACCGCCTTGCTGCCGGCCGCCGTTTGCGCCAACCATGTTCGCTGCAATTGCCGGCGCAACGGTCCTAATGGATCGGTATTCAAAAAGTGGTCGTATTCGGCCTCATGCCCCGGATATTTGGCATACAGCTTAGGCAAATTTTGCGCGACCAGATGGGCTTTTTCCGCGCCGAAAGACTTGCTGCCCCAATGCACCACATAGGTGTTCGCCGCACAAACGTTACGCCAGCCGGCTTGCCGAACCCGCAAACACAAGTCGGTATCTTCGCCGTAGCCGCGTCCGAACAGGAATTCGTCCAATCCGCCGACCCGATGCCAAACAACCCGTTTAATGTACATGCAAAACCCGACACCGGCCGGCAAGTCGATCACTCGCTCCGATGCAATGACGCGCAATAACGCGTCCAACTGCTCAGCCTGCCGTATATCGCCTACCGGATTATTTTTCATGGCTTGCGGATAGCTGACCAATTCTCCGAAATTAGATAGCGGCGTGACCGTGCCGATGTCTTCGCTTTGGTATGCCGCCGCGTGCAGCCTGTCCAACCAATAATCGAATACCTGGGTGTCGGCGTTCAACAAAACCAAATCACGGTTGTCGTCCAGACTCGCCCCGGTATTCACCGCACCGGAAAATCCGGCATTGATCGGCCGCAACAGCAAGATAATCTTTTTATCCGACGCCAGGCGTCGCAGTTCTCGACCTAGTTGCGGATCGGGCGAACAGTCATCCACCACCACAATTCTATAAGCGATATTGGTTTTAGCCGACAGCACGGACTGAATGCATTGCAGGGTTTCCTGACGACCGCCATATACCGGCACGACGACATCAACGGCTTCGGAAATGGCAACGCGGGTTTGGACTACTGCCTGTGCAGGTGTTACCGACCTCCCTTGGATCGGGCAACCCCAAAGACTCACTCCTGCGATGCCCAGCCTCAACAATGAAAATTCGTCCGGCAATTGGAAGCGAAAACCATTCAAGCCGTCACCTATCCCCAATTGTTGCAAGCCGGGTGTGGCTATCGAACATTCGGCTTCGAAGAAGTTTCCATCTATTTCAACTTGTAATGTCCTACTAGGCATATCTCGCCGGACAGCCCAACCGCATATAAACTCGCCGTCGCGCCAAACGCAACCAAAAGCGGCCAATTCCGCCGCGTTGACCCATTCCGCCACTTCCGGTTCATGGGCTAATTGCGGCGCCAATCGTAAGATGTTGGTCAGTGTGCGCCGATACAAATCCCGGTAGCGGACCCTATCAAGACAACAGGCTCGCAACAACGCGCGAGCAACGTCCAAATTGGTAGGCAATAGTTGCAATGCAGCACAATAATCGGCTAGCGCTAAATCCAGTTTATCCAGCCTTATCAAGGTATTGGCTCTGACTAACAGCGCACTGGCTTGCGGAGGGGATGTCAGCTGACAGGCTCGCTCCGAGAACGCTAAAGCATCCGGAAGATTTCCCGCTTCGAGCGCATGGAACGCCAGTTCCAGTAAATCCGTCAACTTAGTCGGCAAACAGAACTCGGCGGCAACGGCTAAATCTATCATCAAAAAATTCGGACAAAAAAAAGGCAGGCTTTTTAGGCCTGCCCCGGTTTTAACAATTTAGACTGTAAAACTCTTAGCTAAGAAACTCCTTAGCTACCTGGGTTAAAAAAGTCGTCAAGTTGAGTCAAACCTACGGTTTTAATGCCGCCATTGCTCAGCGTACCATTCGAGTCGAATACGAATTTCTCGAAGTTGCTGGCGTTAATCACACCGCCGTTTTGCAACGTAATCGATACGGAAGTACCGGCAACCGTTACGTCGGCAATATCGACAGCGCTCAAGTCAAGTTTGTCATTGCCCGCACCGCCGTCTACCACAGCGGTACCGACGAATTTACCGACCAGCTTGACGATGTCGTTACCAGCGCCTGTATCAACAGTATCACTGCCGGCACTATCGGAGCCATCACCCAGGAATACAAGGTCATTGCCGCCGTTGGTTTTAATATTGTCGTTACCGTCGCCGGTTGCAACAGTATCTTTGCCATCACCGGTAGTAACAGAATCGTTACCGTCGCCGGTTGAAATAAAGACTTTCTTGGTATCTTGAACAGTCAGGTTATCATCGCCGTCGTTGGTAGAAATGGTGCCTTTGAATTTTTTCGCACCATCGCCAGTTAGAGTGAAGGTAACATCGCTGTTGTCACCAAAGACGATAGACTTAACACCTTTAAGGTCGTTTTTGCCGGCGCCAGAAAAGTTAACAGTGGCAGTACCGCCAGTACCGGTGAACAGAGCGAGTTTATGCCCTGCTAAGTCACTAGACGAAGAGGTATTACCAAATTCGCCAACGGTTACTTTGCCGCCACCCAGCGATTTGATGATTTGTTGCGCAGTTGAAAAGGAAAGAGTTGAGTCCAGTAAATTATTTACCGCTTCTTGTTTACTGATACCGTCATCGTAATTAGATGCCATAAGCCCCCCATAGAGAAATTAAAAATTTTTTAACAAAAGTTACCGCGGATTGTAAGGAGTTGTAACAAAATAATTCTGTGAAACATCACCAGAATGTTGCCCGCGTCACAAAATTTACAGGTACGCTTATTTTGTTCCATCCTAAGTGGAAGCCACTCGCTTACCAGTGTAGTACAGAACCCACAAAACCAAAGTACGAATTCATTGTAAAGGTGTTGTGGCCATTTCACAACATTGTTAATGTGTTAAACGATAAAACCAGCACTGAACAATGTGTTTCTTAACCCGCTTCCCTGCTCTTTTGACAATTAGCTACATACAGCAGCTAATCGCGCAAAACCGCGTTGCGCCGGTCGCTCTGCTTGCGAATGCCGCCTAATACCCACATTTGATAAATAGACACTGTCCACATGAACGCAAACGACGCGCCCAACCCAGCCCCGGCCAAAATAACTAGCCAGGCAAAATGCGGATTGATTTTGGTCAACCACCAAGAGGCAATGTCGACCAACAAAAAAAGATAAGGCATGACTATTGCCGGATACTTAAGGAAATACGGCACACCCGTGGAAAACGCAAAAATTACGCCGACAAACATGAAAATGAAGCTGATGCCGAACAAATGGATGTGCGACAACCGGGTTAACGATTGAAACGTAGCGCCCTGACTGGATTCCGCCACTTTTTTAAGGTTTTCCAATTTGGAAAAATCCGGCAACGAACCGGCATTCTCGTTGTGGCAAGCCACACAGTTTTTATCGACTATCGTTTTGATGGACTCCCAATAACCGGCTTCCAACGCACCGTCGCGCACCCACTGAATCAATTTGAATCTATCTTGTTCAGGAGCATTAAATTTCATAGACCCGTTTAACTTAGATTCTAACACGGAACCCGAGCGGTCTCCGTAGTAACTATACACTATATCTTCCAAAGATAAACCGAGTTTTCCATCGGCCATGCCGTGGGTCATCAGAATCTGCCCAAGTGCCATCAAGTAACCGACTGCGATAGTGACCAAGTAACCGGTGAATAACAGCTTGATCGACAGACCGAAGCTGATCAAATTAACTCCCTTGTACGCGTATTTGACGGGTATGTCAGCCTCGGCCATAAAGTTCCCCTCTGTAATTTGAGGCGGTCGGCGGCGTCGAATAGCCAGCCGACCGCCAGCGTGCCTTTTATTTACCGGTATTTTGATAATAAAAGCCTAGCTGCTCGATTTCTTCGTTGGTTAAATTTTCGGCAATCAAGCGCATTCGCCCGTAGATATCGTTATGTCTCTCACCGGATTTGAACGCCTTTAGCGCAGCCGTCGTATAGCTAGCGGCTTGCCCCGACAGTGCCGGCATATCCATGACTTGTCCCTGCCCGCTACTGCCGTGGCACACCTCGCAAGGCGGCAAAATGCGTTCGCGGTCCCCGGATTTCACCAAGGTCTCAGCCGCTTGATAAACCATCACGCTACGCGACTGAAACGCCGGAGTTTGAGAGGCATACCACACAGCCAGATTAGCCGCATCCTGCTTGCTAAGCCCTTTTGCGATACCGCCCATGATTACATCCTGCCTATCCCCGTTTGCGTAATCCTGCAACTGCTTATAGAGATAAGTCGCCAACTGGCCCGCTAACGATGGATACGCCCCTGTGACACTAATGCCTTTATCGCCGTGACATCCGCCGCACGATTTGGCCAATGCTTCGCCGGCCGCCGGATTTCCCGCTTTGACGAAATTTAATTGTTCCGCCGTCCATGCCACTTGCGTCGATGGTTGTGCGGCTAGCGTCAATGACCAGCAACAGGTTGCAATAAGTACAAAGCTTCTCATGACTATACCCCCCATCTACCGGAACCGAAGGTTTCCATGAAGAAGAATTGCAAAATCGGATACCCGAAAGCCAACAGCATAAAGGCCGCAATCACGATGTTCCACAGCTTGAATCCATTCAAGTAAGCGGGCAATGCGCCGACCGGATGAATCGGTTCGGCATATTCCACCTCGCCTTCAAAGCTACCGCTACCGACTTGGGTTTGATACAAGTTATAAAGCAACAGCGCCGACGATGCCAGCAATATCGCACCACCGAATATCATCGCCGCCTCGTACGGCTCCCACGATAACACCAACAAGTTGTTGTAATTGACGCTATCGATGCGGCGTGGCTGGCCCAGCAGCCCTAAAATATGCCATGGCGTGGTCATGATGATCATGCCTATAAACCAAATCCACAGCTGAGTAATCGCCAACGACTGGCTGAACAAGGGCTTACCGGTCAAGATCGGCCAAAAGTAATAAGCGATGCCGAAATACATGATGATGGTAGTACCGCCGAAAATCAGATGAAAATGGCCGGAAACCCACGCGGTATTGTGTACCATGGCATTCATGGCATAACTGGCGTTGACCAAACCGCCGAAGCCGCCGAAAATCAACATCAGCAAGCCCAGGATAATCGCCAACACCATAGGATTATCCCACGGCAAGGCGGCAATCCAACCGAACAAACCCTTGCCGCCGTTCAAACGTCCTGCGATTTCCAAAGAGGCAATGACGGTAAATCCGGTAATGAAAGTCGGCAGGGTAACGACAAAGGTGCCGATCGCATGCACGATCTTCCAGCCGTGGCTCTGTTCCGGATCCATATATAAATGGTGAAAGCCTATCGGCAGGCTGAACACGACCAGCAACATGAAAGCCGCCCGAGCCATTTCGTCGCTGAACAAAAAACCGCCGGCCTGCTTAGGTACCAAACAGTAAAACGCGGTATAGGTTGGAATCAACCAAAAATAAACGATGGGATGTAAGGTCCAAGCAAACAAAGTGCGTGCCAAGCCGGCGTCTATTGTGTCTATCCAGCCCAAGGCCCAGGGAATCAGCTGGAATAACACTTCCACGGCCACTCCGGCACTGGTCCAAAGCCACAAGATAGCGTTTCCGGTAGTCGCAAACATCGCCAGCGGTACCGGCTGCCCCGGATGGGCGGCTTTCCACTGTGCATACATCACGATCATCGACACACACCAAAACCACGAACCGACAACCAACAAAGTGGCGCCGATATAAAACGCCGGGTGCGCCATCAGCGGCGGATAAAACGTGAATAAAACCGATGCATTCCCGGTCAGCAGCGGGCCGGCCGCCAACACCACGCCCAATAGCGACAGTGCAAAGCCGCCCCAGGCAAACGACACATTCCAGATCGGCAACTTAAGCGTTGTAGTCGCCACGTAATAGCCGAAGCCCATGATAAAAAAAGTGGTCAACACAAAACCCATCAATACCCCGTGGGTACTGACGGAGGCGTAATACACTTCCCGCGACTCCAAAAAACCGAAAAACCCGCTTCGCTCCACCACCTGATACAAGCCCATGACGGCCGCCAAACCGAATGCGGCGAAAGCCACCCAGAAATGGCACAGCGCCAACTTTTTTTCCGCCACATTAGCCATGATTCTCTCCCCCGGTCCGATTTATCGTTTGCCACTTCTCTTTGCCGA
This sequence comes from Methylomonas sp. HYX-M1, assembly GCF_040741385.1. NCBI lineage: Bacteria > Pseudomonadati > Pseudomonadota > Gammaproteobacteria > Methylococcales > Methylococcaceae > Methylomonas > Methylomonas sp. HYX-M1. The sequence goes on from NZ_CP160405.1 coordinate 4,146,895, forward strand.
CCACGCTGATGTTGCTCCACATATGCGCATGCCCCATGCCGCAGTATTCATTACACAACAGCGGATATTCCCCGGTATGTTTCAACTCGGTAGTCAGTTGCGCCACATAACCCGGCACTATCATGGTGCTCATATTGGTCATCGGAATATGCACCCCGTGCAACACGTCTAAACTGACCCAACGAAAAATCAGTTTGGTCTGGGCCGGCAAAGTCAAGGTTTTCGGATAAAAACCATAACGCCCGGCGACCATACGCACGGTCACACTGCCGTCCGAATTCTGTTGCGGACCCAAATGATCCTCGGCAAATTCTGCCGATAAATGCAAACGCGCCGAATCGATGGTTTCCACGTTACTCGGCGCGTGTATGCCGTGAAACAGTGCCGACGTCAAAATCACCAGCACAAACAAGCCGGCTATGCCGAGCGCGATATTCGCCCAACGCCTTTCCAATTGATCGATATGCATACCGCCCCCTAACCGATATGGCCGCGCGGGATGAACACCCCGTAATACATCATTAACCAAGCGATCACCATGCCGGCCCCGACTATCAGCATCAACGCCCAGGTACCCACCGGCGAACTCTCCAGGATTTTCCTACGCTCTTCTTCGCTTAATTGGCTCATTACTCCCCCCCGTGGAAAACAATCTACGTAGCCTAATCGTAGCCAAAAAAACATAAATCGCCTAACGATCATACGGATATATCGTCTCCGCGAACAATCAAGGGCATGACCCGAGCGGACAAGACTTTCGTTGCGGCGCCAGCCTTTCGAATCGCAACCTGGCCGCGCTAACCACGTATTTCGGCGAATGTTTGCGGAAACCTTACGCGACAACCGCGCTAGCCGGCTTCCTTGTTGGCGAGCGGCTATTGTCGGCGCGCCCCTTGCAATCCGCCTGTGTGCAAGGCGACGATACGCTGGCCGGCAACGAAGTAATCTTTATTAAGCAAATCGTAGATTGCATACAAAGCTTTTCCGGTATAAATCGGCTCCAACGGCACATCGTGTGTGAGCCTAAAATTCGAAATAAAATCGGTCAACTCCGGGCGAGTTTTGGCGAATCCGCCACAGTGATAGTTCAACAGCAACTCCCAGTCGCATACCGGCTGCAGCCGGCCTAGCAACGCCGGAATATCCCGATGCAAGAACTCTCCGCCTTTTAGCGCCGCCACGCCGAGTATCTTAGTCTCCGCGCGAGCCGCGCCAATCAAGCCCGCCAACGTAGTACCCGTACCGCATGCGCACACTAACACGTCGTATGCGCAATCCAGCTCCGAGACGATTTCGGCCACGCCTGTCAACGCCTGCCGCGACGCCCCGCCTTCCGGAATCCAATAACTGCCCGCTTGCAAATTCAAAGCGCCGGCCGTCACGTCCGAATAACGTAAATCCCGATAGGCGCTTCTGGAAACGAAATGCAATTGCATCCCCCAACGCTGCAAATCTGCCAAAGTCGGGTTGAGCACCCCGGGCCGTTCTCCGCGGATGTAAGCGGCCGAATGCAGCCCCAGTTCGCGCGCAGCGAAAGCGAGAGCGTGCAGATGGTTGGAATAAGCTCCACCCATGCTGACTACGGTATGCGCGCCGGCATACAGTGCGTCGTTCAACGGGTATTTAAGCTTGCGCCATTTATTGCCGGATATGACGGGATGCAATAAATCGTCGCGTTTGAGCCACAACTCGACGTTATGCGCACGCGTCGCCGAATCGACAATCCGCGACAGTGTAGATACCCCCAGTTGCCGCTGCAGCGCTTGTAAACGCGGATGCAGCGCCGTCATTGGGCTTGTTTGATTGCCCAGGCCAAATCCGCCGCCTGCCGATTCGGCAATATGTCGTGCACCCGAAACAGCCGCACGCCGGCCATCACGCCCAGCGCGGTAGTCACGGCGGTAGCGGTAACCAATTCGGACGGCTCGGAGACATTGCAGATACTGCCCATGAAGCGCTTCCGGCTGGTACCGAGCAATACCGGAAAGCCTAAAGCCGCGATTCGCTGCAAATTCGCCAATAAATCGATATTGTCTTGCTTGCGTTTGCCAAAACCGATGCCGGGGTCTATCGCAATGTTGCGCTCGGCAATCCCGGCCGCCAAGGCCGCATCGATTCTACCTTGCAAGCCATCCGTCACTTCGGCGACCACGTCGTCGTAATAAGGATCGAGCTGCATGGTCTTGGGAAGCCCCTGCATGTGCATCAATACGATAGGCACATTTCTATCCGCCGCCAGCGCTAAAATCTGCGGATCCACCACCCCGCCGGAAACGTCGTTCACCAGAGTCGCGCCGGCCTGCAATGCCGCTTGCGCCACGCAGGCGGACATGGTGTCTATGCTGATCGGCAATGCCGGATACACGCTACGAATGGCGGCGATAACCGGCACCACTCGGCGGATCTGTTCGTCGTGACTCACAGGATCAGCCCCAGGACGAGTCGACTCGCCGCCTACGTCGACGATATCCATCCCTTCCTCCAGCATGGCTTGCACCCGGCACAAAGCCGCGTCGGCGCCGGAATAGCGCCCGCCATCCGAAAAACTATCCGGGGTGACATTCAAAATGCCCATTAATTGCGGCGCCGATAATTGCGTAAACATAAACCTCTTAACTCCTGAAATACCGAGCAAATATTGTATACGCGATTAACCGTCCGGCAGCTCGGCCGGCTCGGGACCCAAGCACTAAGCAAAATGGAGCGGCTGCCGCCGCGGCTCACGGACTAAAGATTGTGCCGAAGCGGCCGTCGGACGGATGCGGAGCACTACCCAGCCAGCGCGCTATCAACAGCGGCACCTGTTGCGGACAGTCGTTGCGCAACAACGCCGCAGCCGGTTCCACATAGTCCAACAACGCTCGGTCCCGCGCCAAATCGGCGATTTTGAACTGAATTTGTCCGGTCTGCCGGCTGCCGATAATTTCGCCGGGACCGCGCAATTCCAGATCCCGCTCGGCAATCACGAAACCGTCGTGAGTTTCTCTGAGTATCCCCAAGCGTTGCTTGCCGGCTTCCGATAACGGCGACTGGTACAGCAGCAAACAATAGCTGTCCAGATTGCCGCGCCCCACCCGTCCGCGCAACTGATGCAATTGCGACAGCCCCAAACGCTCGGCGTTTTCGATGATCATTAAGCCGGCATTCGGCACATCCACCCCGACTTCAATCACGGTAGTCGCCACCAACACCCCGAACAAGCCGGATTTAAAGGCCTGCATGGCGGCCTCTTTATCGGCAGGTTTCATCCGGCCGTGCACCAGACCGACCTTGGCCTGCGGCAGCAGCGCACGCAAACTCTCGGCGGTTTGTTCCGCCGCTTCGCATTGCAGCTGCTCGGACTCTTCTATCAAAGTACACACCCAATACGCTTGTTTACCGGTTGTCAGCCAATGAGCGATACGCGCTACGACATCGGCGCGCCGTTCGGACGGCAGCACGCTGGTAGTAACCGGCCGGCGGCCGGGCGGCAACTCGTCGATGACGGAAATATCCAGATCGGCATATTGCAACATTGCCAAGGTCCTTGGAATCGGGGTAGCGGTCATGACCAGCTGGTGCGGCGCCAAGCCAGCCGCTTGGCCTTTAGCCCGCAAGGCTTGCCGCTGGTGCACGCCGAACCGGTGCTGCTCGTCTATGATCACCAAGCCCAATTTGTGAAATTGAACCGCATCCTGAAACAAGGCGTGCGTGCCCACCACCAAACCGGCACTGCCGTCGGCCAGCTGCTGCAATATCGCCGCCCGGGCCTTGCCCTTACTCTGCCCGCTCAGGTACAGCAGCGCATGGCCGCTATCGGCAAACCAACTTGAGAAATTGCGAAAGTGTTGCTCCGCCAATAATTCGGTTGGCGCCATCAACGCTACCTGATAACCGGAACTCAAAGCGGCCAAAGCCGCTAATGCGGCCACCACGGTTTTACCGGAACCCACATCGCCTTGCACCAACCGCAGCATCGGCTGCACGCCGGCGCAATCGGCTTCGATTTCGCCGACGACTCGAGTTTGGGCACGGGTCAACGTGAACGGCAAGCGCATCAAAAACGCTTGCTTGGCATGTGCGGGAACGGTAAAAACCGGCGCTTGCCAATGCCGGTATTGCTGTTTTCCCAGCCATAACGCCAAATGATGGGCTAAAAACTCTTCCAAGGCCAAACTTTGCAAAGCCGGCGAACTGCCGTCGGTCAGGGTAATTTCAGATAAACCCGGCGGCGGTTGATGCAAGGTCAGCAAAGCCTCGGACAAGCGCGGAAAACCTAACTGCCCTCGCAACTCGTCCGGCAACACATCCGGTAACGCGCTCGGGTCGCGTAAACACAGCTGCAGCGCCTGCTTGACCGCCTTGCGGATACTGGCCTGATGCAAACCTTCGGTACCCGGATACACCGGGGTCAAGGCCGGCTCGGCAGCCGTCTCGCCGGACGCCAGCAACCGATACTCGGGATGAATCATTTCCAAGCCGTTAAAGCCCATGCGGACTTCACCGAAACAAGCCAATTCGACGCCTGGCTGCAACTGCTGGATTTGTTGGGCGGAAAAATGAAAGAAGCGCAAACTCAAAAAACCGCTACGATCGCCGATCCGGCAAATTACGCTGGAGCGGCCGCGTTGCTGGGCGTCGATAAATTCGACGGCGCCCTGCACCAAAGCGGTGCCGCCCGGTATCAAATCGCGAATGGCGACAACGCGCGTCCGATCTTGATAACGTTGAGGTAGGTGAAATAGCAAATCTTGCAGAGTACGGATGCCGAGTTTTTGCATCCGCGCGGCGGTCTGGGAGCCGATACCGGCTAAACTGGTCACCGGCTGTTTATGCACTTCCCCGCTAGGCATCAATGAAAAGGCGCCGGTGCCGGCGCCTGATTAACGTCAGTAGTACTCGTCTCGCAACATCATCACGCCGTCCATCTCAACGCCGACGCCTTTGGGCAAAGCCGCAACTCCGACCGCCGCGCGGGCCGGATAAGGTTCTGCAAAATACTCGGCCATGATGGTATTGACGATGGGGAAGTTCCCCAAATCGGTCAAATAGACGTTCAGCTTGACGATGTCCGCAAAATCTCCGCCGGCTGCTTCGGCCACTGCCCGAAGGTTATCGAACACTCGGCGAATTTGCAGCTCGATGTCCCCGTCCACCACTTGCATCGTTGCCGGGTCCAGGGCAATTTGCCCGGATAAATAAACAGTGTTGTCGATTTTTACCGCTTGCGAATAAGTGCCAATGGCTTGAGGCGCCAACGGCGTGGAAATGATGGTTTTTTTCATGCTTAAGCTTTGATGCGAGTGATTTTTAGAACAATGGATAATTTTTTCAGCTTGCGGATGATGTTGGCCAAATGTACGCGGTCGCGCACCGCCAACGTTAATAAATCCACCGATACCCTGTCGTCTTGACTGACAACGGTGATGTTTTCGATATTGGATTCCATGAAGGAAATGGTAGACGCCACGGTGGCCAGCGAACCGCGTTGGTTCAAAATTTCAACTCGGATTTCGGCCGAAAATTCGCCACTCGCTTCCGGACTCCATTCCACGTCTAGCCAGGTGGTTTGCTTTTTGCGTACTTCGTTGCTGTTGCGGCATTCGTGGTGATGCACGACTATGCCTTTACCCGGATTGAAAAAGCCGATGATGGGATCGCCCGGAATTGGCCGGCAACACTTGGCCAAACTAACCACCATTCCCTCCGTACCCTTGATGATCAACGGCGATTTATTACGCGGCTCGTGCCCGTCCAGTTTGACCCCGGTATTGCTGCCGATCTGACATATGTGTTTGGCGACCAGAAACGGCATGCGATTGCCCAAGCCGATGTCTTCCAATAGATCGTTCAACGAATGTTTACGCAAAGAATGCAAAACTTGCATGATTTGCGTGTCGTCCACTTCGTCCAAAGTGATGTTGGAACTGTTCAATTCCTTTTCCAACAAACGCCGGCCTAGATTGATCGCTTCCTGCTGATTGAAGTTTTTCAAATACGAACGGATACAGCTGCGGGCTTTTGCCGTCACCACGTAATTCAGCCACAAAGGGTTGGGGCGGGCCCACGGCGCGGTGATGACCTCTACCGTCATGCCGTTTTCCAATTTGGTTTGCAGCGGCACCAGCTTTTTATCTATCCTGGCCGATATGCAAGCATTGCCGACGTCGGTATGCACTTGATAGGCAAAATCCACCACCGTCGCGCCGCGCGGCAACTTGATGATTTTGCCCTTGGGCGAGAACACGAACACCTCTTGCGGAAACAGATCGACTTTGAGGTTATCGATAAACTCCAAGGAGTCGCCGGCCGATTTTTGAATCTCCAACAGCTCGCGCAACCATTCGTTGGCCCTAGCTTGCATGGTCTCGCTTTTTTCGTGGTCGGATTTATACAACCAGTGCGCGGCAATGCCGGACTCCGACAAACGATGCATTTCGTGGGTGCGAATTTGAATTTCGATCGGCACCCCGTAAGGCCCTTTCAATATGGTATGCAGGGATTGATAACCGTTGGCTTTGGGCAAAGCGATATAGTCTTTGAAGCGTCCGGGTATCGGCTTAAACAAATTGTGCACGCAACCCAAAGCCCGGTAACAATCGTCGACCTGATGGCAGTAGATCCTAAACGCATACACGTCGAAAACGTCGGAAAAGGAAATCTTTTTACTGACCATTTTATGGTAGATGCTGGCGATATTCTTTTCCCGGCCAGCTACCGAACAGTCCATCCCGGTCTCGGTCAACCGGTTTTGTATCGCGTTTTGAATGGTATCGATGATTTCCTTACGGTTACCGCGAGACTTTTTAACGGCATCGCTCAGCACTACAAAACGATTGGGGTACAAGGCTTTGAAGCCTAAGGTTTCCAGCTGGTGACGAATATCGTTCATGCCCAATCGGTTAGCGATGGGGGCATAAATTTCCAAAGTTTCTTTGGCAATCCGGCGTTTTTTATCCGCCGGCATATTGCCCAGGGTTTGCATGTTGTGCAGACGGTCCGCCAGTTTGACCACGATGACGCGTAAATCCTGCGCCATCGCCAAAAACATTTTGCGGACGTTTTCCGCCTGCGCCTCGGCCCGCGAACGGCTATCGATTTTGGACAGCTTGGTGACCCCGTCCACCAAATCCGCCACTTCGCTGCCGAACTGTTCGGTCAACTCCGCCTTGGAAACCGGCGTATCTTCAATAACGTCATGCAATATCGCCGCCATGATGCCGTTGGCGTCCATATGCATACCGGCCAAAGAAATCGCTACCGACACCGGATGACAAATATACGCTTCGCCGCTTTTCCGAAACTGCCCGGAATGAGCCTTTGCGCCAAACCGATAAGCCCTAACGATATTAGCCACCGCGTCTTGATCGAGATACGCGCTCAACACCTCGCACAACTGATGCAGCAGCTTCTCTTCCGGATGCTCTACGTCCGGCAGCGGCGGTAATGCGTGCGCGATCTCGACCATACCTGCGATCAGATTTCCAAATAGGTATCGGAAACGTTGCCGCCGCGGTGTAAACGATCTACGTTCTCTTCGTTAACGTAACCGGCCGCGATTTCCCGCAAGGCAATGACGGTATCTTTGTCTTTACCGCGCGGTACGAATTCGTCGGCGCCTTTTTCCAGTTGTCGTACCCGCTTGCTGGCCAACAACACCAGTTTGAAGCGATTTTCCACGTGTTCTAAACAATCTTCCACAGTAACGCGTGCCATCTAATAACCTTCTAAAATTTGAGATTGAATCGGATTGTATCGGCTAAACGAACCGAATGGGAAACAAAACCGGAAACAGCGCGTTTCTCTGAGTGCGGCAAACATCTGAAAGCCACTCCCCAACGGACGCAAGCCGTGTTGAGCCGGTTTGTTTTACCGCATTATAAGTACAAAGTGACGGAAAATAAAAAGCCCGCAGAAGCGGGCTCGTCCTATTGGTTATTATTGTTGTTTTTAAGTCGGACGTCTGCCAATAATGGCAGCTTAGTCAAGCAGTTACTATTGTTGTTATAGTTATGAGCCTTAGTTACAGGCCGCTCCCTCCCCTCAAAGACATGATCCGAAGATCGTGTGCACCCCTATTAAGGTGGCGACAGTCTAGGCAAATTTTTTTGTGATGTCCATTAAAAATTGGCTTCGCCCACGAAAATTAGTTTCGCCCCGAAATTAACATTTGGAAACAAAAACTTGTGTATATTAGAAACACCTAATTCATATTACCGCAGACTTTTCCGCTCTTGCTCTTCGCTTAAAAAGAAATTCAAGCGCTCGTCCAAAATCGCTTGTAGTTGATAGCTCAAATGCTTTTGCTGCTTGGCCAAGCGTATTTGGGTAATGGCTTCTTCAGTATATCCGCTCGCATAATAGTGCTCGGCCATATAACGGTGCGATTCGGCCTGCTGGCCGATCCCGGCCGAGATTTGCGCCATCAGCTCGTAATACATCGGCTGTCTTTTCCAACGCTCAGACAAACCCGCCAACACCTGCTTCGCTTGCTCCGGCTGATTATTTTTCAGCAGGCAACGGGTAAACTCGATTTTAATCGCATCATCGTTAGGAAACAGCTGAATCGCTTTGCCGAACAGCCGGTTGGCCATCTCGTAATCCTGGCTTTCCAGCGCCGTGCGCGCATAGGCGGACAAAAAATGCGGCTGATCCGGATAACGGTCCGCCAATGCCTGAAACACCGCCAAAGCCTTGGGGTACTGCAAACTTTTGAGATAGACTAAACCCATGCCGTAACGGGCGACAGCACGCTGCTGTTCGGTGCCTTGCTGTTCTAACGCGCTGAAATAACGTTGCGCGGCGGCTTTGTCCTCGGTAGTCGCGGCGTATAGCTTGGCCTTGGTTAAGGAATAACCCATGGAATCGGGATATTGTTTGTAGGGATACACCTCGGCGCGGCCACGGGTATCGGCAATCCTGCTTTCGGAAACCGGGTGGGTGCGTAAAAACTCCGGCACGCCCTTACCGTAATAACGCGTCGATTGCTGTAAACGCTCGAAAAAAGTCGGCATGCTGCGCGGATCGTAACTCGATTCGGCTAAGGTTTGCATGCCTACCCGGTCGGCCTCTTTTTCGTTGTCCCTGGTGAAGTTGATTTGAAATTGAATGCTGCCCGCTTGCACCGCCATCAATGCCGCCTGACCCATCCTAGGCGATTGAGTGCCGATTAAAATGGCCGCCAAGGTGGCAGCCACGGTCGGAATGGACATTTTGCTGGCCGCTTCGATTTGCCGATACAAATGACGTTGTGTCACGTGACCTATCTCATGCGCCATGACCGAAGCCAACTCGCTTTCCGCCTCGGTCAGCAAAATCAACCCGGAATTGACCCCGATATAACCGCCGGGCCCGGCAAACGCGTTGATGGTAGGATCTATCACCACGAAGAAATGAAACGGCGTCGACGGCGTATCGCTGTGCGCGGCCAATTGCCGGCCTATCGTCTGGATGTATTGTTCCACTTCCAGGTCCTGGCTGATTTCCGCTTGCGAATGTAAATTCCGGAAAAACGCCTCCCCGAGCTGCGCTTCTTCCACCGGCGAAATCAAGGCGCCGGCCGAATCGCCCATTTCCGGCAACTGGATTTTTTCGATTTCTATGGCCTGCGGCGGCGATGGCGCCAAAGCCAACAAGATAGCGGTCGTTAATAAGCGTAGTCTCATGGCGAAAACAAGCAGTCGAGAAATAAGGCCGCCGGACCGATCCGCCCAAAACGCGGGACAAGCCGTCCGGCCGATACTAAAATGACGCGATTATAAAAGAATTAGCCCGGGCAAACAGCGACATGAAGTACGCCATTTTAATCAATTGCAGCCCTGAGAGCTCGGACGCCAGCCGAGTCGCTTACCGCTTCAGCGCGGCAGTCCTGCAAAAAGGTCATCGAATTTTGCAAATTTTTTTCTACCGGGACGGCATACACAACGCCTTACGTTATGCCTTGCCGCCGGAATCTCAAACACCTGCCGCAGAGCAATGGTCGCAACTGGCGGCGGAGCACGGCATCGATTTAGTCGTGTGCATCTCCGCCGCACAACGGCGCGGGCTATTACACGCGGACGAAGCGCAACGCCGGGGGGCATGCGACGACAATCTGGCGCCGGGCTTTAGAATCGCCGGCCTCGGCCAATGGTTGCAGGCCTCCATGGAAGCGGACCGCCATCTGGTGTTCGGTTAAGCGATGAAACGTTATTTGTTCATCATGCGCCGGCCTCCGCACCAAGGCTATCGCTTGGCGGAAACCTTGGACCTGATCCTCACCACCGCCGCTTTCGACCAACCAGTCGGCGTTTTGTTCTGCGACGGCGGCGTGCTGCAACTGGCGCCCAACCAACAGGCCGAACCGGCGGATTTACGCGACACGGCAGCCACTTACGCGGCATTCTCGGTATACGGCATCGACAAACTCTATGTGGAGCAAGAGTCGCTCAGCCAAAACGGCTTGGCAGCCGGTGCGTTGATCCTACCGGTTCATCCGGTCCGGCGCCGCGACATAAACAGCTTAATCGCCAGCCACGATATTGTGGTTCCCGATTGAGGCGCCCCATCGCGACCGGCTTTCGATTAAAATTCAGCGCAGCCCTTCTTCCGGAGACTATGACCATGATCGACGACGCGCAAGAAAAACGGCGTTTTTTTCGCATCAGCGATACGATCAATCTTTTGTTTCGCCGCATAGACTCCGAAGAAGCAAGACGCCACAGCTTGGCCTCGGACCGCATATTGGAAAGCTGCAGCTTAACTACCGCGATGAGCATATTAAACCGGGAAGCGGCCCTACTGGCCCCGCGTCTGGAACGGCGCGATCCCGAAATGTTCGAATATTTGAAAATCATCGACAACAAAATTAATGTGCTGACCCAGAGCTTAAGCAGCAACGACAGCGATTTTTCCGACAACGACCGCTGCGAAGTCAATTTGAGCGCCGCCGGTATTGCATTCACCCATGAACAAGCCATTCCGGTCGGCACGATGCTGGAATTGAAAATGCTCTTGACCTCGTCCTTGGTGGTAATCGTAGCGATAGCCCGCGTCGTACAATGCAAAGCACCTCCGGACAAGGATGCCGGAGTCTATACGGTCTGCGCCGAATACGAAAATCTGCGCGAAGAAGACCGGGAATTGCTGGTCAAACACGTCATGAAAAAACAAATGCAGCAACTGCGCGATAAAAACACCCAATAGCCCCGTTCCAGTTGCAAATGACCGTTCCTGCCCCGGGATTATTACAGCTTGTGTCGTTGCTGGCCGACGGCCGGTTTCATTCCGGCACGGAACTGGCACAAACTTTATCCGTCAGCCGTGGCACGGTTTGGAAGCAGATGCAAGCATTGACCGAATGGGGCCTGGAATGGAGCGCACTCACCGGCAAGGGTTACAAATTGCTAAGCCCCTTGCAATTGCTGGAGGAAACCACCCTACGAGCCCATTTAACCCCCGAGGCGGCCGAATTGCTGGGCGAATTGGAACTGCATGCCGTGATCGACTCCACCAATACTTATCTGAAACAACGCAGGTTAGCGCTAAACCGCCAAGCTATCGTATGTTTTGCCGAGTACCAGACTGCCGGCAAGGGGCGGCGCGGACGCTCTTGGGTTTCACCGTTCGGACACAACCTCTATCTGTCGATAGTATGGGAGTATGCCGACGGCCCCGCCGCACTCGCCGGATTGAGCTTGATCGTAGGCCTTGCGGTGGCACGAGCCTTAAGCCGCGCGGGAATCGACGGCATTGGTTTGAAATGGCCGAACGACATCTACTGGCAACAACGCAAATTAGCCGGCATTTTGATAGAAGTCTCGGGAGAAAGCGATGGCCCTTGTCAAGCCGTTATCGGCCTGGGCTTGAATTTCTACCTGCCCCGGTCCGAAGCGCTAGCGATAGATCAAGCATGGGTGGACCTGCGGCAAATTTTAGGCGAACACGTTTATTTGCAGCGTAACCGCATCGCTGCGTCGGTCTTGAACGAAGTGCTGCCGGCCATTGCCCATTATCAGATCGATCGACTGACCGAAGCCTTACCCGCTTGGCGCAGCTACGACTGTCTGCAAGGCAAACCTGTGGTTGTCAGCATCGGCGCACAACGCATTGAGGGCATCGCTCAGGGCATAGACCATCGAGGTTTGCTGCTATTGACCGGGTCGGACGGCCAACTGCGCAGCTTTGCTTCCGGCGAGGTCAGCGTCAAAGCCTTATGAAGTTATTAGTCGATCTCGGCAATTCCCGTTTGAAATGGTGTACGGAACAAGACGGCCGGCTAAGCCCGGTCAACGCAATAGACTACAAGCACGCACGCGATTTAGAGGCGCTAAGACAATCGTGGTCGGAGTTGGCACAACCACGCGATTTGGCCATTTCATCGGTAGCGCACGGCGCCTTAGCACAAGACACGATCGCCTTAGCCCTCGCCTTATGGCCTAAAGTTACCCTGTATCAGGCGCAATCGGCCGCATACGAATACGGGGTACGCAACGCCTATGCCGAGCCGACCAAACTCGGCGTGGACCGCTGGCTGGCCTTACTGGCCGCACACCGCCATTACCCCGGCAACGTCTGCGTCGTCGACTGCGGCACGGCTGTCACCTTAGATGCCGTGACGGCCGACGGTCAACACTTAGGCGGCTTGATTTGTCCCGGCCTTAACCTGATGCGCAACGCTTTAGCCGCCAATACCGCCAATCTGCCGTTAAAGGCCTACACCCCGCAAGCGCAGTTAGCGAACGCCACCGAACCGGCAATAGCAAACGGCGTGTTGCTGGCAGCGGCCGGGATGGTAGCACTGGCCGCAAAACAGTTAACCGGCAATTTCCGCCTATTGATCACCGGCGGCGACGCCGACCTACTGGGCTCGGCATTAGAGCTACCGGTAACGATAGACTCGGACTTGGTATTAAAAGGCCTGGCATTGGTTTGCCGGGGTAGCGGCAATCGATGAAAGCGCTGTTTTATCTACTGCTGCTGTTGAACATCGGCTTCGGTGTCTGGCAATACGCTAAAAGCCGCCTGACCGTCACACAGCAAACCGAACCGAACAGCGGCAGCATCCTCTTGGCCGGGGAGTACACCCGCGCGCGGCGCGGCGCGGCAATCGAACAAATTTTGAATCGCCGGCCACGCAGGATCGCCACTGAAACCGTTAGCGAACTATTGGCCGGCCTGCTGCAGAAATCCCCAACAGTCGCCAAACCTACAGGCCCAATCCTAGCCAAGGGCAAAACGCCAACCGCGCCGTTTCCTGCTGCCCATGCGAATCAGCCCCGCAAGCCGACCCGTTTGCGCTGCTTGCAAACCGCCCCCTTCTCCAGCTTCGCTGCCGCCCAAAATTGGCTACGCGACACCGGCTTCGCCCCGGAGAACATCATCAGCAAAGACGCATCCTACCCGGCCGATTATCAAGTTTACTTCCCGGCCGCTAAAACCCAGGAACAGGCGCGCTTGGACAAAATGATGCTAAACGCTAAAGGCTTGACCGACATCTGGCCGATAGCACCCGGCGACCCTCGTAGCGGCTATTCGCTTGGAGTATTCAAGAGCAAACAACGCGCCGAGGTGTTCCAGACCGAGCTTGCACAACGCGGCGTCAAAGCGGACATTAAAGCCCGGCTAAAATCCAAGACCGAATGGCTGGCCCGGATTAAAATCGACGCGGACAAAGCCTTACCGGCCAAGTTGGCGGCACAAACGTTAACGGTTTGTAAGGACAATTAACCGACTCAACGCCGATTGCGTTCCAGCGCCAGCGCCTCGTGGCGTAAATCGACGTAGTTGCTGCCTATCATTTGCCAAAACATCGCCGCCGCTTCCGGCTCGCTGCTCACTAATTTCACCGCAATCGCGCCTACGTCGCTGATATCGGTAATTTGCGCATCGATGGTGACGTCAGTCTGATTTTGGATAATGCGCTTGTCGGCCGGAAACTGAAAGGTCACGTTCTCGCCGACTTTAAAAACCAAGTCCCGCTTCAATCCGCCGAAAAACTTTAACCGATATTCGGGTACCGATTGAAAAGGCAGCACAAACTCGGCATGCCAGCGAAACGGCGGACAATTTATCGGCCCGCTACGCTTGGGAAAATGTATGGTGTAACCGTCATCCACTTGGGCTTTGACCACACCCTTGGTATAAATCGAACGACAATTGGTCAGAACGGTATCTCCCGGCGCGAAACGATAATTCCCTGCGGCCGCGGCGGCGGTTAGCCATCCCACGTATAACAACACGGCAAAAACGACTTTCTTGGACTGCACGATACACCTCCGTCTTTATAGTTATCTCGTGAGTCTGAAATTGAGCGCCACTCTTGTCAAGACAGGTAAGCCCGCCAACCTTTCGATACGGTCAATTAAACGGATAGCGGCGCAACAATCCGTTATAGGCGCCACGCAGAGCATCCACCGCTAAGTCTAGCGTTTCATTGAAGATGGGAAAGAAGATTTTGCTGCCGGGCTCGGCTGTAAAATTCGTCTATATCGTCGACATACAGGCAATTGGCGGGCAACTTGCCCTGTACCGACGCCCAGTATTTACCTCCGGCTCCGGCAATCCACAACTGAGTTTGCCCACCCGCGACGAAACGGACCAAGCGTTCGACATCGGCCGCCGTTTCCGCATCCGGCGGGTTTTTCACCAGACCGATCACAATAATCCTCGGTGCCAAGTGTTCGCAGGCATCGATAATATCCGCCGCCGGCAAATCGGCACCTAAATAATAGCAATGGTATTGCAGCGTGGAAGCTACCAAACTGCCCAACAAAATCCCAAGTTCGTGTGGTTCCCCGCTGGGCGTAGCGAACAACATGGCCGGTTGCCGCTTGGACGTATGGTATAGATTGTTAACCATTGTAAGCACAATACGTTTCACGCAGCCGGAAAACAAATGCTCTTGCGCAACATTGAGTTTTTTTTGATGCCAAAGCAACCCAACTTGGTGCAAAACAGGTAGTAACACGTCTCTAGCGTACTCTACCGGTTCATGCGCCAGCATTGCCCGTTTTAATAACTGTTCGCAACGCTCGATTCGGTAGTTTTGTAAGGAATCCAAGATCTGGCTGAACAAATCCCGTTGGGTATTGTCGGTACGCTGGTGCGTTGGATTACGAAAATGCCGCAATTGTTCGCAACTTAGATTAGCTATCTTACCGATGGCATGACCGTTGCGTGTCAAATTGACAAGTAGCGTTAATTTTTCCAGGTCCTCCTGAGTATAAAAACGCCGCCCGTTTTCGGTGCGTTGCGGAGTGACGCACTCGTAGCGCCGCTCCCAAGCGCGCAGGGTTTCCGGAGTCAAACCGGTTAATGCGGTAACGGCTTTAATTGAGTACATTGTTCATGTTTTGTACAAATTTTAGTTTGACAAAAATATTACACCCTTGTATCTTCGCTGCCAACCCAAATTTTCGAATCGGTGCATCCAAATGTCTCAGGCAACAAAAAAAGTTTTAGACTTGGAATTATCGACGGCGGAACCGGACGCCAGATCCCGCGCCTTACAAGTGGAGTCGGCCCGGCAAACGTTGGCGGATCTGTTGTTGAGCAACACGAAAGTCGCTGCAATCATGGCCAAGCAACTGCTGTTGGATCTCAGTAATGGTCTGGAATACTCCGATGTGGTTCTGATCAAACAGCAGGAAAGCTATAAAGACGGCTTACGCCGATTCGTATCGGAATTTTCCAAACCGGACATTTTTACCGGCTTGTTCGGCGAATGCAGCCCCTATTCGCTACACAAAGCTGTACAACAGAAAAATGTTGTACAAGTCGGTCACTTCAATCGTATCGACTCTCAAGCCATAAACGAATGCTCGCGCACCAACATGCAGCGTCTGCATTTTTTGCCCTTATACCTAATGAGAATTGCCGAGCGGGTGGAAAAAGAACTGTCCGACAGTGACGATTACGTTCGAAAAGTCAAACGAGCCCGCACGGAGCTAAAAAAAATCCGGCAACTTATGATTGCCGAAAATACCGGTCTGGTTGCCTTTGTCGCCCACAAATATAAAACCCTCAGCTTAACCTTCGACGACCTGATGCAAGAAGGTTTGGTGGGCCTGATCAAAGCGGTAGACCGCTTCGATGCCGAACGCGGCCATTGCTTTTCCACGTATTCCATTTTTTGGATCAAGCAAGCGATCTCCCGCTTGATCGTCAAACAAGACAAAATCGTCGCCTTGCCGGTCGCGCTGGCGGAAAAGTCCGCGCCTATCTTCGAAGCAATGCGCATCTCCTATACACAACAGGAACGCTGGCCAACCCTGAAAGAACTGAAAACCTGTTGCGATTTGTCGGAACAAGACATTCGCACCATCTCCAGTTATTATCAATCCGCATTCCTGCAAGACGCCAACGCCGAAGAGGATGACGGCATGGCTATCATGGAACGCATGAGTCAAGAACAATTCAATCAACCGATTGACGATTTAATCGACAATGATTTGGTCTGCTATATGAATAAAGCGGTAGAGGCATTGCCGGAAAAACAAGCCACCATTTTAGCGATGCGTTTCGGTTTGAAAAATCACACCGAAATGACCTTGCAAGCGGTTGCCGATCAACTCAACGTCACGCGAGAGCGGGTAAGGCAAATTCAAAACGAAGCGCTGGCACGACTAAAACAACAATTCGGCTTCGACTTGATGCTGTTTCTGGAACCAAACGATACCTGATTCTATCTATGGCTTCACGGTTTCCACTTACCGCCCGCATCCGGCGGCTACCAACCAACTATAACTGCATAGCCCGATCCGGCTACCTTATCAAGAGGAGTAACTATGTCATCTGAAAACCACAACGCAGACAAACCGACCCCACCGCCGGATTGGAAGATGGAATTTGATAAACAGTGGAAACACATCTCCAATAAGACCACCGAGTTCTACCACGAACACGAAAACCTGTTTTCCGTCACCAAAATCGGCGGCTTGCTCGGCGGCGCGCTCGCCTTGGGCTGGCTGATCAGCGGCATTTACATCATCGACCAAGGCAACCGGGGCGTCGTCACCCGCTTCGGCGCTTACGTCGAAACCACCCAACCCGGCCCGCACTGGCATCTGCCCGTGCCGATAGAAGCGGTGTCCGTGGTCAATGTGGAGCAGCAACGTTTTATCGAAGTCGGCTACAACGACGTCAGCCGTTTCAGCAAATCGCCCAACAATCCGCAAGAGTCTTTGATGCTGACCAGCGACGAGAACATCATCGCCGTGCGCCTGGCCGTGCAATACCAAATCAAAAACGCCGGGGACTATTTGTTTAACGTCAAGAACAACGAAAACACCCTGAAACAATTGACCGAAAGCGTGTTGCGCGGCGTCATCGGCCGCAACGACATGGACTTCGTGTTAACCGAAGGCCGCAGTCAAATCGTCGCGGAAATCAAGGAACAGATTCAAGAAGCGATGGACGATTACAAAGCCGGCATCAGCGTGGCCAGTGTCAACCTGCAAGACGCTCAGCCGCCGGAGGAAGTGCAAGGCGCCTTCGAAGACGCGATCCGCGCCCGCGAAGACAAGCAACGCCTGATCAATGAAGCCGAAGCTTACTCCAACGAAGTCATTCCCAAAGCGCGTGGCGCCGCGTCCCGCATCCTGCAGGAAGCCGAAGCCTACGCCTCCGAAAAAGTCTCCAAGGCCAAAGGCGAAACCGAACGTTTCGACCAACTGCTGGTGGAATACGAGAAAAATCCGGCGATTACCCGCAAACGCTTGTATTTGGAAGCAAAAGAAAAACTTTACAGTTCAACCAACAAAATCGTGGTCGACACCGACCAGCCGCCGGCCTTGTACATGCCGATGGCCCCGAATGTGGTGCACCAAAACGCCGCTTACGTCAACCACGAAGAACCTGTAACGACCGAGGAATCCTATAGCCCGGCGAAATACAACCACGGAAAATCGGCCCCTCACGATATCCGTCCCAGCAGGAGCAAACCATGAACAAAGCGCAACTCGCATTTCCGGCCGGCTTGTCGGTCCTGGCTTTAGCCGCAACGATGTCGGTTTTCCACGTCAATCAAAACGAAAAGGCTATCTTGTTTCGACTGGGCGAAATCGTTACCACCGATTTGCAACCCGGACTCCACTTTATGACTCCCGTCATCAATAACGTCAGTACGTTTGATGCGCGCGTACTGACCTTGGATGGTAAATCCGAGCGTTTTCTTACCTCCGAAAAGAAGAACGTTATTGTCGACTCATTCGTCAAATGGCGAATCGGTGACGTGGGTCTTTTTTATACCACGGTCGGCGGCGACGAATTCCAGGCCAACCTGCGCCTCGACCAAATCATGAAGGACGCCATGCGCAGCGAGTTCGGCGTGCGCACGATCAAACAACTGATTTCGGAAGACCGTAACCAACTACGCGATACCTTGTTGGAAAAAGTCTCCCCGGCCGCACAGAAATTCGGTATCGAATTGATAGACATCCGCGTCAAACGCATCGACTTGCCGCCGGAAGTCAGCAGCTCGGTGTACCAACGCATGCGGGCCGAACGGGAACGCGTCGCCAGGGAATTCCGTTCCCAAGGTGCGGAAAGCGCAGAGCAAATCAGCGCCGAAGCCGACAAGCAAAAGCAAGTGATCGTCGCTAACGCACAACGGGATGCGGAAAACATCCGCGGCCGGGGCGACGCCGAATCGGCGGACATATACGCCAAGAGTTTCGGTAAAAACCCGGAGTTTTACGCGTTCTACCGCAGCTTGCAAGCATATCAAGCCTCGTTCGAACACACGCAAGACACCTTGGTGCTGAAACCGAACTCGGACTTTTTCAAATATTTCTCCAACGAGAAATGAGTTAAGGGGATAGGCAAATGAAAAAGTTTTTCTTCTTCGTTTTGATATTGGCGACCATAGGCATCGTGGTATCGTCGATATTCAACCGCACGATGCCGGAATACGATCCGCACAACGAAATCTCCTATTCCGATTTCATCGAAGACGTGCGCAACAACGTAGTCACCGAAGTCGTGATCGACGGCAATTACGTCGACGGCAAACGTAATAACGGTACCCGTTTTTCCACCTACAATCCCAACGACATGCGGATGATCGACGAGCTGTTGGAATACGGCGTTAAGATCAAAGTGGAAAAACCGCAGCCGCCGTCCACGCTAATGAATATCATCATTTCCTGGGCACCGACCTTGCTGCTGATCGCCGTATTGGTTTACTTCATGCGCAAACAAGCCATGTTGGCCGGCGGCCGCGACGGGCAAATGGGCTTCGGCAAAAGCCGGGCCAAATTGATGGAAGAAGACCAAGTCAAAGTCCGCTTCAAAGACGTGGCCGGGGTAGAGGAAGCCAAGGCCGACGTGGTGGAAATGGTGGACTTTTTACGCGACCCCGGCAAATACGAAGCGTTGGGCGGTAAAATCCCGCGCGGGGTTTTGATGGTCGGACCGCCCGGTACCGGTAAAACCTTGCTGGCCCGCGCCATC
Source organism: Methylomonas sp. HYX-M1 (assembly GCF_040741385.1). NCBI lineage: Bacteria > Pseudomonadati > Pseudomonadota > Gammaproteobacteria > Methylococcales > Methylococcaceae > Methylomonas > Methylomonas sp. HYX-M1. The sequence continues at coordinate 4,166,305 of NZ_CP160405.1, forward strand.
GCCGGCGAAGCCGGTACCCCCTTCTTCTCAATATCCGGTTCGGATTTCGTCGAAATGTTCGTCGGCGTCGGCGCCTCCAGGGTGCGCGACATGTTCGACCAAGCCAAAAAGCGCGCGCCCTGCATCATCTTCATCGACGAGATCGACGCGGTGGGCCGCCAGCGCGGCAACGGCAACATCGGCAACGACGAACGCGAGCAAACCTTGAACCAGCTGCTGGTGGAAATGGACGGCTTCAGCGGCAACGAAGGCATCATCGTCATCGCTGCCACCAACCGGGCCGACATTCTGGATAAAGCCTTGCTACGGCCTGGCCGTTTCGACCGGCAGGTGCAAGTCGGCCTGCCGGACATCAAAGGCCGCGAACAAATCCTCAAAGTACACGGCGACCGGGTACCTTTGGCCGACGACGTCAACCTGACCGACCTGGCCCGCGGCACCCCCGGCTTTTCCGGCGCCGAACTAGCCAATTTGATCAACGAGGGTGCCATCTTCGCGGCTCGCAACAACAAGCGGCAAGTGTCCATGAGCGACTTGGACAAAGCCCGCGACAAGATGATCATGGGTGCCGAACGCCGCACCATGGTGATGACCAAGGAAGAGCTGTTGATGACCGCCTACCACGAAGCCGGTCATGCCATCGTCGGCCGCTTGGTGCCGGAGCACGACCCGGTGTACAAAGTCAGCATCATGCCGCGCGGCGGCGCCCTGGGTATCACCATGTTCCTGCCGGAACGCGACCAATACAGCGCTAGCAAGGATAAACTGGAAAGCCAGATTTCCAGCTTGTTCGGCGGCCGCATCGCCGAAGCCTTGATTTACGGCAAGAACAAAGTCACCACCGGCGCCTCCAACGACATCATGCGCGCCACCCAACTGGCCCGCAACATGGTCACCAAATGGGGCTTGTCCGACAAACTGGGCCCTATGGATTACGGCGACAGCGAAGGCGGCTACATGGGCCCGCAATCCAAGCCGATGTCGGAGAAAATGGCACAAACCATAGACGACGAAATTCGCGCAGTCATCGATCAAAACTATCAGCGCGCGGAAAACATTTTGAAAGACAACATGCAAGTCCTGCACAACATGGCACATGCCTTGTTGGACTGGGAAACCATCGATAAATACCAAATCGACGAACTGATGCAAGGCAAGCTGATTGCTCCGCCGGAACCCGAACCGGAACAGCCCGAGCCGGAAGCGCAAGCCGCGATGACCGAATTGGAACTAGACGACGGACCCGACCGCTCCATCCCGACACAACCGGTCGCGACGTCTTAACGGTCCTCCTCTATATACCCTCCCAACGCGGTACTCCGGGAGGGTATCTTTTTCTCCCACGGAGGGTCCAATATGAACACTCAAGCCCTATCCCACCACTCCATGCGCTGCTTGCTGCTGCTATTGCGCATCAACTTTAACGCCTCGGTCATCATCGTCTTGGTAGCCGGCATAATGACCTTGACCGGCAGCGAACTCTTCTTCCGCAACACCGTGGATTTATACGGGCCGCTGGCCAACAACCTGCGCTGGGTGTTGATGTATTTGTGCCTGGTACAATTAGCCGTCTACGGTTTTTACCAATTCAGTCAGAACTACGCGGCGGTATTCGCGTTGGGCGGGTTTATATTGCTGCTGATTCTGTCGCTGGAATACTATTCATCCATCAACCAAATCGAAATTGACGACAACTTCGAGCCGTTTTTGTTGTATACCGGGCTGTCACACGTTCTGTACGGCGGTTTGCAGATATTGCAGCAGCCACGCCGCTAACGGCGGCAGTTGCCGCCTTTTCGGCCGCAATTCATCATTACCCTCCCTATCCTCACCGTCATGTCCGGCAACACTCCCACTTTTCGCAGGCGATGCGGGCGGCCCTTGCCGCCGCCTGTCACGATGGTCTGTACGAACAGCTGAAACGCCCCTCAACACACAAAAAATTGGCCGCAGCTGCGGCCAAATTCCACTGACGCGTTGTCGAATCGATTTAAAGCCGATTAAGCCGCTTTGCGCGCCTGCACCATTTCCAACAAATCTTGGCAATCGGCTTCGATCAGTTCGAAACCCAGTCTTTCCGAGAAACGTTTTTCCTTGTCGGTTGGATTCTTACGCAAGAACCAACCTCTGTGCTCGTTAGCACCGTAAGTAATGTCGCTCATCACCATACGCTCCGAATCGCGGTTCAGCGGCAAGCCGAGCAACAGATATTTTTTGCCTTTGCGGTATTCTTTCAAGAAATCCGGAATCGCGAACCCGCCCATCAACTCGGTAATGTAATCGACATAATCGGCGTCGGAGGCAATATAGTTGGACTCCGGCTTGGGCGTGCCCATAGGCTTGAACAAAATCGGCAAACGCGGATCGACCTGGCCTTGTTCAATTTCGAAATAGTTTTGCCCATCGTATTGAAAAATCTTAAAACGGTAGCTAGTACCAACGATACGTGCCAAACCGATAATCAAGGTATGCTCTTCGTCGGCGTAACTGTCTTGCAACTGGGTATCGCGATTGACATCGATGATGTAGTTCGGCTTCCATTCTGCCAGCCAATCGTGAATGGCGGCCCGGGTATATTGGGTTTCGCCATAGGTTTTGTCTAAAAATTGGGTCAAAAAGTTACGTCCGCGTTTGAGCTCTTGATTCATCGCCGCACGCGGAAATTCGTACATCAATTTCGGCGCCATCGGTTTGCCGCCATTCATCGCCAAAATCAGGCTGTCACTATCGGCCGGAATCGGGCTGCCGTTCAGTTTGCTGGTTACATCGAATAACACGCCGGGTCCCAAATAAGGGACGACTTGGTTGTCGTAAAGTCCGCTGAGAATTTCGCTGAAAACGGAACTGGTCATGATGAACTCCTGAGAGGAATGAAGATTTTCCAATCAAGCAAGCAAAAACCAATCCAACATTACACAAAAACAAAAAATAGTTAACTATCAATAATTTATAAACGCGGCAAACATCAGCACGCCTTCTCAAACTCAACAAATGTAGGGTTTATCACAAGCCAAAGCCGAGCGCACCACAGTGGTCGAAAACACGGAAACGACCCGGCCATTGTTCGGACGCCAGCATCGGCAGACCTCAATTTTCCGCCTTACCCCATTCCGAAAAAAAGAACTTCTCGGCTAAGGCCGCGCGCTGTCTTTCGGCCGTTTCGCCGGTCCGGAAATCTTCCGGCAAGCTATCCGCTTCGGCTTGGTATCCGACCGCCAACACCGCCATCGGCGTGCAAGCTTCCGGCAAATTGAAAAGCGCCCGGCACCGGTCGGCATCGAAACCGCCCATTTGATGCGCCGCCAAGCCCAAGGCCTGGGCCTGCAAACACAGACTGAGACTGGCCGCGCCGGTGTCGTAAGCAGCCCAGCGGTTAGGATTGCCGTTGTGGCCGAAATGCTGCATCGCAATCGATAAAATCAACAGCGGCGCATTCTTTGCCCATGCCTGATTTTTCTCGGCCAAGCAAGACAGCATTTTTTCCCAAGCGGGCCGGTCCCGAAAGCTATCGCAAACCAGATAGCGCCACGGCTGGTCGTTAAAACAAGACGGCGCCCAGCGGGCTGCCTCCAACAATGCAGTCACCGCGTCCGGCTGCACGGCTTTATCCGGGGCGAACGCGCGCGGGCTCCAGCGATTTTGAATCAGCTCGTGCAAAGGCACGGCGGAGAGTGCGGGTTTTGCTTGCATATTCGAGTCCTTTAAAAATCTCTAATTAAAACTTACTGGGTTTTTTCGGCCGGCTATTCGCAAGATTGCCTTGGAAAAACACCGCCCACATTTAGTAATAGTAGTAATACCAGCGGCCCGCCCCCCAACGCCAATAATAGGGATAACTATGAGCCCAATAGTTATAAAAAGTTTGGCGCCAACGTTGCCGCCAACGGTAATCGTCTGCTAGCTCCTGCTTAGCGGCATTCGCTTCTTCCAATAATTTTTCCGCTTCTTTGTCGCCACGGCCGGCGGTGATGGTCAACCATTTTTGCGCTTCCATCGGATCGGAACCCATTTCCGCCAAGCCGGTTAAATACAGACGCCCCAACGCTTTTTGCGCATCGAAATGCCCGCGCTCCGCCGCATCGCGCATCCACTGCACCGAACGGTACAAGTCCTGTTTAACGCCGTCGCCCCTGAACAACCTGAGCGCCAAATCGTAAGCCGCGCTAGGGTCTTTTTTAGCGATCGCTTCCAACGCGGCGATTTGTTGCACGCCGGCCTCTTCTTCCGCCGTGCGTTGCGGGCGAAAACTTTCGTAATCGCGCGGACGTTCGGCGCACCCCTGCTCGTCGCACACGCTAACCGTGCTTGGCACCACAGGCTGCGGCGGGGTCTGCGCACACGCCGACACCATCGCTAAGCAGAAAATTGATATAAACCGATTTGACGTTTTCATAGGGACATAACCACCATTATCGCGTTGCTACGGAACTTGCGTTATTATCTTCGGGAATATTATTAGTTTAAGCCGGTTAATACCAAGCCCGTTTTACAACTTCAAACAATCTAGTTTGATTTTATTCGATAACCCTTAATCAGGAGGTAATATGCACTTACAGCCATCAAGAAGAATTTTATTATCGGCTGTTATGATGAGTTTAACCGCTTGCGCGCCCCAGCAACCCGCATTGCAAACCGGCGGCAGCGGCAGTTTGTTAACCGGCTCGGCCGGCGGTTCCACCAGCGTCAACGCCAACAAAGCGCTGGAACGCTGCAGTCAATCTTTGGGCACCTTGGCGGTCGCCGACGGCCGTTTCAGCGGGGCCGGCTCGGTAACCACGGTCGAGCCGTTGATCAGACTGGCGGTCCAACAATCCAATTGCTTTGTGATTACCTCCATCGGCAATCAAGCCACCCGGGCGTTGATCAACGACATCGTCTCCGAACAACGCGAATCCGGCGAATACCGTGCCGGCTCCAAGCAACATAAAGGCCAGCGCGTCGCTGCAGATTATCTGTTGGACCCGCAAGTCATCGTCAACAATGAAGTCACCAGCGGTAGCTCCAACACCGTAGGCGGCGGACTTTTGGGGATAGGCCTGAACGCGGCCGGCTTGGGCGCATTGGGCGCGGCAGCCGGCGCACTGTCCAACGCGGTGCAAACCCGCACCTCCGACGTAGCCCTGACCTTAACCGATATTCGTTCGACCGTGCAGGTGGCGGTATCCTCCGGCAGTGCGACGGTTAACAACAGCAACATCTCCGGCGCGTTGGGCCTGGGCGGCTGGGGCGGCGTCATCGGCGGCGCAGTCGGCGGCGGCGCCAGCTCGTTTACCCAAACCCCGGAAGGCCAAGCCATCGCCGCAGCGTTTTTCGACGCCTACAACAACATGGTCATCGCCGTGCGCAATTACAAAGCCCAAGACGTACAAAACGGCCTGGGCACCGGCGGCTTGCTGCAAGTCAAATAAGCCATTGCACGTTCTCATCCTCTACTCGCGCCGGTTGCAAGATTTTGATAACCGGCGCGCTCGACAACAAACCTCTGATACAGGATTCGAGCCGGCATAGCCGCAAGCTTTGATCCGCCATGCGACCGACTCTCGGCCGAGCAGCGGCAAAAGTCTGTTTACAACAGCGCCCGCCAAGCCGGATGCTTGGCGATTGCAGCCAAAGCCTGCGCCAACAAGCTTTTACCCGGTTCGCTACGATGCCAGGTGGATGCGCCGGACGGGTGCGGCAGCGGGATCAGGTCGGTTTCATGGCCGAATAGGCCCAAACGAAACTGCCGACCGATCACATCGCTGAGCTTATCGGCTTCCAGCCATTGCCGGATCGCCAGTTTACCAACCGGAATCACCAGTTGCGGGCGCAACAACTCGACTTCCGTCTGCAGCCAAACCGAGCAATTGGCCACTTCCACCGGGCTGGGCAGCCTGTCCCCGCCTTTAGCCTGCTTGCCGGGAAAACAGCGGCACACCGCCGCCATGTAGACTTGCCGGCGAAACGCCGCCTCGTCCAAGCCTATGCCGGCAAACCAACCGAACAAGGTTTTGCCGGCCGTCCAGGCGAAAGGCTTGCCGAACTCGCCTTCCTTAGCCCCCGGCGCCTGGCCGACCAACAACACCCCGGACTGTACCGGCTGGCCGCAGACTACCGGCCCGATCATATCCGGGCATCGGCGGCAAGCCAATAAAGCGGAACGGTGTGCGAGCAAAGCGTCGCTTGCGGGGAGATCAGGATGCATCGGCGTTATTTTGCAAAGTTGCCGCATTGTAGCCCGACCCAGCCGAAACATGGCACTTTGGTATCTGCCAAAATCATCCTGATCCGCCCGATCGTAGAAAGACACCTAAGGAGGAACCCGGAGGCCGGACGCCACCGAAAATGGTTTAACGCATGATAGCCGCGCCCCAAGTCAAGCTTGAGTCCTCGTCTCGCCACTATGCAACCATCGTTACGCCAACCTGTCGGCCATTGTCGCGCCCGAGCCACCTGTAACGGCGTTTTGTAGCATTTGCGACAATCGGAATTTAACGAAAGCGATGCTAAATCAATTTGTTAGCCTATGGCACAGGCGTTGCTTGATCTACAACAAAAATTGAGGAGTTTCGCGATGAAATCCACGAAAGACATAGCAGAACTGTTAGACGAACCAGCCTGCGAACACAACAAAAAGGAAAAATCCGGTTGTGCCAAGCCTAAACCCGGTTCGGCCGCGGGCGGTTGCGCCTTCGACGGCGCGCAAATCGCGTTATTGCCCATAGCCGACGTCGCTCACATCGTACACGGTCCTATCGCTTGCGCCGGCAGCTCCTGGGACAACCGCGGCACCCGCTCGTCCGGGCCGGATCTGTACCGGATCGGCATGACCACCGACCTGACCGAGCAAGACATCGTGATGGGCCGCTCGGAAAAACGCTTGTTCCACGCCATCAAGCAAGCGGTAGAAACTTTTAACCCGCCGGCGGTATTCATCTACAACACCTGCGTGCCGGCCCTGGTCGGCGACGACATCAACGCCACCTGCAAAGAAGCCACCGAACGCTGGGGAGTGCCGGTGGTGCCAATCGACGCGGCAGGCTTTTACGGTACCAAAAACCTGGGCAACCGGATAGCGGCAGACGCCATGATCAAACACGTGGTCGGTACCCGCGATCCCGATCCGTTGCCGCCGGCCGCACTCGAAGCGGAAAAAGCCGGCATTAAAATCCACGACGTCAATCTGGTCGGCGAATACAACATCGCCGGCGAATTCTGGCACGTATTGCCGCTGCTGGACGAAATGGGTTTGCGCGTCTTGTGCACCTTGTCCGGCGACGCCCGCTTCCGCGAAGTGCAAACCATGCACAAAGCCGAAGTCAACATGATGGTGTGCTCCAAAGCCATGATCAACGTGGCCCGCAAACTGGAAGACAAATACCAAATCCCCTGGTTCGAAGGCAGCTTCTACGGCATTACCGATACCAGCCAAGCCTTGCGCGACTTTGCCCGCATCATCAACGATCCGGAGCTGACCGCCCGCACCGAAGCCATCATTGCCCGCGAAGAAAACCGTATCCGCGAAGCCTTGGTACCCTGGCGCGAACGCCTGAAAGGCAAACGGGTACTCTTGTTTACCGGCGGCGTCAAAAGCTGGTCGGTGATCTCGGCGTTGCAGGATTTAGGCATGGTGGTGGTTGCCACCGGTACCAAAAAATCGACTGAAGAAGACAAGGCGCGGATTCGCGAGCTGATGGGCGAAGACACCTTGATGATAGAAGACGGTAGCCCGAAAGCCTTGTTGAAAGTGGTCGCAGACTACAAAGCCGACATTTTGATTGCCGGCGGCCGCAATATGTACACCGCCTTGAAGGCCCGCATCCCGTTTCTGGATATCAATCAAGAGCGCGAATTCGGCTACGAAGGCTATCAAGGTATGCTGGAGCTGGTGCGCCAGCTGGCGCTGACCCTGGAAAGCCCGGTCTGGGAATCGGTCCGCAAACCGGCGCCTTGGCGAGTAGCCAAAACGGTTAACGACAGTAGCGATGAAGTAACGGTCGAGACCGGCGACGACAGCGTCGGACTTAGCGAACCCATGAAAATTCAGGCGGCTTGATATGGCTGAAATTCAAAAACGCAAAAAAGCGCTGTCGGTCAGCCCGCTGAAAGCCAGCCAACCGACCGGCGGCTCCCTGGCCTGTTTAGGTTTCGACAAAGCCATGCCGATGTTGCACGGCTCGCAAGGCTGTACCGCGTTTGCGAAAGTATTCTTCGTCCGCCATTTCCGCGAACCGATTCCCCTGCAAACCACGGCGATGGACCAAGCCAGTTCGGTATTGGGCGCCGACGAAAACGTCATCGAAGGCATTAAAGCCATCGCGGAAAAATCCAACCCGGCCCTGATCGTGGTATTGACCACCGGTCTGGCCGAAACCCAAGGCTGCGACGTGCACCGCAACGTGCGCGAATTTCGCGACAAGTATCCGGAATACAACCACGTCGCCGTAGTCGCGGTAAATACCCCGGACTTTTCCGGTTGCGTCGAAAGCGGTTACGCGCTGACGGTATACGAGATCATCAAGGCGCTGGTCCCCGATGCCGCCGAAGCCGGTACCAAACCGGGCAACCGGCAACGGCAAATCAACGTATTGACCCCGCCGATGCTGACGCCGGGCGACCTGGAAACCTTGCGCGATACCATAGAAATGTTCAACCTACGTCCGGTGTTCGTACCGGATTTGTCCGAATCCTTGGACGGCGTACTGACCGACGATCCGTTCTCGCCGGTCACCATAGGCGGAACTACAGTCTCGGAAGTCGCCACGTTGGGCGAAGCCAAGGCGACCTTCGTCATCGGCCCGTCCTTAAAAAAATGCGGCGATTTATTGCAAGAACGCACCGGTGTACCCACGTTTTATTTCGACCATCTGTACGGCCTGGAAGCCAACGACGCCTTGATCTCGACCTTGGCCGACATCAGCGAAATGCCGGTACCGCCGCGCCTGGAGCGTCAGCGCATGCAGTTGCAAGACGCGATGCTGGATACCCACTTCATGCTCGGCCAGCTGCGAGTAGCCATTGCCTCCGACCCGGATCAATTGAACGCCTTCGTGCATCTGCTGCAAGCCATGGGTGCGGAAATCGTCGCGGCGGTCGCCCCCGCCAATGCGCCCATCCTGGCGAAAATGCCGGTCGATGCCGTCAAGATCGGCGATTTGGAAGATTTGGAAATCACCGCCAAAGAACGCGGCGCCCAGTTGCTGATAGGCAATTCCCACGCAGTGCATAGCGCCGAACGTCTGGAGTTACCGATTTTACGGGTTGGTTTTCCGTTGTACGACATCATAGGCGGCTACCAAAAAACCTGGATAGGTTATAAAGGTACCCGGCAAACCCTATTCGATCTGGCGAATCTGGTCATCAACTTCGCCCACGAAGATATTGAACCTTATTTCTCGCCGTACGCGCAAAAACCGGAACAAGAACTTGCCGCTCACGCGTCGTCATGTCATTAGCCCGCCGTATGCAGGTCGTTCTGACCCAAGAACAGAAAATGCCTATGGAAACAGCCATAAAAGTGGCTTTTGCCACCACCGACATGGTGCACGTTAACCAGCACTTCGGCTCCGCCCGCTCGTTCGCCGTCTACGCCGTCGATCCGGAACAATCCGAAATGCTGGAAGCGGCCCAGTTCGGCGATTTAGCCCAGGACGGCAACGAAGATAAATTGTCGGTCAAGCTGCAACTGTTGGAAGGCTGCGCGGCGGTGTACTGCCAAGCCGTCGGCGCGTCGGCGATCAAGCAAATCGTGGCGCAAGGCATACAGCCGATCAAAGTACACGAAGGCAGCACGATCAAAGATTTGATTTCGGACTTACAAAACGAAATGAAATCCGGCCCGTCCACCTGGTTGGCAAAAGCGATCGGCCGGCACCAAGCTCCCGACCCCAATCGGTTCGACTCGATGGAAGAGGAGGGCTGGGACGAATGAGCCAGCCGGCCCGTTTCGTCTTAAGCCGCCACCCGGCCATTTTTTAAGCATTTTCACTCATAGGAGAACATTATGTCCCAAGCTGCCCTTGTTATCGAAACCGGCGATCCGTACATGTCGTCCGACGTCGTCGTCGAGATGATCAAACAACTGCGCGCCTTAGATACTTACGATACTTACGAAGGCTGGTCCGAAGAAAAAATCATCGATCCATTGATCATGACCAAAGAGCGCAAACGCGAAATTCCCATCGTCGGCGATCCGGACGAAATCACCATGGCCCGGGTCAAAGCCTATTACAACAGCATTGCCTCGCTGGTCGAGAAAAAAGCCGGCCTGATGGCAGTACCCGTCATCAACATTACCCACGAAGGTTTCGGCCGCGCTTTCGTTCTGGTCGGCAAATTGATCGTGGTCGACAAAACCTTGCGCGACGTACACCGTTTCGGCTTCCCCAGCCTGGAAGAGATGGCGCAAAAAACCGAGCAAGTCATCGATAAAGCCGCCGCCTTGATCGAGCAATTTAAAGAAGTTGCGGAAGCGTGAGGTGCAACATGAGTGACGAAGACATCAAAAAACTGGAAAAAGAAGTGAAGAAAACCAAGCGGCTCGCCGGCGAAGCGGCCATGGAACTGCACGACTTGATCGAAGACCGTTTGCCTGACGCCTATGGCGAATTGATGGCCGTAGCGCAAAACACCTACGAGGCTTGCAAAGCGTGGGACGAAGCAAACAAGAAATATTTAGCGGCAAGCGCCGAGACTGCCTGAGGATACAGTCATGAGTGAATTTGTAACCGGTGTAACCTTTGGCGGCAAGGTCTGGACGCCGTCTTACGTTGCCGACTTGAATCAGCGCGACTGCATAGGCTGCGGCCGCTGTTTCAAAGTCTGCCCGCGCGACGTGTTCGACTTGATCGAACGCGACGAAGCCTTTGCCGATGCGGACATGGACGACGATTTCGACGAAGACGATAACACCATGGTCATGAGCTTGAAAAACCCGGCCGATTGCATCGGTTGCCAAGCTTGTTCCAAAGTGTGTCCCAAGGATTGCTTTACCCACGAGCACAAGCTGGCGGCTTGACGGGTTTCCTGCCGGCACGCCGACCGGCATTGGGACGAAAATTCCGGAATCTATCGGACTCGCCGGCAAACTCTCGCAGCTTGCGCAGCCGGTCGTAGATGCGCTGACCAACGCCTGCCGGCTTTGTCAGCGCCCGGTTAAGAACAGTTCTTAACCTTTCCAACGACGCGGTCATAGGCTTCCGGCAGCACCCTGCCCGTTTAAGGCTTGAATCGCGCGACAATCCGGGCCGCCCCGGCGAGTCAACTCGGCAAATATCCGAGGAATGCGCCTGCGCCGCATGGCGTGACGGACCGTCCGAATTTGTCGAGTGCTTGCAAGCGCACGGCCCAAACCAGCCGGAAAACGGCTGAACCTAGCGAATTTGGTAGTCCCCAGTCATTTCTAAATTGAGGAGCAATACAATGCCACGCCCCGAAAAACACGTATTCGTCTGCACCCAACAACGCCCGCAAGGACACCCGCGCGGTTCCTGCGGCCAAGTAGGCTGCGCCGAAGTGATGAACGAATTCATGAACGAAATTCAAGCCCGCAACCTGTACGAAAGAATAGGCTTGACCAATACCGGCTGCATGGGGCCTTGCATGACGGGACCTAGCGTACTGGTGTATCCGGAAGGCATTATGTACGGCCACGTCAAGAAAGAAGACGTTAAAACCATTGTGGAACAGCATCTTTTAGGCGGCACCCCGGTTGAAGCGCTGAAAGTTCCGCCGGAAGTGTGGTAACCATGCAAGCGACTCCGTTATTCGAAGAACGGGTGCTGTTTAGCCCGAATATTCCCAAGGCCGTCAACGAGCTGCTGCAAGCCGCCGTGGCGGCCAGCCACGCCGATAAACCGCGCGCGGAACAACTGTTCAAACAAGCCCAGGCAGCCGATCCCAGTTGCTTACAAACCTATTTTGCCCTGTATAAATTTTATTTTTACCAAGGCAGATTACAGGAAGCCGAACGGGAAGCCTTGGCCGCCTTGGAACAGGCCGCCGCGCTCGGCGAGTTTCCCAACGATTATCAGCGCTTGGCCAACGAAGCCGCACAATGGGACATGTACGCCAGCGAGACGCATTTGTTTTATTTGTATTCGCTGAAAGCCTTATCCTTCATCAAACTGCGTAGCGGCCAAGAAGAGCAATCGCGCGAAATCTTGAGCAAGATACGCATTCTGGACCCGGAAGACCGCTGCGGGGCCTCGGTAATCATGACTCTGGCGGCGGCGCTGGACGAGGAAAACGCATGAGCGAAGTCAGCGAACATATCGAAGCCAGACGCGAATTCGGCCAGGCGGTGTGCAAACGCATAGGCGAAAACATTGCCAAATTGGGCTTCGCGCCCGAAGAGGGCGTCAGCGCTCCCGAATTCGACGGCGCCGAATTCAGTCTGGTCGTCGACCCCTACACCCAAAGCCAAGACCTGGTCGGATACTGGTACAATCCCGGTAAACAACGTATCGGACAGATCAAGTTTCACGGCGACGGCAGTTTTTATGCCGAATACGACGTGGTAAAACCGCATCCCCGTAAAAAACAATTTTTCGTCGAAGCGATCAACGCTTGGGGCCAGCAAGACAACATCAAAACCGAAGCCAAGTTGTTGGATGTACCCGAATAGAGGCCTAAATGGCGCACCCTAAGCATATTTACGAATTGCTGTTGGACCATTGCAGTACCGATGCGCTATTGGAGCATCTCACCATCGGCTTGGTATGGACTTATTGCAAAAACAGCGATGCCAACGGCATCGGCTTGGCGATGAGCCCCGGCACCTCGATACGCACCCTGTCCTGGTCCGGCGAGTTAAACGGCAAACCCATCGTCGATCTGGCCGCCTGGGTGGAAGAATGGAACCTGTATCAAGCCACGGTCGGCATGGCCGCGCTCAACAGCTGCATCAATAGCCGGCCGCTACCGGATTCGGTGCCGGTCATCCGCTGCCAGGAAAACGGCAATTTATCGGTGTTCGAACACTTTCTGCCGCAGCTGTTGGGTAAGAAAGTCGTCGTGATCGGCCATTACCCCGGCATAGAGCGCTACCAAAACCAAATGCTGCTCAGCGTGCTGGAAAAGTATCCGGTCGCGGAAGACCTGCCGGATTCTGCCTGCGAATTTTTATTGCCGACCGCCGACTGGGTATTTTTGACCGCCAGCTCGATTACCAATAAAACCTTCCCCCGCCTGGCCGAATTGGCACAACACGCCACCACCGTGCTGATGGGGCCTACCGTACCTTGGTTGCCGCATTTACACGAATTCGGCATCGATTACCTGGCCGGCGTCGAAATATTGGATCCGGAAAACCTTTATCACACCGTCGCCCAGGGCGGCGGCGTACGCATATTCGGCAACGGCTTGCGCTACCGGATTGCCGACTTGACCCCAGCCAACAGCATAATCTGGCTGAAACGGCAAATCGCCGACTGTGCCGCCGAAAGAGCCGCGCTGACCCAAGAAATGGAAAGCTGGTATGCCGCAGGCAACCTCAGCCGCTTCCCCAAATACGCTTTGCTGGAGCGGGTAAACGCGCGTTTGTCGCAGTTGGACAGTAGCTACAAACCGTTGTGGGACAAATACGGCGCGGTATCGGCGCATCTTCACTAATATGACTGCCGATGAAGTATTTGCTCGTCACCGCCTTTTGCTGTTTTATAAAGGCGACATCAGCGCGTTGATGTTGTTTGCCCAGCAAAGCAACGGCAGCGTATGCTTTCCGGAGTCGTTGCCGCCGTTGTCCAGCCCGCTCGATCCGGAAGAATTCGACAACGCCAAGGTCAGCATGCATCCGGCCATCTTGCTGAACCGCATCAATCAAATGATGGGTTTCGACAACGAGCTGTTGCGCATCGAATCCGGCGAAGGCGAACCGGTAGACGCGCCCGGCGGCGTCATCGTCGTGCACATGGCCCGCTTCATGCTACTCGATCCGCCGCACAAGCTGCTGCAAAGCCGCGATTGCCACTTGCGCACCCTGCCGGAATTGCGCGGCCGCCCACCCGCGGAAATGGAACTGCTGCGGCGCGCTTATATCCGCGTCATGGAGGGCTGAATGTTCGACTTCATGGACATGGCATTCGGCCAAACGTCGGCGATGCCGGCTGCCGACGGCCCTTACATTCCCGACGCCGCCGAATGCATGCGCTGCGGCATGTGCGTCAGCGGCTGCCCCACCTTCCGCTTGTTTCAAATAGACGAAGAAACCCCGCGCCGACGCATCCGCACCATCAGCAAAATCCTGGTGGAAAAGGCCGAGGTATCCGCCGACGAATTAACCCACCTGAACAATTGCGTGCAATGCCGGGCCTGCGAAGCCATCTGTCCCAGCCGCATGGCCTACGGCCGATTGTTCGACCAAGCGCAAGCTGCATTGCAGATCCAGCCCGGCGGCTGGGGACGCTGGGCATTGCGCCTGATCGAGAACAAAAAGGCCCGAAACCGCTTGCAACCCTTGATTGCCTTGTATTTGAAATCCGGCCTGCGCCGGCCTTTGCAAAAATCCGGGCTACTGGCTGCCATCGGCTTGGCGGATGCGGAGGCCATCACCACGATGCCGACACTAGTCGCCTTGAAAACCGTCTATCCCGTTGCCGCACCGCGCGGCAAAGTAGCGTTGTTTACCGGCTGCGTAGGCGAACATTACGACCGGGAGAGCTTAAGCGCCGCCATTCGCATCTTGAATGCCATCGGTTTCGAGGTACTGGTGCCCGAGCAACAAGGCTGTTGCGGGGCGGTCCACCAACATAACGGCCAAGCCGCCGACGCGCTAATCGCCAACAATCTGGCCGCCTTCGCCAATCCGGACGTGGACGCGGTAGTGCATTGCGCCACCGGCTGCGGAGCCATGCTGAGCGAATATCCCGACGAAGACCCGGCCGCCGCCAGCTTCAAGCAACGCTTGGCCGATGTTAACGACTTCGTGCTACAGCATTGGCCCGAACACTTGGCCTTGGCGCCCCTCAATGCCAAGGCCGCGGTTCACGAACCCTGCTCGCAGCGCAACGTGCTGAAAAACCGGCAAAGCGTCTACGCTTTACTCGGCAAAATCCCCGGTCTGGAAGTCTCGCCGCTGCCGGATAACCAGCTTTGCTGCGGCGCCGGCGGCAGTTACATGCTGAGCCATCCGGAGAACGCCAAGCAGATTCGACAAATGAAAGTCCAAGCCGTCAGTCAAACCCCGGCCGACTGGCTGTTAAGCAGCAATTACGCCTGCGCGGCCTTTCTATCCGCCGGCGCCGGCCGCTTCTGCCATCCTCTATCCTTGATTGCCCGCCAGCTTCCCGCGTGACGCTCCGGCCTTTACGCGGCCCAACATTAAAATCAGGTTAATACCCGCCCAAACCATTGACGGATCCGCATATTTCGGACTACTGTCCTAGCGGGCGAGCCAACCGGCTCTTTCGCGCCCAACCGCAATTCTCGAATACGCGCGGTCCGTTCAAACAACCGCGCGCCCCATCAGCCATTGGGAGAAAACATGTATGCAGCAGTCATCAACCATTAAAATCGTTCTTGCCGCAGCGCTCCTCGGATACGCTGCCGTTGCTGCGGCGGCTCCGGAAATGCGCGTCAGCGGCCGCGTCGAGCTGGACGGCACATTTCCGCCGTTCGATTCTTTCTTGAGCGATACGGAAACCGGCACACCCGAATTCACCCGCTCAGCGATCGAAGTCAGCGATCAACAAACCGGGGTATGGGAATATCTGGCCCGCGTCGACAGCAGCGTGCCCAAGTTGCAAGTCGCCGGCTCGCTGACCAACAGTAGCGACAGCACGCTCGGCGACATCGAACTCGGCGCGCTGAATGCGTTCGCCAGTTACACCGACACCATTACCCTGACGCCGAACACCAGCGATCCCTATTTGGTCACCATCGACATGGTGGTAGACGGTGACCTGCAAATCGACGGCAGCAGCTCGCGGGCCGGCGCCGGCTTGATCATCACCCCGCTAGGCCAACTGCAATCCTTCGATTTCAGCAACTACACCACGACCGGCATCGTGCACGACGTCCTGACCGCGCAATATCAATTCAGCGGCGAAGCGGTGTTCGACCTAAATAGCAACCTGCAATTCACGATTTCGCAAATCGATCCCGGAGTCACCGCATCCGGCGACTTCAGCAACACCGCCATCATCAACTTGCTGATCACCACCCTGAACGGCGACCCGCTACCGGCCGGAACGATAGAGGTGAGCAGCGCATCCGGGTTCTTCGACACCGCCCCGGTGCCGGTGCCAGCCAGCTTGCCATTGTTCCTGGCCGGACTCGTCGGCGTGTTTAACGTCAGACGCAAGGCTTGATCGGCCGGTGGGCGGTTCCAACCCGTCTTGAGCCGGGCACACGCTTACGGCCGCCCGCCAGCGGATTAAAATCTCCCCTGCGCCGGGCCGTCGATGCCAAATGGTTACCGATCCCGGCCGCTTAGCCTAGCCATCGATCGTCACCTTAGGGCCGGGCCATACACACCCGGTCCCGCACGGGATGTTTGCTGCCGTGTCCAAAGGCTGTCACCTGCTTGTAAGCAGGCTGGCTCCGCTCGGTTAGCCAGGCGATCCCGCCGGGCTAACCGGCTCCTGACCGGGCCGGATGGGACCTCAGGCGAAAGCCCGGGAAGCTGCCGGCAAAGCCGGGTTGGCGGGCGTTGGCTAGCAAAGTTACTGCGATGTCCGGCTTGATCGGTTATCCATCGCAGATTTGGGTAGCCGTAGCCCCGGTCGACATGCGGCGCGGCCTGGATGGTTTGTCGGCGATCATGCAGCACAGTCCGGGGCATGCGCCTTGCGCCGGCTCGGCTGTCATCTTCCGCAATCGAACGGGCAATCGCTTGCGCGTGCTGCTGTGGAATGGCAATGGCGTCCGGTTATATCAGCGCCGATTGCATCAGGGCAGCTTTGTCCCGCCCAAGGCCCATGATGCGGTGTTTGCGCTCGATCAGACTCAACTCAAAACTCTGCATTATTAAACGGCCGACCTTTGCCGCACGATCGTCAGCATCAATCTTGGGAACCAGCCAACAGGCCGCCGGTTGCGAAAATTTCCTTTTTCCGGCCGAGCGGCACTTTTCGCGGCGGCGCGTTTTACACTGCCGACAACAGCTGCTGAACCGGGACGACACGATGGTCATTAAACCCTATACCCTGTTTACCCTCACCCTGCTGACGTGGAATCCGTCGTTATCTCCCGCCGCGGAACTGAGCCGCGAGCAACTTTCGGCACTGACCGCCGTCGGCTCCCCGTTGAAACTGGCTAATCGGGATTTATCCGGCCTGGACCTGTCCGGCATCGACTTGCAGGGCGCGGACCTGTTTTCCGCCAATCTGGACGGGGTCAATATGGACGGGGCCAAACTGCATGGCGCGAATCTGAACCGGGCGCAATTGCGCAAGGCCAGTTTGCGTAATGCCGATTTGTCCAACGCCAGCCTGTACGCGGTGGTGATGGACGGCGCCGATTTGACCGGGGCCAATCTGGCAGGCAGCCGGGTAATCGGCTTGCTAAACGGCGCGAATCTGAGTCAAGCCGGCTTGGCCGGAGCCGATTTCGGCGCCGACATGGCCAATCAAGGCATGGCCCCTGCCAGGGTGGAAATGAACAATGCGGTGTTGACCGGGGCCGATCTGCGCGGGGTGAATTTGACCCATGCCGTCATGGCTTACGTCAAACTGCAAAACGCCGATCTGCGGGGCGCACGGCTACGCTGGGCGGATCTGTCCGGTGCGAACTTGTCGGGAGCCAATCTGGCCGACGCCGATTTCAACCATGCCAACCTGGATGGCGCGGCTTTACACGGTGCCCAAGGCTTGACCACCGCCACCGGGCTGGCAGCAAGCGTCGGCGCAAAACATTAACCCGGTGCGGTTCGGGCGGTCTCCGGCAAAATTTGGCGATTCCTGCGATACGCGTCACAGTTTAACGCGACTGTCATATAGCCGGTTTAGCATTCC
Source organism: Methylomonas sp. HYX-M1 (assembly GCF_040741385.1). Lineage (NCBI taxonomy): Bacteria > Pseudomonadati > Pseudomonadota > Gammaproteobacteria > Methylococcales > Methylococcaceae > Methylomonas > Methylomonas sp. HYX-M1. The sequence continues at coordinate 4,184,235 of NZ_CP160405.1, forward strand.
CGTTGCGCATTTTGCGCGCCCGCAACCGGCCGAATGCCGGCTTCGGCGGAACGTCAAACCTCGGCAATATCTCAGGAGCACGCTTTATGAAACTACTTCCACTCGCCGCGGCAATTGCCGCGGCGCTGGTATCGGCCGGCGCCGCGGCCGCCGATTTTCAATGGTCGCACCAATGGACCTTCAACCACACCGCAGCCAACGGCTCCAATGCCATGGGTTCGGAAATCGTCGCCTACGATGCGCTTAACGACCGCTTGTGGATTGCCGGTACCGACGCCAATCAGGCCAACATCGGCCAAGGTGGCATCGACGTACTCGATTTATCCGGCAATCTGGTACAAAGTTTTTCCACCGCCGCGCTGGGCGGCATCAATAGCGTGGCGCTGAGTCACGGCCAAGCCGCCGTCGCCATTACCGCGCCGACCAAGACCGACCCGGGCGTGGTGCGCTTTTACGACGCGGCCGATTATTCGTTGCAAGGCTCGATAACCGTCGGCGCCAACCCGGATGCGGTGACTTATACCCCGGACGGCAGCCGCCTGCTGGTCGCCAACGAAGGCGAACCGAGCAGCTATTCGATAGGTCCTGCCGGCGACCCGGAAGGCTCGGTCAGCATCATCGACACCTCGACCTTCGCGGTGCAAACCGCCGGTTTCTCCGGCTTTAACGCCGATGCCGACGCGCTGACAGCCGCCGGCGTGCGCTTGACCGGCCCCAATGCGACCGTGGCTCAGGACCTGGAACCGGAATACATCGCGGTCAGCCGGGATGGCAGCACAGCCTTCGCCACTCTGCAGGAAGCCAACGCGGTCGCCATCATCGACATCGCCAGCGCGACCGTCACCGACATCAAGTCCATGGGCCTGAAGGATCACAGCCTGCCCGGCAACGGTCTGGACGCCTCCGATCGTGACGGCAGCGGCAACAATCCGTTGAACGGCAACATTCAAAACTGGAACGTCCAAGGCCTGTACATGCCGGACGGCATCGCCAGCTTCAGCCAAGGCGGCAAACAATATTACCTAACCGCCAACGAAGGCGATTCGCGCGCGGATTGGCCGGGCGGCAATGATGAAATCAGAGTCGGCAGCGCCGACATAGACCCCGATTTGCGCACCGCACTGGACGCCGCGCACGGCACCGATTGGCAAAGCAACAACGACAAATTGAGCCGGCTGACCGTATCCACCAGCGGCGACAGCGACGGCGACGGCGATCTGGACCGGTTACAGGTATTCGGCGCCCGCTCCTTCTCGATTCTGGATGCCGACGGCAACATGGTATTCGACTCCGGCGACCAACTGGAACAAATCATCAAAGCCCAATTCCCCAGCCTGTGGGACGACGGCCGTAGCGACAACAAAGGTCCGGAACCGGAAAGCGCGGTAGTGGGCAAGGTGGACGGCCGCGAGTTGTTGTTTCTGGGCCTGGAGCGTTCTAACGCCGTGATGGTATGGGACTTGACCGACCTCAGCAGCATTGCATTCCTTGACATGCTGTTCACGTCCGGCGACGTCGGTCCGGAAGGCCTGAGCTTCTTCAGCAATGCCCAAGGCAGCTACCTCGCCGTCGCCAACGAAGTCAGCGAAACCACCTCGCTGTACAAAGTCTCGGCGGTACCGCTGCCGGGCGCGCTGTGGCTGTTCGGCTCCATGTTCCTGACTTGGCTAGGCTTGCGCGAAAAACGCGAAGCTTGAGGATACAAGGCCCGCGGCGTTACCCGGCGCGGGCGGTTTTCCGCTTTCCCACACTCAGCGGATGAGCGTTCCTCGCCGCCTGGATAGCTGAAGCAACATCCGTGGCACAGGATACCCCCGAGCGTGGCGGCAACCTGTACCTTGTAGTTTGAGGTTTTTTCCAATCATGAAATGCGCATAGCCAAAACAAGAACATCCCTACAACGCTATGCTTCTTCCTTGTTATTCAAATTCCTGAAGGCCAGATATCCCGTCAACGCCCCCCAGGTAATCATGTAAATGCCGTGTAGAATGATTTCGAAATTGAAGCGGTAGGCGTCGATAAAGTAGTCATACAGATAATCCAGAAACACAATGACCACTATTACTTTCAGCGCTTGCCCAAACCGCATTTTTTGCGCGTAAAACGCATTGGCGCCTAGAATGAAAAATCCGAGCAAAAAACGTATGCCTGCATGTTTCCCCCATTCCCAATCTAAAAACGGCATTTTGATCAGGGCTATGTTGATGAAATAAAGGCCTATCAGACCTGCTAGCAATACCAACCACAACATTTTCATACCGTTTTCCCCCCATAGTAATGGTTCGGACTATAGAGCAATGCACATGTCCGACCTTGGCAATCAAGGCTTTTACACAAGCAACCCGCTCAGCTTTAATCGGCTTAAGACTTCCTGCCATTTTATACGACCGCATAACCGAGATCATTTCGTCCGCCTCCGGTTCCCACCGCTATCCGCAGAACATTCACCGCGTTGTAACATTGTCCCTATATTATTCGGCCGTATGAGTTTCCGAAAATTACCGGGCACTCGATGAAACCATGGGTGTAAAAAACCAACCGGCCGAACCGGGAACAATGCTTGCTTTCCATGCGTTACGGCCGCCAGTGTCAACTTGAAAGCGTCCGTTACGTCGGCATTATCCAACGGATCCGCAACCGGCCGTCCGAATCGAATAAAAAAGAGGTAAACACCGTGAGTCTAGGACTATCCGAATTATTGTTGGTACTGGCGATTGTGGTCGTTCTTTTCGGCACGAAAAAGCTGCGCACTGTTGGCAGCGACCTGGGCGGGGCCATCCGCGGTTTCAGGCAGGCCATGCACAACGACGACAAGGCTTTACCCCAAACCACCGATAACGCCGGATCGGCCGACAAGGTGAGCGAAACGGTTGAAAACCGGTCCTGAGCGCTCTGTACGCCATCGGTTTTGCTGAATGGTCGGCATGTCTGACAAGCCCTGGAGAAACAGCTTTCATATGCTCAAAATCCATGGCTGCCAAGATATAAAAATGCAAAAAAAAATCACGGCAAACAGCGGCTGTTTATTGGTAACGCCGTGCGCCCGCAAGGAGGCTTACCTTGATCGTCACTAACGGCTTAAGTTGGCGCCTAAATTTCGATCGCCCACGCCCTCGCCGGACCAATCTAGCGAACGGAATAATTTAAACACGCCGAGGTCGCCCCGCCGGGTTGCTGCCTGCCATACAACCTTTAAATCCGCGTCACGGCCTTGTCACAGTATCCGGTTAATTTGTGAAATGCCACACAACACCCACGAACCATTTGTATATGCAAGGAGTTGAATCATGATTTCACGCAAACCGTTACTGCTGGCTTCGGCACTGTCTGCCGGCCTGGTGTTCTCCGCAAGCTCGCAAGCGGCCCTGGAAGCGCGCGCCAACGGCATGTTTTACGATACCGTTTTGAACGTGACCTGGCTGGATGTGAGCGTCGCCGACCTCAGTTGGCAACAAGCGATGGACTGGGCGGACGCATTGACTCACGCCGGCCTATCCGACTGGCGCCTGCCTTCGGTTTCGCCCGTCAACGGCACGGCATTCCAGTATGACGAAAGCGTGGACGGCAGCAGCGACTGGAGCTACAACATCAACAGCCCGGCCTCCGAATTGGCACATTTGTACTACGTCACGCTGGGCAATAACGGTGCTTATGACAACCAAGGCAACTATATCGACGGCACGCTGAGCCAGGCCGGCCCGTTCAGTCAACTGCAAGCCGGCTTGTATTGGACCGGCGTCGACTACGCGCCGGATGCGCAGAATTTTGCCTGGTCGTTTCTGACCGATTTCGGCTTGCAAACCGATGCGCTGAAAACCGGCACAGGTTATGCCATCGCCGTACACGACGGCGACGTCGCCCCGGTCCCGTTACCGCCCGCCCTCTGGCTGTTCGGCAGCGCTCTGGCCGGACTCGTCGGTTTCCGCCGCAAACAGCCGACCATTTAATGACACTTTAAACACCTGCATTCCACTCGCCAAAGCAATACTCGCCGGCTCGAATTGCCGTCATATTTCCTTCATAGGCCCGTCACGGATTATTCATATCGGCCCGTTATCGTGAAGGCTTATTCTGAGCCATTACGAGAGAGCACATACAATGAATGATAACGATCGTAACCTGACGGACTTCGGCGACGAGCCGATGAGCAACCATTCCGACAACCCGCATTTTTCAAGCATTCTTGAAAGACGTTTGTCTCGCCGGGATATGCTGACCGGCAGTTTGACCGTAGCGGTGGCCGGCATGTTCGGCGCTTCCGGCTTAGGCAATTTAGCGGAAGCGGCTACCAGCGGCTTTCTGCCGCCGACCGCCGGCGGCAATCCGTCTTTCGCCTTGAACCCAAGCCTGGGTTTTACGGCGGTTCCGCCTACCCGTTCCGATACCGCTACCGTACCCGCCGGCTACAAAGTACAAACCCTAGCACCCTGGGGCACACCGTTGACCGGCAGCTATCCCGCCTATAAAGCCGACGGTAGCAATACGGGTGCCGAGCAGGAACAGCAAGTGGGCATGCATCACGACGGCATGTACTATTTTCCCATGGCCAATAATCCGAATGCCCACGGTTTGTTGTGCGTCAACCATGAGTACGTCGATCAGTACAACCTGCATCAAGGCGGTGCCAACAACAGCGTGCCGCGTCCTGAAGACCAAGTCAGAAAAGAAATTGCGGCCCACGGCATCAGCGTCATCGAAGTCAAGAAAGACGAATTCAGCGGCGAATGGGAAATTGTTTATGGTCAGTATAACCGCCGCATCACCGGCAACACGCCGATCGAAATTCGCGGTCCGGTCCGCGGCAGCGATTTCGTCAAAACCAAGTACAGCCCGAATGGCACCATGACCCGCGGCACCCTGAACAACTGCGCCAACGGCTACACGCCTTGGGGCACTTACCTGACCTGCGAGGAAAACTGGGCCGGCTATTTCGTCAACAAAACCGGCCTGCCGCGCGAACACAGCCGTTACGGCGTATCGACCAGTAACGGCCGTTACCGCTGGGAAAGCGCGCAAGGCGACGCCGACCAGTACATTCGTTTCGACGCTTCGGTGAAAGCGGACTCCGCTGTCGACGATTACCGCAACGAACCCAACGGTCAGGGCTGGGTCGTAGAGATCGATCCGTTCAATCCCAACAGCACGCCGAAAAAACGCACCGCCATGGGCCGTATTGCCCACGAAGGTTGCATCGTAGCGCCGCCGCAATTAGGTCAACCGGTCGTGTTCTATTGCGGTGACGACTCGCAAAACGAATACGTCTACAAATTCGTCACCAAGGCGCGCTATAGCAAACACGTCAACGGCGACATCCTCGACCAAGGTACCTTGTATGTGGCGCGCTTCAACGAAGACGGCAGCGGCGAATGGTTGCCTTTGGACATCAACGATTTGGCGTTCCAGGCTGCGGCGTTTGTCAAAGGCGTGAGCTTCGCCGATCAGGCCGACGTACTGGTCAACACCCGTCTAGCGGCCGACGTGGTCGGCGCCACCAAAATGGACAGACCGGAATGGGGCGCGGTGCATCCGCAAACCCGCGAAGTCTATATGACCATGACCAACAACGCCAGCCGCAACGCCGGCAACATCGACGCCGCCAATCCGCGCGGCCCTAATCCCTACGGCCACATCATCCGTTGGCGCGAGCAAGGCAACCGCTCGTGGGCCACCAAATTCGAGTGGGATATCTTCGTGTTGGGCGGTACCGAATCCGACAGCCAGGTGTTGCCGGAACAAGGCGGCCCCGCGCTGACTCAAGACAACATCTTCGCCAGTCCGGACGGACTGTGGATAGACCAAAACGGCATACTATGGATTCAGACCGACATGAGCGGTTCGCAGCAATTGTCCGGACCTTTCGGCGCCAACCAGATGCTGGCGGCTAATCCGGTCAGCGGCGAAATCAAACGCTTTTTGGTCGGTCCTAACGATCAGGAAGTTACCGGAGTGGTCTCGACCCCGGACGGCAAAAACCTGTTCGTCAACTTCCAACATCCGGGCGATCGTTCCAGCGCCGGCACCGGCTTTACCAGTAACTGGCCGGATCACGGCGCCGTTTACCGTCACCCCGGCGAGGCGACGGTAGTTGCGGACCCTGCAGGCCCGCGCCCGCGTTCCTCGACCATCGTCATCAGCCGTGAAGACGGCGGCGTGGTTGGTTTATAACCCGGGCGCTAACGTCATTCGCCGGTAACCAAGCGGCTTGTTCGGCATTTGCACGCGGACGAAAGACTTCGGCAATTGTCGAGCAAAAGCGGCACCGATGCGTTAAACATCGAATCGGTGCCGCATTTTTTCAGTGATTCAGCGGATTAGATTTGCTTGACGCTGATATTCAGAGTCTGAATCCTGTAAGCGATTTGCCGCGGGGTCATGTCGAGCAAACGGGCGGCTTTGGCTTGCACCCAGCCGCATTGTTCCAAAGCGGCGATGACTCGTTCACGCTCGTCCATGTCGCTATCGTGTAGATTGACCACCCGCGCGACAGTAGCTTGAGGGCGGCTCACCCCGATTTCGTCTTCCAAACCGGTACTAATGATGACGTCTCTGTCGATGACGCCGTTCGCGCTCATGATGGCCGCACGCTCCAGGCGATTCTCCAACTCCCTGACGTTGCCGGGCCAACCGTGTTTCATCAGTATGCGCAAGGCGCTTTCCTTGATTTCCAGCGGCCTTCCACCCTGTTGTTTGGAGATTCTATTCAGCAGGAAGTTGGCAAGGTCGGGAATATCTTCGATGCGGTCGCGCAACGGCGGCATGTTAATCGGCATCACATTCAAGCGGTAATACAAGTCCTCGCGGAACGAGCCTTCCGCGACGTCCTGTTCCAGATTACGGTTGGTCGCGGCAATGATGCGGACGTTGACCTTGATGGTTTTAACGCCGCCGACCCGCTCGAACTCGCCTTCTTGCAATACCCGTAATAGTTTGGCCTGAAACGAGGCGGAGATTTCGCCGATTTCGTCCAAAAACAAGGTGCCGTTATCGGCTAGTTCGAAGCGGCCTTTGCGTTGACCGATTGCCCCGCTGAATGCCCCTTTTTCGTGGCCGAATAGTTCCGATTCCAACAACGTGTCGGGTAATGCGGCACAATTCAGCTTTAAAAACGGACCGTTCGCGCAGGTGGAGTTAAAGTGAATCGCGTTGGCAACTACCTCTTTACCGGTACCGGATTCGCCGCGAATCAAAACGGTGGTATGCCACTTGGCGACTTGGCGAATGATATCGAATACTTTCAGCATCGGCTCGGAGTGGCCGATGATGTTTTCGAACCGGTAGTTTTTCACCAAGGCTTGTTTTAAAAAATCGCGCTCGTTAGTCAACTCGTTTTGCTTGCGCTCCATGACGCGCAGCATATTGACGCTATGTGCAATCAAGTTTGCGACCATCTCCAGGAAGCGCGCCCGTTCGCCCAAAAAAGTCGCCACGCAGGGTTGGGCCGCCAAAATGCCGACAACTTCGCCTTGTTCTATCGATAACGGCGAACCGATGAACGGTAAATCCGGGTTGTAAACGCCGAGCCGGCTAAGAAAGCGCGGCTCGTCGGCTATGCGTTCCACCACAATGGTGCTGCCTTCGTCCAAAATCGCGCCGACCAAACCTTCGCCGGGTTGATAGCGTACCGACCGGTCTATGCCTTCCCCGTAAATTTCGCAGATGCTCATGCTGTCGTCGTCGATATCCCGTAGGGTGATCATGCCGAAGTGCAGCCCCGAGCGCTTATGCAGTATTTCCAGAATTCCTTTTAGTTTGGTCCTGAGATCGTGAGTGCTGTTGAGAACCTGACTGACAAGGTACAGGGTATCCAGCTCCGACTCGACCAGAAGCAAACGATCACTCATGAATGTCCACCTTCTCTCCGTAACGATGGCTAGGAAAACTGACGTTAAAACAACAGCCTTTTAAATAAGCAGCATCTATTTCAATCATCCCGCCGTGCTGGCTCACGATTTCCCGCACCATCACCAAGCCCATGCCGGCTTGTACGCCGCCCAGGTGTTGAGGATTGGTGGTAAAAAACGGCTCGAACACTTTGCTGCGTTGTTCGGGCGGAATACCGGGTCCGCTGTCGGCAATGGTCACGCAAACCCAATCTTTTTCGGTTGCGGTGGCAATTTTGATGGTGCGCTCGCTACAGCTTGTCCGGTTAATGGCGTTGACGGCATTATCGATCAGCAATTTGAACAACATACGTAATTTATTCTCCGCTCCCAGCACCGAAGGCAAGATGGGATTGGGCAGCCAATCGATCACAATGCCGTTCGCTAGAAACTTCTGACTGTATAGTAAAACCACTTCGTGTAACAGTTGGTTCAAATTGACAGGAATCACCGCCGATTCGGGAATCTCGGGTACGCAACGTTGCAGAGTCGCCAAGGTTTCTTCGCCCATCTGGTGCACTTGATTCAATAATTCTTTCAGCGGTTGATGCTGACTGTCGTTGCGTTGCGCCATCAATTGAATCGCGGCGTTGATCTGATTCACCGGCTGCCGAATCTTATGCATCGCCCCGAGCAGGGTTTCACGGATGCTGCGGATATGTTCTTCCTCCGCCATCATGTTGCGCAAGGTCTGCAATTGCAGTTTTTCTTGCTGCCGACGTTGTGAGGTGATGTCGTTGATACTGAGGAGTAGATAGTCGCTGGTTTGCGGTAGAAAGAATTTGTCGGCCTGAGTATCGTTTTCGCTAAACCAATTGCCGGAACAGGCAAACCAGCGGGTGCCGCGCCGGCCGATGCCTTCCACCCTCACTTCGCGATTGGCAAATCCGCGCCGGCTGCCGTCGTCTTGCGCCCGCCAGATGTCGCCCATCTCTTGTTGCAGCGCATCCAGAAAGAACAACGCCGGTTCGGCGTGGCCTAATTCGCTGATCAGCATTTTATAGACTTGGTTGTCCAGGATGATGCGGTGCTCGCTGTTCAACACCACCATGGCCACCGGCGAAGCGTTAATCACCGACTCGATCAGCTTCTTTTGGTTGTTCAGCTGTTGCTCGACGTGGTGGCTTTGCGTCACGTCGCGGTGCATGCCGATGTAATGACTGATCGCCCCGTTTTCGTCCAACATCGGGGCGATAGTCAGATCGGCCAGATAACGTTCGCCTTGCTTGCGCCGATTAATCAGGCGGCCGTTCCAGACTTTCTTCCTGGATATGGTGTGCCACAAATCGTAATACACCTGGCGCGGCGTGGATTTATCCGATAGTTTCGATTCGTTCTCGCCCAATATTTCGTCACCCCGGTATCCGGTCACCTCGGTGAACGCGTCGTTGATGTATAGGATGTTGGCTTTTTTATCGGTAATGGAAATCGCCACCGGTGCCTGCTCTACGGCTTTAACGAACAAAGAAAACGGCAAGGTTTTTGACGAATTGAGTTGGACTATTTCTTCTCGGGCAAGCGCTATCAAGGGCGAAAGTGCCGATTCAAGCTCGGTACCGACGCTAACTTCTAATTCTTTGGGCGGTGGATTTTTCATGCTGATCGTCTCATTACCTAATGCGTAACTGCCAATTAAACTAGCAAATAAAACGCCAATCTTAAAAATGAATCTTATCCGACAATTCCGAATGAATATCCCCGCAGGGAATTTAGCGTGTTTGTCGCATTTACTACAAAGATCGGCGCCTCTTGCCGGCTTATGTGTCCTTTAACACAGGCTCAAATGCACCAAAAGTCGCGTTGCGCGCCCTATCCGCGCCCGAATTCGCTTGTTTAAACCTTACAAATATTGTTGGCATGGATGATGCTGCTGGTATAGCAAAACACAACGCGATACAGCAATGAGTGAATATCTTCTGCTAATTCTGGGTACCGCACTGGTCAACAATGTAGTACTGGTCAAATTCCTGGGCTTATGCCCCTTCATGGGCGTATCCAATAAATTGGATACCGCTCTGGGCATGGGACTGGCAACGACCTTTGTATTGACCTTGGCATCGGCCGCCAGCTGGGTAGTGGAACACCGTTTGCTTATCCCGTTCGATATCGGTTTTTTACGCGTACTCGGTTTCATTCTGGTAATCGCCGCAGTCGTGCAATTTACCGAAATGGTGATCCACAAAACCAGTCCGGTATTGTATCAGGTGTTAGGCATCTTCCTGCCTCTGATTACTACCAACTGCGCGGTGTTAGGGGTTGCTTTGCTGAACATTCAAGAACATTACAACTTCGTCCAAAGCTTGCTGTTCGGCTTTGGGGCGGCGTTAGGATTTACCCTGGTGATGGTGCTATTTGCCGGTCTCCGTGAACGCTTAGCGTTGATGGCTGTACCGGCACTTTTTTCCGGCACGCCGATCGCATACATCACAGCCGGCATACTCTCCTTGGCCTTTATGGGCTTCGCAGGTCTGTATACCAAGTAAGCGCGTGCATGAACAATTAACGGACACTGACCGACCATGTACATACTTTCCGCAATCGCCATTCTGACAGCCTTGGGTCTCTTGCTCGGCTTGAGCCTAGGTATCGCCGCAAAGTATTTGAAAGTGGAGTCCGATCCCTTGGTGGAACAAGTGGAAGCCATGATGCCCGGCTCACAATGCGGGCAATGCGGATTTCCCGGCTGCCGACCCGCCGCGGAAGCGGTAGTATCCGGCGCCGCTCCGGTAACGCTGTGTCCGCCCGGAGGCACGCCGCTAGTGGAACAGTTGGCGAAGCTTTTGGGCGTGGAAGTCGATTTGAGCCAAACCCAAGATCAAGAGCCCATGGTTGCCCGCGTCAGCGAGGAAACCTGTACCGGCTGTACCCGTTGCTTCAAAGTCTGCCCTACCGACGCCATCGTCGGCGCTCCCAAACAAATTCATGCCGTGGTGGCCGACGCCTGCATAGGCTGCGAAAAATGCGTCAACGTATGTCCAACCGAATGCCTGCAAATGCATCCCGTAGAAGTCACGTTGCGCGACTGGCGCTGGCCGAAACCTCTGTTGGCCGCCTAAGCGGGAGAGACTGCCTATGTTGTCCTTGTTCGAAAACCCGAGACTGCGCGGCGGCATCCATGCCGAAGAGCACAAAGTGGAAACCTCCGGCGTCCCTATCGCACAGGGCATGCCGTTGCCCAAGCGCTTATACATCCCGGTCCAGCAACATGTCGGCAAACCGGCGGAACCTCTGGTCAAGGTGGGCGAAAAAGTACTGAAAGGACAATTGCTGGCTTACAGCCAAGGTACTATTTCCGCACCCGTGCATGCGCCCAGTTCCGGCCTGATCGCCGACGTGCTGGATTACCCGGCGCCTCATCCTTCCGCATTGCCTATTCGCACCATCGTCATAGAGACCGATGGCTTGGACGAATGGGTGCCACTACAAATTCCCGTCGACCCGTTCGAATTGCAGCCCGAAGAGATCTGCATGCGGGTAGGCGCCGCCGGCGTGGTAGGCTTGGGCGGCGCGGTATTTCCTTCCGCGGTTAAATTGGATTTAGGCCGTAAAAACCAAATCCATACCTTGCTGATCAACGCCGGCGAATGCGAACCCTATTTGACCTGCGACGATAGGCTGATGCAAGAACGCGCCGCCGACATCGTGACCGGCATCCGCTTGATGCTGCGCGGCATGAACGCTCCGGCCGCCATCATCGGCATCGAGGACAACAAACAGGAAGCCTACGACGCGATGACCCTCGCCTGCGCGGCCTATCCGGAAATTACCGTAAGACAAGTCCCTACCCGCTACCCCATGGGCTGGGACAGGCAAATGCTGCGCTATCTGACCGGCTGGGAAATTCCGGCCGACGGCCGCGCCACCGACATAGGCGTGGTCATCCACAATGTTGCTACGGCCTATGCGGTATTCAAAGCCGTGTGCTTGGCACAGCCCTTGATCAGCCGGGTAGTGACGGTATCGGGCGGCGCTGTCGGCAAACCGCAGAACGTGGAAGTGTTGATCGGCTCCTTGATGACCGAGGTGCTGGCCTATTGCGATACCGACAAGGCGGCCATTTCGCGGTTGATCATGGGCGGCCCCATGATGGGCGACGCTCTGCCGCGAGCCGACGTGCCGGTAGTCAAGGCATGCAACGGTATTCTTGCGCTGGCGGCCGAAGAAATCGAAACCCCGGACGTCAAGCCCTGTATTCGTTGCTCAACCTGCGTAGGCGCTTGCCCGGTCGGATTGTTGCCTTTGGAAATGGCTAGCCGCATCAAAGCCAACCAACTGGACGCTGCAGTCGACCTGGGCCTCAAGGATTGCATCAATTGCGGCACCTGTTCTTACGTCTGTCCGTCCAACATCCCGTTGGTGCACTACTTCAAATACGCTTCCGGCGAATTATACAAACGCCAGCAGATGGAACATAAATCCGAGCAAACCAAGCGTTTGGTCGACGACCGCAATCAACGTATGGAACGCATCCGCTTGCAGCAGGAAGAAGAAGCCCGCAAAGCCGCCGAAGCCAGAGCCGAGCGTCAACGCCAGCAAGAGGCCGCTAAAGCGGCTGCCGCTGCGGCCAAAGCCACCGAAGCGACCAAAGTTACCGAGGAAAGCTTATGAGCATAAAGCCTGTCAGCGGCCCGCACGTCATCGCGGTGCGCCGCGTCGATGAAATCATGGGCCTAGTCATCATCGCCTTGGTGCCGGCTACTGCCTGGGGTTTACTGTTATTCGGTTTCCCCGCGCTTTACCTTTGCTCGGCCACCATCGGCTCGGCGCTGCTGTTCGAGGCAATGTGCTTGAAAATGAAAGGGGTGGAAGCCGCGCCTTTTTTACGCGACCGCTCGGCAATTTTGACCGGCTTGTTGGTCGCCATGACCTTGCCGCCTTGGGCGCCATGGTGGATAGGCGTAGCCGGCTCGGCCATCGCCATCGTATTGGGCAAACAAGTGTACGGCGGCTTGGGCCAAAATTTGTTCAACCCGGCCATGCTGGCCAGGGTCGCCTTGTTGATTTCCTTTCCTATCGAGATGACGACTTGGGTAAACGTCAATCCGCTATTCTTTGGCCCAGGCCCCATCGATAGCTTAGCGATTACTTTCGGCAACGCCGGCGCCGACGCCGTCACCGGCGCAACCACGCTGGGCGCGGTCAAAACCGGCTTCTCCAATCATCTGACCTTACCCGGCTCTTTATCTGACTATAACGGCTTTTTATCCTTTATCGGCTGGGAACGCGGCAGCTTCGGCGAAACCTCCAGCCTGCTGGTGCTGGGCGGCGGCTTGTGGCTGCTGTACAAACGGGTAATTCAGTGGCATGGACCGGTTGCGCTGTTGGCCTCCATAGCGCTTTTATCGACTGTATTTCACTGGATAGACAGCAGCCACTACCTGGGACCGTGGGCACACCTGAACTCCGGTGCGATCATGCTGCTGGCCTTCTTCATCGCCACCGACTACGTCACTTCTCCCAATACACCGGCAGGCCAAATGCTATTCGGCGCGGGCTGCGGAATCTTGATTTTCATTATCCGTACCTGGGGCGGCTACCCGGAAGGTAGCGGGTTTGCGATTCTATTGATGAACGCCACCACACCGTTGATAGACCATTACGTTCGTCCGCGCATTTACGGCCGCTACCGTAACGGCAGACCGATCGACATCAGCCAATCTTGAGGAAAGCCATGAGTTCAGAGCCTGCGCCTGACACTGCATCCGGCGAATCGGCGATCGATTCGGCGACGACTGTCAAAATATTGTCTGAAAAGCTGAAAGCATTTCTTGAACCCGAAAACTTGGAACGACTACGCCCGCAATTAAAGTATCAAGCCGGCGTATTGGCGGGATTTGCATTGCTGGGCAGCTTATTGCTAGGCGTAGCCGATTTCGCGACCCGTGACGTCATCAAGCTGCGTTTGGAAGAAGATTTGAAAGCCAGCTTGGAAGAAGTGGTACCTGCAGATTTATACGATAACGATTTGCTGGCGGACACCGTAAGCTTGCCGTCCGCCGAAGCCAACATAGGCGCTGAGCAAACCACGGTGTACTTGGCAAAGAGACAAGGCAATTTGACTGCGGCGTGCTTTAAATTCGTCGCGCCGGACGGTTACGCCGGCCCTATTTATCTGGTCATGGGTGTCGATAAAAACGGCGAAATCTTAGGCGTGCGAGTCATTTCTCACGTAGAAACGCCGGGGCTAGGCGACAAAATCGAACTGAGTAAATCCAAATGGGTACTGAGCTTTAACGGCAAATCGCTGGACAACCTAACGGTAACCCAATGGGCCGTCAAAAAGGACGGCGGGGTATTCGACCAATTTGCCGGGGCCACTATCACACCGCGCAAAGTCGTGCAGGCCATCAAACGCGGTTTGGATTTCTACCGCAGTCACCAGCAGGAGCTGTTGGCTCCGCATAAGCCGTAATCGCGCATACCCTGCAATTTCTATCGGGAGACGAACATGAATTTCTTATCCGCATCCTACCGGAAAATCGCCTCTGACGGCCTGTGGCACAACAACGTGATCCTGACGCAGAACCTGGCGCTTTGCCCGCTGTTAGCCGTCACCGGCACCGCAACTAACGGTCTCGGCATGGGGCTGGCTACCACCGCCGTGATGGTGGCTTCCAACGGCGCGGTATCCGCCAGCCGTCATTTGATTCCTGCGGAAATTCGAATTCCCATTTTCGTGCTGCTGATCGCCGCTCTGGTCACTTTGGTGGATATTTCGCTGAATGCCTGGATGCACGAATTACACAAAGTGTTGGGTTTGTTTATTCCGTTGATCGTTACCAACTGCGTCATTCTAGGCCGAGCCGAAGCCTTCGCCTCCAAACAAGCTTTAATGCCTTCGATGTGGGACGGCTTGATGATGGGCATCGGTTTCACCTTAGCCATGGTGGTATTGGGAGCGCTACGGGAAGTGAGCGGCGCCGGCACCTTATTCGCAAACGCATCCGTGTTGCTCGGCGAGGGCTTTCGTTTCATGGAATTCACCGTGATTCCGGAATACAAAGGTTTTTTATTGATGGCCTTACCGCCGGGAGGCTTCATCATGTTGGGCTTTTTAGTCGCAGCCAAGCGCCTGCTGGATAAAAAAGCCGAAGCCAAAAAAGATTCCGGCGTCGAAAATTTAACCATCGCCGAACAACAAGCCACTTCTTAAATCCGGCCAGTTAGGAGTTTTCAATGAACGTTGGTGTTTGTTACGCAGAAGCGGACCGGCAAACATGGGTCAAATTGGAAGTACCGGACGATGCCACGGTACAGCAAGCCATCGAACTGTCCGGCATGCTCAAGCAATATCCGCATATTAATTTGGACATTCAAAAAGTTGGCATTTTCGGCAAATTAACCAAATTAAACAGCCCCATCAAAGAAGGGGATCGCATAGAAATTTATCGGCAAATTACCGCAGACCCGGCCAAAGTCAAACGCCGTCGTATCGAAGTAGACGATGATGACGACGACGATGACGACGATTAACAGCCGCTCGCACGCCGAACACGGCAATCCAGTTACCAACCGAATTTTTAATCAGGAGACTATTCATGCTACTTGAAAGCTACGATAAACAAGGCCTCACTTTCATCTCAAACGTGTTAGGTCAGACCAGCGAGAAAGGCGTTACCGCTTATCGCGGCGATTTGGTATTGATCGAAGGCGGCTACCGCGAAGGCTCTACCACCGACCGTAAACCGCCGGTATTATTGCTTCATCAAACCGCAATCTTGGCTAACAGCGAAAAATTCATTTTTTTGAACGGCCTATTCGACGAATTGCAACACGTACCGGTATTCGTTGAAAAATACAAAAGTGCTTTGAGTCCGGATACCTTGACCTTGTTCTATGTGGAAAACATTGCCGAACCCATGCAAGTGGAATTGGAAGGCGTATTGTTTAAATTTTTGCCTTTCCGCGAAGGCATGATTTGGAACGACACCCTGGAACTGCTTTATATCGAAAAAGCCGACTTGAAAGGCCAATCGGCCGAAGATAAAGTCGTCACCATGTACGAAGCGGCAAAAAGCTTTAAGATCAAATCCGCGCCGATCAGCTTCGACGAAGCCATGAGCAAAACCGTCGTCGTGAAAAAATCCGCGGCGGTCGGCCCGGTATAAGATCAGTACCATCAAAGGTCAACGTATGAAACCGTTCAAAACCGTTTCCGCCGCCGAAGCGGTGGAGCTGATAAACGCCAACGGCCCGGCGATTCTGGATTGCCGCGAACTCAAGGACTATCGTGCCGGACATATCGATCAAGCCATGCATGTGCACGAACAGCTACGCGACAGCCTGCTGCGCAAAGCCGATAAAAATCGACACATGCTGATTTACTGCTATTACGGCCACGCCAGCGAACATCTAGCGGAAATGTTTTGCGATTTCGGTTTCAAGCACGTCTACAGTCTGGCCGGCGGCTACGCCGGCTGGAAGGAACATCACAACCTTTAGCGGTGAGAACATGACTCAACTATCAAGAGATTTGGCGTTGCGTATCGCGTTGGCCTCGCGCGTATTGCCCGGCGTGGGCGTTCAAGAACTGATCGACATTTTGCACGAAAAAGTCGGCCGCCCCTTGTCCGACGAAAGGCTTAAAACCATCACGGTTACCAATCTGAAAACCGGAATCGGCAGTCACGACGGCGAGGAAGACGGCGAAGACATAGGCATAGGCTTGGCCAACATCAAACTCGCGGTACGCTACCTGTGGGGCGAAGAAGAAGGCGACGAAGGACTACCCCAAGTACACCCTTACAAAGAAGGCGACATGCCGGAATCCATTCGGGTAGCCATTGCTTCCAACGCGGGAGCCGGGCTAAACGGCCATTTCGGTTCTTGTATCCGGTTTTTGGTCTACCAATTGTCTCGCACGGATTACCGTTTGGTCGACATCCGTTCGACGATTGAAGCGGACAGCGCCGAAGACCGTAATCTATTCCGCGCCAATCTAATCAAAGATTGCCACGTGCTGTTCGTACAATCCATCGGCGGCCCGGCCGCAGCCAAGGTAATCCGCGCGGATATTTATCCGATTAAAGTACCGGACGCTATAGAAGCGGAAGAACAATTGCGCGAATTCCAGCAAGTATTTGACGCCCCGCCGCCTTGGCTGGCAAAGGCGTTAGGCCGTAGTGCGGAAGAGCGCAAACGCTTCGTAGCCCATGAATAGCTATTGCTTGATATTACCGATATATTATGTATAATGTATCGAGTTGACGCGGGGTGGAGCAGCTTGGTAGCTCGTCGGGCTCATAACCCGAAGGTCGTTGGTTCAAATCCAGCCCCCGCTACCAAATAAATCAAAGGCTTAGGTTTAACGACCTAGGCCTTTTTTGTTGCTTGTATGTTTTGTGTAGGCACTTTGTAGGCAAATTGCATCAACATTACTCGACTTTAGACACAGCACTGGCCGCGCCGCGCCAGCTTGACCTAAAGACGAAGGGGCCGCGTAGCGATGGACCCGCGTATTTTCGTGAGACCAACTGGTCAAGGCGACAATCGAGAGGCGCCGCGCTGTTCTGGGACACTGAATTTTTGCGACTTCGGGTCAAAACCGTCGCGAAAGGCAAGTCCTGTAAATTCAATCCGCAACCCTTGCGCGACGAGACCCGCCGTCAAGGGATGCCCTTCGCGCCAGGGCGCAATTTCACGTGGCGGGAAGGTCTCGTCGACGGCCAAAGCCAACAACTGTGCCAGCGTCCAAGCGGTGGAGCGAATTTGCATCCAGGTTTCCAGCACGGTGGCGACTGTTGCCACAGATTGCTAATGCCCCAGCAGCGTTTCAGATGATGAAACAAGGGCTCGATGCCCCAACGGCGAGCAATACAGTTCGAGAATGGCCGAGGCCGATAACGCCGTTTCGGTGGCCAGCAGCAGGCGGGGCTTCGCCCAAGTCTGTTTCCGGTCGTCGTAAAACTCGCACCAGACGGCCCGCACCGGCGCGTCTTTCAGAAAGCGGGCCAAGGCCACTGCCGACCGTAGCCGCAGCTTTTGGGGTTTGCCGTGCAGCGTTAACGACCGCTCTCACAACGGCAAGCCGGCAATCGCTTCGGCCGTCAGGCGTTGACCGTATTTGTGCGGCCGCCCGATACGGCCGGCAAGTCCGGTCGTATCGGGCGGCAAAAACAACGGGTATCGATGCGGGCCTGAGCGATGACCTGGATCCCCCGGCTCAGCAACGGCAAGACCAGCCGAGCGCGCATGAACCACGAATCGCATAGCAGCCGTGCCGGCGCCAACACCCGCAGCAAAGCCAGTGCAATGGTCAATTTATTCCGGTTACCGGTGTCCGGCACCAGGCGTGACAACATCGGCAACACCAATTTGGCCTTGCCATGGCCCGGCACACTGACCCCCAGCGTCACCCAGCACTGGGCCTGCACGAAATCCGGGCGATTGGCTTCAGTTCGTTCTCGTCGAGAATCCGCCAAACCGTACTTTTACCGACCCTGGCAAGCCGCGGGAACCCTGCCGACTCCGCGTGTTCGCACACATAGCGTGCCAAGGCCGAGAGGCTCCACAATTCCGCGGCCAGCCCCAGTTCCTTCAGCTGGATGCAAGCGATACTGACCACCCTGGCCTTAGCCTCCTCAGTAATCTAGGGCGGGCGAGGGCGATGATAGGCATCTTTCAGCCCTGCCTGAACGCCGGCCGCCAGTGCCTTGTCGATACATTTATCAATCGTCGGCCGGCTCACGTGCAATTGCCGTTGAATCTCGCTGATCGACAGACCTTGTGCGTACTTCAGCAGCACCCCGGCCCGCTCCACTTCCCGCACCGGCGCCGTACGCGAGTCTGCCAGTTCAGACAATTTGCACCTTTGTTCATCGGTCAATACCAGAGCCGCTCGCTCACTTTTACGTCCCATGATCACCCGCCAATAGAATAATAGGAGGATCCTGACAATTCAGGATAAACCTGTAACCTAATTAATGGGACGATCTACTAGGCAAGCTGGCACTCGTTTCGACGCTGGAAAGGTGATTTCGGAAACATCCAACCAATTTCGCCAGGTCTGTTTGAGTGAGGCCCAACCGTAACCGGGCCTGTTTGATTTTTGCACCGGTCACAGTAGCGGTCTGACGCATCGCAATCCGTTTATCCACCCCATTTCCCACCCATTGCCGAATCTCCTCATCGGACTTGGCGGCCCAGAATAAATCCGTGCCGGCATACTGGCGTATGACTTTCTCAAACAACAATCGTTATAGCAACCGTGACGGAAGCCACTGAGACCGTTAATTCCCAGATCGCCGTCCTGCATTGTATCGACCATCCGGTGCGCAAAGGCCTGAATCACGTCGGCTCGAAAATGCGCAAACGGGTCGCGGCTGATCTCTTTTTCAGGCGCAAGCGTGATTGGACAAGGCTTAAGATTGTTTAATCACTTGCTTTTGGGGATAATGCCAAAGAACTAATTTTTTGGTCTGCTGCAATGAATGAACTCATGTCTTCCGGAATTGAACTGATGCTGATCGGCATGGGCATGGTCTACGCCTTTTTGGCGATGTTAATCGTTGCTATTAAAACCATGTCGGCCTTGATCCTAAAATTCTTTCCGGAGATGCCGGCCGGCCGGCATGCCGGCTCGCATCATGGCGAGGATTTAGGCACTATTGCGGCCATTAGCGCGGCCGTCCATCAATATCGGAATAAATATCTGAAGAAAGAGAAGTAAGTCTTCAGATACGTTCATAATTCCGCCGTTTTATCGTTTGGATATTGCTGCGAGACAGCTTAGCCCCATCCCACGAATAGGAGAAACACGCGTGGCAAAGGTAAAAAAACCTTTAGGCATAACCGAGGTCGTCTTGCGAGACGCCCACCAATCGCTGTTGGCAACCCGTTTTCGTATCGAAGACATGCTGCCGATTTGCGCTGATATCGATCAAATCGGCTATTGGTCTGTAGAGTCTTGGGGCGGTGCGACTTTCGATGCATGCATCCGCTATTTGGGGGAAGACCCTTGGGAGCGCCTGCGTTTACTGAAAAAAGCCATGCCTAATACCCGCCAGCAAATGCTGTTTCGCGGCCAAAACATTTTGGGCTACCGGCACTATGCGGACGATGTCGTCGATAAATTCGTAGAGCGTTGCGTAGTCAACGGTATCGACGTATTTCGCATTTTCGACGCGATGAACGACATGCGCAACATCGAGCGGGCCGTTAAAGCCGTGTTGCAAACCGACGCTCACGCGCAAGGTACCATTTCCTACACCACCAGCCCGGTACATACCATAGCCAAGTGGGTGGAACAGGGCCGCGTCATCGAAGATATGGGCGCGCACTCCATCTGCATCAAAGATATGGCCGGTTTGTTGACTCCGTATGACGCATACGAGCTGGTCTCCAAACTGAAAAAAGCGGTTTCTATCCCGATTCACATGCAATGCCACGCGACTACCGGCTTGAGCGTAGGAACCTACATCAAAGCGATAGAAGCCGGCCTGGACAACGCCGATACGGCGATTTCTTCGATGAGCATGACTTACGGCCACAGCCCCACCGAAACGATCGTCGCCAGCTTGCAAGGCCAAGCCAGCGATACCGGCCTGGATTTGAACAAACTCGAAAAAATTGCCGCTTACTTTCGCGAGGTCAGAAAAAAATACGCCAAATTCGAAGGCAGCTTGAAAGGGGTGGACGGCCGCATACTGGTATCGCAAGTACCCGGCGGCATGTTGACCAATATGGAAAGCCAGCTGAAAGAACAAGGGGCGGCCGACAAATTTGACGAAGTTTTACGCGAAATCCCGCGGGTACGGCAAGATTTGGGCTTCCTCCCCTTGGTGACGCCCACGTCGCAAATCGTAGGCACCCAAGCGGTTCTCAACGTGCTGTCCGGCGAGCGTTACAAAACCATCAGCAAGGAAACCGCCGGCGTATTAAAAGGCGAATACGGAGCCGCCCCCGCCCCGGTGAATACAGAGCTACAAGCCCGGGTACTGGACGGTGCCGAGCCGATTACTTGTCGTCCGGCCGATTTGCTGGAGCCGGAAATGGACAAACTGGTCGCCGAAGTCCAACGCAAAGCGGCGGCGGAAGGCGTTAAGCTATCGGCCTTCGTCGAAGAGGATGCCTTGATCGACGGCATGTTCGCGCAGATTGGCTGGAAGTTTTTGCAAAACCGCGGCAACCCGAGTGCGTTCGAGCCTGCTCCGGGTTCAGAAGCCGCTACAGCCCCGGCTGCGCCGCAAGCTGCCACCGCCGGGCCGACCGAAATCTACAGCGTTAACGTCGACGGGCGCACCTACCACGTGGCGGTCGGTCCTGCCGGTAGCAATCTCACCATACAGCCGGTTTCGGCATTGCCGGCCGGGCCGGATTTAGTCGTGGCACCGCCCATGATCAGCGGCAGCGGCGTGGTCGTCTCCCCCTTGGCCGGCGTGGTATTAAAAGTCAACGTCAATGTCGGCGCGCACATTTCCGAAGGCGACGTGGTTTTAGTCATGGAAGCCATGAAAATGGAAACCGAAATTCGCGCGAAAGTGGCGGGCATCGTCAGCGCGGTCAACGTTAAACAAGGCGATAACGTGGCGGTTGGCGATGTGCTGGTCACCCTATAACGCGGGGTAAATCAAATTCATGGAAAATTTATACCTGTTATGGGAAAGCACCGGCCTTTATAACTTCACGGCTTCGCAAGCCGCCATGATGGCGGTGGGCTTCGTGCTGCTGTTTTTGGCCATTAAAAAGGGTTTCGAGCCTTTATTACTACTGCCGATAGGCTTTGGCGCCGTCCTCAGCAACATTCCGGTGGCCGGGATGACCGAAGAAGGCGGCTTGCTCTATTATCTGTACTACGGCGTTAAGACCGGGATGTTTCCGCTATTGATTTTCATGGGCGTGGGTGCGATGACCGACTTCGGCCCCATGCTTGCCAATCCGAAAACCCTGTTGCTAGGCGCGGCGGCGCAGTTCGGCATATTCGCAACGCTGTTGGGCGCTTTGGCGTTAAACATCGTTCCGGGCATGGAATTCGACCTAAAACAAGCCGCCGCGATTGCAATCATCGGCGGTGCGGACGGGCCGACCGCGATTTACGTAGCCTCCAAACTGGCGCCGGAGTTATTGGGCGCTATTGCGGTGGCCGCTTATTCCTATATGGCGTTAGTCCCCTTGATTCAGCCGCCTATCATGCGGGCCTTGACCACCGAAGAGGAGCGCAAAATCGAAATGCAGCAACTGCGGGCGGTAAGCCAGACCGAAAAAATCGTGTTTCCGTTAATGTTGATCACCTTGACCGCATTGTTGTTGCCTTCGGCGGCTCCGCTGGTCGGCATGTTCAGCCTGGGTAATTTGATGAATGCCTGCGGCGTGGTCGATAGACTGAGCAAAACCGCGCAAAACGAATTGATCAATATTGTGACTATTTTTCTGGGTTTGTCGGTCGGCTCCAAATTGAGCGCCGAGGCGTTTTTAACCATGGAGACCCTGGGAATTTTAGGCCTGGGCGCGGTCGCGTTTGCTATAGGCACCGCCAGCGGCGTGATCATGGCAAAAATCATGAACCGTTTCAGCAGCACGCCTATCAATCCCTTGATAGGCGCCGCCGGGGTTTCCGCCGTGCCGATGGCCGCCCGTGTGGCGAATAAGGTCGGCCAAGAAAGCAATCCTTATAACTTCCTGTTGATGCACGCCATGGGCCCTAACGTAGCCGGCGTCATCGGCTCCGCGGTGGCCGCCGGGGTGCTTTTAAGTCTGATCCGTTAAAACCTAACTCTACCGCTGTATGCAAACGGAGCCGCAGGCTCCGTTTTTTTGCCCGACATTTCGACTCGCCGGCATAGCACATGAGTCTGGCCGACAGTTAAACCGCTCCACACCTACTAAGCCCCCGCGTCGAAAACTTGACGATTGCCGCCGGCGGAAAATTTTTGCCGCTTGGCGAAAAACAGCATTTTCTTGACGCCTTAGAGCGGCATATATCCCCATACCTAACTGAAAGCAAATGAAAAATTTATATTGGCATGAGCCATGCTGTGCTCTTGGCAAAGCAGGAGGTACATACCATGGCTATCAATTTCAACAATGCTTTAGGCATACATCCGCAAGCCTTATCGCTACGCGAGCAGCGTGGCGAAATCCTTGCCGCAAACTTGGCGAACGCCGATACCCCGGATTACAAAGCGCGCGATCTCGATTTCAGTTCGGTGCTGCAGCAAACCCTGCAATCCGAACCGCGCATCAACAAAACCAATGTCGGTCATATGGAGGCTAGCAATTCGGTATTAGAGGCCGATTTGCTGTACCGCAATCCGCATCAGGCTTCGTTAGACGGCAATACGGTTGAAGCCCATGTCGAGCAAGCCAAGTACGCCGAGAACGCGGTGCAATATCAAGCCAGTTTGCGTTTTATCAATAACAAATTCGCCGGCTTGATGTCGGCGATACGCGGAGAATAACCATGTCGTCCCTGAATATCTTCGATATTGCCGGTAGCGGTATGAACGCGCAAAACCTGCGTTTGAATCTGGTGGCGTCGAATATTTCCAACGCCAACAGCGTCAGCAGCAGCCTCGACCAAGTTTATCGTTCCCGCCAACCGGTGTTCGCCGCCGAGTTGCAAAACATCATGGACAAAAACGATGCCGTCAGCGGCGTCGACGTGCTGGGCGTAGTGGAAAGCCAGGCCCCGCCCATCATGGAATATGCGCCTCAACACCCGATGGCGGACGAGTTGGGTTACATCTACAAACCTAATGTCAACACGGTTGAGGAAATGGCCAACATGATGTCGGCGTCACGCGCTTACGAAAACAACGTAGAAGTACTCAATACTGCCAAAAACTTAATCCTGCAGACTCTAAAAATGGGTCAATGAGGCTGAATCATGTCCAGCAGCGCGATAGATACCTTTAACAGTTTAGGCCTTGCCACCACATCGAATAGCCAAAGCAGCGGCAACCAAACTCAAGCGTTGGGACAGGAGCAGTTTTTGAAACTGTTGACTACCCAATTGACGCATCAAGACCCCAGTAATCCGATGGAAAACGGCGAATTTTTAGGACAAATGGCCCAATTCGCCACGGTATCCGGCATACAGGATTTACAGACCTCGTTCAAGGAATTCGCCGATTCGATCAATTCCGGCCAGGTGTTACAAGCATCCGGCCTGGTAGGACGATACGTACTGGCCCCTACCGACCAGGGCGTGTTGTCGGCAGGCGGCACCATCAGCGGCAATTTCGAACTCCCGAGCAGCAGCACTCAGGTCAGTTTAAGGATTGTAAATCCGCAAACCGGCGCGACCGTGCGCGAGGTCGATTTGGGCGATCTGGCCGCAGGGCAAAACGATTTTTCCTGGGACGGTCTGGACGAAGACGGTCAACTGGCCAATCCAGGCGTCTACGACATCCAAGTTCAGGCATTGATAGACGGCAAAAACACTCAACTGAGCACCAACGTCAAATCCTTGGTGGAAAGCGTGACCATGGGCAGCGGCAGCAGCGGGCTGCAAGTCAATCTGAGCGGATTGGGTTCGGTCAAATTTAATCAAATCAAACAAATACTTTAATCGAGGAGCGTGTCATGGGTTTCGCGACAGCATTAAGCGGCTTGAATGCCGCATCCAACAACTTGGCGGTAACCGGCAACAACATTGCCAACGCCAATACCGTAGGTTTTAAGAAATCCCGCTCCGAATTCGCCGACGTTTACGCGTCCAGTCTAGGCGGCGTCACCAGCACGACTCCGGGTGCCGGCGTGAAAGTGGCCAACGTGGCTCAGCAATTCAACCAGGGCAACCTGAACTTTACCGACAACAGCCTGGATATGGCGATCAGCGGCGAAGGTTTTTTCATCATGGCGAAAAGCCCCACCGAAGTAAACGATTTGTCTTACACCCGGGACGGCGAGTTTAAGTTGGATAGCGAAGGTTATCTGGTCAACAACCAGGGCAAAGCGTTATTAGTTTACGCCCCCAACGGCACCGAGATTTCCGACGGCTTCAGTACCGGGGTGACTCAACCGGTGCGCATCAACACGCTGACCGGTTTGCCGGTCGCCTCCGAATCGGTCAACCTGACCCTCAATCTAAATGCCGACGATACCTCGCCGGTCGATTCTAACGGTAATGCGTTGACTTTCGATCCGGACGATTCCAATACCTATAACAGTCAAACCTCCGCGACGGTTTACGATTCCTTGGGATCCCCGCACATCTTGACGACTTATTACGTCAAAAACCCGGTGACTTCCGGCAGTAGCGGCACCTCTTGGAATGTATATCACTACATGAGTGAACCGGACGATTTACCGGGCGCGAGAACAGCTATTTCCGCGGGAGACTTCGGCACCACCATACCGGCAACCGGGTCAGGCGCGTTGCCGACCCCAGCCGTATTGACATTTGGTTCGGACGGCAAGTTGACCGACCCTGCCGACGGTAAATTTGCGCTGGAAGATTACGTGATTACACCAGCGACCGGTGCCGCGGACGTCAAAATCAGCACCATGAATTATTTCGGCTCCACCCAAGTCCAGCAAAAATTCAGCGTCAACGAATTGACGCAAGACGGCTTGCCGGCCGGACGCTTGACCGGCATTGCGATAGACGACGAGGGTGTCATCTTTGCCCGCTTCAGCAACGGCGGTTCGCAAACCATAGGCAAAGTGGCAATGGCCCGCTTTCCCAATCTGGACGGTCTAGCAAAGATTGGCGATACCGCTTGGGCGGAGAGCGCCAACTCGGGTCAACCGATCCGCGGCGAGGCCGGCGGCAACAGCTTCGGCACCATCCAGTCCGGGGCCTTGGAAAGCTCCAACGTCGATTTGTCGGCCCAACTGGTTAATTTGATCGTCGCCCAGCAGCATTATCAAGCGAACGCCAAAACCATCACGACCGAAAACACCATTATGCAAGCGATATTGAACATCTAACCGCGTTTAGGAGGTAAGCCGTGGATCGTAGCTTATACATCGCCATGAACGGTGCCAAGCAAACCCTGATGGCGCAAACCGCCAATTCCAATAATTTGGCGAATGCGCAGACGGTAGGATTTAAAGCCGATTTCGAACAATTTCGCGCCATGCCGGCATTCGGCCCCGGTTATCCCAGTCGCGTCTACGCGATGACCGAAAGACCGGGTAGCGACTTGTCCGCCGGCAGCTTGCAAACCACCGGCCGCGAGCTGGATATTGCGATCAACGGCAACGGCTGGTTTGCGGTGCAAGCCCCGGACGGCAGCGAAGCCTATACCCGGGCCGGCGATCTGCGCATAACTCCGCAGGGTTTGTTGCAAAACGGCGCCGGCTTGCAGCTTTTGGGCGAACAGGGGCAACCGATTGCCGTCCCGCCGGCGCAAAAGGTGGAAATCGGCCGCGACGGCACCATCAGCGTCATTCCGCAAGGCACCAACGCGACCAACTTGGTGTTGGTGGACCGGATCAAACTGGTCAATCCCGGCGACGACAATCTGGAAAAACGCCAAGACGGCCTGATGCACATGAAAGACCCGAACACGCCGGTCCGGCCGGACGCCAACGTCAACATCGCCCAAGGCGTTTTGGAAGCCAGCAACGTCAACGCCATGTCGGCCATGGTGGAAATGATAGAGTTGGCTCGCAATTTCGAATTGCAAAGCAAAGTCATGAAAAACGTCGATCAAACCGCCGGAGTCACCGCCAAACTGATGCAAATGGTATAGTTTCTGCATTACTCCTGATAAGACAAAATTTTGTCAGTTAGGAGGTTAACATGACAGAGCGCGCATTATGGGTGGCTAAAACCGGCCTGGACGCTCAACAAACGCGAATGGCGGTGATTGCCAACAACTTGGCCAACGTCAACACCACGGGCTTCAAAAAAGTCAGGCCGCTGTTCGAAGATTTGATTTATCAAAACATTCGCCAAGTCGGCTCGCAAACCACCCAAAACACTCAATTACCCACCGGTTTGCAGTTGGGTACCGGGGTTAGAACGGTAGCCACCGAAAAACTGCATACCCAGGGCAATATCCAGCAAACCGAGAATTCTCTGGACGTGGCGATCAACGGCCGCGGTTATCTGCAAATTTTGATGCCGAACGGCGACATCAACTACACCCGCGACGGTTCGTTCAAACTGGATTCCACCGGCCAGCTGGTTACTTCTGGCGGCTTGACCGTAGAACCCAATATCACCATCCCGCAAGACGCCATCAGCATCAGCATAGGTCGCGACGGCTCGGTCAACGTAGTGCAGCCGGGCAACGCCGCGGCAACCAACGTGGGCCAGCTGCAATTGGCGGATTTCGTCAATCCGACCGGACTGGAACCGGTCGGAGAAAATTTGTTCAGAGAATCGGTGTCCAGCGGCGCCCCCATCGTCGGCATACCCGGCGAAAACGAATTGGGCTACATCCAGCAAGGCGCGTTGGAGACCTCCAACGTCAACGTCGTGGAAGAACTGGTCAACATGATAGAAACCCAAAGGGCTTACGAAATGAACTCCAAGGCGATTTCCACCACCGACGAAATGCTGTCCTTCGTGACCCAACAACTGTAGGCCGAGGCTTAACACCATGAAAGCATTCCTGATAACCGGTTTAGCGCTGCTGAGTCTGACCGGCTGCGATACCCTACCGAAACGCGATCCCGATTTTGCCCCGGTGCAACCGGCCGATTTACGGCCGCCGGACCAGCGCAACGGCGCGATTTACCAGGCAGGTTACGACATTCGTTTGTTCGAAGACATCAAAACCCGCCGGGTCGGCGACGTACTGACCGTCAGGTTGGCCGAAGCGACTCAGGCCCAAAAGCAAGCCAATATGGATGCCTCCAAAAGCACGCAGATTTCCGCCACCGCGCCGACGTTGTTCGGCTTGGCCAGCCAGGCTGTGCTGGGACATGATTTGAAAACCAGCATCGCCGCCAGTTCCACCTTCGAAGGCGAAGGCAAGGCCGACCAGAGCAACAGGCTAACCGGCGACATCAGCGTGACGGTGGTGGAAGTATTGCCCAACGGCAATTTACGGGTACGCGGCGAAAAACGGGTGGCGTTGAACGACGGCGACGAATACGTCCGCCTGTCCGGCATCGTCCGGCCGGTCGACATTTCCACCGGCAATATCGTGTCGTCCACCAAAATCGCCGACGCCACCATTATGTACAAAGGCGACGGTGCCATGGCCGATTCCAGCAAAATCGGCTGGCTGGCCCGGTTTTTCTTTAGCCCGTTGTTTCCGTTTTAAACATGCGGACGGTTAAGCGTTTGGAGGGGACCATGCTCAAAATACTGTATGTCACGTTAAGCGCCTGGTTAGCGCTCGCCGGTCCGGAAGCCCATGCCGAAAGAATCAAAGACTTGGCCTCGGTCTCCGGGGTCAGGAGCAACCAATTGGTCGGTTTCGGCATCGTCACCGGTTTGGATAAATCCGGCGACGTGTCGTCGTTGTTCGTGCGGCAAAGCATGCGCAACATGGCGGCCAATTTAGGCATCACCTTGCCGGCCGATACCAATCCGAAATCGAAAAACACCGCAGTGGTTAGCGTACACGCCGAATTGCCGGCCTTCGCCAAACCCGGGCAAGCCATAGACGTCACCGTATCGTCGGTCGGCGACGCCAAAAGTCTGCGCGGCGGCTCGTTGATTATGACGCCGTTGCGCGGTGCCGACGGCAGCGTATACGCG
The DNA here is from genome assembly GCF_040741385.1 of Methylomonas sp. HYX-M1. Lineage (NCBI taxonomy): Bacteria > Pseudomonadati > Pseudomonadota > Gammaproteobacteria > Methylococcales > Methylococcaceae > Methylomonas > Methylomonas sp. HYX-M1. Next base: position 4,212,717 of record NZ_CP160405.1, read on the forward strand.
GTAGCCCAGGGCAACCTGGTGGTGGGCGGCTTGAGCGCTCAAGGCCAGGACGGCTCCAAAATCACCGTCAACAACCCGCTGGTCGGCCGCATTCCCAATGGCGCGACCGTGGAGCGCAGCGTGCCGACCTCGTTCGATCAAAGCAGCGACTTGGTGTTCAACCTGCATAACGCCGATTTCACCACCGCCACGCGAGTAGCCGAAGCCATCAACAAAGAATTGGGCGGCGAGACCGCCAGAGCGACCGACGCCACCTCCGTCAGCGTGCGCGCGCCCATCGATCCCAATCAACGAGTCTCTTTCGCCTCGGTGATCGAAAACATCAACGTGTCTCCGGACGACGCGCCAGCCAAAGTGATCGTCAATTCGCGCACCGGAACCGTCATCATTAACAGCAAAGTCAAAGTCCAGCCGGCGGCGGTATCGCACGGCAGCTTGACCGTGACCATCAACGAAAATCCGCAAGTCAGCCAGCCCGGTCCGTTTTCGCAAGGCCAAACCGCGGTAACTCCGCAATCCGATATTTCGGTAAAAGAAGAGAACAATCACATGTTCGTGTTCAATCCGGGCATTTCGCTGGACGAGATCGTACAGGCGGTCAACAGCGTAGGCGCGGCGCCTAGCGACTTGGTGGCGATATTGGAAGCCTTGAAGTCGGCCGGGGCGTTGCGGGCCGAATTGATCGTCATTTAACCCGGACAGTTCACCGTAACCCAGAGTGCGATAAGGGGGAGCCATGTTAAACGCGGATACCGCTTCGGTTTATACCGATTTCAACGGTCTGGCCAAACTGAAACAAGGCGCACGCGAGCAATCGCCGGAAGCGATCAAACAAGTAGCCAGCCAGTTCGAGTCGATTTTTTTGAACATGGTGCTGAAAAGCGCGCGGCAGGCCAAACTGGCGGACAGCATCATGGACAGCAAACAAAGCGAGTTTTACCAAGACATGTACGACCAACAGATGGCGATGCACCTGGCCGCTAAACCGGGCGTCGGCCTGGCTGACATGATTGTTAAACAATTGTCGCCGCAATCCGAAGCGGATTCCGACGAAAAATTGGACGCCGGCGATTATTTGGAACGGGCTTTCGGCGGCAGCGGCGAGGTCAAGCAGGCGCAACCCAATTATTTCGCCCGGCCCATGGACACATCCGGTTTGAACCGGCTGCAAGCCAGCCTGGATAAACTGGAACAAAGCCAACAGGCGCTGGACGATCACTGGGCGGCGCTGGAAACGGCCTGGGACGCAAGCGCCGTTTCCGGCAGCAAACAAAGTTTCTTGACCGAATTGTGGCCTCATGCGCAACAAGCCGCCAACGAGTTAGGGGTAGACGCCAAAGTCCTGGTGGCGCAAGCGGCCTTGGAAACCGGCTGGGGACAATCGGTGATTAAAAACCGGGCCGGCGAAAGCAGCTACAACCTGTTCAACATCAAGGCGGACAGGAGCTGGCAAGGCAAGCAAGCCCAGGTATCCACGCTGGAGTTCGACGGCGGGGTGGCGCGCAAACAAATGGCCGGTTTTCGCTCCTACGATTCGTTTAAAGAAAGCTTCGACGATTACGTCGCTTTCATAAAATCGAATCCGCGTTACGACGCGGCGCTACAACATGCCGGCAACGCCCAACGCTACGTGCAAGAGCTGCAAAAAGCCGGTTACGCCACCGACCCGCAATATGCGCAAAAAATCATGCGTATTTATCATAACCAATTCGACGCCGGCATCGAGTCCAACGCGGGGTAAGGAGGATCTATGGCTATCGGAATTTTAGGCTCCGCACTTTCGGGTTTGGCAGCGTTCCAACGCTCGTTGGACGTCACCAGCAACAACATCAGCAACGCCAACACCGAAGGCTATAGCCGCCAACGCACCGAACTGCAAACCAGCCCCGAGCAATATGTAGGCTCCGGTTACTTGGGTAGCGGCGTCAACGTCAGCAACATCAAACGCAGCTACGACCAGTTCATCACCGGGCAAGTACGCGCCAGCTCCTCGGCGTTCAAAGAAGTGGATAGTTTTCATAGCCTATCCTCGCAAGTGGACAACGTATTAGCCGACAGCAATACCAGCGTGTCGACGGCGATGAAGGCGTTTTTCGATTCGGTCAACGACGTCGCCAACGATCCGACCTCGTTCGCCGCCCGCCAGGTTATGTTGGCACAAGGCGCAACCCTGACCAATCAATTCAATACGCTCAGCACCCGCTTCAACGAATTGCAGCGCCAAGTCAATTCCAATTTGACCCAAGCGGTCAAAGACGTCAACAGTTACGCCGCGTCGATAGCCGAGCTGAATCTGCAAATCAGCGACGCGATAGGCAAGGCTTCGGCTGGCCAGTTGCCTAACGAGCTGATGGACAAACGCGATGTATTACTAACCAAGCTGGCCGAAAAGGTCGACATATCGGTACTCAACCAGGAGGACGGCACGGTCAGCGTGTTCGTCGGCCAAGGCCAACCCTTGGTGATGTCCGGCAATACCGCTACGTTATCGCAGCAGGACAATGGCACCGACCCTTATCATCCCGATCTGCAGATCAACGGCGTTTCGGTAGCCAAATACTTATCCGGCGGCGAGATTTACGGCAATTTACGTTTTAGGAACGAAGTCTTGGACCCGGCGCAGGCGCAATTGGGGATGTTGGCGACCGGGTTTGCCACCGAGTTCAACAACCTGCACGCCGCCGGCTACGACACGAACGGCAATACCGGGGTGGCATTTTTCGAGCTCGGTACTCCGCAAGCCTTGATAATTCCGCATACCAAAGACTCGGCGCTGGTGGCGACCGCCAGTTTCTCGGCGCCGACCTCGGCGGCTAACCTGGGAGCCTCCTACCGCTTGGAGGTAACCGGTGCAGGCGTGTTCAGTCTGACCAATCTAACCGATAACACCACTACCGGTGGATTGAACGCGGCGTCCTTGGCGACCTTGTCGGCCGCCAACGGCTTCAGCATCAGTTTTAGCGGCGGTTCGCTGAATGTCGGCGATTCATTCGAAATCACCCCGAATTTCAACGTCGCCGGCACGATTAAAGTCAATCCTGCCTTGACTTCGGCCAGCCAAATCGCCGCGGCTTCGGCTGCCGGCTCGACCGGCGACAACGGCATCGCCCTACAATTGGCCGACTTGGAGCAAAAAACCAGCATGCTGGGCGGCAAGAAAACTTTTACCCAAGTGTACGGGCAATTGGTATCCGACGTCGGTTCCAAAACCAGCAGTGCCGCAGTCGGGGTAAGCGCCCAGCAAGTGCTGCTGAATCAAGCCACTGAGGCCAGAGAAACCTTGGCCGGGGTCAATTTGGACGAGGAAGCGGCCAACCTGATCAAATTCCAAAACGCCTATCAAGCCGCCGCCAAGGCGGTGTCGGTAGCGAGTTCGGTGTTCGATACTCTGATTAACGCGGTATAGTCCGGAGCGTATGATGCGAATTTCGACTTATTGGAACCAGCAATCCAACGTCAACCGAATGTTGGATCAGCAAGTTAAGCTAAACGACATTCAACTGAAATTGTCGTCCGGGCAAAAATATCTGACGCCGTCGGAAAACCCCGCCGTCGCCGCGACCGGCATAGACTTGCAACAAAACATCAAGGAAGGCGAGCAGTATCAAGTCAACATCGGTTTTGCCAAACAACGCTTGGGTCTGGAAGAATCCACCCTAAACAACGCCACCGAGGTATTGCAAAAAATCCGCGAACTGGCGGTGCAAGGCATGAACGACATCAACACCGCGGAAAACCGCAAGCAAATCGCCTTCGAAATCGACGAACTGAACCAGCATTTATTGGAATTGGCCAACACCCAAAACGCTAACGGCGAATACATATTCTCCGGCTACAAAACCGACGCACCGGCGTTTTCCAACAGTTCCGGCTATAGCTACGACGGCGACGCCAATCAGCGCACGCTGACGATAGGCCCCGGCCGCACCATCACTGACGGCGATCCCGGCGAAGCGGTATTCGGTACCGTTGCCGCCGGAACCTTAACCGCGGGCAGCATAGACAACGTCTTTCAGGCCATCGATAAACTCAGTACGGATTTCAAGGCCGACGTGGCCAACTCCGCGTCGTTGAACGATCTGGATACCACGCTGAAGCGCATGGGCACCATCCGCGCGTCGGCCGGCGCCCGCCTCAATGCTCTGGACAGCCAAGACAGTTGGAATACGGAGTACATCCTGCAAAACAAATCCACCGCTTCGGACATCGGCGATTTGGATTATGCCGACGCATTGACCAAATTCAATCTGCAACAAACCTCGTTGCAAGCGGCCCAGCAAGCCTACGTTAAAGTTCAACAGTTGTCGCTGTTCAACTACATCTAAGCGCCGATGAGCCCGCGCCGCGCCCCCGGCCAAAAGTTAAAGCGCCTGTTCTTCGCGCTGTGGCCCAAGGACGACGAACGCGCGCAATGCACTGCCATCGCAGCCGCCCACGCCGCCGGTTGCCGCAAGGTACCGTCCCACAATCTGCACGCGACGCTGGTTTTTCTCGGCAACGTCGATGCGCAACGCTTTGAAGCGCTAAGCGCAATCGAACCCCTTAAGCTGAAAACCGAACTGCTGCTCAGTTTCGACCGTATCGAATTCTGGAAAAAACCGCGTATCGTCTGTTTGACCGCCGGGAAAGTCGATCCGGAATTGCTGCAACTGGTAGAGCACCTGCAGCACACCGCCCGCGAACTCGGCATCGTATTAGACGAACGCCCCTACCGCCCGCACGTCACCCTGCTCAGAAAAGCCCAAGCGCTTGACGCCTGCGACATTCCGCCCATCGTCTGGCGTACCGACGCATTTTGTTTGGTGCAATCCTTAAGCACCGACCACGGTGTGCGCTACCAAGTCGTCAAATCTTGGAACTTTTTACATAAGACAGGCAAAGACAACGGACACCCGGATTGTTCTTTACACGATTAACCGGAACGCAGTTAGATGGACATCGTGCCCGACATTTTGTCCAGGGGAATAAATTGCAGACGCTTGTCGACTCCGCGCTAACAAATAAAATTTTGCGATGACAGGAAAAGACAAATAAGCTGTCAGTCAAGATGCGATAGTATTCCGCAAATGATGACTTTTAAATGGACGTACCAACGTTTTTACCTACCAAGAGCCATTTTCTTTAGCCGTCTGGATCTCGACCAAACGGACATGATTAGCAGTCGTACATCAGCGAGGAGATAATATGAAGGTTTTCATTAGTTGGTCCGGTGATACCAGCAAAGCTGCGGCGATTGCCATAGGCCAGAGCGTTTCTGACGTTTTCTCCAGCGTTGAACCTTGGATATCCGCGGTGAATATCCAGGCAGGGCAGCAATGGTTTAGTGAGCTTATGCAAGCGCTTGAGGACTCGAAATTCGCCATCGCGTGCATCACTAAGCGCTCCCTCGGCGCTCCCTGGATCATGTTCGAGTCCGGCGCCTTGTCGGCAAAATTCGGCTCCCCTAGACTTGTCCCGCTCATGCTGGATTGTGTCGCAGAGGATCTGGTAGATCCACTGGCGCGGTTTAACGGAGTCCTGTTCGACGAAGACAGCGTACACGGCTTGTTCAAGTCTATTAATTCGAGCGTAGGCACTCCATTGACACCAAAGGCGCTGAAAGCGGCTTTCAAGGAAATATGGCCCGACCTCAACGCCAAAATACACGATGCGCTCGAGGCCGAGCGCAAGACTCTCCGGCCCGAATACGACGTCTTCCTGTCTGCTCCGATGGCCTCATTCAAGGACGATAGCGAATATCAATCGTTTCGCGCAGAGGTTCTCAAGGTTATCCATGCCCTTGACGCCTGCGGACTGTCGGTATTTTGTGCACTGGAAACGATCGAATCAATGAGCATGTTCGACACCCATGGCGTCAGCACGCATGACGACTTGGACATTATGAAAAAGAGCGGGAGCTTCATCATGCTCTATCCGCAAAGACTCGCGACGAGCGCATTGTTCGAAGCCGGCTACGCGCTGGCACTGGGGCTGCCTAGCCTATTCTTTGTCCGCGACGAGCAAGACTTACCTTACTTAATGCAACGCCTACCGGAAGCCGTCACCCACGTTTCCATCCTGGACTCGCGTGAGTGGCAAACGTACGAAGATATCGGCGATCTGCTTCGCCGAAATGCCCATCACTACTTCAGGACGGGATCCGTAGCCCAACTCAAACTCTAAGCTGGGCGGCACGCGCATCGCAGGATTGCCGCCGAACAAGGCGCTGTGGCTATCATTGAAGAATTCAAGCCGATGAATCGAGCGTTGAACGACAGCTTACTATTGGCAAGCAATATGCTAAAAACATCGAATGTCGCAAATTGGCCGCAGTGAGGCAGCCACAAACACCGCGCGAGCATAGGCGGAATCATCGCAACCATTGTGAAGTACGCGAATAACCGAAAATACCGGCGCTCCGGTTACAATGCCAAGTGCGGCAAGCCCTAACTCGTCTCGTCATTGTATTAGCCCCCATCTGGAAAACCGGCAACCCCATGAACATCAAAGCATTTGTTGCGACCTTATTGCTTGCCGGCCCAATACCGGCAATGTGCCAGGCCAATCCGACTCTAACGGATACGGCAATCGACCTTGCCTTCTATCGCCCGGCAGGGCTTTTCCAAACCTTGCTCGGTTCGGCGGTTTTCCCGGTGCTTCTGCCGATGTCATTGGTGGCATCGGCGCTTGACCGCAGCTTGGTAATCGCCGATGTTGCCGAAAGTTTGGTCATAAAACCGGCGGAATTTACCTTTGTCCGGCCCTTGGGAATATCGAATTCGGAATGGCAGGCCCTCCGGCGGCAGGAAGAAGCGAACGGCGGCGGTTGAGTCAAGCCGGCTAGGCCTGCCGGGGATGATTGCCGGGTTTTCGTGGCTATTCATTACTTTCATTTGCCGAGGCGCTACAGTGCCCGCATGAACGTTAGGGATCGATAAAGAGCGGATGGAGCCGGCATACCCTGTTGATATTTCATCCCCTGCCGACTTTCGGCCGAACTAGCCCCCGAGCTCCGGTTCTTTTCGCCTATAACCTTTTCTGCAACCCAAATCCAGCACAACAAAATTGCCCCTGCAATTTCACAAACAGCCGGCGCTTCGTGTAATCTAGCTCTACTTTTCAGCCTTCGCGTTTTCGTTAACCCCTTCGCCCCCGTCACCGTTTCGCATGCAAATTCACTTAATTGCCGTCGGCAACAAAATGCCGGACTGGGTGCAGCAAGGCTATAATGAATACGCTAAACGCTTGCCGCGCGAGTGCGAGTTGGTCCTAAAAGAAATTGCGCCGGACAAGCGGCGCAGCGGCGATATTGCCCGCATTACCAAGGACGAAGGCGATAGGATGATAGCCGCTCTGCCGGCCCGAGCTCACGTAGTCACCCTGGACGTACCCGGCAAACCCTGGTCTACCGAAGACGCTGCCCGCGCATTGCAGCGCTGGCTGGGCAACGGTCAGCCGGTGGCCTTGATGATCGGCGGCCCGGAAGGCCTGGCGCCGGAGGTAAAGGAACTGGCTAGGGAATCCTGGAGCCTGTCGCCGCTGACGTTCCCGCATCCCTTGGTCCGCATCATCGTTGCTGAACAAATTTACCGCGCTTGGAGTCTGATCCAAAACCACCCCTACCACCGCCCATAGCATGAAACCGCAACTGATTTTGGCCTCCGCCTCGCCTCGCCGTAGCGAACTACTCAGGCAAATCGGCATTCGCCACCTAGTTAAAGCCGCAGACATCGACGAAACCCCGCTGCCGGGAGAAACGCCGCTAGCCTACGTCGAGCGTGTCGCCGGGGAAAAATCCGCCGCCGGAATGGCCGCTACCTGCGAGGATTTACCCGTACTGGCCGCCGACACCAGCGTGGTACTGGACGGCGAAATTCTCGGCAAACCGCAAAACCCGGCCGATGCGGTTAGAATGCTGGGTTTGTTATCGGGGCGCCGCCACCAAGTATTTAGCGCGGTGTCCTTGCGGGGCGACAGCCACTGGCAAGCCGTAAACGTCAGCGAAGTCAAATTCCGCCCTATCAGCCCGGACGAAATTCAAGCCTATTGGCAAAGCGGCGAACCGCTGGACAAAGCCGGCGCCTATGCGATTCAGGGCTTGGGCAGCATATTTGTGGAATCGATTAGCGGCAGTTTTTCCGGGATCATGGGCCTGCCGTTGTTCGAAACCGCGCAACTATTAGCCAGACAAGGGATTAAAGTGATTGCATGAGCGAGGAAATATTAATCAACGTCACGCCGCCGGAAACCCGGGTGGCGGTGATAGAGAACGGGGTACTGCAAGAACTGATTATCGAGCGGGTGCGGCAAAAGGGCCTGGTCGGCAATATTTACAAAGGCGAAGTGTGCCGGGTTTTACCGGGCATGCAGGCGGCATTTGTCGACATCGGCCTGGACAAGGCGGCGTTCTTGCATTTGTCGGATTTCAACGCCCAGGAATTGGCCGAAGGCTCCGACAATATCGAGCACTATCTTAAAGAAGGCCAGAAGATCGTAGTTCAGGTCACCAAAGATCCTTTAGGCAACAAAGGCGCCAGGCTGACCACCGACATCTCTATTCCGTCGCGCTATCAGGTCTACATGCCTTACGCGGCCAATTCCGGGGTTTCCCAGCGCATAGAGTGCGAAGACGAACGCATCAGGCTGCGCAACTGCATAGAAAGTTATTTGCAAAAACATACGATTCCGGGCGGTTTTATCGCCCGTACCGCCGCCGAATGCGTCGAAGAAGCCATTTTGTTTTCCGACATGACCTTCTTGTTCAAGCTGTGGGAATCCATTCTGGACAAGGGCAAAAAAGCCAAAGTCAAAACCTTGATACACGAAGATTTACCGCTGAGCGTCAGGACCTTGCGGGATTTGTATAAAGAAGGCGTCGAAAAGGTGCGGGTGGACTCCAAAGAAACGTTTTTGCGCATGGTGGAATTCGCCGAAACCTTTCTGCCGGAAGTGGTGCCGGTGATCGAGCATTATTCCGGCGAGCGGCCGGTGTTCGACATTTACAACGTCGAAGACGAAATCAGCAAGGCCCTGGACCGCAAGGTCAAGCTGAAATCCGGCGGCCATTTGGTATTCGACCAAACCGAATCGATGACCACGGTGGACGTCAACACCGGCGGCTACGTCGGCGGCCGCAATCTGGAAGAAACCATTTTCAAAACCAACCTGGAAGCGGCTCAAACCATATCCCGGCAGCTACGGTTACGCAATCTGGGCGGCATCATCATCATCGATTTCATCGACATGCAGAGCGAGGAACACAAAAAACAAGTGTTGTACGCTTTGCAGCGCAACTTGGACAAAGACCACGCCAAAACCAAAATCACCGAGGTTTCCGCGCTGGGCTTGGTGGAAATGACCCGCAAACGCACCCGCGAAAGCCTGGAACACATATTATGCGAACCTTGCTCCACCTGCGGCGGGCGCGGGGTGCTGAAAACCGCCGAATCGATCTGTCTGGAAATATTCAGAGAAATCATCCGCGTGGTCAGACAGTACAACGTGCAGCAAATTCTGGTGCTGGCATCCGAACAAGTGGTGGAAATGCTGCTGGACGAAGAAGCCGACATGCTGGCCGAGCTGGAAGTATTTCTTAAAGTCGGCATCAAGTTGCGCGCCGAAACCGAATACAATCAAGAGCATTACGACGTCGTTCTGCTGTAGTTTCGCCCGTGTTCGCCCATTTAACCCGCGCCGCCCGCCTTGCCTTGTTTTGGCTGCTGATCAGTGCAGCCGTGTTAATCAGCCTTGCTCGCTGGCTACTGGCCGACATCGGCGATTACCGCGGTCAGTTGGAACGGCAAATCCGCGACACCACCGGCCTGCCGATACGCTTCGGCCACCTCAGCGCCGGCATGCGCGGCCTCAACCCGGAAATCGTGTTCGGCGACATCAGCATAGACGCCGACCGGGCGGATGCGCATACCGACATTCGCTTGCGGGAGATCCGCGCCGGCATCGATTTTTCCGAGCTGTTACTGACCTGGAATTGGGCTGCCGCGGGCCGCATTACCCTGGTCGGCGCCGACATCGCCGTGCTGCGCCAACAAGACGGCAGCCTTGCGCTCAAAGGCTTGCAGGCCGGCGACGAACCGCCGCTGTGGCTGCTGCAGGGCGGCAGATACGAGATCCTGGACAGCCGCATGACCTGGCAGGACCTGCTGCACGATAGCCCGCCGCTGCCGGTGGAGCACATCGATTTGGTGTTCAAAAACCATCATTTCGATCGAAGCCACGAACTGCACCTGCTGGCCCGCTTGCCGGAACAATTCGGCGAAAGTGTGCGGATTTCCGCCCGCTTCGACGACAAGGCCGTGGAATCCGGCAGCTTCACCGGCGAGATTTATATCGAAGCCGTCGATTTACAAGCCAACGCGCTCACAAGCGCCGAACTGCCGATGGATTTGCATTGTTATAGCGGCGCCGGCGACCTGAGAGTTTGGAGCGCTTGGCGCGACTCCGCCCCGTACCGAATCGCCGGCTACCTGCAAGCACAGCAAATCAAGGTCGGCAAGAAAGACAGCAAACCGGTCGTCATGGACACCCTGGACGGCAACTTCAGCTGGAGCCACCAAAACGGACGCTGGCGCCTAGCCGCTTACGACCTCAACATTTTCGCCAATAAGCAGCGTTGGCCGCACGGCGAGTTCTATCTGCAACAAAATCAACAAGGCGATTTGTCCGTCAGCATTACCCAACTCGACCTGCCGGCCGCCATGTTACTGGCGCCGCTGCTGACCCCGGCAAAGCCCGATTACGCCGATTGGTTGAAACTGAATCCGCGCGGACGTTTGAACGATGTCCGGGTATTCGTCGGCAGCGATGGCCAACAATTCGCGGCTAACGGCCGCTTTACCGGCTTGGGTAACGACCGCCATGGCGAGCTGCCGGGGCTGAGCAACCTCGACGGCAACATAGAATTGACCGACCGGAGCGGCCACCTGGCGTTGTCCGGCAGCGACATTACCGTAGACGCGGCCAACTGGTTTCGGCAAAACCTATCGGTAACCAGCCTGCACGGGCGAATCGCTTGGCGGCACGACACCGACCGATGGTTGATCGGCAGCGAAAACCTGCTGCTAGCCAGCCCCGACTTTCATACCGAAAGCACGTTTCAATTCAGTAAGTTCGATGAAGCCGGCAAAACACCGCATTTACGTCTGCGCACTTCTTTCGCCGATTTTGCCGACATCGGCCGGGTCAAAACCTATTTACCCGCCAAAATCATGGATCAAGACGCCGTCGCCTGGCTGGACGATGCCTTTGTCGCCGGCCGGGTAAGCCGCGGCGAACTGATTGTCAACGGCGATTTGGACCGTTTTCCGTTCGCCGACGGCAACGGCCGGTTCGAAACCGCGTTCGTCATCGAACACGGCGACATCCAATTCAACGAACTATGGCCGCATTTGCAAGACGTATACGCCGACGTGCAATTTCTCGGCCCGGATTTACAGGTCGCCATCGCATCGGGGCATAGCGAAAACGTCACCATCCACCAGGCGCTGATCACCATTCCGCAGGTGGCCGACAGCGATCACGTCTACGTCTGGGGCGCGCTGCAAGCCAGGATCATGGATAGTCTTAGTTTTCTGCACCATTCGCCGCTGAAAAGCGACGTGGCGCCGGTAGCCGGCATACTGCAAGCGGAAGGCGACACCGAAATCAGCCTACAGCTGCAAATTCCCTACGACGTAAATGCCCCGGTCGGAGTAAACGTCGACGCAAGCTTGCAAGACGCGCAGCTGACCGTCAAACCGGTCGGGCTGAAAGTCGACGGGGTTAGCGGCGTGTTGAATTTCACCGCCGACAGCATATCCAGCACCCGCATCGACGCACGCACACTGGGCCAACCCATCCGCGCCAAACTAAGCAGCGACGCGGCGGCGACTTATCTGAGCGTACAGGGCGCGGCCTCGGTCGAGCGCGTGCAAAAGCAATTCAGCTACTTAAAAACCTCCGCCGTGACCGGCAATGTTAATTACGATTTGAAACTGACGCTGCCCGGCGCCGAGGCACAAGCCGCCCAATTGCTGATAGACAGCGATCTCAAAGGCGTGGCGGTCGACGGCCTGCTGTTGGAAAAAGCCGCCGCCGACTCCAAACCGCTGAACTTGGAATTCACACTAGACGACGCGCCGCTGATGCCGTTAAGCATCGCATACGGCAACGATTGGCATGCCAGTTTGCTGATCGACAAAAAACGCGAAAGCCTGCATTCGGCCCATCTGTTGTTCGGACAGGGCCGCAGTGCGCCGTTTCAGGAAGCCGGCATTAAACTGGAGGTGCGCCAACCACGCTTCGATTTGTCGCAGGCTTTGGCCGCCTTCGGCAAACAAAGCGGTCAGACCGGCCTGCCGGCGCTTAAGTCGCTAGCGTTGGACACCGCGCAATTACTGTGGCACGAACGAGAACTAGGCCCGTTCCATTTTCAAGCGCAGCACCAAGACCGGCATTGGCGCGGCAAGATACAAGGCGCCATGGCCGACGGCGAGTTCGACGTGCCGGACCAAAACGGCGGCGACAACCGCATCGTTCTGGAAATGAACCAGCTCAACCTGTCCGCGCTGGAAAAATTCGACCTTGGCGAAGCCGGCGATCCCACACAGGAACTGCCTTTGATCGACATCGACAGTCGCCGGCTGTTGTGGCGCGGCATCGATTTAGGCAGCTTGCGCTTGCGCACCGAACGCCGCAACAACGGCATTCACTTTAAAAAAATTCAATTGCAAGACCAGCAAAACACCCTGGAAGTCTCGGCCGATTGGCTGAAGCAAGCCAACGGCACCGTCACCTTGGTACAAGGCAGCTTGGATTCCGACGCATTCGGGCCGTTTTTGTCGCGCCTGAACTTTAGCGACGACATCAAAGAAACCAAAGCGCATTTGGAATTCAAAGGCGGCTGGCGCGGCGCTCCGCACCAATTCTCGCTCGCCAGACTAAACGGTCAACTGCAGCTGAACATGAAAGACGGGCGAATTTCCAGCATAGAGCCGGGCTTCGGCCGTTTGCTGGGCTTGATTGCCGTCGAGCAGTGGGTCAAGCGCTTGAGTCTGGATTTCAGCGACGTCTACCGGCAGGGCTTGGCCTTCGACGAAATCAAAGGCCACATCAAAATCAAAGACGGCTTGGCGTTCACCGACGATTTGCAGGTAGACGCGGTAGCGGCTAAATTTCAGCTGGCCGGCTTCGCCAACCTAGTCGACAAAACCCTGGATCAGCGGGTGGCGGTGGTTCCCAAGAGTTCCGACGCCGTCCCCATTGCTGGTACAATCGTCAGCGGCATTGCCGGCCTGATTACCCAAGCCGTCACGGACGATTACAAAGAAGGCTATTTCTTCGGCTCGCAATATCAGTTGTCCGGCACCTGGGGGAATATCGAAGTAACCCCCTTGCACGATCAAGACGGGCTGTTGAAAAAAACCTGGCGCGGCCTGACCGATTTCGGCTGGCTGGATTTCAGCAGCGAATGACCGCCCGTAGCGGCTAGATACAATAACAATACATAAGGACTCTTCATGACAATCTGCGCAGCGATTCAGATGGCTTCCGGGCCGCAAGTCAACGCTAACTTGCTGGAAGCCGAAAAACAAATCGCCGAAGCCGCCAAAGCCGGCGCCCGCTTGGTGGCTTTACCGGAAAACTTCGCCATCATGGGCATGAACGAATACGATAAAGTCCAAGTGCGCGAAGCGGACGGCCACGGCCCCATCCAGGATTTTTTGGCCGCCACCGCTAAAAAATACGGGGTCTGGGTCATAGGCGGCACCATGCCGATGGCCGCCAACGCCGACAACAAAGTCCGGGCCGCCTGCTTGGTTTACGACGAGCAAGGCCAACGCGTCGCCCGCTACGACAAAGTACATTTGTTCGACGTCAGCGTGCCGGACACCGCCGAAGAATACCGCGAATCGGATTCGGTCGAAGCCGGCGATCAACCGTGCATAGTCGACACCCCGTTCGGCCGCATCGGCATCGCGGTGTGTTACGACCTGCGTTTTCCGGAATTTTTCCGCCCCATGACCCGCAAAGGCTTGGACATTATCGTCATTCCGTCCGCCTTTACCTCCAAAACCGGCGCGGCCCATTGGGAAGTGCTGCTGAGAGCCAGAGCCATCGAAAACCTCTGTTACGTCATCGCCCCCAACCAGGGCGGTTTCCACATCAACGGCCGGCAAACTTACGGGCACAGCATGATCGTCGATCCCTGGGGCGTCGTGCTGGATTGCTATAAAACCGGACCCGGTTTCGTGTCCGCCGAGGTGGACAAGAACCGGCTGGTCAAGATGCGTACCGCATTTCCGGTACTGGAGCATAGACGCTACTTTTGCGAATAAACTTATGCGTAAACTGTTAACCGTCGGCTTGCCCGCCTTATTGCTGGGCGCTTGCGCCGACACCTCCGAACGCTACCGCGATACCCACCAACTGGAACTGCCGCCGGAACTGCCGATAGAACACACCCACGTGCAAGAAGCCGTCGCGGTCGACGATTTAAAACCTAAAGCAACGGCCGCGTCGTCGCTAGCCGGTCTGATCGAATTAAAAGACGACGAAAAAAGCCCTAAGCTAATCTTGAAAACCCGCCCGGACCGGGCTTGGGAAATGGTGGTGGTGGCACTGAAGCTTTGCAATACCGAAGTAATAGACAAAAACCGCGAAGAGCTTAAACTGCAAGTCCGTTACGACCCGGATAGCGCTTGCGAAGAACAAGGCATTTGGGATGCTTTGATGCATAACGACTATGCCGAGGCCGAATACACGCTGAAGCTGAAAGAAGACGCGTACGGGGTTAACGTCACCGCCGGTTTGAGCAAACCGGACGATCTGGAATTCGGCGAAGACGGCTCGCCCCGGCTGATCCGTCTGCTCCACAAAACCATGGACGAAAAAATCATCCATCGCGAGCAACGGAAAAAACCGGAACAAGAGTGACTTAGCCTAATCCGCGCCGCGTAGCCAGCGGCCGGATTTGCCGCCGGTTTTTTCCAGCAAGCGCACACCCTGAATCGCCATGCCGCGGTCGACCGCCTTGCACATATCGTAAATGGTCAACAAAGCTACCTGCACCGCGGTCAAGCCTTCCATTTCCACTCCGGTTTGACCGTTGGTTTTTACCGTCGCCAGACAATGCACCCGGTTGCGCTCGGGCTGCGGCTGCAGCTGCACTTCCACGTGGGTCAACGGCAACGGGTGGCAAAGCGGAATCAAATCGGCGGTTTTCTTGCTGGCCATGATGCCGGCGATACGGGCAATGCCTAAGACGTCGCCTTTTTTATGATTGCCTGCGATAATCAGCGCCAGAGTATCCGCCTGCATCTCGATGTAACCTTCGCAAACCGCGGCCCGCTGCGTGACGGCTTTATCGCCGACATCCACCATGTGGGCCTCGCCAGCCGCGTTGAAATGCGTCAAGCTTGTTTCAGACATAATCGTTATCCGCCAAAAGCCCCATTGTATTGTATTCGGTGACCCCCATGCCCATTCGAGTCCGCTATTTCGCCAGCCTGAAAGACAAGGTCGGCCGCTCGGAAGACGAGTTGATTTATGCAACGCCGCTCAGCGTGCGCGACGCTTGGCGGCAACTGCACCCGAATCTGCCGTTGCCGGAACCGCTGTTGGCTGCCGTCAACATGGAATACGTCGATTTGGATGCGTTAGTGCAAGACGGCGACGAACTGGGATTTTTCCCGCCGGTAACCGGAGGTTGAGATGCTGATCGAACTACGCGCCGAGGCTTTCGACCCATGGCGGGAAGTCCAAGCCTATCAAGCCAACTTCCAGGATTTAGCCGGCAAATTCGGCGCTACCGCCGTGTTCGTCGGCAGCATGCGCGACTTCAACCAAGGCGACGGCGTGTCCGCCATGAGTTTGGAGTATTATCCGGGTATGACCGAAAAACAGCTGCAACGTATTGTTGAATGCGCCCAAAGCCGCTGGCAACTACTGAATAGCTTGGTACTGCACCGGATAGGCGATGTAAAACCGCAAGACACGCTGGTATTAGTCGCCGTCTGGTCGGCGCACCGCGGCGACGCCTTCGACGCCAACCGCTACATCATGGAAGAATTGAAAAGCCAAGCGCCGTTCTGGAAGCGAGAAACCTTAAGCGACGGCCGGCAACGCTGGGTGGAAAAAAACAGCGACGGTTATGCGCATTGAGCCGCAGGCCGGCCACTCAATGCGCAAACGTTAACAAGACTAGACCGCTAAATCCTACACCCGTTCCGCAATCCAAGCCGCCACGCTCTGCAATGCACCGGGCAAACCGGCCGGATCGTTGCCGCCCGCTTGCGCCATATCCGGCCGGCCGCCGCCTTTGCCGCCGACCTGGGTCGCGACAAAATTCACCAACTCGCCGGCCTTGATCTTATCCATCGCGTCTTTGGATACGCTGGCCACCAAGCTGACTTTATCGCCGCTAACCGCGGCCAACACCAGGGCGCAACTACCCAGTTTGTTTTTCAGCTGATCGGCCAAATCGCGCAAGGCCTTGGGATCGACATCGTCCAATTTGACCGCCAGCACCTTAACGCCGTTTACGTCTACCGCTTGATCGGTCAATTCGTCCCCGGCCGAGCTGGCTAGTTTGCCTTTGAGTTTTTCCAGTTCCTTTTCCAGATGGCGGGTTTTCTCCAGCAACTGTTGCACCTTGTCGGCGGTCTTGTCCGGCGCCGCTTTCAGCAGGCCGGCAATGCTGAGCAAGGCCTGTTCGCGCTGGGCAATCCATTCCAACGCGCCTTGGCCGGTCACCGCTTCGACGCGGCGCACGCCGGCGGCAACGCCGGTTTCAGTGACGATTTTCAGCAAGCCGATATCGCCGGTGCGCTGCACGTGGGTACCGCCGCACAGCTCGGTGGAAAAATCGCCCATCGTCAATACCCGCACTTCGTCGCCGTATTTTTCGCCGAACAGCGCCATCGCGCCGGCCTTGACTGCTTCGTCTTTAGCCATGATTTGCGCGCAGACCGCGTTATTGGCGCGGATTTGTTCGTTGACCAGGCGTTCGACGGCGGCGATTTGCTCGGCCGTCATCGGCTCGAAATGCGAGAAGTCGAAACGCAAGCGCTCGGAGTTGACCTGCGAGCCTTTTTGCTGCACGTGTTCGCCCAACACGCTACGCAAAGCCGCGTGCAATAAGTGGGTCGCCGAGTGGTTACGCTCGGTCGCTTTGCGGATCTCGGCGTTGACGCTGACTTCGCAAGCCATGCCCTCGGCAATCACGCCTTTAACGACTTTGCCTTTATGCAAAAACAACTGGCCGCCCTGTTTTTGGGTGTCAGTCACTTCAAACGTGCCGCCAGTGCATTCGATCAAGCCGCTGTCGCCAACCTGACCGCCGGATTCGGCATAGAACGGGGTTTGGTCCAGAATCAACACGCCTTCATCGCCAGCTTCCAGGCTCTCCACCGCTTGGCCTTTTTTGAACAAGCCAATGACTTGCACCGAGCCGTCCAGATGCGAGTAACCGGTAAATTCGGTGACGCTGTCGTGGCGAATATCCTGGTCGTAATCGGCCGCGAACTGGCCGCCGGCCCGAGCCCGGTCGCGCTGGGCGCTCATTTCGATTTCGAAGCCGGCGTGGTCCACGCTGAGGTTATGTTCGCGGGCGAAGTCGGCGGTCAAATCCACCGGGAAACCGTAGGTGTCGTACAGTAGGAACACCACGTCGCCGGGGATGACGTGGCCGTCCAGTTTGGCAACGCAGTTTTCCAAAATCTTCATGCCCTGGTCCAGGGTCTCGGCGAAGCGCTCTTCTTCCTTCTTCAAAACCCGCTCGACCTGCTCTTGAGCCTTAACCAATTCCGGATAGGCTGCGCCCATCTCGGCCGCCAGCGGCGCGACCAGTTTGTAGAAGAAGGTGTCCTGAATGCCCAAACGGTAGCCGTGACGAATCGCACGGCGGACGATGCGGCGCAACACGTAGCCGCGGCCTTCGTTGGACGGCAGCACGCCGTCGGCCACCAAAAACGCACAGGAACGAATGTGGTCGGCGATGACGCGCAGCGAGCTGTTGCTCAAATCGCTGGTGCCGGCCAACGCGGCGGCGGTTTTGACCAGATTTTGGAAAATATCGATTTCGTAATTGCTGTGCACGCCCTGCATCACGGCGGCGATGCGCTCCAAGCCCATGCCGGTATCGACCGACGGCGCCGGCAGCGGCGTCAGGTTGCCGTCCTTGTCGCGCTCGTATTGCATGAACACCAGGTTCCAGATTTCGATGTAACGGTCGCCGTCTTCGTCCGGACTGCCCGGCGGGCCGCCGGCCACGTGTTCGCCGTGGTCGTAGAAAATCTCGGTGCAAGGGCCGCACGGGCCGACATCGCCCATAGCCCAGAAGTTGTCCTTGGCGCCGATCCGCGAGAAGCGGGTCGGATCGATTTTGACTTCTTCCAGCCAAATCGCTTCGGCTTCCGAGTCCTCGTCGAACACCGTCACCCACAGCTTAGCCGGCGGGATGCCCATTTCCTGAGTCAAAAAGTCCCAGGCAAAATTGATGGCGTCGCGCTTGAAATAATCGCCGAAGCTGAAGTTGCCCAGCATCTCGAAGAAGGTATGGTGGCGGGCGGTGTAACCGACGTTCTCCAAATCGTTATGCTTGCCGCCGGCCCGCACGCAGCGCTGGCTGGTCGCGGCACGGTTGAAATCGACTTTCTCCCGACCCAGAAATACGTCTTTGAACTGCACCATACCGGCGTTGGTGAACAGCAAGGTCGGATCGTTGCCCGGCACCAAACTGCTGGAGGGACGCACGGCATGGCCGCGCTGGCGGAAGAATTCCAAAAAGGCGGCGCGGATTTCGGCGCTGGTCATGTGTTTCATCGTGGTTATTTCGTATGTTCCAAATTAAATTCGCTCGCTTCCCAAGGTCGGCACCTATGAAAAGTTTTTGTCAATATCTCGTCTGCGCAAACAACGGGTAAAATCAACTCGCCAATCAAAAACTCTAATCCGACTCGCAAATCGCCCATCCGTAGCTGCTAAAAACGCTCGTAACCTAGTAGTTTTTTTACTTGGCAAATTGCCTTAAGTTCGGCTGTTTCAATGTCAACCCAAGTAAAGTTCGGCCCCCAAAAAACCTATCGAGAATTGGACATACCACCGATCTCTCCACGGTTAAACCGCTTCCGAGCCTAGCTGCGCGATATAGCCGTTCAAATCGTCCGCCAAAGACGGCACTTCGGCGGTCTGATAGCGGTAGTTTTCCGCGCGCGCCAACAATGGCAATACCTCGCTCAATTCGCGGGTCCATAAAATCGGCACCACTTTAGCCAGGCGCGCCAGAAACTGAGTCTGATGGTCGTCGGCCCCCTTGGGATTGGCCACCGCGACGAACTTTTTGCCGCGCGCCACTACGTCCAGGGTACTACCGGTGCCACCGTGGCAAATCACCCTGTCGGCTTGATCCAGATAGTCGGACAGCGACTGGCTGTAGTGGAAAAACTCGCAATGCCGCGGCTGGTAGGCGCCGTGGCCGATTTGGCAAATCACCTTATCCTGTATTGCCCCGCAACCCACCGCTTCGTCGACCAAACGAATCAAATCGTCGAATGGTAGCGTGGTACCCACCGTCACGAAAATCATAAAACCGTACCTTTATAGACGGCGCCTTTATACAGCGTCACCGCTTCCGGCCATTGCACGTAAAACCGGTCGGCCAATTTGAATTTGCTGAGCAAGCGGCCGGTAGTCGAGGCTTGATTGACCCGGGTGATACTGTCTATGTACACCGTCTTGATTCCTAGCAGCTTGGCGGCCAAAAAAATCGGCACCGCCAGCGACGAGGCCACGGTCACCACCAAATCCGGCCTGTCGCTGTGCAGCATAGCCAGCGCCGCCCGGATACACTTAACGAAATTCAGTGCCCGCGATACGGCCGACGACGCAATCGTGGTCACCGGCGGAATCCTGACGATTTCGAAACGGCGCTGCAAGCGCTTTTCGATCTCCGGAATCATTTGCAGACTGTCGGTAGGCACGGCCAAGCGGATCCGATTGGCCGCGTTAAGTTTGCCCAGCAGCGATACGCTTTGAAAAAAGAACCCGCCGCCGCCTATGACCATGACAATGTGTTTCATGCAAAACTCTCCGTACCGCTTATTTTCTCGCGCGCGCCGTTCGGCTGGCGTACTTTGCTTAGCTCAGTTGGCGAATCCGCTATCGGCATCCACCCTGCTTAGCTTAATTTTCAACTCGGCGAACACCTGTTTGATGGTGTCGCCGGCAAACCCACGTTGCTGCAAGAAGCGGCTGCGCTTGGCCCATTCGCGCGGCGTCAGCGATTTTTCGTCGCCGAATTTGCCCGCGTAAACCTCCAAGGACAGATTCAGCCAACCGCCTCGGCTCTCGGCCTGCACATCCAAATCGGCGCCCACAATGCCGCGTTGCTGCAATTCGTAAGCGATCCGGATCGGTCCGTAGCCCTTGGCAATCCGGTCGCGGATGTAGCATTCGGCATAACGCGCGTCGTCTTGCCAGCTTTGCCGGCTCAAGTCGTCGATAACCGCCGCCACCTCGTCGCGCTCGAAGCCGCGCATCGCCAGTTTGTCCAGCAACTGCCGCTTACTGTGCTCGCGGCGCGCCAATAAACGCAGGCAAATCGTCTCGATTCGGACACGGCGCTCCGCTTGATTTTCGCCCGATTCAACCGTCATCGTCCGCGCTCGTAAAATGCGGACATTATCACACAGATAAGCGCTGCGGAAACAGCGAGGACAAAGGCTGCCGGCCAATACGACACGTTCGAGCGCCCGGACTGACTTTAAGCGAAATTGCCCAGCCACTGCGAGCCGGCTAGAAATAGCAACCGAATTTCACACCACGCCTTACCGCGCGAGCGTCGCCAAATCGATCCAAACTTTCCTGCACACTGGCCAGAAAGCCAATTCATACTATAATGCTCGGTCATTTTTTTAGCACTGCGGCGCGCATATCATGTCTAGACGCAAAAGCGCTTCCCAATTCGAAGAGGCGATGGAAGAACTGCAAAAACTGGTGGAGCAAATGGAACGGGGCGATCTTTCCCTGGAAGAATCGCTGAAAGCGTTCGAACGCGGCATCAAATTGACTCGCACCTGCCAACAAGCCTTGCAAGACGCCGAACAAAAAGTCCAAATCCTATTAGAAAAAAACGGCCAACAAACTCTGGAGCCCTTTAACGATGAGTAATTTAAAAGCCTACCTCAGCGCCTGCCAGAATCGCATCGAGCGTGCGCTGGACGCTCGCTTGCCCGGCGACAACATCCTGCCGCAACAACTGCATCAAGCCATGCGTTATTCGGTACTGAACGGCGGCAAACGCATGCGCCCGTTATTGACTTACGCCACCGGACAAGCCTTGGGCTTAAGCGAAGACGTATTGGATGCCCCCGCCTGCGCCGTGGAATTCATTCACGTTTACTCATTGATTCACGATGACCTGCCGGCAATGGACAACGACGATCTGCGCCGCGGCAAACCCACTTGCCATAAAGCCTTCGACGAAGCGACCGCCATTTTAGCCGGCGACGCCCTGCAAGCCTTGGCCTTCGAAATCCTGGCCCACGACGCCGGCATCCGGGTAGATGCGTCCGCACGCTTGCAAATGATCAACACGTTGGCCAGAGCCGGCGGTTCTCAAGGCATGGTAGGCGGCCAAGCCATAGACCTCGGCTCGGTGGGCCGGACATTGAGTTTGCCGGAACTGGAAAATATGCATATCCATAAAACCGGGGCGTTGATTCGGGCCAGCGTCAATCTGGCGGCCTGGTCCAAGCCGGATCTGGATACTGTAATAGCGAAAAAACTCGATCACTACGCCAAATGCATAGGCCTATCGTTTCAGGTTAAAGACGATATCCTGGATGTGGAAGCCGACACCGAGACTTTAGGCAAAACCCAGGGCAAGGATGCGGACAACGACAAACCGACCTATCCGGCGCTATTGGGCATGGCCGGCGCCAAGCAAAAAGCCCGGGAATTGCACGAACAAGCCGTCGCCAGTCTGAGCGATTTCGGCAGCGAAGCCGATTTGTTGCGCGATTTATCGCTTTACATCATCGAACGCACGCATTAAGCGGTCGCCCTCTTTTTAATTCTTTTAATTTTCGATGAGCCTTTCCGGAACTTATCCCTTACTGAACACCATTCAGTGCCCTGCGGACCTGCGCCAGCTGCCCAAGGACAAGCTGAGAGCCCTGGCCGACGAAGTACGCTGCTTTTTGACCCATTCGGTCAGCATCTCCGGCGGTCATTTCGCCGCCGGCCTGGGCACGGTGGAATTGACTGTGGCCTTGCACTACGTCTACAACACCCCGGTCGATCAACTGGTCTGGGACGTCGGCCATCAGGCGTATCCGCACAAGATTCTGACCGGCCGCAAAGACCGCATGACCACGATACGCACTCTGGGCGGGGTGTCGGCCTTCCCGTCCCGCGACGAGAGCGAGTACGACGCCTTCGGAGTCGGCCATTCCAGCACCTCGATCAGCGCCGCCTTGGGCATGGCCATCGCGTCGCAATTGCGCGGCGAAGACAAGAAAATGGTGGCCATCATCGGCGACGGCTCCATCACCGGCGGCATGGCTTACGAGGCGATGAACCACGCCGGCGACGTCAACGCCAATCTGCTGGTGATTTTGAACGACAACGACATGTCGATTTCCCCGCCGGTCGGGGCGATGAACAATTACTTGACCAAAGTGTTGTCCAGCAAGTTGTATTCGTCGGTGCGCGAGGAGAGCAAGAAAGCCTTGTCCGGCATGCCCAGCGTGTGGGAATTGGCCCGCAAAGCCGAGGAACACGTCAAAGGCATGATCGTGCCGGGTACCTTGTTCGAAGAATTGGGCTTCAATTATTTCGGCCCGATCGACGGCCACGATCTGGAGGTGTTGGTCTCCACCCTGGAAAATCTGAAAAACATCCCCGGTCCGGTGTTTTTGCACGTGGTGACTAAAAAAGGCAAGGGGTTCGCGCCGGCCGAGAAAGATCCTTTGGCCTACCACGGCGTGCCGGCCTTCGACCCGACCAAGGATTGCCTGCCGAAAAGCCAGGCCGGCCAGCCGACCTACACCGAGGTGTTCGGCCGCTGGCTGTGCGACATGGCCGCCAAGGACGAGCGTCTGCTCGGCATTACGCCGGCAATGCGCGAAGGTTCGGGCTTGGTGGCGTTTTCCCAAAAATACCCGAAGCGCTATTTCGACGTGGCCATCGCCGAACAGCACGCGGTGACGCTGGCCGCCGGCCAGGCCTGCCAGGGCGCCAAGCCGGTGCTGGCGATTTATTCGACGTTTTTGCAACGCGGCTACGACCAATTGATCCACGACGTGGCTTTGCAGAATCTGGACGTGTTGTTCGCACTGGACAGGGCCGGCTTGGTCGGCCCGGACGGCCCGACCCACGCCGGCGCCTTCGATTTCAGCTATTTGCGCTGCATTCCGAATATGCTGATCATGGCCCCGGCCGACGAAAACGAGTGCCGGCAGATGCTGACCACCGGTTTCAACCACCCCGGCCCGGCGGCGGTGCGCTATCCGCGCGGCAAAGGCCCCGGCGTGGCGATAGACCCGGCCTTGACCGAATTGCCGATCGGTAAAGCGCACATCCGCCACCAGGGCGGGCGCATCGCGATTCTGGCCTGGGGCGCCATGGTGGCGCCGGCCGCGGAAGCCGGCCAGCCCTTGGGCGCTACCGTGGTCAACATGCGCTTCGTCAAACCCTTCGACCAGGCCTTGGTGCTGGAGCTGGCCAAAACCCACGAGGTGTTGGTGACCGTGGAGGAAAACGTCATCGCCGGCGGGGCCGGCAGCGCGATCCTGGAGTTTTTGCAAGCGCAGAAAATTCTGCTGCCGGTATTGAACATCGGTCTGCCGGACCGCTTCGTCGAGCAAGGCAGCCGCGAGGAGCTCTTGAGTCTGGTCGGCCTGGACTCTCAGGGCATTTCCGCTAAAATCCAGGCGTTCTGCGCTTGATAGATGGATAAAAAATGGAAAGACTTAAAAGCAAAATTCGCGACATTCCCGATTTCCCCAAGCCGGGTATCGTATTCAAAGACATCACGCCGCTAGTCAAGGACCCGGCCGCATTGCGCCTGGCCGTACATCAGCTATTACACCCGTTTTTGGGTAAAGACATCACCGCAGTAGCCGGTATGGAAGCGCGCGGTTTTATTTTCGGCTCTCTGGTGGCCTGGGAGCTCGGCATACCGTTCGTCCCGCTCAGAAAACCCGGCAAATTGCCGTACGACGTGCAAAGCGTCAGCTACGATTTGGAATACGGCTCGGCGGAATTACAAGTTCACATCGATGCCGTCGACAGTAGTGACCGGGTTTTGTTGATAGACGATTTACTCGCCACCGGTGGAACCGCAAAAGCCAGCTGCGAATTGTTGGAGAAATTAGGCGCCCAAATTGTCGCCTGCGCATTCGTAGTCGAGCTGGATTTTCTGCATGGGCGCGAATCGTTACGAAACTACCAGGTTCATTCGCTATTACATTATTGAAATTCCCGGCAGAAATAAACCACCGCCCATAAAAAAGACGCTTAAGCGTCTTTTTTATGGGCGGTGCCGGATAATCCACTTATCTACGCCGCTTCCGAACCGCTTGTTGGCCCAGCTTATCCATTTTGTCGGACGCGAGTTCAAATTGGTTTAAAGCCTGATCGACCGATTTGGACATTTGCTCGAACGCCTCGACAGTCGCATCGTTGCCGGCCTTAGTCGCTGGAACGGCTTGAACGGACGGAGCGGAATCTACATCGGCGTTACTTTTTTTTTTTGAGTCGCCAACCCCATTGTCTTCGTCGAGGGCGGCGTCGACGTCCAACTCGAGGGCGGACGCATCGGCCTCGCCGTCGTTAATCAAATGTTTTCGATACTGCAAAAAAGATTCGCGGGTGAAGACATAAGGGTCCAAAGCCGCTTCGTCGATAAAATTTAAGGCCCCTTCGGCGTTCGCGCGCTCGTTGATGCCTTCTATGATGCCGGTACCCGGCACATAAGTTCCCGGATTGGCGGCTTTATCGACGATGATGGCACCGCCGTCGCGCAAAGTAGTCGGTCCCAATACAGGCAACACCAAGTACGGCCCTTGATCGACCCCCCAAACCGCCAAAGTTTGCCCGAAGTCTTCAACGTTTTGTTGAAAACCTAAATCGCTTGCCACATCGAATAAACCAAGCATGCCTATTGTCGAATTGGTGGTAAAACGGCCGAGATCGGAAGCGCTCTGTGAAAACTTACCTTGTAATACGTCGTTTAATACGACGTTGATACCTTTCAGATTGTTAAAAAAATTAGTGACTCCCGTCTGCATAAAGTCGGGAGTCACAAAACGATAACCATCCGAGATGGGTTTAAGAAAATACTTGTCCAAGCCCATGTTAAATCCGTACATCGAACGGTTAAAACCTTCGTACGGATCTGCGGGAACGGAATTGGCTTCGCTAGCGAGATTGCCGCTCGACGGAGCCGTGTCGGTACTTGCGCATCCGGCCAATAAACTGGCTCCGAAACACACCACTACCGGCAACATCGAAATTTGGCGATTATCTGCGCAACTTGGAGTAAACATCTGCAGTGCTTCCTGACAACTTATTGTTTCGAGTAACTCTGAATCTTTTCTTTGATTTTCGCGATTAATGCGTCAAATCCTTCGCGATTCAATACACTGGTGTAATCCGAACGCTTTAAAGCCAAGTCGCTGACACCATCCGCTATTATATTGATAATCTGCCAGCCATCGTCTTTTTTCTTCATCATGTAATCGAACTTGACGTCCTTTTCGCCGGGAATCTTCAAGTTGGTATGTACGATCACGCCGCCGCGCCCGGTTTCTTCTTCGGAAACGAAATTGAACGATTCGCCCGAGAAATCCTTGAAATTATGCGCATAGGCAGACACGCTGAGCCGGCTGAACACATCCTCAAGCTGAGTTTGTTGCTCGGGCGTCAAGTCCTCCCACTGCTTACCGACCACGATACGGGCAATTTTGGGCAAATCATGGCTTTTCTTGACCGCTGCCTCCAGCTTGTCGTAACGCCCCTGAAAACCCAAGTCCTTGCCCTGCTTCATAACGTCTATCAATTGATTTTGGAATTCGTCCACCACCTGACGAGCCGCGATTTCTTCGGCAAACGGCGCCGCCGAAAAAAGCGTAAACAGTACGCTCAAGCCGATCATTATTGTTTTAAACATAACTGCCATTCTGTGCTAGAAAAAGTGGAAAAAACCTTATCGCAAGGCCGTTAAGATTCGACTTTGACCGGAATTTCAGCCAGCCTGGCATTGACTGTCGCGCCGAATTGCGGAACGACCTCCGGCACCATTTCACCCGTCGTCTTCGGCCCGCGAATATTAGCCCACAGCGCTTTCAACGGATTGGACAACGTATCTTCGACGGCAGTCGCTTCGTAACCGCAGTGCGCCATGCAATTAGCGCACTTAGGGTTTTTGACGGTGCCGTATTTATCCCAAGGCGTACTATCCAGCAATTCTTGAAAAGATGAAGCATTACCTTCGTCGGCCAACAAATAGCATGGCTTTTGCCACCCGAAGACATTCCGGGTCGGGTTTCCCCAAGGGGTGCAATTGTAGCTTTGATTACCGGCCAGAAAATCCAGATATAGCGAGGAGTGATTGAGTTTCCAGTTGCGGTTTTTGCCGATTTTGAAAATGCCGCGGAACAAATTTTTCACGTCCGCGCCTCTAATGAACACATCTTGTCTTGGCGCACGCTCGTAACTGAAACCCGGAGCAATGGTGACGCCTTCCACGCCGAGCGCCATGACGTAATCCAAAAATTCCGCCACTTCTTCCGGCGACTCGCCCTGAAACAAGGTGCAATTGACGGTAACCCTAAACCCTTTCCCCAGCGCCAGCTTGATCGCTTCGACGGCAATGTCGAACACCCCCTCCTGGCAAACCGAGGCATCGTGCCTATGCTTTAATCCGTCCAAATGCACGGAAAACGTCAAATAGGGCGAAGGCTTGTAGTCGTTGATGCGCTTTCTGAGCAACAAGGCATTGGTACACAAATAGACGAACTTCTTGCGCGCGACGATGCCTTCGACAATTTGCGGCATTTCCTTGTGAATTAAAGGCTCGCCGCCCGGAATGGAAACCATGGGCGCGCCGCACTCGTCGACCGCATCCAAACATTCCTGGACCGACAATCGCCTGTCTAGGATTTCGTCCGAATAGTCGATTTTCCCGCAACCGGCGCAAGCTAAATTGCAGCGAAACAACGGCTCCAGCATTAAAACCAAAGGGTATTTCTTAACGCCTTTCAGTTTTTGCTTGATCAGATAACTACCCACTGCCAACTGTTGACGTAACGGAACACTCACAACCTACTCTCCAAAACTATTGAATCGATTAGCATCGGCATGCTGTTAAAAAAAAACAACACCCCAAAACCAATGGCGATGAATCGAATTTAGTAGGAACTCTGCCTTAAATAAGGCAAAATAGCCCTCCTGATACGATTCGCTGTTGTTAGAATACTACTTTTTTTACATCTACTCCAGCGCAATTCAAAAAAAGCAACACAAGCGCCGAAAAAACATCAGACTAAAAACCGGTCTGCCGCACAAGCGCTTTACAGCTAATCGCCGCAAACTGGCGGGAAAAACCCTTTAAAAACAAAGAGAATACCCAACTACTCACGCCATACACACCGGAACGCTTACCCGCTAAACAATTTGCCCGCCACAAGATTTGCAGTAAAACAACAACACTTTGCAAATCACCAACAAAGCGACTATCATTTAGCCAGCTTATTAAGTTCACTTTATATGTTCATGAACGGATCTCAGCCAACGGCAGACAAACCGGAATCACTAACACAGCTTTCCGATAGCGAATTGCAAGCCACTTTGCTCGAAGGCGTGTCGCGCACGTTCGCACTAACCATTCCACAGCTGCCGTCCTCTCTATACCCTGCGGTCGCTAACGCTTACCTGCTCTGCCGTATTGTCGATACCATAGAGGACGAAGTGTCTCTGACCGCAGAACAGAAAAAACGTTTCTGCGCGGAATTTATCTCTGTCGTGAAAACCGGCCGGAATGCACAAGCGTTTGCCGATGAATTGGCACCCTTGTTATCGGAGCAAACCATACCGGCCGAACACAGCTTAATCAAACTGATTCCCAGAGTCATCGCCATCACCCATAGTCTGGATCAAGCTCAAATCGATGCTTTGGCCTGTTGCGTAGAAACCATGGCCGGCGGCATGCCCGTCTATCAAGCGCTGGATTTGCATGCAGGCTTGAAGACCATGAAAGACATGAACGACTACTGCTACTACGTGGCCGGTTGCGTCGGCGAAATGCTGGCCAAATTGTTCTGCCATTACTCGCCGGAGATCGACCGCCACAGAGAACAGCTATTGGCATTATCGGTATCATTCGGTCAAGGCCTGCAAATGACCAATATTTTGAAAGACATTTGGGACGACGCCCAACGCGGCGTATGTTGGCTGCCGCAAGACATCTTCACGGAAACCGGTTTCGATTTGGCGCATTTAACCCCGGAAACCGACGACCCCGGATTTCGCCAAGGCTTGCTGCACCTGATCGCGATAGCGCGCGGCCATCTGCAAAACGCCCTCACCTATACCCAATTGCTGCCCAGCCACGAAACCGGCATCCGCAATTTCTGCTTATGGGCACTCGGCATGGCGGTGCTGACCTTGAAAAAGATCAAACAACACCTGGATTTCAACGAATCCAACCAAGTCAAAATCAGCCGTAACAGCGTCAAAGCTACCATTGTCGCCAGCAAAATTTCCGCCAGGTACAACTGGTTGTTATCGCTCATCTTCAATTTCGCCAGCCGAGATCTGAAAACTCCCGGCTGGCACTATTTACCGGAATCGCACTCTGGACATTAAGGAATCGCCATGTTTACTGAATCCCCTGTCGAAACCAACAGCAACGAGTCGTTCAATTCCAGCAACACGCAAAAGACAGCCCGAATCGGTTTGAACAAAGCTATCGAGCGCGCACAAAACAAGCTGCTCAGCTTGCAACATTCCGCCGGTTATTGGGTATTCGAACTGGAGGCCGACTGCACCATTCCGTCCGAATACATCATGATGATGCATTACCTGGACGACATCGATTTAGAGTTACAACGGAAAATCGCCGTCTATTTGCGCAGCCGGCAAAATCCCGACGGCAGCTATCCGCTGTTCACGGGCGGCCCCGGCGACATCAGCTGCAGCGTTAAAACCTATTACGCGTTGAAAATGGCAGGCGACGACATCCATGCGCCGCACATGAAAAAATTGCGCGCCTGGATACTCGGCCAAGGCGGCGCGGCGCGCGCCAACGTGTTTGCCCGCATCGCACTAGCCATGTTCGAGCAACTGCCATGGCGCGGCGTACCGTATATCCCGGTCGAAATCATGCTGCTTCCATCCTGGTTCCCCTTCCATTTAGACAAAGTCTCTTATTGGTCGCGAACCGTGATGGTACCGTTGTTCATCCTATGCACCCTCAAAGCCAAGGCCAAGAATCCGCACAAAATCGACATTTTGGAATTGTTCGTCGTGCACCCGGACGAAGAGAAACATTATTTCCCGGAACGGACTTGGCTGAACAAACTGTTTTTAGCCCTGGACAAACTCGGCCGGGTAAGCGAACCCTTGATTCCTCAGCGGGTTCGCCAAGCGGCGATAGACAAGGCCGTTGCCTGGTTCACCGCAAGACTGAACGGCGAAGACGGCTTGGGCGGAATCTTTCCCGCCATGGTAAACGCTTACGAATCCATGCTTTTACTAGGCTATCCTAAAGACCACCCTCATGTGGTCGTTGCCCGCCAATCCATCGACAAATTGTTAGTGGTCAACGAACACGATGCTTATTGCCAACCCTGCTTGTCGCCGGTTTGGGATACCGGTTTAGCCAGTCTGGCACTGCTGGAAGCCGATAAATCCGCAAATGCCGCAGCATTGCACCGCGCCTACGACTGGCTGAAAAGCGTTCAACTTTCCGACGAACCCGGCGACTGGCAGATCAAGCGCCCGCAGCTGCCCGGCGGCGGCTGGGCATTCCAATTTGCCAATGCCTATTATCCGGACGTAGACGACACCGCCGTGGTCGCTTTTTCGATGGCGGAATCCGGCCAAGCCGGTTTGGACGAACCCATTGCCCGCGCTACCCGCTGGATTATCGGCATGCAGTCTAAAAACGGCGGCTACGGCGCCTTCGATGCCGACAATACCTGCTATTACCTGAACGAAATTCCGTTCGCGGACCACGGCGCCTTGCTGGATCCGCCTACCGTCGACGTCAGCGCCCGTTGCGCAATGTTGATGGCCAGAATGCGCAAAACCATGCCCGAGTGTTTGCCAGCCCTGCAGCGCACCATCGACTACATACGCAATGACCAGGAAGCGGACGGCTCCTGGTTCGGCCGCTGGGGAACCAATTATATTTACGGCACTTGGTCCACCCTGCTCGGATTGGAACAAACCGATCTGCCCAAGTCCGATCCGATGTACGTCAAAGCGGCCGCCTGGCTGAAAAGCGTACAACGCGAAGACGGCGGCTGGGGCGAAGACAATCTCAGCTACCACGACGACAGACAGTACCGCGGCCGTTACGATTTCAGTACCGCATTCCAAACTGCCTGGGCGGTATTAGGCTTGATCGCCGCCGGAGAAACGCACAGCCCGGAAGTTAAAGCCGGCATCGATTTTCTGCTCCGCAACCAGCAAGCCGACGGACTCTGGAACGACCCATGCTTTACCGCCCCCGGTTTTCCAAAAGTGTTTTATCTGAAATACCACGGCTACGACAAGTTTTTTCCGTTATGGGCGCTGGCCCGCTACCGTAACGAATTGGCAAAGCAGTGAACGTTGCCGAACAAACCGCGCCGTCGCTCCTGAATTTCTCAACCGGTCTGAACGGTATCGTCGTCGCGTTGCCCGAAGAATTGGCAACCCTGACCGGCCGCAAACTAAAACCGGGAAACGTGCAGCGCGATGGCAATAGCTTGCTTGCGCTCAGCGGAGCGGGACCTAAAAATGCGGAGCAAGCTACGCAGGCACTGATTGCGCACGGCGCGACACGCTTGATCAGTTGGGGATGCGCGGCCGGACTAAGCGATACGCTTAAGCCGGGCGATTTGGTTATTCCGGAATCCATCGTCACTCCCCAACAAGCGCTCGCTCCGAACCCAGCGCTACGTAGCGCCGCCATTGCGCAGCTGACTGGCGCTTGCAAGGTAATAAGCGACGATCTATACAGCGGCGGTGACTTAGTCACGCAAAGCAGTCAAAAGCGCAGCATCCATCAAAGCTACGGCGCAACAGCGTTAGACATGGAAAGCGCGGCGGTCGGCCGAGCCGCGCAAGCGGCCGGATTGCCTTTTCTGGCGATACGCAGCATTGCCGACCCGGCCCACATGGATCTACCGCCTGCCGTGTGCACCGCGCTGAATTCGCAGGGCCAAGTGGAGTTAAGTCGTCTGCTGTCCGCCTTGCTCAAAAACCCGCGGCAAATTCCGGCTCTAATCCGCTTAGGCTTATTTTTCCGCGCCGCACAGAAAACACTGAGCGCCGCAGCCCGATTATTGCACTTGCCGTAAATAGCCATGACCGCTGTTCATGGCCGGACTTTCCCGAACACCTAAGCGCTGCCTACCTAGTCCGTAGCAGCCGATTATCAAGAGGTATTAAATGTCTTTTAGCATTGCCGATCTTTTCGCTCAGCATTTCAACGAGAAGTTCGACCTACACGAGCATTATTTAAACAACCAAATGGTGCGGGTGCTGCGCACCATAGGTTACGACCGCAACTACAAACGGGCGCTCGGCCAATACCTTTACGACGAAAACGGCAACGAATACCTGGATTTACTGAGCGGTTTCGGGGTATTCGCCATCGGCCGCAACCACCCGACGGTAATCGGCGCGCTAACCGAAACCTTGACCTTGGAATTGCCGAACTTGGTGCAAATGGACGTCTCCTTGCTTAGCGGGCTGTTGGCTAAAGAAATATTGGCGACCTGCCCGGATAATTTGGACAAGATGTTTTTTTGCAATTCCGGCACGGAAGCGGTGGAAGCCGCCATCAAATTCGCCCGCTATACCACCAAGCGTTCGCGGGTGGTGTATTGCGAGCACGGCTACCACGGCCTGACCATGGGTTCGTTATCGCTGAACGGCGAAGAAATTTTCCGCGAAGGTTTCGGACCGCTGTTACCCGAATGCAGCGCCGTGCCGTTCAACGACTTGGCCGCGTTGGAGCGCGCGTTGAGCGGCAAAGACGTTGCGGCATTCATCGTCGAACCGATTCAAGGCAAAGGCGTCAACCTGCCGGACGACAACTATTTACCGGAAGTCGAAAGGCTGTGTAAAAAATACGGCACCTTGTTCGTGGCCGACGAAATCCAAACCGGCATCGGCCGCACCGGCAAATTCTGGGCGATAGAACACTGGGGCGTCAAACCGGACATGATTTTAATGGCCAAAGCCTTGTCCGGCGGCTTTGTGCCGGTCGGCGGCGTGGCGATGACCGCACACATCATGGACAGCGTATTCAATCGCATGGACAGAGCCGTGGTGCACGGCTCCACCTTTTCGAAAAACAACATGGCCATGGCGGCCGGCTTAGCCAGCTTGCACGTCATCCATGCGGAAAAATTGGTGGAAAATAGCGCCCGCGTCGGCGAGGACGTCATCGCCAGCATCAACGCGATGAGCGATAAATACGAATTTTTGAAAGAAGCCCGCGGCAAGGGCTCGATGATAGCCATCGAATTTCATTCGCCGAAGAGCTTGGGGCTAAAGGCGGCCTGGGCCATGCTGGAAGCCGCCAATAAAGGCTTGTTCTGCCAGATGATTACCATACCGTTATTTAAGGAACACCGGGTCCTCAGCCAAGTGGCCGGCCACGGTATGAACGTGGTCAAACTGCTGCCGCCGCTGAATCTGACGCCGAAAGACCGCGACTGGATAGTCGGCGCGATGGACAAAACCATTGCCGACACGCACAACGTCACCGGCTCGATTTGGACCTTGGGCAAAAACCTGGCCGGTCACGCTTTAAAAAACAAAAAATAAACAGGAAGTCCCATGCGCTTAATCAGCAAGCTAGTGTTTGTTTTATCTTTAATCACCAGCTGCGGCGTGCATGCACACGCAGTAGTCACCCACAATTCGCTGGCATTGAAACCGGTACCGGTCAATCAAGCCAGCCAAGTCGAGTTGTCTTTCAACTCCAAAGTCGAGCTGGATCTATCGGAAATTCATCTGGTCAGCGCCGGCGACAAGATGCAAGTCATCGAGGCCGTCCCCGGCGACAAACCCGGTAAAGTGCTGTTGAATCTACCGGCTTTAATGCCGGGCGAATACGCCATCAAACTGAAAGTTTTCGCCGCCGACGGCCATTTAAGCGAAGACTTGTTGCGTTTTTTTGTCAAACAACCCCAATAACGTATGGAAGGCATAGCTGATTACCTAGACTCTCTGATCGGCGGCATCGATCTGACGTTTTATTCGATCGCCATCGGCGGCCTACTGTGGGGCTGGTTGATTCTGAAACCCTGGGAAGACGAAACCCGTTTCAATAACGCGCTGTTGGAGAAAACCGTAGCGCTGATTCAATTCGGCAGCAAGGCGTTGATTTTTACCCAATTGTCGAAAATCGGCCTAAAAATCTGGCTGATGTCGGTTACCTTGGGCAAATCGCCGTTTCCGGCATTTTTCCATACCGTACAATTCAACGCCGGCATCGCCCGCGCCGCGTCCGCCGCCGTGTTGTTTTACTACGTCAAAACCGCTTTGAGCAAACACTTGCGTAGCGAACAACGCTGGCTGACCGCAAATGCCATTCTATTGCCGCTAGTCGTTTCCGCCGCTTGGCTGGTACACGGCGCCAGCCGCCTGGAAGACCGTGGTTTGTTGATGAGCATCACGGTCATCCATCAAATCGCCGCAGCGGCTTGGGTAGGCGGAATCTTTCAATTACTGGCGATTTGGCGCTTGAAAAAACGCAATCTGGTCGGCGTGGAATTATGGCCTGTCGTACTCAAGCGCTTCTCGGTATTGGGCGTAGGTGCCGTCGTGGTACTGCTGCTTACCGGTACACCGCTGGCCTGGTACTACATCCGCACCTTCCAAGGCTTTATCGGCGCCGGCTACGGCAACCTGTTGATGGTGAAAATCATGATGATGGGGCTAGCCTTGGGCTTCGCCTGGCTAAACCGCCAAGCCGTGGTCGAATTTTTCGAAAGTCGCAGCCTTTACACCTTAACCGCTAAAGTTCCGTACTACATCGAAGCGGAAACCTTGGTGCTGTTGACCATATTGTTCACCGCCGCCAGTTTGGCCTCGCAACCGCCTTCCATGGACATCCCCAGTCTTACCGCAACTTGGCAAGAAGTGTTAGGCATGTTCGAGCCGCGCCTTCCGCGCTACACCTCACCCAGCCACGAAGCGCTATTGGCCGGCGAACCCGGCCGGGTGGCGATTGTCGGCCAAGTACCGTCGGAAGCCGCTACCGCTTGGTCGGACTACAACCATAATATCTCCGGCATTTTCCTAACCACGATGAGCTTTTTCGCCATGCTGTCGTATTCGGCGCGTTTTCATCGCTGGGCGCGCTTTTGGCCGGTCGGTTTTATGCTGCTGGGAGTATTTTTATTTTTCCGTAGCGATGCGGAAACCTGGCCGCTAGGACCCATAGGTTTTTGGGACAGTACCTTCAACAACGGCGAGGTGCTGCAACATAGAATCGCCACCTTTTTGGTATTCGGCCTGGGTTGGATGGAAATCAAAGCCCGCATTGCCAAAGAACCGGGAATGCTGCCGTTCGTTTTTCCGTTACTGGCGGCTTTCGGCGGCATGATGCTATTGGCCCATTCCCATGTCGGGTTCGAACCTAAAACCGCATTTTTGATTCAAGTGGGGCATACGCTGATGGGCGTATTCTCCTTGATCCTTGCATGCGGCCGCTGGCTGGAATTGAAATTGGATGCTCCTGGCAAAAACATCGCCGGCTTCATCTCAGTGTTCGCCCTGTTTCAGATAGGCATCGTCCTGATGTTCTATCGTGAACCCTTGTACTGATTATGAACCTGTCAACCGACTACAAATTACTGAATACCATCAACAGCCCTGCGGACCTGCGCCAGCTGCCCAAGGACAAGCTGAGAGCCCTGGCCGACGAAGTACGCTGCTTTTTGACCCATTCGGTCAGCATCTCCGGCGGTCATTTCGCCGCCGGCCTGGGCACGGTGGAATTGACCGTGGCCTTGCACTACGTCTACAACACCCCGGTCGATCAACTGGTGTGGGACGTCGGCCATCAGGCGTATCCGCACAAGATTCTGACCGGCCGCAAAGACCGCATGACCACGATACGCACTCTGGGCGGGGTGTCGGCCTTCCCGTCCCGCGACGAGAGCGAGTACGACGCCTTCGGAGTCGGCCATTCCAGTACCTCGATCAGCGCCGCCTTGGGCATGGCCATCGCGTCGCAATTGCGCGGCGAAGACAAGAAAATGGTGGCCATCATCGGCGACGGCTCCATCACCGGCGGCATGGCTTACGAGGCGATGAATCACGCCGGCGACGTCAACGCCAATCTGCTGGTGATTTTGAACGACAACGACATGTCGATTTCCCCGCCGGTCGGGGCGATGAACAATTACTTGACCAAGGTGTTGTCCAGCAAGTTGTATTCGTCGGTGCGCGAGGAGAGCAAGAAAGCCTTGTCCGGCATGCCCAGCGTGTGGGAGTTGGCCCGCAAGGCCGAGGAACACGTCAAAGGCATGATCGTGCCGGGTACCTTGTTCGAAGAATTGGGCTTCAATTATTTCGGCCCGATCGACGGCCACGATCTGGAGGTGTTGGTCTCCACCCTGGAAAATCTGAAAAACATCCCCGGTCCGGTGTTTTTGCACGTGGTGACTAAAAAAGGCAAGGGGTTTGCGCCGGCCGAGAAAGATCCTTTGGCCTACCACGGCGTGCCGGCCTTCGACCCGACCAAGGATTGCCTGCCGAAAAGCCAGGCCGGCCAGCCGACCTACACCGAGGTGTTCGGCCGCTGGCTGTGCGACATGGCCGCCAAGGACGAGCGTCTGCTCGGCATTACGCCGGCAATGCGCGAAGGTTCGGGCTTGGTGGCGTTTTCCCAAAAATACCCGAAGCGCTATTTCGACGTGGCCATCGCCGAACAGCACGCGGTGACGCTGGCCGCCGGCCAGGCCTGCCAGGGCGCCAAGCCGGTGCTGGCGATTTATTCGACGTTTTTGCAACGCGGCTACGACCAATTGATCCACGACGTGGCTTTGCAGAATCTGGACGTGTTGTTCGCACTGGACAGGGCCGGCCTGGTCGGCCCGGACGGCCCGACCCACGCCGGCGCCTTCGATTTCAGCTATTTGCGCTGCATTCCGAATATGCTGATCATGGCCCCGGCCGACGAAAACGAGTGCCGGCAGATGCTGACCACCGGTTTCAACCACCCCGGCCCGGCGGCGGTGCGCTATCCGCGCGGCAAAGGCCCCGGCGTGGCGATAGACCCGGCCTTGACCGAATTGCCGATCGGTAAAGCGCACATCCGCCACCAGGGCGGGCGCATCGCGATTCTGGCCTGGGGCGCCATGGTGGCGCCGGCCGCGGAAGCCGGCCAGCCCTTGGGCGCTACCGTGGTCAACATGCGCTTCGTCAAACCCTTCGACCAGGCCTTGGTGCTGGAGCTGGCCAAAACCCACGAGGTGTTGGTGACCGTGGAGGAAAACGTCATCGCCGGCGGGGCCGGCAGCGCGATCCTGGAGTTTTTGCAAGCGCAGAAAATTCTGCTGCCGGTGTTGAACATCGGTCTGCCGGACCGCTTCGTCGAGCAAGGCAGCCGCGAGGAGCTCTTGAGTCTGGTCGGCCTGGACTCTCAGGGCATTTCCGCTAAAATCCAGGCGTTCTGCGCTTGATGTTTAAACCATGTTGGAAATCCGCCTACTACCGGTTCTCAGCGACAATTACATCTATTTGCTGCACGAGCCTAACTCAGGCAAAACTGCGGCGGTAGACCCTGCCGTCGCGGAACCGGTATTAGCCGCTCTGGAATTAAATGGCTGGCATCTGGATTTCATTTTCAACACCCACCACCACACCGATCACATCGGCGGTAACCTGCAATTGAAGCAAGCGACCGGCTGCCGGATCGTAGGTGCCACGGCGGATAGGCAACGCATACCCGGCATCGATATCGGCCTGGGCGACGGCGAGCGTATTGCCTTAGGCAACGCCGAATTTCAAGTCTTGGATACGCCCGGTCACACTTGCGGACACATCGTTTACTATTGTGCAGATAGCGCCGCATTGTTTTGTGGAGATACCTTGTTCGCATTAGGCTGTGGACGCTTGTTCGAAGGTAGCGCCGAACAGCTTTGGCGCTCTTTGCAAAAACTCAAAGAATTACCGGGCTCAACCCGGGTCTATTGTGCCCACGAGTACACCCAGGCCAACGCGCGATTTGCGCTGAGCGTGGAAACGGATAATGCCGAGCTTAAGCGGCGCGCCGCCGAGATCGATCAATTACGCCTACAAAACCTGCCAACCTTACCGTCGACCCTCGCGCTCGAATTGGCGACCAACCCGTTTATGCGCGAACATAGCGCCAGTATTCGTACTGCGGTCGGCGCCGCTGCCTCGGATACGCCGGCAGCAGCATTCGCCAAAATCCGCTTGGCAAAAGACCGGTTTCGGTGATTAACGCTTAAACGCCTTCACGATCACGAATTTGGGGTTAGCCGCCACCTGCTCCCAGTTACCGAACAATTTTTTCAAGCTATGGTGGTATTGCAAATGCCGGTTGCCTATCACCCGCAGTTCTCCTCCCCGGCGCAACACCTGATGGGCTTGCCGGAACATCTGCCAAGCAATTTGATCGCCGATCGCATGTTGCTGATGAAAAGGCGGATTGCAAATAATGCAATCGGCAGTTTCGCCAATAAAACCGCTCAAGGCGTCGTTAACTTTGAATTCGGCATGACGTGCGGGAAACGCCCGCGCAAAATTTTCGCGGGCCGAAGCGACTGCCATAAAGGATTCGTCTACAAAGGTGACCGTTGCGTTTGGCAATAACAAGGCCAATTTCATGCCGACGATGCCGTTGCCGCAACCTAAATCGATCAGTTGCCGGTATTCCGGGTTATCCGGCAAGTGCTGAAGCAAAAACCGGGTACCGATATCCAAACTGTCGCGGGAAAATACGTTGGCATGATTGCTGATCACCCAATCGGAATGCTCCAAGCGGTACGCAAGCGGATAAGGATTGATAGGAGGAACCAAGTTCGGATCCGGATCGGCAAAGATCAGACGGGCTTTTTTTACCGCTAACGAAGTTCGGGTCGGACCTAGTAAACCTTCCAGCAGTTTCCAAACTCCTGCCGGCAGATTTTTCACCATTCCGGCCACGATGACTTGGCTGTTTGATTGCAAAAACGGTCGTAAACGATGCAGCTGATATTCCAGTAAGGCCAAATTCTTGGGCACTTTGACCAATAAGTAATCGATCGCTTTACTCGGCCGGCTCAAACTATCCAGCAAATTCACCGCTTCTACATCTATCCCGTTCATACGGCAATTTTGCAGGGTTGCCTGTTGCGACAAATACGAATCGGAAATAGCAATCGGCGAATAGGCATGCAGCGCAAGACTCAAAGCCCCGAAGCTATCGTTCAGCAACACGATGCTAGAGTCTTGGTTTAGCTTATCGCCCGTTAAAAACTCGAGCAAATATTCGTCGGCGGCATCCCAAGCGCGCAGTTGATCGTGCTTGCGGTAAGGCAAGCGCCTTAATTCGAAACGGCCGTACGGAGAATAGAAGATTGACATGAGAGCGGGTGGTTGACAGCGACAAACTGCCACGCGACGAATTGCCACATTTAAAATCTATATGCTATTAGTTAGACTACTGGCGACTCTTGTATGCGTCCCGAAAGGGAAAAGAGTTACTTCCCTCTCCTCAGGTCAGGTTTCTTGTCGTACCTGACCTTTTTTTGCAGCATTCGCTAAACAATCAATGCGGCGCAAACAAGCGTTTGAAGTTTTGAGTGGATAGTTCGGCAATTTCCTCTATCGTAGTCCCGCGCAACTCGGCTATATGTTCCGCCACGTGACGCACATATAAGGGATAATTCGGTTTGCCTCGGTACGGTACGGGCGCCAAATAGGGCGAGTCGGTTTCGATCAGAAACCGGTCTGCCGGTACTTTTTGGGCTACTTCCTTAATCGCCTGCGCGTTCTTAAAGGTCACAATACCTGAAAAAGAAATGTAAAAATTCAGGTCCAAGGCCTTTTGCGCGTAGTCCCAATCCTCGGTAAAACAATGGATGACGCCGCCCACCCTATCGGCATTTTGTTCCGCCAGCACTTTCAACGCATCCTGACCTGCTTCGCGGGTATGAATGATCAACGGCTTGTTCAATTGTTTAGCCGCTTCGATATGATTGCGAAAACGGCGAAATTGCCAAGCCAAATCCCCACTGCTGCGAAAATAATCCAAGCCGGTTTCGCCTATCGCAATCACCTTGTCGTTATCGGCCAGTTGCAACAATTCGTCCACCGATGGATCGCGACCCTCGGTCACATTGGGATGCACGCCTACCGATAGGGAAATGTCTTGATAGGGACTCACCAAGGCGGCCATATCGGCATAAGATTCCAAATCGATGCCGATACATAACATATGGCGAATCTGTTGCTCTCTGGCCGTTTGCATAAAAAGCGAGAAATCGTGCCGGTACGGTGCCAGATCGATACGATCCAGGTGGCAATGCGAGTCTATAAACATGGGGCAGTATGGTCTTACGTGTTGATTGCGTAAGAATTTACATGGTATGGGTGGAGCGGTCGGACTCCAAAGCGCCGGCCAAATACGTCTCGATTTTATTTCGAGCGGTGCCGTTATCCTGATCGCTGAATTGCACGCCTATGCCGGGCGCACGGTACCCTTCCGCACCGACCGGCGTTTTCCAAATAATTTTTCCGGCAATCGGCAAACGCTCGGTTTCGTCCATAAGATTCAATAGCATAAATACTTCTTCCCCCATTTCGTATTCTCGCTTGGTGGGAATGAACAAACCGCCGTTTTTGATGAAAGGCATGTACGCCGCATACAACGCGTTCTTATCCTTGATGGATAACGATAGAATACCTTGTCTCGGGCTGGATTCCGCCATAGTTTTACCGTGAAAAAAGTTGACACCAAGCAATCAATAGCTGCTCCATCAGCATTTGCTTGTTCAGTTGCGTGTACAGTTGAGAACGCATGGTTAGCAGGTCGTCATAATGCGCAAATAACCGGTTCAATTCTATCCGCTGGGCCAACGCATGCAAGGGATTTTTCAAGTCCGGATTGAGCAGCGCCTCGCTATCCAATTGGTGCGCGCACTTGACGACGTCGGACAACCAACCGGCCATCCACTGCAACAGCGTTTCCAATTCGGCCGTATCGAGTTTCTGCCATTGCTCCGCTAGAACCAAGGGGTTTTGTTTACCGTCGGCCAATTGACTCCACGCTTGAAAATACTGCCGGCGAACGGCAAGCGCATTGGACTCGGCAAATTGTTTCGCTAAAACCGGCTTATCTTGAGCCATACGCAACAAAATCCGCATATCGTCTTTTACACCTTGCTGCTCTAACCAACTTTCGGACTGGCGCTGATCCGGCACCGCGCAATTCAGCGTTTGGCAGCGACTGCGTATGGTAGCGGGCAATTGCGACGGCTTATCGGTCAACAAAATAAGACAGGTCCGTTCATTCGGCTCTTCCAGACATTTCAAAAATGCGTTTGCCGACGCGTTGTTCAACAGGTCCGCCGGCTTGATCAACACCACCCGGTATTGCTCGAACTGCGGCGTCAATGCCAATTTAACGATCAGTTGGCGAATTTTGTCGATACCGATCGCTTTGCCGGGCTCATCGGGCTCTATTGCCAAATAGTCAGGATGGGTTTGCGCATCAGCTAATTTGCAACTGTCACAGGTGCCGCAAGCCAGATGATTTGAGCGCGGAGAGCGGCATAAAATCGCTCGGGCATAACAATCAGCCAGTCGGTCAGCGCCATCGCCCGAACCGCCCAACAACAGCAAGGCTTGCGGAATTCTACGCAACTCAATGTAATTGGCCAATTGTTGCCATTGGGCCTGATGCCACGGATATAACTCGGGAGACACCGCTCAGCCTCTAACGATCAACGCATCCAACGCAAGGCGAATTTGGCGCCTTACTTCCGCAATCGGTGCGGCCGCGTCAATAATGCGGTAGCTT
Source organism: Methylomonas sp. HYX-M1 (assembly GCF_040741385.1). Classification (NCBI taxonomy): domain Bacteria; kingdom Pseudomonadati; phylum Pseudomonadota; class Gammaproteobacteria; order Methylococcales; family Methylococcaceae; genus Methylomonas; species Methylomonas sp. HYX-M1. Next base: position 4,253,956 of record NZ_CP160405.1, read on the forward strand.
TCGGGCATGGCTTGCGCTCTTTGTAAATAGGCGGCTCGCACCCGCTGGAAAAACGCCACACGCTCGCTCTCGAATCTATCCAAATGGCCTCGCTGCTGCGCTCTTTGCATACCGACCTCAACCGGTACGTCCAGCAACAAGACTAAATCCGGCCGCAATTCTTGTTGCACGGTTTGTTCCAGCCAAGCAATGTTAGCGCAATCCAAACCGCGCCCTCCGCCTTGATAAGCGTAGGTGGCATCGGTAAAACGATCGCAGACTACCCAAATCCCCTGGGCCAGTGCCGGCCGTATCACGTGGCGGATATGCTGGGCGCGAGCGGCGAACATCAGTAACAACTCGGCGTTAGGATCCAGGGTTTCGTCATGATGCCCTAATAACAACTCCCTAAGACTCTCCGCAATCGGCGTACCTCCAGGCTCTCTTGTCGCCAGAAAATCTATATGACGCTCCGCCAATAATTCTTTCAGGTATTGCAGATTGGTGGTTTTGCCGCCGCCTTCTCCACCTTCCAGCGTAATAAACCGACCCGGTTTCATCGTTGATACATGGCGACATATTTTTCATGTGCGCTGTAGGTCGATGAAAAAACGTGTTTGCCGTCGCCTTTGGCGACGAAAAATAATTCGTCCCCCTCGGCAGGATGGAGCGCCGCCTCGATAGCCGCCTTTCCGGGCATGGCGATGGGAGTAGGCGGCAAGCCTTTATTCACGTAAGTGTTATAGGGCGTCGGTTCGAGCAAGTCTTTACGGCGAATATTGCCGTGAAAATCCTCGCCCATACCATAGATCACGGTAGGATCGGTTTGCAGCAACATTCCCATTTTCAACCGACGGCTAAATACCCCGGAAATTTTCTTGCGCTCTTCCGCCGCGGCGGCTTCCTTTTCGATGATGGAAGCCATAATCAAGGCTTGGTAAGGCGTTTCCAACGGTATGTCTTTATCGCGTTTCCTCCAGGCACCGGCCAATACCTGCTGCATCTTGGCGTGCGCTCGCTTTAACAATTCCACGTCCGAACTGTTTTTTTCGAAATAATAAGTATCCGGAAAAAACAGCCCTTCCGGATGCGGCTCGGAGAAACCGATTTTCCGCACGACCTCAGCCATGTCGGCATCGGCAGGTAATAGGTGTTGTAAATTAGGGCTGTCTTGTATGGCTTGAAACCATTGTTTGAAGGTCCAACCTTCCGGAAATGTCATTGCGTACTGTTTGGTTTTGCCGCTTTTCAACAGCGCTAGGATGTCCGCTGCCGTCGCACCTTTATCCAATACGTATTCGCCAACTTTAAGCATCCTATCCAAGTGGGTGCGGTAGGAAGACAATCGAAACCACAAGGGATCGATCATAATCCGCTGGGCGCGCAAATTTTTGATCACGTTCTCCAGCGAGTCTCCCCGGCTGATTTCCAAGGTACTCGCATTTGCAACTACAACTTTTTTGATAAATATGTGTTGGTGCATCGCCCCCCAAACCATCAGCAATCCGATAGACATCAGGGTAGTAAAGGCTACAATGCTTCTAATCATGCGCTCACCTCAGCTGCTCTTGCCGCTGCATACCAGAGCTGCACTTTCCGAGTGAGTTCGCCGCACTCGAAACCTTGCTGTTCGAGTTGCTTGATGGGCCATACGCCTATCACCGAATTCGTGACAAATAGCTCGTCCGCGTCTAGTATGCTTTCCCTGCTGTAATTATTTTCAACAACGTTAACGTTGTACCGGGCCGCGAAGTTTAGCACCATCTGACGTAAAATCCCGTTAATACCGCATGCAGCCAGGGTAGGCGTATGCAATACGCCTTGTTTTACCAGGAAAAGATTACTCATCGTGCCTTCCACCACGCGGTCTTGGTAATCAAGCATCAAACCTTCCTGAATGGCGTCGCCGGACCATTCCGCCCTAGCCATGACCTGCTCCAAGCGATTCATGTGCTTGATACCGGCCAACGCCGGATTGACGGCCAATCGCTGCCGGCAAAACCGGGCAACTATGCCATGGCCTTGGTAGGATTCGGGATAATCCGGGTAGGGATATAAGGCGAGTAGTCTAGTTGGATGAATCGGCTCCGGTTGTCGGTACCCGCGCCCGCCGCTGCCGCGGGTAACGATCAGCTTTAGCACGGAGCGGCAGCCGGATTGTTCGGCCAACTCGCAAGCCTCTTTGCTTAATAACGCCGAGTCGACTTCGGGTATCCCCAAAGTCCTACAGCCCAACGCCAAGCGCGTTAAATGCGCCTGCAAAAATAAAGGCTTGCCGTTATCTACCTCTAGGGTCTCAAATACGCCATCGCCGTATTGGAAACCTCTATCGGATACGTCGACCCTGTGCCCGCGTTCCCCGTTTAATAAAAACATCGGCGGACACAGTGCTAGAGAGATTATTCGAAGCGTTTAAAGACCAGCGAACCATTGGTCCCGCCGAAACCGAAAGAATTCGACACGGCGATATCGATTTTCATATTCCGGGCGATATTGGGAACATAGTCCAGATCGCACTCGGGATCGGGATTTTCCAAATTGATAGTCGGCGGAGCGATTTGGTACTTGATCGCTAACGAAGTAAGCACCGCTTCTATCCCGCCGGCGGCACCCAACAAATGCCCTATCATGGACTTGGTCGAACTGACCGCGACTTTATAGGCATGCTCGCCTAAAGCCGATTTCATGGCGTGGGTTTCGCCGACATCGCCAGCCGGAGTAGAGGTACCGTGGGCGTTGATGTAATCGACTTGATCCGGGTTAATTTTGGCATCGCGCAATGCGTTTTTCATACAACGCGCCGCCCCTTCGCCGCCTACCGAAGGCGAAGTAATGTGGTACGCATCGCCGCTCATGCCGTAGCCTATCAATTCAGCGTAAATCTTCGCACCGCGTGCTTTAGCGTGCTCCAACTCTTCCAATACCACAACGCCCGCACCGTCGCTGAGCACGAAACCGTCCCGGTCTCTATCCCAAGGCCGGCTGGCCCGCTGGGGATCGTCGTTACGGCGCGACAAGGCTTTCGCTGAAGCGAAACCACCCATCGCAGTCGGAGAAGTCGTACAACGTTCGGCTCCTCCGGCTATCATGACGTCGGCATCGCCGTATTTAATCAATCTCGCCGCATCGCCGATATTGTGGGTACCTGTGGTGCAAGCGGTGACAATGGCAAAATTAGGACCTTTCAGACCGTACTTAATAGACAAGTTACCGGAAATCATATTGATGATATTCCCGGGCACGAAGAACGGCGAAATCTTGCGAGCCCCACCTGCCACATAGGTGGCGTAGCATTCTTCAATGCCGGTAATACCGCCTATGCCGGCTCCTATCGCAACGCCGATACGGTCGGCATTTTGCTCGGTGACCACAATTCCGGAGTCTTCGAACGCTTGGCAACCGGCAGCGATCCCATAATGCATGAAACCATCCATGCGTTTCGCGTCTTTTTCCGGAATATAATCGCCGATGTTGAAATTCCGGATCACGCCGCCAAACGTAGTCGCAAAAGTGGATATATCGAAGGAATCGATCGGGCCGATTCCGCTTCTGCCGTTGCTGATTCCGTCCCAAGTATCGGCGACATTATTCGCTAAGGGCGTGACAGCGCCTAAGCCCGTTATAACAACTCGACGTATGCTCACAGTAAACTACCGCAAAAAGAAGGTAATCTGAGGGGGAAAAGAAATGTGGGCTAGTGAAGAACAACACTAGCCACGAAGATAGTGCTATTGCAGATTGGCGTTGATGTAATCGATAGCCAATTGAACGGTGGTGATTTTTTCAGCTTCTTCGTCAGGAATTTCGCATTCGAATTCTTCTTCCAGGGCCATGACGAGTTCAACTGTGTCTAAAGAATCCGCACCAAGATCGTCAACAAAAGACGCGTCATTTGCGATTTCCTCTTTTACGCCTAATTGCTCTGCGACAATCTTTTTTACTCGTTCTTCGATGTTACTCATAATTTTTATTCCTCGAACCATGCGAACGCCCGACAAACAGCATTCACCTTAAACTAGTGTGGTATTGTTAATCTGAAATCTCGTCACCGGCCAAGCCCAACGACTTCGACGATTATACTTGATGTTCAAAAAAATTCACAATATTAGCACCGCGAAACACAACATTATGAAAACTAACGCGATTTCGAACTCAAGTTTTTCAATATTTCTTCTAACGGCACCAGATTGAGCTTAATCCGAAACAATACGGCTTGGTTTTCCAATATGCCATAGCACTCGTAGGTTCGCAGCATGATGTTGGTTTGATTCAAGGTATTGTGCTTGGATTCCGGCAATTGCTTAACCAGAATATGGAGTTTGTCGTTATTTTTCACTTGCGCCAGATGCACGCGATCGATTGAAAAATCGTGCGAGGTGTATACCATCGGGTTGCGCAGAAAATCGTGACTCTCCAACTGAGCCTTCTCCAATAACGCGCCGGACGTCAGACTGCAGGGAAACACTTCAGGATAATTCGCCATATGAGACAATTCGTCGAAATAATCGGACTGTTCGGCCAACGAACCGGACAAAAAATTCTTGACGTTGCCGTTCGTCATCCATTTGCGCTTTAAAAAATAATCGGTCCCGGGCACCAAGGACCTATCCGGCAGCGTATTCAAGTCCGGCAATCCGCTTAAGTCCTCGTCCGCCAAAAACAAAGGCCGCTTGGTTTCCTTTTTGTATCCCAGCAATATGGTCTTACCTTGAGACTTGATCGCTATCCGATTGGTCAAGGTCAGCTCCGGTATGGTCGCAATCAGCGTTTTCTTGATATCCAGAGATATTTCCTGCCGCGGCCGCAAGGCATTGACGAATGTAATCTGGTAATTGCTAAACCTGAGTTGATTATCGGCGATGATATCGTCCTCATGCTGCGCTTCCCGGTACAGCTTCATCTGATACTCAATCAGGGTATTCAATTGAAAACCTAGCACAATCGGACCCTTGAACGGATTATGGGTGATTTGCAGCCACTTGTGCTTATCGTGAAACAAGTTGAAATCGTCCGAAGCTGCCCGCGCGACCTCTATGTGAAATTGTTCGAACACGAACGACGCATCTTTACTCATAAACTCCCAGCAGATACAAACCGGCCGGCGACGGATCGCACCACCACGTCGCCACTCCTATGGAAAAGCGTGAGCTTAATCGACCGCCAAGCAGCTAGCGACCGACATATTGCATCACAAAATTATTGCAATAATCCTTACGATTCCAATAGTCCTCACCCTCGGCCCGCTGATGCTGATTGGAGTTGAATTCGGCAACCGGACGCAATCGCCCGCGCTGTACGAAATAACCGTCGTAACCGAAACTACGAAAGTACCCCAACACCTCTTCGACGCCATACTCGGTCAGGTGCCGGTTTTCACATTCGCAAACGATCAAAGGTCTGTGGTGCGACATAATCGATTCGGCACCGCGCAAAACTGCCAGTTCGTGGCCTTCCACATCGATTTTAATAGCACCGATTCGGCGGCTCTCAGTAGCAAAATAGCCATCCAACGTGCAAACCGGCACGTCTAACAACGTGCAAGATTCGCGAGTCATAACCGCCTCCTCGAAGGATGCGCCGGGCGAACTTGCCCCATACCCCGGAATACCTAGGCGCAAGCTGCCCGACCTGTCCGACACGCCTTGCGCCTCGACCTGGACATTCGATAAACCCGCCGCGGCGACAATGCCCTTCAAATAATCGGCCAAATAAGGCTGGGGTTCGAAGGCAATCAGCTTACCAGCGGCCACCGCCTTCGCCAACGACGGGATAAAGCTGCCTTTATTGGCACCAACATCCACGGCAATATCGCCCGGCTGCAACGCACTAGTCAGCGCGAGAATCTCGGCCTTATGATCACGGTAACGAGCCTTCCAGCCGCGGTACAAAAATTTAACAACAGTCGCATCAATTCCCGGCATATCGGATCACTCTTTAGCCTTGCGGCAACACTTGCTCGATATCGTCTTCCAAAGCAGCCGGCGTTACGATCGGCGCATAACGCTTGACGACTTGCCCGTCACAGCCAACCAAAAACTTGGTGAAATTCCATTTTATCGCCTGCGTACCTAGGAGCCCGGGCTCGGCCTCTTTCAAAAACCGATACAAAGGGTGGGCATCGTCGCCATTTACCGAAATCTTTTCGAACATGGGGAAAGTCACCTGAAATTTAGCAGCGCAAAACGCCGCCACTTCTTGATTAGTCCCAGGCTCCTGCTGACCGAATTGATTGCACGGAAACCCCAACACCACCAACCCCCTATCTCGGTATTTCTGATACAGCTGCTCCAAACCTTGATATTGGGGCGTAAATCCGCATTGACTGGCAGTGTTGACGATTAACATCACTTTATTGCGAAAGACTTCCAGCTTCAGCAGCCGCCCGTCTAAGGTATTGACCGAAAAATCATAAATAGGAGCTGTCACTTAAGCCACCTGATGCCGCAACACCCTACCAACGCCAAAAAAGCGCTTGAAATAAGGCATGAAGCTGACGGTAATCGGAATCGAAAACAAGCAATATATTGCTGCAGCCTCGCCGGTCGTGACCCCTAGCAGCCATTGCGGTACAAACAATGTCATCAATGCCATCAGACAGTGATAAGACGCAATGCGCCAATTGTCTCTCCATAAAAAACCGCTCAAGGCTAATGCAAACAAGGAGCCGTGGGTTACCAAGGTGCCGAATGCCGCCGGAATTTTATAGCCGATGTGGTAAATCCCCATATACAGACAAGCCACCATGTCGCCGATAAAGTTCGGCTGCATGCCGAACAACTGCCATTCTCTAGGTAATCCGGTACATACAAGAAAGAATCCGCTCAAGCAAATACCGATTATGCTAGCTTTCTTCAGCGCTTCTTTATCGCTCGAATAAGTGGCCAAGGCCGGCATGATGGCAAACGCCTGCAAAGCGATGTGATAAGTCGATAATTCGCTCAATAATAAATTCGTACCGTACCCGCACTGATCGGCGACCGGATAGGCGAAATATTGAATCAGCTCCATCAACGAAAAATGAAAAATGGCGTAGGCCCGCGCCATACGCACCCAAAACGGCTCGTCCTTATCCAAAAATGTAACGCTGGCGGCGGCGACCCCCACCAGCCCCAAGCCCAAAGACATATTTGCACTAAAACACATAGTCGATCCGTATCAATGACAGCCCAGCCCTACGCACGCCTCGCTTTAGACTAAGGCCGGATTTGCAACACCTGGGCAAGCCGCTAGCCCGCAGCCCGTCCAATCCGAAATAAGTTTAAGTTTTGATTCTAACAAATTAAAAGGCAAAACGAACCGATCCACACATTTGCGTTACGACATCCCACCCATCACAATACTTTTTGAGGAGAACAACAGAAACCGCTCCGCATCGGCCAAGACCGGCACGGACAAGCCTGGCCCAGGCTTGTATCCCCAGCTGTGGCAAGATGTCGAGATGAAAGCCGCACCGGCCCGGACAAACCGAAAAGTATCCGACAGCCCGCCCAGCAAGACGAGACGAGCCTGCATCGCCGCCGGAAAGACAGGTAACATAAGACCAATAAAGAGCCAACTCACACGGCGACGTTACAGCGACCGAAATCGCAGCTTAGCACTTTATTGAAGAGTAAGGAGTCAAGGCTATAGAACGCAACTTGTATTCCAGAGATTAGGCACAGCCCTTATAGATAAAAGCCGGCAAATATCCAAATGAAAATGGGAAGGCTTGTTAGCGCAGAGGACGGCGTCCCTTAGTGCGGGACGAGGATAAACTTGAAAATATTGGGGTGAACGATGGGGCTCGAACCCACGACAACCGGAATCACAATCCGGGGCTCTACCAACTGAGCTACGCTCACCATAATGGAATTTGAAATGGCACGCTTGGCAGGACTCGAACCTGCGACCCTCGGCTTAGAAGGCCGATGCTCTATCCAGCTGAGCTACAAGCGCATAGTTGGTCGGGGTAGAGAGATTCGAACTCCCGACATTCTGCTCCCAAAGCAGACGCGCTACCAGACTGCGCTATACCCCGTTGCTATTTGACTCAGACAGTTGAACGTCATTCGGCGCATTATATGCAGATTTTTTTATTTGTCAATTTTTTGTCGGATATGCCGCGCGTATCGCGCCATATCCATATATAGCTACACCCCGCGCACCTATGGCGAATTCGCTCGCCTCGCCTCCCCTCCAATCATTCAACAACCCGGCATTCTCCTAACTCCCCCCCACCACTCAACTTTGCGAACCTTCGCAAGCCTCCTACCCTTGAAAAGTTTTCCCGCCACCCCCATAAAGCCTTCGTTCGATTAAACCACCATTACGAGCAACGATTATGACTGTTGAAGCAAAAAAAGAAACCTTAGGCTTTCAAACCGAAGTGAAACATTTGTTGCACTTGATGATTCACTCCCTGTACAGCAACAAAGAAATTTTCCTGCGCGAACTGATTTCCAACGGTTCGGATGCCGCCGACAAACTGCGTTTCGAAGCGCTGGCCAACGACAGCCTGTACGAAGGCGACAGCGACCTGAAAATCCGCGTCGATTTCGACGAAAGCAAAAAAACCATCACCATCACCGATAACGGCATCGGCATGAGCCGCGAGGAAGTACAGGATCACATCGGCACCATCGCCAAATCCGGTACCAAACAATTCTTCGAAAAATTGACCGGCGATCAGGCCAAGGACAGCGAACTGATCGGCCAATTCGGGGTCGGCTTTTACTCATCATTCATCGTCGCTGACAAAGTGACGTTGACCACCCGCAAGGCCGGTGCATCACACGACCAAGGCGTGCGCTGGGAATCCGACGGCCTGGGCGAATACAGCATCGAATCGGTCGAAAAGGCGACGCGCGGCACCGAAATTGTGCTGCATCTGAAAGAGGGCGAGGACGAATTTTTAAGCAGTTGGAAGCTGCGCTCCATCATCAAAAAATATTCCGACCACATCTCCCTGCCCATCGTCATGAGCAAGGACATCCCGGCCGAGAAAGACGACGACGGCAACGAAACCGCGCCGGCCCGGGTCGAAGACGAAACCGTCAACAGCGCTTCCGCTTTGTGGACCAAAAACAAGGACGACATCAGCGCCGAAGATTACAACGAGTTCTACAAACACGTCGCGCACGACTTCCAGGATCCGCTGGTTCACGTCCACAGCAAGGTCGAAGGCACCAACGAATACAGCCTGCTGCTCTACGTTCCGGGCCGGGCGCCGTTCGACTTGTGGGACCGCGATGCCAAACACGGCGTCAAGCTGTACATCAAAAAAGTCTTCATTACCGACGACGCCGAACAATTGATGCCGCGCTACCTGCGCTTCATCCGCGGCGTGATCGATGCCGACAGCTTGCCGCTGAACGTGTCGCGCGAAATCCTGCAACAAAGCAAGCAGATCAGCAACATCAAGGCCGGCGCCGTGAAAAAAGTGCTGGGCATGCTGGAAGATTTGGCCGAGAACGATGCCGACAACTACCAAAAATTCTGGGAGCAATTCGGTAACGTCATCAAGGAAGGCCCGATCGAAGACCACAAAAACAAGGAGCGCGTCGCCAAATTGTTGCGCTTCTCGTCCACCCATACCGACGATAAAACCCAGAACGTGTCGCTGGCCGACTACGTCAGCCGGATGAAGGAAGGTCAGGACAAAATTTACTTCATCACCGCCGACAGCTTCGCCGCCGCCAAGAACAGCCCGCACCTGGAAGTGTTCCGCAAGAAAGGCATCGAGGTATTGCTGCTGACCGACCGCATCGACGAATGGCTGGTGTCCAGCTTGACCGATTTCGACGACAAGCACCTGCAATCCATCGCCAAAGGCGAACTGGACCTGGACAAATTCGATAGCGAAGAAGAGAAAAAACACCAGGAAGAAGTCAGCAAGGACTTCGAATCGGTGGTCAAGCAAATCAAGGACGTACTCAGCGACAAAGTCAGCGAAGTCAAAATCAGCCACCGCCTGACCGACTCGCCGGCTTGTCTGGTGACCGGCGCCTACGACATGAGTCTGCACATGGAGCGCATCATGAAGGAAGCCGGCCAGGCCGGCGGCCTATTCGGCATGGGTGGCAGCAAGCCGATCTTCGAAATCAACCCGGATCATGCCATTGTCCAGGCCTTGAAAAACGAGCAAGATGACACGCGCTTTGCCGACATCAGCCACATCCTGTTCGACCAAGCCATCCTCAGCGAAGGCGGCCAGTTGGAAGACCCGGCGGCATTTGTGCACAAGTTGAATGGGTTGTTGCAGGGGTTGTTGAAATAAGCTGTTTTTGATTGGAAAAGGCCGGGAAACCGGCCTTTTTTGTTGACTCGGATTGGATTGTAAGAGCGTCGGGGGTGGCTGATCAAGAGCAAGATAAACAAATATCAATCGTCGTCGTTCTTGTTGGAAGCGTCTGATTTGAATTTTGCCTTGGCGATGAAATACCCGGTGACTGCGCCGATGCCGTATTTGAATAGCTCAATGAATAAGCCAATCAACTCGGATAACACGGCTTCTTTGTCTTTGGAAATAACGTATCCACCAAAGATCAAAAGCATGAGAATAACTACACCTAAAAAGATCAGTGCGTATTTGGTCAGCTTGGTGGCTTGTACACGCGTTCTGGATCGGTCTTCCAACTGAGCGTCGATAGATTTCTCAGCTAATGCTTTATCGGTGTCGATTTCCCGATTTTTGAGCCGCATTTGCTCTTTTTGGATTTCCATTTCCATGCGCTGGTTTTCCAGCCATTTATCCATCAAATCCGCTTCGCGTTGCGGATCAAGGCGTGCCGTTTCTTGACGCGGTACGGGCGGTTTAGCCATCAATCAGTTCAAAGTCTTTAAATTCGACGCGGAAGCGGCCAAAGCTATTTTCGCCGACTTTAGGCGGCACAAAGCGGGTGGACTCAATTTTGTTACGGCGAGTCTCCACTAGGCTCACTAGTTCCTCAGGAGAAACGATGCGGTATTTGATGGGTTTTAACGTTCGGATTTTTTTCATGGCGAAAAGTATAGGCTTGCAAGCTTATCAAAGCAATGATACTGAGGCAATTTGTCGCGTGATTGATGGCGATATAAGCCATGTAGATACGCACCGCGTACCTTCTGGCTTTTCCCATCGGGAAAGGCCCTCATTTGGTACGCATTGCGTATCCTACATCTTTGCGGCCAAGCCCGGAAGGAAGGCATACTAGCAAAAGAAGCAACCGATTCCGGCTATCCAATCGGTTACTGAGCGTTCATTGGCGACCCGGACGGCCATATTTTGTAAATTGCATACGGACAAGAGGTCGGTTTGACCATAGAGCAATCGCAAGTAGGTTGAACTGTACTCGCCTGAAGCAAGTAACCTCGATAAAATCCGGGATCTGCAATCCGAGATAACGACGCTTCAAACTTCAATAGTCCTTAGGCAAGCGCGCCGCCAACTCATCCCAACGAATCGCGATCTCTGGCAATATGCCGACCGGGGTTACGCCTTCCAGCGGGTAAAGATCGGGTTTACCGTATTCACCGTTTTGCAACAGGTAAACGGTCAGTATGCGGTCTATGGGATGCACCAGCCAGTATTCACGGACACCGTGGCGTTGGTAGAGGTCGCGTTTATTAATTTGGTCGTGGCTGGCGGTGGATGGCGACAACACTTCCACGATCCAGTCCGGCGCACCGCGCACGCCGCGTCTGTCCAGTTTGCCGGCGTCGCAAACCACCAGCACATCGGGTTGCACGACGCTGTCGATGAGCGCATCGGCTTCGTCGCGTTTCGGCAAGCGCACGTCCAGCGGGGCGATAAAGACACGGCAGGGTTTGCCTTGCAATGCCTGTCGAGCTTGGAAATAAATTTCGCCGGCAACATCTTGATGCGCCAGGTCCGGGGCCGGCGACATTAAATATGCGTTGCCGTCGATCAATTCGTAACGCACATCCTCGGGCCACTGCAAATAGTCACCGTAGCTGTGTCGTTGCCGGTCTTTAAGCACTACAGCCATCGCTCGTCTCCTGCTTCCACCCGTTATTGAACCATCCTAACCGGCCCATCCAGCGGCGGCAAGTTGCCTCAATTGAAAAACCGCCGCAAATATTTTCCGGTATGCGAAGTCTTGTGTTTGGCGATCTGCCGGGGCGTACCTTCCGCGACCAGGGTGCCGCCGCCGCTGCCGCCTTCCGGGCCCATGTCGACGATCCAGTCGGCGGTTTTGATCACGTCCAGATTGTGCTCGATGATGATGACGGTATTGCCGTGGTCGCGCAGGGTGTGCAGTACGCTGAGCAGTTGCTTGATGTCGTGAAAGTGCAGGCCGGTGGTTGGTTCGTCCAGAATATACAAAGTGGTGCCGGTATCGCGCTTGGAGAGCTCTTTCGCCAGTTTGACCCGCTGCGCTTCGCCGCCGGACAGCGTTACGGCGTTCTGGCCCAGGGTGATGTAGCTTAGGCCCACGTCGATCAAGGTTTGCAGCTTGCGCGATAAACTCGGTATCGCCGAGAAAAACCCCGCCGCATCCTCCACTGTCATCTCCAATACTTCGTGGATGGTCTTGCCTTTGTAGCGGATTTCCAGGGTTTCGCGGTTGTAGCGTTTGCCGTGGCAGATGTCGCAGGGCACGAAGATGTCGGGCAAAAAGTGCATTTCCACCTTGATCACGCCGTCGCCGGCGCAGGCCTCGCAACGCCCGCCCTTGACGTTGAAGCTGAAGCGGCCGGGCGTGTAGCCGCGCGAACGGGCTTCCGGCACCGCCGCGAACAGTTCGCGGATCGGCGTAAAAATGCCGGTGTAGGTGGCCGGATTGGAGCGCGGGGTGCGGCCGATCGGGCTTTGGTCGATGTCGACCACCTTGTCGAACTGCTCCAGGCCTTCGATGGCCTGGCACGGCGCCGGAATACAGCTGGCGCCGTTGATCAAGCGGGCCGCATGGCTGTACAAGGTATCGTTGACCAGCGTCGACTTGCCGGAGCCGGACACGCCGGTGACGCAGGTCATAAGGCCGACCGGAAACTGGACGGTCACATTGTTTAAATTGTTGCCGCCGGCGCCTTTGATAACCAATTGCTTGGCCGGATCGTTGGGCGTGGTCTTGTTCGGTACGGCTATGCTTTGGCTGCCGGCCAGATATTGACCGGTCAACGAATGGGCATCCGCCAGAATTTGCTGCGGCGTGCCTTGGGCGACGATTTGCCCGCCGTGCACGCCGGCGCCGGGGCCTATGTCGACCACGTGATCGGCGGCGCGAATGGCGTCTTCGTCGTGTTCGACCACGATGACGGTGTTACCGAGGTCGCGCAGCCTGAACAAGGTGTTCAATAGTCTTTCGTTGTCGCGCTGGTGTAATCCGATGGACGGTTCGTCCAGCACGTACATGACCCCGACCAAGCCGGCGCCGATCTGGCTGGCGAGACGGATACGCTGGGCTTCGCCGCCGGACAGGGTGTCCGCACTTCGATCCAGGGTTAGGTAATCCAGGCCGACATTGACTAAAAATTCCAGGCGCTCCTGAATTTCCTTATTGATTTTGGCAGCGATTTCGCCGCGGTGGCCGGGAATGTGCAAGGCTTGAAAAAAGCCGAGCGCATCTCTAATCGGCAGCCGAGTCAGGTGATGCAGCGGCTTATCCTCGACGAACACATTGCGCGCGCCCAGATTCAAACGCGCGCCGTCGCAAACCGTGCAGGTCTGTTGCGCCAGATATTTAGCCAGCTCGTCGCGCACCACTTGCGAGTCGCTCTCGCGGTAGCGGCGCTCCATATTTGGGATCACCCCTTCGAACGGATGGCGCACGGTCTTGGGTTTAGCGTTGCCCATCTGGAATTGAAACTCGATGGTTTCGTCGCCGCTGCCGTACAAAATCACCGCCTGTAGATCGCGCGGGATATGCGAGAACGGCGCTTCCGGGTCGAAGCCGTAGTGCGCGGCCAAGGCACAGACGATTTGGTAATAATAGGCGTTGCGTCTATCCCAGCCGCGCACCGCTCCGCCGGCCAAGCTGAGTTCCGGATTGTGCACGATCAACTGCGGGTCGAAATGCTGACGCACCCCCAGGCCGTCGCAGCTGGGGCAAGCGCCTTTGGGATTGTTGAACGAAAAGATGCGCGGCTCCAACTCGCTGAGGTTGTAGCCGCAATGCGGACAGGCGTAGCGCTCGGAGAACAACAATTCCGTGCTCGTTTCCATCGATGCGGCAATTGCCAAACCTTCCGAGAGTCTTAGCGCGGTTTCAAACGATTCGGCCAGTCTGAGGGCGATGTCGCCGCGAATTTTGAAGCGGTCGACGATCACTTCTATGGTGTGTTTTTTACGCAGATCCAAGGCAGGCGGTTCGTCCAGTTCGTAAACTTCGCCGTCGATACGGGCCCGCAAAAAACCTTGGGCTTTCAAATCTTCCAGCAATAGTGCGTGTTCGCCCTTGCGCTGGTTGACTACCGGTGCCAGCAGCATCCAGCGTTCGCCTTCCGGCTGCGCCAATACCTGATCGACCATCTGGCTGACAGTCTGCGCCTGTAAAGACACGCCGTGTTCCGGACAGCGCGGAATGCCGACCCGGGCGTACAGCAGACGCAGGTAATCATAAATCTCGGTTATGGTACCGACCGTGGAACGCGGGTTGTGCGAGGTGGATTTTTGTTCGATGGAAATGGCTGGCGACAAGCCTTCGATATGGTCGACGTCCGGCTTTTCCATCATCGACAAAAACTGGCGAGCGTAAGCCGACAACGACTCCACATAGCGGCGCTGGCCCTCCGCGTAAATCGTGTCGAAAGCCAACGACGATTTGCCGGAGCCGGACAAGCCGGTAATGACGATCAATTTGTCGCGCGGCAAATCGAGATCGATGTTTTTCAGATTGTGAGTGCGGGCGCCGCGTATGCTGATGGTTTCCACTACGTTGGTTTCCTGCGGATGGGATCAACCGAATACTATACGGGCAATCGCGGGAATTGGGCAAAGGTCGGTTGTGGCCGGGATTGGCGCAATGGCGGCAGTCCACCGCCACGGTGTTATGATTGCTATCCTGACCAGATACGGAGTTAATGATGAAAGTCACCATTTATCACAACCCGCGATGCGGCAAGTCCAGGGACACTTTGAAGTTGTTGCAGGCCAAGGGCATTGAGCCCGATGTCGTCGAATACTTGAAGCATCCGCCGACCGCCGACGAATTGCGGACGATTTTGGCTAAACTGGGCATGGCGCCGCGCGAGTTGATGCGGACCAAGGAAGCCGAATACCGGGAAAACGGCTTGGACGACCCAGGCTTGAGCGAGTCCGAATTGATCGAAGCGATGCTGCGCATTCCCAAATTGATCGAGCGGCCCATCGTGTTGGCCAACGGTAAAGCGGCGATCGGCCGGCCGCCGGAAGCGGTGTTAGGCATCTTATGACGGCGAAAATTCTGATCGTTTATTTCAGCCGTAACGGTAGCACCGCCAAACTGGCGCAGCATATCGGCCGCGGGGTGGCTTCGGTCGCCGGGGCCGAGGCGGTGCTGCGCACCGTGCCGCAAGTATCGCCGTTATGCGAACAAGTAGAGGACAGCATTCCGGCCTGCGGCGCGCCTTATGCCAGCTTGCAGGATTTGGAAACCTGCGACGGTTTGGCGCTGGGCAGCCCGACCCATTTCGGCAATATGGCGGCACCGTTGAAACACTTTATCGACGGCACGACCGCCCTTTGGTTTTCCGGCGCCTTGTCCGGCAAGCCGGCCGGCGTGTTCACCTCGACCGGTAGCATGCACGGCGGGCAGGAAACCACCTTGTTGTCCATGATGTTGCCGTTGATGCACCACGGCATGTTGCTGATGAGTTTGCCGTGCAACGAAATCGCCTTGCGCGAGACGGTCAGCGGCGGCACGCCTTACGGCCCCAGCCATTGCTCGGATAACGACAGCGATTTGACCGAACACGAAAAGCGCTTATGCTGGGTACTGGGACAGCGCTTGGCATCCGCGGCCTTGGCATTAAAGGCCGAGAAACGATAAGACGTTACGATGTTGCTCGAGACCGATTAAAACGCTACGGCGCATTCGAGCCATTCCGTGATCCGGAGTTTGTCTAAAGAGGGGCTGTGTTATGACTAGTATTGCCGTGAGTTCCGACGTTTTCAGTCAATTGCATATCGACGTGGCTCGCAACTCCACCGACGACTTCAATCTGTTTCACGATAGCCGTAACTGGGACAAGATTAAAGACAATCCGTTCGGCGGGCCTATTACCATGGGCTTTCAGCTGGAGTCGCTGTTGGAAGGCAAAATTGCCGCGTTCCGCCGACAAAACGGCGAAGAGCAGTTGATAGCCGAACGCGAGCTTCATTTCAGCAATTACCAGTTTTCGTTCGCCAATGCGATTAAAGCCGGACAATTGGTGGAAATCGAAATCAAGCCGTCGCAATTCAAAGCCGATAGCTTGACGCTAGGCAATCGTATCTCGGTAAAAAGCGATAGCAGTTTGGCCTTGCTCGGCTATAAAAAAGAAACGGCCCAGCCTTTGTTTTTGGCGGATGCGGACTTTGCCGCTTTCGGCGATATACGTACGCAACCGGACCGCAGCTTTTTACCCAGCGGACACTTTCTGAAACGCAAATTCATGACCACCAGCAACGGCAAGAATTTTTTGTGCGGCTCGCTCCGCGATCAAACCGAGTTTTTCGACGAAATTCAAGACAAAGTTCGGTTTCCGGAAATGTTTCCCTGCGCATTGCTGTCCAGCGCGTTGCTGGAGAAGGCATTGAAAAATCGCCACGATTTCGAAAAGAATCCTATGGTTTACACCTCCCATAAAATCAGCTTGGACCGACGCTTGCTGGCCAAGCTCAAAAGCAACGACGTTTTGCATCTTTTGATCAAACCGGCGCCGGGTTCGGCCGAACACGATTTCGGCGAAGATTTTGCGGCGGCGCTGGATTACGAATGCTTCGGATTGGTCGCCGAAAACGCCGTGTTGTTTCGCGCGTTGATTTGCTTGGCGCCTTTGGAATTGATCGTCAAAGCACTGGGATGACCGCCCGGCGCAAGCTTTAGACCGGTAAGTCGTCGGCCCGGTTTTATCCGCTAGCGATTGAGCTTTGCTACACTGTGAAGCTGTACCGGCCGGAGCGCCGCGTTTTCTTGATCCGTTCGAGTTATTCAACCCGTACCTTTCATCAATCTTCTTATCACGATGCGATTGAATTCATTGCTTATGCTGGCAACAGCTGCAATTTTGGGCTGTCAGCGCGAAATCCCGCCGGAAGCGCCGCCCCGGCCGGCGTTGGTGGTCACCGTAGGCGAACAAACCGAGGCCGCACCGGCCATTTTGGTCGGCGAGGTGCGTTCCCGTTACGAATCGGCACAAGGGTTTAGGATTCCCGGCAAGATCGTGCAACGCTACGTCGAGGTAGGCGCCTTGGTTGAGCAAGGTCAGCTGTTAGCCCGGTTGGATAACCAGGATAGGTCTTTATCGACCGAAGCGGCCCGCGCACAAACCGCGTCAGCCCAAGCCGATTGGGTATTGACTCAAGCGGAGCTGCAACGCCAGCAAGCCTTGTACGAAAAGCACTTCATTTCCAAACAGGCGCTGGACGTGCAGATAGCCAAGGAGAAAGCCGCGGCGGCTCAGGTTCGGCAACTGCGAGCGCAAGCGGCCGTGACCGGCAATCAAACCCAGTACACCGATTTGCCGGCCGATCGTGCCGGCGTGGTGACCTGGATTCGCGCCGAGCCCGGCCAAGTCGTCGACGCCGGGGAAACCATAGTCCGCATTGCGGTACCGGAGACTTTGGAGGTCGACATCGCCGTGCCCGAATCGCGCATGCAAGGCATAGTCCCCGGTAGAACGGCTCTGGTTAAATTGTGGGCCCAACCGGCAAACATATACCAAGCCCTGGTGCGCGAGGTCGCGCCGGCGGCCGACAGCGCCACCCGGACCTTTGCGGTCAGAGTGGCTTTTCAGGACGCCGATCAGAACGTGCGTTTGGGTATGACGGCCGGCGTGCGGTTTGCGGACGAGTTCGATCAATTATGGTTGTTGCCGTCGCCCGCGGTAACCCAACGGGATGGCCGCGCGGTGGTTTGGGTAGTGGACGGCAACAACCAGGTGCAGCCGAGACCGGTTACCGTCGGCAGCTACCGCGAGGACGGCGTCACGCTGACGCAAGGTTTGGAGAAAGGCGAAAGAGTTGTGGCGGTAGGGGTACACAGTTTGTTGCCGGGCCAAACAGTTACCCCGCAAGCCTTGCAGGGTAGCCGATGAAGGCATTCAATCTGTCCGAATGGGCGCTGGCGCGCCCGGCCTTAGTACTGTTCGTGATGCTAATGTTGACCGCGGTAGGCATGATTTCCTACACCCGCTTGGGGCAGTCGGAAGATCCGCCGTTTACGTTTAAGGTTATGCTGATCAGAACCGGGTGGCCGGGCGCCAGCGCACGGGAAGTCGAGCAGCAGCTTACCGATAAACTGGAAAAGAAATTGCAGGAAGTACCTTGGCTGGATTACGTGCGCAGTTTCTCCAGGCCGGGCGAGTCGATGATTTTCTTGCTGGTCAAAGATTCCGCTCCGGCCGGTGAAATCCCCAATGTTTGGTATCAAGCCCGAAAGAAAATCGGCGATATTCGCCATACCTTGCCCGTTGGGGTGGAAGGCCCCAGCTTCAACGATGAATTCGGCGATGTTTATGGGAATTTATATGCACTGACCGGCAAGGATTACGACTATGCCGAGTTGAAACGCCAAGCCGATTCCGTCAGGGCGGAATTGCTTGGCATCAAGGACGTGGCCAAGGTGGATTTTTTCGGCGAACAGGCACAGCGCGTTTATATCGATATTTCCAACGCCAAATTAGCCACGCTGGGCATAGACACCGCGACTTTGTTGAGAACCTTGCAAACTCAAAACCTGGTGACGGAAGCGGGCAGTTTCGATGCCGGCGAGGAACATATCCGCATTTCGGTCAGCGGCCGTTTCGATGCGGTACAACAACTGCGAGAAGTGCGGTTGCGCGCCAACGACCGGGAATTTCGCCTGGGAGACGTCGCGCAAGTCAGCCGCGGCTTTGAAGATCCGCCGGTAGAGAAAGTGCGTTTTCAGGGAAAGGAAGCCTTGTTGATCGGCGTCGTCATGCGGCCTGGCGGCGACGTCATCGCATTGGGACGGCAGTTGGAACGGGCGGTGCAAAGCATACAAGCCCGCTTGCCGGTGGGATTGGAATTGGCGACGGTGTCGTCGCAACCGCGCGCCGTTCAGCGTTCGGTGGACGATTTCGTCAAATCACTGACCGAAGCGGTGGTGATCGTGTTGGCGGTGAGCCTGCTATCCCTGGGGCTACGTACCGGTATCGTCGTGGCGGTGTCGATTCCGGTAGTGTTGGCGATTACCTTCTGGTTCATGCATTTATTCGGGGTCGGCTTGCACAAGATTTCCTTGGGCGCGTTGATTTTAGCCTTGGGCTTATTGGTGGACGACGCGATCATCGCGGTGGAAATGATGGCCTCCAAGATGGAACAGGGCTGGGAACGGGCCCGGGCGGCGGCGTTTGCCTATACCTCAACCGCCATGCCCATGCTGTCCGGTACCTTGGTGACCGCGGCCGGATTTTTGCCGATTGCTACCGCCGAATCGTCGACCGGCGAATACACCCGGTCGATTTTCCAAGTCGTGGTGATTGCCTTATTGGTGTCCTGGCTGGCGGCGGTAGTGTTTGTACCCTACCTCGGTTTTCGACTATTGCCGGACTTTTCCCGCGACCACGGCCATGATTCGCAAGGATGGTCGGCTTGGCTGAAACGGCGCTTAGCGAAAAATACGCATGCCGACGATGGCGACAAATCCACCGCACCCGGCCGGCAACACGGCGTGTACGACACGCCTTTCTATCATCTGTTCCGCAAGCTAGTGACGTTTTGCGTGCGGCGGCGATGGTGGGTTATCGGCGCCACCGTAGCATTGTTCGGCATTTCGATAGCCGCGTTTTCTTTGGTACAACAGCAGTTTTTTCCCGATTCCACCCGGCCGGAATTGATCGTCGACCTCCGCTTGGCGGAAGGCGCCTCGTTTACCGCCACCGAAGCCGAAGTCAAGAAATTGGAAGCTTGGCTGGATAAACAAAGCGGCATCGAAAATTACGTCGCTTATGTCGGCACCGGCAGCCCGCGCTTCTACTTGCCGCTGGACCAACAGCTGAAGCAACGCAGTTTCGCCGAGTTCGTGGTGTTGACCGAAGGCGCGGCGCAACGCGAACAAATTCGCAGGGATTTGATTGCATTGTTTCAACGCGATTTCAGTGCGCTCAGGGGCAGCGTATTCCGCTTGGAGAACGGGCCGCCGGTCGGATTTCCGGTGCAGTTCAGGGTGTCCGGGCCGGACATCGACACGCTGCGCACCCTAGCCTATCGGGTAGCCGAGGTAATGCGCGGCAATCCCTATTTGTCCAATGTGCAGCTGGATTGGGACGAGCCGATCAAAGTCGTGCGGCTGCACGTCGATCAATCCAAAGTACGCTTATTAGGCACCAGTTCGGCGGAAGTGGCGAATTTGATCGACGGTGCACTTCAAGGCTTGTTCGTCACACATTTTCGCGAAGGTATAGAGTTGATAGACGTACTGGCCCGCGGCGCGCAAACCGAACGCAAACATTTGTCCAGGCTGGAAAATCTGATGATTCCGCTATCCGGCGGGCGTAGCGTGCCGTTGTCGCAATTGGCGACCTTCGAATACGCATTCGAACCGGGGGTGATTTGGCGGCGCAATAGAATCCCGACTATTACCGTGCGCGGCAATCTTTACGGCGACATTCAGGCGCCCACGGTTTCCGCGAGCGTCGAAGCCGAGCTAGCCCAAATCAAGCGGGATTTACCGCTAGGCTATCGCCTGGAAACCGGCGGCGCCGTAGAAGAATCGGCCAAGGGCGGAGAATCGGTCGCCGCGGGTATGCCGTTGTTTTTTTGCACCGTGCTGACCGTGTTGATGGTGCAGTTGCAGAGCTTTTCCCGCGTAGCCTTGGTCGTGTTGACCGCGCCGCTCGGCATGATAGGGGTGACTGCGTTTTTGTTGTTGTTCAATCAGCCATTCGGCTTTGTGGCAATGTTGGGCACGATTGCGCTGTCCGGCATGATTATGCGCAATTCGGTGATATTGGTAGATCAGATCGATCAGGATTTGCGCGACGGCCTGACAGCAATGCAAGCCGTGGTCGAATCGACGGTACGCCGTTTCCGCCCTATCGTACTTACTGCGGCCGCGGCGATTCTGGCCATGATCCCATTGACCCGTAGCGCGTTCTTCGGCCCGATGGCGGTATCCATTATGGGAGGCTTGACGGTAGCGACGTTGCTGACCTTGCTGTTCTTGCCGGCGTTATATGCCGCCTGGTTTAAAGTGGAAACCGATCCGGTCCCCTGAAGTTATACGCCCGGCCGCATCAATATCGAATTTAGGCATATTTAAATGCTTTTTTATTATTAAATTTTCAGCGCAGCCGTTGCTATAGTAGGCCGCAATTGTTACTGACTTAAGGATTGATGCCATGAATTTGCTGTATACCGCTTCCGGTTTTGTCGTCGGTTTGTTGGTCGGGGTAACCGGCGTCGGCGGCGGTTCGTTGATGACGCCATTGCTGGTGTTTTTGTTCGGATTCAAGCCGGCGGTCGCGGTCGGTACCGATTTGCTCTATGCCGCGATCACTAAAACCGCCGGGGTGTTCGTCCATCACGGCAAACACCGCTCGGTGGATTGGCGCATCGTGGGCTGGTTGGCGCTGGGCAGTTTGCCGTTTGCCGGCGCCACCTTGTACGTGCTGAAGCATTTGATGACGGTGGGCAAAGAAATCACCGGCATGATTACTTTCACTTTGGGAGTGGCACTGCTGCTGACCGCCAGTGCATTGTTGATTCGTAGCGTGTTGTTGAAGTTGGCCGCCAAGGCGCCGCAAGTCGACGACGAGCTTAGCAATCCGGACAATGCCGGCCGCTTTTCGCCGCGTTGGGAAAAGGTCGCCACGGTGCTGACCGGCGCGGTGTTAGGCGTGCTGGTTACCTTGTCGTCGGTCGGAGCCGGCGCGTTGGGGACGGTGGCCTTGTTATTTTTGTATCCCAGGATGAGCACGCTCAAAATCGTCGGCACCGATTTAGCGCACGCAATTCCGTTGACGGCGGTCGCAGGCTTGGGGCACTTGAGTCTGGGCAACTTTGATTGGCAGCTATTGGTTAGTTTATTGGTGGGTTCCATCCCGGGTATTTGGGTGGGTAGCCATTTGAGCGCCAAAATTCCCGAACAATTTTTACGGCCGGCGTTAGCCACCTTGCTGATGATAATCGGGGTTAAGTTCGTGTTGGTTTAATTAAAACGCCGCTGTTCTTGAACGAACAGCGGCGTTTTTTTGGCGGTTGCTTACTCGGCCGAACGGGATGCGCGCTTGCGCTCGTTTTCGGTCAACAACTTTTTGCGTAATCTGATCGATTGCGGCGTGACTTCCACCAACTCGTCGTCGTCGATAAACTCCAAGGCTTGTTCCAAGCTCATTTTAATCGGCGGGGTCAGCAAGATGTTTTCGTCGGAGCCGGCGGCACGAATGTTAGTAAGCTGCTTGGCTTTGGTCGGATTGACCACCAGATCGTTATCGCGGGAATGAATGCCGATCACCATGCCTTCGTAGACTTCGGTGGCGTGTTCTATGAACAAGCGGCCGCGCTCCTGCAGGTTGAACAGGGCATAGCCCAGGGCCTTGCCCTGCACCATAGACACCAACACGCCGTTGATGCGTCCGCCGACGTTGCCTTTTTTCATCGGCCCGTAATGGTCGAATACGTGGTAGAACAGCCCGGAACCCGAGGTGGAGGTCATGAATTCGGTTTGAAAACCGATCAAGCCGCGCGACGGCACCATGTACTCCAACCGGGTACGGCCCTTGCCGTCCGGCACCATGTTCAGCAAATCGCCTTTGCGTTCGCCGAGTTTTTCCATGATGGCCCCCTGGTGCTCGTCTTCCAGTTCGATGGTGACCATTTCGAACGGTTCGTGCAACTCGCCGTCCACTTCCTTCAAAATCACTTCCGGTCGGGATACGCCTAACTCGTAACCTTCGCGCCGCATGTTTTCGATCAGAATGGACAAGTGCAATTCCCCGCGACCGGAGACCTTGAATTTATCCGGATCTTCGGTGTCCTCGACCCGCAACGCCACGTTGTGCTGCAGCTCTTTATGCAAACGGTCGCGAATTTGCCGCGAGGTAACAAACTTGCCTTCCTTGCCGGCGAACGGCGAGGTGTTGACTTGAAAAGTCATACTGACGGTAGGTTCGTCGACTTTTAACGGCGGCAAGGCTTCCACCGCATCTTGCTGACATAAGGTGTCGGAAATTTCCAATTTATCGATGCCGGTGAAGGCAATGATATCCCCTGCTTGCGCTTGCGGTACTTCGACGCGTTCCAGGCCTTTAAAACCGAAAATCTGCAGTATGCGACAGCTGCGGGTGGCGCCCTCGCGGTTGATTAAGGCCAACGCTTGATTGGTTTTGACCGTGCCGCGCTGAATGCGGCCTATACCGATTACGCCGACGTAGCTGTTGTAATCCAAACTGGATACTTGCATTTGAAACGGGCCGTTCAAATCCACGTCGGGAGGACTGACTTTATCGACTATGGTCTGGAACAAGGGGGTCATATCGCCGCCTTCCACGCTGCTGTCCAAACCGGCGTAACCTTTCAAAGCCGAAGCATAGACGATGGGGAAATCCAGCTGTTCGTCGGTAGCGCCCAAGCGGTCGAACAAATCGAAGGTTTGGTCGATAACCCAGTCCGGACGAGCGCCGGGCCGGTCGATTTTGTTGATTACCACAATCGGATGCAGACCTAAGGCAAAGGCTTTTTGGGTGACGAAACGGGTTTGCGGCATCGGGCCGTCCACTGCGTCTACCAGCAGCAATACCGAATCGACCATCGACAATACCCGTTCGACTTCGCCGCCGAAGTCGGCGTGGCCCGGGGTGTCGACGATGTTGATGTGATAGCCGTTCCAATCGATCGCGGTGTTTTTGGCCAGGATGGTGATGCCGCGTTCTTTTTCCAGAGCATTGGAATCCATGACCCGTTCGTCGACTTTTTCGTGGGCGCCGAATGTGCCGGATTGTTGCAGCAATTGATCGACGAGAGTGGTTTTGCCATGGTCGACGTGCGCGATGATGGCGATGTTTCTAAGTTTTTCTATCACAGGAATTTAAGGGCTAAAAATGAAATGGGTCGGGTGGAATACAGGGAGTAATCTTGTACCGCATCGCGGCGAAGCGGGCGCCGGCTATTATGCGCGGACAATTACGACAATCGTATGTTTTCGTATGCGCATTACTCTAAATGCAGCATGGCCGCACTTGGAAGACTATTATCGCAACCATGCCCCGCTACAGTACCGGCCTGGATTAGCCGCTGTACTTGCATGCCGTCATGAGGAGCGCCAAGGCCTATCCGGCGGCGGCCAACCGGCGTTACGACATAACATTTTCCGCGACGAACCACGAAAAAGTTTGGCTCTTGGGTTGCTGGCTGTCGAATCGGCTGCTCCGGACGCGTTGGGAAGGCGCCCGAATCGGAAATGCTCAAGTCTGCTCCCAAGGCAGGCCGTGAAAACGCCAGCCGCCTAAAGTACCGCGGTGCTTGGCCTCGTCCAACGGTCCTTCAAAACCTTCCAGGATATTGACCAAATGCCGGTAACCGGCTACCTCCAAAGTCTTAGCGGCTTCCACGGAACGCACGCCGCTACGGCACAACAGCAAAACCGGAGCGTTTTTGTCGGGAGCATGCTTTTCGACTTGTGCGACAAACTCGGGGTTGACTTGCATGCCGGGAAATTCTTTCCAAGCAACGTGTATCGCCTTGGGCGGATGGCCCACAAAGCTATGCTCAATAGCGGTTCTAACGTCGATGAATACTGCCGTCGGGTCGTTTTGCAGCAGAGCCCAAGCTTGCTTAGGTTCGAGATTTTCAATCATGTCGTCAATCCAACTTTTGTCCAATGAAGCAGGCTTCGTTACGGTTGCCGCGGCCGAGGTCGCCTATGCCCTGGTATTCTTGGTAATACACCACATGCAGCGGAGCGAACAACCTGAGCAATTCGTTACGCTTTAACAAGTAATCCGGGTTGTTCGGGCCTATGGCATCGGGCTTATCGCGGGTGAACGTTTGATAAAACAGCAAGCCTGCGGGCTTTAAGGCGCTCATTATCTCATCACATAAGGTGCGGTCAAGAAATCGGCTAACCACGATAACGTCGTAACCGGCTTTCGGCCAGCTATGATTCGACAGGTCGTATTGCTGCGCGACTAGGTTCAATGCCAGTTGGGCGGCTGTGTGCTGCAAGCGGTCCGTGGCAACTTTAGAAATGTCCCAGGCGTTGACTTCCAAGCCATGCCGAGCGAGCAGAATGGCGTTAGCGCCTAAGCCGCAAGCAACATCCAGAGCCCGTCCGGCGCTCGGTAACAAATATCTGTGCGATGCCAAAACCTCTGCCGCGTCAGGCTCGATATTCTCCGCACTATAAATTCGATCCCACTTTTGCTGTATCGGATTCACGGCGGATCCATGCCGATACGGTGCGGCAGCCAGCCCTGAATAAAATCCAGGAACGAGCGGACTTTGGCGGACAAATACTTGCGGTGCGGATAAACCGCATAAATTTCCAACGGTTTAATGCCGTACTGATCCATTACGACTTGCAAACGCCCCAATTCGATATCGCGTCCGACGATGTATCGCGGTAGCATGATCAGTCCCAAGCCGTTGACGGCCGCGTTACGAATGGGGTCGGCCATATTGGCTTGCATACGGCCGGTAACGGTAATCGTTCGTTCGCCTAAAATGCCTTTAAAACGCCATTTGTTGCGCGGAGGGATCGCCCAGTTGATTAAACAGCTGTGGTCTTCCAGATCTTCCGGGTCTTGGGGGATGCCGTGATTTTTCAGGTAGTCCGGCGAGGCACAAACCACTAACGACGAACTAGCCAGTTTGCGCGCAACCAAGCTGGTATCATTCAGCTGCCCTAAATAAATGGCGATATCGACGCCTTCGTCTATCAAATCGACTTGACCGCCTTTAAGCACCATATCCACCGACAGGTCAGGGTAACTCTTTAAATACTCGGTCAGGCCCGGCGCAATATGCGTCGCCCCAATGACCGGCGGCGCGCAGATTTTCAGCACGCCGCGCGGTTCGGTCTGCAACTTGGTCACTGCGGCTTCCATCTCCTCGACGTCCAATAGAACTTGTTGGCAACGTTCCAGGTATTCCTCGCCGGCTTCAGTCAAACTTAAGCTGCGAGTCGTACGATTGAACAATCTTGTGTTCAACTCGCTTTCGAGCTGCATGATGTGTTTAGTAGCCATCGCCCTAGATATGTCCAGATCTTTGGCGGCTCCGGCAAAGCTGCCGGCTTTGGCCACTCGGACGAACACGGTCATACTGGTTAGTTTATCCATACGACATTCCCAATCGATGTAAAAATTGTTGACATTTTTATTATTTCTCTGTTGTTTACAATTTATTTTATATTAACCCAATTGTAAACGTTTTTTTATCCTGTATAGTATTAACCAACTGATGAACAAAGCAATGGCGCTTTGTCAAGATGACGCAATCTTAAAGAGGAACTAAAACTGAAATGAACGGCATAGGTAAAGATATTTTGGTCGGCGCATTATTTATCGCGGGCACGCTTAGCTTCTTATCCGGTTTGTTTATCGTTTCGACGGTTTTATTCGCCGCGACCACCATGTTCAGCAATATGAGCACTACGGCGCGTATCAAAGGTTAAGCACATCAACGAATTTGTAACTACCTCCTGGTGTTGTAATTCAAGCGGAATCTCCTCATAGCACTCTGCTTGGTTTTTACCTCCTTCTGCGCAAGCAGTGGGAGGTTTTTTTTGTCCGTCGTTTTAGCCAAGGCCACTCCATGTTATGATTTTTAGCGAACTTTGGTGAAGGAAGGGGTTATGAGCGATGTTTTACAACAATTGGCTGCCGTATTAGAGCAGCGTAAAGAACAAAGCCCGGACCAATCCTACGTTGCCGGCTTATACGCCAAAGGCTTGGACCATATTCTGAAAAAAATCGGCGAAGAAGCTACCGAAACAGTTTTAGCGGCGAAAGACGGCGATAAACAGAAAATAGTCTACGAAACGGCCGACTTGTGGTTTCACAGCATGGTAATGCTGGCGCAACAAGGCTTGGGCCCGGAACATGTGTTAAACGAATTACAGCGTCGTTTCGGATTGTCCGGCATAGAAGAAAAGGCGCAAAGAAATTCGCCCTAATCGTTATCTAACATTAAGGAGGGGATATGGGCGTAAGCATGACTCAATTGCTAATTGTGCTGGTGATAGTCATTTTAGTATTCGGCACCAAGCGCTTGAAAAACGTTGGTGGCGACCTCGGCGAAGCTATCAGAAATTTTCGTTCGGCGATGAAAGAAGGGAACGAAAACAAGTCGCTAACCGAGGAAAAAGGCGAAACCCTGGAAGGCGAAATCACCCAAAAAGAAAAAGACCAGGCTTGATTATTTATGTTCGATGTCGGTTTCTCCGAATTATTAATGGTTGGACTGATCGCGCTGTTGGTTATTGGGCCGGAACGCTTGCCGAAAGCAGCTCGAATCGCCGGATTTTGGCTGGGCAAAACCCGCAGCACGATTGCCAGCGTGAAGGCGGAAATCAAACAGGAGTTGCACGCTGAGGAAATGCGGCAATTGTTGCGCCAGCAGCAATCGATCGCAGACGAATTGCAGCAAGTTGCGCAAGAAACCCAAGCGGCGGCTGGCGAATTAGAAAACAAGCCGCAAAACGGCCAACCCTCCCGAACGATCGATGACCCATCAGCTTGACCCTATCGGCGAGCAGTCCTTCATCAGCCATTTAATCGAATTACGCGACCGTCTATTGCGGGTGGTATTGTGCGTGCTAGTGGTTTTTATCGGCACTGCGACTTACTCCAGCGAAATTTATCATTACCTTGCCGAGCCGTTGTTGGCGCATATGCCCAACAACAGCACGATGATAGCAATCGATGTCGCCTCGCCGTTTTTCACCCCGATTAAGCTGGCCTTCGTGGTGGCAGTATTTGCCTCGGTACCGTTCATTCTGTATCAATTTTGGGGCTTCGTGGCGCCCGGACTGTACCGGCACGAAAAGCTGATGATACTGCCGCTGTTATTGGCAAGCACCCTGCTGTTTTATGGCGGCGCGGCATTTGCCTACTACGTGGTGTTTCCGCTGGTATTCGGCTATTTGACGGCAGCGGCGCCCACCGGCGTCGCGGTGATGACCGACATCAGCACTTATCTGGATTTTGTGCTGACCTTATTTTTTGCGTTCGGCATTTGTTTCGAGGTACCGATTTTCACGATTGTACTGGTTTGGACAGGGATTACTACCCCCGAAAGCTTGGCGGAGAAACGGCCTTACATCATCGTCGGCGTATTTACCATCGCCATGTTTTTAACCCCCCCGGACGCATTGTCGCAAACATTATTGGCCGTACCGATGTGGATGCTATTCGAATCCGGCTTGCTGTTTTCCCGCTTGTTTGTCGGCACCGATCGAGAGCATTGACATGCAATCCTCCGACATAGCCGAGCGTTTTCGACACGTACGCAGCCAGATACGCCATGCGACAGGCATTGCCGGCCGACCGGCCGCAAGCGTGCAATTGCTGGCTGTCAGCAAAACCAAATCCGCTGCCGATATTGCACAGCTTTATCGACTGGGACAACGCCATTTTGCGGAAAATTATGTGCAGGAGGCGCTGTTTAAGCAACAACAACTGGCCGCATTCGATATTAGCTGGCACTTCATCGGCCCCATTCAATCCAATAAAACCAAGCCCATCGCCAGTCATTTCGCCTGGGTACACAGCGTGGACAGATTAAAAATCGCCCAACGCTTGAGCGAGCAGCGTTCCGAGCGCTTACCCCCATTGAACATCTGCTTGCAAGTAAATATCAGCGAAGAAAGTAGCAAGTCCGGCGTTAGTCTGGCTAACTTGCCCGAACTGGTAAGCGCGGTACGTCAATTGCCGAGATTGCGCTTGCGCGGCGTGATGGCCATTCCGGAACCGGAAACTAACTATGCAAAACAACGGCTGCCTTATCGCAACTTACACCAAGCCGTTCAACAGCTTAACGATCCCAGTTTGGACAGCTATTCTTTCGGCATGAGCGGCGACTTGAAAGCAGCAATCATGGAAGGAGCCACCATGGTCAGGATCGGCACGGCGCTATTCGGCGAGCGCCGATAAGTTTCGAAACTCAGTCCGGTTTCCTGCGGTTGCGGGGCTGTAATCAGCAAGCGAAGCCGGCGGTAACTCCCGCTCTCGGTAGCCACGATGGGGGTTTTCAGGGATAATAGCCGCAATTTCGTCCCCGTTTTTTCTCATCAATAATGAAAACAAAGCTCGAATACCTGTTGCAAAACGCTATAGACGCATTGAAAACGCAAGGTGTTCTGGATCGCGAACTAACCGTACAAATCGTGTTGGAACGGGCTCGCGACGCGCAACATGGCGACTTCGCCACCAATCTGGCCATGATGTTGGCAAAACCCGCTAAATCCAATCCGCGCCAGTTGGCGGAAAAGATTATCGCCGCACTGCCGGCCGACCGGCTGATCAGCAAGGTTGAAATCGCCGGCCCCGGTTTTATCAATTTTTTTCTGAATCCGGATTATTTATTCGATATCGTCAAGCAAATCCACGTTGCCGGTTCGACATTCGGCTTAAGCCAGTCAGGTCAAGGCAAACGGGTGCAAGTGGAATTCGTTTCCGCCAATCCCACAGGACCTTTGCACGTCGGGCACGGACGCGGGGCCGCTTACGGCTCCGCCGTCGCGGATTTGTTGGCAGCGGTAGGCTTCACGGTGGAACGCGAATACTACGTCAACGACGCCGGCCGGCAGATGGATATTCTGGCAACCAGCGTTTGGTTGCGTTACCTGGAAGAATGCGGCGAAGTGTTACCGTTTCCCGGTAACGGCTACCGGGGTGATTACATCCGCGACATCGCTCGCAGCTTGCATCAACGCGATGGCGAGTTATACCGCCGCGCGGCCGGTGCAGTCATAGCTGATTTGCCTGCCGACGAAGCACAAGGCGGCGACAAGGAAAAGCACATCGACGCATTGATAGACCGAGCCAAAACTTTGTTGGGCGAAGCGGATTATCGGTCGGTGTTTCAAGTCGGGCTGGACGACATATTGGCGGACATCAAGGACGATCTCGCCGAGTTTGGCGTAAGTTATCAGCACTGGTTTTCGGAACGCAGTTTGATGGAGGACGATTCGATACCCCAAGCCTTGCAACGTTTGGATTCCGCCGGATACTTGTACAAACAGGATGGGGCAACTTGGTTCGCGTCCAGCCGACTGGGGGACGAAAAAGATCGGGTGGTAGTGCGCGACAACGGCCAAACGACCTATTTCGCCTCGGACATTGCTTACCATATGAACAAGTTGGACCGCGGTTTCGATCAGATCGTCAATATCTGGGGGGCGGACCATCACGGATATATTCCGCGGGTCAGAGCGGCTATGCAGGCCTTGGGAGCCGACGAAACCAAGCTAAAAGTGTTGTTGGTGCAATTTGCGGTGCTCTATCGCGGGGACGAAAAAGTGCAAATGTCCACGCGTTCGGGGGAGTTTGTTACGCTAAGACAATTGCGCAACGAGGTCGGTAACGACGCCTGCCGCTTTTTCTATGCGATGCGCAAATCGGAACAGCACATGGATTTCGATTTGAAACTAGCCACCTCGAAAACCAACGATAATCCCGTTTACTATGTCCAATATGCGCATGCGCGGATTTGCAGCGTGCTAAGGCAACTGGACGAAAAACATCGCCCGCGCGACTTGGCCTTGGGAATGGGACATTTACGCTCGTTGACCGAGAGCCACGAAACCGAATTATTGACCGCACTCTGGAAATATCCGGAAGTAGTGGAGCGCGCTGCTACGCAGTTCGAGCCGCACCAGCTGATTACCTATTTACGCGAATTAGCCAACCAGTTCCATAGTTACTACAACGCTCACCAGTTTCTGGTAGACGACGACGGTCTGTGTAATGCCCGGCTAAACCTGATTTGCGCGGTTAAACAGGTTTTCGCTAATGCATTAGGTTTATTGAAAATAAACGCCCCAGAATCGATGTAATGGCCAGAGATTACAAACACCGCGTTCAATCGTCCGCCTATAGCGCCTCCCGGCGTCAAGCCGCAAAGCAGCCGCCATTATGGCGGCGCTGGTTGCTGGTGCTTGCATTGATTGCGGTTTTCGGCGCGTTCTTACACATTGTTAGCCGGAAGGTTGAAGAGTTGTTAGCGTCTCGTAGCGGCGAACCGGCACAAACCAACGTTTCCGAACTAAAAACGCCGGAGCAGCCCCCCGATCCTAAGCCGGTTGCGGCCGTGCAGCCGGTAGTCGAGCCGCGTTACGATTTTTATACCATCCTGCCGCAAGCCGAAACCGTAATACCCGATTACGAAATTCAAAGCCGGGTCAGAGAAGAATTGGTAGGCAAAAGCAAGGCGGTGCGCTACGTCATGCAGGCCGGCTCCTTCCGTGAGGGAGCCGAGGCGGAACGGCACAAGGCCAAACTGGCTTTATTGGGGATAGAAGCGCGAGTCGAGAAAGCCAAGGTCGGAAGCGCCATCTGGCATAGAGTCAAAATCGGCCCTTACGACAATCCGTCCAGTGTCGCCAAGATCAAGGAATTGCTGCAAAAAAACAATATAGGCGTCGTTGTGACCGAACAAGGTCAATAAGCTTTATTCTTGCTCCCGCTCCGGGGCCAGCCACTTTTCCAACACGGCATACAGCGTTTTGGGCAATATCGGCTTACAGATATAGTCCACCATACCCGCTTCCAAGCACTTCAATTTGTCTTCCTGCATGGCGTTAGCCGTCATCGCTATCACCGGGACGTTTTTACAGGCGTCCATTTCTTTTAGGCGTTTAGTAGCCATATAACCGTCGATCTCCGGCATTTGTACGTCCATCAATATACAGTCATAACGATGTTGGGCCAGCTTCTCCAAAGCAATTGCACCGTTTTCGGCGACATCCACTTGAATCAGCACTTTTTCCAACAGTTCGACCGCGACAATTCGGTTAATTTCGTTGTCTTCGACGAGAAGCACTTTGCGGCCTCGAAGCTGATGACTGTGTTTGGAGGCCATAGGCGAACCATTTTGCTGCCGAGCGTAGAGCACGCTAGCGAAGTCTGCAACGCCGAGTTTTACACTGAAAATAAACTTGGAGCCGACCTGCTTCTGACTGACTACCCGTATCGTTCCTCCCATTTGTTCGACGAGTTGTTTGCTAATCACCAAGCCTAAGCCGGTTCCGCCGTGTGTGCGGGTCACGCTGCTATCGCCTTGCGAGAAGGCTTGAAACAAGCGTTGTTGTTGCGCTTCGCTAATGCCTATGCCGGTGTCGCTGACACAAAATTGCAAACTAATATGCTGCGAAGTACGGTTCAATTCGACCACACTGATGCCGACTTCGCCATATTCGGTGAACTTGATCGCATTGCCGATCAAATTGATCAGGATTTGCCTGAGGCGTTGCGGGTCGCCGATCACCGCGTGTACGGTACCGGAAGCGGGGCAGCTCAGTTTTAAACCTTTCTGGGCCGCCAATTGATTCATCGTGGCGAAGACTTGCTCCAGAACGTCTTCCAGCAAAAACGGAATGCTTTCCAGCTTCATTTTTCCGGCTTCCATTTTCGAAAAATCCAAGATGTCGTCGATGATATCCATCAAGGAATGCGAGGCCGCTTCCACCCGTTCCAAATAAGTTCGCAACTTGTCGCTGATTTCGCTATTTAAACAGAGCTCCACTAAGCCGACAATCGCATTCATGGGCGTGCGAATTTCGTGGCTCATATTGGCTAGAAATTCGCCTTTGGTCTGGTTGGCCTGCTCGGCTTCTTGTTTTGCAATCTGCAGCTCGCGGGTGCGCAACAGCACTTGGTTTTCCAAATAGGCTTCGTTGGCTTGAATTTGCGACAACATGCTGTTGAAAGCCTCGGATAAATCGGAAATTTCGTCATTGCCGGCATAGTCGGAGCGCTTGCTGTAATCGTGGTCGCGCTCGATTTGCCGAGCGATGTTGGCCAAATGCACGATAGGCGTCAGCAACGAACGCTGTAACCGCAATACGAAAACAGCGGCGATACTTAAAGCAGCGAAGACGATTGCGGCGTTTAAGGCCGCATTGCGAATCAGCGCATGGTAGGGTTGTTTTAGATCGGCCACCAAAACGATGTCGCCGATTTCCCTATTGTTCGCATCCAAGATAGGACGCCGGGTCGTATGGTTTTTCTGCAAGGCCTTAGGCCATAGGATGTGCCAGTTGGAAGTCGCTTTGGCATAGCTTGCAAAAATTTCTCCGTTCGCAGATCGAATGACGCCGGAGATTATGTCCGGATCGTGAGCCAAAGCATTGAGAACTTCCTGCGCGGTTTTTTTGTCTTCAAACACAATCGGATAGCTGCAATTCTGCCCGATCATAT
The DNA here is from genome assembly GCF_040741385.1 of Methylomonas sp. HYX-M1. Taxonomy (NCBI): domain Bacteria; kingdom Pseudomonadati; phylum Pseudomonadota; class Gammaproteobacteria; order Methylococcales; family Methylococcaceae; genus Methylomonas; species Methylomonas sp. HYX-M1. The sequence continues at coordinate 4,287,415 of NZ_CP160405.1, forward strand.
CGGCGGTCAGCGTCAATTTGGTGTTGAGCTCTTGGTGCAGATCGTTGAACTCGCGCACAGAGAGAGAGACCGTGGCGACGAATAAGGTCAAGATCGCCATCAACCGCAATGCTTTGGCTAATTTGTTGACAATCGAAATCCGAGGGCTGCAAGGCCTGTTCATTGCACTATTTCCGCCATACGTAGCAATTTGGAACTGAGTTTTAGACCGGCGCGCTTAACCGCCGCTAAATTAACGATCAGTTTTAGCTTGTTGTTGCGTAAAGTGAATTGAATCATGCCGCCGCGTTCGGCGAAATCCTCGCTGTCGCTAACCAGCAAGATATGGCGGGATTCCGCTTGATTCAGGATGTCTTGGGTTAAGGTATGCGGATCGCTTAAAAACAAAATTTGGCACCGAGCCATCTCCGGCAAGGGTTCGCTTACTACTTGTACCGTAGAACCGCCCACTTGTTGGCCGTCCAGCGCCGGTAAATAAGCGCGTAACGGGCTGTCACCCCATAAACAGATAGTCACCTGGTCGGCTTTCGGCCATTCGGTTAATTCGACGAAGTGAAATAGATAGAGCGCTTTGAGCTGGTACTCCCGGCTGACCAATGCATCGTCAGCCGCTGCCGGACGGCTTAGGCAAACGCTGACGCTGAGTAGCAATAAGACAACCGAAAGCTTAGCGAAACGATTCACAGCTCAAGACTCAGAAACGCCAGGAAAATTGCGCCAACACGCTACGCTGGATCTGGCTGGCAACCGGTATGTACAAAATATCGCTAAATTCCGGGTGTTGATTGTCCAATAAGTTTTGCCCGCTGATCGAAATTTCCAAGTCTTTATGCGGATGCCATCCTAACCGTAAATCCATGGTGAAGTAGTCGGGAATGGCCATGTCCCGGTCGACCACGATTCTACCCACATAGCGGAACCAGGCATCCAATTCGATTTCGTTGGTCAGGTTGTATAAGGAGCGTAGCGACAAGGTATGGTTAGGGCTGGAATGCGGTTCGGTTAACTCGTCTCTGAACCAGCGGCGCGAGGTATCGTAATTCACGTCGAATCGATTGAGGCTATACGCGCCTTGTAAGCGCCAGGCGCTATTGGCTCGATAGTTGGCCGAGAGCTCCACACCGTAGCTTTTTACTTGCCGGCTATTGCTAACCGTTGCAGGATAGATTGGAACGTTGGTTGGAAAAGCCGGGGCAAAATCGGGGCTATTCAACGTTGTGCCGTCAAATTGAGTGCCTTGCATCCTGTCGTAAATGTTGTAGAACGCCGCGGTATCGATATCGAAGTTATGCAGAATTTGCCAGCGCCAACCCAATTCGAATGCCAGCAGGTTTTCGGTTTTCATGTCCGGATTGGCCTTCACGTCGACAAAATCGCTACTGCCCGGAATCGGTACAAACAGGCGAATACTGTGTTGCGCCCGATTGGGCAACACCACCGCCCGGGACACGGCTCCCCATAGACTGTGCGCCTTATTGGGCGTCCAAATCAAACGTAGGTTGGGTTCGGTTTCCCAGCCGGTGAAGGTAAAGTGTTCTACCCGATTGCCCAAGGTCAGTTTCAAATCGTCCAGGATGTCAATTTGATCCTGTAAATACCAGCCGACGTTGTATTGCGCGAATTTGGCCGGCTCGAAACCCAGTGTCAAACTATTTTGGAATTGATCGTGTACGGTCTGAAAGTTCAGGCCCCACAAAATTTGGTGGCTATCCAGTTTGGGTAGGCTGTGTTGGACATCGAGAACCGCGTGCGAACGGTCCATTTGTATCGTTCCCAATAGCCAATGGGTTTGGGTAAACGCAAAGTTGGTTTGGATAAGATGACCGCTATCGGTCGTATGTTTCCAGTTGCCTTGCAGGCTGCCGGTCATGCCGTCCCGACCGAAATCGTTCTGCACCCACAGCGGCGGCGTTTCGGAAGTAACGCCGATCAGATAACCGCGTTGTCGATAGCGGGCTAGGGTAGCTTCCAACGTCAATTGATCGTTTCGGCTCAATTGGCTGTCCATCCGTAGCGTGGCGTTTTGCGCGTTTCCGTTATCGTGCGTGTCGTCCGTGGCCGTCAGATCGGCACTGGAGTCTCGGTAAGCGGTATTCACGGTACCGCGCAAATAAGAATCTTCGGAAATCTTGGTGCCGTAGCGGACACCGCCGAAGCCCAACTCTTCGCTTCCGCCGCCACCGAACAATAGACCGCCCTGGGTGTCGCGGGCGGAGCGGGTAACGATGTTGACCGTTCCGTTAACGGCATTCGCGCCCCACAAGCTGCCGCTGGGGCCTCTTAACACCTCTATGCGCTCTATATCCCACAAGGATAAGTTCTGTTGCCCCCAATATACCCCGCTGACCAAAGGGTCGTAGATGCTGCGCCCGTCTATCATGACCTGCAGTTTGTTTGCGTACAAGTCGTTGAATCCGCGGGCGCTAATCGCCCAATTCCAAGCATTGACCTTCGCCACGTTCATGCCGGGCACCATGCGCAGCAGTTCCGGCAGCGTGGTTACTCCGGAGCGACGGATGTCTTCCGCGGTAATCACGAAAGCGGCGGCCGGACTGTTTTTGACGGATTGGGTCTGCCTGGATAAAGTGGAAATATCCAGCTCTGTCACTTCCTCCCAGCTTAGCGGCAATAGTTCGCTAGTCTCTTCAACGGCTTCGGCTTCGCCGGCCACTGCTGCAAAACCGGGTTTAATCGATAGACACGCCAATAAGGTGCCTGCAAGATAGACAACAGGGTACAACATTGCAATTATTGATCGGACAGTTATCTTGGGAAGCGGCGTAAGCCCTTAGTACGGAATTTTGACAGGTAATTAAGGCGGCACTCGGTTTTTTTAGACACGATCACGGCTCGCAACCCACTGATAATCAATATACCCTAGGATGCGTCCAAAGGCGCGCATCATTTCGATATTACAACCATTAGACCCAATAATAGGATATTTGTAACTATTCATCCATGCCAGGAGCTAGTCCCAGGGAGGCATTCCTCATCTGTTGTAACGTAGCTGCATTGAGGACTTCGTCCTCTAATGCGCATTCGGGCGCACAATCAACCGCGAACCGTGTGCGCTGAAAAAGCGTTTATTCGGCCGGCCAGCTTTGCAACAACGCCGCAACTTGCGCCGTATTCGGCATACCGGGCCTAGCCCCGATGCGCGTGCAGCAATATGCGCCGGCCGCGCTGGCAAATCGCAGCAGATCCTCCCAAGCCATCCCTGCCGCCAAGCCGGCGGCAAACGCGCCGTGAAAGGCGTCGCCGGCTCCGGTACTATCCAGCGCATGCACCGGCGGCGCCGACATGCGGCCGGTTTGCTCGCCGCGCCGCCACAACAAACCGCGTTCACCCAAGGTAATCACCGCAACCGGCGCCATCGCAGCCATTTGCGTCAAGGCGTCCCCCTCATCACCGGCCAATTGCAGGGCGAATTTTTCCGAAGCCAGCAGATAATCCACTTTATCCATCAACAAACGGGTACCGTCGTGTAATGAGCCGGCATCCAGCAGCGTCGGTACGTTCGGCAGCGCCCGGCTAGCGGCCAAGGCCAAATGCGGCTCGTGGCCGTCGCACAACACTACCTTGGCTTGCACGCCGGCGAAGGCGATGCGTTCGGCCGGCAAGGCTTGGGTATCGCCTTTGTAGTTGATCAAGACCCGTTTGCCGTCCGGTTTGACCAAAATCGTCGACAACGGAGTGGGCGAAGCACCCCGCACCAGCAAACCAAGGTCCACGCCCTCTACTCGCAATTCCCGGCAATGACTGTCGCCATAAACGTCGTTGCCTAAATAGCCGGCGAAACCGGCCTGATAACCAAGCCGGGCGACCGTCACCGCGGCATTGGCCGCCGGCCCGCCACCGCAACTCAGCAAACCGTCGGCAAACAACTTTTCGTCCGCACCGGGATGACGGGCGATCGAAAACACCAAATCGTAGCTGGCATGGCCGATACAGAGTACGTCACACGTTTTAGCATTCATAACATTTACCGCATATCACTAAAAACAGCGCACTGTATTCGGCAACCGCAATTGAGGAAAGCGCTTTTTCCCAACCACCACGTCCTCGGCCGAAACTAAAGCGGACGCGGCTTGATCAACCGCTGCCGTTTTTGTCATCGTATTGCGATAGCCGGCCGGCGGCGGTCCATGTAAAATGGCCGACCAGTTATCGACTGTCAACGCCCATCATGATCCAAACACCACCGCCCAAGCGTCACCGCGGCATTTATCTGCTGCCCAACTTGTTCACCACCGGCGCGATGTTTGCCGGCTTCTACGCCATTACTTCGGCGATCAACGGCCGCTTCGAGACCGCCGCCATTTCATTATTCGTGGCGATGGTATTGGACGGCTTGGACGGCCGGGTTGCGCGTTTGACCAATACCCAAAGCGAATTCGGCGTGGAATACGACAGCTTGTCCGATATGGTGTCATTCGGCGCCGCCCCGGCCATCGTGATGTATTTGTGGACCTTATCCAGCATGGGGCAAGTCGGCTTGTTCGCCGCGTTCGTGCACATGGCCGGCGGAGCTTTGCGCTTGGCGCGATTCAATACCCAAGTCGAAGTGGCGGATAAACGGTATTTTCAAGGCCTACCCAGCCCGGCGGCGGCGGCAATTTTAGCCGGCGGCTTATGGTTTTGCGTGGAAAACGGCTATCAAGTGGAAAACTTCAAGTACTTGGTGCTCGTCGCCACCATTTCCACCGGATTGCTGATGGTCAGCAACTTTCGCTATTCCAGCTTCAAAGAAATCGACTTCAAAAACAAAGTACCGTTCATCGCCACGATCTTGGCGATGTTGGTCATCGGTTTCGTGCTGGCCCAACCGCAACGCATGCTGTTTTTACTGGCGGTCGGTTACGCCGCATCCGGGCCTATCGTCACGCTGATCATGCGCAAAAAGCGCTTGCAAAGCCGAAAATCCTGACTGCGTCATGGCCAAAGAGGACGCCAAACTCATCCAAGCAGCATTGGAGCGTCATTGGGCCAAACATTTATCACGCTTGCAAGCCTGTCGCAACCAAGCCAGCGAATCCGCGGTACATAAACTGCGTATCAGTCTGCGCCGTTTGCTCGCTTTCATAGAACTACTGCAGATTCTGGCGCCCGACCCGGCGTTGCGCAAACTTAGAAAAGACCTTAAATCTCAGGTGGACGGCTTCGACGAATTGCGCGACACCCAAGTCATGCTGGCCGATTTGCTGGATTTGAATGCCTTGCCGGAGATAGCGCCTTTTCTCGCTTATTTGCGCGCCAACGAACGTCGTTTGTTAGCCGCTATCCCGCGACAACTCCATGTCTTGGACAGCAATTCGCAAGAACTGCTGCTAGCTAAAGTGCAAAAACGCGTTTTGCCGGCGCTACGCGAAATGAATCTGCCACGGGCTTGCTTAGCCGCGATAGACGCCGTATACGCGGTTGCCCTCCAGCGTTATCGCGCGATAGACGCCCAACAGCCGCAAACGCTGCACAAACTGCGCATCGCATTGAAAAAGTTACGCTATCTGCTAATTACCGCCAGCGAGCTGCTACCCCCGCTCCCCGACGGCCATCTGGCCAGCCTGCAAACCTATCTGACTTTATTGGGCGACATTCAAAATTCTTGTGTACGCCGGGAATATTTGAATCGTTACTTCGGACACCAACCGCCGCCGGCATTAGCGGAAATATTTGCCGAGCGTCATCAGTTGCTGCTGGACGCGTTTTGGTTAGAACGCCCGAAAATTGCCACGTTTTGGCGACTGAGCGACAAGCACCCCTGGCCATGGGACAACAAGGGCATGCATTAAGGAATAAAATGATTAAGACGCAGCCACAGCACTGTTGCCGCGTCCAGCACTAAGAAGAACGGCCCGAATTCGGGCCGTTTCGCAGTCGGGAGCCGCTTGTCTGTGGCAAGCGCTATTTTCAACACAAATCCCTGATGAAGCAGGTAGGATGAGTAGGGGCCGTTTAACGGCCTAATCTCCCCCTCCCGTCATCAGAGAGCAACCACCTTCTCGTTCGCCGCGCCAAAAGGCAATCAACGAACCAAATATGACTCGGGACAAGCTACGCCCGGTCACGCACGGCAAGATAGCGCGTTACGCGCTTCTTTTCTTGCCGGTCAAACCCAAGCCTAACAGTGCCGAGCCCATCAGCCAAACCGCGGCAGGCACAGGAACCGCGGCGATATCGATTTGCAAGGTATAGAAGAAGTCGGTACTGACACCGGCAAGACTTTCAAACCCAAAATCGTCATAACCGGCAACTGCCGCCGTGTAAGTGCCCGGCTCGGTAATTTCCCAAACCAGAAAGGCGTCGAAACCGGGACCGGCATCATCGTCATATGCCACAAGGCTTCCGCTCGTGTCGAACAACCCGACTATGGGATCATCGCCAAATAGCGGACCGTCCGGCGTAGTAACAGTCAATTTAAGCCAAGTAGGCGCAGTTATGTCGAAGCTGTAAAAATCCACATCGTCGTTATCGACTATCAAACCGCCGTATACCGAGCCGCGCACACCCAACACATTGATGACCGGATCGGCACCGGTAAGAGTACCCACATACTGCGCAGTAGCCACACTAGAGTTATCGGTGCCCAAATCTTCCAGTGCCGCCTGCGCGGAGGAAGATGCGACACCTAGCCCCACGGCTAACGCGAGCAAAGCTTTAGAAAAGTTCATAGAAACACCCTAACTACGAAATGTTTAAAAAATAGGCATCCTTCACAAAATTATCATCCTGAGCCTAATACTAGCAAAGATTAACCGTTAGTAAACCGATAGTTTTGATTAAAACAGCCGTCGCTTTCTGCGCTCAACCGGATGCAGCATTCGACATAAGCCTTTCCATCCATCCGGACTAACTCAAATCGGCAGGATCTACATCCAACGACCAATGCACTTGTTTCGCGCCTTCTAAACCGTCGATATGCTGCACCAGCCTATCCAGCAAGCCATGCAACGCCTTGCGGTTCGGGCTCTGCAACAGCAATTGAAACCGAAACTGCCCGGCCCTGCGCGACATCGGCGCCGGCACCGGTCCCAACACCTGGACGGCCGACAGCTGATTTTGCTGCGTCCAAGCGCGAACGGCGGCTAAAAAACCTTGTGCAGCTGCAGCCTGCTTGGCGTCCGCCCGCAATAAGGCATGGTGGGTGTAGGGAGGCAAGCCGGCCTGACGGCGTTCGTTCAATAACTCCTCGACATAAGCGGAATAACCGGCTTGCAGCAGAATCGACAGTAACGGATGTTGCGGGTGGCGCGTTTGCAGGATCACAGTCCCGCGCTGCTCGCCCCGCCCCGCCCGTCCGGCGACTTGCACGATTAATTGAGCCAATTTTTCCGAACTGCGAAAGTCGATGCTGAATAAGCCACTGTCGATGTCCAAAAGCGCCGCCAGGGTCACGTTGGGAAAATGATGGCCTTTAGCCAACATTTGCGTTCCCAAAATAATATCCGCTGCGCCGGCGTTGATTTGCTGCAAATACGTTTCCAGCGTGCCTTTGCGCTGGGTACTGTCCCTATCCAGACGGACGACGGTGTGTTCCGGAAATAAAGCGACCAACTCCTGCTCTATCCGCTCGGTACCGGCGCCTAGCGCCCGCATTTCTCCGGTTTTGCAGGCCGGACACTGCCGGGTCAACACGTAAGAAGCGCCGCAGTGGTGGCAGCGTAAGCGGTTTTCGGCGGCGTGTATCACCAAATTGGCATCGCAAAACCGGCAACGCGCCACCCAACCGCATGCATGGCAAATCTGCACCGGCGCATAACCGCGGCGATTCAAAAACAGCAGTACTTGCTGGCCTTGCTGCAACTTCGCCCGCATCGCCTGCAACAATCCTTCGGATAAGCCGGCCTGTAAATAGTGATTGCGGATATCCAGGATTTGCATATTCGGTTGCTCGGCGGCCCCGGCCCGGCCCGGTAGCTCCAACAAGCGGTAACGCTGCTGCCGGACGTTGAACAAAGATTCCAACGAAGGGGTTGCCGATCCCAACAAGACCGGAATATGCAGCAACTTACCGCGCGCGACCGCCACGTCCCGGGCCGAGAACCTAAAACCATCTTGCTGCTTGAACGAACTATCGTGCTCTTCGTCCAGGATAATCAAACCCGGCTTGGGCATAGGGGTAAACAGCGCCGAGCGGGTACCCAGCATAATCCCGGCTTGGCCCCGTTGAAACGTCAGCCAGGCCCGCGTCCGCTCGCCGTCACTGAGTTTGGAATGAAAACAAACGATGCCCGTGGCAAAACGTTGCCTAAACCGTTGTTCCAATTGCGGCGTCAAGGTAATTTCCGGCAGCAGTACCAAAACCTGCAAGCCCAGGGCCAATACCTTAGCCATGATCTGCATATAGACTTCGGTTTTGCCGCTACCTGTCACCCCTTGCAACAAGAACACCGAAAATCGGCCCAGCTGAGCGCTTACCGCGTCTATGGCTTGTTGCTGGGCTGGATTCGGCGCCAATGCCGGTGCCATGTCTACAGAGAATGCAAGGTTGTCTGGAACGGGCAGCCTGTGCACCCACCCCTTTTGTAACAAGACTTTCAGCAGCGGCCTGTCTTGCGCCAGCTCGGCGGCGGTGACAACCTGCCGTCCCGCCTGCAAGCGCTTGAGCAATGCCAATTGCTTGGGCGCTCGCGTACACGTTTCCGCGGCCCGCTCGCCTTCTTGGGTTAACGCATAGCCGAACGCTTGGCTGAACTCGGCCATTTTTCCATGCCGCAGTTGGACCGGAAAAGCCGTCAACATCACTTCGCCTATCGGGTGGTGATAATAACGGCCAGCCCATTGCAATAGCTGCAGGTCTTGGGTCGACAATAACGGTTGCGTATCGATCGCTTGTTCAACCCGCTTCAAGCGTTGCCGTTCTATGGCACTGCCGGACTGGACGGCCACCAACACCCCCACTTTGCGCGACCGGCCGAAAGGCACCCACAACCTGATGCCCGGCAAGTAATCCTGACCGGAATCAGCCTCGGCCGGCAAATAATCGAACAAGCGAGGCAAGGGGACGGCGATTGCCACTTGCAGGACGCTCGTGTGCGATGCGTCACAATTAGGCATGTTTTGTGATGTACCTATAGATATTTGCCGGCTAAACCATTATCGGCATTACGAAACTCAAGTTACCCACAAAAGCTGTGGATAACTCTGTGGATGGCAATGGAATTACTAGGATTAGTGCCGGTTTTTATTACAATTTTTTTAAATTGACCATTTTTGCGACAATGAATAATATTGTTTATATTCAATTAGTTACATAAAAATATTTCGATCTGGAATCTCAAATTTTCGAAAACGGCGCAGCTTAAGCGCATGATCCATTTTTGTGCATAACATCATTGCCGGGCGTCGATTCGATACCGTTTAAAGCAATTCGTCCGCCGCTTGCCGTTTAGCAAGAACAATGGCCGACAAACTGAACATGGCCAACAACAGAAAGGCGATTAACGTCCAAGCCGGAATGCTCAAGCCCAAAAACGTCGCATCCACTTGCGCGCACTCGCCGGTTCCGGTCAACATCAACTTCACGGTATCGGTCAAGGGAAAATGCTTGAAAACATACTCCAAGCCGGGGCTGCACTCGGGCACTTGTTCAGGCGGCAAATGCTGCAGCCAAACGTGTCGGCTGGAGATGCTCGCGCCGATTAAGGCACTGACCGCCCCGCCAATCGCGTAAGCCTTGATTCCCTTGTTATGAAGGGCGGCAACCAGAAACACCAGACCGGTCGCCAAAATGGCCAAACGTTGAGAAATACATAACGGGCAAGGTTCCAATTCTTGGACGAACTGAAGATAGGCCCCCATGCCCAACAGCGAAATACAGCCCAAAAACCCGATTAAAAACCATATGCGCGGCTTAAACATTGCCAGATTCATCGTTCACGTCCTGCTTGAAAGCTCTAATTTCCCGCGAGGGGCCCAAAATTACCAACACATCGCCCGGATTCAAACGCCGCTCGGCTTGTTCCGCCGCCCAATGCATGCGACCTCCCTGACGTTTGTTCACCACTCCGACCAACACTAAATTGTAGCGGCTGTTTAAAGCCAAGCGACCGATTTCGACTTCCAACAGACTGCAGCGTTCCGGCACGACAACTTCGGCCAAATGCAAATCGTGGCGGCCGAACACGGTATGATCGAACAAGTCGGTAATTTCCGGCCGGGTCAGCATCTCGTGTATTTTGCTACCGCAAATTTGGTATGGGTCGATAATCTTATTCGCCCCCGCTGCCAACAGCTTTTCCGACGCGTCGGGATTTTCCACGATCGCGATAATTTGCAAATCCGGATCCAAGCCGCGCGCCGACAGGGTAAGAAATACATTTTCCGAGTCGTCCTCGAAACAACAGAGCAAGGCATCCACCGGGCCGCCGATGCCGACCGACTTGAGCTCTTCGTCGCTGCGAAAATCCAGCAAGCGTGCATCGAATCCCGATTCTTCGGCCTGCTGCACATGTGCCAACTGGTGATCGTAAACGATCATTCTATGGGTAGCGATGTCGATACGATTCATCGCCTCCCTGGAAAGCCGGTTATAGCCGAACACCGCGATAGCTTTCATGGCATTGCCTTGCCGCGCAGACGCCGCTGCACCAATTCGCTGCGGAAATGTTCGATACCGTATTTATGCCCCAACACTACCAATAGATCGCCTTGCCGCAGTTCGAAATGCGCTTCCGGGTTGAAATAAAAATGCTGCTGCTTTACCCGATATTTGTTCTTGTGTTTTAAATGAATGGCGTTGCCGCTAATCACCCCAAGCAAAGTCAACTTCCATTGCTGTAATTGCAATTGACCGATTTGGCGACGATCCAGAGGCGATTCTGCATCAACCAACACGGTTTCCATTGCAATATCGCCTTGCTGGCGCAACACCCCGGACAAGGCTTCGAACGCCACCGGCTGCCCCAAGTATTCGGCAACCAACAAGCCGGCCACTTGAAACGGCAAAATCACGCTATCCGCGCCGGCCTGATACAGTTTGTTCTGATTTTCCTGACGGTTTGCCCGGGATACGATGCGAATCGTCTTATTCAAATGCCGGCTGGTCAAGGTAACGTACACGTTGACCACGTCGTCGCCGGTGATACATAAAATGGTGTCGGCACCGCGGCAAATTCCGGCGTTGATCAACACTTCGTTACGGGTGGCGTCGGCGCAGATTGCCGGGTAGCGGAGTTTTCGGGCCAGCGCGACGTTTTGTCCATCTTTATCGATGACCACGAAAGTTTGGCCGTCCTTCGCAAGCTGACCGGCAACTTCCTGCCCAACCCGCCCGAAGCCGCAGATAATCACGTAACCCTTACGCCGCTTGAGCTCGGTTAATATTTTGTTTTCCCGCAATTCCGGCATCTTTTCGTTGAAAGCGGCAATCAAAATCGAGGTAAAAAATGCCAGGATACCGATGCTGGTAAAGATCAAGATGATAGCGACCAGCCGCCCCCCCGAAGTGTGCGGGGTTATATCGCCGTAACCCACCGTCGCCAAGGTGACGATGGCCCAATAAAATGCATCGAACAAATTGCGAATATCCGTACCGGCTTCGGGATATTCGAACACGTAAATGGAAACCGCGGCGATAAACAGCAAAAAACCGGTGAATATCAAAAGGCTTAACAACTCGAAGCGCCTGCCGGCTAGCACGTCCGCGTACAAGCGGATGCTGTCGGAGTAGCGAAACAGCTTGAATAAGCGAAAGATCAGAAAAATCCGCAAGATGCGTAACGGCCGATAACTGGGCAAGATCGCCAGCAAATCGATAATCGCGAACGGCGACACCACATATTCGACTTTTTTGAATAAGGCTTTGCCCAAGGCCGCAAAAATCCTGAAGCGGACGTTCAGGTAAGCGGCTTTTTCGTAGTCGGCAATAATGATTTCGTGGCTATCGGAATATACCCAAAGCCGCAACAGGTATTCTACGACCAGCACGATCAGAATACCCCACTCGATCAGGTCGCCCGGTCCGCCGGACGGATAACCGGTTTCGTACAACAGCAGGTAAACGCTGAGAAACACCAGGCAGATCATAAAGCTATCGAAATACGATTTAGCCTTACCGGCCGGATTCTCCAAAAAATCCCAACAAAAACGCTTTATGGCTTGGTAAGAACCGGACGCTTTCAACGAATAGGCAAAATAGACGACAAGGCGACTGAGCATGCGGTTATTTTTTGAACGAAACGACTTTGGTGAGCGGGCTTAAATTGATTTCGTCCAAGGCGCAATAGCGGCCGGCATTCAACACGAAACAAACGGCGTCCGCCACATCCTGTACTTGTAGCGCTTGCGCCGGCGCGCTACCCGGCCGAAAGGCAAGCTGATCGAAAAACGGTGTATCAACCATGCCCGGATTCACTAACGACACCCTGACCCCGGTTCTACCGCATTCCTCCCGCAATGCCTGAGTAAATCCGCGCAACGCAAATTTGCTGGCGCAATAAATGCTGCCGTTGCGGCTACCGGATAGTGCCGCTTCCGATCCGATATAAACCAGATTCGCGTGCTGTTTTTGCTTCAGCTGCGGCAGCAGCCAGCGGGTCAAACAGGCTTGCGCCGTGAAATTCACCGTCATAAGTTGCTCGATCTGCTGTGTGGACATCTGCTCCAACGCGCCGAACCTACCGTATCCGGCGGCAAATATCACGCCGTCCAAGCCGGGATAATCGTCGCTAAGCTGCTTTGCCCACCGTTCCACAGCCGATAAATTCGCTAAATCCAAGCCCATCGCCACGAAGCCCGGCATATCCGGCCGAAATTTCTGCGGCTCCCGGCTGGTGCCTATCACCGTATGTCCCTGTATCAATAAGCGCCTGGCTACCTCGCGGCCTATACCGGAGCTGGCCCCTGTGACTAAAAGCGTGCGCATCAAGCCCGACACGGAAAAAAAATCTCGCTAGACAGGTATTCCAACAACATCTGCCGGCAATCCTCGAACATCGCCTGTTCCAAATCCGCCCGGTACGACACCATGCCGGCTTGCGCTTGCAACGGACCCGAGAATAGTCGCTCTTGCGGATACAATTTGTGCATTTTTTTAAAATACGCCTCCGGCAAACGGAACACCCCCAAGCTGACCGAATGCAAGCGAGCCGGATCAATCCGTGCGAATACCTGTTCGAACAATGCGCGGTATTGGCGCCGATAGTCCTGTTGATAGATCAAAGGATCGAAACGTAAACCGACCTGCCAACCTTGCCGCTGCAATTTAGCCGCCGCCTCCAGTCTTTTGAACAAAGGCGGCGCTTTAGCTTCCACTTTCTCGGCCACCCCCTCCGGCGACAGACTAAAGGCCACCACGCAACGCGCCACAGGCTCGCGGGCCGTCAAGCTTCTGATTTGCGTGCTTTTGGTGCGCAGTTCCAACCAGGCGTTCGGCAAAGCATCGAATAGAGGCAAAAAATTGTCGGCAAATCCGGTCACCGGCTCCAAGGCCAAACTGTCACAATCGTAACCCGAGAAAAAATACACCGGCTGCTGCGGAGTTTGCGCGCAAATGTCGCGGATCTGCTGCTGAAAATCCTCGTAGTTCACAAACAGCACGTAATTGGCCGACTCCAGCATCCCTTGCAGAAAACAGTAGCGGCAGTCGTACAAACAATTCAGCATATGGGAAAAATAATAATTGCGGCTGCCGCCTATGCCGTAGCCGGGCGGCGCCGGCAGTACCCATTTGTGATGTTTGCGGGCTAAAATCAAGGCTGGCCGGCGTTTCTGCAAACGAAAGTTTTGCGCCTTCGGGTTAAACACCTCACCGTAACGTTCGCACTCGACGATGCGGGCTTGGGCGAAATTTTTTCTAATCGCCAAGGTCCGCGGATGCTCGGCAACGGCGGCTTCGATATAAAGTGTGTCTATCATGCCTTGGGCGCTTGCGGGTTTCGGGCCGTCATTATAAATGAGGATGGGTTGAACGACCCGATCCTGTTAGAATCACGGCTTTTAAGTTCCTTACACCGATGCGTTTAATCCGGGGTATCAACCGCTTAGAAGCACTGCAGCATGGCTGCGTACTCACCATAGGCAATTTCGACGGCTTGCATTTAGGCCACCATCGCGTAATCGCCCGACTGGCGGCGCACGGACAGCACCTTGGACTACCGACGGTCGCGATGATATTCGAGCCCCAGCCCTTGGAATTTTTCCTCGGCGACCACGCCCCGTCCCGCTTGACCCGTTTAAGAGAAAAAGCCTTACATTTCGCCAAACTGCCTATCGATTATTTGCTGGTGCTGCCTTTTTGCAGCACTTTGGCGGATATAGACGCGGAGCGTTTCGTCCAACACATTCTGATCGACCGGCTCAACATCAGACATTTGGTGGTCGGCGACGATTTCCATTTCGGCAAAGCCCGCCGGGGCAACTTTGCGCTGCTAAAACATATCGGCGAACAAGCCGATTTCAGCGTGGAAGCGACCGATTCCTTCGAATTAGACGGCTTAAGAGTCAGCAGCACTCTGATTCGGGATGCGTTGGGAGAGGGCGATCTTGCCACCGCAAAGCTGCTGCTGGGCCGAGATTACTCGGTATGCGGCCGCATTGCGCACGGAGACAAACGCGGACGAGAGCTAGGCTTTCCTACCGCCAACTTGAAAATGTTCCGCAAAAATACACCCTTGGTCGGCGTGTTCGCAGTGACCATGAGCGGCTTGGACGGCAAAGCATTACACGGCGTCGCCAACCTAGGCACCCGGCCAACCGTGGATGGTGTCAGCAAACCGGTGTTGGAAACGCATTTGTTCGATTTTGACCGGGATATCTACGGGCGCTATGTGGAAGTGCATTTCAAAATGAAACTACGCGACGAAACCCGTTTTTCGTCGTTGCCCGCGTTGAAACAGCAAATCGACATAGACATCGCCCAAGCCCGGGCTTTTTTTGCCGGTTGCGCCACGTGAGCATGAACGACAATACCGTACCTTCGCCCTGCGTGCGTAATTGCTGCCTGAACGAGGAAGACGTTTGTTTGGGCTGTTTTAGAACCTGCGCGGAAATTTGCAGTTGGTCGCAAGCTAGCGGCGAACAAAGACGGGAAATCTTGCGCAAGGCTGCACAACGACGCAAGCTGGATGCACTAAAACGCGGCATTCCCGGAAACAGGCATTGAAGGCATGCCGGTGCCATGCGCTATTTTGCAGACCTGGGCATCAAGTCTTATCACTGTTGCGCTAAGCTCTTGAAAGCAATTCTATTTGCAATGCACCAAATTCGGCTGTGTCCACACCGTACGCGCCAGTTTGACAATCTCCGCCGGCCGCTTGGGCCAAGCGACCAATCAGTGTTACGCTATCCCTAGCGTTTTACTTGGTTTTCACCCGATTTTTTTATTTAGGAGTCCGCAATGACCGGCATTGACAAGGCTGATGTCGAAAATTTACTTAAAACTTTTATCGATCCCAATATGGCCACCGACTTGGTCAGCGCCAAGGCGGTAAAACAAATCGCCGTCGCAGGAGCAGACGTCTCGGTAAAAATCGAACTGGGCTATCCCGCTAAGAGCTATATAGAGGAGTTGCGCCGGCGTCTGCAGGAAAAATTAGCTTCTCTGCCCGGCGTCGGCCAAATAAGACTGGAAGTCGACGTTAACATCGCCGCCCATTCCGTGCAAAAAACCCTTAAGCCGTTACCCAACGTCAAAAACATCATCGCCGTGGCATCCGGCAAAGGCGGGGTCGGCAAGTCCACTACTTCGGTTAACATCGCTTTGGCGCTAGCCTCGGAAGGGGCAAACGTCGGCATTTTGGACGCCGACATATACGGCCCCAGCATCCCGACCATGTTGGGCGTGTCCGGACAACCGGACACTGTCGACGGCAAAATGTTGTTGCCGAAAGTATCGTTCGGGATTCAAACCATCTCCATCGGCTATCTCGTCGATCCCGACCAGCCTATGATTTGGCGAGGTCCGATGGTCACCGGCGCACTACAGCAACTACTCACCCAAACCCAATGGTCGGACTTGGATTACTTGATCATCGATTTGCCGCCGGGCACCGGCGACATCCAACTGACTTTGGCTCAGCAGATTCCGGTCAGCGGCGCCGTGATCGTAACGACTCCGCAAGACATCGCGCTAATCGACGCGCAACGCGGCTTGGGAATGTTCGAGAAAGTCAACGTGCCGATTTTAGGCTTGGTGGAAAACATGAGCATCCACATTTGCAGCAACTGCGGACATGAAGAAGCCATTTTCGGCCAAGGCGGCGGGGTGGCGATGGCCGAGAAAAACCACGTGGAACTGCTAGGTTCGCTACCTCTCGACATCAGCATCAGGCAATTGGCCGACAGCGGCCGCCCGACCGTTGTCGCCGACCCGGACAGCCGAGCGGCACAAATGTATAAGGCCATTGCCCGGAAAATGGCCGCTAAACTGGCACTGCGCGCTAAAGATTACAGCGGAAAATTTCCGAACATCGTCATCCAGAATACCTAGACTTAAACCGACGGTTGCCTCCGGAAATTCCGCGTAAACAGCGCACGGCTATGGACGCCTGCTTTAGATCAATACCAAATTGTCTCTGTGGATTAATTCGGCATCGTCGGCATAGCCGAGCAAGGTTTCGAACTCATTGCTCGGTTTGCCGGCGATTTTGAACGCCTCGTCAGCGGAATAATTGATTAATCCTCTGGCAATTTCCCGGCCCTGCAAATCCCGACAAGACACCAAATCGCCGCGCTTGAAGCTCCCTTGCACGGCTTTGACGCCCACGGCCAACAAGCTTTTGCCGGCATCGCGCAAGATTTTCACCGCCCCGTCGTCTAACGTCAGATTACCCTTGACCTGCAATTGCCCGGCCAACCACTGCTTACGGGCAACCAACGGCTCCAAGGTCGGAACGAGGTAGGTCCCTAAATCTTCGCCGGAAAACACCCTATCGATCGCCTTCTCCGCTTTACCCGACACAATGACGGTCGCCGCTCCGGAACGCGCGGCCAAACGCGCCGCCCGGACTTTGGTAAACATGCCGCCGCGCCCCAGGCCGCTGATGCTGTCTCCGGCCACTTGATCGAGCAATGGTTCGGCAACGCTAACGCGCGAAATCAATTTAGCATCGGGATTCAAGGTCGGATTCGCGTCGAACAGACCTAATTGATCGGTCAAAATAATCAATAAATCGGCTTGCACCAAATTCGCCACCAACGCCCCCAAGGTGTCGTTGTCGCCGAAGCGAATCTCTTCCGTCGCGACCGCATCGTTTTCATTAATGACCGGCACGACGCCGAAATCCAGCAGTGTCAATAAAGTACTGCGCGCATTCAAGTAACGCTGCCGGTCGGATAAATCGTCGTGAGTCAACAAGACCTGTGCCGCCAACAAACCGTGCAGTTGAAATTCGTCCTCGAAGCGCCGGACCAAGCCCATTTGCCCAACCGAAGCCGCTGCTTGTAATTCATGCAAAACCTTAGGCCGCGCTTTAAGCTTTAATCGGCTCATCCCTTCGGCGACCGAACCGGACGACACCAACACGACGTCGACGTTTTCCCGGCGCAGACCGGCCATTTGCGCCACCCAATCCGCGATAGCCGCTTTATTTAGCCCCCGGCCGCCGTCGGTTAATAGCGAGCTGCCGATTTTGACGACCACTCGCTTAGCTTTACAAAACTCAGTCCGGCTCATCGTTTTTTACCGCCTGTAGCGCCGCCTTTTGTTGATCCAAAAAATCCATGATGGCGAACATCAAGGCTTGAGTGCCTTGGTTTTTGAGTGCGGAGATTTTAAATACCGGCCCTTGCCATTCGAGTTCTTCGATTATGGCTTGACAATGCTGCTCCAGTTCGTCGTCCGGCACGTTGTCTATCTTGTTCAACACCAGCCAACGCGGCTTTTCCGCCAGTTCGTCGCTCCATTTTTCCAATTCACGGATGATCTTACGCGCGGAGGAAACCGGCGTTTCTTCGCTCTCGTAGGGTGCAATATCCAGCACATGCAGCAACAACCCGGTCCTGGACAAATGCTTAAGAAACTGCAGACCCAAACCGGCGCCTTCCGCCGCACCCTCGATCACGCCGGGAATATCGGCAATCACGAAACTACGCATGTCGTCGATACGGACCAAGCCTAAATTAGGGTGCAAGGTCGTAAACGGATAATCGGCTACTTTAGGCCTGGCCGAGGAAACGGTACGGATCAAACTGGATTTACCGGCATTCGGCATGCCGAGCAAACCGACGTCGGCTATGACCATCAATTCCAGGTGCAACAGCCGATGCTCGCCCGGCGAACCTTTGCTGCACTTTTGCGGCGCTCGATTGATACTGCTTTTAAAGCGGGTGTTGCCTAAACCGTGGAAACCGCCTTTGGCAACCAACAAGGTCTGGCCGACCCGAGTAAGATCGCCGATCTTTTCGCCGGTCGTCGCTTCGTAAACGAGGGTTCCGGGAGGCACCGGAACAAAGCAATCCTCGCCTTTGCGCCCGGTGCAATTTCTCGCCATGCCGTTTTGGCCGCGCTGCGCCCTATGTACCGAATGGTAACGAAAATCCACTAAGGTATTGACGTTCTCCGTAGCGATTAAATAAACGCTACCGCCGTCGCCGCCGTCGCCGCCGTCCGGTCCTCCCAGCGGAATGTATTTTTCTCGCCTGAACGAGACGACGCCGTTACCGCCATCGCCCGCCTCTACCCGTATATCCGCTTCGTCGACAAATCTCATGTTACACCGCTAGAAAACAAAAAAGCCCCGCTGAATAACGAGGCTTTCTGCATCGATTGTGCGCGAGGCACAGTCTGAAAATTTATGCTGCAACGATACTAACGAATTTGCGGTTATTCTCGCCTTTTTCAGCGAATACCACTTTGCCGTCTATCAGCGCAAACAAGGTATGGTCCTTACCGATACCAACGTTGTCGCCGGCATGAAATTTTGTGCCGCGTTGACGCACCAAAATATTGCCCGCTTTAACC
This sequence comes from Methylomonas sp. HYX-M1, assembly GCF_040741385.1. NCBI lineage: Bacteria > Pseudomonadati > Pseudomonadota > Gammaproteobacteria > Methylococcales > Methylococcaceae > Methylomonas > Methylomonas sp. HYX-M1. The sequence goes on from NZ_CP160405.1 coordinate 4,306,313, forward strand.
ACTTGACCGCCGAAACGTTTAACGCCTAAACGCTGAGCATTAGAGTCGCGCCCGTTTCGGGTACTACCACCTGCCTTCTTATGAGCCATTTTCTAACCTCGATTCGTTATGCGGAAATGCCAGTAATCTGGACTTCCGTGTAATATTGACGATGCCCCATTTGTTTCATATGGTGCTTACGTCTTCTAAATTTTATGATTCTGACTTTTTTGTGTCGGCCTTGAGAAACGACAGTCGCCGTTACTTTACCGCCATCGACAAAAGGCTGCCCCACTTTAACCGTGTCCCCGGACTGCACCATCAACACTTTATCAAACTCAACGCTGTCGCCTGCGCCCAACTCGAGTTTTTCAATTTTTAGGGTAGTACCTTCCGCGACACGATATTGTTTACCGCCTGTTTGAATTACCGCATACATCAGCGTAAGCTCCGTCAAGCATTGCAATTAAATAGAACAGACTATTATATTTTTGTTATTTCAATAGGTCAACGCGAAATTGCGGTTAAAATACAGCTAATTGAACTCGCTCCCCGCGAGTGGAACACGGGTACTATTGACACTATTGAACAATATCAATAGGATTCCGCCCATTTTAGCCCAAGCCCGCGCTACCGGACGACGAAAATCTCCACATGACAGCCACCAACTCTACGACCTCTCCGGTCACTATCGATTTCGAATCGATCAAAAATTTGACTGCGACGGAAACGCAAGCGACTGATCGGTTGATCATAGAAGAGCTTAGTTCGGATGTTGTTCTCATCAACCAAATCGGCCACTACATTATAGGCAACGGTGGCAAACGCCTGCGTCCGATGCTACTGCTGCTCGCCGCCAAAGCGCTCGGCCACGTGGACAAGCACCACCTCACCCTAGCTGCCGTCATCGAATTCATTCACACAGCCACCCTGTTACACGACGATGTGGTGGACGAATCCGTGTTGCGTCGCGGCAAAGAATCCGCCAACGCGGTCTGGGGCAATGCGGCCAGCGTATTGGTCGGCGACTATTTGTATTCCACCGCCTTCGAAATGATGGTTCGCACCAATAACATGCGCGTGATGGACATCATGTCCAAGACCACAACCGCGATTGCCGAAGGCGAAGTCCTGCAATTGTTAAATTGCAACAACCCCGACACCACCGAAGAAAAATATCTGGACGTCATCGCTAGAAAAACCGCCATCCTATTTAGCACGGCAACCCGGTTAGCCGCCGTAATCTCCGGCAGCAATAACGCAATTGAAGAAGCACTCGCCGTCTACGGCCAGCAACTCGGCGTCGCCTTCCAATTAATCGACGATGCTTTGGACTACAAAGCCAACACCCAGGAACTCGGCAAAAACCTCGGCGACGACTTAGCGGAAGGCAAACCCACTCTACCGCTTATATACGCAATTGAGCACGGCTCGCCGGAACAGGCACGGACAGTAATAGAAGCAATTAAAAAAGGTTCGCGCGAAGCGTTTAACGCTGTTTACCAAGTCGTCTTAGCTACCGATGCAATCGAGTACACCGAGAAATGCGCGGAACGGGCTGCGGAAAAAGCGATTAGCGCTTTAGAAATCTTGCCCGAGTCCGCATACAAAACCGCCCTGATCCAATTAGCGCATTTTTCCGTGCAGCGGGATTATTGATCGCATCGACTTGAATTCCGCACATCTTGCAACACTGCAATCCTCGCAGCTTAGACATCGCCCGCCGCCCCTTCCTCCGCCAACAACCCTCCAGCCTGTTGGATGAGACAGAGTAGCGCGGCGTGCTGCTTTTCGATTTTATCGAGCAACTCGCCCAACAAAACCCCCGCCTCACCCTCCGCACTCAGATCGCACAATCTTGCTTCCAGCGAACTCATCACGTCGTTATCCACCATCCCATCCAATTCGTCTATCAGCGGATCGAAGCGCATTCGCTCGGCAAATTCCAACTTATCGATTTGCGCGGCACATTCTCGTAACTTCTCACAAATCACCAGAATCCGCCTAACACAGTCCGTCATATCCTGAAACTGGGAAAGCCCATTGACTAACAAATCCAGCTCGCGCGCGGCTTGATCAACATGTATCAACCATTGTTTAAAACGTTTTTTTACCGACTTCATGCCAGCCCGACCTCGACCTATTCGAAAAAAATTAGCTGATAACCAACGCCTGTCCCAGCAAAAAAGCATTGCAAACCAACCCTGCGCAAATTCCCGCAAAGCAGGCGCCCGCGACTTGAAAACTCATCTGTTTCTTAAGAAATTTAGCAGCTTATCCAGTACTAGAATACTTGCAATTATGCGTTCAATCCATTACCTTAACCGTCCAACCAAAGGCTAGGGGTGCTTGTGCCGACTGTCGGCAAAGCTGAGAAAAACCCTTCGAACCTGAACCGGTTAATACCGGCGTAGGGAAGCCAAGCCCTTCCCTGCGCTCACGACTATTGATTTTTGGAGACACTGATGAGCGCTGTCCGCAACGACATTACTACCGACACCGGCAGTAACATTAGAATCGATTCCTACCCCGCATCGGAAAAAGTATATCTCGAAGGCAGCCGCCCCGACATCCGAGTGCCGATGCGCAAAATTCATTTATCCGACACCCCTGCCCACTTCGGTGCAGAAAAAAACCCGCCGATATACGTCTACGACACCTCCGGCCCCTATACCGATCCGAATTACCCCGTCAATTTGCACAAAGGACTGAAATCCGTTCGGACCGCGTGGATCGAAGAGCGCAGCGATACCGAACAACTTATTTCGCCCAGCTCCAAATACGGCCAAGAACGGCAAAACGACCCCAAAACCTCCCACTTGCGTTTCGAGCACATTCGCCTGCCCAGACGAGCCAGACACGGTCATAACGTCAGCCAAATGCATTATGCGCGCCAAGGCATCATAACCCCGGAAATGGAATTCATCGCCTTACGGGAGAACCAAAATCTGGAAGAAATGCGCGACCGCTATCAAGGCCAACACCCCGGATTTTCTTACGGCGCCAATATTCAGTCTTACATCACCCCCGAATTCGTCCGCTCCGAGGTGGCACGCGGACGCGCCATCATCCCGGCCAACATCAACCACCCGGAACTGGAACCGATGATCATAGGCCGCAACTTCCTGGTCAAGATCAACGGCAACCTGGGCAATTCAGCACTGACCTCGTCGATCGAGGAAGAAGTGGAAAAAATGCTGTGGGGCATCCGCTGGGGTGCCGATACCATCATGGACTTGTCGACCGGCAAGAATATCCACGAAACCCGCGAATGGATTTTGCGCAACTCACCGGTTCCTATCGGCACCGTGCCTATCTATCAGGCGCTGGAAAAAGTCGACGGTAAAGCCGAAGAATTAACTTGGGAAATCTTCCGCGACACCTTGATCGAACAAGCCGAGCAAGGCGTCGATTACTTCACCATCCATGCCGGCGTGCGCCTACACCACGTGCCACTGACCGCCCGCCGCTTGACCGGCATTGTCTCGCGTGGCGGTTCCATCATGGCCAAATGGTGCCTGGCTCACCATACCGAGAGCTTCCTCTACACCCATTTCGAAGAAATCTGCGAAATCATGAAGGCCTACGACGTGTCGTTCTCGCTGGGTGACGGCCTGCGCCCCGGCTCGATCTACGATGCCAACGACGCCGCCCAGTTCGGCGAACTGGAAACCCTGGGCGAGCTGACCCAGATCGCCTGGAAACACGACGTGCAAACCATGATCGAAGGCCCCGGCCACGTGCCGCTGCAAATGATCAAAGTCAACATGGACAAACAGCTGGAAGATTGCTTCGAAGCGCCGTTCTACACCCTGGGCCCTTTGACCACCGACATCGCCCCCGGTTACGACCACATCACTTCAGCCATCGGCGCCGCCAACATCGGCTGGTACGGCTGCGCGATGCTCTGCTACGTGACCCAGAAGGAACACCTGGGCTTGCCTAACAAACAAGACGTCCGCGAAGGCATCGTCACGTATAAAATTGCCGCCCATGCCGCCGACCTGGCCAAGGGCCATCCCGGCGCGCAGATTCGCGACAACGCCATGTCCAAGGCCCGTTTCGAATTCCGCTGGGAAGACCAGTTCAACCTGGCGCTGGATCCGGAAAAAGCCCGCTCGTTCCACGATGAAACGCTGCCCAAAGAGTCTGCAAAAGTCGCCCACTTTTGCTCGATGTGCGGCCCGCACTTTTGCTCGATGAAAATCACCCAAGACGTGCGTAACTACGCCCAAGAACGCGGCATGCAGACCGAAGAAGCCCTTAAACAAGGCATGCAGGAAAAATCGGAGGAATTCTTAAAAGACGGCGCCCGCATTTATCGAGAGGTCTAGCCGCCGACAAAATCCTCAGCGATGTCAACTTATTTAACATCAGCCGACCGAAAAAACCTATAAAACGTGACAAGCCGGCAACAAAAACTATTTTTTAGCCACAATTAGTATGCATTTTGGCCACAACCTTCAGCCAGCGCCCCTAAAACAAAGTAAAAGTGTCGGATATTTTGACACTCATCTCATTTTAATGTGGTAATACATTGATAAGTAGTTAACAATTTTTAGGCTTAAAATTTGCTTCAGACCAACCGGGAGAAAAGCATTTAATGGCATTCGTATAAGATTCAAGCTTCTGCGCAATTTAAATGCCTTTTTCCCATATCCCTTAATACTTAATGCAACTCTTGAAGGTGTTTACTTATGTTCTCTAAACTCAAAGCGAGCATGGTACTGGCGCTAGCATTAGCCGCCAATATCGCTCAAGCCGGTGTATGGGCACCAGCAGCCAACCCGTTAGTAGCAGCGGACTTACAAACCCTTTACCAATTGCCTAGCAATGCGGAATTCGGGATTTTTGAAGATACCGCAGACGTCTCTTCAGCCGCACCGGTATTAACCTTTATCGGCGGAGCCGAAATCACTTTCGCTCAAAGCGGAAGCGACTACACCGTTAGCGCCAATGGCTCAGAAGGAACTTTATCCGGATCATTCATGTTCCAATTCGGCTGGAATAACAATGGCGTTTGGGAAACCGAAACCTCCAGCGCGCAATTGACTGCAGACGGCTTTTGGCTGTTAGCATTCGGAACCGGTCAAGGCAATTTGGTTCCGTTGTTAGCACAAGTAACACCCATGGGCGAAGTCGGCGAAGTACCGCTACCGGCAACCGCATGGTTTATGGTAACTTCACTGTTCGGCATGCTGTTCGTAGGCCGCAGAAAAGCTTAATAAGCTGATTAACTCGTGACTGCGAGTTATTAAAGCCGGTTAACCGAGCACTTTTGGTTAACCGGTTTTTTTTGTCCAAAATACGTATGGCCTATCTATTCTCGCAATCCCGTTAAATTAGACGTCACGATGCGCCGCATCATTTCGATTGCCCACCGAATCCGCAACATCGGTTTTCTCCCTCGTTTCCTTGGTGTAACATCTGCGCCACCCAATTATTGCCGCTCGCGTGTTCAGCTTTTAGATTCCTTCTATGCGCATACTTAATCTGTACTTCAAAAACATCAATTCGCTGGAAGGCGAGAGCCGCATTCATTTTGATAAAGGCCCGATTGCCGACAGCGGCGTGTTCGCGATTACCGGGCCGAACGGCTCCGGAAAGTCGAGCATACTTGATGCAATGACCCTAGCGTTATACGGAGAAACCTATCGGCTAAACAAGCCTGCAACCCACGTCGTCACCAAGCACGCGCAAGAATGTGCCGCGCAAGTCGAATTTGCGGTTGAAAACAGCCGCTACAGAAGCGCTTGGCGCATAGACCTCGTCAACCATTTAAATGAACAGATTGACTTAGCCCAGCCGAGCATGCAGCTATGGGAAATCACCGGCCAGGAGGTATTGCTCGCCGAAACGCCTAATCAGGTGCGCAAGCTAATCGCCGAATTGACCGGGATGGATTTTCACAAATTCAGCAAATCCATTGTTCTACCCCAAGGGGATTTCGCCGCGTTTTTACGCGCCCTGGATAGCGAACGCATGGATATTTTGGAAAAGATCAGCGGCTCATCCATCTATTCCGATCAAATTAAACAACTGGAAGCCAAGCATGCACAGATAAGCCAAACCCTTACCCAACTAAGGCAAGACTTGGCGGCCCTACCGTTAATGAGCCAAGCGGAAGTCGATGCCGCAATCCATGACTTAGAAGACAACCAAGACGAAGTTGCCGATTTAAAACAAAAACAGCAACGATACCAAAGCAATTTGGCACAAGCCCTGCAGATTGCCGAGCTTGAACAGACACAACAAAAACTGCACATCCAGCAACAGACATTAACGACCGACTTACACCTGCGAGAATCTCAATTAGCACAGATCGATCAACACGCCGCCGCACTACACTACCGTAGCGACATAGAATTACTGGACCAAAAACAAACGCAGATCAGAACCTACCAAACCGAACTCGAGCAAATTCGTCACGAATTAACGCTTCTACAAGCCAAGCTTGCCGCGTCAAACGCCACAGCAGCACCGCCCTTGTCCGAGAAATCGTTGGCCGAACAGCAACAAGCCATAGACTCACTAAAACTTTCGGTCAGCGAACTAAAACTTGAATTGCCTCGCCAACAGGAATTAGCCGAGTCTATCCGCCAAGCGATACACAATAGCCAAAATGCACAAAGCGAATTAGACCTCTGGCTGGATAAGCACTCGAGCGATGCTGTACTGGTCGAACAATTTCCCGATGTTGTCCGCTTACGCAATTTACGCAATGAACTCGTTGAACTCGGCAAAAAACAAAAAAACCAGACTAATTGGAGCAAAAATACCGGGGCTTCATTGCAGAAGACAAAGGACTCCCTGCAAAAGCTACAAGCCGAATTGAAAGACTCGACCGCCAAGATAGAAGCTGATCGGCAAACCTTGGCCGAATTAGCTCAAGGTAGACCAATCGACAGCTTGCTCGACTTGCAACAAGAACAGCAAAACCGCGTCAATGATTTCTTAGAGTTGATCTCGCTAGCAAACGCCACAGCCAAACTCACCCATAAAGGCTTGCTGAGCTGGCTAGGCATCAAAAAGCCTGCCGAAACCCCGCTGGACGCCAACCTGCTGGTGTCTCGCGTCGACGAACTGCACATAGAAATCGCCCGAGAAGAAAACATCATCAAAGTCTTGGAACGCGCCTTGCGCAACGAGGCTCTGGTCAAAAAAATGAGCGCCGAAAGAGCCAAATTGATCGAAGGCCAGCCGTGTTTCTTGTGCGGCTCTACAACTCATCCTTATGCGCAAAAGCCACCGGTCTTTACCGATGCCAAACAAGCGCTCCATGATCAACGCAACAAAATCCAGGCCTTAAAATCGCGTCTGGAGCAGGCTAACGCCCAGCTCATCAGCACCGAAAAACAAAATTTCCGCTTAAGCGCCAAACAGAAACGTTTGCAACAAATGCAATCACAATGGACGCTATTGGCTAATCGCTTGAACATCATGCGCGCCGAAATGCATATCGAAAATTTGTCGCTGCAAAAATATTTACTGGCGCATGAAATGGAAGAGCTGGACAAAATAAACGGCACGGTCAAGCAACACCAAAGTTTACAGCGCAGCATCGCCAAGATGCAGGCCGATGTTGCCGCCAAACAAGAACAGCAACAAAAATTGGTGCTCAGCGTCACCGAGTTGGAAGCCGCATGGGCCAATAGGCCCGCGGATTACGATGAAGTGGAAAAGCGCTTCACAGAATGCCGGCTGGAAGAACAAGCATTAAGTACCGCGCTTAAACAACAACTGGCAACCTTAGGCGAAAAACTGCCGGGGCGCGGCAAAGAAAACTCCTTGTTCGATCGTCTCAACGCCAGACGCCAGGATTACCAAGTCTATCAGCTCCGAAAACAAGGAGTCCTCAAGGAAGTCGCCGGCTTGCAAGAACAATTGCGGGCCGGCGAAAACCGCATAACGCTGTGTCAGCAGCAATTACAACAATACAGCGAGAATTTAAATAGCCAAGAACAGCTAGGCATTCACATCGCCATCATCGAAAAACAAAAACTGTTGATCGCCCGCGAACACGAATTGCGCATCGTACAAATAGAACACAACACCATCTTGGAAACCGTCGCACACCGACTTGCCGGCACTTCCATTAAGGACATCACCATGTTGCGAGAGCTACTCGCGCTCATTGCCCGGCAAGCCGAAATTCAAGCGGCCCACGACAACCTCAAGGCGCAGCTTGACGAAAATGCCGAGCGCCGGGTAGGAATGCAAACAGAATTGGCCGAGGCCTATGCACAGGCAAGCGATTTGCCGGCTCCGCAAGAGCTTCAACACGAACTGCAACAAATCGCCAATCGGATCGAGCTATTCGAGCACGAAATCGTCCGCTTGGAGCAGAAACTCGAAAAACAAAATACCTATCGCGATCAATTTGAAAGCTTATCGCGACAATTAGAGCAGCAAAGTAAACTTTACGAACAAACCGGCAGCGAATTGCAGGCTATTCAGGACGATCCCGCCGGTTTCAAGCAACGCATACGGCAAATACTGGCAGACCGGCTATTGGCGGAAACCAATCGCATCTTGGAACGGTTAAGCGGCCGCTATTTTGTCCGTAGCGGTGTCAGCGAACACGGTTTGGCTTTGGAAATAGAGGACAGCAAGCAACAAAACGTGCGCCGCTTGCCGCAAACGCTTTCGGGCGGAGAAAGCTTTGTCGTCAGCTTGGCTCTGGCACTCGCTTTAGCCGAAATCGCCGGCAACGGTAAGTCGATCGACTCGTTCTTTTTGGACGAAGGATTCGGCAATCTGGATGCGGAATCGCTATACCTAGTGATGTCCACGTTGGAGAACCTAAAAACTCACGGTAAAGTGATAGGCGTTATTTCCCATATCGACGGCGTGAAAAAGCGTATCAAGACCCAAATCGAATTGGTTAAAAAACCCAACGGGCTTAGCGAATTGAAAATGGTCGCTTGATCCTAACGACCATGAAGGTCTGGCAAATGAAAGGTAGTTTGGCATAGTCGCGACGATGGCCTTGCGAATCGCGGCTATGTGTCGTTCCCACCATGACTTTCATAAGTAACAATCAAGACCACAGTAAAGCCGCTATAGCGAGCCCTGACACCTCACTGGACTAACATCCAAAGCCTTCTCAACCGCCACAACCGTCCTGCTATTTAGCCACAAGTCTTAACCCACCCATACGCAAAAAATCCCTACAAACTTACATTTGTTTTTTATTTGTTCTTGGTTTATGCTTAACATAAAGAACAAATATAGAACAAAAAATGAATCTGACTCGCAAACAACAAGACCTTTTCTACTTTTTACTGAACAACCTGGACAACTTACCTCAACCCTTAACGCTAGAGGCATTATGCTCGGCCATGGGTTTGAAATCCCGCGGCTCACTACACGGACACATCAAAGCCTTGATAGACGCCGAGCTATTGGAGGCTCCGGAACGTAAACAACGCGGCATCCGTTTAACCGAGCGCGGAAAGTCTTACGCCAAACCCAAACCAAATACACAAGAGACTCGCCTGCCTTTGGTAGGAGTCATTGCGGCCGGCCGGCCCATAGAGGCTCTGGAAAACATCAGTTACATAACCGTCCCGCACCAATTGCAGACGGAAAAACCTTGTTATGTCTTAAAAGTTAAAGGCGACTCCATGATAGAACAAGGCATATTCGATGGAGACTGGGTCATTATCGAACAACGCAGCCACGCCAGAAACGGCGAAATCGTAGTCGCGTTGATCGACAAATCCGACGCAACCCTGAAAATTATCGAGCAATATCCGCACGAAACCCTATTAATCCCCGCCAATCCAGACTTGAACGTCATGCGTTACCGCCCCGAGCAAATCGAAATTCAAGGGGTATTGGTCGGACAAATGCGTAGCTATGTCTCTCACCATTAGGAGCTTCCTATGAAAACCCACTATGTGCACATGCGAGATCAAAAAGCCAATCAACAAGCCATGCAATGCCGACAAACCCGGCAATCGGCAATCAACATGCTGGAAGACGCCACCGTACTGGCCGTACTCTGGGGGCTGATGTTGCTGACAGGCGCACTTTAAAACACAGACATGTATCAAATCACGTTCTACGTCCCTGCCAGTCACTTGGACAAGGTCAAACAAGCCTTGTTTAGCGCCGGCGCGGGACGTTATCGCAGTTATGATCAATGTTCATGGCAAACTTTAGGCCAGGGCCAATTTAGACCGCTGGCCGGCGCTCAACCCTATTTGGGCGTAGCCGGACAGCTCACCAAAATTGCCGAATATAAAGTGGAAATGATTTGCGAATCGGCAAATTTACCCGCTGCACTGAATGCCTTGTTCGCAAGCCACCCTTACGAACAACCCGCCTACGCCGTACAGAAAATCTTGCAAGCTTCCGATATCGCCGACTAATCGCATACGTTATTCACCGACACCGCGGAAAATGCAATCAGTGCTCGTCTTCATTTTCGTCCTCGTCTTTGATGATTGCCTGCAGCGACAAGCCGCCGTCACCCGCCGGCTTGTCTTTAGCAGCCGTCGCAGAGCCTAAACCCTCGCTTAAATTGATTTTCAATTTCAAGTTGTTAGGTGAATCGGAATTGCGCAAAGCCTCCTCCAAGGAAATCACTCCACTTTTATATAGTTTCAGCAAGTGACTATCGAAAGTCTGCATACCGATATTTTCGGATTTTTCCATGGCCTCCTTGATGGCATGCACGTCGCCCTTTTGAATCAAATCGCTGACTAACTTGGTTCCCAGGAGGATTTCAATAGCCGCCACCCGTTTTCCTTCCACCGTGGGTACTAAACGCTGGGATACAAAAGCTTGCAAATTCAGCGACAAATCCATTAGCAGCTGCGGCCGGCGTTCTTCAGGAAAAAAATTGATAATTCTATCCAGGGCTTGGTTGGCATTATTGGCGTGCAATGTCGAAAGGCATAAATGCCCGGTTTCAGCGAATGCCAATGCATGCTCCATGGTTTCCTGGCTGCGAATTTCCCCGATCAGAATCACGTCCGGCGCTTGCCGCAAGGTATTTTTCAACGCGTCTTCGTAACTCAAAGTATCTACCCCGACTTCACGCTGGTTAACCAGCGATCGTTTATGCGGGTGGACGTATTCGATAGGGTCTTCAATGGTAATGATGTGACCGGAAGAATTACCGTTGCGATAATCGATTAATGCTGCCAACGATGTCGACTTTCCGGACCCTGTGCCGCCTACAAACAAAATCAGACCGCGTTTTTCCATGATTTTGTCTTTCAAGATTTGCGGCAATCCTAGCGCGTCGGCATTAGGAATATCGACTTTAATGTTGCGGATGACCAAGGCATGCGTATTGCGCTGCTTGAAAATATTGACCCGAAATCGGCCGATGCCCGGCTCGGCTATCGCCAAGTTCATCTCCGGCTTATGCTCGAAGCTGGCACGCTGGTCGGCATCCATAATGCTGTTTGCAATCTCGCGCAGCCGCTCGGCGGTCAATTTAACATTTTCCAACGGCTTCAGCGTTCCCTGAAACTTCGCGGCAGGCGGTGCATTTTGAGTCAAATACAAATCCGAACCATCGTGTTGAACCAATATCTTCAAATAGTCTTTAAATTCCATAAACCAACCTAGCGCAATACACCCATTGCGCTTAAGTTTAGAGTAAAGCCATTAAAGTTGAAGCAAGGTAAGCTGTCGTGGAATGGCGTATAATGTTACTTTTTTACAACACCTTGGCGTTTTTGTGGTTATCGCTCAACAAAAAAAGGCTGTAGCACTGATTTCCGGCGGTTTAGATTCCATGCTGGCCGCCAAAACCATCATGGCTCAGGGCATACATGTCGAAGGCATTAACTTTTTCACCGGCTTCTGTGTTGAAGGTCATACTCACGCAATACGCAAGCAGGACGAAAACAAACCCAAGCGCAATAATTCGTTATGGGTCGCCGAACAACTGGGCATCAAGCTCCATATCATAGACATCATAGAAGAATACAAACAGGTCTTGCTCAATCCCAAACATGGTTATGGCGCAAATATGAACCCCTGCCTGGATTGCAAAATCTTCATGGTCAACAAAGCCAAACAATGGATGGCGGAAAACGACTTCGACTTCATCATCACCGGCGAAGTCGTCGGCCAACGCCCGATGTCGCAACGCAAACAAACCATGCCTATCGTTGCGGCCGAATCCGGCGCGGACGATTTATTAGTGCGACCTTTATCCGCGCAAAATTTGCCGACTACTTTGCCGGAACGCCAAGGCTGGATCGATCGTACAAAAATGCACGGCTTTAGCGGCCGTTCCAGGAAACCGCAAATGGCATTGGCCAAGCAGTACGGCTTTTCGGATTACGCGCAACCGGCCGGCGGCTGTTGTTTTTTAACGGACGAAAGCTATTCGCTGAAACTGGTCGATCTCTGGCAAGCCCGCGGAAAGCGCGATTATGAACTGGACGACGTCATGCTGTTAAAGGTCGGCCGTCATCTGCGGCCACGGGCGCACTTCAAAATCATTATCGCCCGCGAAGATGGCGAAGCTCGCTTCATGAGCGGTTATAAAAATGATTTCATGAGTATGTATTGTACTAGCCACCGCGGACCGCTAGCCTTGATAGACGGCAATCCCAGCGATGACGATCTGCAGTTGGCCGCCCGCATAACCGCCCGTTACGGACAAGGACGGGAGGCGGATTCAGTCGAGGTCGCGGTACGTAATCCTTCAGGAGAAGAGCGGCACTTGCAAGTTAAACCATTGCCCGCCGACGAAATCGAGCAGGGTTGGTTCATATGAATCAAGAAACGTTAAACACTCACCGCTTGCTCTGTCCTTTGCCGGTCATTCGTACTCAAGACAAAGTAAAAACCCTGCAAGCGGGCGACCGGTTAACCGTGCGCTGCACCGATCCGGGGGCCATGCACGACATTCCAGCCTGGTGCCGCATCAACGGCCACAAAGTTCTGGAAACCAAAGCCGAGAACGGCGAATATGTAGTGGTATTGGAAGTTGCTTAATTTATGTCGAATGGGAGATGACATGGCAGTAGGACTCTGTGATTTTCCAACTATGCATCCGGTAGCGGGAATCAAACTCGGTACGTGTAACGCGGGAATCAAACAAACACAACGAGATGACGTTTTAATCATTCAAATGGCTGAAAACGGCAGCTGTGCGGCAGTATTCACGCAAAACGCCTTCTGTGCGGCTCCGGTCATTCTCGCTCGAGATCATTTGACCATGGGAGCGCGCTGGTTGCTGGTCAACTCCGGTAACGCCAACGCCGGCACCGGCAAGCAAGGGCTACAGGATGCTTTTGCCTGCTGCGCAGCGGTGGCGGACGAAGTGGACGCTATAGCCCAACAGGTATTGCCCTTTTCTACCGGAGTCATCGGCGAGCCGCTGCCCGTGGACAAAATTGCCGGAGCAATACCCAAGGCGGTGGCCAATCTCGATGAATCACATTGGGATAAGGCCTCCCGAGCCATCATGACCACGGATACTTTCGCCAAAGGCGCTTCCTGTGCCGTCGAGATCGCCGGCCAAAAGATAACGATCACCGGTATCGCAAAAGGCGCCGGCATGATACATCCCAACATGGCGACTATGCTCAGTTTTGTCGCCACCGACGCGACGGTTGAACAATCCGTCTTGCAACACATTTTGTCCGAAGCGGTTGAACAATCATTTAACCGTATTACGGTGGACGGCGACACATCCACAAACGATGCTTGCGTTTTATTGGCATCCGGCTGCAGCAACGCTCCGGAAATATTGCCCGGCACCGATCACTACGCGGTATTTTCCGCAGCCGTCTCGCAAATACTCAAACGCCTGGCCGAGTTGATCGTACGAGACGGGGAAGGCGCGACCAAACTGATACGGATTGCGGTGGAGCAAGCGAAAGATGACGCCGAAGCCGTATTAGTGGCCAAAACGATTGCCCATTCACCCTTGGTTAAAACCGCATTTTTTGCCAGCGACCCGAATTGGGGGCGCATTTTGGCAGCAGTCGGCCGAGCCGGCCTTGTCAATTTAGAGTTAGAAAAAGTACAAATTTATCTGGGTACGGTTTGTATCGTCGAAGCCGGCGGACGCTCACCCGGCTATACCGAACAAGACGGGCAACGCGTAATGGATCAAGCGGAAATCGCAATTACCGTGCGGCTTGGCCGCGGCAACGCTTGCCAAGAAATTCTTACCTGCGATTTTTCCTACGATTACGTCAAGATCAATGCCGAATATCGCACATAAATGTTAGATCCAGCCCCGTTGCATGTCGCTGTCGGCGTAATACGCAACCCGGACGGCCGAATTTTGTTAACTCAACGCGCCAAGAATGTTCACCAAGGCGGCTTATGGGAATTTCCCGGCGGTAAGCTGGAGCCGAATGAGTCTCCGGAACAAGCCTTATACCGAGAACTGCATGAGGAAGTCGGTATTGAGGTCCATCACGCACGACCGTTACTGAAAATCAAACATCGATACCCGGAGCTGGCGGTTCTGTTGGATGTGTGGCAAGTAGTCGGATATTCAGGAACGCCGTACGCGCGCGAAGATCAAGCAATGGCCTGGGCTAAGCCCGACGAACTTTCCGATTACAGATTCCCTGCCGCTAACTACCCGATCATAGCAGCCGTGCGCCTACCCGATCGCTATGCAATTTTAGAGGGCGTAAATTGTTCTTCGATTTCGGACAAACTGGAATTATTAAAAAAGCAAGGCATCAGCCTGTTGCAATTTCGTTGTAAATCGGCCCGGACATCAGAAATTAGCCAGCTCCATCATCAGGTCGCTGCTTTTTGCAAAAGCAATGCTATTACCTTGCTTGGTAACTCCGATCATAACTTCGAAGCACACGATATCGACGGCATTCATCTTACGGCACGCCGGCTGGTAACCCTGAATCATCGCCCTCGCGGTTTCGACTGGGTTGCTGCATCTTGCCATAATATTGGGGAACTCGAACACGCACAACGCATTGGCGTGGATTTTGCTGTTTTAGCGCCCGTCATGCCTACCCCAACCCATCCGGACGCGCCTGCGTTGGGTTGGTCGGCTGTAAGCAGCTTAGTGGCCGAAATTAATATTCCGGTCTTCGCCATGGGCGGTTTGAAAGCGACCGATCTACAACGGGCAATTGCGGCCGGCTGCCAGGGTATGGCCGGTATTAGCGCTTTTTTAACGGCCGACAAATTCACTCAGAAGCCTGACCGGAGCTATTGAGCTCGGAAAATTCGACCGGTTCGCCTGGAATTTTATGCGCCTCGGTGGCCCAATCACCTAAGTCGATCAATTTGCAACGTTGGCTGCAAAACGGCTTATAGCGCTGCTGAGCAACCCAAGGCACCTGTTTTTTACAAGTCGGACACGACACAAAAAACAGGTTTTGCTCGCTCATCTTCACACGGCACAGCGCGCCAAATTGAATACCACGTCCTCTTGAGTTTGTACCGGACGATTCTCATCGGTAGACGGAAGCAAAAACCGAATACTAAACCTGTGCTTACCGCCACTGATTTCGGCAAAACAACCCGCCGCTTTAGGCACACCCACCCTAAGCAATTGAACCGGATGATTTTTATCCAACGCTAGTTGAAAAAATCCTGCGTGTGCAAGCTCTTGCCGCGGAACGCAACTTTGCCGGATGAATCCCAAAATCAAATCGATAGCCAATTGAATATCAACAAACGGCTGAGTCCAGGTTTCTAAATCCTTCTGCTGCTGTACCGCATCTTGTTCCAGCCAATAATGAAAAGCGGGCAAGTCAAACGAATAGGTCCCACCCGGGATTGCGCTACGTTGGGAAATACTTTGAAACAATCCGCTTTCTAAAACGCTAATGCCGATTTTACCGCTGGCATTATATAGTTTGCGGCTCGCCTGGCTCAGCTGGTCCAGTATGGTTTGCAACTTGTGGCGATCAACTTCCTCGCTCTGACTTAAATGCCCTAGCACTTTGGAATGGCGCTCCAATTCCTTGATTAATTCCGATTTCAA
Source organism: Methylomonas sp. HYX-M1 (assembly GCF_040741385.1). Classification (NCBI taxonomy): domain Bacteria; kingdom Pseudomonadati; phylum Pseudomonadota; class Gammaproteobacteria; order Methylococcales; family Methylococcaceae; genus Methylomonas; species Methylomonas sp. HYX-M1. The sequence goes on from NZ_CP160405.1 coordinate 4,322,244, forward strand.
ATCACTACGGCCGAAAATCGTCAGAATATCCAGCAAAGAATCGATAGCAGCCCTTTTATCGAATACCGAACCACCCGCCATAAAGTGGTTGAGTTGTTGAAACAATTGTTCCAAACGCATAAACACCCGAACTCTCTCGTTCAACGGAAATTCGTAGATCGTTTGTGTATTCAAGCCGGCGTAGTCCTTAAGTTGGCTAATGCAAGGTAAAATTGATGCAATTTTTTCACGCGGTCGGCAAGCAAGCTTTCGTCACCTGAATTTTCTATTACGTCATCCGCAGCTTGAAGCCGGAGCTGCCGGCTGGTTTGTACAGCCATAATTGCGCGCACCTGCTCCGGCTCGACATTATCGCGTTTCACTACGCGTAATACTTGCAACTCCTCGGAACAATCCACAACTAAAATGCGATCGATGGAGGCCAAATGACGCGTTTCCAATAATAAAGGGAGAGCGATGATGTAATATCCGCACTGAAAACTCCCTAGCTCCGATTCAATCTGCTGGTAAATTGCGGGGTGCATGATAGCATCCAGCGCTTTACGACGCGAGTGGTCGGAAAAAACGATGTTTCTCAACTGCAGCCTGTCTAACTCGCCGTTCGGCAAAATAATGCCTTCTCCAAACAGTTGAACTAGGCTATTCAGCAATGGCCGCCCCGGTTTCACTAACTCCCTAGCTACCAGATCAGCATCAATAACCGTTGCGCCCAATTGCGCAAATAAGCGGCAAACATAACTCTTGCCGCTGCCGATACCGCCGGTTAAACCGACCCGTAACATTCTATAAACCTGTAATACCTAGGTAGAATTGGTTGATTTCCCTACCGTAAATTAGCGCCAACCAGCCGGCCCCCGCCAGATAAGGGCCAAATGGGATGGGTCGGCTAATATCCTGTCGTTTCAACACTATCGAAACAACGCCGATAAGCGCGCCAACGAACGATGCAAGCACAATGATCAACGGCAAAAATTGCCAACCTAACCAAGCTCCCAACAACGCCAACAACTTAAAGTCGCCATACCCCATACCTTCTTTCCCGGTAAGCAATTTGAATAGCCAGTAAATACTCCAAAGGCTTAGATAACCGGCTATCGCTCCGATAATGGCGCTGTGACTGTCGGTATAAAGGGAAAACAAACTTAGCAATAAGCCTAACCAGAGCAGTGGCAGGGTGATGGAATCCGGTAGTAATTGGTGATCTATGTCGATAACACTTAACGCGATTAGACTCCAGGTCAGCAATAAAGCAAATGCCAGCGCTATTCCGTATCCAAAATGAAGGGCAACCATAGCGGACGAAATCGCGGTAAAAGCCTCTAATAATGGATAACGCCAAGTAATGTGTGCGGAGCAATTGGCGCATTTACCGCGAAGCAAAAGATAACTCAAGATAGGAATATTTTGATGCGGTTTGATTTCGGCTCGGCAACTTGGACAACGCGAGCCAGGCCAAATCAAGTTGAAAGCCTCGGCATCCTGTTCCGGCGGTAACTCCAAATACTCCAGACAATCTCTGCGCCAAGCCTTTTGCATCATCAGCGGGAGCCGATAAACTACGACATTCAAAAAGCTACCAATCATTAAGCCCAACACGAATGTCAGGCTCACCAGCATTAGCATGGATTGCTGCAAGGTTTCGACTAACATACTCGAATTTTGTAAAGATCCGGCCTTGAAATAATTGGAATTTTGCTTTGCGGCAGATTATGCGAACACGGCCTAACCAACCGCCGCCCCCAATTTGAAAATAGGCAAATACATCGCCACGATAAGCCCCCCGACTAAAACCCCGAGCACCGACATAATGATAGGTTCCATCAAACTGCTGAGATTATCGACCAAATTATCCACCTCCTCTTCGTAGAAATCGGCAACTTTATCCAACATACTATCGATGGAACCGGACTCTTCGCCGATGGCTACCATTTGGATCACCATATTAGGAAATAACCCCGTCTGAATCATAGAGAATTGCAATTGCTGACCGGTTGCCACGTCATCGCGCATTTTCATCACGCCGTCGTAGAACAAAATGTTACCGCACGCTCCTGCAACGGAAACCAACGCTTCTACCAGAGGAACACCTGCGGCGGACATGGTCGATAGCGTCCTGGCAAACCGCGCAATAGCGGATTTTTCCAAAATCATTCCCACCACGGGTATTTTCAACAACGTTCTATCCAAAAAGTGATTAAAAGGCCGAGAGCGTTTTTTAAAAAAACTAAAGGTGTAACCGGAAGCTCCTATCACACCGACAATAGCCCACCACCATTCTTGTATCCATCGGGACAATTCAATGACGAATTGCGTAAAAGCGGGCAAGTCGGCGCCAAACCCTTTAAACAAATCTTCGAAAACCGGTACCACAAAAATTAAAAGCACCGCAGTCACAATGCACGCAACCACCAAGACGGCTATCGGATAAGTTAAAGCCTTTTTTACTTTTTTACGAATGGACTCGGTTTTTTCTTTGTAGGTTGCAATCTTATCCAATAACGATTCCAACACACCGGCTTGCTCGCCTGCGTTCACCAGATTGCAAAACAAATCGTCGAAATATAGATTCTTTTTAGCCAGTGCCTGCGCTAAGGTATCGCCACCTTCAATATCGGCCTTAATGGACAACAACATTTCAGACATACTCGCGTTATCGTGACCTTTGCCGATAATGTCGAAAGATTGCACCAAGGGCACTCCAGCTTCCAACATAGTGGCTAATTGCCGGGCAAAAACCGCAATATCAGCACTGGTTATTTTCTGTTTTTTGGGCCCGAACAACGGCTTTGGCTTGGGCTTGATTTTAATGACCCTAACCCCGGACTTTCTTAACTCCGTCCGTGCAACCGCTTCACTTTTAGCGCTAAAAAGCCCCCCGGTCTTTTTGCCTTGTTTATCCAAGCCCTCCCAAAGAAAATCAATTTGATCGCTTTCTTTTGCCATGATTTAGTCCTTGGTTACGCGGTCGACTTCTTCCAGCGAGGTAATACCTTGCCGCACTTTCAACAAACCGGAAGCCCGTAAATCGTTGATACCTTCGGATTTTGCCAATTCAGCCATCTCCATCGAATTTCCGCCGCGAAGAATTAACGCCCGCATTTTTTCACTGATGGGCAACACTTGGTAAATCCCCACCCTACCTTTATACCCGTTGTTACAATGTTCGCAACCGACCGGCTCGTATAATTTGAATGTACCGATCTCCTCCTCGTTAAAACCAGCCGCTAACCAAACATTTGCAGGAAAATCGGCTTCCTTTTTGCAATGTTCGCACAACCTTCTCGCTAAACGTTGTGCCATAATTAAATTGACGGCGGATACGATATTGAACGGCTCTATGCCCATTTGCACCAAGCGGTTGATTGTCTGCGGAGCATCGTTGGTGTGCAGAGTGGACAACACTAAGTGTCCCGTTTGCGCGGCTTTTACCGCAATACTTGCAGTCTCTATATCCCTAATTTCGCCCACCATTATAACGTCCGGGTCTTGACGTAAAAATGCTTTTAGCGCTTCGGCAAAAGTTAGTCCTGCCTTGGGATTGACGTTTACCTGATTAATACCCTCCACTGTAATTTCGACCGGATCTTCTGCAGTGGAAATATTTCGTTCGACGCTATTCAGCAAGTTTAGCCCCGTATACAAGGAAACCGTCTTACCACTACCGGTGGGCCCTGTAACCAAAACCATTCCATATGGCTTATGTATGGCGTCTAAAAAATATTTTTGTTGCGCGGGTTCAAAGCCCAATTTTTCTATCCCGATTTGCGCACTGGTAGGATCGAGGATCCTCAATACAACCTTTTCGCCAAACAAAGTCGGACAGGTATTTACCCGAAAATCAATGGCTCGCGTCTTCGATAATTGCATTTTGATCCGCCCGTCCTGCGGCACACGGCGTTCTGCAATATCCATTTTCGACATGACTTTGATGCGGGAAATAATTCGGTTAGCGATCCCGATTGGTGGGCTTGCGATTTCAGCAAGGATACCGTCCGCGCGAAATCGAATCCTGAATCGCTTTTCGAACGGCTCTAAGTGGATGTCGGAAACCCCTTTTTTTATCGAATCCAATAGAATTTTATTGACGAAACGAACGATCGGCGCCTCGTCGATGTCGGAAGACGATACGTCTTCCGCCGGCTTTTCATCGCCGCCGGAAATATCGATATTATCTAAATCTTCGTCAAGTAAATTCCCCATTGTCGTATCAACCGCTTCCAAAGCAGCATCGATACAACGGACTAACTTATCTTCTTCGACGAGAATATTTTCGGTATTTAACCGCGTATGAAACTTGATTTCATCCAGAGCCTGGAAATTTGTAGGATCTGCAGTTGCAATAAACAAACGGTTACCGCGTTTGAATAGAGGTAACGCATGATGTTGACGAATTAGTTTTTCGCTGACTAATTTGACCGGAATCGACGTGAGGTCAACTGCGTCCAGATCCAGCAGTGGCACCCCAAATTCGCTAGACGCTAATTTGGCGATAGTTCGACTATCGACTTGCTTGTTGGCAACCAGATAGGTTACCAGTGGTTGTTTTTGTTTTTGGGCCTCTTGTGCGGCTACAGCTGCAGCGTCTTCGGTTAGCAAGCCTTGTTGGACTAAACATTTTGCTAAGCCACTAAAATGGATGTTAGGAGGAGCCGTCACCATATTTAAGTAATTTCTTCTAGTTGTGGCGTAACTATAGATGATTCAAGGATTTTGTCTACAGGTCTCACTGAGCACCGTCGCTATCACATAACAATCAACTACCCCAACAACTGCATAATTAAGCGCTTTACCGAACCCGGCTCAAAGGGCTTGTCCAAGATCGCCGATACACCTGCTTTTTCGATTGCCGCTAATCGATTTTGATTTTGCTCACTCGTTACCATCATAATAGGTACCATGGCTCGTTCAAAATCCTTCCGCATAGCCTGAACCATCTGCACACCGTCCATTTCAGGCATATGGTAATCGGTAACTATCAAATCGAAATAATATTCTCGGTAAAGTTGCAGACCTTGTTTGCCATTGGAAGCAGTCATTACACGTTCTATTCCAATATTGCTCAATACCTTGCGAATGTATTTAAGTGAAAACTCGCTGTCATCCACTAATAATACCTGCAAATCTTCTATATCAAAGTGTTGTATATATAGCTTTTGAGGATGTAGATATTCCACTGTAGCATATAAGGCCGTTTCCAACTCTCCCTGAGTAAAGGGTTTAGGTAATATAGCAATCGCACCAGCCTGTCTTATCGGTTCAAGATACTTAATGTTTGTTTCGCTCGAAATCAGCAAATAAGCCATATCGTAAGACTCGCTGTCCTTTCTTATAGCGTGGACTAAATCCACGCCCGTCATATCGGGCAAATACATACTACTAATAATTAAATCAGGTCTACCATGCTTCAATTGTGCCAATAATTCACTTCCAGTGCTTATATCTGTTACCGACTCAATTCCACAACTTCGTAAATGTTGTTTGATAATGAGAGCTTGGGTATGCGAAGGCTCGACTAAATAAATATCCAGCGTGGAAATTTCCTGTTCGTTCATATAGCATCAATGTCGGATTCGGTATAGTGTCAAACCAATTTGCACTTGTTTTACGAAGTGATTAACGATCGAGAAGTCTTCTATCGTCAATGGCCGATGGTGCACACCTCTATCACAATAAATCAATCCGATTGGTTTCATTTCGATTTGCACCGGAAATACAAAGCACTCATGTTTACCCATATGCTTTACAATTTGTGCCGTATAAAGCGATGGGTGTTCTTGCGGTTTGGCCCAAAAACCGTTTTTACTTTCTAATCCATGAAAAAGGATGTTTCGACCAGACTCCTCGTTTGTAAACTGAATCTTGTTAGAACCGCTAAGCTTGCTCCATCCTAACGATATTTTCTCTATTACTGAGGTCCTATTTTTATTTAATATCATAAACAGCGTCCTATCCATGTTAACGCCTCTATGAACACCCTCCAATACCATTTCTAGTAATATATTTATATCGATTGCCCCACTAACGTGCAACGCGATTTCTTGTAATATCTGTAATTGCAGATTCTTATAATCAAACTGTGCTTCCGATATTTTAGGCTCGATTTCCGTTACAGCTATTGATTCTTTACTAATATATTTCGAAGCATCATGAGCTCCAAATTGCTGAGCAATTTCAACTGCTTTTAAAGTACTCAAACTAACTTTAGCTTTAACTTGCTCTTTGGACAAATCCGATAGACCAGCCAATTCTTGCACACAATCCATTAATTCTTTAGACTCTTCCCCGATTTCTAAAGCCCCGCAAAGCTTTTCACTTAGCCTTACCAATTTAACTCTAATATCGTTAGTATCTTTGTTCGTCATAGCCGCCTCTATTAATCCACCAAGTCGCCATGATTGATTTAATTTACCGCCCAATTCCTCCAGAGTGAATCCCAAAACTCTTTTCTCAGCATCCAAAGAATTAACACCGACCTTAAGTAACTCTTGAATTTTCGCAGCAGCAGGACTATTCGAGCACCAAAAAGCGACTTTTCCAACATTCATCAACAAAGCAGCGACAAACACTTCCTCGGGCGATTTATCTCCCATTGATACGGCTAACTCTCTGGCCTGCACAGCGGAATGAATTGCCTTTGCGATTTCTCGATTTGCACATTCCTTATTAGCCGATGATAATATTGACTCAAAAAAAGAACATGCCAGCGTCAGCTCCCTGATCAATTGCATACCCATAATGACAATCGCTCGAGACACAGTGCCTATCTTTTGTCTCGAGGGGTTGTAATAAGGGCTATTGCTTATTTTTAGCAACTTAGCAGTTAGATTTGGATCCTGCAAAATTATAGAAGCCAACTCCATAGCCCCTTTATTGTTGTCGTCTAATGCCGAATAAATTTGTCCTGCGGTATGGGAAAAAATCGGCATTTTTTCAACTTGTAATGTATAGACCCATTCCTCTAGGCTCTGCGGGAGCGTGGATAAAGAGTCATGCCGCTTCATTATAAACTTCGAATTTTGATGACTTGCTCTAACAAGCCGGCATGAGACAGTTTCAACGTTGCGAGCTTTTCTCGCTCTTTAACAATTACCTCAACAGGTGCCTTTTCTACGAACGATGTATTAGCTAATTTTCCTTCTATTCTGGGAAGCTCTTTTTCAATCCGTTGAATTTCTTTTTCCAGCCTTGCCAATTCAGCAGACTTATCGATCAATCCGGCAATTGGTATCAATACCCGTAATTCACCAATTAATGCAATTGCCGCTTCCGGCGCATTCTCATTTAATTCTAAAATCGTGATGTTAGCTAATCGTCCTAATTTCAGTAAATAATCTGAATTCGCTAGCAACAGCTCGTGATCTTTTTCAGTGACGTTCTCCAATAGTATATCGAGCGGCTTTCCTGGAGCGATATTCATCTCCCCGCGAATTCGACGTACCGCCAACAAAAAATCCATGACCCAAGAAATGTGGATTTCCGCCTCGTTGTCCAGCAAGTAATTATCGGCTTCCGGGTAGGGTTGTAACATTATGGTAGGTGCTTTGATTCCTGCTAGCGGAGCTATCCTTTGCCAAATTTCCTCAGTTATGAAAGGCATGATAGGGTGAGTCAGACGAAGTAAACATTCGAATACACTCACTAGCGTTTGCCTAGTTCCTCTACGCAACAATTCGTCTTCAGCCTGCAATGTTATTTTAGCCAGCTCCAGATACCAGTCGCAGTATTCATTCCAAGTAAACTCATAAATTGCTTGCGCCGCCAAATCAAACCGGTACTGATCGATTGCATCTCTTGTTACGCCGATTGTGCGATTTAATCTCGATAATATCCAACGGTCGGCTTGGCTGTATCTACAATCGACATTATTAGCTGCGTTTTCTTCTCCTGCCGTATTCATTAATACATAACGCGCCGCATTCCATAGCTTATTGCAGAAATTACGGTAGCCTTCCGTTCGTTGTAAATCGAATCTTATATCTCGTCCGGTTGAAGCCAATGAAGCAAACGTAAATCGCAAAGCGTCTGTTCCGTAGGATGGAATGCCATTGGGAAATTGTTTCCGTGTGGCTATTTCTATTTTTGGCGCATCTCTAGGCTGCATCAAGCCAGTGGTACGTTTTTTTACTAGCGTTTCAATATCGATTCCGTCAATGATGTCTATAGGATCAAGCACGTTGCCCTTTGACTTAGACATTTTCTGGCCTTCCGCGTCTCGAACCAGACCATGAATATATACCTCACGAAAAGGCACATCACCCATAAACTTTAGGCCCATCATGATCATCCTTGCCACCCAAAAAAATATGATATCGAACCCGGTCACCAACACACTTGTCGGATAATGCTCAGCCAACTCGGGAGTTTTGTTCGGCCATCCCAGTGTCGAGAAGGGCCAAAGCGCCGAGGAAAACCAAGTATCCAATACATCACCATCCTGCTGTAGCGGATAATCGTGACTCAAATTATGCCTTTCTCTAATTTCCGATTCGCTTCGACCTACATAGATATTGCCTTTTCCATCATACCAAGCAGGGACACGATGACCCCACCAAATTTGCCGGGAAATACACCAGTCTTGGATATTGCGCATCCATTCGAAATAGGTATTTTTCCAGTTATCCGGTACGAATTTTATTCGGCCGGACTCTACTGCTTCTATAGCGGGCCCTGCTAACGGTGCAATTTTGACGTACCATTGATTAGTTAAGTACGGCTCAATAACAGCTCCCGTCCTATCCCCGCGTGGCACCATAAGCTTATGATCAACTATTTTTTCCAATAAATTCTGTGCCGACAAATCGGCAACGATTTGCTTCCTAGCTTCAAAGCGATCTAACCCGATGTAGCCTGATGGAATAATCTGGTATTCGTCGTTATCGCGTATGGTCGCATCGGGCGTAAAAACATTAATCAATCCGCCATAAGGTTGTTCAGATATTGCCAGTGTTTGCTTATGACGCCCCCACACTTCGTAATCGTTGAAATCATGTGCAGGAGTAATTTTGACGCAGCCCGAACCAAACTCAGGATCGACGTATTCATCTGCAATAATAGGAATAAGTCTTCCGGTCAGCGGTAATTCTACCAACTCGCCAATTAAATGTTTATAGCGCTCATCACCTGGATGCACAGCAACGGCAGAATCGCCCAACATCGTTTCCGGCCGTGTTGTCGCCACCACCAAGTATCCGGAGCCGTTGGATAATGGATAACGAAGATGCCACATTGAGCCATTTTCTTCTCCCGACAGAACTTCCAAATCTGAAACTGCCGTATGTAATACAGGATCCCAATTTACTAGGCGTTTACCGCGATATATAAGACCCTCTTCGTACAATTGAATAAATACTTCTCTGACGGCATCGGACATTCCTTCGTCCATCGTGAACCGCTCTTTTGCCCAATCGAGCGAAGACCCCATTCGCCTTAGTTGGCGAGTAATCATTCCGCCGGATTGCTTTTTCCACTCCCAGATTTTATCTACGAATTTATCCCTACCAAACTCATGACGCGTCTTCCCTTCTGCGTTTATCAATCTCTCCACGACCATTTGCGTTGCTATTCCGGCATGATCTGTTCCGGGTTGCCATAGAGTATTGCAACCTTTCATTCTATGGTATCGACTCAACGCATCCATTATTGTGTCCTGAAACGCATGCCCCATGTGCAAGCTACCGGTCACATTCGGTGGTGGAATCATGATGCAATAAGAACTCCCATTGCGGTTCGCAGCAAAGTATCCTGCTTCTTCCCATACTTGATACCAACGTTGTTCTATTGCATGAGGCGAATAAATTTTATCCATAATTTTTTAATACTTATATAATATAAATAAGGATTCAGAATTTTTATTAAATTCACACACTCAACTAATCATCAAGCCACATATATTCAAAGCATTAGCATTATTTTCCTTATATATCTTAAAGCTCGACAATGGCTAAACAGCTTTCAATTATTGCTTTTTAATACAAATATAAATAATACAAAAATCGAACCTAGAAATAATACCTACCCTTTAAAACAATCAAGTAGCCCTACCCAATACGATTTACTTAGAAATATCCGAATCTCATTCAGAATTGTAACCCGCACATTCCGCACACTGAAGACGCAAACCAATCAGTTACATATCTTAATATTGGAGCACCATTTGTTTTTGAAACAATCAAGATCGAAAGCCTCCCTTTATCAACCTCCAACAATCATCGCTTTATCAGATTTCGTTTTTATTCTTATGTTTTGAGCAGGGCAGTGAAATACTCAAATTTAATACGTACCTTTAATACACAAGTCAACATGCGAGTACTCGCCAAGCCTTTGTTCACCTGACCTAAGCAAAACTTGCGTATAGCGAGACAAGTAAAACTTTTTATAAATTTTTCGATTTTTTGCCGTGCAAATGCGATTTTCGGAATAAGCAGGCACACTTATCTATCTTGTATTTTAGTTAAGCTCTAGTAGTAATTTTAAAAAACCTTATCGCATCATTTTGCCTGTTTTTGCTCGGAAAGGGACTCTTCCCCTGCAGTTACGATTCCATTTAAACATTCAACAACACTTTGCGCATAATTTGCTCGCGCCTCTGCTAACGATTTTGCAGATCCGAACGCAACCGCAAGCTCTTTTATTTCACCCACAGGGTCTGTTGATTCGGCTAACTTCATCATTCTAATATAGCTTTCATATGCTTCTTTTTTGCGTGGATCCAACGGTGTAAAACCGGGCATTTTACTACTCGTTTCCATGACTACACATTTAGCCATCTCATTTATATCAACTTTATAATCCATTACATCTTGATCTTTTTTTAGCTGCTCCATCACTGCGGCTTCATATTCGCTTTTCTCTTGGCATCCTAATAACCCCAATAACACAGCAACGACAACTATTTTTTGCATGATTTTGTAATCCATCCGGTTAAATACAATATTCATTTATTTGGTCTACAACAAAAAAAAGCCCCCGCTACCTAGATGGTAGCGGAGGCTTATTCTGTCCTAATTGACTATTAGAACACCTTCATTTATTAGATGAAAGTTGGAATCAGCGGAGCGTCAACAGTTACCATTTGACGTGTTCCGTTTTCATCCCAGAAGAACAACAAACCAGCGAAACGGCTATCTGGGTCGTAGATCAAGTCAGCCAGACGATATACTTCCCAAGCAGCGTCAGAAGCAGTAACTTCAACGGTGCGGGTTTCGCCTGGAGCAAGCGGACTGTTATCGCTAACGGTCAAACCTTCTTCAGCCAACAAGTCATCTGGATAGTTGGTATCGTCTTCGTGAACAGCAGGATCCAAGAAGCGAACACCTGCAGTGTTGAACTCACCCAAACGTACTGCTGAATCACCGTTATTGGTAACGGTTAAAGTCATTTGCATTGCACGACCAGGTACGCGATAAGTCGCGTCGTCAACTTTAACTGAAACAGTTGACTCAGGCATTTGGTAAGTTTTCATGCCACGCAACAAACCAGCTTGCAGTGGAGTGGTCACAGGATACTTTTCGTTGGTAGCACCCATTGACGCAGCAACGATAACCATGGTACCAACACCGAACAACATACCGACTTTTTTATCGCCAGAGCTGATCAGAGTGTCTGCTTTGCCAGTGCTTACAGCAATGTGACGTGGAACGAACATTGGGCGTTTGATCCAGAACAGCAACCAAGCGAACGCAATGCCAAACCATACTGCGTGCCAGAAGTAAACGTTATCCAGCGCGTATTTTTCCAGATCAATGGTTTGACCGGTCAAAGTAGTTACTGGGTTAACGAATTGGCTCATTGAACCGGTAATGGTTACCCATTTTCCTGGCCCGATGATAGGACCACCGCCCTCAACGTTCATCATAGAGTGAACGTGCCAGTCACCTGGACGACGTGCTTTCAACAGTACTTTGAACTCATAAACTTCGCCCAATTCCAATGAAACTGAACGAGGAACCAACTGACCACCAATCCAAGAACCTGCACGGATAAATACAGGGCCTGGGATACCTACGTTCAAGAAGGATACTTCCGGTTTATCAACAGTTTCCGGCCATCCTGCAAAAACCAGGAACTTACCAGAAATAGTCATGGTTTCGTTCACAGCCACTTCTTCTTTTGACCAGTTCAAGTCAAACCAGTGGATAGTACGCATACGCATGAACGCAGCCTGTGATTTTTCACCGTGAGCAGAAGCTGCTGGCGCGTAGAACATCGCTGCTGTCAATGAGATCAGCAGGGCGACAAAGGACAGTTTTGCAACTTTGTCTTTAATTATTTTCATATTTCCTCCTCTATTACTAGAGAACCTTGTAATTTTAAGATCTTCTGGCAACAAACCAAACATGCCAGTCGTTTATCAACAAAATCTTCGAATTAAGAAGCGTCGTCGGCGATAAAGTCGGTTTTAGAAAACCAACGACCGAAGAAGTGCCACAAGAAGTAAATGATGATAGAAACGAATCCAGAGAAGAACGCTGATACAGGCGCAACGTCTTTACCGAAAGTTCTTAAAGTACCTTTCTCTACCATACGGATGTACTCAGGAGTACCAGTACGTACATAGTGATAACCTTGCAAGTCCGCCAAAGTCATCATCATGCCGTTGTACTCTACAGGCACGTGCAGAGGAGCGATAACCGGCCAGTTACCTGGATAGAACAACAGACCGTAAGCCAAACCACCAACTACCGCTGTCAAAGTCATGCTGCTGCCCAGCATCAGAATGACGTCCAGAACGATTGCACCTGGCAACAAGTTTGATGGGAAGCAGATGTTTACTGGGAAATATGTCCAGCCCCAGAAATTGAAGTAGCGGTTAATCCACTCACCAACCATCAGAGCAACCACAGACAAGGTTGCACCAACTGGTAAACGGTATCTCCACCACAAGCAAGCTTGAACAGCCGCAGGGAATGTAATGGAAACGATAGGTGCTACAGTAACCCATAGACGTCTATCTTTCCAGTCGGTCCAGAAATCCCAGTCACCACCGGTCAACATGTAGTGAATGTGATAACCGCCCAAAACTGCTGTAAACAGTGTAAAGAGAATCATCCAGTCAAACGCACGGGAAACTTGCACCGCTTCCGCACGTGAACGTACAGCTGATTGAGATGCGCTCATTAGCTTACCTCCTAAAGAATTAAAATTATTTTTTATTACTTTTCTTACCTTATCTCGTCCTGCCTATAAAAGCAGGACAAGAAAGGAGATAGTATTTTACTTTTACAACTTAACTAAATTAAGCCAAGTCTTTTTTCAGCAATTTCGCAATTGCCATTACTTCAGTGTTCACAACACCCATTACAGCCAGAGCAGCCCAACCAAAGAATACGAAACCGTAGTGCAATGGAGCAACAAACAACTCTTCCATAAACCAGAAGGTGTGACCCCACTCATTCAAACCAACGTTTGGCAGAATCATGAAAGGTCCGATAACTGCAACCAAGTACATCAAGTGCAAACCTTCATGATAGGTTGGCAGTCTGGTTTTTGCATACATGAAAGAAGCAGTACCAGTAATGATGTAGATTGGGTATGACAGATAGAATTCGATGATATGACTTGGAGTGAAGTCGGTATCACGAACGATTGTTTGGTGCCAAGTACCATCTTGCTCGGTGAAGTAAGAAGCACCCCAGTAGATTGCCCAGCCGTAGCACACCAACCAAATCCAGTGTGTGAAATGACGGCGCAGTTCTTCACGTGGAGTGATTGACATCACTTTACGATCACGAGTTTTCCAGATATAGCCATTGATACCTGCGAAAAACAGTACTTCCAGAACGATCTCGGTATATAAGAAGTTCATCCAGTATGTTTCAAACTCAGGCGCGAATGAGTCAAGACCAGCGGACCAGCCATAAACGCCTTCATACCAACGCACCCAGGTGTAAAACACTTGATAAAGAAGAATACCTAGAATTAGGTTTCTTTTGTTCAAAAGCGGTGCTTCCGCAGCATCAGCCTTAACTGATTCAGTTGTAGCAGCCATTTCTACCTCCTAAAAGATTTAAAAATTTCCGGAAAATTCCGAAAGCTCTTTTTATACATTTCCATCTATCGAATCGTAAAGTTTACGACCCACTTCCATCCCTAAAAGTGCCACGCAGTCTACCATCTCACTGATCCTTGTCAAGACAATATTCATCGTTTCTCGGTAAGATTTTTCCGATTCACCACATCGGCGAAGAATAAGCCATACCCCCTATATCAGACATCCATCTTTCCGACAGAAAGCCATGTACCGGCTCACTCCAAATCAGCCCTACCCTCTTTACACCACTTTCCTCCAATCAACTATTGATATTCAGCCTCCGCCCCCGGCAGGATCGACGGTTTTTGCGGCCAAATTTCATGCAACCCAAAAAGTACTTGACGCCCCTTCGCCCGACGACACTCGACAACATATGTTTTTGACGTAACCCAAGAGATTTCCTAAAAATACCCACCCATAACAAGTAAAATAGCCCTCCCTTAATACAACCGGCTAAGTCGCAAAAACTCAGCTTCCCGGAGCAGCACGGTAACCCGCTGTTGCCGCCTTAACCAACCACCGTGCCCGACCATTCTCCGCTCAATCAATACGCGCCCACTCCGTCTTGTAGCCAAGTCAGTGCGGAGTCACCTGTGCGGCACCTAAGGTCGGACTTCTTTCACCAACAATACCGGAATACAACGCATAAGCCCCAAACCGCATTTGATGCGCCCGCCCTAATTTCTCTTTGCTGAAGTCAATTGCAAATTGCTCGGTCAATTTTGTACCATCCCAACTATAGGCTTTCAGAAATTGCTCGTCCTCTTGACCCTTTTTATCCCAGTTCGCTAACAGAGAAGAGGTAAAATACAATCTCTTACCATCCCAGCTCGATGAGACCATATTCACTTGACTGGCAATCTTCTTCTCATACACTTGCTTAGGATGAAATGGATCAGTTATATCGAATTGCCGAGCTTTACCATCCATAAACGTATTGACCCATAAGGTTTTGTCGTCACTAGAAATGGATATATCAACCGGCAACGGCACCTTACCCGGATCACCGACATCGGCAACCTCTTTTGCCAGCCACTCCCCAGTAGCTTCCTGATAAATTAGCCAGATCTTGGATGTCAATGCAGTACTGGTAAAACAGTAGTTGTGCGCATCATTCCAAGCGCAACGAATTTCTAAAGGCGCCCCCGGCACATCGAAAATTTTTTTAGGCTGTCGAGTATGTAAATCCCATTGAACCATAGTACTCCCAAAACGCTTCATCGCTTCCGCATCGCCCAACATCTTGCCGAAATCCATCATGTAGTTCGACCAGCCGGTAAACGATGAAGTCAACAACAAATTTTTACGCGGCAAAGCGCGAACATCGTAGTTATAACCATCGGCATACTGCCCGGACTTTACGGCACCTTGTAAATCACCATCCGTTGGCAGCCAGTGCGTAGCAACATATTCACCACTATTGCTGTACTCTACAAGCGCTGTTCGCCCGCCATGGTCTTTATTATTCGACAAACCTGTAATAACCATCCGTCCCGGCAATGCGTAAAAGCTATGCGGCCCCACCACCCCACCGGTTTTAGTCACGAAATCACTGAGGG
The DNA here is from genome assembly GCF_040741385.1 of Methylomonas sp. HYX-M1. NCBI lineage: Bacteria > Pseudomonadati > Pseudomonadota > Gammaproteobacteria > Methylococcales > Methylococcaceae > Methylomonas > Methylomonas sp. HYX-M1. Next base: position 4,337,832 of record NZ_CP160405.1, read on the forward strand.
TTTTTACTAATTTGGGCTTTGCAGGATCGGAAGCCACATCAAAAATAAAAATTTTGCTGGTATCTAAACCACCTGCCCAAAGATACCTGCGATCATCCGTAAAATCAGAATGGTGCGCTTCGTTACGCCCTCCTACCGATAAACTAGCTATTACTCTTCCGTATTGTTTTGATTTAGGATTTACATCTACGGTCACCAACTTGTCTTGCTCATCACCAACCCCTTGTTCACCCAAGGTCCAGACATATACAAAGTCTTCCTGCCCGGTAATCTTTGCCATATACGGTGACGCACAAGTTTCGTCGGCATGACCGGAAACGCTAATACAGCCAAACGCAAATGTTATAGATAACACACTGAATTTTAATTTCATATTAATTTCCCCCGTTTAAAAAATTTTTCTCCTCCGAGAAAAAAGCGTGAGTTTCATTGTCTAATGTCACGTAGCAAACAAATAAATGCCCCATCACTCTTTTGACAATGATTCAGCAGTAGTCGGATCGATTATAGTTTTGATCTCTTCTATGCGATTTACCGGAAACCCTCCAAGCTCAGCATGCCGCCGTATTGACTTCTCGTCATCGGCAATATAAATACAATAAACCTTATCTCCCGTAACAAAGCTCTGCAACCACTGAATATCCGGCCCCATTCCCTTTATCACGTCACAAGATTTCTGCGATATTGCTTGCAAATCAATCGCAGTCAACTTACCCACTCCCACGATACCCCGTTCTATGATGTATTTTGGCATTACACACTCCTAATAAATGACCGGTCGTCTAAAAACAACCGAATAAAACCCCCGCTTTGTCGGTACTTAACTAGCATCAAATTTAATACACCCTGACAGCAAGCATTTTCTACGATAAACACCGACATTAAACTTGCTTTAAAAGCCTCAATAATCCTAGATTTAATTTTTCAACAAACACAGCTTCAACAACATATTCTTTGTTATTCTTAAATCCGTGACTCCAAGGCCTAAAATCACTGTAACTTGTTGAATAAAATACAAATACTCGTTTTTATGATTTCACCCAATCCGATCAAAAAGCAATTTATATTCAATAAGTTACGAATAAAGCCACTACTTCATATTATTTATTGCATTGCTTTCACTACGAAAGCATTCCATAAAATCGGAAAGATCATTATCACTAACTTGAATAATGACTACATCAGCAGCTAAAAACCTAGCATGTTGCTGATAATACTGCCATTCTCGATCTATGCTATACCCCGACATACCTGCATTAATCACCTGCTTTTGATACATCGCTTTATTCAAAATCGAAGTATATATATCTTCATTAGAAATGTGCGCACCGTAAGTAAAGGAATCCCCCAGCACTAGCACTCTCGACTTATACGAACTAATCACTTCATCCATCCTGTAGCCTTGGGCATTTGTGATCAACCTATATGGACGGCCCGACATTTCCACTCGAATTTTATTCGTATTTCCTTTAAATAAACCTTTGCTTTTATCGATTTGCAGAACTTCAAGATTTTTAGTTGAAGCCGTTTGCAAATATTCAAATAATCTTTTAGCTATTAATTGATGCCCTAAGCGAGACATGTGGTTGTCGCCAGGAAGCAAATATATTAACTCAGACTCATACCTAGAAAACTCACCAGACATATCAATTAGCTCAACTCCAACTTGCTTTGCTAATCGATAAAAAACATTTTTACACTGCAGCCCTTGAACGCCGTAAACTGGTATATATATTACAACAACTCCCGCTCCGGACTGCTTTATGGCGTCGATCAATTTATTAAAATAAAAAGAATAATTACTACTTATCGACTCAAGCAGTTCATTACTGTCAGCACACAATTTTTGTTCGATCTGCCGTCGACTTAATATTGACTCCTCTGCAGCGTTATCCATTGGGAGAAGCCCTCCGCTAACGACCGACCAAAGCAATGGCCTTCCTGGACCCACTTCGAATTGATAACGAACATAGCCAAGACCAAGTTCTATAACTATAACCAGCGCCAAACAAAAAAAACTGAGCCTAATAATCAAGGTCTTGATATACAACTCCTACTAAATCAGGCAATTTATTTTTTACGCACCATTGTCTTATTTGCCAAAGCATAACTCGCATTAAGTATCGGGCGCTCTATAGTCAGAAAAAAAGACACCCCTCCAATAACCGCACAAACAAATAACAGCACGTAACTAATCCAAACGGGAATACCATTCAAAACGCCTGCAAATGTCATAATTTTGTAAGCAATTCCAATGAATAGCAAATGCATCAAATATATAGAATATGATGATTCTCCGATTAAGACCATAACCCCCGGCACTCGCAGGTAGCCCGAGCGCTCGCATTCGACTAAACTCATTAAGATAACCAACGAAAGAATGCCGTAAGGTATGCGGGCGTAAGATTTGGTTCCATCCAAAGCATCAATATTCTCATACATACCGGTCACTAAAAAACCAAAAATGGATATAATCAGCAAAATCATTGGAACTGGCAACTTGTATTTTGATAAATAAAATCCGGCAAACAAACCTAATATAAATTCAAAATTCCAAGCCGAAATAAATAGCCCCATAAATGGATTATCCGGCTTAAGTAGCAAACCTGCCGAATATGCCAATATTGCCAACATCCAAACCACCAACAATGCAACACCCACCCGGAAAGAAATAATCACCAATGAAAACAAAAAGTAAAATAATATTTCGAAGCGCAATGTCCACGCCACACCCAGTGTTTCCAGTTTCGAGCCGGGCATAAGGGTAGCATCCCATAAAAAACCCGGAATTGAATAATTCTTACCGCTAAAAACATTTACCGTCAATAATATACACATTGCCACCCAGTATATTGGATATATTCTTGTAAATCGCTTATAAATATAGCGCCCAAGCTGTTTGGGCCGGCCCAAATCTCTTTGGTGCGCATAAAATATAATAAAGCCGCTTAATACGAAAAAAAAATCGACTCCAGCTCGACCGAAATGAAACAGTCCATCTAACGGAAGATAGCCTACATCCTGTTTTAGATGGTTTGCCGCATGGTGCAAAACTACCAACATCGCAGCCACACCTCTTGCTGCTTGTATCCCATTGAGCTTTTGTTTTTGGACCAACATGTCATACCTACCTAAATTCGGATGCGCCTAATTACATTTTAATTCGCAAGAAACGATGTTCACACCTGCGCCTCCAAATCAATCGGCGTTGCTAGCAAATATCTCGTCAACTTTTAAAGTAGTCATCCAACAACTCGCGACACACTTCCCGCAAAGGTTGTACGGACTGCTCAACCTTCATGCGCAATAGAGCCCCCTGCCAACCGTTCAGCATTAAATCCGCCATACTTTGAGCCGATTTATCGACTCGCACTATGCCCTCACTCTGCCCACGCTCCAACGCGGATCTCTGCAACGCACTATACCGATCCACCGCCTCCAATAACGCATCTCGACACAACGAACTGGTATCGCCGATTTCGCCCATTAAATTACCTAACAAGCACCCTCCTTTAAAACCGCGCAGTTCTACCTCGACGATGAGCTCGTTATAGTAGGTTTTCAGTGCCGCTAAGCCATCTAACTCGGAATTGTGTAAGTGCTCATTCAAACGCAATATGAACGGCTCGATGTAATGCTGTATAACCTCTGCAGCAAATTGTTCTTTGCTGGGAAAATAAGCATAAAATGACCCTTTGGGAATCCGCACTGCATCCAATATCTCTTTTAAGCCGGTAGCATGGTAACCCTTCTCCAAGAGCAAGCCCACCCCCTGATCTAATAAACGATCTTTTCTAATTTGTTTTGCTATCGATTTTGTCATGGAACAATTATATGACCGGTCGTCTTAATTTGCGAGATTTTTTCGAAACCATTCTGCGAGTATTTCATCTTGTGCAGAGCAACACCACTTACTTGACCATCGTGAAATTGGGACCTCGGCATCGTTGAAATCGTTTTTGTTGTCCACCACAAAGACTTTCACGTAACGGGCGTTCAGCAGTTCAACCTCATAACCCGGCTGTTAAATCGACCGCGCCTAATGATGCGAACCGCGCAGGTTTACAGCACAATCAGGCTCGGCGGCAGTCGGGCAGTGGCGCCAATGAGGCAGCTCTGAGCAGGGGCCTGCATGGAATTGACTTAAACGCCAGAAGCGCGTACAACCAACCCGCCCGCACAAATTGCGATAAATCGCAAAATTCGGTTCTATCGCTTGGACAGCCGGTAGCCGGCGGGCCAACCGCAAGGTTACTAACCGGACAACTTTTAGGGGGTATCATGAAAAATCATTTCGGCCTATTGCTCATCGGCTGGTTGGCGGCATCAGGTAGTGCGCTCGCCGCCAATCAAACGGTTTACGACTTCGAGCTGAGCGGCGCTGCAGAAGTGCCCAGCGTCTCCACACCGGCTACGGGCTCAGGTTCGGTATCATTCGATTTGGATCTCAAGACCATGCGCATCCAAATGACGTTCGACAATCTGACCGGCACCACAACCGCCGCCCACATTCACTGCTGTACCTTGCCGGGCTCCAACACCGGCGTGGCCACCATCACGCCCACGTTCACCGGCTTTCCGCTGGGCGTTTCGTCCGGCAACTACGACTTTACTTACGATTTAACCCAAACCGCAAGTTATAGCGCCGGCTTCCTCGCGGCAAACGGTGGAACTGCGGACGGGGCAATGGCCGCTCTATTAACCGGCGCAGACAACGGTCTGGCGTATTTCAATTTGCACACCTCGACATTCGGCGGCGGAGAAATCCGCGGCTGGTTACAACCGGCGGCCGTGCCGCTTCCGGCCGCGGCATGGTTGTTTGCCGGCGGATTGATCGGGTTATTGCCGCTTAGGACCGGCAAACGGCCTACTTAAGCGGCTTATACCCCACTGGTAATAGCGCGGTTGATCTCACCGACCCTTCTGCTACAAACGGAGCAAGCGCCAGGAATTTGTCACGCCTTTCTGGCCACGATGGCCAACCAAGGCTGTTCATGCCTGGGTTTGCCGGCGGGACGATAGTAATGACTCAGAATGTCGAAACCGGCGTCGGCTAGATAACGGCTGCCGGTTTCGAATTCGACGAAATACCCGTAACGTTGCCCGGACCAGCCTTCGCCGCTGCCGCGCGGGTTAGACATAAACAAAACGCCGCCCGCTCGCAATGCCGCATGTAATTCCATCAACACCCTAGGCAATTCAATACGCGGCACATGAAATAAGCTGGCATTGGCAAAGATACCGTCGAAACGCTGCTGCGGCAAATCCAAGTTCAGAAAACTCTGGTGCCATATCGAACAAGCGGTGTAAGCGCGCGCCATGCGGCAAAACGCCTCGCTACCGTCCAGTCCGACCGGATTATGTCCCAATGCGCGAAAATGTTTGACGTCGCGGCCGGGGCCGCAGCCCAAGTCCAAAATGTCCAACGACTTGCCCGCCGGCAGCGCATCTAAAAATGCCGTGTAGTTTTGCGAGACGTCATGATCTTGCGTACCTTGCCAATACGATTCGGCGTTTTGGTTGTAATGTTGCAGCGTGGATGCTTCGATATGCGCCAACTCGTCGCTAAGATTTTGCATAGCCACCGTATCTGAAATTCGGGAACGCCAGCCATCATATCGTGTTTCGGCTTGAAAAGTTCGGTATCTCCCGTTATCGAGGCAGCCCGGCCAACCGGCCGGACATCAGCCCAATTCGAACGAGGTGACGCCGTACACGCCGGACAATGCAAGCTGCGGCGCGACGCCTTTGTACATGCGAGCGGTTTCGAAAACGCTGTACATGGCGTGGCGCTCGGCCAATGCCACGGCCTGAGCGTTGCACTCGGGCACATCCATAATGATCGGTTCCGACGCATTTAGCTTGGCTTTCAGCGTCAAAAACAACGCCTCGGCGATTGCCGGCGAGTCGGCGAACAGAGGGCCGACTTTATAACCGGAACGGCATTTACGTAATACGCCGTAACCTAGAAGGTCATGGTTACGCACCATTCCGCACGCATAAGACTCCGGCTGTTCGAACCAGCGATGCAAAAATGCCGGGCGCGCAGCCGGGAAATGACGCAAATCGTAAGCTTCGATCTGCGGCCAAGCCAGCGCCGACAGCTCGACCAAATCGGCTTCGGCCGGACAATCGCCGCCGCCGAATCCGGCATAGCGGATGTTGCGATAGGCAAGGGAAAATCCGGATTTTCGATAATTGTCCTGCTGCTCGACCACCCCGTCCAACCCGACGGTACACCCGGCCAAATAATCCAAACCGGCTTGCCAGATTTCCAAGCCGAAGCCCAGCCCGCGGTATGCCGGCTTGACAATGTAAAAACCCAAGAAGCCGAAAGCGCCGTATTTGACTGCCGACAAGGTTGCAATCGGTTCGCCGTGCAGCAACCCGAGCAGAAATCCCCGGCAATCGGCCGCATAAAAACAATCCGCGTCGTACAAACCGGGATTCCAGCCCTCGGCAGCCGCCCAATCTAGGGCAATGTCGAGTTCCGGCCTAGTCATATTACGGATTATGAATGGATTTTCCGGCATGGCCTGCTCCGTAACGTATGGGGAAGCAGACACGCTGTCACGACAATCGCTTTACGAATCGCCACGGAGCGGCTGCCCACTTTAACTGGCACAAATATCTGTAGATACATCTGACCGCCAGGATCGCTACTTTTCGATATTCAACCGAGTCAACGCTTCGATTGTAGCGCTTCCCACGCATCGATCAATTTAACGGCGTCGGAAAAACCTTGGTCTGCGTGCTTCAATAATTCCAGCCACCCCTGTTTGATCAACTCACATTGTTTCTTGGTCAACATCCAGGACAGCGGCGGTTTGTTTTGTACCTGATTTAAGAATTGTTTCCCGTTGTAGGAAAGCGATACTTCGAAGAACTTGGATTTAGGAAAGGAAATCTTGAAATCCTGAATATCCACCATCCCTTGCCATTTTTTGATCAAATCCTGCACGTCATCGTAATTGCGCTGGCCTTGGGTGGAGTTTCGTGCGTCCAGAATCGTGAATATCGGCCCGAATAACGCCATTTTCCAGCCTACTCGTTGATCTTTTGCGGTTTGCAACGGTGCTTCGTCCGGAAACGCCCGTATTTGCACGAATAAGACGTTTTTGATCGAACGCCCCTGATCGTGTTCCAGAATTTTCTCCAGAAAGTCGATTGCGGCCACGATACCGTAGTTATCGAAATAGCCGCCGTCGGCGACGTGAAATATCTTTTGATTCGGTGGCTGCCGGCTGTTGCGGGTCACCGGCGTCACGTAGGGGAAGGTTGCGGACAACAAGGCGGCGGTACTGGCGTCGATGTCGCAACCGGGATACAAGCCGTTGAATTCGACGCCCTCTACCGGTTTTAAGCCGAAGGACATCGGACTAAGCGAATAGCGGCGGCCGTCTTCGACTATCGTCGCGTTGAAAACCGGGATGGGCATTTTGCCGCGCAACACAGGATCGACCCAACCGCGCAAAGTTGATTGGGGCTTGTTCAGATGACTCTTCCAATCCAGGTCGACTGCTTTGCCGCGATCGCGCGGTTGGGTGGTCAAAAACGGCAAGCCTAGCAGCCGCCATAAATCCGGATACACCAGTCCCCAACCGGTAGCCCCCAAACTTTCCTTGGTCGATGCATCGAAGATTTCCGCCAGTTTATCGTGAGGAGGCGCGCCTAAACCGTCGTCGAAACGATCCAAAAAATGCAAGGCCCCGACCGAGCCGCCGGATACCGAGCTGATCAGTCCAATGGCTTTGGTAAAGTCGGGGCCCAGTCTTTGCTGCAACCGGATCAACACTTGCGTCGTCCAACCGGCCGCTTGAATGCCGCCGCCACTGGCGCAGATTACCACCAAAGTCTTTTCCGCCCCCTGATGCGTCAACCTGGCTTTTACCGCCGCGAACAAAGCTTCCGTGGCCGGAGGAGAAGTCGGACAGGTTTTCAGCTCGTAATAATGTTCGACTTTCCACAGATAATACGCCAGCGCCGAAAATGCAAACAAACACAACAATACCGGGACGCGATAAAAGTCCAACCAAAAGGTTAGCAAGCCGAGTACTAAGGTAAAGATTTGCAACAAGCCCAATACGTAGGAAATGACCGGCAGCTGCCTACCATCTCCGGTGGGCGGACGATAGCGAACCAGGCCGATCAGATAGAGCACTGCCGCAACCAGCAGATAGCTGGCCAGCACCGCGTGCCCTTCGGCAATTTCAATGCCCTTATTGGTATCGATCAAATAGCCGCTCTGCGCGCCTTCCGGCAACAACCCGGCCAAACCAACCAACCATTGCCGAGCGGAATCGAAAACCGCCAGCGAGCGCAACCAGTACACGGCAAAGAAAAACGCAAGGGATAACAGCGCTCCGGCAATCGCCCCCCGGGTCCGCTCGCTGGAAAGCATTTCTTGCGAATACGGTCCGGAAGCCCAGTACGCGGTAAACGCAGTGGGCAAGGCCAATAAAGCCGCCAGGACATACGGCCATGGCGACTCGGAACCGGCCAAATCGCCCAGAAAATCGACCCCAACCAAACTAAACCGCTCGTCGGCGTTAGCGCCTATCACCGCACCGACCAGTACGATACCGAGGCCGACCGCCGCGGCCCCGGCCGTGACGAGAGCCAGCTTCCACCAGCGATTCAACGCAAAGATATTACCCAGCATCGTCGGCAAGCCCAAAAGGCAGATAACCGGTAGAAACAGCAAAAGCAGTCCGCTGAGGATAGGCACCCGTAAATGAAACAGATACGGCAAGGTAGCGCCGCCGTAACCGATTAAAACTGACAATACGGCGACGGCCGCTAACCAGCCCAAAAACGCCGGCTTGTTCGAAAAATCAATCTTCATGCATCGCTCTCCGTGTTTAACTTGCTGGATGACGGCTTCTTACGGGCTGAGGACCCACAATTCGCAGTCGTTTAGAAATTGCGGCTTTACCGCGAATCCGCTTAAAAGCAATTCTGCACAACACAAATGGACTAGACGAGTAACATTTCGTACTAGTACAAATGTACTGCTACACCCAGCAAGGTTAGATCTAAAGATATTCGTCGCTGTCGAAATTCTGACTCCGTGTCAAACATTGTGTCATCAATGCCTTAAATTGCCGTGTTAGCTCGTCCACCATCAAAGATGCCGTGCACAAAGCGCTAGGCGCCAGCATCTCCCCAACCATCACGTCGCAGTTGAACGGCACCAGCAAGGCTTCGCCGCGCGGCAGGGCCTTGCCCAAGCCGTGCATGACCACCGGAATAACGGGGATTTGCGGCCGGTCTTCCAACAGGTAAAACAACCCTTTCTTCAGCGGGCCGAATTTTTCCGGTTCGCCGCGGCTACCTTCCGGGAACAGAATGACAATATCGCCGGCGTCCAAGGCCGCGTGACAAGCGGCGAACAATTGGGCTTTAGCGGCCTTGCCGCTCCGGTCTATCGGAATGATGCCGATGCAGTAGCGAGCCAGCCAAGCCAGCACGCGGTTGCTCAAAAAATAATCGGCTGCCGCAACCGGACGGATTTTGTGAATCAAATGCAGCGGAAACAGGCTCATCAGCACCAATGCGTCCAGATGACTATTGTGATTGGCGGCAATGATAGCCGGGCCGCTTAACGGCAGACGCTCGCGGCCGCGCAGATTGAGGCCCAGCAGCAGCAGCACCAAGGGCTTGACCAGCAAGCAGAAAAACAACACCTTAACCAAGCGCACGCTACCCCTCAATACGCCGTGTAATAAACGTAATGAAAAAACAGCGGCGCGCTGTAAATCAGGCTGTCCAGACGATCGAGAATGCCGCCGTGGCCGGGAATCAGACTGCCGCTGTCTTTGATCTGCAGATCCCTTTTGACCGACGACAGCACCACGTCGCCGAAAAAGCCGGACACGGCAATCAACGCGCCGGCCAGCAAACCTTGCTGCGCGGTCAACGGCGTCAACCAGGGCGCGCAACCGGCCGACACCAAGGTTATCGTCGCCACGCCGCCGAGAAATCCGCCCCAGGTCTTGTTGGGGCTGACGTTGGGAATGATTTTGCGCTTACCGAAGGTTTTGCCCCACACGTATTGGCTGACGTCGTTAAGTTGGGTCATGAACAACAAAAACAACACCGGCCCGAACGGCCCGGCGGCGGGATTTTGCACCGGCAAAGTCAGCAAGTAGGCAATGTGGCTGATCGCAAACACCATCAGCATGACCGCCCAATGCAAAATCCCTGCGGAACGGATGAAGCCGCGGGTATCGCCGATCAACACCATGCGTATCGGCAAAAACAAAAACACGTAGACCGGAATGAATATGATGAACATACCGTACCACTGCTGACTAACCCAATAATATTGAAGCGGTATCGCCAGATAAGCCCAAAAGATGACCCGCCTGTCGGTCAGCCGGATCGGCACGATGGACAAAAACTCTTTTAGCGCCAAAAAGCTGAGAAAGCCGAAGAAAACGATAGCAGGCGTTTGCCCCAGGCTAAGCACCGTAAACAACATCAACACCATCCACCACCAGGAGCGGATGCGCAAATTCAGTTCGCTATAGTCTTTGCTTACATTTCGTTTGGCCAGCCAATGACCGATTGCCGTGGCAACGAGTAAAACCGCCTGAGCCGCCGCCATGGCGTACAAAGCATGCGGAGCGTTAACGATTTGCATGATTTTGCAGATAGTCGTATGCGGCCTTGCTGCGTCTATACAGGGTCGCCACGCAACCGACCGCCATTGCCGCTAAGGCAAGCAACATGGCGTAGTTGCCGCTGCCGAACAAGTTCTCCAAAGTGGTCAACAAGCAGGCGCCGGTCAACAAGGCCATGCGGTGCTGTTTGGCCATGGGCCCGGCAAAGTTGACCGGTGCGCCCAGACTCGCCGCCAGTGTGCGCACATAGGCGGTGGAGACCGCCAACAGCGCTACGCACCAACCCAAGGCCGGCGCCCAATCCGGCGCCGGCACCGAGTATCCGGCCGCCACCAGCAGCAAGGCGTCGGAAAGTCGGTCGGGCATGTCGTTGAACAACTCGCCGGCCGCGGTTTTCTTGCCGCCTTCGATGGCGACCAAGCCATCGAACAAATTGCACAGCAAACGGCCCTGGATGCCGACCGTCGCCGCCAGCGGCAGCCACCAGGCCATTTTGCCGCTCTGTCCCGGCAAAGCCAGCAAACAAACGCTGCCGAGCACGGCAAAACCGATGCTGGCCAGCGAAATTTGATTGGGAGTAATGCGCTGCCGGCTCAATAGCCGGGCGATACGCTGAGTGATTGCCAGTTCCCGCACGCGCAGGTAACGGCGATTGCTTAAATCGGTCATGCCAAATCCGGACAAGAGGGTGGTACCAAACGCGGATGATAGCGCAAAGTCAGCCACTTAAATCGAATACGTCCCTCTTCTACACCCAAACGGGCCATACCCGCATGTTGCAAAATTTTCGCTATGGCATATCTTTAAATGTGAATATGCTAACGTTTCTGATAGATTCGTACCGTTTTAGCTCCACGGCAAGCGACGCCCTGTGAAAAACGGACACTCGACTGACGTAACTTCTTGCATCGAGTGCAGATAAACTAACCCTTCGTTGGACTTCAATGGATTATTGCAGCTCTTTCATACCGACCTACGACTTTTCCACCGATGCCAATCAAAAAGTGTTACAGCAAGTTTTACCGCTGCTGGAGCGGCATCAGATTGCCGCCAATCCAATCAACTATGCCATTTGCTACGACTATATCGTCGGCAGCAACACCGGCCTTAGGAAGGTTGTTTCCGATTTACTCAAAGAAAACAAGCCGTTGGATCGATCCACCAGTTTAGAGATTTACAGCACCCACATCTGTAGCGCGACGCTGGCTTCTTTCGAAAAGCTCAACGCCAGTTTACGCCAGGTACTGGATCAGGCCAGCAACGCGATTAGCGACACCTGCAGCAAAGCCGAAGAAACCAACGACAGCTTCCAAAAAAAATCGCAGATCTTGCAAAGCCTGTCCACCCGCAGCGACATTAACTCGCTGTTGCAAGAGATCATCACCGAAACCCATGCCTTGGCCGCTACCAGCCAAACCATGCAATCCCGGCTACTGGACGCTAATCGGGAATTGAGCCAGTTGCGCACCGAGCTCGATCAAATGCGGCAGATAGCCGTCACCGACAGCCTGACGGGCTTGTTGAACCGGCGCGCATTCGATCAAACCTTGAACGAGGTACTCGCCCATTTTTCGGAAGCCGAATCCACGTTTTTAGCCTTGCTGGACATCGATCGTTTCAAGCGAATCAACGACACTTACGGCCATACCATAGGCGACAGCGTGATCCGCTTCGCCGCCAGTTTGATGAGGCAATACGCGCAAAGTCACCACCACACCGCCCGCTACGGCGGCGAGGAATTGGCCATCATCATGCCGGGTACCAGCCGCGACGATGCATTGGCGATTTGCGAAAACATCCGCGCAACACTGGAAAAAAGCCGGCTGAAACGCAAAAACGACCAACAACCGCTGGGCGTCATTACCGTATCGATAGGGCTGGCCGAATTGCAAGCCGGAGACGATAGCGAAAGCTTCATCGACCGGGCCGACAAAGCGCTGTATACCGCGAAAACCAGCGGGCGAAATAAAATCGTCATTTAAATGCTCTACCACGCCACAAGCTCCGGTACTTCGCGCATAGCGAGCTAAAACCCGGATTCCCGTATCAGCACGGTGACTATCCGGTTCCAAATTTTCTCGATCGGGCTGATGGCCGGGGTGTCCAAGCGCACGCTGCCGCGCAATACCGCAGGATGAGCCAAGGCCGGCATGGCGGCGTCGGCTTGCGGGCGTAAAAGCATGCGATACACGGCAGCTTCCGGGACCAACTGCTGCTGCGCATCGATTCTGGCCGCGATCTCGCCGCCGTTCACCGATGCCAGCAAGGCCGGAATCCGCGCGCTATTGCCCTGCTCTATCGCCTGCACCGTGCAAGCGATCCCCGGCAAATCCGGATCTTCCGGATAGAATATCGCGGCGGTTGCGCCGGCCGCCTGCTGCAAATCGGCTTCTTCCAGGTACACTTCGATCAACTGACTGCTCAGATCAGCAACTATCATCAACGCCTGTCCTTCCGCCAGCCATTGTCCCGCTTGGACCGTATCGTTCAAATCCAGCACGACCCCGGCAAAAGGCGCGCGCATCTCCAGTTGCCGCCGTTGCAGCTGGTAACCGGCTTGTTTGCTACTTGCCGACTCCAATTCTTTTAACCAAATCCGGCGCCGCGTCGCCAAACGTTGCTCCAACCCGTGATAAGCCAGTTGCCGGTCTACCATGACGCGTTCCAGCGCGCTGTGCTGCGCCTGAAAATCAAGCTCGCTGGAACTGAATGCGGCCAGCAGTTCGCCTTGCGCCACCCGGCTTCCGGTCTGCAGTTGCCAAACGTCCAGACGCCCGGCCCGCGGCAAATAGATTTCGGCATAGCGTTCGGCTTTCATCAAGGCCGGTACGTTGACGTGATCTTGCCAGGGAATCAGCAACAACACTAAAAAACCCATAGCCAGCGACAAGCTCAGCCGGCTGCGCGGGTTACTCCAAGTGGCAACGGACAAGGATTTCCAGGTTCGCATTTCCGTCCAAATCGGCCGGACGATGAACCAGCCGACTTCCACCACCAACAAGGCTATGCCCAATAATTTGAAAAAAAAATGGTAGACCAGCAGTGCTATCCCCAGGAACAGCATTAAGCGGTACAGCCAAGTCGCCCAGGCGTAAGCGACGAATATCCGCTGCATGCGCGGTGCGAGCCGCTCGGGCGGCACTTCTTGGCACCCGAACAACAGCCGGCGCAAATGCCAACGCGCGTAGGCAAAGCTGCGCGGTTGCAAATTGTCCACTCCCAACCAGTCGGCCAATAGGTAATAGCCGTCGAAACGCATGAACGGCGATAAATTCACCGTCAAGGTGATGATCCAGGTCGAGGTTGCTAACAAGAAGGCGCCGCTGCGTAGCGGGCCGTCCGTCAAAAAACACCACGCCAACGCGGCTAGCATCGCCAAGCCCAATTCGGCCGCCATGCCTGCCCCGGCCACGGCCAGGCGCTGGCGGCGATTCTGCAATTTCCAGGTTTCGCTGGCGTCGGTATACAAAACCGGGTACATCACCATGAATGCCACTCCCATGCTGGGAACCCGGCAGCCGTAGCGGTGTGCGGTCAAGGCGTGGCCGAGTTCGTGCAGTATCTTGGCCGCCGCCAAGGCCGCGCCGTACTGCAGCAAACCGGACCAATTGAAAAAATACGAAAACGTTGTGATGAAGCGTTCCCATTGCCGAGAGATCAAAAACAAGGCCAGCAATGCGCAACCGCAAATGCACAGGCCGAAGCCGCGGCTGTAAACCCAGGCCACCCGCGGATACAACCACGCCAAAAGCCGATCCGGTTTAACTAAGGGAATTCGAAAAAACAGATAATTGTGTAGCAGCCATTGCTGCCAACTTAATTGCTGCAATCCGGCTTGTTTACGCAAAAGTTGTATGCCGCCGTCGCCCTGCAGGCGCAGCAAATTGTTGACGAGCAGAAACTGACCCAGCGTTGCGACCCGCTCGGCATCAACCTGCAACGTGGTCTGAGCGTTAATCGCTTGCACGATGGCTTCTGCTTGCCGTAAGCCCCAACGACTCACTATTTCGAAATCGACCCAACCCAAGCGGAAAAATCGGTTATTAGCCGGGTCGTGCAAAGTCCAGGTCGGGGCACCGTCGGCATCGCGCGGGCCGGCTGTACAATGCAACTCCTCGCGCAAAGGCGGCAGTAGCTCCTGCGTCGAATTCACAGGCCCAGCCATTGTCTAGCAGCCGCCAACGGCCGCCGAAACAGGTAATAGAACAAGCTCACTCTAGGCCCGTACAGCTTGGCGGTCCCCTTCAAACCGATGCGCGGGACCTGATCTTGCGCCCGTAACCGGGCTTTCACCCGATAAGCCAGGGTTTGATCGGCTCCCGCTTCGGCTTGGTAACTGACCGAATATACTTCGGCATCCAGCGGATGTTGCGGATCGACGTTCAAAAACATCACCGCTTGCGCACCGTCGGCAAACTCGATGTAATCGGCAACCGGAAGACGCATTTCCAATTCAGCCTTGGCCGGGTCGGCCAGCATCAAAATCCGTTCGCCTAAAGCCACCGGCCGGCCTATCCAGTCGTGCACGTCGCTGAAAATCGCAATGCCGTCGCGCGGCGCTTTGATTTGGGAGCGCTCCATTTGGTCTTGCATATAAGCCACTTCGGCGGCGTGTTGATCTATGCGGCTTTTCAAAACGGCCAATTCAGCCTTGCTGTCGGGATCGAACATGGCTTGCTGGGCCGACTTGCGGTATTCGGCTTCCGCCACCGCCCAGGCTTTGCGGGCAATTTCCAAACGGTTGGCAATATCGGTATTGGTCAAGCTCAACAGCAATTGTCCACCGCTTACGTTTTGATTGGGCAGCACCGAAAAACTGTCGACCACGCCTTCCAGCGGAGCGCGCACCACGACCGGCTCGGCGGCTATCACTTCGGCCGGCGCCAATACCGACTGCCTGACCGGCAACAACATCAAGGCGGTTAAGCCCACCAGCCAATATTTTAACGAACCCGCGCTTATGGATTTTAGCCAACCCGGCCGGGTCCTATGCAAAGCCTGCCAAGCATGGGCGTAAGCATCGGCCAATTCCGCCAGCAACACACTGTCCGCCTCCTGCCAAGGCTGCTCTCTGGCCAGCAGCAAACCGCCCCAAGCCCGGCCTTGATACCGTAAAGGCAACCATAAACCGAACGGCGGCAGCCATTGCGGCCAATCTTGCCGCAAACGCTCCGGCAAATCCTGCGCACCTACGGCTTGGGCAGCCCCCGAAAACCGGCCGGAGTCGCATGTCTGCGCCACACCGTTCAGCCAGACGATGTAAGGCGCATTCGCCTCCAACTGTGCCACCCCGGACACGGCTTTGACCGCTCGCGCATCGGCAATCCACAAGGCGGCTTGCCGGTAATCCAGCAAACTGCGCGTTTCATTGACCATAATAAATGCCAACTCGGCCGCGTCTTGTGCGCTGCGGGCTTTGCGTTGCAATTGCAATAGTAACGCCAACCCCTGCAACTGACGTTGGCGGGGGTCGTTTGGATTGACGCTCAACTTAGTTGGCCTTTTCCGGAAATTTTGCCTGACCGCTCATGCCCGCCAGCAACTCGGGATGTTTTCCTTTAATTTTGCCTATTACCGCCACGGTTTGACTGACGGGATCGATGCGAGCACCTAGGGTGCTCACTTCGGCCGGATACTCCTGATTCAACTCGTCGATGTGAATTTGAAACTTTTGCCCGGCTTTCAACCAGCTGAGCCAGGGTGACGGCACTATCATGCGGATTTCCAATTGACCGTCGTCCAAAATGTCCATGATGGGGTCGCCCACTTTTAAGTGCTGATACTGGTGGGCGTGCAATTGCGCCACCCGGCCGGAAAACGGCGCACTGATCCGGCATTTTTTCAAGCTGGCTTTATACAAAGCGATATCGGCTTTGGCTTCGCCTAATTTGGCTTCGGCCACGTCGACTTCCAGGCTGCTGATGGATTCCAGCTGCGCCAGACGCGAATTGACATCGTAGGTTTTTTTCGCGCCGTCCGCGGTGGCCTGCGCCTTATCCAATTGCGCTTTTTGAATAGAGCAATCGAACTCGACCAAAAGCTCGCCGTGCTTAAAGCGCTCACCGTCCCGTACCGTCAATTTTTGAATCACCGCAGCCAACTCGGCGGATAAGGTCGTCGTATTGATGGGTGCCAATTGCACCCTAACTTCCGGTTCGGATACTGCGGCCGTTTCGGGATTTACGGCTTGCGCACCGGCATCGCCGGCCAGTACCAGCCCCAGCAAAACTCCGGTATAAGCAATCTTGTGCATCAAGACTGCCCCCCTTGGGCGGAATCGGATGTTTCCGGGGCTAACGGATCGTCCGTGGCCCGAACCGGGTAATGACCTTGCCGCCATTCGTTGTCGATGGCTTCCAGCTCGCCGGCCAAGGTATCGATGCTATCGTCCGGCGCCGTAGCCGGCAGAGGATCGAAGCCCAACGAAACATATAGATTACCCAAGGCCTCTTGCGATTCGGCATAGGCTTGGTGGCGTTGCAATTCGGACAACACCGAATCCACCGACACCCGTATCCGCTCTACCGCGCTCATAGCCTCGGTCAATTCGCTGTTCAGCACGTGATGGTGTATCTTCTGATTGATGTCGTCCAACTCGGCGCTACGTTGATAGAGTTTGTGCGCTAGATCGAACTGTTGCTGCGACAAATGTACCTGGGTCAAGATCGCCATGTGGGCGGCCAAACGCCGCGAGTGAGCCAGTTCTTCCTGGGTTTCCGCGGTAGCGATAGCATGCGGTGCCGACAGCAATTCGAACAGGTTTTTGGACATCTGTGCGCCGATTTCCCCCCAATTTTGATTCAGCAGGTAGGAGTTGGAATCGTAGTTGCCGCCCAGTTGCACTTCCACACCCGGCAACAAACGCAACATGGCTTTCTTGACTTCGGCCGAACCAATGCGGGTTTGATACATTTCCTGACGCAGCTCCGGCCTGAGTTGCAGCGCCAAGTCGCCCATTTTGTCGACGTCGAGCTGCGGCGCGGCGATTTGCGGCCAGCTGCCGTTTAAGTCGTCGGTCAAGCGATAATCCTGGTTCGGCGGCAAATTGATCAGGCCGGCCAATTCGGCTTTGGCCATTTGCTGTTGTTCCAGCAAACTTTCGAGTCGGCGCACAATTTCCAGCAAACTTTTACGATAGCGCAGGCTTTCCAGCGGGGGGCGCAATTTCTCCGCTTCCGCTTGCTCGGCCAGGCCCAACGCGTGTTGCGCTTCGGCCAACACCGGTTGGATTTTGGCGGTCATTCGTTGTGCGCTCAGCGCGCGCCAATAGGCACTCCGCACGTCTTTCATCAAGTTGTGGCTGACTTTGCGCCGGCTTTCCGCGGTTACCAAGGCTTTGTTGCCTTCCTGTTGCGCCCGATAATAACTGACGCCGAAATCCAAAATATTCCACCTTAAACTCAAATCGCCCAGGTAGCGGCTGCGGTCTTGCGAGGTAGAGGTTTCCAGCGACTGGTTACCGCTCCTGATCGAACGGCTGGACGACGCATTAAAGTTGTCGCGGCTGCGATAACCCGCCGAAGCGACCACTTCCGGCAACAAGTCGAATCGCGCCAAAGTGGCTTGTCCTTCCGCTACCGCCCGCTCCATCATTTTGACCCGGTGATTCAAATTGTATTTCAATGCCCTCGACATGGCTTGATACAAGCTCAACGGCGCTACCAAAGGTTCCTGCCGGTCGAATAAACGCACTTGATCGCTGCCGATTTGTGCTTGGCGCTCTTGCTGGGTCAAGGGCGACGGCGCCAACGAACAGCCGTTCAGGAAAACGGCACCTATCGCCGCCGCTAACGCCCGCCTGGTCAACTTCGGCCGGACAATGATGGAATAAAATGCTCGCATGTCGAGTTCCTTATTGGGATTAAGTTATGCTGCGTCGTGGCGGTCGGCGAAACTTCGAGCCAACTGCTCCAGAAAGGTTTGTGCGTCTCGATGTAGTTGCTCACTGCCGAAACCCTGCAGTTGTTCGGTTAACGACGGCCTTCCGGCAAACGCAGACAGCCGGTCGCCGCCGAGCAAATAGCCTTCGGCCGAAGAACGAATTTGTCCGTTAGTTCCGCGTCCGCCGCCTTGACCCTGATGCTGTCCTTGTCCCCGGCTATCGCCTTTGGGCTTCACGACAATGGTCACCACGCTCTGGTTACCCTGCCCGTCCGTTGCCAGGACTTTGACCACGGTCTTGCCTGCAGCAAGCCCGTCCAGTCCTTGCTGTAAAACCCTTAAGGTACCGGTATGCGGATCTATGCCCAGCCAAGCGGGCAACGGACTACCATCGGCCAAACTTGCTTGAAAACTGACGCCGGAAGCGGTATCCAAACCGAACAGTGCTTCCGCCGGCAAATCAAATATCCCGCCATCGGCACTACCGAAATCTAAAGTAGCCTCCATACTCAGCGAGCTACTCAGTCCCAGGCCGGAAGACAGACCGCCGTCTACCCCGAAAGTGGGCGCGGTGCCGAAGCCGAAACCGCCGCCAAAGCCACCGCCGAGACCGGGTACCGCTCCACCGCCTAATAAACCGGCCAAACCGCCGCCGCCAAAACCACCTAAACCTCCGCCGGTTCCGCCACCTAAACCGGCTCCACCCGGTCCGCCTACTGAAGTACCTCCACCCAGTACGTTAGCCAAGCTAGCACCCGAGCCGCCCAATCCCGGCAAACCGGCATTCGCCCCCCCAACGCCTGGCGTACCGCCCGGCTCACCGATAATCGTGATGATGTTAGACCCCGCTCCGCTGCCGGCTGCGCCGTTCGTGCCTATCACACCGGTCGACGAGTTGAAATCCACTGTTTGGGTTGCGTTAGTAACCACCTGTTCCTCAATGTGTATCGAAGCGGTGAAATTCGTGCTAACGCCGCCGTTACTATCCACAACTCGGAAGGTAAAACCGGTATGTAGCGTTTGGTTCTCGGCCGGTACAAAGCGCAACTGCCCGGCACTGATATCGGCCAATTGGATAGTTTGACCGACAGTCACACTAGCACCGTTCAAGCTTATGCGGCCACCGCTAGGTATTGCGGTAATCTGGATAGCTTGCAAGCGATCGCCGGCATCCGCATCACTAAACGCAAATTCGTCAGCGGTGAATACGTGACTAGCGCTAGCGCTGACCGTAAAGCTGAAGCTACGGCTGGTAGGGATGTCGTTAGCGGCGGCAATATTTACGATATAAATCGCCGTCGAGCTCAAGCTGCCGTCGCTGACCGTTACGGTAAAGTTTTCACTGGCATCAAGACTCAAAGCATTGACCGCATCGTTATTGGGCGTAAAAGTGTAAGCGCCGGTCACGGTATCGACCGTCAGGGTACCAAAGTTGCCGACCAAGCTGCTGGTGGTGCCGGAGACGCTACCGCCGTCGATGCCATAGACTAAGGTGTCTCCCGGATCGCTATCGGCGCCGACCAAGGTCCCGGTATCGTTGCCAAAGGTATCGTTTGCCGCCGTATCCGTATAGTTCGCCGCCGCCGGTATCGCCAAGGTCGGCGCATCGTTAGCGGCAAAGACATTGACGGTATAAACAGCCGTGGCCGTGGCCGTGCCGTCCGACACTGTGATGGTAAAGCTATCGATACCGTCGCCGCTCAAGCCGTTGATTGCCGCGGCGTTGGGCGTGTAGGTATAGGCGCCGGTCACGGTATCGACCGTCAGGGTGCCGAAGTTGCCGACCAAGCTGCTGGTGGTACCGGCGACGCTGCCGCCTTCGATGCCGTAGCTCAGGTCGTTACTCTCGCCGTCGGACGCGCTCAAACTACCGCTGTCGGCTGCGAAGCTGTCGTCGCCGGCCGTGTCGGTGTAGCTGGCGGCCACCGGCGTCGCCAGTACCGGCGCGTCGTTGCTGCCGCTCAGGTTGACGCTGTACACGGCAGTCGACGTGCTGCTGCCGTCGGATACCGTAACGGTAAAGCTATCGATACCGTCGCCGCTCAAGCCGTTGATTGCCGCGGCGTTGGGCGTGTAGGTATAGGCGCCGGTCACGGTATCGACCGTCAGGGTGCCGAAGTTGCCGGCCAAGCTGCTGGTGGTGCCGGCGACGCTGCCGCCTTCGATGCCGTAGCTCAGGCCGTTACTCTCGCCGTCGGACGCGCTCAAACTACCGCTGTCGACTGCGAAGCTGTCGTCGCCGGCCGTGTCGGTATAGTGGGCGGCCACCGGCGTCGCCAGTACCGGCGCGTCGTTGCTGCCGCTCAGGTTGACGCTGTATGTCGCGGTCGCCGTGCTGCTGCCGTCGGATACCGTGACGGTGAAGCTGTCGCCGGCGTCGCCGCTCAAGCCGTTGATTGCCGCGGCGTTGGGCGTGTAGGTATAGGCGCCGGTCACGGTATCGACCGTCAAGGTACCGAAATTACCGACCAGTGTACTGGTGGTGCCGGATACACTGCCGCCTTGAATACCATAACTCAAACTGGCGCCGCCATCGCCGTCCGACCCGCTCAAGCTGCCGGTATCCTCGGCGAAACTGTCGTCGCCGGCCGTGTCGGTGTAGCTGGCGGCCGTCGGCGTGGACAGCACCGGGGCATCATTGGAGCCGCTCAAGCTGACGCTGTACACGGCAGTCGACGTGCTGTTGCCGTCGGACACGGTGACGGTGAAGCTGTCGCCGGCGTCGCCGGTCAAGCCGTTGATCGCCGCCGCATTCGGGGTGTAGGTATAGGCGCCGGTCACGGTATCGACCGTCAGGGTACCGAAATTGCCGACCAGTGTACTGGTGGTGCCGAATACACTGCCGCCTTGAATACCGTAACTCAAACTGGCGCCGCCGTCGCCGTCCGAACCGCTCAAGCTGCCGGTATCCTCGGCGAAACTGTCGTTTCCGGCGGTATCGGTGTAGCTGGCGGCCGTCGGCGTGGACAGCACCGGGGCATCATTGGAGCCACTCAAGTTGACGCTGTACACGGCAGTCGACGTGCTGTTGCCGTCGGACACGGTGACGGTGAAGCTGTCGCCGGCGTCGCCGGTCAAGCCGTTGATCGCCGCCGCATTCGGGGTGTAGGTATAGGCGCCGGTCACGGTATCGACCGTCAGGGTACCGAAATTGCCGACCAGTGTACTGGTGGTGCCGGATACACTGCCGCCTTGAATACCGTAACTCAGAGTATCGTCGGCATCACTGTCGAAGGCATTCAAGTTCCCGCTATCGTTAATAAAGTTGTCGGTAGCTGACGTATCACTGTAATTGGCTGAGGCTGGTGTACCTAATGTTGGAGCATCGTTCACCGGATTGACATCTAAGGTCAGGGTGTAGGTGTCGGTCGAGTCGCTTTTGCCGTCGCTGACTTTGAATTGAAAGTTGGCGTAGCCCGTGCCGTTGCCATCCGCCGCCGGGCTGAATTGCAGTTTGCCGGCCACAATGTCGGCTACGGTTATGATTTGGTTGAGCGTGACTGCGACGTCGTTTAGGCTCAGACTGCCCGCCGCCGGCAGGCCGGTAATGGTGATACTTTGCAGGCTGTCGCCGCTGTCGGGGTCGCTGAAGGCGAAGTCGTTGCTGCCGAAGGTGTAGGTGGTGTCTTCGTCAAGGCTGACTGTGCGGTCGCTGCCGGTCGGCGCGGCGTTGCGCACGACTTGGACGTCGGCCGTGGCTTGGCTGCTGCCGCCGTCGCCGTCGTTCAGCGTGAATTGGATCGTGCGGGTGCTTTCGGTGGCGGTCGCGTTGTCCAGGTTGCGGTAACTGATGCTGTGCAGCAGGGCGCTGACGGCTGCCGCGTCGGCGTTGGCGTTGAGGCCGATCACCAGGTCGCTGCCGCCGCTGCCGCCGCTCACGCTGCCGATGACGCTGCCGCCGTAGCTGACGCTATTGCCGTCATAGCCGATTTGTCCTGTACCGTTGCCTTGGTTGCGGATGGACAGGACGTCTTCGCCAGCCACGCCGTTGGCGCTGATCGCGACGGTCAGGCTGCCGCCGGCAAAGTCGCCGGGATCGAGGTCGCTGACCAGGGCGTCGCCGTTTTGGTCGATGAGTTGCGCGATGCCGTCGCTGGCCGCGTAGTTTAGGTGGTCGCCGTCCAGGCCGCTGATGCCCGGGGCGTCGTTGACGGAGAGGACCGTCAGTTGGCTGCTGCTGTCGCTGCTGCCGTCGCCGCTGCCGTCGTTGACGGTCAGGGTGAAGTGGGTGACGACGCTGGAACCGGGCGCGGTTTGGTTTTCGGTCGGGGTGAACACCAGGGCGCGCAGTTGGCTTTGCAGGCTGGCGGGGTCGGTCGCCGCCAGGGTGTAGCTGCCGGCGACGCCGCTTAGGCCGGCGCCGGAGAGGCTGCCGTTCGCTGCGTTGTAGCTGATGCTCAGGCTGACGTTGTCGCCATCCAGGTCTTGGACGCTGACGGCGGCAAACGGCTGGGCGCTGGCGGTGTCGTCGATTTGGATGGCGGTGGCAAAGCCGCTCAGGGTCGGCAGGTCGTTGGCGCCATGCAAGGTGACGGTCAAGACGGCGGTGTCGCTCAGGCTGCCGTCGCTGACGCTGTAGTTGAAGCGGTCGGTCAAGCTGGCGCCGGCGCCCAGGGCTTGGACGTCGGGGTTGCTGTCGTCGATGAGGTAGCTGTAGCTGCCGTCGCTGTTGAGGGTCAGGCTGCCGTACTGGCCGGCTAAAGCGACGCCGAGACTGCCGACGGTACCGCCGCCCTCGGTGCCGCCGCTGCGTACGGCACTAATGCTGAGGCCGCTGCCGCTGTCGTTGCTTAGGACGTTGCCGCTGGCGACACTGCCGACTTCGCTGTTGTTCAGGCCGCCGGCTTCCGTGGCATCGCCGCTGTCGTCGCTCGCTGTCGGGATTCCGGTTTCGTTGGCGTCGGTGACGGTTACGGCGATGGCCTGGCTGTCGCTGTGGCTGCCGTCGCTGACTTCTACCGTGACGTCGTAGACGTTGTCGCTGCCGCTGTCGGTTGGGGTTTCGTAGTCGGGCGCGGCCACAAAGGTCAAAACGCCGGTGGCCGAGTCAATCGAGAATAGGCCGGCGTCGGCCCCGCCGACGATGCTGTAGGTCAGGGTGTCGGTCACGTCCGCGTCGGTCGCGCTGACGGTGGTGACGGCCGTATTGTTTTCTGCAATGTTGACTGTTGCCGTGGCGCCGCCGCCGTTCGAGCCGATGACCGGACTGTCGTTAACCGGGTTGACGTCTAAGGTCAGGGTGTAGGCGCTGGTCGAGTCGCTTTTGCCGTCGCTGACTTTGAATTGAAAGTTGGCGTAGCCCGTGCCGTTGCCATCCGCCGCCGGGCTGAATTGCAGTTTGCCGGCCACAATGTCGGCTACGGTTATGATTTGGTTGAGCGTGACTGCGACGTCGTTTAGGCTCAGACTGCCCGCCGCCGGCAGGCCGGTAATGGTGATACTTTGCAGGCTGTCGCCGCTGTCGGGGTCGCTGAAGGCGAAGTCGTTGCTGCCGAAGGTGTAGGTGGTGTCTTCGTCAAGGCTGACTGTACGGTCGCTGCCGGTCGGCGCGGCGTTGCGCACGACTTGGACGTCGGCCGTGGCTTGGCTGCTGCCGCCGTCGCCGTCGTTCAGCGTGAATTGGATCGTGCGGGTGCTTTCGGTGGCGGTCGCGTTGTCCAGGTTGCGGTAACTGATGCTGTGCAGCAGGGCGCTGACGGCTGCCGCGTCGGCGTTGGCGTTGAGGCCGATCACCAGGTCGCTGCCGCCGCTGCCGCCGCTCACGCTGCCGATGACGCTGCCGCCGTAGCTGACGCTACTGCCGTCATAGCCGATTTGTCCTGTACCGTTGCCTTGGTTGCGGATGGACAGGACGTCTTCGCCAGCCACACCGTTGGCGCTGATCGCGACGGTCAGGCTGCCGCCGGCAAAGTCGCCGGGATCGAGGTCGCTGACCAGGGCGTCGCCGTTTTGGTCGATGAGTTGCGCGATGCCGTCGCTGGCCGCGTAGTTTAGGTGGTCGCCGTCCAGGCCGCTGATGCCCGGGGCGTCGTTGACGGAGAGGACCGTCAGTTGGCTGCTGCTGTCGCTGCTGCCGTCGCCGCTGCCATCGTTGACGGTCAGGGTGAAGTGGGTGACGACGCTGGAACCGGGCGCGGTTTGGTTTTCGGTCGGGGTGAACACCAAGGCGCGCAGTTGGCTTTGCAGGCTGGCGGGGTCGGTCGCCGCCAGGGTGTAGCTGCCGGCGACGCCGCTTAGGCCGGCGCCGGAGAGGCTGCCGTTCGCTGCGTTGTAGCTGATGCTCAGGCTGACGTTGTCGCCGTCCAGGTCTTGGACGCTGACGGCGGCAAACGGCTGGGCGCTGGCGGTGTCGTCGATTTGGATGGCGGTGGCAAAGCCGCTCAGGGTCGGCAGGTCGTTGGCGCCATGCAAGGTGACGGTCAAGACGGCGGTGTCGCTCAGGCTGCCGTCGCTGACGCTGTAGTTGAAGCGGTCGGTCAAGCTGGCGCCGGCGCCCAGGGCTTGGACGTCGGGGTTGCTGTCGTCGATGAGGTAGCTGTAGCTGCCGTCGCTGTTGAGGGTCAGGCTGCCGTACTGGCCGGCTAAAGCGACGCCGAGACTGCCGACGGTACCGCCGCCCTCGGTGCCGCCACTGCGTACGGCACTAATGCTGAGGCCGCTGCCGCTGTCGTTGCTTAGGACGTTGCCGCTGGCGACACTGCCGACTTCGCTGTTGTTCAGGCCGCCGGCTTCCGTGGCATCGCCGCTGTCGTCGCTCGCTGTCGGGATTCCGGTTTCGTTGGCGTCGGTGACGGTTACGGCGATGGCCTGGCTGTCGCTGTGGCTGCCGTCGCTGACTTGGACGGTGACGTCGTAGACGTTGTCGCCGCCACTGTCGCCCGGGGTTTCGTAGTCGGGCGCGGCCACAAAGGTCAAAACGCCGGTGGCCGAGTCAATCGAGAATAGGCCGGCGTCGGCCCCGCCGACGATGCTGTAGGTCAGGGTGTCGGTCACGTCCGCGTCGGTCGCGCTGACGGTGGTGACGGCCGTATTGTTTTCTGCAATGTTGACTGTTGCCGTGGCGCCGCCGCCGTTCGAGCCGATGACCGGACTGTCGTTAACCGGGTTGACGTCTAAGGTCAGGGTGTAGGCGCTGGTCGAGTCGCTTTTGCCGTCGCTGACTTTGAATTGAAAGTTGGCGTAGCCCGTGCCGTTGCCATCCGCCGCCGGGCTGAATTGCAGTTTGCCGGCCACAATGTCGGCTACGGTTATGATTTGGTTGAGCGTGACTGCGACGTCGTTTAGGCTCAGACTGCCCGCCGCCGGCAGGCCGGTAATGGTGATACTTTGCAGGCTGTCGCCGCTGTCGGGGTCGCTGAAGGCGAAGTCGTTGCTGCCGAAGGTGTAGGTGGTGTCTTCGTCAAGGCTGACTGTGCGGTCGCTGCCGGTCGGCGCGGCGTTGCGCACGACTTGGACGTCGGCCGTGGCTTGGCTGCTGCCGCCGTCGCCGTCGTTCAGCGTGAATTGGATCGTGCGGGTGCTTTCGGTGGCGGTCGCGTTGTCCAGGTTGCGGTAACTGATGCTGTGCAGCAGGGCGCTGACGGCTGCCGCGTCGGCGTTGGCGTTGAGGCCGATCACCAGGTCGCTGCCGCCGCTGCCGCCGCTCACGCTGCCGATGACGCTGCCGCCGTAGCTGACGCTATTGCCGTCATAGCCGATTTGTCCTGTACCGTTGCCTTGGTTGCGGATGGACAGGACGTCTTCGCCAGCCACGCCGTTGGCGCTGATCGCGACGGTCAGGCTGCCGCCGGCAAAGTCGCCGGGATCGAGGTCGCTGACCAGGGCGTCGCCGTTTTGGTCGATGAGTTGCGCGATGCCGTCGCTGGCCGCGTAGTTTAGGTGGTCGCCGTCCAGGCCGCTGATGCCCGGGGCGTCGTTGACGGAGAGGACCGTCAGTTGGCTGCTGCTGTCGCTGCTGCCGTCGCCGCTGCCGTCGTTGACGGTCAGGGTGAAGTGGGTGACGACGCTGGAACCGGGCGCGGTTTGGTTTTCGGTCGGGGTGAACACCAGGGCGCGCAGTTGGCTTTGCAGGCTGGCGGGGTCGGTCGCCGCCAGGGTGTAGCTGCCGGCGACGCCGCTTAGGCCGGCGCCGGAGAGGCTGCCGTTCGCTGCGTTGTAGCTGATGCTCAGGCTGACGTTGTCGCCGTCCAGGTCTTGGACGCTGACGGCGGCAAACGGCTGGGCGCTGGCGGTGTCGTCGATTTGGATGGCGGTGGCAAAGCCGCTCAGGGTCGGCAGGTCGTTGGCGCCATGCAAGGTGACGGTCAAGACGGCGGTGTCGCTCAGGCTGCCGTCGCTGACGCTGTAGTTGAAGCGGTCGGTCAAGCTGGCGCCGGCGCCCAGGGCTTGGACGTCGGGGTTGCTGTCGTCGATGAGGTAGCTGTAGCTGCCGTCGCTGTTGAGGGTCAGGCTGCCGTACTGGCCGGCTAAAGCGACGCCGAGACTGCCGACGGTACCGCCGCCCTCGGTGCCGCCACTGCGTACGGCACTAATGCTGAGGCCGCTGCCGCTGTCGTTGCTTAGGACGTTGCCGCTGGCGACACTGCCGACTTCGCTGTTGTTCAGGCCGCCGGCTTCCGTGGCATCGCCGCTGTCGTCGCTCGCTGTCGGGATTCCGGTTTCGTTGGCGTCGGTGACGGTTACGGCGATGGCCTGGCTGTCGCTGTGGCTGCCGTCGCTGACTTGGACGGTGACGTCGTAGACGTTGTCGCCGCCACTGTCGCCCGGGGTTTCGTAGTCGGGCGCGGCCACAAAGGTCAAAACGCCGGTGGCCGAGTCAATCGAGAATAGGCCGGCGTCGGCCCCGCCGACGATGCTGTAGGTCAGGGTGTCGGTCACGTCCGCGTCGGTCGCGCTGACGGTGGTGACGGCGGTGCCGTTTTCGCCGACGTTGATCGCGGCCGTAGCGCCACCGCCGTTCGAGCCGATGACCGGCGCGTTGTCGTTGGTGTCGGTTACTGTGATTGCAATCGCTTGGCTGTCGCTGTGGCTGCCGTCGCTGACTTCTACCGTGACGTCGTAGACGTTGTCGCCGCCGCTGTCGGTTGGGGTTTCGTAGTCGGGCGCGGCCACAAAGGTCAAAACGCCGGTGGCCGAGTCAATCGAGAACAAGCCGGCGTCTGCCCCGCCGACGATGCTGTAGGTCAACGTCGCGCCGGCGTCCGCGTCGGTCGCGCTGACGGTGGTGACGGCCGTATTGTTTTCTGCAATGTTGACTGTTGCCGTGGCGCCGCCGCCGTTCGAGCCGATGACCGGCGCGTTGTCGTTGGTGTCGGTTACTGTGATTGCAATCGCTTGGCTGTCGCTGTGGCTGCCGTCGCTGACTTCTACCGTGACGTCGTAGACGTTGTCGCCGCCGCTGTCGCTTGGGGTTTCGTAGTCGGGCGCGGCCACAAAGGTCAAGACGCCGGTGGCCGAGTCAATCGAGAATAGGCCGGCGTCGGCCCCGCCGACGATGCTGTAGGTCAACGTCGCGCCGGCGTCTGCATCGGTCGCGCTGACGGTGGTGACGGCGGTGCCGTTTTCGCCGACGTTGATCGCGGCCGTGGCGCCACCGCCGTCCGAGCCGATGACCGGCGCGTTGTCGTTGGTGTCGGTTACTGTGATTGCAATCGCCTGGCTGTCGCTGTGGCTGCCGTCACTGACTTCTACCGTGACGTCGTAGACGTTGTCGCCGCCACTGTCGGTTGGGGTTTCGTAGTCGGGCGCGGCCACAAAGGTCAAGACGCCGGTGGCCGAGTCAATCGAGAATAGGCCGGCGTCGGCCCCGCCGACGATGCTGTAGGTCAACGTCGCGCCGGCGTCTGCATCGGTCGCGCTGACGGTGGTGACGGCGGTGCCGTTTTCGCCGACGTTGATCGCGGCCGTGGCGCCACCGCCGTCCGAGCCGATGACCGGCGCGTTGTCGTTGGTGTCGGTTACTGTGATTGCAATCGCCTGGCTGTCGCTGTGGCTGCCGTCACTGACTTCTACCGTGACGTCGTAGACGTTGTCGCCGCCACTGTCGGTTGGGGTTTCGTAGTCGGGCGCGGCCACAAAGGTCAAGACGCCGGTGGCCGAGTCAATCGAGAACAAGCTGGCGTCGGCCCCGCCGACGATGCTGTAGGTCAGGGTGTCAGTCACGTCCGCGTCGGTCGCGCTGACGGTGGTGACGGCGGTGCCGTTTTCGCCGACGTTGATCGCGGCCGTAGCGCCACCGCCGTTCGAGCCGATGACCGGCGCGTTGTCGTTGGTGTCGGTTACTGTGATTGCAATCGCCTGGCTGTCGCTGTGGCTGCCGTCGCTGACTTGGACGGTGACGTCGTAGACGTTGTCGCCGCCACTGTCGCCCGGGGTTTCGTAGTCGGGCGCGGTCAGGAAGGTCAAGACGCCGGTGCTCGCGTTTATCGCGAATAGGCTGGCGTCGGCCCCGCCGGCGATGCTGTAGGTCAGGGTGTCGGTCACGTCCGCGTCGGTCGCGCTGACGGTGGTGACGGCGGTGCCGTTTTCGCCGACGTTGATCGCGGCCGTGGCGCCACCGCCGTTCGAGCCGATGACCGGCGCGTTGTCGTTGGTGTCGGTTACTGTGATTGCAATCGCCTGGCTGTCGCTGTGGCTGCCGTCGCTGACTTGGACGGTGACGTCGTAGACGTTGTCGCTGCCGCTGTCGGTTGGGGTTTCGTAGTCGGGCGCGGCCACAAAGGTCAAGACGCCGGTGGCCGAGTCAATCGAGAATAGGCCGGCGTCGGCCCCGCCGACGATGCTGTAGGTCAACGTCGCGCCGGCGTCTGCATCGGTCGCGCTGACGGTGGTGACGGCGGTGCCGTTTTCGCCGACGTTGATCGCGGCCGTGGCGCCACCGCCGTCCGAGCCGATGACCGGCGCGTTGTCGTTGGTGTCGGTTACTGTGATTGCAATCGCCTGGCTGTCGCTGTGGCTGCCGTCACTGACTTCTACCGTGACGTCGTAGACGTTGTCGCCGCCACTGTCGGTTGGGGTTTCGTAGTCGGGCGCGGCCACAAAGGTCAAGACGCCGGTGGCCGAGTCAATCGAGAAC
Source organism: Methylomonas sp. HYX-M1 (assembly GCF_040741385.1). Classification (NCBI taxonomy): domain Bacteria; kingdom Pseudomonadati; phylum Pseudomonadota; class Gammaproteobacteria; order Methylococcales; family Methylococcaceae; genus Methylomonas; species Methylomonas sp. HYX-M1. The sequence continues at coordinate 4,367,412 of NZ_CP160405.1, forward strand.
AAGCCGGCGTCGGCCCCGCCGACGATGCTGTAGGTCAACGTCGCGCCGGCGTCTGCATCGGTCGCGCTGACGGTGGTGACGGCGGTGCCGTTTTCGCCGACGTTGATCGCGGCCGTGGCGCCACCGCCGTTCGAGCCGATGACCGGCGCGTTGTCGTTGGTGTCGGTTACTGTGATTGCAATCGCCTGGCTGTCGCTGTGGCTGCCGTCACTGACTTCTACCGTGACGTCGTAGACGTTGTCGCCGCCACTGTCGCCCGGGGTTTCGTAGTCGGGCGCGGCCACAAAGGTCAAGACGCCGGTGGCCGAGTCAATCGAGAACAAGCCGGCGTCGGCCCCGCCGACGATGCTGTAGGTCAACGTCGCGCCGGCGTCTGCATCGGTCGCGCTGACGGTGGTGACGGCGGTGCCGTTTTCGCCGACGTTGATCGCGGCCGTGACGCCACCGCCGTTCGAGCCGATGACCGGCGCGTTGTCGTTGGTGTCGGTTACTGTGCTTGCAATCGCCTGGCTGTCGCTGTGGCTGCCGTCGCTGACTTCTACGGTGACGTCGTAGACGTTGTCGCCGCCACTGTCGCCCGGGGTTTCGTAGTCGGGCGCGGCCACAAAGGTCAAAACGCCGGTGGCCGAGTCAATCGAGAACAAGCCGGCGTCGGCCCCGCCGACGATGCTGTAGGTCAACGTCGCGCCGGCGTCTGCATCGGTCGCGCTGACGGTGGTGACGGCGGTGCCGTTTTCGCCGACGTTGATCGCGGCCGTGGCGCCACCGCCGTTCGAGCCGATGACCGGCGTTTCGTCGTTGCTATCTGTCACCGAGATAGCAATAGCTTGCGCATCGGTGTCGGTGCCGTCGGACACTTGCACTGTCACATCGTAGACATTATCCGCCCCGCTGTCGGCTGGATTTTCGTAGTCGGGCGCTGTAACAAAACTGAGCTCGCCGCTGTCGGCGTCGATGCTGAACAAGGCCGCATCGGCCCCGCCGCTAATCGAATAAGTCAGGGTGGCGCCGCTGTCGGCGTCGCTGGCGGTGACGGTGGTCACGGCCGAGGCATTTTCGGCAACGCTGACACTGGCGCTTGTGGCTCCACCGTCGGAGGTGATGACCGGGATGTCGTTGGCCGCGGTTAGATTGACCGAATAATCAGCTGAATCGCTCGCGTTGCCGTCGGAAACGGTGACGGTAAAGCTTTCGGATGCATCCGCACTGAGGCCGTCGATCGCGGCCGCGTCCGGCACGAAAACGTAAGCGCCGCTGCCGCTGTTGAGGTACAAGGTACCGTAGCTGCCGGCCTTGCTGATGTCGTAAGTCGTCGCGCCTATGGTCGTGGAGGTGCTGCCGCCGCCTGAAATGCCGTAGCTCAGGCTGGCACCGCTATCCACGTCGCTAGCCGACAAGCTGCCGCTATCGTCGCTAAAGGAATCGCTCGCCGAGGTATCGGTGTAATTTGCCGGGTTCGGGGTGTCGAGCAACGGGCTATCGTTAACGTCGCTGACCGTTATGCTCGCGGTAGCACTATTGCTGGAAAATCCGCTGTCACCGCCTGTCGCCGAGGTATCCGCGGCGCTAGGCGTGGTGTTGGTCGACGCACTACCGCCGGTTTGATCCCAAGCCAGATAAGTGAAACCGGCGGACTCGCCGTTTGCGCCGTCCGGCACGTAGCGCACCTGACTGGCCGCATCCAACAGTAAGGCGCTATTGGTCGATACGCTGCCGAAACCTTGCCAACTGACGCCGTCGGTGGAATATTGCCAAACGCCGTTGCCGCTGGTCGCTTGCACTGCGATACCGCTAAGCGCGCCGTTATCCTCATCGCTGTGCCCGGCGTTGGATAATATCGCCGAGACAGTGACCGCGCTGCTCTGGGTATCTTCGTCTGTAGTCGAAAAACTGTAATCGGTGCCGGCGTTTAGGGTCGGCGCGTGGTTTTGTACAGTCAACACCACGTCGTTTCCGTCTCCGCCGCTATAGCTGACCAGCAAATCGTAGCCGCCGGTACTGTATACCGCCCCCTCGCTCAGTCCGGCAAAGATACCAGTTACAAGATCGGAACCGTCGTTATCGATAATGACGAATTGATCGCCGACGCTGGCGCTATAACCTACACTGGCCGACAGACTGGAGCCGGTCAAGTCCACGCTGCCGGTAACTGCCAATTGGTCGTATCCGCTTCCGGCACTGGTACCGTTTAATTCCGCGCTTAAGGTGCCGGCGATGACGACGCCGTTCCCCAAGCTTAAGACGCCCAGGCTGTTCCCCGGCGCTACATAAGCACCGGAATTTACAGTCGTGGCAGCATTGATACTGCCGCTACCGGCCAGCGTCGCACCGGATTGAACGCCGACCGCTCCGCTACCGGTCAAACTGCCGTTGACCGCCAGGGTGCCGGCGGCCACGCTGGTGCTGCCGCTGTAGGTGTTAACGCCGGACAACGCCAGCAAACCGGCCCCGGCTTTAGTCAAGTCACCGCTTCCGCTAATCACACCGGATAAGGTAGCGCTGTTTGCGTTTTGCAAAGTGCCGCCGCCGGCGGCCAGTACCATGGCGTTGCTCAGCGTTTGGCCGCTGCCGGTAAAAATCAGGGAGGCGCCGTCTAAACTGACGCTACCGCTGCCCAGATTGTCGTCGCCGGACACACCCAGGGCACCGGCTGTTACCGCTATACCGCCGGAGAACGTATTGCTGCCGGTCAAAGTCAGGGCACTGCCGCCCTGCTTGATCAAGCCGCCGCCGCCGCTGACCGTACCGCTCAAACTGGCGTCTGCGCTTTGGTTGACGGTTAAACTGCCTCCGTTCAAATCGATATTGCCGCCGCCGCTCGCACTGCCGACGGTTTCATCGCTGTCTAAAGTAAGGGTAGAGCCCGAGTCGATTTGCAGGGCGGCGCTATCGTGTAACGCCGCGCCGCCGGACAGGGACAAACCGCCGGCAGCCACTTGGGTGCCGCCGCTAAAACTATTGCTGCCGGATAAGGTTAGCGTTTCGCTGCCCTGTTTGATCAACATGCCGCTGCCGCTAATCGAACCGGAAAACGTCGTCGCCTGATATTGGTTAAGCGTTAAATCCGAGCTGCCCAGTGCGACGCTACCGGCACCGGCCAGCGAGCCTAGGGTTTCGTTGGAGGCTAATTCCAGCGTGGCGCCGGATTGCACGGTTACCGACCCGGTATTGACACTGGAGGCCGAAGTCGGGTCTGCAATCGCCGCACCGCCGGACAAAATTAACGTTCCGGCATTGACCGCGGTGCTGCCCAAAAAGCTATTGCTGCCGGATAATACCACTGCCCCATCGCCGTCTTTGCTGAAGGCTGCACCGGAATCTCCGGCGATCGTGCCGGATAAGGTCAAAAGATCGCCACTGGCGGTATTACCATAATTCACCGCACCGCCACCGGTCGCCAGCGTGATGTTTCTGTCGATAGTCACGGCCCCGCTGCCGGTGACCGCCAAAGTGGCCCCGCCGGATAAGGTCACATTGCCCGAACCGAGATTATCGGCATCGGCGACCGTCAACGTACCGGCTTGTACCGTGGTAGCATCAAAACTGTTGGAACCGCTCAAGGTCAGATTGCCGGCGCCCGATTTAGTGACATTGCGAGTCGTCAAGCTCGCCTTGCTGATGGTACCGCTGAGCGTAACCGTAGCATCGTTGCTGATGCTCAGGTTAGTGTCGATGACGATGTTGTTCGCCAAAGTACCGGTGCCTGTAATCGTTAAAGAACGGTCACCGCTTCCGCTGGTTTTGATGCCGGCGCTACCGGCCAGGGAGCCTGTCGCAGCCACGCTGAGCAAGCCATCTTCGATCACCACGAAATCGCCGGCGAAACCCACCGTATCCGCCAAGGTCATCCCGCCCGCGCCCGACTTCAGCAAACCTTGATTGCCGGTGCCGCTGGTAGTCACGCTACCGCTCAGCGTCGCAGTATCGCCAGCGTTGCTAACGTTGACTTCGGTATTACTGCCGCTGGTTTGCGCCAGCACGATGGCGTTACCGATCGTGGTAGTCCCGGTCACCAGCAGCGAAGCACCGCCGCTGAACGTCAAGCTGCCGCTTCCCAAACCGGCGGCATCGGCTATGCTAATGCCGCCTGCGGTCACCTGCATGCCTCCGGCGTAAGCGCTATTGGCACCACTTAAGGTCAACACCCCTGCCCCCGTTTTGACCAGGCCCTGGCCCGACAAAACGCCGGAAATTTCCGCTGTGTCGGCATTGCTTAGCGTACCGCCGTCAACACCGATAGCGATTGCGTTGTCGATATCCGCCGCGGTTCCGGTCAGGGTCAACTGACCACCGTTCAGCGTCAACAGACCGGAAGTCAAATTGGCGTCGTCCGCTACCGCCAAAGCGCCTTCGCGAACCGTAATGTCCCCGTTGTAATTGGAGGCATTGTCGGATCCGCTCAGAGTCAACGCGCCGGCGCCAACTTTCAGCAGCGAGCCGGTGCCGGTCAGCGTTCCGGACAGTGTTACTGCGTTAGCATTGGATATAGACGCGCCGCTGCTGCCCATGTCAATATTTTGCGAGACGGTGACTGCGTTGCCGGTTATCTGCAGCGTGCCGCTATTCAATGTCACGTCGCCGCTGCCTAAATTATTGCCGTCGGTCACACTGAGGGTGCCGTTGGACAGAAAAGTACCGCCCGAATAGGAATTGGTGCCGGATAAAATTACGGTGCCGCTACCGGTTGCATTCAATGTCCCGCTACCTGAAATGTCACCGGACACCGAAAATGAATGACTGGTGGTTAGATTGCCGTTGGCATTACCCAGTACCAAGCTGTTGTCGTATACCGTCCCGCTGCCGGCGGTAGTTACGCCTAACGCACCGCCGTCCAGGGTAATCGTGCCGCCGACCATGGCGTCGTCGCTGCTCGCCGCGACCAGTCCGCTAGTCACGGTGATACCGCCGGTAAAGCCGGTTTCGTTGCCGGCATGGGTCAAATCCAATTCGCCGGAGCCGGTTTTAGTCAATTCGGAACTGCCCGTCAATAGGCCGGACAACACAGTATCGGCAGCGATGTTCAAGGTAGCGTCGCCGGTCAGCGCAATAACATTGTCGATGGTGCCGGCACCGGTCACTTGCAGCGTGGTACCGGTGCTCAAACTCAAGCTACCGTTGCCCAGATTGCTGTCGGAAGCGACCGATAAGCTACCGGCGGATACCGTCGTGCTGCCTAGATAACTGTTGCTGCCCGATAACACCAGAGTGCCGCTACCGGACTTGGTCAAACTGCCGGCATTGAGACCGTCGTCGGTGATGACGGAACTGACCGTTAGCGTATCGCCGCTGCCATTACTGACATTCACGGTAGCGTCTATATCCAGCGTGAGCGTAGCACCGGCTATGATCAAACCATCCGCGGCGTCTGCATTCAAGCTCAGGCCGTCTTCCAAAAATAAATCGGAGCCCAGCGTGATGGTTTGTCCACCCAAGGCGCTGCCGAACACGATGGTTTCGGCACCGGACTGGTTGTTGGCCCGACTGACGGCCTCGCGCAAGCTGAAACCGTCGGCGGCATCGCCGTCGGCTTCGTCGTTGCTTTGGTCGACGTAGATGGTGGAGCTGGTGACCGTAACATCCGCGGTGACTTCGTTCGCAACGTATTTGTCGGTCAAGGTAAACCGGATGGTGGCATCGCCGTAAGGCGTGGCATTGCTATAGCCTATGCTGCGCATCAAGGCTTGTACCCGCGCCGTCGTCGCACTGCCGTCGCCGGCGAAGGTGACGACCAAGCTACCGCTGCTGCTGGTATAAGCCCAAGTGGCGAATTGGGTGGCGCCTTCGGATAAGGTACCGCTGCTGTCCGAACCCTGGCTGATACTGCCGGTCGCAGTCAGTCCGGCGTCGCTCAGAAAATTAAACGCGTCGTTGCTGCTGCCGTCCGCGCTGCCGCCGGTGACGCGTTGCACGGTTAAGGTGCCGTTATTCCAATCGCCCTCGCCGTCGGTCACGGTGGCGTTGGCAACGTCGGCCAAGCCGCTGCCGGCATCGGCCAATGCGACAGTATTGCCGGTGCCGCTGTCGGCACCGTTCAAATCCAGCGTCGGCGGCTGATCTATCGGCGCTTGCAGCATGAATTCGTTACCGCCGGACGTAGCACCCGCGTCGGTGGCGGCATAATATGCCGTCAGCAGTGTGCTGCCCTGAGTCGTGGTGCCGCCTTCGGTTAAGCCGGAGAAGGTTCCGGTAATCGCAGCAGCGCCGCTTTTGCTAATCAACCGATAACTTTCGCCGCTGGCCGGCGAGGTGACGCTGTAGTTAAGACTTAAGATGGTGCTACCGTCTATCGTCACGCTGCCGTCGACCGCGACAACGTCGTAACTACTGCCGATGCTGTCGCCGCCGATGTCGGCGGCAAAAGTGGCGCCGGCGCCGAATACCAGATTGCCCTGCACGGTCAAGGCGCCGAAACCGCCGCCGGCCGCGCCCGGCGCCAAGGTTCCGTTGACAGTCAAGGTATTGGTCGAACCGGAGCCAAACAGCGTACCGCTACCGCCCAGCGTTGCGCCGTTGTCTACCGTAATAGCGGATGTGCCGCTGAGGGCGCCGTCCGCTATCAATGTACCGGCGGATACTACGGTGGCACCGGTGTAACTCGCCGCACCGGCCAAGGCCAGCGTGCCGCTGCCGGATTTACTCAAACCGGCGCTACCCGATAGCGTACCGTTCAAGGTCAAAGTCGAATCGGATTCGACATACAGCGTCGAATCGGCGCTCATTGTGACGGCACCGTTCAAGCTCGCCGTGCTACTGGCAGCGGCTATCGAAATCGCGCCAGATGAACCGCTAATGCCGGTGCCGGCGATAGTCAGGTTCTCGTTCAGCGTCCGCCCTGATACCCGTAGCTGCGCACCGCTGGCGATAGTGGTGTCGCCGCTGCTGTTACCGAGCGCATTGTCGTGCCCGACATCCAGTACGCCGGCACTGACCACGATAGCGCCGCTAAAACTGCCGTTGTCGCCTTGCAGGGTCAGCCGGCCATCGCCGATTTTGGTCAACGTTGAACTTCCGCTTACCACCCCCGATAGCGTCAGAGCCGTGTCGGTACCGGCATTGATCGTCGTGTTGCCGGCCAAGGCAACCGAACCGCTCACGCCGGCGGATATGGCGCTACCGCTGGTGGTAACCAACAGGGCGCCGCCGTTCGACACGCCTGTGCCGGTTAAGGTCAGGTCTTCGGCGATGGTATAGCTTCCGCCGAACTTGAGCGCCGCGCCGGAGGACACCGTGGTGCCGGCGCTGCTGTCGCCCAAGGCCGAATTGCTGCCTATTGTCAATATCCCGCCGGAAACCGTTGTTGTACCGGAATAGGTATTATTGCCGCTTAGTGTGATGTTGCCGGTGCCGACGCTGTTAAAAACGATACCGCCGTTAGCGATCGTGCCGCCGAATGTCAGCCCGGCGCTAATGGTATTGTTGATCGTCCGCGTAGCGCCGCCCAGATCCACCGCCCCGGTAAACGTCAGGCCGGCGCTGCCGGACATCGTCATCGTACCGCCCAAGGTCAGATCGTTCGCCAAGGTGCGAGCGGTAGTTAATCTTGCGCGAATCTTGCCGCCGTTGATATTTAACCCGCCGCTGCCTAACGCCGAGTCGTGGCCCACTTCGATGATGCCGTTATTGAGCGTGGTAGTGCCGCTATAGCTGCTGTTATTGCTTTGCAGCGACAAAACATTGCCACCGACGGTTGAATTAACGCTGACGGAACCCGAGCCGCTCAGGGCGCCGGACAAGAAAATCGAACCGTTGGACAGATCGAATGTACCACCGCCGGCGCCGACGGAGACTCCGCCGCTGTAACTTAATGAGGTCGATGTGTTGGTTTTCAGGGTTCCGCCGTCCAGAGCCAACGCCGCGGAGCTGAGGTTATCGACTTGCAAGGTACCGGCGCTGATCGTAGTGGTCCCGGTATACGAGTTGGTCCCGGCCAACGACAACAGACCACTGCCGGTTTTAGTGAAACCGCCGCTACCGTTTATGTCACCGTCGAAGGTCGCGTCGGCCGCTTGTTGTACGGTTAAAGTGAAGCCGTTCAGATTGACCGTGCCCAAGCCGGTAATCCCGGCGACGGTTTCGTTACCGTCTACTCTGAACGTTGCGCCGGTATCCACGGTTACGGTGCCGGTATCGGCAATGGCCGAACCGGTCACCGCCAACGTGCCGGCCGAAATCGTGGTACTGCCGGTATAGGTATTGGTCCCGCTTAACGTGACCGTGCCGCTTCCGGTTTTCGTCAAGCTGCCCGTCCCGCTGATGTTGCCGGAAAAAGTACCGGTCGCGCTTTGATTGAACTCTACGGTACCGTCGTTGCTAATGTTTCCCAGCAATGTCGAAGTCGTGCCGCTCAGAGTACCGGCGGTCACGGCCAAGCCCCCGGAATAGCTGTTGGACGTGCCGGACAAGCTCAGGGTTTCCGCGCCGGCTTTTGTGAACAAACCCGAACCGGCGATGTCCCCGGACAAGGTCGCAGCCGCACTGTTGTCCACGGTACCGCCGCTGCTGCCTAAGCTGATGCTGTTATCGACAGTGGTAGCTCCGGTCAGCGAGAGGGTACCGCCGTTCAGCTGCACGGTTCCCGTCCCCAAGTTGCTGTCGTCGGCTATCGACAACGTGCCGCCGCTTACGCTGCTCACGCCGGAATAGGTGTTGCTGCCTGACAGGGTCAGCACGCCGCTGCCGCTCTTGATTAAGTTACCGCTACCGGAAATAACCCCTTGCAGTTCCAAATCCGCGCTTTGTGCGACGGTTAAGGAATATATCCCCAACGCAACGGATCCTGCCGCATTATTGCCGAACAGACCGCCGATAGTTTCGTCGCCCAGCAGCGCGAAAGTGCCGTGGCCGTTGACCCTAAGAATGCTGGCGTCGGACAGCGCCGACCCGCCGCTGACCTTCAAGATACCGTAATTGATCACGGTGGTATCGCCGCTGTAATCGCTGGTGATACCGTCCAGCGTGATGCTGCCGGTATTGCTAACGCCGCCGGAGACGACCAAACCGCCGCTACCGGTAATTTTACCGGAGAAGGTGGTATCGACGCCGGTGGTCAACCCGGTAGTCAGCGTATTGCTAGCCAAATCGATAGTGCCGTCGCCCGACAACGTACCGATGCTCTCGCTGGCCGACAAGACTAAGCTGGAGCCGCTCGACATGGCGACGGCACTACTATTGCCGATAGCCGCCCCGCCTGAGACCTCCAGCGTACCGGCCGAAATCGTAGTCGTGCCTGTGTAACCATTGCTGCCCGATAGCGTTACCGACCCCGCCCCGACCTTACTTATCCCACCACTGCCGCTCAGCGCCGTGGCGACGGTCAGGCTATCGCCGACACCGTTGCTCAGACTCAGCGCAAAGCCGGAATCGATGCTCAAACTGCCGTCGCCGGCCAGAGTGGCGCTGCTCGCGGAATCGGCATCGATAGCAAGGTTTTCGCCCAAGCTGGTTGCGGCCGACGTTGAAATCGATTGCCCGGCCAGCGAGCTGTCCAGCACCAGAGTTTGGCTACCGCTGACATCGGCGGCGGCGATAGCGATCGCTTCGGAAAAACTGACGCCGTCGGTTAGATCTATCGTCGCGGTATCGCTAGTATTAGTGACATAGATGGAATCGGTGGCCACCGTCACATCCGCAATGTCCGTCGTAGTGCCGTCGGACAGGCTGAAACGGATAGTCGCATCGCCGGCCGGCGTATCGTTACGGTAGGTAATGCCGTTTAACACCGCAGAGACCAGCGCCGTAGTGGCTCCGCCGTTGAAGCTGATACTAAGGGTGCCGCCGCTATTCGTAAAACTGGCAAACGCGCTGCCGCCGTCTTCCAAGTCCGACCCATTGACCGTATAGCCTGTCTGGTTAAAGTCGAACAGGTCTTGCGACCAAGCCCCGCCGGCCCGTTGCACAGTCAACGTGCCGTTGTTCCAATCGCTGACGTCGTTGTCGGCATCGCTGGCCGAAGCCACTGTTCCGCTGTCCAACAACACGGTATTGCCGACTCCGGCCCAAGCCACGCTGTCCCCGTTTAAATTGGAAATGACCGGGCTATTGTCGTTGTCGTTGATTACCGAAATCGAAAGGGTTTGGGTATCGGTGTTGCTACCGTCGCTGACTTGCACTTCGACTTGGTAAACGTTATCGGTATTGGCATCGGTCGGATTTTCGTAGTCGGGCGCCGCTTGGAACGTCAACGCACCGGTCGAACTGTTGATGCTGAATTCCGCGGCGTCGGCTCCGCCGCTTATCGAGTAGCTCAAGGTCTGCCCGGTATCCGAGTCGGTAGCGGTCACCGTTGTTACCGCCGTGGTGTTTTCCGTAATGGAAACCGACGCCGAAGCGCCACCTCCGTCCGAGGTAATCGTCGGTGTAAATTCGTTGACCTCGGTAACGGTGACCGCAATATCCTGAGTATCCGAGGCGGTGCCGTCGCTGACTTGCACCTGCACGTCGTAAACGTTATCCGTACCGGAGTCGGTCGGATTTTCGAAATCCGGCGCCGATAGAAAACTCAGCACCCCGGTACTGCTGTTGATGCTGAAGCTAGCGGCGTCGGCGCCGCCGCTAATCGAGTAAGTCAAGGTATCGCCGCTGTCGGCGTCGGTCGCGGTTACGGTCGTGACGGCCGTGCCGTTTTCGGCTACGTTGACCGAGGCGGTGGCGCCGCCGCCGTTGGAAGTAATTACCGGGGTGCTATTCGCGGTGGACGTGATGCTGCTGCTATTGGCGGCGGTCAATCCGCCGGATGTCGCGCGCAACGCCAGCGTGTTGGAACTGCCGGAATTGGTATATTGCAGAGCCAAACCGGTAAAAGTCGCCACCCCGTTGACGTAGGTTGCGCCGGTACTGGCAGTCGACAAAGTAACCGTGGTTCCCGTCCCGTCCTGATCGCCGGAGCTGACGCTAAGACTGTTGACTGTGCCGTCTACGGTACCGTCGTTGGGATCGGTGACTGACAATACCAGGTTGGTCGCATAATCGGTATCGACGAGACCATTGGCGTCAACTGCGCTGACGACCGGTACCGTCGAAAAACCGGTGGACACGCCGCTGCTAATAGCGGTCGGCGCAGGCTGGGTGCTGAAAATCAATCGAGTCGCCACTACGTCCGGATTGATGGTAGTGGAGGTAGCACCGGTCAACGATCCGCTGGATGCGCTCAGCGTGAAATTGGCGTCGGCATCCGATGCAGAGGTATAACTGATGTTGGTAAACGTAGCGATCCCGGCACTTGCTGCTAGCGTGGCGGTACCGCCTAAAATACCGCTACCGTTTTCGCTAAGCGAGACATTTGAGGTATAACCGGTATCAAGATTGCCGCGTGCATCCACGGCCATCACAATCGGCTGCGTACCGAAAGTACTACCGCTGGTAACCGTCGCGGATGGATTTTGCGAAAACACCAATTGCGTAGCCGTCACGTCGACAGCCGCGCCGGAACCGTTAGTCACGTTCGCTTGGCTGGCCGCCATGGTCGAACTGCCCGAACCGGTGGTAAAAGCGGAAGCGTTGGTCGAAAGAATTAATGTATGACCGTCGGTGATGTCGTTACTCGAGGTACTGTCGTTGTAATAGGCGCTGATGGTATACGTCTCGGAGCCGCCGTCCGCAATGGATAGACTCAGACTCGAAAAGGTGATTTTGTCGGTCCCAGAATCGTATGTCCCCTGCACGTTGCTGGCATCGGGGCCGTTTAGCAGGAATACCATGTTGGCGCGTTCGGCGTCGGTGGTGGTACCGGAGACGTCAACCGTGAATGCGCTGATGGTAGTCGCTACCCCGTCGGACGTACCGGCATCGCTAACGGTAAAATCCAGCAAATTTACGGCGGTGCCGGACGAGGTTGCGGTGGTGCCGAAACTGGACGCTTCCGAACCCGCACCGGCGGTGACGGTGGACGTGGCGTTCACCGGAGCAGCAGCTGTCGTGTCGCCTGTCAGGGTATCGATCGTAAGGTTATTAAAATCGGTGCCACTGATCTCCAAGGTGTCCAGAGTCACGTTGCTAAAATTGACCGTTGTGCCGCCGCTACTGGTAACTGTCTGCGTAGCAACGGTGCTCCCCGACAATTTCGCGGTCAGGGTAACGTTGGCCGAGTTGACTAAATCGACCCAGATTGAACCCAACTTCCAAGAACTGCCGTCCGCTTTGGAAAATTTAACTACTTCGGTGGTACCGGTATCATGAACAGGGGAGCCGCCACCGGAATCGATCGTCAATGAATCAGTGTTACCTTCCCCAAACTGCGAAAAAAACCGGATCGCAGTTCCGTCGCCATTACTGGCGGCGGTTAATCTGAACGTAGCGCCGCTGGCGGTAAAATCGTAAGTAGACGGCTCGGTTGTTCCGCCATCCGAATCGACAATGTACTGGCTTTCGCCAAAGCTCCAATCGAAGTTTTCGGTAAACGCGGCCAGCACGTAAGCGTAGGTTTGCTGAGCCGTTGCGGAAAAAACCAGCGGTATTTCCACCGCGCCGGTCTGATATTCCAATTTCCAATCGCCTCCGAGGGTCGCGTTCCCGGTAATGTCGCTACTCGCCGCCACGTCAGCGCCGGTGTATTGCGCGATGGCGTTTACTAACGCCGCACCGGCGCTGCCTTCGGCAATATCGCAGCCGTACAGCAAAATATCGGCGTCAGCGCTCAACGCGCTGCCGATTTGCCGCAAGGCGTCGGCGTGATCTGCAATAGTGTCGTTGCTAAGATCGAGCGAGCCGAGTTCTACATTAGCCGCGGAACCGTGCGAAACGATGTGGATGGCGTCTATGCCGGTTCGTCCGTCCAAAATATCCGCGATTTGCGCCAAGCCGTTTTGTCCGGCATCCAACAGGTGAACTTCGATACCGCTGACCGCGCCGGCCAGCAAGGTTTGGTAATCGGCCACGTTGCTTTCGATGAACAATATTTCGTTGCGCGATTCGCCGCTTTCCGAAACGGCTGGAGCGTAACTCGCGGCCGCGTCCAGCAAAGTTTGCATATCGTTGCCCTGCGTGCCGCTGTCGGTAACGGTCTGGGCGTCTACGGCCGCATCGGCCGTCGCCGCCGCAGCGCCGTCGAAAAACAAGCGCGGCTCCAATGCGAATGCGGTCAATACCGGCTTAGCTAAGGTGTCGGCCGAACCGTTAGCCCGTTTTCTGCTGCCGATTTTCATGCTAACTCCTATGCTAAGTAGAGATGGGTGCCCCGGGCAAAACCGGTCGCGCGAAGTTGCGAATTAAACACGTTTTGAGCTCGGTATCACAGCGGCTAAGCCTAGACAAAGATCAAAATTTGTCCACCGTCACAAACCCTTTTGCGTTCGCCTGCTCAGCCGCGGCTGGCGGCAAGCGGGCATGGCCTGACCCCAGCCAGGTCAAACTCTGCTAAAACAACATTAGCGGGGAAACAAAACACTGCAGTAGCAAGCGGGTGATGCTTGCCACTGACTTGGGAAGGGGAAATCGAAGCTTACAACTTAGCCTGAACGATGCGGTACACGGCGCCGGACTCGTCCTCCGCATGGCGCATAATCTCGTCCAGCTCGGCCAACTTGGCCTCGGCAAACGCCCGGTCTTTCAAGGCAGCGGCGTTGATTTGCACATTCAAAGCCGCACTTTTCAAGCCGGCATAAGCGGCCATCACCGCCACGCCGGCGTCGCTGATCACACCTAAATTGCCTTTTTCCGCCGCGACCCGGCTCAAGGCTATCGCTTTTGCACACGCCCCGGCACAGGCTAACGGCACCTCGGTGGCTACCCGCAAGGCCGCTTGAATTTGCGCGTTGCGGACGGCTTTTTCGGCGTCGCCGGCTTTGGGCAAGGCGTAACAGGCCATTAACCGGTCGAATACCTCTATGTCGGCTTTGATCATGCCGGTCAAGTCTTCCCGGAGTTGCTCGGATTCGCGCAATAAGGCGACCAGTTCCGCCTCGACTTCGGCGTATTTAGGCTTGCCTATGGTCAAGTTGCACACCATGCTCACCAGCGCAGCCGCTTGCGCGCCCATCAACGCCGCGGCGCTGCCGCCGCCCGGCGTGGCTTGTTTGCCGGCCAATTCGTCTAAAAACCGGCTGAGCGGTTTATCTTTCATTTCCGTCATGACTGTTCCTTAATTTTCCCGCCGCCAAATGGTGTTACCGCCGGCTACGTCTTCCAATAGTATGCCTTGCTGTTTTAACCGGTCGCGAATCGCGTCGGCTTGCGCCCAATCCTTGTTGGCTTTAGCGACTTTGCGCGCGGCGATTTGCGCATCGATGTCCGTTTCCGACAATCCGCTGTCCAAGCCGCTGCCTTTTAAAAATTGTTCAGGATCGTCTTGCAACAAACCGAGGATGCAAGCCAAACCCTTTAAGGTAGCGGCCAACCCGGCTTTGTCGCTGGCTTTGTTGAGTTCCCTTGCCAGGTCGAACAACACCGAAAGCGCCAGCGGGGTATTGAAATCGTCGTCCATGGCTTGTTCGAAACGCAGTTTGTAGTCGGCGTCGATTACCGATTCGCCTATTTCCACGCCACGCAAGGCGGTATACAAGCGGGTCAAAGCAGCGCCCGCTTCATCCAATTGCTCGTCGGCGTAGTTCAGCGGGCTGCGGTAGTGGCTGGACAAAATAAAAAAGCGGATCACTTCAGGCCGGTATTGCTTCAGTACCTCGCGCACCGTGAAAAAATTGCCCAAGGATTTGGACATTTTCTCTTCGTTTACCCGCACGAAGCCGTTATGCATCCAGTAATTGACGAACGGCTCGCCGGTAGCGCCTTCGGATTGGGCAATTTCGTTTTCGTGGTGCGGAAACTGCAAATCCATGCCGCCGCCATGGATGTCGAAATGATTGCCCAAGCAGCACGTGGACATGGCCGAGCATTCGATATGCCAGCCGGGTCGCCCTTGGCCCCAAGGCGAATCCCAATACGGCTCGCCGGGTTTGGCCATTTTCCACAACACGAAATCCAAGGGGTCGCGCTTGGCATTGTCAACGTCGACCCGCTCGCCGGCGTTCAAATCCTCGGTGTTTTTACCGGACAATTTGCCGTAGCCCTCGAACTTGCTCACGCTGTAAAACACGTCGCCGTTGCTGCCGACGTAGGCATAATTGTTATCAATCAATGTTTCGATCATCGAAATTATGTCGCCAATGGAACTTGTGGCTCTGGGTTCGATATCCGGCGGCAGTACCGACAAAGCCCGCTCGTCTTCGTGCATCGCGGCGATGAAGCGCTCGGTTAACGCGCTGAAGTCCTCGCCGTTTTGATGGGCGCGCTGGATAATTTTGTCGTCGATATCGGTGACATTACGCACATAGGTTAATTGGTAACCGGCATGACGCAGATAGCGGGCCACGGTATCGAAAACCACCATCACGCGGGCGTGGCCGATATGGCAGTAGTCGTATACCGTCATGCCGCAGACGTACATGCCGACTTTGCCGGGTTGGCGCGGCACGAATTCCTGCTTGCTTCGAGTGAGGGTGTTATAGATTTTCAACATGTTGGGGAAAGTGGAATACAGCTAAAGACCCGGCAATCTATCAAGGTTGTGGCTTCTCTTTCAAGCCGAAAACACCTAGAATTCGTGGCTTGCAGCGAACACAAGGAGCTTTACATGCTGAGATTGCCTGCTTTTTTGATGCTGTTTTTGTCTTCAACCCTTTTATTTGCAACGGAAAAATCAATGTCCGATACACCCACCAAAGTCAAACTGACCACTAGTTTGGGCGCTGTCGTCATCCAACTGGACACCGCCAAAGCGCCGGTCACCACGGCCAACTTTATCGAATACGTCAAAAGCGGTTTCTACGACGGCACGATCTTTCACCGCGTCATCAAAGACTTCATGGCCCAAGGCGGCGGTTTCGACACCGGCTTCGAGCAAAAAACCACCCAAGCGCCTATCAAAAACGAAGCGGACAACGGCCTGAAAAACAAACGCGGCACGCTGGCGATGGCTCGCACCAACGATCCACATTCCGCCACTGCACAGTTTTTCATCAACTACAAAGACAACAGTTTTCTGGACTTTACTTCGGCAACTCCCAGCGGCTGGGGCTACGCGGTTTTCGGCGAAGTCGTCGAAGGCATGGACGTAGTCGACGAAATGGCCAAGCAACCGACCGGCAACCGCGGCATGCACCAAGACGTACCCAAAACCGACATCGTGATCGAGAAAGCCGAACTCGTTCAATAATGCCATGGCCGGATCGGTAGGCGCCGGTCCGGCGTTTCTCCCCCTTATTCATTTGCGGTCTTGAAACGCGAAATTTTATTCATCTCCGATTTGCACCTCTCCCTGGAAAAAACCGAGATCACTCGGCGCTTTCTGGAGTTTCTAGCGTCCCGCGCCCCCAGAGCCCGAGCGCTTTACATTCTGGGCGATTTATTCGACGCCTGGATAGGCGATGACGACAATACGCCGCCCATCCAGCCGGTCAAGCGGGCTCTCAACACGCTGGTTGCCAGCGGCACTGCGGTGTATTTGATGTTGGGCAACCGGGATTTCCTGCTGAGCCAACGTTTTGCGGCCGAAACCGGGGTAAAGCTATTAGGCGACTATGAACTGATCGACTTGAACGGCCGACGCACCTTATTGACCCACGGCGACTTGCTATGCAGCGACGATGTGCCTTATCAAGCTTTTCGGGCCAAATCCCGTAGCCCGGAGTGGCAACAAGCAGTGTTGAGCAAACCCTTATGGCTACGCTTGCTGGCAGCTAGATGGTACCGCTTGCGCAGCTATTGGCACAAACGGCAAAAGTCGGCGGAAATTATGGACGTCAATCCGCAAACCGTAGAACAAGCAATGCGCCAATTCGGGTGCTCGGTATTGATACACGGCCATACTCACCGGCCGGCAAAACATGAACTGATTATTGACGGGGTTCCGGCGCAACGTTGGGTGCTCGCCGACTGGAAAAAGGACCGGGCCGAGTGTTTGTGCTGGCATGGCAGCGGTTTTGCGACGGAACGCTATTAGGGGGAATACGCCCGCGCCTCAAACCCGGTAAAAAAATCCGGCAGCCTTTCGAGTTTCCCCGGGTACTGCCGAATGCTTACTATCTCCCGACTCTACGACATATGTGTTTTTATTTAGTTCCAACGTATCAAGCCGTTAAAACGCACAGCCCGATTTGACTCCAAACTTTTTCAGCACTATCGCCAACGGGCAAAAGCCGGTGAATGCCGCTTGCAGCAAATTGGCTCCCACGAACGCGGTAAACCATAACCAATTGGGCGAATGCCAATGCGCCAGCGCCAAGCTCAGTAATATGAAGCTACCGGCAAACGCCATCACTAAACGGTCGATAGACATTATCGCCTCCTATTTCAAGCGGACCACGCCCATAAATTTCAGCATCATCCGCTCGTAAAACGGTTCGCTGATGCCCTTTCTGACTTTGCGCATAAAATATTTTTCGAATGCAATTTTGGCCAAGTGCACCCATTTGCCGTGATTGGACCAGGTTGTGTTACGCGGCGGAATCTGCGGGACGGCCAGAAATGCGACGCCGGTATCGCCCAAATCCGCTAAACACAATGCGCTTAAACTCGGAATATCCGACGGTTCTTTACCTGCCAGTTCGTCGCGGATGTTATGCGCGGTCGCGGTAACCATGGATTCGATCATGTAACCGGTTTTAGGGGTACCGGTAGGTACCGGAGTTTTTTCGACCGGCGGCAGCGCCACGCACACGCCGACCGAATAAATGTTTTTAAAGGTCGGGTTGCGTTGGTGTTGATCCACCACTACGAAACCGCGCGGATTGGTTAAGCCTTCGACACCACAATTGCGCACCGCGTCCACGCCGGTAAATGCCGGCAACATCATCGAATGCTTGAACGGCAGTTCGTGCTTTTTCTTTTCGTTGCCGTCATCGTCGACTTCGGTCACATACATCATGCCCGATTCGATGCGTTCGACCTTGGCGTTGGTTATCCAGCGTATGGTTTTGTCGCGTAACACGCTTTCCAGCATACCTTTGGTATCGCCCACGCCGCCCAAGCCTAAATGGCCGATGTAGGGCTCCGAGGTAACGAAGGTCATAGGCACTTTGTCGCGAATCTTGCGTTTCCGCAGCTCGGTTTCGATAATCATCATGTACTCGTAAGCGGGTCCGAAACACGACGCGCCTTGCACCGCACCGATTACGATAGGACCGGGATCAGCCATGAAGCGCTCCCAATCGTCGGCGGCCAATGCCGCGTGATCCACATGACACACCGAAGAAGTAAAACCGCCGTGCGGGCCTAATCCCGGCACTTCGTCGAAAGCCAGACGTGGACCGGTCGCAATGACCAGATAATCGTATTCCACTGAAGTGCCATCGGCCAAATCCACTTTGTTGCCGGGCGGGTCGACCTTGACCGCCGCTTTTTGAATAAAATTGATACCTTTTTTGGCCATGACCGGCGCCAGCTCGATTTTTAATTCTTCCGGTTTACGCCACTTTGGCGGCACCCATGGATTGGAGGGCACGAAATGAAACGTTGGAGAATCCGAAATCACCACGACTTCGTGTTCTTTACCGAGCAATTCCCGCATTTCGTATGCCATAGGCACGCCGCCTATGCCGGCTCCTAGAATTACAATTTTCGCCATGACTATAACCTCTCTGATACGTTGATTAAAGCGTTTCGAAGCTGCGCGCTAAGCGCCTGGTTATTGTTGTGTACGCTCCGAAACCACCGAACCGTAGAATATTAGAATTTTATAATATATGCAAGTCCGGACGTTTTGCACCCCGTCGTAGACGCTTACCGATACTAGTCACAACGCGTACAATAGCCGAATCTTACTCTTATCTGTGCGGCCTCCAAATGACTAAATTAGAAAACGACCTAGAGCTGTGGCGGGAAAAACTATCGCCGGAACAATTCCACATCTGCTGGGAGAAAGGCACTGAACCGCCGTTTACCGGCAAATACACCGACTGCGAGACTCCGGGGCTATACCGTTGCGTTTGCTGCGGACACGCGTTGTTTC
The DNA here is from genome assembly GCF_040741385.1 of Methylomonas sp. HYX-M1. NCBI lineage: Bacteria > Pseudomonadati > Pseudomonadota > Gammaproteobacteria > Methylococcales > Methylococcaceae > Methylomonas > Methylomonas sp. HYX-M1. The sequence goes on from NZ_CP160405.1 coordinate 4,386,349, forward strand.
GCTCCGATCAAAAATTTCACTCGGGCTGCGGCTGGCCGAGTTTCTGGGAGCCGGTTAGCCCGGATGCCCTGCAAGAACACCAGGATCTGAGTCACGGCATGCGTCGGATCGAAGTCACCTGCGGCCAGTGCGGGGCGCATCTAGGCCATGTATTTCCCGACGGCCCGCCGCCGACCGGTTTGCGTTATTGCATTAATTCGGTGGTACTGGATCTGGAAGAAAACTCATGACTGCACGACAACAGGTGCAAGACCTGCTGAACTTTATCGACGCCAGTCCAAGCCCGTGGCATGCGGCGGAAAACCTTGGCCGCCGCTTGCAACAGGCCGATTTTCAGCGCTTGTACGAGACCGACGCCTGGTCGCTGACGGCAGGCGGACGCTATTATCTGGTCCGCGACGATTCCTCTATCGTGGCTTTCGTCGCCGGCGGCAAAGATCTCGCGCACACCGGCTTCAAAATTATCGGCGCCCATACCGATTCGCCCGGTTTACGCCTAAAGCCCAAGCCGCTTATAGAAAGCGACGGCCTGCTGCGCTTAGCCGTCGAGATATACGGCGGCCCGATAGTGGCAACGTTTACCGACCGGGATTTAAGCTTGGCCGGCCGGGTTGCTTATCGGGCAGAGAACGGCTCGCTTGCCAGCCGGCTGGTACGCTTCGAAAAACCCTTGCTGCGCCTACCCAATCTGGCTATCCATATGAACCGCGGCGTCAACGAAGACGGCTTGAAGCTGCAAAAACAGCAAGAACTGGCCTTGTTGTTTTCCCAAGCGAATCCGCAATTGGCTGCGAATCGGTTCGACGACTTGCTGCAAGACGCAACCGGGCTGGATAAAGAAAACCTGTTAAGCTGGGAATTCAACGTCTACGACACCCAACCGGGTAGTTTTTGGGGCGACGGCGACGCATTTTTTACCGATAGCCAATTGGACAATCTGGCCTCTTGCCATGCGGCGGTGAGCGCGCTTATCAGTGACAGTGCATTAACCAGCGGCAACACCTTGGTATGCGCGCTGTTCGACCACGAAGAAATAGGCAGCGAGACCTGCAAAGGCGCCGCCGGCAGCTTTTTGCCCGACGTTCTGGAGCGTGTCGCCATGGCAACCGGACTGGCTCCGCAAGGTTACAAGCAGGCGTTGGCCAATAGTCTGATGATCAGCGCGGACATGGCGCACGCCTACCAACCGAATTTTCCCGCTGCTTACGAGCCAAATCATAAGATAATCGTCAACCAAGGCCCGGTGATCAAAATCAACGCCAATCACCGCTATGCGACGCAATGCTTGTCCGAAGCCGTGTTTGTGGAGGCCTGCCGGCACACACAAGTGCCTTATCAAAAATATGCCCATAGGGGCGATTTACCTTGCGGCAGTACCATAGGCCCGATTGCCTCGGCGAAGTTGGGGATAGCCACGGTGGACGTCGGCAATCCGATGTGGGCCATGCATAGCATCCGGGAAAGCGCCGGGGTAAAAGACCATGGCGACATGATTACGGTACTTCGCCATTTTTTGAGCAATTGATCACGTAAAGCCAAACTTCGGCTATCTTTGTCGGAAGATTTCTTACGATAGGATGCCACCTTGCCCCACTTCGCGACTGACGGTTTATCAGCCAAGCTGATAAACGCCGTCTATCGGATTGTATTGCCGATATATCTATGCATCGGCTTGGCTCAAGCAGACGACAGCCTCGAATATAAAATCAAGGCCGCCTATCTCTACAACTTTACCAAGTTCATATCCTGGCCAAGCATCGATCCGGATACCTTCAATATTTGTATCGTCGGCGTAGATCCGTTCCAGCATTATCTCGATAGCGTCGAGAGTAAAACCGCGCTCGGCAAACCGATCCGGGTTTTGCATTTCGAGGACGGTTCCCAAGCGCGTAACTGTCAAATTATCTATTTCGACGACGCGCAGGCAGCCAACATACTGTCGCCTGCAGCGCATACCTTGCTGGTAGGAAGCTTGCGCAACGGCTTAACGGTTTCCAGTCAACCTTTTTTTGCCGAATCCGGCGGCATGATCGGCTTCGTATTGGAAGAAGGCAAAGTCAAATTGCATATCAACCTTAAAGCCGTAAAAGATGGCGGCCTAAATATCAGCGCCAAACTGATAGAAGTATCGTCACTGGTTGGAGAAAACAGCCGTGACTAAACTGCTTGCACGCTTTTCGGTAAAAGCCAAATTATTCACTATCGCGCTGGCATCCAGCTTCTTCGCCTTGTTGGTGACCATTTTGATCCTGGTCGCGATTAACGTCACCGAAGTCAAACGTAAGGCGCAAAGCGACTTTACCGCTACCGCGAACTTGATCGCCAACCGTAGCGTCGCGGCCGTGATGTTCGACGACCCCAAAACTGCCCAGGAAAACTTGAACTCGTTGACCGAGTTGCCTGAACTGCAAAATGCCTGCGTATTCAACAAATACGGTTTGCTTTACGCATCGCTAAATCGTCACGCCACCCTCTGCCCGAAACATGTGGAAGACAGCGCCAACCGCATCAACCGATTGGCGTTATACGTTTATCAGCCCATGCTGGTGGATGACGAGAGAGTGGGTACGGTTCTGATTATTGCCGACCTCAGCGTGACTTTACTCAGGCAATTACAGTTCATCGGCTTGATACTGGTCGTGTTGTTTATAGCCCTATTCGCGGCCTTTCTGTTAAGCGTACCGCTATTCAACCAAGTCGCTAAACCGATCGCTTTACTGGCCTCCACCGCGGAAAAAATCAGCAGGAGCCACGACTATTCGCTACGGGTAAAAAAACACAGCAACGATGAAATCGGCATTTTGGTGGATTCTTTCAACAGCATGCTGGACACCGTAGAGCAAAAGAACGACAAACTATTATCTTTAAAAAACAACTACCAAGCGCTGTACGACAACAATCCGACCATGCTGTTCGATTTGGATGCCAACGGAGAAATCCAGTCGGTCAATCAATTCGGCGCCAAACAAATCGGTTTAAGCCCAACTGAAATACAAGGCCTGTCGATCTTTGAATTCATTCACCCGGAAGATGTGAAAGACAGCACGGCATTTTTCAACATCTGCCGCGAGTATCCCGACCATGTGCATAAACAGGAAAAGCGCTTCATCTGTAAAAACGGCAGCGTGATCTGGGTCAGGGAAACCTGCCGATTCATAGAAATCGAACACAACATCCAACGCATGCTGCTGGTCTGCGAAGACATTACCGAAACCCGCCGGCTAGCGGACAAAATTGCCTATCAAGCCAGCCACGACGAATTGACCGGCCTACCTAACCGGCGCCAATTCGATATTAATATTCAAAACCTAGTCAGTCAGGCGCACGCGGACGGCAGCGAACACGTGATGTGCTATTTAGACCTGGACCAGTTCAAAGTCGTTAACGACACCTGCGGCCATCTGGCGGGGGACGAATTGTTACGCCAGCTTGGCGAGGTTTTAAAACAAAACGTCCGAAAAACCGACATCTTAGCCCGCTTAGGCGGCGACGAATTCGGCATTTTGATGTCGCACTGTCAGGTCGAACAAGCGGTGATCGCCGCCGATAAATTTCGCAGCGTGATCCGCGATTTTCAATTCGCTTGGGAAAACCGCAGTTTCAGCATCGGCGTCAGCATCGGCATAACAGCCATTAACCAAATTAGCGGCAACGCCGTGGACATTCTTAAGAAAGCCGACGCAGCCTGTTATGCCGCCAAAGAAAAAGGCAGAAATCGGGTGCACGTCTTCAATCCGGACGACGAGGAATTGGCCGTTCGGCAAGGCGAAATGCAGTGGGTGGAAAAAATCCGCTTAGGGATTGAAGAAAACCGCTTCAAATTGTTCGGCCAATTGATCGTGCCTGTCGACGATAAGGGATGCGGTTTGCATTTCGAAACCCTGATCCGTTACATGGATGAAAACGGCAGCATCATCCCCCCGGGCGCATTCTTACCGGCCGCCGAACGTTACGGCATTGCCCCGGCGCTGGATCGCTGGGTCATCGAAAACCTATTCCGGCATATCAGCATTACGGAAGGTTTCAGCGAACGGCTGGAGTTGTGCTCGGTGAATCTGTCCGGCTTATCTCTGTCCGACGAAACCATGCTGGCCTTCATTGCCGGCCAATTCGAAAAATGGCAGGTTCCGACCGGGAAAATTTGTTTTGAAATCACCGAAACCGCGGCGATAAGCAATTTATCGTATGCCCGCCATTTCATCGAATCGTTACGCGATAAAGGCTGCCGGTTTTCACTGGACGATTTCGGCAGCGGCCTGTCGTCTTTTGCCTATTTAAAAAACCTGCCGGTAGATTTTCTAAAGATAGACGGCCTATTTGTCAAAGATATCTTAGAAGATCGCATCGATTGGACTATGGTTAAAGCCATCAACGAAGTGGGTCAAGTCATGAATAAAAAGACCATCGCCGAATTCGTAGAAAATCAGGACATCCTCAATCTATTGAAAAGTTTGGGTGTCAATTTTGCGCAAGGATACGGAATTGCCAAACCCATACCTCTTCAAGACCTGTAATCGCACCATGCAAAGACGCTTCCAACTGCGCCTCGTTCTGCTGTTGCTGGGAATCTGCGGCAAAGCTGTCGGCGACAGCGAAAACATGGACGAGCTATTGACGCTTTCGCCGGCCGAACTGGCGGAAATACCGGTAACGATCGCTACCGGCACCGCCACCAATCTTTCACACTCAGCCGCGGTAACCAGCGTGATTACCGCCGAGCAAATCGCTTCGATGGGCGCAACCGAATTGCACGAGGTCCTGGAAACCATTCCGGGCATGCACGCGACGCTGCAACCCGTGAACTACGATTACAGCTATAGCTTGCGAGGCATACAAAATACCGGCAATTCACAAGTACTGATGCTGATAGACGGCACCCGATTTTCGGTGCCCTATCAAGGTACTCACATGGCGGGCATGGAGATTCCCGTTAGAAACATTCAGCGCATCGAAGTGATCAGAGGCCCCGGTTCCGCGCTGTACGGCGCCGATGCCTTCGCCGGCGTCATCAATATCGTCACGAAAAAAGCCGCCGACCTGGACGGTTTGTCGATAGGCGCACGCGGCGGCTATGCCGATACCAAAAGCAGCTGGGCGCAATACGGCGGCTATTGGCAAGGCTGGGATGTCGCCGCCAGCTTACAATACAGTCACAATGGCTATGATGCGGACCGTATTATTCAGGCGGACCTGCAATCGCAATTGGATGCCGCTTTAGGTACCCGAGCCTCACTGGCGCCCGGCCCCATGCAGGACCAAAACGAACGTTGGAACGGCCACCTGAATCTGCAACGCAAACATTGGCAACTCGGGTTTTGGGCTTTCGATACCAACGGCGGTTTCCGCGCCGGAGCGGCGGGTGCCTTGGATAATTTGGGCAAACGCACCGGCAGCAATTATCTTGCCGATCTACGTTATTCAACGGAAGATTTATTCGGCGATTGGGAACTACAGGCCCACGCCAGTTTTTTACACACCGACGTCAACGCCGACATCTATAGCTTTCCACCCGGTGCCGTTTTACCTCTCAGCCCCGACGGCAACATCACAAGCAACATTACCGCTGCCGATACGCGGTTTTTTCGTTTCAACGATGGGGTACGTTTTATTACCGGACTGAAAAATACGGTGCCCAGTTTTGAACTAACCAATTTATACAAGGGTTTTACCGACCACCTGATCCGCGTAGCCGGTGGTTTCCGTTACGAAGAGCTTAATTCGCAAGAATCCCGAAATTACGGCCCGGGCGTCATCGATACGACAGGCCTTCCGAATTCGGCCATCTATACCGCCGGCGGCATTAAAGACCTTACGGGAACGCCTTATACCTTCATTGCCGACCATCACCGCGATATTTGGTCTATCGCCGCGCAAGATGAGTGGCAAATCGCCGCAAATTGGCAGTTGACCACCGGTTTGCGCTACGACCACTATTCGGACTTCGGCAATACGGTCAATCCTCGCGCCGCGCTGGTATGGGACATCAACTCCGATCTCACGGCCAAAATTTTGTACGGACGCGCATTTAGAGCGCCCAGCTTTCTGGAACAATATCAACAAAACAGCCCATTGTTTACCGGCAATCCCTCCTTACGCCCGGAAACCATACAAACCACCGAGCTCGCATTCGACTATCGGCCGACTTACAACCTGAGAACCGCGTTAAACCTATATTATTACGAGATTAAAGATGCTATTCGACCGGTAATGTCCAACCGGGGCGTACTGTCGGCCGCTAACACGGCCGGTCAAAACGGCTACGGCAGCGAACTCGAATGGGATTGGCGCATCACCCAAGACTGGAATTTTCGCGGTAACTACGCCTGGCAATACGCCAGAAACCAGGATAGCCACAGCCGGGTCAGCAATGTCCCCGAACACCACGTATACGGGGCAGTTGCCTGGAGTTTTATGCCGAAATGGCAAATACAAACCCAGCTCAATTGGCTAGGCCACCGAATTAGCGATGCCGGCGATCCGAGAATATTGAAAGATTACTTCACCATCGACGTAACCTTGAATGCAAAGCGCTTATTCGGCCATTTGGATTTAACCGCTTCCGCGCGCAACCTGTTCGATGCAGAAGGTGCGGAGCCTGCGACCTCGAGCTATCCATACAACCTCCCCATCCCCGGTCAAAGCTACTATCTGGAAGCATCGGTGCATTTTTAATGCACCCGAATTTAAACTTAAACATTGAATGCATAAAACGCTCCTTCCGTCGAAAGTCTTACTCTGGAAATCTAAGCGATGCTGAACTGGAACACAATCGACACGGTGCTGCTGGATATGGACGGCACGTTACTGGATTTAAATTTCGATAATCACTTTTGGCAGGAATTCGTGCCGTTGCGTTTTGCCGAACTGCATGACTTGTCGCTAGAGGAAGCCAAGCGGCAACTTGCGCCCCGCTTTAAAGCAATGGAAGGACGGCTGGAATGGTATTGCCTGGATTATTGGAGCCGGGAATTGAGTCTGGATATCGCCGGATTAAAACACGAGCTAGCCGGTTTGATTGCCGTTCATCCGCACGTTGTAGATTTTTTGGAGGCTGCCAGAAACGGCGGCAAGCGTTTGATATTAGTGACCAATGCCCACCGCGACAGTTTGGCTCTGAAAATGGATAGGACCTGCTTACACCAATTTTTCGACGCCATCGTTTCGTCGCATGATTTAGGCATGGCCAAAGAACAGCAAGGCTTTTGGCTAACATTTCAACAAAACTATCGCTTCGATAAACTGCGCACTCTGTTAGTCGACGACAGTTTAGCGGTATTACGCTCCGCTCGGGCATTCGGCATTGCCAACCTGATTTCGATTGCCCAACCGGACAGCCGGCAACCCAAACGGGAAATCATTGAGTTTCCGGCAATGGAGGATTTTCGGGCGTTACTGCCGGATCTGCATCCGATTTCGGCTTTTTAAACTCCCAAGACTTACGCTGATCTTTGGACATTCGGCGTTTCTCGAAGGGTAGAACCCGTTCTCTGGGCTCCCGTTTGCCCGGCTTGATCACCTCATCGGCCAACAATTGTGCCGTGATCGGTTCGACCGGAATTTTTTCCCCAATATATTCCTCAATATCCGGCATAGAGTAAGCGTATTCCTCGCAAATGAAACTGATAGCTTCACCCGACGCACCGAAGCGCGCCGTCCGGCCGATTCGGTGCACGTAATCTTCCACGTCTTGCGGCAAATCGTAATTGAATACATGCGATACGTCGGGAATGTGCAAGCCGCGCGCGGCCACATCGGTCGCTATCATCAAAGTAACTCGATTTTCCTGAAAGTCGTTCAACAGACGCTGACGCTTTTCTTGCGGGACGTCGCCGCTGAGTAAAGCCGTTTTGTATCCGTTTGCTTGTAGGTAATCGTCCAACAGTTCGGCACAACGCTTGGTGTTCACAAACACGATGCTGCGTTGCGGCTGATGACTCTTCAACAAACCCAACAGCAGCGGAATTTTTTGCTCGTTAGCCGGACAATAGCCTAACTGCTTGATTGCTTTAGAAGTTACTTCCTCCGGCTCGATGCGTATCATCACCGGATTATTCATATGTTCGTAAGCCAGCTCGGTCACCTTGTAAGATAAGGTAGCGGAAAACAATAAATTCAAACGCTTTTCGGGAACCGGCATCCGCCTTAACAAAAAGCGTATGTCCTTGATAAATCCCAGATCGAACATACGATCCGCCTCGTCCAGCACCGAGACTTGTATATTGTCTAAGCTAAACGCCCCTTGTTTATAAAAGTCGATGATACGGCCGGGCGTGCCGATAATAATATCGACGTTGGCCTTGAGTTTATCCAACTGCTTTTGATAATCGGTGCCGCCGTATATCAACGCGAATTTTAAATTCAAATACTTACCGAGCAGCAAGGCATCTTTATGGATTTGTATCGCCAATTCCCGTGTCGGCGCCAGAATCAACGCCCGCGGATTCTTGATCTTTTCACTTTCGTCATTAATCAGGCGCTGGAAGGTCGCCAGCAAAAAACTGGCGGTTTTCCCGGTACCGGTTTGCGCTTGTCCGGCGACGTCCCTGTCTCGTAAAGCAATCGGCAAAGACCTATCTTGTATCGGCGTACAATGAATAAACCCGGCCTCTTTCAAGCCCTTGACAATAGAATCGGACAATTCCAGATTACTAAAACGCGTTTCAGTGACATGTGCTTTTTTCATAACCGAATAGCATATCCTAAAATCCAATTCCGTTGAAATCGATTGACAATTGCCGAGCGACGAAACTATAGTTTTCACTTTAAAAATTATTGGAGAATGGCGTGAGCGACCTAGTCCTTCATGTATCAGATGCAGATTTCAACGATTCCGTCCTTAAAGCCGGCGGTCCGGTTTTAGTCGATTACTGGGCTGAATGGTGCGGCCCATGCAAGATGATCGCGCCAGTTTTGGAGGAAGTAGCGGCCGAATATCAAGGCAAATTAACGGTAGCAAAACTCAACATCGACGAAAACCCCAAAACCCCTCAACATTACGGGGTTCGCGGTATCCCGACATTAATGTTGTTCAAAGGCGGCGAAGTGGAAGCCACCAAGGTTGGAGCCTTGACCAAGTCTCAACTGACTGCGTTTATCGATAGTAACATCTAATACAGAATACCTACACGCCGGACTTATCACAAAACGTTTTGATAAGTCCGGTTATTGAGCTAAAATCTGCAGCGCTTGCTGCATACATACTCCAGCTTCCGAATTAACCCCAACCTGTACCTCTTGTCGTAAACGGTTTCATGCCGTTTGCTTTTCTTCACGCCAAACAATCTGCTATGAATCTTACCGAGTTAAAGCTTAAACAAGTCAGTGAAATCATTTCTATCGCGGAGTCTCTAGGACTCGAGAACATAGACAGGGCACGAAAGCAAGAGTTGATATTCTCCATTTTAAAGAAGCAAGCGAAAAGCGGCGAAGACATATTTGGCGACGGGGTATTGGAGATCTTGCAAGACGGCTTCGGTTTTTTACGGACTCCGGGCTGCTCTTATTTAGCCGGTCCGGACGACATTTACGTCAGCCCTAGCCAAATCCGCCGCTTCGGACTACGCACAGGCGACACCGTCAGCGGCAAAATAAGACCCCCCAAAGAAGGCGAACGTTATTTCGCCATGCTGAAAGTCGAAAGCATCAACTTCGAATCGCCGGAACAAGCTAAAAATAAAATTTCTTTTTCCAACCTCACCCCATTATTCGCCAATAAACGTTTCCGCTTAGAACAAGGCAACGGCACCAGCGAAGACTTAACCGCCAGGATGATAGACTTGGTCGCGCCTATCGGCAAAGGCCAACGCGGCTTGATTGTATCCCCGCCCAAAGCCGGCAAAACCATGATCATGCAAAGCATCGCGCATGCCATCGCCGAAAAAAACCCGGAATGCTATCTGATCGTGTTGCTGATCGACGAACGCCCCGAAGAGGTTACCGAAATGGAGCGCTGCGTGCGCGGCGAAGTGGTTTCCAGCACCTTCGACGAACCGGCGACCCGACACGTACAAGTCGCCGACATGGTAATCGAAAAAGCCCGCCGCCTGGTAGAACACAAGTTCGACGTGGTTATTCTGTTAGACTCCATCACCCGCTTAGCCCGTGCTTACAACATGGTCGTGCCGTCGTCCGGCAAATTGCTGTCCGGGGGGGTTGATGCCAACGCCTTGGAAAAGCCGAAACGCTTTTTCGGTGCAGCGCGTAACATCGAAGAAGGCGGCAGTTTGACCATTATCGCCACGGCATTGATCGATACCGGTTCACGCATGGACGAGGTGATCTTCGAGGAATTCAAAGGCACCGGTAACATGGAACTGCATCTGGAGCGCAAAATCGCCGAAAAACGCATCTATCCCGCCATTAACATCAACCGCTCCGGCACCCGCCGCGAAGAGTATCTGGTAGACCCCGACGAACTACAAAAGACCTGGATACTACGCAAAATTCTGCAACCCATGGACGAATTGGCCGCTGCGGAATTTTTATTGGGCAAACTCAGAGATTTCAAAACCACCGCCGAATTTTTCGATTCGATGAAACGCTAGATAGAAGGCAGCAACCTTTCCGATAAACGACAACCTAGAGGCTATACCCCTGCGACGCATCTGCGCGTCGCTTCGCTGTTCGAACATGGCCGAACAATGAAGTTGTTATTCATTCATTGAATTTGTATATTGCCCGCTCAAGCTATATAGGAGTTCGGCATTGCAAACCACCAGCAGATTTTTCGTCCAATTTGTTCGCCTTGCCGGACCGTATTGGAACTCGGAAGACAAAATATCGATCAGGCTGTATTCCCTGGCGCTCTTCGTACTAACGGTTTTGCAAATCGTGATCTCGGTGGTGATCACCATCTGGAGTGCCGACTTGTTTGACGCCCTCGACCAGCGCTCGATGTCCAGGTTGTTCACTCAAATCGGTTTGATCATTCTGATTTTCATCGCCAACATGGCGGTTACCGCCACGCATTTGACGGTAAAGCGCCGGCTTCAGCTAGGTTGGCGCGGCTGGTTGACGGACAAACTGATAGAACAATGGATGAACGACGGCCGTCACTACTTGGTGACACACATTCCGGGCAAACACGATAATCCCGACGGACGTATAGCCGAAGACGTACGCATCGCCACCGAATATGCACTGGACTTGGTTCATAGTTTAGTCTTCAGTCTAATGCTGTTGATTAGCTTCACCGAAATCCTTTGGGATTTATCCGGCACCCTGATATTAGACTTAGGGATTATCGAGATACCGATGCAAGGACATTTGGTCTGGATTGCCATGATGTATGCCGCCAGCGCCTCGGTGTTGGGCTGGTGGATAGGCAGACCGTTGACCAAAGCCACCGACGACAGACAAACCGTGGAAGCCAACTTTCGCTTCGCCTTAGTCAAAGCCCGCGAGAATTCGCAAGCAATCGCCCTCATCCACGGCGAGCGTCATGAAAACCCGCACTTCCATCGCCGCTTCGGCGACATCGTCAACGCCTGGAATTTGCAGACCAAAGCCTGGCAGCAAATCATGTTGTTCAGTTCCGGCTACTCGGTGCTGTCCATGGCTTTTCCTATCCTGGTCTCCGCGCCCCGCTACATTCTGGGCAGCATCACCCTGGGCGCCCTGATGCAATCCGCCCAATCCTTCCAGCATATGGTCTCGGCACTTTCCTGGCCGGTGGATAACATGGGCAGGGTTGCCGAATGGCGCGCATCGGTAGAACGAGTATTGGGCCTGGTCGGCGCACTCAGTCAACTGGAGCGAGAAATTGCCAAACCGGATCCGCACCGGATCCGCATAGAAAAAAAACAGCGATCGGTTCTACGTTTCAACAACTTGAGCCTGTGCCGACTGGACGGCTTGGTATGCATACCCTTGCTGAACGAAGAAATAAATCCCGGCGAAAGAGTGCTAATCCTGGGTAACACCTTTACCGGCAACAAATTATTCAAGGCAATTGCCGGCTTGTGGCCTTGGGGCACCGGCTGTATCGAACTACCGGACGACGAACCCTTATTTTTCATGCCGCCGCGCCCCTTTTTACCGACCGCAACCTTGCGTTCCGCGATATGCTACCCGTCCCAAGCCCGGGACTTCAGCCAGGAGGAATTGGAAGACGCCTTAAAGATCGCCGGAGTGGCCGACTTGATCCCCCAGCTGGACGACTTCGGCGACTGGGAAAAAACCCTGGAAAGAGAGCAGCAACAGCGCCTCGGCATGGCCAGACTGTTATTGCAGCGCCCCAAATGGATCATGATGCAAGAAGCATTCGATTCGCTAAACCCCGAGGGCGAAGTCGATATGATACGCATCATCAATAACAAGCTGCCTCAATCCACCCTGCTGACCATCACCAAACAACCCACAATCCAAGCCATGCACCAACGCCGCATCTTGCTGCCGTAGCCCGGACCGACTCATGCCCTCGACTTCAACTCCTAGCAAATTACGCGGCGTCAATCTGGGCGGCTGGTTGGTGTTGGAAAAATGGATGACGCCCAGCTTATTCGCCGGCATGACTGCGCGCGACGAAACCGACTGGTGTGTGGAACTCGGCAAACAAGCCGAGCCGAAGTTAAAAAGCCACTGGAAGAATTTTATCGGCCTAGCCGATTTTGCTTGGCTGGCCGAGATCGGCATCAACGCGGTGCGCATCCCGGTCGGTCATTGGCTGTTTGCCGACGATTACCCTTATCACCCCAGTTACGGTAAAGTCCGTTATCCATACGTGGCCGGCGGCTGCGAATTCCTGGACCAAGCCTTCGTCTGGGCACAACAGTTTGATTTACGGGTAGTGCTGGACTTACACGCAGCTCCCGGCTGCCAAAACGGTTTCGATAACGGCGGCATCCAAGACGTCTGCGAATGGCATACTCGGCAGGAATATATCGACTATTCGCTGCTGACCTTGGAACGGCTGGCTCAACGATACGGATGCAGCCCGGCACTACACGGCATAGAAGTTCTGAACGAGCCGCGCTGGGACATCGATACTACCTTACTCAAGCGCTATACCTTGGACGCATACCGACTGATTCGCAAGCACTGCCCGGCAGAGCGGGTCAGCGTGGTCTTCCACGACGGTTTTCGCAGTTTTCGGGATTATCAAGGCTTTATGTCCGGCCCGGAATTTCCGAATGTCATCTTCGACATCCACCGTTACCAATGCTTTATAGCTGAAGACGCCCGGTTGGACATTTTCGGCCATCTACACAAAACGGTCACCGACTGGAAGGACGAAGCAGAGGATATCATCCGTCACTCCGGCCTACCCACCTATGTCGGCGAATGGAGTTTAGGCCTGGACTTAAAAATGCTGGAAACCTGGGCGGCCGGCGCCTTCGACCATCGCCAAACCCAAATGGACGCGTTTCAATTGGACATAAGCTACCGCGGCTATGCCGCTGCGCAATTGGCTTGTTTCGAGAAATATTTAGGCTGGTTTTTCTGGAGCTACAAAACCGAAACGATGCGGCACTGGAGCTTTCGCGATTGCGTTGCCGAAGGCTGGCTACCGCAACGCTTCGGCTGACACGCCTCCAAGCGGTACAAACTAATAAGCTTGCTTGCCGATAAAGCCTTTTAATACCGTCATCACCACGATCTTAAAATCCAGCCATAACGACCATTTACGCATATATTCCAGATCGTGATGCACCCGGCCCTCCATTTTTTCAATGGTGTCGGTTTCGCCGCGAAAACCGTTAATCTGCGCATGGCCGGTAATGCCCGGCTTGATTTTATGCCGCAGCATATAGCCTTGAATTTGCTTGCGGTAATACTCGTTATGCGCAATCGCATGCGGCCTGGGGCCGACCACGGACATGGTACCGAATAGCACGTTAAAAAATTGCGGTAATTCGTCCAGCGAAGTGCGGCGTAAAAACGCCCCTAATTTGGTAACCCGAACATCGTTTTTCGTCGCTTGTTTAACGCTATCGCCGTTTTCGCAGACCGTCATAGAGCGGAATTTCCACACCTCGATCGGCTCGCCCTTCATCCCGTAACGTTTTTGCCGAAAAATCACCGGCCCCGGCGAGCTGAGTTTGACGGCCAATGCGATAACCAACATCGGCACAATGATGACGGGCAATATAATCGCGCATAAAAACAAGTCTTCAGCCCGTTTCAAAAAGCCGTTGAAATCGCCGAAAGGCGTGTCGAACACGCTAACCACCGGTATCCCTTTGACGTTACTCCATTTGGATTGAATCAAATTGAAGGTAAAAAAGTCCGGCACGATGTTCACCGATACCGTCGTATCGGCAAGCTCTTGAATTAAATCGCCTATCCGTTTTTCCGCCCTGAGCGGCAGGGTGATATAGATATGGTCGATATCGCCGTTACGCGACTGCGCCAGCAACGCAGAAAAATTCCCCGCTATCGGAATCGCGTTGTTTTCCAAACGCCCTTCTTTGCCGTCCACCCTATCGTCGAAAAATCCGACAAAACGGTAGCCCAACCATGGCATTTCGGTCAGTGCCGTTTGTAATCGCACGCCCAAGGTATTGGCGCCTAAAATAGCGTAGGTACGGGTGTTCATCCCATGCTGGCGCACAAACGACAGAAAAGCCCGCCGGCTGGTATGTACGCCGATCAAAGCCAATGGTACCAATGGCAACCACAAATCCAACGCCAAGCGGGAAAACTCGAACGGCAATTCGAAGAAATAAATCCCGGCACCGATCAACCCGAAAGTTGCCAGCCAACTCAAGAATATTCTGACCGCCTCGTCGAACATCGGCGCCCCGCGCCAACCGTGGTAAACCTCTTGGTTCTCGGCAAAAATCCCGAAAACGACAATACTGGCCATACACAGCATCAAGTACTCGGCACGCAACGGCTCTTCATAAACCGCCAGCGACAGATAAAGCATCGCAAAAATCAATCCGCCATCGATTGCTCGGATGAAACCTTGAATTTCGGAGTTGAGAGGTCGAATCAATCCCTTGGAGCGAATTTGGTTCATGGTCGGTAAAACCCGGGTTTTGCCAGTTTATATAAACTATCGAATAGTACAGTAAACCACACAAGCATTAGCCAGTTAGATTCGATAAAGTCGTGCGTAATTCAAGCCGGTTGAATGACGCCTGAGCAACTATAGTAAAGAAATGCGTAGGTTTCATTAAGGCACAATTAGGAAACAATTCAGTTGCAAAAAACAACATATAGACATTTTTAATTACCAATCTCAAATGACCTTGCCCTAAAAACCTTAACTATTCGTTTGATCTGTCGACGCAGTAAAATAGTATTGGCAATCGATTGAGATTCAACCGATCAATGCCTACCCGCATGTCGTGTTTATTGGTTACTGCACATATCCGTTGCCATTCCCGTTTCATCCATCACCTACTAAAAACCTAAATGAATCCGTCATATATCTCTCAAAAACCCATTCCGAGCCGCGAACGCCTGATCATGGCCCTTGATTTGCCCGGCATCCCGGAGGCCCAATCCTTGGTAGAAGAACTGGGCGATAGCGTGGTGTTTTACAAGGTGGGCATGGAATTATTCATGTCCGGAGATTATTTCGGCTTCATAGAATGGCTGAAAGCCAGAGAGAAAAAAGTCTTCGTCGATCTTAAGTTTTTCGATATTCCCGCCACGGTCGGCCGCGCCATCAAGGCACTCAGCAATAAAGGCGTCGACCTGGCGACCATACACGGCAACGATTCCATCATGGAAGCCGCGGCGCAAGCCAAAGGCGATCTCAAGGTGCTTGCAGTAACCGCCCTGACAAGCCTGGATAGGGGCGACTTAACCGATCTCGGCTTTCAATGCGACGTGACGCAACTCGTTTTATCCCGAGCCAAACGCGCTCTGCAACTCGGCTGCGACGGCATCGTTTCATCCGGCTTGGAAGTCCCCATGATACGCGAACAGTTGGGAGACAAGTTGTTGGTGATCACCCCCGGCATTAGACCGGTAGATAACCGCGAGGATGACGATCAAAAACGCGCGGTCAGCGTGGAATTAGCCATTCGAAACGGGGCCGACTATCTGGTAGTCGGCCGCCCCATCCGTGACGCCTCCGATCGAAAAGCCATGGCGGAAACCATACAAGCGCAAATCGCCGCCCAATTTGTTTAGCCCATCTGCAACTTAAAAACTAAGCGACCGGGTAGAGCCGTGTAGGCATGGACTCTATCGTTCGAAACCGGACCGGCTGGCCCGGCCGGTGCGGTCACGGCCTCTTTTCACGAGACACCACGACTAGCGCCGACAGCAAAAATACCTCAGCCTTTCAGTTTGGCAACCAGCATTTTATTGACTTCCGCCGGATTGGCCTTGCCCTGGGTTTCCTTCATGATTTGGCCGACCAGAGCCATCAGCGCTTTTTCTTTGCCGGACAAGTATTGTTCGACCGGCACCGGATTGGCGGCGATGACTTTGTCGACAATCGCTTCGATGGCGCCGGTATCGGTGATTTGCTTCAAGCCTTCTTTTTCGATGATTTCGTCGGCCGATTCGCTGCCGTTCCACAGTTTGTCGAATACCTGTTTCGCGGTCTTGCCGGAGATGGTGTTGTCGGCGACGCGCTTCAGCAAGCCGGCCAAGCGTTCGGCGCTGACCGGGCAATCGCCGATTTCCAAGCCGGCCTTGTTCAACGCGCCCAGCACGTCGCCGGTCAGCCAGTTAGTCGCCAATTTGGCTTCGGCGGATTCGGCAACGACTTTTTCGTAAAAGTCGGCCAGTTCGCGCGACGAGGTTAAGGTGGCGGCGCTTTCACCGTCCATGCCGTATTGCGCAATGAAGCGTTGTTTCTTGGCATCGGGCAGTTCCGGCAAGGTGGCGCGAATTTCGTCTTTCAAGCTTTCTTCGATCACGACCGGCAATAAGTCCGGGTCGGGGAAATACCGGTAGTCGTTGGCTTCTTCCTTGCTGCGCATCGAGCGGGTTTCGTCCTTGTTGGCGTCATAGAGCCGGGTTTCCTGCACGATTTTGCCGCCGCCTTCCAGCACGTCGATATGGCGCTCGATTTCGTAATTGATGGCTTTTTCGACGAAGCGGAACGAGTTGATGTTCTTGATCTCGGTGCGGGTACCGAATTCTTTCCGGCCTTTGGGGCGGACCGAGACGTTGGCGTCGCAGCGGAACGAGCCTTCCTGCATGTTGCCGTCGCAGATTTCCAGGTAACGCACCAGTTCGTGCAATTTACGCATGTAGGCCACGGCTTCCTTGGCCGAGCGCATGTCGGGCTCGGAGACGATTTCCAGCAGCGGCGTGCCGGCGCGGTTCAGGTCGATGCCGGTCAGGCCGTGGAAGTCTTCGTGCAAGGATTTGCCGGCGTCTTCTTCCAAATGGGCGCGGGTGATGCCGATGCGTTTGCTCTCGCCGTCGACCTCTATATCCAGATGGCCGTTGCCGACGATCGGCAGTTCGAACTGGCTGATCTGATAGCCTTTCGGCAAGTCCGGATAAAAGTAGTTTTTGCGGGCGAAGATTGAGTGTGGAGCGATGTCGGCGTCGATGGCCAAGCCGAAGGTCACCGCTTTGCGCACCGCGTCTTCGTTCAACACCGGTAATACGCCGGGCAAGCCCAAGTCAACCGCGCAGGCCTGGGTGTTGGGCTCGGCGCCGTAAGCGGTGGCGGCGCCGGAGAAGATTTTGGATTTAGTAGACAGTTGGGTATGGATTTCCAGGCCGATGACGGCTTCCCATTGTGAGCTCATGGTGCTTTCCTTTTAAAACTTATTCGGCAAAAACGTCGTTCAGGTCGATTTGCAGATCGGGGAATAAATGTGGGGCGGCGGTTTCGTTACCGGGATACAAGGCGCGCAGTTGATATTTGCCGCTATCGTCAAGCACGAACTGTTGCACAATTTGCTCGTACGGAAAGACCAGCCAATATTCGATCACACCGCTTTCTTCGTATAAGTCATATTTCAGGCGCACTTCCCTGCGACTGTTGCCTGGGGAAAGAATCTCGATAATCCAGTCCGGGGCGCCGTCGCAACCTTGCTCAGTCAGTTTATCCTGGTCGCAGATCACACAAAGATCGGGCTGCACAACGCTGAAAGCTTCGCGGTTAGTCAGTAGCGATTTGCGACGGTCGTAAAGCTTGACGTCGAACGGGGCGATAAAGATTTCACAACTTTTACGCAAGAAGTAGTTATCGATTGGTCGCAGTAACTTAAGCGCGATCCTTTGATGCTTGACATTGGGTGCCGGCGACATCGCCATGATCTTGCCCTTGATCAGTTCGACCGATTCCTCGAGCTGCCAGGTCAAATAATCGGCGTAGCTGTAGGTGCCGTCGGGATCCAGTTGCGATAATTGCGTGATTGGCGCCATGGTGCCTCCCGTGTTATTCGAAGCCTTTGGGACTTTGCAAATGCCAATCGGTCGCTTGTTGGTAGCGGTGGCCGATGTTCAGCAATTTGGCTTCGCTGAAATAATTGCCGATCACCTGCAAACCAACCGGCAAGCCGGCTATGAAGCCGGCCGGAATCGAGAGGGCGGGTAGGCCGGCCAGGTTGATCGCTATCGTATAAATATCCTCTAAATACATTTGTATCGGATCGCTGGTTTTTTCGCCGATCTTAAACGCCGTACCGGGCGTGACCGGCCCCATTAATACGTCGACTTCGCTAAACGCCCGCTTGAAATCATTACTGATTAGGCGGCGCACCTGTTGGGCCTTCAGATAGTAGGCATCGTAATACCCGGCAGACAGCGCATAGGTACCCATCAGAATCCGCCGCTTGACTTCCTGGCCGAAGGCTTCGCCGCGCGAACGAGTATACAGGTCGGTCAAATCGGCCGGATTTTGGCAGCGATAACCGAAGCGCACGCCGTCGTAGCGCGACAGGTTGGACGAACATTCGGCCGATGCGATAACGTAATAAGCAGGAATTGCCAGCTCCAGATTCGGCATATCGACCTCTATGACCTCTGCACCCAGCTTTTGATACTCCCCAATCGCCGCATGAACGGCAGTGGCCATCCGGTTGTCCAACGCCGCGCTGAAGAATTGTTTCGGCAGGCCTATTCTCAAGCCTTGCAGGCTATCGTTCAGCGTCGCGCCATAGTCAGGCACTGCTTGGTCAACGCTGGTCGAGTCTTTAGGATCGAAACCGGCCATGACTTGCATCAGCAAGGCCGCGTCTTCCGCACTCCCCGCCATCGGTCCGCCTTGATCCAGGCTGGAAGCATAGGCGATCATGCCGTAACGCGACACCCGCCCGTAGGTCGGTTTCAAACCGGTAACGCCGCACAATGCAGCCGGCTGGCGAATGGACCCGCCGGTATCGGTACCGGTCGCAGCCGGAGTCAAGCGCGCTGCCACGGCCACCGCCGACCCGCCGGACGATCCGCCTGGTACCCGTTCGCTATCCCAGGGATTCCGCGCCGGGCCGTAAAAGCTGGTTTCGTTGGACGACCCCATCGCGAATTCGTCCATATTGAGCTTGCCCAGCATGACGGTACCGGCCTGCTTAAACCGCTCGACTACGCTGGCATCATAGGGTGAGACGAAGTTGTCCAGCATTTTCGAACCGCAACTGGTTTTAACACCCTGCGTGCAAAAAATGTCTTTGTGCGCCAGCGGAATGCCAGTCAAAAGACCTGCTTCGCCGTTGGCCAGACGCAGGTCGGCAGCCTTAGCCTGCTCCACCGCCGCGCTTTCGGTCACGCTGATAAAGGCGTTTAGCGCCTGATGTTGTTTGATCCGGCTTAGAAAGACATGCGTTAATTCGACGCTGGAAAATTGCTTATCGCGCAGCCCGGCAGCCAACGCGCTCAATGAAAGTTTATGCATGATGAAAACTATTCGATGACTTTAGGAACCAGATAAAGACCGGCTTCGGTCTGCGGCGCAATGGCCTGGAAACATTGCCGCCGGTCGGCCTCCGTGACCTGGTCGGCACGCAAACGCTGGGTTTGGTCCAAAGGATGAGACATAGGCACCACGCCCACGGTATCCGCCTGCTCCATTTTGGCCACCAAATCCAATATGCCTGACAAATCTTTGGCATAAGATTCAATATCTTGGCTATCAATACCCAAGCGGGCCAAATAAGCGATTTTATTTACGTCATTTGCCGTCAACGACATTTCCCAGCTCCGTGTTTATTCAACCGCTTATGATACTTTATATCTTGCCCTACCGCCCGCTTGATTGATAAAGTAGCGGGATTTTCTGTGCGCTCTGGTGAGATCATGTTCAAACGAATTCGCGGCTTGTTTTCCAACGACTTGTCCATCGATTTGGGTACCGCAAACACCCTAATCTATGTACCCGGCCAAGGTATCGTCTTGAACGAGCCGTCCGTGGTCGCCATTAAGGAAGACAAAATTCGCGGACAAAAAACCATCGCTGCCGTCGGCGCCGACGCCAAAAGCATGCTGGGCCGCACGCCTGGAAACATTACCGCTATCCGCCCCCTGAAAGACGGCGTGATTGCCGACTTCGCCGTGACCGAGCGCATGCTGCGCCATTTCATCAAAAAAGTTCACGAAAACAAACTGCTCAGACCTAGCCCGCGCATTCTGATTTGCGTGCCTTGCGGCTCGACGCAAGTCGAACGACGGGCGATTCGCGAATCGGCAGCCATGGCCGGCGCCCGCGAAGTCTATTTGATCGAAGAACCCATGTCGGCGGCAGTCGGCGCCGGCTTGCCGGTGGATACCGCACACGGCTCCATGGTACTGGACATAGGCGGCGGCACCTCGGAAGTGGCGGTGATTTCCTTAAACGGCATCGTCTATTCCGCCTCGGTACGGATAGGCGGAGACCGCTTCGACGACGCCATCATCTCCTACGTGCGCCGCAATTACGGCACCCTGATCGGTGAGGCCACCGCGGAAAAGATAAAGCATGAAATCGGTACCGCCTATCCCGGCAGCGAAGTCAGGGAAATGCAAGTCACCGGCCGCAACTTGGCCGAGGGCATACCGCGCAGTTTTTCCTTGAACAGCAACGAAATTCTGGAAGCCTTGCAAGAACCCTTATCCGGCATCGTCAGCGCGGTTAAAGTTGCGCTGGAGCAGACTCCGCCGGAACTGGGCGCAGACGTCGCCAGCCGCGGCATCGTGCTGACCGGCGGCGGCGCACTGCTTAAAGACATCGATCGCTTAGTCGCCGAAGAAACCGGCTTACCGGTCTATATCGCCGAAGACCCGCTAACTTGCGTGGCGCGCGGCGGCGGCATGGTCTTGGAAATGCTCGACAAAAAAGGCGCTTCGGCGTTTTCCTTGGAATAAATCGGCCAAGCATCTGCATCTAAGCGGGTTTCCCTGCCCCAAGCACCAACGGGCTTCATTGTTTATCCGATTCTTGCAAAATAAGCCCGCGCGTTTTTCGGCCTAAGGCTGTTGTCAGTTTTCCCGCCAACTTATAATACCCATACCTACCGGCCAACTTTTCTCGCTGCTTGAGGATTTGCCATCAAACTGCTATTTGCCCAAGGCCCTTCGTTAAACACCCGTTTGTTAGTAGCGATGCTGGCCGCTATTTCGTTACTGGTAACGGATTACCGTACCCAACGGCTGAATCCGGTTCGCTCATTGCTGTCCTTCGTGACCTACCCTTTACAGAATTTGGCCAGCCTGCCGGTAGACGCTTACCTGAGTGTCTCAAGTACCGTGATTTCCTACGCGGAACTGCAAAAGGAGAATCGGCGCTTAAAAGAATCGCAATTGATCAACGATGGTAAGCTGCTGAAGTTGGAAGCGCTGGAAAAAGAAAACATTCGCCTGCGCATGCTGTTGGAAAACTCGTTTCAACTCGGCGAACAAGTGCTAATCGCCGAACTATTGTCAGTAAAATTAGCACCTTACGAACATACGGTAGTCGTCAACAAAGGCTCTCGCTTCGGCGTACATTCGGAACAACCGGTGTTGGACGGCAACGGCATCGTCGGCCAAGTGGTACGCGCCCTGCCTTCCAGTTCCGAAGTCATGTTAATCACCGATCCCGACCATGCCATCCCGGTGGAAGTCAACCGCAACGGTTTACGTACCATAGCGTTCGGCACCGGCCAATCCAACCGCCTGCATTTACCGTTCTTAGCCAAAAACGCCGATATCGTACCCGGTGATTTGTTGGTCACATCCGGCCTCGGCGGGGTATTTCCTGCCGGTTATCCGGTTGCGGTAGTGGATAAATTCGAAGCTCGCCCGGATAAATCATTCGCCAACATTTACGCCACGCCTAAAGCCCGCCTGGAAACCAGCCGCGAATTCCTGATCGTCTGGAGCGACACCACACCGGTGGAATTGGATCAACTCCCCAAACCCGCCCCAGCGAACGGCCCCTCTCCGGACGAAAGGCCTTAGAACATGCAGGCCGACAAGCTGTCCGCACCGTTTTATTTCGCCGCATCCATCGCAGTCGCCATGATGTTTAGAGTCGCTTCACTGCATCCTTTGCTGGACATGCTCAATCCCGACTGGATTGCACTCACCCTAATTTATTGGTGCATCGCCTTACCGGAACGCTTCGGCGTGTTTACCGCTTTTACCGTCGGCCTGTTGACCGATGTATTGACCGGCCATTGGTTAGGCCAATACGGCTTAATCTATTCCCTGATTAGTTATTTCAGCATCAAGCAATACCGGCGCCTACGCCAGTTTCCGTTACCGCAACAAAGCCTGTTTGTCGGCGCCTGCCTGTTTGTCGGGCAAAGTTTGTTGTTCGGCATGGAAAGCATGCAAGCCGCCAACCGGCTACCGGTTTCGTTCTGGTATCCGGTCTGTACCGGGGCCTTAATTTGGCCGGCTGTGTATTTACTGCTGCGCGCCCTGCGGCAAATGGCGCGTATCAGTTGACGATGGATAATAGACTCGCCTTCAAAGATCCTTTGGCTGAGAACAGAATGTTTCTGAGCCGCATCGTCGCAGCCTTTCTGTTGATCCTGGTGATGGTCGCCGGCTTGATCGTGCGTTTGGTTTATTTACAAATTGTCGGACACGAGCATTATGCGACGCTGTCCAAAGACAATCGGATTAAGATTTCGCCGTTACCGCCGACGCGAGGGATCATTTACGACCGACACGGCCGCATGCTGGCGGAAAATGTTCCCACCTATAGCTTGGAGCTAATACCGGAACAAATTAAAGACATGGACGAAACGTTGCAAAAATTGCAGCAACTGTTGAACATCCCCAGCGACAAAATCGAACAATTCCAAAAGCAACGCAAACGCAACAAGTCTTTTACCGCGACACCGTTGCTACAAAACCTGTCCGACGAAGAAGTCGCCAAATTCGCGGTGGTACGCCCGTATTTTCCCGGCGTAGACGTGTATGCCCGCTTGGTACGCTACTATCCGTACGGCGATTTGGCCTCGCACGTCGTCGGCTATGTCGGCCGCATCAATGAACAGGAGCTTAAATCCATACCTACCGCCGAATATCGCGGCACCGACATCATCGGAAAAATCGGCATAGAAAAATCTTACGAATCGCAACTGCTGGGCACCGCGGGTTACGAAGAAATCGAAACCAACGCCCAAGCTCGGGCGGTCAACACCGTAGCCACAGTCGAGCCCATAGCCGGTTCGAATATTTACCTGACCTTGGACATCGATCTGCAAAAGATCGCATACGACGCATTGGCCGAATATAACGGCGCTGCCGTAGCCATCGACATCAAAACCGGAGGCGTATTGGCATTTGCCAGCCGCCCGGGCTTCGATCCCAATCCGTTCGTAACCGGCATCTCCAGCAAAGACTACAAAACTTTGCGAGACTCCCCCGACCAACCTTTATACAACCGGGCGCTACGCGGACTCTATCCTCCCGGCTCCACCGTCAAACCGTTCATCGCCTTGGCCGGCTTGGAATACGGCGTGACGGACTTCGGCCACCGTTTGTTTTGTCCCGGCTACTACCGCTTGCCTAACGTCGACCATAAATATCGCGATTGGAAAAAATGGGGGCACGGCATGGTGGATATGAACGAAGCCATTACCCAATCGTGCGACGTTTATTTTTACGATCTCGCCCTGGCACTCGGCATAGACCGGCTGTCGGCGTTTATGCAAAAGTTCGGTTTCGGCGAAAAAAGCGGTATCGATTTGGTGGGCGAAGTCAGCGGCCTGATGCCGTCCAAAGAATGGAAGCGTAGCCACCGAAACCGCGCATGGTACCCCGGTGAAACCTTGATTACCGGTATCGGCCAAGGTTATATGCAAGTCACGCCCCTACAATTGGCACGCGCCACCGCTACATTAGCCAGCTACGGTAAAGTGGTTACGCCGCATTTGGTTCATGAAATCATCACGCCGGATTTGGCCACTCCGCCCGAACTATTGCCGGAAACCCGCATCCCCCTCAGCACAAAACATGTGGACAACATCATTTATGCCATGACCAACGTCGTACATGGCTCACGCGGCACGGCAGGCCGTTTGGCGAAAGCCATCGATTATCAGATCGCCGGCAAAACCGGCACGGCGCAGGTTTTTACCGTCAAGCAGGAAGAAAAATACAACGAGGACGCTATCGACTTCAAAATGCGCGACCATGCGCTTTTCATCGCTTTCGCCCCGGTCCACGATCCGAAAATCGCGGTAGCGGTGGTAGCCGAGCATGGCGGTCACGGCGGTTCGGTAGCCGCACCGATTGCCGGTAAAATTATCGACGCCTACCTTAATCCCAAAAAAGGTCCGCCCGATGAAACTTGAAATGCGTACCGAATACTTTCAAGCGCCCTCCATTCTAGGCAACCTGCTTAGAAAGCTGCACGTCGACATCCCGCTGTTCTTAGCGTTATTGATGATATGCGGTCTTAGCTTTGTGATCCTCTACAGCGCCGGCGGCCAAGATACGGCAGTGCTGTACCGTCACGCCAGCCGAACCGGTCTCGCCATGTCCATTATGGTCGTGTTGGCGCACGTCAATCCGCGCCGCTTTCAATCGTTCTCGCTAGCTTTGTTTTCAGTATGTATTTTGTTGCTGATTGCCGTGGCGGTGATGGGACAAATCAGTATGGGCGCCCAGCGCTGGTTGAATTTAGGCTTTTTCCGCTTTCAACCGTCCGAATTCGCCAAGATCTCCGCACCGATGATGATCGCTTGGTATTTATCGGAACACCAATTGCCGCCCAAACCCAAACACATTTTAGCTGCCGCAATCTTACTGATGGTGCCCGTCGTATTGATAGCCAAACAACCCGATTTGGGTACGGCCATGCTGGTCGCCAGCTCGGGTGCGGCCGTATTGTTTTTCGCCGGATTATCTTGGTGGTTGATGATAGGGGCACTGGCGCTGTTAGCCGCGCTCACTCCGCTGCTCTGGCATTTCCTGCGCGAATATCAGCGCAACCGGGTTTTGACGTTTATCAACCCGGAAGCCGATCCCATGGGTACCGGTTACCATATCATCCAGTCCAAAATCGCAATCGGCTCCGGCGGCATCAACGGCAAAGGCTGGCTAGGCAGTACTCAAGCCAAATTGGATTTTCTGCCGGAAAGTTCCACCGACTTTATCTTCGCGGTATTTGCCGAGGAGTTCGGCTTATTCGGCTGCGTCGGTTTATTGCTTTTATATCTACTCGTGATCAGCCGCTGCTTTTACATTGCCGTGCAAGCCCAAGATACCTATAGCCGCTTGTTGGCCGGCAGTCTGGCCTTTACTTTTTTCGTTTACGTATTCGTCAACATCGGCATGGTAATCGGTATATTGCCTGTAGTAGGCGTACCGCTACCTCTGGTAAGCTATGGCGGAACTTCCATGGTGACGCTAATGGCCGGCTTCGGCATACTGATGTCCATTCACACTCACCGCAAATTGTTACCCGTTTGATGCTATGAAATTCAAGACCGCATTACGTGCCGCAATCGCCAGCCTTTACAGCCTCTCCACCGCCCATGCCGCCATTCCGGAAAGCGATGCCTTCAATAAATTTATCGCTCAAATGGTGTCCGAACATCATTTCAACGCCGACGCGCTGAAAAACTTGTTCCAGTCGGTCGAGATTCAAGAGCAAATTTTGGCCGCTATGACTAAACCGGCGGAAGCAAAACCCTGGTATCAATACCGGCAAATTTTTATGACGCCGGCACGCATTGAGGGGGGAGTAAAATTTTGGCAGGACAACGAAACCACTCTGCAGGCGGTAGAGCAACAGTACGGGGTGCCGGCGGAAATCATTGTTGCCATCATCGGCGTCGAAACTCATTACGGCAAAAACACCGGCAAATACCGCGTAATCGATGCACTTGCCACGCTTGGTTTCGCCTACCCCCCGCGAAGCGACTTTTTCTTAAAGGAATTGGAAAACTTCTTGCTGTTGAGCCGGGAGGAAAACCTCAATCCCTTGCAACCTCTGGGCTCTTACGCGGGCGCCATGGGTTTGGGCCAGTTTATGCCCAGCAGCTATAGAACTTATGCCAAAGATTTCGATCAAGACGCCAAACGCGACATCTGGCAAAATCCGGCCGACGCCATCGCCAGCGTAGCCAATTATTTTGCCGCCAACAAGTGGCAACCGGGCGAACAAATCGCCTTTCCGGTCAGCGCCAATGGCGAAATATACAAGCAAGCCCTTTCCAAAGGCGTCAAGCCGGATACCTCTATCAACCAATTACGGCAACTGAAAGTCAATCTACCCAGCGGCCTGGCCGACAACCTTGCAGGAAAGCTACTCAGTTACCAACTGCCGGACGGGGAAGAACTGTGGCTGGGCTTACATAACTTTTATGTTATTACCCGTTATAACCACAGCCCCTTGTATGCATTGGCGGTTTACCAGCTAAGTCAGGAAATCCGCCAACGAATTGGCCATTGACCCCATTCAGCCAACCAAAAAATTTCTAAGCATGTCATGGCCGTGCTCGGTCAAGATGGACTCCGGGTGAAACTGCACGCCTTCCACCTCTAAGGTCTTATGCCGTACCCCCATGATTTCATCGATATTACCGTCATCGTCTTGAGTCCAGGCGGTAATCTCCAAACATTCCGGCAAGGTAGCCTGATCAATCACCAATGAATGATAACGAGTTGCGGTAAAAGGATTGCTCAAGCCTTTAAACACACCAATATCCTTATGGTAAACCGCGGAAGTTTTCCCATGCATAATGGCTTTGGCATGAATGATTTGCCCGCCGAACGCATAACCGATGCTCTGATGCCCCAAGCAAACTCCCAAGATGGGGAAACGCCCCGCATATCGGTGTATGGTATCGACCGAAATACCGGCTTCCTTCGGGGTGCAAGGGCCGGGGGAAATCACGATTTTATCCGGCTTTAGGGCTTCGATTTCTTCGACCGAAACTTCGTCGTTACGAACCACGATTACATCGGCGCCCAACTCGCCGAAGTACTGAACCAGGTTGTAAGTGAACGAGTCGTAATTGTCGACCATTACCAGTCTTAGCGCGCTCATGCTATCCCTCCCAGCCCGGCTTCGGCCATGCTGACCGCACGAAACACGGCACGGCCTTTATTCATCGTTTCCTCCCATTCGCTACGCGGCACCGAATCGTACACGATGCCGGCGCCGGCTTGTATATGTAAGGTCTTGTCTTTAATTACCGCCGTACGAATCGCAATCGCAGTATCCAGATTGCCCGACCAGGAAATATAGCCGACAGCCCCCGAATAAATGCCTCGCTTCACGGGCTCTAACTCGTTGATGATTTCCATCGCTCGAATCTTAGGCGCGCCGCTGACCGTACCGGCCGGAAAAGTGGCCGCCAACACGTCGAACGCATTTTTGCCGTCTTGCAGCTCGCCGGTCACGTTCGATACGATGTGCATGACATGAGAGTAACGCTCTATGATCATCTTATCCGTCAATTTAACGCTGCCGATTTTTGCGACTCTCCCGGTATCGTTACGCCCCAGATCGATCAACATCAAATGCTCGGCAATCTCTTTAGGATCGGCCAATAACTCCTGCTCCAAGGCAAGATCTTGTTCGTGCGTGGTTCCGCGCGGCCGAGTTCCGGCAATCGGCCTGACCGTCACATCGCCGTCTTCCAAACGGACCAAAATCTCCGGCGAGGAGCCGACGATATGTAATTCGCCCAAATTCAAGTAATACATATAAGGCGACGGATTCAAACATCGCAACGCCCTGTACAAATCCAAAGGGGCGGCATCGAACGGAATCGACATCCGTTGCGATAGCACCACTTGCATGCAGTCGCCGTCGGTGATGTACTGCTTGGCTTTCATGACCGCGTCTTCAAAGCCCCGCTGAGTAAAACCGGATACAAAGTCGGTTTCCTGCACCTGCTTGGTGACAGGATGCTGACTGGGATGCGCCTTAAGCTGATGCAATTTGTCGATCAGAATTGCCAAACGTTGGTTCGCTTGCTCATACGCATCGTGCACAGCAGGATCCGCATGGGTAATCAGCAGCATCTTGCCTGACAAATTGTCGAAAACCAACAAATCCTGCGAAACCATTAGCAAAATGTCCGGCGCGCCAATGGGATCCGGTTTATGCAAATTCTGCAACCGCGGCTCTATATAGCCAATGGTCTCGTAGCCGAAATAACCAACCAAACCGCCGTTGAAACGCGGCAAACCGGGAACGTCCGGCACACGGTATTGCTTACGAAACTCCGCCAGCCATTCCAGCGGTTGAGCATGTTCGATCCGTTCAACCGTCTTGCCCTCTTCCACTATTACCGTGTAGCCGTAAACTTTTATGCGGGTTGAACACGGTAAACCAATAATCGAATACCGCCCCCATTGCTCGCCTCCATGTACAGACTCGAGCAAATAAGAATAAGCACCGTCAGCTAATTTCAAATATGCGCTTAGCGGCGTATCCAAGTCTGCCAATATTTCTCGGCAAACCGGAATTCGGTTATATCCCTGGCGGGCAAATTCGGAAAATTGCGAAGGCGTCATGCTAATTCTCTGAAATCGGAAGAAAACTAAAACCCGGCATTGTATCGCACATTCAAACCGGATCATGTGCTGAAACTTACTGTCCGATCCACCCTGACGGCAAAACTTCGGAGCCGACAGGCCACAGATTTTGCACACCAGTTTGCATTTATCAGCCTAATCCCCGATTTTCGCCGCCGCCGGCACGGAGAATTAGAGGTAATTCAAAGATGTTGGTTAGCCAAATCGCTATAAAAAGCACCGTGTTTAGAAATTAAACCAAAACCCAAAATAACTTATAACTCAGTTTTCCCTTCAACAAGTTGGATCGGTTGGTGTGCTTGTTGAAGGTTATCCCCAAAAGGTGACCGATATGAAAACCGCTACTTTGGCTTTAGCCATTTCCCTAGAAATGGCTGTTTCCGCCGGCGCATTCGCCGCCACCCCTGCTGACTTAACCGGAATTAATCTGGAACAAAATCGCGAATTAGTCGCTGCAGTCATGCAAGGCCGCAACTATATGATCCAAGTGGATCAAGCCGGCAGCATCAAACAAATTATCGATACCGGTGCTAACGGCGATGGCAAAGATCCTTTGCAATTGGCAAAATCCGCAGTTTATAAATCAAGCGCGGCAACCCAAAAATCGGTAAATCTACCGACCCATTTCGAAGGCCAAGATGCAATTAACCATATAGGCGTTGACTTACCGAAAGTCGCAGCCAATTACGGTTTAACCGCCGAAGCCTTAACGCAAAAACTGCTGCAGGACGACACCTTGAAAGTCGACAGCAACAATCAATTGTTTGTCGTCGATACCGGCGCGGACCACGACAACCACGATCATTCCGAGCCACAGATGGCCGGCGGCTCTACTGCCGGAACCGAAACGGCAACGGCGGTACCGATAGCCACCACAGCTCAACGCGAAAACGCCTTTAAACTGCATAGCAAACCCGGTGCTTCAAAAACGCTATATATCAACTTTGTCGGCTACACCGCCACAGGAACAGCCTGGTCAAGTTCAACCATCGTTGCGCCGGCCTATGATTTAAACGGCGACCCGACCACCTTCGACGATAACGAGCGCAATAACATCATCAGCATCTGGAATCGCGTGGCAGAAGATTACATACCGTTCGACATAGACGTAACCACCGAACAACCTTCAACAACAGCATTAATACGTAGCAGCACTTCCGACACCACCTACGGCACGCAAATCGTGGTTACCAAAAAAGGCACCATCAGCTGCACCTGCGGCGGCATTGCGTATATCGGCATGGTCGCGATGATAAACAATACCGCCTATCAACCAGCCTGGGTGTTTCAACAATCGTTGGCAAACAACGAAAAATACATTGCCGAAGCCATTTCCCACGAAGCCGGCCATACGTTTGGTTTACTCCACGACGGTACCTCGTCAGCCAGCTATTATTCCGGTCACGGCAGCGGCACGACAGGCTGGGCACCTATCATGGGCGTTGGCTACTATAAAAACGTCACGCAATGGAACAGCGGTACTTATCCCGGCGCAAACAACCGTCAAAACGACTTTTCCGTAATGGCGGCCAAAGGCTTAGTAACGAGAACCGACGATACCGGCAACACATTCGATACCGCGACTTCATTAACGAATACGACCGATAACTCCGCAGCACAAGTACTAAATTTCGGGATCATCGAAACCGCTGCCGACGTAGACATGTATTCATTCAATACCGCCGGCGGAGACGTTAGCTTTACAGTTGCTCCCGCAGCTAAAGGCCCGAACCTGGATACTCAATTGACCTTGTACAGTGCAGACGGCACTGTTATCGCCAGCCATGCCCCGGTGGACAATCTGTCAGCCACGTTAACAACTAACGTATCGGCAGGCCTATATTATCTCGCGGTAAAAGACGCCGACCGTCCGGCCAATGGTTCCGATTATGGATATCCGACCTACGGTAGCTTAGGTCAATATCAAATTACCGGTTCGTTTGAAGCCGCCGCAGTAGCAGAACCGCCGGTTGCCGTGGTTACCAGCTCCACTCAATCAGGTCCGGCGTCATTGACTGTGGAGTTCTCTGCTAACGATTCCATAGGTAACGGCGCTATCGTGGCCTACCACTGGGATTTTGGCGATGGACAATCTTCCGACAGTTCCAATCCAACCCATACCTACACCACGGTCGGTAATTACACTGCTGTATTGACTGTGACTAACGAGCACATGCTAACTAACACACAAACGATAGGTATTGAAGTAACCGCTCCCGAAGTCAACACAGCTCGCGTGGCATCAATGTCAATGCAATTGATCAAAAGCACAACAACAAGAGCCAAGGTAGTACTCAAACTGGTAGACAGCCAAGGTCAACCTGTACCTAACGCTATAGTCACAGGCGCTTGGTCCGGCACATTCCAAGGTTCCTCAATCGGAAAAACCAACCAATACGGCGTCGTAACCCAAATTTCAAAGCCCGTATCCTCCGGCGCAACCGGCTCAGGAGCCTACACGGTCAACAAAGTAGTCGTCAGTGACTACGTGTACGACGCAACGGCAAACACACAAAATATTGTTACCTTGACTTGGTAATCTCTTTCTGCAAACTCAATGACTATCGGGCAAGCTATCAAGCTTGCCCGATAGCGTATCAGGTCTTTTAAAATCCTTCCGCCCGATATAGATTCCGCAAACCATCCCATTGTTGTAAAGCGCTCAAAACGCGGCAATCGTTACATAGACCTACAAAGCTAATTGAGCCCATTACCGCCTTCACTGCCC
Source organism: Methylomonas sp. HYX-M1 (assembly GCF_040741385.1). Classification (NCBI taxonomy): domain Bacteria; kingdom Pseudomonadati; phylum Pseudomonadota; class Gammaproteobacteria; order Methylococcales; family Methylococcaceae; genus Methylomonas; species Methylomonas sp. HYX-M1. The sequence continues at coordinate 4,417,904 of NZ_CP160405.1, forward strand.
AATTATTTAATGCGCGGCGCTGAAATCTCAACGAATCTCTAGTGCTGACGCCAATAGGCTTTGGCCTACGTCACCTGAAAAATCTGGCCCGAATTTTGATTGGATGTGGCTAAGAATTGAAAATTAAAAGTCACGATGACCCAATCCATTAATTCCGCCCCCTTGGAGCAACTTAGCCATTATGTGGCCAATCGAAAATCCGCTGCCAAAGGCGAATACGAACGGCGTCTAGCCTACGACCTGTCCCATCAACAATGGTCAGGTTGTTTTCAGCGTAATGTGTTAGCCGTGCTGCAACAGATGTACGACGATGCCTTAACGGAAGTCAAAAGCCTGTCTTTCAGTTCAAGCGGGCTATCGGCCACCGACGGCATGTCGGACTTGACTCAATCCGTGCTGGCTAATTTCCGCGGTTTCAGCGACGAATTTTTGTTGTCCGTCGTTGAAAAACATCGCACGTCATGCGCCCTATCCAACTTTCCGACCGAGCACAAACCCGACAAGGATTACATCGACGAGGTAAGACGAGAGCTTGCCCTGATCTGGAAAGACTTCGCTTTAGCCGTCAACGAGCATTTTTTGCAAATCCAATGATGCGGTTTTACTTCACCCCCGGAGCTTGTTCTATAGGAATCCACATTCTGCTCGAGGAATTGGATTTAGTATTCGAAGCTTATTTGCTCAATTTAATGAACGGCGATCAACATAAACCGGAATTTTTGGCCATCAACCCCAAAGGCACGATTCCAACCTTGGTATGCGACAACGGAACAAGCTACAGCGAATATCAAGCCATTGCCTATTGGTTAGCGCGCAAATACCCCAAAGCACATTTGTTACCCGACGACATGGACTTGGCAACCAAAGCTATGGAAATCATGGACTATGTCGTCGGCACGATACACGGACAGGGATTTCTACGCATTTTCGTGCCTGAAAAATTCAATACGGCAGCTGAGGCCTTCCCGGCAATCAAACAGGAAGGCGAAGTTATAGTCAATAAAGCATTCGCGATTCTCAACGCACAAATCGCCGACTCCGGCTACTGCCTGGGCGATTTTAGTATCGCGGATGCCGCATTATTTTACGTGGAGTTTTGGGCGCTACGATCCGGCATTCAACTTCCGGCGAACTGCTTACAGCATTATCAACTGATGTTGTCTCGGCCTGCTGTCAAACGCGTTTTGCTCGAAGAAGGCTATAGATTGGAATAAGACGATGCCAATCCGCGAACGTACTCAGCCTGGCCCAACTATCGAGCACGCATCGGCAAAGGCCTTAAACAACGGCGCTACAGCCATGTCAACCTCGGCCGGCAATCAGCTTGGTCACTGCGCACCAATCCCGGAACTGGAATATATTGCAGACTTTTTCGATGCCGAGGAAAGCGAATTCCTGTTTAACAGTTTTCGGCACCGACAATGGCCATCGAATCACTACGAATATTCAGGACGGCAGTTTGTATTGCCGCGCTTACAAACATGGCATGCCGACGCCGGCATTCGTTATAGTTACAGCAACAATTTGCTTAAAACCACCCCGTGGACGCCGGTTCTTTTAGATATTCGCGTCAGGTTAGAACAATACCTAAACGCCCCTTTCAACTCGGTGCTGGCCAATTATTACCGCGATGGCCAAGACTTCGTCGGTTGGCATGCCGACGACGAAGCGGAATTAGGCGAAGCCCCGTTGATCGCTTCCGTGACCTTCGGTTCCCCGCGCTGGTTCGCATATAAACAGAAAGCTAGCGGGCTTACCGGCAGGTTTATACTCGATAGCGGCAGCCTGTTAGTCATGAAACCGGCGTTTCAACGTGATTGGTGGCACAGCGTACCTAAAGACAAACACGTTTCCGAAGGACGCATCAACCTTACCTTCCGCCACGTTTTCAATCTAAAAGCCGCAATCTCAGCGTAACCTGCCAAAACCGATGACCACACTTAGCCTGAAATTCGCAGTAGCCAGTAAAGATAAAATCGCTATCAACGAACATTTCGGCCACGCCAAGCATTTCCATATCTATTCCATCCACGATGATCGCTGCCATTATCTGGAAACGCGAGACGTGGCCAACTACTGCTTAGGCCAAACCGCGGACGAATCGGCAATGCCGGCTATATTGGCCTCGATCAAAGACTGCCATAGCGTATTCGTGGCCAAGATCGGCGACGGCCCGACTGAAAAAGTTAATGCCATCGGCGTGCAAGCAGTTGCCGAATACGCTTACATGGCCATCGAAGAATCGCTGATGACCCACGCCCATCGGATCGCTGCATTGAGAGCCGGCAAATGACAATAGAACATGTTTCCGCATGGGCAACAGCCTATGAGCTCAACCCGATTCAAGTCGATTGCGCCGTGACTGTGATGTTAAAAATCTTGGACGGCAAATGCAAAATGCCGGAACATGAAAAAGTCATCATGACCCTGCTGTACGACCGAATCAAAATGCGCAAAGGCCAAATACTGAATAACGAACTGCATGCATTGATCGCACAAGCTAGAGTTCAACCAACGGACGAAACCTTAAAAATGCAGGTATACGAACAACGATTATTGGCGGAAACCGCATTAACTCGGCCGGTCATGAAGAAATTCAAAGCTTATATTCGCGAACATGGGTTATTAGCCGTCACGGAAAGTGACGACGACTCCTAAGCCTAAGCGGCACCGACCCGTGCCTGTATTGCAAAGTCGCGACGCGGCAATGAAATGAGTTGTTGCGGATTGTCTAAATTGCGTGCCGAAAGGCCGTCAATCGACGGTAAGGGATAAATGCCGGGAACGCTACCATCCAAAAAGTTAGCGTCGTCGGCAAATAGAATCCGCAATTGGGCGTTTGCACGATTCGGCACCCGATACCACGGCATCAAACCAGCTGTTTGTGCACCGACCGGTCCAATCGTCTGAAAATCCAGCCGTCCTTGCTCGTTACAGTACTTGATCTGCGTACAGGCATTCGTAATGAAATTCGCCCGCTTCCAACCTCTCAATTTGGCATGCCATCTGGTTTGATCCAACCGTCTATTTTCCAAAAAAGCCAGATAGTTAGGCCCGGTCAGCCCGGACTCCACTTCAAACGCAAACGTCAAAGCTTGGCTGTAAGTCCATTCCGCCGGCAGCCCGGCGTGTACTATCGTAAAATTCAACGTACTATCATGATGAACCAAGCTGCAACGCCTTAACCAGCGTATCAGCTCGTCTTTATCTTCCGCGTCCAAAATCTCTTTTGCTCCGGGCAGCAAATCCGCTTCGGCAAATCCGGCTGCTATTTGCATCAATTGCAACTCATTGTCGCCCAACACGCTAAGCGCCGATTTGCCGAAACTTTTAACCATGCGAAGAGTTTGCAAAGATCCAGGGCCTCCCGCTAAATTACCGGCAAACCATAATCTATCCTGAGCCGGATTAAAATCGATGTGTTGCAAAAGCTCGGATAACAAGCGGTAATTGCCGAGTACGCTACCGATAGCATAGGTTGTCATAGTATTTAGGCCTTTAATCGCAGCAAAACTCAAAAGGATTTAACTTATTCGTATAATGTTGAATCAAGTTTGATGCCAATTACGTTCGTGCCTAGCGATGCACAAGCCCAGATAGGCCGTAGCCGCGCGATCTAAAAATAGCCAATAAATATCAATAAGCTATAAAACAATATTTAAAGTCTTGCCTTGCACACTCGTTAATCCCCCTGATGCTAGCCACCGACATCCGTCTATTAACTATGGTTTTTGTCGCCATTCCTACAGACACAAAGCACACTCGGGCGACAGTGCAGGTTAATCGCAGACCCCCACTTTGTCATTTTTCATTTGCCTATGAGTAATATCACATTAGCTAACGCCGAAACATTAGGACGACAATTAGGCTTGCGGGGCTGGAAATTAGCCGTGGCGGAATCATGTACCGGCGGAGGCATTGCCCATGCCGTCACCGACATTTCCGGCAGTTCCGCATGGTTCGACCGGGGATTTGTAACCTACAGCAATCAGTCGAAAATAGACATGCTTGGCGTCAAGGTGCAAACCTTGGAAAGCTTCGGCGCGGTCAGCAAACAGACGGCACTGGAAATGGCTGCGGGAACCTTAATGCACAGTCAAGCCGACCTGGCACTGGCGGTGACGGGCATTGCAGGTCCGACCGGAGGTAGTGCGCACAACCCGGTAGGCACTGTCTTTGTGGCATGGATTGTTAAAAACTTTACCGCCGAGTGCACACACCTAAGACTGTCCGGCAACCGGCAAGAAATCAGACAACAAGCCATCGACTATTGCCTGGAAAAAGCCCTAGCTCTAAGCCGGCACCCGCAATAATTACGCATACGTCTACAGGCCCAAAGGCGTTTTTCGTTTATCGCTAACAAATCCGCAAAGCGTATAAAGACTCTTCGGATAGTCACTCGGCTAGCAAGCGCAACCCCGGAGGAAGGGCTTCGCCAAAGATTTGTTTTTCCTGGCTTTCGTCCAAGCGGCGAAATTCGGCCACCATTTCCTGCCACGAAACCGGCGCCTTTACCTGCCTGAGTCGCTCCAACACCCGTCCGCGCATAGCATCGTCTATATCCCATAACCTATCGTTACAGCGCCGGGCCAGTAAGCTTGCTGCAAAACCGGCTTGCGGCTGTTTTTTCCAATCGGTTTGCAGAACTTTTTGCAGCCAGTTTTCCACAACAGCGGGCAAAATCGCGTCGTGCTGATTGCCGTGAAACAAGACGCGACCGCCTATGCGGCCTAAAGCCCACCAACTCGTATCGGGCTCACCGGCTTTGCCTAGGCGACTCAATATCCATTCCCCCAGTTGAATTTTATGGCAGGACGGCAAACGCTCCAACACGGCAGCCAAGCGAACAATGTCTTCATAGCCGCGCACAGCGAGTTGTTTGGTCACTGCACTTTGCCGGGCACTCGCGGGATTAATAAATTTAGAAATATCTTCGAACAGTTTTTGTTGTGCTTCGGTCGGTAAGCCACCGGATACCCTGCGCCAAAAAGTCCACCATTCGGTCCAGTTTTGCTTTTCGTTAACGAATTGGATGCCTTCCGGATATAGCTTCCAAATTTGTTCGATACGCCAATCGTCCAGCGGATACCCAAAGCCGGGCCTTAGGCAAAACCCGGTCAGGCTCAGCCACAGTCTTTCATGTTGCTCGCTACGACGACGGTATTTTCCGCCCTCCAACAATACGCCGAATAATTCGCGCAACAGCGGCGTCTGCCAATCCGAACGCGGCAAAGCCAACACATTTTCTAAATCGAGCCGCAAAGTTTTTACTGCTTGCGGGCTAACCTGTTTTGATTTGGCGCCGAAAACGGCCTGTATCTTTTCCAAAGCTAACGGCAATTGAGCCGGCAAGTCGGCTGTTCGTGAGAACGAGGGTTGTTTACGGATTTGAAATTCCACATCCCATCGCGCGTCGGCGTTTTGCAACGCAACGCACTGCAAGTGCAACGTGCCGACTTCGGTGTAAGTCGCCGCCAGTTGCACCGCGATTTCCTGTTTTTGCTCACCTTCGAAGGCTACCGCCAATGGCGGCAAATCATGAAAATGTTCGTCGTCTAAAGTTACGATATCGCCTGGATGTTGCATGCTGTCGCCGCTGGCGGACAACAAATGGAATCGTACCGGTTGACCGATCTTCAGCGCAAAATGCCGGCCGGGGAGTATGATTTCCCGGCCTTCCTCACTACCTTTCGGTAATACGCACACCCCTTGCCGAACTTCGTTGTCTTTGTTGTCGATCAGTAAAAAATAACTACGCGCACAGCCGCCGCCAATCTTGAGCGTTTTCTCGCGCCTAGCCAATGCATAGCATACGGCACCATAGGCTACCGCTAATTCGGGATGTCGGTTCTCCAACACCAACGGCGGATTTTCATTACGCCAGTAGGCAAGCAGCCCGGTTATTCTGCTAACCATGGCCGAGCTACGAAACACCCCGCCGTTAAGCAACAACGCATCCGGCACTATGTCATCACTTTGCAATGCCGAACGGGCAGCTTGGGCGTGGGCATGCAAAAAGGCGGCAATGTGTTTGCTGATAGCCGGCTCGGCGGCATAAGGCAGGCCGAACTCAACTACTCCGCTACGTTTTCTATCCGGCCATTCGCCGAGCGAAGACAATGGTAAGAAACCGTCTAATGCGAGACGCTCCACCTCTACGCGTTCGAGTAATGTCGACTTGCTGCCGCCAATCAGTTTAGAACCGCTACCCAGCAGGGTCACCGGCAGTTGCGTTGGTGCATCGTCGGTCAACAAGGCTTCTTTAACGATCCGGCATTGCTCCAACAACTGAGATAATTCCGCGGTGGAGAGCTTCTTATCTCCATGACGTAATCGGCCTTCAGCTAAATGGGCTAGCGCCAAATCGACGTTATCGCCTCCCAACATTAAGTGATCGCCCACCGCAATCCGGGTTAGCGTAGGCTCACCATCGCCGTACTCGATTTTGATCAAGGTAAGATCTGTGGTTCCGCCTCCCACGTCGCAGACCAACAATAATCGGCTCCCCGCTAAGGCCTCGTTCACCGTTCCGGCATGACGCCGTAACCAATCGTAAACAACCGCCTGCGGTTCTTCGAGCAAGCGGACGCCAACTAAACCGGCCGTTTTGGCCGCTTGCAAGGTTAACGAGCGCGCCGATTCATCGAATGAAGCCGGTACCGTGATGACCAGATCTTGATTTGATAACGGTGCATGCGGAAACTGCTGGCTCCAAACCGTAGATACATACTGTAAATAACTGGCACACGCTTGTAGCGGCGACACTTTAAAAACCGATTCGTCGCTACCCCAAGGCAAAATGGCCGCCGTTTGATCGACCGAAGGATGCGATAGCCAACTTTTGGCGCTCGTGACCAAACGACCTAAAGATTTAGAGCCCAACAGCCTGGCGGCTTCTCCCAATATTGCACCGTCTTCTGCAATTAGAAACCCGGCTTCAGCGCTAAATTCGCCCGGAGCCGGGTGATAACGGACGGAAGGCAACAACGGCCGCGTAGCAACCTCACCAGGGGCGACAAGTTGCGGAATTTCAAATAGCCGGATGGATTTATCCGGATCGTGGATGTCGGCGTAAGCCACTACCGTATGGGTAGTACCCAAATCGATGCCAACCAGAAAGTTCGGCTTTTTTGTGTTCAAAGTCTTGCCTATTTTTACTTACCGAAGCGCATATTGTAATTTACAAAAGCGCGATGGGTTGTTTTGACAGGCAATAACCCGAGGTAGCTTTCAACCGAAAAGGCATTTATTGCCCAAAATTTGGGGGGCGTTAAATCAATGACGCTAAAAACCCATTTTTCGCGACGGCAACGCAGCTCCGTTGGACGCCTATCTTTGAGTAGAAACTAATCAGGGAAGCGGATTGATACGAGTTCGAAAACTATCTGCCATTATAAGCGTGCAATGCTTGCTTGCCGCGCTCGAATGACTGCTGTTCGATTTTGAGTTGATCGCGGATTTGCTGAATACGCGCTTGGAACGCTTGGTCTTGAGATAAGACTTGTTGAATTAAGCCTTTAAATCCCGTAACGCATAAAGCTGGAATGGGGCCGGACTGTTGCCGTTCGAAATAAATCTGCCGAGCTTCTAATACAGATTGCAGGCCTTCCCAGTCCTTGTTCTCTATACGAGACTCAATTTGACGCGTAAAGTCTTGTAATTCCCTTTCACGCTGCTCCAACCATCCCTGTACGCTTACCGAACGATTAGCCAATGGCATCCCACGCTTCTTTTATATCGCGCATCAGTCCGGCCACTTCGTCCAATTTTTCGATACTGTTTTCCCTGCTGGCTTCTAACAAGCGCATATTCATATACTCGTAGAGCTGACGTAAATTCAAGGCAAGCTCCCCGCCTTGCTCCAAGTCTAAGGCCTCGTTTAAACCACCGACGATGCCGATGGCTTTAGAGATAAAAATACTTTTCCCTTCGACATCCCCATGATCCATTGCGCCTTTGGCGGAGTTTATCCGAGCAAGCAGGCCCTCCATCAGCATCTGAATAAGACGATGAGGGGTGTTTTCCTCCAGCCTGCCGGTATTGTGCATTTCGGCGTATTGCCGGGCACCCTTTTTTTGCGCATCGACGTACATGACAACCCCTTTAAGTTATAAATTGCTAATCCAGCTGCTTAAGAATGAACCGGTGGAATTGAATTGCCCCACGGTAACATCCATTGCCGTAAATTGTTTTAATAGCGCCGCTCGAAACGTCTCGGAACGGGCTTCCACATCAGCGAGGCGATCTTCGAGTTGCGCACTTCGATTGTTCAACGAAGTGGTCTGACTATCGATAGAGCCGCCCGATTGCAAAAACTGGTCAAGGATGTCATCCAAGCGGGTTGCGACACCATCGTCGGACGAAAAAACCTCGGCTACCGAGGATAAACTTGAATTCAACGCCGCTTCCATGTCGGTCTCGTCCAGGGACATGACGCCGCTTTTATCTATCGTCACGCCTATCATAGCCAGCGAATTGTAATTCCCGGACGCAGACGAAACGGAGGACGAAGTGTTCTGCCGAATTTGGCTGGTAACGAGTCGCAAAGTTGCATCGCCTATCAACGCTCCGTTCCCGGTACCGTCGTCACTACCGCCGTATTTTCCAAGCGCTGCCGTGGTGGAATGCAAGGCATTGTATGCCGACACAAAGCCACTGACCGCTTTACTGATTGCATCGGTATCCAGACTAACGTTCACATTGACCGTCGTACCGATTTCCGCTTTCTGTAAATCTAAAGTAACGCCTTGCAGCACGTCGCTAATCGAATTTGTACTCCGAGTGGCGGTTTGGCCGTCAACTTCGATGATCGCATCCAAGGCGGACGTTTGCTCGTCAAGGTTAGCGGAGAACAACTGCGACAATCCCGATGCGTCGCTATCGTTGCCGTCATCGTCGCTGCCGCTGACGGTAAAGGCATTCGTAGTCCCGCTATTTTTAGCGGTGAGTACCAGTTTAGAGATTGTTCCGGTACCGCTACCGTTGTCTACGTTAATGATGCTTGCAGTCACCGAGCTATTGTCGGACGAGGCATTAATGGCGTCGCGAATCCCGGCCAAAGTATTGTTGCTACTGTCGACGGTAATGTTAAACGATGAACCGCCGGTAGTTGCAAAGGTTAATGTTCCGGTACCCACGGTAGCGGACGAACTAGCGAATTCAGTATTGGAAATGGATTTTTGCGCTTTGGCCAATTGTTTGACTTCCACGGCATAATTTCCGGCCACAGAACCGGACGAGGCAGTGGCCTTAACGATGCTCTCGTCCGCAGACGAGCCTGCATGGGTTTTGAACAGGGTGTCGTCCTTCAATTTGGCAACAGCCGTTTGAAACGTGGATAACGCGCTTTTTAAGCTACCCAATCCGCTCAACCGCGTGCTAACGGCATCTTGCTGACGCGTTATCGCGTTGACCGCAGGCTGCTTCTCCGCCGCGGTCAATTGCGAGACCAGAGATTGAATGTCGATGCCGCTACCAAGACCTGTTGACGATACGATACTCATGGCTGCCTCCTAAAAACCCCACCTGCAATTTAAGCCCTATCCTGTATCATCGAGCCTTGATGACCATCCATTTCTTTCATGTGTTTGATAAAAGCCAACATTTCCTCGGACGGAATTTGCCGCACAAGTTCGCCGGTTTCGCTATCTACAATTTTGACCACCAATTCATTGGTAGTATCGTCGACCTTGAATTGCAGATTGCGCTTGACTTCTTGCAATAAAGCGTTTCCTTCGTCCGCAGCCTTTTTAACGTCTTCCAAAGGCGTCTTAGGGTTGGTTTTTTTATCGTCTTCCTGCTTAGCTTGAAAAGTCAATGGATTGGAACTTTCCGTCGGCGTAGAAGCAGGCGTAGGCGAAACAGACAACTGCTCGCCTTTAATTACGTCTTTACTTGAAGAACGGTCGTCGGTTTGCTTGTCGGCTTTCACAACAGTCACGGGAGATAACTTCACTACATTGGTAATCTCGCTGTTCATGATGTTCACCTTATACGTTTAGTAATCGGGAAGGTGCTATATACCATACCACCTTCCCATCAAAACTACCTCAGCAAACTGAGAACGGATTGTGTGGATTGGTTAGCTTGCGCCAACATCGCCGTACCTGCTTGTTGCAGGATTTGCGTGCGGCTCAAGTTGGAAGTTTCTATCGCAAAATCCGCATCTATAATCCGCGATCTGGCGGCGGATTGATTTTCAATAGACGACTGCAGGTTAGCAATGGTGGTAGTAAACCGGTTTTGGGTTGCACCCAAAGTCGATCTGAATGTATCGATTTTTTTGATGGCGCTATCGATAGCGGTAATCGCAGATCTGACGTTGTTGGAGGTAGCATTCGAACCGATCGACAACTTGGTGCCGAACAATGCACTCAAGCTAGTGACTTTTTCCAAGTCGGAGATGTTAACTGAAATTTGGTTGTCTGTTGCCGTATTAGCACCAACTTGGAAGTTAGCGTTTTTCAACGAACCGTTCAGAATTTTTTTGCCGTTAAACTCGGTGTTTTGAATGATACGTTTCATCTCCAAGCCGAGTTGTTTGAATTCGGTTTGCAGTTTCTGTCTATCACTCGACGATACCCCCGCGGTGTTGGCAGCTTGAACGGCCAAGTCCCGCATCCTTTGCAGCGTATCGGTAATATTTCCCATGCCGGCCTCAGCGGTTTGCGCCATGGAAATACCGTCGTTCGCGTTTCTCACCGCAACAGTCATACCGCGAATTTGCGATGTCATTTTGTCGCTGATAGCCAAGCCGGCCGCGTCGTCTTTAGCCGAGTTGATTCTCAAACCCGAAGACAAACGCTCCATAGAGGTCGATAACGACATATTGGTATTATTCAAGAACCGTTGACTATTCAACGATTGGACGTTTGTATTGATGACCATTGCCATGATATTACCCTCCAGATACCGAGAATGCGCGATTCTGCGGAAATGCCTTGTTTAGTTGACTTTAAGAAAAAAGGATTGTTTCAAACTCGCTGGTTTTATCGGCTTTGGTTTGGAGAACTTTAATCATCGAATTCAAAAATACTGGGCAAACTCGCCCTGCGCACGCAAAAAATCGGCTTCCCGGCCTATGTCCAACCAATAATCGTTGACCGCAAACATAGACACCGCCTCGCCTGCGGCGATTTGCCGGTTGAATAGGTCGGGCATATCCAGTTTTTTTTGCGCGGCGATGCTGTTTATCAAACTGTGATCCAATACATAAATTCCCGCGTTTGCCAAACAATGTTGCAAAGGCTTTTCATCGATACCAACGATACGCTGCTGATCCAGCCTCACAACTCCGTAAGGAATTTGATACTCATACTGCCGCACGCACATGGTCGCGATGGCTTGTTGCTCGTTGTGATACGCCAGCAGCCTGGCAAAATCGATTTGGGTAAGAATGTCGCCGTTCATCACGATCAACGGTACGTCCGGCAAGTCGGCCGGCAGCATACCGATGGCTCCGGCAGTTCCCATAGGCTCCAATTCGTCGATATAGACGATCGAAATGCCCCAACGACTACCGTCACCAAAATAGCGCTTGATTTTTTCGGCTTTAAAATGCACAGCGATATAAAACTGCCGAAAACCGGATTTGACGAAATTTTCGATAATGGTCTGCAGAATCGGTTTCCCGCCGATTTCCAACAAAGGCTTGGGGCAATCGTCGGTATAGGGCCGTAAACGTTTTCCAAAACCGCCCGCCATTAAAAACACCGGATTGGGGAAACACGGTTGTTTATACAAGGCTTGCAAAGATTCCAAGCGCACCACGCGGCCGCGTTCGTCGACCACAGGTAGTTGATATAAATGGTGTCCCTCCATCATTGCGATCAACTGGGTTTTACTATCCTGTAGCGTGGCGACTTTAGGCCGCTTATTCATCACGTCGCCGACGGCATGTTCCAGCGACAACCCGCGAATGAGCGCTCGGCGAATGTCGCCGTCGGTCACTACACCGATCAATTTTTCGTTGCCGTCTACCACCAAAGCAATTTGCAGCGCGCCGCGATCTATCACTTCCAGAGTGGTTCTGAGAGAAGTGTCCGATCCTATCACCACCTGTTGCCAATGCTGCTTCATTTCATGCTCTTAATAAATGTCTTGTATGCGCGCGCGAGCCGGATACACAATCTGGCGCACGCCGATATCGCGAGTTACTACGCTGCCGGCGCCGACGATACTACCCGCTCCAATCCGAATGCCTTGAATGATGACCGCCCCGGTACCGATATGCACGTTATTTCCGACCTCCACGTTGCCGCTCAGTACCGCTCCGGGTGCTACATGTGCATGGCAGCCGATCACGCAATCATGCTCGACTATCGCGCCGCTATTGATAATAGCGTTCTCAGCAATTACTGTGCCTGCCTGAATTATGGCGCCCGCCATCACTTGCGCTCCGGCGCGACACAAAACACTGCTTGCAACTATTGCATATGGATCTATCACCGTATCGAACCGATATTTTTGCGCCACGAACTCGTTATAGAGTTTTGCACGCAATCCACTATCTCTGGGCAAAGAACCGAGGCCATTAACCAATATCACGTCATCCACCGCGAACCGCGAGATCACGCTGTCGTCACCCAATACCGCGACATTCTCCCAACTACTACCCGGCGGACGAGCCGGATCGGTTATCCCTACGATCTCCCGGCCACCTCTACGCAAGGTTTCGAGCAGAACTTTTGCATGGCCTCCGCTCCCCAGCAAAATTATCCGTTGTCTCATTCGATTAAATCGTCAACGCGATAATCCCGTTCGCTTGTCCGGCCTAACAGCCGCCAATAATCCATCGGACTTCTACCGGTGCCGGGCCGCTTGAATGTCAAATTTTCGACGCCGAATGTTTCCCCTCGCCCAATCTCACGCGCCGCTACCACGCTTTTTCGGGCGACATCGCGCGTTTTCAATTCCTCCTTTTGCGGGGTTTTACGCGCCGAACCTAATGCGCTTTCCACACAGCGTATCGCAGCAACCATTTGTTTCAATTCCTCCGGCTCCAAGGAAACCTGATGGTCCGGGCCGGGTTGGTTGCGGTCCAGCGTGAAGTGCTTTTCGATCAATACCGCGCCGCGAGCTACTGCGGCAATCGGCACGGCCAGACCGACGGTATGGTCGGAATAGCCGACCGGCAATTCAAAGGCATGGGCCAAAGTATCCATGGCCTTTAGGTTTACGTGCTCGGGCGGTGTCGGATATTCACTGGTGCAATGCAGCAGCGTGACTTTTTGTTTCAGAATATCGTGACCCGCGCTATTTTCGTAAGCGAGGCGAAACCGCTCCAAACTCGGCGCCTCCCAGCCCAAATAACCGAAAGCCAAAACCCCTAATGCGGTTTCGACTTCGCCTAAGCCGGCCATACCGGTCGACAAAACCAGCTCTTTGCCGGTTTGGGCATGCGCCAATAAAAACGGTCCGTTGTTGATTTCTCCTGAGGGAATCTTCAAACGGCTCACGCCTACTTCGTTAGCCAAAAATACCAAGCTGTCGAAATCGAAGGCCGTAGATAAAAACTCGATTCCGCGGCCGCGGCAGTAATCGCGCAATTCGTAATGAAATACCTGTTGCAATTCCAAGCCGCGTAACATTTCCAACTGGTTTTCGCGCGAACCCGTCGCTTGCTTTTGATAATCGGCTTTACCGGCCAGGGCCGTTGTGAGTTTTTCGGCTTTGAAAGTTTGAAACTTAACCGCATCCGCGCCTGCAGCAACGGCGGCATCTACCAGCTGAAACGCCGCTTTCGGCTTGCCGTTATGATTCACGCCGGCTTCGGCGATGATATACACGTGACTCATGCCTTCTCCCAATGTGGCAACAATAAAAAAGCCATCAATTAACACGCTAAGGTTAGCCTAATGTGAATCCGTCCGCATTTAAACCAAGACCTGCCATCCAGTCCCTGCCTGCGCCACCGTAGTTGTCGCCAACTGATAAACAAGTAACGACTAGACTAATAGAACTTTGCTTTTTTCAGCGCTAAGTCGTTTGACCTTAGCATGCCAAATACGCCACTTCTCCATTGCATGCATGAAAATTCGTCAACCTGTTACACGCAGTACAAAGCGATCCGCTTGCCGCCCAAATGACGCTCTGTTTACGGGTAAAACACGCGTTCCACTTTACCGCATGGGTATCTATGACTAGTCAAACTATAGATTTACATAGTGCAATTACCGCATTGAGCTGCGCGTTGGATTTAGTCGGATACGATGAAATCAAACACGGCAAAAGAGTAGCGATCATGGCTTTTCACATCGCCAACCATCTCGGCTGGCCCTATGACGAATGCTTGTCCATCATGCATTCCGGCATGTTGCACGATTGCGGCGTGGCGCAAATGCAAGAGAGGCATAATATTTTGAATGCTCTTGAATGGGCCGGCGCCGAGGCGCATGCCATTCGCGGTGCCCAATATTTACAGCAATGCCCGCCCCTCGCACAGTTTGCCGAAGAAGTGCGGTATCACCATACCCGCTGGGAACAACTGTTGACGCTGCCCGTAAGCGATCGTGTTCGGCTACGGGCCAACCTACTGTTTCTGGTCGATCGGGTCGACATGCTGTTGGTACCCTATTTAAATACCGAGCGTGTATTGACGGCCTGCACGGACATTCTGGCACAGTTGCAAGATTGCGCCGCCACCTTATTTTCGCCGCATTTATTGGATGCATTGACAGTAGTCGGGAAAAGCGAGGCATTTTGGCTGGCGATGGAACCGGACTATTTGGACGAGGATTTGCGCAGCCTGGGAAAAGACGTGGCGCCGGTTAGCTTAGATTTCCAAGCGCAACGCGAACTAGCCAGATTATTCTCCCGCGTGGTGGACGCGAAAAGTCATTACACGGAATTGCATTCCGAACGGGTAGCGGCAATTGCCAGGCAGCTTGCGCAGGATTTCGGTATTGCCGGAGCGGAATTGGAACAAGTCGAGATTGCCGGACTACTGCACGATTTAGGCAAGCTGCGCGTCTCCGAAAATATCATCGATAAACCCGGCAAACTCACGCCTGACGAACGGGCGAGCATGCAACGACATAGTTACGATACCTATCGCATTTTGCAACGGGTATTCAGCCAGTCAAAAATCCCGCTCTGGGCCGGATTTCACCACGAAAACCTGCGCGGCGAAGGCTATCCGTTTAAAACCGCCAGCGCCTCGCAAGACTTGGAATGCCGAATCATCACGGTAGCCGACATTTTTCAGGCTTTGATACAAACCCGCCCGTACCGGCGCAGCATGCCGTTGCCCGAAGCCCTCCAAGAACTGGAGCGGCGCGTGGCAGCCGGCGAATTGGATGCCGAGGTCGTGGAACGATTAAAGCTCAATGCCGAGTCGTATTATCGATTGGCTAACGGCTGATCCAGGCTAAGCGCTGAGTTATAATTGACGGCCGCATTTCGTGCCGCTTTTTCAACCTCATGTCCGACGATTATTTTCTTGAACCCGACTATGCCGTCGATTCCTTAAAAGTTCCCCCTCATTCTTTGCAAGCCGAACAATCGGTATTAGGCGGCTTGTTGCTCGACAATCAAACTTGGGACTCGGTCGCCGACAAGGTCAACGAGGTGGATTTTTATCGCCGGGATCACCAGCTCATTTTTCGGGCTATCGGTCAACTAGCCGAAAAGCAAGAACCGTTCGACGTCGTCACCTTATCGGAAATATTGGAGGCAACCGGAGAACTAAAAGATGTCGGCGGCTTGGCCTATCTGGCTTTTTTGGCCAAAGAAACGCCCACCGCCGCCAACATCGTGGCGTATGCCAATATCGTGCGGGATCGCTCGGTACTTCGGCAACTGATACATGTAGGAACCGAGATATCCGATTCGGCCTTTAGTACGGAAGGCCGGGAAACCGCCGAATTACTGGAAAACGCCGAACGCAAGGTGTTCGAGATCGCCGAACAGCGGCAACGCGGACAAGGCGGTTTTGCGTCGATAAAATCGCTACTGGCCAAAGCCGTCGATAAAATCGAAACCCTATACGAGTTGGACGGCAATATTACCGGCGCCAGTACCGGATTTACCGATCTGGACGAAAAAACCTCCGGCTTGCAGCCATCCGACTTGATCATCGTCGCCGGACGGCCGTCTATGGGCAAAACCACCATCGCGATGAACATGGCGGAAAACGTAGCCGTCAAAAGCGGCATGCCGGTAGCGGTATTCAGTATGGAAATGCCCGGCGAAGCGCTGGCCATGCGGATGATGTCCTCGCTGGGCCGCATCGATCAGCACAAAGTCCGCACCGGTAAATTAGACGACGACGACTGGCCTAGACTGACGTCCGCGATTAATCTTCTTGCCGAAACCAAGCTATTCATAGACGACACGCCGGCCTTAACACCAACCGAAGTGCGTTCGCGCGCGCGCCGCTTAACCCGCGAATACGGCCAACTCGGCTTAATCGTGATCGACTACTTACAGCTCATGCAGTCACCGACTAGCGGCGACAACCGGGTACAACAAATTTCCGACATTTCCCGCGGACTTAAAGCATTAGCCAAGGAATTAAACACGCCGGTCATTGCCCTGTCGCAGTTGAACCGTAATCTGGAACAGCGCCCCAACAAACGGCCGGTCATGTCTGACTTACGAGAATCCGGCGCCATCGAACAAGACGCCGATTTAATCATCTTCGTGTATCGCGACGAGGTTTACAACGAGGATAGTCCGGATAAAGGCATAGCCGAAGTAATTATCGGCAAGCAGCGTAACGGTCCTTTAGGGACGGTACGCTTAACGTTTTTAGGGCAATACACCCGTTTCGAAAACTTTGCCGGCCATTATTCGGGAGACGGAGATTACGAATGACCCCGGCCGCATACGTCCGTTTGGATTTAGATGCCGTACGACACAATCTACATCAAGTAAAACGTTACGCACCTAACCACAAAATCATGGCGGTCATCAAGGCCAACGCCTACGGCCATGGGATCACGCGCGTAGCGAGAGCTTTGACCGAGGCCGACGGCCTAGCCGTTGCCAGATTGGACGAAGGCGTGCGCCTGCGTAAAGCCGGCATAACCCAGCCTATCACCGTATTACAAGGGTTTGTCTGCAGCGACGAGCTGCAGTCCATGCTGCAACACGGCTTGGACGCAGTCGTTCATACCCCCCAGCAAATCGAGCTTTTACAGCAACAATCGGCTCACAATGCCGGATTGACGGTCTGGTTAAAAATGGATTCCGGCATGAATCGCTTGGGTTTTAAAAACGCGGATTTCGCTAACGCCTATCAAGCCTTATTGCGTTGTTCAATTGTCGAACAGCCTGTCAATTTGATTACTCACTTTGCCAATGCGGACGATTTGCTGGACGACAAGACGCGTTGTCAAATCGATGTGTTTAACCGGGCTATCGAGGGTTTTCCCGGACAGCGTAGCATCGCTAACTCGGCAGGCATCATCGGCTGGCCGAACGTGATTAGCGACTGGGTAAGACCGGGGTTAATGCTGTACGGCTGCTCGCCGTTTGCCGGAAAAACCGGCACAGACTTCGGATTAAGGCCGGTAATGAGTTTACATGCCCGGGTAATTGCCGTAAAAAATGTCAGTGCCGGAGAGACGGTCGGCTATAGCGGAACCTGGCAATGTAAAGTCGATACCCGCATAGGGGTCATCTCGATAGGTTATGGAGACGGTTATCACCGCCATACCCGACCGGAAGCCCCCGTCTTGGTCAACGGGCAACGTGTACCGCTGATCGGCAGAGTTTCGATGGACATGATTACGGTAGACTTGACGAGCCAACCCCATGCCAGCCCCGGCGATCCGGTTACCTTGTGGGGGCCGGGGCTACCGGTGGAAGAAATTGCCCGCTACGCCGATACCATTCCTTACACCTTGCTATGCGGCATCACTCAACGCGTATACGTGGTTGAGCAATGAATTTCCGTGCCGTTTAATTCACATTCGCTCGCATCTTCAGCATTAAGGCCAAAATTGACAGCCGCCGAAGGGTAACTGTATATCGCAGGTCCATAAGCTTGACTGACATAAAATTGGCCGTCTTTTCCGATGGTTTTTGCGGCGATTGGATTGAAATAACTATGTATGCCGCGGTTAATTGCCGGGTCATCGTAGACAATTTCGACCACACGATTTTTAAGCATGGTTTCCGCTGTGATGTGATCTCCATGCGCATAGGCTACTGCGGAAGATAATGTAGCGGTTAAAACGATTGATGCGGTAATAATTACTTGCGTTTTCATGATAAGCCTCCATAAGCCACTGTTAGTATTGGCGGCCGATTCTTAATTTCGGTCTCACCAAGTTGGAGGCATTTTGCACCCATTTTATCAATCAATAAATTTGATAGTTTTTATGTTAAAAATAGAAAATATCAATTGATGCCCTGCCGCATTCACGAAAAACTCACACCATAAAACCCATCCCGTTATACACAACCCAATTCTAACGGTCGACTTATACGGCCAATCAGTGCGATACGCATGCGCCATACGCTGCAAAGACAGAAGGGGATGTAAAACTAACTTATTGTCGAAAAAAACTGCGCTGCCTGTCGAACACCCGTATCGCATTGGCCATTACCTGCGCAGCCGGCCCGGCTCCGGCAATCGCAACCGCATCAACCAGACAATACCAAGCCGCAACGCCGCTAGGCGGATTTCCTTGCGGCAAACTCGACGCCGGATCTATTTCCGCCCATGCCCACGTTCCCGCTGAAGTTCCGACAATTTCTAACCAAGAAGTAATAAAAAACGCCCCTAAATAAACCATCGGTGAGCGCCCTTTGAATAAATAGCCTAGAAACACTAGATATAAAACCGCCCCGATTACATCGAGCCTGCCTACACCGCTTAACCCCCATACCACCCACACAGCACATACCGCAACTACAAATACGGCAATACGCCGTGCATGTTGTTGAAATAAGCCGGATCGCCCTAATGCGACCGCAGTCAAATAAACCAGTCCATGTCCGGCAGGTACATAAGCAGGCACATTTTCGAAACGGTACACATAGCCTTTCATATATACCGAAGCGAAATACTCACCTATCAGCGCAAAAGACACGGCCACCGCAACCTGCATTCTCACATACCCGGATTCGCCTCGCAGAAATGCCAACAGGAAAATCCAACCGCATAACGCCAACACATACTGCATGAACTTTGGCGTGAAGCCGTCCAACGTCAGGCAAATGGTGGTGGCTATAAACGTGAAGCCGGCGATGAAATAATCACGATAGCGATGTACGGCGACCGTATTTCTAGGTGGAAAATGTGGCAGTGAGAAATTAATCATAGTCGGGCAATTGTTTTGACAAATCACACTACTGCATACGCAATTACAAGATATCTAAGCACTTTCCCTATAGCAATCAATACCATCGAGCCGTAAAGCGACAATCTTAACCAACCCGCCGCAAAGCACAATCCATCACCCACAATCGGCAACCAAGAAAACAATAACGAGAAAATCCCCCAACGCTTGATAGTCGTCAGTGATTTCTGCCGCGAGCTATTCAATAACGCTTCCGAAGGATATTTGCGCGACATCCAGACGCCCAGCCAGAAAGTGGTCAAAGCGCCCAAAGAGTTTCCCACAGTAGCCACCGCTACCAAATCAGGCACCGAAAATTGCTTGCTCTTAACCAACAAAGCCAAAACGATTTCGGAACCTCCCGGTGCTAGCGTTGAAGAAACAAACGCACTAAGAAATAACCCCAATAACCCAAACGACTCAAACTGCATAATTCATTAATAAAAAAGCCCCTGAAACCGAAGGTTTCAGGGGCTTGATAGCAAGAACCTTATTTGTCAGGTAACGGAATAGCTTTTTTTCCGGTTAACTTTTTGATTAATTTTGCCAGCAGGTCGATTGAAGCGCCTATTGCTCCGGAAAGCCATTCGAAAATAGTTGCCACTACCTCGCCAGCACTCATTCCCTTGAAGCGTTTAGCTAATATCGGTCCAATAAAAATACCCACAACCAAGCCAACAATGGAAACTCCGGACAAAAAGCCGCTGTCATCAGCCACCGCCACATCCGAATTTGCGGCAGGTTTAACCGATGCTTTGGCCGCTGCCGCTACGGCAGCGGCAATGGCTGCCGCCTCTTGTTCGGCGAAAGCAGTCACAGAAAACGGCTTTCCACTATAGTCATCCGGAAACACGCTAGCGGTAACCCCGGGGATACTGGGCAAGTCTTCTCCCCCCTTCCCTACTTTTAATTGCGCCTTCATGCCTTTTTCCATATGTTGCGCAATATCGCAATGCACAAGATAGGTTTTGTCACCCGGCGGAAGAATTAGGGTACCTGTGACACTGCCGGGACCGCTGACTTCCAAATGAAACATACCTTTAGGATACAGGTATTTAGGCAACCCATGCATCATCCACTGATGCCGAATTTCATCCTCGTTAACGAAATGCACCGTCAACTTAGTGCAAGGCTCAAACTGAAATTCCTGTTGATCGAATGCCCACATTGTGCCGGGAAATTTTTCCGAATATTTGTGCCCGGCGCGAACGGTAATTTCTTTACTCGCCGCAATTTTATCGCAACCACCTGGCAAGGTATCAACATTCTGCCCCATAACCATTGCGCCATCCATATCCATTAAGTGGCCGTCGCCATGATCCATCATGTTGTTATGTTCCTGAAAATCTTTCGCGTAAACATTGGCAAACGATAGAATCCCAACTAGCGCGGCCATTGAAATGACTTTGAACATTGAAGCTAACCTCTGTCGTAAAGCGGCAGTAAAATTATGCAGGCTGAATCCGCCCAAAAATTCGTAAGCAAGGAATAACGAAAGAGAACGTTTACCCTAGTCCATCTCTGGACAAGGTAAACGCCGTTTAGTTTAGAACTCTTTTGCTTTGCCAAGCAAACCATCAACCTTTTGCTTGAATCCGGCATGAGATAAATAAGCGATATAAAGCCCGGCGAACAGAACCAAGGCGTAAAGCCCGATACTGCCTTTGCTGGCAGGCTGCCCTGCGCCGGCCTTGAAGCTCATGTGAGCATCCAAGCGCTCGCCATTGTCTTGCAGCAAAGTAATGTGTATTAAATATTTTCCGGCCTCAGAAACCCCGTTTGACAGATTCAATATAACGGTGCCTGACTTATGTTTTTGCGGTTCTTGATAAAAAACCCGGGTACCTTCCGGCTCTTTGGTTACCTCAAACTCTATCGCCATATTTCTATAACGTTGGTCCTGATAGTCAAAAACCAACTGTATCAACGAGTTTAAGTCCGGGATATTGCCGCAAAACTCTTCAGCCGGATAGGCTTTAGGCTGATAAGCCGTATAATGGATCCAGTGGTCTTTTTCCAATTCGAATTTGCATTGATCGGTATCAGTCCCGGCGGCACCGCCGTGCGCCAATACAGTTGAGGAAAAAATTAGCCCTAAGAGACCTAGGAAAACATTTCTTACTTGTCGAATTGTCATCATAATTACCCTTCCCGAAGTTGTTAATTTTTATATCCACGCTCTCGGCATGGTGGATTTGCCATGAGCGCAGCACTGGCAAAAGCGCGCCCACTCTAGCACATCGCCCTAGGCAAATAAAGGCAATACTCATCATCAGCAAGGTATTCGCTAGCCCATGTATTTTTTTGTCAACACCACAACACAATCCTTATAATATGTAGGTTATCCTTTCCGCTACACAGCAACAACTCTCCGGTTTTCTGAACTGTCACTAGGCTCAAGGCACTCAAAACATATGTCCAGTCTGATCAAGTCCGCCGAATGGAACGCCGTCAAGCAACATCACCAAGAAGTTGCCGGCAAATTTTGCATGAAAGAGGCGTTCTCCAAAGACCCGCACCGATTCGAAAAGTTTTCGATTGAATTTAACGATTTGCTATTCGATTTTTCTAAAAACCTCATCACAGAGGAGACGATTCCGCTGTTAATCAATCTGGCTAATCGAGCAGAATTGCATGAGAAAACCGAAGCGATGTTTTCGGGCTCGATTATTAACACTACGGAAAAACGTGCTGTACTGCATACGGCGTTGCGCAATAGGGGCAACGACCCTGTCTATTTCCGCGGCAAAGACGTCATGCCGGAAATCAATAAAGTACTGGAAAAAATGCGGGAATTTACCGAAAAAGTACGTTCGGGCGCTTGGACCGGCTACACGGGAAAACCCATAACCGATATTGTCAATATCGGCATCGGCGGATCGGATTTAGGCCCGAAAATGGTCGATACCGCCCTCACACCCTACGGTAAAGAATCTTTAAAAGCGCATTTTGTCTCCAACGTCGATCAAACCGACATTGTCGAAACGTTGAAACAGTTAAACCCTGAGACCACGCTATTTCTCATTTCGTCAAAAACCTTCACCACACAGGAAACCATGACCAATGCGCGCTCGGCGCGGAATTGGTTTTTAAATACTGCCAAAGACTCTGCGCACATTGCCAAGCACTTCATCGCCATCTCGACCAACGTAGCAGCGGTGAAAGAATTCGGTATAGACCCGGACAATATGTTCGAGTTTTGGGACTGGGTTGGCGGCCGTTATTCGCTTTGGTCCGTTATAGGTATGTCCATAGCACTCTATATCGGCATGGACAATTTCGAAGAATTATTGATGGGCGCCCATTTAGCGGATGAACATTTCCGCAATGCGCCTTTCGAGCAAAACATTCCCGTAATCATGGGGTTACTGGGCATTTGGTATAACAACTTCTTCGAAGCTGAAACCTATGCCATCTTGCCTTACGCACAATCGTTAAAATTCTTCGCCGATTATTTCCAGCAAGGCGACATGGAAAGCAACGGTAAGAGCGCCACGATTAACGGAGAAAAGGTCGATTACAACACAGGCCCCATCATTTGGGGCCAACCGGGCACCAACGGGCAACACGCTTTCTTTCAGCTGATTCACCAAGGAACCAAGTTAGTACCTAGCGACTTCCTTGCGGCGGCGCAAAGCCATTATGACCTGCCCGATCACCACGACATCCTGATCGCAAATTTCTTGGCACAAGCCGAAGCGCTAATGCTTGGTAAAACCGAAGAAGAGGTTAGAAAAGACTTAAGCCACGAGCCCAATCTGGACGACGCTTTAATTGTATCTAAGATATTTGACGGCAATCGGCCATCAAATACGTTTCTATTTAAGAAACTGACGCCAAGAACGCTCGGGATGTTAATCGCCTTTTACGAACATAAAATTTTCGTTCAGGGCGTTATCTGGAATATCAATTCCTTTGATCAAATGGGCGTAGAGTTAGGCAAGGTTTTAGCGAAAGCCATTTTGCCGGAATTAAAGCATGATGAACCGATCCACAGCCACGATTGCTCGACTAACGGCCTAATCAACGCTTACAAAAAATTGCGAAACTCTTGACGCCGATTCTACCTCTTTAGATTTACGCATCATCCTGGAAAATTTGATAAAGAAAGCGCTCGGTACCGCCGACCACGATAGACAAATCGCCGGATTGACATATGTTTATCCGGTGATTTCCCGCCGTTCCGGCGGACTCTCGATAGGCATTAACTTCAACCCCAATAATGCATGCAACTGGCGCTGCATTTACTGCCAAGTTCCCGACCTGAAACGCGGCTCAGCCCCCATCTTGGATATAGAAATACTTCGCTCGGAACTGGAGCTTTTATTAGATGACATCATTTCCGGCGAGTTCTACGAGCGCTTCGAAGTGCCGCCGGAAGCGCGGGAGATCAAAGACATCGCACTATCAGGGAATGGCGAACCTAGCAGTTTGACTAATTTTCACGAAGCGGTCAGCACAATTGCACATACAGCAAAAAACAAGAAGATATTTCCCGCATGCAAATTCATATTGATTACCAACGGCAGCTTGCTGCACAAACCCAACGTTTGCCAAGGCCTAGTTTGCTTGGCCCAAAATAACGGAGAAATTTGGTTTAAGCTGGACAGTGCCACGACAGAAGGACGCCGCCTGCTCAACAATAGCAGGCAAAGTCGCAAACACCTCGTTAATAACTTGAAGATCGCCAGCGAACACTGCCCGACAAAATTGCAAACTTGCATGCTGCATTACGGCGATGCTTGGAGCAATGATGAGAAAACGGCTTATCTTTCGCTGCTAACCGAACTACAACGACAAAACATCTCCATTCGCGGCGTTATGCTGTATAGCCTTGCCCGCCCTTCACTGCAGCCTGAGGCGCCATCGCTAGACAAAGCATCCGAATTGGAAATAAAGGCCTTCGCTGCTGACATCGAAAAACTAGGGTACGACGTCAGCGTTAATGGTTAGACTTTTATATCCAATAAACTGCCTACCGTTTTTTCATGGGATTTAATTACCTTTGCGGCCGCCGAGGTTTCCAGTTCCGCCTCTTTTAAACTCAGAACAGGTTTAAATAAATCACCTGAGCTGAATTGTTCGGCGGTTCCAACTTCTTGTTTATCGACAGGCAGCCGAGCAATGGTATTGGCGGCGTCATTTGCTCTTTGCTGCGTAGTACTAATCAAATTAGTGACGCTGGAAAATGTATTGATGTTCATGACGGCCTCCGCGAGATTTCTCTACCCGAACTCTATCTTAACCCTAAGAGCGGCGGCAATAAATTAAATTCCATAGCCCATCGCCACCGATTTGTCCTTAGTATCACAATACGCGCTAATTTTTCTTGGCAAACACCTTGGTAAATCGCTCTTTAACGTAAGGATAACCCACTTGCAACCACTGCCTCCACAAAGCGCTTAAGCCCGATTTGCACATACACCACAGCCGTCCGCTGATAGACAATGCACTATCGCAACCTATGCGCTGCAACCTAGTTTCGACGATAGTGCTCCAATTCGGCCGACGATGACCTTGCGAATCGATAAACACCTTCTCAAACATCCACATTTCCAACACGGAAACCGTCCACATAAACGCAAACGAAATAGCCATGCCTGCACCGGCGATTATTACCAGAATCGCAAACATAGGATGTAATTTGGTTAACCACCAAGACAAAATATCCACCAGCAAAAACACATAAGGCATACCGATTGCGATCGACTTGTATTTGACGGTGCTGGTTTCGGCAAAACTGAAAATCAATCCGACGAACATAAAAATAAAACTAATCCCGAACAAATGGATATGCGACACCCTCGTCAAGGAACCGAAGGTCGCGCCTTCGTCTTGCCGAGATAATTCGGTCAATACTTTAAAATCATCGAAATTGGGCAAGCCGCTTTCCTTGTTATGGCACATCACGCAACGTTCTTTGATGATATTCTGAACACCTGATTCGACGTAATCATCTTGGTCTGCGCCGTCTCGAACCCACTGAATAATCTGAAACCGTTCTTGCTCCGAAGCGTTTTCCTTCATAGAGCCGTTTAATTTAATCTCCAATGTGGTCCCGGATCGGTTTCCATAGTAACTGTAAACAATGTCGTCTATAGACAATCCGAACTTGCCGTCCGCCATTCCGTGAGTGAATAAAATTTGAATCAACGCAACCAAATACCCCACCGCCACGGTGGAGAGATAGCCGGTAAACAATACTTTCACTGGGACGTCAAGGTCTTGTAACGATGAAAATTCGCGCGCCATAGCTTCGGGGAGGGTAGTTAGGAAGGGTAAGCTCGATTATAGCGCCGCAACAAAATAAGTAACTATGTTAAAAGCCGGGTTAAGGGCAAAAAAAAGGCCCTCGCGAAACCGGAGGGCCTTTTCCGCGGAGTGAGTAGTCCTTATTTGGGCTGTACGTTAGCCGCAGTCAAACCTTTAGGTCCTGTCTCAATGTCAAACTCTACCGCTTGTCCCGGAGACAACGTTTTAAATCCATCGCCCAAAATTACCGAGTGATGGACGAAAACATCCTCGTTGCCCTCCGAAGGTTCGATAAAACCGAAGCCTTTGGTATTGTTGAACCACTTGACTGTGCCTGTTGCCATTTTAGAGCTCCTACTGATTAATACTGTTCACCGCGCAGAAAATAACATTGATAGCCGGCCGGAATAGGCTTTGGTGACATTCAACATCGTTATCTGAGCCGACTAATTGTACTGTTATTTATTCGGCAACGCTACTCGGCCCCAGTAGCGGCAACGGTTTCAGCGCGTTGGCTGCCTTTCCGGCCGAAATCAACCGGCCAATTTTCGGCAATACGGAATAGTGAGCGACCCGATCTAAAAATAAAAACAACAAGCACAATTCGCAACAAACACGTCGAGATAACGTCGCTCATTGCCGAGAAATTTGTCGTTAATGGCTTTCATTTCATGGCCGCATCCCTCTTGAAAACATATAAGTAACGCCTTATATCGGTGGCAACACTATTCATCCTAAGAGGCCTCACCATGCGAATGGACAAACTCACCAGCAAATTCCAACAAGCACTCGGCGATGCGCAAAGTTTGGCGCTGGGCAAAGACCACCAATTCATCGAACCTTTACACGTCATGCTCGCCCTGCTGGATCAGGAAGGCGGCAGCATAAAGCCTTTGCTTCAACAAATCGGTGTGCAGGTCAACGCCCTTAAAACCGATTTAAACAAAGAAATTGACCGTCTCGCCAACGTTAGCGGAGCCGGAGGAGACGTACAGATTTCCAACGAACTTTCGCGCACGCTAAATTTGACCGATAAACTCGCGCAAAAGCGCAAAGACGCTTACATATCCAGCGAACTCTTTCTGCTTGCCTCTCTGGAAACCGCCGGCACCCTACAAAACGTATTGAAACGGCACGGAGTCGTCGCGGCTGCCGTCGAGCAAGCCATCCTGAACATGCGCGGCGGACAATCGGTTAACGACGCTAACGCCGAAGACCAACGCCAAGCCTTGAAAAAATACACCATCAACCTGACCGAGCGCGCGGAACAAGGAAAACTGGATCCGGTTATCGGCCGTGACGACGAAATTCGCCGCACCATCCAAGTGCTGCAACGCCGCACCAAAAACAA
Organism: Methylomonas sp. HYX-M1; assembly: GCF_040741385.1. Classification (NCBI taxonomy): domain Bacteria; kingdom Pseudomonadati; phylum Pseudomonadota; class Gammaproteobacteria; order Methylococcales; family Methylococcaceae; genus Methylomonas; species Methylomonas sp. HYX-M1. The sequence goes on from NZ_CP160405.1 coordinate 4,444,796, forward strand.
CCCGGTACTGATCGGCGAACCGGGCGTCGGCAAAACCGCCATCGTCGAAGGCTTGGCGCAACGCATCGTCAACGGCGAAGTGCCGGAAGGCATAAAAGGCAAACAACTGCTGTCGCTCGATATGGCGGCACTGATCGCCGGTGCTAAATTTCGCGGCGAGTTCGAGGAAAGACTGAAAGCCGTTTTGAACGACATCGCCAAGCAGGAAGGCCAAGTGATTTTGTTCATCGACGAGTTGCACACCATGGTCGGCGCCGGTAAAGCGGAAGGCGCAATGGATGCCGGCAATATGTTGAAACCCGCTCTTGCCCGCGGCGAACTGCATTGCGTAGGCGCCACCACCCTGGACGAATACCGCCAATACATCGAAAAAGACGCCGCACTGGAACGTCGCTTTCAAAAAGTGTTAGTCGACGAACCCAATGTCGAAGATACCATCGCCATCTTACGCGGCTTAAAGGAGCGTTACGAAATCCATCACAGCGTCGATATTACCGACCCGGCCATTGTAGCCGCCGCTACGCTGTCCCACCGTTATATTTCCGACCGGCAACTGCCGGACAAAGCGATAGATTTGATAGACGAAGCTGCCAGCCGCATCCGTATGGAAATGGACTCCAAACCGGAATCTATGGATAAGCTAGACCGGCGACTGATCCAGTTGAAAATCGAGCGCGAAGCGTTGAAGAACGAAAACGATGCGGCATCCAAAAAGCGTTTGGAAATATTGGAACAAGACATCGGTGAACTGGAAAAAGAATATTCCGATTTAGAAGAAATCTGGAAAGCGGAAAAAGCCGCATTACAAGGCACGGCCACCATCAAAGAACGCTTGGAACACGCCCGGCTGGAACTGGAAGCCGCGCGCCGCGGCCAGGACTATACCCGCATGTCCGAACTGCAATACGGCGAAATCCCGAAATTGGAAAAAGAACTGGACCTGGCTTCGCAAGCGGAAATGCAGGATAAAACGCTGCTACGCAGCAAAGTCACCGAAGAAGAAATTGCCGAAGTCGTTTCGAAATGGACCGGTATACCGGTTTCGAAAATGATGGAGGGAGAACGGGAAAAACTGCTACGCATGGAAGACGAACTCGGCAAGCGCGTGGTCGGACAAACGGAAGCATTAAAAGCCGTCAGCAACGCCATCCGCCGCTCGCGCGCAGGTCTTGCCGATCCCAACCGCCCTAACGGTTCATTTCTGTTCTTAGGCCCGACCGGCGTCGGCAAAACGGAGCTCTGCAAAGCCCTAGCCGCATTCATGTTCGATACCGAAGAAGCCATGATCAGGATAGACATGTCGGAATTCATGGAAAAACACTCAGTTGCCAGACTAATAGGCGCCCCTCCAGGGTATGTGGGGTACGAAGAAGGCGGCTATTTAACCGAGGCAATCAGACGCAAACCGTATTCGGTCATCTTATTGGACGAGATCGAGAAAGCTCATGCCGACGTATTCAACGTCTTGTTGCAAGTATTGGACGATGGCCGCCTTACCGACGGTCAAGGCCGCACGGTAGACTTCAGGAATACCGTCGTGGTTATGACTTCCAACCTGGGTTCCCATGTCATACAAGAGCTCTCGGGAGAGGAAAACTATGCCACGATGAAGGAATCGGTGATGGAAATCGTCGCCCAACACTTCCGCCCGGAGTTTATCAACCGCATCGACGAGGCCGTGGTGTTCCATCCTTTGGGCAACGCGCAAATCCGAGCAATATGCGAAATTCAGATCGAACTGTTACGTCGGCGGCTGCAAGAAAAAGACATGGGGCTGGATATTAGCGAAGCGGCCTTGGATTTGCTCGGCGAAGCCGGCTACGATCCGGTCTATGGCGCAAGACCGTTAAAACGCGCCATCCAAAAGCAATTGGAAAATCCGCTAGCTAACGCCATATTGTCCGGCCATTTTCTGCCCGGAAATATCATCAGGGTAGATAAAGCCACAGACGGCTTGACGTTTAGCAAATAACTGCGCCTTGAGGGGCGGCAAACGGACCGCCCCTTTCTTCGGCCTTTAGCAACCGAACTATTCCGCGCCGCCCGGCCATTGTAACGAGTTAAGCCGGAATAATCACGGCCCTGCCCGGGCCCTCCCCCCCAAATTTGCAAAAGACAGTCCAAAGCCGTTACCTATTGCTTGGAATGCGTCAATCGATCCGCTTACAATGATAGCGTACGCCATGTATCCGAACTTTCGCTAACCCGCCTATTGCTTGGGCTAACTATTTGATTAGGGTTTTTAATGCTCCTTAAGAAACTGTGGCCCTTCGGCAAGAAAAAAGCATCGTCGCGCGATTCTTCCGCGGTTACTTACAGCGTACCCGAGAGAGTCTATACGCCCACAGCACACTTGGCTATCGGCATGTACATCATAGAATTGGACCGCCCTTGGTTGGAAAGCCCTTTTAAATTCCAAGGGTTCGAATTGACGTCCGAGAACGACATCCGCGCGGTTCAGGAAGTATGTAGCTATGTATACATAGACACGACTCGGCAGCGCGCAAAAACCAGCAAACCAACACCGCCACCCACTCCCTATCGCGAACAGTCGGATTTCGAAATCTCCGACCCTCCGCCGAAATTGGGAGAGTTCAGCCAAGAAATCCGGCGCGCGGAGTCGGTGCATAAGGAAGTGGGTATGTTGGTGTCTAACTTTATGGAACGCATCGCCCGCGGCGAAGGCGTGGATGCCAAATTGGCCAAGGCGGCTGTGGCGGAGTGCGTCAATAGCGTATTGCACTCTCCGGACGCCTTCCTATGGCTAAGTCAACTAAAAAATCGCGACGAATACACGTCTCAACACAGTTTGAATGTTTGCGTGCTGTCGATTGTATTAGGCAGGCAAATCGGCTTATCGGTGGCGAATCTCAACAATGTGGGTTTGTGCGGCATGATGCACGATATGGGCAAGATGCTGATTCCCCTGCAGATATTGAACAAGCCCGGAAAGTTGGAACCGGACGAATTAGCGATCATGCGTTCTCACACCACGTTGGGCCGCGAACTATTGGCATCCAGCCACGGCATGTTCCCGGGCGCAGTCACTACCGCGTTATCCCATCACGAAACCTTAAACGGCCAAGGTTATCCGAACAAAATCAATCACACCGGCTTGCCGTTGTTTACCCGCATCGTCACGATTGCCGATATTTACGACGCAATTACTAGCGACCGGGTTTATCAAAAAGGCAGGACCCACCTGGAAGCCACCAATGTGTTGTCGAATTTGAGCGGCCCCCAATTGGACGAACGCTTGGTGATTAAATTTATCGAGGCGCTAGGCGTCTATCCTCCCGGCTGTATCGTGATGATGACGAACGGCGCCGTCGCCATCGTAGTAGAAGTGAACGAGACGGTCAGACTCAGGCCGAAAATTATTTTATTACGAGACCCGCTCGGTCAACCGGTTGCGGAGCAAGTCATTAATCTGGCGGAAATGCCCTTGGACGAATTAGGCAAGGTATTAACCATTAAAGGCATAGTCAAAGCCCAGGATCACGATATTGACATTAGCAAATACTATCAGCAAGGCATTCTGCAAAAAGGCTTTGCCCATTCCGCTTAAACACATCGTATTGCCCCCGTAGAAAAAGATAACCGAAGAGTCAAAGTCGTTGCCTCATATTAGAGTTGTTTTGCTCGACATGAGGATTGTCGTTTTTCTGTAAGCGCCCTTTAAACCACGCCATTGATTTTCAGAACGAAGTTGTAACAGTTTATGCGGTTTTTTGCTCGACGAGTTGCCAAGGCAGCAATGCCTCGAAGTCTGCTACGGTTTTTGCCAGAGGCAGTTGACGGAACAGCTCCACCAAATAGGTATAGGGTTCGATGCGGTTGGCTTTGCAGGTTTCAATCAGCGAGTAGAGATTGGCGCTGGCCCGGGCACCGGCCACCGTGTCGCAGAACAACCGGTTGCGGCGACCGACCACAAACGGACGAATCGCGTTTTTGCAGAGGTTGTTGTCGATGGGCCAAGCGCCGTTCTCGACAAAGCGAATCAGCTTCGGCCATTGCGACGACAGATAATGCAAGGCTTTGCCTAGTCATGACTTTCTCCGACACGGACTTTTCACCATGCTGTTTACGCGCCGGCTGAGTTAAACAAAAGCGAAGCCGCAATTGATGCCAATTCGTTGGTTATCATTGTATTCAACCCGAAAGCCCCCCTTATTACGCTAAACGGATTCTATTCGATCATCTCCTGCCACGAGCCTATACAATGCGAAGAATATTTTCAGAAAGCAAAGGGGAGTCTCGAATGAGTTTAGGTGCATCCAAGACACTTATTACGGTTCAGGCTCTAAGAGCACTCGCTGCTAGCGCTGTTGTCGTATACCACGTTCTATTTATGCTGGTACACAACGGCGGATATTCGTTTGCTGTATCCGAGATTGGAGCAAGCGGCGTCGATTTGTTCTTCGTAATAAGCGGCTTCATCATGATCTACACAACCTATGGGTCGTTCCGCCAACCGAAGGCTACGGCAGCTTTTATCCGCCGTAGAGCGATACGGATTATTCCTATCTACTGGTTTTACACTACCGTAATTGTCCTATTATTGGCGTTTGCTCCCACTCTGTTTTCCGAAATCAAATTCAACTGGCAAAACGTCATATCGTCTTATCTATTCTTGCTATCTAAAAATTCCAAGGGAGATGTCGGTACCGTGATGCAAACAGGATGGACTTTGTGCTTCGAGGTCTATTTTTATCTGATGTTCGCGATACTTCTTAACCTGCCTAGAAAGTATTTTCTGATCATCTCGGGAACCCTATTCATGACGGGCATCATTTTCGGCGCATCAAGTTGGTCACCGCCGACATGGGCGGGGGTGGCAACCAATCCGATACTGTTTGAGTTTTATCTGGGGACGGTAATTGCCTTCCTATTTGTAAAAGGATTTTCCTTACCGCCTTACCTCGCCACAGCCGCAATCATCCTCAGCATAACGGCAATTTTCGTGACGAGTGATGTCAACATGGGAAAATGGACACGCGTTATATGCTGGGGTCTACCGGGAGGTATCCTGCTGTTAGGCGCCCTTTCACTGGAACACGCCGGAATTAAGGTCCCAAAGTTATTCACAGCCATTGGGGACAGCTCCTACAGCCTTTACCTCGTCCATCCTTTTCTCGTGCCGGCCATGGGCAAGGTGTGGATGGCACTACACCTTCACGAGCGGTTAGCCCCTGCGGTTCTTTTTATCGTGGCGTTTATCTGCTCCATCACGGCGGGACACATGCTGTACCTCGTGATCGAGAAGCCGATTACCCAATGGTTATCGCGAACGTGGAAGAGTCCTGCAGGAGCGTAAGCTTGGTCGAAAACATGAAACCCGGCATTGGCGACATTTGTGCCCGGTATCGCCTTCGCTCAATCCTGCCTACGGCCCCGGCACGCATGGCGTAATGCGCCGTTCGAAAGGGATGACGGTTTACGGGAACAGGGCGCTCAAGCCTTGATTCCCGTAAACCGGTAGGCAAATAACATTAATGCATAGCCGGGCAATCCATATACTCGGGCTGGCCGGTCAGGACGATAGCCACCCTATGCTCCTGGTTGGGGGTATTGTCCGGCCCGTCGGCTTCACCGAGCGCTTTCAAGCTTAGCTGGCCGCTGTTTGCCCCTTGTTCCACCAACATTTTGGCGACGTTTTGCACCCTGCGCTGGGACAAGGCTACGTTATAATCGGGCTTGCCGACCGTATCGGTAGAGGCGGTCACGGTCGCACGCGCATCAGGATGCGCCTGCAGCCAGCGGCCGACGCGGCCTATGGATTCGTAACGCACTTTATACGGCACATCGCTCGCCGTTTTGAAATACGCCACTACTTCGTGCGTCGCGTCCAAAAAACGGTGATTGTTGCCGTGTACTTCGGTAAGCCATAAACACATCTCTTTTTCCGATTCCAAGCGGTGTTGAGCGGCCAGCTTGGCCGCATCCAGCGCCATCGCCTTCTCGTCGATGTTCCAATAATGATTTTTTTCTATATGCCGCAACACGTTGTTGGCCTCGGCCAGTTTTTCTTCCGAGAGCTCTTCGTGCAACATCGCTTGCCCGTAATGGCCGGTTCTGGCGGCGTCGATTTCCGCTTTCAAATCCGTACCGTCCATACGCGGCGCGGAGCAAGCGGACAGCGCCAGAGCCAAAACAGCCAGCGCTAGGGAGTTTTTATTGTTGTCCATGGTGGTATCCTCGCAATGGTTGACGGTCGCAACGGCTTATTTGCCGTCGTCCAACGGGCCGTAAGTGGTCCAATAACCGGGGAAATTCAAACCGAAATATCGGCTATCCTCGCTAAACCGGTCCCAAACGTAAGCCGGCGAGGCGAAATCGTCACTGGGGATGGGTGAGGTCAAAAATTCGGCGCCGCCGACCAAAGTTCGCGTCACGCCATGCGCAGTACCGCGTAGCAATCCCCAGGTCATGCCGACAAACAAATTTTGATCCGTGGTGAAATTGATCATGTTCTTGGGGATTTCGAAAAAACCGGTCGACATATTGGCAACACCTTGACTGAATTTACTGGCGAAACAGCTCCAGTAACTATCCGCGTGCGCCGGCGGCGCAATGCTCAATGCGCCGGCCGCACAACAAACTGCCACAATAGTATGCTTATTCATAGGACACTCCTTTTATCTGAGGTTTACGCCGCTCAAACTCTGCGTGCAGAAATCAAGGCCGGCAATCGCCGACTATTGATGGAATAAAGCATATCCGGTAACCCGAAAATTGGTAGGGACATCGCACCGTCTTATTTTACGAACGACCGAGAGCGACAAAACGGCAGCACGGTAAAGCGGTTGGTGCAGATATAGAACGAATGGGACTATTCCAGCCCGAATCCCGCTTGCCGCCATGCCTTGGTGCCTCCGTCCAGATTATATAAACGCTTGTATCCCAAGTCGTGCAAGACTCTGGCTGCGGCATTGCCCATAGGGCCGCCTTCGCAATAGAGGTAAATCGGCGTGTCTTTATCGGCCGGCAGTTTGCCTTGATACTCTTCGACCCGGTTGAACGGAATCACCAAGTCGGTACCGGCAATGTGTTTTTGTTCCGGAACGTGCACGTCGATCAACACTACGTCTTGTTGTTGCAGCACTTGTTTCAACTCGGCCGGACTCAACATCTGCACGTAATCCGGCTGCACGAAATTACAGCCGGTATTGACCGCGGCCAGCCAGCATAGGGATATTAGGTAGTTACGCATCGTCGATCTCCTTAGCAATACGATCTATTTAAAAGCAATGACCACACTATACGCTTTTTGTTGCACACGGCCATTCGAACGGCCAGGCATTCTCGATTATGCTCAGCATGCGTAGAGGAGCCAGCGCTTTCGCAAACATCCTAGCCTCGCTCTGAAAGTCACTCGACAATCTTCCAAAAGAGTAACGACATAACAACGTCAACTTTCATTTGCCGGGGCGACTGCGAAACTTCATGATCGTTAGGCTGAAAAATTGACCATTGGCAACTACTCGCGCCTAATATAGTTGGAGCGCTGCCAGACAGTGGTATACCTGCAGAAGTTGTGTATAACGGGATGTCTATAAGTACGCAATTAAATCAGGGGCAACACAAGGTTATGCCGACTTGATGTGCTTACGCGGCTTGGTGAAAAGTTGGTTGAGCTTGATACACTTATCGAATTCCGAGATCGCAGTGATTGACCATGCGCCAACGGCGCTTTTGGCGGCATATGTGGTCAATTTGCCGGCGGTAGCGGTCGGTACCGGTTTCGAATTACCGCCTGATTGCACGCCATCACCCTCCATCCGAGCGCGGGAGAGACTGTCGACATCGGTCGTTTACGCCGCTCCGAGGCGATATTGTTGCAACGTATGAACGCGATAATCACGCCATTCAAGCGACCTGAACTACATCGTCTCGGCGAACTATTCGGCCATGCGAAAACATTGCTCGCGACCTATCCCGAGTTGGACTATTACGGTGAACGAGACGGCGGGTGTTATATTGGCTCTCTATTTTCGAGCGGCGGCGGTCAATCTGTACGGCGGCAATCTTCCGATAAACCTCGTATCTTCGCGTATTTACGCCCAAGTATGCCGGGTTTCGACGTGTTACTACGCGTATTGTCGGCGTTTCCTGCGGAAACTATTGTTGTGGCACCCGGGGTTCGTTCCAATACATCCGGGCAAGAGAATACACCATCTTTCCGGCTTTATACCCGGCCTATTTCGTTAGAGCGTGATTGGTTGCAACAAGCCGATCTAGCCATCTCATACGGCGGCGCTGGGACAGTCAGTCAATGTTTATAGCTGGGGTGCCGCTACTTTTGGTTCCTCAAAATGTTGAGCAATATTTGATGGGTCGGCGTGTGGAGTCCTTAGATTGCGGGCTAGTTGCAAGAAAGCCTTTTAGCAAAAAACAAATTACAGCGATGCTGGAGAACATATTAACCGAGCCAAAATATCGGTTATCCGCTAAGGACTTTGCCAATCGATACGGGAACAAGCACAGTGGCCAAACGTTAGATATTATCGCGCGAGTTATTGAGACTCTGATACGAGTATAGGCTAATTAAATCAGCATTGCCCCTATGATATAGAGCTATAACCAGTATCATCAGCGGAACCAATCCTAGCGCAATAATAAATTAAAGAATCCGATGAAAACCAACCGAGAAAACTGCCTAGATAATGGATTTCCGTGGTTAAACCAGATGATCGCTATTGGTTCCCTATTTCTAATTTTGAGTAATGCAAGTTATGCCATGGGATCAAGTGCAAAAAATGCACGCACTCAGGGCGACCATATCATTCACGCCAAACAAGTATGTAGCAAAGACGGATTGAGCGGCCAGGGGGTCAGCATTGCCGTCATCAGTGACAGTTTCAATTGTCTGGGCGGCGCCGACGCCGGCCAAGCTAATGGTGAACTGCCGCCGACGGTGACGGTTCTGAAAGAAGCCGACTGTCCGAGCGAAACGACACTCGACGAAGGCCGCGCCATGCTGGAGGTTATACATGATCTGGCGCCCAAGGCTAATCTGTTATTTCACGCCATGGGCGACAATCCCAACGACTTCATACAAGCCTTAAAGACAGTGGCCGAGCATGGTGCGCGGATCATCGTCGACGACGCGGTCTATTTCAGCGAACCAATGTTTCAAGATGGCCCGGCGTCTCAAACCATTGACCGCTTGGCGACCCTACGCGGCATCGCCTTTTTTACGTCCGCGGGCAATGCAGGTCTCAACAGCTATCAATCCGCATTTGTCGACAGCGGAACTTATCCCTTGGGCGCAAAACAAGGCGTCGCCCACGACTTCAATCCCGATCCCAATAAAACCGATACCTGCCAAACCATCACCGTTGGCGCCGATGCGTTTACCGTGTTGAGTCTACAATGGGACCAGCCGGCCAAGTCGATTAGCGGCGGCAGCGGTTCGGCCAGCGACCTGGATGTGGCGGTTTACGACGATCCGTCTTGTAAGCAGCTCAGTCAAGCCGGGGTCATTGGCGGCACGACCAACAATCTGGGCGGCGACCCCGTCGAAGTGGTTGGATTCGATAACATAGGCAACCATCATAGAAAAACGGTTGGCTTGCGCATTTTGAAAGTAGCGGGTCCCGCGCCCGGCTTGCTGAAATACATCCTGAGCGGCAGCTCGCTACCGAGCGAACACCCCAGTATCGACGAATATCGCAACGATCCGAAAACCATCACTTCAGCATTTGGCCATGCCAATGCCGAAAACGTATTCAGCGTCGGAGCGGTCGAAACCGGCCCAAACAACAAGCCACTGCGCTTGAGTTACTACTCGTCGCCTGGAGGACTGCCGATTTTGTTCGACGACCAAGGCAACCGCTTGCCCGAGCCCGTCGTCCGACATCACGTTGATGCGGTCGCGCCCACTAACGTCAACACCAGCTTCTTTTCCAAAACCCGGCCGGACCTGGAAAAAGACGGCAAACCCAACTTCACCGGCACATCGGCCGCTGCTCCCCATGCAGCCGCGGTGGCTGCATTGTTATTGCAAGCCGCAGCACGAAACGACCACGTTTTACCGCCAACGCAGCTTTACGACCTGTTGCGCCACAGTGCGTTGGACATGGGTGAGCCGGGCTACGACCATGCGACAGGCTACGGCTTGCTTCAGGCCGACCGCGCTTTACAGTGGTTACCGTAATTCTGGCAGTTAACTCGCTTCGATACTCCACATGCCCATATCGATCATATACGGCCCATTTAGCCAATGCTGCATGGCACATGCTTCAACCAATGTGTGAAATCCCCTAAAAAACGAAGAGCCATGACAACACCAAATACACCGGAACACCGTCGTTCACGCATTTGCACCTGGATTCTTGGCAGTAGCCTAACGATATGTTGGGGCCAATCAACGTACGCAGAAGAATCTCTACCCAGCAAACCCGTTTTTGAGTTGATTAACAGGGTGTTGAAATTTGCCTATATGCCTTCGGCTTCAAAACCATTTTTTGGTTTTGTTGGGCTTCTGGAAGCCCGATCAGGCCTCAAAAACCGGTTTTAGCCGGTTATATTCGCCCCGAAGGGCGTTAAATTCCGCCTTTTGGCGGATTTCAGGCGCACCACCGCCTAGGCGGTACTGTATCGCCAGCCGAAAATGGTACCCATGCGCGTCAGGTTATAGGCGGCAAAGGTAAAAATCGTTTGCGCGGCGACCTTCTTTAACCCCGGAACTTGGTTTGGCGTAGCGGGCCGACCGTCTTGGCCCAACCGAAGACTTCTTCGATCCGCTTGCGGACGTTGAGGCTTTTCCGGTAACCCTCATGCCGTGTGGTACGTCCGTCGATGGCCGAACCTTTTTCCTTGCTGGCGACATGCGGCGTGACTTTGCGCTGGCGTAACTTGGCGACAAAATCCTGCGTATCGTAATTTTTGTCGGCGGCCAAGGTCGCGCCCGGTTTGTGGATCGTGCGTTTGACCATGGCATGGGCCGCCTCGCGTTCTGCGGTGCCGGTGGCCTGGGTGACTTCGACGTCGACGACCAAGCCATTACGGTTCTCCATCAAGGCATGACCGAGGAAAGCCAGCTGCGATTTGTCGCCCTCGCTCTTTTTGTACAGCCGAGCATCGGGGTCGGTGCGTGATGCGTGGGTTTCGTTACTGCGTTTCTCGCCCTTGAAGTTGACCGTGGGATTGCGGCCGCCATCTTCCGGCGGCGGGGTCGAGCCGTCTTTCTTGACGAAACTCTTGTGCGAGGCCCAGGCTTGAATCAGTGTGCCATCTACGGAGAAGTGCTCGTCGGAGACAAGCTTTTTCCAATCCGCCAAGGCCAGTACCCGTTCGAAAAACAAGCGGCTGATCCGTTCGTTGAGCAAACGGTCGCGGTTGGCGCTGAAGGTCGAGTGATCCCATACCTCGTCGTCCATCGTCAAGCCGACGAACCAGCGGTACAAGAGGTTGAAGTCGATATGCTCCACCAGTTGCCGTTCCGAACGGATGGAAAATAGCACTTGCAACAAACTGGCGCGCAACAAGCGTTCCGGCGGAATGGAATCTCGACCGCGACGAGCGTAGAGCGCGTCGAACTCGTCGTTTAGCGTGGCGAGCAACAAGTCGACCACTTGACGCAGCTTGCGTAGCGGATGCTTTTTGGGAATCCGGCTTTCCAGGGTTCGGTAACTGAACAGGTCTTCTTGAGTAATGTCGGCGCCGCGCATGGGGTCAATGCAATAGATTGGAGATAGAACTATTTTATCATTTAGAACAATACTTTATGATTTACCAACACATCTGACTCAACCAGCCAATGCGGGTTACAGGGGAGATAAAATCAACAGCCTGTTAAAGGGCATGGAGTAGAAGTCTGCGAAGCGTATTTGCAACGGCTCAATGCCACCGAATTTCTCGATAATAATCCGGTTAAAGGCCGAGTCACAGAACCGTTGCTAGAGGGGTTTGTTGACCTTAAACCAGTACCGCTGACAGCGGAGGAAATACAACGCATTAATTACAAAACCATAAGCTTCGATCGTTATCAGGATCAGGACTTGATCGAAAAATTATCAAATAAACAATACGAATACCGGACCAAAGTTGGCGGACTACTTGAAGGTGGTCCAAAGGGGGTAAGAGGCTTACCTGCCAATAGCCTAGAGGCAATAAATGCCAATATCCTTGTGAACAAAAAGACACCGTTTGTAAGGTATCAAACTCAACTGGATTTGGATAATGATGGTATAGCCGACGATGTGGTTATCAAAAACAAGCAAGGCGTTTACATTGTTGATCCATCGATGCAGCAAATCACCGAAGATAAAATGAAACGTATATTTGCGGATCAGGAGGCTCTGGACTGGCCTAGTCTGATTTCTTTTCCTGTCTTGGCATTTCCGATAAACGTATTTGCGTATAAAGGCAAATATTATTTCGATGGTTTTTTCACTAATTTGTCTGTTTCTAGAGGATACGGCGCCTATTTAACTAGTAGTCTATCCGAACCCTATTATTTCGGGGTTTTTATGCACGATAGAAATCAGAATAACAGAATATGCGAGTATCAAGTATTTGGTATGTATATCTTATTAACACATTGAGATGTAACCATGAAAATAAAAACGAGCCTGTCAAATGTGTTGATCTTTTCGACATTGCTTGCGATGAATTGCCAAACGAAAATGGCATATGCGGAAAATAAACCGATTATTACCTTGTCGTATGGAACGCCCTATCTGGCATGTGGCCTAAAATGCGAGCCTTCTTTTATTATTAAAATATTTGAAGACGGTCTCGTTCAATACAAGGGTGTAAAAAACGTCGAAGTCTTGGGACGTGACGAACATCGTATTGATAAGTCTTCTTTGGAAAAACTCATTCATAAATTCCAAAAAGCGCATTTTCTTGATGCAACCGGGCCGGCAGATCCTGCGTGGATCCCCATTAATGCAACAGACCGAACTGCTTGGATATGTGCAGGAATTCGTTTTCGCCAGGGAACTCGAGAGATGACTACATTCAGGCGTCAGTGCGAGTTGGTGAATGAAATTATTCGAACTACCGATGCCGAACGCCTGTGGGACTTAGAATGGATTCGTATGAGTTATTGTCGTTAATTAATATTAGGAAAATTGATTATGTCTAACAGGGTGTTGAAATTCTGATGGGTTCGCCTGATATTGCCGCCACTGACATCTGGGTGGTTTAAGGTAACCGCTCGTCAAACGTTGCCCGCATGCTGATTCAACTTGGTTCCCGGCGGCAATAAATCGGCCAAGCTTGCCCCGTCTAAAACTTGCAGAAATTGTTCCACGGCCTTGCCTAAAACCGGTATCAACCCGCATTGCGCTTCTAGTAAACATTGGCCGCTTTTGGCCGCATTGAAACATTCGGCCATCTGAAAGTGACTTTCCATCTGCCTGACGACTTGGCCCACGCTGATTTGCCGGGCCGGTTTGGCCAAGCTTATGCCACCGCCCTTGCCGCGGGCGGTATTGATGAATCCTTTAACGCCCAAGTTATGCACGACTTTCACCAAATGGTTTTTGGACACTTGGAAAAACTCCGCCAATTCGTCGATGGTGATCCGTTTATCTTGATGTACCGTCAAATACATTAATACTCTCAGCGCGTAATCGGTGTGTGCAGTCAGTTGCATGGTCTCCTCCAGTCAGCGTGCATTTGAAATTCATAGTAACGGCTACTACACTGCTGCAAAAGATGCATGTAATTTCCATGTTTAGTCAAATTAAGGTACCGAGATGCTGATTGAACCCGTGTCATTATCCGACTTTTTCCTCAGCTTCTTCAGTGCCGCCGCCATTGTCTTGACGGCGCTATTGTACGCGGCACTTTACGCATGTGCGAAATTGCACAACCACCGTGGCTTATTCCTTGGCGCTTGGCTTAGCTACGGTTTGCTGTTGATCTGCGTTGCGCTATTCAGCAAGGTTAACCACTTAAACGGAATTTGGCTGCTGCTGTCTTTAAGCATGGTTATAGGGTACGCGTTTATGCCTAGAATGATCTGGCAACTATGCGTGGCTACCCATTCCGATTCCGATCACTCTTTACCATCCGGAGGTGCGCATGACTGAGCAAATTCCCCGCTGGGCTCAGGAAAGTTTTTGGAAAAAAGTGGCCGTCTGGGTAACCGGCGGCTCATTCGTGCTGTTGGTGATACTCACTTTCGATTCCATGGCCAAGATCTCTGCCGGCGGTGCCAAAGTACCGGCTTACAGCGTGATCAACCTCGACGTTAGCTACCGCTACGACAAGGCTAAACAGCGCTTTCAACCGGTCATAGGCGCTGAGGCGCCGTTGTTCGGCAAACTATTGAGCGAGAACGAAGCCGAGCAATTGGTCAGCCTGGGCAAGAAAACCGTGCAAGCTAAAAACTGCATGAACTGCCACACCCTGCTCGGCAACGGCGCTTATTACGCACCGGACTTAACCAAGGCCTGGCTGGACCAGGGCTGGATCGCCAAGGAATCGCGCGAACAAATGATGCTGAATTTTTTGTTGGACCCGGAAAACAACGCCCGCACCTTCGGCAGCAATCGCAAAATGCCCAATCTGGACATCAGCCAAGCGGAAGCCGAAGCGGTCATCGCTTTTTTGAAATGGATGTCGGCCATCGACACCAACGGCTTTCCGCATAACTTCATTGCACTGGGCGAAGGGGAATAGACGATGAGCGATAAACACTTGCAACAGTCGGCGGCCGCATGCTGGGCCGACTGCAAACAGGCTTATGCCGAATTGATGGCCAATCCGCATTTGAGCGGTGGCCGTAAACTGGCGCTGCATTACTTCGGCGTCGCCATGGTGTTGTTCATGGCTCAGTTGCTGTTCGGCTTGTTGGCCGGATTACAATTTATTTTTCCGAGCTTTCTTTACGAAATTCTGGATTTCAACGTCAACCGCATGGTGCACATCAATGCCATGGTGGTGTGGATGTTGTACGGCTTCATGGGCTCGGTCTATTGGTTTTTGGAGGATGAAAGCGGCGTCGAGATCGTCGGCCTGAAATGGGGGCAACTGGCATTTTGGGTGTTAACCGGCGCCGTCGCCGTCGTCGTATTGGTGTATCTGTTGATTCAAATCGGCAGCGGTAGCGATACTTCGCTGTGGTTGATCAACGAGGGCCGCGAATACATAGAAGCGCCGCGTTGGGCGGACATCGGCATCGTCGCGGTGATGCTGGTATTCTTCTACAACGTCGCCGCAACCTTTGCAGCCGGCCAATGGTCCGGCATCGCCGGAGTGCTGACACTGGATTTGGTGGCCCTGGCCGGCTTGTATCTGGCCGGGATGTTTTACGTCACCAACATTTCCGTCGACCAGTACTGGTGGTGGTGGGTGATCCATCTATGGGTGGAAGCCACCTGGGAAGTATTGGTCGGCTGCATCATGGCCTGGAGCCTGATGAAACTGTTAGGCGTGCGCCGGCAAGTGGTGCAAACCTGGCTATACATCGAAGTGGCGCTGATGTTCGGCTCCGGCATACTCGGCTTGGGCCATCACTATTTCTGGATAGGCACGCCGGAATATTGGTTCACCATCGGCGGATTTTTCTCCGCGCTGGAGCCTATTCCTCTGGTCGCCATGGTGGTTCATTCGGTTTACGACGCCGGCGTGCACCGCTTCAAAAACAGCAACCACCCGGCCTTGGCCTGGGTCATCGCCCACGCCTTCGGCAACTTTTTGGGTGCCGGCGTCTGGGGCTTTATGCATACCCTACCGCAAATCAACTTATACACCCACGGTACTCAATGGTCCGCCTCGCACGGCCATCTGGCCTTCTTCGGCGCTTATGCGACCATCAATATCGCCTTTTTCTACCTGGCCGCTCAGCAAGCGCGCGGCAACGTCTGGATGGGCGGCGGGCTGGCGGATGGTTGGCGCTGGAAGGCCGCGCTGGCACTGCTGAACATCGGGGTAATGGGCATGACCGTAGCGCTGCTGATTGCAGGTTACGAACAATCGTTCATCGAGCGCGCGGTCGAAGGCTCCACCTGGGCGGGCTACTTTGCCGCGCAAAACCATCCGTGGTTCATACAAGCCATGGTGTGGCGCATGTTGTTCGGCCTGGTGACATTAACCGGCGGCGGCCTGCTGTTTTGGGACCTGCTGACCATAGGCCGCGGCGAGCAACGCTTGGCCCCCATCATTAGCGAAGCTTAATTAGCACCTGACCGTAAATCAATATATAACATATATATCAATATGTTATAATTATATCACAGCACGAAGATGTGCAGCTCCTACACCGGTTTTGCCTGCTTTTCGGCAAAACCGGCCTGAAAACGCCCAAAAGCTAAAATCTTCGTTCGCCGAAATCGATATTGCCGTCATCAATCGCCAATCATGCGGCGACAATCCCGCAACTGCACGACCAACAGCAACACATCCGGTGTCAAGCGTAGCGCGGGTAACAACTGCGCTTCCTCGGCGAGCAATTGCTGTACTTTTTTGACCGCGGCTTCCACGTCAATGCTGTCGATCGTCACGATGAAACCCTGTAAGGCGTTGAATTGACGGTTATTAGAAGGCTGGTTTGCAAAGCCGACTTTGGCCTTCGAGAAGCGCGCGCAGGCGATTTTTCCTATCGGATGGCTAGGCTCGCATGTTGTAAGATTTGTCCCGACGGATAAGCCCTGTAGGGACGTTTGAATGGCCGATTAGGTGCGTTTCGGACAAGGCATCTCAAAATCACTTTTTGACGAAAAACCTTGTCAAGCTTTATTTTTGAATGTGGCTGAATAATTACAAAACAAATTGCTCAGAGGTTCCTTAATAATCAACCCTGTTTTGCTCGATACGGCGTGATTTAAAAATTAGATCCGTTCCGACTTTCAACCCTAGGTTGCAAATAGCCTAGAATTTTTGTTCGTCTTCGCCGAATTTATCGGATAGCCGCAACAACACATACAAAGCGCCGGTGCCGCCAGCCCGCGGCGGTGTGGAGCAAAAGGCCAATACGTCTTGGTGCTGGCGCAGCAGTAAGTTAAGGTCGTTTTTTAATACCGGCTGCCGCTCGGGCGAGTTGTAGCCTTTGCCGTGGATGATTTGCACGCAACGGCGCCCGTCTTCCACGCAGGCGTGCAAAAAACGCAACAGTTGCTGCCGGGCTTGCCGGCTGGTCAAGCCGTGCAAATCGATGTATGCGTCCAAACCGAAATCGCCCTTGCGCAATTTTTTCAACACCGCTTTTTGCAAACCCGGCGCCAGAAACCCCACTTTGTCTTCCTGATACAAGGTTTCCAATTCGCCGTCCACTTCGTTTTGCAGGGGATCCACCGCTTCCAGCGGCTTAAAGGCCGGAACCGGGCGCGGTTTTTTATCCGGCCGCAACACGACCTTATCGCTTTTGACCGGCTCCACTTTACCGACCCTGTCTCTGAATAATGCCCCGTCCTCGGGAGCGATGTTTTTTTTTGTCACGTAAGCTGCTGGTTTTGCGGTTTTTTTGCTACTATGCGGCAATTTTATAGCGTTTTCCGCGACATGCATATTCTAATCAGCAACGACGACGGTTACTTGGCGCAAGGCATCAATACCTTGGCCGCCGCCTTGGCCCAATACGCCAACGTGTCGATTGTCGCCCCCGACAAAAACCGCAGCGCGGCCAGCAATTCGCTGACGCTGGACATGCCGCTACGCGCCACCTTGTGCGACAACGGCTTCGTGCGGGTGGACGGTACGCCGACCGACTGCGTGCATCTAGCCATCACCGGCTTGTTGGAACAAGAGCCTGACATGGTATTTGCCGGCATCAACCACGGCGCCAATTTAGGCGACGACGTAGTGTATTCCGGCACCGTGGCCGCCGCCACCGAGGGCCGATTTCTCGGCTTGCCGGCCATAGCGATTTCCCTGGTCGGCAGCGACCCCAAACATTTCGACACCGCAGCGCACGTCGCCGTGACGTTGTTGCACAAAATTCAATCCAAGCCGTTGCCGGAAGACACCTTGCTGAACGTTAACGTGCCGGATTTACCGCTGGCGGAATTGAAAGGCTACCAAGCAACCCGTTTGGGCTTGCGGCATAAGGCGGAAGCCGTCATCCGCGCTAACGATCCGCGCGGCCAAACCATTTACTGGGTGGGGCCGCCCGGTAGCGAACAGGACGCCGGCCCCGGTACCGATTTCGATGCCATCCGCAACGGCTATGTGTCGGTTACCCCCTTGCAATTGGACTTGACCCGCTACGACCGCTTGGCCGGGTTACGCGATTGGCTGACGTAAGAGAGCGGCAGGTGAAGCAGCGTATCCAAGGCACGGGCATGACATCCAGGCGCACGCGCGAGCGCATGGTCGCGCGCCTGCGTCAGCAGGGCATCAGCAACAATCAGGTGCTGCAGGTGATGGCGCAAATTCCTCGCCACGTGTTCGTCGACGAGGCATTGGAAAGCCGCGCTTACGAAGATACCGCGCTGCCCATCGGCCACAATCAAACCATTTCCCAGCCTTATATCGTGGCCAAGATGACCGAACTGTTGTTGGAGCGCGGTCCGCTGGACAAGGTACTGGAAATAGGCACTGGCTGCGGCTATCAAACCGCGGTGCTGGCCAAGCTGGTCGGGCAGTTGTACACCGTTGAGCGCATCGCGCCTTTAATGAAAAAAGCCCGCGACTTGTTGTGGGAGCTGGATATTAAAACCGTCGGATTCAAACACAGCGACGGCGGTTGGGGCTGGCCGGAACACGCGCCGTTCGACGGCATATTGGCCGCTGCGGCGCCGGTAGAAATTCCGGAAGCCTTACTGCAACAACTGGCGCCGGGCGGCGTCATGGTCATTCCGGTTGGGCCGGAAGGCTGGCAGGAATTGCACCGCATCACGCGGACCGCGAACGGTTTCGAAGACGAGGTTTTGGAAAGAGTGTCTTTCGTGCCGTTTTTATCCGGCATCAGCTAAATTGAAACTTAGAAAAAAGTCGCGGCGACCGCAATCGCCGCGGGCTTTTCCATTGCCCGGATAACAGCTAGCTCCTTACCATTATCCGGGGCTTTCCCTGGCATCTTATTTTCCATGTTCACGGGGGAGAGAACTAAAAATCCCTGACACCTGTTTTTATTAAGCTATAAGCGTGCCATTGTTTAATCTCTTCTGTAAAAAGCGGCTTGCCGATTTTCGCAAATATCATCGCCCGCCCCAGCAAAAACAAGCTAAATAATTGAAATAAAATTATTTTTATCGCGTTCCGCAGCCCGATTCGATAAACGTCCCGCCGGCTATTTCGCGGGTGTTCCGGCTCCGGCAATTTGATTTTAATTTGATCCTTAGAGTCTACGCTGCTCGACGGCAACACTAACCCTTAAAACTATGTTATTTAACCCGGCAAACTGGGCCAAATAACCCATACATCTTTCTTCTCCTTCGGCATTCAAGCAAGCGCCGGCACTTTTTCCAGCCGGCTTTGCAGCTCGGTTAAAAACGCTTCAGTGGTCATATAAAGGCCCGGACTCACCGCGTCGCCGTGTATGCAGACCGCCAAATCCTTAGTCATCGCCCCGCTTTCCACGGTGTCTACGCAGACTTTTTCCAGCTTATGGCAAAAATCGATCAAGGCCTGATTGCCATCCAACTTACCGCGAAAGGCCAAGCCGCGGGTCCAGGCGAATATAGAGGCAATCGGATTGGTGGAAGTCGCTTTACCTTGCTGATGCAAACGGTAATGTCGGGTCACGGTACCGTGCGCGGCTTCGGCCTCCATGATTTTGCCGTCCGGCGTGACCAGCGTCGAGGTCATCAAACCCAGCGAGCCGAAACCTTGGGCGACGGTATCGGATTGCACGTCGCCGTCGTAGTTCTTGCAAGCCCAGACGAATGCCCCGCTCCATTTCAGGGCCGAGGCAACCATGTCGTCTATCAATTTGTGCTCGTACACCAAGCCTTTGGCTTCGAAATCGGCCTTGAATTCCGCCTGATAAATGGCTTCGAAGATGTCCTTGAAGCGGCCGTCGTACTTTTTCAAGATGGTATTTTTGGTGGACAAATACAACGGCCAGCCTCTGTCCAGCGCCACGTTGAAACAGCTGCGCGCGAAACCGGCGATAGACTCGTCGGTGTTGTACATCGCCAAGGCCACGCCGTCGCCTTCGAAATGGTAAACCTGATAACTTTGCTCGCCGCTGCCGTCGTCCGGCGTGAACGTGATGGTCAGTTTGCCTTTGCCGCGCGTCACGAAATCAGTAGCCCGGTATTGGTCGCCGAACGCGTGCCGGCCTATGCAGATCGGCTGGGTCCAATTCGGCACTAGCCGAGGCACGTTGTTGCAGATAATGGGTTCGCGAAACACGGTACCGTCCAAAATATTGCGGATCGTGCCGTTGGGCGATTTATACATGCGCCTTAAGCCGAATTCCGCTACCCGCGCTTCGTCCGGGGTGATGGTCGCGCATTTGATGCCGACGCCGTGTTTCTTGATTGCGTTTGCCGCATCGATGGTGATTTGGTCATCGGTCGCATCGCGTTGCTCAATGCTCAAATCGAAGTATTCGATAGGCAAATCCAAATACGGCAATATCAAGCGGTCCTTGATGAAATGCCAAATAATGCGGGTCATTTCGTCGCCGTCGATTTCGACGACGGGTTGGTCTACGCGTATTTTGTTCATGCCCGGCTCCGGCGGATTAAGTGGATTAGCACTATAAGCTTAGCGTAGCTGCGGCGTTGCGTTGGCGGTTGCTTCATTGTATAAGCTAGCCTGGGTTTACGTTTTCGGCGCATAGCCTAATCGCATGAAAGACTACCGAGATTTGCGCAACCAACTGCTGAGTATGCTGGAAGATTTGGACGACCGTCTAGGCAAGATCGCCGACGCGGATACGCCCGGCGCTACGGCGGAAAACGCAGGCCCGCGCCAAACCGAAGCTTGCCGGGCCGAGGAATTCGGCGCCGAAGATGCGGCGCGTGGCGAGATCGACAAAATTAAACAGGCCCTCGGCAATATCGATAAACACACGTACGGCATTTGCCTACAGTGCGGCAGGCCGATTAAGAAGGCTCGGCTAGCCACCGCGCCGTTTACCCTGCACTGCGAATTCTGCGCCCCAACGCCGAATAAATCCGGCCGCAAAGCCTGACCTTGCGGATTGCCTATCCGCCCCCGCTTCAGATCCCCCTTTATCAACCGTCAGGTAACTGCCGGGCTGCCGCAAATCCGTAACCGGCTCACAGGCTGCCCCGGCCCGATTCTGTACTATTCTTGGCTCATTCCCTTCGACTCGACCTTTGAGTAACCAAGCTATGGATATCGCCGAACTGTTGACCTTTTCCGTAAAAAACAAAGCTTCCGACTTGCACTTGTCCGCCGGCTTGCCGCCGATGATCAGGGTCGACGGCGATATTCGCCGCATCAACATTCCGGCCTTGGAGCATAAGGAAGTGCACGCGCTGATTTACGACATCATGAACGACAAGCAGCGGCGCGACTACGAAGAGTTTTTGGAAACCGACTTTTCCTTCGCCTTGCCCGGCGTGGCCCGTTTCAGGGTCAATGCCTTCAACCAAGACCGCGGCGCCGGGGCGGTATTCAGGACTATTCCATCGAAAGTGCTGACCTTGGAGGAACTCGGCGCGCCGAAATTTTTCGAAGAAGTCTGCACCAAGCCGCGCGGGCTGATTTTGGTTACCGGGCCCACCGGCTCCGGCAAGTCCACCACGCTGGCGGCGATGATCAATCACATCAATTCCAACGATTACTCGCACATCCTGACCGTCGAAGACCCTATAGAATTCGTGCACGAAAGCCAGAAATCGCTGATCAACCAGCGGGAAGTGCATAGGGACACGCTAGGCTTCAACGAAGCCTTGCGCTCGGCCTTGCGGGAAGACCCGGACATCATCCTGGTCGGCGAGATGCGCGACCTGGAAACCATACGCCTGGCGTTGACCGCCGCGGAAACCGGCCACCTGGTATTCGGCACCCTGCATACCACCTCGGCGGCAAAAACCATAGACCGCATCATCGACGTCTTTCCGGCGGCGGAAAAAGACATGATACGCTCCATGCTGTCCGAGTCGCTGCAAGCCGTGATTTCTCAAACCTTGTTGAAAAAGGTGGGCGGCGGCCGAATTGCCGCGCACGAAATCATGGTCGGCACCCCGGCTATCCGCAACCTGATCCGCGAGGCCAAGGTCGCGCAAATGTATTCCGCCATTCAAACCGGGCGCAAGGACGGCATGCAAACCCTGGATCAAAACCTGAAGGAACTGGTCGATCGCGGCCTGATCACCGGAAAAGCGGCGATGACCAAGGCGGTCAACAAAGACATTTTCCGTTAACCGTTTTTTGGGGGAGATAGGTTATGGACTTCAAAGCGTTATTGGCCTTGATGGTGGAAAAAAAAGCATCCGACTTGTTCATCACCGCCGGCAAACCGCCGTGCATGAAAATCGACGGCAAAGTGGTGGAGATTTCAAAAAACATTCTTACCGCCGAACAGGCGCTGAAAGTGGTGCACAGCATCATGGACCAGCGGCAGAAAGACGAATTCGAACACACCAAAGAATGCCAGTTCGCCCTGGGGGTACACGGCCTGGGCCGGTTCCGGGTTAGCGCCTTTACCCAACGCGACGCGGCCGGCATGGTGTTGCGCCGCATCGAAACCCATATCCCCGATACCGAAGAACTGCACTTGCCGCCGGTTTTGAAAGAACTGATCATGCATAAACGCGGTTTGGTGATGTTCGTCGGCGCCACCGGCACCGGTAAATCCACATCGCTGGCAGCCTTGATCAAGCACCGCAACGCGAACAGCAGCGGCCACATCATCACCATCGAAGATCCGATAGAATTCGTGCATCCGCATAACGGCTGCATCATCACGCAACGCGAGGTCGGCCTGGATACCGAATCCTACGAGGTGGCGTTGAAAAACACCTTGCGGCAAGCGCCGGACGTGATTCTGATCGGCGAGGTCAGAACCAAGGAAACCATGCAACACGCCATCACCTTCGCCGAAACCGGCCATTTGTGCTTGTGCACCTTGCACGCCAACAACGCCAATCAAGCTTTGGACCGCATCCTGCATTTCTTTCCGGAAGAAATGCACAACCAAATTTTTATGGACTTATCCTTGAATCTACGCGGTATCGTCGCCCAGCAACTGGTAAAACGGGCCGACGGCAACGGCCGCTATCCGGCCATCGAAATATTGCTGAATACGCCGCTGGTTTCCGATTTGATTCGCAAGGGCGAAGTGCATAAACTGAAAGAATTGATGAAAAACTCGCGCGAACACGGCATGCAGACCTTTGACCAAGCCTTGTTCGATTTGTACGCCGCCGGCAAAATCAGCTACGAAGACGCTCTGCTTGCAGCGGATTCCAGAAACGAAGTGCGCTTGATGATCAAGCTGAGCACGGAAACCGGTGGTTTCGACGACGAAAACATGCGTTTAAGCGAAACCGATGAAGAAAGCGGTCGATTGTATAAATTTTAAATTCAAATCCACAGCCAACGCCTTACGCCTATCGCCGATAGTTCTTGCGCTGTTTTTATCGGCGGCATGCGCCGGCCAGCAAGCCGGTCGTAGCGGCCTTAAGCCGCAGAGCCACGCCCCCGCACAGCCAAACACACCCGGCCCATTGCGCGACTCCGGTCCCGAGGAACGGCGGATGCCGGCCGAAACCGGCGCGTATCGGGCAAGCCAAATCGGCGGAGATTTTGCCGGCTATGCAAGCTTGCAAAGCTTTATCGATTACATGGCCGGCAAACACGGGTTCAGCCGCGAGTATTTGTACGGCGTGTTCTCGCAAGCCAAGCGCAAGCAATGGACGTTGGACTATTTGCGTAAGTCCGATCAAAGCCTGAAAAGCCCGCCCGGCAAAGGCAGCTGGTCGCGCTATCGGGCCAAATTTTTGGACGAGCGCCATATCAACAGTGGTGTGGCATTCTGGCAAAAACATAAACACACGCTGGAACGGGCCAGCCGGCAATACGGTGTGCCGGCCGAATACATCCTGGGCATTATGGCGGTGGAAACCACCTTCGGCAGCTTTGTCGGCAAAGACCGCATCTTGGATGCGCTGACTACGCTGGCCTTCGATTATCAGCGCCGAGGCGACTACTTTCGCGCCGAATTGGAAAACTTTCTGGTCATGACGCGTAACGAGCATCTAGACCCGGTGCAACCGGTCGGCTCCTACGCCGGGGCGATGGGCTTGGGGCAATTCATGCCCGGCAGTTTTCTGGAATGGGCGGTGGATTTTAACGGCGACGGCCGCCGCGATTTATGGAATCCGGAAGACAGCATAGGCAGCATCGCCAATTATTTCGCTCAACACGGTTGGCAAGCCGGCCAACCGGTCATTGCCGGCATACAAGGCAAACCGAGCAGTTTAGACGATTTGCAGCACGGCCTCAGCGCGGCCTATTCGCCCGGGCAACTGCAGCAACGCGGCGTCGTACCGTCGAAAAACTGCGGCTGCGACGGCCCGTTAAGGCTATTGCTGTTGCGCCACCAACACGGCGACGAATATCTGATCGGGTTTCCCAATTTCTACGTGATCACCCGTTACAACCAAAGCACCCACTACGCCATGGCGGTACACGAATTGGCGCAAGCCATTAAGTTCAAAAGCGCAGCCTTGGCCGCCAATTAAGCGCGCGGGCGCAACCAACATCCGCCACCCGCGCGAAGATTATCAGTCTCTGAGCAATTCGTTGATGCCGGTTTTGCTGCGGGTTTTTTCGTCGACTTGTTTGATGATGACCGCACAATACAAGCTATGGCTGCCGTCTTTGCTGGGCAGGTTACCGGACACCACCACCGAACCGGCCGGGATGCGGCCGTAGCTGACTTCGCCGGTCATCCGGTTGAAAATCTTGGTGCTTTGGCCGATGTAGACGCCCATCGACACCACGCAGTTGTCTTCGACGATCACGCCTTCGACGATCTCGGAGCGGGCGCCGATGAAACAGTTGTCGCCGATGATGGTCGGGTTGGCTTGCAAAGGCTCCAACACGCCGCCGATGCCGACGCCGCCGGACAAATGCACGTTTTTACCGATTTGCGCGCAGGAACCCACGGTTACCCAGGTATCGACCATGGTGCCGCTGTCGACATAAGCGCCGATGTTAACGTAGGACGGCATCAAGATAGCGCCGGGAGCGACATAGGAGCCATACCGGGCCACGGCATTAGGCACCACGCGGACGCCGGCTTTGGCGAAATCGTCTTCGCTATACTGGCTGAATTTGGTCGGCACTTTGTCGTAGTAACGCACGTCGCCGCTCTCGATAACTTTGTTTTCGTTGATGCGGAACGACAGTAGCACGGCTTTTTTCAACCATTGGTTGGTGACCCAGTCGCCGTCTTTTTTCTCGGCAACGCGGGCTTCGCCCTTGTCGAGCAAATTCAATGCGGTGGCGACGGCGTCGCGAATTTCCGGGGAAACGGAGGACGGGCTAATTTCGGCGCGGTTTTCGAACGCGGCGTTGATGATGGTTTCCAGGTTTGACATGGTTGTTTCAGGTTAAGTTAAAAAATGTAGCTTGGGTTAGGCGTAAGCCGCAACCCGACAGGATGGCTTTGATTGTCGGATTAGGCCACGTTAATCCGACCTACCTCAAATTTTCGATAAAGGTTTTGATGCGCTGCGCGGCTTCCACGCATTCTGTCAACGGCGCAACCAAGGCAATGCGCACGTGGTTGGCGCCGGGGTTGATGCCGTTGCTGTCGCGAGACAAATAACTGCCCGGCAACACGGTAATGTTTTGTTCGGCGAATAATTGCCGGGCAAATTCGGTATCACTGATAGACGTCTTCAGCCAGATATAAAAACCGGCCGGCGGCCGGCTGATCTCGCATACGTCTTTGAGAATATCGATGAAGGCGGTGAATTTGTCGCGGTACATCTCGCGGTTACGCCTAACATGTTCTTCGTCGTTCCAGGCGGCGATGCTGGCGTGCTGGGTCGGCACCGGCATCGGGCAGCCGTGGTAGGTGCGGTATTTGAAATACTGATTCAACACCGCGGCATCGCCGGCCACAAAGCCGGAGCGCAAGCCCGGTGCATTGGAGCGCTTGGACAGGCTTTGGAAAATCACGCAGCGTTTGAAAGCGGTACTGCCGGCGGCGTAAGCACTTTGCAGCAAGCCCTGCGGCGGATTAGTCTCGTCGTCGTACAGTTCGGTATAACATTCGTCCGAAGCCACCACAAAATCGTATGTTTCCGCCAATGCCAATAATTTCAGATGATCGGCTTGTGACATCACCGCCCCGGTCGGGTTGCCGGGCGAACAGATGAACGCCAATTGGCAGCGCCGCCAAATGTCAGCCGGCACACTGTCGAAATCCGGCAAATAGCCGTTTTCCGCCGTCGTATTCAGATAATACGGCTCGGCACCGGCCAACAACGCCGCACCTTCGTAGATCTGATAGAACGGATTCGGCATCAGCACCACCGGCTTGTCGGCCGGATCGACCACCGCCTGCACCAACGAAAACAGCGCTTCCCGGGTGCCGTTGACCGGCAGCACCTGGGTTTCCGGATCCACGCTCGCATCCGGCAGCGCGAACCGCCGGCAGGTCCACGCCGCAATGGCGGCACGCAATTCCGGCAAGCCTTTGGTGGTCGGATAGTGCGCCAGGCCATGCAGATGTTGCAGCAAAGCCTCTTGAATGAAATGCGGCGTCGGATGCTTGGGCTCGCCGATCGACATGGCGATATGCGCTTTGTCGGCCGGCGGCGTAATGCCTTGCTTGAGCGCCGCCAGTTTTTCGAACGGATAAGGATGCAGTTGGTTTAAATTCGGATTCATCTCGGTTTACTTACTACAGCGCGGCTGTTTGCCGGCACGCATGGCCTGTTGTTGCAATTGCACGGCTTGCGGGATCTGCTGGTTTAAATTGTCGATACGGCTGGCATGCGAAGGGTGGGTCGACATGAACTCCACCGGCTGCCCGCCTTGCGAAGCTCTATCCATCTTCAACCAAAGGTTAATGCTTTGGCGCGGATCGAATCCGGCTTTGGCCATTAAATTCAGGCCTATGGTATCGGCCTCGCTTTCCTGCACCCGGCTGAACGGCAATATCAGTCCGTATTGAGCGCCCAGCCCCAATGCCCCCATGGCCATCTGCCCCATCTGGCTTTGCGGATTGGCCATGGCTTGCACCATCGACAAGCCGGTGCTGACCGCGGTTTCTTGCGACAAGCGCTCGTTACTGTGCCGGGACAATACGTGACCCACTTCGTGGCCGATAACCGCAGCCAACTGGTCTTGATTGTCCACCAATTGGATCAGGCCCGAATGCACGCCGATTTTATTACCCGGCAACGCAAACGCGTTCAAACTATCGTCTTGAAACACCACCACTTCCCATTGCCCGCCGGTCACGGAAGTAATCGCATACGCCACGCATTGCGCGAATCGGTTAAAGCCGGCGTTGTTACTGACCGGATTTTTGCTTTTCATCGTGTCGAAGGCCTGCAAGCCCATTTGGTCGACCTGACTGTCCGGCATATAGATGAATTGACTACGTCCGGTCGGGCTGGTAACGCACGCGGCCGCGACCAGCGCTACTGCGCATAATCCGAAAAGTTTTTTCGGCATGGCCACCCTCCTTAAAAAACAAAACGCCATTTTACCGTACATTATTCGCCTACCTGTAATTCAGACCACAACCTGAAACCACGCGAGGCCAGCGGTTAGGGATATAAAGCGACCGTTTCCAAACCCAGAATTTCAGGTAAGCCGAACATCAAATTCATGTTCTGCACAGCCTGACCGGACGCGCCTTTCACCAAATTGTCTATCACCGACAATACCACGACGGTATTGCCGTCCTGCGGCTGGTGCACGGCAAGCTGGCAGCGGTTGCTGCCTCGCACGTTACGGGTGTCCGCATGACTGCCGGCCGGCAACACGTCGACGAAAGGCTCGGCTTGGTAACGGTTTTCGAACAAGGCCTGCAGGTCGACGCCTTGTTCCAAGCGCGCATACAATGTGGCATGGATGCCGCGTATCATCGGCGTCAAATGCGGAACGAAGGTTAAACCTACCGATTGTCCCGCCACTTGCCGCAAGCCCTGCTTGATTTCCGGCAAATGCCTGTGCCCCGGCACGCCGTAGGCTTTAAAACTCTCGCCGGCTTCGCTCATCAGCGACGACAGCTCGGCTTTGCGCCCGGCCCCGCTGACCCCGGATTTGGCGTCGGCGATCAAATTTGCCGCATCTATCAATCCCGCTTCCAGCATCGGCAGGAAGCCCAACTGCACCGCAGTAGGATAACAACCGGGGCAGGCAATCAAGCGTGCATTTCGAATGGCGTCCCGCTTGAGTTCCGGCAAGCCGTACACGGCTTCGGCAATCAAATCCGGACTAGAGTGGCTCATGCCGTACCATTTTTCCCATTCCGCCACGTCTTTAATCCGAAAATCGGCGGACAAATCGATGACTTTGACGTCGCGTTGCAAAAGCTGCGCGGCCATCGTCATCGCCGTGCCGTTCGGGGTGGCGAAAAAGACGACGTCGCACTCGGCCAAACGCTCGATCTCGGGGAGTGTAAACGACAGGCCGCACAAACCTCGCAAGCTGGGATATACGCTGTCGACGCGTTGTCCGGCGTCGGCGCGCGAGGTGACCGCTACAACTTCCACCTCGGTATGCAACAGCAATAACCTCAGTAATTCGACCCCTGTATAGCCGGTGCCGCCCACAATTCCCGCACGTATCATTTAAATTCCCGCCAATAAAAACACTTGCTCGCATAAACCAACGGCTTGCGAGACGAATTTGCTCGATAAAGCGGCATATAATAATGCGATTTGGCGGTGAAAGGCGGTTAGCAATGCGCGCGATTGATATTGTCTCAACCGAAAGCGGCAATGCTTTGCTATTGCGAGACTTTCCGCGCCCGCTGCCAGGCGACGGTGAAGTACTGATTCAGGTCGCGGCTGCCGGCGTCAATCGGCCGGATTTAATGCAGCGGCAGGGTGTCTATCCGCCGCCGCCCGGTGCATCTGAGCTACTTGGATTAGAGGTGGCCGGCACCATAGTCGAAACCGGCCCCGGCGTCCAAGGCTATAAGGTCGGCGATGCGGTTTGCGCATTGCTCACAGGAGGCGGGTACGCCGAGTTTTGTTTGGCCCCCGCCGGCAGCTGTCTGCCGGTTCCGGCCGGGCTCAGCATGATAGAAGCCGCAGCCTTACCGGAAACCTTTTTCACCGTGTGGAGCAATCTGTTTCAACGCGGACGCTTGCTGCCGGGAGAAAGCGTGCTGGTACACGGCGGCGCCAGCGGTATCGGCACCACCGCCATTCAATTGGCCCGCGCGTTCGGCAACAGCTGTTACGTCACGGCCGGCAGTCCGGATAAATGCCAACGCTGTTTAGCGTTGGGCGCAGCCGCCGCCATCGATTACCGCCGTGACGATTTCGTCGCGCAAATCCTGCAACTGACGGCCGGCCGGGGCGTGGATTTGGTATTGGACATGATAGGCGGCGACTATTTTCCCCGCAATTTAAAATGCTTGGCAGCCGAAGGCCGTTTGGTGCAAATTGCGATTCAAAACGGCGCCCGGAGCGAAATTCAACTCTGGCAAGTCATGAGCAAGCGTCTGACTATCACTGGATCAACCTTGCGTAGCCGAGACCAAGCGTTTAAAAGCCGGATTGCGGCAGAGCTAAGCGAACGCGTCTGGCCGTTATTGGCAAGCGGCTCGATCAAGCCAGTCATAGATCGTACGTTTCCGTTAGCCGCAGCCGAACAAGCTCATGCTTATTTAGCCGACGGCCGACATTTTGGCAAAATCGTTCTGGAGTTATAAATGACATACACCACCTTGATTTCCGCATCCGAGTTAGCCCGCCGGATAAACAAGCCGGATTGGCTGGTATTCGACTGCCGTTTTTCGCTGGCCGACCCAGAGGCCGGTGCCAGAGCTTACCGGCAAGGTCATATTCCCAATGCCCGCTACGCGGATTTGAATCGGCAGCTTTCCAAACCCGTTAACAGTTATAGCGGTCGTCACCCGCTGCCGGATTTTGCCGCGCTTACCAAGCAATTAGGCGCTTGGGGGGTTGGCAACCGCAGCCAAGTCGTGGTGTACGACGATGCCGGCGGCGCTTTTGCCGGCCGCCTCTGGTGGTTGCTGCGTAGCATGGGTCACGAAACCGTTGCGGTACTGGACGGCGGCATTCAACAATGGCAAAAACAACAACTTCCGCTGACGACTATTCTGCCGAAAGTCGTCGCAAGTCAATTTCGCTGCTATTTGAATTCCGAAGCTTGGCTAAGCGCTAGGCAGGTGGAAAACGGCTTGGCTGCGAGAACGTTAACACTGATCGACGCCCGTACTCCGGAACGCTATCTAGGCCGCAAAGAACCCATAGACCCGGTGGCCGGTCACGTGCCTAAAGCCCTAAACCGCCCGTTTCAAGCAAATTTGACTCCAGAAGGTTTATTTTTACCGGCGGCACGCTTGAAACGGGAATTCCAGGCCTTGATCGGCTCGTATGCTGCAACGCAAACCGCACACATGTGCGGTTCCGGAGTAACGGCCTGCCACAACGTATTGGCCATGGAAGTCGCCGGCTTGCCGGGCTCCAAGCTGTATGCCGGATCGTGGAGCGAATGGATAACCGACAAAAATCGCGGTGTTGCGCGCGAAAACGCATGATGTCGGCAACTGCTAAGCTTTAAGGGGATGAGGCTAAACCAGCCTTTGGATGGAAAGAAATGCGGGAACGGGATACACAGAAAAAAGGGGCTATGTAAGCCCCTTCAATCAACCGTAATTACAGCAACGATTTTAAAGTCGCATTTTTTTCTTTTGCGGCTTTCAGATGTTCTTTGGATTCGGTCAGGTTGGCCGATTTCGCTGCGGTAATCGCTGCTTTCAAATGTTGTCTGACTTTGGAGTTTTCTCTCGCTACTTTATCGTTCGCGTTCAACTCTTCGCTGAAGTTGGATGCTTTTCTGATCAGGGCAGCAACTTCGGCATCTTCAGCGCCGTTATCGATGGCAGTTTCCGCTTCAGTGATTCGATCGTTAACACCTTTTATGACATCGATCGGTTTAACAGAAATCCTGCCTGGATCGGACTCAGCAACCGCAGATGTCGAGAAGCTACCCATAGCAACAGCCAAAGAGAATGCAACAACGGCACTTTTAAAAATTTTCATGTATTGAACCTCGCAGTTATTTTTATAAACACACACAGCGTCGCCTTGAATTAAACCACCATATGCGGCTGGGGATAATAGCATAGAAATTGAGGTTTCATAGCATGCTTGTTACCAAGTCATGACAATTTGCAGAATTTTTAATGAACTTTTCGTTACTCTACGCTAACCAGGATTTTGTCCAGCCATCCGGTCGGCAACAATCGTTTCAGCCAGGCGAACAAATGGGTAGGCACCGTCACCCGATAACGGGCTTTAGGCCGTTTGGCGGTCATAGCCTGAAAAACTTTTTCGGCCACGGCATTCGCCGGCAAGGTAAATGGGGCCGCCGGGCCGATCTTCTGCAATCTGGCTTCCATAGCCAGATACGTTTGGCGATGAGGACTTTGGTTGACGTCGATATATTGCTTATACATCGAAAACGCATTGGCGCGAAACCGGCTTTCTATTGGGCCCGGCTCCACTAATACAACGTGTATCCCGGTTCCCCGCAACTCCAAACGCAGGGTATCCGCCAATCCTTCCAATGCGAATTTACTGGCGTTATAGGCCCCGCGAAATTTCATCGCGACAAAACCCAATACCGAACTGTTATAGACGATTCGTCCCATTCCTTGCTTGCGCATCAAGGGTAGAATTAAATTGGTTAATTCGTGAGTGCCGAAAAAATTGGTCTCGAATTGATTGCGCAACGCTTCACGGCTTAAATCCTCCACCGCCCCCGGCTGCCCGAACGCCGCATTATTGAATAAGCCATCGATTTTTCCACCGGTAATCTCGGCCAATTCCGCTACCGCGCGATGCACACTGGCCGAATCGGCCAAATCCAACGGCAAACATTCAAAACCTTCCGCCATCAGCCTCTCCACGTCTTCCGGCTTGCGCGCGGAACAAATCACCCGAAATCCCCGGCTTTTCAGTAACACTGCCGTGGCGTAGCCAATTCCGGAAGAACAACCGGTGATGAAAACCGTTCGATTGGGAGCATTCATTGTTTTAACTCGGATTCGTTGAACATGAATACGGCACCGGAGCTGCAACTGATTGAAAACACCAAGTTTTCTAGACTGCTCTTGCCGTGCAAATCATCCGTTTCGACCCGCTGACAATTCCCGCTCGTCAAAGCTTTTTCGGCCGCCAGCCGCCGATATTTCTCGATATCCGGTAACCGCTGTTCGAATGACTTGACTAGCGCCGGCAATTTACCCGGCTGATAAGGCGGAATCGCAAAAGCGGAAAACTGTAACGGTTTTTGTTTGATCAATGCCTGAGTCAGCTCGCTTTCCTGCTTGGCCAATTGTTCTCTTTGGATGATTGCATCCAATTGGGCCTTTTCGGCTCGCATTTCCTCTTGATGCTGCTGTTGTTCCGCTCGCACTTCGCGCTGGTGCTGGGATTCAACGGCATTCAAATCCACCCGGCTGCCGGTTTTGGTATTGATCTGCACCGCTTTGTCTTCTTTGGTGCAAGGAGAAGAGCGATAATCTATGTGTCCCTCTGCATCCGTACACTTATAAACGCCGGCCGAACTTTGGCCGGCAACCGCCAATGCGAGAACAGTAATCAGAACTTTCATGTTTATCTACCTTGCAAAAGTAACTTGGAACCAGAGCATAAACGGCTGACGGCAAGACGCGCAAATTGACCGTCGCTTGCCCCGAGACACGCCCAATGCCATCTCGACAAGCAATGGAAGCAAGGGCATGAGCCCATTCATCGCAACCGTTTTAACGCCTAAACGCTAGACCGCTCTATCCGCCAGCAGAGTCGAAACCCGGTAGCAAAATAGTGCGTTTGCCGGATTGTCGTCAAGCTTCTCCACCATCTCTGGAACAGCATCGGGCAGCACAAACGCCGACGAGACCAGTAAACTCTTGCCTTCCATTTCCGCGGCGCATTTAAGTCCCAAGCGCGGCATCACCGCAGGCGTTAAATAAGCGAACACCATGTCGCTCCCGGCTAACGAACATTCCCAAAAATTACGAAAACAAACCGTTACGTTCGGTAAACGCCGACAGCGCCAGCGCAATACCAGCCAGGGTAAGGGCGCCTGTTCGACGGCGGTTATTTGCAGATCCGGCAACCGTCGCGCCAGCGGCACCACCACGCTGCCGATACCGGCACCCAATTCGACCAGATTTTTTGCCCGCTCCGTTTCGGCGAGCCGCGCCAAACCGTCTGCGACCGAATCGGAAGACAAGTATAAAGGCGCATCGCCCCCGGCGGTTCGCCAAAACACCAACGCGGATACGATAAAGCCAACCATACCGTACTGCCCGGAAATGCCGTTGCTATGCGCCCACCAAAGCGCAGGCGGGAATAACAGATGTATCCAGCACCACCACATCGGCTGCCGCAGCAAATAAGACAAAAGTGCCGCACTAGCGCCTTGCAGCCAGACTAACGCCTCTGCATGCCACACGCTAACCGGCAACAACGGCCGCATTGCCGCGACCAACAGCATGGCACCGAGTTGGCAATAAATCGCCGGAATCAGCTTACCGGCCGGGCGGCGGGGGCGGGCTGCTGCCGTCATAAGTAGTGCCTTGGGAGGGCTGCTGACCGGCCCGCTCGCCGTCGTGCAAGACATATTGCTCGGACTTTCTGTTCATCACGATAATCGATATTCTCCGGTTCATCGGATCGTTAGGGTTGTCACGATTGTAAGGGATACTGGAGGCCAAACCCACTACCCGTAAAATCTTGTCTTCGCCCAAACCGCCTTCCGTCAGTTGCTGGCGCGCCACGTTGGCCCT
This sequence comes from Methylomonas sp. HYX-M1, assembly GCF_040741385.1. Lineage (NCBI taxonomy): Bacteria > Pseudomonadati > Pseudomonadota > Gammaproteobacteria > Methylococcales > Methylococcaceae > Methylomonas > Methylomonas sp. HYX-M1. The sequence goes on from NZ_CP160405.1 coordinate 4,478,643, forward strand.
CTCGCTGGAAAGCTCCCAATTCGAATAACTACGCCGGGTACCGGGAAAAGGCAAGGCGTCGGTATGACCGTTGATGGTGACCTTATTCGGCAGTTTATTAATCTCCGAGGCCAATTCTTTTAAGATCATTTTGGCGTGTTCCTCGATTTCCGAGCTGGCCAATTTGAACATCGGCCGGTTTTGCGCATCAATGATTTGAATTTTCAGACCTTCCGGGGTGGTTTCCAGTTTGATTTGCTCGCGATACTCCGTCAACTGCGGATTGCCGTCCAATACGGCTTGTATATCCTGCTGCAGTTTTTCCAGGCGGATTTGCTCCTGTTGTTCGGCCAGAATTTCAATGTCTTGCGGTGTCGGTGTCTTGACCGGCGAGGGCGGCACGTCGCCAAGATGAACCTGACCTTTTTGCTGCGAACTTAAATCGCTGCCGCCGCCGGGGATGATCGCGATTCTATCCCCACTCCCTTCACTGCTGCGCAACGAAACCGCGAAAGGATGCTGGAAATATTCCGAAATACCTTCGCGGGTAGCTTGATCCGTGGAACCCATCAACCACATCAACAAAAAAAATGCCATCATCGCCGTAACGAAATCCGCATAAGCGATTTTCCAGGCACCGCCGTGGTAAGCGTGACGAGCTTTGCGCCTAATCTTTTTAACGATGATGAGGTTTTCAGCCATGCCTTAACCCTTGCTGGATTTCAAATAATCCTCCAATTCGAAAAAGCCGGGTCGTACCTGATAAGGTATTGCGGTACGCATAAACTCCACAGTCATCGGCGGCGAAGTGCCTTTGGCGCAATTCAACAGGCCTTTTTGGGCACAGCGATAAGCATTCGACTCGTCTTCCAAACGCTCTTCCATCAGTGCGGCGACAGGGCTGACGAAGCCGTAGGACACCAAAATGCCCAAAAAAGTGCCTACCAGCGCGGCGGCAATCAACTTGCCTAATTCGGCCGGCGGAATCCCCACCGACTCCATGGTATGCACCACGCCCATCACCGCGGCGACAATACCGAAAGCCGGCATGCCGTCGCCCACGCGCTGGACGGCGCGGATAGGCACATGACAATTGTCGTGGTGAGCTTCGATTTCGGCGTCGATCAAATCTTCCAACAGCGCCGCATCCACGCCGGTCAGTATCAGCCGCAACTTATCGCAGATAAACTCCATCAAATGTCGATCCGACACAATCCGTTCGCCGAAAATCATGCAGCCTTCCGGATCGTCCGCCACTCGTTCCAACGAAAGCAAGCCTTCCTTACGGGCTTTCTGACTCAAGGCGTTAAAGCTCAACAATAAATCCAAATAATATTCTTTGTTGTAGCGGGAGGGTCTTAGCGTGCCAATCCCTCCGGCTAAAGCGGCCTTAATGGTATTAAGCGAATTACTGGCAATAAACGCGCTGAAGGCGGAACCGACGATAATCAACACTTCGATCGGCTGAATCAGCACACCTATTTCGCCGCCGGCCATCATAAAGCCGCCAAACACACAAGCGAAAATACCTAAATAGCCGAGAATCAGTAACATAACCGCCCTTGCCTATTACCGAGCTGAACAAACCGACCGCGCGTGCCGCCGGCATTCGTTGGACCGCAATTTTCCGTCCGGAAAGAACCCATTGCAAAAATAGTAGCAAGGCTTTCGGCTTGCGCTCCGCGCGACCGCAGCGGCCCATCAGTGCCGCCAGGAAACCATATCTTCGATAGGTTCCAAATGCGTGTCTATATCGATACCCTCGAAACGGTCCGCGATTTGTCGTTCGATGCGTTCGAGCAAATCGTGGCCTTGCTGCACCGTCCATTGGCCGGGCACCAGCACGTGCACGGACATGAAACGGCGAGAACCGGCAAAGCGGGTGCGCAACGCATGGAAAGCGACATGATCGGAACAGGCGAAGCCGGTTAAAATAGCTTCGATTTCCACAACTTCTTCGACCGGCAAGGCCGCATCCATCAGTCCTGCGATGGTGCGCGAGATCAACTGCAATCCGGCCCAAACAATATGCAAAGCCACCGCAATGGCAATGACCGGATCCAAAATTTCCCAGCCGGCCAAGCCCAAGCGGGAAGCCAACGCAAGATCGGCGTCGAAACGATTGGCCACCGCGATGGCGCCTATGCCGATCAATATCCCTAAAGTCGTCCACACGTCGGTCATCAAATGCTTGCCATCCGCCTCCAAAGTAATGGAATATCTGGCACGGCCGACGCCGATCAAAACACGGGCGACGATCAGATTGATCAACGAGGCGAACACCGCAATGGCAATGCCGACATCCAACTGACGCAACGGCATAGGATGCAGTAAGCGCTCCCAAGCGGCAAAAATGATGCCCAACGCCGCCAGCACTATCATCACCCCTTCCGCGCCGCTGGAGAAATATTCGATTTTCTCGTGTCCGTAAGCGTGCCTGGCATCCGGCGGACGGCTCGCCACGCTCAGCACGATCAACACGATAACCGCCGCGACCAAGTTAATCAGCGACTCCAACGCGTCGGACAATAAGCCGACCGATCCGGTCAACCAGTACGCGTAACTTTTCAACCCTATCGTCGTCAATGCGGCGGCGATCGACAGCCAACCGTATCGGGTTAAGGAAGAAGCAGCCTGATTCATAAACGCACGACCTATAGGGGGCGACAATAGTCGCCGGACCCGTGTGGGGGGGGTAAATCAACCGTTCGCCGGCTTAACCGACTCCAGCGACAAACGCATGGACAGGTCTATGGCTCGCAAGTTTTTAGTCAACGCACCGATAGATATATAATCGACACCGGTTTCGGCCACGGCCCGAATGTTGTCCAAGTCAATATTGCCGGAAGCTTCCAACTCTATCCGTCCCTCGTTAAGAGCTACCGCCTGCCGCAATTCGGGTAAGGAAAAATTGTCCAGCATTATCCGATCCGGTTGCGCGTCCAAAGCTTGCCGCAACTCGGCCAACGATTCGACTTCCACTTCGATTAATGCGCAAGTGCTATTGCGCGCGGCCTTAACCGCTGCAGCAATGGAACCTGCTGCGGCAATATGGTTTTCTTTGATCAGCACGGCGTCGAACAAACCGATCCTATGGTTATAGCAACCGCCGCAAACCACTGCATATTTTTGCGCCCGCCTCAAGCCGGGCAGGGTTTTACGGGTATCGAGCACCTTACAACCGGTACCCGCGACCGCATCCGCATAGCCGCGCGCGACCGTCGCGGTAGCCGACAAAGTTTGCAGCAAATTCAACGCCGTGCGTTCGCCGCTCAACAAGGCGCGAGCCGGGCCGGACAAGCGGCACAACACCGTCCCTGCTTCGACCGAGTGACCTTCCGCTACCAGCCACTCTACGTTAACCTTGGCGTCCAACTGTTTGAAAACCTGCTCGAACCACGCAGTGCCGCACACCACCATGGCTTCGCGGGTTATCACACTGCCCGACGCGGTTACCGAGATGGGAATAATGTTGGCGGTCAAATCGCCGCTACCTATGTCCTCGGCCAAAAATGCCGAAATATCCTCCGCCGTGGGTTGCAAGACGTTAACTCCGAATCGATAAACAATGGCATTATAAACCAGGGCAACAGCCGGCAAGGCAGAGTCGTCCAGTCGGTAGGTGTCAAAATGCCCGCTAACCAGCGGCGAATTCGATATGCCGACAAATAATTTCACAGGGAGAAATGGCCGGCGCACGCGTGGATAACTCGCTAGCGCCTGTTTTTTCTAAATGACCGACAAATTCCAGCAAACAGCTATCGGACAATTTGCCGAGTACGACATTGTTATCCAGCCCCTCTTGGCGCTCGGTTGAGCGCCGCATTAAAAAGGTAGGCACGTTCAAATACGACAACTCTTCTTGATTGCTGCCGCCATCGGTAATCACAAAGGTGCTGGCAGCCAGCAAGTGCACAAAATTCACGTAGCCGGTACGCTTGCGCACACTAATGTTCGGGTTAGTTTTCAGCGCTTCCAACAACTGCATTTTTTGTAAACGCTTCTCGGTACTGGGATGCAGAACGAATATCAAATAATACGAACGCGATATTTCGGTGATTTGTTGAATTATTTTCTTTAGCCTATTCGGATTAAACAGATTTTCGAAGCGATGTATCGATATTATTCCAAACGTTTGTTCCGGAATAGGACAGCTATCGTCGCCCGGAAGCGCCAATGCATAGTTTAAGGCATCCCACAAGGTATTATTTTCGGTATTGACCTTTATACATGAATATCGACTCAAATTATCCAAGGCCCACTGACCGGGACAAAAAGCGATATCCGTCAACGTGAAAGTAACTAACCGATTAATTTCTTCCGGAAACGGTTCTAGTAGATTGAAAGAACGCAAGCCGGATTCGATATGACCTACTTTGATACCGAGCCGCTTCGCCAACAAGGCGCCAATTACCGTAGAAAACGTATCGCCGTGTACCAAAACGATATTTTGGCCCGCCGCATAGTCTTGATAATCAGGCAAAAGTTGCGCAGGTTTTAAGATTATCTGCGAGAACAATCCAATCAACCAACGCACGGCATGCGCAATGGATTTGACTTCTTCCTTACTGCTATACAGATAATGCCAAGCAACGTCTAAATTAAAATCTTGCAAAATTTCGGCTAAACTTTCTTTATGCTGCCCGGTATGCACCAGGGTAAAAGCATAGTTTTTGCTTTGCATTTGCTTGATTAAGGGCGCCATTTTTATCAGCTGGGCGCGAGTACCTAGTATAACGTATATCATACTAATTAATTTAATCGTCTGTGTTTTTATAATGCAACGATGATATTTGCTCCGAGACGATACCGATCAAAAATATAATCAAAGAAGCCAATATTAATACCGCTCCCATATTAGTGAATCGGCTCAATGTAATATACGTATAGGTGTAATACAAAATTCCGGTAATAAACGTCAATCCGCTAATCGGCAAAAACAAGCGCATCGGCGAAAACAGCGCACCGATTTTTAAGATAATGATAAAAAAACGAGTGCCGTCTTTCAAAACCCGCAAGTGGCTTTTGCCCTGACGCTTGCCGGCATGAATCGGCACGTAGGCGACCGGAAACCCGGAGCGGAAAAACGCCATCGTGCTGGTGGTGGGATAAGAAAATCCGTTCGGCAGCAAATACAGAAATTTACGGAATTTATGCGCCCTTACGGCGCGAAACCCCGAGGTCAAATCCTCGATTCTATGCCCGGTCATCAGCGAGGCCAATTTGTTGTAAAACGAATTACCAACCCGCCGCGCCCAGGAAGCATGCGAGCTTACATGCCTGGCGCCGATAGCCATGTCGTAGCCTTGCCCTAACTTAGCCAGCAAGGCCGGCACGTCGGCCGGATCGTGTTGGCCGTCGGCATCCATGAACACCAAAATGTCGCCCGAAGCATTTCTCGCACCGGTTTTTACCGATGCCCCGTTGCCCTGACTATAAGGATGTCGAATCACCCGTGCCGCATATTGCGTTGCAATCGTTGCAGTCTCATCGCTGGAACCGTCGTCGACCACCAATAATTCGGCGTCCGGAAAATACAGCGACAGGATTTGCAGTACTTGGCCGATATTATCCGCTTCGTTTTTTGCCGGCAGTATGATGCTGAGTTTAGATGGCTGTGTCACGGAGTATTTCGACCGGTAAAGAATCAATGACCCCGGCGGCGTTACGCTGCCGGTTCGGATTTGAGAAAGTCGCTGGCAATCTTCAAACTGTTTGCCACGACCTGATGCATATCATAGTAAATATACTGACCGCAGCGGCCGATAAAGGTCATATTGGCTAGCGATTTGGCCAACTCTTGATATTGCGCATATAGGCGCTGCGGCCAACCGTCTACCGTCTTCACCGGATAATAGCGTTCGTAGCGATTGTCTTCGTAGCCGCACGGAATTTCCCGGGTCAATAGGCTTTTGTTCGCCCCCAAATCGCAACCCGGATACAGCCGCCATTCGGTTTGCCTAGTATAAACCCCTTGATCAGTGAAATTGACGGTAGGCACGGGTTGCGTCAGCTCGTCCACTACACGGTGTTCGAATTTGATCGAACGATAAGGCAACGCACCGAAACATTGCTCGAAATACACGTCTATGGGCATGGAATTGAATACATGCAGGTAATCGGCTTCCATCGCTTTTTCGAACCGGCAATTCAACCTGACTTCGATTGCCGCATGGTCCAGCATGTTATCGATCAGACTGAGATAACCGTTTTTCGGCATGGCCTGGAAACGGTCGTTGAAATAATCGCAGTTGTCGTCGTAACGTACCGGTAGCCTTTGCAAGACGGAAACCGGCAATTCCTCCAGCCTCAATCCCCACATTTTATAGGTGTAACGCCCGAAAAACAGATCGGTCAGATACGGGCCGAACAAATTTTCGGCCACTTCCCGAGCATTGGCGGGCCGCAGGTGACGCACACATTGCGTGGCCAAAAACGCCTTTACCTCTGCTTCGTGTTGCAGCGACAACGCAAACAAACGGTTTAAGGTTAAACGATTGATCGGCAGCGGCACGTAGCCGATGCTTTCCACCCACGCTTCCACTTTGTGCCGATAGGGCAGCCATTCGGTAAAGCGGGAAAGGTAATCGAAGATGCCTTGGTCGTTGGTATGAAAAATATGCGGACCGTAGCGGTGCACCCGCAACTTGAGGTTCTCGTCAATCGGGTCGAACGCGTTACCGGCAACATGATTGCGGCTATCGATGACATCAACGGCGTAGCGACCGCTATCGGCCAGTTCACGAGCCACCGTTGCCCCCGCGAACCCGGCCCCGACCACCAGGACGCGCTTCATGTTTGCAACCAAGCCGCCAATTTTTCCGCCTGCTCGGCCCAGGTAGGGATGGGCAAATCGACGGATTCGGGATGGGCCAACAGATCGAGGATCTTGGTTGACAGGTCTTCGACGCTATCCGGCTGATAAAGACAGCGTGGGTAGTTCTGAAACAATTGTGCCAGCGCGCCAACCCGCGCTGCCAATACCGGCGTTTTGCAAGCCAAGATTTCGTATGTCTTCTGCGGAAAGGCGTAACGCCCGAAATCGCTGTCTCGCATACAGATCACCGCCAAATCGAGCGCGTTATAAAACACCGGAATATCTTGATGCGCTAGCATTCCTAAATAATGAATCCTAGGATGCGCAGGTATAGGACAGGCATTATCGGTAGGACCCGCCAAGACCAAATGCAGCAGCAAATCGCTTTCGGCAAGTTGCAAGAAACTGCGGTAAAGCAGGTCAATCCCACGAGACGAATCCAAGGCGCCGGCAATTCCGATTAACGTTCCTTGAACCGGTAGCTTCAGTTTTTCTCGACATGCCTGCTTGTTCAGCGGGATGAAGTCGCCACCTGAAATCGTGCTTTCTAGCGTTATTACGTTGGGATGTTGGTAGCGTTGACGGATATAGTCAGCGAGTGCATCGCTAACGCAGCAAATGCCTTTAGCTCCTTTAACCGCGCGACGATACAGCCACAAAACTCCGGGTAATTTAGCTAAGCCAAAACTTTCATAATTATCGTATAAATCGAGATAATAGGGTCGCCTATAAACCCAAGCAGTCAGCATTGCAAATGTAGCCAGCAAACAGTCGGAACTGCCGATAACAATATCATGACGAGCAAATATTACGCTATTGAATACTTTAATAAAATCGATAATAGAACCAATAAAAAAACCGTAAAACCTTGATCTCGAATCTATCTCAACAACCTTAAGTTTCCGATTAATATGGTAATCCATGCAAACCGCCGTCATACTATTAGTAAACAATGACAACTCTAAAGGTAAATTAAATAATCGACCATAGCGATCATCCAACACATCTTTACCCATATATCTGCGCTTGCACAGAAACAAGACATTCATTTTTTACAAGAAAATATCATAGCCATGATGAAGCGATTTTCATAAGCACTTTTTACCATAATACTTAAATTGCAGCACAAACCAGTGCCACGGAGAAACGATACAAGACGCAGTCAACGCAGCCAATCTTATTACCTGCTCTTGCATACAATCTATAACAGAAATTTTCTCCAGCTTACTACCTGCCACCCGATAAATTGTTTTAGCATAAAATAGTGAAAGAAAACTATACGACTTACCTATAATAATGCTCGAATACACATCATCAATTGCAACACGAACGTTTGACCGAGAAAAAAGCCGCAAATAATGTGCGTATTTTTTAGGCATAAAAAACTGCAAATTCGAATTAAATTTACTTATTAAATCTACAATTTTCAGCAATTCTCCAGCCCCATCTCCGACATCAATTAATACTTTATCACCCAGCGCGTCAAACTTAATAGAATCGATAGAATAAGACTCAAAAATTGCAGAACTTCGCTTACCTAAACATCCTTTGAGCGCATCATTCCTTGCTAAAATATAAACTTGATCAAGTGGCGTAAACTTAAGCCAACAGTGTAAATATATTAAGTAATTGATATAAACAATATAAACCAAACTCGCTAATTGTTTGCCGTGTTTAGGTGGGTATACAGCCAACATCGCCAATCGGTTACGTTTTCGATAATATTCTCGCCAGGGAACAATCGGCTTAGTTTCACTATAGTTATGTCGGATAACCGAAGCAGGTACGGCCCACAAAGTCCAACCCGCCTTTTTCGCCCTCAACCCCCATTCTACGTCGTCGTAAAACACAAACAAATCTGCAAAAGTGCCCACTTGCGCCAGGCATGACCGGCGAATCAACACTGAACATGCAGCCAAATAACCTACTTGATAGGGATTAGTTTCAGCCGGCACGCGCGGTTGACAAGAAAAATTTTGCCTTAACGCGCCAAGCCACGGCGAAATCTCTCCTCCGATTTCCTGAACGGTATTCCGATCATGGTACAAACAAATTTGCGAGCCGACTGCTCCAGCCGAAACATGCGCGTCCAAGCAGTCGATTAAAGGACCTAGCGCACCTTTTTCGACAATAACATCGTTATCCAGCAACCAAACATATTCGATTTCCGGCCTAGTCAGGGCGACACGCATTCCTGCTGAAAAGCCGCCTGCCCCGCCTAGATTTTCGGCATGCTGCAAAATTTCAACTGATGGAAAATTCGCTTTGATATACTCAACGCTTCCATCGCTTGAAGCGTTATCCACCAGCAAAAGCTGACCATTAATAGGAGCGAGCTCATTCAAAACTGAAGACACGCTTGCAGGCAAAAATTCTTTTCCATTCCAATTGACCATGACGGCCAGTATTCTAGGCGCTATAAACGGCGTGATATTGCTCATCTAAGTAGTAATTTATTAGCCAAGCGCTGTCCAAATAATAATGACCTCATAATCACCCGAATCCAAGGTGGCGACAATGCAATTGCCCCCTCAACCCAATAGCACCCTAATTGCATATTCCCCTTAAATCCCATTTCATATCGTATTAGATTTAATAGATTTGTAAGACTGATGGGCACCCCTATTTTCAAATAGCAACTCATCTTATGCGACTGATCTAACACAAGCGGAACCCAGTTAATCGATTTTACCGCTTCCGCCGAAGGGTACTTTAAAAATCGAATTACGGCTGACCGTATCGTTCTATCCATCGATATGTCGGGATTGCGCCAAACTCCAAGAAGAGCACTTTCCTTGGCAAACTCAAGGCAAAGCGAGTGAAGAAATTCAGCGTATGCGGAAAGTTGAATATCTTGACTTTCCGACACAAAAACAGGACTAGTCCACCCTTTTGACACCTTGTAACCGGCAACCGAAGAATGTGTCGACGCGGTAAATATGTGCTCAATTATTAAGCCACGTTTAACAATAATATCTTCGGAACCTCGAAAATAGGAATGGCAACTTCCCTCCGCCGCCGACTCTACCACGGACTCGGCTAAACCCAAATAGTATCCTTTTGCACGGCAAGACCAACCCAACGAAGAAAAAATGCGATTCAGCGCTGTTTGACAATTAAGCCGCCATCCAACATCTACGATAGCCCAATTCCCGTCCTGGTTTAGATTTTCTTGTTGAAAGTATTTCTGAACGTTTACTAACGCCGATTTCGCCTTGTCCATGATAAGGACTCGAATTTCTTGGTTATGTAAAACGAATAATCTAAATTGCTCCAGGCGCTCTACCGAAAGCGCGCTTTGATAATCGTATGCCCCAAACTCAGTGCCGCATAAAAGCTCATCTACTTCATCCCGCGAAAAATTGAATCTCGCCAATATGTCGTATATCGCAGTGGAACCGTTTCGTGAAAAGGCCCAGTCAATGTTCTCCAGGGCGTCACCCAGTATCGAAGGAAGGAACCATGCTTGTCGTGAACCATATAAATACTTGATTTCCGGCCCATCTTGAACAACGCTCAATTCTTTTGCAATTTTATAAAGAATTTCTCCATCCCTAGAAACAAAATAAAGCCGCTCAATTCCATGAGATCGAGCGCTACGAAGCACCCACGCTGTAAAAGCCGTTAACACAGGAGCAATTAATCCGGTTACGACAGGTACGCTTTCTGTGAATGGTCCGGGGTTGCTTCCATGCTTGAGTCTGATTATACGTTGCAGCCCGACGATTTTCGATAAATTCGGGCTCAAATCAGTTTTGACTAAAAAACGTTCGTATTCAGTTAGTTTAGCGCTACCGACATAAGTGGCGACAATTCCAAATCGAGACGGCACTTTAATATCCGAATAGAGGTTATCCCCGAAATGACTTATATCTGAGGGTAAAACTCCCTCTTTATCTAAAACATATTTGTATAGGGAACCATGATGCTTGGACAACCCGATATCTCCCGAAACATAAACAGAATCGTTCTGTTCGGCTAAACCGCTTTTAATCAGGCAAGCCCTAATAAAAGAAGTAGGTAGATACATATCGGAAATAAACAATATACTGACCCCTCTCCGTCTAGCATCAGCAATAATGCGAGCAACATAGGGATTTGGCCTAGCAGCTTGCATTTCCAACTCCAACTCGATATTCATGGCAGTTTGAATATCAATTTTGAAAGGCAACAAATCGCTGAAATGATAATATATGTCGGATAGCCTTATATCTTCCCTATAATATCGTAAAGTACGCCTTGCCACCTTTTCCGCTTTGATTCTTAAAAGTGCGATATGATTTATGTCGTGCTTGCAGGTGTCGAAAACAAATTGACTGATCAAGGTACGAGCTAAATCATAGAATAGATCAATAGGATAAGCGGTCGAACGAATTAACGCAGTATCAAACACGTCAAATGAATATACCTCGCTCATTCATCCACCAAAGAATGATATAATTTTAAATACTTCGTTATAAGTATATTTTCATTAAAACTATTTTCTACTTTCAATCTAGCCGCCTTACCCCACGATATTCGCTTTTCTACATTGTCTATCGCGAATCGTAACGCAGCTACTAATTCAGAAACGTTCTTAGGCCTAACAAGCAAACCAGTTGAATTATGATCAATTAGCTCCGGTAATCCACCGACCGAAAAAGCAATGGTAGGAGTGGCAGTCGCCATCGTTTCAAGCACCGAATTCGGACAGTTGTCTGCTAGCGTAGGAAACAAGAATATATCGGCTGCTGAGTAATATTGTGCGAGCAAAATATCGTCCTGAATATAGCCGGTAAAATGTATATTTAAACCTTTAAACTCATCACTAATATTTTTTGGCGGACTGCCAATGGCAAGAATATAAGGAGGCGGATCAATATGTCTTAATGCCTCCAACGCATAGTTAAGTCCTTTAAATTTATTGTTCAACTCCATTGATCCGATTAGCACAATAAACTGGTCTACTGGAAGCTGTAAAATTTGTCTAATAGTAACCTTATCCAAAGGCCTAAATAAATTAATATTTACTGAATTATAGATTACAGCGGGCTTTTCTTCGAAAAACCCAGACGACATGGCTTGCTCCGCCATCCAATTGGATGGCACAACTGGGATAAACAGATTTTGCCTTGCGGTAGTCCGCTTGAATCTCCGTACAAAACCCGTTCTATCAATTGAAGTCAATAAAGGCCATTGACCCAATTGCGGACAATTACCACAATCATTCATATAAGCCGTACATTCTAGAGGATATATACAGCCGCCGGTAAATGGCGAGCAATCCCTAAATGTCCATACGACCCTAGTATGTTTAGCCAACCACCTTAAAGCTATCGGTGAAAAAGTGATAGTAATATCGTTAAAATGATATATATCGTAGTCAACTTCTTTGCGATAGATATGAAAAAAAATTTCAGGAGTAATAAAATCAGGCAAACCGATCCTTCGAGACAGATATAGGCAAGATCTATAAAACATTTGACCGAAAAACTCACCGTGAAGCTTACGCATACTAGGCAACCAACGTTTACTCGGATAACCTAGCCAGTGATGAGCAACATGACCGTTTTGAATTAATAACCTCGTTAGTGTCTCCGCGCTTCGGCCTGCACCTCCACCGGAAGCATCTGATTTGCTTATAACGGCGACCAATAATTTTTTCATTAGTGGTTATGCTTATCTACTACCGATTGATAAAATTCCAACAGCCTACCAATCCTATCTTCAGCAACAACCTTTTTCATGTTCTGCCGAATGTAATTTTTCATTAATTTCAATTCTTCCGGCGAAAGTGACAGCAACTTATGAATAGCTTTTTTCAATGATTCTGGATCAGAATTTTCAGCCAAAAATCCAGTTCTTCCATCTATGATCATTTCCTCCAGACTTGATTCATACGTGCCAATGACTGGCGTCTCCAGAAATAGCGCCTCAAGGCAGGCATTTGGATAATTATCTAACTTTGATGGAATCAATACCGCTTTAGCATTCATAATAAAGGGAAATAATTGAATTCTATTAAGCGGCGAAAAAAAAAATAAGCGTTCTAAAACCGAAATATCACATTTGCTTTTAATATAACTTTGCCACGTTGTATGCCCTATTTGATCCAAGCCTACGCCATTGTCCTGGCCTATAAATACAAAACTAATATGATTGTACCGATCTAGGATACTGCCAACTGCATCAGCTATTACATCTATACCTTTTATAGGGTCAAACTGATTGAAATACAAAATGTACTCAAGCTCGACTCCACTCTTATCATAAACTGTATAATCAAGAACAATGTTACCCGGCTCGACTACTGTATAGATAGTCTCTATCTCTACCTTCGTCTTTCTATATGTCAATTCAGAAGTACTTTTACATGGCGAAAAAACTGCGGCGGATTTATTTAACTTGTAAATCGTGAACATATGATTTAAGCAATCTATAATTTTCCTCTGCTTTAAATGAGCGAAATACGCCGGTGGAAAACAAGACAAGCGACAAACGACAGGAGCTCTATTAAACTTTCTTAAAATATATAGCCCTAACACCTCTCCATAAGGCAAGATTGGAATTTGAACAATATCGAATGGAGTACTTTTGTCTATTACTGAAAACCCCAAAAAAAGCCGTCTATCGACCAATATCCCTACAAGAAATTGGCATAGTATTCTTAATAAAGGAACATCGTTAATCCAGTTTGAAAACTTAATTGTCGCATCTATTTCGTAGATATGTACCTCATTATCTTTCCAATAATAATTTCTATTTGACAACAAGATTATATAAGCTTCATGACCTTTAGATGCCAAAAAATACGACGTTTTCTTTAAATAAGCTGCCAAACCGCCATGCGGAGTTTTCTCGGTTGGATATTCGGAGGTAATAAACGCAATTCGCATTATAATTATCTCTTGCTCAACCACGCTTGAAACATCAGCACATTCCAAAGGAGATATTCATGATTATCGCCAGCCAAATGAGCTTTCCATAATTGCTGAATATAGCCTGGATTCAAAAATTCGTTTTTCTGAATGCTCCGCTGGTCCAAAAGACTTTCAGCCCAATCTCTGAGACTCGTTCTGAGCCATTGACCTATGGGAACTCCAAATCCCATTTTGGGACGTTGAAACAAGTGCTCAGGCACATATTCGTTCAGCAACTTTCTCAATATCAATTTCCCTTGTTTTTTATCAACCTTTAAATCTAAAGGGAGTCGCCATGCCTGTGAATATATCCGATGATCAAGCAGCGGAACGCGAACCTCCAATCCGACAGCCATACTAGCACGATCAACTTTGGTTAATATGTCATTGGGAAGATAATCGGTAGTGTCTAATAATTGGAACTCTTCGATGTAATTATTAAAATGGCGATTGTACAGGGCTTCTCTATCGATATTATTACTTATTTCTTTGCTCACCAGTAAGTTATAGTCTCCCTGCCATTGCATCATATTTTTTAAATACGTTTCAATAGGATTGGCGGATACCCTATCGGCGTATCGATGTGCCTTATAACCTAAGTTCGTTATTTTTAGTTTCGAAGGCATACTCCGCGAAATTACATCCCAGGTTCTTTTATCAATTTTTTTAATATTATTCCCAATAATGCGTCTCAATTTTTGATTAAGGAATGGCAGCATCAAAGGACTATTATGTACAAAATATCGGTCATATCCGGCGAAAATCTCGTCGCCGCCATCACCTGAAAGAGCGACGGTAACTTCCTGTCGGGTTAATTTCGAAAGAAACAATGTTGGAATTTGTGAGGAGTCGGCAAAAGGTTCATCATAAACACCTCCTAATTCTTCAACAATTGACAAGCCTTGAGTCGAAGTCATATAGGCTTCAGTGTGGTCAGTCCCAAGGTATTGAGCAATTTCTTTTGCGTAGTTGGCTTCGTTATAAGACGTTTCCTCAAAGCCTATAGAAAAAGTCCGAATTCGTTTGATACTTGATGATTGCATAATTGCTACAACCAGCGAAGAGTCTATTCCTCCGGATAAAAACGCACCGACTGGTACGTCGCTAACAGTTGTTATATTCACTGCGTTATTAATCAATTTTTCCATTTGATCAATATAATCACTGGCGTTACGGTATCTTATGCTTTGTTTTTGCCGCAAGGCTTCTTCCAGTGCATCCCAATATATTATTTCTTTATATGTAAAATCGCTATTAAATTTAATCATACTGCCAGGCTTTACTTTTACCGCACCCTTATATATCGAACAATTACTAGCCACATAACCGTGCTTAAGAAAACTAGACACTGCATCAATATCAACTTCACTCTGAAACCCGGGATAATATTTGAACGTTTTAACCTCTGAGCCAAAAAGTATAACCCGTGAGTTTAAGTACATGTACAAAGGCTTTATCCCAAATCGATCTCTTACTAGATAAAGTTCGCGACTTTTTATATTCCAAACTGCAAACGCAAACATTCCAATTAGTTTTTTAGCCGTTTGCTCCACTCCCCATTCAGCGCATGCCTCCAATATCACCTCAGTATCCGAATGACCTTTGCACCATCTACCGATCGCTTCTAACTCCCTTTTTATTTCCTCAGTATTATATACTTCTCCATTATATGAAATTATAAGTTGTTTACAACTTGACAACATAGGTTGGCGCCCTAATTCCGACAAGTCACGAATAGCCAGTCTACGATGACCTAGAGCCAGTGAATTGTTATTATCTATCCAGACACCGCGACCGTCAGGCCCTCGATTTTCGAGCGCATCCGTCATACAATTAATAATATTTTCAAGCTCAACCCGTGACAAGCTTGAGCTTCGTACCCACAGGCCGGATATTCCACACATTTTGCTAATTAGTTTTTTCGATTACGATTATTAAATTTTCACTTTAATTGGCGCAAAGTTTCCCAACACAACTATTCTTTACAATTTAATATTTGAAGTATTCCTTATATTCCACTCGCACTTCATAGTAATTACCCCTGTTCTTCCACCACGCGTACTATTTGCCAGGCATGGGATATCGCCTGTTGTAAACTGTATATTATCTATACAATCTATAATGCCTGTATCAGGATGCCACAACAGCACTTTTACTCCATATGACTTGTTATGGAACATAATATTTCCAGGAATTATTACTCGTGCATGATACTCTCCAGACTGATCAGGTGTTTTCAGACCGGCATCTTCAGGAAACGATCCAAATATTTGATTTTTATATTCATCCAGTAATGCGACAGTAATTTTCATTTCGTTTACAGGCTTTGCGATAACAAAACACATATCAATAAACGTATCGTTATTTGGAAATATCACATTAAGTTGAGTATCTGTGGAGTTAGTCACTTTGATTGATGTTATTTGCGCATCTTTGTCGTGTTCATATTGCTTTCTTGTCCATTCGAGGTACTCTTTAGCGCTACCTAGTGTGGCTAGGTAATCTCGGCAAGCCTCGTTAGATGTTTTCTGGCTTATCATTTCACCGTAGGCCAACAGGATGCATGTGGTACATAGCTGTTGAATAAAAGACAGGTTGTGGCTAACGAAAATGACAGTTCTTCCGCTATGTCCTATTTCCTCCATCTTACCTAGACACTTCGCTTGGAATTTTGCATCGCCTACAGCAAGCACTTCGTCAATTATGAGAACTTCCGGCTCCAAATGCGCCGCAACCGCAAATGCCAGCCTGACATACATCCCGGACGAATAATGCTTGACCGGCGTATCCAAAAACCTTTCCACTTCAGCAAACTCAACTATTTCGTCGAACTTACGTTGAATTTCATGCTTGCGCATACCGAGAATCGCGCCATTTAGATAGATATTTTCCCGGCCGGTCAGTTCGGGGTGAAAACCGGTCCCGACCTCGAGCAAACTTGACACCCGCCCGTTGATGACGACTTTTCCCGTCGTCGGGTGAGTGATCCGGCTTAGTATCTTAAGCAGGGTGGATTTTCCCGCGCCGTTTCTACCGATAATGCCAACTCTATCGCCTTGCTCGATCTCGAAATTGAGGTCTCTTAACGCCCAAAATTCTTCCCGGCTTTGCGCCGTTTCGATACTTGCAAAAGGATGAACGATGCGGCTGCCGAGTCGGCTGATGCCACTAGTGAGTTTTTCCGCCAGGGTTTGATAGGTGTACCTGCTCTGTTGCTGATGTTGAATGCAGTAACTCTTACCCAGATTTTCGACTTTGATCGCGACACTCATGTAATAAAGGCCAAGCTGTTACAGACTATCGGCAAACTGGCGTTCGGTGCGCATAAAATACCGATAGCCGATCAAAAAAAGCAGGATGGAAACGCCTGTCGACAACCCAAAGCGCTGCCAGTCCAACTGCACCGAATCGCCAATCACCATCCAGCGGAAACCGTCGATAACGCCTACCATGGGATTCAGGGAATAGAGGGAGCGCCATTGTTCAGGTATCACCCGGCTGCTGAAGCCGACCGGAGAGATATACAGCCCGATTTGCACTAAAAACGGAACGACGTAACGGAAATCCCGATACTTGACGTTCAACGCCGATATGAGATAACCGAGCCCTAATGCCGTGATAGCGGCCAGCAGCAGAAAACCCGGTAACAGCACTATCGCAAGCGAAGGTACGAAACGGTACCACGCCATCATTACTATCAATAGCGCGAAGGAAATGAAAAAATCGACCGTATTGACCAACAATGGCGCAGTCGGCGCGATGATTCGTGGGAAGTAAACCTTGCTGATCATCGCCGAATTGTTGACGACCGCGTTTGCGGCTTCGCTCAGCGTGTTGGCAAAGAAGTACCAAGGCAGCATCGCGGTGAAAACCATGATCGCGTAGGGTGCTTCGCCCTCACTCGGCATTTTGGCGAGGCGTCCGAACACCACGGTAAACACCAACATCGTTAACAGCGGCCGTAATATCGCCCAGGTTGCACCGATTGCGGTTTGCTTGTAACGCACTTTAAGATCGCGCCAGGCTAAAAAATAGAATAAATCCCGGTACTCCCACAATTCGCGACCGGCATCGCTGATGGTTTTCTGCGGGGTGATAACTGTCTGCTGATATTGGTGCATTCGTCAAGTCGAAGGGATATTCTCAAATGCGCATAAGGCGCGCAACCTTGTTGGGGCATTTCAAGTTTAGCGGAGCGACTAACAATGCCGGCTACACAGTTAAAGCCCGCTATCGGTCTATCTTTCATCGTTGGGCACGCCCAAAGCTACTTTTTTGCTATCCGTGCTGGCCGAATTAGCCATCGGCGCTGATTACTGGACAACTCTAGTCGGTTTTTCACACAATAGGGCCCGCTATCTACAGTAATTTTTTCTCACCCTCTTTTAACTCCTTAGTATTTGTGATGCAAACCCCAACCATCGTCATATACGGCATCAAAAACTGCGATAGCGTAAAGAAAGCGCGCTCTTGGTTCGATGGCCGTAATCTTGCCTATCATTTCCACGATTACCGGACCGACGGTTTGGACGCGGAGTTATTACGGCAATTCGTCGCTACCCTCGGCCTGGATGCGGTGTTGAATCAACGTAGCACCAGCTGGCGGCAGCTAAGCGAAGACAGCAAACGCGACCTCACCCCGGAAAAAGCCTTACAGCTGATGCTGGAAACCCCGACTTTAATCAAAAGGCCGATCGTTTCCATCGACGAACGCCTGTTGGTCGGCTTTGATCCCGAACAAATCTCCGCACTGCTATGAGCGATACCCTGGAACTGTTACAACGCCTGATTCGACTGGAATCGGTCACCCCGGCCGATGCCGGCTGCCAAGACGTGTTGGCCGAATGCTTAACCCCTTTGGGTTTCGTCGATGAGCGTCTTCCATTTGCCGATACCGAAAATCAATGGTTGCGGCGTGGCACTCGCAGCCCCTTGTTCGTGTTTTTGGGCCATACCGATGTAGTTCCGCCCGGCCCGGCCGAGGCTTGGGGTTCTGCACCGTTCAAACCCAACATCCGCGACGGCAAACTATTCGGTCGCGGCACGGCCGACATGAAAGGCAGCATCGCCGCATTCGTCACTGCCGTCGAGCGCTTTCTGACTCGGCATCCCTCGCACAAAGGCTCGATCGCGGTGTTGATGACCAGCGACGAAGAAGGCATTGCCACCCACGGCGTCGTCAAAGTCGTCGAAGTTCTGGAGGCGCGGCGCGAGAAAATCGATTGGTGTTTGGTGGGAGAGCCTTCCAGCAGCAAAACCGTGGGGGACGTGATTCGAGTCGGTAGGCGCGGGTCCTTATGCGCCAAATTAACCGTGTTCGGCATCCAGGGCCATGTGGCCTATCCGGAATTGGCCGCTAATCCGATTCACGCCTTTGCTCCGGCTTTACAAGAATTGACCGCCGAAGTTTGGGATAACGGCAACGCCTTCTTTCCGCCCACCCGCTTGCAGGTTTCCAACATCAACGCCGGTACCGGCGCGGAAAACATTATTCCCGGTCAATTGGAGGCCTTATTTAACTTGCGTTTCAGTACCGAACTGAACGAAGAGGCCATCAAAGCCCGCACCCACGCCATCTTCGACAAATACGGCTTCGACTACCAAATAGACTGGCGCTTGTCGGGTAATCCGTTTTTAACCGGCTCCGGCGAATTGTTGCAGGCTACCCATACCGCAATCCGAACCGTTTGCGGTATCGAACCGATAGACGACACCGGCGGCGGCACCTCCGACGGCCGCTTCGTAGCGCCTACCGGCGCGCAAGTGATCGAACTGGGCCCCTGCAACGCCAGCATCCACAAAGTCGACGAACACATCGGCTTGGAGGAACTGGAAACCTTAAGCCGCATTTACGAGCAAATATTGATCAATTTGCTCGCTTGATTTTCTGCGTTTTCGTTTACGAGGAGTGACACATGAACTGCCACCAAGTGGATTACCAAATCGTCGGTCACGACATCCAGATGGTCGAAGTGGAATTGGACCCGGGCGAAACGGTGATTGCAGAAGCCGGCGCGATGACCTACATCGAACAGGACATCGATTTCGAAACCAAGATGGGCGACGGCTCCGGCGGCGTCATGGATAAATTGTTCGGCATCGGCAAAAGGATGCTGACCGGGGAGTCGGTGTTCCTGACCCATTTCACCAACAAGGGAAAACAAAAACGGCGGGCGGCATTTTCCGCGCCTTATCCGGGCTCGGTCATTGCGTTGAATCTAGAGGAGCTTGGCGAACAGGTGATTTGCCAGCGCAGCGCGTTTTTAGCGGCGGCCTTCGGCACCAAGGTGGATATTGCGTTCAACAAGCGCTTAGGCAGCGGTTTTTTCGGCGGCGAAGGATTTATCCTACAACGCTTGCGCGGCGACGGCATGGCATTCGTTCACGCCGGCGGCACGGTCATCCGCAAGGACCTGCGCAACGAAACCCTGCGCCTGGACACCGGTTGCCTGGTCGCGTTCTGCGGCGACATCGATTACAACATCGCTCTCAGCGGCGGCTTGAAAAGCATGTTGTTCGGCGGCGAAGGCTTGTTTTTGGCAACCATGAAAGGCACGGGCTCGGTGTGGGTGCAAAGTATGCCGTTTTCGCGGCTGGCGGAGCAGGTGATAGGTCATTTGCCGCCGGTTGGCGACCAAGGTTAAGTATTAGCCGAGTTTTGCCAATTGCCTGACCGACGCTTACACCGATCGGTCACGGGCCTGGACGTTTTCGGCTGCCGAGGTTCGTCAGCCCGTTCGCGGCTCGAAAACCGTCACTCCCGACCGGACAGCCACAATTTCAGATATTTATAATAAGTGATTTCCGCATTGGAGACCGCCAGCATGAAGCCTTGCGGGCCGTCCAAGATCGCCAGCCGCAGAAAATACGTACGGACAAACGCCCAAAACGCTTTGCCCACCGCAGCTGCCGGACTGGAAGACTCGCCGCGTTCTCTTAACTTTTGCGCCCCCAAGGTCGAATAGCTGTTGACTTTCGCCAACACCTCTTCCAAGTTGACATAGCTTTCGTGCAAGATCGGATTGTTTAAACGCCCAAGCTCACCGTCTACTATCACCCGTTCGTGCACCACGTCGTCGCTAAACCGGCCGGCTTCGGCGCGAAACAACCGCACGACGTAATCGGGCCACCAGCCGCCGTGCTTGATTTGTCGGCCGCAATAGCTGGAAAGCCTGGGTATTTGATAGGCAGGATAAGCGCCGGTCCGCATCACGGTTTCGATCTCCGCTCTTAACGCCTCAGACACCTGTTCGTCGGCGTCCAGCGATAACACCCATTCCTGGCCGGCTTTCTGCAGCGCGCGTTGCTTTTGCGGCCCGAAGCCCGGCCAATCGGTACTGTAAACCCGGTCGGTAAATTGTCGGCAAATCGCTACGGTATCGTCGTCGCTGCCGGAATCGAGCACGACGATTTCGTCGGCCCAAGTCACGGATTGCAGACATTTTGCGATGTGAGCCGATTCGTTGCGGGTGATGACGATGACGCTAAGCATAGGCGACTGTTCCAACCCGAATCAATACCAGAAAAACTCGCCGGCTTCGCGCTTGCCGTGCAGCGTCATGCCGAATTCGACCAGCTCGTGCTGACGCCAGGCCTTAGCCTGACTCACCCGTTGATACTTGGCCCATTTTCGCTGCAGCCAACTCTGTTGCAACAAGCGGTAGTTGTAACGATTGCCCAGTCCCTGTTTGGCGGACAAACCACGCTCCTGCTTCATCGCGGTTTGGGTAATGGATCCGTAATGATGCAACCAGGAAGCGCCGGTAATCGCGCACGGGATGCCGGCCTTATCCACTTCGTGAAAGAACAGGGTATCTTCGTAGCCGAGCAGTTTCGGTACCGGCTGAAAATAGCCTATCTGTTGCCAAACCGATTCGTGCACCGCCAAACAAACGGCATGCCGGCCGCCGCGGCGCAATACCTTGCCCATCTTTTGTTCAGCCGTTTTTGCGAAAGCGTCGAAATCGTAATCCAAAGGTCCTTCGATCAATGCCGGAGAAACCAGCTTCAATCCATTTTGTTCCGCGCTGGTAAGCAGATTTTCCAACCAACCCGCGCTTACCAACACATCGTTGTTCATGATGACGGACCATTCGGCTTGCAAGGCCAGAACCCCTTGATTCCAAGCCGTGCCGCAGCCTAAATTGGACCGGTTGTAGATACGCCCGCCTAGCGGCAGCGACTGCAGATAATCCCGGGTGGCGTCGCTGGAATCGTTGTCCACTACGACCAAACGGGACAGATCAAACCCATGTTTGAGCATGCTGTCTATACATTGGCGAGTGTAATCGACTTGGTTGTAACAAGCGAAGGTAACGGCGTACTTGGCTGGATTCATGATTTCAAATTTACGGAGGCGGATGACGAACGGATCAACAGTGCGCCGATAAAACAGCTCAACATCATCGCGTGAAAAGAAGCGGCAAACTTTAAATTGAAGACTTCGGTCGTCATACCGCTGACAAAGGTACAAAGCAAATAACCCAAGGCTAGCAGCCCCAATCGTTGGGTGATTTTGCAGTCGGCCCACAGTTGCTTGCCGAAATACACGGCCGGCACCACAAACAACGCCAAACTGGACAACAAACCCCAAATGCCGGAACGCACCGCATTGGTAGCGATCTCGTTATGAAAGCCGGCGTTTAACGCAAATTCTTGGGTTTTTACCACGGCGTAACGGTTCAGTTCCGGATGGCCGATAAACGTTGCGAAACCACGGTCGCCGAAACCGCCGAAAGGATTTTGTTCCAGCAAAAAAGCGGCCATGCGGATAAACGATAAACGGGCGCCGACCGAGTTATGCCGGTTCGGCCCATCCCAGTGGTAGGTCATGATTTCCTCTATCGCCATGCCGGTACGTTCCCGTAAGGTCGCCGATAAATAAAACACCGCCAAGCTCAACAACACCGCCGCGGCAAACGCATACACGCGATAGCCCGCCAGACGGGCGTTTAGCCATATCAACAACACCAGCGGTGCGGCGGCCCAACCGGTCCGGCTACTGGACAACACCGATAGATACAGGCCGACCGCGAAGCCGCAAAATTTGTAGAGTCGTACTATCCACTCATCTTTTTGGTACAAATCGATCGCTAACAGGCAAAACAAGCCCAAAGTGAGATTCACACTGCCGAAGGTTAGAGGATCGACGAAATGGGTCGAGACGCGCGTTGTATCCCACCACAGATTCCACTTCAACGAAATCACCAAGCCGGTCAACAACAAGCCGCAAGGCACGACGTAAGCAAAAAATTTAACGACGTCCGCCCGTAACTTGACCAGCGCCAGCAAAATCGGCACGCAAAGCAGAAAACGCGCCGGACTATCGTAGTAGCGGCCTATCCAGTCGTGGCGTATCGCCTGACTCAGCGCAATCGCGAGCACCGGCATGCAAAACAGCACCGCAAAACCCAGCATCCATCGGCGTTGACCGGGCGGCAAATCGAAGGGTCGATTCCGCTGAGCAACCACGATCCACACCCCCAATACCGCGCTCAAAACCAGTATGACGCCGGACCAGCCGGACTTGGTCAAAACCAACAAAGGTAAAACAGCCAAGCAGGCTTGAAGTGCATCGCCCGGCGATGCCAGAGGTCTTAGCCCCAGCAAGATTTGCGGCATTATGGGTGCTCTTTGATTGGTTTCGATGATCTGCCGGTTATTTTCGGCGACCGGGAAGCAACCGCAGCGGCGCCGAACAAATTATTCATATTAAACGCTTAATCTATACATAGCATAAACCAAGCTAAACCCATCCGGCGTTAAGAATAGTAAGCAACTGGGTTTTCCCGGCTTGACTTTGCCTGCGAAATAAATTCGTCGACCGCCCGTATCACGGTTTGAACCGGCAAATCGTCCAAACATTCGCTATGACTGTTTCTATGCCGCTCGCAGCCCTCCAATTGGCAAGGCAGGCACTCCTTATCCGTGTGACCTTGAATCAAATAAACGTTACCTACTCGCCGGGAGCCACGGGCGGCAAACGGCGCTTGTGCATTCTCATAACCAACCGGCCACGGCGCCCATTTGCGTGGGTCGGTAGGGCCGAACAAGGCTATCGTCGGCGTACCGGTCGCCGCCGCCATATGGGTGATGCCGGTATCCGGGCCGACAAACAGAGCCGCGCCGCCAATCAGATCGGCTAATTGCGCTAACGACAACCGGCCACTCACATCGATAGGCACTGCCGCCGCGTCAGCCACGATTTCGTTCAGTACCTGCCGCTCCGCAGGATGTCCGCTGCCGGACAACACCACCTGTAAGCCGCTCTTGGTCAAGTAGTCGATCAATGCCCGCCAGCCGGCGCTATGCCATTGTTTATAGCGCCATTGCGGCATAATGTGCAGCACGGCATAGGGCTTGAGCGGCTCAACCGGCGGCTTCTGGTCCGAACAAGGCGGCGTCAGCCGATAACACGGCTCAACGCCCAATACCTCGCAAAACCGCAGGTTCTCCAATAGCGGATGCCGATAATCCCGGGGGAAAACCAGAGCATCGGAAAATAACAGCTTTTTCCACCAGGCTTTGCCTAGCGCTTCCGGCACGAAACCTAAACTACGCTTACCCGCTATGATTGCGCACAAGGCCGGCCTATCGCCGTCTTGCGCGGCAATCGCCCAATCGTAGCGCCGATATAACCCAGCCAAAAACCGCAAAAACGTCCATAGTTTAGGTTTGACCGGCATTTCGACGATCTGCGCAACGGCCGGATTGCCCGCCAACATCCCGGCGTTGGCCGCCGGCAACAGCACGTCGATGGCCGCCTGCGGATAAGCTTGATGCAAGGCATTGAGCAAGGGAGTCGTCAACAAGGTATCGCCCAAATAGCGCAGGGTTATCACTAAAATGCGCTTAGGCTGTATATTGGCGGGTTTGGCTTTCGGCATAGCAATCGTCTCGCGCCGTAGTGCGCGGCAAAATTCAGAGGTTAAGTCTTGGACAGCACACAAACTCACAAAAACCGGCCAAGCGACGGGCAAGTATACAAGCGACTACTGCGCTATGTTTGGCCTTATTGGCGCATGTTCTTGGTCAGCGCGCTCGGCTTCGCCGTTTACGCCGCCACCGAACCGGCGGTGGTAATGATCATCCAACGCATCATCGACAGCCTCAGCAGCCCGAACCGCGCCGACTTGCAATTCCTGCCGCTATTGTTTATCGGCTTGTTTTTGGTGCGCGGCACCGGCGCGTTTTTAGGCAACTATTATTTGGCGCGCATCTCCGGCAACGTCATCCACCAACTGCGCTGCGATATTTTCAATCATTACACCCAACTGCCGGTGCAGTATTTCGACAGCCACAACAGCGGTTACATGATTTCCAGGATAACCAACAATGTCGGCGAGGTAACCCGGGCCACTTCGGATTCGATCCGCTCCTACATCCGGGAAGGCTTGACCGCGTTGGGCCTGCTGGCTTATTTGGCCTATACCAATTGGCGCCTGGCTTTGGTATTTTTGCTGATCGCACCGGTGGTGATCACCATGGTGCGCTATGTCGGCAAACGGCTGAAGCGTTTAAGCCGCAATATGCAAGAAACCGTCGGCGATTTGACCCACATCACTTCGGAGATGGTCACCGGCAACCGCATCGTCAAAAGCTTCGGCGGCGAAGCCTACGAACGCCGGCGCTTCGAGGACGCCAGCCTGGAAAATCGCAAGCAATACCGCAAGTTGATCATGACGGTGTCGCTGAACAATCCGTTGATGCAACTGCTAATTTCCTTCGCATTGGCCGGCATGATGTTTTTGGCCCTGGTGATCATGCAACACTCCAGTCCGGGCGAATTCGTCGGCTTTTTCACCGCTGCGTTTTTGCTGCCCAAGCCCATACGCCAACTGAGCGACGCCAACGCCGAAATCCTGCGCGGCATCGCGGCGGCGGAATCGCTGTTCGAAGTACTGGATCAACCTTTAGAAACCGACCAGGGCGACTTCGTGACGCCGCGCAGTCAAGGCCGTATCGAATTCAAGCACCTGAGCTTCACCTACCCGGGCAGCGAAACGCCGGCCTTGCAGGACATCAACTTGAGCATAGAACCCGGACAAACCGTCGCCTTGGTCGGCGCTTCCGGCGGCGGTAAAAGTACCCTTATCAACCTGTTGCCGCGTTTTTACGACTACAGCGAAGGCGAAATTCTGATCGACGGCGTGGATCTCAAACGCTACCGGCTGGACAGCCTGCGCCAACAAATCGCCTTGGTGACCCAGCACGTCACCTTGTTCAATACTACGGTGGCGAACAATATCGCCTATGGCACCCTGGAACAGGCTAGCCCCGAGCAAATTCGGCAAGCTGCAGTCGACGCCTATGCCGGCAATTTCATCGACAAAATGCCGGCCGGCATGGAAACCGAAATCGGCGAAAACGGCGTCAAACTATCCGGCGGCCAGCGTCAACGCTTAGCATTGGCTAGAGCTTTGCTAAAAGATGCACCGATACTGATTCTGGACGAAGCCACGTCCGCGCTGGATACCGAATCGGAACGCTACATCCAGGCGGCGCTAAAACGGGTCATGCAGGGCCGCACCACACTGGTGGTGGCGCATCGCTTATCGACCATAGAAAACGCCGATGTCATTTTAGTCATGGAAAAAGGCCGTATCGTCGAACGGGGCAGCCACCGCGAGCTATTAGCCCGCAACGGCGTGTATGCGAAATTGCATAGCATGCAATTCAAAGAAATGCCCGTACAAACCGACCATCAGACGGCCCCCACGACAAAGCCCGATTCGTAACTAGCCGAAATTCGCCCGTATTCGCCATGGAACACCAACCCTTCGCACCGCCTTGCCCGGAAAACGGTTTCCATTCCCGCCAAGTCGAACTGCTGCTGAGCAGTTACCTCCGCTTGCTGGGCCAACCGCTACTGCCCCCGCATCCGGTTAACAATCCGGCGCAACAGATTTTTGAAGCCAAGCGGGTAGTGTTGTCGCACGATACGGCGGCCGATCCTGTGTTCAATTACGCCAATCGCGCGGCACTGACCTTGTTCGAAACCCGCTGGCAGGACCTTATCGGCATGCCGTCGCGCTTTTCCGCGGAACCGGTCGCACGCGAAGAACGCGAACGCTTGCTGGCAGAAGTCGGCGCTAAAGGCTACATCGACCATTACAGCGGTGTGCGCATTGCCAAAACCGGCAAACGTTTTTTGATCCGCAACGCGGTAGTGTGGAATCTGTACGATGAAAACCAAACCTATCGGGGCCAAGCCGCCTGTTTCGCCGAGTGGACGCCGTTGGACTGAGGGTTAGGCGTTTAGCCCGCTATCCGGCGCCGGCAAAGACTTTATAGACAGCTTAAAATCGGCGTTGGCCACCGCAAGCGCAGCGTAGTGATCAACCCCCACGTCCAATTCGACTATGCGCCAAGCGTCGCGGTCGCCGCAGCCCGGCGGCAGCGCCGTTATTTGGCCATGCTCGGCCGGGTCGAATTCGCAGTTTTCCAACCCGAACCCAATACCCCGGCCTATCGCCTTGACATAAGCTTCCTTCTTGGTCCACAAGCGGTAAAAGCTTGCGCTGTGTTCGGCGGCCGGCAAGGCTTGCCAATGCGCGTATTCGGCCGGGGAAAAGCAGCGTTGCGCCAAGCACGTCAAATTAGCGCGCGGTTTCACCGCTTCGATGTCGATGCCGACTTCGGAGACATCAGTCACGGCGATCGACAGCATCTCACCGGTATGCGAAATATTGAAAAACAGCGAGCCACAGGCCAGACTCGGCTTGCCGTAGGGACCTAGGGTAAATCGCAGGCCGTGCGCGGAGCAGCCTAAATAATCAGCCAAGGTTTGCCTAAGGTAAAAACGGCTTGCCGCATAGCGATCCCTCACGCGATTCAATTTGAACGATTCGGCTTTGGCCCGTTCTTCCGCCGACAACATGCCGTAACAGCCGGCTAGCGCCGGACGGTCAAGCGCCAAACTTCCAATCCAGACATCGACGAACGCCGCTCTAATCACCCGACCGCCTCGGCCTTTCGGAAATCCGGTTTTCCGCGTAAAAACTGTGCAAATGCTTGGTTTTCCTTGACGAAACGCGATAAAGAAAGTAGTTTACACAACCTTTTTCCGTAAATCGCATTTTCAAAATTGCTTGGTATTTTGAGGACATAAAATTGGAACTCAGCGGCGGACAAATTCTGGTCCAAAGTCTTAAAGACGAAGGCGTCGAATATATTTTCGGTTACCCCGGCGGGGCCGTGTTACACATCTACGATGCCATTTTCCATCAAGACGACGTAAAACACATCCTGGTTCGGCACGAACAAGGCGCCACCCATTCGGCCGACGCCTACGCGCGCGCAACCGGCAAACCCGGCGTGGTGCTGGTGACTTCCGGCCCCGGCGCCACCAACGCGGTGACCGGCATTGCCACCGCCTATTTGGATTCGATTCCTATGGTGATCATTTCCGGTCAGGTACCTTCGCCCGTGATCGGCAGCGATGCCTTCCAGGAAGTGGATACGGTCGGCATCACCCGCCCCTGCGTCAAGCACAATTTTTTGGTCAAGGACGTCAACGACATTGCCGAGACCGTCAAAAAAGCTTTTTACCTGGCGACTACCGGCCGGCCGGGCCCGGTTTTGGTCGACATTCCCAAAGACATTACCGATCCGAACATAAAAGTTCCTTATAAATACCCGAAAAAAGTCAGCATGCGCTCCTACAACCCGGTGATTGTCGGGCACAAGGGGCAAATCAAGCGCGCGGTGGAATTGCTGCTGTCGGCGCAACGGCCGGTGATTTATTCGGGCGGCGGCGTAATTTTGGGTGAAGGCCACAAAGAATTGACCGAGATGACCCGAATGCTGGGTTACCCGATCACCAATACTTTGATGGGCTTAGGCGCCTACCCGGCCACCGATAAACAGTTTTTAGGCATGCTGGGCATGCACGGCACTTACGAAGCCAATATGGCGATGCACGAAGCCGACGTCATATTGGCGGTAGGCGCGCGTTTCGACGACCGGGTAACCGGCAAAATCGCCGAATTCTGCCCGTATGCCAAGATCATCCATATCGACGTCGATCCGTCCTCCATC
Source organism: Methylomonas sp. HYX-M1 (assembly GCF_040741385.1). Classification (NCBI taxonomy): domain Bacteria; kingdom Pseudomonadati; phylum Pseudomonadota; class Gammaproteobacteria; order Methylococcales; family Methylococcaceae; genus Methylomonas; species Methylomonas sp. HYX-M1. The sequence continues at coordinate 4,507,377 of NZ_CP160405.1, forward strand.
TCCAAAACCGTGCGGGTCGACATCCCCATCGTCGGCGAAGTCAAGCCGGTGCTGGAACAAATGATCGAGTTGATTAAGGACAGCAAACATAAGCCGGCCAAATCCTCGCTGGACGCCTGGTGGCAGTTGATCGAAAGCTGGCGCGAGGTCAAATGCTTGGAATACGATCGCGGCAGCATGTTCATCAAACCGCAATTCGTCATTGAGCAGCTGTACGAAATAACCGGAGGCGACGCCTACGTCACCTCCGACGTCGGTCAACATCAAATGTACGTGGCGCAATACTACAAATTCGACAAACCACGTCGCTGGATCAATTCGGGCGGACTGGGAACGATGGGCTTCGGTTTGCCCGCCGCTATCGGCGTCAAGCTGGCGTTCCCGGAAGCCGACGTCGCCTGCGTCACCGGCGAAGCCAGCATCCAAATGTGCATACAGGAACTTTCCACCGCATTGCAGTACCACACCCCGGTTAAAATTGTCAATCTGAACAACCGTTACATGGGCATGGTGCGGCAGTGGCAGGAATTTTCCTACCAAAGCCGCTATTCGCAATCCTATATGGACACCATTCCGGAATTCGTCAAACTGGCGGAAGCGTACGGCCACGTCGGCATGCGCATCGAAAAACCGGCCGACGTACGTCCGGCCTTGCAAGAAGCCTTCGCAATGAAAGACCGCACCGTATTCCTGGATTTCATCACCGACCGGACCGAAAACGTCTATCCGATGATAGAAGCCGGCAAAGCCCACCACGATATGAAACTGCGTGTCGCCCCGGGCACACCGCTGGACAGGGAGTTATCGTAAATGAGACATATCATCTCGATTTTGATCGAAAACGAATCGGGCGCTTTATCGCGCGTATCCGGTTTGTTCTCGGCCCGCGGTTACAACATCGAATCGCTAACCGTCGCCGCTACCGAAGACCCCAGCCTGTCGCGCATGACCCTGGTGACCCGCGGCAACGACGAGATCATCGAACAAATCACCAAACAACTGAATAAACTGATCGATGTCGTCAAGCTTATCGATTTGGCCGACGCACCGCATATCGAACGCGAACTGATGCTGGTCAAAATTAAAACCACGCCGGAAACCCGCACGGAGATCAAAAACATGGCCGACATTTTCCGCGGTCAGATTATCGATGTCACCCCGAGCAGTTACGTGGTGGAAATGACCGGCCCTTCCAATAAATTGGACGCCTTTATTCAAGCTTTCGAGGAAGGCTGCATCATCGAAGTGGTGCGCTCCGGCCCGACCGGCATTTCCCGCGGCGAAAAAGGTTTACATCTATAACTCATAGAGACGTAGCGCGGCCGGACTGTAAAATTCCCGGCCGCAAGCTCGCCAAACTTCACCAACCCAAACAAAAACGAGAACATCTATGCAAGTTTATTACGACAAAGATGCCGACTTGTCGGTCATCCGCGGTAAAAAAGTCGCGATCATCGGTTACGGTTCGCAAGGCCACGCTCATGCCAATAATCTGAAAGACTCCGGCGTCGACGTCGTGGTCGGCTTGCGCGCCAGTTCCGCATCCGTCGCTAAAGCCCAAAACAGCGGCCTGACCGTCAAAGACGTGCCGGAAGCCGTTGCCGGAGCCGACGTGGTGATGATTCTGACCCCGGACGAATTTCAGTCCAAACTCTATAAAGAAGAAATCGAGCCGAACATCAAACAAGGCGCAGCCTTGGCTTTCGCCCACGGCTTTTCCATTTTGTTTAACCAAGTCGTACCGCGCGCGGATTTGGACGTGATCATGATTGCCCCGAAAGCGCCGGGCCACACCGTGCGCTCCGAATTCGTCAAAGGCGGCGGCATTCCTGATCTGATCGCCGTGCATCAAGACGCATCCGGCCAAGCCAAGGCAGTCTGTCTGTCTTACGCCTCCGCCATCGGCGGCGGCCGTTCCGGCATCATCGAAACCACCTTCCGCGACGAATGCGAAACCGATTTGTTCGGCGAACAAGCGGTACTGTGCGGCGGCGCGGTAGAACTGGTCAAAGCCGGTTTCGAAACCCTGACCGAAGCCGGCTACCCGCCGGAAATGGCTTACTTCGAATGCTTGCACGAGCTTAAACTGATCGTGGATTTAATGTACGAAGGCGGCATCGCCAACATGAACTACTCGATCTCCAACAACGCCGAGTACGGCGAATACGTGACCGGCCCTAAAGTCATCAACGACGAAAGCCGTAAAGCCATGAAAGAAGCGTTGAAAAACATCCAAGAAGGCCGTTACGCCAAACAATTCATCTTGGAAGGCGCTACAGGTTACCCGGAAATGACCGCACGCCGCCGCCTGAATGCCGAGCATCCGATCGAAACCGTGGGTGCAAAACTGCGGGCCATGATGCCTTGGATAAAGGCCAACCAAATCGTAGATAAAAGCAAAAACTAAGCTTTTCTACTAGGCTTAAAGCCCATCTCACGATGGGCTTTTTTATGCCCGCAGGATTTTTAGATGTTCGATCCACCGCGCTGCGCTCGCCTGGCCTCAGCCTCCATTCTCGCTTCCTTCGCCATTACCCCGTGCCTAGCCGATTGGATGCTATGGAGCGTCAGCGAAATTCAATACCTACACGGCGCCAATTACCGGGAACCCTTTAATCCCAATGACGTCAGCCGTTCGTTAATAACGGTGACCCATAGCCACGGCTGGGATTTCGGCCGCAATTTTTTCTTTATGGATGTGATGTTCTCAGAGGCCGGCGAGCCGTCCCAAACCCAGTTGTACGGCGAGGAGTACAGCACGCTGAGCATGGGCAAGCTCACCGGCTTGGATTTGTCTTACGGCATTGTCAAGGATTTCGGTCTGACCGGAGGCATAAACCTGGGCGAAAATCTGGATGCTCCGTATAGCGGCTATAGAGCTTGGCTATACGGAGTAAGCGTCGATTTAGACATTCCCGGCTTCGACTATTTCAATATCGATTTTCTACGCCAGCGCGTAACTGAACCGGACGATGTCGGTACTTCCTGGCAAATCACCCCGGTTTGGAAGTTTCCGTTCGAGATTGCCGGCAGCCGCTGGAGCTTCGAAGGCTTTGCCGACTTCATCGGCGCCAAAGGCAACCACCAAGCACGGCAGGCCCTAGCTCAACCGCAGTTGCGCTTGGACGTCGGCGACTTGTTTGAACACCGCAACCACTTGTTTATCGGCTTGGAATACCAGTATTGGCATAATAAATACGGCATTAAAGGCTTACACGAGAGCGTGCCGCAAGCGTTAATTTTGTGGAAATTTTAATTGTCGAAAAACCAACCTAGCACGCAAGCTTGAGCCAACGTCCGTAACCAGCGTATCTGCAATAGCACAAGCAAACTCATGAGCAAAAAAAACCCTCGCAAAGGCGAGGGTCAGAAGTGTTAACAGAGCTAGAAAGACAGGATGTTAACAACGAGGGAGGTACAACAAAATAACGCTTAAGCTTTAAACGAACCGGTAAAATCAAGATTGCTTGAAATTGTGGCGGCGCCGAACAACATGGTGGAGAGTATGAACTCGCCAGACATGAATCCGAGCACACCGGTGGTAAAGAAAATACCGGTCGCAATATCTCTGTAAAGATTATTGGATTTGTTCATGTTAGCCCCTAGCTGAATTTCAGCCGTTTCATTGAAGACGGCTTCACTATATCAGCAGGTTTTTTTATTTACAATAGAACACAAAGTGCACTCATTGTTTTTCCATGCGAAACAATAAGTCATTGCCGCGTCATAATACTTTAGTAAAACGCTAGGTTATTGAAATGTTGAGATTATTTCCTTCTTATGAATTTCCGGCAAACGAATACACACGCGTACTTGTTCTGCAAATTCCTGCATGATGATACTGCCGTCGAGTTTTTTAAGTTGATATTCCAACATTTGCAGCTGGCCGTAACTCAAATCCAACTGCAATTCCACCATCTTGACGTATTCCACCAGCACGGCATTTTCAATGACCTGTCTCGCTACGTTGCCATAGGCTCTGGTTAAACCACCGGCACCGAGCTTTACTCCACCGAAATACCGTACTACGGCAACCAAGAGATTAATCAATTGCTTACCTTCTAAATGTTGGAAAATGGGTTTACCGGCGGTTCCGCCGGGCTCTCCGGCGTCGTGAAATCGGCAGGCTAAACCATCCGGCGTTTGAATCCGATAGGCATAAACGATATGCGTCGCTGCAGGATGCCGGTCATGCAAGCACCTGATTAGTTGTAAGGCTTCATTTTCACTGCCGCACGGATTGATAAAACCGATAAAGCGGGATTTTTTGATCGTTTCTTCGTAAACGCCCGGCGCAACGACAATCTTCATCTATAACAAGCCATTGATTTCGGCGTGATTTTGCAATAGCTTGACACGAAATGCTTCGATTTCGCTCTCGTTGTTGCGCTGGCTGCGCTCGACAGTCACCGGAATGTCGCCGAGCAAACGCATGGGCCGCGGCGATAAGAAAAGTAACCGATCCGCCAACGCGATGGCCTCGCGCAAATCGTGAGTCACGAACAGCACCGTATGCGGCCGTTGTTGCCACAAGGCATACAACAAATTGCGAACTTGGCGCGCGTTAGGCGCATCCAGGGATACGAAAGGCTCGTCCATTAACAATACGTCCGGATTAAGCGCAAATGCACGGATAATGGCAACCCGGCGCTGCATGCCCAGCGATAAACGTTGCGGAAATTGGTTTTGCATCTCCGATAGCTGCATGCTATCCAGCAAGCTGTCTATCAGATCCGACTCCGCAAATGGGCCGCCTGCCAACTCTATGTTTTGCCTCACCGTGCGCCAGGGCAATAAGCGCGGATTTTGAAACACGTAGCCAATGCGCAAGTTTCGCCCGTCCTTACCAACGGCAATATTGCCGTCGTAATGTTTATCCAAACCCGCAATCATATTCAGCAACGTGGTTTTCCCGCAACCGGAGGGCCCCAGCAAACAGGCGAATTGATTGGCCGGCACATGCACTTGTAAATCCGCAATGGCATGATGGGCTTGTTCGATGCCGCCCCCGGGTTGGCTATAAATCTTGTTGACGACCCGTATATCGAGTTCGCTCACCGGCGCCACCTCAAGCTGTTGAGTTCTATCGGCTTCAAAATGAACGACTCGATCAGTTGAATGACCGCAACAAACGCAAAGCTATAAGCCAACAAACCGGCGACGTCGAATAATTGAAAAAAAAGATGCAGCTGATAGCCCATGCCGTTGCTGCGTCCTAATAACTCCACGACTAGAATAATTTTCCATATCAACGCTAGACCGGAACGGGTTGCCGCCATGATAAAAGGATGTAATTGCGGCCAAATCACGTGTATCAAAGTCTTGCGCCAACCGAATCGATAGCTTTGCGCCATTTCCAATAAGTCTCTATCCAGCGCCCTGGCGCCTTCGCGCAGAGTCACCACGACATTCGGTACTTTGTTGATGACTACCGCGGCTATGGCCGCCGATTCGATCAAACCGAACCAGACGTAACATAAGATTATCGTTACCAAAGCCGGAATGTTCAGCAGGATAACCAACCAATTGTCAAAAAACGCATCGGCCCCCCGATGCCTTCCCAATCCGATGCCAATCGCGCATCCGAGCAACATCGCAATCGAAAAACTCGCCAGCAATCGCAGCAAAGTCACGCCAAGATGATAAGGCAATTCCCCGCTGACACAGGCTTGCCAAAACACGGCGAAAACAACGGCGGGACTCGGCAGGGTCGGACTGTGCAACATCGCCGCGCCGAGCTGCCAAATCGCCAATAAGACCAGCAGAGATAGAACACTCAAGCCGCGTTGCAAGGATCGCGTCATTGACCTGCTGACCAAAAAGTGCCGGGCTCTATCTGTGCGGATTTGTCGGTCAATTTATTTTGCGCGACTTTTCGCAGCCACTGATACACACGCTGCGTAGCGGACTTTTCCGCTTCGCCCCAGTTTTCCACCCGGCCTGCGCAATAGCCCTGCCGCAGCTGAATTTGCTCGTCGACGCTTTCGGTACCGGTCAGCGGCACGATCCGCTTCCAAGCAATTTCCGAATCGCATAAACGGTTTCTAGCCGTTGCGGCTAAAGCAAAAAAGCTTTCCAGTTCGGCCTTATGCCGCTCCGCCCAGCCGGATTTGAACACATAGCCCATTTGCGGTACCTCGGCTTCGACCCCCAATTGCTTGATGACTTCTTCGCCGCTCAACAACTGCTGATAGCCTTGCGATTTCAAGTGCGCCGCAAAGTGCCAGTAGGTTAATAAGGCATCGATACGACCGGCTTTCAATTGCTGAGTTAAAATCGGCGGAGCGCCGTAGACTTTTTCCAGCTTAGCATTTAAATCGAAACCCTGTTTTTGCGCCAAGGCCTGCAGCAACAACCAGTTTTTGTCCAATTCGCCGCCGGCTATACCTAATTTTTTACCTTGCAAGTCTTGCAGACTTTTGATCGGACTGCCGGCAGGAACCAGCAAGCTACCGGACACGTCGGAATAAGGATAAAAGCTCAAATCGCTGCCTTGCGCCCTCATCCCAGACACCCAAATCCAATCGGAAATAATGATGTCTACGCTGCCGGCCTGCAAAGCAACCTTACCCGCTTGCGGATTAGCCGTTGAAACGCTGTCGATTTCGAAGCCGGCCGCATTCAAAAGCCCTTCGTTTTGCATCGCCGCTAATTCCCAGGCTAAAGTGCCGCCCGCCATCACACCGACTCGTATCGGTTCGGACGCCTGCACCAAACCGCCGCTAAGTGCTACTATCAGGAGACTGGCCAAATGTGCTGTTGATCTCTTCATCGCTGCTTCCGGTCGGATTAAATGCCTAATTTTACCGTAGACCTAAAGCTATCGTCTTGCACACGGCCCTTTGCAGGCTAAAATCCCTACGACCTTAACGGCGGATTTGGATAATCCCGGTCGCTAATGCAATTTCACGCAGAAAACAAAGCAATCCGGTAATCAGCGAGAGCATCGCAGCAATAAACAAGAAAGCCACCGCTTTAGAAAGATCCAGGCGAACCTCAACCCCCACGAACAGCGCCGCAATGGATAAACACACGCATAAGGCCGACAAGGTACACAAGCTGATCGCCCAATGAATTAACCGCGCACGCGCCGACAAGGTACGCATTTCTTGCCGGTGTTTTTCTTCCGGCTCTTGCACTTCACTCAAGCGCCGAAAGCGGTCGATGGCCCGGCCCAAACGATTGGTCAACACGCTTAAAATAGAGCCGACGCCGGTCAGCAAAAACACAGGCGCTACCGCCTGCTGAATGGCATGCGCCACGGTGGGAATATTATCTAAGGCATCCATAGCCCGAAAGCCTGCTTCAAAAAGCGGTATTAGTAGTGATAGTTGAAATTACAAGCACCGACCACGCGGCTGGACAAAGACGTTCCACCAACAGTCGACGGATTCAAATCCATACCGCAGCCTATATCTGCCGGCCTGGTATCGGATTTCTCGGGTAACAGCACGCTGGCGTTATCACTGGAACCGTTCTGCCTGAATCGGCCGTTAGGCGCCTCAGAAGCCAACCATTTATCCGACAACGTCAATACCAACTTTTCCGAAGCGTTCGCATCGTCTGTTGCATAGTCTTCTGCCGCCACAATCGGAGATGCTAGAGACAGAGCTGCCATGAACACCAATAATCGAAACCAACAAGAGCAAATAAAATCATATGCTTTCATGACTTTTCTCCCGTAAAAACTCAGGTGAACTAAATGTTAGCGCGCCCTGCGCATTTTGCAATCCCGGCAAGAATTAGCAAGTAAAAAATAACTGCCGCAAAACTATAAGGCAGTAATAAATATGAAACTTTCTGTCAAAATATCGGCCTTTGCTTAAGGTTCTATATAATCAGCGGAAATTCGCTCCGCATTGCCTATGAACGACACTTCCCCACACCTAATCGACCGTTTCGGTCGAACCGTCAATTATCTTCGGGTTTCCATTACCGACCGCTGCGACTTTCGTTGCGTGTACTGCATGGCCGAAGACATGCAGTTTCTGCCGCGCCGGCAAATCTTGAGTCTCGAAGAAATTCATTGCATCTGCCAAGCCTTTGTCGAATTAGGGGTAGGTAAAATCCGCGTCACCGGCGGAGAACCACTGGTTAGAAACGGCGCCTTAGACTTGCTGCAGCAACTAGGTCGAATTTCCGGACTGAACGAGCTGGTAATGACAACCAACGGTTCGCAACTGGCTGACAAAGCACAATCGCTAAAAACGGCCGGCGTGAAACGCATCAATATCAGCTTAGACACCTTGGACCCGGCCAAGTTTAAAGCTCTAACCCGGACCGGCGATCTGGAAAACGTGCTGAAAGGCATCAACGCGGCTTGCGCTGCAGGTTTCGAACGCTTAAAACTCAATACTGTCGTGCTTAGGGACAGAAACCACGACGAAGTCTGCGCATTAGTGGAATATGCGGTTAATCGCGGCATCGATATCAGTTTCATCGAAGAAATGCCGCTAGGCACCGTCAACAATCACAACCGGGCCGAGGCTTACTACCCTAGCCGTCTGATCAAGAACGACTTAGAGCGGCGTTTCACGCTGCACGATCTAACAGACACAACCGGCGGACCATCCGATTACTTTGCCGTCGCCGGCAGCAACACCCGGGTAGGGTTTATTTCACCGCACAGCGCTAATTTCTGCGCCAGTTGCAACCGGGTAAGGCTCACCGCGGAAGGACGTTTGCTGTTATGCTTGGGCAACGAACACTCGGTAGACCTAAAAGCCGTAGTCAGGCAACATCCGGGCGACGCGGATCTTTTAAAACAGACCATTGTAGACGCTATGTCGATCAAACCCGAGAAACACGAATTCAATATCTACGAAAAGCCTGTGATATTACGCCACATGAACGTCACCGGCGGCTGAAAGAAAAGAGGGAATCAACATGAGCAAAGCCAATCAAATCATTGCCGAGGCGAGGCGCTATAAAGAAGAACGCGAAAAAGGCTACCGCGAACAAGCCTTGAAACTATTTCCCTGGATCTGCGGACGTTGCGCACGCGAATTCGACCACAAAAACTTGCGCGAACTCACCGTACACCACAAAAACCACGACCACGATCACAATCCTGCCGACGGCAGCAACTGGGAACTGCTGTGTTTATATTGTCACGATAACGAACATCAGCGCTATGAATCGCAAGTTCGGTACGGCAGTAGTACTCATCGCGAGGGCTCCGGTCCTACCGCAACCTTCAGCCCGTTTGCCGATTTGAAAAAACTGATGCAAAACGGCGAATGAACAAGTGCCGCTGGGCGCTGGCCAGCGCCGGCGAAGAACACTATCACGATACCGAATGGGGCGTACCGGAATTCGACGACCGTAAACTGTTCGAATTTTTGATTTTAGAGGGCGCCCAAGCCGGCTTGAGTTGGCGCACCGTTTTGGCTAAGCGGCCGGCCTACCGGGAAGCCTTGGATCATTTCGATGCGGCAAAAATTGCAAACTACGACCAAGAAAAAATCGCGCTGTTAATGCAAAATCCCGGCATCATTCGTAACCGTTTGAAAATATTGGCAGCTATAGAAAACGCCCGAGCGTTTTTGCAGGTAACAGCGCAATTCGATAGCTTTGCCAGCTACATCTGGCAATTTGTCGACGGCCGACCGAAACAAAACCACTGGAACGATTCCAAGCAAATCCCAGCGTTCACAATAGAATCGGAGCTGATGAGTAAAGACTTGCAACGCCGCGGCTTCAAATTCGTCGGAAAAACGATTTGCTACGCTTATATGCAAGCAGTAGGCATGGTCAACGATCACACGCTGGACTGCTTCCGCTATCACGATTTATCGGGATAATTATCATGTCTTTAAATGCCGACGCCGCGCAAAATGCTTGCGATGAGCTGGTCAAAAACCAGCAAAGCTTGTTGCTAGCCAGCCGGCGCAGCAATGGCGACGCGGATATCGGTTACGCGCCCTATCTATTGATCGATAATGTGTTTTACATCTTCGTCAGCACGTTGGCGAGTCACACCGACAACTTATTGAATTACCCTAAAGCGTCCTTATTATTTATCGAAGCCGAATCCAGTGCCGCCAATCCTTTCGCCCGCCGGCGCTTGACGCTGGATAGTTCGGTGGCTCGCATCCCGGCCGACGACCCGGCATATCCGCGGATTTTAGACGCCCTCGCCCAACAATTCGGCGAAACCGTGTCCGTCTTGCGCGGTTTGGCCGATTTTCAATTGCTGGCTTTAACCCCTTTAGGTGGCCGTTTCGTAGCGGGTTTCGGTAAAGCCTACCCTGTAGATGAACGATGGCGTATTCAGCATCCCTCGACCGCTTAAGGTTCAGCGTATGCACGCGCCGTTCAGCCAGCCACTAATCAACGCATTCGCTGCCCTTGCGTATTTCGCCAGCGCTTGGCTAGGCAACTTGTTGTCCAGCGCGGCGGGCGGCGTCAGCCCGCTCTGGCCGGCGTCCGGCATTGCATTGGCCCTGACGATGGTATGCGGCCGTGGCATCTTGCCCGGACTGTTCCTAGGGAGCTTTACCAGTTATTTCGTATCCGGCACCGAATGGCCATTGACCATAGAGCAAGCGCTACTGGGTGCGATGGCAACCGCAACAGCTGCTTGTGCACAAGTGTGGCTAGGCATGCTTGCCATTAATCGCTGGATAGGCAAGCAAAATCCGTTGATCGAAGACCGTAGTATCTTCCTGTTTTTTCTGATCGGGATAGCCAGTTGCTTGTTGTCTGCAATGGTCAATGCCGCCGTGATGTTCAATCACGGCGGCATTGACGCCGAAAACCTGTTCGATACCGTCATCCAAACCTGGGTAGGCAACGCCATAGGTACGGCTATATTCGCGCCGATGTCATTGCTATTCATAGGCAAACCGGAAGCGGTTTGGCACGGCAGACGTCAAGCGGTACTGTATCCCTTATTGCTCACCTTGCTCGCCACCATACTTGCGTTTAAATTCAGCCAGCGCCAAGAAAGCGAGCGCTTGCACAATCTGCTCGAGCGGCAAACGGACTTGCTGCACACCGCATTGTACCAAAGATTGAATTTAAATCTGGCCGGCGCCAAAGCGCTAAAAGCCTTCTTCGACAGCTCGGTGATCGTAACCCCGGACGAATTCGTACGTTTCGCCCAATCGATAGGCAACCAATGCGACGGCTTGCTGGAATGGATACCCAAAATATCCCATCCCGAACGCAAGCCATGGGAACAAGCCCATGGCACCGTCATACGCTACGCAGACTTCGAATACGAAATGTTTGTCCCGGCAGGCGATAAAACGGACTATTTTCCGGTAGAAATTGCAGTCAAAAACACTATCGATCCTAGCGGTATCGGTTACGACATCAGCAATAATCCGCAGGTTGCCGAAACGCTCAACTCGATTGTCGAACAAAACCAACCCTTAGTCGTTTCGGAAACTCGGCTACAAGCTAATCATCGCCCCTATTTGGCGACCGTTATTTACGCTCCGGTGTTTAAGCAACAGGAACACGAATTGACTAGTCCGGATCACAAACGGCAAGCCCTTTTAGGTTTTGTCGCCAATGGATTCCGTCTGGACGCGCAGATAGCCGAAATCTACCGTTTGTTCGGCGATAACGAATTGCAAATCAGCATCACCCTTTACCAACAGCAACGCGTCTTATTCAGCAACGTCGTTCCCGGACCCTATCCGTATCAACATCAACCCGAGCTCGGCAGCGAACGCACGCTCAATTTTGCCGGCAGCGCTTGGCGACTGCACGCTGTTCCATCCAGCGATTTCTACGCATATCAACAATCGCCGTTAAGCGCGTGGCTGCTCGGCGGCGGGCTATTGCTGTCCAGCCTTATCAGCTTGGGTTTACTGCTGGTGACCGGCCGCACTACCCAAGTGGAAAATCTAATAGCGGAGCGCACCTCTGCATTGCAACGCATCAACGACACCCTGAATCACGAAATTTCCACCCGTTTGCACCAAGAAGAAGAATTGCGGGTAGCCGCCACCACCTTCGAATCGCACGAAGCCATTGTAGTGACGTCGCCGGACGGCACTATTCTGCGGGTAAACAAAGCCTTTTCAACCATCACCGGCTATTCCGCCGACGAAGTGATAGGCGACAACCCGCGGCTGTTAGCGTCCGGCTTTCACGATGCGGAGTTTTTTCGCGCCATGTATGCCGCGCTGGAACAGACTAACCAATGGGAAGGCGAAATCTGGAATCGGCGGAAAAACGGCGAAGTCTATCCGGAATGGCTGACGTTGACAGGCGTGCGCGACGAAGCCGGGCATTTGAGCCATTACGTCGGTATCTTTTCGGATATCAGCGAGCAAAAAGCCAAAGAGCAGGAAATTCTCAATTTGGCCTACTACGACCCGTTAACAGGCCTGGCCAATCGGCGCATGTTGCTGGACAGACTGAGCCAAGAGATTGCCGCCGCTAAACGCCAGCATATGTTCGGCGCCTTGTTCTTTTTGGATTTAGATCATTTTAAAATTCTAAACGATTCGCGCGGCCACCAAGTGGGCGACGAACTCTTGATTCAAATGGCGCAACGCTTGAAAGCGACGATACGTCGCGAAGATAGCGCCTGCCGTTTAGGCGGAGACGAATTCATCGTGATGGTGCCGGCTCGTTATCACAGCCTGCGACAAGCCAACCAACACGCGGCGATATTGGCCGACAAAATTTTGCAAACCATCAACCAACCGTTCATCGTACAGGGCAGCGAGCATCATTTTTCTACCAGCATAGGCGTCAGCTTGTATCCGCAAGGCGACGAAAAACCGGAACAAATCATTCAACAAGCCGATACCGCCATGTATAGAGCCAAAGAAAACGGCCGTAACCGTATCCGGTTTTACGAACCGGAAATGCAAACTGCGGCGAACAAGCGGTTAACCCTGGAAAAAGAGCTGCGCTTGGCCTTAAAACACCAACAATTCAAATTGGTCTACCAACCGCAAGTGGACGAAAGCGGCAATATCCTCAGCGCCGAAGCGTTGATTCGCTGGCAACATCCGCAAAAAGGCAGCATATCTCCGGCCGACTTCATTCCATTAGCGGAAGACACGCAACTCATTCTACCGCTGGGCAGCTGGGTATTGCAGGAAGCCTGCCGACAAATCAAACGCTGGGATTTACTGGGCCGCTCTATCGGGCACGTCGCCGTAAACGTCAGTTCCCGCCAATTCCGCCAATCCGGGTTCGTGCAACAAATTCAACACGCCTTGCGCGCCGCCGGCATCGATCCTCACCGCTTGGTCGTCGAATTAACCGAAGGCAGCGTGATCGAAAACATAGACGACACCGTGGCAAAAATGCAGGCCTTACAAGCCATGGGGGTACGCATTTCCATAGACGACTTCGGCGTCGGCTACTCATCCCTGTCCTATCTGCAAAGCTTGCCGCTCAGCCAATTGAAAATCGATAAAAGCTTTGTCAGCCGCCTAGGCGAATCCAACGCCGAAGTCATCACCGAAACCATCATCATGATGGCCAAAAGCTTAGGCTTGGGCGTTATTGCGGAAGGGGTGGAAACCAGCGCTCAAGTCGAATTTCTGCTGTCTAAAGGCTGCACCTCGTTTCAGGGCTATTTTTTCTTTACCCCGGTACCGGCGGAAGAATTTCCGGTTCACCTGCTGTCCTCCAATCACTCACAAGCTTAGAGCCAGCCTTGTAGCACTATGCGCTTGTACGCCGGCAAGCCAACCCGCTAAAACCAGCTTACCAAACCCGGTATGCCTGCCCGTTGAATCCGGCCGGCATTGTCGCCGGCCTCATACGCCGGCAACTGGCCGGTTTCGTGCCAAAGCCGAAACGCTAAGGCATAACACAGGACTCTGATCGGGTAATCCCTGGGCAACTGCTGAAAATAGGGCTGCATGGTAACGAAATCCACTGCACCGTAACGCTGCATGATGTGCTTCAAGCCGCCGTTTTGCGGCCCGATGTTATAAGCCAGTAAACCTAAAAACAGATCGCCTTTCATTTGCGCCAGATAGTGCTTCAAGGTGGCTGCGGCAACCAGCGCGTTGTGCTTCGAATCGGCCAAATTAACCGCTCCGCCTGCTATTTGGCTTGACACTTGCTGCAGGATAAATTTAGGAACCGCGGTAATTTGAAACAAGCCTTGGCCGCCGTCCGCACTGGTACGCGGCAAAAACGACGATTCGGCGGCAGCAACGCCATACAATAAATCAGGATCCAACTCGTAACTGGCCGCGGCGTAGCGAATGTCAGCGTCGAACGACTGAGCCCGGCCGATCAATTTGTTTAGCTGTGCGGAATCCGAACGCCGATAAGCGGCATAAATCTGGTGAGCTAAGGTAGTACGAGCGGCCTGTTGTTTTCCGCCGACCAAACTGCGCAACTGCTCAATAGCCATCGGAAAACCCTGTTGCCAAACAGCGTTCACCGTCCCGAAACAAACGCATAACGCCGTTAAAGCCGGCAACAACTCCGACTTTGCTACCAACCAGCGCCTGGATTTAAACCAAAGCAACAACAAGCCGGCCGCAACCGCGACCCATATCGCTATCCCCAATGCGAAAGGCAATAAGTTGGCAAAAAAGCCGGTACCGGAAAAGAATCTCGCCGAAGCCCCTAATACAAGTACCGTAGCCAGCAAGCCCGAGGCCGCCAATCCGGCGCATTCTACGCCGATCAACCCGAGAGCGGGGCCGCTCAGCCAAACGGACTGTTTGCCGAAATCGGCCTTACCTTTTGCCGAACGTTTCTTGCTCTTGGGCTTTACCGCGACTTTTTTAAGCGCCTTACCCGTCGATTTGTTGACGATTGAACTAACTGGTTTAGAGCGAGTGGACAAAGTGATATGCCGAACCTGGGAATGAAGAACACGCAGACGCGCGACGCGAGTGCATACGAACTAAAGGCACAACTTAAACCGTTTGTGAAACGCCGAAACGCTGTCATTATATCGGACTGGGCAAAAAACTCGCGGAGAACCTTAAGTGTTGGGAAGTTTGCAAAAGATGACGGTCGACCTGGAAAAACCGGTGCGCTACCGGCTACCCATCGGCGACCAGCAATTAGAGATCAATCCCCTGCTCGGAAAAACCCTGCAACTGCAATACAGCGGCAGGATATTGTGCGTACATTGCGGAAAAAAGACCAACAAAAGCTTCAATCAAGGCTATTGCTATCCTTGTTTCACCCGGCTGGCGCAATGCGACCTGTGCATCGTCAAACCGGAAACCTGCCATTACGCGGCCGGTACCTGTCGAGAGCCGAGTTGGGGCGAAGAGTTTTGCTTTCAGCCGCACATCGTTTACCTAGCCAATTCGTCAGGTCTGAAAGTAGGCATTACCCGCCGCTCGCAAATCCCGACCCGTTGGATCGATCAAGGCGCCGTGCAAGCGCTAC
Source organism: Methylomonas sp. HYX-M1 (assembly GCF_040741385.1). Classification (NCBI taxonomy): domain Bacteria; kingdom Pseudomonadati; phylum Pseudomonadota; class Gammaproteobacteria; order Methylococcales; family Methylococcaceae; genus Methylomonas; species Methylomonas sp. HYX-M1. Next base: position 4,522,719 of record NZ_CP160405.1, read on the forward strand.
CGATATTTGCCGCCCGCTCCAGACATATTTCCGGTTTGGCCGAAGTAGCCTTGGCCGCCCACGTCAGCGACAAAACCAACTGGCAGCAAATGTTGAAAGGTTCGGCCGCGCCGCTCGACTTACCGGCATTAAGGGACAACTTACTGGCTAAATGCGCCGATGACTTAGCGGCAATTTCCGCCCGACACGGCGCAGACGCCTTACATGCAATCGGCGACGCCGAAGCGCAAGTCGAAATCGATTACCCTGTGCTGCAATATCCAGCCAAAGTGAAATCGTTTAATTTGGATAAAGATCCGTTGATTGCCGGTCAGCTGGTCGGCATCAAAGGGCAATATTTGATATTCGACACCGGCGTCGTCAACATACGCAAATTCGCCGGTTACGAAATCCGAGCGGCTCTTTGAAACAAGCCGGGCTTTGTTGCAGACTCAACAGAATATCCCGACATTCAAAGCACCCCAAATCCCGCTACCGCGTACTCCATTACCGATAGGCAACCCACAAATAGTGTGATACGCTTCAAACTGCGCTATGTTCGACACATTTTTATATCTAGTGAGCACTCGTCTTTTTCACACTTACCAGCCGTCGCTGCAAGCAGGCTCTTTCGAAATTCCGGAGGGAAACATGCAAAAATCTAGGACCGCTAACACGCTCGGTCTGACGCTTCTATTGTCTTTATCAGCTAGTCCGGCGTTCGCAAACGAAGCGCCGGTAGCCAAAGACCTGCAAAAAACGCTAAGAGAAGACAAACCGGCTAACATCCTGTTAAAAGGTAGCGACGCGGACAAGGATGCGTTGACTTTTACGATTTCGCAAGCGCCGTCACACGGCACGTTATCCCCCGTAGGCAATAGCGGCAAACGCTTCAAATACACGCCCGCGGCTAATTACCACGGTACGGATAGCTTTACTTACACCGCAAACGACGGCGCATTGGATTCGCAGACCGCAACCGTCACCTTGACCGTTAAATCGGTAAATGACCGTCCGGTTGCCGAAGCCAAAAACCAAACCGTATTGACGACCGACCCATCGTTTACTTTCAGTTTAAGCGCCAGCGACATAGACGGCGATGAATTAACTTACAAACTCGCCGCTAGACCAAAGTACGGCAAAGTGGTAATCAACGCAAATTACGCTACTTACACGCCCAAGGCAAAGTTCAAAACCGGTAACCGCACCGACAAATTTAAATTCAAGGTTAAAGACAGTAAAAAAACCTCAAAACCGGTGTTAGTCAGTTTGACGATAACCGATACTCCATACGGCGAAATCAACGATACGGCGGTAACCCAATGTGCCAACGCCAGCCAAAACAATATGACTTGCCCTATTACCAATTTTGCTTCGCAAGACGCGGAATGGGGGCGTGACGTTGCGGCCGGCGTTACCGACGACAACGGCGTCGCCGGATTCGTCTTTACTAAGTTAGATAGTGACGGTACCGCCTTAACGATTCAAAACGCCGGCTGGAGCGATGAAGGTAGCGAGGCAGCCGGCACGCAATGGTCCTGCGTGAAAGATGAAACCACCGGCCTGACTTGGGAAATCAAAACCAACGACGGCGGCTTGCAAGACAAAGACAACGTTTACACTTGGTACCAAACGGACGCGAGTAACGACGGCGGCGACAGCGGCCAAAACTGCAGCACGAATGGCTGCACCACGGATACCAAAGCGTATGTTGCCGCTATCAACGCACAAGCTCTATGCGGCAAAACCGATTGGCGGTTACCGACCGTCGCCGAGCTATCCGACATCACGCTTATGAACGGCGCGACCGGGGCTATCGATAGTGCATATTTCCCGGAAGGGCAACAGAACGTGTATTGGACCTCTTCGCCATTAGCTGCCAGCAGCAGCATGGCATGGGCGGCTAATTTCGCTTCCGCCTATACCACTTCCGATCTTAAAGCCAACACCAATTTTGTGCGCTTGGTCAGAAGCGGCCCATAATTGCTACCCCAGCCGGCTCGGTGCATAACGCCGGGTCCGGCTGGGGCGTCTAATCCATAACTGTTCAGTAAAAACCGGGCAAAGCTGTTGTAGGTTCGAATTTATCGGATCATCAGGCTAAACTCTGGTTATTGCGCAAATAAATTCGCACCTACGCACAGCTGGCAACGCATAGCCTCCGGCATCCCGGCTCTAAAAAACTTCAGCGCAGCGCCCGGGCACGAGCCTAGACTGCCGCAACTTCACTTTCTCACAGCGTTGTTGCAAACACTGCCGCCGCCGCCTCTACCGTAGCATCGATGTCCGCAGCAGTGTGGGCTGACGATACAAAGCCGGCTTCGAATGCGGACGGCGCCATATAAACGCCGCGCGCCAACATAGCGTGAAAAAAGCATTTGAAACGCTCTTGATCGCAAGCGACCACCTGCGCAAATCGGCTAACCGGCGTTTGCTCGCTAAAGAATACGCCGAACATAGCGCCGACCTGATTGGTGGCAAATGCGATACCGGAGACATTGGCCGCTTGCTGCAGACCGCTCAACAATTGCGCGGTTTTGGCTGTCAACCCATCGTAGAATCCGGGAGCCGCAATCAATTCCAGCGTTTTCAACCCGGCCGCCATCGCCACCGGGCAACCCGACAAAGTACCGGCTTGATAAACCGGTCCCAACGGTGCCAGGCACTCCATGATTTTACGGCTACCGCCGAACGCTCCCACCGGCAAACCGCCACCGATAATTTTTCCCAGCGTGGTCAAATCCGGTCTCACCCCGTATAACCCCTGAGCGCCCTGCAGCCCAACCCGGAACCCGGTCATCACCTCGTCAAATATCAACACCGCGCCGTATCGATCGCAGACCTGGCGCAAAGTCTCTAAAAATCCGGGCTCCGGCGGAATACAGTTCATATTGCCGGCAACCGGCTCCACGATAATGCAAGCGATTTGCTCGCCGATTTCGGCGAAGGTAGCCTGTACCGCTTCGCCATCGTTGTAGGTTAACGTGATGGTATCCGCGGCTAACGCGGCCGGAACGCCCGGAGAGCTGGGTACGCCCAAAGTCAGCGCCCCGGATCCCGCCTTGACCAACAAGGAATCGGAATGGCCGTGGTAACAACCTTCGAATTTAACGATCTTATCCCGGCCGGTATAGCCGCGCGCCAAGCGTAACGCGCTCATCGTAGCTTCGGTACCCGAACTCACCATGCGCACCAGTTCGACCGACGGCAACAGCTCGCAGACTTTCTTCGCCATGGCAGTTTCGATTTCGGTCGGCGCACCGAAACTCAAACCTTTTTCAGCCGATTGCTTGACCGCCGCTATCACCTCCGGATGGGCGTGGCCTACTATCATCGGCCCCCAGGAGCCGACGTAATCGATATAACGCGCGTTTTCGCTATCGTAAACGTAAGGGCCTTCGGCACGGGAAAAATACACCGGCGTACCGCCTACACCGTTGAACGAGCGTACCGGCGAATTAACCCCGCCGGGTATGTATTGCTTGGCTTCCGAAAATAGAACGCTGGCTTCAGTCATGATTCGATGGATTGGAAAAACCTGGAAATCCGAGGCCGGCCGTTCGGCCTCGGTGTCACGGCAAACGCTCAATGTTTGCCGAAAATCTGCGGGCCTTTGGGATGTTGTTTGTTTTGCAAACAAAAATACGCAGCCGCGTCGAACTTAATCCGCAACGAATGCGTGTTCTCGTGTTGCTTCAAGAATTTTTTGGCATCTTCCGCCGTCAAGTCCTTCATCATGTACCGGGCAATACACATGCAGTCCTTGTCCAATCGCGGCTTGTCGACATCCGGGTTTTGCGAGGTTTTCAATTCGCGCGCCACGCACTGATCGGCAAATTCGTGCTCGAACTGGTGCTTGACCACGTCGGTGACGACTTCGTCGTGCGAATGATCGAAGGGGTTGTGAGCCGGCTTGGCCGAAGACGCACCGGCAGCCGGTGTAGACTTGGATTCGGCAGTTTTGTCATCGGAGCAAGCGCTTAGCAACAAGGCCATGCCTAGACCGGTTGCCAACGCGATAGAAAAGGTTCTGCTGTTCATAATCTTATAATTGTTCTAGTGAAGTAAATGGATTAACAAGTCGCTAAGGGCTTGTTGCTGGCGCGGCTGCCGTAAACGCTGAGCAGTAACGATACTCTTTAACTGCCTTAGGGCTAAATCGAAGTTATCGTTGACAATTAAATAATCGAACTCGGCGTGATGGCTCATTTCGGCGACTGCGTCGCGCATCCGGCGTTCGATGACCTCGGCATTATCCTGTCCGCGATTTTGCAAGCGCTGCTGCAACACCTCAATTGACGGCGGCAAAATAAAAATCGAAACCGCCTCGGGCAACATGCGCCGTACTTGGGCGGCGCCTTGCCAATCGATTTCCAAGATCACATCCAAGCCGCCGGCCAAATTATTCTGCACGGTTTGTCGGGCTGTGCCGTAAAAGTTGTCGAACACTTGGGCGTGCTCTAAAAAAGCCCGGTTTTCTATCATCGCTTTAAATTCGTCGACGCTGACAAAAAAATAGTCGACGCCGTGGGTTTCGCCGCTGCGCATGGCTCGGGTGGTATGCGACACCGAAACCGCCAATCCCTGAGTATCGGCTCGAAGCTGCTTCAACAAACTGGTTTTGCCGGCGCCGGACGGCGCCGAAACGATGTAAAGGGTACCGGTAATCATTTGCGGACTAAGGTTTAACAGTGCACCGGACATTCTTTAATCTTCACGCTTAACAGTCAAGCCAAAAAACGCCTTTTCGGGGGCTGTGGTATCATGGCTGGCCATTCACAGCCCGCATACATGCCA